>NZ_OZ409840.1:0-4472500 GCF_979258185.1 Stenotrophomonas sp. AC248 | reverse complement strand
TAGAAGGTGATAGCCCTGTATTTAAAAGGGCCACTCCAGTGAAGACGAGTAGGGCGGGGCACGTGAAACCCTGTCTGAACATGGGGGGACCATCCTCCAAGGCTAAATACTACTGACCGACCGATAGTGAACCAGTACCGTGAGGGAAAGGCGAAAAGAACCCCGGAGAGGGGAGTGAAATAGATCCTGAAACCGTGTGCGTACAAGCAGTAGGAGCTCGAAAGAGTGACTGCGTACCTTTTGTATAATGGGTCAGCGACTTACTGTTCGTGGCAAGCTTAACCGTATAGGGGAGGCGAAGGGAAACCGAGTCTGATAAGGGCGCATAGTCGCGGGCAGTAGACCCGAAACCGGGTGATCTAGTCATGGCCAGGGTGAAGGTGCCGTAACAGGTACTGGAGGCCCGAACCCACGTCTGTTGCAAAAGACGGGGATGAGCTGTGATTAGGAGTGAAAAGCTAATCGAACCCGGAGATAGCTGGTTCTCCTCGAAAGCTATTTAGGTAGCGCCTCATATGTATCCTCTCGGGGGTAGAGCACTGTTATGGCTAGGGGGTCATCGCGACTTACCAAACCATTGCAAACTCCGAATACCGAGACGGACTGTATGGGAGACACACGGCGGGTGCTAACGTCCGTCGTGAAAAGGGAAACAACCCAGACCCACAGCTAAGGTCCCAAATTCACTGCTAAGTGGAAAACCATGTGGAAAGGCACAGACAGCCAGGAGGTTGGCTTAGAAGCAGCCACCCTTTAAAGAAAGCGTAATAGCTCACTGGTCGAGTCGGTCTGCGGGGAAGATTTAACGGGGCTAAGCAGTGAACCGAAGCTTGGGGTGTGCATATTTATATGTACGCGGTAGAGGAGCGTTCCGTAAGCCGTTGAAGGTGGATTGAGAAGTCTGCTGGAGGTATCGGAAGTGCGAATGCTGACATGAGTAACGATAATGCGGGTGAAAAACCCGCACGCCGAAAGCCCAAGGTTTCCTTGCGCAACGTTAATCGGCGCAGGGTGAGTCGGCCCCTAAGGCGAGGACGAAAGTCGTAGTCGATGGGAAGCAGGTTAATATTCCTGCACCTCGCGTAAGTGCGATGGAGGGACGGAGAAGGTTAGGTGTACCCGGCGTTGGTTGTCCGGGGGAAAGGAGGTAGGTTTGAATCTTTGGCAAATCCGGGATTCTTCAAGACCGAGCACCGAGACGAGCCTTTAAGGCGAAGTCACTGATACCACGCTTCCAGGAAAAGCTCCTAAGCTTCAGCTTACGCAGACCGTACCGTAAACCGACACAGGTGGGTAGGATGAGAATTCTCAGGCGCTTGAGAGAACTCGGGTGAAGGAACTAGGCAACATGGCACCGTAACTTCGGGAGAAGGTGCGCCCTTTTTGGTGGCTCATGCGAGCTATAGCTGAAGAGGGCCGCAGAAACCAGGCCGCTGCGACTGTTTATCAAAAACACAGCACTCTGCAAACACGAAAGTGGACGTATAGGGTGTGACGCCTGCCCGGTGCTGGAAGGTTAATTGATGGGGTCAGCCGCAAGGCGAAGCTCTTGATCGAAGCCCCAGTAAACGGCGGCCGTAACTATAACGGTCCTAAGGTAGCGAAATTCCTTGTCGGGTAAGTTCCGACCTGCACGAATGGCGTAACGACAGCGGCGCTGTCTCCACCCGAGACTCAGTGAAATTGAAATCGCTGTGAAGATGCAGCGTTCCCGTGGCAAGACGGAAAGACCCCGTGAACCTTTACTATAGCTTTACACTGAACGTTGAGTTCGTCTGTGTAGGATAGGTGGGAGGCTATGAAACTGTGGCGCTAGCTGCAGTGGAGCCATCCTTGAAATACCACCCTGTCGTGCTTGACGTTCTAACCTGGGTCCATAATCTGGATCGGGGACCGTGTATGGTGGGTAGTTTGACTGGGGCGGTCTCCTCCTAAAGAGTAACGGAGGAGCTCGAAGGTACGCTCAGCGCGGTCGGACATCGCGCACTGTGTGCAAAGGCATAAGCGTGCTTGACTGCAAGATCGACGGATCAAGCAGGTAGGAAACTAGGACTTAGTGATCCGGTGGTTCTGTATGGAAGGGCCATCGCTCAACGGATAAAAGGTACTCCGGGGATAACAGGCTGATACCGCCCAAGAGTTCATATCGACGGCGGTGTTTGGCACCTCGATGTCGGCTCATCACATCCTGGGGCTGTAGTCGGTCCCAAGGGTATGGCTGTTCGCCATTTAAAGTGGTACGCGAGCTGGGTTCAGAACGTCGTGAGACAGTTCGGTCCCTATCTGCCATGGGCGTTGGAGATTTGAGAGGGGCTGCTCCTAGTACGAGAGGACCGGAGTGGACGAACCTCTGGTGTTCCGGTTGTCACGCCAGTGGCATTGCCGGGTAGCTATGTTCGGAAGCGATAACCGCTGAAAGCATCTAAGCGGGAAGCGCGCCTCAAGATGAGATCTCCCGGGGCACAAGCCCCCTGAAGGAACCATATAGACTATGTGGTTGATAGGTCAGGTGTGTAAGTACAGCAATGTATTGAGCTAACTGATACTAATGATCCGTGTGGCTTGACCATATAACCTCAAGTTGCCTTGGCCGACATGACATGTCGATAGATCCCAAGTGCACGCTACGTCACAAGACCAAACGAGAGGCAGGCGCTCAGGCGCGTCTCTTTGTAAAGCCGGCACACCCGTGCCCGCTCCCTGCAAAGACACGCTCTGCGGCGACACTCCAAAAGCCTCCCTGGTGAAATTAGCGCTGTGGAACCACCCGATCCCATCCCGAACTCGGAAGTGAAACGCAGCTGCGCCGATGGTAGTGTGGCTCAAGCCATGCGAGAGTAGGTCATCGCCAGGGTTTATACCCCGAAAACCCCGTTGCTCACGCAACGGGGTTTTCCTTTTTATGTAAGCACATGATTTTTCATGGACTTACACCGACAACTTCAAGAAGAACGTCAAGTTCATCAAACAAGTTGTTGACAGATTCGAAAAGCCTGACATAATAGGCGGCTCGCAACGACGAAAGCCTCTCGAGGCAAACGACGAAGCGGCATCGGCAACAACGTTTCGCTTCGGTGAAACGGCCTTGAAAAAAGGTGTTGACGAAGTAGATAAGCCGGTCTACAATGGGCGGCTCGCAACGACGGAAACGTCGGGGCAAACGGAAGAAGGCGCTGAGGCCGATTCCAAAGTTCTTTGACAGTATGCGCAGGTATCTTGTGAAGGCGCCTGCAGGAAGGATGTATGTCCATCTTGCAGACGTTTGATCAAGCAACATATCAATTGTTTTAAAGCAAGCGAAACGTTGCCAGCGGTCAAGCATCTGCAGCTTTAAATTTTTAGTCTTCGGACTATGCGTTTTTAAGTGAAGAGTTTGATCCTGGCTCAGAGTGAACGCTGGCGGTAGGCCTAACACATGCAAGTCGAACGGCAGCACAGTAAGAGCTTGCTCTTATGGGTGGCGAGTGGCGGACGGGTGAGGAATACATCGGAATCTACCTTTTCGTGGGGGATAACGTAGGGAAACTTACGCTAATACCGCATACGACCTTCGGGTGAAAGCAGGGGACCTTCGGGCCTTGCGCGGATAGATGAGCCGATGTCGGATTAGCTAGTTGGCGGGGTAAAGGCCCACCAAGGCGACGATCCGTAGCTGGTCTGAGAGGATGATCAGCCACACTGGAACTGAGACACGGTCCAGACTCCTACGGGAGGCAGCAGTGGGGAATATTGGACAATGGGCGCAAGCCTGATCCAGCCATACCGCGTGGGTGAAGAAGGCCTTCGGGTTGTAAAGCCCTTTTGTTGGGAAAGAAAAGCAGTCGATTAATACTCGGTTGTTCTGACGGTACCCAAAGAATAAGCACCGGCTAACTTCGTGCCAGCAGCCGCGGTAATACGAAGGGTGCAAGCGTTACTCGGAATTACTGGGCGTAAAGCGTGCGTAGGTGGTTGTTTAAGTCTGTTGTGAAAGCCCTGGGCTCAACCTGGGAATTGCAGTGGATACTGGGCGACTAGAGTGTGGTAGAGGGTAGTGGAATTCCCGGTGTAGCAGTGAAATGCGTAGAGATCGGGAGGAACATCCATGGCGAAGGCAGCTACCTGGACCAACACTGACACTGAGGCACGAAAGCGTGGGGAGCAAACAGGATTAGATACCCTGGTAGTCCACGCCCTAAACGATGCGAACTGGATGTTGGGTGCAATTTGGCACGCAGTATCGAAGCTAACGCGTTAAGTTCGCCGCCTGGGGAGTACGGTCGCAAGACTGAAACTCAAAGGAATTGACGGGGGCCCGCACAAGCGGTGGAGTATGTGGTTTAATTCGATGCAACGCGAAGAACCTTACCTGGTCTTGACATGTCGAGAACTTTCCAGAGATGGATTGGTGCCTTCGGGAACTCGAACACAGGTGCTGCATGGCTGTCGTCAGCTCGTGTCGTGAGATGTTGGGTTAAGTCCCGCAACGAGCGCAACCCTTGTCCTTAGTTGCCAGCACGTAATGGTGGGAACTCTAAGGAGACCGCC
This sequence comes from Stenotrophomonas sp. AC248, assembly GCF_979258185.1. Classification (NCBI taxonomy): domain Bacteria; kingdom Pseudomonadati; phylum Pseudomonadota; class Gammaproteobacteria; order Lysobacterales; family Lysobacteraceae; genus Stenotrophomonas; species Stenotrophomonas sp. AC248. Next base: position 4,467,973 of record NZ_OZ409840.1, on the reverse strand, counting down.
GGTGACAAACCGGAGGAAGGTGGGGATGACGTCAAGTCATCATGGCCCTTACGACCAGGGCTACACACGTACTACAATGGTAGGGACAGAGGGCTGCAAACCCGCGAGGGCAAGCCAATCCCAGAAACCCTATCTCAGTCCGGATTGGAGTCTGCAACTCGACTCCATGAAGTCGGAATCGCTAGTAATCGCAGATCAGCATTGCTGCGGTGAATACGTTCCCGGGCCTTGTACACACCGCCCGTCACACCATGGGAGTTTGTTGCACCAGAAGCAGGTAGCTTAACCTTCGGGAGGGCGCTTGCCACGGTGTGGCCGATGACTGGGGTGAAGTCGTAACAAGGTAGCCGTATCGGAAGGTGCGGCTGGATCACCTCCTTTTGAGCAAAGACAGCATCGTCCTGTCGGGCGTCTTCACAAGTAACCTGCATTCAGAGTTTCACGTCGGCCTGGCCGACGTGGATAGTCCCGTATATGGGGCCTTAGCTCAGCTGGGAGAGCACCTGCTTTGCAAGCAGGGGGTCGTCGGTTCGATCCCGACAGGCTCCACCACACGTCACACGTTTATCGGTGTGTTCGGCAATGAGCTAAACGGACATTGGGTCTGTAGCTCAGGTGGTTAGAGCGCACCCCTGATAAGGGTGAGGTCGGTAGTTCGAGTCTACCCAGACCCACCACTCTGAATGACTAGCGCATACAAAGAATTTATTACGCATCGGCATTGTGGCCGGTACGTGTTCTTTTAAAACTTGTGACGTAGCGAGCGTTTGAGATTCTATCTTGACGTGTCGTGAGGCTAAGGCGGAAGACTTAAATGTCTTCTTATTAATTGAGTCGTTATATTTCGTATCTGGGCTTTGTACCCCCAGGTCATATATGTAACCCAAGGCAACTTGCGGTTATATGGTCAAGCGAATAAGCGCACACGGTGGATGCCTTGGCGGTCAGAGGCGATGAAGGACGTGGCAGCCTGCGAAAAGTATCGGGGAGCTGGCAACAAGCTTTGATCCGGTAATGTCCGAATGGGGAAACCCACCCGCTTGCGGGTATCCTGCAGTGAATACATAGCTGCTGGAAGCGAACCTGGTGAACTGAAATATCTAAGTAACCAGAGGAAAAGAAATCAACCGAGATTCCCTGAGTAGCGACGAGCGAACGGGGACTAGCCCTTAAGCTGGAATGGTTCTAGAAAAACAGCCTGGAACGGCTGGCCATAGAAGGTGATAGCCCTGTATTTAAAAGGGCCACTCCAGTGAAGACGAGTAGGGCGGGGCACGTGAAACCCTGTCTGAACATGGGGGGACCATCCTCCAAGGCTAAATACTACTGACCGACCGATAGTGAACCAGTACCGTGAGGGAAAGGCGAAAAGAACCCCGGAGAGGGGAGTGAAATAGATCCTGAAACCGTGTGCGTACAAGCAGTAGGAGCTCGAAAGAGTGACTGCGTACCTTTTGTATAATGGGTCAGCGACTTACTGTTCGTGGCAAGCTTAACCGTATAGGGGAGGCGAAGGGAAACCGAGTCTGATAAGGGCGCATAGTCGCGGGCAGTAGACCCGAAACCGGGTGATCTAGTCATGGCCAGGGTGAAGGTGCCGTAACAGGTACTGGAGGCCCGAACCCACGTCTGTTGCAAAAGACGGGGATGAGCTGTGATTAGGAGTGAAAAGCTAATCGAACCCGGAGATAGCTGGTTCTCCTCGAAAGCTATTTAGGTAGCGCCTCATATGTATCCTCTCGGGGGTAGAGCACTGTTATGGCTAGGGGGTCATCGCGACTTACCAAACCATTGCAAACTCCGAATACCGAGACGGACTGTATGGGAGACACACGGCGGGTGCTAACGTCCGTCGTGAAAAGGGAAACAACCCAGACCCACAGCTAAGGTCCCAAATTCACTGCTAAGTGGAAAACCATGTGGAAAGGCACAGACAGCCAGGAGGTTGGCTTAGAAGCAGCCACCCTTTAAAGAAAGCGTAATAGCTCACTGGTCGAGTCGGTCTGCGGGGAAGATTTAACGGGGCTAAGCAGTGAACCGAAGCTTGGGGTGTGCATATTTATATGTACGCGGTAGAGGAGCGTTCCGTAAGCCGTTGAAGGTGGATTGAGAAGTCTGCTGGAGGTATCGGAAGTGCGAATGCTGACATGAGTAACGATAATGCGGGTGAAAAACCCGCACGCCGAAAGCCCAAGGTTTCCTTGCGCAACGTTAATCGGCGCAGGGTGAGTCGGCCCCTAAGGCGAGGACGAAAGTCGTAGTCGATGGGAAGCAGGTTAATATTCCTGCACCTCGCGTAAGTGCGATGGAGGGACGGAGAAGGTTAGGTGTACCCGGCGTTGGTTGTCCGGGGGAAAGGAGGTAGGTTTGAATCTTTGGCAAATCCGGGATTCTTCAAGACCGAGCACCGAGACGAGCCTTTAAGGCGAAGTCACTGATACCACGCTTCCAGGAAAAGCTCCTAAGCTTCAGCTTACGCAGACCGTACCGTAAACCGACACAGGTGGGTAGGATGAGAATTCTCAGGCGCTTGAGAGAACTCGGGTGAAGGAACTAGGCAACATGGCACCGTAACTTCGGGAGAAGGTGCGCCCTTTTTGGTGGCTCATGCGAGCTATAGCTGAAGAGGGCCGCAGAAACCAGGCCGCTGCGACTGTTTATCAAAAACACAGCACTCTGCAAACACGAAAGTGGACGTATAGGGTGTGACGCCTGCCCGGTGCTGGAAGGTTAATTGATGGGGTCAGCCGCAAGGCGAAGCTCTTGATCGAAGCCCCAGTAAACGGCGGCCGTAACTATAACGGTCCTAAGGTAGCGAAATTCCTTGTCGGGTAAGTTCCGACCTGCACGAATGGCGTAACGACAGCGGCGCTGTCTCCACCCGAGACTCAGTGAAATTGAAATCGCTGTGAAGATGCAGCGTTCCCGTGGCAAGACGGAAAGACCCCGTGAACCTTTACTATAGCTTTACACTGAACGTTGAGTTCGTCTGTGTAGGATAGGTGGGAGGCTATGAAACTGTGGCGCTAGCTGCAGTGGAGCCATCCTTGAAATACCACCCTGTCGTGCTTGACGTTCTAACCTGGGTCCATAATCTGGATCGGGGACCGTGTATGGTGGGTAGTTTGACTGGGGCGGTCTCCTCCTAAAGAGTAACGGAGGAGCTCGAAGGTACGCTCAGCGCGGTCGGACATCGCGCACTGTGTGCAAAGGCATAAGCGTGCTTGACTGCAAGATCGACGGATCAAGCAGGTAGGAAACTAGGACTTAGTGATCCGGTGGTTCTGTATGGAAGGGCCATCGCTCAACGGATAAAAGGTACTCCGGGGATAACAGGCTGATACCGCCCAAGAGTTCATATCGACGGCGGTGTTTGGCACCTCGATGTCGGCTCATCACATCCTGGGGCTGTAGTCGGTCCCAAGGGTATGGCTGTTCGCCATTTAAAGTGGTACGCGAGCTGGGTTCAGAACGTCGTGAGACAGTTCGGTCCCTATCTGCCATGGGCGTTGGAGATTTGAGAGGGGCTGCTCCTAGTACGAGAGGACCGGAGTGGACGAACCTCTGGTGTTCCGGTTGTCACGCCAGTGGCATTGCCGGGTAGCTATGTTCGGAAGCGATAACCGCTGAAAGCATCTAAGCGGGAAGCGCGCCTCAAGATGAGATCTCCCGGGGCACAAGCCCCCTGAAGGAACCATATAGACTATGTGGTTGATAGGTCAGGTGTGTAAGTACAGCAATGTATTGAGCTAACTGATACTAATGATCCGTGTGGCTTGACCATATAACCTCAAGTTGCCTTGGCCGACATGACATGTCGATAGATCCCAAGTGCACGCTACGTCACAAGACCAAACGAGAGGCAGGCGCTCAGGCGCGTCTCTTTGTAAAGCCGGCACACCCGTGCCCGCTCCCTGCAAAGACACGCTCTGCGGCGACACTCCAAAAGCCTCCCTGGTGAAATTAGCGCTGTGGAACCACCCGATCCCATCCCGAACTCGGAAGTGAAACGCAGCTGCGCCGATGGTAGTGTGGCTCAAGCCATGCGAGAGTAGGTCATCGCCAGGGTTTATACCCAAAAACCCCGTTGCTCACGCAACGGGGTTTTTTCTTTGTGCGTTTCCGGGCGCGCGCCATGCGCGCACCCCGCACCCCGCGGCGTAGAGCCGACCGTTGGTCGGCTGCACGTCGCAATGGCGTTGCGGTGTACGTGGAATACCCCTGCCGAGCAACGCTCTGCCCTACTGGTAGAGCTGACCGTTGGTCGGCTGCACGTCGTAGTGGCATTGCGATATACGTGGAATACCCCTGCCGAGCAGCGCTCGGCCCTACCGGTAGAGCCGACCGTTGGTCGGCTGCACGTGGCAATGGCGTTGCGGTGTACGTGGAATGTCCCCTGCCGAGCAGCGCTCGGCCCTTCCGAAGGCGTGCGGCTCTCACCGGAAGGCATGCGTGGAGCCCTTAATACCCGTGGAGCCGACCAACGGTCGGCTCTACCCCCGACGGTGTCACAGGGCAGCCGACCAACGGTCGGCTCTACCCCCAGGGTCACAGCCAAACAAAAACGGCGCCCTCACGGGCGCCGTTTTGTTGTGTCACCTGCTGCCCGCGCCATGCGCGGGCCAACCGGGATGAGCTGCTCAGGCCACGGCGGCAACTGCACGCCGTACCGGCGCTGCTGTCTGCGTGGTATGTCCATGCCGGAACACCGCAACCGCTTCGCTCAGTTCGGCGGCCTGTTCTTCCAACAGGCGTGCCGCGGCGCTGGCCTCTTCGACCAATGCCGCGTTCTGCTGGGTGGCATCGTCCATCTGCACGACCGTCTGGTTGACCTGATCGATGCCGCTGGCCTGTTCCTGCGATGCCGACGAGATCTCGGCCATGATGCCGCTGACCGCTGCCACACTGCCGACGATCTCGGCCATGGTCTTGCCGGCATCCTGTGCCAGGTGCGCGCCGTCGGCCACCTGCTCCACGGAGGCATCGATCAGGCTCTTGATCTCCTTGGCCGCCTCGGCCGAGCGCTGCGCCAGGGTGCGCACTTCGCTGGCCACCACTGCGAATCCGCGGCCCTGCTCGCCTGCACGTGCTGCCTCCACCGCCGCGTTCAACGCCAGGATATTGGTCTGGAACGCGATCCCGTCGATGACGCGGGTGATGTCGCCGATCCGCCGCGACGCGGTCTGGATGGCCTCCATCGTGGTGACCACCTGGCCAACCACCGCGCTGCCGCGGCCGGCAACGTCCTGTGCGCCCTGGGCCAGCGTGCTGGCCTGGCGCGCATGCTCGGCGTTCTGGCGGACGGTGGAGGTCAGCTCCTCCATCGAGGCGGCGGTTTCTTCCAGGTGCGCGGCCTGGCGCTCGGTGCGCTCGGACAGGTCACTGTTGCCGCTGGCGATCTCGCCGGCGGCCTGCGCGATCGCGCCGGTGCACTGCTGGATACGCTGCACCATGGCGGTGAGCTGTTCGGCGGTGGCATTGGCATCGCGTTGCATGGCGGCGAACGCGCCCTCGAACTGGCCGTGCATGCGCTGGTCCAGGTCACCGCGGGCCAACGCCGCCAGCACACGGCGCACTTCGCCCACGGTGCCGCCCACGCTCTGCAGCAACTGGTTGATGCCGCCGGTGAGGCCGTCGAGGAAGCTGGCCGTGCCCTCGGCCGACGGCAGGCGCCGGTCCAGGTCGCCCTTGGCGGCCGCCGCGACGATGTCGGCCACGGCGGTTTCCAGCTGCAGTTCCGCGGTGCGGTCGTGCCACTCCACGGCAAAGCCGAGACGCTCGCCGTGGTCGTCGAACACCGGCGTCACCACCTGGGCGAAATGCACCGGGCCGATCCGCACACGGCCGTGGTGCACCTGCTGCAGCGTGTTGAGGATGGCGCGGATGCGATCGGGGTTCACGTGGAAGCGGTGGATGCTGCTGCCCACCAGCGTGTCGACGTCGAAGTCGGGGAACGCCTCACGCAGGCTGGCCTGCTGGTTGCGCAACAGCGTCACCACCGACCGGTTCACGTAGCGGATCACGTGGTCGTTGTCGGCGATCATCATCGCGGTACGCGAGACATCCAGTGCACGGTGGATCTGCGCGTCCTCGGTATGCACGGTGGCAGCCCGCTGTTGCTGCTCGGCCAGGGCACGCGCGGCGGCGTCGGCCTGCTGCAGATCGCGCTGCCAGCGCTGGGTCTGCCGGCGGGTACGCAGCGCCAGCACCGCCAGCAGCACAGCGGCCACGAGAATGGTCAACGACACCCCCCACTGCCGCTGCCACAGCGCCGTACCGGAGCCAGCGGCCAGCAGCAGCGCAGCGGCCACCGCGACGGTGCCGTCCAGGCGCTGCAACAGGGCGGGCGGACGGGGCGCGCGGGAAGGGTCGGGTGGGCGCGGCGCAACAAGCGGAAGGGCAGACATGGGGACTCCGGGATTCAGAAGCAGGGACGGCCGGTCGCGCGCGGAAGCGGACAGGCCAATGGCGCGCCGGTCACCGTCGATGCGGTGGGCGCTGCGGGGAAGACGAGGAGGGAAGAGGCCCGCATGCCGCGCGCGGTTGATAGCGACGCATCGACGGTGCGGAACACCGCCGGCATGGCCCGGTCCTGTGGGCGATGGCACGGCCAACACGGCATTGCGACGACCTTCCCTGAAGCCTTGGAGTGATGCGCGGCTTCGCGACGGCGGAGCAAGCGGCGACACAGGCCGAACGTGCCGGGCTGCCTAACGGGTATCGGCCGGGCAGCGCGGAAGTTGAGTGCGTCAGGATGCCGCAGGGCCGCCTGCAGGTGCTGGCGGCGGCACGCCGCGGACCATGCGACCCATGGCGGCGCTGTCAGCCGGCGAGGAAGGCGGTGATCACCTCGGCAACCACCTGCGGATGCTCCATGTGCAGGTGATGGGTGCCGGGAAACACGGACAGCCGGCCATCGCGCAGCAGGCCGATGCGCTGGCTGCGCAGGGGTTCGGGGTAGTACGACTGCGCGGGGGTGGCGTAGATCACCTGGGTGGGGCATTCAATGGCCGCCAGCAGGTTGTCGATCTGCGCTTCGCTGAGGCGCAACGCGGTGGGCAGCATCAGGCGCGGGTCGCTGCACCAGCTGTAGCCGCCCTCGACCGCTTTCACCCCGCGCTCCACCAGCAGCCGCGCGCAGGGCTCGCTGAGCTGGTTGGCCATCATCCGTGCGCGGATCGGCGCGGCCAGGTCGGCAAACACCCGCAAGTTCCTGCCCGGCAGCGCACGGGCGGCGCGCACGTGGTCGCGCAGACGCTGCGCGGTTTCATCTTCGGGACCGCGCAGGCCACCGAGCGCTTCGATCGCCACCAGGCGCTCGACCCGCTCCGGCGCGGCGGCGGCGGTGAGGCTGGCGATGCCGGCGCCCATCGAATGGCCGAGCAGGGTGAAACGGTCCCAGCCCAGCGCATCGGCGACGTCCAGCACATGGCAGATCGCGCCGGGCGTGTTGTATTGGGTTCCCGGCGGCAGGTGCGCGCTGTGGCCGTGGCCGGGCAGGTCCAGGGCCACCAGATCCAGTGCCGGCAGTTGGGCAGCCAGCGGCACGAAGCTGGCCGCGTTGTCGAGCCAGCCGTGCAGGGCCAGCACCCGCCTGCCCTCGCGCTGTGGCGCGCGCAGTCCCGCGGCGTGCACGCCCTGCACCTCCAGCGTGAAGGGCTGCAAGGTCATGCGAGTGCGGCGATGCTCAGCCGCGACAACGCCAGGGCGTGTTCGGGCGCCGCATTGAGGCAGGGAATGTAGCGCATCTGCGCGCCGCGCGCGGCGAGGGTTTCGGTGAAGCCCAGTGCCACTTCCTCCAGGGTTTCCAGGCAGTCGGTGGCGAACCCGGGGCAGACCACGTCGATGCGGCGCACGCCGCTTTCGGCCATGGCCCACATCGTGGGTTCGGCATAGGGCTGCAGCCACTTCTCGCGGCCGAAACGGGACTGGTACGTCAGCTGCCAGGCGTCGTCGGGCAGCCCCAGCGCATCGGCGATGGCGCGGGCGCTGGCCTCGCAGCGCTGCGGGTATGGATCGCCGGCGTCGGCCAGGCGTTGCGGGATGCCGTGGAAAGAGAACACCAGCTTTTCGCCGCGACCGTGCTGCTGCCAGGCCTGCTGGATGCTGCCGGCCACGGCCGCCACCCAGTCCGGGTCCACCGCGTAATCGCGCACCAGGGTGACGGTGACGGCAGGGTGGCGCGGCTGCCACGCGCGCACCTGGTCTTCAATGGAGGCGGTGGTGGTGGTGGAATACTGCGGATACAGCGGCAGCACCACGATCCGGCGCATGCCCTCGGCAGCCAGCCGGTCCAGCTCGGCGGTGAGTGCCGGGGCGCCGTAGCGCATCGCGTGGCGCACCCGCACGTTGGGCATCAACGCCTGCATCGCCTGCGCCAACTGGCGCGTGTAGACCATCAGCGGGGAGCCGTCGGGCAGCCACACCTGGGCGTACTTGGCCGCCGAGCGACCGCTGCGCAGGGGCAGGATAAGCCCGTACAGCAAGGGTTTCCACAGAATCGGCGGGATCGCGACCACGCGCGGATCGCTGAGGAATTCAGCCAGGTAGCGACGCACCGCCGGGGCGGTTGGCGTCTCGGGCGTGCCTAGATTGACCGCCAGCACGGCGGTGTCGGGTGCGTCGAGCATGGGCCCATTCTCGCAGGTCTGCGCGATTGGCGGGATGGATTCCACCCATCGTTGTGATGCGTTGGGCATATCAATAGACGGCATCACTCATTGCGGATTCATCGCAGGGCTTCTAACGTCGGAAAGCGTATCGACCAATGGTCCTACCTACCGCTATCTTGTGTGATCGACTTCTGGAGCCCACCCATGCGCCGCCTCAGCCTTGTACTGCTGATCTCCGCCAGCCTGTTGCTGTCCACCCAGGCGATGGCCGGACCACAGGAAGACCAGCGCGCCCGCAATGCGGTGCGTGTGCTCAATGAAATCCAGAACATCCCCGAACAGGGCATCCCCGACAAGCTGCTGGACGAAGGCCGCGCGATTGTCGTCATTCCCGACACGATCAAGGCCGGTCTGGTGATCGGCGGGCGTCGGGGCCATGGCCTGATGTCGGTGAAGAATGCCGATGGCAGCTGGTCCAACCCGGTGTTCGTGAAGCTCACCGGCGGCAGCATCGGCTTCCAGGCCGGCGTGCAGTCCTCGGACGTGGTGCTGGTGTTCCGCAACGACCGCAGCCTGGACAACCTCGTCAACGGCAAGTTCACCCTCGGCGCCGATGCCGGCGTGGCAGCCGGCCCGGTAGGGCGCAACGCGGCGGCGGCCACCGATGGCCAGCTGAAGGCCGAGATCTGGTCGTGGTCGCGTGCCCGCGGCCTGTTTGCCGGCGTCGCGCTGGACGGCGCGGTGCTGCAGATCGACGATGCCGCCAACCTGGACGCCTACGGCAGCAACACCACGCCGCGGATGGTGTTCGAGGGCCGTATGGGCGAGCCGCCGTCGATCGACGTGGTGGCCTTCCGCGACCGTCTGGAAGAAGCCACCTACACCGCCCGCGAAAAGCGTGGCACCGCTGGCAGCGCCCCGGCCCCGGCTGCGCGCCAGGCGGCCCCGGTCGCCGCGCCGGTGGCTGAACAGGCACCGGCGTCCGGTGCCACTACCGCTCCGCTGCAGCCGGCCCCGGCCCAGCCCGCGCCGCAGCAGGGCTTCCAGGCCGTTGGCGAAGGTGAAGTACGCACGGAATCGCTGGACGGCAACTGACTTTCGTCACGCGCGCCGGCTAACACCCGGTGCGCTATGCTCAACCGTCTGATCACTACGTAACGCGAGCGGCTCATGGGCAGTTTCAGCATCTGGCATTGGTTGGTCGTGCTGGTCATCGTTCTGCTGGTGTTCGGCACCAAGAAGTTGACCAGCGGCGCCAAGGACCTTGGCAGCGCCGTCAAGGAATTCAAGAAGGGCATGCACGACGAGGACAAGCCGAAGGCGCAGCTCAACGACGCCTCGCGCCCGCAGGACTCGACGACGACGTCGCAGACCGAGCACGATCGCGACCCGCGCTGATCGGGACCGGCGGGCGTGTTCGATATCGGTTTCAGTGAACTGCTGGTCATCGCGGTCGTGGCTTTGGTCGTGCTCGGTCCCGAGCGCCTGCCCAAGGCCGCGCGCTTTGCCGGGCTGTGGGTGCGCCGTGCGCGGACCCAATGGGATTCGGTGAAGCAGGAACTGGAGCGCGAACTGCACGCCGATGAAATCAAGCGGCAGTTCCGCGACGTGCAGGCCTCCGTGCAGGACACCGAGGCGCAGCTGCGCGCCAGTGGTGAAGCGGTGCGCCGCGAAGCCGAGCAGATGCGCCAGGACGTGGCCCGACACGGCGACGACGTGGCCGCCACCGCTGACGAACCGGTGATGACCGGCCCCGCGCCCGGCTCCCCGGCGAGCGTGGCCCAGCACGTGGTGGCGGCCGATGCCGTCGACGTGGCCGAGCCGGTGCGTGATGCGATGGCACCGCCCGGCATCGATGGCACCGCGCCCCGCGTGGCGGCGCCTGTCGAAACGGCGCCGGTCGGCGCGCCTCACCCCGACACCGCACAGGACGCGCCGCTGCCGCGCGACGAGCAGGCACCGCGATGAGTGAACACGAGTACCCGGAAAGCTCGCTGGTGGAACACCTGATCGAGCTGCGTGCGCGCCTGGTGCGCGCGATCGTTGGCCTGCTCGCGGTGCTGCTGGTGCTGCTGCCGTTCTCGCGCAAGATCTATACGTGGCTGGCCGAGCCGCTGATCTCGCAGCTGCCCAACGGGCAGACGATGATTGCGACCAACCCGGCCGGCGCCTTCTTCGCGCCGTTGAAGCTGACCTTCTTCGTGGCCCTGTTCGTGGCCGTGCCGTGGCTGCTGTACCAGCTGTGGTCGTTCGTGGCGCCCGGCCTGTATGCGCGCGAAAAGCGCTTGGCGGTGCCGCTGCTGGCGTCTTCGGTGCTGCTGTTTTACCTGGGGTGCGCGTTCGCCTACTTCCTGGTGTTGCCGGCGGTCTTCCACTTCCTGACCACCTTCCGCCCCGAAGTGATTGCGATCACCCCGGATGCGAACGCCTACCTGGATTTCGTGCTGGCGATCTTCTTCGCCTTCGGCACCAGCTTCGAGCTGCCGGTGGCGATGGTGATCCTGGTGCTGCTGGGCTGGGTGTCGCCGCAGCAGTTCAAGGAAAGCCGCGGCTATGCGGTGGTGGGCATCTTCGTGGTGGCCGCGGTGCTGACGCCGCCTGACGTGGTGTCGCAGCTGCTGCTGGCGATCCCGATGTGCGTGCTGTACGAGCTGGGCATTCACGCGGCGCGGTGGTTGGTGCCGTCGTCGGTGGTGAAGCCGGCGGGGTGATCGGTGGCGGGCGTCGTGAACAAAAACCCCGGCAGATGCCGGGGTTTTTTGTGGTCGATCAGGCGGCGAACACGTTGCCGGGGCCGCCGGGTACCGGCGGCGGGGTGCGACCGCGGTGCGCGAACATCTGCTTCCAGGCGGCGTACACCGCGCCGACGTACAGCGGCATGATCACGGTGGTCATCGACAGCTGCATGACGAACGCGGCCGCTCCCATGCCGCCGAGCAGCAGGGCCACCTGCATCAGCACGAACACCAGGAAGTAGATGCACATCGCCGCGATCAGGCCCAGCACCATGAACACGGCCATGGCCGGGAAGTTCTCGATGCAGCCCTGCAGGCTCATGCGCAGCGCGTGCATGCCGCTCTGACGGTCGAACACCACCAGCGCCGGCTGCGCGAACATGGCCATGCTCAGCGCCACGAAGGTGGCGAAGGCAATGAGGATCCACAGCATGATGCGCTTGACCGGCACGTTGGCCATCAGCGCCAGGGTCTCTTCGTTGCTGAGCTGCTTGCCGGACTGCTGCAGTTCCTGCGCACGGTGCAGCAGGTCGTTGAAGGCACTGAAGCCTTCGCTGCCGATCAACGCAAACAGCAGCGTGCCCAGCGCGATGATGGCGATCAGCTGGATCGCCAGCGGCACCAGCAGGTGGGTGACGCGACGGTCGCGGATGGGCTGCAGCAGGTGGGTCGGCAGGCCGGGACGGCCCTGGTCGATCTCGCTGACGGCCCACAGCATGCCGCCGAACATCAGCGGGCCCACCGCCAGTGACAGCAGCTGCACCATCAGCCCCAGCCAACCCGGCAGCAGCTGGGCCAGCAGCAGGATCAGCGAGGTGGTCAGCATCCACACCACGCCGATCACGGCCAGTTGCATCGGTGCGCGGGCATACAGGGAAAACGCGTCCAGCAGCCATTGGGCGCCGGCCGAGGCGGGCAGCTTGCGAATCTCGCTCATACCATTCCGGAAGCAGGGGGAAGGGGCGCAACCGCCCCGAATCCGTTCGATTATCCCTGTTTTCCGGACGCGCCACCTGAAGGCCGGGCAGCAATGCCGGGACGCTGCGTCGCAGTGCCCGGGACGCGGCTCAGGCGTTGCGGGCCTGGCGCACGAAACGGCGCAGCAGCTGCCGCGCCAACGGCGCCGCGCTGACCCCGCGCGCCACGCTGCGGGCGCAGCCACCGTGGCTGCGGATGCATTCGGCGCGGGCGCGCACGTAGCCGCGCATGTGGTGGGTGGCGAACTCCGGGTGGAACTGCACGCCCCAGGCCTGGCGGCCGAAACGGAAGGCGTGGCAGTTGTCCTGCGCCGAGCGCGCCAGGATCGACGCGCCCTCCGGTGCGCGCAGCACCGTCTGCATGTGGGTGGCGTGGGCCGGGAAGCGCTCGGGCAGCCCGGCGAACAGCGGATCGCTGCTGGCCGACGGGTCCAGGGCCAGCTCGATGGTGCCGGACTCGCGGCCGGCCGGGTTGTAGGCCACCTCGCCGCCCAGGGCGTGCGCCAGCAGCTGGTGGCCGTAGCAGATGCCAAACACCGGGCGGTCGTCGTGGACCACGCCGCGCAGCCACTGTGCGCTGCGCTCGCTCCAGTCGGCGCGGTCGGTGACGTAGGCGGCCGAGCCGGTGACGATCACCCCGGCGAAGTGGCGGTGGTCGGGCAGGGCGCCGCCGTGTTCGACATCCACCACCACCGTTTCGTCGGCGTCCAGCCCGGCCGCCACGCGGATCCAATGCGGAAAACGCCCGTAACGACGCAGCGAGGCGACGGGTTGGCCGGTTTCAAGAATCAGGAACGGGGCGGAATTCATCCGGGGGCGGCAGCACTGACAGGACTTCCTCGATTGTAGTCAGCCCTGCGGCCACCTTTTCAAGTCCCGCGCGGCGCAGGGTTCGCACCCCTTCAGCACGCGCGGCACGGTTGAACGCGGCCAGATCCATGTCCGCGCGGATCAGGCTGCGCAGGCGCGAACCCAATGGCAGCAACTCATACAGCCCCACCCGACCCAGGTAACCGGTGCGCCGGCAGTCGATGCAACCGGCCGGTGCATATGGCGTGGGTGACTCAGGTAATGCTTCATCGGCATCAGCCAGCACCGCCCATTGGGCGGCACTGAGCGGGCGCGGCACCTTGCAGTTGGGGCACAGGGTACGCACCAGGCGCTGGGCCAGGATGCCGTTGAGGGTGGAGGCCAGCAGGTAGTGCGGCACGCCCAGATCGAGCAGGCGGGTGATCGCCGAGGGCGCGTCGTTGGTATGCAGGGTGGACAGCACCAGGTGCCCGGTGAGCGAAGCCTGCACCGCCATCTGTGCCGTTTCCAGGTCGCGGATTTCGCCGATCATGATGATGTCCGGGTCCTGCCGCAGCAGGGTGCGCACGCCGCTGGCGAAATCCAGGTCGATGTTGGTCTGCACCTGCATCTGGTTGAATTCCGGCGCGATCATCTCGATCGGGTCTTCCACCGTGCACACGTTCACGTCCGGGGTGCGCCAGCCGCTTGAGCGTGGAATACAGGGTGGTGGTCTTGCCCGAGCCGGTGGGGCCGGTGACCAGCACGATGCCGTGCGGGCGCTCGACCAGGGCGGTCCAGCCGGCCGCTTCCTGCGGGCTGAAGCCGAGCTGGTCGATGCTCTTGAAGGCCGCATCCGGGTCGAAGATGCGCATCACGCACTTCTCGCCGAACGCGGTGGGCATGGTGGACAGGCGCATTTCGACCTCGCGGCCGCCCGGCGAGCGGGTCTTGATGCGACCGTCCTGCGGGCGCCGACGCTCGGCCAGGTCCATGCGCCCGAGCACCTTGATGCGGCTGACCACGGCGGTCATCACCGCCGGCGGTACTTCGAACACCTTGTGCAGCACCCCGTCGATGCGGAAGCGCATGCGGCCCATGTCGCGGCGCGGCTCCAGGTGGATGTCCGAGGCGCGTTGTTCGTAGGCGTACTGCAGCAGCCAGTCGACGATGTGCACGATGTGCTGGTCGTCGGCGTTGACGTCGCCGGCGCGGCCCAGTTCCACCAGCTGTTCGAAGCTGGGCAGGGTGCCGTTGGTTTCGCCGCGCACGTCGCCGCGTGCGCCGCGCACCGAGCGGGTGACCCCGAAGAACTCCATGGTGTAACGGTGCAGGTCGAGCGGGTTGACCATCGCCAGCTCGATGCGGCGCCGGGTCAGGTGCTGCAGGTCGCGCAGCCATTCCTGCACCAGCGGCTCGCTGGTGGCCACCAGTAGGCGCTCGGCGTCCACCGCCAGCGGCAGGAAGCGGTGGCGGCGTGCGTAGGCATGGGAGACCACGGCGGTCACCGAGGCCACGTCCACCCGGGTCGGGTCGATGCGCAGGTAGCGGCTGCCGGTGCGGGTGGCCAGCCATTCGGTCAGCCGTTCCAGTCCGAGTTCACCGCCACCGGCGGCGGCCAGTTTCAGGTTGGCCAGCAGCACCAGCGGATGGACCTCGCTGGCATTGCGCGCGCCCTGGGCCGAGAACCGGATGCGCTCCAGGTCGACCTCGGCCACCAGGCCATCGGCCACCAGCGCGGCGGCCACCTGGTCGAAGCCGAGCCGACCCGGCGGCAACGGCACTGGCGCGGCCGGCCCCGGGCCTGTGGCAGGGGCGAAAGGTACCGGTGGGCGCTGATCCATCCGCCAAAGTCCTCGAAGCGCGCCAGGCGCGCAGTAATGGGGTGGGCCGTCCGGAAGGCGGCAACGCGGTCGCTGGCTATACTAGCGCACCCCTCCTGCAGGCAAGAATCCGCCGCATGTCCGTCACCACGAACGTTGCCATCACTTTCCAGGGCCTGATCCAGACCCTCAACCAGTATTGGGCGCAGCAGGGCTGCGTGCTGATCCAGCCGCTGGACCTGGAGGTCGGTGCGGGCACCTTCCACCCGGCCACGTTCCTGCGCTCGATCGGTCCGGAAAGCTGGAATGCCGCGTACGTGCAGCCCTCGCGCCGTCCCACCGACGGCCGCTATGGCGAAAACCCGAACCGCCTGCAGCGGTATTACCAGTACCAGGTGGCGATGAAGCCCAGCCCGGACAACATCCAGCAAATGTACCTGGATTCGCTCAAGGCGCTGGGCATCGACCCGCTGGTGCACGACCTGCGCTTTGTCGAGGACAACTGGGAGTCGCCGACGCTGGGCGCCTGGGGCCTGGGCTGGGAAGTGTGGTTGAACGGGATGGAAGTCACCCAGTTCACCTATTTCCAGCAGGCCGGCGGCCTGGAGTGCAAGCCGGTGCTCGGCGAGATCACCTACGGTCTGGAGCGCCTGTGCATGTACCTGCAGAACTGCGACAACGTCTATGACCTGATCTGGACCTACGGTCCGGATGGCACCCCGGTCACCTACGGCGATGTGTACCTGCAGAACGAGATCGAGCAGAGCACCTACAACTTCGAATACGCCGACGTGGAGGAAATGTTCCACCGCTTCGATGCCTGCGAAAAAGAAGCGCAGACGCTGGTCGATGTGGGCCTGCCGCTGCCGGCCTACGAGCAGGTGTGCAAGGCCAGCCATGCGTTCAACCTGCTGGATGCGCGCCGTGCGATCAGCGTGACCGAGCGCCAGCGCTACATCCTGCGCGTGCGCGCGCTGGCCCAGGCGGTGGCCAAGCTGTACGAGGCCAAGCGCCTCGAAGCCGTCGCCGCCAAGGAGGTGCAGGCATGAGCACGATGCTGCCGCTGCTGATTGAACTGGGCACCGAAGAATTGCCGGTGAAGGCGCTGCCGGGCCTGGCCCAGGCTTTCTTTGATGGCGTGGTCGATGGCCTGGCCAAGCGTGGCGTGGCCATCGAACGCGGCGATGCCAAGCCGTTGTCGACCCCGCGCCGCCTGGCCGTGCTGCTGCCCGGCGTGGCCGTTGAACAGCCCGAACAGCACAGCGAAGTGCTGGGCCCGTACCTGAACATCGCGCTGGACGCCGAGGGTCAGCCGACCAAGGCCCTGCAGGGCTTCGCGGCCAAGGCCGGGATCGACTGGAGCGCGCTGGAGCGCACCAGCGACGCCAAGGGCGAACGCTTCGTGCACCGTTCCACCACCCCGGGCGCGCGCACTGCCGCGCTGCTGCCGGAGATCCTGCGCGAGGCCATCGCGGCCATGCCGATCCCCAAGCCGATGCGCTGGGGCAGCCATGCCTATGGCTTCGCGCGTCCGGTGCATTGGCTGGTGCTGCTGCACGGTACCGAGATCATCGAGGCCGAGGTGCTGGGCCTGAAGGCCGACCGCATGAGCCGCGGCCATCGTTTCATGCACGACAAGACCGTGTGGCTGTCCTCGCCGGAGGACTACATCAGTTCGCTGCAGGCCGCCTTCGTGCTGGTGGATGCCGACGTGCGCCGTGCGCGCATCGTCGAGCAGGTCAACGCTGCCGCGGCCGCGGCCGGTGGCCAGGCGCGGATCACCGAGGACAACCTGCAGCAGGTGGTCAACCTGGTGGAATGGCCGGCACCGGTGCTGTGCAGTTTCGAGCGCGAATTCCTGGCGGTGCCGCAGGAAGCGCTGATCGAAACCATGGAGATCAACCAGAAGTTCTTCCCGGTGCTCGATGCCGGCGGCAAGCTGACCGAGAAGTTCATCGGCATCGCCAACATCGAATCCAAGGACGTGAACGAGGTGTCCAAGGGCTACGAGCGGGTGATCCGCCCGCGCTTCTCCGACGCCAAGTTCTTCTTCGACGAAGACCTCAAGCAGGGCCTGGAATCGATGGGTGACGGCCTGAAGACCGTGACCTACCAGGCCAAGCTGGGCAGCGTGGCCGACAAGGTCGGCCGCGTGGTGGCGCTGGCCGGGGTGATCGCCCCGCAGGTGGGCGCCGACCCGGTGCTGGCCAAGCGTGCCGCGCTGCTGGCCAAGAACGACCTGCAGTCGCGCATGGTCAACGAGTTCCCGGAGCTCCAGGGCATCGCCGGCCGGCATTACGCGCTGACCGGCGGCGAGTCGCCCGAGGTTGCGCTGGCCATCGACGAGGCCTACCAGCCCCGCTTCGGCGGCGATGACATCGCGCTGTCGGCGCTGGGCAAGGTGCTGGCCATTGCCGAACGCCTGGACACCCTGGCCGGTGGGTTCGCCGCGGGCCTGAAGCCGACCGGCAACAAGGACCCGTTCGCGCTGCGCCGCAATGCACTGGGGCTGGCCCGTACGATCATCGAGAGCGGGTTCGACCTGGACCTGCGCGCGCTGGTGGACAGCGCCCTGGCCGGCCTGCCGGCCGCCGTGCAGCCCAGTGCCGAGCGCAAGACCGACGCGCTGCCGCAGGAGCTGTACGACTTCATCCTGGACCGCCTGCGTGGCTACTACGCCGACAAGGGCGTGCCGGCCACGCACTTCAACGCGGTGGCCGAGCTGAAGCCGGCGTCGCTGTATGACCTGGACCGTCGCATCGACGCCATCGGCATCTTCGCGGCCCTGCCCGAAGCCGATGCGCTGGCCGCGGCCAACAAGCGTATCCGCAACATCCTGCGCAAGGCCGAGGGCGACATTCCCGGCATGGTCGACCCGGCGCTGCTGGCCGAGCCGGCCGAAAGCGAACTGGCCGAGGCGGTGGAAGCGGCCATCGACGACAGCAACGCCAGCCTGCACCACAAGGACTACGTGAGCGTGCTGAACCGCCTGGCGCGCCTGCGCCCGCAGGTGGATGCGTTCTTCGATGCGGTGATGGTCAATGCCGAGGACCCGGCGCTGCGCGGCAACCGCCTGGCGCTGCTCAAGCGCTTGGGCGACCGCCTGGGCAGCGTGGCGGCGATCGAGCACCTGTCCAGCTGAGGCGTGGCGGGCAGCCCTGCCCGCCGGTGGTAATGCAGAAGGCGCGACGGCCCCGGCCGCTCGCGCCTTCTGCGTTTCAGGCCTGTCATGAGCGCGGGTGTCGGCCGCGTGGGCGGTGCCGCACGCGCGTGCGGACGGATCTGTCCGGCGAGGTGTCGGCATCGATCCGCTTGAAAACGACGTAGCCGATGTTCTGCGCGATTTTAACGGGGCCTTCACCGTCATTCTGAAACAGCCCCGCCGATTTCGCATGCTCGCAATGGCCCGTTATGCTGTCCCCATGCAGCCAAAGAATTACGCCCTTCCCCTGATGTTCCTGTCGCTGGTCACCGCCTCGGTGGCACACGCCCGCGGAACCATCGACAAGGTGGAAATCAAAGGACTGGACAAGGGCGACGACGCCGAGATGATCGAGAACATCGAGGTCTCGCTGTCGCTGTACGACACCATCGGCAAGCCCCAGGGCGAGTCGCGGCTGGAGTATCTGTTGTCCCAGGCCGAGCGCCAGACCCGGGAAGCACTGGAGCCGTTCGGCTACTACAACCCGGTGATCAAGGTGGACAGCCCGCGCGAGGGCGAGAATCTGCGGGTGGTGATCCAGGTCGACAAGGGCCCGCCGACGCTGGTGCGGCGCGAGCACATCGACATCACCGGCCCGGCGCAGCTGGACCAGTACCTCCAGGAAGACCTGGAGAAGTTCAAGCCGCGCAAGGGCCAGCGTTTCGAGCATACCCAGTACGAAGCCAGCAAGATCACCGTGACCCGGCGCCTGGCCGAGCGCGGCTATTTCGATGCCGACTACACCCAGCGCCAGGTGCAGGTTACCCGTGCCGACAATGCCGCCGACATCGACCTGACCTGGGACAGCGGCCGCCGTTACAACATGGGCGATATCCGCTTCCACCAGGACTATTTCGTCGACAAGCTGTTCGACCCGCTGGTGTACTGGGAAAAGGGCAGCTATTTCCACGAAGGCAAGCTGGACCGCCTGCGCGAGTCGCTGACCAAGCTGGACTACTTCAGCGTGATCGACATCCAGCCCCGCCCGGACCAGGCCGATGCCAACGGCGACGTGCCGGTGGACGTCAACCTGACCCGGGCCAAGCGGTCGATCTACACCGCCGGCCTGAGCTACGGCAGCGAGAGTGGCGCCGGTGTGCGCGGCGGTCTGGAACGGCGGTTCCTGAACAACCGCGGCCACAAAATGAACACCCAGCTGGACTATGCGCAGAAGCGCAAGAGTCTGGTCACCAGCTACCGCATTCCGGCCTTCGCCTGGCTGGATGGCTGGTACGCCTTCACCGCCAGTGCCTACGATGAGCAGACCGATTACATCGACCTGCGCAACTTCAAGCTGTCGGCCAGCCGCAGCGGTGAAATCAACGAGCACTGGACGGCGATCGCCTCGATCAACGCGCTGCGCGAGCGTTGGCGCTACGCGTCGGGCACCGAGTTCAACGATGCGCTCTACACCACCTCGACCCTGGTCTACCCGCAGCTGGTGGCCGACTACGTCAACGTGGACGACGAGCTGTTCCCGCGCCGCGGCATCAGTGGCAGCGCGACGCTCCGCGGTGGCGTGGAAGGCGTGGGCTCGGACACCAGCTTCGTGCAGGCCAACATGGTGCTGCGCTGGTACGTGCCGATCGGCGACAGCGACCGCCTGATCCTGCGCGGCGAAGGCGGCACCACCTGGACCAGTGACCTGGTGGCGATGCCGCCCAGCCTGCGCTTCTTCGCCGGTGGCGATCGCAGCATCCGCGGTTACGCGTTCCGCGAAGTCGGGCCGCGCACGCCGGCGCCGGACAAGTTCGCACTGGGCGCCAAGAACCTGGTGGTCGGCTCGGCCGAGTATGAGCATTACTTCAAGGGCGGCCCGTGGGGCGCGGCGGTATTCGTCGACACCGGCAGCGCGTTCGACAACACCATCGACCTGCACACCGGCGTGGGCTTTGGCGTGCGCTGGAAATCGCCAGTGGGCCCGGTGCGCGTGGATATCGCGCACGGCCTGAACGACCCGGATTCGCAGTTCCAGCTGTACCTGAACATCGGAGCGGACCTGTGAGCACGCCGACCCCGTCCGCACCCGCCACGCCGCCGCCGCCGCGCGTGCGCTTCTACCGCAAGCGCCGCTTCTGGGCGTGGTCCGGCTTCACCGTGCTGGGCCTGGTGCTGCTGGCGCTGCTGCTGGTGTACTGGCTGCTGCAGACCGTGGCCGGTCGCGACGTGCTGCTGGCCCAGGTGGTGGCGCGGCTGCCGGTGGGCGCCACGCTGACCTGGAGCAAGGTCGATGGCCCGGTCGCCGGGCCCCTGGTGCTGCATGACCTGGATTTCCGTTACGACGATATCCACTTCACCGCCGAGCGCGCCTACCTCGATCCGGACATCCGCCCGCTGCTGGGGCGCAAGCTGCAGCTGGACGCGCTGCAGCTCAAGAACGCCTCGCTGAACCTGGCCAAGAGCGATGAGCCGTTCGAACTGCCGTCCTGGCCGGACTCGCTGCCGCAGATTGAAATGCCGCTGGCGATCCAGGCCGACACCATCATCATCGATGGCTTCCGCATCACCCAGGCGCAGCAGCCGCTGATCGACATCGCCACGCTGCGCGGCGGGGTGGAAATCGCCAATGGCGAATTCCGCGCCAGCCAGCTCAAGATCGACAGCGACCTGGGCTACTTCCGCGTGGACGGGCGTTACCTGCCACGCAGCGACTACGACACCGACATCACCATCGGTGCGCGCCTGCCGGCGCCGCTGGGGCGCACGCCCGCGCGGCTGGGCCTGGTGGCACGCGGCGACCTGGGCCATATGGAAGTGGCCGTAGCCGGCAACGCGCCGGCGCCGCTGCAGGCCAGCGTGGTGTTCGACGGCCGCAGCGACCCGGTCTGGACGGCCAGCGCACGCACCCGTGAGTTGGATCTGTCGCTGTTGGTACCGGGCATGGATGCCAGCGCCAGCACGCCGATGGCGCTGGATTTCAAGGCCGACGGCAAGGGCGGCCAGGCCAACCTGCAGGGCAGCTTCAAGCAGGGCGACATCGCGGTGGAACTGGCACCGTCCAAGGTAGGCCTGGCCGACCAGGTGCTGACCGTGGCGCCGCTGCAGGTGAAGGCCTTCGGTGGCCAGGCACGCCTGCAGGGCAAGGCAGATTTCACCGACAAGGAAAACGCCAGCCTGCGCTTCTCGATCGTGGCCAACGACCTGACCTTCGTGCCGGCCGCCGACACCACCACCGCCGGCGCCGCCGCGCCGGTGCCGGTGACGCTGAAAGAGGCGCGGATGGGCCTGGCCGGCACGCTCAAGAACTGGGCGGCGGTGGGCAATGCCTCGGTGGAGCGCGAAAAACAGACCGCCGACCTGACCTTCGATGTGCGCGGCAACGACCAGGCGGCGTCGATCAAGCAGTTGCTGGCCAGTACCCCGGGCGGGTCGCTGGACGTCACCGGCCAAGTGGCGTGGGCACCGCAGCTGGACTGGGACGTGGCCGCCAAGCTGGCCGGGTTCGACCCGGGCTATTTCGCACCGGGCTGGGACGGCAAGCTGTCCGGCGCATTGGCCTCCAAGGGCCGACAGTTGCCGCCACCGGCTGGCAGCCCGGCCGGTACCGCCGGCGCGTACGAAGCCACCGTGGACGTGCCCGGGATCAAGGGCATGCTGCGCAAGCGCACGGTGGATGCACAGGGCAAGTTCGCGCTGCGCGGTGAGCAGGGCGAGGGCAACGTGAAACTGGCGGTGGGCAACAGCCGCCTGACGGCCAAGGGCTCGGTGGGCGACCGGCTGGATATCGACGCGCAGCTGGAGCCGGTGAACCTGGACGACCTGCTGCCGGGCAGCACCGGCAGCCTGCGCGGCCACGTGCTGGTGAAGGGGCCGCGTACCGCGCCGGACATCAGCGCCGACCTGGTGGGCAACGGCCTGCGCTGGAATGACTGGAGCGCCGAGGCGATCAGCATCAAGGGTCGCCTGCCGTGGCAGGGCGACAGCGGCACGCTGGCGGTGCAGGGCCGCAAGGTGCAGGTGGGCATGCTGCTGGATACGCTCAACGTGGATGCGCGCGGCAGCCTGTCCAACCTGCGCCTGGATGCGCAGACCAGGAACGAACTGGGCGCGGTCGCCCTGAGCGGTGGCGTGCGCCAGCAGGGCCAGGCCTGGCGCGGCGACCTCACCGCCCTGCGCATCGCGCCGGTGAAGGGCGATGCGTGGAGCCTGCGTGCGCCGGCCACCTTCGGCGTGCAGGGCAGCAACTTCACCCTAAGCGATGCCTGCCTGGGCGCGGCCACCGGCGGCGCGTTGTGCGCCAGCGCCAACTGGCCGCGCGAAGGCCTGCTGGTGCGGGGCGATGCACTGCCGCTGGCGTTGGTGCAGCCGTGGTTGCCGCCGCAATCGGGGCGGCGCATGTACCTGCGTGGCGAACTGACCCTGGACGGCCGCATCCGTCCGCGTGGCAATGCCTTTGAAGGCAACTTCAAGGTGGCCTCGATGGAGGGCGGCATCCGCCTGGGCGACAACGCACGCGGCGAGCTGGTGCGCTACGACCACTTCTCCGCCGACGTGGAAATGACCCAGGCGCAGATCAACGCCAAGCTCGGCGTCGGCTTCCAGGGCGACGGCTTCGTCGATGCCAAGGTGCAGACCGGGTGGGATGCCAATGCGCCGCTCACCGGCGAGCTGTACATGAACATTGCGCGGCTGTATTGGCTGGAGCTGTTCTCGCCGGACATCGTGCGCCCGACCGGGCTGATCGAAGGCCACGTCAGCCTGCGTGGCACGCGCGGCACGCCGTCGCTGGGCGGCGAGGCCACGCTGAGCAAGTTCAAGGGCGAGTTCCCGGCGCTGGGCCTGACCTTCGATGAAGGCAAGGGCAGCTTCACCGCACAGCCCGACGGCTCGGCCAAGATCGCCGCGCAGGCCAATTCGGGCCAGGGCACGCTGTTCGTCGATGGCGGGCTGTCCTGGTTCGGCGATGCGCAGCCGTTGCAGCTGCACATCCACGGCGAGAACGTGCTGCTGGCCAATACCCCCGAACTGCGCGTGATCGCCAACCCGAATCTTGATTTCACCCTGGCCGGCACCGCCATGCAGCTGCGGGGCAGCGTGCATGTGCCCGAGGCCGATCTCGACCTGGAACGCCTGGACCGCGGTACCTCCGTGTCCGAGGACGTGGTGGTGCTGGACCCGGTGGATCCGGAAGAAACCCCGACCTCGCCGCTGGACATGGACCTCACCGTCAGCCTGGGCGACAAGGTCAAGATGAGCGGCTTCGGCCTGAAGGGCGCGCTGGGCGGCAAGATGCAGGTGTGGTCGCGCCCGGGCCGGGAGATGACGGCCAACGGCGGGCTGGAAGTCAGCGGGCGCTACAAGGCCTATGGCCAGGACCTGACCATCACCCGCGGCAACCTCAGCTGGAACTACAACGCGGTGGCCGATCCGCGCATCAACATCCGCGCCGAACGCACCATCGGCGACGTGGTGGCCGGTATCGATGTCAGCGGCCGTGCGCAGTCGCCGCGGGTGGATGTGTGGTCGACCCCGGCGATGTCGCAGTCCGAGGCGCTGGCCTACCTGGTGCTGGGACGCAGCCTGACCGGCGCCAGCAGCGACCAGGCCCAGCAGGTGAACGCGGCCTCGGCGGCGATCTCGGCCGGCAGCGGCCTGCTGGCCTCGCAGCTGGGCGCCAAGCTCGGCCTGGACGATGCCGGGGTGAGCCAGTCGCGCGCGCTGGGCGGCTCGGTGATCGGCGTGGGCAAGTACATCTCGCCCAAGCTGTATGTGGGCTACGGCGTGTCGCTGGTCGGCAGCGGCTCGGTGCTGACCCTGAAATACCTGCTGCGGCGTGGCTTCGACGTGGAAGTGGAATCGAGCACGGTGGAAAACCGGGGGTCGTTGAACTGGCGAAAAGAAAAGTAGATCACGACCGTTGGTCGTGATGCCGGTGCTTGCCCACCATCGACCGTTGGTCGTGATGCCGGTGCCTGCCCAACCATCGGCCGTTGCCCCTGCCGGGCGCAGCGGCTATGGTCCCGGGCTGTTCTGACGTACCGGAAGTGCCCATGTCGCCACGTAAACCCCTGACCGCCGCCCTGGCCCTTGGCCTGACCCTCGCCGCCGGCGCCCACGCCGATGAAGGCATGTGGATGCCGACCCAGCTGCCGGACCTGGCCAAGCCGCTGAAGGCGGCCGGCTTCAAGGGCAACCCGGCCGACCTGGCCAACGTCACCGCGCCGCCGCTGAGCGCGGTGGTGCGTGCCGGTGGCGGTACCGGTTCGTTCGTGTCCGCCGACGGCCTGCTGCTCACCAACCACCACGTGGCGATGGGCGTGATCCAGTACAACAGCTCGCCCGAGCACAACCTGATCGACAACGGCTTCATCGCCCAGGGCCGCAGCGACGAACGCGCGGCCAACCCGGACTTCCGCGTGCTGGTCACCACCGGTTTCGACAAGGTCACCGACGAGGTGCTGCGCGACGCGCGCGGCAAGACCGGGCGCGCCTATTTCGATGCGGTCGACCGTGCCAGCAAGCAGCTGGTGGCCGACTGCGAGAAGGAAGGCAACGTGCGCTGCAGCGTGGCCGACATGTACTACGGCACCGACTTCTACCGCATCCGCCAGCTGGAGCTGAGCGACGTGCGGCTGGTGTACGCGCCGCCGCGTGCGATCGGCAACTACGGCGATGAGATCGACAACTTCATGTGGCCGCGCCACACCGGCGACTTCACCCTGCTGCGTGCCTATGTGGGCAAGGACGGCAAGCCGGCCCCGTACAGCCCGGACAACGTGCCCTACCAGCCGCCGGCGCACCTGAAGATGGCCATCGATGGGCCGAAGACGGGCGATTACGCGATGCTGGCCGGCTACCCGGGCATCACCTACCGGCACCGTACCGCCGCCGAGTTCGCCAGCCAGATCGACGCGGTGCTGCCGCGCCGGGTGGCGGTGTTCCAGCAGATGATCGACACCATCGAAGCGGCCACCGCCAAGGATGCGCAGGCGCGTACCCGCTACGCCTCGCAGCTGCAGTCGCTGAAGAACAACCGCAAGCGCGCCGCCGGCGAGCTGGAAGGCCTGCTGCGCAGCGATGCCAAGGCCCAGCGCGCCAGCGATGAAGGCGCGATGCTGAAGGCTACCGACGCCCAATTCCAGGGCGACATCCAGGCGCTGCTGGGCTCGTTGTCGCAGGGCGCGTCGGTGGGTGAACGCGACCTGTTGCTGGACCTGCTGTCGGCGCAGAGCCAGCTGCTGCGGTCGGCGCTGACCCTGGAACGCCTGCGCATTGAATCGGCCAAGCCCGATGCCGAGCGCGAAAGCGGCTACCAGCAGCGCGACCTGGCGCTGATCGAAGGCACCTTGAAGCAGGTGCAGCGTCGCTATTCGCCCGAGGTGGAAAAGGCGCTGCTGACCACGCTGCTGACCCGCTACCAGCAGCTGCCCGAGGCACAGCGTGTGCCCGAGTTCGACGCGGCCTTCGGGCGCAACCCGGCGGCGCTGGCCAAGGCGCTGGGCGGCCTGTATGCCAGCACCACGCTGGGTGAGGAAGCCCAGCGCCTGTCGCGGTTTGCCGCGGCAAAGGACGGCAAGCCGCTGCCGCGCGACCCGCTGATCGACCTGGCCGGCCCGCTGGTGGCCGCGCAGCTGCGCCTGGACGACCAGAGCAAGGCCCGCGCCGGTGAACAGCTACGCCTGCGCCCGGCCTATATGCAGGCGCTGTTTGCCTGGCGCGCGAAGCAGGGGCGCGCGGTGTACCCCGATGCCAACCGCACGCTGCGCATCAGCTACGGCAAGGTGGAAGCGCTGTCGCCGCGCGATGCGGTGCATTTCGACCCGGTGACCACCGTGGCCGGGATCGTGGAAAAGAACACCAACGCCTATCCGTTCGACGCGCCCAAGCCGCTGCTGGCCGCGATCGCCAAGGGCGACTTCGGCTCCACCGCCGACCCGGTGCTGAAGACCCAGACGGTCAACTTCCTGACCAACCTGGACACCACCGGCGGCAACTCCGGCTCGCCGGTGCTCAACGCCAAGGGCGAGCTGATCGGGCTGAACTTCGACAGCAACTGGGAATCGGTGAGCGCCAGCTGGTGGTTCGACCCGCGCTACAAGCGCGCCGTGCACGTGGACATGCGCTACCTGCGCTGGTTGCTGGCCAAGGTGTACCCGGCGCCCGAGCTGCTGAAGGAAATGGGCGTTCCGGCGGAATGAGCCGGGGCGGGTCACGACCAACGGTCGTGACCTACCGGTTGGGTGGGGCGTGAACGGTCCGGTGGGGCGATGGGCGTCACCGCCCCGGTAGGTGCCCACCGGTGGTGGGCACGGTGCCGGCAATCACGGCCAACCGTTGTGGTCGGCCGGCCGATTGGGCGGTGGCGATGTTTCCATCACGACCAACGGTCGTGATCTACTGCTGTTTACCCTGACGGAATCACCTCGTGGTCTCCAGCTGGATCCTGCTGTTGGTATCGGTGGCCTATGCCGCGCTGTTGTTCGGCGTGGCGTGGTGGGGCGACCGTCGCCCGATGTACCCCGACCGGCCGTGGCTGCGGCCGGTGGTCTACAGCCTGGCGCTGGCGGTGTACTGCTCGTCGTGGACCTTCTACGGGGCGGTGGGCACGGCGGTGCGCAACGGCATCGGTTACCTGCCGATCTACCTGGGGCCGCTGCTGCTGTGGCTGTTCGGCTGGCGCATCATCGAGCGTCTGGCGCTGATCGCGCGCAGCCAGAATGTGGTGTCCATCGCCGACTTCATCTCCTCGCGGTTCGGGCGCTCGCGGCGGCTGGCCGCGCTGGTGGCGGTGATCGCGCTGATCGGCATCGTGCCGTACCTGGCGCTGCAGTACAAAGCGGTGGCGATGAGCCTGCAGGTGCTCACCGGCAATGTCGGGCCCACCGGTTTCTTCACTGATCCGGCGCTGTATGTGGCGCTGCTGATGGCGCTGTTTGCCACCCTGTTCGGTACCCGCCAGGTGGATGCCACCGAGCATCACCACGGCATGATGCTGGCCATCGCGCTGGAGTCGCTGATCAAGCTGATCGCGATGGTGGCGCTGGGCCTGTTCGCCTACCTGTGGCTCAACGACCGTACCGACGCGGTGCTGGAGTCGGCGCATACGCTGTTTGCCGGGTTGCCGCCGGTCGGGTTCATCTCGCAGACCCTGCTCAGTTTCCTGGCCATCATCTGCCTGCCGCGCCAGTTCCACGTGGCGGTGGTGGAGTGCGGCGACGTGCGTGACATCCGCCGCGCGCGCTGGATGTTCGGTGCGTACCTGGTGATCATCTCGGCGATGGTGATCCCGATCGCCACCGCCGGCGTGACCCTGTTCGGCACCGGCGGCAGCGTCGCCGACGACAGCATGGTGCTGGCCCTGCCGCTGGCCGAAGGCCGCAAGTTCCTGGCGTTGGTGGCCTACGTGGGCGGCTTCTCGGCGGCGACCGGCATGGTCATCGTGGCCTCGATCGCGCTGGCCACCATGGTCAGCAACGACCTGGTGATGCCGGTGCTGCTGCGCCGCAGTGGCGACCACCAGGAAGCGGCCGACGTGGCCTCGCGGGTGCTGTGGATCCGGCGCACCGCGATCCTGCTGCTGGCGCTGGCCGCCTACAGCTACTACCGCGGCAGCAGCAATGACAGCACGCTGGCCTCGTATGGGTTGATGGCGTTCGCGGCGGTGGCGCAGTTCGCGCCCGGGCTGATCGGCGGCCTGTACTGGCGCGGCGCCAGCCGACGGGGCGTGGAAGTGGGCATGCTGCTCGGCTTCGCCACCTGGGTGTACACGCTGCTGCTGCCGGCGCTGACGCATGCCGGCTGGATGGACGCGACGTGGCTGGTGCAGGGGCCGTTCGGCATCGACTGGTTGCGGCCGCAGCGCCTGTTCGGCATGAGCGGCTGGGACCCGCTGACCCACGGCACGTTCTGGTCGTTGCTGGTCAATGCCGCAGCGATGCTGCTGGTATCGGTGCGCTGGCGCCCGGGCGTGGACGAACGCCTGCGCGCGGCGCCGTTCCTGGACCCGTATGCGCAGCGGCCGTCGGTGGCCGGGGCGTGGCCGGGCCATGTGCACGTTGAAGACCTGCTGGCCCTGGCCTCGCGGGTGGTCGGCGACCGCCATGCGCGGCGCTCGTTCTTCGAGCAGGCCCAGTCGATGGGCCGCGAGCTGCAGGCGTCCGCGCCGGCGGACCGGGCCTGGGTGCAGTTCACCGAGCGCCTGCTGGCCGCCTCGATCGGCGCGGCCTCGGCGCGCCTGCTGCTGACCAGCCTGCTGCGCGGCTCGGGCATGGACCTGGGCGAAGTGGTGGCGGTGCTGGACGAAGCCGGCCAGGAGCTGCGCTTCAACCGCGAGATTCTGTCCACCACGCTGGAGAACATCAGCGCCGGGGTCAGCGTGGTCGACCCGGACATGCGCCTGACCGCGTGGAACCGACGCTACCAGCAGATGTTCGGCTACCCCGACGGCATGCTCTACGTGGGCCGCCCGGTGGCCGACCTGATCCGCTACAACGCCGAACGCGGTGAGCTGGGCGAGGGCGACATCGACGTGCAGATCAACCGCCGCATCGGCTACATGCGGGCCGGTTCGCCGCACATCTTCGAGCGCACCCGCAGCGACGGCAAGGTCATCGAAATGCGTGGCCAGGCACTGCCCGGCGGCGGCTATGTCACCAGCTACAACGACATCACCGATTACAAGCACGCCGAAAAAGCGCTGCTGGAAGCCAACGAAACCCTGGAACAGCGCGTGGCCGAGCGCTCGCACGAGGCCGAGGTGGCGCAGCAGTCCAAGACGCGCTTCCTGGCGGCGATCAGCCACGACGTGCTGCAGCCGTTGAACGCGGCGCGGCTGTTCGCTTCGGCGCTGCGCGAGAGCCACCACAACAACGAAGAGCAGCGCCACCTGGCCGAGCGCGTGGATGCCTCGCTGCGCGCGGCCGAGGAGCTGCTGGACGGCCTGCTGGACGTGTCGCGGCTGGATGCGGGCGGGCTGCACCCGGTGATCGGCGATTTCGACGTGAGCCTGTTGATGCGCGAGCTGGCCGCGCAGTACTCGCCGGTGGCGGCAGGGCGCGGGTTGCGCCTGGACCTGTTCGCGCGCCCGGCCTGGATCCGCAGCGACCGCCGGCTGTTGCGCCGGGTGCTGCAGAACTTCCTGGCCAACGCGTTGCGCTACACCCGGCAGGGCCGGATCGTGCTGGCGGTGCGCCACCGTGGCAACGAGGTGGAGCTGCAGGTCTGGGATACCGGGCCGGGCATTCCCGAGCACCACATGCAGCAGATCTTCGACGAGTTCCACCGCTACCAGCAGCCCTTCGACTGGGGCGAGCAGGGCTTGGGGCTGGGGCTGTCGATCTGCCAGCGCATCTCGCGCCTGCTCGACCACCGGCTCAACGCACGCAGCCGGGTGGGCAGCGGCAGCATGTTCTCGATCATGCTGCCGCGGGTGGACGCGCCGGTGCTGCCGCAGTCGGCCCTGGCATCGCCGACGCCCACCCCGACCCGGACCGATTCACTGGCCGGCATGCGGGTGCTGTGCGTGGACAACGACCAGGAAATCCTGGACGGCATGCGCGCGCTGCTCGGACGCTGGGGCGTGGAGGTGATCACCGCCAGCACGGTGGACCAGGCGCTGGAGAAAGTGGACCTGCACCCGGACGTGATGCTGGTGGATTACCACCTGCACGACCGGCTGGACGGCCTGGATACGCTGGTGGCACTGCGCGACAAGGCCGGGCGCGCGATTCCGGGGGCGTTGCTGACCGCCGACGGGCGCGATGAGCTGAAGCGGATGGCGCGCGAGCGCGGCTACCGGTTGCTGACCAAGCCGATCAAGCCGGCCTCGTTGCGTGCCTTCCTGGCCGCCTTCCACGCGCCGCGCGGCGACATGTAGCCGCGCGGCGGTGGGGCAGGGCGCATCAGCCCATGGCGCCGCTGAGATGTTCGTACAGGATCGTCGAGCCGATGATGATCAGGATGATGCCGCCGATGATCTCGGCGCGCTTGCCGACCATGTTGCCCAGCACGCGGCCGAGCATGACCCCGGCGGTGACCATGGTGAAGGTGCACAGACCGATCACCAGCGCCATCACGCCGATGTGGACATCCAGGAAGGCCAGGCCGATACCGACCGCCATCGCATCGATGCTGGTGGCAAAGCCGGTGACGGCCAGGCGCCAGAAACCATGGTGCTTGCTGGTGTCTTCGTCCTCGGCACTGTCATCGGGCCGGATGCCGTTGATGATCATGTGCACGCCCAGCGCACCGAGCAGGCCGAACGCGATCCAGTGGTCGAACGCTTCGACGTACTGCAGGGCGGCGCGGCCCAGCAACCAGCCGATCACCGGGGTGATGGCTTCGATGACGCCGAAGATGAGGCCGGCGCGCAGCGCATCGGGGAAGCGTGGCTTGCGCATGGCCGCGCCTTTGCCGATCGCCGCGGCGAAGGCATCGGTGGACATGGCAAAGCCGATCAGCAGGATCGAAAGGGGAGACATTGGGGTACACGGCAGGTCGGGCGATTGCGAGCAACGGACCGCGAACGCGCCCAACCTGTCGTTGCGCACGCGGACCGCTGGTCTCGCCAACCACGATGGCTACCCGCACCACGGCGCACTGGCCGAGTATGTTGATGCGGGCGATTCCTGCAGCAGGAATCCGGCTACTCCCCAAGGGGACGCGAAGCTTAGCACCGGGCTCACCGGATCGATCATTTACCGGCAATTGCGCAGGCAACGCTGGCTTTCATAGCCCCGGCTATAAGCCGGGGCGGGTAGAGCCGACCGTTGGTCGGCTGCCCTTGTCCGCCCACCACGCAATTTCCCCACCGTTCGCACAGCACCGCCACGCAGCGGCCGCATGAACCCACCACCAACCTGCCTGGATGCCGGTAGGGTCGCGCCCCAGCCGACTGCCGATACACGTGCAGCGTTCGGGAACGGCATGACCTTCAACGAAGCAGAGGCCACAGCCGGCGCCGTTCAAACGTCATGCCGATATCGAACGCGGGAGCCGCACCGGCAGTCGGCTGGGGCGCGACCCTACCGGCTGGACATCACGCACACCGCGTCGTCGCAACGCGGAAATGCAACCGGCCGCCCCTGCATGCTCCCTTGACGGGTAGAGCCGACCGTTGGTCGGCTGCTCCTGACGCAACCGCCGCCCTCAATCCTCTTCCGGCGGCAACACGATCTGTTCGTCGTCGATGGCCAGCTTGCCGGCCATCAGCACGGCCTGGGTGCGGTTGGTCACGCCCAGCTTGCGCAGGATCGCGGTGACGTGAGCCTTGATCGTCGCCTCGGACACGTTGAGGTCGTAGGCGATCTGCTTGTTGAGCCGGCCGGCGCCCAGCATCTGCAGCACTCGGAACTGCTGCGGGGTGAGTTCGCGCAGGCGCTGGCCGATTTCGCGTTCCTCGCGCCCGGTCGGCGGCACGTTGTGTGCTTCCGGTGGGGCCCAGGTTTCACCATCGAGGATGGTGCCCAGCGCATGGCCGATGGTGTCCGAATCGGCGGATTTGGGAATGAACCCGAATGCGCCATGGTCCAGCGCACGCCGCATCACGGTGGGTTCTTCGCGCGCGGACACCACCACCACCGGCAGCTGCGGGTGCAGGGCGCGCATGTGCACCAGCGCGTTGAAGCCCTGCGCACCGGGCATGTTGAGGTCCATCAGGACCAGGTCGGCGTCGGTGTGCTGGTCGGCCAGCTGGTACAGCGCTTCCACGCTGTCGGCTTCAAACAGCTGCACGCCGGGAATGACGCGTTGCACGGCCCCGCGAAGGGCTTCGCGGAACAGCGGGTGGTCGTCGGCAATCAGAAGGGTTGTCATGGTGGGGGCCATGTTGCGAAAGGGGTAACACGACGTAACGGAACGAGTGCATCGAGATGACAACCCCCGAGTCAGGGGGCGGGGCGCGAGTGAGAAGGGCCCACGGTCCGCCTGCAGACCGTGGGAGCGACAGCGCGAATGCGATGTGGCGACCCTTACTTCACCTTGCGCTCTTCCACCAGCGACGCCACCACCGACGGATCGGCCAGGGTCGAGGTGTCGCCCAGCTGGTCCGGCGCGTTCTCGGCGATCTTGCGCAGGATGCGGCGCATGATCTTGCCCGAGCGCGTCTTGGGCAGGCCCGGCGCCCACTGCAGGTGGTCGGGCGCGGCGATCGGCCCGATCTCCTTGCGCACCCAGGCGATCAGTTCCTTGTGCAGTGCATCGCTCGGCGTTTCTTCGGCGATCAGGGTGACATAGGCATAGATGCCCTGGCCCTTGATGTCGTGCGGGAAACCGACCACGGCCGCTTCGGCCACCTTCGGGTGCGAGACCAGCGCGCTTTCCACCTCGGCGGTGCCGATGCGGTGGCCGGACACGTTGATCACATCGTCCACGCGGCCGGTGATCCAGTAGTAGCCGTCTTCATCGCGACGGCAGCCGTCGCCGGTGAAGTAGCTGCCCGGGTAGGTACGGAAATAGGTGTCGATGAAGCGCTGGTGGTCGCCGTACACGCTGCGCATCTGGCCCGGCCACGAATCGCGGATGATCAGGTTGCCCTCGGTGGGGCCGTCCTGGATCTCGCCTTCGGCATTGACCAGCGCCGGCTGCACGCCGAAGAAGGGCAGGGTGGCCGAACCCGGCTTGAGATCGACCGCGCCCGGCAGCGGGGAAATCAGAATGCCGCCGGTTTCGGTCTGCCACCAGGTGTCCACGATCGGGCAGCGGCTGTCGCCGACCACCTCGTAGTACCAGCGCCACGCTTCGGGATTGATCGGCTCGCCGACACTGCCCAGCAGGCGCAGCGAGGCACGCGAGGTGCGCTTCACCGGTGCCTCGCCTTCCCGCATCAACGCGCGGATGGCAGTGGGTGCGGTGTAGAAGATGGTCACCTGGTGCTTGTCGATCACCTCCCAGAAACGCGAGGTGTTCGGGAAGTTCGGCACGCCCTCGAACATCAGCGACGTGGCGCCGTTGGCCAGCGGGCCGTACACGATGTAGCTGTGACCGGTGACCCAGCCCACGTCGGCGGTGCACCAGTAGATGTCGTCCTCGCGCAGGTCGAACACTGCCTCATGGGTGTAGGACGCGTACAGCAGGTAGCCGGCGGTGGTGTGCAGCACGCCCTTGGGCTTGCCGGTGGAACCGGAGGTGTAGAGGATGAAAAGCGGGTCTTCGGCGTTCATCCGCTCCGGTTCGCACTGCGCCGGCTGCGCATCGACCACATCGTGGAACCAGCGGTCGCGCGGGGCCTGCATGTCCACCGCGCCGCCGGTGTGGCGCACCACCAGCACGGTCTCCACGGTGGTGGTGCCGGGCAGCTTCAGTGCCGCATCCACGTTGGCCTTCAGCGGAATCTTGCGGCCACCGCGCAGGCCTTCGTCGGCGGTGATGATCAGCTTGCTGGCGCAGTCGATCACGCGATCGGCGATCGAGTTCGGCGCGAAGCCGCCAAATACCACCGAGTGCACCGCGCCGATGCGCGCACAGGCGAGCATGGCCACGGCGGCGTCGACGATCATCGGCAGGTAGATGGTGACCCGGTCGCCCTTCTGCACGCCCAGGTTGCGCAGCGCATTGCCCAGCCGGCACACGCGCTCATACAGCTCGCGGTAGGTGACGCCCTGCGACGGTGCGTCGGGGCTGTCCGGTTCGAACAGCAGCGCGACCTTGTCGCCGCGCTGTTCGAGCTGGCGGTCCAGGCAGTTGACGCTGGCGTTGAGCTCGCCGTCCTCGAACCACTTGATGCGGAAATCGTCGAGGTTGTAGCTGACGTTCTTGATCGTGGTCGGCTGCTTGAACCACTGCAGGCGCTGCGCGGCCTTGCCCCAGAAAGCATCCGGGTGCTCGATCGACTCACGGTAGAGCGTTTCGTACGTGTTCTTGTCAATGCGCGCCTTGGCGGAAAAATCCGCCTTGACGGGATAAAGATCGGCCATGGCACCCTCACTTGCAACAGGACTTGGGTTGTGCGGTCGCAACATAAGGTGCGACCTCTCCCCCTCAGTTTGCCGCATCCACCCTGCTTCGCGGTGGATGGGTGGTTAGACCATGGTCGAACGCGGCAGGAACGTGGGGAACGGGTCAGGTTGGCGCGTGCGGGGTGGGCAGCAAGTGGCTGTCGGCGGGTGTCGGGCGCGTTTGGGCCCGTGGGAAGGGGGCGTTGCGCTATCTGTGAGGAAGAGCGTACCGACCAACGGTCGGTACCTGCCCAGGTGCCTGCGGCACCTGCCGTCCGCCGTTGGCGCCCGGGTCGTGCTCGCCCGGCGGGCGCGTACGACTAATGGCCAATAGCCGTTGCGGGCGCGGCGGCCCCACTGTCGGCTCGACCGTGCCCAGCGCGGCGTTCGCATTGCCACCCGGGAGAGAGGGCAACATGAGCCACCGTTTATTGAAGACGACACGCCGGCCGTTGGCGGCCGCCCTGTTCGTTGCATTGATCGCACCAGGCGTCGCATTCGCCGATACCGCCAAAGAGAAGGCGCTGGAAGCACGTATCGCCGAGCTGGAACGCCAGGTGCAGATGCTGGTCAATACCAGCCAGCAGCAACAGAGCCAGATCAGCCAGGCCCAGACCGACGTCACCGCGGTGAAGACCGTGCAGGCCCAGCAGCCGCTGGCTGCGCAGGTGCCGGCCGGCAAGCAGCCGATCCAGGTCACCACCATCACGCCGGGCGCCGCGCCGGGTACCACGGTCAAGATCGGCGGCTTCATCAAGGCCGACTTCCTGGCCACCCAGACCAGCGATGGCCAGCTGGCCGACGACGCCACCGGCCGCGCGCTGTACCTGCCGGGCCAGACCCCGGTGGCCGGTGCCGGCGGCAGCGGCAAGCGCTCGGACGTGGACTACAACGCCCACGCCAAGTTCTCGCGCTTCAACCTGGGCATCGACAACATCAGCGAAGGCGGCAACAAGGCCGGCGCGTTCTTCGAGATGGATTTCTTCGGCAACTCGCTGGGCAACCAGACGGCCACCAACACCTACGGCGTGACCCTGCGCCACGCGTACATGTACTGGAACAACTGGCTGGCCGGCCAGACCTGGTCCAACTTCATGGACGCCGCCTCGCTGCCGGAAGCGGCGGACTTCGTGGGGCCGACCGACGGCGTGCTGTTCGTGCGCCAGGCGCAGATCCGCTACACCCAGGGCGGCTTCAGCGTCGCGCTGGAAAACCCGGAAACCACCACGCTGACCGGCACCCGCAACCCGATCACCGGGGCGTGGACGAATGTGGCCGGCAACTCCGACCGCGGCGCGCTGCCCGACCTGACCCTGCGTTACGGCTGGAAGGGCGATTGGGGCACCTTCGGCGTGGGCGGCGTGGTGCGCCAGCTGCAGATCGACAACCAGGCCACCGGCGCCAAGGCCGACAAGATCGGCGGCGGCCTGACCCTGGGCGGCAAATGGGTGATGGGCGGCAGCGACACGCTGCATTACCAGGTCAGTGGCGGCGAAGGTATCGCCCGTTACGTAGGCCTGGGCGTCACCGCCGATACCGCCTATGACATCGCCCGCGACGAGCTCAACCCGACCGGCGTGCTGGCCGGCTACGTGGGCTGGCGCCATGCGTTCACCCCGAAGCTGCGCACCAACCTGATCTACGCCCGCAGCGACTACGACAACGACGGCAGCCTGGGCCCGCTGGTCACCAAGAGCGTGCAGAGCATCCGCGGCAACATCTTCTACACGCCGATGCCCAAGGTCGATATCGGTGCCGAGTACATGTACGGCGTGCGCGAGATCGAGGACGGGCGCAAGGGTGACATCAACCGCCTGCAGTTCACCACGAAGTACAGCTTCTAAAAAATGTGTGCCGACCAACGGTCGGCACCCACACAACTAGAAACCACCCGACCAACACTGCGATTGCCGACCTACGGTCGGCACTACCGAGGGGATGCTTCCCATGTCAACAACACCCGCACCTGCCACGCTTACCCAGGGACACAAGAAGGTCATCTTCGCGTCCAGCCTGGGGACGGTCTTCGAGTGGTACGACTTCTTCCTATACGGATCGCTCGCGGCGATCATCGCCAAGCAGTTCTTCAGTGGCGTCAACGAAACCACGGGCATGATCTTCGCCCTGCTGGCCTTCGCCGCCGGCTTCTTCGTGCGTCCGTTCGGCGCGGCCTTCTTCGGCAGCCTGGGCGATCGTATCGGCCGCAAGTACACCTTCCTGGTCACGATCCTGATCATGGGCATCTCGACCTTCCTGGTCGGCGTGCTGCCCAACTATGCGTCGATCGGCTTTGCCGCGCCGGTGATCCTGATCATCCTGCGCCTGGCCCAGGGTCTGGCGATGGGCGGCGAGTACGGTGGCGCGGCCACCTACGTGGCCGAGCATGCACCGGCTGACAAGCGTGGCCTGTACACCAGCTTCATCCAGTGCACCGCGACGCTGGGCCTGTTCATGTCGCTGCTGATCATCCTGGCCTGCCGCTACTTCCTGGGCAACGAAGCCTTTGAAGCCTGGGGCTGGCGCATTCCGTTCCTGGTGTCCATCGTGCTGCTGGGCGTGTCGGTGTGGATCCGCCTGCAGCTGAGCGAGTCGCCGCTGTTCCAGCAGATGAAGGCCGAAGGCAAGGGCTCCAAGACCCCGTTCCGTGACAGCCTCAAGGGCGGCAACCTCAAGCTGATGCTGCTGGTGCTGCTGGGTGCCGCGGCCGGCCAGGCCGTGGTGTGGTACGGCGGCCAGTTCTACGCGCTGTTCTTCCTGAGCAGCATGCTCAAGGTCGATGCCACCACCTCCTACCTGCTGATCGCCGCCGCGCTGGCGCTGGGCGTGCCGTTCTTCATCTTCTTCGGCTGGCTGTCCGATCGTATCGGCCGCAAGAAGATCATCCTGGCCGGCTGCCTGCTGGCCGCCATCACCTACATCCCGATCTTCAAGGGCCTGACCCACTTCGCCAACCCGGCCATCGAAGAAGCCCGCACCAATTCGCCGGCGCTGGTAGTGGCCGATCCGAACACCTGCTCGTTCCAGTTCGATCCGGTTGGCATGCGCAAGTTCACCAGCTCCTGCGACGTGGCCACCGCCGCGCTGACCAAGGCAGGCGTGCCGTATGAAGTGAAGCCGGCCGGTGCCGGTTCGCTGGCGATCATCAACGTCGGCAGTGCAAGCGTCACCTCCTACGAGGCCGCCGGCCTGACCAAGGAAGAGGGCAAGGCCAAGGCCGATGCGTTCGGTGCCGAGCTGAAGACCGCCCTGACCACCGCCGGCTACCCGGCCAAGGCCGACAACGCACGCGTCAACATTCCCGGCACGATCTTCATGCTGTGGCTGCTGGTGCTGTACGTGACCATGGTCTACGGCCCGATCGCCGCCTATCTGGTCGAGTTGTTCCCGACCCGCATCCGCTACACCTCGATGTCGCTGCCGTACCACATCGGCAACGGCTGGTTCGGTGGCTTCCTGCCGGCGATTTCCTTCGCGCTGGTGGCCGGTACCGGCAACCTCTACTACGGCCTGTGGTACCCGATCATCATCGCGTTGATGACGGTCGTGGTCGGTGGCCTGTTCCTGAAGGAAACCCGCGGGGTGGACATCACCAAGTAACGGTGCGCCACACGGCATGACCAAGGGGCCGCGATGCGAATCGCGGCCCTTTTCGTTTCCGGTAGTGCCGGCCGCTGGCCGGCAACCACGCACACCCTTGCGAAGGCGACGTACTGCCGGCCGCTGGCCGGCTCTCCATGCGCTTTCGGACATACGTGCGAGGTTGCCGGCCAGCGGCCGGCACTACCGGTGACACGCGCTCACGCAGCGTGCCGCTATAGTCGGCCCATGAGCGATACCCACACCGATCCCGCCGCGCTACCGGCACTCCTGCACACCCTGCGTATGGCCTGGCAGGCCAACCGACCGTCGCTGGACCAGCGCCGCGACGACCTGCAGCGCCTGCGCGCGGCGTTGAAGGCGCGCCTGCCGCAGATGGCCGACGCCATCTCGGCCGACTTCGGCCACCGCTCCACCCACGAATCCATGATCGCCGATGGCATGACCGTGCTCGGCGAAATCGACCACCTGCTCAAGCACCTGCGCCGCTGGGCACGGCCGCGCCGGGTCGGCGTGGGCTGGCGGTTCTGGCCGGCGCGCGCGCAGACCCGCGCGGTGCCGCTGGGCGTGGTCGCGGTGATCTCGCCGTGGAATTACCCGGTCAACCTGGCCCTGATTCCGCTGGCCACCGCGATCGCCGCGGGCAACCACGTCATCCTCAAGCCCTCCGAACATACGCCGCGCACCAGCGCGTTCCTGCAGGCACTGCTGGCCGAGGTGTTCCCGGCCGACCGCGTGGCGGTGGTGCAGGGCGACGGTGCGCTGGCCAGTGCCCTGGCCGGCTCGCCGCTGGACCACCTGGTGTTCACCGGCTCCACCGCCATTGGCCGCAAGGTGATGGCCGCCGCCGCCGAACACCTCACCCCGCTGACCCTGGAACTGGGCGGCAAATCGCCGGCCATCGTCTGCAGCGACTACCCGCTGGACAAGGCGGCCGCGCGCCTGGCCACCGGCAAGTGGTTCAACGCCGGCCAGACCTGCATCGCCCCGGACTACGTGCTCATCGATGGCGCCCGCCAGCGCGAACTGGTGCAGCAGCTTCAGACCCAGGTGCGCGCGCGCTACGGTGATTTCAGCGACGCCACCGACTACACCCGCATCATCCACGAGGGCCAGTACCAGCGCCTGCGCGGCTACCTGGACCAGGCGCGTGCGCGCGGCGTGCCGGTAATCGAGCTGGCCACGGTGGATCCCGAACGTGCCGCACGCGAACGCCTGATCGTGCCGACCATCGTGCTCGACCCGCCCGCCGACCTGGACCTGATGCAGGAGGAAATTTTCGGCCCGATCCTGCCGGTCTGCGCGTATCCCAATCTGGATGCCGCCCTGGCCGAGGTGCAGGGCCGCGACCGGCCGCTGGCGCTGTACGTCTTCAGCCAGCAGCGTGACACGGTTGAACGCGTGCTCGGGCAGGTGGTGGCCGGCGGTATCACCGTCAACGACACCCTGCTGCACTTCGCCATCAACGACCTGCCGTTTGGCGGCGTTGGCCCGAGCGGCATGGGCGCCTACCACGGCCGCGCCGGCTTCGACGGGCTCAGCAAGCAGCTGCCGATCCTGTGGCAGTCGCGCTGGGCCGCCAGCGACCTGCTCAAACCGCCGTATTCGAAGATCGCCGGGATGCTCAAGGCGCTGGTGCGCTGACCCGCAGCCGATAGCACGGCCGCGCAGCGCATGGGGTCAACGCGAGGAGCGGCCTTCGTGGAACCACGCGTAGGCGGCCGCCTCCAGATCGCCTTCTTCGGCGATCACCGAACCGTCTTCGTCCAGCACGGTGTAGTGACGCTGGTCGCCGCCCAGCGCGGCGCTGCCGTCCAGCCCGAGCAGCAGCGTGTACATGGCGTCGGTGGCGAACACATCGAGCATGTCCCGCAACTGCTGTGCCTGCGCGGGTGACAGCGCCATCGCGGCGATCCGCGCTGCCGATTCCGTCCCCGGGGCCCAGGCGGCGGCCAGCAGCTGTTCTTTCTCGGCGTACCACTTGGCTACGAAGGCGTCTGCGTCCATGGGGGTTTCGGTGCGATCGGGGGGCCACAGCGTAGCGTGCGCAACGGCGATGCAGCTGTCCGCGATGCCGGGGTTGCACGGGGTTGCCGGCCAGCGGCCGGCACTACCGCGCCCACCGAGCAGCGGCCGGCATTGCCCGCGCCCACCGACCACCGGTGGCTACCCGGTAGAATGGCGCGCATGAAAATCGCCTCCTGGAACGTCAATTCGCTCAACGTGCGCCTGCCGCACCTGGAACAATGGCTCACGGCGTTTGCGCCGGACGTGGTCGGTATCCAGGAAACCAAGATGGAGGACCACAAGTTCCCCGACGCGGTGCTGGCCGGGCTGGGCTACCGCAGCGTGTTTGCCGGGCAGAAGACCTACAACGGCGTCGCGCTGCTGTCGCGCGAACCGGCGCAGGACGTGCAGATCGGCATTCCCGGGTTCGAGGATGAGCAGAAGCGCGCCATCGCCGGTACCGTCAATGGCGTGCGCATCATCAACCTGTACGTGGTCAACGGCCAGGACGTGGGCACCGACAAGTACGCTTACAAGCTGCGCTGGCTGGAAGCGGTGCACGCCTGGGTCGAGTCCGAGCTGGCCCGCTACCCCGAGCTGGTGGTGATGGGCGATTTCAACATCGCCCCGGACGCGCGGGATGTGAACGACCCGCTGGTCTGGAACGAGAACCACATCCTGACCTCCACCGCCGAGCGCGGCGCCCTCAACAAGCTGCTGAAGCTGGGCCTGCACGATGCCTTCCGCCTGCACAGCGAGGAAGAAGGCGTGTTCAGCTGGTGGGATTACCGCGCGGCCGGTTTCCGCCGCAATCTGGGCCTGCGCATCGACCTGACCCTGGTTTCGGACGCACTCAAGGCGCGCGCGATCGCCTCGGGCATCGACCGCGAGCCGCGCACCTGGGACCGCCCCAGCGACCACGCCCCGGCGTGGGTGCACCTGGGGTAATGCCGGCCGCCGGCTGGCCTGCAGGTTGCGGCACGTGGTGAGGCACCCCATACAACAAGGCCCGGCAGTGCCGGGCCTTGTTGCACAATCGGCGTTCCAGCCGCCGCGTACCGACCAACGGTCGGGCGTTACCGGACGCTTCGACGCGTAAACAGATTCACGATCGCCAGCAGGATCACCGCGCCGATCAACGAGAACAGGAACGTACGGATCGTGATCGCTTCGTTGATGCCACCGCCGAACAGCCAACCGGCCAGCAAGGCGCCGATGATGCCAACCACGATGTTGAGGATGATGCCTTGTTGCGCGTCGCGCTTCATGATGATGCTGGCAAGCCAGCCCACGATGCCGCCGACGATCAGCCAGATGATGATGCCCATAGCGTTGACTCCCGGTTTGCGTGAACGACCGGGCCAGTTGACGGCAGCCCCCGTGAAATCACCGTGCAGCCGTCCTCACCGGGTGTGGGCATGACCCTGCCGGCCACCCCCGGCGGTCCGTGGCAGTTCGGCCCGGTCACGGTCTGGTGCCTGCCGCACGTCAACGGCACCCGGGGCGAGCCGCAGGCGCGGGTGCTGCTGGCCGACCAGCTGGGCGGCACGCCGGACACCCTGCCGCTGCAGCGCGACGCCCGCGGCCGCCCCGAACTGCACGGCCCGCTGGCGCACATCGGCACCGGCTGGAGCCACAGCCATGGCCTGCTGCTGGTGGCGATGGCCGAACGCGTCCGGCTGGGCGTGGACCTGGAGCCGCTGCGCCCACGCCCGCGCATGGTGGAAATCATCGAGCGCTTCTTCCACCCGGCCGAGGTTGCCTGGCTGCTGGGGCTGGACGAGGCCACCCGCAATCCGTGGTTCTTCCGGGTCTGGTGCGCCAAGGAAGCCATCCTCAAGGCGCAGGGGCAGGGCATTTCCTTTGGTCTGCACCGCCTGCAGCTGGCCCCGGACGCCGAAGGCCGCCTGCAGCTGGCCTGGTGCGACCCGGAGCTGGGCGACGCGGCGCGCTGGCACCTGCACGAATGGCAGGCGGCGGCGGATTTCCGCGCGGCGCTGGCGTGGCATGTGATGTGAGAGGGGCAGCCCGGCCGACGGTCGGGGTTACGGGCAGAGCAGCCGACCAACGGTCGGCTCTACCGGGGGTCGGCCAGCCGGCTGTCGATCCGGGTTACGGGTGATGCGCAGCCGACCAACGGTCGGCTCTACCGGGGTGCGATAATGGCGGCATGAAAGAACACACTCTCCCCGCTGGCGTGGCCGATGCGCTTGAGCGCGGCCTGGCCGCCATGCAGCTGGACGCCGCGCTGGCGCCGCCGCTGCTGACCTACCTGACCCTGCTCGACCGCTGGAACCGCACCTACAACCTCACCGCCATCCGCGACCCGCTGGAGATGGTCACCCGCCACCTGCTCGACTCGCTGGCCATGCAGCCCTACCTGGAGGCCGGCACCTTGGCCGACCTGGGCACCGGCCCCGGCCTGCCCGGCATCCCGCTGGCCATCGCCCGCCCGCAGCTGCAGGTGACCCTGGTCGAAAGCAACGGCAAGAAGGCGCGCTTCATGCGCGAAGCCGTGCGCCAGCTCGGCCTGACCAATGCCCGCGTGGCCGAATCGCGGGCCGAAGCGCTTGCCGAACCGGGCGCCTACGACCACCTGACCGCCCGCGCCATGGATACCCTGGCCGGCATCATCGCCGTCGGCGGTCATCTGCTGCGCCCGGGCGGCCGCCTGCTGGCCATGAAAGGCGTGCACCCGCATGACGAAATTGCCCAGCTGCCGGCCGGCTGGACGGTCGAACAGGTGCTGCCGCTGCACGTGCCCGGCCTGACCGGTGAGCGCCATCTGGTGGTGGTGGCCGGTCCCTGACCGGTCTCCGGCGCGCGCCGGCCTGCGGCTGCGCGCGCGCCCTCATATCGGCGGCAACGCCCGCCACAGCTGCCGCTGCGCTGTCCACCGGGCGCATGCCAGGCGCCCCATCGAGGTCGCGGGCGCCTGTCGGCGCGCATCTCACAGTGCATGACACGCCCCATATACGCATAATGACCAGTCCCACTCCCTGCCGATGAGGCTCACACGCATGGCCCGCATCATCGCCATCGCCAACCAGAAAGGTGGCGTCGGCAAGACCACGACCGCCGTCAATCTGGCCGCCTCCCTGGCTGCTGCACCCAAGCGCGTGCTCCTGGTCGACCTGGATTCCCAAGGCAATGCGACCATGGGCAGCGGCGTGGACAAGCGTGAAGTCGCCGCGTCCACCTGCGACCTGCTGCTGGGCGAAGCCACCGCTGCCGAAGTCCGGGTCACCACCCCGGAAGGATTCGACCTGCTCCCGGGCAACATCGACCTGACCGCCGCCGAGATCCAGCTGATGGACCAGGGCGAGCGCGAGCAGCGCCTCAAGCGCGCCCTGGCCCCGGTCCGTGACGAGTACGACTTCATCCTGATCGACTGCCCGCCGGCGCTGTCGCTGCTGACCCTGAACGCCCTGGCCGCCGCCGATTCGGTGATCGTGCCGATGCAGTGCGAGTACTACGCGCTGGAAGGGCTGAGCGCGCTGGTGGAAACCATCGAAGCGCTGCGCGCCAACCTCAATCCCAGCCTGGAGATCGAGGGCGTGCTGCGCACCATGTTCGACGTGCGCAACAACCTGGCCAACGCGGTGTCGGCCGAGCTCACCGAACACTTCGGCGACCGCGTGTTCCGCACCATCGTGCCGCGCAACGTGCGCCTGGCCGAAGCACCCAGCCACGGGCAGAGCATCGTCGGTTACGACCGCGCCTCGCGGGGCGGCGTTGCCTACCTCGGCCTGGCCGGCGAGATCATCCGCCGCCACCAACAACGCAACACGGCCGATAAAGCCCTGGAGACCGCCTGATGAGCACCAAGCCCGCCCTCGGCAAGAAACGCGGCCTCGGCCGCGGCCTCGATGCGCTGCTGGGGCCCAAGGGTGCGGTGAACCAGGTACAGGCGGCCGCGGTGATCGAGCCCATGCCGGGTGAAGTGCTGCGCAAGCTGCCGGTAGGCCAGCTGCAGCCGGGCAAGTACCAGCCGCGCCGCGACATGGACGAAACCAAGCTCGCCGAGCTGGCCGAATCCATCAAGGCGCAGGGCGTGATCCAGCCGATCCTGGTCCGCCAGCTCGGCCCGGACAGTTTCGAAATCGTCGCCGGCGAACGTCGCTGGCGCGCCTCGCAGCTGGCCGGCCTGGACGAAGTGCCGGTGGTGGTGCGCGAGCTGGAAGACCGCACCGTCATCGCGATGGC
Organism: Stenotrophomonas sp. AC248; assembly: GCF_979258185.1. NCBI lineage: Bacteria > Pseudomonadati > Pseudomonadota > Gammaproteobacteria > Lysobacterales > Lysobacteraceae > Stenotrophomonas > Stenotrophomonas sp. AC248. Next base: position 4,424,153 of record NZ_OZ409840.1, on the reverse strand, counting down.
GCTGATCGAGAACATCCAGCGCGAAGACCTCAACCCGCTGGAAGAAGCCGAAGCGCTGCAGCGCCTGATCAGCGAGTTCGCGCTCACCCACGCCGAGGCGGCCCAGGCCGTAGGCCGTTCGCGCGCGGCGGTGTCCAACCTGCTGCGCCTGCTTGAGCTGCCGATCGCGATCCGCCTGCTGCTGGAAACCCGCCGGCTGGAAATGGGCCATGCGCGTGCGCTGCTCACCCTCGCCCCGGAACTGGCCAGCAAGCTGGCCCAGGAAGCGGCCGACCAGGGCTGGTCGGTGCGCGAAGTGGAACACCGTGCGCAGCAGTTCGCGGCCGGCAAGGTGCCCGGTTCGCTGCGCAAGAAGCCGGCGGCCAGCGCGCCGCAGGCCGACATCGCCTCGCTGGAAACCGAACTGTCCGAATCGCTGGGCGCCCGCGTGGCGATCAACCACGGGCGTGGCGGCAAGGGCAAGCTGATCATCCATTACACCGACCTGGACACGCTGGATGGCGTGCTCGAACGACTGCGCGCACAGAAGGGCTGAGTCCCCCGCCGGCGCAAGAGGATCATCCCCCCGCAATGAACCCTGCCAAGGTCGACCGCAACCATCTGTTGCGTCTGACCGACCTGCCGAATGTCGGGCCGGCCTGTGAGAAAGATCTGCGTCTGATCGGTATCCGTGTCCCTGCGCACCTGCGCGGCCGCGATGCCTACGACATGTATGCGCAGCTCTGCATGCGCACCGGGGTGATGCATGACCCGTGCGTGATCGACGTGTTCCTGTCGATCGTGCGCTTCATGCAGGGCGAGGCACCGCGCCCGTGGTGGAATTTCAGCAAGGAACGCAAGGCCACGCTGGCCAAGGATGCGCCGCTCACGTTGTGGTGACGCAGTCCGGGCAGCCGGTGGCGGCCCACAAGGAGAGATGGATGAGCGACACCTACGACGATGTCAGCCCGGGCAGCAGTCCGATGTTGACCCACACCCGGCCCCGCGACTTCGCGCCGGCGGCCGGTGAGGCGTGCATCGAGCAGATCGGCGCGCATATCGAACGGCACCTCGGCCCGGTCTCGAGCGTGTTCCACGAGATCGTGTCCGACGCGGTGCACATCGACGTGCACGTGGTGCCGGCCACCGAGGCGTTCCCGCATCTGCGGCTGGTCACCTCGGGCATGAGTGACCTGCCGATGACCCTGTCCGACGACGTCGACGCGCCGCGGTACATGGAGCTGATGGTGACCCTGCCGGCCGACTGGCCGCTGCAGCAGGCCGACCTTGAGGACGAGCGCCACTACTGGCCGATCCGCCTGCTCAAGATGATGGCGCGGCTGCCGCACAAGTTCGACACCTGGCTGGGCTTCGGCCACACCATTCCCAACTTCGATCCGCCCACGCCCTATGCGCCGGGCGTCGGCTTCGACGGCGTGATCGTGCTGCCCCCGGTCAATGCCCCGGAAGACTTTGGCCAGCTGGTGGTCGACGATGAAAAGACCATCGTGTTCATGTCCCTGGTGCCGCTGTACCCGGAAGAAATGGCGCTGAAGCTGAAGAAGGGCAGTGACGCGCTGCTCGACCGTTTCGATGCCAAGGGCGTCAGCGACATCATCGAGCCGGGCCGGGTCAACGTCGCCAGGAAACGCTTCGGCCTGTTCTGAGTGACATACCGCACCGCTATGCTGTTCCCCGTATTTCCAGGACTACTGCGATGACCATCCTCGTCACCGGCGCTGCCGGCTTCATTGGGGCCAACACGGTCCGCGCGCTGCTCGATGCCGGTGAAACGGTGGTCGGGCTGGACAACTACAACGACTACTACGATCCGCAGATCAAGCGCGACCGCGTGGCCGCACTGTGCCCGGACGCCGATATCCGCGTGCTCGACCTGACCGACCGCGACGGCCTGGCCGCGCTGTTCGACGAGGTCGCCCCGACCCGAGTGATCCACCTGGCCGCGCAGGCGGGCGTGCGTTATTCGATCGAGAACCCGCACGCCTACGTGGACAGCAACCTGGTCGGCTTCGTCAACATGCTCGAGCTGTGCCGCCACCGTGGCGTGGCGCACCTGGTGTATGCGTCCAGCAGTTCGGTGTACGGCGATTCGGCCACCCCGCCGTTCTCCGAAGACCAGCGCATCGACAAGCCGCGCTCGCTGTACGCGGCCACCAAGGCCGCCAACGAGCTGATGGCCTACACCTACGCGCAGCTGTACAGCCTGCGCGCCACCGGCCTGCGCTTCTTTACCGTGTACGGCCCCTGGGGCCGGCCGGACATGGCACCGCTGCTGTTCTCGCGCGCGGTGCTGGCCGGGCGCCCGATCGACGTGTTCAACGACGGAAAAATGCAGCGCGATTTCACACATGTTTCCGACATCGTGGCCGGTATCCTCGGCGCGCTGGCGCATCCGTCCAGCGAGGATGTCCCGCACCGTGTCTTCAACCTGGGCAACCACACGCCGATCGAACTCGAGCACTTCATCGGGGTCATCGAAGCGGCGGCCGGACGCCCGGCGCACAAGGTGTACAAGCCGATGCAACCCGGCGACATGGTGCGCACCATGGCCGATACCACGCGCGCCCGTGACGCATTCGGCTATGAACCGGCCACGCCGATCGAGCAGGGCCTGCCCCCGGTGGTGGCCTGGTGCCGCGATTATTTCGGTAATCACGCCTGACACACATCTGCGGATTCATCTTCGGATAACCTCGGGTGCGGAAAATGCGCGCTCGTTTTCGATCCTGGCCCTCCGCAGAGCCCGACCATGAGCCAACCCCAGCTGTCGGTTGTTGTTCCCGTCTTCAATGAACGCGACAACGTGACCCCCCTGATCGAGGAGATCACCGCCGCGCTGCGTGGGCAGGTGGTGTTCGAGATCGTCTACGTCGACGACCATTCGCGCGATGACACCCTGGCGGTGCTGCAGGGGCTCAAGGCCGTCCACCCCGAGCTGCGGGTGCTGCACCATGTCAACCAGAGCGGGCAGAGCACGGCGGTGCGCACCGGCGTCAAGCAGGCGCGCGCGCCCTGGATCGCCACGCTGGACGGCGATGGTCAGAACGACCCGGCCGATATTCCCAAGCTGCTCGCCGCGCGTGCCGCGGCTGCGCCGCAGGTGAAGCTGTTCGCCGGCTGGCGGGTGCACCGCCAGGATTCGGGCAGCAAGCGCTGGGCCAGCAAGTGGGCCAATGCCATCCGCGCGCGCATGCTGCGCGATGACACCCCCGACACCGGCTGCGGCATCAAGCTGTTCGAGCGCGAGGCGTTCCTGGACCTGCCGTACTTCGACCATATGCATCGTTATCTGCCGGCGCTGATGCAGCGCGCCGGCTGGAAAACCCTCAGCGTGCCGGTCAACCACCGTCACCGCACCGCCGGGGTGTCCAAGTACACCAACCTGGGCCGCGCGCTGGTCGGCATCCGCGACCTGCGTGGGGTGGCCTGGCTGATCACGCGCAGCAAGCGCACCGCCGTGGAAGAACGCTGATGGAGCTGCACTGGCTCGACCAACCGTTGACCTGGCTGTACTGGACCGGCCTGCACGTGACCGGCTGGAAGCTGATCGGCTACACCGGCGCGCTGATGTTCGGCGGCCGCTGGCTGGTCCAGTTCGTGGCCTCCCGGCGCGCCGGCAAGCCGGTGATCCCGCGGCTGTTCTGGTACATGAGCGTGGTGGGCAGCCTGATGACGCTGAGCTACTTCCTGTTTTCGGCCAAGCAGGACTCGGTGGGCGTACTGCAGAACCTGTTCCCGGCGTTCACCGCGCTGTACAGCCTGAAGCTGGATATCGCCCACCGTGGGTGGAAGCGGGACAAGGCGCCGCATTGAGGATGGGCCCACCGACCAACGGTCGGTGGCTACCGGTCCGTCCGGATCCGCGATTCCCGGTAGATGCCGACCGCGCGTCCCCGGTCCTGCCCCGCGAAGCGGGCAGGACCTTTGATCCATGCGCGGGGCCTTCGGTGGGTGCCATGATCGGGGTTTGCCGTCCACCGGGAACCGCTGATCGTGAAATCGCCCCTCGTCACCGCGCTGCTGCTCGCCCTGGCCCTTCCTGCCGGCGCCGTTCTGGCCGCCCCGCCCGCTGCACCGGCGGCCGCACCGGCCAGCCTGGCGGCGGAAAGCCCCGCCGATGCGCAGTTCCGCAGCATTTACGAAACCGAATGGAAGTGGCGCCAGGACGGCGGTGGTGAAGCCAGCGAAGACGGCGACGGCCCGGCCAACGCCACCCGCATGCCCGATGTGGGCGCGGCGGCCCAGCAGGCCCGGCTGAAGGTCTGGGACGAGGTGCTGGCCAAGCTCGGCAGGATCGACCCGAAGGCGCTCTCGGCCGACAACCAGATCAACTTCGCCATCTACCGCGACCAGGTCTTCAACCTGGCCGCCGAGGTGCGCCTGCGCGGCTATGAAATGCCGTTCAACGCCGACTCCTCGTTCTGGTCCAACCTGTCCTTCATGGCGCGCCGCGAGATGAAGACCGCCAAGGACTACCGCAACTACATCGCCCGCCTCAACGACGTGCCGCGCTACTTCGACCAGCAGACCGACAACATGCGGGCCGGGCTCAAGCGTGGCTTCAGCGTGCCGCGCGCGGTGCTGGACGGGCGCGAAGTGTCCATCGCCACCGTGTCCGAACTGAAGGACCCGACCGCCTCGCCGCTGTACGCGCCCTTCAAGAAGCTGCCCGCCAGCATCCCCGCGGCCGAGCAGGCGCAGCTGCAGGAACAGGCGCGGCAGGCCATCGGTGGCAGCGTGGTGCCGGCGTTCGCCAAGCTGCGTACCTTCTTCGTCAGCGAGTACGTGCCGCAGGCGCGCACCACCCTGGCCGCCGAAGCGATGCCCGACGGCAAGGCGTACTACAAGCAGCAGATCCACGAATACACCACGCTGGACCTCACCCCGCAGCAGATCCACGAGATCGGCCTGAAGGAAGTGGCGCGCATCCAGACGGAAATGAACGGCATCATCAAGCAGGTGGAATTCAAGGGCAGCTTCGCGCAGTTCCTGACCTTCCTGCGTACCGATCCGCAGTTCTACGCCAAGACCCCCGACGAACTGCTGCACCGCGCCGCGTGGATCTCCAAGCGCGTGGACGGGGTGATCGGCAAGTACATGACCCTGCCGCGCGCACGCTTCACCATCGTGCCGGTGCCGCCGGACATCGCCCCGTTCTGGACCGCCGGTCGCGGCGGCATGGGCACCTACTGGCTCAACACCTACAACCTGCCGGCCCGCCCGCTGTACAACCTGCCGGCCCTGACCCTGCACGAATCCGACCCCGGCCATGCGCTGCAGGGCGCACTGGCGGCCGAGCAGGGCGAGCAGCCCGAGTTCCGCCGCAACGCCTACATCTCCGCCTATGGCGAAGGCTGGGGCCTGTACTGCGAAAAGCTCGGCGTAGAAATGGGTATCTACGAGACCCCCTACGAGGACTTCGGCCGCCTGACCTACGAAATGTGGCGCGCCGCGCGCCTGGTGATCGACACCGGCGTGCACCACAAGGGCTGGACCCGCGAGCAGGCCATCGCCTACCTCCGCGACCACACCGCGCTGAGCGAGCATGAAGTGACCACCGAAGTGGACCGCTACATCTCCTGGCCGGGCCAGGCGCTGAGCTACAAGCTGGGCGAGATCGCCATCGTGCGCCTGCGCGCGCAGGCCGAGCAGGAGCTGGGTGACCGGTTCGACGTGAAGTCCTTCCACGATGCCGTGCTCAAGCAGGGCTCGGTGCCGCTGCCGGTGCTGGAGCAGCAGATCCAGGCCTATATCGCCCAGCGCAAGGCCGCCAGCTGACCCTTACGGGATCGGCCGTCACGCGGCCGATCCCGTCAACGTGAACCATCGCGCCGCGCTGCGATTGTGTAACGGGCAAGCCGCCCGCTACCCTGCCGGCATGTTCCGCCACGCCCGCCCCCGTCCGTCCCTGCTGCTGCGCCTGCTGATGCTGGTGGCGGTGGGCCTGGGCGTGTTCGGCACGGCCACGGCGTCGGCACTGGCCGACATCCATATCAGCCTGCACAGCGCCGCGGCCCCGGCCGACACCGCGCTGCCGGGCGATGCCGAACCCGATCCGGCCGACGGCGACCTGCTGCACGCGCTGGTGCACTGCGGCCACTGCCACGGCCACGGCGGCGTGCTGCCGATGGCGTCACTGCCGTGGATCCTGCCCGCCGCGCCGGCGCACAGCGTGCCGGCCGGGCGGGTCGCGCAGTTGCGCACCCAGCCGCCCGAGAGCCTGCTGCGCCCCCCGATAGCGTCCTGATGTCACGCGGCCCCGCGCCGCCGTTGTCCATCTGAACCGTTATCTGGAGATTCCCCATGTGGATGCGCCTGGCAGCCTTGGCTGTCCTCGCGTTCGTGCCGTGCGTGTATGCGCAGGGCACGAAAACGCCTGACCCGTTGACCCTCGACGACGCCATCGCGCGCGTCGCCCAGTACCACCCCGACCTTCGCCTGGCCGAGGCGCAACGCCCGATCTGGGAAGCGCGCCGGGACGCGGCCGGGCTGCGCCCGCCACTGACCGTGGGCGTGGACCTTGAGAACGTGCTGGGCAGCGGCGATGCCAGCGGCCTGCGCAGCGCCGAGCTGACCGTCACCCTGGCCGGCATGCTCGAACGCGGCGGCAAGCTGGACGCCCGCCGTGCCGTGGCCCAGGCCAACCTGGACAGCCTGGCTCCCCAGCGCGAAACCGCCCGGCTGGACCTGATGGCCGAGGTGGCACGCCGCTATCTCGCTGTCACCGACGCCCGCCAGCGGCTGGCCATCGCCCGCACCGACATCGAGCAGCGCAAGCGCGCGGTGGCGGCCGCGCGCCTGCGGCTGCAGGCCGGTGCGTCGCCCGAATCGGTGCTGCTGACCGCCCAGGCAATGCTGGCCCAGGCCGAGCTGGACCGCGACCGCGCCACCCAGGCCGACCAGTCCGCGCGTGCCGCGTTGTCGGCGATGTGGCGGCAGCGCGAGCCCGGCTTCGACGTCGTCACGGGCGACCCGATGCAGCTGCCGGCGCTGCAGGACTTCGCCGTGCTGGCCGACACACTGCAGCGCACCCCTGAGCTGGCCATGCTGGCCGGCGAGCGCCGCATCCGCGAGGCGCAGGTGCAGCTGGCCCGCACTGCCGCGCGGCCGGATGTCAGCTGGCAGGTGGGCGTTCGCAACAACCGTGAGAGCCGTGACAGCGCCTTCGTGGCCGGCTTCAGCGTGCCGCTGGGCAGCGTGGCCCGCGCCGCGCCGGAGATCCGCGCCGCCGAAGCCGAACTGGCGCTCAACGCGGTGGAACGGGATGCGCGCGCGCTGCAGCTGTACGCCACCCTGGCCGAAGCCCATGGCCGCTACCTGACCTCGCGGCTGGAGGTCACGCGCATGGCGCGCGACGTGCTGCCGCAGCTCACGCGTGCCGAGAACGCCGCCGAGAAGGCCTGGCGCGCCGGTGCCATCAGCTACATGGAATGGGCGCAGCTGCAGGCCATGCGCATCGAGGCCCGCCAGCGCCAGCTGGACGCGGCCATCGCCGCGCAGACCGCACTGATCGAAATCCAGCGTCTCACCGGGCAGAGCATGCTCGCCGCCGGCGACACCCCCGCCACTGCCGCCGTGTCCACGGAGGACCGCCGATGACCACTTTCTTCCCCCGCACCGCGCTCACCGCCGGCCTGCTGCTCACCCTGCTGGCCCTGGCCGGCTGCGCGAAGGAGGCCGGCACCCCGGCCGCGGCCGATCCGGGCCACGGCGAGGCCGGGCACAGCGACGAGGCGGCGCATGACGAGGACGCGCATGACGAAAGCGCGCCGGAAACCACCACCATCACCGCTGCGATGGCCGAACAGGCCGGCATCCGCGTCGCCCCGGTCGCAGCGGGCACCATCGCCGACGAGCACGACGTGCAGGGCCTGCTGACGCCCGTCGATGGTCGCGTGGCGCAGGTGATGGCGCGCTTCCCCGGGCCGATCCGCTCGCTGCGCGCCAACGTCGGCGACCGCGTCGCGGCTGGCCAGGTGCTGGCCAGCATCGAAAGCAATCTCAGCCTCACCACCTACACCGTCAGCGCGCCGATCAGTGGCGTGGTGCTGGCGCGCCAGGCCCAGGTGGGCGGCGTGGCGGGCGAGGGCACGCCGTTGTTCGAGATCGGCGACCTGTCCACGTTGTGGGTGGACCTGCACATCTTCGGCAACGACACCCAGCACATCACCGCCGGCGTGCCGGTCACGGTGGCGCGCATGACCGACGGGGTCAGCCAGACCACCACGCTCGAACGCGTGCTGCCCGGCACCGCCACCGCCAGCCAGAGCACGGTGGCCCGCGCCACGCTGCGCAATGACGATGGCCTGTGGCGGCCCGGTGCGGCGGTGAAGGCACGCATCGTGGTGGCCAGCCCAACCGGCCGCGCAGGTGGTGCCGCTTAGCGCGCTGCAGAGCATGGGCGGCAAGGACGTGGTGTTCGTGCGCACCGGCGACACCTACACCGCGCGCCCGGTGCGCCTGGGCGCGCGCGATGCGGGCAAGGTCGAAGTGCTGGACGGGGTAACGCCCGGCGAACAGGTCGTGGTCGAGCAGAGCTACGTGGTGAAGGCCGACATCGGCAAGGCGGGGGCGTCGCATGAGCATTGAACGCGCCGGTGTGCTGGAACGCATCATCGGTGCGTCCATCGCCCACCGCTGGCTGATGATGAGCCTGACCCTGGTGCTGGTGGCGGTCGGCATCTGGAGCTTCACCAAGCTGCCCATCGACGCCACCCCGGACATCACCAACGTCCAGGTGCAGATCAACACCGCGGCCCCCGGCTACTCGCCGCTGGAAACCGAACAACGCATCACCTACCCGGTGGAAACGGTGATGGCCGGCCTGCCGCGCATGGAACAGGCACGCTCGCTGTCGCGCTACGGGTTGTCGCAGGTCACCGTGGTATTTGAAGACGGCACCGACATCTACTTCGCCCGCCAGCAGGTGGCCGAACGCCTGCAGCAGGTGAAGTCGCAGATCCCCGAGGGGCTGGACCCGCAGCTGGGCCCGATCTCCACCGGCCTCGGTGAGATCTTCATGTACACCATCGACGCCGATCCGAAGGCGCGCAAACCCGATGGCAGCGCCTACACCGCCACCGACCTGCGCACCCTGCAGGACTGGGTGATCCGCCCGCAGCTGCGCAACGTGCCGGGGGTGACCGAGGTCAACACCATCGGCGGCTTCCAGCGCCAGGTGCACATCACCCCGGACCCGGCACGCCTGCGCGCGCTGGGCTTCACCCTGGAGGACGTGGCGCAGGCGGTGGAAGCCAACAACCAGAACGTGGGCGCCGGCTACATCGAGCGCAACGGCCAGCAGTTCCTGGTGCGCATTCCGGGCCAGGTGGCCAACCTGGAGGAGATCGGCAACATCGTGCTGGCCCGGCGCGAAGGCGTGCCGATCCACGTGCACGACGTGGCGCAGGTGCAGGACGGCCCGGAGCTGCGCAGTGGCGCGGCCACCCAGAACGGCCACGAAGTCGTGATGGGCACGGTGGTGATGCTGATCGGCGCCAACAGCCGCGACGTGGCCCAGGCCGCCGCCGCACGGCTGCAGCAGGCGCAGGCCAGCCTGCCCGAAGGCGTCACCGTGACCGCCAGCTACGATCGCACCGCGCTGGTGGACCGCACCATCGACACCGTGGCCAAGAACCTGATTGAAGGTGCGCTGCTGGTGATCGTGGTGCTGTTCGCGCTGCTCGGCAATTTCCGCGCGGCGCTGATCACCGCCGCGGTGATTCCGCTGGCGATGCTGTTCACCCTGACCGGCATGGCACGCGGTGGGGTGTCGGCCAACCTGATGAGCCTGGGCGCGCTTGACTTCGGCCTGATCGTTGACGGCGCGGTGATCATCATCGAGAACTGCCTGCGCCGTTTCGGCGAACGCCAGCACGCGCTGGGCCGCGACATGACCGCCGCCGAACGCTTCGCCGAAACCGCCAGCGCCACCGCCGAGGTGATCCGCCCCAGCCTGTTCGGGCTGGGCATCATCACCGCGGTGTACCTGCCGATCTTCGCGCTGTCTGGCGTGGAAGGAAAAATGTTCCACCCGATGGCGATCACCGTGGTGCTCGCGCTGACCGGTGCGATGCTGCTGGCGCTGACCTTCGTGCCGGCGGCCGTCGCGTTGTTCCTCGGCGGCCGCGTGCAGGAAAAGGAAAACCGGCTGATGGCGTGGGTGCGCCGGCGCTATGAGCCGCTGTTGGCCTTCTCGCTGCGGCGCGGGCGCTGGATGGTGGGCGGCGCGCTGGTGCTGGTGGTGGGCTGCGGCCTGCTGGCCACGCGCCTGGGCAGCGAATTCGTGCCCAACCTGGACGAGGGCGACGTGGCCATGCATGCCATGCGCATCCCCGGCACCAGCCTGACCCAGTCGATCCAGATGCAGCTGCAGATCGAAAAACGGCTGGTGCAGTTCGCCGAGGTCGACAAGGTGTTCTCCAAGATCGGTACGCCGGAAGTGGCGTCCGACCCGATGCCGCCGTCGGTGGCCGACACCTTCATCATGATGAAACCGCGCAAGGACTGGCCGGACCCGCGCAAGTCACGGGCGGCGTTGCTGGGTGAACTGGAAGCGGCGGTGGAGCAGTTGCCGGGCAACAACTACGAGTTCACCCAGCCGATCCAGATGCGCACCAACGAGCTGATTTCCGGCGTGCGGGCGGACGTGGCGGTGATGCTGTTCGGTGATGACCTGGACACGCTGCTGAGCGTGGGCAAGCGCATCGCCAGCGTGGCGGGCACCGTACCGGGTGCGGCCGACGTGCGCGTGGAGGAAACCAGTGGGCTGCCGTTGCTGACCATCACCCCCAACCGTACCGCGCTGGCCGGTTACGGGCTCAATCCCGGCCAGGTGCAGTCCACCGTGGCTACCGCGGTGGGCGGGCAGGTGGCCGGGCAGCTCTTCGAAGGCGACCGCCGCTTCGACATCGTGGTGCGCCTGCCCGAAGCGCTGCGCCAGGACCCGGCCGCACTGGCCGACCTGCCGGTGTCGCTGGCCCCGGCACTGGCCGGCGATGATGCCGACGAGTCCAGCCGCGCAGGCAGCTGGACCAGCGGCAGCGCCCGCACCGTGCCGCTGCGCGAGCTGGCCACGCTGGGCAACAGCGAGGGGCCGAACCAGATCAACCGCGAAAACGGCAAGCGCCGCATCGTGGTCACCGCCAACGTGCGTGACCGCGACCTCGGCAGTTTCGTAACCGACCTGCAGCAGGCCATCGGGCGCGACGTGCAGGTGCCCAACGGGTACTGGATCGAGTACGGCGGCAGCTTCGAACAGCTGATTTCGGCCAGCCAGCGCCTGTCCATCGTGGTGCCGGTGACGCTGGCGATCATCTTCGCGCTGCTGTTCTGGGCGTTCGGGTCGGTCAAGGACGCGGCGATCGTGTTCAGCGGCGTGCCGCTGGCGTTGACCGGCGGCGTGCTGGCGCTGGCCGCGCGCGGCATTCCGCTGTCGATCTCGGCCGGTGTCGGCTTCATCGCGTTGTCCGGCGTGGCGGTACTCAACGGGCTGGTGATGATCAGCTTCGTGCGCAGCCTGCGCGAGGGCGGATTGCCGCTGGCCGATGCCGTGCGCGACGGCGCACTGGGGCGGCTGCGCCCGGTGCTGATGACCGCACTGGTGGCCTCGCTGGGCTTCGTGCCGATGGCCTTCAACGTGGGCGCCGGTTCGGAAGTGCAACGCCCGCTGGCCACGGTGGTGATCGGCGGCATCGTGTCGTCCACGCTGCTGACGTTGCTGGTGCTGCCTGTGTTGTATCGGTGGTTGCACCGCAAAGCCGATGCGACACCGCTCCCCCGGTAGCACCCGACCGTTGGTCGGGTGATGCACCCTGCGGCAGGCATGCAACGTCATGCCTGTCGCGCACTGACGGGCAGGCATGACGTCAGCAGGATGCACCACGATGCGACGTCGAGCGCACTTGTGTGCTGATCCGCGCCGCTATCATCAATGCCGTCCAGGAAGAGCTGCGCATGGAGTGCACCAGGTGTCATACGGGAAGTTCACGGTCGGCACGCGGGTATATGACCTCTCACATCTCGATCCATTTACGCTTTCGATTGTTGTGCACGGTTCGATCGTCGAGGTGGACGTGATGTTCAGCTTTCATCTATTCACCGATCAAAAAGGCAGGGGGCCGCGGTTTCCACATCACACCGAAGAACGCTACTTTTGTCTGGATCGCTACCAGTTGAGTCACGATGTGGCGCATTTCATGCGCGGTGCGTTCTTCGACGCATCCGTCCGTCGGCAGGTGCGTCAGGTTCGTGGTGAGGCACGTGAGCAGTACTTCTGCACCGACATGGGCCACGGTGACATCATCTGGACCCGTATAACGCGGCGAGCAGAACCCAACCGCGCCCACATCTGGGTTGCCAGTGCCTACAACCGCAATTGGCACGGTCAGGTCCTGCCACACGGACATGGCGTGTTTCGCGTCACCAAGGTGCTCGCCAGCAAGCTTGGAATCTCCAGGCCCTGAACGAAAAAAGCGCCCCATCTCTGGGGCGCTTTCAGATTTCGTTCTCGGTGCTTGTGTATCGCGTCGGCTTGCGCCTATCCCGCCAAAGGCTGAGGAAAGTCCGGGCCATGCCGGTCTTCGCAGCACTACTTTCCTGTTGCCAGGTCCCGATCAGCAGCGCTTGAAGGGAATCATGCCATGTGGCCGACGGCGTGTAAAACCACCCGAACGTCTTGGTTAATGTTCCCAGGGCAGCCATTGTTCGAGCCGCGTGATGGCCTCATCTACGCCGCATTCCTCGGCCATCGCCTCTCCCAGTGTGACCGCCCGGGCCCGGGTGCCGGGGGCTTCAACGAACGCCAACGCTTTCGCCAGCGTCCTTGCGTCCAACCGCTTCGGCGACAACGCCGCCGGCGCCACGCCCAACGCCTGCAAGCGCGCCGCCCAGAAAAACTGGTCGGCCGCGAATGGCATCACCAGCGATGGCACCCCGGCCCGGCAGGCCGAATGCGTGGTGCCGCTGCCGCCGTGGTGGATCACCAGCGCGCAGCGCGGGAACAGCGCCTCGTGCGGGGTCGGCCCGATCACGAACACGTGCGCGGGCAGGGGCATGCTGGGCAGCCCCGCCCAGCCAGGGAACAGCAGCACCCGGCGGGGCGCCAGTGCGCCCAGCAGCGCCGGCAGCACGCGGTCGCGATCAAAGCCGGTCATGCTGCCAAAGCCCAGGTACACCGGGGCGGGACCGGCATCGAGGAAGGCCTGCAGGTCCGGTGGCGGTTGCCACGGGCTGTCCGGCAGGCGCCACTGGCCGCAGATGCGATGGTTGGCGGGCCAGTCCGCCGGTTGCGGCAGCAGGCTGGGCGAGATGCCGTAGAGCATCGGCAGATCGCGCCAGAGGCTGCGTCGCGGTGGCATGCCCAGCGCGTGCCGGGCCTGGTTGATCGGCTGCCGGAAGGTGCGCCAGACCGCCTGGTTGACCAGCCCGTAGCTGAGCCGGTTCAGCGCACCGGGCAGGGGCAGCCGGGGCAGGAACGGGGACGGGAAGGCGGCGGTGGGCGTCAGCGGGATCATGCCCAGCCCGATCGCGGGCAGGCCATGCCGCTCGGCCACGGTCATGCCCACGAAGGCGGCCAACCCACCGGTCAGCACCGCATCGCACCCGGCGGCGGCCGCATCGGCCTGCCGGGTCCACGCCGGCACGTGCCGGCGCGCCATCCGGGCCAGTCCGCGCGAGGCGGCCAGCGTGTTGTTGCCGCGCGACACCAGCGCCACCACCTCGTCGTGGATGTCGCCCTCCAGCGCGGCGTGCGGCACGCCCAAGGCGCGCGCGCTGCCCAGGGTGCCGCCCTCGGCCAGCAGCATCACCTCGTGTCCGGCGGCCATCAGGCCGTGGCAGAGCATGACCAGCGGGCGGGTGTCGCCTTCGGTGCCGTAGGTAAGTGCCAGCAGCCGCATCGAGGGGTCCAGGGGAAAAGGGCGGCCAGTATCGCCGTCGCCCGCGGGTGGCCATGCGAACACGGCGGATCGGCCCGGCACCGGGGGCCGCCATGGCCCTGTGGACAACTTGCGCCAGCCCACGGCCTGCGGCATAATGCGCGGCTCGCTGTGTCCAGAAAGCTCTGGATCGGCGGCCGGGAACACGTCATCCGGTCTGCCCTCGACAGCGTAACCCTTTGATTCTCATGACGTGTGGCGGGAAACCGTCGAGGCCGCCGTCGCCCGGGCTATGGGCTGACAACTACTTTCATCGAGGTGCGCAATGTCCCGCGTATGCCAAGTTTCCGGCAAGCGAGTGCAGACGGGTAACAACGTCTCGCACGCCAACAACAAGACCCGTCGTCGTTTCCTGCCCAACCTGCACGAGCGCCGCTTCTGGGTTGCCAGCGAAAACCGCTGGGTCAAGCTTCGTGTTTCCGCGCATGCCCTGCGCACCATCGACAAGAACGGTATCGACTCCGTTCTGGCTGAGCTGCGTTCGCGCGGCGAAAAGGTCTGAGGAGTAAACGATCATGGCAGGCAAGCGCGATAAGATCCGTCTGATTTCGACGGCCAACACTGGCCACTTCTACACGACGGACAAGAACAAGAAGAACACCCCCGGGAAGATGGAATTCCTGAAGTACGATCCGGTCGTGCGCAAGCACGTCCTGTACAAGGAAGGCAAGATCAAGTAATCCGCAAGGGTACTTGAGCTTCCCCAAGAAAAAACCCGCCCTCGTGGCGGGTTTTTTTTTGGTTCTTTCTCTCGTCCGCTTGGCGAGCACCAAGCGCGCTGTGCACCTTTTCAGGCGCGGCCTGTGGGTGGGTTGGGCGCTGGCCCCCCAGACCCTTTCCGGCGAATGTCCCCCGGCGTCGGCCTGCGGCCGCCCCCTCCTCCTTTATTTCGCCTCCAAGGGCATGGGGGGCCAGCGCCCAACCCACCCACAGGCCCCGGAAAAGCCTGGCGTCCCGTTGCTTACCGCACGCCGAGCCCCGCAGCGGCCGGTAGGCTTCTGGGCAAAATAAAGGAGGAGGCCGCCACGCGGCCGGGGGACATTTGCGCCAGGGGCCTACCGGCCGTTGCGGGGCCCTCACGCGCGCGACAGACCCGATCGGAGACGCCACCCGATCCAAACCGGCGCCTCCACAACCCGACCACGCACGTTGCACCCTGCGTAACCTGCTACGTCCCTCGAAACGAGGCGCTCCTCTCCATTGGGAGAAGCATCTTTTCCGATGGCAGGCTCTATGGGTCTCCTGACGAAGTGACGAGGAGCCGGCCGGCGGCCGGCACTACCGGGTGCATGCACCGGCCATGTCAGAATGCCGGCCTACCTCCCGACGGGCGACGCGATGCTGTTCGAGTGGCTGCTGGGTTCGTGGTTGTTGATGCTGGATTGGCTGATCCGGCTGGCCGCGCTGTTGTGGATTCCCAGCCGCACCACGCCCGGTGCCGCGCGCAGCTGGCTGCTGCTGGTTGGCTTCGTGCCGCTGCTCGGCTTGCCGCTGTACCTGCTGTTCGGCCACCCGTGGCTGTCGCGCCAGCGCGTGCAGCGCCAGGCCGAAGCCTCGCAGGTGATCCGCGAGGAACAGGCGTTGCAGCCGCCGCTGCGCTGGACGCCGGAGCCCGACACCGCCACGGCCGAGATCGTGCCGTTGATCGAACGCCAGGGCGACTTCATGCCCATCCATGGCAACGCCGTGGAACTGCTGGTGGACTACGACGCCTCGCTGCAGGCGCTGATCGCCGACATCGACCAGGCGCGTGAGCGCGTGCACCTGCTGTACTACCTGATGTTCGACGACGCGGTGGGCGAGGCCATCGTGCAGGCGTTGCAGCGTGCCGCCGCGCGCGGCGTGCATTGCCGCCTGCTGCTGGATGCGGTGGGCGCCAAGCGCGGGCTGCGCCATTACCGGCACCGGCTGCAGGCGCTGGGCGTGGACGTCCGCGCGATGCTGCCCGGCGGCCTGCGCTGGCGCCGCAGCGGGCGCATGGACCTGCGCAACCACCGCAAGATCGCGGTGATCGACAACCGGGTGGGCTACATCGGTTCGCAGAACCTGGCGCAGCCCGAGTTCGTGCCGGGCTTTCCCAACAGGGAACTGGTAGCGCGCGTACGCGGCCCGGGCGTGGCGCACCTGGAAGCGGTGTTCGCCAGCGACTGGTACATGGAAACCGGGCAGCGCCTGGATGTGCTCACCGCCGTGCCGGTGTGCTCGGCCGACGTGGCCACCCAGCTGCTGCCCAGCGGCCCGGCGTATCCCTTCAGCAACGCACGCGATGCGGTCAACGCGCTGATCCACCTGGCGCGTCGCCGCATCGTGCTGGTCACCCCGTACTTCGTGCCCGACGAGGCCACCCTCAGCGCACTGCGCATCGCCGCGCTGTCGGGCGTGCAGGTGCAGCTGATCCTGTCGGCCAGCAGCAACCAGCGGCTTACCGCCTGGGCGCAGGAGGCCTACTACGACGAACTACTGCGTAGCGGCGTGCGCATCGCGCTGTACGAACCCTGCTTCCTGCACGCCAAGCACCTCACCGTGGACGAGGACATCGCGTTGGTCGGCTCGATCAACCTGGACATCCGCTCGTTCGCGCTCAACGCGGAAATCGGCATGCTCTGCTATGACCGCGGCATCGTCGCCCAGCTGCTGCATATCGAGAACGACTACCTGCTGCAGTCGCGCCAGCTGGAGCTGAAAAGCTGGCGCAAGCGCCCGACCTGGCGGCGCAGCCGCGAAGGCATCGCGCGGCTGGCCGATGCACTGATGTAGCGCTGCGGCGATGGCCCACACGGGGCCACCGCGCGCATCGCCTACAATCGGGGCATGACGGCAACCCAAATCCCTCGCCAGTGTGACCTGGCCATCGTCGGCGGCGGTGCGGCGGGCGTGCTGGTGGCGCTGCATGCGCTGCGCACGGCCACTGCTGCGCTGCATGTCACTTTGTTCGAGCCGGCCTCGGCGCTGGCCCAGGGCATCGCCTACGCCACGCCGTGGCCCGAGCACCTGCTCAACGTGCCGGCCGGCAAGATGAGCGCATTGCCCGATGCGCCCGATGATTTCCTGGACTACCTGCTGCAAGTGGACGCGTTTCCCGGCCTGCCGCGCGACGCGGTAGCCGCCGAATACGCCCCGCGCCGCTGCTACGCCGCCTACCTGCAGGCACGCCTGGAGCAGGCGCAGGCCAGCAGCCCCGCGCAGTTCAACGTGGTGCATGATGCGGTTACCGCGTTGCAGCCCGGCACCGCCACGCAGCAGCTGACGCTGGCCGGTGGCGACACCTGGCAGGCACGCCAGGTGGTGCTGGCCTGCGGCAACAGCATGCGCCCGCTGCCGGTCACCGGCGCCGACGCGCTGCCCCCGGGCAAGGTGGTCGATGCGTGGGACTACGACGGCGTGCGCCTGTTGGCCGGCGACGGCGACCTGGCCATCATCGGCTCGGGCCTGAGCATGGCCGACAGCGTGGTGGCGCTGGCCAATGCCGGGCACCGCGGGCGCATCCACGTGCTGTCGCGGCATGCACTGCTGCCGCTGCCGCACGCGCACGGCGGCGCGGCTGGTTTCGATCCGCAAGCGCTGCCGGGTCTGCCAGTGCGGCAGGCGCTGCGCACGCTGCGCGGCCACGCCCGTGACGCCGTTGCGCAGGGCCTGCCGTGGCAGAGCGTGATGGATCGCATCCGCCCGCTGGGCCAGGCACTGTGGCGGGGTCTGGAGGCCGCCGACCAGCGTCGCTTCCTGCGCCACGTGGTGCGGTACTGGGACGTGCACCGCCACCGCATCGCCGAAAGTGTCGAGGCGCAATTGGCCGCGCTGGAACAGTCGGGTCAGCTGCAGCGCCACCGCGCCCGGCTCGATACCGTGCTGGTGCTCGACGGCACTCTGCAGGTGCATGCGCACGGCGCCGGCGGTGGCCTGCCCCCGCTGCGCGTGGGCGCGCTGATCAATGCCACCGGCGTGGAAACCCGCGCCACCGCCATGCGCAACCCGCTGGTGCAGCAGTTGCTGGCCGACGGCCACGCCCGGCCAGGCCCGCACGGCCTGGGGCTGGATACCTCGGTGGTGCATGCCGAACTGCTCGCGGCCAACGGCCAGCCGCATCCGGGTGTGCAGGTGGTGGGCAGCCTGCGCATCGGCACGCTGTGGGAAAGCCTGGCCATTCCGGAGCTGCGGGTGCAGGCGCAGCAGGCCGCGGCGCGCGCGCTGGGCTGACCCCCTGCGTAGGTGGGCCAGCTGCGACACCTCGCGGTACCGGCTGACGCGAGGTATTCAAAGGGCTCATGCCTCTGTCTCGATCTTCGCATTGGCGACGGCGCGCAGACCGCTCTAGGCTGCTGCCTTTCAGACCGGGAATGCGCATGACGCCCACCTCCGCCCCGACCGCCCTGCGCGGACCCGTTACCCCGGCCGTGATGCGCCGCGTATTCGCCGTACTGGGTATGGGCATGCTGCTGGCCGCCTGCCGGCCGGCGGACAGTGCCGATGCCCCCGCATCCGGCGCGCCGGCCAACGCCGCAACGCCTGCGACCAGCGCAGTCGATGACATTCCGGCCTGCCCGGCCGGTGCCAGCGTCATGGACGGCTGGAGCGATCGCGCCCCGCCACGGCGCATCTTCGGCAACACGTGGTATGTGGGCACCTGCGGGCTGTCGGCGGTGCTGGTGACCTCCGACCAGGGGCATGTGCTGATCGATGGCGGCACCGCGGCGGCCGGTCCCCTGATCGCCGCCAACATCCGCGCGCTGGGCTTCGATCCGCACGCGGTGAAGTACCTGCTGAACTCGCACGAACACTCCGACCATGCCGCCGGCCTGGCCCACCTGCAGGCGGCCACCGGTGCCCCGCTGCTGGCGCGTGCACCGGCGGTAGCCACGCTGCGCAAGGGCAGGAGCGACCGCAGCGACCCGCAGTACCTCGAACCCGGTGGGACCTTCCCGCCGGTGGCCGACGTTGCGGTGATCGGCGACGGCGAGGTGGTCCGCGTTGGCCCGCTGGCGCTGACCGCGCATGCCACGCCAGGCCACACCCCCGGTGGCACCAGCTGGACATGGCGTTCCTGCGAGGGCGCACGCTGCCTGGACATCGCCTACACCGACAGCGTCAGCGCCATCTCCGATGCGCAGTACCGCTACCTGGATCATCCGGAGATGGTGGCCGCGTTCCGCCGCGGCCTGGACACCCTTGCCGCGCTGCCCTGCGACATCCACGTGACGCCGCATCCGCTGGGCAGCGATCTGTTCGCCCGCCTGGCGGGCGATGGCACGCCGCCGTTGGTGGAGGCGGGGGCCTGCGAGCGTTACGCGCAGAACGGACGCGCCCAGCTGGACGCCCGCCTGAAGGACGAAGCCGCCGGCCGCAAACCCTGACGCAGGGAGGGCGCGGAGGGCGTAAAATAGCCCGATGGATGTCTCCCACTTGCTCGACGGGCTCAACCCCGCCCAGCGCGAAGCTGTGTCCGCCCCGCCCGGCCACCATCTGGTGCTTGCCGGTGCCGGTTCCGGCAAGACCCGCGTACTTATCCACCGCATCGCCTGGCTGAATGAAGTCTGCGGCGTGCCCACCCATGGCATTTTTGCGGTGACCTTCACCAACAAGGCCGCCGGCGAGATGCGCCACCGCATCGACCTGCAGCTGCCGCAGGGCAGCCGTGGCGCGTGGATCGGCACCTTCCACGGGCTGGCCCACCGCCTGCTGCGCCTGCACTACCAGGACGCCAAGCTGCCCGACAGCTTCCAGGTGCTCGATTCGGATGACCAGCTGCGGCTGGTCAAGCGCGTGGTGCAGCAGCTGGAGATCGACGACAGCAAGCACCCGCCCAAGCAGATCGCGTGGTGGATCAACGAGCAGAAGGATGAAGGCCGTCGCCCGCAGCACATCCAGCCCGAGCCGCACGACGCGTGGCTGGAAACCATGCGCCAGGCGTACATCGCCTACCAGGAGCGCTGCGACCGCGCCGGCCTGGTCGACTTCGCCGAGCTGCTGCTGCGCGCGCATGAACTGCTGCGCGACAACCCGGCGTTGCTGGCCCACTACCGCTCGCGCTTCCGCGAAATCCTGGTGGACGAGTTCCAGGACACCAACGCCATCCAGTACGCCTTCGTGCGCGTGCTGGCCGGCGACAGCGGCCACGTGTTCGTGGTCGGCGACGATGACCAGGCCATCTACGGCTGGCGCGGCGCCAAGGTCGAGAACGTCCAGCGCTTCCTGAAGGATTTCCCCGGCGCACAGACCGTGCGCCTGGAGCAGAACTACCGCTCCAGCGCCAACATCCTGGGCGCGGCCAACGCGGTGATCGCGCACAACCCCGACCGCATCGGCAAGGAACTGTGGACCGACAGCGGCGACGGTGACCCGATCGACCTGTACGCGGCCTACAACGAAATGGACGAGGCGCGCTATGTGGTCGAGCGCGCGCGCCAGTGGGTGCGCGACGGCGGCAGCTATGGCGATGCCGCGGTGCTTTACCGCAGCAACGCGCAGTCGCGCGCGTTTGAGGAAGCCTTGATCTCCGAGCAGGTGCCGTACCGCGTATATGGCGGCATGCGCTTCTTCGAGCGTGCCGAAATCAAGGACGCGCTGGCCTACCTGCGGCTGATGACCAACCGCAACGACGACGCCGCCTTCGAGCGCGCGGTCAACACGCCCACGCGTGGCATCGGCGACCGCACCCTGGATGAAGTGCGGCGGTTGGCGCGCAGCCACGCGATTTCGCTGTGGGAAGCCACCATGCTCACCACCCAGGGCAATGAACTGGCGGCGCGCGCACGCAACGCGCTGGCCGGCTTCCTCACCCTGGTCAACCAGCTGCATGGCGAAGCCGGCGAGATGACCCTGGCCGAGCGCATCGACCACGTGCTGGTGCGTTCGGGCCTGCGCGAACACTGGTCCAAGGAAAGCCGCAACGCGCTGGATTCCGAATCGCGCGCGGACAACCTGGACGAACTGGTGTCGGTGGCCTCGCGGTTCGTGCGCCGCGAGGACGACATCGAAGAGACCGGCGAGACCATGAGCGAACTGGTCGCGTTCCTGTCCTACGCCTCGCTGGAGGCCGGCGAAGGCCAGGCCCAGGCGGGCGAGGAGGGCGTGCAGCTGATGACGCTGCACTCGGCCAAGGGCCTGGAGTTCCCGATCGTGTTCCTGGCCGGCATGGAAGATGGCCTGTTCCCGAGCGCACGCTCGCTCGAAGAAAGCGGGCGGTTGGAGGAAGAGCGCCGCCTGGCGTACGTGGGCATCACCCGCGCGCGCCAGAAGCTGGTGCTCAGCTACGCCGAATCGCGGCGCATCCACGGGCAGGAAAACTACAACGTGCCGTCGCGCTTCCTGCGCGAGATCCCGCGGGAACTGCTCAACGAAGTGCGGCCCAAGGTGCAGGTCTCGCGCACCGCCTCGCTCGGTGCCAACCGGGTGATGGGCCACGCCGCGCTGGAGGCGCCGCCGCTGAAGCTGGGCGCGCTGGTCAACCACCCGAAATTCGGCGAAGGCATGGTCACCGACTACGAGGGCAACGGCCAGCACGCGCGCGTGCAGGTGGAGTTCGCCGATGCCGGCAGCAAGTGGCTGGTGATGGCCTACGCCAACCTCACCGTGCTCTGAGCCCGGCGCGCCACGGATGACGCGCCGGGTCTTGTAGCCGGCGCTGGTGGCCCTGCCGCGGTAGTGCCGGCCGCTGGCCGGCTGCTCTTCGCTCGGTTGTTATCGGGAGCCGGCCAGCGGCCGGCACTACAATGGGGCGTATTCCGTTGGCACAGGCCACCCCCATGACCGATTCCCCGCTGCACGTCACCGTCAAATTGAATGCCAAGCTGCAACCCGAGCATCGCCATGAGCTGTTCGAGGATCCGCTCGATGCGCTGCTGGAAAGCGCTGAGCTGGGCCAGCTTACCGGCGGCGGCACCGCGCTGACCGACGA
Organism: Stenotrophomonas sp. AC248; assembly: GCF_979258185.1. NCBI lineage: Bacteria > Pseudomonadati > Pseudomonadota > Gammaproteobacteria > Lysobacterales > Lysobacteraceae > Stenotrophomonas > Stenotrophomonas sp. AC248. The sequence continues at coordinate 4,402,325 of NZ_OZ409840.1, read as the reverse complement.
GGGCGAAGTGGACTACGGCGATATCGAGATTGCCCTGACCGATCCGGCCTCGCTGCCGGGCGTGATCGAACTACTGGAACAGCTGGGCGCGCCGAAGGGCTCGCTGATCCAGCGTGCAGGCGAACCGGACCAGCCGTTCGGCGTCACCGAAGGCCTGGCGCTGTACCTCAACGGCACCGACCTGCCCGATGAGGTCTACGAGCAGTGCGACTCGAACTATGTGTTCGAGCAGATCGTCGAGCGCATTGAAGGCGTGGGCGAGATCTGCAGCTGGTGGCAGGGGCCGACCGAGACCGCGCTGTATCTGTACGGCGTGTCGTTCGAGACCTTGCGCGAGCGCATCGCCGACCTGGTGGCCACCTACCCGCTGTGCCAAGGCGCGCGCGTAGTGAAGATCGCCTGATCACCGTGTAACGGTGCCGGGTGTGAGTGCAGCCGACCAACGGTCGGCTCTACCGAGCCCCAGACCGTTGGTAGGCCGCCAACCCCGGTAGAGCCGACCGTCGGTCGTCTGCGGTGCACCGAACCCGGGTAAAGCCGACCGTTGGTCGGCTGCACGTAACCCGGCCACCCCTCGTCGGCCCCCGACGTTTACGGCGCAACACCCGTGCGCGAAACCGCGTGCACCTGCTCCCAGTTCAGCCGACCAACGGTCGGCTCTACCGAGTCCCAGACCGTTGGCAGGCCGCCAACCCGGGTAGAGCCGACCGTTGGTCGGCTGCTCGCACACCCGGCCACCCCTCGTCGGCACCCGGCGTTTACGGCGCAACACCCCCGCGCGACACTGCGCGCACCTGCTCCCAATCCAATCCAAACCGGGCCAGATACTTGCGCAGCCGGTCCGCATCATTGGTGCTGGCCCGCTGCGTGCGCGACACCGCGAACAGCTCGCGGCCGGCGGCCGACAGCGATGCAGAGCGGGCACAGACCCGCACCACGTCCTCAAGCTGCACGCGGTCGAAGCGGTCCAGTTCGGCAGCAGCCTCACCCAGCAGCGCGTCCAGCGGCGATACGGCGGTGCCGCCATGCCACTGCGCGCGTAACCGCGCGATCTCTTCTTCCACCCCATCGGTCTGGATGCGCCCGGCGTTGGCCAGCGTGGCCAGCCGCATCAGCGACGCGCCCAGGTCGCGGAAGTTGCCCCGCCAGGTGGCGTCGGGGCTCGTGGCGAAGGCCAAGTAACGGCTGCGCGCCTCCGCATTGAAGCGCACCCGCTCGTGCTGCTCGCGCGACCAGCGTTCCAACTCGAAGTCCAGGTTGGGTTCGATGTCCTCGCGGCGCTCGGCCAGGCCGGGCAACGGGTAGGTCCACAGGTTGAGCCGGGCCAGCAGGTCCTCGCGGAAGCGGCCCGCGCGCACGGCCTGCTGCAGGTCGCGGTTGGTGCCGGCGATCAGCTGGAAATCGCTCTCCACCTCGCGGTCGCTGCCCACCGGCAGGAAGCGCTTTTCTTCCAGCGCACGCAGCAGCATCGCCTGTTCGTCCTGGCCCAGCTCGCCGATCTCGTCCAGGAACAGCAGGCCCTTGTCGGCCGACCGCAGCAGGCCGGCGCGGTCACTCACCGCACCGGTGTAGGCGCCCTTGGTGTGGCCGAACAACGTGCTCATCGCGCCGTCGCCGCGCAGGGTGGCGCAGTTCACTTCGACAAACCGCCCCGGCAACTGGTGCTTGAGCTTCTTCAGGTCGAACACGCGCCTGGCCAGCTGGCTCTTGCCGGCGCCGGTGGGACCCATCAGCAGCATCGGCGCGCGTGAGCGGGTGGCCACGGTTTCGATCTGCTCGATCATCCGGTTGAAGGCCGGGTTGCGGGTGGCGATGCCGCCCTTGAGCAGGTCGCGGTCCTGCAGTTGCTGCTGGGCAAAGCGCTGGGCGATGTGGTCGTAGCGCGACAGGTCCAGGTCGATCACCGCGTACGTGCCCGGGTCCCCCACGTGCTGCTTGCGCGGCGGCGACGTCTGCAGCAGTCGGCCGGGGAAGTGCCGGCTCTCGGTCAGCAGGAACCAGCAGATCTGGCTGACGTGCGTGCCGGTGGTGATGTGGATGTAGTAGTCCTCCTCGTCCGGCTGGAACGCATAGCCGGCCAGGAAATCGTGCAGGCAGGCGTACACCCCCTCGAACTCCCACGGGTCGGCCATGTAGGTGTCGTGGACGTGCACCGCGGTTTCCGGCGCGGTCAGCGCCAGGTCCTCGCGGACCAGCGCGGTCAGCGTGCCGAAGCGGCGCGCGTCCACCAGCAGTTCGATGCGGTTGGGCACGAAGTCATCGTGCATGCCCAGTGCCACCGTCGGCCGCCACTTCTGCCAGCGGCCTGGACCGGTCCCGGCATCAAGCTGGATACCGAGCATGCCGAACACCACCTGTCGCTTGCCCATATCCATCCTTATAAGAGGCGCGCTGAGAATATATAGAAGTCCACTCTGCGGTAGAAGCACAGACGGCTAAAAATCTGATGAAAATCCTTTTAAAACAATCCCTTGGGAAGATAGTGAAAAAGTTGGCACGCCGATTGCTCTATCCCCGGCAGGACGCGATGCGGGCCGCCCACCGGCCCCATCGCAGCGCAGGTGCACGCCGCAGGGATGCGGCACGGGCAATGCCCGGCTGGCAATGGGGCCAGCCGGGCCGGGCCGGACGCTGTACCGCGCCGCCTTCCGGCATATCGAACAAGGAAACGAACCATGAGCATCACCTACGACGTCATCCAGCAGCCCGGCGCTGTTCCGATCAAGCTGTGGACCCGCGGCGTGCCGCTGGAAGATGCGGCGCGCGAGCAGCTGCAGAACATCGCGCGCCTGCCCTTCATCCACCGCTGGATCTCGGTGATGCCCGACGTGCACCTGGGCAAGGGCGCCACCATTGGCTCGGTGGTGCCCACCATCGGCGCGATCATCCCGGCGGCCGTGGGCGTGGACATCGGCTGCGGCATGATCGCCACCCGCACCACGCTGACCGCCAGCGACCTGCCCGACAACCTGTCGGCGGTGCGCAGCGCGATCGAGCGCGCGGTGCCGCACGGCCGCAGCGTGGGCCGTGGCCGCGACAAGGGCAGCTGGGAGACGCCGCCGGAACTGGCGGTGGACGGCTGGACCCAGCTGGTGGACGACTTCGCGTTGATCTGCGAGCGCCACCCCAAGCTGAAGAACACCAACAACCTCAAGCACCTGGGCACGCTGGGTACCGGCAACCACTTCGTGGAAATCTGCCTGGATGAAGACCAGCGCGTGTGGTTCATGCTGCACTCCGGCTCGCGTGGCGTGGGCAATGCCATCGGCACCTACTTCATCGAGCTGGCCAAGCAGGAAATGCGTCGCTGGATGATCAACCTGCCCGACCAGGACCTGGCCTACCTGCCCGAGGGCAGCACCCACTACGGCGACTACGTGTTCGCCGTGGACTGGGCGCAGCGCTTCGCCCGCATGAACCGCGAGATCATGATGCGCAACGTGGTGGCCGCGGTGCGTACGGTGATCACCAAGCCGTTCGAGGCGCAGGCCGAGGCGGTCAACTGCCACCACAACTACGTGAGCCGCGAGCACCACTTCGGCAAGGACGTGATGCTCACCCGCAAGGGCGCGGTGAGTGCGCGCAAGGGCGAGATGGGGATCATTCCGGGCAGCATGGGCGCCAAGAGTTTCATTGTGCGCGGGCTCGGCAACGAGGACAGCTTCCACAGCTGCAGCCACGGCGCCGGCCGCGTGATGAGCCGTACCCAGGCGCGCAAGCTGATCAGCGTGGACGACCACGCCAAGGCCACCGCGCACGTGGAATGCCGCAAGGACGTGGAAGTGGTGGACGAGTCGCCGGCGGCCTACAAGTCGATCGAAGCGGTGATGGAGGCCCAGCGCGACCTGGTCGAGATCGTGCATACGCTGCGCCAGGTGGTGTGCGTAAAGGGATGAACCGCCGGCCGCGCGGCGTACACTGCGCCGCGCGCCGGCAAGGAGGACGACACACATGGACATGATGGAACTGGATGGCAGCCAGGGCGGCGGGCAACTGCTGCGCTCGGCGTTGACCTTGAGCCTGTGCACCGGCATTGGCTTCACGATGCGCGACATCCGCGCGCAACGCCGTCGCCCCGGCCTGATGCGACAGCACCTCACCGCGGTCACGGCCGCGGCGCGGGTGGGCAACGCCTGCACGCAGGGCGTGCAACTCGGCGCGACCTCGCTGCGCTTCGAGCCTGGCCCGGTGTGCGCGGGCGACTACCAGTTCGCCACCGGCAGCGCCGGCTCGGCCACGCTGGTGCTGCAGACCATTCTGCCGGCGCTGTGGCAGGCCGCAGCGCCGTCGCGGGTGCGGCTGGAAGGCGGTACCCATAACCCGTTGGCGCCCAGCGCCGATTTCATTGCCGATGCCTACCTGCCAGCGCTGGCCAGAATGGGCGTGCAGGCATCGCTGGAACTGCACCAGCATGGCTTCCATCCGGCCGGTGGCGGGGTGCTGCAGGTCGAGGTCGCGCCATGCGCGGCGTTGCAGGCGTGCGACTTTCAGGGCCGCGGCAACCTGGCGTCGATCGAAGCCACGGTGTTGATGTCCGGCCTGTCCAGCAGCATCGGACTGCGCGAGTTGCAGGTATTGGCGGACACACTGGGCGTGGATCCGCATCCACGCCACGTGCGCTCGGTACGCCCGGCACTGGGCCCGGGCAACGTGGCGCTGGTACATGTGCGTCACGACGCACACGTGGAGGTGTTCAGCGGGCACGGCGAGCGTGGCGTGTCGGCCGAGCAGGTCGGCGCGCGCCTGGCCGGGCAGGTGCAGCAGTACCTGCAGGGCAGCGGCTGCGTGGGCGAGCACCTGTCCGACCAGCTGCTGCTGCCGATGGCGCTGGCCGGGGCCGGCAGCTTCACCACCGCGGCGATCAGCGAGCATCTGGCCAGCAACGCGCGCCTGATCGAGAAATTCCTGCCGGTCGAGTTCGACTGGCAGCCGCATGAGGGCGGGTGGCGGGTGACGGTCAGTCGTTGACCGCGCGCGCCACCCGGGGCGGGACAAGGTCGGGGGCGCGCGCCCCGAACAGGGTCAGCCACAGGCCGCTGCCGATCTCACCGAGCGAAGCGGGCAGCGTGGCGTAGTTGGAGAGTGCCGTCGTGGCGTAGCCGGGGATCAGCAGCTCGCCGAACACGTTGAGCAGGTAGCCGATGCCGCCGAGCATCAGCAGCACGCCGAGCACACGCGGTATGGCGCGCGTGCGCCACACCAGCCAGCCGAACGGCAGCAGCCACAGGCCCCAGAACAGGCTGGCCAGGAAGATGTGGCTGCTCCAGCTTTTCAGCGCGGCCATCGCCAGCATCTGCAGCTGCCCGCCCGACAGCGCCCGCGCCAGCGCCGGGTCGGTGAGCAGGGTCACCGCCTCCAGGCGGTGGGAAAGTGCGGCCAGCGCGATCGGTACTCCGGTGACCGCCAGTGCCACCATCAGCGTGGCCGCTGGGCGATGTGCTGCAGCGAACACGCGATACAGCAGCAGCGGTAGCAGCAGGAAGGCGATCTGCTCCAGCGCGAAGGCGGCGATGCCGGCGCGGAACAGGTCGGCATGCGCGATCACGTTGGCCACGGTGGCGGCGGGATCGTCACCGACGCTGATCCGGGAGGGCACATAGGCCAGGCTGAAGATGCCGGTGGCGATCACCACCAGATACACCCCACCGGCCAGGCGGCCGGTCCGCTGCTGCGTTGCCATCGTGCCGCTCCGGGTGCCGGTGTGGAAGGACCGGTTGCCGCCACCGTACGGCGCTGGTGGGGCTGCGGTGACTGCCGGAAGTCACGCGCCGACGGACGGTAGGGCGGCGCATGGGCGCCCGCCGCGGGCGCCGGCGCCCCCACTCGTCGGCCATGGCCGTGCACTCATCCCGCATTTCAGCCGCTTCGTCGCGTGCCGCTTGTGGCGGTCCGGCGCGGCGACCAGAGTCTGGCGCTGTCCGCTGGGAGCGCGCAAATGAACAAGGGAACTCCGTACCTGTTGGCTGTCCTGGTTGCGCTGACGCTGTCGGCAGACTGGGTGGCACCGGTCGTGGCCCTGTTCGAGCATGCCTACACCTGCCTGCAACACGGCGGTGGCCTGGACCTGGTCCGGCTGCGCTGCGAACCGCGCCCGGATGGCCTGTGCGCGTTGCTGGCGTCCTGGCCGTTCTGGGCCACCGCGGTCGCGTTGGCGGTGGCCACGCTGGTTGTCACGCGCGGACCGCGGCGGCAGCTGCGCCTGCGCTGAACCGGGCGTGCCGCGGGCTTACCGGCATCGCGGCGAACCGGCATCATCAGCAGCCGCATTGCAGGAACGATCATGGCGCTGAGCGAGAAGGACAAGATGCTGTCTGGCCACCCCTACCGGCCGGGCGACCCGCAGCTGCAGGCCGAGATGGCGGCGGCCAAGGCCTGGATGGTGCGCTACAACGCCGCCCTGGCCGAGGCGCCGGATGTCCGCCGTGCGCTGCTGCGCGAGCGCCTCGGCGCGGTCGGCGACGGCACGGTGATCCGCCCGCCGTTCCATTGCGACTACGGCAGCCACATCCACCTGGGCACCGGGGTGTTCCTCAACTACAACTGCGTGATCCTGGACGTGGCCGAGGTGCACATCGGCGATGGCACCCAGATCGGCCCGGCAGTGCAGATCTACGCGGCCGACCACCCGCGTGACCCGCAGGCGCGGGCGCAGGGATTGGAGCTGGCGCGACCGGTGCGAATCGGGCGCAATGTGTGGATCGGCGGTGGCGCCATCCTGCTGCCCGGCGTGAGCATTGGCGACGACGCGGTGGTGGGCGCAGGCAGCGTGGTCACCCGCGACGTGGCGGCCGGTGCCACGGTGGTGGGCAACCCCGCACGCGTGGTGCCCCGGCGCGATTGATCCGGCTCAAGGCGCGGCCTCCACGCCGGGTGTGCAATGGTGGTCCCACACTGCACCGGAAGGAGCCCTGCCATGTACAAGCGAATCCTGATTGCCACCGACGGCTCGGAGCTGTCTGAAAAGGGCCTGCTCAAAGGCCTGGAACTGGCCAAGGATCTGAATGCCGAGGTCGACATCGTGACCGTGTCCGAGCCGTGGGCGGTGGGCATGTACGACGCGATGGGCTGGAGCGTGGGCTACATGAACAGCCCCGAGTACAAGGCCGACCGCGAAGAGACCGCGCAGAAGGTCCTGGCCCCGGCCAAGGCCACCGCCGAGGCGCAGGGCCTGCGTGCCAACGTGGTGCACGTGCTGGACCGGTATGCGGCCGACGGCATCATCGATACCGCCGTCGAGCGCAACAGCGACCTGATCGTGATGACCTCGCATGGCCGCCGCGGCGTCACGCGCGTGCTGCTGGGCAGCCAGACCGCCGAGGTGCTGGCGCGCAGCACCGTGCCGGTGCTGGTGATCCGGTGACGGACGGCGCCGCATAGCCGCGTCCCGGTAGTGCCGGCCGCTGGCCGGCTCCCGACCATGCCAGGTTTTACGAGGAGCCGGCCAGCGGCCGGCACTACCGTGTTGGGTAGGGTTTCCCGACGAGCCGGCCAGCGGCCGGCATTGCCGTGGTGTGTTGAGGTTGCGAGGAGCCGGCCAGCGGTCGGCATTACACGCAGCGGTGGACCGGCCGCAGCCCGGCGTTCACCGCTACGGCCGCAGCTTCAGCGTCTGCGATTCATCCAGGGTGCCGTCAGGCTGCAGCACCACGAAGCGTTCGCCGCTGCGGTCGAACAGGACCGGGATCGGGTCGCGGAACAGCGGGCGGCGCACGAAGCGCAGGTGCCAGCCAAAGTGTTCCAGCGTTTCCACGGCCTGGCGTTGCTCGGCGGTGAGCCCGGCCCGCAGCTGGGCGGGGTCGGGCGGCTGGCGGCGTTCGGGCGTATTCATCTACTGAAACAAGGCAAAGTCCGGAGAACCTGTCGATGCAAGCAGCGTTCCAACCGCGTGGCGGGCGGGGCGCCTGCCGTCACCAGCTGTAGAGCTTCCAATACACCGGCGACACGCCGTCCTTGTCGCTGTCCATGCGGCCATCGCCGTTGCGGTCGTACATGTAGAACGCCGGGCCCTGCGCAGGCGTCACCTTGACCATCCGCAGCTGGCCACCCACGCGGTACTCCTGCAGCGTGTCGCCGTTGGCCAGGGTCTTGCTGGACACATCGGCACCGCTTACATCGACCGGGGGCTTACCGCCGCCGCCCGTGGTGGCACAACCGGCCAGCGCGAGCAGGCCAACCAGCAACAGGGTCTTCATGGGCCGAGGTCCTTGTACAAAGTGAAGGTCGATTATGCCCCACGCGTCGTCGTCGGCGTGTCTGGGGTCGGCGCGGGCGGGCGCGTAGAATCGTCGCATGAGCCGATTAGTCCTGATTGACGGGTCCAGTTACCTGTACCGCGCGTTCCACGCGCTTCCGCCGCTGACCAACGCCCACGGTGAACCCACCGGCGCGCTGTTCGGTGTGGTCAACATGCTGCGCGCCACCCTGAAGGAGCGCCCGGCCTACGTGGCGTTCGTGGTCGATGCGCCCGGCAAGACCTTCCGCGACGACCTGTATGCCGACTACAAGGCCAACCGCCCGCCGATGCCCGACGACCTGCGTCCGCAGATCGAGCCGATGTGCCGCATCGTCGAAGCGCTCGGCCTGAGCATCCTGCGCATTCCCGGCGTGGAAGCCGACGATGTGATCGGCACGCTGGCCCTGCAGGGCCACCAGGACGGCCTGCAGGTGACCATCTCCACCGGCGACAAGGACTTCGCCCAGCTGGTCCGCCCGGGCATCGAACTGGTCAACACCATGACCGGCAGCCGGATGGATTCGGATGCGGCGGTGATGGACAAGTTCGGCGTGCGCGCCGATCAGATCGTCGACCTGCTGGCGCTGATGGGCGACACCGTGGACAACGTGCCCGGCGTGGAGAAGTGCGGCCCCAAGACCGCCGCCAAGTGGCTGGCCGAGTACCAGAACCTGGACGGGGTGATGGCCGCCGCACCGGGCATGAAGGGCAAGATCGGCGAGAACCTGCGCGCGGCGCTGGAGCGCCTGCCGCTCAACCGCGAGCTGGTCACCATCCGCACCGACGTGCCGCTGGAGTCCAGCCCGCGCACGCTGGCACTGCGCGACCCGGACGTACCCACCCTGGGCGAGCTGTACCTGCGCTACGGCTTCACCCAGGCGCTGAAGGAGCTGGGAGGCCCGGCAGCGGCGGCAGTGGCCGCCAGCGACGCCACGGTGAGCCTGCGTGGCACCGCCGCCGGGTACGCACGCAGCGCGCCGGCGGAAACGGCGGCCGAGGTCGATCCGGCGCTGTCGGCGCCCGGCGAGTACGAGACCGTGCTCACCACCGAACAGCTGGATGCCTGGGTGCAGCGCGCCGAGGCGGCCGACCTGATCGCCTTCGACACCGAAACCGACGCGCTCGATGCGATGCGCGCCAACCTGGTGGGCATCAGCCTGGCGGTGGAGCCGGGCAGGGCCGCCTACATCCCGGTGGGCCACAACTATCCCGGCGCGCCGGCCCAGCTGGGCGCCGAACAGGTACTGGCCGCGCTGCGCCCGGTGCTGGAAAACCCCGACAAGAAGAAGCTCGGCCAGCACGGCAAGTACGACCTGCACGTGCTGCGCCGGCATGGCATCGACGTGCAGGGCTACCACGACGACACCATGCTGGAGAGCTTCGTGCTCAATTCCACCGCCACCCGCCACGACATGGATTCGCTGGCGATGCGCTACCTGGGCTACACCACGATCAAGTTCGAGGACGTGGCCGGCAAGGGTGCCAAGCAGATCCCGTTCTCGCAGGTGGGCCTGGACGAGGCAGGCCGCTATGCCGCCGAAGACGCCGACATCACCCTGCGCCTGCACCGCGTGCTGCAGCCACAGCTGCTGGCTGTTCCGTCGCTGGACGGGGTGTACCGCGACATCGAAATGCCGCTGGTGCCGGTGCTGGCCCGGATCGAAGCCAACGGCGTGCACATCGACATGGCCGAACTGCGCCGCCAGAGCCAGGACCTGAGCGTGCGCATGCTGGCCGCCCAGCAGAAGGCCACCGAGCTGGCCGGCCACACCTTCAACCTGGATTCGCCCAAGCAGCTGCAGGCGGTACTGTTCGACGAACTGAAGCTGCCGGCGCTGGTGAAGACCCCCAAGGGCCAGCCCAGCACCAATGAAGAGGCGCTGGAGGCCATCGCCGAGCAGCACGAGCTGCCGCGGGTGATCCTGGAGTACCGCGGGCTGGCCAAGCTGCGCAGCACCTACACCGACAAGCTGCCGGAGATGGTCAACCCGGACACCGGCCGGGTCCACACCAGCTACCACCAGTCCGGCGCGGCCACCGGCCGGCTGTCTTCGTCGGACCCGAACCTGCAGAACATCCCGATCCGCACCGACGACGGCCGCCGCATCCGCCGTGCGTTCGTGGCCCCGCCCGGGCGCAAGATCCTGGCCTGCGATTACTCGCAGATCGAGCTGCGGATCATGGCCCACCTGTCCGAAGACCCGGGCCTGGTGCGCGCCTTCGAACAGGGCGTGGACGTGCACCGGGCCACCGCGGCCGAGGTGTTCGGGCGCGCGCTGGACGAGGTCACCCCGAACGAGCGCCGCGCGGCCAAGGCGATCAACTTCGGCCTGATGTACGGCATGAGCGCGTTCGGGCTGGCCCGCAACCTGGGCATCGACCGCGGCCAGGCCCAGGATTACGTGGCGCTGTACTTCAGCCGCTACCCGGGCGTGCGCGACTTCATGGAGCGCATGCGCCAGCAGGCCCGCGACCAGGGCTATGTGGAAACCCTGGAAGGCCGCCGGCTGTACCTGAACGACATTCACGCCCGCAACCAGGGCCTGCGCGCCGGGGCTGAACGGGCGGCGATCAATGCCCCGATGCAGGGCACTGCGGCCGACATCATCAAGCGGGCGATGGTGAAAGTGGACGGGTGGCTGCAGGGCCAGGGCGACCAGGCGCGGATGATCATGCAGGTGCACGATGAACTGGTGTTTGAAACCGAAAGTGAGTTTCTCGAAACCTTGCGTTTGAAGGTGGTGGAACTGATGTCGTCGTCAGCCCAGTTGCGGGTGCCGTTGGTGGTGGACGCCGGCGTCGGTGATAACTGGGATGAGGCGCACTGAGACGGAAATCACGCTCAAACAGCTGAATTGGTTCATGGCGCCTTGAAAAACTGACTGTCGGATGAATGTTTCCCCTACAGAGCTTTCATTAATTGGGCCCCTTCACGAACTATCAATGTTCGGGGTGCTTTTATAGACCTCGACAGGCGCAACGCCTGTTGTGGATCTCTCCCATCCCCTGGAGCAGATCTCGGAACGGGGGCTCCTCCCCAAGCGCCCGTTCCCCGGCCCCGCTGACCTCCCCCTGGTCGGCGGGGCTTTTTATTTGGGCCGCCATAAACCCCGCGCGTCCCGCCGCAGGACAGGCCCCGCGCTGCCGATTGCCGTTTGCCCCACGCGCGGCCCATGCTGTGGGCTGGACCCGGGGAGAACCGCATGAGCGATCTGTTTGCATTGGCCATGCCGTGGTGGGAATTCATCCTGCGCGCGGTGGTGGTGTACGTGCTGGTGCTGGGCATGGTGCGGTTGTCGGGCAAGCGCGCGCTGGGCCAGATCACCCCGTTCGATGTGCTGCTGATCGTGCTGCTGGGCAATGCGGTGCAGAACGCCCTGCTGGGCAAAGACACGTCGCTGGGCGGCGGGCTGCTGCTGGCGGCCACGCTGATCCTGCTCAACTACGGGGTGGGGTGGTTGAGCACGCGCAGCCGGCGCGTGGAAACCCTGGTCGAAGGCGAGCCGGTGCTGATCGCGCGCGACGGCAAGCTGCTGGATTCGGTGCTCCGGCGCGAAATGGTCACGTCGGCCGATGTCGATGCGGCGCTGCGCCAACAGGGTTGCCTGTCGATCGACGATGTCGCGCTGGCGGTGCTGGAAATCAACGGCCACATCACCATCGTGCCGAAGAAGGAGTAGAGCCACCCCATGGGTGGCTGCCTTCGTTGGGTACCGCAGCCACCCATGGGGTGGCTCTACCACCCGCCGGGGCGACCATCGGCCGCGCGCGATTCCACCCTCGGTAACGCACCGGCCTCTGCGGTGGCGCGTCCGGTTACACCCAGTCGCGCGGGACCAGGTAGTCGGCCAGGCGGGCTTCGTCGCTGCCGGTTTCGGGCTGGAAACCGTATTCCCAGCGTACCCGCGGTGGCAGGCTCATCAGGATGCTCTCGCTGCGCCCGCCGCTCTGCAGGCCGAACAGCGTGCCGCGGTCGTAGACCAGGTTGAACTCCACGTAGCGGCCGCGGCGGTACAGCTGGAACTCGCGCTCACGCTCGCCGTACGGCATGTCCTTGCGACGTGCCACGATCGGCAGGTAGGCGTCGAGGAAGCCATCGCCGACCGCGCGCAGGTAGGCAAAATCGCGTTCGAAGTCACCGTGCAGGTCGTCGAAGAACAGCCCGCCCACGCCGCGCGTTTCATTGCGGTGGCGCAGGAAGAAGTACTCGTCGCACCAGCGCTTGTGATCGGCATAGCGCCCTTCGCCAAACGGCGCACACAGGTCGTGCGCGACGCGGTGCCACTGCTGCACGTCCTCATCGAACGGATAGAACGGGGTCAGGTCGAAGCCGCCGCCGAACCACGACGCCACTTCCACGCCATCACGCTCGGCGCGGAAATAGCGCACGTTGGCATGGGTGGTGGGCAGGTACGGGTTGGCCGGGTGGAACACCAGCGATACCCCGGTGGCCCGCCACGAGGCACCGGCCAGCTCCGGCCGGTTGGCTGACGCCGACGGGGGCAGGCGGGTGCCGGCCACGTCGGAGAAGCCGATGCCGGCCTGCTCGAACACCGCGCCATCGCGCAGGATGCGGGTGCGGCCGCCGCCACCCTCGGCGCGCTGCCATTGGTCTTCGGCGAACCGAGCCTGGCCGTCGGCGGCCTCGATGGCCGCACAGATGCGGTCCTGCAGGTCGGTCAGGTAGCTGCGTACGCGCTCGAATTCGTTCATGGCGCTACTTTACCGCAGCCCGGATACCCGGGCGGTGGGCGCGGCCGCAGCGGATCATTCCTTGTGGTTGGGCGTGCGCCGTGCCGGTGGGACGTCTTCGTCGGCATCGTTGTCGTTGTTCTGCAGTGCCTGCTCCAGCGCGTGCCCGGCCGACATCATGGCCCAGTTGCGCGTGTCCAGCAGGTCGCAGGCAACGTGGCGCCCACTCGCGTCGGCCTGGCACAGCGCCTGCAACATGCCATGCGCATCCACGTCACCGTCCCGTTCCTGTGCAGTGGCCAGGTTCTCGCAGCCTTCGCGGATACCTGCGCGGCACACCTGCAGGTAATGCACGCTCGCCTGCTCCCACTGCCCCTTCAATCCCAGTCGCGTGCCCAGCACGTTGCAGCCCTGCATGCTGCCGCTGGCGCAGCAGGCTTCCGCCCCGCCGTCGACCAGCGCCTTGGGGCAATCCTGCGGCAGCGGCAGTTCGTTGAAGTGCACCGGCGGCACGCAACGGGCCGGGTCGCCTTCGACCGGCGCGCGCTGGAAGCGCTGGAAGCGCGTCCAGCGGTCCATGCCCAGCAGGTCGCCGTTGGGCAACGGCTTCAGTACGAAGTCGCCGCCCTGCTCGTGACGGATCCGGATGGCGCCGTCTTCAAGGCGGGCGCGCAACTGGCCCATGCCCATGTCGACCAGGCCACGGTCACCAAAGCGCAGTGCATCCATCAAGGCGCGCTGGGAGACATACGCGCCGCACGGCAGCGTTGCGGCGGCCTGGGGCGTGAGGCCCGCGCCCAACTGCTGCAACGGGGGTGCCAGCCCGCACGCGTGCGTGTCACCTGCCGTGCAGGCCAGCGCCAGCGCCGCCGTCGCGTGCTGCAGGTCGCCGGCATCCCAGTGCTGTTCGGCCACCTCGGTGCAGAAGCCGCCATGCGGGCGTGCCTGGCAGTAGCCCTGCAGCTTCATCCGGTGCGCCTCCGACAGCGGGCGGTCCGGTTCGGGTGCAAGCACCTTGACCATGCCGGCCGCCAACGCAGCGCCCTGCAGGGCCTCGGCGATTTTTTCGCCCAGCTCCGGGCGGGATGCCAGCGTATTCCTGCATGCCGCCTCATCGAATACATCGCCGTCTTCGCGGCACAGGGCGGGAAGGCCCATCTCGTCGAAGGCCCTTTCCATGTACGCGCGCATGGCGATCAGCTGGTTCTCGGAGAAGCCGGCATCATCGTCGCCGTCCCCTTGCTGCCGGGCCTGTGCATCCTTCCGATAGCGACCGGGCAGATCCCGGCACAGGGCCGGCATGCCGTCGCTGCAGCCTGCTTCCAGCGCCGCGGTGTCCTGGTCGTAGCGATCGGCCAGGCAGCGCAGCGGGTCGGCCAGGCAGCTGCCGTCGGGATGGGTCACCGGCGCGCTGCATTGGGCGGGCGTGCGCAGTGAGAAGCGGTTCCAGCCCAGTTCCAGCACGCGCCCACGCTGGCTCACGTTCAATGGCTGGATGCTGCCCGATCCGAGATCGATCACCTGCGGCTGCCCAGCCTGCATCTGCACGAGAAACGCGCTGCGGTCGCCGTTGTAATTGATTTCGTAGCCGCGGTCGGGGCCTTCCAGGACCAGTTCGGCGCTGTCGGTTTCGTTGAGGAAGCGACCGCACGTGAGCGGTTGCGAGAAGGCGGTGGGCGCCAGCGCGAGCAGCAGTGCCGCCGTTGCGGCGCGCAGTGGGAGGCGTGAAAGGCAGGGCAGCATGTTCGATCCTTGAAGCGACACACCCGGTCGCAGGCCATGATGGAGCGCGGTGGACGGCGCATGTCCTGCAAGGACGCCTGCGCCGTCTGTGAAGGGCTGCAGGATAGCGATGCGGCCGGCGCTGGCAACCGTGGCTGTCGCTTACGGCCGTTGGCGCCGCGCCGCCGTCGCAGGCGTCACTCGCCGCCTGCGGCCTCCTCGGCCATCGCACGCACCATCGCGCGCAGTGCCGGCCAATCACGGGTAGCGTCCACGTCGCAGGCGATGTGGGTAGCGCCGCCCTTGGCGCAGATGGCGGTCAACATGTTCGGCACCGCTTCGTCACCGGTATGTACATAGACCTCGGCCAGGCCCACGCAGCCATCGCGCACGCCGGCGGTGCACAGCGCGGCGTAGTAGGGCAGCGTGCTTTTCCAGTCTTCATCACGTGCACGCGCGCTGGCGGCCAGCTTGCAGCCCAGCAGCTGACCGGCCTTGCAGCAGGCCTCCGGACCGCCCTCGCGATCCAACGTGGGGCAGTCCAGCGGCTGCGGAATCTCGGTGAAGCTCAGCGGTGCGCTGCAGGCGACGGCGGCGCCGGGTTGACGCGTGTAATGGGCAAAACGGGTGTTGCCGTCCATGCCCACCAGGCTGCCGTCGCGCGTGGTCTGCAGCACGACATCGTCGCCGATGTCGCGGCGCAGGTGGATCCGCCCGTCCTGCACGCGGGCACGCAGGCGCGTGGCGTAGCCGCTCAGCTGGACCACGCCGGCATCGCCGAACTGCAGGTCCGAGGGCAGGCCGTTCTCGGCCTCGTAGCGGCCACAGGGCAGGGTGGTGGCGGGCACCGGCGACAGCGCCGCCGCCGACAACCCGACCAGCGGGGCGACCAGTGTGCAGGCATGGGCGTCGGCGCGCGTGCTGCAGGCGTGCTGCAGGGCGTCGCGGGCCTCCAGCAACCGGCCGGCGTTCCACTGTGACTCGGCGACGCTCTGGCAGAATTCCTCGCGTGGGTGCTGCTTGCACAGGCCTGCCAGTTCGATCAGCTGCTCGGACGGCAGTACGGCCTGCGATGCGTGGCTCAGCCCCATGATCGCCTTGCCCATGATCTCGCCTGCCATGGTTTCGCCCAGGCGCAGGCAGACCACCGGGTCGAATTCCTTGGCGGTTTCATCGCACTGCGCCGGCATGGGGAACGGCGGCGGCTCTTCCGGGGCGGCTGCGTTGGCCTGTTCCTGGTAGACCTCGATCAGGCGCTTGCAGGCCACCGGCACGTCTTCGCTGCACCACTGGCGCAGCTGCACCGGTTTGGCCTCGACGTAGTGCTCCAGGCAGCCCACCGGATCGGCGCGGCAGCTGCCTTCCTCGACCGCGTAGAACGGCTTGCAGGCCGCGGCCTTCTCCCGCACGAAATCGTGGTACCCGCCGGTCAGGGTGCGGTCGCCCTCGCCGAAGGTCCAGTTCTCCATGCGGCCGGTGGCCAGGTTGACCATGCCCAGCACATCCTCGCTGCGTGCGATGCGCAGTTCCTCGGTGGGCGAGTGGGCCGACGTCAGGAAGCCGTGGCCCTCGCTTTCCAGGATCAGGGTGGCGTTGCCATCGTCCTGCTTGTACGTGCCGCAGGCCATGGACTGGGCAGCGGCGGGAAGGCTGGCGGCGGCCAGGACGAGAACGGCCAGGGCACGCCAGCCGATGAAGCGGCGGCGCGCGGAAACAACAGAAGTCACAACAGCATCCTTGGGTGGAAATCGGGGGGCGTCGGCACGGGCGCAGGGGCCCGGCCGGGCCAGGTATCAGCGTTGCAGCCAGGCGCGCACGTCGGCACGCAGCAGGCGTGCGGCCAACCAGCCATGCAGGCCGGCAAAGCCCACGGCGGTGAGCACCAGCATGCCGCTCAGGACGATGCGCTGCAGCTGCAGGTCATGGCGCAGCTGGCGCATCTCGGGGGTGTCAGCGTGCCGCGTCAGGTACTGCGACAGGTGCGCCATTGCATCGTCCATCGCCCACGCGGCAACGAAGTTCAGCAGTGCGGTCACCACCAGCAAGACGATGAACAGCCACACCGCCCATTGTTCACGGCGCAGCATGCCCACGCACGCCACCACGCCCACCAGGCAGGTGAGCAGCATGGCCACGCAGATGCCCAGCGCATGTGTGGTCAGCCATTGCAGCGGCGGTGACAGCCAGGCCACATCCCGGGTTTCCACCTGCTCCTGCAGGAAGGCGCCGATCGACAGCGGGCCGACGACCAGCGCCGCAATGGCCCAGCCCACGGCGGAGGCCACGCACACCAGCAGCACCGACTTGGTCATCGGCGACAGGAATTTCGGGGGCGCCAGCGGGTCTACGGGCGGCTGGGCACTAGGTAATTGCGGGGGCGATGACATCCGGTGTCCTGTTGGAGTCGGCCACGGGCATCAGCCCGCAGCCACCGCGCGTGCGGCCGCGGGCAGGATATGGTCTTCGCTCAAGGCTGCCAAGCGCCGCCCATGCGGCGCCTGCAGGGGAACCCAGGCCAACTCGGCGATTTCCGCCTGCGCCTGTGGTGTGCCGGTGACCTGCACCCGCCACACCTGGGCCCGTACCCGGCGGCCGTGTTCGTGCACCGCCCAGGCCTCGAAACGCCCCAGTGCCTGGGCGCTGCCCAGATCCAACTGCACGCCCAGTTCCTCGTGCAGTTCACGCGCCAACGCCTGCAGCGGTGCTTCGCCCGGGTCGGGTTTGCCCCCGGGCTGGATGAAGGTATCCGAGCCGTGCTTGCGCACCACCAGCACCTGGCCGGTGGCATCCAGGATGACCGCGGCGACGATCTCGATCGGCGCCGCGGGGTGGCTGGCCTGCGCCGCCACTTACTTCAAGGTGTCGTTGAACAGCTTGAGGATGCGCTTGTACTGGTCCAGCCACGAGTCCGGACGGACGTAGCCATGGCGCTCCAGCGGGTACGGCGCGATGGACCAGTTGTCCTTGTGCAGCTCGATCAGCTTCTGGGTGAGGTTGACCGAGTCCTGGAAGAACACGTTGTCATCCATCATGCCGTGCGCGATCAGCAGGTGGTCCTGCAGGCCGTCGGCGTATTCGATCGGCGACGACTTGCGGTACGCCTCCGGGTCGATGTCCGGGGTGTTGAGGATGTTGGCGGTGTAGCCGTGGTTGTACTGGTGCCAGTCGACCACCGGGCGCAGCGCGGCACCGGCCTTGAACGTGCCCGGCGAGCGGAACAGCGCCATGAAGGTCATGAAGCCACCGTAGGAGCCGCCGTAGATGCCGGCGTGGTCACGGTCGCCCTGCTTGGTGGCCACCAGCCAGTCCAGGCCGTCCTTGTAGTCTTCCAGCTCGGGGTGGCCCATGTTGCGGTAGATGGCGGTGCGCCAGTCGCGGCCGTAGCCTTCGCTGCCGCGGTAATCCATGTCCAGCACGATGTAGCCCTGCTGCACCAGCAGGTTGTGGAACATCTGCTCGCGGAAGTAGGCCGGGTAGCGCTGGTGGACGTTCTGCAGGTAGCCGGCACCGTGCACGAACATGGCGATCGGGTACTGCTTGCCCGGTTCGGGATTTTCCGGGCCGTAATACTTGGCCCAGACCACGCCGGCGCCATGCTTGGACGGCACCTGCACCAGCTTGGGCTGCACCCACTCGCGGGCCTTGTAGGCGGCGGTGCGGGTGTCGGTGAGCACCTTGGCCTGGCCGCCGCTGGTGGGCACCACGGCCAGCTGCGCCGGCAGGTAGGCGCCGGAGTAACGCACCAGCAGCTGCTGGCCGTCCGGGGACAGCGAGAAGTCTTCGACGCCGTTGAGCGCGGTCAGCTCACGCACCTGCCTGCTGGCGGTGTCGACCGCGCAGACTTCGTAGTCGCCCGGGCTCTGCTGGTTGCACAGGAAGTAGAAGCCGCGGCCGTCGGCGCTGGGCACCGGCATCGAGGTTTCCCACTTGCCGCCGGTCAGTGCCTGCGGCTTGGCGGTGCCCTGCTGGGTATACAGGTGCGCGTAGCCCGATTCTTCGGACAGCAGCCACAGCGTGCGGTTGTCGTTGGACCAGCCAAAGTCGTTGAAGCCCCAGTTGATCCAGGCGCTGTCGGTCAGGCGGTGGCGGTTTTCCAGCGTGGCGCTGGCGGGGCTGACGCTGGCGATCCAGCGGTCCTTGTTGTCGTTGGCGCGCAGCATGATCGCGGCCTGCTGGCCGTCGGCGCTCCAGCGGATACCGGGGTTGCCGGGGCCGGCCAGCACTTCCAGCGGGCGGT
This sequence comes from Stenotrophomonas sp. AC248, assembly GCF_979258185.1. Classification (NCBI taxonomy): domain Bacteria; kingdom Pseudomonadati; phylum Pseudomonadota; class Gammaproteobacteria; order Lysobacterales; family Lysobacteraceae; genus Stenotrophomonas; species Stenotrophomonas sp. AC248. Next base: position 4,383,441 of record NZ_OZ409840.1, on the reverse strand, counting down.
TGCCCTTGAGTGCGTCCTTGCCGGCGGCCTTGCGCAGTGCGGCCAGCGGGTCGGTGCCGATGCCGGGCAGGCGGTCCAGCGAGAGCGGCTTGACCGTGCCGGTGACCGCATCGACCAGCCACAGGGAATGCGGCTCGGGATCATTGCGGCCCACGCGGGTGCGGGTGTCCTCGAACTCTTCGTAGCCCGATTCGGTCACGTACTTGGGCATCTTGCCGCCGCGGCCTTCGTCGAAGCCCTTCGGCTTGGTCACCACGATGAGGCTGCGGGTGTCCGGCGAGAGGGCGCTGCCGACGATCTCGACATCGGCGCCCAGGTAGACCGGGCCGGGCGCGCGGGTGGCGTCGGCGCGGCGCCAGCTGGCTTCCTGCGCCTTGAGCGCGTCGCGCTGGGCGCGATCATTGCGCAGGGTGGCCAGGGTACGCAGCTGCTGGTCGCGCAGGACGTCGGCCTTGGGCGCATCGTCGGGGTTCTTTTCGGCCTTCAGGCTGGCCACCTGCTGGACGCCACCGGCGGCGGTCCAGTGGAACCAGTTCTGGCCGGTCTGCCAGATCACTCCGCCGTCGCGGGCGAAGTTGGCTGCGCTGGCCTTCTCGCTGCTGCGGGTCAGCTGGGTCAGCGCGCCGCTGCGCAGGTCGCGCAGGAACACATCGCCGTTGCGCACGAACACCGCGCGCTGGCGGGTGGTGTCGTACACCGGGCTGTCCACGTCCAGGCTGCTGCGCTGGTCATCGGCCACCTGGGTGGCGCACGCCACCGCTGACCGGCTGGCGGAAGGTGTCGCGGACCGGGCTGCCCGTGCGCTTGAGCTGGTACTCCACCTGCTGGCTGTTCCAGGACCACCACGCGCTTTCGACCGGCGGGCCGATCCAGTCGGGGTCGGCCATGGCCTGCTCGATGGTGATCGGCGTGGGCGCCGCGTGGGCGGTCCCGCCGAGGGCGGCGAGCAGCAGCAGGGACAAGGGCAGCGTTCTGGGCATTGCGGGCGGCACCGTAGTAGAAAACCCCGCAAGCGTAGCAGCCGCTAGGGCCGTAGTAAGGGGCCACAGGTCATGGGCCAAGGCAAGCGGTGGTCGGTGGGTCGGGCGCTGGGGCCCCATACCCTTTCCGGCGAATGTCCCCCGGCGTCGGCCTGCGGCCGACCCCTCCTCCTTTATTTCGCCTCCAAGGGTATGGGACCCCAGCGCCCGACCCACCGACAGGCCCCGAAATGCCCGGCGTCCACTTGCTTACCGCAAGCCGAGCCCCTTAGCGGCCGGTAGGCTCCTGGGCAAAATAAAGGAGGAGGCCGCGACCGCGGCCGGGGGACATTTGCACCAGGGGCCTACCGGCCGCTAAGGGGCCCTCACGCTCGCGGTAGCCCCTGCGACAAAGTGAAGCAGCGCGTCACCGGGTCGCATGTGCCTTTCACGGATACCGGCCCAGACTGGTGCGGATTTCAGAAACCAGTCGGAGGCGTCACGTGGACGCGTTGTTGTTGTCGCGGATCCAGTTCGGGTTCGTCATCAGTTTCCATGTGTTGTTTCCCGCCTTCACCATCGGCACCGCCAGTTGGCTGGCCTTCGTGGAGTCACGCTGGCTGCGCACCGGCAACCCGGTCTGGCGCGAGCTGTATTTCTTCTGGCAGAAGATCTTCGCGGTGTCCTTCGGCATGGGCGTGGTCAGCGGCATCGTCATGGCCTTCCAGTTCGGCACCAACTGGCCGCGCCTCAGCGAGGTGGCCGGCAGCGTGATCGGGCCGCTGCTTACCTATGAAGTCCTCACCGCCTTCTTCCTGGAGGCCAGCTTCCTGGGCGTGATGATGTTCGGCTGGGGCCGCGTTTCGCCGCGGCTGCATTTCTTCTCCACCTGCATGGTGGCGCTGGGCACGCTGTTCTCCACGTTCTGGATCCTGTCGTCCAACAGCTGGCTGCAGACCCCGGCCGGCTACGCGCTGATCGACGGCATCGTGCACCCGCAGGACTGGTGGCAGGTGGTGTTCAACCCCTCCTTCCCGTACCGGCTGGCGCACATGGCGCTGGGCTCGTTCATCACCACCTGTTTCGTGATCGGTGGCGTGGGCGCCTGGTACCTGCGCAAGGGCACGCACGTGGAAGCCGGGCGCACGATGCTGCTGGCGGCCGTGGCGTTCGCCGCGCTGACCGTGCCGGTGCAGATCTTCGTGGGCGACATGCATGGCTTGAATACGCTCAAGCACCAGCCGATGAAGATTGCCGCGATGGAAGCGCACTGGCATTCCGAAGGCGAGGGCAAGGGCGTGCCGCTGGTGGTGTTCGCGGTGCCCAACGAAAAAGCCGAGCGCAACGATTATGAAATCGCCATTCCCCGGCTGGGCAGCCTGATCCTGACCCATTCGCTGGAGGGAACGTTCGACCCGCTCACCTCGGTACCGGCCAGCGATCGGCCGCCGGTGGTGCCGGTGTTCTTCGCGTTCCGGATCATGGTCGGGCTGGGCACGCTGATGCTGCTGCTGGCCTGGGTGTCGGCGTTCCAGTGGTGGCGGGGCAAGCTGCTGCAGTCGCGCTGGCTGGTGCGGGGCTGGAACTGGATGCTGCCCAGCGGCTTCATCGCGCTGGTATCGGGCTGGTTCGTGACCGAGATGGGGCGCCAGCCGTGGGTGGTGTACGGGGTGCTGCGCACCGCCGACGCGGTGGGCCCGCAGAGTGCCTGGATGACCGCGCTGTCGTTGGGCGTCTACATCGTGGGCTATGCGTTCGTGTTCGGCTGGGGCATCTGGTACCTGGTGAAGATCATCCGCACCGGGCCCAAGCCGCATGAGCCGGCGCCGGCGCTGGACGCGGGCAGTCATACCCCGGCGCGGCCGCTGTCCGGTGCCGACGAACCGCTGGAGGAGCGCTGACATGGAGATGACAACCTGGCTGCCGGTGGCATGGTTTGCGGTGATTGGTTTTGGCGTGCTGATGTACGTGGTGCTGGACGGTTTCGTACTGGGCATCGGCATCCTGGCGCCGATGGCCGAGGACGAAGAACAGCTGGACATCATGATGAACACCGCCGCGCCCATCTGGGACGGCAACGAAACCTGGCTGGTGCTGGGCGGGGCCGGGCTGATGGCAGCCTTCCCCAAGGCCTATGCGGCGCTGTTGTCGGCGCTGTACCTGCCGGTGCTGCTGCTGGTGGTGGCGCTGGTGTTCCGCGGGGTGGCGTTTGAATTCCGCTTCAAGGCGCACCGCTCGCGGCGGTTGTGGAGCGTGGCGTTCGGGCTGGGGTCGCTGCTGGCTGCGTTCGCGCAGGGGGTGATTCTCGGGGCGCTGGTGGAAGGCCTGCAGATCGTGGATGGCCGTTACGCCGGCGGTGCGTTCAGCTGGTTCAGTCCGTTCTCGATGCTGACCGGTGCGGCGGTGGTGTTCGGCTACGCGCTGCTGGGCAGCACCTGGTTGATCCTGAAGACCGAAGGCCGCGAGCAGGCGTTCGCGCGCACGCTGACGCGGCCGCTGGTGGTGGCGGTGATCGTGTTCATGGGGCTGGTGAGCACCTGGCTGCCGTTCCTGGATTCGCGCCTGATGGCGCGCTGGTTCAGCGATGGCAACTTCTGGTGGTTGTCGCCGGTGCCGCTGCTGACGCTGGGCGTGGCGGTGGCGCTGTGGCGCAGTGCGATGCACCCGCGCCGCGACCTGCCGCCGTTCCTGTTGACCCTGGCGTTGTTCATCCTGGGCTTCATCGGGCTGGTGCTGGGCATGTGGCCCTACCTGCTGCCGCCGAGCATGACGCTGTGGGAGGCGGCCGCCCCGGCGTCGTCGCTGGGCTTCAGCCTGGTCGGGCTGGTGGTGCTGCTGCCGGTGATCCTGGGCTACACGGCATGGTCGTACCGGGTGTTCCGCGGCAAGGTGCGGGCCGATACCGGGTATCACTGAGGGCACGACCGCAATCGTAGTGCCGGGCTCTGCCCGGCAGCGGGGAAGCGGGGCAGCGCCCCGCTTTACGCGTGCAGGCCTTCGATTTCCACCAGCAGTTCGGCCCGGCAGACTTCGGCGTGCAGCACCACGTAGGCCGGTGGGCCGGGTAACGCGGCCATCTGGGCGGCCACCGCCGGCATGTCTTCGGCACGCCGCACATACACTTTGAGTACCGAATCGGCGCCGAGCTGGGCGGCCAGCGATGGACGCTGCCGTCGGGCGGCGTCCACCAGGCTCTGCAGGTTGGTCAGCGTTTCGCGCAGCTGGTCTTCCACGGCGCCGGTGTGCTGGGACACATGGCCCACGATCGCCGCCGTGCCCGACTGCAGCAGCGGCAGGCCGGTTGCCGCCGGTGCCAGCAGCGCCCGCGAAAAACTGGGCGACTGCGGGCCGTACTGGCGCGGGTAGCGGAACGCGCTTACCTGGCGGGGGTTTTCCAGGGGCAGGCCGGGTTCGCGGCCGGCCAGCCAGTACACCTGCAGGCGCCGGTGCCCATCGAAGCGGCCGATGCAGGTCGCGGCCGGCAGGGCTGCTTCGTCCAGCTCGCGCAGCCCGCGCACCCGGCCCACGCAGAAGCGCCGGTAGCGCTCCTGGTCGCCGTCGCCTTCGGTCACCGCGTCCAGGTAGTTCCAGGTCCGCAGCAGGTGCGGGAACCCGCAGTGCGCCAGGAAGCTGCTCATCCGCGCATAGGCGTCGGCGGCGGCCGTCTCGATGCCGCCCTCGGCTTCGTCGATCTCCAGCACCCCGAACAGCAGCGCGGCATTGTGCGACCAGCGCACTCCGTCGGTGACGCCCGACTGTACCGGCGTCGCGCCCCGCCAGACTTCCACCTGCGCCGGACCGTGTTCGGCCAGGGGCACCTGCAGCCAGCGCGGATCCTTGCCCGGGAAGGGCGCAGGCGCGCCAAAGCCGAACACCGCCAGGGTGCACGGGTCGGCCAGGGCGGCCTCGCGCAGCGCTGCCGGCAGGTAGCCGGCGCTGAACACCGCCGCACCTGGGGGAAAAGCGACCGCCGGGGCCGTTGCGTCGTGGATCGTGCTGCTCATTTCAGATTGTGAAAGCTGCCAGTGCCAAGGGTGTCATGATAGCGTGCGCTCCTTTTTACGGCGGTGCGCTGCGATGCCTTGGTGCCCATCAACATGTTGGCGTGAATGATCGAGTTCTCAGTGGTGGATTGGTCGGCCTGGGCACCGGGACTGACCTCGAAGGAACAGTGGCAGGCCTGGGCACAGGCGCCCGCGCTGCCGCAGGGCGATGACACCCCGGCGCTGGCCGAGGTCCCGGCCATGCAACGACGCCGCATCGAGCGGCTGGGCCGCATGGCCATCCAGGCCGCGTGCTGGTGCGAGCAGCCCGACGACGCCGGCCAGGTGCCGCTGGTGTTCGCCTCGCGCCATGGCGACGTGGCCCGTTCGATGGAACTGCTCGACAGCCTGGGCGCCGACCACGGCATGTCCCCGACCGCGTTCGGCCTGTCGGTACACAACGCGGTGGCCGCGCTGTATTCCATCGCCCGCGGCCACCGCGGCAACTATCTGGCCCTGGCCGCCGGCCGCGCCACGGTCGAAACCGCCTGCGTGGAGGCCTACGGCCTGTTGGCCGATGGCGCCGACGAGGTGCGGGTGATCGTGTATGAATCGCCCTTGCCGCCGGTGTATGCCGGCTTCGCCGACGAGCCCGATCCTTATTACGCCTGGTGCTGGCGGCTGGCCCGGGCCGATCGCCCCGGCACCCGGCTCTCGCTGGGCTGGGGCGCGGCCGGTGCCGACAGCCCGGCTGGCGCACTGCCCCACGGTCTGGATGCGCTGCGCTTCCTGTTGGCCGGCGATCCGACCCTGACGCTGGCTGCCGATGGCCAGCAATGGACCTGGCAACGCCATGGCTGAGCGCGGTCCCGGCCGTCTCAACCATGCCTGGCGGGTGTTCGGCACCGGGCTCAGCTTTGCCGTGTTCGGCATCGGCGGCCTGGTGCTGGGCGGGGTGCTGTTCCCGTTGCTGTTCCTGGTCCGCAACCCGGTCCGGCGCCGCACGCTGGCGCGCCGGTTGGTCCAGCTCAGCTTCGCCAGCCACGTGGGCCTGATGCACCGGCTGGGCGTGATGACTTATGAAATTCGCGGGGCTGAACGTCTTCAGCGCAACGGACTGCTGATCCTGGCCAACCACCCGACCCTGATCGACGTGGTCCTGCTGATCGCCCAGTTGCCCAATGCCGACTGCGTGGTCAAGCGGGCCGTGGCCTGCAACCCGTTCATGTGCGGCCCGGTGCGGGCGGCAGGGTATGTGTCCAATGAGGATGGTGCGGGGCTGATCGATGACTGCATCGCCGCGGTCAAGGCCGGCGGCACCTTGGTCATCTTCCCCGAAGGCACCCGCACCGTGCCCGGCCAGCCCCTGCGCCTGCAGCGCGGGGCGGCCAACATCGCCGTCCGCGGTGGCCTGGACATAACCCCGGTCAGGATCACCTGCACCCCGCCTACCCTGACCAAGGGCCAGAAATGGTATCGTGTGCCATCACGGCGTTTTCACGTTCAGCTGGAAGTCGGGGAAGATCTCCCGATCGCCCCGTTCCTGGCGGTGGCCGGCGACACGCCCAGGGGGGATGCCTTGGCGGCCCGGCGCGTGACCGATCATCTTGCCCATTACTTTGACTTCGCTGGAGAACCAAGCCGTGCAGGCACTTGAGCACGAGATCAAGGAATTGATCATTTCATCGCTGTCGCTGGAAGACATCACTCCCGAAGACATCGACCCGGAAGCGCCCTTGTTCGTCGAGGGGTTGGGGTTGGATTCGATTGACGCACTTGAACTTGGTTTGGCCCTGCAGAAAAAGTACGGTGTCAGCCTGTCTGCGGATTCGGAAGAGACCCGTCGCCATTTCTCCAGCGTGCGTGCCTTGGGCGAGTTTGTCGCCGCACGCCAGTCGTCGTAACGGCGCGTCAGGATTTGCCATGACCAAGAACGAACTTTTCGATCGCATCGTCAAGATCCTCAAGGACAGCTTTGAGATCGAACCGGCGCGCATCACGCCCCAGGCCCGTCTGTACGACGACCTGGACATCGACAGCATCGACGCGGTCGACCTGATCGTGCAGCTCAAGCCCTTGCTGGGCCGCAACCTGCAGCCGGAGGCCTTCAAGGCCGTGCGTACCGTGCAGGACATCGTCGACGTGGTGCACGGGCTGCTGCCCGGTCAAGCAGCCGCCTGACGGCTGCCGCAGGACACTGACCATGGTCCGGGTGCGCGTCGCGGCGTTTGCGTTGCTGTCGCTGGCATACCCGCTGGTGGTGTACCTGTCGCTGGGCCGGTTCGAGCCGCGCTGGCTGTCGCTGCTGCTGTTCGGGCTGGCCGCGCTGCGCGCGCTGACCACCCGCCAGCCGGTGTGGTGGGTGGCCGCCCTCGGCACCGGGGTGCTCGCCCTGGTGGCTACGGCCTTCAACGAGGCCCTGCCGCTGAAGCTGTACCCGGCGCTGGTGAACGCGGTGATGCTGGTGATCTTCGCCACCAGCCTGCGGTTCCCGCCCAGCGCGGTGGAGCGCCTGGCGCGGCTGAGTGAGCCGGACCTGCCGCCGTTCGCCGTGATCTATACCCGTCGCGTCACGTGGATCTGGTGCGGCTTCTTTGTTCTCAACGGAAGTCTGGCCCTGATCACGGCGCTGTGGGCGTCCAACCAGGTCTGGGCGCTGTACAACGGATTGTTGGCGTACGTGATGATGGGTGCCTTGTTTGGTGGCGAGTGGCTGGTGCGGCGACGGGTGAAAGCGGCGCACGCGCATGGTTGAGTGGATCGCATTGGACAGGCTGGCGGTGTCGCCACGTCCCGGCCGGATCGTGGGCGAAGCCGAACACGGCGCGGTGTCGCACCCCGACTTCCGCCTGCAGGTGATGCGCTGGCAGCGGGCGTTCGCCCGTGCGCCCGGACGCGACTGGGCCCTGTACTTCGACGACACCCTGGCCTTTGCCGCCGCGCTGCTGGGCGCCTGGCACGCCGGCAAGCGGGTCTTCCTGGGCGGGGACAACCTGCCGGCCACGCTGGATGCGCTGCGCCCGCGCGTGGCCGGGTTTGCCGGTGACGTGCCCGCGCACCACGCCCCGCTGCAGCCCGATGCCGACGTCGACGTCGAGGGCGAACTGCTGCCGCTGGACGAAGACCAGCTGGAGCTGGTGGTGTTCACCTCCGGCAGCACCGGCGCGCCCAGCGCGATCGTCAAGCGCATGCGCCAGCTCACGCGTGAAGTGGATGCGCTGCAGGCCGCGTTCGGTGACCAGCTGGAAGGCACCCAGGTGCACGGCACGGTCTCGCACCAGCACATCTATGGCCTGTTGTTCCGCGTGCTGTGGCCGCTGGCCGCCGGCCGCGCCATCCAGCCGCGCCGGTTCTTCCATGAAGACCTGGTCAGTGCGTTGGCGCGGCAGCCGTCGGTGCTGGTGGCCACCCCGGCCCACCTCAAGCGCCTGCCCGAGCAACTGGACTGGTCCTCGCTGCAGGGGCCGCTGCGCGCGGTATTTTCCTCCGGCGGCCCGCTGCCCGAAGAGGCCGCGCTGCAGGCGCGGGCATTGCTTGGCGTGGCCCCCACCGAGGTGTTCGGCAGCAGCGAAACCGGCGGTATCGCCTGGCGCCGCTGGAGCGCCGGGCAGCCGCAGTGGCACCCGTTGCCCGGCGTGGCCTGGCGCATCCAGGACGGCTGCCTGGCAGTGTCCTCGCCGCACTTGGAAAACACCGACTGGTGGCAGACCCAGGACCGCGTGGAGGCCGACGCCGGGCGCAGCTTCCGCCTGCTCGGCCGGGCCGACCGCATCGTCAAGATCGAAGAACGCCGGGTATCGCTGGACGCGCTGGAACAGCAGCTGCGCGCGCATCCGGCGGTACAGGACGTGCGCGTGCTGGTGCTGCCGGGCGCGCGCGAACAGCTGGCCGCCGTGGTGGTGCCGCAGCAGGCCGACGCGGCCGGCTGGGACGACGCCCAGCGACGCCGCCAGGCGCAGGCGCTGGGCGCGCACCTGGCCAGCAGCCACGATGCAGTGACCCGGCCGCGGCGCTGGCGCTTCGTCGACGCGCTGCCGTTGAACGCACAGGGCAAGGTCACCTTCGCCGCTCTGGCAGCGCTGTTCCGGCCGCAGTTCCCGGTGGTCCAATGGGAGCGGCGCGAGCCCGACACGGCAGCGCTGCTGTTGCCGCTGGACCCGGACCTGATCGCCTTCGACGGGCATTTCCCGCAGGCCAAGATCCTTCCGGGCGTGGTCCAGCTGGATTGGGCCATCCATTACGCCCGCGATGTGTTCAGCATGCCGCCGCGCTTCGAACGCATGGACGCGCTGAAATTCCAGCACGTGGCGCGCCCCGGCGATTGCCTGCAGCTCACCCTGGGCTGGGATGCGGCCAAGTCGGTGTTGAGCTTCCGCTATGTCTCCGACCACGGCGTGCATGCCAGTGGCCGGGTGGTGTTCGGCGATGTCTGACGCCGCTCGCGCTGGTCCCCCGGCTGCGCCCTTTGCGCCGCTGGTGGTGATTCCGGTCTACGACCATGAGCATGCCATCGGCGCCGTCGTGCGCGGCGTGCTGGCCAGCGGGCTGCCGTGCCTGCTGGTGGACGATGGCTCGCACCCCGGGTGCGCGCAGGCGCTGGATGCCCTCGCGGCGGGATATCCCGCACAGGTCACATTACTGCGCCTGCCGGTGAACCAGGGCAAGGGCGGGGCGATGCTGGCCGGGTTTGCCGAGGCGGCGCGCCGTGGCCACAGCCACGTGCTGCAGATCGATGCCGACGGCCAGCACGACCCGACCGACATCCCGCGCTTCGTTGCCCTGTCGCGGCAGCATCCCGACGCGGTGATCTGCGGCATTCCGGCCTACGACGACAGCGTGCCCAAGGCGCGCCTGTACGGCCGTTACGCCACCCACATCTGGGTGTGGATCAACACGCTGTCGCTGCAGATCCGCGATTCGATGTGCGGCTTCCGGCTGTACCCGCTGGCACCGGTGACGGCGCTGGTGGGCGAGGAGACCATCGGCCGGCGCATGGATTTCGACAGCGAGATCCTGGTGCGGCTGTTCTGGCGCGACGTGCCGGTGATCAGCCTGGCTACGCGGGTGACCTATCCCAGCGATGGCGTGTCGCACTTCGATGTGTGGCGCGACAACGTGCGCATCAGCCGCATGCACACCCGCCTGTTCTTCGGCATGCTGTGGCGCGCCCCGCGCCTGCTGTGGCGGCGCATCACCGGTGCGCCGCGGGCCGGAGCGCCACGCGCATGACCGCACCGGCACCGGCCAACGCCCCGCACTGGGCCGACCTAAGCGAAACCACCTCGGCCGCCGGGGTGTTGTTCCTGTGCTGGGTGCACCGCTGGTTAGGGCGCTGGCCGTTCCGCCTGTGCGTGTACCCGGTGGTGCTGTGCCATTGGCTGGGCAACCGCGTGGCGCGGCAGTCGTCGCTGCAGTACCTGCAGCGGCTGCAGGCGCACACCGGCGTACTGGGTGGCGTGCCCGGGCGCTGGACCAGCCTGAAGCACTTCGCGCTGTTTGCCGACACCCTGCTGGACAAGCTGCTCGGCCTGGGCGGGCGCTATCCGCCCAGCCACATCCGCCTGCAGCGCGACCTGATGCTGGAGAAGATCGCGCGCCGCGAGGGCGGGCTGATCCTCACCGCGCACATCGGCTGCCTGGAACTGTGCCAGGTGCTGGCCGAACAGGTCCCCGGTTTCCGCATCACCGTGCTGGTGCACACCGCGCACGCGCAGCGCTTCAACCGGCTGATGCAGCGGTTGGATCCGCTGGCATCGGTGGAACTGATGCAGGTCACCGACATGGGCCCGGCCACCGCGGTGGAACTGCAGCGGCGGGTCAACGACGGCGGCTTCGTGGCCATCGTCGGCGACCGCGTGCCGCTGCGCGGCGGGCGCACCGTGCCGGCGCCGTTCCTGGGCCACGTGGCGCAGTTCCCGATCGGCGCCTACGTGCTGGCCTCGGCGCTGGCCTGCCCGGTGTACACCATGGCCTGCCTGCACGACGGCGACGGCTACCGCGTGCGCTTCGAGCATTTCAGCGACCGCATCGTGCTGCCGCGCGGGTCGCGTGACGCCGCGCTGACCGCGCAGGCCGAACATTTCGCCCGGTGGCTGGAAGTTCAGGTCACCCAGGCACCCTTGGACTGGTTCAATTTCTTCCCCTTCTGGGATCAGGCATCTCATGGCAAGTAAGTCACCCGATATCCGCTTCGGCGATGCGCCACTGACCATCGAAGACGTGGTCGCGCTGTCGCAGCGCCAGGCCCAGGCCATGGTCAGCGACGACCCGGCCTTCCAGGCGCGCATCCAGAAGGGGGCCGACTTCCTCGACCGCCTGCTGCGCGAGGACGGCGTCATCTACGGGGTGACCACCGGCTACGGCGATTCGTGCACGGTGAACATCCCGCCGGCGCTGGTGGCCGAACTGCCGCACCATCTGTTCACCTACCACGGCTGCGGCCTGGGCCGGTTCCTGGACCCGCAGGAGACCCGCGCGGTGATCGCCGCGCGCCTGGCCTCGCTGGTCCGCGGCATGTCCGGGGTCAGCCATCCGCTGCTGGACGGGCTGGCCACGCTGCTGCGCCACGACGTGCTGCCGCTGATCCCGGCCGAAGGCTCGGTCGGCGCCAGTGGTGACCTCACCCCGCTGTCCTACGTGGCCGCGGTGCTGTGTGGCGAGCGCGAGGTGATGTACCAGGGCGCGCGCCGCCCGGCCGCCGAGGTGCTGGCCGAGATCGGCATGACCCCGCTGCGGCTGCGCCCCAAGGAAGGCCTGGCGATCATGAACGGCACCGCGGTGATGACCGCGCTGGCCTGCCTGGCCTACGACCGCGCCGACTACCTGACCAAGCTGGCCACCCGCCTGACCGCGTTCAACGTGCTGGCCAGTGACGGCAACGCGCACCATTTCGATGAGATGCTGTTCGCCGCCAAGCCGCACCCGGGCCAGATGCAGATCGCCGCGCGCCTGCGCCAGGACCTGCACAGCGACCGCCCGCCGCGCAACGAACAGCGCCTGCAGGACCGCTACTCGCTGCGCTGCGCCCCGCACGTGATCGGCGTGGTGCAGGGCGCCCTGCCGCTCATGCGCCAGCTGATCGAAACCGAACTCAACAGCGCCAACGACAACCCGCTGATCGACGTCGACGGCGAGCGCATCCTGCATGGCGGCCACTTCTATGGCGGCCACATTGCCTTTGCGATGGACGCGCTGAAGAACACCATCGCCAACCTGGCCGACCTGCTCGACCGGCAGATGGCACTGGTGGTGGACGCGCGCTACAACCACGGCCTGCCGGCCAACCTGTCGGCGGCCACCGGTGAGCGCGCGGCGATCAACCACGGGCTGAAGGCGCTGCAGATCAGCGTGTCGGCGTGGACCGCCGAGGCGCTCAAGCAGACCATGCCGGCCTCGGTGTTCTCGCGGTCCACCGAGTGCCACAACCAGGACAAGGTCAGCATGGGCACCATCGCCGCGCGCGACTGCCTGCGCGTGATCGAACTGACCGAGCAGGTGGTTGCCGCGCTGCTGATCACCGCCCGCCAAGGCGTGGCGCTGCGCCAGCGGGTAGGCATGAAGGCCATCCTGCACGGCGAACTGGACGCGATGTACCAGGACCTGTGCGCGCGCATCGCGCTGGTCGAGGAAGACCGCGCGCTGGACGGTGAGCTGCGCGCACTGCTCGATGACATCCGTGGCCAGCGCTGGAGCCTGTATGACCAGCCCTGACCTGAGCCTGGAGGTGCGCCTGTCGCCCACCTTCCACGACTGCGACCCGATGCACGTGGTGTGGCACGGCAACTACTTCAAGTACTTCGAAGTCGCCCGCTGCGCACTGCTGCAGCAGTACGACTACGACTACCCGCAGATGCGCGAATCCGGCTACATCTGGCCGGTGGTGGACGCGCGGGTGAAGTACATCCGGCCGCTGCTGTACGGGCAGGCGCTGCGCGTGCGCGCCACCATAACCGAATGGGAAAACCGGCTGAAGATCGCCTACGAGATCTTCGACGCCGACAGTGGCCAGGTGCTGACCCGCGCCCACACCATCCAAGTGGCGGTCGACGCGGCCACCAACGAAATGCTGTACCTGTGCCCGCGCGTGCTGTGGGACCGTCTGGGAGTGGAAGTGCAATGAACGCTCTGCTGCGCACGCTGGTCGTGCTGGTGTCGTTGGTCGTGGTCGCGCCGGTGCTTGCCGCCCCCGCTGCCGATGTGGACCTGGTCAAGCAGCGCGTGGCCAAGGTGGGCGTGCTGCGGGGCGAGTTCAGCCAGGAAAAGCAGGTGGCCGGTTTCAAGAACCCGCTGCGTTCGCAGGGGCGCTTCGTGCTGGCCCAGGACCATGGCGTGGTCTGGACCACGCTCAAGCCGTTCCCGTCCGAAGTGGTGGTCACCCGTGACCGCATCCTCAGCCGCCAGCGCGATGGCAGCAGCCGGGTCGAGCTGGACGGCCGCCAGCAGCCGGCGATGCGCTCGGTCAACGCGATCATGTTCGCGCTGATGAGCGGCGACGCACAGGCGTTGTCGGCCCAGTTCACGGTGAAGGTGGAGGCCAAGGCGAACAACGGCTGGAGCATGCAGCTGAGCCCGCGCTCGGCGATGCTGGGCAAGGTGTTCACCGGGCTGAAGCTGCAGGGCGACCGCTACGTGCGCGAGGTGGAGATCACCGAGGCCAACCAGGATGTCACCCGCATCCACTTCACCGGCATGAGCGAAACGCCGGCTGCGTTGAGTGCGGAAGAGGGCGGCAAGTTTGAATGACGCACTGAAGTCGAACGGCCGCCTGCAGCGCATCTGGCGCTGGCTGGCCGTGCTGTGGCTGCTGGTGCTGCTGGGCTTGGGCGTGCAGCAGTGGCAGCTGTGGAAGAGCGAGTCGCGGATTGATACCGACATCCTGGCGCTGTTGCCGCAGGATGCACACGACCGCCTGTTGTCCGACGTCACCCGGCGCATCGCCGATGCCAACGCGCGCCAGATCGTGGTGCTGCTGGGCAGCGCCGACGCCGCGCAGACCAAGGCCGCCGAGGCCGCCTTCCGCGCCACCATCACCCCAAAATCAACCAACGTAGCGCGGGGCTCTGCCCCGCTGCCTCACGCGCCAGCCGCCGTAGAGCGGGGCTCTGCCCCGCTGCCTGCCGCAGGTGACGTTCCAGCGGGGCAGAGCCCCGCTCTACTTCAGGAAAGCGGCTCCATCGAAGGGTGGTTCGAACAGGCGCGTGCGTTCTACGCGCCGTACCGCGACCGCCTGCTCACCAGTGAGCAACGCCAACGCCTGCAGTCCGAACCGGTGGATGGCCTGGCTGACGCCGCGCTGGCCGCCCTGTACGGCCCGATGGGCGCGCCGCGGCTGACCGAGTGGCGGCAGGACCCGCTGTCGCTGTGGCCGCAGTGGTGGCAGGAACGCGCGCTCGGCTCGGGCCTGCAGATGGGCGATGACGGCCTGCTCGAAGCCGACGGCAAGCACTGGTCGATCGTGCAGTACGACACCGTGGGTTCGGCGTTCCAGCTCGATGGCGAACGCCACATCGACCTGCTGCTGGACCAGGCCGCCGCGGCGGCCCGCAAGCAGGCCCCCGGCCTGGAAGTGCTGCGCGCCGGCGTGCCGCTGCATGCGGAAGCGGCGGCGGTGCAGGCCAACTGGGAGATCAATACGATCGGCTGGGGCTCGCTGGCCGCGGTGCTGCTGCTGGTGTGGCTGGCGTTCCGGTCGCTGCGCCCGATCCTGCTGGTGGCAGCCTCGCTGCTGATCGGCTGCGGCGTGGCCCTGGCGGTCACAGTGCTGGTGTTTGGCAAGGTGCACGTGCTCACGCTGGTGTTCGGCGCGTCGCTGGTGGGCGTGGCCGAGGACTACGGCATCCACTGGTTCGCCTCGCGCCAGGCCGAGCCGGCCGACCGCCGCTGGCGCCTGCTGCGGCACCTGCTGCCCGGCCTGTGGCTGGCGCTGCTGACCAGCGCGCTGGCCTACCTGGCCCTGGGCCTGGCACCGTTCCCGGGGCTGCGCCAGATGGCGTTGTTCTCGGTGGTCGGCCTGGCCGCCGCCTTCCTCACCGTGATCTTCTGGTTCCCGTGGCTGGACGGCGGCGAGATCCGCACCACCGGCTTCTCGCGCTGGCTGGGCGGCACGCTGGAGCGCTGGCCACGCCTGCACGGGCGCAAGGCCGCGATCTTCCTGGGCGTGGCGGCGCTGTTGTCGGCCGTGGGCATCGCCCGGCTGGACAGCAACGATGATCTGCGCAGCCTGCAGTCCTCGCCCAAGAGCCTGATCGACCAGCAGATCCGCATCAGCCAGATGCTGGGCATGCCCAGCCCGGCGCAGTTCTACCTGGTGCAGGGCGACAGTGCCGAACAGGTGCTGCAGCGCGAAGAGGCGCTGATCGAACGCCTGCGCGTGCTGGCGGCCAACAAGCAGATCGGCGGGTACCGCGCGATCAGCGACTGGCTGCCCTCGGTGCAGCGCCAGCATGCCGATGCCGCGCTGACCGCCACGGTCGAGCCGCAGGTACTGGGCAAGGTCGGCCAGGCGGTGGGCGAAACCCTGTCACGCCCGGACTACGCCGGTCGCGACCTGGACGCCGACGCCTTCCTGGCCTCCCCGGCGGCGATGCCGTTCCACCACCTGTGGCTGGGCGAGGTCGGTGCGGGCCTGGCCACCGTGGTGATGGTCGATGACCTGTCACGCGCCGATGCGCTGACCCTGCTTGAAACCCAGGCCAAGGGCATAGACGGCGTGCGCTGGGTCGACCGCACCGCCGATTTCTCCTCGCTGCTCAAGCACTACCGCAAGCTGATGAGCGGGCTGCTGCTGGTGGGCATCGTGCTGGTGTTCGCAGTGCTTTACTGGCGCTACCGCGCGCAGGCCTGGCGCGTGTTCGCCCCGACCCTGGTGGCCGGCGCGCTGACCCTGGCCCTGCTGGGCCTGTTCGGCCAACCGCTGCAGTTGTTCAACGTGCTGGCGTTGATGCTGCTGCTGGGCATGGGCATCGACTACGGCATCTTCCTGATCGAACACCGCGGTGATGCCAGTGCGTGGTTGGCGGTGTGCGTGGGCGCGGCCAGTACCTGGCTGTCGTTCGGCCTGCTGGGCCTGTCGGCCACGCCGGCACTGCGCGCGTTCGGCCTGACCCTGCTGTTCGGCATCGGCCTGGTGTGGATCATCTCGCCGCTGTTCCGCCCGCCACCGCACGACGCACCGCACTGAGCACCGCGTGTTTCCTTTCCCGCCATTGTTTTCTTGATCAAGGATGTATCGATGAACCCGCAAGTGGAAACAACCGAGATCCTGGTGATCGGTGCCGGCCCGGCTGGCTCGGTCGCGGCGGCGATGCTGCGCAGGCAGGGCCGCCAGGTGCTGATGATCGAGCGCCAGCAGTTCCCGCGCTTCTCCATCGGCGAGAGCCTGCTGCCGCAGAGCATGGAATACATCGAAGCGGCGGGGCTGCTGCAGGACGTCGTGCAGGCCGGGTTCCAGTACAAGAATGGCGCGGCGTTCGTGCGCGGCGAAGCGAGCACCGAGTTCGACTTCCGCGACAAGTTCTCGCCCGGTTGGGGCACCACCTACCAGGTGCAGCGCGCCGACTTCGACAACGTCCTGGCGCGCGGTGCCGAGCGCATGGGCACCACGCTGCGTTTCGGCGATGAAGTGCTGTCGGTGCAGCCGGGCCGCCCGGCGCGGGTGCAGGTGCGCCGCCCCGACGGCAGCGAGTACACCATCGAAGCCGGCTTCATCCTCGACGCCAGCGGCTTCGCGCGGTTGTTGCCGCGTCTGTTGAACCTCGAATCGCCGTCGAACTTCCCCGTGCGCGGCGCGATCTTCTGCCACGTGCGCGACCATATCCCGGCCGACGCGGGCTTTGACCGCAACAAGATCCTGATCACCACCCATCCCGAGCACGTGGACGTGTGGTACTGGACCATCCCGTTCTCCAACGGCTGCTGTTCGCTGGGCGTGGTCGCCGAGCCCAGCTTCTTCGAGAAGTATCCGGGCAGCGACGAGGACAAGCTGCGCGCCATCGTCGGTGAAGACCCCAACCTGACCCGCCTGCTCGCCAACGCCGAATGGGCCGTGCTGCCGGTGCGCACCATCACCGGGTACTCGGCCAACGTGTCCTCGCTGTGGGGCGAAGGCTACGCGCTGCTCGGCAACGCCGGCGAGTTCCTCGACCCGGTGTTCTCCTCGGGCGTCACCATCGCCTTCAAATCCGCGGAGCTGGCCAGTGCGTGCATCGCCCGCGAATACGACGGGCAGACGGTGGACTGGGAAAAGGACTTCTCCATTCCGCTGCGCGCCGGAGTCAAGACCTTCCGCCGCTTCGTCGAAGCCTGGTACGCCGGTGGCTTCCAGAAAATCATCTATCACCCCGACCCGCAGCCCGACGTGCGCCGCATGATCTCCTCGATCCTGGCCGGCTACGCCTGGGACACCCACAACCCGTACGTGGCCGATGACAGCGGCCGCCGCCTGCGGGTGCTGGAGGAACTGTGCAGCGGCTGATCGTCCTGTTGCTCGTCTGCGTGCTGCTGGCGTCCTGCGCCAGCACCCGCATGCCCGCGCCGCTGGTGCAGCTGCCCACCCTGCAGCTGGCGCCGTCGGCCCTGCCGCAGCCGTTGCAGCTGCAGCAGCGCCTGCAGTTCCGCTTCGGCACCCACGAACGCGAGCTGGATGCGTTGCTGGAAGCCGACGGCAGCCAGGTGCGGCTGGCGGTGCAGGCCATGGGCCAGACCGGCGTGCGCATGGTCTGGGACGGCACCACGCTGGAACAGACCCGCGCGCCGTGGCTGCCGCCGCAGGTGCGCGGCGAGCGCGTGCTGGACGACCTGCAGTTCGCGCTGTGGCCGGCCGCGGCCATCCGCGCCGCCCTGCCGGCGGGCTGGACGCTGGTCGAGGCCGGCCGCGAGCGCCGCCTGGAGCAGGCCGGCAAGGCGTGGCTGCTGCTGGAGCCGCTGCCCGATGGCCGCGTGCGCCTGCGCAACCTGGCCGAGGGCTATGAACTGGTGATTGAATCGTTGGACATGGAACAGGCACCGCCGTGAGCAGTAGCAGCAGCGCGATCTATCTGAATGAACTGGGCGTGGTCTGCGCGCTCGGCGGCGACCGCGCGCAGGTGCGCGCCGGCCTGTTCGCCGACCAGCCCGGCGGGTTGCGCGACAACGACCAGCTGATCGCCGGTCGCACTCTCGCGTTGGGCGAGGTGACCACCCCGCTGCCGGACCTGTCCGCGCTGCCGGTGGCGTTGCGCGGGCGCAACAACGCCCTGCTCGAAGCGGCCCTGATGCAGATCCGCCCCGCCGTGGACGCGGCGATCGCGCGCCATGGCGCCGATCGGGTGGCGGTCATCATCGGCACCAGTACCTCGGGCATCGGCGAATCGGAGAACGCGCTGCGCTGCCACCGCGACACCGGCCAGTGGCCGCCCGGCTTCGATTACGCACAGCAGGAAATGGGCACGTCGGCGCGGTTCGTGCGCGAGCGCATCGGCAGCACCGGGCCGGCCTGGACCATCTCCACCGCCTGCTCGTCCAGCGCCAAGGCGCTGATGGCCGCCGCGCGCCTGCTGCGCGCCGGGGTGGCGGACGCGGTGGTGGCCGGCGGCGCCGATTCGATGTGCCGGTTCACCGTGGCCGGCTTCAGCGCGCTGGAGTCGGTCTCGGCGGCGCGCTGCAACCCGTTCTCGGCCAACCGCAACGGCATCAACATCGGCGAGGGCGCCGCGCTGTTCCTGATGACCACCGCGCCCGGCCCGGTGTGCCTGGCCGGGTGGGGCGAGTCGTCCGATGCGCACCACATGTCCGCGCCGGACCCGCAGGCACGCGGCGCGATCGATGCCATGCAGCAGGCGCTGGACCGAGCCGGCTGGGCGCCGTCGCAGGTGGACTACGTGAACCTGCATGGCACCGCCACCGGGCACAACGACGCGATGGAAAGCCAGGCCGTGGCGGCCGTGCTGGGCACCACGGTGCCGGCCAGCTCGACCAAGCCGCTGACCGGGCACACCCTGGGCGCGTCCGGGGCGATCGAGGCCGCGCTGTGCTGGATGGTGCTGGCCGACAACCCGTGCCAGCAGCTGCCCACCCACTGGTGGGACGGGCAGGGCGACCCTGCGTTGCCGGCGCTGGCGCTGGTGGAACCGGGCACCCTCGCCGCACACCCGCCGCAGCATGTGCTGAGCCACTCGTTCGCCTTCGGCGGCAGCAATGCCGTCCTGGCCCTGGCGAAGGGATGAACATGCAGCTGCCGCTGAACATCGAGGAGGTGCTGCCCCACCGCGACAGCATGCGCCTGATCGACCGCCTGCTGGACTGGCAGCCGGAGTCGATCGTGGTCGAGGTGGATGTGCCGCACCACGGCCCGTTCAACCATGCCGACGGCGTCCCGGCGTGGGTGGGCGTGGAATACATGGCCCAGGCGATCGCCGCGTGGGCAGGCTGCAAGGCACGCCAGGCCGGGCGCGAACCCTCGATCGGGTTCCTGCTGGGCACCCGCCGCTACACCGCGCACCAGCCGTACTTCGCCGCCGGCAGCTGCCTGCGGGTAGAGGCACAGTGCGAGCTGATGGGCGAAAATGGGCTGGGCATGTTCGCCTGCCGGATCCTGGCAGGCGCTACCGAATTGGCGGTCGCCAACGTATCGGTGTTTGAACCACGCGATGCGATGGCTTATCTGGAGAGTGGAGAGGCATGACAGGGAATCTCACAGTGCTGGTGACCGGCGCCAGTCGGGGCATCGGCCGCGCCATCGCGCTGCGCATCGCGCGCGACGGCTTCGACGTGGTGGTGCATTGCCGCAGCCGCATCGAGGAAGCACAGGACGTGGTGGCCCAGATCCAGGCCCTGGGCCGGCAGGCCCGCGTGCTGATGTTCGACGTGGCCGACCGCGACGCCGCGCGTACCGCGCTGGAGGCCGACGTGGAAGCGCACGGCGCTTATTACGGGGTGGTCTGCAACGCCGGCATCGCCCGTGACGGCGCGTTCCCGGCGATGCCCGCCGAAGACTGGGACGCGGTGGTGCACACCAACCTGGACAGCTTCTACAACGTGCTGCATCCGCTGGTGATGCCGATGGTGCGGCGGCGCAAGCCGGGCCGCATCGTCACCCTGTCCTCGGTGTCGGGGCTGGTCGGCAACCGCGGGCAGACCAACTACAGCGCGGCCAAGGCCGGCATCATCGGCGCCACCAAGGCGCTGGCGCTGGAACTGGCCAGCCGCGCGATCACCGTCAACTGCGTGGCCCCGGGCCTGATCGAGACCGACATGATCAACCAGGAAGTGCTGGACCACGCCCTCAAACTGATTCCCGCCGGGCGCATGGGCCAGCCGGACGAGGTCGCCCATGCGGTGTCCTTCCTGCTGTCCGAATCGGCCGGTTACATCACCCGCCAGGTGATCTCGGTCAATGGAGGCATGGTCTGATGAGCCGAACCGAACGTCGCGTGGTGGTCACCGGTGCCGCCGCGCTCAGCCCGCTGGGCCACGACTGGCCGAGCATCCGCGAGCGCCTGCATGCGCGTGTCAACGCGGTGCGCTACATCCCCGAGTGGGAAGTGTTCGACGGCCTCAACACGCGCCTGGCCGCGCCCGTGCAGGACTACGACCTGCCGGCCCACTACAACCGCAAGACCACCCGCAGCATGGGCAAGGTGGCGGTGATGTCGGTGCGCGCCACCGAACTGGCGCTGGAGTCGGCCGGCCTGCTTGGCCACCCGGTGCTGCGCAGTGGCATGGCCGGCGTGGCCTATGGCTCCTCGTCGGGCAGCCACGAGGCCACCGCTGAATTTGGCCGCATGCTGCACGAACACACCACCGACGGCATCAGCGCCACCACCTACCTGAAAATGATGAGCCACACCTCGCCGGTCAACATCGGGGTGTTCTTCGGGTTGTCCGGCCGCGTGTACACCACGTCCAGCGCCTGTACGTCGGGCAGCCAGGGCGTGGGCGCCGGTTACGAGGCGATCCGCGGCGGCAAGCAGCTGGTGATGGTCACCGGCGGTGCCGAGCAGCTGGATGCCACGGCCGCGGCGGTGTTCGATACGTTGTTTGCCACCAGCGTGCGCAACGACGCGCCGCAGACCACGCCGAGCCCGTTCGACGCGCACCGCGACGGCCTGGTGCTGGGCGAGGGCGCCGGCACGCTGATCCTGGAAGAGCTGGAGCACGCGCAGGCGCGCGGCGCCACGATCCTGGCCGAAGTGGTTGGCTACGGCACCAACAGCGACGGCCAGCACGTCACCCAGCCCACCGCCGACACCATGGCTCAGGCCATGCGGCTGGCGCTGGAAGACGCGGGCCTGGAACCGGCGCAGATCGGGTACGTCAACGCACACGGCACCGCCACCGAGCATGGCGACATCGCCGAGACCCAGGCCACCGCGCAGGTATTCGGCCCGGGCATGCCGATCAGTTCGCTGAAGAGCTACGTGGGCCACATGCTAGGCGCCTGCGGTGCGTTCGAGGCCTGGATGACCATCGAGATGATGCGCGAGGGCTGGTTCGCGCCCACGTTGAATCTGCACGAGGTGGACCCGCGCTGCGGCGCGCTGGACTACATCCAGGGCGAAGGCCGCGCGCTGCAGCCGGAGTACGTGATGAGCAACAACTTCGCCTTCGGCGGCATCAACACCTCGTTGATCTTCCGCCGCTGGCAGGCCTGATCCATCCGACCCGGGTCCGGGTCGGTCGTTTTCCGCACCACCCCGCGTCCTACCAACAAGGAGAAAGTTGAATGCGTCGTTTTGCCCTGATTGCCGCCACCGCGCTGCTTGCCGTCGCCAGCACCGCCCAGGCCCGTGACACCCGTGTTGAACAATCGCTGCGTGAGCTGGTGAACTCGCAGGCCGCCCGCGATGCCGGCATCGACGGCAGCGTGCGTTTCTACCTGGCCGGCGAGAAGGTCAACGTGCAGCAGCGCCTGGGCGAAGACGTGACCAACAAGAAGACCAACGCGGCCAACAAGAGCGACGAGGAAGCCTGCCGCTGGGTCGCCCTGTCGGCGCTGCGCGCGCTGCAGGACGGCGCCAAGTCGCGCAACGCCAACGCGGTGGTGGACATCGTGAGCTACTACAAGAAGAACGAGTTCAAGAGCACCACCAACTACGAGTGCTACGCCGGCACCCTCATGGCCGGCGTCGCCCTCAAGGGCACCTACGCCAAGGTCAAGTAAGACCGCCGCCAGCCACCGCTCCGTTGGGGCGGTGGCTGGGCGTTGTTTCACGACCGACGGCAACAGCCACAGCCACAGCCACAGCCAAAGCGATTTCTCGACTGTGCCGGGGAGGGCAGGCCTGTGTGGGTTGCCGGGGCACGCCGTAAATCCATCCATGGAGGCTCGGTGTTGCCATCCATGGCAACACACGGCCCCGGCAACCCACACAGGCCTGCCCTTGGACAGTGTGTCGGTTCGCATGGAAAAGCGAAGTCACCGGCAAAGGCTAAGGCTCAGACCAAGGCGCCACCTGACCCAAGGCCGCGCGGCCTGCTGGTATTGCCGAGCCACGCTCGGCAGCTCTTCCTCCCACCCCAAGAAAACCGGTGCTCTGCTCCGGCTCCGGCCGTGGCTGTTGCCCTGCTCTCCAAAACGCACCAGCCAATTCTGAAAGCGTTGGGGAGGGTGGGTATCCGGGGCCCTGAGCCGCATGGATGCGGCGACGGAGCTTACATGGACGTACTTGCAGCGTGCCCCGGATACCCACCCTCCCCAGCGCTCCCCCAGAAAGGCAGCGCCGCTTTTGATCCAGTTTTTGCTCCAGCTTTTGCTCCTGCTTCAAGCTCTGGCTTCAAAAAAACCGGCCAAACCCACCTGAACAACCCCGCGACATTGATGAACCTGAATCTGCCGCGCGCCATCAAAGCGTCACTTAAGCCCGCTCCCGGCTTTCCCCCTTGCCTGCTTTACTCCACAATCATCGTATCTACTGCCAGGGCCAAGCCCCGCGGGCAATGCAAGCCTACGTCTACAAAAGCCAACGCAAGCAGGACACTTACGTCTACCTCGCCGTCCGTGATGACTTCAACGCCGTACCTGACGCGTTGAAGGCCAGCCTGGCGCCGTTCGCATTCGTCCTTGAAGTCGCCCTGACCCCCGACCGTCGCCTCGCCCTGGCCGACGTTGCGCAAGTGCGCGCCAACCTCGCCGAACGCGGCTTCCACCTGCAGATGCCCCCGCCGCTGGTCGCCCCCGTGCGCGTACCGCGCCGCGATGACTGACGCCCTGCGCAACCGCGCCACCGCCATCGCCTTGGCCGCCGGCGTCCTCCTGGCCCTCGCCGCCGCACTCGGCGGCGTACCGGCCGCGCTCGGCGGCGTACCGGCCGCGCTCGGCGTCGCCCTCGCACAGCCCGCGTTCGCCCTCGGCATCTCCTGGTGGCGGCGCACCCGCCCCGTGCATCCGCCTGCGCAGCTCCTGCGCCAGGAACTGCCCGCATTGCTCGCCCCCTGGGTGGCCGGCCCGGTGCTGCTTGCCGCCCTGGTCGCCTGGCCGCTGGGCGCACTGCATGACAGTGGCAGCCTCGCCGCCGTCCTCGGCCTCAGCGTCGCCGTCAGCGCCGCCCTGCTCGGCGTCTGGCGCACCTGGCCGCTGTGGAATGAAATCGAACGCACCGATGGCAGCCTCACCGACCACTGGCAGGCCCTGTCCGGCCGCGACCTGAGCGCCTGGCGTGGCTTGGCCGTCGCCGCCCTGGTCGTCGTGGTCTGCGCCCTGGTGGTGCTGCCCGCCTGGCCGGGCCTGGTCGCCGATGCGCTGCGCTGGCCGCTGACCCTCGCCATCGTCGTCCTCTCACCGCTGGCGCACCTGCTCCTGCAGGCCATCACCCCCGCCGCACCGCTGGCGGCGCGTGGCCATGCCAACCTTGATGGCGACGCGGCCGCTGCCTTCACCGCGCACGCCGCCGAACCGCAGCCGCTGGAGCCGCTGGAGCCGCTGGGCACGCACGAACACCTGCCCGCCCTGTACGACGCCGCCCGCAGCGGCCGCGTCGACCGCGCCCTGCAGCTGCTCGCCGCCGGTGCCGACCCGCACGGCCTGCCGGATCCGGCCTGGCGCGACCAGCGCAACCTGCCCGTGCTGGCCGCCGTGCTGCCCGACCTGCGCCTGCTGCGCGAACTGATCGCACGCGGCGTCGACGTCAACGCCCCGCACCGCGGCATGACCCCCTTGCTCGCCGCCACCCGCGACAGCTGGCACGGCCGCCCCGAAGCCGTCATGACCCTGCTGGCCAACGGCGCCGACTCGCGCGCCGTCGACAGCGATGGCAACACCCCGTTGCACCACGCCGCACGAAGCTCCGACCCGGGCGTGGCCGCACTGTTGCGCGATGCCGCCGCCGAAGTGGATGCGCTCAACAACGACAGCTGGTCGCCGCTGGCCGTGGCCTGCCAGGTCGGCAACTGGCGCCTGGCGCGGTTCCTGCTCGAGCGCGGCGCCAAGACCGAACCCGCCGATGGCACGCCGGTCCTGCTGGCCGCCGCCGGCACCGAAGAAGACGATCCGGCCGGCGTGCAGCTGCTGCTCAAGCACAAGGCCCGCGCCGACGCACGCGACCGCCAGCGCCGCAGCGCCCTGCACGAAGCCGCCCTGGCCGGCCATGTCGACATCATCGACGTCCTGCTGGCCGCCGGCGCCAACCTGGAATCGCGCGATGCCCTGTCGCGCACGCCGTGGCTGGAAGCTGCCCGCGGCGGCCGTGCCGCCGTGATCGAACACCTGCTGCCGCACAAGCCCGACCTGGGCGCGGTCGACCTGGAAGGGCGCAATGCGGTGCTGCTGGCCTGCATGGCCGACAGCGTGTCGCCGCTGCTGGTGCGGCGCCTGCTGGAGCTGGGCATCGCCGCCGACATTCCCGATCCGCAGGGCCGCCGCGCCGTCGACATTGCCGCCAGCGCCGGTCGCTGGACCATCGTCTCGCTGCTCGATCGCAGCTACCCGCTGCCGGCCTCGGTCACCGACGGCCTGACCGCCGCCGAGGGCGATGCCGCCCTGGCCACGTCGACGCTGCCGGACCGCCCGCCGCTGGACCTGCTGCGCGAAGCGCTGGGGTTCGGCAATTTCGAGGGCATGGTCGCGCTGGCCCGCCTATGCGATCCGCAGGAACTGGGCGGCCTGTTGCACGACGCCGAACTGGCGCTGGACCCGCAGGCCGTGGACTGGCTGCTGGCACATGGCGCCGCGCCGGAAGTGCTGGACGCCTGCGGCGATACGCCGATGTTCGCCCTGCTCGCGCGCGGCATCGATGCGGTGCCGGCCCTGCAGGTGCTGCTGCGGCGTGGCCTGTCCCCGGCTGGTCGCGGTGGCCTGGCGCGCCTGCTCAGTGCCTGCGCCCAGCACGACCACGCCTCGCGGGGCCTGGAACAGCTGGCCCTGGAACTGCTGGAGCGCGGTGCCGATCCGTTTGCCCCGTCCCCCGCGGGCGATCCGCCGCTGTCCCTGGCCGTGCGGCTGGGCTGGCTGCGGCTGCAACACGCGCTGCTGGTGCTGGGCGTGGACCGTGAGGCCCGCGACAGCCACGGTATGACCGCCCTGCACCTGGCCACGGCGCTGGCCCGCGAAGGCTCGCTGAAGCTGCTGGTGCAGCAGGGCGCCTCGCCGGAAGCACGTGCTGCCGACGGCCAGACGCCGCTGGGCGTGGCGCTGTCGATCGGCCGCCGCGACCTGGCCGACTGGCTGGATTGGCGGGTGTGGCCCCTGCCGCGCCGTGTCTTGCGTGATGCCGACCTGCCGGCCGCCGCCATGTCTGGCGACGCCGATGCGGTGCGCCGCCTGATCGACCTGGGATTTGCGGTGGACGTGGTGGACGCCCAGGGCTGTACCGCGCTGCTGCGCGCAGCCGGCGGCGGTCATCTGGCCGTGGTCGACCTGTTGTTGGCGCGCGGTGCCAACCCGCAGCACGCGGCGGCCAGCGGCGCCACGCCGTTGTCGGCGGCGGTCAGCATGCGCCAGATCGACATCGTGTCGGCGCTGCTCGACGCCGGCGCCGAACTCGAATATCGCCTGCCGGGCGGTGTCACCGTGCTGATGCTGGCCTCTGCGCTGGGCCTGCCCGACATCGTTGCGCGCCTGCTCACCGCCGGCGCCAACGTGCATGCCGGTGACGCGCAGCAGCTGGGCCCGCTGCATTGCGCGGCGTTGTATGGGTTCAGTGCGCGCGACCGCTCGCGCCTGCTCGCCCTGCTCGACACCCTGCTGCTGGCCGGCGCCGAGCCGGACCAGGCCGCCGCGGGCTCGGTAACGCCGCTGCTGCTGCTGCTGGGCGCGCGCGCCGAACCGGGTACCGCCTGCGACGAACAGGTGGTGCTGGCGGCGGTGGAGCGCCTGCTCGACGAGGACGTGTCGCTGGACGTACGCGACCCGCGCGGATTCGGTCCGCTGCACCTGGCAGCCCTGCACGGCCTGCCGTTGCTGGTACAGCGCCTGATGCGTGCCGGCGCCGACCCGGACGTGCGCGACGCGCTCAACCGCAACCCGCGCGAAATCGCGGTCATGCGCGGCTTCATCGACGTGGCCGGCGAATTCGCACCACGCGTCCCCGGCGTGTCCTCGATGGCGCGGTTCCTGCGCGACAACGGCTGACCCCGCACCACCACGATCGTGGCCCACCACGCTCGTAGAGCCGACCGTTGGTCGGCTGCCGTCAGCGCCAGGCAACGCCCAGCAGCGCTGCGCGCGGGTGCCGGGCAGAGCCCGGCACTACGGGACGCTGCACGCTCGTAGAGCCGACCGTTGGTCGGCTGCCGTCAACGCCAGGCGATGCCCGGCATCGCTGCACGCGGTTGCCGGGCAGAGCCCGGCCCCACGGGGCGGTGCACGCTCGTAGAGCCGACCGTTGGTCGGCTGCCGTCAACGTCAGGCGACGCCCGGCAGTTCTGCACGCGGTTGCCGGGCAGAGCCCGGCACTACGGGGTAGGTGTAACTTCAACCTCGCCGGTCGGACGCATCCGTCTTCGCGTCGCGCTCCGCATCCGCCTCGAACAGATGCATAAGATCCGCCCGCGCATCACGCGAGGTCTGGATCACCGCCGCCTCGTCGTCGTAGACCAGGTACTGGTCGCGCAGCAGTTTCTCGTCGTGCTCGCGGAAGCGCTGCACATGGCTGCGCGCGGTATCGGCCGGGATGCCCAGCGCGATCAGCATGCGCTCGCTCAACTCCAGGCTGGTGCCGAACACTTCGCGGAACGGCTCGGCCGACATGTCCATCAAGCGCCACGCATGCTGGCGATTGCGTGCACGCACCAGCACCACCGCATCGGGGTACATGCGCCGGATCAGCCGCGTGGCGCGCATGTTGGCGTCCGGGTCGTCCAGCGTCACCACATACACGCGGATGTGCTCGCCACCGGCGGCGCGCAGCATCTCCGGCCGGGTCGGGTCGCCGTAGTACAGCTTGTTGCCGAACCGGCGCAGGTCCGACACCGTGTCCGGGTTCGACTCCAGCGCCACGAACGGAATCTTCTGGGCGGTCAGCAGGCGCGCCACCACCTGGCCGAAGCGGCCCATGCCGGCGATCATCACCTGCGGCTGGGTGCCGCCGGTGTCCACCTTGTCGGCCGGTGGCGCAGTGCCCTTGGGTGCGTCCTCGCGGCCCAGCAGCCGCAGCAGCGCGATCATCAACAGCGGGGTGATCGCCATCGACAGGCCCACGATCGCCACCAGCCGGTCGTGGTTGGCGCTGCCCAGCAGGTGCGCGCGCTGCGCCTCGTTGAACACCACGAAGGCGAACTCACCGCCCAGCCACAGCACGCTGCCCAGCATCACCGCGTGCCGGGTGCGCAGCTTGGCCAGCTTGCCGATGCCGAACAGCAGGCCGAACTTCACCACCAGCAGGATCGCCACGCCCGCGGCGATCATCGCCGGCTCGGCGACGATGCGGTCCAGGTCGATGCCCATGCCCACCGCAATGAAGAACAGCCCCAGCAGCAGCCCCTTGAACGGTTCGATCTGCGATTCCAGCTCGTGGCGGAATTCCGAATCGGACAGCAGCACGCCGGCCAGGAACGCGCCCAGGCTCGGGCTCAACCCGGCCTCCTGCATGAACCACGCCGTGCCCAGCACCACCAGCAGCGCCATCGCGGTGAATACTTCCGGGCTGCGCGTGCGCGCGATGATGTTGAACAGCCGGCGCAGCACCGGTCGCCCGCACAGGATCACCACCGCCAGCGCGCCCAGCGCTACGGCCACGTCGTTCCATTGCAGGGTTTCGTTCTTGGCCCCGCCCAGCAGCGGAATCGCCGCCAGCAGGGGAATGGCGATCAGGTCCTGGAACAGCAGGATGGCAAAGCCCAGCCGGCCGTAATCGCTGTTGATCGCCTTGTGCTCGGACAGCAGCTGCAGGCCCACTGCGGTGGACGACAGCGCCAGCGCGATGCCCACGATCAGCGCGCTCTTCCACTGGAAGTGGTCGAGCAGCAGCAGGCTGCCCAGCACCAGTGCGCTCAGCGCCACCTGCAGTGCCCCAGCGCCGAACACCGAGCGCCGCATCACTTTCAGGCGGGCCGGGGACAGCTCCAGCCCGATCACGAACAGCAGCATCACCACGCCGATTTCGGCCGCGCCCAGGATGCGGTCGGCATCCTGCACGAAACCCAGCCCATCCGGGCCCAGCACCACGCCGGCAGCCAGGTAGCCCAGCACCGCGCCGAAGCCCAGCTTCTTGAACACCGGCACGGCGATCACCGCCGCCAGCAGCAGCACCAGGGCCAGCTCAAGCGCGCCGCTATGCATGGAAGGACCTGCTCATGGGATCGTCGCCGGGCAACATCGAGGGAAAGGGCATCACGGCCCACGGCCGCCGCCCATTATGCGACGCGTACGTTGGCCCAACGTCAATCGCAGCCCAACACGGCAGCGGTGCCCGGGTTGACCCGCCCGGCGCCCGGGTCCAGACTGCCCGCCGCTGCCGGCACGTCCGGCAGTACACCCTTGCGGAGTCCCCGAACCGATGTCCAGCGACAGTAGAAGTCGACCTTGCTCGACGCCAGTGATGGCCACCGCCTGACGAGGGACGGTTCGCCACTGCTGGCGTCGCGCATGGCGATCCCCACAGGCGAACCCGATGAACCAGAAAGACCTGCTGCGCCCGGTGGCCGATGCCGCCGCCCTGAGCGCACCCCTGGCCAGCTTCAACACCGCCGATGCGGTGGAGTTCCTCAATACCCTGGAGCTGTCGCGCGCCGCCGACACCCTGGCCGCCTTGCCGTTGCCGCGCGCGGTGAAGATGCTCGAACAGCCCGAGCTCAACCGCAGTGGCGACCTGGTTGCGCTGCTGCCGGTGGCCCGTGCCGCCGCGCTGCTGGGCCTGATGGCCGACGACCGCGCCACCGACATCGTCCATGAGCTGGACGACGACGACCGCGCGCGCCTGATCCCGCTGCTCAGCGCCGACGCGCGCCAGTCCATCCAGCAGCTGCTCAGCTACCCCGCGCACACCGCCGGTGCGCTGATGACCACCGAATTCGTCAGCGTGCCGGCCGACTGGACCGTCGGCCGCACCCTGCAGCACATCCGCGAAGTCGAGCGCACCCGCGAAACCGTCTACGCCATCTACGTGCTCGACCCGCACACCCGCACCCTGGTGCAGGTGGTGACCATGCGCCGCCTGATCACCGGCCTGCCCGACGAGCCCATCCTCGACGTGGCCCAGACCAACCCGCCGGTCACCGTCGATGCCATGCTCGACCAGGAAGAAGTGGCCCAGCTGATCCGCCGCCACGACCTGCTCGCCATCCCCGTGGTGGACCCGGCCCAGCACGTGCTCGGCATCGTCACCGTGGACGACATCCTGGATGCCCTCATCGAGGAATCCACCGAGGATGCGCACAAGTTCGGCGGCATGGAAGCGCTGGAAAAGCCGTACATGCAGATCGGCTTCTTCGGCATGATCCGCAAGCGCGCCGGCTGGCTGAGCGTGCTGTTCCTGGGCGAAATGCTCACCGCCAGCGCCATGCAGCACTACGAGGACGAGCTGGCCCGCGCGGTCGTGCTCACCCTGTTCATTCCGCTGATCATGAGCTCGGGCGGCAACTCCGGCTCCCAGGCCACCTCCCTGCTGATCCGCAGCCTGGCCCTGCGCGAACTGCGCCTGCGCGACTGGTGGAAAGTGGCGCTGCGCGAAATTCCCACCGGCCTCACCCTTGGCGCCATCCTGGGCGTGCTGGCGATGATCCGCATCGTCTCCTGGCAGCTGCTCGGCCTGCACGATTACGGCCAGCACTGGCAGCTGCTCGCCCTCACCATCGGCGCGGCGCTGGTGGGCATCGTCACCTTCGGCTCGCTGTCCGGCTCGATGCTGCCCTTCATCCTCAAACGCCTCGGCTTCGACCCCGCCAGCGCATCGGCGCCATTCGTCGCCACGCTCGTCGACGTCACCGGCCTGGTCATCTATTTCAGCATCGCCGCGATGATCCTGCGCGGCACGTTGTTGTAGCCGGACGCGGTGAGAGGCAGCCACGCATGGCGTGGCTCTACCGGGGAGGGGACGTCGGCCGTTACGCTTCGAATGCCGCCGTCCATACAGACCCGTCCAAGCTGGCGCCGCCATGCCATGCCATGCCGGGACCGTGTACGGCATGGATGCCGTACACGAGCCCCCATGGACGGGTTCACGGCGTGTCCCGGCATGGCATGGCGGCGCCAGCCAACACGGGACAAGGAACAGCCGGTGACGCGCCGTTGATCTGCTTTGGCTTCTGATTCCGCGTCTGCGCCAGATCATCCCACCCACCACCGCACCCGTGTACCGTGTCATCCCATGTACCGGTGACTGATCGGCCCCATGAGCACCTACCACCTGCAATCCGTCTTCCGCCCGCAATCGGTTGCCGTCATCGGCGGCAGCCCGCGCGAACGCTCCGCCGGCCGCGCCGTCATGCGCAACCTGCGCAGCACCGGCTTCCCCGGCAAGGTGGCCTGGATCAACCCCCGCTACAGCGACATCGACGGCATCCGCACCGTCAAACGCCTCAAGGACCTCGACTGGGTTCCCGAACTGGTCGTCATCACCGCGCCGGCCAGCATCGTGCCCCAGGTCGTGGCCACCGCCGCCGAACGCGGCGTGGCCGCCGCCATCATCCTCACCGCCAACCTCGGCCAGGGCCCCGGGTCGCTGGCCGAGCAGGTGGAAACCGCCGCCCGCGCCAAGGGCCTGCGCATCCTCGGCCCGCACTGCCTGGGCGTCATCGCCCCGCACGCGCGTTTGAATGCCAGCATCGCCGCCCACTTCCCGCAGGCCGGCGACCTTGCGCTGATCTCCGAATCCAGCGCCATCGCCGCCGCCCTGGTCGAATGGGGCGTGGCGCGCTCGGTCGGCTTCTCCGCGGTCGTCTCGCTCGGCGACACCCTCGACGTTGACTTCGGTGACCTGCTCGACTACTTCGCCACCGACTACCGCACCCGCGCCATCCTGCTCTACGTCGAACACATCGGCGATGCGCGCAAGTTCATGTCGGCCGCGCGGGCCGCCGCGCGCGCCAAGCCGGTGGTGGTGGTCAAATCCGGCCGCCACATCCGCATCAACCCCGATGCCGACACCCACGTGCAGGCGCTGGCCAGCGCCGACGCCGTGTACGGCGCGGCCTTCAACCGCGCCGGCCTGCTGCGCGTGGGGGCACTGGACGAACTGTTCACCGCCGCCGAAACGCTCGGCCGCCTCGGTACCTTCCCGGGCCGTCGGCTGGCCATCCTGAGCAACGGCGGCGGGGTAGGGCGCCTGGCCGTGGACCAGCTGCTGGCGCTGCGCGGCAGCCTGGCCGAGCTGTCGCCGGCCACCGTGGCGCAGCTGGACAGCGTGCTGCCGCAGGGCTGGTCGCGCAGCAACCCGGTCGACATCGTCGTCGATGCCGATGGCGAGCGCTATGCCGCCGCCATCGACGCGCTGATGTCCGACAGCGAAAACGATGCGGTGCTGGTGGTCAACGTGCCCACCGCGTTCACCTCCTCGGCCGACGCCGCCCAGGCCCTCACCCGCACGCTGGGCCTGCGCCCGCGCCACCACCGCGACAAACCCGTGTTCGCGGTCTGGCTGGGCAACGATGACCGGGCCACCGCCACGCTCAACGCCGCGCGCGTGCCCACCTATCCCACCGAAGCCGAGGCCGTGCGCGGCTTCCAGC
This sequence comes from Stenotrophomonas sp. AC248, assembly GCF_979258185.1. Taxonomy (NCBI): domain Bacteria; kingdom Pseudomonadati; phylum Pseudomonadota; class Gammaproteobacteria; order Lysobacterales; family Lysobacteraceae; genus Stenotrophomonas; species Stenotrophomonas sp. AC248. Next base: position 4,351,424 of record NZ_OZ409840.1, on the reverse strand, counting down.
ACCTGGTGCGTTACCGCGACGCGCAGGCCGCGCTGATGGAAACCCCGCCCAGCCTGCCCGAAGATTTCGTGGTCGATACCACCACCGCACGCGCGCTGGTCGAGGCTGCGCTGGCGGCCGGCCAGCAGTGGCTGGACCCGATCGCCACCCACCAGCTGCTCACCGCCTATGGCATTCCGTCGGCGCCGGTGATGCAGGCACGCGACGCGCGCGAGGCCATGGAGCTGGCCCAGCCGCTGCTGGAGCAGGGCGCCACCGTAGCGGTGAAGGTGTTTTCCGCCGACATCCCGCACAAGTCCGATGTGGACGGCGTGCGCCTCAACCTCGGCTCGCTGCAGGCGGTGCATGCGGCGGCCACCTCGATCATCGCGCGCGCGCATGAGAAGCGCCCCGACGCCCGCATCGACGGCGTGCTGGTGCAGCCCACCATCGTGCGCCCCAAGGCGCGCGAGCTGATCGCCGGCATCGCCGACGACCCCACCTTCGGACCGGTGATCGTGTTCGGCCGCGGCGGTACCGCCGTCGAAGTGATCGACGACAAGGCGCTTGCGCTGCCGCCGCTGGACCTGCGCCTGTCGCACGAGCTGATCGGCCGCACCCGTGTCTCGCGCATCCTCAAGGCCTACCGCGACGTGCCGGCGGCCGACGAGCGCGCCGTAGCGCTGATCCTGGTCAAGCTGGCGCAGCTGGCCGCCGACATTCCCGAGATCCGCAGCCTGGACATCAACCCGCTGCTCGCCGACCGTGACGGGGTGATCGCGCTTGATGCACGCGTGGCCATCGCGCCCTCGCGCAAACTGCACAAGGGCCGCGGCCATCCGCGCTTTGCGGTGTTCCCGTATCCCAAGGAATGGGAACGCACCATTACCCTGTCCGACGGCGCGCCGGCCTTCGTGCGCCCGGTACGGCCGGAAGATGACGCGCTGTTCCGCGCGTTCTTCGCCCGCGTCACCGACGACGACCTGCGCCTGCGTTTCTTCCAGTCGGTGAAGCACTTCAGCCACGAATTCATCGCGCGCCTGACCCAGCTCGATTACGCCCGTTCGATCGCGCTGGTGGCCATCGACCCGCGCAGCGGCGACATGCTCGGCGCGGTGCGCCTACATGCCGACGCCGACTACGACCGCGGCGAGTACGGCATCCTGATCCGCTCGGACCTGAAAGGCCACGGCATCGGCTGGCGGCTGATGGCGATCATGATCGAGTACGCCAAGTGGCTGGGCCTGAACATTGTCGAAGGGCAGGTGCTGCGCGAGAACAGCACCATGCTGGCGATGTGCCAGAGCCTGGGCTTCAAGACCAGGCTGGACCCGGACGACTCCACGGTGATGGTGGTGACCCTGCCGGTGCAGGAGGTGCAGGTGCCGGACGTGCCAGATACCGCAACGCACTGAGCCGTCGGCGGCACGGACCGTGCACGTCGGCGCGGCGACAATAGGGGCATGACCGACCGCCTTCCCCTGCTGCTGCTCCCCGGCCTGCTCAACGACGCTGAACTCTGGCGCGCGCAGGTGGCCGACCTGTCCGACATCGCCGACTGCATCGTGGGCGACCAGACGCGGGGCGAGACGATGCAGGCCGTGGTCGACGATGTGCTGGCGCAGGCGCCCGAGCGTTTCGCGTTGGCGGGCTTCTCGCTCGGCGGCTTCGTCGCCCAGCAGATCCTGCGCACCGCGCCGGAGCGGGTGCTGCGGCTTGCGTTGATCGACACCTCGATCCACGCCGACTCGCCCGAGCGCGCCGCCCAGCGCCACTCGCAGCGTGCCAGCGTGCGCCTGCCCGGCACCTTCCACGGCTTTGGCGACACACTGATGCGCAGCTACATCGACGCCTCGCGGCTGGATGACTACGTGCTGGTGCAGCGCGTGCGCGACATGACCGCGCGGCTGGGCGCGGAGGTATTCCTGCGCCAGAGCGCGCTGGAACGCGGCGATGGCCACGACGTGCTGGCCGGCTACCGCGATCCGGTGTTGATCGTGTGCGGCGCCAACGACCGCATCACCCCGCTGGCGATCAGCGAGGAGATGCATGCGCTGGTCCCGGGCTCCACGCTGGTGGTGCTGCCCGATTGCGGGCACCTGGCACCGATGGAGAAACCGGACGAGGTGAGCGCGGCGATGCGCGCGTGGTTGCAGGCCTGATCCGGCACTGTCGCCGCGCCCGCTGCTCCCGGTAGGGTCGCATCCGGATCGACTGCCGTGAAACGCGCCACGTTCGGTGATGGCATGACCCGCATCGAGGCACGCGCTTCGGCCAGGGTCGTGCGTTCGCCGCGCCGATTCACATGGTCGGCGGTCGATAGGGATCCGACCCTACCGCCGGTTACATTCGGAAGACGGCCAGAAGGTGCGGATGACCAACACCGGGAAAGCGACCCCCGGTAGGGTCGCATCCGGATCGACTGCCGTGAAACGCGCCACGTTCGGTAATGGCATGACCCGCGTCGAAGCACGCGCTTCGGCCAGGGTCATGCGTTCGCCGCCCCGATTCACATGGTCGGCGGTCGATAGGGATCCGACCCTACCGCCGCGTACATTCGGAAGACGGTCAGAAGGTGCGGATGACCAACACCGGGAAAGCGACCCCGGTAGGGTCGCATCCCGATCGACTGCCGTGAAACGCGCCACGTTCGGTGATGGCATGACCCGCGTCGAAGCACGCGCTTCGGCCAGGGTCATGCGTTCGCTGCGCTGATGCACACGGTCGGCGGTCGATAGGGATCCGACCCTACCGCCGGGTACATCCGCCGGGCGACCAGCAGGCGCGGATCACCAACGCGAACACCGACCGTGCCGCCTCGTTCAATCCCAGGCCGGCGCAATCCCATCCGGGTTGGCCAGCCGCTGGCCGCGGTCCAGCGTGGCGATCTGGGCCATGTCCGCATCGCTCAGGCGCAGGTCGGCGGCGAGCAGGTTGCTGGCCAGGTTCTCGCGCTTGGTGGAGGAGGGGATCACCGCGAAGCCCTGCTGCAGCGCCCATGCCAGCGCGACCTGGGCCGGGGTGGCCTGGTGGCGTTCGGCGATCGCCTGGATCACCGGGTCCTTGAGCACTTCGCCGTAGGCCAGGCTCATGTAGGCGGTCACGTGGATGCCCTGTTCCTTCAGGAACGCGATCAGGGCGCGGTTCTGCAGGTAGGGGTGGACTTCGATCTGGTTGGTGGCGATGGCATCGGCGCCCAGGATCGCGATGGCCTGGCGGGTCAGGTCGATGGTGAAGTTGGAGATGCCGATCTGCCGGGTCAGGCCCAGCGACTTCGCTTCGGCCAACGCGCCCAGGTACTCGGCCATCGGCACCGCATCCTTGGGCGACGGCCAGTGGATCAAGGTGAGCTCGACATGGTCGGTGCGCAGCTTGCGCAGGCTCTCGCGCAGGCTGTCCAGCAGCGCGTCGTGGCTGAAGTTGGCGATCCACACCTTGGTGGTCAGGAACAGATCGTCGCGGGCCACGCCGGATTCGGCGATGGCCTGGCCAACCTCGGCCTCGTTGTCGTAGATCTGCGCGGTGTCGACGGCGCGGTAGCCCACGTCCAATGCGTTGCGGACCGAGTCGATGACGGTCTGGCCCTTCAGGCGGAACGTGCCGAGGCCGAATGCGGGAATGCTCATGGAAACTCCTTCATGGGGTGAGGTGCAGGCTACGCCGTGCACCGTAAAACGACGGTAGAGCCGACCATCAGTCGGCGGCTGTCACGGGTCCGCGACCGGAATCCCTCAATGCGCGCTCACGGCAATACCTTCGGCGCGGTCGGCCACGCCATCGCGGCGATCCAGGCGACCGCTCAACGCGGTCAGGCCGAAGGCACCCATCACCACCAGCGCACCCAGCCACGGGGTGTGCATCAGGCCGAAATGGTCCACCACCAGCCCGCCCAGCGAGGCACCGAGCGCGATGCCGACGTTGAACGCGGCGATGTTCAGGCCCGACGCCACGTCGGCGGCCTGCGGGGCAAAGCGCTGCGCCTGCTTGACCACGTACACCTGCAGCCCCGGCACGTTGCCGAACGCCACCGCGCCCAGGGCCAGCACCGTCAGCAGCACCAGCCAGGTGTTGTAGGCGGTGAAGGTCAGCACGAACAACACGGCCGCGAGCAAACCGAAGATCAGCTTCAGCGCCGGGATCGGGCCGCGACGGTCGGCCAGGCGGCCGCCCCACAGGTTGCCGATCGCCACCGACACGCCGTACACCAGCAGCACGCCGCTGACCGCATTGGCGGAAAAACCGGTGACGTCCTGCAGGATCGAGGCCAGGTAGGTGAACGACAGGAACGTGCCGCCGTAGCCCAGTGCGGTGATGGCATACACCAGCAGCAGGCGCGGCTGCGCCAGCACCGACAGCTGCTGGCCGAACGTGGCCGGTTCGCTGCGCTGCAGGTTGCGCGGCACGAACAGCAGGCTGCCGATCAGCGCGATCACGCCGAGCGCGGCCACCGCCAGGAAGGTGGCGCGCCAGCCCAGGTGCTGGCCGATGAAGGTACCCAGCGGCACGCCGGTAACCAGCGCCACCGTGAGCCCGGTGAACATGATCGCGATCGCGCTGGCGGCCTTCTCCTTGGGCACCACCGAGGTGGCGATGATCGACCCGATCGAGAAGAACACGCCGTGCGCCAGGCCGGTGAGCACCCGCGCCACGATCAGCGAGCCGTAGCCGGGCGCCATCCAGGCAATCACGTTGCCCAGCGTGAACAGCACCATCAAGGCCACCAGCAGGGTCTTGCGCGGCACCCGGCCGGTGAGCGCGGTGAGCACCGGTGCGCCGATCGCCACGCCCAGGGCGTACAGCGAGACCAGCAGGCCGGCCGAGGGCAGGGACACGCCCAGGTCGGCGGCGATGGTCGGGATCAACCCGACGATGACGAATTCGGTGGTGCCGATGGCATACGCACCGAGGGTGAGCGCCAGCAGGGCCAAGGGAATACCACGGGACATGACGGTTACCGGTGGGAGGTGAGGCTGCGCAGTCTGCGCGCCGCACTCTTGCCGAAAAAGCGGCCTTCACGCCAATCACTCTTGCCTGATGGTCAATAATGGGCCTCTGCCCGCCGCGTGCCCGCCATGAAAACCACCCTCGACGAAATGCAGGCCTTCATTGCCGTGATCGACAGCGGCTCGATCACCGCCGCCGCCGAAACCCTGGGCCAGACCACCTCCGGGGTGAGCCGCGCGCTGGGCCGGCTGGAAGAGAAGCTGGGCACCACGCTGCTGACCCGCACCACCCGGCGCCTGCAGCTCACGGAAGAGGGCGATGCGTTCCTGGCCCACGCGCGCGCGATCGTGGCGTCGGTGGAAGCGGCCGAGGAACAGCTCGCCGCCCGTCGCGACCGGCCGGCGGGCCGCTTGCGCGTGGATGCGGCGATGCCGTTCGTGCTGCACGCGATCGCGCCCCTGGTGGCGGGCTACCGCGCGCGTTACCCCGACGTGGTGCTGGAACTCAACAGCAGCGAGCGCTACATCGACCTGCTGGAACGGCGCACCGACGTGGCGATCCGGATCGGGCCGCTGGCCGATTCCACCCTGCATGCGCGGCCGCTGGCCCACAGCCGCCTGCGTGTGCTGGCCAGCCCGGGCTACCTGCAGCAGCACGGCACGCCGGCCAGCGTGGCCGACCTGCGCACGCACACGCTGCTGGGCTTCAATGAGCCGGACTCGCTCAACCACTGGCCGCTGCCCGGCGACACCGACGCGCTGCTGCATGTGCGCCCGGCGATGGCGGTGTCCAGCGGCGAAACGCTGCGCGCGCTGGCGCTGGAAGGGGTGGGCATCGTCTGTCTGTCCGACTTCATGACCCACCGCGACCGCCAGGACGGCCGCCTGGTGCAGCTGCTGCCGGACCTCACCGTGGAGGTGCGCCAGCCGATCCACGCCGTTTACTACCGCAACACCGCGGTGTCGGCGCGGATCAGCTCGTTCCTGGACCACCTGGCGGCGGCGATGGTGGGCGACCCCTACGTGCGCTGATCCGCGCGCTGACGCCGGCCCAAGGCCGGCGCCGCGTTGGATCACGCCGCGCGCGACAGCCCCGGCGCCGGCGCGCGCCCGGCGTCCAGCACGAACACGTCCACGGCGTCGTTCAATGCCACCGCCTGTTCTTCCATGCTGCGTGCCGCCGCCGACGCCTCTTCCACCAGGGCGGCGTTCTGCTGGGTGGCTTCGTCCATGTGCACCACGGTCTGGTTGACCTGTTCGATACCGGCCGACTGCTCCTGCGATGCGGCGGCGATCTCGGCCATGATGTCGGTCACCCGCTGCACGCCGGTGACGATCTCGCCCATGGTCTGCCCGGCCTGCTGCACCAGCCGCGCGCCGGTGGCGACATCGCCGACCGAAGCATCGATCAGCGTCTTGATTTCCTTGGCCGCGCCGGCCGAGCGCTGCGCCAGCGTGCGTACTTCGCTGGCCACCACCGCAAAACCGCGCCCCTGTTCGCCGGCACGCGCCGCTTCCACGGCCGCGTTGAGCGCCAGGATGTTGGTCTGGAACGCGATGCCGTCGATCACCGAAATGATCTCGGCGATCTTCTTCGACGAGGTTTCAATCGCGCCCATGGTCTGCACCACCTGGCCCACCACCGCACCGCCCTGCGAGGCCACCGCGTGTGCGCCGATGGCCAGCTGGTTGGCCTGTCGCGCATGCTCGGCGTTCTGGCGTACGGTCGAGGTCAGCTCCTCCATCGAAGCGGCGGTTTCCTCCAGGTTGGCGGCCTGTTGTTCGGTGCGCTGGGACAGGTCGCTGTTGCCCGCGGCGATTTCGCCGGCGGCGGTCTGGATCGACTGCGCGGCACGCTTGATGTCGCCCACGATGCCGGTGAGCTGGCCGCTGGTCAGCGCCACGTCGTCGCGGATGCGCGCGAACACGCCATGGAACTGGCCGTGCATGCGCGCGCTCAGGTCGCCACGCGCGATCGCCTGCAGCACCGTGGAAACCTGGTCCAGGTCGCGCTCGGTGGTCTTCATCAGCTGGTTCAGCCCCCCAACCATGTCGCGGAAATCGTGCTCGTAGCGTGCCTCGTCGCCGCGCTGGCTGAAATCGCCGGCCGCTGCCGCACTGGCCAACTGCTTGATCTCGGCATTGATCGCGCCGAGGTTGGCCTTGACCCGGTCCAGCGACTGGGTGATCACCGCCTTCTCGCCGGGCAGGCGTTCCATGTCCTGCGACAGGTCGCCCACCGCGTAGCGGCCCATGATCTCGATGGCGCGCATCTTGACCTGGATGTGCGCGGCCACCAGTGCGTTGCTGTCGCGGACCATCTGGCCGTAGCCGCCGGGGAAGGCGCTGTCGTCCATGCGGTAGCTGATCTGGCCGGCCTCGTGGCGTTCGGCCATGGTGGCCTGCGCAGCCAGTACGTCCTTGAGCGTGCGTGTCACCGCCATCATGGCCTGGCCGAGGCGACCGATTTCGTCGCGGCTGTTGACCTGCACGCTATGGTCAAGCTCCCCACGCGCCACCGCGCGTGCGGCCGCTTCCACCGCCACTACCGGCGCAATCACCGCGCGGCGCAGCCACACCGCCAGCAGGCCCATCAGCACCACTGCAGCCGCGGCGGTCAGTGCCGCGCACACCAGCAGCGTCCGCCGCGCCTGTTCGGAACGGGCCTGCACGGCCTGCTCGGCCACCGCGGCGGTGCGGTTGCCCAACGCGTCCAGCGTGGTGCCCAACGCGCGGTCCTTGCCGCGCACCAGCGCATCCCCCTCCAGCGGGCTGTAGCCGCTGGCGGCGAAGGCGTCGAGCGCGCCGTGGTACTCCTTTTCAAGCGCGGCATGCTGGGCCATGAACTGGGCGGCCAGGCGTGCGGTGCCGGCATCGCTGCTGGTGGCCAGGTCCTTGCCCAGCGTGCGGGTCTTGCCGCCCTGGCGGTCGAAAGCGGCCAGGTGGCGCGCACGCAGTGCCGCATCGCTGCCGCGGATCAGCACGTTCTTCCACTCCTGCACCTGCAGCCGGAACTCGCGCTGCAGCGCTTCGGCCTGCGTATTGCGGGCCACCTCCGGCGGCACCGCAGTGGACAGGTTCAGCCAGGCCGAACCGAGGCCGGCCAAGGCGCACAGCACCACGATGGCCAGGCCGAGCGACAGCGCGCCCAGCAGTTTGAACTGCAGGCTCAAGGCGCGATTGGGGGCGCCGGACGTCATGTTCATGGGAATCGAAAGTGAGGGAGGGCGATGCGGTATCGGTTTACCCCCTCCTCTTCTGAAGTGAGATGCGGATCACATTAATGTCCTAATTAACAACATGAAGAGCGTGTGACAGCCGCCCGAAACCGTATGGAAGCGCCCGCTGGACATCGGCTCGATTTGTAACTAGTGTTGTTACATGAAATCCAGCAACCAGTTCTCCGATGCCCTGCACGTGATGGCCCACCTGGTCGGCCAGGACGGCCCGCGTACCTCCGAGCAGCTCGCCACCTGCCTGCCCACCCACCCGGTGGTGATCCGGCGCCTGCTCGCCGCCCTGCAGAAGGGCGGGCTGGTCACCAGCGTGCGTGGCCACGGCGGCGGCAGCCAGCTGGCCCGCGCACCGGCGCAGATCACCCTGCATGACGTGTACGTGGCGATCGGCGCGCCGGCGCTGCTGCACACGGGTGCCCGCGAAACCGGGCGCGGCTGCCCGGTGCAGCAGGTGGTCAACGACGCACTGGATGACAGCTACCGCCAGGCCCAGGCCCTGCTTGAGCAGCGCCTGCGTGGCACCACCCTGGCCACCCTCGGCGAGGCCTTCGCCCGCCACCTGGCCCACCATGCAGCAGGAGTTCCCCATGACATTTGATGCGATTGTCGTCGGCGGCAGTTTCGCCGGCCTGTCCGCCGCCCTGATCCTGGCGCGTGCGCGCCGTGAGGTCCTGGTGATCGACAGCGGCCTGCCGCGCAACCGCTTCGCCGCGCATTCGCACGGCGTGCTGGGCCAGGACGGCATCGCCGGTGCCGAGTTGCTGCGCAACGCCAAGGCGCAGCTGCTGGAGTACCCCACCGTGCGCTGGATCAGCGACACCGTCACCACGGCCCAGCCCACGGTCGACGGCTTCGTGGTGGGTACCGCCAGCAACGAGAACTGGGCCACGCGCAAATTGCTGCTGGCCACCGGCATCCGCGACGATCTGCCCGACCTGCCTGGCCTGGCCGAGCGCTGGGGCCACAGCGTGGTGCATTGCCCGTACTGCCATGGCTATGAAATCGGCGGCGGCGCGATCGGTCTGCTGGGCGGGCACGAGAAGTCGGTCACGATGGCGGCCCTGCTCGCCGATTGGGGTCAGGTCACCCTGTTCGCGCACGGCATGGCGCTCACCGCAGAGGAACTGGCCGCCCTGCAGCGTCGCGGCGTGAGCATCGAGCACGAGGCGGTGGTTGGCCTGGAGGGCGAGGCACCCGCGTTGAGCGCTGCGCTGCTTGCCGATGGCCGCCGGGTGGAACTGCGTGCGCTGTTTGTTACCGCGCGCCAGCAGATGGCGACGCCGCTGGTCCAGCAGCTCGGCTGCGCACTGGAGGACAGCCCGGTGGGCGTACTCGTGCAGGTCGATGCGGGCAAGCAGACCAGCGTGCCCGGCATCTACGCGGCCGGCGACGCGACGCTGGTCGGCAACATCAGCCTGGCCAGCGCCGAAGGCGTGCGCGCGGGCGTGAGCCTGCACCACGCGCTGGTGGCCGAAGACAGCGCGGCCTGACACATCCACGGCCACCGGTTGGTGGCCGCCCCGTTCTGCCTGCTCAGCCCTTGATGCACACCACCTGGCGCAGCGTGTGCACCACCTCCACCAGGTCGCGCTGCGCGGCCATCACCGCGTCAATCGACTTGTAGGCCGCGGGTGACTCGTCGATCACCGCGGCATCCTTGCGGCATTCCACATGCGCGGTCGCCTCGCGGTGCTGGGCCAGGGTGATCTGCTGGCGCGCCGCGCTGCGACTCATCACGCGGCCGGCACCGTGGCTGCAGCTGTGGAAGCTCTCGGCATTGCCCTTGCCACGCACGATATAGCTGCGCGTGCCCATGCTGCCCGGGATGATCCCCAGCTCGCCGGCGCGCGCGCTGACCGCACCCTTGCGGGTCACCAGCAGCTCCTCGCCACCGTGGGTCTCGGTCTGCACATAGTTGTGGTGGCAGTTCACCGCCAGCTTCTCCAACTGGAACTTCGGCAGCCGCAGGCGCATCTCGGCCAGCACCCGCGCCATCATGGCCTCGCGGTTCTCGCGGGCGTAGTCCTGCGCCCACGACACGGCCTGCACGTAGTCATCGAACAACGGTTCGCCCTGCATGAAGAAGGCCAGGTCCTTGTCCGGCAGGTGGAAGCCGAGCACGCGCCGGGCCAGCTGCTCGCGCGCCTGCTCGATGAAGTAGGTGCCGATCAGGTTGCCGGTACCGCGCGAGCCGCTGTGCAGCATCACCCACACCGCCCCGGTTTCATCCAGGCAGATCTCGATGAAGTGGTTGCCGCCGCCGAGCGTGCCGATCTGGCAGGCCAGCTTGTCGGTGCGCACGCGCCGGTGCCGTTGCTTGATGGCATTCAGCCGCTCGACCAGCCCGGACCGCACGATGCGGCTGTGGATGCTGTCCGGCAGCTGCCGGTGCTCGCCGCCGCGGCCATTGCCCACCGGCACGCTGCGCTCGATGTCACTGCGCAGCCGGGCCAGGTTGTCGGGCAGGTCCTCGGCGCGCAGCGTGGTGCGCACCGCCGCCATGCCGCAGCCGATGTCCACGCCGACCGCGGCCGGAATGATCGCGCCGCGGGTGGGGATCACCGAGCCCACGGTGGCTCCCTTGCCTACGTGTACGTCCGGCATCACCGCCACCCACGGGCCGACGAACGGCACCGCGGCGATGTTGCGCAGTTGCGCCCGGGCCAGTTCGTCCACGGGTACGCCGTGGACCCAGCCCTTGATGGGGGTGGTGCCCTCGGCGTGCAGCAGCTCAAAAGTGGATTCTATGTTCATGGTCATTCATTCCATTGCGTGGCGGTGCCAGATAATCTCGGGACACGGCCAGGCAGCGCCGGGTAAACCGGCACGCATAATAAAAAAGACATCATCTCCCGCTGCCCGTGCCCCACACCTGGGCACAGCGCTTTCGCGCCTCGTGGCAACACGTCCGTGTGGTCAGGCAGTCCTTGCCCGGGTGTGGACGATGGAAGATCACGCCATGTGATCGGAAGGTGGGGCGACGCCAACGCAAACGAAAACGCCCCCGGATGCAGCATCCGAGGGCGTTGGCGTGCCTCGGAGATCGGTGACCGATCTCCGTGTGGGAAGATCAGTCGATGGTCAGCGCGTCGGCCTTGCCCGCAACGTCGCACGGACGCAGCGCAGTTGTTGCGCGGTGCAGTCGCTTGGCGATGGCGGAGAAACGAAGGGACATGACGGGCTCGGTTGGGTGGAAGGGTGCCGCAGGCTGCGGCGATGGGCGCGAACATTACCCGGGATTGTTTCCCGCTGCAAGCGGACTATGTAATCCCCACATTATGTTGGCCGAATGCGACGACCGCCGTTGCATCGCGGCCGTGCACCACGGCATGACCGAAACGACGCAGCCGCCTCGCGGCGGCTGCGTGTGCGACACGTGGGCCGCCGGGCTCAGCCCTGCTCGGTGCTGGCGGCATCCAGCTGCGCCACATCCTCGGCCGACAGCGCCACCTGTGCGGCCGCCAGCACATCCTTCAACTGCGCGACGCTGGTGGCGCTGACGATCGGCGCGGTAATGCCGGGCCGCGCGATCAGCCATGCCAACGCCACCTGCGACGCACTGGCACCGTGCGTGGCGGCGATGTCGTCCAGCGCGGTCAGGATGCGCAGGCCGCGCGGGTTGAGGTACGTGTCCACCACGCGCTTGCCGCGTGCGCTGCTCTTGCCCGCATCGGCGGCACTGCGGTACTTGCCGCTCAGGAAGCCACTGGCCAGCGAGTAGTAGCTGATCACGCCGATGCCCTGGTCGCGCACCAGCGGTTCCAGTTCTGCCTCGTAGCCGGCGCGGTCGTACAGGTTGTACTCGGGCTGCAACGTTTCATAGCGCGGCAGCGCATAGTCGGCCGACACCGCAAGCGCATCGCGCAGGCGGCTGGCGCTGTAGTTGGACGCACCGATGGCACGCACCTTGCCCTGTTCGATCAGGCGGCCGAACGCGGCCAGGGTGGTTTCCAGCGGCGTGGATTCGTCGTCTTCGTGGGCCTGGTACAGATCGATCACATCGGTCTGCAGGCGGCGCAGCGAATCTTCCACCGCCGCGGCGATGTTGTCGGCCGACAGGCCCGGGCGCTCGGCCCACTTGGCCACCTTGGTGGCCAGCACCACCTTGTCGCGCTTGCCGCTGTGCTTGAACCAGCGGCCCAGGATGGTCTCCGATTCGCCGCCGCTGTTGCCCGGCACCCAGGCCGAATACGCGTCGGCGGTATCCACCAGGTTGAAGCCGGCGTCGACGAAGGCATCCAGCAGCGCGAACGAGGTTTTTTCGTCGGCGCTCCAGCCGAAGACGTTGCCGCCGAAGGCAATGGGTTGCACAGTCAGGCCGGAGCGGCCGAGTTCGCGCGATGCAGTCATGGGAGAGGTGCTCCTGTGGAAATCCAATGCATCAGCATAGTTCCGCGGCCATGACAGCGCTGCGGCGGCTGCCACAAAACAGTGTTCCGCCGTGCTGCATCGCACTAACGTTTTGTGAACACCTTGGGCATCGCGGCTGCTAGTCTCGCCGCATCCCGCCACTGGAAGACGCCGATGAAAACCCGTTCGCTGACCACTGCCTGCCTGTTCACCTTGTCCACGCTGCTGCTGTCCGCCCCGGCCCTGGCGACCAAGCCGGCCGGCCCCAATGCACAGATCGCGATCACCCCGGCGGTGCAGGCGGCGGTGCAGGGCACCTGGCGCGACCCGGCCAACGTCAAGCGCGATGCGTGGCGGCATCCGGCGCAGACGCTGTCGTTCTTCGGCGTGGCACCGGGCAAGACCGTCATCGAGATCACCCCGGGCGGCGGCTGGTACGCGGAAATCCTGGGCCCGCTGCTGCACGACAAGGGCACCTATGTCGCGGCGGTGGTCGACCCGATGGCGGTGCCCGAAGGTCGCGGCCGTGACTACCAGCAGCGCAGCCGCGACGGCCTGGACAAGAAGTTCGCCGCCAATGCCGCGCTGTATGGCAAGAGCAAGGTCGTGGCCTACAACCCGACCGCGCCGCAGTTCGGTGCGGACAACTCGGCCGACGTCGTGCTGACCTTCCGCAACGTGCACAACTGGCGCAGCGCCAACCAGGCCGAGGGCATGTTCACCGGCTTCTACAAGGTGCTCAAGCCCGGTGGCGTGCTGGGCGTGGTTGAACACCGTGCCAAGGCCGACGTGCCGGCCGACGACAAGAGCGGCTACGTGGGCCAGAAGCAGGTGATCGCGATGGCCGAGGCGGCGGGCTTCAAACTGGCCGGCAGCAGCGAGATCAACGCCAACCCGCGCGACACCAAGGACCACCCGAACGGGGTGTGGACCCTGCCGCCGACCAACCAGCACGACAAGGCCGACGATGCGAAGTACCAGGCCATCGGTGAGAGCGACCGCATGACCCTGCGCTTCGTGAAGCCCTGACCGTAGCGCCCGCTGCGGGTTGCCCTGCATCACAGACGAGCGGGGGATGGGACAATGGCCCGTCCCCCGCTGTTGTTTCCGCCATGCTGATCGCCTTCAACAAACCCTTCAACGTGCTGTGCCAGTTCACCGACCGCAGCCAGCCGCCGCGCGCGACCCTGGCCGGCTTCGGGCTGCCGCCGGCGGTGTATGCGGCCGGGCGGCTGGACTACGACAGCGAGGGCCTGCTGCTGCTCACCGATGACGGTGGCCTGGCGCACACCCTCACCGATCCGCGCCACAAGGCCGACAAGACCTACTGGGTGCAGGTGGAGGGCACGCCCAGCGACGCGCAGCTGCAGGCCCTGCGCGACGGCGTGCAGCTCAATGACGGCCCGACCCTGCCGGCGAGGATCGAACGCCTCGACCCCGCCCCCGCGCTGTGGGTGCGGGATCCACCGGTGCGCTTCCGCAAGACCGTGCCTGACAGCTGGCTGGCCGTCACCCTGCGCGAGGGCCGCAACCGCCAGGTACGGCGGATGACCGCGGCCGTGGGGCTACCGACCTTGCGCCTGGTGCGCGCCTCCATGGGCCCGCACGCGCTGGGCGACCTGCAACCGGGCCAGTGGCGCCAGATCGGATAACACCGCCGGTAGGTACCAACCGTTGGTTGGTACGTACAAAAAAACCGCCGGACAACGCCGGCGGCTTTCGATACACACGCGCTGACGCGTCAGCAGATCAGGCGTCGCTGCCGATATCGCTGTGCTCATCGACCACGGTGCTGGTGCGGCGGTTGCGGGCGCTGATGCGCTGCGCCTGGCCGTCCACCACGCCGCCGTTGGCAAGCTTCTTCTTCTGCTGCTTGCGGTACAGCGCGTAGCCCAGCAGGCCCACGCCCACCGCAGCGGCGGCGATGGTCACGGCCGGATTGCGGCGGACCACCTTCGCGGCGACCTTGCTGCCGGTCTTCACCGCGCCCAGTGCGGCACCGGTCTTGATCCAGTCCGTAGCCTGCGGGCCAAGGTGACGCAGGCTGCCACCGGCATGCTTGAGGCCGTCGCCAGCGCTGCTTGCCAGGTCCAGGGCGCGCTCAAGGGCGCGGTCGGTAATCACAGTCAGTCTGCTCATGGGGGTTCCTTTGCCTCGGTTCTGATCCAGTGTGGCGCGCGGGCCGTGTAGGGCGTGTTAGCCACCTGCTACGGCCGGATCACGACTGTAGCCGCTTGCCCGCACCGGTGCAGTGCGGCGCGATGACGCGGTCAGCCGGCAGCCATGAATGCGACAGCCGCGTCACGTCCCGCGCGGCTTGGCCCGGTGCGTGGCGGTTGCCGTCCACGGATCGTCCGGCCACGGGTGCCGGGGATAGCGGCCCTTCATTTCCTTTTTGACCTCGGCGTAGGTGTTGGCCCAGAAGTTGCGCAGGTCCTGGGTGACCTGCAGGGGGCGGCCGCCGGGCGAGAGCAGGTGCAGGGTGAGCGGCACGCGGCCATCGGCGATGCGCGGGGTGTCGGCCAGGCCGAACAGCTCCTGCAGTTTCACCGCCAGCACCGGCCCCTGCGGGGTGATGCCATCGGCGTCCACCGCGTAGTGGATCGGCCGCTCCATGCCCGACGGCACCGCCATGCGCACCGGCGCGTGCCGGTCGATCACCTGGCGCTGCGCCCACGGCAGTGGCGATTTCAGGGCCTCGCCCAGACTGGCTTCGTCCAGCGCGTCCAGCCGCGTCTTGCCGGTGAAGGCCGGCGTCAGCCACTGCGGCAGCGTCGCCATCAGCGCCGCATCGGACACGTCCGGCAGGTCCAGCTCGGGCATCCACGCACGCAGCGCCAGCGTCCGTGCCTGCCATTGGCGCAGGCCCTCGGTCCACGGCAGCGCGTCGATGCCCAGCTCGGCCACGGCCTCGGTCAGCGCCTGCGCGGCATGCGCCGGATCCACGCGCCCGGCCGACCGGCTGTCCAGCACGATGCGGTCGAAACGGGTTTCGCGGCGCGCCACCAGCGCACGCTTGTCGCCGTCCCAGCGCACCACGTCCTGCTGGGTGAAGCGGGCGGGGAAGTCGCGGCGCAGCCGGTTCTCATCGACCGGCGCGGCGCGCAGCAGCAACGCGTCGCGCGCCTCATAGCGCAGTTCCACCGCCACCAGCCACGGCTCGCCACGCAGATCGCTCGGATCGAACAGGCGCGCACTGCGCCCGTTGGCCAGCAGGTAGCGCAGCGGATCGGTGGGGTGGCGCGCGGCGATCCGGTCGGGGAAGGCGTGGGCCAGCAGGTCGCCGAGCTGGTGTGCTTCCACCGACGTGGGCGGCGCGGCGTCGCAGCGCAGGCGTCGCCGCCACTGCTTGCTGGCGGCATCGATGGTGGCCAGCCCACCGCGGTTGGCATCGTGCGGCGCGCGGCCGTGGCGGAACGCCGCCAACGCGCGCCATCGCGCGGCCAGTGCATCACCGCCCTGGCGCAGCGGGTCGCGTGCCTCCACCAGCGCGGCCAGGTCGCACGCCAGCGCCTGCTCGCTGCCGCCGGTGGCGGCCAGCAGCATCGCCGCCAGCCGCGGGTGCGTGCCCAGGGTAAGCATGCGGCGCCCCAGCGCGGTCAGCCCGCCGCTGTCGCTCATCGCACCCAGCCGCTGCAGCAGCTCGCGCGCGGCGGCCAGTGCGCCCACCGGCGGCGGGTCGACGAAGCGCAGGTCATCGCTGCCCCACGCGGCCAGCTCCAACGCCAGCGACGTCAATTCCACCTGCGCGATCTCCGGCCGGCGCTGTGCCTCCAGCCGCTGCGACTGCGGCCACAGCCGCCATGCCCAGCCCTCGGCCACACGCCCGGCACGCCCTGCGCGCTGGTCGGCCGACGCCTGCGCGATGCTCACCACGTCCAGCCGTGCGAAGCCGCTGTTGGGGTCGTAGCGCGGCTCGCGCGCCAGCCCGGCATCGATCACCACGCGCACCCCTGGCAACGTGACCGAGGATTCGGCCACGTTGGTGGCCAGCACCACGCGGCGCTGGCCCTGCGGGTCGGGTTGCAGCACGCGCGACTGCTGTTCCACCGGCAGCTCCCCGTGCAGCGGCAGCACCTGCACCGTGGCCGGCAGCGCCTGCTCCAGCGCGGCCTGGGTACGCGCGATCTCGCGTTGGCCCGGCAGGAACACCAGTACATCGCCGGGATGTTCGGCCAGTGCCTGTTCCACCGCGCGCCGCGCCTGGGCTTCCAGCGATTCCTCGCGACGGGCGGGGAAATGGCGGATCGCCACCGGGAAGCTGCGGCCCGCGCTGCTCAATCGCGGTGCATCCAGGAACTGCGCCAGGCGCTCGCCATCCAGCGTGGCCGACATCACCACGATGCGCAGGTCCTCGCGCAGCTGCGCCTGCACGTCCAGCGCCAGTGCCAGGCCGAGGTCGGCGGCGAGGTGGCGTTCGTGGAATTCATCGAACAGCAGCGCGCCCACGCCGTCGAGCATCGGGTCGTCCTGCAGCATCCGGGTCAGGATGCCTTCGGTGACCACTTCGACGCGGGTGCGGGCCGACACCTTGTTCTCGAAACGGATGCGGTAGCCGACGGTGTCGCCCACCTCCTCGCCCAGCTGTCGCGCCATGAACTGCGCGGCGCTGCGCGCGGCCACCCGGCGGGGCTCCAGCATGATGATCCTGCGGCCTTGCAGCCACGGCGCGTCGAGCAGGGCCAACGGCACCTGGGTGGTCTTGCCGGCGCCGGGTGGCGCTTCCAGCACCAGGCGCGCGTGGTCGGCCAGCTGGTCCAGAATCTGCGGCAGCAGTGGGGAGATGGGGAAAATCGGGGCATTCATGGCGCAAGGATACGGTGTCTGCAGCGCGGGCCAATTGCCAGCCGCCGGCCGGCATGCTTCCCTGTGCCGCCCCGCCGTACCCGGATGTGTAGATGTCGCGCTTGGCTCGCCTGTTGTTGTCGCTGGTTCTCACCTGTCCGTTGGCGTCGGTCAGCGCCGCCACGCCCACCGCAGCACTGGCCGGGGACATGGGCGAGGGACTGCACATGCCCTACGACGGCCACCCGCTGGCGATGCTGCTGCAGCCCACGCTGGATGCCCGCTACCTGCCTGCCGGGTTGGACAACGAGGCGGCGATCCGGCGCGCGGTGGCCGATGGCACGTTGCGCGAGCCGCTCTACCCCAGCCTGCAGCTGGCCGACGACCGCGCTTTCGTCTGGCTCTCGCAGTTCGGCCGCAGCACATTGGGCATGCACAGCAACACGCTGGTGCGCTGCGCCGGCACCACCGGCTTTCGCCTGCTGCTCGACAGTGACGACTGCGCCGACGCCCAAGCGCCCAGCCTGCACTTCGAGGGCCCGACCGACACCGAGCTGGTGTGCCGCGAATGCGCGGGCGTGGGGATTCCCGAGCGCTGGCAGCGCCAGGCACCGGGCGCGCAATGCGCGCTGCCGCCCTGGAACCTGGACGCGGCGCGCCTGCAGTACGGCGCGTGGCTGAAGCGCTTCGACCACGACCTCCAGCCGTTCCTGCACGGCGCCAACGAGGCGCTCTGGAAGGGGCAAGGCCTGACCCTTCGCACCAGCCTGGTGCCGCGCTCGCGCGCCACCGCCACCTTGTTCAGCATGAGCACCGCCCCCGAGACCTTGGGTGCCTCGCTCGGCCTCGATGACGCTACGTCCCACGGCGACCTGCTGCCGCGCCTGCTGGCGTTGTTGAAGACCGCCGAGGTTGCGGGCCGGGGCGGCACCTACCCGGAACCGCTGCCGGCGTTCTCTGCGTTGTGCGCGGAAGTCTGGTACCTGCGCATTCCCGCAGGCGGCACGGTCGATGCCAGCCCCGTACCGGCAGATACGCTCGAGCGCGATGGATACCCCTTCATCACCGTGATGCGCGACGGCGACCGGATCGTGCTGACAGGCCTGTCGCGTGAACTGGTGCAGCGGCTGCTCACCGGGCCCGATCCGGAGTGAGCCTGCGCGGGGGCAGCTACAATGCGCGGGTTACCTGCCTTGTAGCTCCCCCATGCAACTGATCGATATCGGCGCCAACCTCACCCACGACTCCTTCGACCGCGACCGCGACGCCGTGCTGGCGCGTGCCCGCGAGGCGGGGGTGGCACAGATGATCATCACCGGCGCCAGCCGCGAGCATTCGCCGATGGCGCTGGAGCTGGCACGCCAGCATCCCGGCTTCCTGTATGCCACCGCCGGCGTGCACCCGCACCACGCGGTGGAATACACCGATGAATGCGATGCGGACATGCGCGCGCTGCATGCGCATGCCGAAGTGGTGGCGGTGGGCGAGTGCGGGCTGGATTACTTCCGTGACTTCGCCCCGCGCCCGGCCCAGCACCGCGCCTTCGAGCGCCAGCTGCAGCTGGCGGCCGACGTGTTGGCTGCCGATGGCGCGCGCAAGCCGCTGTTCCTGCACCAGCGCGATGCCCACGCCGATTTCATGGCGCAGATGAAGAACTTCGAGGGCCGACTGGGCGCGGCGGTGGTGCACTGCTTCACCGGCGAGCGCCAGGAGCTGTTCGACTACCTGGACCAGGACTGGTACATCGGCATCACCGGCTGGTTGTGCGACGAACGCCGTGGCGGCCACCTGCGCGAGCTGGTGAAGCACATCCCGGCCAACCGCCTGATGATCGAAACCGACGCGCCGTACCTGCTGCCGCGCTCGCTCAAGCCGATGCCCAAGGACCGCCGCAACGAGCCGATGTTCCTGTCGCACATCGTCGAGGAGCTGGCGCGCGATCGGGGCGAAGACGTGGAGACCACTGCCGCCAACGCGACGGCGGCCACGCGCGCGTTCTTCCGGTTGCCTGACGCGGCCTGATACATCCCCCACGACCAACGGTCGTGGGCTACCGGTGGCCGTCGCCGCTTGCCCAAGCGTCGGCGAGACCGTCGCGGTAGGTCGCGAAGCGGGGCTGCCACTGCAAGGCCGCGCGCGTGCCGCGGCTGTCAATGCGCTTATTGCTGGCGTAGAAGCGTCGCAGCGAGGCGGGAACGGCCGGGTCATCCCAGGCCTGCGCGGCGGGCAACGGCAGGCCACTCAGCAAGGCGGCATGCGCCAGCACGTCCTGGGGCGGGGCCGGCGCATCGTCGGCCGGCAGATACAGCGCGTGCCCCTGCGCACGCCGCATCGCCGCCAGCACTGCAGCGGCCAGGTCCTCCACATGCAGCCGGTTGAAGACCAGCCCGGGCCGGACCACATGCCGGGCCTTGCCCTGCGCCAGCTGCACCAGCGCGTTGCGCCCCCGACCGTACAGTCCGGGCAGGCGGAACACCGCCGAGGCGATACCGCGTGCCTGCGCGAACGCACGCCACTGCTGCTCGGCACGTAACCGTCGCAGGGCGGTGGCGTCGTCCGCATCGGCACGGGCCTGTTCGTCCACCCAGCCCCCGTCGCGGTCGGCGTAGACCGCCGTCGAGGACAGATAACCCACCCAGCGCAGCGCGGGGCTGTCGTGGAGTGCATCGGCGAGCAGGCGCAGCGCCGGGTCGCCCGCCTCCTCCGGCGGCACGCTGCACACGATCGCGTCCGCGCGCCGGATCGCCGCGCGCAGCCCCTCATCAACCGGCACGCCCTCGGCCAGCCGATACCGCGTCAGTCCGTCATCGGGGGCGGTGCCGGGGTCACGCCCGGTGCCGCTGCATGCGATGCCCTGGGCCTGCAGCCGGGCGGCCAGGTGCCGCCCGCTGTAGCCCATGCCCAGCACCAGCACGTGCGCCGGCGCGGCCATCCGCATGCTCAGGCGCCGCGCTGGCGCTGGTAGGCCTGCAGGTGGCTGTAGGCCACCGCCAGCAGCGGCGCGGCCTGCCCGGCGGCGCGTGCGCGCGCCAGCATGTCGCCCACGATCTGCTCGGCCTCCACCTGCTGGCCCGCTTCCAGGTCGCGCAGCATGGACGCCTTCAACGCCGAGCCGGGCTGGGTCGTGGCCGTCAACGCGATCTCGCGTGCCTTGGCCGGAATCGGCTCGCCCGCGGCATCGGCCACGGCCAGACATTCGTCATACAGCCCACGCACGATCGCCGCGCCATCGTCGGTGGCCACGATCGTGCCCACATCGGCGCGCATCAGGCACGTCGCCGCCGCCAGGGTGGTCAGGAACGTGTACTTGATCCACTGTTCCTGCCCGATCGCATCGCTGGCCACATGGTCCACGTTCGCCTGCACGCACGCGGCCGCCAGCGCCAACACCCGCGCGCTGCTGCCGGTACCGTCGCGCTCGCCGAAGGTCAGCTTGGCCGCCGGCGCCAGGTGCAGCACCGCGCCATCGGCGGCCTTGGTCGCACTGATGAAACACAGCCCGCCCAGCACCGCATCGCGCCCGAAGCGCGCATCCAGTGCCGCGTAGTGGTGCAACCCGTTGAGGATCGGCAGCAGCGTCGTACGCGGCCCCATCGCCGGGGCAATCGCCTCGATCGAACTGTCCAGGTCGTACGCCTTGCAGCTCAGGATCACCAGATCGAACGGCTGCGCCGCCGCCAACGCAGGCAGCGCATCGGCCGTGACATGCGCCACCGGGAAGCGGGCATCGCCAAGCGGACTGCGGATCACCAGCCCCTCGGCCGCCAGCTGCGCCGCACGCGCGGGACGCACCAGGAAGGTCACATCCACACCGGCCTGGGCCAGCCGACCACCAAAATAACCACCGGTACCACCGGCGCCGAGGATCAGGATACGCATCGCACGCTCACTGCAGTTGGGGGATTCACCCTGCGATTGTGCCGGAGTTTTGCGGCACCCGCAGGGCGCTATGTGGCGGTTGGCGTAGCGCCTTTCGCGGATGGGCAAGATCGATTCAAGGCACGACGTCCCTCCAAATCTCTCTTCCACATTCTCACAGTTCGTCCAACCGCATACGAAAAGAGCCGGGCAAAAGCCCGGCTCCACAGGAACGATCATTTCCGCGAGGTTGCCGGCCAGCGGCCGGCACTACCGGAACCCCGCAACCGTCGTCGCTGTTCCCCTGCCGTCACCAGGAAACTGTCGAAGGCGGGGTGGGTGAGTGTGCGGGGGCGTGAGCGCCATGGATGGCGCGACCGAGCCTACAGGGACGTACTTGCGGCGTCCCCCGCAGACTCACGCGCCCCGCCTACCCCGATTCAACCCAGAGCCGCGGTTGACGTTGCTCCGGCAGTGGCTCCGGCAGTGGCAGTAAAGCGGGCCGCCGGGCCGCAGGCCCGGCAAAACACCCCTCAGCTCCGCATCCCTACGCCCCGCTTCAACAACCACAACGCCAGCGCCGTCAGCGCCACCACGAAACCGATCATCAGCGCATACGCCACCCACAGCGGCACATCACTGGTGCCCAGCAGCCCATAGCGGAACGCATTGACCATGTAGAAAATCGGATTCGCGTGCGTCGCCGCCTCCGCCCACGTCGGCAGCAGCTGCACCGAATAGAACACACCGCCCAGGTAGGTCAGCGGGGTCAGGATGAAGGTCGGCACGATCGCCACATCATCGAACTTCTTCGCGTACACCGCATTGATGAACCCGGCCAGCGAGAAAATCGTCGCGCCCAGCAGCACCGTCGTCAGCGTCACCAGCGGGTGCGGAATGCGCACCGGCGTGAAGAACATCGCGATGATCAGCACGATCACGCCCACCATCAACCCGCGCAGCACCGCACCGGACACATACCCCCACAGGATCACCCAGTTCGGCATCGGGCTGACCAGCAGCTCCTCCACGTGACGGCCGAACTTGGCCCCGAAGAATGACGAACTGATGTTGCCGTAACTGTTCTGGATCACGCTCATCATCACCAGGCCCGGCACGATGAACTGCATGTAGGTGTAGCCGCCCATGTCGCCCACGCGCGAGCCGATCAGGCCGCCGAAGATCAGGAAATACAGGGTCATGGTGATCGCCGGCGGCACCAGGGTCTGGCCCCAGATGCGCAGGATGCGCGCCACTTCGCGGCGCACGATCGTCATCAACGCGATGCGGTTGCGCTGGCCGTCGGTCAGGACCGGGGTAGGGGTGGTGCTCATGCCGCATTCTCCTGGTTGCCGGTGAGGCGCACGAACAGCTCCTCCAGGCGGTTGCTCTTGGTCCGCATCGAACGCACCCGGATACCGGCCGCGTTCAAGGCTTCAAATACCCGGTTGAGGTCCATCGCGCGCGGCATGTCCACGTCCAGCGTGTGCCCGTCGGTGGCGATCAGCGTGGCGCCTTCGATCACCGGCAGCTCGGCCGGCAGGCTGCCGTCGATGTCGAACAGGAAGCCTTCCACGTCCAGCTTGGCCAGCAGCTCACGCATCGGCCCCTGGGTGACGATCTGGCCGTGGTTGATGATGGCCAGGTTGCGGCACAGGTGCTCGGCTTCTTCCAGGTAGTGCGTGGTCAGGATGATCGTCGTGCCGGCGGCATTGATCTCCTTGAGCACCCGCCACATGTCGCGGCGGATCTCGATGTCCACCCCGGCCGTGGGCTCGTCCAGGATCAGCAGGCGCGGGCGGGTCATCATGGCGCGGGCGATCATCAGCCGGCGCTTCATGCCGCCGGACAGCGTGCGGCTCATCACCTGCGCCTTCTCCCAAAGGTGGGCGCGCTTGAGCTCCTCCTCGGCCATCTTCTCGGCCTCGGCACGGGCCACGCCATAGAAGCCGGCGTAGTTGACCAGGATGTCGAAGGGCTTTTCGAACAGGTTGAAGTTGATCTCCTGCGGTACCAGGCCGATCAGGCGCATCGTGGCGCTGCGGTTGCGCACCAGGTCGCTGCCGAAGACCTCGACCTGGCCCTCGCTGAGGTTCACCAGCGAGCTGATGATGCCGATCAGGGTCGACTTGCCGGCGCCGTTGGGGCCCAGCAGGGCGAAGAAGTCGCCCGGGGCCACGTCCAGCGAGACGCCCTTCAGGGCCTGGGTGCCGTTGTCGTAGGTCTTGCGGAGGTCACGCACCCGCAGGGCGGGGGCGGCGGTGGGCGCGGGAGTGTTCTGGGAAGCCAAGCTCTTGCCTTCGCGCCCATGGGCTGGCGCTGGATAGGGGCGGGGAGCGGCTATTATAGAAGACCCCGAGGGCTTGCCCCGGCTACACACTGTCCCGAAAAGTCGTGCCTGCCCAATTCCCCCTCAAACTGGTCGACCGGCGCATGCTGGCCCCGACCGTCGGCCACTACCAGTTCCTGCGTGATGACGGCCAGCCGCTGGATTTCCAGCCCGGCCAGTTCATCCAGGTCCATTTCGAGTACGCCGACGGCACCGCCACCAAGCGCAGTTACTCGCTGGCCACCATT
Source organism: Stenotrophomonas sp. AC248 (assembly GCF_979258185.1). Lineage (NCBI taxonomy): Bacteria > Pseudomonadati > Pseudomonadota > Gammaproteobacteria > Lysobacterales > Lysobacteraceae > Stenotrophomonas > Stenotrophomonas sp. AC248. The sequence goes on along the minus strand of NZ_OZ409840.1, from coordinate 4,327,696 downwards.
CACAACCACGCCCTCGGCGCGGGCGAAGCGGTCGATATCGCGGTCAGCTTCGTCCCCGGCGGCGCCGCCACGGCCCTGTTCGAGGGCCTGGACATCGGCGGCCACATCACCGCCAGTGGCCCATTCGGTCGGTTCTGCCTGCAGCCGGGCGACCACAACGCCCGCTACCTGCTGATCGCCACCGGCACCGGGGTCACCCCGTACCGGTCGATGCTGCCGCTGCTGGCCACCGCCATGGCCGAGCGCGGGGTGGAGGTGGTGCTGCTGCAAGGCGCCCGCACCCCCACCGAGCTGCTCTACAGCGACGACTTCTATGCCTTCGCGGCCGCCCACCCGGGCTTCCGCTACGTGCCGTGCCTGTCACGCGAGCTGCCCGACAACCCCCATCCGGACGTGCGCCACGGCTACGTGCAGCAGCACCTGGCCGAGTTCGCACCGAACCCGGCCACCGACATCGCCTACCTGTGCGGCAACCCGGACATGGTCGATGCCACCTTCGAGTCCCTGAAGGACGCCGGCCTGCCGACCCCGCAGGTGCGGCGCGAGAAGTACGTCAGCAGCAAGTAACCGGTGCGGCGCGCGCTAAGATGCGCGCGCCGCCCTGAGGCGCGAGGCCGCATGACCCTGGATTTCCCCACCGTCGCCGTGCTCGGCTACCTGCTGTGCCTGGGCATTGCGCTGGGCTTCTCACTGCTGTTGTTGGTCCTGCGCGGGCAACCGGCGCTGCGGCTGTGGACGGCCAGCCTGTGGCTGCTGGCGCTCAGCCTGACCTCGGTGGCGCTGCGCGCCCATCTGCCCGTCGTGCCTTTGGTGATCTTCGGCAACGCCGTACTGGCGCTGTCGGCGGTGCTGATGCTGTACGGCGTGGCGCGCCACCTGCAGCGGCGGCTGCCGGCCTGGCAGCCGGCCCTGCTGGCCGGGGCATACGTGGCCGGCATCGTGGTGTTCGTGGTGCCGTTCCCGAACCTGGCCGTCCGGCTCAACGTGGCCAGCCTGTTCGCGGTGCTGATCAACAGCTGGATGGCCTGGATGCTGGTGCGCCATGCGCCGCCTCTGCAGCGCACCAGCTGCCGGCTGGCCGCGGCCATCTTCGGGGCCGAAGCGGTGGTGTACCTGGTGCGGCTGTGGCTGCCGGTGGCGCCCGATGCGGGGCAGGACATCTTCCGGGCCGGCGCGCCGATGTTCGCCACCTACCTCGCGGGCATCTTCCTGGAACTGGCCCGCTGCTTCGCGCTGGTCCTGCTGCTGGTGGAGAAGATGCTGGTCGACCTGCGCCGCGCGGCACGCACCGACGGGCTCACCGGCCTGCTCAACCGCGGCGCGGTGCTGGCCGATGGCCAGGCGTGCCTGCAGCAGTGCCAGCGGCAGCAGCAACCGTTGGCCCTGCTGCTGCTGGACGTGGACCACTTCAAGCAGGTCAACGACCGCTGGGGGCATATCGCGGGCGACCAGGTGCTGCACCACTTCGCCTCGGTCCTGGCCAACTGCCTGGCCAACTGCCTGGCCAGCCAGCAGCCGCTGCTGGGCCGCTACGGCGGCGAGGAGTTCGTGGTGCTGCTGCCGGGTGCCGACCATGCCCGCGCCCTCCAACACGCCGCCTACATCCGCGCGCAGCTGCAGGCGCACCCCGCCTACGTGGGCGACATGCCGGTCACGGTCACCACCAGCATCGGGTTGGCGGTCGGCACCGGCGCGCACGACCTGGCGGCCTTGCTGGCCGCCGCCGACCGGGCGCTCTACCAGGCCAAGGCCGACGGCCGCGATCGCACCGTCAGTGCGGTGCCACTGCCTGCCTGAGCCTGGCCGGCGCACGCCGCCCGTGCCACCGGTACCGCGCTGGTCACATCCAGCGCGCCCCTTCGTCATGGCATGCTGAGACCCTTCAATCCAGGATGCGATCGAACATGCGAGTTTCCTGCCGTCCCTTGGCGACCAGTGCAGCCTTGCTGCTGCTGGCCGCCTGCCAGGCCACACCGGAGGCCACCCCGGAAGCCGCACAACGTCAATACGGACACCTGACGTTCAAGCCGTGCACGCTGACCAGCACCCAGGCCAGCGACAACGTGGAAGCGCAATGCGCCACCCTGCAGGTGGCCGAGAACCCGGCCGCGCCGGACGGTCGCAAGATCGGGTTGAACATTGCCTGGCTGGATACCAGCAACGAAGGCGAGGGCAAGGGCGACCCGGTGTTCTTCCTGGCCGGTGGACCGGGCCAGGCAGCGACCGAAGTGGCTGCGGTGATCAACGTGGCGTTGCGCGAAGTGCGCAAGCAGCGCGACATCATCCTGGTCGACCAGCGCGGCACCGGCAAATCCAACCCGCTCACCTGCGTGGGGGCCGACGGCAAGGAAATGGCGCTGGACGACACCATCGCCCCGACCACCCAGGCCATTGCCGACTTCGCCGCGCAGTGCGCCACGTCGCTGGCCAGCCGCGCCGACACCCGCTTCTACACCACCACCCAGGCCATCGCCGACATCGACACCGTGCGTGCGGCGCTGGGCGTGGACAAGATCAACCTGATCGGCGGGTCCTACGGCACCCGCGTGGCCCAGCAGTACGCCGCGCACTACCCGCAGCACACCCGTGCGGTGGTGATCGACGGGGTGGCCCCGAACGACGTGGTGGTGGGCGGTGATTTCGCCAACACCTTTGAAGCCGCCATCGACCTGCAGGCGGCGCAGTGCAGGAAGGATGCCGCCTGCGCCAAGCGCTTCCCGGTCGATACGCGTACCCAGCTGAAGAACGTCATGGACGCGCTGGCCAAGTCCCCGGTCGAGGTCGAGTACCGCGACCCGGGGACCGCCGAAACCAAGCGCGATGTGTTGACGTCCGATTCGGTCACCGGCCTGGCCCTCATGTTCTCCTACATGCCCGAGTTGTCCTCGCTGCTGCCGGTGGTGCTGGATGAAGCCGCGCATGGCCGCTACGCCCCGCTGATGTCGCTGAGCAGGATGGCCAGCCGCTCGCTGGGCGTGCAGATGAACCGTGGCATGCAGTGGTCGGTGATCTGCGCCGAGGATGCCGACCGCTACCAGGAGCCGGCCACCAGCGATCGCCTGCTCGGTCCGGAGGTGGCGCGCATGTTCTTCGCCGCCTGCCCGGGCTGGAAGGTCGGCACGCGCCCGAAGGATTTCACCGCGCCGCTGACGAGCGACCTGCCGGTGCTGCTGCTGTCGGGCCAGTTCGATCCGGTCACCCCGCCGCGCTACGCCGAGCAGGTGCTCAAGACGCTGCCCAACGGCCGCCACCTGATCGCCAAGGGCCAGGGCCACGGCACCCTCAACGCCGGTTGCATGCCGCGCCTGCTGGGCCAGTTCATGGACAAGGCAGATGCCAAATCGCTTGACGCCACCTGCCTGGACTCGCTGAGCCCGGTGCCGGCCTTCACCTCGTTCAACGGATGGGAACCATGATCGTCGCCGAGAACCTGCACAAAGCCTTCAAGACCAAGACCGGCCTGATCAAGGCGGTGGAGAACGTCGGCTTCCAGGCCGAGGACGGCCAGATCACCGGCCTGCTCGGCCCCAACGGCGCCGGCAAGACCACCACCATGCGCATGCTGTACACGCTGATGACGCCCGACCAGGGCCGCGTGCTGGTGGATGGCATCGACGCGTCCACCGACGCGGTCGCGGTGCGCCGCCGGCTGGGCGTGCTGCCCGACGCGCGTGGCGTATACAAGCGCCTGACCGCCCGCGAGAACATCGCCTATTTCGGGCAGCTGCACGGCATGAGCGCCGCGCAGATCCGCGCGCGCACACAGGTGCTGTCCAAGGCACTGGACATGGACGACATCCTGGACCGCCAGACCGACGGTTTCTCGCAGGGCCAGCGGACCAAGACCGCCATCGCCCGCGCGCTGGTGCACGACCCGCGCAACGTGATCCTGGATGAACCCACCAACGGCCTGGACGTGATGACCACGCGCGCGCTGCGCGGCTTCCTGCGCGGCCTGCGCGACGAGGGCCGCTGCGTGATCTTCTCCAGCCACATCATGCAGGAGGTGGCCGCGCTGTGCGATCGCATCGTGATCATCGCCCACGGCACGGTCATGGCGGCCGGCAGCGCCGATGAGCTGCGTGCACAGACCGGGGAAGACAACCTGGAAGATGCCTTCGTCAAGGTGATCGGTTCGGAAGAAGGATTGCACGCATGAGTTCGTTGAGCACGTTGTTGACCGTGATGCGCAAGGAACTGCGCGATCTTTCCCGCGACCGCCGCACCCTGGCCCTGACCCTGCTGCTGGGCCCGCTGCTGTATCCCATCCTGATCCTGGGCATGGGCAAGCTGGCCGAAAGCCGGGTCAAGACCCAGATCGACAAACCGCTGGACATCGCCACCATCGGCCGCGAGAACGCCCCCAACCTGGTGCGCTTCCTGGCCGCGCAGGGGCTCAACGCGGTCGATGCGCCCAAGGATCTGACCGCGGCCATCCGTGACCAGCAGATCGACGTCGCGCTGCGGATCAGCCCGGACTTCGGCAAGGACTGGGCCGAAGGCCGCCCGGCGCTGGTGGAGATCGTCAAGGACAGCACCCGCCGCGCCGCCGACATCCCCAGCATGCGCCTGCAGACCGCGCTGGCCGGCTACAACCAGCAGGTGGGTGCGCTGCGCCTGCTCGCCCGTGGCGTGGATGCCCAGGTCGCGCGGCCGCTGGATCTGGCCACCCAGGACCTGGCCACTGCCGAAGCCAAGCGCGGCCAGGTGCTGTCGTTCCTGCTGCCGGTGCTGCTGACCATCACCTCGTTCCTGGGCGGTGCCTACCTGGTGATGGACACCACCGCCGGTGAGCGCGAGCGCCAGTCGCTGGAACCGCTGTTGGCCACACCGGCCTCCCGCAGCGCGATTGTCAGTGGCAAGATCGTCGCCGCCTGCGTGGTGGGCATGGCGTCGCTGCTGCTCACCTTGCTCGCGTTCAAACTGAGTGCGCAGCTCTCCAGCAGCGGGGCGGGGCGACAGCTCAACATGGGCTTCCTGCCGATGCTGCAGATGCTGCTGATCATGCTGCCGATGCTGTTCATCGGCACCTCGCTGCTGACGTTCCTGTCGGCCGCGGCCAAGAGCATGAAGGAAGCCCAGAGCCACATGACCTGGCTGATGCTGCTGCCGATGCTGCCCGGCTACGCGCTGATGGTGTACCCGCTGAAGAGCGAGCTGTGGCAGTTCGCGGTGCCGTTCCTGGCGCAGAACCAGATGCTGCTGAAGATCATCCGCCACGAGGCGATCAGCATGCAGATGTGGGCCGTCTATCTGGCCGCCGGCTTCGGCCTTGCCGCGGTGCTGTGGTATGCGGCGGTGCGCCGTTACCACCAGGAGCGGTTGGCGATTTCGGGCTGAGCACACCGGGGCGATGGCGAGTGCGCCATCGCCCCGTCGGCCGCTCTCATCCGCGTGCATCCCGCGCATACCGCGCCGGTGTATCGCCCAGTTCGCGTTTGAATACCGCGATGAACGCGCTGGTGGTCTCATACCCCAGCGCCAACGCGGTACGCGTGACCGTGTCACCTGCCGCCAGCCGGGGCAGCGCATGCAGCACCCGCAGCCGTTGCCGCCAGCGCGACAGCCCCATACCGGTTTCGCGCTGCCATTGGCGGGTGAGCGTGCGGCTGGACAAGCCGGCGAACGCTGCCCAGTGCTCGACGCTGCGGTTGTCCTCGGGGTGGGCGGCGAACGCGCTGGCCACGCGTCGCAACCGTCGATCCTGCGGATGTGCCAGGGCCAACGGCAATGCCGGGTGGGTGGCGATCTCATCCACGATCACCCCTGCAAGACGTCGCCGTGCAGCATCCAACGGACCGGGCGGCCACTGTTGCGCGCGCTGGATGGCGGCCTGCAGCAGCGGACCCGGTGCCAGGATCCGGGGCTGGTCGGGCAGCAGCGCGCTGGCGGCTGCGTTGAAGTACAGGCTCCACCCCTCGAAGCCCTGTGGCGCCAACAACGCGTGCGGCAGGTCAGGCGGAATCCAGGCCAAGTGGCCGGCCGGCAACAGCCAGTGCGTGGCCCCCACGTCGATCTGCATCAGGCCGCTGTCGGCGCCCAGCAGTTGCCCGCGCGCATGCTGGTGGCGCGGTGTGCGCCGTGGACCGGCCTTGCCACCACGCCGGATCGTGCGGGCAGCGAACAGCAGCGGGCCCGCGGGCGCATCGGCCAGCGCCGGGTCGAGCAGGGCGGGATGTGTCGGATCTGCCATATCAGGTGGCAGTTATACGACAGAACCGCCGTGGCGGTCCCTGGATACTGGCATTCCCCCCTTGGAGCGTGCCCCGATGCGACCTGAAGACCTGCTGCCGGATGATCACAACCATGTGCAACGCGCCGGCATCACCGTGCGCAAGGGCAGCGTCGGCGCGTTCCTGGCCAATGCGACGATCCTGCTCGATGCCGATCAGGACGCCGCGGCGCGCAACGCCGCCGAACGCGACCTGCTGGCGCTGCTGCCCGGCCTGCACGCCCTGGGCCTGTTCGACGTGCTGGTGCCGAAAGATGCAGCGCTGCGACAGCTGGTGGAACAGCGCCGGTGACGGCGTTGCCTGCACGACGCACCCGTCACGCGCAGCGTGTCATCGCGCACTGACCTTTCGCAGCGCTGCGGAGCGTTGGATGTCCCTGCCACGGATAGGCATGTCATATGGAAGCTCGCGAGTCATCCACAAATCGAAATAGAAAAACTGTGAAGCCCGCGACGCATACTGAGCGGGGTAGCGGGAATGATCCTCGGAGCCTTGACAATCACGGAAGGAATAAGCGACTTCTCTCTGGATAAAGTCTATGGTGGCCTGATGATTTTCAGCGGACTCGCATCTGCTTTCGCGGCGCTCATGATGCTCTTTGGCTGGGCGGTGCCGGTTGCAATAGCTCTGATGCTCATTGCTGCAACGGTGACCATTGTCGTGGCGTGGTTCAAGCCGGATGAAATTGAGCGCTGGCTCGATAAGGCGATCCACTTCGGCTCGAACAATAAAGGCGCGTTCACCCACCTGAGCCTACAGATGGCGGAACTCGAGAAGCTGAGGAGACAGTGAGTGCTCACAGGCTGGTATCCGCATTTCAGTCTTCACAAAGGCCTCTGTCCGCAGGAGGTTCACGGAAAGCTTGATATTGAAAACCCAGGGACATTCATCCCGGATGACGCACTTGGCTTGATTGCGTGCAACTCGACATATATCGAGTTCGTAAACAGAACCTTCAAGGTGAAAGGTATGGCCGCGACCTTGATGTCGGTGTGTTTCATGGTCGCCGCAATTTCCGTAGGTATCTGGACAGTCCATGCGCTTTTGAGATCGTTGGCAGATGATCATGTGCTAACGGCGCTGATGGTCGTGCTGATCACTACGTGTTCATGCGGGCCATGCGCGTTCTTGTGGTTCATTCATTTGCGCAAAGACCTCTTCCAGTACACGCACTATCCCGTCCGCTTCAACCGCATCACCCGCAAGATCTACTTCTTCCGTCACAGCGGCCCGGGCGGCGTCCTGGTCGTGCCATGGGGTTCGCCCTTCGCCTTCTTCCACATCGGCCGTGGCGGCCAGGACCCCAATCTGCGCGACCTTCGCTGCCACCTGCTTGATCGCAACCGTCAAGTGCAGCAGACCTTCACCATCGGCCACTTCTGGGATCACGACCAGGACATCCGGGAAGAATGGGCGTTGATCTGTCGCTACATGCAGGAGGGTCCGGAAACGTGCTTCGATGACCCGCTGGATCGCGTCATCACGCTCTCCACACTGCCCACCTTCCGCAACCACTGGATGCTGGTGTGTCTGATGATGGGCACCGCGCTCTTCCCGCTGCGCTACACGTTGATGTTGCCGGTCTACGGCGCGTTAACGCTCAGCCGTTGGCTGACCTTCAAGACCTGCAAGGCCCCGGTCTTCCCGCCGGAGATCGAAGCCGAATGCGCTATTGCGCCCGACGATCCTTACGCGCTGCCGGAACCCCGATTCATGGCCGAGTTCGCCAGTGATCCTGCCATCTACGCACGGGCACGCCAGCGCCACCTGGATCGCCAACTCTGGCGGTAGAAGCCCACCCGCAAAAAACAAAAAAGGCCCGGATCGCTCCGGGCCTTTCTGCAAGTCACTGTTGAAACCGATCAGCCGCCCGGCGCGAACGCCAGCGTACGCCGGGTGGTCACCGGTGCGCCCACCGGTTCAAACTTCCAGCGCTTGACCGCGTTGAGCGCCTCGCGGTCGAACACGCGCGACGGCGTGGCGCGCAGCACGCGGGCGTTGGTGACCGAGCCGTCGGTGCCAACGGTGATTTCCACCAGCACTTCGCCGGAGGTACCCGAACGCAATGCTTCGGCCGGGTAGCGCGGGGCCGGGGTGCTGACCGGACGCAGGCTCGGTGCCGCTGCCGCCGGGGTGGCGGCCTGGCGGGCCGCGGCGGCCTGCTGGGCGGCGGCGGTCTGCTGGCGCTGCTCGGCCTCGCGGCGGGCGCTGGCCTGGCGCTCGGCATCCTGGCGTTCGCCGTCGCGGCGCGCGGCGTCCTGCTGGGCGGCAATGGTGCGGGCCGCTTCGGCTTCGACCGCCTGCTGCTGGGCCAGGCGCTGCTGGTCGGCCAGCTGCTTGGTGCGATTCTCGGCGTCCTTCTTGACCTTGTCGGTCTCTTCCTGGGTGCGCTTGAGGGCGGTCTGCATGCCGCCGCTGATGCCCTGCTTCAGGCGCGGCAGGGCCGGTGCGGTGGCGTCCACCTTCTCGATCAGCGCGACCAGCCGCTGCGACTCGGCGAAGTCCTCACGGCCCAGGCTCTGTTCGGCGGCGATCAGGGTGTAGGGCAGCAGGTCGGTGAGCGCGCTCTTGACCGAGGCGTCATCCGGGGTCTTGTCGCGCAGCGCCAGGTAGTACTCGATGGCGTTGTCGCCGGCCGGGGCGTACATGCGGTTCTCGCGCAGGGCCTTGCTGGCCAGGTCGCGCAGTTCCTCGGTGCCCATCGACTGCACCTTGGCCGACACGGCAGGCGCTGCAACCGGTGCGGCAGCGGGGGCAGCGGCGGGCGCGGCCGGCGCCGGTTCGTCCTTGCCTGAACAGGCAGCCAGAGCGACCAGAAGGGCCAGCGGCGCCAGCCGGCGCAGCGTGGCAATCGTGTTGACGTGCGACATCCAACTCCCCTTTGAATACGACGGTACGTAAGGCCCGATGCGGTCAGGCTGGCCGAGGCCGATGGACGTTTCCCGGCGTCCACGGCGGTACTGCAGGTGTGCAATCTAGCATCACCCCGGCCAGCCAGGGGCCGGACGGCGAGGGCAGGCCGGCATCGTGACCGATGCCGGCGCTGCCCGGCAAGTGTCAGTGCGCCGACGCCTTGCTGGGCGTGCCGCTCATCAGCTTGTCGGTGTAGGCGATGCCGATGGCCGACAGGATGAAGGCGCAATGGATGATGGTCTGCCACATCACGCCGGTGGAGGTCATGGTGGTGCACTTGAACGCGGCTTCGGCGCTCGGGCCAATCGTCTTGATCGCGGTCTGCACGGCCAGGATGTAATCGGGACTGCTGCACAACGGCAGACCGTCCAGGTTGCCGGAGGCGATGAAGGTCTTGAGCAGGTGGATCGAGGAGATGCCGATGATCGACAGCGCCAGTTTCACCTTGAGCACGCTGGCATTGACGTGGCTGAGCCACTCCGGCTGGTCGGGGTGGTTCTCCAGGCGCAGGCGCGAGACGAAGGTTTCGTAACCGCCCACGATCACCATCACCAGCAGGTTGGAGATCATCACCACGTCGATCAGGCCCAGCACCAGCAGCATGATTTCCTGTTCGCCCATGGCATTGGCCTGGTGCAGCAGGTGCCACAACTCCTTGCCGAACAGGAACACGTAGACGCATTGGGCCAGGATCAGGCCCAGGTACAGCGGCAGCTGGAGCCAGCGCGAGGCGAAGATCAGGGAGGACAGGGGGCTGATGGGCCGGGGAGTGGGGCTCATGCTGGAATGCTGCGTTGCGGGAGACGCGGCAGGGTAACGGGTCCGCCGTGACCCTGCCACCCAACTGACGCACTAGACTCGGTGTTCCTCATCCGCGAGTGCTGTCGCCATGATCGATCTGTATTACTGGCCCACCCCCAATGGCCACAAAGTCACGCTGCTGCTGGAAGAGCTGGGCCTGCCGTACCAGATCAAGCCGGTCAACATCGGCGCCGGCGACCAGTTCAAGCCGGAATTCCTGGCCATCTCGCCCAACAACAAGATGCCCGCGCTGGTCGACCACCAGCCTGCCGATGGCGGCGCGCCGCAGAGCGTGTTCGAATCCGGTGAGATCCTGCTGTACCTAGCCGAGAAGACCGGTCGCTTCCTGCCGGCCGACAGCCGTGGCCGCGTGGCGGTGCTGGAGTGGCTGTTCTGGCAGATGGCCGGGCTGGGCCCGATGAGCGGGCAGATGGGCCATTTCAATGTGTACGCGCCCGAGCAGATTCCCTATGCCATCGAGCGCTACAACAATGAAGTGCGCCGCCTGCACGGGGTGATGGACAAGCGCCTGGCCAACAGTGCGTACCTGGGGGGCGAGGCTTACAGCATTGCCGACATGGCCAGCTACCCCTGGATTGGCGCATACGACAAGCTGCCCGTGGACTTTGCCGCCTTCCCGCACCTCAAGCGCTGGCATGATGCGATTGCCGCCCGCCCGGCCACCCAGCGCGCCTATGCGCTGCGCCAGCAGGTGAACCCCGATGCCGGCAAGCCGCTCAGCGACGCCGAGCGCAAACACCTGTTCGGCCAGCGCTGACAAACCCGGTAGCGCCGGGCTCTGCCCGGCTGTGCCCTGCCGCCGGAGCCCAAGGCAGCGGGGCAGAGCCCCGCTCTACGCAGGGGCGCGTCCCCATCCGTAGAGCCGGGCTCTGCCCGGCTGCGCCTTGCCGCCGAGCCCAAGGCAGCGGGGCAGAGCCCCGCTCTACGTGGGGGCGCGGTTCGGTCCGTAGCGCCGGGCTCTGCCCGGCTGCGCCCTGCCGCCAGAGCCCAGGCCGCCGGGCTCCGGCCGCGCCCGGGTAGAAGGTCATGCTGCCTTCCCGCACTGCCTTGGTTAGGATGGGGGCTGACCGTCCCATGCCTTCCTTGGCAACGGGCGGACCTGTCGCTTGCCGGAACCCTTCATGCGCCACCTGTTTGCCTCGCTCGCCCTCATGCTCGCTTCGACCACCATGGCCCACGCTGAAAAACTCACCCTGGAGGCCATCACCGGTCCGCTGCCGTTGTCCGGTCCGACCCTGATGAAACCCAAGGTGGCCCCGGATGGCTCGCAGGTGAGTTTCCTGCGCGGCAAGCAGGAAGACCGCAACCAGCTGGACCTGTGGAGCTTCGATATCGCCAGCGGCCAGACCCGGCTGCTGGTGGACTCCAAGGTGGTGCTGCCCGGCACCGAAACCCTCAGCGATGAAGAGAAGGCACGCCGCGAGCGCCAGCGCATCGCCGCGATGACCGGCATTGTCGATTACCAATGGTCGCCCGACGCCCACACCCTGCTGTTCCCGCTGGGCGGCGAGCTGTACCTGTATGACCTGTCCAAGCAAGGCACGGCCGCGGTGCGCCAGCTCACCCACGGGGAGGGCTTTGCCACCGACGCCAAGCTGTCGCCGAAGGGCGGCTTTGTCAGCTTCGTGCGCGCGCGCAACCTGTGGGTCATCGACCTGGCCAGCGGCCGCCAGATCCAGCTGACCCGCGATGGCAGCGACACCATCGGCAACGGCGTGGCCGAGTTCGTCGCCGACGAAGAGATGGACCGCCACACCGGTTACTGGTGGGCCCCGGACGATTCGGCGATCGCGTTTGCGCGTATCGACGAAAGCCCGGTGCCGGTGCAGAAGCGCTACGAAATGTACGCCGACCGTACCGAAATGATCGAACAGCGCTACCCCGCTGCCGGCGACCACAACGTCACCGTGACGCTGGCCGTGATTGCCCCCAAGGCCGATGCCTCGCCGCGCTGGGTCAACCTGGGGGCCGACCCGGACATCTATCTGGCGCGCGTGGACTGGCGCGATCCGCAACGGCTGACCTTCCAGCGCCAGTCGCGCGATCAGAAGCACCTGGCGCTGGTCCAGGTCGACTTGGCCAGCGGTAAGCAACACACGCTGGTCACCGAAACCTCCACGACCTGGGTGCCGCTGCACAACAGCCTGCGTTTCCTCACCCGGGGCGGCTTTGTGTGGTCGTCCGAGCGCAGCGGTTTCGAGCATCTCTACCGCATCTCCGATGACGGCAAGACCGTTACCGCGCTGACCGCCGGCAACTGGCCGGTGGACGAACTGCTGGCGGTGGACGAAGCGGCCGGCAAGGTCTACTTCCGGGCCGGTGTGGAGTCGCCGCGCGAGAGCCAGATCTATGCGGTGTCGCTGCAGGGTGGCACGCCGCAGCGTCTGTCCCAGGCACCGGGCATGCACAGCGCCAGCTTCGCGCGCAATGCCAGCGTGTACGTGGACAGCTGGTCCAACACCACCACCCCGCCGCAGATTTCGCTGCACCGCGCCGATGGCACGAAGATCGCCACGCTGGTGGAGAACAACCTGGCCGATCCGCAGCACCCGTATGCGCGTTACCTGGAGGCCCAGCGCCCGGTCGAGTTCGGCACCCTGAAGGCCGCCGACAACCGCACCGAACTGCACTACAGCCTGATCAAGCCAGCCGGTTTCGACCCGGCCAAGCGCTATCCGGTGGCGGTGTACGTGTACGGCGGGCCGGCCAGCCAGACCGTCACCAACAGCTGGCCTGGCCGCGGCGACCACCTGTTCAATCAGTACCTGGCCCAGCAGGGCTACGTGGTGTTCTCGCTGGACAACCGCGGCACCCCGCGCCGCGGTCGCGACTTCGGCGGCGCGCTGTACGGCGTGCAGGGCACGGTGGAAGTGGCCGACCAGCTGCGCGGCGTGGCCTGGCTGAAGCAGCAGCCGTGGGTGGACCCGGCGCGCATCGGCGTGCAGGGCTGGTCCAACGGCGGTTACATGACCCTGATGCTGCTGGCCAAGGCGTCGGACACCTACGCCTGCGGCGTGGCCGGCGCGCCGGTCACCGATTGGGGCCTGTACGACAGCCACTACACCGAGCGCTACATGAACCTGCCGGGCAACAACCCGAAGGGCTATGAAGAGGCCCGCGTGCTGACCCACATCGACGGCCTGCGATCGCGCCTGCTGCTGATCCACGGCATGGCCGACGACAACGTGCTGTTCACCAACTCCACCGCGCTGATGAGTGCGTTGCAGAAGCGTGGGCAGCCGTTCGAACTGATGACCTACCCGGGCGCCAAGCACGGTCTGTCGGGCAGCAACGCGCTGCACCGCTACCGCCTGGCCGAGGACTTCCTGGGGCGCTGCCTGGCACCGTAACTCTTGCGGTACACCGCATCACCGGCATAACAAGGAGGACGCCGATGAACCAGCCACCCCCGCTTCCCGGGGCGCGCCGTGCCGGCACCGGATGGTGGCGCCGACACTGGCGCTGGGCCATGCCGTTGGCCGTACTGTCGGCCAGCGCGGCGGCGGCGGCCGTGGTGTGGCTGGCGGTCACCCAATGGGCGCACTGGAGCCGCAGTAGCGAGCCCTACCAGGAAGCCATGCGCCGCGCGCGCTGCAGCGTGGAACTGGTGGCGGTACTGGGTGAGCCCATCGAAGACGGGTTCCTGCCCGCCGGCAGCATGCGTTCGGCGCCCGGTGGCGGTGGCCACAGCCAGTTCCTGGTGCACTTGAATGGTCCGCGCGGCCACGCGCGGATGTTCCTGCAGGCCACGCGCCAGCAGGGGGAATGGGACTACCCGATGCTGTACGTGCTGGCCGGGCAGTCCGAGCCGATCGACCTGACCGCACTGGACGACGCCGAGGCCGCGCAGGAATGTGCGCTGCGCGACTGCCGCGCGCGCGGCGACTGCCCCCTCACGGCGATGCTGTGAGTGCAGCGCCTGCTGCGGCGTCGGCCGCAGCAGGTCGGGCACAGGCGCCCGGCGGTGCGCCCACCATGACCCTTGGCCGATTGTCGGTACCGTCCTGACCGGGTAGGGTCGCAGGCATCCGTTCCCGGGAGTCGTGCATGAAGCCGCTTGTCCTTGCCGTTGCGTTGGCCCTTTCCGTTCCCGCTGCGCTGAGCGCACCCCCGGCCCTGGCCGCCAAGGCTGCCGCCGCCAAGGCGCCGTCCAGCCCGGCCTGGGTCACCCGCAGCAACCAGCTGGCGCAGATCCTGCTGGATGCGCAGGGCCCGTTCCAGCCGGAGGAAACCGGCTTCTTCGGCGTGCCCGGCTACGACGACAAGGTCGCCGATTTCGGCCCGGACAACGGCGCCCGCTACCGTGCGGCCATGGCCAAGGCACGCAGCGAACTGCAGGCCAAGCTGGCCACCGAGCGCGACCCGAACGTGCGCCAGGACCTGGCGATCATGATCGCCGCGGCCAGCCAGAACATCGAAGGCAGCGAGCTCAACGAGAAGTACCTGCTGCCGTGGACCGACACGCCGCAGACGGTGTTCAGCGGTATCAACATGCTGCTCTCCGACCAGGTATCGGCCGAGCGTCGCGCCAAGGCGCTCGATCGCCTGAAGGCCTACGCCGGCCTGGCCCCCGGCACCCAGCCGGTGACCACGCTGTCGCGCCAGCGCTATGAAGAGCGCCTGGCCGACAAGGGTCTGCTGCAACCGACAAAGATCGAGGTCGAGCAGTCGCTGGCCAACGTGGACACCTACATCGCCGGCATCGAACAGCTGTTCGGCAAGTACAAGGTGGCCGGCGCCGACGAGACGCTGAAGACGCTTGCCACCCAGCTGCGCGAGTACCGCGACTGGACCCGCAAGGACGTGCTGCCCAAGGCCCGTACCGACGCGCGCCTGCCCGAGCCGCTGTATGCCTACCAGCTCAAGCGCGTGGGCATCGACATCGCCCCGGCAGTGCTGATGCAGCGTGCGCAGCTGGAATTCATGGAAACCCGCTCGGCGATGCGCCAGCTGTCGCCACTGGTGGTGCAGGCCAAGGGCCTGAAGGTGACCGACCCTACCGATCCGGTGGCGGTGGTGCGCGCGCTGAAGGGCGACAAGATCGCCGACGACCAGCTGGAGCACCACTACCGCGGCGTGATCGATGCGATCGACCCGATCATCCGCCGCGAAAAAATCGTCGACGTGCCGCAGCGCCCGATGCAGATGCGCCTGGGCTCGGCCGCCGAAAGCGCGGCCTCGCCCGCCCCGCACTTCCTGCCGGCGCCGCTGGTGGGCAACACCGGCCAGCAGGGCACCTTCGTGCTGCCGCTGGGCAACCCGGCGGCAGGCGACAAGGCCGCGCAGTACGACGACTTCAACTTCGGTTCGGCGGCCTGGACGCTGAGCGCGCATGAAGGCCGCCCGGGCCACGAGCTGCAGTTCACCGCGATGGTCGAACGCGGCATCTCGCTGGCGCGCACCATGTTCGCCTTCAACTCGGTCAACGTCGAAGGCTGGGCGCTGTATGCCGAAGCGGAGATGGTGCCGTACGAGCCGCTGGACGGGCAGCTGATCGCGCTGCAGTTCCGCCTGCTGCGGGCCGCGCGCGCCATGCTCGACCCGATGCTCAACCTGGGCCTGATCGACCGTGCCAACGCCGAGCGCGTGCTGATCGACGAGGTCGGCCTGTCCAAGGCGATGGCCACGCAGGAACTGGACCGCTACATGGTGCGCATGCCCGGCCAGGCCGGCAGCTACTTCTACGGCTATACCCGGATCCTGGAACTGCGCATGCAGACCGAACTGGCGCTGGGCAAGCGTTTCGACCGGCTGGCCTTCAACAACTTCCTGCTCGACCAGGGTCTACTGCCGCCGGACCAGCTGGCGCAGGCGGTCAACGAGGTGTTCGTGCCGAAGTACAAGGCACCTGCAAAACGCTGACCTGGCAAATGCCGGTGGGCACCGACCGTTGGTCGGTGCGCCGTTGCGGGGCCGCCACGACCAACGGTCGTGGCCTACCGGTTACCGGGTCGGCGTGATCGTCTGCGTCGGCAGGCGCGCCGGTGCCGTGGGTGCGGCCGGGTTGGGTACCCAGATCGCCACGCCGGCCGCGCGCTTCTGCGTGGTCGGAATGCCGATGCCGACACCGCCGCCCACATGCGAGCCGTAGCTGCCGCCGCCCACCGACATGCCCACCGGCGAGCCGCTGGAGCCTACGCCCATCAGGATCACGCCGTTGGCGCCCAGGGCGGCCGCTTCACGCTTGAGCCGCATCACCGCCGCATCGGTCTGGCCCTGGGTGCCGAAACCAACCGCGCTGGACGATTCCAGCTGGGCGATTTCCACCGAGCCAGCCGGCGGGGTCGAATAGATCTGCACGCTGGCCGGGTCCACCGGCGCACGCGCCTGGCCCAGCATCACTTTGGACGTGCTGGCGCAACCGGCCACGGCCAGCAGTACGCCGAGTACGGCAATCGATCGGATGTTCATGCATCACCCCTGTTCGGTAGGGACCGGTGGTCCGTGGCGCGATCATCGGCGCTGGCAACTGAATCGGTGCCAACGTTCTGACTGCCACGCTAGCACCCTGCGGGTGATCGTCATGGCACTGCTGCGATGGCCGGCACAGATGCGCCGATGAACGCGTCAGGTTCGGCGCCGACGGCCCGGATCTGGGCTATGGTGGCGCCACCGTCATTCAAGGAGCCTGGCATGGGATTGATCAGTCTGTTGTGGGGCATCCTGGCCCTGCTGTGGATGGTGCTGGCGCTGATCCCGTTGCTGGGCTGGGGCAACTGGTTCCTGATCCCGTTCGCGGCGGTCGGTGCGGTCATCGCCGCGCTGGGCATCCTGTTCACCCACCCCAGCAAGCGCGGCCGGGCCTGGGCCGGGCTGGTGCTGAACGGCATCGTGGTGGTGGTGGGCATCGTCCGGCTGGGCCTGGGCGGCGGCATCATCTGAGCCGACCCGGCGGCTGCGGCCCGGGCTGCGACCATCGGTCGCAGCGGGCAGGCGCCCGCGTGCAGGGGCGTACAATCAGCCGCTGCCGGGGCGTTTGCGCCACTGGCCCACGTCTTTCCAGGCGCCATGTCCGCTTTCGATGATCATTCGTCCCCGCCCCCACGGCTGGCAATTGCTGTACATCCTGCGCGGCTCCATCGTTCCGGCGGTGGCGCCCAAGGTGCTGGCGATCCTGGTGCTGGCCATTGCCGTGGCCGCCTTCGCCGAGGTCTGGCACCCGCCGGGCATCGAACGCGTCTCGGTGGCGCCGTTCACCCTGCTCGGCCTGGTGCTGTCGATCTTCCTGAGCTTCCGCAACAACGCCTGCTTCGAGCGCTGGTGGGAAGGCCGCAAGTTGTGGGGCCAACTGGTCTACGAATCGCGCAGCCTGGCGCGGCTGTGCAGCGCCGTGCTGGCCGACGACGCGCCGCGCCGCGACCGGATCTGCCGGCTCGGGATCGGGTTTGCCCATGCGCTGGCGGCCAAGCTGCGCGGCGGTGACGCCGCGTTGGCCGCGCTGCCCTGGGTGGCCGAGCACGACCACGCCCGCTTCGGCGCGCGCCTCAACGCACCCGACCAGCTGCTGGCGATGATCGCCGCCGACCTGGCCGAACCGCTGCGTGCCGGCCAGCTCGACCCGATCCTGTACGCCCAGTTCGAAACGCGCCTGCACGCGATGTCCAGCATCCAGGCCGGCTGCGAGCGGATCCTGTCCACCCCGCTGCCGTTCGCCTACACCCTGCTGCTGCACCGCTGCGCGTGGATGTTCTGCGTGCTGCTGCCGTTCGGCCTGGCCAGTTCGCTGGGCTGGGCCACCCCGGTGGTGTCGGCGGTGCTGGCCTACGCCTTCTTCGGGTTGGACCAGTTGGGCGAGGAGATGGAAGAGCCGTTCGGGCTGGAGCCCAACGACCTGCCGCTGGATGCGCTGGTGCGCACCATCGAAATCGACCTGCTCGACAGCCTTGGCGTGGACCCGCTGCCCGCGCCGCTGCAACCGCATCGTTACCTGCTGCAGTAATCCTGCCGCGCCCCCCGCATACCGTTACGGAGCATCCCCATGGCCCACCCCGACTATCGCCCCCGCCGCATGCGCCACGACGAGTTCTCGCGTCGCCTGATGCGCGAGAACACGCTCACCACCGACGACCTGATCTACCCGGTGTTCGTGCATGAGCGGGAAGGCCGCGCGCCGGTGGCATCGATGCCGGGCGTGGAGCGCCTGTCCATCGACGAGCTGCTCAAGGTGGCCGAAGAGGCACTGGAGCTGGGCATCCCGGTGATCGACCTGTTCCCGGTGATCGACCCGGCCGGCAAGTCGCTGGATGCGGCCGCCGCATGGGACGAAAACGGCCTGGCACAGCGCGCCATCCGCGCGCTGAAGTCGCGCTTCCCCGAGCTGGGGGTGATGACCGACGTGGCACTGGACCCGTACACCACCCACGGCCAGGACGGCATCATCGATGACAAGGGCTACGTGCTCAACGACATCACCGTGGCCGCGCTGGTGAAGCAGTCGCTGTCGCACGCCGCCGCCGGCGTGGACATCATTTCGCCGTCGGACATGATGGACGGCCGCATCGGCGCCATCCGCCGCGCGCTGGATGCCGATGACCACGTCAACGTGCGCATCATGGCCTACTCGGCCAAGTACGCCTCGGCCTTCTACGGCCCGTTCCGCGACGCGGTGGGCAGCTCGGCCAGCCTGGGCAAGGCCGACAAGAAGACCTACCAGATGGACCCGGCCAACGGCGACGAGGCCATGCGCGAAATCGCACTGGACCTGGAAGAGGGCGCGGACATGGTGATGGTCAAGCCGGGCATGCCGTACCTGGACCTGGTGCGCCGGGTGAAGCAGCAGTTCGGCGTGCCGACCTTCGCCTACCAGGTCAGTGGCGAGTACGCGATGATGAAGGCCGCCTTCGCCAACGGCTGGCTGGACGAGCGCGCCTGCGTGCTGGAGTCGCTGATCGGGTTCAAGCGCGCCGGTGCCGATGGCGTGCTGACCTATTTCGCCCCGCAGGTGGCGCGTTGGCTGCGCGAACGCTGACAATACGCGCCACTACGCCGACAGGACGATGACGATGCAGACGATGGGATGGGTCCAATGGGTGACCTGGGGCACCGGAGTGGTGGTGTTCGCGGCGGTGATCGGGCTGGTCATCCGCGGCGTGCTGCGCGCGGCCAAGCGCCCGCCGGAACAGCCGTCCGCCGCCGCCCGGGTGGCGCGTGAGGCGCAGCTGTCGCCCGAACTGCAGGCGCAGCTGGCCGCGTTGAACCAGCGCAAGGACCACGGCGACATCAGCGAAGCGGAGTACGAACGGCAGCGCGCCGCGCTGCTGGCGTCGCGCTGACCGCATCGATTCCCCTTAGCGGCACGCACCGCCCGGTGCGGCCGGTGCCTTCATCCGGTACAGGTCCAGCCCGCCGGCACGCGGTGCGCGGGCCATGCCGGCCAGCACCAGCTCGCCCGGCTTGGCGGCATCCACCACCGGTGCGCCGGTCTGGCCATCGGCCGTGTTGAACGACAGCACCAGCGGCGTGGCCGGTTGGCGGTAGTCGCAGCCCACCACCCACACCTGCGCGTGCCCGCCGCTGACCCGGGTGAGGGCCAGTGCGCCGTCGTTGCCCAGCCACGCGCCCCCCAGTTCGTCGGCGGCGCTGTTGAGCGGGGCCGGCAGCGCGGCCACCGCGCCGAAGCCCTTGTCCTGCACGGCAGCCCGATACAGGTCGAAGCCGCCGTGGGTGCCGGTGCCATTGCGCGCGAACAGCAGCGCCTGGCCATCCGGGCGCAGGGCCGGGCGGCGCTCGTCGGCGGCGGTGTTGATCGTCACCGGCAGCGCCATCACCGGCCCGAAGCTGCCGTCGCCACGCACCGCCACGCTGTACAGGTCGAACCCGCCGCGCCCGCCACCGCGGTTGGAGGCGAAGTACAGCCAGCGCCCGTCGTGGCTGAAGTAGGGGTCGGTTTCATCGCTGCCGGTGTTCAACGCCAGCGGCGTCGGGTCCTGCCAGCGTCCATCGCGCAGTACCGCCTGCCACAGGTCCCAGCCGCCGGCGCGGTCGGAGGCCCACACGATGCGCTGGCCGTCCGGGGCTATCGTGGCCTGGGCCTCGTTGGCCTTGGTCGACACCACGCCCATGCCCTCGATGCCGAATTCGGAAAGCGCCATCGCCTGCGGCGTGGAGAGTAAACTGGCGCACAGCGCGAGCAGTGACAATGGAGTGCGCATAGCCGCTTCCGTTGGGGGTTTGCGTTCCATTCTAGGCCCGGAGCAGACACACCCATGACCGCCGATCGTTACGCCGTATTTGGCCAGCCCATCGCCCACTCGCAGTCGCCGCGCATCCACGCCGCGTTCGGCCGCCAGGAAGGCATCGCGCTGGACTACCGCGCCATCGAGGCCAGCCCGGACGCGTTCGCCGCCGCACTGGAGGCCTTCGCGGCCGAAGGCGGCGTGGGCGCCAACATCACCGCCCCGCACAAGGAAGCAGCGTTCGCGCTGTGCACCACGCTGACCTCGCGCGCGCGCCGCGCCGGCGCAGTCAACACCCTGCTGCGCAAGGGCGACCGCTGGCACGGCGACACCACCGATGGCATCGGCCTGGTGCGCGACCTCACCGACCGCCACGGCCTGGACCTGCGCGGCCGCCGCACCCTGCTGATCGGCGCGGGCGGATCGGCGCGCAGCGTCGCCCCGGCGCTGCTGGATGCCGGCATCCTGGAACTGGTGGTGGTCAACCGCACCCCCGAGCGCGCCGATGCGCTGATCGACGCCATGGGCGAACCCGGCCGCGCCATCACCCGCTACTGGGAAGACATCCGCGAGCTGGGCGACTTCGAACTGATCATCAACGCCACCTCGGCCGGGCGCGACCGCGCCAATGAATTCACCCTGCCGCTGGGGCTGGTCAACAGCATGACCACCGCGGTGGACCTCAACTACGGCGAGGCCGCCATCGGCTTCACCGCGTGGGCGCGGTCGGCCGGCTGCCGCAACGTGGTCGACGGGCTGGGCATGCTGGTCGAGCAGGCCGCCGAGAGCTTCCTGCAGTGGCATGCGGTGCGCCCGCAGACCGACCCGGTGTACACCGAGCTGCGCGCCGAGCACGCGTTGGCCGGCGAGGACTGAGCCGATGAACATGGAGCTGCTGATTTCCGTGCTGGGCATGACCGCCACGCGCCTGCCGATCCTGATTGCCCTGGCCGTCTCGGTGGTCTGGGTCATCGACACCCCGCGCACGGCCGTGCGTGACGTGGCGTTGTGGTCGCTGATCCTGCTGGCCGTGGCGACCGTGGCCGGGCTGGTGTTGAACCTGGTGCCGATGTGGATGGTGCAGCAGGGCAACTACGAGTCGATCCGCAGCCTGTCGATGTGGCTGGGCGTGGGCCACTTCGTGCTGGGCCTGCTCAATGCGGTCGGGGTGGTGCTGCTGGTGTGGGCCCTGACCCGCACGCTGCGTGCCCGCCACGCCACGGCGGCCGCTGGCTGAGGATCGGGCCGGCGTTCCGGCCCGACGTGCTGCGGGGTTTGCAGCAAAGGAATTCACACACAAGGAGGTGGACCGATGACGCTGTCTGATATGGGTGTGCTGTGGGGGCTGGTACTGCAGGGCGTGCTGTGGCTGGCCAGGCCGGGGGTGCTGATGCCGGTGCTGGGTCTGGTGGCGCTGGTGCTGCTGTTGCGGCGGCCCGCGCAGCCGGGGCGACGCCTTGGCCTATGGGCGGCGGGCGTGCTGCTGCTGGCTCCCGCAGTGGGGGTGCTGTGGGATGCCTCGCTGGTCATGCTGATGTCCTTCATCAGCAGTGAGGTGTCGCTGGGTCTGTTGCTGGGCGCCTTCGGCTGGGCCCGGACGCTGTTGCTTGCCGCTGCCGTGGTGCTGCTTGGCAGGGCACTGCGGCAGGCGCTGGCAGGCTCTGCAGGAGAAGGCGCATGAGTTCGCCGCTGTCGCTGTCCGGTCTGATGATGGTGGGGCCCATGCACATAGCGCAGCTGCTGCAGCACGTCACTGTGCTGGGGGTGGCGGTGCTGCTGCTGGTGACGTTGCGGCCGTTCGTGCGGCGCCGCGGCGGGCGCATCGGTCTGGTCGGTGCCGCGTTGCTGTTGGGCGGCGCGGCGCTGGACATCGTGCGGATCCTGCTGGCCCTGCTTTCCGGCAGTTCGGACGCCGTGGAGTCGCTGTACCTGGCACAGAGCACCGGGCTGATCGTGCTGGTCTGGGCCCTGCTGGCCGCGCTGCGTCGGCGCTGAGGTCCCGGCCATGCGTGTCCCCGGTTGCTCCGGCACCGGACCTGCATCCCGGATCTGAACCGGCGCGGAAATCCGCGCCGGTTCCGACCCTCCGCTCGTGAGAAAATACCCGCCGTGATCCAGGCAGGTAGCTCTTGGCGTGACCGAAAAAGTTGAAGCCCCGCGTGCGTTGAACGACGACATGAAGGCCGCCATCCGCGATGCCTACGCCAAGCTGCAGGCCAATACCCCCGGCTTCAGCACCCGGCGTTCGCAGAGCCAGATGATCGGCGTGGTCTCGCGTGCGCTGTCGCACAGCGGCGGCGTCGGCGTGGTCGAAGCCCCCACCGGCGTGGGCAAGTCGCTGGGCTACCTCACCGCCGGGGTGCCGATCGCGCTGGCCACCAAAAAGAAGCTGGTGATCAGCACCGGCACGGTGGCCCTGCAGTCGCAGCTGTTCGAGCGCGACATCCCCAACTTCCTCAAGGCCACCGGCATCGAGGCCACGGTGGCCCTGGCCAAGGGCCGCACGCGCTACCTGTGCACGCGCAATGCCGCCGAAGCACATGGCGATGGCGCCCAGGAGGGCATGTTCGAGGACGAGCAGCCGCTGTTCGACCGGCCGTTGGCGCCGATCGAGATGGACCTGGCGCAGAAGCTGAGCAAGGACTTTCTGGAAGGGCGCTGGAATGGCGACCTCGACAACGCCCCGGAGACCATCAGCAACACGCTGCGCTCGCGCATCACCACCCCGGCGTCCGGCTGCGCCGGGCGCAAGTGCGCCTATTCGGCGCAGTGCGCGGTGCTGCGCTCACGCAACACCGTGCGCGAGGCGCAGATCGTGGTCACCAACCACGCGCTGTTGTTGTCGGCGCTGTCCATCGGTGAAAGCGACAACGGCCAGCCGCTGATCGCGCCGCCCTCGGACATGCTGCTGGTGCTCGACGAAGGCCACCATATCGGCAGCGTGGCCATCGACCAGGGCGCGGCCAGCCTGGCCCTGGACGAGATGGCCAAGCGCACCGGCCGCCTGCAGGTGCTCATCGCCGCCTCCTACCGCGCGGTGGACAAGGACAAGCTGGGCAACCTGCTGCCCAACGAAGCCATTGAAGCGGCGGCCAAGGTCAGCAAGCAGCTCAAGGCGTTCCGCGACGTCATCGACCGCAGCTGGCGCCCGGACCCGGCCGCCCAGGAGCCGATGTGGCGCGCCCCGAACGGGCGCCTGCCGGACATCTGGATGGCCGACATCGAGGCCATCGCCGACGACACCCGCAGCCTGTTCAACTGGGCCCATGCCGCGCTGGCCCAGGTGGCCAAGGGGAAGCCCGAGGACGCCGCGCGCGAACGCCTGCAGCGCAACCTGGGCATGGCGCTGGAGATGATCGAGCAGCAGCACAACCTGTGGACGGCCTGGCGCCGCGAAGACAAGGAAGGCCAACCGCCGATGGCGCGCTGGATCACCCTGTCGCGCGACGGCGACCTGATCCTGCACGGGTCGCCGGTGTCGGCCGCGCACGTGCTGCGCAAGCTGCTGTGGGACGAAGTGGATTCGGTGGTGATGACCTCGGCCACGCTCACCGGCGGCGGCGATTTCCAGTCGCTGGCGATCGACAACGGCATTCCGGCCGAAGCCGAGATGGTGTCGCTGGCCTCGCCCTTCGACCTGCCCAACCAGGCCCAGCTGATCGTGCCCGCGTTCCCGGTCACCCCGGACGACCGCGAGCGCCACCCCAAGGAAGTGGCCAAGTACCTGGTCAAGGAACTGGATTGGGGCAAGGGCAGCATCGTGCTGTTCACCTCGCGCTGGAAGATGGAAAAGGTGGCCGAGCTGATGCCCGCCGCGCAGCGCAAGCTGATGCTGGTGCAGGGCGAGGGCGCCAAGCAGAAGATGATCGACGAACACCTGCGGCGCACCGCTGCCGGCGAAGGCTCGGTGCTGTTCGGGCTGAACTCGTTCGGCGAGGGCCTGGATCTGCCCGGCGAGGCGTGCACCACGGTGGTGATCACCCAGGTACCGTTCGCGGTGCCCACCGACCCGCAGACCTCCACGCTGAGCGAGTGGTTCGAAAGCCGTGGCCTGAACGCCTTCAACCTGATCGCGATCCCGCACGCGCTGCGCACGCTGACCCAGTTCTCCGGCCGCCTGATCCGCACGTCCACCGACACCGGCCGCGTGATCATCCTCGACTCGCGCCTGCTGACCCGCCGCTACGGCAAGCGCATCATCGACGCGTTGCCGCCGTTCAAGCGGGTGATCGGGTAGGAAACCGGTAGAGCCACGCCATGCGTGGCTGCACGGCGTGACCCAGGCGCACACCGGCGTTACCCGCCCGGGGTGCGGCAGGCCATCCCGTAGGCATCGCGGTAGGGCTTGCCGAAGCAGCGGACAAAGGCATCCACCACGTCGAGGTTGGGCGGCCAAGCCACCTTCATCGTTTCGCCGCTGGGCAGGGTGAACGAAAAGAACCCGTCCTTGACGTTCGCCTCCGGGGGCGCCGGCACGGCTGCCAACGCCGCGCGGGCCGAAACCAGCGCAGGCTTGTTCTTCTCGATCAGCGCGATGCTGGCATCCACGTAGGGATTCCAGCCCCCGGCATCGGGGGCGGGCTTGTAGGTCTGGCGCATCAGCGCCACAGCCTGCGCATCCTGCCCGGCCTCCGCGCGCACCTGCGCTTCGTGCCAGATCAACGTGGTGTTGCCCGCAGCCTTGGGCTGCGCACGGTAGGCGGCAATCAGGTCCGCAACGGGCAGCTGGCATCCCGGCGTCTCCGCCATCGGTCGCCAACCGCCGGTCAGGTCCTGGTCGAACGCATCCGGCGACAACGCCAGCAGCGCGGCCCGATCGACCACGCAGTCGTCGGCAAGAGCGGGAAGTGCAACGGCCGAAACGGCCAGTGCAAGCAGACAGCGAACAGCACGCATCGTCACCTCCTTGTGCAGAACCATCCCCGAAGTGTTTGCCAGCAGCGCGCATCGGGTCAAGCCGTTGCTCACTCCGACGCGGCCGGGCACGCCTCATACGCCAACGCATACGGCTGGTACATGCAGCGCACCAACGCATCCACCACCGGCAAGCGCGGCGGCCAGGGCACCTGCTCGGCCTCCACCTGCACCATCCCATTGCGGACCACGCGGCCCGGTGGCGGCGGCAGCGCGGCCAACCGCGCCCGCGCCTGCTTCAACGCGGGCAGGTCGTCGTCCAGGAAGGCGATGGTGGCGTCTACATAGGCATTCCAGCCGCCCACATCGGCGTGCGCCGGTTTGTAGGTGCTGCGCATCAGCGCGCTGGCCGGGTCGCGTTGCCCGCCCAGTGCGCGCAGCTGCGCCTCGCGCCAGATCAACGGCCGGTCACCGGTCGCCTTGGGCTGCTGGCGACGGTAGTCGGCGATGAGGTCGGCGGTCTCCAGCGAACAGCCCGGCCGGTCGGCCAGCGGCCGCCAGCCGGCATCCGGATCACCATCGAACACCTGCAGGGGCAGGGCCAGCACCGCGTCGCGGTTGGCCACGCTGCATTCGGCCGCCAGCAGCGGAGCGGAAGCGCAGGACAGCGCAAGAAACATCAGGCAGGCAGTCAGCCGCATCGTCACGTCCATGTGTGAAGGACGCCAAGTATGAAGGCTGCGTGCCGTTCCCGCATGGGCAACGGTCACCGTTGGCCACGCCAACGCGGATCGGTAGTGCCGGCCGCTGGCCGGCAGCCGCACACCCGTAGTGCCGGCCGTTGGCCGGCAGCCGCACACCCGTAGTGCCGGGCTCTGCCCGGCAGCACGTGTTTGGCTGGGGAGCCGGCCAGCGGCCGGCACTACCGGGGTGTGCGATAGATGCCGGTTACAGCTTGGACAAATCGCGCACCGCCCCCTTGTCGGCACTGGTGGCCAGCAGCGCGTAGGCCTTCAGCGCGCCGGTGACCTTGCGCGGGCGTGCTTCGCGCGGCGCCCAGCCCAGCGCGTCCTGCGCGGTGCGGCGGGCGGCCAGCGTGGCGTCATCCACCAGCAGGTCGATGCGACGCGCCGGGATGTCGATGCGGATGCGGTCGCCTTCCTGCACCAGCCCGATCACCCCGCCGGCCGCGGCCTCGGGCGAGGCGTGGCCGATCGACAGCCCGGAGGTGCCGCCGGAAAAGCGCCCGTCGGTGAGCAGTGCGCACTGCTTGCCCAGGCCCTTGGATTTCAGGTAGCTGGTCGGGTACAGCATTTCCTGCATGCCCGGGCCCCCCTTCGGGCCTTCATAGCGGATCACCACCACGTCGCCGGCCACCACCTGATCGGCGAGGATGCCGGCCACCGCCGCGTCCTGGCTTTCGAACACGCGTGCGCGCCCTTCGAAGACGTGGATGGACTCATCCACGCCGGCGGTCTTGACCACGCACCCGTCCACGGCCAGGTTGCCGCGCAGCACGGCCAGCCCGCCTTCGGCCGAGTAGGCATGGGCGACGCTGCGGATGCAGCCGTCGGCGCGGTCCACGTCCAGCGTGGGCCAGCGCGTGGCCTGGCTGAAGGCCACCTGGGTGGGAATGCCTGCCGGACCCGCACGGAAGAAGTCGTGCACCTTTTCATCGTCGCTCACGGCCACATCCCAACGCGCGATCGCGTCGGCCAGGCTGCGGCTGTGCACGGTGGGCACGTCGGTATGCAGCAGCCCACCACGCGCCAGTTCGCCCAGGATGCCGTACACGCCGCCGGCGCGGTGCACGTCTTCCATGTGGTACTTCGGCGTGTTCGGGGCCACCTTGCACAGCTGCGGCACGCGCCGCGACAGCGCGTCGATGGCATGCAGGTCGAAGTCGACCTCCGCCTCCTGCGCGGCCGCCAGCAGGTGCAGGATGGTGTTGGTGGAACCGCCCATGGCGATGTCCAGGGTCATCGCGTTTTCGAACGCGGCCACGCTGGCGATGGTGCGCGGCAGCGCGTTGGCGTCTTCGCCGCCGTACCAGCGATGGCACAGCTCCACGATCAGGCGTCCGGCACGACGGAAAAGCTGCTCGCGGTCGGCGTGGGTGGCCAGCGTCGAGCCGTTGCCCGGCAGCGACAGCCCCAGTGCTTCGGTCAGGCAGTTCATCGAGTTGGCGGTGAACATGCCCGAACACGACCCGCAGGTGGGGCAGGCGCTGCGCTCGTACTCGGCGACCTTCTCGTCGCTGGCGCTTTCGTCGGCGGCAATCACCATCGCGTCCACCAGGTCCAGCTTGTGCTCGGACAAGCGGGTCTTGCCGGCTTCCATCGGGCCGCCGGACACGAACACCACCGGGATGTTCAGGCGCAACGCGGCCATCAGCATGCCGGGGGTGATCTTGTCGCAGTTGGAAATGCACACCAGCGCATCGGCGCAGTGCGCGTTGACCATGTACTCCACCGAGTCGGCGATGATCTCGCGGCTCGGCAGCGAATACAGCATGCCGTCGTGGCCCATGGCGATGCCGTCATCCACCGCGATGGTGTTGAACTCCTTGGCCACGCCGCCCACCTGCTCGATCTCGCGCGCCACCAGCTGCCCCAGGTCCTTGAGGTGCACGTGGCCCGGCACGAACTGGGTGAAGGAGTTGGCGATGGCGATGATCGGCTTGTGGAAGTCGCCATCGGTCATGCCGGTGGCGCGCCACAGGGCGCGGGCGCCGGCCATGTTGCGGCCGGCGGTGGAGGTGCGGGAGCGGTATTCAGGCATGGTGGCTGGCAGGATCTGGCGGGCCGTGGGGGCGCGTTTCACCTCGATTCTGCCGAAAAATTCCGGTTGCGTTTGCAACCAAGCGCCCGCCGCCCGTAGCGATGGCGGGTCGCGTGGCGCGACGGATTTCTGAAATGCCATTCATCTTCCCGGCTTTGCCGGTTTTGGTTGTTCGGCCCGATGAGGCATGATTGAACCGATAACCGTACAAGGGGGCATGACGCCATGAAACGTTCCAGGACCACCGCGCTGCTGTTGATGAGCGCCGCACCGCTGCTGTTCACCGCCTGCCAGAAGGACGCCGGCGTCCAGACGCAGGAAGGGCTGTACACCTCGGTGGAAGCCTGTACCGAAGCCACCGGTGACCCGTCCAGCTGCCGCACCGCCTTTGCCGAAGCGAAGAAGCAGTCGGCCGATGCGGCGCCCAAGTACGCCTCGCGTGCCGAATGCGAAGCCGAGTACAACGCCGAGCAGTGCGTGGAACAGAAGACCTCCACCGGCCACTCGTTCATCGGCCCGATGATGATGGGCTTCTTCATGTCGCAGATGCTCGGCAACCGCGGCGCCGGCCTGGCCCAGGCCCCGGCGGCCAGCCCGGCCTACCAGGACAAGGCCAAGGGCTGGGCACGCCCGGCACCGGGTGGCAGCGGCGGCTTGAACACCGCCAGCGGCATCGGCGCCGGCAAGGCGGGCCTGGCCCCGGTCAACGCCACCCCCAACCGCGCCGTGACGGCCAGCCGTGGTGGCTTCGGCAGCACCAGCAGCGGCCGCAGCAGCGTCGGCGGCTGATCGATGCAGCGTGTCCGTATTGCCGAGCGCAGCCAATGGCGCGCCCGGGCCGAGGAATCCGGCTTCCGCTTCCACACCATCGACGGCCTGCCGTATTGG
This sequence comes from Stenotrophomonas sp. AC248, assembly GCF_979258185.1. Taxonomy (NCBI): domain Bacteria; kingdom Pseudomonadati; phylum Pseudomonadota; class Gammaproteobacteria; order Lysobacterales; family Lysobacteraceae; genus Stenotrophomonas; species Stenotrophomonas sp. AC248. Next base: position 4,299,030 of record NZ_OZ409840.1, on the reverse strand, counting down.
GATGAAACCGCGTACTACGCCTTCACCCTGCGCCAGATCGAGCAGGACATCGAAGACCCCAGCGCCGAGCTGCACGCCATGGCGATGGGGTTGGTGGACGAAGTGGTGGGCAGCGAACAGCTGATGGACCAGCTGGCCATCCCGCCGGCGTTCCGCGACTGGATCGCCGACAGCTGGCGCCGTGGCGAGCCGCACCTGTATGGCCGCCTGGACTTTGCCTACGACGGCACGGGCCCGGCCAAGCTCTACGAACTCAATTACGACACGCCCACGTCGCTGTTCGAGGCGTCGTTCTTCCAGTGGCAGTGGCTGGAAGACCAGCGCAACCAGAACCGCCTGCCGCCGCACGCCGACCAGTTCAACGCGATCCACGAAGCATTGGTGGACCGCTTCGCACAGCTGTCCGCGCAGTTGCCGCCGCCGCTGTACTTCAGCGCGGTGGGCAGCTCGGAGGAAGACCAGGGCACGGTGGCCTACCTGCGCGATTGCGCGGCCCAGGCCGGCCTGCGGGGCGAGGCGATCGCGATCGAGGACATCGGGTTGTCCGAAGACGGTCGCTTCACCGCGATGGATGACACCGTCATTGGCAGCCTGTTCAAGCTGTACCCGCTGGAAGACCTGATGACCGAGTCGTTCGGCCAGGCCTTGCCCGGGTCGGGCGTGCAGCTGCTGGAACCGGCGTGGAAAGCGATCCTGAGCAACAAGGGCGTGCTGCCGTTGTTGTGGCAGCGCCACCGCGGCCACCCCAACCTGCTGCCGGCCGAGTTCGACGATGGCAGCGCGCTGCCGCGTGGCTGGGTACGCAAGCCGCTGTTCTCGCGCGAAGGCGCCAACGTGGCCATGCACCTGGCCGATGGCAGCTGGCAGGAGAGCGAAGGCCCGTACACCGGCCCGGCGATCCGCCAGGCCGCGCACCCGCTTACCGCGTTCGACGGCGGTTACCCGCTGGTGGGCAGCTGGGTGGTGGGCGACCAGGCCTGCGGCCTGGGCATCCGCGAAGACAACAGCCGCATCACCCGCGACAGCGCGCGCTTCGTGCCGCACGCGATCATCGACGAAGCCCCCACCCGCATTTACGTGTGATGGCGATCCAGCGCGACCGCAGCCTGCGTCCCGGGCCGTTGGCCGGGCGACATCTGGATGAAGGACATGCCCTGTGGCGCTACGCGGACCGCATCGCGGTGCGCTGCCATCGCTGCGATTTGCCGGGCTGGGTCACGCGGCAGGACCAATCGAGGCGCTTCCGTTGCCTGGGGTGCGCCATGGCGCTCGACGGGGGCTGCGGCTGCAGTCGCTGCGGCCCCGGCGACTGGGTGGGGCCGATGCTCTACAGCGGCTACCGACCCTGCGGCCACTGCGGGTACAAATGGGTGGGCGTGGAGATCCGTCGCCCGCGCCCAACGCCAACGTTGACCACGTCTACCGCGGCGTGCCGGCAATGCGGTCGCGACAGCGAAGTGGAGGTCACCGCGCGGCCACTGGGCAGCGCTGAGTCCAACGACCCGCATTTTGGCATGCCGCTGCTGCTGGTCGAGAAGACCGCAGCCGGCGTCCTGTGGGCGTACAACGCAGCGCACCTTCAGGCACTGCACGACTATGCCGCCGCACCGCTGCGCGAACGCGCCGGCATGTCCAACGGCTCCATGTTCTCCCGCCTGCCGCAGTGGATGAAACTGGCACGCAACCGCGTGCTGCTGCAGAAGGCCACCGCCCGTCTGATCGCCAAGGCCAACGCGATCCGGTAGGTACCGACCGTTGGTCGGTACATGCATCCGCGCCGATGCACCGTGCGCCACGACCAACGGTCGTGGCCTACAGCAGCCCGTCGCGCTTGACCGCCAGATACCGCTCCACCAGCGCGCCGGGCAGTGCATCGGCGGTGACATCCAGCACCATCACCCGATGGCTGCGCAGGGCCTCGTGGGCGTCGCTGCGCTGCTGCAGGTAACGCGCAATGGCGCCGGCCTGGGTGGCGTCCTGCAGGGTGTCCACCGGCTGGTCCAGCGCGTCGTCCAGCTCGCGTTCGCGCAGGCTGGCCACGCACACCAGGTGCTGGCGCTGCAGCAGCCGCACCGCGGCCAGCAGGTCTTCGATGTCTTCGTCGCGGACGTTGGTGACCAGCATCACCAGTGAACGCCGCCGTTGGCGCAGGGTGAGCTCGGTGGCGGCGGCCAGGTAATCGGTGGCGACCGGTCGCGCCTGCAGGTCGTAGCTGGCGCGCAGCAGGGCATCGATGGCGCCCATGCCGCGCTGCGGTGCCACCCAGCGGCTGTCGCCGCCGCTGGCAAACAGGCCCACGCCGTCGCCCTGGCGCAGCGCCAGGTAGGACACGACCAGCGATGCATTGAGCACGTGGTCGAAATGCGACAACCCGCCTTCGCTGGCCATCATGCGCCGGCCGGTGTCGATCATCAGCATCAGCTGCTGGTTCTTTTCGTCCTGGTACTCGCGCGAAATCAGCTTGCGCGCGCGCGAGGTCGCCTTCCAGTCGATCTGGCGCAGGCTGTCACCGATGCGGTACTCGCGCATCTGATGGAAATCGGTGCCTTCGCCACGGCGACGCTTCAGGTGCGCGCCGACCAGCCGCGAGGCCTGTTCGGCACTGAACAACGCAAAACGGGTCAGCGGGGCGAAGTTGGGGTACACGCGCACGCTCAACGCGGGCGGCAACGTACGCCGCTGCCACCACAACCGCCACGGCGCATGCACGCGCAGGTGCACACCGTCCAGCTCGAAACGCCCGCGCGCGGTGGGGGTCACGGTGTACTGGAAACTGCTGGCCACCATCGGCTTGAGCGTGAGCCGGCGCGGCAGGCCCTGCAGCGTCCATTGGCCCGGTGCCAGGTCAAACACCTCCACGCGCTGGCGCAGGCTCGATTCCAGCCGCAGCGTGACCGGCCGTGCCACGTTCAAGGCTAACGCCTCGGGCATGTCGCGCTGGATGCTGGGCGACGGCTGCCGCCACAGGCGCAGCAGATCCACCAGCGCCAGCACCGCGATCGCAGCGCCGGCGGCCGCCCAGCTCCAGCGCGGCCACAGCCCGAACGCCACCGGCAGCCCGAGCAGGCTCCAGGCCAGCAGCAACACCAGCAGCAACGGCGCTGGCCTCATCGGCCCAGCCCCCAGGCGTCAATGGCGCGGCAGGACCTCATTTGCGCGGTGCTTCCACCTTGGCCAGCAACGCTTCCAGCGCATCGTCGGCACTTTGCCCTTCGATCTGCAGTTCCGGGGCCAGCGCAATGCGGTGGCGCAGCGCCGGCTTGGCGATATCGCGCACGTCATCGGGGGTGACGAAATCGCGACCGGCCAGCACCGCCTGCGCGCGCGCCGCACGGACCAGCGCGATGCTGCCGCGCGGACCGGCGCCCAGCGCGATGCCCGGCCACTGGCGCGTGGCGGCCACGATCCGCACCGCGTAGTCGATCACTTCCGGATCCACTGTGATCGCGGCGGTGGCCTGCTGCAGGGCCACCACCTCGGCGGCGGTGAGCACGCGCGGCACCTGCGACAGGTCGAAGTCGGCCGCGCTGCGCCCGGTGGTGATCGCATCCACCATGCGCTTCTCGTCTTCCAGCTGCGGGTAGTCGATCAGCACCTTGAGCAGGAAGCGGTCCAGCTGCGCTTCCGGCAGCGGGTACGTGCCTTCCTGCTCCACCGGGTTCTGCGTGGCCAGTGCCAGGAACGGCGGGGTCAGCGCGAACGCCTTGCCTTCGATGGTGACCTGGCCTTCCTGCATCACTTCCAGCAGCGCCGACTGGGTCTTGGCCGGGGCGCGGTTGATTTCATCGGCCAGCAGCAGGTTGGTGAACACCGGGCCGCGGCGGATCTTGAAGCTCTCCGACTTGGGGTCGTACACCGCGTGCCCGCTGACGTCGCTGGGCATCAGGTCGGGGGTGAACTGCACGCGGCCGTAGTCCAGCTCCAGCGCCTGGGCCAGTGCCCGCACCAGCAGGGTCTTGCCCAGCCCGGGCACGCCTTCGATCAGCACGTGGCCACCGGCCAGCAGCGCGATCAGGATCTGGTCGAGGACCTCCGGTTGGCCAATGAACGCGCGGCCGACCGCGTCGCGCACGGCATCGACGCGTTCAACCAGGCTGGGGCCGGACAGCGCGGCCGGGGCCGGGCTGGGGTCGGGCGGGGACAGCGGCGGCGGCTGGATGGACTCGGTCATAGCAGGTTTCTCATCTGGATCAGCAGGCGGATGCGCTCGCGCAGCGCGGTGAGGTCTTGCGAAGCGGGGGCGTGCAGGGCGGTCTGCACGCGGCCGTGGGGCCACTGCAGCAACGTGGCGATGGCCTGTACCTGCGCCTCGCCGGTGAGCGCGGCGGCCGTTGGTGCCCGCCGCCGCAGCCGTGCCAGGAACGCACGGCGTACCGCGTCGTACAACAGTGGGGCCTTGCCGTACCGCAGCAGGTGCTCGCCACTGGCGCGCACGTGTTCCAGCAGCGAGCGGCGCTCGATCGCCGGTGACGGCAACAGGCTCCCCATGCGCTGCGCGCGCTGCCACAGCCAGGCCAGCAGGGCCAGCAGCAGCGGCACCCAGACCGGCCAGCCCTGGTAGAAGATCCGGTGCCACAGCGAGGGCGGGCGCGAGCCGTACACCAGCCACATCGTGCCCTGGCCATAACGCGGGGCCAGCAGGTAGCGGGTGAGGTCGCGGTGCGCCTTGTCGTGCAGCCCGTCGATGAAGTCGCCCTGTTTGGCGCTGGGCGTGTCCGACGGCGCCGGGTGGCCCAGGCCTTTCATGAATTCCATGTCGGCCAGCACATCCACACTGCCCTGGCCGTGCTGCAGGCGGGCGAACACCAGCCCATAGGCCTCGTTGTCTTCGTCGTGCTCGCCCCAGCTGCGCGCAAGCGTGACGCCCGGTGGTGGTGCCACGCTGAACCGGCGGCCGCCACAGAATTCCACGTGCTGCGGGTCATCGCGCACGTGGAAGGGCTGGCAGCCGGCCTCCCCATCGATGCTGTCCACGCCCAGCGCGTCCAGCAACGGCCCATTGCGCTCGAGTGATTCGTCGCCGGTGATCGGCGGGGTGCGCACCAGCAGGTGGCCGCCGCGTGCCACCCAGTCCAGCAGCGCCTTGGCGGTGGGGGCGGGCAGCAGCGCGCTGTCCTGCAGCAGCACCAGGGTGTCGTGCGGCTGCAGCGCCATCGCGGTCAGGTCCACGCGCGGCTGCGAATGCACCTCGATGCCATCGGCACGCAAGGCCTGCCCCAGCACGTACAACGGGTTGTAGCTGGCTTCGCCCTGCGGGGGCAGGTGCTGGGTTTCGGTGATGCGCTCATGCGAGCGCAGGAACAGGATCGTCAGCGGCACGCCGATCGCGAGCAGCCCCACCACCACCAACAGCCAGCGCAGACGGACGCTCATCCGCGCCACCGGAACTGCTGCTGCAGGGTGCTGGCCAGGCTCTCGAAGGCGTCATCGTCGGGCAGTCGTCCGGCATAGGCGGCGTACTGCCACACGCGCACGACACGCGCGAACAGGCTGCGGTCGTCCGCGTCGGGCATGCGCCGCGATACGCGCAGGCACTGCGCCTCGGTGGCGCCCGGCGGCAGCGCCATCTGCGCCCGTTCGCTCATCGATTCCACACTGGCGCGGTACAGCAGCGCCAACGCCTGGCGTGGCCGCCCCTGGTGCCACAGGGCGCGTGCACGCGCCGCCGCGTCCGGTGGGACCTCCTGCGGCACGGTGATGTCATCTTCGACCACGGCCGAGACCGTGCTGCGGCGCCGGGCGCCATCGCCACGCAACCAGCGCAGCCAGCGCGGTGCGGTGACCACCAGGATCACCAGCAGGATGCCAACCAGCCCCCACAGCATCCATTCGGCGATCTGCGCCGGCAGCAGCGGGCCCTTGCGCTTGCGCGCCGTGTCGGCGTCCTTGGGGTCCGGTTTTTTCTCTTCTTTCTTGGCGGCATCGTGGTCGATGCGTTCCCAGCGGCTGATCTGGCGGGTGGGGCTTTGCAATGGATCCTCATAGGCGCGCTGCACCGCCTGGCGGAAGCCGGCGGTGTCCACCGGGTCGGCGCCGAAGATGCCGTCGGCGGTATTGGTCGGGTCGTTGGCGTAGGTGGCGGTGGGCCGCTCGGCGGCGTCCGTGTCCGTCTCTGCCTCGGCCTCGGCTTGCGCATCGTCCAGCAGCTGCTCCAGCGAGGGCGCATCCGCATCGGCCGACTGGGCATGCACGGCGGTGCCGGGCCATGCCAGCACCAGCGCAAGCACGAGCAGCGGTGCGGCCTGCTGCAGGCGGTCGCGCAGGCGCCGGAAGGCGATCTCCACGTCCCACGCTTCCATCTCGGTGCGCCGGTTCAAGTACAGCCCGAAGCCGGCGCCGGTGTAGAACGGCCCGATCAACGTCGCCGACAGCCAGCACACCAGGTTGAGCCCGAGCAGGGCCCACGCCGGGGTGTCGTCGCGCACCATGGCCCACGCGGCGCGCCACGAGTCGGACAGCAGCTCGAACGGCACGAACAGGAAGACCGCGGCGATGCAGCCTGCCACCAGCACCAGCTCGAAGGCCATGCAGGTGGCAGCCAGCAGCACCGCGTGCCCGAACGCACCGCCGGCAATCGCGCGGCGGCGCGCGCCGCGGTGTTCGGGCGGGTTGCCTTCCAGCAGGTTCACCGGCAGCAACAGCGCGCGCAGCGGGCTGAAACGGCGCCAGCCCAGGTAGCCCCAGAACCCGGTCCAGCCCCACTGGCGCTGTGCGCGCAGGGTCTGCAGGGCACCGGGCGCTTCGCCGAAGATGCTGCGCGACATGACGTACAGGGCCAGCCGGTCGAACACCGGCTTGAGCCACCACATCAGCAGCCACGCCCAGCCGAATGCATCGGCCCACCACGCCAGTGCGTTGACCAGTGCGAACACCGGCAGGCCCAGCAGCAGGATCGGCGCCCAGATCGCGCGTGCGTGCCGGCGCACCAGCGCCGTGCCCAGTTCCACCGCTTCCCAGCCACTGCGTGCGCGCAGCACTACGTCGAGCTGGTCAATGCGCATGCCCGCTCCCACGCCCACCACGCCAGAGCCAGGCAAACACCGCGCTCCACAGCACCGCGGCCACGGCGAACTTGCCCCACGCGGGGATCTCGGCGATCGAGGACCAGAAGGCTTCGATGAACGCGGCCACCAGCAGCATCGCCGCCACGCCCAGGCACAAGCGCGCGCCGATCACGCCGCCTTCGATCAAGGCATCGATGCGGCGCCTGCGCCCCGGTGCCAGCAGTTTCATGCCCAGCTGCAGGCCCGCGCCACCGGCGATCACGATCGCGGTCAGCTCGAACGCACCGTGCCCGACCACGAAGCGCCAGAACGGTTCGCCGTGGCCCACGTGCTGCAGGTGGCCGGCCACCGCGCCGATGGTGAGCCCGTTGAACAGCAGGATCAGCACCGTGCCCACGCCGGCCAGCAGGCCACTGGCGAAGGTACGCAGGCCGATGCTGATGTTGTTCATGATGTAGTAGCCGAACATCATCCAGTCGGTGCCGCTGTCGCGCCCCAGGTGCGGTGCGGCCGGGTCGTACATGCGCTCCATCGCGGCGATCTGCGTGTTGTCCATCAGCAGGTGGATGAACTGCGGGTACCACTGCACCAGCGCGAAGGTGCCGACCAACGGCACCACGAACAACGCGGTGGCCACCCACATGCTGCGCGCCTGGCTGCGCACCAGCTGCGGAAAATCCGCGAACAGGAATTCCAGCGCACGCCGCCAGCGGGGCGGTGGGGTGCGGTAGAGCAGGCGGTGGCCCTGCTGCATCAGCAGCTGCAGGCGTGCCACCAGCTGCGGGCTGTAGCCGCGCTTGCGGGCCAGCGCGAGCTGCTGGCACAGGCGCCGGTAGTGCTGCGGAATGTCCTCATCATTGAGCCCGTCGGCTGCCGGTTGCCCGCGCCCACTGCGCGGGTTGTCGCCGCGCGTGGCCAGCCAGTGCTCCAGCGCCTGCCATTCGTGCTGGTAGCGGGCGACGAATTGTTCCTGCCTCATCGGCGCCCCAGCAGCCAGTTGGCCATCGCATACAGGCGCAACACGCCCACCTGGCCACCGCCGCCGCTGAGCGGGGCGACGATGCCGGCCAGTTCCTGCTGGCGCGGGGCGGATAGCCGCGCGGCACGTTCGGCAAAGGCGACCACGGCGGCCTGTTCGGCCGGCTGCAACGGTTGCGGTGGCGCCAGTACGGTGTCGATGGGCACGCTGCCCAGCGCCGGGCGCGCGCTGTCGTGGATCACCACGGTGCCGGCGACCAGGTCGCCCAGGCGGCGCCCGTGCGCATCGAACAGGCTCGACAGCAGGCCCAGCGCGTAGCCGAACGGCAGCATGTCCACGGTGCGCAGCAGGTTGCGGGTGATGGCAGCCATCCAGCCGATGGGTGCGCCGTCGCGCGCGACCACGCGCAGACCCAGCACGCGCTTGCCCACGGTGCGGCCCCACAGCGCCTCCTGCACGATGGTGTACGCCCACATCAGCAGGAACATCAGCGCCAGGTAGAGGCCTTGGCCGAACTCGCCGAGGAAGGCCAGCGGAATGCTCAGCATCATCAACGCGCCGACGCGGAGGGTGAAATCGATCGCCCACGCCAGTGCACGCGGCACCGGACCGGCGGCCGGCAGGTGCAGCGGCACGCCTTCGGGCGTGATCACTTCACGGTAGGTGTCCAGCATCGTCGCACTCATGCGCGCACGGGGCCGGAATGGATGTGCCGGAATCCTCTCCGGTCTGCTGCCAGCGGGGGCATGCGGGTTCTCGACTGCTTCCTGGTCGGCTGTGGACTTTACCGTGCGGCCGTGCCGATGCCCAGCACCGGGGGCGGGGTGGGGGCGGTTGCGACCGCCGCGACCGGGATCAGCCCAGGTACTTGTCCTTGAGCCGGACGTAGTGGTCGGCCGAGTAGTGCAGCGATTCGATCTGCTTGCTGGTCAGCGTGCGCACCAGGCGCGCCGGGTTGCCCACCCACAGTTCGCCTTCGCCCACCACCTTGCCCGGGCCCACCACGGCACCGGCGCCGACGAAGCCGTGCTGCTCCACCCGTGCCCCGTCGAGGATGCACGCGCCCATGCCGATCAGGCTGTAATCGCCGATGGTGCAGGCATGGATGATGGTGCCATGGCCCACGGTCACCCCTTCGCCGATCAGGGTCGGGAAGCCTTCCATGTTGTACGGGCTATGGTGGCTGACATGGATGATGGTGCCGTCCTGGATGTTGCTGCGCGCGCCGATCCGGACATGGTTGACGTCGCCGCGGATCACCGTGCCCGGCCAGACCGATACGTCATCGCCCAGGACCACGTCACCGATGATGGTGCAGGCCGGGTCGATGTAGCAGCGCTGACCAAGGACGGGAAGCGTGTCGAGGAAGGGGCGGATCGGGGACATGTGCAAACTCCGGCAACGCAGGGGCAGGGACGCCGCCTGCAGCGTTGTCCCGGCCCCCGATGATAACGCGGGGGCGCCCGACGCCCGCCATGCGCAACGGCACGCCCCCACCCGGGGGTAGAGCCGACCGTTGGTCGGCTGCCAGGAACCCGGCGACGCGTGCTGTGCAGCCGACCAACGGTCGGCTCTACCGGGGGGCGTGCGTGGCCAGCATCTGGCGGAACAGCGTGTCCAATGCCTCGCTGTCGCCATTGCCCGATGCCAGTGGCGGGGCTGCATGGCCCATTGCCGCCAGTTCGGCCTCGATGTACGCGCTGATCACCCCCACCCGTGGGCCATCGGCAACCTCGGCGCTGGCACGCTTGACCACCAGCAGCTGGTCGATTGCCGCGCGCACCGGGCCGTGGGGCAGCAGGCGATCCAGTAGCAGCTCGAAGGCCATCGGCGGCGGCTCGGCCTCGCACTCGATCCAGCGGCAGGCCAGTAGCGGGCGCAGCACATACAGGTACTTCTTGGTGCGCACCCGCTCACCGCGCAGATAGCCGCGGAAGTTGGTGCGGGCCATGTTGAAGTAATGCCACCAGCTGCCCAGCGGCGAATGGAACTGCTGCACCGCATCCAGCAGCGTGGCCACCGCGGCATCGTCCTGCCGATACACGATCGGCGAGCGCAGCCATTCGGACAGGGTCGGGTTGGATTTGGACACCAGCCGCAGTGCCTTGCGCAGGTCCCAGCCGCTCACATCCAGTTCGTCGTCGATCGGCAGCTCGATGACATCCCGCTGTGCTTGGCCGGGGCCGGTGGCCTCGTTGACGCTGACGTACCACGGTTGGCGGTGCACGTAGATGAAGCGCGCGTCGTAATCGCTGTCGGGCGAGGAGAAGCCCCAGCCGCGACTGCCCGATTCGCAGGCCATCAGCACGCGCACGTCGTGTTCGCGTTCGATGCGCTCCAATTCGACGATGACGGCGGCGCGCTTGTCCGGCGCGATTGGATGGATATCCATGTCTGTTCTCCTGCGTCCTGCAGCGGTGGGTTGGGCGTGGACCCGGTAGAGCCGACCGTTGGTCGGCTGCGCGGGACCTGGGGCAGCCGGGCAACGGTCGGCTCTACCGGGCATTTGGAGCAGCCGACCAACGGTCGGCTCTACCTGGTGGGTGCCGCGTTACCCGGTGGGGTGGCGTGTCATGCGGCGCGGATGCGGCGCGCGCGTTCCAGGTGCACCAGCAGCAGCGAGATCGCCGCCGGGGTCATGCCGGGGATGCGCTGGGCCTGGCCGATGGTCTGCGGGCGCACGCGCTCGAGCTTCTGCTGCACTTCGGCCGACAAGCCGCGCACGCCGGCATAGTCGAAGTCGCTGGCGATGGCGGTGTTCTCGTGGCGCTGCTGGCGCGCGATCTCGTCGCGCTGGCGGTCCAGGTAGCCGGCGTACTTCACGCCGATCTCCACCTGCTCGGCGACCTTCGGGTCGGCCACCGCCGGGCCCAGCGACGGCACCTGCATGAGCTGGGCGTAGTCCAGTTCGGGGCGCTTGATCAGGTCCAGCACGTTGGTTTCGCGGCTGACCGCCACCCCCAGGGTGGCTTCCACTTCGCGGCCCAGTGCGTTGCCGGGCGTGGCCCAGAGCGCGCGCAGGCGCGCCGATTCGGTGGCCACGGCCGCCTGTTTGGTCTGGAACGCGGCCCAGCGGTGGTCATCCACCAGACCCAGTTCGCGGCCGGTGCCGGTCAGGCGCACGTCGGCGTTGTCCTCGCGCAGCTGCAGGCGGTACTCGGCGCGGCTGGTGAACATGCGGTACGGCTCGGTGGTGCCGTGGGTGATCAGGTCGTCGACCAGCACGCCCAGGTAGGCCTCGTCGCGGCGCGGGCACCAGCCGGCCTGTTCGCGCACGTGGCGGGCGGCGTTGATGCCGGCCAGCAGGCCCTGCGCCGCGGCTTCTTCATAGCCGGTGGTGCCGTTGATCTGGCCGGCGAAGAACAACCCGGACACGCTCTTGGTCTGCAGGGTGTTGTCCAGCCTGCGCGGGTCGAAGAAGTCGTACTCGATCGCGTAACCGGGGCGGGTGATGTGCGCGTTCTCGAAGCCGCCGATGCTGCGCACCAGCGCCAGCTGCACGTCGAACGGCAGCGAGGTGGAAATGCCGTTGGGGTAGATCTCCACCACATCCAGCCCTTCGGGCTCGACGAAGATCTGGTGGCTGGCCTTCTCGGCGAAGCGCACCACCTTGTCTTCGATCGACGGGCAGTAACGCGGGCCGATGCCTTCGATCTGCCCGCTGTACAGCGGCGAGCGGTGCAGGGCACTGCGGATGATGTCGTGCGTGCGCTCGCTGGTGTGGGTGATCCAGCAGCTCACCTGGGCCGGGTGTTCGGCCTGGTGGCCCAGGAAGGACATCACCGGGCGCGGGTCGTCGCCGGGCTGCTCGTCCATCACCCTGTAGTCCAGCGAACGGCCGTCGATGCGCGGCGGCGTGCCGGTCTTCAGGCGGTCGATCACGAACGGGCGCTCGCGCAGGCGGGCGGCCAGCGTGGTGGCCGGCGGGTCGCCCATGCGGCCGGCGGCGTACTGGGTCTGGCCCACGTGGATCTTGCCGGCCAGGAAGGTGCCGGCGGTGAGCACCACGGCGGCGGCGTGGAAGGTCAGCCCGGTCTGGGTGATCGCGCCGCGCACGGTGTCGCCGTCGATCACCAGGTCGTCCACCGCTGCCTGGAACACGGTCAGGTTCGGCTGGGCTTCCACGATCTGGCGGATCGTCATGCGGTACAGGTTGCGGTCGGCCTGGCAGCGGGTGGCGCGCACGGCCGGGCCCTTGGAGGCATTGAGGGTGCGCCACTGGATGCCGGCGCGGTCGGCGGCATGCGCCATGGCCCCACCCAGGGCGTCGATCTCCTTCACCAGGTGGCCCTTGCCGATCCCGCCGATGGCCGGGTTGCAGCTCATCGCGCCGATGGTTTCCACGTTGTGGGTCAGCAGCAGGGTGCGCGCACCGCTGCGCGCAGCCGCCAGCGCAGCTTCGGTGCCGGCGTGGCCGCCGCCGATGACGATGACGTCGTAACGGTAGAAGGAGTCGGTCATTTCGATGGGGCTCGGGGGCGCGGGGGGCCCGGAACGGCCCTGGACGCAGGGCGTGGGGTGGTGATTTTAGCGCCAATCGGGCCTGTCGCTGAAATCAACCCTCAAGTTGGCACGTTTTCTGCAGATAACCCAATAGCACCCAGGCTGGCAGGCGTCGTTTGGCGCTACGGACCGGAATTGGAACAGGGGCCGGTCCATGCGCAACCAGGGGAAGCAGAAGGGCCGGCAGTCGGGGGACTGCCGGCCCTGTTTTTTTTCAGCCCATGCCACGATCCAAAAACAGAAGGCCCCGCCATGGCGGGGCCTTCTGCGTTGTAGGTGCCGACATCCGACAGGGCCGGAACAGGGGGGATCCAGAGAATCCCGGCGGATATCGACATAGAGCTGGATGTGACGTGCTGTGTCGCTTTTGTCACTTTGCGACCGAAGCTGTCACCACCCGCCTAGATTGAACCGGGTGGGTGGTGAAAATCAAGATGGATCAGGGCTCAACTGTGCGCTGGTTCAAATTGTTCATGTTCCTCCACGGGGAACCGTTCATCCGCTGTGCCGGGCGCGGTGCCTGCGCTGGACGTGCCTGCGGCGGCGCCGACGGGCGCTGCTGCTGCGGACGCTGCTGTTGCTGCCGGCCCCCCAGCGAATCCATGTTCCGCCACGGCGAGCCGCCGTTGTACGACGGACGCGGTCGATCCGGGCGATCGGGCCGGACCGGCGGATTGCCGCCGTTGCCCGGACGCGGCGGCGGGCGGTGGTTGTGCGGCGGGCGATAGTTCGGATACGGGCGGTAATACGGGTTGCCGTACCCATAGCCACCGCCGTAGTACCCGCCACCGTAGTAGCCCGGGCCGTAACCGGACGGGTACCCATAGGGATAGCGGTACTCCACCGACGGCGCGCCGTGGTAGTAGCCGCTGCCAGCACCACCGCCAACGTAGTCGTAGGTGGCGCAGCCGGACAGGGCCAACAACAGGCCACCGGCAAAGATCAGGCGCATTTTCATGGTGGGTTCCCCCCGAGGGTATGCGGCCAGCTTCGGCCCGGCGCATTGAATCGGCCCTTAACTCCGGCCCGATCCGCTGAATGATTGCCATCGTGTCACGTTCAGACGGGGCGGTGCGAACCGGGGCCATACGTTAATCTTGCGTCATGAGCGATTCACCCTTGCCCTGTGTCGACGACCTGCTGGCGGCCGCCGCACGCATTGCCCCGCATGCCAGCGTGACCCCGGTGCTGCACTCGCGCGCGCTGGACGGGTTGGCGGGGGCGTCGCTGCTGTTCAAGGGCGAGCACCTGCAGCGTGGCGGGGCCTTCAAGTTCCGGGGGGCCTGCAACGCGGTGTGGTCGCTGGACCCGGACCAGGCCGCGCGCGGGGTGGTCACCCATTCCTCGGGCAACCATGGTGCCGCGCTGGCGCTGGCCGCGCGTACCCGCGGCATCGCCTGCAACGTGGTGGTGCCCCAGGGCGCGGTGGGCGCCAAGCTGGCCAACATCGCCCGTCACGGCGCCACGGTGTGGCGCTGCGAGGCCAGCATCGCCGCGCGTGAAGCCATGTGCGCGCAGGTGCAGGCCCAGACCGGCGCCAGCCTGGTGCACCCCTATGCCGACCCGCGGGTGATCGCCGGGCAGGGCACGGCGGCGCTGGAGCTGCTGCGCGGCCACGGCCCGTTCGACGTGCTGGTGGTGCCGGTGGGCGGCGGCGGGCTGGCGTCGGGCACGCGGTTGGCGCTGCAGGCGCTGGCACCGCAGACCCGGCTGGTGCTGGCCGAGCCGGCGGGCGCGGCCGACACCGCGCGCTCGCTGGCTGCCGGCGAACGCCGCATCGATTTCACCCCCGACACGCTGTGCGATGGCCTGCGCACCACGCTGGGCGCCCCGAACTTCGCGCTGCTGCACGGCGCGGCCGAGGTCATCACCGTGGCCGATAGCGCCACCGTGGCGGCCATGCGCCTGCTCTGGCAGGTGCTCAAGCAGGTGGTGGAGCCGTCGTCGGCGATCGCCCTGGCCGCCATCCTCGCCACGCCGCAGCGGTTTGCCGGGCAGCGGGTGGGCGTGGTGCTGTCGGGCGGCAATGTCGACCTGGATGCCTTGCCCTGGGCGCGCGCATGAGCCGCCGTGCCGGGGTAGGGCTGCTGGGCTGGGTGTGGCGGCTGTGCATTCTGCTGGTGGCCTGGCTGCTGGGCGTCACCGCGTGGATCGTATGGGTAGGCGAGCGCGACCAGGCGGCCAAGGCCGACGCGATCATCGTGCTGGGTGCGGCCGCGTATGACGCCAAGCCGTCACCGGTGTTTGAAGAACGCATCCGGCACGGCCTGGATCTTTATGAGGCCGGCTATGCGCCGCTGCTGATCTTCACCGGTGGCTACGGCGGTACCGGCGCGCGCTTCTCCGAATCGCAGGTGGCGCGCCGCTATGCGCTCAAGCAGGGCATTCCGGACGAGGCGATCCTGATCGAGACCGCCTCGCGTACCACCCGCCAGAATCTGATCGAGGCGCGGCGGCTGATGCAGCAGCGCAAGCTGCACCGGGTGATCATCGTCAGCGACCCGCTGCACATGGCGCGCGCGCTGCGGCTGGCGCGCGAGCTGGGCATCGATGCGCTGGCATCGTCCACGCCGAGCACGCGCTTCCGCAGCTTCCACACCAGCTGGAAATTCCTGGTGCAGGAGATTTACTTCTTCCACCGGGATCTGTTTCCGGCGTAGAGCCGACCGTTGGTCGGCTGGATTGCCTGGCCGCCGTAAGGGCAGCCGACCAACGGTCGGCTCTACCGTCGGGCCGGTATACGTGCAGCCGACCAACGGTCGGCTCTACCGCCGGGCCGGTATACGTGCAGCCGACCAACGGTCGGCTCTACCGTCGGGCCGGTATACGTGCAGCCGACCAACGGTCGGCTCTACCGCCGGGCCGGTATACGTGCAGCCGACCAACGGTCGGCTCTACCCCCGGCAGGTTTCAGGGGGTGCGGCGGCGGATCGGGATGGCCGATACCGGCACGCTGGCCACGTCGTGGCCCTGTTCGCGGATGGGGGCGCCGGCTTCGGGGGCCCAGGCGTGGGCGTAGATGACTTCCCAGCTGCTGGGCAGCTTGCCGTCTTCGCGGCGCAACGGTTCGTAGGCGGCGCGGGCGGCGGCGAAGCGGCCGCGGCCGGTGAGCGTGTGGCGGCGGTCATGGCGCGCGTTGGTGGCGCCGATGGCCTGCAGCTCGCGCATCAGCGCGGTCATGTCGTCGTAGGTGAGGGTGAACAGGTCGCGGTCCAGCACCGGGTCGCGGAAGCCGGCCATCATCAGCGCGTCGCCGAACTGCGCGATCGGCGCGAAGCGGCTCACGTGCGGCACCGCGTCGGCCTGGGTGAAGGCGTCGCGCAGTTCGATCAGCGTTTCCGGGCCGAACGTGGAGCACAGCAGCAGCCCGCCCGGCTTGAGCACGCGGCGGAACCCGGCGAACACCGCCGGCAGGTCTTCCACCCACTGCAGGCACAGGTTGCTGTAGATCACATCCACGCTCTGGTCCAGCAGGGGCAGGGCCTGCGCATCGGCGCACACGCGGGTGAACGGCCTCCACCAGCCGGCCTGCTTCTTCGCTTCGCGCAGCATCGGTTCGGCCAGGTCCAGCGCGATCACCTGCGCCTTGGGCCAGCGCTTCTTCATCGCCGCACTGGCATGGCCGGTGCCGCTGCCCACGTCCAGCACGACCTGCGGCTGGCGGTCTTCCAGGTAGTCCAACGATTCCAGCAGGCGGTTTTCCACCTCGCGCTGCAGCGCGGCGGCGGCGTCGTAGCTGGCGGCGGCACGCGAGAACGCGCGGCGGACGTGGCGGGGATCGAAGCTGGACGTCATGGAAGGCTCACTGCGAAAACAAGGGTGCGAAGGTCAGAACGTGCCCGGGTAGGCGCCGCCGTCGATCAGCAGGTTCTGCCCGGTGATGTAGCCGGCGTGCGCGCTGCACAGGAAGGCGCACGCGGCGCCGAACTCATCGGCGGTGCCGAAGCGGCCGGCCGGGATGTGGGTGCGTTTGCGCTCGGCGATCTGGCCGGCGTCGATGCCCTGCTGCTGGGCCAGGTAGGCGAAGTTGCCGCGCAGGCGGTCGGTGTCGAACTGACCGGGCAGCAGGTTGTTGAGGGTAACGTTGTGCGCCACGGTCTTGCGGGCCAGGCCGGCGACGAAGCCGGTGAGGCCCGAGCGCGCGCCGTTGGACAGCCCCAGGATGTCGATGGGCGCCTTCACCGATGAGGAGGTGATGTTGACCACGCGGCCGAAGCCGCGCTCGATCATGCCGTCCACGGTGGCGCGGATCAGCGCGATCGGCGCCAGCATGTTGGCATCCAGCGCGGCGATCCAGTCGTCGCGGGTGAACTGGCGGAAATCCCCGGCGGGCGGGCCGCCGGCGTTGTTGACCAGGATGTCGACCTGCGGGCAGGCGGCCAGGGCCGCGTCGCGGCCAGCCTCGGTGGTGATGTCGGCGACCACGCCGACCACCTTACGCGCGCCGGGCAGCGCCTGCAGTTCCAGCACCGCGCGGTCGAGCGCGTCTTCACCACGAGCGGCCACCACCACGTTCACGCCCTCGCGCACCAGCGCACGGGCGCAGCCCAGGCCCAAGCCTTTGCTGGCCGCGCAGACCAGCGCCCAGCGACCGGCGATTCCAAGATCCATGGGTCACTCCTGCAGTGAAAGACGGGCGTACATGATCGGCGATGCGCGCGGTGGATGGGTCAGGGAAGGCCGGCAACGAAGTGTTGCAGCTGCGTGGCCACCTGGTCGGTGTGGCCCAGGAACGGCGCATGGCCGCCCTGGGCGACCGCATGCGCCTGCGCGCCGGGCGACAGCGCGGCGGCGGCCTGCATGGCGCGCGCGGACACCAGCCGGTCGCGCGCGCCGGCCAGCCACAGGCTGGGCTTGCCCAGCCCGGCCAGCGCGCCGCGCAGGTCGGTGGTCTCCAGCAGGCGCAGCCCTTCCTGCAGCGCACGCGCGGCCGGCTCACCGCGCGCGATGAGCATCTCGCGCAGGGTGCGCAGTTCCTGCCGGGCGTGTTCGGACCCCATCGCATCCAGTGCCAGAAAACGCTCCAGGGTGCCGCGGTAGTCCTGCGCCAGGTCCTGCCCGAACTGTTCAAACACCGCCGGTTCCACTGCGTGTGGCCAGTCGTCGCCGCGCACGAAACGCGGGGTGGCGGCGATCATCACCAGCGCGCGCACCTGCGGCAGCGTGGCGGCGGCATGCAGGGCGAACAGCCCGCCCAGCGACCAGCCGCACCACACCGCCGGTGGCGTGGCGGCAGCGATGGCGTTGACCACATGGGGCAGCCGCAGCGGCGTGGCATCGTCGTGGCTGAAACCATGGCCGGGCAGGTCCACCAGATGCAGCTGGTACTGCGCGGCCAGGCGGTCCACCAGCGGCGCGAACACGCCGCCATGCAGTGCCCAGCCATGGATGAGCACCACTGCCGGCCCGTTGCCGACCACCTCGATATGCAGGCTCACAGCACCGGGCTCACGCGCTCAGTGCATCCAGCGACTGCTGGCGCAGGACGGTATCGCGCGCGTGCCCGATCGCGTCGGTGAGCGCGCGCACCTGCGCCGGGGTGTGCAGTGCCGACAAGGTCACGCGCAGGCGCGCTTTTCCTTCCGGCACGGTAGGGGGACGGATCGCGCTGACCAGGAACCCGGACGCTTCCAGCGCGGCCGACAAGGCCATCACGGTGGACTCCGCGCCGCACAGCAAGGGCTGGATCGGCGTATCGGACGGCATCAGTTCCAATCCGTGCTGGCGCGCACCGGCGCGGAACACGGCGATCAGCTCGCCGAGTTTTTCGCGTCGCCAGTCGTCACGCCGGGCCAGTTTCACCGCGGCCAGCGAGGCGGCCGCCTGTGCCGGCGACACCGCCGTGGTGTAGATGTACGGACGGGCGGTTTCGGCCAGGTGCTGGATCAGGGCGTCATCGCCCAGCACCACCGCGCCACTGCCACCCAGCGCCTTGCCCAGGGTGGCCAGCTGCAGCGGCACGTCGGCCACGCCCAGCCCGGCATCGGCCACGCAGCCGCGGCCATGTTCGCCCACCACGCCGATGCCATGCGCATCGTCCACGTACAACAGCGCTTCCTGCATGCGCGCCACCAGCGACAGCGAGCGCAGCGGGGCGATGTCGCCGTCCATGCTGAACACGCCATCGGTGACCAGCATCGCCGCGCCGTCGGGCGCGTGCTTCAACTGGCGCAGCGCGCCTTCGGTGTCCAGGTGCGGGTAACGGCGCAGCCGGCAACCGGCCAGGCGCGTGGCGTCGAGCAGGCTGGCGTGGTTGAGCCGGTCCTGCACGCACACATCGTCTTCTTCGCTGAGCAACGCCTGCTGCACCGCCAGGTTGGCGGCAAAGCCGCTGCCGAACAGCAGCGCGCGCGGGTAGCCAAGCCACTCGGCCATTTCCCGCTCCAGCGCCTCATGCAGCGCATGGTGGCCGCAGATCAGGTGCGAAGCGGTGGCACCGGCGCCCTCGCGCGCGGCGGCGTCCTGCAGCGCGCTGACCACCCCGAACTGCTGTGACAGCCCCAGGTAGTCATTGCTGCAGAAGCCGGTGAGCCATTGGCCGTCGATCTCCAGCCGCACACCGTCGCGACGGGTCACCGTGCGGCGCACGCGGATGCGGCCCTGCGCGTCGCGGAGCTTGCGCTGGGCCTGGATGCGGTCGTGCAGGTCGGGGCGGGCCATGGTCGTCGGCTGGCATGGATGGGCGGTTAGCGTACCCGGTTGGCGGGCGCGGCGCTGCCCCGGGGGGCGGGCACCGGGCGGGCCTCAGGCGGCCTGCCCGGTGCCGCCACCGCACCGCCCTGTGTCCTGGGTGATGTCGGCATGGACCGTGCCGGGATGGTCGTGGTCGGCCGCATCCACCTGGACCGGCATCGGGCGCAGGCCCAGCCGCGCGAACAGGGCCAGGTCGCGTTCGGTGTCCGGGTTGCCGGTAGTCAGCAGCTTTTCCCCGTAGAAGATCGAGTTGGCCCCGGCCAGGAAGCACAGGGCCTGCAGCTCGTCGCTCATCGCCTCGCGCCCGGCCGACAGCCGCACCATCGCGCGGGGCATGGCGATACGGGCCACCGCGATCATCCGCACGAACTCGAACGGGTCCAGTTCGGCGGTGCCGTGCAGGGGCGTGCCGGCCACCTGCACCAGCCGGTTGATCGGCACCGAATCGGGGTGGGCCGGCAGGTTGGCCAGCGCCAGCAGCAGTCCGGCGCGGTGCTCGCGGGTCTCGCCCATGCCCACGATGCCGCCGCAGCAGGTCTTCAACCCGGCGTCGCGCACGTGGCCCAGGGTGTCCAGGCGGTCCTGGTACTGGCGGGTGTGGATGATCGAGTCGTAATAGTCCGGCGCGGTGTCCAGGTTGTGGTTGTAGTAGTCCAACCCGGCCTCGCGCAGGGCCACGGCCTGGTCGCCGCTGAGCATGCCAAGCGTGGCGCAGGTTTCCAGGCCCAGCGCCTTCACCTCGCGGATCATCGCCGCCACCTTGGGGATGTCGCGTTCCTTGGGCGAACGCCAGGCCGCGCCCATGCAGAACCGCGACGCGCCGGCCGCCTTGGCCTGCCGCGCCTTGGCCACCACGTCCTCGGTGGCCATCAGCTTCTGCGCATCCACCCCGGTGCTGTAGCGCTGGGCCTGCGGGCAATACGCGCAGTCTTCGGGGCAGCCGCCGGTCTTGACCGACAGCAGCGTGGACACCTGCACCTGCGCCGGGTCGAACTGCTCGCGGTGCACGCTGGCGGCGCGGTGCAGCAGTGCAGGCAACGGCAGCGCGAACAGGGCCAGCAGCTCCTCGCTGCGCCAATCGTGGCGGATGTCGCTTGGCATGGAGCAGCCCTCGGCGTGCAGGAACGGGGGCGGAAGTGTGGTCGTCGACGCAACCCGCTGTCAACCAAATATAGATGCGGAAGGTTTACAGCCCGGTAGTGCCGGCCGCCGGCCGGCAACCCAGCCAACCCCACCAACCCGGCACCCAACCCACCCATACCCACTACAGTCTCCACCCAAGCACCAGAAGGAGACCGCATGACCCTGCCCCGTTTCACCTACCACCCCGACCCGCTCGCCACCGGCAGCGTCATCGCCTCCCCCACGGTCTGCGTCAGTTGCCACCAGGCGCGCGGCTACGTCTACACCGGCCCGGTGTATGCCGAAGAGGAGTACGACGCAGAGATCTGCCCGTGGTGCATTGCCGACGGGTCGGCCAGCGCGCGGCTTGATGCCAGCTTCACCGATGACGAAGGCATTGGCGGCGGCGGTGAATGGGACGAAGTACCGGAGGCGGTGGTCGAGGAAGTCGCGCGGCGCACCCCCGGCTTCAGCGCCTGGCAGCAGGAAAAGTGGTGGACCCATTGCGGGGACGCGGCCCAGTTCATTGGCCGTGCCGGGCAGGCGGAACTGCAGGCACTGGGTGCAGGCGCGATCGCGGCGATCCAGGACAGCACCGGGCTGGATGATGGCCCGCAGTGGGACCATTTCTTCGGCGCGCTGCGCAAGGATGGCTCGCCTACCGCGTATATGTTCCGCTGCACGCAGTGTGGCGAACTGGGTGGCTACCAGGACTGCGATTGATCGGCGGGTGCGCCCGGTAGATGGCTGACCGCACGCACCGGCAAGCACCGACATACACGCCTGGGGGCGGGCCGCCACGCTGGGGGCCGGCCTCTTCAAACGGTGATCGCGTGCTTGCCCGGTTGTCTGCTGCGCTGACCTGGCTGGGCCAGCAGGCCCTGCCCCTGCGCTGCCTGGTCTGCGAAGAACCCGGCAGCGCCGGGCTGGACCTGTGCGCGGCCTGCCATGCCGCCCTGCCCTGGAACGACCACGCCTGCCCGCTGTGCGCGCTGCCGCTGCCGGAGGGCACGCCTGCACGGTGCTGTGGTGTCTGCCTGCATGACCCGCCCCGGCAGGCTGCCGCTGCCGCGGCGTTCCTGTACGCCGCACCGGTGGACCAGCTGCTGCGTCGCTTCAAGTTCCACCACGACCTGGCCGCCGGGCGTCTGCTGTCGCAGTTGATGCTGCAGCGGGTGCCCAGCTTCGTCATCGGCCCGCTGGCCCCGGTGCCGCTGCACCGCCAGCGACTGCGCACGCGCGGCTACGACCAGGCGTTGGAACTCACCCGGCCGTTGGCGCGCGCGCTGCGGCAGCCGCTGTGGTGCGGACTGCATCGGGATCGGTTGACGGCCGCGCAGTCGGCGCTGGATGCCGATGCACGGCGGCGCAACCTGCACGACGCCTTTGCGATCACCACCCCACCGCCGGCGCGGCTGACCGTGGTGGATGACGTGATGACCACCGGCGCCACGCTCGACGCGGCCGTGCACGCCCTGCAGCGCGTCGGCCTGCCCGATCCCGCGGTGTGGGTCTGCGCACGGGTGCCGTGAGGGGGCGCTCTATACTCGGGGGCTGTCATAGGGAAAGACCGCCGCCGATGGATCCGTTCGCCACGTTCGACTTCGCCGATTTCTGGGACGACTGCGAGTACTCGCAGCAGAACTACCAGGAGCCGCCGCCCAGCGACGCGCTCATTGCCGAGCTACAGGCCGAGCTGGGCTATCGCATCCCCGATGCGTACATCGCACTGGCCCGCCGCCACAACGGCGGCCTGCTGCAGCGCAGTTGCCATCCGATGGACGAGGCTACCAGCTGGGCCGAGGATCACGTGCAGGTCTGCGGCCTGTATGCGCTTGGGCGACAGAAGCCCTACGCGGTGGGCGGCGAATTCGGTTCGCGCTTCATGCAGGAGGAGTGGGGCTACCCGGATATCGGTATCGTCATCGCCGACTGCCCCAGCGCCGGGCACGACCTGGTGATGCTCGACTACCGCCAGTGCGGCCCGCAGGGCGAACCCCAGGTGGTGCACGTGGACCAGGAGGCGGACTACGCGATCACGGTGGTCGCCCCGGACTTCGCCACGTTCATCCACGGACTGGTGGATGAAGATGCGTTCGACGATGCAGCCGAAACCCTGGAGATCGATCTGGTCACGGTGGACCGCGGCACGCTGTCGCCGATCGTGCAGCGTGCGCTGGAGGCATCGGCCGGTGTGCTGCCCGACGGTGAGCGCGCGTTGCGTGCGCTGGCGCGCCGGATCACCGAGGAAAAGGGCTTCTTCGCGCTGCATGCCGATCCCGACTCGCACCGGATGTACGACCTGATGTTCTGGTTGTACTCGCAGCTGACCACGGCCACCTCGTTCACGCATTTCCTCAAGCTCCCCGCCGAGCAGGACGACTACGCAACGCCGTGCTACGAACTCATGGTGCCGTTCGACCTGGTCGTGGCGCCCTTCGGCTTCAAGACCGGTGGGTTCGCGCCCGGCTTCGTCGAAGAGTGGTGGGATACGCGGGTGGCCGAGGGGGCGATCGTGCCGGTGGAGGGAGGCTGGCGCTTCAGCGCGGCGGCCGAACAGGCGCTGCTGGACGAACTGAAGGCAATACCCGGCGGCGCTGCGGTGTGACTGCGGCTTTCATGCGCGGGCGCTAGCATGGGCCAGTCCCCCCTCCCTGCATGGAGAGCTGCCCATGAACATTCCGGTATCGCCTGTGGTGTCGCTGGTTGCCCGTAGCTGGTGGGTGCTGCTGCTGTACGGCCTGGTCGCGCTGGTGTTTGGTGCGGTGGCCATCCTGCAGCCGCTTGCGGCCGCCACCGCGCTGGCATGGGCGATCGGCGTGATGGCCGTGGTGGAGGGCGTGATCAGTCTGGTTGCACTGTTCGGCGGCAACAGCGGGGTATCGCGCGGTTGGCTGGCGGTGTACGCGCTGGCATCGCTGGTGTTCGGCGTGCTGGCAGTGATCAATCCGTTGGCCACGGCCAGCGTGCTGGTGTTGCTGCTGGCGGTGTGGCTGATCGTGGCCGGCATACACCGCATCGTGTTCGCGGTGCGTGTGCGCCGCCACATCCAGGGCGAATGGCTGCTGATTCTCAGCGGCGTGCTGGCGATCGTGCTGGGCGCACTGCTGGTGGCCAACCCGCTGGCCGGTGTCGCCGTCACCACCTTGTGGATCGGAATCGGCAGCCTCATCTATGGCGTACTGCAGGTGGTGGTGGCGTTCCGCCTTCGCCGCCTGCGCTGACCGGTGCCGGGCCAGGCCCGCACCCCCCAACAAGGAGGAGGGCGTATGCGCAGGATGTTTCTTGCCGTCATGTTGCTGGCCGGCACGGTCGGCCTGGCCGGTTGCCAGCAGATCCACCAGGTGTTCGATCCCCCCTCCTCGGCGGCACCGTTGCCGCAGGCCCGCATCCAGATGCGCGAAGTGGACGAGCACGGCAGTGCCGCTGCCACCCTGTTGAAGGACGAGAACGGACGCCCGCTGGCCGTGCTGGAACCGGCGTTCATCACCACCGCCGATATCGCATCGGTCGCGCTGGACCGCAACACGCAGGGCGGCGAGCCGCTGCTGAGTCTGACCATGACCGACGCCGCCGCGCCGCGCATCCAGGCTGCCACCGAGGCCCGCATTGGCCGCCGGGTGGCCTTCAGCGTTGGCGAGAAGGTGCTGTCGGTGGCCACCATCCAGGGACCATTCGGCAAGGGCATGCAGGTGTCCGGCCTGGGCGATGCCACCCAGGCACAGCGCATGTACACCGAAATCACCGGGAAAACGCCCTGAGCGCGTCGCTGCCCGCCGTTGGGACGGTCGGGCAGGCGGCCGGGCAGAGCCCGGCGCTACGGTAGGGCGGGCAGAGGCGGAGCCCGGCAGTACGCGTCAGCGGAAGTTGGCTTCGATCTGTTCCAGCGACTTGCCCTTGGTTTCCGGCAGCCAGAACGCGGCGATCAGGAAGTACAGCAGCGTGCACGCTGCCCAGAAGAAGAACATGCTGGCGTAGCCGTGGTGGCCCACGGTGGGCAGGAAGATCGCGGCGATCACGGTGGACACGAACTGGTTGATCAGCAGGGCGATGCTCATGCCGTTGGAGCGGATGCGGGTGGGCATCAGTTCGGACAGCGCCAGCCACACGCACACGCCCGGACCCACCGCGAAGAACGCCACGAACAGCAGGATGCAGCCGGCCACCAGCCAGCCGTGGGTGGGCGAGGGCACCGGGCCGATCATCGCGCGCTCGATCACCAGCGGCGCCTGTGCGGCGTGGGCGGGATCGGGGAAGGGGTTGAGGTGCAGCCGGCGGAAGAACGCGCCGATCACGCTGTCGGCCGACACCGCGTCTTCGCGGCGGATCTGCAGCGAGGCATCGATCGGGTTGTCGCTGCGCAGCGACCGCACGTTGCTGAAACCGCCGTACGCATACGACACGGTGAGCTGCTGCGGGGCGTCGCCGGCGTTGCGGTCCAGGCGGTGCCACTGGGCCGCATCCAGCGGCAACGACAGGCTGCTGCCGGCCACCTGCTGCTGCAGCTGCGCGTGCACGTCCAGCCGCCCGTGCTCGCTTTTGACGAACAGCAGCGCGGCGGCCAGCAGGGCCACGGTGATGCCACCGGTGCCCAGCATCAGCAGGAACTTGCGGCCCTTGCGGTCCACCAATACCAGCGCCACCACGGTCATCACCGCATTGAGCAGCTTGATGGCCACGTCGGCGCCATTGGCCACCGACCCGGGCAGGCCGGCCTGGTTGAGGATGTTGACCGCATAGGCCAGCACCGAGTTGATGCCGGTGGCCTGGGTGAAGGCCAGCACCAGGCAGGCCAGCACGAACGGCCATACATAGCGACGGCTCAGCAGCGGGTCGCGCTTGCCGCTGGCGCCGGTCTGCACGGCATCGGGTGCCTGGATGCGCTGCAGGGTGGGTTCGACGTCGCTTGCCGCCACCGTGCGCTGCAGGGCAGCCCGCGCTTTCTCGATACGGCCACGGCGTACCAGCCAGCGCGGCGATTCGCTGATCAGCAGCACGCCGCCGGTGAACACCAGCCCCGGCAGCAGGCAGGTCCAGAAGATGGTGCGCCATGCGTGGTCCTTGACGTCGAACAGCAGGCGCTGCTGTTCGGCAACCGGCAACTGGCGCACCGCTTCGGTGGCCGCGTCCACCGCATGGGCGTGGTACAGGCCGATCAACGCAGCCAGCACCAGCCCGACGGTCAGCAGCAGCTGGAACATCGCCGCGCCGCGGCCGCGTCGTTCGGGGCTGAGCACTTCGGCCAGGTACAGCGGCACTACCACGCCGATCAGGCCGCCGCTGATGCCCTGCAGCAGCCGCCCCATCAGCAGCGCGGCGTAGCCGTCGGACAGCGCCATGATCGGAATGCTGGCGGTGAACAGCACGCCGGCCACGAACATCGCGCCACGCCGGCCGATCAGGTCGGCCACCATGCCGGCGAACAGCGACGACAGCACGCTGCCCAGCAGTACCGCGGCCACCACGAAGCCCAGTTGCTGGCTGGTGAGGTGCCAGCTGGCGGTGGCGGTGGCCTCCAGGTAGGGCAGGGCGCCGGCGATGATGCCGATGTCGATGCCGTAGAGCAGGCCCCCCATGCCCCCCATGAAGAGCAGGTAGCGGATTGGCCAGCGCGGGGCGTCGGCGGTGGGAACGGCAGTGGCGGCGGCGGTGGTCATCTACGCGTTCCTGGAAAGACGGGAAGAGGGGGCGGTGCCAGCAGCCGGGCCTGGCGAATTGTTGGTGCTGGCCGGGCAGAGCCCGGCGCTACGGG
Organism: Stenotrophomonas sp. AC248; assembly: GCF_979258185.1. Lineage (NCBI taxonomy): Bacteria > Pseudomonadati > Pseudomonadota > Gammaproteobacteria > Lysobacterales > Lysobacteraceae > Stenotrophomonas > Stenotrophomonas sp. AC248. The sequence continues at coordinate 4,272,977 of NZ_OZ409840.1, read as the reverse complement.
GCATGGCCGGGCAGCGCCCGGCATTACAGGGGGATCGGGTGGCCGGTGACGAAGACCTGCTGCAACTGCAGTGCGGCATCCAGCACCACCAGGTCCGCGCGCGCGGCCGGGGCGATGCTGCCGCGATCGTCCAGGCCCAGGTACCGGGCCGGGAAGGTGGACACGCGCTGCGATGCATCGGCCAGCTCCAGCCCCACCTGCACCAGGTTGCGCAGGGCCTGGTCCATGGTCAGCGCGCTGCCGGCCAGTGAACCGGTGGCCAGGCGCACGCAGCCGCCGCACTTGTGCACGCGCTGCTCGCCGAGCGCGTACTCGCCGTCGGGCATGCCGGTGGCGGCGGTGGCGTCGGTCACCGCATACAGGCGCGGAATCGCGCGTGCGGCCAGCCGGATCACGCCCGGGTGCAGGTGCTGCAGGTCCGGGATGATCTCGGCGTACTGCGCATGCGCCAGGGCGGCGGCGGCAATGCCGGGGCGGTAGTGGTCCACGCCGGTCATGCCGTTGAACAGGTGGGTGAAGCCGGAGGCACCGGCCTGCAACGCGGCCACGCCGTCTTCGTAGGTGCCGGCGCTGTGGCCCAGCTGCACGCGGATGCCCAGTGCGCACAGCGCGGGAATCAGGGCGGTGTGCGCGCCGATCTCCGGGGCCAGTGTCATCACCCGGATCGGTGCCAGCGCATGCAGCTGCTGCACCAGCGCCAGCGTCGCCTCCAGCGTGCGGTTGGGCTGCGCGCCCAGCCGCTGCGGGCTGATGAACGGGCCTTCCAGGTGCACGCCGGCGATGCAGGCGGCCGCGGCGTCGGGGGCGGCCATGGTGGCTGCAACGCCCTGCAGCGCATGGGCGATCTCGTCCAGGCCGGCGGTCATGGTGGTGGCCAGCAGCGTGGTGGTGCCAAAACGCGCGTGGGTGCGGGCGATGGTGCGGGCCACGTCGCCGCCCTGCATCAGGTCCACGCCGGCCGCGCCATGCACATGCAGGTCGATGAAGCCGGGCAGGATCACCGGCAGCTGCGGATCATCGGCGCCGCTGTGGTCGTCCACCTGCAGCTGCCGGATATGGGTGTCGAAGTGCACGTGGCCGCGGCGCCACCCCAGCGGGGTGAGGATGCGGCCGTAAAGGGAGCGGGTCTGGGTCACGCGGGGGACTCGGCGATGATCACTTCGATGCCCAGCCGCTGCAGCCCTTCCAGGTACTCGGCGTCGATGCTGGCGTCGGTGATGACGGTGTGGACCTGGTCCAGCCGCGCGATGCGGTGCAGGCTGACCCGGCCGAACTTGGAGGCATCGGTGAGCACCACGATACGGCGTGCGCGCTCGACCATGCGGTGGTTGAGGCTGGCTTCGGCCTCGTGGTGGGTGGTCAGGCCGAACTGCAGGTCCAGGCCGTCCACGCCCAGAAACAGGGTGTCGAAACTGTAGGTGTTGAGGCTGGCCTCGGCCTGGCTGCCCTGCAGCGACAGCGACTGCTTGCGCAGCAGGCCGCCGGTGAGCAGCAGTTCAACGCCCGGTGCGTTGGCCAGTTCCCAGGCGATGTTCAGCCCGTTGGTCATCACCGTCACGTCGCGGTGCCCGCGCAGGTGCCGGGCCAGGGTCATCGTGGTGGAGCCGGAGTCGATGATGATGTTGTCGCCGGCCTTGACCAGCCCGGCCGCGTGCGTGCCGATGCTGTCCTTCACCGGCAGGTTCAGGGCGTCCTTCTCATGGATGTCCTGTTCCTGCGGCGGGGTGCGCACCAGGGTGGCGCCGCCATGGGTACGCGTGGCCAGGCCCTGCGATTCGATGTGGGTCAGGTCGGCGCGGATGGTCACCGCCGACACGCCGAAACGCGCGACCAGCTCGCTGACCTGCACGTTGCCGTGCTCGACCAGCAACTGCAGGATCTGTTGGCGACGCTGGCGTGTATTGCGCATGGGGGCGATTCCGTTCAGAAGGAAAGCCGAAGCTTACCGTTCCGAAAGCTCCGTGGCCCGGGAAGTTTCGTTATTGGCCCCGGCGCGGTTGCGATTGCAGGCGCGGGCGTACTCGCCCAGCCGTTCGGCCACCTTGTGCTGGATCAGCGCCAACGGCTCGGCTGTCAGCTCGCCGGCTTCGATGGCCAGCTGCTGGTTGGGCAGGAACTGGCTGAGCAGGATCTGCGGCGGCGCGTGCTGGCGCAGGTTGGCCACCATCGTCTGCAGCGCGGCCACCACGGCCGGCTCGCCCCAGTAGTAGCGGCTGCGGTCGCTCAGCGAGTAGGCGCGCAGCAACCGCAGTTCGTGCTCGTCGCCCTGGTAGTAGCTGCGCCAGCTGCCCGGCTTGTCGCGCATGCACTGGTCGAGCACGGCGATCACGTTGGAACACTGCGCCGCCGGCAGCAGCTCGGCTTCGATCATGGCCAGGGCGAACACCGCTTCGCGGAAGGCATAGGTGGCGGCCGGGCCAACCTTGAGGATGGCGAAGTGGTCGCGCACCAGCGCGTGCAGGCCGGCTTCGGTCTGGTAGTCGGTGGAGTGCGCCTCGAACACGATGCGCGGCTGCGCGTCAACAAACGCCGACAACGCGCGCGCTGCGGACGGGTCGTAGTAGTGCACGCTGCTGTGGTCGAAATCGACGCCGGGCTGCACCACCATCGCAATCACGCGCTCCCACGCCGGCAGGAGGTCCGGGGCGGAAAACGCCTCGCGGTGGATGGCCAGGGTGGTGGCTGCCGCCGCCGGCGTGGTGACCTGCAGGCCACCGGCCAGCGAGGCTTCGCCGCCGGGGATCGGGACTTCAGTGCCGATCACGTACACCGGCGGCGGCAGGCCGTGCGCGGCGGCGGTGCGCTCGGCGATGCGGGCCAGCTCGGCCGAGCGCGCCGCCACCACCGCATCGGGCAGCGGGGTGGGGTCATCGGCGCAGGACATGCTGCAGTCCAGGTGGATCTTGTGGAAGCCTGCGGCCACGTACGCTTCGATCAGCGTGCGCGCGTTGGCCATCGCCACCTCGGCCGGGCCCTTCTGCCACGCATTGGGGCCCAGGTGGTCGCCGCCGAGCACCAGCCGCTCGGCCGGGAAGCCCGCATCGCGCGCCAGTTGGAGCACGTAGTCGCGGTACTGCGGCGGGGTCATGCCGGTGTAGCCACCGAACTGGTCCACCTGGTTGGAGGTGGCCTCGATCAGCAGCAGGGTGTCGTAGCGCTGGGCGACCTGCATGGCCGCCAGCAGCACCTGTTCATTGCTGCAGCACACGCTGTACAGGCCCACGGGATGGCCCTGGCGATGGGCGGCGATCAGCGATTGGATGGCAGACATGGCAACTCCGGAAACAAGCGGTGCAACAAAGGGGTATCAGCAGGCAGGGTGGTGCTGGCGGGCCAGCAGCGCCGCGCCACGCGCACCGCCGGCATCGCCGAAGGTGGGCGGCAGGATCGGCGGCACGCGCACCCCCTGGAACAGGTAGGGAACGATCGCGGCGGGCAGGTCGTGGTACAGCTGCTCCAGCTTGGACAGGCCGCCACCCAGCACGATCACGTGCGGGTCGATGGCCAGGATCAGGTTGGCAAAGCTGTAGCCCAGCAGGTCGCGGTGGATGGCCAGCGCCTGCGTGGCGACGGCATCGCCGGCGTGGGCCAGCGCCACCACGGCGGTGGCGTCCACGGCGTCACCGCCGCGGCCTTCGTGGATCAGGGCCAAGCCATTGCCGGACACGTAGCGCTCCAGGCAACCGCGCAGGCCGCACGCGCAGGGCAGCACCGGCAGCGCGTGGCGTTGCAGCAGGGTGGCCGGAATGCTCCAGTGCCCCCACTCGCCGGCGATGCCGTTGGCACCGGTGAGCAACTGGCCGCCCACGCAGAAACCGCCGCCGGCGCCGGTGCCGAGGATCGCGCCGAACATGCTCGGGTACCCCGCGCCCGCGCCGCCGTGGGCCTCGCTCAGGGCGAAGCACTGCAGGTCGTTGCCGAACTGCAACGGCCGTTGCAGCCGGGCCTGCAGGTCCTCGCCGACCAGGCGACCGGTGAGGCTGGGCACGTTCGCACTCAGCTGCCGCCCGGTGCTGCGGTCGCGCACGCCCGGCAGGCCGATACCGATGGCACGGCACGCGCCGCCCAGCGTGCGGTCGGCGCTGTGCACCAGCCCGGTGATCGCCTGCAAAAAGGTGTCGTAGTCCTGCGTGGGCGTGGTCACCCGCTCACGGTGCAGTTCGCGCAGGGTGGCGTCGTAGGCCACCAGCTCGATCTTGGTGCCACCAACGTCGATGCCGTACCAGCACTGCATGGGCATGCCCTGCTCAGCCATGGGAATGAATGGTCACGCCCTGCACGACCCGGTTCACGGTGCCGTCGGGGAAGGGGTTGTCCGGGGTCATGCCCAGCGCCGCCGAACGCTGCAGCGCATAGCACTGCGGCATCAGCAGCCACAGCGGGGCCAGCCAGCTGTCGTCCAGCGCGGGCGCGTCGAGCACGAAGTCGCCGTCGGCGCGGTCATCGCCATCGGGACCCACCGAGATCACCCGTGCGGCGATGCCATCGCCCCGCAGTTCGTCCAGCAGGTCCTGTTCGTAGCGGCGCGACAGCGGCTGCGCGCTGCGCAGCATCACCACCAGGGTGTCGCCATTGAGCGTGGACTTGGGACCGTGGCGGAAGCCGAGCGGGGTGTTGGCCAGCGCCAGCACCTGGCCGGCAGTGAGCTCGAGCACCTTCAGCGCCGCTTCGCGGGCCAGTGCTTCCAGCGGGCCGCTGCCCAGGTAGATGACGCGCGAATACGCGGCCTGGGCCAGCGTGCCCACGGCACGGTCCCACGCCTGCAGGCCACGTTCGCCGTGGCTGGCCAGGCTGCGCAGGCGCTGCACGCGCTGCGGCCACGGCGCGCTGTCGAACACACTCAGCGCGGCCAGCAGCATGCTGCTCAGGCTGCTGGTCATGGCAAAGGCGCGGTCGCAGCTGGGCGGCGGCATCAGCAGCGACAGCGTATCGCTGCGGCCATGGCCACGCCGGGCCAGTTCGCCGTCGGCATTGCAGGTGATGTCCAGGAAGCGCGCGTCGTCGACCCGGTCGCGCACCAGTTCCACCGCCGCCACGCTTTCCGGGCTGGAGCCACTGCGCCCGAACGACACCAGCAGGGTCGGGCGGTCGCGGCGCAGGTACAGCGCCGGGTGGGTGAGCAGGCTGGTGGTGTGGAGCGCGCGGACCTCGGCGGGCCACTGCGCATTGATGTGGTCGGCCACCATTTCGGCGATGAAGCCCGAGCTGCCGGCACCGGTGAAGATCACCAACTGGCCGGGCTGGCGCAGTGCCTCCCCAAGGAAGCGGTCGATGCGCGCCTGCGCGTCATCGAGGAGGTCGGCCAGGGCAGTCCACATGCGCGGCTGCTGGGCGATTTCTTCGGCGGTATAGGCGCCGCCAAGGCGCTGCCACGCGGGCAAGTCGGTAAGCACAGAAGCGTCCATTCGCAATTCCTGTTGGGCGACCGCACCTTCTGCGTTTTCTTTCGAAATGTCAAATATCGAAAGATAAAGAAAAGCTAGGGCGGTCACAGTTTTTACGAATCGATCGGGTCGACCGCAGGGCGCTCCCCCGCGGATGCCGCACCGCAGCAAGGTTTCAGGCGGCAGAAATCGCGTATTCAGCCGCCATATAGAAAGCAGCTCCCGTCATATCTTTCGTTTTAAAGAAAATATCCTTCCTTTTTCTTTGCAATTTGTTGACATCTTTCGAGACCCTGCCCTAGAGTCGGCCGCACTGGTTTCAGATTCCCGCTGACCGCGGGCTTGGGGGCAAGGTGGAATCCCGGTTTCGACGTACTGGCCTGATGGTGGCCCTGCTGTCCGCGTTGGCGGCGGCACCGGCCGTGGCCGAGCCCTTGGGCAACCTGGCCCGTATCAGCGCTGCTCCCAACAAGGACGGCATCCCCGGCTGGGATATCCGCACCGACAACGGCATGGTGCTGCGCGTGGACCTGCTGGGCGAGGACATGCTGCGCGTGCAGGCCGGACGCAACGGCACGCTCAGCGGCGCCGGCGACAAGGCCGCCCCGATCGTGGTGCCGCAGCCGGCCGCGAAGGTGGCCGCCCAGCTGGAAGAAGACGGCACCGAAGTCCGCATCCGCACCGCCGCGCTGGTGTTGCACATCCAGCGCCAACCGCTACGCCTGGCGCTGGACCGCCGCGACGCAGGCGGCGCGGTGCCGCTGTGGCGCGAGCTGCAGCCGCTGGACCTGGGCAAGGACCAGAGCGTGCAGGTGCTGTCCAGCGACGCCGACGAACACTTCTTCGGTGGCGGCCAGCAGAACGGCCGCTTCGCCTTCAAGGGCCGCGAACTGGAAGTGTCCTACTCCGGTGGCTGGGAAGAGGGCGACCGCCCCAACCCCGCGCCCATGCTGCTGAGCGCACGCGGCTGGGGCATGCTGCGCAACACCTGGAGCGATGGCACCTACGATCTGCGCCAGGCCGACCAGGCCACGCTGCTGCACCGCGAAGACCGCTTTGATGCGTACTACTTCGTCGGCCCCAGCCTGCACACGCTGCTGGATCGCTACACCGCACTGACCGGCCGCGCCGGCCTGCTGCCACGCTGGGCGTTCTCCTACGGCGACGCCGACTGCTACAACGACGGCGACAACATCAAGAAGCCCGGCAGCGTGCCCGATGGCTGGAGCGACGGTCCCACCGGCACCACCCCCGACGTGGTGGACAGCGTGGCCAAACAGTACCGCGACCACGACATGCCCGGTGGCTGGATCCTGCCCAACGATGGCTACGGCTGCGGCTACAAGAAGCTGCCCGAGACCGTGCAGGGCCTGGCGAAGTACGGCTTCAAGACCGGGCTGTGGACCGAGAACGGCGTGGACAAGATTGCCTGGGAAGTGGGCACCGCCGGCAGCCGCGTGCAGAAGCTGGACGTGGCCTGGACCGGCAAGGGCTACCAGTTCGCGATGGACGCCAACCAGTCCGCGTTCAACGGCATCCTGCACAACTCCGATTCGCGCCCGTTCCTGTGGACGGTGATGGGCTGGGGCGGCATCCAGCGCTACGCGGTGGCCTGGACCGGCGACCAGAGCAGCAGCTGGGATTACATCCGCTGGCACATTCCCACCCTGGTCGGCTCGGGGCTCTCGGGCATGGCCTACGCCAGTGGCGATGTGGATGCGATCTTCGGCGGCAGCGCTGAAACCTTCACCCGCGACCTGCAGTGGAAGAGCTTCACCCCGGTGCTGATGGGCATGTCCGGCTGGTCCGGCAACGCCCGCAAGCACCCGTGGTGGTTCGACGAGCCTTACCGCAGCGTCAACCGCGACTACCTCAAGCTGAAGATGCGCATGACCCCGTACATGTACGGGCTGGCGCATGACGCGGCCACCACCGGCGCGCCGCTGCTGCGCGCGCTGATGTGGGATTACCCGCAGGACCCGCAGGCCTACACCGAAGCCTACAAGTACCAGTTCCTGCTCGGCCGCGACCTGTTGATCGCGCCGGTGTACCGCAGCCAGGCGGCCAGCCGTGGCTGGCGCCGCGACATCCACCTGCCGCAGGGCCGCTGGATCGACTACTGGGATGGCCGCCAGCTGCAGGCCGGTGCTGACGGCCGCGCCCTGGACCGCGCCGTGGACCTGGCCACGATCCCGGTGTTCGTGCGGGCCGGCGCGATCATTCCGATGTACCCGGACATGCTCTACGACGGGCAGAAGCCGCTGGATGAAGTCACCTTCGACCTGTACCCGCAGGGCGATGCGCAGTACACCCTGTACGAAGACGACGGCAACACCCGGCGCTACGAGAAGGGCGAATCCAGCACCCAACAGGTGACCGTCAAAGCTCCCACGCAGGGCACGGGCCCGGTGCAGGTCGCCATCGGTGCGGTGCAGGGCCAGTACGCCGGCCAGCTGCCGCAACGCCGCTACGCATTGCGCGTGCTCAGCCGCCAGCGCCCCACCGCGGTCACCCTGGGCGAGCGCGCGCTGCCGATGCTGGCCGACAAGGCGGCGTGGCAGGCGGCCAGCGAAGGCTGGTACTTCGATGGCGCCGAGCGTCGCGGCACGCTGCATGTACGCACCGCGCCCACCGACATCCGCCAGCCGCTGGCGCTGCAGCTGGCCCTGCCGGTAGCCGCCGCCGTTGCGGACGACGCGTACCCCGCCGCGCCGGAACTGGGCCGCGCACTGCCGTCGGACAGCCTGCTGGTGGTCAACCGCCCGGCCGAAGAGCAGGGCTACGAACTGGAAAAGGCCTTCGATGACGACCCGGCCACCTGGTTCCGCACGGTACGCAACCAGGCGGTGAAGACCGGCGCGCACGAATGGGTGCTCGGCTTCGGCGAGCGCAAGCTGATCGACGGCATCGAGCTGGCGCCGCGCAACGACCAGCACTGGAAGAACGGCCAGATCCGTGACTACGAGATCTACCTGGCCGACAGCAATGGCGAGTGGGGCGAACCGGTCAAGCGTGGCCGCCTCACCCTGCAGCAGGGCACGCAGCAGATCGACTTCCCCGCCCACGCCGGCCGCCTGCTGCGCTTCCGTGTGCTGAGCACGCAGAACCCCGACGGCGACGGTGCCGGCGCCAGTGATCCGATGGTGACCGCCGCGCAGGGCAGCGTGGCCCGTGCGGTGGATGCGCTGCAGCCGCGCGACGTTGGCGCCATCGTGCTGTCCAGCTTCCATGTACTGGAACATCCGCAGCCCACCACGCCCGCCCAGCAGCTGTACCTGTCTGCGCTGACGCTGCCGGCCGCGTTGCAGGCAAGCGTGGCCAGCGACCACGCCTTTGGCGGCCAGGCGGCATTGCGCATGAACGGCCTGCTGTTCCGCCGCGGCCTGGGGGTGAATGCCAACAGCCGCATCGACCTGAAGCTCACCGGCAGCTGGCGCCTGCTGCGCGCCGATCTCGGCATCGATGACCAGTGCCGCGCCGCCGGTGGCATGCAGTTCCAGGTGTGGGGCGACAACCGGCTGCTGTATGACAGCGGCCTGGTCAAGGCGCCCGGCGTGGTCAAACCGGAGCTGGACGTGCGCGGCCTGCATACCTTGAGCCTGCGCACGCTGGGCGCGCAGGGCGACCACCCCGCGCAGGTCTGCGGCAACTGGGCCAACGCCGCGCTGATCGGACAGGAGGGCGATACCGCCAGCATCGTGTCGCCGTAACCGACGCAACACGCTTTCAAAAAAACAGCTCTCTCCGTTTCCCGTCTGCGGCCGTGTGGCCGCGGCACGGGGGACGTTTGCCCGAAAACACCCATCCACCGCCAGCCCCACGCTGCGGATCGAACAAGGAGACAAAGATGTTGACCGAACGCCATCGCCATCGCTGCATCCCCGCTACCCCCTTGTCCATCGCACTGGGCCTGGCCCTTGCCGTGGTCGGCAACGCCGGTGCGCAGGAGGCCGCGCCCGCTGCCAAGGCCACCGAGCTGCAGCGCATTGAAGTGACCGGCTCCAACATCCGCCGCAGCGACGTGGAAACCGCATCGCCGGTGCAGGTGATCAGCAAGCAGGACATCGAGAACATGGGCGCGCGCACGCTGCTGCAGGTGCTCGACAACCTGCCCGCCGCGCGGCCGGCACAGCAGGATTCCCGTTCGCTGTTCACCGGTTCCGACGGTGCCTCGCAGGCCAACCTGCGCGGCCTCGGCGCGCAGGGCACGCTGGTGCTGCTGAACGGCCGTCGCCTGTCGTACTACGGCGCGCCCGCCGGTTTCCAGACCCAGTTCGTCAACATTGATGCGATTCCCGCCGCGGCGATCGAACGCATGGAAGTGCTCACCGACGGCGCCTCGGCGGTGTACGGTACCGACGCGGTGGCCGGCGTGATCAACGTGATCACCAAGCGCTCCTACCAGGGCGCGGAGATCAACCTCACCACCGACAAATCGTCGCGCATCAGCTCCTACGGCGAACACCAGGGCAGCATCACCGCCGGCTTCGGCGACCTGGATGAAGACCGCTACAACGTGTACGCCTCGGTCAACCTGTACCGGCGCGATGCGATTCCGCTGAGCGACTTCTACGACAAGCGCCCGTCCCAGTACTACGTCAACAACCCCAACTACCTGCCCAACCTGCGCCTGGGCACCGGCAGCAAGCCGGGCGAGTTCAACCCGGGCAGCTACTTCGCCTTCGACCCGGTCACCGGTCGCCGCGTGCAGGAAGCCGCGCCCGGCTGCAACAACGTGCTCACCAGTGAAGCGGCCGGCCCGCGCTGTATCTGGGAGACGTGGATGAACAACGAGATCGACGCCGGTGCCAAGTCCGAGCGCAACACCGCCTACGTCAACGCCCACTTCCTGATCGGCGACAGCACCGAGGCGTTCGCCGAAGCGACCTACACCGACATCGACCTGACCGCCAACGGCGGCACCCCCCGTGCCTACGGCACCACCACCGGCAACCCCACCAGCTGGTTCTCGCGCAACACCGGCACCACGGTCAACCAGTTCCTGTACCCGTACCTGGGCCCGAACAACGAATACAACCACGCCTCGCCCGAACTGAAAGCCCTGATGGGCGGCGTGGTGGGCCTGCAATACCTGCTGCAGGACGTGGGCGCCAACCACTTCGGCCAGCGCAACACCGACCAGAGCTACCGCGTGGTGGCCGGCCTGCGGGGCGACGTGGGCGACTGGAACTGGGAAACCGCCTTTGCCACCGCCGGCAGCCACTCGGTGACCTACCAGACCACCAACGTCAACCTGGCCGGCTTCGAGAAGGCGTTTGGCCCGTACAGCGTCGACCCGGGCACCGGGCGGGTGATCATCTCCGACCACCCGGCCTATAAATTCGGCGAATACAGCGAAGCCAACGCGGCGCTGATCCGCGAAGCATTCCCCACCTTCGACATCCAGTCCTGGACCCGCCTGCACACCCTGGACGGCAAGATTGAAGGCCCGCTGTTCCAGATGCCGGCCGGTGAAGTGCGCGCGGCCTTCGGCTTCAATGCCAGCCGCGAAACCTTCTACACCCCCGGCAACCCGGACGCGGCCAACGGCCTGATCACCCAGCAGGGCGGCTCGTGGTTCGACGGCAAGCGCAACACCTACGCGCTGTTCGCCGAAACCGTGGCCCCGCTCACCGAGAAGCTGGAACTGGACGCGGCGCTGCGCGTGGACAAGTACCCCGACTTCAGCGCCAACCTGGCCCCGAAGGTGGGTCTGAAGTACCAGATGTTCGACCAGCTGATGCTGCGCGGCACCTATTCCACCGGCTTCCGTGCCCCCAGCCTGGCCGAATCCGGCAACGGCGGTGTGTTCGCCCAGCTTGGCGGCTACCGCGACGAAGTGCGCTGCAACGAGACCAACGCCATCGCCAACCTGCTGCTGCAATCCCAGCGCGGCGGTGACGTGGACCTGGGCAAGACCCTGCTCAACAGCGACTGCAGCCGTACCGTGGCGCGCATGACCCAGCCCAACCCGGAGCTGAAGCCGGAGAAGGCCAAGATCACCACGTTGGGCTTCGTCTACGAACCCACCGCGTGGCTGTCGGTGTCGGCCGATTACTGGTTCATCTACCGCACCAACGAAATCGTCGCACCCGATTACACCCGCGACGAAGACATCATCTCCTCCACCCGTTCGCCGATCACCGAAGCCGACCGCGCCAACCAGGCGGCGCTGGCGGCCATGTGCGCCGACCCGGCCAGCGGCGTCAGCTGCCCCGGCACGCTGCCCGGTTACAGCACCGGCAACGTGGCCAGCGTGGTGGGGCAGTACAAGAACCGCGGCAAGACCCTGATCGACGGCTTCGATATCGACGCGCGCAGCCGCTTCTCGCTGGGCGAGTGGGGCAACCTGAACATCGGTGTGGCCGCCACCATCGCCAACCGCAACCGCTCCTACCTGGACGACGAAAGCGGCTGGTACTACGGTGACCTGGTGGGCTATTACAACAACCCGCGCCTGCGGGCCACGTTGAACGCCGACTGGAGCTACAAGCAGGTCACCACCAGCATGTTCATCAACTACGTGGGCGGCACCAAGTGGGCGCTCCAGCAGATCGATGAAGAAGACAACAACCCGCAGACCTGCACCGCCGGCTACCTGCCGGTGGAGCAGAGCAAGTGCGACGGCGCCCCGTCGTGGTGGACGGCCAACCTGAGCGTGGCCTGGCGCCCGGATGACCACTGGAACGTGGGCTTCACCGTCAAGAACCTGTTCGACCGCCTGCCGTTCTACGATCCGAACAGCTTCCTGGGCGATTCCAGCGATTACGCGACCATCTTCGGTCGTGGTTACAGTCTGACCGTCGGCTACAAGTTCTGACGGTTCCACCGCGCCGGCCCCCGCCGGCGCGGTCTCAAGAGGAGGAGTGTTCCATGCAACGTAGGGAATTCATCGCGGCCAGCGCCGCCGTCGCCGCCAGCAGCCTGCTGCCGCAGGTACCGGCCTGGGCGCGCGGGCGCAAGGTGCGGCTGGGCCTGATCGGCACGGGCATGCGCGGCCAGGTGCTGCTGAAGGAACTGGTGCGCCGCGACGACGTGGAAGTGGTGGCGCTGTGCGACATCGAACCGATCATGCTCGGCCGCGCCGTGGAGATGGTGGCCAAGGCCGGCAAGCCGGCGCCGAAGACCTACGGCCAGGACCGCGACGTCAATGCCTGGAAGCGCCTGCTGGAACAGCGCGGGCTGGACGGCGTGGTCATCGCCACCCCGTGGGAGTACCACGCCCCGATGGCCATCGCGGCCATGCAGGCCAAGATCGCGGTTGGCTGTGAAGTGGTGGCCGGCATCACCCTGCAGGACCACTGGGACGTGCTCAAGACCCAGCTCTCCACCGGCACCCCATACATGCTGCTGGAGAACGTCTGCTACCGGCGCGATGTGATGGCCGCGCTGCAGATGGTGCGCCAGGGCCTGTTCGGCGAGCTGGTGCACCTGCAGGCCGGCTACCAGCACGACCTGCGCGGGGTGAAGTTCAACTCCGGCGACCCCAACCAGCCCTATGACAGTGGCGTGGAGTTCGGCGCCAAGGGCTGGTCCGAGGCGCGCTGGCGCACCGAGCACTCGGTCAAGCGCAACGGCGAGCTGTACCCCAGCCACGGCATCGGCCCGTGCGCCATGTACACCGGCATCAACCGCGGCAACCGCTTCACCCACATCAACGCCTTCGCCAGCAAGGCGCGTGGCCTGCACGATTACACCGTGGCCAAGAGCGGCGGCACCACCCACCCCAGCACCAAGGTGGCGTTCAAGCTGGGCGACGTGGTGACCACCACGCTGGCCTGCGAGAACGGCGAAACCATCATCCTGCAGCACGACACCTCGCTGCCGCGCCCGTACTCGATGGGCTTCCGGGTGCAGGGCACCAAGGGCCTGTGGATGGACGTCAACCAGTCCATCCACATCGAAGGCCGCAGCCCGCCGCACAAGTGGGAAGACTTCAAGGCCTACCAGGACCAGTACGAGCACCCGCTGTGGAAGCAGCACGCCGACACCGCCGCCAGCGCTGGCCACGGTGGCATGGACTGGTTCGTGATCCATGCGTTCGTTGAGGCCCTGAAGGCCCGCGCGCCGATGCCGATCGACATCTACGACGCCATCACCTGGAGTGCGATCACCCCGCTGTCGGAGCAGTCCATCGCCAACAGCTTCCAGACGCTGGAATTCCCGGACTTCACCGCCGGGCTGTGGAAGCAGCGCAAGCCGATCTTTGCGTTCGACGGGACGTATTGAGCAACGGCGCACCGACCAACGGTCGGTGCCTACCGGCGGGGTGCACCGGGCCAGCGCCGGTGCCACCCGACGCTGTTCGCCATCGCACTGTCACGCAGGCTGCGCACAGTACATGCCCACCCGGCCACCGTCGCCCCCGCAGTACGCGGCGACGCGCGGTCCGGGTTCATGACACGGTGACGGAGCAAGCGCGATGGGTGTGTGGCAATGGCGGGGCGGCGCCCACATACGGGGCTGGCTGGTACTGGCGGGGCTGGCCGCGGCTGGCACCGGCAGCACCGCCGAACCTGCGGTGCCCGCCACATGGCAGGTCTATGCCGGCACCGCCAGCACCGCACTGGCCGAACGTCTTGCGCGCACCGACGACCCGCGCGTGGTTCGCCTGCAGGCGTTCCTGCAGCAGCACCCCACGACTGCACCGGCCACCCCGCTGGTGGTGAGCCTGTGGATCGACGCGGGCGGCACGGTGATCCGCAGCCAGTTCGCCTCGCTGGGGGATGCGCAGGCCGACGCCGACCTGCGCGCCGTGCTGGACCATGCGCCCCTGCCCGGACCCCCGCCGCCCGGCATGCGCCAGCCGCTGCGCCTGGGGCTTGGGATGCAACCGGCCGAAGCCACCGTTCCTTAGTCGCTCACGGACGCACCGGTGCGGGTGGCGGGGCAGGCCGTTGTGGCTGGGTGGACACCCCGAAACTGGTGCCCATGCGCTGCTGGGTGGCGGCACGGTTGGCCAGCCCCAGCGCACTGGGCGGCTGGCGCACGCGCTGCTCGGCGGCCATCGGGGCCGTGGTTGCCGGCGTTGCCGTCGCCGCCGCCGGTGCCAACATCCGGCTCATGCAGGCGTAATCGCGGATTCGCTCGCCATTGACCTCCAGCTCGATGCAGCCGGTGCCATCGGCCGCGTCGCCTGCCCGTGCGGCCGGGCCGTACAGGCCCAGCCACAGCGCGGCACAGGCCAGCACCGCGCACGCCCTGTGTGAAATGTTCTGCACCATGTCTGTCACCGCGCTGCAATGAAGCCGCTCTAACGTGACCGGCTTGGCGTTCTGATGCTGGCGTGTCTTGCATGCAGTTTGATGACACCGGGGCGCGGGCCCGCCCGCGACCGCTGCTGGGGCTGGCGCTGGGGGCGATGTGCAGTGCCGCGCTGGGCCTGTGGCTGCCGTGCGCGGCAGCCGCCGGTGTCGACGACAGCGGCACGCCACGTCGCTTCGACATACCGGCACAACCGTTGCCGCACGCCTTGCAGTCGTATGGGGAGATCACCGGGGTGGCGGTACTGATCGATGCGCATCTGCTGGGTGGGCTGCGCTCCACGCCGGTCCAGGGCACCTTTGCGCCGCTGCCTGCGTTGCAGACCCTGCTGGAAGGCACCGGGTTGGCGCCGCGCTTCGTCGACGGCGCGGCCCTCACCCTGGTTCCCGCCGATGCGGTTGCCGCGGCCGCGCCGTCGGACGCGCCCGCCGCTTCGGCAGGCACGGTGCCGGCACACGCCGCGCGGATCATCCAGCGCTCGCTTGAGCAGGCGCTGTGCGGCACCCGCGCCACGCGCCCGGGCAGCTACCGTGCCGTGCTGCAACTCTGGTTGAATGCCGACCACCGCGTTGAGAAAAGCACCCTGCTGCAGGGCAGCGGCGACACCGCGCGCGACGATGCGCTGCTGGCCCGCGTGCGCGGACTTGCGTTGCCGGGCCTGCCCAGTGGCCTGCCGCAGCCGATCACGCTGCAGCTGCTGCCGCGCAGCGCGAACGCAACGGTGCCCTGCAAGGGCGCGCCGTGAGCAGCCTGGGCAGCGTGCTGCTGGAACACTACGAGGCGTTCCGCAAGCGCCTGCGGCGGCGGCTCGGCTCGGACGACCTGGCGCTGGATGCGCTGCAGGAGACCTGGCTGCGGGTGGAACGCATGGGCGGCGCACAGCCGCAGCGCAACCCGGTGGCCTACCTGTTCCGGATGGCGGTCAACGCCGCCAGCGATCAGCGCAGCGCCCACGCCCGGGTGCTCACCGGCGCCGAGGTGGAGGCGCTGATGGAAGAGGGCACCGACCACCTGGACCCGGCCACGGTCACCTTTGGCCGCGCGGAGATGAGCGCCCTCACCGACGCGCTGCGCGAACTGCCCGCGCGCCAGCGCGCCATTCTGATTGCCGCCCGCGTGGAACACCGCCCCATCGAGGCTATCGCCGCCGAACACGGCGTGTCCGCGCGGATGATCGGCAAAGACCTGAAGAAGGCGCTGCAGCATTGCGCCGCACGGCTGGACCGGCCGCTGGTGCAGCGGTTCGGTCCCGGCGCCGGAAAACCGTCATGACTGGTATGAACCCGCTTGCCTCCACCGTGATTCCGCCCGACCTGCAGCAGCAGGCGCATGACTGGCTGCTGCGCCTGCAGGGCGCGCCCGTCACCCAGGCCGACGCCGATGCCTTCCGCCGCTGGCGCGCGCTCGACCCGCGCCATGCGGCGGCATTCGCGCAGGCGCGTGCCCTGTGGAACGCGCTGGGCCCCGCACTGCAGGCCGGCAACGCCGCTGCGGTCGCACCCACCGCCGCCGCGTCGCTGCCATTGCCCGTGCCCACCGCCCACGCGCGTCCGCGCAGCCGGGTCAACCGCACGCGCCGCGCGTTCCTCGGCGGTGCCGTGGCGGCCGCCGCCGGGGGCTGGCTGATGGCGCGCTCGCCGTTGGGCATGTGGCCGGAGATGGACGCGCTGGGGGCCGACTTCCGCACCGCCACCGGCGAGCAGCGCACATTGGAGATCCAGGGTGTCGCGGTGGCCATGGGCACCCGCACCGACCTGCGCCGCGTCGACGGCGGCACCGGCCTGCAACTGGGCCAGGGCGAAGCGCAGTTCAGCGTGCCTGCGCGCGGCCGCGCCAACTTCGCGATCCATGTCGACGATGCCCGGGTCACGCCGGCCGCCGGCGCGCGGATCAATGTGCGTTGCGTCGGTGCCGACGCGCGCGTCACTTGCCTGGCTGGCAGCGCCACGCTGACGCGCGGCACGCGCACGGTAACGCTGCAGCCGGGCTGGCAGGCGCGCCTGGGCGGCGACCGCATCGCGTCGGTCGCGCAGGTGGCCACCGACCGCATCGACGCGTGGCGCCAAGGGTGGCTGGTGGCCGATGACCAGCCACTGGCCGACGTGGTGGACGAGATCAACCGCTACCGCCCCGGCCGCATCGTCATCGCCGGCACGGCGCTGCAGGCGCGGCGGGTGCAGGCGCGCATTCCCCTGCGTGACCTGGACACCTTCATCGACCTGGTCCGCGACGTGTATGGCGCGCGCGTTGTGCACATGCCCGGCGGCGTGGTCCTGCTCGGCTGAGCAGGCCGCGCATCCGTGCGCGATTGCAGCACGCCGCGATGACAGCGCGATGACGCGCACGGCACAAATCGCAGCGGCGTCATGTGCAGATGAATTTTTTATTGCAACGGTTCAGTCGTTGCCACCTATCCGCGTCTTATCCAGCGTAACAAGCGCAACGCATTGCCCTGTCACGCTGTTTCCCGTTGCCAGGGAAAGGCGTGCCGCGTAACGCGGTGACCTGCGCTTGTCCTTATCAGCGAACGATATTGCGACGGGTGACGGCGATGGTGAAGCAGCAGAACGGTTCGGTTGTCGGTGCATCCCTGCGTACGCCGCAGGTACGTCCGCTGGCGCAGGCCATCGCAGTGATGCTGGTGGCCGGCGGCGTGGTGGCCAGCGCCACCGCGCAGCAGGCCTTCGGCCCGGCGTGGTTCGCCAACAAGGGCGTGCAGCAGCAGAACGCGGTGCAGAGCGGCCGCCTGCCCAACGGCATGCCGTCCAACCTGGCGCGCACCGATGCGCAGGCGCAGAAGGCGCGCGACACGCTCAAGACCTCGCTGGACAACCTCAACACCGCCGCCCAGGCCATCGCCATGCAGCAGCGCATGCAGCAGACCGCGCGCGATGCCGCGCGCCTGCGTGCCGGCGGCGTGCCCGACGGGTTGGGCGAAGGTGGGCTGAAGGTGGACGACGACGCGCTGACCCGCGGCTGGTCCAACGCCAGTGGCCCGGTGCAGAGCAGCAAGGACGGCACCACCACCGTCAGCATCGCGCAGACCGCCGACAAGGCCATCCTCAACTGGGAAACCTTCAACGTCGGCCGCAACACCGTGGTCGACTTCGACCAGCAGGCCGGCTGGTCGCTGCTCAACCGGGTCAATGACCCCTCCGCGCGACCCTCGCAGATCCTCGGCCGCATCCAGGGCCAGGGCACGGTGATGCTGGTCAACCGCAACGGCGTGGTGTTCGACGGCAGCAGCCAGGTCAACGTCAAGAACCTGGCCGCCGCGGCGGTGAACATCAGCGATGCGCAGTTCCGCAAGGGCCTGTACAGCGACGCGCAGGGCAGCGGCTTCATTCCCACCTTCGGCAACGAGGTGACCACCACCGCCAGCAGCTTCAGCCATGCCGCCGCCAGCGGCGATGTGGTGGTGGAGCGCGGCGCGCAGATCACCACGCACGTGCCGGCCTCGGTCACCGACGGCGGCGGCTATGTGCTCATGCTGGGCCGCCAGGTGCACAACCACGGCCAGATCACCACCGCCAACGGCCAGACCACGCTGGCTGCCGGCGATGCCTTCGTGATCCGCAAGGGCCTGGGCACCGACCAGAACCTGACCTCCACCACCCGTGGCAACGTGGTCAACACGCTGCGCAGCCCGGTGGCGGCCGCTGCCGATGCAGCCCCCGCCAGCGGCGTGGTCAGCAACACCGGCCTGGTCCAGGCCAGCACCGGTGACATCACCCTGGCCGGTCACGACGTGCGCCAGCAGGGCACGCTGCTGTCCACCACCTCGGTGCATACGCGCGGCACCGTGCACCTGCAGACCGAGCGCAGCGACACCACCGGCCGGGTCACGTTCGGCGAGGGCAGCACCACCGCGATCGTGCTCGACCCCAGCGCCACCACCGCGCTGGACGTGCAGCGCGAAACCCTGGTGCAGGACTCGGACAAGCTGGGTGACGGCATTGCCCACCGCCGTGACCAGTCGCTCGTCCAGGTCAGCAGCGGCGGCGACGTCGGCTTCGAGGCCGGCAGCCTCACCCTGGCCACCGGCGGCCAGGTGTTCGTGGATGCCGTGGGCAGCAGTACGGTGGGCGAGGGCGCGCGCATCGACGTGGCCGGCTACGTCGGCGTCAAGATCGCGATGGAAGCCAACAACGTCCAGATCAACGTGCAGGGCAACGAGCAGCGCGACGCGCCGCTCAACCGCGACGATAAATCGCTCAACAGCAAGAACATCTGGCTGGACCGCCGCGACCTGGTGCTGGTGCCGGCCGGCACCAACGGCTACGAGGCCGACCGCTGGTACACCGCCGGCGGCCTGCTCGAAGTAGGCGGTTACCTGGGCGTCACCGGGCACGGCATCGGCGAGTGGTCGGCGCAGGGCGGCACCGTGCAGTTCAGCGGTGGCAACGTGGCCACCGCGCGCGGGTCCAGCATCAACCTGTCCGGCGGCGCGCTGGACGTGCAGACCGGCTACGTCAACCTGACCCACCTCAAGGGCGCCGACGGCACGCTGTACAACGCCTCCACCGCCCCCGGCGACCTGCTTTACACCGGCCTGTACCGCGGCTTTGAAGACACCCACGCGCGCTGGGGAAACACCGCGTTCTACTACAACCCGCTGATCGCGCCGCAGCGCAAGCTGGAGAACGGCTACACCGTGGGCCGCGACGCCGGCCGGCTGATCGTGTCCACCGCCCAGGCGCAGCTGCAGGGCGAGGTGGACACCACCACCTTCCAGGGCGAGCGCCAGCAGCGTGCGCGCGACGCCGCGCTGGATGGTTACCAGCAGGCGCAGACCAGCGTGGCCCGCCAGGGCCAGCTGGTGGTGGGCGGCTACCTGCCGTTCTACGACAAGGACAGCGGCCAGCAGCGCTTCAGCCCTGCGCCGCTGGTCGAGCGGGTCACCGTCGGTGAGGGCACCCACGCCGACGCCGGCACGATCGCGCTGGACGCGGCGTGGCTCAACGCGCAGGCGTTCGGTGGCGTGGCGGTGTACGCGCACGCCGGCATCAACGTGGACCAGGCCGTCGAAGTGGCGCACGGCGGCAGCATCGCCCTGCATGCCAGCGACGTGCGCATCAACGCCGACCTGCGCGCCCGTGGCGGCAGCATCGCGCTGGGCGACATGGTGGTGCAGCACACGGCGTCCGGTACGCCGTGGCTCGATCTGCCGATCAGTGCGCGCCCGGGCGACACGCTGCTGCACCAGGTCATGGTGGGCGACAACATCACCCTCGATGCGCGCGGCCTGTGGACCAACCAATGGCAGGATCCGGCGTCCATCGCCGGGTTGCCGTTCGTCGACGGCGGCAGCGTGTCGCTGCGCAGCACCGGCAACGTCAGCCTGGGCAAGGGCAGCCTGATCGATGTGTCTTCCGGCGCGGCGATGGGCGTGGACGGCGACGTGGCGGGCGGCAAGGGCGGCAACGTCACCCTGGCCGCCGGCCAGAACATGGGCAGCGGCGTGCTGTCGCTGGATGGCAGCATCCGCGCGCACGGGGTCAAGGGCGGCGGCGCGCTCAACATCGAAAACGGCACGCTGGTGAGCATCGGCGGCGACATCCCCGACGCCGTCGAGCACCTGGCCGCCGGGCAGGCCAGCACCCTGCCGGTGCGCCTGGCCGCCGATGTCATCCTGCAGCCTGGCGACATCATTCCGCTGACCTTCTCCATCACCGTTACCCACGTGTCCGGCGGCAAGCCGATGCCGGTGACGGTGCGGCCGGAAGTGAGCAGCACCAAGCCGGTCACCACCCAGGCGGCATGGGTGCTGCCCACCACCGTGCAGCTGGCCAACTACGGCCCCGTGCGCTACGCCGGCGAGATCCTGCCGGCCGGCACCACGCTGTGGACCATTGCCGACCTGCAGGCCGGCTACGTGGTGCCGGCCAATGTGTTCCCCGGTGGCCTGCCGATTCCGGCGCAGACCTCGCGCTACACCGCCGGCAGCGTGGCCACCGCCGCCATCACGGTACCGGCCGGCACACGCCTGCCGGTGGGCACGGTGTGGCAGCGCGAAGTGCCGGTGCAGTCGTTCCTGGCGCTGGACACCGGCCTGTTCCAGTCCGGCTTCAAGCAGTACAACGTGATCGGCCGCGACGGCGTGTCGGTGGTGGACGGTGCGCAGCTGGAGGTGGCCATGCCGCTGCTGCAGGTCGACCTCGCCGCCGCGCGTGCACTGGCCAGCGGCGAGGATCCGCACGGGGCGCTGTCGACCTGGCTGCCGCCGCTGCAGCAGGATGATCCGGCAATGGGCGCGGTGACGCTGCGCAAGGGCGCGGGCCTGTCATTGACGGCCGGTACCGCGCAGAACGCCGCTGACCTGGAGATCGGCACGGGCAGCCGGATCACGGTGGATCCGGGCCAGGCCATCCAGCTGACCGGCAATGCGCAGATCACCCTCGACGGCACGCTGCAGGCACGCGGTGGCCGCATCAGCGTTCTCGGCGGCGACCTGGGCGAAGGCCCGCTGCTCAACCGCCCCAACGGCATGCCGAACGCGCGCTCGATCTGGATCGGCGAGCACGCCCTGCTGGACGTGTCCGGCGCCGCCTACACCGCGCTGGGTGCCACGGGCGACCGCCAGGGCAAGGTGCTGGACGGCGGCACCATCGAAATCGGCGCGCGGCATGACCTGGCCTCGCGCGACCTTCCGGCCATCGATGCGTTCGTGGTGGTGCGCGAGGGCGCCCGCCTGGAGGCGTCCGGCGCGCAGGCGGTGCTGGACCTGCCCGGCCTCGGCCAGACCCCCGTGGCCAGCCACGGCGGCGTGATCGCGCTGAGCGCCAGCAATGGCTTGTTCGTGGATGGCCGCCTGCATGCCGCCGCCGGTGGCAGCGGTGCGCGAGGCGGCACGCTGGCGTTGAACCTGGAAACCCCGGTCTACGGCCAGGTTGACCGCTGGACCAGCAAGGGCGCCGAGGTGGACGATGGCGTGCGCATACCGCGCGAGCTGATCATGGAACAGCAGTACAGCGGCAGCGGCCTGGGGGCCGACGTGGTGGCCGGTGAACGCGACCCGACCCTGGCCTACGGCAAGGCGCGCTACGGCGTGGATGCCATCCAGGCCGGTGGCTTCGACACCGCCTCGCTGTACGTCAACGGCCTGCTTGATTTCGACGGCAACGTGGCGCTCAGCATGCGCCAGGCGCTGTACCTCACCGCCAGCGCGCTGGGCCTGTCCACCGACGCCGCACGCGACAGCCAGGTCCGGTTGGAGGCACCGTACCTGCGGCTGTCCGGCGCGGCACGTCGCCAGATCGACAACACGATCATGCCCAACCCGGTCACCGGGTCGCGCAATGCCACCCCGGCCACCGGTTCGCTGGGCGTGGCCACGCTGGCCGACGCCGCGGCGATCACCTTCGCCGGCGACCTGGTCGACGTGGTGGGCGCGGTCGGCTTCGGGGCAAAGGGCGAGATCGTGCGCAACGCCGTCGATCCGCTGGTGGTCGAACGCGATGCCTTCGGCACGGTGCGCATCCAGAGCCAGGGCGACCTGCGCCTGCGCGCCGCCGACTTGTTCTCGCCGGGCAACACCACCCTGGCGGCCGCGCAGATCTACGGCAGCGGCAACGTCACCGTGGGCCTGCGCAGCGCGTACAACGAGTGGGGCGCGCTGACCACCGAACTGGACCCGGACCGCGTGCTGGACATCCAGCGCGTGGGCACCGCGTTGCCGCCGCAGCCGTACAGCGTGTTCGGCAACATGAGCTTCGGCGCGGCGGTGATCAACCAGGGCGGCGTGCTGCGCGCGCCGCTGGGCACCATCACCCTGGGTCGCGCCGACGGCACCGGCCACACCGGGGTGGTCAACCTGCTGCCGGGCAGCGTGACCTCGGTCAGCGCCAAGGGCCTGGTGATGCCCTACGGCGGCACGGTCGATGGGCTGGTCTACAACTACAACGGCGTGGACGTGGCCTACCAGGGCGTGGGCGGCGAACCGAAGGTGGAGTTCCGCTCGCACGCGGTGAACGCGCAGGAAGGCGCGGTGCTGGACCTGTCCGGCGGCGGCGAACTCACCGGTGCGGCGTTCCTGTCCGGCCGCGGCGGCTCCACCGACGCGCGCCTGCACCCGCTGGTGCAGATGGGCCGCGACGGCTTCACCCTGCCGGGCCTGGCCACCAACCCGGTGTATGCCATCGTGCCGGGCGTGCAGGCCGGGCAGGCGCCGCTGGGCAGCGAGCGCGGCGCCGGCGACCCGGCCATCGGCCAGCAGGTCACCATCGGCGCCGGTGTGCCGGGCTTGCCGGCCGGCACCTATACCCTGTTGCCGTCCACCTATGCATTGCTGCCCGGCGCGTTCCGGGTGGAACTCAACGGCCTGGCCGGCAGCGCGGCGGCTTTCGGCACCACCCAGGCCATGCGCAACGGCTCGTGGAGCACCTCGGCACGGCTGGGTATTGCCAACACCGGCAGCAGCGACGTGCTGCCCACCCAGCTGGTGGTGACCGCCGCCGATACCCTGCGCAGCTACGCGCAGTACAACGAAACCAGTTACGCAACCTTTGCCCTGCAGCAGGCCGCGCGTGAAGGCGCACCGCGCCCGTTGCTGGAGCGCGACGCCAAGGCGATCAGTTTCAACGTGACCCCTCCGGCCGTGGCCGGCGGGCTGGACCTGCCGCCGCTGCAGTTCAACGCCACCGTGCTGGACGCACCGGCGAGCGGTGGCACCGGTTCGGTGGCCCGCCTGGTCAATGCCACCAACTACGAAATCCTCGCCGATGGCGGCCAGGCCAGCGCGGACTTCAACGGCGTGTCGGTGCATGCCAGCGAGCTGAACCGCATCGGCGCGGCACGCCTGGAAATCGGCGGGCAGCTGCGCAGCACCTATGCCAACGCAGGCACCGGCTCGCTGCAGTCGGCCAACGTGATCACCCTCGAGGGCAGCTCGGGCAGCAACAGCATCGTGCTGCGTGCCGGTGCACAGCTGCAGGCCGCCGACGTGTTCCTGATGACCGGCCGCCAGGCCGGCGGCATCGTGCTGGAGCAGGGCGCGGGCATCAACACGCTGGGCCAGGGCGCGGCCGCCTACGACGCCACCCAGGGCTACATCTACGCCCCCGGCCGCAATGCGCTGCTGGCGGTGTCCAACGGCCAGATCAACCTGCTGGCACCCGACGCGCCCGACACCCAGGGCAATGGCGCCGGCAGCATCGAGATCGGCGCGTGCGCGGTGGGCGACACCTGCACCGGCCAGACCCGGCTGTACTCCGAAGGCACCATCGCCACCGCCACCGACAACCGGTTCGTGCTCGGCGATGCGGTGCGCTACGGCACCCGCAACCTGTCCCTGGCCGTGGGCGGCATCAATGTCGGCAGTGCCGAGGCCATTGCCGACGCCACGGCGCGCGGTACGTTGCCCTCTGGCATGACCCTCAACCAGGACGTGCTCAGCCGCCTGCTGCTGGGCGACACCAGCGTGGGGGCACCGGCGCTGGAGGCGCTGTCGCTGACCGCACGCGAGTCGGTGAACTTCTACGGCGACGTGTCGCTGTCCACCTTCGATGCGGTCACCGGAAGATCCGCGCTGAAGCAGCTGGTGCTGGGCACGCCGGCCATCTACGGATACGGCGATGCCGACGCCGTGGCCCGCATCCAGACCGACACCCTGGTCTGGAGCGGCGCGCTGGCGCCGGCCGGCAGCATCATTGCCGACGGTCCGGGCACCGGCCACGGCCAGTTGGTGGTGGACGCCCGCGAGATCGTGCTGGGCTACGGCCCGCGCACGCAGCCGGACACCGTGCGTACGCAGGACCGTCTCGCACTGGGCTTTGCCGGTGTGCACCTCAACGCCAGCGAGCGCCTCACCGCCAACCAGAAGGGCAGCCTGAGCGTGTTCGAGACCCAGGGCGACTGGGACCCGGCCACGCGGTCGTATGCACGCCGTGGCGGCGAATTGTTCATCACCACCCCGCTGCTTACCGGCGCGGCCGGGTCGGTCAACACCATCACCGCCGGCGGCAACCTGCAGGTCACCGGCAACGGTGCCGCCGCCCGCCCCGACAACGCCACCCTGGCCGGCGCGCTGGGTGCGGAAATCGCCCTGGACAGCCGCGCCGGCAGTCTGCTGCTGGACACCGCCGTGCTGCTGCCGAGCGGCAAGCTCCGCCTGGCCGCGCAGGGTGACGTGCGCCTGGCCGACGGTGCGCAGCTGGACCTCGCCGGTCGCCGCATCGCCTTCTTCGACACCGCCAAGTACAGCTGGGGCGGGGACGTGGTGATCGACAGCCGCAGCGGCAGCGTGCAGCAGGCGGCCGGTGCGCGCATCGACCTGGCCGCGCAGAACAACCGCGCCGGCGCGCTCAGCGTGCGTGCTGCCAGCGGTGCCATCGACCTGGCCGGCGCGCTCCTGGGCGGCAGCAGCGGCCATTACGACGCCGGCGGCACCGAGGTGCCCTACAGCGCCGGTCGGATCGACCTGCATGGCCAGTCCATCGCCGATTTCAGCGGCCTCAACACCCGCCTCACCCGCGATGGCGTGACCGGCGCGCGCAGCTTCCGCATCGGCCAGGGCGACCTGGTGCTGGGCGACGAGGTGGTGGCGCACGCGGTGGACATCGGCCTGGACAACGGCCAGCTCACCGTCAACGGCACCGTGGATGCCAGCGGCGAACAGGCCGGCAGCATCCGCCTGTCCGCACGCCAGGGCGTCAGCCTGGGCAGCACGGCGGTGCTCGACGCCAGCGCCAGCGTGTTGCGCCGTGACAGCTACGGCGTGGCGATCGATGCGCCCAACCGCGCCAGCATCGACATCGATGCCGGCAGCGGCACCCTGGCCATTGCCAGCGGCGCCCGCATGGACCTGCGCGTGGCCGGCAGCGACCGTAGCTACGGCACGGTGGCGTTGAACGCACCGCGCGTGGGCAGCAACGACGTGGCCATCGATGCCGGCGGCACGATCGGTATCGACGGCGCGCGGGCGATCCAGCTCAATGCCTTCATCACCGACAACAGCGCGGCAGCCGGCACCGAACACACCACCACCGGCGAAAGCTACCAGGTCATCGACCAGGCCTACCTCGACCGCCTGCACGCGCAAAGCAGCACTTTCATCGACGCCGCGCTGGGCAACAGCGCGCTGGTCAACACCCGCCTGGCCGGCCTGCGCCGCTACGGCGATGCGTTCCACCTGCGCCCCGGTGTGGAGGTGGTGGCCAACCTGGGCGTCAACGCCGACGGCAACCTGCACGTGGACGGTGACCTGGACCTGTCCGCCCACCGCTACGCCAGCCTCAACCCCGCCCTGGCGCGCAGCAGCGTGCGCGGCTCCGGTGAAGCCGGTGCGCTGGTGCTGCGCGCGCAAGGCGACCTGGAGGTGTTCGGCAGCATCAGCGATGGCTTCGATGGCAGCCGCCTGGGCAGCACCTTCGACGACAACGGCTGGTACCTCACCGCCGGCCGCCAGCTGTTCGGCAGCGACGTGGTGGTGCCGCACGGCGGGCTGGTCACCCTGGCGGCCGGCAGCGTGTTCAACTCGGGCAAGGTGCTCAACTACGACCTGCCCATCGGCGACATGCAGATGGCCGCCGGCACCCTGTTGCCGGCCGATGCGCGCCTGGCGCTGCCGCTGGCCCTGGCCAAGGGAACGGTGCTGGGCGCGGCGGTGCACGATGCCTCCGGCGCGCTGTTGTACGCAGCCGGTACCGTGCTGGCCGACGCGGTCACGCTGCCGCAGGGCGCGCAGCTGTCCGCCGGCCTGCGCCTGCCGATGGCCGCGCGCATCGCGGCGATGACCTGGCCGGCAGGCGTGGCCTTGCCCGCCTCGCCGATCGGCAACCTGGTCACCCTGGCCACCGACCTGGGCTTGGCCAAGGGCGCCTTCATTCCCAGCGACACCGAGGTCAAGCTGCCCGGCGGTGCCACCACGGTCAACCTGCGCCCCACCGACGCCGACGGCAACCAGGGCCGCATCTGGGCGCTGGCGCCGATGCTGGCGGCCGGTTCGCAATCGTGGGACATCACCCTGGTGGCCGGCGCCGACCTGGCCGGCGCCGACCGCCTCACCATCGACCGCGCCGGTACCGGCAGCCTGCGCCTGTCCGACCCGCACTACGGGCAGGGCGGCGCGGTGGTGGAGATTCCTGGCACCGGCTCGCCGGCCACCTATGTCTGGGGCGATGCCGACCTGTTCGTCGAAATGATCAACGTGTTCTTCGGTGAGTACATCCTGAGTTTCGTGCCGACCTCCGGGTCTGGCTTCACCGACGACCAGCTCACCGAACTGATTGGCTTGGGCCTGATCTACAGCGGCCCGGAAAATCTCAACGACCTCGGTTACGAGGGCCTCGCCGCCGTGGATTCGCCGGAGGTCCCACCGGACAAGGAATTCAAGACGCTGCCGGGCCGCGAGCAGCTGCCCAGCGTGGTGCGTACCGGCACCGGCGACCTGCGCCTGGTGTCCGGCGGCGACATCGCCACCACCTCGCTGTACGGCGTGTACACCGCCGGTACGCCGTCGGCGGTGTTGCCCGCCCAAGGCCACGATCCGTACAACCAGCCGCGTGCGCTGGTGACGCCCAATCCCTCCAACCCGATCGGCAACACCGTGCTCGGCGACAAGGGCAGCGTGTTCGAACACCTGGTCGACGGCGGCAGCCAGAGCCTGTACCAGGCCTGGTATCCCGAGGCGGGCGGCAACCTGCTGCTTCGCGCCGGCGGCACCATCGTCGGCGACAGCCTGGGGCGACCGAGCAGCAGTTTGCGTCCCGAAGCGCTGGGCATTGCCACCGATCGGGTGAGTTCCACTGCCGCGGTGGGCAACTGGCTGTGGCGGCAGGGCACGGGCAGCGTGCAGGGCGGGGCCGAGGGCCTGCCCACCGCGTGGTGGATCAACTTCGGCACCTACGTGGCTGCGGCCAGCGGCGCCAACTACTACAACAACTTCGTGGAGATGCCGCGGCTGATCGGCTTCACCGGGTTCGGCACGCTTGGCGGTGGCAACCTGGTGCTGGACGCGGCCGGCGATGCCGGCATGCTGCAGGGCCGGGGTGACCACGGCGGAGTTTTCATCAACCGCAGCGCCGGTCTCAACCTGGCCGTGGCCAGCACCGGCCGGGTCACGGCCGACGGCACCCTGGTGCAGACCGGCGGCGGCGACCTGGACATCCGCATCGGCGGCGGACTCAATCCCGACCCTGCGCTGCGTTCGTACACCGGCAGCAACAGCCCGCCGGTGGCCAACCTGGTCACCGTCAACGACCTCCATCACCTGGAGCTCAACGGCAGCTTCACCAACCTGCGCGGTGCGCTGCGGCTGGAAGCCGGTGCCGTCGGCGGGGTGGAACTGCGCTACGGCAGCCGCCAGGACGCGAAAGAATCGCGCCCGTACGACATGTACAGCGCGACGGCCGCCACGGCGGCGGGCGGCCCGGTGCTGGTGCTCGGTGATGCCGGTGCACGCCTGGATGCGCGCGGCGACCTGGTGCTGGGCACCGTTACCGATCCGGGCCGCGTGGCCCAGTTCAACAACGGCACGCCCTTCAGCGTGGACGGCACGGCCTACCAGGACGGTGGCTGGAGCTGGTTCTCGCTGTGGACGCCGTCCACCGCGGTGGACCTGATGGCCGCCGGTGGCAACCTCACCCCGTCGCTGGCCATGCACGACCGCAACACCCGCACCGACGCCCAGCCCACCGACGGCAACCATGTGTATCCCTCGGTGCTGCGTGCCACCGCCGCCAGCGGCAGCATCTACTACGGCACCCCGCGCACCGCGCCGACCCAGGGCACCAACAACGAGTACTTCGTGGCCGGCGTGGTGCTGGCGCCGTCGCCGGTGGACGATGTCTTCACCGCGCACGGTACCGGCCAGCTGGAACTGCTGGCGGCCGGCTCGATCTATGCCAATGGCATTGGTCTGAACATGTCCGGCGCCGACCCGACCGCGCTGCCCAGCCCGTTCAATCCCGGTTTCGTGGGCCTGGTCGACACGCTCTGGTACGGCCGCGGGTTCGTGCACAACGTCAGCCCCACCGGCCAGGCACCCAGCGTGCTGCTGTCCGGCGACGAGCCCAGCAGTTCGTCGCAGGTGTACCCGCTGTTCGCGTTCACCGCACCCAGCGCATCGGGCCATGTGTACGTGGGCCAGACGCCCTCGCGCTACTACGCGGTCAACGGCGACCTGGTGGGCCTGCGCACCGGCAGCATCGTCACCACCACCAACAACGTGCTCAGCAACGGTGCCATCCGGACCGACACCACCACCTGGTACGACGGCGGCGGCGCGGTGGCCATTCGTGCCGGGCGCGACATCGTCAATTCAGGCACGCCGTTGGGTGCGTTCGACAACGTGGGCACGGTGTACGGCAACAACAACGGCGCACTGGGCTGGTTCAACCAGCTCAAGGGCGGCGATCCTTCTGCGCCGCCCAAGCCGGCCGCCATCGCCGCCGGCACCGCGCGCGGCAACCTGATCGTGCACACCAGCGCCGATGACGTGTCAGTGGTGCAGGCCGGGCGTGACATCCGCTTCAGCACCTTCTACATCGCCGGCCCCGGCCTGCTCGACATCAGCGCCGGCCGTGACCTGTACATGGCCGACAAGGGCGAACTGCGCAGCCTGGGCCCGGTGGCCAACGCAGCCGCCGGTGACCGCAGCAGCGGGGCCGCCATTGCCGTGGCGGCCGGCGTGGGCCCGCACGGTGCGGATTGGACCGGCTTCGCCGCGCGCTACCTGGACGCGGCCAACCTGGCCGACCCCAACCGCGCGCTGGGCGAACAGGCCGGCAAGGTGGTGCGCGTGTATGGCGGCGCCACCTCGTTGGCGCAGTGGCTGAAGAGCGAGTTCGGCTACGGCGGTGACGAGGCCGGTGCCAGCGCGTTCCTGGCCCAACAGCAGCAGACCCTGGACCAGGCGCGCGATGCCGCCACCGCCAGCGGTGCCACCGGCGTGGCCAACCGCGACCTGGCCCGCGAGTTCAAGCAGGACAGCCAGCTGCATCTGGTCAACTGGCTCACCGCCCGCTTCGGCGGTGCCAACGGCCGTGGCCTGCACTTCGACGCGGCCCGCATGGACGCGCAGGCGTTCTTCGCGCAGCTGCCGGCCGAACAACAGAGCGCGTTCCTGCGCAACGTGTACTACGCCGAGCTCAAGGCCGGCGGACGCGAGTACACCGACGTGGACGGCCCGCGCGAGGGCAGCTACCTGCGCGGCCGCGAGGCCATCGCCACGCTGCTGCCGGCAAAGGACGCCACCGGCAGCGAGATCGCCTACCGCGGCGACCTCACCATGTTCAGCAGCGCCCAGTACTTCGAGAAAACCGGCGACGTGGTGGCCACCCGCCGCCCGCTGCCGGGCAAGCGCTACGTGACCGAGGCCGAGTGGATCGCCGCCGGTCGTCCCAGCGAAGGCCTGCCGTTCTACCGGGTCAACGATGCCGGCATCCATACCGATTTCGGCGGCGACATCAGCCTGCTGGTGCCCGGTGGGCGCGCGCTGGTCGGTGTCGATGGCGGGTTCGTGCCGGGGGCGGGCTCGGGCGTGCTCACCCAGGGCGAGGGCGACATCAACATCTATGCGCGTGGCAGCCTGCTGCTCGGCCAGAGCCGCATCTTCACCACCTTCGGCGGCAACGTGCTGGCCTGGTCGGCAGAAGGCGACATCAACGCCGGACGCGGCAGCAAGACCACCGTGGTCTACACCCCGCAGCGCCGCGTCTACGACAGCGTAGGCAACGTCAGCTTGTCGCCGAACACGCCCACCACCGGCGCCGGCATCGCCACCCTCAACCCGATCCCGGAGATCGCCCCGGGCGACATCGACCTGATCGCCCCGCTGGGCACCATCGATGCAGGCGAAGCGGGTATCCGTGTGTCGGGCAACGTCAACCTGGCCGCGCTGCAGGTGCTCAACGCCGACAACATCCAGGTGCAGGGCAAGGCCGTGGGCATCCCGATGGTGGCGGCGGTGAACGTCAACGCGCTGACCTCGGCCAGTGCGGCGGCCAACAACGCCGTGCAGGCCGCGCAGGACATGGTCAAGCGGCAAACGCGCCAGGCCCAGCCGTCCACCATCAGCGTGCAGGTGCTCGGCTTTGGCGAAGAGACCAGCAGCGTCACCCCGGCCAAGGGCGACGACCGCTACGACCCCGACAGCGTGGTGCAGGTGGTGGGCATGGGCGAATTGAGTGCCGAGCAACGTGCGCGCATGGCGGCCCCGGGCCCGCAACGGCAGTGAGCATGACGCCCGACATTTCCACGGCCACCGCGCGTGGCCACGGCCCGGTGCGGCCAACGCGCCGCAACTGCCTTGTGCGTGCAACGCCGGTGTTACCCGCGTTGCGCACCATCGCGGCCACCGCAGCGCGTGTTCCTTCCCTCTTCCGCAGTGAGAAGCTCCTGATGTCTTCAACCCCCAAGGCGATGGCCTGGTCGCCGCTGCCGCTGTGCCTGCTGTGCGTGATGCCGCTGGCCGCCGCCCAGCAGGCACCGGCGGCCGGCACCCCGGCTACGCCCGCTGCCAACGAAACGCCGGCCGCTGCGCGCGTCACCATCAACGAGTACCTGGTACGCGGCAACAGCGTGCTGGATGCACGCGACATCGAACGCGCGGTCACCCCGCACCTGGGCCCCGACCGCACCCTGCAGGACGTGGACGCCGCGCGGCTGGCGCTGCAGGCCGCGTACCAGCGCAAGGGCTACCAGTCGGTCTACGTCGACCTGCCCGAACAGCAGGTCAGCGGTGGCGTGGTGATCCTGCAGGTGACCGAAACCCGCGTGGGCCAGGTCAACGTGGTGGGCGCGCGCTACAACGATGCCGCGCGTCTGCGCGAGCGCGTGCCGGCGCTGCAGCCGGGCCAGGTGCCCGATTTCGACGGTGCGCAGCGCGAACTCACCGAACTCAACCGCGGCGGCAAGCGCCAGGTGGTGCCGCTGGTCAAACAAGGCGCCGCCGACGGCACCATGGACGTGGAGCTGAAGGTCGACGACAAGACGCCCTGGCGCTTCAGCGCCACCGTCAACAACGACCACAGCGTGGACACCGAGCCGCTGCGCAGCATCGTCAGCATCGGCCACGACAACCTGTGGCAGAAAGACCACACCGCCTCGCTGACCTTCTTCGCCGCCCCGCAGGACCTGGACCAGGCCAACGTGCTGTCGGCGTCCTACGGCCTGCCGCTGGGCAGCCCGGACTGGATGCTGGAATTCTCCGGCTACCGCTCCGACAGCAACGTGGTCTCCAGCGGCCAGACCAACGTCACCGGCAAGGGCCATGCGCTGGGCATCAAGCTCAACCACAGCCTGCCCATGACCGGCGCGTGGTGGCACCAGCTGTCGGTCGGCATCGACTTCAAGGACCTGGACGAATCGGTGGCCATGGTGGGCCAGGCGTCGGACTTCGCACCGCTCAAGTACGCACCGCTGACGCTGGGCTACAGCGGCTTCCGCCAGGGCGACAAGCACCAGCTCAGCGTGGCACTGCAGGCCGTGTTCGGCGCGCGCAGCCTGCTGGGCTATGGCAGCAGCGACGACGAGTTCGACTGGAAGCGCGCCTACGCCGATTCCAGCTTCTTCGCGCTCAAGCTGGACCTCAGCGACACCTACACCCTGGACAGCGGCGCGCAGTGGTTCGCGCGCATCTCGGCGCAGATGACCGACCAGCCGCTGGTCTCCGGCGAGCAGTTCGCCGCCGGCGGCATGTACACCACGCGCGGCTACCGCTCGGCCGAAGGCATCGGCGATTACGGCGCCCTGGCCACGCTGGAATGGCGCACCCGCCCGTTCGCGCTGTGGGGCCTGCAGGACTGGCGCCTGTACGCCTTCGTCGATGGCGCCTGGCTGGGCCTGCGCCGGCCGCTGCCCGAGCAGGCCGACAGCAGCTGGATGTCCGCCGCCGGCCTGGGCAGCAGCCTGCGCATCAGCGACCACTTCAACCTGCGCCTGGACTACGGCCACACGCTCAGCGATGGCCCCACCACCACCAAGGGCGCGAACCGACTGCACCTGAGCGTCGGCGCCAGTTACTGAGCCCGACCCCCGACTTCCCCGGAGATATTTCCCATGCAACGCCTTCTTGCCCTGTTGTTGTTCTGCCTGAGCATGTGCACGCTCGGCACCGCCCGTGCCGATACCCCGTGGTGGCAGGCCGACTGGAAGTACCGCAAGCCCATCACCGTGGACGCCGGCCCCAACGGCGCCGCGCTCGGCGGCAACCTCGGCCGCACCCCCGTGCTGGTGCGCCTGCACACCGGCAACTTCGCCTTCGACGGCGTGGCCGACGGCGGCAGCGACATCCGCTTCATCGGTGCCGACGGCCGCACCGTGCTCAACCACCAGGTGGAGCAGTACGACGCCAGCCTGGGCATGGCCCTGATCTGGGTGGACGTGCCGGCCATCAGCGGCACCGCGCCGCAGACCCTGTGGATGTACTACGGCAACGCCGGTGCACCGGCGGCCGGCAACGGCCAGCGCGTGTTCGACCCGGACTACAGCGCGGTGTACCACTTTGCCGAAGGCAACGAGCCGCGCGACACCACCGCCTACGTCAACCACCCCAGCGGCCCGTTCAAGGCCGCCGACGGCGCCATCATCGGGCGCGGTGCGCAGTTGGCCGGCCAGCCGCTGCACCTGCCCGGTTCGCCGTCGCTGGCCATCGCCGCCAACGGCGCGATGACCGTCTCGGCCTGGATCAAGCCGGCCCAGCTCGGCCCGGACCAGGCCGTCTACAGCCGCCGCGAAGGCGACAACGTGCTGATCATCGGCCTCGACAACGGCGTGCCCTACGTGCGCGTCAACCAGCAGCGCAGCCAACCGGTGCCGGCACTGGCGGCGGGGCAGTGGGCGCACCTGGCGGTAACTGCCAGCGATGGCGCGGTGGTGCTGTACGTGGGCGGCCGCGAGGCCACCCGCATCGAGGCCAGCCTGCCGGCGCTGGCCGGTGAGGCGCTGCTGGGCGCCGACGTGGCCCCGGCCGCGGGCGCCACCGCCGCGGTGGCCATGGCCCAGCCGTTCCTGGGCGACATCGACGAAGTGCGCGTGTCCAAGGTGGCCCGCCCGGCCACCCAGCTGCTGGCCGACGCCAGCGCGCAGGGCGCCGAATCGCGCCTGGTTGCCTTCGGCGAAGACGAACAGTCCGCCGGCGTCAGCCACTTCGGTTTCATCCTCAAGGCGATGCCGGTCGACGCCTGGGTGGTGGTGGCCATGCTCGGCCTGATGCTGCTGCTGTCGTGGGCCATCATGATCACCAAGAGCCGCTACTTCGGCATCGTCGCCAAGGCCAACGAGGCCTTCACCGTGCAGTACCGCAAGGTCACCGGCGCACCGGTGGCCTCGCTGCAGGAACTGGAACGCACCGGCACGCTGGCCCCGCAGATCCGCGAGAGCTCCACGCTGTGGCGGCTGTACCGCATCGCGATGGAAGAAATGGACGGGCGCGGCTCGCACCACCACGGCCTCACCGCGGCGGCCATCACCTCCATCCGCGCCTCGATGGACGCCGAAGTCACCCGTGAAACCGAGCGCATGTCCAAGCGCATGAACTGGCTGTCCACCACCATCGAAGGCGCGCCGTACATCGGCCTGTTCGGCACGGTGATCGGCATCATGCTGGTGTTCGTGGTGGCCGCGATGGCCGGTGCGGTGGACATCAACTCCGTTGCCCCCGGCATGGCCGCCGCGCTGCTGTGTACCGCAGCCGGCCTGGGCGTGGCGATCCCGGCGTTGTTTGGCTACAACTGGCTGGCCTCGCGTGCCGAAGCCATTGCCGCGGACATGTCGGTGTTCGTCGACGAGTTCACCGCGCGCCTGGCCGAAGAGTTCGACCGCAGCGCACCGGCCGCCTTCGCGCGTCCGGTCCAGGCCTGAGGCACACGACCATGGCCAGGGCAAAACGGTTCGGCATCAAGAAGCGCGAAAAGGGCATCAACGTCACCCCGTTCGTCGACGTGCTGCTGGTGGTGCTGGTGATCTTCATCCTCACCAGCAACGCCTCCATTCCGGGAATCCAGGTCAACCTGCCCAAGGCCAGCTCCAGCATGGCGCTGGAAAAGCCGAAGACCAAGGCGATCACCGTCGACAACGCCGGGCAGATCTTCCTCGACGCCTACCCGGTGAGCCTGGCCGAGCTGGAAGACCGCCTGCGCACCGAAAAGGCACTCACCCCCGACTTCCCGGTGATCGTGCGCGGCGATGCCCAGGTGCAGTACGCACGCGTGGTGGAGGTTCTTGACCTGCTGCGCCGGATCGACCTCAACCAGGTTGGCCTGGTGACCGGCAAACCACAGGGGTGATGGCGTGACTGCACTCAATCCCCGTGCGCAGGGCGCGGCCGGCTGGCAGCGCTGGTGGCCGCTGGCCGCGCTGCTGGCCGGCATCGCGCTGCTCGCGCTGCTGGCATGGCTGCTGCTGTTCAAGGACACCGCCAGTACCCGCCGCCCGCAGGTGGAGGTGCCGATGGTGATGCTGCCCCCACCGCCGCCCCCGCCACCGCCGGAACCGGAGCCCGAGCCCGAACCCAAGCCCGAGGAGGTGATGCCCGAACCGGAGCCGCTGGACGAGGTGCCCAAGCCCACCGAGGAAGCGCCCACCCCGGACACCGCCGACCCGGTGACCATGGACGCCACCGCGCAGGCCGGTACCGACAGTTTCGGCATCCAGTCCGGCAGCGGCGGTGGCCGCAGTGGCACCGGTAGCGGTGGCGCCGGCAACGGCACGTACGGGCGCTACCTGGGCTACGTGCTGCAGCAGGCCGTCGCACGCGACGAGCAGGTTCGCCGGCTGTCGTTCCAGCTCACCGTCAACATCTGGCTGGATCCGACCGGTGCGGTCACGCGGGTGGAACTGCTGCGTGGCAGCGGCAATCCCGAGGCCGACGAACGCGTGCTGCAGGCGATCCGCGCGGTGGGCCGCATCGACGAGCGCCCGCCGGCGTCGCTGGATTTCCCGGCGCGCGTGCTGGTGCAGGGCCGGCGCCCGGCCGGCTAGGCGCGGCCGCCTCCTTCTTCCCGACTTTCCTTTTTCTGCGAGCAAGCTGATGACCCGTTCAACCTATTCCGCCGCGCTGCTGGGCCTGCGCCGTTCCGCCCTCGCCGCCGGTGTCGTGCTGGTGCTGGCCAGCGGCGCCGCCCATGCCCAGGACGGCAGCGGCGAAAGCACGATGATCAAGCTGATCCGTGGCCTGATCGACAGCGGCGCGCTCAAGCCCGAGGCGGGCCAGGCACTGCTGCTGGAAGCCCAGCGCGAAGCGGCCGTGGCGCGCCCGGCAGCCGCAGCCGGCGCCATCGCCGCGCAGCCCGGCGACGTGCGCGTGCCGTACATCCCGCAGACCGTGCGCGATGAGATCCGCGAGGAGCTCAAGACCAGCGTGATGGCCCAGGCCAAGGCCGAAGGCTGGGCCGCACCGGACCAGGTGCCCGACTGGACCCAGCGCCTGCGTGTGCAGGGCGACGTGCGCGTGCGCAATGAAAGCCGCCTGTATTCGGACCGCAACAGCGACATCGAAGTGGATTGGGCGCGGATCAACGCCGGCAACGGTTACGACGTCAACGGCAACACCAACCTGGGCCTGCCGCCGCTGCGCAACACGCGCGAAGACCGCAACAATTCCTGGCGCATCCGCGCGCGCCTGGGCGTGGTGGCCGAGCTGGGCGAGCACACCCGGGCCGGCGTGCGCCTGGCCACCGGCAACGACAACGGCCCGGTGTCGTCCACCCAGACCCTGGGCGGCGGCCTGGCCAAGAAGGATGCCTGGCTCGACCAGGCCTGGCTGTCCTACACACCGGTGCAGGGCCTGGACATCATCGGCGGCCGCTTCGGCAACCCGTACTGGTCCACCGACACGCTGTTCTCCAACGACCTCAACTTCGACGGCCTGGCCTTCAAGTACGCCTACCCGCTGGGCGGCGAGGGGCTGTCGCTGTTCGCCACGCTGGGCCTGACCCCGTTGGAGTACTCGTCCGACGGTTTCCCCAACACCAGCCAGACCAAGATGAAGAGCGAGAACAAGTGGCTCAACGGTGTGCAGGTCGGCGCCGACTGGCAGTTCGGCGACCAGCAGAAACTGCGCGCCGCAGTGGGCTACTTCGACTTCCGCAACATCGCCGGCGAATACTCCCAGCCCTGCGCGCTGTACGCCGGTGCCGACCACTGCAGCAGCGACTGGTCGCGCCCGGCGTTCATGCAGAAGGGCAACACGCTGATGCTGCTGCGGAACATCGCGCTCGATCCGCTCGACCCGGCCAACACCCCGATGCCGCAGTACGTGGGCCTGGCCTCCGAGTTCGAACTGCTGGACCTCAACCTGGCGTGGGAAACCCCCACCTTCGCCGGTTACGCGCTGCGCGTGGAAGGCCATGGCATCAAGAACCTCGCCTTCGACCGCAACCGCATGTGGTCGCGCGCGCAGGGCGGCATCGTCACCAACCTGGGCGCCGCCGCCAACGGCGTGGCCGGCCCGCAGGACATCCAGAGCGGTGACATGGCCTACATGGCGCAGGCCACCTTCGGCCAACTGGCGCTCAAGCAGGCCGGCGACTGGAACGTGTGGCTGGGTTACAAGCGCCTGGAAGCCGATGCGCTGCCCGATGCCTACAACGATTCCAACTTCCACCTGGGCGGCACCAATGCCAAGGGCTACTACCTGGGCAGCTCCTACATGTTCGACAAGAACGTGTGGCTGACCGGCCGCTGGATGGCGGCCAAGGAAGTCACCGGCGCGCCGCAGTCCATCGACGTCTTCCAGCTGGAAGTGAACGCTGGCTTCTGACCTGTTGGCCGGTGCACCCGCGCCGGCCGTTTCCCTGCTGGATACCCCATGACCACTGACGACACCCTGCACACGCTGCCTGACGCGCCCGACCAGGCCGCGCCCGATGCCATCGAAGCCGACGCCGCTGCGCCGACCTCGCCGCCGCTGTACCGCACCCCGGTAGTGCTCTCTTCGCACACCCACGCGCACTGGCGCCTGCTGCCCGGCGACGCCGCGTTCGCCGCCGCCAGCCACGCCGTTCCGCTGGTCATCGGCGAATTCGCCGCCGCGGCCCGCGATTACCCGCTGGTGTTCGTCGGCGCCGACGCCGCCCCGGTGGCCGTGCTCGGCCTGCAGGCCGAACACAACCGCTTCGTGGTGGCCGACCACTGGCAAACCGGCACCTACGTGCCCGCGTATGTGCGCCGCTATCCGTTCGTGTTCGCCCGCACCACCGAGCCCGACGGCCACGTGTTGGCCATCGACGCCGACGCCCCGATGCTGCGCACCAGTGGCGACGAAGGCCAGCCCCTGTTCGACGCCGACGGCCAGCCCAGCGCGCTCACCCGCCAGGCCCTGGCGTTCTGCGAGGCGTTCACCCGCGACGCCACCGCCACGGCGGCCTTCAGCGCCGCGCTGGTCACTGCCGGCGTGCTGGTGGAACGCCAGGCCGACGTGGTGCATCCCGACGGCCGCCAGTCCAGCCTGCTCGGCTTCCAGCTGATCGATGCCGAACGCTTCGCCGCACTCCCCGACGCCACCGTGCTGGCCTGGCACCGCCAGGGCTGGCTGGCGCTGGTGCATTTCCACATGGCCTCGCTGGCCCGCTTCAAGGACCTACTCACCGCCTGACCGTTTCAACCGGGACACCGGACAGAACAACGACACGGACGTCGTGGACCGCACACGCGGTTCGCCACTGCCAGGCAGGTGGGAAGACCTCGCCCTGGCCCCGGCAGTCTGTCCGGTACCCGACCCTCGTTCCCTCTACGCGCGCTCCCGGTAGAGCCACCCCAAGGGTGGCTGCACGAAATCTCCCCCAAACTCCAAAACGCACCCACGGCATGGCCCAACCGTGGTTTCCCCATTCGCTACCTGCCACCCTGGGGTACGGGGGCCGTCCCAGAAGCGCGCGCGGTCGCGCAGTCTGCTATCACCGACGTAATCACGCCCTTCCCGGCGACATCCACCACAGCGAAGCAGCTGCCGAACACGCGCTTCTGTGCCTCCCCCTGCTTGCCTGGCGTGCCCGGCGTATACCCCGACATAACCACCTCATAGCGCGTTCCCGCCCGTAACGCAGGGGCGGACGCGTCCCCGTGACCATAAACAAGGCACTGGCTGGGCGGCAGCGCAGGTTCGGCAGTTCCCGACCGCAGGAAGATGTGCTCCCACACGGGTACGCCTCCCGCACCACTGTCTCTTACCGACACTCTTGCGATGATCGGCGCGTTGCTGCGTGTTTCCCGCGTGTCAGGCACCCCAAAACAAGGCACGCCATCGCGATCCTGGATCGTCGCGGGCTGGTAGCGCCCCGGTGGCGATGCATCGCTGGCCATCATCGGCAGAAGAAGGCCCAGCAGGGCCAAGGGCAGTTGCACTCGCATCATCGGGTCGTCCTCGGAAGGTTATCCTTGCTGCTGTGGTCGGCAAAGAACGCGGAGGTAGAGCCACCCCATGGGTGGCTACAAGCAACCTCACCCAAACTCCAAAACGCACGCACGGCACATCATTACCGCCGGCTCATCGCCACCAGAACCACAGCGCCTGCGCGCCCTGGCCCACGCTGTAATCGCCTCGACCCGCGGCAATATCCACCACGCCCTGTCGAAGACTTCCCATCGCGGCCCCTCCCAGCCGCAGCGTGGCGCGCGCGCCGTCCACATCCCACTGCCAGAACGCCACATCCTCATCCACCGTCAGCCGTAACGTTGCCGGGGCGTCCCACCGCGCATCGCGGTTGTTCGGCACGGCCAGCTGCGCTGGACTGGGTGGAGAGAGCTGCAGCGTCCGTGTCGCGCCCGGACCGTCCAGCGCCAGCGCATCCAACAACGCCAGCATCGACGCGCAGCCGACGGCATCGGCGCCGATATGCCAGCCCGGGTAGTTGCGCAGGTTCTCCCGATAACGCCAGAGCGACACGGTGCCGTGTTGGTGCCACGCATGGGATCGTTTCATGGCCGAAGTGTCCCAGAAACGTGGGCCGTCCACGCTGGGCTGCAGGTATCGCAATGGCTGCGACGCAGGGCAGGGTTCTGGACGTTCAGGGGGGTGTGGCGATGGGCCACAAGGCAAGGATGGTGCGCCCGGAGGGATTCGAACCCCCGACCAATGGCTTCGGAAGCCACTACTCTATCCGGCTGAGCTACGAGCGCGTTGTGTCCTGCAGTCCCGGGCGCCGGTGCGGGCCGCCGTACGCCGTGATGGCGCGGGAGGAGCATTCTAGCGGTAAACGCGGCGCAGGTCTGCCCCCCGTTCAATTGCCCGGCACGGCAACGCTCGCGGCGGGGCTTGGCGGTATCCTTTGCGCATGGCTTACGAACGTTTTGAAGCCCCCGACGGTCCCGCACCGTCGCGTTGGGGCCAGTACTGGAAACTGATGCGCGCCGATCGCCCGATCGGCACCCTGCTGCTGCTGTGGCCCACCTGGTGGGCATTGTGGCTGGCCGCCGGTGGCCTGCCGCCGCTGTGGACCCTGTTCGTGTTCAGTGCCGGGGTCTGGCTGACGCGTTCGGCCGGCTGCGTCATCAACGACTACGCCGACCGCTGGCTGGACCCGCACGTCAAGCGCACCAAGGACCGCCCGCTGGCCAGTGGCCGGGTGTCCGGGCGCGAGGCGCTGCTGCTGTTCGCCGGGCTGATGCTGGTGGCCTTCGCGCTGGTGCTCACCCTGAACCGGCTGACCATTGGCTTGAGCTTCATCGGCATCTTCCTGGCCGCCAGCTACCCCTACCTCAAGCGCTACACGCACCTGCCGCAGGTGTACCTGGGCATGGCCTTCGGCTGGGGCATCCCGATGGCGTTCGCCGCCGTGCAGGGCGAGGTGCCGGTGGTGGGCTGGCTGCTGTATGGCGCCAACATCCTGTGGTCCACCGCCTACGACACCTGGTACGCCATGGTGGACCGCGACGACGACCTCAAGATGGGCTCCCATTCCACGGCCATCCTGTTCGGCGACCTGGACCTGGTCATCCAGGGCATCCTGTTTACTCTGTTCCTGGGCACCATGAGCCTGGTGGGCCTGCGCGCCGGCCTGGGTGCGGCGTACTGGATGTCGGTGGGCGTGGCCGCGCTGCTGATCGCCTACCAGTTCCTGCTGTGCCGCAAGCGCGAGCGCGATGCCTGCTTCAAGGCCTTCCTGCACAACAACTGGGTGGGCGCCACCCTGTTCGCCGGCATCGCCGCGGCCCTGGCGTTCCATTAAAACGCCCCGACCAACGGTCGGGGCCTACCGACCGGTCGCGGTGCCATGCCCCGGTAGTGCCGGCCGCTGGCCGGCTCCCGACCATCCCGAGGCGCCGCCCCCGCGGCCGTCACCGCGCACCTCGCCCCTACGACCAATAGGCGACTGACAGCCCGCCACCCAACCCACACACTGCTCTCCATCTGAATCACCTGGGAGGGTAGGGCGATGGCCACGTCGGCAGCAGCACAAGACGGTTGGATGGCGCGCGCAGCACTGCGCTCGGCCGCGTGGGCGGAAAAATGGTTCCCCGACGCCTACGTGTTCGCCGTGCTCGGCGTGGTCATCGTGGCGGCCGCCGCCATCGGCTTCGGCGCCACCCCGCAGGCCACCGCCAGCGCCTTCGGCGAAGGCTTCTGGAGCCTCATCCCCTTCACCATGCAGATGGCCTTCGTGGTCATCGGCGGCTACGCCCTGGCCACCGCGCCCATCGTGGCGCGCTTCATCGACCAGCTGGCGCGGGTGCCGCGCACCGGCCGTGGCGCGGTGGTCTACGTGGGCCTGGTGAGCATGCTGGCCTCGCTGCTCAGCTGGGGCTTCTCGCTGGTATTTGGCGGCTTGCTGGTGCGCGCGCTGGCGCGACGCGAGGACCTGAAAATGGACTACCGCGCCGCCGGCGCCTCGGCCTACCTGGGCCTGGGCGCGGTGTGGGCGATGGGCCTGAGTTCCTCGGCCGCCCAGCTGCAGGCCAACCCGGCCAGCATGCCGCCGGGGCTGGTGGAGATCACCGGGGTGCTGCCCTTCACCGAAACCATCTTCCTTTGGCAGTCCATCGCGTTGACCGCCGCGTTGATCCTGGTGTCGCTGCTGATCGCCTGGCTCACCGCCCCCGGCCCGGCCACCGCCCGCACCGCAAGGGACTTCGACGGCGCCGCCCAGGCCGAGCCGCAACCGCTGCAGCCGCGCACCCGCCCGGGCGAGTGGCTGGAATACAGCCCGTTGCTCACCGTGCTGCTTTCGCTGCTGGCGTTCGGCTGGCTGTTTGGCGAATTTGCCAACAAGCCGCTGGTGAGCGCCATCGCCAACCTCAACACCTACAACTTCCTGTTCATTTCGCTGGGCCTGCTGCTGCACTGGCGCCCGCGCAGCTTCCTCAACGCCGTGGCCAAGGCCGTGCCCAGCACCACCGGCGTGCTCATCCAGTTCCCGCTGTACGGCGGCATCGCCATGATCCTCACCCACGCGGTGGGCAGCGGCGACGAAACCCTGGCGCACCGGTTGTCCAGCCTGTTCGTGCACATCGCAACCGCCGACACCTTCGCCCTGGTCATGGGCGTGTACTCGGCGGTGCTGGGCTTCTTCGTGCCCTCTGGCGGCGGCAAGTGGATCATCGAGGCGCCGTATGTGATGCAGGCGGCCAATGAGCTCAAGGCCCACCTGGGCTGGGCGGTGC
This sequence comes from Stenotrophomonas sp. AC248, assembly GCF_979258185.1. Taxonomy (NCBI): domain Bacteria; kingdom Pseudomonadati; phylum Pseudomonadota; class Gammaproteobacteria; order Lysobacterales; family Lysobacteraceae; genus Stenotrophomonas; species Stenotrophomonas sp. AC248. The sequence continues at coordinate 4,230,792 of NZ_OZ409840.1, read as the reverse complement.
AGGTGTACAACGCTGCCGAAGCGCTACCCAACCTGATCAACCCGTTCTGGATGCTGCCGCTGTTGGGCGTGCTGGGGTTGAAGGCGCGTGACATTGTGGGCTTCACCTTCATCCAGCTGCTGGTGCATATCCCGTTGGTACTGGGGTTGTTGTGGCTGCTGGGCATGACGCTGACGTACGTGCCGCCGGTCATGCCGTAAGGCCAGCGGGGCAGAGCCCCGCTCTACGAGGTGGGTGGGCATGCCGCGTAGAGCCGGGCTCTGCCCGGCTGCTTCGGATCAACGGCAGCGGGGCAGAGCCCCGCTCTACGAGGTGGGTGGGCATGCCCGTAGAGCCGGGCTCTGCCCGGCTGCTTTGGATCAACGACAGCGGGGCAGAGCCCCGCTCTACGTGGGGGCAGGTGCGGTGTCGGCCAGCAGCGTTGGCAACTGTGCCAGCACCGCCTCGCAGTGCGCGGGCGACAGCACCGCTGCCAGTGCCGGGGCCAGCCGGCGTTGCAGGTCGGCCAGCGCCAGGTGCGGCGCGCGTGGCTGTGCCGCGTGCGCGGCGCCGATGGCGCTGAGCAGCTGTTCGGCCACCGCGTGATGCACCTGCCGCTGCGCGGTGTTTTTCGGCGCACCCAGGATGCGGACCAGCACCCCACGGCAGGCCAGTTGCACCCGCGTCGCGCTGCCGGCAGCGGGAAGTTCCAGCGCCCGCAGCCGCAGTACCTGCAATGCCTGCAGCGCCTGCAGGCAATGCAACCGCTCGGCAGGCGTACGCGGCGTGGCCAACAAGCCCCGCAGCTGCCGTTGCAGTTGCAGCCGTGCGGCGGCCCCGATCGTGCTGGTTTCCAGTTGATGGCGCAGCTGGCTGTGCAACGCATCCGCCTCATGGCGTGGGTTGACCGGCAGCGTGTCCACTGCGCCAAGGTAGTCCCACCCCGCGTCACGCACCTCCGGGGCACGTTCGCGCGCCCAATGGCGAATGCGCACGTCTTCGTCCGCACTCAAATGCGCCTCGCACGCCTCTGCGGCTACCGCATCGCGCAGCAGCGAACAGAAATGCAGGTCATACCGGTAACGCTGCTGTGGGGTATCCGCTTCGGCTCCACTGCCTTCGCCGGGCAGCGCCAGCATTGCGGCCTGCAGCTGCTGGCCGAAGCCCGTCACGCGTTGATGCAGGCAACGCCGGCGCAGGCGGTGCAGGTCGCGTTCCTGGCCGTGCTCGTCCACGCCCCATCGCGGCCCCACGTGCGCGCGGCAGGCGTGGAAATCCGCGCAACCGGTGGGTGGCAGCAACGCCCGCAGGCGGCGGTGCTGGCGCGATAGCCCGGCCTGCACCTGTTGCAACGGCAGCGGGGCCCAGGCATCTGCCTCGCCGTGTTCCCAAGGCGCTGGCACACCCGGCAGAGGCACCAGCCACGCGCAGTGCTTGTGCGGGTGCGGGCGGTTGAGCAGGGTCAATATCCGCGCCAACCCCGCGCTGTCCACTGCCGTGTCCAGGTAGGCCAGCGCCATCCGCGCATCCAGGTAGGGCAGGGCGTGCGGGTCGCTGGCAATCAGTAGTTGCGCCTGCTGCTGCGCCGCGCTGGCTCGCCCGCAGCCGGGGCCGATCATCGCGCTGTGTATCGCCCCGTCCCTAGCAAAGGCGCGCTGGTAGCGGCGCATGGTGTCGGCATCGTGCACCAGCAGCACCGCGCGCAGGTTGCGTTCGGTGTGCTGCAAGGTATCGCGCAGGTGCTGGGCGATGGTCGACGCCCAGCGGCCGCTGGGCGGCGCGGCGGGCTCAACCAGAAGCGTGGCCCCGCGCTTGGCTTTCTGCCGCCGTGGCGGGGTGGGCTGCAGCGCATGGTGGTACACCGGCGCCAACAGGCCATCGGCGATGGCGTCGGCATTGCTGCACGCAAACAGCAGCGGGTCGCTCGCCGCACTCCCCACCGTTTCCGGCGGCGGGCCGTTGCCCAGCCACAGCCACCCGGCGCGCGGTAGCCGCTCACGCGCGCGTTCCACCCACGCCGGCTGGCTGGCCTGCAGGTGGGCGTCTGCCAGCACGATCAGGTCGTCACCGTCATGCCCGGCATCGCGGCGGCGCAGCCAGGCCTGCAGTGTGCCCGGCGTGGTCTGCAGGGTGCAGCCGCGCCCGTCGGCCATGAAGGCCGCCAGCCGCCGCCCGGGCGACACCGGCTGTTCGCCCCGCCTGCCCGGCTGAGGCGCAACGGCAGGGTGCTGCTGCACCAGTAATACCCGGCAGTGGCGCAACCACGGGTCGCGCTGCACGTGCTGCACCAACCAGTGCCACGTAAGCGCCATGCCGGCGCCTGCTGCCAGCCGCAGATGCCCGCGGCCCCGGCAGCCCTGCGCATCGATACGCCGCAACTGCGCCAGCCCGGCTTGCACCGCGAAGAACTGCGCCGCCCGCGCAATACGCGGTTGGCCGTCCGCACCGGTGTGCATGAAACCCCGCAGCAGCGCCAACACCCGCGCCGGCGCCGCCACGCCGGCCAGCAACGGCGCGTGCACCGCGCGCAGCCAGCGGCCATTGGCCTCTGCGGCACCGGTCCGGGGCATGGGCACGGTATCGCGCAGCTGCTGCACGGCGTCCGCGGTCCAGCCGTGATCGCGCCACCGCACCCAGCCGCCCGCCGGTGCGCCGCTGCACGCATAGCGCCCGCCGCGCCGGTCCAGCGCCAGCAGCAACGGCGGGCTGCACGCATTGCCGCGGGCGCGCACCTGCCGGTAGTGCAAGGCAATGGCCGCCGCATCCCGGCCCCAGCGCGCCTGCCCATCGCGCTCCACGCACAGCAGCCGCAGCAAGGGCAGGCCGTTGACGTAGCCGACCAGCACATCAATCCGTGGCGCCGCATCCAGCAGCGGCTGGCCCTCGTCACGCGCGCTGGCGATGTCCCATTGGTTGTTAAGCGGCTCGGCCCAATCCACCAGCGGCACCGTGGCCCGCACCGTGCGGCCATCTGGCAGCCGCTGCGCTACGCATACCCCGTTGCGCAGCGCGACCAGCAGGGCGTCGTTGCCTGCCTGTGAGCCGCGCCGCAGCGGCCCTTGGGTTACGGCGGCCAGCACCTGCGCAATGCCGTCCGCATCCAGCGGCCACTTCTCACCGTGCGCCTCAAAGCGCAGCTGTTGCAGGTACTGCCGCAAACGACCGTCCAGCAGCATGCTGCCGTCATCGCCGCGCAGGGAACAGCGCCGGTTCGGTGCCAGGTACTGCCAGCCCAGCCGTTGCAACCAGCCCAAGGTGGAGCGGGTTACCACCCCGCGCACCGGGGCGCGGCTCATGACAGCGCGCCTTGCAGCGGGAAACGGAACAGTGGCGGCGTGGCGAAGCAGAAGGTTCGATAGCGCATGCCCGCAGTCTGGCGCAGCCACTACGGGCCACGCCGTGTGCACCATTCCGTTTCCTGCACATCTGCTGCACGGCGTAGTGAACAGTTTCAATGCACTGAAGCATGCACATAGCGTGTGCCAATCAAGCCGGCACGCGCCGCAGTGTCAGCCCGCTTTCGCCGGCCGCTCTTCCAGCTCCGCCAGATCACCGTCCAGTGCCTGCTCCAATGCGCCCAAGCGCGAACGCAACCGCGCACGCTGCCCACGCAGCGCCTCCAGCGTGGGCACCTGGGCGTGCTCGCCCGGCTGCACATAACGCGCGATGCTCAGGTTGCTGCCCTGCAGGGCCAGCATCTGCGGTGACGCCAGGCAGGCCACACCGGCTACGTCCTCGCGGCGGCGGCACAGCGCCAGCACCTGCTCGGCAGCGGCCTGGTCCAGCCGGGGGCCACGCTTGGTGGGCGGCTGCAGCTGGCGCGCGTCCACAAACAGCACGTTCTCGTCGTCGCGCATCGCGCGCAGCACCAGCAGCGCGGTCGCCACCGGGCTGCCCGCAAACAGCCGGTCGGGCAGGCCGACCACGGCCTCAATCAGGTTGGCGTCCAGCAGGCTGCGGCGAATCAACGCTTCCTCGCCATCGCGGAACAGCACCCCGTGCGGTACCACCATCGCAATGCGCCCGGTGTGCCGGTCCATCGTTCTCACCATGTGCTGCAACAGCGCCAGATGGCCCCATTGGCGTGGTGGCATGCCATGCACAAAGCGCTGGTGCGTATCGCGGATGCCGCGCTCGGGCGACCACGCCAGCGCAAACGGCGGGCGCGTGAGCTGCACGTGGAACCGCCGCAGCTCCCCGGTTGCATCCACCAAGGCGTCGTGCAGCAGCGGCATGCCCGCATGCACCGCGTGGTTGTCTTCGCCATGCAGCAGCAGGCGCAGGCGTGCACATGCCCAGGCGGTGTCGCTCTCTTCCTGGCCCAGCAACTGGTGCCGGCGTGCGCCGTGGGTGGTGCGCGCCCAGCGGCTGGCCGCCAGCAGCAGGCTGCCGTGGTGGCAGGCCACATCGCAGATGGTTTCGTCTTCGCGCGGGTCCATCAGCCCGGCCATCAGCCAGCCCAGCGGGTCGGGCACGTGGGCCACGGGCGCGGGTCTGCGGCGGGGCTGGCTGCGTTCCAGCAGGCGGTCCACCGCCTGCCCGATGTCGGCCCGGTAGGTGCCGCGCAGCGGGCGGAAGTCCAGCGCCGGCACTGTCATGCGGCCCAGCACGCGGGAGAGCGCCACATCGCGGTGCTCGGCATCGCGCGGCCAGCCATCGTGCAGGCGCAGCACATCGAACACCTCGGCCAGCGTGGCGCGGTTGGCCTGGGTGAGCTGCTGCAGCGCGGTGGTGATGCGGCGGTCATTGCCGGGGGCGAAACGCTGGCGGAACAGCAGCTCAAAGCGCGCCTCGGGCGGGACTACCAGCAGCTGCGCCCCGGGCGCGGTGGGCGGCCAGTGCAGCGGCGCGCCGTAGGTTTGGTCCGGGTCTTGCGCGGCGGCATCGGTGTCGCTGGCGATCTTGAGCAGCAACAGCGCCAACAGCAGGTAGGTGGCCGCATTGGCATCAGCGGCGTCGTTGAGGGGTTCGCGCGCGGCGCTCAGCGCGGCGTGCGTGGCGTGTGCACCGGGCAGGCCCGCCATCATCTTCATGCGCCACTCCCCTGCAACACCTGCTCGGCCACCACGGCAATCTCCTGTTGGCGAATGTGGATCAGCGCTTCCAGGCAGCGCTGTTCGGCCTGCGCCGCACTGGCAATGCCCACAATGCGGCGCTGCTGCGCCACCGGCGGCACATGCACCGGCAACTGCGCCACCGCTGTTTTGCGCAGGCTCTGCTGGCGTGACCCGGCCGCCTGCTGGCGCAGGTACGCCTGTGCCGCGCGCTGGTTCAACTGCCAGGCCAGAAAGGCCGGCAGCAGATCGGGCGTGCACACCCGCAGCACATACAGGTGCGGGCTGCACACCGTGGATTCTGGCGGGTTGTGCAGCAGCATCGCCAGCGGGTGATTGCCGCGCCCGGCGATCAGAACATCCTGATCCTGCACCCAGTCGGGCGGCTTGCGCGCACGCAGTGCGGTGCGCAGCAGGTGGTCGCGTTCCTGCAGCCCATCCAGGGCAAGATTCTTGAGTTGAATGACCTGCACCGGGCCCTCCGGCACGGCGGCAATGGCACCGCGAAAGGGGTGGCCCTGGCGGATGCTGGCCACGTCGCCAAGCAGGGCAATGCGCGTGAGTGTGTTCATGCGTGCACCATGCGTTCGGGTATGCAGAGGGTCAACCGAACAGGCGGGCAGCATTCGCGATGATGCGAAGTGGAGTGCGGTGGATGTGCGGAAGTGGGATGAAGCTCGCAGGGGGTCGCAGCTGGTGCGAACGATGCGGTGAACTGGAGTTGGGGGTTTGGAGAGGTGGGGGTGATGGTGGGAATCTTCGTGCGCAAGCTGAAGGTGCGCGGGGCAACCACCGGTGCGATGTTTGCAGATGCTGCTTGTGCAAGTAGGCATCCAGTCACTGCCAATGATCTGTGCGCGTAACGTCTGCGTGGGTTGAGCCACGAGGCGCGCCAGAACCTTTGCAAGCAGCCGTGATCGCGATGGAATCGCCGCTCGCGGGGCTCGTAAGAGCACAAGATCAACACATCCATTCGGTCTCTCCGACCTGGAAGAGACCCTAGCGTATCGCATGTTCCGATATATGGAAGTGCGATATAGCTTTGGAAGCCGCTCTTCCCATATACGCGGCCATGCCAAAGACCATCTATCGTCCGGAGTACGCAGTTCTAGTCGAATTGGTCCGGGAAATGCGTTTGGAGGCGGGCCTCACCCAGACCGACGTATCGAGTCAGCTGGGCGTCACCCAGTCCCACCTGAGTGACGTGGAGAGAGGAACCCGCAGGCTGGACCTGATCGAGCTAAGAGACCTGGCCGATGTCTGTGGGGTCACACTTGGGAATGTGGTGTCGGAGTTCGAAGCAAGGTTGAAGAAGAGGCGAGTTAGCACAAAGCGCTAGTGTCAATTCATGTGCACTAGGCGGGAGATCGCTCGCTTCTCAGCATGAGCTACCTCGGAGCGACTTCGCACAATCGAGCGGCCTCACTTCAGACTTGAATTCGCTTCCTTGCTATGAAGAGATGCCAATTTCCTCAGGTTGTTCAGAGCATGGCAATTCTTGAATTGCGCTGCTTATCTCTCGGACCTGCTGCCTTGAATGTGTGGCGGATCCTGCATGTCGCCTTAGTCGCGCTCAAGTGCGCTCCAGTGAACTGGGCGATGCTCAATACCCTGCTGAGCGACTTGCGGTCCGATATCCGCGCCTTCGTAGAGCGATCCAAACATCGGACCTCGAAACGCGTCGAGTATACGCATAGAGTTCGCCTGGCTAGAGCGGGCCTAAGGTGAATTCAACCACCTTGGAGCGGCGCCCCAGACGCCATGCCGTCAAGATATTATTGCGTACTTGTGAAAATAATACGCTGCCATAATATGTGATAGTTTACTGCTAAGCGGCTGGTGCAGGCGGCCGCCGTTTTTGGGGCAAGAATCGATGGCGTGGTGGGTCGCGTCGTGCAGACAGATGGTCCGTCTGAGAGCGCATCGTGGTCGGGCGAGGTTGTGGTTCACTCCCTGAATTGGGGTGGAATCCTTTCGGCTGTTGACTCATGGACAGGAGGGGGCGTGGCAGATATCAATCTGAAGGACGCAATTAACGCCGTATCGGATGTCGTGCAGAACCGACCGAGGCCATTGCGTAACGTCGATCAGATCTATATGAAAACGGGCGACATGGTGATGCAGAGTGAGCAGGTTGCCCGCTGGGCTGACGGCAAGAAGCTCGCATTCATCGGTGATGGCGACGCCATCAGTGTCTGTGTCGCACTGCTCAAGCACAGGAAGATCTTCGATTTCGGTCCGTCAGAGGTCATGGTCTTCGATTTTGACGAACGAATTGGAGGTGCTATCAAACGATTTGCCGAGCACGCCGGCGTGGAAACGCTCGACGCTCGCCTGTATAACTGCATCGATGCATTTCCAGAATGCTCGATTGGCCAGTTTGACTGCTTCTACACGAACCCGCCATGGGGCGCTAGCAACGCAGGAGAGAGCGTTAAGGCCTTCATGCAGCGTGGGTTCGAGGCGACGGGTTACAAGGGGGAGGGCATGATAGTAATCGCCGACGATCACGCACTGGCTTGGCCCCAGCATGTGCTGGCCGAATCGCAGCGTTTCGCGCTCTCCAACGGGCATTACGTCCAGAAGATGCAGTCGAAGATGCATCTCTACCATTTAGACGACAATCCTGACCTGCGATCCTGCAACCTGTTTGTTAAGGCACTTCCAGGCGCCTGCCCTGGGAGGGTGGCGTCTGCCGCGCTTGCCCCTGATCGCTTGCGAAATTTTTACGGCAACAATCAGCCGCTGGCGATCCGATACATCAGAGAGCGCAAGCGCGTTGACTACGGAAAGGCACACGATGACGAGTACGAAATCGAGAACCTGGAGAATATGCCATGAGCGCCATCATGACACCGGGACAGTCGGTGATCTTCATGAAGATTGGGATCCATGCGCGTGAGCCTCTCGAGACGATCATCGAGCGCAAGCTAAAGGAGATCGAAGATGAGGGCATGGCCTTCTGGGGCTATGGGGGTAATACCTGTCACCCATCGTCTATGGTGCAGCCTTTCGCTACCACGCAGGCGCAGAAGGGAAAGCCGGTCTATTTGGTGATGGAGAAGATGCAATCCAACCACTTCGCCGAACCCCTTCGATCCGAAGAATACTCGATCGATGGCAGGGTCTGGAAGCCGGTGCCTGCGGGTATCCATGTTCTTGGGTCGCGATATGCGTTGGCAATCAAGAACTTGCAGCAGACAGAACTAGTCCTGCCCCTGGCGCGAACTCATGTGGCGCAAGGTCCCAGTCTCGGGCGCGCAGGCAATGCCTACGTTTCCGGTCGTATAGACAAGGCATGCCTTGAGCTCGACAACAATGTAAATGTGCCACCTGCACCCGACGAGAAGGTCACGGCGATCGGTTTAGTCGCCGAGTTGTGCGAACCTTATGCGGTATTTTTGCGGAACCCGTGAGTGTTAGATCCTTGCCAGCAGGTCCGGGCAATTTGCCCGAACCGCCTCTATCGCGGAGCGCAGTCCCTCTCGCCAAGATGCTTCTTCTACCTCTGGGGATAGGCAGCTGAAGCAGATACGGAGCTGTGTATCGACCGTTGGCTCGGCGCAAATCGCAGCGCGCACCGTTGCGGTGTCTTGGTGCTCCAGCAAGGCCCATATCGCTTGCTCGAGACAGATGAGCTTGTGAGCTAGCCGGTCACGGCTGAGGGGCTCTGGTAGATGGGTCAACGCTAGCGCCGCGATGGCACGCTTGTCTCCAGTAAGGAGATGATGCAGTTCGCGCGTCACCAGCATCGCCGTTAGCTGCGCCTCACCGGCATCGAGTGGCAAGCCAGCCTGCTGCGCATTGAACTGTAATTCCGCTGCGATCCGCTGTTCCGTCTCGCTGGGCTCCAGGACTTCGAGCGTCGCTAATGCAGCATCTAAATCAATGAGTGCTTCTGCGGTTCGAACTATGTACTTTCGCGCAAGCGCTTTTGGCAGCATGAAGCGCGCAGCTCCAAGCACGCCGTGGGAATGCGGTCCCTCAGGCAAGGCCGCTAGCAGATCGGTCAGGATCCCGTAAGAGGAACCTTTTAAAACTACATCGTTGTCGAGCGCGGCGTCAGCCATAGTCGCGGCCCATTACGGCACGTAGATAGCTCTCCGATTCGTCTTCGAGCTCGGGCCACTGAATGTTTCGTTCCGCGATGTCATTAACGGCTTGCCAAACTGGGAACGGTTGCTCGTATATGTGGGAAAGTGATGCAATGGCCGTTGACCAGTTCTCGGTCTGGTGGCCGTACGCAAGCGCGACGATGCCCGCTTCTATGCGACGCTCCTGTTGGACTACCAGTGCCTGTTCTGCGAGGCGTCGCGCCGCGCGCCCCTCTCCTTCGATATGCAGAGTCAAGTCGGGATCGCCTGTAAGCAGTTCCATAGCGAACGCGTCGGCCTGCTGCTCCTCGTCATCACCCTCATCGTCCTCCGGATCACCAAGTCCACCTAGATCCACAATGGACTGCCCGGACGCGAGGTGGCCCAAGAAGATGTGGCCGAGCTCGTGCGCAAGGTGAAATGCGGAAGGTGCCGGGTACTGGCTGTCTTTGGCCAAGAAGATGACGAATCGACCGTTGAGGCAGACGCTCATGGCACTCATCTGCTTAGCGCTAAATGGGTAGGCACGTAAGTGAATTACTGGTATGCCGAAGCCCCAAGCAAGTTGCACGAGCTCGAGTAAGCCGACGATGGGACGACTCTTTAGTGTCCAGGCTCTCAATTGGGCTGCTCCTAGACCATTTGGAAACTCAACCCCGGCTTGTTGGTTGGCCCCAAGCAGGATTCGAGCTAGCGCCATGCCGAATGACGAGATCGCGGGGAGATGGGCATTCACGTCACCTCGGAAGCTCTTGAAGCGAGCAGTATCCTCCCAGATCCAGCGTGGCGTTTGATCATCAAGTAATGTGCGGGGATCCAGTCCCAACTTGCGGGCAATAGAGAAGCGAAGCTCGGTCCTCGCCGAATCGGACGCATCGGCCTGCTCGCTCCACCAGTCGGGCCATGCGGCGTCGACGATGGACGGTGCAAGGCCACCCTGCCTGATGAGGCGATTTCTGAAGTTGGCGGCGCTTTCCATTGCTCTCCCCCTCGGTTGCAGTACGCGAAGCCTGGCGGGGCCGCACTCTAAATTGAATTGCCAAGGCGAACACGTCTTTCCGGGATTGCTGGTCGGTCCTTGCAACGTCTCACGTCGCGTAACCCTGCGATTGCAATGAACCGCTTCAGATATCACATTTATCTGCGGCAGATCATGAACGGAAAGATCGAAAGACCAGAAGTGCCCTTGAAGCTATGAAGCGCTCCGTCGCTCTATCCAGCTGCATGTGCTGGGCCATTCAAAAGGACGCACCAAACGCCTTTGCTTTGATTCTCGCGCCCGTCTCTGCATATGACTGGCTTCAGTTTTATGACTGGCTCTAAAGACTGAGCTGTAGAGTCTAGGCCGTCTTGCGGGTTTTTTCAGCATGAAGCATACTGTGTTAGTGCTATCAGGGCAAAATCATGCTTGACGAAGCGGCCATCGAAGCCTCCACGGCTTCCTACTGCCAAGGTGGTGACGTGCTGCCGCCCGTGTTCTGCTGGACCAAGATGGGAACCGAAGCCGGCCAAGGTCTTGAAGCCATCCTACAAAGAAAAGAGTTTGAGCGCCTCTGCGGCGACGGCTTGTTTGCGTGGGGTATCGGCAACTCTGTCGGACCTGGTGTTCGCCATGCGCGAGAACTTGGCTTCGATAGCCTTGATGTGCTTTTTACCCGGATGAAGAGTGCCCCGAAGGCGATCGACGTATCTCCTAGTGCAGTGGTGCTCTGGACGGCCTATGAAGGTGAGACTGGTGACGTGCTGCCGCTGCCTGCGCACGTGTTAGTCACGAGCCGCGGAAATACGGGCGAGCGCGCGGGTCTAAAGCGGACGCATTATGCGCTGCTATGTCGGAGCCAGCACTCACTGCTTGTCGCGGGCGACGATCAAACGGTCGATTCGTCGGCCGTTTGTAATCTCGTGAGTCAGAATCCGACTGGTGCCTCGCAGGTCACGGCTGTAGTGCGCACTAAGGCTTCTCATGCGCCTAGCAATGGCTATCCTGTTCAGTTCCGGGCAAAGCTTGCCGGCCCGGGATTCGTTCGGCTCGCATGTCCCGCACCGCTTACGTCTGAGCTGATGAGTTTATATCAGCATGCGACGTCGTCGAAGTCTTCAGAAGAGTGGCGCGATCGTGTCCAAGAGCTCCGACGCGCTGTTGCGATCCAAACTTCTGTTCCGGTCACGCAGCGAAGTCTCTTTAGCTGACTGATGTAATTCGGTTACCGGCCTGATACTTCGTAGTGTCTGCCCGCGTAGACGGCCATATACGATAAGTTCCGTCGATTCCATCGACCTGGCACTATGCAGCGCCTTGTTTCGCTGGGTAAGGGAGCACGGTGGCGCTTAAAGAGGCAAGGAAGCAGGTGCGCATCCGTGCATATTACGGACTCTACGGATTCGATTATTGACCTTCTTTTAAGTGTTCTTCGCCGAAATGATCCTCTCGAACCGGCTGAGCGATGCATATTCTTCTTGCAACGCGCAGGCTCGACGGCGTGGATGTTCCACCCGGCGAGGTGAACGTTCGCGCTGTCGGACGCCTTTAAGTGGATCCGAGCGGTGAGGAGGTCGACATTCTTCCTGTGTTTTTCATGGACCCGGAGGGACCCGCACTGACGGTTGCAGACTTCCGAAGCCTTGCCAGGACCTCACCTGGTTTGGGCGGCTACAGGCATACCGGCGTCATCGGTTTCAAGCAGTTTGAAGATGGCAGTAACGCCCAGCGGACCTACGGCATCGTCGGCACGTACGTGCTTGCTGAGGACCGACAGATCTGGCTCCTTCTCGGGCCCGAGGATCAGTGGCCTGAACGATGGTTCGGCGAGCCTTCGCGATAGCCGTGGACTCGTTGATTGCGGGGCTCGCCTGACCCCGGTTTCAGAGATCGCCTTGCCCACCACTGGGGACGTTGTTGGTGTACCCGGGCAAGGCAGATCTCAACGCACAAGGAGCGCGGCGTGATGAAGCACCATCTCCAATGGACTGGCTGCTCGGCAGTTTTTCATTTTCTGTGTGTGGTCGCACTTCAAACCGGTGCCCTGTCCATTGCAACATTGGTCATAGGGCTGCCACTGGGATTCTTCGACGTCGAGCTGGTTCAGGCGGCCGGGCACGTCGGGCGCGTGATCATTGATCAAACGCTCAGTTGCGCGGCGATATTTACCGTATGCGCGCTCTTCGCGTTCTGGCGCCCGCACAGGTGTTTTCTGGCGATGACGCTGTCATTCATCGCGACAGAACTGATCTTTCAGCGCCTTTCGTGGCTCACGGGTGGTGTTGAGCAATCATCACTTCTAGTGATTCTGTCTCTTGTTCTATCAGCCGGCTGCGCTCTCTGCGGCGCCGCTCTGGGTAGGGCGTTGAAGAGGTACAAGGCTGACCAGGTCGCCAGCGGGACGCCTGGCGTCGTCTTTCAGCCGGAGCCAATGCGTGAGAGTTCGCCCGTAGGGTAATCGGCGATGAAAGGTTGCCCGTACGCGACGAAAGATCAGGAGCGCGCGACCCGTCGAGGCGCGCGCCCCCATCATCAAGCCTCGCTAACCCGCCCAGCCTCCCCCCGCCGCACCAACCGCTCCCGTACCTTGTCATACACCAGGTTGTACACATACGTGTAAGGCAGGAAGAACGCGATCAGTCCCATCTCCAACAGGAATGCATCCCAGTAGGAAATGGACAGCCACCACGCGGCCAGCAGCACCACCACCAACACCAGCCCGCCTTCAAAGCCCACCGCGTGCCCGATGCGCACCGGCACGGTGCGCTTGAACCCGAACTTCTTTTCCACGCGCTCGAACATCGCGTTGTAGAGCATGTTCCACAGCATGGCGCAGGTGGCCAGGGCGATGGTGAGCACGCCGGTATCGAACAGCGACTTGCCCAGCACGTACGACATCACCGGTGCGCACAGGCACAGGGCAATGCCTTCAAACAGCACGGCGTGGACAACACGGTCCCAGAGGGTCTTTTCAGCTTTCATGGTGCAGCACCTGATGGTCGCCGCCGGCAGGGCCGGGAGCGCGGGGAGCGGATCGAAGGAGGGGGAGGGGCGGCGATCAACGCTCGTAGCGCGCCCGGGGACCATGGTATAAGTTTCAAAAATGGTGAAAAACCCCCAATATCGTAGGCGGCCGTTTCATATATGAAACACTTTCCGTGGGACAACCTGATGGTGCTGCTGGCGGTGGTGCGCGGCGGCACCCTGCGCGAAGCAGCCAAGGCCGCGCGGATGAGCACGGCCACGCTGTCGCGCCGGCTGGATGCGCTGGAAGAGCGTCTGGGCGGCAAGGTGGTGGAGCGCACGTCCACCGGCTGCATTCCCACCGAGCTGGGGCAACGGGTGTTCGCGCTGGCCGAGCAGATGGAAGAGGCCGCCGACGAGATCGCCCGCGAGGCCGATACGCCCAAGGAGCTGGTGGGCACGGTGCGGATCAACGCCGACGAATGGGCCAGCTTCCTGCTGATCACCCTGCTGCCCGGGCTGAACCGCCTGCACCCCGGCCTGGGCGTGGAGGTGCTCACCTCGCGCGAGCCCTACAACCTGGCCCGCCGCGAGGCCGACGCGCTGCTGCGCTACGGCCCGCCCGACACCACCGACCTGCGCGGCGACCGCGTGGGGCGGGTGGAGTACGCGCTGTACGCCAACCAGGCCTACGCCGCGCGGCGGCAGGCGGCCATCGCCAACCAGGCGTGGCATGAACTGGAATTCGTGGGGCTGGACGAACCGCGCGTGGAGTTCGAGGTGGAACGCTGGCTGCGTACCCTGCCCGGCGCCAACCGCCCTTGGCTGCGCTGCAACTATTCGGTGGGCGTGCTGGACGGCGTGACCGCCGGCGGCGGGCTGGGCGTGATTGAACGCACGGTGGCCGAACACGTGGGCGGGCTGGTGCGCGTGCGCGATGCACCGGCGCTCACCCAGGACGTGTGGCTGTGGACGCACCGCTCGCTGTACGAAACGCCGCGCTTCCAGGCCGTGCGCGATTTCCTCAAGCAGGCGTGGCTCAACGCGGTGGCCGAACGCGAGCCGCCGTCGGCGTAGGGGTGCAGGCGGGGGCTACGCCGCGCTGATCAGGAAGAAGTGGAAGTCCGAGTCGTCGGGCGTCGCCGGCGTCTCGATGGTCAGGCCCATTTTCGGCAGGTTCCTGCGCCAGAACGCATGGGCCGCCGTGTCGTTGCGGAACGTGGCCAGCAACCAGCGGCCACTACCCGGCACCACCAGGCGCGCAACCACCTCGCGTGCGATGCCCTTGCCGCGGTGCGTGGGCAGCACGAACAGGTCGGCCAGCTCGGGAATGTGGTGGCCCTCGTGGTCTACCTCGTCCACCAGCACGAACCCGCACAGCACGCCGTCCAGCCACAGCAGCTGCGCCCAGGTGGGCGTCTCGCGCAGGTTGGCTTCCACATCGGCGCGGGCGCAGTCGTAGGTGCCGTCGGGGGCGATCTGCTCGCCGCTCCATGCCGACGCTTCGAAGTAATACAGCTGCAGCAGGCGGTGCAGCACGTCGGTGTCGGCAACCGAGGCGGCGCTGAGCGTGAGTCCTCGCATGGGGCATTCCTTTCCGGGCGGGGCGAGGGTGGCGGCCATCATAGGCGGCAGCCTCGCTGCTGCACAGGTCACCCATTCACGCAGCTGAGCAGGCACGGCGGGCGGAGTGGTATGTGGCCATTCCGCACCGCCATATGCACGGCCATTCCCCCGCAAACCCAGCCATTGCAGGCACTGCACGGCATGGGCGTGCGGGAGTGCGGCTGGCTTGACGATTTTCTGAGGTTTCTCCCACGCGTCCTTAACCCGGCGCTGCACAGCATTGCCGCACCCCGGCATTCCGCCGGTGGGCTCCGGAGACCTTCCATGACCCAGCAGCGCAAGCAGGATTCCCAGAATCAACGCGACCAGCAGCAACAGCAGCAGGAAGAGCAGCAGCGCAACCAGAACCAGCAGCAGGGGTGGCAGGACGAGGAAGAGTGACGGCCACCGGCAAGGCCGCCCCCGGAAGCCCCGCGTGATGCGGGGCTTCTTCGTTTGCGCCGGCCTGCGGCGCATCGCGTAGCATGCGGGCATCAAGCAACCGGACGCTGTGATGCACGCCAGGACGACGCAACTGTGGCAGTGGGTGATGATGCTGTGCCTGCTGCCGGTACTGGCGCTGGCCGCGCCCACCCCCACCCCCATCCCCGACCTGCACGACCCGGTGGTGGACACCGTGCAGGTGCTGTCGGCCGATGAAGCCCAGCAACTGCGCACCCAGGCGCTGGAGCTGCAGGCACGGCGCGGTGCGCAGCTGCAGGTGCTGGTGGTCGACAGCGCCGGTGAGGAGGGCATCGAAGCCTATTCGCAGCGTGTGTTCGACCAATGGCAGATCGGCCGCAAGGGCGTGGACGATGGCGTGTTGCTGCTGCTGGCAATGGGCGACCGCCGCGTGCGCATCCAGACCGGTTACGGGCTGGAAGGGGCCATCCCCGATGCGTATGCGCAGCGCATCATCGACCAGGCCATCATTCCGCGCCTGCGCGAGGGCAAACCCGGGCAAGGGATCATCGAGGGCAGCGCGCTGCTGGTGGGCCTGATCGACGGCGAGGCGCTGCCGCTGCCTGCCGAGACCGACAACGTGGTGCGGCTGCCGCAGGACTGGCGCCGTGGCGACAGCATCGTGGCGTTGGCACTGCTGGCCGGGGCACTGGTGGGTGCGTGGGCCCGCCGCGCGGGGCAGCGAGGCGTGCCCAGCCGCTGGTGGCGGGTTCCGTCGCTCATGCTTGCAGTGGTGTGCGTGGGCGCGCTGGCCTGCGCGCTGATCACCCCCGGCGCTACCGCCGCCCTGGCAATCGCCATGGGCATGCTGGTGCCGGTGGCCATGGTGCTGGGCTGGCTGTGGGTAGACAGCCGCCGGGCGCGCTGGGTGCTGTCGTTCCTGCTGGTGGCCGCGGTGGCGGCCAGCGTGGCCAGTGTGGCGATGGGCAGGCCGGTTCCCAGCCTGGCGCTGCACTTGCTGCTGGTGTTCGTGCTGTCCATTGCGGTGGGCCTGGCTACCTTGTGGGTGGCTGCGCTACGCACCAGCTGGCGCACCGGCAAGCTGGGGTTCTTCGTGCGGCTGGTGTTCCTGTGCGGGGTGTCGGCGGTGTACGCGTGGCTGGTCCACCGCACCTATGCGAAGTTCGGCGATGACGCGGGCTTGGTGATGGTGATCGCCGGGGGCTTCTTCCTCTACATCACCTGGACCATGGTGATGGGCTTCCACCAGCGCCCGCAGCCGGGCCGCCGGGGCAAGGGCGGGCGGCGCACACGGCGCAGCGATCGCGACTCGAGCAGCAGTTCGTCCAGCAGTTCGTCCAGCTCGTCCAGCAGCTGGTCCGGCGGTGGCGGGCGCAGTGGCGGCGGGGGCGCTTCGGGCAGCTGGTAGCGCCGAAGTTACGCGGACTGCACGCGCCAGCCCAGTGCCGCGTCTTCCAGCACCGCATCGGCGTGCACGCCGCTCAGCCGCACCTGCAGGCCCTGCGCATTGGGCAGCCAAAGTTGCTCGGGGAACCAGCGGCGGGTGGCGTCCACCACGATCAGCAGACCTTCGTCATCGCCCATCGGCGCGAAGTACGGCGTGGGCGTGGACAGCGGCACCAGGCCGAATGTGGTTTCAATCTGGGCCTGCAGCGCGGCGACGGCGTTGGTTGGCACGCCCACTTCGCTGATGCAGGTCATTTCGCTGCCGTGGAACGCGCCGGTGCGTTCCGACGCGGGCAGGCGACGGCGGGCGATGAGTTCGAGGATGAGCTCATCGGGCCCGGTGAAGTAGATGGATTCGGAATCCCACCGGCCTTCGAAGGTGAAATGCTCCTGGCCTTCGGCGTTGCGTTGGCGCGTGGCGCGCGCGTCCAGCCAGGCGGTGGCGGAGGCGAAGCGGTTGTGCGGCACGTTGAAGGCGAGGTGGACGCCGCCGACAGGGACATTGCCTGCGGGGATGAGGTGGAGCTGGCTCCAGCCGAGCGTGACCGTTGCGTCATGCACGGGAAGCTGCAGCACGTCGGCGAAATAGGCGGCCGTGGCGGCAACGTCGGCAGTGGGGAGCGTGAGCTGTTCAATGCGCATGCCTGCCATGGTGCGACGGTGCGGGGCATGCGTCTAGTGGTTACGTGGATGCGGGAATTTGCAGCTGTGCGGCCATGTGTCTGATCACCCCATGGGAGATGGTGCGCAGCATGCGCATCTCACCTTTCAGGGTGACCCCGGCTACCAACCGCTCCCGCACCACCCACTGTTCAAGAGGGTGGCTCGGGGGCGCCATAGTCACTATCGGCCGATGCTGCGCGTACGGGTAGGCGCATGCTGCGCTACGGAGATGGCACTACGCCCACCCTGCGCCTTACCCCGCCTTCGGCAGCGGTGCATCCACCGCCACCAACCCACGCGTGCGCAGCGCCTGCCAGAACGCAGCCGGAATCTCCGCATCCACCAACGCCAGATTCTCCGCGATGCGGCTCGGCTGGCTGGCGCCGGGAATCACCGCCGCCACGGCCGGATGCGCCAGCGAGAACTGCAGGGCGGCCGCGCGGATGTCCACGTTGAACTCGGCGCACACCGCGCGCAGGGCGTCCACGCGGGCCAGGATCTCGGGCGTGGCCTGCTGGTATTCGTAGTGCGTGCCGCCGGCCAGGATGCCGGAGTTGTACGGGCCGCCCACCACGATGCCCAGGCCACGTGCGGTGCTGGCCGGCATCAGGGTGCGCAGCGCGTCGGCGTGGTCCAGCAGGGTGTACCGGCCGGCGATCAGGAAGCCGTCCGGGTCGGCCTGCTGCAACGCCATTTCGCACGGTTCAACGCGGTTGACGCCCAGCCCCCAGGCACTGATGACGCCTTCCTCGCGCAGCCGGGTCAGGGCCTTGGCGGCACCGTTCATGGCGATGTCGAACACGTCGCGCCAGCCTTCGCCGTGAAAGTCGCGGGCCGGGTCGTGAATCCACACGATGTCCAGGCGGTCGGTCTTCAGGCGCGCCAGGCTCGCCTCGATGGCGCGCAGCGTGCCGTCGGCGGTGTAGTCGTAGACGATCTTGTTGGGCAGGCCGTGCTCGAACAGGCCGCCCTTCTCGCCTAGGTCGCGCTGCGTGGTGTCTTCGCGCTCATCCAGGATCAAGCGCCCCACCTTCGTGCTGAGCACGTAGTCGTCGCGCCGGTGCTGCTGCAGCGCCGTGCCCAGCCGGATTTCGGCCAGGCCCGCGCCGTACATGGGGGCGGCGTCGAAGTAACGGATGCCCTGCTGCCAGGCGGCCTCTACGGTGTCGAGGGCTTCCTGCTCGGGGATGTTGCGGTACATGTTGCCTAGCGGGGCGGTGCCAAAGCCCAGTCGGCCGGGAACGGAAATGCGCATGGGTATCTCGATGAAAAGGGGGAGGGGGGAAAGCGGTCGTGCTCAGGCGTCTGCGGTTGCCCGGGTTGCGGCGCCGGGCGCGTTGTCGGTGGCCGTGCAGGTGTGGAACAGCGGCAGGACGTACTCGGCGATTTCGTGGAAGGTGTCATCCAGCGGGCGCTGGTTGCGGCGCACGTGCAGGCCGATGTGGTCCACACCGGCCGCGCGCATGGCCTGCAGTTCCTGGATCAGCGCGGTGCGGCCGCCACTGAAGCCGAAGCGCCAGCGCTTCATGGGCGCGTCGGGGCGCTCGTCCAGCTCCAGGTGGATGAAGCTGGCATAGGGTTTGGCGCCGGCCACCGCCCGCCACGCGGCCACGCGATGTGCGTGCTCTGCCGGCGTGCCCGGGAAGGCCAGGCTGCCATCCATGTGCTGGCCGATCCATGCCGGGGTTTGCTGCGACAGCCCGGCCACCAGCAGCGGCAGCGGCGCGGACGGGCGGGGCAGCAGGTCCAGCGGTTCGGGCAGGTGCGCGCGCGCGTGATCGCGCAGCAGGTCAACCTGGTTGCGGAAGTTGGCACCCCGACCGGGGAAGTCGCGGCCGAACAGGGGGTACTCCACCGGGCGGTCGCCGCTGGCCACGCCCATCAGCAACCGGTTGCCGCTGAGCTGCTGCACCGTGGCGGCAGCCTTTAGCGTCAGCAGCGGCTCGCGGATGGGCAGCACCACGGCGGCGGTGCCCAGCAGGATGTCGTGGGTCATGCCGGCCAGGTAGCCAAGGTAGGTGAACACCTCGAACACCTGCGCGGCATCGCCGAAGGACGGGTCGTAGACCGGCACGTCGCGCACCCACAACGCCCGGAAGCCGAGCTGGTCCACCAGCCTGGCCAGGGCCGCATGGCGCTGCATGTCCGGTTCGCCGGGCAGCCGGCCACTGTTCCGGCGGGCGAGTTCGCCGGTGGGCGTCCAGTCGTTGTCCAGCGGCGCTTCCACACCGATGCTGAAACCGCCGGCGGTGAGGCGGGAGAGGGCGTTGGCGTTGGATGCGTGCGAGGCGGGGGACATGGGGAGATCCAGTGGGAGGCCGGTGGTACGGGTGGCCGACAGTCTGGTGGCTGGATCTTTGCGGAGTAAGCGGGGAATGCGGGAATTTCTTTTGCGCTGGAATCAACAGTTACGGTTTCTCCCAGGCCAGGGCAGGCCCCGCCATTGCGCCCCACCTGAAATTTGATGGTGAATTCAAAATTAAATTGAAATTCAATCTCGGAGATGCAATTTAATCTTGCATGGCCAAGCGAACTCCCCCTCTGATGCCGCGTGCCCAACGCCAGCTGCGTGCGCTGGGTGAACGCCTGCGCACGGCAAGAATGCGTCGCGAACCATAACGGTGACCTTCTGACGGTCGGCTATCTTGGTAGCGGTCACTGGACAGAAATTCATGAGTGCTATCCGGATGAGATACAGGGCTACATCGGTGAAGGAGTCGAGCTCAAGTACCTTGAAAAAAAACCTCCCTGCCCAAGGGAAACGTCATCTTCTTCGGTGCTTGCGCAGGGCAGCCAGACTGTGGCTGCACGCAGACCGGTCCGGGACCGATTGAGACAATGGGCTATCTCCGCGAAAAACTGAGTTCACCCTTTGCCAGGAAGTGGGGCGCCCTGATTGGCTTCGCCACGGTGCTCCTGTTCCTGTCCAATCCGGAGCTGCTGTCGGTGGTGCTGCTGGTAAATGTGATTGGCGTTGATGTATTCATCCTGCTCGTTGGCATGCAGCTGCGGCAGAACTGGTCGGTCATCTCCATGTTCATCATTGCGCCGTGCTGGGTCAGGATCAAAAAGCTGTTCAAGGCGTAGTGAAGCCGCCCGTCGCGCGGCCTGGGCCTTCCGCTGTTGGCAGGTCACAGGCTGCGGCTTGATTGGCACCTCCACCTCGGTGCCCTGATCCAAGACGATGGGCGGAAACTCAGGATTGGCCGATTGCAGCTCCAGGTGGTGCTCGAAGGCCTTGAGAACCTTGCATGTCGGCGGGTTGCCATCCCAGACCGCGATCACCAGATCACCGGCCAGTGGGGTGACTGACCGGTCGACGACAAGGATGTCGCTGCCGCAGATGCCGGCTCCAATTATCGACCAGCCGTCAGCACGATAGAGGAACGTGGCAGACGGGTTGCGGACAAGCAACCGGTGTAGGAGCTCTAACGCTATCTAGCCCTACTCATGAACGTGCAGTGTATTCTCGTGAGCTTGGATTATCCGTGGTGCTGCGCGATTGCAATAGCTCATCCACTCCCACCCCGATCCAACTGCCGATACCCGATCGCTTCGGCCACGTGCGCCGTCCGAATGTCCTCACTCCCCTCCAGGTCGGCCACCGTCCGCGCCACCCGAAGAATGCGATGCATCGACCGCGCTGACAGCTGCAATCGTTCCACCGCATCCTCAAGCAGTTGCCGATCCGCAGTAGACAGCCGACAGTGCTGCGCCAGCTCGCCGGGTTGCAACTGTGCATTGGCCTTCCCGCTGCGGCCCAGCTGCACCTCGCGCGCCGCCACCACCCGCGCCCGCACCGTGTTGCTGTCTTCGCCGCACGGCGTGTCATCGCGGAGTTCGTGCGGCTCCAACCGCGGCACCTCCACATGCAGGTCGATGCGGTCCAGCAGCGGGCCGGACACGCGGCCGCGATAACGTTGGATGCCATCGACCGCGCAGCGACAGCGCCCGCTCCGGTCGCCGGCCCAGCCACAGGGGCAGGGGTTCATCGCAGCCACCAGCTGGAAGCGTGCGGGAAACGCTTCACTGCGCGACGCGCGCGCGACTACCACCTGGCCCGACTCCAATGGCTCGCGCAGCACCTCCAGTGCGTGCCGGCTCCATTCGGGCAGCTCATCCAGGAACAGCACGCCGTTGTGCGCCAGCGATATCTCGCCCGGGCGCGGGAACGAGCCGCCGCCCACCAGCGATACCGCGCTGGCGGTGTGGTGCGGTGATCGGTACGGGCGCTGCCGCCAACGGGCGGTGTCGATGCCGCCGCCGGTGCAGGACGCCACCGTGGCGGTCTCCAGTGCCTCCAGCTCGGTGGCGTCGGGCAGGATGCCGGGCAACCGCGAGGCCAGCAGCGTCTTGCCGCAGCCCGGTGTCCCTATCAGCAACAGGTGGTGGCCCCCGGCAGCGGCTACTTCCAGTGCCCGCCGTGCCTGCGGTTGGCCGCGTACGTCGCGCAGGTCGGGCATGGGCAGGCTGGCGACGTCGGCAGGCAGGGCCTTGGGCAACGTGCGCTCACTCAGGCCGGCGCATGCTTCCAGCAGCGTCCGCGCCACGCGCACATCGGCGTGCCCGGCCAAGCCGGCTTCGGCGGCGTTTTCCGGTGGCACGATCAACGTGCGGCCAAGCCGGGCGGCGGCAAGGGCGGCAGGCAGCACGCCGTTTACCCCGCGCAGTTCACCGGTCAGCGCCAGTTCGCCCAGGAATTCATAGCGCGACAACACCTGCGTATCGATCTGCCCGCTGGCGGCCAGGATGCCGAGCGCGATGGCCAGATCAAAGCGACCGCCTTCCTTGGGCAGATCGGCCGGGGCCAGGTTGATGGTGATGCGGCGCTGTGGAAACTCGAACTGCGAACAGACGATGGCGGCACGCACGCGGTCGCGCGATTCGCGCACGGCGGTTTCCGGCAGGCCCACCATCTGGGTGTGCGGCAGGCCGCCGGAGAGCAGTACTTCAATGCGGACGGCAGGCGCGTTGACGCCTGCGCGGGCACGGCTGTGGACCAGCGCCAGGCTCATGCAATTACCCAAAGTTGTCGGTCAAGCTCGCAATGGTGGGTAAGTTCAACGTTGACCGGTATAGGCAAACCCTGCAGCTGGATGTGGGTATTGCGGTGCATCGCTCACTGCGCTTCGGGTAGCGTACGGCGCTGCAACCGTTTCATGTGCGAGGTCGCATTCGTCTAGTTACAGCACGGGATAAGCACTCAACCGAACGTGGGCGACGCGATGCTACCAGGGAGATTTTCGCGCCTGTCGATGTTGTTTGCGTTGTCAGCGCTATGGATGAAACGCCGGCAGGTGCTCGTCGCCCGCCATCGACACGACGTAGCAGTAGACGTTGGCAATTTCAAAACTGACATGAATCACAAATCAGACATTACAACCTGGGCGGACGTAGCGAATCTCCAGCTGTGCTTGTTGAGCAACGAACAGTTTTGCGATATAGAAGCTGTGCGCAATGAAGGCGCGCCGATCTTCATCACATGGAAGAGCGCATGAAGCTGCTTGAGTCCGGGACGAGCTCGATTACGGCCTCCCCCCGTAGCGATATTGATGATCATTGCAATAGTGCTCCGCTGGGCATCGGAGGACAATCTGGCGACAGCGACAGCCCGTTCCTCGAAGGGGGCAGGCGTGAAGGTCAGCGTCCCTGTCGTGATAGTCAGCGTGCTGCTTGCACGTCCAACTGCTGATCGTGCCTATGCGACGACAGTTCGCCGCCGTCGCATTCCACGGTGCGATGAAGGCGCTTGTCTTCCTGCATCTTTCGACATTGGCGGTTGGGGTCGCTTCTGCGGAAGGGAATCCGTCCGAATTCTCACAAAGAATCGAGGCGATGGCGTCTGCTGAGCAGCAAATGACCTCACTCGAGAGGCGCGATCGTCTGGTGCGTCTGTATAGGGCGGAGTTCCCGGCAGCTGTCAGTACCACCGATCCACAGGCACTTTCAGCACGACTGGATGCTGCGATCTCCACTGTCTTCTACTCGAAGGACCCTGGCGTCGCGCGAGAGTTGGCCATGGTCTATCGGGCATTGACCGCGCTTGGCGGTGCCAGGGAGGGTGACCTTGATCAAGTGATCCGTTCAATGATCAAGGCACGAGAATTCGAGTGGGCGGACATCCTGCTGGCAGAGGCCGGGCGCCCATCGCTCCCTTCGGTGGATGTCGGCGCGTTGGCCGGCAAGGGTGCAGTGCGTAGGGTAATGGTGACAGACAACAACCATATCTCCGTGGAGCCGGCTGACGAAGCCCGGCTCAGGGATGGCATTGTCGTAGTGAGTAATCCTGTATGTGGGTTTTCGAATGCGGCAGGCGCGGCCATTTCCACGGATTCATTCCTTGCCGACGGCTTCAAGGATGCGTTGTGGCTGGTGCCTCCCGAAGGTGACCTTCGCGTTCGCGAGGTGGAGAGCTGGAAGCGACGTCATCCGTCCCAGCGTATGGTTTTGACGTATGACTGGCTTGACTGGCCAGAGATCGATGACTGGTCGACACCGGTGTTCTATTTCTTTGCGGGTGGCCGGCTTGTCGAGAAGGTCACTGGTTGGCCACTGGACGGGAGTCGGGCATCGCGCCTTCATGGCGCCGTGGAGCGGTGGAGGAAGGCGAAGGAACTACAGAGCGTTCCGACTCCAGAAGGCTTCTGAGGCGACGCGCGCGGTCGCGGGCGTTCATGCGCTGCCGCTAGACTGGACGCCCCCCTGCACCGCCCGAACATTCAACCTGATGGATATGCCTCACCGCCCCAGCCCGGTCCACCTCATCGCCATCGACATGGACGGCACCCTGCTCAACCCCGCCCACAAGCTCACGCCGCGGGTGAAGCAGGCCATTGCCGCGGCCCGCGCGCAGGGCGTGCGGGTGGTGCTGGCCAGCGGCCGACCGGTGTCCGGGCTGGCGCCGTTCCTGGCTGAGCTGGGCATCGAGGGCGATGCGGAATTCTGCATCGCCTGCAATGGTGCGGTGGTGGAGAACCTCGGCAGCGGCCAGCGCGTGGTGGAGTATCCGCTGAGCTTCGAGGACTTCCTGTTCTGCGAACGCATCGCACGCGATCTGGGCATCCACTTCCAGGCGCTGGATGGCCGGCGCATGTACACGCCCAACCAGGACATCAGCATCTACACGGTGGCCGATTCGCACCTGTCGCACGTGCCCCTGTCGTACCGGCGGGTGGAGGACATGGACCCGGCGATGCAGTTCATCAAGCTGATGATGATCGACGAGCCGCACGTGCTGGACGCGGCGATTGCACGCCTGCCATCGGAGCTCACCGATCGTTTCGCGGTGCTCAAGAGTGCGCCGTTTTTCCTGGAAGTGTTCGACCACCGGGCAGGCAAGGGGCCGAGCCTGCAGAAGCTGGCCGCGCACCTGGGCGTGGACGCGGCCAACGTGATGGCACTCGGCGATCAGGAGAATGACCTGACCATGCTGCAGTTCGCCGGGACCAGCGTGGCGATGGGCAACGCGATCGATGCGGTGAAACAGACGGCGCGCTTCGAAACCGCGACCAACGCCGAGGATGGCGTAGCGCTGGCGATCGAGAGGTTTGTGCTGCAAACGGCCTGATGCGGCCTGGGCTTAGCCTGCCGGCGTATTGCTGCCGCGCGCTTCCAGCTCGGCCACGGTCTTCTCCAGCGCCTCCAGCTTCTCGCGGGTCTTGAGCAGCACCGCGCGCTGTACGTCGAACTCCTCGCGGGTGACCAGGTCCAGTTTGCCCAGCCCGGCCTGCAGCGCGGTCTTGAAGGTGGCCTGCAGTTCCTCGCGCGACTGGCGCAGGCCCGGCGGGACCATGTCGCTCAGGCGACGGGCCAGGTCATCAAGGTGGTTGAGGTCGATCATGCTACTGCTCCGCAGGGTATACGCTAAGGATAGTCCCCCACGCCGGCGCCGGCACTGACCGCGCGCATCGCGTTCACCGGGGGACAGGCGTTATCCTCGCTCGCCGGAATACAGGAGCCAAGCAGAATGAAGATGGTCATGGCGGTGCTCAAGCCGTTCAAGCTCGACGATGTGCGCGAAGCACTGGCCGAGCGCGGCGTCACCGGGATCACGGTCACCGAGGTGAAAGGCTTCGGGCGCCAGAAGGGACATACCGAGCTGTACCGCGGCGCGGAGTACGTGGTCGACTTCCTGCCCAAGGTGAAGATCGAGGTGGCCGTCACCGATGGCCAGGTCGAGGAAGTGGTGGAGGCCATCGTGAAGGCCGCCGGCACCGGCAAGATCGGCGACGGCAAGGTGTTCGTGTACGACCTGGGCAGCGTGGTGCGCATCCGCACCGGTGAGCTGGACGCTGACGCGCTGTAAGTTGGTTTGCCGGGCAGAGCCCGGCACTACGGTCCGCTGTATGCGGGTCGGGTTGGCATGGCCGGGCAGCGCGCCCGGCCTGCGGGACACAGCGGCGGGGTTACGCGTGGCCCTTGAACCAGCGGTAGAAACGCTTCCAGCCCACGCGCAGGCTGGCCACCCAGCGCGGGTCGGCCACCAGTGCGGCCTGCGACGGCGTGGGCGTCAGGCCGGTCAGGCGCTGGCGCATCTTCAGCAGGTTCTTCATGTCGCTGCGGCGCAGCTGGCGCGATACCGGGTGCACCGGCAGCCAGCGCGGGCTGCGCCAGGCCGAGGTGAAGTCCACCAGCACCGGTACCCCGCCGCTGACCATCACGTTGGTGCCATGCAGGTCGTTGTGGGTGATGCCGGCCGCGTGCAGGCGGGTGAGGGCGTACTGCAGCTGCTCGAACACCTCCACGCCCACCGACTGGGCCGCGCTCAGGGTCTGGCCGGGAATGAACTCCATGCCCAGCGCCAGCCCGCCGATGGTGCCCAGCAAGGCCGGGGCATGCTTCCAGCCACTCAGGCGCTGCAGGATGCGGGCCTCGCGGCGAACCAGCAGGCGCGCCACCGGCGACAGCGGCGTGCCGCGGTAACGGGTGTAGTCCTTCACCACGGCCTGCTGGCCGTTGAGGCAGGTGCGGTAGACGTCCGGTTCAAGCAGGCGTTCGCCGCGCTTGAGCAGCTCGGCCGGGGCGGTGTCGGTGCCGACACACGAAGCAACAGGAGTATTCATGGCGTTCTTTGGGCGACCCGGTGGTCGGCGCAAAGCGTCAGGCGTACCGGTGCTGCTACTGGGGAGGGGTGGGTATCAAGATTTCGTTAATTTTAATACTCACCAGTACACCAATCCAGAGAATGTCGGAGAAATGTCGTAGCCGGGGGTGGAACAGTTCGTCACGCAGAATCGGACAATTCTGTATCACTCGCTAGAATTTCGTTCAAGATCAAGCGCTTGCGGGAACGTCCGACCGGGCAATGCGTTCAAGGAACGCCAGCAGTGCGTGGCGCAGCTGGTCAACGCCGGGGGACTCGATCGGGAAATGACCGCACTGGTCCAGCAGCACCCGCTCGCGGGGCGCGGCCAGCCGGTCGAAGAAGCGGTCGCTGATCGCCACGGGTGTCCAGGCATCGCAGGCCGGGTGGACCATGAGCACCGGGCAGCGGTCGAACTGCTCCGGCTCCACGGCCGGGGCGGTGTCGAACAGGGAGGCGAGCAGGCCCAGCGGGACCCGGTTGCCGCCGCCGAGCGGGTCGCGGCAGACCAGCGCGGTCAGGGCGGGATCGCGTGACATGCGGTCCATGTGGGTGAACCAGCGCACCGGCAGGCGCAGCCCACGGGTCAGTCGGCTCAGGGGCCGCAGGGTCGGAAGCAGGGCGCGCATCCAAGGGCGGCGCACCAGCGCGGCCTGCACCTGCGGGTCGCGCGGGTCGGCCAGGGTGGTCACGGCCAGGCCGCGCACCCAGGGCGATTCGGCAGCCACCAGGTAGGCCAGGTAGCCACCGATGCTGGCACCCAGCAGCACGATCGGACGCGGTCGCCGCGCATGCTCTGCCTCGATCAACGCCAGCAGCGTGCGTTTCCACGCGGCGTAGTCCACCTGCGTCCACGGCCCGCCGCTGAGCCCGTAGCCGGGCAGGTCCGGCGCCAGCACCTCGTGTCCAGCCACCGCCAGGCGCTGGGCCAGCGGCGCGAACATCCGTCCGTAGCCGCCGGCACCGTGCACCAGGATGACGGTGAGCCCGGCGTCGGGCGGGCCGTGGCGATCCAGGTGCAGCGGGCCGTCCGGGCCGTCGATCCGGCACATGCGGGGTGCCTGCACGCCGGCCACGGGGTCGAAAAAGCCTTGGTAGGCCTCGCTGAGGGGCGGGTAGGCGGCGGTGACGGGGTGGCGGTGCATCGGGGTAGTCTAGGCCGCGCGTTCAGGCACGGCGCGCTGAACGTGTCCCACCGCCCGCTTGACCCCGGCGCACCCGGTGCCGACCATACGCTGTTGATCGCGACATGGGCGGCCGCCCCTCTCTGGCACGTCCCCGCCCCCTGACGCCTTATCGGTGCCGGTTTCTGCCGTGCATCGCCCCCACTTTTCGGTTCCGGCCCTGCCGGAGGAAGACTGATGACCAAGATCGTGCTGGCAGCGCTGTTCATCGCCTGCGTGCTGTATATCCATTTCCGCGGCAAGGTGCGCGCGCGCTGGTCGCGGCAGCTGCTGGACCACTCCAGCTTCATGGCCCCCATCAACGTGATCATGTACATGTTCTCGAAGGTGCCGACCACGCCGTTCCTGGACCCGGGCAAGGAATTCCCGCAGCTGGAACCGCTGCGCCAGAACTGGCAGATGATCCGTGACGAGGCGCTGGCGCTGCGCGATGCGGACAAGATCGCCGCGTCCAGCACGTTCAACGATGCCGGCTTCAATTCGTTCTTCCGCCGCGGCTGGAAGCGCTTCTACCTGAAGTGGTACGGCCCGTCGCACCCGTCGGCCAAGACGCTGTGCCCGAAGACCACCGCGCTGCTGGAATCGCTGCCGGACGTGCGCGCGGCGATGTTCGCCCAGCTGCCCTCGGGCAGCGAGCTGCGCCCGCACCGCGACCCGTTCGCCGGTTCGCTGCGCCTGCACCTGGGCCTGACCACGCCCAACGACGATGGCTGCTACATCGTGGTGGATGGCATCAAGAAGAGCTGGCGCGATGGCGAGTGGATGATGTTCGATGAGACCTACATCCACCACGCGCACAACGAGACCCCCGATGACCGGGTGATCCTGTTCTGCGACATCGCGCGCCCGCTGCGCTTCGGCCTGCCGGGCCTGTTCAACCGCGCGGTGGCGTCCACGCTGTTGGCCGGTGGCGCCTCGCCGAACCTGCCGGGCGACCCCACCGGTGGGGTCAACAAGGCGTTTGGCGGCGTGTACAAGGTTCGGCTGAAGGCCAAGGCGCTGCGCGAGCGCAGCGTGGTGGCCTACCAGGTGATCAAGTGGGGCCTGGTGGTGGCGGTGATTGCCGGGATCTGGGCGATCTGAGGTCAGGGGTTCATGGGGTTGCCGGCCAGCGGCCGGCACTACCGGGTACAAAAAACCCGCGCTGTTGCCAGCGCGGGTTTTTTGTTGCGTGCGTGGATGTGGGCCGCACCGACCAACGGTCGGTGCCTACCGCCATCGCGGGGTTTTCCGGTCAATGCCAAACCCAACGCCGACCGGTTAATGCCAACGTCGGCATCGACCGGGTCAACGCCAACGCCGGCACCGACCGGGTCAACGCCAACGCCGGCACCGACCGGGTCAACGCCTGCGCCGGCACCGACCGGGTCAACGCCTGCGCCG
The DNA here is from genome assembly GCF_979258185.1 of Stenotrophomonas sp. AC248. Classification (NCBI taxonomy): domain Bacteria; kingdom Pseudomonadati; phylum Pseudomonadota; class Gammaproteobacteria; order Lysobacterales; family Lysobacteraceae; genus Stenotrophomonas; species Stenotrophomonas sp. AC248. Next base: position 4,201,936 of record NZ_OZ409840.1, on the reverse strand, counting down.
GCACCGACCGGTAGAGCCGACCGTTGGTCGGCTGGCCGCGCACAGCGCGGCAACGATCGACACCGGCGCTTAACGCATCAGCCCTTCAGGGCTGCCGCCACGAACGGCGGGGTCACCAGCACGCCGGTGTGCAGCGCGGCGGTGTAGTACAGCGTATCGAACGCCTTGCCAGCCGAATCGGCCTGGCGGAAGTCGAAGCTGCTCTCGCCCTTGCGGGCCAGGGTCACGCTCCACCAGCCGGTCGGGTAGCACGGCTGCGGGAACGGCAGGGTCTTGAACGAGCCGAAGCCCGCCTTGCCCATCTCGGTGCGCATTTCGTTGATCAGGTCCAGCTGCATCAGCGGCGATTCGGACTGCTGCACCAGGATGCCGTCGTCCTTGAGCGCCTTGAAGCAGCTCTCGTAGAAGGCCTTGTTGAACAGGCCTTCGCCCGGGCCCACCGGGTCGGTGGAGTCCACGATCACCACGTCCACGCTGCCGGCCGGGCAGTTGGCCATGTAGGCCACGCCATCGTCGAACATCAGCTCGGCGCGCGGGTCGTCGTTGGAATCGCACAGTTCCGGGAAGTGCTTGCGGGCCATCACGGTGACCTGCTCGTCGATGTCGCACTGGGTCACGCTCTCCACGCCCGGGTGCTTGAGCACTTCGCGCAGGGTGCCGCAGTCGCCGCCGCCGATGATCACCACGCGCTTGGGCGCGGCGTGGGTGAACAGCACCGGGTGGCTGATCATCTCGTGATAGAAGAAGTTGTCCTTGCTGGTCAACATGATGGCGCCATCGATGGTCATCAGGTTGCCCCAGTCGGTGGTCGCGAAGATCTCGATCTTCTGGAACGGCGACTGCACTTCGTCCAGCTTGCCGGTCAGGCGGTAGCCGATGGCCGAGCCGGTGCGCTCGAAATGCTCGATGTACCAGTTGTTGTTGTCAGTCATGGAATAGCAGTCCTGTTCGGAAGGGTATTGGAGCCGGGCTGGCGGCGGTGCCGCGTGGCGCAAGCCACGTCCGGACGGGTTGCCCGTTCAGGTTTGAAGCCTGAGCACGGGCGCGGGCGCGCATGATAACGGAGCTGTCGCCACATAGGCGTTATCATGCACCCCCTTTTTTACCAACCAGGCCCACTGAAATGACCGATTGGTCCCTCGACCAAGCCCGCAAGACCTACTCGATTCCGCATTGGGCGGATGGCTACTTCGACGTGGATCAGGCAGGACACATGGTGGTGAGACCGACTGGCCAGGACGGCCCGGTGGTGTCCTTGCCCAAGATCGTGGACGCCGCCCGCGAGGCCGGCGCCAAGCTGCCGCTGCTGGTGCGCTTCCCGGACATCCTGGGCCAGCGCCTGGGCAAGCTGCAGGCCGCGTTCGCGCAGGCCCAGGCCGACTGGGAGTACCCGGGCGGCTACACCGCCGTGTACCCGATCAAGGTCAACCAGCACCGTGGCGTGGCCGGCACCCTGGCCAGCCACCATGGCGAGGGCTTCGGCCTGGAAGCGGGCAGCAAGCCCGAGCTGATGGCCGTGCTGGCGCTGTCGCGCCCGGGCGGGCTGATCGTCTGCAATGGCTACAAGGACCGCGAGTACATCCGCCTGGCCCTGATCGGCCGCAAGCTGGGCCTGCAGACCTTCATCGTGATCGAGAAGCCGTCCGAGCTGAAGCTGGTGCTGGAGGAATCCAAGGCGCTGGATGTGAAGCCGGGCCTGGGCGTGCGCATGCGCCTGGCCTCGCTGGGCGCGGGCAAGTGGCAGAACAGTGGCGGCGACAAGGCCAAGTTCGGCCTGTCCCCGCGCCAGCTGCTGGACCTGTGGAAGTCGCTGCGCGACACCGAATACGCCGACTGCCTGAGCCTGCTGCATTTCCACATGGGCTCGCAGATCTCCAACGTGCGTGACATCGCCAACGGCATGCGCGAAGCCACCCGCTACTTCGTGGAACTGTCGCGCCTGGGCGCGAAGATCACCCACGTGGACGTCGGTGGCGGCCTGGGCGTGGATTACGAAGGCACCCGCTCGCGCAGCTTCTGCTCGATCAACTATGGGCTCAATTCGTACGCCAGCAACATCGTGCAGCCGCTGGCCAATGCCTGCGAAGAACACGGCCTGACCCCGCCGCGGATCGTCACCGAGTGCGGCCGCGCGATGACCGCGCACCACGCGGTACTGATTGCCAACGTGTCTGAAGTGGAAGAGGCGCAGGAAGGCCGCGTGCCGGACCAGCACGACGACGAGCCGGCGGCGATCCGCCACCTGCGCGAGATCCACGCCGAGCTGGACGAGCGCCCGGCGGTGGAGCTGTTCCAGGAAGCCCAGCACTTCCATGCCGAAGGCCTGTCCAGCTATGCGCTGGGCCAGATCGACCTGCCGCAGCGGGCGCGCATCGATGACCTGTTCTACGCCATCGCCCATGCGGTGCGTGCGCGCCTGAGCTACGACGAGAAGAGCCATCGCCCGGCGCTGGACGAGTTGAACGAACGCCTGGTGGACAAGTATTTCGTCAACTTCAGCGTGTTCGAGTCGATTCCCGATGCGTGGGCGATCGACCAGGTGTTCCCGATCGTGCCGATCGAGCGCCTGAACGAGGCGCCGCAGCGCCGCGGCATCATCGCCGACATGACCTGCGATTCCGATGGCATGGTCAAGACCTACGTCGAGAACGAGAGCCTGGACAGCTCGCTGCCGCTGCACGCGCTGAACCCGGGCGAGAGCTACCGCATCGCCTTCTTCATGGTGGGCGCGTACCAGGAAATCCTGGGCGACATCCACAACCTGTTCGGCGACACCGACGCGGTGGAAGTGCTGGCCGATGCCGATGGCTACGCGATCACCCAGCAGCGCCGCGGCGACACCACCGACGTGATGCTGGACTACGTGGGTTACAGCCTGGCCGACCTGCGTGCCAGCTATGCCGAACGCGTGGCGGCGGCGAAGCTGTCGCCGGAGCGCGCGCAGGAGCTGTCCGACGCGCTGGAAGCGGGCCTGACCGGGTACACCTACCTGTCCGACGAGCCGCTGGCCTGAGCCAGCGGCACCCGCGTAGCGCCGGGCTCTGCCCGGCTGCTTGCTGCGGCACGCTTCCCGTTGCCGGGCATACCGCCGGGCAGAGCCCGGCGCTACGTAGCGGCTTGGTTTCCTTTTTCAACACGGCAGCCGGCTCATGAGCGTACGCGCGATCTTCCATCTGTTCCTGCATGCCGCCGTGCCGGCGTTGCTGGCGTGGATGTTCTGGCGCAAGCGTTTTTTGTCGGCGTGGGCACTGCTGTTGCTGGGCTGGATCATCGACCTGGACCACCTGCTGGCCGACCCGATCTACGCCCCGAACCGCTGCAGCATCGGCTTCCATCCGTTGCACACCGCGCCGGCGATTGCGGTCTACGCGGGCCTGTGCGTGCCGAAGAAGACACGGTTGTTCGGCATCGGGCTGATCATCCACATCGTGCTCGACGCCATCGATTGCTGGTGGATGCACCACTCCCGGTAGAGCCGACCGTTGGTCGGCTGACGCGCACCATGGGCGCGTCAGGTTGTTCGCAAAGTGCAGCCGACCATACGAGCGTCCCGTAGGGGCCGGGTAGAGCCGACCGTTGGTCGGCTGACGTACACCACGGGCATTCGGTTGTTCGCGAAATGCAGCCGACCATACGAGCGTCCCGTAGGGGCCGGGTAGAGCCGACCGTTGGTCGGCTGACGTACACCACGGGCACGTTCGATTGTTCGTGAAATGCAGCCGACCAACGGTCGGCTCTACCAGTACGGACGCTTTTGGTTATTCGTGAAATGCGGCCGACCAACGGTCGGCTCTACGCGCATTTGGTCCGGTAGGGCCAACCGCTGGTCAGCCCGCTGGCAGCGTCAACGTCGCGCGCAGTCCCGGGTGTGTATTGGCCAGCACCAAGCTGCCGCCGTAACTCTCGGCAATGTCGGCCACGATCGCCAGGCCCAGGCCGTTGCTGGAGGCACGCTCGTCCAGGCGCACGCCACGCTCCAGCACGTGCTGCAGCTCCGCGTCCGGCAACCCCGGGCCATCGTCCTCCACGCGGATGTGCAGTTCATTACCGACGTGGCGCACGCTGACACGCACCGTATGCGCGGCCCACTTGCCGGCATTGTCGAGCAGGTTGCCGAGCATTTCCTCCAGGTCTTCGCGCGCACCGGCAAACAGGCCCTGCGCATCCGGGTCCTGTTCGAACACCAGCCCGCGTTCGTTGTGAACGCGCTGCATCAAACTGCACAGCGCGCCCATCACCGGGGCCACCACGGTGCGCTGCTGGCTGTCGGCACCGATCCCGGCCGCCAGGTAGCGCTCGATGCTGGCCTGCATGCGCGCGGTTTCGCTGCGCAGGGTCTGGCGCCAGTCGCTGCCGTCGCCCTCGGCTTCGGTCATCAGCACCGTCAGCGGCGTCTTCAAGGCATGGGCGAGGTCCTCGGCACTGCGGCGCGCACGCACCACCATGCGCTGATGGTGGTCGAGCAGGTCGTTGAGCTGCACCGCCAAGGGCGCCACCTCCCTGACCAACCCCTGCTGCGGAAAGCGCACGTTTTCACCGTTGCGGACCTGGCCGGCGATGCGGCTCAGTTCGGCCAGCGGGCGCAGGCCGTAATGCACCTGGGTGACCAGTACCGCGAACCACAGCGCCACCAGCACGGCCAGCGCCAGCGCCGTGTGCTGGCGGAACGCGCTGACCTGGGCGTCCAGATCGCTGCGGTCGGTGGCCACCACCACGCGCAGCGGCGTGGGCACGCGCGGCAACGTGACCTGCTGGGCCAGCGCACGCAGGGGGGCATGCAGCGGGCCGGTGGTGTCGAAGGCCTGCGCCGGCCCGGTGCGCAGCGTCGCCGGGGTGGCCAGGGTTTCATCCCACAACGAGCGCGATTGCCCCAGCGGCTGGCCCTTGGCGTCCTGCACCTGCCAGTAGGTACCGGAAAACACCCGCTGGTAGCGCTCGTCGAACAATTCACGGCGCAGCTGCAGGCGGCCCTGTGCATCGCTTTCGGCCAGCGCCAGCACTGCGATCAGTTCGTTGCCCAGGCGCTGGTCCAGCGCGCTGCGTGCCGAACGCTCAAACATCGCACCCAGCCACCAGGTGGCCAGCGCCGACACCAGCACCAGGCCCACGCCACCGGCGAGCAGCAGGCGGGTACGCAGCGAGCCGGTATTCATGGCTGTGCCGACAGGCGGAAGCCCTGCCCACGATGGGTATGGATGAGGTCGCTGCCCAGCTTGCGGCGGATCCGCCCGATCAGCACGTCCAGCGTGTTGGAATCGGGATCGAAGCCGGCTTCGTACACGTGCTCGCCCAACCGCGAGCGGCTGATCACCACGTCGGGGTGGTGCAGGAAGTAGCTCAGGATGCGCTGCTCCTGCGGGCTCAGGTGCAGCAGCTCGCCGTCCAGCTCGAAGCGGCCGGCGTTGACGTCCAGCAGCAGTGGTCCGCATTGCAGGCGCGGGCTGGCATGGCCGGCGCTGCGCCGGATCAGCGCACGCAGGCGCAGCAGCAGTTCTTCGGGCTGGAACGGTTTGGTCAGGTAGTCGTCGGCCCCGGCATCGAAGCCGGCCAGCTTGTCGTGCCAGCGCGCCCGGGCGGTCAGCACCAGCACCGGGAAGCCGCGCCCGGCCTGGCGCCAACGCTCGATGATGCTCAGGCCATCCAGCCCGGGCAGGCCCAGGTCGACCACCGCCGCGGCGATGTCCTCGATCTGGCCCAGCTCCTCAGCCTGGCGGCCCTCGGCGCTGTGCAGCACCAGGTAGCCGGCCTCTTCCAGCAGGGCCTGCAGCCGGTTGGCCAGCAGGGCATCGTCCTCGGCAAGCAGGATCCGCATCAATCTTCTTCCATCTTCAACAGGCGCCCGGTAGCTGCATCGTAATCCAGCTCCATCACCACGCCGTTGGCGCCCAGGATCTCGATCTCGTACTTGCCGTCGTCCAGTTCCACTTCCACCAGCTTGCCGGGGTAGCGGCGCAGCGCGTCGGCCACCACCTGCTGCAGCGGCACCAGCCGGCCCTGGCGCACGGCCTGGCGCACCGCCTCCTGCTGGCGGCTGCCGCCGTCGTGCACGCGTACGGGCTCCTGCGGGCTCAACGCCAGCAGCACGGGAAGCAACAGGGAGGCGGTCATGGACATGCCACACGGTATACGCCGCCCGTCTAAACATTCCCTAACAGCCGGGCTCATGGTCCGCTTAGGTGCGCTTGCCAGACTGGCGGTGCCGGAATCGACCGGCCCTTTCTGGAGATCCCCCATGAACAAGCTGATCCTGGCCGCCGCCCTTGCCACCGCGCTGGTATCCACCCCGGCCTTCGCCGCCGACCTGAGCGCTGCCGACGTACAGGCCAAGCTGCGCGCCGCCGGCTACACCCAGGTGCATGAGCTGGAACGCGATGACGGCCTGTGGGAAGCGGACGTCACCCGTGCCGATGGCAGCTTCGAAGAAGTGATCGTGGACCCGGCCACCGGTGAGATCTTCGACCCGCGCAGCCCCCGCGCCCTGCTCGATGCCGGGCAGATCCTGGCCGTGGCCCAGAAGGCCGGTTTCCGTCAGGTGGAGTCCTTCGAACGCGACGGTGCCACCTGGAAGCTGGAGGCCCGCAACGCGCGCAACCAGCGCGTGGAAGTGCGCATGAGCGGCCACGACGGGCGCGTGTTGTCGAGCAAGCGCGAAGGCTGGTGGGACTGAGCACCGCGCCGCCGGTGACGCGGATGCAGAAACGGCCGGGGTGACCGGCCGTTTCGCTGTGGTGCGTTACCTCACCAGCCGTACGGGGGCGGGTAGTCCCAGTAGCCGGGGCCGGGGCCGTAGCCATAGCCGCCATAGCCACCGTAGGGGCCGAAGCCCGGACCCTTGCCCTCGCTGACGCGGATGTTCACGTTGACGTTGTGGGTCTTGCCTTCGTCGGTGGTGTAGTTCTTGTTGAGGTTCAACTCGGCGGCGTTGTAATGGGTGTTGCCGAAGTTCTTGGCGTAGCCGATGCCGGTGGTGATGCTGCCGTTGACCCGCAGCTTGTCGTCGGTGACATCGGCGATGCCGTTGGCCGCGCCACGGTCGCTCAGGCGGCGGCCGCTCTTGTCGCCGTAAAAGGTGCCGGGCGGGTCGCCGCGCAGCGAGCCATCACCCAGGTACTGCATGGGCGCCTGCGGGACCGCCAGGTTGAGACCGGTCGCCGATTGCGGGCCGGTGGCCCCTGCCGCGGACTGGGCCAGGGCAACCCCGGGGGCAAGCAGGCACAGCAGCAGCGAAAGCGAGCGGATCATGATGGGCTCCGGAACGGGCGGGCAGCACGCAGGCCGCCGACAGCGCTGACGCTATCACCGGCTGCTTGAACGATGCCTGTCATGGCAGCGCCTTCAGGGGAACTTTACTCCAGCCGCTCGAACCCGAACAGCGCGGCCAGCGGGTGCTTGCGGCGCTCGATGCGGGCGCGCAGCAGGCCGGCGCCGATCATGGAATAGGTGATGCCGTTGCCGCCGTAGGCCATGCCGAACAGGACCCGCGGCCCCCATTGCGGGTGGGGACCGAAGAAGGGCAGGCCGTCGGCGGTCTCGGCAAACGTGCCGGCCCAGGAGAAGGCCGGCTGCAGCGGCAGGTGCGGAAAGAGCTTGCCCACCTTCTTCAGCAGGCGCGCGGCCTTGGCGTCCACGCGCCGGTCGCGCCGGGCCGGAATGTCCACCGCATCGTCCTCACCGCCGATCAGCAGCCGCTGGTCGCCGGTGCTGCGCATGTACAGGTAGGGCCGCGCGGACTCCCAGACCATGGTCTGGGCCAGTGGCCCGAGCAGGTCGGCCGGGATCGGGTCGGTGATGAAGGCGTAGCTGCTGCGGTTGCGCGCCACCGAGGGCTTCAGCCAGTGCTGGTTGGCGTAGCCGGCGGCCATCACCACGTGCCCGCAGCGGATGCGCACGCCCTCGGCGGTGGTGGCGGTTACCCCGCGTGCGGTGGGCACCAACGTGGCCAGGGTGGTGCGGTCGTGCACCTGGCAGCCGTTCTTCTGCAGCCGCGCCAGCAGCCGGTAGGTCAGGCAGTAAGGGTCCACGCGGGCGGCCAGCCCGCTGAGGATGGCGCCCGGCGCGTCCACGCCGAATTCGTCCTCGACCGCATCGCGGTCCAGCCAGCGCACGTCGAAGCCATGCCGCTGGCGCAGTGCGAATTCTTCCTGCAGCACCGCGCGGTGCCGGCGTTTGCTGGCGTAGTACAGGCTGTGCATGGGATGGCAGTCCACCCCCTTGAGCCCGCGGGCGACCTCGCGCAACGCGGGAATCGCGTCGGCACAGGCCTGGTAGGCCTCTACGGCGGCGGTTTCGCCGTACTGCCGGGCCAAGTCGATCAGGTGCGTATCGATCTCGTATTGCAGCAGCGCGGTGCTGGCGGCGGTGCTGCCCCAGCCGATGTCCCGTTGTTCGATCAACGCCACATCGTGGCCGTGGGCGCACAGTTCGTTGGCGATCAGCGCGCCGGTGATCCCGCCGCCCACCACCAGTACATCGCACTGCAGGTCGTCGCGCAGGGGCGGGAAGGCGTGCATCAACCCGTTGCGCACCGCCCAGAACGGGTAACCACTTTTCAGGTCCATGCGGGGCTCAGGCGGTGGGGTGGCCGGTATGCGGCGTCTGGATCAGCGGCCCTAGGTCAAAGCCCTGCTGGCGGGCCTGGGCCAGGTAGTGATCCTGCACGGTGGTATCCAGGGTGGGGGTGCGCGACAGCAGCCACAGGTATTTGCGATCCGGGCTGCCGACCAGTGCGACGCTGTAGTCCGGCGCCACCTGGATCACCCAGTAGTCGCCCTTGGTGAAGGGAATCCAGCGCAGGCCCTTGGGCAGGAAGCTGACTTCCAGCCGCGCGCTGTCGTTGTCCACCGGGCAGGCTTCGCCTTCGGCTTCTTCGATCTCCCCGTCCATGCGGCAGCGGTTGAGCACGGCCACGTGGCCGTTCTCCTTCAGGCTGTAATGGGCCGACACATCGGTGCACCCGTCGGGCTCGTGCTTCATCGGCAGGCGGGCGATTTCATACCAGGTGCCCAGGTAGCGCGGCAGCTTGAGGTCCGGAACGGTCTTGAGGTCGGCGTGTGTGTTCATGGGGTGCGCGAAGAGAAGGTGCAGCCACCATGCCGCGCCCACCGCCACGGGTAGGTGAAGCCCGCGCAGGCGCGGCGTGGAGAACGTTGCGTTGCCCGTGCGTGATGCACCGGCGCGGCAGGCGGCGCTATTCTGTGGGCGGGCGAAGCCTGCCTGTTTTCACTGCGATGGAGGTGCCGATGTACCACGTGATCCTGCTCAAGAGCCCGACCGACTTTGCCCGCGCGCGCTGGGAGGCGGCCGAGGACGTGGTGGACCACGAGGGCGTGGCGTACTCGCTGCGCGCCGGCCCACGCCAACCGCTGCCGACCGACCACGCCTGGGACGAGGTGGCCGTGTATGCGCCCGATGAGATCAGCGAAGAGGAATTCCAGGACTGGTATGCCAGCCTGCGGCCGCAGGTGGAAGAGCTGCGCCTGAAGTACTGACGGCGGCATGCCGGGCGCGCATACCCGGCGTGAACGAAGCCCGGTTTATAGTTCGCGCAGGCGCGGTGGTCCGCGCGAATCCTGTTGGTGCGCCGGCTTGTCTTCCCGTTCATTCCGTTCCTTCCTGCGGCCGCTGGCCTGGTTGATGCTCTGCGCCTGGCTCAGCGTGGCGCCCCTGGCGCTGGCGCAGGGCGACGATGCCGCTGCCGATGATCCGATTGTCCAGCTGGCGCAGGCCGGCAAGGACCTGAAGCAGATTCAGGCCGCCCTCGACAGTGCCGATACCCCCGATACGCTCAAGACCCTGTCCGACCGCGCATTGGCCGTACAGCGCGACGCCGATGCGGCGCGCAACGCCCTGCAACCGCAGCTGGAGCAGGTGGACGCCCGCGTGGCCCAGTTGGGCGAGGTGGCCGAAGGCACCACCGAGGCGCGCGACATCACCGCCCAACGCAAGGCGCTGAACCAGCAGCGCAGCGACCTGGCCTCGGCCATTGCACGGGCCAAGCTGTTGGCCGGTGATGCGAAGCAGGTGGGCGCGGATATCGAGAAGATGCGCGTCACCCAGTTCAGCGAGGACCTGGCGCGCAAGGTCAACTCGCCGCTGTCGCCGTCGTTATGGAAGCAGTTCGCGGTGCACGTGCCAGCCGACTATTCGCGGCTGGTGGTGCTGTACCGCCTGGGCGAGACCGCGGCACGCAAGGCGATTGCCGAACACGGCTGGGGCGCGCCGCTGACCGGGCTGGCGCTGGCGCTGCTGATGTTCTTCCCGCTGCGGCTGTGGCTGCGCGCCGTTGGCCGCCGCTATGCCGCCTCCGAGCGCGCACCCGACGGCCGCCTGCGCCGGTCCGGGCTGGCGGTGTGGTTGCTGGCGGTGGGCACCTTGCTGCCGGGGTTCGCAGCGGTGGTGCTGGTGGCTGCGCTGGACTCCATCGGGGCAATCCCGCCGCGGTTGGAGCAGCTGGCGCTGCACTTCCAGGTGGCCACGTTCGTGGCGGCCTTCATCACCGCGCTCAGCGCCTGCCTGCTGGTACCCAAGCGGCCGTCCTGGCGCCTGCTGAGCCTGGATGACAGCGCGGCATGGCGGCTGCGCAAATACGCCTGGGGCGCGGCCGGGCTGACCTTCCTGAGCATCCTGCTGGTGGAGATCAACCGCGCCTCGCGCACCAGTGAGATCACCACGGTGGCGGTGGACGGCTTGATCGCGATCACCTACATGGCGCTGATCGTGGCCATCCTGGTGTCGCTGGCGCGCCTGCACCGTCGCCAGACCGACGAGGCGCAGGCCAAGCTGGACGCGCAGGTGGACGCCGGGGCCAAGCAGCCCAAGGCGCCGGTGCGCAAGAGCGGCTGGATCGTGCTGGCGCGGCTGGCCGGGCACGTGGTGGTGGCCGCGGCGGTGATCGCCACGCTGCTGGGCTATCTCAACCTGGCGCTGTTCGTGGCCCAGCAGCTGGTGTGGGGCGCGGTGGTGCTGCTGGCCGCCTCGTTGCTGCTCAAGTTCGCCGACGACCTGTCGCTGTGGCTGCTGTCGCCTACCAGCCGGGTAGGCAAGAGCATCGTGCTGACCACCGGGCTCAACGATGCCAAGGTGGAACAGGCCGGCGTGCTGCTGTCGGCGGTGCTGCGCATCGGGGTGATCCTGCTGGCGGTGCTGGCGTTGACCGCGCCGTTCGGCAACCTCAATACGTTCTTCAGCGCCATGGACTCGCTGTCCAACGGGCTGACCATCGGCACCACCACCCTCAAGCCCAGCAGCGTGCTGTATGCGGTGCTGGCCTTCCTGGTGGTGTGGGCGGTGATGCAGGCCTTCCAGAACTGGTTGACCAACACCTACCTGCCCAAGACCGACCTGGATGCCGGGGCGCGCAACTCGATCAGCACCGTCACCCGTTACCTGGGCATCATCGCGGCGGTGCTGTGGGGGCTGACCGCGCTGGGCATCGGCTTTGAAAAGCTGGCGCTGGTGGTCAGTGCGCTGTCGGTGGGTATCGGCTTCGGCCTGCAGGCGATCACCCAGAACTTCGTGTCCGGCCTGATCCTGCTGGCCGAGCGCCCGGTGAAGATTGGCGACTGGGTGAAGCTGGGCGACCAGGAAGGGGACATCAAGCGGATCAGCGTGCGCTCCACCGAGATCCAGGTGGGCGACAAATCCACCCTGATCGTGCCGAACTCCGAGCTGATCACCAAGACCATCCGCAACATGACGATGGGCAATGCGCAGGGGCGCATCCAGATCCAGTTCGCGGTGCCGCTGAGCACCGACGTGGCGGCGGTGCGGCAGATCCTGCTGGACTGCTACAGCGAACACGTGGGCGTGCTGGCCGAACCGGCACCGTCGGTGTTCATTGATTCGATCGCCAACGGCCAGGTAGCGATCAACAGCTTCGCCTACGTGTCCGGCCCGCGCGCGGTGTATGGCGTGCGCAGCGACCTGTACTTCACGATGCTGCAGAAGTTCGCGGCGGCGCATATCGCGCTGTCCTCGCCGACCGATATCCATCTGGTCCGCGATCCGGCCGCGCCGCAGGAGTAGGTAGGTACCGACCGTTGGTCGGTACGAACACCTGGCGATGTCACGGCGTGCCGACCAACGGTCGGCATCTACCGTGGTGGCGCGGATCCCAACCAAATCCCGGTAGGTACCGACCGTTGGTCGGTACGAACACCTGACGATGCCACGGCATGCCGACCAACGGTCGGCATCTACCGGGGTTTTACCCGCGGTTGCCGCGGCGCGAGGGCACCAGCGCGAAGTTGTCCACGGCCAGCTTCTCGGCGTGGTTCAACCACGCGCGGATCTCCAGGTCGTCCACTTCGTGGTCCAGGCCGAACGGAACGCTGATGCGGCCTTCTGCATCGGGCTGCACCCACTGCTGGGCCACCACCACCTTGCGCTGCGAGGACACCGCTTCGATCCAGAAACCGCGATCGGGCGACTGCTTGGCCACGAACTGCAGCATGTACTGGCCGGCGCGGGTGCGGCGGCCCTTCTGGGTAATCATGTGCGCCTGGCGGATGCTCGGGCGCGGGCCGTTGAACGGTTCCAGCGGCCCATCCACCGCAAAGCCGGTGCGCAGCGCATCGTCGCGGTACAGCTTGATGCCCTTGTCACGGTTGACCAGCATCGCGCACCAGTCGCCATCGGCCGAACCATCCTCGAACGCCGTGCAGCGGTCCACGTAGGCCAGCGTATTGGCCGGGTCGGCGTCATCGAACTGCTTGGAGGTGTTTTCCAGGTACACCGACTTCAGGTCGAACTGCTTGTCGTATTCCAGCAGCACCGGCGGCTGCACATGCTGCAGGCCGATCACCACCTGGTTGTCGTCATCGATGCGCAGCTGGCGGGTTTTGTCGCCCAGCCACAGCGAACGCGAGAAGGCCAGATAACGCGGGTAGTCCTTACCGTTGTCACGCAGCGCCGCAGCGCTGGCACTGTCGGTGCGTTCGGGATCCAGCAGCGAGCGGCCGAAGCCGATCGCCTTGATGGCCGGGTCGATCAGGCTGAGCAGCGTGGCGCCGGAATCCAGCGTGGAGCCGGCGGTGGTGGCCAACTGGCGCGGGGCGATGTCCTTGCCCAGGAACAGCAGCAGGTTCTCGCGCTTCTGCTTGGCCAGCACATGGCTGAGGTCGTTGGGCATGGCCAGGTGATCGGAGGCGATGACGATCAGGGTGTCCTGCCCATACGGGCTGGCCTGGATGCGATCGACCAATTTCGAGATCAGGCCATCGGTGCACTTGAGGGCGTTGAGCAGGCCGATGTTGCCGTACTCGCTCTGGTAGCGGGTGCGCTTGCAGGCCACCGGCAGGTGCCCGGCCGGATGGTGGGTGTCCATGGTGAGCGTGGTCAGCATGAACGGCTGGCCGGCCTTGGACAGCTGCTCGAAGCGGTCATAGGCCTTGTCCAGCAGCACGTCGTCGTGCACGCCCCAGGTGGAGAAGTGCGAGCGCGCCACCTTCTGCGTCTTGAACCAGGCCAGGTCGTCCACCGCGTCGTAGCCGTGCGTGGCCAGGAACTGGCCCTTGCCCGCGAACTGCCCGTTGGCGCCGCCCAGGTAGTGGTTGGTGTAGCCCTGCTGCTTGAGGTAGTCGCCCAGGCACACCGCTTCGGGCAGGAAGCTGCCCATGCGGCCCATGCTGTTCTCATCGTCCTTGGCGGTGGTCAGCGGCACGCCGCACATCGACGACACCAGCCCGGCGATGGTCCAGCCGCCGCCTTCGGCCGAGACCAGCCCGCGCACATCCAGCGCCTGGCCGGCCAGCCGGTTGAGGTTGGGCATCAGGCCCGGGAAGGTGGTTTCATCGAGGTAGGTGCGCTCCAGGCTTTCGCCGTAGATCCACACGATGTTGCGTGGCTTGGCCAGCGCCTGTTGCGGAATGGTGTACTCGGGCGCGATCACGGTGTAGTCCACCGGGCGCATCTGCTGGTACAGGCGCAGGCCGTCGCTGTACAGCGGGCTGACCGCAATGGCCACCAGCCACATCGCGACGAAACCACCGAACACCGCCTTGCCGTGTTCGATGCGGCGCCAGCGCTGCATGCGTGCGGCCGCCAAGGGCAGCAGCGAGACCAGCAACAGCGCGATGTAGGCGGCGATGTAACCCTTGAAGTCCGCTACGCCCGCGCCTTCCATGTCGGCGCCCAGGTGATACAGCGTGGCCGCGTTGAGCCCGTCGCCGGACAGCTTGTTGATCAACCACCACGTACTCAGCAATACCATCAGCACCGACATCAGGCTGGCCTTCCACCATATCCACTTGCGCGAGGCGAGCAGCAACCAGGAGAGCAGCAACAGAGTCAGCAGCAGGATCCAGAGCATCGGCGGTATCGGTAGTGGAGACAGTTGGTGATGGACGTCATGACGACGTATTTCCCATCCGACCGGCTGTCCAACCACATCTGCATGACAAGCCGATGACCCGATCATGCATGCACGAACCTGACTGAAATGTTTGTTTCAGGATGCTGAAGATGCGCTACAACGCATCGTGTTTCCAGGTGTAAAACACACGTGAAGAAATGCGATGCAGCGCGGCATCATCGATGGCCGCGCTCTTCCTTCGAACGCGCACGACGATCAAAGATCAGCGCGCTGAGGATGATGCCAAGGCCCAATGCCACGCCGATCAGCATCAAGGTGAATGCGATGGCCGGATACCCGAACAGGTGCCAGCCGGTATCCACTTTCATCATCATCGCTGCGGCAAGAATCAACGCGGCGGTAACAATGCCGGCCGACACGCGGTTGGCGATCTTCTGCAGGTTTTCCATCAGCCGCGATTCTTCCAGCCCGGTCACTTTCATCTGCAGGCGGTTCTCGGCCAGCAGGGCAAGGATGTCGGACATCTTGCGCGGCCCTTCGCGCAGCAGCTGCTGTATCTCCATGGCTTCGCTGGCCAGGTTGGCCGCCGACAGCGATTTCTTCAGGCGCGCACGCATCACGTGCTGCAGCTGTTTCTCCACGATTCGGCGGGTGTCCAGGTCGGGCGACAGCAGCCGGCATACCGTTTCCAGGTTCAACAGTGCCTTGCCGAGCAGGCTCAGTTCCGGCGGCGTGCGCAGCCCGCTGGCAGTGGCGATGCGGACCAGGTCGAGCACCACGCGGCCTTCGGAGAAACTGGTGTTGGCGGCATAGCGCGCAATCATCTGCCCGGTTTCGCGCAAGTAGCGTTCTTCGTCGAACGATTCCAGCCGGGTACTGATGCCGATGATCTCATCGGCCACTTCCTCGCCACGCCCGTCCACGGCGGCGAACAGCAGCTTGAGCAGGCGCTCGCGCAGGCGCGGTGGCATGTGCGCGACCATGCCCAGGTCGAAGATCGCCAGGCGACCCTGCGGGGTGACGCGCAGGTTGCCCGGGTGCGGGTCGGCATGGATTTCGCCATGCACGAAGATCTGGTCGATGTAGCCGCGGATCAACGCGGCGGCCAGCGGCGCCATCGGTTCTTCGGTGCGGCGCACATCGGGAATCATGTCCACCCGCACGCCGTTGGCCAGCTCCATGGTGAGCACGCGGTGGCTGCAGTAGTCCCAGATCGGCTGCGGCACCCACAGCGGCTTGAACGGCTTGAGGTGCTGGCCGAAGCGCTGCAGGTTCTCTGCCTCTGCCTGGTAGTCCAGCTCCTGCATCAGGGTCTTGGCGAACTCGTTGAGCCAGTCGCGCAGGCGTACCCGGCGGCCCACCTGGGTGAGATGGTCGGCGGCCAGCGCGAAACTGCGCAGCACCTCCAGGTCCGAGCGCAGCTGCGCGGCCACTTCCGGCTTCTGCACCTTTACCGCCACCTCGCGGCCATCATGCAGCTGCGCGCGGTGGACCTGCGCAATGGAGGCGCACCCCAGCGGCACCGGGTCGAAGCTGGCAAACAGCTTGGACACCGACGCGCCCAGCTCCTGCTCGATGATCTGTGCAATGCGCTCGACCGGAATCGGCGCCACCTTTTCCTGCATGCGTTCCAGCGCGGTGGCAAATTCCACCGGCACCATGTCCGGGCGGGTGGACAGCATCTGCCCCAGTTTGACGAAGGTGGGGCCGAGCGATTCCAGGTCGGTGACGAACTGCTCCGGATTGCCCTCCGGCGGGATGTCGTGCACCGCGCGGGCGTCCAGGTTCATGCCCGAAAACACCCCGGAGTTCCGGTAACGCAGCAGCAGGCGCAGGATCTGGCTGCGGCGGTTCATGCCTTTTACCAGCGATGGCGAGCCAGGGGCGACGGGCGTGGTATTCAAGCAGGGCTCCAGGACGGGTGTCCCCGGCAGTGTGCGGGCGGGAAGGTAGTGGGGCGGTGAATCCCCCGGCATCTACCGCGAACGGGCCAGGATCGGGCAGAATCCACGCTTCCCGCTTGATCTATTGGATTGCCATGGCCGGTGCCAGCCTGTTTGCGTTGCTCGATGACATTGCCACGCTGTTGGACGACGTGTCGGTCCTGACCAAGGTCGCGGCCAAGAAAACCGCCGGCGTGCTGGGCGACGACCTGGCGCTGAACGCGCAGCAGGTGACCGGGGTCAATGCCAACCGCGAGCTGCCGGTGGTGTGGGCGGTGGCCAAGGGCTCGTTGGTGAACAAGGCGATCCTGGTGCCGGCCGCGCTGGCGATCAGCGCGCTGGAAGCCTGGCTGCGTGGCAAGGGTTACCCGGTGCCGATCGTGGTGCCGCTGATGATGATCGGCGGCGCGTTCCTGTGCTACGAGGGCGTTGAAAAGCTGGCGCACCGCTTCCTGCATTCCAAGCAGGAGGACGAGCAGCACAAGGCCGAACGGGTCAAGGCGCTGGCCGACGAGAAGGTCGACATGGTGGCTTGGGAAGGCGAAAAGGTAAAAGGCGCGGTGCGCACCGACTTCATCCTGTCGGCCGAGATCATCGTGTTGTCGCTGGGGGTGGTCTCGGCCGCCCCGTTCCTCAACCAGGTCACCGCGCTGGTGGTGATCGCGCTGGCCATGACGGTGTTCGTCTACGGGCTGGTGGCCGGCATCGTGAAGCTGGACGACCTGGGCTTGTACCTGTCGCGCAAGGGCGCGGGGCTGGCCGCATTCGGCCGCGGCCTGCTGATCGCCGCGCCCTGGTTGATGAAGTTCCTGTCGGTGGCCGGCACCGCGGCGATGTTCCTGGTGGGTGGCGGCATCCTGGTGCACAACGTGCCGGCGCTGCACCACGCCGTGGTCGGCCTGGGGGGCGAAGGCCAGTGGGGCTGGCTGATCAACGCGCTGGGCAACATGGTGGTCGGCGTGATCGCCGGTGCGATCGTGCTGGCCGCGGTGATGGGGTTCCAGAAGCTGCGCGGCAAGAAAGCGGCGCACTGACAGGCAAGCGGTCTGTCAGCTGCCGTTCCAGTCGCGCAGCGCCTCCAGCTCGGCGCGTGCGCGGGCCAGGCGACGCCCGGACAAGGCATCGATCGCGCGCTGCAGGCGGGGTGACGCCGGGGCCTGCCGCTGCCAGCGCCGGGCCAGGAGCATCAGGGCGGTCATCAGCGCCGCCCCGGCCACCAGCGAGATCAGCAACGCGCGTGCGGCGAAGGCGGAGAGGTCGATGCCCCATGCCTGCCACGCCACCAGCACCGGCACCGCCAGCCACAGCCAGCACCAGGGCAGCCCGAGCAGCAGTTCGCCGGCGGCGGTCTGCATGCGCAACACCGCCAGTTGCCGGGACTGCTGCAGCACCGGCTGGTCGGGCTGCAGTTGCCCGCGCAGGTGCAACCGGGCCGCGCTGACGATGATCACCGCCACGCAGTAGACGTGCAGCGCCACGGCGCTGAGCATCACCGCCAGCGGTGGCTGCTGCCACCACACGCTGCCGCAATACATCGACAGCCCCAGCCAGAACAGCAGCTGCACCACCTGCAGTGCACTGAACGCCGACAACTGGCGTTGCGCGGCGTACTGCCGGTGGCGGCGCCAGCTGTTCAGCGCGGCGGTGGCCTCGCTGTCGTCGGCATCGCCGCCGGCCTGGTGCCACAGCTGCTTGAGTGGGTCGGTATGCATGACGGTGGCCTCAGGCGGTGGGGTCGAAGCGTGCGCGCAGCTGCTGGCGCAGGCGGTGCAGGCGGGTGGACACGTTGGCAGTGCTGATGCCGAGAATGTCGGCGATCTGGCGGTGGTCGTGATCGTCCAGGTGCAGCAGCATCAAGGCGCGGTCCAGCGGCGGAAGCGCGCGGATCGCACCCTCCAGCTGCTGTACGGCGTGCTGCTGCTCGGCCGGTGCACCCTCGTCCACCGGCAAGGTGTCCTCGTCCAGTGTGGCGTGGTGGCGCTGGTGCAGCTGCTGCCGGCGCACCTGCGAGATGGCCACGTTGAGCGCGACCCGGTACAGCCAGGTGGAAAAGCGGGCGCGTGCCGGGTCGAAGCTGTCGAACGCGTCCCAGGCCTGCACGCTGATGTCCTGGATCAGGTCGAGCCGGTCTTCCTGGTGCGCGCAGTAGCCGCGTGCGATCTTCAGCACGATGCCGCGGTGCTGGTCCAGCAACGCGGCGAAGCGCAGGCGCGGGTCGTGGGCGGCAGGGGTGTTCATGTCCATACCCGGGTGATTCGCACGGAGGCGGCCGTTATCACAGCGCCTCGGCGGGCATGCCGGTCACCGGGGCGCGTCGGCCGCCTGCACGCGGTTCTTGCCGACGCGCTTGGCCGCATACAGGGCCGCATCGGCACGCCGCAGCAGGCCATCCACCGGTTCGCCGGCGTGCCATTGCGCCACCCCGGCGCTGAAGTGCACCGGCACCCGCGTGTCGTCCAGCTGCAGCGGGCGCTGGGCCAGCGAGCGCTGCAGCCGCAGCAGGGTGGACATGCTGTCGGCGGCCGGTGTTTCGGGCAGCAGCAGCACGAACTCATCGCCGCCGATGCGGGCGATCGCATCGGTGCTGCGCAGGTGCAGCTGGCAGACCGCCACCAGGTGGCGCAGCACGGCATCGCCGCCGGCATGGCCGTGGGCGGTGTTGGTCTGGTGGAAGTCGTCCAGGTCGATCAGCGCCAGGGCCAGCGGGTGGCCATGGCGGCCGGCCCGTGCCAGCTCGCGCTCGACCAGTTCGTCGAAACCGCGGCGGTTGAGCGCCCCGGTCAGCGGGTCGGTGCGAACCAGCCCGGACACATCGCGCAGTTCCTGCTCCAGCTCGGCGATGCGCTGCTCGGCCTGTTCCACTTCGCGGCGTGCATTGCCCAGGTGGTCGCGCGCCTGCAGTGCCTGCTCCTGCACGCGGCCGGTGTCCTGCAGCACGCCCTGCAGCAGCTGGCTGAGGTCGGCGATGCTGCGCGCTTCCTTCAGGGCCAGCGCATAGCTGCTGATCCGGTCGTGGTACTCGCCGGTGCTCACGGCCATGCCGTCGAGGCGCTCGATGAAGCCGCCCATCAGGCCCTTCATGGCCGCCTTGGATTCGACGATGCCCTGTTTGAGCAGGCCCTGCTTGTAGATCACTTCGCGCAGGTTGGCGCGCGCCTGGTCGACCGAGTCGCGGTCCAGCGGGCCGCTGATCAGCTGGCGCACCGCATGCACCTGCCCATGCAGCCAGCTGCTGTCGTCCAGCAGCTCGCCGATGTTGTCCAGCAGCAGGTCGAACAGGCTCAGCAGCAGTTCCTGCTGTTCCTGCCAGCCATCGCTGCGCACGCCGATCTGGTGGGTCAGCTCGCGCAGGCGCAGTTCGATCGGCTGCAGCGGCTGGCCGGGGTGCCAGTGGCGCAGGTCGGCGGCGATCTGCGCCGGCTCCTCCCGCAGTTCGGGCATGTTCTGCAGCAGGCTGGCCACGGTCACGCCCAGCGTGTGCCGCAGCAGCTCGCGCAGGCGCAGGCTGTCGGGCTGGCCGTCGGGGCTGTCCTGCTCGATGGTGCGGATGTACTTGTCGATCAGCTGGCGCATCGCGCGGCCGTAGCTGACCCAGTCGGCACTGCGCTGGGCCGACTGCAGGCGCAGGCCCATGTCGCCCAGTTCGCCGGGCAGGGTGGACATGCCGTTGGCGAAGGCCGCCAGCAGCGGTTCGGGGCTGTCGATGCCGGCGAACAGGCGCTGCAGCATGGCGCTGGTGCCGCCCTTGGGGCCGGGCGCGTCCACGCTGGCCGTGTCGATCACCCGGTTCTCCACCTGGCGCCGCGACAGCAGCCGGCCCACGGCGGTGCCGGGGCTGGGGGGAGCGTCGTGCGGGTCGGTCATGCGCGGATCCTTGGCGGGTCACCGGCGGGGCAGCCGGGCGGGTGGAAGAGGTTGGAACAGTATCGGCGCGGTGCAGGCCGGCTTGAACGCGGGACGGGCACGGCAGCTGTGCCACGATGGTAGGCAATCTGACGGTGGGAGCGTGCGATGAAGGTGATGCTGGTGGGGGCAACCGGGCTGGTGGGCGGGCACGTGCTGCAGCAGCTGCTGGATGACCCGCGTTGCGATGCGGTGGTGGCGCCCACCCGGCGGCCGCTGGCGCACGCCGACCCGGCCCTGCACAACCCCGTGGTCGACTTCGAGCGGCTGCCGGTGGACGCGCCCTGGTGGGCGGTGGATGCGGTGATCTGCGCGCTGGGCAGCACCATCAAGCAGGCGGGCAGCCGCGCGGTGTTTTCCCGGATCGACCACGACTACCCGCTGCAGGTGGCCACCCTGGCCCAGGCCCACGGCGCGCACGCGTTCGTGCTGAATTCGGCGATGGGCGCCGACCCGCAGTCGCGGATCTTCTACAACCAGGTCAAGGGCCGGCTGGAACAGGACCTGCGCGGGCTGGGCTACCGCTCGCTGACGCTGGTACGTCCCGGCCTGATCGGCGGCGAACGCAGCGAACGCCGCACCGGCGAGCACTTGGCCAGCGTGGTGCTGGGCGCGCTCGGCCCGGTGCTGCCGCGTGCCTGGCGGATCAACCCGGCGGTGAACATCGCCGCGGCCATGGTGGAGGCAGCGCTGGCCCCGCGCCCGGGCGTCCAGATCGTAGGCGCAGCAGACCTGGCAGGGTAGAGCCGACCGTTGGTCGGCTGCAGGAAACCCAACCCAGGTAGAGCCGACCGTTGGTCGGCTGCAAGGAACCCCAACCGGAGGTAGAGCCGACCGTTGGTCGGCTGCACGGAACCCAACCGGAGGTAGAGCCGACCGTTGGTCGGCTGCACGGTATCCGGAGGAGCCGGCCAGCGGCCGGCACTACCGGGTGCGGAAACAACAACGGCCACCTTCCGGTGGCCGTTGTCGTATCCGTGATTGCCCGCCGACCAACGGTCGGCAGCTACCCGCTCGCGCAGATCAGCTGGCCAGCGCCAGATCATCCAGCATGGCCCGCAGGAAACGCGCAGCTTCACCGCCGGTCGCCGCGCGGTGGTCGAAGGTGACCGACAGCGGGATCACCTTGTGCGCTTCCACGCCGCCCATCACCGGGGTCATCTGGTGGCGGGCACGGCCGGCACCGACGATGGCCACGCACGGCGGCACCACGACCGGGGTCGCGTAGCGGCCGGCGAACATGCCGAAGTTGGACAGCGAGATGGTGTAGCCGCTCAGCTCGGATGCGGCGATCGAGCGCGATTCCACCTGCTCGCGCAGGCGGTTCACGCCCTCGCGGATGCCACGTGCGTCGAGCATGTCGGCGTTGCGCAGGGCGGGCACGAACAGGCCATCGTCGGTGTCCACCGCGATGCCGATGTCCACCTGGTTGTGCAGCGTGCGGGTGAGCGCATCGCCGTCGAACCACGCGTTCAGGGCCGGCACCTTCTGGCAGGCCACCACGATCGAGCGCACCAGGCGCGCGGTGACGTCGTTGCCCGGCACCCAGGCGTGGATGTCGGCGTCGTCGTTGAGCGTGGTCGGCACGACCTTGCTGTGCGCATCGGCCATGACCCGCGCCATGTTGCGACGCACGCCCTTGAGCGGTTCCGGCTGGCCCTTGGCCACCACGCCCGGCGGCTGGGTGCGCATCGGGCGACCGGCGGCCGACAGCGGCGTACGCGATTCGGCGGCGCGCGCCACTGGTGCCGGTGCAGCTGCAGCCGGTGCGGCCACGGCGGCGCGTGCCGGCGCAGCGCCGACCTTGGCGCTGCCATCGGCGGCGGCCTGCTTGACGTCGGCCATGGTTACCGCGCCATCGGTGCCGGTGGCACGCACGCGGGTAAGGTCCACGCCCAGCTTGCGCGCGGTGGCGCGCACGGCCGGCACGGCCTTGACCCCGCCCACGGCGACGGCCTGTTCGGCGTGCACGGCATTGGAGCTCTGCATGGCGCCAACCACGGTGCCGGCGTCATCGCGCTCGGCGCCGGGCTTGGCAATCTCGCCCCCGTTGTCCGACGCCACCACCTTGTCCGGCTGCGCGGCCGCGGTCTGGCCGGTGCTGGGGGTGGGCGACGGCGCGGCGTGCCCGTGGCTGTGGCCGGTGTCCTGGCCATCGGCGCGCTGCGGCATGTTCGGGTCCAGTTCGAACTGGGCCAGCACGCTGCCGGTGGGAATGATGTCGCCTTCACCGCCGGCCAGCGCCAGCACCTTGCCGGAGAACGGCGAGGGCACTTCGACCACGGCCTTGGCGGTCTCCATGGACACCAGCGGCGCGTCGAGCGCGATCACGTCGCCTACCTTGACGAACCACTCCACGATCGTGGCGTCCGGCAGGCCTTCGCCGAGGTCGGGCAGGTGGAAATTCTTGTTCTCACTCATGTGCAGTTCTCTTCCAGCAGTTCGAGATCGCGGGCCGGCAGCCAGCCCGTCGCGCCGTTCGCGCGCTCGGACCACCACCAACCACCGTGTTCATGATGCAGTTTGACCAGTTCACCGCTGTCCACATCCAGTTCGCGGGCGTCATAGTCGCGCAGGGCTTCTGCGCGACCTTCGTCCAGCAACTGCAACCACGCCACCGGTGCCCAGCCGGCACGCCCGTCATCGGTGCGTACCCAGGCAAACGCCGGCCATTCCTCGTCACGAACACCCAGTTCGACGATCTGGCCGGTGCGGAACCGGAGCGGGTTGGGGTACTGGCTGCGGTACGGGCCTAGGAGGCGGGCCCGCACGTCAGCCTGCCGCAATGGCGCGTTTGGCCGCGCTGACGATCCGGTCCACGCTGGGCAGGTACTTCATTTCCAGGCGGAACAACGGAATGTGGGTGTCATAGCCGGTGACGCGCTCGACCGGTGCCAGCAGGTCGTACAGCGATTCCTCGGCCAGGCGCGCGGCGATTTCCGCACCGAAGCCGGCCGTCTTCGGCGCCTCCTGCACGATCACGCAACGGCCGGTCTTGGCCACCGATTCGGCGATGGTGGCAAAGTCGAGCGGACGCAGCGTGGCCACGTCGATCACTTCGGCACTGATGCCTTCGCCGGCCAGCTTGTCGGCCGCTTCCAGCGCTTCCTTCACCTGCGCGCCCCAGGTCACCAGGGTCACGTCGGTGCCGTCGCGCAGCACGAAGCACACGTCCAGCGGCAAGGCTTCGCCGTCATTGACGACCACTTCCTTGTACTGGCGGTAGATGCGCTTGGGCTCCATGTAGATCACCGGATCCGGTTCGCGGATCGCGGCCAGCAGCAGGCCATAGGCGCGCTGCGGCGAGGACGGCAGCACCACGCGCAGGCCCGGCACGTTGGTGAAGATCGACTCGTTGGCCTCGCTGTGGTGCTCCGGCGCGCGGATGCCACCGCCCCACGGCACGCGCAGCACCATCGGGCAGTGCAGGCGGCCACGGGTGCGGTAACGCAGGCGCGCGGCGTGGCAGATGATGTGGTCCACCATCGGGTACATGAAGCCGTCGAACTGGGCTTCGGCCACCGGCTTCATGCCCTGTGCGGCCAGGCCGATGGTCAGCCCGGCGATGGTGGTTTCATCCAGCGGGGTGTCCAGGATGCGGTCGGCGCCAAAGCGCTGCTGCAGGCCGGCGGTGGCGCGGAACACGCCGCCGTTGACGCCCACGTCTTCGCCCAGCACCAGCACCGACTTGTCGTGCTCCAGCTCCCAGGCCAGCGCCTGGGTGATGGCTTCGATGAGGGTGATCGGGGTGGTGGTCATGATGTCTTCTCCGCGCGCGACGGCGGCGCTGTCGGCGGCGTTGGTCTGCGCGCTGGAGGCGCCGTTCTTGATCTCATCCATGGCGCTGCTCCAGGGCGATCGCCTGCGCACGCTGGGCCAGCAGGTCCTGCGGCGGATCGGCATACAGGAAGTCGAACATCGCCTCCACCGGCTGCACCGGGGTATTGAGGTACAGGTTCACTTCTTCGTCCACGCGCTTGCCGCACTCGGCGGTCCAGGCGGCTTCCTCTTCCTCGCTCCACACACCGGCGTTGGTGAGGTACTTGCGCAGGCGCA
Organism: Stenotrophomonas sp. AC248; assembly: GCF_979258185.1. Lineage (NCBI taxonomy): Bacteria > Pseudomonadati > Pseudomonadota > Gammaproteobacteria > Lysobacterales > Lysobacteraceae > Stenotrophomonas > Stenotrophomonas sp. AC248. The sequence goes on along the minus strand of NZ_OZ409840.1, from coordinate 4,177,723 downwards.
GCATCGGCTCGCGCTGCCAGGCATCCTTCACTTCGGCGTCGTCGCGGTAGCGGCGCGCGTCATCGGCGGTGGTGTGGTCGGACAGGCGGTAGGTCATCAGTTCCAGCACGGTGCCGCCGTCGCCGGCCAGCGCGCGTTCGCGCGCCTGCAGCATGGCGGCCATCACCGCGATCAGGTCGTTGCCGTCCACCTGCAGGCAGAACAGGCCACCGGCCAGCCCCTTCTGCGCCAGCGTTTCGGCGCCGGTCTGGGCCGAACGCGGGACCGAGATGGCCCAGCCGTTGTTGACGATGCACAGGATCAGCGGGAGCTTGTAGGCACCGGCGGAGTTCAGGGCAGCGTAGAAGTCGGTCTTGGAGCTGCCGCCATCGCCGCACACCGCCACCGCGATCTGCTTTTCGTTGTTGAGCTTGAACTTCAGCGCCGCGCCGGCCGCATGCAGGCACTGGGTGGAAATCGGCACGCAGAACGGGAAGTCCTTGGCCGCGTTGCCGCCGTAGTCGTTGCCACGCTCGTCGCCGCCCCAGTACATCAGCACGTCGTGCGGGCGCACGCCACGCATGAACATCGCGCCGTACTCGCGGTAGGACGGTGCGAACACGTCGTCCTTCTGCATCGAGGCGCCAATGCCCACGTGCGCGGCTTCGTGGCCCAGGCAGGCCGCGTAGGTACCCAGCTTGCCGGTGCGCTGCAGCGCGATCGACTTGCCGTCGAACACGCGCACGAACAGCATCTGCTTGAACATCGGCAGCAGCGCGCGTGGATCGCGCAGGGCCTCGGGCAGGTCATCGCGGACGAGCGTGCCGTCCGTGTCCAGGTACTGCAGGTATTCGATCTTGAACTCAGCGGCAACCGTCATTGCGTACTGCACCTTCGACAGGAAGTTACAAATGATATGAATTGCCATGTTAAGGAAGGCGTACGAAAAAGCCGTCCTGCGGCGCAGCAAGTGTCCCGGTGGACAATACGCCCATATACCCCGTAAGGGGCGCGAAATGCCAATGACTGCAACGTATTCAGTTGCTGCAACCGGGCATGAGCGGCGGTTGCCGGGGCAGGGCGGGTGGCCGCTGCCGCCGGTCTGCCCGCGCAGAATCCGGGCCCGGCTTGGGCACCACACGCCGGCGCATGGCCCCCGCCGCCCGGGAGCGCATGCTGTGCGCTACCCTTTGACCCCCTCATTTGGCCCACGCCATGTCCGTCGAGAAGAACCAACGCGACCTCGAAGCCGGTATCCACACCGATCTGCAGGGGCGCCTGACCTACGGCGGCTACCTGCGGCTGGACCAGCTGCTCAGCGCCCAGCAGCCGCTGTCCAACCCGCCGCACCACGATGAGATGCTCTTCATCATCCAGCACCAGACGTCCGAGCTGTGGCTGAAGCTGCTGGCCCACGAACTGCGCGCGGCCATCGGCTTCCTGCAGCGCGACGAGGTCTGGCAGTGCCGCAAGGTGCTGGCGCGCAGCAAGCAGGTGCTGCGCCAGCTGACCGAGCAGTGGTCGGTGCTGGAAACCCTGACCCCGTCCGAGTACATGGGCTTCCGCGACGTGCTGGGTCCGTCCTCGGGCTTCCAGTCGCTGCAGTACCGCTACATCGAGTTCCTGCTGGGCAACAAGAACGCGCAGATGCTGCAGGTGTTCTCGCACGACCCGGCCGGCCAGGCGCAGCTGCAGGAAGTGCTGGACGCGCCCAGCCTGTACGAGGAATTCCTGCGCTACCTGGCCCGCTTCGGCCACCCGGTACCGGCCGAGTACACCGGCCGCGACTGGCAGCAGCCGCACGTGGCCGACGACGCCCTGCACCCGGTGTTCGAGCGGATCTACCAGAACACCGACCGCTTCTGGCGCGAGTATTCGCTGTGCGAGGACCTGGTGGACCTGGAGACCGCCTTCCAGCTGTGGCGCTTCCGCCACATGCGCACGGTGATGCGGGTGATCGGCTTCAAGCGCGGCACCGGCGGCTCCAGCGGGGTCGGCTTCCTGCGCCAGGCGCTGGAGCTGACTTTCTTCCCGGAGCTGTTCCAGGTGCGCACCACGATCCGCAACGACGACCCGATGCCGCCGGACGCCTGAGTCCGCGCGGGCACCGATCGCCCTATTCATCATGACACCCGGATGACCACGGGGCTGCCCGCAGCCCCCGCCGTTGCTGCGCTGGCGGGCCATCCCCGACGGTTGCAGGTGCAAGTTCAGCGAGCATGCCGCCACCTGCACGGATCAGCGTGTATTTGACGTGAACGCCGTTGGTCTGGGATTCTCCCGCGCTGTTCGCACATCGGACGTGCATGTCTTCCACCGAACCCAGGAATCCCGCATGAGCGTAGACGCCGCCGCGAAATCCGTTCCCGACCCGGCGCTGCCGGATTTCAAGACCACGCTGGGCCATCCGCGCCCGTTGTGGATGCTGTTCATGACCGAATTCTGGGAGCGCTTCGCGTTCTACGGCATCCGCTGGGCGCTGGTGCTGTACATCGTGTCGCAGTTCTTCGAGGGTGACTCGGCCGGCCAGGCTGCCGCCAGCCGCACCTACGGTGCCTACCTGGCGCTGGTCTACGCCGCGGCCATCTTCGGCGGCTACGTGGCCGACCGGGTGCTGGGCTACCAACGCTCGATCCTGACCGGTGCGGTGATCATGGCCGCCGGCCTGTTCATGGTCGCCATGCCGAACAAGGAAGTGTTCGAGCTGGGCCTGGCCACGATCATCATCGGCAACGGCCTGTTCAAGCCCAACATTTCCACCATGGTCGGCAAGCTGTACGGCCTGAAGGATGAGCGGCGCGACTCGGGCTTCACCATCTTCTACATGGGCATCAACATCGGCGCGATGATCGCCCCGGTGCTCACCCAGTACCTGGCCGAGCGGGTGTTCGGCACCCAGGCGATGCCGTCCTACAAGATGGTCTTCATCGCCTCGGGCATTGGCATGCTGATCAGCCTGGCGTGGTTCTACGTCGGTCGTGCCGGCCTGAAGGGCATCGGCGCACCGCCGGTGGGCGCCGAAGGGTTCGGCCGCATCATCATGGTGTTCGTCGGCGCGATCGTCGCCATCCCGGTGGCCTACTTCCTGCTGTCCACCGGCGCCACCGCGCTGGCCTGGATCCTGGGCGTGATGTTCATCGCGCTGGGCGTGCTGCTGCTGGTCGAAGGCATCCGCGAGGGCAAGGTCCAGCGCGACCGCGTGATCGCCATGCTGATCATCTTCGTCTTCAACGTGATGTTCTGGATGTTCTTCGAACAGGCCGGCAGCTCGTTCACCTTCCTGGCCGATGAGATCGTCAACCGCCAGCTCGGCGGCTGGACCTTCCCGACCGCGTGGTTCCAGTCGGTCAACTCGGTGGCCATCATCACCCTGGCCCCGATCATTGCCTGGATCTGGATCAAGCTGGGCCGCGCCAATCCGTCGATCCCGCGCAAGTTCGGCCTGGGCCTGCTGTTCAACGGCGCGGCCTTCGCGCTGCTGATGCTGGCCCTGTCGAGCATGGTGGTGGACGGCAAGATCCCGTTCTGGACGCTGTTCATGGTCTACGTCATCCAGTCGGTCGGTGAGCTGTGCCTGTCGCCGATCGGTCTGTCGATGGTGACCAAGCTGGCCCCGGTGCGCCTGGTGGGCTTCGGCATGGGCGGCTGGTTCCTGTCCACCGGCATCGGCAACAACCTGTCGGGCATCTTCGCCGGCGTGGTCAGCGGCGAAGGCGGCATGACCGTGGAATCGGCCCTGAAGGGCTACACCTTCGGTTTCTGGGCGTTGATCATTTCCGGTGCGCTGCTGTTCCTGCTCGCCCCGCTGATCAACAAGCTGATGCACGGCGTCAAGTGAGGTCGGTGATGCGCATGTACGCATGGGGTGGTGCGATGATCGCGGCCGGCCTGCTGGCCGCCTGCTCGCCGTCGTCGGCGCCTGCCACCGCGCCTGCGCAGCCGGTGGACACCACCGAGCAGAAGGCGCCGGTCGCTGATCCCAGCGTACCGGTGGCCTCGGGCAATACCCCGGCCGCGGCGGATGTCGCCGCCGTGGCGGCGCTCAACGCGCAGTTCGACCCGGCCCGCGATCCGGTCGCCGACCTGGCCACGGCCAAGGTCGAGGCCCAGCGTGGGGGCAAGCGGATCGTGCTGGACGTGGGCGGGGAGTGGTGCTCGTGGTGCCACCTGATGGATGCCTTCATCGAGGGCGATGCGGAGATCCGCAGCTTCCGTGACGCCAACTTCGTGTGGATGAAGGTCAACTACAGCGAAGACAACGAGAACGCGGCGTTCCTGTCGCAGTTCCCGGCGATCAAGGGCTACCCGCACCTGTTCGTGCTCGACGCCGACGGCAAGCTGCTGCACTCGCAGTTCACCGGCGAGCTGGAGGCCGACAAGGGCCAGCCGAAGGGGTACAACCGCACGCGGTTCTTCGCCTTCATGAAGGACTGGGCGCCCGCCAAGGCGCCGTGACCGGAGAAAAAGCCGCGGATTCCGCGGCTTTTTTTTGGTTCTTCGCCCCTATGCGGGGCAAGCAGAAAGGTGCTTTGACGCTTTCCGGGCGCGGCCGTCGGCGGGTCGGGCACTGGGCCCCCATGCCCTTTCCGGCGAATGTCCCCCGGCGTCGGCCTGCGGCCGCCCCCTCCTCCTTTATTTCGCCTCCAAGGGCATGGGGGCCCAGCGCCCCACCCACCGACAGCGCCAGAAAAGCCTGGCTTCCCCTGCTTACCGCGCGCCGAGCCCCGTAGCGGCCGGTAGGCCTCTGGGCAAAATAAAGGAGGAGGCCGCCCCGCGGCCGGGGGACATTTGCGCCAGGGGCCTACCGGCGGCTACGGGGCCCTCACGCTCGCGACCGGCCTGATCGGAGACGCCAGCCGATCCGAACGGCGCCTGCACACCTGACCACCCACATAGCGTCGTGCTCACTCAGCGACGGCCCTTGCAGCAAGACGCTCCCCTTGGATGGAAGAAGAACCTTTTTTGCTCTTCTCCCCACGATGGGAAGCACGCGCGGGGAATCCTGCACTCCGGCGCCACCCTGACCCTCAATTTACGCGTACCGCTGCCGTTACCTCCAAGGACCTCATGCCGCGCGTGTTTCGTGGCGCACACCAACGGACGGATACGCATGCAGCCGGGCACCAGCGACAGCACTTCGGACACCAGCCTCGATGTCACCGGCGGGGTAAGCCTGCCCCCGGTGGACGTGCTGCTCGACGACCACGGCACGTTGGACGGCGGCGATGCGCACGACGATGCGCCGGCCCCTGGCGCCATCCGCTACCGGCTGCCGCTGGTGGCGGTGCCCGACAACGTGATGCTCAAGGCCGCGGTGCAGAAGCTGGTCGAGCAGAAGGCGCAGCTGGACGTGCTGGCACGCAACCCGGCCCTGGCCGGGCTGCTGCCGCCGGAATGGCAGGGCAGCGGGCTGCGCGCGCTGGACCTGCAGAGTTTCGTGCTGTCGGTACTGCCGTTCCTGCAGAACGCGGCCAAGGCCGAGACCGCCCCGGCACGGCTGCCGCTCAAGCACGTGCTGGGCGACACCGGCCGCTGGGACCGCGACGACGTGGACGAGCCCAAGTCGCTGGCGTTCTTCCTGGCCAGCGACGACCGCGCCAGTGCCGGGGTGAAGGATCCGGCCGAGGCCTATCTGGTGGGGGCGCTGGGCCTGGCCTGGGCGCACGAGGGCCGTACCCGCCCCGGCTTCCTGCGCCAGATGGGCTACGACAGCATGGCCGCCCGGGTGAGCATGCTGCCTTACCCCGAACCGGGTCAGCTGGCGCTGTACGCGGTGGTGGCCCATGGCGTGAGCCAGCTCTGGTGCGTGCTCGACCGGCGCAAGCTGCGCCCGCTGCTGGCGCCGTGGATCAGCGTGCCATTGTTGACTGCCTACGGGGTCACCGCCCCGATGACGTGGCCGACCTCGTTCCCGCCGGTGGAGGAGGTGGCGCAGATGCTGGCCGTGGCGCGCACCGGCAAGGGGCCGGTGGAAGTGGACCTGACCAAGGTGGCGGCCAAGGTCAAACAGGACGCCTCGGCCGAAACGTGGATGCCGGTGAGCCTGCTCCAGGTCGGCACCTGGGCGCCGCGCTGGGGCTACTTCATGGCCACCTTCATCGGCCTGCCCTCGGCCCTGCTGGTGCTGGCCGCGCTGGCCCTGCCCAATGCCATCGAGGCGGCAGTAGTGGCCGCCTCGCTCGCCTTCGCCGGCGGCGCCATCGGCGCGCTGGCTGCGCCGTGGGTGCACGCACGGCGCAAGCATCTGAGCTGACGCGCAACGACCAACGGTCGTTGCCTACCGGAATACGTGGGTACCCACCGTTGATGGGCGCGCCGAAGGCGCAATGGCTACGTAGGTACCCACCGTTGGTGGGTACGCCGGTCGCTCAGCCCTGGTCCATCTTCTGCAGGCCTTCCCCGGCCAGGCGCAGGATCAGGGTCTCCAGCATCTGTTCCTCTTCCTCGCTCAGCACGGACATCAGCTTGCGGGTGATCTCGATCACCAGCGGGGCGATGGTCTCGTACACCTCGAAGCCGGCCGCCGACAGCGCCAGCACCGAGCGGCGCCGGTCGTCGCCGTGGGTTTCACGCTTGATGAAGCCACGCTCGAGCAGTCTGGCCACGGCGCGGCTGACGGCCACCTTGTCCATCGCGGTGCGGTCGGACACCTCGCTGGCCGACGAGCCCGGATACAGCGCCAGGATGGTGATGACCCGCCATTCCGGGATCGCCAGACCATAACGGTCCCCATACAGCTTGGCGATATTGCCGCTGACCCGGTTGGACAGGACGCTCAGCCGGTACGGCAGGAACTGTTCCAGGTCGAGCAGGGCGTGCGAGGCACGGATGCTGTGGCTGCTGGGATCGGGTGGGTTCATGCTGCGGTGCACCTTGATGGTGGTTTCATGTGAAACTATAAACCTTAGTTCCGGACACCGCATTCTCGCGGGTCTGCCCGCCTCCCGCACCTGGTTTTTTCCGATGCGGACTTTGCTTTGGAGCCACATCATGACCAGCCAACTGAGCACCGCGTCCCACGCACCCGATCCGGGCATGCAGGTCACCACCTTCGAGAACCCGATGGGCATCGACGGGTTCGAGTTCGTCGAGTTCGCCGCGCCGGCCGGCCGCGCCGCCGAACTGCACGACTACTTCCGCAAGATGGGCTTCACCGCCGTGCTGCGCCACAAGCGCCGCGCCATCACCGTGTACCGCCAGGGTGACGTCAACTTCCTGGTCAACGAAGAACCCGATTCGTTCGCCTCGGACTTCGCTGAAAAGCACGGCCCGTGCGCCTGTGGTTTCGCCATCCGCTTCCAGAAGCCGGGTGACGAGGTGTTCCAGATGGCGCTGGGCAACGGCGCCGAAGCGATCGACTTCAAGCCGGACAGCAAGGCCGTGCCGGCCCCGGTGATCAAAGGCATCGGCGACTGCATGCTGTATCTGGTGGACCGCTATGGCGCCAACGGCAGCATGTTCGATGCCGACTACGCGCCGATCGAAGGCGTCAACCAGCGCCCGACCGGGTTCGGCCTGACCTTCATCGACCACCTCACCCACAACCTGTACTTCGGCAACATGCAGCAGTGGTCGGACTACTACGAGCGCCTGTTCAACTTCCGCGAGATCCGCTACTTCGACATCAAGGGCCTCAAGACCGGCCTGGTGTCCAAGGCGATGACCGCCCCGGACGGCATCGTGCGCATCCCGCTCAACGAATCGTCCGATCCGAAGAGCCAGATCAACGAATACCTGGACGCCTACAAGGGCGAGGGCATCCAGCACATCGCCTGCTTCACCGACAACATCTACGACACCGTCGAGGCGATGCGTGCGCAGGGCGTGGAATTCCTGGACACCCCGGACACCTATTTCGACGTGATCGACATGCGCGTGCCGGGCCATGGCGAAGACGTGGCGCGCCTGGCCAAAAACAAGATCCTGATCGACGCCGATCCGGAAACCAAGCAGCGCAAGCTGCTGCAGATCTTCACCACCAACTGCATCGGCCCGATCTTCTTCGAGATCATCCAGCGCAAGGGCAACGAAGGCTTCGGCGAAGGCAACTTCACCGCGCTGTTCGAGAGCATCGAACGCGACCAGATGAAGCGCGGCGTGCTGTAACGTAACGCGCATAGGTCCGGCGCGGCTCCCGCCACGCCGGACCCATCCGTACCGCCGGGCGCTGCCCGGACATACCCGTACCGCCGGGCTCTGCCCGGCCGCTGCAATGCCGGACATGCCCGTAGAGCCGGGCTCTGCCCGGCTGCTCCAACGCACGACCCATTGCACACCTCCCAGGCTCCGCCAGGACACACAGATGAGCACCTCCATCACCGCCCGCGGTTACCAGACCGGCTTCGGCAACGAGTTCGCCACCGAGGCCGTCCCCGGCGCGCTGCCGGTAGGGCGCAACTCGCCACAGCGGGTGGCGCATGGCCTGTACGCCGAACAGCTGTCAGGCACCGCGTTCACTGCACCGCGCGGCAGCAACCGGCGCAGCTGGGTGTACCGGATCCGCCCGGCGGTGGCGCACGGTGAGTTCGCTGCCTACGCCCAGCCGCACCTGCACGGCGACTTCGCCGCGGGGGCGGTGTCGCCCAACCAGCTGCGCTGGGACCCGCTGCCGCTACCCGGCACCCCCACCGATTTCATCGATGGCCTGTACACCATGGGCGGCAACGGCGCGCCCGACGCGCACCATGGCGTGGGCATCCACCTGTACGCGGCCAACGCCGACATGCAGGGCCGCTACTTCTACAACGCCGACGGCGAGCTGCTGATCGTGCCGCAGCTGGGTCGGCTGCGCCTGCTCACCGAGCTGGGCGTGGTCGAGATCGAGCCGCAGCAGGTGGCGGTGATCCCGCGTGGCGTGCGCTTCCGGGTTGAACTGCCCGACGGCCAGGCTCGTGGCTACATCTGCGAGAACTTCGGCGCCCTGCTGAAGCTGCCCGACCTGGGGCCCATCGGCTCCAACGGCCTGGCCAACCCGCGTGATTTCGAAACGCCGCAGGCTGCCTTCGAAAACATCGAGGGGGACTTCGAGTTGATCGCCAAGTTCGGCGGCCAGCTGTGGCGCGCGCCCATCGGCCACTCGCCGCTGGACGTGGTCGCCTGGCACGGCAACTACGCGCCGTACCGCTACGACCTGCGCCGCTTCAACACCATCGGCTCGATCAGCCACGACCATCCGGACCCGTCGATCTTCCTGGTGCTGCATTCGCCCAGCGACACCCCGGGGACCAGCAACATGGACTTCGCCATCTTCCCGCCGCGTTGGCTGGTGGCGCAGGACACGTTCCGGCCGCCGTGGTTCCACCGCAACATCGCCAGCGAGTTCATGGGCCTCATCCACGGTGCCTACGACGCCAAGGCGGCCGGTTTCGTGCCCGGGGGTGCCTCGCTGCACAACTGCATGAGCGGGCACGGCCCGGATGCGGCCACGTTCGACAAGGCCTCGGCGGCTGACCTGAGCAAACCGGACGTGATCAAGGACACCATGGCCTTCATGTTCGAAACCCGTGGGGTGATCCGCCCGACCGCGCAGGCCATGGACGCCGCGCACCGGCAGCGCGATTACCAGCAGTGCTGGCAGGGCCTGAAGGCGAACTTCACCGCGTGAGCGCGACCTTGCCGCACGCGTCACTGAGCCTGTTGCACGAGGCGGCCATCTCGTTGCGGCTGCCCGCCAGAGCGCGTTTCGTTGGCGAGCATATCGAGGGTCTGCACCTGCGCGGCGTCAGCCTGGAAGCGCCGCTGTTCGAGCGCTGCACGCTGCAACGTGCCGTCTTCGAGGGCTGCGATATGTCCGAGGTGCGGTTCTTCGCGCGCACCGTGATGGACGCCTGCCAGTTCACCCGTGTCGACTTTCGCGCCAGTGGCCTCAATGACACCGTGTTTCGCGGCTGCGTCTTTGACACCTGCGATTTCCGCCAGAGCCGTTTCGACGCCTGCGTGCTCGACGGCTGCACCTTCATCAACTGCCGGATCGTCGACACCGGCATGCCGGCACACGCCACCACCGGCTGCCGGTTCGAGGGCGTGCTGAAGGACGTGAGGTTTGTTGCCGCCGGCGCACCGGCCTTGCTGGATGCGGACTTCAGCGCCTGCGTTCTGGACTACGTGTCCTTCGAGAACTGCCGGCTGGATAACGTCATTCCGCCACGCGATCCGCGCCATGTTTTCCTGCCGGATATCGCCGCACGTGCGCGCCGGGCGTTGGAGGCGTTGTCCGCGGCACCAGCCGATGCGGCCACGAAGGTGCTCACGCGCCGCCTTCGCCGCTACGCGCAGATGCAGGGCGACATCCTGAATCTGGACAACCTGCGCCGTGTGGAAGAACCGGCGGTTGCAGAGGCGTTGATTGCGGCATTGACGGCAGGCTGATCAGCAGGTGCAGGCGAGACGAGGAAGCGCCGCATCCGTGGAGGCCAACGCACAGGGCCGAGTCTGTGCATTTGCACGTTCAAGGCGTTTGGTAGTGATAACGCAATGCTGCGATCAACACGATGCCGTCAGTCACGCGATACACGACGCGATGTTCTGTATCGATCCGCCGCGACCACCAGCCATGCTTGTTGAAACGAAGCGGCTCGGGTTTGCCGATGCCTTCGTACGGGTCGCGTCCAATGGCCTTCAGCAGCATGTTGACGCGCTCCAGCCTGCGACGATCCGAGGCTTGCCAATGCAGGTAGTCCTCCCAGGCGGCGTCGGAAAACTGCAGCGTCACTCGGCAAGCTCGCGGGCGGTGCCTCCACCAGCGTCGAGCTGTTCCATTGCGGCTGCCAGTCGTGCTGCGTTCGCCGGCGAACGCATCAGGTAGGCTGTTTCTTCAATGGACTGATAGTCTTCCAGTGACATCATCACCACCGCCTTATTTCCGCTGCGGGTGATGGTGATGGGTTCGTGATCATTGATGACGCGATCCATGGTTTCCGCCAAGGCAGCACGGGCTGCACTGTAGGTAAGGGTCTGCATGGTCGATGGCTCCGGCGTTCTTGTACAGAAAATTGTACGCATCGATTGCCGCCAGTCAATTGATCCTGCCCTAGGCACTCGGCCGACAACCTATAGTTTGAATGGCAAATCGATTTGCGATTGCACTTGGCCATCGTCGCCTGAAAGCGACGTCGCCCGGTTGTGGCGTGAAGCCGGTTGAACCTCACACGACCAGTGAAGACATCGGCGACGTGCAAGACGCCATCAAACGGCGAGCGTCTGGAACCCGTCCACCTGCTCCTTCGGCAGCACTTCCAGCAGGCGCTGGCGGACCCGCTCGGCATAGCCGGGCGAGGTGAGCGCGGGCAGCGCATCCAGCGCGGTATGCAGGCCGGCGATCACCGCCTCGTCGCTGCGTGCCTGCTGCAGCGCATGCAACAGCGCCGCCGCGTGGGGGTGCCGCTGCAGTTCCAGGATGCCCAGCAGGTAGATGCGCGCGGCCACCAGCGAGCGCCGGCGCTCGGTCGGGGCTGCCGCGGGTGCCGCGGGCGTCGGCACCGGCTCAGGAGCGGGCGGTGGCGTGGGCTCGGCCGCCGCGTTGGACACCAGGTAACCGGCCTGGATCAGCTGAATCACCATTGCTGACGCTTCCGGCCCGATCATGGCGGTGAGCTGCGGCAGATCGCGTTGGCCGTCGCACAGGATCAGCAGGCGGCGCTGGCGCATGTCCAGGGGCGCACGGTGGGCCTGCAGGGCGGTGCGGGCGAGGTCGGTCTTGCGCGGTTGCATGGGCGTGGGGTCGATGCGGTGCAGGCCGAGCCTGAACGCGGCAGGTGAAACCGCGATGACAATCACGTTCCTGCATGCAGCCACTGCACAGCGTTCGCGCTAGGCTGCCGACCACCGACTGGAGGAAGTGCAGATGAAGCAGCTGGGAAGCGTTCTGGCATTGGGCATCGCGTTGGCACTCAGCAGCTGCGAGCGCACCCCTGAAACCCCGTCGAAGGACGCCGAGGCCGCCGTGCCGACGCCGGTCGACACAGCGCCGGCCGCGCCCGCCGCACCGCCTGCCGCGCCCGCAGCGCAGGACCCGGCCGCCGCCGGCCCGGCGCGGCTGGATGGGTATGGTCCGCTGACCCTGGGCAGCACCCTGGACCAGGTGCGTGCCGCCTGGAAGGCGCCACTGCAGGGCGAGGTGCCGGACGATTACTGCCATGCACTGCGCCCGCAGGGGGCGCAGGCCGAGGATGTGATCCTGATGATCGAAGGCAAGCGTCTGGTCCGCTACGACGTGCGCAACGACCGCATCACAGCGCCCGGTGGCGGCAAGGTCGGCATGTCGCTGGGCCAGCTGCAGACCCTGTACCCCGACCGCGGCGATGTCACCCCGCACAAGTACGACGAAAAGGGCCACAACCTGCGCGTGCGGCCGGCCACCGAGGGCGGGGCGCTGATCAACTTCGAGATCAACGGCGACGGCAATGTCAGCGCCTGGCGGGTCGGCCAGACCCCGCAGGTGGACTACGTCGAAGGCTGCTCGTAAGCCTGCTGCGGCGCGCGCCGTGGGCAGGCCGCGCCGCTTCTGCCGAGGGGCGCCCGATTCCTCACCCCCTGCGTGCGGTCTGGCTCTAGAATCGGCCCATTGATGCCTGGGGATTGCCGATGATTGCTGCCACTGCTTGGTTCCTGCTGGGATTGCTGCTGCTGGCACTGGGCGGCGATTCGATCGTCAAGGCGGCCTCCGGCCTGGCCCAGCGCTTCGGCGCCTCGCCGTTCATGGCCGGGCTGCTGCTGGTGGCCTTCGGCACCTCGCTGCCGGAACTGGTGGTCAACGCGCGTGCGTTCGTGGTGGGAGCCGAAGAGCTCGCGCTGGGCAACGCGGTGGGCAGCAACATCGTCAACGTCGGCCTGACCCTGGGCCTGGCCGCGCTGGCGGCCCCGCTGCTGGTGCGCGCGCGGCTGCTGTCGCCGCTGCTGGTGATGGTGGCGGTGGCGAGCCTGGCGCTGATCGTGTTCGGCCTGGACGGCGTGGTGACGCGCTGGGAAGGCGGCCTGCTGCTGCTCGGCTTCGTGGCATCGCTGGTGTTCGTGCTGCGCCGCGCGCGGCTGGAATCGGACCCCGTGCGCGAGGCCATCGCCGGCTATGCGATGACCCGCACCGGCCTGTTCCTCAACCTGTTGCGGGTGGTGTTCGCCGGGCTGTGCCTGTACTACGGCGCGCGCTGGATCGTGCAGGCCGCGCCGGTGTTCGGCGCGGGGCTGGGCTGGTCGCCGTTGCTGGTGGGCCTGTTGCCGGTGGCCATTGGCACCGCGCTGCCCGAGGTGGCGGCGGCGGTGGCCGCGGCACGGCGCGGGCAGGGCGACATGGTGCTGGGCCACGTGATCGGCTCGAGCCTGTTCAACCTGCTGGTGGTGGTGGGCGGCATGGCCGCACTGCGGCCGCTGGCGGTACCGGCGTCGTTCGTGCGCCTGGAGCTGCCGGCGGCGATCGCCTTCGTGCTGGTGCTGTACCCGATGCTGCGTGGCGACCTGACCATCAGCCGCCGCGAAGGCGGCGTGCTGCTGGTGGCGTTCCTGGGCTGGGTGGCGCTGGAGCTGGCGCTGGTCTGGGGCGGCTGAGAAGCCGCGTCGGCGACCACGCGCTCCGGGGTAGAGCCGACCGTTGGTCGGCTGCTCTTCGGCACGATGCGCGCAGCCGACCAACGGTCGGCTCTACCGGGCGTGGGTTGGGGCAGCCGACCAACGGTCGGCTCTACCGGACGTGGATTGGGGCAGCCGACCAACGGTCGGCTCTACCGGGTCTGTTCGCCTTCCGGGCGCGGCGGCGGCAGCTGTTCTTCCTTGGCGGTTTCATGGCCGGGCAGGCTGGGGCGCTTTTCCATCATCAGCGACAACGCCGCCTTGGCCATCATGTGCGCGCTGATCGGGGCGGTGATGAACAGGAACACGGTGATCAGCAGTTCGCGCGGCTGCGGGTCCTGGCCCAGGAAGATGTGGTAACACACCGATCCCACCAGCACGCAGCCCACGCCCAGCGTGCTGGCCTTGGTGGGAGCGTGCAGGCGCTTGAAGAAGGTCGACAGCTTCACCAGCCCCAACGCGCCCACCAAGATGAAGAAGCAGCCGAACAGCAGCAGGATCGACAACACGATCTGGATGAAGGTGATCATTCCACGATGTCCCGGCGCAGCACGAACTTGCTCAGCACCACCGTGCTGCCGAAGCCGAGCATGGCGATGATCAGCGCCGCTTCGAAATACACCGCCGAGTTGAGGTACATGCCGAACAGCATCAGCTCGGCGATGGCCGTCACCGACAGCGTGTCCAGCGCCAGGATGCGGTCGGGCACGGTGGGGCCGCGCAGCAGGCGCCAGGTGGCCAGCAGCATGGCCAACCCGACCACGTGCATGCACACCACCATGGTGGTCTGGATGAAGGTGTAACCGGTCATGGGAATATCTCCATCAGCGGGGCTTCGTAGCGGTGCTTGATCTGCCGGATCAGCTCGTCCGGGTCGTCCAGGTGCAGCACGTGCACCAGCAGGTGGCGACGGTCGTCGGACAACGCGGCCGACACCGTGCCCGGGGTCAGCGTGATCATGCTGGTGAGCGCGGCGATGCCATGGATGTTGGCGATGTCCAGCGGCAACCAGATGAAGCCGGGGTGGATGCGGCGTTCCGGGCCCAGCACCTGGATCGCCACGCGGATGTTGGACACCAGGATGTCCCACAGGGTCACACAGAGCAGCTTGGGCACCGGCTTGAGCGACCCGATGCGGGCGAACTCGCGGTCCAGGCGCGCGGCGAACAGCGGCACCACCAGGCCCAGCAGCATGCCCAGCACGAACTGGCCGAAGGTGAAGCTGTCGGACATCAGCAGCCAGAACGCCACCACCATCACGCTCAGCGACGGCGAGGGAATCAGGCGCTTGTACAGCGACGGTTTGCGCGTCATGGCTGGCGGATCTCCGGCGTGGTAGCGCGCAGCTCGCCCACATACTCGGCGGGGTGCAGCAGCTGGGTGGCCATCGCATCGGTGTGCTGCATCAGCGGGCCGGCGAACAGGCTCATGGCAATGCCATACACCAGCAGCAGCGCGGCGGCGAACAGTTCCACCGTGCGGGTGGGGGCCTTGCGCGGCGGTGGCACGCCGTCTTCCTGCACCGGCACGCGCCAGAACAGGCGGATGCCGGCGCGGGTGATGCCCACGATCACCATCAGGCTGCTGCCCAGCACGGCGGTCCAGACCACGGCGGTGTACTGCCCGGGCATGCCAGCCAGCAAGGCGGCCTTGGCCAGGAAGCCGGACAGCGGCGGCAGACCGGCCACGGCCACCGCACCGATCAGGAACAGCACGGCCGGGGTCTGCTTGCCGGGCATCGGCGCGATGATTTCCTTCCTGTCACTGGCCCCGCCACGACGGCGGCGGATCAGGTCGGCAATCAGGAACAGCGCGGCGGCCACGAAGGTACTGTGCGGCAGGTAGTACAGACCGGCGGAGAGCACCTCGGGCGTGCGCACCGCGAAGGCGATGAACAGCGTCGCGGCCGACACCACCACCAGGTAGGAGATCATCACCCGCAACCGCGCCGCGGCCAGCACGCCCAGCCCGCCCAGTACCAGCGTGGCCACGCCCGCCCACAGCAGCCAGTCGCTGCCGTATCCGGCCATCGGGCCGGCATCGTCGCCGAACCACAGCGAACTGACCCGCAGCACCGCGTACAGGCCCACCTTGGTCATGATCGCAAACAGCGCGGCCACCGCCGCGGGCGCACGCGCATAGGCTTCGGGCAGCCACAGGTACAGCGGCATCAGCGCGGCCTTGCTGCAGAACACCAGCAGCAACAACCCCATGGTGGCCTTGACCAGCACCAGGTGCGTGGCCGGTACCTCGGCGATGCGCTGGGACAGCTCGGCCATGTTGAGCGAGCCCAGCGAGGCGTACAGCAGGCCAAGCGCGATCAGGAACAGGGTCGAGGCGGTGACGTTGAACACCACGTAGTGCAGGCCGATGCGCATGCGCAGGCCGCGGCCGCCGCTGAGCAGCAGGCCGTAGGAGGCAATCAGCATCACCTCGAAGAACACGAACAGGTTGAAGATGTCGCCGGTGAGGAAGGCGCCGTTGAGGCCCACCAGCTGGAACTGGAACAGTGCATGGAAGTGCGGCGCGCGCCGGTCCCAGCCCGAGCACGCGTGCAGCAGGCACGGGATGGCCAGCAGCAGCGTGGTCACCAGCATCCAGGCCGACAGCCGGTCGGCCACCAGCGCGATGCCCAGCCGCGACGGCCAGTCGCCCAGCAGGTACACCGCGATGCTGCCATCGGCGGTCTGCGCGAACAGCAGGGCTACCGCGGCGGCCAGCGCGGCCAGCGTGGTCCACGCCACCGTGCGCTGCACCTTGGGGCCATACCGGCGGTGCTCGACGAACAGCGAGCAGGCGGCGCCGAACAACGGGATCAGGATGGGCAGGATCACCGCATGGTTCATGCGCCGCCCTCCCGGCCCGGCGCAGTATCGGCCGGCGCGGTGTCCTGCTCTTCCTCATGCGCGTCGACGTGGTCGCTGTGGTTGTCGCTGCGGCTGCGCATGGCCAGCACGATGCTCACCGCGGTCATCGCAAAGGCAATCACGATCGCGGTCAGCACCAGTGCCTGCGGCAACGGGTCGGTGTAGTTGCCCAGGTCGCTGTCGATGCCTTCGCGCAGCACCGGCGCCTTGCCCGACACCAGCCGGCCACCGGCGAAGATCAGCAGGTTGGTGGCATAGGACAGGAAGGTCATGCCCAGGATGACGTCGAAGGTACGCGCGCGCAGCAGCAGGTAGATGCCGATCGCGCTCAGCACGCCGATGGCGCTTGCCAGGGCCAGTTCCATCAGTGCATCTCCCCGGTTTTTGCCGAACGACGGTTGGGATCGATCTCGCCCTTGCGGGCGTTGCGCGTACGCGACGGCTTGATGGTGCCCATCATCGACAGGATCAGCATCGCCCCGCCAAACACCACCAGGTACACGCCGGTATCGAAGCCGATGGCGCTGGCCAGCGGCACCTCGCCAATAAGCGGGATATGCAGGTCCAGGTGGCCGCTGGTCAGGAACGGCACCCCGAACAGCATCGACGCACTGCCGCTGACGATGGCGATCAGCAGGCCGGCACCGATGCAGCGGATGTAGTCGAAGCCGAACCGCGACTCCACCGAGGTGGTGCCCTGGATCACGTACTGGATCAGCAGCGGCACGGCCAGCACCAGGCCGGCGATGAAGCCGCCACCGGGGGCGTTGTGGCCGCGCAGGAACAGGAAGATCGACACGGTGAGCGTGAGCGGGAACATGATCTGCGCCAGATCGGCCGGCACCGGCAGCTTGATCGGCGGGCCCGGCATGATCTGCTCCGGTGCCATCCGCGAGCGCCGCAGCATGGCGTGTACCACCAAGGCGGCGATGCCGAACACGGTGATCTCACCGAAGGTATCGAAGCCGCGGAAGTCCACCAGGATCACGTTGACCACGTTCTGCCCATACGCCTCGGGCAGGGCACGCGCGACCAGCTCGCCGGCCATGGTGTTGGGCGGCAGGGTCATGGCGGTATAGGCCGCGGCCGCCAGACCGCCGCCGCCGATGATGGCGATCAGGGCATCGCGGCGTTTGCGCCAGCGCGAATGCTCCGGCGCCGATTGGGCGGGCAGGTAGTTCATGCCCAGCAGCATCAGCACCAGGGTGACCATTTCCACCAGCAGCTGGGTCAGCGCCAGGTCGGGGGCGGACAGGAACACGAAGGTGAGCGACACCATCAGGCCCACGCCGCCCAGCACCAGCACCGCCAGCAGACGCTGCCGGTACACGAACAGCGCACTGACCGCGCAGGCCATCATCACCAGCCACAGCGTCCAGCCAAGCAGCGGCAGCGGCTGCGGCGAGGGCCAGTTCGGCGAACCGGGGTTGGCCACGAACGGGGCCAGCGCGACGATGATCGCCACCACCACCAGTGCCATCAGCATGCGCTGCAGGCTGCCGTTGGCCAGCGCCTGGGTGAGCCGGTGGGCGAAGCCGAACACCAGGTCCAGCTGCTTGTGGAAGATGTTGCGGCCGATCGCGCGGCTCACCACGGCATGCAGGTTGATCAACCGGCGCAGCCCGAAGTACAGCGCGATGCCGCCAATGACACCGGCGATGCTCATCATCAGCGGCGTGTTGAAGCCATGCCACACCGACAGGCTGTAGGCCGGCATCGCCGGGCCCAGGATCGACGAGGCTGCCGCGTGCAGCACCGGGGCGATGGTGATGGCCGGGGCCACGCCGACGGCCACGCACACCACCACCAGGATCTCCACCGGCACCTTCATGAAGCGCGGCGGCTCGTGTGGCACCCGGTCCAGGTCGTGCGGGCCCTTGCCGAAGAACGTGTCGTGCACGAAGCGCAGGCTGTAGGCCACGCCGAACACGCCAGCCAGCAGCGCGGCGATGGACATCACCACCCGCATCGTTTCCGGGCCACCGGCGGTGAGCGCTTCGGCGAACAGCATTTCCTTGGACAGGAAGCCGTTGAGCAGCGGGATGCCGGCCATGGCCAGCGAGGCGATGATCGCCAGTGCGCTGGTGAAGGGCATCAACCGGCGCAGCCCGCCCAGCTTGCGCATGTCGCGGGTGCCGGTTTCGTGGTCGATGATGCCCGCGGCCATGAACAGCGAGGCTTTGAAGGTGGCGTGGTTGAGGATGTGGAACACGCCGGCCACCACCGCCATCGGCGTGGACAGCCCGAACAGCATGGTGATCAGGCCCAGGTGCGAGATCGTCGAATAGGCCAGCAGGCCCTTCAGGTCATGCTGGAAGATTGCGTTCCAGGCGCCGATCAGCAGGGTGATCGCGCCGATGCCGCTGACCGTATAGAAGAACAGGTCGGTGCCGGCCAGCGCCGGATGCAGCCGCGCCAGCAGGAACACGCCGGCTTTGACCATCGTCGCCGAGTGCAGGTATGCCGACACCGGGGTGGGCGCGGCCATGGCGTGCGGCAGCCAGAAGTGGAACGGGAACTGCGCGCTCTTGGTGAAGATGCCGGCCAGTACCAGGAACAGCGCGTAGGGGTACAGCGCGCTGGCGCGGATCAGATCGCCGCTGGCCAGCACCGCATCCAGCTCGAAGCTGCCCACGATGCGGCCGATCAGCAGCACGCCGCCGAGCAGGGCCAGGCCACCGCCGCCGGTGACCACCAGGGCCATCCGCGCGCCCTCGCGGGCGTCCTGGCGATGCGACCAGAAGCCGATCAGCAGGAACGAGCTGATGCTGGTCATTTCCCAGAACACCATCAGCAGCAACAGGTTGCCCGACAGCACCATGCCCAGCATGGCGCCCATGAACAGCAACAGGTAGCAGTAGAAGCGGTGGGCGCTGTCGCGCGCGCTGAGGTAGTAGTGGGCGTACATCACCACCAGCGCGCCGATGGCCAGCACCATGCCGGCGAACATCCAGGCCAGGCCGTCCAGGCGCAGCGAGAAGGCCAGGCCGATCTGGGGCAGCCAGGTGCCGAAGCTGCGGACAACGCCGCCGTCCATGATCGCCGGGGTCATGGTGGCCAACAGCGCCAGTCCCCCCAACGGCGCTGCCGCGGCCAACCAGGCGGCCGTGGAGCGGGAGGTGCGGCGGAATGAGGCGACCGCCACGGCCATCAGGAACGGCAGGGCGAGCAGCAGGATCAGGCTGGGATTCATGCAGGGAATACGCGATTCACGAGCAGGTCGTTCAGTCTAACAGGCAGGCAATTGCTGCCGATACACCCGAATACGCCATCAATTGCATGTAACGTGCGTGATTCATTTTTTCCACCCTCCTGTCGTGCCCATTCGAGACCGCTGACGGGCGTATGGAACGGCGCGCTCGACTTTGCCGGATCTGGCCCCTCGAACGGGTCCGAAGCCAGCAACGGCAGGGCCTGCGCCCTGCACGAAGATGAACGCCGGATGCATGCCACGGCCCGTCCACGACGATGCTGGACGCCCCCGCGTCGCGCGCCGGTGAGCATCGATCTCGTTCAGAAAAAACCGCGGTACGTGTCAAAACCGGGCAGGCGCCGAAAAACCCGGGTAGGTGCCGACCGTTGGTCGGCACGGGGCACTCAGTAAGCCACACCCAACCGCCGGTACAGCTTGGCCACCACCCACGCCGGCCCGATCAGCAGGTAGGTGAGGTCGGTCAGGAAGCTCGGCTTGCGCCCTTCAAACTTGTGGCCGATGAACTGCGCGATCCAGGCCACCACGAACACGCCGATGGCCACCCGCAGCAGGTTGTGCAGGCCGATTTCGGCCTCCAGCAGGCGGCACAGGCAGCCGAACACGAACAAGAGCACCAGCATGCCGATGCCCAGCGCACGCGACAGCCGGTTGTAGAAGCACCAGGCGGCGAACATCGCAAAGGCCGACCAGATCCCGTTCTGGAACCAGGTCACCAGCGGCGGCAGGCACCACAGCAGGGCCACCACCGACCAGAGGATCGCCGGCACCGCCACCACGTGGATGTGCTGGTTGAGCACATTGCGGTGGTCGTCGGAATAGCTGGCGAAGTAGCGGTCGATCGGGCGCGCGACGGTGGTGGTGGTCATGGTCCCTCCCAGGATCGGCACAGCATACCGCCCCGGCGGGTAGAGCCGACCGTTGGTCGGCTGCGCCTGGCCCAGACAATACCCCTCGCGCTGCACGCGACAGGCGATCAACGTCCGCGGCAGTCGACCAACGGTCGACTCTACACGCGACAGGCGATCAACGTCCGCGGCAGTCGACCAACGGTCGACTCTACGGTCGACCCATGCCCGGGTCGACCCCGGCCCGGGCGCCCCCTGCCATCACGGCCGGGGGCGCGGGCGCATCAGTCGACGTTGATCCCCGCCAGGCGCTGCAGCGCCTCGGCGTACTTGGCGCGGGTGCGCTCGATGATGTCGGCCGGGATGGTCGGGCCCGGGGCGGTCTTGCCCCAGTCCAGCGTCTCCAGGTAGTCGCGCACGAACTGCTTGTCGTAGCTCGGCGGGCTGGTGCCCACCTCGTACTCGTCGGCCGGCCAGTAGCGCGAGGAGTCCGGGGTCAGCATCTCATCCATGATGTACAGGCGGCCGTCTTCATCGGTCCCGAACTCGAACTTGGTGTCGGCCAGGATGATGCCGCGCTCGCGGGCGTAGTCGGCGGCGAACTTGTAGATGCGCAGGGTGGCATCCCGCACGCGCTCGGCGAGGTCGGCACCCACGGCCTTCACCATCGCATCGAAATCGATGTTCTCGTCATGGTCGCCCACGGCGGCCTTGGTCGAGGGGGTGAAGATCGGCTCGGGCAGCTGCTCGGCCTGGCGCAGGCCATCGGGCAGGTCGATGCCGCTGACCTTGCCGGTGCGCTGGTAATCCTTCCAGCCGCTGCCGATCAGGTAACCGCGGGCGATCGCTTCCACCGGCACCGGCTTGAGCTTGCGGGTGACCACCGCGCGTTTGGCGTACAGGGCCGGGTCCACGCCGTCGGGCAGCACGCTGGCCACGTCGATGCCGGTCAGGTGGTTGGGCATCAGGTGGGCGGTCTTGGCGAACCAGAAGTTCGACACCTGGCAGAGCATTTCGCCCTTGCCCGGGATCGGATCAGGCAGCACCACGTCGAAGGCCGACAGACGGTCGGTGGCGACCATCAGCAGGTACTCCCCCGGCGGCGTGCCGGCGGGGAGCCGGTCGCGCGGAATGTCAAAAACATCACGCACCTTGCCGCGATGGCGCAAGGGCAGGCCGGGGAGATCGGATTGCAACAACGTGGTCGGCACGGGCACTCCTGGGGCTTGTCATGACAGCCGTCCAAGGGACCCTGAGGGCCCGCACAGACAGCGGGCGGCCTAGTGTAAAGCGGGTTGGGCCCGCTGTGACGTAAAATGAGGCTCCTTTGTTGCCACGGCCGCCCAGACGACCATGCGCTGGTACGGAAAACTGCTCGGATTCATCGCCGGGGCCCTGCTGTTCAGGCCCAATCCGCTGTTTGGTGCCGTGGTCGGGCTGCTGATCGGGCATGCCTTCGACGCCGACTGGTTCCGCCTGAACAAGGAGAACCCCTACCGCGAGCTGGGGCTGACCTCCGAGGCCACCGACGCCGAGATCGACCTGGCCTACCGCCGCCTGATGTCCCAGTACCACCCCGACAAGGTGGTGGGCGCCGCCCCGGAGCTGCGCCAGCAGGCCGAGCGCAAGTCGCGCCAGCTCAACGCCGCCTACGACCGCATCAAGACCCTGCGCAAGCGCTGAGCGCGCGCAGGGCATCCCTTTCCAAGTACTGAAGGCCCCGGCCATGTCCAACTGCATCATCGCCCCCTCCATCCTGTCCGCCAATTTCGCCCGCCTGGGGGAGGAAGTGGACAACGTGCTCGCCGCCGGTGCGGACTGGGTGCACTTCGATGTGATGGACAACCACTATGTGCCCAACCTGACCATCGGCCCGATGGTCTGCCAGGCCCTGCGCAAGCACGGGGTTACCGCGCCGATCGACGTGCACCTGATGGTGGAGCCGGTGGACCGCATCATCCCGGACTTCGCCGAGGCCGGTGCCACTTACATCAGCTTCCACCCGGAAGCCTCGCGCCACGTCCACCGCACCATCCAGCTGATCCGTTCGCTGGGCTGCAAGCCGGGCCTGGTGCTCAACCCCGGCACCCCGGTGGACATCCTGGACTGGGTGCTGGACGACCTGGACCTGGTGCTGCTGATGTCGGTCAACCCGGGCTTCGGCGGCCAGGCGTTCATTCCCTCGGCGCTGGACAAGCTGCGCGTGGTCCGCCAGAAGATCGATGCCAGCGGCCGCGACATCCGCCTGGAGATCGACGGCGGGGTGAAGGCCGACAACATCGGGGCGATCGCCGCCGCCGGTGCCGATGCCTTCGTGGCCGGCTCGGCGATCTTCAACGCCAAGACCAGCTACCAGGACGTGATCGCGCAGATGCGCCAGAACGTCGCCCAGGCGCGGGGCTGAGCCATGACGGTGGCTACCGTGAGCATCCGCGTGGCCACCGCCGACGATGCAGCGCTGATCCTGCGCTTCATCCGCGAACTGGCCCTCTATGAAAAGGCCGAGTCGTCGGTGCAGACCGACGAGGCCGGCATCCGCGCCAGCCTGTTCGGGCCCGATGCCAAGGCGCATGCGCTGATCTGCGAAGCCGACGGCGCGGCCATCGGCTACGCCGTGTATTTCTACAACTACTCCACCTGGCTGGGCCGCAACGGCATCTACCTGGAAGACCTCTACGTCAGCCCGGACAACCGCGGCAGCGGTGCCGGCAAGGCGCTGCTTCAGCACATCGCACGCATCGCGGTGGCCGAAGGCTGCGGGCGGTTCGAATGGTCGGTGCTGGACTGGAACGAACCGGCGATCAAGTTCTATGAAGCGGCGGGGGCGAAACCGCAGAGCGAGTGGACGGTGTACCGGATGGAAGGTGAGGCACTCAAGGCCTTTGCCGGCTAGGCTGCCCAGATGGTTGAGGTCTCGAAGGCAAGCGCGATCGCTTCACTCCGCCAGGCATTGCCGACCTCCATCGCACTCTGCAGGCAGGCGCTGGAGGCATCCGGCGGCCATCTGCAGGACGCCCACGCGTACGTGGTGCGTCAGCTCGGTGCCGATTACATGCGACGCACGGGTGTGGACGCAGCACAGGCTGCTGCCGCTCTTCGTGCAACCGGCCATGACGTTGAACGCGCCGTCGCCCTGTGGAGGCGTCAGCATCCCTTGCCGCCGTTCGCCTTGATCGCAAAGGGGCGCCCGATGGCTGCGGAGCTTGAAGCGGCGGAGCCCGGAATGCGCCTTTTTGCCCATGTTCTTCCGGGCGCGCAGGGCGTTCACGAACTGCGCTTGATCACCCATGCCGTACGCTTCACGGAAACCGCCTACGGTTTCGATTACGACGTCGCCTTGCGCGACTCGAAAACCCGGGTGGAACGCACGTTCGCGTCCGGCCTCCCGGCGCTCGCCGTCCTGCTGCAGGCGCACGCGATCGACGAAGGGATGCTGCGCAGTATCGACGCCTTCGACAGCTGCCTGTTGCACAGCGCCCTCGAGGCCTATCTTTGAGCGCGCAGCCGAGCTGGTACGCAAAAAAAAGGGCCGCACCATTGCTGGTACGGCCCTGGGAACTGCGGGAGGCTGATCCTGCCTCCATCCATCGTCCCTGCTATGGACTTCCATTCTCCGGGCTATTGGTGACAAAGACATGACAGATGATGTCGTCATTGGCGCTGGGTGTGGTGACGGGTATGTGCTAGTGCTGGCATGACATGCAGGTGCGCCAGGTGCGCCTGAGTCCGGTGTCATCCGCGCACGGTTACCTGCCATTTGGTTGTCACCACGTCGAGACAACGGATATCCGCAGCGTTGTGCAGCCCCTCGTGTTCGATGACTGGAACAACCCTCGATACATGTGCCTTGAGGAAAGTGATGCGACTGACGAATTCGACACGGATGATGAGTGCGACGCCGACGCCGACGCCGACGCCGACGAGACGATGTACGCGGAAAAACGTTTCCTGAGAGTAGCGGGCATTGCGCTCGGCTGAACGGTTTCGCCGACTTCACCGGGTCCGCCGTCGGGCGCTGCTAGCCTTGGCCGTCCACCTCCTTGGTAGCTCTGCATGACCACCCCGCGCTGGCGTCTGATCCTCAACGGCAAGTCCACCGGCAACACGGATCTGCGCGAGGCCGTGCACGCCCTGCGCGAGCGCGGTGTGCAGCTGGAGGTGCGGGTGACCTGGGAGGATGGCGACGCCGAGCGCTACGTGGCCGAGGCGATCGACCACGGCGTGGATACCATCATCGCCGCCGGTGGTGACGGCACCCTGAGCGAAGTGGCCGAGACCCTCGCGCACCGGCCGGAGACCGCCGACGCACTGCCTTCGCTGGGGCTGGTGCCACTGGGCACCGCCAATGATTTCGCCAGTGCTGCCGGCATTCCCGATGCGCCGCTGGAAGCACTGACGTTGATCGCGCAGGAGGCGGCCCGCCCGGTCGACCTGCTGAACATCGATGCCGACGGCAAGCGCTGGTGGTGCGCCAATGTCGCCAGCGGCGGCTTCGGAACCGAGGTCACCGTGGAAACCGATGAAGGCCTGAAGAAGGTGCTTGGCGGCCTGGCCTACCTGGTGACCGGCATCTCGCGGCTGGGCCGGATCGACCCGATCCGTGCACGCCTGCGCGCGCCGGGTTTCGACTGGGAGGGCGGCTTCATCGCGCTGGGCATCGGCAACGGGCGGCAGGCCGGCGGCGGGCAGGTGCTGTGCCCGGATGCGGTGATCGACGACGGTCTGCTCGATGTCACCGTGATTCCCGAACTCACCGGCGAAGTCGCCTCGACCATCGGCGCGCTGCTCAAGGGCGGCAAGCAGGGGGCGCTGGAGCAGGTCGCCCATCGCACCCGCGCGCCGTGGGTGGAGATCGAGGCCGACCAGCCAATCACCCTCAACCTGGACGGTGAGCCGGTGAAGGCCCGCCATTTCCGCATCGAATGCGTGGCCGCGCGGGTCCGCATGCACCTGCACCCGGGCAGCCACCTGCTGTCGCCGCCCTGACCGAACGTGGCGGGCCGCCAGGGTTTCCCTGGCACCCCCAGCTGCGATACAGTCACCGGGTGTCCATTCTGACGACCCCGCATACCCTTTCTTCCGCTCGCCGTTGGTGGCGATGGTGGCCTGTTGCCGTCGTCCGTCCCACCCCCGCCGCATCCCGGAAGGAAAGTCGTCTTGATCACGTTCGAGCAGTTCCAGCAGCAGGCCGCTGAAGGCCACACCCGCATCCCCGTCGTCCGCGAAGTGCTGTCCGACCTGGACACGCCGCTTTCGGTCTATCTGAAGCTCGCCGACGGCCCGCATACCTATCTGTTTGAATCGGTCGAGGGCGGTGAACGCTTCGGGCGCTATTCCATCATCGGCCTGCCGGCGCGCCGGGTGTACGCGTTCCACGGCCACACCCTGACCGTCAGCGAGTCGGGACAGGTGGTCGAAACCCGTGAGGTGGCCGACCCGTTCGCCGAGGTCGAGGCGCTGCGCAGCGCCCATTCGGTGCCCAAGCTGGCCGGCCTGCCGGGCTTCACCGGCGGCCTGGTGGGCTGGTTCGGGTTCGAGTGCATCGGCTACATCGAGCCGCGCCTGGCGCCGCCGCGTGGCCGCGACGAACTGGGCACGCCGGACATCCTGCTGCTGCACTCCGAAGAGCTGGCGGTGTTCGACAACCTCAAGGGCCGCCTGTACCTGATCGTGCACGCCGACCCGGGCCAGCCCGGAGCGTGGGACCAGGCACAGGCCAAGCTCGATGCGCTGGTGGCCAAGCTGCGTGCACCGGGCGCGGGCTATCCGGCACCGATCACCCGCGACGTGCTCGACGAGAACGACTTCGTGTCCGGCTTCACCCGCGAGGGCTTCATTGCCGCGGTCGACAAATCCAAGGAATACATCCGCGCCGGCGACATCTTCCAGGTGGTGCTCAGCCAGCGCCTGAGCGTGCCGTTCAAGGCGCGCCCGGTCGATGTGTACCGTGCGCTGCGCGCGCTGAATCCGTCGCCGTACATGTACTTCCTGGACACCGGTGACGTGCAGGTGGTGGGCTCTTCGCCCGAGATCCTGGTGCGCCTGCAGGATGGCAACGTCACCGTGCGCCCGATCGCCGGCACCCGCCCGCGCGGGGCCACGGTGGACGAAGACAACGCCCTGGAAGCCGAACTGCTGGCCGATCCCAAGGAGCGCGCCGAGCACCTGATGCTGATCGACCTGGGTCGCAACGATGCGGGCCGCGTCTCGCAGGCGGGCACGGTGGAAGTGGGTGAGCAGTTCGTGATCGAGCGCTACAGCCACGTCATGCATATCGTCAGCGAGGTGACCGGCAAGCTGCAGCCGGGCCTGAGCTACGCCGACGTGCTGCGTGCAACCTTCCCGGCCGGCACCGTCAGCGGCGCACCGAAGATCCGCGCGCTGGAAGTGATCCGCGAGCTCGAGCCGATCAAGCGCAACGTCTACGCCGGCAGCATCGGCTACATCGGCTGGCATGGCGATGCCGACACCGCCATCGCGATCCGCACCGCCGTCATCAAGGACGGCCGCCTGCACGTACAGGCCGGTGCAGGCATCGTGTACGACTCCGATCCCGGCAAGGAATGGGACGAGACGATGAACAAGGGCCGCGCGTTGTTCCGTGCCGTGGCGCAGGCGGCCAAGGGGCTGTGAGTCGGCGCGCCCCAGCGGCGCGCCTCAATCGTGCCGCCACCACGCTTGATGAGTGAACGTGGCGGCACGTATGAATGCACTGCGGCACCAGGCGCGTGTCTTGCTGTCACTAGCGTTTGTCTTGCCTGCTGGCTTTGCTCGCAGCGTCAGTGCCAAAAATACGGAACTGAGTGGTGCCGATGAGTTGGAATTCGGTCGCCTGGCCCAGTGGAGCGCCGAGTGTGACAATGGCGGTTACATCCGCTGAGGCGCCACCCCAATTTCTCAGGTAGGACGCGTCGATAAGTCCCGCAACGGTGACAGACTGGCCGGGCGCCAGCACCGTCAGGTTTGACAGCAAGGCACCATCTCGCATGTGCGTCGGCTGGATCAGGGAGCGGGGGCTGCGGTTGTCACGCAGCTTGACCATCGGACCGGCATGGCGGATGAACTCCAACGGCAGCTGGATCGGGGCGTCCGTCTTGTTCTTGATGACGACGTCGAAATGGATGTTGCGCGACCTGAAAACGCAGGGCGTTTGGTTCCTGCAGGCGGCAGTCACTTCGAAGTCTGGATTGCTGTCCATGGGGCGATCTCCCGCGCTGAGTAAGCCACTAACGCTCATTGCTAAGCAGAAAAGTAGTTGACGTTGCATTCGATGTTTCTCCCCGTATGGCGCGTAAGAAATTTCTCCACTTCCTGCGCAATTTGCCATGCGTGCCTTGTTTTGACAGTCGTGTTGTAGTGGGTCGACATGATCGTGGCGCTCGGATCCGTATCGGGCTTCTGAACGGGGATCTGAATTGCTTCTTGGTCCAGCGTGCCGTCAGGTCGATAATATTTGAGTGTCCACGGATGAACCGGATGGTAGGAGTACTCGTCTGCTACTCCAACGCAGTGCGCATACTCATGTGAAAACGTCCAAATGGCTGTTCCTTTCCACACGTTAACCATCATATCCACGACGTTCTCATGAACTTCATTTGCTTGAACGTTCATCGTGTAGTGCTGACGCGTGTCGACCCATTGCACCTTGAAGCGTATGGGGAATGCCCGGATACCGCACGCGGGATCGGACACATGCATGATGAATTTTTCGTTCCATCCCTGTTGAATCCCTGATTCCATACGGGTCTTCGCGATGGCCACATCCTCATCGGTTACCTGTTCGCGTTCATCAACACCCCTCTCAGCCCCCTCCTCGCCGTCATCGATATCATCTTGGTTTACAGCAACAGCCTTGATCCGCACCACGACTTCCACATTTCCGCTCGACTTCAGCGGGACAAGAATGCTGAACTTCCTTTGCAGATCGAGTGAGAGTTCGTCTCCGTTTTCGTCGTATATGACGTAGTAGCGCCCGGATGCATTCGTGGATACTTCCACCACATGGTCATCAACCCAGCATTGCGGCGAACTTGACCTGGATGAGAGTGCTGATGACGTCTGCGATGGTGTCTCAGGGCGGGGATGTGCAGGGCCTGCGCCTCGAGCTGTCTGGCTTGGTTTGCGTGACACGGTGGCCGATGCCGCCATCCCGTCGTCGACAAACGCCAACGACTGTCGCCCAGCGATCAACTGGCATCCACAACTCACTTTGTCCCCGTGCCGTGCGGCTGGGTTTCCATCGATGATCAGCGTGGCATCGCCGGAGACGATCGAGCCTGGGCCGTGGGTCTTGCAGATGACCCGGTCGCCCACGCGAGCCATGGCCGATCCATCGATATCGGTAAACGGCGAGCCGCTCACCACGGTGCCGCCACCACTGAGACTGTCGCCCACAACGATGAACAGTCGCGCCATCCTGGCGTCTCCCACATTCCTTTAAGTGTGGACACGGTAGGGGCACAGCATCGTGCTCGCAAGTGGAGCGCGCGCGATCTGCTGGCCAGATCACGGACGGGGTGGTCGCGCAGCCCCTATGCGCCTGGGCGGTGCACGGCCAACACAGGCCGTGTGACCCCGCGCCATTGCGCCAGAGATCTGATACCCTTGAGAGGCAAGCCGTAGAAGCCCTAGCCCGGCTTCTCCATACAGTCTGAAACCCGAGTTATCCCATGACCTGCACCGCGCTGAACAACGTAGCCAAGTGGTGGCGCTTCCAATAGGAAGCGGCAGGTCGTCGCGGTCCCGGACCGCACCTTGCCGCCGTATCGGCGGGCAAGATCCAGTTCAACGCTCCCCGGCACGGCGGCTCCCCCCAACAGGAGCGTGTTGATTGCTGTCCCCTGGCGTACCCCTGCACTGTGACCCCTCGCGACAAGGCCTCCGGCCCGTTGCGGTGCGCTCGTGCACGTCCGGCACGCTCCGCTCCACTCTTTTGACAAGGAACACTGCATGAAGCTGGTAAGCGCATTGCTGTTGTCGTCGACGTTGGCCGTGGCGGCCGCCCCCGCATGGGCGCAGGCCAATTCCATCCCGTCACAGCCGCATCTGCTGGTGAAGGGGGAGGGGACGCGCATCGTCATGCCCGACCGTTTCACCGTGGATCTCCTGGTGAAGGCGCTTGACATGCAGCCGGATGCAGCGCGTGCCCGCGTGCAGGACAACGTGGGGAGCGTGCTCGCCGCGCTCAAACGGCATCGGGCCGTGGCCGATACGGTCAGGGCGGACAATCTGACCATTCAACCTGAGCACCGCTATGAGAACGGCAAACAGGTATTTGCCGGGACGCGTGTCAGCCGCCGCGTGCGCGGGAGCTTCGCCAGTACCGAGGCGCTGCAGGGTTTTCTTCGCGACACCAACGCCAACGAAGACCTGCAGATCACCGCGCTGCAGCCCGGCTACTCCAAGGAGGCCGCGCTGCGTGCCGAGCTGAAGGCCGAGGCGGCCGCGCAGACGCGGCAGTCCGCCAAGGGGCTGGCCGAGGCCTATGGGGCCCGGATCACCGGCCTGTACAGCATCTCCGACGTAGCGCCGAGCTTCGCCTATGGCGTGCAGGCAGGCACTTGGCCGCGTGCGGAAAAGTCGTCTGCCCGACCAGCCCCACCGCAGCCGCCGAGCAGTGTCGAAGCGACTGGCTCGATGCGTCCGCCGGAATCGGTGCAGGCCGGGCCGATCAGCTTCAATGAAAACGTGTACGCCATTTTCCTCATTCAAGACGGACCCTGACCATGTTGTTGATGCTCGACAACTACGACAGCTTCACCTACAACCTCGTGCAGTACCTGCAGACGCTGGGCGCCGAGGTCAAGGTGGTGCGCAATGACGCCTTGAGCGTCGATGAGATCGCCGCGCTCGCCCCGGAGCGCATCGTGATTTCGCCCGGCCCGTGCACGCCCAACGAAGCGGGCGTGTCGCTGGAGCTGATCCGCCGGCTCGGCCCGACCACGCCGATCCTCGGCGTGTGCCTGGGCCACCAGAGCATCGGCCAGGTCTACGGCGGCGATGTGATCCGCGCGGGCACCATCATGCACGGCAAGACCTCGCCGATCCGGCATGAGGGCCGGGGCGTGTTCGCCGGCCTGCCGGATCGCTACCAGGCCACGCGCTACCACTCGCTGGTGGTGGACAAGACCACGCTGCCGGATTGCCTGGAAGTGACCGCGTGGACCGAGAACGCGGACGGCAGCGTCGAAGAGATCATGGGCCTGCGCCACCGCGAGCACCCGGTCGAAGGCGTGCAGTTCCACCCCGAATCGATCCTCACCGAGCATGGCCACGCCCTGCTGAAGAACTTCCTGCAGCGCTGAGCGCGCCGCACCCGCACCACAAAGGACCCCGCATGACCTTCTCCCCCCAGGAAGCCCTGCAGCGCACCATCGAGCACCGCGAAATCTTCTTCGACGAAATGGTCGACCTGATGCGTCAGGTGATGCGCGGTGACGTCTCGCCGGTGATGACGGCCGCGATCCTCACCGGCCTGCGGGTCAAGAAGGAAACGGTGGGCGAGATTGCCGGCGCGGCCACGGTAATGCGTGAACTCGCGTTGGCCGTACCGGTGGACGACAAGACCCACCTGGTGGACATCGTGGGGACCGGTGGCGACGGCTCGCACACCTTCAACATTTCCACCTGCGCGATGTTCGTGGTGGCGGCGGCCGGGGCCAAGGTGGCCAAGCACGGCAACCGCAGCGTGTCGTCCAAGTCCGGCAGCGCCGATGCGGTGGAAGCGCTGGGCGCGGTCATCGACCTGCGCCCGGATGAGGTGGCGCGCGCCATCACCGAGACCGGCATCGGCTTCATGTTCGCGCCGATGCACCACCCGGCGATGAAGGTCGTGGCACCGGTACGCCGCGAGATGGGCGTGCGCACCATCTTCAACATCCTGGGCCCGCTGACCAACCCGGTGGGCGCCACCAACGTGCTGATGGGCGTGTTCCACCCCGATCTGGTCGGTATCCAGGCACGCGTGCTGCGCGAGCTGGGCGCCGAACGCGCGCTGGTGGTGTGGGGTCGCGACAACATGGACGAGATCTCGCTCGGCGCCGGCACGCTGGTGGGTGAGCTGCGCGACGGCAAGGTGCGCGAGTACGAGATCCACCCGGAAGATTTCGGCATTGCCATGTCGGCCAGTCGCAACCTGAAGGTGGCCAACCCGGAAGAGTCCATTGCGATGCTGCGCGCGGTGCTCGACAACCAGCCCGGCCCGGCGCTGGATATCGTGGCCCTCAACGCCGGCGCGGCCCTGTACGTGGCCGGCGTGGCCGACAGCATCGCCGACGGCCTGGCCCGCGCCCGGGCGGCCATTGCCGACGGCAGCGCCCGTTCGCGCATGGCGCAGTACGTGGCGGCCACCCAGCGCATCCGCGCGGACGGCTGAGCCGTCCGTTTCACGCTTTGCCCATGGCTGGCCGATAATGGCCGGCCTGAAGGACCCTGACTGACATGAGCGACAAGAGCGACATCCTCGACACCATCCTGGCCCGTAAGGCCGAAGAAGTGGCTGCGCGCCGCGCGCAGGTGCCGTTGGAGGCGCTGATCGCCCGGGTCGAGCAGGCGCCGCCGGTGCGGGGCTTCGCCGACGCGCTGCGCGCCTCGATCGCCGCCGGCAACCCGGCGGTGATCGCCGAGGTGAAGAAGGCCAGCCCGTCCAAGGGCGTGATCCGGGCCGACTTCCACCCGGCCGACATCGCGGTCAGCTACGAGTTCGGCGGCGCCAGCTGCCTGTCGGTGCTGACCGACGTGGACTTCTTCCAGGGCAGCGATGCTTACCTGCAGCAGGCCCGCGACGCGTGCACGCTGCCGGTGCTGCGCAAGGACTTCGTGATCGACGCCTACCAGGTGTACGAGGCACGCGTGCTCGGGGCCGACTGCATCCTGCTGATCGTGGCGGCGCTGGACGACCGCCAGCTGGCCGCGCTGTCCGACCTGGCCATGCAGCTGGGCATGGACGTGCTGGTGGAAGTGCACGACATCGACGAGCTCGAGCGCGCCATCCAGGTGCCGGTGCCGCTGATCGGCATCAACAACCGCAACCTGCGCACCTTCGAGGTCTCGCTGCAGACCACCCTGGACATGCGCCAGGCGGTGCCGCGCGATCGCCTGCTGGTGACCGAAAGCGGCATCCTCGGCGCCGACGACGTCAGCCTGATGCGCAACGCCGGCGTGCATGCCTTCCTGGTCGGTGAGGCGTTCATGCGCGTGGAGGAGCCCGGCGAGGGCCTGCGTCAGCTATTCTTCAGCGCATGACTGCGATCTACCCAACGCCGCGCGACGACGCCCCGCTGGTGGTCTTCGATTTCGATCACACCCTGTACGACGGTGACTCGGGCAGCCACCTGTTTGCCTGGCTGATCAAGCGCAACCCGTTGCGGCTGCTGGCCGCGCTGCTGGCCACCCCGATCCTGGGCCCGCTGGTGGCGCTGCTGCCCACCCGCCGCCGCGGCATTTCCGGGTATGTGTGGATCGCCACCTTCGGCCTGCACCGTGCGCGTGACCTCAACAAGGCCATCGACCGCTACGTGCTGACCCATGAGGCGGACATCCGCCGCCGGCTGTTGCCGGTGGCGCTGGACGTGTTCGCCCAGCACCGTGAGCAGGGCGACCGGGTGGTGGTGGCCACCGGCGCGCCGCCGGAGCTGGCCCGCGCCATCCTCACCTTCGTCGCCCACCAGGGCGTGCCGGTGATCGGTACAGAGGTCGGTCCGTGCCTGGGCGCGGTGGTTGCCACGCGCCACTGCCACAACGAAGAGAAGATGCGCATGCTGCGCGAGCGCGGCTACGGCGAGATCGCCATCGCCTACTCCGACAGTAGTGCCGACCTGCCGCTGTTGCTGGCCGCCAAGGCGCCGGTGGTGGTGAACCCGAAGGCCTCGCGGGTGGCGCACTTCCGGCAGGTGCTGCCGCCGGGCACGCCGATCCTCAACTGGGGCTGCGTCGATCGAGCTGGCGATCCGGTCTGACCGACGCGATTGAATATGCGTCTGGCGTCTTCCAGACCGGATGACGCAACCGGCTCAGGCGGCGCGCCATTGCAGCAGGGCCTGGCCGATCTGGAACAGGCTGATCGCCAGGACCAGCACGCCCACGGCCACCAGCACCCAGCGCTCCTTGACCCGCTTCACCAGCAGCGCGGCAACCGGTGCGGCCATCATCCCGCCGATCAGCAGGCCGGCCACGATGTTCAGGTACTGCAGGCCCATGGTCAGCAGGAAGGTGATCGATACCGCTAGGGTGACCACGAACTCGGCGGCGTTGACCGTGCCGATGGTGGTCCGGGCCTGCGCACCCCGGGCCAGCAGGGTGGAGGTGGCCACCGGACCCCAACCGCCGCCGCCGCTGGCATCCAGCAGGCCGGCGAAGAAGCCCAGCACCGGCACCCGCTTCACTTCCTGGGCCGGCATCAGCCGTCCGGCCGCACGCAGCAGGATGAAGATCGCCAGCACCAGCAGGTAGCAGTAGATGAACGGGCGGATGAACTCCCCCGGCAACTGGGTCAGCACATAGGCGCCTACGACCCCGCCCACCGCGCCGGGAATGGCCAGGCGCAGGAACAGGCGACGGTCGACATTGCCGGCCACCAGGTGGGAGACCCCGGACGCGCCGGTGGTGAAGACTTCCGCGGTATGAATGCTGGCGCTGACCGCCGCCGGCGGCAGGCCCATGCTGAGCAGGATCGAGGACGAGATCAGCCCGAAGGCCATGCCCAGCGCGCCGTCGACCAGCTGCGCGCCCAGGCCGATCAGGATGAACCAATAGAATTCGCTGCCAAGCTCCATGGCGCCAGCCTACCGGGAAACAGCCGGGTAGTGCCGGCCGCTGGCCGGCAACCGTGGGCAGTCGGGGCCCGGCGGGAGGCCGGGTAGGGTGCTGCCGGGTAGTGCCGGCCGCTGGCCGGCAACCGTGGGCAGTCCGAGCCCGGCGGGATGCCGGGTGGGGTGTCTAATAGCGTGCCGGGTGGCATGGGGGAGCTGACCGGGTAGCCGACCAGGTAGCCGACCAACGGTCGGCTCTACCGCGCGCGCGGGGGTTAGCGGGTGCCGTACAGGACCACGGTCTTGCCGCGGGCATGCAGCAGGCCGTCGGTCTGCAGCTTCTTGAGCACGCGGCCGGCCATTTCACGCGAGCAGCCGACCAGCCGGGCCAGTTCCTGGCGCGACACGCGCAGCTGGGTGCCCTGCGGGTGGCTCATGGCCTCCGGCTCGCGGGACAGGTCGTGAAGGGTGCGCACGATACGGTCGGTAACGTCCAGGAACGCCAGCCGGCTGGCCTTGCGGCTGGTGTCCAGCAGGCGCTTGGAGATCTGCTGGCCCAGCGCATACAGCAGCCGCGGGGCATCGGCCGAGAGCGGGCCGAGGAACAGCTGGTGCAGGCGCTCGTAGCTGATTTCAGCTAGTTCGCAGGGGGTGCGGGTGCGCAGGATCACCTCGCGGCGGTCCGATTCGACGAACAGGCCCATCTCGCCGACGAACTCACCTGAACCGAAGTAGCCGAGGACCAGCTCACGATCGTCCTCTTCCTCAGCAATTATAGAGACCGAGCCACTGATCACGTAATAAAGGGTGCCAGCCGGGTCCCCGGGGCGGAACACGTCGGTGCGGGCGGGATAGCGGCGACGATGGCTGTGGGCCAGAAACCGGTCGATGGTGGCGATATCCAGGGCCAATGGACTTGCGGCAAGGCGCACTGTTGACACGGTTGAGGCGCTCCCTTTGCTCATGAACAATTCACGGCTATGTGCCGCGAGCTTAACGATCCGATTTGTTAAGGGCAAACAAAGCACAGCTACTCGTGTCAATGCAAGTTTCGCCCCCGATCACTTTGCCCCATAATTCCCCCTTTCCCACCACTCACAGGATCGACCGCCGTGGTCAAGCCGTTGCCTCGCCTCAGGTTGCAGGGTTTCAACAACCTCACCAAGGCGCTGAGCTTCAACATCTATGACGTGTGTTACGCGCGCACCGAAGAGGAGCGTCAGCGTTACATTGAATACATCGATGAAGAGTACAACGCCGACAGGCTTACTCAAATCTTGACCGATGTCGCCGAGATCATCGGCGCCAACATCCTTAACGTGGCGCGCCAGGATTACGATCCGCAGGGTGCCTCGGTGACGATCCTGATCTCGGAAGAGCCGGTGATCGACAAGAAGCAGGCCGGCAAGGAGTTGATCTCCGACGCCGTGGTCGCGCACATGGACAAGTCGCACATCACCGTGCACACCTATCCGGAAACGCACCCGCAGGAAGGCATCGCCACCTTCCGCGCCGACATCGACGTGGCCACCTGCGGCGTGATTTCGCCGTTGAAGGCGCTGAACTACCTGATCGAGAGTCTGGAATCGGACATCGTGATCATGGACTACCGCGTGCGTGGCTTCACCCGTGATGTGAAGGGCAAGAAGCACTACATCGATCACAAAATCAACTCGATCCAGAACTTCCTGGCCAAGAACATCAAGTCGCGTTACGAGATGTTCGACGTCAACGTCTACCAGGAAAACATCTTCCACACGAAGATGCACCTGAAGGACTTCGACCTCGACCAGTACCTGTTCGAAGAGAAGGCCAAGAACATCTCCTTCAAGGAGCGCATGAAGATCGAAGCGCTGCTGCGTCGTGAGATCGAAGAGCTGTTCCACGGCCGCAATCTGGCCGAGTAATGCGACAGGTGACAGCCGCCCGGGGCAACCCGTGGCGGTGCTGCACAGGCGGGACGGCCCCGCGCCGGGGTGCCAGGGTCGCGTAGAACCTGGCGCTACGGAAGCCAACCGATGACGGTCCGGTGTGAAGACGCCGGGCCGTTTTTTGTGTCTGGCCGCCGGTCGGGCCCCTCAGCCGGGACGGGAGGTCACACGCGATAGGCGATGGTCTTCATGACCTTGGAGGCCAGCGCCATCACCCCGGGGATCGGGAAGGGCAGCTTGCGGGCACCGGCGTGTTCGGCGTGGTCGGCGTGCCGGGCCTCGTCGATCTTCATCACCTTGAGGATCTCGCGGCTGCGCAGGTCGGCCGGGGGCAGGGTGTCCAGGTGTTCGTCCAGGTGGGCCTCGACCTGGCGCTCGGTTTCGACCACGAAGCCCAGGTTCCAGCCGTCCCCGCGCAGGCCGGCCAGGGTGCCGATGGTGTAGCTGCCGGCATACCAGATGGGGTTGAACAGGCTGGGGCGGCTGTCCAGTTCGCGCAGGCGCTGGGCGCACCAGGCCAGGTGGTCGGTTTCTTCCTGGGCCGCTTCCAGCAGGTGGGCGCGGGTCTGTGCTTCCTGGGCAACGGCGGCCTGGCCGAAGTACAGGCCCTGGGCGCAGACCTCGCCGACGTGGTTGATGCGCATCAGGCCGGCCGCGTGGCGGCGCTCGGGGGTGTTCATCTGTACGTCGGGGGTGGTGTCGGCCGGGTAGGGGCGGCTGGCCGGCGGGTTGCCAAACACCGTGTCCAGGGCGCGCTGGGCTTCGGTCAGCAGGTGATCGAGCGGGGTGATCTGGCGGGTGGCGGTCATGGCGGGGTGGCAGCGTGCAGCGGGGGACCGTCGATTCTCGCCCCGTGGGCGCGGCGTGCCAAGCCGGGGCAGGGGGCAACTTGCAAGTGGCGGGGTTGGCCAGTACAATCCCGCCTCTTCACAACGCGTGGCAGAGTTCCGGCCGTTCAGCGCCGTAATGAGCCCGACCTACTTGAGTTCTTTCATGAGCACTTTCACTGCAAAGTCCGAGACCGTCCAGCGCGACTGGTATCTCGTCGACGCTTCCGGCAAGACGCTGGGCCGTCTGTCCACCGAGCTGGCCCGCCGTCTGCGCGGCAAGCACAAGCCGGTTTACACCCCTCACGTTGATACCGGTGATTACCTGGTTGTCATCAATGCAGAAAAGATTGTCGTCACCGGCAACAAGCTGCAGGACAAGCTGTATCACCGTTTCACTGGCTACATCGGCAACCTGAAGACCGAAACTCTGGCCCAGGCGCTTGAGCGCCACCCGGAGCGTGTCATCGAGACCGCCGTCAAGGGCATGCTGCCGAAGGGCCCGCTGGGCCGCGCCATGTACCGCAAGCTCAAGGTGTACTCGGGTTCCGAGCACCCGCACGCCGCTCAGCAGCCTCAGGTTCTGGATATCTAATCATGGCTATCACTCAAAACTACGGCACCGGCCGCCGCAAGTCCTCCACCGCCCGCGTGTTCCTGCGCAAGGGCGTCGGCAACATCACCGTCAATGGCCGTCCGCTGGACGAGTTCTTTGGCCGTGAGACTGCACGCATGATCGTGCGTCAGCCGCTGGAACTGACCAAGAACACCGAAAGCTTCGACATCATGGTCACCGCTGCTGGCGGTGGTACCACCGGTCAGGCCGGTGCGATCCGTCTGGGCATCGCCCGTGCGCTGGTCGAGTACGACGAAACCCTGAAGTCCGAGCTGCGCAAGGCTGGCTTCATGACCCGTGACGCCCGTGAAGTCGAGCGTAAGAAGGTCGGCCTGCACAAGGCACGTCGCGCCACCCAGTTCTCCAAGCGCTGATCCATCGCGCCTGGCGTGGGATCCTTCGGGATCCCGCTGGGAGGACAGCAAAAGCCCGGCCTCGGCCGGGCTTTTGTCGTTTGTGGGGCGATATGGCCGGAGCTGGAGCCGGAGCCAAGGCTGGAGCTAGAGCCAGAGCCAGAGCGTCTGCTCTGCGTATCCGCTGGCTGGGTCGGCGCGGGTGGGCTGGCGGGACACGCTGCAAGTCCCGCTCCGCGGCCCGGCCCAGCCGCTGGCGGCTGGGCGTTCGGGCGCTTGCGAGGCAGTGCCTCGCAAGCAAAGCGCCCTCACCCATGTAAGCTCCGTCGCCGCATCCATGCGGCTCAGGGTCCCGCCAACCCACCCGCGCCGACCCTCGACAGTTGGCTGGTGCACATGGGAAGGGCGGGGCAACACGGGGCGGGCGCCTGGGGATTTTGATCGGTAGTGCCGGCCGCTGGCCGGCAACCACGCAGGCCTTCCGCAGGCCGATGGCGTCGCTCGCGATGGC
Organism: Stenotrophomonas sp. AC248; assembly: GCF_979258185.1. Classification (NCBI taxonomy): domain Bacteria; kingdom Pseudomonadati; phylum Pseudomonadota; class Gammaproteobacteria; order Lysobacterales; family Lysobacteraceae; genus Stenotrophomonas; species Stenotrophomonas sp. AC248. Next base: position 4,139,272 of record NZ_OZ409840.1, on the reverse strand, counting down.
CGTGACCGCGATTCTGCTCTTCTATCCTCCGGCCGTTGGCCGCATTCGTGTCATCGCCTGGTTATCGCGGCGCATCCCCGCCGGCGATGGCGAACGCCACCTGCCCACCCACCGGCACCCACGGCGCCCAGCGCCTCTCGCACCCCATCAGGCGAAGCAGCCCCCTTGGAGTCCAAGGGGGCGCGCCGACAGGCGCGGGGATGTGGAGGTAAACGAGGCGGACCCCAACCTTGCTCCGCAAGGTTGGGGTGCTGGGCGCATAGCGCCCAGCTAACCGCACCAAATAAAACAAAAGGCCTGATCTTTCGATCAGGCCTTTTGTTTTATTTGGCTGCCCCGGATGGATTCGAACCACCGAATGCCTGAGTCAGAGTCAGGTGCCTTACCGCTTGGCGACGGGGCAATATGTGCGTGCAAGTATTGCACTTTTTCCCTACAAAACCAAGGGTTAACTTGGTGGCTATGGGTGGACTCGAACCACCGACCCCAGCATTATGAGTGCTGTGCTCTAACCGGCTGAGCTACATAGCCTAGGGAGCCGGTAATTCTGGAGATGTATCGCGGATCTGTCAACACTTTTTCATCACGCTTGTGAGTGGGCAGCGGGCGTGTCAAAGTCGGATCAGTAGATTTTTCTAGGAGTCCGCATCGTGATCGATCCGGACGGCTATCGACCGAACGTCGGTATTGTGCTGATGCGGGAAGACGGGCAGGTGTTCTGGGCACGACGTGTGCGCCGGGATGGCTGGCAATTTCCGCAGGGCGGCATGAATACCGACGAGACGCCCGTCGAAGCCATGTATCGCGAGTTGCACGAAGAAACGGGGCTGTTGCCCGAGCACGTCGAAGTCCTCGGAGCGACACCGGGTTGGCTGCGCTATCGGCTGCCCGCACGCGCCATTCGGCGCAATGAGAAGCAGGTCTGCATCGGCCAGAAGCAGGTGTGGTTCCTGCTGCGCCTGTCCGGCGACGAATCCCATGTGACGCTGGACCATACCGACAGCCCCGAGTTCGACCAGTGGCGGTGGGTGGATTTCTGGTACCCGGTCGAGCACGTGGTGATGTTCAAGCGCGGGGTCTATGCCCGCGCGCTGCGCCACCTGGCGCCCTTGGCGCGTGGCGTGGCCGGCACCGGGGTGGAGTCGATGCCCAAGTCGGCCCAGGAAGCCTGGATGCCGGGCAACACCGCCGGGCACGATCGGCCGCGCAAGCGCACGCCGCCCAAGCGGGGCTACTGGCCGCGGAAGGCCAAGGGCGACCCAGGCGCACCGTGATGGGGTGCGCCACGGCGTTCAGCCGTGGCTGGCCTGTCTGAACCGTATCGAGAATGATTCAGATACGAAATTGACAACCATTCGCATTTCTATTGGAATAGCGGCAGGCCCTTCCTGGCCTGCCTGCCGAGTCCGCACGTGTACGTTTGTATCTGCAACGGGGTTACCGACCACCAGATCCGTGAAGCCGCCCAGAGCGGTGTCGCGAGCGTGTCCGAACTGACGATGCGCACCGGCTGCGGCGCCACCTGCGGTTCCTGCCTGGACATGGCAGCCGACCTGCTGGCCAAGTTCAGCGCGACCCACGATCTGCCGCTGCCTGTGTTGGGCCTGGCGCAGGTCGCCTGACCGCCGGCTGGCGGCACGTAACAGAGATTTCTGCGGAGTCGGCCAGCGGCCGGCACTACCGGTGCAGGACGCCGGGCGCAACTGAGCACGATTCGCGTTTCTTCATGCCCCGGCGCGAAGCGCTACAGTGCGCGCGTTCACACGCAGCAGGAGCAGGCTCATGAAGGGCGACGCAAAAGTCATCGAATTCCTCAACAAGGTCCTCTACAACGAGCTGACCGCGATCAACCAGTATTTTCTGCACGCCAAGATGCTGAAGAACTGGGGCCTGAAAGAACTGGCCGATCATGAGTACAAGGAATCGATCGAAGAGATGAAGCATGCCGACATGCTGTCCGATCGCATCCTGTTCCTTGAAGGGCTGCCCAACTTCCAGGCGCTGGGCAAGCTGCGCATCGGCGAGAATCCCACCGAGATCCTGCAGTGCGATCTGGCGCTGGAGCGCGATGGCGTGGTCACGCTGCGCGATGCGGTGGCCTACGCCGATTCAGTAGGCGACTACGTGAGCCGCCAGCTGTTCGTGAAGATCCTCGATTCGGAGGAAGAGCACATCGATTGGCTGGAAACCCAGCTCGACCTGATCGAACGCATCAGCGAGCCGAACTACCTGCTGACCAAGCTGGACGACTGAGTCAGCCCTGCAGCGGTACGCGCAGGCCGTTCTGATACCCGGCCAGCGCGATCCGCGCGCGCGCGAACTCGGCGATGAGCAACGCCACCGCCACGGCGGGGCGTTCCAGAGTGCCGGCGCGCGCGTCGTGTTCGATCCGGCGCGAGGCGGCCGACAGGGCCAGCGCGCCCACATTGGCGCTGGCGGACTTGAGGCTGTGCGCCAGCGCGCGCAGCTGATCCAGGTCGGCGGCCACCGAGGCATCCTGCAGCTGGGTGATCAGCGCCGGGGTGTCGTCCAGGAACACGCCGATGATCTGCGCGGTCTGCGCGCCGATCACCTCCACCAGTTCATCCAGCACGCTGCTGTCCAGCACGGGCAGCGGGCCGTCATCGCTGTCAGGCATCACCGATGGCGGCAGTGCGGCGAACGACATGTCCGGCGCGCGCACCTCGGCAGTCGGCGCGGGCCACTGCGACGGGGCTGCGTTGCCTTGCCAGCGTTGCAGGCACGCCTGCAGCGAGGCGCGGTTGACCGGCTTGGACAGGTAGTCGTCCATGCCGGCCTGCAGGCAGCGCTCGCGGTCGCCGGCCATGGCATTGGCGGTCATCGCCACGATCGGCTGGCGCGCCGCGCCGGTGTCGGCTTCGTGCGCGCGCCAGCGGCGGGTGGCCTGGTAGCCATCCAGCACCGGCATCTGGCAATCCATCAGCACCAGGTCCACGCGCTGGCTGTGCAGGTGCTGTAGCGCCTGTTGCCCATCGGTGGCGGTCACCACGCTGCAGCCCAGTACCTGCAGCAGGCGCTGGGCAACGGCCAGGTTGACGCTGTTGTCTTCCACCAGCAGCACGCGCAACCCCAGCTGGGGGGACGGAGCGCTGTCGGTATCGGCCACTACCTCGGCCAGCAGCGGTGCCGGGCGGGCGGGGGCGATGGCGGGGCGGAGCAGGGCGTGCAGGTCGCTATCGGCGGCGTCGCGCGGCAGCTGCGACGCGTCTTCCAGCAGCACCGACGCGAGGGGCTCGGCACCCTGCAGCCACACCAGCCTGGGCAAGGGGTCGCGACCGTCGCGCAGCACGGCCCGGTGCAGGGCGGTGGCGCCGTGGCGCAGGGCCTCGGTATCGGCAAGGACCCAGCTCAGCACCGGCTCGATGCCGGGGCGCTGCGGTGCACGCAGGATGTCCAGCGCGGCCGAGGCGCTTTCCACCACGTGCAGGCGCATGTCGTAGTGCTGAAGCACGCGGTCCAGGCGCTGGGCCAGCAGCGCGTCGGTACTGACCAGCAGCGCGCGGGTGGTGGTGGTGCCCAGGGCGGGCAGGTCGCCGATGACCTTCAGCAGCGGAATCTCGAACCAGAACGTGGCGCCATGGCCCGGCGTGGAGCTGACCCCGATGCGGCCATGCATCAGGTCGATGATGCGCTTGCAGATGGCCAGCCCCAGCCCGGTGCCGCCGTAAATGCGGGTGGTGGAGGCATCGGCCTGGCTGAAGGACTGGAACAGCCGCGACTGCAGGGCCGTGTCGATACCGATGCCGGTGTCGATCACTTCGAAGCGCAACTGGTGCTGGGCGCTGGTTTCGCCCAGCCGCTGCACGCGCACGCGGACCTGGCCGCGTTCGGTGAACTTGATGGCATTGACCAGCAGGTTGCCCAGCACCTGGCGCAGGCGCACCGGGTCGCCGCGTACCGACAGGCGCACCGCCGGGTCCAGTTCCAGCGACAGCTTCAACGCCTTGGGATCGGCGCTGCGCTGCATCAGCTGGACCTGCCCTTCGAGCAGCTCGCGCAGGTTGAACGTGGTGATCTCCAGGTCCAGGCCCTTGGCCTCCAGACGGGAGTAATCGAGGATGTCATCGACGATGCGCAGCAGCTGCTGCGAGCTGACGGTGGCGGTCTGCAGCATCTGCCGCTGGTCGGCGCCCAGCTGGCCGCCCGCGATCAGGTCCAGCATCGGCAGGATGCCATTGAGCGGCGTGCGGATCTCGTGGCTCATGGTGGCCAGGAACTCGCCCTTGGCCAGCGCGGCGGCTTCGGCGGCCTGCTTGGCCTGCAGCAGTTCCTGTTCCAGCACATCCTGCTGCTGCACCGCGTGCTGCAGCTGATCGCGCTCGGCCGCCAGCGCGTCGCCGCGGCGTTGCAGCTGCTGCAACCGTTGCTGGGTGTCGCGCCAGTGCTGCACGCAGCTCAGGCTGGCAATCACCGTCACCACGGCCGCCGCGGCGGCAATCAGCGACCACGGGCCACGGCTGCCGATGGCGGCCATCAGTGCGGCGGTGCCTGCAACCGCGGCGGCCATGGCGGTCAGCCAGAGTGCGCGGGGTACCCGTCCTTGGGTGGTCGTCATCACAACACCGCGTTGTGGAAGTCGAAGTTCAGTTCACTGCCCGCCGACTGCACCATGTTGCCCTGGATGAAGTCGACCCCGCCCATCCACATCGCGGCGGCCGCCTGTGGATCCTCAATCTGTTGACCGATGATCTGCAGGCCGGCGCGGTGTGCGTTGTCGATGGCCGCACGCAGTTCGTCGCGGGTGCGCTGGTTGGCGTGGCTGCTGGAGAAACGCGCGGCCATGCGCACGTAGGTCAGGGGCAACTGGGTGAGCAGCGCGTTGGCTTCGCCGCCCGGTTCGAACTGGCTCAGGCAGAACCGCACGCCGGCCGCGGCCATGCGCGAGCAGAACTGCTGCAGGGTGACGGTATGGATCAGCGCGTCCGGCAGGCGGACGTCGATGACCAGCGCCTCGCCGGCGATCTGGCGGCGCGCCAGCGATTCCAGCAGCCAGTCGGCGAAGGCGTCGCGGGCCAGCGTGCGCAGCGACTGCGACACGAACAGGCTCAGCGGCTGGGTGGCATGGCGGTACAGATCGAGCAGGCCCAGCGTGTGGTCAAGCACCTGCTGGTCCAGGTCGGCTATCCGCCCGGCGGCTTCGGCAGCCGGAATCACCTGGCCGGCGGCGAGCACGGTGCCATCTGCCTGGCGCAGCCGCAGCAGCACCTGGTACTGGGCGGTATTACCGCCGGCGACGGCCACGATCGGCTGGTAGGCCAGTTCCAGCTGGCCTTCGAGCAGGGCCAGGTGTTCCTGCGCGGCGACATCTTCGCGGCGCACGTGCGCGGCCACACCGGCGCTGAGCAGGCGCGCCTGCAGGGTGGTGCGTTCCACCGCTTCCAGTGCGGTACCGGCGTCGCTGAAGCCCAGCGAGAGCTGCGCATGCCCGACCACGCCGCGCAGGTGCACCGACTCGTCGTCGCGGATCACGAAGGCGCGCCCGGACAACTGCTCACGCAGGTGCTGGGCCACGCCGTCCAGGCTTTCCTCGTCGATGCCGCGGGCCAGCACCAGGAAGCTGTTGTCGTTCAAGCGTGCCAGCAGGTGCGGCTGCGCGCTGTCGGCCAGGCGCTGCGCGGCCTGCACCATCAGGCGCTCGAACGCGGCGTAGCCATAGCGTTCGCGCAGGCCCAGTGCACTGGCCACTTCGATGAAGAACAGGCCGCCATGGTCGCGGTGGGCCAGCGAGGCGGCCAGCTGCTGCATCACATGGTGGCGGGTGGGCAGGCCGGTCTCGGGGTTGTTCATGGCCGGCGCGCCATTGGCGCCGGGCTGGGTGGCGGCCTGCGCACGCGCACGGCGGATCCGGTTGGAGACCGCGGCAATGAGGTGGCGCGGACGGATCGGCTTGCTCAGGAAATCGTCGGCGCCACTGTCGAGCACTTCGAACTGGCGCTCCGGGTCCGGATCGCCACTGAGGAACACGATGGGCAGCAGCTGCTGGCCGGGTTGCTGGCGGATCAGCGCGGTCAGGCGCATGCCGTCCAGGCCGGGCAGGTGCAGGTCCATCAGGATCAGGTCGGGGCGGTTGTCCGCGATGGCCTGCTGCACGCCTTCGGCGTCGCTGTGCACGATGGCCTCCATCCCGGCGCCGTGCAGCACGCTCTGCGCGAACAGGGCCTGGGAGCGGTCGTCTTCGACAATCAGCACCCGGTAAGGCGCATCCAGGCCCAGCGGCGCGGGGTCGTCTTCGCGTGCCTGCGGTGCCTGCGGCAGCGGCGGTGGGGCCGCTGCGATGGCTGCGGTAAGCGGTACCACGTTGCTCGGCGCGGCAGCGACCGGCGCGGCGCTGCCGACCCACCGTTGCCAATGGTCGGCGGGCGGGGTCTCAGCGCGCGTGGCGCGGGCGGATGCAACAACGTTGTCGGTGACGGCCATCAATACTCCCAGTCTGCGACGCAATTATGCCGTGCCTGGCTGTGCCTACGGTGGCAGCACGTCGCGATTCGGCAGCGCCCCGGGTCGCTCGGCGGTCTGCCCGAGCAGCCAGCGCATGCCCTTCCACAACGTGCGCCATACCCACCACACCACCAGCGCGCCGATCAGGCTGCAGCCGACCACCAGAATCAGCGCCAGCCACGGGTGGGCCAGCGCCAATGCCAGCCCGCCCACCACCACGGTGTCTTCGGCCGCCGAGGCCACCCAGTTGCTGGCCGGTTCCGGTGAGGTGTTGAGCAGGGCGCGGGTGCCGGACTTGAGCCCGTGGCTGGCCAGCGCCACCCCGGCCCCGGCGACCAGCGCGGTGCCGCTGAGTTCGCCGCCGGGTGACAGGGTGGCGGCGGCCAGGAAGGCACCGGCCGGCACCCGGGCCAGGGTCTGGACCAGGTCCCAGACCGAATCCACCCCGGGAATCTTGTCGGCGAAGAACTCGGCCACCGCCAGCACCGCCGAGGTGCCCAGCACCCAGTACGATTCGGTGGCCTGCAGGGCCGGCGGCAGGTCCACCCAGCCAAGCAGCCCGGCCAGGCCCACGCCGAACACGGTCAGGTAGACGCGGATGCCCGCCAGCCAGGCCAGCAGGATGCCGACGACGAACAGATGGGCTTCGGTCATGACGCGCGCTCCGCCTGCAAAGTGTGCACAGGCCCACACTATCGGGGATGACGTCAATGAACGCCACCGCCGGCCACGCCCGCTGGCGCGTGAAATCGCCCGACCCTGATTTACACTAGCCAGTCGCTCGTTCCGACAGGGGCCGTGCCGGTATCGCCAAGCGCGCTGCCGCGGACAACCGCCATGAACTCTCCGACTCCATCGCGTATCCAGATCCGCCGGCCCGGCACGCCGCCCGTGCAGGATCGCCGCCGTCTGGCCATTCTGGCCGGGGTGTGGCTGGTCAGCGTCATCCTGGCCGTCCTGATCGGGCGCTGGACCGCCGGCCCCGGCGGGGATGCCGGCAAGCAGCTGGACGCGGCGCAGGCGCGCGCGGAAAGCCTGAACAAGCAGGTGGTCGAGCTGCAGCAGCGCCAGGCCACGCTGCAGGCGTCGGACCGCATCAGCCGGGCCGCCAACAATGAAGTGCAGACCTCGCTGGGCGAGCGCGACGAGGAAATCGCCGGCCTGCGCGCCGACGTGGCCTTCTACGAGCGTCTGGTGGGGGCGACCAGCCAGCGCAAGGGCCTGAACACCCATTCGGTTGAATTCAGCCCGGAAACCGGCGGCACCTGGCAGTACGCGGTGGTGCTGACCCAGAACCTCAATCGCGGTGCGATCAGCCAGGGCCAGATGCGGTTTACCGTGGAAGGCGTCAAAGGCGGCAAGCTGACCTCGGTCAGCTGGGACGAGCTGCACCAGCGCACCAAGGTGCCGGGCCAGGACTATTCCTTCCGGTATTTCCAGCAGCTCACCGGCAGCATCATCCTGCCGAAAGACTTCACCCCGCAACGTGTGCGGGTCACGCTGGGATCGGGCGCGGGGGGCGCCACCCAGGTTTTTGATTGGAAGCAGGCCGGCGCACCGGCAGCACCATCGGCGAAAGAAGGGGAGTAAGCCCATGTTTGGCAGCAACAAATCCAACCGCGACGGACATCTGGTCGTGGACGCGCTGATCGGCGCACAGGTGGTGATCCGCGGCGACGTGGAGTTCAGTGGGGGCCTGTATGTGGAAGGCACCATCCTGGGCAAGGTCATCGCCGCCGAGGGGGCAGCCAATGCCACCATCACCCTGGCCGAGCAGGGCAGCATCGAGGGCGAGATCCGCGCCCAGGTGGTGGTCATCAGTGGCCGCCTGGACGGCGACGTGCACGCCACCGAAAAGGTGGAGCTGACCCCGACCGCGCGGGTCTCCGGCAACATCCACTACCAGGTGGTGGAGATGAACGCTGGCGCGCAGCTGACCGGTCGCCTGATCCATGGCAGCGCGCAGATGGCCGCGCTGCCGCCGCCGGCCGACGAAACCGCTGGCAAGGGCAAGGACGGCGCAGCCCGCAAGAAGCTGGCCGAGGCCATGGCCTGAACGGCTGACAGCTTGAAAGCGTGCCCATGCGCCCCCATGCTGGGGACATGAGCACGCTTGTTTCCTTGCCCGGCGCACCTGTCGCCGCGCCGAACTACCAATCGCTGGACCGTCCCCTCAACTTCACCGAAGCCGCTGCGGCCAAAGTGAACGAATTGATCCAGGACGAGGCCAGTACCAGCCTTGCCTTGCGCGTGTACATCCAGGGCGGTGGCTGCTCCGGCTTCCAGTACGGGTTCGAGTTCGATGAGAACCGTGCCGAGGATGATCTGGCGGTGGACACCAACGGTGTCACCCTGCTGGTGGATCCGCTGAGCCTGCAGTACCTGATGGGCGCCGAGGTGGACTACACCGAAAGCCTGACCGGCGCGCAGTTCGTGATCCGCAATCCGAACGCCAAAACCACCTGCGGCTGCGGCAGCAGTTTCAGTATGTGATCTGCGTGGCGCTGCCGACCACACCGGTCGGCTGGCGCTTGCCACTGTGATCGAATGTGGGCAGGCTTGCTGCATGTCGACATTTTCTACGCCGCTGTCCGGCTTTGCTTTCACCACCGATCCCCTTGAACGTGCCGATCCGCTGCGCCAGGACGCCGACGCGCTGGCGCGGCTGTGGCCCGATGCGCACGTGCTGGTGCTCGACACCGACGGCCGCGCGCTGGCCGGCGACGATGGCCAGCCGCTTGCGCTGACCGGCGCGCAGGTCGGGGGCGGGCCGGGAACGGCGATCTTCCTTGGGCTGCGCGGTGAGCGCGCCTGGTTCTCGCTGGAAGCAGCGACCGTGGATGTCACTGCCCCGCAGCGGGTGGATCTGCGCGAGTCGGCCACCACGTGGTCGGCCGCCGATGCCAGCGCGTTCTGCTATGCGCGCGGGATGTCGTACTGGCAGTCGCGCACGCGCTTCTGCGGGGTGTGCGGCGGCGGCATCACCTTCGCGCGCGGCGGCTTTGTCGGGCGCTGCGCGCAATGCGGTACCGAGCACTACCCGCGGGTGGACCCGGCGGTGATCGTGGCGGTGGAAAACAACGGGCGGCTGCTGCTCGGGCGGCAGGCCAACTGGGCACCGCGCCGCTATTCGGTGCTGGCCGGGTTCGTCGAGCCGGGCGAGTCGCTGGAGCAGACCGTGGTGCGTGAAGTGTTCGAAGAGAGCAAGGTGCGCGTTCGCCACTGCCAGTACCTGGGCACCCAGCCCTGGCCGTTCCCGGGCGCGTTGATGCTGGGCTTTGCGGCCACGGCCGAAGACGACGTGCCTACGGTGGACGGCGAGCTGGAAGATGCACGCTGGTTCACGGCCGAGGAAGTGGGCGCGGCGCTGGCCCGGGACGTCGAAGACGACGGCGAGGGCATCCGCCTGTCGCCGCCGATTTCGATTTCGCGCAGCCTGATCGAGCACTGGTACCGCCAGCAGGTGGGCTGAGCCACGGCCTGCGTTGCCGCTGGCTGAACACGCAGCGGCGTACATTACCCTCGGCCCGGGGAATTGCCGGGTCGCAAGGCATAGTAGCGGCCACGATCCGCGCCGGAGGCATACATGTTCACCACCCTGGTTGCCGTGCTGGTCGCCCTGGCCCTGGGCCATGTCGCGCCGGCTGCGGCCGTGGCCCTTCGCGGTTTCGGGTTCTACCGGCGCTGGCTGCAATGGCTGGATGCGCATGCGGCCGAAAACGGGTTCTGGCGCAGCCGCCAGGGCTGGGTGCTGGCGGTGCTGCCGTGGGTGCTGGTGGTGCTGCTGCTGCAGTGGGCGTTGCACGGCCGCGTGTTCGGCCTGCCGTCGCTGCTGCTGGGCGTGGCCATCCTGGTGATCTGCTGGGGCCCGCGCGACCTGGACCGTGACGTGGAAGCGGTGATCGACGCCGATGACGCACCCACCCGGCACGCGGCGATCGCCCAGCTGCAATCGGCCGGGGGCAGCCTGCACGAGGACGTATCGTCGCTGGTCGAGGCCACGGTGCTCAACGGCTTGCGGCGCTGGTTCGCGGTGCTGTTCTGGTTCCTGCTGCTGGGCCCGGTGGGCGCCGTCGCGTACCGGCTGCTGGCCTTGCTGGCGGTTGGGCCGATGCGTTCGCTGGCCCCGCTCGACGCCGTGGTCGGTGCACGGGTGGTGCTGGGCTGGCTGGAATGGCCGGTGGCCCAGCTGATGTCGCTGTCGATGGCCCTGGTGGGCAACTTCGACACGGCTTACAAGGCCTGGCGACAGGCGCACGGCAACCAGTGGGCGACCTCGACGGTGTTCCTGGGCGCGGTGGCGCGCGCCAGCGTGAGCGCCGAACTGCGCGAAGAAGCACACGACTACAGTGATGCCGGGATGGTGCCGGTGTGGCGGCGCCTGCCGGAGCTGCGCGATGCAATGAGCCTGGTGTGGCGGATGCTGTTGCTGTGGATGGCCGCGCTGGCCCTGCTGGTCATTGCCGGCTGGGTAACCTGACCCGGCATCCGTATCCCGTAATGCCGGGTTCTACCCGGCACCTGCCACGCTAACCCGGCGCAAGCCAGGCGAACGGCATCCATGGCAGGTTGCGAAGCACCGCATACCCCACCAGCAACACCAGCCAGAACATCGGGCTGGCCAGCACGCGCATCAGCGGTTCAAGTACGCGTGGGCGCACCCCTGCACCGTGCAGCAGCATCAGCAGCAGGAAGGGCAGCGAAATCACCAGCAGCGGATTCATCGCGATGGCGCCCTGCCAATCGAAATGGACCAGCGAGTAAAGGCAGCGCGTGCTGCCGCAGCCGGGGCAGTACAGGCCGGTCAGTGCGTACAGCGGGCAACCCGGCAGCGGGCTGTTGGCGGCATAGGGGCTGACGTTGCGCAACACCACGATGGCGCCTGCGCCCAGGCCGGCAACCAGTGCCGTGGGCGCCCAGCGGGCAAGCGTGGTTCGGGAGGGCAGGGCCATGACGCGCGAACGGCCCGGCCGGTGAACCCATGCAGGTTCCCCGGCCAGGCCGTCCCGGTGCTGATCAGTAGCCGCTGTTGCTCAGCGCGCCCAGGCCGCCCATCGCCATCACCAGCACGACGTACAGCACGGCGACGATGACGCCGGCAATGGCCGACCACATGGCCCACTTCTTCGCCTTGTCCGACGAGTCACGCGCGCCGGCAAGGTCACCTGCGGCAATCTTGCCGTTGACCTGGGCAGCGTAGACGATCGACACGATACCGCCCGGCAGGCAGCAGAACAGGGTGGCCAGGATGGCCCAGACCAGGTGGTTCGGGATTTGTGCGGCAGTGGTGTTCATCTGAAAAGCTCCATTTTCTTGGGTGGATTTGACGGGCGTGGAACGGGGTACAACGCACGCACACACAGTGGCAACGTCATCGATCGGTGCAACAAACGGTATGCATGATATTCGGCCGCCGCCGCGCTGGCCTGCGCGGACGGACGTCCCCCGGCGCTAATTTACCCGATGGACGCCCGGATGTATGCGTTTACATCCAGACGGCACTAGGCCTCAGCCGTTTTCTCCGCGTAGCTGCCGTACCTGCTGCTCCAGGATGTCGGCACTGGCACCCTGGCCGGCAAGCGCCGGTGCGGCGGCCACCTCGACATGCGCGCGGAACCGGCGTGGCACGCGCATGCGGCCCAGCCGGGTGTCGCGCCGGCTCCACATGCTCGCCCACATGCCGCGCAGCGCCATCGGCACCACCGGCACCGGGCGGCGCTCGAGGATCTTCTCCACGCCGGACTTGAACGCGCCCATCTCGCCATCGCGGGTGAGCGCGCCTTCGGGGAAGATGCAGACCAGCTCGCCGTCGGCCAGGGCTTTGTCCACTTCATCGAAGGCGGCCTGCATCAGCGCGGGGTCTTCGCGCGCGCCGGCAATGGGGATTGCCTTGGCGGTGCGGAAGATCCAGCGCATCACCGGGATGTTGAAGATCTTGTAGTACATGACAAAGCGCACCGGGCGCGGAATCGTCGCCGACAGGATCAACGCGTCCATGTAGCTGACGTGGTTGCACACGATCAGCGCAGCGCCTTCGTCGGGCACATTGGCTTCGATCCCGTGCAGGCGCAGCCGGTACAGGCCGCGCACCATCACCCAGCTGAGGAAGCGCATCAGGAATTCGGGGACGATGGTGAAGATGTAGATCGACACCACGGCATTGGCGATGGCCAGCGCCAGGAACAGCTGCGGGATGGTCCAGTGCAGGAACTTCTGCGTGGCCAGCGCGATCATCGCCGCACCCACGATGAAGCCCGAGTTCTGGATGTTGAGTGCGGCGAACACGCGCGACATCTCCGACTTCGGCGTGCGGCTCTGGATCAGTGCGAACAGGGGCACCACGAAGAAGCCGGTGAACAGGCCGATGCCGATCAGGTCGATGATGATGCGGATGCTGCCCGGCTGGGCAACGAAGGCACCCACGCTCAGGCCGGCCGCGGTGGCCGTGCCGGCCCGGGCGAAGTACAGGTCCAGCATGAAGGCGGTCATGCCGAACGCGCCCAGCGGCACCAGGCCGATTTCCACCGTGCGCCCGGACAGTTTTTCGCAGAGCAGCGAGCCCACGCCGGTGCCGACCGAGAACAGCGCCAGCGCGAAGATGTACAGGGTGGGTTCGCCGCCCAGGTTGACCACCGCGTAGGTGGGCAGCTGCGAGGTGAGCATGGTGCCCACGAACCAGAACCAGGACACGCCCAGGATGGCGTTGCGCACCGCCTTCTGCTTCTTGGCCAGGCGCAACACGGCCAGCGATTCGGGGATCGGGTTCCAGTTGATCTTCAGGTCCGGCGCGCCCGCATCCACTTTGGGGATCATGCGCGCGGTGATGTTGCCGAAGATGGCCAGCGCGATCACCGCGGTGGCCGCCACCACCGGGCCGAAGCTGCCGGCCAGGGTGAAGATGATGCCGCCGCTGATCATGCCGGTCAGGATCGACATCGAGGTGCCCATCTCGACCAGCCCGTTGCCGCCGGTGAGTTCTTCCGGGCGCAGCACCGAAGGCAGCACCGAATACTTCACCGGGCCGAACAGGGTGGACTGCAGGCCGGTGCAGAACAGGGCCACCAGCAGCACCGGCATGCTCTGGGTGACGAAGCCCACCGCGGCCAGCGACATGATCGCGATCTCCATGGTGGTGGTGATCACGATCAGCCGCGATTTTTCCAGTTTTTCGGCGATCTGCCCGGCCAGTGCCGAGAACAGGAAGTAGGGCAGGATGAAGATGGCCGGCGCCAGCGTGGTGTACAGCGACTGCTCTTCCTGGCTGACGCCGAGGTAGAACAGCAGGCCGATGATGGCCTGCCGGTACACGTTGTCGTTGAACGCACCCAGCGACTGGACGATGAAGAACGGCAGGAAGCGACGCTGCTTGAGCAGGGCGAACTGGCTGTGGCCGGACATGGAAACTCCTTGCGAACCGGCGCAGCCTAGCATGCAGCCGGGCGGCCCCCGGCGTTGCGCCGATCGACGGCTGCCGGGCAGAGCCCGGCGCTACGGGGACGGTCGTATGGCGTTGCGCCGATCGACGGCTGCCGGGCAGAGCCCGGCGCTACGGGGGACGTCGTACGGCGTTGCAGGAGCCGTCGTAGAGCGGGGCTCTGCCCCGCTGCCCCGGAGCCCCCTTACCGCAAGGTGCGCGCGGCCTCGTTGGCGGCGCCGCGCAGCTTGGGCAGCAGGCGCAGCATCAGGCCCATCTGGGTGCGGATCAGCTGCAGTTTGGGCGGCATGTCGTCGGTGATCTGTTCCAGCTGCTCGGCCAGGGCGCGGTCGCCGTCGTTATCGGCCTCGTCCACCGGTTGGCGTTGCTCCAGCGCCGCGGCGATCTGCTGCATGGCCTGTTCCACCCGCTCGCCGCCGGCCAGCGCCTGGGCATCCTGCGCGTAGCTGTCCAGCTGCGCGCGATGCGCACCGAGCGCCGACAGATGCCCCAGCAGGGTGTTGGAGAGCGCCAGGAAGCGGAACCCGGCATCCAGGTTGCGGCGCACGTGGCCCGGCTCGCGCAGCATGTTCGACAGCGCGGTGGACAGCGCCGCGTCGGCGTTGTGCATGTCGCGGCGGGCGATGCGGTAGGCCAGGTCGTCCTGCATGCCGCTGCCGTACTGGCCCAGCACCGCATCCAGGTAGCGCGCGCAGTTGGCCAGCACGCGGGCCATGACCAGGTTCAAGCGGCGGCCCTGCCAGTCGGGCAGGATCAGGAAGGCCGCGGCCGCGGCGATCGCGCAGCCCAGCAGGGTGTCGACCAGGCGGGGCCAGATCAGCAGGAAGCCGTCGCCGATCAGGTTGAAGCAGGTCAGCGCCATCACCGTGATGGCCGCCGACGCCACCAGGTAGCGATCGCTGCGGGTGAAGAAGAACAGCAGCGCCGAGAGCAGGGCGATCAGCAGTTCGATGCGCAGGTCCTGGAACAGCTGCATCAGCGCCCAGGTCAGCACCAGCCCGATCAGGGTGCCGGCGATACGCTGGGCCAGCCGTTGCCGGGTGGCGCCGAAATGCGGGCGGCACACGAACACGATGGTGAGCAGCACCCACGAGCCGTTCTGGGCGTTGACCAGGCGGATCACCGCAAAGCCGACGATCAGGGCCAGCGCCATGCGCAGGCCGTGGCGGAACAGCACCGAGCCGGGGGTGAGCTGCTGGCGGATGCGCACGAACATTTCGCGCAGGGTATGCGGATTGGTGTCGCGCAGGCGGGTGTCGACGTTGTCCAACGTGGCGTCGGACTTTTCGGCCTCGGACAGGCGCCGCTCGATGCTCTGCAGGTTGTGGCCGAGCAGCTCCAGCGAGGACAGCAGGCGCTGCCACTGCGGGTTGTGCTGGGCACGCAGCCAGGTGAGCGAATCGGTGAGGTCGGCGGTGGCCTGCTTGGTGCGCTCGCCGTACTGGAACGGGCGGCGCAGGCGGATGGCCAGGCCCAGGTTGGCACAGGCCTCACCCTGCAGCGCGAGCAGGCGCTGGCAGCGGTACAGCACGTCGCTGTGGAAGAACGCCTCGGTGAGCGCGCCATAGGGATAGTGCGAGGAGCTGGCGCGTTCGTGGAAATCCTGGGCCATGTAGTACAGGCGCAGGTACAGGCCGGACTGCACGCCGGGCCGGCCGGAGCGACCGAAGCGGGCGAGGATGGCGACCTTGGCGATGTTCAGTGCCTCCACCACGCGGCGGTTCTGTTCGGCCAGGGCCAGCTGGCGCTTCTGCACGTCGGCGTCGCGGATGGGTTCGAACAGGTCGGCCTTGAGCTGCAGGTAGCGGCCCAGCTCGAGGTACAGGCGGGCGATGCGCTCGCGCACGGGCCGGTTGGCAAACAGGGCGGTCCACAGGATCGAGAGCAGGCCGTACCAGAGCGCGCCGGCGAGCAGGTGGCTGACCGCGCTGATGGCCTGGGCGCGGTCGTTGGCGCCGTGCTGTTCCAGGCCGATCATGGTGTAGATGGCCAGGGTGACGGTGGCCTGGGCGATGGACGCGTAGCGTTCGCCGAGCGCGCCGAGCAGGGTGAGGCCGAAGGTGGACACGGCCAGTGCGGCGATGAACAGCCAGGGCCAGGCGAACAGTTCGACCACCGCGGCGGCGGCGATGACGAAGCAGAGCAGGGAGAGGGCGACCGATTTGGTCCGGCCCCACCAGTTGTCGTCGGTTTCGGCGATGGCGCTGGCAATGATGCCGAGGAACACGCCGGGCAGCGCGGGCAGCTGGTCCAGGTGCCAGCACAGGCCCATGGCCACCGACAGCGCGATGAGTACCCGCAGGCCGTAGCTGGCCTTTTCATGCGCCCACAGGCGGCTCAGGCGGGATTCTCGGGCGGACATGCGGGCTCGGGGTGCGGGGCAGCCCATTATTGCGGGTGTGGGGTGAAGGGGACAGCCTGACGGCGATCCAACGTCAACGTGCTGCGCAGGGCGGGGACGATGCGCCCGGTAGTGCCGGCCGCTGGCCGGCTCCCCGTGCGCCCGGACGGAGGTGCGAGGAGCCGGCCAGCGGCCGGCACTACCCGGGTGTGGAGGGTGTGCGAGGAGCGGGCCAGCGGCCGGCACTACCCGGGTGCGGAGGGTGTGCGAGGAGCCGGCCAGCGGCCGGCATTCTCAGGTGTCGATGGTGTGCTAGGAGCCGGCCAGCGGCCGGCGTTACCGGGTGTGGAGGGTGTGCGAGGAGCCGGCCAGCGGCCGGCGTTACCGGGTGTGGAGGGTGTGCGAGGAGCCGGCCAGCGGCCGGCGTTACCGGGTGCGGAGGGTGTGCTAGGAGCCGGCCAGCGGCCGGCATTCCCGGGTGTGGGGAGCTACCGGCCGATCGAATTACATGTCGAAGCGCACGCTCACCGCGAAGGTGCGCGGCAGGCCGACGCCGGCGTTGGACCAGTATTTTTTGTTGGCCAGGTTCTCTACGCCAGCGCGCCAGGTGACCGGGTGGCCGTCGAGCTGCATGCGGTAGCCCAGGCCGGCGTTGACCAGGGTGTAGTCGGGCAGTTTGAGGGTGTTGTCGGCGTCGTAATAGACATCGCCGTAGTAGCGGGCCAGCGCATACACGCTCAGGCCGTCCACCTGCGGGATGCTGTAATCGGCGTGCAGCACGCCCTGCCAGCGGGCGGCACCGGCGGTGCGGTTGCCCTGCTGGGCCACGCTGTCGGGGGACAGCTTGTCGTAGGTGGGGTCGAGCCAGGTAACACCACCGCCGACGCTGAGCGCATCGGTCAGGCGGACGTTGCCGCTGATCTCAACGCCTTCGTACAGGGTGATGCCGTCCTGCACCAGCACCTTGCCGGCCGGGGTGAGCCGGTCGATGTTGGCACCGCGCTCCAGGCGGAAGGCGGCGGCGTTGGCGTTCCAGCGCGGGTACTCGATCTTGGCGCCGATCTCGTACTGCGTGCTGATGGTCGGGTCGAGCACGGTGCCGGCGTTGATGTAGTCGCTGCCGACGCGGCTGCCTGCTTCCAGCGATTCCACGTAGCTGGCGTACAGGGTGACGGCATCGGCCGGCTTGTACATCAGGGCGTAGGTGGGGGTGACCGGGTAGGTGTGGTAGGCGCCCTTGTTCTCGAAATCGTTGTAGCGCGCGCCGGCCAGCAGCGACCAGCCATCGGCGAAGCTGACCGTGTCGCTGACGAACACGGCCTGCTGCACGGTTTCGCTGCCGCGGCTGAGCACGCGCGAACCCACGGCATCGTGGCGCAGCACCGGGCGCTGGTAGATGTTGCCGCGGCCGATGGTGTTCCATTCGTTCGGGCGGTCCCAGCCCAGGCCGGTCTGGTGCGAGACGCCGGCCACCACCTGGTGCGACAGCGGGCCGGTGTTGAAGCGGCCCTGCACGATGGCCTGGGCCAGCTTCCACTCGCTCTTGCCGCCCAGCTCGTAGGTGTTGACGTTGTAATCGCCGTTGACGTTGTCGATGTAGGCGAACACCTTGTTGACGTCGTTCCACGAGGTGGTCACGCCATAGCTGAGGCTGGCCTTCCAGTCGCTGTTGATCTGCCAGTTCAACGCGGTGGAGAGCAGGCTGGAACGGGTGTCGTAGTAGCTGCCGTCGATGCTGTTGTCGATGTCGCCGGCCAGCGGGCGCGGCAGCTCGGTCAGACCGATGAAGTAGTACTGCGGCGATTCGTTGCTGAGCGCGCGCGACTGGAACACGCCATCGAAGGTCCAGGTGAGGCTGTCGCTCAGGCGCGCATCCAGTGACAGGGCGGCAACCTTGCGGTTGACCTCGCCACCGTTGAAGGTTTCGCCCTTCTCCTGGTACGCGTTGAAGCGGTAGCCGAACATGTCTTCATTGCCGAAGCGCCCGCCCACGTCGACCTGGCCGCTCACGATACCCGCCTCGCGCCAGCCGAGCTGGGCAGCGAAGGTGGGGGTGTCGGTGGGCTTCTTGGTGACGTAGTTGACGATGCCGCCGGGCTGGCCGAAGCCGTACATGAAGCCACCGGGGCCCTTGAGCAGTTCCACCTGTTCCATCACTTCCAGCGGCCATTCGGTGCCCCACGAGGACACCTGCAGGCCGTTGACGCGGTAGCTGTCGTAGCTGAGGTCGATGCCGCGGTTGCGGATCGGCGAACTCCAGCCGCTGGCATACGCGCTGACCTGGGTGACCACCGATGGGTCGGTCAGGAAGGCATCACCGAGCGAGACCACCTGGCGCTTTTCGATCTCTTCGCGGCCGACCACGGCGATCGCGAACGGGGTGTCGCGCACGGCGCGGTCGCCGAGCGCGCCGGTGTCGGTGTGGGTGCGTTCGGCGATGACCTTGACCGCATCCAGATCGGTGGCCGAGCGCGCGCGCACGGCGCCGTCCGGAGTGGACTGGGCATGGGCGGCGCAGGCCAACGACAGCGCAACGGCCAACGTGGCCAGGCGGGGCAGGGGGGACGACAGCATCGATGGGTTCCTTGGCGGACAGCACAACGCCGTCCGCGATCTACAGAGGGCGGGGGAGGGTCGATGGCTGGATCGCGCAGGCTGGCCGGGAACCGGCAGCGGGGGCATCGCGAAGGCGATGCAGGACCGTGGCTGGATGCGAATTGTTCGCGTTTTGTTGCTTGGCGTCAAACCGTGGCGGACCGACCGGGCGTACCGACCAACGGTCGGTACCTACCGGGCGATGGCGCTGCGCTTCACTGCACGCCGCTCGCGGCGGCGGGCGCGGCGGTTGACCCAGCGTTCGCGCAGGCACGAGAAGATCACGTACAGCGCCGGCGTGCTCAGCAGGGTCAGGCTCTGCGAGAACAGCAGGCCGCCGATCATCGCGATGCCCAGCGGGCGGCGCAGTTCGGAGCCTTCGCCCAGGCCGATGGCCAGCGGCACCGCCGCCAGGATCGCCACCATGGTGGTCATCATGATCGGGCGGAAGCGCACGATGCTGGCCTCACGCACCGCATCGCGGGGGCTCTTGCCGTGCTCGCGCTGGGCCACCACCGCGAAGTCGATCATCATGATCGCGTTCTTCTTGACGATGCCGATCAACAGCACCAGCGCGATCATCGAGATCACCGACAGTTCGGTGTTGGTCACGAACAACGCCAGCAGCGCGCCGACGCCCGCGGCCGGCAGCGTGGACAGGATCGTCACCGGGTGCACCAGGCTTTCGTACAGCATGCCCAGCACCAGGTACACGGTGATGATGGCGGCCAGTACCAGGATCAGCATCGAGTTCGGGTTGAGCTGCACGTTGAAGCCGCCGCCATCGCTGATGCGGATGTCACCGGGCAGGCGCAGGCCGTCCACGGTGGACTTGATGATCGCCTCGCCTTCGCCGGTGCTCACGCCCGGCGCCAGGTTGTAGCTCAGGTCCATCGTGGTGTACTGGTTTTCGTGGGTGATCTGCGGCGGTGCCAGCCCGGGCACCTGATGCGCCACGGCGGTCAGCGGGATCATCTCGCCGTTGCCGGCACGCACGTAGATCTCATCCAGCGCACGCGGGGTGGCGGTCTGTTCGGGCAGTGCGTTGACCACCACGCTGTACTGGTTGATGTCCGAGTAGATGGTGGAGATCTGGCGCTGGCCGAACGCGCCGTACAGCGCGCCGTCGATCGCACCCACCGACACGCCCAGGCGTGCGGCCTTGGCACGGTCGATCACCACGTTCTGGCGCAGTCCGGCGGTGTCCACGTCGGTGCCCACGTCACGCAGCTTCGGGTTCTTCTTCAGCGCGGCCTGCACCTTGGGCAGCCATTCCTGCAGCTGGGCCAGGTCGTTGCCCTGCAGCGAGACCCGGTACTGCGCGCCCTGGCTGTTACCGCCGCCGCCATCGCTGGGCAGATCCTGGATCGCGCGCAGGCGCAGCTGCAGGTCGGGGTAGCGGTCGGCCTTGGCGCTCAGCCGTGCCAGGGCCAGCGCGGTGGTTTCCTTGCGGCCTTCCTTGCGGGTTTTCAGCTGCACGTTGAACTGCGCGCTGGAGCCCTGGCGACCACTGCCCAGGCGCACGCCCACGGTCTTCACCGCCGGGTCGGCCATCAGCATGTCGGTGATGCGGCGCTGGCGGTTGACCATGTCCTCGAAGGACACCGTGGCGCTGGAGTTGGCGCGGCCCCAGATCAGGCCGGTGTCCTGGGCCGGGAACGAGCCCTTCTTGACCGCCCCGCCCAGCATCACCGTGGCCACGATCAGCAGGATCGGGGTGAGCGACAGCAGCAGGGCGTGGCGCAGCGAGAAGTCCAGGCAGACCGTGTACACGCGCAGCATGCGGTCGTGCGTGGCATCCAGGAAGCGGCCGATCCGCGAGGGCTTCTCCGGTTCGGCGTGCGCGCTCAGGAAGCGGCTGCACAGGGCCGGGGTGAGCGTGAGCGAGACGATCATCGACACCACGATCGCCGCCACCAGGGTGATGGTGAACTCGCGGAAGAACGCACCGACCATGCCGCTGGCGAACAGCAGCGGGATGAACACGGCCACCAGCGAGGCGGTGATGGAGACGATGGTGAAGCCGATCTCGCGCGCGCCGGTCAGCGCGGCCTGCATGCGGGGCATGCCTTCGTCGAGATGGCGCATGACGTTCTCGATCACCACGATCGCATCGTCGACCACGAACCCGATCGCGATCACCAGCGCGAGCAGGCTCAGGTTGTTCAGGGTGAAGCCGAACACGTACATCACCAGCGCCGCACCGGCCAGCGACAGCGGCACGGTGACCGCCGCGATCAGGGTCGGTGCCAGCCGGCGCAGGAACAGCGCCATGGTCAGAATCACCATGGCCAGGCTGATCAGCAGGGTGATCTGCACTTCGTGCAGCGACGAGCGGATGGTCGGGGTGCGGTCGAAGTACGGGGTCATCACCGTGCCCGGCTGCAGGTAGTCGCGCAGCATCGGGATCTGCGCCTTGACCCGGTCCACGGTCTCCACGATGTTGGCGCCGGCGCGGGTGAATACATACATCACCACCGCCGGTTTGTGGTCGAACCACGCGGCCTGGTAGGCGTCCTGCTGGCCGTCGTAGACGTTGGCCACGTCCTTGAGGCGGATCACCCGGCCGTCATCCTGGGTCTTGATGACTAGGTTGGCGAAGTCGGCCGCGCGCGCCACCGAGTCGTTGGCGATGATCGCGGTGGTGGTGTTGCCGTCGGTGAGGAAGCCGGTGGGCGAGGTCACGTTGGCCGCGCGCACCGCGTTGCGCAGGTCATCGGGGGTGAGGTTGAGTGCGTTGAGCAGGCGCAGGTTCACATCCACCCGCACCGCCGGCGTGGAGGCACCGGCGATATCCACCGAGGACACACCGCTGATCTGGCGGATGCGCTGGGCCAGCAGCGAGTCGGCCACGTTGTACAGCTCGTCGGCCGACTGCGTCTGCGAGGTGAGCGCGATGGCGATCACCGGGTCGTCGTTCGGGTTGGCCTTTTGGAACATCGGCGAACCGAGCCCGGACGGCAGATCGGCCTGGGCCGAATTGATCGCGGTCTGCACGTCCAGCGCGGCCGAATCGATGTCGACCCCGCTCTGGAAGATCATGAAGACCAGCGAGCTGCCTTCGGAACTGGACGAGCGCATCTGGTCCATGCCGGGCAGCTGGCCCAGGTGGCGTTCCAGCGGCGCGGTGACCGTGGAGGCCATGGTGGTGGCGTCCGCGCCGGACTGACTGGCGTGCACGAAGATCACCGGAATCTGGATGTTCGGCAGCGCCGACACGCCCAGTTTCAGGTAGCAGAACAGGCCGACCACGAACAGGCCGATGGCCAGCAGCGCGGTGCCGATCGGGCGGCGGATGAAGGGCCCGGAAATATTCATGCCGCTGCCCCCGGGGCGCGCAGGTACGGCGTGCTCATGCGCGGTCCTGGGCGCTGGCGTGGCGCAGCGCGCGCTGCTCGCGGCGTTCGCGCATCCACTCGGAGAAGCGTTCCATGTACAGGTAGATCACCGGCGTGGTGTACAGGGTGACCAGCTGCGACAGCAGCAGGCCGCCGACGATGGCAATGCCCAGCGGGCGGCGCAGTTCCGAGCCGATGCCGGTGCCCAGCGCCAGCGGCAGTGCACCGAGCATGGCCGCGGCGGTGGTCATCATGATCGGGCGGAAGCGCAGCAGGCAGGCGCGGCGGATCGCGTCGTGCGCGTTGGCACCGGCGCGGCGCGCTTCGATGGCGAAGTCCACCATCATGATGCCGTTCTTCTTGACGATGCCGATCAGCAGCACGATGCCGACGATGCCGTCCACCGACAGCGGCAGCCCGCACACCATCAGCGCCAGCAGCGCACCCACGCCGGCCGGGGGCAGCGTCGAGATGATGGTGAAGGGGTGGATGTAACTTTCATACAGCACGCCCAGCACGATGTAGATCAGCACCAGCGAGGCCAGCAGCAGCCACACCACGTCGGTCTGGCTGCCGGTGAATTCGGCGGCCTTGCCGATGAACTGCGCATGCACCTGCGAGGGCATGTCCAGGCCGTCCTTGGTTTCTTCGATGGCCTTGACCGCATCGGACAGCGAATAGCCCGGGGCGATGTTGAACGACACCGTCACCGCCGGCAGCTGCTGCTGGTGGCTCACCACCAGCGGGGTGCTGGTGATCTTGCCCTCGGCCAGCGCCGCCAGCGGGATGATGTTGCCCGCGCCCACCGGAATGCCGGTGTTCTGCGCACCGATGCCGGTGGCGGTGGACGAGTTGGACGAGGTGACCTGGCCGAAGTTGGTGGCGTTGCTGCCGGTCAGTGCGCCGGCGCCGTTGGAGGCCACCGCCAGCTGGTTCATCAGCGCGGTGCTGGTGCGGAACTCCGGGGCCACTTCCAGCACCACGCGGTACTGGTTGAGTTCGGTGAAGATGGTCGAGATCTGGCGCTGGCCGAACGCGTCGTACAGGGTGTCGTCGATGGTCTGCATCGGCACGCCCAGCACGCTGGCCTTGTCGCGGTCGATGGTCAGTTCCAGCGCGCGCCCCTGGTTGGACAGGTTGTTGTCGACGTCGGCCAGTTCCGGGCGCTGGCGCAGCGCTTCGGTCAGGCGGGTGGCCTGCAGCGCGACCTGCGCGCTGTCCACGTCCGACAGCGAGTACTGGTACTCGGTGGCGGCCACGCGGGTGTCCAGGGTGACGTCCTGCACCGGCTTGAGGTACAGCGCCACGCCGGGAATGCCGGCCACGGCCTGCTGCAGGCGCGGCAGGATCTCATCCAGCCCGTCGCGGTCGCCGCGCTCCTTGAGCACGATCGACAGCTGGCCCTGGTTGAGGGTGGGGTTCATGCTGCCGGCGCCGATGAAGGCCGACACGCCGGTCACGGCCGGGTCCTTGCGCAGCGCCTCGGCGACCGCCTTGGTGCGCAGTTCCATCTGCGGGAAGGCGATGTTCTGGTCGGCCTGGACCACGCCGGTGATCAGGCCGGTGTCCTGCTCGGGCAGCAGGCCCTTGGGGATCACCACGTACAGCACCACGGTGAGCACCAACGCACCGGCGGCCACCGCCAGGGTCATGCGCTGGTGGTCCAGCACCCAGTCCAGGCTGCGCTCGTAGGCGCCCACGGTGCGCGTCCACAGGTTTTCCTTGCCGGCCGCCGCGGCGCGCTCGTGGGCGTCTTCGCCTTCGGGCAGCGCGTCGGGCTTGAGCAGGTAGGCGCACATCATCGGGGTGAGGGTCAGCGAGATCAGCATCGACAAGGTCACCGCGATGCTCAGCACCCAGGCGAACTCGTGGAACAGGCGGCCGGTCACGCCGGGCATCAGCAGCAGCGGCAGGAACACCGCCACCAGCGAGATGGTCAGCGACAGCACGGTGAAGCCGATCTGGCGCGCGCCGATCTCGGCCGCTTCCGGGCCGCTCTTGCCCTGCTCGATGTAGCGCACGATGTTTTCGATCATCACGATCGCATCGTCGACCACGAAGCCGGTGGCCACCACCAGCGCCATCAGCGACAGGTTGTCCAGCGACATCCCGGCAAAGGCCATCACCCCGAAGGTGCCGGCCAGCGACAGCGGCACCGCCACCGAGGGAATGATGGTGGCCCACAGCCGGCGCAGGAACACGAAGATCACCGCCACCACCAGGCAGATGGTGAGGATCAGGGTGAACTGCACTTCATGCACCGAAGCGCGGATGGTCTCGGTACGGTCGGAGAAGATCTCCAGGTGCACGTCGGCCGGCAGCACGTTCTGCAGCTGCGGGATCAGCGCGCGGATGCGCTCGACGGTCTGCACGATGTTGGCGCCGGGCTGGCGGCGCACTTCCAGCAGCACCGCCGGCTTGCCATCGGCCCACGCGGCCAGCTGGTCGTTCTCCACGCCATCGACCACGTTGGCCACATCCGACAGCCGCACCGGGCGTCCGTTCTTGTAGCTGATGATGGTGTCGCGGTACTCGGCGGCGCTGGTCAGCTGGTCGTTGGTGCCGATCGAATAGGACTGGGTCTTGCCGTTGAGCGAGCCCTTGGGCGCGTTGACGTTGGCCTGGGTCAGCGCGCTGCGCAGTTCTTCCAGGGTCAGGCCCATGTTGGACAGCTGCGCCGGGTTGACCTGGATGCGCACGGCCGGGCGCACGTTGCCGGCGATGGACACCAGGCCCACGCCCTGCACCTGCGACAGGCGCTGGGCCAGGATCGAGTCGGCGTAGTTGTTGACCTCGCGCAGCGGGCGCGTGTCGGAGGTGAGCTTGAGGGTGACGATGGCCGCGTCGGCCGGGTTCACCCGGTTGTAGACCGGCTGGTAGGGCAGCGAGGAGGGCAGCGTGGCCTGGCGGATCGCGGCCTGCACGTCCTGGGCGGCGATATCGATATCGCGGTCCATCGAGAACTGCAGGATGATCGTGGACAGGCCGGCCGACGAATCGGAGGTCATGATCTCCAGCCCGGAGATCTGCCCGAACTGGCGTTCCAGCGGGGTGGTCACCAGCGAGGCCATGGTGGTGGCGTTGGCACCCGGGTACTGGGTGGTCACCACCAGGCTGGGCGCGTCGATCTCCGGCAGCGCCGACACCGGCAGCTGGCGGTAGCCGAGGATACCGAGCAGCAGCAGGCCCGCCATCAACAGCGAGGTGGCGATCGGGCGGCGGATGAAGATCGTCGAAAAGCCCACGGGCGGATCCTTGCTGTTACGTCATGCGGCGTTGAAGCGGGCAGACGTCGGCCAGCCGGCCGGCGTCGGGAACGTCAGGCAGGCGCGCTCAGCGCGGACCGCCACCGCGGCGGCCACCACCGCCCTTGTCCTGCTGGGCGGCGGCCTTGAGCTCGGCGTCGGTCGGCGGCGCCGGGGTTTCACCCGGCTTGAGCGCGGTGACCTTGCTGCCCGGCTTGAGCCGGAACTGGCCTTCGCTGACCACGCGCTCGCCGCCCTTGAGGCCCTCGGTGATCTGCACGTTGCTGTCGCCCACTTCCACGCCGCTCTTGACCGTCTGCATGGCCACGGTGCTGTCGGGCTTGACGATGTAGACGTACTCGCCGTCCGGGCCGCGCATCACTGCCTGGGTCGGAATGACCACGCCGCCGCCGATCGTGCGCAGCTGCATGCGCACGTTCACGAACTGGCCGGGCCACAGGCTGTTGTCGCTGTTGTTGAACAGCGCACGGGCGCGGAAGGTGCCGCTGTCGCTGCTGATCTGGTTGTCCACCACGTCCAGGGTGCCGCCGTCTGTGAGCACGTGGGAATCGTTGCGGTCGAGCGCGGCGATGGTGACCGGGCCGGCCTTCTGGGCCTGGCGCACGTCGGGCAGCTGGCGCTCGGGCAGGTTGAAGACCACGTGGATGGGGTGGATCTGGGTCAGGGTGACCAGCGCGGTGCCGGCGCTGACGATGTTGCCGGCGTCCACCGCGCGGATGCCGGCAATGCCGGAGATCGGGGCGGTGACCTTGGTGTACTGCAGCTGCACCTGGGCGGCGCGCATGCTGGCGTCGTTGGCGGCGACCGCGCTTTCAAACTGGGCCACCTGGTTGCGCTGGGTGTCCAGGTCGGTCTTGGCCACGTACTGGCGGTACTCCGGCGAATTGGAGCGCTGGTAGTTGGAACGTGCGGTGGCCAGCTGCGCCTGGTTCTGGCGCTTGGCCGCGGCGGCTTCATCGAAGCTGGCCTGCAGGGTACGCGGGTCGATCTGCGCGAGCAGGTCGCCCTTCTGCACTTCCTGGCCTTCCTTGAAGTTGATGCTGATGAGCTGGCCGCCCACCTGCGGGCTAACGGTGACGGTGTTCATCGCCGCCACGGTGCCCAGCGCGCTGGCGTACACCGGCACGTCCTGGCGGGCTGCTTCGACCACGGTGACCGGCACGGGACCGGCGTTGCGCTCCTGCCCCTCCTGGCCGGCGCCAGCCGCATTGGTCGCCGCGTCGCCCTTGGGCTTGCCACCGCCGAGCATGCGCACCCCGATGAACCCCACCACCAGCACTGCGACCACCAGCAGCACGATCTTCCAGAAACGCGACATTCAACTAACTCCTGAGGCTGGCGGAGGGCAGGGCCCAAATGGCTGGTGCAAAGCATACCCGTCGCCCGGGAGCTTTCATGCATGACGGATGGGACGGGCGATCAGACCGGATGTGACCGGCCGGGTTCCATGAATGAACGCCTGCGGGGGCAGAAAGTTACAGCAGCAAGTGCGCCGATGCCCTACATTCAGGTTCGACCGTCCTGTTCGTCCGTGGAGATGTGCAATGCCTCGTCTGTCGCTGCTGCTGTCCGCCCTGCTGCTTGCCTGCCCCGCGCTGGCCGCGGCTACCCCCGCCGAGCGCCCGGAAGTGACGGCGGCGGCCACCCGGCTGAAGGCCAAGGTGGTCGACTGGCGGCGCGATTTCCACCAGCACCCGGAGCTGTCCAACCGCGAGGAGCGCACGTCGGCCAAGGTGGCCGAGCAGTTGCGCGCGATGGGGCTGAAGCCCAAAACCGGGATTGCCCACCATGGCGTGGTGGCGATCATCAAGGGTGGCAAGCCGGGCCCGCGGATCGCGCTGCGCGCGGACATGGACGCCCTGCCGGTGACCGAGCAGACCGGGCTGCCGTTTGCGTCCAAGGCCACCAGTACCTACCGCGGCGAGCCGGTGGGGGTGATGCACGCCTGCGGGCACGATGCGCATACGGCCACGCTGCTGGGGGTGGCCGACGCGCTGGTGAAGATGCAGGCGAACCTGCCGGGCGAGGTGATGCTGATCTTCCAGCCCTCTGAAGAAGGGGCGCCGCCGCCAGAAGAGGGCGGTGCGGCGTTGATGCTGAAGGAGGGTCTGTTTGCCGACTTCAAGCCGGAGGCGGTGTTCGGGCTGCATGTGTTCTCGAGCGTGCCGGCCGGGCAGATCGCGGTGCGCGGGGGGCCGTTGATGGCCGCCTCGGACCGGTTCGGAATCAAGGTGATCGGGCGGCAGACGCACGGGTCGGCGCCGTGGAACGGGGTGGACCCGATCGTGGCGACGGCCGATCTGGTGGGGACGGCGCAGACGATCGTGAGCCGGCGGGCGAATCTGTCCAAGCAGCCGGCAGTGCTGACATTCGGGGCGATCAAGGGCGGTATCCGCTACAACATCATTCCCGACGAGGTGGAGATGGTGGGCACGATCCGGACGTTCGACGAGGGGATGCGGCAGCAGATTTTCGCGGACCTGCGCAACGTGGCCGAGCACGCGGCGGCGGCGCACGGGGCCAAGGCGGTGACGGAGATCTACGAGTCCGAGGGCAATCCGGCGACGGTGAACGACCCGGCGCTGACGGCGCGGATGCTGCCGAGCCTGCAGGCGGTGGTGGGCAAGGACAATGTGTACGAGCCGCCGCTGCAGATGGGGGCGGAGGACTTTTCGCTGTACGCCAAGGAGGTACCGGGGCTGTTCTTCTTCGTGGGGTCGACGAGCGAGGGGATCGATCCGGCCACGGCGCCGGCCAACCACTCGCCGAAGTTCCTGCTGGATGAGAAGGCGCTGGACGTGGGCTTGCGGGCGTTGCTGCAGGTGAGCCTGGATTATCTCAACGGGACAGCGGCGCCGGCGCCTGCGGCGGGGTAAAACGACGGTAGGCCCCGGCCGCTGGCCGGGGCGAAAACCGGCACGGGCGAGCGGGTTCCGGCCCTCCCGCCGCCTGGGGGCGCAATGCCCCCGGTCGCCATGGCCTTCCGCGTTCGTCGCCAGACGCCGCGCCCCTCCCGGCGTAAAATGGGGCGATGAATACCCCCCAGGACTCCAGCCTCGGTCGCGAGGTTGCTTACCCGTCGCAGTACGATTCCGCGCTGCTGTTTCCCATTCCGCGCCGTGGCGCGCGTGAAGAGATCGGTCTGGACGAGGCGGCGCTGCCGTTCGTCGGTCATGACCGTTGGCAGGCCTATGAGCTGAGCTGGCTGGACCGGCGCGGCAAGCCGCGCGTGGCGGTGGCCACGGTCAGCGTGCCGTGCACGTCGCCCAATCTGATCGAATCCAAGTCGTTCAAGCTGTACCTCAATTCGCTCAACAGCACGCGCTTCGACGATGACGAGGCGGCGCGGCTGCGGATCACCGCCGATCTGTCCGGGTGCGCCGGGGCGGTGGTGACGGTGCGGTTCGGGGTGCCGATGCTGGTCGAGGAGGCCGAGGGCGAGTCGCTGGACGAGCTGGATGTGGCGATCGAGCGTTACGGGCCGCCCGCGCCGGAATTCCTGTCGGCCGACGCCGCGCAGGTGGTGACCGAGACGTTGAGTTCGGCGCTGCTGAAGTCCAACTGCCCGGTAACGGGGCAGCCGGACTGGGCCAGTGTGAGTATCCGCTACCACGGGCCGCAGATCGACCGCGAGGGGCTGCTGAAGTATCTGGTCAGCTACCGCGAGCACGCCGAATTCCACGAGCAGTGCGTGGAGCGGATCTTCAGCGAAATCACCCAGCGCTGCGCACCGCAGTGGCTGGAAGTGGAAGCGCGTTACACCCGCCGCGGCGGGCTGGACATCAACCCGTGGCGGGCCAGCCCGGGCATCGAACTGCCGGCCCGCACCGTCCGCGACCTGCGCCAGTAGAGCGACCCCACGGGTCGCTGCCCCGGAACCCCGGAACCACGCGCAGCCACCCATGGGGTGGCTCTACCTCCGGAACCCGGCACCGCGCGCAGCCACCCATGGGGTGGCTCTACCTCCGGAACCCGGCACCACGCGCAGCCACCCATGGGGTGGCTCTACCCCGGAACCCGGCACCACGCGCAGCCACCCATGGGGTGGCTCTACCCCCGGCAATGTGGCCGCCCGTCGCCGTTCCGCGCGTCTTCACATCCACGCCATCGGAACCCGGCACCACGCGCAGCCACCCATGGGGTGGCTCTACCCCGGAACCCGGCACCACGCGCAGCCACCCATGGGGTGGCTCTACCCCCGGCAATGTGGCCGCCCGTCGCCGTTCCGCGCGTCTTCACATCCACGCCATGCCCTATTAACACCCGCTGTGACACCGTCCGTTCCATGTCGTCAATGAAGACGGGAGTGTGTGGATGAGTACCGATAAGAAGGCCGATTTCTCCGGTGTCACCTCCAGCGTGGACAGCACCGCGCAGAAGGTCGAAAAGGCGGATTTCTCCGGCGTTACCGCTTCGGTGGACAGCACCGCCGAAAAGGTAGGAGGCACCTACACCGTGCAGAAGGGCGACTCGCTGTCGAAGATCGCCAAGCAGGAACTGGGCGACGCCAACGCCTGGAAGAAGATCTTCGAGGCCAACCGTGACGTACTCGAGGACCCGGACAAGATTTTCCCCGGCCAGACCCTCAAGTTGCCGCCCAAAGCCTGAGTCACCCTTGCTTGTAGTCCACTGAATTCCCAGGGAGGAATTACATGAAGAAGACATCCATCAGTACTGCCGTTCTCGCTGCCCTGCTGGCCACCGTGGCATTGGCCGGCTGCAAGAAGAAAGAAGACACCGCCGACAACAACGCACAACCGGCGGCGATGACCCCGGCTGAACCGGCACCGATGACGCCTGCGGCGCCCGAGCCGATGGCCGCGGCAGCCGGCGTGAACGTGACCGCCGTGACGGTGGGCAAGACCGCTGCCGCCGACAAGAGCGTGGCAACGGTGGCGCTGTTCGCACCGAAGGACGACATCATCGTCTCGGTACGCACTGACGGCGCGGCCAACAACGCCAACGTGGCCGCCAAGCTGACGTTCCAGGACGGGCAGGTGGCCGGTGAGCAGAACCAGGCACTCAACACCACCGGTGCCGACACCACCAACGTCACCTTCAAGAATGCCAAGGGCTGGCCGGCGGGCAAGTACCGCGCGGAAGTCACGGTAGATGGTAAGGCGGCAGGAACGCCGCAAGAGTTCGAGGTCAAGTAAGCCGCCAGCCGACTCTCTCCCGGCAACAGGCTCACGATGGACGCAGCCGCGAGGCTGCGTCTTTTTTATGGGCTGGTTTCAGATGATACGAAGCTGGCCGCACCACAGTGTTCCAATACGTTCGCGTATGGCCCGGCTTTGCTCCGGGGGGCTTAAAACGCGACAATGCGGGAGTTTCCCGCAGCGCGCCCCACCCGGCGCGGTCACTCATCAGATCCGCAAGAGAGCCTCCGTCCCCCATGTCCAGTTCGCCCAAGATTCTCTACACGCTTACCGATGAAGCCCCGTTCCTGGCGACCCAGTCGCTGCTGCCGATCGTCGAGGCCTACACCGCCACCGCCGGCATTGCCGTTGAAACCCGTGATATCTCGCTGTCCGGCCGCATCCTGGCGCTGTTCCCGGATTACCTGAAGGACGCGCAGAAGGAAGTGGACCACCTGGCCGAACTGGGCCAGCTGGCGACCACCCCGGACGCCAACATCATCAAGCTGCCCAACATCAGCGCCTCGGTGCCGCAGCTGAAGGCGGCCATCAAGGAACTGCAGGACCAGGGCTTTGCCCTGCCGAACTACCCGGACGTGCCCACCGACGACGTCTCGCGCGACATCAAGGCGCGCTATGACAAGGTCAAGGGCAGCGCGGTGAACCCGGTGCTGCGCGAAGGCAACTCCGATCGCCGCGCGCCCCTGTCGGTGAAGAACTACGCGCGCAAGCACCCGCACCGCATGGGCAAGTGGTCCACCGAGTCCAAGTCGCATGTGTCGCACATGGACGGCGGCGATTTCTACGGCAGCGAAAAGTCGGCCACGCTGGCTACCGCCGGCAGCCTGAAGATCGAACTGCAGCAGGCCGATGGCACCACCGTCGTGCTGAAGGAAAAGACCGCGGTCAAGGCCGGTGAGATCGTCGATGCCGCCGTGATGAGCCGCAACGCGCTGGCCAGCTTCGTACAGGCACAGATCGCAGACGCCAAGGCCAAGGGCGTGCTGTTCTCGCTGCACCTCAAGGCCACCATGATGAAGGTCTCCGACCCGATCATGTTCGGCGTGGTCGTCGAAGAGTTCTACAAGGACGTGCTGGCCAAGCACGCCGACGTGCTCAAGCAGGCCGGCTTCGATCCCAACAACGGCATCGGCGATCTTTACGCGCGCCTGCCGCAGCTGCCTGAAGCGCTGCAGGAAACCATCAAGGCCGACCTGGCCGCCGAATACGGCAAGCGCCCGGGCCTGGCGATGGTCAACTCGGACAAGGGCATCACCAACCTGCACGTGCCCAGCGACGTCATCGTCGATGCGTCGATGCCGGCGATGATCCGCGATTCGGGTGGCATGTGGAATGCCGACGGCAAGCTGCAGGACACCAAGGCCGTCATCCCTGATCGTTGCTATGCCGGTGTGTACCAGGCCGTCATCGACGATTGCCGCACCCACGGCGCGTTCGATCCGGCCACCATGGGCTCGGTGCCCAACGTCGGCCTGATGGCGCAGAAGGCCGAGGAATACGGCTCGCACGACAAGACCTTCCAGATCCCGGCCGACGGCACCGTGCGCGTCACCGACGAGGCGGGCGCCGTGGTGTTCGAACACGCCGTGCAGACCGGTGACATCTGGCGCATGTGCCAGACCAAGGATGCCCCGATCCAGGATTGGGTGAAGCTGGCCGTCAACCGCGCCCGCCTGAGCAGCACCCCGGCGGTGTTCTGGCTGGATGCCGCACGTGCGCACGACGCGCAGGTGATCGCCAAGGTGGAGACCTACCTGAAGGACCACGACACGACCGGCCTGGACATCCGCATCCTGACCCCGGTGGAAGCGACGGCGTTCTCGCTGGACCGCATCCGCAAGGGCGAGGACACCATCTCGGTGACCGGCAACGTGCTGCGCGATTACCTCACCGACCTGTTCCCGATCATGGAGCTGGGCACCAGCGCCAAGATGCTGTCGATCGTGCCGCTGATGGCCGGTGGCGGCCTGTTCGAGACCGGTGCCGGCGGGTCGGCCCCCAAGCACGTGCAGCAGTTCGTGGAAGAGGACTACCTGCGCTGGGATTCGCTGGGCGAGTTCCTGGCCCTGGCCGCCTCGCTGGAACACCTCGGCAACCGTTACGACAACGCCGGCGCCACGGTGCTGGCCAAGACCCTGGACCAGGCCAACGGCCAGTTCCTGGACAACGACAAGTCGCCGTCGCGCAAGCTGGGTGGCATCGACAACCGCGGCAGCCACTTCTACATCGCGCTGTACTGGGCCCAGGCCCTGGCCGCGCAGGACGACGACGCTGCGCTGAAGGCCCGCTTCGCCCCGCTGGCCAAGGCACTGGCTGACAACGAGCAGGCGATCGTCGAAGAGCTGGCTGCGGTGCAGGGCAAGGCCGTCGACATCGGCGGCTACTACCGTCCGGACGTGGCCAAGGCCTCGGCCGCGATGCGCCCGAGCAGCACCTTCAACAGCGCGCTGGCTGCGCTGTAAGGTCTCGACGCCGCACCTGCGGTGATCGACAGAAACCCGCGCTTCGGCGCGGGTTTTTTGTTGGGCTTCGTTGACCCTCACCGACGCACCGGCACCCCGCCCCTATCCAACCGCACGCAACCACCCCGGTGGGTAGATCTACCCCATGGGTGGCTGCCCATCTCGGCACTACCGCCGTGTGGCCGCCGGCGCCGGGAACAACGGCATGAGCCGCTCAATGGCCGCATGGAGGCCCGCGAGCTGGCCGGACTGCAGCAGCTCGTTGCGAACCAGCTGCTCGTAGTCGCCGCTGCCGCACGACCCCATCTGGCAGAACTGATCCATCAGCGGGCCACCGGCCACGCAATCGGCGCCGCGCCGGCACGCGGCAATCTGCAACGCGTACCCGGCCAGCTCGCCCGAGACCGGTTGGCTGCCATCGTCGTAGCGGTAGGCCATCTGACCCAGGTAGTTCAGGGCGTCCAGATCGTCGGCGGCGATCGACTGTTCGATCAATTCCAGGTAGTCGGCCTTGTCCAAGGGGGCCTGCGTGGACATATGCAGCCACGCCTGCGATGCAAGGTCGCCCTGGGCGGCTGCCTGTCTGCGCAACGTCCTCGTGGCGGTGAGCGGATAGTGCAGCCCCTCCTTGCCGCCGCAGCGGGCGAAGATGCGGTGCCCGGCATCGATGATGGCCGGGCCCGCCGTCGGGTCGAACGCCCCGTCGGCCAGATGCTCCACGCCACGCAGATAGTCCGCACGCGCCAGGTTGACGAACGTGCAGTGCTCGTACCGTTCGGCCAGGGTGCGCTGGGCCAGGCGGTCACCGGCCTGCGCCGCGATGTTGAGCTGCACCAGTTCTGCGTTGGCCTCTTCGGCCATGCGTGCCAGGGACGCGGCGGACATCGGCAGTGCGGCGACGGCATGGGCAGAGAGTGCCGCGTGCCGCGGCGACGGCGGCGTGGGCATGTGGGTCGCTGCGGCCTGCGCGCCGGGCTGCCTGTGCAGCATGCTCCAGGCCACCACACCCATCAACAGAACCGCCAGCCCACCGGTGAACCAGGCGCCTGCATGTGTCATGCCCCGCATTCCATTGCCTCCCTGCATGCCCGCTGGACCCACCGATACGCAACGACTCTATCGCATCCCGTCGTGCGACTTCCGCACGCGTCCGAACTGAGACGTCCATCGAGGCGCGCGCGCGGGCATGAAGGCCGCGTCAACGCGAGTGGTACGGAACTTGCCTTGTCGCCACAACGTCTGGCCACCCACGGGCTGTGCAGAAACGTCACTTCAATCTGTGCGATGCATCACTTAAGCCCCGGTATCGATGGCATAGCCTATCGACGATCTTTTCTGCAGTAAGTGTGATCTCTCACAACGCAGGGGAAGGCGATGGCCAGGGTGCTGGTGGTCGGATCGGATATCCAGGGGGAGCACGCCTTGTTGCAGCGCCTGCGCTCGGCCGCGGCATTGCCGGCCGACACCGTGCGCAGCTGCCGTGATCTGGATGACTGCGATCTGTTGGTGATCAAGGACACCCCGGCACTGCGCAATGCCGCGCTGCGCATGGTGCGCGAGCGGCCGAAGATCCAGTTCTGGATCGAAGACCAGGATGGCCGCCTGCGTCATGGCCAGGGCGATGAGCACGCGGTGCTGGACGACCATGCCATCGAGCACGCACTGCGCCAGATGCCCGCCGCACCGACCGTTGTGCCGATCGAAGAGCCCTGTGCGGCGCGCGGCGCCAAGGCGATCACCCGCGCGCTGCGCGAAAGCCTGCAGTCCCGGCACGGGCATGCGGTGCTGGCCTTGAATGGGTTGCCGGTGCTGTTGCTGGATTTCGAGCAGGACCAGATGGTGGTGCCTGACGGCAGCGGCAATGCCGAGCTGGCGCAGCTGCTCTCCGATGATTTCGAACAACTGGCGCTGCATGGCATCGCCGCCAAGCGTTACCAGCAACTGGCCTGTGAGCTGCCGCGCCAGTCGCTGCGCCCGCTGTTGTGGCACTGGGGCCAGCACCCGGCGCATTGGCACGACCTGGATGTACGCCTGCAACAGCACGCACGGGTGCGCCTGTTGCGCTGGCCGGATTTCCGCGTGCTGGGCCACCAGCACGACAGCTTCCGGCTGTGTTCGCTGCTGCTGAAACGGGCCTGCAGCGTGGACGAATGTGCGTCGTTGCTGGACATTTCGGGCGACGCGGTGCGCGCCTTCGTGCATCCGGCCTATCTATGCGGTTACGCCGCGCTGGAGGCACCGGCAGGTGGCAGCCGGCTGATCGGCGGCAACGATGCCGGTGGCCTGCTGGCCCGGATGTGGCGCAGCGTGCGCCAGCGCAGCGGGGGCTGACGTGCGCGAACACAAGATCGTGGTGCTGGGCAGCATGGGGTGTGGAAAGTCGACGCTGGTGCGCGCCATCGCTGCCGGGGCGGTGATCAACACCGATGTGCACAACAGCGACCGCCAGGGCGCGGACAAGGCATCGACCACGGTGGCGATGGACTACGCCGACATCGACCTTCCCAACGGCGACCGCCTGCGTCTGTATGGCACGCCCGGGCAGCAGCGGTTCGATTTCCTCTGGCCGATCCTGCTGCAGGGGGCCAGTGGCGTGGTGCTGCTGCTGGATGCCACCCGCGACACCGTGGCCGACGAGCTGGCTGCGTACCTGGCGGTGTTGCGGCAGCACGCTGCGCAGGTGCCGGCGGTGATCGGTGTGTCGCGGCTGGATCTGGCCCCGCAGTTCGACCTGGAGGCCTGCGCGGCACACACCGGCCAGCAGGGCCGCTGGCTGCCGGTGGTGCCGGTGGATGCACGCGATCGCGAACAGGGGCTGTGCCTGATGGACGTACTGATGAGCGAAATGGAAGCCGGTGCCCTGGTGGCTGCGCATGGCTGATGGACACGATGCACGCCGCCTCGACCCGGCCTTGCGCGCGCGCCTGGGCCATCACCTGCAGGGCTTTGCCGATGACATCAACGGGGTGCGCAGCGTGGTGCTGGCCAGCGTGGATGGTTTCGCGCTGGTGCCGGCGGCAGGCACGCATGGCAATGGCGAGCGCCTGGCCGCGATGACCAGCGCGATGCTGGCCCTGGCCGCTGCGGTGGGCCGCGAGCTGGCGCTGGGGGAGCTGGAAGTGCTGATGCTGGAAGCCGGCGAGGGCAAGGTGCTGATGCTGGCCCTGCCTGCAACGCCGGCGCCGCTGCTGCTGATGACCGCCTGCGACGCGCGCTGCGTGATCGGCAAGGTGCTGTGGAGTGCGAAGGAATGTGGCCGCAACATCATGGCCGAACTCAGCGGATCACGAGCCGATCCGCAGGGGAACACGGGGCTCGACAACCAACGGGGTGCAACATGGCAGGACTCGACGATACCTTGAACGCGCTGATGACCATCGATGGCGCGCAGGCGGTGGCGCTGGTCGATTACGAAAGCGGCATGCTGCTGGGGGAGGCCGGTTCGGGGATGGACATGGAAGTGGCGGCGGCAGGCAACACCGAGGTGATTCGCGCCAAGATGAAGACGGCCGCATCGCTCAATCTCAACGACACCATCGAAGACATCCTGATCTCGCTGGGCAAGGCGTACCACATCCTGCGCCCGGTCTCGCGCAAGAAGGGCCTGTTCCTGTACCTGGTCCTGGACCGCAACAAGTCCAACCTCGCCCTGGCACGCCGCAAGGTGCAGGACGTGGAAGCCGAACTGGCGCTGTAAGGTTCCCTCCGCCGTCGGCCGCGCCGTGGTGGCGGCCGGCGGCGTTTTTTTGGTTCTTCGCCCATAGGCGGGGCAAGCAGAAACGTGCCTTGATGCTCTCCCGGCACACAGCCGGCGGCGGATCGGGCGCTGGGCCCCCATGCCCTTTCCGGCGAATGTCCCCCGGCGTCGGCCTGCGGCCGCCCCCTCCTCCTTTATTTCGCCTCCAAGGGCATGGGGACCCAGCGCCCGACCCACCGACAGCGCCAGAAAAGCCTGGCTTTTCCTCCTTACCGCAGGCCGAGCCCCGTAGCAGCCGGTAGGCTCCTGGGCAAAATAAAGGAGGAGGCCGCTTCGCGGCCGGGGGACATTTGCACCAGGAGCCTACCGGCTGCTGCGGGGCCCTCACGCTCGCGACCCGCCCGATCGGAGACCGAAGCCAATCCAAAGAGCGCCTGCACACCCGGCCACCCGCGTAGTGTCGTGCACACTCTGCGACGGCCCTTGCAACAAGGCGCTCCCCTCAGATGGGAGAAGAACCTCTTTCTTCCCGCTACCCCAGGCAGCGGCGGCTGTCGTATGGTGACCGCTGGTCCCTTCGGTGCGATGAATGGCAGCCGCCGATACTCCTGATCCCGGTACGCTGGCCACAACGCTGGCGCTGCTGATCCGCGATGGCTTCGAGCATTACCATGCGCGCTTTGCGGCGGTCACGCAGCGGGCGCGGCTGCGCTTTGAAACGCGTGACTGGGCCGGTGCCCGGCAGGACGCCGTCGAGCGCATCGGCCTGTATGACCACTGCATCGCCCAGACCGTGGATGCCCTGCGCCGGGGCGCCGGCGAGCAGGTGGGCACCCGCACGCTGTGGCTGCACGTACGCCAGGCCTACGCCGCGCTGCTGGATGGCCTGATCGATGCCGAGCTGTACAAAACCTTCTACAACACCCTGGCGCGGCGGCTGTTCGCCACGCAGGGCGTGGATGCGGCCATTGAGTTCATGGCCATGGATGTCGAGCCGTCCGACGCGATCACCCATCCGGTCGCCCGCCACAGCTACACCCTGTCGGCCACGCGCCCGGCCGAGGGCCTGCTGCGGGTACTGGGTGACTACCGGTTCGACGTACCGTATGCACACCAGCTGCGCTGCGCGGCGGCGATCGCGGTGCGGCTGCAGGACGACCTGGCGCACTGGGGCGATTACCCGGTACGCAGCATCGAGTTGCTGGACACCGTGTTCTACCGCGAACGCCGCGCGTATCTGGTGGGCCGCGTGTTCGGCGAGCATCGCTTCTCGCCGTGCGTGATCGCACTGGTCAACGACCAGCATGGCCTGCGCGCCGAGGCCGTGCTGACCCGGCGCCGCGACGTGGCGCACCTGTTCGGGGTGTCGCGCAGCTATTTCCAGGCCGACCTGGCCACGGTGGGCGATGCGGTGGTATTCCTGCGCAGCCTGCTGCCGGGCAAGCCCATCGATGAAATCTACACCGTGCTGGGGCGCGCCAAGCAGGGCAAGACCGAGCGTTACCGCACCTTCTTCCGGCACTTCCAGGACCATCCCACCGAGCAGCTGGTGCATGCCGATGGCACCCCGGGCATGGTCATGGCGGTGTTCACGCTGCCCAGCTATCCGCTGGTGTTCAAGCTGATCCGCGACCGCTTCGCCTGGCCCAAGGCGATGTCCCGGCAGCAGGTGGAAGAGAAGTATGCGCTGGTCTTCAACCTTGACCGCGTGGGCCGCCTGCTGGATGCGCAGCCTTATCGCCACCTGCGGTTTCCGCGTGCGCGTTTCGCCCCGGCACTGCTGGACGAGCTGTTGACCCAGTGCCGCAGCAGCGTCAGCGAGGACGGCGACGACGTGGTGGTAACGCTGTGCTACGTGCAGCGCCGGTTCCGTCCGCTCAACCTGTACCTGCGCGAGCAGGCCAGCGAGGCCCGGCGCAACGCGGCACTGGACTACGCGCAGGCGATCACCGACATGGCGCGCAACAACATCTTTCCCGGCGACATGCTGCCGAAGAACTTCGGCGTGTCCCGGCATGGGCGCGCAGTGTTCTACGACTACGACGAACTGTGCCTGGTCAGTGACTGCACCTTCCGCGCCTGGCCCACGCCCCGCAATGCAGAAGAAGCATTGGCCGACGAGCCGTGGTTCCAGATCGGCCCGCGCGATGTGTTTCCCGAACGCTTCTGGATGTTCATGGGCTTGCCGGGCGCCGAGCTGGCGGCCGTGCGCGAGCACTTCGCGCACCTGTTCGATCCTGCATGGTGGCAAGGCCTGCAGGCACGCTTTGCTGCCGGTGATTTTCCAGATACGCCGCCTTATGCGGAAAGCCACCGGTTGGCTTGATTGGAAACGCCACGACTGCTGCGTTAGGCTCGACGCATCCACAAGGAGCAGGTGCGATGCGTTCATCCCATATTCTTGCGTTGGCCCTCGCCGTTGGCGGCGTCGGCCTGTCGATGCTGCCAGAAGCCCAGGCACAGTCCCGGCGCGCGGTGCGTGAGCAGGCCGAAGCGGCCATGGTGCTGACGGGCCAGATCCATATCGGCACCGAAGGGCAGGTGGAAAGCTTCCAGCTCGACAAGCGCGAGCAGGTCGACGAGGCCATTGCGCGCTTCCTCGAAGGCGCCGTGCAGACTTGGCGGTTCGAACCGGTGCGGGTGGACGGCCGTGCCGTCCCCGCACGCACGCCGGTCAGCATCCGCCTGGGGGGCAAGAGCATGCCCGACGGCAAGCAGCAGGTCACTCTGTTGGCCGCCAACTTCGAGGAGTACAAGGATGACGCCGTGGATCGCGTCACCAAGCTGCAGACGCGCGCGCCGGCCTATCCGGAGGACGTCTATCGCGCAGGTGGCCGTGGCGATGTGCTGCTTCTCGTGCAGGTGGGTCGCGATGGCAAGGTCATGGACGTGGCGACCGAGCAGGTCAACCTGCGCGTGGTGGGTACCGAGGCGCAGATGCGCAGCATGCGCGAGAAGCTGTCACGCGCGTCGATGGCCGCGGCACGCAAGTGGACGTTCAAGACGCCTACTGCTGGTGAATTCAAGGATGCGCCGAGCTGGACGCTGCGGGTGCCCATCCACTTCGCGTTGCACGACGAGCGTGAGCGCTACGGCAAGTGGGATGCGTACATTCCTGGCCCACGCCAGCAGGCGCCGTGGCGTGCCGACAAGGCGCTGAGTGCCGATGCCAACGCCGACCTGCTTCCGCAGGGCGGCGTGTTCATGGCCGATGCTGCCCGCCAGGGGCCGAGGTTGCTCACCCCGCTTGGCGGCTGACCCGCACGGCAGCGGCGGCGGGGCACGCGCACGCCCTGCCTGGGCGCGTCACGCGCCGCCGCGCCGTTCCGGTGCCGGGTGCACCACGGTGCGGTTGCGGCCCTGTTCCTTGGCCATGTAGAGCGCCTTGTCGGCCAGCCGCAGCGCCTGCTGCGGATCCTCGTGATAGCTGGGGTAGTGGGCCACGCCCAGCGACACCGTGACCGAGCCGACCTCCTCGAACACTTCGGCGGCCACCTGCACGCGCAGGCGTTCGGCGATGCGTGCGGACGCCTCGGTGTCGATGCCCGGCAGCAGGATCAGGAACTCTTCGCCGCCGTTGCGGCAGAGCAGATCGGTGTCGCGCGAGTCGTCGCGCATCAGCTGCGCGATGCGCAGGATGACCGCATCGCCCACCGCATGCCCGAAGCGGTCGTTGATGGTCTTGAAGCGGTCGATGTCCAGCGCGATGATCCCGAACGGCTGCCCGCGCGCCTGCCAGTCTTCCAGCCCTTGTTGCAGGCCGCGGCGGTTCTGCAGTCCGGTCAGCGGGTCGGTCATGCTGGCGCGGTTGAGCTTGCCGATGCGGTCCTGCAGCAGGTTGAAGCTGTACAGCAGGGCCTGCTT
This sequence comes from Stenotrophomonas sp. AC248, assembly GCF_979258185.1. Taxonomy (NCBI): domain Bacteria; kingdom Pseudomonadati; phylum Pseudomonadota; class Gammaproteobacteria; order Lysobacterales; family Lysobacteraceae; genus Stenotrophomonas; species Stenotrophomonas sp. AC248. The sequence continues at coordinate 4,098,656 of NZ_OZ409840.1, read as the reverse complement.
GAGGTGCGCCACTTCGTAGTACCACGCGCGGATGCCGGTGACATGGCGGATGGCGATGCCGGTGTCGCGGTTCTGCACGTTGCGCGCCAGCTGCCACAGCGGCAGCGAGATGCGTCGCGCGAACCACCAGGTGATCAGCAGCGACAGCACGCCAAGCGGAATCGCATTCCAGATCACCGCCTTCATCAGCGTGGACAAGGCCGCCAGCGTGGCGTCGGCCGGGCGCTGGGCCACCACGCCCCAGCCGACGATCGGCACCGGCGCATAGCCGGCCAGCATCTGCACGCCGTGGCTGTTGCGCACCTGCTGGGCGCCGGTGTGGCCCTTGCTGACCGCCAGCACCGCCGGGTTCTCCATCGCGAACTGACCCACCCGGTTGGGTTCGATGTGGTACAGGATGCGGCCATTGCGGTCGACCACGTACAGGTAGGAGCCGTCGCGGTAGTAATGCTTGCCCAGCAGCGTCTGCAGGATGCTGCGCTCGCGCAGGTAGATGGTGCCGCTGACGTAGCCCTGGTACTGGCCCTGCGCGCTGAAGACGGGATGGGAGATGGCCACCAGCAGGCGCCCGGTGGCCGACTGGTAGGGGTCACTGATGAACGGCTCGCGCCGGTCCAGCGCGTCCTTGTTGCCGCGGCTGTTGAGGGTGACGCCCTGCAGCGCCAGGCTCTGCGGCGAGGTGGCCAGCACGGTGCCGGCCGGGTCGACGATCAACACCGAATTGAAGCTGTTGGTCTGCAGCTGCAGGCGTGCCGCTTCGGCTTCCAGCTCGCGGCGGTCGTGCGCGCGCTGGCCCAGCGCGGTGGCGCTGTAGGCCAGCTGCTGCTGCGCGGACTGGATGAAGTTCTGGGTGGTCTCGGCCAGCTTGCTGGCATACACCCGGTTGGCTTCCAGGGTGGTGCCGATCAACTGCTCGCGCTGCACCCGGTAACTGGCGTGCAGGGTATTGGCCAGCGCCACCACGGCACTGAGCAGGGCCAGGCCAAGGATCAGCTTGCCAAGGTTGAGGCGGGTGGAAAACGGGCGCATGCGGGGCTTCGGACTGGCAGGGTGCAGCGCCAGCCGGGATGCGGATGGAACGGCAGCGATGGAGCAATCAGGAGCGCAACATCCCACCCCCGGGCGGACTACGGGTCACGCCGCGGATTATTGCGGATTACGGCGCGCCGTGGGTGAAGCGCGCACCCGCACGCGTTCAGCGCTCCAACCGTCGGCGCAGCACGCTGCGCACCTGTGCGGCCGTATTCGCATCCAGCGCGCCCAGCACGCCGCGCGCGTGGGCGGGGACATGCGCGGCGGTGTCCGGGTTGGCATGGAACACGTAATGGTCGAAGACGGTACGCCACTGTTCGCGTTGGTGCGGAGGCAGCTCGCGCAGCGCCAGCATGGCCAGCATCAACGCGTTCATGGGCGCATCCATCCATGCCGGCACCGGACGCCACCAGTAGTTCACCAGAACATTGAACGTGTCCAGCCCTTCCATGTGGTGCCACCACAGCGAGGGGATGAATACCGCATCGCCCGGGCCCAGCTCGGCCACCTGCGCATGCGCCAACGCCTGGGCAAAACGCGGAAAGCGCTGCAGGTCCGGTGCGGCGAAGTCGACCAGGCTGATGGCCTGGCCGGCGGGGGTGAAATCCAGCGGACCGATGTACAGGTTGTCGATCTGCTCCGGGGCGAACAGAGTCACCCGGCGTCGGCCCGCAGCCACGCAGGCCAGGTTGTCCGGTACATCCTGGTGGGCGGCAATGCGCGAGCGGTTGCCGATCCAGATGCTGGCCAGCGGGTCGTCCACCCCCAGCGCCAGCGGATTGCACGTGCCGAAACCGGGCAGGAAGCTGTCCAGCGTGGTCGACGCCACGTAGATGCCGGGCGGGTCGGGGTCGGGCTGGTACTTGAGCAGGGTGTCGAGCACCACCTTCAGGGCGATCTGCTCACGGCGGAAGTTGAAGCCGCTCATGTCCGCGTTGTAGAACAGCCGCCCCTGCGCCTGTGGCGGCGCCGTGGTGGCGGTGACCGGCAACTGGCCGTGGTCGAACTGCTTGAGGTGTGCCACCGCTGCGGCCGCCGATGTGCGTGCCGCAGCCACCATCGGCCAGTGTGCCACCAGCCCGCGCAGCACCTTGGGCGTGGTCCAGCCGGGCAGCTGCGTGTGCAGCTGCGCCGGGTCCAGCCCATGCACTTCCTCGATCCGGCCTGTCATCGCGCCGTGGTTCCTGTGCTCAGAACTTGTAGCGTACCCCGAACATGTAACGCGGCCCGGTCTGGGTGGCGTAGCGCAGCATGTTGGTGTGGCGCGCATAGGTGCGCATGGTTTCGTCGGTCAGGTTGATCGCCTCCAGGCTCAGCGTGAGCTGGTCGCTCACCGCGTAGCTGATGTTGAGGTCCAGCTGGCCATAGGCGTCGGTGTAGTTCGGGTTCGGGCCCTGCCCGCCGATGCCGTTGAGGAACTTGTCGCGCCAGTTGTAGGCCGCACGCACCTGCCAGTTGTACTTCTCGTAGAACAGCACCAGGTTGGCCGAGTCGCTCAAGCCGATCATCGGGTACTGGTCGCCCAGGCTCAGGTTGTCGAAGGTCAGGCCGGACTTCACCTTGGTGTAGTTGGCCGCCAGGCCGAAGCCGGTCTGCCCGAACAACTGCTGCACGCTCAGTTCCCAGCCGTCCAGGTGGTCCGAGCGCTGGTTGGCCGGCACCGTGATGTCGAACCCGGCGACCGGGTCGCCGGGCTGGCCGACGATGGTGCCGGTGCGCTGGCCGGCCGAGTTGGTGCCGGTGGCGGTCACGCCCGGGTCGCCGTCGTGGTTGGCGAAGATGTAATCGCGGATGCAGGGCATGTCGGTGACCCCGCAGCCCGAGGCCAGCGCTTCGTTCCAGTAGGTGCCGCCCACCGGGGTGTGCAGCCCGGCGCTGTTGTCGCGCACGATGGTGTTGCTGATGAAGTTCTTGATGTTCTTGCGGAAGAAGCCCAGCGAGGCGTAGCTGGATTCGCCGTAGTACCACTCCAGCGACAGGTCGAAGTTGTCGGCCAGCAGCGGCTCCAGCCCGGGATTGCCGCGCGAGCCGGTGCCGCCCTGGGTGCGCACGATGTTGTCGAAGCGGCGGCCGCTGTCGATCTGGGTCCAGCCGGGGCGGCCGATGCTGCGGCTGTAGCTGCCGCGCAGCGCCAGCGCCTCGGTGATGTCCAGCTTGAGGTCCACGTTGGGCAGCACGTAGTCGTACTTGCCCTTGCCGCCGATGAAGGTGCCCTCGGCCGCATAGCCCAGGTTGAACTCGTTGGCCGAGCCCCAGTTGATGCTGGTCGGCACGCGCACCAGCGCGGTCGATTCCACCTCGGTCTGCTCGTAGCGCACGCCGGCGGCCACATGCAGCGGCATCGACCAGTCGAAGGTGGTGCGGTACTGCAGGTAGGCGCTTTTGGAGGTTTCGGTGGTGCGGATGTCTTCGGTGTACTCGGTGGGCGCCAGGTAGCAGGTGGGGCAGGGCGGCTCGCCATTGGCGGCCACCTGGCCGGCACGCTCGCGCAGGCGGTCGAAGTCGAAGACCAGGAACTGGCCGGTCAGGCGCGGGTCGCTGTGCCCGGAGAACGCATCGAAGTACTTGGCCATGTCGTCGGCGTACCAGATGCTGTCGTCATAGTCGGCCGGGTTGCCCAGCCCGCCCCAGCTGTCGCGCTGCATGATCGCCGAGGCCGAGCGGTTCTCCACCTTGGTATGGCCGACGCCGAAATCCAGTGCGGAATAGTCGGCGAACTTGAAGGTGCCGCTGCCCTGGTACTGCTGCACCTTGGACTTGTTGTAGCTGTTCTGGAATACCGAACCGGTGACCAGCGCCTGGTTGGCCTGCACGCCGCCCGGCGGCAGCGCGATGTTGATGATCGGCAGGTCGCCGCTGTAGTCCACGGTGGTCTTGCCGCGCACGAAGGCGGCCACGCCGAGCACGCCTGCCGAGCCATACGGGCCGTCCGGCTGCGATTCGGCGGTGGCATTGTGGACGTCGAAGGACAGGTTCAACGCGTCGTTGACTTCCCAGGCCACGTTGAAGCCCAGCGCGTCCATGCTGTTCTTGGTGGCCAGCTTCATGCCGCCCATCGACACGTCCGAGTTGACCATGTCTTCGCTGTAGATGATCGGCGCCGCGATCGGGCCATTGGTCCAGGTGCTGTCGCCGGGGCCGTAGTTGAACCACACCGACAACTCGCTGCGCTGCTGCTGCACCTTGTTCTCTACATAGGTGTAGTCCAGCGTGGTGGTGACGTTGTCGGCCGGCTTCCACTGCAGGGTGGCCTGGGCGTTGGTGCGCTGGCGCTGCACGCCGTTGACGTTGTAGGCGGTGTTCTGCGGGCGGCCGTAGATGTCGGTGGCGTCGGGGCGGTTCTGGATGCGGTCTGAATAGCCTTGGCCGGGTTGCGGCAAGGCGCGCCAGTCGCTGCTTTCGTTGCCCTGGAAGGTGGCCCAGCCCTCGGCCACGGTGGCCTGGTTGAAGCCCGAATCGCGCTCCTGGTGGCTGGCGCTGAGGGTCACGCCGAAGCGGTCGTCGGCGTAGCGCTGGCTGAAGATGCCCGACAGCTCGCCGGTGATGTTGGCGCCCTGCAGGGTGCGCGGCAGGTTGTCGTTGGAACTGTCGTTGACCGCCTTCAGGCCCAGGCTGATCACCGGCTCGGCCTCCAGCGGGCGCAGCGTCTTGATGTTGATGGTGGCGCCGATGCCGCCGGTGGGATTGTCGGCGCGGGTGGTCTTGTACACCTCCACCGCCGAGATCGATTCGGAGGCGATGTTGGCGAAATCGAACGAGCGCGAGCCGGACAGGCCACCGCCGCCGTTGCCCAGGTTGGACGCGGGCATCTGGCGGCCGTTGAGCAGCACCAGGTTGAAGTCGGGCCCGATGCCGCGCACGGTCACCTTGGACCCTTCGCCGCTGGAGGTACGGTCGATCGACACGCCGCTGATGCGCTGCAGCGATTCGGCCAGGTTGGTATCGGGGAACTTGCCGATGTCCTCGGCCACGATGCCATCGACCACACCCTGGCTGTCGCGCTTGAGGTTCATCGACGAGGTGAGGCTGCCGCGGATGCCGGTGACCTGCACCGCGTCCAGCGTGGTCGGGTCGGGCGCTTCGCCCGTGGCCGGGCGGGCCGGATCCTGCGCCCAGGCGGGGCTGGCCAGCACGGCCAGCAGCGCGGAAGTGAGCATCGCCTTGCGGGGTACGACCTTGTACGTCTTCATGAAAGCTCCCTCCCCAGGGAAATCGATAATGGCGTCCTACGGCGTGACGGCGTGGTTCAACAGCACACGGGCCGGATTGGGAGCCATCGTTGACAGCGTTGTCAACAAACGACCCTGCCATTGCGACTCCTGCCGACGTGGGCGGCACGTCCAGCGCTGTCATCCGGGCCGTATCGACGACCGGTAAAGCACCGTGGCGCAGGGCCTGCGGCGCATTTGCTGCGGTATCCCGTGCTGCCGCTGCAGCATGCCGGCGGCGTTGTGCAGTGCAGAACGAAACTGCGCGGATGCCCCGCGCAGGCCGCCATGCCGCCCATGTCCTGTCTGCTGACAGCGCTGGACAATCGATGACGAAGCGGGTTCCATGTGTGGCCGCCGAATGGCTGGCATACCCTTCAACAAGGACATGCAATGGACAACCCTGCTGCAGTGCGCGGGCAACACGTGCAAAGCAACCGCGTGGCCCTGACGGTGGTCACCGCGATCTTCTTCATGTGGGGCTTCCTGACCTGCCTCAACGACATCCTCATTCCGCACCTCAAGGCCGCCTTCGCGCTCACCTGGGTGCAGGCGATGCTGGTGCAGTTCACCTTCTTCGGTGCGTACTTCCTGATGTCGCTGCCGGCAGGGCGGCTGGTCGCGGCGGTGGGCTACAAGCGCGGCATCGTGGCCGGGCTGGCCATTGCCGGCGTGGGCGCGCTGCTGTTCTGGCCGGCCGCGCATGCGCATGTGTACGGGTTGTTCCTGGCGGCGTTGTTCGTGCTCGCCACCGGCATCACCGTGCTGCAGGTGGCGGCCAACCCGTACGTGGCGCTGCTGGGACCGGAGCAGACCGCGTCCAGCCGACTGACCCTGGCGCAGTCGATGAATGCACTGGGCACCACGCTGGCGCCGCTGTTCGGCGGCCTGCTGATCCTGTCGGCCGAACCGCGCACCGATGAAGCCCTGGCGCTGCTGCCGCAGGCCGAGGCACTGGCCTACCGCGCCGCCGAGGCGCAGTCGGTGCAGCTGCCGTACTTCGGCCTGGCGGTGGCGCTGTTCGTGCTGGCCGCGGCCATCTGGATGTTCCGCCTGCCGGCCATCCCGGGCGTGGAAGAGGGCGCCACCGGCGGGCGCATCCGCGACGCGCTGCGGCATCCGCACCTGCGCTACGGCGTGCTGGCGATCTTCTTCTACGTGGGCGCTGAAGTGTCCATCGGCAGCGTGCTGGTCAACTTCCTGTCGATGCCGGGCATCGGCGAAGGGCTCACCGAGCAGGAAGCCACGCGGTATGTGTCGTTGTACTGGGGCGGTGCGCTGGTCGGGCGCCTGGTCGGCACCGTGCTGCTGGCACGGCTCGACCCGCGCCGCCTGCTGGGCATCTTCGCGCTGGTGGTGATGGCACTACTGGCGGTGACCATGCTGGCCGGTGGCGGGTTGGCCAAGTGGGCGGTGGTCAGCATCGGGCTGTTCAACTCGATCATGTTCCCGACCATCTTCGCGCTCGCTATCGCGCGCCTGGGCGCGCTGACCGGCAAGGGCTCCAGCCTGCTGGTGATGGCCATCGTGGGCGGTGCGGTGGTACCGCTGGCGATGGGTTGGGTGGCCGACAACCACGGCCTGCAGCTGTCGTTCCTGCTGCCGATGCTGTGCTACCTGTACATCGTGTTCTACGCGTGGCGGGGCTCGCGCCACGCCGTGTAACCACGCGCCTCAGCGCCGTCGCGGCGCGTGGGTCGATTCGCGCACCAGCACCGCATGGTCCACCGTGACCATGCGGCCGGCGTCGGGTGAGCGGATGTGGTCGATCAGCTGTTCGGTGGCCAGCCGACCCATGTGCGAAGTGGGCTGCCTCACCGTGGTCAGCGCCGGGTAGATATGCCCGGCGATGGGCGTGTCATCGAAGCCGCATACCGACAGGTCACGCGGAACGCGCAGGCCACGCTGGCCGGCCACGCGGTACACCGCGGCGGCCATGTCATCGTTGGCCGCGAAGATGGCGGTGGGCGGTTGTGGCAGGTCGAGCAGTGTATTGGCCGCCTCGATCCCGGATTCGAACGAAAACTGCCCGTTGACCACCAGGCCCGGGTCGTAGGCGATGCCGTGCTCGCGCAGCGCCTGGCGGTAGCCGGCCAGGCGCCACTGGCAGGCACCGTGCGCGCGCGGACCCTTGATGTGGCCAATGCGGCGGTGGCCCTGCGCCACCAGGTGGCCCATCAGTTCCACCACGGCCGTGGTTTCATCCATGCGCACGCCGATGCGACCGTCCGGGTGGCGTGGGGCGATGCTGGAAAAGGGAATGTCGTGCTCTTCCAGATAGGCCAGCACCACCGCATCGTCGGTCAACGGTGGAATCAGCACCACGCCATCGGGCCGCGAATTCTCGAACAGGGCCGCCAGGTCGGGCAGGGTGCTGCGGCCGACGCCGACCGGCCCCAGGATCAGGTTGTAATGCGTGGCGTGGCAGGCTTCAAGCATGCCGTTCTGGATTTCCATCAGGTAGTTGCGCGACGGATTGTTGTAGACCAGCGCCAGTGCATAGGAGCGCTGCCCGGCCAGGCTGCGTGCCGACAGGTTGGGCTTGTAGCCCAGCCGCGCCACGGCCGCGGTGACCCGCTCGCGCGTTTCGGCGCGCACGTTGGGCTCGTTGTTGAGCACGCGGGACACGGTCTTGATCGAAACGCCCGCGACTGCGGCGACATCCTCGATTCGACTACGCATGGTGCGGTGGATCCTATGTGGGGGCAGGTCGGCAACTGCCGATGGTAGTGCGGCAACATCACGTAGAGGTTGCCGAGGCAGGCCGATGGTGCCATGCCGCGATGGCTTGTGGCGCGCCGTTGAATTTCGTGCGGCGTTGCAACACCCAGCATGAGATCGATGCAACCGCTCGCGCGGTAATCCCCGTCGTAGCGGGGCGCACGTCCCGCGCGGGCCTTCCAGTGGTTGACAGTAGTGCCGGGTGTTTGTATGACAGCGCTGTCAGACAGGGGCGTTGAACCGATCCAAATGCGCGCCGACACCCCGTCGTCGCCCATCGCGCGTGGTCGTCATCCGCGCGGCGCCCACCCCGATCGCGCGTCATTCCACCGGAGGTAGTTGTCCGTGAACAGCCCCAACAAGACCCTTCTTGGCAGCTGCCTGCTGCTGGCCCTGGCCGCACCGGTGGCCGCTGCGCCTGCCAGTGGCGAACGCCTGCAGGACTGGCCGCGGGTGACCAGCGCGATTGCCAGCGATGCGGCCATCGAGGCGCGGGTGAAGCAGATCGTGGCGCAGATGACACTGGCGCAGAAGGTGGGGCAGATGACCCAGCCGGAGATCAAGACCATCACCCCGGCGCAGGTGCGCCAGTACTACATCGGCTCGGTGCTCAATGGCGGCGGCTCGTGGCCGGGCATGAACAAGCACGCCACTGTTGCAGACTGGTTGAAACTGGCTGACGCGTACCGGGCGGCCTCGTTGGCCACCGATGCACGTACGCCGGTGCCGGTGATCTGGGGCACCGATGCGGTGCACGGCCACAACAACGTCCATGGCGCCACGCTGTTCCCGCACAACATCGGCCTGGGCGCGGCCGGCGATGCCGAGCTGGTCGAGCGCATCGGGGAGGCCACCGCACGGGCCACCCGCGCCACCGGCATCGACTGGGTGTTCGCGCCCACTCTGGCCGTGGCGCACGACCCGCGCTGGGGCCGCACCTATGAGAGTTTCTCGTCCGACCCGGCACGCGTGCGCGAGTACGCACGCGCCTACGTCAAGGGCGCGCAGGGCCGTTTCGGCGACGACGGCAACGTGGTCGCCACGGCCAAGCATTACATCGGCGACGGTGCGACTGACAACGGCCGTGACCAGGGCGAGGCGCTGGTGGACAAGGCCACCATGGTCAACGTGCACGGGCAGGGCTACTACGGTGCGCTGGGCGAAGGCGTGCAGACGGTGATGGCCTCGTTCAACAGCTGGAACGACCGCACCGGCCGCGTCGACTACGGCAAGATGCACGGCAACAAGGCGCTGCTCACCGATGCCCTGAAAGACAAGATGGGCTTCGACGGTTTCGTCGTCTCCGACTGGAACGGCATCGCCCAGGTGCCGGGCTGCCGCAACGACAGCTGCGCCCAGGCGATCAACGCCGGCATCGACATGGTGATGGTGCCCGACGACTGGAAGGCATTCATCGCCAACACCATCGCGCAGGTGGAGAAGGGTGAAATCCCGATGGCGCGCATCGACGATGCGGTCAGCCGCATCCTGCGGGTCAAGCTGCGCGCCGGCCTGTTCGAGCACACACCGTCGGACAGTCGCTACGCCGGTGACGCCAACGCCGTGCAGCACCGCGCGCTGGCGCGCCGGGCGGTGCGTGAGTCGCTGGTGCTGCTGAAGAACGAAGGCAGCGCGCTGCCGTTGCGCCGCGACGCGCGGGTGATGGTGGTGGGCAAGAGCGCCGACAACCTGTCCGACCAGGCCGGTGGCTGGTCGCTGACCTGGCAGGGCACCGAGAACACCAACGCCGATTTCCCCAACGCCGATTCGGTACTGGGTGCGCTGCGCGCCGAACTGGGCACACAGCAGGTGGCCTACAGCGCCGACGGCACCGGGCTGGATCCGAGCAGGTTCGATGTGGTGGTGGCGGTGGTGGGCGAAACCCCCTACGCCGAAACCAACGGCGACATCCTGGCCTCCGATTCGGTCAGCCACAGCCGCGCCTACCCGCAGGACCTGGCCGTGCTGCGCGCGGCGCAGGCCAGTGGCAAGCCGGTGGTGACCGTGTATTTCTCCGGCCGCCCGATGTACACCAACGACCTGCTCAACCTGTCCCAGGCGTTCGTGGCCGCGTGGCTGCCGGGCAGCGAAGGCCGTGGCATCACCGACGTGCTGGTGGCGGGCAAGGACGGCAAGCCCACGCACGACTTCCGCGGCCGGTTGAGCTTCCCGTGGCCGGGCGTGCCGTGCCCGGCGCCGATTGACCGGCCCGACCCGAAGCGCCCGCCGCTGTTCGCGCTGGGTCACGGCCTGGCCTACACCGCGCCCGGCACGCTGACGCGCCTGCCCGAAGCCAATCCGGACAACTGCGGCGAGGTGACCACGCTGCCGATCTTCAACCGTGCCGATACCCCGCCGTTCGCATTGCACGTGGCGGCCAACGGCGCCACCCAGCCGCTGGGCAACGACCTCAACGCCACACTGCGCTGGCCGACCGCCACGCCGGTGGTGCAGGTGCGCACCGTGCAGGTGAACACCCAGCAGGATGCCAAGGAAGTCACGTGGCGGGCACCGGCGCAGTTGATCGCGCGCAGCACCTCGCGGCGCAACCTGGGCGCGCTGGCGCGCAACCACGGCGCGCTGCAGTTCGACGTGCAGCTGGTGCAGCGCCCGGCATCGCCGGTGACGGTGAGCATGCAGTGCGGCACCGGGTGCGAAGGCGGCGTGGATATCGCGCCACTGCTGACCACGCTGGCGCCGGGCCAGAAGCAGACCGTGACCGTGCCGCTGGCGTGCTTTGCCAAACGCGGCGTGGACCTGGGGGCGGTGGAAGCACCGTTCGTGGTGAGTGCCGACACGCCGTTTGCCGCGGCTTTCACCCAGGTGCGCGTGTCGGTGAATGCAGACAAGGCGCCGGGCGTGGTGCGCTGCCCGTAGAGCCGGGCTCTGCCCGGCTGGCGTGCGTTGTCCGTAGAGCCGGGCTCTGCCCGGCTGGCGTTCGGCGGGGCTGCGTGGAGCCGGCCAGCGGCCGGCGGTACCCGGGCGTGGGTATTTGTGCGTGGAGCCGGCCAGCGGCCGGCACTACCCGGGTGTGGGTGTTCGTGCGTGGAGCCGGCCAGCGGCCGGCACTACCCGGGTGTGGGTATTTGTGCGTGGAGCCGGCCAGCGGCCGGCGGTACCCGGGTGTGGGTGTTCGTGCGTGGAGCCGGCCAGCGGCCGGCGGTACCCGGGTGTGGGTATTTGTGCGTGGAGCCGGCCAGCGGCCGGCACTACCCGGGTGTGGGTGTTTGTGCGTGGAGCCGGCCAGCGGCCGGCGGTACCCGGGTGTGGGTGTTCGTGCGTGGAGCCGGCCAGCGGCCGGCACTACCCGGGTGTGGGTGTTTGTGCGTGGAGCCGGCCAGCGCGGCCGGCGGTACCCGGGTGTGGGTATTTGTGCGTGGAGCCGGCCAGCGGCCGGCACTACCGGTCACTCTCAACGAAAAAGGCCCCGCAGTGCGGGGCCTTTTTCTGTTCGCCTGGAACGCGTATCAGCGCTTCATCGAACCGAAGAACTCGTCGTTGGACTTGGTGTTCTTCATCTTGTCGAGCAGGAATTCCATCGCGGCCATTTCATCCATCGGATGCAGCAGCTTGCGCAGGATCCAGATCTTCTGCAGCAGTTCCGGTTCGATCAGCAGGTCTTCGCGACGGGTACCCGAGCGGTTGATGTCGATCGCCGGGAACACGCGCTTTTCAGAGATGCGACGGCTCAGGTGCACTTCGCTGTTGCCGGTGCCCTTGAACTCTTCGTAGATCACCTCGTCCATCTTGCTGCCGGTATCGACCAGCGCGGTAGCGATGATGGTCAGGCTGCCGCCTTCCTCCACGTTACGCGCGGCGCCGAAGAAGCGCTTCGGACGGTGCAGGGCGTTGGCGTCCACACCACCGGTGAGCACCTTGCCGGAGCTGGGCACCACGTTGTTGTAGGCACGTGCCAGGCGGGTGATCGAGTCGAGCAGGATCACCACGTCCTTCTTGTGCTCGACCAGGCGCTTGGCCCGCTCGATCACCATTTCGGCAACCTGCACGTGGCGCGCAGCCGGTTCGTCGAAGGTGGAGCTGATGACTTCGCCGCGCACGGTGCGCTGCATTTCGGTCACTTCTTCCGGGCGCTCATCGATCAGCAGCACGATCAGGTGCACGTCCGGATGATTGGTGGTGATCGCCGTGGCCACCTGCTGCATCATCATCGTCTTACCGGCCTTGGGCTGGGAGACGATCAGCGAACGCTGACCCTTGCCCTGCGGTGCCATCAGATCGAGGATGCGGCCGGTGATGTCTTCGGACGAACCGTTGCCGCGTTCCAGGGTGAAGCGCTTGCGCGGGAACAGCGGGGTCAGGTTTTCGAACAGCACCTTGTTCTTCGACGCTTCCAGCGGCTCACCGTTGATGGTGTCCACGATCGACAGCGCGAAGTAACGCTCGCCGTCCTTCGGGAAGCGGATGCGGCCGGACAGGTGGTCGCCGGTGCGCAGGTTGAAGCGGCGGATCTGGCTGGGCGAAATGTAGGTATCGTCCGGGCCGGCCAGGTAGCTGGCTTCGGCGGCACGCAGGAAACCAAAGCCGTCGGGCAGGATTTCCAGCACGCCGTCGGCGGCAACGCCGTCGCCATGGCGGGTGAGCACCTTGAGCAGGGCGAAGATCACGTCCTGCTTGCGGGCACGTGCCACGCCTTCGGAAATCTGTAACTGCTCGGCAATTTCCAGCAGCTTCTGCGCCGGCATGCGCTTGAGGTCGCTCAGCGAATAGACCGGGAAGCCTTCGGGCACATTGGCCTGCTGGCTGCGCACGAACGGCTGCTGTTCGCCGTTGTCCTGCGGCATGCCGTCGTCGTTGTAGCGATCGCCACCGCGATTGCGGTCACGGCGATTGCGGAAACGATCACGGCGGTTGCCCTGACCCTGACCCTGACCTTGGTTCTGGCCTTGGCCCTGGCCTTGACCCTGCTGGTACGGGTTCTGCCCGCCCTTGGGGGTGTTGTTGCCGTTCTGGTTGCGCTGGCCACCGTCGCCGGTGTCCTGTTGCGCATTGCCTTGGGCAGAGGAGGCGTCGCCGGTAGAGGCGGACGGTGCCTGCTGCGGCGCCGACGGAGCGGCGACCGGCGCCGGCGCGTCATGCGCGGCAGCCAGGGGCAGTGCAGGCTGGGAGGGGGGAGAACCTGCCTCGGCAGCGGTGTTGGCGGCGGCCTTGGCGACGCGCGGCTTGCGCACGCGCTTCTCGGCGGGCGCGTCGGCGCTCCCGGGTTCGGAAGTAGTGATATCGGACAAGTGCTGGATTCCTCGCTAGAAGGTGCGAGCGCCCGGCAGGGCAGCGAACGTTGGGAAAGGATTCTGGAAAGAACGTCGTCCAGAAGATGCGGCGCGCGAATGCGGCCGGATGCTGCCGACACTAACACCGGCTCGCGGCGGTGCGCAAGCCGGGTGGGGCAGGGTCATTCATGCGGGGCAGGCCCCGCGGGCAGCCGGCAGGGGCCGGCTGCCTGCTGCGATCAGGCCAGCGCCTTGTCCAGCATGCCGGCCAGCTGGGCCTTGCCGACCGCGCCGATCTGCTGCGCCTGGACCTGGCCGTCCTTGAACACCAGCAGCATCGGGATCGAGCGCACGTGGTACTTGGCGGCCAATGCGCGGTTCTGGTCCACGTTGACCTTGGCGATCTTGGCGCGGCCGTTGTAGGCGTCGGCCAGTTCGTCCAGGGCGGGGGCGATCATCTTGCACGGACCACACCACTCGGCCCAGAAATCGACCAGCACCGGTTCCTTGGAATTCAGCACTGCGCTATCGAAGTCGGCATCGCCGACATGTACAACCTTGTCGCTCATCTTGGTTTCTCGTCTGGAAATGCACCCGGCGGGGCCGGAGGAGGTTGAATTTGGACGCCACCGGAAGGTGCCGTCCGCGTCTGCTGCCTCGTGGCCGCGAGGGCGGCCAGCGGTGCGCCAGGTGGATGCCTGGTCGCTCACGGCGGGCAGTGTACCCCTATCGTCGCGGCCGGGCAGGTGCTGCCTGAAACCCAGCATCCCGTGATTGGCGCCCTGCATTGATGGGGCAGTCCTTCTCTATATGTGGCCGTGTGCGACCGCCTCCAGTGGCCGTGGCGCGCACGTTCAACTGGCGGCAGGCGCGGTGAAAACATGTGAAAACCGGCGGGTCGATACCGGGGACCGACGGTGACAGTCGGCCTCTGGCGGGCTGTCTCAGCCATCCTTGCGACGGCGGAGGCCGGTTTGGCGCCGACATTGCGCTAAACTGCGCCATTGTGCGGCGCCCCTGGACCGGTAGGTCCGGCCCCGTCCAACCCCGGCGCAGGGCCCGCAATGGCGACGGTGCCCCCCAAGATTGCAAGCCTCCCGCGCACCGCTGCCGGGGCGGCCTTACCAAGACGGACACATGAGCGACAAACCGCTGACCGATTTGACCTTCTCCTCCTTCGAGCTGCACCCGGCCCTGCAGGCCGGCCTTGAAGGAGCCGGATTCACCCGTTGCACGCCCATCCAGGCGCTGACCCTGCCGGTCGCGCTGCCCGGCGGCGACGTCGCCGGCCAGGCCCAGACCGGCACCGGCAAGACCCTGGCCTTCCTGGTCGCGGTGGTGAACCGCCTGCTGACCCGTCCGGCACTGGCCGACCGCAAGCCGGAAGACCCGCGCGCGCTGATCCTGGCCCCCACCCGCGAACTGGCCATCCAGATCCACAAGGATGCGGTCAAGTTCGGTTCGGACCTGGGCCTGCGCTTCGCGCTGGTCTACGGCGGTGTGGATTACGACAAGCAGCGCGAGATCCTGCAGCAGGGCGTGGACGTCATCATCGCCACCCCGGGCCGCCTGATCGATTATGTCAAGCAGCACAAGGTGGTGTCGCTGCACGCCTGCGAAATCTGCGTGCTCGACGAAGCCGACCGCATGTTCGATCTGGGCTTCATCAAGGACATCCGTTTCCTGCTGCGCCGCATGCCCGAGCGCAGCACGCGCCAGACGCTGCTGTTCAGCGCCACGCTCAGCCACCGCGTGCTGGAGCTGGCCTATGAGCACATGAACGAGCCGCAGAAGCTGGTGGTGGAAAGCGAGTCGATCACCGCCGCGCGCGTGCGCCAGCGCATCTACTTCCCGGCCGACGAAGAAAAGATCCCGCTGCTGCTGGGCCTGCTGTCGCGCAGCGAAGGCGCGCGCACCATGGTCTTCGTCAACACCAAGGTGTTCGTCGAGCGCGTGGCCCGTTCGCTTGAAAAGGCCGGCTACCGCGTGGGCGTGCTGTCCGGCGACGTGCCGCAGAAGAAGCGTGAGAGCCTGCTCAACCGCTTCCAGAAGGGCCAGCTCGAAATCCTGGTAGCCACCGACGTGGCCGCCCGCGGCCTGCACATCGACGGCATCAAGTACGTCTACAACTACGACCTGCCGTTCGACGCCGAAGACTACGTGCACCGCATCGGCCGTACCGCGCGCCTGGGCGAAGAAGGCGATGCGATCAGCTTCGCCTGCGAGCGCTACGCGATGGGCCTGCCGGACATCGAGGCCTACATCGAGCAGAAGATCCCGGTCGAAGCGGTCACCAGCGAAATCCTGACCTCGCTGCCGCGCCCGGAACGTGCGCCGGCCGAAGCGGGCGAGGAAGGCGACGAGAACGAGAGCGTTGGCCAGATCTTCCGCGAGGCACGCGAAGCGCGTGCGGCCGAAGAACAGCGTCGTGGCGGTGGCAGCAGCAGCGGTCGCGGTGGCAAGCCGTCGGCCGGTGGCCGTGGCGAACGCCGCGCACCGGGCGAGCGCAGTGCCGACGGCAAGCCGCGCCGCGAGCGCAAGCCGCGCGTGGAAGGCGACGCCCCGGTCGAGGGTGAGGTCAAGCCGCAGGCCGCGGTGGCCCAGGCCGCCGTTGCCCCGGCGGACGCCCCGAGCGCCGCCGACAGCCCGGCCGTGGAAGGCGAGCGCGCCCCGCGCAAGCGTCGTCGTCGTCGCCACGGCCGTCCGGTCGAAGGCGCCGAAGGTGCCACACCGCAGGCATCGGTGACCCCGGTGCAGGTGACCGCCAAGCCGATGCGTGGCACCCCGGCCGCCGATCCGGGCGCGTCGTTCCTGACCCGCATCGGTCGCAAGATCCGCCGGATGCTGTCCGGTTCGTAAGACCGGACGCGCGACCCGCGATGCCTGGGGGGTATAGCCCCCTTGGTAAGGGGGCGGTCGCGAAGCGACGGGGGATCGGGTGCTGATGAGAGGGGCCCACGGTTTGCGCAGCGAACCGTGGGGCGACAGCGCGAATGCGATGGCGCTTCCCCCGACCGTGGGTCGGCACCCACCCCACCTGCACGCCGCCACCCTCGTCCTGCATAATCAGGGGATGAGCGTCCTGCGTTTTGACAATGTCAGCAAACAATATGCCGGCGGCCACCAGGCACTGGTGGACGTCAGCTTCGATGTCGCCCCCGGGGAAATGCTGTTCGTCACCGGTCACTCCGGTGCGGGCAAGAGCACCCTGCTCAAGTTGATCCACCTCGACGAGCGGCCCAGCCGCGGCGCGGTGATCTTCAACGAGCGCAACCTGCTCAAGGTGCGTGGCGGCAACATCCCCCGGCACCGTCGCGAGGTGGGTGCGGTCTACCAGGACCACCGCCTGCTGATGGACCGCAGCATCGCCGAGAACGTCGCCCTGCCGCTGATCCTGCGCGGCACCCGCCGCGCCGATATCGGCAAGCGGGTGCGCTCGGTGCTGGAACGGATGGGCCTGGGCCACCGCGAAAAAGCGCTGCCGTCGCAGCTGTCGGCGGGTGAGCAGCAGCGGGTGGGCATCGCCCGCGCGATCGTCAGCGAACCGCGGCTGCTGGTGGCCGACGAACCCACCGGCAACCTCGACCCCACCCTGGCGGCGGAAATCATGGCGTTGTTCGCCGAGCTTCCCGAGCGCGGCACCAGCGTGCTGGTAGTCAGCCACGACCTGGCCCTGCTGCGGCACATGCGCAAGCGCGTGCTGATCCTGGACCACGGCAAGCTGATCGACGACATCTCGCCGCAGGACCTGGCCGAATGAACGCACCCACCAACAGGGACGCCGCGGCACCGTCGCGCCTGGGCGTGTGGCTTCATCACCACGGCCATAGCGTGGTGTTCAGCCTGGGCCGTGCCTGGCGCAAGCCGTGGGCCACGCTGCTGACCATCATGGTGATGGCGCTGGCCCTGGCCCTGCCGTTGGGCCTGTCCATCGCGCTGGACAACCTCACCCATTTCGCCGGCAGCGTGCAGCAGTCGCGCGACATCAACCTGTTCCTCAAGACCGACACCGACGCGGCGGCGGCCGGGCAGGTCGCCGATTCGTTGCGTGGCCGTGCCGATGTGGCCAACGTCACCGTGCAGACGCCGGAGCAGGGCCTGCAGGAACTGCGTGACGGCGCCGGGTTGGGCGAGGCGATCGATGCGCTGCACGACAACCCGTTGCCTACGCTGCTGATCGTCACCCCGAAGGCAGGCGCCGACGATGCGCGCCTGGCGCAGTCGCTGGAAGGCCTGCCGCAGGCCGACCTGGTGCAGCACGATGCGCTGTGGCGCAAGCGCCTGGACGCCTGGCTGGGCTTCGGCGCGCGGCTGGTACAGGTGCTGTCGGTGTTGCTGGGCCTGGGCGCCGCACTGGTGGTGGGCAATACCGTGCGCCTGGACATCCAG
The DNA here is from genome assembly GCF_979258185.1 of Stenotrophomonas sp. AC248. NCBI lineage: Bacteria > Pseudomonadati > Pseudomonadota > Gammaproteobacteria > Lysobacterales > Lysobacteraceae > Stenotrophomonas > Stenotrophomonas sp. AC248. The sequence continues at coordinate 4,081,078 of NZ_OZ409840.1, read as the reverse complement.
GCGCGCCGCGAGGAAATCGGCGTGCTGCAGTTGCTGGGCGCCAGCGACGGCTTCATCCGCCGCCCGTTCCTGTACCTGGGCGCGTGGTACGGGCTGGGGGCCGGCGCGGTGGCGCTGGCGCTGATCGGCGTGGCCGGCCTGGCCTTGCGCCCGCCGCTGGCCGCGTTGTCTGAAAGTTATGCCAGCCCGTTCGTGTTGCACGGGTTGGATCTGCTGCATTCATCGTTCGTGCTGGTCGGCACCGTGGTGCTGGGCTGGCTGGGCGCGTGGCTGGTGACAGGGCATTTCCTGCGCCAGACCCGACCGACCGAAACCTGAGGCCCGCATGCGCCCGCAAGCCCTGAAGCACCTGGTCGACGATGCACCGCGCGTGATGGTGGTCGACGGCTCCAAGCTGGTCCGCAAGTTGATTGCCGATGTGCTGCAACGCGAATTGCCGGCGGTGGAGGTGGTGGGCTGCGCGAGCATCGAAGAGGCGCGCAACGCCCTTGCCGCCGGGCCGGTGAACCTGGTCACCACCTCGCTCACGCTCAGCGACGGCGACGGCCTGGCGCTGGCGCGGCTGGTCCGCGAAACCGCCGGGCAGGCCTACGTGCCGGTGATCGTGGTATCCGGCGATGCGCAGCAGCACCTGGAACAGCGCCGCTTCACCGACTACGTCACTGACTATTTCGACAAGGCGCTGGGCCATGAGGCGCTGGCCACGTTCATCCGTGGCTATGTGCAGCCGGAAACCATTCCCGGCGCCACCATCCTGTATGTCGAAGACAGCCGCGTGGTGGCCGAGGCGACCAAGCGCATGCTCGAACGCCAGAGCCTGCGCGTGCTGCATGTGATGACCGCCGAGGAAGCCTTCGCGCTGCTCACCGCCGAATCGCTGGGCCGCAGCAGCCACCGCATCGACCTGGTGCTCACCGACGTGACCCTCAAGGGCGAGCTGAGCGGGCTGGACGTGGTCGAGCGCGTGCGCGTGGATTTCGGCTACGGCAAGCGCCGCCTGCCGGTGCTGGTGATGACCGGCGACGGCAACCCGCTCAACCAGTCCGGCCTGCTGCAGGCCGGTGCCAACGACCTGGTGCAGAAGCCGATCGAAGAGCGCCTGCTGGTGACCAAGGTCCTGTTCCAGCTGCGCCTGTCGCGGCTCAATGAAAAACCCCTGGTGCGATGAACGACGACGCAACCCCCAGCATCCAGCTTGAACCGAGCTGGAAGGCACGTATTGGTGAGTGGCTGCTGCGTCCGGACATGCGTGACCTGTCCAGCTTCCTGCGCCAGCGCAAGGCAGCCGGTGCGCAGGTGTTCCCGCCCGGCCCGCAGATGTTCGCCGCCTTCGATGCCACCCCGTTCGAGCAGGTCAAGGTGGTGATCCTGGGGCAGGACCCCTACCACGGCGCCGGCCAGGCCCATGGCCTGAGTTTCTCGGTGATGCCCGGCATCCCGGTGCCGCCGTCGCTGCTCAATATCTACAAAGAAATCGAAGCCGACCTGGGGATTCCGCGCCCGGACCACGGCTGCCTGCTGCCGTGGGCGCGCCAGGGCGTGCTGTTGCTCAATGCGGTGCTGACCGTGGAGGCCGGCCAAGCCGGTGCGCACCAGAAGCGCGGCTGGGAAGGGTTCACCGACCATGTCGTGGACACCCTCAACCGTGAACGCGACGGGCTGGTGTTCATGCTCTGGGGCAGCTACGCGCAACAGAAGGGCAAGGTGATCGACACCGGCCGGCATCGGGTGCTGAAGGCACCCCATCCGTCGCCGTTGTCGGCGCACCGCGGTTTCCTGGGGTGCCATCACTTCTCGATGGCCAATGAATACCTGCAGCGCCGCGGCCAGACGCCCATCGACTGGTCGCTGCCGCCGCGCGCGGCGCTGTAATCCGGGCCGGCAACAGGCCGGCAGCCACGCGTTACTCCGTCAACATTTCCATGATCGCGCGCGCCACCTGACGCTTGCGCGCGGGCATGCGCCGCAATAACGACAGAATCTCGGTTTCCTGGGCGGTACGTGCTGCTTCCACCGGCAACGCGTCCGGCAAAGGCAGGTCCACGCCGTCCTCCGGACGCCCGGGACCGCGCCCCGTGGCCAGCCATTCAAAATGGACTTGCGTCACAATTGCGATGCAGGCAAGGTGTTGCACGCTCGGGAATGTACCGCCTTCCCGTTCCCACTGCGCTACGGCACTGCGTCGCACGCCGGCCGCCAACGCCAGCTGCGCCTGGGACAGGCCAGCCGTTAGTCGGGCTCGCCGGATTCTGTCGCACATGGCCTGCATTTAGTGCCCCCTTTCCCTGTTCGGTAAGCCCTGCTTCCCTGGAAGTGATTCTTTTCCCGCGTGTACAGAATCGCTGTCGCCGCCTGCTGCATCCGGGGTATTCGTCCGACGCCGACCCGCCAGCAAGCGCCACTGTCCCCCTATTTCACGCCGTCTTGTTTGACGGAATTTTCGTTGCCCCGCATTAATCGGCCCGAACCGGACATAAACGCATTCCCAAGCGGGAAACGGCACCGGCAGGGCACGATCAGAACGACGACGGAGTAACTCCGCCGCCACGGTCGAACTCTGCCAAAAATCGGCGGAGACGCATGTATGGTTAATGTGAAAGGCGTGAACGTTCCGTCAGTGCGTTGGCAGTCATGGCTGCTCCTTGCACTACTGGCGGTGCTTTCATGCCTGGGGCAGGCCAAGGCGCAATCGGCCTGTACCGCCGGCGCCTGCGTCAGTGCCGGTCCGCGCCTGGCCTCGGTGGATTCCACCCAGAGTCCGGTGCTCAACCTGCTGTTCGGCGCGCTGCTGCCGGGCACCAGCCTCAACCTGAGCGTGGCCGACTGGAACAACCTGGCCGGCGCCAACATCAACCTCAACGCCTTGCTGACCCAGCTCAACGGCGGGGTGGTGGTGAGCGATCCCAGCCAGGTGCTCAACGCCAACATCACCCTGGGCCAGTTGCGCGCGGCGATGGTGCAGGTGCTGCAGGCCGACGGCCAGACCGCCGCGGCCAACGTGCTCAACGCACTGCCGCTGGGCGTGGCCGGGACCACCGGCAACATCCGCCTGGCCGACCTGCTGCAGATCGCCCTGCCCACCGGGTCGCTGGCCACCGTGCGCCTGAACGTGCTGGACCTGCTGACCGGCGGCGTGCAGCTCTACAACTTCCGCAACGTGCTCACCACGCCAACGCCGATCACCGTCGACACCGCGGCGCTGGGCCTCAACGGTGTGGCCAACGTGCGCCTGTGGCTGCAGGTGATCGAACCGCCGGTCTACAGCTGCGGCACGGTGGGCGCGGCGTTCCACAGTGCGGCCATCCGCATCAAGCTCGACCTGGACCTGGTGCAGGGACTCAACACCGGCACGCTCAGCGCGGCGCTCAACGGCCTCAACCTGCTGGGGGTGTCGCTGTCCAACACCAGCATCACCGCCGACGTACTGCACCTGCAGCTGTATGCCGACGTGGCGCGTGCCGAAGGCTCGATCTCGGCGGTGAACCTGGTGGGCAACGCGGTCACGCTGCAGGCGCGCCCGGGCCTGGTGAACCTGTATGTCGGCCAGATCAGCGACGCCACCTTCTTCAACCGCAGCACCGTGCTGACCGACACGGCACTGACCGCCGCCACGCTGACCTCGCTCAGCGTGAAGGTGCGGGTGGCGGCCAACGTGCTTGGCCTGCTCACGCCGATCGCCGACATCACCGTGCCGCTCACGGTCAGCGTGCGCAGCTTCGCCACCGCCACGCCAGGGCTGCAGAGTGCCAGCTTCACTGGTCCCTACCCACAGACCCGCACGCTGACTGCCGGTACGGTGAGCGCGGCCACGATGGTGTCCACGCTGGTCAACTCGTTGAACATCCAGGTCACCAGTGGCAACCCCACCGTGACCCTGCTCGGCGGCATCCCGCTGCCGCTGCCGGTGGCCGACCTGGTCAACGGCATCGTCAACACGCTGCTTACGCCCATCCGCTCCGCCGTCAACGTGCTGGTCACCCCCGTGCTGACGGCCGTGCTCGGGGGCCTGGTCGACAACCTGCTGGCGCTGCTGGGCATCCGTATCGGCCAGGCGGTGTTCACCGTGGAAGGCATCACCCAGGCCTGCGCGGCGACGCTGCAGCTGGTCAAGGACCTGCAGCCCACCAGCGACACCGGCCGCTTCAACCTGTCCATCACCTACAACGGCAGCACGGTGGGCTCGGCCAGCAACGTGGGCAACAACGGCGCCACCGCGGCGGTGATCACCGTGCCCGGCGGCAGCTACGCGCTGGCCGAAGCCGCCGCCGCCGGCACCACGCTGGCGCGCTATGCCAGCAGCTGGCAATGCACCGACCAGAACAACACCGTGGTGTCTTCCGGCAGCGGCGGCAGCTTCACCCTGCAGGCGCCGGCGATGACCGCCACCGCCGTGACCCTGGTGTGCCGCATCACCAACCGCACGCGCCAGGCCGAGCTGTCGATCACCAAGAGCGACGGCAGCGGCACCTACACACCAGGCGGCACGGCCACCTACACGCTGCTGGTGCGCAACGACGGGCCCGACCCGGTCACCGATGCCGTGGTGGCCGACAACCTGCCCAACGGCATCACCTTGCGGGGCGCTTGGACCTGCAGTGCCACCAGCGGCAGCACGTGCGCGGCGGCCAGTGGCGGTGCGGTGGGCGGCAACGCGGTCAGCGTGGGCGTGAACCTGATCAATGGGGGCCAGGCAACGATCAGCGTGCCGGTCAGCTTCAGCAGCAACCCGGGCGCGTACTAGCACCCGGGGCGGTACCGCAGTGGGCGTGGGGATGACCCCGCGCCGGGGATGGACACGATCACCGCTTCGAGGATGAGCGCATGGCAGCACGCCGCACGCAGGGCAGGGCACGCAGGGCATCGGCCGGCATCGCGCACGCGGTGGGGCTGTTGGCGTTGCTGCTGTCTCCCACGCTGCTTGCGCAGAGCTACCCGAACCCGCTCAACAACACCGCCACGGTGACCGCGCCGACCGATGTGGGCGACCCGACCCCGGGCAACAACACCGCCACCGATACCAATGCGCTGGCCCTGCAGGCACAGCTGAGCGTGACCAAGACGTTGCTGAGTGCCAGTCCGGTGGCCGCCGGCGGCGCGGTGCAGTACCGCATCCAGGTGAGCAATGCCGGCCCGTCGGCGGCGCAGGGCGTGGGCGTGGTCGACACCGTGTCGTCGCTGCTCACCAACGTGGCCTGGAGTTGCCAGCCCACCACCGCGGCATCGTCGTGCGCGCAGTCCAGTGGCACCGGCAATGCCGTCAACGTGCAGGTCAACGTGGGCGTGGGCGACAGCGTGGTGCTGCTGGTCAATGGCACCGCGCCCAGCGCCACCCCGGCCACCGTGCCGGCCAACAGCGTCGCGCTGGTGCTGCCCACCGGCACCACCGATCCGACCCCGGGCGACAACAGCGCCACCACCCCGGCCGTGCCGGTGCAGGCCAACGCGCTGGTGGCCAACAACGATGTGTTCGCCACCGCGATCTCCTCGGCCACCGGTGGCACCACGCCCACGGTGCTGGCCAATGACACGCTCAACGGTGCGCCGGTGGTCGGCGCCAACCTCATCATCGCGCTGCAGGGCGCGCCGGCCGGATTCACCATCAACAGTGCCGGCGTGATCACGGTGCCGGCCGGCGCCACCGCCGGTGCCGGCAGCCTGACCTACCAGATCTGCGAGAACGCCTCGCCGACCAACTGCGCCACCGCCACGGCCAGCGTTGTGATCGGCCCGACTGCGGTGAACGACAGCTTCAACGCCACCGGTGGCGCGCCCTCGTTCACCGGCAACGTGGCCAGCAACGACAACGCACCGGTGGGTGCAGTGTTCAGCGCCGTCGGCACGCCGCCAGCCGGGCTCACCGTCAACAGCGACGGCACCTTCACCTACGCGCCTGTCGGCGGCATCGCCACGCCCACCTCGTTCCAGTACCAGGTCTGCCTGCCCGCGCCGAACGGCGCCGTCTGCGCGACGGGAACCGCTGCGATCGTAGTCAATGCCAACGCACTGGTAGCGGTGGACGACACCTTCGCCACGCCGATCCCGGCCGGCACCGGTGGGCTCACCCCCACCGTGTTCACCAACGACACGTTCAACGGCGGCGCCGTGCCGCTGGCCCAGGTGACGTTGAGCCTGGTGGGCGCGCCGACGGGCTTTGCCATCAATGCCAACGGCACCGTGCAGGTGCCGGCCACCGCCGCGGCCGGTCCGCTGGCGCTGACCTATCGCTTCTGCGAAAACGCCTTGCCGGCCAACTGCGCCACCGCCACCGCCAATCTGGTGGTGAGCCCGGATGCAGTGAACGACACGGTGACCACCCCGGGCGGCGGTCAGCCGGCTACTGGCAGCCTGGCCGGCAACGACAACATCGCCAGCGGGTCCACCTACACCCTGGCCACCGCGCCCGCGCGTGGCGCCGCCGTGGTCAACGCCGATGGGACCTTCAGCTACACCCCGTCCAACGGCAATACCGGGCCGGACTCGTTCATCTACCAGGTCTGCCTGCCGGCCCCGAACGGCACCGTGTGCGACACCGCCACGGTCAGCGTGAACGTGCAGGCCAACCAGATTGCCGCGGTCAACGATGTGTTCACCACGCCGCTGCTGCCGGGCACCACCACCACGGTGAGCCTGCTGGGCAACGACACCCTCAATGGGGTGGCGGTGGCCCCGGCCGCGGTGCTGCTCACCCTGAGTGGTGCGCCGGCCAACTATGCGGTCAACGCCAACGGGCAGGTGCAGGTGCCGGCCGGTGCCGCGGCCGGTGCAGTGACCTTTGACTACCAGATCTGCGAAATAGCGGCGCCCACCAACTGCGCCACCGCCAGCGTGCAGCTGGTGGTCGCGCCCGATGCGCTCGACGACGCGTTCGTGGCCACGGCGGGCGTCCCGCTGACCGGCACCGTGACCGGCAACGACAACGTGGGCGCGGGCGCACAGTTCAGCCTGCTGGCCGTGGCCGCGCATGGCACCGTGACGGTCAATGCCGATGGCAGCTTCAGCTACACCGCGCAGTCGGCGTACATCGGTGCGGACAGTTTCCGCTACCAGGTGTGCCTGCCGGCGCCGAATGCGGGCGTGTGCGATGCCGCCACCGTGACCGTCAATGTCGGCGCCGCCGTCATCGCGGCCGGCAACGACGACTTCACCGGCACGCCGCTGACCAGTGCCGGTGGGCTGACCGCCAGCGTGCTGGACAACGACACCTTCAACGGCGCGGCCATACTGCCTGCGCAGGCCACGCTGTCGCTGATCAATGCACCGCCAGCCGGTTACACACTGGCCGCCAACGGCCAGCTGCAGGTGCCTGCGGGTGCGCCGGCCGGGCCCATCAGCCTGACCTACCAGCTGTGCCAGGCCGGCACCAGCAACTGCACCACCGCGAGCATTGCGGTGGTGATCGCGCCCGACGCGGTGGCCGATGCGTTCACCACACAGGTGGCGCGCGCGGTCAGCGGCAACGTGGCGGTCAATGACACGGTTGCCGTCGGGACCACCTATGCCGTGACCGGTGCCACGCCGGCCGGGCTGCTGTTCAACCCCGATGGCAGCTTCACCTACACCCCGCCGGCGCAGTACACCGGCACCACCACGTTCACCTACCAGGCGTGCCTGGCCGCGCCGTTCGCCGCCGTCTGCGATACCGCCACGGTCACCCTCAACGTCAACGCCGGCACGCTGGTGGCCAACGACGATGACTTCCGCGCCGCGATCATCAACCCGGCCAGCGGCGGCACCACCAACAGCGTGCTTGGCAACGACACCATCAACGGCGCGGTTCCGCCGGCCCCGGCCGATGTGATCCTGAGCCTGGTGGGCGCGCCGGCCGGCTATGTGATCAACAGCAACGGCACCGTGTCCGTTCCCGGTGGCGCGGCGGCCGGTGCGGTCAGCTTCTCCTACCAGCTGTGCGAAGCGGCACTGCCCAGCAACTGCGATACCGGTGCGGTGCAGCTGCTGCTGGCGCCGGTGGCGGTCAACGACACTCTCAGCACGCAGGTGGGCGTGCCGGTGACCGGCAACGTGGCCGGCAACGACAACGTACCGGCCAACGCGAGCTTCAGCCTGAGCGGCACCGCGCCGGCCGGTCTGGTGTTCAACCCGAACGGCAGCTTCACCTACACCCCGCCGGTGGGCACCCAGGGCGCGGTCACCTTCGCCTATCAGGCCTGCCTGCCCGCACCGGACACCACCGTGTGCGCCGGCGCGTTGGTCACGGTCAACGTCAATGCCGGCACCCTGGTGGCCAATGACGATGATGTCCGCGCGACCCCGATCAACCCTGCCGTGGGCGGCAGCACGGCGTCGGTGCTGGGCAACGACAGCCTCAATGGCACCGTGCCGCCGGCCTCGGCCGATGTTCTGCTCACCCTGGTGGGCGCGCCGTCGGGCTACACGCTGGGCAGCGATGGCGTGCTCGCCATTGCCAGCGGCGTGGCTGCCGGTGCGGTCACGCTGACCTACCAGCTGTGCGAAGCGGCGCTGCCGGGCAACTGCGATACGGCCCAGATCCGCCTGCTGGTCGCGCCGTTGGCGGCCGCCGATGTGTTCTCCACCCCGGCCGGGCAGCTGCTGGCCGGCAACGTGGGCAGCAACGACAACGCGCCGGCCGGTGCGGTGTTCCGCGTGCCCGGCGCGGTGCCGGCGGGCCTGCAGTTCGGCGCCGATGGCAGCATCCAGTACACCCCGCCGGCCAACTTCACCGGCCCGGTCACGTTCACCTATGAGGTCTGCCTGCCCGCGCCGGACAGCGCGCAGTGCAGTACCGCCACGGCCACCATCAACGTCAACGCGGGTACCCTGGTGGCGCGCGACGACGACATCAGCGCCACGCCGCTCGCCCCCGGTGGCACCAGTGCCAGCAGCGTGCTGGTCAATGACACGCTCAACGGCGTTACGCCGCCGGCCGCCGCCAGTGTACTGCTGAGCCTGGTCGGTGCGCCGGCCGGTTACGCGCTCGATGCCAACGGCCTGCTGCAGGTGCCCGCGGCCGCCACCAGTGGCGCGGTGGTGCTGACCTACCAGGTCTGCGAAGCGGTGCTGCCCAGCAACTGCGCCAGCGCCACCCTGCGCCTGGTAGTGACGCCGTCGGCCAGCAACGACACCTATTCCACCGCGGCCGGGCAGGCGCTCAACGGCAACGTCGGTGACAACGACAACGTGCCGGCGGGCGCGCTGTTCAGCGTGGTCGGCCCGGTGCCGGCCGGGCTGACCTTCACCGGGTCGGGCAGCTTCACCTATGTGCCGCCGGTGGGCGCTACCTCGCCGGTGAACGTCGACTACCAGGTCTGCCTGCCGGCACCGAACGCGGCGCTGTGCGCCACGGCCAGCGCCACCATCACCATCACCGTGGGCAGCCTGGCCGCCAATGGCGATGATTTCAGCACTACCCCGATCAACCCGGTCAGTGGCGGCAGCACCACCTCGGTACTGGCCAATGATTCGCTCAACGGCGCCACGCCGCCGGCGGTGGCCGACGTGCTGCTGTCACTGGTGGGCGCACCGGCCGGCCTGGCCATCACCGCCGAAGGCGCGGTGACCGTGGCCGCCGGTACCCCTGCCGGGGTCAAGAACCTCACCTACCAGTTGTGCGAAGCGGCTGCGCCGGGCAACTGCGACACCGCGACGATCCGCCTGGTGGTGGCACCGTCGGCGCTGGACGATGCGTTGTCCACCGCGGCCGGGCAGGTGCTCACCAGCAGCGTGGCCAGCAACGACAACGTGCCGGCCGGTGCGGTCTTCCAGGTGGTGGGCATCCCGCCGGACGGGCTGGTGCTGGCCGCCGATGGCAGCCTGGTCTACACCCCGCCAACCGGGTTCAGCGGCGCATCCACCTTCGCCTACACGGTCTGCCTGCCGGCACCCGATGCGGGCGTGTGCGCCACCGCGAACGCAACGCTCAACGTCAACAGCGGCACGCTGGTGGCCGTGGCCGATACCTTCGCCACCCCGATCGCGCCGGGCACGGCGTCGCCCACCGTGCTGACCAACGACACCCTCAACGCGGCCACGCCGTTGCCTGCCGAGGTGGTGCTGTCGCTGGTCGGCGCGCCCACCGGGTTTGCGATTGCCGCCGACGGCACCATCAGCGTGGCCACCGGCACCGCGTCCGGTGCCACCACGCTCACCTACCAGATCTGCGAGGCCGCCGCGTCGGCCAACTGCGCCACCGCCAGCGTGGCCCTGGTGGTCGCTCCGGCACCGGCCAACGACGCCTTCGCCGTGCAGGCCGGTCAGACGTTGACTGGCAATGTGTCGGGCAACGACAGCATGCCGATCGGATCGGTGTACACGCTGCAGGGCACGCCGCCGGCCGGGGTCACCTTCAACGCCGATGGCAGCTTCACCTATGCACCGCCGGCGGGCACTACCAGCCCGGCCAGCTTCGACTACCAGGCCTGTCTGCCTGCGCCGAACAGCGCCGTGTGCGGTACCGCCACGGCCACGCTGAACATCAACAACGGCCTGCTGGTGGCGGCCGATGACAGCTTCGGTGCGATCGCGCCGGGCGCCAGCACGCCCAGCGTGCTGGGCAACGACGCGCTCAACGGGGTGACCCCGCCGGCTGCGGCCACGGTGTCGCTGTCGCTGGTGGGCGCACCGGCCGGTTTCACCCTCAGCCCCACCGGTACGCTGTCGGTGGCCGCCACCGCGCCCACCGGCGCCATCGCGCTGGTCTACCAGATCTGCGAAACCGCGGCGGCCAACAACTGCGCCACGGCCACCATCGCGCTGGTCGTGCGCCCCGTGCCGGTCAACGACGTGATCGCCGTGCAGTCCGGCCAGCCCAACACCGGCAACGTGTCGGGCAACGACAACATGCCGGCCGGCTCCACCTGGAGCGTGGTCGCGCCGCCGCAGGGGCTGGTCTTCAACAGCAACGGCAGCTTCACCTACACCCCACCGGCGGGCACCATCGGCCCGGTTACCTTCAGCTACCAGGCCTGCCTGCCGGCGCCGGATGCCGCGGTGTGCGGCACCGCGACGGCTACCTTGAACATCGCGGTGAACGCGGTGGTGGCCAACGACGATACGTTCGCGGCCCCGATCACCGCCGGCTCGGCCACGCCCAGCGTGCTGGCCAACGACGCCCTCAACGGGGTCACCCCGCCGGCCTCTGCCGATGTGCAGCTGCTGCTGGTAGGCGCACCGGCCGGGTTCGTGATCAACAACGACGGCACTGTGCAGGTGCCGGCCGGTGCGACTGCCGGTGCGACGCTGCTGAACTACCAGCTGTGCGAGACCGCGTCGCCGACCAACTGCGACAGCGCCGCGATCCGCCTGGTGATCACCCCGGCACCGCAGAACGACGCGTTTGCCGTGCAGGCCGGTGACACGCTGGTGGGCAGCAGTGTGGCCACCAACGACAGCATGCCGGCCGGGTCGACCTGGGCAGTGCAGGGCACGCCGCCGACCGGGCTGGTGTTCAACGGAAATGGCAGCTTCACCTACACCCCGCCGGTGGGCACCACCGGGGCGGTCACCTTCACCTACCAGACCTGCCTGCCTGCGCCCAACAGCGGCGTGTGCGGCCTCGCCACGGCCACGGTGAATGTCAACCTGGGCACGCTGGTGGCTGGCGATGACAGCTTCACCAGCGTCGTGCCCGGCACCACCACGCCCAGCGTGCTGGCCAACGATGCGCTCAACACGGTGAGCCCGCCGGCCGCGGCCAGCGTGCAGCTGAGCCTGGTGGGTGCGCCGGCCGGCTACGCCATCGCCGCCGATGGCACCATCACCGTGCCCACCGGGGTCACCTCCGGCCCGGCCACGCTGACCTACCAGATCTGCGAAACCGCCGCGCCGTCCAACTGCGATACCGCCACGGTGTCGCTGGTGATCACCCCGTCCGCGCAGAACGACGCGTATGCCGTGCAGGCCGGCGGCTCCATCAGCAACGGCAACGTGGCCGCCAACGACAATCTGCCGGCAGGCTCCACCTGGACGGTGCAGGGCGCCACACCGGCCGGGCTGACGTTCAACGGCGATGGCACCTTCACCTATACCCCGCCGATCGGCACCGTCGGCCCGGTGATCTTTACCTACCAGGCGTGCCTGTCGGCGCCGAACGCCTCGCTCTGCGACAGCGCCAGCGTCACCCTCAACATCAGCAACGGCACCCTGGTGGCAGTTGACGACACCCTCAGCGGAGTCGCCGCAGGAGGCACCACCAGCGTCAGCGTGCTGGCCAACGACACGCTCAATGCGGTGAGCCCGCCGCTGCCGGCCAGCGTTGTGCTGACCCTGGTGGGCGCGCCGGCCGGGTACACCCTCAATGCCGACGGCACCCTTGGCGTGGGCAGCACCGTGACATCGGGCACCACCACGCTCACCTACCAGATCTGCGAAGCCGCCGCGCCGACCAACTGCGATACCGCCAGCATCACCGTCATCGTCAGCCCCTCGCCGCAGAACGATGCCTTCTCGGTGCAGGCCGGGCAGACGTTGAGCAACAGCGTGGCGACCAATGACAGCCTGCCGCCGGGCTCGACCTTCACCGTGCAGGGCACCCCGCCGGCCGGGCTGACCTTCAACGCCGACGGGTCGTTCACCTACGCCCCGCTGCCCGCCACGCCGAGCCCGGTGACCTTCACCTACCAGGCCTGCCTGCCCGCACCGAACGTGGTGTGCGCCACCGCCAGCGTCACCCTCAACATCACCACCGGCTCGCTGCTGGCCGGCAACGACACGCTCAGCGGCGTGGCACCGGGCACCACCTCGGCGGCCAGCGTGCTGGCCAACGACAGCCTCAACGGTGTGTCGCCGCCGGCGGCGGCCAACGTGCTGCTGACCCTGGTCGGCGCACCGGCGGGCTTTGCGATCACGCCCACCGGCACCATCAGCGTGGCCACCGGCGTCAGTGCCGGACCGACCCCGTTGACCTACCAGATCTGCGAAGCCGCCGCGCCGGGCAACTGCACCACCGCCAGCGTCACCGTGATCGTCAGCCCGACTCCGCAGAACGACGCGTTCTCGGTGCAGGCCGGGCAGACGCTGAGCAACAGCGTGGCCAGCAACGACAGCATGCCGGCCGGCTCCACCTGGGCGGTGCAGGGCATGCCGCCGCCGGGCCTGACCTTCAACCCCGATGGCAGCTTCACCTACGCGCCGCCGACCGGTGCGGTGTCGCCGGTGGGCTTCACCTACCAGACCTGCCTGCCGGCGCCGAACGGCAGCCTGTGTGCCACCGCCACGGTGGCGCTGAACATCAACAACGGCACCCTGAGTGCAGGCGATGACACCCTGGTCGGCGTGCTGCCCGGTGCCACCACCGGCACCAGCGTGCTCGCCAACGACAGCCTCAACGGCGTGTCGCCGCCGGCCGCGGGCGATGTGTTGTTGAGTCTGGTCGGCGCGCCGGGTGGCTTCACGCTCAACCCCGACGGCACCATCACGGTGGGCAGCGGCGTGGGCTCCGGGCCGACCACCCTCACCTACCAGATCTGCGAAGCGGCCGCGCCGTCCAACTGCGACACCGCCAGCGTCACCGTGGTGGTCACCCCGGCGCCGCAGGATGACGCCTACGCCGTGCAGGCCGGGCAGACCCTGTCCAACACCGTGGCCGCCAACGACAACACCCCGCCCGGTGCGCAGTTCACGTTGCAGGACACCGCGCCGGCCGGCTTGACGTTCAACGCCAACGGCAGCTTCACCTACACCCCGGCGATCGGCGTGGTCGGCCCGGTCAGCGTGGCCTACCAGGTCTGCCTGCCGGCGCCGAACGCCAGCCTGTGCGGGCGCGCCATCGTCACCATCAGCATCAACAACGGCCAGCTGGTGGCCGGCGATGACACGTTCACTGGCGTCGCACCGGGCAGCACCTCCGGGCCCAGCGTGCTGGCCAACGACAGCCTCAACGGGGTGTCGCCACCGGCTGCGGGCGACGTGCTGCTGAGCCTGGTCGGTGCGCCGGCGGGCTTCAGCATCGGCACCGACGGCAGGATCACCGTGTCCACCGGCGTCACCTCCGGTGCAACCGCGCTCACCTACCAGATCTGCGAAGCCGCCGCGCCCGCCAACTGCGACACCGCCAGCGTCACCGTGGTGGTCAGCCCGGCACCGCAGAACGATGCGTACTCGGTACCGGCCGGGCAGACGCTGACCAACACCGTGGCCAGCAATGACAGCATGCCGGCTACGGCGGTCTATACCGTGCTGGGTGCGGCGCCGGGCGGCCTGACCCTCACCAGCACCGGCGCGTTCACCTACACCCCACCGGGCGGCACGCCGAGCCCGGTCAGCTTCACCTACCAGGCCTGCCTGCCCGCGCCGTACGCGGCCAGCTGCGGCACCGCCACGGTCACCATCAACATCAACAACGGCACCCTGGTGGCCGGCGATGATGTGCTCACCGATGTGCTGCCCGGCGCCACCTCGTCGGCCAGCGTGCTCGCCAACGACCGCCTCAACGGGGTCAGTCCGCCGCCGCCTGGCGATGTGATCCTCAGCCTGGTGGGCGCACCGGCCGGCATCACCATCAACCCCGATGGCACGATCAGCGTGGGCACCGGCGTCGCGTCGGGTGCCACCCAGATCACCTACCAGATCTGCGAAGCCGCCGCGCCGGCCAACTGCGCCACCGCCGGCGTCACCCTGGTGATCACCCCGGCGCCGCAGAACGACAGCGTCACCGCCCCGGCCGGGCGCCCGACCCTTGGCAACGTATCGTCCAACGACAACACGCCGCCGGGCGCGCTCTACACCCTCACCAGCGGTGCGGTGCCCGGGCTGGTGTTCAACGCCGACGGCAGCTTCAGCTACACCCCGCCGTCGGGCACCACCGGGCCGGTGACCTTCACCTACCAGGTATGCCTGCCTGCGCCGTACAGCGCGCAGTGCGGCACGGCCAGCGTCACGCTCACGCTGTCCGGGTCGGCCAACGTGGTGCTGTCGGTCAACGACGACTTCACCGCTACGCCGGTGGATCCGTCGGTGGGCGGCACCATCGCGCGCTCGGTGCTGGACAACGACAGCTTCAACAACGTGTCGCCGCCGCCGGTGGGCAGCGTAGTAGCCAGCCTCACCGGCAGCACGCCGGGCTACACCATGAACAACCAGGGCCAGATCATGGTGGCCGCCGGCGTGCAGCCGGGCCAGGTGCAGCTGGCCTACCAGCTGTGCGAGAACGGCGTGCCGACCAACTGCACCACCGCCATCGCCACGGTGCTGGTGCAGGGGCCGGTGGGTGCGCTGCTGGCGGTGGACGACAGCGCCGGTCCGATCGGGCCAGCCGGGCAGGCACGCGTGTTGAACGTGTTCACCAACGACACCTTCAACACCGCACCGCTGGATCCGGCCCAGGTGAGCTTCGCGCCGGTGGCCACTACCGCGCTGACCTTCAGCGCCGATGGCTGGGTGGACGTGGCCGCCGGGCTGGCACCGGGCAGCTACAGCACCACCTACACCCTGTGCCTGCTCAACCAGCCCACCGTATGCGACACCGGCACGGTCAGCGTGACCGTCATCGCCGGCGCGCCGGGCGTGGATGCCGAGGATGACCAGGTGCAGGTGCCGCAGGACGGCGTGATCGAGATCGACGTGCTGGGCAATGACCGCGTCAACGGCACGCCGATCGATCCCGATACGGTGACAGTGACCATCACCGCGCCGCCGCCGTACGGCACGGCCACGGTGCTGCCGCGCGCGCGCATCCGCTTCGCCGCGCTGACCAACTTCGCCGGCGTGCAGAACTTCGACTACCAGGTGTGCGACGTGGCCGACCCGGCCATGTGCGCCAGCGCCACGGTCACCGTGACCGTGGAGCCGAACGTGCTCACCCTGGTGGACGACGCGGTCACCGTGGAGACCACCGCGCCGGTGCAGATCGACGTGCTGGCCAACGACAGCGCCCGCAGTGCACCGCTGGACCCGGCCTCGCTGCAGGTGGTGACCGCACCGACCCACGGCAGCGTGCAGTGCGCCAACGGCCTGTGCAGCTACACGCCGGCCGCAGGGTTTGCCGGCACCGACAGCTTCCGCTACCGGGTCTGCGACGTGTCCATTCCCACCGCGCTGTGCGCCGAAGCGAACGTGGCCGTCACCGTGGCCGGCCAGCAGGCCGTGCTGCGCCTGACCAAGGTGGCCGCCAAGCGCAGCGCGCAGATCGGCGACCTGGTGCGTTACACGGTGACCATCGACAACGTGGGCGAGGTGGATGCCAACGGCGCCACCCTGCTGGACACGCTGCCGCCGGGCTTCACCTTCGTGCGCGGTGGCTTCGCGGTGCAGGACGCCGACAACGATGCGCGCACCAGTGGTGTGCAGCCGCTGCGCATCGACGGCATCGACATCCCGGTGGGCGAGCGCGCCACGGTGGTGTACTACCTGCGCGTCGGGGCGGGTACCGGCACCGGTGTGCACACCAACCGCATCACCGCCATCGATGGCGAGAACCGCAGCATCGGCAACGTGGCCTCGGCCGATGTGGACATCACCACCGATCCGCTGCTCGACGAGAGCCTGATCATTGGCAGCGTGTTCGACGACCGCAACGGCAACGGCGTGCAGGACCCGGGCGAGCGGGGCATTCCGGGCGTGCGCGTGGCAGCGGTGGAAGGCCTGCTGATGGAGACCGATGCCTTCGGCCGCTATCACCTGGTGGGCATCCCCGGCGGCCAGGCACGCGGGCGCAACTTCATCCTCAAGGTGGACCCGTCCACGTTGCCCAGCGGGGCCCGCTTCACCACGCCCAATCCGTTGGTCCGGCGGATCACGCCCGGGCTGCCGGCGCGCTTCGACTTCGGTGTGCGCATGCCCGATGGCGCGCTGAGTACCGCATCGCCCGCCGACGCGACGGCGCCCCGGCCGGTCCGGATCGAACTGGGCGACGCCTTGTTCGCACCCGGCAGCGCCCGCCTGGACGCCAGCCGTGACGCCGTGCTGGACAAGGCGGCGCAGGCGCTGGTCACGCGCGGCGGCGGCCGTGCGCTGCTCACGGCGGCCCCGGGCCAGGAGGCCCTGGCACGGCAGCGTGCGCAAGCGGTGCAGACGGCGCTGGCCACCCGCGTGCCAACGACGGTTGCAGCCGCCAGCCACATCGAGGTCGTGGGCGGCGACGGCAGCACGCTGTACCGGCTGCGGCTGGACGATCCACCCGAGCCTCCTCCCGGCGCGGACCGCACCAACAGGGAGGGGCGTTGAACATGGATATCACCCTGAGCAGACCCTCGACCTGGACCGCGCTTCTTCTTCGCCGTGCACCGCTCGCGCTGGGCACTGCGCTGTTGCTGGCCACCGCGCCGGCCATCGCCCAGACGGCGCTGCCGCCCACCGCAGCGGATGCGATCCGCTGCCAGGACGACAGCTGCCGCAGCGATGACGGCCTGTTGCTGCGCATCGGCGATGACGATGGCGCGGTGCTGCCGTTGCCGGGCCGCGTCGATCCACGCGCGGCCAACGCGGTACCGCTGGCACCGGCCACCACGCCGGATGTCGCCGCTCCCGGCGGCCAGTTCATGGCCGAACTGCCCAACGGCGGCGTGGTGTGGGCCACCGAAGATCCCACCATGGTGCCGCCGAGCCTGAGCGTGCAGGCGGCGGCCACGGTGCCGTTCGAAAACGGCCGGGTGATCCGCCCGCTGCGCTTCCACAGCTACAACAACTACGCCTCGTTCATCCAGAAACTGGAGGTGACGCTGTACCGCGGCACCGACACCGACCTGGTCACCCCGCTGGCGCGGATCCCGTTGCCGGCCGATTACGTGGGCGACGCCGAATGGGATGGCACGCTGCCCGAACAGATCAAGCTGCGCACGGGCGATGACCTGATCTACGTGGCCCGTGCCTACGGTGCCGGTGGCGCGTTCGACGAGACGCGCATCCAGCGCATCCAGCTGGTAACCCCGGCCGACTTCGACCGTGGCCTGCAGGTCACCCGCGAGAACGTGCAGAAAACCCTGGGCCAGGCGCTCGACGGCGACAGCGCGCAGGACCTGCAGGTCAGCAACAGCATCTACGGGCAAAGCACGCTGCGCCTGCAGAACATTCCCATCCACGGCTCACGCGTGCGCCTGTATGGGCGCAACCTGGAACCCAACAGCCGGGTGCGCATCAACGGCCAGGATTTCCCGGTGGACCTGGAGCAGAAGTTCGCCGCCGAGTTCCTCGAGCCGGTGGGCCAGCACCGCTACGACGTCAGCGTGGAAGCGCGCGATGCCCCCTCGGCGCAACGCCAGCTGGACGTGGACGTGACCGGTCGCTACCTGTTCCTGGTGGCCATTGCCGACGTGACGCTGTCCAAGAACAGCGCCAGTGGCAACGTGCAGCCGCTGGCCGCCGACGACCGCGACACCGACGGTTTCCTCAGCGATGGCCGGTTGGCGTTCTACCTGAAGGGCAAGATGCGCGGCAAGTACCTGGTGACGGCGCAGGCCGACACCCAGGACCGCGAACTCAAATACCTGTTCCGCGACTTCACCCAGGCCGATGCACAGGACGTGTTCCGCCGCCTCGACCCGGACCTGTACTACCCGGTGTACGGCGACGATTCCACCACCTACCGCGACGTGGATACCCAGGGCCGGTTGTACCTGCGCGTCGACTGGGACCAGAGCCAGGCGCTGTGGGGCAACTACGCCACCGGCATCACCGGTACCGAGTACGGCCAGTACGTGCGCTCGCTGTACGGCGGCGCGTTGAACTGGCGCTCGCTGGAGGCCACGCCGCTGGGCGAGGCGCGGTCGCAGCTGAAGGTGTTCGGGTCCGAAGCGCAGTCGGCACCGGGGCATAGCGAATTCCTCGGCACCGGCGGCAGCCTGTACTACCTGCGCCACACCGATGTGCTGCCCGGCTCGGAGCAGGTGGTGCTGGAAGTGCGCGACCGCACCACCGGGCGCACTGAAACCCGCGCCACCCTGCAGGAGGGCGTGGACTACGAGATCGACGACCTGCAGGGTCGCCTGATCCTGACCCGCCCGCTGGCCCAGCTCACCCGCGAGAACGTCCGCAGCATCACCCGTGACATGCCGCTGGACGGCTACGACCAGTTGCTGCTGGTGGACTACGAATACGTGCCGCTGGGCTTCAGCAGCGACGACGTCACCTACGGTGCGCGCGGCCGCCAGTGGATCGGCGACCACGTGGCGATCGGGGGCACCTGGATCGACGAAAACCGCAGCGGCGAAAACTACAGCCTCAAGGGCGCCGACCTGACCCTGCAGGCCGGGCGCGGTACCTACCTGAAGGTGGAACAGACCCGCACCGATGCGACTGCCGCACCCGTGTTCTATTCGGACAACGGCGGCCTGAGCTTCATCCGCCGCAACCCGTACGAAGGGCGGCGCTCGGGCACGGCCAGCGCGGTGGAAGCGCGCGCCAACCTGCGCGAGCTGGGCTGGACCGCGCGGGACTGGAGCGTGGGCGCGTGGTGGCGCGACGTGGATGCCGGTTTCTCGGTGGCCCGCCAGGACACCGGCCAGCCGATCCAGGAATACGGCGCGGAGTTCCTGGGCTACCTCACCGACGACGTCAGCCTGTACGGCCGCCACACCCGCACCGAGCAGGGCGAGCTGGCCCTGGAGCAGAGCCAGCTCACCGCCGAGTGGCGGCTGGGCAACGACGGCCAGCTCACCGGCGAACTGCGCCGCGTACGCGAGGAACAGGCACTGCAGGACGTGTCGGCGATGCTGGCGGCAATCGGTTACCGGCAGCGCTTCGGGTCGTCGTGGGAGCTGTACGGCACCGGCCAGGTGACCCTGGACGATGACGGCGGCGCCTACGAGAAGAACGACCTGCTCACCCTGGGCGCGCGCTACCTGTTCGGCGACCGCAGCAGCGTGGGCGCCGAAGTCAGCGGCGGCAGCCGCGGCAACGGGGCCAAGGTGGATGCCGAGTACCGCATGGCGCCGGACCACAGCCTGTACGGCAGTTACAGCTACAGCACCGACCGCACCGGCACCGACCCGCTGTTCGACACCGGCCTGCAGAGCGGCTGGACGCTGGGCCAGCGCTGGCGCCTGAGCAACCAGGTGAACGTGTACAACGAAAGCCAGTACCTCAAGGACCGTCGCCAGGACAGCGCCGGGCTGGTGCACACCTTCGGCATGGACTTCTATCCCGCGCAGGGCTGGAACCTGGGCTTCACCGTGATGGATGGCGAACTGGATTCCACCGTGGGCCGCATCGACCGCCGCGCGTACAGCGTCAGCGGCGGCCGCACCGACGCAGTGGCGCAGTGGAACAGCAAGCTGGAGTACCGCCGCGACAGCGGTGCCGAGCAGCGCGAGCAATGGGTGACCACCAACCGCCTGCTGTACAAGCTCAACGAAGACTGGCGCTTTGCGCTGCGCGCCAACTACGCCGACACCGACGACCGGATCAACCCGGTGGCCGATGCCAAGTTGGTGGAAACCAACATGGGCTTTGCCTGGCGCCCGCACGACGCTACCGGGTGGGCCGGCTTCGGCAAGTTCACCTATCTCTACGACGTGGCCTCGCTGGGCCAGGAAGGCGGCAACCTCTACGACCAGCGCTCGCAGGTGCTGTCGGTGGAGGGCATCCGCCAGTTGGGCGCGCGCTGGGAAGTGGCGGCCAAACTCGCCTCACGCTGGGGCGACTACCGCACCGGCCGCGGCGAAGGCGCCTGGCTGGACAGCCGCGCCGACTTCGCCGCACTGCAGCTGCGCTACCGCCTGTTCGAGAAGTGGGAAGGGCTGGCCGAGCACCGCTGGCTGAAGGTACGCGACGGCGGCGTCCGCAAGGGCTGGCTGCTGGGCGTGGATCGCCGGGTGGGCGAGAACTTCAAGGTCGGCGTGGGCTACAACTTCACCGAGTTCAGCGACGACATGACCGAGCTGAAGTATGACCAGAAGGGGTTCTTCTTGAATATGGCGGGGTATTACTAGGCTTCGGTGTTGGCTGGCCTGCCACGCATTTGTCTTCGTCATTGTCTGGCCTGCCACGCATCCGGCTTCGTCATTGTCTGGCCTGCCACGCATGGCGTGGCACTACCGGAGATGGCGGCTTCGGCGGTCGGCTCCGGTGGGTGCCCGGCTGGATCAACGGGATGTCTCTGGGTTGGGAATCCAGCCCTTCGTAGAGCCGGGCTCTGCCCGGCTGGGCCACCGACCACCCTGTTGCGTGCGGTGCCGCTGGCCGGCGCCGCGCCCCTTGCTCGCCGGGCTGAATGCCTGCCAACACTTTTCGGCTGAATGGGGTGGGGGAACCCGGTCGTTCAGCGGAAATCGACGCTCCGTGGGCGCATTTATCTAGACAAGCTATTGATTTTAATGATGTTTGACCTATTTTTTGACCCGCTCGCCACTGTCATCATTTCGCGGTACGTTATCCGGGTAATCAGTGCCATCGTTGCATGAACAGAACGCTGGAACTTCTTTCCCCTTTAGCAGTCCAAGTTTCAGACTGCTAAGATGAGCCCTATGAGCCAGAACACGTCTACTGCCCTTGTGGCAAACAATCTCCCGATTCCCAGTGCGCTCGGTTCGCTGGACGCCTACATCGGTGCCGTGCACCAGATCCCGGTGCTGTCGGTCGATGACGAGCAGGATTTGGCCCGCCGCTTCCGCGACGAGCTGGACCTGGACGCCGCGCGCGAGCTGGTCCATTCCCACCTGCGCTTCGTGGTGCACGTGGCCCGTGGCTACAACGGCTACGGCCTCGCCCTGGGCGATCTGATCCAGGAAGGCAACATCGGCCTGATGAAGGCGGTGAAGCGCTTCGACCCGGACATGGGCGTACGCCTGGTGTCGTTCGCGGTGCATTGGATCCGTGCGGAAATGCACGAGTTCATCCTGAAGAACTGGCGCATCGTGAAGGTCGCCACCACCAAGGCGCAGCGCAAGCTGTTCTTCAACCTGCGCAAGTCCAAGACCCGCCTGGGCTGGATGAACGCGGCCGAAGTGCGCGCGGTGGCCAAGGACCTGAACGTTTCCGAGCGCGAAGTGCTTGAGATGGAATCGCGCCTGTCCGGCCGCGATATCGGTTTCGATGCGCCCAGCGACGAAGACAACGAAAACGCCCCGCCGTCGCCGGCTGCGTACCTGGTGGCCGACGCGGAAGATCCGTCGATGGCCTACGAGCGTGCCGACAGCGAAGACAACAAGCTGCAGCTGCTGCGCGAAGGCATGGCCGAACTGGATGCGCGTTCGCGCGACATCATCCGCCGTCGCTGGCTGGACGCGGACAGCAAGGTCACCCTGCAGGAGCTGGCCGACGAGTACGGCGTGTCGGCCGAGCGCATCCGCCAGGTCGAGGCGAACGCGCTGAAGAAGATGAAGGCGCTGTTTACCGCGTAATGCGGGGCGACGTTGAGGTGATGAAAGGCCCGGCACTGCCGGGCCTTTTCTTTTCCGGAAGCGTCGGTCCCGTAACGCAACGGCCCGGCAATGCCGGGCCGCTGACGTCATACGCTCCACGCCATGCGCGGATCAGTGCGGCCTCACTTCTCCCGCGCGATTGCCCGCCAGCCGATGTCGGTGCGGTGGAACTCGTTGTCCCAGGTCACCTTCGCCACGCCGGCATACGCGTTGGCCTGCGCCTCGCCCACGCTGTCGCCCAGCGCCGCCACGCACAGCACCCGGCCGCCCGCGCTTACCACCTGGCCCTGCGCGTCCAGCGCCGTGCCTGCATGGAACACCTTGGCCGTGGCCGGCACCGTGTCCAGGCCGTGGATCACATCGCCGCTGATCGGCGTTTCCGGGTAGGGCGCCGCCGCCATCACCACGCCCAGCGACGGGCGCGGATCCCACTGCGCCTGGACCTCGTGCAGGCGTGCGTCGATGGCCGCCTGTACCAGCTCGACCAGGTCCGACTGCAGGCGCAGCATCACCGGCTGCGTTTCCGGGTCGCCGAAGCGCACGTTGAACTCGATCACCTTCGGCGCGCCGTTGGCATCGATCATCAGCCCGGCATAGAGGAAACCGGTGAACGGAATGCCGTCGGCGATCATGCCCTGCACGGTCGGGTTGACCACCTCGCGCATCACCCGGGCATGCACCGCGTCGGTGACCACCGGGGCCGGCGAGTACGCGCCCATGCCGCCGGTGTTCGGGCCGGTGTCGCCGTCGCCCACGCGCTTGTGGTCCTGCGAGGTCGCCATCGGCAGCGCGGTGGTGCCGTCCACCATGGAAATGAAACTGGCTTCTTCGCCGTCGAGGAACTCCTCGATCACCACGCGCGCGCCGGCGTCGCCGAACGCATTGCCCGACAGCATGTCGCGCACCGCGTCTTCGGCCTCGGCCAGGGTCATCGCCACGATCACGCCCTTGCCCGCGGCCAGGCCGTCGGCCTTGACCACGATCGGTGCGCCCTTCTCACGGATGTAGGCCAGCGCCGGCGCGATCTCGGTGTGCACGGCATAGAACGCGGTCGGGATGTTGTGGCGGGCCAGGAAGTCCTTGGCGTACGCCTTGCTGCCTTCCAACTGCGCGGCGGCGGCGGTCGGCCCGAAGATGCGCTGCCCGGCGGCGCGGAAACGGTCCACCACGCCGGCCACCAGCGGCACTTCCGGGCCGACCACGGTCAGGCCGATGCCTTCGGCGGCCACCAGGGCCAGCAGCCCGTCCAGGTCGGTGACCTTGACCGGCACGTTGCGGCATTTGGCCTCGGTCGCGGTACCCGCGTTGCCGGGTGCCACGATCACTTCCTCCACCGTCGCGGACTGGGCCAGTTTCCAGGCCAGGGCGTGTTCACGGCCGCCGGCGCCGATGACCAGGATCTTCAATTCAGTTCTCGCGTGTGGGGGCAGGCCCGCGATTTTACGCGGTGTCGGCCGGCCCTGCATGGGCGCGGCCAGGTGCCGGTCCACCCAGTGCAACGGCGCCCGGTTACTCGGCGCAGTCCGCGCGCTGCAGTTCCGGCGGCACCGCGTAGCGGCGGGCGACCGGATCGAACGCCACCAGGTCGTAGCTGTGCGCCGGCCCGGTGCAGTCCTGCCCACGGCTGCGGACGGTCAGCGGCCAGTACCCGTCCACCGCGTCGGCGGTGCCCACGGCAATGCTGAAGTCCACATTGAACGCGGTGTCATCGCAGCCCTTGCCCGCGTCGCCGCAGGGCCGGGCAGCGCTGTTGTCGATGTGCTCACGCAGCAGCGCCACCTCGCGCAGGCGGCTGGCGTGCACGGCCACATAGCTGCGCGAGGCGAGGGTGACGCCCCGCTGGATCTCGCCATGGGTGATCCGGAACGCATGGCGCTGCGGACCAAGCGGCTCCACCTGGACCGTGCCCGGCGCGCCCCTGCGACCGTACTGGCCCTGCAGGCGCTGGGCGATGACCAGCAGCGGCGCTTCGCTGGTGCCAACGGCCGGACCATCGCGCAGCACGTACAGATCCAGCCGGCCCGGTTCCACACTGGCGGCGTCGTCCAGCGACTGGCAGACCGCCAGCAGCGTCTGCACCTGCCCATCAGTATCGCGCGTGTCACGGGCACACACGCTGCGCGTGACCGGGCGCTGCGCCTCCACCTCGGTGTCGTCCCACTGGTCCTGCCACGGCGCGTCCAGCCGGGCGTTGTCGCCATAGCGCGCATGCAGGAAGCCCAGCAGGCGCTGATCGGCGGTGCCACTCACCTGCAGGGTGTCTTCCACCTGCGCGGTGCTATCGAGCACGCGGCGCGGTTTGCCGGGGTCGGAAGCGGGCGTGGCATCGCCGCACCCGGCGAGCAGGACGAGCAGTGCGGCGGCCAGTGCGAACGGGCGCAGGTGGTGCACTGCACGGCCCGCGCGCACCATCACTCGCACCCTTCGCGGTTCAATTCATCGGGGAAAGCGTAGGTCCAGTTCTTCGCGTCCAGGGTGAAGCGATGCTCGCGGCGCACCGGGGTGCGGCCACAGCTCATCCCGGTTTCCTCGATCACCAACGGCCACTGCCGTGCGGCCGGGTCGCGGGTGTCGAAGGTCAGGGCGAAATCGAGGTTGAACAGACGGGCCTGGCAGTCCGGCTCGGCGTCGGCATCGTCGCAGTCGTAGGCACTGCTGTTGTCGATGTGGCTGCGCACGCCACCGGCCTCCACCAGCCCGTTCGGGCCGGGCAGCACCAGCGTCTGGGTAATCAGCGAATAGCCTTGGCCAAACCAGCCGTGCTCGATGCGGAACCCGTAGAAGTCGCTGCCGGCGCGGATGATCTGCACCGTGCCGGGCTGGCCCTGGCTGCCGAAGTTCTGGCCGGTCAGTTCGGCGGCCACGGCGAAACGGTCGGCCTCGGGGCGCAGTACGAAGAAGTCGATCGCGCCCGGGTCCGGGTGCGCGCCGTCCAGCGGCCAGCCGCATACAGCCAGCAGCTGCTGCCAGCTGTCGCCGTTCACTACCGGTTGTTCGGCGCAGACGCGCCAGTCGGTGGGGCGGGTGTCGCCATCCTGGCTCCAGCTGCCACGCCAGGTGCCGCCCAGTTTCGCGGTCTTGCCGTAGCGTTCGTTCAGAAAGGCCTGCAGCCGCGCGGTGCGGCTGACGTGGGCCACCGGTGCGGCGGGCGTCTGCGCCGCAACAGGGGCGGCCGGGGCCGCCGGTTCACTGGCCGGGGTGCAACCGGCCAGCGCAGCCGCACTGGCAATGGCCAGGGCGGCGAGGGTCTTCATGGGCTGCGGGGACATCCGTGTCGCTCCAGGGGTCAGTGGCGGAAGTGACGGACGCCGGTGAACACCATGGCCAGGCCGTGTTCGTTGGCGGCGGCGATCACTTCGTTGTCGCGCATCGAGCCGCCCGGCTGGATCACCGCCTTGATGCCGGCCGCGGCGGCGGCATCGATGCCATCGCGGAACGGGAAGAACGCATCGGAGGCCATCACCGAGCCTTCCACCACCAGGTTCGCGTCGGCCGCCTTGATGCCGGCGATGCGCGCCGAGTACACCCGGCTCATCTGGCCGGCGCCCACGCCGATGGTGCGGTTGTCCTTGGCATACACGATGGCGTTGGACTTCACGAACTTGGCCACCTTCCAGGCGAACAGCAGGTCGGCAAACTGCTTGTCGGTGGGGGCCAGCGTGCTCACCACGGTCAGTTCGTCGCGCGCCATGCCACGGTTGTCCGCGCTCTGGATCAGCAGGCCCGAGCCCACGCGCTTGGTGTCGTAGTTGTTGCGGCCCTGCCCATGCGGAATGCGCAGCACGCGTACGTTGGCCTTCTTCTGCGCGTATTCCAGCGCGGCCGGTTCGTAGTCCGGGGCGATCAGCACTTCAACGAACTGGCGGTCCAGGATCACCTTGGCGGTGGCGGCATCCAGCGGCTGGTTGAAGGCGATGATGCCGCCAAAGGCGCTGGTCGGGTCGGTCGCGTAGGCCAACTCGTAGGCATCGCCGTTGCCGGCACCCACGGCCACGCCGCACGGGTTGGCATGCTTGACGATCACGCAGGCCGGCGCGTCGAACTGGCGCACGCATTCCCACGCCGCGTCGGCGTCGGCCAGGTTGTTGTAGCTCAGCTCCTTGCCCTGCAGCTGCTGGAAGGTGGCCAGCGTGCCCGGCACCGGGTACAGGTCGCGGTAGAACGCGCCGCTCTGGTGCGGGTTCTCGCCGTAGCGAAGGTCCATCACCTTCACGAAGCTGGAGTTCATCTGCGCCGGGAATTCGCTGCGCACCGGCACCGCCGCATCGCGGGCGGCAACGGCCGACAGGTAGTTGCTGATCGCCGCGTCGTACTGGGCCACGCGGTTGAACGCGGCCACCGAGAAGGCAAAGCGCTTGGCGGCCGACAGCTTGCCGTCGTTGGCGTCCAGTTCGGCCAGCAGCTCGGCGTACTGCGCCGGGTCGGTGGCCACGGCCACGCGCGCGAAGTTCTTCGCGGCCGAGCGCAGCATCGCCGGGCCGCCGATGTCGATGTTCTCCACCGCATCGTCCAGGGTGCAGTCGGCCTTGGCGGTGACCGACTCGAACGGGTACAGGTTCAGCACCAGCAGGTCGATCGCGCCGATGCCGTGTTCGGCCATCACCGCGTCATCCAGCCCGGCACGGCCGAGCAGGCCGCCGTGCACCATCGGATGCAGGGTTTTGACCCGGCCGTCCATCATTTCCGGGAAGCCGGTGACGTCGGCCACGTCCTTGACGGCCAGGCCCGCCTCGCGGATCGCCTTGGCGGTGCCGCCGGTGGACAGCAGCTCCACGTTGCGCGCCGCCAGGGCGCGGGCCAGGTCGATCAGACCGGTTTTGTCGGAGACGGACAGGAGGGCCCGACGAACGGGCAACAGATCAGCAGTCATGGGGACAGGGCAATCGGCAGCGGAGCGGGGCCAATATTGTAGGCGGTGGGGGCCGGTGGCGGGCGCCGCCCGACCGATATTGCCCCCGGCAGCCGCATCCGGCACACCGCCCAGCCCCCGCAGGCCGGCGGCGCTGGGGTAGGCTGCGCGCTCTGCCAGGGATTTGCAGGTCCAGAACGTGTCGACAGCAACATGGAAGGGGCCGCTGCTGGCCAGCCTGGTGGTATTCGCCGGGACCGGCACCGCCGTGCAGGCGCAGGACACCGCGCACGGGGCGGCCGACGCACCGGTGCAGGTTGTGGAGATTGCGGCGCTGCCGGTGGCGGTGGATGCCGCCCACGGGGCCGGCGCGCCGGCCGATGCCGACGGGTCCAGCAGTGACGACCTTGAGCAGCGTGCCTACCGGGCCTACGAAGACCAGGACTGGCCACAGGCCAGCCGGCTGATCGCGCAGGCCATCACGCTGGCGCCGGACCAGGCCGGCCTGTACCGCCTGAAGGCCTACATCGCCGCGGCGACCGGCGATGACGCCGGGGTGCTGGCGGCAGCTGAGCAGGCGCTGCAGCGCGATCCGGGCGATGCCGAAAGCCTGCAGCTGCGTGGCAGTGCGCGGGCCAAGGCGGGTGATGCGCAGGGCGCGTTGGCCGACTACGCCGCGGCCTTGCAGGCGGGCTGGCATACCAGCGGCTTCTTCCGCAATTACCTGTACGTGCTCAACCAGCAGCATGCCAACGCGCGGATGCTGGAGGTGCACGCCGCCTACGAAGACGCCTACCGCCGCGACCCTGAAGGAACGGGGCTGCACCCGGACATCCCCTTCCATGCCGCCCAGGCCTACCAGCACCTGGGCCAGCCGCGCCGCGCGCTGGACCTGCTGGACCAAGCCATCGCGCAGTCGCCCCAGGTGGCTGGCTACTACGGCAACCGCGCGCTGGCCCAGCACGCGCTGGGCCGCTCCAGCCAGTCGCTGGCCGACGATGCGCGGGCGATGCAGCTGGACCCCACCGAGCCGCTGTATCCCTACAACCGCGGCGTGACCCGGTTGGACCTGGGCGACGCGGCCGGGGCGCTGCAGGACTTCAAGGCGGCCGTAGCGCTGGGCAAGGACGACGCCGATACCTGGCTCAACATCGGCGTGGTCGAGGAGCGGCTGGGCCACACGCGTGAGGCGCTGGCCGCCTACGACCGTGCGTTGGCGAAGGCGCCGGGCAATGCGAAGGCGCTGACCAACCGCCTGTCGCTGCTGGGCAAGGCCGGCAAGGGCGATACCGCGGCGGTAGCCGCACAGGCCGCCCGCCTGCCCACCGAAAACCAGGCGCAGCTGCTGTTCAACCAGGGCCAGGCGCAGACGCGGGCAGGGCAGTGGCAGGCCGCTGCGGATCTGTTCGCGCAGGCGGTGCGGCTGGATCCCGGCCTGGACACCGCCTGGCTCAACCTGGGGGTGGCGCAGGCCCGGCTGGGGCAGCACCAGCGTGCGCTGGACACGTTCAATGACTACCTCCAGCGCGCTCCGCTCAAGACCCTTGGCCTGCTCAACCGCGCCAACGTGCTGCACGAACTGGGCGATGACGGCGCGGCCGAGAAGGACCTGCTGCGCGCCGCCCAGCTGGAGCCGGGCAACCTCGACATCCAGCAGCGCCTGGCCACCCATTACAGCCGTACCGGCCAGACCGACAAGGCGCGGCGCTACTACGCCCAGCTGGTGAAGCTGCCGGGCAACCTGTCGCCCGATGCCTTCATCAACTACGCGGCGATGCTGCTGCAGCTGGGCGATACCCGCGAGGCGGCGGTGGTGGCGGCCAACGGCGTGGCACGCTTTCCGGACGACTACGGCCTGCGCGTGAACCTGGGCAATGCGTTGGGCGACAGCGGCCAGCTCGCGCAGGCGGTGGACGCCTACCGCGCGGCGATGCGGCTGCAGCCCGCGCGCCTGGACGCGCACTACAACCTGGGCAACCTGTACCTGCAGCAGCTCAAGCAGCCGCGCAAGGCCGTGCAGGAATACCGCACCGCGTTGAAGCTGCAGGGCGATCCGGAGCTGGACGCTTCGGGCCAGCGCGGACAGCGCATGGACATCCACCTCAACCTGGCCAGCGCGCTGGCCGACACCGGCGATGCGGACGCCGCGCGTCGCGCGCTGCAGGCCGCCATCGATGACGCACCGGACGATTACCGGCCGTGGTTCAACCGCGCCGCGATGGCATTGTCGGCCGGCAACCCGGCGGCGGCCGCGCCGGACTTCGAGGCGGCGTGGGTGCGCCTGGACGCACTGCAACGCGCGCAGCCGGCGCAGGCGCAGCCTGACCCGGCGTTGCAGGAACATGCCGGCTACGTGCTGTTCCACCTGGGCCGCACCGGCGAGGCGGCCATCCGCATGCAGCAGGTGCTGCAGGCGCAGCCGGACAACATCGACGCGCAGCGCAACTATGGCTACATGCTGCTGGACCTGGGCCGGCCACAGGATGCGAAGCGGTTGTTCGACCAGGCCTTCACCCGCGAACCGGACGAGGTGGACGGCTGGCTGGGCATGCTGGCCTGCGCGATGCTGGAGAGCGACCCGGCGCAGCTGGCCCGGCTGAAGCGACAGTTCGAACAGCGCTTCAACACGCGTTACGTGCTCGCCGCAGGTCTGCCGGAACAGTTGATGCGCAGCGAAGGCTACTGGTACTCCGACCGCTTCCTGCAGCTGTGGCGGCAGCTGCTGGCAGCGGGGTGAGCCGATGCCGTCGGCGGGCGTTTCCCTGCATCGGCGCCGACAGGTAGATTAGCGAACGTCAGGAGGACAGCACGGCATGTCGATCTATGCATTGAAAGGGCGCTTCCAGGATCTGCTGCGCCCGGGCGTACGCGGTCTTTACCGCGCGGGCATCACGGCCAATACGGTCACGGTGTTGGCCGCGGGGGTGTCGTTGCTGGTGGCCGCTGCCGTGTGGCGCTGGGCGCCCCTGCACCCGCTGCTGTATCTGGCCCTGCCGCTGTGGATGCTGCTGCGCATGGCACTCAATGCCGTGGACGGCATGCTGGCCCGGGAATTCGGCCAGCAGTCGCGCCTCGGCGCGTATCTCAACGAGTTGTGCGACATCGTCGCCGACGCCGCGCTCTACCTCAGCCTGCTCAGCGTGCCGGGGGTGAACCCCACCGCGTTGTGGGCGCTGACGTGGATGGCCGCGGTTTGCGAGTACGCTGGCGTCCTGGGCGTGATGGTGGGGGCCAGCCGGCGCTATGACGGGCCGATGGGCAAGAGCGACCGGGCGTTCGTGATCGGCCTGATCGGCGTGCTGCTGGCGCCGGGCTGGATCGACGGCGCCATCGTGGGATGGATCGCGTGGGCAGCGGCCGCACTCTGCGTGCTGACCAGCTGGCGGCGCGTTCGACAGGGATTGGCGGAGATCGGCTGACGTGGCCGGATCCCGCCGGATGCACAACGGAGTGATGCATGCGCGCACAGCAACATCTGCAGTTCCACAGTTTTGATGGCCAGCCGCTGTTCTACCGGCATTGGTCGGCCAGCGGGATGGCTGCCACGCGCCGTGCCGTGGTGCTGCTGCATCGCGGGCATGAGCACTCCGGCCGGGTAGCGCATCTGGTCGATGAGCTGGACCTGCCCGACACCGATGTGTTCGCCTGGGATGCGCGCGGCAACGGCCAGTCGCCGGGCGAGCGCGGCGATGCGCCGGGGTTCGAGGCGCTGGTGCGCGACCTGGACAGCTTCATCGCCCACATCGGCCAGCAGCATGGCATCGCCGTGCAGGACATCGCGATCATCGCCCAGAGCGTGGGCGCGGTGGTCGCCGCCACCTGGGTGCACGACTACGCGCCGCCGCTGCGCGCGCTGGTTCTTGCCTCGCCGGCCTTCAAGGTCAAGCTGTACGTACCGTTGGCGGTGCCCGGCCTGAAGCTGATGCAGAAGCTGCGCGGCAACTTCTTCGTCAACAGCTACGTCAAGCCGCAATGGCTCACCCACGATCCGGAGCGGGTGGAAAGCTACCGCACCGATCCGCTGATTACCCGGCCCATCTCGGTGCGCGTGCTGCTGGGCCTGTACGAGGCCGCCGATCGCGTGGTGGGCGATGCGCAGGCCATCACCGTGCCGACCCAGCTGCTGGTGTCCGGGTCGGACTTCGTGGTGCATCGCGCGCCGCAGGACCGCTTCTACGAGCGGCTGTCCTCGCCGATCAAGGAACGCCACCTGTTGCCGGGCTTCTTCCACGACACCCTGGGCGAGCGCGACCGTGCACCGGCCATCGCGGCCATCCGCCGCTTCGTCAGCGAGCGGTTCGCGCAGCCGCTGGTGCGGCCCAGCCTGCGCGATGCGCACCGGCATGGCCCCACCTTCGACGAGGCGGAAATCCTGTCCTGGCCCCCGCAGCGCAACAGTGCCAAGGACCTGTACTGGCGCTTCACCCGGGCCGGGCTGCGCTTCGGCGGCACGCTGTCGGAGGGCATCGCGCTGGGCCTGGAAAGCGGCTTCGATTCGGGCAGCACGCTGGACTACATCTACCGCGACCAGGCGCGCGGGAGCGGCCCGCTGGGCCGCATGATCGACCGCAACTACCTGGACGCGATCGGCTGGCGTGGCATCCGCATCCGCCGCACCCATGTGCGCGAGCTGCTGCAGCTGGCCGCGTTGCACCTGCATGGCGAAGGGCGCCCGGTGCGCGTGCTGGACGTGGCCGCCGGGCATGGCCGCTACGTGCTGGATGCACTGGCCCAGGGCGAACAGCGCGCCGACGCGATCACCCTGCGCGACTTCAGCGAACGCAACGTCATCGACGGGCGCAAGCTCATCAGCGAATTCGGTGCCGATGACATCGCCACCTTCGAACAGGGCGATGCATTCGATGCGGCTTCGCTTGCAGCCCTGCCGGTGGCCCCCACGTTGTCCACGGTGTCGGGGCTGTACGAACTGTTCGCCGACAACGATGCGGTGCTGCGCTCGCTGCAGGGCATCGCCGCGGCCATGCGCGAAGGCGGCTACCTGGTGTACACCGGGCAACCGTGGCACCCGCAGCTGGAGTTCATCGCGCGCGCGCTCACCAGCCACCGCGAAGGCGTGGCCTGGGTGATGCGCCGGCGTACCCAGCAGGAAATGGATGAACTGGTGCGCCTGGCCGGGTTCGAGAAAGTCACCCAGCGCATCGACCGCTTCGGCATCTTCACCGTGTCGCTGGCGCGCCGGGTGCTGCCGTGACCGAGGGCGTGCGGCCCTGGCGCCGCGCCCTGCTGTGGCTGGCCTTGCTGGGGCCGTTCTTCTTCCTCAGCTATGGCCTGTCCAATGCGATGGCCGGGCGCCTGTCCTACGTGCCCTCCATCGTGTTCGACTGGGAAGCGTCCATTCCGTTCCAGCCGTGGACCATCGTGCCGTACTGGTCCATCGACCTGTTCTACGTGGCCTCGTTCTTCATCTGCACCCAGCGCGCCGAACTGGACATGCATGCGCGCCGGCTGCTCACCGCGCAGGTGCTGTCGGTGGCCTGTTTCCTGCTTTGGCCGCTGCGCTTCAGCCTGGAGCGACCGGAAACGGCCGGCGTGTTTGGGTGGTTGTTCGACGTGCTGCTGGGCTTCGACAAGCCGTTCAACCAGGCTCCCTCGCTGCACATCGTGCTGTTGGTGGTGCTGTGGGTGCGCTTCCAGCAGCACCTGCGCGGGTGGTGGCGGGCGGCCCTGCACGTGTGGTTTGCGTTGATCGGGATTTCGGTGCTGACCACCTGGCAGCATCACTTCGTGGACGTGCCCACCGGCGTGGCCGTGGGCTGGTTGTGCGTGTGGCTGTGGCCGGCGCACGGCCGCTCGCCGTTGGCCCACTGGCAGTGGGCGCAGGACGGCACGCGTTGGCGGCTGGCGATGCTGTACGGATTGGGCAGTGCGCTGTGCGCGTCGCTGGCGCTGACGTTCAGTGGCTGGGTGCTGTGGCTGGGCTGGCCGGCGGTGTCCCTGGCGCTGGTGGCGCTGGGCTACGCCGCGTTGGGCACGGCGGTGTTCCAGAAGCAGGAAGACGGCCGGCTGAGCATGGCCGCGCGCTGGTTGCTGGCCCCGTACCTGCTGGCGGCCTGGTTGAACTCGCGCTGGTGGACCCGGCGCGCGCCGCAGCCGCAACTGGTGATCGACGGCGTGTGGCTCGGACGCATGCCGGCCGCGGGGGCGTCCTTGCCGATGTCGACCGTGGTGGACGTGTGTGCCGAACTGCCCTTCGCGGGCCAGGTGCGGCACTACCGCAGCGTGCCGATGCTGGACCTGGCCACCCCCACCGCGCACGACCTGCAGCGTGCTGCCGAGGCCATTGCACACGGGCATCGTCGTGGCGAGGTGCTGGTGTGCTGCGCGCTGGGGTATTCGCGCAGTGCCGCAGCCGTAGCCACCTGGTTGTGCCGCAGCGGGCACGCCGACAGTGCCGACGCGGCGATCCGCCTGCTGCAGCTGGATTGCCCGCATATCGTGCTGCATGACCGGCACCGCGATGCGATTGAACAGGCTGTGCGCGATGCCGCAGCCGCCAACGGAAGCACACAGGTGAGCGCATGAGCATGTTGTTCCAGTTGCGGGTGATGACCGCCGTGCTGCGCCAGGCGCGCATGGCCACCGGCATCTCGGTGGTGCTGGCGGGCGCGGCGCTGGCGCTGCTGTGCCTGTCGATGCCGCCGCTGGGGGTGGCAGTGCCGGCGTTGGCATCGCTGCTGGCCGGCGCGGTGCAGGCGTACTACGCCACCCGGGTCAGCTTCGATGCGGCGTTGCTGGAAGCGTTGCAGGTCAGCCATCCCGACGCCGCACCCGGGGTGATCGATGACGTGCTGCAGAAGCTGGGGCTGCGTGAAGCGTCCACCGCCACGCGCGGTTGGCAACCGCGCTGGCAGGGCATGCGCCGCCTGCTGCGCTGGCAGTTGCTGGCGCTCGGCCTGCAGGCGGTGTGCCTGCTGGGCGCGCTGGTCCTGAAAACGTTGCCGTGATGCCACCACCGCCCCCCGCAAGGACGCCTGCCCATGTTTGCTGACCTCATCGCGCGCGGCTGCAGCTTCGCCATCCGCGCGCTCACCGGCGCGCGCGCGCTGTGGCAGGGCTGCGCCCCGTCCAGCGACCACCGCGTGTACTACGGCAACCATGCCAGCCACGGGGATTTCGTGCTGATCTGGTCGGCGCTGCCGATCACCCTGCGCCGCCAGGTGCGGCCGGTGGCGGCGGCTGACTACTGGCAGCGCGATGGCCTGCGCCGCTACCTCATCCACGCGGTGTTCAACGGCGTGCTGATCGAGCGCGATGCGACCAAACGCACTGAAGACCCGATCGCCTGCCTGTGCCAGGCCGTGGATGAAGGCAACTCGCTGATCCTGTTCCCCGAAGGCACGCGCAATCCCGACGAGGGCGTGCTGCCGTTCAAGAGCGGCATCTACCACCTGGCCCGGCAGCGTCCGGAACTGGAGTTCGTGCCGGTGTGGATCGACAACCTCAAGCGGGTGATGCCCAAGGGCCGTTGGCTGCCGCTGCCGCTGCTGTGCACCACCACCTTCGGCGAGCCGCTGCGGCTGAAGGCCGATGAAGACAAGGACCGCTTCCTGGAGCGCGCGCGGCTGTCGCTGATGGCGCTGGACCCGCAGCCGCGCAGGGAGCGCGCATGACCGCCTGGCTCTCGACACTGGCCACCGACGTGGCGCAGTTGTCCACGCATGCGCAGACGCGCCTGCTGTTTGCCGGCATCGCGGCGGTGCTGGTGGTGGCCACGCTCATCGCCGAAACCCTGCGCTGGCGCGCGCGGCATGCGCCCAGCAGCGTGCTGGCCAACCTGGTGTCGCGGATCCGCGCGTGGTGGGTGATGGCGGCCGTGGTCGCGCTGGCGTTCTTCTTCGGGCGAACCGGCGTGGTACTGCTGTTCGCGCTGGTGTCGTTGTTCGCGCTGCGCGAGTTCATCACGCTTACCCCCACCCGCGCCGGCGATTACTACGCGTTGCTGGCCGCGTTCTATGTGGTGCTGCCGTGGCAGTACTGGCTGGTGTGGACCGACTGGTACGGCATGTACACCTTGCTGATTCCGGTCTACGCGTTCCTGTTCCTGCCCATCCTGGCCACCATCGGCGGCGACACCACCGACTACCTGGAGCGGACGTCCAAGGTGCAGTGGGGGTTGATGATCTGCGTGTTCTGCATCTCGCACGTGCCGGCGCTGCTGAACCTCAAGCTGGCCGGGGTGGACCCGGCGCGCAACCTGCTGTTGTTCGCGTTCCTGGTGATCGTGGTGCAGTCCTCGGACGTGCTGCAGTACATCTGGGGCAAGCTGATCGGCAAGCGCCTGATCGCGCCGAAGCTGTCGCCGTCCAAGACCGTGGAGGGCTTCATCGGCGGCGTGCTGTCGGCCAGTGCGCTGGGCGCGGCCCTGTGGTGGCTGACCCCGTTCACGCCGTGGCAGGCGTTCGGCATGTCGCTGGCGGTCAACCTGATGGGCTTCTGGGGCGGTCTGGTGATGTCAGCGATCAAGCGCGATCGCGGCATCAAGGACTGGGGCCACATGATCGAGGGCCACGGCGGCATGCTCGACCGGCTGGATTCCGTGTGCTTCGCCGCGCCGGTGTTCTTCCACCTGGTACGGTATTTCTGGAGCGCGTGACCGAAACGGGTAGGCATCGACCGTTGGTCGATGCACGGCATCAGGTGGCGATGCCGTATTCCTTCAGCTTCTTGCGCAGCGTGGCGCGGTGGATGCCCAGCATGGCCGCGGCGCGGCTCTGGTTGCCTTCGCAGTGGTTGAGCACTTCCACGAACAACGGGATTTCCATTTCGCGCAGCACGATCTCGTACACATCGTCGGCATCGCAGCCATCCAGGTCGCGCAGGTAGCGTCGGACCGATTGGGCCACGTGTTCGCGCAGCGGTGGCTTCGGCGCGCCACGACTATTGTCAGGACGAGAAAGGACAGCGTTCAAGAAGGTTCCCGGTGCAGATGCCGGGGCGGACAGCAGCCCCGGTCGGAGAATTGTAGGGGGCCAGTCTAGCGCGTGCGTGGGCAGCCCGCCACGCTCCACGCGCCAGGCACGGCTACTGGAACTCGAAGGTGAATGCGACGGTGGAGGCGGCGGGCTCGCGTACGCGGAACGCAATCTGTGCGCTTTGGCCAGGTTCCAATACGCTGTTGGCGTCAAGCGAACGGTCCAGGTAATCGTGCGGGGCAAACACCCCGGTGCCGATCACGCGGCCATCGGCATCGGACAACGACAGTCGCAGTGCGGGCCAGGCCTGGGCCCAGCGCGCATCGTTGCGGAAGCTGGCCTGCACCTGCAGTGCGCCGGGCTGGCCCGGCACCGGACGCACGTCGCGGCTGATCATGCTGAACGCTGCGGGCTCCTGCCACGCGGGCAACGTGCAGCGCAGCACGCTGCACAGCCCGGCAATCCACGGCCGGCTGCCGGCATCGGCGGCCAACCGCGCGCGGTCGGCCACGGCGATCTGCAGCACCAGCAACAGCACCAGCCCGGCCAGTACGCCCCATTGCCAGCGCGGCGTGTGCAGGCGCGCGGCACGCAGCCGCATGAAGCTCGGTGCGGGGGCACTGCCTGCGCCGATCACCGGTGCAGGCACGTCCACGCTGCCGTCGTCGTCGGCCGCATCCTGCTGCGGCATCGGGTCGCAGGCGGCAACGTGCGCGGTGTCATCGTTGACGCTGGCCGCAGCGTGCGCCGGCTCCCGTTGCGATACGTCCGCCGCGCGCTGCTCATGGTCATCGCGTTCGGCCGACGGCGGATCGAACACCGCGACCTGCGGCGGCGTGATCTGCGCAGGCGTCTCGCGCGCCGCGTCATGTGCGGCCGGCGGTGCATCGTCCGGCAGCGGCCGCTCGCGCGGCGCATCGTCCGGGCTGGCGCGCAGGAAGGTGGCCAGCGGGCGGCGGGGTGGCGGGGTAGGCTCGGTCATCGATTCGGGGCCGGGCGGCAGGGTCGCGCCCATTCAAGCACGTTCACGCCAGCTCAGGCGCGGCGCACGCCGGTGATGCGCATCCAGTCTTCGTCCTGGGCGGTTTCCAGCTGCTCGAACCACGGCGCATAGCGCACCAGCAGCTCGTCTTCCTGGCCGTGCAGGATGCCCGACAACGCGATGCGCCCACCGGGGGCCACGCGTGCGGCCAGCACATCGGCCAGTGCATCCAGTGCCGAGGCCAGGATGTTGGCCACCACCACCGGGTAGGTGGCCGGCGGCTCGTCGTGCGGCAGGTAGACCTGCAGGCGATCTTCCAGGCCATTGCGCTGCGCGTTGTCGCCGGTGGCGATCACCGCCTGCGGGTCGTTGTCCACGCCCACGGCACGCGCCGCGCCCAGCTTCACCGCCGCCAGCGCCAGGATGCCCGAGCCGCAGCCGAAATCGAGCACGGTCTGACCGTCCAGCACGCCGTCGGCGGCCAGGCTGTCCAACCAGCGCAGGCACAACGCGGTGGTGGGGTGGGTGCCCGAGCCGAACGCCAGGCCCGGGTCGAGGCGGATCACGGCGGCATCGTCGGCCTGCGCGGCCTCGGGCAGCGCGTGGTTCCACGGCACAATCCAGGTGCGCTCGCCGAACGCCATCGGCTGGAACTGGTCCAGCCACGCGCGCTCCCAGTCTTCATCGGCTACCGCACGGAAGCTGGCATCGGACCAGTCCAGGCCCGGGTCGAACGCCTCCAGCGCGGCCAGCAGCGCCAGTGCGTTGGTCTCGGCCGCGAACAGTGCGGTCAGTACCAGGTCGTTCCACAGCGGGGTTTCACCCACGCCCGGTTCCAGGATGGCGCGCTCGTTGCTGGTATCGGCATCGGCGTCGAGCAGGGTCACCGCCAGCGCGCCGACATCGTCCAGCGCATTTTCGTAGCGGGGCTGGGTGGATTCGCTGCAGCGGAGGGTGAGTTCCAGGAACGGCATGGGAAGAATTACCTGCGGAAAACCGTGAATGCTAGACCATTGTGGGGGCCTGCGGCCCGTGGCGCGCCCTCGTCCAGTCTCGCGCGGTGGCGAGAATGCAACCGCCACGCAGTTCAGACACGGCCCGGAGGGCTTGCTAAACTGGGCCTTCCGCTGCCCCACGGGCATCTTCCGGTCCTGCGCATGGCGCTCGTGCCTACCCTCAAAACCTGGTTGCTGGTCGTACCGGCCCTGGCGTTGCTGGGGGTGGTGGGCTATCGCGCCGGTGGGCATGTGCGGCACGACGACACGGTGCCTGGCACGGTGGATGAAGCGCCGGTATCGCTGGTGTCGGCCGCACCGATGCAGGCCCAGCAGCTGGCCCGCCAGTTGCTGTCGAGCGAGCGCGGCACCGCGGTGGCCTCCGGCCTGCCGCTGGATATCCGTGCCGACATCGAAGGCGATACCGATCTGTTCGCCTATGCCCAGCGCCTGCAGCTGCAGGCCGCCAACGGCAACGCCGAAGCGGGGTGGATGGTCAGCCGGGTGTACGACTACTGCGCCATCTACGCGATGGACCCGGGCGGCTACCAGTTGGACAACGCGTTGTTGAACGGGCTCGGCCTGACCGCCGCGCCGGCCATGGTGCAGGCACGCGAGCGCGTGGCGCGTCGCTGTGGCGGCTTCGTGGCCAGCGACGGGCTGGGCCGCCAGTTGATCCTCGCCCAGCGCCAGCAGGCGGCCAAGGCCGGCAACCTGGCGGCCGAGGCGTCGTTGTTCGCCGACGGCCAGCCGTTGATGAACACACCGGAGTATCGCCGTGGGCTGGTCGAACGCGTGCTCGATTCCCGCGACCCGGAAGCTTTCATGGCGCTGTCGCCGGCAATGGGGCAACGCGCCAGCGGTGACCGTGCGCTGGAGGGGCTGGTGGCAGGGGATCAGTTCAGTGAACTGGCCTGGCGGCTGGGTGCATGCCAGCTGGGTATGGCCTGCGGGCCGGACAGTGTGCTGATGAACAATTTCTGCGCGAACGGTGGGATCTGTTCGCAGGACGGTGGGCAGGATTTTGCCACCTTCGTCTATGACGCCGCGGTTTCGCGGCAAGGTGCGGGGACAATGAAGGCTTTGGTTGAAGAACTGATCAAGAAGAGGAAAGGGCGATGAATTACCGTCGATTCCTGCACGGTGCCAAGTTCTGGTTCTGGGTGGTGTTGTTCGTGGCCTATTCGGCCGGCGCGGTCGGGCTGGTGATGATCGATACCTACGAGGATCGCTATCGCAACCTGTCCAAGGTGCAGTTGACCTCGGTGAAGACGCAGGAAGACGTGCGACGCGCCGGTGCCAGCCAGGTGGCCGCGGTGTACCGCGCGCAGAGCGGCATGCCGTTCGCGTCGCTGCCCACCGGCAGCACCTTCCAGGTGGTGTGGCCCGATGGTTCCACCGAGACCATGGTGATTGTCGACCCGACCTCGTCGCTGGGCGTGGCACCGGTCAAGAACAGCCAGGTGACCGCGGCGAACGCGCCGCGCTGATCCCCTCCGCTGCGCGGGGCATCGCCTCGATGTCCCCGCTGCAGTGTGGTTCCCGTGGTGGGTCAGCACGGGTCCGCAGCGCGCGCTGAGTGCCGCTGCGTGGCCGATCTGATCGGGCGTGCAAGGCAGGAAAACGTGCAGATGCCGCGCCGGGCGTGATCGCCTCGTGGATGCCAGTGCACGCCGCCTTCGCCCAAGGCTCTCGGCTGTTTCACGCGATGTCGCGCAGCCTGCGCACGTCAGCTGCATTCGCAGCGCACGTGCCGGAGAAACCTGCCCCATGAACATCCGAGGCGATTACGCCGCATCCGAACCACACGCCACCGCGACGGTTGCAGTGGTCACCCCGCCCCCCATTGCGCCGCACGACAGTGCCACGTCCTGGGGCGCGATCTTCGCCGGTGCCGCCGCGGCTGCCGCGCTGTCGCTGGTGTTGTTGATCCTAGGCGTCGGCCTGGGGCTGTCATCGGTATCCCCGTGGGCGTATGAGGGCGTGTCCGCCGAGGCGTTCGGCTGGTCCAGCATTGCCTGGCTCACCTTCACTGCCATTGCCGCCTCCGGACTGGGCGGCTATCTCGCGGGCCGGCTGCGCAACAAGTGGAGCAACCTGCATGGCGATGAGACCTACTTCCGCGATACCGCACACGGCTTCCTGTCGTGGTCGGTGGCCACGCTGTTGACGGCCGGCCTGCTCACCACCGCCATCGGCGGCGTGCTGGGCGCGGGCGCCAAGGTGGCCGGTGCCACCGCAGGGGCGGCCGCCACCACCGCAGGCGGCCTGGCCGCCGCTGCCGGGCCGGCCGCCATGGGTGGCGACAACGGCGACCTGCAGTACTGGGTGGATGGCCTGTTCCGCGCCAATCCGAATGCACCGGCTGCACCGACTGCACCGATGGGCCCGCCGCCGGCACCGGTTGCCGGCGCTGCACCGGCGATGGTGCAGCCGCAGGCAGGCCCCGTAGCACCGCCGCCGCGCCCGATGACGGGTGCCGAACGCGGCCCGGGTCCGGGTCGGGGTGACGTCCGTGGCGAGGTCAACCGCATCGTGGTCAACAGCCTGAAGGGCGATGCGATGGACCCGGCTGATACCCAGTACCTGGCGCAGCTGGTGGCCAACCAGACCGGCATGAGCCAGGCCGAAGCGCAGGCCCGCGTGACCGACATGCAGACCCGTCTGCGCGCCTCGCTGGAGAAGGCCAAGAACGACGCCAAGCAGGCGGCTGACGATGCCCGCAAGGCGACCGCCTACGCGGCGCTGTGGCTGTTCATCACGCTGCTCATCGGTGCGTTCAGCGCCAGCCTGTTCGCCACCTGGGGCGGCCGCCGCCGCGACCTGTAACCCACCGCTCAACGAGGAGGATTCACCATGAGATACCTGCTGCTGTGGTTCCTGGGCATTCCGATCCCGATCCTGCTGCTCATCGCGCTGTTGCGTTGAGGCAGGGCGTACCGACCAACGGTCGGTACGCAGGAACCGGTCCCCGTAACCCATATTCCGGACAAACAAAAAGGCGGGGGAATCCCCCGCCTTTCTGCTGTAACGCACTACCGCGCGATCAGGTCAACGCAATCGACTTGTTCTTGCGTTCGGCCAGGCGCTTTTCCAGGTAGTGGATGTTCTGCCCACCGGCCTGGAAGCCCTTGTCGCGCATGATCCGCTGCTGCAGCGCCACGTTGGTCTTGATGCCATCAACCACCATCTCGCTCAGCGCCACGCGCATGCGCGCGATCGCGGTTTCGCGGTCCGGGCCGTGCACGATCAGCTTGCCGATCATCGAGTCATAGTTCGGCGGCACGCGGTAACCACTGTAGATGTGGGTATCCACGCGCACACCGGGACCACCCGGCGGATGGAAGGCGGTGATCTGCCCCGGGCTCGGCACGAAGGTTTCGGCGTCTTCGGCGTTGATGCGGCACTCGATCGCGTGACCGGTCAGCACCACGTCGCTCTGCTTGATGGTCAGCTTCTGGCCGGCGGCAATGCGCAGCTGTTCGCAGACCAGGTCGATGCCGGTCACCAT
This sequence comes from Stenotrophomonas sp. AC248, assembly GCF_979258185.1. Classification (NCBI taxonomy): domain Bacteria; kingdom Pseudomonadati; phylum Pseudomonadota; class Gammaproteobacteria; order Lysobacterales; family Lysobacteraceae; genus Stenotrophomonas; species Stenotrophomonas sp. AC248. The sequence goes on along the minus strand of NZ_OZ409840.1, from coordinate 4,039,540 downwards.
CTCCGTCACCGGATGCTCCACCTGCACGCGGGTGTTCATTTCGATGAAGTAGAAACGGCCGTCTTCGAACAGGAACTCGAAGGTACCCGCGCCGCGGTAGCCGATGCGGATGCAGGCTTCCACGCACACCTTGCCGATCTGCTCGCGCATTTCGTCGCTGATGCCCGGTGCCGGTGCTTCTTCCACCACCTTCTGGTGGCGGCGCTGCATCGAGCAGTCGCGCTCACCCAGGTGGATGGCGTTGCCCTGGCCGTCGGCCAGCACCTGGATCTCCACGTGGCGCGGATTCTCCAGGAACTTCTCCATGTACACCTGGTCGTTGCTGAAGGCGGCCTTCGCTTCGGACTTGGTGGTCTCGATGGCCGCCTTCAACGACGCCTCGGCATGCACCACGCGCATGCCGCGACCGCCGCCGCCACCGGAGGCCTTGATGATGACCGGGTAGCCGATCTCACGGGCAATCTTGGTGTTGGCCACGATGTCGTCGGTGAGCGGGCCGCCCGAGCCGGGCACGCACGGCACGCCGGCAGCCTTCATCGCACGGATCGCTTCCACCTTGTCGCCCATCAGGCGGATGGTGTCGGCCTTGGGGCCGATGAAGATGAAACCGGACTCTTCCACGCGCTCGGCGAAGTCGGCGTTCTCCGACAGGAAGCCGTAACCCGGGTGGATGGCCTGGGCGTCGGTGACTTCCGCCGCGGCAATCAGCGCCGGAATGTTGAGGTAGCTCTCAGACGACGGTGCCGGACCAATGCAGACCGACTCGTCGGCCATGGCCACGTGCTTGAGGTTGCGGTCGACCGTGGAATGCACGGCCACCGTGCGGATGCCCAGGGTGTGGCACGCGCGCAGGATGCGCAGCGCGATTTCCCCTCGGTTGGCAATAACGACTTTGTCGAGCATGGACGAGTCCTTAGCCGATCACGAACAGCGGCTGGTCGAATTCGACCGGCTGGCCGTTTTCGCCCAGGATGGCGACGATGGTGCCGGAAACATCGGCTTCGATCGGGTTGAACATCTTCATCGCTTCGATGATCGCCAGCGTTTCGCCTGCCTTCACGGCCTGGCCCACCGACACGAAGGCCGGCTTGTCCGGCGAGGACGACGCGTAGAACGTGCCGACCATCGGTGCGCGCAGCACGTGGCCGTCCGGCAGGGCGTTACCGGCCTTGGCGGTGCCGCCGGTCGAGGCTTCGGTGGGCGACTGCATCGGCATCGCCGGGGCCGCGGCGGCCTGCACCGGCGCGGGCGCCATCATCATCTGCGGGGCGGCCTGCATCATGCCGTAGCCGGAGACCGGGGCGCGCGACAGGCGCACGGACTCTTCGCCTTCCTTGATTTCGATTTCGGCGAGGTTCGACTCTTCCAGCAGGTCGATCAGCTTCTTGATTTTGCGGAGATCCATGGGGGCCTCTTGGCTCGTGGTGTCAGTGTGGTGGGAAGCGCGGTGCGCTCGGGTCAAAGCAATTCGTAGAAGTCGCGCAGTTGCCGCGTACGGTCGCGCGCCAGGGTGATCAGGCAGCGCATCTGCGCGCCGTTGCGCGCGGTGCCATCGGAGTTGAGGGCGTAGACCGCATTGCAGTCGTGGTCGCGCAACTGCATCCAGGCACGTTGCGCCAACACCAGCTCCTGTTCGGCATTGCCGCAGTAGCTGCAGCTGCCGCCCTTGGCCGGCGTACGCAGCTGCTTGCGCGCCTGCGCATACACGGCATTGAGTTCGACGTCGGCGGCGGCGGCCACGTCGGAGGCGCACAGGTCGCTCTCCATCGTGGTGACCGGGTGCGCGCAGTCGATGCCCTCATCCTCGCGGTCGGACGCCGCCACGCCGCCACACAGGCCGGCCGACAACACCACGCAGGCAAGGGCGCGCAGCAGCGTCATCAGGCGCGCGTGCCCTGCAGGCGGGTCAGGGCGGCATCCATCGCGTAGCGGTAGCTGTCGGCACCAAAGCCGCAGATCACGCCCACCGCCTTGTCGCTGAAATAGCTGTGCTGGCGGAACGGCTCGCGCGCATGCGGGTTGGACAGGTGGATTTCGATGAACGGCACGTCCACCGCGGCCAGCGCATCGCGCAGGGCCACCGAGGTGTGGGTGAACGCAGCCGGGTTGATCAGGATGAAGGCGGTGCCGTCTTCACGGGCGGCCTGCACGCGGTCCACCAGGTGGTGTTCGGCGTTGGACTGCAGGCTCTCCACGTCATGCCCGGCGGCGTGCGCCTGGGCCAGCAGGGCCTGGTCGATCTGCGCCAGCGTGGTGTGCCCATACACCCCCGGCTCGCGTGTGCCGAGCAGGTTGAGGTTGGGGCCATGCAGGACCAGCAGTTTCGCCATGGGTGCCACGAAGCGGGAAAGGGCGAAGTCTGGCGGAACCGGCTGATGGTGTCCAGTTCGGCGAAGTTACGGGTGTTTCAATCGGTTGTTTGAAATGCACTGCATTCACCCGTCCCGCCAGCATCTCACGCGCACGCACCCGCCTGATGTAACGCGCGCACCTGCACGGCCGTGCCACGACCCGCAGCACTCACCCGGTACGCGCGTCCGCTGGAAACCACCGCTTCCCCAAACGCAACGCGACATGCACCAGCAGGATCAGCACCGGCACCTCCACCAGCGGCCCGATCACCGCGGCGAAGGCCACCGGTGAGGCCAGCCCGAAGGACGCGATCGCCACGGCGATGGCCAGTTCGAAGTTGTTGCCGGCCGCGGTGAACGCGATGGCCGTGGTGCGCGGGTAGTCGCGGGCGACGAACCGGCCCATCACGAAGCTGATGATGAACTGGATCAGGAAGTACAGCGTCAGCGGAATGGCGATGCGCACCGCATCCATCGGAATACGCAGCACCTCGCCCCCTTTCAGGCTGAACATCGCCGCGATGGTGAACAGCAGCGCGGCCAGCGTGATCGGGCTGATCCGCGGCAGGAACGTCTCTTCATACCAGCGGGCGCCCTTGCGCGCCTGCAACCAGCGCCGGGTGAGGAAGCCGGCCAGGAACGGAATGCCCAGGTAGATCAGCACCGCCTCGGCAATGGTCCAGAAGCTGACGTTGATGACGCTGCCCTGCAGCCCGAGCATCGAAGGCAGCCACGACAGGAAGAACCACGCATAGCCGCTGAACAGTGCGATCTGGAAGATCGAGTTGAACGCCACCAGCCCTGCCACGTACTGGCTGTCACCGCGTGCCAGCTGATTCCATACCAGCACCATGGCGATGCAGCGCGCCAGGCCGATCAGGATCAGGCCGGTCATGTAGTCGGGATAGTCGCGCAGGAACAGCACGGCCAGGCCGAACATCAGCAGCGGCCCCACCACCCAGTTCTGCAGCAGCGAGAGCAGCAACACGCGCTTGTCGGCGAAGACCCGGGGCAGTTCCTCGTACTTCACCTTGGCCAGCGGCGGATACATCATCAGGATCAGGCCGATCGCGATGGGGACGTTGGTTGAACCGACCGACAGGCTGTTAAGCGCCGCCGGTACGCCGTCGAACATCGCGCCCAGCCCCACGCCCAGCGCCATGGCCAGGAAGATCCAGAGGGTGAGGTAGCGATCCAGAAAGGAAAGACGCGGGGGCTGAGGGGTCATGGCGCGTGCTCAGCAACCGGGCCGGTCACAGGCCGGATCATCGGCGCAGCAGTTTTCGGTGAGGTAGGCCACCAGTGCGTTCATGGCCTGGAACTCGGCCCGGTAGCAGATGGTGCGGCCACGCTGCTCGGCGTTGATCAGCCCGGCCGCGCTCAGCTCCTTCAGGTGGAAGGACAGCGTGGCGCCGGGCAGCGCCAGCGCCTGGGCGATGTCGCCGGCCAGCTTGCCGCCGCGGCCGGCCTGCACCAGCAGGCGGAAGATCGAGAGTCGGGTGGCGTGGCCCAGGGCAGCCAGTGCGTGGGTTGCAGTGGTATGTTCCATGATTCTAGAATAATGGAAACATTAGCGATGGACAACCCATGGACCCCCTCCCCAACGTAGTGCCCGGCGCTCTGGACCTTCCCTCGGCCGCCAGGCTGGAGCAGGGCACGGCGCCGCGCCACCGCCCGCGCATCCTCATCCTGTATGGCTCGCTGCGCCCGCAATCGTTCAGCCGCAAGCTGGCGCTGGAAGCGCAGCGGCTGCTGGAACAGCTTGGGGCGGACACCCGGCTGTTCGATCCGCATGGCCTGCCGATGCTCGATGCCGAACCGGCCACGCATCCCAAGGTGCAGGAACTGCGCCAGGCATCGCTGTGGTCCGAAGGCCAGGTGTGGGTCAGCCCGGAGCGGCATGGCACGCTGACGGCGGTGTTCAAGAATCAGATCGACTGGCTGCCGCTGGAAGAAGGCAGCGTGCGCCCCACCCAGGGACGCACGCTGGCGGTGATGCAGGTCTGCGGTGGCTCGCAATCGTTCAACGTGGTCAACGCGCTGCGGGTGCTGGGCCGTTGGATGCGCATGGTGACCATCCCCAACCAGTCGTCCGTGCCCAAGGCATGGCAGGAGTTCGATGACGCGGGGCGGATGAAGCCGTCGGCCTATTACGATCGCGTGGTGGACGTGATGGAGGAACTGGTCAAGTTCACCCTGCTGGTGCGCGGGCGCAGCGACTACCTGGTGGACCGCTACAGCGAACGCAAGGGCGCGGTGGAGGCAGTCGCGCTTGCGGCCGCTGCCGGCGTGGTGGATGCAGCCTTGAACCAGGCGGAGGGCGCATGAACGCCGTCATTTACCACAACCCCAATTGCGGCACCTCGCGCAACACGCTGGCGATGCTTCGGCACGTGGGCATCGAACCGGAGGTTATCGACTACCTGGCCCACCCGCCCAGCCGCGCGCGCCTGGTTGAACTGATCACAGCGGCAGGCCTGGGCGTTCGCGATGCCATCCGGCAGAAGGGCACGCCCTATGACGCGCTAGGGCTGGGCGACCCCGCGCTCGGCGACGACGCACTGCTGGACGCGATGCTGGCGCATCCGATTCTGATCAACCGGCCGTTCGTGCAGACGGCGCTGGGGACCCGGCTGTGCCGCCCCTCCGAGGTCGTGCTGGAAATCCTGCCGCCGATGACGCGCCCCTTCATCAAGGAAGACGGCGAGGTGGTGGAAGCGCGGCGGGGGAGCTGACCGATCCCGATGCAGCAAACGCCCAAAGGGTTGCCATGACCATCGGGGGTTTCCGCTGCGCGCCGTGTGCACCAGCATCGCGACCAGGCAAGGCACCCGCCATTGCATGGAGGCAGCATGATCGGACGCATCAGCGGTATGTTCATTCTTGGGCTGTGCAGCGCCAGCGCGCTGGCCGCCGGGACGGGGTACCAGCCCCCCTTCCACCCCGACCAGCTGAAGGGCCCGCCGGCGGGCCGGCCCAACGAGGTGCTGGTGCTGGGCTCGCCGCACCTGTCGGGAATGCCGGACACCTTCGCGCCGGCCCAGCTGGAACCGCTGCTCGAGCGTCTGGCCGCATGGAAGCCGGAGGCGATTGCGGTGGAAGCCGTGTCCGGCCTGCAGTGCGACTACATGCGGCGCAATCCCGCGCGGTATGCCGACAGCGTGAGCAGCTACTGCGTGGATACCGGCCCGGCGCAGGCCGCAACCGGCCTGGACGTACCGGCCGCCAACGCCGAGGCCGAGCGCCTGCTGGCCCAGTGGCCCGCCACCCCCAGTGCGGCGCAGCGGCGACGGCTGGCAGCGGTATGGCTGGCCGCCGGTGAGCGCAACTCCGCGGTGGTGCAATGGCTGCGCCTGCCCGCCGAGCAACGCATTGCCGCCGACGGTATGACCGACGCGCTGGTGGCCTTCCTGGACAAGCGCCTGCAGCGGCGCGACGAGTCGGTGCTGGTGGCCGCCACGCTCGCTGCCCGGCTGGGACTGGAGCGGGTGTGGGCGGTGGATGACCACACCGCCGATTCGCCCACGCCGAAGGAGGTAGAGAAGGCGGCGGCCGATGCGATCAGGAAGGCTTGGGACAACCCGTATTCCAAAGCCCGCCACGCGGCGGACGATGCGCTGAACGCCCATCTGACCCAGCCGCACGGCATGCTGACGATCTACCGGACGTACAACGCACCGGAAGGCGCGATGCAGACCTACCGCAGCGACTTCGGCGCAGCGTTGGTGGAACCGTCGCCGCAGGCATTTGGCCGCAACTACGTGGGCTACTGGGAAACCCGCAACCTGCGCATGGTCGCCAACATGCGTGACGTGCTGGGTCAGACCCCCGGCATGCGCCTGCTGACCATCGTCGGCGCGTCGCACAAGCACTACTACGAGGCCTACCTCAACCTGATGCACGACGTGCAGCTGGTGGATGCCGAAGCCGTGCTGCGCTGACGCCCATCGACGGCGTGGTGCCAAAGCAGGCCGCTTTGAAATGCAGGGGTTCGGATACGCCGGGAGATAACTTCCGGCCTATATCGCAGCCTTCAATGGCCATGCTAGGTTGCGCTGCCCAACACTGCCGTGGGCATCCATCCAGGGGCCCGCCGTGCGTGTCAGTCGATCCGTCTTGTTGATGGCAATCATCGCCACCGCGTGGGCCGCGCAGCCCACCCTTGGTCAGGCGAAGCCCGCCGGCATCCCACCGGCAGATCGCCACGCGCAGGTGGACGCCCTGTTCGCCCCGTGGAACGGCACCGCCACGCCCGGCTGCGCGGTGGGGATCTCCCGCGACGGTGTGCTGGATTACGCGCGCGGTTACGGCATGTCCACGCTCGAGTACGACATCCCCCTCTCCCCGGAATCGATCTTCCTCGTCGGGTCGGTCTCCAAGCAGTTCACCGCCTTCTCGATCGCGCTGCTGGCACAGGACGGCAAGCTGTCGCTGGACGATGACATCCGCACCTACCTGCCGGAGATGTCGAACATTGGCCGCAAGATCACCATCGCGCAGCTGATCCACCACACCAGTGGCCTGCGCGAGCAGGGGCAGCTGCTGTACCTGGCCGGGTGGCGCAGCGACGACCTCATGACCCAGGACGACATGCTGGCGATTGCCAGCCGGCAACGTGGCGTGAACTTCGCGCCGGGCAGCGAAACGCTCTACAACAACCTGGGCTATACGTTGCTGGCGGTCATCGTGCAGCGCGTCTCCGGCAAGCCGCTGTGGGCCTTTGCCGATGAGCGCATCTTCAAGCCGCTGGGCATGGCCGACACCCACTTCCAGGACGACCACACCGAGATCGTGCGCGGGCGTGCCGCGGCGTACCAGGCCGATGGCAAGGCCGGCTGGAAGATCAGCATTCCGGCATCGGACTACTACGGTCCGACCGGTCTGTTCAGCACCGTGGGCGACCTGCTGAAGTGGCAGGCCAACTTCGTTGACGGGCGCGTGGGTGGGGCAGCGTTGGTGGCCTCCCTGCAGCGTTCGGCTGCGCTGGATAGCGGCGCCGCAAATGGCTACGGCGGCGGCGTGTTCGTCAGCACCTACCGTGGCCTGCGCACGATTGGCCACGATGGCGTGCATGCCGGGTACCGGGCCGACACGGTGGCCTTCCCCGACCAGCGGCTGGCGATCGTGACGCTGTGCAACGGCACCACGCTTGCACCCGCGGAGCTCAACCAGAAGATTGCGGCGGTGTATCTCGGGGACCAGATGAGGCCGATTGCATCCGCGGTGAAGGTGCCGGAGGCGGCGTTGGTGCCGCTGGCGGGCGTGTACTGGAGTGCCGTGACCGACGAGGTGGTACGGGTGGACGTGAAGGACGGGGCGCTGCGTCCGGCCGGCGCGGCGTCCCCGTTGGAAGCGCTCGGCGCTGGGCTGTTCCGCGCGGGCGAGGTGGCGCGATGGCAGTTCGATACCTCCACCAAGGCGCTCCCAGGTGCACGCGAACTGCGGATCTGGGATTCCTGGCCCACGCCGCGCGTCTTCTCGCGCGTCAATGCGCCGATGCCCACTGCCGAGGCGTTGGCATCGATGGCCGGGCAGTACCGTATCGAGGAGGTCGGCATGACCTATACGGTGCTGATCGTGGACGGCAAGCTGACCGTGCGCTGGCCGCGCCAGAGTGACCTGGTGCTGGAGGCCGTGGGCGGTGACCGCTTCGTCAGTGGCCCATGGACGGTGACATTCACGCGGACGGCGGTGGGTGCGGTGGACGGGTTGACGCTCACGGCGCGCCGGCTGCGACGCCTGCGGGCCGAACGGCTCACCACGGTGGAGGTGCCGGCGGTAGCGGCTACACGCACAGGCGCTGACCACGCTCGCTGACGCCTGACCCTCCAGCGCCGCCGGACTGGCTTATGATCCACCCACTTCAACTCCTGCACCGGCATCATGGACCGATCCCGTACGCACCTTGCCTGGCCACCGCGCGTGCTGGCCCTGCTTGCGCTGCTGCTGTTCTGCACCTCAGCTGCGCTGGCGCAGACCGCACGCAAGCCATCACCCTACGAGTACCGGCCAGGTAACGAGGCCGCTCCCACGTCGACCGAAGGGCCGGACTATCTGTCGCGCATCGACAACCGCGCGCAGTTCATGCAGCTCGCCCGCGTCTACAACGCCGGTACCGCGCTGGAGATGCCGCACCTGATCTTCGTGATCGACCGGCAGAACGCCGCGCGCATCTACTACATCAACACCCCGCGCATTGCGCTGCACGAGCAGTTCGTGCGCCGCCAGCGGCTGGTGCGCAGCCTGGACAAGGCCACGCTCAACGCCCAGTACCGTGACCCCGAGCGGCGCTTCCTGTTCGGCACGCTCAGCTGGCAGCGCGATCTGCCCGGCTACACCTTCGAGTTCTGGGAGGGCGACAAGCTCACCGCGCCCCTGCTGCGGCAGACCGACACGGTGGTGCGCGCCTCCTTCCGCGAGCCGATCCGCTTCAAGACCAACTCCACCCAGCACGAGCAGCTGGCCACCAGCATGGGGCTGCCCTACGTCAGCCAGGAGGCGCTGCTGCGTGAGCAGCGCTTCCTGCCGTTGAACACCGGCCGCGCCGAGGGTCGGCTGCGCATCGTGCGCTCGGAGGCGCAGCTGCGCACGCTGTCGCCGGGCGACATCCCGGTGCTGGATGAGGTGCCCATCGCGCTGTCACCGGTGGCCGGCCTGGTCACCCAGCGTCCCTCCACCCTGCTGTCGCACGTGAACCTGCTGGCCAAGGGCTGGGGCATTCCCAACCTCTACCTGCGCGATGCCCAGGCGGCCCTGCGCCCGTACGACGGCCAGTGGGTCGCCCTGGAGGTCACCCACAACAACTACCAGGTCACCCGGCTGACGCGCCCGGCACGCACGCCGTCGGCCACGGCGGCGCGCCCCACGGTGCGCAACCTGCCACGCCCGGACCTGAGCGTGGTCGCGCTCAAGCCGCTGGCCGCGCTGCGCGCGCGTGACAGCGGCCATTGCGGGGTGAAGGCGGCCAACCTGGGCACGCTGAAAACCGCGCTGCCACCCGCCGCGCGCGTGCCCGACGGCTTCTGCATCCCGTTCGCCCACTACCAGGCGATGATGCAGCGGCTGCGCATTCCCCAGCGCCTGCAGGAACTTCAACGTCGTCCCGGTTTCAGTACCGACGCGGCCGTCCGCCGGGACGCGTTGGCGGCGCTGCGTGCGGAGATCGCCAACGCCGCGCCCGATACGACTTTCGTGCGCAGCCTGGACAGCCAGTGGCGCAGCCAGTTGCAGGGCGGCGCGGTGTTCGTGCGCAGCTCGTCCAACTCCGAGGACCTGCCGGGCTTCAGCGGCGCCGGTTTGTACACCACCGTGCCCAATGTCACCCGCACCGACGACGTAGCCAAGGCCGTGCAGACGGTGTGGGCGTCGGTCTTCAACTTCGAGGCGTACGAGGCCCGTACGGCCGCCGGCCTGCGCCAGGACGCGGTGGCCATGGCGGTACTGGTGCAGCGTGCCGCGCCTTCGGACAGCTCCGGCGTGATGATCACGCGCGATCCGTTCGACGCCGCCCGCCGCCACATCACCTACATTTCGGCCAAGCGCGGCCTGGGTATCCGCGTGGTGGAAGGCAAGCGCCAGGCCGAGCAGGTGATGTACTCCACCTGGTCCAAGGCGGTGCAGGTACTGAGCCGGTCGGCGGAAGACACCCAGCTGGTGGCCGACGCGGCCGGCGGGGTGCGCGAAGTGCCCATCACCGGTTCACGCCAGGTGCTCACCGATGCGCTCATCGCGCGGTTGGCCCGGGTGGGCGCCAGCACCAAGCAGGCGCTGGGTGGCGTGGACCAGGACATCGAGTGGGCCGTGGTGGGGGATGAGGTGCTGATCCTGCAGTCGCGGCCGTACGTGGATGGCAGTGCGCGGTAGCGGATGTGCAGCCGGACGTGCCGGCGCCGACCGGACATCCAAGGCGTTCGGAGCTGCGCTTCACCGAGAATGGTCGCTGCGCAGGGGCGACCTGCGGGATGCGGTAGGAGCACGCCATGGCAAGGACCTGTGAATCTTCCCTGCACCGCAGGCAGCTGCTCGCAAGCGATGTGGCGGCCTGTTACTACTGCTTCGCCGAATTTCCGCCTGGTGCCAGTGCGGCGTGGTGCGACGGCGAGCAGCAGGATCAAACCGCGCTGTGTCCACAGTGCGGCGTGGACGCCCTTGTGGGGTTCACCGGCGCCGTGGATGTAGCCTGGCTGCGGCACGCCCATGAGCAGGGCTTTGCATAGACGGCCACCGTGCGCCCACCCGACCGGTCAACCCGTGCCCTTCCCGCAACGGCATGGCCGCAGGCGTATTCTTGCCCCGGCGGCTGCCGTCGCCCTCATGACTACAGGAGCTGGATCCATGCGCGCGCTGGTACTCGCTTTGATCTTCCCTTGGCTGGCACTCACGGCAAGCCCGTTGGCCGCGCAAGTCACCCCGGCGGCCGAGCCGCAGGCAGAGCTTCCCGATGTACCGTTGCCGGCCGAACTCGATCGTGTGCTGCGCGACTACGAGCGCGCATGGAACGCCGGTAACGCAGCAGGACTTGCCGCGCTGTTTGCCGAGGACGGCGTAATACTGCAAAGCAACCAACCGCCCGTGCGCGGCCGTGCTGCCATCGAGGCGGCCTACGCGGGCCAAGGCCCGGGCGGTTCACTGCGCCTGCGCGCATTCGCCCACGCGGTGTCCGGCACCGTCGGCTATGTCATCGGCGGATACGGCTTCGGCGGTGGCCGACGCGATGCGGGAAAGTTCACCCTTGCCCTGCAACGCGCGGCGGATGGGCAGTGGATGATCTTTTCGGACATGGACAACACGAACGCCGCGCCGCAGACGCGCAAGCCGATGGACGCGCCCACACACACCATCGGCTCGATGCGCGGCACCTGACGCAATCAACGTCATCAAGACCCCATCAAACAAACCCGCCGCATCAACAGAAACAAGCGATTTCCCATCCTCAACACCAACGCGCATGGTGTTCACCGGAGCGTAGAAACTCCTCATGTGCAAAAGTTGGACGTCCTTTGTCGGGAGGGTGGCTAATACAACACCCTCGTGGAAATACGCCCGCCGGTTTGCGCATGACGGTTTCTAACCTCCCGACGCCCCGCCATCCCGGCGGGGCGACACGTCAACCGGAGGTCCAGCATGCGTACCCCGTGGGCAGACACGCCCCTCTTTGAACCGCCCAAGCGCAAAGCGTATTCCCGCCCCGCCATGCGCTACAAGGTAGGCTTCCTGACGTACCCAGACCGCGAAGAGCAGGGGCCCACCGAGAGGGTGCCCTACCTGAAGCTGCGCGGCCGTTGGCTGCTGGATGTGGGTTTCGACATCGGCGCCAGCCTGAAGGTGGAGGCCACGTACGGCCGCATCGTACTCACCGTGGTAAGCCGCCCGGTCATCGTTCCGCCGAAGATCCCGCGAAAGCTGCAGCGCAAGGCCGCAGCGTAGCGCGGTGCAGTGCCGCGCAGTCCCTACACGTAGCGCGGGGCGCTGCCCCGCCACTTGGCAACAGGAGCACCCCATGAGCAAGCGTGTCTTCATGCAGGTAACGGTCGACCCCGGCCTATGCGCCCGCTTCCACGAAACCGCCGCACGCGAACACTGTCCGGTCGAAACGTTGCTGCACCAGTTCATGCACGCCTACATCAGCCGCAATGCGGCTGCAGATGGGCAGGCACCACGCGACGACAGCGGCGACCCGGATCCGGACGCGTGGGCGCGCCGGCAGCAGGGCTGGCAGTGCAGTCCGTTCGGCATGGCGTGAGTACAGGGTTGCCGGCCTGCCCGTGGTGAGGGTGAATGGACGGCACCACGGGCCAGCCGCATCGCGCGGCTGCCCCGCCGTATCCCGTTGGACTCAGGCCGCAGGATGGGTGTGGTAGATCTTGCTCACCACGGTCCAGCGACCGTCCACCTTGAGCAGGTTGAAGAAGTCGGTGAAGCGGTAGCCGGAGATGCCATCGGTATCGATGCGTGCGCTGGCTGCGGTACCCACGATGTCGATGCGTGCGATGGCGGCGCGTGCATCGGGCGAAGGACGGAACGCGGTGTCGATGGTGTCGAACAGGCCCTGGATGGGACCGCCCACCAGCGCGTTGTCGGCGTCCACGCCGAAGATCGTGGCCTGCGCGTTGAAGGCCGGCTTCATGATGCTGCTGTTGGCTTGTTTGCCGCCTTCGTTGTACTGGTTCAGTACCTCGACGATGGCGGTGTAGTCCTGCACGTATGTTGCATGGGTCATGGGAATTCCTTTACGAGGGTGGAGTTGCAGGGAGGGAGCGGGGTGGCCGGCGAGGGTGCGCCGGGCCGTCGGGGATGCAGGGCACCAGCCGGCAGGCACCGGTGCGGGTAGGGCGATCAAGGTGAGGCGGGTGGCCAGTCGGTGTAGCCGGCGGCACCGCCGCCGTAGTAGGACGCGCGCGGTGCGACGGCAAGCGGCATGCCGCGCTGCAGGCGTTCCACCAGGTCCGGGTTGGCAATGAACAGACGACCGAAAGCCACCGCATCAATACGGCCTTCGGCGCGGCGCGCGATAGCCAGGTCCAGGTCGTAGTTGTTGTTGCCGATGAAGGGTCCGTTGAACTGCGCACGCAGTGCATCCAGGTTCACGCCGTCGGGAACGCTGCGCGAGGTGGCCGTGGCCCCTTCGACGAAATGCAGGTAGGCCAGATTGAAGCGGTTGAGCTGCTGGATCAGATGGCCGTAGGTGGCCATGACGGTGCTGTCCGGCGGGGTGTTGCCCGCGTCCGGGGTGACCGGCGACAGGCGAATGCCCACCCGATCGCTGCCCCAGATGTCCACCACCGCCTGGGTGACTTCAAGCGTCAGCCGGGCGCGGTTCTCGATGGAACCGCCATAGCGGTCGGTGCGCTGGTTGGTGGAGTCGCGCAGGAACTGATCAAGCAGATAGCTGTTGGCGGCGTGGACTTCCACGCCATCGAATCCGGCGCGCTGCGCATTGCGTGCGGCGAGCGCGAACTGCGCAACGATGCCGGGCATTTCATCGGTGTCCAGCGCGCGCGGCATCGATACCGGCACGAAGCCGTCGGTGGTGTAGGTATCGCCTTCGGCCTGGATGGCAGACGGCGCAACCGGGGCCTGGCCATTGGGCTGCAACGCCGCATTGGAGAAGCGACCCACGTGCCAGAGCTGGCTGACGATCTTTCCGCCCGCGGCGTGCACCGCGTCGGTGACCTGCTTCCAGCCCGCTACCTGTGCCTCGCTCCAGATGCCCGGCGTGGCGGCGTAGCCACGGCCCTGGGGGGAAATGTTGGTGGCTTCGGCCACGATCAGCCCGGCGCTGACGCGCTGCGCGTAGTAGGTGGCGTGCAGGTCGTGGGGCACGCCGTCTTCGCCGTAGCGGCTGCGTGTGACCGGGGCCATCACGATGCGGTTGGCCAGCTGCAGGGCGCCCAGGGCAGTGGGCGAGAACAGGTCGGTACGGGGGCTGATGTCTGTCATGAGAGGTTCGATGTAATTGACCGGTCGTCTAGTAAATAGGCAAAACAACATCACGCCAGCAGGCGGTGCGATGCGGCCAGGGCGGTGTCGAACGCGGCGGTGGAGTCGTTGAGCTTGGCCAGCAACGACGCGCCCAGCCACAGCTGGTAGAGCGCTTCGCCAAGCTCGGTTGCCGGCACCGTGGTGGGAATGGAGCCGTCGGCCTGGCCGTGCTCGGTGCACCGGGTGATGCGCTGGATGATGGCGTCGGTGCCGGTCCTGAGCACCGAACGCATGTCATCGGAGAGATCGCACATCTCCGGCCCCAGCTTGACCACCAGGCACTTGTCGTCCGGGAAGTCGGAGCCCTGGGTGTCCTTCCAGTAGGCGAAGTAGGCCATCAGGCGCTCGGCGCCGGATCCCCCTGCGCCCAACAGGCGGTCCACCGTGGCCAGGTAGGCGGAGAAGTACTCATCCAGCAGCGCCAGGCCGAACTCTTCCTTGGATTTGAAGTAATAGTAGAAGGACCCCTTCGGTACCTCGGCAGCGGCCACAACCTCGGCCAGACCCACGGCGGTGTAGCCCTTGCGGGTCATCAGCGCGCGTGTGACGTCGAGGATGTGCTGGCGGGTTTCATGGGCGGGCTTCTTCATGGCCGCTACGATACGCAGAAACTGACCAGTCGTCTAGTAGGTCGGATGGGAGGTCTCTGTGGTGTTCAGGATCACCCTCCGGGTCACAGCGGCAGCCACCTTGATGCCAGCGGCCGGGCGCTGGACGGCTACCGATAAGCGCCCGCCGCCGCGTCGAGCGCGTTCAGCAGGTGGGCTTCTTCAAGCGGCTCCGGCGATTGGCCTGCGTCCATTTCCCACGCCTGCAGCGGCGCGTTGCGTTCGGCGAACACGCGGACGATGTCGCGGATCTCACTGTCACGCTGCACATGGTCGTTGCCATACAGTTCGCAGGTGTAGAACGTGCCGCTGGCGCCCAGCGCCAGTTGGCCGCGCACGTGGGCCAGCGAAAGCGCCAGCCGGCGGTGCAGGAATGCCGCCAGGTGCAGGTCGGTGGTGGGCAGCAGGGAGGCGAGGGCGATCTTCATGCTGCCAGTATGACCGACCGGGTTGGTCAGCCTGCGCTGCTAAAATCGGCGTCCGATCGACTCACTGCCGATGTCACCGCCCGTGCTCTACCACCTCAGTCTGAAAGGCAATGGCGCGCACATGATCGGATCGTGCGACGAAGTGGACCCGGCCAGTGGCGTTCCCACGTGTGCCACGTGCGGCTACCGCACCGATCCGGAATTCACCAACCCAGGATTCCGGATGCGCAGGCGCCGCCTGGACATCTCCTGCTGCTACGACGGCGCGGTGATTGTCAGCGACCGCTTCCGAACCCTGTATGCATCGTTGGGTGGATCCAACCTGCGCTTCGTGGACCTGCCGAAGGCACCGGGCTTCCATCACCTTACGTGCATCACCCCGGTCGCGCTGGACTATGCCGCCATGGGGACGCAGTGCCTGCGTTTGTGCACCGGCTGTGGACGGCACCTGGATGTCGTGGGCTGCGGGACCCTCGTGCTCGCTCCCGGTGCGCTTCTGGCGGGCAATGAGCTGGCCTTTGCCGACCGGTATTTCGGCTCGCACAACGAGGCCATTCCGCTGCTGGTATGCGGCGAGATACTGGCGAAAGCAATGGGAGCCGCGGGACTGGTCGGCATCGATGCGTGCGAACCGGTGGCGATGACGCAGCAGGGGTAGCAGCGATCTCTGTGCGCGCCCCTCGCCGCGAGCGTGGCCGCTTCTGTTCGCAGCACGCGTTGTTATCGCAGCCACGCCATGATGCTGATGCCCGGCGTGCTGGTCACTCACGTACCACGGATTCTCACGGAGACCGATGGAGTGAAGCTGAAGCGATGATGGTCGCTCTTCACGCTGCCTCTACGTCTTCCAATCGCAGCTGAAAGCCGGTCATGGCTCTGGCGAAAAGGCCGCTATAGTCCGGGTTCCCCAGACGAAGGAGGGAGTGCAATGTTCCTCACCAAGCGACAGATCAACACCGCCCGTACGCTCACCGTGGCCATCATCGCCACCGTCGGTCTCAGTGCCTGCGCCACCTATAAAGACGAATTTGCAACGATCAACTCACGCCTCGACCAGCTCGACGTGAAGGTTCAGGGCGCAGCCCAGAGTGCCGAATCGGCCAACCAGTCCGCACAGCAGGCCAACCAGCGTCTGGATCAGATTGAAGGCCGCGTCCAGCAGCTTGAAAAGGCGCCCCGCCGCACGCCGCGCGGTTAATTGGAATCGGGTTCCGGTGGCCGTTGCAGGCCACCGGCGTCCCGTGATCACACCGTCTTAACTGCAAGGAACTGTGCCATCCCTACGTATTCATCTCCTGCATTCCGGTCCGTCTGTGGCGCGCTGGTCATGGCGTTGGCGTTGGCCGGCACCGACGTAGCCCGCGCCGAAGAACCCGTTGCCCAGCCAGCCGCCGCCGTCGATGAGCTGCCGCAAGGCCAGGAAGTCTCCGACACCGTGATCGAGCTTGCCGGCTGGGTGGTCGCAAGCAAGGACAGCCAGGGCTATCCCTTCGCGGTGCTGGACAAGGCCGCCGCCCAGATCCTGATATTCGGCGGCGACGGCCGGCTTCGCGGCGCGGCACCCGCGCTGTTTGGCTCGGCCATCGGCGATCATTCCGCACCGGGCGTTGCCGGTCTTGCGCTTCGCGCGATTCCGGGACGGGACCGGACCACACCGGCCGGTCGCTTCGTGGGCGGCTACGGTCCGTCCATCGACGCCGGGCGCGTGCTGTGGGTGGACTACGAGTCCGCCGTCTCCCTCCATCCCACCCCGCCCGGCACCCCGGCCGAGAAGCGTGCCGAACGCCTGGCATCGGCGTCGCCGGACGACAACCGTGTCACCCATGGCTGCATCAATGTCTCGACCCCGTTCTACGACCAGGTCGTGCGGACCACGTTCGAGCGCGGTGGCGTGTTCTACATCCTGCCCGACAAGGCGAGCATTGCCGAGACCTTCCCGGCGTTCGCGGAGAGCCGCGCGGCTGCGCAGGAGAGCGACGGAAAGCGCACGCGTTCCGCCCGCAAGTGAAGCGCGCATCGCCGTGTTGCCCTGCGCCCGCTTGACGGTGTATTGAAGGGCGCACACGCAGCGCGTTCCGCCCTGCCTGGCAGAGGAAGCGCCATGAAGCTTGTTGCGGCACAGATGCGCGCGCTTGCCGGTGATATCGATGGCAACATTCACCGGCACATCGCGGTCATTGAACGGGCCGCGTCCCACGGCGCGGCGTTGGTGGTGTTCCCCGAACTCTCGCTCACCGGCTACGAACCCCGCCTGGCGCAGCGGTTGGCGATGGCCCAGGACGATCCGCGCCTGGCGGTGTTCCAGGCACTCAGTGACCGTCACCAGATGCTGATCGCGGTCGGTGCCCCGTACAGCGGGCATGAGGGCATCGAGATCGGCATGTTCGTGTTCCGCTGCCGGCAAGCGCCGGCGGTGTACGCCAAGCAGATGCTGCATGCCGACGAACGGCCGTACTTCCATCCGGGCGACAGGCCCATGGTCTTCCCGCTGCACGGTGCGGTGATCGCGCCCGCCATCTGCTACGAATCGCTGCAGGCGGTGCACGCGCAGGCTGCGGCAGCGCGTGGGGCAACGGTCTACCTGGCCAGCGTGGCCAAGGCCGCGCGTGGCGTAGAGACAGGCTACCGGCATTACCCCGCCATCGCGCGGCAGCACGGGATGACCGTGATGATGGCCAATGGTGTGGGCGCGGCCGATGATTTCGTCATGGCGGGCCGCTCCGCCGTCTGGCGCAATGACGGCCAATGCGTGTGCAGTGCCGATGCGGAGGGCGAGGCGCTGGTGGTGTATGACCTGGCCACGCAGGTGGGCGAGGTACTGCCGATGGACGACGCTGCGGCCCCGGAACCGTCGCGCTGACGCGCGCGATCCCGGGGAGGTCATGCTTTTTCTCAGCGTCTCACGCCATCAGCCGCGTGCGGCGAACGTGCCATGGAAGCCCAGCGGTACCGCATACGGCAGCCATGCCTGGGCCAGTGGACCCGCATCGATGCGCTGCGCATCCAGCACCGCGATACCGCTGCGTTGGGTGGCCGCATCCAGCAGCGTACCTACCAGCCAGCCATCGTCGGCGCTGCAGCTGCCAGGTCGCGGGACGAACACGTGTTCCTCGGCGAGGATGTCGCGACCGTACCGGTGCACCTCGCGCCGACCCCGGTCCACGTCGTAGCTGGCCACCGCGTTGAAATAGGGCGCCGTTGTTTCGCCCTGCATGGCCGGTGCGTACAGGCGCGCACCGCGGCCGCCGGCGCTGCGGCGGTCGAACAGCGGGAATTCGATGCCCTGGATACCGGTCTCTTCCCAGTGTGCCTTCCCGGTGCGCAGGTCCAGGTGCAGTTCGCGCAGCGAGGCATTGGAATGGGTTGCATGCGCGGCATCGCCGGCCATCGCGGCATGCATCGGTGAGCGCGCTTCGTTGATGTCGTCGTGGCGCACGGTGCGCATGACGATGCGGCCGTTGCGCTGGTACGCATCGCCGAAATGGTAGGCCGCGGTGAAGTCCGCCTCGAACCACTGCGCGGTATCCGGCGCGGACTTGGGTACCACGGCGATGCGGCAGGGGCGGTCCGGGGCGAACTGCAGGCGCTCGAAGAAGGCCGCACCGGATGGCTTGACGTCGAACGGCATCAGCATGAAGACCAGATGGTCGTCGGTCATGGCGAACGCATGCAGGTAGCCCATGAACGGAGTGTCCAGTACGGTGGCCGAGCGCAGCTGTCCGTCTGCGCCGATCTTCCACACCAGCAGGCCGGTACCGCCCAGCAGCGACAGCGAGCCGAAGTTCCACACGGTGCCGTCGCGGTCCACAAGCGGGTGCGCGGAGAACGGCACGGTGGCCAGGTCCGGGCGCCAGGTGGTGGGCCCCAGCGTGGTCAGTTCATCGGGGTCCAGTTCGAACGCCGAGCCGGCTTCGCACAGGGCGAACAGGCGGCCATGAATGCTGATCACCGAGGTGTTGGCGGCGTTGGCATCGTCGTTGTTGCGTACCGCCTGCATGTCCGGCACGGCGGTGCCGGCGGCCGGGTACAGGAAGCGGCCGGCCTTCTGCTCGCGGGTGAACTTGGGCGTGGCCACCATCCGCGCGCGATGGGTCAGCGTGCCATCGCCGTTGAAGTGCCAGCCGTGCACCATGCCGTCGCCGTCGAACCAGTGGTCGTAGCGGAAGCCGTTGCGTTCGGTCCAGGCCGGGCCGTTGCGGTACAGCGTACCGGCCAGCCCTTGTGGCAGGCGGCCCTGGAGCTGCACGGTCGCCGGCCCCAGGCTTTCAGTGGTGACGCTGCGCCAGCCGGTCAGCCACGGGTGCTGCTGGCGGGCGGCGGCGAACGTGGCGGCATCGCCGGCCATGGCCGGCAGGCTGCGCAGGGCAGTGGCGCCGATCACGGCGGTGGTGGTGGCCGACAGCAGCGAGCGGAGGAAACGGCGGCGGTCCATGCGGGAATCTCGTAAGAGGGGCGGAAGAGGGCGTGCGGTCAGCGCAGTGCGATGTCGATGGCCGCGCCGTCGGCCGGCACCTGTACCCGCGCTTCGTCGAAGGTGGGCTTGCGCTGCACGCGCGGGTTGTTGCTGAAGCCATAACCTTCCACCGGAATGCCCACCAGGTTGGTGTCCAGCGTGCCGTTGTCGTTCTCGTCATGGGTAACCAGCACCGCGTAGTCGCCGGCGGGCAGGTTCTTGAACACCACGTGCGCTGCATCGGCGGTGGCCGGCAGGCTCTGCGCCTGCACCGGAGCCGCCTTGCCGTCCCAGCCGGCGGCGCTGTCCACCACCGCCAGACGCACGGTGCCGGTGTGGGCGCGGATGCCGTGCAGGTCCACCTGGAGGTCGCCGGCAGCGGCGGTGGAGGCCAGCAGCAGGCCGGCGAACGGAAGGCAGAACAGGGCGTTGCGGATCATGGCGGTGGCTCGGTTGGGTGTGGGGCCAGTCTGCCCAGCGCGCCGCCGCGGCCCCATGCCCAGTGGTCATCGATCCGCAGTGCCGGAAGTCACTTTCTGCGCCGCGCCCATTGCCGGGCGGCATCCTGCGCGGGCAGCATGCGCACATGCCTTCTTTCCTGCGCACCCTCATCAGTCCCCTCAGCCTGGCCGGCCTGCTCACCATCCTGGGCGTGGGGCTGTCGCTGGGGCTGCCGTCCGACGCCGATGGCGCGCTGCGCTGGAGCGTGCTCGGGGTCTTCATCGCGCTGTTCCTGGCCTACGACCACCTGCCGCCGCGGTCGCCGCTGCGTCTGGCCAGCGACGTGCTTCAGGCGCTGCTGGCGTTGTGGCTGTGCTGGCTGGAGCCCCGCGTGGGCACGGTGCCGGTGCTGCTGGTGGTGCTGGTGGCCCACCTGGCCGAGCGCTGGTCGCCGCGCGCGGTGCTGGCCACCACGGTGGTGCTCAACGTTGCCCTATACCTGGTGCTGCGCCACAGCGGCTTCAGCCAGCCGCTGCTGATCGTGGCGATCTACGCCGGCTTCCAGGCGTTTGCCGCGCTTACCGCGCACTACGCACGCAGCGCCGAGCAGGCACGCGATGCGCTGGCCCGGGTCAATGCGGACCTGCTGGCCACGCGCACGCTGCTGGCCGACGGCGCACGCGACGCCGAGCGCCTGCGCCTGGCGCGCGAGTTGCACGACGTGGCCGGGCACAAACTCACCGCGATGCGCCTGAACCTGCGCGCGTTGTCCACCGATCCTGCGCTGGCCGGCCGAGATCAGGTGCTGCTGGCCGAGCGCCTGTCCGCTGAGTTGCTCGGCGATATCCGCCAGGTGGTGCAGTCCATGCGCGATGACCGCGGGCTCGACCTGGCCACCGCGCTGCAGGCGCTGGCGGCCCCGTTCCCCCGGCCCGGGCTGCGCGTGCGCATCGGCGCGCAGGTTCGCATCGGCAATCCGCTGGTGGCCGATGCGGTACTGCGGCTGGCCCAGGAAGCACTCACCAACGCGGCGCGGCATGGCGATGCCAACACCGTATGGCTGGACATCGACACGGACGCCCACGGCGTGCGCATCGACATCCGCGACGACGGCCAGCGCAGCGAGCGCATCCGCGAAGGCAACGGTATCACCGGCATGCGCGAACGCCTGGCCGAGCTGCAGGGGCAGCTGGAACTGGCGCGTACCGATGCCGGCGGCATGCACCTCATCGCGCGGTTGCCGGCATGAGCGCGGCACCGGTGCGGGTCGCATTGGCCGACGACCAGGCGCTGGTGCGGGCCGGCCTGCGGGCCCTGTTGCAGGGGTTGGGGGTGCAGGTGGTGCTGGAGGCCGACGACGGCCAGGCATTGCTGGATGGCCTGGCCCACCAACCGGTGGACGTGGTGCTCAGTGATATCCGCATGCCGGGCCTGGACGGCATCCAGGCCCTGCAGCAGGTGCGTGCACGCGGCGACGCCACGCCGTGGCTGCTGCTGACCACCTTCGATGAAAGCGATCTGCTGTTGCGTGCCAGCGAAGCCGGTGCGCAGGGCTTCATGCTCAAGGATGCCGCCCCGGAAGACCTGCACGAGGCGATCTGCCGCGTCGCCGCCGGCCACACGCTGCTGTTGCCGGTGAGCACCGACCCGGTGCGTGCGCGCTACCGCTTCCACGATGAAGCGCCGCCCAGCGATACCTTCAACGAGAAGGAAGTGGCGATCCTGCGGTTGCTGGCCGGCGGCTATTCCAACCGCGAAATCGCGCGCAGCCTGTTCCTGGCCGAGGGCACGGTGAAGAACTATGTCTCCACCATCCTGGACAAGCTGGGCACGCGCGACCGGACCCGCGCGGTGTTGAAGGCGATCACCCTGCGGGTGATCTGAGCCGCGGGCCTGGTACTCAGCCGCGCCGGCCCACGCGTGCCACCGCGACCGCTGCGGCGGACGCCAGCAGCAACAGCAGTGCACTCACGCCGAACGTGGCCCGGTAGCCGGCACCGTCGTACAGCAGGCCACCCACGGTGGAGCCCAGCGCGATGCACAGCTGCACCACCGCCACCATCAGGCCACCGCCGGCCTCGGCGTCGCGCGGCAGTGTGGCGGCCAGCCATGACCACCACCCCACCGGCGCCGCGGTGGCAACCAGCCCCCACGCCGCCAGCAGCACGGCGGTCACCGTCAGCGAATGGCCGAACACGGTCAGGCCCAGCGCGATCACCGCCATCACGATCGGGAACAGGATCAGTACCGGGTACGGGCTGCCCTGGAGCAGGCGTCCCACCAGCAGCGTGCCGACCAGGCCGGCTACACCGATGGCCAGCAGGATGCTGGACAGCGCGGGCAGGGCGACGACGGTGGTGCCTTCCAGGAAGGGGCGCACATAGGTGAACAGCGTGAACTGACCCATGAAGAACAGGCCGGCAGCAAGCATGCCCAGCGCGGGCAACGGGCGGGTGAGCAGCCGCAGCGCGCCGGGGCGTGCCGTGGCCTGCGGGGCCGGCCGCATCGACGGCAGCGCAATCCACTGCCATGCCAGCGCGATCACCGCCACCGGCACGATGCAGAAGAAGGCACCGCGCCAGCCGATGATGCCGCCCAGGTAGCTGCCCAGCGGCGCGGCCACCACCGTGGCCAGTGCGTTGCCGCCGTTGAACAGCGCCAACGCCTTGGGCACCTCGTCCGTCGGTACCAGGCGGATGGCCACGGCCGCCGACATCGACCAGAACGCACCGATGACCACGCCGATCAGCGCCCGCCCGAGCATGTACATGGCGTAGTTGGCGGCCGTGGCCACCACCACGCCGGACACGCACATCAGCACCGTGAGCAGAAGCAGCAGCGCCTTGCGGTCCATGCGGCCGGCCACGCGCGCGGTGAGCAGGCTGGTGACCACCGCGAAGGCGCCGGAAATGGCGATGCCGTAGCCCACCCAGCCTTCGCTCACCCCAAGCGTGGCGGCGATCGGCGAGAGCAGGCTGACCGGCATGAATTCCGAGGCGATCAGGGCGAACACGCACAGGCTCATGGCCAGCACGCCGCCCCAGTTGGCCGGATGAGGCACAGCGTCCTGGGCGGTGGTGGCAGGCAGGGGAGGGGAGGCAGGCGTGGACATGAGGACTCGGTAGGGGCGAAAACAAGGCGCCGGCCCGCAGTAGGCCGGCGTTTTTTGTGGGCTCAGCGGGCGCGCAGGTGGGTGGTGAAGAACGCGGTCAGCGCGTCGAATGGAATCAGCGCCACCCGGTCGTACAGGTCCACATGCCCGGCGCCGGGCACCACCAGCAGCTGCTTGGGCTGGCCGGCCAGGCGGTAGGCCTCTTCGCTGAACTCACGCGAGTGGGCGGTCTCGCCGGTGATGAACAGCATCGGGCGCGGCGAGATGGTCTCGATGTCGGCGAACGGATAGAAGTTGAGGAACTTCAGGTTGCTGGTCAGCGTGGGATGAGTGGTCAGCGCCGGCGAGGATCCGGCCGGGGTGTACGCCCCGCGCGGGGTGCGATAGAAGTCGTAGAACTCGCGTTCAACCGGCGAGGAGGTTTCATCGATGCTGTGCACCGACCCGCTGGTGTACTGCACCGGCCCGCCGGCGAATTCCACATCGCGCTGGGCCACTGCGGCGGCGATGGCGGCCTTGCGTTGCGCCACGCTCACCGCGTGGCCAAGACCGTTGCGGTTGGCCGCGCCCATGTCGTACATGCTCACCGTGGCGATGGCCTGGATGCGCGGGTCGATCTTCGCCGCGCTGATGACGAAGCTGCCGCTGCCACAGATGCCAATGGCACCGATGCGGTCCTTGTCCACGAACGGCTGCGTGCGCAGGAAATCGACTGCCGCGCTGAAGTCCTCGGCGTAGATGTCCGGCGAGACGGCGTTGCGCGGCTGACCTTCGCTTTCGCCCCAGAACGACAGATCCAGCGAGAGGGTGACGAAGCCCTGCTCGGCCATGCGCGTGGCATACAGGTTGGCGCTCTGCTCCTTCACCGCACCCATGGGATGGCCAACCACGATGGCCGCGTGCGGCACGCTGCGGTCCAGATCCTTGGGCACGAACAGGTTGCCGGCCACCTGCATCTGGTACTGGTTCTTGAAGGTGACCTTCTGCACGGTCACCCGGGGGCTGGAATAGAAATTGTCTGCGCCGTGGCTCATATCGGCTCCTGAGGCAAAGAGGGGAAGGGTCAACAGCGCAATCAGCGCAAGCAACCTGGGCATGGGCGATCCATCGGTGAGTGGGCCAGCCCAGTGTGGTCGCGCGGGCACCATTTGATTAGCTAACCAATCGGGAATGACGCTGTTAGGTGCGCTAATCAATGTGGCGTGCCAGACTTGCCCCATGGCACGCCGCAATCTCAACGACCTTCTGGCCTTCGTCACCGTTGCCCGCGAAGGCAGCTTCACCCGTGCCGCCAGCGTGCTCGGGGTGACCCCGTCCGCGTTGAGCCAGGCCTTGAAGGCGCTGGAAGAGCGGCTGGAGATCCGCCTGCTGACCCGCACCACGCGCAGCGTGTCGCCCACCCAGGCCGGCGAGCGCCTGCTGGCCGCCATTGGCAATCGCTTCGATGAGATCGAAGCGGAACTGGACGCGCTGACCGCACTGCGCGACAAACCGGCCGGCACCGTGCGCCTGACCAGTGGCGACTTCCCGCTGCGCACGCTGCTGCTGCCGCGCTTGATGCCCCTGATGCACCGCTACCCGGACATCAACATCGAGTTCGATGTGAGCTACGGCCTGCGCGATATCGTGGCCGACCGCTTCGACGCGGGCATCCGGCTGGGCGAAAGCATCGACAAGGACATGGTGGCTGTGCCGATCGGCCCACCGTTGCGCATGGCGGCGGTGGCCTCACCGGCCTACTTCGCCAGCGTGCCGCCGCCGAAGGTGCCGGCGGACCTGACCGGGCACCGTTGCATCAACATGCGCTTCCCGACACGAGGCGGGCTGTACGCCTGGGAGTTCGAGCGTCGGGGGCGTGCAGTGAACGTGCGCGTGGACGGCCAGCTGACCTTCAACACCTCGCCGCACATGGTGCTGGCCGCGCTGGACGGGCTGGGCATTGCCTTCCTGCCCGAGGATGAGTTTGCGCCGCACCTGGAGGATGGCCGGCTGGTGCGGGTGCTGGCGGACTGGTGCCCGCCGTTCCCGGGCTATCACCTGTATTACCCCAGTCGCCGGCAGCATTCGCCGGCGTTCGCGCTGGTGGTGGAGGCGTTGCGGCGCTGAAGCGGGCGGCCGTGTTTGTCAGTGCCGCTTACAGCGTGGTGCTGTCCACCAGTTGGCGTCCGGCCTGGGTCAGGTCGATGTCGCCGTCTTCGGCCTGCGCGGCGTAACCGGCTGCCACGGCCCAGTTCGCATCTGCGTCCGATACCGGGCGGGTGGCGTTGATGTCATCCAGGATGCGGCGCTGCTCGGCGGTCAGGCTCACGTGGTCGGCCCGCTGGACCCCATCGCGGCCCCGCCCTGTCTGGCACGGATGGCACGGCGGTGGTTCACCCACCACACCAACCCGGGCAGCCCATACAACAGGGCGCCGACCAACAGAAATATCTTGAATGCGGTGTTCATGGGGTGCCTTCGATAGCAGCCTGCCGGGCGTCCAGCGGAGGGAAACCGGAATGAATTTCCCAGGCGACAGCTGCAGTTCAGCAGATGCCACGTGAAGCCGCTGTCCATCCGGCGCGGCAATGCCGTGACGCGGACCACAAAGACCGTGCACTTCATGCCCAGCCCACACACGCTTTGTACCCTCGTTGCCTGCGCCCCACTGGAGCAACGATGCGCCCGGATACACCGATGTCTTCTTCTGCCGCTACGCCCTCACCGGCACGTCGGCTGCGCCGCTGGCTGGTTCGCCTGCTGCTGTTGGCCGCCTGCGTGGTGGCGGTGGGCGCCCTGTGGAACAGCCGCTGGGCAGAGGTGCCGCGGGCGATGTGGACACTGGCACGGATGCCGCCGCCCACCGCACTGCCGGTGCCCGTGGACGGGGTGACGGCCCGGCGCATTGCCGATACGTTCGGCGCGCCCCGTGGCCGCGACCGCACCCATGCCGGCATCGACATCTTCGCCAAGCGCGGCACGCCGGTGCGCAGCGTGGGCGACGGGATCGTGGCCGATGTCCGCGAGGGCGGGCTGGGTGGGCGGCAGGTGTGGGTACTGGGCCCGGCCCGCGAGCGCTACTACTACGCCCACCTGGAAGGCTGGCGCGACGGCTTGGCGCGCGGCGAAGTGGTGGCGGCCGGCACGGTGCTGGGCTACGTGGGCGACAGCGGCAATGCCAAGGGCACGCCACCGCACCTGCATTGGGGCATCTACGGGAGCGAAGGCGCGTATGACCCGCTGCCGTTGCTGCGCGCATGGACGCCGGCCCCCGGCGCAACGCCGGCAGCGCGGCGATGACGGCGGGCGCGCGCTAGCGGGTAGCGGGCGTGCCCGATACCGGTGCCAGCGCTTGGCCAAACACCTGCAGCGCCTGCGTGATGGCCGCTGCGTGGGCCGCGGCCTGCGGCGCCTCCGGTGGGCACAGGGTGGCCAGGCGTTGGCGGCCGAGCGGGGTGCAGGCAGCCAGGAAGTCGTAGTGGCCTACGCCGGGCAACGCGTGCAGTGTCGCCTGCGGTGCGAGCGCTGCAAGCACCTCGCCATTGGTGGATGGCGGCGCTACCGCATCGGCGTCGCCAAGCAGAATCGACACCGGCTGCGGCAGTGCGCGCAGCTGCGCCGGCGTAAACGCCTGCACGATGGCCGGTGCCATCAGGAAGGCGGCACGCACACCGGGCACGCCGAGGTCATCGCCTGCCTGCGCCATGTAAGGCGCCAACGCGGGCGTCGCCGCTGCGTCGATGCGGGCCTGCAGCGTGGAGGCGGGCATTTCCAGCTGCGGCTGGCACACCCCGTCATCCGGGGTGGCGCGGCAGAACGCCAACAGGTGGGCCATGTCGACGCGGGCACCGGCGGCGGCCAGCGCGGTGAAGCCGCCGGCGGAAAAACCGGCCACCCCCAGGCGCGTGGCATCCACGTGCGCCCCAAGCTGCGGGTCGGCCTGCACTGCGGCGAGGGCGGCCTTGAGGTCCTCGGCCCGTTCCCAGATCAGGATGCTGCCGGCCAGCGTCATCGGCTCCACGCCGTTGTTGCCCGGGTGGTCCACCGCGATCACCAGATAGCCGGCCCGTGCCATGGCAATGCCGAACCAGCCCATCATCCGCGCGCTGCCGCCATTGCCGTGCGACAGCAGCAGGGTGGGCAGGGCACCCGGCGCAATGGGCGCGTCGACGGCGGCGCTGCCCACGTTGAACAGCGGGGCGTCCGGTGGCCCGATGGTGATGGGCCGCTCGCGCGCACCGGGCGCAGCCGG
Source organism: Stenotrophomonas sp. AC248 (assembly GCF_979258185.1). NCBI lineage: Bacteria > Pseudomonadati > Pseudomonadota > Gammaproteobacteria > Lysobacterales > Lysobacteraceae > Stenotrophomonas > Stenotrophomonas sp. AC248. The sequence goes on along the minus strand of NZ_OZ409840.1, from coordinate 4,012,435 downwards.
GTACCACACGGTGTAGCGCAGGCCGTCGTGATGCGCGGCATCGCGCACCGCGGCGCTGGCGCTGCGGGTCTGGCCATGGCGCTCGCCGACAACGGCAGGCGCGGGCGCTGCCAGCGAGGGGGCACTGGCCAGGCAGAGCAGCAGGGTCAGGCAACGGGCAGGCACTCGCATCGGCGTTCTCTCAGGTAGGGTCGGTGTCGGCCAGGGGCAGCCAGATTTCCACGCCGCCGTGGCCGCTGTGGGCGTCAAACCGTGCGTCGTAGCGTTCCAGCTCCGGCGCATCGGCCAGGCTCAGCCCGGACGCGGGCAGGTAATGGTTCAACAACCAGTACCAGGTGGAGCGGATCGCCGAGATGTGGCCGGCGTGCCATGCCACCACGTAACGGTGGGCGGGAATGCGCACGGTCTGCCAGCCGTCCGGCAGCGCCGCGAAGCCGGCCACGCCGATGCCGGCGATATAGTCGAAGCTGCCGTCATCGTCGCTGTTGCAGCACACGCCGTAGCTCACCTCCGGTGCGCTGGGGCAGTGCAGTGCCAGCCGTTGCCATTGCGAGGGAATGGCGGCCACCGACGCGCCGTGGTGGCGCGCGCCGATTCCGGCTACCAGCAAGGTGTCGGCGTTGACGATGCGCGGTGGCTGCGCGCAGGGCAGGGCATCGTCGTGCAGCTTGATCGCCTCCACCAGCGCGATGCTGTCCAATCCTTGCGCGCGCACCTGTTCCGGCGGGCGGCCGAACTGCTCGGAGAATGCACGGGTGAAGGTGGGATGTGAGGCATAGCCTGCGTCCAGCGCGACTTGCAGGATGTCGCGCGCGCCGCCGGCCAGTTGCCGCGCCGCTTCGCTCAGGCGTCGCCCGCGCAGGTAGCGCACCAGCGAGGTGCCGGTGCTGGCCTGGAACACGCGGGACAGGTGGAACGGCGATACCCCCACCACGCGCGCCACGTCGGCCAGGGCGATCGGCGCGGCGTGGTGGCTTTCGATGTACCACAGGGCCCTGCGTGCCGCGCTCATGCCGCCTTCCGGATCGGGACAGGCACGCAGCGTAGCCCAGCATCGCCAGGGCCGCTTGGCCGTTCTTGCTACAGCGTGAGGTTCAACGACACGAACAGGCTGCGTCCCGGAGCCGGCGAGAACATCGGCTGGTCATTGCCGCCCCAGAAGAAATTGTCGTACCACGCGTAGGCGTAGGTGCGGCCGGTGAGGTTTTTCACCTGCACGTCCACGCTGAGCCGCTCCGACACCGCGTAGCCGGCGCTGGCGTCCAGCACCGCGAAGCCGCCAAAGCGACCGTGCTGGTTGCGTTCTTCGATGTAGTAGTCGCCTTGCCGGCGGCCCTGCATGCCGAAGCGCCAGCGCGCATCGGGGCGGTAGTCGGCCCCGATGTTGGTGATGTGGCGCGGCGTGGCCAGCACCTCGTTGCCGGCTAGCGAGCGGCCGTCGGCGGTGAACGCGCTGATCACCTTGGCCTGCTGGATGGCGTGCGATGCCCAGAGCGTCCAGTGCGCGTTCACGCGTGCATTGAACTGCAGGTCCACGCCGCGTCGCCGGGTCTGGCCCAGGCCGACGGTGGTGCCGGTGGCGGGCATGTTGGCCACTTCATCGGTGGCGTCCTGCTGCCAGGCGGCGACACGGGCCTGGATGCCGTCGGCCGGGCTGAAGCTGATGCCCAGTTCCTTGCCGGTGTTGATCGACGGGCGGAAGGCGGCCTGCCCGCTGGTCATGTAGGCCGGGGCGGTGGACCCGGTCAGCACCTGGAAGGTGCGGCCCCAGTTGGCATACACGTTGAGCGAGGGGGTGAACGCGTACGCCACGCTGAGCTTGGGTTGGTCTATCCAGCCGGAGCGCTGCAACGGCGCGCGGACGCCGCCGGGCAGGTGGGTGTCGCCCGAGAACCGGTCCACCCGCCACGCCGGGACGATCTTCAACGCGGGTGTCGGCTGGATCACGGCCTGCAGGTAGCCGCCGACGTTGTCCAGGGAATAGCGGTCATCGTTCTGGATGCGCGCCGGTACGGCATCGAAGTCGGTCGGGATGCCGTAGGCGTAACGCAGTCGCCGGTACGCGTTGTCCTGCTGTTCGGCGTTGATGCCGCCAGCCACGGTGAGCCGCTCGCTGGCGCGCCAGGTCAGGGTGCTCAGCAGCCCCGTCTGCCGTTCGTCCCACTGCCGGCGCTGGCGCGGCGCGTTGCCGGGTCGGTAGTCGGTGAAGGTCACCTGGCGATCGTCCTCGTACCGGTTGTAGTACAGCCGGTTGCTGAGCTGCAGGGTATCGGTGAGGCGCAGGTCGAGGTGCGCGCCGAGGGTGTGCATGTCGCGCACATCGCCATCGTTGGCATTCTTGCGCGGCGATGCGCGGCGTGCGTTGGCCAGTTCGGTGGCGGTGAGGAAGCCGGGTTCGTCGGCAACGTGGTGGTACACGCGTGCGACCAGGCCGGCCTTGAGCACGTCCTCGTCGCTGCCGATGAACCATTTGCCGCCCAGCGAGTACTTGCGCGACCGGTCGTGGTCGCGATAGCCGTCCGAGGCCTGGGTGCCGATGAAGTAGTTCTGTGCCACACCGTTGGCCTCGCGACCGAGCGCGACCTGCACTTCGCGGCTCTCGAAACTGCCGACGCTGAGCCGGGCATCGGTGTAGGTGCCGCCCTGGCGGGTGCCGATGTTGATGTTGCCGCCGATGTTGTGCAGGCCGTAGCGCGGGTCGTTGGTGCCGCGCACCACTTCGATGTAGTCGATGTCCAGCGGGAAGATCATGTCCACGAAGCGCTGGTTGCCGCTGTTGACGTTGCTGGGAATGCCGTCGATCAGGATCTTGATGCCGTTGATGTAGCCCTCGCCGTTGAACGCACGGAAGCTGGCTTTGCCGGACTCGGCGCCCTGGCGGGTTTCGGTAAGCTGGATGCCCGGCATCTGCCCCAGCAGTTCCCAGCTGTTGCCGACGTTCTTGTGCGCGATCTGGTCGGCGCCCATCACATCCACCGAGGTCAACACCTGGCGCGACGCCAAGGGGCCGGTGCTGCCCTTGCGGGCTTCCACGCTGCCGAGGGTGACGGCCGAACCAGGGGGCGGGCTGGCCGCCGCGTCGGGGGCGCACAGGGTGGCCAGCAGGGCGGAGGCCAGGGCATGGGTTTTCATGGGGAAGCGGCGTCAGGCAGTCTCGATATAGAAATGATATAACATTGCAACAGTGGTGGCCCACCCCCGCTGCCAGCCGTAGGCCATCTGTGAGCCCTCGCTACGGAACCGCGACGCGCCTGCAAGGCGATGTCATCCCGTGCCGGCTTGCGTGAGCGGGCTCACGCCACCCCGCGCAACCACGCCGTGATCGCCTCGCGCAGCCGTGGATGCGCGGGCACGGTGATGCCGAACGCCTCGTGCAGCACGGTCAGCACATCGTCGGTGCCGTTGAGCATGCGGCGCTCGCTGGGCTGCCCGCGGCGGTGCACGGTGTAGGCCCCGGCGCCGATCGTGCGGCGCCCGTCCGGCCCGGCCAGGGCGACCCGCAGCTGTCCGGGGAAGGAGGAGTGCGGGTGCGTGCACACATACCAGTTGCCCACCTCATGGTCGATGGGGGCCTGCACCTGCAGGTCGAAGTGGTAGAGCGGCCTCCACTCGCCGGCGATGTCCACCCGCAGCAGGAACTGGTCGTGCTGCTGGTCCAGCCGATAGTGCTCGTGCGGCGTGGCCTGGGCGAACCGATGGTCCAGCCGCAGCGGACCGGTCGGCGTGTTGCCACCGAAGCCGACGTCGGCGATGTAGTCCACCGCGTCGATCCGCACCAGCACCAGCATGTGGGTGCGCGCGGTGGGGGCGTCATCGGTGCGCCCCATGACCACGCGCGCGGCAAGGGCGCGGGCGTCGAAGCCCAGGTGCTGCAGCAGCGCCAGGAACAGCCCGTTGAGCTCGTAGCAGTACCCGCCGCGTCCTTCGCGCAGCAGCTTGTGCGCCACGCTGGGCAGGTCGATGGCCACCGCATCGCGCAGCAGCGTGGTGAGCGTCTCGAACGGGAACGTGGCGTTGTGACGTTCCTGCAGCAGCGCCAGCGTGGCCAGGGTAGGGGGCGGTGGCGCCGCCACGCCGAGGCGGGCCAGGTAGTCGCGACAGGTTTGCGGGTCCATGGGCAGGGGCCATGCGGGAAGGTGACGCCACTGTGGCGGCTCAACCGTGGTTGAGGTCAAGCACGGGCGATCGAACGCTGAATCGCACCCGCGGAATGCCCGCCACCGTCATCTTGCCGTCGCTTGCCGCCGCTACAAGGGGCGGGGGTGGCAGTGCGCTGCGGCCGGTTCGAAAATGCAGCCTAAAGACCGCCTGTTTCCGGCCGATACCGATGCGTCAATCCGCCTGGAGCATCTGATGTCGGTCGTCCCCCGCCGCCCGTTGTCCCGGTTCGCCCGCTTGGGTGAACACCTTCCACGTCCCGGTTTCAGCCGCGCCATCGGCGCGCTGCGCCGGCTCAGTGTGGCACGCAAGCTCAAGGCCGCGCTGCTGGTCTGTGGCAGCGGCCTGCTGGTCGTGGCGCTGGTCTACGCAGGTACCCGCTACAGCAGCGAGCGTGCCGCCGCCACGTTCGCCGCCCACCAGCAGAACGCCGCGCTGGCCAGCGCACTGGCCACCCAGGTGGCCGAAGCCCGCCGCCTGCAGACCCGCTATGCCATCCACTTCGACGCTGCCGACCGCGGCGCCCTGCAGCAGGCCCAGCAGCAGCTGCAGCAGTCGCTGCAGGCGTTGCAGCGCGCCCCGCACGACCGCGGTACCGCAGCCGCGTTGACCGCACTGGCGGCGCGCGCCCAGGAATTCACTGCCGGCATTGCGGCGCTGAACGACCGCGCCGACGAGATGGGGCGCGGCGACGCCGGACTGCGCGCGCAGCTGGACGCCAGCGCCGCAGCGCTCGATACCCTGCTCACCGACGCCGCCTACCTGCCATTGGCGCTGCAGTGGCAACGCATGCGGCGGCAGGAAGCGCTGCTGTTGCTTACCGGTGATGCGGTGCACACCGACCAGGCCAGCGAAGCCAAACTGCCGTTCGACCTCGCGGTGTCGGCCTCGGGCCTGGCCGGTCCCACCCAGGACGCGCTGCGTGCCGCAATGGACGATTACCAAGGCGCGTTGCTGGCCTACACCGCCGCACGGGTGGGGTTGGACGTGGAGGCGATGGCGCTCACCGATACCGCCGCGCAGGTCGCGCCCGCGCTGCAGCACCTGCAGCAGGCGCAGGCGGCCGCGCTTGCCGCAGCACGCGCACGCCAGCAGGCCCAGGCACGGGCGATGACCGTGCTGTTCGCCGCGACGCTGGCGCTGGTGGCACTGGTGCTGATCGCCAGCCTGGTGCTGGTCATGCGGGCCGTCCGCCAGCCCATCACCGACACCCTGCGGTTTGCCGAGGACATCGCCGAGGACCGGCTCGACAGCGTGCTTGCGGTGCACAACCCGCACGACGAGATCGGCCAGTTGGCGCAGCGCCTGATCCACATGCAGCAGCGGCTGCGCGAGCGCATCCAGGCCGAGCGCGCCAGCGCCCAGGACAACACCCGCGCCCGCCAGGCATTGGACAGCGCCCAGGCCTGCGTGATGGTGCTCGACCCGGACGGGCGCATCGGCCTGCTCAACCGCGCGCTGCTGGCCGAACTGGCCACGCAGGAAACCCAATGGCGCGGCCAGCCCGCCGCCGTACTGCACCCGGTGTTCCAACGCATCGTGGCGCAGCTGCACGGCAATGCGGCGTCCAGCCACGAGATCCTGCATGCGGGCATCGGCTACCAGCTGGTGGTCAATCCCATCCTCGACCACGACCAGCTGCTCGGCGCGGCCGTGGAGTGGCGCAGCCGCGCGCTGGAAACCACCGTGGAAACCGAGGTGGCCGCGCTGGTCGATGCCGCCGCGCAGGGCCAGCTGCACGGTCGCATCGACACCACCGGCAAGCAGGGCTTCGTGCACACGCTGGCGGTCAGCATCAACCGCCTGCTGGATACCTTCCAGGGCAATCTGTCCGGTGTGCAGGCGGTGCTGTCCGGGTTGGCCCAGGGCGACCTGCGCGTGCGCATGCAGGGCCAGTTCCAGGGCGTGTTTGCCCACCTGCGCGATGATGCCAACGCCACCGTGCAGCAGTTGACCGACATCGTGGCGCGCATCCAGCACGCGTCATCGGCCATCGACCACGCCGCCGGCGAAATCGTGGCCGGCAACCAGGAGCTGGCCGGGCGTACCGAGCGCCAGGCCGCGCACCTGGAAGAAACCGCCTCGTCGATGGAAGAACTTACCGCCACCGTGCGCCAGAACGCCGACGCCGCCCAGCAGGCCAACCAGCTGGCGCTGCAGGCCACCGGCGTTGCCCAGCAGGGCGGCGCCTCGGTGGCGCAGGTGGTGGCCAGCATGCGCGACATCGCCGACGCGTCGCGGCGTATCGCCGACATCACCGGGGTCATCGACGGCATCGCCTTCCAGACCAACATCCTGGCCTTGAACGCGGCGGTGGAGGCGGCGCGGGCCGGCGAGCAGGGCCGCAGCTTCGCCGTGGTGGCCAGCGAAGTGCGCCTGTTGGCCCAGCGCAGTGCCGATGCCGCACGCCAGATCAAGGGCCTGATCGAGGCCTCGGTGGACACCGTGGCCGCCGGCAGCCGCCAGGTGGACCAGGCCGGTGCAACGATGGGCCAGATCGTCGGCAGCGTGCAGCAGGTCAGCGCCATCATGGCCAGCATCTCGGCCGCCTCGCAGCAGCAGAGCGCCGGTATCGAGCAGGTGGGGCATACGCTGCTGCAGATGGATGGCAGCACCCAGCAGAACGCCGCGCTGGTGGAGGAAGCGTCGGCGTCGGCGCAGGCGATGGAACGCCAGGCCGCGCTGCTGTCCGACGCGGTGGCCGCCTTCGTGCTGGAGGTGCCGGCGGTGCGGCCGGTGGCGGCGCGCGCGGTGGGCTGACCGCGCGACCGATACGCAGCCCTCACGCGTCTTCACTGGCCGCTTCGGCGGGCGCTCATTATCCTGCACGCATGAGTACCCGTCGCACGCCTCCCGCAGCTTCCGCACGCAACGCCTTTGTCCGCGTCCGCGGCGCCCGCGAACACAACCTGAAAAACGTCGACGTGGAGATCCCACGCGACGCCTTGGTGGTGTTCTCCGGCATCTCCGGTTCGGGCAAGTCCTCGCTGGCTTTCGGCACCTTGTACGCCGAAGCGCAGCGGCGTTACCTGGAGTCGCTGTCGCCTTATGCGCGCCGGCTCATCGACCAGGTGGGCGTGCCCGACGTGGACGCCATCGAAGGGCTGCCACCGGCCGTGGCGCTGCAACAGCAGCGCGGCACCGCCAGCGTGCGCTCCAGCGTGGGCAGCGTCACCACGCTGTCCAGCCTGCTGCGCATGCTGTACTCGCGTGCGGGCAGCTACCCGCCGAAGCAGCCGATGCTGTTTGCCGAAGACTTCTCGCCCAACACCCCGCAAGGCGCCTGCCCGAACTGCCATGGGCTGGGCCACATCTTCGAGGTCACCGAGCAGTCGATGGTGCCCGACCCGTCGTTGAGCATCCGCGAGCGCGCCATTGCGGCGTGGCCGCCGGCCTGGCACGGGCAGAACCAGCGCGACATCCTGGTCACCCTCGGCTACGACGTGGATATTCCCTGGCGCGACCTGCCCAAGAAGCAGCGCGACTGGATCCTGTTCACCGAAGAACAACCGGTGGCGCCGGTGTATGCCGGCTTCACCCCGGCCGAAACCCGCGCCGCGCTGCGTCGCAAGGAAGAGCCCAGCTACATGGGCACCTTCAGCGGCGCGCGCCGCTACGTGCTGCATACCTTCGCCACCACGCAGAGCGCGATGATGAAAAAGCGCGTGGCGCGCTACATGGTGGGCACCGTATGTCCGGTCTGCGACGGCAAGCGGCTCAAGCGCGAAGCGCTGTCGGTCACCTTCGCCGGGCTGGATATCGGCGCGCTGTCGCAGCTCTCGCTCAGTGCCATGGCCGATGCGTTGCGCCCGGCCGCCGAAGGGCGCTTCCAGGCGCCCGCTGCGTCCGGCACGCGCAGCCGTGCGGCCGGTCGCAAGGCGCAACAGGCGCGTGCGGCCGCCGGTGGGCCATCGCACGTGGGCAGCAGCGACGTGCGCCGCACGCCGGACCTGTCCGAAGAAAAACGCATTGCCGCGCAGCGGATCGCGCAGGACCTGGTGGAGCGCATCGGTACGCTCGAAGCACTGGGCCTGGGCTATCTGTCGATGGACCGTGCCACCCCGACGCTGTCGCCCGGCGAACTGCAGCGGCTGCGGCTGGCCACGCAGATCCGCTCCAGCCTGTTCGGTGTGGTGTACGTGCTCGACGAGCCGACCGCCGGCCTGCACCCGGCCGACGGGCAGGCGCTGTACCACGCGCTGGACCAGCTCAAGGCCAGCGGCAACACGTTGTTCGTGGTCGAGCACGACCTGGAGATGCTGCGCCGTGCCGACTGGCTGGTCGATGTGGGCCCGGGCGCCGGCGAGCATGGCGGGCAGGTGCTGTACAGCGGGCCGCCGAAGGGCCTGCGCACGGTCAAGGCATCGGTGACCGCGCCGTATCTGTTCGATAGCGGCCGCGGCACGCGTCGCACCCCGCGTACGCCCGCGGCCTGGCTGGAACTGCGCGGCATCCGCCGCAACAATCTGCACGGGCTGGACGCGCGCTTTCCCATCGGTGCGTTCACGGCGGTCACCGGCGTGTCCGGTTCGGGCAAGTCCAGCCTGGTCAGCCAGGCGCTGGTGGAACTGGTCAGCGAGCATCTCGGCCACGAGCCGGTGCGCGAGGAGCCCGACAGCGAGCTGCCGGTGCCCAGCAGCATCGAACGCACCCGTGGCCGCCTGCATGCCGGTGCCAGGCACATCACGCGGCTGGTCAACGTGGACCAGAAGCCGATCGGACGCACCCCGCGTTCCAACCTGGCCACCTATACCGGCCTGTTCGACCACGTGCGCCGCCTGTTCGCCGCCACCCGCACCGCCAAGGCACGCCGCTACAGCGCCGGGCGTTTTTCCTTCAACGTGGCACAGGGCCGCTGTGACACCTGCGAAGGCGAAGGCTTCGTGCACGTGGAACTGCTGTTCATGCCCAGCGTGTACGCGCCATGCCCCACCTGCCATGGCCAGCGCTACAACGCCAAGACGCTGGAAGTGGAATGGAACGGGCGCAACATCGCCCAGGTGCTGGGCATGACCGTGGAGGAGGCTTTGGCCTTCTTCGCCGACGAGGCCCCGGTGCAGCGCCCGCTGCAGCTGCTGCGCGACATCGGCCTGGGCTACCTGCGGCTGGGCCAGCCGGCCACCGAGTTGTCCGGGGGCGAGGCGCAGCGGATCAAACTGGCCACCGAACTGCAGCGCAGCCAGCACGGCAGCAGCCTGTACGTGCTGGATGAGCCGACCACCGGCCTGCACCCGGCCGACGTCGACAAACTGATGGCGCAGCTGCAGGGGCTGGTGGACGCGGGCAACACCGTGGTGGTGGTGGAACACGACCTGCGCGTCGTGGCCGATGCGGACTGGGTGATCGACGTCGGCCCGGGGGCTGGCGAGCAGGGCGGCGAGATCGTCGCCGCGGGTACGCCAGCGCAGGTCAGCCGCGCCACGGCAGGCGCAACCGCGCCCTACCTGCGCCGCTGGTTCCCCTGACCCGTTCGACGGTAGAGCGACGCCATGCGTCGCTACCCCAACCAACCACCCGGGTCACGGCGTAGCCCACGCCTCAATCTCGCCCGCCTGAAACGGCCCCAGCTTCTGCTTCACGATGCGCCCGCGCGCATCCACCAGCACCGAGTAAGGCAACAGCCCCTGCGCGTTGCCCAGCCGCACGCTGGCATCGGCCGGCCCGGGTGTGTCCAGCACGATCGGGTAGCCCACCGGCACCTGGGCCAGGAAATCGCGCACGCCTTCGGGGGTATCCAGCGCCAGCCCCAGCACCTGCACGCCGTCGGCCGGCTGGGCGGCGGCAAAGGCGGCCAGCGCCGGCATTTCCTCCACGCATGGGCCGCACCAGCTGGCCCACACGTTGATCAGCAGCGGGCGCCCGCGGAAGCGGGCCAGATCCACGGGCGTACCCGACACATCGGGCAGGGTAATGGGGGGCATCGCATCGCCGATCCCGGCGCCCGGGGTGACCGCGCGCGGTGGCGGGGGCGGTGTTGCTGCACCGGGACGGTTGAAGAACCACGCCCCGGCAGCCACGCCCAGTACCGCCGCCAGAACGGCCACCACCGCAAGTTGGCGGGGTGGCCGCGGGCTCATCGCGCGGTCCGCAGCAGCGCTTCTTCGACGATGGCCTGGGTGAGCACCGTGGGCAGCACGGTCGGCGGTGCGCCCGGGCCATACACCACGTACAGCGGCACGCCCACGGCCTTGTGCTCATCCAGGAACGCGGTGATGTCCGGGTCGACGTTGGTGTAGTCGCCGCGCATGTACACCGCGTTGGTACGGCGCAGGGTGTCGTGGAAGGCGTTGGTGCCCAGCACCGTGCGTTCGTTGGCCTTGCAGGTCACGCACCAGTCGGCGGTCATGTTGACGAACACCACGCGGTTGTCCTGGCGCAGGCGGTCGAGCATCTGCGGGGAGTAGGCCACCACGTTGTCGGCGGCGGCCGCGGCCGCCTTGGCCGGCGGCACCAGCCGGGTCACGCCCCACACCGGCACCAGCGCGGCAAGCAGCAGCAGGAGGGCCAACAGCCCGCCCACGCGCTGGCTGCGCCAGCGGCTGCGTTCGTACCACCACAGCGCCAGTGCCAGCACCACCAGGCCACCCAGCACCAGCGTCATGGCATCCACGCCGCGCTGCTTGCCCAGCACCCACAGCAGCCAGATCGCGGTGCCGTACATCGGGAAGGCAAGCACGTGCTTGAGCGTTTCCATCCAGGCGCCCGGGCGCGGCAGGCGCTTGGCCAGCGACGGAATGAAGCCTATCAACAGGAACGGCAGCGCCAGGCCCAGGCCCAGTGCCATGAACACCAGGATCGCCGGCACGGTGCTGGCGGTGAACGCATACGCCAGCGGCAGGCCCATGAAGGGCGCCACGCACGGGCTGGCCACGACGCAGGCCAGTACGCCGGTGAAGAAATCTCCCACCGGGCCACTGCGCGCGGCCAGCGACTGACCCACACCGCCCAGGCTGCCGCCCAGCGTGAACACGCCCGACAGGCTCAGGCCCACGGTGAACATCAGGTACACCAGCGCGGCGATGAACCACGGGTGCTGCAGCTGGAAGCCCCAGCCCGCGGCTTGGCCGGCGGCACGCAGGGCCAGCACCAGGGCACCGATCGCGGCAAAGGCCACCAGCACGCCAGCGGTGTACCAGAGCGCATGGCTGCGCGCGCGCTGGCGGCTTTCGCCGCTCTGCGCCACGCCCAGCACCTTCAGCGACAGGATCGGCAGCACGCACGGCATCAGGTTGAGGATCAGGCCACCCAGCAGGGCCAGCAGCAGCGCGCCGATCAGCGTGGTGGGCGCGGCATCGTCGCCCGGCGGGCGGGTGCGCTGCGCGTTGTCGGCGCTGGCATCGGGCACGCTCGACGCGTCGGTCGCGGCGGCGGCCGTGTCGTTGGGGCGGATCAGCATCGGCTGGGTGGCGATGCCGGCGGCGTCGCGCTCACGCGCCGGCGCGCGCTTGTCCTTGCCGGGCAGCGGGGCAATCACTTCGTTCTGGTGCGCGGCTTCGTCAGCGCGTGCGTTGACCTTGCCGGCCGGCAGCGCCAGCTTCACCCGGCGCGTCATCGGCGGGTAGCAGATGCCATCGGTCTGGCAGCCCTGGAAGGTGATCACCAGGGTGGCTTCGTCGGCGTCGGCACGGCTGCGGCGCAGCGGCAGCTTGACGTCGACCTGGTCGAAATACACGGCCACATCGCCGAAATGTTCATCGCGGTGCGACTTGGCCGCCGGCCATGCCGGCTTGTCGGCGCGGATTCCGGCGGCACCTTCCAGCTTCAGCGAGGTGCGGTCGCGGTAGAGGTAGTAGCCCGGTGCCGGGCTGAAACGCAGCAGCACGGTATTGCCGTCATCGACAATGGCGTCGAAGCCGAACGCGCGCTCGGACGGCAGCGGCAGGGCCTGGGTGTTGGCGGCGCCCGGCAGGCGCAGGCCGCCGCCGTTGCCGGCCAGCGGATTGTTGAACGGCGAGGCGCCGAGGGCCGCAGGCGCGGCGGTGGCCGGGGCCACGCCCGCAGCGGCGCCGCTGCCGGCGGGCAGCTTCACTTTGATGCTGCGCTTCTGCGGCGGGTAGCACACCCCGGCATCGGCACAGCCTTGGTAACGCACTTCCAGGGTCACCGTGTCGGTGCCGTCGTCGGCCTTGCCCGGCAGCACGGCGGTGAGCCGCTCGCGGTAGGTTTCCACCTCGCCGAAGAAGTCGTCGTGGTGCTTCTTGCCGGCCGGCATCTGCAATGCCTCGGCGGCAAAGCCGGCATCGGCCTTGACCGTGGTGCGGTGGCGGTACAGGTAATAGCCCGGCGCGATCTTCCAGCTGATCTCGACGCGGTCGCGATCACGCGCCTGCGCGGTCAGCCCGAACGCCTCGTCCACCGGCAGCAGATCTTTCTCGCTGACGGCCCACGCCGGCAGGGACACCACGAACAACGCGCACAGCGCGGCAACACGACGAAACAGCGTCATCAATCACTTTCCTCACGGGTCTGCGCCCGAATCCAGTCCAGGTACGCCGGCAGGCCGGCGCGGGTTTCGACCGCGATGCACTCCGGGAGTTCATACGGATGCAGCGCATGCACCCGTGCGATGGCCGCGTCCAGGCGGCTGCCGGTGGTCTTGATCAGCAGCTGGACCTCGTGGTCCTCGCTGATCTCCCCGTGCCAGCGGTAGGTGGAGTGCGCCCCGTCCAGGCGGGTAACACACGCCGCCAGGCGTTCTTCCACCAACGCACGTGCCAGCCGCGTGGCGCAGGCCGCGTCGGGGCAGGTGGTGAACAGCATGAATACGGGATCGACGGTCGACATGACCGCCGAGTATAGGACTGCCAGACCCGAATGGTCCGGCCGGCGCCGTTGCGGCGCCGGCCGGTGGGGCTCAGTTGAGCAGCTGGCAGCTGGTCGGCTTGGCCGAGGTGAACAGGGCCGGGGTGGCCCATTCGGGGTGGTCGATGAACGGGTTGCGGTTGCCCTGGAAGCTGTAGATCACTTCATTGCGGGCGCGTTCGGCCGCATCCGGCGGGTCGGACAGGTGCCATTCGATCAGGGTCGAGAGCAGGCCCATGTACGCCGGCGAGGCCGAGGTCTTGACGATTTTGGCCCGGTCGTCGGTCAGCTCCAGGTCGGGTTCGGACTGGCCGGTCTTGGCGTCTTTGCCCCCTTCATAGCGGATGGCCATGTACATCACGGCCCGCGCCATGTCGCCCTTGCGGTGGCCCCACACTTCAAAGGTGCCGGTATTGCCGTCCGGCGTGCGCACCCAGTTGGAGTTGCCGGGATAGCCGCCGCTGCCGCCGCCGAAGCCGTTGTTGGACTCGGTGGCGCGTTCGCCGCAGTTGCTGTCGCACTTGCCGAACGGCTTGTTGCCGCGGTCGGCGTTCCACTGTGCGTCGGTCAGGTACAGCATGTGGGTGTCGGTGTAGGGCGCATACGGCAGGCCCTTGTCGCCGGTGGTGTTGGCAAAGCCCAGCGAGTTGGGCCAGGTGTGTTCGCGGTTGTAGGTCAAGCCGCTGCCGGTGCCCGCGCGGCCGCTGACCTTGGTGTAGCTGCGGTTGCGGTAGGCGTCCAGGATCTTGCCGCTGTTGTTGGGATCTTCGTCGGCGATTTCCAGGATGGTCCAGGTGCTGGTGCCCGAGCCGCTGTACGGGTAGGCGGTGTGGCCCTTGATGGTTTCATGCAGCGAGCAGCGCAGCTGGCTGGGGTTGGCGGTGTTGACGCGCGAGTAGTACTCGCCGGGGGTGCCGGGATCGGGATTGCCCGGGTCCGGGTTGCCGGTGCTGCTGGCCACGGTGAAGGCGATGCGGGTGTCGGCGGCGGGGCGGGCGCCCTGGGCGTCGCTGACCTTGGTGGCGCGGATGTCGAACCGGCAGGCTTCGCCCGCCACCAGGGCGGTGTTGGTGGAGACGGTGAAGGTGCTGCCGCTGCTGGCGTGGCTGAGCGGCACGGTGCCGGACTGGCCGCAGCTGAGCACGAACGCGCCGCTGGCCAGGGTGACGGTTTCGCTGAAGGTGACGGTGAGGTCGGCGGCGGCCGGGAAGGTGCTGGCGCCTTGTTCGGGGGTGGTGGTGCGTACCGACGGCGGGGTGTTGGGGCCGGTGCCGCCGGTGCCGCTGAAGGTCTGGCCGTTGTTGCAGGCGCCGAAGGTCTGTTTGGCCGATTCGGCCCAGGTGAAGTGGGCGTACTGGCTGCCGCTGCCGGTGAGCTGGAGGGAGGTGCCGGGGGCGGTGCTGTTGCTTTCGCTGACGGGGATGTTCTGGCTGGTCAGGCCGGCGGCCGGGCCGCCGCTGGCGGTGATGGTGCCTTCGTAGCTGATGAACTGGACGACGTTGCCGCTGGCGTCGACGAGGGCGATGCCGTCGTTGGCGCCGTTCTGGAGGCCGTTGGTGGGGTAGGTGACGGTGGCGAGGGTGGCCTTGCCGCACGCGGCGGCGGTGCCGGCGGGGACAGGGTTGTTGGCATACACGGTGGCGGCCGAGGGGCTGCTGCCGTTGTACAGGTAGAGGCGGTAGGTGCTGAGGTCTTCACCGCCGGTGGCAACGACTTCGATGGCTTCGCCGACGTCGCCGGCGGGCGTGCTGTCGTCGTAGTGCAGTTCATTGATGAATACATCGGCCTGGGCGGTGCCGGCCAATGCCAGCAGGCACGCCAGGGACAGCGGTGTGAGCAACCTCATCTACGTCTCCTTGTGATTGGTTATTGCTGGCCGAATCTAATCAATCCAGATGACACATCTATCGATATGTCGGGACTTAGGTTCCGCAGTGGGACGTGCGTCAAGGAATTGGCGGGGGAGGGTTCTTTTTTTTCGAAGCTGAAGAGCTAGAGCCAGAGCTAGAGCTAGAGCTAGAGCTAGAGCCAGAGCTAGAGCTAGAGCTAGAGCTAGAGCTAGAGCTAGAGCCAGAGCTAGAGCCAGAGCTAGAGCTAGAGCCAGAGCCGTGAAGCCAGAACCTCGGTTGGCCGGTCCTGCAGGCTGGGCGGGGGTGTGAGGGTTCACGGGACACGCTGCAAGTACGTCCATGTAAGCTCCGCCACCGCATCCATGCGGTGGAGGGTCCCGTGAACCCTCACACCCCCGCCCCAGACAGTTGGCTGGGGGCCTGGGGAGAGCCGATGCAATGGCCAGCCACGCCTGGCGGGGAGGGTTGCTCTTGGTTCTGCTTTTCCGTGAGCAACGGCAGAGTGTCTTAGGGGTGGTGGGGGTGGGGGTGCGGGACCCTCGGCGCCATGGATGGCGCCGCGGAGCCCCCAGGGATGGGTTTACGGCGTGTCCCGCACCCCCGCCCCCACCAGCCCAGCGCGCCACGCCCGCGGACTCGCGGCGCAGTTGACCTTGACCTTGACCTTGACCTTGACCTTGATCTTGCCTCGGGCCCCACCGGCCGCCGGCCGGAAAAATTTCGTCTTCGCCCCTTGAAAGGGAAGTGCCCAGCACCATCTCTGCTCTGTACCCGCACCGTCGGGTTTTTTCGTGAGCGTGGCTGGCAGTCGCCCTGTGCGAGTGCTAACATCGCCAGACTTTTCCAGACCAATCAACAACTTAAAAGGGTCTCACATGAGCATCAAGCCGCTTCATGACCGCGTCGTAGTCAAGCCGATCGAAGCCGACGAAATCTCGTCCGGCGGCATCGTGATTCCGGATTCCGCCAAGGAAAAGTCCACCAAGGGTGAAGTCGTGGCCGTCGGCCCGGGCAAGCCCCTGGACAACGGCAGCGTGCGCGCGCCGTCGCTGAAGGTCGGTGACAAGGTCATCTACGGCCAGTACGCCGGCAGCAGCTACAAGTCCGAAGGCGTCGAGTACAAGGTCCTGCGCGAAGACGACATCCTCGCCATCATCTGATGACGCAGAGCGGGGCTCTGCCCCGCCGCGCGGTAGCCGGACTGACCGGTCGACCGTATCCCCCATTCAAGCAGCCGGGCATCGCCCGGCTCTACATAAAAGGTAATCGCAATGGCTGCCAAAGATATTCGTTTCGGTGAAGACGCTCGTTCGCGCATGGTGCGCGGCGTCAACATTCTCGCCAATGCCGTCAAGGCAACCCTGGGCCCGAAGGGCCGCAACGTCGTGCTCGAAAAGAGCTTCGGCGCCCCGACCATCACCAAGGATGGCGTGTCCGTTGCCAAGGAAATCGAACTGGCTGACAAGTTCGAGAACATGGGCGCGCAGATGGTGAAGGAAGTTGCTTCCCGCACCAACGATGACGCCGGCGACGGCACCACCACCGCCACCGTGCTGGCCCAGGCCCTGATCCGCGAAGGCGCCAAGGCCGTTGCTGCCGGCATGAACCCGATGGACCTCAAGCGCGGTATCGACAAGGCCGTCATCGCCGCCGTCGCCGAGCTGAAGAACATCTCCAAGCCGACCGCTGACGACAAGGCCATCGCCCAGGTCGGCACGATCTCGGCCAACTCGGACGAGTCGATCGGCAACATCATTGCCGAAGCCATGCGCCGCGTGACCAAGGAAGGCGTCATCACCGTTGAAGAAGGCTCGGGCCTGGACAACGAGCTGGACGTCGTCGAAGGCATGCAGTTCGACCGTGGCTACCTGTCCCCGTACTTCATCAACAACCAGCAGTCGCAGACCGCTGACCTGGACGATCCGTACGTGCTGCTGCACGACAAGAAGATCTCCAACGTGCGCGACCTGCTGCCCGTGCTGGAAGGCGTCGCCAAGGCCGGCAAGCCGCTGCTGATCATCGCCGAAGACATCGAAGGCGAAGCGCTGGCCACCCTGGTGGTCAACACCATCCGTGGCATCGTCAAGGTCGTGGCCGTCAAGGCACCGGGCTTCGGTGATCGTCGCAAGGCGATGCTGGAAGACATGGCCGTGCTGACCGGCGGCACCGTGATCTCCGAGGAAATTGGTCTGTCGCTGGAAAAGGCGACGATCAAGGATCTGGGCCGCGCCAAGAAGGTGCAGGTCTCCAAGGAAAACACCACCATCATCGATGGCGCCGGCGAGAAGGCCAACATCGAAGCGCGTGTCACCCAGATCAAGACCCAGATCGAAGACACCTCGTCCGATTACGACCGTGAAAAGCTGCAGGAACGCGTGGCCAAGCTGGCCGGCGGCGTTGCCGTGATCAAGGTCGGTGCCTCGACCGAAATCGAAATGAAGGAAAAGAAGGATCGCGTCGACGACGCCCTGCACGCTACCCGTGCAGCCGTTGAAGAAGGCGTGGTCCCGGGCGGCGGCGTTGCGCTGGTCCGTGCCGTCACCGCGCTGAGCGGCCTGAAGGGTGCCAACGAAGACCAGAACCACGGCATCCAGATCGCCCTGCGCGCCATGGAAGCCCCGCTGCGCGAAATCGTGGCCAACGCCGGCGAAGAGCCGTCGGTCATCGTCAACCGCGTCAAGGAAGGCACCGGCAGCTTCGGCTACAACGCGGCCACCGGCGAATTCGGCGACATGCTGGAATTCGGCATCCTGGACCCGACCAAGGTGACCCGTTCGGCGCTGCAGAACGCTGCCTCGATCGCTGGCCTGATGATCACCACCGAAGCGATGGTTGCCGAAGCCCCGAAGAAGGATGACGGCGCTGGCGCAGCTGGCGGCGGCATGGGCGGCATGGGTGGCATGGGCGGCATGGACTTCTGATGTAGATGCCGGCCATCGGTCGGCACACATCGGAGCGGTAGGTACCGACCGTTGGTCGGTACCCGCCATCCGCCAACGCACGACGAAAAACCCCGCCGGAAGGCGGGGTTTTTTGTTGCGCGCATCATGGGCTCACAGCGCGCTGGTCGGCGCCTCGACTTCTTCCTGCAGCCAGCGCAGGAACGCCGCGATGGCCGGATTCTCTTCGGCGCCTGGCAGGGTGACGGCGTAATACGCAAACCGCGTCGGCCATGGCTGATCCAGTACCACCGCCAGCCGCCCGCTGGCTACTTCGGCTTCGACATACAGGTCACGCACCAGCGCGATGCCCTGGCCGGCTTCTGCAGCGCGGATCAGCAACACGTCATCATCGAACGCCGGGCCACGTTCGACGCGCGGATCGGGTGGCAGACCGAGCGCGCTGAACCACAGCGACCAGTCGCTGCGGTCGGAATCCTGCAGCAGCGGGTACTGCAGGCAGTCCACGGCCGAGTGGATCGGCGGGCCCTCGTCGAGCAGCGCCGGGCAGGCCACCGGCAACAGCACCGGCGCCGCCAGTGGGCGTGAGACCAGGCCGGGATAGTCACCGAGACCGTGGCGGATGGCGATGTCGATGCGGTCGCGACGCAGATCCACCAGTGCGGAGGACGCCTCCACGCGGACCTCGATGTCCGGGTGGCGTTCGGTGAACCGCCCCAATCGCGGCACCAGCCATGACGCGGCAAAGCTGGGCACGGTGCTGATGGTCAACGTCTGCCGCGCGTGGATCGCCTCCAGCGTGGCCATGCTGTCCTGGATCTGGTCGAAGGCGCGCGCCAGTGCCGGGTGTACCTGTGCGCCCTCTGGTGTGAGCGACACCCCGTGGCGGCTGCGGGTGAACAGGCTCACCCCGGTACGCGCCTGCAGCAGCTTGAGTTGCTGGCTGATCGCGCCGGGGGTGACGCCCATGACATCGGCGGCCGCCTTGAGGCTGCCATGGCGGCCGGTTTCAACGAAGGCGCGCAGGGCGAGCAGGGGAAGAACAGCACCCATGACCTTAGTTTTTCTCTCTTGGTAGTGAAGGAAAAATCGTTCTACACGGCGTACGGCGCTGCGTAGCATCGTGATCATGTTGAGTCGGGGGTGTTTAGTCCAGCTGTATCAGCGGACCCCGATACCGCGACCACATCCCTCTCGTTATCCATCGCCCGCCAAGGAGACCGATGTGTCCCCAGCTTCGCTGCACCTGTACACCGACAGCTCGCCCAACGGCTTCAAGATCACCATTGCGCTGGAAGAGCTGGGCCTTCCTTATGTGCTGCACCACGTCCGCATCGACGATGGCGCGCATCGCCACCCTGATTTTCTCAAGCTGCATCCCCATGGCCGCATTCCGGTGCTGGTGGATGCGGCACGTGGCATCACGGTGTTCGAATCCGCCGCCATCCTGCTGTACCTCGCCGACAGGACCGGGAAGCTGCTGCCCACCGCCGCCGTCGCGCGCTGGGACGCCATCACCTGGTTGATGTTCCACTCTGCCAGTGTCGGCCCGATCCTGGGCCAGCGCGTTCATGCGGAGATGTTCGCTGACGCGCCGCATGCGCCTTCCATCGCACGCTACCGCCGCTTGAGCACAGAGTTCTTCGCCACGCTCGACCAGCGCCTGGCCGACCGACCGTGGCTGGCCGGCGAGGAGTACTCCATCGCCGATATCGCCGGCTATGGCTGGATGCATATCGCACGACTCATCGGCTTCGATTTCAGCGCGTACCCGAACTTGAGTGCATGGCACCTGCGCATGTCACAGCGGCCTGCGGTGCAGCGCGGCGTGCAGCTTCCCGAACCGGCCACCGGCCCCTGATCCAGGCATGACCACGATGACCCTCTTGACCGATATCACCGAGGTGCAGGCCCCTCTGACCGGCGCATCCGCACCGATGTTCGCCCGGCATGCCGGCTACCAGCGCATGTTCCGCGAAGGTGCGCTCACGCTGGGCGTGTTCCTGCCGCTGCGTTTCTACCAGGGCACCATGCAGGTGCTGGCCGGCCAGGCCGACCTGGTGAGCCAGCTCGACCGTGACGGCTTCGCCGCCACCTGGGTGCGCGATGTGCCGCTGTATGACCCGTTGTTCGGCGATGCCGGGCAGGTGTTCGATCCGTTCACCTACCTGGCCTACCTGGCCGCGCGCACCGAGCGGCTGGCGTTGGCCACGGGCAGTGCGATCTTCTCGCTGCGGCACCCGATCGATCTGGCCAAGTCGGCGGCCTCGATCGACCAGCTGTCCGGTGGGCGCCTGGTGCTGGGCATCGCCTCCGGTGATCGGCCAGTGGAGTTCCCGGCCTATGGCTTGGACCATGCAGACCGCGGCGAGCGCTTCGCCGCATCGGTGGCGTATGTCCGCCAACTGATGCAGCACGGTCCCCTGCAGATCGACTCGCCACTGGGCGCACTGCAGGGCGTGGAGCTGCTGCCCAAGCCGGTGGCCGGCGCGATCCCGCTGCTGATCACCGGCACCTCGCGGCAGACGCTGGACTGGGTGGGGCAGCATGCCGATGGCTGGCTGACCTATCCCGAGGCTACCCACGATGCGGCCGGGCCGAAGCGACTGGCGGCCAAGATCCAGGCGTGGCGTCGTTTGATTCCCGACGGTGGCTTCCGTCCGCACGTCACCAACGAATGGCTGGATCTGGTCGACGATCCGAACCATCCGCGCACGCCGCTCAATGGCGGTTACACGTTGAGGACCGGCCGCAATGGGCTGATCGATCTGCTTGGGCAGTGGCAGCAGGCCGGAGTCAACCACGCCGCGCTCGGTATCCAGTTCTCGCAACGGCCGGCCGCCGAGGTACTGCAGGAACTGGCCGAGTATGTGCTGCCGTTGTTTCCGTCGCATGCGGGGCCTTTACCGGCCGAGATGCGCTGGTAGGCATACCCACCGCTCCGTCATGAGTGGCGGCGCGGCACCTGTCAGGCCCGACAACGCGCGGCCCGCCGACGGTCGCGCCACGCCAGGCCCAGATGCGCAAGCAGAAAGCACAGCGCGCCGCCCACCATCATTCCCTGCGAGTACGCCATGGGCAGCCATATCGCTGCCGCCGCACCCAGCGCCATGCCAGCCAGGCCGGCGGCGACGGCAACGCGTTGCCGCGCCAGGTACTGCGCCTGCGCGCGCTGACGTTGCTGGATGGCCTCGCGCTTGTTGTCCGGTTGCAGGATGGCCTGAGCAATCGCGTCAGCTTGGGAAGGGGTCATCTACGCGTCCTTGTGAGTGATCCTGTCCCGGATCTTTGCCTGTCACCTGGGGTATGTAAAGTGCGGCGGGGTTCCAGATGCGTCGCAGTAGCGATATAGTTAGCCGCCGTACTATTCCGGATCCGCCTGCATGCTGGAAATCAAACATCAGGCCTTCCTGACCGAACTGGTGCGACGTGGCCAGCCGGACGCGGGGGAATTGGCGCTGTGTTTCCAGGTGCTGTCGCTGGCCAGCGCGATCGACCAGGACTGCGCAAGTCGTCTGGCACCGCTGGGCCTGAGCGAAGGGCGTTTCGTGCTGCTGTTCCTGCTGCGCGGCGCGGATACAGCGCTGTCGCCGCACCAGTTGGCCGAGCGCGCCGGCGTCACCCGTGCCACCGTGACCGGCCTGCTGGATGGATTGGAGCGCGAGCAGCTGGTGAGCCGTCACAGCGATCCCGATGACAAGCGGCGCATCCACGTGCGCCTGACCCGGTCGGGACAGACACTGTCGGCGCGCCTGTTCGACCAGCAGACCCACTGGATCGCCTCGCTGTTTGCCGACATCAGCACCGCCGAACGCCAGGTGCTTGGCACGCTGCTGCAGCGCGTGTGGTCGCGCACCGATGCGGGGCGCACCTCATGAAAAAGCCGATCACCCGCGAGCGGCGCGGCCAGCTGGATCGGGGCGAGGCCGAAGCGGCCCACCTGGCCGAAGTGCTGGCCGTCGATTTTGCCCGGCTGATGGCCCATGTCGCGCCGACCTTGCCGGCCTCGGCGCTGGCCCCGATGCGCAACGCCGCAAAGCTGGGCATCACCCTGCGCATGCAGGGCGCTGCCACGCTGCTGCGCGCGCATGGGCACGGCGATCATGCCCACTGGTCACGACACGCCAGCGACACCGTACGCGGCTGGGCCTGCTACCTGATCGGCAGCGATCCGGCGCTGACCCTGGAGCGCAAGCTGGATGCCCTGCGCGCATTGGCCGACGACCCGCACTTTGGCGTGCGCGAATGGGCCTGGCTGGCCGTGCGCCCCCACATCGCCGCCGAGCCGCTGCGGGTGCTCGCGCACCTGCAGGCCTGGGTCCACGACACGTCGCCGAACGTGCGCCGCTTCGCCTGCGAAGCGCTGCGCCCACGCGGGGTATGGGCCGCGCATATCACCTTGTTCAAGCAGGAACCCCACCATGCACGGGACCTGCTGGACGCACTGTGCTGCGATGAAGCGCGCTACGTGCAGGATTCGGTAGGCAACTGGCTCAACGACGCCGGCAAAAGCCAGCCCGACTGGGTCCGCGCGCTGTGCAGCCAATGGCAGCAGCGCCATGCCGATGATCCGGCCAATAGCTACATCCGCAAGCGCGCCCTGCGCTCGCTCTGACCCAAGGAATGCCATGTCTTACATGCTGATCGAGCTCTACACCGCCACCCCCGCCTGGACCGCGCTGGACCCGGTATCGCGGGGGGCGCTCTTCGCCCGCATCGGCGCGGGCATGCAGCATGTCGATCCGGCGCGGATCAAACCGCTGGCCATGGGCCCGCTGGATACGGACGTGCCGCGCAGCAGCGCAGAGCAGTTCTACGCCGTGTGGCAATGCAGCGACCGCACGGATGCTGATGCGCTGCTGGCCGCCATTGATGGCACCGGCTGGCACACCTACTTCACCACCACCCACATCGCGGGCGCATCGGGTGGGCTGCAGCAGCATCTGGCCGAACTGGCGGCGCTGCCGAAGGCATGAGGCCCGCGCCCACGGTGGCTGAACACCGCCGTCGCAGTTGCGAATGAAACATTTTGCGCCGCACAAAAGCTGTGCTATCAATACTCCCCAATGAACGCACGCCCCGCCAATGCCTACTTTTGGTATTACTTTCCGAAGCCACCGGCGGAGGAAGGCATGCGCTCACCCTGAAGAAACCTTCAGACGCATTCCCGAAAGCCGCCAGCGCACCTGGCGGCTTTTTTGTTGCCGCCGCGCTGGGGACCCCCACTTCCAAGGAGTTTTCCCCATGCCCCCGCACACCGATGACCTGCGCATCCGCAAGATCGAACCGTTGACCCCGCCGGCCCAGCTGCTGGCCATGCTGCCCTGCGACGATGAAGCCTCCGACACCGTCAGCGCCTCGCGCGCGGCCCTGCACGAGATCCTGCACGGCCGCGATGACCGCCTGGCGGTAGTGATCGGCCCGTGCTCGATCCACGACCCGGTGGCCGCCATCGAATACGCCCAGCGCCTCAAGCCGCTGCGTGACGCCTTTGCTGACGAACTGGAAATCGTCATGCGCGTGTACTTCGAAAAGCCGCGCACCACGGTGGGCTGGAAGGGCCTGATCAACGACCCGGACCTGGACGGCAGCTTCAACATCAACAAGGGCCTGCGCGTGGCGCGCGGTCTGCTGCGCGACATCAACAAGCTCGGCCTGCCGGCCGGCGTGGAATTCCTCGACGTGATCTCGCCGCAGTACATTGCCGACCTGGTGGCCTGGGGCGCGATTGGCGCGCGTACCACTGAAAGCCAGGTGCACCGCGAACTCGCCTCGGGCCTGTCGTGCCCGGTGGGCTTCAAGAACGGCACCGACGGCAACATCAAGATCGCTGCCGACGCGATTGGTGCTGCGTCGAATCCGCATCACTTCCTGTCGGTGACCAAGGAAGGCGGCACCGCCATCGTCGCCACCGCCGGCAACCCGGATTGCCACGTCATCCTGCGCGGCGGCAAGACGCCCAACTACGACGCCACCCATGTGGAAGCGACCAGCCAGACCCTGGCTAAGTCGCACCTGGCCGCGCGCATCATGATCGATGCCAGCCACGCCAACAGCAGCAAGAACCCGGAAAACCAGCCCAAGGTCATCGCCGACATCAACGCGCAGCTGGCCAATGGCGAAGAGCGCATCGTCGGGGTGATGGTGGAAAGCCACCTGGTGGCCGGTCGCCAGGACCTTGTCGAAGGGCAGCCGCTGACCTACGGCCAGAGCATCACCGATGGCTGCATCGGCTGGGACAGCTCGCTGGCCGTGCTGGAAAGCCTGGCCGAAGCGGTGCGCGCGCGCCGCGCAGCGCGGGTGCGCGAAGCGGCGTAACGCGGTTGACGCGCCCACGGCACGCCGGTACACCCGGCCTGTCCCGGTAGAGCCACCCCATGGGTGGCCGCACGCGGACCTGGCCCCTCTGTTGCAATGCGTTGTTTGACAACAATTCAGTTTCGTTGCTACAACGCTCCTTGCTAGCTGCCCCAGCAACTGGGGCGGCAGGGAATGGCTCAGGGGAAAACTGGATGCAGCACGTTGCACGGTATTTGGCCGGGCTCGGCCTCGCGTTGTCTTTCGGATTCGCCCACGCACAAACACCCGGCTCCTACGGCCTGCACGAGCGCTCCATCGAGCGCATCAACGGGGCAAAAGATCTGGGCGTGCTCTCGGTAGACTCGCTCTTTGGTGAGCAGGTCAGCACCTTCAACGGCAACACCGAGTTCGCCAATGTCGATATCAGCATCCCCGGCAACAGCAGCCTGCCGGTAGAGCTGAGGCGCCGCCTCAAAGTCGACGATCGATCACGTTCCAACGGCCAACACCTGCTCGGCCTCGGTGAGTGGGACATGGATGTGCCGTACATGTCCGGCGTGTTCGCGATCTCAGCTGGCGGGTGGCGCCCTATCGGCGGCACCGCCGATCAGCGCTGCAGTTTGACCCAGGAGCCTGGAACAGCTGGCGGTACGTCGGCGGAACAATACTGGGCTGGCTATGAGCTGAGCATCCCCGGGCAGGGAAGTCGCACGCTGCTGAGTAACCCCAGTTCCCGCGTGCCAGCCGGGCCCACCGGAACGGTGGGTTGGATAACCAAGGACTACTGGCGGTTCATCTGCAAGTCTGCAACGGCCAATGGATATCCAGGGCAGGGGTTCATCGCGCTGTCCCCCAATGGGTTGCGTTATCACTTCGACTGGGGCATCAGCAAAGCGCACGCGGGTCTCAAGCGAGGAAACGGATCCACCGCGCTACCGAGAAGCAGTGCGACGGGCAGTACAGACTGACCTGCGTGTATCTGCTTCGCGGATTGAGGCCGGGAAGCCTTTCAATCAAACGATCAGTGTTGATGGAACGCAAGTAACTTACACCGCCTTCAGGCTTGAAGACGGATCGATCAATGTTGGACGAATTACTCTACCGGATTGATGTATGGAACGACTTCTCACTGCCGCTGAGAAAAAACTGATTCTGGCTTTGATCAAGAAAGCTGATTTTGAGCTTCCGCCTGAATGGCTCGATCAAGCAAAAGTTTCGCCAATGGATGATGGTGGAATGGGAAGCTTGCGCTTCTTGTCGCCCTCTACATCTTTGGTGCAAAAGATGGGCAAGAAAATAGCTGAAGTGCGCTTTCGTGATGCCGATGGAGTAGACGTCATTGCTTCCATGAATCTGGATAAGAACGGTATCCCGTTTGAGTTGGATATCTGGAAGGTAAACTTCAAGCCGCTAATTCGGATACCGGGTCACTTTGCAGTCGATGAGGGCGAGGGCAACTAAGCCTGCTAGTACAAATGGCCGAAGAACGGGATCAGGTTCACTTATCAATACCGGATAAAACGTATGCACGCGCCCGTTGCCAGCAGGGTGGAACTCCGCAACTTTCGCGACGTAGTGGTGGTATTGGGAAGTTGTTACAAGATTGATCCCGGGCTCATTCGTCCCGAGGACTCGCTTCAGGACCTTTTTCAGTTCGATTCGTGGGTGTTGGATAAGGGGATGGATGAAATGAATGGCTGGCTGACGGCGAACGGGGTGGAAGCGGAGTGGGAATCGGTCCGAACCGTGCTGGACCTCGCTCTAGCTGTCGAGCACGCCCGCCTGGCGCGTTGACGCCGGGTTGGGGGAAGAAGCCTGGCGAACCGTCGCAATCGGTTTGCGCGGCTACTTGGCAGTCATATGCCGCGCATTGCTGAGGTTCTGTAACGCGGCGAACGAAGCAACTTGAAGCGGTCGACGTGTTGAACGGGATGACTTCCATGAACTCAGAGGATGGCCGGATGCACTTACAGGGGAGTGATCAATGAGAAGCAGCAGCGGAATCGCGGCGATGGAGACTGTCGGTGTGCTGGTGGTCGCCGGGGGCGTGTCATCTCAGGAGTACACAGAGATATCCGGAAGCTACACGCTTGCTTCGCGCAACATTGTGGATCCCGCGCCAGGCGAGAAGAAGGATAGAGCTGCGTTCTTCTTTAATTCTGATACTGCAAAGAGCATTTACCTGTAGATGCCGGCTGTGGCGCGAAGGGATGCCTGTTCAAGTGACCTGATGACAACGTCATCGGGCGGGCTGGTGTGCTCCAATGATCTGAAGCGGCGGGAGTATCAGTGCACCCTCGGCGTCATTCTGGAGGCGGGCAACGCTGTCGATGTCAGTGTGTGCTGAGTTGGCGACCCAACCCAAGGTGACGAAATGAATGACAGCGCAGACGTTCTTGGCCGCTCTCCGATGAAGACTCTGTGCCTGGCGATGGCTCTGTCTGTCACGGCAGGCTGTGCATCGGTCGGCACCTCGTCCCATCGCGATCTTCTGAACGAGATCAGCACCCACAACGCTGTATGTGGTGCGGCTTGGCAGGCGCTTGTGCAGGAGTGGCTGCAGAATGGGGGCGGTGTGGGCGCGGACCTCAACGAGACCCGTAAGCGCATCGCGGCCGATCGCACCTCCCGATTGTCATTGCTGCTGCAACAGACCTGGCGCATCCAAGACCCCGCCGATGTCGAGATCGACAAGTACTTTGCGTTCGATGACGCGCTTTATGCGAGCGAAGTTGTTGCGCAAGGCTGCAGGTCGCCGGGGTTCTTTGGTCGGGCGATGTATGCCGTGCCGGGCGCCTTCAAGGAGGGTGCAATCGATGCACTGCAGCGGCAGTGGGGAAGCAGCGATGAACGGCCGCAACTGGCAGGGCGTGCCATCGGGGAACTGCTGGTCTCCCCGTCCAATACGCTGCAGCCGCCTGGCGATGCGCCGCACGCGCCGGCGTCGGCGTCGGCGTCGAATCGACCACCGCGCCGCCTGTACTTCGTCGACGGTACCAACAGAAACGACGGTAGGAGTGTGTCGATTGACTTCAATACACGCACCCTCCTGCCCGGATGCGAGCTGCAGTACCTGCGCAAGTGCGACGGACAGTTCCCTTCCCCTTCGTGTCTGGTCTCCGAGTACTTCGCGTTCTACATGCCACCCGATGCCGGGCCGCGGTGGCAGGCCATGGGCGCGAGTTTCGAGCGGGGCCCCAGTTGCCGTGTCGGCACCCCCTCGGGCACGGTGTCGATGACTGCGATTCTGTCCAGGCAGAGGTACGGGGACGTGACCTTCTACGTGGATGAGGGTGGAGACGTGGCAGGGTGGGCTTTCACCGGCACGGGTGCAGGGCAGCGGTACTTTCTTGAGGGCATGCGGCTGCGATCCTGCGATGAAGTGCCCGGTGTGATCCAGGCTGATCGCTGACGTGAGGTGGACCGGCGCGTGTGGCCCTTCATGGCTTGCATCATGGTCGGGTGGGCTGCCAGTCGCGAGCCCGGCGTTTTGCCCGCAAGCAAAGTAATCGATTGGTTTCATGAGTTTGGAACTGGTGATGAATTGATCTGTGCCGGTAACGTTGGAAGCGTGCTGCAGGGCAAAGAATCTCGCGCGCGGACTTCCTCTCCATAAGCCGTTGCTCTAGATATGTCAGTCTGTTTTCTCGAGGCCAAGGAACGATGAACATCATCGAGTACCAGCGTGTCGCTATTGCGATGTTTGATGCTGGTGAGCACGGCAAAATCGATTCGTTCGTCGCCGGCGTGCCTTTTGCCTGCGTGCTTCCAGCAGGCATCGTGCCGTCGCAGGGCTCCACGCGGGCGCTGGTCAACATACTGCTTGGGCTGGGCTGCCATGAGTTCGTCTGCGTCGGAGCGGAGGCCCGTCATCTAGAGTACGCATTGGACGAGGTTGTGGAGGATGCAGGCAGGATGGGCGTGGTGACCACGGCGATTGAAGAGGCAAAGGAGGCTGCGGAGTACGTGCTGTTCGCTGTCGGGTGCCTGACGTCGCATGTGGTCTTGGTCGACGGCGAATGCGGCGTCTTCCCGGCGGAGCTTGTGAAGCTGGGGGCCGTACCCCGCAGCTCTGGCGGGAATGAGGAGGGGTTATGAGCACTTCCATCAGGTCAAAGATCGCTTCACTCACCTTCAGGGGGTTTGAGGTCTCGCCTCATGTGATAGAGGAGATGCTCAGTGTGAAAGCCAGTGAAACAGGCGAGCGGGGTACCCACGTGAGGGCGGGTGTTGCCGCGTTGCTGAAGCGATCCTTTCCCAGGTTCTCGATTGAACTGGCACCAGACTGCAGGCTGGATCAAGCAGTTCCAGTACTGCTAGCCCACGCCGGTGGCTTGCAGCGCCTGAAATCCGTGCGGGACGTGGTCACGCCCGAATTTCTTGAGCTGGATATCACTTGGCCGGTCAAAGGGTCCGACGGGCAGGAGGGCAGCTTTCTACCTGTCGCCGTGCTCTCGGATCTGGCGAACCTCGAATGCTCCCTTTCATTCGGATTCATCTGACGCCGTAAGGACATCAGGCCGTTGCTACCCCCGCCGCATCCGCGCCAACGCCAGATAGATCGCCGGCGTCGTATACAACGTCAACCACTGGCTCACCAGCAACCCACCCACGATCGCGATCCCCAACGGCTGGCGCATCTCCCATCCTTCGCCGGTCGCCAGCATCAACGGCAACGTACCCAGCAACGCGGCCACACTGGTCATCAGGATCGGCCGGAAGCGCAGCCGTGCCGCCTCGCAGATGGCGTCATACGACGACAACCCGCGCTCGCGTTCGGCCGACAGCGCGAAGTCGATCATCAGGATGGTGTTCTTCATCACCACGCCTACCAGCAGGAACAGGCCCAGCAGCGAGATCAGGTTCAATTCGTTGCCGAACGCCATCAGCGCCAGCAGTGCGCCCACGCCGGCCGAGGGCAGAGTGGACAGGATCGCCAGCGGCTGCACGAAGCTCTCGTACAGCACGCCCAGCACCAGGTACACGGCCAGCATCGCACCCACGATCAGCCACAACTGCCGCTCGCGCAGTTTGGAAAACCCACCGGCCTCGCCACTCAGCTTGGCCTGCACATGGCTGGGCAGCATGATCCCGGCCATTGCGCGATCCACGGCTTTCACCGCCTGGTCCAGGGTTACGCCGGGTGCCAGCGCGAACTCGATCCAGACCGAGGCAAACTGTTGGCTGTGGTAAATGCGGTCCGGCGCCATGCCGTAGGACCAGCTGGCAATGGAGGACAGCGGCAGGCGCTGACCGCCCTTGCCGATCACGTGGATCTGGTCCAGCGTGGACGGGTCCTGGGTGTAGCGCGGGTCCAGTTCCATCACCACGCGGTACTGGTTGAGCGTGTCGTACAGCGTGGCCACCTGGCGCTGGCTGAAGGCGTTGTTGAGCACCGAGGCGATCATGCGCATGTCCACGCCCAGCCGTGCAGCGGCGTCGCGGTCGATGTCCAGCACCACCTGGCGCATGCCTTCGTCACCCTTGGATTCCACGTCCACCAGCTCGGGCAGGGCGCGCAGTGCGTCGGCCACCTTGGGGGCCCATTGCCGTAGGGGTTCCAGCTCGCCGGACAGCAGCTGGAACTCGTACTGGCCGCTGTCGCCGCTGCCTTCCAGCTTGATGTCCTGGTCCACCCACAGGAACATGCCGCCGCCGGGAATCTTCGGCATGTTGCTGCGCAGGCGGTCGATCACCTGCTGGCTGGACACCTTGCGTTCGGCCAGTGGCTTCATCTTGATCATGATGAAGGCGTTGTTGACCCCGCTGCGCCCGCCGATGTACCCGATGATGTCGCTGATGGCCGGGTCGGCCAGCAGCAACTTCCGATACGCATCGATCTTGGGCTGCATCACCTGGAACGACAGCCCGTCGTCGCCGCGCGCGAAGCCACGCAGCTGCGCAGTGTCCTGCTTGGGCACGATGCCCTTGGGCACCTGCTGGAACAGCCACACGTTCAGCCCGATCACCGCGCCGAACAGCAGCAACGGCACGGCCAGCCAGCGCAGCATCGTCTGCAGGCTGGTCACGTAGCCGCCGCGCAGCCGCTCGAACAACGCCGTGCCGCTCCGCTGCAGCACGTTGCCCGCACCGGGCCGCTCACGGCCCAGCAGACGTGCGCACAGCATCGGGGTCAGGCTCAGCGAGACCAGCAGCGACACGCCCATTGCCGCCACCAGGGTCAGCGAGAACTCGCGGAACAGCTTCTCCACGAAGTCGTCCAGGAACAGGATCGACACGAACACCACCGCCAGTGCGATGTTCATCGACAACAGGGTGGCGCCCACTTCACCGGCACCACGCAGGGCCGCGTCCATCGGCGACGCACCGTTCTCGCGATGGCGGGCGATGTTCTCCAGCACCACGATGGCATCGTCCACCACCAGCACCGCGGCCACGATCAGCGCCATCAGCGACAGCGTGTTGAGCGAGAAGCCGAGCAGCGCGATCACCGCCAGTGCGCCCAGCAGCGACACCGGAATGGCCAGGGTGGGCACCAGCGCGGCGCGCCAGTGACCCAGGAAGGCCAGGACCACCAGCACCACCAGGGCAATGGCCAACAGCAGGGTCAGCTCGGCCTCGTGCAGGGTGGCGCGGATGACCGGCGAGCGGTCCATCACCACCTGCATGTCGATGCTGGCCGGCAGCAGCGCCTGCAGCGTGTCCATCTGCGCGTTGATGGCGTCGACGGTTTCGATGATGTTGGCGTCCGGCTGCCGGCTGACGATCAACAGCACCGCCGGGCGCTGGTTGTGGAAGCCGCTGGCATAGCGGTCTTCCACGCCCTCGCTGACCTGGGCCACGTCGCGCAGGTGCACCGGGCGGCCCTCGCGCATGGCGATGATCAGGTCGCGGTACTCGGCGACGGTGCGCAGCTGCAGGCTGGCCTCCAGCTGCCATTGCCGGCTCTGGCTGGCCACGGTGCCCAGCGGCTTGAGCGCGTTGGCGGTGCGGATGGCCGCGGCCACGTCATCGAGCGCGATCCGCTGCTGGTTGAGCGCATTGGGGTCCAGCGACACCCGCACCGCCGGCAGCGAACTGCCGCCCACCTGCACTTCGCCTACGCCCGGAATCTGCGCCAGCTTCTGCGCGATCACCGTGGAGGCCACATCGAAGATCTGCCCGGGCGAGAGGCTGTCCGAACTCAGTGCCAGCGCCAGGATCGGTGCCTGCGAGGGATTGACCTTGTTGTACTGGGGCATGCCCGGCATGCCGCTGGGCAGCTGCGCGCGGGCGGCGTTGATGGCCGCCTGCACGTCGCGCGCGGCGCTGTCCACGTCGCGGCCCAGCTCGAACTGCAGCTCGATCTGGGTGGAGCCCTGGGTGCTGGCCGAGTCGATCCGGCTCAAGCCCGGAATCGTGCCCAGCGCCCGTTCCAGCGGCGTGGCCACGTTGGCCGCCATCGATTCGGGGCTGGCCCCGGGCAGGCTGGCGCTGACGTTGATGGCCGGGTAGTCCACCTGCGGCAGCGGTGCCACCGGCAGCAGCCGCAGACCGAGCAGGCCGGCCAGCACCACCGCCACCGACAGCAGCAGGGTGGCGACCGGGTGCTGCACGAACCAGCCGATCGCCCGCGCCAGCGGACTCACGCGTGGGCCTCGGCCGCGTCGTCGGCACGTTCGGCCGGGCGCCGGCGGAAGCGGTCGAAGAACAGGTAGATCACCGGCGTGGTGAACAGAGTGAGCACCTGGCTGACGATCAGCCCGCCCACCATCACCACGCCCAGCGGCTGCCGCAGTTCCGCGCCCGAGCCGCTGGCGAACATCAACGGAATGGCGCCGAACAGCGCGGCCAGGGTGGTCATCAGGATCGGACGGAAGCGCAGCAGCGCGGCCTGGTGGATCGCCTGGTGCGGGGCCAGGCCGAACTCACGCTCGGCCTCCAGCGCGAAGTCGATCATCATGATCGCGTTCTTCTTCACCAGCCCGATCAGCAGCACGATGCCGATCACCGCAATCAGGTCCAGGCTGCGCCCGCTCAGCAGCAGCGCCAGCAGCGCGCCCACCGTGGCCGAGGGCAGGGTGGAGAGGATGGTGATGGGGTGGATGAAACTCTCATACAGCACGCCCAGCACCAGGTACATCACCACCACCGCGGCCAGCACCAGCCACAGCGTGCTCGACAGTGAGGCGCGGAACGCATCGGCCGCGCCCTGCAGGCGCAGCTCCACCCCGGTGGGCAGGCCGATCGCCGCACGCGCGCCTTCAATGGCCTGCACCGCTTCGCCCAGCGACGCGCCGCGTGCCAGGTTGAACGAGAACGTTACCGCCGGGAACTGGCCCACGTGGTTGATCAACAGGTGCGCCGGGCGCTGCTCGATGCGCGCGATGCCATTCAGCGGCACCTGTTTGCCCTCCGGCCCGGCCACGTGCAGGCGCGCGATGGCGTCCGGCCCGAAGGCCGCGTCCGGGCGCGCTTCCAGCACCACGCGGTACTGATTGGCCTGGGTGAAGATGGTGGAGATCTGGCGCTGGCCGAACGCGTCGTACAGCGCATCGGCCATTGCGTCCACGCTGATGCCCAGGCGCGCGGCGGCCACCCGGTCGATCAGCACGTGCGCCTGCAGGCCCTGGTCCTGCAGGTCGCTGGCCACGTCGGCCAGGGCTGCGGACTGCTGCAGGTGGGCCAGCAACCGGGGCGTCCACTGCGCGAGCTGGTCGCTGTCGGGGCTGGTCAGGGTGAACTGGTACTGGGTGCGGCTGATCCGGTCCTCGATGCCCAGTTCCTGCACCGGCTGCAGGTACAGCGTGATGCCGGGCACGTGCGCCACGCGCTGCTGCAGCCGCGCGATGATCGCCTGCGCGTCGGCATCGCGCTGCGCATGCGGTTTCAGCTCGATCAGCAGCCGGCCACTGTTGAGCGTGGCGTTGTTGCCGTCCACACCGATGAACGAGGACAGGCTGGCCACGTCCGTATCGTCCAGCAGCGCCGCGGCAAGCGCCTGCTGGCGCTGTGCCATGGCCTGGAACGAGATCGACTGCGGCGCTTCGCTGATGCCCTGGATCAAGCCGGCGTCCTGCACCGGGAAGAACCCCTTGGGCACCCACACGTACAGTGCGGCGGTAAGCAGCAAGGTGGCCACGGTGGCGCCCAGCATCAGCGGCTGGCGCTGCAGCACCCAGTGCAGCTGGCGGTCGTAGATCGCCACCACGCGGTCGAACGGGTCGCCCTGCTGCGCCGATTGCTGGCCATCTGCATCGCGGCGGGTGGCATGGCCGGCCTTGAGCAGACGCGCGCACATCATCGGGGTCAACGTCAGCGACACCAGCAGCGAGATGCCGATCGCCACCGCCAGGGTGATCGCGAACTCGTGGAACAGCTTGCCCACCACGTCGGCCATGAACAGCAGCGGGATCAGCACCGCGATCAGCGACAGGGTCAGCGAGATCAGGGTGAAGCCGATCTGCCGAGCGCCCTTCAGTGCCGCCTGCATCGGCGTGGCGCCGCGTTCCAGGTGGCGGGCGATGTTTTCCAGCATCACGATCGCATCGTCGACCACGAAGCCGGTGGCGATGGTGAGCGCCATCAGGGTGAGGTTGTTGAGCGAGAACCCCGCCAGCAGCATCACCCCGAAGGTGCCCACCAGCGACAGCGGCACCGCGATGCTGGGAATGATCGTGGCCGGAATGTTGCGCAGGAACACGAAGGTGACCATCACCACCAGCGCGATGGCGATCAGCAGTTCGTGCTGCACGCCGCGGATGGAGGCGCGGATCGATTCGGTGCGGTCGCTCAGCACCGCCACGTCCACGCCCTTGGGCAGCGACGCCTGCAGCTGCGGCAGCAGCGCCCGCACCTGGTCCACCACGGCGATCACGTTGGCACCGGGCTGGCGCTGGATGTTGATCAGCACCGCCGGCGTGGTGCCCGACCACGCGGCCAGCTGGCGGTTTTCCGCGCCGTCTTCGATCGTGGCCACATCGCCCAGGCGCAGCGGCGCGCCATCCTTGTAGGCCAGGATCAGCGCCTGGTACTCGGCCACCGAGCGCATCTGGTCGTTGGCATCGAGCATGATCGCGCGGGTGGGGCCGTCGAAGCTGCCCTTGGGCATGTTGACGTTGGCCGCGCCGATCGCGGTGCGGATGCTGGCCATGCTCAGCCCGTTGGCGGCCAGCGCCGACGGGTTCACCTGGATGCGCACCGCCGGGCGCTGCCCGCCGGCCAGGCTGACCAGGCCCACGCCCGGCAGCTGCGACAGGCGCTGGGCCATGCGCGTATCCACCAGGTCGTGCACCTGCGGCAGCGACAGGCCCTGCGAGGTCACCGCCAGGGTCAGGATCGGGGTGTCGGCCGGGTTGACCTTGCGGTACACCGGCGGCACCGGCAGGTCGTCGGGCAGGAAGCTGTCGGCGGCGTTGATGGCGGCCTGCACTTCCTGCTCGGCCACGCCCAGGGCGACCTCCAGCGAGAACTGCAGGGTGATCACCGACGCGCCCCCCGAGCTGGTGGAGGACATCTGCTTCAGCCCGGGAATCTGGCCGAGCTGCCGCTCCAGCGGCGCGGTCACCGCACTGGTGGTCACCCCCGGGCTGGCACCCGGGTACAGCGTGGTGACCTGGATGATCGGGTAGTCCACCTGCGGCAGCGCCGCCACCGGCAGCAGCCGGTAGGCCAGGATGCCGGACAGCAGCAGCGCCACCATCAGCAGCGTGGTGGCTACCGGGCGCTCGATGAAGGGCCGCGAGAGGTTCATGCGCCGGTCCGCGGCGCGTCCACCTGCGTGCCCGGCGTGGGCACCACCTCCACCGGCGCACCTTCGCGCAGGCCGTCGATGCCTTCCACCACCACCCGCTCGCCGGCCTTGAGGCCTTCGCGCACCGAGACGCGCTCGCCATCAGCCGGGCCCAGC
Source organism: Stenotrophomonas sp. AC248 (assembly GCF_979258185.1). Lineage (NCBI taxonomy): Bacteria > Pseudomonadati > Pseudomonadota > Gammaproteobacteria > Lysobacterales > Lysobacteraceae > Stenotrophomonas > Stenotrophomonas sp. AC248. Next base: position 3,977,576 of record NZ_OZ409840.1, on the reverse strand, counting down.
ACCACGTTGCGCAGGTGCGAGGTGTTGTCCGGGGCGATCACATACACATAGCTGCCCTTGCTGCCGAACTGCACGGCGGCGTTGGGAATCACCACCGCATCGGCACTGCTGACCTGCAGGCGGATGTTGACGAACTGGTTGGGGAACAGCGCCTCGTCGGCATTGGCGAACTGCGCGCGCAGCTTCAGCGTGCCGGTGGCGGTGTCGATGCGGTTGTCCAGGCTGGACAGCACGCCGCTGCCGAGCGCCTGGCGCTCTTCGCGATCCCATGCTTCCACCGTGAGGTCGGGCGTGGCGCGCACGGCCGCCACCACCGCTGGCAGGTCCGGCTCGGGCACGGTGAAGAGCACGCTGATCGGCGTGGTCTGGGTGATGGTGGCCAGCGGCTCGGTATCGCCGCTGCGCACCAGGTTGCCCACGTCCACGTTGCGCAGGCCCATGCGCCCGGCCACCGGCGCGGTGATGCGGGTGTACTGCAGTTGCAGGCGTGCTTCATCCACCGCAGCCTGGTCGGTCTGGCGACGGCCCTGCAGCTGGCGCACCTTGCTCTGCTGGTCGCTCAGGTCCTGGGCAGAGACGAAGTGCTTGGCCTGCAGTTCGCTGTAACGCGTGAGCTGGGTCTGCGCGTTGTCCAGTTCGGCCAGGTTCTGCTGCTGGGTGCCCAGCGCACGCGCCAACGCCACCTGGTAGGGGCGCGGGTCGATCTCGGCGATCAGGTCGCCGGCCTTGACGTGTTCACCCTCGCGGAACGACAGCCGCAGCAGTTCGCCCTCCACGCGGCTGCGCAGGCTCACGGTATGCAACGGCGTCACCGTGCCCAGCGCCTTCAGGCGCACCACCAGGTCTTCGCGCACCACCGTGGCCACGCGCACCGGCGTGGCGGTGCTCGCGGGTGCGGCTTCGGCGGCCGGCGCGGGCGACAACACGCGCCAGGCGATCACGGCGGCGGCCAGCACGGCCACGACCAACAGCGGTTTGAACAGACGACGGGAACGCGAGGGGAGCGGGGCAGACATGGGGCATCCTGCGCGTGCGCCACACGGCGAACGCGTCCATGGTTTACCGGCCCGTGGGGGCAGGCGAGGCGAAGTGGGGTTGTCTGGCGGGGCCGCTGGTCGAATGCCGCAGCGTGGCTGGATACCGACCCGGGAGGGGCGGGGGCGTCATGGTACCGCGTGTGGGTGCCTGCACTCACATGACCTTGGTCATGGGGCGGGACGGTCGGGTGCTACCGGTGCATTGAACGTTCCGTTCAATGCACCTCGTCGCGATAGACGAACTTGGGCATTTCCCATTTGAAGTGGATCGCCAGCAGGCGCAGCAGGAAGCCGCCGCCCAGGCACCACAGCGTGGCCGCGTTGATCGACACGCCCAGCTCCAGCAGGCCCAGGTAGGCCGCGCCGGTGAACAGGGTGATCACCGCATACAGTTCCTTCTGGAAGATCAGGGGGACCTCGTTGCACAGCACGTCGCGCAGCACGCCGCCGAAGGCACCGGTCAACATGCCCGAGATCAGCACGATCGGCGCGGCGTGGCCGGCATCGCGCGCCACCGCGCAGCCGATCAGGGTGAAGCAGATCAGCCCCAGTCCATCCAGCACCAGGAAGGTGCGGCGGAAGTGGTGCATCCAGCGCGCCACCCAGGTGGCGATCAACGCCGCGCAGATGGTGAAGCCCAGGTACTCGGGGTGCTTCACCCAGCCCAGCGGGTAGTGGCCCAGCACGATGTCGCGCAGCGAGCCACCGCCCAGCGCGGTGACGCAGGCGATGATGACCACGCCGAACAGGTCCATGCGCCGCCGTCCGGCGGACAGCGCGCCGGTCATGGCTTCGGCGGAAATGGCGATGAGGTAGATCAGGGAGAGCAGCATGGGGGAGGCTCCGGGCACGTCAGGCGGGGACGGAAGCACGCACATCGCACGCCAGCGCGGGGCACTGTCGTGAGGGTGGGATTCCGTTGCCGCTCCCGCTGTCCTTTTGCCTGAGAGTTCGGTGGCCAAGGCCACGTGCCCCTTCGGCGGGTCATTGAAGACCTCTCTCCAGATCGGCGTGCTGGATGCATGGTTGGTGGCGTTCCGAGCCACCGGCCTGAGCGATTATGGGAGCCTGCGCCTTCGGCGGGTGCCAGCGTGGCACCTCTCTCCTGCATCCGGGGCGGATTCTAGCAGCCGCCGGGCGCTCTCCGGTGGATAATCCCGGTATGCCCGCTGAACCCGCCCCCTGGTACGTGTACCTGCTGGAATGCCGCAACGGCAGTTACTACGCCGGCATCAGCAACGACGTGGACGCCCGCTTCCAGGCCCATCTGGCCGGCAAGGGCGCCAAGTACACCCGCGCCCACCCGCCGGTGAAGCTGCTGGCCATGCGCGCCTACCCGGACCGCGCGACCGCCTCCAAAGCCGAATGGCAGCTCAAGCGCCAGCCGCGGGCGCGCAAGCTGGCGTGGCTGCAGGCCACCCCGTAGCGCCGGGCTCCACCCGGCTGCGCGTGACGCTGGCTCGCCGTCACGGCGTAGGCCACAATCAGCCGACCACCGGGAGGGAACCAGGATGTTCGATCTCCAACGAAAGCCGCTGACACGGACGCGCACGACGTGGCTCCTGTCGCTCCCCACGCTGCTGCTGGTCGGCCTGGTGATCGCCGCGCCTGCATCGGCGGCCACGCCCGTGAACGCACTGCGGTATGGCGACATCGCCCCGGCCGATTCCTTCCGTGCCGCCTACGCCCCCGATGCCATCGCGGCCGCGCGCACGCCGCTCGACCGGGCCAAGGTGCCTGCCAACCTTCGTGGCCTGGTGCCGCTGGCCGAATACTGGGGCATCGGCGACGACGTCCTCCGCGAGATGATGCAGGAGGGGGAGAGCCCGGCGAAGAAGAAGGCGATGGCCGATGCGGTCAACCCGCACAATGCGGCGATCACGGCCTGGCTGGACAGTTGGCCGCAGGGCGAGCCAATGAGCGACGAGGCGGCCGCCTTCATGTACATGCAGCTGGGCCTGACCGAATTGGAGCTGTTCCGCGAGGAATGAGCTGCGCCACCTACCCGAGGGAAACCCTGCGATGACCCCGCTTGCCCTGTTGCTCGCCCTTGCCGGCGCTACTACACCGGCTGCCCCCGCCATCGATCCCGCCACGCGTGCCGCGATCGAAGCCACCTGCCTGGACTACGTGGACGGCCAGCTCGAGGGCGACCCGGCCCGCGTGGCGCGTTCGCTGCACCCGGACCTGGCCAAGCGCGCGATCCTGGGTGACACGCCGGATGAGCGCCTCGGCCTGCGCCGGATGTCGAAGGAAGAGCTGGTGGAACTCACCCGGCAGGGCGCGTTGAAAACCCCGAAGGCGCAGTGGAACCGCAGCTGCAAGGTGCTCGACGTCACCGGCAACGCCGCCTCGGTGCGATTGGAAACACCGTGGTTCGTGGACTATTTCCACATGGGCCGGTTCGGCGAGCGCTGGGTCATCGTCAATGCGCTTTGGTACAGCAAGCCGAAAGCGGCGGCAAAGTGACGACCACGCACAGCGACAGTGAGGCGGGATATCGATTCGGGCCGCAAGAGGTCGACGCCGTGCTGCGTGCACGGCCAGAGAAGCGCTACGCCTATTTCGTCAATCGCGTGGCCGACTGGGAAGAAGTATGGGGATTGCGCAACGCCGATGGCTGGGTGATGTCGGCTACCGATGCGGGTCAACAGGTGGCACCGTTCTGGCCGTTCCGCGCGTTCGCCGAACGTGCGGCGGTGGGCAGCTGGTCGAACACGTGGCCGGAAAGGATCGCCCTGCACGCCTTCCTGGAGCGCTGGCTGCCCGGCCTTGCCGGTGACGGTCGGCGGGTCTGTGTCCTGCCCGACGAACACGGCCAGGGCGCCACCGTCGCGCCTGCCACGCTGAAGGCCGATATCGAAGAAGAGCGGGAAAAACTCGAATAGGCTGCGGGAGGCGAACGCGCGCGATTGACCGCCCGCCGCGTCACCGCGATCATGCGCTGCGCCCTGCGCGTCTCCACGATGCAAGGCCGCATTGCACCCCACAGACAAGGAAAGCACATGACCGATACAACCGCACAACGACAGGCGCAGGCACTGGCTGCCATCCAGCAGGCCGTGGGCACCGAAGCCGGCGAAGACGGCGTGGATCTGTTCGCCGACCACCACCGCGACGAGCTGCCGGCCAGCTATTGGCAGCAGCACCTCGGCGACGTTGCGCCGACGCCGGCCGCCATCATCGGCCTGCTGGAATTCAAGTCGGCCTGGGGCGAAAACGAGAGCGAGTACTTCGATTTCACCCTGCCGGGCGACGTCACCAACTACGTGGTATCGGTGCACTTCGATGAAGCTGGCGAGGTCGACACGATCGCGATGGAAAGCTGATGGGCCTGTTCTCGCGCCTGTTTCGCGGCCCCGAGTTCCTCGAGCACCCTCAACTGGGCCGGCTTGAACTGCTGACCGGTTCCAATGACAGCCACCATTGGATCCAGGCGCCCGAAGAGGAGGAGGACGGGGTCGTACTGGCCAGTTTCCATGTCATCGACAAGGCGCCCCCCAGTGAGGCGCAGATCGCGTTCCTGCGCCGGCTCATCGACGAGCCAACGTGGATACTGGACGACGTGCAGGCGGTGATCGGTCCGGCGTATGCGCAGTACTTCGGAGAACCCTTGCCCCGTGCGTGGCCGCTGGTGATGCAGCTGTGCTCGGTGAGCGTGCCGCTGGACGCCGACCCCGGCAACCCATGGGACATCCAGCTGGTATCGGAACAGGGGCCGATCTTCACCGTGGCGTTCTGCAATGGGGTCGCCGAGCTGGGCAGCATCGATTCCTGAGTGACGCTGCGTGCAGGCAACATCCTGGCGCAGCCAGCGGTGGCCCACCGCCGCTTCGCCGCCACGCCATGCGTGGGGCAATCCAATGACGACGCGCCAGGGAGGCGGGAGTGGGAACAGCGAGGTTCCATAAAGAAATGGGCGCAGTGATGCGCGACGGCGACGAACACGACCACGCCCAGCGCATGCAGATGGCTTACGAGGCCGTCAGGGACGCCTGGTTGGCAAGCAAGGAATACACCGCGCTGGTGAAAGCGATCCTGGGCAACTGGACCAGCGGCAACTGCGTGCCGTACATGCAGCCACTGACTGCGGCACTGGTCGGCGACGGTGAGCACACCCTGCACCGCACGCTGTGGGCACGTACCATCCAGCGCCAGGTGGAGCGCTTCTTCCGCGAATACGCAGCCCTACGCGGTTCGCGCATCAGCGTGGACGCGCTTCTGGCAGCGGACACCCGTGGCTTCGACGAACACGACGTGAACGGCTGTTTCGACGCGCCCAAGGCCTGCGCCTTCCTGCTGCAGCGTCTGTTCGACAGCCTGGCGATCTGGCGCGGGGAGCTGGTTGACGCGGGCATGCCATGTACCGAACCGGACGCCATCGGCGCCAGCCTGCGCCGACTTCGCAAGCCGCCCATCTCCGTTTCCCGTCTGCCGGCGGGGTGAGCATCGCCGGGGTCATGGCGGCGGCGGGGTGTCGCTGGGCAGCTTCGGCCTGCGGTCCTCACGGTCATCCCCGAAGATGATCCGCGCACTGCGCTGGTAGCTCCAATACGCCACCGCCCAGTTGAGCAGCACCACGATGCGGTTGCGGAAGCCGATCAGGAAGAACACGTGCGCGGCCAGCCAGAACCACCAGGCCAGCACGCCGGACAACTGCAGCCGGCCCAGGTGCACGATGGCCGCCATGCGCCCGATCGTGGCCAGGTTGCCGAAGTCCTGGTACTTGAACGGGCCCGGCGCCGGTTTGTCCTCCAGCCGCGCGCGGATGATCGCCGCCACGTGCTTGCCCATCTGCTTGGCCGCAGGCGCCACGCCGGGCACCGGCCGGCCGTCGGCCTGGCTGAGCGCGGCCAGGTCGCCGGCGACGAAGATCTCCGGGTGGCCTTCGATGGTCAGGTCCGGCTGTACCGGCACGCGGCCGGCGCGGTCCAGCGGCACCGCCAGTGTGCGTGCCAGCGGCGAGGCGGCCACGCCGGCGGCCCACACCACGGTGCGCGCCGGCACGAACTGGTTGCCCAGCTGGAAGCCGTCGCCGTTGATGTCGCTGACCGGCGTACCGGTGAGCACTTCCACGCCCAGTTTTTCGAGCTGGCGGCGCGCCTTCAACGACAGCACCTCGGGGAAGGTCGACAGCACGCGCGGGCCGGCTTCCACCAGGCGCACCTTGGCGCTGGCCGGATCGATGTGGCGGAACTCGTTGCGCAGGGTATGCCGGGCAATCTCGGCCAGGGTGCCGGCCAGTTCCACGCCCGTGGGGCCGCCGCCGACCACCGCGAAGCTGAGCCAGGCGGCCTTGCGGGCGGGATCGGGCTCGGCCTCGGCGCGCTCGAAGGCCAGCAGCAGCTTGCGGCGCAGCGCGATGGCATCGTCCAGGGTTTTCAGCCCGGGCGCATCGGCGGCCCATTCGTCGTGGCCGAAGTAGGCGTGGGTGGCGCCGGTGCACAGCATCAGCGTGTCGTAGCCCAGGTGGCTGCCATCGGCCAGGGTGATCTGCCGGGCCTGCTTGTCGATCGAGGTCACTTCGCCCAGGCGCACTTCCACATTGCGCTGGTCGCCCAGGATGTGGCGCAGGGGCGCGGCGATATCCGGTGCCGACAGCCCGGCGGTGGCCACCTGGTACAGCAGCGGCTGGAACAGATGGTGGTTGCGACGGTCTACCAGGGTGATGCGCACGCGCGCGCTGGCCAATGCCCGGGTGGCCCAGAGGCCGGCGAAGCCTCCACCGATGATCACCAGGTGGGGCAGGGTATCGCGGGTCATGCAGGGACTCCTTGGCGGGGGCCGGCCGTCCGGCCCATGGGTTCATGGTCGACGCGGCATATCGTCGCACGTGAAGCACGATGTTCACGCGGATGACAGATACTGGGTTCAGGGGCCGTCGCGCTGGCGCATGGCCGTGGTCGCATCGCTGTGGAGGCTGACATGACCGAACCGGAAAAGCGCATCGCCCTGCTGATCGATGCCGACAACGCGCCGTCGTCGAAGATCGACGTGGTGCTGGCCGAGGTGGCGCGCTATGGCGTGGCCAACGTGCGCCGTGCCTATGGCAACTGGAAGAGCCCGGCGCTAAAAGGCTGGGAATCGGTGCTGCATGCCTACGCGATCCGCCCGATCCAGCAGTTCGCCTACAGCCGGGGCAAGAACGCCTCGGACATGGCCATGGTGATCGATGGCATGGACCTGCTGTACGCACGCAACCTGGATGGGTTTGCGATCGTCTCCAGCGATGCCGACTTCACCCCGCTGGTGATGCGCCTGCTTACCGACGGGGTCAAGGTGTACGGGTTCGGGGAGAAGAAAACCCCCGAGCCCTTCGTCAATGCCTGCTCCAAGTTCACCTACCTGGAAGCGCTGGGACAGGACCTGGCCGCCGACCCCGAGGTGGAGCACGGCAACGAGGAAACCCGGCCGCGCAAGAGTGGCCCCGAGCTGCGCAGCGACACCCGTCTGGTGCAGATGCTGCGCAGCGCGGTGGCCTCGGCCGAAGCCGACGATGGCTGGTCGCACCTGGGCCCGGTGGGCAGCCAGATCGGCAACCAGGCCTCGTTCGATTCGCGCAACTACGGCTACGGCAAGCTCAGCGAACTGCTGGCCGCCACCGGCCTGTTCGAAATGAAGAAGGACGGCAAATCCACCTACGTGCGCGCGCTGCCGAAGAAGGGCGCGGCCAAGGCGGCCAAGTGATGCAGGGCGAGGTGCCGGTCAGTGCGTGGCGTGCACCACCGACAGCGTGCGCGCGTCGGACTGCTGGTAGCCGTCGATGACGCCGCGGCCAAAATCCTGCAGCGTGCCGAACGACATCAGCACCAGCGCGGCGGCCAGCATCAGGTTGCGATGATGACGGCGGTAGCCCACGACCAGCAGCACGATACCCAGGCACAACAGACTGATTTCGAGGATCTGCGCAAACATTGCATTTCGTCCATGAGGTGACGGCCACGCCGCCGACCGGCGTATCGTAGCGCCACTGCGCGGTGCTGTGGCACCGCTTCTGTCCGAACCGGGAAACCAACCATGCTGAAGATCTGGGGCCGCCACAATTCGAGCAACGTGCGCAAAGTCCTCTGGTGTGCCGAGGAAATCGCCGTGCCCTACGAGTCGATCCAGGTCGGCGGTGCGTTTGGCGGCACCCAGTCGCCGGAGTACCGGGCGATGAATCCCAACGGCCTGGTCCCGTTGATCGAAGACCATGGCCTGCCGCTGTGGGAATCCAACACCATCGTGCGTTACCTGGCCGCGCGCTATGCGCTGGGCACCCTGTACCCCGAAGACGTGGTGGCGCGCGCGCAGTCGGAGAAGTGGATGGACTGGACCACCTCCGCCTTCTCCGGCGTATTCCGCGACCTGTTCTGGGGCACCCTGCGTACCGCCCCGGCCGACCGCGATGAAGCGCGCATCGCTACCGCGCTGGTGCGCTCGGGCGACCTGCTGGCCATGGCTGACGACGCGTTGTCGCGGCAGCCGTGGCTGTCCGGCGATGACTTCGCCATGGGCGACATCCCGCTGGGCGCCTTCATCTATGCCTGGTTCGAAATGCCGATCCAGCGCCCGCAGTTGCCGCACCTGGCGGCCTGGTACGAGCGCCTCAAGCAGCGCCCGGCGTACCAGCGCGGCGTCATGACCGCGTTGACCTGACGCGCCGTGCCGACCAACGGTCGGCGGCGGTACATGGTAGTTGCGGACCGTTGGTCCGCACATGGCCCTAGTAGAGATCCGTCGGGTCCACATCCAGCGACCAGCGCACCTTGCGTGCCTGCGGCAGCGCGTGAATCTGCGGTGTGATCAGGTCCAGTACGCCGTGCAGCGGCCGGCGTGCGGGCGCTGACAACAACAGCTGCGTGCGCTGGTACCCGGCGCGGCGCGGCATCGGGGCCGGCATCGGGCCGTAACGCTCCACCGCGGCATCGTCAGGAATCAACCCGCGCACCGCGCTGAGCATCGCGTTGGCATGCTCCACCTGCTGCGACTCGGCGCGCAGCAGCGCCAGGTGCGCGAACGGCGGAAAGCCGGCCGCTTCGCGCTGCTGCAACTCCGCTTCGGCAAAGGCGTGGTAGCCACCATTGACCAGCGTTTCCAGCAACGGGTGCCCGGGGTGGTGGGTCTGCAGCCATACCTCGCCCGGATCGGTGGCGCGCCCGGCACGCCCGGCCACCTGGATCAACTGCTGGGCCAGCTTCTCGCTGGCGCGGAAATCGGCCGAGAACAGGCCCTCATCGATACCCACCACTACCACCAGCGTCAGCTTGGGCAGGTCGTGGCCCTTGGCCAGGATCTGCGTGCCGACCAGGATGCCTGCGCGGTCGCCCAGCGCCGCCAGTTGGGTTTCCAGCGCGTCGCGGCGGCTGGTGGTGCCACGGTCGATGCGGATCACCGGGTAATCGGCGAAGGCCTCGACCAGATGTTCTTCCAGGCGCTCGGTGCCAATGCCCTGCGGCTGCAGCGCCAGGCTGCCGCAATCGGGGCAGGCCAACGGCGCGGACTGGCGCGCGCCGCAGTGGTGGCACTGCAGGCGCCGGCCGCCGGCGTGCACCGTCATCGGTGCGTCGCAGCGCTGGCACGGCGCGGTCCAGCCACAGTCGTGGCACAGCAGCACCGGCGCATAGCCGCGGCGGTTCTTGAACACCAGCACCTGGTGGCCGGCCTGCAGGTGCTCGGCAATGCCCTGCAGCACCTCCGGCGACAGCCCATCACGCAGCGGCCGCTTGCGCACGTCCAGCACGCGCACCCGCGGCGGGCGCGCATCGCCGGCGCGTACCTTCAGGCGCAGGTGGGTGTAGCGGCCGGCCTGCGCGTTGTGCAGCGATTCCAGCGACGGCGTGGCGCTGCCCAGCACCACCGGCACATCCAGCGCCTTGGCCCGCACCAGGGCGAAATCGCGCGCGTGGTAGCGGATGCCATCCTGCTGCTTGTAGCTGCCGTCGTGTTCTTCATCCACCACGATCAGCCCGGCGTTGGGCAACGGGGTGAAGATCGCCGAGCGCGTGCCCACGATCACCTGCGCCTCGCCGCGCGCGGCCGCGGCCCATACGCGTGCGCGTTCGTTGTCGTTCAAACCGGAATGCAGCACGTGTACCGGAATGCCCAGGCGAGTGCGGAAGCGCGACAGGGTCTGCGGGGTCAGGCCGATTTCCGGCACCAGCACCAGCGCCTGTCTGCCGCGTGCCAGGCAGTCCACGATCGCCTGCAGGTACACCTCGGTCTTGCCGCTGCCGGTCACCCCGTCCAGCAGATAGGCGCCGAAGCCACGGGCACCGGTGATCGCCGCAATCGCGGCGGCCTGCTCGGGGTTGGGCGGCGGTCCGTCGCTGGCCTGCGCAACGGGCACCTGATGGTCCAGCGCGATCCGTTCGACCACGCCGCGCTTGGCCAGGGCACGGGCCGCGCTGCGCCAGTCCTCCATGCGGGCGTCCAGCACGTCTTCATCCACCACGCCCTCGGCCAGCAGCGCGCCCAACCGCTGCGGGCGGGTGCCGGCACGCAGGCGCGCGCGCTGCGCGTGGCCGTCGGCGGTCAGCTGCCAGCCCCAGCGGTGGGTGGCGGGTACCGCCTCGCCACGCCGCAGCGGTGCCGGCAGGGCGGTGCTGACCACCTCGCCGAGCGGGGCATGGGTGTAGCGCGCCAGCCACTGCAACGAGGTCCACACCTCGCCGCCCAGCAGCGGTTCGGCATCGATCCAGTCCAGCGCGGTGCGCAGCGTGCCGCCATCGGCCACCACGCCGATGCCCGCGACTACCCCGACCAGCTCGCGCGAACCGAACGGCACCCGCACCCGGCGCCCGACCATGCCGGCATGCGGCGGCTCGCCCGGCGGCGGGGCGTAATCGAACCACTGGGGCAGGGGCAGTGGCAGCGCAACCTGCACGGTCGGCGCATTCAGCTGGGGAGCGGGGCCACCGGTCAGCGACAGGGTGGGGGCCGGATCGGAACTGGGCATCGCAGCAGTGTAGCGGCCCGCCCACGCCCCGGCAGCGACCGTGAACACGCTTGCGGATCTCTCGGCGCGAACCTAAATAGCGGCTAAATATCTGTCCCGTCGAGAGATTCAGGCTTATCCACATCTTCTGTGGATAAGTCTGTGCGCCACTCTTGATCTCCGGGCCGTGCGTCAGGAAGTTCCGACCTCTCCCTCAACTTGGTCAAAAAATAGCCACACAACAATATCCATTAAATTCAATTAGATAGCTGTGAAACAAAGCTGAAACATGCATCTCATGGCTATCACACCCCGTTGTACCCGGGTTTTCCTTGATGCTGTGCACAACCTGCGCCCATGACAGCGGCAATCTGGCTGCCCCGTCTTCACACGCTGCCCATATCGGCACGCCGGATCGGCCGCGCAATCGCTATCATTTCCGCAAATGATGGAGTTGCTATGACGGCTGCGACGGCCCCCCTTTCTTCTACCGCAGCCGGCGCGCTGTCGGCGTTCCTGCGCGGCGTTGAACGCCGTGCCCTGGTGGTGGCCGAGCTGCAGTGCGGTGACCCGGCCGTGGCCGAACAGGCCCTGGTGGCCGTGATGCGGGCGTTCGCCGGTATCGCCAGCGACGTGCCGATGGCGCAATGGCCCGACCGTTTCTGGATCCTGCTGGCCCACCGCACCCCCATCCGCATGCCGGCCGAGGGCGGGCGCTGGGAGGCAGGGCTTGGCCACCTGCAGGCCCTGCCGCCGCCAGCACGGCTTGCGCTGCTGCTGCGCATCGGCGGTGGGCTGGACGAAGCGGCTGCCGCGCAGATCCTCGACCTGCCCGTGGCCGACTACCAGCAGGCACTGGCCGACGCCTGCCCGCGCGATGCGCACGGCCATCCCGATGCGACCGGCTGGCGCGCGTTGGCCGAACAGGTGCAGCAGCGCCTGCGCGACCTGCCGCTGTCACGCCTGCAGAAGCTGCAGCAGCCGGTGGCCGCGCCGCCCCCAGCCAACCACGATGCCGCCTCCTGGCGCACCCCGCACAAGGCCGACGCCACGCCGGCCCGTGCCCGTGCGCGCCGCAAGGGCGGGCGCCGGCTCCCCTGGAAGGGGCTGTTGATCGTGGCGGTCACCGCCGGCGTACTGCTGGGCGGGGCAGCCTGGTGGAAACATGCCCGCACCGCGACCGACCCGGCCGCCAGCGCACCCGACGGCGCCGTTGCAGACACCGGCCCGGTGCAGGTGGAAGCCCTGCCGGCCGACGACGTGCCCGTGACCGCGCCGGCCGACCCGGCCCATGCCGCCACCGACGCGGCCATGCTGGCCGACCCGGACCTGCCGCTGGCGCGCGATGCCGACCTGTATGCCTGGTCGGCCGCTGGCGGCCCGGTGCCGGTGGATGAATCACAGCCGCAGCCCAGCCGCCCGGAAGCGGCGGCGGCCGGGTTGGAGACCAGCACCGATGAATAAACTCCTCCTGCGCGTGGCGCTGCTGCTGGCCTTGCCCGCGTTGGCCAACGCCGCCTCGCAACCGCTGCCGTTGCCCGACCGCGACACGGCGGCGCCGGCCGTCGCCACGCCAGCCACCGCGGCGGCCATTCCGACCACCCGCGCCGCGCTCGACCCGGCCCAGCTGCAGGAGCTGCGCCGTCGCTACGCCGCCTGGCAGGGCCTGCCGGCGGCGGAGCGGGCGCGCATCCGCGATGCCGCGCAGCGCATGGCCGCCTTGCCACCGGCCCAGCAACAGGCGTTGCGCGCGCGTTTCGACGCGCAGGACCAGCGCTTCCGCGACGGCTGGCTGCTGGGACCGCAACTGGGCCAGGCCTTCCCCAAGCTGCAGGGATTGTTCGGCTACCTGCCGGCCGAGCAGCGCGAACCGGCGTTGGCCATCCTGCGCCAGCTCAGCCTGGACCAGCTGGCCCAGCTCAGCCTGGTGGCCCAGCGCACGCCGCCGCAGGAGCGCGACCAGGTCCGCAGCCAGTTCCTCGCGCTCGCCCCCGGCGCCCGCGACGCGTGGTTGAAGCAGAACGTCGGGCATTGAGCGCATTCCCGCCGCCGCGCATCGCCAGGTGCGAGCGTGGCGGCGGCGCCATCGTGTCGCAAACCGCACATTCACCCCCGGTCGTGGGTTTTGCCGTGCCACGCGCGTAAGATGACCGGCCGCAACCCGGTGCCTGTGCCCTCCGCGCGCTGCCGCAGTTGCCGTACGTGATCCCCATGTCCATCGCTTCTCCTACGCCGCGCCTTTCCCAGGAAGTGCGCGCCACCGGCCTGCTCGCGCTGCCGCTGGTGCTGGGCCATGTTTCCACCGGCCTGATCTCCTTCGTCGACAACGTCATCGCCGGCCACCACGGCACCCAGACGCTGGCTGCCGTCACCATCGGCACCGCGCTGCTGTGGCTGCCGATGCTGATCCCGATCGGCACCCTGATCTCGCTCACCGCCTCGGTGTCGCAGCTGCATGGCGCTGGGCGCGAGCGTGAGATCGGCCCGCTGTTCCGCCAGGCACTGTGGCTGGCGCTCGGCCTGGGCCTGATCATGTTCACCTTCCTCACGGTGGTGCCGCCGCTGCTGCCGGCGTTCGGCATCGCCCCGGACATCGTGCCCGGTGCCACCGCGTTCCTGCATGCCGTGCGTTGGGGCGGTCCGGCGCTGACGCTGTACTTCTGCATGCGCTACCTCAGCGAGGGCATGCACTGGACGCTGCCGACCATGATCCTGGGCTTCGGCGGCCTGGTGATCCTGGCGCCGCTGGGTTACATCCTCTGCTACGGCAAGTTCGGCTTCCCGGAAATGGGCGCCGAAGGGCTGGGCATCGCCTCGGCAACCATGATGTGGATCCAGGCGCTGTGCTTTGCCGGCTACCTGTGGAAAACCAAGCGGTTCGCGCACCTGCAGCTGTTCTCGCACTTCGAGCCGCCGCGCTGGGCCGCGATCTGGGACCTGCTGCGCACCGGCCTGCCGATCGGCATCACCGTGCTGATGGAAGGCGGGCTGTTCATCGTCACCGCGCTGCTGATCGGTCGCCTGGGGGCCACCGAAGCGGCCTCGCACCAGATCGCCATCAACGTGGCGCAGCTGTGCTTCATGATCCCGATGGGCGTGGCCGAAGCCACCACCGTGCGCGTGGGCCATGCGGTGGGCAGCGGCAACGGGCTGGGCGTGCGCCGGGCGGCGATTGCCGGCCTGGTGATCATCCTGGGCACCCAGACGCTGTCGGCCCTGGTGCTGCTGTTCGGCCATGACGCCATCGTCGGGGTGTATACCGCCGACATGGGCGTGGCCGCGCTGGCCTCCACGCTGCTGCTGTACGCCGCGGCGTTCCAGTTCCCCGATGGCGTGCAGGTGCTCTCGGCCGGCGCGCTGCGCGGGCTCAAGGACACCCGCGTGCCGATGTTCATCGCCATGTTCTCGTACTGGGGCCTGGGCATGCCGCTCGGTGCCGGTCTGGGCCTTGGCCTGGGCATGGGACCGCAGGGCATGTGGCTGGGCCTGATCCTGGGCCTGACCGCCGCCGCCATCCTGATGGCCTGGCGCCTGCGCGTCAGCAGCCGCCGGGTCGGCCTGGCGTTGCCGCCCGCCGCCTGACGACCCCCTTACTTGTGTCCGATGCCGGTCTGCCCGGCACCGGCTATGCTGGCATTACGGCAAGAAGCCAACTGGAGTTTTCCCCATGAACCAACCCGCGCGTCGCAATCCCGTCGCCAGCTTCTTCATCGGGCTGTGGGATGTGATGAACTTTACCCGCAGGCTGATCCTCAACCTGGTCTTCTTCGGCCTGCTGTTGTTGATCCTGATCCTGTTCGTCGTGGCGATGGGCAAGGGCGCCAGCTCCGGCAATGCATTGCAGGACCGCACCACCCTGGTGATCGCGCCGGAAGGCCGGCTGGTCGAGCAGTTCAGCGCCGACCCGGTCAGCCGCGCGCTGTCCAAGGCGATCGGTGACAACAGCGCCGAGGAAGTGCAGCTGCGCGACCTGATCCGCGCCCTCGACGCGGCCCGCACCGACAAGAAGATCGAGCGCGTGGTGCTGGAGCTGGACAAGCTGCAGCCCAGCGGCTTTGCCTCGATGCGTGAAGTGGCTGGCGCACTGCAGGAACTGCGCGCCGCCGGCAAGCAGGTGGTGGCCTTCAGCGAGAACATGAGCCAGTCGCAGTACCTGCTGGCCGCGCAGGCCGACGAGGTCTACCTGGACCCGATGGGCGGCGTGGTGCTGGAAGGCCTTGGCCGTTACCGCCAGTACTTCCGCACCGGCCTGCAGGACAAGCTCGGTGTGGACGTGCATCTGTTCAAGGTGGGCGAATACAAGTCCGCCGCCGAGCCGTACGTGCTCGACGCCGCCTCGCCGCAGGCCAAGGAAGCCGACCTGTTCTGGATGAACGATGTGTGGCAGCGCTACCTGGCCGACATCGCCAAGGCGCGCAAGCTTGACGCCGCGCAGCTGGCCGCCGGCATCGACACCATGCCCGAAGGGATCGCCGCCGCCGGTGGCGACCTGGCCAAGTTCGCCCTGCAGCAGAAGCTGGTGGACGGGCTGAAAACGCGCGAGGAAGTGGACGACCTGCTTACCGATCGCGGCGTTGCTGACGAAGACGCCGACGGCGGCTTCCGCAGCGTGAACCTCGATGCCTACCTGTCCGCGCTGGACAGCCGCCGCTCGCCGGTGGATTCGCGTCCGCAGGTAGCGGTGATCGTGGCCGCCGGTGAAATCGCCGGTGGCGACCTGCCGGCCGGTCGCGTCGGTGGCGTGTCGACCTCGGCCCTGCTGCGCGAAGCCCGCGACGACAAGGACGTGAAGGCGGTGGTGCTGCGCGTGGATTCGCCCGGCGGTGAAGTGTTCGCCTCCGAGCAGATCCGCCGCGAAGTGGTGGCGCTGAAGGCGGCCGGCAAGCCGGTGGTGGTGTCGATGGGCGACCTGGCTGCCTCCGGTGGTTACTGGATCAGCATGAACGCCGATCGCATCTACGCCGATCCATCGACCATCACCGGGTCGATCGGCATCTTCGGCATGATCCCGAACGTAGCCCGTTCGCTGGACAAGATCGGCGTGCACACCGATGGCGTGGGCACCACGCGCTTCGCCGGCGCGTTCGACATGACCCGTCCGATGGACCCGGCCGTGGGCCAGGTGATCCAGTCGGTGATCAACAAGGGCTACGCCGATTTCACCGGCAAGGTGGCCGATGCACGCAACAAGCCGGTCGAGGCGGTCGATGAAGTCGCCCGCGGTCGCGTGTGGAGCGGTGCGCAGGCCAAGGAACGCGGTCTGGTCGACGAGTTCGGTGGGCTCAAGGCTGCCGTCGCCGATGCGGCCAAGCGCGCCAAGCTGGGCGAGGTGGACAAGGTCCGCGTGCGCTACATCGAGAAGGGCGCCACGCCGTTCGCGCAGTTCATGAGCGGCTTTGCCGGCAGCCACGCCGGTGCGTGGATGTTGGGCGAGTCGGGCATGGCGCGGCTGATGCTGGCCCGTTCGATGCCGGAGCTGGATACCCAGCTGCGCTTCGTCGAAGACGCGGCCCGCGATCCGCGCGGCAGCGCACCGGTGAAGGCACTGGCGTACTGCTTCTGCGGCTTCTGATGCGCTGACGCGCACGCGATGAAAAAACCCGGCCAAGGCCGGGTTTTTTTGGTTCCAGACCCGGTAGAGCCGCCCCATGGGTGGCTCTACCGGTCTGATGCAGCGCCACGCGCAGCCACCCATGGGGTGGCTCTACCGGTGTGATGCAGCGCCACGCGCAGCCACCCATGGGGTGGCTCTACCGGTGTGATGCAGCGCCATGGGCAGCCACCCGTGGGGTGGCTCTACCGGTCGGCGGGGGTGTCGTCGCTGGCGGCTTCGTCGGCGGCGCGGGTGTCCGGCGCCTTTTCCAGCAGGTCGCGTGCGGCCTTGGCCTTGTCCAGCGGCTGCTGGATGGTGTCGCGCAGTGCAGTGGCCTGCGGCTCCGGGGGTTTGTCCGGCGCCGGTGGAACCGGTCGGTTGCAGCCGGCCAGGGCCAGCAGCGCGGTCAGCGGCAGGACGACACGGATGTTCATGGCAAGCGCACCTTGATGGGCCGGGGAGGACAGTGTCGCACCGTCGCCGCCGGCGTGCATGCAGGGCGGACCGCGTGCAGGGGCTGCGCTATCCTGCGTCCAGCGCACCGCATGGTGCAGTGCGCAGCATCACGGGGCAGGGTCCCCCGCAGGAGAAACAGGTGAGCGCGCAACGTTGGCGATTGGATGGGCAGACCGCTTTGATTACCGGTGCAAGTGCCGGCATCGGACTGGCGATTGCCCGGGAGCTGGCCGGTTTCGGCGCGGACCTGTTGATCGTCGGGCGCGATCCCGATGCGCTGGAAATGGCCCGCGATGAACTGGTGGACGCCTTCCCCGACCGCGAGATCCATGGATTGGCCGCCGACGTCTCCGACGACGAAGACCGCCGCGAGATCCTCGACTGGGTCGAAGACCACAGCGATGGCCTGCACCTGCTGATCAACAACGCCGGCGGCAACATCACCAAGCCGGCCACCGAATACACCGAAGACGAATGGCGCGGCATCTTCGAGACCAACCTGTTCTCGGCCTTCGAGCTGTCGCGCTACGCGCACCCGTTGCTGGCCCGGCACGCCGCCTCGGCGATCGTCAACGTGGGCAGCGTGTCGGGCCTGACCCACGTGCGCAGCGGCGCGGTGTACGGCATGACCAAGGCGGCCATGCACCAGATGACCCGCAACCTGGCCGTGGAATGGGCCGAAGACGGTATCCGGGTCAACGCGGTGGCGCCGTGGTACATCCGCACCCGGCGCACGTCGGGGCCCCTGTCCGATCCGGACTACTACGAAGAAGTGATCGACCGCACCCCGATGCGCCGCATCGGCGAGCCCGAGGAAGTGGCGGCCGCGGTGGGGTTCCTGTGTCTGCCGGCGTCCAGTTACGTCACCGGCGAATGCATCGCGGTGGACGGCGGGTTCCTGCGGTACGGGTTCTGAGGCCGACCCACGTGGGATAGCGCAGCCGACCAACGGTCGGCTCTACCGGGATGGGGGCGCAGCCGACCAACGGTCGGCTTTACCGGGATGGGGTGCGCAGCCGACCAACGGTCGGCTCTACCGGGATGGGGTAGCGCAGCCGACCAACGGTCGGCTCTACCGGGATGGGGTAGCGCAGCCGACCAACGGTCGGCTCTACCGGGATGGGGTGCGCAGCCGACCAATGGTTACGGGATGGGGCACTCGCTGCTGGCGAGGATGGCCTGCAGGCGTTCGCGTTCGGCCACTGCCAGGGCCGCGTTTGCCGGCGTGGCGAAGCGCTCCCGTCCGCGCGCATCGCGGAAGCGCTGCTGCCAGCTGTTGCAGCGCTGTACTTCGGCGATGGGCTCGCACGTGTCGCGGATCACTTCGCAACCGGCCGCGTTGAGCGGTGTGTTGCCGCCCAGGCCGGTGACGGTCATCAGTTCGCAGTGCGGCGGCGCCGGTTCGCGTTCGTGCAGGTAGCCGCCGCCGTCACGGCCCTGGCAGGCGTAGATCTCCGGCAGCGGCTGTTTGGCCACGGCGTCTGCTTCGGCCTGCTGCTCGGCCTGGCGGCGTACCACGTCGCTGTCCAGGATGGCCGTGCCCTCGGCCTCCACCGAGGTCTGCACATCGCCGGCCTGCAGCACTGGCAGCGGCGCGTGTGCCAGGGTGCCGGTGGCAATGGCCGGATCGGCGCTGGCTGGCACTGCGGCCGCCACCGGGGCGGGGGGCGGGGCCGCCGGTACGGCGTTGCTGGCCGGCGCGACGAAGCGCTGGATGCGCTGCTGGGTGCCCGGCGGGCAGGGTGCGTTCTGCACGGTGAGGCCGCCATCGGCGGCGGTGCACCGGAACAGCACCACGTCCTCGGCGTGCGCCGGGGCGGGCAGGCACAGCCACACTGCTAGCAGTGCCACGCCGCCGCGCGGCGCGACACGGCGCATCAAGGGCGAAAGGGGCAGGGAATCGATGTGCATCAGGTCGTGGCAGCAAGCGGCAAGGCGTAGCGAAGTGCGCATTGAAGCACGTGCTAGCGGCAGTCGCGTTCCAGTCGCGCATCCACGCTGCGCTGCTCACGGTTGAGCGCGTCGCGTTGGCCCTGCAGCGCACTGTTGTACTGGCGCACCAGTTCCCAGTGACGGTCCTGCAGGCGCGCACAGACCTCCTGCTGCGGCAGGGCGTTGCACGCGTCGCGCACCAGCACGTTGCCGGTGGGCACCACGGTGTCGGTGTAGGTGCCGGGGTAGGCCTCGCGGTTGCCTTCCCAGTGCGTGCTGCCACTGCCCACGCTGAGGCTGCCGCCCACGTGCGGGCCGCCGCCGGAGATCGACAGCGAGCCGCCGCTGGCGCTCACCGAGCCCGATCCCGTGCCGGCCCCCATCGGGGCGATCGGCGGCAGGGGACGGGGCGGACGGCCGCCCCCGGGTGGGCGATGGCCGCCGCCATACGGCAGGTACACGCTGGTCCAGATCGGGACCCAGCGCGGATTGCCCTCGCCGCTGTCGCTGGTATAGCGGCTGCCGTCGTCGCGCACGCACTCGTACAGCGGCTGTGGCGGCTGCACGTAGACGTGGCGCACCTCGCGCTGCGGCGCGGCCGGTGCAGGCGTGGCAGTAGGATCGCGGTCGCTGCGCACCTCGCGCGGGGCGGGGTCGCGCGGACGTTGCATGTCGCGCACTTCCTGGCGCCCGTCGCGGCAGGGCGCATCCTGTAGCGACACCGCGCCGTTGCTCCCCACGCACCGGTACACGCGCACATTGCCGGCGTCCTGCGCGGCCAGTGGCGCGCTGGCGCAGCACAACAGCAGGGTCAGGCGCAGGGCGGTTGTTCGGTGCATGGGGCCAGTGTGCGGCTTTACCGGCAGCGGCGCAAAACAGCGGGCATGGGGGCTGCTCAGCTGCGCAGGATCTGCCCGCTGAGCGCGTCGCGGATCGGGGTGGGCTGGGCCAGGCCGCCGGTGTCGCCGTCGATCAGGCCATCCAGCAGTGGCAGCAGCGCGGGGTCCAGTTCGGTCCGGGTCCGGGCCGGTGGCTTGCCGGCCAGGTTGGCACTGGTGGATACCAGCGGACCGCCCCAGGCGCGGCACAACGCGGCCACCAACGGGTGCGCGCTGATGCGCACGGCAATGCCGCTGTGCGCGCCGGTGATCCAGCGCGGTGCGCGCGGGCCGGCCGGCAGGATCCAGGTGTTCGCGCCGGGCCAGCTGGCCAGCACCACGGCCTGGCGTTGTGCCGGCAAGGCCTGCAGGCGCACCCAGTCGTCCAGCTGGGCCAGGTCGGCCGCTACCAGGATCATGCCTTTCTCGACCGGGCGCTGCTTGAGCTGCAGCAGCTTCATCACCGCCGCCTCATGGGCCGGATCACAGCCCAGGCCCCAGACCGCTTCGGTGGGGTACGCCACAACCCCGCCAGCGCGGAGCACGGGCAGGGCGGTATCCAGGGTGAGTTCGTTCATGGCGGCAACAGCGGGCGTGGGCATAGGCCCGCATTATCCGCCCGCGGCGTGGCAACCGGGTGATCCCCGCGCAGATCCACGCATGGCGTGGGCCTGCGCCGGTAGAGGCCCTCAGGCCTTCTTGGCGACCGTCTTCTTGGCAACCTTCTTGGTGGCCGCTTTCTTGGTCGCGGTCTTCTTCGTTGCCGCCTTCTTGGTGGCCGCTTTCTTCGCCGGTGCCTTCTTGGCGGCGGCCTTCTTCGGCGCGGCCTCCTTCTTCACCGCGGCCTTCTTGGCGACCACTTTCTTGGCCGCCTTCTTGCCGAAGCCCTTGCGCACCGGCTTGCCGGTTTCTTCCATCAACTGCTGCACTTCAGCCAGGGTCAGCGACGCCGGCTCACGATCCTTGGGGATCTTGCCGTTCATCCTGCCATCGCTGATGTACGGGCCGAAGCGGCCGTTCAACACCTGGATGTCGCTGCCCTCGAACTCCTTGATGATCCGGTTGCGCGCGATCTCTTCCTTCTCTTCGATCAGGAACACCGCACGGGCCAGGTCGATCGTATAGGGGTCGTCTTCCTTCTTCAGCGAGGCATAGGTGCTGCCGCGCTTGGCGAACGGACCGAACCGGCCGATACCGACGCTGACGTCCTCGTCCTTGTCCTGGCCGAGCGCGCGCGGCATCAGGAACAGCTCCAGCGCGTCTTCCAGGGAAATGGTGTGCATCGACTGGCCCGGGCGCAGCGAGGCGAACTTGGGCTTGTCTTCGGCATCTTCGGCGGTGCTGCCGATGGCCGCGTACGGCCCGAAGCGGCCCAGCCGCACGCTGACCGGCTTGCCGGTCTTGGGGTCGGTGCCGAGCTCGCGCGCGCCACTGGCTTCGGCGCGATCGACCGACTCGTTCTTCTCTTCGACCAGCTTGCTGAAGGGGTCCCAGAAGCGGGCCATCAGCGGAATCCAGTCTTCCTCGCCACGCGACACCGCATCGAGCTCGTCTTCCAGCTTGGCGGTGAAGTCGTAGTCCACGTACTGGGTGAAGTGGCTGGACAGGAACTTGGACACCGCACGGCCGACGTCGGACGGGCGGAAGCTGCGGCCTTCCATTTCCACGTACTTGCGGAACAGCAGGGTCTGGATGATCGAGGCGTAGGTCGACGGGCGGCCGATGCCATATTCTTCCAGCGCCTTGACCAGCGCCGCTTCGGTGAAGCGCGGCGGCGGCTGGGTGAAGTGCTGGTCGGCCACGATGCGGTCGAGCGGCACGCGGTCGCCGGGCTTCATCGCCGGCAGCTTGCGGCCTTCGTCGTCATCCTCGGCGCTCTTGGTGTCCTTGCCTTCTTCGTACACGGCCAGGAAGCCGGGCACCACCACGGTGGTGCCGCTGGCGCGGAACACGTGTTCGCTGCCGGCCGACAGGTCCACGCTCACGGTGTTGAGCGTGGCCGGGATCATCTGGCAGGCCACGGCCCGCTTCCAGATCAGTTCGTAGAGCTTGCGCTCGTCGTCGGTCAGGAAGCGCGCCACCTGCGCCGGGGTCCGCAGGGCAGAGGTCGGGCGCACCGCTTCATGCGCTTCCTGGGCGTTCTTGGACTTGGTCTGGTAGGTGTTGGGCTGGTCGGGCAGCGAGGCGATGCCGTAATCGCGGGCGATCACGTCGCGGATCTCGGCCAGCGCATCCTGGGACAGGTTGACCGAGTCGGTACGCATGTACGAGATCAGGCCGACGGTGCCTTCTTCCTCGCCGATGGCCACACCTTCGTACAGCTTCTGCGCCACCTGCATGGTCTTGCGGGTGGTGAAGCCCAGCTTGCGCGAGGCCTCCTGCTGCAGCGTGGAGGTGGTGAACGGCGGGGCCGGGCGGCGCTTGCGCTCCTTGCTGGCCACGTCGGTGACATGCAGCGCGCCCTGCGCGGCCTGCTGGATGCGCAGGCGTGCGGCCTCGGCGGTATCGCCGTCGGTCACGGTGAACTGTTCGAACTTCTTGCCGTCCAGCTTGGTCAGGCGCGCGGTGAACGGCTGCGAGGGATGCGCGCAGGCGGCATCGATGCTCCAGTACTCGCGGGCGATGAACGCTTCGATCTCTTCCTCGCGCTCGACGATCATGCGCAGCGCCGGGCTCTGCACGCGGCCGGCGGACAGGCCGCGCTGCACCTTGCGCCACAGCACCGGGGAGAGGTTGAAGCCCACCAGGTAATCCAGCGCGCGGCGTGCCTGCTGCGCATCGACCAGGTCACCGGCGATCTCGCGCGGGTGGCCCATGGCTTCCTTGATGGCGCGCGGGGTGATCTCGGTGAAGACCACGCGCTGCATCGGCTTGTCCTTGACCAGCCCGCGTTCCTTCAGGATTTCGGCGATGTGCCAGCTGATCGCCTCACCCTCGCGATCCGGATCGGTGGCCAGGAAGATGTCGTCGGCGCCCTTGGCAGCCTTGACGATGGCATCGACGTGCTTTTCGTTCTTCTCGATGAGGTCGTACCGCATCGCGAAGTTGTTGTCGGGATCGACCGCGCCTTCCTTCGGCACCAGGTCGCGCACATGCCCATACGAGGCCAGGACGGTGTAGTCCTTGCCGAGGTATTTGTTGATCGTCTTGGCCTTGGCGGGCGATTCGACGATGAGCAGGTGCTTGGGCATGTCAGATTATTTCTGTGGGCAGCAGCCCGGGAGAGGGCGCTAGGGTGGAGCAAATGGCCGCATTAGTGAAGGGCAGCGGGCGATTTCCATAAACTGAACGCCCGGGTATGCGCCGGGCGTTCAGCTTTTCCTCTTATTAGAGGAATCACGACCGAGCCGCCCGTGTCAAGCGGCCCGGTGTGAGGGTGGGGTCAGGACATGGACGAGGCGATGACCCCGATCATGGCAATGCCGACGCCGATGGCGGCCACGGTGAGCAGGCCCGAAACCACCAGAATCACGATGGTGACGGTGCCCAGGGTCGGCTGCTGCAGGTGCTCGTTTTCGGTGTAGGCCCATTTGTCGACCACCACGGTGTCGCAGATCATGTCGTGCAGGGCCTGCTTGCGCTCGGTGAAGGCGGCCATGATGAAACCGATCATCAGGGTCAGGCTGCTCAGCAGGAAGCCGAAGTAGCGCCCGATGCCGCGGCCCAGGGTGAGCCGTTCGCCATTGCCGCGCACCACCTTGATGCCCACGGCCATCTTGCCCAGGGTGGCGCCACCGGCCGAGGCATGGAAGCCGGCGTAGTAGGCCACGCCCAGCGCCAGGCCGGCCACCATCGCCAGCAGGCTCATCACCAGCGCCACCGACTCGTTGCCCGACACCGCGCCGATGCCGTTGAAGATCAGGCTGATCGGAATGTTGACCACGCTCACCACCACCGAGTCGAGGAAGTAGCTGGCATAGCGCTTCCAGAACCCGGCGTAGACCACGTTGCCGCCGCCGACCACCGTCGCGTTGGCATAGCCGCCGGCGGCCGGCGCCGTGTACGGCGAATGGGTGCCGCCACCGGTGCCCGGCAACGGCGCGGTGCCGTTGTCGATGGCCGTGTAATCGCCGCGCAGGTCGAAGCCGCTGCCCAGGTTCTCCGCAGCGCTGCTCAGGTTCTGCAGCTGCAGTTCGTCGACCGCCTCGGACAGCGGTTTCCACTGCGCAAAGCCCTCACGCCAGACCAGCGTGGTCAGGCTGATCTGCGCGCGCTGGAAACGCAGGCGCATCTCGTCGGCGGTCAACGGGCCCTGGCGTTCCTGGCCATCGGCGAAATACCACTCAGTCATTGCTTCAATCCCCTTTGGGTTCATCCATGGACATGCGTCCGTTGTCAGCCGCGGCAGTGCTGCGGCAGGTACTTGTCATCCGGCTCGCCGGTGCATTCCCACTGGTGCAGCTCCGGGTCGAAATCCAGCCACAGCAGTTTGCCGTCCAGGGCCGCCTTGGCGGGCACCGACAGCTCGGCTTCGATGCCGCAGTGGCTGTTGTCGAAGCGGCCGATCCGCACCGCCGCCAGGTCGCCGCTGGCATAGCTTTCGGCCGGCTGGAACCCGTCGTCGTCATTGACCGGGCAGCGCCCGTGGGTCTGCACGAACTCGCTCACCTGCACCTTGATCGGGTCCAGTTCGGTGATGGCCTGCGCGGTTTTGGAGCGCAGCACATACTCCTGATAGGCGGGCAGGGCGATCGCGGCAAGAATGCCGATGAGCACCACCAGCAGCACGCCGACGATGCCGGCCACGATGCCGGCGATGGCGCAGCCGGACAGGCCCTGGCGCGGCGGTACCGGCGTGGTGGCCATGGCGGGCGCGGCAGCGGCCGTCACCGGTGGGGCCGTCACGGGCGGCACCGAGCCGGATGCGGGGCTGCCCAGGGGAATCTGCGGCGGCAGCGCAACGTCGGGCGTGTCGGTTTCGGCGGGTGGGTCGGTCACGGGCGCCGGCGGCGCAGCCAGTACCAGGCCGATCTCGTCGGCCACCTCGCGCAGCGGTTGCCACTGCGCCATGCCGTCGCGCCAGACCAGCGTATCGGCCGCAATGCGGCTGGACTGGTACAGCGCGATCAGTTCATCGGACGCCAGCGGCCCGCGCTGCTGGCGATTTCCTTCTGCATAGAACCACTGGCCCACGGCACGCTCCTGAATGCGCAAGGCACCCAGTGTACGGTCAGTGAAGCGGTTCCGGTTCGTCAATGAACATCTGCGTTTCCATCCAGGCGTAGGCGGCCTCGGACCCGGGCTGGTTGAACAGCACCATCAGCACCACCCATTTGAGGTCGTCCAGGTCCAGCTCGTCCTGGTCCAGGGCCATGGCGCGGTCCAGCACCAGCTCGCGCTGGTTGGCGTCCAGGATGCCGTGCTGCTCCAGGAACATCAGGAAGCCGCGGCCTTCAACGTCCAGCTTGTCCAGTTCCGGACCGTGGTAGATGCGCACCGGGCCATCGACCCGGGCCACGTTCACGGCCGGGCGCTGGTCGGCCAGGGCATCGAGCCAGTCGAACGCTTTCTTGATTTCGGTGGGGCTGAAGCCGGCCTGTATCAGGCTGTTCTGGAGGGTGTCGCGGTCACGGACGAGGTCCGGGTCCTCGCTGAAATAATGTTCGAACAGGTACAGCAGGACATCCAGAATGCTCTCTTTCATTGCCCCTCGGCCTGCGTCAACGACGCTGTGGAGGTGAAGAAACTAGGGTTTTCGACAGTAGCGGCCATAGGCGGCAACCACCTTTCCTTCCAGTTCCATGACCAGCAGCATGGCCGACAGCTGGGCCGTCGTCAATCCGCTGCGCTGGATCAGTGAATCCATACCCGTTGGGTTGTCATCCAGTGCCTGCCACAAGCGCTGGTAGTCCGGGTCGGGGAAGGAGGGGGCGCGCCGAGGCGCCGGTCGTGCCTGTTCAGTGGGGGCGTCCAGCCGGCTTCGCAAGGCCTGGCCCAGGGTGCCGGCCAGGGCGGTCAGCCCGGCGATCACTTCGTCGGGGTGCTCCACCAGCATCACGCCTTCGCGGATCAGGCGGTGGCAGCCGCGTGCCCGCGGGTTGCGCACCGAGCCGGGCAGGGCGAAGACCTCGCGCCCGGCCTCGGCCGCCAGCCGGGCGGTGATCAGCGCCCCGGACCGCAGCGCCGCCTCGATCACCACCGTGCCCAGGCTGAGCCCGGCGATCAGCCGGTTGCGCGCGGGGAACTGGCCGGCCCTGGCGGCGGTGCCGGGCGGGTACTCGCTGACCACGGCGCCGCCCTGGGCGATCCGCGCCTGCAGGGCCGCATGGCGCGGAGGGTAGGTGCGGTCCAGGCCGGTGGCCACCACCGCCACCGTCAGGCCGCCCGGCACCCGCAACGCCGCCTCGTGGGCGCGCGCGTCCACCCCCGCGGCCAGCCCGCTGACCACCGCCAGCCCGCTGCGCGCGAACGCGGCGGCGAATTCGGCGGCCAGCTCCGCGCCGCTGGGCGACGGCGTGCGGCTGCCCACCACGGCAACCCCGGGGTGCCACAGCGTGGCCGGGTCGCCCTGCACGAACAGCACCAGTGGCGCCTGGGGATGGTGGCGCAGCAGCATCGGGTAGTCGTCGCTGTGGATCGGCACCAGGTGATGGCCGGGGTGGGCCGCCCAGTGGTGGGCCAGCGCCAGGGCCACCGGGTCGGGGCAGGCCAGCCGCGCGCATTGCTCGGGGGTGCAGCCATTGGCGCGCCAGCTGGATGGTCCGGCACGCAGGGCGAGGGCGGGATCGGCGTGGGCCTGCAGCAGGCGCCGCCGCGGTGGCAGCGGGCCGCCGGCCAGGACCAGGCGGAGCAGGGCGTCGCGGGTGTCAAGCGGGAGGGTTTCGCACATCCGCCAAGGCTAGGCCGCATACAGCGACGGCGCCCTGGGGCGCCGTCGGAGTAGTGCGTAGGGGTTTGCGCTTACTGAGCGTCAGGGTGCTTTGCCGCGTACCCGACCAGCACCGGCTTGACCCCCTGCATCACCAGGGCATAGCTGACCTTGTCGTAGGTGCGGAACACCATCGCATGGGCAGCGTACTCGTCGGGCAGGGAGAAGCGCCCGGCGCCGTCGGTGAGCGAGTCGTCCATCCGCGACGAACCGGGGTACTTCATCTTGTTGGCCACGTGCCGGCCCTGGCGCCACAGCGACACGACGGTGCCGTTGTCGATGCCGTCGGTGCTGCCGGCGGAAATGGCGATCACATCGCGCGGGCCACCGGACAGGAACATGTCGGTCACGGCCAGCACGCGGATATCCAGGCCTTCGGTCTGGGCAGCCGGAACGTGCGGGAAGAACTGCAGGTCGTACGGGTTGGCCTGCACCGGCACCAGGCGGTCGCCGTTGCGCACTTCCACGCCGCCCACCCCGGTCTGCAGGGCAATGGTGGTCACATCCACATTGCCGGCGGCCACCTTGGTGACCGTGCCGACGTTGATCTGCGCCAACTCGTAGCCCAGCGTCTGGTTGCGCTTGCTGGGAACGAAGAAGTTCTTCCAGAGGTTGCCGCTGCCCGGGGTCACATCCCCGCTGGCGGTGAGGTCCTCGGTTGGCTTGGGCAGGGCGTAGCGCACGGTCGGGCGGACCACGGCCCAGCGCTGGCCCACTTCGGCGCCCTCAAGCCCGCGCACATAGGCGGTCTGGCCACTGGTGGCACGCAGGCGGTTGTCTTCCAGGCCCACCACGAACGGCAGCGACTTGACCTCGTCGACCACGCTCAGCTGCTTCAGGAAGGGTTCGACCTGATCCAGCGGAATGCCGGTGACCGGCGCTTCCTGGCGCGGGCCGGGCTGGGCCACGACGCGATCCAGGTAGGCCAGGCTCAGCACGTCACCCGGGTAGATCAGGTGCGGGTTCTTGACCTGCGGATTGGCCTGCCAGATTTCCGGCCACAGCCACGGCTTCTTGAGGAAGCGCGCGGAAATGTCCCACAAAGTATCGCCCTTGCGGACGACGTAGGTATCCGGGTGCCCGCCATTCACTTCAACGGCGGTAGCATAGGTGGCAACGGTCAACATCGCCACGGCGACGACCGTACGAGTACGTTCAAACATAGGTGGTGCCTGATTCCCCAACAGGTTGCCGCACTATAGTCCAGAAACCGGGGCGCAGGGCAAGCGTTGGCGATAGAATTGCGACGTACGCCGCTTTGACCGGCGCCCCCTACCGGTATTTGCCATGGCTATCCTGCCCATTCTTGAGTTTCCCGATCCGCGCCTGCGCACCAGGGCCGCGTTGATCGACGCCGCCGAAGTGACCACGCCGGCCTTCCAGCAACTGCTCGATGACATGTTCCACACCATGTACGACGCCCCGGGCATCGGCCTGGCCGCGAGCCAGGTGGACGTGCACAAGCGCTTCATGGTCATCGACGTCAGTGAAGAGAAGGACACCCCGCGGGTGTTCATCAACCCGGAGATCGTCGCCAACGAGGGCGGCCAGGTCTACCAGGAAGGCTGCCTGTCGGTGCCGGGCATCTTTGCCGACGTCACCCGTGCCAACCAGATCACCGTGCGCTTCCTGGATCGCCAGGGCCAGCCGCAGGAACTGACCACCGACGGCGTGCTGGCGGTGTGCATCCAGCATGAGATGGACCACCTGGACGGCAAGCTGTTCATCGATTACCTGTCCCCGCTGAAGCGCGAGATGGTGCGCAAGAAGCTGGCCAAGGCGCGCAAGCACGTTGCCTGAGATGCCCAAGGGCCGGGCCGCGCGGGCTGACCGCGGGCCGGGCCTGGTTGTGCGGCGCCGGCCACCGGCGCCGTTTTTCTTTCTGCAAGTGGGGTAGCCATGAAGATTGTCTTTGCCGGTACGCCGGAGTTCGCCGTGTCCTCGCTGCGCGTCGCCGCGCGCCACCATGAAGTGGTGGCCGTGTACACCCAGCCGGACCGCCCGGCCGGGCGTGGGCGCGGGCTGATGCCGTCGCCGGTGAAGCTGGAGGCGATCGCGCGTGGCATCCCGGTGTTCCAGCCCGAACACCTGAAGTCCCCCGAAGCCCAGCAGCAGCTGCGCGACCTGCAGCCGGACCTGATGGTGGTGGTGGCCTACGGGCTGATCCTGCCCAAGGCCGTGCTGTCCATCCCCACCCACGGCTGCTGGAACGTGCATGCCTCGCTGCTGCCGCGCTGGCGCGGCGCCGCGCCGATCCAGCGTGCGATCCAGGCCGGCGACAGCGAAAGCGGCGTGTGCCTGATGCAGATGGAAGCGGGCCTGGACACCGGTCCGGTACTGCTCAAGCAGCACCTGGCCATCGGTGCCAACGACACCGGCGGCCAGCTGCATGACCGCCTGGCCGAGCTGGGCGCGCAGGTGCTGTCGGACGGGCTGGGCCTGTTGCGCGCCGGGATCAAGCCGATTGCCCAGCCGCAGCCGGAGGCGGGGGTGACCTACGCACACAAGCTGGACAAGGCCGAAGCCCGGTTGGACTGGGCGCAGGACGCGCAGGCACTGGAGCGCACCGTGCGCGCCTTCAACCCGTGGCCGATCGCTGAGGCCCTGCTGGCCGGCGAGCGCGTGCGCATCCACGGCGCGGTGGCGCTGCCGGACAACCAGGGCAAGGCCCCGGGTACGCTGCTGGCGGCCGCCCGCGAAGGCATCGACATCGCCTGCGGGCAGGGCGCACTGCGCCTGCGGGTGCTGCAGCGCGAAGGCGGCAAGGCGATCACGGCCGCCGACTACCTCAACGCGCGCCGCGACCTGAGCGTGGGTGCCTGAGATGACCCAGCTCCAGCAGGACAAGCAGGCCCCGCAGCGCGCCGCCAGCGCCCCCGGCGTGCCCACCCGCGTACTGGCGGCCAAGGTCCTGGCCCAGGTAATCGGCCGCGGGCGCTCGCTCAAGGCCGAACTGGCCAAGGCACTGCCCACCCTGGACGACAGCCGCGACCGCGCCCTGCTGGAGGCGCTGTGCTTTGCGGTGCTGCGCCGCCGCGGTGCCTACGACGCTGCGTTGGCGCAGTGGATGCAACGTCCGCTCGGCGTGCGCGAAGACGAACTGCGCGCGCTGTTGCTGGTGGGCTTTGCCCAGCTGGACGCGCTTGAACTGCCCGCCCATGCGGCGCTGTCGGCCACCGTGGACGCCGCCCGCGCCATGGGCCGCGACCGTCAGGCCGGCATGGTCAACGCGCTGCTGCGCCGCGCCCAGCGTGACGGCATTCCGGCCCAGCCGGCGCGCGCTGCGTTCCCGGATTGGCTGGCCGGCATGATCGAGCAGGACTGGCCGGAGCAGGCCGAGGACGTGTTCGCCGCCAGCCTGCAGCCCGCGCCGCTGTGGCTGCGGGTGAACCGTCAGCACGGCAGCCGCGAGGCGGTGCTGGAACAGTTGGCTGCGGCCGCCATCGAGGCCGAGGCGTCGCCGCTGTGCAGCGATGCGATCCGCCTGCCGGTGCCCGTGCCGGTGGCCGCGCTGCCGGGGTTCGCCGCCGGCGCGTTGTCGGTGCAGGACCTGTCGGCGCAGCAGGTGGCCGATGCGCTGGCCCCGCGCCCCGGTGCACGCGTGCTGGACGCCTGCGCCGCACCGGGCGGCAAGGCCGCGCACCTGCTGGAACGTGATCCCAGCCTGCAGCTGCTGGCACTGGACATCGACCCGCGGCGGCTCAAGCGCATCAGCGAGACCTTCGCCCGTACCGGCGTGGGCGCGCAGGCGCGGGTGCTGGCGGCCGACGCCGCCGCGCCGGACAGCTGGTGGGACGGGCAGCCGTTCGACTGCATCCTGCTGGATGCGCCGTGCTCGGCCACCGGCATCATCCGCCGCCAGCCGGACGTGCTGGTGCACCGCCGCCCGGCCGATATCGAGGCCCTGGTCGCGCTGCAGGCCCGCCTGCTGGATGCGTGCTTCCGCATGCTGGCCCCGGGCGGGACCCTGCTGTATGCGACATGCTCGATCCTGCGGGAAGAGAACCAGTTCCAGATCGAGTCCTTCCTGCAGCGCACCCCCCGCGCAGGCTTCCTGCCGTTGGGCGAGGCCTTCGGCCACGACTCCTGGGCCGGCCGCCAGCGCCTGCCGGGTGAAGAGGGTGCAGACGGATTCTTCTATGCGCGTCTGCTAAAAAAGGGCTGATACCCCGCCGCTGGACCCGCGTCATATGTTGAAAAACCCTGCCAGACGCGAGTTCTGGCTGCTTGCCACGTTGGCCCTGCTGGTGCTCGGCGCCGGCCTGGGCCTGCGCGACCCCTGGCCGTCGGACGAGCCGCGCTTTGCGCTGGTGGCCAAGCAGATGGTGCTCAGCGGCGATTGGCTGTTCCCGCACCGTGGCACCGAGCTGTACTCGGACAAGCCGCCGATGCTGATGTGGGCGCAGGCCGCGCTCTACAGCGTGTTCGGCAACTGGCGGGTGGCGTTCCTGCTGCCGTCGCTGCTGGCCGCACTGGGCACGCTGGCCTGCGTCTACGACCTGGGCCGCCGGCTGTGGACCCGCCGGGTGGGCCTGTACGCGGCCTGGGCACTGTTGTTTGCGGTGCATTTCACCTTCCAGGCCAAGAAGGCGCAGATCGATCCGCTGGTGGTGTTCTTCATCACCCTGGCCAACTACGGCCTGCTGCGGCACCTGCTGTGCGGGCCGGCGTGGCGGTGGTGGTGGCTGGGCTGGTTCGCCGCCGGGCTGGGCGTGATCACCAAGGGCGTGGGCGTGCTGGCGCTGCTGATGGTGCTGCCGGCGGCCGTGGCCTCGCTGCTGGGCTGGCCGCGGGTTAGGCTGCACGTGCGCGACTGGCGCTTCTGGCTGGCCCCGCTGGCCTTCGTGCTGGCGGTGGCGCTGTGGCTGGTGCCGATGGTGCTGGCCGCCACGTCCAGCGGCTCGGTGGAGTACCGGGCCTACATGAACGACATCCTGTTCCGGCAGACCGCCAAGCGGTACGCGCAGTCGTGGGACCACCACCAGCCATGGTGGTATTTCCTGGCCACCATGCCGTCGATGTGGCTCCCCGCGATCCTGGTGGTGCCGTGGGCGATCCCCGCCTGGTGGCGCCGGCTGCGCCGCCGCGATCCGCGCTACCTGGTACTGCTGGGCTGGTGGCTGCTGATCGTGCTGTTCTTCTCGATCCCGCATGGCAAGCGCGATGTGTACATCCTGCCGGCGCTGCCGATGTTCTGCCTGGCGCTGGCCCCGCTGCTGCCGGGCTTGCTGCGGCGGCGTGACGTGCAGTGGTTGCTGGGCGCGTTCAACGCCGTGCTGGTGCTGGCCCTGCTGGGCGCGGGCATTACCATGCTCGTCGGCCAGCCCGGCTTTGAAAGCCGGTTGATCCTGCAGCGCGGCATCGACACGTCGGTGACCGCAGCGCTGGGCTGGATCGGCGTGGCGCTGGGCGCCTGGGGCATGGCCAGCCTGTGCTTCAGCGGCCCGCGACGACGCCATGTGGCCGTGCTGTCGACCCTGGCGATGGTCTGGGTGGCGTACGGGCTGGTGGGCTACCCGCTGTTCAACGACTCCAGCTCGGCCCGCGGGTTGATGCAGCAGGCCGGGCAGCGCATCGGCGCCGACGCGGAGCTGGGGCTGGTGGGGTGGAAGGAACAGAACCTGCTCATGGCCGACCGCCCCGCGACCACCTTTGGCTTCAAACGCCGTTGGTACAGTCAGTTGCAGGACGGCGTGGCCTGGCAGGCGCAGGCGCCGCGGCAGCGCTGGCTGCTGGTACAGGAAGCGGCCGTGCTGGACTGCATCGATCGCAACCGTGCCGAACGGGTGGGCGTGGCCAATCGCCGTGGCTGGTGGCTGGTACCGGCCGACGCCGTGGTCGGCCCATGCCGGCCCAGTGCCCGTGAACTGGCACGGATCACCCTGGAACAAGGCCGGGAGGCGCCGGAGGAGTGATGGGACTCTCATGGATCATTACGGGACGATCAGCGACAATGCCGCCTGCTCGCCCGATCCTGGAATGGAGGCCGGTGAACCCGTTCCTCCTCCGTCATTACGCCGCATTGCCCAGATCGTGACCATGTCTCCACTCCGTCCTGCCCGCGCCAACCTTGCCTTGGCATGGGCCTTCACGATCGCGGTCGGGTTGTCCCCGGTGCTGCTGATGTCGACCCTGGACGGTGGCAGCGCGGGCTATTACCTGCTGGTCCTGCTGAGCATCATCGTGCTGTTCGTGGTGCGCCCGGCCGCGCCCGGGCAGGTCTGGTGCGACAACCGCCGCGAATATGTGTGGATGGGCGTGGGCGTGGCGGTGATGCTGATCGGCGTGCTGACCAGCCTGCTGGTGCACGGCCTGTGGAAGGGCTCGGAAGTGGAAAAGGCCTCGCGTTTCCTGACCGTGCTGCTGATCCTGGCCGCCGCGCTGCGGATTCCGCGCCCGATTCTGGCCCATGGTCTGTTCGGCTTGTTGCTGGGCATCTGGTATGCGGTGATCAATGTCGGCTGGCTGGTGTTGAGCACCGGCGGACGCCCGGCCACCCGCCAGTTCAACACGGTGACCTACGGCAACCTGACGCTGCTGTTTTCGATGCTGGCGCTGCTGCTGCTGGGCTACCGCATTACCCGTTTCAAGCGCACCGAGTTCGCGCTGAAACTGATCACCGGCGTGGCCGGGCTGGGCGCGTTCCTGGCCACCCAGACCCGCGGCGGCCTGTTGGCGGTGCCGGTGCTGGTGTTCATCGCACTGCTGGTGCAGGGGCGCCGGCTCAACCGTTACAAGGCCTGGGCCGGTGCGTTGCTGCTCGGCGCGGTGGGCCTGATCGTGCTCAGCGACAGCACCCTGCGCGAGCGCATCCACCTGGGCGTGAACGAATTCGAAGAGTGCCAGGTGACCCACCTGGCCGATACGTCGGTGTGCATCCGGCTGCAGCTGTGGAGTGCGGCGGGGCACATGATCCAGAGCGAGCCGGTGTTCGGCATCGGCGGGGGTGACCGCTTCCGCGAAGAACTGCGCAGCCTGGCCGAAGCCCGCCAGGTGTCGCCCACCGTGGCACGTGACTACGGCGAAACCCACAACGACCTGCTGTATTTCCTGGCCACCTACGGCGTGCTGGGCGGGTTGGGGCTGGTGCTGCTGTACGCCGCGCCGGGCTGGGTGCTGCTGCGCCGGCTGTGGCGCGAGGACGACGCCGGCCGCCTGTTCGCCGGTGCCGGGGTGATGATCTGCGCCAGCTACCTGGTGTTCGGCATCACCGAGATGATGTTCCGCGACATGCGCTCGGCGTCGTTCTACGCCACCTGGGTGGCGGTGTTCCTGGCCCTGTCCGATCCGGCGCGCAGGCGCCAGGCGGACTGACCCCGGTTCAACCGCCCTGCAGGGCGGCGTCGTAGCTGGCTTCGGTCAGGCCAGTGAACGTGTCCAGGCCGAACTCGCGCACAGCACGCTGGCGCGCGGCCACGCCGATCCGGGCCAGGTCGTGGCGCTGTGCATACAGCCGGGCCACCTGGGCCGCGATCGCGGGAATGTTGCGCACCGGCACGATCCAGCCGTCCTGGTCGTGGTCGATGTTCTCCGGCAGGCCGGCGTAGTCGCTGACCATCACCGGCTTGCCCATCGCCATCATTTCGCGGCAGGCGAAGGAGATGGTCTCCACGTCGTGGGACAGCACGAAGCCCGCATCACCGCTGGCCACGAACGGCCGGATGTCCTCCAGCAGGCCGGGCAGGTGGACCTGCGCGCCCAGGCCCAGCGCGGCCACCCGTGCCAGCAGCCGCGGCTCCGCGTCGCGGCCGGCCACGGCCACGTGGATGTGGCTGCGGATCGGCTCGGGCAGCGTGGCGACGGCCTCGACCAGGTCGATCCAGCCCTTGTGACCGTCGGTGCCGGCATTGCTCACCATCACCAGCGCATCGGGATCGGTGGTCCAGCGGGCACGCAGTGCCGCGCCGGCGGACGCATCGACCGGCGCGAAGCGCGCCAGGTCCACGCCATTGCGCACCACGTCGATCGGGCAGCGCCGGTAGGGGCTGTCCAGCAGCATCTGGCGGGTATGGGCGGACACCGCGATCACCCGGTCGGTACCCCAGCGTGCGCGCAGGGTATTGCCGAACGTGTTGCTGGGCTTGCTGTTGTGCTTGGTGAACACCAGTTTGGGCCGATGGGCCAGGCCAGCCACCGCTTCCATCATCACCCGATGGTCGCGCGCGCCGTTGGCATGCACGATGTCGATCCGGTGCTGCTGGACCAGGTGGCGCAGGCGGCGCATGTCGGCCCATTGCTGGGGCAGCGTGGGCAGGCCACTGCTGAAGGCGATGTCCAGCGGCTCGGCGATGCCCTCGTCGCGGACCACGCGCAGCACGCGGCTGTTGTCTGGGGCGGCCATGAACAGCTGGTGGCGCGCCGACAGCGCGCGCGCCAGCGACACCAGGTAGGTGGTGTGGCCGCCGCCGTCGCCGGAATGGAAGTTGGTGTAGAGGATCTTCATGGAGGTCTTCGATCAAACGCGCATGAAGTCTGCCACAGCAGCGCTCATGCGGCGTCGCTGTGGCGCGGCGGGTCGCTTACCGGCTGTCCGTGCTGCAGCATCCACAACATGATCGTCTTCTGGCGCACGTAGTTGGCGCGCACGTAGGCATATACCAGCCCGTGCCAGCCATCGCGGAAGCCGCCGCGCAGCAGCAGCCCGCGCCAGAACCGCCACGCCGGGGCCAGGACCAGCTTGGCCAGGGTGGCGCGCTTGCCGCGTGCGAACTCGTGCTCGGCCATCATCCGCGCGTAGCGCTGGGTCTTGCTCAACTGCTGTTCCAGCGAGCGGTACGGGTAGTGGATCAGGTCGCCGCGCAGCACGCCCACGCTGCCGTCGACGCTGGCCGCTTCGTGGATCTCGCGCTTGCCGCGCCAGCCGCCGTGGCGGCGGTCGAACAGGCGCAGCACGCGGTCCGGGTAGGCATTGCCATGGCGCAGGAACTTGCCGAAATACTCCGACAGGCGCGCGAAACGGTAGCCATGGTGGCCGGCAAAGCCGCTGGCCTGGGCGGCCAGGATGGCCGCGCGCAGGTCGTCGCTGATGCGTTCGTCGGCATCCAGGCACAGCACCCAGTTGTGGCTGGCCTGTTCAACGCAGAACGCCTTCTGGCTGCGGAAGCCGTCGAAGGCGCGCTGCAGCACGGTGGCCCCGGCGGCGCGGGCGATGGCGACCGTGGCATCGGTGGAATGGGAGTCCACGACGATGATCTCGTCGCAGAAGGCCAGCGAGGCCAGGCAGTCGCCGATGCGGTCGGCTTCATTGAACGCGATAATGCAGGCCGAGATGCGAGGCCGTTCAGTGGGAGCGGTCGTGGAGGACATGATGGCCGAGTACCTGCTGTTTGCGACGGAGCGTTATGCGCTGCCCATTCTCGCCCCTCTGGCCCAGGCGTTGCACGCGTCCGGGCAATCGGTGTCGGCCTGGTTCGCCGATGGCGCCGCCGGGGGCAGCCTGCCGGGGGTGCCCAACGTGGACCTCACGCAGGCGCTGGCGCTGCGCCCGCGTGCGGTGTTCAGCGCCGCCAACTGGGTGCCGCCGTTCATCGCCGGGGCCAAGGTGCAGGTCTTCCATGGCTTCAATGTGCAGAAGCGCGACAGCGCGCGCGGCCATTTCCGCGTGCGGGGCCTGTTCGACCTGTACTGCACGCAGGGGCCGGCGACGACGGAGCCGTTCCGTGACCTGGCCGCGCGCCAGGGCCATTTCGCGGTGGCGCAGACCGGCTGGCCGAAGCTGGACCCGCTGTTCCGCGACGACGGGGGCGCCAGCGCGGCGCTGCGGGCGCCTGCCGCTGGCCGCCCGGTGATCCTGTTCGGCTCCACCTTCACCGAACGCCTGAGTGCGGCGCCGCACCTGTACGAGCACATCGCCGCCGACATCGCGCGCGGTGAGCGCTACTGGCTGCTGACCCTGCATCCCAAGTGCAGCGAGGAGCTGTTCGCGCGCTACCGCGCGCTGGCCGGCGACAACGCCGCCTTCATCGAGCCCGAACAGGTGATGGCCGCGCAGCGTGCCGCCGACGTGCTGGTGTCGGACACCTCCTCGATCGTGTCCGAGTTCGTGGTGCAGTACAAACCGGTGGTGACCTTCCGCAACCGCGTGCCGCAGCCGCACATGATCGACTTCGACGACGCCACCCAGCTACCGGCAATGCTGGACCGCGCGCTGTCGCCCGAGCCGGCACTGGTGGCGCAGATCCAGCAGTATGCCGACAGCATCCACCCGTACCGCGACGGGTATTCCAGCGAGCGGGTGATCGCGGCCACGGAGGATTTCCTGGCCGGGGAACTGGGGACGCTCAAGCGCAAACCGTTCGGCGCGTGGACGCGCGGCCTGCAGATCCGGCGTGACCTGGGGTATTGGGGGCCGTCGAAGCGGTAGAGCCGACCGTTGGTCGGCTGCGTCGGTTACCAGCGCAGGCGCCGCTGCGCCAACGCCGCGCTCAACCGCGCATGCACCGCGCGCGCCTCGGCGTCAGGCAGGTAGCGCAGGCACAAGGCCACGCTGCCGCTGGCACCGGCGGTATCCAGCCACACGCTGGCGGTCCCCAGCAGGCGGTCCAGCGGCGAACGGCTCAGGCGCAGCACCTGCAGTTTGTCCAGCTCGGCGAACCGCCACCAACGCTGCCACCACCCCCCGCGCACGGCCACGTACTGGTCGTCCAGGTGATAGCCCATGCGTGCCATCTGGCGATGCGCGCGGAAGGCCGACCACGGCAGCCACAGCAGGATCACGGCCGCCCACGGCACCTCGTTCCACACGCCTGCAGCGGCCACCAGCGGTACCCACACCGCGGTACCCAGGCTCAGCCGCCACCAGCCGCGCTGCTGCACCGGTTGCCAGTGTGCGGGCGGCCACTGCACCTGCGGCAGCAGGTGCTGCACCAGGGCGTCGGCCGCCTCTGGGGTGGCCAGTGGGGCCAGTTCGCGCAGGTCGCGGCGCTGGTTCTCTTCGGACACCCCGGCGGCAATGTCGATGCGCAGATGGCGGCGCCCGGCCCAGCGCTGCAAGGGGCTTTCGCGCAGCGTCCAGGCCTGGATGCGACGCCGCGCCACGCTGCTGCGCAGGCGCGTGAGCAGGCCGCTGACCACGGTGAGCCGACGTTCCTGTTCGCTCAACTGGAAGCCGTGATAACGCAACAGCGCCAGCACCACCGAAAACACGCGCAGCAGCACCCAGAACGCGGCCGCGGCCACCAGCGCCGCCACCGCCCACACCCAGGTGGCCGGGTGCAGACCATTGGCGTAGCCCAGCGCCTGACGCCCGCCTTCTTCAATCGCGTCGGTCACGGTGCCATCGGGGAACAGCTGGAACGAGGCGCCCACGGCGGCGAGCACCACCACCCAGCCGCGGTTGGACAGCAGGCCGATGCGCACCACCTCGGGTGTGCTCAGCTGCAGCAGCACGCCATCGTCCACCGGCGGCGTGACCGCATCTGCATCCAGATCGGCATCCGTGGTCGCCGGGGGCGCCACGACCGCCTGGCCGCGGTGCCGCACCAGCTGTTCCAGCGCCAACGCCTGGGACAGCTTGAGCACGCGCATTTCCGCCTCGGGCCGGGCGCCGCCGGCCGATTCCAGGCGCAGTTCGGCCACCCCGAACAGGCGATGCAGCGGGTTCTGGTGCACCACCACGTTGTGGATGCGCGCGAACGGAATCTCGCGCCGGTTGCGCGACACCACCCCGCTGCGCACGCTGATGGCGTCGCGGCCGATCCGGTAACGGTAGGTCAGGTACTGCAGCACCGAGGTGCCCACCAGCACCACGATCACCACCAGTGCGGCCAGGTAGGACCACATCTGATCGCGATCACCGCGGTTGCCGAACACCAGCAGCGCCACCAGCGGCAGCAGGAACTGGCGCAGCTGCATCAGCAGCACGAACAGCCATGACCACCGGTGCAGGCGCTGCTCTGGCGGCGCGTCGTTCAACGCGGCCTCTGTCGGGGACGGGCTGCTCACAGGGCGTCGTCGTCGCGGTCGAGCTGGTGGGCCAGGGTATCGCGCAGGCGTTCGGCATCCTCGCCATCCAACCCGCTCAGGCTCACCGCACTGAAGCGGCTGCCGGCGGTGTGCACCACCAGCGTGGCCAGCCGTGCGCTGCGTTCGATCGGCCCCCGGCGCAGGTCCAGGTGCTGCACGCGCGAGATCGGCACGCGGGTCTCCTGCTGCCACATCAGGTCGCGGCGCACGCCCAGGCCCTGTGCGTCGAGCCGCCAGAACGTGCGGCGCTGGCGGCGGTAACCAATGGCCGCGCCGATGGCCGCACCCAGCACCAGCATGCCGGCCACGCCCAGCCAGCGCAGCGGCAGGTCCAGCAGCACCCAGGCCGTGCCGAGCCCGCCACCAATCAGGACGGTACCGGTGATGGCCCCGGCCACCGCCGCGATGGCGGCGGCACGCCGTGGCAACGCCTGCCAGTCAGGGCTGGACGGCAGCGGCGGCAGCGGCGGCGGAGAGGGAATGGCAGGGGTGTCGATGGCGTCGGACAAGGCAGGGCGCTCGGCAAGGGAGATGCCGGGCGTGCTGCTGCTGGCGGTGCGCCCGTCGCGCAGACGGTAGCAGGTTGCCGCGCGCTATTGCGCGGCCTGGATCAGCGCGTCGACGTCGAGCAGGTGGCCGGCCCGTTCGGCCTTGGTGCGCAGGTACTGTTCGTTCTCGGCGGTGATATCGCCGGTGACCGGCACGCAGTCCACCACGTCGATGCCGGCGTTGCGCAGCCGCTGCGCCTTGGTGGGGTTGTTGCTGAGCAGCTGCACGCGGTGCACGCCCAGCCCCTGCAGCATCGCCACTGCGCTGCCGTAGCGGCGCTCATCGGCGCCGAAGCCCAGCTGCGCATCGGCGTCAATGGTGTCCAGGCCGTCGTGCTGGTAGCCGTAGGCGCGCATCTTGGCGGCGATGCCGGTGCCGCGGCCTTCCTGGTCCAGGTACAGCAGCACGCCACCGCCCAGTTCCTTGAGCTTGCGCAGGCCGCGCCGCAGCTGGTCGCCGCAGTCGCACTTGAGCGAGCCGAACAGGTCGCCGGTGAGGCAGGACGAATGCACGCGCACCGGCACCACCCCGGACAGGTCCGGGCTGCCGACGATGATGGCTACCTGGTCACGCTGGGCCACGCCGCCGCGGAACACGGCAAATTCGGTCATGCCCACCTCGCGCAGCGGCACCGGCGAGCGGGTGACCAGTTCGTAGGCGTGGGCGGCCTGCTCGGCCCCTTGGTGCAGGTCGCACAGCGATACCTGCGCGCAATCATCGAAGCGGTGGTCCGCCGGCTCCAGCAGCACGCCCACCATGGCCGGCAGCAGCAGGCCCAGGCGGGCGATTTCCACCGCACCATCGTCCAGCGCCTGCCCGGCCGACCAGCCCGCCGGCATCACTTCCGGTTCGCGCCGGTAGCTCAGCGAGGGCAGGGCGTCGAAGTCGATGCCCGCCAGCGGTACGCGGGCGCCGTGTTCGGCGGCTACCCCCAGCACCCGCGCACGGGTGGCGGTAAGGAACAGGTAGTGGCGGTCGGCGGCGGCCTGGGCAAACGCGCTGAAGCTGCTGCGGGTGCTGCTGTCCAGGGCGATGAAGGCCAGCCGCTGGCCGTGGCCGTCGTCGATCACCACCGGGCGGCCCGCGCGCAGTTCGGCCACCGCCCGTTCGCAGCGGATCGCGGCCGGGTCGCCGAACAGGGAAGAAGCAGCATCAGACATGGCAGGGGCCGTGGGGGACATCGTGGGTTCCACAGTGGGGACGGAAGGCGCCGTTTCCAATCGCGCCGGGGGCGCGACGCTGCGTCGCAGTCAGTGGGGGTGTTCTTCGGTGGCATAGGGGTCCACCTCGTCGCTGCCCGGTGGGCGCAACGTATAACGCTTGTAAGTCCACTGGTACTGGGTGGGGTCGCGCCGGGCGATCCGCTCCAGCCCGGCGTTGAGCGCGGTTGCCGCCGTGCGCGGATCCGGGTCGGCCACGGCCGGGTCGGCCGGCTCGACGTGCAGGGCAAACTGCATGCCCGGGCCCACGCGCTCGCACCAGCCGTACAGCACGGTGGCCCCGGTCCGTTCAGCCAGCCGGTTGACCAGGGTCATGGTCAGCGCCTCCACCCCGAAGAACGGGGCGAACACGCCGTCGCCGGCCTTGGGCTGCTGGTCGGGCAGGATGCCGGTGGCGCCGCCGTCCTTGAGCACCTTGAACAGCTGGCGCACCGCCGGGCCCTCGGCCCGCACCTGCTGCACGTTGTCGCCGCCACGCACCAGCTGCAGGAACGCATCGCCGACGGCTTCGTCGGGGGCCTTGTAGACGATGGCGATCGGACCACGCGAGGCCAGCCACTGGTTCAGCAGCTCCCAGTTGCCATGGTGGGGGGCGGCCACGATCACACCCTTGCCTGCGGCCAGCGCCGCGTCATACAGCGCCTCGCCATGGCGCTCGACCAGGCAGGCCAGGTTCTGCTCGCGCGGGCGGGTCCACAGGCGCAGGGTTTCCAGCGCCTGCAGCGCGGTGGAGCGCAGCACCTGGCGGTGCATCTGCACCCGCTGGGCGTCGGTCAGTTCGGGGAAGGCCAGTTCCAGGTTGCGCCGGGTCACCCGGCTCTCGCGCGCATTGAGACGGATCCACAGCCACGCCAGCACGTTGGCGAAGCCGCGCAGCCAGGACCAGGGCAGGCGGGTGAACAGGGCGGCGGCGCGGTAGGCCAGGCGGGCGGTGGTATGCGGTTTCATCACGGGGAAGTCTAGCCGCTGGGACAATCGGCGTGGACCGGCGGGCGCGTTAAGGTAGGCGGCCCCCACCCCGGAAGCCCCGCCCATGCTTGTTCTCATCCAGCGCGTCACCCAGGCCAGCGTGCATGTCGATGACGTGGCGGTGGGCCGGATCGGCCCGGGATTGCTGGCGCTGGTGGGCATGGAACCCGGCGACAGCGAGGCGCAGATCGTGCGGATGGCCGATCGCCTGCTCGGTTACCGTGTGTTTGCCGATGAAGGGGGAAAGATGAACCGGTCGCTGGCTGATACCGGCGGCGGGCTGCTGCTGGTGAGCCAGTTCACCCTGGCTGCCGACACTGGCAGTGGCATGCGCCCGGGCTTCAGCACGGCCGCCGCGCCGGCCGAGGCTGAACGTGGATTCAACCGGTTGGTGGACATCTGCAGGCAAAAACACGCCCCAGGGGTGGAAACAGGCCAGTTTGGTGCCCATATGGTTGTCAGCCTGGTCAACGATGGTCCGGTGACCTTCCTGCTCAGACCCTGACCCCCGGGACCACCGCCCGGGCGGTGGGGCGCCAGGCTGGTATAATGCTAGGTCCTATTCCTCTCCCTGCCGGTGGCGCGAGCACTACATGGCCAACGAACGTCCTGCCCAGCAAAACGACATCAAGCTTCTGATCAGCAAGGGCCTGGAACAGGGCTACCTGACCTACGCCGAAGTCAATGATCACCTGCCCGACGACATCGTCGACCCGGAGCAGATTGAAGACATCATCGGCATGATCAACGGCATGGGCATCGATGTCCATGAAGTTGCTCCCGATGCAGAAACCCTGTTGCTCAACGATGGCAACACCGGCAACCGCGAAGTCGATGACACCGCGGCCGAAGAAGCTGCCGCCGCGCTGAGCGCGCTCGACACCGAAGGTGGTCGCACCACCGACCCGGTGCGCATGTACATGCGCGAAATGGGTACCGTCGAGCTGCTGACCCGCGAAGGCGAAATCGCCATCGCCAAGCGCATCGAAGAAGGCCTGGGCCAGGTCCAGGCCGCACTCGGCACCTTCCCGGTGTCGGTGGAATCGCTGCTGGCCGACTACGACGCGCACAAGGAAGGCAAGAAGCGCCTGGCCGAAGTGATCGT
Organism: Stenotrophomonas sp. AC248; assembly: GCF_979258185.1. Lineage (NCBI taxonomy): Bacteria > Pseudomonadati > Pseudomonadota > Gammaproteobacteria > Lysobacterales > Lysobacteraceae > Stenotrophomonas > Stenotrophomonas sp. AC248. The sequence goes on along the minus strand of NZ_OZ409840.1, from coordinate 3,935,089 downwards.
CGGCTTCAACGACCTGGTCGAAGAAGTGCCGGCCCCGGCCGTGGCCGAAGACACCAGCGACGACGCTGAAGACGACGCCGACGCCGACGACGACGGCGACGACGTTGAAGAAGAAGCCGGCCCGACCGGTCCGGACCCGGAAGAAGTTGCCCGCCGCATGCAGGCCCTGAGCGATGCGTACAGCGCGTTCAAGAAGGCTGCCGCCAAGGGTGACCGCAAGCCGCTGGCCAAGCTGCGCGACGACATGGCCGCCGTGTTCGTGACCCTGAAGCTGCCGCTGCCGCTGACCGACGTGCTGGTCAAGCAGCTGCGCGACGTCATGGCCGAGATCAAGTCCCACGAGCGCCGCGTGCTGAACCTGGCCACCGTGACCGCGCGCATGCCGCGCAAGGACTTCATCCGTTCCTGGGAAGGTAACCAGACCAACCTGGAGTGGGTGGAAGACGCACTGAAGCGCAAGCAGAAGTGGTCTTCGGCCCTGCGTGACGTGAAGGACCAGATCATCGCCGAGCAGCAGGCCACGCTCGACATCGAAAAGACCACCTGGCTGGAACTGGACGAGCTGAAGGAAATCAGCCGTGCCATGGCCTACGGTGAGGCGCGCGCGCGCAAGGCCAAGAAGGAAATGGTCGAAGCCAACCTGCGCCTGGTGATCTCCATCGCCAAGAAGTACACCAACCGCGGCCTGCAATTCCTCGACCTCATCCAGGAAGGCAACATCGGCCTGATGAAGGCCGTGGACAAGTTCGAATACCGCCGTGGTTACAAGTTCTCCACGTATGCCACCTGGTGGATCCGCCAGGCCATCACCCGTTCGATCGCCGATCAGGCGCGCACCATCCGTATTCCGGTGCACATGATCGAAACGATCAACAAGTTGAACCGCATTTCCCGCCAGATGCTCCAGCAGTATGGCCGCGAGGCCACGCCGGAGGAGCTGGCCAAGGAAATGGACATGCCGGAAGACAAGATCCGCAAGGTGATGAAGATCGCCAAGGAGCCGATCTCGATGGAAACCCCGATCGGCGACGACGAGGATTCCCATCTGGGCGACTTCATCGAGGACACCAACGTGGAGTCCCCGATCGAGAACACCACCAACATCAACTTGTCTGAAACCGTGCGCGACGTGCTGGCCGGCCTCACCCCGAGGGAAGCCAAGGTGCTGCGCATGCGCTTCGGCATCGACATGAACACCGACCACACCCTTGAGGAAGTGGGCAAGCAGTTCGACGTCACCCGCGAGCGTATCCGCCAGATCGAAGCCAAGGCGCTGCGCAAGCTGCGTCACCCGAGCCGGTCCGAGCAGCTGCGCAGCTTCCTGGATATCGATTGATCGATCCCGGCAGTTGTCGATGAAACACCAACAGACCCCGCGCAAGCGGGGTTTGTTGTTTCTGGTGTTGGCACGGGCTGGGCGCGGCAGCGCACGCGGGGTAGCATGCGCGTCGCTGTTTACTGCCTGGTCAACGCAATGCCGATGAAACCGTGGGTCCTGCTGCTTGCGCTGTGTCCGTTCGCCGCCTTGGCGCAGACGCCGCAGCAGCCGTCATGCAACCTGTCCGACTTTTTCACCAGCCAGTTCGACTACACCGTGGGGAGTGTGGTCGAACCCGGTCAGGTGGTGCTGCTGGGCGAACGTGCGGGGTGCCTGGACGAGGAGCGCGCGGGGTGCCGCACTGGCGAGAAGGTGGCGCCGGCCAGCAGCCTGGTGATCGGCGACCGCTGGAACGAGTACTACTGCGTGCAGGTGCTTCCACCCGGCAAGGAAGTAGTGGGCTGGGCGCCGGCCGGGCGTGTCATGAAGACGGGACATATGGCCGAAACCGACTTCACCAGCTGGCTGGGGTATTGGGACGGGCGCGGTGGGCGCGGTGGCCGCACGCTGGAAATCCGGTACGAGGGACGCACGCTGCTGTTGAGCATGCTGCCACCGGGTGGCGAGGGCGCAGGCACGCTGATTGGCAGCGCCGAGCCGATGGGCGACGAGCTGTTCCTGGGCGAGGCGCCCTGTGAGGCGCGGGCCTCGCTGCAGGGCTCGCAGTTGGTGGTTACCGACAACGGGCAGTGCGCGACCCCGGCCGACAGCCTGCGGGGCGTTTACGGCAGCCGGACGGTTGCGGAGAGGTTGGAGCGGCTGATGAAGCGGTTGGAGGATCGGTAGGTTAGAGGTGTTGTTTCGTTGCACGTTTCGTAACTTAATTCCGCCGTTCTCTACATCGATGATCGGCTTGAGGCGAGATTAATCAACGGGTTACGAGTTCATCCCGTAATGACCGCCCTGAAGTTGGCGTGTGAATTCGTAACTTAATTCGCCCAAACCGAGGCCGTCCTCCGTCCCCGTGCCATCCAACCCCAGGCGCTGTTCGACAGCTTGCCTGCTGGCAAGGTGGCGGGCCTTGGTCGATCGCGACGCGCAGCCCACCAGGGATGGGCTGCAAGCGTTAGAACGGCTCATCGGCGACAGCGACATGCACCCGGAGCGCAGCGACCAGCTTGCGCACCTGCAGTGGGCGGTACCGCTGGCAGTGGATTATTGGCAGCGCGTGGCGTGCTCGGCGCTGTTGCGCTCGGCGGTACTGCGCGAGCTGGCGGCGGAGAATGCACGCCGGGTGCAGGCGATGGGGCAGCGTTTTGGATGATCTTTGGGTGTGCAGTGGAAAGCGTGCAGGGGGCTCCACTACACTGTGCAGCTGCGGGGGCCTATAGCTCAACGGTTAGAGCAGAGGACTCATAATCCTTTGGTTCCAGGTTCGAATCCTGGTGGGCCCACCAGATTGACGTCTACTGAAGCAGCGATAGCGGTATCGACACACCTTGGGGCCGGTCGGACGCACCTCAATGCACAAGCCACGACGTGCATTGGTATGCGACCGCTATCTCAGAGACGGATCGGATGCTTCCACTTGCGTTCCCCAAGTTCGTCGGGCAGGCGCATCAGCACGCGGCCCAACGGTCGGAATGCCACTTCGTTCTCATGCTCCTTCTGCATCCATCCCTTCGGCTGGCCGCCAACGTGTGACAGGTCCACCTTATCGCGCTTTATCTGACTGCCTCCTCGGGCTGTGTGGTTTCACGTTCAGCGGTGCTTCTCTGCGCAACTCGAATCTTCGGTTTGGAGGCAGCAAACATACGACCAGTCGTCGCCGCGTTCCTTCTTCCTCGCGTGCGCCGCGTTCCACGCCACGGAAGCACATTGCTGCAACCCTACTGTGCTGCCAAGTAGTCGTTCTGTGGACTCCGGCGTATCGTAGTAGTAGACGTTGAAAGTTTGTTGCTCTAACTGTTTGCAGGTGAATCGTGAGTACTCCTTACAGGAGTCTTGTTCGCAGCCTACGAGAGCGATGGTTGCGACCGCAAACGACAGCAGCTTGGTCACCGTGCTCCGAAGGAGGGTCATCGCGTCGCTCCTCGTGTCATCGCATCGACGTATGCCATGCAGCCCTCCACGAACGACTGGGAGTTGCCAGTGCAGTTGGAGGCCGCCGATACGCCTTGTCGGGCCGCCCAGGCATAGCCGGCACGATGCCCACTGCAATCGGTGGCGCACCTGTAGCCCATGAATGTCCCAGGGGGATCGCTAGGGCGCTTAGTCGCACTCTCAACCTCCCGGTAGTTGAGCTGGCGACATGCGCTATCGGTGGGAAGAGGATTCGCGGTGTAGGTCCGGATGCCGTCCCTGATGCATGCAAAGAGATGTCCCTCCTTGCCTTGGTGCTCCTGAGCCGTGGCCAGGCAAGCAGCGGCCATCGACGCGGCAAGAACTAATACCTGCAGGGCTGCCATCTCCTCCCCCCTCCATGAGTTGCCGAATCGTAGCACCCAGCGAGGCGGCCTCGCTTCGCATAGGAACCCAACGCCAATGAGACCATCGAGACAAGCCCCTCACACCGCCGACCAGGCCGCCGCCAAGCTAAATGTCGAGGTAGGCAAGGGGCAGACCCTCGAGCAGAAGTCAGCCAAGCTTATCGTCGAGGGGGTTGCGAGCAATGCCTTTGTCAGCATGCCGATTGCGCAGCACTCTGGGGTAGCCGGCGGCAATGAGCTGAACGAGCTTGTGAGGTCTACCCGCGCTGCAGTTGGACGAGTCGCGAAGGGCGAAATTGGCCAGGCAGACGGCCTACTTACCAGCCAAGCCATCGCCCTGAACGCGCTGTTCTTGGAGATGAGCCGGCGAGCTGCGCTCAACATGGGCTCACACCTTGGTGCGATGGAGACCTACATGCGGCTGGCCTTGAAGGCGCAGTCCCAATGTCGGACCACGCTGGAGTCACTGGCGGAGATCAAGAACCCCCGGGCGGTGGCCTTCGTGAAGCAGGCCAACATTGCCGGCGGCCATCAACAGGTGAACAACCATGCCCCGGAAAGTCCCGGGCAGGCACCGGAACGGACGGGGCGCGCGGGAAGAAAAAGACAGCAAAACAAACTATTGGAGGACGTCCAAGATGCGCAGTGGTTGGACCCCAGAGCGGCGCCAGCGGCAAGCACTGGCGATCCAGAGATGGCGACCGTGGGAGCGGTCGACGGGGCCTCGCACCAGCGAGGGCAAGGCAAAAGTCGCCCTGAACGCCTGGAAAGGAGGGGAGCGCCCCGCGCTCCGAGAGCTCGCTCAGGTGCTGGCAGGGCTGCGGCAATAGGCGGGGGCCAAGAATGAGTTCTCTAGCGGATATCCCAGCACTCCCTTCGGCAGCCGAAGCCTTGGACTCCTGGGACTGGATGGAGCGGATCCTGGCCGCCCATGAGCGGCAGCCCACGGTCTACGAGCACTTCGTCTACCACGAGGGGGGCTGCGGCGCGCCGGAAGGGGAGCCCTGTACCTGCGGTCTTATGGCTGCCTTCTATGACGGGCGGCACCTAGTAGTGGTGAATCCCGAGCTGCAATGCTGGACTTACTTCGTCCATTGATCCATTAGATCAATGCGTCACCTTGTCCAAGGCTGAGCGCTTGTTTGTTCCGTGCCGCCAGCACAGAATTATTTCCAGGACTGATGTCGGACTCTAGCGGGGTGATCCAGTGGTAGTGAATGACGGGTTCTTTGCTGTGGGGCGCGAAACCTTTTTGAGAGCCTGCTCTCTGGGTATCAATGAGGGGGCGGCATTCCTCGTCTTGGCCCGGGGCACGGGCGGAGACAACGTCACCACAAAGTGGAGTGCTGAAGCGGCTTCCAAGAGGTTGGGCGTACGGTGGACTACCGCCAGAGACGCTGTGGCTTCCCTCGTGGCACAGGGGGTGGTGGCTTCCCAATCAGGAAAGAAGCCCAAGTACAAGCTTCAACGCCAAGGAGAGGACATTTGGCTTCCGAACGCTATTGTCGACGGCGTCGCATCTGAGATTCCGCCTATAACCAAAATTCGGCAGACTCAGGACCCATTGGTCCTTCAGCTGTTCGTTGAGTTGTATGCTCAACAGAATCTCCGAGAGGACGGGGGTATTTCACGCAAAGTGACCGAAAAGGTCTTCAAGCGGGAAAGAGTTGGCCAGTCAGGGGCGCATGTGGTTTGGCTGTACGAGGTCGAACAGACCTATCTTCATTGGGGAAACGCTGCCACTGAGCCTCACCGGCTAAAGGGGGCTGATTACCCGGGGAAGAAGTTCTTCGAGCGGTTCGAAATTCTAGAGAACCTTGGCCTAGTGGATTGGGTCCCTTACGTCTTCGAAGGGCCCAAGGGAGAGCCCATACATCCGCTTGCTTGGAACGGAATCGATATCGAGAAGAGACTCTATCGCTCATGTGTGGCCGCCGCCAATGATCTGCTGACCGTCTCCCAGCAGGAGTGGCTCCAATCGAGTGGGCGGCGTGGTTGGCTGGTTCCTGCCCCCGCACACATTCTTGAGGTAACCATGTTCGGCATAGCGAGGCTCCGCTATCGGCCCCACACACGGCTGACATCGGCTTGGTGGGCAGACTACCAAGAGTGCTGCACCCGGTTTGCGGAAGGGTACGAGGCGATCTCTGAGGCGAGGGCTGTCGCAGCGTAGGCGAGGCCTTGGGAAGACATCAAGGCTTTATCAAGGGTTTGATCAAGGTAGGGATCAAGGTGATGTCAAAGAGAGTAAGAACACACGCTGCGCGCTGTCGCGCGCCTGTCGAGGATCACCAAAAAGATGGCATGCGGATCACAGCTGCGTCGGCCTACTTGGCGGCGCTAATCGGGGGCTCGGGCCACGCCGAAGAAGTCGTATCCGTCCAAGCACGACGGATCGGGAGCGGTTCTTGTCCGATCCATGTGGAGGAGCTCCAAGGCGGATGCCGACTTTACCGCCTGCCATCTCGTTAGCCACTTCTTAGACCGGCTGCATTCGGCAATTTGTGACTTAGGATGGATGCAGCGTGACCTCATCCAAGGAGCAGGCAATGAGCTACCCGGTAGACCTTTTTGTGCCTACGCACACGTATGCAATTGAGCCAGGTGAACTGGTGTTCGACGAAGGGCTTTACTCGTTGGCAGTGCGGGTACAAGACGACCGTGACGAGGACACTTTTTTCCTTCGGCTCCAAGGCGATTCTCGCTTCAAGACGGAGTACCCCGGGGCTCATCGCAAGTGCTGCAAGCTGAACCCCAAATACCGCCTTGTGATCAAAGTGTCGGGCACCCCGAAGACTGTCGAGCGTGCTTACGAGGTGGGGCAACTGATCTTTGCTGAAGGGCAGCCCGGCCTGATCGTCTCTCAGATAGTGCGGAATGAAACACTCGCGTACTCCCTTGCCGGTGAGCAAAGGGACTTGAGGTTTGGCGTAGCTGTAGCTTGGACCAAGTGGGAGCTGTGGCTCGTAGATAGTGATGACAGGGCCATCACCGACACGCCCTTCATGGAACTCGAGGTGTGAACAAGAGCCCGCAGCCAGGTCATCTCCATCAGGGTGACCAGCAAGAGCAGGGCCGCGCCCACAACCGGAAGCTGGGCCGCTCGGCCCAGCAGCGCGCCAGCGGGCCGGGTGGTGAGTATCTGGAGTACTTCATGCGCGCGTGCGGATCAAATTGGCAGGTTTGGGGCCGGCTTCAGAGTGGCGCCCGCTCTCGGCCCTGATAGCATGCCAGTGGGCCCTGGATTGGCCGGGGCTACCAAGGAGATGGTGATGAGTTATCCCGCCGATGTGCTGATTCCTGCCGACGTAGAAGAACTTGCAGAGGGCACATTGCTCTATGCGCAGGAGGCTTGGTGGCTGCGATGCAGCCTCAATGGCTCGTTGGGTCTTGTATCGAAGGTTCTGGCTCTTACCGGCCCCCGGGCCGGCCAGATGACCATGTTCTCTAACTCCGAAGTGCTCGCTCTGAACTCGGCCTATGGCTGGGAGATCCGGGTTGAGCATCCGTTGCACTCTGATCTTGAGTCCAGTCCTCTGGCGGCCGTTAGCGTTGGCCATGCCGGCTCCGTCGGCATCTGGGGCCACATCTACGGCGATGAATCGGCCGTGTACTGCATCTCTCCATATGGCACGGAAGTAGATTCCGTACTGATCCCCTGGGATGCGAAGGTTCGCCATCCGTCGTTCAATGTCTGGGTCACGGACAAGAAGACCAAGCAGGCAATTGGGGATTTGCCCTTGTTCAGCAGGTGAGGTGAGGGGAACCACCGAACGGGGTGCGGAGAGGGCAGCTGCAAGCTGCCCTGCTTCTCAACTTGTGGCTACAACGGACAGGCAGTCCAAGGGCTGCCATGCGCAGTTTTGTCAGGCCCTAAAGCAAGCCATGGCGGGCGGCTGTCCCGGTCGCAACTTCAATAGAATCGAACCCGTAGGGGGGAGAGATCAATCAAGATGTCCGGATACTTCAAGGTATCGATGAGTGCGGCAAAGGCCATCGCAAACGCAAGCGAAGGACCGGATCTGCTCGCGGGCTATATGACGCTGTCCGCCTATGCCTATGGTCCGAAGCGCGAGCACACCGCCGCGGGTGCGAAGGCGATTCGCCTGACAACTGGCTGCTCCGACTTCCGTTCAAAGAGAGTTTTGAAGCGCCTTCTGACTTTTGGGGCGGACCAAGAGTTGCCTCAGGGTTTGATATGCGCGACCGGTCGTAAGAAGGCCAATGCTGATGAGTACAAGATCGAGCAATGGAGCGGTGAATTTGCCTACTTGCCGTCCCTGCTCACAGACCGGCATCCTGACTTCGGGTCGCACATTGCTCGGCTCCTACTGCTGGATGACCCAGAATCAGCCATCAAGGACGCGTTGATCCTACTCCTGCATGTCTATGCATCCACTGACTACGCTGAGTGGTTTGGTTGCCCGCCCGACACCATGCCCTATAGGGAGTGGGAGCAGTCTGGGACTGCCGGCGATGACTTCGAGCTTGGGTATCAAGGGGAGGTAGGAGCGCTTCAGCTTTGGTTGGTTTCCGAAAAAGCTGAGGAAACTTGGCGAGTTCCACGTCAGGTGGTTGCTAGCCTCTTCGGTTCTGACTCTGAAGAGAACATTTCCCGCTTCTGGAGAGCCTGGGACTGCCTGATCCAGGCAGGATCGCTCGTCACCGTGGTGTCGGTCCAATCTGGAGGAAGGGCATACCCGCTTTGGGTGTACTCGAAGGGGTATCGGCAATCCCTAGCGGAGCATCATGGGATTGTTGCCGATCTGGGGAGGGAGGCGCAGCTCGCAGCCTGTGCAAGCGGGCTGGATCCAGACAACTTGGTGATCCGCTACGCGGTTGACGATCTGGGGGGATCCGGCTCGGGGCTCTTCTACTGTTTCGGCAGGTCGCCGAAAGTCCGCACCATCGTGGCTCCCCGTTTGCATGCGCCAACCCCTCTTAACCTCGATGGATTGAGGGAGGCAGCTGCGGTGACCCGGAACATCTCTCGGGAAATCAAGGCGGCTCGCCGTGCCGATCGCGAAGCCTACGCTGGGTAAACCGCTACTTCCATGGTACTTCCATGACCTTCCATGTGACTTCCAAGACAACAGGCGCACAGCTGACGCTCAATGGCTCCACAAACAGGCGAACTTCTAAGGTATGTGGCGCACCCCTGACTTCTGACGACTACTTCAGTGAGCTCGAGCGCTGGCAGATGGAGAGCCCCCACGCACGTCGTCTGAGTAAACTGCCAGCAACGGTGATTGACCTGGCTGAGGCCAGGCGTATTCGACGGTCACCCTGATAGCAACCTACACACGGGGATCGGAACCACTAGGATCGACCCTGGCTGGGTTGGCAGAGTGCCTGCGGAATTGTTGCTCGGCTAGGGCAGTGACTGGTTTCCGAGTTGACCCCGCCAGAACTTCAATGCCTCTTTGAGCAGACTCCGCAGGTTCACGCGTCGACCATCAGGGGTATCGAAGTAGATTTCCACTGCCTCGGCGAACACTCCTTGACCAAACGGAGCGTTGAAAACGCCAGGGGTCGATTCCAGCTGGTCAGCTCCGCTGATTTGCCGCGTACGACTCTGAAGTGATGCGAGCCTCCCGTGTTTGGCTGCATCGGCTGCATCTGTGAGCAGCTGCAGGTCTGGATAGAGACCGGCCAGAACGGTGCGGCCTTGGCTCACTGCGTCGCCCATATCTTTCCTAGATGAGGTTCCCGCGTAGCCGCTCATCACCCAGTAGTCGGCCATGTGGGAGGTCACGATCAGTGACAAGATCCCTCGACGAAACTCCCACGGTCGCTCGAAGTACTCGGCGCAGGTCGGCTCCACTATCAAGGCGAAATAGTTCTGGGCATCAACCCGCATCGAAGGACCTGCTCTGGCATTGAACTTAGTTGAGAAGACTTGAAGGCAGCGATACGGTGCTCGCGGAGGCCCAAGATAAGCTCCGCGCACGGTTGGCCGCCAGCTGGAAGATGTCCTCGATCTAAGACGCGGTGTGGACAAAGTCGGCCAAGACCGGCTGGCCAAAGACATAGAAACCCAGCGGCGAAGGGTGCGCGAGGCTCGCGGTAGTGATGCACTGTGCGCAGAAGTTGCACTATGCGCATAAAAGTACTAAGGTATGCGTAACAAAGCTTGGTTGAGGGGGTGTGGCAATGGCGTTCAGGGCAGACGAAGCGGCTCGAATTACGTTCGAAGAGGCGCTGAGGTACTTGATCCCTCGGGACTTGGAGGTAGGAAGGGAAGAGCGCGAAAAATTGAAAGAAAAGCTTGTCGATCTCTGCGAGGAACTGGGACCGGTCGTGCAGGCGTATCCAAGCTGGCACCCGCTGGTGCGTAACTATCAGGACGATCGTTCGCCCACAACGACACCAAATGAGCAGTGCGGGTATCGAGGCTTGGATCACACGGTCTATTTCTCAAACGGCTTCATTACTTGTCCCTACCGCCGTCCGGAAGACGTTATTGAGTCGGTCCAAAATCTGCCTTGGCATTCTGCGGCGGAGATCACGGCGGAGCGACTGGACGTGAACTTCTACAGCGTCAACGCAATGCCTGTGGTCGTACGCTGTAAGTGGAAGAAGCGCATGGGAAACGACGGTTTGATCCCGCTCGCGATCGCGCTGCCTCTATTGTTGGAAAAGGAATTGCCCTGTTGGACTCAATCGGAATTGGCTGAGACGTGGGAGAGCATGCGCCCCTATTTTCTTGGCAGCCCGTACGGCAGTAGGTCGTCCCTATTTGTGAGTCAGGATACGGGCCAAGCCATCAAAAAGGTATGGAACGCCCTCATCTATACGGGCATGTTTGGGCCTATTAAGGTCTGATCGAAAGGCCGTGTCCGCGGTACAGCCAGAACGGTTCAGGCCATGCTTTTGCTACGGTCGCAGGATCTGCGACCGCCGGGCGTATGCTCCGGGCAATGATCCCTTCTACCAGCGACCAAGGATTTCGCGCTGCACCCATCCCCGCTGGATGGGTGCAGACGGGCGAGCGCTGGGGGCTCTGGTGGGGGAACCGTCAGATCGCCTGCGTGCGGCCGAGTGCCCAGAGCATCCGGGTCGTTCTGTCCTGCAGGAAGCTGTGGCAGGACAAGGAGGTCCGAGCAGCCAGCCTCGCCCAGGGTAAGCGCTACGCCGAGCGGTGGTGTGCGGCCCGAGTACTCGAGGGCGTGCCGCTGAAGGAGGCTGTGGCCCGGCTGGTGGCGCAGGATCGACTCCCAAGCTCAGTCGCACGGAGATGCAGCCACAAAGACGACTGGACGCGATCCCTAACCCCAAGCTGTAGGCGCCGCACGCGCTCCTTCTAACCGCGTCAGCGCTTCCGTGTCGACACGATCTGCTGTGCCAAACGAAATGCGCTGCCTGCGTCCATTCGTGTGCCGCCATTCCTGGTGCCAGACGGCTGATCCTTTGTGCTGGTGGCGCTCGCACCCAGTGCGACTAAGGTGGGCCGATAAGTCTGCTGCTCGATATAGTTGAGGAGGTGAGCCTCGGTGTAGCGCACCTGCCGGCCAATCCGCACGTAAGCAATCCTGTCCGCAGCCCTTTGACGTCGAAGCGTTATCTCCGCGACACCAAGGTAGCTGGCGGCCTGCGCCTCTGTGAAAAGCTGTGGCAACTCGCTTGTATTCATCTTGGCCTAGCCTCGCTCGCTCAGGTCCATCCTCAGATAGCTTCGGACGGGGTCCGTAACGTCACCGTGACACCAAGGTCCCAGCGCCTCCGCCTGCATAGGCACCTTGCCCGTTTGCAGGCCCTTTACGAGCAGTCGCGGAGTCTGAGATTTCCGTTTCCGGTAGCCATTAAGCGGCTGGTACTGATTAGGCGGATCGCCTACGATGTGATCCCATTCCACCGCCCAGGGGGCTTCAATGGATATTGTCGTTCACAGTTCGACAGACGCACCAATCAATGAAGTTGCGAGTGACCTGAGTACGCACGGGATACTGGTTTATGCCGTCCCTACCTCGCTGGAAACGCCGCCTCTGAATGCTCGTCTGAATGTTGAGCTTGGTGAGTCGGGTTCGCGAGTCCCGGATGTCATTCGCTATCAAGTGACGTTGAGCGATGCGCGATGGGTCGATTGCTACAGCTACGGCGTTGTTGCTGGTTTTGACTTGAAGACCGCCCCGAGCCTCGTGGAACGAGCGCTGACGTTGTGGCAGGAGGAGGGAGAGCCTCCGAGGTATGTGGCTGAACTGGATGAACTGGATGAGCTGGATGAAATGGATGAGGTGTAACTAGTAGCGGTACGATCAACACCCGCCAAACTACAGGCCATATCCGGGTCGACTAAGCTAAGCGCGGAGGGGGCTGAGCCGAGCCAGGCGTCCGTCGAGGATGGGTATAAGGCGTCAATTCAGGGCGTGAGGAAGCCGAAACTCTAACGGGAGCTCTTAAGGCCAAGCCGCCTCTCGTAGCGCGCCAGCTTGGTCACCTGCTGATACGCGACACCCGGAGCCCGGAGGAACAGCAGGCCGCCTCGTTGGAGGAGTCGGCCAGGCGCAAGGGCAGTGGACGGGCGAAGTGGTGGGAGGAGGGAGCAAGCGACTAAGTCGCTGGCTTCCTTTTAGCTGCTGGCTTCTTCTTACGTATTGGGGGGCCAAGTAGCCGGTCCAGCCTTTCATCTACCGTGTCGATCGGCGGCGCCAGACGTGCGTGTGGAAAGGCAGGGAACTGCAAGGGCTCGAGTCTGGATGCTGCCCACCAAGCATCCAGATCGGCAGGGTGGATGCGATCTGACTTTGCACCTTGGCCTAGACGACAGGCCTTCAGGCGTCCTGCATCGATTGCTCGGCGAAGGGTCTTTGTGGAGCACGCCGACAGCTCGGCTGCCTGCGCCAGGGTCATGAGCTTTCCGGTAACGTTCAAACGCCTCTCCTCAAGTCCGTCCGCGTCGTCTTTCGTAGCGAGCCAGCTTGGCAAAGGCAGCAGCTACGCCCGGAGACTGTGGCGCAGAGGCATATCCCGTCAGTGGCACTTGACCCCACTGGCTGGCTTCATGGATGGCCCGGTATAGCGCAGCCTTCTCGTACAGCTTCTTGCCCATGAAGTTTCGGGGGGCAAGCGAGTAGCCCGCAGCTTTGGTGTTGAATTGGCTGATCGACACCCCGCAGTAGTAGGCCGCCTCCTCCACCGTAAGCCAGTCTTTGCCCGCTAGGTCGAATCGAAATGCTGCCAATAGCTGCCTTAGGGCGGCAATTTCTGCCTCGAGCTGAGGCAAAGGTTCTGGTGCGTCCATCGGGCCTCCTTTTTCGCTCTGGCCGAGAGTACCTCCCTACGGCATGATCAGCACTGGTCGCTTAGGGACGTCCGATGCCTGGGGAAGTGCTGTCGCGCGCTGAGGTTGAGGAAATCAGTAGAACCCCGATGAGGTCTAGACAGCTGGACTTCTTCCGCCAGAACGGCATCCAGCATCACGTTGACGAGTACAACAGGGTCATCGTCCTACGTAAGGCGGTTGGGGCGTCATTGACGGCTGACTCGCCCAGGCTGGCATGGCGGTCCAACAAGGCGGTATGAAATGTCAGAAAAGCTCTGCCTGACCCGCGACGAGATCAAGGCGCTGACGCGCACGCCCCAGAAGGCTCGGCAACTGATGTTTCTGCGCCAGAACGGCATCCGGCACTACATTGATGGCCATGGCTGGCCAGTGGTCTTGCGCGCCGCGGTGGGCATCACCGACCCGGACCCTGTAGCCAAACCCCCCGAGTGGTGGCCTAACAAGCTAGGCCCACGCCCAGGCAGCTGACATCGGCAAGCAAAAAGATTTCAAACCCATAACACGATAGGGAGAGGCATCAGCCTCTCTTCTGTGCCGGCGCAATGCCGGCTCCCTACTGACTAGGAGCCTATCGTGTTCACCGAACGACCCAATTCGCCTCTCGAGTACCTGGCTGCCTTCACGGTGGTCTTCATGGCCGGCCTGCTGGCCCGATTCCGCGCTGAGTGACCTGGGGCCGGGGCGCAGATTATGGCCCCGGCTGCTTTAGAACTAGTTCCTCCCCTACAGACGGACTTGGTTCCTTCCACGTTTCTTGCGCAATAAGTTCAATGACTTACGAACTGTATTTTTTTATAGGGGGGTAGGTCGATGGTTGTTGGTGCGAGTCGCTCGTAGCCTCTCAACCGTTCCCCGAACGACCCGAGGCTATGCAAACCGACACGTCCAAACCCCTCCGGATGCTCCGCCGCGCCGAGGTCCAGGCGCGCCTGGGCATCGCTAGATCCACGCTGTACGGATACCTCAACGAGCGGTCCCCCAGCTACATGCCGTCCTTCCCCAAGCCCCTGCATTTGGGGTCTTCAATCGTCTTCTTGGAGCATGAAGTCGACGAGTTCTTTTGGGGCCTGATTCGGGCCAGGGAGGTGGCGCGCGAGCAGCGCTAACTTTCCGTGCGAGACGGTGGCGTTAGACCACCGATCTGCGCCAAATGGCCCACGGGGCATGTGTGTGTCCGAACGCAGCCCAGTAGGAATGAACCCTGTTAGATGAGCAATCCCCAAGCGGGATGGTAGGTGACACGAATGAAGAACAACAGCACGTTTATGCGCGAACGCGCCTACGTATGGAGCGAGGATGGGACGCTATTCGTTACCCATCAACTGACCGCGGTCTTGGAGGTCAAGCGGATCGTGGACATGATGGGCAAGCTGATGGCTGGGGAGAAGCCCCCGTTTCGCGTCTACTGGAAGCATGGCCGCCAGTGGGTGCAGAAGACGCCCCTGGGCGACTCGATACTGCTTTGCCTGAAGTCTGGCCTGCAGGAGATTGACGAGCATTTCCCGAAGCACCGGCACAGCCCGCTCTTCACGCTCTTCAAACGCTTTCTGGGTCCGTTTGGCTCGATGGGGGACAGGGCTTGGCCCGAAGACGTGCCCTTGCTCAACGCAGCTGTGGCGAAGATCAGGGCGTTTGCCAAGGGCGAGGCTCTGGGCAGGCGACTGAACAACCTCAAGCGCGCCGAGCGTGAGAATGCAAGGTCATCCAAACGCTTGCTCCAGGCGCTGAGGGCTCGGTACTCGAAGCTGCTGGTGATCCGGCTGGATTTGGAGTACTTCTCCAACTTCTGCCCCGGCAGCGGCTTCAAGGGCCAAGCAATGACCCTGAAACAGGTGCAGGCGCACCGCGACCGCTTCTTGGACCACTTGCGGAAGGGCCCCTACGCCGAGCATCTGGCAGGGTACATGTGGAAGCTGGAGTACGGCTTGGAAAAGGGGCACCACTACCACGTGGCGATCTTCTTCGACGGGCAGCACGTGGCGCGCGACATCGTCATTGCTGACCTGTTGGGCCAGTACTGGCAGGAGAAGGTCACCGGCTCGAAGGGCATGTTCTTCAACTGCAACAAGAAGAAGGAGGCCTATGAGCGCTGCGGTATTGGCATGGTTAGCCGTGGGGACGACGTGAAGTGGTCGCACTTGGAACAGGCTCTCCGCTACCTGACCAAGGTGGATCTGTACCTCCGGTTCCGACCGGAGGGGCGCGCGCGCACCTTCGGCACTGGCGGCCCCTACGGCGGCGTCACACCCAGCGCCGCCTTGGCACCATCTCTCGGCCTGAAGGTCAGGGCTTTCGCCTAGCGCTAAGGCTCTCGTACAGGCGCAGCAGCCGGGTTTGCTTGATCAACCTATGCGCCCATTTTTCGTCCGCAAGGGACTCGCCGCCGTCAGGTCCAAACTTGGCGGCGGCGTCCTTCAGTTGGCGCCGTATGACGAACGCCTCTGCGTGGTGTTGTGCCAGCAGCTTCTGCACCACTGCCTCTCGTTTGCGTTCGTTGAGCTCCTTCTTTTTTTCCGATCCCTGCTTACCGTACTCAGCCGCCAACCGAACAGCACCTGCGCGATCCGACGATTCGTATCGGCCTTCCTCAAAGCCATTTCTGGAAGAAACTGCGGCCTTGGCGCAGCCCCAGTGATACCAGGCGGCCTCGATCTCTCCGCGCTGATGAAGGATAAGAGCGTGCTTAAGCGTTGATTCCACGTATTCGAATTCCCGCTCCGTTAGCGGGATGCTGCACATCTCATGCGTCACTGCGTCGCCCGCCAGACCATAGCTGGCTGCCACGTGGCCGACAGCCTGCTTGAACGCCGGAGGCTCCTCAGGGAGCATCTCGAAATGCTTGTCGAAGAAGTCATCGTCATCTTCCTCAGGGGTCCGCTCCATGGCCTCACTCCACATTTAGGTGAACTCGGTGAACGTGTTCAGTTTGCCGCCGCTGTGGGGCCATGGCTAGCCCAAGCTTAGAGACATGGTCATTAAAGTGAGTCGGAACGTGAGTCGGAAAGCACGCGAGTTGCATAAATATTCATAACTATCAACAGCATGACGGCAGTTTGTGGGTGCTGGTGGGCCACCACTTCAACATCCCGTGTTGCCACATGTGCGGGCGAAGAGCATAGGTTGGCCGTTCTAGGGCCCCTCCAAGTCCGGAAGCGAAGCGCGTTGGGTGATGCTCATTGCATCCTGACGTAGCTATCGACCGCCGCTCAATGGCGGCGGCTTCGCGGCCATGGTTAGCCGCGCCAGGTCGGTCTAACATCACGCGACAGCCGTCACTTCCAAAGCCCCCGGTCCTTCGCTTCTTTCACGATGTCCACCATGATTCTGCGTTCTCCAAGCTGGGCGAGGAACATCAGGTGCTCCACGGCTTTGACCTTCTTCAAGTGATCGAGGCGGCACGGCCCGCCTACAGATAGTGCGGGGACGAAGCCATACATTTCGTCGTGGGCCAGCGGGCCAAGAAGCTTCTTTGCTCGATCAAAGAGAGGTGCCTCCCTCTCATCAGTTTGATCCAGGCTGTCGGCCTGCATCCCGGACAGCCACGTTGAAATCAAAAAGTCCCCTTTTCCTTCACTCATCCACGAAGAATTTTCGTCCGGAAAGAGCATTGCCCACGGACAATCGATGGTAAGGCTGGGGCCGGTCTTTGTCCCCCACAGCGTCAGATCACCGAACGCGCTACGGCCGATGACGTAGTAGGTGTCTGTTCCGTAGAACTCGGTTCCGTGGAGCCAGGCATTGAGTACCTCGGAGTAGTCATCCGGATCGGTCATCCAGAATCGGCCGCCGCCGTAACCTGCGAAGCCGTACGCCTTCCAGTACTCCAGCAGCCTATCTGGCACTTTCCCCCTGTAGTGGTCCAACTTGGATTTCGGCACCGGCTGAGCGTCAACCGCCGGTCCGAACCCCTTTTTTTCATAGAAGTATTCGAAATCTTCATCGAGCATCTTGATCATCTGCAACGCTCCAGTCCGCGCCCCAAGGTACTCCTCAACGCTCATATCATTGAGCCCTTGCTCCTGCCCCTTCAACTGCCGATCCATTTCCTTGTACTTGGACGCTGGCAGCTTCTGCGTACTGAAGCACGGTAACGCTTTGCGCGGCATCCGCTTGGGCAGCCATCAGGCGTTCGGTTCCCATCACCCTGGCGCCGCTTCCGTGCACGCAATGCCTTCGCCAAATCCGCCAGTTCAAGGTGCACGTGATGCGGGTCACGCCTACGGTTCATTCAGAAAATTCCTACTCATCAGTAAGGGTTTTATGAAGTCAGTCGAACAGCGGAAATGGGGCGGTCGCGGACCCTTATGCTGTTTGGCAGCAGCCAGAAGCGAAACATGATCTGGCGCGACATATCCCCGTGATGTGCGAGCAGTTGCGCATGGTGGTGGGGCTGCATTCGTTGACGAGCGCGCGCACCTGGTCGGTGCGCTCCAATGAATGCCCATACACGCGCAAACCGCCCAGACTCATGGCGTCAGCCCATGCAGTTCGCGATAGAACTGCTCCAGCGCCTTCAGCTCGCCCTCGTAGTCGACGTCTGCATTCTCCCGCTCCTTCAACAGTTCCAGCACGTCGAAGTGAAGTCCATCCGCGCCGCCACGATTCCACGCGGCTTGCAGCACACGGTCCGTGTGCTTGCCCATCAGCAGTTCAAAGCGAGCGCGATTCAGCGAGGCGTGAACGTTGCGGCTTGCGCCAAGCAGGAGGTGGCCACTTTCGCGATCACGGATGGCATAGATGCCCATGGGCGGGAAGGCGTCGCGCGCTTGGCGTGCGGCCGCCCGTCGTGCCGCGCGCGACATCGGTGTGTTGTCAGCGTCCATCGCTTCTTTCCTTGTGACGGTAGTAGAGGACATGCAGCACCAGCATGGTCAGGAATGCGGCAGGAACGGCCCAGAACAGGCCTGCCAGGCCGAAGCGCTCTTCCAGCGCCGCGGCGACCGGCAACTCGATGCAAAGGATCGCGGCCATGCTCAGGAGCGCCGGGATCAGCGCCGCACCGCTCGCGCGCATCGCGCCCACCAGGACGTTGCTCCATCCGAGCAGCAGCACGCTCCAGGCCAACGTGCGCACGATGGTGACCGACAGTTCCAGGACGGGCCCGGGTTCCAGGAAGATGCACAGCGCCAACGGCGCGAGCAGATGCGCGGCAACCACGAACAGAGGGGTGACCATGGCGTTCACGCGCAGTCCCGTAGCCACGATGGCCGGCAGACGTTCCCGTCGTCCCGCGCCGACGGCATGCGCGCTGAAGATGGCGGCGGCAATACCCAGGCTCATCGCGGGGAACTGCACCCAGCTCAGCACCTGCGTCGCTGCGCCGTAGGCGGCGGTCGCGGTTGAGCCGTGACGGTTCACCCGGCTCAGCAGCACTATTTCGGCAAGCGCCATTGCCAGCATCTGCAGGGCGGCAGGCAGTCCGATCTGCAGCATGCGTTTGGCAACGGCTGCACTGGGCCTGCAGTGCTGCCAGCCCGCGCGAGGGGCAAGCGGATGGCCGTTGCGCCGCCAGCGATGCATCAACACGGCCAGCGCAGCACCCTGTGCGAAGAGTGCGGATACGGCGACGCCGGTCGCGCCCAGCGATGAGTAGGCCACCAGCAGCGGCGTGCACACCGCACCCACCAACGTAGCCGCCAACAGAGACCACATCGGCGAGGTCGCATCGCCGGTGCCGCGACTCAGCGACATGCCAGCCCACGTGACAAACACGCAGGGCATCACCAACAGCATGGCGCGCGCATAGTCGATCGCGGCGGGCAGGATGTCCGGCGGGGTGCCCAGCGCTTGCATCAACCACGGCGCACACCACACGCCAGCCAGTGCGACCGCAAGCCCGACACCAAGCGCTGCCGCCCAGGCCGTCGCTGCCACGCGCCGCAGTTGCGTGGCATCGCCCGCCCCCATTGCCTGGCCCGCCAGAACGGTGGCACCGGAACCCAGGCCGATGATCAGCGACAGCAGCAGGAAGAACACCGGAAAGAACGATGCCGCCGTCGCGATGCCGCGCACGCCCAGCAGTCGTCCGAGCCAGAAGCCATCAAGCAGCCCGCCCGCGCTTTGCATCGCGTGGGTCAGGATCAACGGCGCCAGCAATGCGAGATAGCGCGCACGCAGCGTCGGCGCCGGTGCGGTGGGAGAGGGTGCGTCAGACACGTTCATGCGGCCTTCCTGGCAAACGGGCATGCGGGGTCCCACAGCGCAGCGGCCCGAGGCCGCGCGCGGGTTGGAAAGAAAAGGAAAAGAGACCCGGCTTAGGCGGGTGCAGGCTCAGCGAGCTGCATGACGTATGCCCGCACGTCGTGCGGCCAGCCGAGCATCTGCGCCATCAGCCGCTCGTGGTCGCCGGCGAACAGTGCCCGCGATGCTTCCTCGAAGCCGGGCAGGTCGCCGGCCAGCGTGGACATTGCGTTGTAGGCACGGTCGCGCGCCTGGCGTGCGCGGTCGTGGGCACCGCCCTGGCGCCGCGCGTCGTGTACGAGTTTGCGCAAGGCCACCGAGGCGCCGCCCGGCTGCGCCGCGAGCCAGTCCCAGTGCTCCGGCAGAAGCGTCACTTCCCGCGCTACGACACCGAGTTTGGGCCGGCCACGTCCTTTGGGAGGTTGGGGCGGCACCACCACGGTGTAGCGTGCTGCAACCCCGTCCTCGCCGCCGCGCAGATCCAGATCCACCGTCTGGCCGGTGGCATCGTTCAAGACCAGCGGGTGCGTGTCGGGCTGCGTCTGCTGCGCGCGCAGTACGGCCGCAGCTACTTCGTGCAAAGGGCCGCAGATGAGGCGGCGCGTCTCTACGAAGGCGGTATAGGTGGTGGGCGAGACTTGGTCCATGCCGGAATATTGCCCGGGTAAAACGCTGCCGTCAATAACACCCGGGTAAATTTATGATCCTCACCGAAAGGGGCCGCCCGCGCGGACCGCAGGTGCAAGCTTCGGATGCGCTCCCGCGCTCAGTACACCCGGTCCACGACCAAATTTGCTATAAAACTTCACTAGACTTTATAGTTCCTTGCCATGAAGATCCCTGTCGATCCACCCAAGCTGAATGAAATCATGGAGCAGGATGCGCCCAGCCTTCTGCAGTGGTTGGCCACGGGTGCCTCCCAGCCAGATTTGAAGGGTGAGTACATCCACTGGGACACACTCCGGCACAAAACGCCTCCAGAGGGTCTCACTTCCCGGACGTGGTGGGCCTCCATCAAGTTCGCTCGCCTTGGCCTGAAGCGGCCGTTGCCCTTGCGGGACAAGTACGGCGTGCCGTTCAGTGTTTCAGTCACCGACAGTCTGCAGAAGAGCCTGCACTACATCGATCGAGAGGCCGCCGGCGCGATCCAGGGAATGGAGCGTTCAGGGGGGCAGGGCCGCTTCCTGATCCGCTCGTTGATCGAAGAGTCGATGACGTCCTCCCAGCTGGAAGGTGCGGCGACCACACGCGTGGTTGCTAAAGAGATGCTGAGCACGGGCAGGCAGCCTCGCGATCAAAGCGAGAGGATGATCTACAACAACCACGTCACGATGAAGGTCATTCGGGAGCGAGGAAAGCGGGCGTTCACCGTTGACGAGATTCTTGAGCTGCACGCCATGCTTACCGCAGGGACGCTGGAGTCGGAAGATGATTGTGGGAAGCTCAGAACTGCCGAAGACAACGTGCTGATCTTTGATCGGAGTACAGACAGGGTTCTACATACGCCGCCGCCGGCAATCGAGGTGCGCGACAGGCTCCAGGCGCTGTGTGATTTTGCCAACGGCAAAGATGAAGAGCCCTTCGTTCACCCGGTGATCAAGGCAATCGCCATCCACTTTCAGCTCGGGTACGACCATCCGTTCTGCGACGGCAACGGACGAACTGCGCGCGTGCTGTTCTACTGGGCAATGATGAATGCCGGGTACTGGCTGACCGAGTACCTGTCGATCTCGAGCGTTCTCAAGAAATCACCCGGCAAGTACATGCGCGCCTACCTCTACGCCGAGCACGATGATGCGGATATGACGTACTTCATTGCTCAACAGCTGGATGTGATTCTGGAGTCGATCGCGGCGCTGCACGCCTACATCATTCGAAAGAACGAACAGGATCGTCGGGCAAGGCGTGTGCTGCGTGAGGCACAGGTTGCGGGCATCGAGCTCAACCATCGCCAACGGGCGCTTCTTGCCAATGCAATCCGGGACCCCGACAGGGCCTATACCGTGGCAACGCATCAAGGCGCGCATCAGATCTCCTATCCGACGGCCCTGTCCGATCTGACTGCACTCGTGGAAGCAGGTCTTCTGGAGCGGCACCGGGTGGGGCGCGCGCATGAATTTGTCGCGGTCCCTGCCATGGCGATGCTCCTTCAATAGAAGATCAGGCGACGCACGTCAGTGGTGAGGCAAGTGGGCTGCAGCGCCGATAACGGGAATAGGCAATGAACCTGCGCAGGAAATCCCTGGCCGAGCTTCGCATCGAGCACGACGTCCTTCAGGCGGAGATGGCGGCCCATGCTGCACGCCTTGCGGCCCGGCAGGCACCGGCCGAGCAGTTCGCGCCGGCACTGATGCCCCAGGCGGAGCGTCTGGTCGCGATACGGGCGCAGATCCTGCGCAGAACACCGGCCCGTGCATTGATGGCGCGCTACCGCCTGCTTGAAAAGCAGGCCGGAGATACATCTGCGCGGACTACAGACGAGCAACGCACGCTGGACGCAGAGCTGCTTGACCTGCAGCTGCATTTCGCCAACCCACGACGCCGGCCATTGACCCTGAAGACGTTCCTGATCCTGGCGGCCGTGGTAGCCGCGATGCTCTACCTGCCGAAGCTGATCGTTGCGCTGTTGCCGTAAGCACCGCCTGCCGGGGGCAGTGCGCCCGTCCAGGCGACCATACGGAAGCGGGCGCCAGAGCAGGTCAGTGCACGTTGCAGATGCACTGCCCCACCCATGGCGCCCGCAGTTCTACCGAAGAATCAGGTCGGCGCAAAACCGCGTGCGCTCTTCTTTTCATTCTTCTCTGCCTTCTTTTCCTTGGCAGTCTTGGCAGGCTTCTTCTTCTGCTCTTTCTGCTTGTCCATACCCTTGGCCATTGCAGTGTTCTCCGGTGGTTGTGGGGCGGAGCATGGCACATCTGGTGGCGCCCACGCGCGTTGTCGTGGCTGGGCGCGGGGGGGCGCTGGGGCGCCGCCCGTCCCCAGCCCGCCGACGGCCCAGCGCGGCGCGCCCCGGATGGGTGCAGAATGGCCCCCTATCGTCGAGCGCCGCGTCCATGACCATCCCCCAGATGGATGATGTTTTTCACCAGATCGTCGAACTGTCCTTGGACTCCATCAAGGAAGTCTCACTGGACGGCACGGTCAGGTTCGTCAACGCCCACGGGCTGGCCCGGGTGGCGGCGGAGAATGCCGAGCATGTGATCGGCGCGCCGTGGGCGTCGCTGTGGCCGCCCGAGGAGGGTCACAAGGTGGCCGATGCCCTGGCCGCTGCCGCGCGCGGTGAGCGCCGCCAGTTCGAGGCCCAATGCCTGACGCCGGCCGGCGAGCACCGGTTCTGGCTGGTGTCCACCAGCCCGCTGCGCGACGCGCAGGGCGCGGTGCGTGGGCTGCTCGCGGTCAACCGTGATGTCACCGCCCGGCATCGCGCCGAGGCCGCGCTGCGCACCCTCACCGCCGCGTTGCGCGACCACGCCCCGTCGATGGTGGGGACGGTGTTCACCGAGGAGCTCAACGAACAGTTGGCCACCGCCCAGCAGCGCAGCAGTGAGCTGCAGGGGGAGCTGGACATCGCACGGGTTGCCCAGCGCGTGGCCGAGACCGTGGCCGCGCAGGCACAGAAGGGCGACGCAGTCGGGCAGCTGCTGGCCGGCACGGTGCACGACCTCAACAACGTGCTGCACGTGGCCGGTACCGCCATCGAAATGGTGCGCACGCACGGGGAGCTGGTGGAGCGTGATGCCAGCCTGCTGCAGATGGCCGACCGGGCGGTGCAGCAGGGCGCGGCGATGTCGCAGCGGTTGCTGGGGTTCGCCCGCCACCACCCTTATCGGCCGCAATTGGTGGACGTGGCGCGGATGATGGAGGAGCTGTTGCCGCTGCTGCAGCAGGCCGCCGGCGCCCACATTGCGCTGGCCTACCACCCGCAGGTCTCACATGCACTGGTCCAGGCAGACCCGCACAGCCTGGAACGGGCGGTGATGAACCTGGTCATCAACGCGCGCGATGCCTGTGGCGAGCGCGGCGAGGTCACCCTGATACTGGGCGAGCGGCAGGTGGATGAGGTGCCCGTGGACGAGCCGCATGCGCCGGGCGCGTACATCGTGTTGAGCGTGCAGGACGACGGGCCGGGCATCGCGCCGGAGGTGCGCAAGCGCCTGTTCGAAGCCTACTTCACGACCAAGCCGGCCGGCACGGGCACCGGCCTGGGGTTGGCCCAGATTCGCGGCGCGGTGCGCCAGGCCGACGGATTCGTCGAGATCGACTCGGTACCGGGCGAGGGTGCCCGCTTCACCCTGGGGTTCCCGCGGGCGCTGCGCGCGTGAGATCCGGGCCGCCGTGAGCGCCCCGTGGTGTGCATGGTGCCAGCGGTACGTAGGCGCCTAGGTGGGGCGCTGCAGGTGCGCGGCATCCACGCCCGTGTCCAACGCCTGGGCGATCTCCGCTGCGGCGGGTATCAGGCCATGTTGCACGCGCCGCACAAAGTCGGCGAAGCGCGCGCCGGAAATGGCCTGGCGGTTGGTGCACCGGTCGCAGGTGAGCACGGCCGCACCATGGGCCACGTTGACCAGGCCCGGTGGGCCGGACAGGCTGAGGATGGCGTGGCAGTGCAGACATTGCGCACGCACGAACGCCAATCGGTTCAGCGCCTGCGGATCCTCCTGGCTGGCATCACCGATCACGTCCAGCAGGTAGAACAGGCCTGTGTTGGGCATCCACTTGGTTCCTCGACGATGCACCTTGAGGGTACTGCCGGTGCCGATCAAGGGGCGGTGAATTCCCGCGCTGCGGCCACGCGGGCCACCGCTTCTCCGCGTGGTGCATTCAGAACCGATAGCCCACCTCTGCACCGATGATCCGCGGCCGGTCCACCGGCCCGTAGACATTGCCGTCGCGGCCGAAGGCCAGGTTGTCGAAGATGAGTCCGTTGATGCGGCGCTTGTTGGTGAGGTTGTCGACGTACACGCGCGTGGTCCACGGGCCGGTCTCGTAGCCCAGTTGCACCCCGATGATGGCCACGGCCGGTTGGAACGCGCGGTTGCGTTCGTCCAGCGCCATGCGCCCGTTGAACGCCGATTCCACCCGCGCGAACACGCCGGAGCGGTGCTGGTAACGCGCGGCGAGGTAAGCGGTGTACTGCGGGGTGAGCTTGACCTTGTTGCCGGCCAGGCTCTGGTTGTCGCCGACCAGCAGTTTGCGGTACTGCGCATCCACGTAGCCGGCGTTGGCGGTCAGCGTCAGCCCGGGCAGGGGCTGCAGCACGCCTTCCAGTTCCACCCCGCGCGAGCGGATGGACGCATCCGAGCCCACGTAGTCCGACGAGATCGGGCGACCGTTGGCATCGGTGGCCAACTGGATTTCCTGCCAGTTGTTGGACGCGATCTGGAACACCGCACCGCCGATGTGCCCGCGCCCGCCCAGCACGTTCATCTTGAAGCCTGCCTCATGGCTCCACATCATTTCCGATTCGTAGCGCAGCACCTTGTCGTTGACCACGTCGTTCTGCGCGGCGGCCAGGTTGAAGCCGCCGGGGATGTAGCCCTTGGCCGATGCCGCGTAGAACGACAGCGTGTCCGAGGCGTCATAGCGCAGCGACACACGGGGCAGGGTGGCGGTGAAGGTATGCGACAGTTCGGCGTCGCGGTAGAACACCAATCCGCCCGGGCCCAGGTCGAGTTCGCCCGCGCTTTGGCGGGTGGAACGTCTGGCCTGTTCGTAGCGCAGGCCAAGACTGGCGGTGAGTTTTGGCAGGGCCGGCGGGGTATAGCTGAGCGTGCCGAACACGCTGTAGTCCTGCCCGTCCGACCCCTGCAGCGGCGCCAGCACGTAGCTTTCCAGCCCGCGCGGCGGGGGCCCGACCCGCGTGCCCAGCACCGAATCCTTGTTCACCCGGTAGGTGGACACGCCGCCGATCCAGGTCAACGGCTGGTCATCGAGCGAGCTGAAGCGCAGTTCGCCATTCCAGTTGCGCTGGGCGTCGTGGATGCGGCCGGCCAGCGCCGGGGTGTGGGTCATGTCGAAGTCGTAGCCGCCGGACGTGTCGCGCTGCTCGCGGTAGGACACCGCCGCGTCCACCGTGCCGCGCGCCAGCTGCCACTGCGCGCTGGCACCGGCCACGTTCTCGGTCTTGCTGGTGCGCTTGGGCGCGTCGTTGATGTAGGTGAAGTCGCCGGCGTGGCGGCCGCCGTTGTACAGGTCGGCGTAGCGTTGGTTGTACAGGCCCACGTCCAGCGGCAGGTACTCGTATTCGAACATCCCCGGCGCGCGCGTGCCCAGGTGGTAGGCGATGGCGTTGATGGACAGCGTGTCGGTGG
Organism: Stenotrophomonas sp. AC248; assembly: GCF_979258185.1. Lineage (NCBI taxonomy): Bacteria > Pseudomonadati > Pseudomonadota > Gammaproteobacteria > Lysobacterales > Lysobacteraceae > Stenotrophomonas > Stenotrophomonas sp. AC248. The sequence goes on along the minus strand of NZ_OZ409840.1, from coordinate 3,909,508 downwards.
GTTCCCAACGCAGCTTGCCCTGCAGGTAGGTTTCCTTGACCTTGCCTGGGATGCCGTCGAACGGGGTCAGGTTCTTCAGGTGGCTGTCCTCGTCGGAGGCCATGAACGCCAGCGAGCCGAACAGGCGGTTGCTGTTGCCCAGTGCACCGCCCAGAAAGCCATCCACGCTGGTGCCGTGGCCATTGCCGAAGTGGGTGGCACGCAGGTTGACCTCGCCTTCGGTAGTGGCCGATGGCGCGCGCGTGCGCACCAGCACCAGCCCCGATTCGCTGTTGGCACCGTACAGCGTGCCTTGCGGCCCGCGCAGGATCTCGACGGACTCGACGTGGTTGAGCACCGCGTTGCTGAGTTCGCGGAACGGGATGCCGTCGATGTAGACCGAGGCCCGGTTGACCAGGAACGGATTGGACTCGATGCCGCGGATGGAAATGAACATGTCGCTGAGCTGGCCCATCACGTTGAACTTCACGTTGGGGGCGAGCTTGTCCAGGTCGCGGAACTCGGTGACGTTGGCCTGCTGCAGGGCGTCGCGGTCCAGCACGGTCACCGAGATGTCACTGCGCAGGTACGGCGTATCGCGCTTGCTGCCGGTGACCACGATGCCGTCCAGCTCGGTGGCCCTGGCGGTGGTGGGCGCGTCCTGCGCGTGGGCAGGGCTGGCCTGCAGGGACGGGAGTGCCGCAGCGAGGGCGGCGGCAAGTACGGCGTGCTTCACACAGAACCCCTGGATGGCGGTGACGGGCACCGCGATGCGAATGATTTGGTAATGTTATGGTGTAACAATTGGCCGCCGCCGCTCCATTCCTGCGCGGACTGCTCCAGAACCGGATCCCCTGCCGATGTCGTCGTTGCGCGCTGCCGCCGAACCCATTCCCCCGCGCCTTCTCGAGGACGACGGCGGGCTGCGGCCGGACGCGTGTATCCGCAACGCCGACGGCAGCGTCCTGCTGGTCCGCCAGCCCTTTGCCGCTGCCGAGGGACGCATGGGAGAGGGCAGCGGCGTCCGCATCGGGCTGCTGGTGGGTGGGGGGGCTGCTCCACCAGCGCACCGCGCTGGGAACCATCGACGGTCGCTGGCGCGTGGGCGACACCAACGTGGCCTTGCCGGGCTGCCCCGGCGAGTACCGCAGCCCGGCGCTGGACCTGCTTGGGCTGGTGGTGGACCTGCCGCGTTTCAGGCCCGACGCTGCCGCGCCGTTGATGGCCGGCCTTGAGCACGCCGCCGCACGCCTGCATGCCGACCCGGTGGTGGCCGCAGTGCTGCATGCGTTGTGGCAGTGCGCCGAGGCGAACGCCTGTTCGACGGCATTTTTCGATCATGGGGTGGACATCGTGCTGCGCCGGCTGGCCAGTGTCGGCGCGCCGTTGCCCGCGCGTCGCCCACCGGCACGGCCGTTGCCCCGCGCGGAGATGGCGCGCGTGCAGGCGTTCATCGAGCATCACCTGGGCGAGGACATCAGCGTGGCCCGCATGGCACGCGAAGTGGCGCGGGATGCAAGCGGCTTCAGCCGTGGCTTCACCCAGGCCAGTGGCATGACGCCCTACGCCTACCTCACTTGGCGTCGCATGGAAGCGGCCAAGCAGATGCTGCAGGCCGGGCAGGCGGTGACCGTCATTGCCCTGGCGGTGGGCTACGCCAACCCGGGCAAGTTCGCCGCCGCGTTCCGTCGGGTGGTAGGCCAGGCACCCAGCGCGTGGCGGCGCTAGCCGGCTTCGTCGGCGGGCGATCCGGCGCGGCAGGCGGCCACCAGGTGGGCGGCGGCCTCGGCCAGCATCGGCCGGGCCAGGTGGTACCCCTGTGCCTCGTCGCATCCCCACAGGCGCAGCAGCGACAGCTCCGCCTCGTTCTCCACGCCTTCGGCCACTGTGCGGTAGCCCAGTTGCCGCGCCAGCTTGATGATCGCCTCCACTTTCAGCCGCGCGGTGCGTGACTGGGCCATGCCGGTGACCAGGCTGCGATCGATCTTGATCAGCGAAATGGGCAGTTCGCTGAGGTAGCTGAAGTTGCTGTAGCCGCTGCCGAAGTCGTCGATGGCGATGCGGATGCCGGCCGCGGCCATCGCGCGCAGTTGCGGCAGCGCCGACGGATGGCCCTGCAGCCATTCGCCTTCGGTGATTTCCACTTCCAGCAACGACGCCGGCACGTGGTGTGCGGCCAGCTGCGAGGACAGCATGTCCCACAGGCCGGCATCATCGAAGTCACGCGCCGACAGGTTCAGCGACAGGCAGAAGCCGGGCAACGTGTGTTGCCAGCGCGCCAGCTGGCCCAAGGCATGGTCCACCACCCAGCGGCTCATCGCCGGCATCAGCGCGGTGCGCTCCAGCACGGGAATGAACTCGCCCGGCCCTACCGGCCCCAGCATCGGGTGCACCCAGCGCAGCAGCGCTTCGGCGGCTACCGGCAGGCCGTCGCACAGCGCGAAGCGGGGTTGGTAGACCAGGTTGAATTGATGTTGCGCCAGGCCGCGTGCCGCGTCGGAGGCCAGCCGGTAGCGGCGGCGCAGGCGCGTATCGCGGTCTGCCGAATACCAGCAGCGGCCCGCATCGGTCTGGATGGCGTGGTTCATTGCCACCAGGCATTTGCGGATCACATCGCCGGTGTCCACCGGCGTGGCCTGGAAATCGCAGACGCCGGCATGGAACTGCGGCGACATCGGAATGCTGCCGGCCAGCAACGGACGCCGCAGGCGCTCACGCAGGCGGTCGAGCAGCGCGTCCACCTGCGCGTGGTCCTGGCCGCTGAGCACGAACGCGAAGCGGCTCACGCCCACGTGGTAGGCCGCCGCCTGGTCCTGCAATACGTGCTGCACGCGCAGGGCGGCCTGCCGCAGCAGGGTTTCCACCGGCTTCATGCCCAACGCCTGGCCGGCGTCGTTGGCGCTGTGCACGTCGAACACATCCAGCATCACAGCGGTGAAGCGTCCGCCGTCGCCGCGCCGCGTCAGCAGGTCCAGATCGGCCTGGAACTGCTGGCGGTTGGGCAGCCCGGTGACCTGCTCGCGACGGCCCATCGACACCTTCAGTTCCATCTGCGCCATCACCACGCGCGCCAGGGTCTGCAGTTGCTGGGTTTCCAGGGGCGACAGCACCCGCGGCGCACGGTCCATCAGGCACAGCGTACCCAGCGCCAGCCCGGCCTTGGTCACCAGCGGTGCGCCGGCATAGAAGCGCAGCTGCTCTGGCCCGGTAACCAACGGGTGGGTGGCAAAGCGCGGATCTTCGCGCAGGTTGGCCACCTGCATCACCTGGTCGGACTGGATCGCCCAGGCGCACACCGAGGCATGCCGGTCGGTGCGATCCAGCGCCAGCCCGACGCGCGAAATGAAGCGCTGGCTGTCGGCATCGATAATGGAGATCAGCGCGATTGGAACGCCGAAGGTGAAGGCCGCAAGCTCGGTGATCGGGTCCAGTGATTTCCCCAGCGCGGGGTCCATCACGTTCAGGGCTTCGATCAACGCCACCCGATCACTATCGTCGCTTCTGTCCCACATGCACTGCGCCTGTCGTCCCCTGCCTTGCAGCTACTATCCCGCGCGGCGTGCGCAACGCCCGTGAAGTGCAGCGCATTGCGGCGCGCAAGCATGAAGCGTTCACGATGGATCACCCCCGCATGGCCCGCGCCAGCACCTCGAACACACGCGTGTTCTGTGCCTGCGCGGCATTGAAACGCAGGAAGCCGGTCGCACCCAGCGACGGGCTGAACGCATTGCCGGGCGCCAGCACCACGCCGTCGGCCAGGCTGCGCTGCGCGATGGCTGCAGCGTCCAGGCCATCGGGCAAACGGCACCACAGCAACATGCCCGCCTGCGGCACGATCCAGGGCTGGATGCCGAGCGTGGCAAGGCGGTCCAGGGTGACGTCGCGCGCGGCGGCCAGGCGCGTGCGCACGGTCTCCACGTGGCGGCGGTAGCCGCTGTCGGTGAGTGCGGTGAGCAGGATGTCGGCGGCCAGGCGACCGCCGCCGAAACTGGTGGCGATCTTCAGGTCGGCAAGCGCGTCGATCCACTCCGGTCGCGCGGCGATGAAACCGCATCGCACCGCAGCAGACAGCGTCTTGGAAAAGCTGCCGATCTGGATCACCCGCGACAACCCGTCGAAGGCGGCCAGCCGCGGCGCGGGGCTGTGTTCGAAATCCGCAAACAGGTCGTCTTCGACGATCACCAGGTCGCTGCCTTCGGCCAGCGTCAGCAGGCGGTGTGCGGTCACCGGCGAGAGCACCGCCCCGGTCGGGTTGTGCAGGCCCGAATTGGTGATGTACAGCCGCGGCGAATGCACCTGCAGCGCCGCACCGAACGCCCCCACGTCGGGCCCGTTGGGCGTGTACGGAATGCCCACCACCTGCACCCGGTGGGCCTTGAGCAGGGCCAGGAAATTGAAATAGCAGGGGTCATCGACCAGCACGGTGTCGCCGGGCTGCAGCAGGAAGCGGCAGATCAGGTCGATGGCATGCGAGCCCGACTCGGCCAGCAGGATCTGCTCCGGTGCTGCGTCCACCCCCTGGCCGGCCAGCCGCCGTGCCAGCAGCTGGCGCAGCGGCGGCAGGCCCAACGGGCTGGCGTAGTCGGCCAGGGACGTGGCCGATGCGCGGGCCGCGCTGCGCAGGCCACGGCGAATGCCCTCGACGTACATCCAGTCTTCGGGCAACCAACCGCAGCCGGGCTTGAGCACGCGCGCATCGTGTTCCAGCGATTGCCGGGCCAGCCAGAGCGGGTCGACCTGGCGGTCGCGGGGCGGGTCGATGCCGCTCAGCGCCAGCGGTGCCACCGGTCCGTTGACGTGGAATCCCGCGCCGGGGCGTGAGCTGATGACGCCTTCGGCCACCAGCCGTGCGTACGCTTCCACCACCGTGGACACAGACACCTGCAGGGCCTTGGCCTGGGCACGCACCGACGGCAGGCGCATGCCCGGCACGTAGCTGCGGGCGTTGATGCGGGCGCGCACGCTGGCCATCACGGCGGCGATTCGGGTAGGGGGAAGATCCATGCCACGGGGTCCGTACTGGGGGTGTGGGCATAACAGTTCAGTGAAAGTGTACTGGACTGTGTCTGGGGGCGGCAGGCGCCGCGTGGTCCACTGGTGGCCACTCTCAGGAACACCAGAATGGATACCACCACCCGGGGCTGGATCAACGGATTCATCGGCGTACTGATCTTCGCCGGCTCACTGCCCGCCACGCGCGTGGCGGTCGCCGACATCGATCCGACCTTGCTGACCGCCGCGCGCGCCAGCATCGCCGCCCTGATCGCCGCGGCGATGCTGCTGGTGCTGCGCCAACCGCGCCCGCCACGCACCGCGGTGGCGTCATTGCTGGTGGTGGCGCTGGGTGTGGTGGTGGGGTTCCCGCTGCTCACCGCGTTGGCCCTGCAGCATGTGTCCTCGGCGCACTCGATCGTGTTCCTGGGCCTGCTGCCGCTGAGCACGGCGGTGTTCGGCGTGCTGCGCGGCGGCGAACGGCTGCGCCCGGCGTTCTGGGGTTTTTCGCTGCTGGGCAGTGCCTCGGTTGCCGGCTACGCGCTGCTCGGCGGCGGTGCTGCGTCGTTGCAGGGCGACCTGCTGATGCTGGCGGCGGTGGTGGTGTGCGGGCTGGGCTATGCCGAAGGGGCGCGGCTGTCGCGCACGCTGGGTGGGTGGCAGGTGATCAGCTGGGCGCTGCTGCTGGCGTTGCCGCTGATGGTGCCGCTGATGTGGGTGCGCTGGCCGCCCACGTTGGCCACCATCGGCGCGCCGGCCTGGTGGAGCCTGGCCTACGTGTCGGTGTTCAGCATGCTGGTCGGCTTCATGTTCTGGTATCGCGGGCTGGCCCAGGGAGGCATCGCCGCGGTGGGCCAGCTGCAGTTGCTGCAGCCGTTCTTCGGGCTGGGCCTGGCGGCCCTGCTGCTGCACGAACAGGTGAGCTGGACGATGCTGGCGGTCACCGTGTGTGCGGTGAGCTGCGTGGCCGGGGCCCGGCGGTTTGCCCGCTGAGCTGCGGCCGGGCGTAGGGCTCTAAAGACCCACGCCCCCCACCGGCTCGGTCTCGAAGCGTTCGCCGAACCCGGTGATGTGCGGCCGGGCCCTGGCGATCGCGGCCTGTACCGCAGGCAGTGCCAGCGACGCGCGATGGTGGTCCTGGCTGTCCCACACCTCGGTGATCCAGAGCGCATCGGCATCGGTGGGATCGCGGGCCACCACGTAGCTGCGGCAACCGGGCATGGCATCGGTGCCTTCCTGCAGGATCGCGATGACCGCGTCGCGCTGCCCGGGTGCGATCAACATCCTGCCAATCAAGCCGTACATGCCTGCCACCTGCCACGAGGAATCAGCGGGCATCGTGCGCGCGGCGCGCGGCGGTGGTCAACCGGCGTTTGAGCCGGCCCCACCGCTGCGCTATCCTGCGCGCCGCCTTTGCCCGCCCCGCTGGATTGTGATGACCCCACCCTGATACCGCGTTCACCACGCGCCCGTGCCACTGCCGGGTTCCAGGGAGTGTCCTGTCTTCATCACACAGCGCGCCGTGCGTATCGCCGGTGCGCGGAGTCTGCCCATGTCTGTTTCCTACCCGCTGCGCCAGCAATGGCTCGGCAATATCCGCGGTGACCTGCTGTCCGGTACCGTGGTCGCGCTGGCCCTGATCCCCGAGGCGATCGCGTTTTCGATCATCGCCGGGGTCGACCCCAAGGTGGGGCTGTATGCCTCGTTCTGCATCGCGGTGGTCACCGCCATCGCCGGCGGCCGCCCGGGCATGATTTCGGCGGCCACCGGTGCGATGGCGCTGGTGATGGTGGACCTGGTCAAGGACCATGGCCTGCAGTATCTGCTGGCGGCCACCATTCTGGCCGGGCTGCTGCAGGTACTGGCCGGGGCATTGAAGCTGGGCGTGCTGATGCGCTTCGTGTCGCGCTCGGTGATCACCGGGTTCGTCAACGCGCTGGCGATCCTGATCTTCCTGGCGCAGATGCCGGAACTGATCGGGCGCTCCTGGCACGTGTGGGCCGTCTGCGCGGCCGGGCTTGCCATCATCTACCTGCTGCCGCGGGTGACGCGCGCGGTGCCTTCGCCGCTGGTGGCGATCGTGGTGCTCACCGCGCTGTCGATCGGCCTGCACTGGGACGTGCGCACCGTGGGCGACATGGGCGTGCTGCCCGACAGCCTGCCGGTGTTCCTGTTCCCCGACGTGCCGCTTACCTGGGACACGCTGCGCCTGCTGCTGCCGGTGTCGGCCACGCTGGCGGTGGTGGGCCTGCTGGAGTCGATGATGACCGCGCAGATCGTGGAGGACATGACCGACACGCCCAGCCAGCGCAACCGCGAGTGCGCCGGGCAGGGCCTGGCCAACATCACCGCCGGGTTGTTCGGCGGCATGGGCGGCTGCGCGATGATCGGCCAGTCGGTGATCAACGTGTCGTCCGGCGGGCGCGGGCGGCTGTCGTGCCTGGTGGCCGGCGTGCTGCTGTTGCTGCTGGTGGTGTACGGCGCCGAGTGGGTGCGGCAGATCCCCATGGCCGCGCTGGTCGCGGTGATGGTGATGGTCAGCATCGGCACGTTCCATTGGCGCTCCTTCCAGGAACTGCGCCAGCACCCGAAGAGCTCCTCGGTGGTGATGATCGCCACCGTGGTGGTGACCGTGGCCACCCACGATCTGGCCAAGGGCGTTCTGACCGGGGTGTTGCTGTCGGCGCTGTTCTTCGCCCGCAAGGTGGGGCGCCTGCTGCAGGTGGGCGATACGGTGCTGGCCGACGGCACCCGCGTGTACACGGTCAGCGGCCAGGTGTTCTTTGCCTCGGCCGGGCAGTTCGCAGCCAGTATCGACCTGCAGCAGGTGCCGGGGCGGGTGGTGATCGACCTGACCCACGCGCACTTCTGGGACCTCAGCGCAGTGGCGGCGCTGGAGCGGGTGGTGGACAAGCTGCGCGCCCATGGCGCCGAGGTGGAGGTGCGCGGGCTCAACGCGGCCAGCCAGACCCTGGTCGAGCGCGTGGGGCGTTCGACCGGCCACGCGGCCGCGCGCCCCGGCGAACACTGAACGGGGTCAGGAAACGGTCCTCAACATCGGCGCGCCAGCGCCGTTATCCAGCTCAATGCCCCGATGTCTGCGATCGGGGCAAGGGCTGGCCGTGAGTTGCACCGCGCCACCCGGACCGCAATGGACTGCGCGAAGCCGTAGTGGCGCCCCCAGGCGACCGCTGATCCGACCCTTTTCCCGGAACCGCCCCCATGCCTGCGTCCCGCCCGACCTCTTCCCAGCGCCCCGGAAGCATCGCCAACCGGCTGATGCTGGGGACCGCGCTGATCGCCATGCTCTGCTTCGGCATCACCGCTGCCATCAGCTACCGCGAAGCCAGCCAGGCGCTGATCGACTCTTCGCGGCAGACCATGCAGAGCGAGGCCAATGCCGAATCACGCCGGGTCGGTGCCGACCTGGCCGCCGCGTTTTCCACCAGCCAGGCGCTGGCTGACAGCCTGGTGGTGCAGCACGCGGCCGGCGGCTTGACCCGGGCCACTGCATCGCACGTGATCGAACAGCAGCTGCGCTCGCACCCGGAGTGGGTGGGGCTGGGCACGCTGTGGGAGCCGCAGGCCTTCGATGGCAAGGACAGCGAGTTCGTCGATGCGGAAGCACACGACGCGACGGGCCGTTTCATGAGCTACTGGTCCTGGCAGGACGGCACGCCCAAGCAGGATCCGCTGAAGGGCTACGACGTCCCCGGTGATGGCGACTGGTACCTGCGCCCGCGCTCCTTGAAGCGCCAGACCGTGGCCGAACCGTACAGCTACGAGATCGCCGGCAAGCCCGTGCTGATGACCACCCTGTCCACCCCGGTGCTGGACAAGGACACCTTCCTCGGCGCGGTCACCGTCGACTTCGGCCTGGCCGCGCTGCAGGAGCGCCTGGCGGCGCTGCGCCCGATGGGCGAAGGCCACGTCGAACTGATTTCCCCGGGTGGCATCGTCCTGGCTGCCCAGGATGCCAAGGAGATCGGCAAGCGTCGCGACGATGCCACCACCCGCCGGATCCTGGCCGCGGTGGGCGCCGACAAGCCCTACGAAGACTTCAGCGTGGACGCGGCCGGCAACGTGAAGGCGTATGTGCCGCTGCGCATCGGCACCAGCCAGGAGCGCTTCGCCCTGGGTGTGGTGGTGCCGCACGACCTGATCACCGCACAGGCGCGTTCGCTGCTGTGGATCATCCTGGCCGTGGGCCTGGGCGCGGCGCTGGTGCTCAGCGCCAGCGTCTACGTACTGCTGCGCCGCCAGGCGATCCGTCCGCTGGCCGAAGCGGTACGGCTGTCGGCCGATGTTGCCGAAGGCCGCCTGGATACCGCGCTGCCGCCGCCGCGCAACGACGAAGTGGGGCGCCTGCTCGAATCGATGCAGCGCATGCGCAGCCAGGTGCGCGCGGTGATGGCTGCACAGGGCGAAATGGCGCAGCGGCATGAAGCCGGTGAGCTCAGCTACCGCATGGACGCCCAGTCCTTCCCGGGCGAATACGGGCGGATGGTGGGCGACACCAACCAGCTGGTGGGCGCGAACATCGCCGTCACCCGCCGCCTGGTGGAAGTGATGCAGCGGTACGCGGTGGGCGACCTGTCCCAGGATATGGACCGCCTGCCGGGCGAGCAGGCGCGCTTCACCGAGGCGATGGACACCACCAAGGCCAACCTGCGCGCGATCAACACCCAGATCCGCGACCTGGCCGGTGCTGCCGCGCTGGGCGATTTCAGCCAGCGTGGCGATGTGGTGCGCTTCGACCACGACTTCCGCGGCATGGTCGAAAACCTCAACACCATGATGCAGGTCAGCGACGACAACCTGCAGCAGATTTCCGCGCTGCTGCGGTCGATCGCCGCCGGTGACCTTACCGCGCGCATGCACGGGCAGTTCCATGGCGTGTTCGCGCAGATGCGCGACGACGCCGACACCACCGTGACCCAGCTGACCGACATCGTGGGCCGCATCCAGCAGGCCACGGCCAGCATCAACCTGGCCGCCGGCGAGATTGCTTCGGGCAACAGCGACCTGTCGCGCCGCACCGAGCAGCAGGCGGCCAGCCTGGAAGAAACCGCCGCCTCGATGGAGGAACTGACCTCCACCGTGCGCCAGAACACCGATCACGCCGTGCAGGCCAATACGCTGGCGGCCAACGCGGCCGAGGTGGCGTCGCAGGGCGGGCAGGTGGTGGGCCAGGTGGTCACCACCATGGTGGGCATCGAGGCCTCGTCCAAGCGCATCGCCGAGATCATTTCGGTGATCGATGGCATCGCCTTCCAGACCAACATCCTGGCCTTGAACGCCGCCGTTGAAGCGGCCCGCGCCGGTGAGCAGGGTCGCGGGTTCGCGGTGGTGGCCTCCGAAGTGCGCGCGCTGGCGCAGCGGTCGGCCGGTGCGGCCAAGGAGATCAAGACCTTGATCGACGACTCGGTCAGCCAGGTCACCCAGGGCTCGGCACTGGTGCGCACCGCCGGTGACACCATGCAGGAAATCGTCAGTGGCGTGCGCCGGGTCAACGACATCATGGCCGAGATCTCGGCGGCGTCGAAGGAGCAGTCGGCCGGTATCGAGCAGGTCAACCAGACCATCACCCAGATGGACGAAACCACCCAGCAGAACGCCGCGCTGGTGGAAGAAGCCACCGCGGCCGCCCGTGCGATGGAAGAGCAGGCCCAGCACCTGGGCACCGCCGTGGCGATCTTCCGTATCGATGCCGCTGCCTCCCCGGCCCCTGCGTCCCGCCCGCACGCGGCGCCGCCGGCCAAGCGTGCCGTCGTCGCGGCACGCGGCGCCCCGCGTGCGCCGGCGCTGGCCGGCGACGACTGGCAGACGTTCTGATCCCGGCGCGCGGCGGAGCCCGCCGCGCGCTCGGCTAGACTGTGCCTGGAACACGGCAGGTGCCCCTGCACCTGCCACGCACAGGACGTTGGATGGCACGCACTGCACGCTCCCCGCCATGTACTGGTGACCCCGCGGCGTTGTCGTCGGTGCACGCATGACTGCGCCCTCCAACCGGCTTGGCCTGGCCGCACTGACCGCCCTGGTGGTGGGGTCGATGGTGGGCGCGGGCATCTTCTCGCTGCCGCAGAACATCGCCCGCAGCGCCGGTCCGGGGGCTGCGCTGCTGGGCTGGACCATCAGCGGCCTGGGCATGTTGATGCTGGCGTTCGTGTTCCAGAACCTGGCCAATCGCAAGCCGCAGCTGGATGCCGGCATCTACGCCTATGCCAAGGCAGGCTTCGGTGACTACATCGGCTTTTCGTCGGCGTGGGGCTACTGGATCTGCTCGCTGCTGGGCAACGTCAGCTTCTTCGTGCTGATCTTCAGCGGGCTGGGCTACTTCGTGCCGGCCTTCGGCGAGGGCAATACCTGGCAGGCCATCGCCTGTGCGTCGGTCCTGTTGTGGGCCATGCACGCCATGGTCCTGCGCGGGATCGGCCAGGCGGCGCTGATCAACGCGGTGGTGACGGTGGCCAAGGTGGTGCCGATCGTGGTGTTCGTGGTGATCGCCGCCGTCGGCTTCCGGCTGGAGGTTTTCACTGCGGACTTCTGGGGCACGCTGTCGCTGGGCGGCCTTGGCGGGCAGTTGCGCGGGATGATGCTGATCACCGTGTGGGTGTTCATCGGCATCGAAGGCGCCAGCATCTATTCGCGCCGGGCGGCACGCCGCGCCGATGTCGGCCGGGCCACGGTGATCGGCTTCCTGGGCGTGCTGGCGCTGCTGATGCTGGTCAACCTGCTGTCGATGGGCGTGCTGGGCCAGCAACAGCTGGCACACCTGCACAATCCGTCGATGGCGTTCGTGCTGGAGGCGATCGTCGGCCCGTGGGGCGCGCGCCTGATCATCATCGGCATGGTCGTGTCGGTGCTGGGGGCGTTGCTGGCCTGGGTGCTGCTGTGTGCCGAAGTGCTGCACGCCGCTGCCGGCGACGGCACCATGCCGGCCTTCCTGGCCCGGCAGAACGCCAACGATGTGCCGGCCAACGCGTTGTGGCTGACCAATGGGCTGATCCAGCTGTTCCTGTTGATCACGCTGTTCAGTGCCAGCACCTATACCAGCCTGGTGCTGCTGGGTGCATCGATGGCGCTGGTGCCGTACCTGTTCTCGGCCGCCTACGGGGTGCTGGTGGCCTGGCGTGGTGAAGGGTACGCCGACCCTTCGGCACCGCGCCGGCGCGATCTGGTGATTGCGGTGCTGGCCACGGTGTACGCGCTATGGCTGGTGTATGCCGGCGGGGTGACGCAGGTGCTGCTGTCGGCGCTGTTGTATGCACCGGGCATGTTGATGTTCGCGCAGGCCAAGCGGCAGCGCGGGCAGCCGGTGTTCACCCCGGTGGAGCGGGTGATCGCGGTGTGCGTGCTGGCGGTGTCGCTGGCGGCGGTGTGGGGCCTGTGGCACGGCCACTTGGCGTTGGGCTGAGGCGCGCGCCGCATCGCGCCAAACCGGTAGGTACCAACCGTTGGTTGGTACGGACGCCTGAGGGAAGCGTCTTGTTGCAAGGGCCGTCGAAGCGTGAGCACGAGGCTGCGCGCGTGGCCGGGTGTGCAAGGCGCCGCGGCTGGCGTCTCCGATCGGCCGGTCGCGAGCGTGAGGGCCCCGTAGCAGCCGGTAGGCCCCAGGTGCAAATGTCCCCCGGCCGCGGGGCGGCCTCCTCCTTTATTTTGCCCAGGGGCCTACCGGCTGCTAAGGGGCTCGGCTTGCGGTGCAGGTTGGGGAAGTCACGCTTTTTTGTGGCTGTCGGTGGGTCGGGCGCTGGGGCCCCATGCCCTTGGAGGCGAAATAAAGGAGGAGGTGGCGGCCGCAGGCCGACGCCGGGGGCGTCGCCGGAAAGGGCAGGGGGCCCCAGCGCCCGACCCGCCGACAGCTGCGCTTGGAAAGCGTCAAAGCACGTTTCTTCTTGCCCCGCTTATGGGAGAAGAACCAAAAAAAAGCCCGGTCATGCGACCGGGCTTTCATTCAACGCGTCAGGGCAGTGCTTACCAGCGCATGCCCGCGAAGGGGTTCCAGCTGGTGTCGCCCTTCACCTTTTCCAGGTAGTAGGAGTAGTTGGCGGTCAGCGCGATCAGCAGCGACCACGCAATGGCGATGCCGTTGCCGACAGCCTTCGGCATGAAGGCAGCCACCACCATCACCACGATCGACAGACCCAGGATGGTCAGGGCCTTGCGCCACATGCCCAGGATCAGGAAGTAGATCCAGCTGAAGAACAGCGCGAAAAAGTTGAAGTTGACCTTGATCTTCTCGCCGAACGGCAGCTGCTTGTACGCGGCCTTGAAGGCCGGCGAACTCGGGGCGCCATGCTGGCTGAAGAAGTTGAAGCGGAACTGCCACTTCGGGCTGAGCGGTGCAGAAGAAGAGGTATTGGAGTCCATGTCCGTAGTTTGTGTGTAAACGCTTACATGATAACTGTGGCCGTCGACCCAGCGCCAGTATTTTGGCGCGTCTGACCGGTAGTGCAGGCGCCGTCACACATTCGAAATCGATTTGATATAGGGTGCGCATTCCGCGCGGCGGGGAGCCGTGGGGCGTATTGGAATGCATCGAGAAAACCAGACCATGTCGAGTGTTGTCACCCTGCCCGAACGCGCTGAAGCGGGTCCGTGCATCGCGCCTTGCCCTATCGCCACCCAGGCCCAGCACCAGCTGGCGCACCTGCAGTTCTCGCAGTCCGCGTCACGTGCATTGGCGCGCCCGCCGGTGGTGGCCGACATCGCGGCCGCCAGCTCACCCCTGAGCGCCTGATCGGCGCGCGCGCGGGGAATCCCCGCGCGCTGCCACGCACGCCTCAGAAGCGCGCGGTCATGCTCAGGAAGTAGCTGCGCCCGGCCACGAAGTAGTCGGTGGCGCCTTCGGCGTACAGCTTCTTGTCGGCCAGGTTGCTCACCCCGCCGCGCACGGTCAGCGTGCTGTTGACGTGCCACGCCGCGGTCAGGTCATACAGCGTGTAGGCCTTGATGAAGGTGCTGGCGATGCCGGCCTGCTTGCCGGTGTACTGCGCCGACACCGTGGCCGAGAACGCATCCAGCGGGGTCCAGTCCACCGAGGAATAGCCGGAGAACTCCGGCGTGTCGATCAGGTTCTCGCCGGTGGTGAGGTTCTTGGCTTCCTTCATCCAGGTGGCCGCGGTGCGCCAGCGCCAGTGGTCGCCCAGGGTGAGGTTGAAGTTGCCTTCCATGCCGCTGGTGCGGGCGCGCTCGACGTTGTCCATGCGCGTCCACCAGTACCCGTTGAAGAAGCCGAGGGGTTCGTACTCGATCTTGTTCTTGAAGTCGGTATGGAAGTAGGTCAGCCCGGTATCGACGGTGCCGTTGTCGAAGTTGAAACCGATCTCGCGGTTGGTGCTGGTTTCCGGGTCCAGGTTCGGGTTGCCGGCCATGTAGCAGCCGCCGGTGACATAGCCCAGCGGACGCAGCGAACCGCAGCCGCGGCCGCCGGACTGGGTGGCCGCCGACGCCGCGTTCTCGGTCAGGCTGGGCGCACGGAAGCCCTTGGAGATGCCGCCGCGCAGCGTCCAGCTTTCCGCCGGGTGGTAGACCAGGTACGCACGCGGGCTGACGTGGCTGCCGAACTGTTCGTGGTGATCCAGGCGGGCGCCCAGGGTCAGGGCCAGCTTTTCGTGCAGCTTCAGCTCGTCTTCGACGAACACCGCCCAGGTGTCCACTTCCAGCGATGCGCCATTCACCGGGTTGCCGGCGTAGTCCACCGGGGCCTGGCCGATGGTGTCGGTGTTGGTCAGCTCCTGGCGCTTCCACTGGCCGCCCACGCTCAGCTGGTGGTCCACCCACAGGGTGAACGGCGTGCTCAGGCTGCCTTCCAGGATCATGTCCTTGGCTTCGGAGCGGCCGGTCGGGCCGATGTCGTTCTTGAACTCGGTCCAGTAGCCGGTGACCTTGGAGGTGCCGAAGGACCAGTTGCCGGTGTGGCTCAACGACAGGCTGGTGCGCTTGAGCTCGCTGGCGCCCCAGGCGCCGTCGCCCTCGTCTTCCAGCGAGGTGCTGGCAAAGGCCTGCTGCACGCCGTAGCCGGCTTCGAACTGCAGGCTCTGCGCGTCGCTCAGCGTCCAGTCCAGCAGGGCATCGAAGTTGCGGTCCTTCTCGCCGCCATAGGCGTTGCCGTACACGCCGCCATTGCTGCGGTCGGAGTCGCGGTTGGTGTAGCTGGCGCCCACGCGCATGCCGATGTTCTCGGTGAGCGGGCCGGAGAAGTTGGTGCCGATCTGCTGGGTATCGCCGCGCTTGCCGTCCTGCGGCGAGGTGTAGCTGTGGGTGGCGCTGCCGCCCCAGGTGTCGCCGATGCGGCGGGTGATGATGTTGATCACCCCGCCCATCGCATCCGAACCGTACAGCGAGGACATCGGGCCACGCACCACTTCGATGCGTTCGATCTGGTCCGGCGAGATCCAGTTGAGGTCCTGGCGACCCAGGTCCGGGCGATAGTTGGTGGAGGCCGAGCTGCCCACGCGCTTGCCGTCCACCAGGATCAGCGTGTAATTGGAGGGCATGCCGCGCAGCTTGATCTTGGACTGCTCACCGGCGGCGCTGAGCCCGCCGGTCACACCGGGAATGCGGCTGAGCAGAGTGCCCAGGTCATGCACGGGCTGGCGCTCGATATCCTCGCGCGAGATCACGCTGATGCTGGCCGGGGCATCCTTGATCCATTGCTGGTTGCCCGAGGCGGTGACCACTACGGTGTCCAGGTTTTTGGCGGCGGGCTCGCCGGCGGCGTCGGCCAGCGCAACGACAGGGGTGGCCAGCAGCAGGCACACGGCCATCGCCAACGGTGCGCGGACCAGGCACGCAGGGCGGCGGTGCAGGGGGGAGGGACGGGGAGCAGACATGAGGGTCTTCCATGGAGGGGTAAGGAGTACCCGACCGGGAAGCGACTCGCGAAGACAGCACGACGAAGCAGGCAACCCGACCGGAGGGACTGCGCACGGCGGGGGGCCGACGCGTCTGGGTGGGTAGTGCGGTAACGCATGCCTGCCTGGTTAACGTAATGATAACCGTTTACAAAATGAATGGGGAGAGGCCTGTGCCACAAGGCCTGCGGCGTTCTGTCGCAGCGGGCATCTGGATGTCACGGCCCGCTCAGGCTGAATGGGGAGAAATCACGAAAGGAACTTTCGCGCCCGGCTTACATTTGCCCCCCTATGCTGAGCCGCATTTTTCGTCTCGGTACGGTGGAGAGTTCGTGGGTTCCGGTAGTGACAGACATCAGCTGCGTGCCGGCCACGGCCCCGCGCAGGCAGGACGCAAGCACGCCGCTGGGCGTGACGGGATCTGGATGACCCTCTCCGCACCGGGCACGCCCGGCCCGTCATCACCCACGCAGGGGCGCCACCGATGAGTGTGCAGTCCGTCATGCACGTGGCCGATGCCGGGCAGGCGATCCTGCCGGCCGAAGTGCCGATGTCGATGCCCGAGCAGTCCTTCCGGGACGGCCGGCTGCAGGTGCCGCGGCAACGCACTGCGCCGCGGCTGATGGCGTTGCGGCGCCTCTACATCCTGGGCGGCACGGCGGCGATGACCATCGCCGCGACCGTGATGATGTGGAAGGTGCTGGCCATGAATGGCATCAGCGTGCTCGAGGCCTGCCTGCTGGTGCTGTTCGTGGCCCTGTTCGCGTGGATCGCGCTGTCGTTCTCCGGCGCGGTGGCCGGCTTCCTCACCGCGGTGTTCGACCGGGGCTACAAGCTCGGCATCGACCCGGACCAGCCGTTGCCGGTGGTCCACACCCGCACCGCGCTGTTGATGCCCACCTATAACGAAGACCCGCGCCGGCTGCTGGCCGGGCTGCAGGCCATCTACGAATCGGTAGCCGACACCGGGCAGCTGGCGCAGTTCGATTTCTTCGTGCTCAGCGACACCCGCCGCGAGGACATCGGCCTGGCCGAGGAGCAGGCGTTCGCCGCGCTGTGCGATGCCGTGGGCGGACACGACCGCCTGTTCTACCGGCGCCGCGGTGACAACAGTGGCCGCAAGGCCGGCAACATCGCCGACTGGGTGCGCCGCTTCGGCGGTGGTTACCCGCAGATGCTGATCCTGGACGCCGACAGCCTGATGACCGGCGACACCATCGTGCGCCTGGTGGCCGGCATGGAACACAACCCCGACGTCGGCCTGATCCAGACCCTGCCGGCGGTGATCGGCGGGCGCACGCTGTTTGCGCGCATGCAGCAGTTCGGCGGGCGTGTGTACGGGCCGGTGATTGGCCGTGGCGTGGCCTGGTGGCATGGCGCGGAAAGCAACTACTGGGGCCACAACGCCATCATCCGTACCCAGGCCTTCGCCGAGAACGCCGGGCTGCCCGCGTTGCCGGGCCGCGAGCCGTTCGGCGGCCACGTGCTCAGCCATGATTTCGTCGAAGCGGCGCTGATGCGTCGCGGCGGCTGGGCCACGCACATGGTGCCCTACCTCAAGGGCAGCTACGAAGAAGGCCCGCCCACCCTCACCGACATGCTGGTCCGTGACCGGCGCTGGTGCCAGGGCAACCTGCAGCACGCCAAGGTGGTCGGCTCCAAGGGCCTGCACTGGGTGAGCCGCATGCACATGATGATCGGCATCGGCCACTACTTCACCGCGCCGATGTGGGGCATGTTGATGCTGGTGGGTATTGCCATCCCGCTGTTCCAGGGCGGCATCGATTTCAATGAAATGCTGCACCTGTCGCCGGGCGTGTACTGGCGCCACCAGGACGAAGAGAAGGTGATCCGCATGTTCGCCATCACCATGGTGGTGCTGCTCACCCCCAAGGTGCTGGGCTACATCGCCATGCTGCTGGACCGGGTGGATCGCCGTGGCTGCGGCGGCGGCATCCGCGCGCTGTTGTCGATGCTGCTGGAAACCGTGCTGGCCGCGCTGATGGCACCGGTGGTGATGTACGTGCAGTCGCGCGGCGTGGCCGAGGTGCTGGCCGGCAAGGATTCGGGCTGGGATGCGCAGCAGCGCGACGACGGCGGCATCTCCTGGCCGGCGCTCATCCGCGGCTATGGCGGGCTGAGCGTGTTTGGGCTGTTCATGGGCACCCTGGCCTATGCCGTGTCGCCGTCACTGGCGGCGTGGATGGCCCCGGTGGTGGTGGGCATGGTGCTGGCCATTCCGGTGGTGGCGCTGACCTCCTCGCGCAGTGCCGGCACGGTCATGCATCGGTTGCGGCTGATGGAGATTCCCGAGGAAACCGCACCGCCCAAGGTGCTGGTGCGCGCCGCCGAACTGCGCAAGGCCGCAGCGGAGCACACCGCGCTGGGCTGAGCGGCGCGGCATAATGCGGTTCGAACGTATTGGAGCCGCACCATGCTGGACAGCGTCATCAACGAAACCGGCACCGACCCGCAATGGGCGGTGCTGTGGCTGCACGGCCTGGGCGCCGACGGCAACGACTTCGCCCCCATCGTGCCCGAGCTGCTGCGCCCGCACTGGCCGGCCATCCGCTTCGTCTTTCCGCATGCGCCGGTACAGCCGATCACGATCAACAACGGCGTGCCGATGCGCGCCTGGTACGACATCGTCAGCATGGATTTCCGCTCGCGCGCCGACGCGGCCGGCGTGGCGGCCTCGGTGCAGGCGCTGGACACCCTGATCGACCAACAGGTGGCCGCCGGCATTCCGGCCGAACGCATCCTGCTGGCCGGGTTCTCGCAGGGTGGGGCGGTGATCCTGAGCGCGGTACTGCGCCGCAGCCGCCCGATCGGTGGCCTGATCGCGCTGTCCACCTACCTGCCCGACCCGGAAACCGCCGCCGCCCAGCGTGCCCCCGACGGCATCCGGCCGCCGGTGTTCATGGCCCACGGCGTGCAGGACCCGGTGATTCCGCAGGCGATCGCCGCGCACACCGCGCAGACCTTGAAGGACCTCGGCTTCCCGCTGGAGTGGCGTTCCTACCCGATGGCCCACCAGGTCTGCGCCGAAGAGCTGGAGGCGCTGGGCGACTGGCTGGACGCACGGTTCCGGGCCGCCTGAGCCATGAACGACCCGCGCCAGCAGCCGTGGTTGCCCGAGCTGTGCCGGTTGCCACGGCTGGCGGCGATGCTGGGCCTGGCCGAGCTGGTGGTGGTGGTGGTGGCGTTGGCGCCGGATGGCAGCCGCCACTGGAGCGTGTCGGATTTCCTGACGGCCAGCGGCTTTGCGCTGTGGCTGTCGCTGGCGGTGACGGTGTGCCTGTGCGCGGCGCGCACCGCGTTGTCGCGGTTGCCCGAGGCGGCCGGCACGGCGCTGGCGGTGGCCATGACCGTGCTGATCGCCGCCGCCTGCGCCGGCGTCGTGCACGGCCTGTACGGCGTGCTCGACGCCGAGGGCTTCGCCCGGCACATCGGGTTCTGGCGCTTCACCCTGGGCAGCGCCACCATGACCGCCCTGATCGTGGCGCTGGCGCTGCGCTACTTCTACGTCAGCGATCGCTGGGCCGCGCAGGTGGTGGCCAACGCGCGTGCCCAGGCCGACGCGCTGCAGGCGCGGATCCGCCCGCATTTCCTGTTCAACAGCATGAACCTGATCGCCAGCCTGGTGCGGCGCGACCCGGTGGTGGCCGAGCGCGCGGTGCTGGACCTGTCCGACCTGTTCCGCGCGGCGCTGGGCGCGGGCGAGGGCGACTCCACCCTGCAGGCCGAGTGCGAACTGGCTGAGCGTTACCTGTCGATCGAATCGCTGCGCCTGGGTGAACGCCTGCAGGTGCGGTGGCAGCGCGACGAACCGTTGCCGTGGTCGCTGCCGATGCCGCCGCTGGTGCTGCAGCCGCTGGTGGAAAACGCCGTGCTGCACGGCATTTCGCGGCTGCCCGGGGGCGGCACCATCGCCATCGCGTTGTCGTGCGTGGACGGCCAGCTGCATATCCGCGTGCACAACCCCGCGCCGGACCCGCAGGCACGCGCGCTGCCGCTCACCCAGGGCGCCGGCCACGCCCAGCGCAGCATCGCCCACCGGCTGGCGTGGCGCTTCGGCCCGGCCGCGCGGATGACGGGAGCATGGAGCGACGGCTACTATGCGTGCGACATCACCGTCCCGGTGCCGTGAGGAATCAGCCTTGAAGGTGGTCATTGCCGACGATGAGCCGCTGGCCCGCGAGCGCCTGCGCAGCCTGCTGGCCGAACAGGCCGGGGTAGAGGTGGTGGCCGAGGCCGAGAACGGCGAACAGGCGCTGCATGCCTGCGCCGCGCTGCAGCCGGACCTGGTGCTGCTGGACATCGCCATGCCCGGACTGGATGGCCTGGAAGCGGCCCGTCACCTGGCCACCTTCGACCCGCGCCCGGCGGTGGTGTTCTGCACCGCCTACGACGCCCACGCGCTGTCGGCCTTCGAGGCCGCCGCGATCGACTACCTGATGAAACCGGTGCGCCCCGAACGGCTGGCCGCCGCGCTGGAGCGTGCGCGTACCTTCCTGGCCGGGCGCAGCGGGCATCCCGGTACACCCAGCCAGCAGGCCCGCACCGTGTTGTGCGCGCGCCTGCGCGGCAGCCTGCGGCTGATTCCGATCGAGGACATCCACTACCTGCAGGCCGAGGAAAAGTACGTGGTGGTGCACCACGCGCGCGGCGAAGACCTTCTCGAGGAATCGCTGAAGTCGCTGGAAGAGGAATTCGTCGGCCGTTTCGTGCGCATCCACCGCAACTGCCTGGTCGCCCGCCACGAGCTGATCGAGCTGCGACGAAATGGCGCAGGCCAGGTCCAGGCCGTGCTGCGCCATGGCAAAGCCCCGCTGGAGGTCAGCCGGCGCTGCGTGGCCAGCATCAAGCAGGACCTCCTGTAGGTATCGACCGTTGGTCGATACGCCGTTTGTCCGCGCAGCGAAGCATGCCGGCGTTGGCCGATACGCGCTGCTGCGCGGATAATGGGCAGCATGACAACCCTGCGCATCGCCACCCGAAAGAGCCCGCTTGCCCTGTGGCAGAGCGAACACGTTGCCGACCGCCTGCGCGAGGTTCACCCCGGGCTGGACGTGGTGCTGGTGCCGATGAGCACCCGTGGCGATGAAGTACTGGACCGTTCGCTGGCCGCGATTGGCGGCAAGGGCCTGTTCCTGAAGGAACTGGAGCTGGCGATGCTGCGCGGCGAGGCCGATTGCGCGGTGCACTCGCTCAAGGACGTGCCGATGGAGCTGGACGCACCGTTCGCACTGCCGGCCATGCTGACCCGCCACGATCCGGCCGACGGCTTCATCTCCAACCTGTATGCCTCGGTGGACGCGCTGCCGATCGGCGCGCGCGTGGGCACCTCGTCGCTGCGCCGCCAGGCCCAGTTGCGCGCGCTGCGCCCGGACCTGGAACTGCTGGACCTGCGGGGCAACGTCAACACGCGCCTGGCCAAGCTGGACAACGGCGGTTACGACGCGATCGTGCTGGCGGTGGCCGGGCTGGAGCGGCTGGGGCTGGGCGGGCGCATCGTGGCCCGGTTGAACGCACCGGCGTGGTTGCCGGCCCCGGCGCAGGGCGCGGTGACGGTGGAATGCAATGGCGAGGATGCACGGGTGATGGCGTTGTTCGCCGCACTCGACGATGCGCGCACCCGCGCCTGTGTGGAAGCCGAGCGCGCCATGAACCGTGCGCTGCATGGCAGCTGCCACGTGCCGGTGGCCGGGTTCGCGCAGTGGGAAGGCGAGCAGCTGTTCCTGCAGGGCCTGGTGGGCGGCGTGGCCGATGGCCGTCTGGTGCGTGCCGAGGCGCGTGGCCCGGGCCGTGACCCGGATGCGCTGGGCAGGCAGGTGGCGGCAGGTTTGCTGGCCGGTGGAGCGGGGGAGTTGTTGGGGGTTTAGCCGGGTGCCGGGTTGCCGCCCGCCGGGTTGAGGGGCAGCCGGGTTGAGGGCAGCCGACCAACGGTCGGCTCTACCCGGGGGTAGAGCCGATCGGGGACATCATTTGAATTTGTAGACCACGTTCATGGTGGTCAGGGTGTCGGTCTTGCGCTTGTCTTCGGCCACGTCGCTGTTGTAACGCGCCTGCCAGCCGGCCTTCAGCGCCAGGTGTTCGTTCATGCTCACCGACACGCCGAAATCGTTCTGGCCGAAGGTGTTGTACGAACCCGATTCCACCAGCAGCGTGTTGACCAGGTCGGTGTTGGGGGTCAGCGAGTACTTCACGTCGAACAGGCCACGGCCGATCAGGCCGGTGCGGGTTTCATCGTCTTCGGTGTTGTGCGTTCGGCGCACACCGGGGCCGATCTGCGCGTCCATGTAGAAGCGGTCGCCTTCCACCAGCCGGGTGCCGTAACCCAGACCGAACGAGCTCTGGCGGTCGTAGGTGGCGAAGTCGTCGCGTTCGTAACGCACCGTGGCCGTCAGCTGGCGGTGCTCGCCCAGCTGCAACGCGCTGCCGGCGCTGCCGGTGTAGCGGTTGGCGGTGGTGTTGCGGCGCTTGGTGACCGTGCCGTCATCGGCGGTCTCGACATATTCCGAGCGCGAGCGCAGCCCGAACAGGTCCATGCTGTGCACCCAATCGTCGTCGGTGTAGCGCAGGCGCAGGCGGCCGTTGGCGCTTTCGGTGTTGCTGTTGCCGCGGGCCGAGGCGAAGCCGAGCTCACCGCCGCTGCCGCTCCATGGCGAGGTCATCGCAGCCAGATCGGTGGTGTCCTGGGCAAACGCCGCCGGGGCGCACAACAGCAGGGGAACAAGCAACGAGACGCGCAGGGACATCAACGGTTCTCCGGATCAACCAGTGGGGGACGGGCAACGGGGGATGATACTTGATGCATCCAGCGTGCAATTCCCGCCATCTACCGCCGCTTTAGGCGGGGTTCGGTCGAATGCCCTGTTCAGGGAAGGTCGATGCGCAGCGCCGGGTCGTCGAAACGCGAGAAGCGCAGCGTGATCCGGAACGTCTCGCCCTTGGTCTGGCCCTGGCGCTCGATCTGCACCGGCAGACCCTGTGCATTGATCCAATACAGCATGCCGTCCGGCGCGGCGCTGGCATGGCGTACCCGGTATTTGTGGGCCGGTTGCCCGCCGATGGCGTCGCTGCCCAGGTCTTCCACCTGCAGCTGGGCCGGGGCCAGGTCGGGCGGCAACGGGTTGCGCCACTGCGCCAGCAGGCCGGGGGGCACCGGCACCTGGCGTACCTCGCCGGCGCGCTGCAGAAAGAAGGTGTCGCCGATGATCAGCTGCGGACCGTCATCGGTGACCAGCCGGTAGCGGTCGGGGGCAACGAAGTCCATCGTCGCCTCAACCGTACGCGGCCCTTGCATGCGCAGGCTGGCGTGGAAGCTGCGCAGCTGGCCGAAGCGCTGGCTGGCGCCCAGCACCGCCTGCACTGGATCCACCGCGGCCGGCACGCTGCCCTGCGCCGGGGCCGGCGCAGTGGCGGCCGGATCGGGCGCACGCGCGCAACCGGACAGCAGCAGGGACAGCACGGCAAGGGCAGGTAACAGGCGCATGACAGGCGGCAACGGGGTTTTCGGGGGCTCCACGATAGCCGAAGATGATGCCGAAGCCGCCACAACGACGGCGACTCGGACATAATCGGGTCATGGACCGATACGAACGCATCAACGCCCTGCATCGCCTGCTCAAGTCCGCCCGTTACCCGGTGACGGTGGCCACCCTGCAGGAAAAACTGGAGTGTTCCCGCGCCACCGTCTACCGCGACCTGGCCTTCCTGCGCGATGCGCTGATGGCACCGGTGGAGGGCGACGGCGAGGCCGGCTTCCGCTACCAGGACGACGAAAGCGACCGCTTCGAACTGCCTGGCCTGTGGCTCAGTTCCGAAGAACTGCACGCGCTGCTGGCCTCCCAGCACCTGTTGGCGCGCACCGGCGGCGGCGTGCTGTCCTCGGTGCTGGCACCGCTGCAGCAGCGCATTGAAGGCCTGCTGGCCGCCCAGGCCGGCGTGTCCACCTGGCCGGTGGACCGGGTCCGGGTCATTCCGCACCGCGGCCGCAAATTCGACGAGGCCAGCTTCCGCGCCGTGGCCTCGGCCGTGCTGGAGCGCAAGCAGCTGGCGTTCGAGTACCGCGCCCGTTCCACCGACGAGGCCACCAAGCGCACCGTGTCGCCGCAGCGCATGACCCACTACCGCGACAACTGGTACCTGGATGCCTGGGACCACGGCCGCGAGGGTCTGCGCAGTTTCGCGGTGGACCGCATCTACAAGGCCCGGGTGGTCGACACCGTGGCCCGCGACGTGGATGACACCGAGCTGGACGAACAGCTGGGCGCCAGCTACGGCATCTTCTCCGGGCCGCCCAAGGGCTGGGCCACCATCGTCTTCAGTGCCAAGGCCGCGCGCTGGGTGGCCGACGAGCATTGGCATTCCAAGCAGCAGGGGCGCTTCCTGGCCGACGGCCGCTACGAGTTGAAGGTGCCCTACAGCGTGTCGCGCGAACTGCTGATGGACGTGCTGCACTACGGCTCGGACGCGGAGATCATCGAACCGGTGATGCTGCGCGAACAGGCCAAGGCACTGCTGGCGCTGGCCCTCAGCAACTACGAGTGAGCGCCGGCCTCATGCCCGGCGGTCATATGCCCCCGATACCGCAGGGCCGGGGTGTGCGGTAAGGTTGGGCGCTATCGCTGCCCCCGGATACCCCCCATGAAGAAGTACCTGCTGCTCCCGCTGCTCGCCGCCTCGCTGGCCCTGGCCGCCTGCGGTAAATCCAACCCCGATTCGAAGAAGCTGGTGGTGGCCGCCACGGCCGTGCCGCATGCCGAGATCCTGGCGGTGGTCAAGCCGATCCTGCAGAAGGAAGGCCTGGAGCTGGACGTGCGCGTGTTCAACGACTACGTGCAGCCCAACGACCAGCTGGTGCAGAAGCAGGTGGACGTCAACTACTTCCAGACCGAGCCCTACCTGGACGCCTACAACCGCGACCGCAAGACCAACCTGGTCAAGGTCATCGGCGTGCACATCGAACCGTTCGGCGCCTACTCGCGCCGCTTCAAGTCGCTGGACGAGGTTCCGGTCGGCGCCGACGTGGTGATCCCCAACGACCCCAGCAACAACAGCCGCGCGCTGATCCTGCTGCACAAGGCCGGGCTGATCACGTTGAAGGACCCGACCAATGCGCTGGCCACCCAGCGCGACATCATCGCCAACCCGAAGCAGCTGAAGTTCCGCGAGCTGGATTCGGCCATGCTGCCGCGCGTGCTCGACCAGGTTGACCTGGCCCTGATCAACACCAACTACGCCCTGGATGCCGGGCTCAACCCGACCCAGGACGCGCTGGCGATCGAAAGCAAGGACTCGCCGTACGTGAACTTCCTGGTGGCCCGTCCGGACAACAAGGACGACGCCCGCGTGCAGCAGCTGGCCAAGGCGTTGACCAGCCCGGAAGTGAAGGCCTTCATCGCCGAGAAGTACAAGGGCGCGGTGCTTCCGGCGTTTTGACTGAGGTGGGTCCGACCCATGGTCGGACACCCCGCCAAAAAAAGGTTCTTCCGGGGCTGTCGCGAGCGTGTGGGCCCCGTCGCGGCCGGTAGGCCCCTGGTGCAAATGTCCCCCGGCCGCGGGGCGGCCTCCTCCTTTATTTTGCCCAGGAGCCAACCGGCCGCGACGGGGCTCGGCGTGCGGTATGGGCGGAAGGCAAGGCTTTTTCCTGTAGTCGTTGGGCCCAGCGCCCGACCCAACGACACCCGCGCCTGCAAAGGGCCCGCGGTTCTGCTGGCCCCGCAGACGGGCGAAGACCCAAAAACTTACCCCACCCGGAACCCCATCGTGGCCTGTACCGCCTGCTGCCAGCCGGCGTACAGCGCCTCGCGCTGGTCCACCGCCATCTGCGGCATGAAGCGCCGGTCCACCGCCCACTGCGCGGCGATCTCGTCCCGGCTGCCCCAGAACCCCGTGGCGAGCCCGGCCAGGTAGGCCGCGCCCAGGGCAGTGGTTTCAGCCACCTGCGGGCGCACCACCGGCACGCCCAGGATGTCGCTCTGGAACTGCGCCATGAAGTCGTTGCCGATCGCACCGCCATCGGCGCGCAACTCCTTCAGTTCGATCCCGGCGTCGGCCTGCATCGCGGCCAGCACGTCGCGGGTCTGGTAGGCCATCGACTCCACGGCGGCACGGATGAAGTGCTCCTTGCGCGTCCCGCGGGTGATGCCGAACATCGCCCCGCGCACGTCGCTGCGCCAGTACGGCGCGCCCAACCCCACAAAGGCCGGCACCAGGTACACCCCGCCGGTGTCGGGCACGCGTTCGGCATAGGCCTGGCAGTCGCTGGACCTGCCGAACATGCGCAACCCGTCGCGCAGCCACTGCACCACCGAACCGGCGACGAAGATCGAACCCTCCAGCGCGTACTCGACCTTGCCGTCGATGCCCCAGGCCAGCGTGGTCAACAAGCCGTTGCGCGATACCACCGCCTTGTCGCCGGTGTTCATCAGCATGAAACAGCCGGTGCCGTAGGTGTTCTTGGCCATGCCGGGCTCGAAGCAGGCCTGCCCGAACAGCGCGGCCTGCTGGTCGCCGGCGATCCCGGCGATGGGAATCTGCTGGTCGAAGAAGAACTGCGCCTGGGTGGTGGCATACACCTCGCTGGAGCTGCGCACCGGCGGCAGCATCGCGCGCGGGATGTTGAACACCTGCAGCAGCTGGTCGTCCCACGCCAGGGTATGGATGTTGAACAGCAAGGTGCGCGCGGCATTGCTGTAGTCGGTCACGTGCGTGGTGCCACCGCTCAGGTTCCACACCAGCCAGCTGTCGATGGTGCCGAACAGCAGCTCGCCGCGCTCGGCGCGGGCCTGGGCGCCGTCCACGTGGTCCAGGATCCAGCGGATCTTGGTGGCCGAGAAATACGCATCGATCAGCAGCCCGGTGCGCTCACGCACCAGCGGCTCATGGCCGTCGGCCTGGAGCCGCTCGCAGATCGCATGGCTCTGCCGTGATTGCCACACGATGGCGTTGTGGATCGGCTGGCCGGTGGCCTTGTCCCACACCACCGTGGTTTCGCGCTGGTTGGTGATGCCGATCGCGGCGATGCTGCGCGGGTCCACCTGCTCGCGGTTGAGCAGTTCGGTCAGCGTGGTGTAGACGCTGGTGAGGATCTCGCGCGGGTCATGTTCCACCCAGCCAGGCTGGGGAAACAGTTGGGTGAATTCGCGCTGCGCACTACCGACGCTGCGGCCGGCGCGGTCGAACAGGATCGCCCGCGAACTGGTGGTGCCCTGGTCGATCGCGAGCACGTACTGCTTGTCCATGCGTTGCTCCGTACAACGAATCAAGGGTGGCCCGGTCGGGGACGTGCCACGGCCAGCGCCCCAGCCTACGCCATCGCCGCCACCCGCTGCGCGACGTACTGGGCCAGTACGTCGCGTTGCGCCGCGTCCAGCCGCAGGCCCAGCTTGGTGCGACGCCACAGCAGGTCATCCAGCGTGCGCACCCATTCGTGCGCGATCAGGTAATCCACTTCGCGCGCGTACAGGTCCGCGCCGAAACCGGTGCCCAGCTGCACCGTGCTGGCCGCGTCGCCGAGCACGGCACTGGCGCGGCTGCCGTAGCGTCGGGCCAGCGTGGCCAGCAGCGACGGCGGCACGCCCGGGTACTGCTCCTGCAGGCGTGCCAGCACCACCGGCGCAGCACCGATGTCGCCGCCGGGCAGGGGCGCGCCGTCGGCGGTCCACGCCGGTTCGCCACGGCCCAGCGCCGCGCCGAGCTGGTCCACGGCCTCTTCGGCCAAGGTGCGGTAGGTGGTGAGCTTGCCGCCCAGCACGCTCAGCAGCGGGGCCTGGCTGGCATCCAGCTGCAGGCGGTAATCGCGGGTGACCTTGGCCGCGTCGTGGTGGTGGTCGGCCAGCAGCGGCCGCACCCCGCTGTACTGCCAGACCACGTCGGCCGGCTGCACCGGCGTGCGCAGCCAGCGGTTGGCCGCCGCGCACAGGTACGCCACCTCGCTGCTGGCGGCCTGCACCTGCGCCGGGTCGCCGTCATAGTCCACATCGGTGGTGCCGATCAGGGTGAAGTCCTGATCGAACGGCACCACGAACACGATGCGCTGGTCCGGCTGCTGCAGCAGGTAGGCGCTGTCGTGTGCAAACAGGCGGGGCACCACGATATGGCTGCCCTGCACCAGCCGCAGCCCGATCGGTGCGTCCATGCCGGCGCGCTCCAGCAGGTTGCCGGCCCAAGGCCCGGTCGCGTTGACCACGGCGCGGGCCCGCAGGCGCTGCACGCGGCCATCGGCGTGGCGCAACACCGCCCACCAGTGGTCACGGTGGCGGATCAGCTGTTCGCAGCGGGTGCGCACGTGGATCTGCGCGCCGCGTTCGTGTGCATCCAGTGCGTTGAGCACAACCAGCCGCGCATCATCCACGCGCGCATCGGAGTAGCTGAAGCCCGTGCGGAAGCCCGGTTGCAGCGCCGCACCGCGCGGGTCGCTGTGCAGGTCCAGCCGCCGCGAGCGCGGGAACGCGCTGCCGGCGTGGCCCAGGTGGTCGTACAGCCACAGCCCGGCGTGCAGCATCCAGCCCGGCCGCAGGTGCGCGGCATGCGGCAGCACGAAGCGGGTAGGGACCACCAGGTGCGGGGCCAAGCGCTGCAGCACGCTGCGCTCGCGCAGTGCCTTGCGTACCAGCCCGAACTCGCCGTACTGCAGGTAGCGCAGGCCGCCGTGGATCAGCTTGGTACTGGCGCTGGAGGTGTGTGAGGCCAGGTCGTCCTGTTCGCACAGGCACACCGACCAGCCGCGCCCGGCCGCGTCGCGGGCAATGCCGGCGCCGTTGATGCCGCCGCCCACCACCAGCACGTCGAGCAGGTCCTGTCCGGTTCCGGTATCGCCCATGCGCGCTCCCCGTTTCGCGTCAGGGCCAGTATTGCCGCGCGCGGGGCAAGACGGAATGAATGCCTGGCCGTGCGTCTGAAACAACAACGGGCCCGCGAGGGGCCCGTTGCGTTACTGCGTGTTGGCTGGCCGGTGCTTAGAAGCGGGCACCGATGCCGAAGCCGACGGTCCACGGATCCAGCTTGGCCTTGTCGCCGGTCTTGTCACCGTTGACGGTCAGTTCCGGGCGCGAATGCATGTAGCGGGCATCGGCACGGGCGAACCAGGTGCTGTTGATGTTCATGTCCACGCCCACGGTGCCGATGGCGCCCTTGGCGGTTTCCAGCCCGATGTGACCGACGTCGCTGGCCAGGTCTTCATTGCTGAAGTTGGACTCGTAGTAACCGACGCCCACGAACGGACGGAACACGTTGTCGGCCTGGCCGAAGTGGTACTGGCCGCTCAGCGCGATCGGCTGCTGCTCAACCGTGCCCAGGCGCGCACCGTTGGTGCCGCGCACGCGGTGGTCGAACTTGTCGGCTGCGCCCCACAGTTCCACGGCCCAGTTGTCGTTGATGTAGTAGCTGAAGCTGACCGTCGGCGCCGGGCCACCGTCTACCTTGCGCACGCCGTCGATGGGATCGTTCTTGGGCTGCAGCAGCGACACGCCGCCGACCACGGCAAAATGCTTGCCCGAGGCGGTGTCGTCAGTGGTGGTGGTGTCCTGCGCGAAAGCGGCCGGTGCAAAGGCCAGTGCGGTCAGGGTTGCCAGGGTCAGGGTACGGATGGAGCGCATGGGGGAATCTCCTCAGGTATTTTTTTGTTCTGGGCCCCGTTGCTTCCGGGGCGAGGCAAACGTAGTCCCCGCAACATGAATCGAATCCGACGCGCGTTAAATTTTAGTTTGTTCCGTTCAGCGAACAGCGGAAAATCCCTGCAATCGCGGGCAATTCGGCCGGCGAAGATGTTCATGCACCTGTTGGAGATGTGATGGAAGCAACCACGTGCATCGGCTTGCCCGCGCAGGTATCACCGCAGTGCCGCGTGCTGGTACTGGGCTCCATGCCCGGTGTGGCGTCGCTGCAGGCCGCGCAGTACTACGCACATCCGCGCAATCGGTTCTGGCCGTTGATGCAGTTGTTGTGCGGCGTGGAGGCAACGCATGCCTATCCCGCGCGCATGGCCGCACTCAACGCGGCCGGCGTGGGCCTGTGGGATGTCATCGGGCGCTGCGAGCGACGTGGCAGCCTGGATGCGTCGATCGTGCGCGGCAGTGAAGTTCCCAACGCGCTGCCTGCACTGATTGCCGGGTTGCCCCGGCTGCAGGCCATCGCCTGCAACGGCGGCACTGCCCACCAGCTGTTCATGGCCCGCATTGCACCGGCGCTGCCGGTCACCGATGGCGCGCCGGTGGTCTGGTCGCTGCCGTCCACCAGCCCGGCCAATGCGGCCTGGCCGCTGCCCCGGCTGCAGGCGGCATGGCAGCCGCTGGCGGACGCGTTGCAGGGCTGAGGGCATGGCCCAGGCCGGACAATACGGTACCGACTGGAAAATACTGCTTCGTGCTGTACCAAGCACAAGCCCGCCAAGGCAGGCCACTGCAACAGCTTGTCCCGGGACAGGGGCAGCAAAAAATCGCCCAGCCGGTTGGCGCTGCCGCCTCCTGCCCTACAATAGGCGATTCCCTACACCAGATTGCCGGAGTTATCCCCATGGCCGAAATCAAGGAAGCACTTGTCCCCGATATCGGTGACTACAGCGACATCCCGGTAATCGAGGTGCTGGTCGCCGTTGGTGACACCGTCAAGAAGGACCAGGGCCTGGTCACGCTGGAATCGGACAAGGCCACGATGGAAGTGCCGTCCTCGGTGGCGGGCGTGGTCAAGGAGATCAAGGTCAAGATCGGCGACAACCTGTCCGAGGGCAAGGTCGTGGCGCTGATCGAAGTGGCCGAAGGCGAGGCCACGCCGGCCGCCGCCGCTGCCCCGGCTGCCGCCGCCAAGACCGAAGCCGCCGAGACTGCGACGAAGGTCGAGCCGGTTGCCGCCCCGGCGCAGCCGGACAAGCTGGCCGCCCGCGAGATCGAGCAGGCCGCCGCCAAGCCGACCCAGCCGGCCCCGGCCGCTGCGACCCCGTCGGCCGGCGCGCCGACCAGCCCGCCGGTGCAGTTCAACGCCGACAGCGTGCTGCCGCAGAAGGTGCCCTATGCCTCCCCCGCGGTGCGCGTGTTCGCTCGCGAACTGGGCGTGGACCTGAACCAGCTGAGCGGCACCGAGAAGGGTGGCCGCATCACCAAGGGCGACGTGCAGAAGTTCGTCAAGTCCGCGCTGACCGGCGGCGTCGCTGCCAGCGGCGGCACCGCGGCCGCCGGTGGTGGCCTGAACCTGCTGCCGTGGCCGAAGGTGGACTTCAGCAAGTTCGGTGAGGTCGAGGTCCAGCCGCTGTCGCGGATCAAGAAGATCTCCGGCGCCAACCTGGCGCGCAACTGGGCCATGATCCCGCACGTCACCCAGTTCGAGCAGGCCGACATCACCGAGCTGGAGGCCCTGCGCGTGGCCCTGAACAAGGAAAACGAGAAGGCCGGCATCAAGCTGACCATGCTCGCCTTCCTGGTCAAGGCCAGTGCTGCGGCGCTGAAGAAGTTCCCCGAGTTCAACGCCTCGCTGGATGCCAGCGGCGAGAACCTGACCCTGAAGAAGTACTTCAACATCGGCTTCGCCGCCGATACGCCGAGCGGCCTGGTCGTGCCGGTGATCCGCGATGTCGACAAGAAGGGCGTGGTGCAGATCGCGCAGGAATCGGGCGAGCTGGCCAAGAAGGCGCGCGACGGCAAGCTGGGCCCGGCCGACATGAGCGGTGGCTGCTTCTCGATCAGCTCGCTGGGCGGGATCGGTGGCACCGCGTTCACCCCCATCGTCAATGCACCGGAAGTGGCCATCCTGGGCGTGTCCAAGTCGTCGATCCAGCCGGTCTGGAACGGCAAGGAATTCGCCCCGAAGCTGATGCTGCCGCTGTCGCTGAGCTACGACCACCGCGTCATCGACGGTGCGCTGGCCGCCCGCTTCACCACCTACCTGTCGCAGGTGCTGGCCGACATGCGGCGCGTGCTGCTGTGAGGCAAGGCCTGGCGTTGCAGCCGGGCAGGGCCGCCATGAAGCCGGGCAGAGCCCGGCTCTACGTGGCTTTGGTGCTGGGCATGGTGCCGGCGGCGCAGGCGCTCGCGGCGGACTGCAGCTCCGGCCTCGGCCGCGGCTGGCCGCCGGCGGTGGGCAACTACGGCCAGGCCGTGGAAACCCTGTTCGAAGGCAAGGCACAGCCGGCGCTGTCGCTGGTGACCCTGCCCAAGAGCGGGGTTGAAACCGGCGTGGCACTGCTGCCGGGCACCCAGGAACAGGAATGGACGCTGCGTTACAGCCGCGCCGACAAGCGGGTCTACAGCTGGAACAACAGCGCCCGCCAGGGCGGTCTTGAACTGCGCGTGGACCAGGAGCCGGACCAGTACCAGGTCAGCATCCCGGCCGCGCTGGCACAGCGTCTGGTGCGCAGCTGGCAGGCCGCGCTGGACGCGGCGGTGCCGGCCGACCGCAAGGCGGCGGTGCTGGATGGCGAGGTGCTGTCCTTCCAGGTGGGCGGGCAGCGCTTCAGCGGCCCGCGCCCGGAATGCGGTACCGGCAAGCTGATGATGAAACAGGTGGCGCTGCTGATCGAAGCCAGCGACACCAAGGAAAAGAAGCTCGACCGTCGCTGGAAAGATCTGGACGAGTCGCTCGACGAACTGCAGCAACTGCTCGCCGGCACCGCCGGCTGAGTACCAGGAGAACAACAATGGCCGCAATTGAAATCAAGGTTCCCGACATCGGCGATTACAGCGGTGTGCCGGTGATCGAACTGCTGGTTGCCGTGGGCGACACGGTGAAGAAGGACCAGGGTCTGGTCACGCTGGAGTCGGACAAGGCAACGCTGGAAGTGCCGTCGTCGGCCGCCGGCGTGGTCAAGGAAATCAAGGTCAAGCTCGGCGACAACCTGTCCGAGGGCGACGTGGTGCTGCTGCTTGAAGCCGAAGGCGAGGCCGCCGCACCGGCTGCGCCGGCCAAGGCCGACGCACCCAAGGCGGAGGCCGCACCGGCCAGCAAGCCGCCGGTGACCCCGTCGCACCGCGCCCCGGCCGAACCGGCCGCGCCGCAGCCGGCGCTGTCGTCGGGCAAGCCGGCCGACATCGAATGCAAGATGGTGGTGCTGGGCGCCGGCCCGGGCGGTTACACCGCCGCGTTCCGCTCGGCCGACCTGGGCGTGGACACGGTGTTGATCGAGCGGTACGCCAGCCTCGGCGGCGTCTGCCTCAACGTGGGCTGCATTCCGTCCAAGGCGCTGCTGCATGCCGCCGCGGTGATTGATGAAGTCGCCCACGCCGGTGATTTCGGCGTCGAGTTCGGCGCGCCCACGATCACCCTGGACAAGCTGCGCGGCTACAAGGAAAAGGTGGTCACCCAGCTGACCAAGGGCCTGGCCGGCATGGCCAAGCAGCGCAAGGTGCGCACGGTGCAGGGCCTGGCCACGTTCGTGTCGGCCAACGAGCTGGAGATCGTCGGCGACGACGGCAAGACCCAGCTGCTGCGTTTCGAGCAGTGCATCATCGCCGCCGGTTCGCAGGCGGTGAAGCTGCCGAACTTCCCGTGGGACGACAAGCGCGTGATGGATTCCACCGATGCATTGGAGCTGGCCGAGGTGCCGGGTTCGTTGCTGGTGGTGGGCGGCGGCATCATCGGCCTGGAAATGGCGACGGTGTATGCGGCCCTGGGCAGCAAGGTGACGGTGGTGGAGTTCATGGACCAGCTGATGCCGGGCGCCGACAAGGACCTGGTGAAGCCGCTGGCCGACCGTCTGAAGAAGCAGGGCGTGGAGGTTCACCTGAAGACCAAGGCGTCGGGCGTGAGCGCCGATGCCAAGGGCATCACGGTGACCTTCGAGGCCGCCACCGAAGGCGAGACGCCCGCGCTGGCGCAGGGCACCTTCGACCGCGTGCTGGTGGCCGTGGGCCGCTCGCCGAACGGCAAGAAGATCGGGGCCGAGAAGGCCGGCGTGCAGGTCACCGAGCGTGGCTTCATTCCGGTGGACCGCCAGATGCGCACCAACGTGCCGCATATCTTCGCCATCGGCGACATCGTGGGTAACCCGATGCTGGCGCACAAGGCTACGCACGAGGGCAAGCTGGCCGCGGAAGTGGCCTCGGGCGAGAAGAAGGAGTGGGTGGCGCGGGTGATTCCGTCGGTGGCCTACACCAATCCGGAAATCGCCTGGGTGGGCGTGACCGAGACCGAGGCGAAGGCCAAGGGTCTGAAGGTGGGCGTGGCGAAGTTCCCGTGGGCGGCCAGTGGCCGTGCGATCGGTATCGGTCGTACCGAGGGCTTCACCAAGCTGATCTTCGATGAGGAGACGCACCGCATCATCGGTGGCGCGATCGTGGGCGTGCACGCCGGCGACCTGCTGGCCGAGATCGGGCTGGCGATCGAGATGGGCGCGGAGGCCGAGGACATCGGTCACACCATCCACGCGCACCCGACGCTGAGCGAATCGGTGGCGATGGCCGCGGAAATCTACGACGGCACGATCACCGATCTGTACATGCCCAAGAAGCGGTAAATCACGTCCGTTGGTCGCGACACCGGTTCAACAAAAACCCCGGCAAACGCCGGGGTTTTTCGTTGCTGCGTGGCGCGGGGCGGGGCTGTGTCTTTGCCTGCTTTGGTCGCGACCGGATGGGCCCCTTCGTGACCGGCAGGCCTTTCTGCAAATGCCCCCCGGCGCCGGCCTGCGGCCGTCACCTCCTCCTTTATTTTGCGAAAGACCTGCCGAAGAAGCGGTAGGTCACGACCGTTGGTCGTGACACCGGTTCAACAAAAACCCTGGCAAACGCCGGGGTTTTTCGTTGCTACGTGGCGCGGGGCGGTGCTGTGTCTTTGCCTGCTCTGGTCGCGACCGGATGGGCCCCTTCGTGGCCGGCAGGCCTTTCTGCAAATGTCCCCCGGCGCCGGCCTGCGGCCGTCACCTCCTCCTTTATTTTGCGAAAGACCTGCCGGCCACGAAGGGGCTCGCCCTGTTGAAAGAAACAGCGTCGCCTCTGCGCTCCTGCCTTTTCAGCAGCCGGGACGCTCGCCACGCGGGCGGGGATGCCCTTGCATGCGAAATAAAGGAGGCGGTGACGGCCGCAGGCCGGCGCCGGGGGACATTCGCATGCAAGGGCATCCCCGCCCAGCGCTCGACGCGCCTCGCCGTTGCCTGCTGACGTCGACACAAACAAAAACGCGACAACAGGTTGCCCTGTTGCCGCGCTCGGAGAGAGGTGCTGCGGTTGCTTAGAAGGTGAGGCTGATGCCGGCCACCGGACCCTTGAATTCCTGCTTCAGGCCGATGGTGCCGTCGCTGCCCTTCTGGTCCACGTCCAGCTTGAACCAGTCGTAGCCGGCGAACACGCCGAAGTTCTTGGTCAGGCGGTAATCCACGATCGCATTGGCGCGGGTCAGGTCGCCCTTGTAGTCGTCGAAGTTGCCCCAGCTCGTGTTGAGGTACTGGCCCTGCAGCGTGATCAGCCACTTTTCCGACGGCGTGAAGCTCATGCGGGCGCCCACCACCGGGGCCACACCGTCGGCCTTCTCGTCGAGGAAGCGGCCCTGGTACAGGTCACCCACGTCGGCATAGGCCTTGGTGCTCACCTTGGCGTACTCGGCACCCAGCTGCAGGCCCAGGTCGAACTTCTCGGTGTCCACCACCGAGTAGTCGTACACCAGGCTGGCCACCTGATACTTCAGCTCGCCCTTGACGAAGCTGTCGGCCGGCACTGTCACGCCGCCGTAGGAAATGTCCTGGCCGAGCGTCTCGCGGCGGTCCTTGTCGTACTTGAAGTAGTTGAACAGCAGGCGCTGGCGGTCGCTGATGCGGAACATACCGTCGATGCGCGGCTCCCACTCCTTGCCACCCAGCTTGAAGTCCTCGGAGAAGCCCACGTCCTGGCCGGCAACGGTGGTGTTGCCACGGATCGTATTGTCCGAATCGATGTTCATCGCGCCCAGGCGCAGGGCAAAGCGATCATCACCTTCAGCGGCGCTGGCAGTGTTGGCGTGGGTCAGTGCCGCCATGGCCAGCGGCAGGGCGAGCAGGGGGAGCATCAGGCGCATCGGTGTGTGTCCTTGCAGTGATTCATTGATGTGGAATCACTTTGCCCAGCGCCGCGTCCACCATTCGTGAACGTATGGTGGACGCTGTGTGTACCGTTCATGCACCGGGGCGTGCCGTCGGTCACATCGGTGGCCGCAACGCGCCCTGGAGCCCGTTCAGGCAACCGCCGTGGCGCCGGATTCGGTCCCAACGCCCGGGCCAACGGCCGGAAAAAAGTGGCCCCGGAGAGAGTTCGGGGCCACTTTGGGGTGCCAGACCTGCCACAAGGGCGTCGACGAGGATCGAAATGAGCAGGTCGATTGATCTGACAGGAGGCTGCGACCAAAGTTCAATTGGTGCGTCGCAACAGGCGCAGAGCCAGTCAGGCCGGGATTAGCCCGCCGGTGGAACGCAAAATCTGTGGCGATGCAGCAACTTGCGGCTATCCGGGATGAACAGGGGGCGGTTGTCTCGCAAATTGTCCCGTTGCTATAATTTGGCGGCTCGACGGGGCGCTTGCTTGCGACCTCGGCCTTTCTACTCAAGATCTTGCAGGACATACGTGTGCTGAACTCCGTTGATTCGGGTCGGCGACTGATGCTGCGCGCAGCGGTTTACCCGCTGGCTGCAGTGGCTGTCCTGGCTCTGGCCTTCCTGCTGCTGGCAGGAACGATGTACGCCCTGGGGGCGCTGGCATCGGGTGTGGCGGTGTCGGCCGGTGGCTGGGTCGCGGCGCGCATGGCGTTGGGTGGCGGGGTGCAGGCGGCTGGATCGGCAATGACCCGCCTGATCCTGGCCGTGGTGGCAAAGTGGGTACTCGTTTTCGGTGTCCTGATGGTGGGGTTCCTGGTCTTCAAGCTGCCTGCATTGGCGCTGTTGGCCGGTATCGCCGTCGGGTTGATGTTCCAGGTCCTGGCTCTGGCCAGGCGCTGATCCCCTTTATTTAACTCAAGGTTCCGGACACATGGCAGGCGAGGCGCTGACACCCACCTCCTACATCCAACATCACCTGCACAACCTGACGTTCCATATGCAGGAAGGTGGTTTCTGGGCGATCCACGTCGACACCATGGTGACTTCGGTCCTGATGGGCCTGTTGATGGTGTTCGGCTTCTGGATGGCAACCCGCAAGGCCACCGCCGGCGTGCCGGGCAAGTGGCAGGCGTTCGTGGAGATCTGCCTGGAGTTCGTTGACCGCCAGGCCAAGGACACCTACCACGGCACCAGCAAGCTGGTGACCCCGATCGCCATCACGATCTTCTTCTGGATCCTCCTGATGAACCTCATCAAGATGATCCCGGCCGACTTCATCGCCCTGCCGCTGGAAGCCCTCGGCGTGCCGTACTGGAAGCCGGTCCCCACCGCCGACGTCAATGCCACCCTGGGCATGTCGATCAGCGTGTTCTTCCTGATGCTCTTCTTCGCGTTGCGTGCCAAGGGTATTGGTGGCTTCACCAAGGAATTCCTGACCGCACCGTTCGGCAAGTGGATGATGCCGTTCAACCTGATCCTCAACATCGTCGAGTGGCTCAGCAAGCCGATCTCGCTGGCGATGCGACTGTTCGGCAACATGTTCGGCGGCGAAATCGTCTTCCTGCTGATCTGGGTGCTGGGCAGCGCGGGTATCGCCGGCGCCATCGCAGGCGGTGCATTCGGCCTGGGCTGGATGCTGTTCCATCTGCTGGTGATTCCGCTGCAGGCCTTCATCTTCATGATGTTGTCCATCGTGTACCTGAGCCTGTCGGAAGACGCTCACTGAGTTTTCGCTTCACCCTTCATCCGTTTGTTTCTAAACCCTTAGCTATTCAAAGTTCCAGGAGAAAACCATGTACCTCGCCGTCCTGACCAACCTCGCCCAAGTCCAGAGCTCCACCGTCCTCGCCGTCGGCATCATGATCGGCCTGGCCGCGCTCGGTGCCGGTCTTGGTCTGGCCATCATGTCCGGTAAGTTCCTGGAATCGGCTGCCCGCCAGCCGGAACTGATTCCGGTCCTGCAGGTCCGCATGTTCATCACCGCCGGCCTGATCGACGCCGCGTTCATCATCTCGGTCGCCGTCGGCCTGCTGCTGGCCTTCGCCAACCCGACCATCGGCGAGTTCGTTGCCCGTCTGCCGGCCGTTGCAGGCTGATCCAGCGAAAGCGAAACGATCAGGCGCCGTGTGCGCCTGATCGCGGATGAAGGAAAGGCTGCGCCGCCTTGGGCGGCGCAACCACCCCATCACCCCAGATTGAGCGAACCCCATGGATATCGGTTTTACCCTCGTTGCCCAGGCACTGGCTTTCGCCGGTCTGATCTGGATCATCGCGACCAAGATCTGGCCGCCGTTGATGAACGCCATCGAAGAGCGCCAGCAGAAGATCGCTGAAGGCCTCGCCGCTGCTGACCGCAGCCAGAAGGATCTGGCCCAGGCGCAGGAAAAGGTCAACGAAGCACTGAAGGATGCACGCGGCAAGGCCAACGAGATCATCGACCAGGCCCACGCGCGCGCCAACCAGATCGTTGAAGCCGCCAAGAATGAAGCCATCGCCGAAGCGAACCGCCAGAAAGATCTGGCCCACGCTGAAATCGAGGCTGCCGCCAACCGTGCCCGTGAAGATCTGCGCAAGCAGGTATCCGCACTGGCCGTGAGCGGTGCCGAAAAGCTGCTCAAGCGCGAAATCGACGCCAACGCCCACAAGGCGCTGCTCGACGAGCTGGCATCGGAGATCTGATCGATGAGCCAGGCCCTCACGCTTGCACGCCCGTATGCCCGCGCCGCGTTCGCGACCGCGCGCGACGAAGGCACGTTCGCGCCGTGGTCGGACGCGCTTGCGTTCTCCGCCCATGTAGCCGCCGACCCACGCGTGGCGGCCTTGCTGTCGAATCCGGAACTGGACCGCGGCGATGCCGTCGCGTTGCTGGTGCCGGAATCGTCCAGCGAGACCTTCGGTCGCTTCCTGGCCATCCTGGCCGAAGCGCACCGTCTGCCGCTGCTGCCGGAAATCGCCGGCATGTACGACCAGCTGCGCGCCGACGCCGAACACGTGGTCAAGGCCACCGTGACCTCGGCCACGGAACTGTCCGCCGCTGAACTGGACGCCATCAAGGCCGCGCTGCGCAAGCGCTTCGGTCGTGAAGTGGACGTCTCGACCGCAGTCGATGCTTCGTTGATCGGCGGTGCCGTCATCGACGCCGGCGACGTGGTCATCGATGGCTCGCTCAAGGGCAAGCTGTCGCGCCTGCAGACCGCGCTCGCTAACTGAATTCATTTAACGTCCGGCGTGATCGCCGGCACTAGGACTTGACGATGGCAACCACGCTCAACCCCTCCGAAATCAGCGAACTGATCAAGAACCGCATCGAGAAGGTCAAGCTGGCCGCGGAATCGCGCAACGAAGGCACCGTGACCAGCGTGTCCGACGGCATCGTGCGCATCTTCGGTCTGGCCGACGTGATGCAGGGCGAAATGATCGAACTGCCGAACAACACCTTCGCCCTGGCCCTGAACCTGGAGCGCGACTCGGTCGGCGCCGTGGTCCTGGGTGGCTATGAGCACCTGCGCGAAGGCGACGTCGCCAAGACCACCGGTCGTATCCTGGAAGTGCCGGTGGGTCCGGAAATGCTCGGCCGCGTGGTCAACGCGCTGGGCGAGCCGATCGACGGCAAGGGCCCGATCGCTGCACAGGCCACCGCGCCGGTGGAGCGCGTTGCCCCGGGCGTGATCTGGCGCAAGTCGGTCGACCAGCCGGTGCAGACCGGTTACAAGTCGGTCGACTCCATGATTCCGATCGGCCGCGGCCAGCGCGAGCTGGTCATCGGTGACCGCCAGACCGGCAAGACCGCCCTGGCCATCGATGCGGTGATCAACCAGAAGAGCACCGGCATCAAGTGCGTGTACGTCGCGATCGGCCAGAAGGCCTCGACCGTGGCCAACATCGTGCGCAAGCTGGAAGAGAACGGCGCCCTGGCGCACACCGTGGTGGTGGCTGCCACCGCGTCCGAATCGGCCGCGATGCAGTACATCAGCGCCTACTCGGGCTGCACCATGGGTGAGTACTTCATGGACCGCGGCGAAGACGCGCTGATCGTGTACGACGATCTGTCCAAGCAGGCCGTGGCCTACCGCCAGATCTCGCTGCTGCTGAAGCGTCCGCCGGGCCGCGAAGCCTACCCGGGTGACGTGTTCTACCTGCACTCCCGCCTGCTCGAGCGCGCTGCCCGCGTGTCCGAAGAGTATGTGGAGAAGTTCACCAACGGCGCCGTCAAGGGCAAGACCGGCTCGCTCACCGCGCTGCCGATCATCGAAACCCAGGCCGGTGACGTCTCGGCGTTCGTGCCGACCAACGTGATCTCGATCACCGACGGCCAGATCTTCCTGGAAACCGATCTGTTCAACTCGGGCATCCGCCCGGCCGTGAACGCCGGTATCTCGGTGTCGCGCGTCGGTGGTGCGGCCCAGACCAAGATCATCAAGAAGCTGTCCGGCGGCATCCGTATCTCGCTGGCCCAGTACCGCGAGCTGGCTGCGTTCGCGCAGTTCGCCTCGGACCTGGACGAAGCCACCCGCAAGCAGCTTGAGCGCGGTCAGCGCGTCACCGAGCTGATGAAGCAGAAGCAGTACGCCCCGATGTCGATCGCCAACCAGGCGCTGACCATCTACGCCGTCAACGAGGGTTACCTCGACGACGTGCCGGTCAACAAGCTGCTGGCACTGGAGGAGGGCCTGCACGCCCACTTCGCCAACACCCAGGGCGAGCTGATCAGCAAAATCAACGCCACCGGCGGTTGGGACAACGACATCGAAGCGGCCTTCAAGAAGGGCATCGCCGAGTTCAAGACCACCGGCAGCTGGTAAGCCGCATGTGTGGCGGGGCCTGACGGCCTCGCTTCACCGTTGAATGGCAGCGGGGCAGAGCCCCGCTATACGGGAAGAAGAGATGGCAAGCGGACGCGAAATCAAAACCAAGATCAAGAGCGTGCAGAACACCCGCAAGGTGACGCGCGCGCTCGAAATGGTCTCGGCCTCCAAAATCCGCAAGGCGCAGGAGCGGATGAAGACGTCGCGTCCGTATGCGCAGGCGATGAAGCAGGTGATCGGTCACCTGGCCCAGGCCAGCACCGATTACCAGCATCCGTTCCTGGTCCAGCGTGACGAGGTCAAGCGGGTCGGTTACATCGTGATCTCCTCCGACCGCGGCCTGGCCGGCGGCCTGAACAACAACCTGTTCCGCAAGATGCTGGGCGAAGTCCGCCAGTACCAGGACAAGGGTGCCGAGATCGACGTGGTGACGGTGGGCCAGAAGGCCTCGACCTTCTTCCGCCGCATCAAGGTCAACATGGTCGGCAGCGTCACCCACATGGGCGACGTGCCGCACCTGGAACAGCTGATCGGCGTGATCAAGGTCATGCTCGATGCCTTCACCGAAGGCAAGGTCGACCGCGTGTACCTGGTCTACAACCGCTTCATCAACACGATGACGCAGAAGGCCAGCTTCGACCAGCTGCTGCCGTTGCCGGCCGCTGAGAAGCAGGTCGCGCACCACGACTGGGACTACCTGTACGAACCCGACGCCGCGACCGTGCTGGAGCACGTGATGACGCGTTACGTCGAGTCGCTGGTGTACCAGGCGGTTCTGGAAAACGTCGCGTCCGAGCATGCAGCCCGCATGGTCGCGATGAAGTCGGCAAGCGACAACGCGAACAAGCTGATCGGAACCCTGCAGCTGGTCTACAACAAGGCCCGCCAGGCAGCGATCACCCAGGAAATTTCCGAAATCGTCGGCGGCGCGGCAGCAGTCTGACGCGCACAGTCAAAGCACACATTAGAGGATTGCAGCAATGAGTCAGGGCAAGATCGTTCAGATCATCGGCGCCGTCGTCGACGTCGAATTCCCCCGCGAGTCGGTGCCGAAGGTGTACCACGCGCTGAAGGTGGACAACACCGAAATCACGCTGGAAGTGCAGCAGCAGCTGGGCGACGGCGTGGTCCGTTGCATCGCGCTGGGCTCCACCGACGGCCTGAAGCGCAACCTGGTGGCCACCAACACCGAACGCGCCATCTCGGTGCCGGTCGGTGCAGGCACCCTGGGCCGCATCATGGACGTGCTGGGTCGTCCGATCGACGAAGCCGGTCCGGTGACCGCCAGCGACACGTGGGAAATCCACCGTGAAGCCCCGTCGTACGAAGACCAGTCCCCGGCCACCGAGCTGCTGGAAACCGGCATCAAGGTCATCGACCTGATGTGCCCGTTCGCCAAGGGCGGCAAGGTCGGCCTGTTCGGCGGCGCCGGCGTCGGCAAGACCGTCAACATGATGGAACTGATCAACAACATCGCCAAGGCGCACAGCGGCCTGTCCGTGTTCGCCGGCGTGGGTGAGCGTACCCGTGAGGGCAACGACTTCTACCACGAGATGAAGGACTCCAACGTCCTGGACAAGGTCGCGATGGTGTACGGCCAGATGAACGAGCCGCCGGGCAACCGCCTGCGCGTCGCGCTGACCGGCCTGACCATGGCCGAGTACTTCCGCGACGAGAAGGACGAAAACGGCAAGGGCAAGGACGTGCTGCTGTTCGTCGACAACATCTACCGCTACACCCTGGCCGGTACCGAAGTGTCGGCACTGCTGGGCCGTATGCCGTCGGCAGTGGGCTACCAGCCGACCCTGGCCGAGGAAATGGGCGTCCTGCAGGAGCGCATCACCTCGACCAAGAATGGCTCGATCACCTCGATCCAGGCCGTGTACGTGCCCGCCGATGACTTGACCGATCCGTCGCCGGCCACCACCTTCGCCCACCTGGATTCGACCGTGACCCTGTCGCGTTCGATCGCCTCGCTGGGTATCTACCCGGCCGTGGATCCGCTGGATTCGACCAGCCGCCAGATGGACCCGCTGGTCATCGGCAACGAACACTACGACACCGCCCAGCGCGTCCAGCAGACCTTGCAGAAGTACAAGGAACTGAAGGACATCATCGCCATCCTGGGCATGGACGAACTGTCCGAAGAAGACAAGCAGGCCGTGACCCGCGCCCGCAAGATCGAGCGCTTCTTCAGCCAGCCGTTCCACGTGGCCGAAGTGTTCACCGGCTCGCCGGGCAAGTACGTGAGCCTGAAGGACACCATCCGTGGCTTCAAGGCCATCGTCGATGGCGAGTACGATCACCTGCCGGAGCAGGCGTTCTACATGGTCGGCAGCATCGAAGAAGCGGTCGAGAAGGCCAAGAAGATGGCCGAGAAGGCCTGATGCGGCGGGGACGGGCACACGCCCGTCCCGACCGTGACACGGGGTGGGCATCTGCCCACCGCTGCGGAATCCCTGCGGTGGGTCACACCCGCCCCCTAGCGAAGAGAGTTACATGAGCACCATCCGTTGCGACATCGTCAGCGCCGAGCAGGAAATCTTCCGTGGTGAAGCGACCCTGGTCGTGGCCACCGGCGAGCTGGGCGAGCTGGGCATTGCGCCCAAGCATGCCCCGCTGATCACCCGCCTGAAGCCGGGCAAGGTGGTAGTGACCACGCCGAACGGCGAGCAGCTCGACTTCGCCATTTCCGGCGGCATCCTCGAGGTGCAGCCGCAGGTGGTTACCGTGCTGGCCGACACCGCGATCCGTGCCCAGGACATCGACGAAGCGTCGGTGCGCAAGGCCAAGGAAGAAGCCGAACGCGTGCTGGCCAACCGTGGCGAAGCCATGGACGTCGCCGAAGCCCAGCAGAAGCTGGCCGAAGCGGTGGTCCAGCTGCAGGCGCTGGAGCGCCTGCGCAAGACGCTCAAGCACTAAGCAGCTCGCCTGCGGGTGTTCGACCGCGCCGGCCTTGTGCCGGCGTTGTCGTATCTGGGCCAGCGGGCGACCCGATGGCCCGGACTGTGATCGACACGGCATCGGCGCGCGGGCAGGGCGGGCAGAATCGGCGGCATCCTTTGCCCGAGTCCTGATGATGAATCCTGCACGCACCCCGCTGGTCATTGCGGTCCTTTGCAGCCTGCTGCTGTCTGCCCGCGTATCCGCGCTCGCGCCGTTGGACAGCCTGGGCGTCTGGGTACAACGGGTGGCGGCGCGCAACGCGATCGCCCACGACGTGGCGGCCTACAAGTTTGTGGCCGGACGCCCGATCGAAGACCCGCAGCGCGAGGCAGCCGTGCTCGCCGGAAAGCGCGACCGCGCGGTGCAGCTGGGACTGGACCCGGACGCGGTGGAGGCCGCCTACCGCCAGCTGATCGAGGCCAACAAGTTGCTGCAGCACGTCGATATCCAGCAGTTCCTGCTGGGCAGGACGCCCTCGCCGCCGCCGTCGCTGGACGCCATTCGCGAACGCATCGATACCCTCGATGAGCGCCTGCTCTCGCACTGGGCGCAGTTGGACGATGTGCGGGCTGCCCCGGACTGCCCCCGCCAGCTGGCGCGGGCCATCGCCCGGCA
Organism: Stenotrophomonas sp. AC248; assembly: GCF_979258185.1. NCBI lineage: Bacteria > Pseudomonadati > Pseudomonadota > Gammaproteobacteria > Lysobacterales > Lysobacteraceae > Stenotrophomonas > Stenotrophomonas sp. AC248. The sequence continues at coordinate 3,865,319 of NZ_OZ409840.1, read as the reverse complement.
GGGCACGCCGGGCGCGCCGCTGGATGACGCTACGCGCATTGCCCTGGTGCGGGCCACGCTGGGCTTCTGCCCGCACGACGGGGTGCCAGCCGGGGGCGCAGCCGGTGCGGCGCAGAATGACGCCGCCGGGCATTGATGCTAGAAGTGCACCTGCCAGACATGCACCCGGACGTGCGCGGCCGGAGACTGTCATGCAGGCATTCGAAACCCCTGACCGTTCAATCAAGGAATGACCATGTTCAAGAACGCATTGATTCTCGCAGTGGCCCTCACCGGCCTGGTGGCGTGTGGCAAGAAGGACGACGCTGCCGCGCCGGCCACCCCGACCCCGGCGGCGGCTGCGCCGACCACCGCTGCCCCGGTTGCTGACGCCGGCATCGGCGCGGGCCTGCCGCAGGCCTGTGAGGCCTACCTGACCCGCGCCAAGGCCTGCTTCGACAAGTCCAACCCGCAGACGGCCGCCGCCTTCCAGCAGGGCGTGGACCAGGCCAAGGCCCAGTGGGCCACCATGCAGGACAAGACCGCGCTGGAGACGGGCTGCAAGCAGGCCAACGACCAGTTCGCCCAGGTGGTCAGCGCGCTGAAGTGCGAATAAGGTGACCCCGGCCGGGCACCGCACCGGTGCCCGGTTCCTGCGCCGGCCGCTCAGCGGTAGACGAAGCGCCGCAACAGCAGGAACGAGACGGCGGCCAGACCGCCTTCGACGACCGGTTTGGCCAGCCAGGCATAGGCCAGGCCAAGGTGGTGCGCGGTCGTGCTCACCAACAGCGTACTGACCACGGTCAACAGCAGCCACAGCGCCAGGAACCGTGCGAACCGCGCCCAACCGAGGCGGTGGTCGCCGTCGGCAGCGAACGTATAGCGGCCGTTGAGCCAGAACCCCAGCAGCATCCCGCACACCCGGCCCAGCACATTGGCCGGCACGGTCGGCACGCCCAGTGCGGTGGCACCGACGAAAACCGCCCAGTCCACCCCAAGCTGCACCAGGCCGATCAGGATGAAGTGGCTGCCTTGGCGGATCAGACTCACGGGACGGCGATACCGGTGCGGAAACGCAGCATGTTAACCGTCTGCGTTCTAGAATCGCAGCCACTACCGCCCACACACGCTGCCCCATGACCCAAGCCCTGCACGTCATCATCCTCGCCGCCGGCGCTGGCAAGCGCATGAAATCCGACCTGCCCAAGGTGCTGCAGCCGATTGCCGGCCGCCCGATGCTGGCCCACGTGATCGATGCCGCCCGCGACCTGCAGCCCGCCGCCATCCATGTCGTGTATGGCCACGGTGGCGATGCGGTGCGCGAGGCCTTCGCCAGCCAGACCGACCTGCTCTGGGCCGAACAGCGCGAACAGCTGGGCACCGGCCATGCGGTACAGCAGGCCATGCCGAACGTGCCCGACGCGGCCACGGTGCTGGTGCTGTACGGCGACGTGCCGATGATCCGTACCGATACCCTGCGCCACCTGCTGGCGCAGCCGGGCCGGCTGGCGGTGCTGGTGGCCGAAGTGGCGCAACCCCACCGGTTACGGCCGCATCGTGCGCAATGCCGAGGGCCGGGTCGCGGCAATCGTGGAGCAGAAGGACGCCACCGACGAGCAGCTGGCCATCCGCACCATCAACACCGGCATCATCACCGCCGAGTCCACGGCGCTGCGCACCTGGCTGTCGCAGCTGTCCAATGCCAACGCGCAGGGCGAGTACTACCTGACCGACGTGTTCGCCGCCGCCGCGCATGACTACACCCCGGCCGACATGGCGTTCGTCGAGGACGCGCAGGAAGCCGAGGGCGCCAACGACCCGTGGCAGCTGGCACAGCTGGAGCGCGCGTGGCAGCTGCGCGCGGTGCGGGCGCTGTGCACGCAGGGCGCACGGGTGCTGGACCCGGCGCGCCTGGACATCCGCGGCACGGTCAGCGTCGGGCGCGACGTGCAGATCGACGTCAACGTGATCCTGGAAGGTCGGGTCGAACTGGGCGACGGCGTCAGCATCGGGCCGTTCACCCGGCTCAAGGACGTGTCGCTGGCTGCGGGCACCGTGGTCAAGGCGCATTGCGACCTGGACGGCGTGGTCAGCGAAGGCGCGGCGGACATCGGGCCGTTCGCACGCCTGCGCCCGGGTACGGTGCTGGCCGCCGGCAGCCACGTGGGCAACTTCGTGGAAACCAAGAAGGTCACGCTGGGACCGGGCAGCAAGGCCAACCACCTCACCTACCTGGGCGATGCGGTGATCGGGGCCAAGGTCAACATCGGTGCGGGCACCATCACCTGCAACTACGACGGGGTGAACAAGTCGCAGACCACCATCGGCGACAACGCCTTCATCGGCTCCAACAGCGCGCTGGTGGCCCCGGTGGTGATCGGCGCAGGCGCCACCATTGCCGCCGGCTCGGTGATCACCCGCACCGCCCCCGACGGCAAGCTCACCCTGGCCCGCGCACGCCAGGAAACCATCGACGGCTGGAAGCGCCCCACCAAGCGCTGACACGCGCCATCGCGCACCCGGTAATGTCGGCCGCTGGCCGGCAACCAGGCGATCCGGGTAGTGCCGGCCGCTGGCCGGCAACCAAGCGATCCCGGTAGTGCCGGCCGCTGGCCGGCAACCCGACGATGCCAACGCCCCCGTAGTGCCGGGCTCTGCCCGGCAACCCGATCAAACCGGCAAAAAGATCGCCACGCACAACCCGCCTTCGCGGCGGTTCTGCAGCGAAATCCGACCGCCGTGCGCTTCCACGATTTCCCGGGTAAGCGCCAACCCCAACCCGGTGCCGTTGCGCTTGGTCGAGTAGAACGGCATCAACGCGTTCTGCAGCACGGCTTCATTCATGCCCTTGCCGCGGTCCAGCACTTCCAGGCGCAGCCACTGCGGCAGGCGGGTCAGGCGGACCTCGACATCATCATTGGGCGGCTCGGCATCGCCGCCCGCTTCATGTGCGTTCTTCAGCAGGTTCAGCAGCGCCTGGCCAAGCTGGGCGATATCCACCCGGCTGTGCAGGTCGTCGCCGATGCCCTGCATGCGGAATGGAATCTGGTGCTGCAGGCTGGTCAGGAACTGAATCCACTGCACGTTTTGCAGCTGCGGCTGCGGCAGCTTGGCAAAGCGCGCATAGCCGCGGATGAAGCCTTCCAGATGGCGCGCCCGCTCCTCGATGGTGGCGAACACTTCTTCCAGCCGCTCGGTCTTGCCACGCCGCACCAGCTCGCCGCCGGAATGGGCCAGCGAAGCGATCGGCGCCAGCGAGTTGTTGAGCTCGTGGCTGATCACCCGGATCACCTTCTTCCAGGTCTGCACTTCCTGGCGGCGCAGTTCGGCGGTGAGCAGGCGGATCAGCAGCAGGTCGTGCGGGCGGCCGTTGAGATGGAAGTTGCGCCGCGACAGGTGGTACACCTGCTCGTCTTCTTCATCGTCGCTGTCGTCCTGGCGAACCGCGAACAGGCTGTCGCCGCCGCGCACGATCGCATCGCGCAGTTCCACCGGCATCGTTTCCAGCACGTCCTGCATGCGCTGGCCTTCCAGCTTCCAGCCGTTGTGCAGCAGCTTGCGCGCGGCCAGGTTGGAGAACACCACGCGCTGGATGCCGTCGCCGCCGTTGGCCAGCAGCAGCATCGACACCGGCGTGTTCTGCACCATGGTGTCCAGCAGCAGTTCCCGTTGCACCAGCCCCTGGCGCTGTTCGCGCAGCACGTCGCCCAGCTCGCGGTGCGCCTGCACCAGGTCACCCAGTTCGTCGTCGCCCGGCCAGTACACCGAAAAATTGTATTCGCCGTCTCGGTAGCTGCTGGTGGTGCCCGACAACGCCCGCAGCAGCGAACGCACCGGCGCGGTGGCGCGGCGCAGGCTGAACCACATCACCGACAGCAGCACGACGATCGACACCACGCTGACCGCCCACCCATGGTCCAGCCAGAACGCCAGGTACCAGGGAAACGCAGCGGCCAGCGCCAGCACCGGCAGCAGGCGCAGGAACAGCCGGAAGGTGAAGGAGCGGCGTGTCATTCGCGCGGGATGCCGTGGCGATCCATGCGCCGGTACAGCGCCTGGCGGCTCAGGCCCAGCTCGGCGGCCGCCTGGGCGATGATGCCGTGGTTGTGGGCCAGCGCCGCTTCGATGCGGCTGCGATCCGGATCGGCGCTCGGTGCGGTGGGCCGCGCCGCTGCCGGCGCCCGCGGCAGGTTGAGGTCGGCCACTTCGATGCGCGCGCCCTGGGCCAGCAGTTCGGCGCGCTGGATGACGTTGCGCAGCTCGCGCACGTTGCCCGGCCAGGGGTGGCGCTGCAGTGCCGTGGCGGCCGCACTGGACAACGCCTTGCCGCCACTGAGGAAGCGTTCTGCCAGCGGCAGGATGTCGCCCGGGCGCTCGGCCAGCGGGGGCAGCGCCAGTTCAACGGTATTGAGGCGGTAGTAAAGGTCTTCGCGGAAGCTGCCGTCGCGGATCATCGCGGGCAGGTCGGCGTTGGTGGCACTGACCACGCGCACCTTGACCTGGCGTTCGCGGTTGGAGCCCAGGCGCTCGAAACGCCCGGTTTCCAGCACGCGCAGCAGTTTCATCTGTCCGCCCAGTGACAGGTTGCCGATTTCGTCGAGGAACAGCGTGCCGCCATCGGCAGCTTCGAATTTGCCTTCGCGGGCCTTGTTGGCGCCGGTGTAGGCACCGGCCTCGCTGCCGAACAGTTCGGCTTCGATCAGCTCGGCCGGAATGGCGCCACAGTTGAGCGCCACGAACGGGCCCTTGGCCACCAGCGAGTTGGCCTGGATGATCTCGGCGATCTTTTCCTTGCCGGCGCCGTTGGGACCGGTGATCAACACCGGCAGTGCCGAACGTGCGACCTGGCAGGCCAGGTTCACCACCCGCTCGCTGGCCGGATCGGCGACCACCGCGCCGCGCAGGTCATAGCGTGCTTCCAGCGCCGTGCGGTCGCGCTGCTCGCGGTCGCGCCGGCGGTCCAGCTCGCGACGCGTTTCGGACAGCTCCAATAGGTTGTTCACCGTGACCAGCAGTTTGCGGTCGTCCCATGGTTTGGCCAGATAGTCGGCCGCGCCGGCACGCACCAGGTCCACCGCGCTGCTGAGGTGGGTCCAGGCGGTCAGCAGAATCACCGGCAGGTCGGGGTGGCGTGCGCGGATCTGCTGGAACAGCGCTTCGCCTTCTTCGCCGGAGGTGGTGTCTTCGGTGAAGTTCATGTCCTGGATCACCAGGTCCACCGGCTGTTGTTCCAGCAGCGCCAGCCCGGCCTCGGGCGACAGCGCGTGCAGCGCGTCGATATCGTGCAGCGAGAACAGCACTTCCAGTGCGGTGCCGACGCTGGCGTTGTCATCAATGATCAGGATCGAAGGCATGCGTCGACAGGGCACCGGGAGAAGGACAGAGAGTACCGGAGCACGGCGCTGGCGGGCAGGGCCGCCGGCGCCGTCCCGGCTACCGCCGCGGTGGTGGTGGCGGTGGTGGCGGTGCAGGGGCCCGCGGGGGCAGCACCCCGCGCCACGCGGCGGTGGCCACCTGCACGGTCTGTTCGCGGCCGTCGCGCTGCACGGTCACCGGCACCGAGCCCGGGCCGCTGCGGCCCAGGGCGGTGGTCAGGTCATCCACGCTGCGCACCGGCTGCGTGCCCACCCGCAGCACGCGGTCGCCGGCACGCACGCCGAAATGCCCGGCTGGCGTGGCGTTGCGCACGCGCACCACGCTCTGTTCGGCATCCAGTGCCAGGTGATGGCCGTCTTCGCGCCAGTCCAGCCGCGATGACTCGCGGTGGGTGGCCGACAGCGGCGGGGCGCTGGCCAGCAGCAGGCACAGCGCCAGGGAAGGGGTAGGCAGGCGCATGTCAGGCACTCCGGGTGGCGATGGCCGGGGCCACGGCGGCGGCGCGGCGGGCCGGGCCGAACACCGCGATCTGGCCCAGCAGCCACAGCAGCACCGCGCCGATCGGCAGGTAGCTGATGGGCATGCGCGGCAGCTCGTAGGTGTTCATCAGCCACAGGTTGATTGTGTAGGCCATCAACATGCCCAGCACGATGCCCACCGTGGCCAGCAGGAAGTTCTCGGTCTGGAAGTAGCGCAGGATCTGCCCCCGCGTGGCGCCCAGTGCACGGCGGATGCCGATCTGCTTGGTGCGCTGCTGCACCCAGAAGCTGGCCAGGCCGACGATGCCCAGCGCGGTGACCACCAGCAGGGCCACGCACACGGTGATCAACAGGCCGACCATCGCGCGGTCATTGGCGAAGTACTTGTTGCGGGTTTCCTCGTAGGTGACCTTGGCCCGCACCAGGCGGCTGGAATCCACCCGTTCAAGTGCGGTCACGGCGGCCTTGAGCACTTCATCGCGGCGCGACGGGTCGGTAACCCGGATCAGGTAGAAGCCCATGTCGTAGGACATGCGGATCGGCAGCACCATCGAGTGCTGCGTATTGCCCTCGACCCGGCTGGGGCGACCCAGCACCTTGACCACGCCGGTCACGCGCAGCGGCATGCGGCCGCTGTACACCGTCTTGCCCAGTGCATCGCCGTCGGGGAAGAGCTTGTCGGCGGCGGACTTGGTCAGGATCACCGAGCTGCCCTTGGTTTCAGATTCGGGATCGTTGACGACCTCGTCGTACTCGCGGTACTCACCCGGCTGGAAGTCGCTGCCGGCGATCAGTTCGACGCCCAGCGTGTCCAGCGTGCCCTCGCGGGCGTAGTACTGCGCGGCGCTCAACGTCGGGCGTTCCTGGTCGGGAACGCGCGACAGGCTGCTGTTCCACGAGTTGCGGCGGAACGGCAGCTGGTTGATCGCCACCGCGCTCTTCACCCCGGGAATCCCGCGCAGCGCGGCCAGGTCTTCGCGGGTGCGGGCTTCAACGTTGACCTGCTTGCCGATGCCGCCGAGACGCACTTCCACCAGCTCATTTTCGGCGATGCCGCTGGGTTGGCTGATGGTGTCGATGCGCTGCCCGATCAGGAACAGCGCGTTGCAGACGATGGCGCAGGTAAGCGCGATCTCCAGCACGATCAACGCTGCGGCGGTCTTGTGCCGGCGCAGGGTGGACAGGATGGGACGGATATCCATGATGTGCTCCGGTGCCTTACTGCGATTTGAGTTGGATGGCGGGCGCAACCTGCATCGCGCGCAGCGCGGGCAGGAATCCGGCCAGCAGGCTGGCCACCAGGGTCAGGCCGAAGGTGAGCAACAGCATCTGCCCGTCCAGCGTGGCCAGCTTGGCGTACTCCACCGGCTGCTGGCGGACCGCATACAGGCCGACCAGGGCCAGGCCGAGCCCCAGCACACCACCGGCCAGGCCGACGGTGCCGGCTTCAACCAACGACTGCAGGAAGATCTGTCCGCGGCTGGCGCCCAGTGCGCGACGCACGCCGATCTCGCCGCTGCGGCGCAGGAATTTGGCCAGCAGCAGGCCCACGGTGTTGATCAGGCAGACCAGCAGGAAGCCCATCGCCAGCCACAGCTGCAGGCGCACATCGCTGGGCACCACCTGCTTGTAGTCCAGCCACTCCATCACGTTGCGCAGCCGCACGTTGGCCGGGCGCTCGAAACGACCGGCCGCCTTCTGCTGGGCCGAGTAGTTGTCCAGGTAAGCGCGGTAGCTGGCTGCATCGGCGGCCGAGGGCAGTTCCACCCAGTACTGCAGCCAGGTGCAGGGCGCGTTGATGGCTTCCGAGTCGCCGTTGCTGTTGCCCCAGCAGTTCATGTTGCCGTTGCGGCCCAGCTTGAGGTCCATGGCCGTGGCGAACGGCAGGTACACGTCTTCGCTGCCGCCATAGCGGCCGGTTTCCAGGTCGTAGAAGTGCGGGTTCGGGGCCCACTCGTCGAGCACGCCGACCACGGTGAACACGTGGCCGTCCATGCGCAGCGGCTTGCCGATGCTGTCGGCACCGTCGAACAGCTTCTGGTTGAGTGTGCGCGAAATCACCGCGACCCGCGCGCGCCCTTCGTCATCGCTGGTCGGCCAGGCGCGGCCGTACAGGAACGGGGTGTCGAACATCGGGAAGAAGTCGGTGGAGGTGTAGCGTGCGTCCGTATCGAAGGGCCGCAACGAGGCCTTGTCCGATTCGACAGTCACGCCGCCACCGGTCATTACCGCCTGGTGCTTTGCGTGCTTTTCGCGCAGCAGGGCTTCACCATCGAAACGGGTCATCTGGTCTTCCGGCTCTTCGCCGGCCTGGTAGCCCAGCATCGGCCGCGGATCGACCTGCACGGCGAACAGGCGATCGCTCTTCTGTGGGATCGGGTCGCCAGACAGCACATGGAACACGGTGAGGGTGGTCATCGACGCACCGATGCCCAGCGCGATGGCGATCACCATCAGCGCGGTCAGCACCTTGTTGCGCCGGAAGCTGCGCAGGGCCAGTCGGAAGTAGTAGGCGAACATGGCAGGCCTCAGTCGTTGACGGTGACGATGGCGGGGCGCGGGGTGCGCCAGCACCGGTTCGCGCACCAGGTCGGTGGCCTGGCCGTCGACGATGTGCACGTTGCGCTGCGCGCGCGCGGCCAGTTCCGGATCATGGGTCACCATGACGATGGTGGTGCCGGCGGCGTTGATTTCCTCCAGCAGCTCCATGACGCCGCGCGCCATCTGGCTGTCCAGGTTGCCGGTCGGTTCATCGGCCAGCAACAGGCGCGGGCTGCCGGCCAGGGCGCGCGCGATCGCGGCACGCTGCTGCTGCCCGCCGGACAGTTCGGCCGGGAAGTGCTTCATGCGCGAGCCCAGGCCAACCTGGCCCAGCGCCTTTTCGATGCGCTGCTTGCGCTCGGCGGCCGGCATACCGCGGTAGCGCAGCGGCACGTCCACGTTGTCGAACAGGTTGAGGTCGGAGATCAGGTTGAAGCCCTGGAAGATGAAGCCGATCTTCTGGTTGCGCAGGCGGCTGCGCGCGTCATCGCCGAGCTTGCTCACGTCCTGCCCATCGAGCAGGTAGGTGCCGCTGGTGAAGGTTTCCAGCAGGCCGGCGATGTTGAGGAAGGTCGTCTTGCCCGACCCGGACGGGCCGGTGACAGCGACGAACTCGCCCTCGCGCACGTGCAGGTCGAGCGACCGCAGGGCATGGGTTTCCACCTGTTCGGTACGGAACACTTTGGCGACCGAGCGCATCTCGAGCATGACTGTTTTCCTTTGCAGTTCGTTCAGAAGGATGGAGAGGGATCAGTTGATGGACACCTGTTCGGCATCGCCGAACAGGTCGCTGCCAGACACCACGACGCGGTCGCCGGGCTGCAGGCCAGAGAGGATTTCCACTTCGCCCAGGCTGCTTACGCCCAGCTTCACCGGGCGACGCACGGCGGTGCTGCCGCTCATCACGTAGGCCTGGCCGTTGCCCTGTTCGACGAAGGGACCGCGCTCGATCTTGAGCACGTTGCGGCGCGTATCCAGCACCACCCGCGCCTGCATCCGCTGGCTCTGGCGCAGGCCCTGCGGCTGCTTGTCGGAGAAGCGGATGCGGGCATTCACTTCACCGGCCACCACCTCCGGGGACACCGCGCTGATTTCACCGGGGAAGGGCTGGCCGTTGCCGCTGGTCAGCTGCGCCGGGATGCCGATCGCCAAGTCGCGGGCGAAGCTTTCCGGTACCTTGATTTCGATCTCGAAGCGCGACAGGTCGACCACGCCCAGGATCGGCGCATTGGCGATCACGTTGGTGTGCTGGGTGGCCTGCACCTGGCCCACCTGGCCGTCGAACGGTGCGCGCAGGGTGAGCGCGTCCACCTGGCGCTGCACTTCGGCCACCACCGCCTTCTGGCGCTCGGCCAGCAGGTGCTTGTTGCGTGCGTCCAGGTCCGCGCCCTGGCCCTGCAGGCGCGCGTCGGTCTGTGCGTTGGCCAGCTGGATGTCGGCCTTTTTCAGGCTGTCGTTGGCCTTGGCCAGGTCGATCTGCGGCACCGCGCCGCCGTCGAAGCCGCGCTGGTAGCGCTGCAGGTCGCGCTCGGCGGCCTGGCGCTCGATGCTGGCCTGGTCGGTTTCCTTGCGCGCCTTGGCCCGGGCCAGGGTGGCATCGAGATTGGCGCGGCTGGCTTCGGCTTCCAGGCCGGCCAGGGTGGACTGCTCCTGGGCCAGCTTGCTGCGCAGCTCGGGGCTGTCGATCACCGCCAGTTCCTGGCCCTTCTTGACCACGTCGCCGGCGACCACCTTCAGGTCCACGGTGCCGGCCGAGATGGCGTACAGGATCGGACTGTTGGCCGCGATCACCCGGCCGTCGGCGGCGATGTCCCGCACCAGGTCGCCGCGCGTGACTTCGGCCACGCGCACCCGGGCACTATCGAAGGACCGGCTGGCGCCGAGCCAGGCACGGGCGGCAAAGCCGATGGCCAGCAGCACCACCAGCGCGGCCAGGCCCGGCCACAGCCAGCGCTTCCACGGGGCAGGGGTGCCGGCAACGGAGAGGGTCTGGTCCTGTGCGGAAGTGTCGCGGATCATCGGGCTCGTTCGCGGTTGGGTTGCCCAGTACAAAGCACACCGCGTGCCAACTTTTCGGCCATTGAAATCAATGGGTTGCATGCGCCACCGGAGTGTCCGGGCGTCCGCGGACAGTGCCCCGGACACTTTCGTTAAGCGGACAGGCGCCAAGCGTCCCCGGCCGCCACGCTAGAATGCAGGCATCAACGGCAGGGATCAGAAACTATGTGCGGCATTGTGGGAGCGATCGCCAATCGCGACGTGGTACCGGTACTCATCGAAGGACTGAAGCGGCTGGAGTATCGCGGCTACGATTCCTCCGGCATTGCCGTGATCGACCGCTCCGCTGCCCAGGCCGACGTGCGCCGGGTGCGCCGGACCGGCCGCGTGGCCGAGATGGAGAAGGCCGCAGCCGCGGAAGGCTTCGACGCGCTGCTGGGCATCGGCCACACCCGCTGGGCCACCCACGGCGGCGTGACCGAAGCCAACGCCCATCCGCACATCAGCCACGGCGTGGCGCTGGTCCACAACGGCATCATCGAAAACCACGAAGAACAGCGCGAGAAGCTGCGTGCGCTGGGCTACGTGTTCGAGTCGCAGACCGACACCGAGGTCATCGCGCACCTCATGCACCACCACCTCAAGGGCGGTGACAGCCTGCTGACCGCGCTGCAGCACACCGTCAAGGAGCTGACCGGTGCCTACGCGCTGGCGGTGATGAGCCGCGCCGAGCCGGACCACTTCGTCTGCGCGCGCATGGGCTGCCCGTTGCTGGTGGGTCTGGGCGAGGGCGAGAACTTCGTGGCCTCGGACGTCTCGGCCATCGTGTCGTCCACCCGCCGGGTGATCTTCCTGGAAGAGGGCGACACCGCCGACATCCGCCGCGACGGCGTGCAGGTGTTCGACGAGCACAACCAGCCGATCGACCGCGGCGTGCACCTGTCCGACGTGTCGCTGGCCTCGCTGGAACTGGGCCCGTACCGCCACTTCATGCAGAAGGAAATCCACGAGCAGCCGCGTGCGCTGGGTGACACCATCGAAGCGGCGATCGACGCCGGCGGGTTCCCGGCCGAGCTGTTCGGCAAGAATGCCGAAGCGGTGCTGTCGGGCATCGAGGGCGTGCAGATCCTGGCCTGTGGCACCAGCTACTACTCCGGGCTGACCGCGCGTTACTGGATCGAGTCGATTTCCGGGCTGCCGTGCAGCGTGGAAATTGCCAGCGAGTACCGCTACCGCGCCGCGTATGCCAACCCCAAGCACCTGATCGTGACCATCTCCCAGTCCGGCGAAACGCTGGACACGATGGAAGCGCTGAAGTACGCCAAGTCGCTGGGCCACCTGCACACGCTGTCGATCTGCAACGTGCCCGAAAGCGCGATCCCGCGTGCCAGCGAACTGGTGTGCTACACGCGCGCCGGCGCCGAGATCGGCGTGGCCTCGACCAAGGCGTTCACCACGCAGCTGGCCGCGTTGTTCCAGCTCACCGTGGTGCTGGGCAAGCTGCACGGGCGGGTGGATGCCGCGCAGGAAGCCGAGTACCTGGAGCAGCTGCGCTTCCTGCCGGGCAGCGTGCAGCACGCGCTGAACATGGAGCCGCAGATCGCCGCCTGGGCCGAGCGCTTCGCGCGCAAGAGCAGTGCGCTGTTCCTGGGCCGTGGCCTGCATTACCCGATCGCGCTGGAAGGCGCGCTCAAGCTGAAAGAGATCACCTACATCCACGCCGAAGCCTACCCGGCCGGTGAGCTCAAGCACGGCCCGCTGGCGCTGGTGGACGAAGACATGCCGGTGGTGGTGATCGCGCCGAACGACAGCCTGCTGGAGAAGGTCAAATCCAACATGCAGGAAGTGCGTGCGCGCGGTGGCGAACTGTTCGTGTTCGCCGACCAGGACAGCAACTTCGTTGAATCCGAGGGCGTGCATGTGATCCGCACCCCGCGCCACGCCGGCGTGCTCAGCCCGGTGGTGCACACCATTCCGGTGCAGCTGCTGGCCTACCACACCGCACTGGCACGTGGCACCGACGTGGACAAGCCGCGCAACCTGGCCAAGAGCGTGACGGTGGAATAAACGCGCGCGCAGGCGATGTGGATAGGGAGAAGGGGGCCGCGAGGCCCCCTTTTTCGTGCGCATTGGGTTGGGGGAGCAGCCACCCATGGGGTCGCTCTACGCCCGTATTCATCGGTAGAGCCACGCCATGCGTGGCCGCCTTTTGATCCGGCGCCGACGCAGCCACCCGTGGGGTGGTGCCACATGCGGCAGAGGGCCGTGAAACTTTAGTCGTGGGCCGCGGCTGCATTCAGCGACGGTTTTAGTCGCGGTGCCATTCTCGGGGTCGTCAGCGGTTTCGACGACGAACTGTCCCAGATTTGCAAACTCCTGGGCCAAGCCGCAGTCGTAGAATCAAGTGACCGAGGACCGGGCAGACGCATGGCGCCGCCTCCCTCGCTGCAACCAGGCGCACCTCTCGACTTCAGTAACCTGTAACAGGAAACAAGAATGAACGTCCGCGAACTCCTGCAATCCAAGAAAGATGCAATCGTCACCATCGATGTCGAGGACACCATCGGTGCCGCCGCGCACAAGATGAGCGCGCACAAGATCGCTGCCCTGGTGGTGATGAAAGACGATGCCCCGGTGCGGATCATTTCCGAGAAGGACATCGTGCGCAGCCTGGCCGATGACGGCCCGCAGGCAGGTCGCCGGGTGATCGCCAGCTTGCCGTCGGCAGGTCTGGAAGGCATTGCCCCGGACGCAACGCTGAAGCAGGCCATGGCGCTGATGACCTACTCGCGCCACCGCCACCTGATGGTGACTGAAGATGCCAAGCTGGTCGGCATCCTGAGCCTGGGCGATATCGTCAAGAACCTGCTCAGTGAGCTGGAGCTTGAGAAGGCGGTCCTGCAGGACATCTACATGGCGGCGCATTGACGCCAGCCCATGGCATCGCGGACAGGTGCCGACCCCGCGTCGGCACGCGTCTCCGTCGCATCGCTGTTGGACTGTTCAACCTGCTGCTGATTCCGGCGGGATATGCCACCACCCAATGTCCCCCTGAAGCCGGCCACAAGCCCGAGTGGATCGGCTGGTTGGCGGTGGCGCTGCTGGGCGGCGGCCTGATCGCGGGCCCGCTGCTGGCATGGTGGGTCTTCGCGCGCAGCAAGGGCGCACGGCCGGGCTGGCGCGTAGTGACCGCCTTCGCCGGGCTGCTGCTGATGCTCGGCCTGTGGGCGGGCTGCGGCGCACTGGCCGGCCACCTCATCCTGAGCTGCTGATCGGTAGTGCCGGCCGCTGGCCGGCAACTGCTAATCGGTAGTGCCGGCCGCTGGCCGGCAACCGTTAATCGGTAGTGCCGGCCGCTGGCCGGCAACCCCTGACGCATCCAAAGCAGCGTACGCCGCGCAACGCCGCCCTGCATCACCCCTCGTGCCGATCATCCAGCAACCGCCGCAGATCCTCCACCAGCCCCCGATACGCCGCCTCCCGCGCCTCGCCCTCGCCCTGACGCAGCACCCACGCCGGGTGCACCGTGGCGAACGCGCGGGTGCCGTCGTCCAGCGCGTGCCAACAGCCGCGCTTCTCCATCAGGTTGAAGCCCGCACCGAACACGGCAGTAGCTGCGGTGGCTCCCAGGCACACGATCACCTGCGGGCGCACGTTCTCAATTTCGGCCATCAGCCACGGTTTGCACGCAGTGACGTGGGTCATCTGCGGCGTGCTGTGGATGCGCCGTTTACCGCGCCGCTCAAACCGGAAGTGCTTCACCGCATTGGTCATGTACAGCGTGCTGCGGTCGATATCCAGTTCGGCCAACGCGCGGTTCAACAGCTGCCCGGCCGGCCCCACGAACGGGTGCCCGCTCAGGTCTTCGCTGTCGCCGGGCTGCTCGCCCACCAGCATCACCTTGGCGTTCTGCGGCCCTTCACCGAACACCGTCTGGGTGGCCGGTTCCCATAGTGGACAGCGGCGGCACCCCATGGCCGCCGTGCGCAGCGCATCCAGGTCATCGCCGTTGGCGGTGGCCGGCGCACGCGCGGTAATCCGGCGGTCGGGAATGCGGCGCTGCGGTGCCTGCACGTCGCGGTCATGCATCTCCTGTACGCGATCGCCAGCGTCGCGCACCAGCATCGGCAGCAGCGTTGCTTCAGGCAGGTGTTTCCAGTACCTGGCGGGCATTTCCTGCCGCATCATGCGCGTGTTGAGCCGGGCCGGGTTGAAGATATTGGCGTAGTAGGTGCGCCACAATTCTTCGCGCGCGTCCTCGCGCGGCGCCTGCTCCTGGCTGCCGCCGGGGCCGAATGACAAAGTGCTGCCATCCCATCGCGCGCTGCGCGTCGGGGTCAGGATCGCCCACCGCATGCCGGCGAAGCGACGCGCGAAGAAGGGCGCCACCCGGTCCACGATGTGGTGGTCTGGCTCGAACCAGGCAATGAACGCCTCTTGCTCGCCGGGTACTTCCCGGAAGCGCACGAACGCCTTCATTTTGTGCGCATCGCGGCGTACTGCCTGCGCCAGGGCCATGGCGCGCACCACGTCGGGGTCGGCCGGGTTGGTCAGCAGCCGGCGCTCGCCGTGGGTGATCCGCCACAGCATGCGGTACAGCAGCGCCAGCCGCTGCGGCTCACGGTGGCACAGGCAGGTGGCGGCCAGTTCGAGAAAATCACGGGGTACCGCGGCCTGCGTTGGCGTGGGCTCCACCGGTAGCGGCGCATCCAGCACCGAAGGGGCATCGAGCAGCGAGCGGTCGCCGGCATCGAGCCAGTCCAGCTGGGGCGGTGTTACCTGTCGCTGCAACGCCGCCCGCGCTACCGCGCGCCATGCCTCCACCGACCACGCCGGGTCCACCCGCGCGCTCCAGCGCTGCAGGTCCGTACGTGCCGGACCAGTCAAAACAACGCACCCTGCTTCGGTGGCGGCGCCAATCGCGCGCGCAGGGTGGCAGGATCATCCAGCTGCTTGCGGGGATGGTGGTCGGCCAGCTGGACGAACGGCAATAGTTTGCTCATCGGCGCGCGCAGCCGGGCCACGTCGGCCACCCGCAGGCGGCCATGGCGGCGCGCCATCAACACGCGCTTGACGTTGCGCACGCCCAAGCCGGGAATACGCAACAGCAATTCCTTCGGCGCCGTATTGACGTCCACCGGAAAACGCTCGGGGTGTCGGATCGCCCAGGCCATTTTCGGATCGATGTCCAGGTCGAGCATGCCGCCCTGGGTGGTGTCGGTAATCTCTTCCACCCCGTAGCCGTAAAAGCGCAGCAGCCAGTCGGCCTGATACAGCCGGTGCTCACGCGCCAGTGGCGGCGCTTGCAGCGGCAGCGCTTTGCTGGCATCGGGGATCGGGCTGAACGCGGAATAGTAAACCCGGCGCATGTGGTAATTGCCATACAGGTTGTCCGCCGCGCCCAGGATCTGCTGGTCGCTCGCGCCGTCGGCGCCGACGATCATCTGTGTACTTTGCCCGGCCGGTGCGAAGCGCGGCGCTCGCGGTTTCCGGGTGCGCGGGGCCGGGTCGGCCAGCGGCAGGGCAGCGGTCGCCTTGCGCGCCTCCTTGGCCTCCTCGATCCGCCAGCTGAGCTCGCCCATCGCGCCACGGATGGAGGGCATCGACTTTTCCGGGGCGTAACTGGCCAGTCCGTCTTCGGTGGGCAGTTCGATGTTGATCGACAGCCGATCGGCATAACGCCCGGCGGCAGCCAGCAGTTCCGGCGAGGCCTCGGGAATGGTCTTCAGGTGGATGTATCCGGCGAACCGATGTTCCTGGCGCAGCACCCGCGCCACTTCCACCATGCGTTCCATCGTGTAGTCGGCGTTGCGGATGATGCCGCTGGAAAGGAACAGGCCCTCGATGTAATTGCGCTTGTAAAAATCCATGGTCAGCGCGACCACCTCGTCCACGCTGAAGCGCGCCCGCTGCACGTTGCTTGATACCCGGTTCACGCAATAGGCGCAGTCGTAGATGCAGAAGTTGGTCAGCAGGATCTTCAGCAACGAGACGCACCGCCCATCCGGGGTATAGCTGTGACAGATCCCCGCGCCCTCGGTGCTGCCGATGCCACCGGATTTGACCGAGTTCCGCTTTCCCGCGCCGCTGGAGGCGCAGGAGGCGTCGTACTTGGCGGCATCGGCGAGGATGGCGAGCTTGCGCAGGGTGTCCATGCGGGCACCCTAAGCAGGGGCGATCTCATCCAGTGAGATTGGCGGCGGCGCACCCTGAAGCGTTCACGGCCCGCTGCTGGAACGGTCTGTCGGCTCGCGCTGCGCGCCCATTCACGTTCTTCACGTTCCCGGCTAGACTTCGCCCCGGTGCCGCAGGCGCCGGCAGGGAAGCAGACGGGCCAGGAACGGCACGGCAACACGGCATCCGTGATTGCGCGCAGTGTTTGGCCTGGTATGTCCCCTCCGGAGTCGCGTCGCCTCTCATCCAACCATCAGGGGGCAGTACGTGAACAGGATTTCGTTGCTGGGATTGGCCGCGGCCATCGCCATGTTGTCTGGCTGTGCAAGCGTGCCGATGGCCGACAAGGGCATGGTCGAAACCGCCAAGACCTTCCCGACGCCCGAAGCGGGCACCGCCGGGGTGTATGTGTTCCGCAACAGCTTCGTCGGCAAGGCGCTGAGGAAGGACATCTGGATCGATGGCGAATGCCTGGGTGAAAGCGCCGACAAGGTGTTCTTCTACACCACGGTGCCGGGCGACCGTGAGCACACCTTCTCGACCGAATCGGAGTTCTCGCCGAACGACCTGAAGGTGCAGACCGAATCGGGCCGCAACTACTTCATCCAGCAGTCGATCCGGATGGGCGTTTTCGTGGGCGGTGCCAAGCTGGACGTGGTGCCCGAAGCCGACGGTCGCCGCCAGGTGGCCGGGTTGAAGATGGCCCGCAAGGGCACGTGTTCGCGCTGATCCGCGCACGATGCTGACCGGGCGGGCGCGCATGGCGTGCCCGTCCCGGGACGGAACGACGGGCGCGGCCGTCTACTGCGAGAAGCTCACCTTCACCGCATCGGCGCTGTAGTCGGCCGGACCGTGGTAGACCACTTCGATGTTGTTGCCATCCGGATCGATCGCGAACGCGGCGTAGTAGCCCGGGTGGTACGGGCGTTCGCCGGGCGCGCCGTTGTCCTTGCCACCGGCGGCCAATGCGGCCTGGTGGAACGCCTCGACGGTGGCGCGGTCGCGGGCCTGGAAGGCCAGGTGGTGGCGGCCGGTGAGCTGGCCGGCGGCGGCCTCGCTGCTGGCAGTGGAAATAAACAGTTCGTCGGCCCAGAAATAGGTGTCGCCTTCACCGGCGATGGGGATGCCGATGCTGTCGAACACCGCCTGGTAGAAGCGGCGGCTGGCGGCCAGGTCCTTGACCACCAGTTGCAGATGGTCGATCAGGCGACCCCGGTACAGTTCCATGGTTTCCATGCGCACTCCTCGGCTTGGGCAGGTGCGCAGGTATACCACCGGTGCAGCGCGGCGGCATGTCCGCCGCGTGCACGTTGCTGACCCGGCGGCGGTGTGCCGACCCTGCGACGGTGTGCCGACCACCGGTCGGCACCTACCGGATGCAGCGCTCTCAGGCGATCGGGGTGTTGGAGATGATCTCCACCCAGTAGCCGTCGGGGTCCTTGATAAAGGCCAGGTGTTTCATGCGGCCGTCTTCCAGGCGCTTCTGGTAGGGCACCTGCAGGTCATCGAAGCGCTTGCAGGCGGCCTGGATGTCCGGCACCGACACGCAGATGTGGCCGAAGCCGCGCGGGTCGCTGTTGCCGTCGTGGTACACCGCGCCGGGCTGGGTTTCGGTGCCGTGGTTGTGGGTCAGCTCCAGCACGCCGGGAATGCCGGCCATCCACACCCGGCGCGCGTCGTCGCCCTCGGGGATCTGGGTGCCGGCCGGCAGCAGGGCCAGGAAGTACAGGCTGAACTGGGCTTCGGCGAAGTCGCGCTGGTCGATCAGGCGGAAGCCGAGCACGCGGGTATAGAAGTCCAGCGAGGCGGCGATGTCCTTCACGCGCAGCATGGTGTGGTTGAACACGAAACCGGTGGTTTCGGCCGGCGGCTGGGCGGCAACGCCGGGCTGGGACTGCAGGGAAGCAACGCTCATGGGGGAATCCTGTGGCAGCGGGGGCCGTGGGTTCACGGCCATGGCGTCCATTTTAGCGGGGGGACTGCAAGGCGACGTAGAATGCTGCGTCTCCTTGCACAGTCCTGGCCATGTCGCAGCGTGAATGGGTGGCTGCCGCCATCCGCAAGATCGAAGCCGATTTCAACCGTTCGGCCGATACCCACCTGATCCCGATGGATCTGCCCGGGCATGCCGGCATCGACCTGTACTTCAAGGACGAGTCCAGCCACCCCACCGGCAGCCTCAAGCACCGTCTGGCGCGCTCGCTGTTCCTGTATGCGCTGGCCAACGGCTGGCTGCGCGAGGGACGCCCGGTGATCGAGGCCTCCAGCGGCTCCACGGCGGTGTCCGAGGCATATTTCGCGCGGCTGCTGGGCCTGCCGTTCATCGCGGTGATGCCGGCCACTACGTCACCGGAGAAGATTGCCGCGATCGAGTTCCATGGCGGCCGTTGCCACTTGGTCGAGCGTGCCTGCGACCTGAACTGCGATTCGGAAAAGCTGGCGCGCGACACCGGCGGCCACTTCATGGACCAGTTCACCTACGCCGAGCGGGCCACCGACTGGCGCGCCAACAACAACATTGCCGAGTCCATCTTCAAGCAGATGGCCGAAGAGCCGCACCCGGTGCCGGAGTGGATCGTGTGCAGTCCGGGCACGGGCGGCACCGCGGCCACGCTGGGCCGTTACGTCAGCTATCGCCGGCACGACACCCGCATCCTGTGCGCCGACCCGGAAGTGTCGGTGTTCTACGACGGCTACTGCGCGGCCCTGGCCGGGCAGCCGTGGCGCGAGCTGACCTGCAGCGGCGGCTCGCGCGTGGAAGGCATCGGTCGGCCGCGGGTGGAATCCAGCTTCATTCCGACCAGTGTGGATGCCATGGTGAAGGTGCCCGATGCACTGAGCCTGGCCGCGATGCGGCATGTGAGCCGGCAGTTGGGCCGCCGCGTGGGCGGCTCCACCGGCACCAACTTCATCGGCGTGCTGCAGGCGGCGGAGATGATGCGCAAGGCCGGCCGCAGCGGCTCGATCGTGACCATCCTGTGCGACAGCGGCGAGCGCTACGCGCACAGCTACTACAACCCGGACTGGTACCCGCGCCAGGGCATCGACGTGGAGCAGGCCGACGCGCTGATTGCCGCGGCGGTTGCCGGGCAGGGGCTGCCGGAACTGCCGTGTGCGTCGTTGGAAGGATTGTACTGAAGGTAGAGCCGACCGTTGGTCGGCTGCTCTTGCCGTGACGCCGGAAATCAGCCGACCAACGGTCGGCTCTACCCCCTGTGCGCGCGGGACGGCAGCCGACCAGCGGTCGGCTCTACGCCTGTACGCGCTGGTAGGCGTCCAGGACGGTGTCGCGCAGTACCGGCGGCAGCGTTTCATACGTGGCCGCCAGGTCGTCGAACTGCAGGGCCAGGTCCACGTCCAGGCGCTGGCCGGCCTGCACGGCCAGGATGACCAGCAGTGTGCACAGCACGAATTCGCGTTCGTGGCCCGGCGCGTAGTGCGCGGCGCCGCGTTCGATCACTTCGTAGGGATACCAGAGCTGGTCCTCGTGCAGCCGGCCCTGCTGCGCCCCCACCACCTGCTGCAGCGCCGTGCGGTGGCGCGCCTGTTCGTCGGGGTGGCCCAGCGCGGCAATCCAGTCCAGTTCGGCGTGGCTGGCGGTGCCGATCAGCGCGAACGCCGGCAGGGTGTGGGTGACATCATCCATGATCGCTCCGGACCGCCACGGTGGGGTCTTCAGCGTCGGTCCGGCGCCGTCAGCCGCGCGTGAACATCGGCGTGCCGTACCGGCGCAGGGCTTGTGCCGGGGTGGGGGCGATGCCATATCGTGGGCGAATGCCGCTGTGCGGCCCCGTTGTCTGGAGATGCCTGTGACCCCCACCAACCCCCTGCTCGACTTTTCCGGCCTGCCGCGCTTCGACGCGATCCAGCCCGAGCACATCGGCCCGGCCATCGACGCGTTGCTGGCCGACGCCGAAGCCGCGGTGAAGGCCGCCGAAACCGTCAGCCCGGTCACCTGGGCCAGCTTCGTGGTGCCGCTGGACGATGCCACCGAACGCCTCTGGCGCGCCTGGGGCCAGGTGGGCCACCTGCAGGGCGTGGTCAACACGCCGGCGTTGCGCGAGGCCTACAACGCCACCCTGCCCAAGGTGACCCGCTTCGGCAGTGCGCTGGGCCAGAACCTGGCGCTGTTCGAGCAGTACCGGCGCTTGGCGGCCGCCCCCGAAGCCGCCGGTTTTGATGAGGCCCAGCGCAAGGTGCTGGACAACGCGCTGCGCGATTTCCGCCTGGGCGGTGCCGAGCTGGACGACGACGCCAAGGCGCGCTTCAGCGCGATCAAGGAAGAACTGTCGGCGCTGTCGGCGAAGTTCTCGCAGAACGTCCTGGACGCCACCGATGCATGGTCGCTGCACGTCGAAGACCGCGCCGAGCTGGAAGGGCTGCCCGAGGACGTGGTCGCATCCGCACGCGCCGCCGCCGAAAAGGACGGGCTCCCCGGCTGGAAGCTGACCCTGCAGATGCCGTGCTACCTGCCGGTGCTGACCTACGCCACGCATCGCCCGCTGCGCGAAACGCTGTACCGCGCCAACGCACTGCGTGCCTCGGAATTCGGCGATGCCGCGCTGGACAACAGCGCCAACATCGACCGCGTGCTGGCTCTGCGCGCGGAACTGGCCGCGCTGCTTGGCTTTGACAACTATGCCGCCTATTCCATCGCCACCAAGATGGCCGAAGACCCCAACCAGGTGCTCGGCTTCCTGCGTGACCTGGCCGCGCGCGCCAAGCCGCACGCGCAGCGCGACCGTGCCGAACTGGATGCCTTCGCCCGCGACGAACTCGGCCTGCCCGCGCTGGAAGCGTGGGACCTCGGGTTTGCCAGCGAGAAGCTCAAGCAGGCCCGGTACAGTTATTCCGAGCAGGAGGTGAAGCAGTACTTCACCGAGCCGAAGGTGCTGGCCGGTCTGTTCGGCGTGATTGAAGGCCTGTACGGCCTGCAGGTGCAGCCCGACAGCGCGCCGGTGTGGCACCCGGACGTGCGCTTCTTCCGCCTGGTGGATGCGCAGGGTGCGCTGGTCGGCCAGTTCTATCTGGACCTGTACGCACGCGAGGGAAAGCGCGGTGGTGCGTGGATGGATGACTGCCGGAACCGGCGTGACACCGCCCAGGGCGTGCAGACGCCGCTGGTGTACCTGGTGTGCAACTTCGGCAAGGGCGCCGACGGCGCGCCGGCCACCTTCAGCCACAGCGACGTGACCACCCTGTTCCACGAAATGGGCCATGGCCTGCACCAGCTGCTCACCCGCATCGGCGAGCTGGGCGTGGCCGGCATCAATGGCGTGGAATGGGACGCGGTGGAGCTGCCCAGTCAGTTCATGGAGAACTTCTGCTGGGAGTGGGCGCGTGTGCAGGCGATGACCGCGCACGTGGACAGCGGTGAACCGCTGCCGCGCGCGTTGTTCGACCGCATGCTGGCCGCGCGCAACTTCCAGAGCGGCATGTTCACCGTGCGCCAGCTGGAATTCGCGCTGTTCGACATGCAGCTGCACAGCAGCTTCGACCCGGTCCAGGACACCGTGCTGCAGCTGCTGGAACGCGTGCGCGACGAGGTGGCGGTGAACCGGCCGCCGGCCTGGAACCGCTTCCCGCATCAGTTCAGCCACATCTTCGCGGGCGGGTATGCCGCCGGTTACTACAGCTACAAGTGGGCCGAAGTGCTCAGCGCCGACGCCTACGCCGCGTTCGAAGAGGCACCGGACCAGGTGGCGGAAACCGGCAAGCGCTTCCGCGACGAAGTGCTGTCGCGCGGTGGCAGCCGCAGTGCGGCGGAGAACTTCGCGGCGTTCCGCGGGCGTGCACCGAACGTGGATGCGCTGCTGCGGCATAACGGCATGGCGTGATGCCGGGCCGGTGGTGCCGGCCGCTCGAAATGCAAAGGGCGTGATTCCCGGTCCGGTGCAGCCGGCCGCTCGAAATGCACATGGCATGATCCCGGGCGGTGGAGCCGGCCGCTCGAAATGCAAAGGGTGTGATCCCGGTAGTGCCGGCCGCTGGCCGGCTCCCCGGGATGCATGACACCGTGCGCCGGTGGGATAGCGCAGAGCCGGCCAGCGGCCGGCACTACCGGGCATCGTGACCGTGTGTCCGACGCCGATGCGCACCGACCGTTGGTCGGTACGCACACCCGTCAATCACACGTGCATGCCACCCCGGTAGGCACCGACCGTTGGTCGGTGCGCGCGCCATCAATCACATGCAGACGGCACCCCCGGTAGGTACCGACCGTGGGTCGGTACGCCCCGCTATTCGGCGTAGATCATCTTCCGGGTCATGCCGCCATCCACGATGTGGTCCTGGCCGGTGATGAAGCCGGACAGGTCCGACAGCAGGAACACCGCCAACGCGCCGATGTCTTCCGGCTGGCCCACGCGGCCCACCGGGTGCTGGGCGTGGTCGCGGCGCGACAGCTTCGGCGTGCGCCGCCGCGCCGGGGCCTGCCAGGCGTCGGTGGTGATCCAGCCCGGGCTGATGCAGTTCACCCGCACGGCCGGGCCTTCGCTGATCGCCAGCGCATGGGTAAAGGCCACCAGCCCGCCCTTGGCCGCCGCATAGGCTTCGCTGTCCGCCTCGGACTGGCCGGCGCGGGTGGAGGCGATGTTGAGGATGCGCCCGCCGTGCTCGCGCAGTGCCGGCAGCGCGTGCTTGCTGCACAGAAAGGCCCCGTGCAGGCTCGACAACCGGCGCTGCCATTCGGCCAGCGGCATCTGCGCCAACGGGGTGCCATGCGCCGCGGCAATGCCGGCATTGTTGACCAGCCCGTCGATGCGCCCGAAACGCTTCAGCGCGGCTTTCACCAGCGCCTGCACGCTGCGCTCGCTGGCCACGTCCGCGCGCTGGAAGGCCGCCCGCTCGGGCAGCGCCCATTCTTTCAGGCAGGCCTTGCCAGCGTCGGCATCCAGGTCGGCAATCACCACGCTGCCACCTGCGCCCAGCACCGCCTGCGCGATGCCGCGGCCCACGCCCTGCGCACCGCCGGTGACGATCACCACGCGGTCGCGCAGCGGCTGCGTGGCCCAGTCGGTGATCGGCGGCGTCAGTGGCATCGCGAGTTGTCCTTGCGCCCCAGCAGGCGGGTCCAGCCTTCCACGCCCAGCTTGTCCAGCGTCTCGATGTTGCGCTCCACGATCACGTCCGGGTCCGGGAACGCCGCCACCGCACGTTCCACGCTGTCTTCGCGCAGCAGGTGCAGGGTGGGGTAGGGCGAGCGGTTGGTGTAGTTGCTCACATCGTCCGGTGCCACGCCCTCGAACTGGTACTGGGGGTGGAAGCTGGCCACCTGCAGGATGCCCTGCAGGTCCAGCGCCTCGATCGCCGCGTCGGCGTTGTCGAGGAAATCGTTGTAGTCCAGGAAGTCGGTCAGCACGTACGGGTGCACGATCAGCGTGGTGTCGGTCTCTTCCGGCGAGGTGTCGCGCAGGCGCAGCAACTCCTCGGCCAGCTCTTCCACCAGCGCTTCAGGCGTGGTGGCATCGCTGAGCACGAATCGCACCTGGTGCTTTACATACACCGCCTTGGCGAACGGGCACAGGTTCAGCCCGATCACGATCTGCTCCAGCCAGGTGCGGGTTTCGGCGATGAAGTCGGTGCCGTCCGGGGCGCTGTCGTCGGTGAAGGCGTGATCATTCATGGCGGGCGGTATCGCGGGCTGGGCAGGCGATTGTACGGCGCATGGCCGCACGCACGCGTGGTGGCGCCGTTGGCATGGACACCACTGTCCATTAACTGGACACCGGGCATGCTTGAAAACCCTTTACCGGCAGGGGCTTGCGCGTTTCCCGCGCACGGCCAATAGGCAGTGCGGCGCGGCAGGTATCCAATGCCAGGGTGAACCATGTGCAGAAGACGGCCATGCGGCCGTGCTTCGTCAAAAGGAGCCAACAGATGCATGCAACCTCGGAATTCCTCCCCACCGCGCTGTGGTCCGGCAAGCTGTTCGACGGCCAGTGGCAGTCCGGCGCCAGCACCCAGGACGTGATCGAACCGGCCACCGGCACCGCCCTGGGCCAGATCGCAATGACCAACCCGGCCGGCATCGCCGCCGCCGCCAGCACCGCCGCCACCGCCCAGCGCGACTGGGCCGCCGCCCCCTACGAAACCCGCGCCCAGGTGCTGCGCCGCGCTGCGCAGCTGGCCGAGCAGTACAACGATGAGATCGTGGAATGGCTGGTCCGCGAGAGCGGTTCAACCCGGCTCAAGGCCGGCTTTGAGGCCAAGGTGAACACCAAGGCGCTGCATGAAGCCGCGGCGCTGCCGTCGCGCAGCATCGGCGAAGTACTGCCGTCCGAGCCCGGCCGCCTGAACCTGGCCCGCCGCCGCCCGCTGGGCGTGGTCGGCGTGATCGCCCCGTTCAACTTCCCGCTGTACCTGGCCATGCGCGCGGTTGCCCCGGCGCTGGCGCTGGGCAATGCGGTGGTACTCAAGCCCGACCCGCGCACCGCAGTGTGCGGTGGCTTCGTGATCGCGCGGCTGTTCGAACTGGCCGGGTTGCCGGCCGGTCTGCTGCATGTGCTGCCCGGCGACGGTGCGGCCGGCGCCGCGCTGACCAGCGACCCGAACATCGCGATGATCCAGTTCACCGGGTCCACCGGTGCCGGGCGCAAGGTGGGCGAAGCGGCCGGCAAGCACCTCAAGAAAGTGTCGCTGGAGCTGGGCGGCAAGAACTCGCTGATCATCCTGGACGACGCCGACATCGACCTGGCCATCGCCAATACCGCGTGGGGCGTGTACCTGCACCAGGGCCAGATCTGCATGGCCACCGGTCGCGTGCTGGTCCAGCGCAGCCTTTATCCGCGGTTCCTGGAAAAGCTGGTGGCCAAGGCGAAATCGCTCAAGGTCGGCAACCCGGCCACCGGCGATGTGGCCATCGGCCCGCTGATCAATGCCCAGCAGCGCGACCATGCCGCGAAGATCGTGGCCGACGCGCAGGCGGCCGGTGCCACGCTGGCCACCGGCGGCAGCTACCAGGACCTGTTCTTCGAGCCGACCGTGCTCAGTGACGTGGGCCGCGACAATCCCGCCTTCCACGAAGAGATCTTCGCGCCGGTCGCGGTGGTGGTCCCGTTCGACACCGACGACGAGGCCGTGGAACTGGCCAACGACAGCGAGTACGGCCTGTCGATGGCGATCGTGTCCAGCAACGTGGGCCGCGCGCTGAAGCTGGGCGAACGCCTGCGTACCGGCCTGCTGCACATCAACGACCAGACCGTGAACGATGAAGTGATCAACCCGTTCGGCGGGGTGGGCGCGTCCGGCAACGGCACCAGCATCGGCGGCCCGTCCAACATCGACGAGTTCACCCAGTGGCAGTGGCTGACCGTCAAGGGCGAAGCGCCCGCCTACCCGATCTGAACAAGGAAACGAGCATGACCACTACAGCAGAACTGCGCGACATCACCGTGGCCGTGGTGCGCGAGAAAGAACAGCCCTTCACCATCGAACCGGCGCGCATCCGCGCCCCGCAGGACGACGAAGTGCTGGTGCGCGTGATCGCCACCGGCCTGTGCCATACCGACCTGATCGTGCGTGACCAGTACTACCCGGTGCCGCTGCCGGCGGTGCTCGGGCATGAAGGCGCGGGCATCGTCGAAGCGCTCGGCCCGGGCGTGAAAGACCTCAAGGTGGGCGACCACGTGGTGCTCACCTACGGCGCCTGCGGCCACTGCAATCCGTGCAGCGGCGGGCATGGCGCGTACTGCAAGGATTTCTTCGGGCTCAATTTCGGCGGCGGCGAGCTGGACGGCAGCACCGCCATCCAGGACCCGGACGGCAACCCGCTGCACGATCATTTCTTCGCGCAGTCCTCGTTCGCCACGTATGCGCTGAGCCGCGAGAACAACGCGATCAAGGTGCCCGATGACGCCCCGATCGAACTGCTGGGTCCGCTGGGTTGCGGCATCCAGACCGGTGCCGGTGCGGTGATCAACTCGCTCAAGGTCACTGCCGGCAGCAGCTTTGCCAGCTTCGGCGCGGGCGCGGTGGGCCTGAGCGCGGTGATGGCCGCGCACGTGGCCGGTGCCACCACCATCATCGCCATCGATGTGGTGCCGTCGCGCCTGGAACTGGCCAAAGAGCTGGGCGCCACCCATGTCATCAACAGCCGTGAGGTTGATGTGGTCGACGCCGTGCGGGAGATCACCGGTGGCGGAGCCACCTTCGCACTGGAATCCACCGGCCGCCCCGAGGTGCTCGCGCAGGGCATCGAAGCGCTGGGCGGGCGCGGTGTGATCGGCGTGGTGGGCGCGCCGAAGCTGGGCACCAAGGCCGAGTTCGACGTCAACAACCTGCTGCTGGGCGGGCGCAGCATCCGCGGCATCGTCGAAGGCGACAGTGTGCCCAAGGTGTTCATTCCGCAGCTGGTGCAGCTGTACCAGCAGGGCCGCTTCCCGTTCGACAAACTGGTGAAGTTCTACCCGCTGGACCAGATCAACCAGGCCGCCGAAGACAGCACCCGCGGCATCACGCTCAAGCCGATCCTGACCATCGGGTAGTGCCGGCCGCTGGCCGGCAGCACGATGAAACGCTGCGTCGCAGGCCGTGGGGCCTGCGACGGTGCAGTCAGTCAGGTTGGCGGGTGTACGCTCCAGATCCGGTTTGGAGGATCCCATGGGCGGCATGCAGCTGGAGCAGCAACAGGCATTGGCAGCGGCGCGCCAGCGTTTCGCCGACGGCGGGGCGCTGGCCGAGTCGTTGCTGGCCCCGTCCGTGCAGCGCTCTTGGGAGCGCTCGCGGCTGGCCGGCGTGCAGCCGCGCCAGGAACCGCATTACGCCCCGTTGGCCGCATCCGGGCCACGCCTGGACGACCCGGCCGACCGCCGCTTGGCGCGCTGCGTGCGCGATGACCTCGACCATCTCTGGGCCGCCTTCGGTGGCCGCCAGTGGACGCTGTTCTGCGTCAACGCCGGGGGCATGATCGTGGCCCAGCGCGAGCATGGCCTGGCCGATGTGCCGGTGCTGCGCCCGATCCAGGTGGGCCGGCGACTGCGCGAGATCGACATCGGCACCACTGCACCGGCCTGCAGCCTGGCCGACGACGCGCCCGCGCTGGTGCGCGGCAATGAACACTACCTGGACCGGTTCGCCGCGGTGTTCTGCCTGAGCGTGCCGCTGCATGGGCTCGATGGCGAAGTGCTCGGCGCACTGGACATCACCGGCACCGGCGACCGCGATGCCGAACTGCTGCACGGGTATTTCCGCCAGGCGGCGCTGTCCACCGAAAACCGGCTGATGATCGAACACCGGCCCTGCCACCTGCTGGCCGTGCAGCACGATGCGCGCTGGCTGCAGTCACCGTTGCAGGGGCTGCTGGCCGTCGAGGAAGACGGCCGCGTGCGCGCGGCCAACCGGGTGGCGCGCCGCTTGTTCGGCCTGCCACGGCGCGGGCCGTTGCCGCTGCTTGCACTGGAGGGCCTGTTCGCCGGCGCCAGCGTGCATCAGCGACGGCGGTTGCTGCAGACCGGGCCTGCGCACCGGGTGCGTATCGGCGAAGACACCGCGGTGTATGTGCAGTACCTGCGCGGGCCGGTGGCGGCGCGCGCGGGCGTGCGGATTGAGGCTGCGGCGGGTCAGGCGGCTGCGCCATCGTTGCGTGCGCTCAACGCGCAGGGCGTGCGTGAGGCGGTTGCCGCGCACCACGGCAACATTGCGGCGGCGGCACGGCAGCTGGGGATTTCGCGGACGACGTTGTACCGGCACCTGCGCGGCTGAATCTGCGGGGTGCCGGCCAGCGGCCGGCAGTACCCGTGCGCGTTGGGGGGTTGCGTGGTTGCCGGCCAGCGGCCGGCACTACCTGTGCGCGTTGGGGGCTTGTGGGGTTGCCGGCCAGCGGCCGGCACTACCGCCCGGGGGCGCGCGGGCGATCGGGTGCGATCAATCGCGGAAATTGTCGAACTGCAGCGGGACCTCGAAGGTTTCCTTCTTCAGCAGCGCGATCGCATCCTGCAGGTCGTCGCGCTTCTTGCCGTTGACGCGCAGCTTGTCGCCGTTGATCTGGCTGTCCACCTTCAACTTGCCTTCCTTCAATTTCGCCGCGATCTGCTTTGCGACCTTCTGTTCGATGCCCTGCTTGACGGTCACCTTCTGGCGCGCACCGGCCAGGTTGGTCTCGACGTCGCCGAACTCCAGGCAGCGCACGTCGATGCCGCGCGCGATCAGGCGCGCACGCAGGATGTCGGTCATCTGCTGCAGCTGGAAATCGCTCGGCGCGGACTGGCTGATCACGCTGTCTTCCAGCACGAACTTGGCCTCCACGCCCTTGAAATCGAAGCGGGTCGACAGCTCGCGGTTGGCCTGGTCGACCGCGTTGGTCAGTTCGTGGGTGTTGACTTCGGAAACGACGTCAAAGGAAGGCATGGGGAAACTCCAACGGGTGAATGCCGTCATTCTAACCACCCCGGCATGGACGGCCCGCCGATCGTGGCGATAATGGGCAATGATCACCCAGAAATCCCCCTCCCGCGCCGTCGCCTGGATGTTGATGGCCGTGGCCTGCTTCTCGCTGATGGATGCCGGCATGAAGCAGCTCGCCAGCAGCTATCCCACCCTGCAGGTGACCTTCCTGCGCGGCGCGGCCTCGCTGCCGTTCGTGCTGGTCTGGGTGCTGGCCACCGCCGGTCCGCGCTCGCTGGTGCCCAAGCGCTGGGCCCTGCACCTGCTGCGCGGGGCGCTGGGCATGGCGATGATCGGCTGCTTCGTCTACGCCCTGCGCAGCCTGCCGCTGTCCACCGCGTACACCATCTACTTCGTGGCCCCGCTGCTGATCGCCGCGTTGTCGGTGCCGCTGCTGGGCGAACACGTCGGCCCGCGGCGCTGGATCGCCATCGGCATCGGCCTGGTCGGGGTGCTGGTGGTGTTGCGGCCGGGCGTGGGGGGCTTCATCTCGGTGCCGGGCCTGATGGTGCTGCTGGCCGCCACCGCCTATGCCGTGGCTGCCATCACGGTCAGCATGCTCACCCGCACCGACACCCCGCAGTCGATGGTGGTCTGGTTCCTGGTGATCATGGCCGTGGGCGCCGGCCTGCTGGCCATCCCCGACTGGCAGCCGTTGCAGCTGGGCCACGCCGCGTTGATCGCCGGCATGGGCCTGGCCGGGGCCGGCGGGCAGGTGGCCCTGACCCGCGCGTTCCAGCTGGGCGAGGCCTCGCTGATCGCGCCGCTGGAGTACACCGGGCTGGTCTGGGTGATCGGCTGGGACCTGCTGTTCTGGGGAGCGCTGCCGGACCGCTTCACCTGGCTGGGGGCGGCGATCATCGTCGCCTCCGGCCTGTACCTGCTGCACCGGGAGCGGGTCCGCCAGGTCCAGGCGCCCGCGCCGCTGGACCATCCCTGAGCCGGGCAGGGCCGTCCCTGGCCCCGATCACGCCGGCTTAGAACCAAACGGAATATCATTCCGCACAGCCGCGCGGGCCAGGGCCGCCCCGCGCTGGTAGGCTGCACGCCCCCTCCCGTCGATGCCCGGTTGACCGCGAAGTGATCGAGTTCCAGCGCCTGCACAAATCCTATGCCGTCGGCGGCCGCGCGATCGCCGCGCTGCAGCCGCTGGACCTGACCATCGAGGCCGGCGAGGTATTCGGCATCATCGGCCACTCCGGGGCAGGCAAGTCGACCCTGATCCGCCTGATCAACCGGCTTGAGGAACCCACCGGCGGCCGCCTGCTGATCAGCGGCGAAGACGTCACCGCGCTCGACGCCGACGGCCTGCGTACGCTGCGCCGTCGCATCGGCATGATCTTCCAGCACTTCAACCTGCTGTCCTCGCGCACGGTGGCGGCCAACGTCGCCTTCCCGCTGGAGCTGGCCGGTACGCCGCGCGCCGAGATCGACGCGCGCGTGGACGAACTGCTGCATACCGTGGGCCTGGAAGCACATGCAACCAAGTACCCGGCGCAGTTGTCCGGCGGCCAGAAGCAGCGCGTCGGTATCGCCCGCGCCCTGGCCACCCGCCCGCAGATCCTGCTGTGCGATGAAGCCACCAGTGCACTGGACCCGCAGACCACCGCTTCGGTGCTGAAGCTGCTGGGCAAGATCAACCGCGAGCTGGGCCTGACCATCGTGCTGATCACCCACGAGATGGACGTGATCCGCCGGGTCTGCGACCGCGTGGCCGTACTCGATGCCGGCCACCTGGTGGAAACCGGCCCGGTCACCGAGGTGTTCCTGCACCCGCAGCACCCGACCACGCGCCGCTTCGTGAGCGAATCGGAGCAGGTGGACGAGGGCGAGCTGCACAAGGACTTCGAGGCGGTCGCCGGGCGCATCGTGCGCCTGACCTTCCTCGGCGCGGACACCTACGAACCGCTGCTGGGCCGCATCGCGCGCGAAACCGGCGTGGACTACAACATCCTGTCCGGCCGTATCGACCGGATCAAGGACACCCCCTACGGCCAGCTGACGGTATCGCTGGTGGGCGGCGACGTGCAGGCCGCGCAGGCCGGCTTCGTGGCCGCCGGTGTCCACCTTGAGGAGCTGCGTCGATGATGCTGGGTACTGCCGGCGGGTTCTTCCGCCATCTGGATGCGGGCAAGTGGGCCGATATCGGCCAGGCCACGCTGGATACCCTGCTGATGCTCGGCGGCTCGCTGCCGCTGACGCTGGCCATCGGCCTGCCGCTGGGCGTGCTGCTGTTCCTGACCGGCTCGCCGCAGCTGCACCGCAAGCCGGTGCTGTATGGCGCACTGGCGGTGCTGGTGAACCTGCTGCGCTCGGTGCCTTTCATCATCCTGATGATCGTGCTGATTCCGCTCACCTTGTGGATGATGGGCACCTCGCTGGGTGTGCGCGGTGCGATCGTGCCGCTGGTGATCGGCGCGGCGCCGTTCTACGCACGCCTGGTGGAAACCGCGCTGCGCGAAGTGGACCGTGGCGTGATCGAAGCGAGCCAGTCGATGGGCGCCACCACCTGGCAGCTGGTCACCCGGGTGTTGCTGCCCGAAGCGCGACCCGGCCTGATTGCCGGTGCCACGGTCACGGTGATCGCGCTCATCGGCTTCACCGCGATGGGCGGCGCGATCGGCTCGGGCGGCCTGGGTGACCTGGCGTTCCGCGACGGCTACCAGCGCTCGCACACCGACGTGGCCCTGGTCACCGTGGTGCTGCTGCTGGTACTGGTGCAGATCCTGCAGATGCTGGGCGACTGGCTGGTGTCCCACTACAGCCGGAAGTAACCGGTAGGTACCGACCGTTGGTCGGTACACCACCTTCAGCGGCGGCTGGGCCAGGCCCCAGGTCGTGCCGCCCATTGGAATGCCAAGGCGGCAGCCTGCACAGATTCGATTGATCAGGTGCTCGACCAGCGCATCATTGCGTGACGGGTACCTGTGTTATATTCCGTTTCGCGTAATACGCTGCGCGGAATGATTCAATCCTTCCGATGCCGTCACACGCTCGCGCTGTTTGCGGGACGATGCCCTCGACAATTTCGTGCGTTCCAGTCACTGGCCGAGCGCAAACTGCAGATGCTGGATGCTGCACAGACGCTGCAGTTCCTGCGCAGCCCGCCCGGAAATCGGCTCGAAGCGCTGTACGGCGACCGACGCGGGCAGCACAGCATCCGCGTCAACGCGCAGTGGCGACTTTGTTTTGTCTGGACCGACAACGGTCCGCGTGATGTCGAGATCGTCGATTACCACTGAGGTGCCATCCATGAGCCGCCCCACCAACAACCTCAGGGCCGTCCATCCGGGCGAAATCCTGCGCGAGGAGTTTCTGCTGCCGTTGCAGCTGAGCATTACTGCGCTGGCACGGGCGCTGGATGTGCCGCCTACGCGATTGCATGCCATCGTGCATGAAACCCGCGGCGTCACGGCGGATACCGCGGTGCGCCTGGCACGTCATTTCGGTGGGGACGCCGCGTCGTGGCTGGCCCTCCAGGCCGAGTACGATCTGAAGACGCTGCCGACCCGCGAGGAAATCGAGCGCAGGGTGCAGCCGCGCGAGGCAGCCTGACCGCCACGCTTACCGGACGTTCGGCACCTCATACCCCAGCCGGTCCACCTGCTCGGGGTGCTGCGGCACGCGCTTGAGCTTGTCGGTGTTGACCCCGTACTCGTCGCGCAGGCGGGTGGCCAGTTCCTTGTAGAGCTCTTTGTCCATGTCCGGCTGGCGCGCGAAGATCCAGGCCATCTCGCGGCCGGGATAGCCCAGCATCGCCCACGAATAGTCCGGGGCCACTTCCAGCACGCGGGTGTGGGTCGGCACGATCTTGTAGAACCAGGTGCGCCAGTTGTGGTTGCCGCTTTCCTCATCCACCGAGGCGCGCACGGTCAGCTCCTGGAGCGGTTCGGAGAACCCGTTGCGGTACCGATAGGTGATGGACACCTTCTGGTCGCCGCGCAGGCTGAACTCGTTGACGCTGGCCACATGGCCGCGTTCGATCGGGTTGGGAACCCGGCCGATCACATACCAGGTGCCCATGAACTTCTGCAGGTCGATGGGGGCGCCAGTCGCTTCGGTGGCCACCGGTGCCGGGCTCGGCTTGGCCTCGTGGCGGAAGGCGCAGGCGGACAGCAGCGACAGCGTCGACAGCAACAGGACAGCGCGAAGCGGGCGGTTCAGAGACATGCGGCAGAAGGCTCCAGTGGCTGGCACGGGCATGGTGGGTGGGACAGCGGAGAACGTCAATGGTGGCGTTCATGCTTGCCGTGCCGGTTGCGGCAACAGGTCGCAGCCGGTGAGATGGTGGCACGGCAAGGTGACGCATCACTTTCGCACGGAGTCGTGTCATGCCCTTGTCGTCGTCGCGTCATTCCCCGCGTTCACAGGCCGCCGCACGCCTGGCCAGCACCCCCGATCCGCAGGTACTGCGCTGGGTCCGGCAGGCCGCCCTGGCCGGACTGGCCCTGGTGCTGGTGTGGCCGGCGGCACGCGGCAGCAGCGAATGGCTGGGCTGGCTGCCCCTGTGGCTGGTGGGCATGCCGTGGCTCGCCTGGTGGAGCCTGTACCGGTTCCGCCTGCCAATGGCGCTGCTGCGCCGCCGCAGCAGTGGCCGTCGCCGTGGCCCGCAGGCCCGCCGCCGCACCCGCGTGGCGCGCCCTGACCTTCGACACGGGAGCGCCGGCCGGGCGGTGTGATAGCGTCCGGGGCTTATGTCCGCTTGGAGCTGCAATGTCCAAAATCGCTTCCGCCTGCCTGATGGCAGGCCTGATGACCGCCGGTGCGGTAGGTACTGCCATGGCTGCTGAGACCCCCGCCGACCCGTACGCGTGGCTGGAAGACGTGACCGGCGACAAGTCGCTGGACTGGGTCAAACAGCAGAACGCCAAGTCGGAGGGCCGCCTGGCCCAGACTCCGGCGTTCAAGCAGATGGAAGCCAGCATCCGCGAGGTGCTCGATTCGGACGCCAAGATTCCCGGCGTGCAGAAGATCGGTGACTACTACTACAACTTCTGGAAGGACAAGCAGCACGAGCGCGGCCTGTGGCGCCGCACCACGCTGGCCGAGTACCGCAAGGCCTCGCCGACCTGGGAAACCGTGCTCGACCTCGATGCCCTGAACAAGGCCGAGGGTGAGAACTGGGTCTGGCACGGCGCCGACTGCCTGCGCCCGGACTATTCGCGTTGCCTGATCGCGCTGTCGCGCGGCGGCGCCGATGCCGATGTCACCCGCGAGTTCGACCTGGCCAACAAGACCTGGATCAAGGACGGCTTCTTCCGCCCCGAATCCAAGGGCGGGCTGAACTGGATCGACCGCGACACGGTGTTCGTCTACACCGATTTCGGCGCCGGCACCATGACCACCTCCGGCTACCCGCGCGTGGCCAAGCTGTGGAAGCGCGGCACGCCGATGGCCAGCGCCAGCGTGGTGTACGAAGGCAAGCCCGATGACATGTACATCGCGGCCATGCACGACGACACCCCCGGTTACGAGCGCAACCTGGTCAGCCGCACGCTGGCCTTCTACAACAACGAGATCTACCTGCGCGGCGACGATGGCACGCTGACCAAGATCGACGCGCCGAACTCGGCCGAGAAAGGCCTGCGCAAGCAGTGGCTGACCCTGGAGCTGCGCGATGCGTGGACCGTGGGCGGCAAGACCTACACCGCCGGTTCGTTGCTGGTCACCAAGCTGGACGACTACCTGGCCGGCAAGCGCGACTTTGAAGTGCTGTTCGCGCCCACCGACACCACCTCACTGGCCGGCAGCAGCTGGACGAAGAACCATCTGGTGCTCAACGTGCTGGATGACGTCAAGAGCCGCCTGAGCGTGCTCACCCCGACCGACAGCGGCTGGAAGAAGAGCGACTTCACCGGCGCGCCGTCGTTCGGCACCGTGGCCGTGGGTGCGGTGGATGCCGATGACAGCGACGCGGTGTGGATGACCGTCACCGACTACCTGACCCCGACCACGCTGGCCATTGCCGAGATCGGCAAGCAGCCGGAAGTGCTCAAGACCATGCCGGCGTTCTTCAATGCCGAGGGCAAGGTGATCGAACAGCACTTTGCGACCAGCAAGGACGGCACCCGCGTGCCGTACTTCGTGGTGCATGCCAAGGACATGAAGCTAGATGGTTCCAACCCGACGCTGCTGTATGGCTACGGTGGCTTCGAGATCTCGCTGACCCCGTCGTACTCGGGCGGCATGGGCCGGGCGTGGCTGGAGAAGGGCGGCGTGTACGTGGTGGCCAACATCCGCGGCGGTGGCGAGTACGGTCCGCGCTGGCACCAGGCGGCGCTGAAGCAGAACCGCCACAAGGCCTATGAAGACATGGCCGCGGTCGCCCGCGACCTGGTGAGCCGCAAGATCACCTCGGCCAAGCACCTGGGCGTGCAGGGCGGCAGCAACGGTGGCCTGCTCACCGGCAACATGCTCACCCAGTACCCGGAGCTGTTCGGGGCGGTGGTGGTGCAGGTGCCGCTGCTGGACATGAAGCGTTACAGCCACCTGTTGGCCGGCGCATCCTGGATGGCCGAGTACGGCAATCCGGACACGGCCGATTGGGAGTTCATCAAGACCTTCTCGCCGTACCACCTGTTCGATGCGAAGAAGACCTACCCGCCGGTGCTGTTCACGACATCCACCCGTGACGATCGGGTGCATCCGGGCCATGCTCGCAAGATGGCCGCGAAGATGATCGAGGCCGGCAAGGACGTGACCTACTACGAGAATATCGAGGGCGGTCACGGCGGCGCGGCCAACAATGCGCAGGCCGCGCACATGTCGGCATTGGCCTATAGCTTCCTGTGGGAGCAGTTGCGGTAGAGTCGGGCGTTGCTCGACTGCTGGGATGGCCCATCGGCCCGGTAGCCGCAGGAATTCACCGAAGGCCGCTTCGGTCCGCCTCCGGGTGGTGGGGCGTCAGGTTGGCTCCACCCCATTTCGACGCCGCGCAGAGATGCGCGGCGTTTTTTTGGTTGTTCGCCTTCGGCGGGGTTTCGAAGCGAAAGGCAACTGCGACGGCAACAGCAACAGCAACAGCAACAGCGGCGAGTGCGTGCGGTTGCTGGCTGGGTGGGTACGGGTGAGTTGGCGGGACACGCTGCAAGTACGTCCGTGTAAGCTCGTGAGCGCCATCCATGGCGCCCAACGGTCCCGCCAACCCACCCGTACCCACCCCTGACAGTGTGCGGGTGCGCAACAGGCAAGCGGGAAGCGGGAAGCGGAGAGGCGTGAAGCGAGCGGCGCCTCGCGCTGCCGTCTTTGTTTTATCGCCGTGGCCACCGGCCAACTTTATGGGGTGGGGTGTGGAGGTTTGTGGGGCCGTTGCGCCGCATGGGCCCGACGCATGCGTCTTCTTTTGCAGCGTCTACCGACTCACCGCACCCACGTCTCCAACCCACGCCGGATCCGTGCCACGGCTTCTTCCAGACGCGGTACTTCCTGTGTATAGGCCAGTCGCACGTGGGCGTTGGCGCGGTAGTGTCCGAAATCCAGCCCCGGCGTAAAGGCCACGTGCTGGGTTTCCAGGAAGTGCGCGCAGAACGCCTGCGCGTCATCGGTGAACGCGCTGACGTCGCAGTACAGGTAGAAGGCGCCTTCGGGCTCCACCTCGATGCGGAAGCCCAGCGCGCGCAGCGCCGGCAGCAGGTAGTCGCGGCGCTCGCGGAAGGCCGCGCGGCGGTGTTCGAAGATGGCCATGCTTTCCGGGGTGAAGCAGGCCAGTGCTGCATGCTGGGCAATGCTGGAGGCGCTGATGTACAGGTTCTGCGCCAGCTTCTCCAGGTCCGGTACCGCCTGTGGTGGGGCGACCAGCCAGCCCAGCCGCCAACCGGTCATGCCGTAGTACTTGGAGAAGCTGTTGAGCACGAAGGCCTCGTCGTCCACCTGCAGCACGCTGGCCGCGTCCATGCCGTAGGTCAGGCCGTGGTAGATCTCGTCCACCACCAGGTGGCCGCCGCGCGCCTTCAACGACTGCGACAACCCGGCCAGCTGCGGCGCCGACAGCACCGTGCCGGTCGGGTTGGCCGGCGAGGCCACCAGCGCGCCCACGCTGGCCGCGTTCCAGTGCTGCTCGATCAGCGCGGGGGTGAGCTGGTAGGCCGTCTCCGGGCCCACCGGCACCAGTTGCGCGGCGCCCTCGACCAGGCGCAGGAAGTGGCGGTTGCACGGATAGCCGGGGTCGGCCAGCAGCCAGTGCTTGTCCGGGTCCACCAGCAGGCTGCTGGCCAGCAGCAGCGCGCCTGAGCCGCCCGGCGTGACCAGGATGCGCTCGGGGTCGATCTGCAGCTGGTACCGCTGCTGGTAGAACCCGGCGATGGCCTCGCGCAGCGCGGGCAGCCCGCGCGCGGCGGTGTAGCGGGTGTGGCCGGCGGCCAGGGCGGCCTGGCCGGCCTGCACGATCGGTGCGGCGGTGGTGAAATCCGGCTCGCCGATCTCCAAGTGGATCACGTCGTGCCCGGCCTGCTCCAGCGCCTGCGCGCGGGCCAGCAGCGACATCACGTGGAAGGGTTCGATTTCCTGGCTGCGGCGGCTGTAGCCGGCCGTGGGGGTAGGGGTGCTCATCCTGCCGATGATAGGTGCAGTGACCATCGGCAGGCTTGCCGCTGCCCCAACGCCCGCCCAGACTGGGGCCGACCATGGACGCCATTGCATTCCCCCGTAAGGAGCCTTATCTCGTGAAACCCGCCCTTTGTTTACTGGTTGCCAGCCTGATGACCTCCAACGTGCATGCCGCCCCCGCGCTCACCCCGCCCGACGCCGAGAAGCAGCCGCACACGGTCAAGGCGCCGTTCGGCGCGACCCGCAACGACGACTACTACTGGCTGCGCGACGACAAGCGCGAAGATCCCAAGATGCTGGCCTACCTGAATGCGGAAAACGCCTACACCGACCAGGTGGTGGCACCGCTCAAGCCGCTCGAGGACACCCTGTACAAGGAAATCGTGGCGCGCATCAAGCAGGACGATGCCAGCGTGCCCGCGCGTGATCGCGGCTACTGGTATTACACCCGCTTCGAGACCGGCAAGGATTACCCGATCCAGGCACGGCGCAAGGGCAGCATGGAGGCGCCCGAAGAGATCCTGCTGGACATCAACGTGATGGCCGAGGGCAAGAACTACTTCGATGTCGGCGATGCCGACGTCAGCCAGGACAACCACCTGCTGGCCTGGGCCGAAGACGATGTCGGCCGCCGCCAGTACGTGATCCGCTTCAAGGACCTGCGCACCGGCCAGGTGCTGCCGGACCGTATCGAGAACGTGTCGCCCAACGTGGTCTGGGCCGACGACAACCGCACCCTGTTCTACGTCGAGAATGATCCGGAAACCCTGCTCACCGTGCGCGTCAAAAAGCACGTGCTGGGCACCCCGGCCAGCAGCGACGTGCTGGTGTACGAAGAGAAGGACGACAGCTTCTACATGGGCGTCGGCCGCACCCGCGACGACAAATTCCTCACCATCGAACTGCACAGCACGGTCAGCTCGGAAACCCGTTATGCCCCGGCCGCCAACCCGCAGGCATTCACCCTGCTGGCGCCGCGTGCGCGCGATGTGGAGTACGACGCCGACCACTTCAATGGCCGCTGGGTGATCCGCACCAACGATGCCGGCGCGAAGAACTTCAAGATCGTCACCGCCCCCACCGATGCCACCGCGCGCACGCAGTGGACCGACTGGGTGGCCCATGACGATGCGGTACTGGTGGAAGGGTTCGAGCTGTTCGACGGCTTCAGTGCCATCGCCGAGCGTTCCAATGGCCTCGAGCGGATTCGCCTGCTGTATCCCGATGGTCGCCAGGACTACGTCAAGGCCGACGAGCCGGCCTACTCGATGGGCCTGGCCGCCAACCCCGAGCCGGACAGCCCGTGGCTGCGCTACGCCTACAACTCGCTGACCACCCCGACCACCACCTACGAGCTCAACACCGTTACCGGTGAGCGCCGCCAGCTCAAGCAGCAGCCGGTGATCGGCTACGACCCGGGCAAGTACACCACCGAGCGGGTCTGGGTGACCGCGCGTGACGGGGCCAAGGTGCCGGTGTCGCTGGTGTACCGCAACGGTTTCAAGAAGGACGGCACCGCGGCGCTGTACCAGTACGCCTACGGCAGCTACGGCATGTCGATGGACCCCGGTTTCAACCAGACCGTGGTGAGCCTGCTTGACCGCGGCGTGGTCTATGCGATCGCGCATATCCGCGGCGGCGAGGAAATGGGCCGTGCGTGGTACGAGGACGGCAAGCTGCTGAAGAAGCAGAACACCTTCAACGACTTCGTCGACGTCACCCGCGAACTGGTGCGCCTGGGCTATGCGTCCAAGGACCGCGTGGCCGCGTCCGGCGGCAGCGCCGGCGGCCTGCTGATGGGCGCGGTGGCCAACCAGGCCCCGCAGGACTACCGGGTGATGGTGGCGCAGGTGCCGTTCGTGGACGTGGTCACCACCATGCTCGACGCCAGCATCCCGCTGACCACCAACGAGTACGACGAGTGGGGCAACCCGGAGCAGCGCGAGTACTACGACTACATGCTCGGCTACTCGCCCTACGACAACGTCAAGAAGCAGGCCTACCCGGCGCTGTTCGTCGGCACCGGGCTGTGGGATTCGCAGGTGCAGTACTGGGAGCCGGCCAAGTGGGTGGCCAAGCTGCGCGATGACAACACCGGCACCCATCCGATCGTGTTCCGCACCAACATGGAGGCCGGGCACGGCGGCAAGTCCGGGCGTTTCCAGCGCTACCACGAGCTGGCCGAATCGTATGCGTTCGTGCTCGACCAGCTGGGCGTGACCGCCGCCCCGTAAGGCCGGCCTCTGGCCGGCAACCCGCTTTCCGGACGGCGACCATCGCGGTCGCCGTCCGGCCTCGCTATGCTGGGCGCATGACCGTGCCCGAGCGCCCCGACGTAGCCGATGCCCCAGCCACGCGGCCGCCGGTGCGGTTCCGCTGGGCCTGGTGGCTGCTGGCCTATGCCAGCCTGGCCACCGGCATCGTCGGCATCTTCGTGCCGGGCCTGCCCACCACCGTGTTCATCCTGATCTCGGCCTGGGCCGCCTCGCGCGGCTCCGACCGTCTGCACACCTGGCTGCTGCAGCATCCGCGCTTTGGCCCTTCCATCCGCAACTGGCAGGCCCACGGTGCGGTCAGCCGCTACGCCAAGTGGATGGCGACCCTGACCATGGCGGTCTGCGCCGGCATCATGCTCTGGTGCGTGCCGATCGCGTGGGTGAAGTGGTTCTCCATCGGCAGCATGGCGGCGGTGGCGATCTGGCTGTGGAGCCGCCCACTCCCACCGGACGAAACTCCCTGAATGATGGGGTAACGAGCCCCTTGAGTCAGGGGGCGGCCGCGAAGTGGCCGGGGGTGGGTAGTGGTAACGCGGGGCCCGCGTTTTGCGCAGCAAAGCGTGGGGCGTCAGCCCACATGCGCTGACGCGCCGCACGGCTATACTCAGGCCATGAGCATCCCCCATCGCAACCGAATCCTGATTCCGTTGGCAGCGGCCTCGCTGCTTCTCCTTGCCGCCTGCGGCAACAAAGGCCCGCTGGTGCTGCCGCAGAAGCCGGTGCCGGTCGAAGAAGTCGCCGAGCCGGCCGTCGATGAGACCACCCCGGCGGCCGTGGATGACACCGACAACCCGCCGGTGGTGCCCGATCCGGTCGACGCGCCGCTGAAGTCCGAAAATGGTAATGACTAAGGCCGCCTCCACGGCGCTGCGCTTCAGCAAGATGCACGGCGCCGGCAATGATTTCGTCGTCCTGGACCTGCGTGACGGTACGCCTGCACCCACCCCGGCCCTGGCGGCCCGCCTGGCCGACCGCCATACCGGCGTGGGCTGCGACCAGATCCTCACCATCGAACCACCGCGCGCGGAAGGGTCGGTGGCGTCTTACCGCATCTGGAACGCCGACGGCTCGCAGTCCGAGCAGTGCGGCAATGGCGCCCGGTGCGTGGCCGCCTGGCTGGTGCGCGATGGCGCGGCCGGTGAGGAGGACAGCTTCGCCATCGACAGCCCGCTGGCCACCCACACCATCGAGCGCCTGGGCAACGACCAGTACGCGGTGGCGATGGGCGTGCCGCGCTTCGAGCCGGCGCAGGTGCCGCTGCTGGGCTTTGCCCGTGCGCGCGATGAATACCTGCTGCCGTTGCAGGGCGACACGGTGCGCTTCGGCGCGGTGTCGATGGGCAACCCGCATGCGGTGATCGAAGTGGGCCTGATCGATGCCGCCCCGGTTGAACGCCTGGGCAACCTGCTGCAACAGCACGCCACCTTCCCGCAGTCGGTGAATGTCGGCTTCGTGCAGGTGATCGACCCCCGCCATGCGCGCCTGCGCGTGTACGAACGCGGTGTGGGGGAAACCCTGGCCTGCGGCAGCGGCGCCTGCGCGGCGGCGGTGGTGATGATGCAGCGTGGCCGGCTGGAGCGCGACGCCACACTGTCGCTGCCCGGCGGCGAGCTGCGCCTGCGCTGGCCGGCCGACGACGCCCAGGTGGTGATGTCCGGCCCGGCAGCCTTCGTCTTTGAAGGGGAGTGGCACGCATGAACGAGACGGTCGAAAAGATCGGTGCGCACGAAGTCGCCGCCTGGTTGCGGCGGCATCCGGCGTTCCTCAAGCAGTTCCCGGACCTGGCACTGACCATGGTGGTGCCGCGCGATGACGGCCCGACCGCGTCGCTGGCCAGCTACCAGCTGGACGTGCTGCGCGACAAGAACCGCGAGCTGTCGCGACGGCTCGCCGACCTGGCCGCCAACGCGCAGGTCAACGAACGCCTGGCCGTCCGCACCCATCAGCTGACCCTGGCGCTGA
Source organism: Stenotrophomonas sp. AC248 (assembly GCF_979258185.1). Taxonomy (NCBI): domain Bacteria; kingdom Pseudomonadati; phylum Pseudomonadota; class Gammaproteobacteria; order Lysobacterales; family Lysobacteraceae; genus Stenotrophomonas; species Stenotrophomonas sp. AC248. The sequence goes on along the minus strand of NZ_OZ409840.1, from coordinate 3,823,609 downwards.
TGAAGCAGACCACGGCCGCCGATACCCTGCGCGCCATGGCCGCCTCGCTGGAAGAAGACTTCGCCGGCGACAAGGTGCGCCTGGTGATGCTGCAGCCGGTTGCCGGGCTGGAGCAGGCGCCGTGGCTGCAGGTGATCCCGGCCGACAGCCCGCTGCTGGGGTCGTTCCGCGATTGCCTGGCCGATGGCGAGCCGATCTGCGGCCGCCTGCAGGCCGAAAAGAACACCGTGCTGTACGGCGCGCTTGCCGACACGGTGCAGTCCAGCGCATTGCTGCCGCTGCCGGGTGTCGGCCTGATCGCCGTGGGCAGCCACGATCCCAACCGTTTCTACCCCGGCATGGGCACGCTGTTCCTGCGCATGATGGGCGAAGCGCTGGCGGTCGGCCTGGCCCGCTTCACGCACGACTGAGGCCGACGTGGGCGCTGGCATGGGGGCCGCTGCGGAATTCCTCGCGCACCTGGAGGTGGAGCGGCGCATGTCGGTGCATACCCTGGATGCCTACCGCCGCGACCTGGACGCCTTGACCGCCTGGGCCAACGACCACGACGCGCGCATCGACGTGCTCGATGGCGAGCAGTTGCGCCAGTTCATCGCCGCCGAACACCGCCGCGGGCTCTCGCCCACGTCGCTGCAGCGCCGCCTGTCGGCGTGCCGCAGTTTCTATGCGTGGCTGCTCAAGCATCGCCGCATCGAAGCCAGTCCCGCCGCAGGGCTCAAGGCCCCGAAGGCGCCGCGCAAGCTGCCGCAGGTGCTCGATGCCGACGAGGCCGTGCAGCTGGTGGAGCTGCCCACCGATGGGCCGCTGGGCCTGCGTGACCGCGCGCTGCTGGAACTGTTCTATTCCTCCGGGCTGCGCCTGAGCGAGCTGTGCGCGCTGATCTGGCGTGACCTGGATTTCGCCACCGGGCTGGTCAACGTGCTGGGCAAGGGCAACCGCGAGCGGCGCGTGCCGTTCGGCTCGCACGCGCGCACCGCGCTGGAAGGCTGGCGCGGCGAAAGCGGCGGCAGCGACGCCCAACCGGTGTTCCCGGGGCGCAAGGGCGGGCCGATCAGCCAGCGGGCGATCCAGATCCGCATCCGCCAGCTGGCCCAGCGCCAGGGCCTGTTCAAGCATGTACACCCGCACATGCTGCGGCACAGTTTCGCCAGCCACATCCTGGAATCCTCCGGCGACCTGCGCGGCGTGCAGGAACTGCTCGGGCATGCCGATATCGCCACCACGCAGATCTACACCCACCTGGATTTCCAGTACCTGGCCAAGGTCTACGACGCCGCGCACCCGCGCGCGAAGCGGCGCAAGAGCGGCAACGAAAGCTGAATCGATCCACTGCGTCACCGGGCCGCAGGGCAGGGTGGGTTGAAGCCCCCGGCAACGACCCCACCTCAGTCTCTGTCACCCCGGAGGCTCCATGGACCCCAGTCAGAACCCCAACGTATTTCACGCCACCACCATCATTTCGGTGCGCCGCAACGGTCATGTCGCGGTTGCCGGCGATGGCCAGGTCACCCTTGGCCACACGGTGATGAAGGGCAACGCCCGCAAGGTGCGCCGGCTGGGTCGCGAGGGCCAGGTCCTGGCCGGTTTCGCCGGTGCCGCCGCCGACGCCTTCACCCTGTTCGAACTGTTCGAGGCCAAGCTTGAGAAGCACGGCCAGCTGCAGCGCGCTGCAGTGGAGCTGGCCAAGGACTGGCGCACCGAGCGCCGCCTGGGCAAGCTCGAAGCGCTGCTGGCCGTGGCCGACAAGGACACCTCGCTGATCATCAGCGGCACCGGCGATGTGATCGAGCCGGAAGACGGCATCATCGCGATCGGTTCCGGCGGTTCGTACGCGTTGTCGGCCGCACGCGCGCTGATGGCACACACCGAACTGGACGCCCGCACCATCGCCACCGAGTCGATCAACATCGCCGGCGACATCTGCATCTACACCAATCGCAACGTGGTGGTCGAGGAATTGTAAGCGTAGTGCCGGCCGCTGGCCGGCACCCCCGACCCACCACATTCATTCGTGAGCACACCCATGCCGCACAAGATTGAAGTTTCTTCCGCCACCATGACCCCGCGCGAGATCGTGCAGGAACTGGACCGGCACATCGTGGGCCAGCACGACGCCAAGCGCGCGGTGGCCATCGCATTGCGCAACCGCTGGCGCCGCATGCAGCTGCCGGCCGAGCTGCGCAATGAAGTGATGCCCAAGAACATCCTGATGATCGGGCCGACCGGCGTCGGCAAGACCGAGATCGCGCGTCGCCTGGCCACGCTGGCCAACGCGCCGTTCGTGAAGGTGGAAGCCACCCGTTTCACCGAAGTGGGCTATGTGGGCAAGGACGTGGAGCAGATCATCCGCGACCTGGCCGATACCGCGGTCAAGCTGTACCGCGAGCAGGCCAAGGTGCGCGTGCGCACCCAGGCCGAAGAGCGCGCCGAAGACCGCATCCTGGACGCGCTGCTGCCGCGTCGCAGCGCGGGTATCGGTTTCGATGCCGAGGCCGCGCGCAACGAGCCGTCGGCGCAGGACAACGAAACCCGCATCAAGTTCCGCCGCATGCTGCGCAACGGTGAGCTGGACGAGCGCGAGATCGAGCTGGAAGTGTCGGCCAACGTCAGCATGGACATCATGACCCCGCCGGGCATGGAGGAAATGGGCCAGCAGCTGCGCCAGATGTTCTCGAGCATGGGCGGGGCGAAGGCGCAGAAGCGCACGCTGAGCATCAAGGCCGCGCGTCCGCTGCTGATCGAGGAAGAGGCGGGCAAGCTGGTCAACGAAGACGATATCCGCAGCGCGGCGATCGAGGCCTGCGAGCAGCACGGCATCGTGTTCATCGATGAGATCGACAAGGTGGCCAAGCGCGGTGAGGCAGGCTCATCGGGCGGCGATGTGTCGCGCGAGGGCGTGCAGCGCGATCTGCTGCCGCTGGTGGAAGGGTCGAACGTGTCCACCAAGTACGGCACGATCAAGACCGACCACATTCTGTTCATTGCTTCCGGTGCGTTCCACCTGGCCAAGCCGAGCGATCTGATTCCGGAGTTGCAGGGTCGTTTCCCGATCCGGGTGGAGCTGGGCGCGCTGAGCAAGAACGATTTCGTGCGTATCCTGACCGAGCCGAAGGCGGCGCTGACCAAGCAGTACGAAGCGCTGCTGCAGACCGAGGGCGTGTCGATGAAGTTCACCGAGGACGCGGTGGACCGTCTGGCGGAGATCGCGTTCCAGGTCAACGAGCGCCAGGAAAACATCGGCGCCCGCCGCCTGCACACGGTGCTGGAGCGCCTGCTGGACACGCTCAGCTACGAAGCCCCGGACCGCGATGGCGAGACCATCAGCATCGACAAGGCTTACGTGGATGCGCACCTGGGCGAGCTGGTGCAGGACCCGGACCTGAGCCGCTACATCCTGTAACGCATCACAACAGTCGGGTGGTAGGGAAGCGGCGGCGCGAAAGCGTCGCCGCTTTTTTTATTTCGATTGCGGTGGATCAAAAGCGTTATGTGTGACGCATGCGCTGGTTGGGCAGGGGCGTGGGAGTTCGCGGGACACGCCGCAAGTACGTCCGTGTAGGCTCGTGAGCGCCTTGCTCGTTTGTGCAGTCCTGCACAAACGGCAAGACCGGGGTTGGGCGTCCTGCCCAACCCGTCCGGCGCATGCGCCGGACCCATGGCGCCCAACGGTCCCGCAAACTCCCACGCCCCCACCCTCGACACATTCCTGTCGCGCACAGAAAAGGCGACAGCTTTAGCTACCTTTTGCCTACGTTTGCCTAAAGCAACTTCTCTTCAACCCAGTCCGGGATCTTCTGCACACACAACGTAGTGGAAGCAAGTCGATTCAAATGAAGAGCGGCTTTTCCATGGCCACCAGCCCATTGTCGAGGGTGGGGCGGTGTGGGTTCGCGGGACCGTTGGGCGCCATGGATGGCGCTCACGAGCCTCCAGGGATGGATTCACGGCGTGTCCCGCGAACCCACACCGCCCCGCCCAGCCATGGACAAGCGGAATCTGCCTGGCTTCGGCTTCGGCTTCGGCTTCGGCTTCGGATTTGGATTTGGCTTTGGCTTTGGCCTTACGCCTTACGCCCTAAACCTCAAACCTCATCCTCAGTAGGCAGCGCCGTCGGCGCCGCGCCCGGGGTGAACACACCCGGCTTCACGAACGCACTCAGAATCGCGTCCAGCGTCTGCGCGCCGTCGCGTTTGATCTCGAACAGCTCCGGCTCCAGCATCGCGCTGTACAGCACCCCGGTCAGACTCGTGCTCACGATACGGGCCACCGTGTCCACGTCCACCCCCTCGCGCAACTGTCCCAACTCGCGCGCGCGCTGGAAGGCCGCCGCGAAAATACCCAGCTCCTCGCGCGATGCCTCCAGCTGCAGCTCCTGCATCGCCTGGCTCTCCACCGACAGATCGTTGCGCAGCATGATCTCCATCATGTTGCGCAACCGCTCGTCATCGGCCAGCTCCTGGAAGGACACCAGCAAGGCTGACCGCAGATCCAGCACCGGCGTCGTGCGCTTGGACGACGTCGTCCGCCGCAACCGCTCGATGAACGGAACGCGCTCACGGTCGATCATCGCCGTCAGCACCTCCGTCTTGTTCTTGAAGTGCCAGTACACCGCCCCCCGCGTATAGCCGGCGCGCGCACCGATCATTGCCAGGCTCGTCCCTGCCACCCCGAATTCATGGAAACAGGCCTGGGCCGCGTCGAGGATCCCCGCGCGGGTGGCCTGCGCCTCTTCTTTGGTCTTTCTGGCCATTGCGCTTTGCAGTTGCTGGATGAAACCGACCTGAATTGTACCGCTTTACAAACAAACATGCATGTATGTATATTTCCGTCCCACTGATTCCCGGTGAGGACCGCGCGTAGCCGCGCCAAAGCCGAAACCGTCAGATTTGCCGTATTTGCCGCCCTGTTGGCTGTCATTCGTCGCTTTTAAAGGCGGGGTAGTGCTGCAGGCGACCCTTTTTCGTTTCCTGTGAGCCCCCACCATGTCCCGAACCCCGTACCGTCTTCTCGCGCTGTCCCTCGCGATCGCCTTGACCGTGTCCGCCTGTGGCGGCGGTGAGCAGGAGGGGCCGCAGGGCGGCCCGGGCCAGGTCACCGTTGCCACCCTCAAAGGCGAACAGGTCAGCCTCACCCGCGAACTGCCCGGCCGCACCAACGCCTTCCTGGTCGCCGAAGTGCGCCCCCAGGTCAGCGGCATCGTCGCCAAGCGCCTGTTCACCGAAGGCGGCCTGGTCACCGCCGGCCAGCCCCTGTACCAGGTGGATGACGCCAGCTACCGCGCCCAGGCCAACAGCGCCCGCGCCCAGCTTGCCCGCGCCGACGCCACCGCCAACGCCGCGCGCCTGAGCGCCAAGCGCATCACCGAACTGGCCAAGGTCGACGCGGTCAGCAAGCAGGACCTGGAAAACGCCGTGGCCGCACAGAAGCAGGCCGAGGCCGACGTGGGCGCCGCCAAGGCCGCCCTCGATGCCGCCAACGTCACCCTGGGCTACGCCCGCATCACCGCCCCGATCAGCGGCCGCATCGGCAAGTCCTCGGTCACCCAGGGCGCGCTGGTCAGCGCCGGCCAGGCCGACGCGCTTGCCACCGTGCAGCAGCTCGACCCGATCTATGTCGACCTGACCCAATCGGCCAGCGAACTGCTGCAGATGCGCCGTGAACTGGCCAGCGGCCGCCTGCAGGACAACCAGACCCTGCCGGTCACCATCCTGCTCGACGACGGCACCGAGTTCGCCCACAAGGGCACCCTGGAGTTCTCCGAAGTCAGCGTCGACCCCACCACCGGCAGCTACGCGCTGCGGGTCAAGGTCGACAACCCCGACCAGGTGCTGATGCCCGGCATGTACGTGCGCGCCCAGGTCGGCAGCGGCGTGCGCGAAAACGGCATCCTCGTGCCCATGCAGGGCATCGCCCGCGATCCCAAGGGCGACACCACCGCCATGGTGGTCGGCAAGGACAACAAGGTCGAAGTGCGCCCGGTCAAGGTCAGCCGCGCGGTCGGCAGCAAGTGGCTGGTCGAAGACGGCCTGAAGCCGGGCGACAAGGTCATCGTCGAAGGCCTGCAGAAGATCCAGCCGGGCATGCCCGTGCAGGCCACCGAGATGGGCGCCGCGCCGGCCAAGCCGGCCACGCCGGCGGCGCCGGCCGACAAGCAGTAAGCGGAGAATCCAATGGCTCGTTATTTTATTGATCGCCCCATCTTCGCGTGGGTGATTGCGATCATCATCATGCTCGCCGGTGCGCTGGCCGTGGTGAAGCTGCCGGTGTCGATGTACCCCGAAGTGGCACCGCCCGCCGTTGAAATCAGCGCCACCTACCCGGGTGCGTCGGCCAAGGTGGTGGAAGACTCGGTGACCCAGATCATCGAGCAGAACATGAAGGGCATCGATGGCCTGATCTACTTCTCCTCCAACAGCTCGGCCAACGGCCAGGCCACCATCACCCTTACCTTCGAGAGCGGGACCAACCCGGACATCGCGCAGGTGCAGGTGCAGAACAAGCTGCAGCTGGCCATGCCGCTGCTTCCGCAGGAAGTACAGCGGCAGGGCATCAACGTGGCCAAGTCGAGCAGCGGCTTCCTGCAGGTGATCGGCTTTGTGTCCAACGACGGCAGCATGGACGCCAACGACATCTCCGACTACGTCGGCTCCAATGTCGTGGACCCGCTCAGCCGCGTGCCGGGCGTGGGCAACATCCAGGTGTTCGGTGGCAAGTACGCCATGCGCATCTGGCTGGACCCCAACAAGCTGCACACCTACAAGCTGTCGGTGGATGAAGTGACTGCGGCGATCACCGCGCAGAACGCGCAGGTCGCCATCGGCCAGCTCGGCGGCGCGCCGTCGGTGAAGGGCCAGCAGCTCAACGCCACCATCAACGCGCAGGACCGCCTGCAGACCCCGGAACAGTTCCGCAACATCCTGGTCCGCGGCGGCACCGACGGCAGCGAGCTGCGTCTGGGCGACGTTGCCCGCGTGGAACTGGGCGCGGAAAGCTACGACTTCGTCACCCGCTACAACGGCAAGCCGTCCACCGGTATCGCCATCACCCTGGCCACCGGCGCCAACGCGCTGGACACCGCCAACGGCGTGCGCGCCGCGCTGGAGGACATGAAGTCCAACTTCCCGGCCGGGCTGGAATCGGTGGTGCCGTATGACACCACCCCGTTCGTGCAGGTCTCGATCAAGGGCGTCATCAAGACCCTGATCGAAGCGATCGTGCTCGTGTTCGTGGTGATGTACCTGTTCCTGCAGAACTTCCGCGCCACCCTGATCCCGACCATCGCGGTACCAGTGGTGTTGCTGGGCACGTTCGGCATCCTGGCCGCGCTCGGCTTCTCGATCAACATGCTGACCATGTTCGCCATGGTGCTGGCGATCGGCCTGTTGGTCGATGACGCCATCGTGGTGGTGGAGAACGTCGAACGCATCATGTCCGAAGAAGGCCTGTCACCGCTGGAGGCCACCCGCAAGTCGATGGGCCAGATCACCGGCGCGCTGGTGGGTATCGGTCTGGTGCTGTCGGCGGTGTTCGTGCCGATGGCCTTCATGAGCGGTGCCACCGGCGTCATCTACCGGCAGTTCTCGGCCACCATCGTGTCGGCCATGGCGTTGTCGGTGCTGGTCGCCATCGTGCTCACCCCGGCGCTGTGCGCCACCATGCTCAAGCCGCTGAAGAAGGGCGAGCACCATGTGGCGCACAAGGGCTGGTCGGGCCGGTTCTTCGGCGGCTTCAACCGCGGCTTCGACCGCTCCAGCGAAACCTACCAGCGCGGCGTCAAGGGCATCCTGGCCCGGCCGTGGCGCTTCATGTCGATCTTCGCCGTGCTGGCACTGGTGATGGGCCTGCTGTTCATGCGCCTGCCCAGCTCGTTCCTGCCCAACGAAGACCAGGGCATCCTGATGGCCCTGGTGCAGACCCCGGTCGGCGCTACCCAGGAACGCACGCTGGAAGCGATGTACCAGCTGGAAGAACACTTCCTGAAGAACGAAACCGAGGCGGTCGAATCGGTGTTCTCGGTGCAGGGCTTCAGCTTCGCCGGCATGGGCCAGAACGCGGGCATGTCCTTCATCAAGCTCAAGGACTGGAAGGAGCGCGACGCCGACCAGGGCGTGGGGCCGATCACCGGCCGCGCGATGGGCGCACTGGGCCAGATCAAGGACGCCTTCATCTTCGCCTTCCCGCCGCCGGCCATGCCGGAGCTGGGCATCGGCTCGGGCTACACCTTCTTCCTGAAGGACACCAGCGGGCAGGGCCACGAAGCACTGCTCAACGCACGCAACCAGCTGTTGGGCGGCGCAGGCGGCAGCAAGCTGCTGGCCAACGTGCGTCCCAACGGCCAGGAAGACACCCCGCAGCTGCGCATCGACGTGGACGTGGAGAAGGCCAATGCGCTGGGCCTGTCGGTGGCCTCGATCAACAACACCCTCGCCACCGCGTGGGGCAGCAGCTACATCGATGACTTCATCGACCGTGGCCGGGTCAAGCGCGTGTATGTGCAGTCCGATGCGGATTTCCGCATGAACCCGGACGACTTCAACGTGTGGTCGGTGAAGAACAGCCAGGGCGAGATGGTGCCGTTCAGTGCCTTCGCCTCCAAGCGCTGGGACTACGGTTCGCCGCGCCTGGAGCGCTACAACGGTGTGTCGGCGATGGAAATCCAGGGCGAGCCTGCCCCGGGCGTGGCCTCCGGCGATGCCATGGTGGAAATCGAGCGCATCGCCAAGGACCTGCCGCCGGGCTTCGAGATCGAATGGACTGCGTTGTCCTACCAGGAACGCCAGGCCGGTTCGCAGACGCCGCTGCTGTACACGCTGTCGCTGCTGATCGTGTTCCTGTGCCTGGCCGCGTTGTATGAAAGCTGGAGCGTGCCGACCTCGGTGCTGCTGGTGGCCCCGCTGGGCATCCTCGGCGCGGTGCTGGCCAACACCATGCGTGGCATGGAACGCGACATCTACTTCCAGGTGGCCATGCTCACCACGGTGGGTCTGACCAGCAAGAACGCGATCCTGATCGTGGAGTTCGCCAAGGAAAACCTGGAGAAGGGCGCTGGCCTGATCGAGGCCACCATGCATGCCGTGCGCGACCGTCTGCGCCCGATCATCATGACCTCGCTGGCCTTCGGCCTGGGCGTGCTGCCGCTGGCGATCGCCTCCGGTGCCGGTTCGGGCGCGCAGCGCGCGATCGGTACCGGCGTGCTCGGCGGCATGGTGGTGGGCACCGTGCTGGGCGTGTTCTTCATCCCGCTGTTCTTCGTGGTGGTGCAACGCCTGTTCAACCGCAAGCTGCGCGCGGCCGAGGCATCCCCGCAGGCCGGCACGCAACACAACGGCGATACGCCGGAAGGTGGCAATCATGAGTAAGGCATCCTCCCTGCTGGCCCTCGCCGTGGCCGCGGCGCTGTCCGGCTGCGCCACGCTGGTGCCGTCCAGCACCGAAGTCGCGCCGGCGATCCCGGCGCAGTGGCCGGCCACCACCAGCGGCACGTCCTCGGCCACCGTCGAGGTGGCCGACATCGGCTGGCGCGATTTCTTCGTCGACCCGCGCCTGCAGGCGGTGATCGCCCAGTCGCTGGACAACAACCGCGACCTGCGCGTGGCCGTGCTCAACGTCGAAAAGGCGCGGGCGCAGTACCGCATCCAGCGCGCCGACCGCGTGCCTGCGGTCGGCGTGCAGGGGCAGATGACCCGCACCGGCGGTGATGCCCCGGTCACCGAGCAGTTCAGCGCGAACCTCGGTGTGGTCGAGTTCGAGCTGGACCTGTTCGGCCGCGTGCGCAACCTGAGCCAGGCGGCGTTGCAGCAGTACTTCAGCGAGGCGGCCAACCGGCGCAGCGCGCAGCTCAGCCTTGTGGCCGAAGTGGCCAATGCCTGGCTGACCCTGGGCGCGGACAACGAACAGCTGCGCATCGCCCAGGCCACCCTGGCCAGCTACGAAGACTCGCTGCGGCTGGCCGAGGCGCGTCATCAGCTGGGCGGCGCGTCGTCGCTGGAACTCAGCCAGACCCGTACGCTGGTGGAAACCGCACGCACCGACGTGGCCCGCTTTGCCGGGCAGGTGGCGCAGGACCGCAACGCGCTGGTGCTGCTGGCCGGTGGGCCGGTCGATGACACCCTGTTGCCGGCAACCGAAGTGACCGAGATCGCGGCGGTGCGCCCGCTGCCGGCCGGCGTTCCCGGCGAGGTGCTGCTGCGCCGTCCCGACGTGATGGCCGCCGAGCACACGCTGCTGTCGGCCAATGCCAACATCGGTGCGGCCCGTGCGGCGTTCTTCCCGTCGATCAGCCTCACCGGCAGCATCGGCTCGGCGTCGTCGGAGCTGTCCAACCTGTTCGACAGCGGCACCCGTGCCTGGAGCTTCGTGCCGACGCTGAACCTGCCGATCTTCCAGGGCGGCAAGCTGCGCGCCAACCTGGGCGTGGCCACCGCCAACCGCGATATCGCGCTGGCGCAGTATGAGAAGGCCATCCAGTCGGGCTTCCGCGAGGCGGCCGATGCATTGGCGCTCAACGACAGCCTGGATGCGCAGCTGGCCTCGCAGCAGGCCCTGATGGCGGCGGCCACGCAGGCGCAGACGTTGTCGCAGGCGCGCTACGACGCGGGGCTGGATAGCTTCGTGACCCTGCTGGATGCGCGGCGCACCGCCTATACCGCGCGCAAGTCGCTGGTCAGCACGCAGCTGGCGCAGCAGTCCAACCAGGTCGCGCTGTACAAGGTGCTGGGCGGCGGCTGGCACGAGCGCGGCTGAGCGGCGTGCGCAACGCGGTAGAGCCGACCGTTGGTCGGCTGGCCTTGCCGACGAGCGGACAGCAGCCGACTAACAGTCGGCTCTACCATTCGGCTCTACCGGTCATCGTCGTGGTCATCAATGCGCTCATGACCGCGGTTCATCCGCCCGGTCATGACGTTGGTCGTCCTTGCGCCCATCGCCATGGCAGGCACGCGCACGTTCCAGCGCATCACCGGCTTCGCGCGCCATGCGCTCGTACTCGCGGCGGATCTCTTCCAGTCGCTCTTCGTCGAGCTCTTCCAGGTCCAGCAGTTCGTTGTTGGCCTCGGCGGTGGCCCGGATCAGCTCATCGAGCTTGATCTGCACCGCAGCCGCATCCGCGTTCTGGCTGTGCTGGATCAGGAACACCATCAGGAAGGTGATGATCGTGGTGCCGGTGTTGATCACCAGCTGCCACGTATCGTTGAATTTGAAGACGGGGCCGCTGAGTGCCCACAGCGCCACGATGGACACGGCGGCAAGGAACGTCCAGGGCGTTCCTGCTGCATAGGCCGCCTTCTTGGCGACCAGGTTGAACACACTTCGAAGGCTCATGCGGCACGGCAGGGTAGCAACGGGACCCCATCATTGGCGGCGCGCCGTGTACGCGCCGTGCAGCGTGTGCTCAGGCGCGTGCGGCACCCAGGCGCGGGCGCGTGGCCAGCGTCGTGGCGGCTGGCCAGGTACACATGTTCCCAGCAGGATTCGACGAACGCGCGGGCCTGCTCTTCGGTGAGGCGCGGCATGATCTGCAGCGCGTACTGGGTCTGGAACGTTTCATCGCGCTGCTCGTCGCTCGCGCGCGGCTGGGTGATCAGCGAATCGCAGGCGAACTTGATCCACGGCACGTAGTGGCCGAACGACCCCGAGCCCGTGCCAAGGTTGCCGTCGGCGTGGCGCTGGCGCCAGTACGCAACCTCTGCGTCTACGTCGATCACGGCAGGGATGGAAAGCTGGGCGGAAGACATGGTGGCATCGATATGCAAGGAGGGAGTTTTACAAGAGTGCGTAAAGCGCAGTGCATGCGACGTCATTGTGGTGTCGACTCCGCGTGGCGGTCCTGGCTGACATGTTCAGCGCAGCGTTCGCCCAGCAACTGTGCATGGTCGACCACGCCCAGCTGTTCGGCCAACGTGGCCAGCTGGTTGCAGACATCGATGCGCCGCTCCGGATGGGCGTGGGTCAAAGCGTCCTGGATGGCCTGGTAGGCGGTCCAGAACGGAGCGGAGTTCTGGTAGGTGGCGTAATGCACCTGCAGCTGTTCCCAGGCAGTAACCAGCGCGGGGTCCATGGCGGCGGTGCGGCGTATTCGGGCATTCATGACGTCTCCTCGACGCTGCTGCCCCCTGTGCATCCACCATAGGCGGTCGCTGTGCAGGGTTTGTTAGTGCAGCGTCGTCGCGCGGTGCCGCAGGTGTGGACACTGCGGTGCGCGAGGACGGCCATACGCTGCTGGCACAGCGCGTTCACCCGGCTGACGGGAACTGAAGCGTTCAGAACCGGAGATGCTGCGATCGGGTGTCACAGCACCTCACAGGCGCAGCGGAACGGCTCACTCCACTGCGCGAAGCATCGCGATCACTCGCCGATGTCTTCGTTCCAGACCTCCGGGTGGGCCGAAATGAAGCCGCCCAGCAGGTCGATGCAGGCCTGGCTCTGCATGTCGATGACTTTGACCCCGTTTTCGCGCAGCCAGTCGATGCCGCCCTGGAAGGTGACCGACTCGCCTACCACCACGGTGCCGATGTTGAACTGGCGCACCAGCCCGCTGCAGTACCAGCACGGGGCCAGCGTGGTGACCATGATGGTGTCCTGGTAGCGGCGCTGGCGGCCGGCCTTGCGGAACGCATCGGTTTCCCCGTGCACCGACGGGTCGCCTTCCTGCACCCGGCGGTTGTGGCCGCAGCCCAGCAGGCGGCCGTCGTTGTGGTACAGGGCAGCGCCGATCGGGATGCCGCCTTCGGCCAGGCCCTGGCGGGCTTCGGCGATGGCGGTTTCAAGCAGGGCGGCGTAGTCGGGGGTGGTGATCATGGGCGGTCCGTAAGCATCTGGACCGCCATGATAGTGGCCGCCAGCGGCTTCGGCACCGGCCGGCGCGGGCCCCCTGCGGCGCCCGGTCGCAGGGGGCGGGTGCCGCAGCGCGCCGAGCGGTGCGATAATCCGTCCATGAGCGAATCCCCCTACAAGACTGGCACCACCCATTTCGGCTTCCGCGATGTCGCAGCCAAGGACAAGCAGAAGCTGGTGGGCGAAGTGTTCACCTCGGTCGCGCGCAGCTACGACCTGATGAACGACCTGATGAGCCTGGGCATCCACCGGGCCTGGAAGCGCTACTACGTGGCCACCGCGCAGGTGAAGCCGGGCGACCGCGTGCTCGACCTGGCCGGCGGCACCGGCGACATCGCCGCGCTGATCAAGGAGCGGGTGGGTGACGAGGGTGAAGTGGTGCTGGGCGACATCAACGCCGGCATGCTGTCGGTGGGCCGCGACCGGTTGATGAACCGCGGCTTGGTCAAGGGCCTGGAGTACGTGCAGTGCAACGCCGAGGCGCTGCCGTTCCCGGACGCCAGCTTCGACCTGGTGACCATCGCCTTCGGCCTGCGCAACGTGACCGACAAGGACGCCGGCCTGCGCGAGATGTACCGCGTGCTCAAGGTGGGCGGCCAGGCGCGCGTGCTGGAGTTCTCCGAAGTCACCGCGGACTGGTTCAAGCCGATCTACGACTTCCACTCGTTCAAGATCCTGCCCAAGCTGGGCCAGCTGTTCGCGCGTGACGGCGACAGCTACCAGTACCTGGCCGAGAGCATCCGCAAGCACCCGCCGCAGGAACAGCTCAAGACCATGATGGGCGAGGCGGGCTTCGCGCGCTGCCATTACAAGAACCTGACCGGCGGCATCGTCTCGATCCACTCCGGCTACAAGGTTTGAGACACCGGTCCAGTTCCCGCTGAGGGAGCTGGTCCACACTGCGGGCAGGCTGTCAGAGAGGGCCTGCCATGCGTCTGTACCGCGGCCTGGCCCGCGTGTTTCCCCGGTCGTTCAGCGCCAAGCTGATGACCGTGGTGTTCATCGGCGTGCACGTACCGCTGCTGGGGCTGCTGCTGTGGATGGCCGTCAGCGGCCACTACCAGCGCGACACGATGTGGGCCGTGGTCGGCGTGGTGCTGGGCGCCACCCTGGTGGGCACCGCGATGGCGATGATGGCGCTGTACCGGCTGATGGCGCCGCTGCGGCAGGCCGCCGACGCGCTGGAGGCCTACTACGACGAACAGCGCCTGCCGCATCTGCCCGACCTGGGCCATGACGAGATCGGCCGGCTGTTGCGCAGCATCAACCGCAACCTGCACGGCGTCGACGCCGGCCTGCGCGACCTGCGTCGCAGCGTGCTGCTTGATCCGCTCACCCAGGCGCTGAACCGGCGTGGCTGCGAGCAGGCCCTGGCCGACTCGGCGCAGCTGGCGCAATCGCGGCGGCAGCCGTTGAGCCTGTTCGTGGTGGACCTGGACAACCTCAAGCCGATCAATGACGCGCACGGCCACCTGGCCGGCGACCAGGTGCTGGTACGCCTGGTGGAATCGGCGCGGCAGTGGCTGCAGCCCGGCGACTGGATCGGGCGCTGGGGCGGGGATGAGTTCGTGTTGGCCGTGCACGCCAGCCACGCGGTGGCCTGCGTGCGGTTGCGCCACTGGTTGGCCGTGCTGGCCGCGGACAACGGTGAACAGACGCCGCTCAAGGCCAGTGCCGGTGGCGCGGCGTATCGACCGGGCGAAGACCTGCGCGAGGTATACCGCCGCGCGGACGCGGCGATGTACCGCGCCAAATACGCCGGCGGCGCGCGGTTGCTGTGCGAACCCGACTGAATGCGCAGCCTGGGGCGCCGGCGCTGCGGGGCGGGGCGGACAGGGGGTAAACTGGTCGTTTCACCCTGATCGGTCCCGATGTCCATGCGATCTCCGTTCCTGCTCATTCCCCTTGCCGTGGCGCTGGCCGCCGGCTGTTCCAAAGAAGCGGCCGCCCCGGCTGCCGCGCCCACCGCCACCGCACCGGCGAGCACTGCCATGAAAGCCGACAGCCGCAGCCACGATGAAAGCTCCTACGCCGAGCCGGACAAGGTGGTGGTCAAGGACCTGGCGCTGGACCTGAAGCTGGACTTCGACGCCAAGCAGATCGGTGGCACCGCCACCTACACCCTGGAGTGGAAGGACAAGGCGGCCAAGCAGCTGGTGCTCGACACCCGCGAGCTGACCGTGTCGAAGGTCGAGGCGATCGACGCCGACGGCAAGGCATCGCCGCTGCAGTTCGTGCTGGCCCCGGCCGACAAGGTGTTCGGCAGCAAGCTGAGCATCGAGGCGCCTGCGCAGCCGGCCAAGGTGCAGATCACCTACCACACCGCCCCGACCGCCTCGGGCCTGCAGTGGCTGGAGCCGTCGATGACCGAGGGCAAGAAGCTGCCCTTCATGTTCAGCCAGTCCCAGGCCATCCACGCCCGTTCGTGGGTGCCGCTGCAGGACACGCCGAGCGTGCGCTTCACCTACAGCGCGCATGTCACCTCGCGGGCGGACGTGATGGTGCTGATGAGCGCCGACAACGATCCCAAGGCCGCGCGTGACGGTGATTACACCTTCAAGATGCCGCAGCCGATCCCGTCCTACCTGCTGGCCATCGCCGCCGGCGACCTGGTGTTCGAGCCGATCTCCGGCCGCTCCGGCGTGTGGGCTGAACCGACCATGGTCGGCAAGGCCGCCAAGGAATTCGAAGACACCGAGAAGATGATCGGCGCCGCCGAGAAGCTGTACGGCCAGTACCGCTGGGGCCGCTACGACATGCTGGTGCTGCCGCCGTCGTTCCCGTTCGGTGGCATGGAAAACCCGCGCCTGACCTTCGCCACGCCCACCGTGATCGTGGGCGACAAGTCGCTGGTGTCGCTGGTGGCCCACGAACTGGCGCATAGCTGGTCGGGCAACCTGGTGACCAACGCCAGCTGGAAGGACATCTGGCTCAACGAAGGGTTCACCACCTACGTGCAGGGCCGCATCACCGAAGCGCTGTATGGCCAGGAAATGGCCGAGATGGAGCGCGAGATCGACCAGAACGATCTGCTGGCCGAAGTGAAGGACATGAGCCCGGCCGACCAGGCGCTGGCGCTGCCGCCGTTGACCGAGCGTGATCCGGACGACGCGCTGAGCCAGGTCGCCTACGTCAAGGGCGCATGGTTCCTGCAGTTCCTGGAGCAGCGTTTTGGTCGCGAGACCTTCGACCCGTTCCTGCGCGGCTGGTTCGATGACCACGCCTTCCAGAGCGCGAACACCGACCAGTTCGTTGCGTACCTGAAGAAGAATCTGCTGTCCAAGAAGCCGGGTGCCGTGACCGACGCCGAGCTGAAGGCATGGCTGGACGAGCCGGGCATTCCGTCGTTCGCGACCAAGGCCCGCTCGCGCAACTTCTCCATCGTCGATACCGCGCGCATCGCCTGGCAGGGCAGCAACACCCTGCCGAACGTGCAGATCACCGGCGAGTGGGGCACCCAGGAGTGGGTGCACTTCATCGATGGCCTGGGCAAGACCCTGCCGTTGGACAAGCTGGCGGCGCTGGACAAGGCGTACCACTTCACAGGAACCGCCAATGGCGAAATCGCGATGCGCTGGTACCCGCTGGCCATCCGCAGTGGTTACGCCGAAGCCAACGAACCGGCCGCAGCCTTCATCGAGCGCGTGGGCCGTCGCAAGCTGATCCTGCCGATCTACGCAGAACTGGTGAAGACCCCCGAAGGCCTGGCATTCGCCAAGGCGGCCTTCGAGAAGGCCAAGCCGGGCTACCACCCGATCACCACCGCGTCGGTGCAGGACATGCTGGACAAGGCAAGCAAGTAGTGCCGGCCGCTGGCCGGCAACTCAGCCCAGCCAGCACCGCGCGACGCACTGCTTGAAAACGGCGGGGAAACCCGCCGTTTTTGTGCCCGACGCCATGCGCAGCGGCACCCCGTCAGATCGACACCGCGCTACCCCGGTAGGGTCGCATCCCGATCGACCGCCATTGCATCGCCCCCGTTCGATATCGGCATGGACATCAAACGGAGAAGGCCTTGGCCCCGTCCCAATTCACGCCACCACCGCACGCAGACCAGCCGAGGGCGGTCGATGGGGATGCGACCCTACCGACACAGGGCCCCGTCAGCTCGACGCCGAGCGTCCCCGTCACAGGGATCCGTCAGATCAACGCCGCGCTACCGAGGTAGGGTCGCATCCCAATCGACCGCCATTGCATTGCCCACGTTCGATACCGACATGGACATCAAACGAAAAGAGCCTTGGCTGCGTCCCAGGTCATGCCACCACCGCACGCGGACCCGCCGAGGGCGGTCGATAAGGATGCGACCCTACCAGCCGTCACAGGGCCCCGTCAGCTCGACGCCGAGCGTCCCCGTCACAGGGATCCGTCAGATCGACACCGCGCTACCCCGGTAGGGTCGCATCCCAATCGACCGCCATTGCATTGCCCCCGTTCGATATCGGCATGAACATCAGCGGAGAGGGCCGCGGCCCCGCCCCAGGTCATGCCACGACCGCACGCAGGCCCGCCGAGAGCGGTGGATGGGGATGCGACCCTGCCTGCTCCCCCGTTACAGTAGACCGGTGACGCCATTGGGCGCCTTGCCAATCACGGAGTACGCAATGAAACGACTGATCCTGGCCGCTGCCTGTGCCTTCGCGCTGGTTGCCTGCAGCAACCCCGAGGAAGAGCGCAAGGCGCAGGAAGCCGCCGCCGCTGCCGCCAAGGCGCAGCAGGAAGAAAAGGCCGAAGGCGTGGCCAAGCAGTACGAGATGGCGGTGGCCGCGCAGGACTGGGAGCGTGCGCGCATCCATGGCGGTGCCTTGCTGGACCAGTACAAGGACACCGACGTTGCCGCGCGGATCGAGCCGGGCTTCGCCGAGGTGCAGGCCAAGGGCGATGCCGCGCGCGACCTGCGCCGCATGCAGGGCCTGTGGCAGTACAACCAGATTCCCGTGGGCAGCAAGGGCATGCAGGTCTCGGCGCAGATCTACAGCAAGCAGCGCGTTGATGTGGACGGCAGCGGTGCCAAGCCGGTGCAGCTGGTGTTCCGCGACCACCCCGAATGGAAGCGGCATGCCTACCTGGTGCTGCAGGCCGGTGACTTCCGCTGCCCGCAGTGCAAGGTGCAGGTCAGCGTGGACGGTGGCAAGCCGATCGCGATGGCCGCCTGGCGGCCCAAGACCGACGAGGCGATCGCGATGTTCATCACCGACCAGAAGGCGCTGTGGAAGCTGGCGCGCAAGGCCAAGGTGATCAGCATCGAATTCCCGGTCAAGGCCGGCGGCACCCGTACCGCGGTGTTCGAGACCGGCGGGGTGGACCCCAACCGCATGCCGAAGTGGTGGGAATGACGGCGGCGGGCGACCCGGCCGCGGCGTTGCCGCTGTCGGCGATCCGCCACTGGGTGTTCGACATGGACGGCACCCTGACCGTGGCGGTGCACGACTTCGAGCGGATCAAGCGCGAACTGGCGATCCCGGTGCAGGACGACATCCTCACCCACCTGGCCGGGTTGCCCGCGGCGGAGGCCACGGCCAAGCACGCCTGGCTGCTGGCGCATGAGCGTGCGCTGGCCGCCGAGGCCCAGCCCGCGCCGGGCGCGGTGGCGCTGGTGCGCGCGCTGCAGGGGGCGGGCTGCCGGCTGGGCATCCTGACCCGCAACGTGCGCAGCCTGGCGCAGATCACCCTGCAGGCGATCGGGCTGGGCGACGTGTTTGCCGAGCAGGACATCATCGGCCGCGACGAGGCCGAGCCGAAACCCTCCCCGGCCGGGCTGCAGTACTTCGTGCAGCGCTGGCAGGTGGACCCGGCGCAGGTGGTGATGGTGGGCGACTACCGCTTCGACCTGGAATGCGGCCGTGCGGCCGGCACCCGGACGCTGCTGGTCAATGCCCCGGACAACCCGTGGCCGGGCATGGCCTGCTGGCACCTGGCCGATTGCCGCGCGGTGCTGGCGCACTGCCAGCGCTAGTGCAGGGCGGGCGGCCGGTGGAAACCGCCGCCCAACGCCGGCAAACGGGCGATCACGTTTCCGGTCGACGCCGGCGCTAATCCCTGTATTGTTCGGAACCGGCCGTGTGTCGGATGGATGACGGACGGGTCGGGCGTGGGGCGCGGTGCGGTTGGGGAACCGCCGCCGCTGACCGGTGCGGCCTGATCCAGGCGGTGGGCGTTGAACGCTGGCGGCGGCAGGTGCGCTGCGCTGGCGGGTGTGTCGGGTAACACGTGGTCGGGTGTGGCCCGCTGCCAGGGATGGGCGCGGCTGTTCGTAGTTCCCTTTCTGGATTCCTTTCATGCTCCGAGCTGTATGGGTGTCGCTGTACCGGCGTCTGTCTCCGATTGCCGCCTTCTTCCTGTTCGGCCTGGTGGCCCTGTCGGTGTCCCGGCTGGGGCTGGCGCTGTGGCATGCCGCGCGGGTCAGCGCGGCCGACGGCTGGGGCACGGTGTTCCTGCAGGGGATACGGGTGGATGTGGCCACCCTCTGCCTGCTCTATGGCATTCCCGCGGTGCTGGCGCTGCTGCTGCCGGTGGACGGGCGGCTGGGCCGCGCCTGGCGCCACCTGCTGCGCGGCTGGCTGATCGCGGCGAGCGTGCTGCTGGTATTCATGGAGCTGGCCACGCCCAGCTTCATGGCCGAATACGGGCTGCGCCCGAACCGCCTGTTCCTGGAATACCTGATCTATCCCGAAGAAGTCGGGATGACCCTGCTGCGGGGCCACCTGCTGGCCGTGGTGATCGAGGTGACCGCGGTGATCGTGCTGTTCTGGGTGTTGCTGCGCGGCTCGCGCCGCTGGGTAGTGCCCACGCCGACGGTCCCGGTCGAGGCCGGCTGGCTGTGGCGGCTGCCGTTGGCGCTGCTGGTGCTGCTGCTGGCCGCCATGGGCGTGCGCTCCAGCTTGGGGCATCGGCCCTTGAACCCGGCGCTGGTGGCGTTCTCCACCGACCCGACCATCAATGCGCTGCCGCTGAACTCGCTTTACACCGTCGGCTTTGCCGCGCGGCAGCTGGCAACCCGCAGCGAAACCTCGCGCGTGTATGGCGACCTGCCGCTGGCCGAGGTGGTCAGCGAACTGCGCGCCACCAGTGGCCTGCCGGCATCGGCGTACGTGTCCGATGACCTGCCGAGCCTGGCGCTGCGCCCGCCGATGCACACGGGCAAACCGCGCAACCTGGTGATCGTGCTGGAAGAAAGCCTGGGCGCGCAGTTCATCGGCAGCCTGGGTGGGCGGCCGTTGTCGCCCAACTACGACCGCTTGAGCACGCAGGGCTGGGCGTTCGAGCGGCTGTATGCGACCGGCACGCGCTCGGTGCGCGGGATCGAGGCGGTGCTGACCGGCTTCCCGCCCACCCCGGCCGAATCGGTGGTCAAGCTGCCCCCCTCCCGCCAGCGTTTCTTCACCCTGGCCGATGTGCTGGGCCGGCATGGCTATGACACCGGCTTCTACTACGGCGGTGAAAGCCATTTCGACAACATGCGCGAGTTCTTCCTCGCCAACGGCTTCACCCGCATCGTGGACCGCAAGGACTACCGCAAGCCGGCGTTCGTCGGGTCGTGGGGGGCGTCGGATGAGGACCTGTTCGGCCGGGCCGACCAGCAGTTCCGCGAGTTGAATGCGCAGGGCAAGCCGTTCTTCGGGCTGGTGTTCACCTCCAGCAACCACGATCCGTTCGAATTCCCCAACGGCCGCATCGACCTGTACGAGCAGCCCAAGCAGACCCGCGACAACGCGGCCAAGTACGCCGATTACGCGCTGGGCGAATTCTTCCGCAAGGCGATGGCGTCACCGTACTGGGAAAACACCGTGTTCCTGGTCGTGGCCGACCATGATTCGCGGGTGTTCGGCAAGGACATGGTGCCCATCGCCAACTTCCACATCCCCGGGCTGATCCTGGGCGGTGGCATCGCGCCACGCCAGGACGCCCGCATCGTGAGCCAGATCGATCTGCCGCCGACGCTGTTGTCGCTGCTGGGCATTGCCGATCCCACGCCGCTGGTCGGGCAGGACCTGACCGACGCGCGACGGTTGCAGCCTGGGCGCGCGCTGATGCAGTACGACCGCAACCTGGCGTGGATGGAGGGCAACGAGGTGGCCATCCTGCAGCCGGACAAGCCGGCACAGGGCTACCGCTACGACCCGGCCAGCGACCAGCTGCAGCCGCAGCCGCTGAACCCGGCGCTGGCACGGCGCGCCCACGCCTATGCCATGTGGGGCACGCTGGCCTACGAAAAAGAGCTGTACCGGTTGCCGGAGAAGGCCAAGCCGACGCCCCGGCCCTGAGCCGGGCGGACGGGGCAAGGTTGGGCGTTGAAGCACCCGACAGCCGTGACCCCGACCCTGGTAGGGTCGGATCCCGATCGACTGCCGATGTCGCCCATCGGCGCGACGAACGCCGGATGCCTGCCGCAGCCGCGCGCCGCAATGCACAGCAGCGTTCCCGATCCAGGGTCATGCGTTCCAGCAGTGGCCGGCAAGGTCGGCAGTCGATCAGGATCCGACCCTACCAGGCGGGTATTGCGCCCGACGCCGCATGAACCAACAGGTCGCGTCCCACCCTCTGGTGAAAAGCCCCCTTGATGTTCAAGGGGGCGCGCCGACAGGCGCGGGGTTTAGGTGGAATGCGCGGGCAATTTGGTTACGCGTTCAGCGCGTAACCAAATTGCTGCTTGAACTGCTCGTTGAACTCTTCAAAAGTGAAGCGCTGGTTCTGCGTGCCCGGGTGTTCCACCTTCAGCGCGCCCATCAGGTTGCCCATGCGGCCGATGGTGAGCCAGTCGAAGCCCTTCTCGATGCCGTAGATCAGGCCGGCGCGGAACGCGTCGCCGCAGCCGGTCGGGTCGACCACGCGACGCTCGTGCGCCGGCGGGATGTCATAGGTCTTTTCCGGGGTGTGGATCACCGCGCCCTTCGGGCCACGGGTGGTGATGTAGGCCTTGACCCGGCTCACGATCGCCTTTTCGTCCCAGCCGGTGCGCTCCTGCAGCAGGTTGGACTCGTAGTCGTTGACCACCACGTAGTCGGCCTGCTCGATGAAGGTGCGCAGCTCCGGGCCGTTGAACAGCGGCATGGCCTGGCCCGGGTCGAAGATGAACGGCACGCCGGCCTCGAAGAACTCCTGGGAGTTCTGGATCATGCCCTCGCGCCCGTCCGGGCCGACCAGGCCCAGGGTCACGCCCGGCACGTCCTTCACGTGGTTCTCGTAGGACCGCATCATCGCGCCCGGGTGGAAGGCGGTGATCTGGTTGTTGTCGTGGTCGGTGGTGATGAACGCCTGTGGCGTGAACAGCTCATCGATCACCTTGACCCGCGCCAGGTCGATGCCCAGGCCCTGGAAGTACTCGCGGTACGGGCCGAAGTCCGAGCCCACGGTGCCCATCGGGATCGGGTCGCCGCCCAGCAGGTGCAGGTTGTAGGCGATGTTGCCTGCGCAACCGCCGAATTCACGTCGCATGCGCGGCACCAGGAACGACACGTTCAGGATGTGCACCTTGTCCGGCAGGATGTGATTCTTGAACTGGTCCGGGAACACCATGATGGTGTCGAAGGCAAGAGAACCACAGATCAAAGCGGACATCGATTAAGGCCTATGCGGAAGGGAGTTTGAGGCCCGCCAGGCGGGCAACGAAACGGCGCCTCGAGGCGCCCTGCGGCGCAAAGGTTAACGGGTGAGGCGGCTTTGGGCCAGAACCGGTGCTGTCCGAGCCGGGTCAAATTCGCCTGAATGGCCGTGAAGGCTGGCTTTGCACCAGATTTGTCCTTGCTCGCGCACAGGGGGATTGCTAGGCTTGTCGACCTCGAATTCTGCCCATTTTTTCGCCATCCCGCGTTGGGCGCGACACCCCTCAGGATCAACTCCCAGATGTTCAAGAAACTGCGCGGCATGTTCTCCAATGACCTGTCCATCGACCTGGGCACGGCCAACACCCTCATCTATGTGCGTGGGCAGGGAATCGTGCTGAACGAGCCGTCCGTGGTCGCCGTGCGCCAGGATCGTGCCATCGGTGGTACCCGTTCCGTGGCTGCCGTAGGCGCCGAAGCCAAGCAGATGCTGGGCCGCACCCCTGGCCACATCACCACCATCCGCCCGATGAAAGACGGCGTCATCGCCGATTTCACCTACACCGAGGCGATGCTCAAGCACTTCATCAAGAAGGTGCACAAGTCGCGCTTCCTGCGCCCCAGCCCGCGCGTGCTGGTCTGCGTGCCGGCCGGCTCGACCCAGGTCGAGCGCCGCGCCATCAAGGAATCGGCCGAGGAGGCCGGTGCGCGTGACGTGTTCCTGATCGAAGAACCGATGGCCGCGGCGATCGGCGCCGGCATGCCGGTGACCGAAGCCCGTGGCTCGATGGTCATCGACATCGGCGGCGGCACCACCGAAGTGGCCGTGATCTCGCTGAACGGCATCGTCTATTCGGCCTCGGTGCGCATCGGCGGCGACCGCTTCGACGAGTCGATCACCAACTACGTGCGCCGCAACCACGGCATGCTGATCGGTGAAGCCACCGCCGAGCGCATCAAGGTGGAGCTGGGCTGCGCCTACCCGCAGGCGGAAGTGATCGAGATGGAAATCTCCGGCCGCAACCTCGCCGAGGGCGTGCCGAAGATGATCAAGATCAACTCCAACGAAGTGCTGGAAGCCCTGCACGAGCCGCTGTCGGGCATCGTCAGCGCGGTCAAGCTGGCGCTGGAACAGACCCCGCCGGAACTGTGTGCCGACGTCGCCGAGCGCGGCATCGTGCTCACCGGCGGTGGCGCACTGCTGCGCGACCTGGACCGCCTGATCTCCGAAGAAACCGGCCTGCACGTGCAGGTGGCCGATGACCCGCTGACCTGCGTGGCTCGCGGCGGTGGTCGTGCGCTGGAGCTGGTGGACATGCACGGCAACGAGTTCTTTGCGCCGGAGTAAGCCGAACCGGCTGTGCTCCCTGCACGCGCCCCTGCGGCGTGATGCCCACTGCGTGACTGCCACGCCGGGTATCGCAACGCCGGGGCGTTGTCGCATCCTTCTTTCGTTTTCCTCCAGTCGAAGCCAGTCGTGCCGCCCTACGCCGGTCCCCCCGTAGCCTCCCGCCAGGGCGATGCCGCCAGTCCACTG
Organism: Stenotrophomonas sp. AC248; assembly: GCF_979258185.1. Taxonomy (NCBI): domain Bacteria; kingdom Pseudomonadati; phylum Pseudomonadota; class Gammaproteobacteria; order Lysobacterales; family Lysobacteraceae; genus Stenotrophomonas; species Stenotrophomonas sp. AC248. The sequence continues at coordinate 3,799,699 of NZ_OZ409840.1, read as the reverse complement.
CGGCTGCTCGCTTACCTGGCCCTGGCCATCACCCTGATCGTGCTCGATGACCAGGCCGGCTGGCTGGCGCGCCTGCGCGCGCAGACCAACGTGCTGGTGCAGCCGGTATGGGCGCTGGCCGGGTTGCCCGGCAAGCTGGGCACCCAGGTCAAGGACAATGCCGCCAGCCATGGCCAGCTGGTGGAAGAGAACCGCGCGCTGCGCAACAAGCTGCTGATCGCCAACGCCCGCCTGACCCGCCTGCAGACCGCCGCGCTGGACAACGCGCAGCTGCGCGAGCTGCTCAACGTGGCCGAGCGCAGCGGGTTGGACGTGCAGCTGGCGCCGATCCTGGACATCGACCTGGACCCGGTCCGGCAGCGCCTGGTGCTGGCCGCCGGCAGCCGCGACGGCGTGCACCTGGGCCAGGCCGTGATCGATTCGGGTGGCCTGATGGGCCAGGTGATCGCCACCACCGGCAGCAATGCCACGGTGCTGCTGCTCACCGACCCGGACCACGCCGTGCCGGTAACCGTGGCCCGCAACGGCGTGCGCCTGATCGTGTACGGCCGGGGCGACACTCTGGAACTGCGCGACATTCCGCTCAGCGCAGGCGTGGAAGTGGGCGATGAGATCGTCACCTCCGGCCTGGGCGGGCGTTTCCCGGCCGGGTTCCCGGTGGGCAAGATCACCGCACTGCGCCCCGATGACACCCATGCCTTCCTGGTGGGCGAACTGAAACCGGCCGCCCAGCTCGACCGTGGCCGCGATGTGCTGCTCCTTCGCCCCGGCGCGGCGATTCGGATTCCGCCCAACCTGCGCCTCTCCGGCGAAGCCGGCGGACCGTCGGCGGTACCGTTGCAGGAGGCAGCTGGTACGACGGCCCAGCCCCCGCAGCCAACCACCACCCCGGTAGTGCCGGCCGCTGGCCGGCAACCCTCGCCGGCCCAACCCGTAGCGCCGGGCTCTGCCCGGCAACCCCAACCCTCTGCCGTAGCGCCGGGCTCTGCCCGGCAACCCCAACCCTCTGCCGTAGCGCCGGGCTCTGCCCGGCAACCCCAGCCGGTAGTGCCGGCCGCTGGCCGGCAAGCCCCGCCCGTGGAGAATCGCGAATGAGCCGCCTGCGCGACAAACCGTGGGTGCTGCCGGTCAGCGTGGTGCTGGCGCTGCTGCTGGGCCTGCTGCCGCTGCCGGCACTGCTGCAGCCGCTGCGGCCGTACTGGCTGGCGCTGGTGCTGGCCTACTGGGTGATCGAGGCGCCGGACAGGGTCGGGCTGGGCATCGCGTTTGCCAGCGGCGTGGTCGCCGACCTGCTGTACGGCGGGGTGCTGGGCGAACAGGCGCTGCGTCTGGTCATGCTCACCTTCATCCTGCAGCGCTTCCGCGCGCGCATCCGCTTCTTCCCGATGTCCCAGCAGATGCTGGCTATTGGCGGTTTGCTGTTCAACGACCGCATCGTCAGTTCGGTGGTGCACATCGTGGTGGGCGAGCCGACCCTGCCGTGGTCGTACTGGTGGGCCCCGCTGCTGGGCATGGGCCTGTGGCCGCTGCTGTTCATCCTGCTCGACGCGGTCCGCTTCGGGCGTCGCGGGCGCTGACGTGTACGTGCGCCGCCAGGCCAAGAACCCCCACGCCGAGGGCGAACAGTTCCGGCGTCGCGCCGCGCTGGGCTTCCTGGGCGTGCTGGTCTGCCTGCTCGGGCTGGGCGGCTGGTACTTCAAGCTGCAGGTGCTGGACCACGACATCTACGCCACCCGCTCGGAAGCCAACCGGATCAAGCCACGTCCGGTGGTGCCCGGGCGCGGCATGATCTACGACCGCAACGGGCGCCTGCTCGCCGAGAACGTGCCTGCGTTCCGGCTGGACATCACCCCGGACAAGGTCAAGGACATGGACGCCACCCTGGCCGGGCTGGCGAAGATCCTCGCGCTGAGCCCCGAGGACATCGAAACCTTCAACAAGTCGCGCAAGGCGCGCCGCAAGTTCCTGCCGGTCACGCTCAAGCTGCGGGTCACCGATGAGGAAATGGCGCGCTTCGCGGTGGACCGCTGGCGCTACCCCGGCGTGGAGCTGGAGCCCTACCTGACCCGGCGTTACCCATACGGCGACCTGTTCGCCCACATCATCGGCTACGTGGGCCGGGTGGACGACAAGGACCTGGAGATCCTCGGCGAAGGCAATGCCGCGCTGACCCATATCGGCAAGTCCGGGCTGGAGCGTTACTACGAGTCGCAGCTGCGCGGGAAGGTGGGCTACGAGCAGGTCGAGACCAACGTGCAGGGCCGCGCCATCCGCACCATCGGCCGGGTGGCCGCGCAGTCCGGCAGCGACCTGCGGCTGTCCATCGACGCGGACCTGCAACGGGCGATGGTGGCCGCGTTCGGCGAGTTCGAAGGCGCGGCCGTGGCGATGGACCCGCGCACCGGCGAAGTGCTGGCGATGGTCAGCCTGCCCTCGTATGACCCGAACCTGTTCGTCAATGGCATTTCGCATGCCGATTTCCAGGCGCTCAACAGCAACCCCTCGCGGCCGCAGTTCAACCGGCTGGTGCTGGGCGGCGTGGCCCCCGGTTCGACGATCAAGCCGCTGATCGGCCTGGCCGGTCTGGACAGCGGCACGCGCAAGCCGGAAGACAAGATCCTCTCCACCGGCATGTTCTACCTGCCGGGCACCTCGCGTGGCTGGGGCGATGCCAACCGCGGCGGCCACGGCTGGACCGACCTGCGCAAGTCGATCACCCAGTCGGTGAACACGTACTACTACAAGCTGGCGCTGGACATGGGCATCGAGCGCTTCGACCAGTACATGGGCTACTACGGGTTCGGTGCGCCCACCGGCATCGATCTCACCGGCGAGATCGGCGGCATCCTGCCGTCGCCGCAGCACAAGTACAAAACGCGCAAGGAACGCTGGTACCCCGGCGACACGGTCAACGTGAGCATCGGCCAGGGCGATTGGAAAGTAACGCCGCTGCAGCTGGTGCATGGGGTGAGCGGCATCGGCAACGGCCAGCTGCGCACGCCGCACCTGGTGATGCAGCAGCGTGCCGGGTTCGACGCCGACTGGACCGCGGTGTCGGCCGGCGATACCAAGCCGGTCAGCCCCAGCCCGGGCAACCTGCAGGCGGTGCGCGAAGGCATGATGGGCACGATGCGCCCGGGTGGCAGTGGCGCGCGCGCCGCGGCCGGCGCGCCGTACACCATTGCCGGCAAGACCGGTACGGCGCAGGTGATCAGCCGCCGCGGTACGGCCGCGGTGAACCCCAAGAGCCTGCCGATGCACCTGCGCCACCGTTCGTTGTTCGTGGGCTTCGCGCCGGCCGAGAATCCGGTGATCGCTGTGGCGATCGCGGTCGAGGGCGGCGGTTACGGTGGCTCGGCGGCGGCGCCGATCGCGCGCAAGCTGTTCGATGCGTGGCTGCTGGGCAAGATGCCCGACGGGCTGGAGCCGCTGGACAGCGAGCGCGGCACCACGGCGATCGGAATCACCGGGTTCGAGAGCAGCGACAACAACGCGCGCGCGGCCGGCGATGCGGCCGCGGCGGTGCTTGAATCGCTGCCGATCCAGGTGGGCCTGCCGGTTGCACCGGCGCCGGTGCCATCGCCGGTGCCAGGCGCCCCGGTGCCCGCCGCCACCGCACCGCCCACTGCGCCGGAGCGCTCACGATGAAGGTGTTCCTGCGTTGGGCGACCGACATGGTCGTGCGCTTCAGCAGTTCGCTGGACTGGGTGCTGTGCCTGGCCCTGGGCATGCTGATGCTGATCGGACTGGCGGTGCTGAAGAGCGCTGGCGGCGACGGGCTGGTGTTCGCGCAGGGCGCGCGCTTCGCCGTGGGCCTGGGCGCGATGTGGGCCATTTCGCGGATGTCGATCCTGCGCATCCGGTCGGCGACGCCGTTGATCTATGCGATCTCGATGATTCCGCTGCTGGCGGTGTTCGTGCTGGGCACGGGCAAGTACGGGCGGCAGTGGCTGGATCTGAAGCTGTTCTACCTGCAGCCGGCGGAGCTGTTGAAGGTGAGTCTGCCGATGATGGTGGCCTGGTACCTGCACAAAATGCCGTTGCCGCCGCGTTTTTCGACGGTGATGGTGAGTGCGGTGATCATCGGGGTGCCGACCGGGCTGGTGATGCTGCAGCCGGACTTTGGGACCGGGGTGCTGATCGCCGCGAGCGGTGCGTTCGTGCTGCTGCTGGCCGGCCTGCCGTGGTGGTGGGTGGGGGTGGCCGTGGGCGGTGTCGCGGCGGCGGCGCCGGTGGCGTGGATCTGGCTGCTGCGTCCCTACCAGAAGGACCGGATCATGATGTTCCTGGACCCGGAGATGGACGCGCTGGGCGCCGGCTGGAACATCATCCAGTCGAAGATCGCGATCGGGTCGGGCGGGTTCGACGGGAAGGGCTGGGGGCAGGGCTCGCAGTCGCACCTGAACTTCATTCCCGAGCAGACGACGGACTTTGCGTTCTCGGTGCTGAGTGAGGAATTTGGCTGGATCGGCGTGGCCACGGTGCTGGCGCTGTATCTGGTGGTGATCGGGCGCTGCCTGTGGATCGCGTCGCAGTCGCGGGATTCGTATTCGCGGTTGTTGGCCGGCGCAACGGGGTTGGCGTTCTTTGTGTACGTGCTGGTGAACGGCGGCATGATCTCCGGGCTGTTGCCCGTGGTGGGCGTGCCGATGCCGCTGATCAGCTACGGCGGCACGTCGGCGGTGTCGCTGCTGGCCGGGTTCGGGCTGGTGATGGCGGCACGCAGCCACCAGCCGGTGCACGGCGGCTACGGCTGACGCGTAGCGCCGGGCTCTGCCCGGCTGCTCTTCTGTATTAAAACAACATGACCCACCGCGCCCGGCCGCGGGTTGGGCCTGACTCAGCTTGCCCACCGAGCCACATGCTACGGTCGTCCGCTTGCGCCGGACCGCTCGGGTCCGCTTTTTGTTGCCGTGTCGCCGTCTGCTGTGCGTCGCGCATTTCCAGGAGTCGCCCGCATGGTCGAACACCTGCAGCGCGTACGCGCCGCGTTTCATTTCTTCCTGCATTCGCTGGACCTTCCGCTGTTGGTCGCGTTGTGCCTGCTGATGCTGGCCAGCCTGGCGGTGTTGCACAGCGTGGAAGGGCCGGTGCAGGCGCAGGCGATGCGCTATGCGGCGGGGCTGGCGGCGATGTGGGGGTTGTCGCGGCTGCCGGTGCTGCAGTTGCGGGCGTGGTCGCCCTGGATCTATGCGGTGTCGCTGCTGCCGTTGTTGGCGGTGTATGTGGTGGGCACGGGAAAATACGGGCAGCGCTGGTTGAACCTCGGGGTGTTCTACCTGCAGCCGTCGGAGCTGCTCAAGCTCAGCCTGCCCATGATGATGGCCTGGTACCTGCACCGGCAGCCGCTGCCGCCGCGGCCGAAGGTGGTGCTGGTGGCTGCGTTGTTGATCGGGGTACCGGCGGTGTTGATCCTGCTGCAGCCGAACCTGGGCACGGCCACGCTGGTGACGGCCAGCGGGATGTTCGCGCTGCTGTTGGCCGGCCTGCACTGGGGCTGGGTGGCGCTGGCGCTGGGCGGGGTGTCGGTGGCGGCACCGCTGGCGTGGTTCGGGCTGCTGCGGCAGTACCAGAAGGACCGCGTGCTGACCTTCCTGTATCCGGAGAATGATCCGCTGGGTACCGGCTGGAACATCATCCAGTCGCGCATCGCCATCGGGTCCGGTGGGATGCACGGGAAAGGCTGGGGGCAGGGCACCCAGGCCGCGCTGGATTTCCTGCCGGAGTACACCACCGACTTTGCGTTCTCGGTGCTGGCCGAGGAGTTCGGCTGGGTCGGAGTGGTAGCGGTGCTCGGGCTGTTCCTGTTCGTCATCGCGCGCTGTCTGTGGATCGCGGCGGGCACCCGCTGCGGCTACTCGCGATTACTGGCCGGTACGACCGGGCTGGTGTTCTTTGTCTATGTGCTGGTCAACGGGGGAATGATCTCCGGGCTGCTGCCGGTGGTGGGGGTGCCGATGCCGCTGATCAGTTATGGCGGCACGTCGGCGGTGTCGTTGCTGGCGGGGTTCGGGCTGGTGATGGCGGTGCAGGGCAGGCAGCCCGTCCACGGCCGCCAGCGCCACCGTCCGCTTCCGACCGCCGCGTAACCGGTAGTGCCGGCCGCTGGCCGGCTCCTCCAGATGCTCGACCCCCGACGCCCCCAGCAGCGCACCTGTTTCGCAAAATTGCGGAATTCGCGTCATCTGCTGTCGTGTTTGGTGCAGGTTTCGTCAAGAAAGTGGCGCAAAAGTGAGATGTGGCGCACACATATGACGTCACTTGATCCTGATCAATGGACTTGTCGTAAACGGCCTGCACAATGGCGGCCCGTCAGCAGGGTGCAGTGAGCCAAGCGCTGCATCTGGGGAGCTCGACGGGGAGTAGTTGACCTTACGGGTACAAGGAGCGAGGCGCGCGCTGGGGAGTTGCGCGCCGCGCTGGTACCGACCTGGTCGGTTTGGCCGGTTGCGTCCATGGGGATGGGGGCGCAGCCGGCACGACCTCAGTGGCCATGGGGCCCGCACGTTTTGAATCCGTAGCGCAGTTGCCGCTGATCAGTACGCGGCGCTTTATCTGAATGGGGACGTGATCCCCATCGAAATACACATCGCCTTAACGACTCGGCACTGACTGCCGCAATTCGTTGTGATTCATGGTGTTAGGGGTTTTAATTCATCCTTGACCTGCTAACCTGCCGCGATGATTCGACGCACTCTGGCCTGCATGCTCACGCTCGGTTTGGTCGCCTGCGCGACCCAACCGCCCTCTCCGTCACCGTCACCGCAGGCATCGGGTGCACCGAACAAGCCGGTGCCCGGGCAGAAAGGCCCGGCCGAAGCCGCGCCGGAAGCCGCTGCGGCCACCGCTGCGCCGGTCGACCTGACCCCGGTGCCGTTCGAGGTGGCCCGCGCCAACTTCGTGCGCGATACCGCCCAGCGCTACGGCATTCCGGCCGCGCAGATCGAGGCGACGCTGGCCCAGGCGCAGATCCGCGACCCGATCATCGCCGCGATGTCGCGCCCGGCCGAACGGGTCAAACCGTGGAACGAGTACCGGCCGATGTTCATCAGCCAGGCCCGGATCGACGGGGGCCGGAAATTCCTGGCCGAACACCGCGATGAACTCACCCGCGTGCAGCAGCGCACGGGCGTGCCGGCCGAAGTGATCGTGGCCATCATCGGCGTTGAAACCAGCTATGGCCGCAATACCGGCAGTTATCGCGTGCTCGACGCGCTGTATACGCTGGCCTTCAAGTACCCGCGCAGCGGCGACCCGGCCAAGCTGGAACGCGAGGTGCGCCGTGAACTGTATTTCCGCGATGAGCTGGCGCGCCTGTTCGCGCTGACCCGCGACGAGAAGCTGGACATCACCGCGATCAAGGGCAGCTACGCCGGTGCGATGGGCATGGGCCAGTTCATGCCGTCCAGCTACCAGGACTTCGCGGTGGACGGCAACGGCGATGGTCGCCGTGACCTGTTCAACAGCTACGACGACGTGTTCTCCTCGATCGCCAATTACTTCGTCAAGAAGGGCGGCTGGGTGCGCGGCGGCCCGGTTGCGGTACCGGCCACGCTGGCCGCCGGACGCGAGGAGTTCAATCCCACCGAATGGGCGCCCACCTGGACCCTGTCCGCGTTGGCCCAGCGCGGTTACCAGCCCAGCGTCACCGTACCGGCCGGGCTGACCGCCACCCCGATCACGCTGGAAGGCAGCACCGGCAAGCAGTACTGGCTGGGCTTCCAGAACTACTACGCGATCACCCGTTACAACCTCTCCAAGATGTACGCGATGGCCGTGTTCCAGTTGTCCCAGGCCATCGCCGGACAGGAGCTGCCCCCGGCATGAACGCACGCGCACGCTGCAGATGGCTGGTCCCAAGTCTGCTGATCCTGGCGCTTGCCGCCTGCAGCAGCGCGCCCAAGAAGCCGGCCACCGCCGGCAGCGCCAAGCCCGGTGGCACCCTGGTGCAGGGCAAGGGCAAGGGCGGACGCCCGGCCCATTGCCCGGATGGCTCGCCGTACAAGGCCGCCACCGAAGATCCCAGCACCCGCGGCGACTATCGCGCCGGCGGGCTGTACAAGCCGGGCGTCAACGACAGCACGCCCACCTACATTCCGAACGTGGCCTGCATTCCCGAGCCGGACGTGGTCGCCCTGCCGCGCTCGCCGGTGGGCAACAAGTCGCCGTACGTCGTGCTGGGCAAGCAGTACCAGGTGCTGGACAAGACCAGCGGCTATGCCGAGAAGGGCACCGCCTCGTACTACGGCGCCAAGTTCCACGGCCGGCTGACCTCCAACCGCGAGGTGTACGACATGTACGCCTTCACCGCCGCGCACAAGACCCTGCCGCTGCCCAGCTTTGCCCGGGTGACCAACCTGGACAACGGCGAATCGGTGATCGTGCGGGTCAACGACCGCGGGCCGTTCCATGATGGCCGCGTGGTCGACCTGAGCTACGCCGCCGCCGTGCGCCTGGGCATCACCCAGCGCGGCACCGGCAACGTGGAAGTGCGTGCGCTCAGCCCGGGCGACGACAACCTGCTGGTCGACAAGCCCTCGCGCCGCGAGCGCCGTGCCGCGGCCGCCGCCAGCGTGGCCAGCACCGCGCCGGCGCGCACGCCCAGCGACATGGACACGCTGGTGGGCCGGCTGCCGTCGCCGTCGACGGCGTCACCCAGCGCGGGCCGTCCGGCCGCTACCCAGGCCGCACAGATCGACAATGCCCCGGTCACGGTGAGCGCGCTGCCCGCCGCCCCGGTGGCCGTTGCCGCCGCCGCCCGCCCGGCACCGCGCCCGGCAGCGGCCGCCACGCCTGTCCCGGGCAGCACCCTGCAGCAGCAGGTGGGCAATGTGTTCCTGCAGGTGGCCAGCTTCGCCAGCCGCGACAACGCCACCCGCGCGCTGGGGCAGTTGTCCTCGGCCGGCATCGTCGGGGCCAGCATCAGCGACATCGTCAGCGGGGGCCGCACCCTGTGGCGCCTGCGGGTTCCGGCCGCCGACCACGCCAGTGCGTCGGAACTTGCCGGCCGCATCGTGGGTCTGGGCTTTGGATCGCCGCAGATCGTGAAGGATTGACCGGCACGGCGGCCCCGCCGGCCGCCACACGCCGCACCGTTGCATGGGCCTACAATGGCCCACCCCTCTTTCCACCTTGGCGCCCTCCAGGAGCTTGCTGTCCGATGAAATTCCGCTTTGCCGCTGCTGCCATGGCCACGACCCTGTTGGTGGGCGTGGTCTCTGCCCAGACCCCGCAGCCGGCCCCGCAGCCGCCGCCTGCTCCTGCCGCCGCCCCGATCACCGTTGCCACCCCGCCGGCGCCCAAGCCCAGCGTGTCCAAGGCCTGGGTGCTGATGGACTACGCCACCGGCCAGGTGCTGGCCGGCGAGAACGAACATGAACAGCTGGCCCCGGCCAGCATCACCAAGGTGATGACCTCCTATGTGGTCGCCGCCGAGGTCAAGAACGGCAAGGTCCGTCCCGACGACCAGGTGATGATGAGCGAGCGCGCCTGGCGCGAAGGTGGCGCCGGTACCGACGGCAGCTACAGCGGCTTCCCGGTCAACCAGACCGCGCGCCTGGAAGACATGGAAAAGGGCATGGCGATCCAGTCCGGCAACGATGCCGCGATTGCCCTGGCCGAGCACGTGGCCGGCAGCGAAGAGGCCTTCGCCTCGCTGATGAACAGCTACGCCGCCAAGATCGGCATGAAGAACTCGCACTTCGTCAACGCGCACGGCCTGACCGCGCCGGGCCACCACAGCACCGCCTTCGACCTGGCGCTGCTGGGCCGGGCGATGGTGCGTGACTACCCGGAGACCTACGCCTACAACAAGGTGAAGGAATTCACCGTGGGCACCATCAAGCAGCCCAACCGCAACCTGCTGTTGTGGCGCGACGGCAGCGTGGACGGCATCAAGACCGGCCACACCTCCGAAGCCGGTTACTGCCTGATGAGCTCGGCGCAGCGCGGCGACCAGCGCCTGATCGCGGTGGTGCTGGGCGGCAGCTCGGAAAAGCAGCGTGCCGATGACAGCCTCGCGCTGCTCAACTGGGGCTTCCGCTTCTTCGAAACCCACCGCATGTACGAGCCGGGCAAGGCCGTGGCCGAGCACAAGGTGTGGAAGGGCAAGACCGACACCGTGCAGCTGGGCGTGGCCCAGCCGCTGCTGGTGAGCGTGCCGCGTGGCCGTTATAACGACCTCAAGCCGACCATCGACGTGCCCAAGACCCTGGAAGCGCCGTTCACGGCCGGCCAGCAGATCGGCTCGCTGAAGGTGACGCTGGATGGCAAGGTGGTGGCCGAAGCGCCGCTGGTGGCCGTGGCCGCCGTGGAAGAGGCCGGCTTCTTCAAGCGCCTGTGGGACAGCTTCTGGATGTGGTGGGAATCGGAGTGATTCCTGCCCGACTGTGGTGAAAAAAGACCGGCGCATGCCGGTCTTTTTTTGGTGCGATGCGCCGATTGATGGTGTGCCGACCAACGGTCGGCACCTACCGCGGGAAGCGGTGCGTGTACCGGGTGAACCGGTGCGAATCTGCGTGAACCGCTGCGAATCCTGGGTGAACCGGTGCGTGTACCGGGGCGAATCCGCGTGAACCGCTGCGAATCCCGGGCGAAACGGTGCGATTCCGGGACGAACGGTGCAATTCCGGACGAAACGGTGCGATTCCGGACGAAACGGTGCAATTCCGGACGAAACGGTGCAATTCCGGGTAGTGCCGGCCGCTGGCCGGCTCCTCGCACACCCGGCTGGGGTCATGGGGCGCCGGCCAGCGGCCGGCACTACCGGTGTTTGGCTGGGGTCATGAGGAGCCGGCCAGCGGCCGGCACCTACCGGTGTTCGGATGGGGTCATGGGGAGCCGGCCAGCGGCCGGCACTACCGGTGGTCGGTGGGGGAGGCAAAAAAAGACCGGCGGGTGCCGGTCTTTTTCTTTTCGGTGTGCCGACCAACGGTCGGCAGCTACCCGCTTCACCATCAGTCGCTCGCTACAGCGAGCGGCTGATGGTGAAGCTGCCAAATACCGGCGACTGGCGCTGGCCGTCGAACTCGCGGGTGCTGTGGTAGCGGGCCACGGCGAACTTCCAGCGGCCGCGCATCACCGCCACGCCGTAGCCGGCCTGGCCCACCACGTGGCGCTTGTCCACGCTGTGGCTGTTGCGGAAGGTGTTGCCGTCCAAGGTGATGTCGCGGATCACCCAGGCCGCGTCGGTCGTGGCGAACAGGTGCCAGGACCAGCCCGCCGGCTTGCCGCCGCGGGTGGGGGCGGTGTTCTCGCCAGCCGGGCGCAGCGGGGTGCTGCCGAAGTCGTCGGGCAGCTTCCAGCCGAAGCGCACTTCACCGCCCGCATTGACGTGGGTGGCCAGGTTGCCCACCGCGCCGCCGTAATGGCTGATCGCATCCCAGCCCCAGCCGGTCGCGTTGTCGGTGGCGTCGGCCGGCCAGCGGCGCATGCGCTCGTGGGTGAGCATGAACACCGGTTCGTTGTGCAGCTGGTTGTCCCAGCCTTGGAACTTCTCGTCGCCCAGCAGTTCGTGCACTGCGTTCTGCACCTGCTCGCCCTGTGCCCACGGGCCGACCACGCCCACGGCCAGCTGGGTGGTCTGCAGGCGGTCGCCCCGGCGGGCGTTGTAGCCGAAGCTGCCGATCAGCACGCCGGCGTAGGGCCGGTCGTCCTCGATCAGGTCCTTCCGGGTGAAATCGGTGGGGGTGAAAATGCCCTGGGCCAGGCTGAAGATCATGTTCTGCTGCTCGAACTCGCCCGGGTGCAGCTTTTCCAGGTGCCGGTTGACCCAGCGCGCCAGGCGCGGCAGGCAGGGGTCGTCGGTGTAGTCGACCAGGTTGGGCGAGACCAGGGTGAGCTGGGCGCCGTTGGTGTAGCCCTGGTCCTGGTCGGCCCCGCCGAACAGGTCGTTGTCGACGCGGAAGTTGACCTGCGGAGGGTGCTCACGCATCGCGTCGGGGCCGCACTGGTTGGCGGCCTGCACCGCGGGGGCGACGAACGCCAGGGCGCCGGCAAGTGCGGCCGACAACGCATAGGGCTTCAACGACATGGAATTCCCGCTCAGGATTTGTTTTGTTTTTAAGCGCATGCAGCGTAGTGAACGCGTGATGTACTGACCATACCCGCGCACGCACTGGAGCGTTTTGCTGGTGAAGGCCGATTTTCACGTAGCGTTGGGTGCAGCTATGGGCACGATCATGCAGCGCTTGGGTTCGGCCGCTGGCGTCCCCATAATCGCGGTCATGGAGATCAAGTCTGACAACCCCGACCACGGCTTCCAGTTCCCCGGCCAGTTCGAACTCAGCGCCATGGGCGCGGCCGGCCAGGAGCTTGAACGCGAATTGCCGCGCCTGCTTGAGCAGGCCGGCGTTGAAGTACTGACCGAGCGGGTCAGCTGGAAACACTCGTCCAACGGCAAGTATGTGTCGGTGCGGCTGGTGTTCAAGGCCGACAACCGCGAGCAGTACGACGCCGCCCACGCCGCGCTGCGTGACCACCCGGAAGTGAAGTGGACGCTGTAGCCGCCTGCGACAGCGTTCCCAGCCCGGGCGCGCGCCCGCCGCAGCCGGCGCGCGTGCGCCAGCTTGGCCGGCAGCCTTATGCCCCGGTCTGGCATGCCATGCAGCGGTTCACCGACAACCGCGACGACACCACGGCCGATGAGCTGTGGGTGGTCGAGCACGACCCGGTGTTCACCCTGGGCCAGGCCGGCAAGGACGAGCACGTGCTGGCGCCGGGCGACATTCCGGTGCTGCACGTGGACCGCGGCGGCCAGGTGACCTACCACGGGCCCGGCCAGATCGTGGTCTACCCGCTGCTGCAGCTGCGCCGGCTGGGGATCGGGGTGCGCGATTACGTGTGCCGGATCGAGCAGGCGATCATCGACACGCTGGACGAATGGAATATCGGCGCTGAACGGCTGGACGGGGCACCCGGGGTCTATGTGGGCGGCGCGAAGGTCGCCGCGCTGGGCATCCGGGTCCGCCGCGGCTGCACCTTCCACGGGTTGGCCTTCAACGTGGCCATGGACCTGGAGCCGTTCCACCGCATCAACCCCTGTGGCTACGAAGGGCTGCAGGTGACCTCGGTGGTAGACTTGGGGGGACCGTCCGGCATGGCGGCCGTGACGCCGGTGCTGCTGGGCCATCTGGCCCGCCAGTTCGGCCTGGACCTCCAGCCGACCACTGATTTGCCCGATCTGACAGAGGCGGCGTAACGCCGCCGACCAAGGCCATGACTGAAACCACCGCTCGCCTCATTCCCCTGCAGATCGTGCAGGGCGACACGCCGTCCGTTGCGCCGCTGCAGACGGGCGTCAAACAGCTGGGCGGGGACAAGATCGGCCGCTCGCCGGTGCAGTTCGCCGATGCGCCGGTGCTGCGCAAACCGTCGTGGATCCGGGTGCGGATTCCGTCGGGCAACGCGGTGCAGACGCTGAAGGCCAAGCTGCGCGAGAACCGTCTGGTGACGGTCTGCGAGGAAGCCAGCTGCCCGAACATCCACGAGTGCTTCAGCCATGGCACGGCGACGTTCATGATCCTGGGCGAGGTGTGCACGCGGCGCTGTTCGTTCTGCGACGTGGCACATGGGCGGCCGAAGCCGCCGGATGCCAACGAGCCGGCCAGCCTGTCCCAGACGGTGGCCGACATGGGCCTGAAGTACGTGGTGGTGACCAGCGTGGATCGCGATGACCTGCGCGATGGCGGTGCCCAGCACTTCGCCGACTGCATCGGGGCCATCCGCGAGAAGTCGCCGAACACGCGCATCGAGGTGCTGACCCCGGACTTCCGTGGCAAGGGCCGCATGGAGCGCGCGCTGGACATCCTGGCGACCAACCCGCCGGACGTGTTCAACCACAACATCGAGACGGTGCCGGACCTGTACCGCAATGTGCGGCCGGGTGCGGACTACCAGTGGTCGCTGACGCTGCTGAAGAACTTCAAGGCGCAGCATCCGTCGATTGCGACCAAGTCCGGCATCATGCTGGGCCTGGGCGAGGATCTGGACCAGGTGCGGGCGACGATGCGCGACCTGCGCGCGCACGACGTGGACATGATCACGATCGGTCAGTACCTGCAGCCGACGCCGCATCACCATCCGGTGTTGCGCTATTGGACGCCGGACGACTACAAGGCGCTGGAGGTCTACGGCTACGAGCTGGGCTTCAGCCACGTGGCCTCGGGTCCGATGGTGCGCTCGTCGTACCACGCCGACGTACAGGCCAAGGGCGCAGGGGTAGCCTGACCCCGCCTGGCGCTGCCCGGCAAACGCTTTGCACGTAGCGCCGGGCTCTGCCCGGCATCCAGCAAAACAGCACACAGCAGCGCTTCAGTTCTCCACGTGCCCGGAGGGGGCAGACCGCCCTCTCCAGGACACGCCAGATCCCCTCCATGGTGCTCGTCTGGCGCCATCCATGGCGCCAACGGTCCCGGAGAGGGCGACCTGCCCCCTCCCCGACAATTTCCTGCGCTGGCGGTTGCCTACCCCGGTAGGTACCGACCGTTGGTCGGTACGGGCTCGCCCGCCCGGTGTGCCGCCACCTCACGTTCAACCCCCACGTTCCGCCCGTTTCCACCGACCAACGGTCGGTGGCTACCCGGCGCGGTGGCGCTGCTCCCACATTCACAATTTGCTACAGACCCCGGTTTAGGCTGGAAATACGTGTTGCGCGGCGGTGGATGACAAAGCCCGCAACTTTCGGCACTGTCGTGTGGTCTGATCCGCACGCAGTCTCCCCCTTGGCAAGGTGCCATGAGCAAGTTGATGAAATTCAAAGCCCCCGCATTCCTGATGGCCCTGGCGCTCACCGCGCCGCTGGCACTGGCCGCCTATGCCGATTCGCCGGCGCTGCCGTCGGCGGCCACGGCCGACCAGGTGACAACCTCCAAGCTGGTGTACGGGCTGCTCTCGGACAGCCGCTATGCCTACCGTCCGCGCGCGCTTGACGCGGCCACCTCCAAGGACGTGTTCAAGCGGTACCTGGAGGCGCTGGACGGCAGCAAGCAGTTCTTCACCCAGGCCGACATCACCAAGTTCGCACCGTTCGAGGCGAACATCGCCACCGCCATCCGTGGCGGCGAGCTGGAGCCGGCGTTCCAGGTGTTCGCGGTCTACAAGCAGCGCGTGGGCGAGCGGGTCGGGTATGCCCGCAAGCTGCTCAAGCAGGACTTCGATTTCAGCAGCGACGAGAAGTTCGAGTACGACCGCAAGGACGTGCCGTGGGCGGCCAGCAATGCCGAACTCGATGACCTGTGGCGCAAGTCGGTCAAGAACGATTGGCTGCGCCTGAAGCTGGCCGGCAAGCAGCCGGCCGAGATCCGCAAGACGCTGGACAAGCGCTACGCGACGCTGGAAAAGTCGGTCAATGAGCTGAAGGGCGAGGACGTGTTCCAGTTCTTCCTCAACTCCTACACCAGCGCGGTGGATCCGCACACCGACTACTTCACCCCGCGCACCGCCGAGAACTTCAACCAGGCCATGTCGTTGTCGCTGGAAGGCATCGGCGCACAGCTGCAGCGCCAGGACGACATGGTGGTGATCCGCGAGGTCATCGCCGGCGGTCCGGTGGCGGTCAATGGCACGCTCAAGGCGGGCGACCGCATCGTCGGCGTCGGCCAGGGCAAGTCCGGGCCGATCGAAGATGTGATCGGCTGGCGCATTGATGACGTGGTGGCCAAGATCCGCGGCAAGGCCGACACCCAGGTGCGGCTGGAATTCATTCCGGCCGAGGAAGGCGTGGACGGCAAGCACCATACGCTGGTGCTGACCCGGCAGAAGGTGCGTCTGGCCGAGCAGGCCGCCAAGGGCGAAACGCTGACCATTCCGGCCAAGGACGGGGAACCGGCGCGCAAGGTCGGCGTGATCAAGCTGCCCACGTTCTACCAGGACTTCGAAGGCCGCCGCCGCAACGCCACCGACTATGCGTCGGCGACGCGTGACGTGGCCAAGCTGCTGGCCGGCTTCAAGACCGACAAGCTCGACGGCGTGGTGCTGGACCTGCGCAACAACGGCGGTGGTTCGCTGGACGAGGCGATCGAACTGACCGGCCTGTTCATCGAGCAGGGCCCGGTGGTGCAGGTGCGCGAGTCTGGCGGCCGCGTGACCGTCAACAGCGACCGCAGCGAAGCGGTGGCGTGGGATGGCCCGCTGGCGGTGCTGATCAACCGCGGCTCGGCCTCGGCGTCGGAGATCTTCGCCGGTGCCATCCAGGACTACGGTCGTGGCCTGGTGATCGGTGAGACCACCTTCGGCAAGGGCACCGTGCAGAACATCGTGGACCTGGACCGTTGGCCCACCGGGGAAGCCCAGCGCTACGGGCAGGTCAAGCTGACCATCGCCCAGTTCTTCCGCATCAGCGGCAGCAGCACCCAGCACAAGGGCGTGGTGCCCGACCTGGCCTTCCCGGCCAGCGTGGACGCCAGCGAGTACGGCGAAAGCACCTACGACAACGCGCTGCCGTGGACCCGCATCGCCGCCGTGCCGCACACCCAGTACGGCAACTTCGGCCCGCTGCTGCCCAAGCTGGAAACCCGCCATGCCTCGCGCATCGCCGCCGACAAGGAGTTCCAGTGGTGGAACGAGGATGTCGAGCAGTTCCGCGCCGAAAAGGCCAAGAAGTACATCTCGCTCAACGAGGCCGAGCGCCGCGCCGAGCGTGAGAAGCAGGACAAGCAGCGGGTGGATCGCCAGGTGATCCGCAAGCAGCTGGGCCTGGATCTGGACCCGCTGGCCGACGACAGCAACGACGATGGCCTGACCGGCAACGAGCGTGACATCGTCAAGGATGCCGCCCGCGAAAAGGCCGCCGAAAAACGCCCGGACCCGCTGCTGCGCGAGTCGGCGGCGATCCTGGCCGACGCGGTCAACCTGCTGGAAACCGACCGACCGCTGTCGGCGCAGGTGCTGCCGCAGTCCACCGGCGTAGGCCGCTGGGCCGATTGAGGGCGGTAGCCGGGCATGAACCGGAAACAACGAAGGGCCGGCCAATGTGCCGGCCCTTCGCCGTTTAGACCCGGCACATACGCCGGGGTGGCTATGCTGGGCGCAGTCTGTCCTTGCAGGAGCGCGCATGCGCCTGTCCCAAGCAATCCCGGCGGGCCTGCTGGCCGTGTCGCTCACCGCCTGCGGCGGCCGCGCCGCCGACAGCACCCTGATCCGCGAATCCTTCGATTCGGGCGACACCTATTCGCGCACCGTGCCCGGTGCCCCGGCGCAGGCCTGCGAGGCGGCGCGCCGCACCCTGCTCAGCCAGGGCTATGCCATCGCGCGGTCCGACACGGCGGCGGTGGAAGGCAACAAGAACTTCCAGCCCCGCGATGAGGAGCATGAGCAGCTGGTGCTGCGTATTTCCTGCGCGCCGCGCGGCGACCAGGCGCTGGTGTTCGTCAGTGCGGTGCAGGACCGTTACGCGTTGAAGAAGAGCCCGACCTCGGCCAGTGTCGGCGTGGGCGCGCTGGGCTCGGTGTCGCTGCCGTTCGGCAGCAACGACGACTCGCTGGTGAAGGTGGCCAGCAGCACCGTGCAGGACGCGCAGTTCTACCGCCGCTTCTTTGACCGTCTGCAGCAGTACCTGCCGGTGGTGCCGGCAACGCCGCCGCCCGCCCCCGTGGAGCCGACCCCGGCCGCGCCGCCGACCGCCGCACCGGCCCCGGTGCCCGAGCCAGGCCCCGCGCCGGCGGCCGATACCCCGGTGCCCGCGCACTGACCAGGCGGGCAGGGTGCCATCACCAACCGTAACGCGTGGGTCGCGCCGGTGGCCGCAGCTGCTGGCGGCCATGCTGTGCGCGGCGGCCATGGGCACCGTGACTGCCGCGCCGGGGCCGAGCTGCACGCAGGCGCTGCTGGAAGAGCTGGGCTGGCGCTTCGTCGACGCGCCGGTGGCCACGCCGATCATCCACAGCGGCCCGGTCTGCACGCGCGCCACGCTGCCGCAGGCGCAGCAGGCGGGTGACCTGCGGGTGCAGGTGCCACAGGCGTGGACAGCCACCCAACGCGCCGCGTTGATGACCGGCTTGTTCGACACCCCGGCCACGCTGTGCGCCTATACGTTCAAGCTGGGCCACGCCACGCGCCGGGCCACCACGCAGCTGCAGGACAATCCCGGTTACCGCTTCTCCGCCCTGCAGCTGGGCTGGATCGGTTTCGGTGCACGCGGTGCGCAGGCGCAGGGTTGGCAGCGCTTCCGCAGTTTCGGGCGTGGCTACCAGCCGGCCGGCGCAAACAGCGCCGCGCTGCAGCACTTCTATGATGGCCGGGTGCGCTCCGAATGCGGGGTAGGGCGGCAGGTGGCGCAGCTGGCCACCCAGCGCGAGCTCTATGGCGATGCAGCGTTCGATACCGAGTTCAGCCCTGGCGAACTGTCGATCGGCACCTTCCTGACCCTGCATGACACCGACAGCATCCTGCTCGGCCGCCATGCCGGCGCGTTCCTCGCCGACGGCAAGGCGGTGAAAACCGCGCAGCTCGGCCGCCAGGCCTTCGTCGGCGCGCCCGGCTTCATCGAGCACGTGTTCGACAAAAGCTACCTGGACGACATCAACAACCAGGCCGAGAACTTCGTGGTGGTCGATGTCAGCGACGCGGCCGCCGAGGCGCTGCGCGCGCACGGCGGGTTTGCCCACTACGACACGATCAACCGCCAGATCTGGGCGCTGGCCCAGCGCATGCCCGGGCCGGGACCGCGCCGCTTCGAGCGGCTGCTGATCGAACGTGACCCGGTGTGGCGCAAGGGCCTGCCGCCGGAGCAGAAACCGCTGCTGGCCGAACTGGACGCGCTGCTGGACGATCCGTTCTACCAGGGGTTCGTGATTTACGTGCATCCTCGCGGTATACGTCCTGTGCGGTATCACATCGCACGCCTGCTCGACCGCAACCCGCGCACGCCGTTTGCCTTCGAACTGGGCCTGCACAACCTGCATACCACGCTGTACCGACGCTGGATCGACGCACGCCTTCGCCAGTGCGATTCCCCCTCGGCAGCACCCCCACACCACCACTACTGACACGCTGGAAGGAGATACATGGACATTGCAATGATCGGCCTGGGAAAGATGGGCGCCAACATGGCCGAGCGCCTGCATCGCGGCGGCCATCGGGTGATCGGCGTCGATCCTGGTGAGGGCGCGCGGGACAGCGCGGCCAAGCGCGGTTTCGAGGTCAGTGCCTCGATCGCCGATACGCTGGCGCAGTTGCCGGTGCCGCGCGTGGTGTGGCTGATGGTGCCCGCCGGCGTGGTCGACCAGACCCTGGCCGCGCTGGCCCCGCACCTGTCCGAGGGCGATGTGGTGATCGATGGCGGCAACTCGTACTACAAGGACTCGATGCGCCGCGCCGAACAGCTCAAGGGCGAAGAGGTCAGCTACATCGACTGCGGCACCAGCGGCGGGGTGTGGGGCCTGCAGGAAGGCTACAGCCTGATGATCGGGGGCGAGACGGCGGCCGTGGCGCAGGTGGGCGCGATCTTCCGCACCCTGGCGCCGGGCGAAGACCGCGGCTGGGCGCACGTGGGTCCCAGTGGCGCCGGCCACTTCTGCAAGATGGTCCACAACGGCATCGAGTACGGCATGATGCAGGCCTACGCCGAAGGCTTCGCGCTGATGCAGCACAAGACCGACTTCAACCTGGACCTGGCCCAGGTGGCCAAGGCCTGGCAGCACGGCAGCGTGGTGCGGTCGTGGCTGCTGGACCTGAGCGCCGATGCACTGGGCCGCAACCCGCAGTTGGACGGGATCGCGCCGTACGTGGAAGATTCCGGCGAAGGCCGTTGGACCGTGGCCGAAGCGATCGACCTGGACGTTCCCGCACCGGTCATCACCTTGTCCCTGCTCGAACGCCTGCGCTCGCGCGAGAAGAACTCCTTCAGCGACCGCCTGCTGGCGGCGATGCGCAACGAGTTCGGCGGCCACGCCATCAAAACCCGGTAGTGCCGGCCGCTGGCCGGCTCCCCGCCAACCCGCCAACCCACCACCCTGCGCCAACGCGCGCAGGGCGGCGGGACGCTAACCCAGATCCACCCGTCGCCCGCTGCGCGCACTCTCCGTGCCGGCCTCCAGCAGCCGCATCAGCTGCAACGCTTCGGCCGCGCTCACCGTGGGCGCGCCCGTACCCTGCATCGTATCGCGGAACGCCGCATACAGGCGCCGATAGTCGCCCAGGGCGTTGTCCACGCTGGCCGGGTGTTCGTGGCCCGCAGCATCCACGGTGACATGCTGGCCATGCACCGGGTCCAGGCCCCAACCCGGCGCGCCCGGGGCGATGCCCTCGCGCAACTGGTCTTCCTGCACGTCGCGGCCCTGCTTGAGGTAACTGCCCCGGCTGCCGTGCACGGCAAAGCGCGGGCGGGCGGCGGCCACCAGCGAGCCGGCATGCACGATGGCCCGGTGCCGCGGGTAATGCAGTACCGCATGGAAATAGTCGTCGCTGCGCGCACCGTCGCGTTGCGCCATCAGGTCGGCGCTGATCGCCTGCGGCCAGCCGAACAGCTGCAGCATCTGGTCAAGCAGGTGCGGGCCCAGGTCCATCCACAACCCGGCCCCGGGCGCATCGCTTTCGCGCCAGCGGTCGCGCACCTGCGGGCGGTAGCGGTCGAAGTGCGAGTGGCACTCGGCCACCTCGCCCAGCACGCCATCGGCCAGCAGCTGCTGCAGGGTGAGGAAATCGGCATCGAAGCGGCGGTTCTGGAACACGGTGACCACGCGCTCGGCCGCCTGCGCGGCGCGCACCACGGCGTCGGCCTCGGCCAGGTCCAGCGCGAACGGCTTGTCCACCAACACGTGCTTGCCGGCCTGCAGCGCGGCGATTGCCAGCGGTGCGTGTTCGGCGTTGGGCGTGGCGATGACCACCGCGTCCAGCGCGGGATCGGCGAACAGTTCGGCGGGGTGGTCGCAGATGCGTACGTCGGTGAAGCTGCGCAGCAGTCGATCGCGCTGCGAACTGGCGATGCTGTGCAACGCCAAGCCCGGGGTGTGCTGGATCAGCGGCGCGTGGAAGACGCTGCCGGCCAGCCCGTAGCCGATCAATCCAACCTGCAGGGGCGTGGTCATGACGGGGACTCCAGGCATGCGGGCTGCACAGCGTAGCGCGGGTTGTTGCAGTGCGGAACCATGAACGGTTGTGCATCAACCTGAGCGGTTCACGGCGGCGTTATGTCTTGCCCACGTACTGCACACGGCCCGGCAGGGAGACTGGCCAGCACACCCAAGGAGACACCGAACATGACCAACACGACCCGTAATCTGCTTGCTGCTTCGCTGGCCCTCGGCATGGTGCTGGGCACGTCGTCGGCCATGGCCAAGGACCCGCCGAAGACCACCGATCATGCCGCCATGACCCATGCCGATACGCATGATTCGGCCGAGCCGGTGACGGACAGCTGGATCACCACCAAGGTCAAGACCGACCTGCTCACCAGCAAGAATGTGCCGGGTACCGAAGTCAAGGTGGAGACCGTCAACGGCGTCGTCACCCTGACCGGCACCGTGGCCAGCCAGGCCGAGCATGACAAGGCACTGCGCGTGACCAAGGGCATCAAGGGTGTCAAGAGCGTCGATGCCAGCGGTCTGAAGGTCGCTGCCGCCGCTGCCAAGCGCTGATTCCAGCAGCTGTTGCAAGCAACAGGGCGCGCCTTCGGGCGCGCTTTTTTTTACTTCCATCTGCGGGTAGACAGAACCGTGCTTTGACGCTTTTAAGGCGCCGCCGTCGGCGGGTCGGGCGCTGGGGCCCCATGCCCTTTCCGGCGAATGTCCCCCGGCGTCGGCCTGCGGCCGCCGCCTCCTCCTTTATTTCGCCTCCAAGGGCATGGGGCCCCAGCGCCCGACCCACCGACAGCGCCAGAAAAGCCTTGCTTCCCCTGCTTACCGCAAGCCGAGGCCCCGTAGCAGCCGGTTGGCTCCTGGGCAAAATAAAGGAGGAGGCCGCCCCGCAGCCGGGGGACATTTGCACCAGGGGCCTACCGGCTGCTACGGGGCCCTCACGCTCGCGACCGGCCCGGATCGGAGAAGCCAGCCGATCTGAACACACCCGCCCACCCGCGTAGCGTCGTGGGCAAAGAGCCCTTTTTTGTCGGCGGCTGTGCACGAACAGCGTTCGCTTAATTGTTCAGAAAAAAGGGCGCATCCTATTCACAATGCGCTGCGGTATATTGACGGCTTCGCCCGCGACGGCGTGCCAGGGAAGCCGAGGCGGCCGCGACAGGGCACCGCCGGCAACGGCATCGCACGGTGAAGAGGAACTATGGCGCTGGCTTTCAGTGATGAAATCTGGGATCGGTGGCGTTTACCGGCGTTGGCCTTGGCCGCGGCGGCGATCATCGTGGTGCCGTGGGTCACCCTGCGAAAACTGTCCGACGACAATGTCCAGGCCATGCGCTGGGTCACCCATACCCAGGACGTCGGTGTGGCGGTGTACCAGCTGCAGGCCGACGTGCGCGATGTGGAATCGGCCGCGCTGACGATGTCCAAAGGCATCGATGCCCCGGGCCTGCGTGAGCGCCTGGGCCAGTCCAAGGACATCCCGCTGCGCCTGCAGACGCTGGCCGAACTGACCCGCGACAATCCCGAACAGCTGGTGCGCATCGGCCGCATCCAGTCGATGGTCGAGCGGCGCATGGAAGTGGCCAGGCAGTTGGCCAAGGCCTCGCCCAACTCCGACCAGCGCGAACTGGTCCAGGACCTGACCACGCGCTACCCGATCCGCAACCTGATCGAAGAACTGCAGGCCAGCGAAGAGAAGCTGCTGGCGCAGCGCACTGCAACGTTCCAGAAGCAGCAGCGCCAAGGCGAGTTCGTCTCATGGACCGCCCTGGCCGTGCAGCTGGCCCTGCTCGCCCTGGTGCTGTGGCTGCTGTATCGCCAGGCCGGCCATCGTGCCGCCGCCGAGCGCGCCTCGCAGCGTTCGGCCGCGCGTGCGGCCTCGGTGCTGCACACCGTGCGCGAACCGATCGTGCTGCTGGACCGCGAACTGAAGGTGCAGCTGCACAACCCGGCCTTCGCCGAGCTCTACGGCCTGGAAGAGGACGGCAGCGAAGTGCGGCCACTGGACAGCATCGGTGCAGGCGCGTGGAGCGATGCGGTGGTGCGCCAGCGCTTGACCGACGTGCTGCTGCGCGGCCGCGAACTGTGGGACTACGAACACGAACAGCGCACCGCCGACGACCAGGTGCGCACCATGTTGATCAACGCCCGCCGCATGCCCTTGCCCGACAAGGACGATGAAGTGGTGCTGATGACGGTCAGCGACGTCACCGTGCAGCGCGCCGTGCAGCAGCGCGTGGAAGAACTGAACCGTCAGCTGGAAGGCAAGGTCGAGCAGGTGTCCGAAGTGAACCGCGAGCTGGAAGCCTTCAGCTACTCGGTCTCGCACGACCTGCGCGCCCCGTTGCGTCACATCGGCGGCTTCTCGGACAAGCTTGCGCGCCACCTGGGCGACGAGGCCGACGAAAAGTCGCTGCACTACCTGGGCGTCATTTCCAATTCGGCGCGGCGCATGGCAGCGCTGATCGACGACCTGCTGGTCTACTCGCGGCTGGGCCGCGCGGCGATGCGCATGCAGGCGGTGGACATGCAGTCGCTGGTGGCCGACACCCGCGCGATGCTGGACGCCAACGTACAGAGCGAGGCCGAAGAGACCGGCGTGGCGCGCCACATCGAGTGGAAGATCGCGCCGCTGCCGATCCTGGTCTCCGACGAAAACATGATGCGCCAGGTGTGGTTGAACCTGCTTGGCAACGCCATCAAATACTCCTCCACCCGCGATCCGGCCCGGATCGAGGTGGAGTACCAGCAACAACCCGACGGCGGCCACCTGTTCACGGTGCGCGACAACGGCGCCGGTTTCGACATGGCCTACGCCGCCAAACTGTTCGGCGTGTTCCAGCGCCTGCACAAGGCCAGTGAATACCCCGGCACCGGCATTGGCCTGGCCAGTGTGCGCCGCGTGTTGACCCGCCACGGCGGCCGCATCTGGGCCGAGTCGGCCGTCGACCAGGGCGCCTCCTTCCACTTCCTGCTTCCTCCTGCGCTCGACGCAATCAACAAAGGCTCCGCCGCATGACCGCTCTCCGCACCATCCTCCTCGCCGAGGACAGCCCTGCCGACGCCGAGATGGCCGTCGACGCCCTGAAAGAGGCCCGCCTGGCCAACCCCATCGTGCATGTCGAAGACGGCGTGGAAGCGATGGACTACCTGTTGCGCCGTGGCGCCTATGCCAACCGCGAGGAAGGCCTGCCGGCCGTCCTGCTGCTGGACATCAAGATGCCGCGCATGGACGGCCTGGAGGTCCTCAAGGAAATCCGCAACACCGACGAGCTCAAGCGCCTGCCGGTGGTGATCCTGTCGTCCTCGCGCGAAGAAAGCGACCTGGCCCGCAGCTGGGACATGGGCGTGAACGCGTACGTGGTCAAGCCGGTGGACGTGGACCAGTTCTTCGGTGCCGTGCAGACCCTGGGCAAGTTCTGGGCCGTGATCAACCAGGCGCCGGAAGTCGAATAACCCATGCCGCTGACTGGCCCCTCCCTGGGTATGTTGCGCGTCCTGCTGGTGGAAGATTCCCCGGAGGACGCCGAACTGATGTGCGAGCAGATGCTCGATGCGGGGCTTGAAGCGAGCTTCGAGCGGGTGGAGAGCGCGCGCGAATTACGCGACGCGCTGACCCGCTTCTCGCCGGATATCGTGCTGTCGGACCTGAGCATGCCGGGCTTTTCCGGCAACCAGGCGCTGGAAATCGTGCGTGCGTGGCATCCCGATGTGCCGTTCATCTTCGTGTCCGGCACGATGGGCGAGGAAAACGCGGTGGCCGCGCTGCACCAGGGCGCCAACGATTACATCATCAAGCACCAGCCGGCGCGTCTGCCGTCGGCGGTGGCACGTGCGGTGCGCGAGTCGCGCAGCACGATGGACCGCCAGCGGGTGGAAGCCGAACTGATGCGCGCGCAGCGACTGGAAAGCCTGTCGCTGCTGGCGGCCGGGCTCAGCCACGACCTGCGCAACATCCTGCAGCCGCTGTTGATCATGCCGGACCTGCTCAAGGCGCGCAGCGACGACCCGCAGCTGCATCACCTGGCCGACATCATCGCCGAGTGCGGCCGGCGCGGGCACGAGATGGCCGAATCGATGCTGTCGTTCGTGCGCGGTTCGCGCAAGCCGAGCGAGCACATCTGCATCGCGCACCTGTTCGAGGCCGTGGAGCTGCTGTTGCGCAGCAACCTGCCCAACAAGGTCAGCCTGCACCTGGATGTGGCCGACGACGGCCTTGGCGTGGACGCCAACTACACCGAACTGCAGCAGGTGCTGTTGAACCTTGCGTTGAATGGGATCCAGGCGATGCCGAACGGCGGTCGCCTGACCCTGCGCGCGTCGGCCGATGCGGGCGGGCAGGGCGAGGAGTGGTTGCGCATTTCGGTGACCGACGAAGGCACCGGCATGGATGCCGAGACCTTGTCGCACCTGTTCAATCCGTTCTTTACCACCAAGGCCAACGGTACCGGCCTGGGCCTGATTTCGTGCAAGCGGATCGTGGAAGGTGCCAACGGCAGCATCCATGTGGACAGCACGCCCGGTGTGGGAACGCGCTTCGACCTGCTGCTGCCGATGCGTGAAGTGCCGGCCGAGGGCGAAGCGGTCGACGCGCCGATCGCCGCCGGTGCGGGCCAGACCATCCTGGTGGTGGATGGCGAAGCCACGCGTCTGTCGCTGCTGGGCAATGCACTGTCCAGCCAGGGCTACCACCTGCAGCTGGCATCGGACGGCGCCGCGGCGCTGCGCTGGATGCAGCAGGAGGCGATGCCGGCGCTGGTGATTGCCGACGCGGGCTCCAAACTGCTGTCGGCCAGCCATCTGCTGGGCGAGATGGCCGCGCTGGGCTACCGCGGTCCGGCGCTGGTGCTGGAAGAGGCCGACGTCACCGTGCCGCTGGCGGTGTTCCCGCCGATCATCAACGTGCACGTGCTGCGCAAGCCGTTGGAGATGCAGCAGGTGTTCCGCTCGGTCGCCGAGGCGTTGGAGACGGCGTAGCCGGGCGTGCCGTGTGCCGCGCGTGTGCCGACCAACGGTCGGCACCTAACCGGGTTCATTGACCGGGTTCGCGTCGCCCCCGGATTGCATTGACCGGAACCGCATCGACCCCGACCGCGTCCACCCGGTAGGCGATCACCCGGTAGGCGACCACCGTTGGTGGTCGCGCCGGGCGCGCGGTCATCGCCCTTCCCAGGGGAATCCCGGCAGGCTGGCCACGGCCTGTTCCAGTTTGTGCGACCAACTCCCGTGGATTTCGGCGTACAGCGGCGAATCGCCGGCCAGGCGCATGCGCTGGCTGATGCGCAGGTCGCCCGTGCGGATCAGTACCAGGTCCACCGGCAGGCCGACCGACAGGTTGGAGCGGATGGTGGAATCCAGCGACACGATCGCGGTGCGCGCCGCGTCTTCCAGGCGCGTCTGCGGACGGATGATGCGGTCCAGGATCGGCTTGCCGTACTTGGATTCGCCGATCTGCAGGAACGGGGTTTCCGGCGAGGCGGCGATGGCGTTGCCCAGCGGGTAGATCATGTACATGCCGGGCTGTTCGCCGCCCACCTGTCCCCCCAGGATCAGCGTGGCCTGCGTATTGATGCCGTCGTGGCCGTGCTCGGGCGTGCTGGATTTGACCTGGCTGTCGACCAGGATGCGGCCCACGTACTCGGCCACCTCGAACAGGTGCCGGTAGGCGCACAGGTTCTGCTCGCGCTGTTCCTCCACGTCGCGCCGCAGCCGTGAGATCAGCAGCTGGGTGGTAGCCAGGTTGCCGGCGGCCATGATCACGAAGGCGGCCTGGCCCGGGAACTCGAACTCGTGCAGCTTGCGATGCACCCGCACGTCGTCCAGCGACGCGTTGGTACGGGTGTCGGCGGCGAAGACCAGGCCTTCGTCCACCTCGATGCCGACGCAATAGGTCATGTCGGTGTCCTATGATGTGCACCCCGATTCTATGCGCTGGCCCTGTTGGCCCGGTGTGGATTCGCCCCACGCATGCTGAATACCATGACCACTGTGCTCCTGAGCCTGGGCAGCAACCTGCAGCCGCAACAGCACCTTCACGCCGCGGTGGAGGCCCTGCGCGCGCGCTTCGGCGCCGTTGCGGTCTCTCCAGCCTACCGGACCGCCGCCGTCGGTTTTGACGGCCCGGATTTCCTCAACAATGCGGTGGCCATCGAGACCGACCTGCCGCTGGACGCGCTGGATGCCTGGCTGCATGCGCTGGAAGACGCGCACGGCCGCGATCGCAGCGGCCCGCGCTTCTCCGACCGGACCCTGGACCTGGACGTGGTGTTCTACGGCGACCTGATCGTGGAAGGCCCCGGCCACCTGCGCATCCCACGCCCCGAGCTCAAGCACGCCTTCGTGCTGAAGCCGCTGGCCGACATCGCGCCGACGTTCATCGACCCGGTCAGCGGGCTGGACCTGGCCACGCTGTGGCGCGCGCACCGCCAGCACGGCGACGCGTTCGAGACGATGGACCTGTTGCCGGGGTAAGCGATGTAGCGCGGATGCCGGCCGCTGGCCGGCAACCCGCGATGCCCACCGTACCCGGTAGTGCCGGCCGCTGGCCGGCAACCCGCGATGCAGGTTCCATGCAGAGCCGGCCAGCGGCCGGCACTACCGTCGAGCGGGGCGCGAGGGTGCGGCCCAAGCCCTTACGACAACGTCCGCCCGCCATCCACGCGCAGCGTATGCCCGGTGATGAACGGTGCGTCGGTCACCAGCCAGTACACCGCCTCGGCGATCTCTTCCACGGTGCCGGTACGCGCCAGCGGCGTGCGCAGCAGCAGGGCCTGCTGCGCGTAATCGTCCTTGCCCTGCTCGGGCCACAGGATCGCGCCGGGGGCCACCGCGTTCACCCGCACCTTGGGGGCCAGTTCCAGCGCCAGTGACCGGGTGACCATTTCCAGCGCCGCCTTGGCCGCGCTGTACACCGGGTGGTCGCGCATCGGCTGGGTCCCATGCAGGTCGGTCAGGTTGACGATGCAGCCCTGGTGCCGGCGCAGCTGCGGGGCGGCGGCCTGCGCCAGCAGCAGCGGCGCGCGGGCGTTGACCGCGAACAGGTCGTCCCAGTGGTCGGCGGTGATCTGACCCAGCAGGGTGGGGTAGAAGTTGGAGGCGTTGTTGACCAGCGCGTCCAACCGCCCGAACTGGGCCACGGTCTGTTCGACCAGGTCGGGCAGGGTGTCGGCGTCGCGCAGGTCGGCCTGCAGGGCCAGCACGCTGCCCGGGCGCAGCATGTCCAGGTCGAAGGCCATCTGCTGCAGTTCGGCGGTGGAGGTATGCGCGTGCAGCACCACCGACCAGCCGCAGGCGTGGAACTGGCGGGCGATCGCCGCGCCGATCCGGCGTGCGCTGCCAGTGATCAGCACGACGGGGGCGGTATCGGTCATCGGGGGTAACTCCGGGCTCGGCTATGCTGTGCATTGTCACCGCAATCGCCTGCACCATGCATTCCCCACTGCCGACCCCCGATACCGACGCCCTGGCCCACAGCGATCAGCTGGCCGCGGCACTGCGTGCTGAAATCCTGGCCAACGGCGGCGCCATGCCGTTCGCCCGATTCATGGAGCTGAGCCTGTACACGCCGGGGCTGGGGTACTACAGCGCCGGCGCCAGCAAGTTCGGTCAATCCGGCGACTTCACCACCGCGCCCGAACTGGGCCCGTTGTTCGCCGCCACCCTGGCCAACGCGATCGCGCCGGTGATGCAGCAGCTGGGGCCGCAGGCGCGTTTCATGGAGTTGGGCGGCGGCAGCGGCGCGTTTGCCGAGGTGCTGCTCAAGCGCATGCTCGAGCTGGACGCGCTGCCCGACCGCTACGCGATCCTGGAACCCAGCGCGGACCTGCGCGAGCGCCAGCGCGAGCGTCTGGAAAAAACGCTGGTGCCGCCGCTGTTCGCACTGGTGGAATGGCTGGACGGCCCGTTCGATGACGACTGGGATGGCATGGTGTTCGCCAACGAAGTGATCGACGCGCTGCCCACACCGCGCTTCCTGGCCCGCGACGGCATGGTCTTCGAGGAAACCGTCGAGCTGGATGCCGACGGCGCCTTCATGCGCGGCGCGCAGCCGGCCGACGCCATGCTGAGCGCGGCGGTGCGGCATATCGAGCATTACCGCGAAAAGCCGTTCGCCGATGGCTACCGGTCCGAGCTGCTGCCGCAGCTGCCGTACTGGATCCAGGCCGTGGCCGGTGGCATGCAGCGTGGCGCGATGCTGTTCGTCGACTACGGCTACCCGCGTGGCGAGTACTACCAGGATGAGCGCGACGACGGCACGGTGCGCGCGTTCTACCGCCACCAGGTGCACAACGACCTGTACCGCTGGCCGGGCCTGCAGGACCTGACCGCCTCGGTGGACTTCACCGCGTTGGCCGAAGCCGGCACCGGGGCCGGCTTCGAGCTGGCCGGGTACTGCACGCAGGCCAACTTCCTGCTGGGCAACGGCCTGGATGCGTTGTTGGCCAAGGCTGACGCGCGTACCGATGAATTCGGCAAGGTGCGCCTGCGCGACCAGGTCAAGAAACTCACCCTGCCCACCGCCATGGGCGAGCGCTTCCAGGTGATGGGCTTCCAGCGCGACGTCGATTTCGAGCCTGCCTTCACGCTGGGCGATCTGACTTGGCGCCTCTGACATGAGTGCCACGGGACTGTTGAAGCCGCTGCGGTTTGCGCGGTTCTGGCTGGCGCTGTGGTGGATGGCCATTGCCGCCACCATCGCCGTCTGCCTGGTCCGGCTGCCGCCGATGGCGCTGCCGGACAACAGCGACAAGGTCGAGCATTTCCTGGCGTACTTCGTGCTGGCCGGCTCGGCGGTGCAGATCTACCGCACGCGCGCCGCGCTGGCATGGGCGGGCGTGGGCCTGGTCGGCCTGGGCATCGGCATCGAGTTCGCCCAGGGCGCCCTGACCGCCACCCGCATGGCCGACCCGATGGACGTGCTGGCCAACAGCATCGGTGTCGTTGCCGGCCTGTGCCTCACCTTCACCCCGTTGCGCGACCTGTTGCTGCGTTTGCGGGGGTGACAGGTCGTGACGACCAACGGTCGTCATCTACCGATAGTGCAGGTTCGGCGGGTGTCGGTGGCGCAACGGGTGCTGTCTTCGGCGCGAACGAACCGAGGGCCTCCAGAGCGCGCACCCGGTAGTGCCGGCCGCTGGCCGGCAACCCGACGCGGTGGGGTCATGAGGAGCCGGCCAGCGGCCGGCACTACCGAGGGACGCGGCGGGTGCCGGGTCCACGCGGTGACGACCCACGGTCGTCACCTGCCGAATTACCGGTAGGTACCCACCGTTGGTGGGTACGCGCCCCGATCAACGCGGCTGCAACGTCACCTCATCCACCACCCACATGGTCGGGCGGGTGTCGCCGGTGAAGCGCACGCACAAATCCTGGGTGCCCTTCAACGACCGCGGCAGCGCCGCCTCCAGCGTGATGAAGCCATCGGCGCCCGGCGTGGCCGGCAGTGGCACGCTCACCAGCGGCGTGCCGTCGCAGGTGCCGTTGAGCACGTCCATTTCGCCATGCGCGCCACGCGCCGGGCTGAATTTCCGCGCCGGTTCGTCGTGGGCCAGCTGGAAGTAATACGGGATCTGCCCGGCCCGCACACGCAGCCTGGCGATGCCGTCCACGTCGGCGTCCTTCCACAACCAGCACGGGTTGAAAATGTTGACGTTGAAGATGGCGCGTTCGCCGTCGGCCGGGCCGTCGTCTTCCAGCCGCAGCAGCAGCTTGCCTTCGCCCGGGCACATCGCCAGCTGCTGATCGTTGCGGGTGAGCAACGACGTGGCCGTGATATCGAAGCGGCTGGCGGCATTGGCCAACGCCTTGCCGTTGAAGAACGTGGCGGCCTGCAGCGCGATCGGCAACGGCTGGGTCAGCGGCGCGGTGTAGCGCGGCGACTGCGCGGTGACCGGGCTGCCATCCACGCTGTAGTGGATCTCGTAGCCCAGCGGCGTGCTCAGCGCCAGCGTCGCGGTGCCGGCCTTGCGGTCGTCGCGGCTGTCCTGCTCCACCTGGAACGGGGTCTGTGCATACGCAATGCCCATCGCCTGCCAGCGCTGCAGCTGGTTGGGCAGGCGCGCCAGGAAGTCGGCGTAGTCGCGGCGTTCGCGCGGCGACCAGCCGGTCTCGGCCACTGCGGCCAGGCGCGGGAACAGGTTGTGCTGCAGGCGCGCGTAGGTGCGCGTGTGTTCGGTGAACATGTTGGCCTGCAGCCCGAGGATGTGCTGCTGCTTGTCCTTGGGCAGCGCATCGGGCACCGGCTCGAAGCCATACACGCGCGCCAGCGAGGTGACCAGCGGGCGCCCCGGCGGTTCGTTGTCCGAGGTCGTCTGCAGGTAGTCCATGTACATGTCGGTGACCGGCGACATCACCACGTCGTGGCCTTCGCTGGCCGCCTTCAGGCCGCCTTCGGTGCCGCGCCACGACATCACCGTGGCTTCCGGCGGCAGGCCGCCCTCGAGGATCTCATCCCACCCGATCAGGCGGCGGTCATGCTGCTCCAGGAAGGTCTCCAGGCGCTTGATCAGGTGACTCTGCATTTCCATTTCATTGCCTGCGCCCACGTCGCGCATGCGGGCCTGTACGCGTGCCGAGGCTTCCCACTGGTCCTTGACCGCCTCGTCGCCGCCCACGTGCACGTACTTGGACGGGAACAGCGCGATGACTTCTTCCAGCACGTTTTCCAGGAAGGTGAACGTGGTTTCTTCGGTGTTGAACAGGTTCGGGAACACGCCCCATTCGCTCAACGGCTTGAGCGGCGTATCCAGCGTGCCCAGTTCCGGATATGCGGCGATCGCCGCGGTGGCGTGGCCGGGGACGTCGATCTCGGGGATCACCTGGATATGGCGCGCGGCCGCATAGGCGATCACCTCGCGGATCTGGTCCTGGGTGTAGAACCCGCAGTACGGACGCTCGGCGCCGGTGGCGGGGTCGCGGCCACCATCGCCGGCCGGGATGCGGCAGCTGCCGACCGCGGTCAGCTTCGGGTAGCGCTTGATCTCCATGCGCCAGCCCTGGTCATCGGTGAGATGCCAATGGAAAGTGTTGAGCTTCTGTTCGGCCATCGCGTCGAGCACGCGCTTGATCTCGTCCAGGCTCTGGAAGTGGCGGGCAGAATCGAGCATCAGGCCGCGCCAGCTGAAACGCGGGGCATCGTCGATGCGCAGTGCCGGCAGGGCACCGTCGGTGTTGCTGGTGAACAGTTGCGACAACGTCGCCGCCCCGTAGAACAGGCCGGCTTCGGTAGCCGCGCCAACGGTCACGCCATCGCCGTTGGAGCGCAGCTGGTAGCCTTCGGCGCCGGTCTTCAGCGCGGTGTTGAGCACGAAGTTGACGCCGTTCTTGCCGTTCCCGTTCTTGACCTGCAGGGTGGGGCCGCCGCTGTTGTGCAACAGCGTGCTGAACTGGCGGGCCACGCGCGTGGCCGCGTCGCCGCGCGCCCACACCGGGGTGCTGGCTTCCACCTTGAAGGGCGCGCCATCGAGGCGTTCCACGTGGGCCGGTGCGGGGATCAACGACAGCGCATCGGGCCGGGCCCGCGGGCCATCGGGCGCCTGTGCATCGGTGGCGTGCGCGAGCGGTGCCAGGGACAGGGCCAGTGCGAAAGACAGCAGCGACAGCGAGGTACGACGGGTGCGGGTGTGCATCGGGTCATTCCTTTGTAGCGAATCGGGTTCCACCTGTAAAAACGGGCCCGGAGGTCCGGGCCCGTCGATCAGGCTAGCAGCTGGATGTGGCGTGGATCAGTACTTGAAGCGGAAGTTCAGGTAGTACTGGCGGCCGTTCTCGTAGAACGCGCTCGGGATCGACGCACTCTGGTAGTACTTCAGGGTCGGGTTGTTGAGGTTCAGCGCATCGAAGCTGACGCTCATCCAATCGGTGGCCTTGTAGCTCAGCGACAGTGCCAGGGTGCCGAAATCGTCCTGGTAGTACGGGCTGGCGCCCTTCAGGCCGATCAGGAACGAGGAACGGTAGGTGTAGCTGACGCGGGCACCAAAGGTGTCGTTTTCGAAGTAGGCACCGACGTTGTAGGTGTTCTTCGAGGTACCCAGCAGGTTGTTGCTGCCATCGTCCCAGACGTGCGAGGTGCTGCCATCGGCGTAGGTGTAGTTGGCGCTGACACCGAAGTTCTCGCCGATCGGCTGCTCGTAGGCCACTTCCAGACCGTTGACCTTGCCGTCGGCGTTGACCGGCACGGCGACCTGGTAGGCCTCCAGCTGGTTGGTCAGTTCGCTGTACAGCATCTGGGTCTGCGTGCCGAAGGCCACGTAGTCCTTCAGGTTCATCGAGTAGGCACCGACGGACACCAGGCCGCGCGGCATGAAGTACCACTCCAGGTTGGCGTCGAAGTTGGTGGACAGCACCGGCTTCAGGTTCGGGTTGCCGCCGCCACCGGTCTTGCTCAGGTCCGAACCCCACGAGGAGGCACCCAGCGCCGAGAAGTCCGGCAGGGTCTGGGTCTGCGACGCGGCGAAGCGGAACACCAGGTCGTCGGCCAGATCGAACTTGAGGTTGGCGCTGGGCAGGATGCGGTCGTGCTTGTTCTGGAACGCCAGCGACTTCCACATGCCGAACAGGCTGCTCACATCGGCATTGGCCGCATCGCTGACTGCCTGGTAGGTGTCGATGTCCTGCTTGATGTTGACGTAGCGCAGGCCGACGTTGCCGCTCCAGCGGTCGCCGCTGAAGTTGGCCTGCACGTAGCCGGCGAAGTTCTTCTCGGCCACCTTCCACTCGCCGCCGTAGTTGTGGCGACCGGTCGGGCCATCATTGCCGGCCAGCCAGGTGGAGTTGTTGAGGATGGCATCCTTCAGCGCGCCCGGGGTGTAGTACCACAGGTTGCGCGGGAAGTTGCCGCCGATGCCGCCGGCAAAGCCGCCCGGGAAGTTGCCGGTGGCACCGCCCTTCAGCGCCGACCAGATGTCGCCCGGGGTGGCGCCTTCCGGCGACTGGGCTTCACGCTTGTGGTCTGCGTAGCGCACGCCGAAGTCGATGGAGTTCAGCGTGCCGGTATCGAAGTACTGGCTGAAGTCGGCCGTGAACCACTTTTCCTTGTCTTCGGCGGTGACTTCCTGGTTGCCCCAGGTGCCGAAGCTGGTCACGCCATCGGGACCGATGTTGCCGCCCACGTTCCAGTCCACCGGCGAACCGGCGCCGTGGGTGGTCCAGTTGGCGCCGCCACCGTCACCCACGGTGACTTCGGCGATGAACTGGCGCGGGGTGGTACCGGTGCCCTTGGTGCTGCCGGCCTGGAACTTGGCCGACAGGCTGTCGCTGATCTGCCAGTCCGCGTCCGCGGTGATGTAGCTGCTCTTGGCCGAGGCCTCGCGGTAGATCATGTCGTACACCGCGTACGGCGTACCGGCCACGCCGGCGAAGTTCGCGTTGGTGAGCACGCCATCCTTGACCACGTAGCCGGGCAGCGGTGCCTGGCCCGGGCGGGTGATCACGCCGTTGGCGTCCTTGTCGTCGTTGAGGATCTTGCCGCCCCACAACATGAAGTTGCGGTTGTAGTTGTTGGCTTCCAGCTTGGAGGTGAAGCCTTCCAGGCCCAGGGTCAGGTTGTCGGCTGGCTTGAACTGCAGCGACACCAGGCCGCCCTTGCGCTCGCGGGTCTGTTCGAACAGGGTCGAACCCAGCAGTGCGGGCGCGTACACGCCAGCCAGATCCGGATTGCTCTGGGCGACGGTGCCGTTCGGGTCGATCTTGAAGAAGCCCGACGGAATCTCCTGTGCCTCACGGCGCAGCTCGCGCTTCTGGCTGAAGGCCTGCACCATCACGCCGAAGGTGCCTTCGTCGTTCTTGTAGTTGAACAGACCCGACAGCTGCGGATCATTGGACTTGGCCTGGTCCGAACGCACCGCGCCGATCGAGGCTTCGGCCGTGATCTGCTTGGCGAACTCCAGCGGCTTGCGGGTGATGATGTTGACGGTACCGGTGGTGCCGCCATCCTGCAGTTTGGCCTGCGAGGACTTGTTCACTTCCACCGAGCTGACCAGTTCGGACGGCAGCAGGGTGTAGCTGACGCTGCGGCCGACGTTGCTGCCCTGGCTGAGCACGAACCAGTCGGCCGAGCCGACCGTGTGGCCGTTGATCAGGGTCTGGGTGAGGCTGGGGCTGGTGCCGCGCAGGCTGACGCGGTCGGCTTCATCGAAGCCGCCTTCGTCGGCGCTGGACGAGCTGATGTTGACGCCGGGCAAGCGCTGCAGGGTGTCGGCGACGTTGTGCGCCGGCAGCTTGCCGACGTCTTCGGCGGTGACCACTTCCAGGCGTGCATTGGCCTCACGCTTGGTATCGAGGGACTTCTCCATCGAGCCGCGGATACCGGTGACCTGCACGGTGTCCAGGTCGGTGGCGGTCGGGGCCTGCTGCGCGTGGGCACTGAAGGCAAGGCAGCTGACGATCGCTGCAGAAAGCAGGGTCTTGCGGGTGTTCATGATGTCTCTCCTCATCACTCGATGGTTGCCGGCTGCGGCGTTCGTCTTACGGTTGCGCGGTGCCCTGCCGGAGATGCGGTGCATCCCGACGATGGCGTGCCACGTAGTGCGTGCTGCGTTTTCGGTGTTGCAGGACCGATCAGGCGTCCCGGTGTCCCAGGTACCAGCTGGCGGCGCCGATGACGCCCAGCTGCCCGTGCTCGACCACCTTCACGGGAATGCGTTCCAGCGCCTCGCGCATCGGCCCCTTGTTGAGGTACCGGCGCACGAAACTGCTGTTCAACAGGAATTCGCGGATCTGCGGCAGGATGCCGCCGGCCAGGTAGACCCCGCCGGTGATGCCGTACTGCAGGGCCATGTCGCCGATGGTGCTGCCGAGCAGGCCGCAGAACACCTCCAGGCTTTCGCGCGCCAGCGGGTCCTGGTTGGCCATGGCCGCGGCGGTGATCGCATCGGGCGTGGCCAGCGTGGGGGCCACGCCGTTGAGGGCACACAGGGCGCGATACAGATTCATCAGGCCGGGGCCGGACAGGGCGTGTTCCACCGACACATGCGCATGCTCGCGCTGCATCTGGCGCACGATCGCCATTTCCAGTTCGGTGGTGGTGGCCAGGGTGGGCTGGCCGGCTTCGGTGGCCAGCACCACCGCACCGTGCGCGGTGGGAATCCACACGGCCGCGCCCAGTCCGGTCCCCGGGCCGACCACCAGGGTCGGGCCACGCGGGGCGGTGGTCGGGCCGGTCAGCTGCAACACACCGCTGGCGTCCACCTGCGCGGCGGCATAGGCCACCGCTTCAAAGTCGTTGACGATGTAGACCTGGTCCAGGCCCACGTCCTGTTCGATCCGGCGCGCCGACAACGGCCACGGCAGGTTGGCGCTGATCACGGTGCCGTCCAGCCGGGCAACGCCGGCGGTGGCCACCACGCAGTGCGCCGGGCGCTCGCCGGTACCGAGGAACTCGGCCAGGATCGCGCTCAGCCCGGGGTAATCGGCATTGCGGAACTTGCGGTATTCCAGCAGCTGCACCGGATGGTCCGGCTGGGCGCTGGCCTGCACCCGGGCCACCCGGACATGCGTGCCACCCACATCGGCGGCCAGGAACGGCGGCACCGCGGCGGGCAGGGCATGGGCCGGTACAGAGTGGGCGGCTGCGGTCACACGGGCTCCCTTGGATTGTGCAGGACCGGTCCGACCCGGCGATTGAGGCGGAGTCTGTAATCGTTCTGACAACGATGTCAACGATAACCTCAGACTTTCGATGTTGCGCCGCAGCGGGCGCTGTCATCAGAAAACGTTTTCATCCCTTGCCCGCCATGTTTTTGCAACCTGCCTGAAATGGCGGGGCCGGGGACCGTCAAGCGTGGCGGGGCGTGCGATCTGCGCAGGTGCAGCACGGCGCGGATCCGCACCGTGATGAAAACCGCTTGTTGACAAACCCGGCAGCGGCGACGAATAAATGTGACAACGTTGTTCCCAGCCACTCTTCCGGCGCGCCATCGCGGCCCGCCGATGCAGGAGCTTTCTTGATGTCTGCCGTGCCTGCTGCCTCCGCGCGTTCGAGCGTGCTTACTTCGATCCTGATCATCGGCGTGCTGTTCTTCCTGATCGGCTTCTTCACCTGGCTCAACGGGCCGTTGATCACCTTCGTCAAACTGGCCTTCGAGCTGGACGAGGTCGGCGCCTTCCTGGTGCTGATGGTGTTCTACCTGTCCTACTTCTTCCTGGCGCTGCCGGCCTCGTGGATCCTCAAGCGCACCGGCATGAAGAAGGGGTTGAGCCTGAGCCTGCTGGTGATGGCCGCCGGCGCGGTGGTGTTTGCCCACTTCGCCCAGCAGCGCTGGTACCCGGGGGCGCTCAGCGGCCTGTTCATCATCGGCAGCGGGCTGGCCCTGCTGCAGACCGCGGTGAACCCGTACATCAGCATCCTGGGCCCGATCGAGACCGCGGCGCGGCGCATCGCGCTGATGGGCATCTGCAACAAGATCGCCGGCATGCTGGCCCCGGTGCTGATCGGCACGCTGGTGCTGCATGGCATCGGCGACCTGGACGCGCAGGTGAAAGTGGCCGATGCGGCCACCAAGACCGTGCTGCTGGATACCTTCGCCGCCAAGATCCAGATGCCCTACATGGCCATGGCCGGGCTGCTGGTGGTGCTGGCGGTGGGCGTGCTGTTCTCACCGCTGCCCGAACTGAAAACCGCCGAAGCCAACGCCACCCCGGCGCGCGCGCCCGGCACCGCCGAACGCACCAGCATCTTCCAGTTCCCGCACCTGTGGCTGGGCGTGTTGTGCCTGTTCGTGTACGTGGGCGTGGAGGTGATGGCCGGCGATGCGATCGGCACCTACGGCCACGGCTTCGACCTGCCGCTGGACCAGACCAAGATGTTCACCTCGATCACCCTGGGCGCGATGCTGGTCGGCTACCTGGCCGGGCTGGCGTTGATCCCGCACGTGGTTTCGCAGTCGCGCTACCTGAGCGTCTCGGCAGTGCTGGGCGTGGTGTTCTGCATCGGCGCACTGCTCAGCCACGGCTACGTGTCGGTGGGCTTCGTGGCCGCGCTGGGCTTTGCCAACGCCATGATGTGGCCGGCGATCTTCCCGCTGGCCATCCGCGGCCTGGGGCGGTTCACCGAAACCGGCTCGGCGCTGCTGGTGATGGCCATTGCCGGCGGCGCGATCATTCCGCAGGCCTTTGCCGTGCTCAAGCAGCACTTCGACTTCCAGTGGGTGTTCGCCGGGCTGATGGTGCCGTGCTACCTGTACATCCTGTTCTATTCGGTGCGCGGCCATCGGGCCGGCCTGCCCCGCGACGGCCAGTGATCGGCGATCATGGACGT
Source organism: Stenotrophomonas sp. AC248 (assembly GCF_979258185.1). NCBI lineage: Bacteria > Pseudomonadati > Pseudomonadota > Gammaproteobacteria > Lysobacterales > Lysobacteraceae > Stenotrophomonas > Stenotrophomonas sp. AC248. The sequence continues at coordinate 3,761,434 of NZ_OZ409840.1, read as the reverse complement.
CCAACCGGACCGGCAGGAAAAGAGCATGCGCAGAGCGACCATCAAGGATGTGGCTGAGCGGGCCAAGGTGTCGCTGAAGACGGTGTCGCGGGTCATCAACAACGAGCCGTCGGTGATGCAGGCCACCCGCGCGCGCGTCCTGCGCGCGATCGCCGAGCTGGATTACGAGCCCGATCCCGCCGCGCGCAACCTGCGCACGGGCACCACGCTGGTGGTCGGGCTGGTGTACGACAACCCCAACCCGTACCACATCATCGGCGTGCAGAACGGCGTGCTGGCGGCCTGCCGCGAGACCGGCTTCGGGTTGCAGATCCATCCCTGCGATTCCAGCTCGCCGATGCTGGCCGAAGAGCTGGCCGACTGGGTGCAGCGTTCGCGCCTGGCCGGGCTGGTACTGACCGCGCCGATGTCTGAACGCCGCGACCTGGTGGCGGCGTTGACCGCACGCGGCATCAAGCTGGTGCGGATCATCGCCGCCACCGCCGACCCCGAAGACGGCGCGTGCGTGTTCGTCGATGACCGCGAGGCGGCCTATGAAATCACTGAGCATTTGATCCAGCTGGGCCACCAGCGCATCGGCTTCCTGTGGGGCGGCACCTCGCACCGGTCCAGCGGTGAACGCTATGCCGGCTACGAAGCGGCGCTGCGCGACTACGGCATGAGCATCGACAAGCACCTGGTGGTGCAGGGCGACTACACCTTCGACGACGGCTTCCGCGGCGCACGCCGGCTGCTGGCGCTGCGCGAACCGCCCACCGCGATCTTCGGCTCCAACGATGAAATCGCCGCCGGCGTGCTGGCCGCGGCCAAGTCGGCGGGCATGAACGTGCCTTACGACCTGTCCATTGCCGGCTTCGAGGACAGCCCGTTCTCGCGCCAGTCGTGGCCGCCGCTGACCACCGCCAAGCAGGCCACCGAAGACATCGCCCGGCATGCGGCGCGGTTGCTGATCGCCCAGCTGCGCAGCGATGCCTACGACGACGCACCGCTGCAGCTGCAGAACCAGGGCTTCGTGCCGCAGCTGGTGGTGCGTGGTTCCACCGCGCCGATGCGCCCGACCGGCGCGCGCCCTCCTTCCCCTGAAACCACCTGAGTTCCCATGTCCCTGCCTGCCCCCCACGACACCCTGATGTACCGCGAAGCCGCCGAAGCCGCCGACGTGATTGCCGCGCAGTTCGCGCGCAACCAGGCGGCGGTGGAAACGCTGGCCGCCAGCCTGCGCGCGGCGCCGCCGCCGTTCGTGGTGACCTGCGCGCGGGGCAGCTCGGACCATGCCGCCACCTACGCCAAGTACCTGCTGGAAACCCGGCTGGGCCTGGTCACCGCGTCGGCCTCGCCGTCGGTGGGCTCGGTGTACGAAGCGCCGCTGAAACTGCGGGGCGCGCTGTACATCGTCATTTCGCAGTCGGGCAAGAGCCCGGACCTGCTGCGCAACGCCGAGGCCGCGCGCGCGGCCGGTGCGCGCGTGGTGGCGTTGGTGAACGTGGAGGATTCGCCGCTGGCGCAGCTGGCCGAAACGGTGATTCCGCTTGGGGCCGGCGCCGAACGCAGCGTGGCGGCGACCAAGAGCTACCTGGCCTCGTTGTCGGCGATCCTGCAGCTGGTGGCCTACTGGAGCCAGGACGCGGCACTGATCGCCGCACTGCGGGCGCTGCCCGATGCGCTGCGCCAGGCCTGGAACAGCGACTGGTCGGCGCTGACCGACGGCCTGGTGCCGGCGCACAACCTGTTCGTGCTCGGCCGTGGCCTGGGCCTGGGCGCGGCCCAGGAAGCCGCGCTGAAGTTCAAGGAAACCTGCGGCCTGCATGCCGAAGCCTACAGCTCGGCCGAAGTGAAGCATGGGCCGATGGCGCTGGTGGGCCCGGGCTTCCCGGTGCTGGCGTTTGCCCAGCCCGATGAAACCGGCGCGGGCACCCGCGCGGTGCTGAAGGAGTTTGGCGCGCGCGACGCGCAGGTGTGGCTGGCCGACGTCGATGGCGACCTTGCACTGCCGGTTGCCCCGCACCCGGCCTGCGCACCGCTGCTTACCGTGCAGGCGTTCTATCGTGCGATCAACGCGCTGGCGCTGCGCCGCGGGCACAACCCGGACCTGCCGCCGCATCTGAACAAGGTGACGGAAACCGTCTGATGAAAACCGTCCTGCGCAATGCCCGGATCCTGGCCGGCGATGAGTTCCGCGACGACCTGGCGGTCGTCATCGAAGACGGCCGCATCACCGCGCTGGTGTCCGACGCGGCCCCGCAACTGGGCAGCGCCGACGAACAGGTGGACCTGGGGGGCGGCTGGCTGCTGCCGGGCTTCATCGACGCGCAGGTCAACGGTGGCGGCGGCGTGCTGTTCAACAACACGCCCGACGTGGACAGTCTGCGCACGCTGGCTGCCGCACACCGTCGCTTTGGCACCACCGGGCTGCTGCCCACGCTGATCAGCGACGACGTGCAGGTGATGCGCCGCGCGATCGACGCCACCCGCGCGGCCATCGCGCAGGGCGTGCCCGGCGTGCTCGGCATCCACCTGGAAGGCCCGTACATCGCGCCGGCGCGCAAGGGCACGCACGACGCCAACAAATTCCGCGTGCCCGACGCCGACGAGATCGCGATGGCGGCCTCGCTCGACAACGGCGTGACGCTGTTGACGCTGGCCCCCGAACGGGTGCCGCTGGAGAGCATCCGCGCGCTGGTCGAACGCGGCGTGATCGTGGCCGCCGGGCATACCGCGGCCAGTTACGAAGAAGCACGCGCCGGGCTGGATGCCGGCATCCGCGGTTTCACCCATCTGTACAACGCGATGTCGCCGTTGACCGGGCGCGAGCCGGGTGCGGTGGGCGCGGCGCTGGAAGACCGCGACAGCTGGATCGGCATCATCGCCGACGGCGTGCACGTGCACCCGGCCAGCCTGCGCGTGGCGCTGGCGGCCAAGCCGCGCGGCAAGGTGATGCTGGTCACCGACGCGATGCCGCCGGTGGGTGCCGACAGCCCCAGCTATGAACTGTATGGCGAAGTGATCACGGCCGTGGACGGCGTGGTGCGCAATGCCGCCGGTTCGCTGGCGGGCTCGGCGCTGGACATGGCCACGGCGGTGCGCAACGCGGTGCACCTGCTTGGCCTGCCGCTGGACGAGGCCGCACGCATGGCCTCGCGTTACCCGGCGCAGTTCCTCAATCTGGACGACCGCTTGGGCGAGATCGCCGAGGGCTACCAGGCCGACCTGGTGCTGCTCGACGACGCGCTGCAGGTGCGCGCCACCTGGATTGCCGGCGAGCGCGAGGACGCATGACCGCCTCCCCATCGCCACGCATGGGCTCGATCGATGCCCTGCGCGGGCTGACCGTGGCGGCGATGCTGCTGGTCAACAACCCCGGCGACTGGGGCCATGTGTATGCACCGCTGCTGCATGCGGACTGGCACGGCTTCACGCCCACCGACCTGATCTTTCCGCTGTTCCTGTTCATTGCCGGCGTGTCGATGGCCTTCAGCCTGTCGCCGCGCGCGGGCGAGCCGGCGTTGCGCCCGGCCCTGCGCAGTGGCCTTCTGCAGCGTGCGCTGCGCATCGCGGTGGCCGGCGCGGTGCTGCACCTGCTGGCGTGGTGGCTGATGGACCTGCCGGCCTACCGGCTGTGGGGCGTGCTGCAGCGGATCGCATTGTGCGTGGCGGTGGTCGGGCTGCTGGCGATCCAGACGCGCGCGCGCGCGCAATGGGCGGTGCTGGTCGGGCTGCTCCTTGCGTACGCGGCGATCCTGCTGGGGGCCGATTCGCTGGCACCGTGGGTCAACCCGGCCAGCCGCCTGGATACGACGTTGTTCGCGCCGTTCCTTTACAAGTACGACCCGCTGACCGGGCTCGGCCACGACCCCGAAGGGCTGCTGAGCAGCCTGGGCGCGCTCGCCAGCACGCTGCTGGGGCTGCGTGCGGGCGCGTGGCTGCGGGCGGGGCAGGTGGGTGGGCTGGCGGTGCTGGCCACGGCATGCCTGCTCCTGGGCGGCGTGGCCGCGTTGTGGCTGCCCCTCAACAAGCAGCTGTGGACCCCCAGTTTCGTGCTGTGGACGGGCGGGCTGTCGGTGGCGGCCTTGCTGCTGGCCCACCTGCTGGTGGATCGCTGGGGTGCGCCGGCACTGGGCCGACGCTTCGGCGTCAACGCCATTGCCGCCTACCTCGGCTCGTCGGCGATGGCCCTGCTGCTGATGGCCAGCGGCGCGTGGGGATGGCTGTACCAGACGCTGTCGGCGCTGCTGCCGACGGCCCCCGCACTGGCCTCGCTGCTGTGTGCGCTGGGCTTCGTGGTGGTGTGGTGGGGCGTGGTGTGGGCGCTGGACGCGCGGCGCATCTACCTCAAAATCTAGGATGGGCGTCCCGTACGTTTACCCGCCCATCACGGCGCGGCGGTAAAAGTACTGACGCCGGTCTGCGTAGAAGCACTGGGCCGTTGCCGTACCCCCTCTTGTTGAACAGGAAAGGCGTATGCGCTCGATGCCCGTTTCGCCGGCACGCACCGTGCTGGCAGACCGTATTTCACATTGGCTGCGTCGGGGCTGTGGGGGCGCGCTGGGTACGGTCCTGCTGGCCGGTACCGCGCCGGCCTGGGCCGGCTGCGACAACCCCGCGCCTGGTCAGGGCCAGACAGTGACCTGCTCGACCGCAGCGCCCAATCCGGATCCGGTGCCGATCGTCACCGCCGGCGGCGCCTCCAACACCACCGTCAACGTGCTGGCCAACGCGCAGCTCGGTATCGCCAGCGGCAATGCCATCACCGTGCAGGCCGGCACCGGGCATGTCATCAACAACAATGGCAGCATCATCGCCAACGCCGGCCGCGCGCTGCAGCTCAACGGGGCCACCTACCTGGTCAACCGCGGCACCATTGCCGGCAGTACCGGCGGGGTCGTGTCCGGTGCCGGCAACGACCGCATCGACATGCTCGGCGGCAGCATCCAGGGCGGCGTGCTGCAGGGCGCAGGCAACGACGCGCTGGTGATCCGCGACGGCGTGATCGACAGCGTCGACCAGGGCGATGGCGAGGACAGCCTGGAGATCAGCGGCGGCAGCGTGACTGGCACGGTGCAGCAGGGCTCGGGCATCGACACCTTCCTGATGACCGGCGGCAGCATCGGCGCGCTGCTGCAGGGCGACGCGCTGGACCGCTTCCGCATGACCGGCGGCCGCATCGTCGGCGCGTTCGACGATGGCGACTACGCCGAAATGACCGGCGGCCGCATCGGCCGGGTCAACATGAAGCTGGACGACAACACCTTCCTGATGTCCGGCGGCACCATCGACGGCAACCTGGTGACCGGTTTCGGTCGCGACACCATCGTGCTGTCCGACGGCTACATCGGCGGCAACATCAGCGTCAGTGGCGGCGACGACGCGGTGACCATCACCGGCGGCACCGTGCGCGGCGAAATCCGGCTGAGCTTCGGTAACGACAGCCTGACCTGGAACGGCGGCGGCGTGGTACACGGCGCCATCGATTTCGGTGAAGGCGATGACCTCGCGCAGCTGACCAACCTCAACAGCGCCCACCTGGGCGCACTGCCGGTGTTCGACGCTGGGCTGGGCAACGACGTGCTCGGCTTCGACAACGTCAAGACCGGCGGCGTGGCGCGCTTTGCGAACTGGGAACAGGTGGCGCTGCGCGACGATACCCAGCTGGCCTTCGACGGCACCCTGGTGCTGGGCGACAGCGCCAGCGGCACCGGCCGCCTGGACATCGATGCCACCAGCGCGGTGTTCGGCGGTGGCAGCAACGGCGGCGTCGCACCGTTCACGGCCGGGCAGCTGGCCACGCTCACCAACGCCGGCCGCATCGATCTGAGCAACGGCGGCGGCGTGGGCGACACCTTCACCGTGGTCGGCAATTACGTCGGCAATGGCGGCGCGCTGTATCTCAACACGGTGCTGGGCGACGACAGTTCCGCGTCGGACAAGCTGGTGATCTCCACCGGCAGCGCCAGCGGCACCACCGGCGTGGGCATCCTCAACGCCGGCGGCGCCGGTGCGTCCACCGTGGCCGACGGCATCCTGGTGGTGCAGGCGATCAACGGCGCCACCACCGCGCCCACCGCGTTCGCGCTGTACAACCCGGTCGCCGCCGGTGCGTACGAGTACTTCCTGTTCAAGGGCGGGGTCAGCGGCGGCACGGCCGAGAACTGGTATCTGCGCTCGACCCTGGTGGCCAGCGTCACCCCCGCACCCGCGCCGCCCCCGGGCGGGGGCACTACGTTGCCACCGCCGCCGCCGGACAGTACCGGCACGCCGCCGGTCGACCTGCCGCCTGCACCGCCGCCGCCGCCGGACGTCAATCCGCCGGATGATCCCAACCCGGCCGCACCCGAGCCGGCCCCGCCGCCGGAGCCGGCCGATCCCGCCGACGTCGCGCCGCCCAGCATCGATACCCCGCCGCCCGTGCCCACCGACGTGGCCGGGGTGCCCGGGCCGCTGGCGGTGCCGCCCACGCCCGGTGCGCGCCCCGCGCAGGGCGACATCATTCCGCTGTACCGCTTCGAGACCGGCCTGTACTCGGTGGTGCCGCCGCTGCTGCGCGAAACCAGCCTGGCCAGCCTGGGCACCTTCCACGAACGCCAGGGCGAGCAGCGTCTGCTGGCCGGGCAGGGCGGCGTGCGTGCGGCCTGGGCGCGGCTGGTGGGGCAGAGCCACGAACAGCAGTGGGACGGCGACGCGCAGCCCGGCTTCGATGGCGATATCCAGGGCATCCAGGCCGGCCTGGACCTGTACGCCAACGCGGGCGATAGCCATCGCGACCAGTTCGGCGTATTCGTCGGGCGCACCCGCGCGCAGGGCAACGTGACCGGTTTTGCGATCGGCTGGGAAAACGTCGCGGTGGGCCGCACGCGGCTTGATGACAAACACGTGGGCGTGTACTGGACCCGCGCGGGCAGTGCCGGTGGCTACCTGGACGCGGTGGTGATGCAGAGCCGCTACGACGGCGACGCAACGTCCTCGCGCGGGCTGGGCATCGACGTGCGCGGCGATGGCACCACCGCCTCGCTGGAAGTGGGCAAGCCGCTGCTGCGGTTCGGGCAGAGTGCGTGGTGGCTGGAACCCCAGCTGCAGGTGATCTGGCAACGCACGTCGGTGGACGATGCCGGCGACGCGGTGTCCGCGCTGCGCTTTGACAACGACAACGCCTGGACCGGACGCGTGGGCCTGCGCCTGGCTGCCGACTACGACATCGCCGGCAACGGCTGGCAGCCGTACATCAAGCTCAATTACTGGCAGACCCTGGACGGCGAGGACCGCATCGATTTCGACAGCAATCGCATCCTGAACCAGCAGGATGCGCGTGCGCTGGAAGTGGGCGTGGGCGTGGTGGCGCGTTTCAACAGCAACGTCAGTGCGTTTGCGGTAGCCGATTACACACGTGACCTCGAAAGCAGCGCACGCAAGGAACGCAAGGTGATCGAAGGCAATATCGGGCTGCGGCTGGACTGGTAGGGCGACGGCCGGTAGCGATCCGTGGCGGCACGCTGGACGGAACCGGCGATGCCGGCTGCGTTGCGGTGGCATGCGTCGCTGGTTATGCGAACGGCGCACTGTACCAATGCGCGCGTGCAGCGCTAAGCTGCGGCCTCTTCACTACATGGATGTAGCACGATGATCGCAGGACGTGGTTGGCTGTTGATGGTGGCGCTTGCAACGGCAAGTGGCGCTGCACACGCGCAGGACGTACCCAGTGCCGAGGCACAGGCGCGGATCCTGGATCTGCTGCAGCAGCAGTCGCTGTATCGCGACCGCGTGGACTGGTCCAAGGCTCGCGCGGAGTTGGCGGCTGCGGGCGACCCGGCGCAGACGCGGCGGTTGCTGGACGATGTGATCCAGCGCAGCAGTGGCGGGCACGGGCGATGGATATCGCCCAGCCAGTTGCGCACTGAGTCGAAACGCGCACCGGCCACGCAGGCAGCGATGGGCGCTGCGCCCCTTCAGACAGAGGACGCCAGCACCGGACCGACAGCGCGGCTGGGGTGGATCAAGGTGGGCGCCTACATGGACGACCAGACCCAGCCCCAGGAAGTGCAGTACCAGGCCCGCAAGCAGGCGGCCATTGCGCTGCAGGCGCGCATCCAGGAACAGGACGATGGCAACCGCTGTGGCTGGGTGGTCGACCTGCGCGGCAACAGTGGCGGCAACATGTGGCCCATGTTGCTGGGCCTGGGCCCGTTGCTGGGCGATGCCAGGGGAAGTGATCCGGTCGGCATGTCCCTTCGCGCGGACAAACAGCAGCCGTGGACGTATCGCGATGGCGCGATCTGGTCGGACGGGAACGGGATGTTGGGATCGAGCAACACGCGGTACACGCTGCGCAACCCGGGCGCGCCGGTGGCCGTCCTGTTCGGGCCGCGCACCGCCAGTTCCGGCGAGGCATCGGTACTGGCCTTCCGCGGCCGGGCAGCTTCGCGCAGCTTCGGCCAGCCCAGTGCCGGCTATTCCACCTCCAATACCCCGCAGCGTCTGCCCGATGGCAGCATGCTGCTGTTGACCGGCAGCGTGATGGCCGACCGCAACGGCGTAGGCGATGGCAACCGCCTGCAGCCTGACGTCACGGTGACCCCAGGGCAGGACGCGGCCGCGGTGGCGCGCGAATGGCTGCTTGCGCAGCCGGCCTGCAAACAGGCCGCTGCCGTGGTGGATGCACGCTGAAATCGGATGCGCCGCGCTGGCCCGTTGATGCACGGGCCGCAGGGGCGCAGACGTTCAACGCACCGCCGCAATCGCCCGCGTACGCGCTTTGGCCAGCGCTTCACCCACCGCCGGTCCCTTCAGGTGGGTGAGGTCCAGGTCCCGCGCCTGGATCGCCAGCGCCGCCTGGTGCAGGCGCGTGAGCGTTGCGCCCTGCGGATAATCGCTGTCTTCAAACCCCAGCCGGCCCCGCTTGTCGGCCTCGCAGCACAGCGCGATCTGCGCGATGCGCTCCGGGCGGCGGAAGCCGTCGCAGCGGGCGAGCAGGTCCAGGACGGTGGCATCGCGCAGTTCATCGATGCGGTGCACGTTGAGATGATCGCGGCACACCGCTTCGGCCAGCTGGCGGTGGTCCAGCGGCACCTTCAGGCGGTCGCACAGGGCATGCAGCGGGGCGACGCCGCGCTGCTCGTGCATGATGTGGCGCGGCCATTCCGACGGCGGCGTCAGGCCCTTGCCCAGGTCGTGGGTGAGCGCGGCGAAGCCGATCAGGTCGTCGCCCGGCGCCAACCGCGCGGCCATGTCGCTGACCATTTCCTGGTGCACGCCGGTATCCACTTCGGGATGGAATTCGGCGCGTTGCGGCACGCCGTACAGCGCTTCCAGCTCGGGCAGGATCGCGCGCAGGGCGCCGGTCTCGTGCAACGTGCGCAGGAAGGCCGACGGCTGGGCGCTGCGCAGCACGCGCCGCAGTTCCTGCCAGACGCGTTCGGGCACCAGCGCATCCAGTTCGCCGCTGTCGGCGATCTGGCGCATCAGGTCCAGGGTTTCCGGGGCCACGGTGAAACCGAACGGCGCAAAGCGGGCCATGAAGCGCGCCGCGCGCAGTACCCGCAGCGGGTCTTCCACGAATGCGGGGCCCACGTGGCGCAGGATGCGCTTCTCGATGTCGCGCGCACCGCCATACGGGTCCACCAGCGTACCGGTGGCCTCGTCGCAGGCGATTGCGTTGATGGTGAAGTCGCGGCGCAGCAGGTCGTCTTCCAGCGTCACTGACGGGTCGGCATCGACCACGAAGCCGCGGTAGCCGCGCCCGGATTTGCGCTCGGTGCGCGCCAGGGCGTATTCCTCGCCGGTGTGGGGGTGCAGGAACACGGGGAAGTCGCGGCCCACGGCCTTGTAGCCCTGCGCTTCCATGTCCGCTTGGGTGGCGCCCACCACCACCCAGTCGCGGTCACCGGGGGTCTGCTGCAACAGGCGGTCGCGTACGGCGCCGCCAACAAGATAGATCTTCATGCGCCCATGATGCCGCAGTGGGCCAACGCGACGCCAACCGGTAGTGCCGGCCGCTGGCCGGCTCGCTCGGACAATGAGGTAGTGCCGGCCGCTGGCCGGCTCGCGATGAACCCAGACAATGACGTAGTGCCGGCCGCTGGCCGGCTCCTGGGAATCTTCGGGCAATGCGAGGAGCCGGCCAGCGGCCGGCACTACCGGGGTGTTCGGGCGGTGCGGGGAGCCGGCCAGCGGCCGGCACTACCGGGGTGTTCGGGCGGTGCGGGGAGCCGGCCAGCGGCCGGCACTACCGGGGTGTTCGGGCGGTGCGAGGAGCCGGCCAGCGGCCGGCACTACCGGGGTGTTCGGGCGGTGCGGGGAGCCGGCCAGCGGCCGGCCGTGCCGGGGTGTTCGGGCGGTCCGCAGAGCCGGCCAGCGGCCGGCATTAGCGGGATCTTCGCCGAGCCCGCCAGCGGCCGGCATACCCGGGCCGGTCAGTCGCCGCCCTTGTCTGCGTTGGCGGCGCACGCGAAGTTCTTGCGCTTGGCCTGCAGGCGGCCGTTCATGCGGTCGGTCACCGGCAGGGCGTTGCCGTTCAAGCGCCAGTCGTAGATCACGCTGAAGGCCAGGATGCGGGCCACGTACTCGCGGGTTTCCTTGTAGCTGATGGTTTCGATCCAGATGTCCGGGTCGAAGCCCGGGCGCTGGGTCTGCCAGCGCGCGGTTGGCGTGGGGCCGGCGTTGTAGGCGGCGATGGTGATGTAGGGCAGGCCCTCGTACTTGTTCATCAGCTGGCGCAGGTAGGCCGTGCCCAGGGCGATGTTGGTGTCCGGGTCGTACAGGCTGGCGGCGCCGCCGTAGTTGGTCAGGCCGATCGACTTGGCCACGCTGGCACCGGTGGCCGGCAGCACCTGCATCAGGCCCATGGCGTTCGCCGGCGAGCGTGCCTTCGGGTTGAAGATGCTCTCGGCGCGGATCTCGGCGGCCACCCAGGCCGGGTCGATCGCGTTGCGGGCCGATTCGCGGCGGATGGCGTCGTCGTGGTGCAGCGGGAAGCGCAGCGAATACAGGCGCTGCTCGTCCGGGGTCTTGCCAAGCGAGAACACCGCACGGTCGAACCAGCCGTTGTCGCGCGCCACTTCCACCGCGATGCGGCGCTGGGTGGTGTCGTAGCGGCTCAGGGCGTCATTCCACTCGGCCACGGCCCAGCCGGCGCGTTCGATCTTGAACAGCTCCATGGCCCGCACGATGGCCGGGTCGCGGGCGACCGCCGCCTGCGCCTGCGCACTGTCGTTGGGTTCCCACGGGCACAGCGTGTAGGTGGACTGGCCGAGCTGGTCGGCGGCGAGGAAGCCATGGAAGGTGGCCGCACGTGCCGCCTCGCGGTACAGCGGCTGGGCCTCGCTGCGCTTGCCGGTTTTCTCCAGCATGCGGGCCTCGAAGTAGCGCCAGCGCGAGTCGCTGCGCTGGGTCGGGCCCATCTTGCGGATCGCGGCCAACGCCTGCGGCCAGTCGCCGCGCGACATCGCTTCGCGCGCGCGCCATTCGTGCAGGCGCTCGTCGTAGGCCGAATCGGGCACCGCGTTGAGACGGCGCGCCGATTCGGGGCCATACGAGGCCACCGTCCACAGCGCCACCTGGTACAGCACCTGCGCCTGCTGAGCCGCGCTCAGCTGCAGCGCGTTGGCGTACTGCGGCAGCTGCTGCTCGGTGGCGGCCGGGTCGGCCTTGGCCAGCTTGGCCAGGCCATCGGTGGCGATGCGCCGGCTGCGTTCATTCCGTGGCCAGTTCAAGGCGCTGGCATTGGGTTTGTCGACGAAGGCGGCATAGGTGTTGGCCAGGGCCAGGTCGGCGGCGGGCAGGCCGCGCGCGGCGCTGCGCATCACCGCCGGCTGCTGTTCGTCGGCGGCCGCATCGATACGGGCCCAGCGCAGGTCGGCACTCAGGCCGCCCTTGGCATCGAGCACGGCGAACACCGCGTCGCACGCATCGGGCAGCGACTTGCCAGTGCTGCGCCAGATCGCCTGGGCCTCGCTGGTCCACTGTGCGTCGGCCTTGCCGGTGGCCTGGCGTGCGTTGAGCTGGGCACAGCGCAACCCGACGTTGTCGGTAGGCACCCAGTTGGCCAGCAGCGTGGGCCAGTCCTGGCGGCGTGCCAGGGCCGGCAGCCAGACGCTGCGGAAACTGCTGGCCACGGCCTGACCGTTGTAACGCTTGAGGAAGTCCTGCGCCTGCGTGGCGCTGACCGTGTCGATGTTCCGGCGCAGGTTGGCGTATTCCAGCCAGCCGTACAGCGGATGCCTGACCAGCGCTGCGGCCTGGGCCGGGTCGTACTGGCCGCGCTCGGCGTTGTCGATGGCTGCCTTGAGCTGCGCGCGCTGCGCATCCAGGTTCTGCGCATCGGCCACCGGGCTGACCCCGGTGCAGGCCAGCAGGACGGAGGCGCTGAGGAAATACAGGGGAAGTCGAGTCATGGCCGAAAGCATAACGGCGCGCGGTGAAGGGCGGTGAGGGCAAGCCGACTCGATCATGAACGAGCGCCGCACAACGCCGTGAAGACCCGCCGCGCCGGGCGTAGTGTCGGCCATGGGGCAGCCCGCTCCAGGGAGAGACAGAGCATGGCATTCCGCGCAGCCGCGACGTCTGGACCACTGGCCGAGATCAACGTCACCCCGTTGGTCGATGTGATGCTGGTGTTGTTGATCATCTTCATCGTGACCGCCCCGATGGTGTCCTTGCCCATCCCGGTCAACCTGCCGCAACGCACCACCACCGTGGTGCCGCCCACCGAGCCACCGCCGCCGATCGAGCTGCGCGTGGATGCGTCCAACCAGGTCACCTGGAACGGGCAGGTGGTGCCGGTCGCTTCCCTGCAGGGAAGCATGCAGGAGCAGGCCCAGGCGCACGCCGGCAACCTGCCGGAGCTGCGCATCGCCAGCGACCCCGACGCCGCGTATGCGGTGATGGCCAAGGTGCTGGCGGCCGCCAACAACGCGCACCTGGAGCGCATCGCCTTCGTGCAGTAGCGCGGGTACGCACTGCGGCGCACCAAACAACGCCCCTGCCTGCAGGGGCGTTTTGCGTTGCGGCGCCTACATGTTGCCTGTTCGGATTTGTCGTAGCGACGTGAAAAGGTGCCTTCCGTCACGACCGGCGTTTTACCGTTTGTTTACAAAGGAGACGTTGCCGCCATGCAGGGGGAGTGCGGCAGCCCAGCCCAACATTCCTTTGTGGAGAGAGCGAATGAACGACCTGCACTACCGCCCCTTGGCGGTCGCCGTATCGCTGTGTCTGTTGTTGGCAGTGCCCGCGCTGGCCGGCGCGCAGGAAACGCCCCGTACGACCACCGAGCTGGACCGCGTCGAGGTGACCGGCAGCCGCATCAAGCGCGCCGAAGTAGAAGGCCAGGTCCCGATCCAGACCCTCACCCGCGCCGAGATCGAACGCACCGGCATGAATTCCATTGGCGAAGTGCTGCAGCAGCTGACCGGGTCCGGGTCGGCGCTGAACGCCAAATTCAACTCCTCCGGCAACTTCGGCTTCCCGCCTGACGGCAGTGGCGTGGGCGCCGGTTCGGCCCAGGTCGATCTGCGCCACCTGGGGGCCAAGCGCGTGCTGGTGCTGGTGGACGGCATCCGCTGGGTCAACGAATCCTCGGCCTCCGGCGTGGGCGCGGCCACCGATCTCAATACCATTCCGCTGGCGATCGTCGAGCGCATCGAAGTGCTCGAAGATGGCGCGTCGTCGCTGTACGGCTCCGACGCCATCGCCGGCGTGGTCAACATCATTACCCGGCGCGAGTTCGACGGTGGCCAGGTCACGCTGAACTACGGCGAATACAGCAAGGGCGACGGCACCCAGAAGGGCGTGGACCTGGCCTGGGGTACCAGCGGCGACCGCTACACCCTGTTCCTGGGCGCCAGCTGGACCAAGCAGGACCCGGTGTATGCACGCGACCGCGAGCAGTCGCGCTTCCCGATCCCCGGCACCGGGCTGGCCTTCGGCAGCGGTGGCATTCCGCAGGGCCGCTTCGCCTTCGTCGACCCCAACACCGGGGCCGAGCAGGACATCGTGCCCAACACCGGGGTGAGCAACCCGCGCTACGACGGCAGCGCCGGTTGCAGCCGTACCGACGACTACCACTGCTTCACCTCGGCCGACCGCTTCAACTTCGCCGAATACAACATGGTGCTGACGCCGTCGGAACGTAAGGGCATCTTCGGCCAGTTCCGTTTCGACATCACCGACAACGTCCAGTGGTACATCAAGGCGCTGGGCAACCGCCGCGAATCGACCAACCAGGCCGGCCCGGAGCCGCTGTTCTTCGGCCCCGATGGCGCCACCGGCAACCCGCTGGCCGACAACATCGTGGTGTCCGCGCTCAACCCGTACAACCCGTTCGGGTTCGACCTGGTGTCCTCGGGCAACATGAGCCTGATCGGCCGGCGCCCGGTGGAAGGCGGCGCGCGCATCTTCGAGCAGGAGGTCAACACCCAGTACTTCGCCACCGGCCTGGTCGGCCAGTTCGAGGCCGGCAGCCGCAGCTGGTTCTGGGACGTCAACGGCATGTACAGCAAGAACAAGGCCGAACAGACCAACTACGGCAGCTATGACATCTTCAAGGTGAACATGGCCCTGGGCGACCCGGCCGTTTGCGCGGCCACGCCCGGCTGCGTGCCGCTGAACATCTTCGGGGGCGCGGGGTCGATCACCCCGGCGATGCTGGACTGGATACAGCCGGTAGTGCGCGACCGCAGCCAGAACGAGTTGAGCCTGTTCACCGCCAACCTGAGCAGCGACCTGTTCAACTTGCCGGCGGGCCCGGTGTCGTTCGCCACCGGCTACGAGTACCGGAAGTACGAAGGCCGCTACGATCCCGATCCGCTCACCGTGATCGGTCATTACAACGGCGTGCCGTCGCTGCCCACCTCCGGTTCCTACGACGTCAATGAAGCGTACCTGGAGCTGAGCGTGCCGATCTTCGCCAAGAGCGCGATCGGCGAGAAGCTCGACCTGAGCCTGGCCGGGCGCTACTCGGACTACTCCACCTTCGGCGGCGAGTTCACCCCCAAGTACGGCCTGCGCTGGCAGGTGACCAACGACTTCGTGCTGCGTACCAGCTACGCCGAAGGCTTCCGCGCACCGTCCATCGGTGAGCTGTATGGCTCGGCGGCGCGTGCCGACCTGCAGCTGTTCGACCCGTGCTCGATCGGCCTGGGCGGTACCGCGCCGCGCGGCAATCCGGCCAACTGCGCCGCGCTTGGCGTACCCAGCGGCTTCCAGCAGGCCAACTCGCAGATCTCGGTCACCACCGGCGGCAACGCCGAACTGGATCCGGAGCGCTCGCGCAGCTTCAGCGCCGGGTTCGTGTGGAGCCCGTGGTTCGGCAACGATGCGGCGTGGTCGGAGCGCTTCGACGTGGAAGTGACCTTCTACCGTCACACCATCGAAGGCGCGATCCAGGCCATCAACGCGCAGACCCAGCTGGACCTGTGCGTGGACACCCTGGACCCGGTCTACTGCGACGGCATCAGCCGCGCCTCCACCGGTGCGGTGAGCAGCTTCAACAACCGGCTCACCAACCTGGGCTCGATCAAGACCGACGGCTGGGACGTGGACCTGTTCTGGACGTTCCCGCAGAGCGACATCGGCCAGTTCAAGCTGGGCTGGCAGAACACCTTCGTGGGGCGCTATGAAGCGCTGGGCGCGGCGGGCCAGCGGCAGCCGCAGAAGCCGGGCGTGGAAGTGGCCGACAGTTCGATCCCGGAGTGGACCAGCAACGCGACGCTGAGCTGGGCCCTGGCCAACTGGAGCGCGTCCTGGACCGTGCGGCACATCTCCGAGCTGACCGAAGACTGCGGCGACGCGGTGGCGTTCCCGGTGTGCAGCAACCAGCAGGAGGGCACCAACACGCTGGATGCCACCACCTTCCATGACCTGCAGGTGGGCTACAAGGTGGACTGGATGAAGGGCCTGCAACTCAGCGCCGGCTTGAACAACGTGTTCGACAAGGATCCGCCGATCTGCCTGTCGTGCTCGCTCAACGGCTACGACGCGTCCACCTATGACATCCCGCGTGGCCGCTACTGGTACCTGCGCGCGGACCTGCGGTTCTGATCCGGCGCTGACCCACCGGCCACGGTCCGCCACCCGGGCCGTGGCCGGTGGCACCGCGTAGCGCCGGGCTCTGCCCGGCTGACCATGCCGATCGCAGCCACGTAGAGCCGGGCTCTGCCCGGCTGACCGTGCCGATCGCGTGGCTGATGCAAGCCGGGCAGAGCCCGGCTCTACGGCGGCGGCCGCGTCAGGCATCATGTACAGCCGGGCAGCGCCCGGCTCTACTCCCTTCAGAACGTTGTTGCCATGAACCTGCATACCTGGTGGATCTTCGCCGTCACCGTGTTCGTCCTGTGCGGCACCCCGGGGCCCAACATGCTGCACGTGATGACCCGCAGCGTGCGGGTCGGCTTCCGTCGCAGCGTGGCGGCCATGGCCGGCTGCCTCACGGCGCTGGTGCTGGCCCTGTCGATCTCCGCGGCCGGCCTGGGTGCAGTGCTGAAAGCCTCGCCGATGGTGTTCGACGTGCTGCGCTATGCGGGCGTGGCCTACCTGGTCTACCTGGGCATCAAGGCCTGGCGTGGCGGCGACGCGCCGCTGGACGTGGGCAGCGCGGCAACGATCGCGCCCAGCTCGCGGCGCATCCTGTTCCGCGATGGCTTCATCATCGGCATCAGCAACCCCAAGCTGCTGTTGTTCGCGTCGGCGTTCCTGCCGCAGTTCGTCGACCTCGGCCAGCCGCAGCTGCCGCAGTTCGTGGTGCTGGTGGGCACCTTCGCGCTGATGGAAATGTTCTGGTACGCGGTGTACGCCGCCGGTGGGCGCGGCCTGGCCAGTTATCTGGCGCGCCCGGGCCTGCGCAAGGTGTTCGATCGCGTGGTGGGCACCATCTTTATCGGCTTCGGGCTGGCGCTGCTGCGCGCCCGACCCTGAGGCCGGGCGCACGGCGCTCAGCTCTTGGGCGACATCGCTTCCATCACCTTGTCGATGCTGAAGCTGGCCGCGTGCGCGCGCGGCGGGAAGGTCTTGAAGCTCTCCAGCCACTTGCCCAGCAGCGGCGGCGCGATATAGAGCAGGAAGTTCTGCTCCAGGAACCAGTCGTTGTACTTGATGCTCTCTTCGCCCCGCTCGAAGGGGTCGGCACGCAGGTCGAAGAACTTGGGGATGCGCATCTGCGACAGCGGTTCCCGCCAGCTCTCCAGGCCGCTCGCGCGCTGCTCGGAGAACACCACCTTCCAGCGCCCCATCCGCACGGCCATGCAGTCGCCATCGTCGCTCCAGTACAGGAAGCCTTCGCGCGGTGACGTTTCCTCCTTGCCGGCCAGGAACGGCAGCAGGTTGTACCCGTCCAGGTGCACCTTGTAGGTCTTGTCGCCCATCGTGTACCCCTGCTTGACCTTCTCCACCAGGTCCGGCTCGCCATTGGCGGCCGCGAAGGTGGGGATGAAATCCTGCAGCGACGCGATGTCATTGATGACCCGGCCCGGTTCGATCACGCCCGGCCAGCGCATCACGCACGGCACCCGCCAGCCGCCTTCCCAGTTGGTGTCCTTCTCGCCGCGGAACGGCGTGGCGCCGCCATCGGGCCAGGTGCATACCTCGGCACCGTTGTCGGTGGTGAACACCACGATGGTGTTGTCGGCCACGTTCAACTGGTCGATCTTGTCCAGCAGCTGGCCCACGTACCCATCCAGTTCCACCATGCCATCGGGATACACGCCCAGCCCGGTCTTGCCCACCGACGCCGGCTTGAGATGGGTGAACACATGCATGCGGGTTGGATTGAAGTAGCAGAACCACGGCTCGCCTGTGCTGCTCTTGCGCTCGATGAAATCCAGGGCCGAGGCCAGGAATTCTTCATCCACGGTTTCCATGCGCTTGCGCGTGAGCGGGCCGGTGTTCTCGATGGCCTGCGCGCCGACTTTGCCGAACTGCGGGTCGTCGGTGTCATCGGCCTTGTCGGTGGCGGTGCACTTGAGCACGCCACGCGGCCCGAAGCGCTTGCGGAACGCCGGATCCTTCGGATAGTTGGGGTACTCCGGCTCTTCCTCGGCATTGAGGTGGTACAGGTTGCCGAAGAATTCGTCCATGCCGTGCACGGTGGGCAGGTGTTCGTTGCGGTCGCCCAGGTGGTTCTTGCCGAACTGCCCGGTGGCATAGCCGAAGTGCTTCAGGAACTGGCCCACCGAAGGGTCCTCGAAGCTCAGGCCCAGGGTGGCCCCCGGCATGCCGACCTTGGTCAGCCCGGTGCGGATCGGCGATTGGCCGGTGATGAACGCCGCGCGCCCGGCGGTGCAGCTTTGCTGCCCGTAGAAGTCGGTGAAGTTGGCGCCTTCACGCGCGATGCGGTCGATATTGGGTGTGCGGTACCCCATGATGCCGTTGTTGTTGCAGCTGATATTGAACCAGCCGATATCGTCGGCCATCACGAACAGGATGTTCGGTTTTGACGTGGTCATCGTGGTGCACTCTGCGCGCGGGTGTGACGACCAGCGTAGGACGCAGTGTGGGGCAGGGCATCCGAAGTTCTGCTGTGGATACCACCGTAAGAATACTGTTGGATGCGGCGTGACTGCGGCGCCGGGCTAGCGCTTGCGCGGTGGCGGTGCAGGCGGCATCAGCGACTTCAGGTACGCGCAGAACATGTCGGCCATCGCCTCGGCGTAGGCATCAATAGCGGCCGGTGACGGATCACTGCTGGAGAACTGCTTGCCCACCGTGCTCAGGGTGGTGCCGATCAGGTCGACGGCCAATGCGCGCGTCTCCGCCGTTGCCTCGGGCAGCGCTTCGCACATGAAGGTATCGAACGCCGCTTCACCGTGCGCGCGGGCCTGGCGTGTTTCCGGCGCATCGCGGTAGAGCGGGGCGGCATCGCTGAGTGCCACGCGCATCTGCGCCTCCTCGCATTCGGAGCGCAGAAAGGCGTGCACCAGGGCGCGCAGGCGTACCAGCGGGGGCACCCCGGTATCTTCCAGCACGCGCCGCAGGACATCCCCGGTCTGCGCCCACTCGTCGGTCTGCAGGCGGAACAGGATCGCGGCCTTGTTGGGGAAGTACTGGTACAGCGAGCCGATGCTCACCCCGGCACGCTCGGCCACCCGCGCGGTGGTGAAACGGGCGGCACCGTGCAAGGCCAGAACCTGAGCAGCCGCTTCCAGGATCACCGCGACCAGGGCACTGGAGCGGGCCTGGCGGGGACGTTTTCGCGAGGAAATTCGAGGGGTTGGCGGTTGCGGCATGGGCGGCCCCGGGCGCGTGGGGAATGCGAATAGTGGGACGGCAGGATCGCACGTATTCTGGAAATGCGACGAATCACTCGCATTTCGCCGGGGCACGCCGCCCCCGCCATCGCCCACGGGACACCGCCATGAACACCCTCACCACCGCCCCCATCGCTCCGCTGCTGGAGCACCTGTTCGACGCCGCCGAGCACGCCACCAGCCCCGCCCTGGACGGCATGTCCGGCGACGAACGCACCCGCCTGATGAACAGCCGTACCGACTACCTGGCGCTGTACGCCCGGCTCAAGGACCTGTGGCTGCCGGTGTCGCGCCAGACCGGCACGTTGCTGTACCTGCTGGCCCGCAGCACGCGCGCCCGGGCCATCGTCGAGTTCGGTACCTCGTTCGGCATCTCCACGCTGCACCTGGCTGCGGCCCTGCGCGACAACGGCGGCGGGCGCCTGGTCAGCAGCGAATTCGAACCGGGCAAGGTGGCCCGTGCGCGGGCGCATATGCGCGCCGGCGGCGTCGAAGACCTGGTCGAGATCCGCGAAGGTGACGCGCTGCAGACGTTGCGCCACGATCTTCCCGAGCGCATCGACCTGCTCCTGCTCGATGGCGCCAAACCGCTCTACACCGACATCCTGGACCTGCTTGAGGATCGGCTTGCACCGGGCGCGCTGATCGTGGCCGACAATGCCGATCACGCACCGGCCTACCTGGAGCGGGTGCGCGCAGCGTCCGGTGGCTACCTGTCCATTGCCGTCGGCGACGACGTCGAACTGTCGATGCGGGTGGGCTGAGCATGCACGTCTTCGTTACCGGCGCGACCGGTTGGGTAGGGGCGGCGGTCGTGCACGAACTGCTGGCTGCCGGGCATCGGGTGACCGGACAGGCCCGCAGCAGTGAGAAAGCGGCGGCGCTGTCGGCGCTGGGTGCAGGCGTGGTGCTCGCCACGCTGGACCAGCACGAGGTGCTGCGCGATGCAGCCGCCGACGCCGATGCGGTAGTGCACACGGCCTTCGATCATGACTTCTCGCGCTTCCTCGACAACTGTGCGCAGGACCAGCGCGTGATCCAGGCATTGGGCGCTGCGCTTGCGGGGTCCGAGCGGCCCTTGTTGGTGACGTCCGGACTGCTCGGCATGCCGCGTGGGGGCGAGGAGGGCGACCTGCCCGATCCGGCGTCGCCGCGCCTGTCCGAGCCCACCGCACGCGCGCTGGCACTGCAGGGCGTGCGTGCGGCCACGGTGCGGTTGCCGCCGTCGGTGCACGGCCTGGGCGAACACGGCTTCGTGCCGATCCTGATCGACCTGGCGCGCCGGACCGGCGTGTCGGCCTACCTGGATGCCGGCACGAACTGCTGGTCGGGCGTACACCGGCACGACGCAGCCCGGGTGTACCGACATGCGCTGGAGCAGGGCGCCCGCGTGCCGGTGTACCACGCCATCGCCGATGAAACAGTGCCGTTCAAGCAGATCGCCGTGGTGATCGGTAAACACTTGAAGCTGCCGGTGGCGTCGCGCGGTGCCGACCACTTCGGGTGGTTCGCGCGGATGGCCGGCGCGGACATGGCCGCGTCCAGCGCGGCTACTCGCGCGCTGTTGGGGTGGGCACCGGTGGGGCCGGATCTGCTCGCCGATCTGGATCAGGCGGGGTATTACGCCCGGTGATGATGAAGGGGGAGCCGGCCAGCGGCCGGCACTACCATCGGGCATCGCGCTGCGGCCGGTAAAGCCACGCCATGCGTGGCTGCACCGCCATCGGGCACCGCGCCGCAGCCGGTAGAGCCACGCCATGCGTGGCTGCGCATCCATCGCGCGTCGTGCAGAACGCAGAACGCCGGGCAATGCCCGGCGTTCTGTGGTGTCACCTTGTGGTCAATGACCGGTCAGAACGACCAGTTGAAGGTGATCGAGCCGTTGCGGCCGTCGCCGTAGGCACCGTAGCCGTTGATCTGCGAGAAGTACTTCTTGTCCAGCAGGTTGTTGAGGTTGGCCTGCACGCTGAACTCGGGCGAGATGCGGTAGCGCACGAAGGCGCTGACCAGTGCATAACCGTCCTGCTCGATGCGTCCGTACGCGGGCACCGGGTAATAGATGCGGTTCTGCCAGTTGGCACCGCCGCCCACGGTCAGCGCCGTCAGCGACTGCGGGGTGTAGCTGGTGAACAGCTTGATCGTCGTCTGCGGCAGGTTGGTGTTGATGTCCGCGTCGTTGATGTCCTTGGCCACGTAGCGCGAGGCACCAAAGGTGGCGTTCCAGCCCGGGGCCAGTTCGCCGTTCACTTCAAACTCGACGCCACGGCTGACCGTGCCGCGCGCGGCGATGTAGGCGGTTTCGCCGCCCGTTCCGCCCACCACCGGTTCGCCGGTGGACTGGCCCACGTTGTCCTGCTCGATACGGAACACGGCAAGCGAGGCATTCAAGCGGTCGTCGAACCATGCACCCTTGACGCCCACTTCGTAGCTCTTGCCGTCCACCGGGTCCAGGTAGCTGCCGGTGCGGTTCTTCAGCATCTGCGGCTGGAAGATCTCGGTGTAGGACGCATAGGTGGAGTAGGTGTCATTGATGTCAAACACCAGGCCGGCATACGGCGTGGTCACCTTGTGCGAGCGGTCGGCGTCTTCGCCTTCGCTCTTCCAGTCGGTATAGCGCGCGCCGATGATCAGCTTCAGCGGGTCAGCCAGCGACAGGCGGGTGGCGGCGTAGCCGGCCTTCTGGGTGATGGTGCCGCGGCTGGCCAGTGCAAGCGCATTCCAGTTCGGCTCGGCGATGTCGCCCTTCCAGTTCAGGTAGCTGGTGAAGGGATCCCACGGCAGGTTTGCGCCACCTACCTGGTAGTCGCCGTAGTTGGCGTACTCGCGCTTGTTGTAACTGAGCCCGGCCATGAACTGGTGCTCGCGGCCGAACAGCTGGAACGGACCGTCCACGAAACCATCGACCGCGTTGACCTTGCGCTCGGTGTTGTAGAAGCCGGCCGACGGCGAGATGCCGGCACCGGTGGTCTTGTCGAAGTTCGACGCTCCCGAGGTCCAGTCGTTGTAGGCCGGGTAGAACAGCTTGTCGTCGGCCTTGCTCTCGTCGTGCGTCGCGCCGATCTTGACCTTCCAGCCGTTGGCGAAGCCATGTTCCAGCGTGGCGAAGGCGCGCTTGCTGGTGGTGTCCCAGTAGGTCCAGCTCGGGCTGGCGTTGAACGATGCGTCGTAGCCGGTCGAGGTGCCGTCGGAGTACAGCATCGGGAAGCCGCCCCAGGTGGCGCCGTTGGCCCGCTTCTGCTGGTAGTCGTAGCCCACGCTCAACTGCGTGTCCGGGGTCAGGTCGGCGTCGATCACTGCATAGCCCAGCGTCTTGTGCTGCTTGTAGCGGTCCATCTGCGCGTCGGTGTCCAGGTAGCTGCCGATCACGCGCGCGCGCACCGAGCCGCTTGCGTTCAGCGGGGTAGTCACGTCCACGGTGCTGCGGGTGCGGCCCCAGCTGCCCACGTTGACCGACACGGTGCCCGTCAGCTCGGCGCTGTCGGCATGCTTGCGGATCAGGTTGACCGAGGCGGAGGGATTGCCGGCGCCACTGAGCAGGCCGGTGGCGCCGCGCACCACTTCCACGCGGTCATACAGGGCCAGGTCCAGGCCGGAATCGCCGTAGCTCCAGTTCTGCACCATCTGGGTAGGCAGGCCATCGAACTGGTAGCTGTCGATGTAGAAGCCACGCGCGTAGAACTCGGTGCGTTCGGTATCGGACTGGGTGCTGCTGACGCCGGTGGTGTTGGCCAGCACGTCGATGATGTCATCGAGGTTCTGGTCCTCGATGCGCTGGTGGCTGATGATGCTCAGCGACTGCGGGATCTCGCGTGGGGCCAGGTCGAAACGCGTGCCGGCCGAGGTCTTGCGCACGGAGTAGCCTTCGGCACGCTCACCCTTGACCACCACCTTGTCCAGGGTGGTGGCATCGGCAGGGGCGTCCTGCGCGAACGCAGGGGCGGCGGCCAGCGCGCACAACGCAGCGAGCAGGGCCTGGGTCAGGCGGGCCTGTGGCAACAGGCGGGGCAGCACAACGGAAGAACGGGTCATCGGCGGTTCCAGGGCGGCAGCACGCACATGGCCGACATCCTCGGTGGCCGGGCGCGCTGCAGTGGGTGGGGGTCAGTACGCGGCTGGCGGAGGCCTTGCAGGACAAGGCGCGGGCGCAGGCACTGATCGCCGCAGCGCCTCCCTGGCGCGGACGGGATAACGCCATGTTAATGCGAATCAGTCGTATCAGCAATTCAGGCTGGTCCATCGGGCCGCATCCGGACACCCCCCGATGCCTTGCGCTGCCTGGATCTGGGGCTGCTGGGCAGCGGCTTAACACCGTCGGTCGTAGGCTGGCCCCACTCGATCGCTGCAGGAGACCGCCATGGTGGCCAGGAACACGATCTGCCTCTGGTACGACGGCACCGCGCTGGACGCGGCCACGTTCTACGCCCAGACCTTCCCCGACAGTGCGGTCAACGCCGTGCACCACGCGCCCAGTGACTTTCCGTCCGGCAAGCAGGGGGACGTGCTGACCGTGGACTTCACCGTGGCCGGCATCCCCTGCATCGGTCTCAATGGCGGGCCGGCGTTCAAGCACAGCGAGGCGTTTTCCTTCCAGATCGCCACCGACGACCAGGCCGAGACCGACCGGCTGTGGAACGCCATCGTCGGCAACGGCGGCCAGGAAAGCGCCTGCGGCTGGTGCCGCGACAAATGGGGCCTGTCCTGGCAGATCAGCCCGCGCGTGTTGACCGAGGCGGTCACCAGCAAGGATCCGGCAGTGGCCAGACGCGCGTTCGAGGCGATGATGACCATGCGCAAGATCGACGTGGCGGCGATTGAAGCAGCCGTCCGGGGCTGATCTCGTCACCGTTGCCCCGTGCACGGTTCACGTCGTGCACTCACCCAGGAAGGAGCTTCCATGAAGAGGATGTTCGCCGTCTGCCTGACCACGGCCGTACTGCAGGCCGCGCCGCTGATGCTGTTTGCCGCCACGCCAGCCGCTTCCCCCTGGCCGGACGCTGGGCGATCGATGTCGCCACGCTGCCGATGCCGGCGGCCGACCGGCCCAAGAGTGTGCTGCTGGAGTTCAAGGATGCCGGCGCGGGTCGCTGGACCACCCGCGCCGAGATCGTCGATCCGAAAGGCGGAAAGATGACCGCCGACAGCACCCTGCCGCTGGATGGCACGCCCGGCCCGATCGTGGGCAACTACGGCGCCGACGTGGCCTCGCTCAGCATGCCCGCGCCGAATGTACTGGTGATGCAGCTGGTGGACCACGGCACGCCGGCCTCCACGCGCATCTATACCGTGGCCGGCGATGGCAACCAGATGACCGAGTCCAAGGCGTTCTTCAGCAAGGACGGCAAGCCGATCCTGATGACGATCCACTTCACGCGCGTGCCCTGAGGGCGCGGTGGCCGGTGCACCCCCCGCGGGCGCGCCGGCCGTCCTACAGCGGCACGTCCAGCCCCCGCTTCAACGTACTCAGCGCCACCGCCGTGCGGTAGCGCTCGATGTTGTCGTCGTTGCCGAACAGGCGCTCGCTGATGGCCTCGTACTCTTCCATGGACGCGGCGGTGAGGATCAGCAGGAAGTCGGCGTCGCCGGTGATCGCATAGCACTGCTGCACGGCCGGGTCGTCCTGCACGCGGCGGCGGAACGGGGCCACGCGATGCGGCTGTTCGCTGCTCACGCGCACCTCGACCATGATGGTCAGCGGGCGGCCCAGCCGGTTCTGGTCGAGCACGGCAACGTTGGCGCGGATGAAGCCGGCTTCCTGCAGGCGCTTGATCCGGCGCTGCACGGCGGGCGCGGACAGGTGCACGGTCTCGGCGATCTCACGCTGGGCGGTGGTGTTGTCGCGCTGCAGGATGGCCAGGATGGCGCGGTCGAATTCGTCGGGGGCGTACGCGGCGGTCATGGGTGAGTGAAACATGCAGGAAGGCCCCTGCAATTGAGCATCTCCTTCGGCCGCTACGCAATATGCTGGCCGGATGTCGACCTCCCGCTACGCTTCGCTCATTCCCGTCCTGGCCGTGCTCGGCTCGGTCACCGCCCTGTCCGTGGGCACCTCCTATGCCAAGCAATTGTTCCCGCTGATCGGCGCGCAGGGCACCAGCGCGTTGCGCGTGGGGTTCTCGGCGCTGGTGCTGCTGGCGGTGTTCCGGCCGTGGCGCTGGACCACCACGCGCGCCGACGCCGGGGCGATCCTGCGCTACGGGATCACGCTGGGGGTGATGAACCTGCTGTTCTACATGGCGCTGCGCACGATTCCATTCGGCATCGCGGTGGCCATCGAGTTCTGCGGGCCGCTGGCGGTGGCGATGTGGTCCTCGCGCCGGCCGATCGATTTTGTCTGGGTGGGCTGCGCGGTGGTCGGGCTGCTGCTGTTGTTGCCGCTGGGCCATGGCGCGCCGCTGGATCCGGTAGGGGTGATGTTCGCGCTGGGCGCGGCGGCCTGTTGGGCGATGTACATCATCTTTGGCAAGCGGGCAGGGCATCTGCACGCCGGGCACACGGTATCGCTGGGGTTGTGCGCGGCGGCGCTGGTAGTGGTGCCGGTGGGCATCGCGCACGCCGGCATGGCCTTGCTGGACCCGAAGATCCTGCTGTTCGGGCTGGGCGTGGCGATCGTCTCCAGCGCGATTCCGATGTCGCTGGAGATGATGGCGCTGAAGCGGCTGCCGAAGGAGACGTTCGGCATCCTGATCAGCATGGAACCGGCGGTGGCCGCGTTGCTGGCGATGGGGCTGCTGGCCGAGCAGCTTACTCCGCTGCAGTGGGCGGCCATTGGCTGCACGGTGGTGGCGTCGGTGGGAAGCACGGTGACCGCACGGCGGATGGCGCCGGCCGTACCGGTCGCATGACCCGGTAGTGCCGGCCGCTGGCCGGCTGCTCAGGATCCAACGGTATCGGGAGCCGGCCAGCGGCCGGCACTACCTCAGGATCCAACGGTATCGGGAGCCGGCCAGCGGCCGGCACTACCTCAGGATCCAACGGTATTGGGAGCCGGCCAGCGGCCGGCACTACCTCAGGATCCAACGGTATTGGGAGCCGGCCAGCGGCCGGCACTACCTTGGCGCGCGCCCACCAACGGTGGGCGCCTGCCGTTTTCGCCGCGGTTTCAGCGCCTTACCGGCGCGTCCCCGGCGACGTAGTAGTCCGCCGTGCTGCGGGGCAGCGGGGCGCGGCCGCGGATGCGGTCGGCGATTTTCTCGGCGATCATGATGGTGGTGGCGTTGAGGTTGCCGGTGATGATGCGCGGCATGATCGAGGCGTCCACCACGCGCAGGCTTTCCATGCCGTGCACGCGGCCCTGGCCGTCCACCACGCTCATCGCATCGGTGCCCATCGCGCAGGAACACGACGGGTGGTAGGCGGTCTCGGCCCGCGCCCGCACGAATGCATCCAGCTCCGCATCGGTCTTGCAGTCCGCACTCGGGCTGATCTCGCGGCCCCGGTATTCGTCCAGCGCGGGCTGGGCGATGATCTCGCGGGTGATCCGGATGGCATCGCGGAACTCCTGCCAGTCCTGGTCGGTGGACTGGTAGTTGAACAGGATCGACGGATGCTCACGCGGGTCCAGCGATCTGGCATGCACGCGGCCGCGACTGGGCGTGCGCATCGAGCCCACATGCGCCTGGAACCCGTGTTCCTTGACCGCGTTGGTGCCGTTGTAATTGATCGCCACCGGCAGGAAGTGGTACTGGATGTTGGGCCATTCGAATTCGTCGCGGGTGCGGATGAAACCGCCGGCCTCGAACTGGTTGCTGGCGCCGATGCCGGTGCCGGCGAACAGCCACTCCGCGCCGATGGCCGGCTGGTTCCACCACTGCAGCGCCGGGTACAGCGACACCGGCTTCTTGCAGGCGTACTGCATGTACACCTCCAGGTGGTCCTGCAGGTTCTCGCCCACGCCGGGCAGGTCGTGCACCAGCGGCACGCCAAGCGCGGCCAGCAGCGCCGGCGCGCCCACGCCGGAGCGCTGCAGGATCTGCGGCGAGGCGATGGCACCGGCGCACAGCAGTACTTCGCGGCGCGCGGTGGCATCGATCGGCTCGGCGCTGTTGCCGGCCAGGTAGCGCACGCCCACCGCGCGCTTGCCGGCGAACAGGATGCGGTCGGTGGTGGCGTGCACCACGATCTCCAGCCCGGCGCGGTCCTTGGCCATGTCCAGGTAACCACGTGCGGTGCTGGAGCGACGACCGCGCGGGGTCACCGTGCGGTCCATCGGACCGAAGCCTTCCTGCTGGTAGCCGTTGAGGTCGTCGGTGCGCGGGTAGCCGGCCTGCACGCCGGCCTCCACCATGGCGTGGAACAGCACGTTGTTGCCGTTCTTCGGGGTGGCCACGCTGACCGGGCCTTCGCCGCCGTGGTAATCGTTGGGGCCGATGTCGCGCGTTTCGGCCTTGCGGAAATACGGCAGCACGTCGAGGTAGCTCCAGTCGTCCAGGCCATCGAACCGTGCCCAGTTGTCGAAGTCCAGCGCGTTGCCGCGGATGTAGCACATGCCGTTGATCAGCGACGAGCCGCCCAGGCCCTTGCCGCGCCCGCACTCCATGCGCCGGTTGTCCATGTGCGGCTCCGGCTCGGTTTCATAGGCCCAGTTGTAGCGTCGGCCCTGCAGCGGGTAGGCCAGCGCGGCGGGCATCTGGGTGCGGAAGTCCAGCCGGTAGTCCGGGCCGCCGGCTTCCAGCAGCAGCACGCTCACGCCGTCGTCCTCGGTGAGGCGCGCCGCAAGCGTGTTGCCGGCCGAGCCGGCGCCGATGATGATGTAGTCGTACTCGCGCTTCATCGCGGTGTTCTCCTGTCAGGCCGGTTCAGAACACCGACGCGTAGCGGTCCAGTTCGATCTGGATGGACTTGGTGCGGGTGTAGGCGCGCAGCGTGGCCAGGCCGTTCTCGCGGCCCACGCCGGACTGCTTGTAGCCGCCCACCGGCATCTGTGCCGGTGATTCGCCCCAGCAGTTCACCCAGCAGATGCCGGCCTCCAGCTGGTGGATCAGGCGGTGCGCGCGGCTCAGGTCACTGCTGACCACGCCTGCTGCCAGGCCGTACTCGGTGGCGTTGGCGCGGCGCACGGCTTCCTCTTCGGTCTGGTAGGCCAGCAGGCTCAGGACCGGCCCGAAGATCTCCTCGCGCACGATGCGCATGTCATCGCGGCAGTCGCTGAACAGCGTGGGGGCCACATAGCAGCCCTTGCCGAATGCACCGTCGGTGAGCCGCTCGCCACCGCAGACCAGGCGCGCGCCCTCGGCCTTGCCGCTGGCAATGTGGTCCAGCACGCGCTGCATGTGCGCGGCGCTGACCAGCGGGCCGAAGTTGGTGTCCTCGTTCAACGGATCGCCAATGCGGATGCGTGCGATGCGCTCGCTCAGCGCCTGCTCGAAGTCGGTGAGCAGCGCCTGCGGCACGAACACCCGGGTGCCGTTGGTGCAGACCTGGCCGGCGCTGTAGTAGTTGGCCATCATCGCCACGTCGGCGGCCAGCTCGATGTCGGCGTCGGCGCAGATGATCAGCGGCGACTTGCCGCCCAGCTCCATGGTCACCTCCTTGAGGGTGGAGCTGGAGGCGCTGGCCATCACCTTGCGCCCGGTGCTGGTGCCACCGGTGAAGGAGATCTTCTCGATGCCGGGGTGCTCGGTCAGCGCCGTGCCCACGCCGGCACCATCGCCGGGCAGTACGTTGAACACGCCATCGGGCAGGCCGGCTTCGGTGAAGATCTCGGCCAGCTTCAGCGCGGTCAGTGGCGTCACTTCGCTGGGCTTGAAGATCATGGCGTTGCCGGCGGCCAGCGCCGGGGCGGCCTTCCACAGCGCGATCTGGATCGGGTAGTTCCATGCGCCGATGGCGCCGACCACGCCCAGCGGCTCCTGCCGGGTGTAGAAGAAGCTACCTTCGCGCAGCGGCACCTGGCTGCCTTCCAGTCCGTGCATCACCCCGGCGTAGTACTCCAGCACGTCGGCGCCGGTGACGATGTCCACGCTGCGCGTTTCGCTGAGCGGCTTGCCGGTGTTGAGCGTTTCCAGCTCGGCCAGCGCGTCGTTGCGCTCGCGCAGCAGGGCAACGGCGCGCAGCAGGATGCGCGAGCGCTCCACCGTGGTCAGCGCGGCCCACACCTTCTGGCCGGCCTGTGCGCTTTCCACGGCCGCATCCAGGTCGTCGCTGTTGGCGCTGTGCACCTTGGCCAGCACCGCCCCGGTGGCCGGGTTGATCACCTCGAAGGTGCGTCCGCCCTGCGAGGGAACGTAGCGGCCGCCGATGTAGAGCTGTTGGTCGGGGAATGTAGGCATGTCGATGACTCCTTTGCAGCGGGAGACCAGCGGTTCAACGGGTCAGATGCAGGAACTGCAGGTGGCGCTCGTACTGGTCGATGATGTCGTTGATGATCTGCTGCCGGCTGTAGCCGAACAGCTCGTAGTCCTGTCCACCTTCATAGAGGTGCACTTCGGCGCGGTAGTAGCGCAGGTTGCGGAAGCGCTGCGCGGCGAACGATGGGGTGAGGTAGCCGCGCATGATCACCTGGTAGGTGAACACCTGCTGCTCGCCATGGTCCACGGTCAGTTCCATCTGGCCGGGTTCGAATTTGGTCTGCACGTCCAGGCCCTGTTCGCCCAGTTGTGCGGCCACCGCTTCGATCGCCGGCTTCACGTCGGTGTCCATGAACCGGTACACCTCGTCGCGCACCGGGAAATGCACGGCCTGGGTGATGCGCTGGCGCCAGCCACGCTGGTGCCGTGACTGCCCGATCAGCGGAATCGGCGAGTACTGCGAGGCCTTCTTGCGCTGCGATTCCTCGCCCAGGGCGCGGGTCAGTCCCCAGATCATGAGCAGCAACACCACCGAGAACGGCAACGAGGCCAGCACCACCGCCGACTTGAGCGCGTCCATGCTGCCGGCCAGCAGCAACCCGGCGGTGACCAGCCCGGTCATCACGCCCCAGAACACGCGCAGCCAGCGCGGGCCGTCGTCTTCCGGTGCGCCGCCATGCGAGGACAGCGTAGACAGCACCACCGTGCCCGAGTCGGCCGAGGTGACGAAGAACACGAAGCTGACGATCACCGTGACCGCGATGACCGCGCGGCTCCACGGGTAGCTTTCCAGCAGCGCGTACAGCACGGTGGGCGGGTTATCCACCGCCATCTGCGCCAGGTGCACCTGGTCGTGGTGCAGGATCTGGTCCAGCGCGCTGTTGCCGAAGATCGACAGCCACGCCAGGGTGAAGCCCAGCGGGATCAGCAGCACGCCGAGCACGAATTCGCGGATGGTGCGGCCGCGCGAGATGCGCGCGATGAACAGCCCCACGAAGGGCGCCCAGCCGATCCACCAGGCCCAGTAGAACACCGTCCAGTTGCCCAGCCAGTCCGGGCGCCCGCCGTAGGCATACACGTCGAAACTCTTGCCGACCACGTTGCCCAGGTAGTCGCCCATGTTCTGCATGAGCGCGTTGAGCAGGTACTGGGTGGGGCCGGCGAACAGCATGAACAGCAGCAGGCCGATCGCCAGCAGCATGTTGATGTTGGACATCCAGCGCACGCCTTTTTCCACGCCGGAGACGGCCACGGTGATCGCCGCGCCCATCATCAGCACGATCAGCCCCACCTGCACCCAGGCCGCATGCGGCACCGGGAACAGGGTGTTGAGCCCGGCGTTGAGGTGCAGCACGCCAAAGCCCATGTCCGCGCCCAGCCCGAACACGGTGGCCACGATGCCCAGCGCGTCCACGGTGTAGCCGATCGGCCCGTTGATGCGCTTGCCGATCAGCGGGTACAGCGCCGAGCGCAGCGCCAGCGGCAGGTTGTGGCGGTAGGCGAAGTAGGCCAGCGCCATGGCGGCCAACGCGAACACGCCCCAGCCGTGCAGGCCCCAATGCAGGAACAGCAGCTGCATTGCCTGGCGCGCGCTGGCTTCGCCTTCGCCCACGCCGCCCTGCGGGGGCAACAGGTAATGGGTGAGGGGTTCGGACACGCAGAAGAAGAACAGCGTGATGCTGATACCGGCGGCAAACAGCATGCCGGCCCAGGACAGATAGCTGAACTCCGGTTCGTCGTGGTCCGCGCCCAGCTTGACGTTGCCGTAGCCGGACAAGGCCACGCCGACCACGAAGACCAGGTACACGGTCATGGCCAGCAGGTAGTACCAGCCGACATTGCGCGACGCCCAGGTCTGCGCGTCCAGCAGCAGGCTGCCGGACTGGATGGGAAACACGGCGACCAGAATGGCAAATGCCGCCACGATCGTGGCGGCAAGCAGGAAGACCGGTCGAAGCGTGCGTACCTCGTAGGGAGGCGACTCCACAGCGCTCATGGGGAGCAATACTCTCGGTGCCGAACACGGCAGACCCGGAGCATTAGCGCATAGCGGCTGTGGACGGGCTGTTTACGCGACCGCCAAGCCCGTAGAGTCGGGCTCTGCCCGGCTGTCGGGGTGCATGCGAAATGCAGCGGGGCAGAGCCCCGCTCTACGAATTCTGGTGCAGCGGGGCAGAGCCCCGCTCTACGGGGACGTGTCAGCGCAGCGCGTGGCTGGGGACGTCGATTTCCATGGCCAGCGCCAGGTGGTCCGAAAAGGCGGCCGGGACCGCTTCGGCGCTGCGTTGCTGCAGGCCGGTGCTGAGCAGGATGTGGTCGATGGCCCGGTCCGGGCGCCAGCTCGGGAACGTCGGCACCGCGCAACCCGGCGGTTGCAGGTTGGTCTTCTGGTACAGCGCCTGCATTTCCGGGCGGTCGGCCAGGCAGTTGAAATCGCCCATCAGCACCGCGTTGGGATGGTCGGTGAGCAGGTCGGCGATGAAGGCCAACTGCGACATCCGCGAGTTGGTCCCCAGCGACAGGTGCGCCACGGCAACCGCCAGGCCTTCGCTGCCTTCGCCGAACTTGGCCAGCAGCACGCCGCGCCCGCCGATGCGGCCGGGCAGGGCGTGGTCCTGTACTTCCACCGGTTCCAGTTTGCTCAGCAGGCCGTTGGCGCTGGACGCCACCCCGCCCATGCGGCGGTTGGGCTGGTGGCTCCAGTAATTGAAGCCGGCGCGCTCGGCCAGGTAGTGGGTCTGGTTGGTGAAGCCCGAGCGCAGGCTGCCCGGATCGGCCTCCTGCAGGCCGACGATGTCATGACCGCGCGCCAGCTGGGCAATGGCGTCCAGGCTGGTGCGCTTGCGCCCCGCCGGCAGCGCATGCGACCAGCTGCGGGTCACATAGTCGCTGTAGCGGCGGGTGCTGCTGCCGGCCTGGATGTTGGCCGTCAGCAGGCGCAGGGTCCGCGTGGTGGGGGAATTCACGACGGTTGCAGGCTCGGTAGGAATCAGTTGCCCTTGGCGGCGCGTTCGCGGGCGATCAGGTGATCGGCGATGCGCAGCATGTCGGGGAAGCTCTTGCCCTTGACCAGGTACTTGCCGTTGACGATAACCGACGGCGTGCCGGTGATCTGGCTGCGCTGGGCGAACTGCTTGGCGGCGTTGGTCTTGGCATTCACCGCGAAGCTGCTCATGGTGCTGGCGAACTGCTTGGCGTCGGCACCGTGCTTGCCGTAGAAGGCGGCGATGTCTTCGACCGAATCACGGCCGCGCTCGCCCTTCAGGGTCTGCTCGGCATGGATGGCCGAATACAGCGCTTCATGGGTCTTTTCCTGCAGGCCCATGCTCTGTGCCGCATAGAAGGCACGCGCGTAGTTGTCCCAGGTGCCGCCGAACATGGCCGGCACGTAGACGAAGTTGACGTCGCTCGGCAGGCCCGCCTTCCACGGCCCGATCAGCGGCTGGAACGCGGCGCAGGCCGGGCACACGTAACCGAAGATCTCCGCCACTTCGATCTTGCCGGCGGCCGGCTGGAACGGCTGGCCGTTTTCAATCAGCACGTAATCGGTGCCTGCCACCGGCTCCGGGCCGGTCGGGCGCGAGGACGCCGCGGCCGGGGCCGGGGTGGTCGCAGCGGCAGCGGCGGTTTCGGCGGCGGCGGTGTCACCGCTGGCAGCCGGTGCCTCGGTGGCGGGCGCTGCCGGCTCGGCGGCCGGGGTGCTGCTCGGGGTGGCCGGTTCGGTCGGAGCGGTGGTGTTGGCGGTGCCGTCCTGGGCCTTGCAGGCCGCCAGAATCGGCAGCAGGGCCAGCAGCGAAATCGCGAAACGGGTCTTCATCTAGGCATCTCCAGCGGATGAACATGGTGGGGCCGGCACCCGGGGTGCCGGCCAGAGGGGAATGATGGCATGCGCCAACGCGCGTCCGGCGTGGACGGTGTGTGACGGTTCAGCGAGCCTGCACTCAGCGCGTGCGTTCGCTGCGGGCCTTGGCGATGAGGGCATCGGCGTTGCGCAGCAGCGCTTCGAACGAGTCGCCCTTGACCAGATAACGGCCATTGACCACCAGTGCCGGGGTGCCGGGCACCTTGGTGCGCTGGGCGAAGGCGCGGGCGGCCTTCAGCTTCTGCTCGACCGCATCGCCCTTGATGGTGGCCAGGAAGCGCTCCGGTGCCACGCCATAGTCTTTATAGAAGACGGCCAGTTCGTCCGGCGAGACGTTCTGCATGGGCAGGCTGTTCTTTTCATGCAGCGCCTCGAACATGGCCCGATGGCTGCGCTTGGCCACGCCCAGCTGGTCGGCGCTGAAGTAGGCGCGCGCGAACGAATCCCAGACACCGCCGAACGCGGCCGGCACGGGGGTGAAACGCACATCCTTGGGCAGCTTGGCGGCCCAGGCTTCCAGCTGCGGCTCGAAGCGCGCGCAATGCGGGCAGGTGTAGCCGAACATTTCCACCACTTCGATCTTGCTGGCCAGCGGCGCATACGGGCCGGGCTGTTCGATCAGTTCGTAGTCGGTGCCTTCGACCAGGGCGACCGGCGCGGCCGCCAGCGTGGACAGGGGGCTCAGGGCCAGCAGCAACAACATCAGGCGGGGCATCAACGTCATCTACATCCATCTCCATCGGAAAAAACAACGCCGGCCCAGTGCCGGCGTGGCGGTGAACATAACCCGCCACGGGGGCGGGGCGGCCATTGCGCCGCCGAGCGGTCTTTACGGGGCCTTCGCCGGTTGCGCGGGCGTGGCCGAGGCCACATCGTCGGCCCGGTTGTGCAGGCCCTGCAGGTAGCTGCCCAGGGCCTGGATCTCCTGCTCGGTCAGCTGCTTTGCAATGGTGGCCATGATCTGGAAGTGTGCCTTGTCGGTTTCCTGGGTGGTGCCGGCCTGGTACTCCTGCAGCCGGCGCGCCACGTAGGCCGCATGCTGCCCGCCGATATGCGGGTAGGCCGGGCCCGGGTTGCCGGCACCGGTGGGACCGTGGCAGGCCATGCACGCCGGGATGCCGCGTTCGGCATCACCCCCGCGATACAGCTGCTGCCCGATCTCGTAGAACTTCTTGCCGGCGTACGGACCTTCGCCCACCAGGCCATCGTCGGCAAGCCCGGCGCTGGCCTTCTGCGTTGCGAAATACGCACCGATGTCGCGCATGTCCTGCGGGGTGAGGTCCTGCACGAACGGCACCATCGCCGCCGAGGCCCCGGAGGTGCGCTGGCCGTTGGCGATCAACGCCATCTGCTGGGCGGTATAGCGTTCGCTCTGCCCGGCGATGCTCGGATACATCTCCACGGTGGAGTTGCCGTCGGCCGAGTGGCAGGCCGCGCAGGCGGCTGCCTTGGTCTGGCCGGCCTTGGCATCCCCCCAGGTGGTCTTGCTGAAATCGACCTCCAGCGACGCGGTCTTGATCGGCCCGTTGTCAGGCAAGGGCGTGATCGAGGTCTGGGCGACCGCAACAGCGGCCAGCAGCGATACAGCAACAGCGGAAACGGCAAGAACGCGAGCGTGGCGCATGCGGAAGCTCCGTGTGGACCGGCCTGGCAGGTGCAGGGTGCACCCGCGGGGATCGCCCGATTATCCATGCGCTTTCACGCCACGGTCAACGCAGGGTGCAGCAAAACCGGCCGCGGCAGCGCGGATCTGGCCCGGACATGCGATCCTATGGGCATGTCATTGCTCCTCGAACGTGCCCACTACCTGCTTTCGGCCCACAACACCCGGCAATTGCCGGAGGATGTCGGGGCCGAAGTTGCCTTTGCCGGGCGCTCCAACGCCGGCAAATCCAGCGCCCTCAACGCCCTGACCCGCCAGAACAGCCTGGCCCGGGTCTCCAAGACCCCCGGCCGCACCCAGCAGCTGGTGTTCTTCGAAGTCACCCCGGAGGCCAAGCTGGTCGACCTGCCCGGGTACGGGTACGCCAAGGTGCCGCTGGACCTGCAGGCCCACTGGCAGGCCTTCATCGACCAGTACTTCCGTACCCGCGAGGCGCTGCGTGGCCTGGTGGTGGTGATGGACATCCGTCACCCGCTGAAGGACTACGACCGCCAGATGCTGGCCTATGCGGTGCAGCGCGGCCTGCCCGCGCACGCGCTGCTGACCAAGGCCGACAAGCTGGGCCGTGGCCAGCAGGGCATTGCCCTGCAGAAGGTGCGCAAGGAACTGCAGTCCTCGTTCGGCGACACCGTCAGCGTGCAGACCTTCTCCGGTCCCGCCCGCCAAGGCGTGGACGAAGCCCGCGGCATCATCGGCGGCTGGCTGGGCCTGAACAAGCCGGCCCCCGAAACCGCGTAACACCGCGCGGCCCCGTAACCATGGGCCGGACCCCGGTAACGGGTCGCGCATCCCGGTAGTGCCGGCCGCTGGCCGGCTCCCGATACATCCGGCCGAAAGAGGAGCCGGCCAGCGGCCGGCACTACCCGGTCAGCTTGCGGCCCGCCAACGAACGCCGGTCAGCCGCGCGCCCACCCACGAATGCCGGTCAGCCCGCATCCCCGTAATACCGCGCGCGGCCCCGTAACCGTGGGCCGGACCCGGTAACAGTGCGCGCATCCCGGTAGTGCCGGCCGCTGGCCGGCTCCCGATACATCCGGCCGAAAGAGGAGCCGGCCAGCGGCCGGCACTACCGGTCAGCTCGCGGCCCGCCAACGAACGCCGGTCAGCCGCGCGCCCACCCACGAATGCCGGTCAGCCCGCATCCCCGTAATACCGCGCGCGGCCCCGTAACCGTGGGCCGGACCCCGGTAACGGGTCGCGCATCCCGGTAGTGCCGGCCGCTGGCCGGCTCCCGATACATCCGGCCGAAAGAGGAGCCGGCCAGCGGCCGGCACTACCGGTCAGCTTGCGGCCCGCCAACGAACGCCGGTCAGCCGCGCGCTCACCCACGAACGCCGCGCAGCCCGCATCCCCGTAACACCGCGCGCGGCCCCGTAACCGTGGGCCGGACCGGGTAACAGTGCGCGCATCCCGGTAGTGCCGGCCGCTGGCCGGCTCCCGATACATCCGGCCGAAAGAGGAGCCGGCCAGCGGCCGGCACTACCGGTCAGCTTGCGGCCCGCCAACGAACGCCGGTCAGCCGCGTGCGGCCCGTAACCGTGGGCCGGACCCGGTAACAGTGCGCGCATCCCGGTAGTGCCGGCCGCTGGCCGGCTCCCGATACATCCGGCCGAAAGAGGAGCCGGCCAGCGGCCGGCACTACCGGTCAGCCTCCGGCCCGCCAACGAACGCCGGTCAGCCGCGCGCCCGCTCACGAATGCCGCGCAGCCCGCATCCCGGTAATACCGCGCGCGGCCCCGTAGCCGTGGGCCGGACCCCGGTAACGGTGCGCGCATCCCGGTAGTGCCGGCCGCTGGCCGGCTCCCGATACATCCGGCCGAAAGAGGAGCCGGCCAGCGGCCGGCACTACCCGGTCAGCTTGCGGCCCGCCAACGAACGCCGGTCAGCCGCGCGCCCGCCCACGAATGCCGCGCAGCCCGCATCCCCGGGTCAATGCCCCGGCAACGGCGCGAACTCGCCCGGCACCCACGCAAACGCCTCACCCTCGCGCCGCACGTGGCCCAACCCCGGGAACGGCAGGTGCGCACCGGCCACCCACCAGCCCCCATCCGCCGCCTGCGCCATCATCGCGCGACGGCTGGCGACGGCGGCCGTGCGGTCGCTGTCGGCCTCGTAGGCCGCCTGGGGCTGGGCGAACTGCACCGCGTGGAAATGCACGATGTCGCCCCACACCAGCACCGCCTGGCCCTTGCCGGCGTCCAGCTTCCAGGACACATGGCCCGGCGTATGCCCATGGCTGTCCAGCGCCGCCACCCCAACCGGCAAGGTTTGCCCGGGGCTGAAACGACGCAGCTTGCCCGCCGCCTCGTAGGGGGCCACCGCCTTGCGCGCCAGCGCAAAGGCAAAGCGCACGCCCTGCGGTGCGGTGGCTTCGCTGGCCGGGTCCAGCCAATAGGCCGCGTCGGCAGCCGACAACCACACCGTGGCATTGGGGTAGGCCATCGTGTCCTGCGCATCCAGCAGCCCGCACAGGTGGTCCGGGTGGGCATGGGTGAGCAGCACGTCGTCCACCTCCGCCGGGTCGTAACCGGCCGCGCGCAGGTTGCCCAGCACTTGGCCCAGGCCGGGCCCGAAGCAGGCGGCCGTGCCGGTATCCACCAGCGTCAGGTGATTGCCCCGCTGCACCAGATACGCGTTGACCGCGGTCTGCAGGCCTTTGCCGTCTTCGGGCACGTAACGGTGATCGAGCAGGCGGGTCACCGCGCCGGCATCGATCCCGGTCAGTTCCTGGCGGCCCAGTGCCACGGTGCCGTCGAACAGCGCGGTGACCTGCAGCGTGCCGATCTGCTGGTGATAGACGCCGGGCACCTGCGCCGAGGGCGTGTGCGCGGTGGTGGCCAGCGCTGGGCCGGTGGCGACGGCCAGCAACAGGGCAGCAGCACGTAAGCGGATGCGGGGAAGGGACATGGCAGAGGCTCTACACAAGGCGGCGGTGCCGCGGTGCCCCCCATGCTGCACGCAGGCGATGCCGCGTACCGCTCAGAATGCGCCGTGATCCGCTCGCCGTTTCAGCTGTTGCCGATTGCTGCCGGTTCCAGCCCGTAGCGCGCGGCGAAGCGCTTGTTGAAGCTGCCCAGCGAGCGGTAGCCCACGCGCGCGGCCACGGTCTTCAGTGGCAGCCGGGTGGTGTACAGCAGGTTCATCGCGTGCGCCAGGCGTGCATCGGCGATCAGCTCGCGCACGCTGGCCTGCTCGCTGGCCAACCGCCGCCGCAGCGTCGCACCGCTCAGGCCCAACTGCGCTTCGAAGTCGCGCGACTGCCAGTCGCGTTCGGGCTGGGCGGCGATCAGGTCGCGGATGCGTTCGCCCAGGCTGGGCTCGGGCGGCACCAGCAGGCTGCCGTGGCCGCGCCGGCAGAATGCCAGCACCAGCGCGGCCAGCGCGAGCCGGGCCTCGGTGTAGCGCGCGTGTTCCAGCGCATGGCGCCATTGCCGCAGCGTGTCGCCGTGGTCGTCCAGCGACAACCGCGCCAGCGCGTCACCGGCCTCGGGCAGGGGTTCGTTCCAGAGCACGCGCGCGGCGGCCAGCGCTTCGCTGCACAGGGGCACGATCGCGCTGAGGTACACGCCGCTGTGCGGATCGGGAATGTTGACCACGTCGATGCGGCAGCGGCGGGTGATCAGGAACAGGTCGCCGGGCACGAACGTGAGCGACTGCGTGCCGCAGGCCACTTGCTTGCGCCCCTGCAGCAGGATCGCGAACTGCGGCTGCGGGATGTCCACCGAGGAGGCGCCGTGCTCGCGACGCGCGGTGACGCAGGCATAGCCGTCGGCGCGCGCGCAGGTGGCCAGGCTGGCCATGTCGTCCAGTAGCGAGGCGGGGTGCAGGAGGGCGTTCATTACCGCGCAGTATCGAACAACTGGCCGATCAGTGCCGCTGCCGCCATCGCCAGCGCGCCCCAGAACATCACCCGCACCGCGCCGCGCAGGGGCGGTGCGCCACCGGCACGCGCGGCCATCGCGCCGGTCAGGCCCAGCCCGACCAGGGTGGCGGCGGTGGTGACCTGTGCAACGTAGGCATGCGGGGCCAGCAGTGCGGTCAGCACCGGCAGCGCCGCGCCGCAGATAAAGGCACCGGCCGAGGCCATCGCGGCCTGCAGCGGGCGGGCGCGCAGTTCGTCGGTGATGCCCAGCTCGTCGCGGGCATGTGCGGCCAGGGCATCGTGGGCGGTCAACTGCACCGCCACCTGCTGGGCCAGTTCAGGGGTCAGGCCGCGATGCCGGTAGATGGCCGCCAGTTCTTCCAGCTCGCTGTGCGGGTCTTCGCGCAGCTCGCGTTTCTCCACCGCCAGGTCGGCATGCTCGGTATCGACCTGCGACTGCACTGACACGTACTCGCCGGCCGCCATCGACATGGCCCCGGCCACGGTGCCGGCGATGCCGGTGGCCAGAATCGTGGTGGCACTGGCCCCGCTGGCCGCAATGCCGACCAGCAGCCCGGCCACCGAGACGATGCCGTCATTGGCGCCCAGCACGGCGGCCCGCAGCCAGCCCACGCGGTCGGAGCGATGTACTTCCGGATGTCTGGATCGGCTCATGGGGGCAGTGTAGGGCGCGCCCGCCGCGCGGGGCGAAATGCGTCGCAACGGCGCTGCGGCCCGGTCAAGCCCTTTTTTATAGGATGCTGAAAACCGTCACGGTGACACGACGGTGGGGGACGCCACGATATAGTGCGCCCTTGCGATGCGGGGGCTGCAACCCCACATCCCCGCCCTGACCAGAATACTGCGAGCCTCCCCTTGTCGAGCCCCAGCCACGTCGCCGAGACGCCGATCACCGACCGAAATGAACTGGTCGCCACGTTGGCCTCCGGCGAAAAGCCCCAGGCGCAGTGGCGCATCGGCACCGAGCACGAGAAGTTCGGCTTCCGCCTGGACGACCTGCGCCCGCCCACCTTCGACGGCGACCGCGGCATCGAAGCCCTGCTCAACGGCCTGACCCGCTTCGGCTGGGATCCGGTGCAGGAAGAGGGCCGCACCATCGCGCTGCTGCGCGACAACGCCTCGGTGACGCTGGAACCGGCCGGCCAGCTGGAACTGTCCGGCGCGGCGGTGGAGACCATCCACCAGACCTGCGTGGAAACCGGCACCCACCTCAATGAAGTGGCGCAGGTGGCCGGCGAACTGCAGCTGGGCTTCCTGGGCATGGGCTTCCAGCCCAAGTGGACCCGCGACGCGATGCCGTGGATGCCCAAGGGGCGCTACAAGATCATGCGCGAGTACATGCCCAAGGTCGGCACGCTCGGCCTGGACATGATGACCCGCACCTGCACGGTGCAGGTCAACCTGGACTACGCCACCGAAGCGGACATGGTCAAGAAGTTCCGCGTGTCGCTGGCGCTGCAGCCGATCGCCACCGCGCTGTTCGCCGATTCGCCCTTCACCGAAGGCGCGCCGAACGGCTACCAGAGCTACCGCTCGCACATCTGGACCGACACCGACAACGACCGCACCGGCATGCTCGACTTCGTGTTCGAGGACGGCTTCGGTTACGAGCGGTACGTGGATTACCTGCTCGATGTGCCGATGTACTTCTCTTACCGCGATGGCAAGTACCACGATGCCAGCGGCCAGAGCTTCCGCGATTTCATGGTCGGCAAGCTGCCGGTGTTGCCGGGCCAGTTGCCCACGCTGCGCGACTGGTCGGACCACATGACCACCGCCTTCCCCGAAGTGCGCTTGAAGAAGTACCTGGAAATGCGCGGTGCCGATGCCGGCCCGTGGAGCCGCCTGTGTGCATTGCCGGCGTTCTGGGTGGGCCTGCTGTACGACGATGCCGCACTGGATGCGGCCTGGGACCTGGTGCGTGATTTCAGCCTGGTCGAGCGCAACGTGCTGCGTGATGGCGTGCCGCGGCATGGGCTGAAGCTGCCGTTCCGCAACGGCACCGTTCTGGACCTCTCGCGCGAAGCCCTGAAGATCGCCGTGGCCGGCCTCAAGCGCCGCGCGGCGCGCAACGCCGATGGCCAGGACGAAAGCAAGTTCCTGGAAGTGCTGCAGGAGATCGTCGATTCCGGGCTGACCCCGGCCGATCGCAAGCTGGCGCTGTTCCATGGCGAGTGGGGCGGCAACATCGATCCGGTGTTCAAGGAATTCGCGTACTGAGTGGGCGAAAGCGGTAGTCGGTGGGTCGGGCACTGGGCGCCCATGCCCTTTCCGGCGACGCCTCCGGCGTCGGCCCGCGGCCGCCCCCTCCTCCTTTATTTCGCCTCCAAGGGCATGGGCGCCCAGCGCCCGACCCACCGACAGCGCCAGAAAAAACTGGCTTCCCCTCCTTACCGCAAGCCGAGCCCCGTAGCAGCCGGTAGGCTCCTGGGCAAAATAAAGGAGGAGGCCGCCCGCGGCCGGGGGACATTTGCGCCAGGGGTCTACCGGCTGCTACGGGGCCCTCACGCTCGCGACAGACCCGGGCGAATACACAGCAGGATCCATGCGGCGCCTGGACTGCCCGACCACACGCGTACAGCTGAAAAAAAACCCCGGTATTGCCGGGGTTTTTTCATGCCTGTGCGGAAGGATCAGGCCGCTTTTTCCAGCGTGGCCATGTCGATCACGAAGCGGTAGCGCACGTCATTCTTCGCCATGCGTTCCCAGGCTTCGTTGACGGTCTTGATGTCGATCACTTCCACATCGCTGACGATGTTGTGCTCGGCACAGAAGTCCATCATTTCCTGCGTTTCGGCCATGCCACCAATCGCCGAACCGGTGATGTGCTTGCGGCCGAAGATCACGCTGACGCCGGTCGGCGGCGGATCCAGCTCGGTCAGCACGCCGACCAGGCACATGGTGGCATCACGCTTGAGCAACGCCATGTACGGGTTGGTGTCGTGACCCACCGGGATTGTGTTGAGCAGGAAATCGAAGCTGCCGGCATGCGCCTTCATCTGCGCCGGATCACGTGAGACCAGCACTTCATCGGCACCCAGGCGCTTGGCATCGGCGCCCTTTTCGGGGGTGGTGGTGATCATCACCACCGTGGCGCCCATCGCCTTGGCGAACTTCACGCCCATGTGGCCCAGGCCACCCAGACCGATCACGCCGACCTTCTGACCGGGGCCGACCTTCCAATGGCGCAGCGGCGAATAGGTGGTGATGCCGGCGCACAGCAGCGGTGCAGCGGCCTTCAGGTCCAGCTTCTCGGACACCTTCACCACGAAGCGCTGCTCGACCACGATGTGGTCGGAGTAACCGCCGAAGGTCGGCTGGCCGCCATCACGCTCGGTGCTGTTGTAGGTGTAGGTGGCACCCTTCTCGCAGTACTGCTCCAGATCTTCATCGCAGGCCGCGCAGTGGCGGCACGAATCGACCATGCAGCCGACGCCGGCGAAGTCGCCGACCTTGAAGCGGGTGACATTGGCACCGACCTCGGTCACGCGGCCGATGATCTCGTGGCCGGGCACCATCGGGAACATCGCGCCGCCCCAATCGTCGCGGGCCTGGTGCAGATCGGAGTGGCAGATGCCGCTGAAGAGAATCTCGATGCGGACGTCATCGGGACCGGCCGGGCGACGTTCGAAGGAGAACGGCACCAGCGGGGCGGTCTGGTCGTGCACCGCATAACCATGGGCGAGGGACATGGGGAATCCTTGGCAGGTTTGTAGAA
The DNA here is from genome assembly GCF_979258185.1 of Stenotrophomonas sp. AC248. Lineage (NCBI taxonomy): Bacteria > Pseudomonadati > Pseudomonadota > Gammaproteobacteria > Lysobacterales > Lysobacteraceae > Stenotrophomonas > Stenotrophomonas sp. AC248. Next base: position 3,718,799 of record NZ_OZ409840.1, on the reverse strand, counting down.
AGGCGCTTTACAATACGCCCCGATCCCGTGCACAAACAGTCAGGATATCGGCATGATTCATCAAGTAAAACGGGATAATCATGGCCACTGACAATCTGACCCATTTGGCCGCCTTCGCCGCCGTGGCCCGCCACCGCAGCTTCCGTAAGGCGGGCGCCGAGCTGGCCCTGTCCACCTCGGCGGTGAGCTATGCGATCCGCGCGCTGGAAGAACGGCTGGGGGTGGGCCTGTTCCATCGCACCACCCGCAGCGTGGCCCTCACCGAGGCCGGCCAGCGCCTGCTCGAACGGCTGCAGCCGGCCCTGGATCAGGTGCATGACGCGCTGGAGGAAATGAATCACTTCCGCGCCGCCCCGGCCGGCCTGCTGCGTATCAACGCCACTCGCGCCGCCGTGCAGACCCAGCTCGGCCCGCGCCTGGCGCGGTTCCTGCAGGCCCACCCCGACGTGCGCATCGAACTGGCGCAGGACGATGGCCTGGTGGATATCGTCGCCAAGGGATTCGATGCCGGCGTGCGCCTGCATGAATCAGTGCCCGAAGACATGGTGGCGGTGCCGCTGGGCCCGCCGTTGCGCGGCCTGATCGTGGGCGCGCCGTCCTACCTGCAGCGCCGCGGCATTCCAGCGCATCCGCACGAACTGGCGCAGCATGAGTGCGTGCGCTTCCGTTTCGCCAGCGGCCATCTGTACAAGTGGCAGTTCGAACGCGACGGCCAGGAACTGGAAGTGGACGTTCCCGGCCGGCTCACCCTGGGCGACCAGCACACCATCCTGCAGGCCGTGCTCGACGGCCTTGGCCTGGCCTACGTGCTGGAAGACTCCGCGCGCCCGTACCTGGACGATGGCCGCCTGGTGGCGGTGCTGGAAGACTGGAGCGAACCGTTCCCCGGCTTCGTGCTGTATTACCCGCGGCAACGGCAGATGTCGTCGGCGCTGCGCGCATTCGTGGACATGGTGCGCGACACCACCGCCTAGCCGCGCAGGCGCTCGCATTGAGCCACGCCTGCACGCCACGCTGGCGTCGCGGCGGGCAGGCCATGCGCGCGTCGAGCATGCCGGCGTGATGCGCGATGGCAGCTATGCGCTGCCGGTGGTCGCCGTGTCCGGGCAGTCGATTGCACGCCCTTCTTCGTCCAGCGTGGTCTATCGTTACACCGCGCGCTGAGCGCGCCTCTCTTCGGCTTCATGGATCCTGCATGCACACGCTTTCCGATATCGAACAGGCCACCGGCCAAGCCTTCCCGCCGCTCTACCGGCAGCTGGACGCCGAGGATCGGCTGGGCTTTGGTGGCCCGCACCCGGAGTGGTTCAAGGTCGTGTTTCCGGCGCTGCAGGCCGCACCGCCGGTGCTGCTGTATGCCTACGACTACGAGCCGATCGCGCGCGAGCGGCTGCACGAGGCGTGGTCGGACCTGACTGCCGCCGACCACTACAACCCGCTGCGGGCGGACATGCAGTTGCTGCCGTTTGCCGAAACCGGTGCCGGCGATGTGTACTGTTTCTGGACCAACGCACCCGGCTTTGCCGAACCGCCGGTGCTGCTGGTCTGGCACGACGACGACCGCGCCGACCTGCTGGCCGCGAACTACCAGGACTTCCTGTTCCGCAAGATGGTGGAGTCGGTGCTGGACCTGGAGGATTCGCTGCTGGACGACGGCGCGCTGGCCGACAACCTGCAGCGTTGGCTGGGCACGCACCGCGCGTGGCTGCGTGCCGACCAGGTGCAGGCACTGGAAACGTGGTTCGGGCAAACCGAGGCCATCGCCGACGGCGCACTGCACGAAGACCAGGCCGATGCACTGATCCGCCAGGTGATCGGCTTCGCGCGCATCAACGAGCGCATTCCCTACGTGCAGGCATGACGGCGGCCATGCCTGGGCCTGCTGCACTCAGCGACGCGGACTTCCGCCAGCTCGCCGACCATCTGCTGGCGTTGGACGCCGGACGGATGCCGGCGCCGTTGCCGCCGCACCTGCGTGCGCACCCGGTGGCGACCCTGGCCGACGCCGGGCAACTGGACCAGGCGGTGGTGGCCCTGATGGGCGACGTACCCAACCCCTGGCGCGGCCTGCTGTTGCGATAACCCCGCGCGGGCGGAAGGTAGAGCCACCCCATGGGTGGCTGCACGCACCCACGGAATCACCACGCCCGCGCCGGCCCCATGATCAGCCGGCAACCGGGTAATCGGTATACCCCTCCGCCCCACCGCCGTAATACGTGGCCCGATCCGGCACCGCCAGCGCCACATCGCGCTCCAGCCGCGCCACCAGGTCCGGGTTGGCGATGAACGGCTGGCCGAACGCCGCCAGATCGATGATGCCCTCGTCCACCAGTCGCAGCGCGCGCGCGCGGGTGAGGCTGCCGGCCAGGATCAGGGTGCCGCCGTAGCTCTGCTTGAACGTGCGCAGGAACGCCTCGCTCAGGACCGACACGCCCCGTGCATGGTTGTCGTTGAGGTGCACGTAGGCCAGGCCGCGCTTGCCCAGTTCCTGCGCCAGGTACAGATACGCCGCTTCGTTGCCGACGTACTCGGGCATGTCGAACTGCAGGTTGTTCGGTGCCAGCCGCACGCCCACGCGGTGCGACCCGATCCGCGCGACCATCGCGTCGACGGTCTCCAGGATCAGGCGCGCGCGGTTCTGCAGCGTGCCGCCGTAGCCGTCGGTGCGGTCATTGGTGACCGGGTTGAGGAACTGTTCGAACAGGTAGCCGTTGGCCGCGTGCAGTTCGATGCCGTCGAAACCGGCGGCGATCGCGTTGTCGGCCGCGCGCGCGAAGTCGTCGACGATGCCGGGCAGCTCGTCGGTGCGCAGGGCACGCGGCGGGGTCGGATCGGCCTGCCCACGGCTGCCGTCCTCGCGGTACACGAACGCGCTGCTCTTCGGGTCGCTCGCCACCGGGCGGGTGCCCGCGCTGACCGGCTGGCCGCCGTCGGGCTGCAGTGAGGCGTGCGACATGCGGCCGACGTGCCAGAGCTGGGCGAAGATGACGCCCCCTTCGGCATGCACGGCAGCGGTGACCGGCTTCCAGCCGTCCACCTGTTCGGCCGACCACATGCCCGGCACGTCGATGTAGCCCTGGCCCTGCGGCGACACCGGGGTGCCTTCGCTGATGATCAGCCCGGCACTGGCGCGCTGCCGGTAGTACTGCGCGGTGAGGGCGTTGGCCACGGTGCCGGGGTTGCGTGCGCGGGTCATCGGCGCCATCGCGATGCGGTTGCGCAGGGGGGTGCCGGCGAGGTCGTAGGGCTGGAAGAGCAGGGCGGTCATAAGGCGGAACTCGTGGGGAAGGGGGCGCCAGCGGCGCGACCCCTTCAAGATAGGGTTGACCTGGAGGCGCATAAAGGACTTCAATTTCCCAGCAAGTGGGACATTGTGTCCCCAATGGAGCGCGGTGATGCTGCCAGTGGAATCGTTGAACGGGCTCGTCACCTTCGTCACCACGGCGCGCTCGGCCACGTTCACCGAAGCGGCCGAGACCCTGGGCATCTCGCGCTCGGCGGTGGGCAAGGCGATCGCGCGGCTGGAGGAGCGCCTGGGCGTGCGGCTGTTCCATCGCACCACGCGGCGCATTTCGCTCACCGCCGATGGCCAGGCCTACTTCGCCTCCTGCGCCACCGCGCTGGAAGAGATCGCCTCGGCCGAGGCGTGCCTGGGCTCGGCCTCGCACCTGCCGGCAGGGCGCCTGCGCATCGACATGCCGTCCTCGTTCGGGCGGCTGATGATCCTGCCGGTGCTGCTGCGCATCTGTGCCGAACACCCCGAACTGCAGCTCACCATGACCTTCACCGACCACTTCGTGGACCCGGTCGAAGAAGGCATCGACCTGTTGATCCGCTTCGGTGGGCTGGACCAGGCCCAGCACCTGGTTGCGCGACGGCTGGGCACCCAGCAGCTGATCACCTGCGCGTCGCCGGCCTACCTGGACAGGCACGGCACGCCCGCCACCGTGGACGACCTGCATGCGCATCGCAGCATCGTCGGCTATCGGTACGGCCAGCCGGTGGCGTGGCGGATCGGAGAAGACGCGGGGCAAGCGCGCTTCATTCCCAGCGGCACCCACCAACTCAACGATGGCGATGCCGTGATCGAGGCGGCCATCGCCGGCCTGGGCATCTGCCAGATGCCGCACTTCCTGGTGAAGCGGCACCTGCAGACGGGCGCGTTGCAGCAGGTGCTCGGCCAGTGCATGCAGCACCATGTGGAGATCCACGCGCTATGGCCGCAGACCCGGCACCTGCGCCCGAAGGTGCGTTACGTGGTGGATGCGCTGGCGACATTGGCCGATGCCGGTGCGTTCGACTGAGCCGGGCCGGTAGGCATCGGTTGTCAGTGCCGTGCCAAGCAGGCCATCATCAATGCCACCAACCACGGACGGGAGTGGAGATGCGCGGCGCACACGCAGTGATGAGCACGATCCGGTGCGGGCTGCCGATACTGCTGCTGGCAAGCCCGGCGGCGCAGGCCAGCCAGGCCGCAAGTACCGAGGCCATCTACATCGAATTTCTGTGGGCCAGGACACCGGTGGGGGCGTTGGCACGGCAACAGACGCGGCAGTTCGTTCTGGAAGGTGGTCCGGTGCACCAGGTGTGCGTCGCGGCGAATGCGCACGATACCGATGTGCAGGGCCTGACCCTGGCGATCCGCGACGGGGCTGGCATGGAGGTGTCCCGCAGCACCCATGCCGACTATCGCGGCCGCAAGCAGTGTTTCCCCGCAGAGCTGGGCCACGACGGCGCGCCCGGGCAGTGGACGGTGGACACGTGGCTGGGCGATGGACGCCATGCCAGCGCTACCGTGCGGGTGGATCGCACGCTGGATGATTCACCGTACATGCGCGACCCCGCCATCGCCTATGTGTACGGCCGCCCCAACTACGACGCGGACATTTCGCCCGCGGATTGGGTGGGACGGGTGGAATGGCAGATGGACGTGGACCCGCAGGGGCGCGTCACCCATGTGGCCATCGTCGCGGCCGAGGGCGTGGGCACGCGCCTGCGTGACCGGGCGATCGCTGCCGGTTACATCAGCCTGTTTCCGCCCGACGCCGCGCGCACGCAAACGCCGCTCCGTGCGCGGCGCGCGCTGACGTTCGCAGCGGAATGACACCGCCAATGGATGCACCATGATCAACGCGATTCATCGTGTCACCTGGGCAATTGTCGGCGTGCTGTGCCTGGGCGCGGCAAGCGCGTCGCCGCTGCATGAGCAGCTGAGCGTACCCCGCGTGGACGGAACCCTTCTGGATGTACAGGTGCACCGGCCTGCGTCGGCGGGAAAGGTGCCGTTGCTGGTCTTCATCGATGGCTCGCTGTGCATTCCGTCCACGCTCAACGACAGCGTGGCGTGGCTTCAGCAGCAGGTGGACGGCCCGCATCCTTTCGCCTTGGCCGTGATCGAAAAGCCCGGCACCGTCGTCCCGCCGCGCACTGCCGACGGTGGCATCGACATCGGCCCGGAGTTCCACTGCAGCGACGCGTTCCGCCAGCACTACACCCTGGATCAACGCGTTATTGATCACCTGCGTGCGTTGCAGTATCTGCACCGCCACGCACCGTGGTGGAACGGCGCGCTGTGGATCTGGGGATTCTCCGATGGGGGGCGCATCGGCGCGCAGCTGGCCGCGTACGCGCCGCAGACTACGGCGGTGGCGCTGATCGGCTTCGGCGGCGGGACACCGATGGCCGAATCGATGCAGGACATGGTGTGTGGAGCCAACGGCACGCCAACCACCTGCCGCCAGGAACTGCGCGCCAGGATGGACACCATTCGCGCCGAGCCGGTGCCCGGCAAGGACTGGATGGGCGAGGCCAACACCTTCGCGGTCTGGGCCGGTCGCCTGGATGCGGTGGAGGCCAACGTGCTGCGGGATCTGCGTGCCCCATTGCTGGTGGTGCACGGTGAGCGCGACGGCTCGGTGCCGGTGGCGTCGGCACGTAAGCTGGCCACGGCGATGCAGGGGGCGGGCGTTACCTTCCGCTACGTGGAGGTGCCCGGCATGCGGCACAGCCTGTGGAGTACGCCCACTGAGGCACAGGCGCTTGAGTTGCACCGGGACGTGCTGGACTGGTTGCGTAGCAAGGCGTTTGGCGAGGGCGACAGCGAAGGGTAGGAGGTTTCTGCCTCAGCCGAACCGCGCCGCCAACCGCGGCACCAGCGCCTCCACGTCGCCATCGACGTCGTCCCACGGCGCATCGATATCGGCGGCGTAGTGGATCGTGGCCATGAGCGCGGCGTGGTCGGCTGCACTCGGCGCGTGCGCGCGCATTGCCTCGCCCAGCGCGACATGGTCCGGCTCCATGCCCTGGTGCTGAAACCAGGCCGCGCCTCCCACCGCAAGCATGCCTTCGCCCTCCGCCGGCGTAGCGCCCAGCGGATGGGCGGCCAGGGAATCGGGGTCGCGCAGGGCGGCCAGGAAGCACGCCTGACCCTGCCCGATCAGCCAGCCGCGGAAGTAATCGAAGCCATCGTCGCTGCAGCCGTCGGTGATGATGTAGGCCGCCGCCCACAACCGGCTCTTGTATGACAGGGCATGGTAAATCTGGAAATACCCGCACCAGCGCAGGAGGGCATCGGCGTCCTGTGCGGCCAGGCGCTGGGTCAGCAGCGCGGGCAGGGCGTCCGGCGACGGGGCGTCCTGCCGGGCCTGCTCGATGAGGGTCCAGAATGCGTGGCGGTCCATGCGGGCGGTTCACGAGGGGGAGCCCCGTTCTAGCCCATGGCCTGCGCCGAAGCAACCGCGCAGTGACCCGCGCGAGCGGTTGTGTATACTATCCCCCAGTATAGTTCTCTGGTCATTTGCCCGTGCCGCACTCCCCGGAAGAAAAGAAGAAGGTCCTGGCCCGCGTGCGCCGCATCCGCGGCCAGTGCGATGCGCTGGACCGGGCGCTGGACGCCGGGGCCGAGTGCGGGCCGGTGCTGCAGCAGATCGCGGCGATCCGCGGTGCGGTCAACGGGCTGATGTCCGAAGTGATGGAAGCCCACCTGCGTGAAGAATTCGGCCAGCCGGCGCAGTCCGATGCGCAGCGCGCCGAGCGTGTGCGCGACATGAGCGCGCTGATCCGTTCCTACCTGAAATAAGCGCGCGGCTACCCGCGCGCGCACCTGTCTTGTTCCTTGCCTTGGAGAGTTCCCGATGAAATCCCGTGCCGCTGTAGCGTTTGGTCCCGGCCAGCCGTTGAAGATCGTCGAGATCGACGTCGCCCCGCCGAAGAAGGGCGAAGTGCTGGTCAAGATCACCCATACCGGTGTCTGCCATACCGATGCGTTCACCCTGTCCGGCGATGATCCGGAAGGCCTGTTCCCGGCCGTGCTGGGCCATGAAGGCGCCGGCATCGTGGTGGAAGTGGGCGAGGGCGTCACCAGCGTCGCGCCGGGCGACCACGTCATTCCGCTGTATACCGCCGAATGCGGTGAGTGCCTGTTCTGTACCTCGGGCAAGACCAACCTGTGCGTGGCCGTACGCGCCACGCAGGGCAAGGGCGTGATGCCCGATGGCACCACCCGCTTCAGCTACAACGGCGAGCCGATCTACCACTACATGGGCTGCTCGACCTTCAGCGAGTACACCGTGGTGGCCGAGGTCTCGCTGGCCAAGATCAACCCCGAGGCGAACCCGGAACACGTGTGCCTGCTGGGCTGCGGCGTCACCACCGGCATCGGCGCGGTGCACAACACCGCCAAGGTGCAGGAAGGCGATTCGGTGGCCGTGTTCGGGCTGGGCGGCATCGGCCTGGCGGTGATCCAGGGCGCGCGCCAGGCCAAGGCCGGCCGCATCTTCGCCATCGACACCAACCCGTCCAAGTTCGACCTGGCCAAGCAGTTCGGTGCCACCGACTGCGTCAACCCGAAGGACTTCGACAAGCCGATCCAGCAGGTGATCGTGGAGATGACCACCTGGGGCGTGGACCACACCTTCGAGTGCATCGGCAACGTCAACGTGATGCGTGCGGCACTGGAATGCGCGCACCGTGGCTGGGGCCAGTCGGTGATCATCGGCGTGGCCGGCTCGGGTCAGGAAATCTCGACCCGTCCGTTCCAGCTGGTCACCGGCCGCTCGTGGAAGGGCACCGCCTTCGGCGGCGTGAAGGGCCGCAGCCAGCTGCCGGGCATGGTCGAAGACGCCATGAAGGGCGACATCGAACTGGCGCCGTTCGTCACCCACACCATGGACCTGGAGCAGATCAACGAGGCCTTCGAGCTGATGCACGAAGGCAAGTCGATCCGCTCGGTGGTGCATTACTGAGCGGCCCATGGGACTGACCGACTTCTGGAAGCGTCCGGCCGTGCCGCTGCGTGATGCGCTGGTCGACCAGATCGAGCAGGCGTTGCGCGCGCTCGGCTGGTTGCAGGGGCCGGTCGGCGCGCCGCGTCACGTCGATTCACCGTTCGGCATCGACGAGATGCCCTTCGAACAGTGGCTGGTGCAGGTGTTCCTGCCGCGCCTGCACGAAGCACGCCGCGACGGGCAATGGCCGCCGCAGAGCCAGGTTGCGGTGGCGGCGCGGCGCAACCTGGATGGTCAGGACGAATGCGAGCCCTTGCTGCAGCTGCTTGCGCAGCTGGACCATGACATCAACACCGGCGGCGCGCCTGTGCGCGACCGCCCCTGAAGGAACTTCCATGGAACGCATCGAACATCGCGCCGCCTTCGGCGGTTGGCAGGACGTGTACCAGCACCGCTCGGCGGTGCTGGGGTGCGAGATGAAGGTGGCGGTGTACCTGCCGCCGCAAGCGGCCACGCAGACACTGCCGGTGCTGTACTGGCTGAGCGGGCTGACCTGCACCGAGCAGAACTTCATCACCAAGGCGGGCGCGCAGCGCTATGCGGCCGAGCATGGGGTCATCCTGGTAGCGCCGGACACCAGCCCGCGTGGTGACGACGTGGCCGACGCCGAGGGCTACGACCTGGGCAAGGGCGCGGGCTTCTACCTCAATGCCACCGAGCAGCCGTGGGCGGCGCACTACCGCATGTACGACTACATCGTGGACGAACTGCCGGCACTGGTGGAAGCGCATCTGCCGGCAAGCGGTGCGCGCAGCATCAGCGGGCATTCGATGGGCGGCCACGGTGCGTTGGTGATCGCGCTGAAGAACCCCGGCCGCTACCGCAGCGTGTCGGCGTTCTCGCCGATCGTGGCACCCACCCGCGTGCCGTGGGGCCAGAAGGCGTTCACCGCGTACCTGGGCGAAGACCGCAGCGGCTGGGCGGCGTGGGACGCCAGCGAACTGGTCGCCTCCGCCGAAGAAAAGCTGCCGCTACTGGTGGACCAAGGCGGTGGCGATGAATTCCTGGACACCCAGCTGCAGCCGCAGTGGCTGCAGGCCGCCTGCACCGCCGCCGGCCACCCGCTGCAGCTGCGCCTGCAGCCGGGGTACGACCACAGCTACTACTTCATCAGCACGTTCATCGGCGACCACATCGCGCACCACGCCAAGGCGCTGCACGCCTGATCGTAGAGCCGACCGTTGGTCGGCTGCACGCAGCACCAGTGGGGTAGAGCCGACCGTTGGTCGGCTGCGCGCGGCACCAGAGGGGTAGAGCCGACCGTTGGTCGGCTGCGCGCGATACCGGAACAAGGAACAGCCACCCATGGGGTGGCTCTACCGCCGCCTCAATCCTCGTCTTCTTCCGCGGCCTCGCGACCCTGCTGGCGGATCAACGCTTCTTCGCGCGCATCGTTGATGGCGTGGCGCACGCTGTCCAGGTCGATGGTGGTTTCGTCGTGCACGAAGGTGCCGGTGAGCGGGCTGTCGGGCAGCAGGTCGCCGGCCTCGAACAACGCCCACATCTCCTCGCCGTACCAGCTGTCCAGCAGCTCCGGCGCGAAACGCCCCAGGTAGGCGGTGAGGTTGTTGACGTCACGCAGCAGCATGCTGCGCGCGGCATTGTTGCCGCCGGCGCTGACCACCTGCGGGAAGTCGATCACCACCGGGCCATCCGGCCCCACCAGCACGTTGTACGGCGACAGATCGCCATGGATCAGCCCGCAGCACAGCATGCGCACCACCTGGCGGACCAGAGTCTGGTGGAAGTCGCGGGCCTGGTCGGCCTCCAGCTCCACTTCGCCCAGGCGCGCGGCGGAAAAGCCGTCGGCGTCGGTCACCAGCTCCATCACCAGCACGCCATGGTAGTAGCCATGCGGTTCGGGCACGCGCACACCGGCGTCGCGCAGCTGGTACAGCGCGTCCACCTCGGTGTTCTTCCAGGCCGTTTCCTGCTGCTTGCGACCGTACTTGCTGGCCTTGCCTACCGCACGCGCTTCACGGCTACCGCGCACCTTGCGGCCTTCCTGGTACTGCACGCGCTGCTGGAAGCTGCGTTGGGCCATGTCCTTGTAGACCTTGGCACAGCGCACGTCGTCACCGCTGCGGACCACGTACACGGCCGCTTCCTTGCCGCTCTTGAGCGGGCGCAACACTTCATCGATCACGCCGTCGTCGATCAGCGCCTGCAAGCCTTGGGGGGTCTTCACGGAATCTCGGGTATGCGGCCGGCGCCAATGCGCCAGCCTGAAAGGGGGAGGGATTTTCGCATCTTCGGGGCGGGCCGGCCATCGGCGGCTGTTCAAGCGGGCCGCCGCACCGCCGGGCGGGCTCAGGGCAGCCGCTGCTCGCCGCGCAGCACCGGGTAGGGATTCAGCGAGGCGCCCTTCCACCAGTGCTTTTCCGGGCCCAGGGTATGGATCTCGAAATGAAGATGCGGGGCCTCAGGACTGGCATTGCCGGTGCTGCCGACGTAGCCGATCACCTGGCCGCGGGTGACGGTCTGCTTCTCGGCCAGGCCGTCGGCATAGCGCTCAAGGTGGGCGTAGTAGTAGCAATACCGCCCGCCGGGCTCGAACTGGTACACCGTCAGCCCGCCGCGATCGCTGTTGAACAGCTTCTCGATGGTGCCATCGGCCACCGCCAGCACGGGGGTGCCGGCCGGCGCCAGAATGTCGATGGCATCGTGCACGCGGCCTTCGCTGCGGGCGTCGGTGAAGGTGTCCTGCAGCTGGGCGGCGGTGATGCCTTGCACCGGCAGCACCAGCGCGCTGCCGTCTGCCGGGCGGGCCGGTGCCGCAGCCGGAGCAAGCGTCAGCGGCGCTGCCGGTGCCGCACTGCTGGCCATGGCCGCTGGCGCCGCCCGGGTCGGGGCGGCCAGCGCCGCCGGATCAGCCGGGGGCGGCACCGGGACCGCAGGCGTGGCGTCCGCATCCGCGCGCGGGCCGTCCACCACCGGGCCCAGCCACCACCAGCCGGCAATCCCGACCACCAGTCCCAGTGCCAGCAGCTTGGTCAGTTTCATCCGGTTACTCCTGCATCACTACCGGCACCGACGCATCCACCGCGTCGGCCACCTGCAGCGCGTCCCAGTTGGTCATGCGCACGCAGCCGTGCGATTCGGTCTTGCCCACGTGGCCCGGCTCGGGCGTCCCGTGCAGGCCGTAGTGCGGCTTGGAAATATCGATCCAGACCCGGCCCACCGGGTTGTTCGGGCCCGGCGGCAACAGCGCCTTGCTTTCCTTCTTGCTGGCATCCCAGAACAGCTTGGGGTTGTAGTGGAAGGTGGGGTCGCGCGAGATGCCCAGGATCTTCCACTTACCGATCGGCAGCGGGTCGTGCTTGCTGCCCGAAGACACCGGGAACTGTGCGTACACCTTGCCCTGCGCGTCGTACAGGCGCAGCGTGGAATCGGACTTGTCGATCACCAGCTTGGCCGCCTTGGGCAACGCCGCCGGTGCGATGTTGGGCACCTGGATCTCGCTGCCGGCCTTGGCCAGGTCCACGCCGGGGTTGAGCGCGCGCAGCAGTTCGGGCGCGGCGTGGAAGCGTTCGCCCAGCGCCTCGTCCACTGATGCGTAGCCAAGCGCCTTCAGTTTGGCCTGCTCGGCCGGTTTCTTCGGAATGGGCGCGAACGGGCCGGCCACATCCTCGGCAGTGAGCGTGTAGCGCGCCAGCACCGGGGTTGCGTCCGGCTGCAGCGCCTGCCAGGTGGCGTCATCCAGCTCGCCGGTCACTTTTAGTCCATGTGCGGCCTGGAAGCCGGCCACCGCGCGCTTCTGGTTGGAGCCGGTCAGCCCGTCGATCTGGCCGGGCGAGAAATGCGCGCGATCCAGCAGCACCTGCGCGTGCAGGTCCGAACGCGGGCCGGTGGCGGGTGTGCTGCTTTCGGCAACCGGTGCGGGCAGGGCAGCCGGTTGCTGGGCAAATGCGGGCGTAGCGCTGGCAAGGGCCAGCACCAGCAGCGAAACGGTGGCAGTGGGACGCAACGGCATTGACTACTCCAGGGCGGGCTCACCTGCACCATGCCGCAGCGGTGTGCACGGCTGTTGTGAAAACGCTGACGCGCAGCTGAGCGCAGCGGCGAGCGCGTGCAGGCGCTGTGAAGTGACACGCGCGGCTGCACCGGGTGCACGGCAAAGGCGGTATCGTGGGTCCACATCGCATCCGGGCGGGGATGGCATGGCAGCTGTGTTGGCGGCGTTGTACATCGTGTGCCACGGATTGGCCCTGGTGCTGTTGCCGGGCCATGCGCAGGCGGTGTCGTTCTCGTTCCTGATCGGTGCGCCGGTGTTGGCCGCCTTGGCCTGTCTGTGGCGGATGCTGCACAGCGAGGCGCGGGTGGGTTGGCTGGCCTTGAGCGCCGGCATGCTGCTGTGGGCCGGTGGCATGGCGTTGAACATGTACCAGGAAATCGGCCTGGGCACGCCCGATGCAACCCCCGGGGTGAGCATGCTGTTGTACGTGCTGTACGGGGTGCCGTTGACGTTTGCGATGGCCCATCCGCGTTACGAGCCGTGGTACCTGGTGGTCATCGACGGCGCGCTGGCCCTGCTGCTGGGCTATCTGTTCTTCGTGCACACCTTCTCGTTCGCCACGATGAGCGATGCCCCCGAGCAGGGCATCAACAGCCTGCGCCTGATGTTCGACATCGAAAACCTGTTCATCGCCGCCTTCGCGCTGGTGCGCTACCTGGCCAGCGAGGACGCATCGCGGCGCATCTTCTTCCGCGCCCTGGCCGCCTTCGCCTGGGTGTACATGGGCGTGGCGGCCTACATCAACCATGTCGCCACCGAGACCAGCTACGGCGGCTTGGCCGATCTGATCATCGACATTCCGTTCCTGCTGTTGGCCTGCCTGGCGCTGCGCCGTGGCGACGCGGTGGCCATGGACGCGCGGCGCCGCCTGGCCCTGGCCGTGCGTGCCGGCAGCCCGTTGATCCTGCCGGCGGCCTTGCTGGTGGTGTCGGCCTTGATGGTGGAGGCACACCCGCACCTGGCCGTGGTCGGCTTCGCGCTGGCCACGCTGGGATCGGGCCTGCGCGGGGTGGTGATGCAGGTGCGCGCGATGGAACGCCAGGATCAGTTGAACGTGCTGGCGCGGGTGGATGCACTGACCGGTGTGGCCAACCGCCGCCAGTTCGATCAGGTGCTGCAGGCGGAGTGGAGCCGCGCGCGACGCAGCGGCCAGGGCATGGCGTTGCTGATGGTGGACATCGATCATTTCAAGGAATTCAACGACCGCTTCGGCCACCCGCTGGGCGACGCCTGCCTGCGTGCCGTGGCCACCGCGCTGTCCGGATGCGCTACCCGTGGCACCGACGTGGTGGCCCGCTACGGCGGCGAGGAGTTTGCGGTGGTGGTGTCAGGTACCACCCGCGACGGCGCGCTGGCCCTGGCCGAGACCATGCGCCTGGCGGTGGAGCGGTTGCGGCTGGCCACCGCCGATCCGATCGGCAGCGTGGGTGTCACCATCAGCATCGGGATGGCGCACGTGGCGCAGGTAACCTCGGCCGACCCCATCGCGTTGCTGGCCGCTACCGATGCCGCGTTGTACGAGGCCAAGCGCGCCGGCCGCAATCGCGTGGTGGAAGGTCGGCTGCCCGAGGCGCACGCTCAACCGTAGATCCGTATCCCGCACGACAGTCAGCTGCGTACCCAGGCAGCCGGATCGAGCAGGCGCAGGCCCACCGGTGACAGCGTGGTCAGGCGCAGGCCAAGGTCGGCTTGGCGTGCGGCGTGGGCGCACTGGGCCAACTGGTCGCGCAGCGCCACCATGGCATCGCCGTCGTGGTGTGCACGCGGGCGCGGATGGCGCCATTGCGAGAGTCGGCGTACGCAGGCCAGCAGGTCCAGTTCGGTGGCGCCGATGAACGGCGAGCCGGGTTGCAGCAGTTCGATCGGCGCGTGGCCGGTGCGCAGCAGTGGCACCAACGCAGTGAAGGCGCCGACGCCGTCGGCATCCAGGCCAAGGCCGCCCAGCAATGCGACGGCGTCATCGCGGGTCGCGGGGTCGGCCACGCGGCGCAGCGCGCACAGCAGGCGTTGCTCGACGGCATTGCATCGCCTGCCGATCGACTGGTAGCTGACGCGGGTGGGGGACATGGGGGTGCGATAGGGCATGGGCGGCCTGCGAGGGGGTCAGGGACCGGCGTCGCGGACCTCGACCAGCACCGGGCACGGGGCGTGGTCGATGGTCCATTGGCCGACGGAGCGTTCAAACAACCGCTCCATCCGGGAAAGATGCCGGTGGCCGATGACAATCAGGTCGCAGTCGTGCTCGCGGGCGTAATCGCACAGGACCTGGGCCGGTTCCCCGGCCGGGTGGCTGGCCACGCCATCGATGCCGCGCTCGCGCAGCTGGTCCAGCGCGGTGGTCAGCAGGTGCACGGCCTGCTGGCGCTGGGCGTCGGCGGCCGCGTACTCGGTGCGATCGGCGCGCGGGGCATCGTCGGCCAGCGCAAAGGCCGGGTCCAGTACGCACAGCAGGTGCAGGCGGGTGTGCGGGGTGGCCAGCGACCCGGCCAGTGCCAGCACCTGGGCGTGCTGGGGGCCGCCGTCGATGGCGACCAGGATGGAGGTGAACATGCGGCATCTCGCAGGGGGGACGGGGATGGTCGCGCAAAGCACCGCGCGCACCCATGCCGTGCGCCGCAGGCATGGATTGCGTCAAACGCATGAATCGTCGAATTGGCATGCCGTAAAGTGACTGCCATCCTCCCTGTGTGCCACCGCCATGCCTGACCTGAACCTGCTGCTTGCCCTGGACGTGTTGATCGAGGAGGGCAGCGTGGTCGGCGCTGCGCGGCGGATGAACCTGAGCGCGCCGGCGATGAGCCGCACCCTGGGGCGCATCCGCGAGGCGGTCGGCGACCCGGTGCTGGTGCGCTCGGGCCGGGGGCTGGCGCCCACCCCGCGCGCGCTGCAACTGCGCGAGCAGGTGCGGGAGGTGATCGAACAGGCGCACCTGGTGTTCAACGCCGGCCGCGAGGTCGACATGCTGACCCTGGAGCGCACCTTCAGCATCCGCGCCAACGATGTGTTCGTGGGTACCTACGGCGGCCGCATGCGCGAGTTGTTCCAGTCCCAGGCACCGCGCGCAGTGCTGCGCTTCGTGCCCGAAGGCGACGGCGATGACGATGCCATGCAGCAGGGCCGCATCGACCTGCACATCAGCACCGCCGGCAAGCACGGCGCCGACACCAAGGTGCAGAACCTGTTCAGTACCTCCTTCTTCGGGGCCGCGCGCGAGGACCACTCGCTGTTCGGCGACGAGATCACCGTGCAGCGGTTCGTCGCCTACGACCACATCGCGGTGTCGCGGCGCGGGCGCGCGCATGGGCCGATCGACGATTACCTGACCACGCAGGGCCTGCAGCGCCGGGTGGCGCAGATCATGCCCACCTTCCATTCGGCGATCTTCGCCGCGGCCGATTCGGACCTGATCCTGCCGCAGATGCCGAGCGTGATGCTGGGCCGGCTGGAACGGCTGGGCGTGCCGCTGCGGCTGTTCGAGCTGCCGATTCCGGTCAGCACCGCCGTTGTGGTGCAGGCATGGCACCCACGCCTGGACAGCGATCTGGCGCATCGTTGGCTGCGCCGCAGCATCAAAGCCCTGTGCGATGCACAGTCAGGCCTGGCCTGAGTTGGGGACGCGGGCGGGGCGTGCAGGGTGACCCTCGAGACGTGCGCGTGACGCATTCCAGGATTGGCCGGCACAGCATTTTTCGCAGCATGCGCACTGCCTAGACTGCCGCTCCCCGTCGTGGAGTGGTTGCCATGTTCCTGCTGTATGCCGTGCACTGTGCCGTTAGCGGCGGTGCGCGATGAATGCGCTGAGCGCACCCGTGCCGGCCGCCGCTTCACCTGCCGCCCCGGCGTCGCCGCCGCAGGCCGTGCTGAGCCCGCGCCTGGCGGTCGGCTTGTGCGGCGTGCTGCTGGCGGTGCTGATCTCGGGCATCAACGAAAACGTCACCAAGGTCGCGCTGGCCGACATTCGCGGTGCGATGGGCTTCAGCGTCGATGCGGGCAGCTGGATCGTGGCGGTGTACACGGCGATGTCAGTCAGTGCGATGGCGTTCGCGCCGTGGTGTGCGGTGACGTTCTCGCTGCGTCGCTTTGCGATGTGCATGATCGGTGCGTTCATGCTGCTGGGCGTGCTCTGCCCGCTGGCGCCGGACCTGCCTTCTTTCCTGATCCTGCGCGCGCTGCAGGGCCTGGCCGGTGGCGCGTTGCCGCCGCTGCTGATGAGCGTGGCGCTGCGCTTCCTGCCGCCGGGCATCAAGTTGTACGGGCTGGCCGGCTATGCACTCACCGCCACGTTCGGGCCCAGCCTGGGCACGCCGATGGCGGCGCTGTGGGTGGAATACGTGGGCTGGCACTGGGCCTTCTGGCAGATCGTGCCGTGGTGCGTCGCGGCCATCGCCATGGTCGGCTGGGGCCTGCCGCAGGATCCGCTGCGGCTGGAGCGCTTTGCACAGTTCAACGGGTTGGGCTTGGCGTTGGGCCTGCCGGCGCTGGTGATGCTGGTGCTGGGCCTGGTGCAGGGGCCACGGCTGGACTGGTTCGCCTCGCCGCTGATCTGCACGCTGCTCGGCGGCGGCAGTGGCCTGCTCGTGCTGTTTTTCTACAACGAATGGTCGCACCCGCTGCCGTTCTTCAAGCTGCAGCTGCTGGCCAACCGCAACCTCAGCTACGCGCTGATCACCCTGGGCGGGGTGCTGTTCGTGCTGCTGGCGGTGATCCTGATTCCGTCCAGCTTCCTGGCCCAGGTGCAGGGCTACCGGCCGCTGCAGACGGCGCCGCTGATGCTGTGGGTGGCCATTCCACAGCTGCTGGCACTGCCGTTGGTGGCCACGCTGCTCAATCAGCGCCGGGTGGACTGCCGCTGGGTGCAGGCGACCGGGCTGGCGTTGCTGGCGCTGGCCTGTTGGCTGGGCAGCCACCTGGGCACCGACTGGAACCGCGACAACTTCGTGCTGCTGCAACTGGTGCAGATTCTTGCCCAGCCGATGGCGGTGCTGCCGTTGTTGCTGCTGGCTACCGGCAGCCTGGCGCCGGCCGACGGCCCGTTCGCCTCGGCCTGGTTCAACACGGTCAAAGGCTTTGCCGCGGTGCTGGCCGGGGGCGTGCTTGAGGCGGTGACCACCGCGCGCAACCACCTGCATTCCACCGTGCTGGTGGAGCGCCTGGGCAACGCGCCGTGGCTGGACGCTGCCGCCTCGCCGTCGCTGGGCGCGCGCCTGCATGCGCAGGTGGTCGCACTCACCGCCGCCGATCTCTACCTGCTGGTTGCCGTGGTCGCCGTCGCGTTGATCGCGCTGATTCCATGGCTGCCCACCCGCATCTTCCCGCCACGCGCCGTGGCTTGAATTCCAGGATATTTCCCATGAGCGACACCCGAAAACACGTTCCCTTCGTCATCGCCGCAGGCGTGCTGGTGCTTGCCGTCGGCGGCTGGCTGCTGCTGCGCGACGGCCGCCACCAGCGCACCAATAATGCCTACGTCACCGTTGACTTCACTGTGGTGGCGCCCAAGGTGGCCGGCTTCGTCAGCGAGGTGCGCGTGGCCGACAACCAACCAGTGAAGGCCGGCGACGTGCTGGCCCGCATCGATGACCGCGACTACCAGGTGGCCCTGACCGCCGCGCGTGCCGACCTGGCCAATGCGCGTGCGCAGCTGGCCAATGCGCAGGCCGCGCTGGCCCAGCAGGATTCGCTGATCGACCAGGCGCGCGCCACGCTGGATGTGAGCCAGTCCGAACTGACCCTGGCCCAGGCCGACCAGCAGCGCTACGGCGCGCTGGCCCGCGACGGTGCCGGCACCGTGCAGAACGCGCAGCAGGCCCAGTCGCGCCAGGCCGTGGCCAGCGCGCACCTGCACCAGGGCCGGGCGGCGCTGCTTACCGCACGCCAACGCACCGGCATTCTCAGCGCCGGCGTGCAGGCTGCGCAGGCGGCGGTGCAACGCGCCGAAGCGGCGCAGGCGCGGGCCGAACTGGACCTGTCGCACACCGAACTGCGCGCGCCGATCGACGGTGTGGTCGGCCGTCGCGCGATCCGCGTGGGCGCCTACCTCACCCCGGGCACGGCGGTGCTGGCGGTGGTGCCGCTGCAGCAGGCGTTCGTGGTGGCCAATTTCCAGGAAACCCAGCTCACCCGCATGCGCGCGGGGCAGGCGGTGGACCTGCAGGTGGATATGTTCCCCGGCCAGCCGCTGCATGGCCACATCGACAGCATCGCCCCGGCCACGGGCGTGACCTTCGCGGCGGTGGCCCCTGAAAACGCCACCGGCAACTTCACCAAGGTGGTGCAGCGGGTGCCGGTCAAGATCGTGCTGGACAAGGACCAGCCGTTGCTCGGCCAGCTGCGTGCGGGCATGTCGGTGGAGGCCAGCGTCGACCTTGACAGCGGGCATCGCGGCCTTGAAGGAGCGGGCGCATGACCGGCAAAGTAACCTGGCGCGCGCTTCCGCTGGGCGTGCTGTGTGCGGCGTTGACGGCCTGCACCCTGGGCCCCGACTTTGTGCGCCCGACCGCGCAGCTGCCCGCCCAGTGGCAGGGCGCTGCGATCAGCGCTGACGCCTTGGCCAGCGATGCACAGTGGTGGGCCGCATTCGAGGATCCCACCCTGGCCGCGTTGGCCGCGCAGGCGCTGCAGGCCAACCTGGACATCCAGCTGGCGGCCAACCGTGTGCAGCAGAGCCGTGCCGCGCGCGGCATCGTCGCGGCCGACCGCGTGCCCAGCGTGGGTGCCACCGCCAGCGGCGTGCGCGCACGCAACAGCGAAGTGGGTCTCAACGATCCGTCCGGCAATGGCGGGCGTGAGGATTACGGCCTGTTCCAGGCCGGTATCGGTGTGAGCTGGGAGCTGGACCTGTGGGGCCGCGTGCGGCGCCAGGTGGAGACGGCCGACGCGCGCATCGAGATCGCCGCTGAGGACGCCCATGCGATGCAGACCGCGGTGCTGGCCGAAACCGCGCGCGACTACCTGCAGCTGCGCGCGACCCGCCAGCTGCTGGCCATCACCGAGGACAACCTGCGCATTGCACGCGACATCGCGCGGTTGACCAGCGTGCGCCAACGCCAAGGCGTGGCCAGCACCCTGCAGGTGGCCAGTGCCGCCGCCCAGGTAGCGGCGCTGGAGGCGCGCCTGGCACCGCTGCGCCATCGCGATGCGCAGTTGCGCAATGCCTTGGCGATGCTGCTGGCCCAACCCCCGCAGGCGCTGGATGCCCGCTTGGCCGACATCCGCCGCGACTGGCCGGTGTTGTCCGCGATGGCCACCGGGCTACCCAGCGAACTGGCCGAGCGCCGCCCGGACATCCGGCGCGCCGAAGCGGCCCTGCATGCGGCCACCGCCTCCATCGGCGTGGCCAAGGCCAGCTTCCTGCCGCGCATCACCCTCAACGGCGACATCGGCTACCAGGCGCAGCAGCTGGACGATCTGGACGGCTGGAACGCGCATCGCTTCAGCATCGGGCCATCGATCAGCCTGCCGATCTTCCAGGGCGGCCGACTCAAGGCCAACCTCGCCGTGAGCCGGCTGCAGCAGCAACAGGCGGCGCTGCAGTTCCAGCGCACCGTGCTGCAGGCCTGGCATGAAGTGGATGATGCGATCGACGGCTACGCCGCCGAGCAGCAACGCGGTGCCGCGCTGCAGGTGGCGGTGGACCAGAGCGAACGCGCGCTGGACGCGGCGCGGCGCCAGTACCAGGCGGGCGTGGTGGACATGCTGGACGTGCTTACCACCCAGCGCATCGCGCTGGACAACCAGGCGGCGCTGGCCAACAGCCAAGCCACCGCGGCGATCGCCCGGGTGGATCTGTACCGCGCGCTGGGCGGCGGCTGGCACGACACCCGGTAGTGCCGGCCGCTGGCCGGCAACCCGCAATGTCACAACACCCGGTAGTGCCGGCCGCTGGCCGGCAACCCGCAATGTCACAACACCCGGTAGTGCCGGCCGCTGGCCGGCAACCCGCAATGTCGCAACACACGGTAGTGCCGGCCGCTGGCCGGCAACCCGCAATGTCGCAACACACGGTAGTGCCGGCCGCTGGCCGGCACCCAGCAATGTCACAACACCCGGTAGTGCCGGCCGCTGGCCGGCACCCAACCTCAACGCACGTCGCGCAGTTCCCAGTGGTGCCCGGCCAGCATGCGCAGGCGCTGCTTGAACACATCGCTGTCGATGCGGGTGGTCACCACCAGGTTGATGCGCAGGTCATCCTGCGCGCCGATCACGGTGGCATCGGGGTCGGTGGCACCCCACTGCGACTCGACCGCATCCGGGTCGGGCTGCTTGGCGCGCCACTTCTCGAACAGGGCGGTGCTGCGCAGGGCGTCCTGCAGTTCCTCGGCGAAGCCGGCCGCGCTCTGCGAGTGGAAGGACAGGTCTGGATCGTTGCCGCGGGCCTTGGAAGGGTCCGGCAGGCTGATGTGGTACTGCGACATGGTCATCTCCGTTGAAGGCTGCAAGGCTGGCAGAAACGCGGTGGATTTGGCGTGCAGATCGCGGCGGTTGTTGCCGGGCAGAGCCCGGCAATATCCGCTGAAGACCGGCACTACGCGCTGAAGGTATGCGGCCCGTCGGCAAACCCCACCGTGAGTGCGCCCTTGCCCACGTTGACCATGCCGGTCAGGCTCATCACCGCTTCGAACATCTGCACGCCGTGCGCCTCGCAGGTCTGGCGCAGGCTGGCATAGCCGGGCAGCGCCTGCAGGTCGGCCAGCTCGCCGCCATAACTGACGCACACGGTGGGGGTCATCAGCCCGGCCTTGACCCGCTGGCCGACGAAGTCGAACAGCTTCTGTACCGCGTTGTCGAAGCCCTTGATCTTGGCCACCGGGCCGGTCTCACCGCGGTACCCGTGCAGCACCGGCTTGATGTCCAGTGCGCTGCCCAGCGCCGCGCTGAGCAGGCCCACGCTGCGGTCCCCCTTGTGGCGTGCGCGGGCGCGCATGTAATACAGGTCGCGCGTGACCATGTAGCCGTGCACGTTCTGCGCCAGCATTTCCAGCCGCTCGCGGATCTGCTGCACGCTGGCCCCGCTCTCGCGCAGGCGCACCGCTTCCACCGCGGTCACGCCCTGGGCGGCGAACAGGTTCTGGGTATCCAGCACCCGCAGCGCGAAGGGCGAGTTGAAGCCTGCCGCCTGGCGCACCGGCTTGTAGTCGTTGAGGATCGCGAAGCTCGCCTGCATCGCGTTGTCGTGGATGGGGCTGCGGGTCTTGGTGATCGTCATGCAGAACACATGGTCGTAATCGATCACCAGCTTGCCCAGGAACAGGTCGCGGATCTGGGTGACGCTGAACGGAATGGTCTCCGCTTCGGCGCCGTGTTCGGCCACGTGGGCGTGCAGGAAACTGAGCGTGGCCTGCTCGTCGCGGTGGTCGGCAAGCACGGCTTCGCCGATGCGCACCGTGATCGGCAGCAGCACGATGTTGTGTTGTTCAATGAAGTCCTGCGGCAGATCGCAGGCAGAGTCGACGACGATTCCGATGCGCATCCTGAGCCCCCCTCCGGGCAGGTTGTAGGTTCGGAACTGTGAAAGCTATCCCAAAACCGCCGCCGCTGCCTGACCGGGGACCTGGCGTCGGGTCAACGGCTGCGCTGGACCGCCACCGGCAGGGTATCCACCCGGTCCCACTCACCGCCCTGGACCGTGTCGGGATCGGCCAGCACGGCCTGCATCAGCGCGTGGGCGTCGTTGCCCCAGTACAGCTCGCCGTCGATGGACAGGGTGGGGACCCCGAACACCCCGGCGGCGATGGCCGCATCGGTATTGCGCCGCAGCTGCTCCTTGACGTCGGGCGCGCTGATCGCCTCGGCCACATGGGCCACGTCCAGCATGGCGCCCGGCAGGGCCAGGGACGCGGCACTGTCGGCGGTGTGGCCGTCGCGCCAGATCCAGTTGAACAGGATGTCCACCGACGCCGGGGTGGCACCGGCGGCCAGGCACAGCCGCAGTGCGGCCAGCGGGTTGAACGGGTGCCCGGGCGGGAAGCGCAGCGGCACACCCTGCTGCTGCGCCTGCCACAGCACCTGGCGGTAGGTGAAGCGGCGTTTGGCCGGAATCTCGGCCGGGCCCAGGTTGCCCAGGTGGTGCAGCACCGCGCCGAAGGCGATCGGCACCGGGGTGATCCGCTCGAACTGCGGCAGGGTCTTGAGCTGCTGCCAGTGCAGGTAGGCGAAGGGCGAGACGAAATCGAAATACCAGCGCAGCGCCATGGGCACTCCCGGGGGGACGGTGCGGCGGGCGTCATGCCCGCCGCAGGATGGGGCTCAGCGTGAGTATGCGCGCGGTTCGGCCGACGCTGGCGTCATGTAGCGGTCGCGCAGCTCGGTCTGCCGCGAGCGCATCGGCATGGCGCGGCCGCCCAGCCAGACCTGCTCGGCATAGTGGCCCACATCGAGGGGGTCGCCTTCCCACAGCACCAGGTCGGCCAGCTTGCCCACCTCGATGCTGCCGATGCGATCGCCCACGCCCAGCACCTGCGCCGGCACCCGGGTCAGCCCGGCCAGACCGTCCTGCCAGGGCAGGCCGTTGGCCACGGCATTGCCGGCCAGCTGGCGCATCTTGCGTGCGTTGTGCGAGGCATCGTCGCGCTGGGCGAAGCTGACCTGCACCCCGGCGGCACGCAGCCGCGCGGCGTTTTCCAGCGTGGCACCGAGCTGGTCGAAACTGCTGGGCAGGTTGCCCAGTGCATCCACGAACACCGGCACGTTGGCCTGCGCCAGCTGCGGGGCCAGGCGCCAGGCCTCGGTACCGCCAGCAATGGCGATCTTCACGTTCTCGCGGCCGGCCCAGCGCAGCAGCTGGCGGATGTCAGCGGCGCGGTCCACCTGCACCACCAGCCGGCCTTGCCCGGCCAGGTAACGTGCCAGCGTGGCGCGCCCGGCGGGGGTGAGCAGGGCATGCGGGGAATCGGCGGGCACGCGCCCGCGCGCTTCGCTGACCATCTGTTCCAGCAGCATCCACTGCGCCGCGCGCGAGTTGCCGGTTAGTTCCGCCCCCGCCGCGCCCAGCCGGATATACAGCGCCAGCGGCCCGATCGGGTCGGCGCTGCCGTCCAGCCGCATCACCCCGCCCTGGCCGGCAATGAAGCCGCCGCCGCTGTTGGCCCCCAGCGCGGTGAAGCCGATGCCGTCCAGCCGTGCCACTGGAATCAACACCGAGGCCGGGTTGAAGGCCAGGCTGACGTCGAACTCCGGCCGCAGCGGCTGGTCGTCCAGCTTCAGCGTGCTGTCCACCGTGGCCGACTCGCCGGACACCTCTTCGATGCCGATGTCGGTGATGCCGCCGAACAACGCCGGGGTCAGCGGCTTGCCCGCCGCCTCGACCACGCTGACGCCGGCCGGTGCGACCAGGCCGGCACCGACCGCGCGGATGATGCCGCCCTGGACCAGCACGTCGGCGTGTTCCAGGCTGCCGCGCGCGCTGGCGGTATGCACCGTGGCGTTGCGCACCAGCAGGTCCTGCGCGTGCACGGGCAACGCGGCCAGCATCAGCAGCGCGGTCGTGCCGAGCCACGCCCGGCAACGCGCGGAAAGGAGCAGAACCCGGTTCATCGACCCACCTCCTGGCCCAGCATGAAGTCCGACAGCGGCTGCCGCCGCGCATCACGTCGGTCGTACACCTGGTGGCCGTCGATGAACACCTGTTCGGCCTGCGCGTAGGAGCTGAAGGGGCTGCCGTTCCACACCACCACATCGCCCATCTTGCCCGCCTCCAGGCTGCCGGTCTGTTTCTCCACGCCGAGTGAGCGCGCCGCGTTGTAGCTCAGCCAAATCATCGCGCGCTCCGGGGCGATCTCGATCCCGGCCCGGCGCGCGTTGGCGATCACCTTGGCCGCTTCCTGGTTGAGCCGCTGGATGCCCTCGGGGGAATCGGAGTGCACGATCGCGCAGCTGTTGGCCGGTCGGTCGACCAGCGCGATGTTGTCCTGGATGCCGTCGAACGCTTCCATCTTGAAGCCCCACCAGTCGGCCCACAGCGCGCCGCACACGCCTTCGGCGGCGAGACGGTCGGACAGCTTGTAGGCCTCCACCGCGTGGTGGAAGGCGGCGATCTTGAAGCCGAATTCCTTGGACAGGTCGAGCATGGTGGCCATTTCATCGGCGCGGTAGCAGTGGATGTGCACGCGGATGTCGCCCTGGATCGCACCGGCCAGCGTATCCAGCTTGAGGTCACGCTTGCCGCCGGTATCGCCGGCGCTGTCGCCCTTGTCGCTGCCGCTGAACCAGCGCTTCTTCTGTTGTTTCTTCGGTGCGTTCTTGGCGATGTACTCGCTGGCATCGATGAAGGCCGCGCGGTACCCGGCCACGTTGCCCATGCGCGTGCCCGGGGCCACGCCCTTGCCGCCGCCGTACACGCGCTTGGGGTTCTCACCGCAGGCCATTTTCAGGCCCCACGGCGCGCCCGGGAATTTCATGGCCTGGTAGGTGGTGGCCGGCACATTCTTCAGCGTCACCCCGCGCCCGCCCACCAGGTTGGCCGACCCGGGCAGCACCTGCATCGCGGTCACGCCCCCGGCCAGCGCGGCGGCAAAGCCCGGGTCCTGCGGCCACACCGAATGCTCGGCCCACACGTTGGCGGTGACCGGCGCGGTCATCTCGTTGCCGTCGCTGTGCGCGCTTACCCCAGGACTGGGGTAGACGCCCAGGTGCGAATGCACGTCGATGATGCCGGGGGTGACCCACTTCCCGGCCGCATCGATCCGGACCGCGTTGGCCGGTGCCTCCAGCGCGCTGCCCACCGCGCGGATGCGGCCGTCCTGCAGCAGCACGTCGGCGTTGTCCAGGCGCGTGCCGGTGCCAGTCAGCACGGTGGCGTTGTGGATCAGCACCGGTGCCGAGGCGATCGGCGCATAGGTGGTGGGGTAGGGGTCCTGCACGAAGCGCGAGGCGGCGGGCGCAGGCGCGAGGCCGATCGAAAACAACGCCAGGCCGACGCCGACGCTCAACAACTTGTGCATGGATTCCCCGGGGTTACATGGACGCAGCCGCCGACGCTAGCCGGGCAGGGGGGCGTTTGCCAAGTGACGAACTGCAGGGGTGTTGGCTATCGCGAAATGTTTCGTAATCATTAAACGGTTGTGAACAAATGGTGAATATGAGGTACGCTCGGGGTGGGGCTCACCCCGCTCAGTTCCGTGAAATTGATCACGTATTTGCTCTGAAAGCGCATCACTCAAGGAAGGTAAACAGATGAACCAGCGTTCTTCCGCAGTCTCCCGTCGCCCGTCGCCCAGCCTGTTGGCGACCACCATTGGCGGCATCCTGCTCAGCGCACTGGTGCTGCCCAGCGTGGCCAGCGCCGCCGACGACACCCTGACCAGTTACCAGCAGCAGCGCCTCGTGCAGCGTGCCGCCTACCAGCTGACCCCGAACGTGGTGGACGTGGCCCCGCGCACGAGCGCGGCGATCGTTCCGACCGCACCGGGTCCCACCCAGCCGACCATGGGCGTTGCCGGCGATGCAGCCAGCTGGCGCACCGACGAATTCAAGGCCGATTGGGGCCTGCAGGCCGTCAATGCCGAGTACGCCTATGCGCGCGGACTGACCGGCAAGGGCATCCGCCTGGGCGTGTTCGACAGCGGCACCGGGCTGGATCACGATGAGTTTGCCGGCAAGGACCATCGCAGCATCCACCTGGCCGACGTGATGCCGGATGGCACCCTGTGCACCAACACCGCCGCAGTGGACGGTCCGGACGCGTGCTTCGCCACGGATGGCGACCAGGTTGCCATCGAGTTCAACATCTTCGATCCCTCCTTCGACCAGCGCATCGTCGACCTGCTCAACAGCTGGGGGTACTTCGAAGGGGGCAGCTACGGCATCCACGGTACGCACGTCAGCGGCACGATCGCGGCCAACCGCGATGGCAGCGGCACCCATGGCGTTGCCTTCGGTGCCGACCTGAGCGTGGCGCGCCTGTTCTCCAACAGCGTCTCCTATTACACCGCCACGCCCGATGGCTACCTCGACGTGCAGAACGTAGCGTCCATCGGGGCGTCCAATTCGATCTTCCCGCAGTTGTACAACCAGCTCAACGAGCAGGGCGTGCGTGCGGTGAACCACAGCTGGGGCCTGGCAAGCGAGCCGAACTCGGAGGAGGATCTGGACTTCTACCTGTCCCACCCGGTGTTCGAAGAGCGGTTGCAGGCCATCGCTGACGGTTCGCGTGCCAAGGGCATGATCCAGGTGTGGGCCGCCGGCAACAGCGGCGTCAACCCGAGCCCGGAAGAAAGCCCGATCGCCGGCATGTACGCCTCGCTGCCGCGTGCGATGCCCGATATCGAGAAGTACTGGCTTGCCGTGGTCAACGTCGACCAGGACCTGGTGCTGAGCAACCAGTCGATGCGCTGCGGTTTTGCGGCCAACTGGTGCCTGGCCGCGCCCGGTACGGATATCAACTCCACGGTGTATGGCGGTGATTCGCAGGTCAACTCGGATCTGTACGCCGACGACAACGGCAACCTGATTCTGGACGTCCTGGAGCGCCTGCCGACCTACTCCTATGGGCTGCTGAGCGGCACGTCGATGGCGACGCCGCATGTGACCGGTGCGCTGGGTCTGTTGTTCGAGCGTTACCCGTACCTGGACAACGCGCAGGTACGCGACGTGCTGCTCACCACCGCCCGTGACCTCGGTGCAGCCGGCGTCGACGATGTCTACGGCTGGGGCCTGATGGACCTGCGCAAGGCTATCGAAGGCTACGGCCTGCTGCGCGTGGACACCGACGTGGTGATGAACCAGCGAGCCGGTGGCCTGAAGGTGTGGGAAGGCGATGCATGGGACGACTGGACCAACGACATCGGCGGCCCGGGCAAGCTGACCAAGTCCGGTATCGGCTGGCTGCGCCTGAGCGGTGACAACACCTTCAACGGCGCCGTCGTGCGCGAGGGCGTACTCGAGCTGGACGGCACCAATGCGCTCACCGCGTCGGTGGATGTGCAGGCGGGCCGGTTCGTGCTCAACGGCAGCCTGGTGGCCACCACCTTGAACAACCTCGGCGGCACCAGCGTCATCAGCGCCAAGGGCGTGCTCGACGGCTCGGCACTGAACGTCAGCGGCGGTACGGTGACCCTGGACGGCGTGCAGTCAGGCGCGGTGACGGAGGTCGGCACGGCCGGCACCTTCGTGCTCAACGGCAGCCTTGAGGCCGGTACGCTGCGCTCGTCGGGCACCACCCGGGTCAACGCCGACGCACTGCTGGAGAATGTGGACCTGTTCGTCAACGGCGGTACCGTGTCGTTCAACGGTCTGCAGCAGGGCGGCTCCACCGTGGTGGGGAGCAAGGGCGCGTTGAAGGGTATCGGCCGTCTCGGCGACACCCGCGTGGAAGGCATCATCGCGCCGGGCAACTCGATCGGCACGCTGACCATCGACGGCGACTACGTGCAGACCGCCAGCGGCATCTACCTGGCCGAACTGGCCCCGGGCAGCCGCAGCGACATGCTGCACGTGACCGGCACCGCCACCCTGGACGGCACCCTGAAGGCGCTGCCGGAAGTGGGCACCTATTACCTGGGCGAGCAGTTCAACTTCCTGCAGGCCGACGGCGGCGTCAACGGTCGCTTTGCGACGCTGGACTTCTCCTCGTTCTCGCCGTTCCTGAAGTTCAACCTGGGCTACGGCGCCAACGGCGTGCAGATCAACGTGGCCCGCGGCAACGCACTGGCCAGCGCGGCGGTAACCGCCAACCAGCGCGGCGTGGCCACCAGCGCCGACAGCCTGGGTATCAACCAGGGCCTGCCCAAGCCGCTGACCCAGTTGTTCCCGGCCCAGGTGGGCGCGGCACTGGATGCCTTGAGCGGTGAACTGCATGCCGCCACGCCGATGGCGTTGGTGGAAAGCAGCCGTTACCTGCGCGATGCCGCGCTCAGTCGCAGTGTCGGCGCGCGTGCGCCGGGTGCGGGCGATGCGGCCGCCACCGGCGCCTGGGTGCAGGCCATCGGCGGCAGCGGCAAGCTCGACGGCGATGCCAATGCGGCGCGCACGCAAAGCAACACCAGCGGGCTGCTGGTTGGTGCCGACCACCGCTTCGCGGGGGGCTGGCAGGTGGGCGGCCTGATCGGTACCGGGCGTACCGACAGCAAGCAGGCCCAGGGCCGTCGCGCCCGTGCGGAAATCGACAACACCCACCTGGGTGCCTACGTGGGCAACCAGTGGGGTGGGTTCGGCCTGCGCGCCGGTCTGGGCTACACCCGTCACGAAGTGGACAGCCGCCGCGAACTGGCCTTTGCCGGGTTCCAGGACGCACTGACCGCGCGTTACGACGCCAAGACCCGCCAGCTGTTCGTGGAAGGTGCCTACCGCATCGGCGGCGCCGAAGCGGGCCTGGAGCCGTACCTGCAGTTGGCGCGCGTGGAAGTGGACGTGGACGGCGTCAACGAGCAGGGTGGCGCGGCTGCGCTGCACGGCAACGTGGCCGATACCCGCACCACCATCGGCACCGCCGGTGTGCGCTTCGACCGCGGCCTGAAGACCGCGTGGCAGCAGGAAAGCTGGCTGCACGTGCGTGGCGGGGTGGGTTACCGCCGTGCCTCGGGCGACCGCAACCAGGTGGCCAACCTGGCCCTGGCCGGTGGCAGCGGCTACACCGTCAGTGGCGCGGCCATCGCCGACCATGCGGTGGTGGCCGAGCTGGGCCTGTCGGCCTGGTTGAGCCCGCGCAACCAGCTGGAACTGGGCTACAACGGCCAGTTCGGCAGCGAGTCGCGTGACCACGGTGCCACCGCGCGCTGGTCCGTGCAGTTCTGATCCAGCGGTAACGGCAGCACGGAAAAAGGCGGCCATTGGCCGCCTTTTTCTTGCTTGTTGGGTGCGCACCCGCAGAATAGGCACACTGGAACCACTTGCCGGACCGCACGCGCACTATGAAGAACAAACAGGAAATCGTCGAAAACTGGCTGCCGCGCTACACCGGCGTGCCGCTGGACCAGTTCGGCCAGCACATCCTGCTGACCAACTTCGCAGGCTACCTGCACACTTTTTCCCACCTCACCGGCGCGCCGGTGCAGGGCATGGACCGGCCGATGGCCAGCGTCACCAGCGATGACATCACGCTGATCAACTTCGGGATGGGCAGCCCCAACGCGGCCATCGTGATGGACCTGCTGTCGGCGGTGATGCCCAAGGCGGTGCTGTTCCTGGGCAAATGTGGCGGTCTGAAGCGCAAGAACCAGCTGGGCGACATGATCCTGCCGATCGCGGCGATCCGTGGCGAGGGCACCTCGGGCGACTATCTGCCGCCGGAAGTGCCGGCGCTGCCGGCGTTTGCGCTGCAGCGGGCGGTGTCCACCACCATCCGCGATCTGGGCCATGATTACTGGACGGGCACGGTCTATACGACCAACCGCCGGGTCTGGGAGCACGATGAGGCGTTCAAGGAGAAGCTGCGGCTGATGCGCTGCATGGCCATCGACATGGAGACGGCCACGCTGTTCGCGGCGGGCTTTGCCAACCACATCCCGATCGGGGCGCTGCTGCTGGTGTCCGACCAGCCGATGATCCCGGACGGGGTGAAAACCGAGGCGTCCGACGCCAAGGTCAGCTCGCAGTTCGTCGAAAACCATATCCAGATCGGTATCGAGGCGCTTAAGCTTATACGGCGCAACGGCAAGTCGGTCCGCCACCTGCGTTTTGACGAGTGATGGCAATGGAACCGGCGGGCGTCCTGGCGACGTTCCGCCCTCAGGGGTAGTGAATGGACGTGGCGGTACAAGTGGTGGAGTTCTGGCGCGATGCCGGCCCACAACAATGGTTCACGCGCGATGACGCGTTCGATGCGCGGTTCCGCGAGGCGTTCCTGGAGGAACACTTCGCGGCGGCGCGGCGTGGGCGCGAACATTGGCTGGGCAGCGCGGACGGTGCGCTGGCGCTGATGATTCTGCTCGACCAGTTCCCGCGTAACTGTTTCCGCGACACGGCCCATTCCTACGCGACCGACGGTCTGGCCCGGCACTACGCGATGCGCGCGGTGGAGGAGGGGTTGGATCTGCAGCTGGTGCCCAAGCTGCGTGCCTTCATCTATCTGCCGTTCGAGCATTCGGAAGATCCGCAGGACCAGGAGCGGTCGGTGGCGATGTTCGATGTGCTGGGCGACAAGGAGTACCTGCAGTTTGCCGAGCTGCACCGCGACATCATCCGTCGCTTCGGCCGTTTCCCGCACCGCAACGCGGTGTTGGGCCGGATGCCGACGCCGGAGGAGCTGGATTACCTGGCCGAGGGTGGGTTTGCGGGTTGAGGCTTTTAAAAAGCGGGAGCAACAGCAACTTCCACTTCAACAGCAACTGCAACAGCGGCGGGTGCGCGCGTGCGCTGGCTTGGCGGGTACGGGTGGGTTGGCGGGACACGCCGTAAATCCATCCCTGGAGGCTCGTGGGCGCCATCCATGGCGCCCAACGGTCCCGCCAACCCACCCGTACCCACCCATTGACAGTGTGCGGGTGCCCAACGAAAGAGCGGTAAAGCTCGAACACCTCTAACACCTCTAACGCTTCTGACACCTTGAACCAGCGGGTGCTGCTTGTGCTGTGTGTTTTCGCCATGGCTACCGGCCAACTGTCAGGGGGGGGGGTGTGGGGGTTCGCGGGACCGTTGGGCGCCATGGATGGCGCTCACGAGCCTACACGGACGTACTTGCGGCGTGTCCCGCGAACCCCCACACCCCCGCCCAGCCCGAGGCGTCACAGCCAAGCCGCCTTAGCTTGAAGAATCAAAACGAAAAACGCCGGCATTGCCGGCGTTTTTCTTTGAGCGCTGAACTGAGGTCGATCAGTACTTCGGCACGCTGTTGTCCACGTCGTTCGACCAGGCGTCGATGCCGCCGGTGATGTTGTGCACGTTGGTGAAACCCAAGGCGCGGAACTGCTCGGCGGCCTGTGCGCTGCGGCCGCCGTGGTGGCACAGGAAGCCCAGCGCGGTGTCCTTCGGCAGGGCTTCCAGACGGGCGCGGTTGTCACCGTCGAACGTCTCGAACGACGCGTTGATCGATGCGATCGCGCGCTCGTCGGCCGGGCGCACGTCCACCACCATCAGGCGGCCGGCACGCAGCTGGTCGTCGGCATCGCGCACCGCCAGATCCTTCACCGCACGCGGTGCGTTCGGGTTGTCGATCGCCAGACCCTTGCCGCGGATATCGTCCACCCAATCGATGGTGATGCCCTCGGCGCGACGCGCGCTGGCCAGATCGAACTGCACGCGCAGCCCGTTGGACTCGGCCGCGATCGCGTTGTCGTCGTGCGGGGCCAGCTGGAAGTTTGGCTGGAAGTTTGCATCGATGCCCAGCTGCAGCGACGCACCCGGTGCATCGGCCAGCGCGCCGCGCAGCATCTCAACCGCTGCCGGCGTCACCGTGATCGAGGGCGCCGTGCGGTCCGGTGCGGCCAGACCCAGCACGCTGCTCAGCTCACCGCTGCCGGCCATCTGCAGGATGATGTCGCTGCCGCCCACCAGCTCGCTGTCGATGTACAGCTGCGGGATGGTCGGCCAGTCGCCGTAGGCCTTGATGCCTTCGCGGATCTCCGCGTCGGCCAGCACGTTGACGTGGGCGAACTCCACGCCCAGGTCCTGCAGCGCGCCCACGGCCTTGGCCGAAAAACCGCACTGCGGCATGCTCGGCTGACCCTTCATGAACAGCACGACGCGGTTGGCGGTGAGGATGGATTCGATGCGCGAGCGCAGGGCGGGATCAAGGGACATGACGGTCGGGTCCGGCGTTTGGAACCGGTCATTCTACGCCGCATGGCATCATGGGGCATGACCGTACCGGAAACATTGCATCGCATTCCCCTGCGCCCCTGGCGCTGGCTGCCCTGGCTGCTGGTCTCACAGCTGCTGGTGGTGCTGGCGTGGGTGGGCCTGGGCTGGCCCGTCGGGCTGGCGCTGATGGTGGCCTCGCACGCGCTGTTCATGGTGCCCGTGTTCCTGCCCAACAGCCGCTTCTATGCCCCTGTGCTCAGCCGCCTGCCGGGCAGCGCGCCCCGGGTGTGGCTGACCATCGACGACGGCCCCTCGCCCGAAACCCCGGCGGTGCTGGACCTGCTGGACCGCTACCAGGCCAAGGCCACCTTCTTCCTGGTCGGCGAACGGGCCCTGGCCCAGCCCGAACTGGTGCGGCAGATGCTGGCCCGCGGCCACACCCTGGGCAACCACAGCCACCGCCACCCGCAGACCCGCTTCTGGCGGCTCGGGCGGGCGGCGATGGCCGACGAGATCGCGCAGTGCCAGCAGGCGCTGACCGCCCTCGCCGGGCAGCCGCCGCGCTGGTACCGCTCGGTGGTGGGCATGACCAACCCGTTCGTGGCCCCGGCATTGGCGCAGTGGCAGCTCACCCGCGTGGGCTGGAGCGCGCGCGGGTTTGACGGGGTCGATTGCCAGCCGGCGGCCGTGGTGGAGCGCATCGTGGCCGACCTGGGGCCGGGCGCCATCGTCCTGCTGCATGAGGGGGCCGCCCACGGACACAACCTGGCGATCATCGAAGCGGTGCTGCAGGCCCTGCAGGATCGTGGCCTGAGCGCGGTCCTACCCCACGCGGCGTAGGCGGCACGGGCCGCCGCGTTACGGCTGCATGCTGCCCGCCACCGGGTGCGCATGCTGCCATTGCTGGCGCATCCAGCTGACCAGCGACACCTGGGCCAGCAGCAGGGTGAGCGCCAGCCCCAGCGCCAGCACCCCGGTGACCCGCCGGCGGCGGTGCTGCAGCAGGCTGCCGATGCCCATCACCGTGGCCAGCACGGCCAGGCCGATGCTGATACACACCACCACCAGCAGCACCACCGGCAGCGTCTGCATCTGCGCATGGGCCGGGGTATGCGCGTAGTGCGCGCTGATCGCAAACATCACCAGCCCGCACAGGCTGATCACCAGCGCGGCGATGCCCAGGGCGGAATGTCGGGGCGACGGCGGGGTCATGCGGGCTCCATGCCGGTATCGGGGCGCGAGTATGCGCGTGCGCCGCGCCGCGCGCGACCCTCAGGCAAGCGCGGGCCGCTCGGCACTGACCAGCCAGTTGTTGAACGGGGTGTTGCCATACAGCGGGCGCATCTGCAGGTGCAGGCCCGCCGCTTCCAAGGGCGCGCGCACGCTGGCGGCGTCCGGATAGTGGCGCGGGCGCGTGCCCATCCACCCCACCAGGTGCGCCAGCATGTCGGTGATGCGGGTGGTGCGGTCGCGGCCGCTGTTGTCGGCCAGGGTGGTGCGGATCACCAGCCGCCCGCCCGGTGCCACGCGGGCGGCCGCCGCCTGCAGCAGCCCGGTCTGGGCGTGCGCGGGCAGGTACTGCAGCACATCCAGCAGCGCCACGCTGCCGTGGTGGGCGGGCAGGGTGGCACTGGCATCCAGGCAGTCGAAGCGCGCATCGGCCAGTGCTGCGCGCGTCCCGGCGCGTTGCGCACGGGCAATCTTGTCCGCATCGATGTCCACGCCCAGGTACGGCTGCCGGTGCCCGGCCTGGCGCAGCACGTGCGCCAGCAGGCCCAGGCCGCAGCCGATGTCGAGCAGGGCGCCGTGCGC
The DNA here is from genome assembly GCF_979258185.1 of Stenotrophomonas sp. AC248. Taxonomy (NCBI): domain Bacteria; kingdom Pseudomonadati; phylum Pseudomonadota; class Gammaproteobacteria; order Lysobacterales; family Lysobacteraceae; genus Stenotrophomonas; species Stenotrophomonas sp. AC248. The sequence goes on along the minus strand of NZ_OZ409840.1, from coordinate 3,685,016 downwards.
GGGCGCCAGCGCGGCCAGTACGCCCGGGTACAACGGATCGCTGCCGAGCTTGCCGCGGCTGTAGTAGTAATCGCGTCGGTTGCCGAAGCGCTGGGCCGGCATGAACGCGTCAGCGATGCGGCGGGCCTGTTCCTTGGCCAGTGGCAGGGCGTCCGTGCTCAGCGCGGCACCTCGTCGGCCAGCTGCACGCGCGCCACCTGGAACGCGCGTTCGGTCCACAGCGCGTACATCGCCGCAGAGGGATGCAGGCCATCGTCGACCAGCATCACCGCTTCGCCGCCGGGTACCCGGCTGAGGTCGGTGATGTCGATGAACGACACGCCGTGTTCGGCGCAGATCGCGGCGGCGGCCGCGTTGTAGGCGTCCAGTTCCTGCCCGACCTGCACACGGTCGCGGTTGTTGTCGCGCGCATACGGGGTTACGCCCCAATCGGGAATGGACAGCACCAGCACGCGCTGCGCACGGTCACCGGCAAAGCCGAGTGCGCGCTGCAGCAGCGCGGTGAAGCGCGGGCGGTAGTCGTCCACGCTGCGGCCGCGGTACTGGTCGTTCACCCCGATCAGCAGGCTGACCAGGCCGAACGGCCCCTGCGGCGCGGCGGCATCGATGCCGGCCTCCAGCTCGTCGGTGGTCCAGCCGGTGGTGGCGATGATCTGCGGGTCGTCCACCGCCACGCCGATGTCGCGCAGGCCGGCCACCAGCTGCAGTGGCCAACGCGCGGCCGGTTCAACCCCTTCGCCGATGGTGTAGGAGTCGCCCAGGGCCAGGTAGGACAGGGCCACTCAGGCCACCGCGCTGCGCGGCTTCAGCGGCACTACTTTGGTATTCGCTTCGGCACGCCGGGCCAACGCGCGGTCGATGCGGGCGAAGACATCGCGCATCACCTCTGCTTCGGGCAGCAGGGTGACCCGGAAGTGGTGGCGGTAGGGCACATTGAAGCTCGAGCCCGGGACCACCAGCACGCCTTCCTCGTTCATCAGTTCCAGCGCGAAATCGTGGTCGTCGAAGCTGCGGGCCGCCGGCCCGACCACCGCCGGGAAGGCGTACAGCGCGCCGGCCGGTGCCACCAGCGACAGGTGCTCGCTGGCGTTGCAGGCCTCGATCACCGCACGGCGGGTTTCATACAGGCGGCCACCGGGCGCGCACAGCGCCGAGACGGTGTCCGGGCCGTTGACGGCCGCATCGATGGCGTACTGGCCGGGCACGTTGGCGCACAGGCGCAGCGCGCTCAGCAGGTCCATCGCCGCGCGGAACTCGCCCAGCCGTTCGGCTGCACCGGACAGCATCGCCCAGCCCACCCGCCAGCCACAGGCGCGGTGGACCTTGCTCAGCCCGCTGAAGGTGATGCACGGATGCTCGCCGGCCAGCGGGGCCACCGGGTGGAACTGCGCGTCGTCGTACAGGATCTGGTCGTAGATCTCATCGACCATCAGCAGCAGGTTGTGCTTGGCGGCGATGGCGACGATGCGCTCCAGCAGGTCGCGCGAGTAGCTGGCGCCGCTGGGGTTGTTCGGGTTGATCAGCACGATGGCGCGGGTGCGCGAGGACACCAGCGTCTCGATTTCCACCGGGTCCGGCTGGAAGCCGTTCTCCGGGGCGCAGCGGTAGTACACCGGGCGGCCGTCGTTGAGGATGGTGGCCGCCGACCACAGCGGGTAGTCGGGCGAGGGCACCAGCACTTCATCGCCGGGGTTGAGCAGGGCGCGCAGCGACAGGTCGATCAGCTCGCTGACACCATTGCCGACGAACACCCGGTCCGGATGCGCATCGGGCGCGCCACGGCGGGCGTAGGCGGCGGCGATGGCCTCGCGGGCCTCCGGCAGGCCCTGCTGGTGGGTATACGGGTCGGTGCGGCCCATGTCGTCGGCGATCGCGCGCTGCAGGTGTTCCGGTGCGCGGAAGCCGAAGTTGCCCGGGTTGCCGATGTTCAGCTTGATCAGCTTGCGCCCCTGGGCCTCCAGCTCACGCGCTCGCCGCGCCAGTTCGCCCCGGATTTCGTAGCGGACTTCGGACAGGCGCTCGCGGGTGGCAAGCGGCTTGATCGGGGGCGTGGACATGACTGGGCCGTTGGAGGGCATGGAATCTGCATGGTAGCGGAATTGGTGCGTTGCGGGGCAAGCCCCGCCGGGGCCAAAACCCCATTGTTGGCGGGCGGTTGCCGGGCCCGGCCGGAGCGGCGGGGGAGGGTAGAATGGGGCGATGAGCGAACCGATCGATTTCCGCGCCCTGCAGACCATAGGCTGGCCCTGGGCAGGCGCCCCCGAGCTGCCCAGCTGGCAGGCCTTGTTCGATGCACACCCGCAGGCCCGTCCGGGCCGGGTGATCGAGCAGCACCGCACCGGCTACATCGTGGCCGACATGCCGGACGCGGCGATCAAGACCGAATCCCCGCCGGAGTGGCAGCGGCCGCGGTTTCCCAGCCATGAACGCGCGGCAGTGGGCGACTGGGTGCTGCTGGACGGCATCAAGATCATCGCGCTGCTGCCGCGGCGCACCGCGATCAAGCGCGGGGCGGCCGGCGAGCATTACCACCAGCAGGTGATCGCGGCCAACATCGATACCGTGTTCATCGTGTGCGGCCTGGATGCGGACTTCAACCCGCGCCGGATCGAGCGCTACCTGCTGCTGGTGGGCGGTGGCGGCGCGCAGCCGGTGGTGGTGCTGACCAAGGCCGACCAGACCGAGTACAGCCAGGATGCCCTGGACGTGCTGGAAGAGCTGGCCGCGCAGGACATTCCGCTGCTGGCCATCAACGGCCGCGACCCGGCCAGCGCGTCGGCGCTGCTGCCGTGGCTGGGCGCGGGGCGCACCGTGGTGCTGGTGGGGTCGTCGGGGGCGGGCAAGTCCACGCTGACCAACACCCTGCTCGGCGAGGAGCGCATGAAAACCGCCGACGTGCGTGTGAACGACTCGCGCGGCCGCCACACCACCACCCACCGCGCCTTGATCCCGCTGCCGGCCGGTGCCTGCCTGATCGATACACCCGGCATGCGCGAGCTCAAGCCGACCGGTGAAGAGGCCTTGAGCGAAGGCGGTTTCTCCGACGTGGAAGCCCTGTCGGCGCAATGCCGTTTCCGCGATTGCGCGCACCAGCGTGAGCCGGGCTGCGCGATCCGTGCGGCCATCGAAGATGGCTCGCTGGATGAAGAACGCCTGTTGAACTACTTCAAGCTGAAGGAAGAAGTGGCGGCCGCGGCGGCCAAGCTGGCGGTGCGCCAGGCGCAGCAGGCCATCGAGCGCAAGCACGTGGGCAAGGGCGCGCAGTGGCGACCGGGCGGAAAGGGCGGCCGGCGATAACCCACGTGCCGCCACCGGTGGGTCGACCACGATCGGGCGGTGTGCGGCGGCCGTGGTGGGGCCGCGGGTAGAGCCACCCCATGGGTGGCTGCTATTGTCCGCCCATGGACACACCGATGACCGTGGATCGTGAGGTGGCCCACCACACCGCGCTCGATGCGCAGCTGGTGGAGGCGGTGGGCGGCATCAAGCTGCTTGGCCTGACCAGTTGGCCGGCCGCGCTGCAGGCACCGTTCCTGGCCAGCGTCGCGCGCGGCAATCCGGTGCTGCCCCAGGTGTCCTATCCCCGGCTGGACTTCAGCGATACGCGCCGTGCCCTGGCCGCGATCAGCGCCCAATGCGATCCCACCCATCCCATCGGCCTGTATGTGCAGCGCTCGGCGCACAGCTGGGACCTGGCCGCCGGCCTTCTGGAATCGCTGGGCACCGCCGCGGTGGACCACTATTCGGTGGAGCTGTTCGGCGCGCCCGAGCACCCGCTGCCCGGCAACGGCCCCAGTACCCGCGAGGCAGCACGCCACTTCATCCAGATCGCGCAGGAACTGGACCACGAACTGCTTGCCCCCGAAGAACAGGTGCCGGTCTCGGCCACCGCGCTGCAGCTGCAGCTGCAAAGCGACCTGGACGCTTTCTTCGAATCGCGCATCATCAGCGTGCAGCTCGACCCGGAGCTGATTTCCAAAGCCGCCGCCGGTCCCACCCGCATCCGCCTGCGCACCAGTGCACGCTTCAGCGCCTACGACCGCGCGCAGCTGTTCCACCACGAAGCGCTGGTGCATTCGTTGACCGCCCTCAACGGACGCGAGCAGCCGCACCTGCCCAGCCTGGCGTTGTCCTCGCCGCGGGTCACCGCCACCCAGGAAGGGCTGGCCACGTTCGCCGAACAGATCACCGGCAGCATCGACATCGAACGGCTCAAGCGCATCAGCCTGCGCACCGAAGCCATCGCGATGGCGCGCGAAGGCGCCGATTTCATCCAGGTGTTCCGCTACTTCTGCGAGGCCGGGCAGAACAACGAAGAGAGTTTCGCCTCGGCCCAGCGCGTGTTCCGCGGCGTGCCGCCGACCGGCGGCGCGGCCTTCACCAAGGACACCGTGTACCTGCGCGGGTTGGTGTCGGTGCACACCTTCTTCCGCCACATGCTGGCCGAAGACCGCCTGCAGGTCTGCCGCTGGCTGTTTGCCGGCAAGATGTCGCTGCACGATGCCATCGCCTTCGCGCCGCTGTTTGAAGAGGGCATCCTGCGCCCGCCGCGCTGGTTGCCGCACTGGGTCAGCCGCGCCAATGGCCTGGCCGGCATGCTGGCGTTTTCGCTGTTCGCCAACCGCATCCGCATGGACCAGCTGGCCGCCGAGTAGGTCACCACCGTTGGTGGTGACGTACCTGACGCGTCACCACCAACGGTGGTGACCTACCGCGGGTTCGCTTCTTCCCAGGCGATATGCACGTCAGCCAGCTCGTACAGCTGCTCGACCAGCGCCATCGGCAGGCCGTCGTCGTAGTCCTCGTCGTAGGCTTCATCGAACGGATCGATCTGATGCTCGCCGTCCACGGCCTGCAGCATCTGCGCCGGCACGCGCTGCAGTTCGGCGGCCGAATGCTCGTTCGGACCGGCGCCGTCCCACCGGGTTGGATCGAAGCCGATACCGTGGTCGGCATAGAAACCGTCCAGGAAGCGTTGCTGCACCAAGCCGATGAACTGGTGGGTGTCGCGATCGTAGTCGGGCACGTCGTCCAGCGTTTCGTACTGCGCATGCGCGCCAGCACCCACGCTCCAGAACAGCATCAGCGCCGTGGCGCGGTCCAGGTCGGGCTGGTCGGCCAGCCATGCCAGGGCGCGCTGGTTGTCACCGTAGTTGGAGCGCGCCACATAGAGGTGCCGCTGTTCCGGCGTGGCCTGCACCAGATGGGCGTGCAGCAGGGCCCACTTGGTGGCCTCGTACTCTTGTTCGTTCATTGTCTGCTGTCCCTGCCGTTGCGGTAAGGCAGGCATTGTACGTGCGGTGCATACGGGGAGCATGCACGCACGGTTTCGCGCGTCGGGTCGCATTTCATACGCCGCACCCCGTGGCGTAAGAATCCTTTCATGTTGCGCTCGCATGATGGTCACGCACCTGCAGTGCGCAGGTCATCACCCCCCATGCAACGGACTACCATGCTTACCCGACCCCTGACGATCGCCGTGGCGATTGCGCTGTGCGCCGCCAATGCCCACGCTGCCGACGTAGCCGCCAACGCAGGCCCCGATGCCACCGTTGCGCTCAGCGCGCAGACCCTGGACACCGTGTCGGTGATCGGCCAGGGCGAAACCCGCCAGGTGCAGCGCATTGGCACGGTGGACAAGCAGGTGCTGCCGCCGGGCACCAGCGGCCAGAAGATCCTCGACCGCCTGCCGGGCGTGTCGGTGCAGTCCAACGATGCCTTCGGCGCCAACGAGGAATCGCAGAGCATCACCCTGCGCGGCTTCGACAAGAGCCGCCTGGGCTACACGCTGGACGGCATTCCGCTGGGCGACAACAGCTACGGCAACTACAACGGCCTGAGCATCGCGCGTGCCCTGATCGCCGAGAACCTGGCCGGGGCGGAACTGTCCCAGGGCATCGGCTCGCTGGGCGTGGCGTCCACCAGCAACCTGGGTGGCACCATCCAGTACTTCTCTCAGGACCCGTCCACCGAATTCGGCGGCCGTGCCAGCGTGACCGTGGGCGACGACAACCAGCGCCGTGGCTACCTGCGCGTGGACACCGGCGACCTCAACGGTTTCTCGGCCTACGTGTCCGGCGTGCACCAGGATTCGGACATGTGGGCCGCGCCGAACCAGAACCAGACCACGCGCCAGTTCAATGCCAAGGCCGTGTGGAACGTGGGCGACCACCGCTTTGGTGCGTTCGCCGCCACCTCGCGGGTGAGCCAGGCCAACTACGCCTACCTGTCCAAGGACATGCTGCGGCGTGGCCTGGGCTATGACTGGAACATCTACGCGCCGGACTGGGACCGCGCCGTGGCCGCCGCGTACTGCGCGCCGGGCACCTACAACGCGCAGAAGTGCGCTTTCAGCGGGGGCGTCAACAGCATTGACGATGCCTACTACCAGAGCCGTGCGCTGCGCGACGACAACCTGTACGCGCTGGATGCCGACCTCGCGCTGGGCGACACCGCGCGCCTGAAGCTGCTCGGCTACCATCATGAAAACCGTGGCCAAGGCCACTGGTGGGCACCGGGCCAGCCGTCCTACCCGGGCACCGCGCAGGCGCTGCCGATCTCCATCCGCAGCACCAACTACACCATCAACCGCCAGGGCATCACCGCCGCGCTGAGCTGGCAGTGGGGCATCCACGAGCTGGAAGCGGGCCTGTGGTACGAGCGCAACGACCACAACGTGGAGCGCAACTTCTACTACATCACCGGTCCGTTCCTGGACGACGCCTACCTGAACTACCCGAACCGCCGCCTGTTCGACCAGGACTTCGACATCCGCACGCGCCAGTTCTACGTGCAGGACCGCATGCGTTTCCTGGATGACCGCCTGACCGTCGATGTGGGCATCAAGAGCCCCAACACCCGCATGACCGCCAACGCGAAGCCGGGCACCGAGGCCAGCTACGCGTCGGGCACGCTGACCGCCAAGGAATCGGTGCTGCCGCAGGCCGGCATCGGCTTCAAGCTGAGCCCCAACCAGGAGCTGTTCGCCTCGTACTCGGAGAACATCGCCGCGTTCGTCGGCGGTGGCAGCGGCGGCCCGCTGCAGGTGTCGCCGGAATCGTTCGCGGCCAGCGCCGGGCTGGAGCCGGAGAAGTCCAAGACGCTGGAAGCGGGCTTCCGCACCTTCGGCGAAAAGTACCAGGCCTCGATCGCGGCGTACCACGTCATGTTCGACAACCGCCTGCTCTCGCTCAACCCGTGCACCAGCATCGAGGTGGGCACGCGCCCGGAGTGCATCACGCGCTTCATCAACGTGGGCTCGGTGAAGAGCCGCGGCGCCGAGTTGACCTTTATCCTGAAGCCGGTGGATGGCCTGCAGTGGTACAACGCGCTGTCGTGGAACAAGACCACCTACGAGGACAACTACACCTCCGGCGGGGCGATCGTGCCGGTGGCCGGCAAGATCACCGTGGACACCCCGCAGCGCATGGCATCCAGTGAAATCAGCTGGAACCGCGATGGCTACTTCGCCAGCCTGCGCGCCAAGTACACCGGCAAACGCTATTACACCTACACCAACGACCAGTCGGTGGCAGGCGTGACCACCTTCGATGCGGGCGTGGGCTATTCGTTCGGCCCCGGCCTGGGCCTGCGCGACGTCAAGGTGTCGCTCAACGCAACCAACCTCACCAACAAGCGCTACGCCGGCCAGCTCAGCTCGTTCGCCCCGACCGACCCCACCGGCACCCGCTACGCGATCCACGCCAGCGCGCCGCGCCAGGTGTTCATGACGGTGGCAGCGGAGTTCTGACCAACGCGGGCACCGCCAAACGCCACCCCCGCGGTAGCCACCGACCGTTGGTCGGTGGTGCCGGGTTCCCGCGTGTGCCGACCAACGGTCGGCACCTACCGGATACGAACGTGCGTAGCATGCCCGGCGATGCCGTGGCAGCCACAGGCCAGGCGGTGGCCATCCACGACCACCGCCTGGCCTTCCACCCGCACCCGTTCGCTGCCCTCCACAAACGCATGACGCCCGGGATGCAGCAGGCACGTGGCCAGATCGCCAACCACGGCGATCGCGCGGCCGCCAATGTGGCGACGGCCATCCATCTGACATGAGACGACCTCGCCCCCGCCACTGGTGGGATCGCCCAGGCATACCGGGTGTTTCATGCCGGCCTCCGGGTCGTCGCGCGGTTCACCAATGCCCCTTCGGTGGCGTGCGATAGATCAGGGTTGCGGTGACCGTGTCGCCGTCCAGTACGTGGAGCAACGCGTCATCACTGGCCATCCGGTAGCCGGTCGCCGTGCTGAGCGCGGCGGCAAAGCGGTCGCCGATGTCGTCCATGCTGTCCTTGTGGCAGCGCGAGCCGGTGCGGACCAGGCCTTCCACGTTCAGCGTCGTGCCCTGTTGCCGGTACAGTGCGGTCATCGGCTGGCAGCCGGCGTAGCCGGTAAGGTGCTGGCCATCGGCTTCCAGGATGATGAAGCCCACGTGCGATTCCGGCGACACCGTCACTGCGGTGTGCGCGCCATTGCCGGGCAGGTCGTGCAGCTTCCACACCGTCCCCAGCAGCGGCTGCGGTGCTTCGGGTGTTTCAGGCCAGGTGTTCCAGATCTCCGGCAATGGGATAGGTTGCGGCTCGCAGGCGCTCATTGCGGTAACGGCGGCCAACAGAAGGGGCAGGGCGATGCAGGATTTCATGGCGCTCCAGAGAGGACTTGGCAATAGGAAGTGGGCAGGGGGCTGGCAGATGCCTGCGGCGGCGTTGCGGTGATCACCGGTTGCAGCAGCAGACCGCCGTTGCCGTCGGCAATGACCACGACATGCCGTCCTGGGCAGGCCGCTGCCAGTGCCAATGCGGCGCCGCCGGCGCCACTGCCCAGCGGACCCAGTCGCGTGGCCAGATCCACGGCACGTGCAGGGTCGTCGAGGTCCACCGGCGGCAACAGCCCGCGCAGGGCCAGCCGCAGCGCGACGGTGAGGGCCGCATCGGCGCGGCTGTCGTGCCACACGCGCCACGGCGCTTGATCGTCCGGCAGGCGAGCGCACAGCGCCTGCCAGCCGGCGGCGATCGCATGCTCGCATTCGAGGGCAGGCAATCGGTTGCCGTGCGCGTCGTGCAGCGGCAGGTGCAGGGGGGGCGGCAGGCGGGCCAGCACGGCCGCAGCGTCGTCCGCCTCCACCTGCTGGGTGCTCCAGGGCACCGGGTGCCAGGTGTCTTCGCCCAGCATGCGGGCAGCTCGGGCATGGTCAGCCAGCTCGGGATCGTCGGACGCCCTGTATGCCTTGAGCAACGCATCTACCGTCGCTGTCGGCAGCACCCGCGTCTGGGCTTCGTCCGGGGACAACGCGTGGACGCTGTCCATTTCCCTGCTCCACCACGCCATCGCCTGCCGGGCGCGTTTCCCATCGCTGCTATTGGCGTCCACCGCCTGCTGGCGCAGGGCGGCGGGCAGGCCGTCGCGGGTAATCCACAACACCACCACGCTGTCGTGCACGGGCGGGAGACGCGGTGCGTCCGGGTCTCGCCGTTGGCTGGAGTAGTGGCCGCGGATCAACTCACCGTCCACGCTCAACAGCACGGCGTTGCACAGCATTGGCGAAGCCGAGAACTGCGCGTGCAGGGCTTGCAGCACGGGCGCCAGCGATGGGCCATTCTGCTCCATGGCCCGCAGCAGCGGCGGGCGCACCGTGGCCTGGGCTGCCATCAGTCCGGGCCAGTCGGCGGCGGCGTAACGGCTGTCAGGGGTAAGGGTGGGGGCGAGCGTAAAGACCGGCACTGGGCCGGCGCTGGGCACGTTGCTCACCAGCATGTCCATCGCCTGTGCCAGGCGTACCTGCAGTGCCATGCCGCGCTCGGCCAGCGAGGCGCCGGGGTCGGGCAGGTCGTTGGCGAGCAGGGGGGCGTGCGACGTGGACGGGGTCAGTTGGGTGGCCAGGCACTCGGGTGGATGCTGCTCCAGGCGTGCGAAGCAGGCGCGTAGTTGCAGCGTGGGTTCGGTGGACGCCGCCGACGCCGCGCCGGCGGCGGCCGGGATGGGACTGGCGTCGCGATGGGATGGGCGAGCGGACCACGCCTGCACACCCCCATGCAGGCCGCGGCCCAGCAGGGCAAACGCGGCTGCGGCAACACTGCCCACCGCCCAGGGGCCCAGCGCGTCCAGGCGCTCGCCTGGTGGCAGGTCCAGCGCGTACCAGCCCATCAACAACGACCACGGTGCACAGAGAGCGTAGAAGACTCGCCGCCAGAGAGCTGCCGGGGTCATGACAGGCCGTCCTCGTGTGTGAGGCGTTTGGCGTCCCCGCGGGACGTCACCTCGCCGCGGGCGTTGTCTCGCGGCTTGAATACTGGCCGGAATATCTGCCGCCTGCGCAGATAGCTCCAACGCGGCTCGCGTCGCGAGATCAACGCCAGGCCATCCAGCATGTCCAGCTTTCCGTCCATGCTCGATGCAGGTTTGGCATCGGTGAAGATGGGCTTGTTACCCCGGCGATAGATCTCCAGTGCCCTGCGATCGGCGGTATTGAGCGGATCGACCGGCGGTAATGGATGCTCCTCGTCCATCCTGGGGTTGGCTTCACGCCGCTTCTCGTACGCCGGCAGCACCTTCTCGTGGTAGCGACTGCGACTGGCGATGTACTGTTTGTCTTTCTTCTCCAGCAGGGCGTGCATGTTCGTGTAGTCACGCTCGCATTGGGGATCGGTCAACACGAAGCCCGCGCGCGAGTCGTGCACGTACTGCGCCATGAAGGTGCTGACCGCCGTAGTGGGCGCGGGTGCACCCGCCCAGTAACGGTCGTACATCCGCAGGCACTGGTGCTCGCGTGTGATCGCGTTGACCGTGCCTGACTGCAGGAATCTCACCCTCAGACGGTCCGTGGTCTGGCTGAAGGGCTGGATATAGACGCCCAGCTCAGCATTGGCCTGGTCCAGGTTGATGTGGTCCTGCACCTGGGTGCCCTTGCAGTGGGTCATGAAGGGATGTGCGATAAACCGGGCACGCGGCAACACGTCTCTTCGCCACCCGATGTAGGTGACGTAGTGACTGTGCAGCAGGCGCATCAGCGGCGCCCCGCCGCGATGCTGTTGCAGCGTGGCTTGGTGAGCGTTGAAGCTGCGTTGTAGTTCGGGGGAGATGGCGAAGGCGTCGGTGAGCTGGGCATCCCCCAGCGCAGCCATCGGGATTAATGGTACTGCTGCTGCGCAGGCGCGTTCATACATATCGTTGAGTGGAATCTGCGACAGCATGTCGTACTGATCCTGTCGAACCTGATGCTGGCCGAGGTGGGTTCCTTTGCCCTGTGCGTTGGGTCCATATCCACCGCCCACGTCAGCATGCACGCCTGGGTACACGATTTCGATTCGGGGGCGTGCTTTCTCGCGTTCTACACCTATTGTGGTCAAGGGAAACGAGTTGCGGGCTTCGTGCCCAGCCACCATATGCACGCATTGCTCGACAAACTGGGGAATGATCATGTATTCCGGCTTTGCCCATCCCAAGTGGCCATTGAACGGAAACGGAAAGGAGTCTGCGAACGTCACCGAGGCAACCGTGTCGAACAGGCCCATGAAGCGGACCCTCAGTGGAATGCCGCACACCTGGGCCTGGCCATCACCCGTCCATTCGATGAGGTGATTCAGGAAGGCTCGCGCTGCTGCTGCGCCTCGTGAGAAACCAAACAGATCCAGGGTGATCATCGGGATCGTGGGCGCACCTGGCATTGGGTTGGCCAGCATTTCTTCCAGCTTGCGTCGCCAGACCTTGACCTGGGCTTTGTCCTGCACGGCGGCGCTGGTATCTGCGATGGTCTCCGGGACAATCACGTCCCCGGTGAGGATTCTTGCCAGCTCGTTAGCCATGTACAGAAAGGCGTAACGCAGGTGCAGGTCACCATTGGCGCCGCTCTGCGCGCCGTCCGGATGCGGCTCAACTTCGCCAATATGAGGGAATGGAGTTCCTACGCCTTGTACGTAGAGGCGGAACTGACCTTCTTCCTCCTTCTCACGGCAAGCATCGAAGAGTCTAACGACATTGCTGTGCGCACCTGTCGGTAGGTCTTCAATTCTGTGGTTTCGCGTTCCATCAAAGAAAACCGAGAATTGAACATTCATCCAGCACGGAACACCCTCCATGCCGACACTCGCCTTTGCGGGGTTGAACATTCGAGTTGCGGGTGCGTCTTCTGGGAGCCACGCTGTTTCAATCATCACGACCAATGCCTCTGCGATCGTTGAAGTTCTTATAGGGGAATTCAGCTCCTGGATAGTCAGGATGATTCGGGCCTTTCATGGACGGGATGACCAGCACTTCGTCATCAGCGAAGATGTGTAGCCAGGTACGCCCCACGTACGTGTACGGATGCACAGGAACGTCTTTCTCGACCCAACGGCACCCCTCATTCTGCGGAACGCCGGGAACATAGAAGGTGCCGCGCGCGCAGCGCCTCCATCTGACATTCACGGTCAACCCGGGATGCCAGCGCTGTGGCAGGCTGATGGCGCTGAGAACAGTACTGCCGCCGGTTCCGGCACTGTCTCCGCCCAGGCCATTGACATACACCGGGCGCACGAATGTGTCGGTCGGCTCGTAGTCCATTGACGTCAAGCTGCCGCCGACGCGCGCGTTGGGGTCCGAACTTCGTTCGGCGGGCTTGCAACTCGTCAAGGTGAGCACGACGGCGGCGAGCGCGGCTATGTGCATTGCACTGCGTCTAAGGTGGCCAGGGGACTTCATCAAGGCGCATGCGGAGGAGTCTGCTGGCTCGGTTCCCATGCAATGTGCGTTCCCAGGAGTCGTCAGGGAGTGCACATCCAGTGTGCGCGACACCAGCCGCACGCCAAAGAGCACCTTCGCTTCCTCAGGGAGCCAGGAGCATTCACTCATCACGGCCAATGCCTCTTCGCTCGTAGAAGTTCTTATAGGGGGGACGCGCGCCGGGATAGTCCGGATGCCTTGGGCCCAACATTGCCGGGATAACCAGCACCTGGTCATCAGCGAAGATGTGCAACCAGGTGGTGCCTACGTAGGTGTAGGGATGTACAGGAACGTCTTTCTCGACCCAGCGACACCCCTCATTCTGCGGAACGCCGGGAACATAGAAGGTTCCGCGCGCGCAGCGCCTCCATCTGACATTCACGGTCAGCCCGGGATGCCAGCGCTGTGGCAGGCTGATCGCGCTGAGAACAGTACTGCCGCCGGTTCCTGCGCTGTCTCCGCCCATGCCATTGACATAAACAGGGCGCACGAAGGTGTCGGTCGGCTCATAGTCCATCGAAGTCAAGCTGCCACCGACACGCGCGTTGGGGTCCGAACTTCGTTCGGCGGGCTTGCAGCTCGTCAAGGTGAGCACGACGGCGGCGAGCGCGGCTATGTGCATTGCACCGCGCCTATGGTGACTGGGAGACTTCACCAAGGCGCATGTGGAGGAATCTGCTGGCTCGGTTCCTATGCAATGTGCGTTCCCGGGAGTCGTCAGGGAGTGCGCATCCAGTGTGCGCGACACCCGCTGCATGCCAAAGATCACGTTCGCTTCCTCGGGGAGCCAGGAGCATTCATTCATCACGGCCAATGCCTCTTCGCTCGTAGAAGTTCTTATAAGGGGGACGCGCGCCGGGATAGTCCGGATGCCTTGGGCCCAACATTGCCGGGATAACCAGCACCTGGTCATCAGCGAAGATGTGCAACCAGGTGGTGCCTACGTAGGTGTAGGGATGTACAGGAACGTCTTTCTCGACCCAGCGGCAAGCCTCTTCTTCCGTTTCCGGCTTGTCCGCATAGAAAGCTCTGCATCGGCGCCATTTGACAGTTACGGTCAGCCCCGGACACCAACGCTGTGGCAGGCTGATCGCGCTGAGAACAGTACTGCCGCCGGTTCCGGCGCTGTCCCCGCCCAGACCATTGACATAAACAGGGCGCACGAAGGTGTCGGTCGGCTCATAGTCCATCGACGTCAAGCTGCCGCCGACGCGTGCGTTGGGGTCTGAACTTCGCTCCAGAGGCGTACAGCCCGCCATAGTGAGAGCCGCAACTGCGAATGCGGCTGAATGGAGTGCGTCGTGCTTACGGCGACGCCAGTATTCAATCACTGCGTGTCCGCAGGATTCTTCTCTTTCGATGTCCTTCAGGTGTGCCATATCGGGGCGCATTGACACTTGAAAGTGCGCGAAAACTGGCGCCCGCTCGCTATCGACGCTCGCCTCCGAGGGGGTGTAAGTTCGCGTTGCGGCCGTGTTCTCAAACGCCCGGGAGTATTCACTCATAGCGGCCAGCTCCTCTGTCTTTCTTGGACGTCCTTGCTGGAGTGCCCAGGCCCTGGGTAGCCCTGATGATTCGGCGCCTTCACAGAAGCGATCACCAACATCTGGTCGTCAGGGAAGATGTGCAGCCAGTTATCTGCATGTGTGCACCGTTGAATCGATGCACCCTTTTCAACCCACCTGCACCCTCTCTCCCGTGGCTGATCGAATGTGTGACTATCCGGGCGGGTGGGGCGGCACCATTTGACGCGCAGACCCAAGCCTGGTTGCCACTTCCGCGGCAGGTCGCGATGGAAGCGGTGCCTACTGATCACGTTGGCAGGGCTGCCATCGATGAGGAAGGTTCCAATGGCTGTGGCGCCACATCCATAGTCCAGCAGATCAGGCTGTCGCCCACCTGCGTAGAGACGTGCTGCTTCAAAATGTAATGACGCGCTGGTGCGATGCTTACAGCTAATGCCGCAGCGCAGATGACCATAAGCCAAAGCAGGATCTTCATGTCCTGGCCGATTCCTGCGCGCCGACTGGCAGCGGTCTGGCCGGCTTCGGTGTTCTGTTGAGTTCCGGTGATTGCGGCGGTCCGTTGGGCCCTCTCAAGCAGCGCGCTGTAAGCGATGCGTTCTGCCACGTCCTGCCGAACGCCACGAGCAACTGAGTTGTATAGCGCCAGCACCAGAACGGTGACGACCGTCATGAAGGGCAGGGCTACCACATGCAATGCATAAAGGCCCAGCGGTCCACCGCCTACCCAGCCCAGCATCAGCAGGAATGCCGCGAGCCATACGCTGAAGGCTGCACGGACAATGGGTGATCGTCTGAAACGAGCCTTGTGGACATCGCTGAATGTTTGCCGCACCCCGTTGATGAAGAGAAAGATGGTTGCAAACCCAACAGTCCGCCATTCCAGCGATACGTCGCTCCCGTCACGTTGCTGCCACAGCATTGCTGTCGTGATCAATGCAGCCAATGCTACGTCCACCCCGAGCCAGGCCAGCTGCGCGTAGTCCTGCTGCTCGAGCCCTTCTTGGGTCACATTGGCTTGGCCATCACTATCCGATGCTGGTTGCTCCGCTGGCTGGGTGGATGAGGCATCAGGCGGCTGAGACGTGGTCATGCGCGCTCCTTTTCAACTGCTGATTGAATGACGGACGATCCAGTAATGTTCATTCATTCCTCCCGAGTTCTTGTTGTCGATGGATGTGCTCCTCGACGCTGTCCGCATCGGCATGGCGTGCATCATCCGGTGTAGAAGTGCTCGGAATCGTCCGCAAGTGGTCTTCAGGGACGGCGTTCAACGCTGTATCGGCGCGGTAACGCGCCGATATGGCGCCGGCAATAATGAGCAACAGCAGGATTCCGAGCATCCAGAAGGGTGAGTTGCCGTCGCTGCTGCGGCCCTGCGGCATCCCGCTGCCAGGCTCCTCCGACGATAGCCCGGACTCAGTCGGATCGGACGCGGTGTCCCGTCGTGCTTTTTCAGCTGCGGCGGACGCAGTCTGCCGCGCCGCCTCGGTGCTGAGAGCGCGCGCAAAAAGGAAATGCACTGCTGCCACGGCAATCGTTGTTCCGGCGGCGAACGGCAATGCAAGGAGCGGCCAGATGTATAGGCGTAGTGGTTCCTCGGCGAGCCAGCCGATGAACAACACCCACGCAAGAAGCCACGCGCCGGAGGATACGCGCAGGAGTGAAGATTGCTGGAATCTGAGGGCATTGGCGTCCTTGATCGTGTCTCGAACACCGTTGCTCATGAGAAGCGAAGGCACGAAGGTGCAGAAGAACCAGGTTCCTGGGTCTTCGCTTTCTGGTGCTGATAGCCACACGATTGTTGCTGCCATAAACGTAGCTGTAACCACGTCCACGCCGTACCACATCAGGTCCATTGCCTCTGTTGATGCGTCATCTTCGACAGGCTCCCTGCTTGCGCCAAGAAGCGGTGGGCTGTGATCTTCTGCTGGTTCTGGTGGTGTAGTCTCAGGGCGCTCGGGGTCTGTCATTTCGGATCCTCGTCAAAGGTGATTGTGTCGGCGGGTGCATCCGAGGCCGCCCCATCGATCAGCGCGCTCCACAGCGCATCACCGCGCAACGCCAACGCGTGCACCGGGTGCCCATCCAGTGGCATGGAGCAGCCTCCCGCCATCAGCGCGAATGCGATCCAGCTCACCTGGTCCGGCGCTTCCACATACCCCGCGGCCACCGCTGCCCGCTGCACCTGCGTGGCGACGGCGTGTCTGCGCTCGCGCGAGGTCAGCGATGCGGCGTACCGCACATGTCCTTTAAGGCTGTGCAGCAGCTGGTCCACCCCGCTGTGCTCTGCCAGTGCCTCGCGCTGCGCATCGGTCCAGCCCGCCGTTGTGCCCGGCTCAAGGGACAACGGTTCGGGCAGCGCAAGCGCCAACGCTTCACCATCGCGGTCAGCCAGCCACCAGCCACGCCACGGCATGCAGAAGGCAGCCCGCTGCGCTGGAGTCCACACCGTCATGGCCGCACGCAGCACGCGACCATCGGCCAGGCGGGTGTAGTGCAGCCCGCGCGGGTGGCCATCGCGCAGCCAGTGGCGCAGGTGGTTGGCCGCGTCTGGCAGCGCCAGCGCACTGACCAGCCAGTTCACGCCTGGGCCACTACCGTCCAGCCCCATTGCCTGTGCCTGCGCTGGCGACAGCAACCACGGGCCAAGCGCCTGCGCATCCTCGGGCAGGTCGTCAAACAACGAGATGCCCGCGCCCGGCGTGCGGGCCAGCCGGACGCCGGCGGCGTGTTGCATGGCGCCGTCCACGAGCACGCAGGGCGTCACCCCGTGGGTGGCCAATGCGGCATGGCACGCAGGCGGCAGGGGATTCATGCCGCGCCTGCCAGATTGACCGCCGCGCTGCCGCGCATGGCCGCCATGGCCAGGCAGGGCAGGCATACCGGCGGAATCGGCGCAGCCACCACGGCGCGCTGCCACTGCTCGGTGCGCGGCCCATCCCAGTCATGGCTGGCACCATGGAACGCGATGGCGTCCTTGCTACCCCCGGTCACGCCCCCGCCCACGCGCAGGAAGCTGCCGTCGGCCGCCACCAGGCGGATCACCGGTGCGGCCAGCACGATCTCACCGTTCTCGGCACTGATCTGCACGCCTTGCAGCGCATGCGCCTGGATTTCCGCACTGCGCGCCTGCACCGCCACGTGCCCGGCGTTGGCGATGGTGCTGATGCCGCCGTCACGGGCAAACAGCGACAGGCCTTGGCCCGCCTGCAGGTGCATGCGCTCGCCGCTCGTCTGCTGCAGGCTGCCGGTGGCAATTACATCGTGGTGTCCTTGGCTGACGTGCAACTGCGAGGCCGGGGTGGCGCTTACCAGGCCAGCAGCGGCCGATACGGCGATTACAGGTGCCTGGCCGCCCTGGTCGCCCCAGCCGCGCAGTGCCTCGGCAAGTGCCTGCTGCGGGGCAGTGGCCGGTGCGCCCGCCTGCTGTTCGATGGCCAGGGTGGCCAGGTCCTCGAACACACGGCGGCAATCGTCCAGAAGGCCCTGCAGTTCCTGGCGGTCCAACTGGTGGCCCTGCGCGCGCTGGCGGCCGTGGCTGCTCAGCAGCAGGCCCTGCGCCGAGCGCAGCGCCAGGGCGGCATCGGTGCGCAGCTCTGCGCCTTCGCCGCGCGGACTTGCCTGGCCGTCGGTGCGCGGGCCGTGCAGGTGTCCCAGGTGCAGCGCGCTGTCATGCGGGCTCGCGCGCAGCGTGGTGGCTAGCTGGCCGGTGCTGTCGTCAAAGATCAACTCGCCATGTGCGTCACCTGCATGTTCCTGCGAGCGGATGCCGGACAGGGCGCGGTTGCCCGGCAAGTGCCCAACCCCGGCGAAGCGGGGTGTCGCATGGCGCCCGTTGTAGAGGACGCCGGTCACCAGCGGCCGGTCGATATCGCCGTGCAGGAAGGTGACCAGCACCTCCTGACCGATACGCGGCAGGAACTGGTGTCCAAAGCCATCGCCCGCGCTGGGCAGGGCGACGCGCACCCAGGTGGAGGCGCGGGCATCTTCGGTGTGCCCTTCGGGGTGGTCCTGTGGGCGCTGCCAGTGGAAACAGATCCGAATGCGGCCCAGCGTATCGGTATGCACCGTCTCGCCGGGTGGGCCGACCACGGTGGCGGTCTGGGGGCCGTTGGCGGTGGGGCGGTGCAGGCGGTCGGCGTACGCGGGTACCACCGTCTGGTCATGCGGCACTGCGCGGAACCGGGTGCGACACTGGCCGGGCGTGGGACCCTCGCCATCGCCGGTAGGCACCGCGTCGGGCAGGTTGTTGCACGCCTCCAGATGGATGCCCGTGACCAGAAAACTGCGAGCGGCACTTTCTGGGGCCGCATACAGCGGGTGCTGCTCGATGATAACGGCGTCGCCGGTGGCCAGGCTGCGCAACTGCCCCTCGCCCAGCCATGTGCGTGCGCGCAGCTCCCGCGCCTGCATGCGCAGGCGCGCATAGCGATCAAGGTCCTGGTTGCCATTCGCGTAGTAGAGCGTCTGCGCCTCATGCGCCTGCAATCCCAGTGTGGCGTCACTGGCCGGCAGGTCGCGGTGCAGCGCAGTGTCGTCGCTGCCCTGCAGAACCTGCGCGCTGGCGTAGTCATAGCTGGACAACGTCACGGTCGACGGCACCAGGTGTTGACGCGCCTGCCACTGCTGCAGATCGTCGTCGCGGTCCTCGGTGAGTGCGCTGCGATACCGCAGTGGCCGGGCACGGCCCGGGTCGAACAGACTGCTGTCGCTCAGGTGCAGGCAGTGCCGTGGCTGCAGCTGATCCACGTTGAAGTGGAAGTGGTAACTGATCCCTTCTTCGGCAAGCACGCGCTCTATGAAGGCATGGTCGCTCTCATTGAACTGCACGCAGTAGGAGCGCGGAGGATGCTCGCGCAGCAGCTGGCGCGTGTGCTCGAACGCGGCGGCAATGCGTGGATTGCGGTGCCGGTGTTCGTCCAGGATCAGCGCCACGATGTCGGGCACGCTGATGTCCTGAAAGACCCGGCAGGCGCGGCGGTGCGCCAGCAGAGCCAGCGCCGAGCCGATCTGCAGGTTCACCTGCGGCAGGCCGCCATGCAGGCCTGCGCGGTGCGCGCCAGTGATGATGCCGGTCAGCCAGCGTCGCCGGCCTTGCGCGCTGATGAGCCCGACACCGATGGAGCGGCCGAGCAGCGCGCTGGTGTCGAGATCGGGACGGGAGGCGACGCACGCGGCGGTGAGCTGGAGATCGCCGCTGAGGCTGTCGCGGTACTCGATGCGCTGCGGGAGCAGCGGAGCAGGGCTGGCCTCCGGCCCCCACACGATGTCGATCAAGCGATGCTGCGAGTGGGCCTTTGAGGCTGCTGCGATTCCATGCGACATGCGGGAGTCCTTCTAATCCACTGACCACGAAAACGTGGCTGATTCTGTAGATGGATTAGAAGCGAAGCGGGTCAGTGCGGGTAGCTGGAGAGTGTCGCATCCAGCGTGATTTTCGCTGGGAAAACGTGCAAGACGGTTGATGTGTGACTGTGGTCACCCGACTTGTGCGCAGGCCAACGAGCGGCGCCGATAGGCATCGATCGTTTGATGTTGCGGGGCCGTGGCGTTTCATGGCGTGTCGACCAACGGTGAACACGCGCCGGTGTGGCGTACAAAAAAAGCCGCAACGCCTCGCAGCGTCGCGGCCACCTCGTGGGGGAGGTCACGCGTCAACTTAACGCGTCAAACATCAGAACATGTGCAGCCCACCGTTCACCGCGTAATCCGCGCCGGTCACATACGCCGCATCATCCGATGCCAGCCACGCGCACAGGCTGGCCACTTCTTCCGGCTTGCCCAGGCGGCGGATCGGTACCGAGCCGGCCAACCGGTCCAGCACGTCCGGCGGGAAACTGCTGATCGACTGGCTGGCGATGTAGCCCGGCGAAATCGTATTGACCGTCACCCCGCGCGTGGCTACTTCATTGGCCAGCGCCCGGCTGAACCCATGCATGGCCGCCTTCGCGGTGGCGAAATTGACCTGGCCGATCTGGCCCTTGTGCGCGCTCACCGAGCCGATGTTCACGATCCGGCCCCAGCCCCGCGCGGCCATGCCGTCGATGACCTGCTTGGTGATGTTGAACAGCGCATGCAGGTTCGAGCCCATCACCGCGTTCCAGTCGTCCGGGCTCATCTGCCGGAACAACACGTCGCGGCTGCCGCCGGCGTTGTTGACCAGCACGTCGATCTCGCCGACCTCAGCCTTGACCTTGGCGAAGGCGGCCACGGTGGAGGACCAGTCCGCGGCGTTGCCCTCGGAGGCGATGAAATCGAAGCCCAGCTCGCGCTGTTCGCGCAGCCAGCCGGCCTTGCGCGGCGAGTTCGGTGCGCAACCGGCCACCACGGTGTGGCCGTTGCGGGCCAGCTTCTGGCAGATGGCAGTGCCGACACTGCCCATACCGCTGGTGACGTAGGCGATGCGAAGGGTCATGGCAGAACGCTCCTTGGTAGGCGGATCAGGACGCAAGCGGGTACAGGCCGAACAGCAGGCCGCCGAGCATCAGCAGCATCGAGATGGCGATGGCCCACTTCAGGGTGAACTTCTGGTGGTCGGCGAACTCCACCTTGGCCAGGCCCACCAGCAGGTAGGTCGAGGGCACCAGCGGGCTGAGCAGGTGCACCGGCTGCCCGGCCAGCGAGGCGCGGGCCATTTCCACCGGGGTGATGCCGTAGTTGCCGGCGGCCTCGGACAGGATCGGCAGCACGCCGAAGTAGAAGGCGTCGTTGGACATGAAGAAGGTGAACGGCATCGAGGCGATCGCGGTGATCACCGCCAGGTACGGGCCCCAGCTGTCGGGGATGATCGCCAGGAAGCTGTGCGACATCGCCTCCACCATGCCGGTGTTGTTGAGGATGCCGGTGAAGATGCCGGCGGCGAAGATCAGCGCCACCACCGACAGCACATTGCCGGCATGGTTGACCACGCGGCGGCGCTGCTCGGCCAGGTTGGGGTAGTTGATCACCAGCGCGATCGCAAAGCCGACCATGAACAGCACCGGCATTGGCAGCACGCCCATGATCAGCGCGGTCATCAGCGCCAGGGTGAGCGCCAGGTTCACCCACAGCAGCTTCGGCCGCTTGGTGTCTTCGGCGTCTTCCACCGTGGGCAGCGCGTTCCCGTCATCGGACACGCTGTTGTCCATCCAGCTGCCACCCTGCGGCAGGCTCACCACGCCGAGCCGGCGGCGCTCCTTCAGGCCCAGGTACCAGGCCAGCAGCAGCACGCCCGCGCAGGCGATCACCATCGAGGGAATCAGCGGCACGAACACGTCGGCCGGGTCCACGTGCAACGCGGTGGCCGCACGCGCGGTTGGCCCGCCCCACGGGGTGAGGTTCATCACGCCACCGGCAAGGATGGTCACGCAGGTCATGTTCAGCGCGTTCATGCCCAGCCGCTGGTACAGCGGCAGCATCGCCGACACGGTGATCATGTAGGTGGTCGAGCCATCGCCGTCGAGCGAGATCAGCATCGCCAGGATCGCGGTGCCGAGCACGATCTTCATCGGGTCGCCCTTGACGAAGCGCAGGATGATCCGCACCAGCGGGTCGAACAGGCCCGCATCGATCATCACCCCGAAGTACAGGATGGCGAACATCAGCATCACGCCGGTGGGCGCGATCTTCTTGATGCCCTCCAGCATCATCTCGTCGATGTCGGCACCGAAGCCGCCCAGCAGCGCGAAGATGATCGGAATGGTGATGAGGGCAACCAGCGGCGACAGCCGCTTGCTCATGATCAAATACATGAATGTAATGACCATGCCAAAGCCGAGGATGCTCAGCATCATCTGCAGACTCCTGGAAGGGAAAGACGGAAGGGAAGGCTCAGAAATCGAACTGCAGGCGGCCGGTCACCGCGCGGGTGCGGTCCACCGTGGTTGCGGTCAGGCGGTCGCGGTTGCGGCTTTCGATCAGGTTGAGCATGAAGCGCAGGTTCGGGCGCATGTACCAGTTGCCGCCCAGCGTCCATGCCTCGGTCTGTGCATCGCGCAGGTCCGGCTGGCCGATCAGGTGCTGGTCGCCGCGCATCTGGTCGTAGCGCAGTGCCAGCTCGAAGGCGCCTGCCTTGTGCTGGAAATCCTTGACCCGACCGAAGCGGCCGGTCTTGCGGTCGTACACGCGCGACTCGCCGGTGACGAACCAGCTGACCAGGCCGTAGCCGGCCAGCACCTTGCCGCGCTGGCTGCCGTCGTCGAAGGTGGCACCGCTGAACTCGCCCTGCCAGGACAGCGGGCCGCGCACCTGCGCGTACTCCAGCGACCACTTGTTGACGTCGGTGTCGCGGCCGGCCGAGAAATCGACCAGGGTCAGGCGGCTGTTGTCGGACAGGTGGCCGGCCGGGCGCGGGCGGATCTTCAGCCCGGGCACACCGTTGGCGCCGGGGTTGTCGTAGCGCTCGTGGGCCAGCGACAGGCCCAGGTGCAGCACCTCCCCAGCGGTGGCGCCCGGTGCCCAGGTGGCACGGCCACCGGCGGCGCGGCCCTTGACCTGCCAGGCGTCGATGCTCTCCAGGCTGTAGGCGCTGGCTGCCCAGGTCATGTCGCCGCGCGCGGCCTGCCACGAGGCGCCCAACCGGTACAGCGGGGCCAGCGTGGTGCCGGCATTGCCGCGCTCCAGGAAGGTGCCGTAGTTGGAGCTGGTGCGATCGTCCAGCGAGAAGAACTGCTTGAACTGGCCCACGGTGAGCTTGCCGGCGTCACCGAAGCTGCGGCTGACGAAGACGTCCTTGGCCTCCACCCGGTCGCCGGAGACGTCGGCTTCCAGCTTGTAGTCGACCACGAAGAACTTGCCCGACACATCCAGCCAGGCGCGGCGGATCTCGGTGTCGTCCTTGTTCGGGGTGCCCCGGCCATCGTTGCTGAAATCGGCGAAATCCAGGTGCAGGCGGCCGCCGACGGTGGCGGTGACCGGGCGGTCGTCGTCGTTGTCCTCGGCGGCCCAGACCGGCGCGGTCAGCAACAGCAGGGTGCAGGCAGCCGGCGTGCGCCAGCGCAGTGAGTTCAGTTCCACGGACCCTCCCAGGTACGTCAGTGCGGTGATGTCGCCAATGGCGTGGCAGGGGACTGCGACGCGATGGCGCAGCCTAGTGCCGCGAAGCTGTCATCCACCTGTCAGGGGTTTGTGCAGTGCAGCGAAGCCCACGGCAGCGGCCGCTCGCGCTAGCATTCATGCACCTTCGACGAATTGACCCGATGCGCCTGCTGCTGGTGGAAGACAACCCGGACCTGGCTGATGCCATCGTTCGCCGCATGCGCCGCAGTGGCCACGCGGTGGACTGGCAGAGCGACGGGCTGGCGGCGGCCAGCGTGCTGCGCTACCAGAGCTTCGACTTGGTGGTGCTGGATATCGGCCTGCCCAAGCTGGACGGCCTGCGCGTGCTGGCCGGCATGCGCGAGCGCGGCGACAGCACCCCGGTGCTGATGCTGACCGCGCGCGACGGCATCGAAGACCGCGTGCAGGCACTGGACGTGGGCGCGGACGATTACCTGGGCAAACCCTTCGATTTCCGCGAATTCGAGGCGCGCTGCCGGGTCCTGCTGCGGCGTACCCGTGGCCAGGCCAGCGAAGTGGTGCAGATCGGCGCGTTCCAGTTCGACAACGCCTCGCACCGGGTCAGCCTGGACGGCCAGCCGATCGAACTGCCCAACCGCGAGTACCGCCTGCTGGAAATCTTGATGGGGCGGCTGGGCCAGGTGGTGGGCAAGGACGAGATCGGCAACGGCCTGTTCGGCTTCGACGACGAGGCCGGCCCCAATGCGATCGAACTTTACGTCGGCCGCCTGCGCCGCAAGCTGGCCGATGCGCCGCTGCGGATCGTGACCGTGCGTGGCAGCGGCTACCTGCTCGAAGCGCTGGGCGACGACGCCGGCAGTGCGGGCGGCGATGACGACTGACCCGCGCACGTCCGGCTCGATCCGGCACACGCTGTGGCTGTACCTGGGCGCGTTCCTGGCGCTGTTCGCGGTGGCGTTGCTGTTCGGCGCGCGCGCCTACGGGCAACGCGCGGCCAACCGCTCCTACGACCACCTGTTGGTGTCCTCGGCGCTGTCGATCATCGATTCGGTGGCGCTGGTTGAGGCGCAATGGCAGGTCGATCTGCCGTATGCCGCGCTGGACCTGCTGGCCATGGCGCCGGAAGACCGCGTGTTCTACCGCGTGTCCGACGCGCGCGACCAGACGGTGACCGGGTATGCGGACCTGCCGCTGCCGC
Organism: Stenotrophomonas sp. AC248; assembly: GCF_979258185.1. Taxonomy (NCBI): domain Bacteria; kingdom Pseudomonadati; phylum Pseudomonadota; class Gammaproteobacteria; order Lysobacterales; family Lysobacteraceae; genus Stenotrophomonas; species Stenotrophomonas sp. AC248. Next base: position 3,660,593 of record NZ_OZ409840.1, on the reverse strand, counting down.
CGCACGCGCCCAGCGACCGTCCGCAGTTGTTCGATGCGCTCTACAGCGGCGAGCAGGTGCGCTTCGTGGTGGTGTCGCGGCGGGTGTCCTCGCCGTCGGCGCAGGGTGAAGTGCGGGTGCAGGTGGGCCAGACCCGGCGCGCGCGCGAAGCGCTGGCGCAGGACATGGTGACCCGTGCGTTGCTGGCCATCGCCGTGTTGTCGCTGCTGTCGCTGGCCCTGGTGGGCCTGGGCGTGCACCGCGCGCTGCGCCCGCTGGTGCGGATGGAGCGCGAGCTGGCGCGGCGTGAACCGTCCGACCTGAAGCCGCTCGATGCCAGCGTGCCGCGCGAGATGGACAAGATGGTGGGTGCGCTGAACCACTTCATGGGCCGTCTGCAGGGCAGCAATGAAACCCTGCGCGCGTTCATGGCCGAGGCGGCGCACCAGATGCGCACGCCACTGGCCGCACTGCGCGCGCAGGCGCAGCTGGCACTGGACGAGGAAGACCCCGAGGACATGCGGCGCAGCCTGCACGCCATCGAACGCAACGCCACCCACATGAGCCGGTTGCTCAACCAGCTGCTCAGCGACGCCAGCGTGATCCACCGGGCCAACCTGCAGCGCTTCGCCCCGGTGGACCTGGCCGAAACCGTGCACCAGGCGCTGCATGAAGCGCTGCCGCAGGCACTGCCGGCCCCGCGCGTGCAGCTGGCGGTGAGCGCACAGGCGGCCTGGATACATGGCGACGCGCTGCTGCTGCGCGAGGCCATCAAGAATCTCATCGACAACGCCATTAAATACGGCGGCGACGGTGCGCTGCAGGTGGCGCTTACCGAAGAGGCGCAGCACTGGGTGCTGACCATCGCCGACCACGGTCCGGGCATTGCCGCGGCCGATGCCGAGCGCGTGTTCGAGCGTTTCGCGCGCGGCGAAGGGGCCGCAGCGGGCGGCGCCGGGCTGGGCCTGGCGATCGTCAAGCGCGTGGTGGACAGCCATGGCGGCCAGATCGACCTGAGCAACCGCGTGGGAGGGGGCCTGGTGGCCACCATCCGCCTGCCGAGGATGCATGCATGAAGTACGTGTGGCTTGTGCTGTTGCAGTTGTTGGTGGCAGGCCCGGCGCTGGCCGCACCGGGCGATGTGCAGCGCTTCCCGGCCAAGGGGCCGGCAGTGGCGCAGCTGCGCATCCATGGCTCGACCGACATCGAAGTGTTCGCCACGGTGATCGCCGACTACCAGCGCCTGCACCCGGGCACCGAGATCCTCTACGAGGATGTGATCACCCAGGACATCTACGCGCGCTACCTACGCGACCGCGGCGGTCCACAGGCGCCGGACATGCTGATCAGCAGCGGCATGGACCTGCAGACCAAGCTGGTCAACGACGGCCATGCGCTGCCGCATCGCTCGGTGCAGACCGACGCCTTGCCGGCGTGGGCGCAATGGCGGCACGAAGCGTTCGGGATCAGCTACGAGCCGGTGGCCATCGTCTACAACACCCGCACCCTGCCAGCGGCGCGGGTACCGCACACGCGCCGGCAACTGCTGGAACTGCTGCGCGCGCCGGACGCACCGCTGCAGGGCAGGGTGGGCACCTACGACGTGGAGCGCAGCAGCGTGGGCTACCTGCTGGCCACCCAGGACGGCCAGCGCGGCAGCATTGCCGGCGCGCTGCTGGGCGCGCTGGGCGACAACGGCGTGCACCTGGAAGAACGCACCGGCGTGCTGCTCGACCAGGTCAGCAGCGGCAAGCTGTCGCTGGTCTACAACGTGCTGGGCTCCTACGCGCAGGCGCGGATCGAGGCCGGTGCACCTCTGGGCATCGTGGAACCGGAGGACTACACGCTGGTGGTGCTGCGCACGGCGGTGATTCCTCGCAGCAGCCCGCATCCGGACGAGGCGCGGCGTTTCCTCGACTACCTGCTGTCACCCCGCGGCCAGCAGGTCCTCTCGCGCGAAGCCCGCCTGATGCCGATCCTGCCCGCACAGGGCCAGCAACGTGGCCGCTCGCCCGCGCGCAGCTACCGCCCCATCCAGCTGGGCCCGGGCCTGCTCGTGTACCTGGACGGCCTCAAGCGCCGCCAGTTCCTCGAAGCCTGGCGCGGCAGCGTGCGGCAGCGCGACGACCGGTAACGACGGCCACCGGCCTCCACCCGGTAGTGACGGCCGCTGGCCGTCAACCTCGTTGCAACGATCCACCCGGGTAGTGACGGCCGCTGGCCGTCAACCTCATTGCAACGATCCACCCGGGTAGTGACGGCCGCTGGCCGTCAGCCTCATTACAACGATCCACCCGGGTAGCGCCGGGCTCTGCCCGGCAACCGCATTACAATGGACCGCATGAGCGAACTCACCGTCCTGATCGCCGACGACCACCCGCTGCTGCGCGCGGCCGTCGTCCATTCCCTGCGCCAGTCACTGCCGCAGGCGCAGGTGATCGAAGTGGCCAGTGCCGCCACGCTGGAAACCGCGCTGGACCAGCACCCGGAAATCGAACTGGTGCTGCTGGACCTGACCATGCCCGGCGCCCGCGGGTTCTCCTCGCTGCTGCACGTACGCGGCGCGCACCCGGACATCCCGGTGGTCATCGTCTCGTCCAACGACCACCCCCGCGTAATCCGCCGCGCGCAGCAGTTCGGCGCAGCCGGCTTCATCCCCAAGTCCGCGCCCGCCGAAACCATCGGCCAGGCGGTGGCGGCGGTGCTCGATGGCGGGGTCTGGTTCCCGGCCATGGCACCGGAGCGCTCCGAGTCCGACGCGCTGCTCGCCGCACGCCTGGCCCAGCTCACCCCGCAGCAGTTCCGCGTGCTGCTGTGCCTGGCCGACGGCCTGCTCAACAAACAGATCGCCTACGAACTGGGCCTGGCCGAGAACACGGTGAAGGTGCACGTCACCGCGATCCTGAAAAAGCTCGAATGCCACAGCCGCACGCAGGCCGCGGTACTGGTGAAGGCGCTGGAGCCGGAAGGCGATGCCGGCGCGGGTTTGGACAGCTGACGCGCGCAAGCGATCATTTGCCCATCCCTCACAAGTGGCAAAGGTGCGATGCGTAGACCGAGGTAGGGTCGCATCCCGATCGACCGCCGATAACCTGTGCAGCGTTCGGTAGTGGCATGACCTGTGGTGAAGGCGGCTTCGTTGCAGGTCATGCGTTCGCCGTGCGGATCGGCAGGGTCGGCGGTCGTTTGGGAACCGACCCTACCTTCAGCAGGATGCGTTGTCCGACGTGGGTTCGCATCCAGATCCACCGCCGATACCCCGCGCAATTCGCGATGCGTATACCGAGGTAGGGTCGCATCCCGATCGACCGCCGATAACCTGCGCAGGGTTCGGTAGTGGCATGACCTGTGCTGAAGGCGGCTTCGTCGCAGGTCATGCGTACGCCGCGCGGATCGGCAGGGTTGGCGGTCGTTTGGGAACCAACCCTACCGGCGTCTCGGGTCGGAGATAGGTGTAGCCGCTTTATGCCCTGTGTCGTACCAACAACTGCGTCATCAACGCCCGCAGCGCCGGCGGGCGCACCGGCTTGGACAGGAACCCCCAGCCGTTCTCCGCCGCCTGCGCCTTCAACGCGTCGTCGCGCTCGGCGGTAACCAGGATCAACGGCGGGCGCGCCTGCCACAGGTCGCACAGGTGGTCGTACAGGTCCGGGCCGTGCCACTGGCCCATGCGTACGTCCAGCAGCAGCAACTGCGGCACGTTGAGTGCCGAGGCGATCTCCAGCGCGGCCTGCGGGCCGTCGGCCAGCTCCACCGCGCAGCCCCAGCGCTCCAGCAGCGCACGGGTGGCGGCGCACACGCGCGGGTCGTCATCGATGCTCCACACCCGGCAATGCCGCAGCGGGCTGTCATCGCCGGCGTCAGCCGCCACGGCCGGCACCGGCGTCGGTGCCGGAATGGCCGCCGCATCGCCCAGCGGCACGCTCACCGCGAACACACTGCCGCGGCCCAGCGTGGAGTGCAGGTGGATGCCATGACCCAGCAGGCGACCGATGCGTTCGACGATCGCCAAGCCCAGCCCGGCACCGCGCTCCTGTTCAACACCGTCGTCCAGGCGGCGGAACTCTTCGAAAATCTCGCCCTGCAGGCTCTCCGGAATGCCCGGGCCCTGGTCGTGCACTTCGATGCGCAGCTGGTCGCCCACGCGCCGGCAGCCCAGCAGTACGCGCCCACGCGGGGTGTAACGCAGCGCGTTGGAGAGGAAATTCTGCAGGATGCGGCGCAACAGCGCCTCGTCGCTGACCACCACCGCGCGGGTGTCCACCCAGCGCAGCTGCAGGCCACGGCTGTCGGCGGCAATGCCGAATTCGCGCGCCAGCGTTTCCAGCAGCGGCGACAGCTCGAAGGCCTGCACCTGGGTCTGCAAGGCGCCCGATTCCAGCCGTGAAATATCCAGCAGGCTGGTCAGGATCGCATCCTGCGCGGCCAGCGCCGCATCCACGTGTTCGCTCAACTCACGTGCATCACCGGCCAGCTTGCCGCGCAGCACCGACACGAACATGCGCGCGGCGTTCAGCGGCTGCAGCAGGTCGTGCACCGCCGAGGCCACGAAGCGGCTCTTGTAGCGGTTGGCCCGCTCGGCCTCGCGGCGCGCCTCGTCCAAGTCGCGGGTGCGCTCGGCCACGCGGTGTTCCAGCGCATCGGCCAGCGAGCGCAGTTCACGCGCGGTGTTCTTGTAGGCGGTGATATCGGCGTAGCTGGTGACAAAGCCGCCATCGGGCAGCGGATTGCCGCGAATCTCCAGCACGGTGCCGTCGTCTTTCTCGCTCTCGCGCATGTGCGGGCGGCCGCTGCGCAGGTGGTTCAAGCGACGCTCGATGGCTTCGTCGATCGGCCCCGGCCCCAGCAGGCCGCGGCGCGCGTTGTAGCGGAAGATCTCCTCGATGGGGCGACCTTCGCGGATCAGGCCGGCCGGGAACTTGAACAGTTCCAGGTAGCGCGCATTCCACGCCACCAGCTTCTGCGTGTTGTCGATCACCACGACGCCCTGCGGCAGGTGCGCCAGACTGCGGCTGAGCCCGCTGTCGGCCTGCTGGGCGGCCTGCAGCACGCCATCCTGCGCGGTGCGCAGCTCCTCGGCATGTTGGGCCAGCACGCTTTCCAGCTCGCGTCGGCTGCGCTGCCGATGCGCATCCAGGCGCCGACGCTGCTGCACGAACAGCACCAGGAAGCCCAGCGCCAGCCACGCCGCGCCGCCGCCGATGGCCGCACTGCGCCCGGCGCTGGTGGCCGCGCCGGCATCGTGCAGCAGGTGCAGGTTCCAGTGTTCCTCGGGCAGCGCCAGGCTCTGCCACAGCATCGGCCCGGCCAGCAGGGGTTCGAGCAGGCGCACCATGCGCCCGCCGTTCTCAAGCACATCCTCGGTGCGGACCCGCAGCGGTTGCAGCGAGCGGTCGGCGTACTGCCGCGCTTCCAGCATCTCGCGCCGCTCGCCCGGCCCCAGCGGGCGCAGCAGGCGGTAACGCCAGGCATCGCGGTTGGCCAGGAACACCACGTCGTGCTCGTCGCTGGCCAGCACCACGTCCGGGCTGGACAGCCATTCCTGTTCCAGCGCCGACAATTCGATCTTGATCACCACCACGCCCATGCGGCGGCCGTCTTCCTCGATGGCCTGGGACAGGAAGTAGCCGGGTACGCCGGTGGTCATGCCGATGCCGTAGAAGCGGCCCCGGCCGGTGGCCAGCGCCTGGCGGTAATAGGGGCGGTAGCTGTAGTCCTCGCCCACGTTGCTACTGGGGTGGTCCCAGTTGCTGGCGGCCACGGCCACGCCGTCGTGGCCGACCAATGTCAAAGTGGAGGCGCGGGTGACCTGGTTGGCGCGCTGCAGTTTCAGGTTGAGGCGCTGCCGGGCGGCGGCATCGGGCACCTGCAGCAGCGCGCGGCGCAGGTCCGGGTCCAGTGCCAGCACCTGCGGCAAGGTGCCGAAGCGGTCGATGCGTTGTTGCAGGCCCTGGCCGTACAGTTCCAGCTGGCGCTGCACCTGCGCGCTTTCGGTGGCCAATGCACGTCGCCACGCATAATGCCCGGCGGCGGCCGCGCACAGCACGGTACCGCCGATCATCAGCAGCAGGGTCAACAACAGGGTGCGGTGGCGGCCGAGCCAGTACATGGCGGCAGTCTACGGGTGTGCGGCGGGCGCGGTGTACACGCCCGCCGCGATGCCGATCAGAAGTGCATCTGGGCGCGCAGTTCGAAGATTTCCGGCTTGGTATGCACGCCGCGACGGCTTGCATCCGCCTTCACGTAGTTGGCCTGGAACTTGAAGTGGCTGGTGAGGTACCAGTTGGCGCCCAAGGTCCAGTCGTGCTGGCGGCCACCGAAGACATCGGCGTCGTCCAGGTCCAGGCGGCTGTAACGGGCCACCAGTTCCACCGCGCCGTAGTCATGGGCCGGCTTGATGTTGGCCACCGCACCGGCGTTGTACGGACGCGATTCCCCGGTGAGCACCCAGCTGGCCATGGCGTACTGGCCGTTGCCGGTGTAGTCCGGCTTGCCTTCACGGGTGACGGTGGTCTGCAGCGCTTCGGCCTGCACCGAGAACGGGCCGCGGATCCAGATGCCTTCCAGGCCGGTACGGCGGATCTGGTCGGCAGTGGCCAGCGCGCCCGAATCCACCAGGCGGATGTCGGTCAGGCCGGCTTCCGGGCGGGCGCGCAGGCGGGCGCTGGCGTCGTGGTGCACATCGCGGCCATCGCGGTAGCCGCGCGGGTTTTCCTGCGAGTAGGCCAGGCCCAGGTGCAGCACGTCGCCGGCGGCCTTGACCGGGGTCCACACCGCACGCACGGCCTGGGTGGTGCCGGGGTTGTCGCCCTGCAGGTCCTTGCCGCCGTAGGCGCCCGCCTGCAGCAGGTACTGCGGGCGCTCCAGCACCCATTCGGCACCGGTGCGGCGGCCTTCGTAGAACGCCTGCACGGGCAGGGCGGTTTCCAGGAAGCTGCCGGCGCGCGACGAGGTGCCCGCATCCAGGCCCACCGGGGTCTTCATGTAGCCGAAGCGGAAGCGGCCGATGTCGCTGCCGAAGAAAGCCTTGCTCTCAAAACGCACGAACACGTCCAGCCAGGTGTCGGCCTGGAAGTCGTAGTACACCATCGCGTCGTACACGCCCTTCTTCTTCAGGGTGGCGCCGAATTCCTTGCGGCGCACCGCGTCATCGTCTTCGATGCCGCTGTTGCCGGAGAAATCGTTGAGGTCGTAAGCGATGTTGGCGGTGGCGGCCAGTTCGGTGCCATCGCTGAAGGCGACCTTGGTCGGCCAGTTGTCGAAATCGGCGGCCGAAGCCAGGGCGGGGGTAGCAGCCAGGCACAGGGCCAGCAGGGTCGGGGTCGGGCGCATGGACGTGCAGCTCTCTCTTTAAGACGGGACAGGACAACAACGGCCGCTGCGCCGGAAACTGTTGCCCAGCCGGCCGCGCGCGCGTCACTTGCCGCCGTGGGGGAGGGCGGTGTGGGGCGCAGTGTAGGCACCCGACGCCACCTGAACCGGGGGGCTAGTACCAATAGGTTATCTGCGTGGCGGTGACTCGCGCGTACAAATGCGTCCATCCGCCGCAACCCCCGACACACGATCCGGGCTGCGGTGTTGCCCACGGAACCGGCCCGCACCCCCTGCAGGCCGGACGCGCCGATACCGTCCCTCCGGAGTCCGCCATGCACATTCCCACCGCCGCCCCCGTCGCGGCCAAGCCGCTGCCGTTCTACCGCCAACTGTATTTCCAGGTGGTGGTGGCGATCGTCCTTGGCGCCATCCTGGGCCACTTCGAGCCGGCCTTCGCCGAATCGCTGAAGCCGCTGGGCGATGCCTTCATCAAGCTGGTGAAGATGATCATCGCCCCGGTCATCTTCCTGACCATCGTCACCGGCATCGCCGGCATGACCCACCTGCGCACGGTCGGCCGGGTGTTCGCCAAGTCGATGGCCTACTTCCTGTTCTTCTCCACCCTGGCCCTGATCGTGGGCATGGTGGTAGCGCACGTGGTCCAGCCCGGCGCCGGCATGAACATCAACCCGGCCGACCTGGACCAGACCGCGGTCCACAGCTACGTGGAAAAGTCCCATGAGCTGACCCTCACCGGCTTTGCGATGGACATCATCCCGGCCACCCTGGTCAGCGCCTTTGTCGATGGCAACATCCTGCAGGTGCTGTTCGTGGCGGTGCTGTTCGGCGTGGCCTTGGCGCTGACCGGTGCCAAGGGCCGCCCGGTGCTGACCTTCCTGGAGGCGCTGACCGCCCCGGTATTCCGCCTGGTCCATATCCTGATGAAGGCCGCCCCGATCGGCGCCTTCGGTGCCATCGCCTTCACCATCGGCAAGTACGGGGTGGGTTCGCTGGTCAACCTGGCCTGGCTGGTGGGCTCGTTCTACCTCACTGCGTTCCTGTTCGTGGCGGTCATCCTGGGCGTGGTGTGCCGGCTGTGCGGGTTCTCGGTGTTCAAGCTGGCCCGCTACTTGAAGGCCGAGCTGCTGCTGGTGCTGGGCACGTCCTCGTCGGAGTCGGCGCTGCCGTCGCTGATGGAGAAGATGGGGCGCGCCGGCTGCGCCAAGTCGGTGGTGGGCCTCGTGGTACCCACCGGCTACTCGTTCAACCTGGACGGCACCAACATCTACATGACCCTGGCCGCGCTGTTCATCGCCCAGGCCACCAATACCGAGCTGACCCTGGGCCACCAGATCGCGCTGCTGCTGGTGGCGATGCTGAGCTCCAAGGGCGCCGCCGGCGTCACCGGTGCCGGCTTCATCACCCTGGCCGCCACCCTGGCCGTGGTGCCGGAAGTGCCGGTGGCCGGCATGGCGCTGATCCTGGGCGTGGACCGCTTCATGAGCGAATGCCGCTCGCTGACCAACTTCATCGGCAATGCCGTGGCCACCGTGGTGGTGTCGCGCTGGGAAGGCGCGCTGGACCGCGACCGCCTGGCGCTGGCCCTGGACGGCCGCGAGGCCGAACTGCCGGCGCTGACCACCGACGACCTGCCGTCGCCGCTGACCGCCCCGGCCCGCTGATACCCGTTTGATGCGTGCGTGTGTTGCAGGGCCTGCACCGTCCCCCCGGATGGCAGGCCCTGATTTTTTCATTGACGTACCGCCGCTGATGCGGGTTGTCATCGCACTGCGCCACGCTGCGCATACGCTGCCGAACGGCGCCGATATGTGCGGTTGCAGCATGATCGCGACAGCGTAGCGACAGGTCCATCCACGCCAACGGGGGTATGATCCCCTGTTCCTCTCGCCCATTCATCTGCAGAAAGCGATGTCCAACGAAGATTTCAAACAGGCTGCCCTCGATTACCACCGCATGTCGCCGCCGGGCAAGATCCGCGTCGCAGCGACCAAGCCGATGCTGACCCAGCGTGATCTGTCGTTGGCGTACTCGCCGGGCGTGGCACACGCCTGCGAGGCGATCATGGCCGACCCGCAGCAGGCCAGCGAACTGACCGCCCGCGGCAACCTCGTCGCCGTCATTTCCAACGGCACCGCCGTGCTGGGCCTGGGCAACATCGGCCCGCTGGCCGGCAAGCCGGTGATGGAAGGCAAGGGCGTGCTGTTCCAGAAGTTCGCCGGCATCGATGTGTTCGACATCGAGATCGACGAGAACGACCCGGACAAGCTGGTCGACATCATCGCCTCGCTGGAGCCGACCTTCGGCGGCATCAACCTGGAAGACATCAAGGCCCCGGAGTGCTTCATCGTCGAGCGCAAGCTGCGCGAGCGGATGAACATCCCGGTGTTCCATGACGACCAGCACGGCACGGCGATCATCGTCGGTGCCGCGGTGCTCAACGCCATGGTCGTGACCGGCAAGCGGATCGAAGACGTCAAGCTGGCCACCACCGGCATGGGCGCGGCGGGTATTTCCTGCGTCAACATGCTGGTGTCGCTGGGACTGAAGAAGGAAAACATCCTGGCCTTCGACCGCGACGGGGTGATCCACACCGGCCGCACCGACCTGGACCCGGAAAAGGCCCGTTACGCACGCGAGACCGACAAGCGCACGCTGGCCGAGATCGTCGATGGCGCGGACATCTTCCTGGGCCTGTCGGCCCCGGGCATCCTGACCGCGGACATGGTCAAGACCATGGCCAAGGACCCGGTGATCTTCGCGCTGGCCAACCCGACCCCGGAAATCATGCCGGAAGTGGCCCGTTCGGTGCGTCCGGACGCGCTGATCGGCACCGGCCGTTCGGACTACCCGAACCAGATCAACAACGTGCTGTGCTTCCCGTACCTGTTCCGCGGTGCGCTGGACGTGGGCGCCACGGCGATCAACGAAGAAATGAAGATCGCCTGCGTGCACGCGATCGCCGCGATGGCGCGCCGCGAGGCCAGCGACCTGGGGTCGGCCTATGGCGATGAGACCCCGAGCTTCGGCCGCGATTACCTGATTCCGCGTCCGTTCGACCGCCGCCTGCTGGTGGAGCTGTCGGCCGCCGTGGCGCAGGCCGCGATGGATTCCGGCGTCGCGACCCGTCCGGTCGCCGACATGGGCGCCTACCGCGAAAAGCTGGCCCAGTTCGTCTACCGCACCAGCCTGATGATGAAGCCGGTGTACGACCGTGCGCGCGCCGACAAGCAGCGCGTGGTGTACGCCGAAGGCGAAGAGGAAGTGGTGCTGCGCGCGGTGCAGAACGTGGTGGATGAAGGGCTGGCCCGTCCGATCCTGATCGGCCGCCCGGACGTCATCGAATCGCGCGTGGAGCGCCTGGGCCTGCGCATGAAGGCCGGTGATGATTTCGACATCACCAACATCAACGACGACCCGCGCTTCAACGAGTACTGGCAGTACTACCACAACCTCACCGGGCGTCGCGGCGTGACCGTGGCGGCGGCCAAGAACCTGATGCGTTCGCGGCCGACGTTGATTGCCGCGGTGATGGTGGCGCGCGGCGAAGCCGACGCCATGCTCACCGGCGTGGTGGGCCGCTTCCACAAGAAGCTGGGCTACGTGCGCAGCGTGCTGCCGCTGGAATCGAAGGTGACCTCGACCTCGGCGATGACCGGCGTGATCAACCAGCAGGGCGTGTTCTTCTTCGTGGACACCCACGTGCAGGAAGACCCGACCGCCGAGCAGATCTGCGAAGCGACCCTGCAGGCGGCCTACCGCATGAAGCTGTTCGGGATTGAACCGAAGGTGGCGCTGCTGTCGCACTCCAACTTCGGCAGCCACGATTCCCGCGACGCGCTGAAGATGCGCACCGTGCGTTCGCTGCTGCTCAAGCGCAACCCGCGTTTGAACGTGGACGGTGAAATGCAGGGCGACACCGCATGGGACGAGGCACTGCGCCAGAAGCTGCTGCCCGACAGCACGCTGAAGGGCCGCGCCAACCTGTTCGTGCTGCCCAACCTGGAAGCGGCCAACATCGCCTACAACCTGGTGCGCGTGTTCACCGACGGCGTGGCGATCGGCCCGATCCTGATGGGCGTGGCCAAGCCGGTGCACATCCTGACCACCAGCGCGACCTCGCGCCGCGTGCTCAACATGACCGCCATCGCGGCCGTGGATGCGCAGATCCGCAAGCAGCTGGAGGCGGAGAAGAACGCCTAAGGCGTTCTTCCCCCTGCAGTTGCCAAAACGCGCCCTTCGGGGCGCGTTTTGGTTTCGCGCCGCGAAACCGGTAGCTACCGACCGTTGGTGGGCAGGCGTTCTGCTCTGCCACACGCACGCCGCACCCCGGTCACCCGCCTGCAACCTGCCGAGGGCCCAATACCCCCACGCGGCCCGGCCGCGGCGGCGGGCTACCGGCTCCCGCCGCCCTGGGCCCGACCAGTAGGCATTCAAGAACGGGCTGGTGGGCGCGCCCTGACCGTCATCCCGGTAGAGCCGACCGTTGGTCGGCTGGGGCACGCACACGTGCCCCGCGTCAGGTGTTCATGCCGCCTGGACGGAGGGCAGCCGACCAACGGTCGGCTCTACCCGGGGCGGTGGGCGCACAGGCATCAACGCGCCTTTACGTACGCCGCCCACAGCGCCGGCAACGCCATGCCGGTGCGCGCTTTCCACAATGCCGGCGTGTAACGCCCGTCGCGCAATGCGCCATCCAGCGACTTCACCAGCCCCGGATGCTGCGCCTCGCTCCACGACAGGAACGCACCGGTCACCCGGTAGCCGGTGTCGAAGTTCTGCCCGTCCTTCACCGTCGTCGGCAGTGCCCAGTCCGCGGCCGCATTTTCCCGGCCGTAACGATCACGCGCGTAGTCGGCAATGCCTTCCACCAGCCAGCCCGGCACGCGTTCATTGGCGTATTCGGGATAGCCCTGGACGATGTGCATCGCCTCGTGGGTGACCAGGTCGACGTCGTCGGGGTGCCTGGCCAGCCAGGCCGGATTGATGGTGATGGTGGCCGCGCCCTTGCCCTCGCCGACGAAGGCGATGCCGTCGTAGCCCGGATCGATCACGATGCGCACCTGCGACGGCGCGCCGGGATGGAAGTCGGCGCGCTCGCGCACATACGCGGCAAAGAACGTGTCGATGATGCGCGTGCGCATCGGGGCGGCCAGCGCATCGGCCGGATCGCTGTAGGCCAGCGTCACCCCCTCACGCTGCTGGCTGGCCTCGAACGCGGCAGCATCGAACACCACCAACGCCCCCAGCAACACGGTAGTGCCGGCCGCTGGCCGGCTCCACGCCACCATCGGCACACGCACCCGGGTGGTTCCGGCCGCTGGCTGGCTCCACGCCACCATCGGAATACGCACCCGGGTGGTTCCGGCCGCTGGCCGGCTCCACGCCACGATCGGCACACGCGCCCGGGTAGTGCCGGCCGCTGGCCGGCTCCCCACAATCCAGGCCGCCGCCCGCTTCAAAAAACCGGTCCTGCCCATTCTCACTGCTCCCCCATCGGCGCCAGCAGCTCCACCTCGGCCAACTGCATCCGCCCCGGCCCGGCAATGCGCAGCCGGTATTCGGCATAGCGACCGGGTTTGCCGATGGCGAACGGCCGGGTCTGCAACGCCCAGGCGAAGTCCTCGCCGCGGCGCTCGTCCAGCGTGACCCAGCGGCCGCCAGCGCGGCGGGCTTCCAGCGTCCACGCACCGCCGCGTATCGCGCCGTTGCCACTGGTCAGCGTGTACATCGACGGCGTGCCATCGCTCACCCCGGTGAACACCACCGTGCCCGCGCCCACCGGCACCGTCGTGCCGGCATCGTCGTCCAGCAGCGCCGGCACCGCGCGGCCGTCGGCGAGCTGCGCGCGTGCGCCGCTGCCCAGCAGGTCATGCAGCAGGGCAGGGCGCTGGCCGCGTGCGGTGAGCGAGCGCGGCGCATCGTCCGGGCCGCTGCCCCAGGTGGAGGGCTGCGGGCCCATCACGAAGTCCAGCGTGGCACCCTTGGCGATCATCTCATGCGGCACCCAGGTCTTCGACCACGGCTTGCCGTTGATCTTCAGCGACTGCACGTACACGTTCTCGCGCGAGTTGTTGGCGGCATTCACCGTCAGCACCGCGCCGCCCTGCAGTGCCACCTTTGCGTGGCGGAACGCCGGTGAACCGATCGCGTATTCGGGCGCGCCCATGCGCAGCGGATACAGGCCCAGCGAGGCCAGCACGTACCACGCCGAGGTCTCACCGTTGTCCTCATCGCCCGGGTAGCCCTGGCCGATCTCGCTGCCCACATACAGCCGCGCCAGGATCTCGCGCACGTGCTGCTGGGTCTTCCACGGCTGGCCGGCGTACAGGTACATCCACGGGATGTGGTGCGCCGGCTGGTTGCTGTGCGCGTACATGCCCATGCGCACGTCGCGCGCTTCGGTCATCTCGTGGATGGTGCCGCCGTAGGAGCCGGCGAAGGCGGGATCGGCGGTTTCCGGGGTGGCGAAGAACGTGTCGAGCTTGGCGGCCAGCTGGGCGCGGCCGCCATACAGCCCGGCCAGGCCCTCGCCGTCGTGCGCGGCGGTGAAGGCGAAGGTCCAGCCGTTGCTCTCGGTGTAGTCGTGGCCCCACACGCGCGGGTCGTAGTCCTTGGCGGTCAGGCGCCAGTTGCCGTCGTCAGTGCGGCCCTGGAAGAACCCGGCGGCCGGGTCGAACAACGTGGCGTAGGTGCCGGCGCGATGGCCGAAGTAGTCGGCCTCGGTGGCATAGCGTTCGCGTGCGGCGGCGCTGGTGGCGCGCTTGGCCAGGGCCTGGGCCATGTTGGCGATGCCGAAGTCGTTGAGTGCCCCTTCCATCGTCCACGACATGCCCTCGTGCACGTCGGCACTGGCGTAGCCCCGGAAGGTGGACCGGTCCATGCCCTTGCGCCCGACATGGCGGTCCGGCGGCACCACGGTGGCGTTCTTCAGTGCGGCCGTGTAGGCCTCTTCCGGATCGAAGCCGCCGATGCCCTTCAGCCAGGCATCGGCGAAGGCCACGTCCGAACTGGTGCCCACCATCAGGTCGGCATAGCCCGGCGAGGACCAGCGCGCCACCCAGCCGCCGGCGCGGTACTGCTCCAGGAAGCCCTGCACCAGCGCACCGGCGTCGTCCTTGGTGAACAACGCATAGGCCGGCCAAGTGGTGCGGAAGGTGTCCCAGAAACCGTTGTTGACGTACACCTTGCCGTCGCGCACCGGGGCGAAGCTGCGCGTGGCGCTGCCGTCGGTGTTGTCCTCGGCGGCGCTGGCCTGGCTGGCGTAGCGCCATTCGGGCGCGGCGGCGCTGCCCACGTTTTCGTGGCCGGAATTGGGGTACAGGTACAGGCGATAGAGGCTGGAATACAGCGTGGTTTTCTGGTCGTCGCTTGCATCGCCGATGTCGAACGGAGCCAGCCGTGCATCCCACGCGTCCTGCGCGCGCCCAGCCACGCGGTCGAGCGTGTCATCGGCGGCCAGTTCCAGGGCCAGGTTGTGGCGGGCCTGCTCCACGGAGATCAACGAGGTGGCGATGCGCATGGTGACCGTGCGCGTGCTGCCGGCATCGAACTTGATGTAGCCGGTGGGGCGGCCGGTCTTGATCTGACCGCTGCTGCGCCAGGGCGCGTCGAAGCTGGCCACCACGTACATGCGGGTGGCGCCGTTGGACAGGCCGCTGCGGGTGTCGGTGTAGCCGGACAGCGTCTGCGTGGCCGCATCCAGGGTCAGCCCACCGCGGGCGTCGACGTTGTCGAACAGCAGGTTGGCGTCCCCCTTCTCAGGGAAGGTGAACTGGAACAACGCGGCATGGTCGGTGGGCGCGATCGACGCGGCGATGCCGTTGTCGAAACGCACGTCGTAACGGTAGGGGCGCGCACGTTCGTTGTCGCGCGAGAACGACAGCGCGCGTTTGCTGCGGTCGGCCTCGGGCACGCCGCGGCCGCTGGACGGCATCACCTGGAAGGTCTGGCGGTCGCCCATCCACGGGCTGGGCTGGTGGCTCAGGGCCAGCGCCTGCAGCTGCGGCCGGTTGCGCGCGTCGTTCTGTTCGTTCCAGCGGTACAGCCAGTTCAACGCGCCGGCATCGGTCACCGGGGTCCAGAAGTTGAAGCCGTGCGGCACCGCCGTGGCGGGGAAGTTATTGCCGCGCGAGAAGGTGCCGTTGGCCTGCGTGCCGCGCGTGGTCAGCACCCAGTCCGACGCGCGCTGCGGTGCAGTGCGGGGTTGCGCGGCCAGCTGCACGTCGTCGATCCAGCCCGACACCGGCGCCCCGGCCGCACTGGCCACCTGCAGTTCCACCGCCACCACGCGGCGACCGCGCAGCGCCGGCACCTCGCCCAGGCGCACGGCCTTGCGTGCCCACTGCTGCGGGTACAGCGTCTTCGAGTCGCCCTGCGCGGCGGCGCCCAAGGCACTGCCGTGCTGGTCGCGCGCGTCGCTGGCCGAGACCCGGCTGCCGTCGTCCAGCAGCAGGTCCAGCGACACGTAGGTGGAGGCCACGGTGTCCGTGCCGACGATCTCCGGCAGCACCAGCCAGCTCAGCGTGGTGTCGGCCTCGATGGCCACGTCGGTGTTGAACAGGCGGCGCTGCTGGGTGCCGCCGCTGCCGGTGTAATGCAGAGCACGCAGGCCGCTGTAGCCGACCCCTGGCTTGGCCGCATACGGCGCGCGCGGACCGCCGCCCACTTCCACCTGCAGGGCCTGCTTGCCGGCAAGTGGGGCCGGTTCGCCGCGCTCGAAGGAGGTCTGCAGGCCCTGGCCGAGGGCCGGCAGGGCGAGCGAGGCGCACGCCACGGCAAGGGCGAGGGGCAGCAGGGCGTGGCGGGCAGGGCGCGGGGCAGGCAGGGTCATGCAGGGAACTCCCGGGAAGGGCAGGCGGCAGGCAGAGCCCGCATCGGCGACCTCGGCAGACAGGCACCACCCCGGCCGCCGGGGGCGGACACAGGGGCGATGCAGGTCCGGCGGGGGACGGGCCATGCGATCGGGGCAGGAATCGAACCGGACCGATGCTGCAACAGCCGGGGGGATGCTGGCAAGTGCCATTTAGTTCGATCCAAACCCGGAAAATCAGCCTGTTGCGGGCGCGGTTGACAGTTTCTTTGGATCGATTTAAAAAGAACGGTGCTGTGCGCCGAAGGTGGGTCCTTGCCGCGTGGGTCGGCCTGCGCGAGGACGGCGATGCAACAGCCCCGGGTGCTAGAATCACCCCCTTCGCAATTCCTTTGTGTGTGTCCACGCCATGAGCCATACCGCCACTGCGCCCGCCAACGCCGAGAAGCGCTACACCGTGCATCGCGCCGACCTGCCGCTGAGCTGCCCGACCCCGGAAATGGCGCTGTGGAATTCGCACCCGCGCGTGTACCTGCCGATCGAAGACGAGCCCAACTGCGAGGCCAAGTGCCCGTACTGCGGCGCCGTGTTCGTGCTGGCCGACTAAGTCAGCGCTGCTCCCGTGCGCCGACTGACCGTGGTGCAGCTGCTGCCGGCGCTGCACTCCGGCGGGGTCGAACGCTCCACCCTTGAAATCGCCTCTGCCCTGGTTGCCGCCGGCCACCGGGCCATCGTCGTGTCTGCGGGTGGACGACTGGTCGAGCCGCTGCTGGCCAGCGGTGCCGAACACCTCACCCTGGACATCGGCCGCAAGTCGCTGCTGACCCTGCGCCACGTGCGCAGCCTGCGCGCGTTGTTTGCCGAAGTGGGCGCCGACATCGTGCATGCGCGCTCGCGCCTGCCGGCCTGGCTGGGCCTGTACGCCCTGCGCAGCCTTCCCGAGGCCCAGCGCCCGCGCTGGGTCACCACCGTGCACGGGCTCAACTCGCCCGGCCGCTACAGCGCGGTGATGACCAGTGGCGAGCGGGTGATCTGCGTGTCCAACACGGTGCGCAGCTTCGTACAGACGCACTACCCCAGCGTGCCTGCCGACCGTCTGCAGGTGATTCCGCGCGGCGTGGACGTGGCCCAGTTCCCGCGCGTGGCGCGCACCGATCGCCGCGCCCGTCTGGCGGTGGCCGCCCAGCACCCGACGCTGGCCGGCGATGCGCCGCTGCTGTTGCTGCCTGGCCGTGGCACCCGGTTGAAGGGCCACCGGCATGCGCTGCAGCTGCTGGCCGGCCTGCACGCGGCCGGTGTGCCTGCCACGTTGTGGATGCCGGGCACCCGCGAGCCGGGCCGCGAGGCCTATGTAGCCGAACTGGAGGCACAGGCACGCACCCTGGGCGTCGCCGATGCGGTGCTGATGACCGCGCCCACCACGCGCATCGCCCAGGCTTACGCGGCCAGCGACCTGGTGCTGCAGGTGTCGGACAAGCCCGAAGCGTTCGGCCGCACCGTGGTTGAAGCGCTGTCGGTGGGGCGCCCGGTGCTGGGCTGGAACCACGGTGGCGTGGGTGAACTGCTGACGCAGCTGCAGCCCTCTGGTGCGGTAGCCTTGCACGACGGTGCGGCGCTGCTGTCGCGTGCGCTGCAGCTGCTGCAGCAACCGCCCAGCCTGCCTGCCCGCATTCCTTTCACCTTGCAGGCGATGCAGCGTGACACCCTCAAGCTCTACACCTCCCTTGCCGGCTGAGCCGGTGCTTGTGCCCGGCTCTCCGGCGTCCCGCGCCGGTCGCTGGGCGCCGTGGTGGGTGCTGGCGTTCGTGGCGCTGTGGCCGTTGCCTGGCATCGCCGAAAGCGTGCTGGTGCTGGGCGCGCTGTATGCCGCCGTGCGCATGGTGCAGCTGCGCATGCAGGGCAAACAGCACCTGCTGAGCAGCCCGGCATGGGCGCTGACCAGCATCCTGTTCCTGGGCTACTGGCTGCCGCAGGCCTTTTCCGCCTTCGATGCGATCGACCCGGCGACGGCCTGGCGCAAGACCGCGGCCGGCCTTCGCTATCTGCCCTTCATGTGGCTGGTGGCGATTGCCGTGGCCACCCCGCAGCGGCGGCGTCTGACGCTGGGCGGCATCGCGCTGATCACCGCGGTGTGGACCGCCGATGCGCTGGCCCAGGCCGCCTTCGGCAGCAGTGCGTTGTTCTGGTCGCTGGACCAGCTCAAGCAGCTGGTGAGCGGGCACGGCCTGTGCAACGCCGCTGAAGTGGCTGCCGTGGACCGGCTCAGCGGCGTGCTGGGGCCGTGCAACCTGAAATTTGGCCAGGTCCTGGCCAGCCTCTCCCCGTTCCCGCTGTTTGCCGCCGCGCGACGCGGCGGACTGTGGGGCTGGGGCGTGGCCGCTGCCGCAGTGGGCGTGGTGCTGGTGCTGGCGGGCTCGCGTGCTGCGTGGCTCACCTATGCGCTGGTCGTGGCGTACTCCGGCTGGCGCCTGCTCGGCGCGCGCGCGTTGATCGGGTGTCTGGCCATCGGGTTGGTGGCCGCGGTAGCGATCGGATTCGGCTCCAGCCAGGTGCGTGAGCGCGTTTCGCGCACCGCGATGGCGTGGGAGGGCGACGGCGACGGCGTCAACCAGGCGTTGTCCGGGCGCGCGCAGATCTGGGCAGCGGCCGGCTGCATGATTGCCGACCACCCCGTCAACGGTGTGGGCGCGCGCGGCTTCCGCGATGCGTACCCGGGTTGCAACCCCGCACCGCAGGCGCAGGAAGTGTGGGGCGAAGGCCCGGCGCTGCACGCGCACCAGATCGTGCTGGAAATCCTCGCTGAAACCGGCGTACTGGGCCTGCTGCTGTGGCTGGCTGCCGCCGCCCAGGCCTGGCGCGCGTGGCGTTTCGCGCCGCTGCCAGCCCGCGAACGCGCCCGCCCGGCCATGCTGGCGCTGGCGGTCACCGTGTTCCCGCTCAACACCCACCTGGCGTTCTATTCCACCTTCTGGGGCGGGCTCACCCTGCTGCTGGCCGCGCTGTATGCCGGCAGCCTGTTGGCGCGGGACGACGGGTAGAGCCGCCCCATGGGTGGCTGATTGGGAATCTGGCGTTGCGCGCAGCCACCCATGGGGTGGCTCTACCCGTAGATGGCGGCATACCGACCCACACGCGCGCCATCCACCGATGGGCACCACGCCCCGTCCCACGCACCCTCGTGCGATGACCAGCCCACGCCTCCAACGCGGCCGCTACTCGCATCCGGGCTATTGCTACGCGCTCACCACCACCACGCACGGCAGGCGCAGATGGTTCGAAGATCCTCTCAATGCAGAGGTAATCATCGACACGCTGCGCTACATGGATCGTTGCGGGGTCAGCCGTACGTTGGCCTGGGTGGTCATGCCGGACCACGTGCATTGGTTGATCCGGCTGCGGCAAGACACGTTGGCGCGTTGCATGCTGCTGTTCAAATCACGCAGCAGCCGATTGTTGAATGAACGTCTGCGGCGAAAGGGGAGGGTCTGGCAGTACGGATACTTTGACCACGCCGTGAGGACGGAGGAATCCTTGCGCCGGCAAGCGTTGTATATCCTCGCCAACCCGGTACGCGCGGGTTTGGCCACTGCATTGGGTGAGTACCCGTATGCGTGGTCGCGCTGGCCAATGGAGGGGTAGAGCCACCCCATGGGTGGCTGTTCGCGGTCCGGCACCACGCAGCCACCCATGGGGTGGCTCTACCGGCGGAATTTGTGCAGCCACCCATGGGGTGGCTCTACCGGCGGAATTTGTGCAGCCACCCATGGGGTGGCTCTACCGGTAATAATCGCTGCGGCCGCCGGGCTGGCGCTTGAAGCGGCGGTGGATCCACAGGTACTGATCCGGTGCTTCGCGCACCATCGCTTCGATGGCCTGGTTGACGCGTGCGGTATCGGCTTCCACATCCTCGCTGGGGAAATTCTCCAGCGGCGCGCCGATCTTGAGGAAGTACCGGCCGCCTTCGCGGCGATGGAAATACGGCACCACCGCGCAACCGGTCATGCGGGACAACTGGTGGGTGGCGGTGATGGTGGCGGCGGTGTGCCCGAAGAACGGCACGAACACGGTGTCCTTGCCGCGCATGTCCTGGTCCGGGGCGTACCACAGGAACCCGCCCTTCTTCAGGTGGCGCACGGTGGCGCGGATGTCCTCGTTGGCATACATCGCCTTGGCATAGCGCAGCCGGCCGAACTTCACCGCCCATTCGTACACCGGGTTGCGGTGCTTGCGGTACATGCCCGACAGATCCACGTGGTCGCACAACAGGCGCCCGCACATCTCCAGCGTCATGAAGTGGCCCGAGACCAGCAGCACGCCGCGGCCTTCGGCCTGCAGGCGCTGCAGGTGCTCCAGCCCTTCGATCTGCACCTGCGGGCGGATGCTGTCGATGCTGCCCCACCAGGCCCGGGCGAACTCGAAGATGCCCACGCCCAGGGCGTCGAAGCTGTCGCGCAGCAGGCGCTGCCGCCAGGCTTCGTCCTTTTCCGGGAAACATAGGCGCAGGTTGACCTCGGCCGCGCGCCGGCGGCTGCCGGCCAGGCGGTAGGCCACGGTGCCCACGCCGCGGCCCAGCGCGCGCTGCAGCATCCAGGGCAGCCGGGCCACGCCGAAGGCGGCGAACATGACGGCGAACATCGGCCAGTTGCGCGGGTCGCGCAGGGACGGGCGGGTGGCGGTGGAAGCGTTATCTGACATGGATTGGATTCTAATGGATGCATCCCGGCAGGCCCATCACGGCGGTGCGGGATGCCTTCCCCGCGCCGCTCCCGTATCCTCTGCGCATGCGCAAAAGCCCTGTCGAATGGATCCTGCGCGGCCTGTACTCGGCCGTGTTGTACCTGTTGCTGCCGATCACCGTGTACCACCTGGTCTGGCGCGGGTTCCGGGTGCGTGAGTACTTCCGCCGCTGGGACGAGCGTTACGCCTCCTATCCGCATCCCAGCGGGCAGCCGCGGGTGTGGCTGCACGCGGTGTCGGTGGGCGAGGTCAACGCCGCCGCACCGCTGGTCAATGCCCTGCGTACGTTGCGCCCGGATATCCGCTGGGTGATCACCACCATCACCCCGACCGGCTCCGAACGCGTACGCGCGCTGTGGGGCGACGCCCTGGACCATGTCTACCTGCCCTACGATGTGCCGGGCAGCGTCGGCCGCTTCCTCGGCCACTTCAAGCCCAGCCTGGCGCTGATCCTGGAAACCGAGCTGTGGCCGAACATGCTGTTCGGCTGCCGGGACCGGGGCATTCCGGTGTACATCCTCAACGCGCGGCTGTCGGCACGCTCGCTGCGCGGGTATCGCCTGCTGCGGGCGTTGATCGGGCGCGCACTGCGCACGGTGACCTGCGTGGCCGCGCAGTCGCAGGACGATGCGGAGCGCTTCATCCAGCTGGGTGCGCGTCCCGAGCAGGTGCAGGCGCTGGGCAACCTGAAGTTCGATATCGCCGCACCCAACGTGCAGGCCTTCGTGGCCCAGTTCCATGCGCTGGTGCCGGGTGATCGCCCGGTGTGGATCGCCGCCAGCACCCATGAAGGCGAAGAGCAGGCCACCATCGACCTGCACCGCCGCCTGCGCGAGGCACTGCCGGGCCTGCTGCTGTTGTGGGCGCCGCGCCATCCCGAGCGCTTCCCGCGGGTGGAGGCACTGGCCCGCGAGCAGGGCTGGAAGGTGGCCACGCGCCGCCAGCAGCAGTGGCCGCAGGCCGACACCGACGTGTTCGTGATCGACACGCTGGGCGAGCTGATGTCCTTCTACGGCTGTGCGCAGGTCGCCTTCGTCGGCGGCAGCCTGCAGGCGATCGGCGGTCACAACCTGCTGGAACCGGCGGCCATGGGGACCGCCTCGGTGACCGGCCCGCACCTGCACAACTTCGCCGAGATCTCCCGGCGCATGCGCGAGGCCGGTGCGGTGGTGATCGCCGACGATGCACAGGGCGTGGGCGATGCACTGTTGACCCTGCTGCGCGATCCGCAGGCGCGCGAAGACATGGCCCGCGCCGGCTGCATGCTGGTCAGCAATGGACGCGGCGCGCTCGACCGCACCGTGGCGCTCATCGCCCCGCACCTGCCGCCGCCAGTGGCGTGAGCTCCGGCAGCAGCAGGCCGCTTATGCCGCTGCCACCAGCAGGTCGCCCAGGAACAGGTAGGCGAAGCCGAAGTAGATGAACACGCCGATCAGATCCATGATCGAGGTGATCATCGGCGACGACAGCGTGGCCGGGTCGGTGCCGATACGGCGCGCCGCAAACGGCAGCAGCGCGCCGATGATGCCGCCCAGCGCGGTGCACACAAGCATGCTGGAGCCGACCACCAGCAGCACGTCCATGCCCACGCCCTTGCTGAAGTACGCCAGGACGGCTTCCAGCACGGCGATGGTGACGCCCAGGCCGGCGGCCACCGGCAGCTCGCGCCGCACCACGAACCACACGTCGCGCCAGCTCAGCTTCAACTCGCCCAGCGCCATGCTGCGGATCACCAGCGTGGCCGACTGGCTGCCGGTGTTGCCGCCCATGTCCACGATCGGGGCGATGAACGCGGCGAGCACGATCACCTGCGACAGCAGCGCCTCCTGCGCGGCCACGAAGGTGCTGGTGAGGATGCCGAAGCCGGTCAGGATCGCCAGCCAGAACACGCGCACCCGGAACATCTGCTTCAGCGGCGTGGTGCGTACATCCAGGTCGTTGCCCTGCGCGCTCACCGTGCCGCCGAAGCGCGCCAGTTGCGCGGCATCCTGTTGCTTCTCGATGTCCATCGCATCGTCGACGGTGACGATGCCGATCATGCGCCCGTCGGCATGGGTGACCGGCAGCGCCAGCAGGTCGTAGCGGCGGATCAGTTCGGCGGCCTGCAGCTGCGGCCAGTAGGCATCGGCGGTGGTGGGCGGGCTGCGCATGATCGATTCGATCGGCGCGCGGCCGTCGGCCAGCACCAGGTCGCGCAGGGAGACGCTGCCGTGCAGGCGCTGGTCGCGGTCGAGCACGAAGATGATGTCGATGGTCTCCTTGTCCAGCGCGGTATGGCGCAGGTGGGCGATGGCGTCGCCCACCGTCATCTGCGGGGCCAGGCAGGCGTAGTCGGAGGTAGTCACCGCGCCCACGGTGCCCTCGGGGTAGGCCGCCATGCGCAGCAGGTCATCGCGCTCGACCTTGGCCAGCGCGGGCAGCAGGTGCTGGCGTGCCGCATCATCGAGGCGGTGGTAGAGGTCGGCGCGGTCGTCGGACGGCAAGTGCTCGAACAGCGTTACCACGGCGTCGCGTGGCATCACAGTGAGCAGTGCGTCCTGCGCACCGTCGGGAAAGTGGGCGAACAGCTCGGCACGTGCGGGTGCTGGCAACAGCATCAGCAGGCCCAGGGTGGCCTCAGTGCCGAACAGATCGAGCGCTTCGACCAGATCCAGTGCATGCGTGGTGCTGGCGATGCTGGCAAAGGCAGCGGCATCGCGTGAGCGGATCAGGGTGCGGATCGAGAACAGAAGGTCTTCGCGGTTCATGGAATTCTCCAGCAGGTAGCAATGGGGCAGGCCGCAGCGGGCATCGGGAGCGACGCTGGCGCGGCAGGGCGGTCGGTGGACGAAGTGACGCGGTGCGACAGGCGACGCGCGCAACCGCGGCTCAGGGCAGGGCGGCGAGATTGAAGCCCAACGTCAGCCACTGCCCGTTGGGGTGGTGATGCACGCGCCCGGCGAGCAGGTCCACGCTGGCGCCGGGCCACAGCAGCCGGCGCACGCCGATCTGGCTGCTGCGCTGGCGGTCGGCATCGCGCGCGCTTTCGGCCAGCAGTGACCAGTCGCGGTGCAGCGCGACCTCGATGCCGACGCCGCTGGTGCGCCCCTGCCCGTGTGCGTGGCGGGCCCAGCCCAGGTTGAGGTGCAGCTGCACCCGGTCCTGCGCATCCAGCGCGACGGTCAGCGGAACCGTGAGGTTCCAGTCATCGCCGCGCGGTCGGTGCGTGGTGCCGCCCAGGCCGGCGCTGGCGGCCAGGCCCCAGCGTCGCTCCTTCGGCTCGACCAGCACGCGCTTGGCGCCCATGGCCCACTGCGTGGCGGGCTGGCCCGGCAGGCGGGTCAGGCCGAGCGACCATTCGGTATCGGCCACGGTGCAGGCCGGCACGGCGGTCCATTCCTGGCCGTCGCGGGTATGCCGCACCCAGCTTTCGAGCTGGCAGTGGCGTGGATCGGTGATGCTGGCATCGTCCACCAGCAGGCTGGCGGCGGCGCGGGTATCGAGGGGAAGCACGGCCGCGCTCAACAACAGCGGGACCAGTACACGGCACTGGTGCATGGGCAATCTCCAGGCAATCGGAAACGCCAGCGGCACCCTCGTCGGGGTCGTTGGAAACGGCGATGCAGGTGATGCGAGGCGGGCGCATCATGCGATGCGCGGGCAAGCCCCGTCCTGTGCGGACGGAGCCAACCTTGGGGTCAGCGGGTCCGTCGGCTCAGGAGCAGCAACGAGGTCGACTATGACTGTCCAAGGAGGGGTCTCTGGGCGAAGGGAAGGGTGGTGCGGGGCGGACGTTAGAGCGTGGCGATGGCACGGTCAAGCGCATTTCGGCGATCTATACCAAGGTATCGCGGCGCTATGCCGGTGCACGCCCGGAAACGTGGAAAACGCCGGTTGTGTGGCGAAATGGCGTGCGGGGGAGGATGCCGCGCATTGACGTGATCGGCTGGCGTGGCGCACCTCGGTAGACCCGCAATGCGTACCCACCGTTGGTGGGTACCTACTTGCGCACCCACCAACGGTGGGGGCCTACGGCGGGCGAAGCGGCAAAAAAAAACCACCCGCATGCGGGTGGTTTTTCATCCAACGCTGTTGCGGCAGATCAGTTGACCTGGGTGCTCGGCGTGGCGGCCGCCTGGGTCAGCAGGCGGTTGATGTCCTGCAGTTCGGCGATGTCCAGCGTGCCAACGGCCTGGCCCAGCTGCAGACGGTTCTGCAGGAAGGTGTAGCGCGCGTTGGCGTAGTCCAGCTGCGCCGAGAACAGGATGCGCTGGTTCTGGATCACGTCCAGCACGGTGCGGGTACCCACTTCCAGGCCCACCTGCGAGGCGTCGTAGGCGCTCTGTGCCGAGACCACGGCCAGGCGGCGCGCTTCCACTTCGCTGATGCCGGCCACCAGGGTCTGGTAGGCATTGCGGGTGTTGCGGTCGAGGGCGCGCTTCTGCTGCTCGTAACCGTCCTGCGCGATGTCGCGCTGGGCCAGTGCCTGGCGCACGCCCGACTGGGTGGCACCGCCGGAGAAGATCGGCACGCTCAGGGTCAGGCCGACGCTGTTGGTGCGCAGGTCGGGGTTGAATGCACCGCCGCTGCCGACGTTGGAATCGCCCCAGGTTGCGCTCTTGCCCCAGCTGCCGCCCAGCGACAGGGTCGGGTAATGGCCACCGCGAGCGGCCGACACGCCGGACTCGGCCGCGCTGACCTTCAGTTCCTGTGCCTTCAGCGCCGGGTTCTGCGCCACCGCTTCACCGACCAGCTGGTCGATCTGGGCGTACTTGGCCGGCAGTTCCGGGCGGAAGTCGGCCGGCAGGGCGCGCAGGTCGGCCACCGGCTGGCCGGTCAACTCGGTCAGCGCCTGGTAGCTGTCGGCCAGGGTGTTCTGCGCGACGATGGTGTTGGCGCGGGCCTGGTCGTACTGGGCGCGCGCTTCATGCACGTCGGTGATCGGGGCCAGGCCCACTTCCAGGCGCTTGTCGGCGAAGTCGAACTGCTTCTTGGCCGCCGCCTCGTTGGTCTGCGCGGCGGTGAGCGATTCGATCGCCACCAGCACGTTGAAGTACGCCGCCGAGGTGCGCACGATCAGGCTGTCGTTGGCCGAATCCAGGGTGAAGTCCGCGGCCTGGCTCAGTTCGCGCTGCGAGCGCAGGTTGGCGAACTGGGTGAAGTTGAACAACGTCTGGGAGCCGTTGATCGTGTAGGTACGACGCTTGGTGGTGGACGTGCCGGTGTTGAAGCCCCGGTCGTCGCTGCGGCTGCGGTTGAGCGCGGCCTCACCATTGAGCTGCGGCAGCAGCGCGGCGCGTGCCTGCACGGCGCCTTCCTTGTCGTACAGACGGGTCGATTCAGCCGCGGACAGCTGCGGGTCGCCATTGCGCGCCATTTCGTAGACCTGCAGCAGGTCGGCGGCAGAGGCGGTCATCGGCAGCAGGGCGGCGGCCAGCGCAATAGCGAGGGATCGGCGGATCATTGCGGCTTCCTTGGACTCAGAGTTGGAACTGGGGCGCCGGAGCGGCACCGCGCAGGTAATCGATATCGGTTTCAAACAGCGACTCGGTGCTGCCGTCGGCCTTGACCAGCACCGCTTCCATCACCGGCGACTGGCCGCGGATGACGAACAGACGGCCACCGGGACGCAGCCACTGGGTGAAACGTGACGGGATGGTGTCCACCGCGGCGGTCACGCAGATCGCGTCGAAGCGGCGCTCGGTTTCCCAGGTCAGGGCATCGGCGGTTTCAATCCGCACGTTGTTGCCCAGGCCGGCGGCATCCAGGCGCGCACGCGCACCGGTAGCCAGTTCCGGCTGGATTTCCAGGCTCAGCACTTCGCGGGCCAGCTCACCCATGCAGGCGCTCAGGAAGCCGCTGCCGGTGCCGATTTCCAGCACTTCGTCGCCCGGCTGCAGATCCAGCGCCTGCAGGGTGCGGCCTTCGATGACCGGCTTCATCATCTTCTGCCCGAAGCCCAGCGGCAGTTCGATGTCGGCATACGCCAGGGCCTTGTGCGATTCAGCGACGAACGCTTCGCGCGGCAGGCGTGCCAGTACATCGAGCACGCGGATCTCCAGCACGTCCCAGGGACGGATCTGCTGTTCAACCATCAGTTCGCGGGCGTGGGAGTAATCGATCGTCATGAGGTTTCTAGTTCCAGCGCAGTGGGCCGGCCATTTTACCGGTGCCGGGAGCCGGCGGCGCGCTGAGAGCATCGCTGCCGTCGCGCCGGGGTCGCAGTGCCGGAAGTCACCGCGACCTCCGGTCCATTCATGTTGTTCTCACGCCGTGGGGCGCGGCGCGTAGGCCCTCAGGAAGAACGCCACGCTGGCGCTCACGTGGGCATCGGCGTCGCAGTCGGCCGGGGTCGGTCGCAGCCCGCACATCATATGCGTATGCAGCTCGCCTTTGATGAGGGTCATCAACTGCAGCGCGGCGGTTTCACAGTCGTCGATCTCCAGCTCGCCACGGGCCACGCGGGCCCGCAGGAACTCGGCCAGGGCGTCGGTGGTGCGTTGCGGGCCGGCCACCCAGAACATCTCGCGCAGGCGGTCGTCGGTTTCCGGGGCCATCATCACCCGCTGCACCGCCACCGCCTCGGCCGAGGTGATCATGCTGAAAAACGCGTGGCCGATGCCCAGCAGCTGGTCGTGCAGCGGCCCTTCGGCGTCGGTGACAAACAGCGCGTCGGGCAGCATGGCGACACAGGTGGACTTCACAGCTTCGGTGAAAAGTGCCTCTTTGTCGCCGAAATGGCTGTAAACAGTCAGCTTCGACACCCCCGCCTGGGCGGCGATGCTGTCCATGCTTACCCCGTTGTAGCCCTGGTCCACGAACAGGGCCTTGGCCGCCTCCAAGATCGCCGCGCGCTTGCCCAGGTCCTTCGGGCGCCCCGGCCCGGAGGCCTTGGCGGCGGGCTTGGCAGGGGCAATAGGGGCGGTCGGATCAGTCATCCAAACAATACTAGACCAATCGGTTCGATATTTATACTATACCGGCTGGTTCACTATTAGCCGTGCTGCAACAGTATGTTGCCGGCGCGAATTTCTCCCGGATTTCTTCTCAGGTCCTGTACCTCATGAAAAGCATGCGTTGGATGGGCGGTGGTTTGCTGGTGGTGCTGCTGGCGGCGTGCGGCAAGCACGATGCCGAGCCGGTGGCGGCCATTCCGGTACTGGTGGTGCATCCGGGCACCGTGGCCGGGCAGGAAGCGGCCGCCTATCCCGGTGAGGTGCATGCCCGCCAGGAGAGCCAACTGTCCTTCCGGGTGGGAGGCAACATGGTCAAGCGCCTGGTCGATGCCGGCCAGCGCGTGCGCAAGGGCGAGCTGCTGGCCGAACTGGACGCGGCCGACTACAGCGCCCAGGCCGCCGCCTCGCAGGCCCAGCTGGCCGCCGCCGATGCCGATCTGGTGCGCGCACGCGACGACCAGAAGCGCTACGCCAAGCTGGCCGAAGACCAGCTGGTGAGCCGCTCGGCGCTGGACCAGCAGACCGCCGCCTTCAAGGCCGCGCAGGGCCAGGCCAACGCCGCCCGCGCCAACCTGGCCGTGGCCCGCAACCAAGCCGATTACGCGCAGCTGCGCGCCCCCGCCGACGGCGTGATCGCCAGCCGCCAGGCCGAAGCCGGGCAGGTGGTGAGCGCGGGGCAGACCGTGTTCACCCTGGCCGCCGATGGCGGACGCGAGGTGCTGATCGCCTTGCCGGAAAGCAGCATCCGCGACTACCAGGTGGGCCAGGCGGTGCAGGTGGAACTGTGGAACCGCCCGGGCCAGCTGCTGCCCGGCACGATCCGCGAGATCGCCCCGGCCGCCGATGCGCAGGCCCGCACCTACGCCACCCGGGTCAGCCTGGCGCCCGAAGCGCTGAGCGAAGTGGAGCTGGGCCAGAGCGCGCGCGTGTTCGCCCGCGCCGGCCGCAGCGGCACCCTGCAGCTGCCGCTGGCGGCGGTGCTGCGTGGC
This sequence comes from Stenotrophomonas sp. AC248, assembly GCF_979258185.1. Classification (NCBI taxonomy): domain Bacteria; kingdom Pseudomonadati; phylum Pseudomonadota; class Gammaproteobacteria; order Lysobacterales; family Lysobacteraceae; genus Stenotrophomonas; species Stenotrophomonas sp. AC248. The sequence goes on along the minus strand of NZ_OZ409840.1, from coordinate 3,631,809 downwards.
GCTGACGGCACGGCCAGCGTGTGGGTGGTGAACCCGGCCAACGGCGCGCTCAAGGCCACCCCGGTAACGGTGGGTGCCTACGGTGCCGACGCGGTGCCGGTGTTGTCCGGTGTCACCGGCACCGACTGGGTGGTCGCCGCCGGCGGCCACCTGCTGCGCGAGGGCCAGGTGGTGACCCCGGTGGATCGCCAGAACCGCCCGGTGCTGGCACCGGCGGCCGCGCCTGCTGCCGCCGGCAAGGGGCACTGAGCCGTGCGCCGCTTCAATCTTTCTGAATGGGCGTTGAGCAACCGCCCGCTGGTGCTGTTTGCGATGCTCGCGTTCGCGGTCATCGGCGCGTGGTCGTACAAGCACCTGGGCCAGTCCGAGGATCCGCCGTTCACCTTCAAGGCGATGGTGGTGCGCACGATGTGGCCCGGCGCCACCGCCGAGCAGGTCTCGCGGCAGGTTACTGAGCCGATCGAAAAAGCGCTGATGAACACCGGCGAATACGAGTTCATCCGGTCCTACTCGCGTCCGGGCGAATCGCAGGTGATCTTCATGGCGCGCGACAGCCTGCGCTCCAAGCAGATTCCGGACCTGTGGTACCAGGTGCGCAAACGCGTGGGCGACATCCGCGCCACGCTGCCGCGCGAGATCGTCGGGCCGTTCTACAACGATGAGTTCGGCGACACCTTCGGCAACATCTACGCGTTGACCGGCAAGGGCTTCGATTACGCGGTGATGCGCGACTACGCCGACCGCATCCAGCTGGAACTGCAGCGCGTGCCGGACGTCGGCAAGATCGACCTGGTGGGCCTGCAGGACGAGAAGGTCTGGATCGAGTTGTCCAACACCAAGCTGGCCACGCTGGGCGTGTCGCTGCAGCAGGTGCAGCAGGCGCTGGCCGACCAGAACGCGGTCAGTGCCACCAGCTTCTTTGAAACCCCCAGCGACCGCGTGCAGCTGCGCGTGACCGGCCAGTTCGATTCGATCGAGGACATCCGCCGGTTCCCGATCCAGGCCGGCGACCGCACTATCCACCTGGGCGATATCGCGCAGGTCAAACGCGGCTTCGCCGATCCTGCCTCGCCGAAGATGCGCTTCATGGGCGAGGACGCCATCGGCCTGGCCGTGGCGATGAAGGACGGCGGCGACATCCTGAAGCTGGGCGCCACCCTGGACGCCGAGTTCGAGCGCCTGCAGAAGACCCTGCCGGCTGGCATGCAGCTGCGCAAGGTGTCCGACCAGCCGCACGCGGTGGAAGAGTCGGTGGGCGAGTTCGTGCAGGTGCTCACCGAAGCGGTGGTGATCGTGCTGCTGGTCAGCTTCTTCTCGCTGGGCCTGCGCACCGGCCTGGTGGTGGGCGTGACCATTCCGCTGGTGCTGGCGATGACCTTCTTCGTCATGCATTACTTCGGCATCGGCCTGCACAAGATCTCGCTGGGCGCGCTGGTGCTGGCGCTGGGCCTGCTGGTGGACGATGCGATCATCGCGGTGGAGATGATGGCCACCAAGATGGAGCAGGGCTACGACCGCCTGCGCGCGGCGAGTTTCGCCTGGGAATCCACCGCCTTCCCGATGCTCACCGGCACGCTGATCACCGCCGCCGGCTTCCTGCCGATCGCTACCGCGGCATCGAGCACCGGTGAATACACCCGTTCGCTGTTCCAGGTGGTGACCATCGCGCTGGTGGTGTCGTGGATTGCTGCGGTGCTGTTCATTCCGTACCTGGGCGACAAGATGCTGCCGGACCTGTTCAACCGGCAGCCGCCCAAGCCGACCAGCCTGGCCGGGCGCTGGCACGCCCGCCGCCTGCAGTGGGCCGACCGCCACCCGGCGTTCGCGCGCTGGATCAGGCCGACCGAACATGCGCACGACCATGACCCGTACCAGCGGCCGTTCTACACCCGCTTCCGCAGCTTCCTGGATACCTGCCTGCGCCACCGCTGGTGGGTGATCGGCGCCACGATTGCGTTGTTCATTTTCTCGCTGGCGATTTTCCGCTTCGTGCCGCAGCAGTTCTTCCCCGATTCGACCCGGCCCGAGCTGATGGTCGACATCGAGCTGGCCGAAGGTGCATCGCTGGCCTCCACCCAGGCCCAGGCCAGCAAGCTGGAAAAGCTGTTGAAGGGCCGCGAGGGCATCAGCAACTACGTGGCCTACGTCGGCACCGGTTCGCCGCGCTTCTATCTGCCGCTGGACCAGCAGCTGCCGGCCACCAACTTCGCCCAGTTCGTGGTGCTCACCGCCGACGCCAAGGCCCGTGAGTCCACCCGCGACTGGCTGATGAAGGACGTGATCAAGCAGTTCCCCGATGTGCAGATGCGCGTGACCCGCCTGGAGAACGGTCCGCCGGTGGGCTACCCGGTGCAGATGCGCATCTCCGGCGAGCACATCGCGCAGGTGCAGGCCATTGCCCGTCAGGTCGAGGCCAAGGTGCGCGAGAACCCGCACGTGATCAACGTCAACCTGGACTGGAGCGAGCCGAGCAAGGTGGTGCGGCTGGTGATCGACCAGGACCGTGCCCGCGCCTTGGGCGTGAGCAGCGCGCAGGTGAGCCAGTTCCTGAGCAGTTCGCTGTCGGGCATGAGCGTGAGCACCTACCGCGAAGGCAACCGCCAGATCGAGATGCTGCTGCGCGGGCCGGACAACGAGCGCGCCCAGCTGGGCCTGCTCGGCAGCCTGGCCATTCCCACCGCCAGCGGCACCCCGGTGACGCTGTCGCAGGTGGCGCGCCTGGAGTACGCCTTCGAGGACGGCATCATCTGGCACCGCAACCGCCTGCCCACGGTGACCGTGCGCGCCGACATCGGCGATGGCATGCAGCCGCTGGACGTGGTGCAGCAGATCCTGCCCACGCTGGACGGCATCCGTGCACAGCTGCCGTCGGGCTACCTGCTGGAGACCGGCGGTACCGTGGAAGACTCGGCACGCGGGCAGAACTCGATCAAGGCCGGCATGCCGCTGTTCCTGATCGTGGTGGCCACGCTGCTGATGCTGCAGCTGCGCAGCTTCTCGCGTGCGGCCATGGTGCTGGTCACCGCGCCGCTGGGCATCATCGGCGCCACGCTGTTCCTGCTGCTGTTCCGCGCGCCGTTCGGCTTCGTGGCGCTGCTGGGTACCATCGCGCTGGCCGGCATGATCATGCGCAACTCGGTGATCCTGATCGACCAGATCCAGCAGGACATCGACGCCGGGCATGACCGCTGGCACGCCATCATCGACGCCACCGTGCGCCGCTTCCGCCCGATCGTGCTGACCGCGCTGGCCGCGGTGCTGGCGATGATCCCGCTGTCGCGCAGTGCGTTCTATGGCTCGATGGCGATCTCGATCATGGGCGGCTTGATCGTCGGCACCGTGCTGACGTTGGTGTTCCTGCCGGCGCTGTATGCGGCATGGTTCCGGGTGAAGCCGGATGAGGCCAAGACCAGCGAAGGTTGATGGACGATGAAGCCGGCCGATGGCCGGCTTCTTCTTTTCGGCGCGATGGCCTGTCGTCTCGCGGTACTGGCGAGTGCACAATGCACACCGGATTGTCTTCGGCCGCGCATGATGTCGCTTCGTTTTTCCTCTCTGTTCGTTTCTGCTGCGGCCGTTGCCTTGTTGATGGCCGTCGCGCCGCCCGCGCAGGCGAAAACTGCTGCCAGTTTCCAGCGCGATCTCGTCGAACTCCTGGAATGCCGTGCCTCACCGGCGACGGTGGAGGCGGTGACGACGGCGCTGCGGGGCGCACGGTACGGCTCGCCGCAGGAGCGTCCGGCCTATCTGCAGGGCTGGGGCTTCACACGCAGCAGTGACGAGGAGGACATGACGACCTTCATCGACATGCCGGACGCGTTGACGGTGCACGGCATCACAACACGCCGCGTGGTGGCGGATGACAGGGGCTTCTCGATTCCCATCGATGCCGGGCAGCGTGCGCGCATTGTCAGCGAGACCGGACTGCGGCGTCGGTCGAGCACGTTGCGTGAGCCGTTCCAGGTGTGGTCAGCGCCCCCTACAGCCGTCAACACGTCATCGCCCGGCGCGATCGTGGTGAGCAGCGATGGTGAGGGCTATCGGGTGGGATGTGACTACCCGGGTCCGATGCGCGAAGCGCGCATTCCGCCCCGATTGCGCGAGACTGCCACGGCGGATGATATGGGCGCTGCGCTCGAATGTCGGGCGGACGACGCTGCCATGCGGCGCATCGCCAACATGTGGGAGCGTGTCTCGGAACTGTCGCCGCTGGCATGGCCGGACAATGTAAGCGCGGTCGCCGAGCGTGAGTACCATGCCGATGGCCAGGAGATGCCCGTCATGGTCGTCACGCTGGAGCAGCCGGTGGCGTTGAAGGGTCTGCCTGCGCAGTCGCTCGTCCTCGCCTATGGAGGTTACTTCGCGGCGGACATGGGCGATGCGCCGCTGAGGGCGGTGCTCGATGTCACCGGTCTGGGCGCGGCGGATCGGCAGGTAGAGGGGTATTGGAGGCGCGAAGCAACGCGGGAGGCGTCCTCTGGATACACGCGCGTGCGGTCGTTCAGCGTCATACCCACCGACAGCGGCGGGGTGCTGGCCGGCTGCATGACGAGCGACATTCGCTCCGCGCACTGACCGCTGCGGTAAGACACGCCGCAGGGCGCCGCGGATGAACACCGCCGCGCCTCTTCAACGGTCCGCCTTCAGTAAACGCCCTGCGCCAGCATCGCATCGGCCACTTTGACGAAGCCGGCGATATTGGCGCCATCCACGTAGTTCACGCTGCCATCGGCACGCTTGCCGTGGCGCACGCAGTTGGCGTGGATGTCCTTCATGATCCCGTGCAGGCGCTCGTCGACATCGGCGTGATGCCAGGACAGGCGCTGCGCGTTCTGGCTCATTTCCAGCCCCGAGGTGGCCACGCCGCCGGCGTTGCTGGCCTTGCCGGGTGCGTACAGGGTGCCGGACGCGAGGAAGACGTCCACTGCCTCCAGCGTCGAGGGCATGTTGGCGCCTTCGGCCACGCACAGCACGCCGTTGTCGACCAGGGCGCGCGCATCGTCTTCATCCAGTTCGTTCTGGGTGGCGCAGGGCAGGGCGATCTCAGCCGGGATGTGCCAGGGGCGCTTACCGTCCAGGTACTCGAAGCGCTTGTCGTCAGCCAGTTCGGACAGGCAGCCGCGACGTTCGTTGCGCAGTTCCACCACCTCCTGCAACGCCGCTTCATCGAAGCCGTCGCGGGCGTACAGCGTGCCGCCGGAATCGGAGAGCGTGAGCACGTTCGCACCTAGTTCGATGGCCTTGATCGCGGCATGCTGAGCCACGTTGCCGGCGCCGGAAATCAACACCCTGGCGCCATCGGTATCGCGGCGGGCATGGTGCAGCATCTGCTCGACGAAGTAGACCGTGCCGAAGCCGGTCGCCTCCGGACGCATCAGGCTGCCACCGTAGGAGAGCCCCTTCCCGGTGAACACGCAGGAGGCGTCGTTGGTGATCTTCTTCATCATGCCGGTCATGTAGCCGACCTCGCGCGCGCCGACGCCGATATCGCCCGCGGGCACGTCGGTGTCGGCACCGAGGTGGCGGTGCAGTTCCAGCATCAAGGCCTGGCAGAAGCGCATCACTTCGGTGTCGCTGCGGCCCTTGGGATTGAAGTCCGAGCCGCCCTTGCCACCGCCCATCGGCAGGGTGGTGAGCGCGTTCTTCAGGGTCTGCTCGAAGGCAAGGAACTTCAGGATCGACTGGTTGACCGACGGATGAAAGCGCATGCCGCCCTTGAACGGGCCGATCGCCGAGCTGTGCTGCACGCGCCAGCCGCGATTCACATGGATCTTGCCGGCATCATCGGCCCAGGCCACGCGAAACTGGATCACCCGCTCGGGCTCCACCAGCCGCTCCAGCAGGCCATGTTCCAGGTAGCGGGGATTGCGCTCCAGGAACGGCCACAGGCTTTGGATCACTTCTTTGACGGCCTGCAGGAACTCCGGCTGATGCGGATCGCGCTGGGCCACGTGGGTGAGAAAGTCGGCAGAGGAACGAGGGTTCAAAGGCTTTCCTTGTTGGAGGCCGGCCGCTGGCTGCGACGTGGCCGACGGGACAGGGAGGCCATGCGGGATGTAGAAACACGAACGCGGCCTTCAGGCCGCGTTCGTTAGGATCATTGCAGCTTGGCAAGGACCGCGTCGGTTGCTGCGGCGGTACTCACCGCAAAACCCTTGGCGGCGAGATCGGCGGTGAACACGCCGTCATCCAGCACGGCATACACCGCGGCCTCGACCGTAGCAGCCTCTTCGTCCAGCCCCAGTGAATGCCGCAGCAGCATCGCCGCACTGAAGATCGTGGCGTACGGATTGGCAATGCCCTTGCCGGCGATGTCCGGCGCCGAACCGTGGATCGGCTCGTAGATGCCCACTGCGCCGGGCTCGCCCAGCGACGCCGATGGCAGCAGACCGAGCGAGCCGGCCAGCATCGACGCTTCATCGGTGAGGATGTCACCGAACATGTTCTCGGTCACGATCACATCGTATTCGCGCGGCTTGGCCAGCAGGTGCATGGCCATCGAATCGACCAGTTGGTGCTCCAGTGCGACGTCCGGGAACTCTTCGCGGCCGATCCGCGCAGCGACATCGCGCCACAGGCGCGAGGTTTCCAGCACGTTGGCCTTGTCCACCGAGGTGACCTTGCCGCGGCGGGTCCGGGCCAGGCGGAAGGCGGTACGCAGCACGCGTTCGATCTCGCCCACGCTGTAGCTGCACAGGTCGCTGGCGGTGTCGGCGGTGCGGGTCTTCTCACCGAAGTAGATGCCGCCGGTCAGCTCACGCACAACCAGGAAGTCCACGCCCTCCAGCAGTTCGGCCTTGATCGGCGAGGCGCCAAGCGCGGCCGCGTGCGTGCGCACCGGGCGCAGGTTGGCGTACAGACCCAGTGCTTTGCGGATGGCCAGCAGGCCCTGCTCGGGGCGGACCTTGGCATTCGGGTCGGACCACTTCGGGCCGCCGACCGCGCCAAGCAGGATGGCGTCTGCCTTGCGGCAGGCCTCCAGCGTGGTGGCCGGCAGCGGCTCGCCGTGGCGATCGATGGCGATGCCCCCGATATCGTGTTCCTGGAACCCGAAGGTGTGACCGAAACGGATGGCGACGGCCTCCAGCACCGCGACGGCGGCGGCGGCGACTTCCGGACCGATGCCGTCACCCGGCAATACGACAATCTCAGCGTGCATGTTCACTCTCGTAACGTTCAATGTCAGGGGTACGGCCCAACAGATACCCCAATTGGTCCACGCCTTCCAGCAGGCAGGTCTGCGAGAAGCCGTCCAGCGGGAAGGCATACACGCGTCCATCGGGCGTGCGCAGTTCGCGCGCGGCCACGTCGATGGTCAGTTCGTCATCCGGGCGCTGCATCAGGGTCTGCACATCGGCCTCGTCCAGCACGATCGGCAGCAGGCCGTTCTTCAGCGAATTGCCGCGGAAGATATCGGCGATCTCGCTGCTGACGATGGCGCGCAGGCCCAGGTCGGTCAGTGCCCACGGCGCATGCTCACGCGAGGAGCCGCAGCCGAAGTTGCGCCCGGCCAGCAGGATGCTGCGCCCGGCGTTGTGCGGTTGGTTGAAGGCGAATGCCGGGTTCGGCACGCCCTCGCTCTGCCAGCGCCAGTCGTTGAAGGCATGCTTGCCCAGGCCGGCGCGCTCGGTGGTGGACAGGAACCGCGCCGGGATGATCTGGTCGGTGTCGATGTTGGTCTCGCGCAGCACCACGCTGGTCGAGGTCAGGGTACGGAAGCCGCTCATCAGGCCACCTCCTGGGCGGCATACAGTTCACGCGGGTCGGACACCCGGCCGTTCACCGCGGCCCAGGCCGCGGTCATGGGCGAGGCCAGCAGCGTGCGCGAGCCCGGGCCCTGGCGGCCCTCGAAATTGCGGTTGCTGGTGCTCACCGCCAGCTGGCCCGGGGCGACCAGGTCGCCGTTCATGGCGATGCACATAGAGCAGCCCGGCTCGCGCCATTCGGCACCGGCCGCGCGCACGATGGTGTGGATGCCTTCGGCCTCGGCCTGGCGCTTGACGATCTCCGAACCGGGCACCACCAGCATGCGTACCCCATCGGCGACGTGGCGGCCCTGCAGCACCTGCGCCACTTCGCGCATGTCGCTCAGGCGACCGTTGGTGCACGAACCGACAAACACCACGTCCACCGGGGTGCCGGCCAGGGTCTGCCCGGCGTGGAAGTGCATGTAGTCCAGGCCTTTCTGGTCGGCGGCATCGTTGGCCGCCGGGATCGGCTGGTCCACCGCGATCGCCGTGCCGGGGTGGGTGCCCCAGGTCAGGGTGGGGCGGATGTCGGCGGCCTCGATGTGGACCTCCACGTCGAAGCGCGCGCCGGCATCGCTGCGCAGCTGCGACCAGGCGGCCACGGCGGCGTCGAAGTCGGCGCCCTTGGGCCCGCGCGGGGTGTTGGCGACCCAGTCGAAGGTGGTCTGGTCCGGGGCGACCATGCCGGCGCGTGCGCCGGCCTCGATCGACATGTTGCACAACGTCATGCGCTGCTCCATGTCCATCGCCTCGATGGCGCTGCCGCGGAACTCCAGCACGTGGCCGGTGCCGCCATTGACGCCGATCACGCCGATGATGTGCAGCGCCACATCCTTGGCGCCCACGCCCACCGGCAGCACGCCGTCGACGGTGATGGCCATGGTTTTGGCCTTGCGCTGCAGCAGGCACTGGGTCGCCAGTACGTGGCCGACTTCACTGGTGCCGATGCCGAACGCCAGCGCGCCGAACGCACCGTGGGTGGAGGTGTGGCTGTCGCCGCAGACGATGGTCATGCCCGGCTGGGTGAAGCCCTGCTCGGGCGCGATCACGTGCACGATGCCGCGATTGGCCGACTGCAGGTCGAACAGCTCGATGCCATACGCGGCGCAGTTGCGCGCCAGCATCGCCACCTGCGCTTCGGAGGCGGCGCTGGCGTAGGGCAGCTTGCCGTCGGGGCCGGCCGGCAGGGTCGGGGTGGAGTGGTCCATGGTGGCCTTGGTCCGGTCCGGGCGGCGCGGCGCCAGGCCACGCTCGCGCAGTTCGGTGAAGGCCTGCGGCGAGGTCACTTCGTGGATCAGGTGCAGGTCGATGTACAGCACGGCGGGCGCGCTGTCCGATTCGGGCACGACGATGTGGGCGTCCCACAGTTTGTCGTACAGGGTGCGGGGAGCTGGGGTCATGGAATGGCCTTGCTGTGTGCGTGTCAAAGATGGATCAAACAGTGCGCAGGCGCGCGTCGAAGCGCAGCCGCACGTAATCGGCGGTCCACTGGCCGCTCCCGTCGCACTGGGTCGGTTCGAGCAGCGCGACCGCAGCGTCGATGACGTGCTGGCGCTGGGTGGCGTCCAGGCCGGCCAGGAACGGAGGGGCGAAGGTCCGCAGCCAGCCGCGCATGCCGGTGGGCAGTGCGGTGGGACGCACCTGCGACTCCATGTAGCGCACCTGGAAGCCGTGCGCGCGCAGGCGATCGGCATAGTCGTCGGCGGTGGGGAAGTACCACGGGAACGCCGGCACCGCGTGGCCGTTGCTGCACAGGGCGGCCTGCAGCGCGCTGGTGATGGCCACGACGTTGCCGTGCCCGCCCATCTCGGCGACGAAGCGGCCGCCCGGCTTCAACGCGCGGGCAACGCCGGCGATCACCTGGTCGGCGCCGCGCATCCAGTGCAGGGCGGCGTTGCTGAACACCGCATCGAACTGGCGGTCGAAGGTCATGGCATGGGCATCCATGACGTGCGCCTCGATGCCGCGAGCGCGCGCACCGCCGATCAGTTCCGGCGAGGCGTCGACGCCGGTGATGTGCGCGCCGCTGAGGGCCAGGTCGAAGCTCAACACGCCGTCGCCGCAACCCAGGTCGAGGATGCGCTCACCGCGCTGCGGGTCGAGCAGCCGCGCCACCGCGCCGCCGAGCACGGGCACGAAGCCGGCGTCGATGGCGTAGTCGTGGGCGTTCCACGGGTGGGCATCCGTGCCGGGGGTGTCGAAGCTGTCGAAGGCGCTCATGGAAACTCCTTATGCCGCGGCGCTGGCCGCGGGTTGTTCGGCGGTGGCGTTGCGCTGGCGCAGCAGGCGGTTGGCCACGTCCAGCCAGGCCAGTGCGGAGGCTTCGATGATGTCGCGGCTGGTGCCGGTACCTTCGTACTCCACGCCGTCGTGGCGCACGCTCAGGTTGGCCTCGCCACGCGCATCGGCACCGATACCGACGCTGTGTACGTGGTAGCTGTCCAGCATCAGCTGCACGCCGGTGGCTGCCGACAGCGCGCCGAACAGCGCATCCACCGGGCCATCGCCCTGCGAGGTTTCGGCCACGCGGTTGCCGTCCGGGTCGGACAGTTCCACCAGGGCGTTGGCACGGCTGCCCACGTCGCTGATGGTCATCGAGGCCAGGCGGTAGCCGTTCTGGGTGGCGCTGCCCTGCATCAACACCTGCAGGTCGGCGTCGGTGACCACGCGCTGCTGCTCGCACAGTGCCTTGAACTGTTCGAACACGTGCTTCAGTTCGTCCTCGTCCAGCCAGAAGCCCAGCGCACGCAGGCGCTGTTCAACCGCGGCGCGGCCGCTGTGGCGGCCCAGCACCATCTGCGAGGACTCCCAGCCCACGTCTTCCGGACGCATGATCTCGTAGGTGCCACGGTGGCGCAGCATGCCGTGCTGATGGATGCCCGACTCATGCGCGAACGCGTTGGCGCCCACGATCGCCTTGTTGCGCTGGACCGGCATGCCGACCAGACGCTGCAGCAGCTGCGAGGTGGACACGATGCGCGGGGTGTTGATGCGGGTGTCTTCCTCGTAGAAGGCGTTTCGCACCTTCAGCACCATGGCGATCTCTTCCAGCGAGCAGTTGCCGGCGCGCTCGCCGATGCCGTTGATGGTGCACTCCACCTGCCGCGCGCCGCCTTCGATGGCTGCCAGTGAGTTGGCCACGGCCAGGCCCAGGTCGTTGTGGCAATGCGCACTGAAGATGATGCGGTCGCTGTCGGGCACCCCGGCGATCACCCGCTGGAACATGCCGCGGATCTCTTCGGGGGTGGTGAAGCCCACGGTGTCGGGCAGGTTGATGGTGGTGGCACCGGCGGCCACGGCCACGCGGGCTACCTCGATCAGGAAGTCTTCTTCGGTGCGGGTGGCGTCCTCGGCGGAGAACTCCACGTCGTCCACGTAACCGCGGGCCAGGCTGACGTGCTTGTGCACCGATTCCAGCACCTGCTCGCGGCTCATGCGCAGCTTGTGCTCGCGGTGCAGCGGGCTGGTCGACAGGAACAGGTGCAGCCGCGGATGGGCGGCCGCTTCCAGCGCCTTGGCCGAGGTTTCGATGTCGGTCGCCAGGCAGCGCGACAGCACCGCCAGGGTGGTCTGGCGCAGTTCGCGGCCGATCAGCGTCATCGCTTCGCGGTCGGACTGCGAACTGGCCGGGAAGCCGGTTTCGATGATGTCCACGCCCAGCTCGGCCAGGGCGCGGGCCATCACCAGCTTCTGCGGCGGGGTCATGCTGCAGCCGGGGGATTGCTCGCCGTCGCGCAGGGTGGTGTCGAAAATTCTAATGCGGGGGGAGTTGGGCGTGGTCACCAGGAGGTCTCCTCGACAGCGATGTCGGATGGGGTCACAAAGGAAGGGGAAGCGGCGGGAATCTTGGGTGGGGCGAGCGCGGTGGGCAGCGGTAGTCGCGTTCGCTCGCTGGCACGGCGGCGGGGTTTGCGCGGGGGGCGCGGGCGGATGTCGGCCAGCAGCTGGGCCAGCACCATCGCGTCGATGTTGCCGCCGCTGACCACCGCGCACTTGCGCTTGCCGGCCACGCGGCGGCCGGCGGCCAACGCCAGGGCACCGGCGCCCTCGGCGATGACATGTTCTTCCAGGGCCAGCCGCACCAGGGTTTCGCGCAGCTCGGCCTCGCGCACGATCACCACATCGTCCAGCAGCGCGCTGCACAGCTTGCGGGTCAGGAAGCCGGGAATCTTCACCTTGACGCCGTCGGCCAGGGTGGCCACCGGGGTGATCTCCCGGACGTCGCCGCGGATGGCGCGGGCCATCGAGTCGACGCCTTCGACCTGGGCACCGACGATGCGCACGCCCTGCGATTTCAGCGCCAGCGCCACGCCGGAGGCCAGGCCACCGCCGCCGATGGGCACGATCACCACGTCCGGCGCATGCGGCGCCAGTTCGATGCCCAGCGTGCCTTGCCCGGCGATCACGTCGGGGTCGTCGAACGCAGACAGGAAGCGGTAGCCGTGCTGGTCGGCCAGCGCACGCGCGAAGGCGTAGGCCTCGTCGTAGCTGGTGCCGTGCTGGCGCACGGTGGCGCCCCAGTGGGCCACGCCGGCGATCTTGGTGGCCGGTGCGCCGTGCGGCATCACCGTGATGGCCGGAATGTTCAGCCGGTAGGCGGCCCAGGCCACGCCCTGGGCGTGGTTGCCGGCCGAGGCGCAGATCACCGGGCGGTCGTCACCGCGTTCGCGCCCGGCCAGCAGCGCGTTCAATGCGCCGCGCACCTTGTAGGAACCGGTGCGCTGCAGGTTCTCCAGCTTCAGCCAGACCCCGAAACGCTCGGCGTAGTGCAGCGGGGTGGGCGGCAGATAGCGGCGCAGCCGCGCCTGCGCGGCCAGCACGTCGGCGACGCTTACGTCGCCTACGTCCGGTTCCTGCGGGGTACGGCTAGCCGGCATCACGCACCCTGCCATGGTGATCGTCGCGGCGCGGCACGCGCTGCGACGGCGCACGGTGCGACGTCGTGCCTCCTGCACGCGCACCATTTGCACATCCATGTGCTGCGAGAAGAGACCTCCGTACCGGCACCGATGCAACGGTGCGGGCGTTCATGCGGATACTCCGGGTTCGAGCGCGCTGATGCGCACCGAAACACAGTCGTAGATCTTCTCGATCTGGCGGCACAGGGTTTCCGGCGGACGGCTGCTGTCCACCACCATCTGCAGGTGCCAGCGGCCGTGGTCGGCCGCGTTGGGCGCACCGGCGATCGCGCGCGGCGCGAAGCCGCGGCGTTCGGCCATGCCGATCACGCGCAGCAGCGCGCCCTCGGCGGGAACCAGCACCAGGTCAAGCCGGTATTGCATTGGGGAACTCCTGGGACTGATGGGCAGGGTTGCTTTCCAGCATGGTGCTGTTGGCGTTGTTGGGCGGCACCAGCGGCCACACGTTGGCGCGGGCATCGATGGCCACGTGCAGCAACGCCGGGCCCGGCTGGGCCAGCAGCGCGGCCAGGCCACCCTCGACGTCGTCGCGGGCCTCGATACGGGTGGCGGGAATGCCGAACACCTGGGCCAGCGCGGCGAAGTCCGGGTTGTCGGACAGGTCGATCTCGCTGTAACGCTCGGCGAAGAACAGTTCCTGCCACTGGCGCACCATGCCCAGCGAACTGTTGTCCAGCAGCACGATCTTCACCGGCAGGCGGCACCGCGCGATGGTGGCCAGCTCCTGCACGTTCATCATGAAACTGCCATCGCCGGACACCAGCACCACGGTGCGGTCGGGGCAGGCGAACTGCGCACCCATCGCCGCCGGCAGGCCGAAGCCCATGGTGCCCAGTGCGCCGCTGGTCAGGTGGTTACGCGGGTGGTTGAAGCGGCAGTGCTGGGCCACCCACATCTGGTGCTGGCCCACATCGCAGGCAATGATCGCGTCGCTCGGGGCCAGCTCGCTCAGCCGCTTCAGCAGCGCCGGGGCGTAGATGTGCTTGCCCGGTGCATCGTAGCGGGCGGCGAAGCGTTCGCGGTGGCTGCCGCAGCGCTTGCGCCAGGCCTCCTGCGACGCCGGCGTGGTGGCCGCGGCGGTCAATGCACGCAGCGCGCTGCCCACGTTGCCCGGCACGGCGATGTCGGCACTGCGCAGCTTGGAGATCTCATACGCATCGGCGTCGATGTGGATGACCCGCGCGAACGGGGCGAACTCGTTCAACTTGCCGGTGGCGCGGTCGTCGAAGCGCGCGCCGACCACGATCAGCAGGTCGCTTTCCTGCACGGCCATGTTGGCGGCGCGGGTGCCGTGCATGCCCAGCATGCCCAGGTAGTGCGGATGCTGCGGCGGCAGCGCGCCCAGCCCGCGCAGGGTCAGCACGGTGGGGATCGCGCTGGCGTCGACGAAGGCACGGAAGTCCTCCACCGCATCACCCAGCGCAACACCGCCCCCGGCGTAGATCACCGGCTTTTCGGCGGCGGCGATCGCGGCAATGGCCTGCGCCACTGCGTCGTCCTGCGGTGCCGGCGGCGGGCTGACCGTGGCCGGGGTGTGCGCCGGCAGGTGCGAGGCATCGGCGATCTGCACGTCCTTGGGCAGGTCGATCAGCACCGGCCCGGGGCGACCCTCGCGGGCGATGCGGAAGGCTTCGCGGACCACGCGCGGCAGGTCGTCCACCGAGCGCACCAGCCAACTGTGCTTGACGATCGGCATGGTCAGACCGAACACGTCCAGTTCCTGGAACGCGTCGGTGCCCAGCAGCGGAGTGGCGACCTGGCCGGTGATGCAGACCATCGGCACCGAATCCAGCATCGCATCGGCGATGCCGGTGACCAGGTTGGAGGCGCCGGGGCCGGACGTTGCGACACACACGCCGACCTGGCCGCTTGCGCGGGCATAGCCGTTGGCGGCCAGGGCCGCGCCCTGTTCGTGGCGGACCAGGATGTGCTTCAACCCTGAATCCACCAGGGCGTCGTAGAACGGCATGATGGTGCCGCCGGGGTAGCCGAACAGCGTGTGCACGCCCTCGGCTTCCAGGGCCTGCGTCAACCAGCGTGCGCCGTTGCGGGGCGCGGTGCTGTGTGCGGAGGTATTCATGCGGTGACCTTTACGAAAGCGGGTGGGGGAGCCGCGCGGTTACGCGGCTTGACTTTGCAACCAGACCATCTTGGCGCGCAGTTCCTTGCCTACCTTCTCGATCGGGTGCTCCAGGTCGGCCTGCTTGAACTTGTTGTAGTTGGGCAGGCCCGCTTCGTACTCGGCTACCCAGTTCTTGGTGAAGGTGCCGTTCTGGATGTCGGTCAGCACGTCCTTCATGCGCGCCTTGGTGCCGGCATCGATGACGCGCGGGCCGCTGACGTAGTCGCCGTACTGCGCGGTCTCGGAGATGAATTCCAGCATGCGGGTGATGCCGCCTTCGTAGAACAGGTCCACGATCAGCTTCAGTTCGTGCAGGACTTCGTAGTAGGCGATTTCCGGCTGGTAGCCGGCTTCCACCAGCGTTTCAAAGCCGGCCTGCACCAGCGCCGAGGCACCGCCGCAGAGCACTGCCTGCTCGCCGAACAGATCGGTTTCGGTCTCTTCCTTGAACGTGGTCTGGATCAGGTTGGCGCGTGCGCCGCCCAGGCCGGCCGCATAGGCCAGCGCGTACTCGGCGGCCTTGCCGCTCCGGTCCTGGTAGACCGCCCAGATGCACGGCACGCCCCGGCCGATCTCGTACTCACGGCGCACCAGCGCGCCCGGGCCCTTCGGCGCGACCAGCACCACGTCCAGGTCGTCACGCGGCTTGATCATGTCGAAATGCACGTTCAGGCCATGCGCGAACAGCAGCACCGCGCCCTGTTTCATGTTCGGGGCGAGGACGTCCTCGTACAGTTTCTTCTGGACCATGTCCGGGGTCAGCACGGCGACCAGATCTGCATCCTTGACCGCCTCGGCCGGGGCCTTGACGGTGAAGCCATCGGCCTGCGCCTTGACCTCGGTGGGGCCACCCGGGCGCAGCCCGATGACAACGTCGAAGCCGGATTCACGCAGGTTCAGTGCGTGGGCGCGGCCCTGGCTGCCGTAGCCGACAACAGCGATCTTGATCTGGGGCAGGTCGTTGGTGCTCATGGGGGAGGTCCTTTGGCGGAAATAAAAAGATGGCCGACGGTCAGCGACGCGTCGGCCAGTCAGGGGAAGGGGTGGCACGCGCAGCGCCACAACCGCACGCATCCGCCGTGGGGGCGGTGGGCATGAAGGCGGTGGTGGCGGACGGGCGGGTCATGGCGGGAAGGGCAACTCGGGAAGGGGGAGGAAAATGAGGAGGCTCTGAAACGAAAAAACCCGCACCTGGGTGGGTGCGGGTTTTGATGGATACCTGGCAGTCTTGCTTACACGCCGGTCCGTCCCGCACCTGTTGGTTGGGTAATAAGTACGAGGACAAGAAGCGAACGGATCGACGCCCCGCCGGTGTCGGCGTGCTCGATGGATTCGCGGATGGCTGTGCGCTGCAACATGAGATCGAGAAAACCACAGCGGTTTTAAGGCTGTCAACCCTGGCAGGCATATTTCCAACAGTTTCGCCTGCATCCAGCGCAAAGCCCCGCCACGCAAGGATGGTTGCGGTTGAAAGCGTTGCGGTGAACCCGAATTCACTATTTTGCAGGCACGTTCTGCGCGGATTTCGGTGCCGATGCGGCCCACGGCATGACCATTGTGGGATGCCATCGCGGCCGCTCTGCCGCCACTATCGGTGTGGCTACCACCCATCAGGAATCCCCCGTGTCCCGACGACTTGCCCGCGGCCTGCTTGCCGCCGCCGTGCTGTGTGCCCTTCCCATCGCCGCCAGTGCCGCCGACCGCGTCACCGGCCATCCCTTCGCCACCCGCTCGGAGGTGATCGCCCCGCACGCGATGGCCGCCACCTCGCAGCCGCTGGCGACCCAGATCGCGCTGGACGTGATGAAGGGCGGCGGCTCGGCCGTGGACGCGGCGATCGCGGCCAACGCCGCGCTGGGCCTGATGGAGCCGACCGGCAACGGCATCGGCGGCGACCTGTTCGCCATCGTGTGGGACCCGAAGACCCAGAAGCTTTATGGCTACAACGGCTCGGGCCGGTCGCCCAAGTCGCTGACCCTGGCCGAGTTCCAGCGCCGCGGCCTGAAGGAGATCCCGGCCACCGGCCCGCTGCCGGTCTCGGTGCCGGGCGCGGTGGACGGCTGGTTCGCGCTGCACGAGCGCTTCGGCCGCAAGCCGATGGCCGACAACCTGGCCCCGGCCATCCGCTACGCCCGCGAGGGCCATCCGGTGGCCGAGGTGATCGCCTACTACTGGGACCGCTCGGTGCCCAAGCTGTCGCAGTACCCGGGCTTCAAGGAGCAGTTCACCGTCAACGGGCATGCGCCGCGCAAGGGCGAGATGTGGAAGAACCCGAACCTGGCCAACACCCTGGAACAGATCGGCCGCGGTGGCCGCGATGCCTTCTACAAGGGCGACATCGCCCGCACCATCGGCAGCTACTTCAAGGCCAACGGCGGCTACCTGAGCTACGAGGACATGGCCAGCCACCACGGTGAGTGGGTGGAACCGGTGAGCAGCAACTACCGTGGCTACGACGTATGGGAGCTGCCGCCCAACAGCCAGGGCATCGCGGCGCTGCAGATCCTGAACGTGCTGGAGGGCTACGACTTCTCGAAGATCCCCTTCGGCTCGCCCGAACACGTGCACCTGTTCGTGGAAGCCAAGAAGCTGGCCTTCGCCGACCGCGCGCGCTTCTACACCGATCCGGCGTTCCACCCGGCACCGGTGGAACGGCTGGTCTCGAAGGGCTACGCGGCGCAGCGGCGTGCGTTGATCTCGATGGACAAGGCCCTGCGCGAAGTGCAGCCGGGCACGCCGAAGCAGCTGCAGGAAGGCGACACGATCTACATGACCGTCGCCGACGCGGACGGGATGATGGTGTCGCTGATCCAGTCCAACTACCGCGGCATGGGCAGTGGCATGGCGCCCCCGGGGCTGGGCTTCATCCTGCAGGACCGTGGTGAGATGTTCGTCCTGCAGAAGGACCACCCGAATGGCTACGCGCCGGGCAAGCGCCCGTTCCAGACCATCATTCCCGGCTTCGTGACCAAGGACGGCAAGCCCTGGATGAGCTTCGGGGTGATGGGCGGGGCGATGCAGCCGCAGGGGCACGCGCAGATCGTGATGAACATGGTCGACTTCGGCATGAACCTGCAGGAGGCCGGCGATGCGCCGCGCATCCAGCACGAAGGCTCGACCGAACCGACCGGGCAGGCCACGGCGATGAGCGACGGTGGCGAGGTCAACCTGGAAACCGGCTTCCCGTACGAAACGGTGCGCGCGCTGATGCGCAAGGGCCACCGCGTCACCTTCGCCGACGGCCCCTACGGCGGCTACCAGGCCATCCTGCGCGACCCGGACACCGGCGTGTACTACGGCGCCTCGGAGAGCCGCAAAGACGGCCAAGCCGCAGGCTATTAACCCGGGGTAGAGCCGACCGTTTGTCGGCTGGCCGCGCAACGCGCGGCAATGATCGGCGATAACGCCGCCCCGCTATGCAATTGGCGGACCAACGGTAGAGCCGACCGTTGGTCGGCTGCTCTCCCCACACCGCCCGCCATGTGTCCAGGGGCGGGGTGGATGGGAGTGCGGGACCGTTGGGCGCCATGGATGGCGCCCACGAGCCCCCAGGGGTGAGAGCGCATTGCTTGCGAGGCACTGCCTCGCATGCGGTCGAACGCACAGCCGCATGCGGCTGGGCCGGACCGCGAAGCGGGGTTTACGGCGTGTCCCGCACTCCCATCCACCCCGACCCAACCGGGGCCTCATGGCAGAGGCAAACTACGGCGCCCGCGCCGCCTCATCCCGCGTCTCTTCCTGCGCGGCGATCTCCCGCTCGATCCACTCGTCCATCATCCGCCGTGCCCGCTGCGCACGCCGGCGTTGCAACGCGTATTCCATATCCAGCACCCGGTACAGCGACCACATCACCAGCAGCATCAACAGCGCGAACGGCAAGGCCGCAATCGTGATCATGCCCTGCAGCGCGGTCAGTCCACCGGCCAGCAGCAACACACCGGCAATCAGCGCGATCGCCACGCCCCACACCATCCGCCGCGCCAACGGCGGGTCACCTGCCTCCTCGGTGGACATCGTGGCCAGCACCAGCACCGCCGAGTCGGCCGAGGTCACGAAGAAGATGATCAACAACACCAATGCGACAACCGACAGCAGCATCGGCATCGGCAGGCTGTCGAACATCGTGAACAGCACCGTCTCATAACCATTGCCCAGCGCCTGCGCCAGGTCCACGTGCCCGAAGATCTGCGACCACAGCGCCGTGCCACCAAACACCGAGAACCACAGGAAGCCCAGCACGCTCGGTGCGATCACCACGCCCAGCACGAACTCGCGGATGCTGCGCCCGCGCGACACCCGCGCAATGAACGAGCCCACGAACGGCGCCCACGCGATCCACCAGGCCCAGTAGAAGATCGTCCAGTCGGCCACCCACGTGCTGCCCGAGAACGGCGACATACGCAGGCTCATCGTCACCAGCGAATTCAGATACGACCCGATGGTGGTGGTGAACGTATCGAAGATGAACCCGGTCGGCCCCAGCACCATCACCAGCGCCAGCAATACCGCCGCCAGCCCCAGGTTGAAGTTGGACAGCCACTTGATGCCGCGGTTCACCCCGCTGGTGGTGGAGGCCATGTACAGCACGAACGCCACCGCGATGATGGTCAGCTGCACCGGAATCGAATCGCGGATGCCGAACACGCGATGCAGGCCCGCCGCGATCTGGATCGTACCGAAGCCCAGCGTGGTGGCCACGCCGATCGCGGTGGCCACCACCGCCGCCACGTTCACTACCGTGCCCATCCAGCCACGATGGTGCGCGCCGATCACCGGCTGCAACAGATCACTGATCAGGCCGCGGCCATTGCGGTTGAACTGGAACCACGCCATGGCCAGCCCGATCAGTGCATAGATCGCCCACGGATGCAGGCCCCAGTGGAAGAACGCGTAGCGCATCGAGGCGCGGGCCGCCTCCATGCTCTGCGGTGCCAGGCCTTCCGGCGGCTTGACGAAGTGCGAGATCGGCTCGGCCGCGCCCCAGAACACCAGGCCGATCCCCATGCCGGCGGCGAACAGCATCGACATCCAGCTGGCGTTGGAAAAATCCGGCTCGGCATCTTCGCCGCCGATGCGCAGCGAGCCCAGCCGCCCGAAGGCCAGGTACATCAGGAACGACAGCGTGATGAACACCACCAGCAGGTACAGCCAGCCGGTGCTGCGGATGATGTGGCCCAGGCCACTCTGGATCACGTCGTTGAAGGGGCCGGGCGCGAGGCCGGCGATCAGCACCAATGCAATGATCAGTGCGATGGAAATGCGAAACACCATGGAGGAGTTTCTCCGTACAAAGGGGGCGAGCGAATGCCTGCCGTCTCCAGCGCTGCCGAGGCGGCGGCTGGGGCGATTCAAGCCGGTCGATGCCGGTTGCGGAACTCCAGGGCGGACCAGCCAGACGGCCATTCCGCGCCGCAGCATTCTAGCGGATGGCAGATCAGCGCCTTTTTCACGTTCCAGCTGCTGTCTGCATGGCCTCGGCCCGGGCGCGGCAATTGCGTCAGGGTTGTGGTCTAATTCGCCCCGAAGCGGGGGTACCGCGGCCCAGTGGCCACGGTTGAGACAGTCCCTTCGAACCTGATCCGGTTGATACCGGCGTAGGGATGCTTCGCAATGCTGACGCAATGCGCCGTAGGGCTGCCCCGCCCGAAGACCGCCCGTGTTGCGTCCGTCGTGCGCCGCCGCTTCGTCCGTTCCGCCTATTCCTGGGCGGAACCCGATCCAGGACGAAGTCATGAACGCAGCGCTTTCCTCCCTGCAGCAGCAGGCCCAGCAACTGTCCGAATCGGTTACCCGACCGATTCCCGGTTCGCGCAAAATCCATGTGCCCGGCTCACGCAGCGACCTGCAGGTGCCCATGCGCGAGATCGTGCTGACCCGCACGCCGACCCTGTTTGGTGGGGAAGAGAACGCGCCGGTCACCGTGTATGACACATCTGGCCCGTATACCGATCCGAATGCGCGCATCGACCTCTCCTGCGGCCTGCCGCCGTTGCGGGCCGGCTGGGTGGCCGAGCGGGGCGATACCGAACTGCTGGACGGCCTGAGTTCCAGCTTCGGGCGGGCGCGCGAAACCGATGCACGCCTGGACGCGGTGCGTTTCCCGTCGCGGCTGCAGCCACGCCGTGCGGTGGCCGGCGCCAACGTCACCCAGATGCACTACGCACGGCGCGGCATCATCACCCCGGAAATGGAATTCGTGGCCATCCGCGAGAACCAGCGCATCGAGGCCATCCGCGATGCCGCGCTGCTCAGGCAGCACCCCGGGGAGTCTTTCGGCGCGTCCATCCCAACGCGCATCACGCCTGAATTCGTGCGCGACGAGATCGCCCGCGGCCGCGCGGTACTGCCCAACAACATCAATCACCCGGAAAGCGAGCCGATGATCATCGGCCGCAACTTCCTGACCAAGATCAACGCCAACATCGGCAACAGCGCGGTGTCGTCGGGCATCGCCGAGGAAGTGGAAAAGCTGGTGTGGGCGATCCGCTGGGGCGGCGACACGGTGATGGACCTCTCCACCGGCAAGCACATCCACGAAACCCGCGAGTGGATCCTGCGCAACTCGCCGGTGGCGATCGGCACCGTGCCGATCTACCAGGCGCTGGAGAAGGTGGATGGGCGCGCCGAGGAACTCACCTGGGAGATCTTCCGCGACACGCTGATCGAACAGGCCGAGCAGGGCGTGGATTACTTCACCATCCACGCCGGCGTGCTGCTGCGCTACGTGCCGCTGACCGCCAAGCGCGTGACCGGCATCGTCTCGCGCGGTGGCAGCATCCTGGCCAAGTGGTGCCTGGCCCACCACAAGGAGAACTTCCTCTACACGCACTTCGAGGACATCTGCGAGATCATGAAGGCCTACGACGTGACCTTCTCGCTCGGCGATGGCCTGCGCCCCGGCTGCATTGCCGATGCCAACGATGCCGCCCAGTTCGGTGAGCTGGAAACCCTCGGCGAGTTGACCAAAATCGCCTGGAAGCACGACGTGCAAACCATGATCGAAGGCCCGGGCCACGTGCCGATGCAGTTGATCAAGGAGAACATGGACAAGCAGCTGCGCGAATGCGGCGAGGCGCCGTTCTACACGCTGGGGCCGCTCACCACCGACATCGCGCCGGGCTACGACCACATCACCAGCGCGATCGGCGCGGCCATGATCGGCTGGTACGGCACCGCGATGCTCTGCTATGTCACGCCGAAGGAACACCTGGGCCTGCCCAACCGCCAGGACGTGCGCGACGGCATCATGGCCTACCGCATCGCCGCGCATGCCTCGGACCTGGCCAAGGGCCATCCCGGCGCGCAGGTGCGTGACAACGCACTAAGCAAGGCGCGCTTCGAGTTCCGCTGGGAAGACCAGTTCCACCTCGGCCTGGACCCGGAGAAGGCCAAGGAATTCCACGATGAAACCCTGCCCAAGGACGCGCACAAGCTGGCGCACTTCTGTTCGATGTGCGGCCCGCATTTCTGCTCGATGAAGATCACCCAGGACGTGCGCGACTATGCCGCCGAACACGGCCTGTCCGAACGGGACGCGATCGAGGAGGGCATGGCCGACAAGTCGGCGCAGTTCCGCGAGCTCGGCGCGCAGGTCTACCGGCAGGAATGAGGCCGGTGCCGGGGCGGCGGGCCGTCGCCCCGGTGCTCATGCGGCAGGGGCGGCAAGCGCGCTAAGCTCGGCGGCGAACGGGGCAGGGAAGGGATCTGGCATGGCAATCGCACGTACCACCAAGTGGCTGGCCATCGCACGGCGGCATCCGTCGGCGTGGTTGCTGGCCGTGCAGTTGCTGGGCGTGCTGCTGTACCCGGCGATGGACGAAGCCGGGGCCAGCCGCGCGGTGTTCGGTGCGTTCGGCATCGCCGTGCTCGGCCTGGCCCTGTGGGTGGTGCGGCGCAGCCCGTTGGGCATGTGGCTGGCGCTGCTGCTGGCCATCCCGGCGGTGGTCTTCTCCATCGCCGGGGCACTGCTCGGCAGGCCCACCCTCACCACCACCGCCCAGTTGCTGGAATGCCTGCTGTATTTCTATACCGCCGGCAGCCTGACCGCCTACATGCTCCAGGACCACAAGGTCACCCGCGACGAACTGTTCGCGGCCGGGGCAACGTTCACCCTGTTGGCCTGGGCATTCGCGTTCGCCTTCTCGGTCTGCCAGCAGTGGTACCCGGGCAGTTTCCTGGCCACCAGCGAGAGCGAATTGCGCACCTGGATGGAGCTTCTTTATCTCAGCTTCAGCTTGCTGTCCGGGGTGGGTTTGAGCGACGTGGTGCCGGTGCATCCGCAAGCACGCGCACTGGTCATGCTGGAGCAGTTCGCAGGCGTGATGTACGTGGCTTTGGTGGTCTCGCGCCTGGTCGGATTGACCATGATCAAGCGTGTACAAAGCTGAATCGCAGATAAAAAATTCGCGCCCGAAGGCGCGAATACTGAAGCGATTTATGTGAATTCGTCGGCGAGAGAGAGCCTGATGTTGGCCGCACGCACAGGCGCGGTTAACCGGCATAGGCTAGTATTCGCGCGCTTCAGTTGTTTTACGGTTTGCGCTGATGGCATGTGCGGAATCTGGCGGTTCGTTCGATCGGTGTCGGTTGCGATGAATGCTGCGTTCCTGTTGTTCTGCAGTCCTTCGTACCACTGGAATGATCAGCAACATTAGTGAGCCTCCTTCGGCCGATGTCGTGCGTATCGGCAGCTGCACCGTCACGTTGTCCTCGCGCGAGGTCACGGTGCCCGGTGCGCGTCGCGTGCGCCGGCTCACCCCCAAGGCGCTGGGCGTACTGAAAGCGTTGCTGCGTTCGCCCGGTGCGGTGGTCACCCGCGATGAACTGTTCGCCGAGGTGTGGCCCGACACCCTGCCCACCAATGATGTCCTCACCCAGGCGGTCACCCAGCTGCGCAAGGCGTTTGCCAGCGACGACGGCGACGGCACCGCGTACATCGAAACCATCGCCAAGACCGGGTACCGCCTGCTGGTGCCGGTACGCATGCTGGCCGACGATCCCGTCGTGCCGGCGGCCGCCGAACCGGACGTGGCGCCTGCGGCCAACGCGGTAACCCCTGCGTCAGCGCGCACCGCACCAGGCCCGGCAACGGCGTCGGTACGCAGCCGCTGGCGGCGCCACCGTCGCTACGTGCTGCTGGCCGTTGGGCTGGCCATGCTGGTGGCGCTGCTGGTGATGGCCGCATTGCTGCTGCAGCGCCCGTCGGCCGAGCCCGGTTCCAGCGGCGTGCTGGAGGATGGCAGCCGGGTGATCGGCAGCCCACAGCGGCCGTACCGGCTGATCACCGCCACGGCCGGGTTCGAGACCTATCCCACGCTGTCCCCGGACGGTTCGCAGGTTGCCTACGAGGCCGACAGCAGCGCCCGCAACGGCAGCTCGGTGAAAGTGCAGACGTCCGGCAACGCGCCGGCGCGGCTGCTGGCCGAAACCCCGGACGGCTATTCCGACCGCTTCCCCAACTGGTCGCCCAACGGGCGCGACATCGCGTTCGCGCGGTTCGGGCCGGGCGGCAGCTGCGAGGTGCTGATCGCCAGCGCCACCGGCGGCGCGGTACGCCACGTTACCCGCTGTGACGGCACCGAACTGCTCAGCTTCGACTGGACCCCGGATGGACGCGGCCTGGTGTTCGGCTCCCTGGCCGGCACGCATGCCCACCGCGGCATCCGCGTCCTGGATATCGCCAGTGGGCGTTGGACGCCGCTGGCCTACGAGGTGGCCGAGGACAGCTTCGATTACGCGCCGCGCTACTCGCCCGATGGGCGCTGGATCGTGTTCGTGCGCAACCCGCAGATTGGCGACCTGTGGCGTCTCCCGGCCAGCGGCGGGGTGCCCGAACAGCTCACCGCCGATTCGGCCGAGATCCGCGGCTGGGCCTGGCGCGGTGACAGCCGCCACATCGTGTTCGGCCGCCGCGTGGACAGCGAATCGCGCCTGTATGAACTGGATACGCAGAACCGCACGCTGCGCGATGTCGGCATCGACGATGCGCAGTCACCGGCGGTGTCGCGCCACAACGAGATGCTGGCCTTCGTGCATCGCAAGGCGCAGTTCGGGCTGTTCCGGGTGCCGCTCAAGGACGGCCAGCCGGGGCAACCGCAACGCCTGTTCCCCTCCAATGGCCGCGACGGCCAGCCGATGCTCGCCCCTGACGGCCGGCAACTGGTGTTCACCTCCGACCGGTCCGGCAATTACGGCCTGTGGTGGGCGGACCTGACCCGGCCCGACTCGCTGCGCCCGGTGGAAGGCCTGCGGCCGGAAACGCGGCAGGCCGCGGACTGGTCGCCGGACAGCACGCACCTGCTGGTGTCCGGGCGCGATGCGCAGGCCAACCCGGTGATCTATGAAGTGTCACCGCGCGATGAGCAGGTGGTGGCGTTGCCGGTTCCGGTCGCCCAGCCGCTGCAGGCCCTGTACGGCGGCGACAGTGACCACGTGCTGATCGTCGACCGTGACGCGCGCGAGCGGCTGCGGCTGTCCCTGTTCGATCGTCGGCAGTCGCCGTGGCGGCTGCTGGCCAGTATCGAAGGGGTGTCGCAGGCGCGCTTCGACCGCAGCGCGCAACGGGTGCTGTTCACCCGGCTGTCGGCAGGCGGGTTGTGGTCGGTGGATGCGCAGCTCAGCACCGGCAGCATCCAGCAGGTCAGCGAGGACCGGCCATCGCGCTGGCGCTACCGGACCTGGACGGTGGCGCGCGATGGCAGCGTGGACTACCTGTCCAATGGTGCCGCCTGCGCCACGCTGTTTTCGCGCATCAACGCCGGCGCTGCCCGCACCGAGCACTGCCTGGACGTGGATCGGCTGAGTGCCGGCAACGGCTTCAGTGCGCAACCCGATGGCAGCGCCCTGTATGTGGCGCTGGCGGTGGCCGACGGTGCCGACATCGGCGTGATGCCGCTGCCCGAGGCCCCGGTGGCGGTCTTCTCGGCGGTGTCCAACGCCCTGTTTTTGAAGGGAAAATAGTCTTCGTACTTCTTTCGTATCGGCCTCGTGTCGAATTCGGATGAATCTCGTAGGACTTTCCTGACCTGGCTCGCCTGATTTGGCAAAACGTTTGCCCCGCAACGGCAAACACGGTGTGCAGTCATGCGTCAGCTTTCCTTGGCCGATCGCGGCCAATCGCTTTCCCTGGACAAGATCGTCGACGACGGTCCGCTGCCCACCTGCCTGGGCGTGGCCCGGCTCGGCAGCCTGCAGACCGCTGGCGCAACCTTCACTGTGTGGATGCAGCTGCGTGGCAGCGCGTGGGTGGAATCCAAGGAAGGTCGCTTCCGCCTGCGCCAGCGCGAATGGATTGCCTTCGAGAAAGAATCCAAGCCGATGATCCAGGCCGGCCGCGATGGTCTGTGCATCGGCCTGAGCCTCACCCCCGATGCATTGCGCGCGCTGGGCGAACTGGAAGACTGCAGCCTGTATGCCGGCCGCGGCAGCATGAGCCGCGCCGAAGTCCGCGTAGCGCTGCGCCTGTGGCGCGATGCACTGGCCAGCGGCCAGCCAGCGCAGGCATTGCGCCCGGTGCTGCTGCATCTGGCCTCGCTGCAGCGCGTGCTGGCCACCGGCGTGCAGCGTTGCCCGGGACGTTCGCGCGTGCGCAAGCGCCAGGTGTTCGGCCGCATGCAGCGTGCGCGCCTGTACCTGGAAGGCAACAGCCACCGCGTGGTGCGCATCGGTGAACTGGCCGAGCTGACCAACTTCTCCAGCTGGTACTTGTCCAAGACCTTCCAGAGCCTGTATGAAGAAAGCCCGCAGTCGCTGTCGGCACGCCTTCGGCTGGAGCGCGCGGCGGACCTGCTGCGTGATACCGACATGATGATCGGCGAAGTCGCCGCTGCCAGTGGATTTGACAACTGCTGCAGCTTTGCAAGGGCGTTTCGGGCACGTTACGGGCAGTCTGCGTCAGGCTTCCGCGAGGGCGGTGGAATGCTCCCGCCAAAGTCGGCAAAGCCATCGGTTGCTTCCCGCAAATAATTAACCGCAACGCAATCGTAACTTTCCGAGGCGGTTTAACACGCTACTAACGTACCTCGGAGAGATAAATGAATTTTCGTACTCCTGCAGTGCGGCTGGGCCTTCTGCCCGCCGGCATTGCGCTCGCGCTGTCGCCGACCTTTGCCTCGGCGCAGGAAGCTGCAGCCGGCACCACTGACCTGGATCGCATCTCGGTCACCGGCTCGCGCATCCGCGGCGCCAACATGGAGACCCAGCAGCCGATTCTGACGATGACGCGTGAAGCCCTGGAGAAGCAGGGTTTCTCGAACGTCGCTGACGTGCTGAACAACCTCACCTCGGCCGGCTCCCCGGCCATCTCGCGTTCGGATTCGCTGTCCTCGGGCGAGAACGTGGGCGGTTACTACGTCGACATCCGCAACCTGGGCGCCCAGCGCACCCTGGTGCTGATGAATGGCAAGCGCCTGGGCGCCACCACGGCCGGTTACCAGGATCTGAGCCAGATCCCGATGGCTGCCGTGGAGCGCATTGAAATCCTGAAGGACGGCGCGTCCTCGATCTACGGTTCGGACGCCATTGCCGGCGTGGTCAACGTGATCACCCGCAAGAACTTCGACGGTGGCGAAGCCAGCGTCCGCGTTGGCCAGTACGGCAACGGCGACGGCGACGAACAGCAGTACTCGATGCTGCTGGGCGCGTCCGGCGAGCGCGGCAGCCTGACCCTGGCGGCCGAATACTCCAAGCAGGATCCGGTGTGGGCCAAGGACCGCTGGTACAGCCGTGATGGCGGCCGTGGTCCGAATTCGGTTGCTGGCGACGGCAGCCCGATCACCGAGACCGGCAGCTGGTGCAACCCGCTGCAGGTCAACTGCGGCGACTCCAAGACCGCCGTGTGGAAGACCCTGAACCCGGGCGGCGATCCGAAGAACCCGAATGACTACCACGTCCTGACCGAAGACGAGTACGTCAATTCGAACGAGCAGATGAGCCTGCTGACCGGTGTGGAGCGCAAGTCGCTGTACATCAACGGCACCTACGACTTCACCGACCGCATCAGCCTGAACACCGATGTGCTCTACAACGAGCGCAACACGTTCCAGCAGATCGCCGGCTACCCGTACCAGTCCAGCGCGTCCAACATCAAGACCCCGCTGTCGGCCTCCAGCGCCTTCAACCCGACCAACGTCAATGGCGTCGGTGGCAAGGACATCGAGTTCCGTCGCCGCCTGTGGGAAGTGCCGCGCACCACCGACAGCCAGCTGAAGACCCTGCGCTTCGCGCCGACCGTCAGCGGCTACTTCGAAGTGGCCGACAAGACCTTTGACTGGGACGTCGGTGCACTGTGGAACCGCAATGAGTCGATCAAGACCCAGCGCGGTGACATGAGCCTGATCGGTTCGCGCAAGGCATTGGGCCCGTCCTACATCGATGCAGGCGGCGTGGCACGTTGCGGCGTTGCCGGCGTTGTGGATCCGTCCCTGGCCGACTGCATTCCGTGGAACCCGCTGCTGCCGTACGGCGTGGCTGGCCAGGGTTCGCTCGCCGACCCGGCGCTGCAGGAATACCTGTTCCCGACCTTCACCACCCGTGGCGTCACCAAGACCACCAGCTTCACCGCCAACCTGGCCGGTTCCATCGTGACCCTGCCGGCCGGCGACCTCGGCTTCGCCGTGGGCGTGGAGCACCGCAAGGAAGAAGGCTCCTACGTGCCGGACGCCTTCGCGCAGTCGGGCCAGTCCACCGGCCTGGGCCAGAAGTCGACCCAGGGTGAGTACGATCTGAACGAGGTCTACCTCGAACTGAACGTGCCGATCCTGGCCGACATGGCGTTTGCCAAGGAACTGACCCTGAATGTTGCCAGCCGTTATTCGGACTACAGCAACTTCGGCGGCACCACCAACAGCAAGTTCGGTCTGACCTGGCGTCCGATGGACGAGCTGCTGGTCCGCGGCACCTATGCCGAGGGCTTCCGCGCTCCGACCATCTCCGATCTGTACGGTGGCCTGAGCTCGAGCTTCGAGCGTTACACCGATCCGTGCGCCGTGGGCGTGTCGGGCAGCGTGGCCGGCAATGCCGCCTGCCTTGCCGGTGGTGCACCGGCCAACTACGTGCAGCTGGGCCAGGGCAACGTGCCGTGCTCGACCACGCCGTGCCAGTCGGGTGACCAGTTCGTCTCCGGCGCCAACCCGAACCTGTCGCCGGAAACCTCCAAGAGCAAGACCATGGGTCTGGTCTGGAGCCCGCGTTGGGTGCAGGGCCTGGACATCTCGCTGGATTGGTACCGCTACGAGATCAGCGACATGATCATCGAAGACAGCGTCGACCGTATCCTGCGTGACTGCTACGTGCTGGGCAATGCTGGCCGTTGCAGCGGCGTGACCCGTGCGGCTGATGGCCACATCAGCGGCATCACCTACGGCACCGCCAACCTCGGCAAGATGGAAACCGAAGGTTACGACCTGGGCATCAAGTACCGCCTGCCGGAGCTGGCCATCGGTCAGTTCAGCATCGACTGGCAGACCAGCTACCTGGCCAAGTACGACGAAGCCAACCAGAACAGCGCCGGCGACAGCATCATGATCGGCAAGGTTGGTCAGGACGCGCTGTTCCGCGTGCGTTCCAACCTGGGCGTCAACTGGGCGATGGGCGACTTCGGTGTCAACTACACCGCGCGTTACTACTCGGGCCTGAACGAGCCGTGCATCGACATCGGCTGCACCGATCCGGACCGCTTCGCCTATGGCGAAACCGCTCCGCTGCGCAAGACCGGCTCCAACACCTTCCATGACCTGCAGGTCAGCTGGAAGGCACCGTGGGATGCCACCATTGCGGTCGGCGCGAACAACGTGTTCGATCACAAGGGTCCGCTGATGTACTCGCAGCAGAACTCGAGCTTCGCCTACTACGGCGGCTTCGATATCGGCCGCTTCCTGTACATGAAGTACACCCAGCGCTTCTGATCCATCGAAGCTCTGTTGCAGTAAAAGAGGAGGGCGGACCGCAAGGTCCGCCCTTTTTCTATGCGCGCCCGAGGCACAGGGCGCGTGGAGGGCGGGGCGTTGGCCGCCAGGCCGGCCGCATACGGACCGGTGG
Organism: Stenotrophomonas sp. AC248; assembly: GCF_979258185.1. NCBI lineage: Bacteria > Pseudomonadati > Pseudomonadota > Gammaproteobacteria > Lysobacterales > Lysobacteraceae > Stenotrophomonas > Stenotrophomonas sp. AC248. The sequence goes on along the minus strand of NZ_OZ409840.1, from coordinate 3,601,984 downwards.
CTGACGCATCCGGCTCTGACATACCGCTGCAGCACGCACTAAGGTGAGGCGTTCAAGCGGCGCCGGTTACAGCCGCGCCCGATCCACTTCATTCGACGATGCGGAGTATTTGGTATGCAGGCAGGATCCTTCCAAGGTGCGGCCATGGCGACGGCCCTGTTCTTCTCAGGGGCGTACGCGGCCTCGGCCACCGAGATCATCCGCCATGAGGCGACAGGCGTTCCGGTTGCCTATGCAGTCGAAGTGCCGCCGGGGCGCACCATCGTCTATCTCAGCGGGAAGCTGCCTGCGCTGGTTGCCGGCGATGGGCGCAGTGCGTCGCGGCTGCCGTATGGCGACACCCGGATGCAGACCATCAGTGTCCTTGAACAGATCCGCGATCAGCTGCAACGGCTGGGAATGGGCATGCAGGACGTGGTCAAGCTGCAGGTGTTCCTGGTGGGCGGGAAAGAGAACAACGGGAACATGGATCTAGACGGATTCGCCGCAGGATATGCGCAGTTCTTTGGTTCTGCCGCCGGGCAGCCCAACGTGCCGGCGCGGTCCACATTCCAGGTGGCTGCGCTGGCGCATCCGGGGCAGCGGGTCGAAATCGAGGCCACCGCTGTACGCCCGTGAGGCGCAACGGCAGGGGCGTCGAGCTATCTGCGATAGGAGTTGCCGCACTGCGGCCCTGAAACAACACTGGCGCATCATCATGACGCGCCAGTGCGGGGTGGTTCCGTCAAGGAGGCCGGCGTCAGACTTCGGCAGCCACCAGGCCCATCAGGCCATTGGCGTGGTCCCGCCACTGCGGCAGCTTGTGCAGCACGCCGGCACGCTGCAGGTACTCCTCATCCACCGGGTCCCCGTTGATCAGCGCCAGTGCCACGTGCACCGCACCGGTTACCCAGAAGCTGCGCGTGTTGGACTTCTGCGGCTGCAGGTGGAACGCCACCGCCTCGATGATCGGCATCGGCAGGCCCCACAGGCCCAGCAGGTAGGCGCCGGCCTCGGCATGGCCGGGGCGTTCATCGGTCGCGTCGGCCGGGGCGCCGCGCTCGTTGCGCACGCCCGGCAGCAGCAGCCCGATATCGGCCAGCAGGGCGGCGGTTGCACCCAGCTCGGCGCTGGAATCGGGCAGCAGCTTGGCTGCCAGCCGCGAGGCCAGCAACGCGCGCTGCTGCAGCGAATTGCGTTCGGCACCGGACAGCGCCGAGGCAGAGAACACCTCGCTGGCCAGCACCAGGTCGCGCAGGGTCGACAGGCCCAGCCGCGTTACCGCGGTGCGCAGGTCGGAAATGGTGCGGCCGCTGTTGAAGAACGCCGAGTTGGACAACTGCAGCACCTTGGCCGCAATCGCCGGGTCGGCCGACACCAGCTTGGACACATCGGCGGTGTTGGTGTCGTCGTCGTGTTCCAGCGCCTGGGTCAGGCTCAGGTACAGGTGCGGCGGTGAAGGCAGCTTTTCGATGCGACCGATCGCGCTGCGCAGATGCGCGCTGTCGAGCAGTTCGCGCAGTTCTTCCAGGCTGGTCAGCGCTTCCAGCAGCACTTCCGGGGCCAGCGGGATCGGCAGGAAGCGGTGGGCCACCCCGATCAGGCGCGCCGGCGGCGGGCGGTTGTTGTGGTCGGCATCCACCAGCGCGATCCGGATCGTTTCCGGGCGCAGGGTACGGATCTGCCCCAGCAGCGTGGTCGCCGTAAGATCGGGCAGGGTAGGGCAGGCAATGACCGCGTCCACCGGACCGGCGGCGACGATGCTCATGGCCGACTGGCCATCGGAGGCCGTCAGCGGTTGCCACTCTTCCCCAAGATCGGCAATGAAATCCATCAGTTCAGCCGACAGGCTGGCCTGGTCCCCAACAAGCAGAATGCGCACGACAAGTCCCCTGGCTGACCACGGTGAAACGCACCGTGGACGGTGTGAAGACGCAATGTACCCAATCCGGCACAAATAGTGATGTGCCGCAGTCAAAAAACGTGATGTCCATCGCTTCGGCGGCCAGCGCCGAAGCGATGCGGTTCAGCCTCAGCCGTTGTTGGCGAGGTAACGCTGGTGCGCTTCCACCAGGATCTGCTTGGCTTCGGCAGCGCCGGCCCAGCCGTCAAGCTTGACCCACTTGCCCTTTTCCAGGTCCTTGTAATGCTCGAAGAAGTGGCCGATGCGCTCCAGCCAGTGGCTGGACACCTGCTCGATGTCTTCCACGTGGGCGTAGCCGCTGAACACCTTGGAGATCGGCACGGCCAGGATCTTCTCGTCGCTGCCGGCTTCATCGCTCATCTTGAGCACGCCGACCGGACGGCAACGCACCACCGAACCGGGGATCAGCGGCAGCGGCAGCACCACCAGCACGTCGGCCGGGTCACCGTCGCCGCACAGGGTGCTCGGCACGTAGCCGTAGTTGCACGGGTAGCGCATCGGGGTGGACAGGATGCGGTCGACGAAGATCGCACCGGTTTCCTTGTCCACTTCGTACTTCACCGGCTCGGAATCCTTCGGGATCTCGATGATGACGTTGATTTCTTCCGGCGGGTTCTTGCCGGGCGAGACGAGTTCCAGACCCATGGGTGTACTCCGAGAGGGGGATGAAGGCAGATAGCCCCCCATTTTATGCCTTTGCCGGGCCGCGTGCAGCGGGGGCCGGATGACCGCCCCGCGACGGGTTTTCCCACGGCCCGGCGCGGCCTTGCCGGATGGGCCCGTGCACCGGGCCAGGCCACGCTGGTTCTCCTTCCGTTGGAGTCTGGCCATGTACCCACGTTTCCGGCCGTTGCTGCGCCTGTTCGCCCTGCTGGCCTGGCTGCCCAGCGCCCCGCTGCTTGCCCAGCCGTTCGTCGACCTGGTGGATTTCCCGCGCAACGAGGCCAACTGGGACCGCTTCTATTCCCTGGAAGCCCATCTGGCGAACCGCTTCGACGCGGTCTGTGCCGATACCCTCTGCGAAGGCGACTACAGCAACCTGCGCGCACTGCAGCTGCGCTGCTCGGTCAACGCGGCCAGCGGGCAGGTGCACGCCTGCAACTGGCTGTTCATTGCCAGCGAACTGCAGGTGGCGCCGGACACGGGCGTGGTCCTGGTGGACAACCGACGCTGGGACTGTCCCTTGCCGCTGGGCACGGGGGTGGGGGTGGAGGCCTTCCATGCGTCGCTGGAACGCGCCGACGCGCTCGATGTCGTGCTGCCCGGTGCGGCGCTGTCCATCGGCGAGGCGGTGGGCGGCTGCCTCCAGCAGGTCCGGCAGCCGGAGCGCGCAGCGTCGGCGGCCCGTTATGTGGACGCGCGGGATTATCCCGGCCAGGGGCAGGGTGGGGCGCATTTCCGTGCGCTGGAACAGGCGCTGGTACGCGGTTTCGATGAGGTCTGCGGCGACACCTTCTGCGAAGGCGAGTACTACAACCTGCAGGCCATGCGCCTGCGCTGTTCGGTACACGCCGCCAGCGGCCGGGTGGGTGAGTGCCGGTGGACATTTGCCGGCAGCAACATGGACGTCGAGGCCGACACGGGCGCGGTCACGGTGGATGCCCGCGATTGGGCCTGCCGGCTGCCGCTGGCGGCGCAGACCCCCTTGCCGCGGCTGCTGGCCACGCTTCAGGGGCCGGAGGCCATCGACACCTTGTTGCCTGGCACCGCCACCACCGTGTACGAAGGGCTGACCACCTGCCTCTAAGCTGCGGCGCGATCGCTGCAGGCGCCACGCCGGGCAGGTAGCCTGTGCAGATGGATGCCCTCATCACGGCTGCCGCTCGCGCCCTTGCCAACGGCGATGTGCTGGCCGCGCTTGGTTACGTTGCGCTGCGCGACGACCCGCCCGCGCTGGCGCTGCGCGGCATCGCCATGGCCCAGCTCGGTCAACTTGATACCGCGCGTGACCTGCTGCGGCGCGCCCGTCGCGCGTTCGGCCCGCATGAGACGGTGGCGCGGGCGCGTTGCACGGTCGCCGAGGCCGAGGTGGCACTGGCCATGCGCGAGCTGGCGGGATCGTCGCAGCCCCTGCAGGAGGTGGCGGCACTGCTGGATGCGCGGGGAGACGGCGCCAATGCGTTGCAGGCCTGGCTGATCCTGGCCCGGCGCTGGCTGTTGCTGGGCCGCCTGCGCGATGCCGAACATGGCCTGGCCCAGCTGGCCGACCGCCCGATGCCGCCGGCGCTGGCCGCCATGGCCGAGTTGACCGCTGCCGCACTGGCCTTGCGTGCGCTGCAGGTCGCACCGGCGCGTGCCGCCCTGGCCCGCGCCCAGGCGGCGGCCGAACGCGCCGGCATCGCCCCGCTGCGGCGGGAGGTGGACGAGGCGCATGCCGCGCTGGACCGGCCGGCCGCCCGCAGCCTCCAGGCCGGCGTGGCGCACACCCTGCGCATCGACGATGTTCCGGCCCTGCTCGCGTCCGGCGCGCTGGTGGTGGATGCATGCCGACGGGGCGTACGCACCGGCACGCAGTGGCACTGTCTGGCGCGGCGTCCGGTGTTGTTCGCCTTGCTGCGCGCACTGGCCGAGGCGTGGCCGGGTGGGGTCGAACGCGATGTGCTGATTGAACGGGTCTTCGGTATTGCCCACCCCGACGACTCGCTGCGTGTGCGGCTGCGGGTAGAGCTGGGCCGCCTGCGCGCGCTTATCGCCGCGCAGGCCCGGATTGACGCCACCCCGCAAGGATTCCGGATCCAGCCCTGCCACGCGCAGACGGTCACGGTGCTGGTGCCCCCGTTCGATGGTGAGCAGGCGGCGTTGGTCGCGCTGCTGGCCGACGGTGCCGCCTGGTCCACCTCGTCGTTGGCGCTGGCGGTGGGCGCCAGCCAACGCAGCGTGCAGCGTGCGCTGGCCGAGCTGCAGGCCGCGGGGCAGGTCCACACCCGGGGGCGTGGCCGGGCGCAGCGCTGGCGGTCGGTGCCGCTGGCCGGTTTCACGACGATTTTGTTACTCCCTGCCGCGCTGCCGATTGGCTAGTGTCGCTGGCAGGCACCGCCTTCCACGGGCCAGGAGACTGCAACGATGAACACGGACACCTTGGGTACCGCTGCCCCCGTAGAGGCCGCCGAACTGGTGCGCGAATACGGCCCGTTCGCCGGCTCGGACTGCGTCAACGGCGTCAGCTTCGACGGGCACCACGTATGGGCGGCCACCGGTGCTGCGCTGGTGGCGTTCGACCCGGACAGCGGCGACGCGGTACGCACCCTGGCACTGCCCTGCGATGCCGGCACCGCCTTCGACGGCACCCACCTGTACCAGATCGCCGGCGCGCGCATCGACCGGATCGATCCGCGCAGCGGCGAGGTGCTGGCGTCGATCCCCGCACCGGGCGGCGGCACCGACTCCGGCATGGCCTGGGCCGAAGGCAGCCTCTGGGTGGGGCAATACCGGCAGCGCCGCATCCACCAGGTCGACCCGGCCACCGGCAGCATCCTGCGCACGATCGCGTCGGACCGCTTCGTGACCGGCGTGACCTGGGTGGACGGCGAACTCTGGCACGGGACCGACGAGGCGGGGCAGAGCGACATCCGCCGCATCGACCCGGCCAGCGGCGCGGTGCAGCACCGCCTGCAGATGCCGGACGGACGCGGCGTCAGTGGATTGGAGTCCGACGGTGCCGGGCTGTTCTACTGCGGCGCCGGCCACGGCAGGGTGTGCGCGGTGAAGCGCCCGGCGCCCGCACAAACGTGACTCATTCGCATTTGCGGGGTAGCATGGCGCGCCTTCCGCCCCGGCCCCTGCGTCCGTCGCATGACCACCAACGCCTCCGCCCTCACCGAGATGCTGATCCGCGAACGCCCGGCGTTGCTGCGCCTGGTGCAGCGCATCCTGGGCAATGACGGCGGCGCCGAGGACGTGATCCAGGCGATCTGGTTCAAGGCGCGCGGGGTGGACAGCGGCCAGGCCATCGACAACCCGCGGGCCTATCTGTACCGGCTGGCCACCAACCTGGCCACCGACCACGGGCGTGAGCGCACCCGCCGCGCGCGCCTGCTGGCCGAGCATTACCTGTGGGGACCGGACGAAGTGCTGTCGACCGAAGAACAGGCGATGGCCCAGGACGAACTGCAGCGTGTGCTCGCCGCCGCCGAGCACCTGCCCGAGCCAACCCGCACCATCTTCCGGCTCAACCGCCTGCAGGGAATGACCCAGGCCGACGTGGCCAAGCGCCTCAAGGTGTCGGTGACGACCGTGGAGAACCACGTGCGCGCTGCCCTGCAGCGCCTGGCCTGGGCCCGCAACGGGCGCTGATGGCGCCCGCGCGCGTCATGGCATTGGGGAACCGCACCCGCCATTCGTCTTGATCATACTGGGGCGGTGTCGCGTGCCCCGCTTCCGTCCCTTGCCGGTGGCATTGCCCCCGACCGCGCCACCCCGCCAGCCATGAGCCCGCCGCACATCGATCCGCTTCCGCCGCCGTCCGCATCCACCGAGTCTGTCGCCGTCCAGGCGCAGGCGTGGATCGCGTGGCTGGCCTCCGGCACGGTGGATGACACCGGCATGCAGGCCTTCGAGCGGTGGCTGGCCGCGCCGGGCCACCGGCGCGTGTTCGAACGCGAACGCCAGCTCTGGCGCAGCGTGGGGCCACGGCCGCAGGCCACCCTCGCGCCGCCGCGCCGGCGTGCGCGGGTGCGCCGCTGGTCGCTGGCCGCGGCGGCGGTGCTGGCGCTGGCCTGGGTGGCACCGGATGCGTGGCTGCGGCTGCAATCGGACCACCGCACCGGTACCGGCATCGCCGAGGTCGCGCTGCCTGACGGCAGCCGCGCCGTGCTGGATGCCGATTCGGCCATTGCCGTGCAGTTCGATGGCCAGGTGCGCCGCATCGCGCTGTTGCGCGGTCGTGCCTGGTTCCAGGTGGCGCCCGGCCAGCCGCAGCGGTTTGAAGTGCGCGCGCAGGGCGGGGTGGTCGAGGATATTTCCACCGCGTTTGCGGTATCCAGCGACGCCACCGGCGTGCAGGCCGATGTGGAACAGGGCCAGGTGCGGGTGGCGGCCAGCGACGGCGGTGGCTGGACCTGGCTGCAGGCCGGGCAGCGTGCCGCATTCGCGCCCGGTGGCCGCGTGCAGCGGCTGGCCGACGAGGCGCCCGACCGGATCGCGGCATGGCGGCAGGGCGAACTGCTGCTGGATGAAGTGGGCGTTGCCGAGGCGGTCCAGCGCATCGGGCGCTATCGGCGTGGCCCCACCTTCGTCCGCGGCGACCTGGCGCAGCTGCCGGCGATCAACGCGGCGTTCCGCATCGACCGGCCCGAACAGGCGCTGGACGCACTGGCCGGCAGTGCCGGCCTGCGCGTCACCCGCCTGCCGATGGGCGTGGCGATCGTGCAGGTCGACGCCCGCAAGTAGCGGCGCGCGCTGCCGAACGAAATGGGTCTTGGGGTTGTCGCCGCCCCAGTCGTCTCACCCCCCGAACGTACCCGCCGCCGCCACGTACTTCGCAGCGCCCGCACACCGTATGCGGGGACGTCGCTTCTGCGATATCGCCTTCTCGACAGGTTCCATCATGCGCATCACCTCCTCCCCGGGCCGTTCTCCGCGTCGGTCCCGCCTCTGCATCGCCTTGCTGGCCGCCGGCCTGGTGGCCGCGCCTGCATTCCCGGCGATGGCCCAGGCCAGCACGCCGCGTGCCGCCGCCGTGCATCGCTTCGATATTCCCGCCCAGCCGCTGGCCGACGCACTGCGCACCTACATGCGCCAGTCCGGCGTGCAGGTGGCCTGGCCGGCAGCGCTCACCGAGGGCGTGCGCTCCAGCGCGGTCAGCGGCGACCTCGATGCGCAGCGGGCCCTGCAGCAGCTGCTGCGTGGCAGTGGTCTGGTGATGCGCAGCGTCGGGTCCGATGCGGTGACCCTGGAACCAGCCGCCACTGCCAGCCGCGAGGACGGCGTGATCGTCACCGACGCGCTGCGGGTGGCCGGTGAGCAGTCCGGCGACGGCGACAGCGATGCCGCGCGCGCACTGGATGTGTACCGCACCGCCGGCTCCAGCGTGTACGTGCCGCGCGCCACGATCGAACGCTTCCGCGGCACGTCCGCCGCCGACATCGTCAAGGGCGTGGTCGGCGTCACCGCCGGCGACCCGCGTACCGCCAACGCGCTGGACCTCAACATCCGCGGCATCCAGGGCCAGAGCCGCATCCCGGTGATCATCGACGGTGGCCAGTCCAGCATGGACACCTACCGGGGCTACGCCGGCCAGTCGCAGCGCACCTACCTGGACCCGGACCTGATCTCCAGCCTCACCGTCACCAAGGGCCCCAGCCTCGGCGCCAACGCGTCCGGCGGCATCGGCGGCGTGGTCGAGATGGAGACGTTGAAGATCGGCGATGTGCTGCGCGAGGGCCAGGACGTCGGCCTGCGTGTACGCAGTGGGGTGTCCAACGGCAGCGCACGCGACGTGCCGGCCTATGGCGCCGCGCCGCGCAGCAACCGCAACAGCCTGGGCGGGCAGTTCTTCAACATCGCCGGTGGCAAGCACTGGGATGCGTTCGACCTGGTGGCCGCCTACGCCTGGCGCGACACCGGCAACTACTACGGCGGCAAGCACGGCTACGACGACTTCCCGCAGACCCGGCGCACGCTGGCCCCGTTGAATCCGCCCAACACCGAAGTGTTCAACACCTCGTCCAAGTCCAACTCGGTGCTGTTGAAGGGCACCTGGCGCATCGACGACACCCAGACCCTGGAAGCGGGCTACCGCCATTACAGCGGTCGCCAGGGCGAGATCATGGCCTCGCAGATCATCCGCGTGGACCGTGACCGCGTGCCGCAGTGGGAGCCGGGCAGCGTGGATATGGATGCCTACAACCTGCGTTACCGCTTCAACCCGGGCAACGACCGCGTCGACCTCAAGGCCAACCTCTGGTACACCGACGCCGACAGCCTGATGTACAACGGCCTGACCGGCATCACCCCGTGGTACTTCGATCGCCGCACCGAGTGGTATGACGGCCCGAGCTTCAATACCGACCCGGGCTACAAAGACGCCTACCGCAACAGCATGCAGCAGCAGCGTCTCGGGTTCGACGTGTCCAACACGACCCACCTGGTGACCGATGCCGCCGGGGTGTTCACCTTCGACTACGGCCTGTCCTTCAGCGACGAGGACGTCGGGCCCGGCAAGAATGCGCCGATCATGCACGACGACCTGATCAACAACCGTTTCCTGCGCAACGCCGACCGCAAGGAATACAGCGCGGTGGCCTCGATGAAGTGGCAGCCCGACGACCATTGGGAAGTGCTGCTGGGCGGGCGCTTCAACCGCGTCAGCGTGCACGACCGCAACCGCCTGGCCACGCCGGACGGTGAGGAAGTGATCGGCCAGTACCGCTACACCCAGCTGCTGGACGGCAATCCGGCGCTGCCGGCCTGGCGTGCCAAGCGCATCGCCATGCTCAACTGGTACCCCGATGCGAACGGCCAGTTCACCGAAGCGTCGCTGCTGGCCTCGCCGTACAAGAAGGGCACCGTGGCCGACATCACCGGCTGGAACTTCCATGACTTGACCGAGGCCGAGGACCTGATCGTGCCGACCAGCTGGACGTGGTCGCAGCCGATCCGCCGTACCGACCATGCCTTCATGCCCACCGCCAGCGTCACCTACCACTTCAACGACGACAGCATGGTCTACGTGAAGTACGCCGAAGGCGTGAAGCTTCCGAGCCTGTTCGAAAGCACGCTGGGCCTGTTCACCGCCGCCAAGCCGATCGGGGGCGAGCTCAAGCCCGAACGCGCCGGTACCTGGGAAATCGGCGCCAGCACGGTCCGGCAGGGGCTGTTCACCGACGGCGATACGGCGGCGTTCAAGCTGGCCTACTTCAACACCCGCATCGATGACCTGATTACCCGCGACTACCGCACGCTGTCGGCCGGCTACATCCGCAACATCGACCGCTTCAAGGTATCGGGCATGGAATTCCAGTCCAGCTACGATGCCGGCAAAGTGTTCGCCGACCTGTCCGCGCACTATTACGTCGAAGCCAAGACCTGTGCGCCGGACATCGCCGCCGAGCGCCGTGCCTACGGCGTGCAGCGCAGGATCGAAGAACTGGCCAATACCCCCGACTGCGTTGATGGCGGCTTTGAGGGTTCCTACAGCAACACGCAGAATCCGCCGCGCTACACCGTCAACCTGACCCTGGGCTCACGCCTGTTCGACGAACGGCTCAGCTTCGGCACCCGGGTGATCCACAACGCCGGTCCGATCAGCAAGCTGGACAAGGAATGGAACGTCGGCCTGTCGGCGATCCAGCAGCTGTACCGCCCGGCCACCGTGGTGGACCTGTTCGCCAGTTGGCAGGCCAGCGAGCAGTTCGCGGTGGACCTCAACGTCGACAACCTCACCGACCGCTACTACCTGGATCCCCTGGCGCTGGGCGTAATGCCGGCACCGGGCCGGATCGTGCGGCTGGCGCTGACCTGGCGTTACTGAGCATGCGGTGATGTACCCCACGGGGGCCGGCAACTGCCGGCCCCCGTGTTCGTTTCAGGCGCCAGTCTGCTGCGCCACCGCGTCGGCATGCAGGGCCTCGCCCAGTTCATCGACGATGATCGCCCAGTCCGCATCGGACTTGAGCTGCTCGGCCAGGAACTGGCGCTGGCCATCATTCCAGTACGGCGCCTCCACCAGGGCCACCTCGGCGGGCAGCTGGTGGTCAACGATGAAGCGCGCGATCGCCGCGTCGCTCGCGTCCAGGCCCAGCTGCAGGAACAGGTTGGTCATGCGCGGTTCGGTGGTGATCATCATGGCGGAGTCCTCCTCAAGAATGTGCCGCCATTATCGGTGCAGCCGCGTGAGGCCGGCATCGCCGGATCGGGTAGGGGGGGCCGGCCGCGCAACCAGGCTTGGGGTTGCCGCCGTGGCAGACGTCTCAATCGGGAAACCTGCGCAGGGCCTGTTCCCGGGGCCTGCGCGGGCTGCATTCCCCATTGCCCAGCACGAGCGCCATGACCGTCATCGATACCCTTGAAGCCACCCGCAGCCAGCGCCTGAAGGCCGCCACCCGCGACAGCCACGGCGCGCTGGACAAGCGCATCATGGCCGGCGACATCTTCGCCAGCCGCGGCCAGTTCGCGCGTTTCCTGCGCGTGCAGTACCGCTTCCATCGCGATATCGACGCGCTCTACGCCAACGCCGCGCTTGACGCCCTGCTGCCTGATCTGGAGGCACGCCGCCGGCTGCCGCTGATCGCCCGCGACCTGGCCGACCTTGAACAGATCCTGCCGGCCCCGGTGCCGATGCGGCTGGACCCGGACCTGGCGCTGCCAGCCGCGCTGGGCTGGCTGTACGTGGCCGAAGGCTCCAACCTGGGCGGCACCATTCTGTACAAGATGGCCGCCAGGCTGGGGCTGGATGCCGGTTTCGGTGCACGCCACCTGGCCGCGCACCCCGACGGTGCGGCACGCCATTGGCGCGAGTTCACCGCCGCGCTCGACGGGGTGGTGCTGGACGACGCGCAGGAACAGCAGGTCATCGATGCCGCCGATGCGGCGTTCCGCAGCGTGCACGGACACGTCGAACTCGAGTTCGACGCGCGCTGATGCGCTGGCTGTGGTTCTGCCTGGGCTGGGTGATGGTGGCGCTGGGCGTGATCGGCGCGCTGCTGCCGGTGATGCCCACCACCATCTTCCTGATCCTGGCGGTGGGCTGTTTCGCCCGCAGCTCGCCACGCTTCGAACGCAAGCTGCTCGACCACCCCCGTTACGGCCCGGCCTTGCGCCTGTGGCGCGAGCAGGGCGCGGTGAGCCGCAAGGGCAAGGCCTTTGCGGCCGGCGGCATGGCGTTCGGCTTTGTGATGTTCTGCTGGGGCGCGCATCCGTCGTGGCGGCTGCTGCTGGGCGTGGGCGCGTTCTTCATTGCCAGCGCGGCCTACGTGCTGACGCGGCCGTCGCCGCGCCTGCCGCCCACGCCCGAGTGAGCCTCTCCCTTGTTCCGGCGCGCGTTGCCGCAACGCCGCGCCCCCTTTCCTGATGAGCATGACCATGACTGTGTTGCTTCCCTTCGCCATCGCCATCGCCGCCCCGGCACCTGCACTGACGCCATGGGGCATGTACCTGGCCGCCGACGTGGTGGTCAAAGCGGTGATGATCGGCCTGGCCGTCGCCTCGGTGGCCACCTGGACGGTGCTGCTGGCCAAGGGCTGGGAACTGGCGCGCGAGCGCCGCCATCTGCTGCAGGCGCGCGCGCTGCTGCTGGAGAGCGTGCAGCTGCCGGACCCACAGCTCGACCCGCGGCTGCAGGAAGAACCCGTGCGCCTGTTGCTGGAGGCCGCGCGTACCGAGCTGCGGCTGTCGCCGCACGGGGGCGACCCGGCGGGGGTGAAGGAGCGCGTCGGCTCGCGCCTGGAGCGCATCGAACTGGCCTGTGCGCGGCAGGCGCGGCGCGGCATCGGCGTGCTCGCCAGCATCGGCGCGATCGCGCCGTTCGTGGGCCTGTTCGGCACCGTGTGGGGGATCATGAACAGCTTCGTCGGTATCGCCCAGTCCAACACCACCAACCTGGCCGTGGTGGCGCCCGGCATCGCCGAAGCGTTGCTGGCCACCGCGCTGGGGCTGGTGGCGGCCATTCCCGCGGTGGTGATCTACAACCACTTCACCCGGGTGCTGGCCGGCCTACGCGCGCTGCTGGGCGACCTGTCGGCGGCCGTGCAGCAGCTGGTGTCGCGCGACCTGGACCGCGCGGCAGTGCATGCCGGCCCGGTGCTGGCGCGCGCTGCGCACTGAGGCTTTGACATGGCACTCCGTACCGCACGCCACGACGACGACGCGCTGGAAGAAACCCACGCGATCAACGTCACCCCTTTCATCGACGTGATGCTGGTGCTGTTGATCATCTTCATGGTCGCCGCACCGCTGGCCACCGTGGACACCGCCGTGGACCTGCCGGCCAGCAGCGCGCGCCCGCAACCGCGCGAGAACGAGCCGGTGTTCCTGACCGTACAGGCCGACCTGTCGCTGCGGTTGAACGATGCCGCCGTTAGCGCCGACGCAGTGCCGGCCGCATTGCAGCGGCTGACTGGCGGCGACCGTGAGCAGCGCATCTACCTGCGCGCCGACCGCCAGGTGGCCTACGGCGACCTGATGCAGACCATGAACGCGCTGCGCGCGGCCGGCTACCTCAAGGTGGCCCTGGTCGGGCTGGAACAGCCCGCGCCATGAGCGAAGGCCGTGCAGGGCATGCACGCTGGGCCGGCAGCCTTGGCATCGTGCTGGCCATCTACGCGATCAGCATCGCGGCCACGCTGTGGTGGATCGGGCGCGCGCCGACCGCACCGGCCAGCGCGCCGCCGGAAGCACTGATGGTGGAGCTGGCACCGGTCGCCGAAGCACCGCCGGTGCCGCCCACCGACATCGCGCAGGGGCCCTCGCAGCAGGAACAGCACCGCCCCACGCCGGAACCGCGGCCGGTGCGCGCGCTGGCGCTGCCCCCGCAGCCGCACCCGGACGGAGAGGCGGTAGCGCAGCGCACGCCGCCGCCCACCGAGCAGACGCCCGCGGACGCCCACAATGTGGACCAGACCCTGGCTCCGCCGGACGTACAGGCGAAGGCCACGCAACGCTACGCGGCGCCGCAGACAATGGCCGGCCAGCGCAGTGACGCGCAGGTCACCTGGCAGGGGTTGCTGCTGGGCCATCTGGAGCAGCATCGGCGCTATCCACGCGGGGCCGAGCGCCTGCGCCAACAAGGCGTGGCCTATGTGCGCTTTGCGGTGGACCGGCAGGGCAATGCGAGCAACATCCGCATTGGCCAGAGCAGTGGGCATCCGTTGCTGGATGCCGAAACGCTGGACACCGTGCGCCGCGGCAGCCCGGTGCCGGCGCCGCCGCCGGAGATCGGCGGCGACCCGGTGGAGGTGATGGTGCCGGTGGCGTTCTTCATCCGCCGGCGCTGAGTCCATAGTCCTGCCCCGTGCGTAGCCGTGGTGAGTTAGATAAAGTGGAGTAAGGACGAGTTCGACAATGTATTGAGGAGAGCGTGTGAATCATCTGGAGCAAGGCGTTGCAGACCTGTTCAATCGTCGCATGAGCGATAACTTGCGCCTACAAGGGTTGGGCTTTCATGCCTTTCCCCTGGGAGGGCAGGATCGGGATGCGGCAGACTACCTGGTAAGTGATTCAGCGTGTTTTTCTCTCATCGAGTTCAAATTCACTGAGGCACAGTTCCGTGACGAGAGGAACAAGCCGAGGCGTGAGAAACTCTGCACGTTGCTTCCTACGAATCCGCGAATGCGTGCTTTGCATGACCAATGCCACTTCATCGCTTGGATGGACAGCGGAAGTCAGCAATTGCGTTGCGCGCCCTATCGATCGCAAGTCTGCAACCAGAAGGTATTCTCGAGTTGTAGCGCGGAGGCGCCCGACCGTTCCGTTGCGGTATCGTTGGATACGTACTGCAATCAGTTCATTTCCCCTCCGCCGCCACGGACTGCCGAAAAAGAGCTATTCGTGGAGTATCTGCACTGGTTGATGACCGTGGCCAGCGATTCCGAACGATCAACCGTCTCTGTTCTGGCGCTTGAACCAGACAGTTGTGTTGCGGTTGAACTGCGTTCTGTCGAAGAAGCATACGACTGGATGCAGAGGTTGTCTCGCTCGTCTGGCCCGCGAATGTCTTGATAGATAAGCAGTTTCGGGCAAGTGTCTCCAAGCCGGAAGTACGAATTTGACGCTTGGACGCTGCGGAGGGGGAAATTGACCTCGCTCTGGCAGAGTGGCGCAGCCCAGCGGCATGTGACGAAGTAGCGTCGCGGGTAGCTGAACCGTGACGCCAAAGGCCGGACGCACGCCCAAGCGCTGGGCCGGGACGTGCGCTGGTGCTTCGACCTACAGCAGCGGCACCAGCAACAGCGCGACGATGTTGATGATCTTGATCAGCGGATTGATCGCCGGGCCCGCCGTGTCCTTGTACGGATCACCCACGGTGTCGCCGGTGACGGCCGCCTTGTGCGCCTCGCTGCCCTTGCCGCCGAAGTGGCCATCTTCGATGTACTTCTTGGCGTTGTCCCACGCGCCACCGCCGGTGGTCATCGAGATCGCCACGAACAGGCCGGTGACGATGGTGCCGATCAGCAATCCGCCCAGTGCGCGTGGCCCCAGCAGCAGGCCCACCACCACCGGTACGGCCACCGGCAACAGCGAGGGCACGATCATTTCGCGGATCGCCGAGCGGGTCAGCATGTCCACCGCGCGGTCGTACTGCGGCTTGCCGGTGCCCTCCATGATGCCGGGGATCTCGCGGAACTGGCGGCGCACTTCCTCCACCACCGCACCGGCCGCGCGGCCCACCGCTTCCATCGCCATCGCACCGAACAGGTAGGGAATCAGCCCGCCGATCAGCAGGCCGATGATCACCGTGTGGTCGGACAGGTCGAAGGCGAACGTCTCGCCCGGATTGGCCGCCTGCAGGTTGTGCGTGTAATCGGCGAACAACACCAGCGCGGCCAGCGCCGCCGAGCCGATCGCATAGCCCTTGGTGACCGCCTTGGTGGTGTTACCCACCGCATCCAGCGGGTCGGTGATGTCGCGGATGCTGGAGGGCAGTTCCGCCATCTCGGCAATGCCGCCGGCGTTGTCGGTGATCGGGCCATAGGCATCCAGCGCCACGATCATGCCGGCCATCGACAGCATTGCGGTGGCGGCGATGGCGATGCCGTACAGGCCGCCGAAATAGTGCGCCAGCCAGATCGCCACGCACACCGCGATCACCGGCAACGCGGTCGACTTCATCGACACCCCGAGCCCGGCGATGATGTTGGTGCCATGCCCGGTGGTGGACGCCTGCGCCACGTGCTGCACCGGCTTGTACTGGGTGCCGGTGTAGTACTCGGTGATCCACACGATCAGCCCGGTCAGCACCAGCCCGATCAACGCGCAGAAGTACAGGTTCAGCGCCCCGTGGCTGTTGTCGGGCATCAGTTGCAGGGTGATCGGATAGAACGCGATCGCGGCCAGCACCGCCGACACGATCACGCCCTTGTACAGCGCGCCCATGATCGAGCCACCGGGCTTCACCTTGACGAACAGCGCGCCGATGATCGAGGCGATGATCGACACACCGCCCAGCACCAGCGGATACAGGATCGCGTTGCGTCCCGCTTCGGCGATCATCAGGCTGCCCAGCAGCATGGTGGCGATCACCGTCACCGCATACGTCTCGAACAGGTCGGCGGCCATGCCGGCGCAGTCGCCGACGTTGTCGCCCACGTTGTCGGCGATCACCGCCGGGTTGCGCGGGTCATCCTCAGGGATGCCGGCTTCCACCTTGCCGACCAGGTCCGCGCCGACGTCGGCGCCCTTGGTGAAGATGCCGCCGCCCAGTCGCGCGAAGATTGAAATCAGCGAGGAACCGAAGGCCAGCCCGACCAGCGCATGCAGTGCCTGCGCGGTATCCAGCCCCAGCCGCAGCAGCAGCGCGTAGTACCCGGCCACGCCGAGCAGGCCCAGCCCGACCACCAGCATGCCGGTGATCGCACCGCCGCGGAACGCCACGTCCATGGCGGCACTGAGGCCGTTGCGGGCCGCTTCGGCGGTGCGCACGTTGGCGCGCACCGACACGTTCATGCCGATGTAGCCGGCCGCGCCGGACAGCACGGCGCCGATCGCAAAGCCAATTGCGGTGTACCAGCTGAGGAAGAATCCGACCAGCACGAACAGCACGACGCCGGCGATGCCGATGGTGAGGTATTGACGGTTGAGATAGGCGCGCGCGCCTTCCTGGATGGCGGCGGCGATTTCCTGCATGCGGGCATTGCCAGCCGGTTGCCGGAGGATCCAGCGTGCCGACACGATGCCGTAGAGAATCGCGAGAATGGCGCAGAACAGCGCCAGAGAAAGCCCATAACGTTCCAGCATGTCCCCTCCCGGGTGATGGAATGGCATCCAGACGAACGGATGAACCTCTCCACGCGGGGGCACAACGGGCTGCAACCTTGGACCAACCCGTTCAGACCGTGCCCGGTCTTCAAGCGTGTGGCGGTGTTCAGCAATCCCTGGTAACCCGAGTATGCGGGCAACAGCCCGCATACGGGTAGTGCCGGGTACGCGCCATCGCATGCGCGCTGTCGCCCCACGGTTTGCTGCGCAAACCATGGGACCCTCTTATCAGCATCCAATCCCCCGCCGCTTCGCGGCTGCCCCCTGACTCAGGGGGCTGGTGTCCAGTCGTCTGGATCCCGCTAGGCGTTGATGGGACGCCTTGCCACGCCGTTCAGCCACCCACTGGCAGCCTCGGCCCATCCCCAGCATCCGGAGTTCCGCCATGTCCACCCGTCACCTGCTCTGGCTGGCCCTGCTGCCCGCCGTGGCTGCCAGCGCCGCTGAAACCCCCGAGCTGAAACGCGCCGTCGGTGCGCCGCAGGCGGTGGGCGCGGCCCATACGCTGCGCCAGATCCCCGAAGCCTGTGCACGGTTGGAGGGCATGTTCACCGCCGATGCCGCACAGCCCTACAAATTCGCCGTGGTGCGCACCAGCGAGCAGTGCCAGCCGCGCGCCCGCTTCGTCGACTTCGACAAGGCCCAGCCCAGCGAGGCCAAAGGCTGGAAGCTCAACGACGTGATCCGCGTGCCGAACGCCGCGTGCCCGGCGCAGCAGGCGGTGGTACGCGTGTGGCGCATGCCGGTGGCGCACAAGGCCGAACTGGATGGCCAGGGCCAGTCGCGCATCTATCTGGAAGAGGCCAAGAAACAGGCGGCCGCCGGCAAGATCGCACAGATCCCGATGTTCGCCGCGCAGCTGAAGGTGGAAGGCACCGCCTGCCGCTGAGGCCCACGAAAAAGCCCGGACGGCAGGGCCGGTCCGGGCTTGGGTGCGACGCGAGGCTGGCCGGGCTCAGTTGCCCTTGCAGTCCTTCAGCCACAGCACGCGGCCGATCTGGTCGTAATGGTCGACCACACCGACCAGGGTGACCTTTTCCTTCGGGCGCAACGCCAGCGCGAAGGCGGCCTGGCTCGGCGCGAAGGCGCAGGTGATGGCCACGCTTTCGAAGTCGATGCCACCGGAGCCGTTGGGCAGCTCGAAGCCGGTGTTGTAGGTGCCACCGCTCTTGAGCACGCCGTTGACCCGGCCGGTGATCGAATAGATCTTGCCCTTGTAGCGCGGTTCGATCGCGGCGGGGTTGTCCTTGTTCTGCGTCCGCAGCTGGTAGCCGAAATCGCTGGCCGAAATGTTCACCGTGGAGGCCTTCGGCGTGGACGCGGCAAGCTGCTCGCCGGCCTTGCCCGGCTTCACCTGGGTGAGCATCTTGCACATCTCGGCGCGGATCGAATCGGCCTTGGCAAAGGCGCCGGGGTTGAGCTTGACCGTCATCGCCACGGTGCCGGTGCGGCCCTCGCTGGTGGCGCTGATGATGATCGGAATGGTCTTGTGCATCGCCGTCTGCGGATCTTCGATCAGCATCGCGCCGTTTTCCACGTCCGAGCTCAAGACGTCCATGTTGTTGCCCTTGGCAATCACGTTCATCTGGCCGATCGCGCTCTTGACGGTCAGCTCAGGCACGGTAACCGAGGCGGTATAGGTGGTGCCGGACAGGGGGTTGCCCTTCTTCTGGAAGCTGCTTTCGCAGGTATCGGCAAAGGCGGGCGCCGCTACGGCGAGCAGCAGCAGGGGAACCAGGGTGTGGCGCTTCATCGGTACAGTCCTTGTCATCGCACACAAGTGCGGAGGGTGGGTCGCGGGTGCGAAAGCCCGCATGTCCTGCCGGCTCGGCGCGATTGTATGGGGCGTCCCGGCGCGCCGCAATTGCCGACGAGCGGCACGCCCCGGGGCGCGCCACCCGCCGGAGGGGCTCAGCCTTCCTGCCAGGCCGGCAGCTTCTTCTTCACGCCCACGTTCTTGAGCGTCACATACTTCGGCAGCCCATCGGCACCGTAGGGCAGGGGCGCCTCGCCCTTGATCAGCGGTGACAGGTAGGCGCGGGCCTTGGCCGTGATGCCGAAGCCGTCCTTGCGGATGAAGCCGGCCGGCATCTTCTTCTCGTGGTTGGCCACCTTGTGCAGGGGCGCAGCCTCGATCTTCCAGCGGTAGGGCGCGTCGCTGCTGCGCACGATCACCGGCATCACCGCGTTGTGGCCCTTCAGCGCGAACTGCACCGCCGCCTTGCCCACCGCCTGCGCCTGCTCCCAGTCGGTCTTGGACGCGATGTGGCGCGCCGAGCGCTGCAGGTAGTCGGGCAGGGTCCAGTGCACCTTGTAGCCCAGCGTGTCCTTGACCCGGGCGGCCAGCTGCGAAGCCACGCCACCCAGCTGGGTG
Organism: Stenotrophomonas sp. AC248; assembly: GCF_979258185.1. Taxonomy (NCBI): domain Bacteria; kingdom Pseudomonadati; phylum Pseudomonadota; class Gammaproteobacteria; order Lysobacterales; family Lysobacteraceae; genus Stenotrophomonas; species Stenotrophomonas sp. AC248. Next base: position 3,582,797 of record NZ_OZ409840.1, on the reverse strand, counting down.
TGCCCGAACGAGTCCTTGCCGCCGCCGGCATCGGCAACGAACGTACCGTCCGCAGTCTGGATGCCTTCGGAGGCCACCACCACGCAATGGCCCACGCGCTCGACCACCTGCTTGACCTTGGCCAGGAAGGCGGCCTCGTCGTAGGCCCGCTCGGGCAGCAGGATGATGTGCGGGGCGTCGTCGGGGCCTTGCCCGGCCAGGCCGGCGGCCGCCGCCAGCCAACCGGCGTGGCGGCCCATGGCTTCGTAGACGAACACCTTGGTCGAGGTTTCCGCCATGGCCGCCACGTCCAGCGCCGCCTCGCGCACCGACACCGCGGTGTACTTGGCGGCCGAGCCGAAGCCCGGGCAGGTGTCGGTGACCGCCAGGTCGTTGTCGATGGTCTTGGGCACGCCGATGCAGGTGAGGTCGTAATCGAAGGCCTTGGCCAGCTGGGAGACCTTCCAGGCGGTGTCGGCCGAGTCGTTGCCGCCGTTGTAGAGGAACCAGCGCACGTCGTGGGCGCGCAGGACCTCCAGCAGGCGTTCGTACTTGCCGCGGTCGGCCTCGAGCGACTTCAGCTTGTAGCGGCACGAGCCGAAGGCCCCGCCCGGGGTGTGGGCCAGCGCGGCGATGGCCGCCGCCGACTCCCTGGTGGTGTCGATCAGGTCTTCGCGGAGCGCGCCAAGAATGCCGTTGCGCGCGGCCAAGACCTTGATTCCCTTGGCTCGGGCGGTGCTGATCACCGCCGAGGCGGTGGCGTTGATCACGGCGGTGACACCGCCTGACTGGGCGTAGAGCAGGGTACCTTTGGACATCATTTCACCTGGGGGTGGGGGAAGGACATTGCAGAGACATTACCGGTATGGGGTAAAGTGCGCGTATTGCGGTGCAGCGTGATTGTGGACAATCCCGGGGCGCGCGCCCTTCCATTTTTTTACCAAGTTGGAGTCAGGTTGATGCGATTGGTTCTGTTGGGACCGCCCGGTTCGGGCAAGGGGACACAGGCGACGCGCCTGAAGGAACACCTGTCGATTGCGCACATTTCCACCGGCGACCTGCTGCGTGCCGAAGTGGCCGCAGGCACCGAGCTGGGCAAGCAGGCCAAGGCTGTCATGGACGCCGGCAACCTGGTGTCCGACGACATCCTGCTGGGCATGCTCGAATCGCGCCTGGGCCAGGCCGACGTGGCCAACGGCTTCATCCTCGATGGTTACCCGCGCAACGTGGCCCAGGCCAACGCGCTGGACACCCTGCTGGTGAAGATCGGCCAGCCGCTGGATGCGGTGGTGCAGCTGGACGTGCCGACCGAACTGCTGGTCGAGCGCATTGCCGGCCGTGCCGCCGAACAGGGCCGCGCCGACGACAACCCCGAATCGGTGCGTCAGCGCCTGCAGGTCTACAACGACCAGACCGCCCCGGTGGTCGATTTCTACGCCGGCCGCGGCACCCTGGCGCGCGTTGATGGCGTGGGTGAGCTGGACGACGTGGAAGCGCGCATCCGCGCGGCGATCCACGGCTGAGCCGGTGGCGCTGCTGCGGCAGCGCCCGCCTGGCTGTAAACACACACGCCTGGCCCCATGGGGCCAGGCGTGCGGTTTAAGGTGCCAGCGGACGGGCTTGCTCAGAGCCCCGCAGCATGAGCTCCCCTGGGGATGGCCTCTTGGGGAGTAGGACCAATGGGGTGCTGCGGCTGGCCACCTGAATTGTGTCCGTCTTCACACTGCATCGCTATCGGGGATTCCCCGACACCCAGAGTATTTTTCCTACACGCATCTGGGGAATTGTCTGACGACAATATCCACAGTCGCAGGTGATCGGTCACAATCCACCGCATGAGCAAGATTCATATCCTTGGTATCGCTGGCACCTTCATGGGCGGCGTGGCCGCGCTGGCGCGGGAACTGGGCCATGAGGTGCATGGCAGCGACCAGGCCATCTATCCGCCGATGTCGACCCAGTTGGAACAGCTGGGCATCGCACTGGATCCGGGCTATCGCGCCACCAGCGTTGCCGCCGACTGCGATGAGGTGATTGTCGGCAATGCGCTGTCGCGCGGCAATCCAGCGGTGGAAGCGGTGCTCGACGCCGGCCAGCGCTACATTTCCGGTGCGCAGTGGCTGTCCGAGCAGGTCCTGCCGGGGCGTGACACGCTGGCCGTGGCCGGTACCCATGGCAAGACCACCACCACCACCATCCTGACCTGGCTGCTGCAGGCCGCCGGGCGCGAGCCGGGTTTCCTGATCGGCGGCGTCGCTGAAGACTTCGGCGTGTCGGCGCGCCTGGGCGGCGGGCGCGAGTTCGTGGTCGAGGCCGACGAGTACGACACGGCCTTCTTCGACAAGCGCAGCAAGTTCGTGCATTACCGGCCGCTGGTGGCGATCCTCAACAACCTGGAATACGACCACGCCGACATCTTCCCGGACGTGGCCGCGATCCAGCGCCAGTTCCACCATCTGGTGCGCACCGTGCCCGCGCGCGGCCGCTTGATCGTCAATGGCGAGGACGCCTACCTGGCGCAGGTGCTGGCGATGGGTTGCTGGACCCCGGTGGAGCGCTTCGGGTTTGATCCGTCGCTGGAATGGCATGCCGAGCTGGTCAACGCCGACGGCAGTGCGTTCGTGGTGCATCACCGTGGCACCCGCGTGGGCGAAGTGCGCTGGCCCCTGCTGGGCCGCCACAACGTGCTCAACGGCCTGGCGGCGCTGGCTGCCGCGCACGCGGTCGGGGTGGAACTGAGTGCGGTGATCCCGGCGCTGGCCCGCTTCCGCAGCGTCAAGCGCCGCCTGGAAGTGATCGGGCAGGCGCAGGACATCACTGTCTACGACGATTTCGCCCATCACCCCACCGCCATCCACACCACGCTGGAAGGGCTGCGCGCCAAGGTCGGTGCCGCGCGCATCGTGGTGGCGATGGAACCGCGCAGCAATTCCATGCGGCTGGGCGCACATGCCGAAGCGCTGGCGCCGTCGCTGGACCTGGCCGATGCGGTGGTGTTCCTGCACCGCCCGGAGCTGGCCTGGGATGCGGCCGGTGTGATCGCCGCCGTGCGTGGGCAGGCCCACGCCGTGCCCGACACCGATGCGCTGCTGGCGCGGTTGGGCGAGATCGCAGCCCCCGGCGACCATGTCGTGTTCATGTCCAACGGCGGTTTCGACGGCGCGCCGCGGCGCTTCCTGGCGCAGCTGCAGCAGGGATGAAGCGGGCGCGCCACAGGCCATGACCGATACCGCTTCGCTGCCGTTGTTCCCGCTGCACGTGGTGCTGTTGCCTGGCGCCGCGCTGGGCCTGCGGGTATTTGAACGCCGCTACCTGGACATGCTGCGCGAGTGTAGCCGGCAGGACACCCGTTTCGGCGTCTGCCTGATTCTGGACGGCGATGAAGTGGGGGCGCCGGCGGTGCCGGCCGCTTACGGCGTGGAAGCGCGCGTCGAGGATTTCGATGTGGGCGCCGACGGCGTGCTGGTATTGCGCCTGCGCGGCCAGCGTCGCTTCCATGTGCTGCGCACGCGCATCCGCGACAACGGGCTGGTGCTGGCCGACGTGGAATGGGCACCCGCCGACCACGACGACGAACTGCGCCCGGAGCACGCGCTGCTGGCCACCGTGCTGGAGCACATCATCGAACAGGCCGGCGCGGCCTTCGCCCCGACCCATCCGGCCCAGCTGGAGCAGGCCGCCTGGGTAGGCTGGCGCCTGGCCGAACTGTTGCCGCTGGACGAGCCGCAGCGCCTGCAGCTGCTACAGCAGGACGACCCCCATCTGCGCCTGCAGCACCTGCTGGCCTGGATCCCCGACCTGACACCCCCCGCGTAGAGCGGGGCTCTGCCCCGCTGCGCGACGCAACAACGCAACCGAACGCACCCGCACCTGCCGGGTAGAACCCGGCACTACGTCATGCGTGGGCCGGCTTCCGCGTCATTCGGCCTTCGTGCGCACCCGCAACACCGGCATCTGCGTCTCCGGATGCGTGTCTACCTGCTGCGGCAGGCCGTCCAGCGCGTCGCGCACCGCCTTCAACGACGGGTCGATGCCGCGCATCGGCCGCCACATCCCGATCAGGTGGAAATGCTGCTGGTAGTGCAGCGTCTGGGCGCTGCCCAGCCACAGCGGCTGGTTGCCCGGCTGCAGCCGCGCCGGTGCCGGCCACAGGCGCAGCGCGAAGATCTCGTTGGGCGCATTGCCCGCGCGCAGCATCAGCAGCGACTCCACCTGGGTATCCAGCGTGGCCGGCAGCACCGGCACTTCGTCCGGCGTGGCCGACTTGTCGAGCATCAGCAGCGCCTGTTCCCAACCGGCCTGCGGCTGCACGCGCCAGCCCTGGCTTTCCAGGCGCTTCTGCAGCGGTGCCAGCGGGCCGGCCACCTGCACGTCCAGCGGCCAGCGCTGGTCGTCATCGAACTCGTTGCGGCGCGCGGGCAACTGCCGCCACGCGTCCTGCAGCCAGGCCGTGGCGGGCATGTCCACCGGGGCCGGCTGGGCCGGCTCGAAGCGGGCCAGCTTGAGCGGAATATTGCGCGGCGCGTACCAGAGCGCAGCCACCGCGAACACGCCGTAGAACAGCCAGGCCACCGGCTTGACCCAGAACGAGCGGTTGAAGCGGCGGCGGTAGGCGATGCCCAGTACCAGCAGCCAGAAGATGCCAAACAGCATGCCGCCGATGACATCGCTCAGCCAATGCGCGCCCAGGTACAGCCGCGCAAACCCGATCAGGCTGACCACGATGCCCGACAGCAGGTAGGGCCACACCCGCGTGCGCCCGGGCAGCTCGCGCGCGATCAGCACGGCGAAGAAGCCGAAGATGATGGTGGCCATGGTCACCGACACCGACGGGAAGCCGAAGCCACTGCTGGCATCCGGCGGGCGCACCACGTGCACGGTGGCGCCCAGCAGCTTGGTCAGTGCCAGCCCGAAGGCCAGCGCGGCCAGCCAATGCGCGGCCGCCATCCAGCGCCGGCGCCAGACCAGGTAGCCCATGCCGGCCGCCGTGGCTGGCAGCAGCACCTGCCATGCGCCCAGCGACGCCAGTGCGGCCATCGGGTAGTCGGCCAGCGGGTTGCGCAGCGCCAGCATGGCCTGGTGGACCACCATGTCCAGGCGCAGTGGCTCACCGTGCGCCACCACCGCCATCAGCAGCGCAAACCAGCACCAGCCCAGCAACAGCAGCATCAACGCCAGCATGGCCAGCGGCACCGACTCACGCCGCTGCGGGTCGAACACGGCCACCGAGTAACGGCCCAGGGTGGGGTGGCGCTGCGACCAGCGCAGCAGCGTGGCCAGCCAGCTGTCCATGCGCGAGGCCGACCAGCGGTAGCCGTACAGCACGATCGCCCACACCACGCCCATCAGCACCGCCACCAGACCCAGCACCATCACCAGCCGCCCGGCCACGGCCGCAACGGCGTCGTAGGCTTCGCCCAGCACCCAGCCCGGCGCCAGGAACAACACTGCCCAGGACAGGCTGGCAATACCGCTGGCCTGGAAGTAGCGCGACAGCGGCATCTTCATCATGCCGGCAATGGCCGGTACGAACGGCCGGATCGCCCCCACATAGCGCGCCACCAGGATGCTCTTGAACGCATTGCGGCGGAACATCGTCTCGCCGCGGTCCAGCAGCTGCGGGTACTTGCTGAAGGGCCAGAAGCCGCGCAGCCGGTCGCCCCAGCGGCGGCCCACCCAGTAACTGATGCCGTCACCGGCGAACGCACCCACCGCCGCACATGCCACCGCGTACGGGCCGGAGATCTGGCCCAGGCCGATGAACACGCCCACGGCGAACAGCAGCGGCAGCGCGGGTACGATCGCGCCCAGCACGATGACCGCATCGCAGAAGGCAATGAGGAAAATGACCGCACCGGCGAGCACGGGGTGAGCTGAGATCCACGCAAGCGTGGTATCGATCCATGACGAGTCCATCGTCGGATTATAGAGGTGTGAAGGTGACTGACTGCCGGCCAGCGGCGGCCAACGTGCGTGATCTACAGTGAATGAACGCGATCGCACGCCTAGAATGTCGCCATGAACCGCCCCCCTGATCCCGCTCCGCATGCCCTGAAGGCCGACAGTTTCGGCTGCATTCTGTTGATCGAGCAGGACGGGCAGCGCTTTGTCCGCCGCGACCTGGGCGCCACCCCGTGGTGGCTGCGGCTGCCCGCGTGGTGGCTGGCCCGGCGCGAAGCGCGCGCGCTGGCCCACCTGGACGGCATGGCCGACACCCCGGCGCTGCTGTCCTGGAACGGGCGCTGGCTGGACCGCAGCTTCATGGCCGGCGATGCGATGTACCAGCGCCCGCCGCACGGCGACCTGGCCTATTTCCGCGCCGCGCGCCGGCTGCTGCAGCGCGTGCACCGGCATGGCATCGCGCACAACGATCTGGCCAAGGAAGCCAACTGGCTGGTACGCGAGGACGGCTCGCCGGCCCTGATCGACTTCCAGCTGGCGGTGATCGGCAACCCGCGCTCGCGCTGGATGCGCCTGCTGGCCCGCGAAGACCTGCGCCACCTGCTCAAGCACAAGCGCATGTACTGCCGGCAGCACATGACCCCGGTGGAGAAGCGGCTGCTGAAGCGCACCTCGTGGGTACGCGACCTGTGGTTCCGCACGGGCAAGCCGGTCTACCGGTTCGTCACCCGGAAGATCCTGCACTGGGAAGACAACGAAGGGCAGGGGCCCAAGCCGTGAGTGCGCCGGTGGTGCGCGTGGTGCCGGTGGACGCCGGCAACGTGCTGCATGCGCAGTTGCCCGGCGCCGACTTCGTGCACGCGTGCCGGGCGACGGTGCCACGCGGCGGCCGTTCGGCGTTGCAGGCGTACAAGGACATGGCGTCCACCGTGCCGGGCTGGTTCGACGGTCTGATGGCGATGCGCAACGGTGGCATGCGGCTGCTGGGCATGAAGGACCTGGGATCACTGCGTGCCGTGCAGGACGCGGCCGACCCCACGCCCGGCCAACGGCTGGGCATCTTCACCGTGCAGCGGTGCACGGCCGACGCGATCGTGCTGGAGGACGACGACCGGCACCTGCATGTGCAACTGGCACTGCAATGGCGTGGCGATGCACTGGAGATCGCCACGGTGGTGCATACGCACAACGCCTTCGGGCGGCTGTACATGCTTCCGGTGGCGCCGGTACATCGGGTGATCGTGCCGCATCTGTTGCGGCGGCAGGTGGCGGGGTATGCATCTTGACGTTCAGCTGGATTCGGACAAGACCGAGAGAAAGCTGGACTCGGGCGTCGAGCTGACGTACTCGGTGTTGGTTGTTGACAGCCTTGCCGAGGTGGAGCAGCTTGCCCGCGGCGAGACGACACATGTGCTGTATCGGGAATAAGGATCGATGAGCAGGGAGCACGGAGACGAGAACGCGATGGGCTGGTGGTGGAGCATGTCTCGCAGCGCCCGGGCAGGTGCAATGCCGTCGTGCGTCCAAATCGCAACCCGGTCCGGGCAGTGTGCGGTGAAACGTTATCGTGCATCCCCCTTGCTGCTGACGGCTGCTCTCGTCCTTGTGGCAGGTTGCGGTGTCGCCGATCATGATGATGCTGCGCTACGCGATGGCGATTGCTGGCATGTCGGTAACCGTGCCGATCGCATTTACTGCGCCACGACCTACACGCAGTTGCTTGCGCATCCCGAGCGCTATGATGGTCGGCGTATCCAGATACAGGGTAGAGCGGTGGCAAAGGATGTCATTGAACTCTACCCCTCGCTTGATTCGTTCGAGGGCAATGAGATCCAGGCGTCGCTGTCACTGCGTTCGGGTGACCGAGTGCCTGAGCTGAGGGCGTATCTGCTGTCACCAACGCGTGTGGATTCCGCGTCGCGCGTCGTTGTGATGGGTGTCTTCCATTTGAATCGAACAGTTCCGGTTGGAAAGAGGCAGGGCGTAACTCTTGAGACGATTCGTCTGGGCAGCCTGGAAATGGATGCCTTCAAGTTGTAGGTGGGCTTGTGGGGGGATGAACCTCGCATGCCGCCTGCAGGTGAATCCGCTTGCGGGAGTTCGCCCTGTTATGCCTTCGGGGCGCTTCTGCGTGAGATCTTGGTTTTGCGCAGCCGGCCAGCGGTCGGCACAACCGCCATCACCAGATCAGCCCCTGTCACTGGTGCAACTGCTGGGCGGCATCCTGTAGATGTCGCGCATTGCCTCAGCAGAAGCCATCCAAGGCGCAAGAGTAATCCGCGTTTTCATGCCTCGCGTTCCAGCTACCGGCGGCATGTGTTGCCCGATGACGTGGCGAATGTGATTCTTTCTAGTTGGCACAATCGGCGATCCCATTCCGGGGTGACGGAAAGAGGATGCGGCTTGGTGGCCTGGTGAGGGAGGTGAAATGATTAGTATCAGAGTATCGGCGTTGATCGTCCTGTCGCTGGCGGGATGCCAACGCGCGGAGCCCGTTACCGTCAGCGGCGTCGAAGATATATGCGCCTATCGGATGAGCGGCGGCGTGTGCCACGTCTCGCCGACCCAGCTGCTGACCGCGCCGGAGAAGCTGGCGGGCAGGGACGTCGTCGTGGTCCTCTACTACCCCGGCTTCGGAGCCCGCGTGTTGTTCTCCAGCCGCGATGCGGCGCAGAGCAACGATCTGTCATCCGGGTTCGTTGTTCCCGGCGACGACCGTGCAAGAGGGGAGGGGACGCAGCCAACGCTGGATCAGCCCGGCTATTACCGCGTGCTCGCTCACTTCGAACGCTCAAAGCCGGTGATTGTCGGTGAAGGGGTAACGCCGTTGGCCGTTGTTGCCGGTCGATTTGATCGCATTGCAGAGGCGCAGCGCATGTCCTCCCTGGATGAAATTGTGGAGGAGTGCAATGCGCTCGGAAACTGCAGCATGGGCTACTCACACGGGGTTCTGCCCATGCCAAGGCTGGAGGCCATCGACAAGAAGTAGTGTGCCGTCCCTGGCAGCGTATCGATGCGTCGAACACCCTATGTGACATCGGCGCGGCCTGACGTTGGCCGCTTCGCCATCAGGGCGTGGCCACCGGCACCACCTGCTGCCCGATGAAATGCCGCGTTCCATCAAAGTCGTAGCCGATCTGAATCTGCCCGACGTCGGCGCAGGCATGGCAGTCGCGCAGTGGCGTGCGGTACAGCAGTCGGATGCCGCCATTGTCCAGCGGTGTGCTCCCGCCCGCCTGCGCCGGCGCGAACGGCGTCGCCTGTGGGTGGGCGGCCAGCAGGGCCTGCACGCCCGGGTCGGCACGCACGGTGTCGTCAAGCTGCACGGCGTCCACATCGATGCGCTTGCCGGCGGCATCCACCAGCCGCGTGCCCTCGTTGGTGTTGGCCCGGAACGGGTAGGCCACCGTGGCCACGCCAATGCCATCGTGCTCATGCCAGGCGGTGACAAACGCCAGCTCACCGGCACTGGACAGTTGCCCGGCCGCCGTGACCGCATCCGCGCTGGCACCACCGGCCTGCATCGCCTTGATCAGGCACTCGCGGGTGGCGGCCGCCTCGCCCTGGCGGCAGCTGTTCAGGTCGCCGCTCCACACCACCGCATTGCTCCAGCGCACCGTGGCATCGGCCGCCATCTTCTGCGCGCTTGGGGTAGCGGTGGGGGTCGGGGCGGCGGGTTCGGCAGGGTCTTTCTGGCAGGCGGCTAGCAGCAGCAGGCCCAGGGCAGGCAACAGACAACGGGAACGGCGCATGGCAAGTACCTCGCAGCGGTAACCGGGAGGCCACTATCGTCAAGGAGCGGTGAAAATTCTGTGGGCGCGGCATACTGGCGCGAGACATTCATGCGCAGGAGCTTTCGACGTGGCCAGTCTGCAAGGCAAGACCATTTTCATCACCGGTGGCTCGCGCGGCATCGGCCTGGCCATCGCCCTGCGCGCGGCGCGTGATGGCGCCAACGTGGCGATCGCGGCCAAGTCGTCGGTGCCCAACCCGAAGCTGCCTGGCACCATCCATAGCGCGGTCGAGGCGGTTACCGCCGCCGGCGGCCAGGGCCTGGCGCTGAAGTGCGACATCCGCGAGGAAGACCAGGTGCGCGCCGCGGTGGCCGCTACCGTGGACACCTTTGGCGGCATCGACATCCTGGTCAACAACGCCAGCGCGATCTGGCTGCGCGGCACGCTGGATACGCCGATGAAGCGCTTCGACCTGATGCAGCAGGTCAATTCGCGCGGCAGTTTCCTGTGCGCGCAGGCGTGCCTGCCGTACCTGCTGCAGGCGCCCAATCCGCACATCCTGACCCTGGCGCCGCCACCGAGCCTGGATCCGAAGTGGTGGGGCCCGCACACCGGCTACACGCTGGCCAAGATGGGCATGAGCTTTGTCACCCTGGGGCTGGCGGCCGAATTCGGTCCGCAGGGCGTGGCGGTCAATGCGCTGTGGCCGCGCACCATCATCGCCACCGATGCGATCAACATGATTCCCGGCGTGGATGTTGCTGGTTGCCGCACGCCGGAGATCCTGGCCGATGCCGCGCACGCCGTGCTGACCCGCGATGCAGCCGGCTTCAGCGGGCAGTTCCTGCTCGATGACGAGGTGCTGGCTGCGGCCGGTATCACCGACCTGAGTGGCTATGCGATGGACCCGTCGCGGCCGCTGCTGCCGGATCTGTTCCTGGATTGAGGTTCAGGGCGACACGGGGCGACGTTATCGACAGGGGTTGCACGCGCAACTGCTAAGGTGCGCACCCCGTGTTTCAGATCCCTGCCATGTCCCAGCGTGTTTCTTGTCTCTCCCTCGCCACTGCCCTCGTCGTGGCCGGCCTGCTCGGCGCCTGCAGCAAAGGCGCCTCCACCGCCGCCGATGCGCAGGGCGTGGAAAAAGTGAATGCCTACATCAACTGCTTCAACGCAGTGGAGGAGCCGATCCATCAGGGCTTCCAGCAGTACACCGGCTGGATGAAGGACGCCGACGCCGGCCCCACTGGCAAGGAAACGCAGGTGCGCGGCCCCGGCACGGTGCTGTCCCATCGCGTGGATGCGTGCAACGCCCCGATGGTGGCGGCACTGGCCATGACCCCGGCCGAGCCGGACCTGGACCCGGCGGCACGCGCGTATCAGAAGACCTTTGTCGAGCTGTACGCGCTGATCGAGCAGGCCGACCGTTACTACAGCCGCGAAGACTACCTCCGCGATGACCATGCCGGCATGCGCAGCCAGCATGCGCCGATGATGCAGGCCTACGCGGCGTTCTTCGCCGCCGGCACCGCACTGGATGCCGCGCTGGAGAAGCGCGAGGACGAACGACGTGCCACGCAGCTCAAGGAGATCGAAGCCGACGAAGGTCGCTCGCTGGCGTACTACCAGCTCAGGATCGTGGGCGATGGCAAGCGGCTGACCCAGCTGCTCAGCGCTGATGCACCGGACCTGGCGCTGGCGCGCACCGAGCTGGCTGCATTCCAGGCGCTGTTGCAGCAGGCGCAGAACGACAAGGTCGGGCAGGGCGATGCGATGTGGGGTCACGTAGAGCGTTCGGCCGATGCGCTGGCCCGTGATGCCGGCCGCCGCATCGAACGCGTGCAGGCCAACACGCCGCTCACCCGCAGCGAGCAGATGCTGCTGCAGGGCGGTGGGCGCGCGAGCCTGCCGCAGGGGTCGGCCGAAGAGGTGATGGCCAGCTACAACGATCTGGTGGACATGGCCAACCGGATGGCGCGGTTCAGCGGCGCGCGCTGAGGGCCGCATCGGCAGGATGCCGGTAACGTGAAGCGCTCCCGCGCGACGGCGTTGCACGCACCGCCAACCCGGACCGCAGACCTGTGCGGTCCGGGTTGGTAAACTACGTCTCTGGAATCGTTTACAACACGGAGACGTTTGATGAAGCACGTTCTTTCCACGGCGGTACTGGCCGTGTCGATCACCCTGGCGCTGGCCGCCTGCGGCAACAAGTCCGCCGAGCCTGCCAAGGAGGCCGCCGCCCCGGCCAGCAAGGCCGACGCCCAGGCCGAAGAGGCCGAGCAGGCGCTGACCGGCAAGCTCAACAGCTACATCGACTGCTACAACGATGTCGATTCGGGCATCCACCAAGGCATTGGGTACTACACCAGCTGGATGAAGGACCCCAAGGCCGGTCCGACCGGTCGCGAAGAGCGCCCGATCGGCCCGCCGGACCTGGACGCCAACGACCTCAAAACCTGCGATGCGGCCATTCCCACGGCGATCGCCGCCGCGCCGGCACTGCCGGAGCTGGACAAGGCGGCCAAGGCCTACCTGGACAGCCTGCACACCCTGCAGCCGCTTACCCACGCGGCATACGACTACTACAAGCGCGAAGACTTCGAAGACGACGGCTACGCGCGCGGCAAGGCAATGCATGCGCCGCTGATGGAGGCGTTGGCTGCCTTCGTGCAGGCCAGCGGTGTGTTCAGCACCGCGCTGGAGGCCGAGAACGACCGCGCCCAGCAGGCGCAGCTGCAGGCGCTGGAGAAGCAGGAAGGCCGCACCCGCACGTATTACCGCCTGGCCATCATGATGGAGGCCAAGTCGCTGATGGACCTGATGGCCGAGGATGACTTCGACGTGGTGCAGGGGCGTGCCCGACTGGATGCCTTCAATACCATCGCCGACGAAGCGCACGCCAAGGTGGCCGACCAGGAGCCGGGCAAGATGGACTGGAACAGCTTCGAGACCGCCGCGGAGAATTTCCGTCGCGAGGGCAAGGAGCGCATCAAGCGCGTGGTCGACAAGACCCCGTACACCGACTTCGAACAGCGCATGCTGGATTCGCCGTCGCATGCCCCGCAGGGCTCGGCCGGGCGCCTGTTGAACGAGTACAACAGCCTGGTGTTCCAGAGCAACCGCCAGTAAACGGCATGGCGATCCACCCCGGTGCGTGCCGCGCGCCGGGGTGGATCGCGGTCACTGGTTGAAGGTATCGGGCAACGTGTCGCCGCACCGGCGGCAATGCCGGGCGTCCGGCTCGTGCCCTTCCAGCCCGCAGTGCGGGCAGCCACGCGCATCGCGCCGCGCGGCCAGGTCGGCCTCGCGCATGGTGCTGGCCAGTTCGGCGGTGTAGATGCCAGTGGGCACGGCAATGATGCTGTAGCCGATCAGGATCAGCACCGAGGTGACGAAGCGGCCCAGCACGGTCTGCGGCACGATGTCGCCGAAGCCCACCGTAGCCATGGTCACCACCGCCCAGTACATGCTGCTGGGGATGCTGGTGAACCCGTGGTTCGGCCCCTCGATCACGTACATCAGGGTGCCGGCGATGATCGTGATGGTGACCACCGTGAACAGGAACAGCAGCACCTTGCGCCGGCTGCGCCACAGCGATTCCATCAGCACGCCGCTTTCTTCGATGTAACGGGTCAGCTTGAGGATGCGGAACACCCGCAGGATGCGCAGGGCGCGCACCACCAGCAGGCTCTGCGCGCCGGGGATGAACAGGGACAGGTAGGTGGGCAGGATCGAGGCCAGGTCGATGATGCCCCAGATGCTGAACGCGTAGCGCAGGGGCCGTTTGACCACCACCAGCCGCAGCAGGTACTCGGCGGTGAACAGGATCGTGAAGCCCCATTCCAGCACGTACAGCCAGTCGGCATGGGCGATGTGGAAGCGCTGCACGCTGTCGAACATCACCACCAGCACGCTGGCGATGATGGCGTACACCAGCAGCAGGTCGAAATTGCGCGACGGGCGGGTGTCGTGGCGGTAGATGATCTCGAACCAGGTCCGGCGCCAGCCGGTCTCGGTGGCGGGGTTGAGCTGGGGGGCGGTGAGCGGTCGCATGCGCCGCATTGTGCCTCACCGGCCGGAAGCGCGAGAATGGGACTTTCCCGCAACCCCTTGACCGCCATGACCGCCGCTGCCACCGATCCGCTGTTGTCCCTGTCGCATTACTACCTGCCGGTGTACAAACCGCGCCAGGTGGTGCTTGAGCGCGGCCAGGGTGCGCGCGTGTGGGACACCCAGGGGCGTGAATTCATCGACCTGGCCGCCGGCATCGCCGTGTGCGGGCTGGGCCACAACGACCCGGACCTGACCGCCGCGCTGATCGAGCAGGCCGGCAAGCTGTGGCACACCAGCAACGTGTTCTACAGCGAACCGCCGCTGCGCCTGGCCGAGGAGCTGGTCACCAGCTCGCGCTTCGCCGAGCGTGTGTTCCTGTGCAATTCCGGCGCCGAAGCCAATGAAGTGGCGATCAAGCTGGTGCGCAAGTGGGCGTCCTCGAAGGGCCGCCCGGCCCACCAGCGGGTGATCGTGACCTTCCGCGGCAGCTTCCACGGCCGCACCCTGGCCGCGGTCACCGCCACCGCCCAGCCCAAGTACCAGGAAGGCTACGAGCCGCTGCCCGGCGGCTTCCGCTACGTCGATTTCAACGACGAGGTGCAGCTGGAAACCGCGATGGCCGCCGGCGACGTGGCGGCGGTGATGCTCGAGCCGATCCAGGGCGAGGGCGGGGTGATGCCGGCCAAGCCGGGCTTCCTGCAGCGCATCCGCGAGCTGTGCGACCAGCACGACGCCCTGCTGGTGCTCGATGAGATCCAGGTGGGCATGGGCCGCACCGGCACCCTGTTCGCGCATTGGCAGGAAGGCATCAAACCGGACATCGTGACCCTGGCCAAGGCCTTGGGCGGCGGTTTCCCGATCGGCGCGATGCTGGCCGGGCCGAAGGTGGCCGAGGTGATGCAGTTTGGCGCGCACGGCACCACCTTCGGTGGCAATCCGCTGGCGGCGGCGGTGGCGCGCGTGGCGCTGCGCAAGCTGTCCTCGCCGGAGATCGGGCACAACGTGGGCCGCCAGTCGCAGGCGCTGCGCGATGGCCTGGGCCGGATCAACGATGAGTTCAAGGTGTTCAGCCAGGTGCGCGGCCGCGGCCTGATGCTGGGCGCGGTGCTGGACAAGGATTTCGCCGGCCAGGCCGGTGCCATCCTGGACCACGCCGCCGATCACGGCCTGCTGACCCTGCAGGCTGGGCCGGACGTGCTGCGCTTCGTGCCGTCGCTGAACATCACCGACGAGGAAGTGGCCGAGGGCCTCAAGCGCCTGCGCGCGGCGGTGCAATCCTTCATCGCCTCCCGGTAGAGCCGACCGTTGGTCGGCTGCGGTTGCTCTGGGGCCAATGCAGCCGACCAACGGTCGGCTCTACGGCAGGCCGTACCGCTTCAACACCTTGTCCATGCTGCGGCTGTCGGTTGCCGTTTCCGCCTGCAATCCCGCCTGCCGTGCACCGCGCACGTTGGTGAACAGATCATCGATGAACAGCGTGCGCGCGGCGCGTGTGCCCAGCAGCGCCATCGCCTGCACGAATACAGCCGGGTCCGGTTTACGTCCGCCCAGCGCACCGCTGCACAGGATGCGCCCGTGCAACGCCGTGGCCAGGGTAGGCAGGATGCGCGGGATGGTGTCGGCCATCAGCGCGCCGTTGTTGGTGAGGATCGCAATCGGCAGGCGGCGGGCGACCTGCTCGATGCGTTCGATCACCCCGGCCTGCGGCAGGGAGGCGGCGATGCGCGCGGCCTGCCACTGCGCAATGCTCAGCGTGCTGCCCAACGCAGCGCTCACCTGCTGCAGGTACAGCGTGCTGTCCAGGCCGGCGTCGTGCTGCTGCTCCAGGCCGCTGTCGAACAAGGCCGCCTGCACCTGCGCGACGCTGCAGCCGGTGCTGGCCGCCAAGTGACGCACGCGCAGGTGGCGCGCATGGCGTACCAGCACGCCATCGAAATCCAGCAGCAGGCACTCCACGGCAACGGCCATTGCGCACTCTCGTCCAGGTCCACTGCTGACCGTACCCCACCCGGGGCACGCGCTGCGACATCGCGTCGCAGGCCGGGCATGGGCACGGACTCTAGAATCGCGTGGACTGTTCGATGGAGATTGCCGTGAAACTGCTTGTTCCCGTGTTGCTCGCCGGCCTGATGCTGGCCCCGGCTGCCCATGCCCGCGTGTGTGCGGTCAGCATCGACAGCACCGACCAGATGAGCTTCAGCCAGAAGGAGATCAAGGTCGGCGCAGACTGCAGCCAGGTGAAGCTGACCCTGCGCCACACGGGCAAGCTGGCCGCCACGGCGATGGGGCACAACTGGGTGCTCACGCGGACCCCCGATTATCAGCCGGTGGCGATGGCCGGCATGCGCACGAGCCTGGCCGACAGCTATTTGCCCAAGGGCGATGCGCGCGTGCTGGCGCATACCGCAGTGATCGGCGGTGGGCAGACCACCAGCGTGACCTTCTCGACCGCGAAGCTGGCCAAGGGCGGCGATTACACGTTCTTCTGCTCGTTCCCGGGGCACTTCGCGATGATGAAGGGCAAGCTGGTCTTCGGGTAAGAACGTCATCGGTGCGGCGACGGCACGCGCCCTGGTCGGGTCGGTTCCCAAACGACTGCCGATGATGCGTGTGGGTGCGGCGAACGCATGACCAGTGCCGAAGCGATCTGCGTTCTGGGGTCATGCCCTCACCGAACGTTGCGCAGACCAACGGCGGTCGATCGGGATGCGACCCT
Organism: Stenotrophomonas sp. AC248; assembly: GCF_979258185.1. Classification (NCBI taxonomy): domain Bacteria; kingdom Pseudomonadati; phylum Pseudomonadota; class Gammaproteobacteria; order Lysobacterales; family Lysobacteraceae; genus Stenotrophomonas; species Stenotrophomonas sp. AC248. Next base: position 3,566,414 of record NZ_OZ409840.1, on the reverse strand, counting down.
ACCAGCGAGGCGCATCGCCGAACGCTCTCGGCATCATGAAAACCGTTGGTGGCTCCGCGATGATGGAGGGCACGCGCCTGGTAGGGTCGGTTCCCAAACGACTGCCGATGATGCGTGTGGGTGCGGCGAACGCATCACCTGTGCCGAAGCGATCTTCGCTTTGGGGTCATGCCCTCACCGAACGTTGCGCAGACCAACGGCGGTCGATCGGGATGCGACCCTGCCAGCGAGGCACATCGCCGAATGCCCTCGGCATCATGAGAACCGTTGGCGGCTCCGCGATGATGGAAGGCACGCGCCTTGGTAGGGTCGGTTCCCAAACGACTGCCGTTGATGCGTGTGGGTGCGGCGAACGCATCACCTGTGCCGAAGCGATCTTCGCTTTGGGGGCATGCCCTCACCGAACGTTGCGCAGACCAACGGCGGTCGATCGGGATGCGACCCTGCCAGCGAGGCACATCGCCGAATGCTCTCGGTTCCCTCCTGCATCGCCGAAGGCCATGGACCGGGGCCGATCCGTCGCCCCCGCCGTTGACCGGGGCCGATCCGTCGTCCCGGCCGTCGTCCGGTACCCGATCAGCCCTTGACCACCTTGAACGCCTCGCGGGCGGCGTCGATGGTCGCGTCGATCACGCTGTCGTCGTGCGCGCTGGACATGAAGCCGGCCTCGTACGCCGACGGGGCCAGGAACACGCCGCGCTCCAGCATCGCGTGGAAGAAGGTGTTGAACGCAGTAATGTCACAGGCGGTGGCCTGGGCGTAGGTGTCCACCTTCTGGTCGGTGAAGAACAGCCCGAACATGCCGCCCACCTGGGTAGTGGTCACGGGCACGCCGGCCTCGGCCGCCGCCGCTTCCAGCCCGGCGCACAGGCGCGCACTGGCCGCGCTGAGGCGGTCATGGAAGCCCGGTTCCTGCACCAGTTCCAGCATCGCAAGGCCGGCGGCCATCGCCACCGGGTTGCCGCTGAGCGTGCCGGCCTGGTAGATCGGGCCGGCCGGGGCGATCTGCGACATCAGGTCGGCACGGCCGCCGTAGGCACCCACCGGCATGCCGCCGCCGATGATCTTGCCGAAGGTGGTCAGGTCCGGGGTGATGCCGTAGTGGGCCTGCGCACCGCCAAGGGCGACGCGGAACCCGGTCATCACCTCATCGAAGATCAACAGCGCGCCGTACTGGGTGCACAGGGCGCGCAGGTGCTGCAGGTAGCCGTCGCGCGGCGGAATGCAGTTGGCGTTGCCCACCACCGGCTCGATGATCAGCCCGGCGATGTGCTCGCCCTGTTCGGCGAACAGCGCGGTGGCCGCGTCGAAATCGTTGTAGGGCAGGGTGAGGGTGAGTTCGCTCAGGCCGGCCGGCACGCCCGGCGAGGTGGGCACGCCCAGGGTCAGCATGCCGCTGCCGGCCTTCACCAGGAACGAGTCGCCGTGGCCGTGGTAGCAGCCTTCGAACTTGACGATGCGATTGCGCCCGGTGGCCCCGCGCGCCAGCCGGATCGCCGACAGCGTGGCTTCGGTGCCGGAGTTGACCATGCGTACCATCTGGCACGACGGGATCAGCCGGGTGAGGGTTTCGGCCATCACCACTTCGGCCTCGCACGGCGCGCCGAACGACAGGCCGTTGTTGATCGCATGCTTGACCGCCTGGCGCACGGCCGGGTGGTTGTGGCCGACGATCATCGGGCCCCACGACCCCACGTAGTCGATGTAGCGGTTGCCATCCACGTCGTACAGGTACGGGCCATCGGCGCGCTGCACGAAGAACGGCTCGCCGCCGACCGATTTGAACGCGCGCACCGGCGAGTTGACACCGCCCGGCAGCAGCTTCTGGGCGCGGGTGAACAGGGCGTGGGACTGGTCGTGGTTCATGGGGTGTCCTGGGTCTTACGGAAACTGGGCGAGGAAAGCGCGCTGGGTGGCGACCGGATCGGGGGCGGCAAAAATGCCGCTGACCACGGCCACCAGGTCGGCACCGGCCGCGATGATGGGACCCACATTGTCCGGGCTGAGCCCGCCGATCGCCACCCGCGGTACGCCCAGTGCGGCGCTTTGCCGCAGCAGGTCCGGCGTGGCACGGCTGGAGGTGACCTTGGTGGTGGTGGGGAAGAACGCGCCGAACGCCACGTAGCTGGCGCCCTCGACCACGGCACGTTCGGCATTGGCCAGCTGGTCGTAGCAGGACGCGCCGATGATGGCGTCGGGGCCCAGCAGGGCACGCGCGGCGCCGATGTCGCCGTCGGTGCCGCCCAGGTGCACGCCGGCGGCGCCCACGGCCTGGGCCAGTGCCGGGTCGTCATTGATGATCAACGGCACCCCGTGCTGGGCGCACAGTGCCTGCAGCGCGGTGGCCTGCTGCAGGTGCAGGGCGGCCGCGGCGGTCTTGTTGCGGTACTGCAGCCAGGTCGCGCCGGCGGCCAGCAGCGGCGCGGTACGCGCCAGCAGGCGGGCGGTGTCGGCCTCGTCGGGGGTGATCAGGTAGACGCCGCGTGGGCGCACGGGGGAGACTGAAGCAGAATTCATCGGTGGCTACCGGTAGCACGACGGGAGTGGGACAATGGCGGTCGCCCGTTTTTGTCCAGCCGTGATTATCCAATGACCGATGCCACCGCCACCACTTTCCGCACCTGGATGTGCGTTGTCTGCGGCTTTCTGTACAGGGAAGAAGACGGCCTGCCGGAAGAAGGCATTGCGCCGGGCACGCGCTGGGAAGACATTCCCGACACCTGGACCTGCCCCGATTGCGGCGTGACCAAGGACGATTTCGAGATGGTCGAGGTCGATTGACCGGCGGGTATCGACCGTTGGTCGATACGCCTCTTCGTCAATGCAACCGCGGCGCCCGTCCGCCCAGTTCCACCAGCTTCTCGCGCACCCATTGCGCATCGGTGGCCTGACGGTTGCGTTGCAGGTACAGGGCCAGGTCATGGCGCGCCCCGGCCTCGTAATCCAGGTTCAGGTACGCCAGGCCGCGGTCACGCAGCGCATCGTCCTGTTCGGGCGCCAGCTTGAGCAGGCGGTCGGCACTGCGCGCGGCGCGGTCCCATTCGCCGCGCTCCACATACACGCCGTGCAGGTTGCGCAGCATGCGCATCAGGATCGCGCGCGCCGGGGCGGCATCCAGGATCTGCGCCAGCACGTGGTCGTCCGGGGTTTCGCCGCCCAGGTGGGAGCGTGCGCGTTCGCGCAGTTCTTCCACGTCCAGCGGGCGGCCGCCGTTGTAGGGGTCCATCACCAGCACCCCGTCGTCCACCGGCAGACGCACCAGGAAGTGCCCCGGGAAGGACACCCCGTCCAGCGGAATGCCCAGCCGGCGCGCGACTTCCATCTGCACCAGGGCCAGCGAGATCGGATTGCCCAGGCGGCGTTCGAACACCTGGTTGAGGTAGCTGTTGCGTGGGTCGTAGTACTCGCCGTGGTCGCCGCCATAGCCCAGTTCGTCGAACAGGTGGCGGTTCACTGCGGCGATCTTCAGCGGCCAGTGCTCAATGGTGTCCACCTCGGTACGCAGGTGGTCGGCATGGGCCTGCACCACCGCGTCGTAGACGGTGGGGTCCAGGTCGGGGTATTCGTCGCGGGCGATCAGCAGTGCCGTGGGCAACAGCGGCAGGGCCTCGTCATCCAGCTCGGCCAGTGAATCCCACGTCGGCAATGTGATCTGCCCCTGCATGGCTACAGACTGGCGACAAACGCAGCCGGTTTCAAGGGCTTCAGCGCCGGATCACGCCCGCCGGTAGAGCCGACCGTTGATCGGCTGAGCGGGAACGTTGAGGAGGGCCAGGGGCGGCCGACCAACGGTCGGCTCTACCCCGGGCGGGGACGCGGTGTCAGCGGTCGGCGATGCCGGGGCCGAAGGTGATCTCGGTGCCGTCCTTCAAGCCCAGCTTTTCGGCCTGGCCGGCATTGAGCTCCAGCACGTAACGGGCCGGGCCGCTGCTGGGGTAGGGCGGGCAACGGTCGCCGGCCGAGCACGGCGGCACATCGCGCTGCTGGCTGACCAGCCGGCGCTGTTCGTCGAAGTACAGGATGTCCAGCGCGATCTTGGTGTTCTTCATCCAGTACGCCTGCAGTTCCTCGCGCTCGTGCAGGAACAACATGCCATGGTCGGCATCCATCTGGTCGCGGAACATCAGCCCGCGCGCGCGGCTGGCGTCATCGCGGGCCAGTTCCACCTGGTAGCGGGCACCGCTCAGTTCCACCCAGTGGCGGGTGCCGCTGCTGGCGCAGCCGGTCAGGGTCATCAGGAGCAGCAGCGGCAACAGGCGGATCAGCGACATCGGGGTCTACCTCGGCAGGAAGAAGGCCGGCCATCGTGGGCCGGCCGCGGAATCAGAATACGCGGGGCGGCTCGCCGCCGACGATCACCACGTCGGCCGGGCGCCGCGCGAACAGGCCCACGCTGACCACGCCGGGCAGCTGGTTGAGCTCGCGCTCAAGCTTGACCGGGTCGGTGATCTGCAGGTGGTGAATGTCCAGGATCACGTTGCCGTTGTCGGTGACCACGCCTTCGCGCCAGGCCGGCTGGCCGCCGGTCATGTCCAGGATGCGGCGTGCGATCAGGCTGCGGGCCATCGGAATCACTTCCACCGGCAACGGGAAACGCCCCAGCACCGGCACCTGCTTGCTCGGGTCGATGATGCACACGAAGCGCTCGCTGGCCTCGGCGATGATCTTCTCGCGGGTCAGCGCGGCGCCGCCGCCCTTGATCAGGCACTTGTTGCCGTCGCACTCGTCGGCGCCGTCCACGTACAGCGACAGGTTGCCGGTGTGGTTGAGCTCCATCACCTCGATGCCGTGCGACTTCAGCTGGGCGGTGCTCTGCTCGGAGCTGGACACGGTGCCCTTGATGCGGTGCTTGATGCGGGCCAGGCCGTCGATGAAGTAGGCAACGGTGGACCCGGTGCCGACCCCGACGATCATGCCGTCTTCGACGTATTCCAGGGCTTTTTCAGCAGCCAGGCGCTTGGCTTCGGACATGGCGGGCAACTCTATGAGGGAAAGGGGGAATCAGTGTTTTTCAAGCGACAGCAGCAGCTTCCACTGCGCGGCGGTCACCGGCAGGATCGACAGGCGGTTGCCGCGCGCGGTCAGCGGAAAACCTTCGCCCAGCGCATCGGCGTGCAGCTTGATCTCGTCCAGCGAAATGGTGTCGCGCAGTTTGCGCTCGAAGGCCACGTCCACCAGCATCCAGCGCGGTTCTTCGCGGGTGGCCTTGGGGTCGTAGTAGTCGGATTTGGGGTTGAACTGGGTGTCGTCCGGGTAGGCCTCGCTGGCCACCGTGGCAATGCCGACGATGCCGGGCACCTTGGTATTGGAGTGGTAGAACAGCACCCCGTCGCCGACCTTCATGCCGTCGCGCATGAAGTTGCGCGCCTGGTAGTTACGCACGCCGTTCCAGGGCTCACGGCCCACGCGCTGCAGATCGTCGATGGAAAAGGCGTCCGGTTCGGACTTCATCAGCCAGTAGCGCTTGCGTGCGGTCATGCGGAGTCTTTGATTACGGTAGGTGCCGACCGTTGGCCGGTACGCAGACGTGGGTGGAGATGTCGGTGCAGATCGCATCCACCGCGACATCCCAGGGCTGTACCGGCAGGTCATCGACCTGCTGCACCGAGAAGCCGACCCCCACCAGCCACGGCGGTGCGGGGCGCTGGTGGCGGAACGCGAAGCTGCGATCATACCAGCCGCCTCCCATGCCCAGGCGCCGGCCCTGCGCGTCGAAACCGACCAGAGGCGCCACCACCAGTGTCATCTGCTCCGGTGCCAGCGTGGCCTCCAGCGCGACGTCCGGTTCGGGAATGCCGTAGCGGTTGGCGGTCAGTGGCTGGCCGGGTCGCCACGGCGCGAAGCGCAGCGTGTCGCCGGCCAGGATCGGCAGGCAGTACTGCAACATGTCGGGCAGCTGCATCTGCCAGCGGTGCAGGGCGATTTCGCCATCCATCGCCCAGTACCCGGCAACGAAGCCGTGTGCAGGGGCGAAGGGGAGCTGGAGCAGGCGATCGGCCAGGTGTTCGGCGGCGGCCAGGCGCTGCGCGGCGGGGATGTCTCGGCGGCGTTGGCGCAGCTGCTGGCGCAGTGCGGTGCGCGGGTCGGTCATGCCTGGGTCCGGGGCGTGGTGCGGGCGCGGATAAAACAAGAGCGACGTCCCGGTAGGGGCGTCGCTCTTGCAGGAATACTGCATTCTCCGCGGTGACGATGCGTGCGAAACGACCTTGAACCCGGGGTTCAAGTGGGTACGCTGGGGTTCCTTCGGGCTTCCCGCTACAAGGCGGACTTGCACTCCCGGCGCCGTCGCGCACCCGTGGTCGTAATTAAGGGACAAGGCGAATGTTTGCACACGCCGTCGTTCACAGCAGAGAACGCGTCGCCATTATAGCCAAGCGCGCGCCGAGGGATAGGCCGTTCGTCGGTCGGATTGCACCTGAATTCAGATCGATGAAGGCCATGCTATGGCCTTGTTGAATGGAACATGCCGTGGAACATCGGCCGTTGGTCGGCCGCATGACCATTCGGGTGGCGCCGACCAACGGTCGGCTCTACCGCCGGCGGCTCACGCCCCGTCGATCGCCCGGTCCAGCCGCCGGTTCAGATCGGCCAGGGTCTGCTGCAGTGCCACGCCCTGGCGGGCGTGTTCATCGCGCAGCTGCTGCAGCTCATGCGCCAGGTTCAAGGCGGCCAGCACGGCCACCCGGTCCACGGCGGCCATGCGGTTGCTGCCGCGGATCTCGCGCATCTTCGCATCCAGCAGGCGGGCCGCTGCGGTGAGGATTTCTTTCTCTTCCGGGCCCACGCCCACCGTGTATTCACGGTCCAGGATGCGGACACTGACCGGTTCGGTCTGGCTCATGTGTGCTGCTCCAGGGACTTGAGGCGGGTGATCATCGCTTCGACCCGGGAGCGGGCCTGTTCGTTCTTGGCCAGCAGCTGGGAGCGCTCGGCCACCAGTTGCTCCTGCTGATGGCGGAGGCTGCGGTTCTCCTCGGCCAGGCGCTGGTTGCGTTCCAGCAACGCCTCCACCCGGGCGGCGAAGGCCTGCAATTGGGTGATGGCGTCGGAAGGTTCCATGCCCGGCACGATAGGCAAGGGCGGTGGAGCCGGTCAAGCGAATAATGACGGGGGCTTCAGCAGGGGTCGGGTTACCCCCGCAGCGCCTGCCCGGGAACGCGATGGCAACCCGACGGCCACGGGCGGATTGCTACACTGTGAGGCTGCCAGAGCGCCGCCCCCGGCGGCCCCGGCGCCTTTTTCCGATCGAGCCCCAAGATGACCGAACTTCCGAGTGTCGATGACGTAAACAAGGCCAGCCAGGCGTTGGGCCTGGGCGCCAATGCCGCCGAACTGCATGGCGGGCTGTGCGGCTGGCTGTCTGCCGGCGGTGCGCCGGTGCGCGAATGGCCGGCGCGGGTGCTGGCCGATGACAACCTGCCGCTGCCGGCCGAGGACGATCCGCTGTCGCAGCTGCTGCAGGCCAGCGTGGCGCAGCTGGAAGACCGCGACTTTGCGTTCGAGCTGCTGCTCAGCGACGCCAGCGACACCGCCGCGCAGGCCGATGCGCTGTTCACCTGGGCGCGCGCCTTCCTGGGCGGCTTCGGGCTGGGCTCCGGTGGCCGTCGCCCGACGCTGTCCGAAGAGGGCGAAGAAGCCCTGAACGACCTGGCCAAGCTGGCCCAGGCCTCCAGCGAAGACTTCGAAAGCGGCAACGATGATGACGAAGACGCGCTGGCCGAGATCGAAGAGTTCATCCGCGTGGCGGTGCTGCTGCTGCACGGCGACTGCGTGATGGCCGCGCGCCACCGGCAGCGTCTGAACTGAGATGGATATCCGGCAGCTGACCGGCATCTCCGCCGCCGAGTACACCCGCCGCCGCCAGCAGTTGATGGAAATGGCCGGCGACGACGCGATCCTGGTGCTGCCGGCTGCGGCCGAGCGGGTGCGCAGCCTGGATACGCATTTCCCGTTCCGCCAGGACTCGGACTTCTGGTACCTGAGCGGCTTCCCGGAGCCGGACGCGGTGCTGGTGCTGATCCCCGGCCGGCGCCACGGCGAGGTGATCCTGTTCTGCCGTGAGCGCGACGCCGACCGCGAAGCCTGGGACGGCGCGCGTGCCGGGCAGGAAGGCGCGGTGTCGCAGTATGGGATGGACGATGCGTATCCCATCGACGACCTCGACGACATCCTGCCGGGTCTGCTGGAGGGGCGCTCGCGGGTGTACTACCACTTCGGCCGCGACGCGGAGTTCGACCTCAAGCTGATCGGCTGGGTCAACCGGGTGCGCTCGCAGGTGCGGCATGGCGCGCAGCCGCCGCATGAATTCCTGGAGCTGGGCCACCTACTGCACGAACAGCGGCTGTTCAAGTCCAGCGCCGAGATCGCGCTGATGCAGCGCGCCGCCGATATCAGCGTGCAGGCCCACCGGGTAGCAATGCGGGTGGCGCGCCCGGGCATCCACGAGTACGAACTGCAGGCCGACCTGGAGCGCGAGTTCCGGGCAAATGATGCGTGCGCGGCATACTCCAGCATTGTCGGGGCCGGCGCCAACGGCTGCATCCTGCACTACCGCGACAACAACGCGCGATCGCGCGATGGCGAGCTGGTGCTGATCGATGCAGGCGCCGAGTACCGCGGCTACGCCAGCGACATCACCCGCACCTTCCCGGTGAACGGGCGCTTCAGTGCCGAACAGCGCGCGCTGCACGACCTGGTCGGCGCGGCGCAGGCGGCAGCGTTGGCGCAGGCCAGGCCGGGCAACGCGTATGAAGCCGGGCACCTGGCGGCCGTGCAGACCCTGACCGAAGGCCTGCTGCACCTGGGGCTGCTGAAGGGCAGCGCGGAAGAGAACATCGCCGAAGGCCATTACCAGCGCTTCTACCGGCACAAGACCGGGCACTGGCTGGGGCTGGACGTGCACGACGTGGGCGATTACCGGCTGGCCGGCGACTCGCGCATGCTGGAACCGGGCATGGTGTTCACCATCGAACCGGGCCTGTATGTCTCGGCAGATGACCGCAGCGTGGAAGCGCGCTGGCGCGGCATCGGCATCCGCACCGAGGATGACGTGCTGATCACCGAGGACGGGCACCAGGTGCTGACCGCGGCGCTGGCGCGCAGCGCCGATGAGATCGAAGAGGAAATGGCGGCGCGCTGACACCCGTAGAGCCGGGCTCCGCCCGGCTGAGCGCGCTGCCGGACCACCGGTAGTGCCGGCCGCTGGCCGGCATTGCGTGCAGCCGGGCAGAGCCCGGCTCTACGAGCGGCCGGGACACCGGTAGTGCCGGCCGCTGGCCGGCATTGCGTGCAGCCGGGCAGAGCCCGGCTCTACGGGCGGCCGGGACACCGGTAGTGCCGGCCGCTGGCCGGCATCGCGTGCAGCCGGGCAGAGCCCGGCTCTACGGGCCGGCTGCCGTCAATCGGCCGCGGCGAACGCCGGGCGGGTCAGGTTGTCGGCATCGCCGTCGGTGCACAGCACTTCGTCTTCGATGCGGATGCCGCCGTAGGGACGGAAGAAGTCGACGCGGCTCCAGTCGATGCTGTCACTGTTGCCGGCCTGCTTCACTTCGTCCAGCAGCATGTCGATGAAGTACACGCCCGGTTCGATGGTCACCACCATGCCCGGCTCCAGCACACGGGTCAGGCGCAGGTACGGGTGGCCCTGCGGACGTTCGATGCGGCCGCCGCGGTCGCTGGCGGCAAAACCGGCCACATCGTGGACCTGCAGGCCGATCAGGTGGCCCAGGCCGTGCGGGAAGAACGCCGCGCTGACGCCGGTGGCCAGGGCCGCTTCGGGCGATACCTTGAGCACGCCGAAGTCCTTCAGGATGCCCATCAACGACAAGTGCGCGTCCACGTGCAGCTGCTTGTAGTCCACCCCGGCACGCACACCGGCGGCCATCTGCTGCTGGGCCGCGTCGACCGCATCGATCATGGCTTGGAACTCGTCATGGCCGGCGGCGGCATAGGTGCGGGTGATGTCGCTGGCATACCCGTACGCGCTGGCACCGGCATCGATCAGGAAGCTGCGCAACGGCGTCGGCGCGCTGCGGCCCAGGTCGGTGTAGTGCAGCACCGCGGCATGTTCGTTGAGGCCGATGATGTTGCCGTAGGGCAGTTCATTGGCGTCCTGGCCCACCGCACTGCAGTAGGCCATGTGGATCTCGAACTCGCTGGCGCCGGCGCGGAACGCGGCCTCGGCGGCGCGATGACCGCGCACGCCCAGGCGCTGGGCCTGGCGCATCAGTGCGATTTCATACGGGGTCTTGTAGCCGCGCTGCCAGTCCAGGTAATGCAGCACCGGCTCGGGGTTGTTCGGCACGAACGCACCCAGGGCGCTCTGCGGCTCGCCCAGGATCGCGCAGCGTGCCGGGTCCTTGGGCAGCAGCGCCAGGGCATGCTCGGCGCTGCGGATGATCTCGATGTTGAAGTGCTCCACCCACCAGCCGTTGGGGGCATCGGGCACCACGTGCCAGTAGTCGAACGGCTGGAAGAAGATCAGCGTCGGGCGCTGGCCGGGGGTGTACACCAGCCAGCTGTTGGGCAGCTTGGTCAGCGGCAGCCACGCCTTGAAGTTCGGGTTCACCGCGTAGGGGTAGTCGCGGTCGTCGAACGCCTGGTAGTGCTGGGTGCCGCTGGGAATTACCAGGTGGTCGAAACCGCCGCGGGCCAGCGCTTCATCGGCACGCTGGCGCAGCACGCTGACGTGATGGGAGTACAGGGCGCCAAGGTCAGGCTGGTTCATCGCGGAGGCTCGTTGGGCAGTGCGGAGTGCAGCCCATGATTCTGCCGCAATCAGACCCGTCGCGCTGTGCCGGAACCGGCACTCAGACCGCCGAAGTTTCCTGCGCGATCCACGCCCGCAGCAATTCGCGGTGCTCGCGGCTGAGGGTGATGAAACGGAAGCCCACCCAGGCCTGGCCGGGGGCATGGGTCTGCTCGCTCCACAGCTGGTGCGCGCCCACGTCCAGGGCAACGGGCTGGCCGTGCGGGCCGGGAATGGCGAACTGCAGCTGGTACAGCGCGTCGTCGTGCATTGGTGCCGAGGCCAGCATGAGCATGCCGGTTTCGGAAATATTGCCGAGCCGTCCCACCACTGCCTCGGCCAGCATGTCGGTGACAGGCACCAGTTCGGCCACCTGGCGGCGCGGCGCGCGGCGGGTATCGGTATCGGCGGTCATGGAGCGGTCTCTGCGGCAGGGCCAGGGCCGGCCAGCGAACGCAGCGTGCGCAGCGTCGCCTGCCAGGCGCGGTCGATCAGGCGGCTCTTGTCCTCGTTGACGATGCGCACCTGGCCATGCGCCATCAGGCGGGCCAGCGCGTCCAGCGAGTGTTCCCCCACCTTCTGCCCGCGCGGATTGACGAACAACGCATTGTCGGTGAGCAGGCTGTACCACGACAGCCGCTGGCGGCGCAGGTCGCCCTGCTGGTTGGTGGTGAATTCGAACCAGGTCCCGAACGGCAGCGTGCGCAGCTGGCGATAGCAGTCTTCCTCGGCCAGGCTGCGTGCCAGCGGCGCGACTTTGCGTGGCTCGTGGCCCTCGCCCTGTTCGCCCAGGCGGGTGCGGGCACGGATCCGGGCGGTCAGTTCGGTGCGCGAACTGCCTTCATCTTCGCCGCCCGGGGAGGACAGGCGCCGCGCGATCGCGGCCGCTTCGTCCTGGTGGTAGCCCACCTGCAGCAGCGCGGCTTCCACCTGGCCGCCCAGGTCGGCATCGCTCGGCGCGGTGCCGGGCGGCTGGCAGGTCACCTCGGCAATCCGGGCGGTTTCCTGCTCGCGCTGCTGCCATTGCTCGGAGCCTTCGCCATGCCGAAGCAGGGTGAGGGTGAGCACGTCCGACCACGCCTGCTTCAGCAGCGACTGCACGAAGCGCGGGGGTTGGGATTGGGCGCACAGCTGTTCGATGCTGGCGCCGGCCTGCTGCTTGGCCGACTCCAGGCGTTCCTTGCCGCGCGCGGCTTCCACATGGCGGCGCTCGGCCAGTTCGGCCTTGTGCGCCAGTGCGCGGAAGTGCTGCTGGATGTCTTCGTTGGCGGCCTCGAACACCGCCGCGTCGCCCTGGTAGTCGTCCACCACCTGGTCCACGGCGCGGCCCAGCTTCTGCACCAGCTGCGGGTCCACGTCGTCTTCGCCCAGCCAGTTGGCGCCTGCTTCGGCCACCGCATTGAGCAGCTCCCGCGCGGGATGCTGGTCGCGCACGAAGAACGCCGGGTCGGACAGGGCGGCCCGGGCCACCGGGACCTGCAGGCGCGCGAGCAGATCGGCGGCGACCGCGTCCGGGCGCACTTCGCGCTGGATCTGCCCGTAGAGCATGTCCAGCAGGTCGAAGGTGTCGCTGTCCTTGACGGTCAAGGCGGCCTGCGCGCCATGGTCGGCGCGCATCTGGGCCAGCAGCGCGTTGTGCAGGTCGGCCATGCTGCGCCGGGCCGTGCCGGTACCGGCGCTTTGCGCCTGCAGTTTGGCCAGGGTGGCATGGACCGATTCGCTGGCCACCGCAACCGGCGGGCCGGCAGAGGAGGCGGGGCTGGCCGCCGTTGGAACACCCGGCGACTCCACGGCGCCGCAAGCCGCCGCGCCGCTGCTTGCAGCGGTACCGCCAGCACTGCCCGTCGCCCCGGCAAGGCCAGTGGCGCTGGCTTGGCGCGCGGCGTCGAGCAGCTGGTGCAGCGCAGACATGGCGGGCGCCGATAGATCCTGCGGCGCAGCGCCTGCTGCTGAAACCGGTGCGTTACTTTCCGCACCGGCGGGCACGGGCGGGCCGGAGCGCAGCGAGGCGGGCAGGTCGCCCATTGCCTCGCTGGTCATCGCCGCCCACGCGCTGTTGCTTGCCGACCCGCTCCAGCCGGTCAGGGGGCGATTGACCTTGCCGCCTTCACGCGCCGGGCCGCTGCGTTCGGCGCCGGTGACGATGCGCCGGGTGGTGGCCGACCGCGCCAGGTAGGGGGTGTAGACCAGGCCGGGCAGGACACCTTCGTGCCCGAGCAGGATGTTGGCGCGATCCAGCAGTTCGCCCAACCGGTCGATCAACTGGCGGTCGAACACGCGGTAGAGCGCCAGCTGGGTTTCCAGCCCCAGTTCGAAGCGTTCGCCGAGTTCCCGCACGATCCGGCACAGCACGTGCGGGCCGAACGGCAGGTCTTCGACATCGAACTCCGGGCCGGCGGCGAGCACCGCGAAGCGTTGCCCCAGCAGTTGCAGGGCGCTGGCCGACCGTTGCGCCTCGCGGCGGGTGATCTCCACCAGCACGATGTCGCGGTCGATGTCGGTGTCGGCCACCAGGGTCAGGGTACTGGCGGTGAGGGTGCTGGCCGCCGGGGTCGGCACATGGCGCACGCGCGGCTCGCGCAGCTGGGCCAGGGCGTCCCCCAGTGCGTCCAGGAACAGCGGGGCGAACTGTGCGTTGACCTCGTGCAGGCGCCGTGTCTGGGCATAGATGTCGGCCTGGATCTGGCTGTTGCGCGCGCGCTCGGCATCGCGGAACAGCTCGCGCTCCAGTTCGACGATGGTCAGTTTCAGCGGGGTGGCCAGGGTCTGCGCGGCCAACGCATGCAGCGACGCCAGCAGGCGGCGCACGCGCGGCGGCGCGGCCACGTGGGCGAAACGGGCCGGGTCGGTCTGGGACGATGAAGGTGCGGACGCAGACATCCGTTGTGGTTCCGGCTCCCCTGAGAGTAAGGAATCTAACGGTTTCGCGGTGTCCCCGCCAGAAGGGATCCCCCGACACCCGGCTCTACCCCCGCGCATCGCCCCCGCCGTAGAGCCGACCGTTGGTCGGCTGCCGTCGGCGGAATCCCAGGCATGCGCAGCTGGCATCAGATCGACGGCAACAGATCAACAGCAGCCGACCAACGGTCGGCTCTACCCCTGCGCATCGCCCCCGACGTAGAGCCGACCGTTGGTCGGCTGCCGTCGGCGGAATCCCAGACATGCGCAGGTGGCATCAGATCGACGGCAACAGATCAACAGCAGCCGACCAACGGTCGGCTCTACGCGGGGAGGAACAGTTCGACCACGTCGTTGGTGAAACGCCGGCCCAGCTCGGTGGGGCGGGCATGCTCGCCGTCCAGGGTCATCCAGCCGCGCTGGATCGCCGCCTGCAAGGGCACGGCGATGCTCGCGCCCTCCAGACCGGTGCGCGATTCGAAGTCCTTCAGCGTGAACCCTTCATGCAGACGCAGCAGGTTGAGCATGTATTCGAACGGCAGGCGCTCGCCATCAATCACGTCATCGCCGCCGATCGCCGCTGCCGTGCCCGCCGCGTCCATGAAGGTCTGCGGGTGCTTGTGCTTCCAACGCCGCAGCACGTGCTGCTCGGCACCGCTGCTGATCTTGCCGTGCGCGCCCGCGCCGATGCCCAGGTAGTCGCCGAAGCGCCAGTAGTTCAGGTTGTGCGCGCTCTGTCGGCCCGGCTTGGCGTAGGCACTGACCTCGTACTGCGCGTAGCCGGCCTCGGCCAGCAGCGCCTGGCAGTGCTCCTGGATGTCCCACGCCGAATCCTCGTCGGGGATGCCCTGCGGCGGCCGCGCGAAGAACACCGTGTTCGGCTCCAAGGTGAGCTGGTAGTGCGACATGTGCGTGGGCTGCAGCGCGAACGCGCGTTCCAGGTCATGTTCGGCCTGGGCCAGCGTCTGCTGCGGCAGCGCGTACATCAGGTCGATGTTGAAATTGTCGTAGCCCGCATCCTGGGCCAGCTTCACCGCACGCTCGGCTTCACCACTGTCGTGGATGCGTCCCAGGCGCTTGAGCGCCTCGTCGTTGAAGGTCTGTATGCCGAAGCTGATGCGGTTCACCCCGGCCGCGCGGTAGCGGTCGAAACGGCCGTGCTCGGCGGTGCCCGGATTGGTTTCCAGGGTCACTTCCAGGTTCGGCGCGAAGCGCAGCCGGGCCGACGCCGCCTGCAGGAAGCGGTCGATCGCCTCGGGCGGGAACAGGCTGGGCGTGCCACCGCCGAAGAACACGCTGCTCACCACCCGGCCCCAGACCAGCGGCAGGTCCTGATCCAGATCGCGGATCAGGGCGTCGATGTACGCCTCGAACGGCAGTTCACCCTTGGCCGCATGCGAGTTGAAATCGCAGTACGGGCATTTGCGCACGCACCACGGCAGGTGCACGTACAGCGCCAGCGGCGGCGGAATCAGCCGCGGCGCGTGGTCGTGGTCGCCCGCGCAGTGTTCGCCGGGCAGGTGGTCGCAATGGTCGTGTGGCTGAGACATGGAATTCACGGGTAGTGCCGGCCGCTGGCCGGCTCTCCAGACATCATCAGGGGTGGCATCACAGCAACGCGGGCAGTTTCTGCTTGAGCAACTGCAGGGCCAGCGCGCGATGGCTGATGGCATTCTTCTGCGCGGGGTCCATTTCCGCCGCGGTCAGGCCGTGCGTCGGGTCCAGGAATACCGGGTTGTACCCGAAGCCGTTGCTGCCACGCGTTTCGTCCAGGATCACCCCTTCCCAGCTGCCTTCGCAGATCAGCGGCTGCGGGTCGTTGGCGTGGCGCAGCAGTACGATCACCGCGTAGAAGCGGGCGGTGCGGCGCTCGGCCGGCACCTCGCGCAGCGCGTCGAGCAGCTTGGCGTTGTTGGCCGCATCGTTGGTCGGACTGCCCGCATAGCGCGCGCTGTACAGACCGGGCGCGCCGTCCAGCGCGTCCACGATCAGGCCCGAATCGTCGGCCAGCGCCGGCAGGCCGGTGACGGCACTGGCGTGGCGGGCCTTGATCAGCGCGTTCTCGACGAAGGTCAGGCCGGTTTCCGGCACGTCACTGACGCCCAGCTCGCCCTGCGCTACGATCTGCAGCGGCAGGTCGCCCAGCATGGCCTGCAGTTCCTTCAGCTTGCCGGCGTTGCCGCTGGCCAGTACCAGTGTCTTCATTTCGGCTCCAGCAGGTCCCAGGTGTTGCCGTACAGGTCGCGGAACACCGCCACGGTGGCGTACACCTCGTCACGCGGGGTTTCCAGGAATTCCACGCCACGCGCGGTCAACGCGGCGTGGTCGCGCCAGAAATCGTCGGTGTTCAGGAAGAAGCCGACGCGGCCGCCGGTCTGGTTGCCGATCCGGCTGCGCTGCTCATCGGTACTGGCACGCGCCAGCAGCAGGGCAGCTGCGCTGCCGTCGCTCGGCCCGACCACCACCCAGCGCTTGTCACCCTGGTCGATGTCGTCGATCAGGGCGAAGCCGAGCATGCCGGTGTACCAGGCAATGGCCTCGTCGTAGTCGGCCACCACCAGGGTGGTCAGCGCGATGCGGCGGTTCATGCAGACGCCAGGGCGGCCTGCTGCGCCGCGAACAGGTCCTTGATGCCCTTCTCGGCCAGCACCAGCAGCGCGTCCAGCTCGTCGCGGCGGAAGGCGTGGCCTTCGGCGGTGCCCTGCAGTTCGATGAAACCGCCGCCGTCGTTCATGACCACGTTCATGTCGGTGTCGCAGTCACTGTCTTCGGCGTAGTCCAGGTCGAGCACCGGGGTGCCGCGGTACACGCCCACCGACACCGCCGCCACCGCGCCGAAGATCGGGTTGCGCTTGATGTCGCCGCGCTTGATCAGGAAGTTCACCGCGTCCACCAGCGCCACGTAGGCACCGGTGATGGCGGCGGTACGGGTGCCGCCATCGGCCTGCAGGACGTCGCAGTCCAGGGTGATGGTGCGTTCGCCCAAAGCGCCGCGGTCGATGCAGGCGCGCAGGGTGCGGCCGATCAGGCGCTGGATTTCCAGCGTGCGGCCGCCCTGCTTGCCGCGCGCCGCTTCGCGGTCGTTGCGGGTGTGGGTGGAGCGCGGCAGCATGCCGTACTCGGCGGTGACCCAGCCTTCGCCCTTGCCACGCAGGAAGCCGGGCACGCGGTTTTCCACGCTGGCGGTGCACAGCACGCGGGTTTCACCGAAGCTGACCAGCACCGAGCCCTCGGCGTGACGGGTGAAGGCGCGCTCGATGCGCACTTCGCGCAGCTGGTCGGCCTGGCGGCCGCTGGGACGGGTGTCGGACATGCGTTGGGGTTCCGTGGAAGCTGGGGGAACGCGACCATGCCCGCACCCCGAGGGGGCAGGCAGGGAGGCTCGAATGAGACCGCTAGGGTACCATTCCCCCTTTGGGAACATCGGAAAACCCACCATGATTCGAAGCATGACCGCCTATGCCGGCGGCGAGCGCGCCACCCGCTGGGGCACGCTGGCCTGTGAGCTGCGCTCGGTCAACCACCGGTTCCTGGAGGTGGGCGTGCGCCTGCCCGACGAGCTGCGTGCGTTGGAACCGCAGTTGCGCGAGCGCGTCGCTTCCCGCTGCAGCCGCGGCAAGATCGACCTGGTCATGCGCCTGCGCGCGCCGGAGGTCACCGGTGCACTGGTGGTCAACGACGTGCTGCTGGCCCAGCTGGGCGAACTGGCCCGCCGCCTGGCGCCGGGCTTCCCCAGCCTGCAGGTGAGCTTCACCGAACTGCTGCAGGTGCCGGGCGTGATGCAGGGCGAAGCGGTGGACGCCGCGGCGCTGCATGCCGAGGCGCTGGCCCTGCTGGACGCCACCCTGGACGGCTTCGTGGCCGCGCGTGAGCGTGAAGGCGACAAGCTGGCCGCCGCCATCCAGGAACGCGTGGACGGGGTGGAGCGCATCGCCGCCGAGGTCACCACGCTGATTCCGCTGATCCGCGAGGGCCAGCGCACCAAGCTGTCCGCGCGCCTGGCCGACCTGCCGCACCCGGTCGATCCGGGCCGCGCCGAGCAGGAGCTGGTGATGTGGCTGCAGAAGCTGGACGTGGATGAAGAGCTGGACCGCCTGGGCAGCCACATCGTCGAAATCCGCCGGGTGTTCACCCAGCGCGAGCCGGTGGGCCGCCGCCTGGACTTCCTGCTGCAGGAATTCAACCGCGAAGCCAACACGCTGGGCTCCAAGTCGGTGGACAGCCGTACCTCCAATGCCGCCGTCGAGCTGAAGGTGCTGATCGACCAGATCCGCGAACAGGTGCAGAACATCGAATGAGCAGCCAGCCCACGCCCGCCGGTGCGCCTGCGCGCGGCACCCTGTACATCGTGGCCGCGCCCTCCGGGGCCGGCAAGAGCAGCATCGTCAACGCCACGCTGGCGCGCGACCCGCAGATCGCCCTGTCGATCTCGTTCACCTCACGGGCCACGCGCCCGGGTGAAATCAACGGCGAGCACTACCATTTCGTCAGCGCCGAGGAATTCGAGCGGATGATCGCCGCCGGCGATTTCTTCGAACATGCCTGGGTGCATGGCGACTGGAAGGGCACCGCACGGCAGTCGGTGGAACCGCAGCTGGCCGCGGGCCAGGACGTCCTGCTGGAGATCGACTGGCAGGGCGCCCAGCAGGTGCGGCAGCTGGTGCCGGGCACGGTGACGGTGTTCATCCTGCCGCCGTCCAAGCAGGCCCTGCAGGACCGCATGCGCAAGCGCGGCCAGGACAGCGAGGCGGTGATTGCCCAGCGCCTGTCCGCCGCG
Organism: Stenotrophomonas sp. AC248; assembly: GCF_979258185.1. NCBI lineage: Bacteria > Pseudomonadati > Pseudomonadota > Gammaproteobacteria > Lysobacterales > Lysobacteraceae > Stenotrophomonas > Stenotrophomonas sp. AC248. Next base: position 3,547,992 of record NZ_OZ409840.1, on the reverse strand, counting down.
CGTGAAGAGATGCTGCACTTCAACGACTTCGACTACGTCATCGTCAACGAGGTGTTCGAGACCGCAGTGGACGAGCTGTGCGCCATCTTCACGGCCAGCCGGCTGCGCCGGGAGGCCCAGAAGGTCCGCCACGCGGGCCTGATCCAGGCTCTGCTGACCCAGGATGCGGCCTCAACTGACTGATTCCAAACGGGGTGCTAGCGGGTTGGCTTGATTTTGTCCAGCCCCCGCCGGTACAATCCGTCCCCTTTCCCTCATTCGATTGAGCAGCCCTCACCGGCTGCCGGGAGCCCGCATGGCCCGCATCACCGTAGAAGATTGTCTGGAAGTCGTGAACAACCGTTTCGAACTGGTCATGATGGCGTCCAAGCGCGCCCGTCAGCTGGCCAATGGCGTTCAGGCCACCCTGGACAACAGCGAAACCGAAGACAAGCCGACCGTGCTGGCGCTGCGCGAAATTGCGGCCCGCAAGATCGACAACGCCCTGATCGACGAAGTCGAGAAGGCCGAACGCGAGCGTGCAGAGCGTGAAGCACTGGAATGGGCCGCTGCCGAAGTCGTCGCCGACGAAGACATGTCCAAGAACGACGACTGATCGCCTCGCGCGAACCGGTTGTGGTTGCACGAACAGCCCGCCTTGGCGGGCTGTTCTGCGTCTGGGCCGCGGAAACACCGACACGCAACGACGCAGGGTGATCGGTCCAGGCAACGACCGTTGGCCATCGCACCACCACCGTCCAACGCGGTAGGCGACGACCGTTGGTCGTCGAAGCCCCCTCCGATCCCTGTTCAGATGTTTGCCGTTATCCCGCCGCTGGAATAGTCTTCCAGCATGAACCCAGGCCCCACTGCCAAGGTCGCCTCGCCTCCCGGCGCGGCCGTACCCGACTATGTCCTCCAGCTCGAACGCGCAGCGCATTACCTGCCGCCCGAGCAACTGCCGTTGCTGCGCCGTGCCTGGGAAGTGGGTGCCTCCGCGCATGCCGGGCAGACCCGCAAGTCCGGTGAGCCCTACATCACCCATCCGGTGGCCGTGGCCCAGGTGCTGGCCGAGCTCGGCCTGGACGTGGAAGCGCTGATCGCCGCGATCCTGCACGACACCATCGAAGACACCCCGCTCACGCGCGAGGAACTGGCGGCCGAGTTCGGCGAAGCGGTGGCCGAGCTGGTCGACGGCGTAACCAAGCTGGACAAGCTGAAATTCCGCGACCGCCAGGAAGCGGCCGCCGAGAGCTTCCGCAAGATGCTGCTGGCGATGTCGCGCGACCTGCGCGTGATCATGATCAAGCTGGCCGACCGCCTGCACAACATGCGCACGCTGGGCGCGCAGAGCCGCGAAGCGCGCGGCCGCATCGCCCGTGAAACGCTGGAGATCTACGCCCCCATCGCGCAGCGGCTGGGCATGAGCCTGGTCAAAAGCGAGCTGCAGAACCTGGGCTTCAAGGCGCTGTACCCGTGGCGCCACGCCATCCTGGAAAAGCACATCCGCAGCCAGCCGGTGGTCCGCCGCGAGGCGATGGCGCAGGTGGAAGTGCAGCTGTCGCAGCGGCTGGCCAAGGAAGGGCTGGAGCACCGGCTGGTCAGCCGCATCAAGACCCCGTGGAGCATCTACAACAAGATGCACGACGAGAACAAATCCTTCGACCAGGTGATGGATGTCTTCGGCTTCCGCCTGGTCGTGCGCAACGTGCCCAGCGCCTACCACGCGCTGGGCGCGGTGCATGCCACCTTCAAGCCGCTGGACGGGCGCTTCCGCGATTTCATCGCGATCCCCAAGGCCAACGGCTACCAGTCGCTGCACACGGTGCTGTTCGGGCCGTACGGGTCGCCGATCGAAGTGCAGATCCGCACCGAGGAAATGGACCTGATCGCCGAGCGCGGCGTGGCCGCGCACTGGACCTACAAGTTCGGCGGCGACTCGCCCAACAGCGCGCAGAGCCGCGCGCATGCCTGGATCGTGGAACTGATCGATTCCCAGCGCGCCGCCGGTTCGTCGCTGGAGTTCCTGGACAACGTCAAGGTGGACCTGTTCCCGGACGAGGTCTACCTGTTCACCCCGAAGGGCAAGATCCTGGCCCTGCCGCGCAACTCCACCGCGCTCGATTTCGCCTATGCGGTGCACACCGACGTGGGCAACATGGCCGTGGCCTCGCGCGTGGACAAGAAGCTGGTGCCGCTGCGCACCAAGCTGGTCAGCGGGCAGACCGTGGAAGTGATCACCGCGCGCTCGGCCACGCCCAAGCCGCAGTGGCTGGAGTTCGTGGTCAGTTCCAAGGCACGCACCGCCATCCGCCACCAGCTCAAGCAGTTGGAGCACGAAGACGCGGTGCAACTGGGCCACCGCATGCTCGACCGCGCGCTGGAGGCGATGGACAGCTCGCTCGAACGCCTGCCCAAGGGGCGCCTGGATGCGTTCCTGGCCGAACACCGCTACCCGCGCCTGGAGGCCCTGCTGGCCGAAGTGGCGCTGGGCAACTGGATGCCCAACCAGGCCGCACAGGCGCTGATGGCCTACGCCGAGCTGCGCGGCGGCGCGCATTCCAAGCATTCGCAGGAAAAGATCCTGATCAACGGCAGCGAGCGCGGCGTGGTCAGCTTCGCCAACTGCTGCCAGCCGATCCCGGGCGACGACATCATGGGTTACCACACCGCCGGCAAGGGCATCGTGGTGCACCGCATGGACTGCCCGAACCTGGCCGAACTGCGCAAGTCGCCCGAGCGTTGGGTGCCCATTGGCTGGGACACCACCGTGTCCGGCGACTACGACACCTCGCTGGTGGTGGAAGTGGAAAACGGCACCGGCGTGCTGGCCCAGCTGGCCGCGGCGATCGCGCAGAGCCATTCCAACATCGAACGCGTGGACTACCTCGACCGCGATTTCAATGCGGCGGTACTGGCTTTCAACATCCAGGTCCGCGACCGCAACCACCTGGCCGAGGTCATGCGCAGGCTGCGACGGTTGTCGGTGGTGCAGTCGGTTCGCCGGCAATAAACCGCGTTCCGCGTGGCGATGATGGGCGCAGACGCTCTTGGCGCACCACCGGGGGTAGAGCCGACCGTTGGTCGGCTGCTCGCGCACCGCGCGACAATGATCGACATGGTCGGCCGGCCGACCAATCGTCTTCGTCATTTTCCGGCCAGCCGACCAACGGTCGGCTCTACCAGACATTGCGGCTTCGATTGCGGCTTCGATCGCGGCTTTGGGGCCTTGGCTTCAGCGGTACAATGGTGGGCCCACTTTTGTTCCCCTGGAGCTCCCATGTCCCGCCAGATCATCACCAGCGCCAACGCCCCGGCCGCGATCGGTCCGTATTCGCAGGCTGTGCGTGCCGGCAACACCGTGTACTTCTCCGGCCAGATCCCGCTGGACCCGGCCACCGGTGACATCGTCGGCGCCGGCGACATCGAAGCGCAGGCCCGCCGCGCCTTCGACAACCTCAAGGCCGTGGCCGAAGAAGCCGGTGGTTCGCTGGACCAGATCGTCCGCCTCGGCCTGTACCTCACCGACCTGGCCGAATTCGCCAAGGTCAACGCGGTCATGCAGGATTACTTCAAGGCCCCGTTCCCGGCCCGTTCCACCATCGAAGTGTCCGGCCTGCCCAAGGGCGCCAACTTCGAGGTTGATGCGGTGATGGTGCTCGACCAGGCCTGACGTGGCACGGTCACGGGCTCCTGCACCGGCCCTGGCCGCGGCCGGGGAAGCATCGCTGTCGATGCTTCCCGGGATCGGCCCGGCGGTGGCCACCAAGCTGGAGGCCCGTGGCCTGTCCTCGTTGCAGGACCTGTGGCTGCATCTGCCACTGCGCTATGAAGACCGCACCCGGCTGACCACCATCGCCCAACTGCAGCCCGGCGTGGCCGCGCAGGTGGAAGGGCGGGTCAGCGCGGTTGAACGCGGCTTCCGTGGCCGCCCGGTGCTGAAGGTCGCCATCGAGGACGACTCCTACGGCACCCTGGTACTGCGCTTTTTCCATTTCCGCTCGCAGCAGGTGTCGCAGTTCGCCGTTGGCGCGCGCATCCGCTGCTATGGCACCGCCAAGCCCGGCCATACCGGGCTGGAGATCGTCCACCCCAGTTACCGGGTGATGGGCGTCAACGACGATGACGATCTCGGCGACAGCCTCGACCCGGTCTACCCGGCCATCGAGGGCGTCGGCCCGGCCACCCTGCGCAAGTTCATCGGGCTGGCGTTGGACCGGTTGCCGGAAGAATCCACGCTGGAGCTGGTGCCGCCGGGCTGGTTGTCCGGCATGGGCCTGCCGTCGCTGCGCAGCGCGCTGCTGACCGTGCACCGGCCGCCGCCGAATGCCGACCTGGCCGCGCTGGCCGCCGGCCGCCATCCGGCACAACGCCGCCTGGCCATCGAAGAACTGCTGGCCCACCACCTCAGCCTGCGCCGCCAGCGCATGGCACTGCAGGCGCACCACGCACCGTCGCTGCGCGGGCCGGGCGTGCTGGTCAGGCAGCTGCGCGACAGCCTGCCGTTCCAGCTCACCGGCGCGCAGCAGCGCGTGTTCGAACAGATCCGCAAGGACCTCATCAAGGCGCACCCGATGCTGCGCCTGGTGCAGGGGGATGTGGGGTCGGGCAAGACCGTAGTGGCCGCGTTGGCGGCGATGCTGGCAGTGGAGCGGGGCAAGCAGGTTGCGCTGGCCGCGCCCACCGAACTGCTGGCCGAGCAGCATCTGAACAACCTGCGCGCCTGGCTGGAACCGCTGGGCGTGCGCACCGCCTGGCTGGCCGGCAAGGTCACCGGCAAGGCGCGCACCAAGGTGCTGGCCGACGTGGCCTCCGGCGACGCACAGGTGGTGGTCGGCACCCATGCCCTGATGCAGGACAGCGTGGTGTTCAAGGACCTCGCCCTGGCCATCGTCGACGAGCAGCACCGCTTCGGCGTGCATCAGCGCCTGGCCCTGCGCGACAAGGGGGCGGACGGGCGCAGCGTGCCGCACCAGCTGGTGATGACCGCCACCCCGATCCCGCGCACGCTGGCGATGTCCGAGTATGCCGACCTGGACGTGTCGGCCATCGACGAACTGCCGCCAGGGCGCACCCCGGTGCAGACCGTGGCGTTCAACAACGACCGGCGCCCCGAACTGATCCAGCGCATCGCCGTGGCCTGCGCCGAGGGGCAGCAGGTGTACTGGGTGTGCACGCTGATCGAGGAAAGCGAAGAGCTCGATGCCACCCCGGCCCAGGCCACCTTCGAATCGCTGCAGGCGCTGTTGCCGGGCGTGCGCGTGGGCCTGGTGCATGGGCGGCTCAAGGCCAGCGAAAAACTCGCCACGATGGTGGCGTTCAAGGCCGGTCAGCTCGACCTGCTGGTGGCCACCACCGTGATCGAAGTGGGCGTGGACGTTCCCAATGCATCGCTGATGATCATCGAAAACGCCGAGCGTCTTGGCCTGGCCCAGCTGCACCAGCTGCGCGGTCGGGTAGGGCGCGGCTCGGCCGTGTCGCGCTGCGTGCTGCTGTACCAGGCGCCGCTGTCGGCCATGGCCCGCGAGCGGCTGGAAACCATGCGCCAGACCAACGACGGCTTCCTGATCGCCGAAAAGGACTTGGAACTGCGCGGTCCCGGCGAACTGCTCGGCACCCGCCAGACCGGCCTGGCTGCATTCCGCATGGCCGACCTGGCGCGCGACGCCGACCTGCTGCCGGGCGTGCACGACCTGGCCGAGCGCCTGCTGTCCGAAGCACCGGAGGTGGCCGACAAGGTCGTGCGCCGCTGGATCGGCACGGCCGTGCGCTACGCGGCGGCGTAAAAACAGCGCGGCTTTCCTGATTTCTCCACGGGCGTTGACGTACTCCGTTCCGCAAGTCGGCCCCGTAGCGGCCCATCCGGTCGCCGGCGGACCGATCGAAGCGACGCCTTTCAACCCTGTACCGACCAACGGTCGGTACCTGCCCGCACCCGATCGCCCCCGCCTTGTATTTGTCATGACAGGGTGCGAAAGTCCCTTGCCGATTATCAAGACGGCAACGATGACCAAGAAGATTCCGCTGTTGATCGACACCGATCCGGGTGTCGATGACGCCCTGGCCCTGTTGATGGCCTTCGCCGATGAGCGCCACGATATCGTCGGCCTGACCATCGCCGCCGGCAATGTCGGCCTGGACCACACCGTGCGCAACGCGCTGAAGCTGTGTGAAGTGGCCGGCCGCGAAGACGTGCCGGTCTACGCCGGTACCGCCGACCCGCTGCTGCATCCCTCCGTCGACGCGGCCCACGTGCATGGCGCCGATGGATTTGGCGATGTGAACCTGCCGGCCGCCAAGCGCCAGGCCGAAGCCGAGCACGCCGCCCTGGCGATTCTGCGCCTGTCGCACCAGTACGCCGGCGAGCTGTTCCTGGTCGCCCTTGGCCCGCTGACCAACCTGGCCCTGGCCCTCAAGCTCGACCCGACCCTGCCGCAGCGCGTGAAGCGCTTCCTGGTGATGGGCGGGGCGGTGACCTGCCACGGCAACATCACCCCGGCGGCCGAGTTCAACATCGCCTTCGACCCCGAAGCGGCGCACGTGGTGTTCACCGGCTTCCCGCACATCGAAGTGGCCGACTGGGAAGCCACCGTCGCCCACGGCCTGCTGCACGCCGATGTCGAGAAGTGGCTGGCTGCCGACACCGACAAGGCCCGCTTCTATGAGCTGATTTCGCGCCAGACCCGCCTGTGGTCCGAAGACAGCCGCGGCGAGCGCTGGTTCGCCGCCGATGCCCTCGCCATGGCTTGGGCGCTGCAGCCCGACGGCGCCCTGCGGGTCGAATCGCGTCCGCTGAACGTCGAACTGGCCGGCGTGCACAGCCGAGGTGCTACCATTGTCGACTGGAACCGCCAGACCGGGCAGCCGGATAACACCCAGCTGCTGATGGCCTACGACCAGGGGCGTTTTGAAGCCCAGGTCCGGGCGGCACTCGGCGTCTGACGACGCCGCTGCGGCGGACCTTTCGCACGGTTGATGGTCCCGGCTTGCCCTTTGCGGCATCCGGGGCTATAATGCCGCTCTTGATCACCAGCCCTTATTACGGTGCGCGCCCATGAAGGCCGATACTCATCCTGTTTACCGCGACGTGGTTTTCCACGACGTTACCTCTGATTTCAAGATCCTGACCCGTTCGACCATGTCCGCCAAGGAAACGGTCAAGTGGGAAGATGGCAACGAGTACCCGCTCGTCAAGGTTGAAATCTCCTCGGCTTCGCATCCGTTCTACACGGGCAAGCACAAGGTGATCGACACCAGCGGCCGTATCGACAAGTTCCAGAAGCGCTACGCGCGCTGAGTTGTCGCTGCAGTTGCACGAAAACAACGGTCGCCTTGGCGGCCGTTGTTTTTTTGTGTCCGCTCCAGGGCCGTGAACTGAACGCAGGCCAAGCGATGCACGGGTGCCTGCGGAACGCTGTGTCCGGACGTTGTTGTCCGCATGCCGCGCGGAGCCTTGGCGCTGCTGGCAGGGCGCACCATACGCAGCCCCGTACCCGCGTCTACGACTTCCGTCCTAGGGCGGCAGAAATGTTGCTGTGCGATAATGCCGGGATCCACGGTAACGATCGTGGACTTCCTTCACGTGCCTGCCCCATGCGCTTGGGTGGGCGCCTTCCCTCGAGGAGCGCACACAGTGTCCGATCTTGATCAGGTCACGCTCAACGCCGGCGAAAAGTCGGTTGTTTTGCCCGTCATCAAACCTACGCTCGGCAACGATTGCGTCGATATCTCGAAGCTGACCAAGGAAACCGGTCTCTTCACTTACGACTCCGGCTTCACCGCCACCGCCAGCTGCAAGTCCGCCATCACCTACATCGACGGTGACAAGGGCGTGCTGCTGTATCGCGGCTATCCGATCGAGCAGCTCTCGGAAAAGTCCAGCTACGTCGAAGTGGCCTACCTGCTGATCAATGGCGAGCGTCCGAGCGCCGAGCAGTTGAAGGCCTTCACCGACGAGCTGGCCGCTGAAGCCAACGTCGATGCGTCGATCAACACCCTGATCGGCAGCTTCGCCAAGGATGCCCATCCGATGGCCATCCTGACCGCCGCCATCGCGCAGCTGTCGGGCATCTACCACGCCTCGCTGGACCTGTCCGACGCCGAACAGCGCCGCCAGGCCGCCGTGCGCCTGATCGCCAAGGTGCCGACCCTGTCGGCGCTGATCTACCGCCACGGCAAGGGCCTGCCGGCCAACACGCCGGACACCTCGCTGGACTACGTCAGCCGCTTCCTGAAGCAGACCTTCGAATCGGCCGACGGCCAGTACGAACTGAACCAGGACGTGGTCAAGGCACTGGATCTGCTGTTCATCCTGCACGCCGACCACGAGCAGAACGCCTCGACCTCGACCGTGCGTCTGGTCGGTTCGACCGGTGCCAACCCGTACGCGTCGGTCGCCGCTGGCGTCACCGCGCTGTGGGGTCCGGCCCACGGCGGTGCCAACGAAGCCGTGCTGAAGATGCTGGAAGAGATCGGTTCGGCCGACAACGTCGAGTCCGCCGTGCTCAAGGCCAAGGACAAGACCTCCGGCTTCCGCCTGATGGGCTTCGGCCACCGCGTGTACAAGAACTTCGATCCGCGCGCCAAGGTCATCGGTGAGATGACCGGCAAGGTGCTCAAGCAGCTGGGCGTGCAGGATCCGCTGCTGGACGTGGCCGTCAAGCTGGAACAGGCCGCGCTGCAGGACGACTACTTCGTTGCCCGCAAGCTGTACCCGAACGTCGATTTCTACAGCGGCATCATCTACAAGGCGCTGCAGATCCCGACCGAAATGTTCACCGTCATGTTCGCCCTGGGCCGTACCTCCGGCTGGGTGGCCCATTGGCTGGAACAGCAGGTCGATCCGGAAATGAAGATCGGCCGTCCGCGCCAGGTCTACACCGGCAGCGACGTGCGCGACTACCAGGGCTGATCGTCCCGGTAACGCGTGTTGAAGAACGCCCCGCACTGCGGGGCGTTTCTTTTGGTTCTTCTCCCATATGGGTGCAAGCAGAAACGTGCCTTGACGATTTGCAGGTGCAGTCGCCGGCGGGTCGGGCGCGGGGCCCCCATGCCCTTTCCGGCGAATGTCCTCCGGCGTCGGCCTGCGGCCGCCACCTCCCCCTCCCCCTTTATTTCGCCTCCAAGGGCATGGGGGCCCCGCGCCCGACCCACCGACAGCACCAGAAAAGCCTGGCGTCCCCTGCTTACCGCAAGCCGAGCCCCGTAGCGGCCGGTAGGCTCCTGGGCAAAATAAAGGAGGAGGCCGCCACGCGGCCGGGGGACATTTGCGCCAGGGGCCTACGGGCTGCTACGGGGCCCTCACGCTCGCGACCGGCCGGATCGAGACGCCAGCCGATCCAAACGGCGCCTGCACCCCCGGCCATCCGCGTCGCGGCGTACTCACTCTGCGACGGCCGTTGCAACAAGACGCTCGCCGTACATGGGCGAAGAAGCTTGATTCTTGCGCGGTGGCGCCGGTTGGTGTGGGCACCCCGTGCAGCCACCCATGGGGTGGTTCCCCCCGTCATGACGATGAACGGTGTCTCCGCGCAGGCGCGCTGCGCTGACGTTTTCGTACTTATTGCATGGGTCTATCGGGCTCTGCGGATCAGGCTGGTCGCATCAATCGAGCCGTTCCCGAAGGAGACCAACCATGAAGCGCTACCTGCTGATTCCCCTGCTTGTTGCCCCCGTTGCCCTGCATGCCAGCGACGCCCTGGCCGGCTATACCGGGCCGGGCGCCTCCGCCGTCGCCACCACCGTAGCGCAGGCACGCCAGCAGCGTGACGACCATGCGGTGCTGCTGCTGGGCCATCTGGTCGCCAAGGTCGGCGACGAACGCTACCGCTTCCGCGACGCCACCGGCGACATCGAGGTCGAGATCGACGACGAGGACATGCCTCACCCGCCCATTGGCGCATCTGCCACGGTGGAACTGCTGGGCAAGGTCGACACGCACCGCTTCAAGCCCACCGATATCGAGGTGAAGCGCGTGCAGGTGCTGCCGCCGCGCTGACCTCCCGCATGCCCGTTTGCGCACATCGCTGTATCTCTGCGCCAGCCCGGTGCGTGAATGTGAGAACACCGGCCGAACGGAACTGTGCGTACGCGCCCAGATTCAAATGTTGAATAGGGCATCACGTGATTCAGGCATCGACGCGCCCAATGGCCGGGCGGACGCTCTCGTCGCATCCTGCGGCCTGCCGTGCAGCGCGGGATGACCAGGACCGGGCTGGCGCAGGCATGGCGCCGACCCGCCGCCGATGCATGAGGCATCCGCAACGCAGGGGGGTGTGATGGGGATGAAGTCGCAACAGCGGTAACCGAACCGACCCGTGCCAACGCCTCGCAGGCGCGCTGCACCGGACAGACGAACTGGTGGAAGCAGGTGAACGATCGCGCGTCGTTGCGTACCGTCGTGGGCGATGGCACATCGCACGGCGACGCAGCACTGTCGCCGCCGTGCCCACCCCCCTCTGCGCAACGCACAGGTTGACAATGACGTGGCCGCCATGGGCGGACGCAGGACGCCGCGTGCCCTGCGCCCCTGCCCGGGGCGCATCGCCGGAAGCAATGCCCGCTGGACCACAGGCAGACGCTGCAGTTCCTTCCAACGGAAATGGAGACGCACACATGGCCGGTCCAGCAGACCCCGCGCGGCGACCGCCGGCGATTGCTGCGGCAGAGGTGTTGGCGCGCTACGCCCGCGAGGTGCTGCCGGTGCCGGTGCCGGCCGCGCGCGACTCGGCGATGGTACGGCGGGTGCGCGAAGAGATGTGGAAGGATGTCCAGGAGATGCTGCTGGATGAGCCGGTGTTGAGTGAGGTGTGGGCCGCAGGGACACGCGTCCAAGTGGCTGGAGACAGGAACATGCGAAGGACGGCTGCGGCCGTCCTTTGCGTATCCAACGCCTTGCCATACGAACCGATAGAGGCACGCTGCGTAGGAATTTCTGCAATGTCCCGGGAGTGCGCGTGTCGTCGCAAAATCGCACCCGCGCTGCGGTTTTTAGGAGTGGTTGAATGGGTAAATCACGCCTCCCTGACTAACCTGACTGGGCTGCTACACCCCCACGCGGTGACGGCGGTGCTTCCTGCGGAAGCTTACTTTCGAAGTACCCAAAAATAGAGAGAGAACCCCATGTCGAACATTCTCAAGAAGGCCGCGCTCGCTGCAGCGCTGGTCACCGCTTCGCTGTCGGCCAACGCCGCCGAATCCCATATCACCGTCTACACCAATGTCGATCCGTCCCTGGCGTTGATGAAGCAGGATGGCACCGCGTTGCCGGACTCGATCGCACTGGACCACGTTCCGGGCCAGGGGTTGAATACGCACAACGAGCGCGTGCGTATCTACACCAACGATGAAGACAAGGATGTGGAAGTGCGGCTTGGACATGCGCCGTCGCTGGTACCCAAGAGCGGCATCGGCGCCGCCGTTCCACTCACCGTAAGCCTCAATAAGCGCGCCCTGACCGTTGCGTCACAGGATTTCCTGGCAGCGGACCTGTACGACGGTGCGCTCAGTGGTGCATCGATCGTCATGGACCTCGATATCGCCCAGACCACCCGCACCCCGATCACGGTGCAGGGCGTGTACGAAGGGATCGTCAGCGTGGTTCTGACCCAGAAACCGTAACGGTTCAATCCTCGCGTTACCCCACGCCGGCCCGGACACCGGGCCGGCGGCCTCAGGCAGTACTCCCCATGAAAGCTCACGCACCCGCCCTGACTCGGCTGGCGGTCGCGCTCGCCTTGTCGTTGGCCACACCGCTGGTCGCGGCGCGCGGCGTCCCCGTCGGTTTCGAAGATCTGGTCGCCGGCCAGACCGAGCACCTTGATGTGCGCCTGTTCGGCCGCACCGCCGGATTGTCGCCGGTGCGCGTCACTCTGGAGAACGTGCAGCTGGAAGATCCGGCGCGCGTGCTGCAGGCACTCGACCTTTCCGCCGAGGCCCAGGCTGCGTTGCTGCCCGCGCTTTCCCAGCCGCTGCCGCGCAACAGCCATCTTGCCTGCCGCTACGGCACCGGCAGCGCGGGCTGCGGCTATCTCGACCCGCCAGAGGACCCCAATACCGTGCGTGCACTTTACGACGAGGGCGAGGGCGCGGTGCGCCTGTTCGTCGCCCGCCAATGGATTACCGCCGAGCCGGCGGCCGACCGTTTCCACACGGTCAGCAGCAACGCCGACAATGCGTTCCTGCACCAGCAGACAGTGAACTTCAGTGGTGGCCGCGGCTACCAGGCGCTGACTGCACAGGGCGCAGGTGCGCTGGGTGTACTGCAGCGCGGCCACATTGCGGTGGATTGGAACTTCAACAGCCAGCAGTACCGCGGTGGCCAGCGCCGCCATGACGTCCAGTTCGACAACGCGTACTACCGCCATGACCTGGGCCAGCAGCACTATCTGCAGGCCGGGCGCATGGATCGTCGCAACCTGTCCAGCCCCCAAGGGGGCACCTTCAGCTTCAGCATGCTGCCGATGGACCGCTTCGCCGGCCTCCGCGTGGGCACCACCCAGGCTTACGTGGATGCTGAGGCGGCGGTGCAGGCGATACCGCTGACCGTGCTGCTGGCGCGCGATGCGCGGGTGGATGCCTTCGACGGTGAGCGCCTGCTGCAGACCTTCTACCTGCAGGCGGGCATCAACGAACTCGACACCCGCCGCTTCCCGTTCGGCAACTACAGCGTGACCCTGCGCATCTACGAAGATGGCGTGCTGGTACGCAGTGAGGACGCGCCGTTCGACAAAGGCGGCGACTGGACCAACAGCAGCGTGCAGTGGTTCCTGCAGGGCGGCCGCCGCAACGAGCGCCGCAGCGACCGTTTCGACGGCGAGATGGCAGCCATGGCCGGCCTGCGCCTGCCGTTGGGACGCGCTGCCGCCGTCACCGCTGGGGCCGCCGACCTCGGCGGCTTCAGCTATGGCGAGCTGCGCGTGGACCTGCGCCACGCCTTCGCCACCCAGGATATACGCGCTACCTTCAGTGGCCTGCGGGGCAGTGATGGCAGCACCGGCCAGCAGCACCAGCTCTCCTACCGCCGCCATGCGTCCTGGAACCTGTACCAGCAGCGCATGCGCGGCAAGGCCTGCCAGTTCGAGGACGACGCGCGCGACCGGCTGGGCTGCGCCGATTCACTCAGTGCCTCGATGGCGCTGCCGCTTGCCGGTGGCAGTGCGTATGTCGCCTATACCCGGCGCCAGACCTGGAGCCGCGGGCGACTGCTTGGCGGGGACATCGACGACCCGTTGGCCGGGTTGGACCCGCTGCTGCCGCCGTGGGAGCAGCGATACAGCCGCGAGCCCAGTCTCACCCGCACCTGGCAGGCCAGCTACAACCGCGTGCAGCGCTGGCAGGAGTTCAGCATCTCCACCCGTGTCGGCGTGTGGCAGCAGCAGAGCCACAGCAGCCTGCGCGACGGCCGGGACCGCGGCATTTTCCTCAACCTCAGCCTGACCCGCCTGCAGCGCGGCGACCGCGGCACCTCGCAGCGCCGCTACAGCCTGGACGTGCGCCAGCCGCAGCATGCGCGGCCGGAGATCAACTACAGCGCCGGGCAGACCCTGCGCCAGGACGTGGACGCGCAGTACCGCGAAGCCACCGTGGATCTGCGCGGCAACAACAGCGACCGCTACAGCGCCGCGCTCAGCGCGCAACTGCAGAACAGCATCGGCCACACCGGCGGCACCGTGGCCCACTACCAGCAGCGCGGCCGCACCGAGATGGCCTACAGCGCCACCCACAGCTCTGGCCTGGCACTGGGCCGGCACGGGTTCTACTGGGGCGGCGGGCTGGGGGCCGAGGCCGGTCTGGCCGTGCAGGTGGACGACACCGACGACCTGGAACTGACCGGCGTCGCCGCCGAACTGCAGGTGGGCGGCCTGCGCCGGCAACGGCTGGCACTCGGCGAGCGCCGACTGTTGCCGCTGCCGGCCTACCAGAGCCACCGCGCCGAAGTGCAGGACGCCAGCGCTCTGAACAGCGATGCCGCGATCCGCGTGACCGGCGTGGGCGGCTCGCGCCCGGTATTTCTGTCACCCGGTCGGCTGCTGCAGATGCCGGTGCCGATCGAGGTGACCTACACCTTTATCGGCAACGCGCGCGACATCGCCGGGCTGCCGTTGGGCGGCGCCCGCATCCTCAATGCGCCGGTGCCTGGCACCGGCAGCAACGGCGGTTTCGTGGCCGATTTCCCGCGCCGCGAACGCACCCTGTACCTGCTGCAGGACGACCGCCTGTTGCAGTGCCCGCTCAGGGTGCGTGAGCGTCGCAGCGTGGTGATGCTGGTGGGCGCCGTGCAGTGCGAGCCGCTGGGCGTGGCGCAGTTGCCGGCGGAGATCCGCCAGCAGGCGCGGGTGACCCGGTTGTTGCAGGAACAGGCCCTGCTGGCGGCGACGCCGCAGACGGCTTCTGCTGGAGGTACGCCATGAACCGGCGCGGTGTGTGGGCGGTGATGTTGCTGATGACGCTGTTGGTGGTGATGCCGAAGGCGTGGGGGCAGCGGCCGCCGGAGACGCATCCGGTGAGTGCTACGCAGAGCATTGTGATGTCGTGGGATCGGTCGGCGATGCCGGGGGATATCGAATTGTGGGCGCCGCGCACGGTGCTGGGTTATAGCACTGATACAAGCTCGAAATACGGGGGTCTACACCTCACCTGCCAATCTTCGTCGAACTCAATAAACGGTCGCTGCCCAGAGGTTGGCACAGAGGGAGAGGCCGGAGCGGGCAGCGTACTGCTTACGTTTGTAGAGCAGCGCTCAGGAATGAGGACGGAGCTCAGGCTCGACGGGCATCTCAATCGTGCAATGCCAGGACGTCGTTGCAGCGGTGATTCGTGGTCCAGCGCCGCAATCCCCTTATGGTCAGCGTCCATATGGGAGTGTGCATCCGAGTGGCCAATTGGAACGGGTGCACAGCTTCATTTACCAGACAACGAGGTACAGCGGCTGGTGGCGGGAAAGTGGCGTGCTTCCCTAGCGCTGGATCTTCACGATGAGATAGGTGGTACGCCGCTGGCGCGCTATAACTTTGAGTTCGATCTCACCATCACTGACCGTAACGCCGTCTCAATCTACTTCCCTGCTTTCCACCACGTCACTCCGCTGGTGCAGCTCAACGCGGCCTACGACCCAGTCAGTCAGAACATTGGCGGCCGCACCGCACTCGAGATGTGCCTATACGACGGGCTCGGCTCCCAAGCCCAGTACCTCGGCGTGACCGTGCGTGACCGCAGTGGCAAGCCGCCCGGTCCGAGTGGCTATTCGCTCTGGCATACCGATGGTGGCAGCGACGATACCCGTCGCCTGGACTACACCGTCACCCTGGACCACAACGGCGCCCCGGTGCTCATGCCCAACGGCGTGGAGCAACAGCTGCATGGCATCGACACAGCTTTGCTGCGCCTGGTGTTGTTGCCCGGCATGAGCCAACCGGTGTTCTGCGTCCCCACGCCGATCACCTTCGATATTCCGCGCGTCCCCATCTCCACCCAGCAGGCCGGCACCTACTTCGGCGAGCTGCAGGTGGAGCTGCGCGTCCCCACGGTCACGCCCTGACCTTCCAGGAGCTTCCATGAAAATTCCAGTCCTTGTTCTGTTGTCCCTGTCGCTGCTGCTGGCGGCACCTGCACACGCCAATCTCACCGTGCACCCGATGCGCGCCGCGGTCGATGGCAAGCGCAGTACGCAGATCCGCATCTATTCCCAGTCTACCCAGCCGCAGTACATCCAGACCTCGGTCCGCCGTATCGTCGATCCCGCCGACGAGCAGGAGCATGAGGTCGACGTGGACCCCAGCGAAGCGGCCATCGCAGTCACCCCGGGCAAGTTTGCCCTGGCCGGCGGTGGCAACCGCCTGATCCGCGTGATTCCGCTGCAGCCCGTGCAGGCCGAGACTGCCTACCGCATCTACTTCGAAGGGGTGCGCGGTCCGGACGAACGCGACCAGGACGCGGGCGAGGGCGCCCAGGCCAGCATCGGCGTGAACCTGGTGTGGGGCGCGCTGGTCAACGTACTGCCAGCCGACGGCACGGTGGATATTCGCGTGCAAGGCGACCAGCTGCGCAACGCCGGCACGTTGCGCCTGGGCATCACGAGCATCGCCGACTGCGATGGCAGCCAATGCATCGCGCACGAGCTGTCGCGCAGCCTGTATCCCGGCAGCGCACTGCCGCTGCCGTTCGCCATGCAGCCCGGCCACACCGTTCAGCTGCGCTACCGGCTGACCCGGGATGGCCACCGTGAGCACGTGCAAACGCTCGCCCCCTGAGTCCCTCCACCCGCCTGCTGCGCTACGCCGGGCCGTTTCCATCTCGTTTCGTTTGCCAAGGAGTTTTCATGAACAGGATCTATCGCCGTCTCTGGTCCACCGCCCTGCAATGCTGGGTAGTGGCGAGTGAGCTGAGCTGTGCACGCGGGAAGCTCGCACAGAGTGTGCGTAAAGGCAGGGCATTCATGGCGCTGCTGTCTGTGCTGCCCGCCGTTGCCAGCTCAGCTGATCTGGCTGAGCATGAGCTGGACTGGTGGCAGCGGCAAACGCTGAGCGCCTTCCAGCCCAACGCGGTGTATTCCTCATCCATCGGCACCACGGCGTTGCATCGGATGGATGTCTACAACAATACGACGGCAGCAAAGTGGAGCATGGTCACGGCCGCGGAGACCATGGCTGTAGGTGCTGAAGCCCAGGCGGGTGGCGAGGAGAGTATCGCGGTAGGCATCCGCTCGAAGGCTGCAGGTCCAAACAGCGTGGCGGTGGGCAACCGCGCGGAGACTTATGGCTCGCACGCAGTCGCCTTGGGCTTTGGCAGCCGTGCCCATTCGGTCGGCTCGGTGTCAGTGGGAAACGCTGCGCGATCGGAAGGTCACAATGCGTTGGCTGTTGGTAGTGGCTCCTATGCGCTGGGCAGTGGCGCCATTGCGGTCGGCGGAGACACCAAGGCGCGTGCAGAGGGTTCGATCGTGCTGGGCGACTTTGCTGAGGTGGCCAACAACGGATCCATGCATTCCATCGCAATCGGCAACCATGCGTCCGCAGGGGGGTATCCCGACAGCATTGCATTGGGCCGTGCGGCCCGTGCGCGTGGCACCGGCAAGGCGATGGCATTGGGCGCAGACTCCAAGGCTGATCACACCTATGCGGTTGCACTGGGCGCAGATTCGGAAACGACCGGCGGCCACCAGATATCAGTGGGCAACAGCTCACTGAAGCGCAAAGTCGTCAATGTGGCCGATGGGACGGTCAACGCGACCAGCACCGACGTGGTCAATGGTCGGCAGCTCAACGCGGTGAGCGTGGACGTCAGAACAGCACTGAGCACCGCCAACACCGCCAAGTCCACGGCGGACCGTGCCTTGGCAGCGACCGGCCTGGTCACCCAGACCTCCACCAACAGCGCCATCCGGGTGGGCGCTGCAAATACCGGTACGGTGGTTGACGTGGCCAACCGCAGTGGGGGCAAACGCCGCATCCAGAACATCGACAACGGCGTGTTGAGCGCTACCAGTACCGATGCGGTGACCGGACAACAGCTGCACGCCACCAACCAGGCCGTGACCACAGCCACCAGCACCGCCACGGCAGCCAAGGCCGCTGCCGATGGGGCTGCGGCCAAGGCGACGGTGGCCGTCAACACCACGGCCACCGGCACCGCCATGACGGCGGCCAACAAGGCCACGGCCACCGGTACCGGCGCATTGGCCAGCGGCACCTCGGCCAAGGCGCAGGGGACGCACGCCACGGCGCTGGGCTTCAGTGCGCAGGCAACCGCCAACCAGGCCACGGCCGTCGGCCGTGAGGCGGCCGCCACCGGCAGTTATGCCACCGCCTTGGGCAACTTGGCCAAGGCCGGCGGTGGCAGTGCGCTTGCACTGGGCGACCGCAGCAGTGCCACCCACACCAACGCGGTAGCGTTGGGCGCCGGCGCGGTGACCAACTCCGCCAATTCAGTGTCGGTCGGCAATGCCACTACCAAGCGCAAGATCCAGTACGTGGCGGACGGCACTGTCGGCTCGGGCAGTACCGATGCGGTCACCGGCAGCCAACTGCATGCCACCAACAGCGCCGTGACTACCGCGCAGACCACCGCCACCAGCGCACAGACAACGGCAGTGGCGGCGCAGCGTGTTGCCGACAGTGTTGCCACCCGCGCAACGACACTGGAGGGGTTGGTCAGCCAGACAGCGTCGGCGGGCAATGTATGCCTTGGAGCGCAGAACACGGGCACCACGCTGGACGTACGCAACAAGTCCAGCGCGAATCGCAAGATCAGCGGCGTGGCCGACGCAACTCTGAGTGCCACCAGCACCGAAGCGGTAACCGGGAAGCAGCTTAATGCCACCAACACCAACGTGACCGCAGCGCAGAACACGGCGACCACGGCGCAAACGGCAGCGACCGCCGCACAGCGAACGGCGGACGGGGTAGTAACCCGCGCGACGGCTCTGGAAGGCCTGGTCAGCCAGGTCTCAGCCAGCGGAAACCTGCGCTTGGGTGCGCAGAACACCGGCACCACGCTGGACCTGCGCAACAAGTCCAATGCAGCGCGCAAGCTGAGCGGCGTGGCGGATGGCACCGTGAGTGCCACCAGCACCGAAGCGGTAACCGGGAAGCAGCTCAATGCCACCAACACCAACGTGACCGCAGCGCAGAATACGGCGGCCGCGGCGCAAACGGCAGCGACCGCCGCACAGCGAACGGCGGACGGGGTAGCAACCCGTGCGACGGCTCTGGAAGGCCTGGTCAGCCAGGTCTCAGCCAGCGGGGAGCTGCGCTTGGGTGCGCAGAACACCGGCACCGTGCTGGACGTACGCAACAAGTCCAATGCAGCACGCAAGCTGAGCGGCGTGGCGGATGGCACCGTGAGTGCCACCAGCACCGAAGCGGTAACCGGGAAGCAGCTCAATGCCACCAACACCAACGTGACCGCAGCGCAGAATACGGCGACCACGGCGCAAGCGGCAGCGACCGTCGCACAGCGAACGGCGGACGGGGTAGTAACCCGTGCGACGGCTCTGGAAGGCCTGGTCAGCCAGGTCTCAGCCAGCGGGGACCTGCGCTTAGGTGCGCAGAACACCGGCACCACGCTGGACCTGCGCAACAAGTCCAATGCAGCGCGCAAGCTGAGCGGCGTGGCCGATGGCGCCCTTGGTGCGACCAGTACCGAGGCGGTTACAGGCAAGCAGTTGTTCGGTACCCAGCAGAAAGTGACGGCCAATGAAGGGATACTGGCGACACACTCCTCGCAACTGTCCGGGCAGGATGGGCGCATCACAGACAACCGTCGTGACCTGGACGAACTGCGCACCGAGTTCGACAATTTCGATCCGGACCTAGAGGGGGTGGTGAAGTTCTCCGCTGACGGCGCCATCGATATGAACGGTGGTCGGGTGCGTGGACTGGCAGCGGGGGATGTGAGCTCGGCGGCGAGTACCGAAGCGGTGAATGGTGGACAGTTGTTTGCCACCAATCATCGAGTTTCCTTGATGGAAAGCGCCAGGCGGTTTATTGCCGTGGCTTTTGATGAAATGAGCTCTCCTGCAAAAGCAGGTGATTTCTCCGTTGCTATTGGCGATAGCGCTGAGGCAGGTGAAGGCACCAATGGCGCTACCGCAGTCGGCGCTTACGCAAGGGCCAGAGCAAAGGGTTCAGTTGCACTGGGTCGAGCGTCGTTCGTGGACGAGGCTGCGGAGAACGGATTTGCGCTTGGGACTGGCTCTACAGTTCTCAGTAAGAATGGCACTGCACTTGGTGGCTATTCCAGAGTAGAGGGCGGAGCGGAGAACTCAGTCGCGCTCGGGGCAGAATCAACGGCGACTGAAGAGAATGTCGTGTCTGTTGGAAACCTGACGAAGAAGCGACGCATTGTGAACGTGGCCCGCGGTCGAGATGCAGAAGACACAAGCACCATTGCACAGCTAGATGAGTCTCTAGCCTTGCTTGGGGGTAATGCAGGCGTAGATGTAAATGGCAACATCATCAGTCCGACTTACAACCTGCAAGGGGGCATGCAAAACACGGTCGCCGATGCACTAGCAGTGCTCGACGGTGCCGTGACCACCACAGGCACCCGCGTTGGCAGGGTGGAGCACCAGCTCCGCTCGGTCTTCCAGGACAGCCCCGCCACCCGCACTGATGGCCTCAACCAGCTCAACCTGGCCGGCCCCAACGGCATGGTGCTCGGCAACGTGGCCAACGGTCTGATCGCACCCGGCAGCCGCGACGCGGTCAACGGTGGTCAGCTACATGCTGTAAAGCAGGATATAGCTGAAAATCGAACTGCGCTGGATGAGCTCCGCATTGCAGATAGAGCTCTGAACGATCTGAGCGATGGACGTACTAGCACACTGGTTGGTGCGGTCGACTTTGGCGGATCGACAGTCACGGGCGTGGCTGACGGACTAATTGCGAATGGGAGCCTTGATGTGATTAATGGCTCCCAGCTGTACTCCACGAATGCACGCCTTGGAGAACTCGAAGCTGGCAGCCGCTACGTTTCCGTGTGGGCTGATGGCGAAAGCCAGGCGGCTCAGGCTGGAAAGATGGGCGTTGCAATTGGCGATGGCTCGTTTACGTCCTCGTCAGAGGGGGGACAGCAATAGGAAGCTATACCTCAGCGCAGGCCAGAGACTCGGTTGCGTTGGGCCGCGGTGCAAATGTAGGCTCTTCGGGCGACAGGGGATTTGCTGCTCTAGTTGGATCGAACGTCTACTCCGTCGATGGCATTGCATTGGGGGCGTACTCTCGCGTCGAAGCGGGTGCCCAGGGGAGCCTTGCGCTCGGGGCGTCCTCGATCGCCAGGGAAGCAGGTGTCGTGTCTTTTGGGCACAGCAATCTGCAACGGCGGCTGGTTAACGTCGCAGATGGGCGTAGCGCCAGTGATGCAGCCACTGTCTCCCAGCTCGACAGAGCTCTGTCCACACTGGGTGGCGGTGCAAGTATTGATTCCGCCGGCAATGTTGTAGGTTCGACGTTCGCGGTTCAAGGCAGCGTCCAGCACACCGTGGGCGACGCCCTGACCGCGCTAGACAGTGCCGTGATCTCCAACAGTACCCGCGTCGGCAACGTCGAGACCCAACTTCGCTCGGTCTTCCAGGACAGCCCCGCCACCCGCACTGACGGCCTCAACCAGCTCAACCTGGCTGGCGCCAACGGCATGGTGCTCGGCAACGTGGCCAACGGTCTGATCGCACCCGGCAGCCGGGATGCGGTCAACGGCGGCCAGTTGCATGCCATGGAGCAGCGCCTGGATGGCCGCATCGACGGCCTGGAACAGCGCGTTGACACCCCGCTGCAGGGTCGCGCAATGGCGACCGCCAGTGCACCCACGCCGCCCGTGGCGGAGGAGGAAGGCAGTGGCGCGGTATCGGGTACGCCGGAGACCGCCTCTGCCGGAGACGGTGGGGGGCGCATTGCCAGTGCCGACGACGGCGGCAAGCCGGCCAAGGCCGACGCACCCGCCCCTGCACCCACCCCCACGCCGCAGGTCAGCACCGCCGATCTGGAGAAGATGCTCGCCCGCGCCAACGAGTACACCGATGACGCGATCAAAGGGGTCGAACAGCGCCTGGACAAGATGGACAAGCGCTTCAACCGCATGGCGGCGATGAGCAGTGCGCAGACGGCGATGGCCATGAACACCGCCGGCTTCGCCAGCCTACAACCGCCTCGGCGCGGGCGTGGGCTACAGCGATGGCGAGTCGGCCATGGCGGTGGGCTACCAGCGCGTGCTCAACGAGCGCGGCTCGGCCACCTTCAGCCTCAATGGCGCGTTCACCAACAGCGGTGAGCAGAGTGTGGGCCTGGGCGTGGGTATCGGCTGGTAAGGGCCGGGGCAGGGCGCCGACGAGGCGCCCTGCCGGCCTCCATAGAAGGGGATCGTCATGGAGAACGTCAGTAACCAGATCGCCTTGCGGCTGGGGTATCTCACCATCCTGCAGGGGATCATCGCGCGCCTCGCCAACAGCGCGTCTGCGATGAAGGGCGGCAGCGTGGCGGTGATGACCGCCCTGCTGGCCTGTTCGGTTGGCGAACAGACGCCGTTTCATTGGGCGTTGTTCGTGCTGCCCGGCGGGCTGTTCATGGGCTTTCATGCCTTCTTCCTGCAGCAGGAGCGCGCCTTCGTGCAGCTGTACAACGCCGCCAGCGACGCACCGCTGGCGCAGGTGCTTGCCTTCCGGATCGATGCGACTCGGCTCGCCTTGGTACGCGAGCCGCTGTGGAAGGTGATGTGCCGGCCGACAGTGCTCGCCTTCCATCTCTCCTTGGTGGCCGCGGTCCTGCTGGTATACGGGGTTGTCGAGGAGGCACGCCGATGCTGCTGAAACTGCGCATCCGCAACTTCGCCGCGGACAGGTTGAAGGTGGACACCTTGGCCATCGCGGCCTTCCAGGCACGGTGCAGGCCCGCCTCGCACGACATTGCCGCCTACCTGATGGACAGCAACAATCTGCTGGATGCCGAGTCGGTGCAGCAGGCCTTGTTACCTGCGCCCCGGGCGGATGTGTTCCTCTCCCATGGTGCCGTCGACCGAGAGCAGGTACTTCAACTGGCGGTGATGCTGGAGGCACTGGGGCTGACGGTGTTCGTGGACTCCTGCCTCTGGCGCAACGTGTATGCGGTGCAGCAGGAGATGGACGACATGCTCTCCGCGCGCCGCGATTCTCCCGGTACGCATCATTTTCACTACTTCAAGGTGGCGCGTACGTCGGCCAGCGTCTGCATGGTGCTCAATGCAACGCTGCAGCGACTGATCGATGGCTGCGAGCTGTTCCTCCATCTGGAGGGCGAACCTGCCCGGGTACACGCATGCGTGGAAGACAGTCGCCATGTTGGCGCACCGTGGGTGTTCTCCGAGCTCATGTTCGCCCGCCATCTGCCACGACGTGGCCGTCCCCGACTGGGCCTGGAAGCACTGAAAGCCATGCAGCCCACACGGCCTGCGGCATTCGCTGCGCCCGAAGCGACGCACGTTATGGAGTGGGACGTTCTCCAGCGTGCCATCGCCGATACCACGGGATTTCCAGCTGCGTCCTACTGCCACGACCATCCGGTGTTCCTGGATCACCTGTACGGAAAGCTGCCCCTGAGTGAGCAGGAACGAGGCCTGCTGGGCTGGATATGAAGTCTGCGAGGGAACGCCATGCCCCGCGAAAACACCCCCATGAATGAGAAGGAACGAACATGCTTCTGGATGCAAGAATCACTAACTTCGATGCGCTGGCGATCGATGCCGATCGCAGCGCCATCGACACGTTCAAGAGCCGCAACAAGCACCGCCTGGTGAAGATCAAGGATTACATCCTCAATGATGACAACCTGATCGACGCCGATACCATCGCCAAGGACCTGTTCCCGACCGAGCGGGCCGATGTCTTCCTGTCCCACACCCACCAGGATCACGATGCGGTGGTTGCCCTTGCCGTGCACCTGGAAGGCCTGGGGTTGAAGGTGTTCGTGGATTCCTGCGTATGGGGCGACGTGTACACGCTGCTTCAGGACGTCGACAAGATCCGCTCGATCATTCCCCACAAACCGAACACGTACTACTACGAGCGTGTAACACGCACTGCGGCAAGCATGTACATGATCTTGAATGTGGCCCTGCAACGCATGATCGATCAGTCCGAATTGCTGCTGTTCCTGGACAGCAAGGCGGTGAGGATCGAGGACTACGTGGAGGGGCGCGACTACATCGGCTCGCCGTGGATATTCTCGGAGTTGATGTTCGCGCAGATGGTGCGGCGCCGCCCGCGCAAAACCGCATCGTTGGAGTCGTTCACCGAAGCGGTGGCCAGGACCATGGACAGCGCGCTGCCACCGACGGCACGCTTCTCCCTGCCAGACAGCTCGTACGCGATGGCCGCTGAAGACCTGTGGCAGGTGATCGATGATGTCCGTGTTCCGGCGGCCGCCGCGATAGTGGATGGGAAGCCGGACGGTACGATCTTCCTCGATGCGTTCTACGGAAAGCTCAAACCCGGTGCATTCGAGCGGGGCTTGCTGGGCTGGTGAGGCCGTAGGCGCGCAGCATTCCCGACGCGTGACGTCCGGTCCATCGCGTTGGCGCACGGCGGTCATGCCGCACTACGCAGCACTACCCCGTCTGCAGGTAGCCGGCCATCTCCGCTTCGGCCAGCATCTGGCGAACCTGCGCCACCGACGCACGCCGCATCGGCTTCTCATCGATGGCCGACAAGGGCGGCTGGCGCAGCGCGTCATACGGCAGTACTGCGATGTCGAAGGTCAGTTCCTCCGCGCTGAACACCCACACTGGCACGTCCAGTACCCGCTCGCGGTCCAGCCGCAGGCGGCGCGTGCGCAGTTCGGCGGGAATGCCGTGTTCGTCGAAGTAGCGTTGCACCGCATCTGCGTCGTCGCTGTGCACCTGCAGCTGCACCGGGCTGTTGGCGTCGGCGGTGCCGTCCAGCACCGGGCCGCACAGACGCGGGGCGAACTGCCCCAGGAACTCCATCGCGCGCAGGGCCGCCTCGCGGCGCTGGCGCAGCTGCGCGCCATGATCGGCCCCGGCAAACAGGCGCTGGTACTCGCGCAGCGCGTCCTCGATTTCGGCATTGCGGGGCAGGGAGGCATCGTCGTGGATGTCCAGCCGGGCCGCTGCCTTGAGCTTGGCCTGGTGGTAGTCGCGGATGCCACCCTCGGCCATCAGCCGGGCGGCTTCATGGGCAAGCCGGTGGCGGCGCTCGCGGGTCTGGGTGGCTGCATGCTGGCGGGCTCGATGCATGACCGGTACTCCTGTGCGACCTGCACGGCAATGTACACCGGCGATGTGACATACGTGTAGAGCCGGGCTCTGCCCGGCCGCCGGCGTGTAGAGCCGGGCTCTGCCCGGCTGGCCGACATGGCAGGCAGCCGGGCAGAGCCCGGCTCTACGTGACGTGGGGGCGGTGGCAACGAAAAAGGCCGGACAATGCCCGGCCTTCCTCGTCATCCTGCCGTCGACATCAGAAGATATCGAACGCGGCGTCGTCAGCCTGCTGCACATGGGTATCGAAGCTGTACTCCTCGATCTTGTCCATGTCCTCCACCTTGACCCACTCGGTGGCCCCGTTGAGGGTGGCCTGGACCATCCCGGACGGCGGCTCGTTCTGCGCGATCGGGGTGTCCTTCAGCGCGGCGCGCATGTAGTCGATCCAGATCGGCAAGGCGGCCTTGCCGCCGTACTCGCGGTAGCCCAACGAGCGGAAGTCATCGCGACCCACCCAGACCGTGGTGGCGTAAGGGCCGCCGAAGCCGGAGAACCAGGCGTCGCGGTGGTCGTTGGTGGAGCCGGTCTTGCCGCCCACGTCCTCGCGGCCGAGGACCTTGGCCGCAGTGCCGGTGCCGCGCTGAACCACGTCGCGCATCATCGACACCAGCTGATAGGCGGTGCGTGCGTCGATGGCGCGCGGGGCGACCTTGGCGTCCGGGTTGGCCGGCTTGGCCGGTTCAGCCGCCTGCTGCGGCTTGGCCGCCGCAGCGGTGGCCGGGGCAGGCGGTGCGCCAAAGTTGAAGCCGTCCACCACCTGGCTGACCGGCGCGCCGCCGCTGGTGCCGGCGCAATCGCGGCAGGCCATCGCCGGGTTTTCCTTGAACACCACCACGCCGTCACGGTCGGTCACCTGGTCGATCACCCAGGTATCCACCCGCGAACCGCCATTGGCGAACACGGCGTAACCGCGCGCCACCGACAACGGGGTCACCGAGGCGGTACCCAGCGACATCGACAGGTTGGGCGGCAGCTCGGCCTCGGCAAAGCCGAACTCGCTGATGTACTTGCGTGCGTAGTCCACGCCCATGCCGTCCAGCAGGCGCACCGAGACCAGGTTGCGCGACTGCACCAGCGCCTCACGCAGGCGCATCGGGCCACGGAAGCCGCCGCCGTCGTTCTGCGGCGACCAGGTCTTGCCGCGGCGGTCGCGGAACACCACCGGGGCATCCAGCACGATCGAGGCGGGGTTGAAGCCCTTGTCGAACGCGGCCGCATAGATGAACGGCTTGAAGCTCGAACCCGGCTGGCGGCGCGCCTGGGTGGCGCGGTTGAACTTGTTGCCGGAGAAGCTGAAGCCGCCCACCAGTGCCTTCAAGGCGCCACTTTCAGCATCCAGCGAGACCAGCGCGGACTGGCCGCGCGGGATCTGGTCGATCAGCCACTCGCCTTCCTTCTCGCCGGCGCGCACCCGCACCAGGTCACCCCGCGTCAGCAGCTTGGCCGGGGTTTTGTTGACCCAGCGGCTGGCCGCGACGGGCAGCACCAGCTCGCTGCGGTTGGCCAGCACCACGGTGGCGCTGCCATCGGCGGCGGTGGACGCCACGATCGCCGGCAGCAGCCCGGACTGGGCCGGAATGCCGACCAGCTTGGCCGCCAGCGCCTTGGCATCGGCATCGGCCGACACCTCGAAGTGCTGCTCCACGCCATGCCAGCCATGCCGGTGGTCGTACACGCGCAGGCCATCGCGCACGGCGATGTTGGCCGCCGTCTGCAACTCGGCGTTGATGGTGGTGGTCACGTGGTAACCCTTGTTGACCACGTCGCCGCCGAAGCGGGCGATCATTTCCTGGCGGACCAGCTCGGCCACGTAGGGGGCTTCCACCTGCACCGGCGGCTCATGCGCGCTGGCGTGCATCGGCACCGCCTTGGCGGCGTCGGCCTCGGCCTGGCTGATGAAGCCCAGGCTGGCCATGCGCTGCAGCACATAGAAGTCGCGGCGCTCGCGGGCCCGCTCGGGGTTGCTGATCGGGTTGCCCGAGGACGGGAACTTGGGGATGCCGGCCAAGGAGGCCATCTCGTCCAGGTCCAGATCGCCCAGCTTCTTGCCGTAGTAGAACTCGGCCGCAGCGGCCACGCCGTAGGCGCGGTTGCCGAAGAAACTCTTGTTCAGGTACAGCTCGAAGATCTCGTCCTTGCTCAGCTCGGACTCGATCTTGCGCGCCAGCAGGATCTCGGCCAGCTTGCGCGTATAGCTGTATTCGGAGCTCAGGAAGAACTGGCGGGCGACCTGCTGGGTGATGGTGGACCCACCCGGCACGCGCTTGTCGTTGGTGGTGGCCAGCAGCCAGACCGCGCGGCCGATGCCCTTGTAGTCCACCCCGCCATGCTCGTAGAAGCGGGCGTCCTCGGTGGCCAGGAAGGCCTGCTTGAGACGTTCCGGGACCTCCTTCATGGTGATCGGTACGCGCCGCGACTCGCCGAACACGGCCATCAGCTTGCCATCGCTGGCATACACGTACATGGGCTCCTGCATCTCGATGTCGCGCAGGGTCTGCACGTCCGGAAGCTTGGAGGAAATGGCGTAGTACAGGCCACCTGCGACGGCGGCGCCGATCAGGCCCAGGACCAGGATGGCGACCAGCAACCAGCGCAGCCAGCGGCGAAAGCGTGTCATCAGTGACAGATTCCGATTGCGAATTTCGTGGCCGCAGAGTATAGATTACGCAAGGGAACGGCTGGGGTTGTTCCCGGGGAGCGCAGATCGACGACCGTCTGGGGAGCCGTGAAACGTGCGGTAGTGCACGTTTCACTGCGTGATGGTTGCGGTTTGCAAAAAAAACGTTATTAATGCGCGGGCGCAGGTTATGCGTCCAAGTGCCCGTCGGCAGGGGAGAAACCGTGGGGCTTATCCCAAAAAGCCAGTCGCCGCTTATTGGCGTCGACATCAGCTCGACTGCAGTAAAGCTCTTGCAGCTTTCCCGCAGTGGCAATCGTTTCCGCGTGGAACATTACGCTGTGGAACCACTTCCGCCGAATGCGGTCGTGGAAAAGAACATCGTGGAAGTGGAGGCCGTGGGTGAGGCTATCCGCCGCGCCGTGAACCGTTCCGGTACGAAGGCCCGGCATGCTGCCGCAGCCGTCGCCGGCTCGGCGGTGATCACCAAGCTGATCCCGATGCCGGCTGATCTGGACGAGAACGACATGGAAGCCCAGGTCGAGCTCGAAGCGGTCAACTACATCCCGTACCCGATCGAGGAAGTGAACCTCGATTTCGAGGTGCTGGGCGCCATTCCCAACAACCCGGAGATGGTCCAGGTGCTGTTGGCGGCGTCGCGGTCGGAGAACGTGGAGCTGCGCCAGTCGGCGCTGGAGCTCGGCGGGCTGACCGCCCGGGTCATGGACGTGGAGGCCTTCGCGGTCGAGAACGCCTTTGCCCTGGTCGCCAGCGAACTGCCCATCGCCAGTGATGGCGTGGTCGCCCTGGTGGACATCGGTGCCACCATGACCACCCTGAACGTCCTGCGTGGCGGGCGTAGCCTGTACAGCCGCGAACAGGTGTTCGGCGGCAAGCAGCTCACCGACGAAGTGATGCGCCGTTACGGCCTCACCTACGAGGAAGCCGGACTGGCCAAGCGCCAGGGCGGGCTGCCGGAAAGCTACGAGATGGAAGTGCTGGAGCCGTTCAAGGAAGCCACGGTCCAGCAGATCAGCCGCCTGCTGCAGTTCTTCTATGCCGGTAGCGAATTCAACCGCGTGGACCACATCGTGCTGGCCGGCGGTTGCGCGGCGCTGGCCGGGTTGCCGGAGATGGTGGAAGAACAGCTGGGCGTGGCTACCGTGGTGGCCAACCCGCTGGCACAGATGACCCTGGGTCCCAAGGTCCAGGCGCATGCCCTGGCCCAGGATGCCCCGGCGCTGATGATTGCCACCGGTCTGGCGCTGAGGAGCTTTGACTGATGGCAAGAATCAATCTATTGCCGTGGCGCGCCGAGCGGCGCAAGCAACGCCAGCGCGACTTCTACGGCATGCTCGGCTTTGCGGCCATCGGCGGCCTGCTGCTGTCGTTGATGATCTGGTTCTACTACGACCGTCAGGTCAGCGGGCAGGGCGAACGCAATGCCTTCCTGCAGGCCGAGATCGACAAGGTCAAGGAACAGAACAAGGAAATCGACCGCCTGGATCGCCAGAAGGAACGCCTGCTGGCGCGCAAGAAGGTGATCGAGGAACTGCAGGCCAAGCGTTCGCAGATGGTCCACCTGTTCGACGCACTGGTACGCACGATTCCGGACGGCGTGGTGCTGACCGCGCTCAAGCAGGAAGGGGACATCCTCACCCTGCAGGGGCGCACCCAGTCCAATGCCCGGGTCAGTGCGTACATGCGCAATCTGGAAAGCTCGGGCTGGATGAGCAAGCCGGAACTGTCGGTGATCGAGGCCAAGAAGCCTGAGGCCGGCAAGGATGGCCCCGGTCCGGTGACCGACATCAGCGCACTGCCGTACATGTTCGAGGTCAAGGTGACTCTGCCTGCGCAGAGTGAACCGGTCGGTGGCGTAGGTCCCGATGGCAGTGTGGTGGTGCCGGCCGATGCCGCTGCCATCCCGGCCGATCCGGCCGCCGCACCGGCACCGGCGGTCGCCCCGCTGTCGCCGGCCGCGACGCCTGCGTCGACCCCGCCGGCCGCTGTGCCTGCGCCGGCCGCCGAGCCGTCCAAGCCGTCGGGCAGCCGCATCGCCCCGCCCGCCGCACCCGCACAGCCGGCGGCGTCCAGTACGCCGCAGAAGGGGGGCGCATGAGCCAGAAAATGAACCTCAAAGAGCTGGACTTCAACAACATCGGCAACTGGCCGCAGCAGGCCAAAGTCGTCTTCTGCGTGCTGCTGTCGCTGCTGATCGTGTTCCTGGCCTGGTTTGCCCTGATCAGCGGCAAGCGTGAAGAGCTGGCGTCGCTGGAAAGTACCGAGACCAGCCTGCGTGCCGAGTTCGAGAAGGAACAGGGCCGCGCGGTGAACCTGGCGCCGCTCAAGCAACAGCTGGCCCAGATGGAGCAGGTGCTGCAGCAGATGCTGCGCCAGCTGCCCAGCAAGACCGAAATGCCGGACCTGATCATCGACATCTCGCAGACCGCGCTGTCCAGCGGCCTGGTCAATGAGCTGTTCCAGCCCGGTGCCGAGCAGCCCAAGGAGTTCTACGCCGAAAAGCCGATCGCCCTGCGCATGGTGGGCAGCTACCACCAGTTCGGTGCCTTCGTCAGCGGCGTGGCCTCGCTGCCGCGCGTGGTCATCCTGACCATGCACGACATCAACCTGAAGCCCAAGGACCCCAAGACCGGCATCACCGCGCGCAGCGGTGCGCTGGAGCTGTCCGGTACGGTCAAGACCTATCGCTACCTGGACGAGCTGGAAATGGAAGCGCAGGAAAAAGCCACCGCCGCCGACAAGACCGCCACCCCCGGAGGTACGCCATGAGCCTGGGGATGACCGCACGGGTGTGTGGGCTGCTGGTGTTGGCGTTGCTGGCCGGTTGCGCGCGCGGGGTAAGCAGTACCCCGGGCGATGCGCCGAACCTGGCCAAGTGGGTGGACGACGTGCGTGCACGCCCGGCGCCCCCGCTTGAGCCACTGCCGGTGATGCAGCAGTTCGAAACGTTTGAATACTCCGCGCAGGGGATGCGCGATCCGTTCACCGATGCCTGGACCAATCCACAGGGCGGCTCGGGGCTGCGTCCCGATCCGAACCGTCGCAAGGAGCCGCTGGAAGCCTTTCCGCTGGATGCCTTGGACATGGTCGGTTCGATCGGCAAGGGCGGCGGGCTGGTCGCGCTGGTGATGGCGCCGGACAAGGTCACCTATCGGGTGCGTCCGGGCGTCTATCTGGGGCAGAGCGACGGCCGGGTGACCGGGGTCTTCGAAGACCGGATCGAACTGATTGAACTGGTGCCGGATGGCGCGGGCGGCTGGCTGGAACGGCCTGCATCGCTTGCGCTTGAAGATCAATGAATGATTACGGGGATAGCACGATGACCTTTTCCAATGCCATGCGGCAGCGTCCCAACCGGCGCCCGAAGCTGATCCACCTGTGCGCGCTGGGAGTCGCGCTCATGGTGGCCAATGGCACGCTGTGGGCGGCCACGCCTGCCGCAGCGGCGCCGCAGCCTGCCGCCAGCGCCGCGCCGATCACCGCGCCGGCTTCGCTGTCGGTATCCAAGATCGATTTCAAGCGCAGTGAAGACGGCGCCGGGCGGTTGATCCTGCAGTTCGACGGCAAGGGCGCCAGCCCGGACCTGCGCACCCAGGGCAACAACGTGGTGATCGACGTCGGCAACGTGCGTCTGCCGGAAAACCTGCAGAAGTCGATCAACGTGACCGACTTCGCCACGCCGGTGCAGCGCATCGATCCCAAGCCTTACGGCGGCGGCACCCAGCTGGTGCTCAACACCAATACCGCGTTTGAATCGCTGGCCTACCAGACCGGCAACGAGTACGTGGTGGAGATCAGCCCGCGCAAGGCGGCTCCGGCTACCGGTGCGATCAACGCCACCGCAGTGACCCAGGCGGCCAGCGCGATTGCCCAGCGCGGCTACAGCGGCAAGCCGGTGACGTTCAACTTCCAGGACGTGCCGGTGCGCACCGTGCTGCAGTTGATCGCCGAAGAGTCCAACCTGAACATCGTGGCCTCCGACAGTGTCGAAGGCAACGTCACCCTGCGCCTGGTCAACGTGCCGTGGGACCAGGCGCTGGACATCGTGCTGCGTGCCAAGGGCCTGGACAAGCGCCGTGACGGCGGCGTGGTGTGGGTTGCGCCGCAGCCGGAACTGGCCAAGTTCGAGCAGGACAAGGAAGACGCGCGGATCGCGATCGAGAACCGCGAAGACCTGGTCACCGATTACATCCAGGTCAATTACCACAATGCGGCGCAGATATTCAAAGCGCTGACCGAAGCCAAGGGCATCGGCGGTGGCGGCGGTAGTGGTGGTGGCGGTAGCGGCAACAGCGCGCAGGAAGACAGCGGGTTCCTGTCCTCGCGTGGTCGCATCGTCGCCGACGAGCGCACCAATACGCTGATGATCAGCGACATCCCGAAGAAGCTGGCGCGCATGCGCGAGCTGATCAACGTGATCGACCGTCCGGTTGACCAGGTGCTGATCGAAAGCCGCATCGTCATCGCGACCGACACCTTCGCGCGTGAACTGGGTGCCAAGTTCGGCATCACCGGTAGTCGTGACAATGTGTTCTTTGGTGGTAGTACCGACGACACCCACAAGAACATCAACAACCAGGCCACGGTCAACAATGACTACGCCAAGGCGCTGGCTGAATGGGACGCTGGCGGTCGTACTGGTGCTATCCCGATTCGCGCCCCGTATACGATCAGCACGGACAGACTGAACTGGAACCTGCCGGTCGCTGCGGCCAGCAATCCGGGTTCGCTGGCGCTGTCGATCCTCAATGCGGGCTACCTGCTGGACGTCGAGCTGTCGGCGATGCAGCAGGAATCGCGCGGCGAAGTGATCTCCAATCCGCGCGTGGTGACCACCAACCAGCGTGAAGCGATCATCAAGCAGGGTAAGGAAATCGGCTATGTCACCATCACCGGTGGTGGTGCCGGTGGCGCTGCCACGCCCAACGTGCAGTTCAAGGAAGTGGTGCTGGAGCTGAAGGTCACCCCGACCATCACCAACGACAACCGCGTGTTCCTGAACATGGCCGTCAAGAAGGATGAAGTGGAAGGCTACATCCGCCTTGCGGGCTACGGCGAAGTGCCCACCATCAACCGTCGCGAAGTCAACACCGCGGTGCTGGTGGAAGATGGTCAGACCGTGGTGATCGGTGGCGTGTACGAGTTCACCGACCGCAACAGCGTCAACAAGGTGCCGTTCCTGGGCGACGTGCCGTTCCTGGGCAACCTGTTCAAGAAGCGCAGCCGCAACAAGGACAAGGCCGAACTGCTGGTCTTCGTCACCCCGAAGGTGCTGCGCGTGGCCAAGACCAACTGAGGTCGCGCCACCTGCTCCAACGAAAGGGCCGCCACGTGCGGCCCTTTCGCGTTCAGGCAATCTTGATGCCGATCCCCGGCGTGCCTGCCATCATGTGGATGGAACCTTCGCACGCCGCGCGGGTCACACGGACGCCATGAACCTGCCTCCCCCCATGCCAGACGCCTCGATCGATACCCCTGCTGCCGCCGAACTGGCCCACGACCGCCTGCACGACGGTTTCCGCGCCCTGCGCGATGCCCTGGCCGGCGAGATTGTCGGACAGGCGGCGCTGGTCGATCGGCTGCTGACCGCCTTGCTGGCCGACGGTCACCTGCTGGTCGAAGGTGCGCCCGGGCTGGCCAAGACCACCGCCATCCGCGCGCTGGCCGCACGCCTGGAGGCCGACTTCTCGCGCGTGCAGTTCACCCCGGACCTGTTGCCGGCCGATCTGACCGGCACCGAAATCTGGCGTCCCCAGGAAGGCCGCTTCGAATTCGTACCGGGGCCGATCTTCCACCCGATCCTGCTGGCCGATGAAATCAACCGGGCCCCGGCCAAGGTGCAATCGGCGCTGCTGGAGGCCATGGGCGAGCGCCAGGTCACCGTGGGTCGCCACACCTACGCGTTGCCGGCGCTGTTCCTGGTGATGGCCACGCAGAACCCGATCGAGCAGGAGGGCACCTTCCCGCTGCCCGAAGCACAGCTGGACCGCTTCCTGATGCATGTGCGCATCGGCTACCCCGACTCCGACGCCGAAGCGGAGATCCTGCGCCTGGCGCGCGAGCGTGCCCGCGATGCCCTGGGCACACCGCCACCGGCCCCGGCGCGGATGCCGCTGCAGGATGTGTTTGACGCACGCAAGGCGGTGCTGTCGCTGCACATGGCGCCGGCGTTGGAACGCTACCTGATCGAAATCGTGCTGGCCTCGCGCGACGCCGCCCGTTACGACCCCGCACTGGCCCGACGCATTGCATGGGGCGCCAGCCCGCGTGGCTCCATCGCACTGGAGCGCTGCGCACGTGCGCGAGCCTGGCTGGCCGGGCGCGACTTCGTGACGCCCGATGACGTGCGCAGCGTAGCGCCGGACGTGCTGCGCCACCGCGTGCTGCCCAGCTACGAAGCCACCGCCGAAGGCTGGGATGGCGACCGCCTGGTGGCCGAACTGCTGGCCCGCGTACCGGCACCCTGATCCAGATGGAATTCAACGCGGACAGCGCTGCAGGCGCGACCAACGGCGACGGCCTGCGCCCCAGCCTGGCCGAACTGGTCGCCTTGCGACGCAATGCGCACCGGTTGGCGCCGGCCCGGCGTGGCCGGCTTGGCCATGCCGGCAGCGCGCCCGCACCGATGCGGGGGCGCGGCATGGAGTACGCCGAGTCGCGCGAGTACGTGGCAGGCGACGACGCCCGCCACATCGACTGGCGCGTCACCGCCCGCACCGGGCGCGCGCATACCAAGCTGTTCCAGGCCGAGCGTGAGCGTCTGACTCTGCTGGTGGCCGATACCGACCCGGTGCTGTATTTCGGCACCCGGGCGCGCTTCAAGTCGGTGCAGGCCGCGCGCGTCGGCGCGATTGCCGCCTGGTTGGCGCAGCGCCAGGGCGATCGCCTGGGTGCACTGCGCGGCAGTGCGGTCGAAGCGCCGGTGCCGCCGGCCGGTGGCACCCGGGGCGTCCTGCGCGTGCTGGATGCCTTGACCCGCTGGTACGCACAACCGCCTTCCGACGATGCCGGCCTGGACCGTGCACTGGAGCATGCCGCCCGCCTGCTGCGGCCGGGCGCGCGCGTGGTGGTGCTGGCCGACCCCGGCCAGGCTTCCGCCATCAGCGTTGCACGCTGGACCGCCCTGGCGATGCACCACGAAGTGGTGGTGATGCTGCTGGTGGACCCGCTGGAACTGGCCCCGCCATCGGCACCGCTCGCGTTCCTGTCGCAGGGCCGCCGCGT
This sequence comes from Stenotrophomonas sp. AC248, assembly GCF_979258185.1. Classification (NCBI taxonomy): domain Bacteria; kingdom Pseudomonadati; phylum Pseudomonadota; class Gammaproteobacteria; order Lysobacterales; family Lysobacteraceae; genus Stenotrophomonas; species Stenotrophomonas sp. AC248. The sequence goes on along the minus strand of NZ_OZ409840.1, from coordinate 3,513,407 downwards.
GATGCTCGACCTGGACCGGGCCGCTGTCCGCGAGCACTGGCGCGAGCGCTTCGTGGCACCGTTGGAAACGCTGCAGAAGCAGCTGTCGTCGCGCCGCATCCAGGTGCACGTGGTGGCCACCGATGATGCCAGTGACTGCTGGTTGACCCCGATGCCCTCGGCGGTGGTGGCATGAGCGCGGCCAGCAGCCTGCCGCTGCGCGATGTGCACCTGCCGCCGTCGCCGCCGTGGTGGCCGCCGGCCCCGGGCTGGTGGCTGGTGCTGGCGGCGCTGCTGTGTGTCGTGGCGCTGCTGTGGTGGTGGCGTGCGCGTCGCCGTCGCCGCGAACAGCGCTGGATGCGCACGTTCGACGACGGCGTGGCGCAGGCCGCCACCCCGGTGGATGAAGTGGCCGCCATCGCCGCGCTGCTGCGCCGTGCCGCGCGTACCCATCAACCCGGCGCCGAGCTGCTGCAGGGTCAGGCCTGGCTCGAGTCCCTCGATGAGCCCGGCAGCCGCGCCTTCTCCGATGGCGATGGCCGACTACTGCTGGACGGCGGCTACCGCCCCCAGGTGGAGGCCGAGGCCGCCACGCGGCTGCGGGTACTGGCGCGCCGGCGCTTCCTGGGGTTGATGGCGGGGCGTCGCCGATGATCGCGATGCAGATACCCGAACACTGGGCCGCCTGGTTGCCCAGCTGGCTGGCGTGGTTGGACACGCTGGCGTGGCCATGGATGTTGGCCGCGCTGCCGTTGCCGGTGCTGATGCGCTGGTGGCCACAGCGCAGCGCCACCGCTGCCGCCCTGCGCGTGCCCTATGCGGCGGCGCAGTTGCAGGCGTTGGGCGAGGCAGCGGGCGGGCGTTCGCTGGGGCTGGGGCGGCTGGTGTTGTGGCTGGCCTGGGCCTGCCTGTGCGTGGCCGCCGCGCGCCCGCAGCAGCTGGGTGAGGCGGTGACGCCGCCGCAGCAGGGACGGCAGATGATGCTGGCCGTCGATGTGTCCGGCAGCATGAGCGAGGCCGACATGCTGCTCGGCCACCAGGTGGTGGACCGTTTGACGGCCGCCAAGGCGGTGCTGGCGGATTTCCTCGACCGGCGTGCCGGTGACCGCGTCGGTCTGCTGATCTTCGGCGAACGCGCCTACACGTTGACCCCGTTGACCGGCGACCTGGCCAGCGTGCGCCTGCAACTGGGGGACAGCGTGGTCGGCCTGGCCGGGCGTGAGACCGCCATCGGCGATGCGATCGCGCTGGCGGTGAAACGCCTGCGCGAACAACCGCAGGGGCAGCGCGTGCTGATCCTGCTCACCGACGGGGTAAGCAATGCCGGCGTGCTCGAGCCGCTGCGCGCGGCAGAACTGGCCAAGGCCGAAGGCGTGCGCGTGTACACCGTGGCCTTCGGCGGTGACGGCGGCTTCAGCCTGTTCGGGGTGCAGATCGCGCCGGGCGAAGACCCCGTTGACGAAGCCACCCTGCAGAAGATCGCCACGCTCACCGGCGGCCGCGCCTTCCGTGCGCGCAATACCGACGAGCTGGCCGGCATCTATGCCGAACTGCAGCGGCTGGAACCGGTGGCATCGGCCGGGCCGGCGGTGCGGCCGCGCATCGAACGGTATGCATGGCCGTTGGCGCTGTCGCTGCTGTTGGCCGGCCTGGCGTGGTTGCTGCCAAGGCGGTGGGCATGAACATCGACTGGAATGCCCTGCACCTGGTGCGTCCAAACGCACTATGGCTGCTGCTGGCGCTGCCGCTGATCGCCGCGTTCTGGTACTGGCGCCGCCGCCGCGGCAGCGCCTGGCACAGCGCGGTGGATGCGCACCTGCTGCGCCACCTGCTGGTGGCCGGTGGGCAGCGTGCGTGGGGCGGCTTGATGGTGTTGCTGCTGGGGTGGACGCTGGCCGTGGTTGCGTTGGCGGGTCCCAGCTGGCGGCAGGTGGCACAGCCCTTGTGGCAATCGCCGGCGCCGCTGGTGGTGGCGCTGGACCTGTCCTCGCGGGTGACGGCCACCGACCTGCCGCCCTCGCGGCTGCTGCAGGCGCGGGCCAAGCTGGCCGCGCTGCTGCGCGAGCGCAAAGGCGGGGAGGTTGCCCTGCTGGTGTACGCCGACGATGCGTACACCGTGGCGCCGCTGACGGCCGATACCGCCAATGTGGCGCTGTATCTGGATGCGCTCGGGCCGGACGTGATGCCGCGTGATGGCCAGCGCGCCGAGCGCGCACTGGACGCGGCCGTACTGCTGCTGCAACAGTCCGGCGCACGCAGCGGCGACATCCTGCTGCTCACCGATCGTGCCGACGCTGCCGCCAGCAGCGCGGCCACCGCGGCGCGCCGCCAGGGCGTAACGGTCTCGGTGCTTGGCGTGGGCACACCCACCGGCGCCGCCTACCGCAGTGGCGATGGGCAGATTGCCCAGGCGCGTTTGGAAGAAGCGTCCCTGCGCGCGGTGGCCAGTGCCGGGGGCGGCCAGTACGCGCGGATGGCCAGCGACGATGGCGACCTGCGCGCCTTGGGCGTGCTGACCCCCAAGACGAGCATGGACGATCGCCGCGACGGCAATGGCATGGCCTGGCGCGATGAAGGGTTCTGGTTGCTGCCGCCGTTGATGCTGCTGTCGTTGTGGGCGTTCCGCAGACGCGGCCTGGCCGTGGTGCTGGTGACCTGCCTGTCGGTGCCCCTGGCGTTGCCAACCCCCGCGCATGCTGCCGAAGGCACGTGGTGGACGCGTGCCGACCAGGTGGACCAACAGGCACTGGGCGCGGGTGTGGAGGCTTACCGGCGGGGCGATTTCAAGGCCGCGCAGGCGCAGTTCGACGGTATCGACAGCGACGTCGGCTGGTACAACCTGGGCAATGCGCTGGCGCGCCAGGGTCAGTACGACGCCGCGATCGAGGCGTATGACAAGGCGTTGCGCAAGACCCCGGGCATGCCCGATGCGGTCGCCAACCGCGCGGCGGTGGATGCCGCCCGCAAGCGCAAGCCGCCGTCGGCGCCGCCCAAAGACGGCCAGGGCAAGCAACCGCCCACCTCGCCACCGTCGCAGGGCCAGGGCCAACCGGGCAAGGACGCCGGCCAGCCTCCGAAGCAGCCCGGGCAGCAGAACGCTGGCCAGCCGCCAGGTACGCCCGCGCAGGGCAAGGACACGCAGGACGCCGGCAACCCGGATCCCAACCCCGCCGCGCAGGCCCAGGCCGATGCGGCCCAGCGCCAGCAGATGCAACAGGCGCTGCAGCGGCAGGGCAAGGACGGCAAGGACACCCCGGCGCAACGGCAGGCCGCGGAAACCCCGCAGCAGCGCGAGCAGCGCCAGGCCGTGGAAGCGTGGATGCGGCGGGTGCCGGATGATCCGGGTAGCCTGTTGCGCGCCAAGTTCCAACTCGAAAACGAACGCAGGAAACGGGAAGGACGATGAGCACCATTTCGACCACGCGACGCTGGATGCGCGGCTGCTGCTGGCTGCTGCTGGCGGCGAGCAGCTGGGCCCAGGCGCAGACCCGTGCCTGGCTGGACCGCGAGCAGATCAGCGACGGCGAAACGGTCACCCTCAACATCGAGAGCGATGCAGGCGGGGCACCGGACTACACGCCCCTGCGCGCTGATTTCGAGCTCAGCGCGCAGACCAGCAGCCGCCAGATGCAATGGGGCACGGGCGGTACCACCGCGCGCAATCTCTACGCGGTGGCCCTGTCGCCACGTCGCACGGGCACGCTGCAGATTCCCGCGTTGCAGGTGGGGGCCAACCGCACCGCACCGCTGCTGCTGCAGGTGGGCGCCAGTTCCGCTGCGCCGGCGGCCGTCCCCGGTAACGCGGCGGTCTTCATGGAAACCGAGGTCGACGACCTTACCCCCTACGTCCAGCAGAGCGTGGGCGTGGTGGTGCGTCTGTACTACGCCTCGCAGCTGGTGTCGGGCGAACTGCTGCTGGATACCCCAGCCGGTGCGTCGATGCAGCGGGTAGGTGAAGACCGCAGCCTGGTACGCGAGGTCAATGGCCGCCGCTACAACCTGGTGGAGCGGCGTTTCCTGCTGATTCCCGAACGCAGCGGCCCGCTGCAGCTGCCGGCCGCCCAGTTCAACGGACGTGCCGCCGGTGGCTTCTTCGATGACATGTTCGGTGGCGACGGACGGCTGCGCGCAACCGCGCCGACGCGCACGCTGCAGGTGCAGCCGCAACCGGCCAACGCGGCGCAGCCGTGGCTGCCGCTGCACGACCTGCGCCTGCGCTACACCGCCGCCCCCACCCAGGCGCGTGCCGGGGAGGCGGCCACGGTAGTGGTGGAAGCCGTGGCCCAGGGCGCCACCCGCGCGCAGTTCCCGGAACTGCCGGCGCTGGACGTCGGCCCCGACGCGCAGGTGTTCGCCGAACCGGCCCAGTTCGACGAGACCTTCAGCGGCAACACGCCCCAGCTCAAGCTGACCCGGCGCTACTCGATCGTGCCGCGCACGCCGGGCACCCTGCGCGTGCCCGGGCCGAGCATGCCCTGGTGGGACGTAAAGGCGGGCGAGGCGCGGACGGCCAGCTTGCCGGCGCTGACCCTGCAGGTCGCCGCAGCGGGGGCGGGCAGTGCCGCCGCCGCGGTGCCGGTGGACACGCAGTCGGCGCTGCCGGGCGAGGCGCCGCCGGCCTCCAACGCGCTGCCATTGGCCGACCCGCCGGCGTCGGCGCGTCCCTGGGGCTGGATCGCGGCCGCCACCGGGTTCGCGGTGCTCTGGCTGCTGACGCTGTGGTGGGGCTGGCGCCGGGTGCAGCGCCGGGATACGGCCACCGCCCCGCAGCCGGGCCCGCCCGTTTCGCCCGCGGTCGTGGTGTCGCGCGCGGAACTGCGGCGCGCGCTGGAAAGCCAAGGGCTGGATGAAATCATCGCGCTGCTGGCCAGCATGGGCGGGGTAGTGGGCCTGGAGGCCCTGCTGGCACGGCTGGCCGACCCGGTCCAGCGCGAGGCGCTGCTGGCGATGCAGCGGGTGCGCTGGTCCGGCCAGGGCGGCGACGTGGCGGCCGCACGCCAGGCGCTGCGCCGGGCCTTCCATGACGGACCGCACTGGCAGGTCGCCGCGGTGGCGGAAAACAATGGGCTGGCGCCTCTATATCCTTCGGGATCTTGATGCGCTGCCGGGCCTGACGGGCCGGCTTTGCTAAGCTCGTTCAATTCTTTACAGGAAAGCTGCTAGATGACTGAGGCCGCAACGACCCGCAAGAAACTGCCCTTGCACTGGAAAATGGGCATTGGCTTCGCGCTGGGCCTGGTGCTGGGCCTGATCGTGCACGCCGCCGGCCCGGGCGTGCCCGGCCTGACCGACGTCGCCAAGGGCGTGATGGCCTGGGTGACCACGCCGCTGTCGGGCCTGTTCCTCAACCTGATCTTCATGCTGATCGTGCCGCTGATCTTCTCGGCGCTGATCATGGGCGTGTCGGAGATGGGCGACATCCGCGCGCTCGGCCGGATCGGCTGGAAGACCCTGGCCTACACGGTGCTGCTGTCGGGCATCGCGGTGGGCATCGGGCTGGTGCTGGTCAACGTGCTCAAGCCCGGCGCCGGGGTGGACCCGCATGTGGCCGCGCAGATGCTCTCGGAGAACGCCGAGCGCAGCAAGGAAATCGTCGCCGGTATCCATGAAACCCCCAAGGGCATGGACATGCTGCTGTCGATCGTGCCCAGCAACGTGCTGCAGGCCGCATCGGACAATGGCGCGATCCTGTCGCTGATGTTCTTCGCGCTGATGTTCGGCATCGGTATGGTGCTCAGCGACGAGGAGAAGGTTGCCCCGCTGCGTCGCGCCGTGGAAGGCGTGTTCGAAGTGTCGATGACGCTGATCAACCTGGTCATCCGGCTGGCCCCGTACGCGGTGGCCTGCTTCATGTTCAACCTGGCCGCGCTGTTCGGCTTCGACCTGATCATCCGCCTGGGCGCCTACGTGGGCGTGGTGGTGCTGGCGCTGGGCCTGCACATGGTGGTGACCTACGGCACCGCCGTGTGGCTGTCCGGGCGTTCGCCGCTGTCGTTCTTCCGCGACACCCAGGAAGCGACGGTGATGGCCTTCTCCACCGCCTCCAGCAACGCCACCCTGCCGACCGCGCTGCGCGTGGCTGACCAGATGGGCCTGCCGCAGAAGGTGTCGCGCTTCGTGCTGACCGTGGGCGCCACCGCCAACCAGAACGGCACCGCGCTGTTCGAGGGCGTGACGGTGATCTTCCTGGCCCAGTTCTTCGGCGTGGACCTGAGCATCGGCCAGCAGATCATGGTGATGGCGGTCTGCATCCTGGGCGGCATCGGCACGGCCGGCGTGCCGTCCGGCTCGTTGCCGGTGGTGGCGATGATCTGCGCCATGGTCGGGGTCAACCCGCTGGGCATCGGCCTGATCCTGGGCGTGAACCACTTCCTGGACATGTGCCGTACCGCGCTGAACGTCACCGGCGACCTGGCCCTGACCACCCTGGTGGCCAAGGGCGAGACCGAGGACAGCCCGGTGCCGGAACAGGTCAAGCGCGACTGACCGCCCGGCGTGGCGCGGCCTGCCGCGCACCGCCCCCGAAAACGCCCCGCCCCGTGCGGGGCGTTTTTGTTCAGAAAGCCGACGCCCGGCCTGACCCCGCCGGAGGTCTGTGGGACAATTGGCTGCCCGCAGCTCCGCGGGAGCCTCCCGACTCTCAGAACCATGACGCAGCCTACCCGCCGCCAGTTGGCCAATGCCATCCGCTTCCTTGCCGCTGATGCGGTCGAAACCGCCAAGTCCGGGCATCCCGGCATGCCGATGGGCATGGCCGATATCGCCGAGGTCCTCTGGAACGACTATCTCCGTCACAACCCCAACAACCCCAAGTGGTTCAACCGCGACCGCTTCGTGCTGTCCAACGGCCACGGCTCGATGCTGCAGTACGCGCTGCTGCACCTGAGCGGCTACGACCTGCCGATCGAACAGCTCAAGCAGTTCCGTCAGCTCGGCAGCAAGACCGCCGGCCATCCGGAGCACCATGAAACCCCCGGCGTGGAAACCACCACCGGTCCGCTCGGCCAGGGCCTGGCCAACGCCGTGGGCTTTGCGCTGGCTGAAAAGCTGCTGGCCCAGCGCTACAACCGCCCCGAGTACGAGATCGTCGACCACCGCACCTGGGTGTTCCTGGGCGACGGCTGCCTGATGGAAGGCATTTCGCATGAAGCCGCCTCGCTGGCCGGTACTTGGGGCCTGGGCAAGCTGGTCTGCTTCTGGGACGACAACCACATCTCCATCGACGGCAACACCGATGGCTGGTTCACCGACAACACCCCCGAGCGTTTCGAAGCCTATGGCTGGAACGTGGTGCGCGGCGTCGATGGCCACGACCCGGACAGCATCAAGGCGGCCATCGACGGCGCGCTGGCGCAGTTCGACAAGCCCACCCTGATCTGCTGCCGCACCACGATCGGCTTCGGTTCGCCGGGCAAGGCCGGCAAGGAATCCAGCCACGGCGCGCCGCTGGGCAAGGACGAACTGGAGGCCACCCGCAAGCAGCTGGGCTGGAACTACGGTCCGTTCGAAATCCCCGAAGAGATCTACGCCGGCTGGCGTGCCGGCGGTACCGGCACCCTGCGCCAGGCCGAGTGGGAACAGCAGTTCGACAAGTACGCCGCGCATTTCCCGGCCGAAGCCGATGAACTGACCCGTCGCTCGCACGGCGAACTGCCGGCCGACTTCGTCGCCAAGGCCGATGCCTACATCGCCCAGGTGCAGGCCGACGGCCAGACCATCGCCTCGCGCAAGGCCTCGCAGCTGGCCATTGAAGCCTTCGCGCCGCTGCTGCCGGAACTGGTGGGCGGCTCGGCCGATCTGGCCCATTCCAACCTGACCCTGTGGAAGGCCAGCAAGTCGGTGGCCACCGACGACCCGAACGCCAACTACGTTTACTACGGCGTGCGCGAGTTCGGCATGACCGCCATCGCCAATGGCCTGGCCCTGCACGGCGGTTTCATTCCGTTCGACGCCACCTTCCTGGTGTTCAGCGATTACGCCCGCAACGGCGTGCGCATGAGCGCGTTGATCCCGGCGCACGCCATCCACGTGTACACCCACGACTCGATCGGCCTGGGCGAAGACGGCCCGACCCACCAGCCGGTGGAACACCTGGCCTCGCTGCGCTACATCCCCAACAACGATGTGTGGCGCCCGTGCGATGCGGTCGAGTCGGCGGTCAGCTGGAAGTCGGCGATCACCCGCACCGACGGCCCGAGCTGCCTGGTGTTCAGCCGTCAGAACCTGCCGCACCAGCCGCGCAGCACCGAGCAGGTCGCCCAGATCGCGCGCGGTGGCTACGTGCTGGCCGACGCCGAAGGCGGTGTGCCGGACGTGATCCTGATCGGTACCGGTTCGGAAGTGGGTCTGGCCGTGGCCGCCAAGGCCGAGCTGGATGCCGCCGGGATCAAGACCCGCGTGGTGTCCATGCCGTCCACCGACGTGTTCGAGCGCCAGGACGCGGCCTACCGCGAATCCGTGCTGCCCAACGCCGTGCGCAAGCGCGTGGCGGTGGAAGCGGGCGTTACCGGTTTCTGGCGCCAGTACGTGGGCCTGGACGGTGCGGTGATCGGTATCGACACCTTCGGTGCCTCGGCCCCGGCCGAAGCGCTGTACAAGCACTTTGGCATCACCACCGATGCGGTGGTCGCCGCTGCGAAGGCGCAGCTGGCCAACTAAGGGGCAGCCACTGACGTAGTGCGAACGGCGCTTCCCGAAACGGAAGCGCCGTTTTCGTTTGGGCGCGGAGGCGATGGATCTGCCGTTGCTGTTGCGGGTAGGGTCGGTTCCCAAACGACTGCCGACACGGGTGGGCGCTGCTGGGACGCATGACCTTCGAACGGAAACGCGCCGTCGTTTCAGGTCATGCGTTACCGGATGCTGCACCGCCGTCGGCAGTCGTTTGGGAACCGACTCTACCGGCGCGCGATGCGCGCCGCTTCATTTGGGCGCTGAAGCGATGGATCTGCCGTTGCTGTTGCGGGTAGGGTCGGTTCCCAAACGACTGCCGACACGGGTGGGCGCTGCTGGGACGCATGACCGTCGAACGGAAACGCGCCTTCGTTTCAGGTCATGCGTTACCGGATGTTGCACCGCCGTCGGCAGTCGTTTGGGAACCGACTCTACCGGCGCGCGATGCGCGCCGCTTCATTTGGGCGCTGAGGCGATGGATCTGCCGTTGCTGTTGCGGGTAGGGTCGGTTCCCAAACGACTGCCGACACGGGTGAGCGCTACTGGGACGCATGACCGTCGAACGGAAACGCGCCTTCGTTTCAGGTCATGCGTTACCGGATGCTGCACCGCCGTCGGCAGTCGTTTGGGAACCGACTCTACCGGCGCGCGATGCGCGGCGCTTTATTGCCGGGCCACGCGTTCATCATTACGCGGTGCGCGCCAACCCAAGGCGCACCAAGCGTGCTTCCACCTTTTCGCCAAACGTCTTCGGTGCATCCAGCCCCATCCGCTGCAGGTACACCGCGTCACCATCGCCGGCCGGCTGGCGCAGGGCGGCCAGCAGCGTGCGCAGCTTGCTGCCGCGGGTCTGGGTGTTCTGCTTCAGCCAGCCCAACGCCTTCACCAGGTGCTGTTCGACCTCGGTGAAGTCGCTGCCCAGCGGATAGTCCGGCAGCAGCCCCGACTGGCGGAACGGGGCCAGTGCGGCGCTCACCGCTGCGGCGGTGTTGCGCTGTTGCCAGTGCGCCGGTGCCACGAACGCGGCGTCCAGCTTTTTGGCGGCTATTGCGGTCTGCAGCAGCGCGGCCTGGAACGCCGCATCGGTGATCGCGGTCATGCCGGTCACACAGTCCTCGTCGGTGAGGTTGCGCAGGTCGGCGATGCCGTACTCGTTGATGTAGATGTCACGCAGGTGCCGCGGAATGGTGGTGTGCCCGTAGTTCCAGCGTACGTTCGACTGCACCTGGCCCTTGTCTTCGCGCACCGCGCGGAACATCAGCGCGCTGCGGGCTTCAGGCAACGCATGCGCCATTGCCACGAAGTTGTACTGCCCGCCCACGCCCGACACCACGCGCCCATCTTCCAGCGCATCGGAGGCGGCCGCGCCCAGCGCGGTGGCGATCATGCAGGAGTTGAAGAAGCGGGCGTGGCGGCGCTGCACGCGCTCCAGGGCCTCGTTGCCCCCGTACAGCTGGTTGATCTCACTGATCCGGCGCATGCCGATCGCGCCGCGCTCGTCGTCGGGCAAGTCGCGCAGCCACTGGTAGAACTCCGGCGAGCCCAGGTAGAACGCGCCATGCAGGTATTCGCCTTCGGCCTCCAGCGTGGCGTGGTCGATGGTCAGCGTGCTGCCGTTCTCGATGCGCTGCATCAGCCCCAGATCGTCATGCACCTTGCGCCGGATCACGCCGGTCTGCACCAGCCGCCGGAAGCCCTCGTTGAGCATCTCGCTGCAGCCATACAGGCCGATCTCGAACGGGTGCAGGCCACCGCATTCGAGCACGGTGGGGTGGGTGGCCAGGCTCGGATCCAACGCGTGCAGGATCTGCCGGTAGCGGGCATTGTCGGTATGCCGCAGCACCAGCGCATGGCTGATCGCATCGGCCAGTGTGCCAATGCCGATCTGCAGCGTGCCGCCGTCCCGGACCAGCGCGCTGGCATACAGCCCGATGGCGTAGTCGGCATCGCTGACCGGTTGCCGCGGCAGCCCGAACAGAGCGGGGTAAGGCGGCGGCGGGGTGATCACCAGGTCGAAGAAGCTCACATCCACCGTGGCCGAGCCGCCGAGGTAGGGCAGCTGCGGGTCGATCTCGGCGATCATCAGCGGTCGCGGCAGGCCACGCGCGGCCATCGCATCCAGGGTGTCCTGGGTGATGTCGTTATTGCACGACAGCGACAGCCGCCGATCGTCCGGCCGCATCGCTACCTTCTGCACGATCGCATGCGGCGCGCGCTGCGCCACCGCATCGGCGGCATGGGTGTAGTTGAGGCTGGTGTAGCTGCGCTGCGCCTGCGAGGAGCCGAGCAGGGCGCCGGACTGCATGTAGAACTCTTCCACCTGCACGTGCGCCGGCAGGCGGTCGCGGACCATCGCGTCGGCATAGGCCAGGCGCGGGAAGTCGTCGCCGAAATGGCGTTGCGCGAACGGCGCCATGAAGCGCGCTTCCAATCCACCCGCGGCGGGCTTGGGCGGGTTCAACGACAGCGCGGTGTAGATCTGCAGCGGCCGTGCGGGATCGTTTTCCACGCGCGCGTACAGCGCATTGAGCAGCCGATGCGGTTTGCCCAGGGCCAGCGGCGCGCCGATGCGCAGCGGGCCGTCCACCCGCTGCAGCAACCAGTCGGTGGCCGCGTCGAGGTCGGTAAGGTGATCGGTCATCCAGCGCCATCCTGCAGAGTCATGCGGGCCATTACAGCATTTCCGGTTTGAACAGACCGCGACGCGACACTTCGGCGCCGGACAGCATGAACTGCCCATCGCCCCGGTAGTGCAGGGTTCGGGGCCGTTTCGGCACCTTCGCCACGTGCGCCTTGACCACTTCCCAGATGAAAAGGCCGTGCCGCTTCACCTGGCTGGCATCGTGCAGCCGGCACTCGAAGCTGGCCGGGCACTGCGCCAGCAGCGGGGCGTCCACGTCGTGGGCGGGGGTGGTGTCCAGCCCGAAGCGTTCGAACTTGTCCACCTCGGCGCCGCTGCAGTTGCCAATGCCCACCACGGTGTCGAGCAGGTCGGCGGTGGGCAGGTTGATCACGCACTGGCGGCTGCGCCGGATCAGCTCGAAGCTGTGGTTTCCGCTGGAAATCATCGTCCCCAGCAGCGAAGGCGTGAACGCCAGCACCGTGTGCCAGCCCAGCGTCATCACGTTGCGCTGGCCCTTCCACGCCGAACTGACCAGCACCACCGGGCCGGGTTCCAGCAAGCGACGGACCTCGTCCACCGGGTAGTCCAGCTTTCGGTAGCGTTTCATCGCAGGCTCCGCAGGCAATGCGCCGATCCTCGCAGCGGGCGCATGAACCGACCGTCGAAGGGGTTGACACGCGATTCGATTACGGGCGTAATCGGTTCGTCGATTACGGATGTAAATGATGAGCCAGATCAGCGAAGCCGAAGCGGTGGTGATGGACGTGTTGTGGCGCAGCCACCCGCTGGGCGCCGACGACGTGGTGGCCGCCCTGGCGGAGCGTGACTGGGCCGAGCCCACCATCAAGACCCTGCTCAACCGGCTGTTGACCAAGGGCGCGATCAGCGCCAGCCGCGATGGGCGTCGCTACCTCTACTCGCCGGTGCTGCAGCGCCAGGCCTGGGTGGCCGAGCAGAGCAGCGGCATGCTGGACAAGCTGTTCGACGGGCGGGTGGCACCGCTGGTGGCGCATTTCAGCCAGCGCGGAGCACTGAGCCCGCAGGATATCGCCGAACTCAAGGCGCTGATCGAGGGGCTGGACCATGGCTGAGTCGCTCAACGCACTCCTGCAGGCCAGCGTGTGGCTGGCAATCACGGTGGTGCTGCTGGCCGCGCTGCGACCGCTGTTGCTGGCCTTGGGTGGGGCGGCGCTGGTGTATCGCAGTTGGTGGTGCGTGCCAGTACTGCTGGTGGCGCTGCACCTGCCGTTGCCGATGGGACCGATGGTCGATGCATTGCCGGTGCTGGCCGCCGCCGTCGCCTGGACCGCGCCGGTCGTGGTGCCCGCCGCACCCGCGTGGCCGTGGTTGCTGCTGCTGGCGTGGGCACTGGGGGCACTGGGCATGGGCGGTGCAAGCTGGCGCGCGCAACGCCGCTTCGAGCGGGCCATGGGCACGTTGCGGCCGCGCGCCGACGGCACCTGGCAGGCCAGCGCCGACCCCGGCCTGCCGGCGTTGGTGGGGCTGTGGGCACCGCGCATCGTGGTGGGCCCGGCCTTCGAGGCAGATTTCAGCCCGGCCGAACAGGATCTGATTCTGCAGCACGAACGCAGCCATCGCCGCCATGGCGATCCCTGGGCCAATGCCGTATTGGCCCTGCTGCGCTGCGTGTTCTGGTTCCATCCGTTGCTGCCGTGGGCGGCGCGTCGGTTCCTGCGTGACCAGGAGCTGGCCTGCGACGCACGCACGGTCGACCCGCATCCGGCCCTGCGCCGGCTCTACGCCAACGCGCTGCTCAAGGCGCAGTTGGTTCACCCGGTTGCACCGATGGCCTGCCATTGGCGCAGCCAACCGATGTTGAAGGAGCGAATTGCCATGTTGAAGGAACACAAGCGGAAAGCACTGCCGTGGATGACCGGGCAGGTGCTGGTGATGGGGCTGTGCGTGGGTATGGGAACGGTGGCGTGGGCCAGCCAGGGCGGCGCAGGCGCGGGGCCGTCGACCAGTACCGGCCCGGCCGCGCAGGCCAACGCCGCCGCAGGTAACGTGGATGCCCAGGCGCGCACCACGACGCCACCGACGTATCCCAAAGCGGCCTTCGACCAGGGCATCTCCGGCAAGGTGGTGCTGCGCGTGGAGGTGGACGCCAGCGGCAAGGCGAGCAACGTCCGCGTACTCAGTTCGACCCCGGCCGGCGTGTTCGACGCGGCCTCGGTGGCGGCGGCGAAAGAATGGACCTTCGAGCCGGCGCGCCGGAATGGAACCGCCGTTGCCTCGGCGTTGAAGATTCCGATGACGTTCGAGATGAATGAGAAGGCCCCGACGCAGTGAAGCAGGGACTGCGGGCGATGACGCTCACACTGCTGGTGAGCGGCTGTGCCGCTCATCAGCCGCTGACCACGACAGACACGGTGGACACCCGCACGGAGAACGTGAACCTGCAGCGCCTGCGGAGTGATGGCGACGGTGGCGCGGGCGCGGTGCAGCCGTATCAGCTGCAGTCCAGCCAGGGGTACCGGATGCCGCAGCTGTACGCCGCCCCCGACCCGGTGTTGGGCGACCGCGATCCCCGCCGCGAGCTGGCGCCTACGATGGTCTGCCTGCAGGTGGTGGTGGATGCCGACGGCCGGGTGGAGCGCAGCCTGGCGCTGCTTGACCGGGCCGAATGCAAGGCCGGCGGCATGCCCGAGAACGTACCGCTGGTGGAAGCGGCACAGGCCGCGGTGGCGCAGTGGCGTTACTCGCCTGCGGCGGTGTGCCACTACCCGGCCGGTCACGTGCCGGGGGACCGCAGTGACTGCACCGGCGCCGAACGCGTCGAACCGGTGCCGGTGAGCCTGCTGTACGCCTTCACCTTCGAGATTGTGAAAGGCAAACAGACCGTGCATCGCCAGGGGCGGTAGAGCCACCCCATGGGTGGCTGCGCGGCGGCAGAGGAAGGCAGCGGGGCAGAGCCCCGCTCTACGTGACCGTTGAGGCAGCGGGGCAGAGCCCCGCTCTACGTGACCGGTGAGGCAGCGGGGCAGAGCCCCGCTCTACGTTGGTGGGCCGCCCTGGATGTTGGCCTTCACCGAGGGGTGCATCAGCGCGGGCTCGGCCAGCGTTGCATCGCGTGCCTGTCGGGTGGCGACGAAGTCGGCTTCGCTGACCCCATCGCGCAGGTGGATGTTGCGCGCGCGCTGTTCGCCGATGGTGGTCTGGTTGGCTACCTCGCGCCCACCGGGGCCGTAGTCGTGGCAGATGAACACGCGGGTGCCGTCGGGAAGCGCCAGCAGGCGCTGGATCGACTGGTACAGCTGCGCCGCATCGCCGCCGGGGAAATCGCAGCGGGCGGTGCCGCCATCGGGCATGAACAGCGAGTCCCCGGTGAACAGCGCATCGCCGATGCGGTAGGCCACGCTGTCGCTGGTGTGGCCGGGCACCGCGATCACCTCGGCATCGATGCCGCCCAGTGCGAAATGCTCGCCATCGGCGAACAGGTGGTCGAACTGCGAACCGTCGGTCGGCACTTCCAGCGCATACCGCGGCGCGAAGGTCTTCTGCACCTGCACGATCCCGTCGCCCATCGCCAGCGTGGCCTGTGGCCAGTGCTGCTTGAGCCAGCGGCCGGCACTGACGTGGTCGGCATGGGCGTGGGTTTCCAGCAGCCAGTGCACCTGCAGCGCGTTGTTCTGCACATGTGCCAGCAGCGGCTGCAGCGGCCCGGCACCGAGCGCGTCGGTGTCCGGGTCGTAGTCCAGCACCGGGTCGATCACCGCAGCCTGCAACGTTGCCGGATCATGCACCACGTAGCTGAAGGTATGGCTGTCGGGGTGGAAGAAACTGGCGACGTGCAGTGACATGGGGGTTCCTCAGCGTTTGCCCAGCGTAGCGTTGAGCAGCACGGCCAGGCGTTCGCCGGCCAGGCGCAGCTCCTGTTCCGCGACCGGGCGGTAGGTCGCGGCATACTCCGGGGCCAGCGTACGCTTGCCCGGGTAAACGCCAGGTGCAATGGCGATGCGGCAGCTGGCCTCGGCCCACTGCACGGCGTCGGTGTTGATGCTGGAGCGCTTGCCCAGCTTGGGCGCGGGCAGGGCCATCAGGCGTTTGAGGTACTGGTCGTCATCGAGCTTGAGCTCGTTGAGCATGCCGCTGTCCCACAGCGAGTGCAGGTTGGTGCCGCGGTTGTTGAACTGCACCTGGAAGTCGTTGCCGCCCTTGTCGTGGCCGTAACCGGCATGCATGGGCTGGTGGATGTCGCCGGTGAAATGCACCACGAACTTCAGCGCCTGGGCGCGCTCGGCATCGCTTTTGCTGCGATCGCCGAGGATCGCGGTCTGCACCTTCAACGCGTCGACAATGCAGTTGCCGCCCTTGCAGTGCTTCTGTGCTTCGTAGTGGCAGTTGTCTTCGCCGATGTTGACGTAATGCCAGCGCGCCGAGCGCTTGCCCAGGCCCGGGTCCTTGGCGCGCAGCTCGTCGGCCCAGGGGGCGATGGCGTGCAGGGTGGGGTCGGGCTCGCTGGCGAGCAGGCGGTCCACTTCGGCCTGGGCCGCCGGGGTGAGACGCGTTTCGGCGACGCGGGCGACCAGGCGGTGGCCTTGTGCGCCCCAGGCCAGAGCATCGGTGGAAACAAGGGTGAGGGCCAGGGCGAGGGCCGTGGCCGGAATCAGGGAGGCGATCTTCATCGGCCTCATTCTAGCGGGCTGCCTGCGGGGCGGCTTGGCCGGATCTGGCTGGCGGCACGCGCGGGCGATAGGCTGGGGCCTGGACGACTACGGGAGCAGCGGCAGTGCAGAAGGTCTTGGGCCTGATCGGCGGGATGAGCTGGGAAAGTTCGGCGCACTACTACCGGATGATCAATGAGCAGGTGCGCGATGCCTTGGGCGGCATGCACTCGGCGCGCATGTTGCTGTGGTCGTTCGACTTCGCCGATATCGAGGCGATGCAGCGGGCGGGCGACTGGGCCGCCGCCACGGCGGCAATGGTCGATGTTGCGCGTCGGCTGCAGGGGGCCGGGGCCACGGCGCTGGTGATCTGCACCAACACGATGCACCTGATGGCCGACGAGGTGCAGGCGGCGGTGGAGGTGCCGTTGCTGCACATCGCCGATCCGGTCGGGGAGGCGATCAGCGCGCTGGGGCTTGCGCGGGTGGGGTTGCTGGGCACGGCCTTCACCATGGAGCAGGAGTTCTACCGGGTGCGGCTGGCGCAGCGGCACGGGCTGGAGGTGCTGGTGCCCGACGCCGACGACCGTGCGCAGGTGCACCGGATCATCTACGAGGAGCTGGTGCAGGGGCGGGTGCTGGATTCATCGCGCGCTGCGTACCGCGCGGTGATGCAGCGGCTGGTGGACCGCGGTGCGCAGGCGATCATCCTGGGGTGCACCGAGATCATGCTGCTGGTGGGCGACGAGGATGCCACCGTACCGCTGTTCGACACGGCAGCGCTGCATGCGCAGGCCGCAGCCCAGCATCTTCTTGCACCGCGGTAGAGCCACCCCATGGGTGGCTGCCTTTCGATCCAGAAAAGTGGTTCTCGTTTGGATCGACTGGCGATCTCCGATCGGGCCGGCCGCAAGCGTGAGGGCCCCGTAGCCGCCGGTAGGCCCCTGGCGCAAATGTCCCCCGGCCGCGGGGCGGCCTCCTCCTTTATTTTGCCCAGGAGCCTACCGGCGGCTACGGGGCTCGGCTCGCGGTAAGCAGGGGAAGCCAGGCTTTTCTGGCGCTGTCGGTGGGTCGGGCGCTGGGTCCCCATGCCCTTGGAGGCGAAATAAAGGGGGAGGGGGCGGCCGCAGGCCGACGCCGGAGGACATTCGCCGGAAAGGGCATGGGGGCCCAGCGCCCGACCCGCCGACGGCTGTGTGCCGGGAAAGCATCAAGGCACGTTTCTGCTTGCCCCGCTTATGGGAGAAAAAACAAAAAAAATCCCCGGCCGAAGCCGGGGATAAACGCTTGCTGCGAGGGGTGTTGCGCTTGTCAGTCCTGATCCGCCGATCAGAACTTGAACACGTAGGACACGCCGTAGGCCAGCGGGTCGATGTTGACGGTGCCGATCTTCTCGCCGTCGAGCTTCACCTTGCTGTCGATGTCCATCCAGCGCACATCGACGCGCAGCGAGCCCTTGTCGTTGATCGCGAAATCCAGACCAGCATGGGCGGCCAGGCCCCAGGAGTCGTCCATCTTCAGCTTGCTGCCGGCCAGCGCGCCGCTGGTCTTCTCGCTGAAGAAAGTGGTGTAGTTGATGCCGGCGCCCACGAACGGGGACACCTTGCCCTTGCTGTTGAAGTGGTATTGCAGCGACACCACCGGCGGCAGGTGCTTCGTGCTGCCCACGTTGCCCAGGCCGGCAATGTTGATGTCGTGCTTGAACGGCAGCGCGGCCAGGATCTCGATGCCCAGGTTGTCGGCAATGAAGTACTCACCGGTGATGGTCGGCTTGACGTCGTTGTCGACGTCCACCTTCAGCGTGCCGCCGGCCAGCGAGCCGTTGTTGGACTTCGGGGCGACCTGGTGCACGCCGGCACCGATCGTCCAGTCGCCCTTGGACTGGGCCATGGCCGGGGCGGCAGCCAGCGCAAGTGCGGCGGCCAGGGCGGACAGCAGGAGGGGGAGGTGTTGCGCATGAGGGTGTCTCGTTGCGGGTGGAATGGGGCCAGTTTTCCCGTCCCGGGCCCGCCGCGCCTTGATCCGGATCAATCCAGGAAATTCCACATGTAACCGGTTCCCATTCGCCTCCCGGGGACCGGGTCCGGTCTGGCCCTGCTAGAATGAGCGCCCCTTTCCATCGGCGCCGCACCGTCGCGGCTGCAGGAGCTTGTGAACATGGCAATCAAGGTTGGCATCAACGGTTTCGGTCGCATCGGGCGCAACGTGCTGCGCTCGGCCGTGCTGAACTTCGGCAATGACATCGAAATCGTCGCCATCAACGATCTGCTGGAGCCGGACTACCTGGCGTACATGCTGAAGTACGACTCCGTGCATGGCCGCTTCAAGGCCGACGTGGAAGTGTCCGGCAGCGACCTGCTGGTCAACGGCAAGAAGATCCGCCTGACCCAGGAACGCGACCCGGCCAACCTGAAGTGGGACGAAGTCGGCGTGGACGTCGTCATCGAATCCACCGGCCTGTTCCTGACCAAGGAAACCGCGCAGAAGCACATCGATGCCGGCGCCAAGAAGGTGATCCTGTCGGCGCCGTCCAAGGACGACACCCCGATGTTCGTGTTCGGCGTGAACGACAGCACCTACGCCGGCCAGGCCATCATCTCCAACGCTTCGTGCACCACCAACTGCCTGGCCCCGCTGGCCAAGGTCATCAACGACAAGTGGGGCATCAAGCGCGGCCTGATGACCACCGTGCATGCGGCCACCGCCACCCAGAAGACCGTCGATGGCCCGTCCAACAAGGACTGGCGCGGCGGCCGCGGCATCCTGGAGAACATCATTCCGTCCTCCACCGGTGCGGCCAAGGCCGTGGGCGTGGTGATCCCGGAACTGAACAAGAAGCTCACCGGCATGAGCTTCCGCGTGCCGACCTCGGACGTGTCGGTGGTCGACCTGACCGTCGAGCTGGAAAAGGAAGCCACCTACGCCGAGATCTGCGCCGAAGTGAAGGCACAGAGCGAAGGCGCGCTGAAGGGCATCCTGGGCTACACCGAAGACAAGGTAGTGGCCACCGATTTCCGCGGCGAGACCCACACCTCGGTGTTCGACGCCGATGCCGGCATCGCGCTGGACAGCACCTTCGTCAAGCTGGTGTCGTGGTACGACAACGAATGGGGCTACTCCAACAAGTGCCTGGAAATGGCCAAGGTTGTTGCCGCCAAGTAAGCGCGGCGCGTCCTCGGTAGTCCCTGCGAACCCCGGCCCTGTGCCGGGGTTCGTCGTTTCCGGAGTGCAACCGGTCCAGGTGGGCGACCGCCCGCAGCCGCTGCCGATCCATTAGCATGGCCGCGTGCCACCGGCATGGCGTTGGCAAGTGCCGCCGGGGCTTCCCTATGAGGATGGCGTGCAATGGAAGCGTTGATTGCCTTGGTAGCGGTGGTGCTGCTGCTGATCCCGGTGCTGCTGATCGTGGCGCTGGTGATGATCGCCGGCCTGCGTCGGCGGGTTGCCGCGTTGGAACTGCAGCAGTTCGAGGGTCGGCCGGCCAACGTCGCTGACCCCGCACGCGCCGACGCGCCGGAGGTGCGTTCGGTGCATTGGGCCGACCAGCCCTACCAGGCACGCGTCCCGATTGCCGACGCTGCCCAACCGCCGGCCACCCTGACCGGGCCGGCCATGCCGGACGCATCGGCCTCGGCCGCACCTGCCGCAGCTGCTGACCCGGCCCCCGCCGCGCCCCCCAGCCGGCCGCCACCGTTGCCGCCGGCACCGAGCGCGCCGCCACCGCCTTCGGAGCCAGGCCTGGGCGAGCGCATTGTGGGGGCCATCAAACACTGGTTCACCGACGGCAACGTGCCGGTCAAGATCGGCATGCTGGTGCTGCTGGCCGGTGTCGCCGCGCTGCTCAAGTACGCCAGCGACCAAGGCTGGTTGAACGCGCCGATCGAGCTGCGGCTGGCCGCCATTGCCGCTGCCGCTCTGGGCGGCCTGGTGTTCGGCTGGGTCCAGCGCGACCGCCGGCGCCTGTTCGCGCTGGCGCTGCAGGGCGGGGCGATCGGCGTGCTGCTGCTGACCGTCTTCGCCGCGTTCAAGCGCTACGACCTGATCGATGCCCTGCCGGCGTTTGCGATGAGCGTGCTGCTGATCGCCGGCATGGGCGTGCTGGCGGTCGTGCAGAATTCGCGCACGCTGGCGGTGCTCGGCATCCTCGCCGGATTCATGGCGCCGATCTGGCTGTCCACCGGCAGCGGCAACCACGTCGCACTGTTCTCGTATTACGCGGTGCTCAACGCGGCGATCCTGGCCATTGCCTGGTGGCGTCCGTGGCGGGTACTCAACCTGCTCGGGTTTGCCTTCACCTTCGGCATCGGCACTGCGTGGGGCGTGCTGCAGTACAACGCCGACAAGTTCAGCAGCACCGAGCCGTTCCTGCTGCTGTTCTTCGCCTTCTACCTGCTGATTCCGATCCTGTATGCACGCCGGCAGCCGGCGGAAAAGCGCGACCTGGTCGACGGCAGCCTGGTGTTCGGTACGCCGCTGATCGCCTTCTCGCTGCAGGCCGGCATGCTGCATGACGACCGGCTTGCACTGGCCCTGTGTGCCCTGGGCCTGGCGGCGTTGTACGCGGTGCTCGGCTGGGCGCTGATCCGGCGCGCGCGCTACGCCGCATTGGGCCAGTCGCACGCGGTGCTGGCCGTGGGCTTTGCCACCCTGGCGGTACCGTTGGCGCTGTCTGCGCGCGCCACCGCCAGCGTGTTCGCACTGGAAGGCGCCGGGCTGGTCTGGCTGGGCCTGCGCCAGAAGCGGTGGCTGCCCCAGATCGCCGGCGCGCTGCTGCAGCTGGGCGCGGCGTTCGGGTTCGTGGCCGGCGCCGACTACTGGCACACCGATGCCACCGCGATCGCCAATCCCACCTTCATGAGCGGGCTGCTGCTGGCCGTGGCCGGCTTCGCCTCGGCGTGGTGCTACCGGCGTGCACGCCAGGATTCGCCCGCCATCGTGTATTACCTGTGGGGCCTGCTGTGGTGGCTGGGAGGCGTGATCCACGAGGTGGGCCGGTTCGTCGACCGCGACAGCCGCCCGGATGCGCTGCTGATCGCGGTGGCTTTCAGCGCCTGGGTGGCGGCCGAAGTGCATCGGCGCGCGCCGGCCCGCGCGCTGGTGCTGACCACGCTGGCGATGCTGCTGGCCGCGTTCCCGCTGGCGCTGTGGCAGGCCGACGTGCACCAGCAGCCGTTCGCCGGCTACGGCGCGCTGGCCTGGGCCGTGTTCGCGCTGCTGGGCGTGCGCAGCCTGTGGTGCCTGCGCGGTGGGCAGGACCGGGTGGCGCTGGCCGCACAGTTCAGCTGGTGGCTGTTGTGGCCCAGCGTGGTGTCGCTGGCATGCATGTGGCTGGCCGATCGCTTCGCGCTGGCGCAGGGCTGGTCGTTGGCACTGGCGTTGCTGCCGTGGCTGCTGGTGGCCGCCACCGCACTGCTGCGCTGGCCGTGGCTGGCGATGCCGCTGGGCGCACGCTTCGACGCGCTGCGCACCGCACTTACCGCCACGCTGTTCGGGGTGTTGGGCGTGAGTTGGCTGTGTCTGCTGATCCAACCGGCCTCGCCGGCACCGCTGCCGTGGCTGCCCCTGCTCAATCCGATGGAACTGGCGCAGCTGGCGGTGCTCGCCCTGGCGGCACGCTGGCTGTGGTCGGCCCCGGCACCGGCCGGGCTGCGTGGCCGGCGCGTCCCGGTGCTGGCCATCGCCGGTTTCGCCCTGCTTACCAGCACCACCCTGCATACCGTGCACCACTGGGGCGCGGTGCCGTGGAACGACGCACTGTGGTCCTCGACCCTGGCCCAGACCAGCCTCACCGTGGTCTGGAGCGTGCTCGGCGTGATCAGCTGGGTGTGGGGCTCGCGCCGTGGCCAGCGCACCCTGTGGCTGGTGGGCGCGGTGTTGATGGGCGTGGTGCTGGCCAAGCTGGTGCTGATCGACCGCCAACACCTGGGCAACCTGCTGGGCATTTCTTCCTTCATCGCCTACGGCCTGCTGTGCACGGTCGTGGGCTACCTCGCACCGGCACCGCCGCGCGCGCCGGACGCTACCGTGGAGTCTCAGTCGTGATGACGTTGCGCACCCTGATCGCCGTGTTGTCCCTTGCCGCATCGCCGTCGCTGGTGCAGGCCGCCGATGCGCGCCAGGACTACCGCCAGCAATGGCCGTTGCAGCTGTCCCAGCCGCAGGCCGGCGCTTACCGGGTGATGCTGGACGAGGCGGTATACCGCAGCGCGGTGTCGCCCAGGCTGGCGGATGTGCAGGTGTTCAACGCGCAGGGCCAGGCCCTGCCGACCACGTTGCTGAGTGCCGACCAGCCGCTGGCGCGTCCTGCGCAGTGGCAGGACCTGGCCTGGTTCCCGCTGCCGGCGATGGCCGGTGCCGGTGCCGATGGCCTGCAACTGCTGACCGAACGCAACACCGACGGCAGCGTGCGCCGGGTGGAAGCGCGGCTGGGCCGCAGTGGCGGCGGCAGTGCACAGGCCGCCGGGTGGCTGGTGGACGCAAGTGCGCTGAAAGTGGGCGTGCAGGCGCTGCGGCTGGATTGGCAGGCGCAGTCGTCGCTGCAGGCGCGGGTACGGGTGGAGGCCAGCGACGATCTTCAACAGTGGCAGCGCATTGCCGACGACGTACCACTGGTGGACCTGCAGCACGACGGACGACGCCTGCAGCAGCGGCGTATCGAGATCGGCCGCCAGGCGCGCTATTTCCGCATCCTGCCGATCGGTGCCGATGCACTGCCGGTGCTGTCCAACGTGCAGGCGGAACTGGCACCGGCGCTGGAGGCGATCAACTGGCGCTGGGAATCGCTGGGTGGCGCGGCCGGCAAGCCGGGCGAGTTCGAGTACCAGCTGCAGGGGCGTTTCCCGATCTCGCAGGTCGACATCAGCACGGCGGACAACAGCGTGGTGCAGTGGACGCTGCTCAGCCGCGACGATGCCGCGCAGCCGTGGCAGGTACGCGCAGGCCCGTGGGTGGCCTACCAGGTGCAGGACGCCGCCGAACGCCGTCGGTCGCAGACACAATCGTTGCCGGTGCCCACGCGCGACCGCTACTGGAAGCTGGTGGCGGCGCAGGCCGAGCCGAACCAGGCACCCACGCTGAAACTGGGCTACCAGCCCGAGGCCCTGGTGTTCCTGAGCCAGGGCGAGCCGCCATACAGCGTGGCCGCCGGCAGCGTGCGCGCCCGCCGCAGCGATGCGCCGGTGGGCACGGTGATCGCGCAACTGCGCGAGCAGCAGGGCGCGCAATGGCAGCCGGCCGCCGCCACGCTGCAAGGGCAGGCGCAGGTTCTGGGCGGCGACGCCGCCGTGGCCCCGCAGCGCGACTGGAAGCGGTGGCTGCTGTGGGGGCTGCTGATGCTGGGCGTGCTGATCGTGGGCGGGTTTGCGGTGAGCGTGCTGCGGCAGAAGCCTGCGGACGTTGATGGTTGATTGTTGTTGTTGTTTTGCTGACGGCTAAGGCAGCGCTTTGGTTGTTCATGCGGTGAGGTGGCCGGGTGGCCTTGCCCAGGACACGCCGTAAACCCGTCCCTGGGGGCTCGGTGTTGCCATCCATGGCAACACACGGTCCTGGGCAAGGCCACCCGGCCACCTCCGGACGGTTCACCGCGTTGGCGGTGGGGGAAGAGCTGCCGGGCAGCGCCCGGCACTACGTCGCGATGTGACGGTTTTCCGCGGATGGGATTGGTGGTGAAGAGCTGCCGGGCAGAGCCCGGCACTACGTGTCCGGGCGCCGCTCTGTGGTCGTGCTTCTCATCATCCATCCGCATTGGTGAGGATGAGAGCTGCCGGGCAGCGCCCGGCACTACGTGTCCGTGCGCCGCTTTGTGGACGTGCTTCTCACCATTCCTCCGCATTCATGACGATGAGGCTGCCGGGCAGCGCCCGGCACTACCGGTGGGCTTTTGCATGCGCGCCGACCAACTGTCGAGTGTGGGGGCCTGTGGGTTCACGGGACCCTGAGCCGCATGGATGCGGCGACGGAGCTTACAGGGACGTACTTGCAGCGTGTCCTGTGAACCCACAGGCCCCCGCACAGCGTAGGAGCATCGGCCGCAGGGCTCTGGACTTGGACTTGGCCTTGGCCTTGGCTTTTGGCTTCTACCTTCTATTTCCACCCGAAAATTTGCGATGCACCCGCGCAGCCGGGACAATGGGCGTCTGCGCCGTGCGTGGCGCCCTTTCCTTTTTCAGCCAAAGAGTTGCCCATGTCCATCGTTCGCATGACCGACCTCGATCTCTCCGGCAAGCGCGTGCTGATCCGCCAGGACCTCAACGTACCGATCGAGAATGGCCGCATCACCTCCGAACAGCGCATCACCGCATCGCTGCCGACGCTGAAGCTCGCACTGGAAAAGGGCGCCGCCGTCATGGTCACCTCGCACCTCGGCCGCCCCACCGAAGGCGTCTGGAGCGAAGCCGAATCGCTTGCCCCCGTGGCCCTGCGCCTCTCCCAGCTGCTCGGCGTCCAGGTCCCGCTCGTGCGCGACTGGGTCGACGGCGTCGACGTTGCCCCCGGCTCCATCGTCCTGCTCGAAAATTGCCGCATGAACGTCGGCGAAGGCAAGGACGACGAAACGCTCGCCAAAAAGTATGCCGCCCTCTGCGACGTCTTCGTCATGGACGCCTTCGGCACCGCGCACCGCGCCCAGGCCTCCACCCATGGTGTCATCCGCTTCGCCCCCATCGCCGCCGGTGGCCCGCTGCTCATGGCCGAACTGGACGCGCTCGCCAAGGCCCTGCTCGCGCCCGCCCAGCCGCTCCTCGCCATCGTCGCCGGCAGCAAGGTCAGCACCAAGCTTGAACTGCTGTCCAGCCTCGTCGGCAAGGTCGACCAGCTCATCGTCGGCGGCGGCATCGCCAACACCTTCATCGCCGCCGCCGGCTACCCGGTCGGCAAGTCGCTGTACGAACCGGACCTGCTCGACACGGCGAAGAAAATCGTCGCCGACGCCAAGGCCCGCGGCGCCGACATCCCCCTGCCCACCGACGTCGTCGTTGCCAAGCAGTTCCTGCCCGACGCCGAAGCCACCGTGAAGGCCGTGGCCGACGTCGCCGAAGACGACCTCATCCTCGACATCGGCCCGGACACCGCCCAGCACTACGCCGGGCTCATCGCCAAGGCCGGCACCGTGGTCTGGAACGGCCCCGTCGGCGTGTTCGAATTCGAGTCCTTCAGCCACGGCACCCAGGCCCTGGCCCAGGCCATCGCCGCCTCCCCGGCGTTCTCCATCGCCGGTGGCGGCGACACCCTGGCGGCTGTCGACAAGTACGACATCGCCGACCAGGTCAGCTACATCTCCACCGGCGGCGGCGCGTTCCTGGAGTTCCTGGAAGGCAAAACCCTGCCGGCGGTCGCCGCGCTGGAAGCACGGGGCGCCTGATGACCCTCGGTCGTCACGCCTTCGAACAGCGCCCAACGCTGTTCTTCGACCTCGATGGCACCCTGATCGACTCGGCGGTCGGCATCACCCAGTGCGTGGCCCATGCGCTCACCCAGATGGGCCAGCCGGTCCCGCCGCAGGAGGAACTGCGGCGCTGGATCGGCCCATCGCTGCGCACCAGCTTCGCTCCGCTGTTTGCCGACCCGGCCGATGTCGAACAGGCAGTCACCTACTACCGCGAGCGTTTCGACGTGGTGGGCTGGCGCGAGCACGAGGTGTATCCGCGCATCGGCCAGGTCGTGCAGGAACTGCACGGCCGCGGCCACCGCCTGGCCATTGTCACCGCCAAAAACGAGCCGCACGCACGCCGCATCATCGACCACCTGCCGTTTGGCAGCTGCTTCGAGGACGTCATCGGCGCCACGATCGACGGCAGCCGCAGCGAGAAACCGCAGCTGGTCGCCGAAGCCCTGCAGCGCCTGTCGCTGACCCCGGATCAGTGCTGGATGATCGGCGACCGGCGCATGGATATTGCCGGCGCGCGTCATCACGCCATGCGCAATATTGGCGTGTTGTGGGGATTCGGCGGCGCCGAAGAGCTGCAATTGGCCGGTGCGCAACATCTGGCAAACACGCCGGACGACCTGCTCACGCTGCTCGCCTGAGGCACGCGGCGGCGTCCCGTACGCCGCCGCATGTCCCGCGCAAAGCCAACCGGGTCGGGGCTTGTCGGCATTTCGGCGTCAACCGATGTCCGCCCGGCGGTCCGCCGGTGTCTGCAGGACAACAGCAAGAGCCAGCTGCCCCAAGGCTGTAAACGTATTCATGGGACGTGAAGGGTGTGCTAATTTCGATCCTTTCCCGGGAGCCCATTTACCATGATTGAGCGTCAGCGTCGCACCAAGATCCTTGCCACCCTCGGACCGGCAACCGACCCGCCGGGCGTGCTGGAGGATCTCTTCCGCGCCGGCGTGAACGTGGTTCGCCTCAACTTCAGCCACGGTGACCCGTCCGGCCAGGCCAAGCGCGCCGCCGACGTGCGCGCCGCCGCGCAGCGCGTGGGCGTGGAAGTGGGCATCCTGGCCGACCTGCCGGGCCCGAAGATCCGCATCGAGCGTTTCACCGAAGGCAAGATCAAGCTCAAGGCCGGTGACCGTTTCGACCTGGTCGCCTCGGCCAACCCGCCTCCGGGCGACACCACCCAGGTGGGCGTGAGCTACCTCGGCCTGCCGCAGGACGTGGTGGCCGGTGACGTGCTGCTGCTCGACGACGGCCTGATGCAGCTGCAGGTCCTGGAAGTGCAGGGCGAGCGCATCATCAACACCGTGCTCAACGACGGCGTGCTGTCCGACCGCAAGGGCCTGAACAAGCAGGGCGGCGGTCTGTCACTGGGCGCGCTGACCGAGCGCGACAAGGAACTGATCGGCATCGTGGCCAAGATCGGCGTGGACTTCATCGCCGTCTCGTTCTGCCGCAACGCGCAGGACATGAACGATGCGCGCGCCATCGCCGAATCGCATGGCTGCTACGCCGCGCTGGTGTCCAAGATCGAGCGCACCGAAGCCATCGAGAACCTGGAAGAAATCGTCGACGCCAGTGATGTGGTGATGGTGGCCCGTGGCGACCTGGGCGTGGAAATCGGCGACGCCGAACTGCCGGGCCTGCAGAAGAAGATCATCAAGGCCTCGCTGGCGCAGAACAAGGTGGTGATCACCGCCACGCAGATGCTGCAGTCGATGGTCGAAAGCCCGATCCCGACCCGCGCCGAAGTGCTGGACGTGGCCAACTCGGTCATCGACGGCACCGATGCGGTGATGCTGTCGGCCGAAACCGCCGCTGGCATGTACCCGGTCAAGGCGGTCGAAGCGATGGCCCGTATCTGCCTCGGTGCCGAACGCCAGTTCCAGACCGAGACCGATTTCGGTGCCTCGCCGCGCAACCTGGAACGTGCCGACCAGGCCATCGCCATGGCCACCATGTTCCTGTCCCAGCACGTGGGCGTGCGTGCGATCGTGGCGATGACCGAATCCGGTGGCACCGCGCGCTACCTGTCGCGCTTCCGTGCGTCGGCCCCGGTGTTCGCGGTGACCCGCCACGACGGCGCCCGCCGCCAGATGGCGCTGATGCGCGACGTGTTCCCGATCAACTTCGACAGCCGCGGTTTCACCCCGCGCGAAGCTGCACGCGGCAGCATCCGCCTGCTGGTCGAAGCCAACCAGCTGCAGGCCGGTGACCGCGTGGTGTTCACCAGCGGCGAGCACATGGAAACCCATGGCGCCACCAACACCCTGCGCCTGCTGGAAGTGGGTGAAGACGGGCGCGCCAGCGGTCTGGGCGACCTGTAAGGGAAACTGCCGGGCAAACCCCGGCAGTGCAGCACACGGCGGCGCGGCGGAAACGTCGCGCCGTCATGCGTTGGGCATCTGAAAGCGTTTCCAGATTCTGTGGACGGTCAGTTCACGGGAGGCGGGCGCTATAATTGCGTTTTTCCCGCACCCGCCACAGGAAATACATGAGCATCGAACAGCTGGCCGAAACCGCCCAGGCCATGGTCGCCCCGGGCAAGGGCATCATCGCGATCGACGAATCCACCGGCACCATCGGCAAGCGCTTCGCCAGCGTCGGCCTGGAAAACACCGAAGAGAACCGTCGCGCCTACCGCGAAATGCTGCTGACCACGCCGAAGCTGAACGAGCATATCTCCGGCGCGATCCTGTACGACGAAACCATCCGCCAGTCCACCAAGGACGGCGTGCCGTTTGCCAAGTACATGGCCGACAACGGCATCATTCCGGGCATCAAGGTCGACAAGGGCGCCCATGCGCTGGCCGGCTGCCCCGGTGAGCTGGTGACCGAAGGCCTGGACGGCCTGCGCGAGCGCCTGCAGGAGTACTACAAGCTGGGTGCGCGCTTCGCCAAGTGGCGTGCGGTGATCAACATCGGCGAGAGCATCCCGTCGGGCACCTGCATCGAGTCCAATGCCCACGCGCTGGCCCGTTACGCGGCGCTGTGCCAGGAATGTGGCCTGGTGCCGATGGTCGAGCCGGAAGTGATCATGGACGGCGACCACGACATCGAGACCTGCTACGAAGTCACCGAAGCCACCCTGCGTTCGCTGTTCGACGCGCTGTACCAGCAGAACGTACTGCTGGAAGGCACCATCCTGAAGGCCTCGATGGTCATCTCGGGCAAGGGCTGCGAAGAGCAGGCCGACGTCGAGGAAGTGGCCGAATCGACCGTCATGTGCCTCAAGAGCACCGTGCCGGCGATCCTGCCGGGCGTGGTGTTCCTGTCCGGCGGCCAGAGCGACGAGCAGTCCACCGCGCACCTGGATGCCATGAACCAGATGGGCAACCTGCCGTGGCCGCTGAGCTTCTCCTACGGCCGCGCCATGCAGCAGGCCGCGCTGAAGCTGTGGGCCAAGGACACCAAGGCCAACATCGCCAAGGCACAGCAGACCGTGTACGACCGCGCCAAGGAAAACGGCCAGGCAGCACTGGGCAAGTGGAACGGCTGATACCGAGCTGACCGCACCTGAAAAAATGCCGGCCCTGTGCCGGCATTTTTTTTGGTTCTTCGCCGATAGGCGGGGCAAACAGAACGTGCCTTGACGCTTTCCCGGCGCCGCCGTCGGCGGGTCGGGCGCTGGGTCCCCATGCCCTTTCCGGCGTCGGCCTGCGGCCGCCACCTCCTCCTTTATTTCGCCTCCAAGGGCATGGGGCCCCAGCGCCCGACCCACCGACTCCATCGAACATCGCGGGTTTGTTTCCAGGTCCACCACCATTGTGATGGCGTGCCGCACGCATCCATCGTGGCATGGCAGGATGCGCCAGGCCTGGGCGAGAAGGGAGTCGAAGATGGCATGCCGTTCGTTGTTGCACGCGCTTCTGTTGATGCCGTTGTTGTTTGCCGTGCGTGCACATGCGTCTGCACCGCGCGCGTTTGATGTCATCAGCTACGAAGTCGCGCTTGAGCCGGACATTCAGCAAAAGCGCCTGCAGGGAAAAGTGACGGTGTGGTTCGACGCGGTCGAGCGCGTGCAGACATTGACCCTGGATGCCGGCGAGCTGGACATAGCTTCGGTCACCCAGGGCGGGCGTGCGCTGCAGTTCGAGCAGACCAACGGCCGCCTTCGGATCACGCTGGCCGAGCCGATACCTTCAGGCGCCTTCGGCAACGTTCGCATTGCATACTCCGGCGCGCCCCGCTTCGGGCTGGAGTTCGCCCCCGAGCGCGACGAGGTGTACAGCGTGTTCTCCACCAGCCAATGGATGCCGTCGGTGGATGCGCCGGATGAGCGGGCCCGCCTGCATCTGTCGCTCACACTACCAGCCGGTCTGCTGGCCGCCGGCAGTGGTCGTGCAAAACCACCGCGCACGCTGGCTGATGGACGAATTGAACACCGCTGGTCGTCCGATAGCGCACTGCCGGCGTACGTGTATGGCTTTGCGGCCGGGCGCTATCAGGAAGCCACCCGCCAGCACGATGCCATCGCACTGCGCTTCCTGTCGGTGGATCGAACCCCGGCACAACTGCAGACGCTGTTTGCCCGCACCGGCGACATGCTCGACTTCTTCGCTGCGCGCGCCGGGCTGCCCTACCGCGGTGAGAGTTACCAGCAGGCACTGGTGAAAAGTACCATCGGCCAGGAAATGGCCGGTCTGTCGCTGCTGTCCGAAGACTACGGGCAAGGCGTGCTGGACGACCCGGATGACACCGCGCTGATGGCGCACGAGGCCGCCCACCAGTGGTGGGGTAACCGGGTGACCTGCGCCAGTTGGGAACATTTCTGGCTCAACGAGGGCATGGCCAACTTCATGACCGCCGCCTACCTGCAGCATGCGCAGGGCGAGGCCGCCTACCAGGCGCAGGTGCAGGGCTGGCGCACGCGGCTGGATGCGCTGCGCGCCAAAGGCGCCGACCATGCGCTGGTCTATGCCAACTGGGATGCGCCCACCGGCGACGACCGCGCGGTGGTGTATCGCAAGGGCGCGTATGTGCTGCACCTGCTGCGCGGTGAACTGGGCGAGGAGGTGTTCTGGCGCGGCCTGCGCGATTACACCCGCACCTATGAGGGCCGTTCGGTGACCACCCTCGACTTCCAGCACGCCATGGAAAAGTCGGCCGGGCGCTCGCTGCAACCGTTCTTCCAGCACTGGGTGTACAGCGCAGACGCAACGGCGCGCTGAAACGCTGGCAACGGCATGCCGCGCTACGGCAGTGAAGGCCCGTGGATACCGTTGATGCGGGCATCGGAAGAGAAGATGAAGCGGTGCTCGACGCGCCCGTCCTTGCCGGGCACCGTTACGTCGATCATCGAATAGGCGGGCGTGTTACCGGCAAGCGACAGCGACTGCCGCCACTGCTCGACCTGCGCCGCGTCAGCGCGGCCGCCCGTGGAGATCGTGCCCGCGCACAGGCTCAGTCCGCACGCAAAATTCTGCATCGACAGCGCAGGATTTTCCTTCAGTGCGGCCTGCAAGGTCCGGGAATACGCGTCGGTCAGTTCCGCCGCTTCCGGAACGCGCATCGACTGCTGGGCGATCACCGCCAGGTAGTGATCGAACGCGTCGCCCTTCAACGCAAGCATGGCCTGGTCGAGGGAGAGTTCCGAGCCCTGCAGCATCGCCGATTCAAACGCGAGGTAGGGGGCTGGGTTGGCCGCGGGCGGCGTCGAGGGCGTTACCCACCGTGCATCTGGCGTACCCGCGTCACGCCCGTTGAGCGGTGACGTCGGTCGGGTAGATCCCGGCGTGGCTGACGCTGCCAGGCCATCTGCGGGTTCGCCCGTGCCGAGCATGCGGGCCAGCGAGCGCGGCTGCACGACCAACCAGAGGCCGGCCAGCAGCACGATCACCACCAGGCTGCCCACCCGCAGCGTGTTTCCCTTGCTCATCCCATTCTCCGTGTTGGCGGCGGTAACGGCTGCGCTACCCCTGCGCCATGCCCATCTGCTACAGCGCAAACACTATCGGCGGTACGCAGGTGGAAATAGAACACAGTTCACGTTTCGATTGACGCAATGCGCAGTAGGCTGCATTGAGATGCATACAAGCTATTGCTTTTGCATCTGTACGCACGGTCCACGATGGCCGGGGGTGGTGTACGGAAGGGCGCGTCCTGCGCCCGGTTGCGGTTCGGCGTTCCGGCTTCTCCATGTGTCATCCAAGGGAATGTTCTTTCCAACAGGAGTAGGAGTGATGATGAAGCGTCAACTGTTTCCCGGTGTGCTGGTAGCGCTCGTCGCAGGCGGTCTGCTGGCAGGCGCCGCGTTCGCTGCCACCCAGACCATTACCGCAAGTACCCGCAACGGCGGCTCCACATCCGGCAATGCCATTGCCACGTCGGCCTCACGGATCACCTGCACGCAGGCCTCCGGGGGCAGTGCTGGCACCATCCCGCGCTGCAGTGTGCAGGCCCCGGGTTGGAACGGCGTTGTTGAAGTAGGGAAGTCCATTGGCACCACCGGCGCCGGCAACGTCGTCCTCAACTGCAACGGGACGTATCCCGCCACTGGGGGGCTGAGCTGCACGGCACAGATCGACGATACGGTGTGCACGGCATCGCAGACGATTTCCGGCGCGGCCAGCGGTGGCAACTCGTATCGCGGCCTGGCGGCCGTGAAAGCCAACGCCACCATCCAGTGCGTCTCGGCCACCGGCGGCACCAACGGCACCACCTGCGGCATCCAGGCGCCGGGCGCCAACGCGTCGATGACGGCCGGCCAGACCATTGCATCGTCGGGACCGGGCACGGTCTCGATTTCCTGTGGTGGTCAGTATCCCGCCGCGGGCGGTGGGCTGAGCTGCACCGCACAGGTCACCCAGGTCTGTCCGTGATCGGCAACGCATGAAAAAAACGCCGGCGCAGTGCCGGCGTTTTTCGTGCATCAGGCGTTTTCGCTCAATGCGAGGCCGCCAAGCCTGCATCGCCGAGTGGTGGCATCACCAGTGGGCGCGGTTCGTCCGCGCTCTGGCCTGCCGCCGCCAGTGCCTGCAGGTAGGCCTTCGCGGTGGCCGTGTTGAACGCAACCAGCACGATCCGCTTGGGCTGCGCATGGCTGCGCTGCCACGCCAGGGTTTCGGTCACCGCCACCTGTGCCGCCTGGTGCAGCGGATAGCCGAACACGCCGCAACTGATCGCCGGGAACGCGATCGAGTGCAGGTCCAGCTTTTCGGCCAGCTGCAGCGACTTCCAGTAGCAGTTGGCCAGCAGGGCCGGTTCGTCGCGCTGACCGTCCTGCCACACCGGGCCCACCGTATGGATCACGTGGCGGGCCGGCAGGTTGTAGGCCGCGGTGGCACGCACCTCGCCGGTGGGACAGCGCATGCCCGGGCGGATCTCGGGCAGGGCCTGGCATTCGGCCAGCAGCGCCGGGCCGGCCGCGCGATGGATCGCGCCGTCCACACCGCCACCGCCAAGCAGGGATTCGTTGGCCGCATTGACGATCGCATCCACCGCCAGGGTCGTGATGTCGCCCTGCCACACTTCGATCTTCATGCGTGCCGCTCCTTGATACTGATACCGGGTCCATTGCAACGGGTGACTGCTGCCTCGCACGTTACCGGGCGGGGGATCTAGGCTGCGTCATCATCGTCTCAGGCGGCGCGACCCGATGTGCGCCGCCTTGCAGTTCACACGATGCGGTCCATTGCCTTCACCGTAGATGAAGGCAACTTCGATAGCTGAATACGAAGACGCCCACCGGGCGGTGGGCGTCTCGGGCTCCTTCAGACCAACGCGGGGCTCAGGGCAGACCGGCCAGCCAGTCGTCGTCGGAGCCCTCGTTGATGTCGGCAAACAGCGGGGTCGAGAAGTAGCGTTCGCCGGTGTCGGGCAGCATCGCCAGGATGACGCTGCCCTTGTCGGCCCGGGCGGCGATGTCCAGCGCGCTGGCCACCGTGGCCCCGGCGGAGATGCCCACGAAGATGCCTTCCTCGGCCGCCAGCCGGCGCGAGGTCTCGATCGCGCGGGCATCGTCGATGCTCAGCAGTTCATCGTAGACGCCCCGGTTGAGTACCTCCGGCACGAAGTCCGGGGTCCAGCCCTGGATCTTGTGCGGCTTCCATTCCTCGCCCTTGAGCAGCGCCGCACCGGACGGCTCGGTCGCGACGATGCGGGTGTCCGGGCGGGCCACCTTGAGCACCTCGCCCACGCCGGTCAGGGTGCCGCCGGTGCCCCAGCCGGTCACGAAGTAGTCCAGGCGCTTGCCGGCGAAATCGCGCAGGATTTCCGGTGCGGTGGTGTTGCGGTGGTAGGCCGGGTTGGCCGGATTGGCGAACTGGCTGGCCAGGAACCAGCCGTGCTCGTCGGCCAGTTCCTTGGCGCGGCGGACCATGCCCGAGCCGCGCTCGGCCGCCGGGGTCAGGATCACCTTGGCCCCGTAGGCGCGCATCAGCTTGCGGCGCTCGATGGAGAAGGTCTCCACCATGGTGGCCACGAACTTGTAGCCGCGCGCGGCCGCCACCATCGCCAGCGCCACGCCGGTGTTGCCGGATGTCGCTTCGACGATGGTGTCGCCGGGCTTGAGCACGCCGCGCGCTTCGGCGTCCAGGATGATCGCCAGCGCGAGCCGGTCCTTCACCGAGCCGCCGGGATTGAACGACTCGACCTTGGCGTAGACGGTGACGTGGTCGGGGGCGATGCGGTTCAGGCGGACCACCGGGGTGTTGCCGATGGTGTCCAGGATCGAGTTGTACAGGGCCATGGGAATGCTCCAGGGAAGTCCGTTCACCGCGCCCGGCGCGGCAGGGGGAGGGCAGGGCGGGGATGCTCCGGCAGACCGTAGCCCCGGCATATGCCCCCGGGAAATGACCTAATACCCTTCTTAAACAACATTTGGTTATAAGCTGGTGACGGCAATTGCCCTACAGTCGGATTGCCCTCCCTTCGCCTGCCGTGCCACACGCCCATGACGCTGACCCAACTCCGTTATCTGGTGGCCATCGCCGACGCCGAGCTCAACATCACGCTCGCCGCGTCGCGCGTGCATGCCACCCAGCCTGGCTTGTCCAAGCAGCTCAAGCAGCTGGAAGACGAGCTGGGCTTCCTGTTGTTCGTGCGCAAAGGGCGCAGCCTGGAAGCGGTCACGCCGGCCGGCGTGGAAGTGATCGGCCGCGCGCGTGCCGTGCTGGGCGAAGCCAACAACATCCGCACCTACGCGGCCAACCAGCGCCGCGAAAGCCAGGGCCAGCTGGTTCTCACCACCACCCATACCCAGGCGCGCTTCGTGCTGCCGCCGGCCGTGGCGAAGATCAAGCAGGCCTACCCGCAGGTCAGCGTGCACCTGCAGCAGGCCGCCGAAAGCGATGCGCTGGATCTGCTCAGCCAGGGCGATGCGGACATTGCGATCATTTCCACGGCCGGCGCCGAACCCAGCGCCGGTATCGCCATTCCGCTGTACCGCTGGCGGCGGCTGGTGCTGGTGCCGCGCGGGCATGTGCTGGACCGCCCCGGTGCCGCACCGGACCTGCAGGCGCTGTCCACCCAGCCGTTGATCAGCTATGAATCCTCCACCCGCGGCAGCTCCTCGCTGCAGCGTGCCTTCGCCAGTGCCGGGTTGACCCCCGACATCGCGCTGACCGCGCTGGATGCGGATCTGATCAAGACCTACGTGCGCACCGGCCTGGGCGTTGGCCTGCTGGCGGAAATGGCGGTCAACGCCAGCGACGAAGACCTGCGCGCGTGGCCGGCCCCGGCCCCGATCGACGAGTGCATCGCGTGGGCGGTGCTGCCGCGCGACCGCGTGCTGCGCGACTACGCGCTGGAGCTGGTGCACGTGCTGGCCCCGCAGATCGACACCCGCGACCTGCGCCGCGTCATCGACGGCAACCAGGAGGCCAACTGGCCGCTGCCGCCCACCTGGGAATCGCTGACGCAGACCATCACCGTCTGAGAAGCGACGGTGATGGCGGCGCATGCTTCCTCTACCCCGCGCCTTTGGCGCGCCCCCTTCAACAGAAGGGGGCTTTTCTCCAGAGGGGGGTAGGGGATCGGCCGGGGCTTTGCAGAGGCCGCTGCGACGGTTGGTCGCAGGGCGTCGGGCCGCCCGACCCACGGTCGGGCGCTACCATGACGGGGTGAATGTCCGCCGTCGCCCGTACGCCGTTCTGCTGCAGCTCGCCTTCGTGGCCACGCTGCTGATGGCGCTGGCGCCGCTGCTCAGCCGCTGGCAACAGGCGCATGCCGATGCGCCGCTGATGCTGATGCCCTCGGGCATGGCCCATGCCATGCCGGTTGCCGACGTTCCCGCTGATCCGCACGCCGGGCACGGCATGCCGGCCTCGCACCAGCACCACGCAATGCCGATGCAGGACATGCCGATGCACGGCATGGCCACGCACGCCGCCGCCCCGTCGCCGAGTGCACCTGCGCCACCGCTGGACGAACACGCCGGCCATGGCGAGGCGTGCGAGTACTGCATGATGGCCTCGCGGCTGATGCCGTGGCTGGCGGTGTTGATCCTGCTGCTACCGGCGCTGCCGGTGGTCGCCCCGACGGTGCTGCGCGCCGTCGCCACGCCGCGCAGCCTGCGCTGGCCTGCGCATGCCGCACGCGGCCCGCCGCTGAACGCCTGAAACCGCCGATGTCCTTTCCTGCTGCGTGACGCCGTGATGGCGGCGCGCGCCTGTGCGTTTTCTGGAGTTCCACATGAATCTCGCTTCCCGCAGTGCGGGCGCAATGACGCGCCTGTCTGTTTCCCTGTCGCTCGCCCTGGCCATGCTGCCGCTGCACGCCGCCGAGCGTGAACCCGCGCAGACCCTGGACACGTTGGTGGTGACCGCCACCGCCCCGTCCTCGCCGCTGCACTGGGTCACCGACCCGCGCCTGCCGCGCCAACCGGTACCCGCCAGCGATGGCGCCGACTACCTCAAGACCGTGCCGGGCTTTTCGGCGATCCGCAACGGCGGCACCAACGGCGACCCGGTGCTGCGTGGGATGTTCGGGTCACGCCTGAACATCGTCAGCAACGAGGGCAACCTGATCGGCGCCTGCCCCTCGCGCATGGACAACCCGCTGTCCTACATCGCGCCGGAAACCTTCGACCGGCTGACCATCATCAAGGGGCCGCAGAGCGTGCGCTGGGGCGCCGGGGCGTCGGCCGGCACGGTGCGTTTCGAGCGCGACACCCCCCGTTTCGACGGACCGGGCGTGGATATCAACGCCAGCGCACTGGTGGGCTCGCGCAACCGCAACGACCAGGTGCTCGACCTGACCGCCGGTGCGTCGCAGGGCTACGTGCGGGTCAACGGCAACCGCTCCGAAGCGGACGATTACAAGGACGGCAATGGCGACGTGGTGCCGTCGAAATGGCGCAAGTGGAACAGCGACGTGGCCGTCGGCTGGACACCCGATGCCGACACCGTGCTGGAGCTGTCGGCCGGCACCGGTGACGCCATCGCGCGCTACGCCGGGCGTGGCATGGACGGCGCCGCGTTCAAGCGCACCAGCTATGCCGCCCGTTTCGAGAAGGACAATCTGCCCGGTGCCTGGGACAAGCTGTTGGCCAACGTGTACTACAACGACGCCGACCACGTGATGGACAACTACACGCTGCGCACGCCCAATCCGGACAGCAGCATGCCGATGCCGATGGCCGCCAATGTCGACCGTCGTACCACCGGCGGCCGCATCGCCTCGGAATGGCGCTGGCAGGACATCGCGGTGGTCGCCGGCGTGGACGCGCAGGACAGCCGGCACCGCAGCCGCAGCGGCATGGGCCGCAATACCTATGAGCAGCAGCCCTGGCGCACCGACGCGCGCTTCGAGAACCTGGGTGCCTTCAGTGAGATCACCCTGGGCGACGGCACCGCCCAGCGCTGGGTGGGCGGCCTGCGCATCGACCGCGCCGAGGTCACCGACGAACGCCGCACCAGCGGCATGATGGCCATGCCCAACCCCACCGCCGGCCAGCAGCGCCGCGAGTACCTCGGCAGCGGTTTCCTGCGCCTGGAGCGCGACCTGGCGCCGTCGCTGACCTGGTACGCCGGCATCGGCCACAGCGAACGCATGCCCGACTACTGGGAACTGTTCTCGCCGGACATGGGGCCGATGGGCGCGGCGAACGCGTTTACCGGCATCCAGCCGGAGCAGACCACCCAGCTGGACCTGGGCCTGCAGTACCGCAGCGCGCGCCTCAACGCGTGGGTCTCGGCGTATGCCGGCCGGCTGCAGGATTACATCCTGTTCACCTACTTCGACGGCGGCATGATGGGCAGCATGACCCAGGCCAACAACGTGGATGCCCGCATCGCCGGTGCCGAGGCCGGCGCCGACATCATGCTCGGTACGCGCTGGAAACTGGGCGGAAGCCTGGCCTATGCATGGGGCGAAAACCGCAGCGATGGCAGCCCGTTGCCGCAGATGCCGCCGCTGGAAGCACGCGTGAGCGCCACCTGGGAAGCCGACCGCTGGAGCGTGGGCGCGCTGGCCCGTGCGGTAGCGCACCAGCATCGGGTCGCCGATGGCCAAGGCAACGTGGTGGCCCGGGACCTGGGCCCGAGCGCCGGCTTTGCCACTCTTGCGCTCAATGCCAGCTACCGCATCAACGATGCGCTGCTGCTCAGTGCCGGCATCGACAACGTGTTCGACCGCGCCTACAGCGAACACCTGAACCTGGCCGGCAGCGCCGACTTCGGCTTCCCGGCCGACCCGGTGCGGATCAACGAACCGGGCCGGACGGCGTGGATGAAGGTGAACTACCGGTATTGAGGGACGTGGCGCCGGGCGTTGCCCGGCTGCCATGTGTCACCGTCACGTAGAGCCGGGCTCTGCCCGGCTGCATGCGTCACCGTCCGATACGGAACCGCAGCCACGTAGAGCCGGGCTCTGCCCGGCTGCATGCGTCACCGTCCGATACGGAACCGGAGCCGGGCAGAGCCCGGCTCTACGGGACGCGTCCAGCCGACCAACGGTCGGCTCCACCCGGCGATTGACGTCATCCGACACGCGCCGATACATGCCGTTACACACCCGCACAGGCCAGCACGAAAGGCATTTCGGCTGCCACCGGGCGCCGGTAAACGCTTGGCACATATGCCCGGCCAGCCCCGACCCGTACACTCGGCGGTCGTGGGTTTAACGGGATTTTTCCAAATGTTGGGACGCATCACCGCGCGCATCGCCGCTGGCCTCACCCTGGCCCTGCTGGCCGGGTGCAGCAGCAAGGACGACACCGCGCGCCGGGCGGCAGACGCCGTACCGGTCACTACCCAGGTGGTGCAGACCTCCGCATGGAACGACACGCTGCAGGCCCTGGGCACCGCCAAGGCGCGTGAGTCGGTGACCATCACCGCCAAGGTCAGCGAGATCATCGAGACCGTCCACTTCGACAGCGGCCAGCAGGTCAGCGCCGGCACCCCGTTGGTCACCCTGCGTGGGCAGGCCCAGGAAGCGGCCTTGCTGCAGGCTCAAGCCACGTTTGCCGAGGCCGACCAGCTCTACAAGCGGCAGCGCGAACTGGCCGCCCAGCAACTGGTGGCCAGCGCCACCCTGGACACCCAGCGCGCCATCCGCGATGCCGCCGAGGCGCGCGTGCGCGAAATGCAGTCGGACATCGGCGACCGTCGCGTGCGCGCGCCGTTCGCCGGCGTGCTCGGCATCCGTCAGGTCAGCGCGGGCTCGCTGGTCACCCCCAGCACAAGCATCGCCACCCTGGACGACATCGAACGCATGCACGTCGATTTCCAGGTGCCCGAAGCCGAACTGGCCAGCCTGGGCAACGGCGACAAGGTCACCGCCACCAGCGTGGCCTATCCCGGCCGCAGCTTCGAGGGCGTGGTGGCCACCATCGATACCCGCGTCGACCCGGGCACCCGCGCGGTCACCGTGCGCGCCGACTTCATCAACGCCGACCACGCCCTGCGCCCGGGCATGCTGCTGGATATCCGCATGTTCCGTCCGGAGCGCCAGGCCCTGGTGATCCCGGAAATCGCCGTGGTCCAGGTCGGCCGCGACTCGTTCGTGTACCGGGTCAAGGCCGACCACAGCGTCGAACGCCTCGATATCACCAGTGGCGCGCGCCGTGCCGGCGTGGTGGAAATCCGCAGCGGGTTGAAGGCCGGCGACCGCATCGTGGTCGACGGGACCGGCAAGCTGCGCCCGGGCCTGAAGGTCGATGACCGCCCGGCGCCGGCGGCTGCCGGCGTGCCCGCCGCCAAGCCCGTGGACCCGGCCGGATGAAACTCTCCAACATTTCCATCCAGCGCCCGGTCTTCGCCGTGGTGATGAGCCTGCTGCTGGTCGTGCTGGGCGTGATGTCGTTCACCCGCCTGACCCTGCGCGAGCTGCCCGCGATCGACCCGCCGATCGTCTCGGTCTCGGTGGATTACACCGGTGCCTCGGCCGCGGTCATCGAAAGCCGCATTACCCAGGTGCTCGAAGATGCCCTGGCCGGCATCGAAGGCATCGACACCATCAACGCGCGCAGCTCCAACGGCCGCGCCCAGGTCAGCATCGAATTCACCTCCAACCGCGATATCGAAGCGGCGGCCAATGACGTGCGCGATGCGGTCAGCCGCGTCGCCGACCGCATGCCCGAAGAGGCGCGCCCGCCGGAAATCGCCAAGGTCGAGAGCGACGCCGACCCGATCATCTGGTTCAACATGACCTCCTCCAGCATGGACACGCTGGAGCTGAGCGACTACGCCGACCGCTACGTGGTCGACCGCTTCTCCAGCCTGGACGGCGTGGCCCAGGTCCGCATCGGCGGGCGCCAGCGCTATGCCATGCGCATCTGGCTGGACCGCGACCAGCTGGCCGCGCGCGGCCTCACCGTGGGCGATGTGGAAACCGCGCTGCGCAACGAGAACGTCGAGCTGCCGGCGGGCCGCATCGAATCGGCCGACCGTGACTTCACCCTGCGCGTGGAGCGCAACTACGTGAAGCCGGAAGACTTCGCCACCATTCCGCTCGGCAAGGGCGCCGATGGCTACGTGGTGCGCATGGGCGACGTGGCCAAGATCGAGCTGGCTTCGTCCGAACGGCGCGCGTACTACCGCAGCAATGGCGAACCGGGCATCGGGCTGGGCATCGTCAAGACCTCCACCGCCAACTCGCTGGACGTGGCCCGCACCGCACGTGCCGAAGCCGAGCGGGTCGGGCAGACCCTGCCCGAAGGCACCCACATCTTCGTCGCCTTCGACAACACCACCTTCATCGAAGCGGCCGTGGACCGCGTCTACGCCACGCTGGTGGAAGCCATGCTGCTGGTGCTGGCGGTGATCTGGCTGTTTCTCGGCAGTTTCCGCGCCGCGCTGATTCCCGCGGTCACCGTGCCGGTGTGCCTGGTGGCGGCGTTCATCGCGTTGTACGCGTTTGGTTTCTCCATCAACCTGCTGACCCTGCTGGCGCTGGTGCTGTGTATCGGCCTGGTGGTTGATGACGCCATCGTGGTGGTGGAAAACGTGCAGCGCCGCATCGACCTGGGCGAGCCGCCGCTGGTGGCCTCCAAGCGCGGCACCGCGCAGGTGGCGTTCGCGGTGATCGCCACCACCGCCGTGCTGGTGGCGGTGTTCCTGCCGGTGGGCTTCCTGGAAGGCAATACCGGTCGCCTGTTCCGCGAGTTGGCCGTGGCGCTGGCCGCCGCCGTGGCGTTG
The DNA here is from genome assembly GCF_979258185.1 of Stenotrophomonas sp. AC248. NCBI lineage: Bacteria > Pseudomonadati > Pseudomonadota > Gammaproteobacteria > Lysobacterales > Lysobacteraceae > Stenotrophomonas > Stenotrophomonas sp. AC248. The sequence goes on along the minus strand of NZ_OZ409840.1, from coordinate 3,472,556 downwards.
TCGGCATTCGTCTCGCTCACGCTGACCCCGATGATGGCCTCCAAGCTGCTCAAGCCGCACAGCGGCCAGCCGCCGAAGGGACTGCACGGGGTGATCAACCGCAATCTGGACCGCGTCTCGGCCGCCTACGGGCGGGTGCTCGACGCACACGTCGGGCGCACCTGGATCTACGTGGTGGTGATGCTGCTGTCGCTGCTGGCCAGCGCGTTGCTGCTAAAGCTGCTGCCGTCCGAACTGGCGCCGGCCGAAGACCGCGGTTCGTTCCAGATCATGATCGATGGCCCGGAAGGCGCCGGCTACGACTACACCGTGGGCCAGGTGCAGGAAGTGGAGAAGGTGGTGGCCGGGTTTGTCGGCGACGACAAGCCGATCGTGCGCGCCAACCCGCGCGTGCCCGGCGGCTTCGGTGCCAGCGAAGAAATGCATACCGGCCGCATCAGCGTGTTCCTGCAGCCATGGCGCGAGCGCCAGGCCGCCACGCCGGACGTGGCCGCCGACCTGCAGAAGCACCTGGATGGCATACGCGGCGTGCGCGTGCGCACCCAGGTCGGTGGCGGGCTGGTGCGCAGCCAGGGCCAGCCGTTCCAGATCGTGCTGGGCGGGCCGGAGTACGCCGAAATCGCGCAGTGGCGCGATCGCATGCTGGCACGCATGGCCGACAACCCGGGCCTGGTCGGCCCGGATTCGGACTACAAGGAAACCCGGCCGCAGATGCGGGTCAACATCGACCGCCAGCGCGCCGCCGACCTGGGCGTGTCGGTCACCGCGATCGGCAGCGCGCTGGAAACCATGATGGGCTCGCGCCGGGTCACCACCTTCGTCGACAACGGCGAGGAATACGACGTACTGGTGCAGGCCGGCCGCGACGGTCGCGCCACCCCGGCCGATCTGGCCGCCATCCGCGTGCGCGCCAGCGGCGGCGAACTGGTGCCGTTGTCCAACCTGGTCACGCTCAGCGAAGTGGCCGAGGCGGGCAACCTCAACCGCTTCAACCGGCTGCGCTCGATCACCATCACCGCCGGGCTGGCCCCGGGCTACCCGCTGGGCGAGGCGATCGCGTGGGCCCAGCAGACCGCCCGCGAGGAACTGCCGCAGCACGCGCAGCTGGACTGGAAGGGCGAATCGCGCGAATACCAGAACGCCGGTAGCGCGGTGCTGCTGACCTTCGCCATGGCATTGCTGGTGGTGTACCTGGTGCTGGCCGCGCAGTTCGAGAGCTTCATCCACCCGCTGGTGATCATGTTGACCGTGCCGCTGGGCGTGCTCGGCGCGCTGCTGGGCCTGTATGTCAGTGGCGGCAGCATCAACCTGTTCAGCCAGATCGGCATCGTGATGCTGGTCGGGCTGGCGGCCAAGAACGGCATCCTGATCGTGGAGTTCGCCAACCAGCTGCGCGACGAAGGCCGCGACGTGCACCGGGCCATCGTCGAGTCGTCGATGGTGCGCCTGCGCCCGATCCTGATGACCTCCATTGCCACGGTGGTCGGCGCGATCCCGCTGGTGGTCGCCGGCGGCCCGGGCTCGGCCAGCCGCGGCACCATCGGCATCGTGGTGATCTTCGGCGTCACCGTGTCCACCTTCCTGTCCCTGTTCGTGGTGCCGGCGTTCTATTCGCTGCTGGCCCCGTACACGCGTTCGCCCGAAGCGGTGGCCCGTGAGCTGGAGAAGCAGGAGGCGGAGACCCCGTCGGTGGGCGGGCACGCCTGACCGGGGCAGATGAATACGTAGCTGCCGTGTAGAGCCGGGCTCTGCCCGGCTGCTCTGCCGATAAGAGGCCGCGTAGAGCCGGGCTCTGCCCGGCTGCTCTGCCGATAAGAGGCCGCGTAGAGCCGGGCTCTGCCCGGCTGCTCTGCTCCGCGCGGCCAAAAAGCATCAAGCAGCCGGGCAGAGCCCGGCTCTACAGCGCGGCGTGTCATTGCCCCGGCGCGTGGCGACGCGTTCATCCGCCCCACGCCGCCGCCCCCCACGCACCCGGCGCTACCCGTGGCGGCCGTGATGGTGGAGAATCGACCCGGTCCCCTCCAGCCGACGGGACGTCCTTTTTTTCCGCCGACTGGAGAGAGCGCGTGGAAGCAACCGTACATTTCATCAACAGCATCATCTGGAGCAAGGCGCTGATCGCCGTGTGCCTGGGCGCTGGCCTGTTCTTCAGCGTCCGCACCCGGTTCATGCAGATCCGCGGCTTCTTCGAGATGTGCCGCCTTACGGTGAAGGGCGAGAAGTCCGATGCCGGCGTGTCCTCCTTCCAGGCCCTGGCCATGTCGATGGCCGGCCGCATGGGCATCGGCAACATCGCCGGCGTGGCCACCGCCATCGCCTTCGGCGGTCCCGGCGCGATCTTCTGGATGTGGGTCATGGGCTTCGTCGGCGCCTCCACCTCGTACGTGGAATGCACCCTGGCCCAGATCTACAAGACCAAGGACGCCGAAGGCCGCTACCGTGGCGGCCCGGCCTACTACATCGAAAAAGCCATGGGCATGAAGTGGTACGCCCTGGCCTTCGCCGTGGCCACCATCATCGCCGCCGGCTTCCTGATGCCGGGCGTGCAGGCCAATGCCATCGCCGACAGCATCATCAACGCCTGCCGTGGCGGCGCCCTGTGCGGCCCGCTGGATGGCCAATTCATGGGCTTGGCCGACGTCCAGGCACTGAAGCTGGGCATCGGCGTCGTGGTGGCGCTGCTGCTGGGCGTGGTCATCTTCGGCGGGGTCAAGCGCATCGCCAACTTCGCCGAAGTGGTGGTGCCGTTCATGGCCGCCGCGTTCATCCTGATGGCCATCGTCATCATGATCATCAACTACGACCGCGTGCCGGAAATGTTCGGCATCATCTTCGACAGTGCCTTCGGCACCCACGCTGCGTTCGGCGCGATGATGGGCCTGGCAGTGGAGTGGGGCATCAAGCGTGGCATCTATGCCAATGAAGCCGGCCAGGGCTCGGGCCCGCACGCCGCCGCCGCCTCGGAGGTCTCGCACCCGGCCAAGCAGGGCTACGTGCAGGCGTTCGCGATCTACTTCGACACCATGATGGTGTGCACCGCCACCGCCTTCCTGATCCTGGCCAGCGGTACCTACAACGTGTACTCGCCGGTGGCCGGTGCCGAACCGATCTTCCAGGGCCTGGCCGGTATCCCGGAAGGCGCCGGCTACGCGCAGGCCGGCGTGGAAGCGGTGTTGCCGGGCTGGGGCGCCTCGTTCGTGTCGGTGGCGATCTTCTTCTTCGCCTTCACCACGATCATGGCCTATTACTACATGGCCGAAACCAACCTCAGCTACATCAACCAGAACCGCAAGCGCCCGCTCACCGTGCTGGTGCTGCGCCTGGGCATCATCGGCATGGTGGTGTTCGGTGCGTTCCACAACGCCACCCTGGCGTGGGCGCTGGGCGACATCGGCGTGGGCCTGATGGCCTGGTTGAACATCATCGCCATCCTGATCGTGCAGAAGCCGGCGATGCTGGCGCTGCGCGATTACGAACGACAGAAGAAGCTCGGCCTGGATCCGACCTTCGACCCCGATGCATTGGGCATCAAGAACGCTGATTTCTGGCGTCAACGCAAGCTGGAGTTGTCCCGTAGTGAATGATCCCTGGAAGAATGCCCGCCGCCCGTCTTCGCGGCCGCCGCGGGCCACCCCGCTGCCCCCGCGCGAGGGCGGCACGCCGCCACCGCCGGGGCGGGGCAACGACGAGCTGCGCCTGTATGGCTGGAATGCCGTGCAGGCCCTGTTCGAAAAGCGCCCGCAGGCGCTGCGCAAGCTGTACCTGGCCGAATCGCTGATCCCGCGCCTGCAGCCGATGCTGAAGTGGTGCGTGTCCAACCGCGTGGGCTACCGCGTGGTGGAAGAGGGCGACCTCAACAAGCTGGCCGCTACCACCCACCATGAAGGGGTGGTGGCCGACGTGCTGCGCGCGCCGATGCTGGAGCTGGGCGAGTGGCTGGGCACGCTGCCGGCCGGCACGCCGGCGCTGGCGCTGTGGCTGGATGGCGTGGGCAACCCGCACAATTTCGGCGCGATCCTGCGCTCGGCGGCGCATTTCGGCGTGGCCGGCCTGCTGCTGCCACCGGGCTCCACGCTGGCATTGTCCGGTGCGGCCGCGCGCGTGGCCGAAGGCGGCGCCGAATCGGTGCCGCTGGTGCGCCTGCCGGCAGTGCCGCAGGCGATGCAGCAGCTGCGCGATGCCGGCTTTGGCCTGGCCGCGACGCTGGTGGACGGCGGTGACAACCTGTTCGCCAGCGACGTGCCGGCGCGCCTGGTGTACGTGATGGGTGCCGAAGGCGAAGGCATGGACCGTGAGCTGGCGCAGGACTGCGACGCGCAGGTGTCCATTCCGGGGACCGGCGCAGTGGAAAGCCTCAACGTGGCATCGGCGACAGCGGTGCTGTTGGCGCACTGGTACGGACGCCAGGCCCGCTGAGCAGGCGGTGTTTTTCGGGTAGCGCGCCTGCGCGCTTGCCCAACGCGGTGTGATCGGTGTCACTGATGGCGTAGTGACTACAGCCGATTCGGATTTTTCGCATAGTGCGCTGGCCTTGAGCTGCGTCACAGTGCTCGGCGGTGCAGTGTTGGGTAGGTGAGGAGAGACACCCACCCAGCGCGGCGCCGTTGTCCGGATCGCAGAATGTCTGTGACGCTCACCGCGTGGGGTGTGACGAGTCCCGGTAGCCCGGTCGTTTTTCGACCGGGCTTTTTTATGCGTCATCGATGGGTAGAGCCACCCCACGGGTGGCTGCACGCAGCGCGGGAACACCCGCTCTCTACGCTTCCGTCATTGCCGCACGCAATGAACACCACCGTTGCGATTGCCAGCCAAGAACGCAAAACAGCACCATCGCAAGTGTTTTGAATTTACATGCGTGAAGCCCCGCACAGATCGGAAAAAATAAGGTTTTCGCACGTTGTTGCCGCCCGGCGCGCTGTGCAGATTGGCGCAGCGGTGTGCTTGCGCACCGCCTTCTTTCCAGTCTCACGGGAGCCTTGGCATGACCTTGTCCGCGTTGTCGTTTCATCGTGTCGCCGCACTAGCGCTGGCGGCTGTTTCCATGGGGCTTGCCGCCCCGCATGCCGCCGCGCAGGCGCGCAGCCTCGACGGCGTGAACTTCACCGGTCCACTGGTGACTGCCAACCCGGCCGGGGTGCCGCGTGGCCACTGGTACATCGAGCCGTACCTGGTCCGCGTCGACAGTGATGCCGGTTACGACGCCACCGGTCGCCGCCAGCGCAGCAGCGACAGCGGCGCCTGGCTCACCGTCGTGCCCATCGCTTATGGCATGGGCGAGCGCGTGACCGCGCAGGTCAATCTCAGCGCGGCACGTGCCGACGCGGCCGGCGCGCGCAGCGGTGCAGTGCGTGCCGGTGACACCACCGCGCGGCTGCAGTACCTGTTGCAGGCGCCCAGCGCCGACGGCACGCGCCCGGCCATTTCGGTGGCGCTGCTGCAGCGCTTTGCCACCGGCAGCTACGACCGCATCGGTGGCAATCCACTCAACGCCCAGGGCGATGGCGTGCAGCGCACCACCTTTGCACTGGGCGTGCAGCAGGTGCTGTGGATGCCCAATGACCGCCCGCTGCGCTGGCGTGGCCAGCTCAGCGCCAGCCCGGCACCGGCGCGCGTGGCGCTGCACGACAGCAGCGTGTACGGCACCGATCCCGGCTTCCGCGGCAGCATCGCGCGGGGCTCGCTGCTGGGTCTCTCGTTGGGGGCCGAATACAGCTTCAACGCCCGCTGGGTGGCTGCGCTGGACCTCACCGCCAGCCGCGAAAGCGACCAGCACATCACCGGTTATGCCCCGGGCAGCGAGGGCCTGCGGAGCGTCAACCAGCGCCGGCCTTCCAGCAGCAGCGTCAGCCTTGCGCCGGCCATCGAGTACCACTTCAGTCCCTCGCTGGGGCTGATCGCCGGCGTCGAGTTCAGCGTGGGCGGCCGCAACAGTGGTGCGTTCGTCAGCCCGCAGATCGCACTCGGGATGTACTTCTGATGCGCGCGCCCTCGACCCGCCGTCCTGTCCTCGGGAGCCGCCCATGACCATCGAATCCATCGTCGCCCGCCTGCTCGACCTGGTCTGGAGCCCGGCGCTGGTGGGGCTGTGCCTGCTGGCCGGCCTGTACTTCAGCGTGCGCACCCGCTTCATCCAGCTGCGTGCATTGCCGGACATGCTGCGCCTGTTGTTCAGTTCCAGCAGTTCGGCCTCCGGGGTGTCCTCGTTCCAGGCACTGAGCCTGTCGCTGTCCAGCCGCGTCGGCGTCGGCAACATCGCCGGCGTGGCGATGGCCATCGCCTACGGCGGTCCCGGCGCGATCTTCTGGATGTGGTGCGTGGCCTTCCTGGGTGCCAGCAGCGCGTTCATCGAATCGACCCTGGCGCAGATCTACAAGGAGCGCGATGCCAACGGGCAGTACCGCGGCGGCCCGGCGTACTACATCGAACGCGCGCTGGGCCAGCGCTGGTATGCCGTGGCCTTCGCGATCAGCGCGGTGATTGGCTGCGGGCTGTTCCTACCGGGTACCCAGTCCAATGCGATCGCCAGTGCGCTCGACGGCGCCTGGGGCGTTCCCGCCAGTGCATCGGCGGCCGGCATGGTGGTCGTGGTCGGGTTGGTGATTTTCGGCGGCGTACGCCGTATCGCCAGCGTGACGCAGGTGGTGGTGCCGATCATGGCGATCGGCTATCTGCTGGTGGCCGCAGTGGTGATGGCGCTTAATGTGGATGCGCTGCCGGGCATGGCGCGGCTGATCGTCGACAGCGCGTTCGGTACCGATGCCGCCTTTGGCGCGATGATCGGCACCGCCATCCAGTGGGGCGTGCGCCGCGGGGTGATGTCCAACGAAGCCGGCATGGGCAGTGGCGCGCATCCGGCTGCGGCCGCCGAGGTCTCGCATCCGGTCAAGCAGGGGCTGGTGCAGGCATTCTCGGTCTACATCGACACCCTGGTGGTGTGCAGCGCCACCGCATTCCTGGTGTTGTCCACCGGCGCTTACAACGTGTACGACCCGGCGGCGGCAAGCCATGCCGGCATGCTGGTGGCGAACGTACCGGGGCTGGCCGCCGGACCGCACTTCGTGCAGCACGCGGTCGAGTCGGCGTTGCCCGGATTCGGCACGGCCTTCATCGCGTTGGCGATTCTGCCGTTCGCCTTCAGCACCATCCTGGCGCTGTATTACAACGCCGAAACCAACGTGGTGTACCTGTGCCGCAACCAGCACCGCCCGTGGGTGCTGCGGCTGTTCCAGGTGGCGTTCCTGGGCGTGGCCACGTGGTCGGCGGTCAATACCGCAACCGTAGCGTGGTCGTTGGGCGACATCGGCGTCGGCCTGATGAGTTGGTTGAACATCATCGCGCTGCTGCTGTTGCAGAAGCCGGCCCTGGCCGCGTTGCGCGACTATGAGAAGAGCCGGCGTGCCGGCATCGATCCGGTGTTCAACCCGCAGGTGGCCGGCGTTGCCCGGGCCGAGCTGTGGAACGAGATCGCCGCGCGCGGCGGCAAATGAGCAGGGCAGGGACCGTGGCGAAGCGCCACGGTCCCTGCGGACCGTCATTCGTTGGGCGGCGTGGTCGGCTTGGCTTCGCTGCCGAAGCTGCCGTCGGCCTCGGCGGCCAGGTAAGCAAACACGGTGTAGGCGGCTACGTTCTGTGCCAGCGCGGCCGGGTCGATCTTGTCCAGCGTGTCGTCGGCGGTGTGGTGCAGGTGGAAGTAGTCGCTGCCGTCCTGCGCCAACCACGCCCAGGCGCCGCCCTTGGCGGCCAGCGGACCCACGTCCGGGCCGGGGCCGCCCTTGTCGGCGGCGTACTCGATGCCGAGTGGCTTGAGCACGTCGGCAATCTGGCGGGTGGCATCGCGCGAGCCCTGCGGGTTCGGCGAGCCGGTGTTGAAGGCGTAGATGCGGCCGGCGCCGAAGTCGCTCTCGGCGGCCAGCTGGTGCAGCACCACGTCCTTGGCATGGGCCTCGGCATACGCCTTGCCGCCGTACAGACCCTGTTCCTCGTTGGCGAACGCCACCACGCGGATGGTGCGCTTCGGGGCCTGCTTGAGCTGGCCGATCAGGTGGCCCGCGGCCATGGTGATGCCCACGCCGGCGCCATCGTCCACGGCACCGGTGCCCAGGTCCCAGGAATCGAGGTGACCGCCGATGACAACGACTTCCTTGGGCAGACTGCGCCCGGTGATTTCGCCGATGACGTTGTACGAGGTGGCCTTGCCGTCCCACCCGCAATCCAGGCTCAGCTTCAGCGTGGTGCTGCCAAGCGCGACCAGGCGGGCGAGCTGGTTGGCATCGGGTACCGACAAGGCCGCGGCCGGTACCGGCGTCAGGCCGTCATCGAAACGGGTGATGCCGGTGTGCGGCACGCGGTGCGAATCGGTACCGGCCGAGCGCATCACAAAGCCCACCGCACCCTTGCGGATCGCCTCGGACGGGCCCTTGCTGCGCACCGCGCCACCGTTGCCGTAGTCACGGCCGTCGCGGTAGGCGGTCATCTGGTAGTCGACGAAGGCGATCTTGCCCTTCAGGGAACCTTCCGGTGCCGCCTGCAGCGCGGCCAGGTCGGCAAAGCGCACCACCTCGGCCTCGACCGTGCCGCCCGGGCTGCCGCCCAGCGCGGTGATGGTCAGCGGCTGGGCGTGCTTGCCGATCACCTGGGCGTGTTCACTGCGGCGTTCCCACTTGGGGAAGGTCACCGGCTCGGTCCAGACCTTGTCAAAACCCAGTGCCTTGAACTTGGCCACGGCCCAGGCCACGGCGCGGGCATCGGCCTCGCCACCGGCGATGCGCGGGCCGATCTCGGTGGTGAGCGACTCGACCACCTTCCAGCCGGTGTCGTCCTTGAGGGCCTGCTCGCGCAGTTCGGCGGCGGTGGCCAGCGACTTGGGCGCCAGCGTGGTGGGGCCGGTCGCCGCGAACGCCGGGGCGGCCAACAGTGCGAGGGAGGATGCGATGGCAAGGACGCGGCGACGCATGGACAGCTCCGGAAAGCAGGACAGAAGCGTCCGAGCTTAGCAGCCTGCCCGGCCCGCACATGGGTGGGAGGTCATGGTTGCGCGGACGCTGTTTTCCATACGCGAAAACCCCGCCGGGGCGAGGTTTCGCATGTGCATCGGCAACCGCCAGAACCACCGGGTAGTGCCGGCCGCTGGCCGGCTCTGCATGAACCCATCATCGCCCGGAGCCGGTAGTGCCGGCCGCTGGCCGGCTCTGCATGAACCCATCATCGCCCGGAGCCGGTAGTGCCGGCCGCTGGCCGGCTCTGCGGACATCCAGCATCGCCCGGAGCCGGCCGGCGGCCGGCACTACCGGGATGCTGATGCTTCAGCGCTTGAGGTTGTCGCGGATTTCGCGCAGCAGCAGCACTTCTTCAGCCGGGGCGGCCGGCGCGGCTTCCTTCTTGCGGGCCAGGCGGTTGATCACCTTGACCACCAGGAAGATCGCAAACGCCACGATCACAAACTGCACCAGCGTGTTGAGGAAGTCACCGTAGCCGATCACCACCGCCGGGATTTCCTTGCCATCCGGTCCCAGCCGCGCGGGGGCAAGGGTCCAGGCAAGCTGCGAAAAATCCACCCGGCCGATCAGCCAGCCCAGCGGCGGCATGATGATCTTGTCCACCAGTGCGGTGACGATCTTGCCGAACGCCGCACCGATCACGACACCGACCGCCAGGTCGATGACATTGCCACGCATGGCAAATTCCTTGAACTCGGTAAACATTCCCATCGGGCTCTCCTGTGGCAGGTGTAATCAAATGACGGCGCAGCGTAACGCAGCAGGTGTCATCCGGCGATGATGCCGTGGCGCTCTGCCACATTCTCCAGACGCGCGCTGAAACGGTCCCCGGGCTGCAGTGCCGCCACGCCCGCCGGGGTGCCCATGAAGACCAGGTCGCCGGCCTTCAACGCCCACAGCTTGGACAGCTCGTGCAGGATCTCCGGCACGTTCCAGATCATCTGGTCCAGCAGCGATTGCTGACGCACTTCGCCGTTGATTTCCAGCGACAGGTTGAGCGCGGCCAGGTCGCCCACTTCACCGGCCGGCACCAGTTCGCTGATCGGCGCGGAATGATCGAAGCCCTTGGCCGGGTCCCACGGGTGGCCCTTGGCCTTGGCCGCCGCCTGCAGGTCGCGGCGGGTCAGGTCCAGCCCGACGCCGTAGCCGAACACCAGCGCCTCGGCCTGGTCCACCGGCAGCTCGCCGGCGGGCGCATCGCGACCGATCGCCACCACCAACTCCACTTCGTGGTGCAGGTCGTGGGTGGCAGGCGGGTAGGGGATCACATCGTCATGCCCGACCACGATCGCATCGGCGGGCTTGCTGAAGAACATCGGGCGGCCGCGGTCATCGGCTGCCGGAACGGCGGCGCCCATCTCGCGTGCGTGGTCGGCGAAATTGCGCCCAACACAGTAGATGCGGCGCACCGGGAACGTGCCGCCACCGGCCACCGGAATGCGCGGCTGCTCGGGCGTGGGAATTACATCAGTCATGCTCGCGTCCTGTCACATTGGGTCACAGGCAGTCTAGAACGAGCGCGCGCGACGTGCCACGCCAAACGTGGCCGAATGCGGGACGGACAGAGGGCCGCGCGACGGCGCGGCAACCCCTCAACGCGACAGCGGCAATGCCTGCTTGCGAACCACGCGGTACTCGGCGTCCACCACCTGCGGGTCGCTCGGGCGCGTGCCCTGCTTGCGCTGGGCAAGCAGCTTCCACGCAACGCCGGCGATGATCATCGCCGCACCCACGAATACCCCTACGAACACCAGCGCGGCCAGGATAGCCAAGCCCAACAGACCCACCGCGACGCGCACCAGCGGATGGCGCGGCTTGCGCGGCGCGAACAGGGTGCGGAACGTGTTGAACTGGAAGTAGCGCTTGTACATGGCGTTTCTTTGGCTGAAGTCAGCGAGCCATCAGTATCCGGGGTGGCCTCTGTCATTGAGTGAAAAACTCGTTAAACGTACCGTGCGTTCATTTCAAATCAATGACTTGTGTTCATCGCCGGGCCAGCCACGTGACGGCGTGAGAGAATGCCGCCCCGTTGAATCCGCGTGCCGACATGTCTGTTTCCGATACCGCCGCCGTTCCCCTGATGGCCCTGGACGCCATTGCCGACGCAGGCTTTGCCGAGGTCGAGGTCACCCTGGACGGCGACAGCGAGTCGCTGGTCATGTACCGCCATGGTGACGACGTGCGCGGGTGGTTGAACATCTGCCCGCATGCCGGGCGACGGTTGGACTGGGCACCGGGACAGTTCCTGAAAAGCCGTGAAGGCCATCTGGTGTGCGCCGCGCACGGCGCGTCGTTCTCGCTCGACGATGGCAGCTGCGTGGCCGGCCCGTGCAAGGGCGACCGCCTGCGCGCGGTACCGCTGCAGGTGCGCGACGGCCAGGTGTGGCTCGGGTAGGTAGCGACCGTGGGTCGCTACGCTTTCCTCAGAACATCAGGTTGATCATCGCCACCACCACGATGGTGTAGATCAACGACAGGGGCGCACCGACGCGCCATAGCTCGCGCGGGGTGTAGTTGGCCGGCCCGGTGATCATCGAGATCACCGGATTGGACGCGGTCATCAGGTTGTTGGACGCCGACAACGCCACGATCAACGCGAACGCGGTGGGGTTGCCGCCAGCAGCCAGCGCCAGGTTGACCGCGATGGGCACCATCACGATGGTCGCGCCCACGTGGCTGATGGTCAGCGAGAACACCGTGGTCAACAGCGCCAGCGCGATCTCCAGTACCCACACCGGAATGCCGGTGGGCAGGCGGTCGATGGTGTGCCCGGCCACCCACGCCGCCGCGCCGCTGCTGTCCATGGCCCAACCCAGCGGAATCAGGCCGGCCATCATGAAGATGGTCTTCCAGTTGATCGAGGCATACGCCTCGTCCATGCGCAGCACGCCGGTGAGCAGCATGCCGGCCACGCCGGTCATCAGGGTCAGCGCCACCGGCAGCTTGGAGGTCAGCGCGATCAGGATGGTGATGGCGAAGATGCTCATCGCGATCTTGAACTTGTGCGGGCGCTGCTCGCCTTTGGGGTAGTCGGTGACCACCACGAAATCGCGGCTCTTGGCGGCTTGGGCCAGGTCGGTCCAGATGCTGTGGAAGACCAGCATGTCGCCGGCGCGCAGGGCCACGTTGCGCACGTCTTCGCGGATCACCTGCTTGTCGCGGTTGATCGCCAGCAGGCTGATCCCGCGCTGCTTGCGCAGGCGCAGTTCCGAGGCGGTCTTGCCGATCACGTCCGAGGTGGGCGGGATCACGGCCTCGGAAATACCGGCGCGGCTGGGGTTGAACAGGTCGCCCAGGTGCTTCAGCCGCGAGGACATGCGCAGGAACTGGTTCTGCGCGAAGTCGTTGACCTGCGCGCGGGCGCCCATCACCCCCAGCACGCTGCCCACCCAGATGCGCATCTCCGCCGGCGGTGCCAGCCGGGTGTCATTGCCGGTCTTGAGCGCCAGCAGCAGCGGCGCGTCGTGCACGTTCTCCGCTTCGCCCAGGGTCATGCCCACCAGCGGGCTCTCGGCGCTGACCACCAGTTCGAATACGTCGCCTTCGATGCCGTAGGTCTTGGCGAAGTAGCTCTCGGTGCGCGCCGGGGTGACCCCGTCGTTGGCCAGGGTTTCCTCTTCGACCAGCTTGCGGTCGCCGAAGTAGCGGAAATACAGCAGCGAGGCGACCAGCAGCGCCACGCCGATCGGCAGCGGCGCGAACATGCGCAACGGTTCGATGGTGGCCAGGCCCGAGGGCAGGTTGTTGTTGGCCGACGCCAGGAGATCGTTGAGCAGGATCAGCGGCGAATTGCCCACCATGGTCAGCGCGCCGCCCATCACGATCGCCGCGGCGATCGGCAGCAGCAGGCGCTGCAGGGTCAGCCCGGTGCGTGCGGCCAGCCGCGAGGCCACCGGCAGGTACAGCGCCATCACCGACGGGTTCTGCATGAACGAGGAGTTCAAGCCGGCAATGGCCGTGGTCATCATCAGCAGGCGGGTTTCCACCCCGTGCCCGCGTCGCAGCAGCCAGGCGGCCAGCCGGTTCAACGCCCCGGTGCGGTCCAGGCCCGCACCGAGGATGGTGGTGGCGATGATGCTCATCACCGCGTTACCGGAGAAGCCGCCGAAGATTTCCTCCGGCGCGATCAGGCCGGTGACACCCAGTACCACCAGCACCACCAGCGCCACCACGTCGGCGCGGATGCGCTCGAACAGGAACATCGCCATCGTGAAGCCGACCAGCCCGAGCACGAGCTTCATATCGGTGGTCAGCGTCAGCGCGGTATCCATGGGGTGGCGCGGTTCCTTGGGCGGGGATCAGGTGCGGTCGTACAACAGGTCCCACACGCCATGGCCCAGCTTCTGGCCACGGGTTTCGAAGTGGGTCTGCGGGCGCCATTCGGGACGGTCCACCTGGCCGCGCGGACCGGCGCGGTTGGTCAGCCCGTCCGTGGCGTCCAGCACCTCCCACATCTGCTCGGCGTAGTCTTCCCAGTCGGTGGCGCAGTGCAGGCGGCCGCCGCTGCGCAGCTTGCGCACCAGCAGTGCAGCGAACCCCGGCTGGATCAGGCGACGCTTGTTGTGGCGCTTCTTGTGCCACGGGTCCGGGAAATAGATGCGCACTTCGTCGAGCACGCCATCGGCGATTTCCTTTTCCAGCACCTCCACCGCGTCGTGGTGGTACAGGCGCACGTGGTCGGCGTTGTCGTCGGCCAGCGCGTTGAGCAGACGGCCCACGCCGGGGGCGTGCACTTCCAGGCCGATGTAGTCGCGGCTGGGGTCCTGCTGGGCGGCAAAGCGCAGCGCGGCGCCGTTGCCGAAGCCGATTTCCAGCACCTTGCGCGCATCGCGGCCGAAGGTGGCGTCCAGGTCGCGCGGCTCGCCGGTGAAGTCCAGGCCGAAGCGCGGCCAGCGGTCGTCGAACGCACGCTGCTGGGCGGGGGTGAAGCGGCCCTGGCGCAGCACGAAGCTGCGTACCTCGCGGCGGCCTTCGGTAATGGTGAACGGCTTGGCGGGGGCCTTGGCGCCGGCGCTGTCGAAGGGATTGGTCATCAGATCAGCCCGTCCACCGGCGAGGAGGCACTGGCGTAGCGCTTGCGCGGAATACGCCCGGCCAGGAACGCCTCGCGCCCGGCCTCGACCGCCTTGCGCATCGCGCTGGCCATCAGCACCGGGTTGCGGGCGCCGGCAATGGCGGTGTTCATCAGCACACCGTCGCAGCCCAGCTCCATCGCGATGGCCGCATCCGACGCGGTGCCCACGCCGGCGTCGACGATGATCGGCACCTTGGCGTCTTCGATGATCTGCAGCAGGTTGTACTTGTTCTGGATGCCCAGGCCCGAGCCGATCGGCGCAGCCAGCGGCATCACCGCGGCGCAGCCGATCTCTTCCAGGCGCTTGGCCAGGATCGGATCGTCGGAGGTGTAGACCATGACCGCGAAGCCATCCTTGACCAGCTGTTCGGCGGCCTTGAGGGTCTGCACCACGTCCGGGTACAGGGTCTTCTGGTCGCCCAGCACTTCCAGCTTGGTCAGGTTGTGGCCATCCAGCAGCTCGCGGGCCAGGCGGCAGGTGCGCACGGCGTCTTCGGCGGTGTAGCAGCCGGCGGTGTTGGGCAGGATGGTGTAGCGGTCCGGCGGCAGCACGTCGAGCAGGTTCGGCTCGCCCGGGTTCTGCCCGATGTTGGTGCGGCGGATCGCCACGGTCACGATCTGGGCACCGGCGGCATCGGTGGCGATGCGGGTTTCTTCCAGGTCCTTGAACTTGCCGGTGCCGGTCAACAGCCGGGAACCGTAAGTCTTGCCGGCGATCACCAGCGCGTCGTTGGGGGCGTGTGGATTCATGGCGCGAATTATCGCCTATCGCGCGTCACGATGCTGCGCCCGTGCACGCGCGGTCCAACACGGTCAACCGCCGCCCAGTGCGTGCACGATCTCGACCACGTCGCCGTCCTGCAGGGCGTGGCTGGCGTGCCGGCTGCGGGTGACGATCTCGCCGTTGACCTCCACCGCCACCCGGCGCTCAAGCAGCTGCTCGGTGTGCAGCAGGTCGTGGACGGTGGCGCTTTGCGGAAGCTGGCGGGTGTCGCCATTGAGGACGATGTTCATGACGCCATTGTCCCTAATTGTGGCCGGTGTGCGTACCCTTGCCGGCCCGCTGCCGGGGCGGCGGAGGCCGCCGTGCGGGGTTTCCAGAGGCCCGGGGCGATTTCATGCGGCGACGCAGCGTGAATTGCCCGGGGCGCAGTGAAACCATTGCCACCGTGCGCCGGCGTACGTCCGGCTGTTCCCCCACTTCAAGGAGCTTTACATGCTGCTCAGCAAGCGCCCCCTGCGTTCCCTGATGGCCGTGGCCATCGCCATGGCCGCCCTGCCGGCCATGGCCCAGTCGCCGTATACCAAGACCGTGGTATTTGGCGACAGCCTGAGCGACGCCGGCTACTTCCGCCCGCTGCTGCCGGCCAGCGCGAACCCGATCATCGGCCAGTTCACCACCAACCCCGGTTGGATCTGGTCCGAGTACGTGGCCGACTATTACGGCACCAACGGCGGCGCGCACGGCAACGGCCAGGGCGGTGACAACTACGCCATCGGCGGCGCCCGGGTCGGTGTGGATACCAGCCAGGTGCTGGTGCCGGGTACGCCGGCAGTGCCGGTGTACTCGCTCAAGACCCAGATGAACCAGTACCTGGCCGCCAATGGCGGCAAGGCCGACCCGAACGCGCTGTACACCGTATGGGGCGGCGCCAATGACCTGTTCGCCATCCAGCGCGGCGCGCCGCTGGCCGCCACCCTGGGCGCGGCGGTGACCGATCAGGTCGGCATCGTCGGCACCCTGAAGGCGGCCGGTGCCCAGTACGTGGTGGTGCCCACCATTCCCGACATCGGCCTGACCCCGGACGCGCGTGCGGCTGGCCCGGTTGGCATGGCGGGCGGCACCGCACTGGCCAAGGCCTACAACGACGCGCTGTTCGGTGGCCTGAAAGCGGCCGGCCTGCAGGTAATTCCGGTGGACACCTTCCACATCCTGCAGGAAATCGTCGCCAGCCCGTCCACCTACGGCTTCGTCAATGTCACCGACAAGGCCTGCCTCACCGCGACCTCGCTGACCTGCAGCCCGGCCGCCTATGCGACCCCGGACGCCTACAATACCTACGTGTTCGCCGATGGCGTGCACCCGTCCAACGCGACCCACGAAATGCTGGGCCAGTACACCCTGTCGATCCTGGAAGCCCCGCGCAACCAGCAGATCCTCACCCACTCGGCGCAGACCATCGGTCGTTCGCGCGCCGACCAGGTCAGCTGGCATCTGGACGGCCGTCCGGCCGACGGCCTGAGCTGGTGGGGCAACCTGCGCGGCGACATGCAGCGCTACGCGCATGCCGATCTGTACGACGGCATGGCCCCGGCCGGCCTGTTCGGCGTGGATTGGGCGCGTGACGGCATGGTGGTCGGCGGCTTCGCCGGCTATGGCCGCATGGACGCCGACTTCGGCAACAGCAAGGGCGACTTCACCCAGTCCGATACCTCGCTGGGTCTGTTCGCCGGCTGGTACGGCGAGCGCGTGTGGGTCAACGGCCAGGTCAGCTACAGCTGGCTGGACTATGACGTCACCCGCAAGGTCCAGCTGGGCCCGGCGACCCGTATCCATGAAGGCTCGCCGGAAGGCAGCAACCTGACCGCCGCGTTGAACGCCGGGTATGAGTTCGGCGCTGAGGGCGGCTTCCGCCATGGCCCGGTGGCCGCGGTGATCTGGCAGAAGGTCAAGCTGGACGGTTACACCGAAAGCAACCCGAGCGCCACCGCGCTGGGCTATGGCGACCAGGATGTCGATTCCACCGTCGGCCGCATCGGCTGGCAGGCCCGTTTCGACGGCGGCAGCGTCAAGCCGTACGTGCAGGTCACCTACGACCACGAGTTCGAAGACGGCAAGCAGGCCAGCGCGTGGCTGCAGTCGATGCCGGACGTGGGCATGTACAAGGTGCCGGGCCTGGAGTTCGACAAGAACTACGCCACCGCTGTGCTGGGTGCGCGCCTGAACCTGTGGGGCCTGAACAGCAACGTGGGCATGAGCACCACCACGCTGCAGAAGCGTGCCCGCGACGTGTCGCTGTTCGCCAGCTTCAGCGGCAGCTTCTGATCCACCGCGCGCAACGCCCCGCACGGGGCGTTGCCGGCGGCTGGCGAAAGCCAGCCGCAACGGGCGGCCCAGTGCCGCCCGTTGCGTTTTTACCGCCCCGCCGCATAAACTTGCCCGGCGCAACGCGGGTGTAGCTCAATGGTAGAGCTGTAGCTTCCCAAGCTACTGACGAGGGTTCGATTCCCTTCACCCGCTCCATCATTGGCTTCCGCCGCAGCCTGCGGCGCTCTAGCAAGCCTTTGAACGAAGCGCATTCCCCTCTTTCTGCCTGCGCACCGCCATCGCGTCTTTCGCGTGCGGCATCCACACAGGGCGCCAGATCCGGGCACTTCCAATGACATCGCTTGGGAGCCATCGGCACGCGTTGGCCGCTGCCATCCCCACTTACTCGCGCATGGCCTCGAACACGAAGGGATTGTCGTGGTCGGGAAAGCGCAGCCGGTATCGCGCGATGCGCGTGATGCCGTCAGACAGCAGGTAGTCCACCTGCAGGCCTTCCGGATCGGTTTCCATCCCCGCGCCCAGGTAGCTGTTGCTCGGATAGCTGAACCCCTGGTGCGGCGCTTCGCGAACCGCGGCACAGGTGCCGAACAGCGGGGGCAGCACGTAGAGTTGCTTCTCATGCAGCAGCAGGACCTTGGTGTAGCGGTCGCCCTTGCCGCTGCTGACCTGGCGGATGTCCAGGCACACCGAGCTGCCGCGGTGCCACAGCGTCATGACCGCGACGTTCTCGGGAGCGATCGGCGCGTTGTCATTCCACGGTGCGGGCGCGAGGTTGATCGCACGGCTCAGGGGCCAGCGCTGCGTGCCCACCACCAACGCCTCGCCATCGAACGCCACCTCGGGTACGCCGGCAGGGGCTGTCATGGCCAGGTCGCCCGGCCCGCTCCAGAGCGTCTGGTCGAAGCGTCGTAGCGCCTGGCCCATCGAGGTCACCCAGACGCAGTTGCGAGGCGCGTCTGTGCAGGGCATTGCCATGTCCGTCCCCGATCCCTGGAACAGGCTGCCGCCCAGCGAGCGGTAGAAATCCCCGTAGTTGGTGAAGGAACCCGGTGCAGCCTGTGTCGTCGCCGACAGGAGAAGGCTCAGCAGGGCAATGCCGGCGGGAATGATCCGTTTCATGGGAAATCCATTGGAGAGTGCAGGCCTGCGCGGCGTCGACACGATTCACCGTGCATCGGCGGGTGAGGATGACGGGATCGTGGCACGGGGCCGCCGTCATACTATCCGCTTGCCCGATCTGAAAAAGGAACGTTCATGATCCGTCGCAGTGTCGACCGCACAGCGTCTCGACTGCGGTATCTGCTGGTGCCCGCCTTCACCGCAATGGTCGCGCCCGCGTGGGCGGTGCTGCCGCCGTTGGAGCAGTTTCCGGCCGAGCCCGGCGTACAGGCGACGGTGTCGACGCGCACCACCTTGCCCGATGGCACGCGTCGCGTGGAAGGGCGTGTGCCTGGCTACAAAACGTACCGGATCGAGGCCGACTGCACCCGGGGCAGCGTCGCGATGTACCAGTTGGAGAAGGGGCAGTGGGACCTGCGATATGCCGCACGGCGACGCGGAGAAGGTTGGGAGCGCAGCACCATCGACGGACCGGTAGCGCGCATTCCGGCAGGAACCAACCTCGACTGGCTGGCCACCGCGCAGTACGACAGTGTCTGCACCCCAAAGGTGCGGATGGATGCGCCGCATGTCCCGCGGGAATAAGCGCGCCGTGTCGCCCTCGCCGGGGCCCGCCGACCGTACGGCGTTGCGTCGCTACACCCGCTGGTTGCCCATTGGGGTGCTGGTGGCGGTGTGCATCGCCTGGTGGTCGCCATTGGGCGTGATTGCGGCATTGGCCGCCTCTATTGCCGTACAAAGCGTGCTGGAGCGCTTCGACCTGGCCGGCGACGTGCTGCCGGTCGGTGGCGCGACACTGCACTCGACGCCGTTGTCGCCCTTCGCCCGCCAGCCCCCCACCGGCGATGTGACCTTGGGCTGGGCCGAGCTGGGCATGGGTGGCCCCGCGTACTGCACCCAGATGTTGCGCGACGGTGCGATCGTGGGTGACATCGCCTGCGAAGGCGGAAATGCGCGAAGCAGCACGTGGACCGACCTGGCAGGAACGCCGCTGCGCCTCACGTTGGCCTACGTTGACCGCAGTGGGGCGGTGCTTGGGTATGACGCGCAGCGCAAGGTCCTGCTTCACTTCAATGCGGTCCCCCATGTGTTCTGGCAGATGCTCGGCGAACGGCGCCAGGCTGACGGGGACGCCGCCGCGGCGGCGTGGGTGCTGCGCCAGCCGCATGTGGCCACTGCGCTGGTTGCTTACCACGGCCTTTGGCTGGCGCCTGATGACCCGGCCTTGGCCAGCCCGATGCAGGCGCAGCTGCGTCACCGCCTGCCCGATGGTCGCGAGCTCAGCGCAGGCCTGCTGTTGCCCGACGACCTGCGGCTGACCGCACACCCGGAGCTGTTCACGCGCACGCAGCCGTACGCGCTGGCCCTGGACGGCGTTGACAGCGGGCGCCACGTCTGCGATCTGGACAACGTCATTGCCAGTCCCGGCGGCCAGTGCATTGTGGTGGCCGGCTCCTGCCTGGACGCCACCCATCGGCCAGTGGAAGGCGTGTGGCTGGTCTACTGGCACGGCCGCTGGCAGGCGGTGGGGCGCCATGTGTTTGCCGGGCAGGGCAAGCAGCGTCGCAGCGCCTGGCTGGAGGTGCTCGCTGCGGGCGACGACGGCCGTCTGGAATTGCAGGCCTATACCGAATGGGCAGACGCCGATGGCTGGCATCGGGAGCCGCTGGTGAACGTTCCCCTGTACGTGGTGGTGGAGTGGCGGCAGACCGCAGTGTCGGTGGGCGGCAGTGGCCTACGCGCGCGGCTGGCGGTGCCCAAGGGCTGACCGGGCATTCATCCGGGGGCATGCATGCGCGGGCGCACACCGTCATCTGGACACGGTAGCCCCGCGCTATGCTGCGCGCTTTCCCGCCCCTTCGCACCGCGATGAAACTCGCCATCCTGTCCCGCAACAGCAAGCTGTACTCCACGCGCCGCCTGGTCGAAGCCGCGCGCACCCGCGGCCACACCGTGCGGGTGCTCGATCCGTTGCGCTGCTACATGCGGATCGCCGCCGACGGCTTCACCATGCATTACAAGGGCCGCCCGATCACCGGGGTGGATGCGGTGATCCCGCGCATCGGGGCCTCGGTCACCCGCTATGGGACCGCGGTGTTGCGCCAGTTCGAGATGATGGGCGCGCGCACGCCCAACCCCTCCGACGCCATCCTGCGGGCCCGCGACAAGCTGCGTGCACACCAGATCCTGGCCTCCAAGGGCATCGACATGCCGGTGACCGTCTTCGGCGACAACCCCGACGACACCGTCGACCTGTTGTCGATGCTCGGCCCGCCGCCGCACGTGGTAAAGCTCAATGAGGGCACCCAGGGCAGGGGGGTGATCCTGACCGAGAAGGCCAGCGCGTCGCGCGGCATTGTCGAGGCCCTGCGCGGGTTGTACGCCAACTTCCTGATGCAGGAATTCATCGGCGAGGCCCAGGGCGCCGACCTGCGCTGCTTGGTGGTCGGCGACCAGGTGGTGGGCGCCATGCAGCGCCAAGCCCCGGACGGGGATTTCCGGTCCAACCTGCATGCTGGCGGCAGTGCCCGCGCGGCCAAGGCCAGCCGCGCCGAACAGCAGGTGGCGGTGCGCTCGGCCAAGGCGCTGGGGTTGAGCGTGGCCGGGGTCGACCTGATCCGCTCCAGCCGCGGTCCGCTGGTGCTGGAGGTCAATTCCACGCCCGGGCTGGAGGGCATCGAGGCAATCTGCCAGGCCGACTTGGCCGGCCGCATCATCGATCACGTGGCATCCATGAAAAAGCCTTCCATTTCAAAGGCTTGATTGGCTTTCTGAAACCTTTCGGAGCGCTTAACACCGGTTTAATCGACCCCGGCGTAGGCTTCTACGAACCGCAGCTCTGCCCTCTTCAGCAGGATCGGTAATCGGGAACACACTTCAGGCCCAGGCGGTTTACCGTCTGGGCCTTTTTCCAGCCGTCCGGGAACCTTCTCCCCCTGCCATCAGTCCCTTGTTACGGCCCGTGTGGACTCGTAAAGTCAGCGCTTCGTTCATGGAAGGATGGGAGTTGTGAAAATGCGTCGATACACCGTATTGGTTCTGGCCCTGCTTGCCGTTGGTGGTGCCTGGGCGAAGTCCACTGATGAGTCTGTGCGCCTCAGCCCCGATGAACCGGCGGCCGCTCAGCTTGATCGCCTGGAAGCCGCCCTTCGCAGTGAGAATTACAGTGAGATGACCCTCGAGGACAAGAACACCGTCCAGCAGGCCATCGGTCGTATCCGGCTGAAGATGGAAGGCCATAGCCGCTTCGATGAGCTCAATCCGCAGGCGCGCACTGCGATATTCAACGACCAGGAAGTGGTCAATACCGTGATGACCCGCGCCAAGGAAGACAGCCGGATGGTCTGCCGCCGCGAGCGCGTCACCGGCAGCAACATGCAGCAGAGCACCTGCCGCACGGTTGCCCAGCGCCGGCGCGACACCGAGGACAGCCGCAGGCTGCTCGACAACCAGCAGCGCGGCAACCAGACGATCAAAATCGAGACAAAATGACGCGGGCATCGCATCGCTCGGTGTCTACTATTAAGAATCAAGCCTGTATCGTTCAGCAGGCAGCGCAAGGAAATCGATGCTGCGGCTCCGTGCCGCAGCATCGCGGTCCAGGCCAATCCCTCATGAAACAGAGGTCACAGTGCGAATTCTTGTAATTGAAGACAACAGCGACATTGCCGCCAACCTGGGCGATTATCTTGAAGACCGCGGGCATACCGTGGACTTCGCCGCCGATGGTGTGACCGGCCTGCATCTGGCCGTGGTCCATGAGTTCGACGCGATCGTGCTGGATCTCAATCTGCCGGGCATGGATGGAATCGAGGTCTGCCGCAAGCTTCGCAATGAAGCCCGCAAGCAGACCCCGGTGCTCATGCTGACCGCACGGGATTCGCTGGACAACAAGCTGGCCGGGTTCGATTCCGGCGCGGACGACTACCTGATCAAGCCATTCGCGCTGCAGGAAGTCGAAGTCCGTCTGAACGCCCTGTCGCGTCGCGGCAAGGGCGTGCAGACCCGCGTGCTGGAAACCGGCGACCTGGAATACAACCTGGACACGCTGGAAGTGCGCCGCCAGGGCAAGCTGCTGCAGCTCAACCCGACCGCACTGAAGATCCTGCAGGCGCTGATGGAAGCGGCCCCGGCCGTGGTGACCCGTCAGGAGCTGGAAACCCGCGTGTGGGGCGAGGAGCTGCCGGATTCGGACTCGCTGCGCGTGCACATCCACGGCCTGCGCGCAGTGGTGGACAAGCCCTTCGAGGTGCCGTTGATCCAGACCCGCCATGGCATCGGATACCGCATCGCCGCCCCGGAAGCCTGATCCGGTGACGGCGAAGGGGGAGCGCCGCCGGGCACCGTACCGGCGTCGGCTGCGCAGTCGCATCATCGTGTCCTTCGCGCTGTTGGGCTTGTGCCTGACGGCGCTGTTTGCGTTTGCCACCAACTGGACCCGCGCACGCGTGGAAAACCAGCTGGTGGAAGACGTGTTGAACCGCAACATCGACGAGTTCGCGATGCGGTATCAACTCGATCCGGGCCGCAGCCCGGAAGTGCCTTTCCAGCAGGTGCGCGCGTTTGCCTACCCCAAGGACAAGTTCGACCGGGTACGTGAGGAGCGACCGGAATGGGCTGCCTACGCCACGGGCAACTACAACGTGGCCGGGGTGGACGAAGAGAATCGCCCGTTTTCCTACAAGCTGGCCGTCCGCAAGACGCCCGATGCGTGGTTCTTCCTCGCGTACGACATGACCGAGAGCATCCGCGGCGAAGCCCAGCTCAACCGCGCGCTGTTCTTCTCCGTCCTGGTCTTCAGCGTGCTGTCGCTGGTACTGGGCTGGTGGTCGGCGTCCAAGGTGATGAAGCCGGTGTCCGACCTGGCCGCGCGCCTGCGCGCCTATCGCGGCGGCACCAGCGAACCGGAGCCGTTGGCCCCGCGCTTCCCCGATGACGAAGTGGGCCAGTTGGCCCAGGCGCTGGATGACTATTCGTCGCGGCTCACCGAAGTGGTGCAGCGCGATCGCGAGTTCAACGCCGACGTCAGCCACGAACTGCGCACGCCGCTGGCGGTGATTCGCGGCGCTACCGAGCTGCTGCTGGCGCGCCCGGGGCTGGACGAAAAAGTGGTGCAGCGCCTGCAGCGCATCCAGCGCGCCGAACAGCAATGCACCGACCTGATCGGGTCGCTGCTGCTGCTGTCGCGCAACGAGCGCGGGCAGGGCAACAGCAATGTCGCGCGCGTGACCGAGCAGCTGCTGGACGCGCACCGTGCGCAGCTGGGCGGCAAGCCGCTGGAGCTGGTACTCGAAGGCGACCGCGATCTGGTCATCGATGCGCCCGAATCGGCCTTGTCAGTCGCGCTGGGCAACCTGATCGGCAACGCCGTGAAGTATTCGCAGGAAGGCTCGGTGCGCGTGCGGGTCAGTGGCAACCGCGTGGACGTGATCGACAGCGGCCCCGGCCTGAGCGCCGAAGACGCGGCCAAGCTGTTCCAGCGCGGCTACCGCGGCACCCATGCCGGCCATTCGCAGGGCGGCGGCATCGGCCTGTCGATCGTCAGCCGGCTGTGCGACCTGTACGGCTGGCAGGTGAGTGTGCGCCCGGGTGTTGAGCGCGGCGTGGTGGCCACACTGACGTTTGCGCCAGCGCTGTAAGGCGGCATCCGCGTTTCCGACGCAGGGTAGAGCCACCCCATGGGTGGCTGTTCTTCACGGCATACGGGCATCGCGCAGCCACCCATGGGGTGGCTCTACCGGGGGCTGGTCGCCAATTCGCGGTACAGGCGGTCCAGCTGCTCCACCTTCGCCTGCAGATGCTCCGGCTGGCCATCATTGACCACCACGTCATCGGCCAAGGCCAGGCGCTGTTCCCTACTGGCCTGGGCGGCAATCATCCGGTCGGCCAGTTCGGCCGTAATGCCATCGCGCTGCAGCAGGCGTGCGTGCTGCACCGCCACCGGCACGTCCACCACCAGCACCCGGTCGAGCCAGGGGTATTGCTGGCGGCCGCCGGCCTCGGCCAGCAGCGGAATGGCGGCCATCGCATAAGGCCCGGCGGCCTGCTCGCAGGTGGCGCGCAGCCGCTGCCGGATCGCCGGATGGGTAATGGCTTCCAGGGCTTGGCGCTCCTGCGCGGAAGCGAAGATGCGCTCGCGCAGCGCCGCACGGTCCAGCTGGCCATCGGCCAGCAGGATGTCGGGTCCAAAGTGTGCGGTGATCCGGGCCAGGCCTTCGCTGCCGGGGGCGACCACGTCGCGGGCCGCCACGTCGGCGTCGGCCACGGTGATGCCCAGTGCCTCGAAGCGGCGGCTGAGCTCACTCTTGCCGGCGGCGATGCCGCCGGTCAGGCCGATGATGTAGCTGCTCATCGGCCGGCCCTCAGCGCAGGCCGGCGTAGCCCATGTAGGCGTTGATGATCTGCTCGCCCCACATGAAGACGATCCAGCCGGCGATGGCCAGATACGGCCCGAACGGAATGGGCGTGGCACGGTCGCGGCCGCGCGAGTAGATCCAGATCGAGCCGATGATGGCGCCGACGATCGAGGACAGCATGATGATCGGCAGGATGCCCTTCAAGCCACACCAGGCCCCCAGCGCGGCCAGCAGCTTGAAATCGCCGTGGCCCATGCCTTCCTTGCCGGTGATCTGCTTGAACAGCCACCACACCGACCACAGCGAGAGGTAGCCGGCCAGGGCGCCCAGCAGGGCCGGTTTGGCCGGCATGTAGAGATTGTCGCTGGCCGCAATCAAGCCCAGCCACATCAGGGGCAGGGTCAACTGGTCCGGCAGCAGTTGGGTGCGCAGGTCGATCCCGGACAGGGCCACCAGGAAGCAGCTCAGCACGATCGCGCCGAAGCCCTGCCAGCCAAAGCCGAACTGCCACACGCTGGCCAGCACCAGCAGCGCGGTCACCAGCTCCACCAGTGGGTACTGGATCGAGATGGGGGCGTGGCAATGGCGGCACTTGCCACGCAGGGCCAGCCAGCTGAACAGCGGGATGTTCTCGTACCAGGAAAGCTTGTGCTTGCAGTGCGGGCAGTGCGACGGCTCCACCACGATCCCCGGCGGCGGCGGCTCGTAGATGTCCGGCTCTTCCAGCACTTCGCGGGCGTCGCGCTTCCACTGCCACTCCAGCCGCTTGGGCAGGCGCAGGATGACTACGTTGAGGAAGCTGCCCAGCAGCAGCCCCAGTCCGGCCGCGGCGGGATAGCCGAGGCCGGGATGCTGGTCGAGAAATGCCATGTGTGTATCAGACCACCGAAGCGAGTTTGAAGATGGGCAGGTACATGCCAATCACCATGCCGCCCACGATGGTACCAATGAAGATCATGATCAGTGGCTCCAGCAGGCTGCTCAATGCGTCGACAGCATTGTTTACTTCCTGCTCATAGTACTCGGCCACCTTGAATAGCATGGTGTCCAGGGCGCCTGCCTCTTCGCCGATGGCCGTCATCTGGATGACCATATGCGGGAAAAGATTGGTCTGTTTCATTCCCATGTTGACCGGGTAACCGACCGACACGTCATCACGCATGCGCAGTACGGCCTCTTCGTAGACTTTGTTGCCGGTGGCGCCGGCGACGATGCTTAGCGCCTCGACCAAGGGCACGCCTGCCTTGAAGGTTACAGCGGTTGTCCGAGCGAAGCGGGCGATCGCGCTGTTGTGCATGATCTGGCCTAGAACGGGCATCTTCAGGATGGCACGGTCCATTCCATGTTGCATTGATGGTGAGCGCTTGTACGCAAAGATGAAGCCCACCACTGACCCGACCGATACGATCAACAGAAGCCACCACCACGACACCATGAAGCGTGACATGGCGACGATCATCTGGGTGAACGCGGGAAGCTCGGCGCCAAATCCGCGGAAGACGTCTTCGAACTGTGGCACTACCCACACCAACAGGATACTGCTGACCAGCAGGGCAACCACCACGACCATCGCAGGGTAGAACATCGCCTTCTTGATCTTGCCCTTGAGGGCCTCGATGTTCTCTTTATAGGTTGCCACCGTGTCAAGCACAGTTTCCAGCACGCCTGCGCCTTCGCCGGCCTTGACCAGATTGCGGTAGAGCTCGTCGAACTGGACCGGATGCTTGCTGACGGCTTCATAGAGGGATGAGCCCCCCTCGATGTCCGTACGGATGGCCCCCACCATCTTCTTCATCCGAGGATTCTTGTGCCCTTCTCCAATGATCTCAAGCGAGGAGACAATCGGCACGCCGGACTTCATCATGGTGGCCATCTGGCGGCTGAAGAACGCAATGTCCTTTGGCGTCACCGCTTTTCCGGCAGCCCCGAACAGCGGTTTCGGTTTCGGCTTGACCACGTTGGGCGTGATGCCCTGCCTGCGCAGCTCCGCGCGCAGCAGGTTGGCATTCTTTGCGGGCTGTTCGCCCTTCATCTTGATGCCCCGCTTGTCGGTCCCCTCCCAGACAAACGGCTGCATCTCCATGGTGCTTCGCGCCACGGGCTCTTTTTTGATTGCACTACGGCTAACGGACATACAGGGCTCCCCAGCCACACCATCCCCAGGCGGGCTATCTCGGCGCATGGTAGCCGGTTCCGGGGGCTGGTGGCATCCCTGTCGTGAAGGGAACCGTGACCTTTATCCAGGACCGCCCGGGTCACAAGGTGACGCAGCACGTCACTCTGCCGGGTTGGTCGCAAATTGCTGTGAGGGGGGTTCCAATCCTGAAGATTGGTGCGATCATTGCAGCGGGGAATGCTGGGGAGCATTGCTGATAAGTTGGCACGCAACCTGCTTTGATCCACCCGCACGGGCGCTTCGCCTTAGCTCAGCCGGCCCGCCGGCCAGGCCGCGACCCAGTGTTCACTTTCTACCTACCTCTAGGGGATGTACTCATGAAGAAGCAGCAGGGCTTTACCCTCATCGAACTGATGATCGTTGTCGCGATCATTGCCATTCTGGCTGCTATTGCGCTGCCGGCCTATCAGGACTACGTCGCACGTTCGCAGGTCTCCGAAGCGATGACGCTGAGCTCGGGCGCCAAGACGGCCGTCACCGAGTACTACGCTGACAAGGGCGCCTTCCCGACCACCAACGCCATGGCGGGTCTGGCTTCGGCCTCTTCGATCAACGGCAAGTATGTGACCAGCGTGACGGTCGGTACCGCTGGCGCGATCACCGCGATGCTCAAGGGCTCCGGCTCGGTCAGCGCCAAGGTGGCTGGCAAGACCTTTGTGCTGTCCCCGCTCGATGCCGGCGGCAGCATCACCTGGGATTGCAAGAGCAGCGGCACCATCGATGCCAAGTATCGCCCGTCTTCCTGCCGTTAATCGCAGGGCGAGCTAGGTTGTTCGAGAAAGGGTCGCTTCGCGACCCTTTCTTTTTTGTAGAAGGCGGAGTGAAGTCAATGCGCGAAAGGCTTGTCCTGTTGATGCTGCTGCCGGTCGTGGGGCTGCTGGTGTATTGGAAAGGTCTTGCCGGCGGATTCGTATTCGATGATTTCCCCAATCTGGTCGAAGACCCGGACTGGAAGTTGGTCTCCCTGGACTGGCCATCGTTGGTGCGAGTGGTGTCTTCGGGGATCACCAGCGACTTTGGCCGCCCCTTGGCTTTGCTCAGTTTTGCCTTGAATCACTACTTCACCGGCATGAATCCGGTGGCAATGAAGGCATCCGGCCTGGCATTGCACCTGGTCAACACTGTACTGGTTTACGGTCTGGTCCTTGCATTGGTACAACGGGCCTGGGCGGCGGCAGCCCCCCGGGCCGATGCAGTGGCAGGGCTGCTCGCATGCCTGTGGATGGTGCATCCATTGCAGGTTTCAACCGTTTTGTATGTCGTGCAGCGGATGGAGCTGGGTGCGTGTACCGGCGTGCTTGTCGCCTTACTCTGCTACTTGAGAGCGCGAGCAGGTTCCCAGCGCGGTTGGCGCGCATTTCCATGGTGGTGCGGCGTGGCGGCCGGGACCTTGCTCGGCCTGGGCTTCAAGGAAACCGCGCTGCTGGTTCCGGGCTACACGCTCATGCTGGAAGTGTTCATCCTGAAATTCGCGGATCGCCAAGGGCGCCGCCAATGGTGGTTGGTGGGGGGCTATGCCATTGGCGCCACGGCTGCTGCAGCCGTGTTCCTGCTCAAGGTACTGCCCGTTGCGATGGAACCTGCGACCTATGCCGCGCGTGATTTCAGTCTTGTCGAGCGCATGCTCACGCAAGCACCAGTATTGCTTCACTATCTCAAGCAGATCGTGTTGCCTTGGCCTGAGTCGCTATCGTTCTACTACGATAATTTCCCTGTGCACTCCGGGTTGGATGCGGGGGTTGTCTGGTCGTGGATATGCCTGGTGGCCTTGGTGCTGCTCGCTTGGTGCTTACGTCATCGCTGGCCGCTGCTGTCCCTCGGCGTGGGCTGGTTCCTGGTCGCGCACGCACTGACGAGTAACGTGTACCCGCTCGAATTGGTGTTCGAGCACCGCAACTACTTTGCTTTGTTCGGCGTACTGCTGGCGTTGGCACAACCGATGGCCTGTGTATTGAGGCCGCTGGGTACCGGTGCGCGCCTGCTTCTACTGGGAGCATTGCTGACCTTTGTTGCAACGATGGGATTCGTGCAGGTACTGAGTTGGAGCGACCCCGCTCGCTTGGCTATGACAATGGCAACCCGAAATCCGGATTCGCCGAGGGCAGGCTATGAGTTCGGCCGCATCCTTCTGGCGGCCGCGAACGATGACGTCCGTTCACCAGCCTGGTCGCTGGCGGAGAAGGAGTTCGAGCACGCGGCCGGGCTGCCGGGCAACTCGCCATTGGCCGAGCAGGCGGTGATCATCATGGCAGCCCATGCCGGGCACCCAGCTCCGCCTGATGCCTGGGCGGGCCTGGAGCGCAAGTTGACCCGCCGCGCACTGGGGCCGCAGCAGTTCTCGGCGCTGGAAGCGATCGTGGAATGCCAGGCCTCCCGGCGATGTCCCCAAGACGGTATGCAAGTACTAATGCAACTGCTGCCCCGTCTGACTCAAACCAACCCTGCGTCGGCTCGAATCCGCGCGATCTACGCCAACTATGCTTTTAACGTGCTGAGCGACCCGCAGCTTGCCATGCTGCTCATCCGTGAGGCCGCAGCCCTTTCTCCGCAGGACATCGGATACAGGATATGGCTTGTCCGGATGGGGTTGGCATCAAACTTGCTTGAGTCCAAGGAAGCGCGATCTGCACTGGGGGTGCTGGTCGCGGCGGACAACCAGCATGCCTATGGCCAAGACATTCAAGCGCTGCGCCAATGGCTGGCAACGCAGCGCTGACATCGGGGAAGAGAAATGAAGCAGCGCGGATTTACCTTGATCGAGGTGATGATCGTGGTGGCCATCATCGCCATATTGGCAGCGATTGCGCTGCCGGCCTACCAGGACTATGTGGCCAGAGCGCAAGTGGCCGAAGGATTGTCGCTATCCACCGGGGCCAAGGAGGCCATTGCGACCTATTACTCCGATCATGGTCAGTTCCCGGCAGACAATGCGGCGGCCGGGATGGCGCGCCCAGCATCGGTATCGGGCACGTACGTTGCGTCTGTCAGCGTAGAGAGCACCGGTTCGATCACGGTCGCCTTCGCCAGTTCCGCTAGCGGCAAGATTGCCGGCCAGACCTTGACCCTGCAGGCTACTGATCGCTCCGGAAGCGTGAGTTGGGCCTGCGGCGGCCTGGATCAACGTTACCTGCCAGCATCCTGTCGATGATTGGTGGGCTGCTGCCAGGCCAGTTGCAATAGGTCGGCAGTGTCAATTGCCAGCTTCAACCAATCATTGGCTGGGGGAAAGCTCGAAGGGGGAGGGCGGCTGTGATCTAGTAGCTGCTTCACCTTAAAGGCTAGTTCGGCCGCGTTGCCTGGTGAGTAGCCATGAACAGGCAAATTCGCCCGGAGCATGTCGCTGACATCCCCCACCCTTGCGGCGACGACGGGCACTTGACAGGCGAGTGCCTCATTGAGTTTGAGGGGGGAACAGTAGCGCCCGAAGCTGGAATCCTTGTTGCACACCACCACGACGTCCAGGGAATTTATGAGCAGCGGGACCTGGTGCCAGTCCAGGATGCCCAGATCGATAATGCGGGGATGGTGGTAGCGCATGGGGATCCCATCACGCGGTCCGGCGAAGGCCAGATAAAGTGAGGGGTCGCCGCGGGCGAGTAGTTCAAATGCATCGAACAGGTCGTCAATGCCGCGATCGTGCCGGATTGCACCGGCGCAACCCATGATTCTGGCGTGATGCGGCAGACCCAGGGCAGCCCTGCATTCAGGCTGAGAGCGTGAATGGAATATCTTGGGGTCCACGCCATTACCGATCACGCGACAAATGCCTCGCGGCTGGCAGGTTTCGTCGAGATGGCGCTTGAGCGAATTGCTGACGATGCTCAATCCAGCTGCACTCTGGCAGGCCGCGTGGAACCTCCGCTCAACCGACGGCAGGCGACTCAGGCCAAAATGCTCGTAGTTGTCGTAAAGGTCGATCACCACCGGGATCTGCAACGCATCGGCGACCTCGCTTGCCCAGATCGCATGCAGTGCATCTGAACTTGCCCATATGATATCCGGCGACGCGTCCTCGACGATGTCGCGCAGCGCACTGGTGGCATGGAATGGCCCCCAGGGAACAGCGTTGACCGATCGCCAGCTTACGCCTGCCGGTGTTTCCAAGCGTGCGACGCTCAGCCGGGGCCGATAGCTTGAAGCCAGGCCATGTACACGGTGGCCCAAGGCTGCCAAGCCCTCTGGTATCTCGAACAGGCGCCCATAGCGGTCCGTCAGTAGATCCCGGGCGGTGTACTGGCGTTTGCAGAGGACGAGTATATTCATCAGGGGCGCCCAGCGGTTGGGCTGGCCGGAACAGTGGTGGCGAACCAGGCCGCCGGGTGTAACAGAGTGTGACACGATCCGGGAGAAATGATTTTGCAGCTGTTGTTGCTATTTCGAGCACTGGGCAATGGCCTTTCGGCCATGGGTTCGACGATCCCGCAATCGGCAATGCGCCGCTTCTTCCGGCGTGCACGAGGTGTGGTGCGCGTTGATGATTTTGACCGTCATCTGTCGATTGAGCTCGACCTTGCCGAGCACATGCAACGACGGATCTTCTGGATGGGGTATTACAACCTTCGGCTGGTCGCTGTACTGGAGCGCATACTGAAGCCGGGCATGGTGGTTGTGGACGTAGGGGCGAACATTGGTGAGATCAGCATGGTGTGCGCCACCCGGGTAGGGGTAAAGGGGCGTGTGATCGCGTTCGAGCCTGTCGCAGCGATCGCCGAGGAGCTTGAGCGTAATCTTCAACGCAATGCGCTGCAGTCTGTGGTGGAGGTGCGTCGTCAGGGGCTTGCGGACAGCGCCGGTCAGTTCAACATCTACGAGTCATGCGGTCAGCATGACGTGGTCGAATCGCACCGCGGGTTGGGCAGTCTGCACGGCGATCCGAATACGAACAGAGTTCTGGGGCTGATTGATGTCGTGACGTTGGACGAAGTAGTCGAAACGCTGGACCTGCAGCGCATGGATATTTTGAAAGTGGACATTGAAGGCGGTGAACTGCCTTGCCTGAAAGGCGCAATGCGGGCACTTGAGCGTTTCCGTCCCATCGTGGCAGTTGAGGTGCAGGAGCGCTCGGCTCGGATCGCCGGCTACCAGGGTCGGGACATCCTCGACCTGCTGTCGCCCCTTGGCTATCGCTTCCATCGGCTTGAAGAGGGCGGGCGATTGACGGCAATCGACGTCGATGCGCTCACCGAATATCAGGATGTCATCTGTCTTCCAGAGGAAGGCGTACGCGAGGTTACAGAAGTTCGATGATCTCACTTCTGCTGAGTCGGTTGGATGCCGGTGGGCTGGAGCGGGTCCAGGTCAATCTGGCCGAGGCGCTGGCGAAGCGTGGCAAGACAGTGGAAATTGTTGCCGGCAGGCAGATCGTGGCTTCCGATCTCCAGCCCCACCCCAACCTCCGCATGTACTGTATCGCGCCCCGCGGTGCCTGGGATTTTCTGTGGCGCCTGCCGAAGTGGATGCGGATGCGTCCCCCCGGGGTGTTGGTGACCACTTCCAACGATATCGCGGTGTGGGTGCTGCTTTGGCGCCGACTTCTGCGTATGCGAAGTGCAGTGGTGGTGACGCAGCATCTGGCCATCTCCGGGCCTCGCACCGGAGCACGGGGCCTGCGCCGACTGAAGCTGGAATGCGTCCGTTGTGCCATGCGGTTGGGATTCCCCACGGCAGATGCAATTGTTGCCGTATCCGCAGCGGTAGCGGCTGATATGTGCGCAGAGCTCGGCTTGCCGGCATCGGCGATCCGGGTGATCCACAATCCAATCGTAGCGGCTGGCCATTCCACGCGAATAGTGCCGGCACGGCCACGACCCGACGCTTGGCCGTTTGCTCAGGATGGCGTCCCGGTGGTGATTTTCGTTGGACGACTGTCCCAGGAAAAGCGGCTGGACCTGCTGTTCGCAGCGTTTCTGCAGGTCAGGGCGCAGCACCCCGTGCGCCTGTTGGTTGTAGGTGATGGAGGAATGGCCGTGCCACTTCGTGGGTGGATCATGGCCCATGGTGTGGACGCCGAGTGCCAGCTGGTAGGGCGGGTCGCTGACGTACTACCCTGGATTCAGCACAGTGATGTTTTGGCACTACCATCGGATTACGAAGGCTTTGGCAACGTTCTGGTCGAAGCCATGCAGTGCGCGACCCAGATCGTCGCGACCGATTGTCCCAGCGGTCCTGCTGAGATTCTTGATCATGGCCGCTATGGTCAGCTGGTACCGGTTGGCGATCCGCAGGCGCTGGGAGAGGCACTGCTGTCCAGCCTGGCGGGGCGTTTCCACGTCGATCCCCGGGCCTTACTGGGCCGAGCCGCAGAATTCTCGATTGATCGTGCGGTGGATGCGTATGTGGAAGTATTCACTTCGGTGTCTGGGCGGAGTGAGCCTGCTTACGTCCGCTGACCAACAAGGTGGACCAGGCGGCGAGCGCCATGCCTGCCTCGGCATGGATTCCCATCCACACGGCGCCGGCCAAGCCATACACGGGAATCAGCCATGCGCTCAGTGTTGCCATCACGAGCAGCCCCCCGGCTTCGATCATGGACTTGCGTAATTTGAATCCGCGACCCACCAGGGCATGGCAGGCAATCTGGCGCAGACTGTAGGCCAGGATGAACAAGCCCATCCAGCGGAGGGCGGCAGCGGCGGGAGCGAAATCCGGGCCGAGCAGGCGCGGCAGCAACACCGCGCCCCACCACAAAAGCAGTGCCACCACCGCCGAGTAGCCTACGGCGGCGGACATCATCGCCAGTACCAAGCGCCCATGGCGGGCGCCTTCTTCGCGGGCGCGGAACAGGCGGGGCATTGCTGACATCACCATGGCGTCCAACGGCATCGCCGCAACGGCTGCGATCCTGTAGCAGGCCGTGTAGAGGCCTGCCGTCGTATCACCACCAGCGCGAAGCACGAATGACTTGTCCAATGTGGTCACCGCTGTCGCAGAGGTCCAACTTGCAGCATGACCAGCGCCATGGCGCAGGTCGCTTGGGCGGATGCGCAAGGGGATTCGCGCGGGCTTCAGTAGTCGACGCACCGCAAACAGTGCGAATGCGGCGCCGGAGAGGGACGAGAGCAAATGCAGCAGCAAGTAATGGTCCAGGTCCCGGTCGATGGGAAGCAGCCCGAACACGCTGATGGCGATCAGCCGTAACAATGCACTGATGGCAGGCAATGCGGCCGCCCATCCCATGCGCTCATGCGCCGAGAATGCAAAGGCGGCATTGGTGACGAAAGGAAATGCCAGAATCTCCGACGCGGCGATGAGGGCGATGCCGATGGTAGAGATGGACGCAGATCCCAGAACGGAGGGGAACAGGAGCAGTGCCAGTGGCAACGACGTGAGGCCGCACAGCACCCATGTCTGCTTCCAGTATCGGGAGAACTTCGCGTGGTCCGATGCGCTGTACTGGAACATGAGCATGCCGCTGCCCAGGCCCGCCAGCCCAGCCAGGGCCGAGGCGGTACCGGCAATGCCGGAGAAGACGCCGTAGTCCTGCGCGCCCAAAGTTCGTGCAGCCATGACGATCCAGCCAGCCAGACAAACCAGGCGGACGCCCTGCCAGATCATCACCTGCAGGGAAGTGCGCACCAGCTTTCCCGGCGACAGGGGCCATTTCATCGTGCGGCAGGCAATCGGTCGTGTTGTTCCGGAGCGCTGACCAGGCGCAGGAGTCGTGCCGCATAACCATTGGCGACAGACTGGTAATCAAAACGCTGCAGGAGCGACGGGCGCAACTGTTCCACCCAGGTTAGGCCCGCCTCGGGATCGTCAAGCAGTGCATTGATCTGCATGGCCAGCGTGAGCGGATCACCCGGCTTGGCCAGATATGGAGGCCACGCACCGTCCTGCAGTTCGCGAATGGCGGGCAGCTGCGTGGTTACCACCGGGCAGCCGCAACCCAGCGCTTCCACCATTACCAGCCCCAGTCCTTCTTGATCACCCGAGCGCGCCTCTACGAACGGCGCCACTAGCATTGTGCTGCGCCGGAAAATCTCAGGAAGCGCATCCTGCGATAGCGCACCGAGGAAACGCACGTGGGCGTCGATTCCCAAGCGCTTGACCTGCTGCTGGCAGCGCTTCAGCTCCGGACCAAAACCCACGATCTCCAGCACCACGTCGGGATGGCGCTGCAGCACCATAGGTAGTGCGTCGAGTAGGTGAGTCAAGCCTTTCTTCTCGACAAGGCGTCCAACAAACAGCAGCGCGCTGCGCGCCCGCGGCGTTTTCGCACAGGGGGTGAAACGGCCTTGTAGATCCACACCCATCGGTGCGACGACAACATGATCCGGATCTACCCCGAGTGCCGCCATCGATTCATGCATGGCGCTGCTGACGACTGAACTAGCTTGCACCCGCCGCATGGTCTGCCGCTTGAGCCACATCGGCAGGCGGCCACGCAGAGCGAACAGGTCGGCGCCGTGCGATGTCACCAACGTGGGCGGTGTACGGACGCCCATCCAGCCCAGCAGGGCCACCATCGATCCCTGGGGCACTATCCAATGCGCATGAATGACGTCCGGCCGGATGTCGGCAAGCAAGCGGCGCAGTGCCCATGCCTGTGCAAGCAGGAAGCCAGGGAGCAGTAGCGCCGTCCACGGCCGGTGACGCAGATTGCCGACAATGCCGCCATCGTTGACCAGCCGCTCCAGCCGGGCTGGCGCATACCGATAGCGCACCACATCCACCCCATTCAGCCGCTCGCGCGGCAGTGCATTTTTGGCATGCGGACACAACACGGTGACGTCGAACTGTTTGGCAAGGCGTCGGCTCAGCTCATGCACGAATCCCGGCTCAGGGTCAGCGCGCCAGCGCGGATACGTGGAGGCCAGCACCAGCAGGCGAGGTCGGCGTCCGGCTGTTTGGGCGGAAGCCGACCCGCTCATTCCCGGTTCCGCCCATCCCGCGCGGCGAGGTAGGTCAATCCGGTGATCTGTTCAGAGATCAACCCGATCAAGAAGACAATCACCGAAGCGCTGAACAGCAGCGCGCTCATGTTGGTGAAACGATGCATGGTGGTGAACGTATAGCCGTAGTAGCCCACTCCCAGCAGAAAGAAGGCTGCTGCGATCGGTGCGAACAGTTTCAACGGGGAGTACAGCGTGGCGATCTTGAATATGATAAGCAGGAACCGAACACCATCCTTGATCGGACGAATATGACTGCCGTTGCCGACCCGTTTTGACACGGGAATGGGCACATAGGCGACCGGGTAGGCGCTTCGGAAGAAGGCCATGGTGCTGGTGGTTGGGTAACTGAAGCCGTTTGGCAGAAGATGCAGGAACTCCCGGAAGCGATGGGCACGGGCGGCGCGGAAGCCTGACGTGAGGTCCAGGATGCGAAAACCGGTCATCTGGCTCGCAAGCCAGTTATAGAACCGGTTGGCCAGACCCCGGTGAAGATTGGCCTGGCCACTGCTGTCGCGCGCGCCCACTACCATGTCGTAGCCCTCGGCGAGCTTTCCCAACAGCGCGTGGATGTACGCCGGATCATGCTGGCCGTCTGCATCCATGAACACAAGGACATCCCCCGTAGCAGCCCGGGCGCCGCGCTTGATCGCCGCTCCATTGCCCATGGAATACGGGCTGGACAACACTTTGGCACCATGGGTGCGGCCGATTTCGGCGGTGGCGTCGGTGGAACCGTCATCGACCACGATGAGTTCAGCCTCCGGATAGAGCTTGTGCAACGCCGGCAATGTGCGGCGCAGACCCTCCGCTTCGTTCTTGGCAGGCAGGATGATGCTGATGCGTTCCACGTTGTTTTCCCCGATTCCCCGGCCCAATGTTAACCCGGCGCCAACGCCGAGGGGAGGGTCGAGGTGAGTCGGCAGGGAGGGGCGCGGGACCCAGTCAGCATTGAATATGAAGTAATCTTTGGCCATGACCTGGGAAAATTGATCCAATGAACGCCGTCATCACTGCGAATCTAGTCGGGATTACCGGCATCGCCCGCCGCCTGGTCCAAGACGGTGTGCTCGACGAGGCTACGGCCCGCGACGCCATGGCCAAGGCTGGTGCCGCCAAGCAGCCCCTTCCGCAATGGTTCGCGGAGAAGAAGCTGGTCACCGCAGCCCAGCTGGCGGCGGCCAATGCCCTCGAGTTCGGCATGCCGCTGCTCGACGTCTCCATTTTCGACGGCGCCCAGAACGCCATCAGCCTGGTCAGCGAAGAACTCCTCCGCAAGCACCGTGTCCTGCCGCTGTTCAAGCGCGGCGGCAAGCTGTTCGTGGGTACCAGCGATCCCACCCACTCACTGGACGAGATCAAGTTCCACACCAACCTGGTGGTGGAGCCGATCCTGGTCGACGAGGAGCAGATCAAGCGTACGCTGGAACAGTGGCAGTCCAAGCACGACACGCTGGGCTCGGCGCTGGGCGGCGACGATGACGGCATGGGCGACCTGGACGTCGCTGGCGGTGACGAGGAGGGCGGCTCCACCGACTCCGGCGTAGACGCCAAGGGCGACGACACCCCGGTGGTGAAGTTCGTCAACAAGGTGCTGATCGATGCGATCCGCAAGGGCGCCTCGGACATCCATTTCGAGCCGTACGAAGACGATTACCGGGTGCGCTTCCGCATCGATGGCCTGCTCAAGAACGTGGCCAAGGCCCCGGTCAAGCTCAACCAGCGCATCGCGGCGCGCCTGAAGGTGATGTCGCAGCTGGACATCGCTGAAAAGCGCGTGCCGCAGGATGGGCGCATCAAGCTCAACCTGTCCAAGACCCGCCAGATCGACTTCCGCGTGAGCACGCTGCCCACGCTGTTCGGCGAGAAGATCGTGCTGCGTATCCTGGATGGCAGCGCGGCCAAGCTGGGCATCGATAAGCTGGGCTACGAGCCGGCGCAGCAGCAGCTGTTCCTGGAGGCCATCCACAAGCCCTACGGCATGGTGCTGGTGACCGGCCCGACCGGCTCGGGCAAGACGGTGTCGCTGTATACCGCGCTGGGCATCCTCAACGATGAAACGCGCAACATTTCTACCGCCGAAGACCCGGTCGAAATCCGCCTGCCCGGTGTCAACCAGGTGCAGCAGAACAACAAGCGCGGCATGACCTTCGCCGCGGCGCTGCGTTCGTTCCTGCGCCAGGATCCGGACATCATCATGGTCGGCGAAATCCGCGACCTTGAAACCGCCGAGATCGCGATCAAGGCCGCGCAGACCGGCCACATGGTGCTGTCCACGCTGCATACCAACGATGCGCCGCAGACCATCGCGCGCCTGATGAACATGGGCATCGCACCGTTCAACATCACCAGTTCGGTCACGCTGGTGATCGCGCAGCGTCTGGCCCGGCGGCTGTGCAGCAACTGCAAGCGGCCGATCGAGCTGCCGGCGCATGCGTTGCTGGCCGAAGGCTTCACCCAGGCGCAGATCGATGCAGGCATCCGCCTGTTCGAGCCGGTGGGGTGCGAGGAGTGCACCGAGGGCTACAAGGGCCGTACCGGTATCTACCAGGTGATGCCGATGAGTGAGGAAATCTCGGTGATCGTGCTGGCCGGTGGCAACGCCATCCAGATTGCCGAGGCCGCGCAGCGCGCCGGGGTGAATGACCTGCGGCAGTCGGCGCTGGTCAAGGCGGCGGCGGGTACGACCAGCCTGGCTGAGATCAATCGCGTTACCAAGGATTGATTGGCGGGTGCGGTTGGACGGAAAAGGCCCGCGGATGCGGGCCTTTTCATGTGTGCGGATCGTCGTGCAGCCACCCATGGGGTGGCTCTACCGGGTTGGGGTCAATCCATGCCCAGCTTCTTCAGCTTGTAGCGCAACGCGCGGAAGGTGATGCCGAGCTGCGCGGCGGTGCGGGTCTTGTTCCAGCGGTTCTCTTCCAGCGCCTTCTGGATGGCGGTGCGCTCCATCTGTTCGATGTAGGAGGGCAGGGCACCATTGCCGGCGGGCAGGTCGACCACGGCTTCTTCGTGCATTGGTGCCGGGCCGGCACCGTGGCGCGGCGTGGCGTGCTGGGGCAGGCGCAGGTCACTGGCGCCGATGCTGTCCGATTCGGCCAGGGCCAGGGCGCGTTCCAGGATGTTCTCCAGCTCGCGCACGTTGCCCGGGAAGTGGTAATGCGCCAGCGCATCGATGGCCGACGGCGCCAGCAACGGGGTGGGGCGTTCGTGGGTGCGGGCCAGCCGCGCCAGGATCGAGGCGGCCAGTTGCGGCAGGTCGCTGCGGCGCTCGCGCAGCGGCGGCACGCGCAGTTCGATCACGTTGATGCGGTAATACAGGTCGTGGCGGAAGCGGCCGTCCTCGACCAGTTCGCCCAGATCCTTGTGCGTGGCCGACAGGATGCGCACATCCACCGGCACTTCGGTGGCGGCACCGACCGGGCGGATCGACTTTTCCTGGATGGCGCGCAGCAGCTTGACCTGCATCTGCAGCGGCAGTTCGGCCACTTCGTCCAGGAACAGGGTGCCGCCATGCGCGGCCTGGAACAGGCCGGGCTTGTCGGCGTGGGCACCGCTGAAGCTGCCCTTCTTGTGCCCGAAGAACTCGCTTTCCATCAGCTCCGACGGAATCGCGCCGCAATTGACCGGAACGAACGGGCCGGCCGAGCGCGCGCTCTGTGCGTGGATGGTGCGGGCCACCAGTTCCTTGCCCACGCCCGATTCGCCCAGGATGTAGACCGGGGCCTGACTGCGCGCGACCTTGGTGATGGTGGTGCGCAGCACGTCCATCGCCGGCGAATCCCCCAGCAGGCGGGCGGCCTGTTCCGAGGGCGGCGCGGCGGGTGCGGCGCGCTCGGTGTTGTTGAGCTCCAGCGCGTGCTTGACCAGCCCGCGCAGCACGGAGATGTCCACCGGCTTGCTGACGAAGTCGAAGGCGCCGGCCTTCAAGGCCTCCACGGCCAGGTCCATGCTGCCGAACGCGGTGATCATCGCCACCGGCGTGCGCGGGTAGTGCTGGGCGATCTCGGTGACCAGCTCGATGCCGTTGCCGTCGGGCAGGCGCATGTCGGTGATGCACAGGTCGTACGGGTTGCTGGCGAGCAACTCGCGGGCTTCGGCGAGGTTGGCGGCGGTGCTGATGCGCAGGCCCATGCGGCCCAGGGTCAGTACCAGCAGTTCGCGGATGTCACGTTCGTCGTCGACGACGAGGGCGCTGCGGGTGTCGTTCATATGGGGGAAAGATAGCCGAGGGCGGTTGTATCCGACAAATGTTTGACGCATGCGGCAACCCGCGAGGGGGCCGCCTGCCGTGAACGGTTCATTGCGGCAGCATCGTGTGTGGGCCGGCCAGGACCAGCCGGAAGCACGCGCCACCGGCCGGCACCGACACGTATTCCAGGTTGGCCTGGTTGGCCTTGCACAGCTCGCGGGCGATATACAGACCCAGCCCGGTGCCGTGCTCGGAGGTGGTGAAGAACGGGCGGAACAGCTGGCTGGCCACCGTTTCTGGGATGCCCGGGCCGCGGTCCATCACGTCGATGACGGCGGCGCGCTCCTGGCGGGCCACGCGCAGCCGCACCCGTGCCGGTTCCTGGCCGATGCGGCCGTACTTGAGCGCGTTGTGGACCAGCACGGTGAGGATCTGGTGCAGGTGGCGCGGGTCGATCAGGGCGTGCACCGAGGTTTCGGTGATGATCGGCTCGATGCTGTCCGTCTCCAGGGTGATGCCCTGTTTGTACTCGAGCACGAAACGGCGCACGAACGCGGCCAGGTCCAGGTTCTCCGGGTTGGCGCGTTCGCGCCGGGCCAGGCCGAGCACGCTTTCGACGATGCCGTTGGTGCGCTGGCACTGCTGGTGGATGATCTGCAGCAGGCGGCGGTCGGTGTCGCCGATGGCGGTGGATTCTTCCAGCAGCTGGGCGGCGTAGTTGATCGCCGCCAGCGGGTTGCGGATCTCGTGCGCCAGGCTGGCCGAGAAGCGCCCCATCGCCGACAGCGTCAGCGATTCGGCGCGGCGCGAGACCACGGTGGAGTCGTCCAGGAAGACCAGGGTGAGGTCGCTGCCGGCCAGCAGGCGGGCGAAACGCGGCTGTACTTCGGGCTGGTCCGGGGACAGCTGCAGCGGCGTTTCTTCGTTGGTCCAGCCGTTGCGCCAGCGCAGCAGGCGGCGGCTCAGGTCCGGTGCGGCGCTGCCCAGTTCGAGCCGTCCGCTGCCGCCGTTGCCGTCGGCGTCACCGATCAGGGTGGAGGCCGCTTCGTTGGCCAGGGTGATGCGGTTGGCGCCATCCACCACCAGCACGCCGGTGCGCATGCGGCGGATGATCAGCTCGTTGATCTCGAACAGGTTGGCCACTTCGTCGCCGCGCTGGTTGGCCAGTTGCTGGTTGCGGCGCGCGCGGTTGCCCACCTGGTAGCTGACGAATGCCAGGGCCAGGTAGCTGGTGATGAACATCGCCAGTTCGGCCAGGGTGCGGGTGGGGGCACCGCCTTCCAGAAGCTTCCAGACGTACTCGCCGGCGGTGGCGACGCTGGCGGCGACCGCCAGGCCCATGCCCAGGCTGAGCGGCAGCAGGGTGGCGGCCGCGGCGATGTTGAACAGCAGCGTCATCGAGATGCCGGCGCTGGCGCCGGGCAGGGCATGGGCGAGCAGGGTGGCGGCGATGATGTCCACCCCCACGCCGGCCACGACGATGCGATGCAGCCAGCGCTCGCTCCTGCCCACCAGCAGGATCAGCAGCGCCAACCCCAGATAGATGCCGCTGACCCAGAACGCCAGGCGCGGGTGGTCGGCCTCGCCAATCAGGGTATTGAGCGGGCTGAACAGCAGCGCGGCGATCACGGCGGTGATCAGCAGGCGATACAGCGCGAAAAAGTACAGCTCCCGCTTCGGTATCGATTCGATGCGGTCGATCAATGAAGCACTGGGTGACACGCCGGAACTCCCCTTCTGGCTGCCCTGGTAACGCCGAGCCAGGCTCGACGGCGTTTCAACGGCCTGGGCCGGCCCGTAGAGGGATCAGTATAGGCACGCCACCCCCGGATGGGGCCCGCCAATCGCCCGTTGCCGCGCAATCGGGCCGCCTCCGACCCGGGCGCGGCCCGGCAGGCGTGCCGCAACTGTCTGAATGAAGGTGGAAAACTGCCCGGGCTCCGGCGCCGGCTCGCGTGTCTTTGCGCCTGCGCGCCGGCTCGTCCACAATAGTGGGCCCGCCGCGGTCCGTGCCGGTGCCCCGTGAGGGAGCCTTGGAGATGCGTGCGGTCGTTCCTATTCCCACGGTGACGCATGAATTTCCACGAATACCAGTCAAAACAACTGCTTGCCGAGTACGGCATCCCGGTCCCGGCCGGCAAGGTCGCCGCTACCCCGGACGAAGCGGTCGAAGCTGCCCAGTCGCTGGGCCAGGGCCCCTGGATGGTCAAGGCGCAGATCCATGCTGGCGGTCGCGGCAAGGCAGGCGGCGTCAAGTTCTGCAAGACCACCGACGACGTGAAGGCCGCTGCGGCCAAGATGCTCGGCACCAAGATGGCCACCTACCAGACCGCCGGCGTCGAACTGCCGGTCAACCTGGTGCTGGTGACCACCGCCGGCGAGATCGTCAAGGAACTGTACCTGTCGGTGCTGGTTGACCGTGGCACCAAGACCATCACCTACATCGCTT
The DNA here is from genome assembly GCF_979258185.1 of Stenotrophomonas sp. AC248. Taxonomy (NCBI): domain Bacteria; kingdom Pseudomonadati; phylum Pseudomonadota; class Gammaproteobacteria; order Lysobacterales; family Lysobacteraceae; genus Stenotrophomonas; species Stenotrophomonas sp. AC248. Next base: position 3,430,254 of record NZ_OZ409840.1, on the reverse strand, counting down.
CTTCGGAAGGCGGCGTGGAGATCGAGCAGGTTGCCGCTGAAACCCCCGAGCTGATCCACTCGCTCAACGTCGACTTCGTTGAAGGCGTGCAGGGTTACCACGGCCGTGATTTCGGCTTCAAGCTGGGCCTGACCGCCAAGCAGGCCGGCCAGTTCGCCAGCATCATGGTGAACCTGTACCGCCTGTTCAACGAAAAGGACCTGGCCCTGGTTGAAATCAACCCGCTGGCCATCCTGGACGACGGCAACCTGTACGCGCTGGACGGCAAGTTCGACAGCGACGACAACGCCGCGTTCCGTCAGAAGGCCCTGGTCGCCATGCGCGACAAGACCCAGGAAGATCCGACCGAAGTGATCGCGTCGGAGCTGGACATCAACTACGTCACCATGGACGGCAACATCGGCTGCATGGTCAACGGCGCAGGCCTGGCCATGGCCACCATGGACGTCATCAAGCTCAACGGCGGCGAGCCGGCGAACTTCCTGGACGTGGGCGGCGGTGCCAACAAGCAGCGCGTCATCGAAGCGTTCAAGCTGATCCTGTCCTCGGACAAGGTCGAAGGCATCTTCGTCAACATCTTCGGCGGCATCGTCCGTTGCGACATGATTGCCGAAGGCATCATCGCCGCCGTGAAGGAAGTGGGCGTCAAGGTGCCGGTCGTGGTGCGCCTGGAAGGCACCAACGTGGAAGAAGGCAAGCAGCTGCTGCGTGACAGCGGCATGGCCATCATCCCGGCCGACAACATCAACGACGGTGCCAAGAAGGTCGTCGCTGCTGTCAAAGCCGCCGCCTGATCCGACACCGAAGGAAATCCAATGTCAGTTTTGATCAACAAGAACACCAAGGTGATCGTGCAGGGCTTCACCGGCCAGCAGGGTACCTTCCACGCCACTCAGATGATCGAGTACGGCACCCAGGTTGTTGGCGGCGTGACCCCCGGCAAGGGCGGCACCACCCACATCGACCTGCCGGTCTTCAACACCGTTGCCGACGCCGTGCAGAGCACCGGCGCCAACGCGTCGGTCATCTACGTGCCGCCGCCGTACGCGGCTGACGCGATCCTGGAAGCTGCGGCTGCCGGCATCAAGGTCATCGTGTGCATCACCGAAGGCATTCCGGTGCTGGACATGCTGCGCGTCAAGAACGTGCTGACCCGTGCCCATCCGGACACCGTGCTGGTCGGTCCGAACTGCCCCGGCGTCATCACCCCGGGCGAGTGCAAGATCGGCATCATGCCGGGCCACATCCACATGCCGGGCAAGATCGGCATCGTGTCGCGCTCGGGCACCCTGACCTATGAAGCGGTCAAGCAGACCACCGAAGTCGGCCTGGGCCAGTCCACCTGCATCGGCATCGGCGGTGACCCGATCAACGGCCTGAACTTCGTCGACTGCCTGAAGCTGTTCAACGAAGATCCGCAGACCCTGGGCATCATCATGGTCGGCGAAATCGGCGGCGACGCTGAAGAAGCCGGTGCCGAGTACATCAAGAACCACGTGAAGAAGCCGGTCGTCGGTTTCATCGCCGGTGCGTCGGCTCCGGCCGGCAAGCGCATGGGCCACGCCGGTGCGATCGCCTCGGGTGGCAAGGGCACGGCAGAAGGCAAGTTCGCCGCCATGGAAGCGGCCGGTGTTGTCACCGTCCGTTCGCCGGGCGACCTGGGCGCTGCCATCGCCAAGCTGGTGAAATAAACCGCCGGCCGCACCTGCGGCCGACGTGTGGGTAGAGCTGACCCTTGGTCAGCTGCGCCTTGGTAGAGCTGACCGTTGGTCAGCTACGCCCTGGTAGAGCTGACCGTTGGTCAGCTACGCCCTGGTAGAGCTGACCGTTGGTCAGCTGCCCGAAATAGAAAGGCCGCCTCCGGGCGGCCTTTCTGCGTTCTGGTCGCCGCCCGATCATGCGATCAGCGCATGCATGGTTGCCGGGCAGAGCCCGGCACTACAATGAGCGCATTGCAACTACAGGCTGGACCTTCATGGCTTCGATCCGCATCGCGATGGCGCAGTTTGATTTCCCGGTAGGCGCCGTGGCGCAGAACACCGACAACATCATCGCCATGATCGCCGAGGCGCGCGATGAGTACGGCGCCGAACTGGTGGTGTTTCCGGAACTGGCCATCAGCGGCTACCCGCCGGAAGACCTGCTGCTGCGCCCGGGCTTCCTGTACGACTGCGAGCAGGCACTCAAGCGCATTGCCGCGGCCACCCACGGCATTGCCGCCGTGGTCGGCTGGCCGCAGGCCACCGGCTCGGTGGTGTACAACGCCGCCAGCGTGCTGCGCGATGGCAAGGTCGAGCACACCTACCGCAAGCGCGAGCTGCCCAATTACGCCGTGTTCGACGAACGCCGTTACTTCGACGTGGACCCGGACGGCGGCAGCTGCGTGTTCGAGCTGAAAGGCGTGCCGGTGGGCGTGCTGGTCTGCGAAGACCTGTGGTTCGCCGAGCCGCTGGCCGATACCGTGCGCGAAGGCGCGCAGCTGGTGGTGGTGCCCAATGCCTCTCCGTACGAGCGGGGAAAGCACGCCCAGCGCGATGCGCTGCTGGCCGAGCGTACCCGCGAGAGTGGGGCGGCCATTGCCTACCTGAACGTGGTGGGCGGCCAGGACGCGCTGGTGTTCGATGGCGCTTCGGTCGTGGCCGATGGCGACGGCACCGTGCACCCGGCCGCCGCCGCCTTCACCGACCAGTGGCTGGTGGTGGACTACGACGCCGCCACGCGCCGCTTCATGCCGCGTGAGTGGATCGACGACGGCGATGAAAGCATGGATGCGCTGGCCTGGCGCGCGGTCACCCGCGGCATCCAGGACTATTGCCGCAAGAACGGCTTCAAGAAGGTGTGGCTGGGCCTGTCCGGCGGCATCGATTCGGCCCTGGTGCTGGCCATGGCGGTCGATGCGCTGGGCGCGGAGAACGTCACCGCGGTGCGCCTGCCGTCGCGCTATACCGCCGGCATGTCCAACGACCTGGCGGCCGAGCAGTGCCGCGCGCTGGGCGTGAAGCTGGAGGCCGTTTCGATCGAGCCGGTGTTCGAAGGCCTGATGGCCGCGCTGGGGCCGATGTTCGAGGGCCAGGCCGCCGATGTGACCGAAGAGAACCTGCAGTCGCGCAGCCGCGGGGTGATCCTGATGGCGCTGTCGAACAAGTTCGGCGGGCTGCTGCTGACCACCGGCAACAAGAGCGAGTATGCGGTCGGCTACGCCACCATCTACGGCGACATGTGCGGTGGCTACGCGCCGCTGAAGGACCTGTACAAGACCGAGGTGTTCGGCCTGTCCAAGTGGCGCAACACCGTGGGTGGGGCGCCGGTGATCCCGCCGGCGGTGATCAGCCGCCCGCCCTCGGCCGAACTGCGCGACAACCAGACCGACCAGGACTCGCTGCCAGCCTACGACGTGCTGGACGGCATCCTGTACCGCTACGTGGACCAGGAGCAGTCGCGCGAGGAGATCGTGGCCGCCGGGTATGCCGCCGAGGTGGTGGACCGTGTGCTGCGCCTGGTGCGCACCAGCGAATGGAAGCGCCACCAGGCTGCGCCGGGGCCGAAGGTGTCGCGGCGCGCGTTCGGGCGCGAGCGACGGTACCCGATCAGTAACGGGTACAAGGGCTGACGGGCGATCGGCCCGACCAACGGTCGGGCGCTACCGGCCATCCCAGGTAGGTGCCGACCGTTGGTCGGCGCGCTCGTCCCGGGTAGGTGCAGACCGTTGGTCGGCATGGTCCCTGACCCGTCCTGCCATAGGTTGACACCTGTGGCGGATGAATCGGCCGCCGTCAGGCGGCCAAGGACGCCCGATGCACTGCATCGGGCGTCTGCATTTTAAGGGACAGGTGCGGCCGCTCGGCGTTATAGATCGCCACCGACTCGGCCACCATCTGCCGTGCCTGCGCCAGGTCCCGATGGCGATGCAGCAGGAATTCGCCTTTCAAGATCCCATTTACCCGTTCTGCCAACGCATTCTGGTAGCAGTCGTAGCCGTCGGTCATCGAGCAGGTTACGCCGTGCGCGGCGTGGATCTTCTGGTAGTAATCCGAGCAGTATTGGATACCTCGATCGGAGTGGTGGACCAGTTGTTGACGCGTTTTTCGTCCTTTCAGCGCCATCTGCAACGCCTGGGCAACCTGCTCGGTCTGCAGCGTGTCGTGCACACTCCAGCCGACGATCTTGCGTGACCAAGCATCCGTAATCAGGCTCAGATAGACGAATTTTCCTTGCGTCGGCAGGTAGGTGATGTCGGCGACCCACACCTGCTCGCAGCCGGTGGGTACCACGCGCCCCTCGCCAGCTTTGAGCAGGTTGGGGTGCCGTCGGAAGCGGTGATGGCTGTCGGTTGTCTTGTGATATGCCCGCCGCATGGGCACCAGGAGCCGGGCATCACGAAGGACACCAAACAGGCGGTCCCGCCCCATCGCTATCCCCGATTCCTGCAGTGCCGGCCTGATCAGACCGTGGAGCTTGCGGGTGCCGATGCGTGGCTGACGGGCCCGATAGCCACCCACCAAGGCGATCGCCCGCGCGCCCTCGACCAGCTGCTGTTGTTGGCGATGGCCGGCTTTGTAGTACGCCTGCCGACTAATGCCGAAATGTCGGCAAGCCCTTGCCACGCTTACGCCTTGGAGGCGCCCTTGCGTGAGGACTTGCCGGAAGGCTTTTTTACGATGCGTACCCCGTAGTCCTCTTTGAGGACATCGACGATGGCTTCGAAAAGCTGCGCTTTCTCGTTGGCCTCCCGCAGTTGTACCTGCAAGGCCTTGATCTGTTGTTCCGGCGTCAGCGGCTTGGCCGCCCCGCTTTTGGGTGAAGTGGTCATGGGGGCAGATGATGCACCACCGGACCAATCCTGCCGACCATGGCGGCGAAGCCAGCCAAGCACAGTGCTCCTTCCTTGGATCCCGTATCGCTCCTGGGCCTTTTTGTAGGTCAGTTCCCCGCGCTCGACCTGGTCGACCACCGACAATTTGAAGGCCAACGAGTAATCCCGCTGGCTGCGCCTGAGTGTTGAATCCATTGAACATTCCTCTTCCTGTGGGAAAAGGTGTCAACCCAATTCAGGACGGGTCACCCAAAACAAAAAAGGCCCCTTTCGGGGCCTTTTTATTATTTGCGTTCCATCTTGGCGTTGCGCTGCCCGGTGCTGGCGGACTTCTCGCCGGCGAAGGGGTTCAGCTTGCGCACCATCCACGGGTACTTCGGCCAGTTGCCCTGCAGCCAGGGGTGCTCGGGCTGGTTCAGCTCCAGCACGCGGCGGGCGTCGTCGGCCAGGGTCTTGTTGCCCAGGCGGGTGTAGGCCTCGCCCAGGGTGGCCACGGCGTCGTACTGGAAGGCGCTCTGCGGGTAGGTTTCCAGCAGGTAGTTGGCACGGCCCGCTGCCGATACCCAGGCCTGGCGGCGCAGGTAGTACAGGGCGTTGTCCAGCTCGTGCTGGGCGAACACGTCGCGCAGCTCGATCATGCGCTGGCGCGCGTCGGCGGCGTAACGGCTGTTGGGGTAACGGTCGACGACGATATTGAAGTCGGCGTAGGCCTGGTGCGGGGTGGACAGGTCGCGGCGGCTCGGGTCGAGCGCCCATACCCGGCGCAGGAACACCGTATTGCGGTTACCGTTGGACAGGCCGCGCAGGTAGTACATGTAGGCGATGTTGCGGTGGGTCGGGTAGGTCCGGATGAAGCGGTCCACGCTGGACACCGCGTCATCGTGCTTGCCGGCCTTGTACTGGGCGTAGGCGGTTTCGATCATCGCCTGCTCGGTGTACGGGCCATACGGGTACTGGGCGATCAGGCGGCGGAAGTTGGCTTCGGCCCCGCTCCAGTTGCCGCCTTCCATCAGGCGGTGGCTCTTCTCGTAGATCTGTTCGACCGGCAGGCCTTCGTCCGGATTGTCACCTTTGGTGCCGCGGTGGCAGCCAGTGGCGACGAGGGCCAGGACCAGCAGCAGGGCGGCGGTGCGGACGGGCGCGGACAGCAAAGAAGAGCGTCGGATCATGGGGTCAGGGCGGGACGCGGCTGGAATACGAAGGGTCGATGATAGCCTAGTGGCCTGTCCTGCGACTGAAAGTGGTCGACGGGACCCCAAATTTGTCTCCCAGCGGTGCTTTCCCCATGTCCGATAACGCTTCCGAATCCGAATCCCCCCGCCAGGCCGTGGTGCCCGATACCGCCGCTGGACGGCGCTTCGACGCCGTCCTGGCCGAGCTGTTCCCTGAATTCTCCCGGTCCAAGCTGACCGAGTGGATCAAGTCCGGGGACGTCCTGCTGGACGGCCAGACCGTGCGCGGGCGCGACCCGGTGCGGGGCGGCGAGGTGGCCAGCCTGCATGTCGTGCTTGACACCCAGACCCATGCCGAGCCGGAAGACATCCCGTTGGACGTGCTGTACGAGGACGAGCACGTGTTCGTCATCAACAAGCCGGTCGGGCTGGTGGTCCACCCCGGTGCGGGCAACCCCACCGGCACGCTGGTCAACGCACTGCTGTTCCGCGACCCCTCGCTGTCGGTACTGCCGCGCGCGGGCATCGTGCACCGCCTGGACAAGGACACCAGCGGGGTGATGGTGATCGCCCGCACGATCCAGGCGCAGACCGCGCTGGTCGAGCAGCTGTCGGCGCGCGAAGTGCACCGCCAGTACCTGGCCATCGTGGTGGGCGCGCTGGTGTCCGGTGGCACCGCCGATGCGGCCATCGACCGCCATCCGCGCGACCGCGTGCGCATGGCCGTGCGTGAAGACGGCAAGGACGCGATCACCCATTACCGCCTGCGCGAGCGCTTCCGTGCGCACACCGCGCTGGAATGCCGCCTGGAAACCGGCCGCACCCACCAGATCCGCGTGCACATGGCGCACCTGCGCCACCCGATCATCGGCGACCAGCTGTACGGCGGCGCGCTGAAGCTGCCCAAGGGTGCCAGCGATGAACTGGTTGCGCAGCTGCGTGGCTTCAAGCGCCAGGCGCTGCACGCCGAAACGCTGGAGTTCGTGCACCCCATCACCGGTGAGACCATCACCAACAGCGCGCCGCCGCCGGCGGACATGCTGGCCTTGATGCACGCGCTGCGCGAAGACAGCAAGCGCTTCGCCGAGCTGGAACGCGGGCGTCGCTGATGCCAACGCCGGTTCCGCTGCTGGCGGCCGACTGGCCTGCGCCTGCCGGGGTACAGGCGGGTACCACCCTGCGCTACGGCGCGGGTGGGTCGGTGCCGCCGTTCGACCAGTTCAACATGGGCAACCGCTACGCCGCCGAGGGCGACGATCCGGCCCAGGTGCAGCGCAACCGTGACCTGCTGCAGGCCGGCCTGGCCCTGCCGTCGGCGCCGCACTGGCTGCGCCAGGTGCACGGCACCACGGTGCTGCGGTTCGATGCTGCGCCCACCGCGCAGGGCGTGGAGACCGAGCCGACCGCCGATGCGGCGGTCACCTCGGTGCCCGGCGTGGTGCTGGCCATCCTGACCGCCGACTGCCTGCCGGTGGTGCTGGCCGCCCGCGACGGCAGCGAGATCGGCGCGGCCCATGCCGGGTGGCGCGGCCTGGCCGACGGCATGCTGGAAGCCACCGTGGCCGCCATGCGCACCCCGGCGGCCCAGCTGCAGGCGTGGCTGGGCCCGGCCGCCGGCCCGGCCCATTACGAGGTGGGCGAGGACGTATTCGCCGCCTTCGTCGAACGCGACGCGGGCGCCGAAGCGGCGTTCGTGGCCACCCGCCCGGGGCATTGGAAGGTGGACCTGTACGCGCTGGCCCGGCGACGCCTGCACAGCGTGGGGGTCGACCCGGCGCAGATCAGCGGCGGCCAGCTGTGCAGCATCGATGACCCGCAGCGGTTCTACTCGCACCGGCGCGACCGCCGTACCGGGCGCATGGCGACCCTGGCCTGGATGGCGCGCTGAGCCCATGGACCGCACCCCCGCCGACGTCAACCGCAGTGCCGACCACGCGGTGATCGTGTTCGACGGGGTCTGCGCGCTGTGCAGCCGCTGGGTTCGGTTCCTGCTGCGGTTCGACCGGCAGGGGCGCTACCGGTTCGCGGCGATGCAGGGCAGCCACGGCCGTGGGTTGCTGCAGCAGCACGGGCTCGACCCGGACGATCCGCTGTCGTTCCTGTTGCTGGAGAACGGCCAGGCCTGGACCGATACCGACGCGATCCTGCGGGTGCTGGCCGGGCTTGGCGGTGCCTGGCGGCTGACGGCCGTGCTGCGGCTGTTGCCTTCGGGCTGGCGCGATCGCGCCTACCGCGCGCTGGCGCGCAACCGCTACCGCTGGTTCGGTCGGCATGACAGCTGTTACCTGCCGGCGCCCGGACAGGCCGGGCGATTCCTCGACTGAGCCGGTTTCACCGGTCCTGCCAGGCCACCGCAACGGCGTTCCCTGCGTCGCGCTCCGGCGCACGCACCGTGTAGGTGATCCGTCGATTGCGTGCGCGTCCGGCATCGTCGCGGTTGTCGGCCACCGGGTACTGCTGCCCGAGGCCGGTGGCGACCAGCATCGAGGCCGGTACGCCGCGTTCCTGCAGTGCCTGCACCACCGCCGCGGCGCGCTGTTGGCTCAGCAGCAGGCTGGCGTCGGCGTGGCCGGTGCTGTCGGTGTGCGCGGCCACATCGATGCGCGTGCTCGCCGGCAGCAGCGTCAGTGCGGCCGCCACGGCATCCACGGTGTCGGCACTGTCGCCGGTCAGCGCCGCCGAGCCTGCACGGAACTTCAGCGTGGTCCGGTTCAACGCCTCTACCACCGTGGTGGCCTCGGCATGCGCAGGCAGGGTGGCCAGCGCGGCCAGTCCCGGTCCCCACAGCCCGGTGGTCTGCAGGTCGGCGAAGTGGTGGCGGAGCAGCCGGGATACCTCCAGGCGCTGCTCGGCGACCATCGCCGAGGTGTCCACCCGCAATGCATCGCCGTTGAAGTCCAGCAACAATCCGTCGCCTTCCAGCTGCGCAATGCGGGCGGTGAGCCGGTCCAGCCAGCGTGGAGGGCGGGTAGCAGGATCCAGCTCGATCCCGCCGCGCACGTTGTCGCGCCCATACAGGGCGGTGAGCGCATTCCAGACCTGGCGGCGGGCGGCCTCGCTGGGCAGGCGCCCCTGCACCAGGAGGCGGTCGCCGTACTGGTGCATCGACAGCCGCGCATCGCGTTGTTCGGTGATGACCGGGGCCACCCAGTGTGGCGCGCGGATCTTCAGGTGCAGCCAGCTGGTGAACCCGATCAGCGCGACGCCGGCCAGCATCCACAGCATGCCGCGCAGGGCCAGGCCCTGCACCGTGCGCGCCGGGGCGGGCGTGAGTCCCCGTGGGCGATGCAGGCCCGCAGGACCGAGTGCAGCGGCGCGCACAGGACCGGACGCGCTGGCCAGCGCGACCAGGCCGGGCAGCAGCTCGCAGGCGATCACCCGGAACGTGCCGGGCGGAAAGCCGGCACGGCGTGCCATCGTGACCAGCGCATGGGTGCCGACGGCGTGCTCCAGTTCGCTCGCCAGCACCGGGCGGGAGGGTTCGGTCGGTCGCTGCCAGCTACGGAACTGGGCGCCCAGCCCGGCCTGCTCGAACTGTTGCGCCAGGCCGTCCAGGCCCAGTGGGTGCGACGCGATCCAGCCGGCCAGCACGTTCACTACGCTGCGGGCGCGGTAGCCCAGCTCCAGTCGTGCGGCGGCATCATTGATGAAACGGTCGAGCGCTGACATGCAATCCATCCCCTTGAATGAACCGTGCACGCGACGGTGCACGAACCGGCCCATGCGATATGGATGGGCTCTTGGGGGCGTCACTTTGGTCAGGGACCGTCAATGCGAAATGAAATTTCGCGCGTGCTTTCGTCTCTGCATGCCGCAGCGGGATCGCGATAAACGAGGTCTATTGCCGTAAGGCGTTGTGGCGCCGACGATTGCGTCGTGAGGCGGGTTGATTGCGACATCTGGCTGGGCGATGGCCGCGCGCCGGACGACTTGTTTCATCTGCAATCAATTCGTGCGGAAAGCGTCATCTGTTGCGCGGTGCCCGTTGGCCGATACGAATAAGTTGGTGGGTGTCGATGGCCGGCCGGCACGAACAATCCGGTGGGTGCCGATGGTCGGCCGGCGAACAAGCCGGTAGAGCCGACCGTTGGTCGGCTGCGCCGCGCAAGGCGCGGTGCATGCATCGGGTATCGCGGCGCCGGGAGGAAGGGCAGCCGACCAACGGTCGGCTCTACGCCGGAGGGATCCACGTTGCGCCGGGAGCCGACGCGAGCAAGCGGGTAGAGCCGACCGTTGGTCGGCTGCGCCGCGCGGGGCGCGGTGCATCCATCAGGTATCGCGGCGCCGGGAGGGAGGGCAGCCGACCAACGGTCGGCTCTACCCGTGAGAAATCACATTGCGCCGGGTGACGATACGAACACCCCGGTAGAGCCGAGCGTTGGTCGGCTGCACCGCGCGGGGCGCGGTGCATGCATCGGGTATCGCGGCGCCGGGAGGAAGGGCAGCCGACCAACGGTCGGCTCTACGCTGGAGGGACCCACATTGCGCCGGGAGCCGACGCGAACAAGCGGGTAGAGCCGACCGTTGGTCGGCTGCACCGCGCAATGCGCGGTGCATGCATCGGGTATCGCGGCGCCGGGAGGAAGGGCAGCCGACCAACGGTCGGCTCTACCCCTGAGGGGCCCGCATTGCACTGGGTCCGCGATCAGCCCTCCAGCGCCTGCAGGTAGGTCTGCCGCCAGTGGTTGATGTCGTAAGTGCGCAGGTGCTCCATCATGGCCTGCCAACGCTCGGTGCGTTTGCGCAGGGGCATGGTGGCGGCGGTGGCGATTGCATCGGCCACGCCGTCCAGGTCGTGCGGGTTCACCAGCAGCGCCTGCTTGAGTTCATCGGCCGCGCCGGCCAGCAGCGACAGCACCAGCACGCCGGGGTTCTCCGGGTCCTGCGAGGCCACGTATTCCTTGGCGACCAGGTTCATGCCATCGCGCAGCGGGGTGACCAGGCCCACGGACGCCGCACGGTAAAAGCCGGTCAGGGTGGCATGGGTGAAGTTCTGGTTGACGTAGCGCAGCGGGGTCCAGTCCGGTGCCGCATGGCCACCGTTGATGTGCCCGGCGATCTGTTCCAGCTGGCCGCGCAGCTGGCGGTACTCGGTGACATCACCGCGCGACACCGGCGCGATCTGCAGGTAGGTAAGGCTGCCGCGCTGGTCGGGATGGCGTTCCAGATACCGCTCGAAGCCCTGGAAGCGCTCCGGCAGGCCCTTGGAATAGTCCAGCCGGTCCACGCCGATGGCCAGCTGGCGGTCGCGCAGGCTGTTGCGCAGGTCGCGCACGGCAGGCTTGTTGGCGCCGGCCTTGGCCTGGCGCTCGATGTGGCCGGTATCGATGCCGATCGGGAAGGCGGCGGCACGGAAGCGTCGGCCACCGGGCGCTTCCAGTTCGCCATCGGACAACACCCGGCCGCCCCCGAACAGGCGCACGTAGGACTGGAAACGGTCGGTGTCGCGCTGGGTCTGGAAGCCCACCAGGTCGTAGGCGTATAGGCTGGAAAACAGCCGCAGGTGGTCGGGCATGGCCTGCAGCAGGTCGGCCGAGGGCATCGGCACGTGCAGGAAGAACCCGATGCGGCACCCGATGCCACGCTCGCGCAGCAGCGAGGCCAGCGGAATCAGGTGGTAGTCGTGGATCCACACGATGTCGTCTTCGCGCAGCAGCGGCGCCAGCTTTTCGGCGAACAGTGCATTGACCCGGCGGTAGGTTTCGCGCGTGGCGCGGTCGTAGTCCACCAGGTCCAGGCGGAAGTGCAGCAGCGGCCACAGCGTGCGGTTGGCGAAACCATTGTAGTAGCCGTCCACGTCGGGCTTGTTGAGGTCCATGGTGACGTAACGGATGTCCCCCTCGGTCTGCTCATGCAGCGCACCGCTGGCGTCGCGCACCGACTTGCCGCTCCAGCCGAACCACAGGCCACCGCGTTCCTTCAGCGCGGCCAGCAGCCCTACTGCAAGCCCGCCGGGCGCGGCCACGCCGGGTGCCGCGACGCGGTTGGAGACAACAACCAGCCGGCTCATGATGCTTCCTGCCAGCTGCGCGACAGACGCATCGCTGCGGTGATCAGGCCTACGTGCGAATAGGTCTGCGGGAAGTTGCCCCAGGCCTCCCCGTTGTCGAACGCCAGATCTTCGGAGAGCAGGCCCAAGTGGTTGCGGCGTTCCAGCAGGGTCTCGAACATGTCGCGCGCTTCGTCCATGCGGCCGATCGCGGCCAGCGCGTCGATGTACCAGAAGGTGCAGATGGTGAAGCTGGTTTCCGGCTCGCCGAAGTCATCCGGTGCGACGTAGCGGTACAGCGCATTGCCGTGCTTGAGGTCGCGGCCGATCGCCTCGACGGTGGCAATGAAGCGCGCATCGTGCGCTTCGATGAAGCCGATGTCGGCCAGCAACAGCAACGAGGCATCCAGGCGGTGGCCACCGAAGGTGTCGGTGAAATGGCCCAGATCGTCGCTCCACGCTTCATGCAGGATGCGCGCGTGAATGGTGTTGGCACGGTCGCGCCAGTAGTCCGAGCGGTCGTCCAGCTTCAGGCGGATGGCGATCTTGCACAGCCGGTCGCACGCGGCCCAGCACATCGCACTGGTATAGGTGTGCACTTCGGTGCGGCCGCGGAATTCCCACAGCCCCGCATCGGGCACGTCGTGCAGGGCGAAGGCCTGCTCGCCCAGTGGCTCCAGTCGCGCGAAGGTGTGCGCGTCGCCGGGGTCCTGCAGGCGCTGGTCGAAGAACAGCTGCGTGGAAGCCAGCACCACGCTGCCGTACACGTCGTGCTGGCGCTGTACCCAGGCCAGGTTGCCGCGCCGCACCGGGCCCATGCCGCGGTAGCCGTCCAGCGAGGCCACTTCGGTTTCCTCCAGCTTGGCCTCGAAGCCGATGCCATACAGCGGCTGCAGGCTGCCATCGGTGGTGGCCAGGTTGAAGATGTAGCCCAGGAACTGTTCCATGGTGCGGGTGGCACCGAGCCGGTTGAGCGTGCGCACCACGAAGGCGGCATCGCGCAGCCAGCAGTAGCGGTAGTCCCAGTTGCGGATGCTGCCGGGCGCTTCGGGAATGGAGGTGGTCATCGCGGCGATGATCGCGCCGCTGTCTTCGTACTGGCACAGCTTGAGGGTGATTGCGCTGCGGATCACCGCGTCCTGCCATTCCAGCGGAATGGACAGGTAGCGCACCCATTCGCGCCAGTAGTCGCGGGTGCGCTGGAAGGACTCCTGCACGTACCCGCTGAGCGAGCGGTTCAACGATTCGTCCACGCCCAGCACCAGGTGCACCGGGTGGCTGAGCACGAACGGCAGGCCGTCGCGCACGAACCGCAGCGGCACGTCGGTGGTGAGGCGCAGCACGTGGTCGGGCAGCTCCCAGCGGATGTGGTTGCTGCCCCATGTGGAGGCCGGCACGCGTGCGCCCCAGTCGGCCAGCGGGCGGGCGCGCACGATGATGCGCGGGTTGCCAGCCAGCGGGCGCACCTGGCGGATCAGGCTGACCGGGCGGTAGAAGCGGTCGTTCTGACGCCAGCGCGGCGCGAAATCGATGATCTCCAGTGCGCCGCCGTGCTTGTCGTGCAATACGGTGCGCAGGATCGCGGTGTTGGTGAGGTAGCTCTGCTCGGTGCCGACCAGGTCTTCGAGCTCGATCGCGAAATCACCGCCTTCGTTCTGGTTGGGGCTGAGCAGGGCGCAGAAGGTGGGGTCGCCGTCGAAGGTGGGCAGGCAACTCCACACCACGCGCGCCTGCTGGTCGATCAGGGCGCCGAAGCTGCCATTGCCGACCACGCCAAGATTCAGATCAGGTTGTTTCATGGGCACTGCAATCTCGCTCAAGGCAGGCCGCTGCACGCAAGGCCAGCGGCACGTTGGATGGGGCGCCCACGCGCAGTGTGGCGCGGGCGGCGGGAAGGATCAGTAGGCGTTTTCCTGCAGCCAGGCATGCACGCTGCGGATGTGCGGCAGCGCGAACACGGCGGCACTGGGGCTGCGCGCGCCCACCAGGACGCTCCAGCCATGCTGCGCATTGGCCGCATCGAAGCCGAACTCGTCGGTGAGGTCATCGCCCAGGAATACCGGCAGGCGGCCACGGAACGGCGGGTGCTGCATCAGTTGCTGCAGGGCGCGGCCCTTGTCGCTGCCTTCGGGAACAAACTCCACGACGTGGTCGCCAGGTTGCAGGCGGTAGCCGGCATTGCCGCGGATGTGCCGCTCGGCGAACGCGCGTACGTCGCTGGCTGCGTGCGGCGCGCCACGCCAGTGCAGGGCCAAGCTGCGGCCCTTGTCTTCGACCAGCACGCCGGGATGGCCGTGCGCGAACCGCATGGCCTGCTGGTGCACGGCGTGCAGCCATTCACTGGTGTCGGTGGTGTCCGTGGGACTGTCGAGGCGGCCATTGGCACTGCGCAGCTCGTGGCCGTGCAGGCCGGCGGCAGGCAGGTGCAGGGGGGCGAACAGATCGTCGAGCTGGCCGAGCGGACGGCCGCTGATCAGCGCGACCGCGCCTTCCAGGCGATCACTGATGCGCCCGATCGCATCACGCACTTCCGGCAGCAGCGTGACCGCTTCGGGGTCGCGTTCGAATTCAATCAGGGTGCCATCCACGTCGAGGAACAACGCGCAGGCATCGTCCAGCAACGGCGGCGGCGGACGTGGGGGGAGGTCGTTGGCCATGCCCGCCAACATGCCAGCGTGGGTGTGATCGTCAGGTCATGGCATGGCGCGGCGCGTTGTTTTCACACGCGGTGCGGCGGTGCATTCCGCCGCGGCGCATGTATGGCGGCCGGGATCAGAGCAGCCGACCAACGGTCGGCTCTACCTGTTCCCGTTCACCGCCCGGTAGAGCCGACCGTTGGTCGGCTGCACAATACGGTAGAGCCGACCGTTGGTCGGCTGCACCCCCGGTCAGAACGTATACCGCACGCGTCCGTAGTAATACGCGCCGTTGCTGCCCACCGGCGACAACACGTCATACGGCAGGTTACCGTAGTAGTAGATATCGTCGTTGGACAGGTCCGAGTAGTTGTCGGTCAGGTTCTGCCCGCCCACCGCCACGCTCCACTGCGGGGTGATCTTGAACTCCACTTCCGCATCCAGCTGCCACTCGGCGCCGTAGGTCTGGCGCGGAATGAAGCCGTCGCCGAAGTTGAACACGCGGGTGACGCTGCCATAACGGTTGACCCGGCTGCTCAGCGACCAGCGGTCATTGCTCCAGCTGGCCGCCACCGAACCGCGGGTGCGCGGGGTGGCGTCGGTGAGGGTGTTGGTTTCCTCCACGCCAAACAGCACGTAGTCCGGGTCCAGCGCGAGCAGGCTGGCCGGCGTGGCCAGCACGTTCTTCAGCGTGGTCTTGGTGTACGCGTAGGTGCCGGTCAGCACCAGCTCACCGTTGCCCAGCGACTGCCGCCAGTTGCTCACCAGCTCGGCACCGCGGGTGCGGGTGTCGGCGGCGTTGACGAAGAAGCTGGCGCTCTGCAGGCCGGCCACGCCGAACTGCTGCTGCACGTAGTCGGTGAGGGCATCGCCGGTGATGCTTTCCGACAGCGCGATGCGGTCGTCGATATCGATCTGGAAGAAATCCAGCGACACATCGAAGTGGTCGCCGATGCGGCTGGTGAAGCCCAGGCTGGTATTGAGCGACTTCTCCGGCTTCAGCGCGGTGGCGCCCAGGCCGCGCGCGATCGGGTTGTTCACCGACAGCACCCGGCCCTGCACCAGCTGCCCGGCCGCGTTGTAGCCGGTGGAGGTGGATTCGTAGCCGATCTGCGCCAGCGACGGGGCGCGGAAGTTGTTGGAGATCGCACCACGCAACGCGAACGCCGGGGCGAACTCGTAACGCAGGCCGAGCTTGCCGGTGAGCTCGCCGCCGAAGTCGTCGCTGTGCTCGTAACGCGCGGCCAGGTCACTGGAGAAGTGCTCGCCGAACTGGCTGGACAGGCTGACGTAGGCGCTGGCCACGTCGCGCGACAGCGTGGTGGCGTCCTGCGGGGTCAGGCCGCCGCCGGCCTGCGAGCCGGTCGGGCGGTCGGTGAACGGGCCGGCGGCATAGCTGCTCGGGTCGCCCGGGCGGGTCTGGTAGTGGTCGCGCCGCGCCTCCACGCCCAGGCCAAGGCTGTGGGTGATGTTCTCGCCCTGGCTGAACACCCGACCCAGGTCGAGGTTGGCCACGGTCAGCTCGTTGCGGTAATCGCCGGTCTTGAAGCGGGTTGGGCTGGTGGGGCCCAGCGAGGCATTGAGCGAGTTGCGCAGGCGGTAGGTGAAGCTGTTGGTGCCGTAGTCCAGGCTGGCGTCGTAGTTCCACTCGCCCCACTGGCCCTTGGCGCCGGCCACGGCCTGCACGTCGCGGTTTTCACCCTCGGAAATCGGCCGGTAGCCGTTCGGGTACACCTGCGCCCAGTTGGCGTCGCTGTCGGGGTAGCGGAAGTAGTTGGCGCCTTCGCTGTCGCGCTGGTTGAAGGTGCTGAAGAAGTAGAACTTGGACGTCTCACCGAACGGCAGCTCGGTATTGATCCAGGCGTTCAGATCCTTGGTCTTGCCGTCGCCCAGCACGTAGTTGCGCTTGCCCTGCAGGGCCAGGTTGGTGGCGCTCTGGTCCCACGGCGGGATCTGGTCGAAGCCGGCGCGGTTGGTGCCTTCGTGGTTCTTCAGCTCCAGGCCCACGCGCAGGAAGCCGCCCTCATCGCCCAGCCGGGTGCCGACCTTGGCGCTGGCGTAGCTGGTCTGGCCGTCGGTGATGGTGCGGTCGATCGGCTTGAGGTCGGTGTGGTTGGCACCGAAGCTGGCCTCGAACGCGCCGCCTTCCGGGGCGTCGTCGAGGATCACGTTGATGACCCCGGCCACCGCGTCGGAGCCGTACAGCGCGCCGGCGCCGTCGCGCAGCACTTCGATGCGCTTGATCGCGCTGATCGGGATGGCGTTGAAGTCCACCGGCGTGGTGCCCTTGCCGATCTTGCTGTCGGTGTTGACCAGCGCGCTGCTGTGGCGGCGCTTGCCGTTCACCAGCACCAGCACCTGGTCGGGCGACAGGCCGCGCAGCTGCGCGGCGCGGATGTGGTCGGCGCCGCCGGAGTTGGACTGGCGCGGGAAGTTGAACGAGGGCAGCAGCGCCTGCAGCGCGCTACCCAGTTCACCATTGACCACACCGGCCTTGCGGATGTCCTCGGCGGTGAGCACGTCCACCGGCGAGGTGGACTCCAGCACGGTGCGGTCCACCGCGCGGGTGCCGGTGACAATGACGGTGTCCAGCGTGGTGGCCGAGCCGGGCGCGTCCTGCGCATGTACGTCCTGGGCGAGCAGGGGGAGGAGAGGACGAGCGCGATGGCAAGGCCAAGGCGCGACGCGGACGGACGGGACATGCGGACTCCAGCAGGACGACGAGGGGGAGGGAGGGGCGGGGGGAGCTGGCGTTGCCGACCAGTGGTTGGCACTACCAATCCATCCGGATGAAGCGATATATTATCTTGGCGTGATGGCCGATGTGATGCAAGTCCCATTGCCTATGGTCATCAACAGATAACCGCTGGTGATCCATGCAGGCATCGGATGTCCTGCACCCTTCCTCCCCCTGTACGCCTGCTTTCCTGGAGCCTTTCGATGAAGTCCTACGCTGTTCTGTTCGCCCTGGTGCTGGCCGCCAGCGGCTGCGCCACCGCCGCGCCCACCGCCAAGCCGGCCCCGCCGGCCACGGCCACCGCCACCCTGCAGGGCGATGCCGCCCGCCCGGATGCCGCCGCCGGGTGGGTGCGCAGCGAGCTGTACTTCGGCGTGGGCGAGGAAAGCGGCGCCTCCGAGCGCACGCAGACCGACGCGATCACCGACACGCAGTGGCGTGCTTTCCTCGACAAGCAGGTCACCCCGCGCTTTCCCGACGGGCTGACCGTGTTCGACGCCTATGGCCAGTGGTTGTTCCGCGGCGCGGCCGAGCCCAACCGCCTGCGCACCAAGGTGCTGGTGGTGCTGCACGAGAACACCCCGCAGCGCCGCGCCGACATCGAAGCGATCCGGCTGGCCTGGAAGCAGGCCACCGGCCACCAGTCGGTACTGTGGGCGCAGCAGGCGGTTGAAGTATCGTTCTGATCCAGTGCGCCCGCGGGGCGCGGCAGGATGCAACGATGAACAAGGTCAAGGGCGGGCGTTACGCGGTGCTGTGCGCCGCGCTGCTGTGGATGGGTGTGTCGGCGGCCGCCGATGACCCAGTGCTGCGCATGGTGGTCGGGCCGTACCAGGTGGCCACCGCGCGGGTGGAAACGCAGGGTACCCTGGCGCTGCTGCTGCCGTCAGGCCGCCAGCAGCGGCTGGACGGCGTGGCCGATGCCGACGGCGGCGCGCGCCTGAGCCAGCTGGACGTCGATTTCGATGGCCGTCCCGAGCTGGTGGCGCGTGCTTCGGTGGGGCAGGTCAACGAAGCGGTGGCCGTCTACCGGTTCGACATCCCGCAGGCGCGGTTCGTGCCACTGGCACTACCCGCCAGTTCGCACGAACAATGCGGTGGGTTGATGGGGCTGGACGTGGACGCGGCCAACCGCACCCTGAGCAGCAGCTGCCGCAGTGGCCCGATGTGGTACGTGGACCAATACCGCTACCACGACGGGCGCCTCTACCTGTACCGCGCCGAGCGCACGCTGATGCTGGGCGACGCGCTGGAGGCGACGATCTTCGTCAAGCAGACCGCCGACAGTGGCCCGATGGCGGTCTGGACCACGTATGACCCTACCGGCAAGGTGCTGGAAACAGCGATCTCCGACGGGCTGGTGGCACCGCGTAGTGACCGGCGATTGCTGGCCTTCAGCGGCCAGGTGGTGCCGGCGCGGCTGCCGCTGTACGCCCGTCCCGGCGACACCGCCACCCGCCGCTATCTGGTGCGCGAGGACCGGGTGGAACTGCTGGACGAGAAGGACGGCTGGGTGAAGGTGCGCTACGCCAACCCGACCCGGGGCGAGATTCTGGGCTGGGTCAACGCCAACCCCTGAGCCACGCTCAGTCGCCCTCGCACTGGATATGCAGGCCGTGGCGCTGCGCCTGGTCGAACAGCAGGATCAGGCGCAGGCCCACCTCGGCCAACGGCCCCTCCGCGCCATCGGGTTGCTCCAGCAACCGGTCGATCACTTCCTGCACCAGCGCGGCGGCCTGCCCCGGCGAAATACGCGGCGCGCCGTAGAACTCCTGCTGTAGCCGGCTCAGCTGCGGGTAGCGGCTGGTGTCGGGGCTGAGAATGGCCTCTTCGTGGGTGTCGATCCACGCATGCCGCATGCGCGGCCCGGCGTCGTCCAGGTACAGGTCAAATGCCATGCGCGCCTCCCGGGCTCACCGGTGCTGCCAGCTCACCGGCTGGCCTTGGCGCTGGCCGGTGGCTAGCAACAGCAGGAGCCGCAGGCCGCTGCGGCGGATGATCGTATCGGTGGAGTCCTGCAAGGCCAGGCAGGCCAGCAGTTCGTCCATCGCGGCCGGCAGGTCATCGGGCGCGACACCGCCGCGGGGTGCACGCAGCAGCTGCGCCAGCCACGGGTGTGCCGCCGGGTCGATGGCGTGCAGCCACTGCTGCTCATGGAAGGACAGGAACTGCTGCGTGGTGGCGCAGCGCAGCGCAATCTGCATGAGCCTGAAGGCCAGTGAACGGGCCAGCCAATGTATAGGCATTTCACGCCACCTGCCTACAGGAAGATCACCTGCGGCTGGCTAGGCTGGGGGTCCCCCGTCCAAGGCTGTTCCCCCATGAGCAAGCGCGTTGCCGAGATCGTGGTTGAAACCCTGCAGGCTGCCGGTGTCCGTCATTGTTACGGCATCGTCGGCGATACCCTCAACTACGTCACCGATGCCATCCACCACAGCGATATCGAGTGGGTGCATATGCGCCATGAGGAAGTGGCCGCGTTCGCCGCCGGCGCCGAATCGCTGATCAGTGGGCAGCTCACCGCCTGCGCCGGTTCGTGCGGGCCGGGCGGGCTGCACTTCATCAATGGTGTATTCGAGACCAACCGCAACCGCGCGCCGATGGTGCTGATTGCCAGCCAGGTGGTTACTGCCGAGCTGGGCATGGAGTTTCCGCAGGAGGTCGATTTCAAGGCGGTGTATGCCAGCTGCAGCGTGTTCTGCGAGCAGGTGCACAGCCCCGAACAGGCGCGCCGCGTGGTGGCGCTGGCCTGCCAGGCGGCCATCAGCCGGCGCGGCGTGGCCGTGGTGATCCTGCCGGCCGACATCAGCGAAGCGATGGTCAAGCACGACGTGCCGTTCTCGGTGCACCACACCCAGCCGGTGCTGCGCCCCAGCGATGACGAGCTGCAGCGCATCGTGGCCTTGATCGGTGACGGCAAGCGCGTGGGCATCTACGCAGGGGCTGGCTGCGAGCATGCGCACGACGCGCTGGTGGCGCTGGGCGAGCGGCTGCAGGCGCCGATCGCACACACCTCGCGGGCCAAGGATTTCGTCGAGCATGACAACCCCTACAACATGGGCATGACCGGCATCTTCGGGATTGAATCGGGCTACCACACGCTGATGGCCTGCGACACGCTGCTGCTGCTCGGCGCCGATTTCGCCTGGGGCCAGTACTACCCGGACAAGGCCACGCTGATCCAGGTCGACCGCGATGGCAGCCACCTTGGGCGCCGCCACCCGGTCACCCTGGGCGTGGTGGGCGACATTGGCCCGACCCTGGACGCCCTGCTTCCGATGCTGCCCCCGCGGCAGGACCGCAGCTTCTTGGACGAGTGCATCGAACACCGCGAAAAGGCGCTGGCCACGCGCGAGAAGGAAGAGCAGCCGGGCGAGGGCGAACTGATCCATCCGCAGCACCTCACCGCCTTGATCAACCGCCACGCCAACGACGATGCGCTGTTCACCGCCGACGGTGGCTCGCCGATGGTGTGGATCCTGCGCCATATCCGCACCAATGGCCGCCGCCGCACCCTGACCAGCCTGCTGCACGGCACGATGGCCAATGCGATGCCGCAGGCGCTGGGCCTGCAGAAGGCGTATCCGGGCCGGCAGGTGATCTCGCTGTCGGGCGATGGCGGCATTGCGATGCTGCTGGGCGACCTGCTCACCGCCGTGCAGGAAGACCTGCCGATCAAGGTGGTGGTCTACAACAACAGCTCGCTGAACTTCGTGGAGCTGGAGCAGAAGGTGGAAGGCCTGCTCGACAACTACACCGACCTGAAGAACCCCGATTTCGGCCGCCTGGCCGAGGTGATCGGTTTCTACGGGCGCACCGTGACCCGCTCGGAAGACCTGGAGCAGGCGGTGAAGGATTTCCTGGCCCATCCGGGCCCGGCGCTGCTGGACGTGCACACCAGCCCGACCGAGCTGGTAATGCCGCCCCAGGTGGAAGCCAAGCAGGTGGCCGGCACCGCGCTGTATGCGGCCAAGGCGTTGCTGAGCGGGCGGGTGGGCGACGTGCGTGATCTGCTGGCGAACAATTTCCTCAACAAGCCCTGAGCCCGTGGAGGGTCACCACCAACGGTGGTGACCTACCGGGTGGGTGCCGACCGTTGGTCGGAACGGCGCTGGCTGGCTGCCGACACCGTCGGACCCACCCCGGTAGTGCCGGCCGCTGGCCGGCTCCCGGCACCGTCGGACCCACCAAGGTAGTGCCGGCCGCTGGCCGGCTCCCGATACCGCCGGATGCATCTGAGGAGCCGGCCAGCGGCCGGCACTACCGGATGCAATGGCCGCTTGGATCACGGGGCGGCAGCGCGTATGCGCTGACGCGTACACCCCCGGCGTTCCACCCATGCGCCTGTTACTGGCGGCGGTGAGGCCCTACCATCGGCTACCCCCTCCCCACGGCAGTGCCGCGCATGTCCGCCCCCGCTCCCGTCCGCTCCGGACCCCTCCGCTGGTTCGTTGCCGGCGATTTCAATGGTTTCTTTGGCTTGGTGGTCGACAACCTGTCGATCCTGGGCTTCATCGCGATGGCGCTGGTCGGCATCTTCCAGTTCCCGGCCGACGTGGTGTTCGGCCGCATGTTCCCCGGCACCGCCTTTGGCGTGCTGGTCGGCAACGTGCTCTATACGTGGATGGCGCGGCGGCTGGCCACGCGCGCCGGCCGTGACGATGTCACCGCGATGCCGCTCGGCCTGGACGCGCCCACCAGCATCGGCATGGCGCTGCTGGTGCTGGGCCCGGCCTTCATCGCCTTCAAGGCGCAGGGCCTGGCGCCGCACGACGCGGCGATCGCCACCTGGCAGCTGGGCATGGCCTCGCTGGTGATCATGGGCGTGCTGAAGGTGATCCTTTCCTTCTTCGGCGAGGCGGTCACCCGCGCGCTGCCGCGCGCGTCGCTGCTGGGTTCCATCGCCGGCATCGCCATCGTGCTGATGGGCTTCCTGCCGCTGCTGGAAACGCTGCGCTCGCCGGTCGTCGGATTCGTCACCCTGGGCCTGCTGCTGTACGTGCTGATCGCCAAGCGCAAGTTGCCGATCCGCGCGCCGGGCGTGCTGGTCGCTTTCGTGTTCGGCACCGCCCTGTACTACGGGCTGGGGCTGGCCGGGCTGGGAGCGCCGGGCTTCCACGTACCGGCCTGGACGCCGCCGCAGGTGGTGCTGCCGTGGCCCACGCTGGGCTTCATCGACGGCCTGCCCACGGCCATGACCTACCTGCCGCTGCTGCTGCCGTTCGGCCTGCTGATGGTGGTGGGCGGCATCAATGTGTCCGAGAGCGCGCGCGCGGCCGGCGACGATTACCGCACCCGCGACATCCTGCTGGTGGAAGCGGTGGCAACGCTGGTGGCCGGGCTGTGCGGTGGCGTGGCGCAGACCACCCCCTACATCGGCCAGCCGGCCTACAAGCACATGGGCGCGCGCAGCGGCTACACGCTGCTGACCGGCCTGTTCGTCGGTATCGGCGGCATCCTCGGGGTGATCTCCGGGCTGGTGCAGTGGCTGCCGCTGGCGGTGCTGGCGCCGATCATCGTGTACGTGGCCATCGACATCACCACCCAGGCCTTCCAGGCCACCCCGCGCGAACATGCCGGGGCGATGGTGCTGGGCTTCCTGCCTTCGGTGGCCTATCTGCTGGCGATCAAGGCACCGGGCTGGATCGCGCCGGAGCAGCTGGCGGCGATGACCACCACGCTGGACGGGCACGGCCTGCCGGAACTGGCGGTGATCTTCACCCTGGGCAACGGCTTCATCATCACCTCGATGCTGTGGATTGCCGCGGTGGTGGCGATGATCGATGGCAGGTTGCTGCGCTCGTCCGGGTTCCTGCTGGTGGCGGCGGCGTTGACCCTGTTCGGGCTGATCCACTCGGTGGACCCGCGCGGCGGCATCTACCTGCCGTGGCAGCTGGAGGGGTTGCCCAAGCTCATCATGTGGCAGTTCGCCGGGGCCTACGTGGCACTGGCCGGGTTGCTGGCGCTGCTGTCGCTGCAGAAGCAGCCGCGCGTGGATCACGACCAACGGTCGTGATCTACCGATCACTACCCGGTAGGCACAGACCGTTGGTCGGTGCGGAATCGCAGCAGGGTAATCACGACCAACGGTCGTGATTACCGGTCGCCGTCCAGTTCCGGGTAATGGCGGAAGATGCCGTTGGTGTTGAACGCCAGCCGGCGGTCGGATGCCAGGTAGGCGGCGATGTTCGGTCGCCGTTCCACCCGGTCCTTGAGCGCGCGCAGCAACGGCACGGTGGGCCACAGCGCCTGCATGCGCCGCGGGAACATGTAGTCCAGCCCGCTCAGCAGCTGGAACAGCGACAGGTCCACGTAGGAATGCTCGCGCAGCGGATGGCGCTCGCCGTTGTCCTTCAGCACGCCTTCGAAGTAGCCCAGGAATTTCGGCAGCCGCTCGGCACGCATTGCCTCGGCGCGTGCCTTGGCTTCGCGCTTCTGGTCTTCGTAGTACGTCGATGCGGAGATCGGGTGGTGGGTGTCGTGCACTTCGGCGACCAGGTCGGCGATGGTCAGCTGCAGCTGCAGGGCCTGCTGCCGGCGTGAGGCGGCCTCCGGCACCAGGCCGAGCTCCGGCGCAAGGTAGTCGAGGATCGCGCCCACCTGGGCGACTACCTGCCTGCCACTCTTCAAAAAGGGCGGGGCGAACGGGCGCAGGCCGTCTTCCTTGCCCTGCAGGAACGGCTGCATCACCGCGTCGCCATGCACGCGCGTCATGTCGGTGTAAGCAGCGCCGGCATCTTCCAACGCAAGCCGGATGAACTCGCCACGGCCCTGGATGCCGGTCCAGTAGTAAAGCTCGTAATGCATCACGGTGCTCCACAAGAACAGTGCACAGCATCGGCGTGCCCATGCAAAGCGGGCGTGAGCGTGTGGTGGTTCACGTGGCAGCGGTTCATCGCGCCTGCGGGATGATGCGGTGACAACGCGCGCGCTGCGGTCATGCAGGTGCGCGGGGAACCCCGTCCGATGGCGGGGGTCATACGGTGTCCAGGCACGTGAAACGCGAGGTACGGCAACATGCAGAAGAGCGGAAAGGCGATCTGGCCATGGGTGTTGGGTGTGGTGGTCATCGGCGGTGCGGGAACGTGGTTGTTCAGCGACACCGTGCGCGGTCTTGTTGATGACATACAGGTGCCGGTGCAGGCGCCGGCAGTACAACAGGGCGCGGCTACGAAGATACCGCCCGTTCCTGCATCACCTGCGGCGCCGGCGCCGCCTCCCATCCAGCATCCGGTCGATCCCCGTGATGCGGCTGATCCGGCACTGCCCACGTTGGCCGACAGCGACGGCCCGGTATTCGACACACTGAGCGCGCTGTTCAATGGCGACGGCGCACTGGCACTGCTGCTACGCGACCATCTGGTCCAGCGCGTGGTCACCCATATCGACAACCTCGACAAGCCCAGCGTGCCAACGCCCGCGATGGCGGTGCGTGCGTTGCCCGGCAGCCTGCAGGTCGAGACGATGGATGGCACGGTGTACATCGCCAAGGCCAATGCCGAGCGCTACGCTCCCTACGTGAAGGCGTTTACTGCATTGGATGCGGGCGCAGCGGGTAAGGCCTATGTGCGCGTCTACCCGTTGCTGCAGCAGGTGTATGCCGAACTGGGCCAGCCCAACGCCTACTTCAACGACCGGTTGGTGGCGGTGATCGACCACCTGCTGCAGACACCGGAGCCGCCGCGTCCGTTGGCGGTGACGCGCGATGAGCGCGGCCGCTATCGCTTTGTCGATCCTGCGTTGCAGTCACGCTCGGTGGGGCAGAAACTGCTGCTGCGCATGGACGCCGCGCAGGCGCGCGCAGTGAAGCAGCAGCTGCGGGCGATCCGCGCGGCCATCAGCCGCGGCTGATCGCACGCGCTACAGGGCGCGCAGGAACGCTTCCAGGTCCTGCAGCTCCTGGCGGCTGAGCCCGCGCGGGCGCAGCAGCGGGTCCGGTTGCGGGAAGGGCGACGCGTCGGCAGCAGCCCCTGCCGGCGCGCGCGGTTTGCCACCGCCCACGTTGTAGAACGCCAGCACGCCGTCCAGCCGCGGCAACAGGCCGTTGTGCATGTAAGGCGCGGTGTTGGCCACGCCGCGCAACGAGGGCGTGCGGAAACGGCCGCTGTCGGCCGGGTGTCCGGTCACCTCATAACGTCCCAGGTCCTGGCGCGCGCGGCCGTGGAAATGCAGGCCCAGGTTGTGGAAGCCGTTGTCGGTCAACGCGGGACCGCTGTGGCAGTTCATGCAGCCAGCGCGCGTGCGGAACAGGTGCAGACCCCGCAGCTGCGCGTCGTCCAGGGCGCTGGACTGGCCACCGAGAAAGCGGTCGAAACGGTTGCGGGAGGGGGCCAGGCTGCGCTCGAAGGCGGCGATGGCCTGGGCCAGTTGGCGGGTATCCACGCGGTCATCGCCGAACACGGCGGCAAAGGCCGTGCGGTAGTCGGCATCGGCGCGCACGCGCGTAGCCGCATCCTCGGCATGGAAGGCCATTTCCTTCGGGTCGGCGATCGGCTCCAGCGCCTGGTCTTCCAGCGTGGCCGCGCGACCGTCCCAAAACAGCGTGTGCGCGTAACCGGCCATCGCCACGCTGGGGGCATTGCGGCGGCCGGGCTGGCGGTCGTGGCCGAACGACACGCGCCGACCATCGGCGAAACCGAGGTCGCGTTCGTGGCAGCTCGCGCAGGCGATCTGCCCCGAGCGCGACAGGCGCGGGTCGTTGAACAGGCGCTGGCCCAGGGCGACTTTGGCCGGCGTGGACGGATTGTCGCGCGGTTGCGGTGGTGGCCCGAGCGGGGCCAGTTCCTGCCAGGCCACGCCGGGGTCGATGTGCGGCGCCGGCCACTGCGCGGTGGGTTGGGTGTAGCGATAGCGCAGGCACACGGCGCTGGGCATCGGCGTGTCTGGCAGCGTCGGCCCGCAGCCGGCCGGCGGCGCCTGCAGTCTGTCGCGCTGGGCGCCCGCCGGCAGCGCGCACAGCAACAGAGCGCTGGCTGCCAGGCGGCGCAGCCAGCGGTGCAGGACGCTCGATCGGGCGGTTGTCGCACTCAGAACCGGTAACCCACCTCGACCCAGAACGAACGGCCCATCTCGTAGTACGGCACCGACACCGGGCCGTTGGATACGCCGTTCACGTTGCTGGCATCGAGCAGGTTGAACACATCCACGTTGCTGAAGACCGTCCCACGCGTACCCACCGGCAGTTCCCAGGCCAGGCGCAGGTCCCAGGTGAGGGCGGGGCTGAAGCTGCGTTCCTCCCAGATGTCCACCGACTGGCCCTCGTACATGGTGTTGAGGTTGGTGTCGGCCACGGCGCTGAAGGCGGCGCGGTAGCGCAGGAAGTTGCTCACCGTCAGGTGGGCGGCGGGAATGCGCGTCATCGTGGTCAGGCGCGCGGTCCACGGGCGGTTGAAGTTGTCCGCCGGGCGGTCGCGGTAGCGCATGAAGTCACCCTGGTAGCGGATGATCGGGTCGAGGTAGTACATGCGCCCGTCTTCATTCTCGTAATCCGGGGCGGAGGCGCGGCTGTCGGTCCAGTCCAGGGCGAGCATGCCGGTGGTGTAGGTGTTGCCCCAGCGCAGGGCGCGCAGCGGTTTGATCACCAGGCTGTAGATGTCGGTGCGGCTGCGGCCGTCGTTGGTCCAGGTGGTGTAGCTGTTGGACAGGGTGGGGTCGTCGGCCGGCGCGCCGAGGTCACGGCCGGGCACCTGGATCACCTGGTCGCGCCCGGTGCGGTTGACGTACTTGAACAGCACGTCGAAACCGCCCCACTGCTGCTGCGCACCCAGCATCCATTCGTCGTCGTAGGCCACCTTCAGTTCGTTGAAGCGCACCTGGTTGGTGGCCTGGGTGCCCAGCGTCCATTCGGCGTCCAGGCTGCTGCGCCGCTCGCTGTTGTAGCGCAGGCGGTTGACGCCATCGCGCAGCTGCCAGGTGGCCGCATTGCGACCGTAGTAGCGGTTGGCGCCCGCCAGCAGGCGGGTGTTGCCGGCATCGTGCAGCTGGTAGGCGGCGGCCAGGCGCGGGGCCACGGTGGTCTGGTCCATGTAGCTGTCCGCGTCGACACGCAGGCCCGGGCGCAGTTGCAGCGCGCCGATCTGGATGTCGTCTTCCAGATAGGCGGCGCCGCTGTCCACGTTGAAGCCGATGCGACCGGCGGCAAAGCGGGTGCGCTGGCTGAAGTACTGGCCCGGCCACCCGGTGGTGCGGGCCGCGCCGGTGTCGGTGAGGCCCAGCGAGCAGGTGGCGGTGTCGGTGACACCGGCGCGGTTGGTGCAGGTGTCGGTGCGTACCGGCACCACGTAGGAGCTTGCGTCCTCCAGGCGCTCGAAGGACACGCGCTCGTGCGCCACCTGCAGGCCGGCCGACAGCCGATGGGTCATGCCCAGCCATTGAAACGCATCGGCGTTGGCATCCACCTTGTACTGCAGCCGCGAACTCTGCTGCTCGATGCTGCCGTACTCGCCCTGCGTCGACGACGCCGTGGTGCCCCACGGTTTGGACGCCGAGTGCAGCCAGGTGTAGAAGTCGTTGGCGTCGGCTTGCCGCGACTGCTCGGTGTCGCTCCAGCTCAGCTGGTGCTGCAGGCGGCCCCAGTTGGCCTGCCAGTTTGCCTTTACCTGCGCCTGCAGACCGCCGCTGTCGATGTCCAACGCGCCGTCGGCGCTGTTGGAGCGGAAGTAGTGATTCTCACTGGGCGCGTAGGTCACGCTCGCGTCCAGGTCGAGCCGGTCGCTGGCCTCCCAGACGGCCTTGACGAAGACGTTGTCGCTGGCGCGACGCTGGGTTTCCTTCTGCGCGCCGTAGGTATCGACCAGGTGCGAGGAATAGAAATAGCTGGGAATGGTGGAGCGCTTGCGGGTCACGCTGGCCAGCAGGCCGACGGTGTCGGTGACGTAGCCTTCCAGGGTGGCGCGGGTGATTTCCTTCTTGAACTCCGGCTGGCCATCGTTGTAGCTGGAGGCTTTGTTGTAGCTGTCGGCGATGTCACCGTTGAGGTGGTAGCGCGTCCATTCCGAACGGGCCATCTGGGTGGACACGCTGCCGGACAGCGTGCGGCTCGGGCGGCGCGTAGTCGCATCGACCACGCCGCCATTGAAGCCGCCATAGGCCGCCGAGATGTTGCTGTCGAGCACCGTGATGTCCTCCAGCAGGTGGGTGTCCAGCGCCAGGGCCTGCGCGCCGCCGGGGACGCTGTCCAGCCGGTAGGGCGAAGCGTCGGCGGCCGGGTCGATGTCGTTGTTGAAGCTCACGCCATCCACCAGGAACGCGTTCTGGTAGAACTTGGCGCCGTTGATGCTGATCTCGGCGGGGCTGATCTCGCCCGGGTTGAAACTGCCCAGCTGCGCGTTGTCGAACTGCACCGCCGGGTTGATCTTCAACAGGCTGGTGATGTCGCCATTGCCGGCCGGTTGGGCCTGCACGTAATCCTGGCCAAGCGTCATGCCTTCGCCGAACAGGGACGCGCCCGTGCTGCCCACCCTCAGCGCGGGCATGGTGCCGCCGCGGCTGGTCTGGGCGGGCTGTTCCAGGGTGTAGCTGCCATCGTCGCGCCGCACGGCGCGTAGTCCGGTGCCGGCCAGCAATGCCGCCAGGCCGTCTTCCAGCGGCAGGTTGGCCGGCACGGAGGGCGCGCGCCGCCCGGCGGTCAGCGCCGGATCGAACGCAAGTGCGACGCCGTGCTGGCTGGCGAAGTTGGACAGCGCCCGGCCCAGGGGCACCACGCGTTGCAGGGCGGGGGAGGTGGACGGCGCATCGGCGGCAGCGGCGTGCAGCATGGACGTGGACAGCACGGCCAGCGACAGGGCGCTCAGGGTCAGCAGGCGGGAAGATCGGGTCATGGTGGGGGTCTGGAATGCAGGGGTTCTCTGTGTTGCCCCGTGAGATCGAAAAAAGTGTCAGCGTGCCGCCACCAGCACCCACCAGCCGCCCGGGCTGCGCTGCACGCGCACGGGGTACGTTGCCTCCAGCAGGGCCAGGCTGCGGTCGCTGTCGTCCAGTGGAAAGGCGCCGGACACCGGCAACAGCGCTACCTGCGGGTCGCAGCGCAGCACGCCGCGGCGGTGGCGGGCGAGTTCGGCCACCACCTCTCCCAACGGCCGGGCGTCGACCACCAGCATGCCCTCGACCCACGCGCTGGCGCTGTCATCCAGTGCGGCGACGGCATGCCCGCCGGCGGCATCGAACCAGGCCTGCTCACCGACGTGCAGTCGCCACGCGTCGCTGCCACCTGCGCGGATTTCGAGGCCGCCCGCATACAGGGACAGCTCGGTGCGCTGGTCATCGAGTCGGACGTTGAAGCGCGTGCCCAGGGCGCGTATCTGCCCGTGCGCGGTGACCACCTGGAAGGGGCGCGCGGGCGACTGCCGATCCGGCGCGGTTTCCACCAGGACCTGGCCGCGTACCAGTTGCAGTTGGCGCTGCAGCGGATCGAACTGCACCTGCAGCTGGGTGTCGGTGTCCAGGTGCACGGTGCTGCCATCGGGAAGGATCCGCAGACGCCGCTGGCCGACCGCGGTCCGTTCGCGCTGCCCGGGTGCGCCGGGAACGGCCAGCTGCCAGCCGGCCCAGCCGGCCGGAACCAGGGTCAGCCACAGGCCGATGCGCTTGATCGCCGCACGGCGGCTGCGGGCGCCGCCGCGCGACCGGCCCAGCACCGGCAGCGCCCAACCGGAGGGCACCTGCGCCACCAGCGCCTGCAACCGCTGCGCACGCTGCCACGCGCGCGCATGGTCGGGGTGCTCTGCGCACCACTGCGCGCAGGCAGCGCGGGTGCGGGTGCTGTCGTCGTCGTGCAGCCGTAGCAGCCACTCGGCGGCCTGCTCCAGCACGACCGCCGATAGAGCCGGGTCGGCCGCGGCCGGATCAGCCGGCATGCGCAAGGCATCCCACCAGCGCCCGCTTCATGTGCCGCTTCACGGTACTCAGCGACAGCTGCAGGCGCTGCGCGATGGCCTCGTAGCGCAGGCCTTCGAACTGGGCCAGCAGGAACACCTGGCGGGCCGCGGCGGGCAGGGCGTCGAGCATCGCGTCGATCTGTTGCAGCGCTTCGCGCACCAGCGCCTGGTCCTCCAGCGATGGGACCCATGCGTCGGGCAGGGATGCCAGCTGCTCCAGATACGCCCGCTCCAGCGCCTGCCGCCGGAACCAGTTGGCCGCCAGCCCGCGCGCCACCGTGGTCAGGAAGGCGCGCGGCTCGCGCAGGGCCGACAGGTCGCGGTCCTGCAGCAGGCGCGCGAAGGTGTCCTGGGTGAGATCGGCGGCGGTTTCCCGGCAGCCCACGCGACCGCCCAGCCAGCCCTGCAGCCAGCGGCGATGGTCCCGGTACAGGGCGCCGACGATCTCGCGTTGTGGGTGCATGGGAGTCGCCCGGAAGGCCAGGCACGGCAATGCCGGTCACTGGATAAGAATGAGAATGATTCGCAAGTATGGCAATACGGAGGCTGTATTGCCAGCGCGGATTGTCTTGAATCACTGCGCGACAACCGCATATCCGTTACATCTGCCAGCCACGCTGGCCATGACATGAAAGAGGAATTCCCCATGCGGATGGACAAGCTCACCTCGCGTTTCCAGCAGGCGCTGGCAGACGCCCAGTCGCTGGCCGTGGGCCGCGACCACAACATCATCGAACCGGTGCACGTATTTACCGCGCTGCTGGACCAGCAGGGCGGCAGCACGCGCCCGCTGCTGTCCCAGGCCGGGGTCAACGTGCCGGTGCTGCGCGAGCGCCTCAACGAGGCGATGGATGCGCTGCCCAAGGTGTCCGGGCAGGAAGGCAACCTGTCGATCGGCAATGACCTCAACCGGTTGCTCAACAACACCGACAAGCTGGCCCAGCAGCACGGCGATGCCTTCATCGCCAGCGAGTGGTTCGTGCTGGCGGCGCTGGACGACGGCGGCACGCTGGGTATGGCGCTGCGCGCCGCCGGTGCCGACAAGACCCGCATTGACGCGGCGATCGACAAGATCCGCGGTGGCGAAAGCGTGCAGTCGGAGAATGCCGAAGACCAGCGTCAGGCGCTGGAAAAGTACACCATCGACCTGACCGCGCGTGCCGAGAGCGGCAAGCTGGACCCGGTGATCGGGCGCGACGAGGAAATCCGCCGCACCATCCAGGTGCTGCAGCGCCGGACCAAGAACAACCCGGTGCTGATCGGCGAACCCGGCGTGGGCAAGACCGCGATCGTGGAAGGCCTGGCCCAGCGCATCATCAACGACGAAGTGCCCGAAGGCCTGCGCGGCAAGCGCGTGCTGTCACTGGACATGGGCGCGTTGATTGCCGGTGCCAAGTTCCGCGGTGAATTCGAAGAACGCCTCAAGGGCGTGCTCAACGACCTGGCCAAGAGCGAGGGGCAGGTGATTCTGTTCATCGACGAGCTGCACACCATGGTGGGCGCGGGCAAGGCCGATGGCGCGATGGATGCCGGCAACATGCTCAAGCCGGCGCTTGCGCGCGGTGAGCTGCATTGCGTGGGCGCCACCACGCTGGACGAGTACCGCAAGTACATCGAGAAGGACGCCGCGCTGGAGCGCCGCTTCCAGAAGGTGCTGGTGGGCGAGCCCAGCGTGGAAGACACCATCGCCATCCTGCGCGGGCTGAAGGAAAAGTACGCCGTGCACCATGGCGTGGAAATCACCGACCCGGCGATCGTGGCGGCCGCCACGCTGTCGCACCGCTACATCGCCGACCGCCAGCTGCCCGACAAGGCCATCGACCTGATGGACGAGGCCGCCTCGCGCATCCGCATGGAGATCGATTCCAAGCCCGAAGAGCTGGACCGCCTGGAGCGGCGCCTGATCCAGCTGAAGATCCAGCGCGAAATGCTCAAGAAGGAAAAGGACGAGGCCTCGCGCCAGCGCCTGGCCGACCTGGAAAGTGACATCGACGCGCTGGAGCGCGAGTTCTCCGATCTCAATGAAATCTGGAAGTCGGAGAAGGCCACGCTGCAGGGGGCCACGAAGATCAAGGAGCAGATCGAGCACGCCAAGCTGGAACTGGAGTCTGCCCAGCGCCGCCAGGATTTCGGCCGCATGAGCGAGATCCAGTACGGCCAGTTGCCGCAGCTGGAAAAGCAGCTGGCCGCGGCGCAGGAAGTGGAGACCACCGAGTTCAAGCTGGTGCAGGACCGGGTCACCGCCGAGGAAATCGCCGAAGTGGTGTCGCGCTGGACCGGCATTCCGGTCAACCGGATGCTGGAAGGCGAGCGCGACAAGCTGCTGCGCATGGAGCAGATGCTGCATGAGCGCGTAGTGGGCCAGGAGGAGGCGATCAAGGTCGTGTCCGACGCGGTGCGGCGTTCGCGTGCCGGCTTGTCCGATCCGGATCGCCCCAGCGGTTCGTTCCTGTTCCTCGGACCCACCGGCGTGGGCAAGACCGAGCTGTGCAAGGCGCTGGCCGAGTTCCTGTTCGACAGCACCGACGCGATGATCCGCATCGACATGAGCGAGTTCATGGAGAAGCACAGCGTCGCCCGCCTGATCGGTGCGCCGCCGGGGTATGTGGGCTACGAAGAAGGCGGCTACCTCACCGAGGCCGTGCGTCGCCGTCCGTATTCGCTGATCCTGCTGGATGAGGTGGAGAAGGCGCACCCGGATGTGTTCAACATCCTGTTGCAGGTGCTCGACGACGGCCGCCTCACCGACGGCCAGGGCCGCACGGTGGACTTCCGCAACACGGTCATCGTGATGACCTCCAACCTGGGCTCGCACCAGATCCAGGACATGAGTGGCGACGACACGCCGGAGGCCTACACGCAGATGAAGGCCGCGGTGATGGGCGTGGTGCAGGCGCACTTCCGCCCGGAGTTCATCAACCGGCTGGACGACATCGTGGTGTTCCATCCGCTGGACAAGGTGCAGATCAAGCAGATCGCCCGCATCCAGATGCAGGGCCTGGAGAAGCGCCTGAGCGAACGCGGGCTGCGCATCGAGGTCAGCGACGACGCCTTCCAGCTGCTGGGCAACGTCGGCTTCGATCCGGTCTACGGGGCGCGGCCGCTGAAGCGCGCCATCCAGTCGCAGCTGGAAAATCCGCTGGCGCAGAAGATCCTGTCCGGCGAGTTCGCCAGTGGCGAGGTGATCCAGGTCGATGCGGCCGAGGGCAAGCTGGTCTTCAACAAGGGCTGAGCCCCGTCCTTGGCCTGCTGATAACCGTTCGTGCTCAGGCCATGCTGCATGACCATCAACCCCCGCTCCGGCGGGGGTTTTTGTTCGGTATCGTCGGCATTCAACCGGAGGAGGCGCGATGTCTGAGCACGGCAGTCCCGAATGGAAAGCGGAAACCATCGCCGTGCACGGCGGCTACAAACCCGACCCGACGACGCGCGCGGTGGCGGTGCCGATCTACCAGACCGTGGCCTATGCCTTCGATGACACCCAGCACGGCGCGGACCTGTTCGACCTGAAGGTGCCGGGCAACATCTACACCCGCATCATGAATCCCACCACCGACGTGCTGGAGCAGCGCATCGCCGCGCTCGAAGGCGGTATCGGCGCGCTGGCGCTGGCCTCCGGGCAGGCGGCCATTACCTACGCGATCCAGACCATCGCCGAAGCCGGCGACAACATCGTCTCCTCCAGCGCGCTGTATGGCGGCACCTACAACCTGTTCGCGCATACCCTGCCGCAGTTCGGCATCCAGACCCGGTTTGCCGACTACAACGACCCCGAGGCGTTCGCGGCCCTGATCGACGATCGCACCAAGGCCGTCTTCGTCGAATCGATCGGCAACCCGCGCGGCAACATCACCGATATTGAAGCGGTGGCGAAGATCGCCCACGCGCACGGCGTACCGGTGATCGTGGACAACACCGTGGCCACCCCTTATCTGCAGCGCTCGTTCGACTTCGGCGCGGACATCGTGGTGCACTCGCTGACCAAGTATCTCGGCGGCCACGGCACCAGCCTGGGCGGTGCCATCGTCGATTCGGGCCGCTTCCCATGGGCCGAGCACAAGCAGCGCTTCCGCCGGCTCAACGAGCCGGACGTGAGCTACCACGGCGTGGTCTACACCGAGGCGCTGGGTCCGGCCGCCTATATCGGCCGCGCACGCGTGGTGCCCCTGCGCAACACCGGTGCGGCGATCTCGCCGTTCAACTCGTTCCTGATCCTGCAGGGCATCGAGACCCTGGCGCTGCGCCTGGACCGGATCAACGCCAACGCGCTGGCGGTGGCCACGTTCCTGCGCGACCACGCCAAGGTGGACTGGGTGAACTATGCCGCGCTGCCGGACCACCCCGAGCATGCGCTGGTGCAGAAGTACCTGCGCGGCCACGGCTCGGGCGTGCTCACCTTCGGCCTGCCCGGCGGCCGTGCGGCCGGCGCGCGCTTCCTGGATGCGTTGCAGTTGTTCACCCGGCTGGTGAACCTGGGCGATGCGAAGTCGCTGGCGACCCATCCGGCCTCGACCACCCATCGGCAGCTGGACGCGGCCGAACTGGAAAAGGCCGGGGTCAGCGAGGACACCGTGCGGCTGTCGATCGGCATCGAACATATCGACGACCTGCTGGCCGACCTGCAGCAGGCGTTGGCGAAGGCGTAGAGGTGGGGCCCACGGCGGCCGGTGCGGGCCGGCCGCCGTGGGGTTTTTGACGTCCCCGAAGCTGCGTTGTCGGACCGGGGCGCGTGCTGGCCACGCGGGGGCGGCGGCGCGGACTAGACTGGTTGCGCGTGTCGACCAACGCTCGGCACCGATGATGACGGGTCCTGAAACTGCGCAAGATCGGCCACGCGCCGTGGCGGGCACCGACGCATGCTGGACGTCACCCCGACACGGAGCCCGTCATGAGCCGCATTGCCCAGCTACGCCAGCGCCACGGCATCGACCGTGTGATCGCCCACCTGCAGCAGTGCCTGCGTAGCGGCCAGCCTTTGCCCGATCTGGATGCGCTGGCCGCCATTGCGCACCAGTCGCCGTTCCATTTTCATCGCCTGTACCGCGCGCTGACCGGCGAAACCCCGGGGCGCACCGTGGCCCGTCTTCGCCTGCTGCGCGCGCTGCAGTTGCTGGCCCACGCCGACAGCCGGGTGACCGAGGTGGCGCTGGAGGTGGGCTTTGAAAGCCCGCAGGCGTTGGCCCGCGCCTGCCGGCAGGCCGTGGACGCCACCCCCAGCGCGTTGCGCGAAGATGCGGCGCTGCGCGCGCACTGGCAGCAACGGCTGTCGCTGCCGGCCGGTGACGGCAACGACGACACGCCCCCGCTGCAGGTGCAGGTGACCGCGCTGGAGCCGTTCGACGTGGTGGTATTGCGCACGCGCGGCGCCTTCGACGACCCCGACCAGGCGTTCGGGCAGGTGTATGCCTGGGCCGCGGAACAGGGCCTGGCCGAGCACCTGCAGGCGCTGGTGGGCATCGCGCTGAACGACCATCGCGATGTGCCGGCCGATGCGTGCGAGTTCGAGTGCGGCATGGGCTTTGGCCGCGCCTTGGCCGACATCCCCGCGCCGTTGCGCGCGCTAACCCTGGGTGGCGGTGAGTATGCCGTGCTGCGCCATGTGGGCAGCTACGCCGGGTTGGAAGCGGCCACCGACGCCCTGCTGCGCCAGTGGCTGCCCGACAGCGGGCGCGCACTGCGCGACGCGCCGCTGTACTACCACTACCTGGACGATCCCGAAGACGTGCCCGAGGCGATCCTGCGCGCGGACATCTGCATGCCGGTGCGCTGACCGGACACAAGGCCGGTACGCGTGGCCGGAATGAAAAGCAGCCACCCATGGGGTGGCTCTACCGGCGGTGCGTTGACGGGGTGATACGTGGCGCATCGGTGCGGTGGTACGTGGCGCATCGATGTGGCGGTGTCTGGTGTATCGGCGCGCCGGGGGTAGAGCCACCCCATGGGTGGCTGCACGCGATGCCAAACCCCAGCCGGCATCCCGCATGGCAGGGCGTTACACCACCGGGATGCTGTGCTTGCCCATGGTGCGGTACGGCGGGGTGGCCATGACCATTTCAGCCAGCGAATAGGCCAGTTCGCGCTCTGCCATCACCGTGCCGTCGGCGCCGTGCTCCAGCAGGTGCTTCACTTCGGCGTCGCTGTGCGCGCGGGCCAGCAGGGTCAGGCCCGGGTTGAGCGCGCGCAGCTTGGCCAGGGTTTCACCGGCTTCCAGCGGCTGCGGGATCGCCAGCACCGCGATCTTCGCGCGCTCGGGGTGGGCTTCGGCCAGCACCTTGTCCGAGGCGGCGCTGCCGCGGATGCCGGGCAGGCCCGCCGCGTGGGCTTCGGCCACGTGTTCCTTGTTGTCGTCGATCACCAGCACCGGCACGCCGCGGTCACGCAGCACCTGGGCCAGCGCACTGCCAACGCGGCCGTAGCCGATCACGATGGCATGGTCGTGCAGGTCCAGCGACGGGCCCGGCGGCAAATCGATTTCCACTGCGGTCGGCGTGGTCTCCTGGTGCTTGAGCAACCAGCGGTCGAGCAGGCCGAACACCACCGGGTTGAGCATGATCGAGATCAGCGCGCCGGCCAGCACCAGCGCCTGGCCGGTGGGCGGCAGGATCTTCAGGGTCACGCCGAGCCCGGCGATGATGAAGGCGAACTCACCGATCTGCGCCAGGCTGGCCGAGATGGTCAGCGCGGTGCCGGTCGGGTGGCCGAACGCGCGCACGATCACGAACGCGGCGGCGGACTTGCCGAACATGATGATCGCCGCAGTGGCCAGCACCTGCCACGGGTGTTCGATCAGGATGGCGGGGTTGAACAACATGCCTACCGAGACGAAGAACAGCACCGCGAACGCATCGCGCAGCGGCAGCGAATCGTTGGCGGCCTTGTGGCTCAACTCCGATTCGTTGAGCAGCATGCCGGCGAAGAACGCACCCAGCGCGAAGGACACGCCGAACAGCATCGCCGAGCCGAACGCCACGCCCAGCGCGATGGCCAGCACCGCCAGGGTGAACAGCTCGCGCGAGCCGGTGCCGGCGATGCGCTCCAGGATCCACGGAATCACCCGGCGGCCGACCACCAGCATCACCGCCACGAACAGCCCCAGCTGCACGAATGTCCAGCCGATGCTGGCCAGCACGCTGCCGAGGGTGTGGGTTTCATTGGCCGAGTCCGGCCCGAACACGCCGGCCAGGACCGGCATCATCACCAGTGCCAGGACGCAGGCCAGGTCCTCGACGATCAGCCAGCCCACCGCGATCTTGCCGCGCTGGGTTTCCAGCAGGCGGCGTTCTTCCATCGCGCGCAGCAGCACCACGGTACTGGCAGTGGCCAACGCGAAGCCGAACACCACGCCATGGATGACCGGCCAGCCCATCAGGGCCGCCAACCCCCAGCCGAGCAGGGTGGCCACCAGGATCTGCCCGATCGCGCCGGGAATGGCGATCGCCTTGACCGCCATCAGGTCTTTCAGCGAGAAATGCAGGCCCACCCCGAACATCAGCAGCATCACGCCGATCTCGGCCAGCTGGTTGGCCAGTGCCTGGTCGGCGACGAAGCCGGGGGTGAACGGTCCTACGCAGATGCCCGCAACCAGATAACCGACCAGGGGAGACAAACGCAGCTTGTTGGCCAGCGCGCCGAAGATGAAGGCGAGCCCAAGGCCAACGGCAACGATGTTGATCAGGTCGGTGTCATGGTGCATCGGGGCTCGCAGAAATAGGGGATGTCCCGATTTTCACCGATGCGGTGGTATCGAGCAAACATCGGCGACCGCAATGCTGCTATGTCCGCGTGGTCAGGTGATGTGCTGTCCGGGACAGACGCGCATGACAGGCATGAATGCGCGGAATCGCCCCGGTGCGGGCCGAAAACGCACATGCCCCGGAAGACCGGGGCATGGGGAAATCGGTCGTGCCGGCCGCTGGCCGGCAACCACGCGATGCCAAGGTTCATGTGCAATCGGTAGTGCCGGCCGCTGGCCGGCAGTCACGCGACGCCAAGGTTCATGTGCAATCGGTAGTGCCGGCCGCTGGCCGGCAACCACGCGATGCCCGGGGTTTCATGGGGTTGCCGGCCGGCGGCCGGCACTACCCTGTTACCACTTGTACGTAATGCGGCCGTACACGTAGGCGCCATTGAACCCGTACGGCGAGTAGTTGCTGTACGGCAGCATGCCCCAGGTGGAGTTCTGCAGGTCCACGGTGCGGTCGGGGTACTCGTCCAGCAGGTTGTCCGCGCCCAGGGTGAGGGCCCAGTTCTCGCTGGGCTTGTAGCTCACCGAGGCGTCCAGCACCCACGAGCCGTCGTAGGTCTGGTCACGCAGCGCGGTGGCCGAGTTGCGCACGGTGAAGCTGCCGTAGCGCGTGGCCGCCAGGTTCAGGTCCCAATGGTCGCTGCGCCAGGTACCGCTCAGGATGGTCTTGTTGCGCGGGTAGCTGTCTTCGATGCGGCCAATCTCGTCGCGGCCGATCAGCGGCTGGGTGATGCCCAGCGTGCCGAACACCGGCGGCGAGGCGATGAACTGCTTCACCTCGGTGTCGTTGTAGCTGTAGGCCGCGGTCAGTTCCAGCGTGCTGGCGCTGAACGGGATCGAGTAGCTGGACACCGCATCGATGCCGCGGGTGCGGGTATCCACGCCGTTGGTGAAGTACGAGAACGCGGTGACACCGGGCAGCCCCAACCCGGCCAGCAGCGAATTGGCGGCGGCATTGGTGGTGATGTTGGTGGACAGCACGATGCGGTCGTCGATGTCGATCTGGTACGCATCCACCGTCAGGTACAGGCGATCGATCGGCTGCAGCACCAGGCCCACGCTGTAGGAGGTGGAGCTTTCGGCCTTCAGCGGGCTGGCACCCAGCGCCTGTGCGGCGGCACTGGTGGTGGGGAAGGTGCCGCGCTCGACGAAGGCACCGTTGATGATCGTGCTGGTGACCGCCTGGTAGCTCTGCTGGGCCAGCGACGGAGCGCGGAAGCCGGACGAGGCGGTGGCGCGCAGCGCGATCTTGTCGGTGAACGCATAGCGTGCCGACAGCTTGCCGGAGAACTTGTCGCCGAAGTCCGAGTAGTCCTCGTAGCGGCCGGTCACGCCCGCCGAGAACTTGTCGGTGAGGTCGGCTTCCAGCCCGGCATATACCGCGTAGTTGTGGCGGTCGGCGTCCACCGCGTTGAGCGGGGTGAAGCCGCCGAAGCCCTGCGCGCCGCTGCCGAAGTACGCGTTGGCTTCACCGGCCGACTGCTCCCAGTTCTCGCGGCGGTACTCACCGCCGAAGGACAGCGTGACCGGGTAGGCCAGGCCCCAGTCCAGCGACTTGGTCAGGTCGGCGTTGAAGATGTCCTGGGTGTACTTCAGCGCACCGTCGTAGAACGAGCGCGGGCTGGGCAGGCCGAGGCTGTAGTTGATGCTGTTGCGGGTGTGGAAATCGATGGTGTTCTCGCCGTGGTTGGCGCTCACATCCCAGGTCCAGCCGCTGTCGGTGTTGCCCTTGACCCCGGCCACCAGCGAGCGGTCCTTGGAGTACTGGTTGATCTGCGGCACGAAGCCGTCCGGGTAGGTCTGCGCCAGCAACGGGCCCTGGCCGCTGTTGGTGCGCGAGCGGTAGAACGCGAACGAGGTGATGTCGCGGTTGCTGGCCATCGCCGTGGCGTAGGCCGACACGTGGTCGCTGAACTGGAAGCTGGCGTTGACCGAGGCGGCGGTGGCGTCCACCCGCGGATCGCCGACCACGAAGGTGGTCTGGCCGATGTCGGGGAAGTTGCCGGTGTTCGGCGTGGTGCCCTGGTAGGGGCCGGCACGGTTGCTCTCGTCCTGCTGCAGGATCTGTCCGGCCACGTGCACGCTGCCGCGGCCGTCGGCGAAGCCGATCCCGGCATCGCCGGAGAGCTGGTACTTGTTGCCGTCACCGGCCGAGTACTGGCCCGCGTCCACGGCCAGGCTGCCCCCGGCGGACGAGCCCTTCAGCACGATGTTGACCACGCCGGCGATCGCGTCCGAGCCGTACTGGGCCGAGGCGCCATCGCGCAGCACTTCCACCCGTTCGATCGCCGAGATCGGGATCGCGTTGATGTCCACGGCCGAGGAGCCCCGGCCGATGCTGCCGTTGACGTTGATCTGCGCCGAGGTATGCCGGCGCTTGCCGTTCACCAGTACCAGCACCTGATCCGGCGACAGCCCGCGCAGCTGCGCCGGGCGGATGCCGCTGGTGCCGTCGGTGAGGGCCGGGCGCGGGAAGTTCAGCGAGGGCAGGGCCCGCGACAGCGCGGTGGCCAGCTCGGTGGTGCCGGTGGACTGCAGCGCCTCGGGGGTGATGATGTCGATCGGCGACTGCGACTCGGCCACGGTGCGGTCGGCGACCCGGGTGCCGGTGACGATGATGGTGTCCAGCGTGTTGGCGGCGGTGCGCGCAGGGGTGTCCTGGGCGCTGGCGGCGAAGCTGGAGACACCGAGCACGACAGCTACGGCGGCGGCGAGCGTACTGGTCTTGCGGTTCATCAGGGCGTGGCTCCGGTAGGGACGATGCGGCACCGGAACGACATCTCGACGGAAGGAAGCGGGTCGGCGAAGGCGGGTGTTGCGGTGCGCAATAAAGGAATTAACGGGATATTCATCGCTTGTCAAATAACCGCCATATCTGCAAAAAACGTTGCAGAAGCAACCATTTACGTGAACTGGCAGGCCCGACATCAGGGTCCCGGGGAAGCGCAGGCAGGGTCGTGGGAGAGAGGAACGAGGCCTGCTGCGCATCCCGGGGCGCGTCAAGTATTCGTTAACGTTAGAATTACGTCGCAGGAAGGGTGCTCACCAGCACATTCCATTCCGTTATATGGACCCCCCAAGATGATTTCCCTCCGTAACTTCGCCTTGCGCCGTGGCGAGCGGCTGCTGTTGTCCAATGTCGACCTGACCCTGCACGCGGGGTACCGCGTTGGCGTGGTCGGCCGCAACGGTGCCGGCAAGTCCAGCCTGTTTGCCGCCGTGAAGGGCGAGCTGGAGGCCGACAAGGGCGATGTCGACCTGCCCGGCAAGGTCCGCATCGCCAGCGTGGCCCAGGAAACCCCGTCGCTGCCCGACCCGGCGCTGCAGTTCGTGCTGGAGGGCGACACCGAGGTGGCCGCGGTCATGCGCGAAGAGGCCGATGCCGCCGC
Organism: Stenotrophomonas sp. AC248; assembly: GCF_979258185.1. Classification (NCBI taxonomy): domain Bacteria; kingdom Pseudomonadati; phylum Pseudomonadota; class Gammaproteobacteria; order Lysobacterales; family Lysobacteraceae; genus Stenotrophomonas; species Stenotrophomonas sp. AC248. The sequence goes on along the minus strand of NZ_OZ409840.1, from coordinate 3,388,899 downwards.
GCGCGAAGACTGGGAGGCGGTGGCCACCGCGCACCAGAAGATGGCCGAGATCGGCGCCTACGACGCCGAAGCCCGTGCCGGCAAGCTGCTGCATGGCTTGGGCTTCCCGGCCGAGACCCACTCGCGGGCGGTGTCCTCGTTCTCCGGCGGCTGGCGCGTGCGCCTGAACCTGGCCCGCGCGCTGATGATGCCCAGCGACCTGCTGCTTCTCGATGAGCCGACCAACCATCTGGATCTGGACGCGGTGTTCTGGCTGGAACAGTGGCTGCTGAAGTACCCGGGCACGCTGCTGCTGATCTCGCATGACCGCGAGTTCCTGGACAACGTGGCCACCCACACCCTGCACCTGCATGGTGGTGGCGCCAAGCTGTACCCGGGCGGCTACACCGATTTCGAGCGCCAGCGCGCCGAGCAGCTGCGCCAGCAGCAGATCGCGCACGACAAGGAACAAGCCGAGCGCGCCCACCTGCAGAGCTTCATCGACCGCTTCAAGGCGCAGGCCAGCAAGGCCGCCCAGGCGCAAAGCCGCATGAAGCGCCTGGCCAAGCTGGCCGGCACCGAGGCGGTGCGCGCCGAGCGCGAGTTCCGCATCGAGTTCTCGCCGCCGGCCAAGCTGCCGTTCTCGCTGATCCGCCTCAACCACGTCGACGCCGGGTATGGCGCCGATTCGGTGATCCTGCACAACGTGGGGTTCGGCCTGGAAGCCGGCCAGCGCATCGGCCTGCTGGGTCCCAACGGCGCGGGCAAGACCACGCTGGTGAAGACCCTGGTGGGCGAGCTGGCCCCGCTGACCGGTGAGCGCGCCGCGCACCCTGACCTGCGCATCGGCTACTTCGCCCAGCACACGGTGGAGTCGCTGCACGAAGGCCAGTCGCCGATGGAGCACTTCCGCGACCTGGACCGCGATGCGCCGAACCAGGTGTTCCGCGACTTCCTCGGCAAGTGGAATTTCGCCGGTGACCGTGCCTTCGAGCCGGTGGATGGGTTCTCCGGTGGCGAGCGTGCGCGCCTGGCCCTGGCGCTGATCGCCTTCCAGCAGCCCAACGTGCTGCTGCTCGACGAACCGACCAACCACCTTGACCTGGAAATGCGCGAAGCGCTGGCCGAGGCGCTGGCCGACTTCGAGGGCGCGATCGTGATGGTGTCGCATGACCGCCATCTGATCGGCTTGGTCTGCGATACCTTCTGGCGCGTGGCCGATGGCGTGGTGGAGCCGTTCGACGGCGACCTGGATGCGTACGCGGCGTGGCTGCGCTCGCGTCCTGCCGCGCAGGGCACCAAGCAGAAGATGGCCGCCGCCGCGCCGGAACCGGTGCCGCCGACCCCGCCGCTGCCGCCGAAGAAGCCGGTCAACCCGCACAAGCTGGCCGCGGCCGAAGCCAAGGTGGGCGAACTGGAAGCCCTGCTGGCGGATCTGGACCGGCAGCTGGCTGATCCGTCCAACTACGCCGACAGCACCCGCATGGCCGTGCTCGGCCGCGACCGCGAGGCCACCGCCACGCTGCTCAGCAAGGCCGAGCAGACCTGGATGGAACTGCTGGACGCGTAAACGGTATGCCGACCAACGGTCGGCATCTACCGGGCAAGCGGTGCCGGTGGGTGCCTGCATCGGGCAAGCCGCGTAGAGCCGGGCTCTGCCCGGCTGCTTCACCGGGACGCGCAAGAACGGGACGCCGGTGGGTGCGCCTTTCCGTCAGGCAAGCCGGGCAGGGCCCGGCTCTACGGGGGGCGCCGTCCTGCGCCTCCAACCATTCCCGGAACCGCCGCACCGCATCGCTTTCGGCGCGCGAGCGCAGGCGCGTCAGCCAATATCGCCCCAGGTCCAGGGTCCGCGCGAACGGCTGGACCAATCGCCCCTGCGCCAGGTCCTGCTCGAACATCTTCAACGGCAGCAGCGCCACGCCCGCACCGGACGCCGCTGCACTGGCCAACGTCAGCGACGAATCAAACACCGGGCCGCGCGCCTCCAGCTCGGCCACGCCGGCCGCCTGCAGCCAGCGCGGCCATTCGTCACTGCGGTAGGACCGCAGCAACGCCACGTTCGCCAGGTCGCGCGGATCGCGCAACGTACGCGCCAGGGCCGGCGCGCACAGCGGGGCGAACGGAGCATCCAGCACCGGCGTGCTCACCTGGCCCTGCCAGTCGCCATCGCCGAACCGGATCGCCAGGTCCAGGCCTTCGCCGGCCAGGTCGATGCGGTTGTTGTGGGTCTGCACGCGCAGGTCGATATCGGCATGGCGCGCGGAAAAATCGGCCAGCCGCGGCAGTAGCCAGCCGGTGGCGAACGTGCCCACCACGCCCACCCCGAGCACGTCGCGGAAGTGTCCCCCGACGAACCGGTCCAGGCTCACCGCGATGCGGTCGAAGGCCTCATTGAGCACCGGGTATAGCCGCGCCCCTTCATCGGTAAGCGCCACCCCACGCGGCAGGCGATTGAACAACGACACCCCAAGACGGTCTTCCAACGCCCGGATCTGGTGGCTGAGCGCGGCCTGGCTGACACACAGCTCCAGCGCGGCCCGGGTGAAGTTCTGGTGGCGGGCGGCGGCCTCGAAGGCGCGCAGGGCATTGAGCGGCAACTGGGGGCGGAGCATGCAGGGGAGCCGTGAGCTGGAGTGATGGGATCATCGCATTCCTGCGGCGCGTATGCCGCCTGGAGTGAATGCAGAGGCGGTTTTCCCTTGGCGTCATTCTTTGTCGCGATCGACACGCATTAGGTCACATTATGTCTTCCGCTGAAAATGGTTGCTGGTGGGCCGGGCGGGGCACTGGCAATACTCTGCCTTTGCCACGGAGGATCCGCATGCTCGCTCGACGTCATTTTCTGCAATGGACCGGCGCTGCCGCCCTCTCGGCGCTGGCCGCCAGTACGTTTGCGAAGACCCCCGCCGTGGCGGCAGCGCCCCGGTCCACCGCCCGCGACTTCGCCGCGCTTGAAGCGGCCAGTGGCGGCCGCCTCGGGGTCACGCTGCTGAACACCGGCAGCGGCCAGCGTATCGGCCACCGCCAGGACGAGCGCTTCCCGATGTGCAGCACGTTCAAGTTCGCGCTGTGCGCGACCGTGCTGCGGTTGGCAGACCAGGGAAAACTCTCGCTGGACCGGCGCCTTGCCATGACCACGCAGGACCTGCTGTCGCATGCACCGGTGACCGCCCGCCACGTGGGCAAGGACGTCACCGTGCGCGACCTGTGCCGCGCCACCATGGTCACCAGCGACAACCCGGCCGCCAACCTGCTCCTGCGTGTGGTGGGCGGCCCGGCCGGCGTGACCGCGTTTCTGCGCGCCAGCGGTGATGACGTGACCCGCAACGACCGTTACGAGCCGGAGGTGAACCGCTTCGCCCCCGGCGATCCGCGCGATACCACCAGCCCGGCCGCGATGGCCGCCAGCCTGCAGCGGCTGCTGCTGGGCGAGCTGTTGCAGCCGGCCTCGCGCCAGCAACTGGCCGACTGGCTGATCGACAACGAAACCGGCGATGCGCACCTGCGCGCCGGCCTGTCCAACGCATGGCGGGTAGGCGACAAGACCGGCAGCAACGGCGAAGACACCACCAACGACATCGCCATCCTCTGGCCACTGACCGGCGGCGCACCGTGGGTGCTCACCAGCTACCTGCAAGGCGCCCGCCTCGATGGTGCTGGCCGCAACGATGTCCTGCGCCAGGTGGCCGTCATCGCCGAACAGCACATCCCCCGGTAGAGCCGACCGTTGGTCGGCTGCATCCTCTCGGTAGAGCCGACCGTTGGTCGGCTCCACGCAATGCCGGATTCAATGGCCGCCGGGCAGAGGCCGGCTCTACACCTCAACCGCGCACCGCCTCCAGGAACTCGCGCCCCCAACGGTCCACGTCGTAATACTCCACGCTGCCGAACAACTGCCGCATGCGCCCGGTGGCCTCTTCCTCCGGCATCGACAACGCCTGCAGCAGCCCCGCGGTCAGGTCGGCTGGATCGTGCGGGTTGGTCAGCACCGCGCCCTTCAACTCCGCTGCCGCGCCGGCGAACTCGCTCAGCACCAGCACGCCGCTGCTGCCTTCGATGCCATGGGCTGGCCACGAACTCCTTGGCCACCAGGTTCAGGCCATCGCGCAACGGGGTGATCCACATCACCTGCGCCGCCGCGTAGTGCGCCACTACCTCCTCGAACGGCAGTGCCTGCGCGAAGAACCGCACCGGCGTCCAGTCCAGCCGCGAGAAACGTCCGTTGATGCGTCCCACCGCCTGCTCGATCTGGTTCTGCAGGGTGCGGTACACGGTCATCTCGCGCGCGGCCGGTACGCACACCATCAACAAGGTCACCTTGCCCTGGCGTTCGGGATGCTGTTCCAGCAGGCGTTCGAAGGCCTCCAGCTTGGCCAGCGTGCCCTTGGTGTAGTCCAGCCGCTCCACCGACAGCACCAGCTTGCGTGCCCCGATCTCGCGGCGCAGTTTGAAGATGTCATTGCGCACATCGCTGCGCGCCAGCACGTTATGGATGCGGCGCAGGTCGGTGCCCACCGGGTGCGCGCCCAGTGCGATTTCACGGTCGCCCACGCGCAGGCGCGTGGTCATGGTGTCCAGCCCCACCGCGCAGCCATAGGTGAGGAAGCGCGGGGCACAGCTCTCCCACGCCAAGCGCTCGGCCGGCACGGCGCCGCGCACCACGTCCACGAAGTTCTCCACCTGGCGCGGAATGTGGAAGCCGATGTAGTCGCACGACAGCAGGCTGCCGATGATCTCGCGGCGCCACGGCACCACGTTGAACACATCCGCCGACGGGAAGTAGGTGTGGTGGAAGAAGGCGATTTTCAGGTCCGGGCGCAGTTCGCGCAGCGTGGCCGGCACCATCCACAGGTTGTAGTCGTGGATCCACACCGTGGCCCCGTGCGCGGCTTCGGCGGCAGTGGCCTCGGCGAACTTGCGGTTGACCTTCAGGAACACCTGCCAGTCGTCCTCGCGGAACTTCGCGCGTTCCCAGAACACATGCAGCATCGGCCAGAACGCTTCCTTGGAGAAGCGCTTGTAGAAGATGTCCACTTCCTGCCGGCTCAACGGCACCCGTGCGGCGGTGAGGGTGGGGTAGCGCTCGGCGTCCACCGCCAGGTGGGTCTGGAACGGGCCGCGTTTGGGATCGTCGATGCCCCATGCCACCCAGGAGCCTTTCTGGCCGCCTTCGAAGAAGCTCAGCAGCGAGGGAATGATGCCGTTGGGCGAGCGCGGCGGGCGCTGCACCAGCACGCCGTTCTCCATCACTTCGTCGAAGGGCAGGCGGTGGTAGACCATCACCAGGTCAGCGCCGGCGGCGCGGGCCTGCTTGGGCGGGTACAGGTAACGGTCATCGTCGGCGAGCAGCGCGAAGTGCTCGATCGCCTCCAGGATGCCGCCACACCCCGGCGCCTGCGCGTGGAAGGTGGTGGCCAGCGTGGCGGTCGCCTCGGTCAGCGCCGGCTCGGAATCGCCCACGCACACGCCGCGGAAGCCGGCGGTGTACATCGACAGGTCATTGAGGGTGTCGCCAGCCACCAGGATGCGCTCGCGCGGCAGGTCCAGCAGGCGCGCAAGCGCGGCCAGGGTACGGCCCTTGTCGGTGTCCGGCGGCAGGATGTCCAGGTAGCGGTCCGCCGAATACAGCACGTCGCAGCCCAGCGCCTGGGCGGCGGCCTGGATCTGCGCGCGCAGCGGCGCCAGCGTCTGGGGATCGCAGAAATACGAGCAGCGCCGTTCCTGCGGCACATCCTGGCGCTGCAGCGCGGTGAACGGGCGCATCGCCGCGGCCACCACGTGTTCGCCGGGCCAGTGCGCATCGATCATCGACTGCAGCGGCTGCAGGGGTTGCAGCGTGTGGCCATCCACCACGGTCGCGCCGACATCGCAGACCACGTAGTCCGGGCGCGGGATCGCCGGGTCGGAGAGCAGCGGCATCACCGCTTCCAGGCCGCGGCCGGTAATGAAGATCAGGGCGATGCCGGGGTGTTGGTCAACCAGCCGGTACAACCGGTGGCGCGCGGCGGCATCGCCGGCGAGGAAGGTGCCATCCAGGTCGGTGGCAAGGATCAGTTGCGGTGCCGGCGTGGCCGGCGGTGTACGGGTCGGAGTAGAGAGAGAGGGTGTCGATACAGTCAATGGGCTTCCTTATCGGAACGGGTGGAATAGGGGGTGTCGGGCGGCGCCTCGAGGTCGGTCTCGGGCATCAGCTCCAGCGCCGACGGCGTGGTACGCAGCATCAGCCGGAACCCGACCGGATGCGTGCGCACCCGCTGGAACCGCAGCAGGCGCGCGCCGGTGAACAGCGCCAGCAGCATCAGCACCACGGCGAAGTACAGCGGCAGTGCGGCGGGACCGAAGCGCTGCATGGCCGCACCGGCCAGCGCCGGGCCCAAGGCCGCGCCCACGCCGTGCACCAGCAGCAGGCTGGAACAACCCGACAGCAGGTGCTGGCGCGGCAGGTAGTCGAGCATGTGCGCCACCGCGAACGGATACAGCGCGAAGGCCAGCCCGCCGTAGCAGAAGAACAGCCCAAACAGCAGGTGCGTCTGCAACTGGATCATCGGCAGCGATGCCACCACCGCGATGCCGGCGGCGGCCAGGCTCAGCGCCACCAGCCCGCTGCGGCGATCGTGGCCGTTGCTGATATGGCCCAGCGGCCACTGCAGCAACGCACCGCCCAGGATCGCGGTGAGCATGAACAGCGCCACGCCATTGCCATCCAGGCCCACCGCACCGGCATACACCGGCAGCAGGCCCCAGAAGGCACCCATCGCCAGCCCGGACAGGCCCGCCGCCACGGTGGCCACCGGCGCCATCGCATACAGCCGGCCCAGGGTGAGCCGCGATACGACCGGCACGTCCGGTTGACGCAGCCGGGTGGCAGTCACCGGCAACACCGCCGCGCAGATCAGGATCGCGGTCAGCATGAACATCGCCATCGCGCTGGCATCGCCCAGCATCAGCAGCACCTGGCCCAGCGCCAGCGCAGAAAGATTGACCACCATGTACAGCGAGAACGCGCGGCTGCGCCGGGCCGGATCGGGCTCGGCATTGAGCCAGCTCTCGATCACCGTATACAGCCCCACCAGCGCGATGCCGGTGGCAATGCGCAGCACGCCCCAGGCGACGGGATGCAGCCAGAGGGGATGCAGCAGCACGGCAATCGCCGCGAGGGCGGCGAAGAACGCGAACGCACGGATATGCCCGATGCGGCCGATCAGCGAGGGCGCGAAAAAGGTACCGATGAAGAAGCCGGCGAAATACCCGGACATCACCAGCCCCAGCGTGCCGGCACCGAAGCCGGCCTGGCCGCCGCGCACCGCCAGCAGGGTGCCCAGAAGCCCGCTGCCGGTGAGCAGCAGCGCGACGCCGGTGAGCAGGGCGGTCAGCCGCAGCATGCGCGCGGCCTGGGTGGGAAGGCAGTAAACAACACCTGATCTACCGTAACACAGCCACGATGAAGCCCTGGTTGCAGCCACGCCCGCGCGTTTGCACTGCCTGTGCATGCAGGCTAGGGTAGGGCGATGAATGTTCCCAACGTTGTTGCACCGCTCGCCATTGCGTTGTTGCTCGCCGCCTGCGGTGGGCGGCAGGACAGCGTGGCCCACGACGTAGCCAATGCACCGGCCGATGCATTCCTTGCCGCGGTCGCCGCCCATTGCGGCAAGGCTTACGAAGGCAAGGTGATTGCCAACGAACCGCGCACCGATGCACCCGATCCCTTCGAGGGCAAGCGGCTGGTGATGCACGTGCGCGGGTGCGACGACCCCGCACACGGGCTACGCATTCCGTTCCATGTCGGCGACGATCATTCGCGTACCTGGGTGATCAGCCGCACCGAGACCGGCCTGCGCCTGAAGCACGATCACCGCCACCAGGATGGCAGCCCCGATGCGGTGACCATGTACGGCGGTGACAGCAAGCCACCGGGTACCGCGCAGCGCCAGAGCTTCCCGGTGGATGCCGACTCGGTGGCGATGTTCCGCAAAGCCGACATGCTGCCGTCCGTACACAACACCTGGGCGATGGACATCGAGCCGGACCAGCGCTTCATCTACGAACTCACCCGCCCGGGCGGTCGCCGCTTCCAGGTCGAGTTCGACCTGAGCAAGCCAGTCGCGCTGCCGCCCGCGCCGTGGGGCAGCACCCCGTAGAGCGGGGCTCTGCCCCGCTGCGGTTTGCGCACCTGCCACGGGTTCACGAGGTTGCCGGCCAGCGGCCGGCACTACCGTTTCGTGCGGGGGCACCCGTTCGCCGCCGCGTAGAGCGGGGCTCTGCCCCGCTGCGGTTTGCGCACCTGCCACGGATTGATGGGGTTGCCGGCCAGCGGCCGGCACTACCGTTTCGTGCGGGGGCGCCCGTTCGCCGCCGCGTAGAGCGGGGCTCTGCCCCGCTGCCGTTCGCGCACCTGCCACGGGTTCACGAGGTTGCCGGCCAGCGGCGGCATTACCCGTTGCTGCGTCTACCGCACCCCGAACCGGGCGCGGCAGCCGTTGCTGACCCACAGGCTGCTGTTGGTATAGCCCCAACTGCGGCCTTCCACGCAGGCGCTGCCGGACAGCTGCTGCTGCAGCACCGGGCGGCCTTGGCGGGCGTCCCAGGCGCACGTCTGCTGGCGGTTGCTGTTGCTGCTGCAGGTCACGCTGTAGTTGCTGTTGCCGCCGCCGTTACCGCCGCCCCAGCCGCCGCGGGCCTCGGCGAACTCGCCTCGGCAGCCGCGGTTGACCCATACCGCGCCATTGCGCACGCCCCAGGTCTGGCCTTCCACGCAGGCCGAGCCCGAGATCTGCCGGACCAGGGTGGCGTTGCGCCAGCCGGTGTTGCAGCTGCGCTCGCGGTTGTCCTGGCTTTCGCAGCGGATGGTGCCGCCGGTGCTGCCGCCGCCACCGCCCCAGTTGCCGCCATTGCCGCGCCCTTCGACGAACTCGGCGCGGCAGCCGCCGGTGACCCACACGGTGCCGTTGCGCGAGCCCCAGGTGCGCCCTTCCTGGCAGGCCGAGCCGGAGATCTGCCGCGACAGCTGGGCACTGCGCCAGCCGGTGTTGCAGACCCGCTCGCGGTTGTTCTGGCTCTCGCAGCGCACGGTGCCGCCGTTGTTGCCCTCGCCGCCACCGTTCCAGCCCCCACCGCCGCCGCTGCCGCGCAACGAGGTGGCGATGTCCTGCTTGATCCGCGAGAAGCCCCAGCCCGAATTGACCTGGGCCAGATAGAAGCGCAGCTGGTCGTCGGGAATGCGGCGGCCATTGGACTGATCGGCATATTCCTGGGTGATCACCCGCGAGCGGTCGCTGGAGGACAGCTGCGACAGGTTCTCAGGGGCGTAGGCGCGGGTACTCATCTGGGCCTGGGCGGCCGGGGCGCTACAGCCCAGCGCCAGGGCCAGGCAGACAACGGTGAGACGACGGTTCATGGCGACATCCCCTTGCGGTCGTTGGTGCGCGGACTATAGGAACGGGCCGGGTTCACGGCGCGTGATGCCCGCCGGGCGGGGTCGCAGGGGCGGGCGGGGCAGGGGGCGGGCCACGGCCCATTTGCCCCGGCGCAGGCTACGCCGCAGAATAAAGGGCTATCCGGCGCAACCTGGTGCCGGCATTCTCCTGCGGAGCTTTACCCCCATGCGTACCCACTTCTGTGGCCTGGTCGATGAGACCCTGATTGGCCAAACCGTTACCCTCGCCGGCTGGACCGACGTTGCCCGCAACCAGGGCGGCGTGTGCTTCATCGATCTGCGCGATCATGAAGGCATCGTGCAGGTGACGGTGGAAGTCGACAACGCGGCCGTGTTCGCCGTGGCCGCCAGCCTGGGCTACGAGGACGTGTTGCAGGTGGAAGGCGTGGTGCGCGCGCGTCATGCGGTCAACGACAAGATCCGCACCGGCAAGGTGGAAGTGATCGCCACGGCCATCACCATCCTCAACAAGGCCGAGCCGCTGCCGTTCCACGCCCACGAGAACCCGGGCGAGGAAACCCGCCTGAAGTACCGTTACCTGGATCTGCGCCGCCCGGAAATGCAGCGCATGCAGCGCACCCGCATCAAGCTGGTACAGGCGTTGCGCCGCCACCTGGACGCCACCGGCTTCCAGGACATCGAAACCCCGATCCTGACCAAGGCCACCCCGGAAGGCGCCCGCGACTTCCTGGTGCCGGCGCGCATGCACCCGGGCGAGTTCTACGCCCTGCCGCAGAGCCCGCAGCTGTTCAAGCAGATCCTGATGGTGGCCGGCTTCGACCGCTACTACCAGATCGCGCGCTGCTTCCGCGACGAGGCCCTGCGTGCCGACCGCCAGCTGGAATTCACCCAGCTGGACATGGAGTTCGCCTTCGTGCGCGAGCGCGACGTGCAGGACTTCGTCGAAGACATGATCCGCGCCATCTTCAAGGAAGTGGTGGACGTGGAGCTGGCCGCCAGCTTCCCGCGCCTGACCTGGGCCGAGGCGATGCGTCGCTTCGGGTCGGACAAGCCGGACCTGCGCATCGCGCTGGAGCTGGTGGACGTGGCCGAACTGGTCAAGACCAGTGAGTTCCCGGTGTTCACCGCCGCCGCCAACGACGCCGACGGCCGCGTGGCCGCGCTGCGCATCCCCGGCGGTGCCACGCTGAGCCGCAAGCAGATCGACGAGTACGCCGCGCATGCCGCCAAGTACGGCGCCAAGGGCCTGGCCTACATCAAGATCGGCGACACCGGCGAAGTCAGCTCGCCGATCGCCAAGTTCTTCAGCGAGGAGGCCTTCGCCGCGCTGGTGGCCCACGTCGGCGCCGGCAACGGCGACATCGTGTTCTTCGGCGCCGGTGGCTACAACAAGGTGTCCGACTTCATGGGCGCGCTGCGCCTGAAGGCCGGCAAGGAATTCAACCTGGTCGCTGCCGGGTGGGCGCCGCTGTGGGTCACCGATTTCCCGATGTTCGAGTACGACGACGAAGCCCAGCGCTACGTCGCCCTGCATCACCCCTTCACCGCTCCGGCCGTGGACGACATCGCCGACCTGCGCGCCAACGCCAAGACCGCCGTGTCGCGCGGCTATGACATGGTGCTCAACGGCAACGAGATCGGCGGCGGTTCGATCCGTATCCACCGCTCGGACATGCAGAGCACGGTGTTCGACCTGCTGGGCATCGGTGCCGAAGAGGCCGAGGCCAAGTTCGGCTTCCTGCTCGACGCGCTGCGCTTCGGCGCGCCGCCGCACGGTGGCATCGCCTTCGGCATCGACCGCATCGCCGCGCTGATGGCCGGCACCGAGTCGATCCGCGACGTCATTCCGTTCCCGAAGACCACCGGCGCGCAGTGCCTGATGACCGGCGCCCCATCGCCGATCCCGGACGAGCAGCTGGCCGAAGTGCACATCCAGGTTCGCCCGCGCAAGGCCTGACCCCGCCAACGTAGTGCCGGGCTCTGCCCGGCAAGCCCCACCAAACCCCGGAGATCCTGTAATGAGCGAATTCGCGTTTTCGTTGGAATGGGAAAGGCTGGGTAATGAAGGCGCCGACGCCGCCCTGGTAACCGAACGCGCACGCGTGTTCGGTGGCTGGCTGGTGCGCGTGGGTACCAGTCCCGCCGCGATGGCCCTGACCTTCGTGCATGACGGCGAAGGTCGCTGGGATGGCGAGGACTTCGGCGTGGAAGACTACGAAGAAGACGAAGAAGACCTCGACGAGGAAGAGGAAGAAGAAGGCGAAGAGGACGAGGAAGAGGACGAGGAAGAGTACGAGGACGAGGACGAGGACGAAGAGGAGGGCGACGAGGAAGAAGACGCCCCCCACGGAGCGCAGGCCTGAGGCCTGCCCGGACGCCCGCCATGTACACCATCCGCCGCGCCACCGTTGACGATGCACCGACCCTGTCGGTGCTGGCCACGCGTACCTTCGTGGAAACCTTCGGCCATCTCTATCCTGCGCAGGACCTGCAGGATTTCCTCGACGAGGCCTATGCGGTCGACCGCCAGCACACCATCCTGGCCCACCCGGACTACGCGGTGTGGCTGCTGGAACGGGACGGCGTGGCGGTTGGCCATGCCGCGGCCGGCCCCTGTGGCCTGCCGCACCCGGACGTGCAGCCGGGCGATCGCGAACTCAAGCGCCTGTACCTGATCAAGGACGAACAGAGCTGCGGCTGGGGCAGCCGGTTGCTGGAAACGGCGCTGGACTGGCTCGAACGCGACGGCCCGCACACCCTATGGTTGGGCGTGTGGTCGGAGAACTTCGGCGCGCAGCGTTTTTATGCCCGCTACGGCTTCAACAAGGTGGGTAGCTACGAATTCCCGGTCGGCAGCGTGCGCGACCTGGAATTCATCCTGCGCCGACCGGCCGGCCCGGCGCGCTGAGCGCCCGGCCCATTTCCGCCTCCATCGCACTGGACCGCAACGGCTTCACCCGCCGTTGCACGGTCTATTCGTCTAATGGCCGTGTTTTCTCCCGCAGGTCCCAAGCCAACCGGCTAGGCTGAGTGCATGAATCCCCCTGTTTTACTGCTTCATGGCATCTGGAATGCCCGCGCGTGGGTTGGCCCGTTGGCCTGGCGGCTGCGCGCGCGTGGCTTCAGCGTGGACACCTTCGGCTATTCCAGCGTCTTCGGCGGTCCCGACGTGGCGGTGCCGCAACTGCTGGAACGTCTCAAGGGCAGCGGCCCGGTGTCGCTGGTCGGCCACAGCCTGGGCGGGCTGGTGGCGCTGGAGGCATTGCGCCAGCAGCCGGACCTGCCGGTGTCGCGGGTGGTCTGCCTGGGTTCGCCGTTGCGCGGCAGCGGCACCGCCCGGTCGCTGGCCGAGCATGGCTGGTCGCTGGCGCTCGGCCGCAGCAGCGACCTGCTGCTCGACGGCCTGCCGGCCTGGGAGGGCAGGGCGCAGGTGGGATTGATTGCCGGCTCGGTCCCGCACGGCCTGGGCAGCCTGCTGGGCGCCATCGGCGAGGCCTCCGACGGCACCGTGGCGCTGGATGAGACCCACCTGCCGGGCCTGGCCGACCATTGCGTGGTCCCGGCCAGCCACAGCGGGCTGGTGTTTTCCCCCGAGGCCGCGCGCCAGACCGCCGCGTTCCTGCGCGATGGTCGCTTCCGGCCCGACCGCGCCGCCCACGCCGCCTGAGCCCGGGCGGCCCCCCGGCCACGACTAACACGGTCGCGGCGGGCGATCAGGTAGAATCCGCGCCCTGTTCCTCATGCAAGCACGGTAATACCCATGGGTAGAGGTCCCTCGATCGAGAACCGCAAAAACGCGTCTGACGCGAAGCGCGGCAAGATTTTCACCAAGATCATCCGCGAGATCGGCGTTGCCGCGCGCGGCGGTGGAGGGGACCCCAACAACAACCCGCGCCTGCGGGTTGCCATGGACAAGGGCCTGGCCTCGAACATGTCCAAGGACGTGATCGAGCGCGCCATCAAAAAGGCCACCGGCGAACTGGAAGGCGTGGAATACGAAGAGATCCGCTACGAGGGCTATGCCCCCGGTGGCGTGGCCGTGATCGTGGACTGCCTGACCGACAACCGCGTGCGCACCGTGGCCGATGTCCGCCACGCGTTCAGCAAGTGCGGCGGCAACATGGGCACCGAAGGCTCGGTGGCCTTCATGTTCAAGCGCGTGGGCGTGCTGCATTTCGCCGCCGGCGCCGATGAAGAGACCATCACCGAGGCGGCCATCGAGGCCGGCGCGGACGACATCGTGGTGTACCCGGAAGACGGCGCGATCGACGTGTTGACCGCCGCCGACAGCTACCACGCGGTCAAGGACGCCATGGAAGCGGCCAAGCTGACCCCGGACCACGCCGAACTGACCTTCCGCGCCGACAACGACATCAAGGTCGAAGGCGACACCGCCCTGCAGGTCAAGAAGCTGCTGGACATGCTGGAAGACCTGGACGACGTGCAGGACGTGTTCTCCAACGCCGACCTCGGCGCGGACGCCTACGCCTGACCGGACGCGCTACCGGTCGCCTTTGGCGACCGGTGGGCGGACAATGCGGACCATGACGACTCCCGCCGTTCCCTGCCATCGCCGCCGCACTGCTCCGTTCCGGGTCCTGCCCGGCCGCGTGCGTGCCGCATGACCCGCATCCTCGGCATCGACCCCGGTTCGCAACGCACCGGGGTGGGCATCATTGACGTGGATGCCACCGGCAAGGTCGTGCACGTGCACCACCTGCCGCTGGTGTTGCTGGGCGCCGACGATTTCCCGCAGCGCATGAAGCTGCTGGTGCTGGGCCTGAACGCTCTGGTCGAGGAATACCGCCCCGACGAAGTGGCGATCGAAAAAGTGTTCATGGCGCGCAACCCCGACTCGGCCCTGAAGCTGGGCCAGGCCCGCGGCGCGGCCATCTCGGCCGTGGTCATGCGCGACCTGCCGGTCAGCGAGTACGCGGCCACCGAAATCAAGCTGGCCGTGGTCGGCCGCGGTGGCGCGGAAAAACAACAGGTCCAACACATGGTCGGGCTCATGCTCAACCTGAAAACCAAGCTGCAGGCCGACGCCGCCGATGCGTTGGCCGTGGCCATCACCCACGCCCACGTACGGGCAACGGCGCAACGCCTGGGCGTCAACGCCCGCATGGCCTGGAGCCGCAAATGAGGAAAGCTGCATGATTGGTCGTCTGCGCGGGATCGTGGCCTACAAGGCGCCGCCGTGGCTGCTCATCGACGTCAACGGCGTCGGTTACGAGCTGGAGGCGCCGATGAGCACCTTCTACGACCTGCCCGAGCTGGGCCGCGAGGTCACCCTGTTCACCCACTACGCGCAGAAGGAAGACAGCGTGTCGCTGTATGGCTTCCTGCGCGAGGGCGAGCGCCGCCTGTTCCGCGACGTGCAGAAGGTCAGCGGGATCGGCGCCAAGATCGCGCTGGCGGTGCTGTCGGGGGTGAGCGTGGACGAGTTCGCGCGCATGTTGCAGGCCGGTGACATCACCGCGCTGACCCGCATTCCCGGCATCGGCAAGAAGACCGCCGAGCGCATGGTGCTGGAGCTGCGCGACCGCGCGGCCAACTTCGGCGGGGGCGGTGCGCCCCTGGCCGGTGCCGCGCCGGCCACCGACCCGGTCTCCGAGGCCACCGTGGCCCTGCAGCAGCTGGGCTACAAGCCGGCCGAGGCGGCGCGCATGGCGCGCGATGCCAACGCCGAGGGCGACGATGTCGCCACCGTCATCCGCAAGGCCCTGCAGGCCGCGCTGCGCTGACCCGCGCGCTGCCTACTTCCTGATACCGACCGCGTCCGCCCGGAGCACCATGTCCACCTCTTCCACCCAGCACGACAACGGCCACGCCGCGCACGGCCACGCGCCGGCGGCCGGCGGCATGGCCCTGATGATCGGCGCCATCGGCGTGGTATTCGGCGACATCGGCACCAGCCCGCTGTACACGTTGAAGGAAGCGTTCTCGCCGCATTACGGCCTCAACAGCGACCACGACACCGTCCTGGGCGTGCTGTCGCTGGCGTTCTGGGCGCTGAACATCGTGGTCACGCTCAAGTACGTCACCATCATCATGCGCGCCGACAACGAGGGCGAGGGCGGGATCATGGCGCTGATGGCGCTGACCCAGCGCACCCTGCGGCACGGCTCGCGCTCGGCCTACGTGGTGGGCATCCTGGGCATCTTCGGGGCCTCGCTGTTCTTCGGCGACGGGGTGATCACCCCGGCCATCTCGGTGCTGGGTGCGGTCGAAGGCCTGGAGGTCGCCGCGCCCGGGCTGCATGCGTTCATCGTGCCGATCACGGTGGTGGTGCTGCTGGCGGTGTTTGCGGTGCAGCGCTTTGGCACCGAGAAGATCGGCAAACTGTTCGGGCCGATCACCTCGATCTGGTTCATCTCGCTGGCCGCGATCGGCATCTGGAACATCGTCGACGCGCCGGAAGTGCTCAAGGCCTTCAACCCGATGTGGGCGCTGCGCTTCTTCATGGAGCACGGCTGGCACGGCATCTTCATCCTGGGCGCGGTGGTCCTGGCGGTCACCGGTGGCGAGGCGCTGTACGCCGACATGGGCCACTTCGGTGCCAAGCCGATCCGCCATGCGTGGTACTTCTTCGTGCTGCCGTGCCTGGTGCTGAACTACCTGGGGCAGGGCGCGCTGGTGCTCAACAACCCCGAAGCGGTGAAGAACCCGTTCTTCGAGGCCGTGCCCGACTGGGCGCTGTACCCGATGATCATCCTGGCGACCATGGCCGCGGTGATCGCCTCGCAGTCGGTGATCACCGGCGCCTTCTCGGTCTCGCGCCAGGCCATGCAGCTGGGCTACATCCCGCGCATGCGCATCACCCACACCTCCCACGACACCATCGGCCAGATCTACATCCCGGGCATCAACTGGGGCATCGCTGTGATGGTGATCGGGCTGGTGCTGGCCTTCCGCAGCTCGTCCAACCTGGCCGTGGCCTACGGCATCTCGGTGTCGGCGACCATGCTGATCGATACCCTGTTGCTGGCGCTGGTGGCCCGCGCGCTGTGGCCGACCTCGCGCTACTGGATCATCCCGCTGTGCGTGGTGTTCTTCATCATCGACCTGGGCTTTGTGATCGCCAACGGCGCCAAGCTGCTGCAGGGCGCCTGGTTCCCGGTGGTACTGGGCATCGTGCTGTTCACCATGATGCGCACCTGGCGGCGTGGCCGCGAGCTGCTGCGTGATGAGATCCGCAAGGACGGCATCCGCATCGACACCTTCCTGCCCGGGCTGATGCTGGCCCCGCCGGTACGGGTGCCGGGCACCGCGGTGTTCCTCACCGCCGACCCCACCGTGGCCCCGCATGCGCTGATGCACAACCTCAAGCACAACAAGGTGCTGCATGAGCGCAACGTGTTCCTGCATGTGGTGACCCTGCCGGTGCCGTACGCGCCGGAGGGGCAGCGCCTGAAGATCGAGTCGGTAGGCGATGAGTTCTACCGCATCTACGTGCGCTTCGGCTTCATGGAAACCCCGGACGTGCCGCTGGCGCTGATGCGCTCGTGCGACCACGGCGGGATCTATTTCGACCCGATGGACACCACCTTCTTCGCCAGCCGCGAGACCATCGTGGCCACCGCCAACCGGGGCATGCCGATCTGGCGCGACAAGCTGTTCGCGCTGATGCACCGCAACGCCGCCCCGGCGACCGGGTTCTTCCGGATTCCGGGCAACCGGCTCGTGGAGCTTGGGGCGCAGGTGGAGATTTAATCTCCACCTGCGCTACGCCCCACGCTTTGCTACGCAAACCGTGGGCCCCGGGGCATTCCACCTGATCCCCGCGCCTTCGGCGTGCCCCTCCGCGCGTTCCCGGTAGTGCCGGCCGCTGGCCGGCTCCCCATGACCCCTGCATTGCGTGGAGCCGGCCAGCGGCCGGCACTACCTCGAGCGTGGAGCGCGTGGAGCCGGCCAGCGGCCGGCACTACCGGGGCGCGGATCGCGCCCCTTTTGCCGCATAATTGCCGCATGACAGACGACCGCATCATCGGTGCCGGTGCCACCCGTGAAGACGAGGGCACCGACGCCAGCATCCGCCCCAAGCGCATGGCCGACTACCTGGGCCAGGCGCCGGTGCGCGAGCAGCTGTCGATCTATATCGAGGCGACCAAGGCCCGTGGCGACGCGCTCGACCATGTGCTGATCTTCGGCCCGCCCGGGCTGGGCAAGACCACCCTGAGCCACGTGATCGCCAATGAGCTGGGCGTGGCCCTGCGGGTCACCTCCGGCCCGGTGATCGAAAAGGCCGGCGACCTGGCCGCGCTGCTGACCAACCTGCAGCCGCACGACGTGCTGTTCATCGACGAAATCCACCGCCTCTCGCCCGTGGTCGAGGAGGTGCTGTACCCGGCGATGGAAGATTTCCAGATCGACATCATGATCGGCGAGGGCCCGGCGGCCCGCTCGATCAAGATCGACCTGCCGCCGTTCACCCTGATCGGGGCCACCACCCGCGCCGGGCTGCTGACCGCGCCGCTGCGCGACCGCTTCGGCATCGTGCACCGGCTGGAGTTCTACACCCCGGAAGAGCTGACCAAGATCGTCCGTCGCTCGGCCGCCATCCTCAACATCGACTGCACCGCCGAAGGCGCGGCCGAAATCGCGCGGCGCTCGCGCGGCACCCCGCGTATCGCCAACCGCCTGCTGCGCCGCGTGCGCGATTACGCCCAGGTCAAGGCCGCCGGGCATATCGACCAGGACGTGGCGCAGGCGGCCATGCAGATGCTCAAGGTGGACCCGGAAGGCTTCGACGAGCTGGACCGGCGCATGCTGCGGACCATGGTCGACTACTTCGACGGCGGCCCGGTGGGCATCGAGTCGCTGGCTGCCGCCCTGTCCGAAGAACGCGGCACGCTGGAAGACGTGGTCGAGCCCTACCTGATCCAGCAGGGCTTCCTGATCCGCACCGCGCGCGGCCGCATGTGCACCCACAAGGCCTACCGGCACATGGGGCTGAAGCCGAAAAACCCGCCGGCCGATCTGTTTGCCGAGGCCATTGATGGAAATTGAGCCCCGGTTCAGTTGGCCGACACGCATTTACTGGGAAGATACCGACGCTGGCGGCGTGGTCTACCACGCACGCTACGTGGCCTTCATGGAGCGGGCACGGACCGAATGGATGCGGGCATTGGGCTTTGGCCAGGAGCGCACGCGCACCGACCATGGCCTGGTATTCGCGGTCCGCGCGATGACCATGGACTTCCTCAAGCCGGCGCGGCTGGACGATGCGCTGGAGGTGACCGCCACGCTGGTGCAGTGCAAGCGCGCCAGCATGGTGTTCGACCAGCGCGTGTGTCGCGGCGATGAAACGCTGCTGACCGCCCAGGTCAGGATCGCGGCATTGGATGCCTCCACTTTCAAACCGCGCGGCATGGACGATGTCCTCCTTGCCGCGTTGAAACCCTACGAACTTCAAGTATCCGCACAGTGAGGAACAACGGATGATCGCAATGCTCCTGGCCCTGCAGGCCACGGTGACCGAGGCGCTGCCGCAGGAAGTGACCAGTGCTGCGGCGCAGACGGTTGCGCAGGCCGCGCATGGCGGTGGCATCAATTACCTGGACCTGATGGTCAAGGCCAGCCTGCCGGTGAAGATCATCGTGCTGCTGCTGCTGGCCGGGTCGTTCATCAGCTGGGTGATCATCTTCCGCAAGGCGCGCGTGTTCAACGCCGCCAACCGCGAAGCCGACGAGTTCGAAAGCCGCTTCTGGTCCGGCGCCGACCTGGGCAAGCTGTACAGCTCGGCCACGGACCGCAACCGCAAGGTGGGCGGCCTGGAAGCGATCTTCGAAGCCGGCTTCCGCGAGTTCACCCGCCTGCGCGACAAGCGCCGGCTGGACGGTCGCGCGCAGCTGGAAGGTGCCCAGCGCGCCATGCGCACCACCTACACCCGCGAAGTGGACCAGATGGAGCGCAGCCTGGAGCTGCTGGCCAACATCGGTTCGACCGCCCCGTACGTGGGCCTGGTCGGCACCGTGTTCGGCATCATGGTGACCATGCACGACATGATCAACAGCGGTGAGCAGGCCGGTATCGCCTCGGTGGCCCCGGGCATCTCCGAAGCCCTGTTCGCCACCGCCATCGGCCTGTTCGTGGCCATCCCGGCGGTGTGGGCCTACAACCGCTTCACCACCCGCGTGGAGCGCATGTCGGTCCGTTTTGAAACCTTCGCAGAAGAGTTCAGCTCGATCCTGCAGCGCCAGAGCGCCGGCGACGAGTAAGCGCCCCGCACCAAGGACCCTGCCATGACTGCTGCCATCGGCCGCCGCAAGCGCCGCAAGCTCAAATCCGAAATCAACGTCGTGCCGTACATCGACGTCATGCTGGTGCTGCTGATCATCTTCATGGTCACCGCGCCGCTGCTGACGCTGAGCTTTGAAGTCGACCTGCCCAGCTCCCAGGCCAAGGCCCTGGAAAGCAAGCAGGACCCGGTGATCGTGTCGGTGCGCCTGGACGGCCAGCTCAGCCTGAAGCTGCCCGACGCCAAGGAACCGGCCCCGATGGACCCCGACCAGCTGCAGGCGCAGCTGGGCGCGTTGGCCGCACAGGACAAGAACCTGCGCGTCATCGTGGCCGCCGACAAGGCCGTGGCCTATGAAAAGGTGGTCGCGGCGATGGACGTGATCAAGCGCGCCAACGTGGAAAAGGTGGGCCTGGCGACCGATGCACGCTGAAGCCCTGCCACCGCAGCGCCAGCCGGAAGAAAAGTGGGGTCTGCCGATCGCGCTGGCGCTTGGCGTGCACCTGCTGCTCGCGCTGGTGTTCATCGGCGCCTGGCTGTGGTCGCCGCAACGCACCACCGAAGCCGCCGCCGGCGACCCGGCGATCGAGGCCAGCCTGCAGTTGTCCGCGTCTGAGGCCGCCGCCGCGCGCCAGGCGCTGCGTGCCTCGGAAAAGCTGCCCGACCTGCCCGAACCGGTCGCCCAGCCCGAGCCCATTCCCGAAGACACCGTGCCGCCGCCGCAGCCGATCGAGGAGCCGCGCCCGCAGGACGCGCCCACCCCGCAGCAGCAACAGGCACAGGAGCGCGTGGCCCAGCCCGACAAGATCGACCAGGACGCGGTCAACGCGCTGGCGATCTCGGCCGAGAAGGCCAAGCAGGAGCAGGAAGCCAAGCGCCGCCAGGAACAGATCGACCTGACCGAGCGCCAGCGCCAGGAGCAGGCCGAGCAGAAGCTGCGCCTGGCCAAGCAGCAGGAAGAGGCCGAGAAGAAGAAGCTGGCCGACCAGCAGCAGAAGGCCAACGACACCAAGGCCGAAGCCGAGCGCCAGCAGAAAATCGCCGAGATCCGGCGCAAGCGCGAGCAGGCCGAGAAGGAAGCCAAGCTGGCCGAGCAGAAGCTGCGCCAGGTCGCAGCGGCGCGCGCGGCCAGCGGCACCGCGGCCACCACCGGCGCGACCGGCGTCGCCAAGCCGGCGGCCGGCGCGGGCGGCACCAGCGACGACCTGCAGGCCAAGTACGCCGCCGCGATCCAGCAGAAGGTGCTGGCCTCGTGGACCCGCCCGGACAACGTGCCGTTCGGCCAGCGCTGCAAGATCGTCATCCAGCAGCTGCCCGGTGGCACCGTGAACAGCGCCAAGGTCAGCCCGGACTGCCCGTTCGACGAGGCCGGCCGCCGCTCGATCGAGGCCGCCGTGCTCAATGCCCAGCCGCTGCCGTACCGGGGCTTCGAGACGGTCTTCCAGCGCACCATCAACTTCACCTTCACCGCGCAGGACTGAGCCCGGGCCGTTGGCCTTGGGCCCTGCCTGCGCAGAGCGCCGCATGATGACGATGCTTCCCCGGATGGCCATGGCCCTGTTGCTGCCCCTGCTGCTGCCGGCGCTGGCCCATGCCGCGCCGGTGCCGGGCCAGGTCAGCCTGCGCACCGCCTATGCGGTGGCGATCCGGGACCGGATCATCGCGTCCTGGTTGCCCCCGGCGTCGATGGCATCGGGCCAGCACTGCCGGGTCGGCCATTACCCAACTGCCGGGCGGAACGATCGTCAGCGTCAAGCTGGATGCGGCCTGCCAGTTCGATGCGGCCGGCAAGGCGGCGCTGGAGCGGGCGGTATTGCGCGCCCAGCCGCTGCCTTATAAAGGTTTCGAGGCCGTGTTCGACCGCAGCCTCAACATCGGTTTTACCTCGCCCTGATCCTGCAGGGGCGCTGGCAGGGATGCCAATCGTTAATGCAATGTGAGTTTTGTACCGCGGTGACTCTGCTTTCACGTCCCTTTGGTTCATGATTGCGAAACGGTTCACCGCCGTCCTGCTATCCCTCGTTCCGGTTTTCCTTCCCTTGAGTGGTCCATGAAGAAAATGCCTCGTTGGCTTGCCGTTGTTGCGGCCCTGTTGTTGCCCTTTGCTGCCTTGGCGCAGCAGAAGGGGCTGGATATCGACATCATCGGCGGCAATTCGTCCGCAACCCCGATCACCGTGGTCCCGATGCCCTACCAGGGCTCGGCGGGTGCACCGCAGACCGACGTCGCCGCCGTGGTGCGCGCCGACCTGGAGCGTTCGGGCCAGTTCCGCACCCTGCCGGAAGCGCAGATCGTGGAAAAGCCGACCCGGGGCAGCGAGATCCAGTTCGCCACCTGGCGCGCGCTGAAGCAGAACTACATCGTGGTGGGCCGGGTCATGGACGCCGGTGCCGGCGCCTACCGGGTCGAATACGAACTGTATGACGTGCCCAAGGGCGAGCGCCTGCTGGGCCTGGCGATGACCGCCCGTGGCAATGCCATGCGCGACGTTGCCCACCAGATGGCCGACGCCATCTACGAAAAGATCACCGGCGTCCGCGGCGCCTTCTGGACCCGTATCGCCTATGTCACCGCCAGCGGCAAGGGCGATGCCATGCGCTATGCGCTGATGGTGGCCGATTCGGACGGCTTCAACCCGCAGACCATCGTGCGCTCGGCCGAGCCGCTGCTGTCGCCGTCGTGGAGCCCGGATGGCAACCGCCTGGCGTACGTCAGCTTCGAGCGGGGCAATTCCGCCATCTACATCCAGAACATCTCCACCGGCGCCCGCGAACTGGTCACCAGCTTCCGCGGCATCAACAGCGCCCCGTCGTTCTCCCCGGACGGCCGCCGCCTGGCCCTGTCGCTGTCGCGCAGCGGCAACCCGGAGATCTACGTGATGGACCTGGGCAGCAAGCAGCTGACCCAGCTGACCAACCACTTCGCCATCGACACCGAGCCGACCTGGAGCGCCGACGGCTCCAACGTCTACTTCACCTCCGACCGTGGCGGCCGCCCGCAGATCTACCAGGTGCCCTCCAGTGGCGGCAGCGCCTCGCGTGTGACCTTCCAAGGCAACTACAACGCCACGCCCAGCCTGTCCTTCGACGGCAAGAAGCTGGTGGTGGCCCAGGGCAGCGGCAATACCTACAAGATCGCGATGATGGACAGCAGCCTGGGTTCGGCGCGCTGGAGCACGCTGTCCCCGGGGTCGCTGGATGAATCGCCGAGCTTTGCGCCCAACGCGAGCATGGTGCTGTACGCCGCCCGTGAGGGTGGGCGCGGCGTGTTGTACGCCGTCTCGGCCGATGCGCGCGTGCGCCAGCGGCTGGTGTTGGCCGACGGTGACGTCCGTGAGCCTTCTTGGTCGCCTTACCGTACAAAGCGCTAACAGAGTGTTAAGATTTCCACCGTATTCATCCCACATCCGGCTTTAGGAGCCTCAAAGGTATCGCCATGAACAAGACCACCCGCGTTCTGCTTGTCTCCCTGTTGTCCGTGGCCGCCCTGGCCGGTTGCTCCAAGAAGGTGAAGGAACAGCCGGCAGCCCCGGTTGACACCGGCTCCTCGACCACCACCCCGAGCGGCCCGTCGACCTCCGGCCTGTACGGCCCGGGCGACCTGGACACCGATTCCTGCCTGCGCCAGCGCGTGGTGTACTTCGACCTGGACAAGGAAGAAGTGAAGCCGGAATTCCAGGCCATCATGGCCTGCCACGCCAAGTACCTGCGTGACCGTCCGTCCTCGCGCATCACCCTGCAGGGCCACACCGACGAGCGTGGTTCGCGCGCGTACAACCAGGCCCTGGGCGAGCGTCGTGGCAACGGCGTCAACTCGGCTCTGCAGGCCAACGGTGGCTCGGCTTCGCAGCTGACCGTCGTGTCCTACGGCGAAGAGCGTCCGGTCTGCACCGAGTCGGGCGAGTCCTGCTGGTCGCAGAACCGTCGCGTCGAGATCGTGTACACGGCTCAGTAATAGATGCGCTTTCGATTTCTATCGATGATCGTTGCGGCAGCCCTCGTGGCTGCCGCACCGGCCAATGCGCAGCGCCAGAGCCTGGCCGACCGCGTTGGCGCGCTTGAGCAGCAGGCCCAGAACAACCAGTCCAACATGGACATGCTCAACCAGCTCACCCAGCTTCGCACCCAGGTGCAGGCCCTGCAGTCGCAGGTGGAGCAGTTGCAGCATGACAACGAGCAGCTGAAGCAGACCGCCAAGGACCAGTACCTGGACCTGGACAGCCGCTTGAACCGACTGGAAGGTGGCGCCCCGCTGCTGCCTGCCGCACCCGCTGCGAGCGCACCTGCGCCCGCCGCTGCAGCACCGAAACCGGCAACGGCCGCTTCCGAGCGGCCGCCCTCCGTGCATGGCGATGCCGGCAGCCTGGCTGCCAATGGTGACGAGCGTACTGCCTACAACGTCGCCTTCAATTCGCTCAAGGCCGGCAAGTACGACGACTCGGCGCAGCTGTTCCTGAGCTTCCTTGAGTTGTACCCCAACGGCGTCTACGCCCCCAATGCGCTGTACTGGCTGGGCGAGAGTTACTACGCCACCCGAAATTTCCCGCTGGCTGAGGCGCAGTTCCGCGACCTCATCTCGCGCTACCCGACCCACGACAAGGCGTCGGGCGGCCTGCTCAAGATCGGCCTCTCGCAGTATGGCGAAGGCAAGGTCGACCAGGCCCAGGCCACCCTGGAACAGGTGGTGTCCACCTATCCCGGCAGCGATGCCGCGCGCACCGCGCAGGACCGCCTGCAGTCGATCCGGCTGGGCCAGCAGATCCGCTGAACCGCCGTCCGGGCACCGTCAAGGCCGCCCCGCTATAATGATCCCTCGTAGAGCCGGGCTCTGCCCGGCTGCATGAACCGCCGGGCACGTCCGGCTGTTGTCGTTTCCGATGCCGCATTCCCAAGAATCACCGCCATGACCGTTTCCCTGTCCGCCGCCGCCGCGCTCCCCAGCGAGATCGTGCAGTCACCCCTCCCGCGCCTGAAGATCACCGAGATCTTCACCTCGCTGCAGGGTGAAGCCGATACCGCCGGCTGGCCGACCGTGTTCGTGCGCCTGACCGGCTGCCCCCTGCGCTGCACCTATTGCGACACCGCCTACGCCTTCCATGGCGGCACCTGGTGGGACATCGATGCGATCGTGGCCGAGGTGCTGGCCCAGGGCGTGCACCACGTCTGCGTGACCGGCGGCGAGCCGCTGGCGCAGAAGCGTTGCCTGGTGCTGCTGGAGAAGCTGTGCGACGCAGGCCTGGACGTGTCGCTGGAAACCTCCGGCGCGCTGGACGTCAGCGCGGTTGACCCGCGCGTATCGCGCGTGGTGGACCTGAAGACCCCCGGCTCCGGCGAACTGGCCCGCAACCGGCTGGAGAACCTGCCGTTGCTGACCCGCCGCGACCAGATCAAGTTCGTGCTGTGCAGCCGCGAGGACTACGAGTGGGCACGCGGCATGGTCGCCGAGCACCGCCTCAACGAACGCAGCATGGTGCTGTTTTCGCCCAGCAAGGACCAGGTGAGCCCGCGCCAGCTGGCCGACTGGATCGTCGAAGACCGCCTGCCGGTGCGCTTCCAGATGCAGCTGCACAAGCTGCTCTGGAACGACGAACCCGGCCGCTGAGGTCGGCTATCGAGCGCGCGACGCCCGCTCGCCACGCCTCATTTTCCAGTTTTCATCCCGGCGCGGGACAGCGTGCTGGCTCCCGCAACCCACCGGAAACACCCCCTCATGAAAAAAGCAGTCGTCCTCCTGTCCGGCGGCATGGACTCCGCCGCCGTCATCGCCATCGCCCAGGAACAGGGTTTCGCCGTGCATGCGCTCAGCGTGCGCTATGGCCAGCGCCACACCTCTGAACTGGATGCGGCCGCCGCGGTTGCCCAGGCGCTGGGCGTGGTGGCACACAAGACCGTCAACGTGGACCTGCGCAGCATCGGCGGCTCGGCCCTGACCGATGACATCGACGTACCCGAGGCGGGCGGTGAGGGCATTCCGGTCACCTACGTGCCGGCGCGCAATACCATCATGCTGTCGGTCGCGCTGGGCTGGGCCGAAGTGCTGGGCGCCAGCGATATCTTCTGCGGCGTCAACGCCGTGGACTATTCCGGCTACCCCGATTGCCGCCCCGAGTTCATCGCCGCCTTCCAGGCCCTGGCCAACCTGGCCACCAAGGCCGGCGTCGAAGGCGCGGGCATCCAGGTGCACGCGCCGCTGCAGTTCCTGAGCAAGGCCGACATCGTGCGTGAAGGCGTGCGCCTGGGCGTGGACTTCGGCCTGACCGTGTCCTGCTACAACGCCGACGACACCGGCGCGGCCTGCGGCCATTGCGATGCCTGCCGCCTGCGCGCGCAGGGCTTCACCGATGCCGGCGTGGCCGACCCGACCCGTTACGCCTGAGCGATAAGTGGTTTCGCCTGAGCGCCTTGTGGGTTAGAATGCGCACCCCCGGCAGCGATGCCGGGGCATGCAATGGGCCGTTAGCTCAGTTGGTAGAGCAGAAGACTTTTAATCTTTTGGTCGATGGTTCGAATCCATCACGGCCCACCATTGCAGCAACGAATCAGGCGCCCATCGGGCGCCTTTTTTGTGGCCTGGGGCCATCACTGCCCGCTCGGCAGTACCGCCGCGCGACGGCCCGGTCAGGGATCCAAAGCGTGCCGCCGCTACCGCAGCGCAGCTCATCCCCGCTACCAGCCAGATGGCTCGCCATCCTCATCGTCCACCGACATCCCGGTGCAGGTGCGAACCCAGCCAAACAGCCGCGCAAGATCCGCTTCGATGCTGGTCGGGTGAGCGCTGATCTCAAGAAACACGCGTCCCTCTTCCAGGAACACGCGTACGTCGTGGCACCACGCATCCGCGCCCCTCGGCTCCGTGCCTACCAGCCGGAATTCGTGCGCGCCCACACAGCGGGAAAACGTCTCAAGCTGGGTGATCTGCTGCTTCACCTCGTCACGATGGGACGCATACCACCCCTTGTCTTCAAACGACAGCACGAACTCCGCTGACATCTCCATCTCCTTGCTGCTGTGATGCATCCCGCTGGGAGCACGTCGCGCCCCCGCAACTCTATGCCGCGCCTTCCTGGGTAGCCTGATGGGCGCTGAGCACGCGTGGACGCAGGTCTTCCACCAGCCGCTTCCTGCTGCTGCGCGCGTACTCGGCAGGCGAGAAGGGCATGGCGGAGTCGGCGTAATCATCGATCAACGTCAGCAGCTCGCCAGCGGTGATGCCGTGCGGGGCGGGGTCGCTTCCGTTGCAGGTCAACGCAACCAGGGTTTCCTGCAGCAGCTCTTTTCGCACAATGCCCCTGCCACTGGACGGATCGGCGACGCACAGGCCGAATGTGCCGTTGAAAAAGTGGGGAAGCAGCGCTGCTACCTTTGCGTCCACCCGGTGCGCGTCGTCGCCGCAGGTGCGCAGATGCGCCGCCAGTTCGCCCGCCAACGTCGAGACCACTGCCGCGCGCTCCTCGCCTGCGGCGGCGTCTGCGGCGATGCGGACCCAGCGTGTGCACTCGGGGCGGAAGAACGCACCGGATACCCGCGAATCGGTGTCGATCGATCCGAACGCGGCGGAGTGGATCGTCCCCGCGTTACAGCGGTACGTCGGCGCGGGAATGGCCTCGGCCGCAATCAGCGCATCCAGACGCTGCACGGTGATGCCTGCCAGCGCTGCGCAGGTGGATCTGTCGACAAAGTAATCGCGCAGGTACGCATCCAGCAGCATGGGATCTCCATCAGGAAAAAGTTGCAGCGTACGGACGGTAGCCCAACACGCGCGCGCACGGAGGGCACCCGCCGTCTGCCCCCTGCCGCATCGGCGGGCAACGCGTATCCATGGCGTGTCGCTGAGCGCCGCACGGCACGCTTTCGTGGGGGTGGCCGGAGCCCGTTTACCGCCACGGCCGGACCATCCTTCGTCTTCCACGGGGATTATGTATAGTCGGTTTTGTGATCAAGCGCGCGGTTTGGTGTTCAATCGGCGTGATAAAGCAGTAGATGATTATTCGCTCCATTTACTCTGACGAATCCAAGGATGGCGCCATGGCACGGAACTGGATTGTGATGGGAGACCCCACCAGCAGTGGCGGGCAGGTCATCACGGCATCGAACGAAACCGACATCATGGGAATGGGCGTTGCGCGGATAGGCGACAAGGCCACTTGCCCGAAGCTGCACAAGGGTATTTTCCCTATCGTCGATGGGGACATCACGATCCTGGTGGATGGACAGCCCGTGGCCTTGCACGGTTGCGCGTTGGCCTGTGGGTGTCGCGTACTGTCTGGCCAGCAGGCCAACGTCTTCGCTGAAAGTGGTGCGGCCGCGGGAGGCGCCGCCGCCGCTGGCGCAGGCACCGCTGCCGCCGCCGGGGCGGGCAGTGCGGCGGCTGGCGCAGCAGGTGTCCTGAAAGCGGTGTTGGCCTCGGCGGCGACGTTCGATCAGGCAATCCGCTTCGTTGGCAAAGGGGGTACGCCGTTGGCCGAGGTGCCTTACACCCTGCACCTGGCCGATGGCCGCACGGTGTCTGGAACCACCGATGCCCAAGGAGAAACCACGCGCGTCTCGACAGAGCAGAGCCAGACCATCGTGCGCGCGGAACTGCGCGCGCCCGCACAGCCGGTCGGTTGCTGCGCGCGCGTGGCGCCGGACGACGCCGAAGACGTGGAGGTTTTCGACGTCGACGGCGTGGTGACCACATCGGAGGCACTGGGCACGTCGATCGCCCCGGTTACCGCGCCCGGCCACGAGCGCGGCCTGACGCCGGGGGAGATCGACATGGCCCGCCTGGTCTTTGGCGATGCGGTCGACTACGCCCAGGTGAAGGTCCACAACCACGGCTACTGGATGTTCTTCGGGTTCCAGAACAAGGACACCGCGGTGACACCCAACGGGGAGATGTATTTCCCCAAGGGTATCTACAAGGACGACTATTCGACCGACAGCGTCAGCTTCCAGCAGTTCTTCATCCATGAAATGACGCATGTCTGGCAATACCAGCTCGGTTACAACGTCAAACTGGTCCGCGCGCCGCGTCCCAACATGAGTTACGACTACGTGCTGGATGAGATCCGCTTGTTCCCCGACTACAACATGGAAGCGCAGGGCGACATGCTGGCCGACTATTTTCTGGTGGCCTTCCGCGGTTCCCAGTCACGCATGAATAATGTGCGTTACCGTACCGTGCCCGATATCGGTGCGCAGCTCGAGCGCACCCTGCAGCCCTTCCTTGCCGCGCGCAGTGACAAAAACAACCTGCCCAGGACGACGCAATGAGCCGTTTGCATGTTTCCCTGCTGTTGATCGGTGTGCTGGTGCCGGGCCTGGCAAGCTGCGCCTCGCCCGCCGGCCGGTATCAGCAGGCGCTGGTCAAGGAACAGCAGGGCGTGCCCTGTTTTGGCGTGCCGGCAATCCGCACGGGCGATGCGCCTGCGAAGATAACTGGGGTGTCGGTGATGGAGGTCGGCTCGGGCGGCGCGGCGATCTGGGAACGTGATTTTCTGCGGGATGGCCAGGCCGAACCCACGCTCGCCCCGGATCAATGCCTGCGTTACGGCGACGGTGGTACGTCGCCACCGCCGCGCCTGCAGCCTGGCAAGCGGTACCAGGTGGAAATGTGGGGCAGTGCACCGGCACAGCGCGGGCCGCCTCAGTCGCGCTGGTTCAACGGCTACTTCTGCGTAGTTGACGCAGGCGGCGCACCGAAGATCAACGCGGTCCAGCAGGGAAAGGACGGCGCGCTGCGTTGGGACACCTGCGGGTCCACTGCACAGCCGGTAGGCCAGGCCGGGCGCTGAGCGCGTGCACAGGTCGCAACGATTCCGACGGCTGGCCGGCAGCAGCCGTGGACGCCCGGGCGTCGACTCTGGCTACAATCAAACCATCCCGGTAGCTCCCGGGCGCTGACCAAGTGCCACACAGTGAAGATTCTCCTGACAGGAAGTTCAGGCCGGGTGGGGCGCGCGATCTTCGGCGCGCTGTCCGCACGGCACGAGGTGGTCGGGGTTGACCGCAGCCCCTTCAACACCACCCGGCACGTGGCCGATATCACTGATATGCGCACGCTGCGCACGGCGCTGGTGGGCGTGGATGCCGTGATCCACTGCGCAGCGCTGCACGCCCCGCACGTGGGGCTGATGCCCGACACCGAATTCCATCGCATCAATGTCGAAGGCACCCGCACCCTGGCGATGCTGGCCCGCGATGCCGGGGTGTCGCGCTTCGTGTTCACCAGCACCACCGCGCTGTACGGCCATGCGATCGTGCCCGGCCGCTGCACGTGGATCGACGAGCGCACCCCGCCGCAACCGCGCACGGTCTACCACCGGTCAAAACTGGCGGCCGAGCACTGGCTGGAGGAGGCCGCCAGCCCCGCGTTCCAGGTGCGGGTGATCCGGATGTCGCGGTGCTTCCCTGAAACCGCCCAGCGCATGCTGCTGTATCGCCTGCACCGTGGCATCGACGTGCGCGATGTGGCCGATGCGCATGCGGCGGCCCTGCGTAACACCGGGCCGATGTTCCAGCGCTATATCGCCAGCGGCGCCACGCCGTTTGGCCCGGAAGACTGCGAACGGCTGGTCAGTGACCCGCGCGCGGTGCTGGCGCGGCGCTGCCCGCAGTGGCTGGCCGAGTACGACCGCCGCGGCTGGGCGCTGCCGGTGATCGACCGCATCCACGACGCCACTGCGGCCAGCATCGGCCTGGGCTGGCGCAGCCAGCGCGGGCCGGAAGCGGTGCTGGCGCAGTTGGCCGAGCACTCCATCGAAGTGCTGCCGCATCCGATGCGCGACGCAGACTGCACGGTGGACTGACCGCCGCGGGTCAGTGCCGGGCCAGGTCCACGCCCACCGCATCCAGCACCCGCTGCGCGCGGGCGCGGGCCGATTCATTGGCGCGCATGTCGATGGGCAGGTCCGGCGTAATGCCGGCCACTTCGTCGCTGCCATCGGCACGCAGGCGCACGCAGTTCGGGATGCGCATGCGCAGCTGCGCGTGCGGCAAGGTGCGCGGTGGCGGCGGGCTCATGAAGCCGCAGCCATAGCCGCCGGTGGTGCTACCGACCACGCGTGCGATGCTGTTGTCCTGCAGACGTGCGGCGAACATTTCTGCCGAAGAGGCGGTCTTCGCATCGGTAAGCACATACACCGGCCCCTGCCAGGCGGCCCAGTGTCGGCGCAGGTCCTGCGCCCAGTCCAGGCGGTGGGCAATCAGGAAATCGGGGATCGCGTCCACTGCCGGGGTGGCAAGGGGACCGCCCGAACTGCCGGCGGCGACCAGGTGCCGACAGGGCAGCGCCTGCCAGTCGCGCGGCGACTGCCACACCCACGTCATGTCGCAGGGCGGCGACTGCGTGGCGCGCAGGGACGCGGCGAAGCGGTCGCGCTGCTGGACCAGCAGCGGCCGTGCGGTGGCGTCGGGATGATGGTGGCGCAGGGCATCGTCGATGCGCTCGTACTGCTCCTGCAGGTAGTCGCGGCCGGCCGCCGACTGGCTGACCCACAGTGGCGCCGACTGCACCGGCGCGCCAGTGAACAGGCGCGTGAGCGTGTCGCCGCTGTCGTCGCCGCCCGGGTTGGTGCCCACATCCACCAGCACCGCATCCACGCCCTGCTGCTGGAAGCGCCGCAGCGTGGCGGCGATCTCGGCCACCCACGCGTCATTCAACGTGGACCGCATGTCGTTCACCGCGTCGGCATGCCGCAGTTGACCCCACAGGCGGTGGCACAGGCCGGGGTAACGCAGCGCGTCGAATTCGTGCAGGCGCAGCAGACCCAGGCGGTGGCCATCGGCCAGCGCGATCACGCCGCTGCGCAGCGCCGGGTCAGCCCCACGGGCTGTGGCGTGGTAGCCGGGCAAGGCCTGCAGTGGCACGCTGTAGTCGTGCCGGCCTTCGTCCAGCACGCCCAGCGCCGCGCAGCCGGTGGACGCATCCAGCGTGCGCGGGTCCACCGCGGCAGGGGCAGGGGAGGACGTGCCGGCTGCCTGCCGGTCCAGCAGTTTCAGGTGGCCATCGTGAAACCCGGCCAGGAACGTGCGCAGCGCCTGTTCCGCCTGCGCATCGCTGCTGGCGGTGGTGATGGCATGCTGCGCATCGCGTTCGAGCGCGGGCAGGTCCACGCCGCTCTGCGCGGAGGCCACCCACGCCAGGTGCGCATAGTCGTCCTGCAGGGTCTGCTTCAGTACCGCCAGATCGCCGCGCCAGGCATCGCGATCAATGCCGGGGGCGGCGTGGCTGGCAAACGCCATCGACAGCGCCATGGCCATCAGCGCCCCTGCTTTCGGTGTGTGTCCTGCCGACATCGCATTGCTCCCTGCCAAGGCGCTGCCTGCGCCTGCGAACCCCGATCCTAGCCAACCCGGCCCGGTGGCGAAAGCGCGCAGGGGCGTGGCATAACATTGGCCTCACATTGCCGTTCCACTGCCGGGCGCAGGTTGGAGGCGATGGAAAAGCTGGGGCCGTACTCCAGCGGAGCCGTGTGATGTCGACGCACACCGTGAGCCGCCAACACTACATCCGCCTGCTCAACCGCATCATCGCGGTGGCGCACGACGGCCACGCCCTGCATGCCCGTGCCGTGGCCCGGACGCAGGGCGACGATGCTCCGCTGTGCGCGGTGATGATGCGCATGGCCGGCTCAAGCGCGGCCATCATCGATACGCTTGGCAGGCACGTGCGTCAGGCCGGCGGGCGCCCCGCACGGCATGGCACCGTGCTCGGTGGCGTGCGCGCAGGCTTCGGCTGGTTGGGGACGGTGCTGGGGGATGCCGGCATTCAGTACGTCAGCCAGGGGCAGGCGTCACGGGCCCGGCTGATCAGCGTCCTGCAGGCTGCGTTGCACGACCAAACACTGCCGGGTGATGCACGGCAGGTGCTGGAAGAGATGGAGCGTCATGCGCAGCACGACTGGCAGCAACTGCATGGTCGGCTGAACGGTCTTCGCGCGCGCCAGGTGTAGCGCTGCTCACCAGAAGGTGCCGGGAAGCGCCACCGGCAGCATGAGGCTGCGCGCAGCGCGCAGCCCCACTATGTGCGCCGCGGTTACTTCTGCTGCGGGTTCTTCGGGGCGTCTTTGTTGTCCTGTTGCTGCTTCTGCTGCTTGGCCAACGTGTCCTTGCGCTCCTGCTCCTTCTGCTGGTCGGTCTGCGCGGCGGCATTTTTCTGGACGTTGTTTTCGTTGTTCTGCATGGTGGACATTGCGGTACTCCAGGACGACGTGATGTCGTGCGATCCACACTGGACCGGGTGCTGTTACGCAGCGGTCGCACTCGCATGAGGGTAGGGTCAGGGTGGCCGTGAGCATTGCCTGGCGTTCATGCGCGGTGTCGCGTTCATGTCCACGATCGATCTGTTTGTGCACACCCAACACGCGGCGGCGGGCGCACAATAGCGCGTCTTTTGCTGACTGTTGTTGGAGGTGCCATGAACCGATTCGTCCTGCTGGGGGTGGGGGCGCTTGCGCTCGCGGCCTGTTCCAAACCGGCCCCGTCCGATACCGCCGCGCCGGCGCAACCGCCCGCCGCCGCTACGCCTGCGCCGACACCAAGCGCGCCGGCCGCCGCGACCGATGCCACGTTGCAGCCGCCGTCGTTTGATTGCGCAAAGGCGCAGTCCGAGTCGGAGAAACTGGTCTGCGGTGACGCCCGCCTGGCCGCGCTCGACCGTCAGCTGGCCGCGCTCTACAAGCGCGTGCAGACCAGCCCGGATGAACTGGATATCGCCGCCGAGCAACGGGGCTGGGTCAAAGGCCGTGACGCCTGCTGGCAGGCGGTCGACCGGCACCGGTGCCTGATCGAGTCCTACCAGACCCGCATTGTCGAACTGAACATCGGCAGTGGCGGCATGCCGGCGCCCACCCCGGTGCACTACCAATGCGATGACGCCAGCAAGCCGGTCAGCGTGGTGTTCTACAACGAACTGGACCCGCAGGCCGCGGTGGTCAGCCTGGGCAAGGACCAGGCGATCGTGTTCCCGGCCCAGGCCGCAAGCGGCAGCCGCTACACCCGCGAAGGCGTGGAGTTCTGGGAACACCAGGGCGAGGCAACGCTGGACTTCTACGGCACCACGCTGAGCTGCAAGGCCGGCGGTTGAACCCGGTGCGCTACCGCACCCGGCGGTAGCGCACTTCGTTCTGGCGGTCGCCCACCTCGGTGGTGACAAAGCCGTCCCGGCTCTGGTTGATGTCGAACACGCTGCTGCCCACGTTGAGCTGGCCGCCGTTGACCCACCCGCTCAGGTTCTGCCCGCGGGCCTGGGCAGGCATGCGCCCGTCGCTGTCGATGCGCATGCGGATGTCGGCGCCGTAGATGGGGTTGTAGCCTTCGAACTCGCCCACCATCCAGCCCGGCACATAGGAGCTGTGGCGCGGCCCCTGGTAGGAGTCGTCGTCGTAGCGGTCGTCCTGCTTGTTGGCGTTGTGCACCAGCGCGCCAAGGATGGCCGCGCCGATCAGCACACCGGCGGCCACTTTGGCATCGTGGTTGTCGCCATGGTCGTCGCCGTCGTGCGAACCGCCGTCGTGTACGCGGAAGGTGGCGCGGCACCCGTCATCCACCCACACCTGGCGGCGGTCGTAATCCCAGTTTCGGCCTTGACGGCACTCGGCTCCGGACAAGGTGCGCTCCAAGCTGACGTAGCCGGCGCGGGGCAGCGTGCACGACTGGTAGCGGTTGTTGCGGCTTTCGCAGGTCACCACATCATCGGCGCGCGCGTCGGCCATCGACGCGGCAAACAACAGCGGAGCGGTCAGCAACAGGCGGATCTGCATGGTGTCGGTTCCGGTGGCAGGGAAGCTGTGCACCGCTGGCCCGGGCGGGCGCGACAGCGGGCTGTCGAGCCGGACGATGACAGTTGCCGATGAAAACCGGATGAAGACCCGCCGATCAGGCAGCCTGGCCGACGTCCTGCTGCTGGAAGCAGGCACGGATGGCGTCCAGCAGTTCGCTCATCGAATACGGCTTGGGCAGGAAGTGGATGCCCGGGCGCAGCTGCGGCAGGACGTCGGACGGTTCCAGTCCCGAGGTCACCAGCACCGGCAGGCTGGGCTGGTACTGCTTGATGCGGTGCGCCGCTTCGATGCCGCTCACCCCGCCCAGGCACACATCGGTGAAGACCAGGTCGAACCGTTCGCCGGCCTGCAGCAGGCCGAGCGCGGCTTCTGCCGAACTGACGGCGGCGACATCACAGGCCTGGCTTTCCAGCACCATG
This sequence comes from Stenotrophomonas sp. AC248, assembly GCF_979258185.1. Taxonomy (NCBI): domain Bacteria; kingdom Pseudomonadati; phylum Pseudomonadota; class Gammaproteobacteria; order Lysobacterales; family Lysobacteraceae; genus Stenotrophomonas; species Stenotrophomonas sp. AC248. The sequence continues at coordinate 3,354,100 of NZ_OZ409840.1, read as the reverse complement.
CGGCTGAGTTCGCGGGTTTCTTCGGTGTCTTCGATCAACAGCACGCGCGGTGCAACGTGGCGCTTGGACAGCAACATGACGCAATGTTCCCTGGCAGTGGTTCGGAATGGCGCGCAAGTATGCGGCGGCACCGGGTGAGGGGATCGTGCACGTCAGGCGCGGCGGCATTCCGCGCGCTGCCGCCAGCGTCGCAGTGCCAGCAGGCCCAGTACCGCCAGCAGCGCGGCGGACAGCCGCAGGCTGTTGCCCTGCCAGCCGATCGCCGTGGTTTCGCTGACCTGCATGACGTTCCAGGCCATGTTCAGTGAGTCGTGGGGCATAGGTCTGGGGGGACCCCGGTCATGCGCACGTTGCGCGGCGCTCAGGCGCGGCAGGGTAGAGTCGGGGTTTGAACCATGGAGCCGCGACGATGCAATGCCCCGTATGCAAGACCCAGGCGCTGGTGATGTCCGAGCGCCAGGGCATCGAGATCGACTACTGCCCGCAGTGCCGCGGCGTGTGGCTGGACCGCGGCGAACTGGACAAGATCATCGAGCGCTCGACCGATGCGGCCGCCCCGGTACGGGCCGCCACGCCGCCACCGCCGCCGCAGGCCGTGCAGCATCGCGATACCCGCCACCTGGGCCAGCAGCAGTACGGCGACCAGCACGGCTACCGCAAGAAGAAGAAAGAAGGCTTCCTGTCGGACCTGTTCGATTTCTGAGCCGGGTGCCAGCCCTGTCTGATCAGGGCCGGCGCAGGATGAATTCCAGGTCGCGGCTGTCCCCCACCACAAAGTAATAGGTGCCGACTTGGACGCAGCCGTAGCGTGCATAGAAGCGCTGCGCGCCGAAGTTCTCCGACCACACGCCCACCCACAGGGTGCGGCGTGCCGGGTGATCCAGCCACTGCAGGAACGCCTCCATCAGGCGTGCACCGTGGCCACCGGACTGGTGGCTGGCCAGCACATACAAACGTTTGAGTTCGACGTCACCGTCGACGGCATCGGCGTGCGCCAGGGTATTCGCACCGGCGGCCAGGTAGCCCACCGCGCGCCCGTCCTCTTCCAGCAGCCATACCGCACTGCGGGGATCCTCCAGTTCGCGCCGCTGCGGTGCGGGGCTGTAGTGCTCTTCCAGGAACGCATGCAGGTCCTGCGGCGGGTAGGAATCGCCGAAGGTTTCGGTGTAGGTGGCGATGGCGATCGCCGACACAGCCTGTGCATCGGCCGGGGTCGCGCGACGGATCTGCAGGGACATGGCAGGGGGTGCACGGAAGGGGGTGGCAGCGTACGCCATCCGGGGTGCCCCGGACAAAAACCGGGCGAGGATGGCGGAACCCTGGCCCCGGCGCATCACATCACTATCCGGGAGCGCCGCTGAGCACGGCACCCGGGTGTCGGGCAGGGCGCGCCGCTGTACGCGCACGTCCTGTGACGCCCCGTTCGGGCCCGTCGGATCCGGCTTGCACCATCCCTGTTGTGTTGTCCCGGGCGCATGCCGCGCCCGGGACTTTTTTACGCCGGTGCCGGCCTCAGAACCAGACGCGCACGCCGGCCACCCAGCGGGTATCACGCGCGCGCTCGCCGGCGGCCTGGTGGTAATCGGCGGTATCGCCGAACAGGCGTTCGTGGCTGATGCCGATGTACGGCGCGAAACGCCGGTTGAACTCGTAGCGCAGGCGCAGCCCGGCTTCCACTTTGTTCAAGCCGCTGCCGGTGCCATGGCGCGGATCGTCCTTGGCCGCGAGCGTGGCCTCCAGCAACGGCTGCAGGATCAGGCGGTTGGTCAACAGCAGTTCGTACTCGATCTCGGCACTGGCCATCACCTGGCCCCCTTCGCCCACATAGGCGGTGGCCGAGGTCTCGAACTTGTACGGTGCCAGGCCCTGGATGCCCAGCGCCGCCCACGTGCGCGAATCGCCGGGGCCGAGGTCCTGCTTGACGCCCACCAGCACATCCCACCACGGTGACACGCTGCGCCCGTACAGCACTTCGACATCGGCCGCTTCCGTACGCCCGCCGCTGCGCTCGCCTTCGCTGCGCACCCACACCCGGTGGATGTTGCCGCCGATCCAGCCGCTGGCTTCCCACGCCTGGCCGTTGCCGTGCTGGCCATCCCACTGCTCCAGGCGGTTGACCAGCAGCATGCTGTGGATCGTCGGGGGGTGTCCCATCGCACCGTGTTCGATGGGCGGGAACGCGGCGAGGCGGTCGGCGGCGGTGACGGCGGGAATCGGCTCCCGCGGTTCGCTCGGCGCGGTCGTCTTGTGCGCGGCGTGGTCCATGCTGCCGTGGTCCATTTTCGAGTGGTCCATCTGGCTGTGGTCCATGCTGCCATGGTCCATTTTCGAATGGTCCATCTGGCTGTGATCCATGCTGCCGTGGTCGACCGGCGGATCCACCGGCATTTCTTTGGTGGCCGCGGGTGCAGCGGCGGTGCCGTGCGCATGCGACTGCGCCCAGGCCGGGGTGGTCAGCGCGATCAGCAGCGCGGCGGTGAGCAGGCGGCGGGTTGGCGTGGGGAAGCGGCTCATTCTTCGATCCTCACTTCGCGCATCATGCCCGCTTCCATGTGGTACAGCAGGTGGCAGTGGTAGGCCCAGCGGCCCAGCGCGTCGGCGCGCACGCGGTAGGTGCGGCGGGTACCCGGGGGCATGTCGATGGTGTGCTTGCGCAGGTGGAACTGGCCGTCGGCATTTTCCAGATCGCTCCACACGCCGTGCAGATGGATCGGGTGCTGCATCATGGTGTCGTTGACCAGCACGATGCGCATGCGCTCGCCGTAGTTCAGGCGCAGCGGTTCGGCGCTGGCGAACGGGATACCGTCGAACGACCAGCTGAATTTCTCCATGTGGCCGGTCAGGTGCAGCTCGACCTCGCGGCTGGGTTCGCGGCCGTCCGGGTCGTCGAACAGGCTGCGCATCGCGCCGTAGGTCAGCACGTTGCGGCCGTTGTCGCGCAGGCCGATGCCCGGGTCATCCAGCTTGGGCTCGGTGGCCATGCTCTGCATGTCGATCAGCGGGTTGCCTTTCTCGCTGGCCGGGTGGCGCGGGGCCTTGTCGCTGCCGCCGTGTGCGGCATGCCCCATGCTGGCACCGCAGCCGCCTTCCATGCCCTTCATGTCGTGGCCCATGCCGGCCATGTCATGGCCCATGCTGCCCATGTCGTGGCCCATGTCGCCCATGGTCAACAGTGGTCGCGGATCGCGGGCGGGAATCGGCGCCTGCAGGCCATGCCGCACCGCCAGGGTGCCGGCAGCGAAGCCGGTCCGGCCCATGTCCTGGCAGAAAATGGTGAACGCGTCCTGGCCGGTGGGCTCCACGATCACGTCGAAGGTTTCCGCCGGCGCGATGCGGAACTCATCAATGCTGACCGGATGGATGTACTGCCCATCGGCGGCCACCACGGTCATCTTCAAGCCGGGGATGCGCACGTCGAAGTAGGTCATCGAGCCGCCGTTGATGAAGCGCAGCAGCACCTTCTCCCCGCTGCGGAACAGCCCGGTCCAGTTGCCGGCGGGCGCGGTGCCGTTGAGCAGGTAGGTGTAGGTGTGCGCGTTGATGTCGGAGATGTCGGTGGGGGTCATCCGCATCCGGCCCCACATGCCGCGGTCGGCGGTGGCCGCGCCCCAGCCGTCACGGCGCACGTCGCGCAGGAAATCGGGCAGGGTGCGCTTGTAGTAGTTGTCGAACTCGGCCAGCTTTTTCATGCGCCGGAACAGCGCGCCCGGGTCCATGTCGGTCCAGTCCGAGAGCATGATCACGTGCTCGCGGTCGAAGCGGTACGGAGCCGGCTGCAGCGGATCGATGATCAGCGCACCGTACAGGCCGGCCTGCTCCTGGAACATCGAATGGCTGTGGTACCAGTAGGTGCCGGACTGTTTGAGGGTGAAGCGGTACTGGTAGGCCTCGCCCGGGGCGATGCCGTTGAAGCTCAGGCCCGGCACGCCGTCCATGTTGGCCGGCAGCAGGATGCCGTGCCAGTGGATCGAGGTGGGGTGGGCCTGCAGGCTGTTGGCCACGCGCACGCTGACGGTGTCGCCTTCGCGCCAGCGCAGGATCGGGGCGGGCAGGCTGCCGTTGACGGTGATCGCCGGGCGGGTGCGGCCGGTGAAGTTGGCCAGCGATTCGCCGATGCTCAACTGGACGTCGGGTCCGCTGAGCACCTGCGGGGCGGTGGCCACGACCGGGCCGGCGGCAGCGAAGGCGCGGGCGGGCAGGCCGCTGGCCACCAGGCCGGCGACCACGCCACCGGCGGCAGCGCCCTGCACGAACAGGCGGCGCGACGGCATGGGCGGTGCGCCCGGGCCGGGGGGAAGGGAAAAGGACATTGCAACTCCGCATCGGATTCGAAAGGCACGCAGGTGCCGTCAAGACGCATACGCACGGGGGCGCACGGCATCGCTTCGCACAGGCGCTCGCAGTGAGCGCAGGCTCAGCCGATCGGAGGGCGGGTGATGCGGTCCAGGGGCGGCATCGGCAACGCCGCGCGGGTGTGGCCCAGGGGCGCCAGCGCGGGCGGCGGCGGGCTGGGCAGCCACGCGACGGACACGGTCAGGCTGGGCTGCTGCGCACAGCTGCGCAGGCAGTCCTTGATCTTGCAGTGGTCGCCATCGTGCGGCGCCTGGGTGCCGGCGGTGTCGGCAGCGGCGTGGTCGTGATAGGCGGGCATGGCAGAGGCCGGAGCATCGCCGTGGCAGGGCGCTGCGGGCTCGGCGCTGGTGGCATGCGCCATGGCCAGGGTCATCGGGCCGGCCATGGCGGCGTTCAGCCCGTTGAGCAACAGGCTGAGCATCAATACCACGCGCAGGAGCAGGCCACCGGGGGTCATGGGCGTCACCCTAGCGCCAAACCGGGGCGTGCGCACCTGTGGCTGAACGCGGCGTTCAACTCTGGAGGCAGGTCGGTGCGGGCGCAGGTGGGCATCAGCCTTCCTCGCGGACGATCTCGACCAGGCGCTCGCCGTAGCGGGCGAGCTTGGTGCCGCCGATGCCGCCGACCTTGCCAAGCGCGTCGATGCTGGTAGGGCGCTGTTCGGCGATGTTGCGGAGGGTGCTGTCGTGGAAGATCACAAACGCCGGTACGTTCTGTTCCTTGGCCAGTTCGGCGCGCAGGCTGCGCAGCGCGTTGAACAGGACCAGGTCTTCGGGCAGCACGGACAGGCCGGTACGCTGGCCGCTGCGGTCGCGCTCGCGGGTCTTGGGGTTTTCACGGCGCATCATGACCTTGCGCTGGCCCTTGAGGACTTCGCGGCTGCCGTCGGTGAGGCGCAGGCCGCCGTAGGCTTCGGTGTCCACTTCGAGCAGGCTGGCGGCCACCAGCTGGCGGAACACGCTGCGCCAGGTACGGGCATCGAGGTCCTTGCCGATGCCGTAGGTGCTCAGTTCGCTGTGGCCGAACTGGCGGATCTTGTCGTTCTCGCCGCCGCGCAGGATGTCGATTAGGTGGCCCACGCCGAAGCGCTGGCCGCTGCGGTAGACGCAGCTGAGCGCTTTCTGGGCGGCCACGCTGGCATCCCAGGCGTCGGGGGGCACCAGGCAGTTGTCGCAGTTGCCGCAGGGCTGGGGGTAGGTTTCGCCGAACCCGGCCAGCAGCACCTGGCGCCGGCACTGCATGGATTCGCAGTAGCCGAGCAGGTGGTCGAGCTTGTTGCGTTCGAGGCTTTTGCGTTCTTCGCCGGCCTCGGACTGTTCGATCATCTGCTTGAGCAGCACCACGTCGCCCAGGCCGTAGCAGAGCCAGGCTTCGGCGGGTTCGCCGTCGCGGCCGGCACGGCCGGTTTCCTGGTAATACCCTTCCATGGACTTGGGCAGGTCGGTGTGGGCGACGAAGCGGACGTCGGGTTTGTCGATGCCCATGCCGAAGGCGATGGTGGCGCACATGACGATGCCATCCTCGCGCAGGAAGCGGCGCTGGTTGGCGGCACGCACTTCAGCGGGCAGGCCGGCGTGGTAGGGCAGGGCGTTGAGGCCTTCCTTGCACAGGAATTCGGCGGTTTCCTCGACCTTGCGCCGCGACATGCAGTAGACGATGCCGGCTTCCTGGCGGTGGACTTTGAGGAAGTCGAGCAGCTGGCGCTTGGCGTTGTCTTTCTGGACGACGGTGTAGCGGATGTTGGGGCGGTCGAAGGAGCTGACGAAGTGCTGGGCGCCGGTGAGGTCGAGGCGTTCGGCGATTTCGCGCTGGGTGGGCGGGTCGGCGGTGGCGGTGAGGGCGATGCGCGGGACGTCGGGCCAGCGTTCATGCAGGACGGTAAGCTGGCGGTATTCGGGCCGGAAGTCGTGGCCCCACTGGGAGACGCAGTGGGCTTCGTCGATGGCGAACAGGGCGATGCGGCTGCGCGAGAGCAGGGACAGGAAGCGGCCAGTGAGCAGGCGCTCGGGGGCGACATAAAGCATGTCGAGCTCGCCGGCGAGCAGGTCGCGTTCGACCCGGGCGGCGGTGTCGCCGTCGAGGGTGGAATTGAGGAATTCGGCGCGCACGCCGAGCTGGCGCAGGGCTTCGACCTGGTCCTGCATGAGGGCGATGAGCGGGGAGATGACGATGCCGGTACCCTCGCGGAGGAGGGAAGGCACCTGGTAGCACAGCGACTTGCCGCCGCCGGTGGGCATCAATACGAGGGCGTCATTGCCGGCAGCGACATGTTCAACGATCGCCTGCTGCGGACCGCGGAAATCGTCGTAACCAAAAATGCGGCTGAGCAGGTCGTGCGCGGGGCTGGAAGGCATCGCACTAGTTTACCCCGCGACGCGGGCCGGCCGTGTCCTCCAACAGCGGATCAGTGGGTAGGGGCTTGCCCACTGGCCTCCCCAGGCCGAATCTCAAGCCAGAGCCAGAGCCAGAGCCAGAGCCAGAGCCAGAGCCAGAGCCAGAGCCAGAGCCAGAGCCAGAGCCAGAGCCAGAGCCCATGGTTTCACTGCCGATGGTTGGCGCGGGGTGGGTGGGTTGGCGGGACACGCCGTAAATCCATCCCTGGAGGCTCGTGAGCGCCATCCATGGCGCCCAACGGTCCCGCCAACCCACCCACCCCACGCCCCGACAGTTTTCCGGTGCGTTTGGGGGTGGAGCCGAAGGCGAAGGCAGAGCCGAGGGCAGAGGCTGAGTCAATGGCAAAGGCAGAGGCAGAGGCAAGGGCAAAAGGCAGAGGCAAAGGCAAAGGCAGAGCAGAAGCCAGAGCCAGAGCCAGAGCCGGATTTCTTTCCCCAATCGCTGGAAAAGGGGCCCAAAACGCAGAACAGGCGCCACCGGGCGCCTGTTCTGCATGCTTCTATCTCTTCCCAACCGCCGGATGCACAAATCCATCTGGGCGAGGGTTCCAGCCCCTTGCCGGGACCGTTGGGCGCCATGGATGGCGCCCACGAGCCTCCAAGGATGGATTTACGGCGTGTCCCGGCAAGGGGGTGGAACCCTCGCCGCGCTCAGATAACAGAAGCGCAAACGCTTTACTGTTACTGCAACAACGACCGCAACATCCAGGCGTACTTCTCGTGCGTCTGCAGGCGCTGGGTCATCAGGTCCTCGGTGGGTGCGTCGTCGGCGTCGTCGGCCACGTCCAGCACCTTGCGCGCCGTCCGGCACACCGCCTCGTTGGCGGCCACCAACTGGCGTACCATCTCACGCCAGTCCGCACTGTCGGTCAGGCCCGGTTCCTCGGCGATCGAGGTCAGGGCCGCGAACTCGCGGTAGGAGCCCGGGGCATTGAAGCCCAATGCGCGGATACGTTCAGCGACGTCGTCCAGGGCTGCCCACTGCTCGGTGTACTGGGTCTCGAACATGGTGTGCAGCGAGTTGAACATCGACCCGGTGACATTCCAATGGAAGTTGTGCGTCTTCAGGTAGAGCGTGAACGCATCGGCCTGGAACGATGCCAGCCCATCGGCAATCTTCTTGCGATCGCCTTCCTTGATCCCGATATCGATATTCGGGGCCGAAGGGGCGGCCGACGCCAGCTTCTGCTTACCGGTCTGGGTCTTCTTCACCGGTGTCTTGGTCTTCGCCATGGGGGTGATTCTCCTTGTGGAATGGATGGCCTTCACAATAGATCAGACTAACCTTTCAGTAGTAATCAAAGTTCTAACCGATTCGATTGATGAGCACTATCGACAAACAATCTGCTTCCCGCCTGCGCCAACAGCGCGCCGCGATCGACGCTGGCATGAGCCGTGACCGTGGTCGCCTGCTCGGCCTGCTCTCGCGCTGCCAGTCCAAGCCCAACGATGCAGGCGTGGCCGCCGCGTTCGAACAGGCCCTGCAGGCGTCGGTGCAGCGGCGCGAGAGCCGCGCCCGGCACCAGCCGTCGATCAGTCTGGACGACAGCCTGCCCATTGCGCGTGAAGCCGAGCGCATCACCGCCCTGATCCGCGACCACCAGGTCGTGGTGATCGCCGGCGAAACCGGGTCGGGCAAGACCACCCAGCTGCCCAAGCTGTGCCTGGCCGCCGGTCGCGGCGTGGCCGGCATGATCGGCTGCACCCAGCCGCGACGGATTGCCGCACGTGCGGTGGCCACCCGCGTCGCGCAGGAGCTGAAATCCGAACTGGGCACGGTGGTGGGCTACCAGGTGCGCTTCACCGATCGCGTCGGCGACGACACCCGCATCAAGTTCATGACCGACGGCATCCTGCTGGCTGAAATCAGCAGCGACCGCTATCTGTCCCAGTACGACACCCTCATTGTCGACGAGGCGCACGAGCGCAGTCTCAACATCGACTTCCTGCTGGGCTATCTCAAGCAGCTGCTGCACAAGCGCCCCGACCTGAAGCTGATCGTCACCTCGGCGACCATCGACACCTCGCGCTTCGCCGAGCATTTCAACGATGCGCCGGTGATCAGCGTCGAAGGCCGCACCTTCCCGGTGGAGGTGCGCTACCGCCCGCTGGAAGGCGAGGGCGGGGGTGACAAGGAGGGCGGGCGCGATGGCGAGCGCACCGTCAACGAGGCCATCGTGGCCGCAGTGGACGAGATCACGCGCATCGATCCGCGCGGCGACATCCTGATGTTCTTCCCCGGCGAACGCGAGATCCGCGACGCGCACCAGGCGCTGGAACGGCGCAAGTACCGCGAAACCGAGGTGCTGCCGCTGTATGCGCGGCTGTCGGTGAAGGACCAGGACGAAGTCTTCAACCCCGGCAGCAAGCGCCGCATCGTGCTGGCCACCAACGTGGCCGAAACCTCGCTGACGGTGCCGCGTATCCGCTACGTGGTCGATCCCGGCCTGGCCCGGGTCAAGCGCTACAGCCCGCGCCAGAAACTGGACCGGCTGCATATCGAACCGGTGTCGCAGGCCAGCGCCAACCAGCGCAAGGGCCGTTGCGGGCGCGTGTCCGAAGGCATCTGCTACCGGCTGTACTCGGAAGCCGATTTCCAGTCGCGCGATGCATTCACCGATCCGGAAATCCGCCGTTCCAGCCTGTCCGGGGTAATCCTGCGGATGCTGCAGCTGGGCCTGGGCCGGATCGAGGATTTCCCGTTCCTGGAAGCGCCCGATGAGCGCGCCATCGCCGACGGCTGGCAGCAGCTGGGCGAGCTGGGTGCGGTGGATGACCAGCGCCGGCTGACGCCGGTCGGGCGGCAGATGGCGCGGTTGCCGGTGGACGTCAAGCTGGCGCGGATGCTGGTGGCCGCGCAGGCCCAGGGCTGCCTGCGGCCGATGCTGGTGATCGCCTCGTTCCTGGGCATCCAGGACCCGCGCGAGCGCCCGCCGGAAGCCCGTGGCGCGGCCGATACCGCGCATGCACTGTTCGCCGATGGGCGGTCGGAATTCGTGGGCGTGCTGCGCCTGTGGGATGGCTACCGCCAGGCCCACGAGGACCTCACCCAGTCCAAGCTGCGTGGGTGGTGCGAGCGGCATTTCCTGGGCTTCCTGCGCATGCGCGAATGGCGCGAGCTGCATCGCCAGCTGCGCGTGCTGTGCGAGGAACTGGGCTGGACCGAAGAACCGGCCACCAGTGCGCTGGACCCGTTGCTGGCCGGTTCGTCGGCGCCGGCCCCGGCGCGCGATGACGAAGCCAAGGCCAAGGTGACGCGCGGCCAGCAGCACCGCGCCGCGCGCCTGGCCCGCGAAGGCAAGAGCGAGCCGGCCGCCCCGGTGCCGGCCGCTGCGTCGGCCGTGGAGGGCCGCGAGGCGCGCAGTGCCTTCAGCGAGAAGGTGCGTGCCGCGGCCTATCAGACCCTGCACCGTGCGCTGATTGCCGGGCTGCCCACGCAGATCGGCCATCGCAGCGACAAGGGCGATTTCCTTGCGCCGCGCCAGCGGCGCTTCCTGCCGTTCCCCGGCTCGGTGCTGGCCAAGCGGCCGCCACCGTGGCTGCTCACCGCGACGCTGCTGGACACGCAGAAGATCTGGGGCCTCACCAACGCAGCGATCGAACCGGACTGGGTGATCGCCGAGTTGCCGCACCTGCTGCTGCGCAAACACTTCGACCCGCATTGGTCGCGTGCGCAGGGCCAGGTGCTGGCGTCGGAGCAGATCAGCCTGTTCGGGCTGGTGCTGGCACCGAAGAAGCCGGTGCACTACGGTCGCATCGCCCCCGGCGAGGCGCACGACATCTTCGTCCGCCAGGGTTTGGTGACCGGCGAGATCAACACCCGCGCCAGCGTCATCGCCGACAACCTCACCGTGCTCGAACAGGCGCGCGAGGAGGAGGCCAAGCTGCGCCGCGCCGGTATCGTCGCCGACGAAGCCTGGCAGGCGCGCTGGTACCTGGACCGGGTGCCGTCGGAGATCCACTCGGCCACCGCGCTGGATACCTGGTGGAAGGGCCTGACCCCGGAGAAACGCCATGGCCTGGCCTGGTCGCTGGCCGACCTGTTGCCCGGCGAAGGCAGCGATGCCGAGCGCTATCCCAAGTACCTGCCGCTGGGCGACGCACGCCTGGCGCTGCATTACCGCTTCGAGCCGGGCAGCGACGACGATGGCGTCAGCCTGGACGTGCCGCTGCACCTGCTCAACGCGCTCGATGCCGCGCGCCTGTCGTGGCTGGCCCCGGGCTTCGTCGCCGACAAGGCATCGGCGTTGATCCGCAGCCTGCCCAAGGCGATGCGTCGCAACTACGTGCCGGCGCCGGATTTCGGGCGTGCCTTCGCCGAAGCGTTCCCCGACCCGAGTGCCGACGACATCCGCGGTGAGCTGGCGCGGTTCCTGTCGCGGGCCACCGGTGCCCAGGTGGCGGCCACCGATTTCGACCTGGCTGCGCTGGACACCCACCTGCACATGAACCTGCGGTTGTTCGACGCGCAGGGCAAGCTGCTGGCCAGTGCCCGCGACCTGGATGCACTGCGCGCACGCTTCGGCGGGCAGGCCGGCGAGGCGTTCGCCGCCCGCGCCGGGCGCGCGCTGGCGGTGGAAGGCCTGCGCGATTTCCCGGCCACGCCGATCCCGGTGCAGGTGCCCGGCGAAGCCGGCGTTCCCGCTTACCCGGCGCTGGTGGATACCGGCGAGAGTGCGGCGCTGCGGATCTTCGCCGACCGCAACGAAGCGGCCGAGCAGCACCCACACGGGGTCCGTCGCCTGTTCGACATTGCCCTGGCCGACAAGGCCAAGCAGGCACGCAAGCAGCTGCCCGTGCCGCCCAAGACCGGGCTGCTGTACGCCGCGATCGAATCACAGGAGCGCCTGCGTGGCGACCTGGTGGATGCCGCCTTGAACGCGGTGCTGGCCGACGGCCTGGGCGATATCCGCGACCCGGCCGCCTTTGCACAGCGCCGCGATGCGGCCGGCAAGGGGTTGTTCGCCGAGGCGATGGCGCGGCTGAAGCTGGCCGAGAACATTCTGGCCCACGTGGCCGAGCTCAAGCCGTCGCTGCAGTCCACGCTGATGGGCTGGGCGCGCGGCAACCTGGACGACCTGGAGCAGCAGCTGGCCGGGTTGGTCCACCCCGGGTTCCTGCGGGATACCCCGGCCGATGCACTGGCCCAGTATCCGCGCTACCTGCGCGCGATGATCCTGCGCAGCGAACGGGCCAAGCGCGACCCACCGCGTGACCAGGCACGCATGCTGGAACTGCGGCCGTTCATCGACGCATTGGACGAGGCCGAGCGCCGCGGTCTGCGCCAACGCCCGCAGTGGCAGGCGCTGCGTTGGGACCTGGAGGAACTGCGGGTGTCGTTGTTCGCGCAGGAACTGGGGGCCAAGACCGGCATTTCGGCCAAGAAGCTGGCGCAGCGGATGGACGCATTGCGCCAGCTCTGAGAACGCCCCGCGCCCGGGTCGACGCCTCGCCTACTTGGTGCGGTGGACCTTGGCGCGGGTGTTCACCCCGTCCACGCGCAGGTACCAGACGCCCATGACGCCGGGGCTGATGGACACCGCCGGATTGGTCTTGCGCACGCCGGAGAGCACGGTGTCGTCTTCCTGCTCCCATTCCTGGCCATTGGCCAGAACGAACGTGCGCGCCTTGCCAAAGCCGCGGAACTCGCCCTGCAGGGTGCTGGTGATCGGCTCGTTGCTGCCGAAGTCGAAGAAGCCGCGGTTCTTGACGATGACTTCCTGGCGGCCTTCCTCACGCGCCTGTTCGCGGACCTGCTCACGCACCTGCTCGCGCGTATCGGCGGCCACCGCCGCCACCTTGCCCTGCAGCCAGCCGTTGAGCGCGGTCAGTTCGGCCGGGCTGAGCTTGTCCAGGCCGGCGGCCTTGAACTCGGCCGGCGACATCTGCTGCTGCAGGTCACCGTCGACCACGCGCTGGGCAAGCGCCGGGCTGGCCAGGCTCAACAGGACGGCCGCACTGGCCAGCAGGCGAAGACGCGAAAAGCGCATGGCAGATCTCCTTGGGTTTGCCGCAGTGTAGGGCCAGCGGGGTGGTGTTGGCGCGGGCCCGGCATGACGACATGCCGGCCGATGCGGTGGTTTTGATTGTCCGCGACCGGCCTCGGCGCTAGTGTAGGGGTCTCTGTCTTGCCTGCACGATGCTGTGAACCGCGCTTCTGTCCCCGGCCTGGATGCCTTGTTGAACCGACCCTCGGCGGCGTCGCTGCCGCCCGCCCTGCGCGAGGCGCTGCTGCAGCGCTGGCAGCTGCCCGATGCCGACGCGCAGATGCACTCCAGCTGGTCGGTGCTGGCCGATACGCTGGATGCGCTGGCGCTGCTGTCGGCCGATGAAAGCGCGCTGCTGGCCACGCTGCTGTTCGACCTGCCCGGGTTGCGCGCCGGGCTGGACACGCTGCCGCTGGGGACGCTGAAGCCGGCGGTGGCTGGCCTGCTGGACGGCCAGGATGCGGCCGACCAGGTCTGGGCGCTGCACGCCGGGCGCGATGCCGGGCGCAACAGCGAAGGCCTTCGCCGGCTGCTGTTGTCGATCATCCAGGACCTGCGGGTGGTGCCGATCCTGCTGGCGCGGCAACTGGCGCGCATGCGCGGCGCCGACCGCCTGCCCGAAGAAGAGCGCCGGGCACTTGCGCAGCTGACCCGTGACATCCATGCCCCGTTGGCCAACCGGTTGGGCATCTGGCAGCTCAAGTGGGAACTGGAAGACCTGGCCTTCCGCCACCTGGAACCGGACACCTACCGCCGCATCGCGCGCGAAGTGGACGAGACCCGGCTGGCGCGCGAGCGCTACGTCGAGACGGTCAAGAAGGTGCTGTCGCGCGAACTGCTCGCCCAGGGCATCAACGCGGAGGTCAGTGGCCGCCCGAAGCACATCTACAGCATCTGGCGGAAGATGCAGAAGAAGAAGCTCGCCTTCGAGCAGCTCTACGACATCCGCGCGGTGCGCGTGATGGTGCAGGACGTGGCCGCCTGCTACGCCGCGCTGGGCGTGGTGCATTCGCTGTGGGCGCCGGTGCCGAGCGAGTTCGACGATTACATCGCCCGGCCCAAGGCCAATGACTACCGCTCGCTGCATACGGCGGTGATCGGTCCGGACGGGCGCACCATCGAAGTGCAGATCCGCAGCCACGACATGCATGCCCAGGCCGAGCTTGGCGTGGCCGCGCACTGGCGCTACAAGGAAGGCAGCAAGGGCGCGGAGAAGGCGTTCGACCGCAAGATCACCTGGATGCGGCAGCTGCTGGAACACGCCCAGGACAGCCCCGCCGGTGAACTGGCCGGTGCCCTGGATGCCGAGCTCACCGAAGACCGGGTGTACGCGCTCAGCCCCAAGGGCGAGGTGATGGATCTGCCGCAGGGCGCCACCCCGCTGGATTTCGCGTACCACGTGCACACCATGGTCGGGCACCGTTGCCGCGGGGCCAAGGTCAACGGCCGCATCGTGCCGCTGACCTACCGGCTGCGCAGCGGCGACCGCGTGGAAATCCTGACTTCCAAGGAAGCCGATCCACGCCGCGACTGGCTGCTGGCGTCCAACGGTTTCCTGGCCAGCAACCGTTCGCGCGAAAAGGTGCGCGGCTGGTTCCACAAGCTCGATCGCGCCCGCAATGTGCAGGCCGGTCGCGACCTGCTCGACCGCGAACTGAAGCGGCTTGGCCTGCAACATGCCGACCTCGCCGTGGCGGCGAAGAAATTCCATGCCGACAGCGTGGACGACCTGTACATCCAGGTGGCGCTGGGCGACACCGGGCCCAACCAGGTCAGCCGTGCACTGCTGGAAGCCGAGCGCGCCGCCAGCCAGCCTGCTGCCCCGGCGTTGCCGCGCCCGACCGCGCGCCGCGACAGCCTGGGCAAGTCCAAATTCACGGTGCAGGGCGTGGGCAACCTGCTGGTGCAGCTGGCGCGCTGCTGCCAGCCGGTGGCCGGCGAACCGATCGTCGGCTACCTCACCCGTACCCGCGGCGTGACCGTGCACCGCACCGACTGCGCCGCGCTGGCGCGGTTGTCGGCGGCCAGCCCGCAGCGGATCCTGCCGGTGGAGTGGGGCCAGGCCGGCGGTGGCTATGAGGTGGACGTGGTGGTCGATGCGGTGGACCGCCGCTGGCTGCTCAAGGACATCACCAACCTGATCGCCCAAGAAGATGCCTACGTGCTGGACATTCACAGCGACAACGTGCGCAACAGCGGGCGCGCGCATCTGCGCCTGCGCCTGAAGGTCAGCGACTACGGCCAGCTCTCCACGCTGCTGGGCAAGCTGGATGCGCTGCCCGGTGTCAGCGATGCCCGGCGTCTAGGCTGACATCACGTGACAGCCGCTAGGCTCAGCGGATGAGCCGTCATTCCGACCGCGAGGATGCCGTCCACCCCGCGCTGCGCCGGGTGCGCCGCGAAGGACGCTGGTGGTGGCTGCAGGCGCGGCATGCACGCCGCGTGTGGCGCTGGGCGCTGCTGGTGGCCGTGCTGCTGTTCGTGGCACTGGTGCTGCTGCGGCGTCCCTTGGCCAACTGGTTCTGGAACGAACCCCAGATCGAACAGTTGCTGGACCAGGGCGATCGTGCGCTGGCCGCCGGCCGCCTGAGTGCAGCCGACGGCAGCGGCGCGCGGGAGTGGTACCAGGCCGCACTGGCGCTGGACGGGGACCGCAGCCAAGCCCGCACCGGCCTGGCGCGCACGGCGCAGGCGGCGCTGCAGCAGGCCCGCGATGCGCTGGACGCGGGCGACCTGGACGCCGCACGGCGTGCGCTGGCGCTGGCGCGCGAACTGCAGGTGCCACAGCGCGATGCCGATCAACTGGCACACCAGCTGCAGCAACGCGGCAGTGCCCACGCCGGCATTGCGGTGCTGCTGGGGCGCGCCGAGGCGGCGCTGCAGGCACAGCGCCTGGATGACGGCCCGGACAGTGCGCTGCCGTTGTTCCAGCAGGTGCTGGCGGTGGCGCCCAACCAGCTGCGCGCGCTGGAGGGGCGCGAAGATGCGTTGTCCGACCTGCTGCTGCAGGCACGCAGCGCCTGCGCCAGCGGTGACCTGGCCTTGGCGGCGACACTGCTTGGCAGCGCCCGCCGCTACGACCCCGGGCATGTGGACCTGCCGCAGACCGAGGCGCAGTTCAATGCGGCGCTGGAACAGGCCCTCGGCCGTGCCGACCGCGATCTGGCACGCGGGCGTGCGGACGCGGCCTGGGCGGGCTACCGCGCGGCAGCGGCAGCGGCGCCCGGGCATGCCCGCGCCCAGGCCGGGCTGCGCGAACTGGCCGATCGCCAGGCCCGCCACGCCACGCGCCTGGCGGGTGATTTCCGCTTTGCGCAGGCCAGCCAGGCCCTGGATAAAGCGATGGCGATCGACCCGCAGGCACCGTCGCTGGCCGCCGCGCGCACTGCCATCGATCAGGCCCGGCATGCCCAGCAGGCGTTGCGCGTTCCGCCGTCGACCCGCACCAAGGGCGAATTGCGCGTGCTGCTGGCGCGTTTCGAACAGGCGCAGGCGCGCGGCGACTGGCTGCTGCCGCCGGGCCGCAGCGCATTCGATGCCTTGCGCGCCGCGCAGGCGCTGGCGCCGACCGACCCGGCCGTGCTGGCGGCCGCGCATCAGCTGTTGCCGGTGCTGGTGACGTGCTTTGACGATGAACTGCGGCGCAACCGCGTGCGCGCGGCGGGCGATTGCCTGCAGGCCTGGCAGGCACTGGCCGCACGCGACAACGAACTGGGCGAGGCGCGACGGCGGTTGGGGCGGCGCTGGCTGGCCATTGGCAGCGAGCGGCTGGGGGCAGGGGACGCGCGCTACGCCCGCGAGGCGTTGCAGCAGGCGCAGGCGTTGGGCGTGCCGGCCAGCGAGATCGAACCGCTGCAGGCGCGGCTGCGCGACGCGGCCACGCTGGAACGCTGAACACAGCGCACCACCGTGGTCGGGTGGGTCGGCTATAGTGCGGGCGCGTTTTTGCCTGCCTTGTCCTTGGTATGACCCCTCCAGAACCCGCTGCCACCCGCACCCTTCCATCGGCCAGCGGGCGCCCTGCCATCGCCGCCGCCGACATCTGTGCGGTGATCGTCACCTACGCGCCCGAACCGGACCTGCTGACCCAGGTGCTGGACAGCGTGCAGCCCCAGGTGGGCCATGTGGTGGTGTTCGACAACGGCAGCCCCGGCATGGATGTCGCTGCCGGACTGTCAGGGAGGGCGGCGGTCAGCGTGGTCGCCTCGGCCTCCAACGTGGGGCTGGCGGCGGCGTTGAACCGTGCGATCGAACGCGCACGCGCGCTGGGTTTCGGCCATGTGCTGTTGATGGACCAGGACAGCGTGCTCGATGCGGGCATGGTGGCCACCCTGGCGCAGGCCCTGGCCACGCTGTCGCAGCAGGGGCCGGTGGCAGCGGTGGGGCCGCAGTTCGTGGATGCGCGCAGCGGCCGGCCGGCGCCGTTCGTGCGGATGGGCTTTCCGCTCAACGACAAGGACTACGGCGGGCCGGGGCAGACGGTCTCCTGCGATTTCCTGATCACCTCCGGCTCGCTGATTCCGCTGACGATGCTGGACCGGGTCGGTGGCATGGACGAATCGTTGTTCATCGACAACATCGACATGGACTGGTGCTTCCGGGCCAAGGCGGCGGGGCTGGCCCTGTATGGCGTGTGCGACGCGCAGATGCACCATCGCATCGGCGAACAGCTGCGTGCCTCGCGGGTCAAGCGCGATGGGGTGGTGGTGCACAAGCCGTTCCGGCTGTACTACATCATGCGCAACCGGGTGCTGCTGTACCCGCGCGCCAGCACGCCGCGGGTGTGGGTGGCCCAGGACCTGCCGCGGCTGGTGCTCAAGCTGATCGGCAATGGGATGTTCATCGCGCCCCGCTGGATTCGACTGCGGTTCATGTGCCGGGGGCTGTGGGACGGCGTGCGCGGCCGCAGCGGTCCCATGCCAACGCCCTAACGCTTGCTGTAGTGCGCCCGAACGGGCGCCGCCGCGATACCGCCGGCGCTGGTGTGCTGCGTTAGACTGCGCCGAGCCCACTGTTTCCCGATGCCCGTGCCCCGACGCTACGATACCGACGACACCGACGAGTTCGACGACGACACCGACAGCCACGGCCCGCTGTGGCGGCGTCGGCTGATCACCTGGGGGATGGCCGCAGTCGCGCTGTCGCTGGGCTTCCTGATTCCCTATACGGTCTATCTGAACAAGCAGGTCACCCAGCGTTTCGGTGAGCTGCGCTGGCAGATCCCGACCCGGGTGTATGCCCGCCCCCTGGCCTTGGCGCCGGGCGTGGCGATGGATGCCTCCACGCTCAAGACCGAGCTGGCCGCCGCGGCCTACCGCGATGACGGCACCGGCAAATCGGCGGCCACCTACCAGCAGGAAGGCGGTCGCTTCGTCATTGCCAGCCGCGGCTACAGCGATGTCGATGGCCCGGTGGCCCCGCGCCGCGTCGAGCTGAGTCTGTCCGGCGGGCAGATCGCCTCGCTGCGCGATGCCGACAGCCGCAAGGCACTCAAGGCCGCGCGCCTGGATCCGGCGCGTATCGCCACTTTGTACGGCCAGAAGCAGGAAGAACGCCGGCTGGTGCGGATCGAGGAAACCCCCGAACTGCTGGTCACCGGCCTGCAGGCGGTGGAAGACAAGGATTTCAACCGCCACCACGGCATCGACCTGAGCGGCATCGCCCGCGCGATCTGGGTGACCGTGCGTTCCGGTGGCCAGAGCCGCCAGGGCGCGTCCACGCTCACCCAGCAGCTGGCCCGCAGCGGCCTGCTGGGTATCGGCAAGGAACAGACCGTCACCCGCAAGTTCAATGAAGTGCTGTACGCGCTGATCATGGAAGCGCGCTACGACAAGCGCACCATCCTGGAGGCCTATCTCAACCAGGTGTACCTGGGCCAGCGTGGCAGCCAGGCCATCCACGGCATGTCGTCCGGTGCCGAGTTCTGGTTTGGCCGCGATCTGTCCTCGCTCAACACCGAACATGTCGCGTTGCTGATTGGCCTGGTGAAAGGTCCGTCCTACTACGACCCGCGCCGCAATCCCGAGCGCGCGCTGGACCGCCGCAACTTCGTGCTGGGCAAGCTGCACGAAAGCCAGCTGATCGACGACGCCGAATACCAGCGTGCGCTGAAGGCGCCGCTGGGCGTGCCCAAGACCCCGGGCCTGATCGCCGCCAACCGGTTCCCGGCCTACGTGGACCTGGTGCGTCGCCAGCTGGGCCACGACTACCCCGAATCGGTGCTGCAGGGCGCCGGGCTGAGCGTGATGACCGGCATGGCGCCGTCGGCCCAGGCCTACGCCGAAGGCGCGGTCACCAAGACGATCAAGTCGCTGGAAAGCAAGAAGCGCCCCGAGCTGCAGGCCGGCATGGTGCTGACCGACGTGCACAACGGCGACGTGCTGGCCGTGGTGGGCAGCCGCGATTTCGCCGAGCCCGGCTTCAACCGTGCCATCGAGGCGCAGCGCCCGGTCGGCTCGCTGCTCAAGCCGTTCGTGTACCTGCTGGCACTGGCCCAGCCGGATCGCTATTCGCTGGCCAGCTGGGTGGACGATTCGCCGGTGACGGTGCAGCTGTCGCGTGGCCGCAACTGGTCGCCCGGCAACGCCGACAACCGCAGCCACGGCACCGTACGCCTGATCGACGCGCTGGCCCATTCCTACAACCAGGCCACGGTCCGGGTAGGCATGCAGGTCGGCCCGGAGCGCGTGACCCAGCTGATCCACGTGCTGGCCGGGATCAAGGCCGAGCCCAATCCGGCAGTCATCCTCGGCTCCACCGACCAGAGCCCGTATGCGATGGCCCAGCTGTATCAGTTCCTCGCCTCCGGCGGTGAGATCCAGCCGCTGCATGCCGTGCGTGGCGTGCTGGACCCGCAGGGCAAGCTGATGAAGCGCTACGACAAGTCGCCCGCACCGGCCCAGGAAGGCGACTCGATCGCCGCCAACCTGATCAGCATCGGCCTGCAGCAGGTGGTGGCCAGCGGCACCGCGCAACGCTTGAATGCCGACGGCCTGGGCCGCCTGCAGCCGGCCGGCAAGACCGGCACCACCAACGATGGCCGCGACAGCTGGTATGCCGGCTACACCGGCGACCACCTGGCCGTGATCTGGATGGGCAACGACCAGAACGAGCAGGCCGGGCTGTACGGCGCCACTGGTTCGATGCGCGTGTGGTCGAGCATTTTCCAACGCCTGCCGAGCGCGCCGTTGAAGGTCAGCAGCAAGGGCCTGGACTGGCAGTACGTGGAAGCCAGCGGCACGTCCAGCACCGATGAAAGTTGCCCGGGCGCCCGGCGCTTCCCGTTCGTGGTGGGCTACGCACCGGCGTATGCGCCGTGCGCTCCGCCGCCGGCCGCCCTGCCTGAAGAAGAGGGTGGCGAAGGCAGCACCGAAGGCGGTGGCTGGCGCAGCTGGTTCGGCATGGGCAAGAAGCCGGAGCCAGCCGCCGAGCCGGCGCCGGCACCTGCCACCACTCCCCCAGCGCGATGATTCCGGAGCGAGGCCGGCCCGCATGACTACCCGAACCCTGATCCGTTCCGCCTGCCTGCTCAGCCTGGGCCTGGCACTCACTGCGTGCGTCACCCCGGCACCGCCGGTGAAGGCGCCCGTGGACACCACCACCCCGGCCCAGCGCATGGCGGCCGTGGAGGCGGTGGCCGTGGGGGCCGATGACAAGGAACTGGCCGTGCAGCCGCTGCGCGACGCCGAGATCGAAGACCTGCGCATGACCGCGCAGGTGCGCCGCCAGGCCAACGACCTGCCCGCCGCCGCCGAAGCGTTGAACCAGGCGCTGCTGATCTCCGAAGGCGATCCGTCTATCCTGCAGGAACGCGCCGAAATCGCCTTGCTGCAGGGCGACTGGCCGCGTGCCGAATCGCTGGCGCGCAAGGCGGTCGACCTGGGCTCGAAGACCGGCCCGTTGTGCCGTCGTCACTGGGCCACCATCGAACAGTCGCGCCTGGCGCGGGGCCAGAAGGAAAACGCCGCCTCCGCGCACGCCCAGCTGGAAGGCTGCACGGTGCCGGGCATCAAGCGGTACTGACCGCAGGCAACCCCCGTAGAGCGGGGCTCTGCCCCGCTGCACCGGATTCAGGGCAGCGGGGCAGAGCCCCGCTCTACGTGGGGTTTGCGTTCCGCCCGCGCAGTCCATGCGGGGGTTACGTTCCTTGCGCGCGCGCGATCCATGGGGCGGGTGGCAGCCTTTATCATGGGCGCATGTCACGCCTTGCCCATGCCAGCAGCGAAGCCCTCAGCGAGGGCGGGACGCTTGCCAGCCAGTTGGATGCCTTCGTTGCTCGCCCGGCGCAGCTGCGCCTGACCGCTGCCATCGCCGAAGCCTTCGACCAGCGCGACGTGCTGCTGGCCGAAGCCGGTACCGGCACCGGCAAGACCTATGCGTACCTGGTGCCGGCGCTGTTGTCGGGGCTGAAGATCATCATTTCCACCGGCACCCGCGCGCTGCAGGACCAGCTGTACCACCGCGACCTGCCGCGGGTGCGCGCGGCGCTCGGGGTGGGCCACAGCAGTGCGTTGCTCAAGGGCCGTGCGAACTATCTGTGCCGCTACCGCCTGCAGCAGGCCCGCGGCGAACCCCGCTTCAGTTCGCCTGAGCAGGTGGCGCAGTTCCAGCGCATCCTGGCCTGGTCCGGGCGCAGCCGCTTCGGCGACATGGCCGAGCTGGAAGCGCTGCCGGAAGACTCGCCGCTGTACCCGATGGTCACCTCCACCGTCGACAACTGCCTGGGCAACGAGTGCCCGTTCTGGGACGACTGTTTCGTGGTGCAGGCGCGCCAGCGTGCACAGGCGGCCGACGTGGTGGTGGTCAACCATCACCTGCTGCTGGCCGACCTGGCGCTCAAGCAGGAAGGCTTCGGCGAGATCCTGCCGGGCGCGCAGGCCTTCGTGATCGACGAGGCGCACCAGCTGCCGGAACTGGCCGCCAACTTCTTCGGCGAAGGGTTCGGCATGCGGCCGTGGCAGGAACTGGCGCGCGACTGCCTGGCCGAAAGCCGCAGCGTGGCCGGTGCGCAGGCCGCGCTGCAGGTACCCGCTGCCGCGCTGGAACAGACCCTGCGCGACCTGCGCACCGCCATGGACGGGCTGCCACCGCGCGGCACCCAATGGCGCGCGCTGGCGGTGCCGCAGGTGCGCGATGGCTTCGATGCGGCGATGTCGGCCCTGGTGTCGCTGCGCGACGCGCTGGTCGGCGTGCGCGAGGCGTCGCCGGGCCTGGACGCCTGCCACGCACGGGCGCTGGAAGCGGTGGCGCGGTTGTCGCGCTGGCTCGGCGAAGACGCCCCGATGCTCGATTTCGACGCCGACCCGGAACTGGCCGCGGCCCCGGCGGACGTGCTGTGGTACGAACTGACCCCGCGCGGCTTCCGCTGCCAGCGCACCCCGATGGACGTGTCCGGGCCGCTGCGCGAGCATCGGCAGCGCTCGATGGCGGCCTGGGTATTCACCTCGGCCACGCTGACCGTGGACGGTGGGTTTGCGCATATTTCGCAGCGGCTGGGGCTGGACGATCCGGTCACCCTGCTGCAACCCAGCCCGTTCGACTGGGCAACGCAGGCGCTGTGCTACCTGCCCACCGATCTGCCCGACCCGGCGGCGCGCGGGTTCGGCACCGCCCTGATCCGGGCACTCACCCCGGTGCTGGAGGCATCGCAGGGCAGGGCGTTCCTGCTGTTTGCCTCGCACCGCGCGCTGCGTGAAGCGGCCGAAGCGCTGCGTGATGCACCGTGGCCCCTGTTCGTGCAGGGCGAGGCGCCGCGCGCGACCCTGTTGCAGCGCTTCCGCGAATCGGGCAACGGCGTGCTGCTGGGCTCGGCCAGTTTCCGCGAAGGCGTGGACGTGGTGGGCGATGCGCTGAGCGTGGTGGTGATCGACAAGCTGCCGTTCGCCGCGCCGGATGATCCGGTGTTCGAGGCGCGGCTGGACGCGATCCGGCGCGACGGCGGCAATCCGTTCCGCGATGAGCAGCTGCCGCAGGCAGTGATCGCACTCAAGCAGGGCGTCGGGCGGCTGATCCGCAGCGAGACCGACCGCGGCGTGCTGGTGCTGTGCGACCCGCGGCTGCTCAGCCGCAGCTACGGGCGGATCTTCCTGGATTCGCTGCCACCGTTCCGGCGCACCCGCGCGCTGGACGATGTGCGCGGCTTCTTTGCGCCACAATGGCCGCCTGAAGCGCTGCCGGCACCGCGCGCGGTAACGGCGGCGCCCGCTGCAGCCCCTGTGTCACCCGCGGCACCCGATGACTTCCCCACTTCCCTGTTCTGACCGCCATGAAACTGCTCGCCTTTGAAACCGCCACCGAAGCCTGTTCCGTCGCCCTGTATGTGGATGGGCAGGTGCGTGAGCGGTTCGAGATCGCCCCGCGCCGCCACGCCGAGCTGAGCCTGCCGTGGGCCGAGCAACTGCTGGCCGAAGCCGGCATCGCGCGTTCGCAGCTGGATGCCATCGCGCTCGGGCGCGGCCCCGGCGCGTTCACGGGCGTGCGCCTGGCCATTGCCATCGCGCAGGGCATCGCCTTGGCGCTGGACCGCCCGCTGGTGCCGGTGTCCACGCTGCAGGTGCTGGCGCTGCGTGCGCCGGCCGGCGCCGACCTGGTGCTCAGCAGCATCGATGCCCGCATGGGCGAGGTGTATGCGGCGCGGCAGGTGCGCGTGGACGGCCAGTGGCAGCTGCAGGGCGAAGAAATCGTGTGTGCGCCCGAGGCGGTGGTCCTGCCCGAGGGCAGCCGCTGGTTCGGCGTGGGCACCGGCTTCGGCGCTGCCGACGGTCTGCTGGCCACGCGCCTGGCCGATCAGCTCGACGGCGTCGATGCGCAGGCGCTGCCGCGTGCATCGGACCTGCTGACGCTGGCAGTGCCGGCGTTCGCGCGCGGCGAAGGCGTGGCCCCGGAACGTGTCGAACCGGCCTACCTGCGCAACAACGTGGCGCTGACGCTCGTGGAACAGCAGGCCGCCCGCGCCGCCAAGGCCGCCCGGTAGAGCCGAGCGTTGGTCGGCTGCCCGCAACACCGGTAGAGCCGACCGTTGGTCGGCTGATCTCCCGTAAACCCGACCGTCAGTCAGCCGCCCCCAACCTCACCGGTCGTCGCGCAACGTACCGCCGGGCAGGAACGCCCAGGTCCGGGTCACCTGCAGGATCTCCACGCCGTCCTCGGTCTTGGGCAACGGCGGGAACGGCTGGGCCAGGCGGACCACGCGCAGGGCGGCCTCATCCAGCAACGGGGTGCCGCTGCTGCGCAGGATCCGCGCACTTTCCACGCTGCCGTCGCGGCGCACGCCGACGGTGATCACCACCTGCCCACCGAGGCGGCGCTGGCGGGCTTCGTCGGGGTAATTGAGGTTGCCCACGCGCTCGGCGCGGTCCACCCACGCCCGCAGGTAGTTGGCGTAGGCGTATTCCTTGGTGCTGGCCGACACGAACTTGCGGTTCGGGCGCTTGGCGTACTGCGCCGAGCGCAGGTGCACCTCGGCGGCCAGCCGGGCCATTTCCGCGTCGCGCTGCTCGCGCGCATTCAGCGGGGCGTCCGGCTGCGGGTGCTCGGGCAACGGCTGCGGCTGCGCGCTGGCCACCTGCTCGGTGCTGTTGCGGCTGGACACCACCCGCGTCTGCGGCGGGGGTGGGCTGGCCGCGTCCTGGCGCTGCTGCGGCACCGGCGACAGCCCGGCCTGCGGCTGCGGCACGATCCCGGCCTGGTTGTCGCGCGGGCGCTGGGCCTTGTCGTGGTCGCCGCCGCCCTGCTGGTTGGCCTGGGCCAGGAAATCGGCCTGCTTGGGCGTCAGCGCGGTCTGGGTCTGGCTGAAGATCACCTCCAGGGTGGGCACCAGCGCGGCCTTGTCGGTCACCGCAAAGCCCACCCCCAGGATCAGCAGCGCATGCACCAGCAGCGACAGCGCCAGGGTCGCGCCCAGGCGCTGCGATTCGCGCGCCTGCAGCGGCGTCAGCGGTGCAACCGTCGCACTCATCGCGGCAGGCTGGCCTCGATGGCGTCGAACAACGTGCCGGCGATGTTCAGCCCGAACTGGGCATCCAGCTCGCGTACGCAGGTGGGGCTGGTGACGTTGACTTCGGTCAGGTAGTCGCCGATCACGTCCAGGCCGACAAAGCGCATGCCGCGGCGCTTCATTTCCGGCCCGACCTGGGCGGCGATCCAGCGGTCGCGGTCGCTCAACGGGCGGCCTTCACCGCGGCCACCGGCGGCCAGGTTGCCGCGGAATTCGTCGCCCTGCGGGATCCGCGCCAGGCAGTAATCCACCGGCTCGCCGTCGACCAGCAGGATGCGCTTGTCGCCGGCGGTGATGTCCGGGATGAACTTCTGCGCCAGGGCCAGCGTGCGCTCGCCGTCGGTCAGGGTTTCCAGGATCACGTTGAGGTTGGGGTCGCCGGTGCCGCTGCGGAAGATCGAGCGCCCGCCCATGCCGTCCAGCGGCTTGAGCACGGCCTGGCCGTGTTCGAGCACGAAGGCTTTCAGGTCGGCGTTGCGGCGGCTGACCAGGGTCGGCGGGCAGCACTGCGGGAACAGCAGCGCGGCCAGCTTCTCGTTGAAATCGCGCAGTCCCTGGGGGTCGTTGACCACCAGGGCGCCGGCCTGCTGGGCCACGCTGAGCACATGGGTGTCGTAGATGAATTCGGCATCCACGGGCGGGTCCTTGCGCACCAGCACGACCTGGCCGGGGCCGAACACGGTCTGGCTGAATTCGCCCAGGGTGAACCAGTCGGCCTTGTCCTCGCGCACCTGCAGCGGCGCGGTGCGGGCGACCGCCTGGCCGTCGCGCAGGGCCAGCCCGCCGGGGCTGACGTAGTGCAGGGCATGGCCGCGGCGCTGGGCTTCCAGCAGCATCGCGAAGGTGGTGTCCTTGGCAATCTTGATGTGGGCGATGGGGTCCATCACCACGATGACATTCAACGGCATGGTCGCAACCTGGCGGGCAGGGCGATGATGGTAGCCGCAACCGGGCCCGGTTGCCTGCCCGGCGGGGTGCAACGCTGCGTCCGCCCGGCCCCGGGTTTGCGCAAAACCGGCCGATCCGGCCCGGTCCGACCCGTCTGCGGCTTGGCTGAAGTGGCCGCGCTTGTAGCCTGCGCGGGAAGTGCGATATAGATACGCTTTCGCAGCGACGCCGGACCAAGCAGAAGCGTCGCGCGCCCGGGGAAAGGTAATGACTGAAAACATGGCTGCGGGTGGGGAACTCGCAGGGCTTAGGGTCATGGTCATCGATGATTCGAAGACCATTCGCAGGACCGCCGAAACACTGCTCAAGCGCGAAGGCTGCGAGGTGGTGACCGCGACCGATGGTTTCGAGGCGTTGGCCAAGATCGCCGACCAACAGCCGCAGATCATCTTCGTGGACATCATGATGCCGCGGCTGGATGGCTATCAGACCTGTGCGCTGATCAAGGGCAACCAGCTGTTCAAGTCGACCCCGGTGATCATGCTGTCCTCCAAGGACGGCCTGTTCGACAAGGCGCGCGGGCGCATCGTCGGCTCGGAGCAGTACCTGACCAAGCCATTCACGCGTGAAGAACTGCTGGGTGCCATCCGCACATACGTCAACGCCTGACCAGGGGGAAAGGCACAATGGCTCGAATCGTTCTGATCGAGGATTCACCGACCGACCGTGCGGTGTTCACGCAGTGGTTGACCAAGGCCGGGCACGAAGTACTGGAAGCGGACAACGCCGAGGACGGGCTGGTGCTCGTGCGCGAGCATGCGCCGCAGCTGGTGCTGATGGACGTCGTCCTGCCGGGCATGAGTGGCTTCCAGGCCACCCGTGCGATGGCGCGTGATGCGGCCATCAAACATATTCCGGTCGTCATCGTCAGCACCAAGGCGATGGAGACCGACAAGGCGTGGGGGCTGCGCCAGGGGGCGGCCGACTACATCGTCAAGCCGCCGCGCGAGGAGGAACTGATCGCGCGGATCAACCAGTTGGTGGTCTGATGCGTTCTCCTTTCGACATCCTCGAAGCCTACGAACGGCGCAGCCTGGCCCATGCCGTGCAGCTGCCCGAACGTCAGTTCGCGCAGGACCTGTGGCGTGGCGTCGGTTACCGCGTGGGCAAGCGCCACCTGGTGTCGGATTTCCGCGAAGTGGTTGAAATCGTGCCGATGCCGCCGATCACCCCGGTGCCCGGCGCACAGCCGTGGCTGCTGGGCGTGGGCAACCTGCGCGGCAACCTGTTCCCGGTGGTGGACCTGAAGTACTTCCTGGAAGGCGAGCGCACCGTGCACCAGGAAGGCCAGCGCGTGTTGATCATGCGCCAGGCCGGCGGCGACGTCGCGCTGACCATCGATGAACTGTTTGGCCAGCGCAGCTTCGACCAGGGCCAGGACATCGCCATCGGCGACCTCGCCAGCGGCCGCTACGCCCACTTCATCGACCGTGCCTTCCACGGCGATGGCCACGATTGGGGCGTGTTCTCGCTGTCGCTGCTGTCGCGCACTCCCGAATTCAGGCAGGCCGCAGCCTGATCGCTGCCGCCTGTCTCACCGTATTTGATGATCGAGGTTGAACGATGAGTACTACTTCGGAATCCGCCAAGGCCGGCAAGCTCGGGTCGGTGGGAACCAATTTCTGGCTCGGCCTGCTGGCCCTGTCGATGATCGTGTTCGGCGTCAACACCGGCGTCGCCACCTGGCAGGGCAGTCGCCTGGCCGGCGCCAGTACCGGCGCGGCCGATCTGCAGGTGTTGTCCCAGCAGCTGGCCAACCAGGGCCGTGAAGCGGTCTCGGGCAACGCCCAGGCGTTCACCGCCTTCAAGGACACCAAGACCCGCATCGAGAGCACGGTGAGCAGCCTGCAGGGCCGCTACGGGTCCGAGGCCAACGTGTCCGGCCCGCTCACCCAGCTCAGCCAGACCTGGGAGCCGCTCGGCAAGAGCGCCGCCCAGCTGGTGGCCAGTGAGCCGGCGGTGCTGGCCTTGGCCGGCAACGCCAACAACTTCGTCAACGGCGTGCCGGCACTGCAGGCACAGCTGAACGAAGTGGTGCGCGCGATGTCCGCTGGCGGTGCGCCGGCCTCGCAGGTGTACAACGCGCTGCAGCAGGTGGTGGTGGTGGGCTCGATGGCCCGCCGGGTCACCGAAATGCGCGCCGGCGGTGCCAATGCCGCCGCGGCGGGCGACGCGCTCGCCCGCGACTCGGTGGTGTTCACCCAGGTGCTGGACGCCCTGCGCAACGGCAACGAAGAACTGGGCATCACCCCGGTGCGCAATGCCGGCGCGCTGGCTGCGCTGGAGCAGTCCCAGAAGCAGTGGGACACCATGAAGAAGGACGCCGACGCGATCCTGGCCAGTTCGCGCCAGCTGTTCTCGGCGCAGTCCTCGGCAGCCGCGCTGACCGGTGGTGCCACCCGCATGCTGGACGACAGCAAGAAGCTGTTTGAAGCCTTCTCCTCGTTCGGTTCGGTGCGCGACACGCGCCTGTTCCCGAACTTCTGGCTGGGTGTGATTTCCGGTGCGCTGTCGCTGATCGCCATCATCGGCTTCGTCAGCAGCACCGTGCGCAGCCGGTCGCGCGAGCAGGACCTGCGTTACCAGACGCAGGTGGAATTCAACAGCCGCAACCAGCAGGCCATCATGCGGCTGCTGGACGAAATCAGCTCGCTGGGTGAGGGCGACCTGACGGTGAAGGCCTCGGTGACCGAGGACATGACCGGCGCGATCGCAGACGCCATCAACTACGCCGTGGACGAACTGCGCCACCTGGTGACCACCATCAACGACACCTCGGCCAAGGTCGCGCTGTCCACCCAGGAAACCCAGGCCACGGCCATGCAGCTGGCCGAAGCGGCCGGCCACCAGGCCAACCAGATCACCTCGGCATCGGACCGCATCGGCGAAATCGCCTCGAGCATCGAACAGGTGTCGCGCAACTCGGCCGAGTCGGCCGACGTGGCACAACGCTCGGTGGTGATCGCCGCCGAAGGCGCCGGCGTGGTCCGCGAGACCATCCAGGGCATGGACCAGATCCGCGACCAGATCCAGGAAACCTCCAAGCGCATCAAGCGCCTGGGCGAATCGTCGCAGGAAATCGGCTCGATCGTGGAACTGATCAACGACATTTCCGAGCAGACCAACATCCTGGCGTTGAACGCCGCAGTGCAGGCGGCCTCGGCCGGTGAGGCCGGCCGTGGTTTCGCCGTGGTGGCCGACGAAGTGCAGCGCCTGGCAGAACGCACCTCCGGTGCGACACGACGCATTGAAGGCCTGGTCCAGGCCATTCAGGCCGATACCAACGAAGCGGTCAGCTCGATGGAGCAGACCACCGCCGAAGTGGTGTCCGGTGCGCGCCTGGCCGAAGACGCCGGTACCGCACTGACTGAAATCGAACGCGTGTCCAACGCGCTCAACAACCTCATCAAGAACATCTCGATCGCCGCCCAGCAGCAGTCGTCGGCCGCCTCGGACATCACCCGCACCATGGGCGTGATCCGTCAGATTACCGGCCAGACCTCGCAGGGTGCGGGACAGACCGCCGAGTCGATCGGTCATTTGGCACAGCTGGCGGCCGACCTGCGCCGCTCGGTTGCCGACTTCAAGCTGCCGGCGTGAGCCGCGGGCAGGGCGGAGAGGGAAGGAATCAGCAGATGATGCATCGCGATAAACCACAGCACGACACGCGCGCGCCCCTGCCGGGAGACCTGGCATGAGCACGCTGCGCGATGCCATGAGCCACGCCGCCCTGGGCTGGGTCAAGCCGGAACTGGACGAAACCCTGCGCCAGGTGCGCAACGAGGTGGAGTACTACGCCGAAGACCCCTCCGATGCCGGCCGCATGCGCTTCTGCGCCGGCTACCTGCACCAGGTGCAGGGCACCCTGCGCATGGTGGAGTTGTATGCCCCGGCGATGGTGGCCGAAGAACTGGAGCAGCTGGCCAACGCCATCGGCGCCGGCGAGGTGCCCGACCGTGACGAAGCCTGCGCCACCCTGATGCGCGGCAGCGTGCTGCTGCCCGACTACCTGGAGCGCCTGCAGAACGGTCACCGCGACATTCCCATCGTGCTGCTGCCGTTGCTCAACGACATCCGCTCGGCACGCGCCGCGCCGGGTATCAACGAGAGCGTGTTGTTCGCATTTGCCCCGGACAGCGTGACCGCCACCGAGGCCGAACTCGACCACGCCCGTGGCAGCCTGAGCGGGCGCAACCGCGAGCTGCTCGATACCGTGGGCAATGCGGTCAAGGAAGAGCTGCTGCGGATCAAGGACGCACTGGACCTGCACCTGCGCACCGGTGGCGATCCGGTACAGCTGCAGACCCAGGTCAACGAACTGGGTGCGGTTGCCGACACCCTGGGCATGATGGGCCTGGGTGTGGCCCGCGGCGTGGTCGTGCAACAGCGCGATGCGCTGCGCGGCGTGGTACAGGGCGAACAGCAGATCGACGAAAGCCTGCTGCTGGATATCGCCGGGGCGCTGCTGTACGTGGACGCCTCGCTGGACGACCAGGTCGCCCATCTGGGCGCCGGCGGCAGTGGCGAGGACGATCCGAGCGCGGTGGAAAACCGGCGCACGGTGGAGGTGCTGGCGCATGAAGCCATCGCCAATTTC
This sequence comes from Stenotrophomonas sp. AC248, assembly GCF_979258185.1. Taxonomy (NCBI): domain Bacteria; kingdom Pseudomonadati; phylum Pseudomonadota; class Gammaproteobacteria; order Lysobacterales; family Lysobacteraceae; genus Stenotrophomonas; species Stenotrophomonas sp. AC248. The sequence continues at coordinate 3,323,827 of NZ_OZ409840.1, read as the reverse complement.
GCCGCCGCGCGCGAGCACTTCGTCGCCTTCATCGAAACCAACTGGAACCACCAGCAGCTGACGGAAGTGCCGCGCCTGCTGGGCGAGGTGTCCGGTGCGTTGCGCATGCTCGACCTGGCCACGCCGGCCGACTACCTGCAGGGTGTGCGCCAGTACATCACGGTGGAACTGATCGGCCGCCAGCGCGTGCCGAGCGGGCGCCAGCTGGATACGCTGGCCGATGCCATGGCCAGCCTGGAGTACTACCTCGAAGCCCTGCGCGAACGCCGCCCGGGCCGCGAGGAGATCCTCGATATCACCCGCACCAGCCTGGAAACGCTGCGTTACTGGCCGTTGCCGGACGTCAATGCCGTCCAGCCGGATACCACCGCAGAGGCCCTGCCGGTGGCCGCCGAGCCGATCGAGTTGACGCAGTGGGATGCGCCGTCGGTCGAGCCGATCGCCGTGGCCGTCACCCCGAGCGCACCGCCGCCGGGCAGCGTGCCGCCGTCGTTCCCGGACCTCACCTTCGACCCGCTGCCTGACACCGCCCTGGCCGCCACCGCGGCAGCAGGTGCGTCGCTGGTGTTCGACGCATCGACCGCGCCCGCGCCGGAGGCCCCGCAGTGGACGCTGTCCGCCGAGGCCGATGCGGCCGCCGACCACACCGAACCGAGCTTCGCCCGTTTCGACCCGGTGATTGCCGAGGACAACCCCGCGGTGCGCTGGGACGCGCTGCCGCCGATGCATGTCGCCCTGGATACGCTGGACGCCACCGAGACGGTGTCCGCGCAGGCCGACGCGCACGTGCAGGAAGAGGTGTCCTTCAGCGGTGGGTTCGACCCCGTTGCCGCCGAGCATGACGCGCTGGAGTTCAGCGACGAGCCGATCGAATTCACCTTCGATGCGCCGCTGCACAATGCCGGCGACGTGCTGTCGCTGCAGATCGACGATACCGTCGCGCCCGCCGTGGCGCCGGTTGCCGATACCGCGCCCGACCTGGACGTGGCCCAGTTGCCCTCGTTCCTGCAGGCGACCGACGCCGATGCCGTTGAGCCCATCGACGCGATCATTGCTGCACCGGTCGAGGCTATCGCGCCGGCCCTGGTCGCAGACGACAGCGCCGTCGCAGACGCATCCGTCGATGCGACAGCACTGACCGACACCGACGACCACACCCGCCTTGACGACGTTGTTGCGCCGGATCCGACCCCGGTCGTGACCCACAGCAGCACCGGCGTGCATGCCGCAGTGATCGGCACGATCGAGCTGGACGACGAGTCCGCGCGCTTCCTGGCCGAGCTGGATGCGGCCGCCGCGCAGTTCAGCACCGCGCCTGCGATCACCCCGGATGCCCTGGCCGCGGTATCGCCGGCCAATGCGGTCAGTGACACCGACAGCATCGAAGCCGGGTTCGAAGACGATGGCGAGAACATCGACCAGGACATCCGCGAGGTCTTCATCGAAGAGTTCGACGAGGAACTGGTCAACCTCGGCAACCTGCTGCCGGTCTGGCGCGCCGCGCCGGACAACCTGGACCGTCTGCGTCCGATCCGCCGCGTTTTCCACACGCTCAAGGGCAGCGGCCGACTCGTCGGCGCGCGTACCCTGGGCGAGTTCAGCTGGAAGATCGAAGGCATGCTCAACCGCGTGCTCGACGGTACCCGGCCGGCCACCCCGGCCGTGGTGGCCATGGTCACCCAGGCGTATGAGGTGCTGCCGCAGCTCAACGCAGCGCTGCGCGGCGAAGGTCGCGTGACGGCCGACCTGCAGGCCATGCAGGCTATTGCCGATCGCGTGGCGGCCGGCGAAGAAACCTTCCATGTGCCGCTGCAGCGGGCCGCGCCCGTCGTGGCCGCGCCGGTGGAGGTGGCGGAAGCCCCCGAAGCCACCGCCGTCGTCGAAGCCGCCGGTACCCCGGCCAACATCGACGAAGTGCTGCGCGAGATCCTCGAAGCCGAGGTGGATACCCATCAGGCCACCTTGCAGGCCTGGTTGCGCGAGGCCAGCGTGGCTCCGCAGCCGGTCACCGACACCCTGCTGCGCGCGGTGCACACCATGAACGGTGCGTTCGCGATGACCGACGTGCCTGAAATCACCGCCGTCACCGGGGGCGCCGAGAGCTTCATCAAGCGCTCGCTGGCGGCCGATACCACCCCGGACGCCGATGGCGTGGACGCGCTGTCGGCCACCGCCGAGGCGATCACCGCCACGATGACGGCCCTGCAGGCCGACGCGCCGCGTATTCCGGTGCAGGCCGCGCTTGCCGCGCGCCTGCAGGCGCTGGCCGACACGCTGCCCGAAGCGCGCTGGCCGGCCCTGGTGGCCGACGATGAAGAAGACGACCTGGCCTTCGAGCAGGACGCGCTGGACGGCGATGCCGTCGAGCCGGGCGCTGCCGAGCCGCAGGCCGTGGATCCGGACGCCGTGGACGCCGTCGCGTCCCTCGATGCAGCCGCTCCGCGGACCGGCGACGACGTCGCCGCGAACGACGACGACGCCCTGGCCACGCTGCCGCAGGCAGACGCGCAGGGCGGTTACGCGGGCCTGGACGACAGCGCCGATGCCGACCTGCAGCTGGCCGAGATCGATGCCGACGCCCTGACCGTGGTCGAGCCGATCGCGGTTGAGACCGCTGCGGTTGAGACGGAGGCCGGTGACGCGCTGGACGCCGATGCGCTGGTGGTGGACGAACTGACCGGCAGCGATGACCTGTCGGCGTACTTCGATGCCGATCTTCCGGTGAATGCCGCGCCCACCGCGGGCAACGAGATCACGCTGGACGACGCACAGCCTGACGCAGGCCGCGCAGACGTAGGCGTTGCCGAAGCCGCAGCGTTCGATGCGGTACCGCACGATGCCGCAGCGGACGGGGAGGGCGCGCACGACGGTCTGGAGGCGGTCGAACTGACCGGCGCCGACGACCTGTCGCGCTTCTTCGACGCCGAGGTGACGCCGGTGGCCGAGGCGAGCGGCGACGTTGCCGCCGCTACGGACGCCGCCGCAGACGACACCTCGATCGAAGACGTGGTCCTCGATGACGCGCCGGTAGTTGCTGGCGCTGAGACGCCGGACCCTGTGGCCGAAGTCGAAGTCGAAGTCGAAGTCGAAGCCGAAGCCGAAGCCGAAGCGACCGTAGACGCAGACGCCAACACCTCGTTGGACGCGCCGCTCGACGCAACCGACGACGCGGCACCCGCCGCACCGGAACAGGCGCTGGATGCAGACGATCAGGACACGCGCGACGCACTGGACGAGGCCCTGCCGCCGACGCCGGCGTTCGGCGAACTGGTCGACGAACAGCAGGCACTGGACGACGGGCTGACCGTGATCGACGCGCCGCAGGCCGACGACGCGGCCGACAGCGTGCTGGGCCTGGATGCCGTCCACGACGCGCAGGAACAGCGCGACGAGGCCGACGCCTTCGCCGAGGATGTGACCGACACCGACACCACCACGCCGACGCCGTTCTTCGAACTGGAAGATGCGCCCGTGGCTGCCGCCGGCGCATCGGTTGCCGCCCTGGCCGCGCTGTCCACGCACGAGGATCCGGCCAGCCCGGCCGAGGCAACCGTTGTCACCGACACCGTGCTCGATACCGACGCCGATGACGCCGACGATGAAGACAGCGCCGACGCGCTGGACTTCAGCGTGCTCGACCAGGAGCTGGTCGACATCTTCGTGGAAGAAGGCAAGGACCTGCTCGACCATTGCGATGGCCTGATCAGCGAACTGCGCGCCGCGCCCAACGACCGCGATGTCATTGCCGGCCTGCAGCGTGACCTGCACACCCTCAAGGGGGGCGCACGCATGGCCGGGATCAACCCGATCGGCGACCTGGGCCATGGCATCGAATCGCTGCTGGAAGCCGTTGCGGCCAACCGCACCGACATCGACCGCAGCGACGTGCACCTGCTTGAACGCGGCTTCGATCGCCTGCATCAGCTGCTGACCCGGACCGGGCAGCACCGCAGCGTGTCGATGCCCGACGACCTGATCCATGCCTTCGAACAGCGCACGCTGGGCCGGGTGGACGTGGCCGTGGATACCCGTGCCGACACCGTGCAGGACAGCGCACCGGTCGAGGTCGATACGGCCGTCGCCGCGGCGCCGCTCTCGGCACCGGTGCCGCTGGAAACCAGCAGCGACGACGATGCCCTGGCCCGTCCGCAGCAGGAACAGGTGCGCGTGCGCGCCGACCTGCTCGACCGCCTGGTCAACCACGCCGGTGAAGTGGCGATCTACCGCTCGCGCCTGGAACAGCAGCTTGGCGCGTTCCGTGGCGCCATGGGCGAACTGGACCGCACCAACGCGCGTCTGCGCGACCAGCTGCGCCGCCTGGACCTGGAAACCGAAGCGCAGATCGTTGCCCGCTACCAGCGTGAGCAGGATCAGGCCGACCACAAGTTCGATCCGCTCGAACTGGACCGCTTCTCCACGCTGCAGCAGCTCAGCCGCGCGCTGAACGAGTCTGCCGCCGACTTGGGCGGCCTGCAGGGCGTGCTGGACGACCTGTCGCGCCAGTACGACGTGCTGCTGCAACAGCAGTCGCGCGTCAGCTCGGAACTGCAGGATGGCCTGATGCGTGCGCGCATGGTGCCGTTCGATGGTCTGGTGCCGCGCCTGCGTCGCGTGGTCCGCCAGGCCGGCCAGGACACCGGCAAGCAGGTTCACGTGATCCTGGAAGGCACCCACGGCGAACTGGACCGCAACGTCCTGGATCGCATGGTCGCGCCGCTGGAACACATGCTGCGCAACTCGGTTGCCCATGGGTTGGAGACGCCGGAACAGCGCCGCGCTGCCGGCAAGCCGGAAGAGGGCGAGATCGCCATCCGTCTGCGCCGCGAAGGCTCGGAAATCGTGCTGGAAGTGGCCGACGACGGCGCCGGGCTGGACCGCGAGGCGATCCGTCGCCGCGCCGAACAGCGTGGCCTGGTGCAGGCCGATGCCGTGCTCGGCGAGGCCGAACTGGACGCGATGATCTTCTCGCCAGGCTTCAGCACCGCCGACCAGGTCAGCCAGCTGGCCGGCCGCGGCGTGGGCATGGACGTGGTGCACAACGAAGTGCGGCAGCTGGGCGGCTCGGTGGACATCCACTCGGTGCGCGGCCAGGGCGTCACCTTCACCCTGCGCCTGCCGCAGACGCTGGCGGTCACCCAGGCGGTGTTCGTGCAGATCGGCGAGACCACCTACGCAGTGCCGGTGGCCTCGGTCAGCGGTATCGGCCGGATCTCGCGCGAGCGCTTTGAAACCATCGACGGCGACTACCACTACGGTGGCGAAGCCTTCGCCCTGCACGACCTGGGTACGCTGGTGGGCCAAGGCCCGGCGCGTGCCGAGGGCCAGGCGCAGGTGCCGCTGCTGCTGGTGCGTGCCGGTGAACTGCGCGCGGCCGTGGCGATCGACCAGGTGCTGGGCAACCGCGAAATCGTGGTCAAGCCGGTGGGCCTGCAGATCGCGTCGGTGCCGGGTATCTACGGCGCCACCATCACCGGCGATGGCCGCGTGGTGGTCATCCTCGACGTTGCACCGCTGGTCCGCCGCTTCCAGGCCAACCCGCACAAGCCGATCGCCGTGACCAGCCAGGTCAGCGACCGCCAGGCACCGCTGGTGATGGTGGTCGACGATTCGCTGACCATGCGCAAAGTCACCGGCCGCATCCTGGAGCGCCACAACTTCGAAGTGGCGGTGGCCCGCGATGGTGTGGAAGCACTGGAGCGTCTGGAGGAGCGGGTCCCCGACCTGATGCTGCTGGATATCGAAATGCCGCGCATGGATGGCTATGAACTGGCCACGGCGATGCGCGCCGATCCGCGCTACAAGGATGTGCCGATCGTGATGATCACCTCGCGCAGTGGCGACAAGCACCGTCAGCGCGCCTTCGAAATCGGCGTCCAGCGTTACCTGGGCAAGCCTTACCAGGAACTGGATCTGATGCGAAACGTGTACGACCTGCTGGGGATCGCCCGTGTCCGCGAATGACCTGCCTTTGCTGTTGTCGGTAGCGTTGCTGGCGCGTCCGGGGCAGGCCCGCGAGCGCCTGCGCGACGCGTTGGCCCAGGCCGGCGCCACCCTGGTGCTGGAAGAGGATCCCAACACGCTGGACGTGCAGGTGCTGCGCGATGCGGCGCCGGGCGCGGTGCTGATCGCGCTGGAACCGGCGATCGAAGACGCGCTGGAGCGCCTGGACCCGGTGCTGGGCTCGCCGTCGCTGACCCTGATCTTCGACGAAGCCGAACTGGCCGCCCGCCGTGAAGGCTGGGAAGCGCAGCGCTGGGCACGGCACCTGGTGGCCAAGCTGCACGGCCACCACGACGTGTTGCCGCCGGGTTCGGAACAGGACAGCCTGCTCCAGCCCGAGCCCGGCATGCCCACCACGCCGGCCGAACTGCATGCCGATGCCCCGCTGGACTTCCACGTCCGCGAGGCCTTCGATGCCGCCGCGGACGTTCCGGCCGATGGCCTGTACCAGGCCCCGGATGCGTTGAGCGAACCGATGTCGCTGGAAGAAGCGCTGGCCGCCCTGCAGCCGCCTTCGCCGGCCGCTGCACCATCCGTGCCGCCGCCGGTGCCGCCTTCGGCGCCGCCGGCCGTTGCCCGCGCGCCGCTGGGCGACCACAGCAGCTGGTCGCTGGTGGATGACAGTGCCGACACCGCCGCTGCCGCGCCGGCAAGCGCGTCGGCCGGCACCGACGCGGCACCGCCGCCGCTGTCTGCGTTCGATATCGAACGGCTGTCGCTGGTCGAACTGGAGGCCGAGCGCCCCAACGACGGCGCCGCCGCAGGTGCCGTGCTGGTGCTGGCCGGTATCGGCGGCCCGGACGCGCTGCGCCGCCTGCTGGCCACGTTGCCGGCGGGGCTGGCCACGCCGGTGCTGGTGCACATGCGCCTGGATGGCGGCCGCTACGGCAACCTGGTCAAGCAGATGGCGCGCGTGTCCGCGTTGCCGGTGCTGCTGGCCGAAGCCGACCAGCCGGTCCAGGCTGGCAACGCCTACATCCTGCCCGACGACATCGGCCTGGCCGAACGCCAGCGCGGCCTGTATTTCCACGGTGATGCACAGGGCGTCCAGGTGGCCACGCTGCCGCCGGCGCACAGCGCCGTGGTGCTGCTCAGTGGCGCCGACACGGCCCAGGTCGACGACGTGCTGGCCCTGGCCGCCGCCGGCGCCTGGGTAGGCGCACAGGTCGGCGAAGGCTGTTACGACCCGGCCGCCGCAAACGCCGCGGTGGCCGCCGGGATGGACGCGGGCGAGCCCCCGCAGTTGGCCCAGAGCATCGTCGAACGTTGGGGTGTGAGCGAGTAATCGCCGCGCCGTACCCTTTTCAGGAATCACGCCATGAGTTACGCCAGCAACGACGAAATCCGCGGGGTATTGATCCAGGCCGGGCACGAACGCGTGCTGCTGCCCAATGCCACCGTGGCCGAGATGATGTCCAAGGTGGCCGTGCAGGGCGTGCCGGATGCGCCGGCCTGGCTGGTCGGCCAGATTGCCTGGCACGGTTGGGACGTGCCGCTGCTGTCGTTCGCGCGGCTGTCCGGGCTGGGCGACGAACTGGTCACCAGCAACAACAAGGTGGTGGTGCTCAAGGCGCTGGGCGGCAACGCGAAGCGCCCGTATTTCGCGCTGCTCACCCAGACCTTCCCGCAGCTGATCTCGGTGCCGCGTGACGGCCTGCTCGCCGACGCCTCCGAGGAAACCCTGCCGCAGGGCGTGCACATGCGCGTGCTGCTGGGCGAACAGAGCGCGCTGCTGCCCGACCTGGACGCGCTGGAAGCCGCGCTGGACGAGGCCTACCCCGTCGCGGGGTAGGTTCGCATTCGCGAAACCTCCCACGATCTGCGGCGCAGATCGCGGGCCCCCCGCAAACAATTCTCCAGATCCCCGCGCCTGGCGGCGCGCCCCCTTGACTCAAGGGGGCTGTTCCACCCGCTGGCTCGGCGTGCGCTGGCACATCACGCATCGGCCATTCGTGCACCGACCAACGGTCGGCACCCACCGCAATGTGATCGGTCAGCCCAGGTCGCCCAGCCGCGCCTGTACCGCCGCGATGGCGGCCAACCCGGCCGTTTCGGTGCGCAGGATGCGCGGACCCAGCTGCAGCCCCTGGAAGCCCGCCTCGGCCAATGCCTGCCGATCCCGTGGCGACCAGCCGCCCTCCGGACCGATGGCGATCACCACGCCACCTGGCGCCGGCTTCAGGGTGGACAGGCGATGCTCGCCCAGCGGGTCCAGGGTGAGTTTGAGCGCCTCGGCCGGCACCTGCCGTGCGGCGTCCAGCAGCGATTGCGGCGCCGCAACGCTCGGCACCCGCGCACGCCCGGACTGGCCACAGGCCGACACCACCACGCTGTTCCAGTGCGCCAGCCGCTTTTCCGCGCGCGCCGCATCCAGTTTCACTTCGGTACGTTCGGCGTTGACCGGCACGATCGCGTTGACCCCCAGTTCGGTGGCCTTCTGCAGGATCAGGTCCATCTTCTCGCCGCGGGCGATGCCCTGCAGCAGGGTGATGTGCAGCGGCGATTCGTTGGCCACCGCCAGCGCGGCGTCGATGCGCACCTGGGCATCGCGCTTGCCCACCACCACCAGGGTGGCGCTGTAATCGTGGCCGTCGCCGTTGAACAGCACGCAGCCGTCGCCCTCGCGCAGGCGCATCACCCGGACCAGGTGATTGGCCGCCTCCTCGGGCAGCGACAGGGTCTGGCCCACCGCCAGCGGATTCTCTACATGGCACCGGGTCACGCGCATGCAACAGCCTCCTCGATCGCGGCCAGGGTGGTCTGGGCCAACAGGTCCAGGTGGTCGTCGTCCACGCAGTACGGCGGCATCCAGTACAGCACGTTGCCCAGCGGGCGCAGCACCACGCCGCGCTTGAGCGCGGCGGTGTAGGCATGCAGGCCCACCCGTGCCTCGGCGGGGAACGGGGTGCGCTTGTCGCCGTTGCGGGTCAGTTCGAAGGCCACCACCATCCCCGCCTGGCGCACGTCGGCCACATGCGGGTGGTCGGTGAACGGGGCGGCCAGCGTGCGCATCACCTCGGCGGTGCTGCGGTTGCGCGCGATCACGTCCTCGCCGGCGAAGATGTCCAGCGTGGCCAGCGCCGCGGCGCAGGCCAGCGGATTGCCGGTGTAACTGTGCGAGTGCAGGAATGCGCGCTCGCGCGAATCGTCCAGGAACGCGTCATACAACGCCTGGGTGGCCAGCACCGCCGACAGTGGCAGGAAGCCGCCGGTCAGGCCCTTGGACAGGCACAGCAGGTCGGGCATCACCCCGGCCTGTTCGCAGGCGAACATCGTGCCGGTGCGCCCGAAGCCGGTGGCGATCTCGTCGGCGATCAGGAACGCGCCGTTGGCATCGCACAGTTCGCGCGCACGCTGCAGGTACACCGGGTCGTGCATGCGCATGCCGCCGGCGCACTGCAGCCGCGGTTCCAGGATCACCGCGCAGATCTCGCCGGGGTGTTGGTCGAACAGCGTGGCCAGCGCATCGGCCGCCTGGTGCGCGCGCTGCGCGGCGGTCTGCCCGTCCTCGGCCAGGTAGGCGTCCGGCGAGGGGGCAAACAGCGCCTCGGTCAACAGCGGCGCATACACCCGGCGGTACAGCGGGATGTCGCCCACCGACAGCGCGCCCAGGGTCTCGCCGTGGTAGCCGTTCTCCAGCGCCACGAAGCGGGTGCGGTGGTGCTCGCCCCGGTTGCGGAAGTAGTGGAAGGCCATCTTCAGGGCTACCTCGACCCCGGCCGAGCCGTTGTCGGCATAGAACACCTTGGCCAGCGGGTCACGCCCGGCCTGGCGCGGGGCGATCGCCAGCAGGCGCTCGGCCAGCGCCACGGCCGGCTCATGGCTGAAGCCGGCCAGCATCACCTGTTCCAGCTGGGTGGCCTGCTGGGCGATGGCCGCACCGATCCGCGGGTGCGCATGGCCGAACAGATTGGTCCACCAGCTGCTGACCGCGTCCAGGTAGCGTTTGCCGTCGTGATCGATCAGCCACGGGCCTTCGCCCCGCGCGATCGGCACCAGCGGCAGGGTGTCGGGGTGCTCGCGCATCTGCGTGCACGGATGCCACAGCACGGCCAGGTCGCGTTGCCGCCACCGATCGGCCAGCGTTAAGGGGGCTGGGTCTGCTAGCATTTCAGGCTCATGAAGACGTTTTCACCAGCTCCCATTCTAGAGATGCTCGTATGAGCCGTCGCCTGCCCATCATCCACAAGATCACGGACGAGCAGAGCGGGCCGTTCCAGCGCCAGCACCTTGACCTGGAATTCTCCAATGGCGAGCGCCGCCGCTTCGAGCGGCTGGTCAGCCATGGCCACGGCGCGGTGGTGGTGGTGCCGATGCTGGACGATGAGACGGTGCTGCTGGTGCGTGAATACGCCGCTGGCATGCACCGCTACGAGCTTGGCCTGGTCAAGGGCCGCATCGATGCCGGCGAAAGCCCCGAGCAGGCCGCCGACCGTGAATTGAAGGAAGAGGCCGGTTACGGCGCCCGGCGCCTGGACGTGCTGCGCGCGATGACCCTGGCCCCCACCTACATGAGCCACCAGTCGTGGCTGGTGGTGGCACGCGACCTGTATCCCGAGCGCCTGGTCGGCGACGAGCCCGAGGAACTGGAAGTGGTGCCCTGGAAGCTGGCCGAGCTGGACCAGCTGATGCTGCGTGAGGATTTTTCCGAGGGCCGATCACTGGCGGCGTTGTTCATCGCCCGGCAGTGGCTGGAACGCGGGGAATGATCAAGCTCACCACCGATCTGCGCGAAACCGCCATCGCCATCGCCCAGGACGCCGCCGCCGCCATCATGGCGGTGTATGCCACGCCATTCGATGTGACGATCAAATCCGACCACAGCCCGGTTACCGCCGCCGACCTGGCCGCCAACGCGGTGATCGAACGCGGTCTGCAGCAGCTCACCCCGGACCTGCCGATCCTGTCCGAAGAGTCGGCCCAGGTGCCGTGGGAGGTGCGCCAGCACTGGGGCGCCTACTGGCTGGTGGACCCGCTGGATGGCACCCGCGAGTTCGTCAAGCGCAACGACGAATTCAGCGTCAACATCGCCCTGATCTACCAGGGCGCGCCGGCCTTCGGCGTGGTGCTGGCCCCGGTCAGCGGCATTGCCTGGCACGCCATGCGCGGGGAGCTGGCCTACCGCCGCCTGGGCATGCACGACACCGTGCTGCGCGCGCGCGCACCGGCCACGCCGCCGCTGAAAGTAGCGGCCAGCCGCTCGCACCGCAGCGCGCAGACCGAGGCCCTGCTGGCGCGCATGGGGGACATCGAGGTGGTTGCACAGGGCTCCTCGCTCAAATTCTGCCGGATCGCCGAAGGCACGCTGGACGTGTACCCGCGGCTGGGCCCCACCTCCGAATGGGACACCGCCGCCGGCCAGTGCGTGCTGCACGCCGCCGGGGGCGCGGTGCTGTCGGCGGCCACCGGCAAACCGTTCCGCTACAACCGCCGCGAAAGCCTGTTGAACGGCGATTTCATCGCCCTCGGCGACACCCGCCTGCCGTGGCGCGCGTGGCTGCCGGCCTGACCCGCTGCCGAAGGAGCACTGCATGACCGCCACCGCTGAACTGGACCGCCTGCTGGGCATCATGGCGCGGCTGCGCGACCCGCAGGGCGGCTGCCCCTGGGACCTGCAGCAGGATTTTTCCAGCATCGCGCCGTACACCATCGAGGAAGCCTACGAAGTAGCCGACGCGATCGACCGCGGTGATCTGGTCGACCTGCAGGACGAGCTGGGCGATCTGCTGCTGCAGGTGGTGTTCCATGCGCAGATGGCCAGTGAGCAGGGTGCGTTCGGCTTTGCCGACGTGGCCCGTTCGATCAGCGACAAGATGCAGCGCCGCCACCCGCACGTGTTCGCGCAGGTGCAGGTCGACGGCGCCGAGGACGTGAACGCGAACTGGGAAGCGATCAAGCGTGCCGAGCGTGCCGCCAAGGGCCATGCCGACACCTCCGCACTGGCCGGCATTTCGCGCGGCCTGCCGGAGTGGCAGCGGGCGATGAAGCTGCAGGCGCGTGCGGCGCGGGTCGGGTTCGACTGGCCCGGCCCGGCACCGGTGATCGACAAGGTGCGCGAGGAACTGGACGAGGTGGCCGCCGAGTTCGCGCATGGCGCGGTGGAGGACAACCACGCCCGCCTGCAGGAAGAACTGGGCGACCTGCTGTTCGTCTGCGCCAACCTGGCCCGCCACGCCAAGGTGGACGTGGGCGCGGCGCTGCGCCAGGCCAACCACAAGTTCGAACGCCGCTTCCGGGCGATGGAAGCGCAGGCCGCGGCCGCCGGCCAGTCGATGGCTGCGCTGGACCTGGACGCGCAGGAACAGCTGTGGCAGCAGGCCAAGGCCGACGAAGCCACCCCGTGAAAACGCTGCTGCTGTTCATCCTCACCGCCGTGGCTGAAATCGTCGGCTGCTACCTGCCGTGGCTGTGGCTGCGCAAGGACGGCAGCGCCTGGCTGCTGCTGCCGGCGGCGGCCAGCCTGGCCCTGTTCGCGTGGCTGTTGACCCTGCATCCGGCGGCCAGCGGGCGGGTCTATGCGGCCTACGGCGGGGTCTACATCGGCACCGCGTTGATGTGGCTGTGGCTGGTGGACGGCATTCGCCCCAGCCGCTGGGACCTGCTCGGGGTCGGGCTGTGCCTGGCCGGCATGATGGTCATCATGTTCGCCCCGCGCACCGCGTAAACCGGTGCCACCGATCGCCGGCGGTCACCACGAAAACCATCCACGCACGCGGTAGTGCCGGCCGCTGGCCGGCTCCCCGGAAACCACCCACGCACGCGGTAGTGCCGGCCGCTGGCCGGCTCCCCGGAAACCATCCACGCACGCGGTAGCGCCGGCCGCTGGCCGGCTCCACGGAAACCACCCAGGCACGCGGTAGTGCCGGCCGCTGGCCGGCTCCCCGGAAACCATCCACGCACGCGGTAGCGCCGGCCGCTGGCCGGCTCCTCGACGTCTGTGCAGAGCCGGCCAGCGGCCGGCACTGCCCGGGTAACGCGCTATGCTGCGGTCATCCGGTCCTGCAGGGCGTGCCATGTCCCGCTTCGCCAGCTTCCGTGCCTTTTATCCGTTCTATCTGGACGAACACCGCCATCCGGTGTCGTGCCGGCTGCATTTCATCGGCAGCTGCGGCGTGCTGCTGCTGGTGGCCGTTGCGATCGTGCGCGGCCACCCCGGCTGGCTGCTGGCCGCGCTTGGCTGTGGCTATGGGTTCGCCTGGGTCGGCCATTTTTTCTTCGAGAAGAACCGGCCCGCCACCTTCCAGCATCCGTTTTATTCCTTCGCCGGCGACTGGGTGATGTTCTGGGACATCCTCCGTGGCCGGATCCGGCTGTAGCGTCAGCGTCGCCATGCCCGGGCCACGCCCGGGGTAAAGGAGTACTTCGATGTTTCCAACCGTACTGTTTTCGCTGGTCCTGGCTTTCGTGGCCGTGGTCATCCTGTTCAAGGCGGTGCGGATGGTGCCGCAGGGGTATGAATGGACGGTGGAGCGCTTCGGGCGCTACACCCAAACCATGTCGCCCGGCCTGCACTTCCTGATCCCCATCGTGTACGGGGTAGGGCGCAAGGTGAACATGATGGAGCAGGTGCTGGACGTCCCCGGCCAGGAGGTGATCACCAAGGACAACGCGGCGGTGCGCGTGGACGGCGTGGTGTTCTTCCAGGTGCTGGACGCCTCCAAGGCGGCCTATGAGGTGTCGGTGCTGGAGGTGGCGATGATCGCGCTGGTGCAGACCAACATCCGCACCGTGATCGGCTCGATGGACCTGGATGAATCGCTCAGCCAGCGCGAGGTGATCAACGCCAAGCTGCTGAACGTGGTCGATCACGCGACCAACCCGTGGGGAGTGAAGGTCAACCGGATCGAGATCCGCGACATCCAGCCGCCGCGCGACCTGCTCGACGCCATGGCGCGGCAGATGAAGGCCGAGCGCGAGAAGCGTGCGCAGATCCTGGAGGCCGAAGGGTCGCGGCAGTCGGAGATCCTGCGCGCCGAAGGCGAGAAGCAGGCCGCCGTGCTGGAGGCTGAAGGACGCAAGGAGGCCGCGTTCCGCGATGCCGAAGCACGCGAGCGGTCGGCCGAAGCCGAGGCCAACGCGACCCGGATGGTGTCCGAAGCCATCGCCCAGGGCGATGTGCAGGCGATCAATTACTTCATCGCGCAGAAGTATGTGGAAGCGTTCAAGGAGCTGGCCACCTCGCCCAACCAGAAGCTGGTGCTGATGCCGATGGAGGCCAGCGGCGTCATCGGCTCGATCGCCGGCGTTGCCGAACTGGCGCGCGAGGCGTTTGCCAAACAGGAAGACAAGCGAACCCCGCGCGCCGTTCCGCCGCGGGCAGGAGGCTGAGATGCGCTGGGAAGTTGTCGGGTGGGGCGCGCTGGCGCTGGTGTTGTTCGCCGCCGAGGCGCTGGCGCCGGGTGCCTTCATGCTGTGGATCGGCATCGGTGCGGCGGCGGTCTTCGTGCTGGTGGCAGTGTTCAGCGACGTTCCCCTGCTGTGGCAGGTGGTGGCCTTCGTGCTGCTGTCGGTGGTGTCCATCCAGTGCTACCGGCACTGGGGACGGGGCCGCGACCGGCAGAGCGACACGCCGCTGTTGAACCGCCGCGCGGAGCAGCTGGTGGGGCGGGTGGTGGTGATCGACCAGGACATCGTGGCGGGCAAGGGCCGGGCCAAGATCGACGACGCGTTCTGGGTGGTGGCCGGGCCGGATCTGCCGGCGGGCACCCGCGTGCGGGTGGTGGCGGTGGAGGGCATGACACTGCAGGTGCAGCCGGTCTGACGCAACGCCGCAGGCGTTGTGAAGACGGTTCTGGGATAATGCCGGTCTTGCCTTCATTCCCCCGGAAAAACGGTCATGACCCAGAAGACGCTTCTCAACGACACCCACCGCGCACTCGGCGCAAAGATGGTCGATTTCGGTGGCTGGGACATGCCCATCCATTACGGCTCGCAGCTGGACGAGCACCACCTGGTGCGCGCCGATGCCGGCATGTTCGACGTCAGCCACATGACCGTGGTCGACCTGCGCGGTGAGCAGGTCAAGCCGTTCCTGCGCACGCTGCTGGCCAATTCGGTGGACAAGCTGAAGGCCACCGGCAAGGCGCTGTATTCGTGCATGCTCAACCCGCGCGGCGGGGTCATCGACGACCTGATCGTGTACTACCTGGCCGACGACTTCTTCCGCATGGTGGTCAACGCCTCCACCCGCGAAAAGGACCTGGCCTGGATCCGCGAGCAGGCTGCCGCGTTCAACGTGGACGTCACCGAGCGCGACGACCTGGCGATCATCGCCGTGCAGGGCCCGACCGCGCGTGAGCGGGTGATCGGCCTGGCCGCCGACGGCGACCGTGCCGCGCTTGAGAAGCTGGGCCGCTTCGCCGCGCTGGAGGCTACCGCTGCCAGTGGCACGCCGCTGTTCGTGGCGCGTACCGGCTACACCGGTGAAGACGGTTTCGAGATCCTGCTGCCGCAGGCCGACGTGGTGGCGTTCTGGAATGCGCTGGCCGCCGCAGGCGTGCGCCCGGCCGGGCTGGGCGCGCGCGACACGCTGCGCCTGGAAGCCGGCATGAACCTGTACGGCCAGGACATGGACGAAGACATCACCCCCTACGAAGCCGCGCTGGCCTGGACCGTGGCGCTGGACGAGGGCCGCCCGTTCATCGGCCGTGACGTGCTGGAAGCGCAGAAGGCGGCGGGCGACGCGCGCCAGCTGATCGGCCTGGTGATGGACGAGAAGGGCGTGTTGCGCCACGGCCAGCCGGTGCTCACCGCCAGCGGCCAGGGCGAGATCCTGTCCGGCACGTTCTCCCCGACGCTGGGCAAGGGCATCGCGTTCGCGCGGGTGCCGGCCGGCGAACTGGGCCAGGTGCACGTGGACATCCGCGGCAAGCAGGTGCCGGTGCGCGTGGTGAAGTTCCCGTTCGTGCGCGAAGGCCAGGCCCAGCCGGGCGTGCTCGCCGACGCCTGATTTTTTCCCGGCGCCGACCTGTCAGTGGTCGGCGCCGGTGGTTACACTACCCCCGTTTCTTGACCCCTGAAATTCCTCGGAGCAGTCCCATGAGCGAGATCCCCGGCGACCTCAAATTCCTCAAATCCCATGAGTGGGCACGTGTCGAAGGCAATGGCCGCGTCACCGTCGGTATTTCCGACCACGCCCAGGGCCTGCTTGGCGACCTGGTGTACGTCGAACTGCCGGCGGTGGGCGACGAAGTGAAGGCGGGCCAGCAGGCCGCCGTGGTCGAGTCGGTGAAGGCCGCCTCGGACGTGTACAGCCCGGTCACCGGCACCGTTGTCGAAGTCAACGAAGCGCTGTCGGACAAGCCGGAAACCATCAACGAAGATGCCTACGGCGAAGGCTGGATCTACGTGGTCGAGTTCTCGGCCAACGACGAGTTGAACGATCTGCTGGGCCCGGACGAGTACGCCGAGCTGCTGGAAGACGACGAGCACTGATCGTCGCCTGATCGCGAAGAACGGCCGCCTGGTGCGGCCGTTTTTTTGCCTGCGCGGTGGCCGTCGGCGTCATCGTTATCCGTGTGTGACGAAAACCCCGGCGATGTGGTCGTCCATCGCGACGCCGTCGCCGGCTTATGCGCATCGGTGGGGTACGCATCGGTGTCCGGTCATGAGCACGCGTCGGGGTGTCGGCGCGTGCGTCGGGTGTCCTCGCCGAGCGCGTGCGCGGTGCACATCCGGGTCGCGCGCGTCGGTCGCGGCACGTCGAACCGGTGCGATCGGGGTGGCGGCGACCGCCTGAAAGTTTGCGCATTTGCGTAAATCCGGTAGCAAAAAGCGATCGAAGATGTGAAAAGTTTTCGCCTCCGTTTGGGTGCGGTGTGGGTAGCGTCCGGCGCGCCACCGGGTGCGCGTGCACGGTTGCCCGGATACACGCGGTGCGTGCGCACCAAAAATACGAAAGTGCTTCTTTTAAGCGGTTTTCTTTTCGCGTAGTGCGTGTGTCGCGTGTCCGGTCGCTGCGCGCGCGGCAGCATTGCACGCCGCTGGCGGTGTTCGGCGAGGGTGCCGGCAACCGGTTGCGGGGGCGTTCGGTGTGAAAATTTTTCGCCGGGGTTGTTGACAGTGAAAAAAAGCGTGATTAGGTTTCGCCACAGCAGACCTTGCTGCGAACAGAGTGAGCAGAATCGACATCCAGTCGCGAAGCACAACCTGGACATCCACCTCGCGTCAGAAGACGGTGGAGATGGCTTCGCTTCCCTCAGCGAACCGCAAGGCCCCTTCCCATTCGATACCCGCCTGGCCACCTGCGGTGGGTATCCCCGTATCCGTCACGACGCGCTTGACGCGACGGCGGTCCCCGCGATGTCGCACTGCGGGTTTGCTTTACCTGGGCGTTTCCACTCCATAGATCACTGACGAGGAGCCATCCCATGGCAACCAAGAAAGCTGCGAAGAAAAAGCCGGCCGCCAAAAAGGCCGTCAAGAAGGTAGCCAAGAAAGCCGCCGCCAAGAAGGCCGTGAAGAAGGTAGCCAAGAAGGCGGCTGCCAAGAAGACGGTGAAGAAGGCAGCGAAGAAGGCGACCGCCCGCAAGGCAGTGAAGAAGACGGCAAAGAAGGCAGTCCGCAAGGTTGCCAAGAAGGCCGCCGCCAAGAAGACCGCGAAAAAGGCAGTGAAGAAGACGGCGAAGAAGGCAGTCCGCAAGGTCGCCAAGAAGGCCGCCGCCAAGAAGACCGCCAAGAAAGCCGTTCGCAAGGTAGCCAAGAAGGCCACGGCCAAGAAGGCGACCAAGAAGGCTGCAAAGAAAACAGCAAAGAAGGCCGTACGCAAGGTAGCCAAGAAGGCCACCGCGAAGAAGGCGACCGCGCGCAAGGCTCCGGCCAAGAAGGCGTCCGCCAAGAAAGCGGTGAAGAAGGTTGCAAAGCGCAAGCCGGCCGTTCGCAAGAAGAAGGCCGCTCCGGTCGCCCTGCCGGCAACCCCGGCACCGCTGATCTAACGCAGTTCCCGATGCCGTAACTGAAACCCCTTCCCTGGCAGCCCAGCGGGGAGGGGGTTTTTTTATGGGCATTCGGTATGCGGATCACAGCGCGCGGTGTCCGGTAGAGCCGACCGTTGGTCGGCTGGCTTTGCGGCGATTGCAAGGCAGCCGACCAACGGTCGGCTCTACGGCATCTGCACGCCGCCCCGATTCCCGTAGGCCGCGACGTTGGTCGGCACGGCCCCGCATTCCGTATGCGGATCGCGGTGTCCGGTAGAGCCGACCGTTGGTCGGCTGCCCCTGCGGCGATTGCAAGGCAGCCGACCAACGGTCGGCTCTACGGCATCTGCACGCTGCCCCGATTCCCGTCGGCCGCGACGTTGGTCGGCACGGCCCCGCATTCCGTATGCGGATCACGGTGTCCGGTAGAGCCGACCGTTGGTCGGCTGCCTCTGCGGCGATTGCACGGCAGCCGACCAACGGTCGGCTCTACGACATCTTTTCCGTCGGCCCGACGTTGGGCGGTACGCCCGCATCCCGGTAGGTACCGACCGTTGGTCGGTAGGCTCCCCATCGCACCCCAAACCAAAAAAAAAGGCGGCCAACCGGCCGCCTTTTCGATCCATCCCGCGCCGCGATCAGCGTGGCGACGCCACCGCGCGGTTGGACGACACGCCCTTGCGCTTGGTCGCCGGGGCGCCGTCTTCCACCATCAGGTTGTCACTGCCGAAGTCGGTGTCCACGTCCAGCCAGCGTTGGGTGGGCAGGCCCATGGCCTGGTCCAGCACGGTCGGCAGCAGGCCGCTGGGCAGGCTGCTTTCGCCGTTCCACATGATGGCGATGCCCAGGTCGCGTTCGGGCACCAGCGCGACCAGGCCGCGATAGCCCTGCACGGCACCGGCGTGGAAAATCACCTCATGCCCGGCGTAGTCGAAGTTGCGCCAGCCCAGTGCATACCCGGCCGAGTGCAGGCGCTCGCGGCGCCAGCCCGAGCGCATCTCGCCGGGGGTGTTGATCAGGGTCGAGTGCAGCGTGGCCAGCAGCGGCGCTGGCAGCACGTCGGGACGGTGGCCGGTGTGGGCCAGCAGCCACTGCGCCATGTCGCTGGCGCTGGCATTGACGCCGGCTGCAGGCGCCAGGCGATAGTAGGTGGGCTTGGGGTTCAGCGACACCCAGCCGTTGCGGCTGCGCACGTGCGGGCGCGCCCAGCGCGAACTGGCCTGGATGCCGGCCAGGCCGAGGCTGGCGTCGTCCATGCCCAGCGGCTTGAACAGGCGGCGTTCCACCGACTGTTCGTAGAAGCTGCCGGAGGCCGCGTAGACCACGTCGCCGATCAGGCTGAAGGCCACGTTCTGGTAGGCATAGCAATCGCCCGGCAGGCACTTGAGCGAGGTCGAGGCCAGCTTGTGGGTGAGCGTGTAGTACTCGGCGTTGGCTTCCACGTCGCGGTCGTACGCGTTGTAGGGCAGGCCGACGCGGTGGCTGAGCAGGTCGGCCACGGTCAGGCGTTCGGTGGCCTCCGGCGAGCTCAGCTGGAAGCCGGGCACGTAGTCGGTGACCTTGCTGTCCCAGCGCAGCGTGCCGTCGTTGACCAGCAGGCCGGCCATGGTGCCGGCGAAGGCCTTGGACAGCGATGCCAGGCGGAACACGGTGTGCGCATCGACCATCTGCGGGTTGTTGACGTCGGTGACGCCGTAGCCGCGCGCGCTGAGCACGCGGCCGCCCTGGACGATGGCCACGGCCATGCCGGGCACGCGCTCGCCGTAGGTCAGCTGCTGGGCCATGGCTTCGATCGCGGCCACGTTGAAGCCCTGTGCCGGCGGCAGCACCTGCACATTCGCGGACGTGGTGCGATAGGCGGCCGGCTGGGTGTGCGCGATCGTCGCGGTGTTTTCGATGTTGACCGGGAAGGCGCCCGGCGCAGCACTGGGCGTCTGTGCAGTAGACGACATGGCGATGGGCATCAACATGCCCAGCAACCCGGTGGCCGCCGAACGGATCGGGCGACGCCTGCTGTTCTGATTCATCGTTCTGGACCCGTGCGCAACTGCTGTGCGTGATTCTAGCGCTGCTTTTCCTGATTGCACAAACCAAGCGAAGATGAATGCGTATCTGGTTGAAAAGGCGCGGTTTTTGCATCCGTAGCGTGCGCCCTGCCAGCACCGGCGGCGCAGCCCTGTTCAGCTTGCCCCGGCCGCCTCGATGATCCACTGCGCGGCGCGTTCGGCCAGCATGATGGTGGGTGCGTTGGTATTGCCGCTGACCAGGCGGGGCATCACCGACGCGTCCACCACGCGAAGACCGCGCACGCCGCGCACGCGCAGTTGCGGGTCGACCACGGCGTCGGCATGGGTGCCCATCGCGCAGGTGCCCACCGGGTGGTAGATGGTCTCGGCCTTGGCGCGGATGAAGGCCTCCAGCGCCGCCTCGTCCAGGTCCTGGCGCGGCGGGTAGATCGGCGCCCCGCGCCAGCGGTCGAACGCCGGCTGGCGCAGGATCTCGGCCGACATCCGCACGCATGCTTTCATCATCGCCAGATCCGCCCCCTCGGCGTCACTGAGGTAGTTGGCCTGGATCCGCGGCGGCGAGGCGGGGTTGGCATCGCGCAGACTGATCCGGCCCCGGCTGCGCGGGTGCAGGGCACACGCATGCAGCGTGTAGCCGTCGCCCGGCAGGCGGTGGCGGCCGTGGTTGTCCAGCATCGCCGGCACGAAGTGGAACTGCACGTCGGCGCGTGCGTCGCCGGCCAGCGGTGAGCGGGCGAAGCCACCGGCTTCGGCAATGTTGCTGGTGCCGGCGCCGCGGCGGCCACGCAGGAAGTAGTCGAAGGCGATCCGCGCCTGGCTGCTGCGGTCGTAGCTCACGCCCGGATGGGTATGCACCAGCGTGCAGATGTCCAGGTGGTCCTGCAGGTTCGCACCCACGCCCGGCAGGTCGGCACGCACGTCGATGCCCTGCGCGCGCAGCGGGGCGGCCCCGCCGATGCCCGACAGCATCAGCAGCTGCGGCGAGTGCACCGCACCGGCGCTGAGGATCACCTCGGCGCTGGCCGCGGCATGCCGATGCCGGCGACCGTGGCGGAAATACACCCCCGTGGCGGTGTCGCCATCGAAGCCCAGCGCGGTGGCATGCGCGCCGGTGAGCACGGTGAGGTTGCGCCGGGCACGGGCCGGGTGCAGGTAGGCGGTCGCGCTGGAGCACCGCGCGCCATCGCGCTGGGTGACCTGGTACAGGCCCACCCCGAGCTGCCCGGCGCCGTTGAAGTCGTCGTTGCGCGCATGCCCGGCCTGCACGGCAGCATCGAGGAACGCGTCGGAGAGCGGGTTGTGGTGGCGCAGGTCGGCGACCGACAACGGGCCGGCGTCGCCGTGCAGGGTGCTGCCGCCGCGGCTGTTGGTTTCGCTGTACAGGAACCACGGCAGCACCTGCGCCCACCCCCAGCCCTCGGCGCCGTCGGCGGCCCAGCCGTCGTAGTCGGCGGGTACGCCGCGCACATAGCACATCGCGTTGATCGCACTGGAACCGCCCAGCACCTTGCCACGCGGCCACCACAGCCGGCGGCCTGCCAGGGCCGGCTCGGCGTCGGTGTCCAGGTTCCAGTTGATGCGGCGGTTGTTGACCAGCCGCGCCAATCCGGCCGGCATGTGGATGAACGGGTTGCGGTCGCGCGGACCGGCTTCCAGCAGCAGCACGCGGCAACGCGGGTCGGCGCTGAGCCGGTTGGCCAGCACGCAGCCGGCCGACCCTGCGCCGACGATGATGTAGTCGTACGTGTCCGTCCCCACGGCTGGCGGCCCCTTCGATAGGTAGCCCCGAGCATAGGGCAGCGCGGCCCGCGGCGGGGCAACGCGATCATGGCTACGCAGCGTTGCGCGGATGAGGGGCGCTGCTACTGGCGATGTTGCGGTGCATCGTTTACCTTGCGCGCTTTCCTGCCCGGAGTTTCCACGATGCCGCCGTTGTCACGCCGCCCGTACCGGGAGTGGGTGCGATGAGTGCTGCAGCAACGGCCCCGGTGCGGCCGGGCCTGCGCGGGGCGCTGCGGCAGTCGCCGCCGCTGATCTGGGCGTGCGTGTACTTCTTCTGCCTGCTCAGCGGCTACTACGTGCTGCGCCCGGTGCGTGAGGCGATGGCCGCCTCGGCCGACGCGCAGGCAGTGTTCCCGCCCGTGTTGATCAACTGGTTCAGCGCACACGGCATCGCGATGCAGGACTTCGTGCTGCAGTTCCTGTTCACCGGTGTGTTCCTGATCATGCTGGTGCTGCAGCCGCTGTATGGCGCGGTGGTCAGCCGCTACGCGCGGCGGGTATTCCTGCCGGCGGTGTATGGCTTCTTCATTGTCTGCCTGCTGGGCTTCTACCTGATGTTCGACAGCGGCGTGCCGGGGCGTGGCATGGCGTTCTTCTTCTGGGCCGCGGTGTTCAACCTGTTTGCGGTGGCGGTGTTCTGGAGCTTCATGGCCGACGTGTTCTCCAACGCCCAGGCGCGCGCGGTGTACGGCTACATCGGGGCGGCCGGCACCCTCGGCGCGTTCCTGGGGCCGATCATCACCGCGGCGCTGGTGCAGCGGGTCGGGATCGCCAATCTGATGCTGGTCTCGGCCGGCTTCCTGAGCGCCTGCCTGGTGTGCATCTGGCGGCTGCGGTTGTGGGCGGTGGCGCGCGAGCAGGAGCAGCAGCTGGCCTCCGGTGAAACGCCGATGGGTGGCAGCGTGCTCGATGGCCTGAAGCTGATCGCGCGTGAGCCGCTGCTGCGCTGGCTGGCGGTGCTGGTGCTGTTCGGGGTGGGGGTGGGCACGCTGCTGTACAACGAGCAGGCCGCGATCGCCCGCCAGTTCTATCCGGACGAGGCGGCGCGGACCGCGTTCTATTCGCAGATCGACCTGGCGGTGAACGCGCTGACCCTGGTGCTGCAGCTGGGCCTGACCCGGTGGCTGCTGTCGCGCCACGGCATCGCGCCAGCACTGCTGATTCCCGGCGTGGCGATCATCTTCGGCTTCCTGCTGCTGGCCGCCTGGCCGTTGGCGCTGATGGTGGCGATCGTGCAGGTGATGACCCGCGCCAGCGAGTTCTCGCTGGCCAAGCCCGCGCGCGAAACGATCTACACCCGGGTGGACCGCCAGTGGCGCTACAAGGCCGGCGCGGCGATCGACACGGTGGTCTACCGCGGGGCCGACCTGACCTTCGCCTGGGTGCACAAGGGGCTGTCGCTGTTCGGGTCGCACGCGGTGTTCGCCGGGGGCGTGGTGGTTGCTGGCTGCATGACGGCCGCGGCCATCGGCCTGCTGCACGAAGAAAAGAAGCTGCCGGGCGAGCGCCCGGAGTAAGCTTCATCGACCCTCTTCAAGGCCTGCCCATGTACTGGACCGCACTGACCCTGACCCTGCTGGTCGCCCTGCTGCACGTGTATTTCCTCGTGCTGGAAATGTTCCTGTGGACCAAGCCGTTGGGGTTGAAGACCTTCCGCAACACGCCGGAAAAGGCCGAAACCACCCGCGTGCTGGCGGCCAACCAGGGGCTCTACAACGGCTTCCTCGCCGCCGGGCTGTTCTGGGGGCTGTTCGACCACCTGCCGATGCTGGTCAACTTCATGCTGGGCTGCGTGATCGTGGCCGGCTGCTACGGCGCCTACAGCGTCAACAAGCGCATCTTCTTCATCCAGGCCGTGCCGGCGATCCTGGCCGTGGCCGCGTGGTGGATGGTCCCCGCCTGACCCCTGCGGTAGAGCCACCCCATGGGTGGCTGCGCGGCACCAATCAGCGCTTGACCGGTGACACCCACATGGCGATCCGCGCCTGGAACACGGCCGTGCCGGCGTCGTCGCACACCTGCACATTCACCGGCAGCGCATAGCCGGCCTCGGCGGCCACGATCGGCTGCTCCGGCGTGGCCACGGCATGCTGCGTGCCCGTTGCCTTGGCCAGGTACTGCACCTCCATGCCCTTGGGGATCCAGCGCATGCCCTTGGGCAGCGAGGCATCGACCATCAGCCCCGCGGTGAGCTCGGCCAGATTGCACAGCGCGATCGCGTGCACGGTGCCGATATGGTTGGTGACTTTGCGCCGGTGCGCGATGCGCCCTTCGCAACGGCCGGGCTCGAGCAGGGTGATGCGCGGGGCGATGCTGGCGAAGTAGGGCGCCTTGAAACACACCGCGCGGGAGAACAGCCAGCTGCCGGCAGGCCAGCGCTGCATGCGGCGATACAGATTCAACAGGGGAGCGGACATGGACGCCTCTCAAAAAAACGGCGGACCGAAGTCCGCCGTTGTGGATTACGTTGCTGCGTCGATCACGCCGCTTCCTGCGACTGTGCGTCCTTGCGCTCGCGGTCGTAGTAACCGGCCGAGCGCAGTTCGTGCGGATCGAAATCGTCCACGGTGATGGTTTCCAGGGTGAGCGCGCGCAGCTCTTCGAGCAGGGTGCGTTCGTCCTGGGTGATCACGCCTTCGGCGACCGCTTCGTCCAGCTGGGTGGTGAAGTCCAGGGCTTCGATGCCCTTGGTCTTGACCGCCTTGATGAACTTGCGCTCGACCGGCTCGGCCATGATCGCCTTGGACAGGTAGCTGTTGATGCGGCCACCCGGGTTGTTCTCGCACGGGGTCAGGAAGACGCCACTGGCCAGACGGTCGCGGGCTTCGTTGGGGGCCATCAGCAGCGCGGCCACGCGGTGGCCCAGGCGGTCGCCCGGGGCCTCGGCACGGCGGCCGAACGGGAAGATCAGCAGCCACATCAGCCAGCCGATCGGACGGATCGGGAAGTTGCGCAACGCCGCCGACAGCGACGTTTCGATCGTGTGCACGCTGTCATGGAAGGCCCAGGCCAGCAGCGGCTGGTCGGCCACCGGCGCGCCTTCGTCGTGGTAGCGCTTGAGCATGGCGCTGGTCATGTAGATGTGGCTCAGCACATCGCCCAGGCGGCCGGACAGCGATTCCTTGAACTTCAGCTTGCCGCCGAGGGTCATCATCGAGATGTCGGCCATCAGCGCCAGGTTCGCCGAGTAACGGTCCAGCTTGCGGAAATAGCGGCGGGTGTAGGCATCGCCCGGGGCGGCACCGAAGCGCGCGCCGGTCAGGCCGAACCAGAACGAACGCACGGCGTTGGAGATGCCGAAGCGGATGTGGCCGAACAGGCTGCGGTCGAACTCCTGCAGGCCGGCACGGGTGTCCGGATCCTGCGCGGCCTTCATTTCCTTCAGCACCCACGGGTGGCAGAGGATCGCACCCTGGCCGAAGATCAGCAGGCTGCGGGTCATGATGTTGGCGCCTTCCACCGTGATGGCGATCGGCGCGGCCTGCCAGCTGCGGCCGGCGAAGTTGCGCGGCCCCAGGATGATGCCCTTGCCGCCGATCACATCCATCATGTCCGAGATCACTTCACGGCTCATGGTGGTGCAGTGGTACTTGGCAATCGCCGACGGCACCGACGGCACGTCGCCGCGGTCCACCGCAGCAGCCGTGGCCTGGCACAGCGCGCTGATCGCATAGGCCTTGCCGCCGATGCGCGCCAGCGCTTCTTCCACGCCCTCGAAGCGGCCGACCGACAGGCCGAACTGCTTGCGGATGCGCGCGTAGGCACCGGTCACCACCGCGCCGGCCTTGGCACCGCCACTGGCGGTGGACGGCAGGGTGATCGAGCGGCCCACGGCCAGGCACTCATTGAGCATGTTCCAGCCCTTGCCGGCCTTCTCGGCGCCGCCGATCAGCTGGGTGAGCGGAATGAACACGTCCTTGCCGCGGATCGGGCCGTTCTGGAAGGTCGAGTTGAGCGGGAAGTGGCGGCGGCCGATTTCCACGCCGGCGGTGTCACGCGGCAGCAGCGCCAGGGTGATGCCGATGTCGCGGGTGGTGCCGATCAGGCCGTCCGGATCGTACATGCGGAACGCCAGGCCGATCAGCGTGGCCACCGGAGCGAGCGTGATGTAGCGCTTGTCGAAGGTGAGCTTGACGCCGAGCACCTGCTCGCCGTTCCATTCGCCCTTGCAGACGATGCCGTAATCGGGAATCGAGGTGGCGTCCGAGCCGGCGAACGGGCCGGTCAGGCCGAAGCAGGGCACTTCGCGGCCATCGGCCAGGCGCGGCAGGTACTGGTCCTTCTGTGCCTGGGTGCCGTAATGGTTGAGCAGTTCGCCCGGGCCGAGCGAGTTGGGCACGCCGACGGTGGAGCTGACCACGCTCGACACCGAGGCCAGCTTCTGGATCACCTTGTGGTGGGCCAGCGCGCTGAAGCCCAGGCCGCCGTATTCCTTCGGAATAATCATGCCGAAGAACTTGTTCTTCTTGATGAAGCTCCACAGTTCCGGCGGCAGGTCGGCGTAGACGTGGGTGATTTCCCAGTCGTTGACCATTTTGCACAGCTCTTCGACCGGGCCATCCAGGAAGGCCTGTTCCTCGGCGGTGAGCTGCGGCTTGGGATAGTTCAGCAGGATGTTCCAGTCCGGGTCGCCGGTGAACAGCTCGCCTTCAAAGCCGACCGAGCCGGTTTCCAGCGCGATGCGCTCGGTCTGCGACAGCGGCGGCAGCACCTTGCGGAACACCTTCATCATCGGCGCGGTCAGCAGCGGCTTGCGGATGAAGGGCAGCAGCAGCGGCACGGCGATGACCGCCACGATGGCCGCAGCGACGATGGTGGCAGTCTGGTTGATGTACGGGATGAACCAGCAGGCGGCCAGCAGCACCAGGCTGACGATCGTCCAGGTGATCAGCCGCATCCGGTGGTAGGCGACGATGGCGCCCGCCAGCAGGATGGCCAGGAAGGGAACGACAATGCTCATGAGCGTGCTCCGGTGACGTGCTCGGTAGTGGCGGACTGTGCAACGGCGGAGGCCGAGGGCAACACGTCCAGATAGTCCAACACAGTAGCGGTAAAGGCGTTGTTGTCATCACCGGCGACCATATGGGTGGCCTCCGGCAACTGCACATGGCGCGCATGCGGCACCAACGCGAGGAATTCGGCCACCGTCTGCGGGGTGACCAGCGTGCTGCGCCCGCCGCTGACCAGCAGCAACGGGCATTTGACCTGGCGCGCCGCCTCGGCAAGCGCGTCCTGGTGCTGTTCGCTGTCGCGCGCCAGTTCGGCCACCAGGCGCGGGTCCCAATGCCAGCGCCAGCGGCCATGACCATCCTCGCGCAGCAGGGCGCGCAGCGAGTCTTCGGACTTGCGCGGCCGATGCGGCATGTAGGCCGAGATCACATCGGCGGCCTGCGCCAGCGAGGCGAAGCCGTCCGGATGGGCGGTCATGAACATCAGGATCTTTTCGACCCCGGCGGTGTCCCAGCGCGGGGTGATGTCCACCAGCACCATCGCCGAGAACAGGCCCGGCCAGCGCGATTCGGCGAGCAGCCCGAACAGCCCGCCCATCGACGCGGCGACCAGGATCGGCGGCTGCGGCTGTTCGCCGGCCAGGACGATCAGGTCATCGGCGAACTGTTCGCCGTGGTAGGGCAGGTCGGCCGGGTTCCAGTCCGAGTCGCCATGGCCGCGCGCATCGTAGGCCAACGTCTGGTAACCGGCGGCGGCGAGGGATTGTGCGGTGGACGTCCAGGCATGCCGGGTCTGGCCGAAGCCATGGGCGAACAGCACGGTGCCGCGGCGCCCGGGCGAGGTGCGGGTGGCGGCCAGCACGGCATCGTGCGCGCCGGTCAGTCGCTCATCGTCAACGCGGGGCAGGGTAGAAGAAGGAATGACCATACTCGCTAGTATGGACCTGCCCGTGGGCATGTCAATACTTGGGGGTATGGAGGCCTGCCGCGGACCGCCGGAAGGGCGCCAAGTCCGCCACGCTGCGGGCGTTGGCGCGGGTCGCGGCGTGCCATTTTGGCGGACACGGACCCCGGCGTATGGTTAAATCAACGCCATGAATGAACCTGAAGCTTCCGCCGGCGAGCCACGTGCCGGCCGCAACAGCCGCCTGAGCGCGGAAGACTGGGCCCAGGCCGCCCTGGACCTGATTGCAGAACAAGGTGTCGGTGCCGTGGCGGTGGAGCCGCTGGCGCGTCGCCTGGGGGTCACCAAGGGCAGCTTCTACTGGCACTTCCCGTCTCGTGATGCGCTGCTGCAGGCCGCGCTGGAACGCTGGGAACTGTTCGAGCAGGAGCAGGTGTTCGGCAGCCTGGAAGACGTGCCGGACCCGCGTGCGCGCCTGCGCCAGCTGTTCCAGGTGGTGGCCCATGAAGTGCAGCCGCACATCATCTACAGCGAGCTGCTCAAGGCGTTGGACCACCCGATGGTGCGCCCGGTCATCGACCGCGTCTCGCACCGCCGGCTGGAGTACCTGGTGGCCTCGTTCCGCCAGGCCGGGCTGAGCCGTACCGATGCGCAGCACCGCGCGCGCCTGGCGTATGCGGCGTATGTGGGCTTCCTGCAGCTGTCGCTGCAGCTGCAGCAGCCCAAGCAGGCCCGCGAGGATTTCGAGGCCTACGTGGAGCATGTGATCGAGACGTTGATCCCGCTCGGCTGACGCAGGTGCCTGTGTTGCGACGAAGAAAAGGCCGCGGAAACGCGGCCTTTTTCGTGGGCGCGCATCAAGAGTGCCGATGCTGCGCAAAAGACAACGGCCCCTTTCGGGGCCGTTGGTTTACACCGTCAGATCGCGGTCAACTGCGATCAGAAGCGCTGACGGTACTCCATGTACATGTAACGCCCGGGGGTGTCGTACTGGTAGTCGAAGGAGTTGGCGAAGGCCTGGGTGGCCACCGGCGGTTCCTTGGCGAATACGTTGTTCAGACCCACCGAGACGGTACCGTTCCACGGCAGGTTGTAGCGCATCTGCAGGTCGTGGTACGTGGTCGCGGCCAGCTTGTTCTTCGGATCCGGCTTGCCATCGATGCCGAGCTTGTTCGGATCGCTGCACAGCTGCGGTTCCAGCTGGAACTTGCAGTTTTCCTTCAGGGCCGAGAAGTAACGCACGGTCCAGCTTGCGCCGAAGTCACCGTAGGTCCAGTTCGCGGTCAGGTTGGAACGGATGCGCCACACCGGCGAGTCGCGCGAGTAGGTACCCACGTCAGACGGATCCCACTCCGATTCCGGGGTGGACTTGGTGCGGTACTTGGACATGTACACGCTGTCGGACACGAAGGAGAACGAACCAAAGCGCGTATCCGGGATCGAGTAGCGCAGCGTCAGATCGTAGCCTTCGACTTCCAGCTCGCCCAGGTTCTGCAGGAAGCGCGCCATGTAGGTGATCTGGCCCAGCGAGTTGCGGGTCAGGCCGGAATTACCCAGCACGTCGCACCAGCCCGCGTTGCCTTCCACATAGCACTGTTCCAGCATGTAATCGGCGGTCGGGCGGCTGATCACGTCCTTGATGTTGATCTTCCACCAGTCAAGCGAGATGTCGAAGCCGCTGACGTAGCTCGGGCTGTACACGATGCCCAGGCTCTTGGAGGTGGAGGTTTCCGGCTTCAGCGCGGTGTTGGACTTCCACTCGAACGGATAGGCGGTCTGGGCGCCATAGCCTTCACGCTGCTCGTAACCACTCGGAATGCCTGCAGCGGCGCAACGGGCAGCTACCGACGCGTTGGAGATGTACGGGCTGCCGACCGAGCACGGGTCGCCGTAGCTGTCGTAGGACTCGCCGGCACCGCCGAACAGGTTGGAGATGGACGGGGCACGGAAGCCTTCGGCCCAGTTACCACGCACCATCACGTCTTCGATCGGCTTCCACTTGAAGCCGAACTTGCTGTTGAGCGTGTCGCCGAAGTTGCTGTAGTCCGAACGACGGGTCGCGGCGCTGAGTTCCAGCAGCTTGGCGCCCGGCAGGTCCTTCAGCAGCGGCACGGCCAGTTCCAGGTAGACGTCGGTCAGGTCGTAGCCACCGGAGGTGGGCTGGCGGCCATTGCCCGAGCTCAGGCCGGCCGAAACGAAGGCGTCCGGCATGTCGTAGCCCGATTCCTTGCGCTTTTCCACACCGGCCGCGAAGCCCATCATGCCGCCCGGCAGTTCGACGATGTCGCCGGACAGGTTGGCGGTGAAGGCCTTGGACTTGTTCTGGAACTTGTCCTTGGCGTTGAACAGGATGTAGTCCAGCTGATCCTGCGGCATGTTGCCGGCGCTGGAGAACGGGTTGAACGGCACGCAGCCGGCCACTACCGCGCCCGGGGCGCCGCACTTGACCACGCCGTCGGTGTCCAGGAAGGACGCGCCGGTGGCGGCGAACAGGTTGCCCATGTTGACGTCGCCAACCTGGGTGTCGATCTGGTCGGACACGTTGTAGCTCACGCCCGCATCCCAGCTGAAGAACCGGTCAGCAAACTGGAACGAACCTTCCAGGCCGCCGTACCAATGGAACGTCTTGACGTCCTGTTCGTAGAAGCGGTCCTGCTCGACCAGGCGGCGGTTCCAGTTCAGCTCGCGCGGGTTGCCGGTGTTCTTGGTCGGGTTGTAGTAGCTGTCAGCCGACAGTCCCGGGCCGCTGCCCAGGTAGCTGCCCGCGCTCAGCGGGTAGCCGGCCAGCTGCTGGGCCGACAGGCGCTGGTTGTACAGCGCGTCGGTGCGGATGGCGATCGAGTCAGTCAGGTCGTAACGGCCCTGGATGAAGATCGACTTGCGCTCCTGCGGCGTACGCAGGTAGTTGTCGCCCGCATAGTTGTACGCATCGGCGCTGGTGAACTTGTGGAAGTTGGCGAGGTTCGTACCGGCCGCGTCGGGGTTGATCACGAGACGGTTGATGCCGGCACGTGCCCGGGTAGCCGCATCTTCGCTGCCGGAAAGGTCGGACCAGGTGTCGACGTCGTCGGTGCCGACGCCATCAATGGTCAGGTCCCACAGGCCGCCAGAGGAGGTCTGGCCGCTGTACTGCGAAGCACCCAGGCTGTACACCGGATCGCGCGAGATCTTGCGCGCGCGGGCCATCACCGGCTTCTCTTCCACGTAGCTGGCACCAAACACCAGGCTGCCGCGGTCGTTGCTGCTGCCCAGGGTCAGGTCGAGCGCCTGGCGCTGGCCGTCGCCCTTGCTGAACTGGCCGTAGTAGACGTGCGCTTCGCCACCGTTGAAATTGTCGCGGGTGATGATGTTGACCACGCCGGCGATGGCGTCCGAACCGTAGATGGAGGAGGCGCCGTCCTTGAGGACTTCAATGCGCTCCACGATCGCGGTCGGGATGGTGTTCAGGTCGACGGTGCCGTCCAGGGCCTGCACCCAACGACGGCCGTTGACCAGCACCAGGGTGCGCGAGGAACCCAGGTTGCGCAGGTCGACGCCGGCCGAGCCGTCACCGCCGTTGTTGAACTGGGTATTGATCGCCGCGCCGTTGCTGGCGATCTGCTGCAGCACTTCGGCGACGTTGGTGCGACCGGTCTGCTGGATGGCTTCGCGGGTCAGGGTGAGGACGGGCTGCTGGGTTTCCAGATCAACCGAGCGGATGCGCGAGCCGGTGACCTGGATGCGATCCAGGTTGGTCGGGCCGGAGGCCGGAACATCCTGGGCCTGCACGGCGCCGGTGGCACCCGTCGCGACCAACGCGACGATTACCGCGTCACGCAGTTTGTTGGATTTGAAATTCATTGCTCTCTCTCTCCAAGGGAATCTTGGGTATTCACTGGGGTGTTTGCCTGCAGCGGCACCAAATGAGCGCCAATCACCACGAGGCTGACTCGATAGTAACTGCCGACCGGAGAGAATTAAAGCCACGTTAATGGAAGGTGTGAACTAGGTTAAATTCGGCAAAGTCGTTGTGGATCAATGATTTTCCGCAGAAACACGCCTTTCGGGTCTCATTGGTTAAGCATTTGTGATGAAAATAGTTGCAGTTGATTTGTAACGGAATGTATCAGCGCGTATCGACACGTCGCATCGGCACGCCAAATGCGACATCGGCGATACACCGGGCACGCCCTGGCACCGGCTCGCAGGGGCGATGCCGTTTGAGGGTAGGAGTGCAGGCATAAAAAAACGCGCCATGAGGCGCGTGTTTTTGACTACTTCGACGGCGCCGCTCGGCGCCCGCCGATCACAGATCCTGTTCGTAACGGACGTACGGCACGGTGCCTTCGTCGGTGCTCTCGTTACGCGGTGCGAACGGATTCTTGCCGCGGGTAATCACGTTCTCGGCACCCACGGTGAGCTGGCCGCTCCAGGGGGTGCGCCAGGTCAAGCCGACCCCGAGGCCTTCCCACTTGCCGGGCTGGCCGGGCACATCGACCACGCGGCCGATGATGTTGCCGCTGAAGTTGCCGTAGCCGGCGCCGATGGTCAGGCTCTTGCTGTCCCAGCGGTCCACGATGGCCGGGGAGGCGTCGGACAGCGGCACCAGGCGCGCCTTGGCGTAGGTGCCACCGATCGAGACGAAGCCTTCGCGACCGATGTTCTTCTGGCCGAACACGGTCAGGTCGTTCTGCTCGGCGCGCAACGCCGGGGATTTGTTCGGGCCGGCCAACCACGCCGGCAGGGTGTCACGGCCGGTGCCGGCGGTGATGCCCAGGCGACCGCCGGGGCGGTTGAACGCAGCGGTACCGCTGACCCGGCGACTCAACGCGGTGTTCTCGTCGTCATCGCCCAGGCTGGCCAGCATGCAATGACTGGCCAGGCCGCTGATGCTGGTGCCGCGGCTGCTGTTGCACAGCAGGCCCAGCGAGTCGCCCGAGGACAACCCGAAGGCGGCGTCGAGCGAACTGCGGCCGAAGTGCCAGCGGGCGCCCACGGCCTGTTCGCCGGTGGGTTCCAGGTACAACAGGGCCTCGACCTTGCCGCTGCCCTTGTTCCACACCGGAATCACCGTGCTGTCCTGCCGCGGCTTGTTCTGCGCATGCGCGCCCGTGATCGCGGCGAGGGCGATCACAAGGGCCAGCGGTAGACGCAGAAGGGAGCGCATGGGAACTCTCAGACAGCAGCGGTGAGCACAAGTTCCCGCCGAAGCGGGACACTGATCCTAGGGCGTTTATGAATTCTTAACAAGTCTTGGTTCTCCCCAGAACAAAACTCGTGCGGCAATTACTGAAGCCGTTCAGGTGCCGGTGAGGAAACACCGGTGTCGCTGAACAGTATGGCGAACTCCGTCAACGGAAAGTGATACTCCTGTCCGCAGAATTCGCAACGCACTTCCACCGCACCGGTCGGTTCGGCGGCCGCGCGGGCTTCTTCCTCGCCCAGCGACTGCAGCATGCCTTCCACCCGCTCGCGCGAGCACGAGCATGCGAAGCGCAGCCCCCGCTCGCCGAGCAGTTCCGGCCTCTCTTCATGGAACAGGCGGTGCAGCAGGTCATTGCCCGCCACGTCCAGCAGTTCCTGCTTGCCCAGGGTCTCGAACAAGGCGCTGGCGCGTGACCAGCCGTCGTTGTCGCCTTCGTCGCCGGGCAGCTTCTGCAGCAGCAGGCCGGCGGCCCGGGTGCCGTCGGCGGCCAGCAGCAGGCGCGTGGGCAACTGCTCGGACTGCCGGAAGTAGTCTTCGAATGCCTCGTCCAGGCCGGCGGCGGTCAGCCCGACCAGGCTCTGGTAGCGCTGCGGTTCGCGCGGGTCCAGGCCCGGGTTTTCGATGGTGATGGCCAGCAGCGCGTCATCGCCCAGGGTGGTGAGGTCACGCGGGGCATCGCCGCCGTCGGCCAGCTGCACGATGCCGCGCAGGGTGCCGGCGGCCGTGCATTCGGCGAACAGCGTGCGCATGGCGGTGTTGCTGCGCAGCTGGATCGACAGGCGGCCATCGACCTTGGTGTGGCCGGTGAACAGGGCCGAGGCGACGGCGGCTTCGCCCAGCAGCTCGGCAGCGGCCGGCGGGTAGACCGCGTGCGACAGGATTTCAGCCCAGCTCGCATCGAGGTGGACATGCACGCCGCGGACGCCGGCATCGGGGAGCAGGAAACGGACAAGGGTGTCGGATTGGGCGGTCATCGGTTCTATGGGCGCGCGAAGTGGGATGCAGTTGCCGGATAATGCGCCGACAACCGTGCAAGCAAAGGATGCACCACTAATGGGGGCAGAGCGCAGCAACCTCAAGGCCGAACCGGGCCTGGAACCACCGCGCCCGCGACGCTGGCACTGGAAGCGACTGCTGTGGCTGCCGGTGCTGTTTGCCGCGTTCAGCGTGCTGCAGGTACTGGTGCTGCGTTTCATCGACCCGCCGGTGTCCACGGTGATGCTGTGGCGGTACGGCGAGGCACTGGGCCAGGGCGAGTGGGGCTACCGGCTGCACTACCAGTGGCGCGACCTGGACCAGATGGCGCCCAGCCTGCCCATTTCGCTGGTGGCCGCCGAGGACCAGCGCTTCCCCGTGCACAACGGCTTCGACCTGCAGGCCATCGAAAAGGCGCGCGACCACAATGCCAAGGGGGGCCGCCTGCGCGGGGCCAGCACGATCAGCCAGCAGGTGGCCAAGAACCTGTTCCTGTGGCAGGGCCGCAGTTGGGTGCGAAAGGGCCTGGAGGTCTGGTACACGGTGCTGATCGAGGCGCTGTGGCCGAAGTCGCGGATCCTGGAGGTGTACGCCAACATCGCCGAGTTCGGCGACGGCATTTACGGCGCCCAGGCGGCCGCACGGCAGTACTGGGGCAAGGACGCGGCGCGGCTGAGTCCGGCCGAAAGCGCCCGCCTGGCCGCCGTGTTGCCGGCGCCGCGGCGCTACAACGCGGCCAAGCCGGGGCCGTTCGTGCAGCGCCGCGCGGCCTGGATCCAGCGCCAGGCCCGGCAGCTGGGCGGCACTGCGTACCTGGCCGACGACTGACGATTCATGATCGTGACGCGCCCCGCCTACAATCCCGGCATGACTGCCCAACGCCTGACTGTTGTCATCGCCGCCCACAATGAAGCACTGGCCCTGCCGCTGCTGCATCCGCGCCTGCGCGCGGTGCTGGACGGGCTGGACGATATCGAGGGGCGGGTGCTGTACATCGATGACGGCAGCAGCGATGCCACCTGGTCGGTGATGCAGGCGCTGGCCGCGGCCGATCCCGACGTGGGCGTGCTGCGGCTGTCGCGCAACTTCGGCAAGGAAGCGGCGCTGACGGCGGGGCTGGATTTTGTCGACGACGGCGCGGTGATCATCCTCGACGCCGATGGCCAGGACCCGCCGGAGCTGATTCCCGAGTTCGTCGCGCTGTGGCAGCAGGGCTATGACAACGTGTACGGCACGCGGTTGGCGCGCGACGGTGAAAGCTGGCTCAAGCGCAGCGCGGCCGCCGCTTTCTACCGGGTGATCGGGCGACTGTCCAAGACGCCGATCCCGGCCGACACCGGCGATTTCCGCCTGCTTTCGCCGCGCGCGCTGCAGGCGCTGGGGCAGCTGCGCGAGCGCCACCGGTTCATGAAGGGGCTGTTCGGCTGGGTCGGTTTCCGACGCAAGGCGCTGCCCTACCATCGGCACGCGCGGATGGTGGGCGACAGCAAGTTCGGGCTGTGGAAGCTGTGGAATTTCGCGCTGGAGGGCATCACCGGTTTCTCCACGGCGCCGCTGCGGGTGACCACCTACCTGGGGCTGTTCACGGCCAGCGTGGCGTTCGTGTTCGCCGTATGGGTGGTGGCCAAGGCGGCGATGTACGGCGACCGCGTGGCGGGGTGGCCGACCATGATGGCGGCGATCCTGTTCCTGGGCGGGGTGCAGCTGATCGCGCTGGGCCTGATCGGGGAATACCTGGGGCGCCTGTACGAAGAATCCAAGCAGCGGCCGTTGTACCTGGTTGACACCTGGCAGCCCCCGATCGTGGCAGACTCGGCCGTGCATCCCATCGGTGGAGAGCAACGAGATGACCACGGTACGACAGCTGTTGGACGGCAAGTCCCCTGAGGTTTTCGCGGTAGGCCCGGAATCGGCGGTGATCGACGCGATCCGGCTGATGGCCGAAAAAGGCATCGGCGCCGTGCTGGTGATGGAGGGCCGGCAACTGGTTGGCATCCTGTCCGAGCGCGATTACGCGCGCAAGATCGTGCTGCATGAGCGGTCGTCGCGGACCACGCGGGTGAGCGACATCATGACCGCCAAGGTGGTGACGGTGGCGCTGTCCGAGCAGGTGGAGCATTGCCTGCAACTGGTGACCGACTACCGGATCCGGCACCTGCCGGTGGTGGACGGCGGCAGCGTGGTGGGCGTGATCTCGATCGGTGACCTGGTGAAATCGGTGATCGACGAGCAGGCCCAGAAGCTGGACCAGCTGCAGCAGTACATCGTCGCGGGGTAAGTAAGCGCGGTTGGCGCGTTGCTGGCACGTGGCTGAGCCCATGGGCAGGCCGGTGCAGGACACGCCGTGAACCCATCCGTGGGGGCTCGTGGGCGGCATCCATGCCGCCCAACGGTCCTGCACCGGCCTGCCCACGGGCTCTGGACAGTTCTTGAGCGCGCGGTTGGAAGAGGGGCGGAGCGTGTCGACCAACGGTCGACACCTACCTTGTGCTTAGTCCGATCGCGCGATACACGCACACCGCTCCCGGTAGGTACCGACCGTTGGTCGGTACGCTGACGCGGCGCACTCACTTCGCGTAACGACCGCCGCAGTTCGAATCCTTGCCCGGACCGGTTTCGATGGTGGCCAGCAGCGCGGCGGGCGGGGCGATGCTGCCCAGGGTCAGGGCGATCGCACCGCGGATGCCGAGTGCCTTGAAGTCCGGGCGGAACGACGGGTCCTTGAAGCTGCCGCCGATGCGCAGCGGCGAGCGCAGGGCGAGGATGCTGATGTCCTTCGGGCGCGGTCGCAGCAGCAGGTCCAGCTGCTCCTGCTTGAGGTCCACGGTGCCCTCGCCGACGATCAGCGTGTCGGTGGTATCGAAGGCAAGCGCGCGCGAAGTCATCACCCCGTTGGCCACGCCGAAGTCACCGAAGGCGCAGCGCAGCGGAATCTGTTTGTCGCCGGTGAACAGGAATTTCAGCGACTCGGCCACGTCCAGCCCCGCCAACTCCATCACCAGGTTACCGACATGCCCGCGGCCGATCCCGAGGGCGACGTTGCCGTCCGAACTGCCCAGCATGGCCGCAACCGAGTTGCCCGTGCCGGCCAAGGTGAGGTCGCCGCTGATGCCGCCGGAGGCCTGCTCGGCCAGTTTGGAATCAGGCATCAGCTTGCCGAGCTGGATCTTGCGCAGGCTGGCCTGCAACTGTGTGGCGATGGTGTCCTTGCGGGCATCCATGCGGATGGTGCTGCGGATGTCGCCGCCGGCCACGCCGAAATTCAGCGGCTCCAGGCGCAGCAGGCCGGCCTCCAGCTTGAGGTGCGCGTCCATGTCGTCCAGCGGCAGCACCGGCGAATTGATCCGCTGCGCCTTCCAGCGCACGTCGGCGTCCATGGCGCGCAGCTTGGTGAGGTTGTACGGAGTGTCCGGCAGCACCTTGGCGCGTGCGGCGAGCGCGGCGGCCTTGGCCTTCTGTTCGGCGTTGGCGGTCTCGCCGGCGCCGGTCTTCGGGGGCGCCCCGATGAAGCCGGCCAGATCATCGAAGTCCAGGCGCTTGGAGACCAGGTCGGCCTTCAGGAACGGGCGTTCGCCACCGACGTCGATCTGCGCGGTGCCGCCCAGGTCGCTGTCGCCGGCGGTCCCGGTGAAATTCTCGTAGCGCCAGATGTCGTTGTTGCGCTTGAGCCGGCCCTTCAAACGGTACGGCGGCGTGGAGGGCATGGCCACGCCGATCAGCGGGAACAGGTCCTCCATGTCCTGGCCACTGAGCATCAGTTCAAGATCGAAGGTGCGCAGCGCGAAGGGGTTGGTCAGGGTGCCGCTGGCGATGGCATGGGTGCCACCGGCGCGCCCGTCCAGGTGGATGCGGAACGGGTGGTCGCTGTTGGTCAGTTCCAGTGGCGATTCGGTGCTGCCGTCCAGGGAGAACGGGTTGCCTTTCCAGCGGCCCTTGCCACTGACCAGCAGGGGCGGGGCGCTGTCTGCGCTGCGCGGTTTGCCGCTGTTGAGGGCCACCAGCACGTCGGTGCGCCCGGCGGCATCGAGGAACTTCAGGCGGCCATCATCGATGAGCAGGCGCTGCAACTGCGGCGGGTTGCCGGTGGAGGGCCCCAGGAAATCCCAGTTGCCGGGCGTGTCCTTGCCGGGCCCGGTTTCGAGCAGCAGGTCCGGGCGGGTGAGGCGGACTTCGGGGATATGAACCTGGCCGCGCAGCAGGGGCCAGACGCGGATGGCGATTTCCGCGCGGTCGGCGCTGGCCATCTGCGGGGTCTTCGCCCAGGTGGCGTTGGCGAAGGTGAGGCGGTCGGCGCGAATGGTGGTGGTGCGGCCAAGGTCGACGTCGAGGTCGCCGTTGATATGGAACTCGCGCCCGGTCTTGGCCTGGACGGCGCGTTCGACGGGGCCTTTGAACCAGTTCCAGTCCCACAGCGCGATGAGCAGGAGGATGGCGGCGAAGAGGAAGACGAGGATGGCCAGCCAGCGCTGTCCACGTTTGCCGGGACGACGCCAGCGCCAACGGCGCGACACGGGGGATGGGGCAGGGGAGTCGACAGTGTTCACATGCTCCATCCTTCCCTGTTCATCGTGCAGGGGGTGCGAAGCATTGGTAAGGATGGTGTCAGGGTGCGGTTTTTTTTAGAAGCTTTGGAGCAACAGCAACAGCAAGAGCAACAGCCACAGCAACTGCAACTGCAACTTCAACGGCCTTTGGCTGAGGGTTTTGCTGGTTGGCGCGGCGCGGGTGGGTTTACGGGACACGCTACAAGTACGTCCATGTAAGCTCGTGAGCGCCATCCATGGCGCCCAACGGTCCCGTAAACCCACCCGCGCCACCCCCCGACAGACCCCGGTGTGCCAGGAGTAGAGCCACCCCATGGGTGGCTGATCTTGATGGATGCCGAGGTGTGTGGGCCGTCGATTCTCGGGCGGGGATTTGGGCGTTTGGGGTATTGGGGAACGTGTGTGGGGGAGGAGGGGGAGGAGAGGCGCTGGCTGTTGCCTTGCCGTCGCTCCTGCACTCGCTCAGTGCCGACCTCCGGTCGGCATGCCCTTACCCCTCCCACAAAAGCGGCAATAGCTCAGCTCCGCTCCACCGCTTTCACCAAGAGGCCCGAAAAACTGTCAGGGGTCGGGGCGGGTGGGTTGGCGGGACCGTTGGGCGCCATGGATGGCGCCCACGAGCCTCCAGGGATGGATTCACGGCGTGTCCCGCCAACCCACCCGCCCCGACCCGACCGACAGCACCGGCCAACCGGCTCCAGCAGTTGAAGCTGAAGTTGACCTTGACGTTGACCTGGCCGTTAAAAAGTTGCCGAAAAAAACCAACAACCTCAAAGAATCTGCGCAGTAACCGCGACGAAATGGCAGACGCTGCCGCCGATCACGAACAGATGCCAGATCGCGTGCGAATAGCGGATCGACTCGCGGTGGTAGAAGTACGTGCCCAACGTATAGGACAGCCCGCCGGCCAGCAGCCAGCCCAACGTCCAGCCGTCGATCGACGCCCACATCGGCTTGATCGCCACCATCACCATCCAGCCCATCGCGATGTAGATGATCGTCGACAGCAGCTTGAAGCGGCCCGTAAAGAACAGCTTGAAGATCACCCCGGCCAGCGCCAGCGCCCAGATCGCTGTGAACATCCCCCAGCCCCACGGCCCCCCGCGCAGACCGATCAGCGTGAACGGCGTATACGTACCGGCGATCAACACATAGATCGCACAATGATCGAAGACCTTCAGCCGCCCCTTCGCCACCGGGTGCTGGATCGCGTGGTACAGCGTCGATGCCGTGTACAGCAGTAACAGTGCCACCCCGAACACGATCGCGCTGGCCAACTGCCAGCCGTCGCCATGGATGGCGGCAAGGGTGATCAGCACCGCACTGGCGGCGAGCGCGGCAACCGCGCCCAGCCCGTGGGTCAAGGCGCTGGCGATTTCTTCACGAACAGAAGCAACTGTAGTCATGGCCATCGACGGTGCGGGGAGGGGGACCCGCTCCCCCCTATCATCGCCGCGTTGGCACGCGCATGCACGCGTGCCTGTTCAGCCGCTGTCTCAGGACACCGAAATGCTGTGCGCCGCCTCGCGCGTGGCCGCGAACCGCACGTCCGGTGCGCGTTCCTGCGCCAACTGCAGATTGACCCGCGTCGGTGCCAGGTAAACCAGCTGGCCGGCGGCATCGATGCTCAGGTTGCCCGCGTTCTTCTCGCGGAACTCCTCCAGCTTCTTTTCATTGCTGCAGGTCACCCAGCGCGCCGTGGTCACGCTGACCGGCTCGAAGGTGGCTTCCACGCCGTACTCGTCCTTCAGGCGGTAGGCCGCCACGTCGAACTGCAGCACACCCACCGCGCCCAGGATCAGGTCGTTGCTCATCAGCGGTCGGAAGAACTGGGTGGCGCCCTCTTCGGACAGCTGCGCCAGGCCCTTCTGTAGCTGCTTGAGCTTCAGCGGATCGCGCAGGCGTGCGCGGCGGAACAGTTCCGGGGCGAAGTTCGGGATGCCCGTGAAGCTCACCGCCTCGCCTTCGGTGAAGGTGTCACCGATGGAGATCGTGCCGTGGTTGTGGATGCCGATCACATCGCCCGGCCATGCCTCGGCGGCGATCTCGCGGTCGCTGGCCATGAAGGTCAGCGCGTTGGCCAACTTCATCTCCTTGCCGGTGCGCACGTGGAAGGTCTTCATGCCGGCCACGAAACGCCCCGAACACACCCGCATGAAGGCCACGCGGTCGCGGTGCTGCGGGTCCATGTTGGCCTGGATCTTGAACACGA
The DNA here is from genome assembly GCF_979258185.1 of Stenotrophomonas sp. AC248. NCBI lineage: Bacteria > Pseudomonadati > Pseudomonadota > Gammaproteobacteria > Lysobacterales > Lysobacteraceae > Stenotrophomonas > Stenotrophomonas sp. AC248. The sequence continues at coordinate 3,283,334 of NZ_OZ409840.1, read as the reverse complement.
AACCGGTCAGCTTGTTTTCCTGCGGGGCGATCACCCGGCCGGTGGTGGCGCGCGGCTGCGGCGACGGCGCGTGCTCGACGAAGAAGTCCAGCAGCGGCTGCACGCCGAAGTTGTTCACGCCCGAGCCGAAGAATACCGGGGTCTGCTTTCCGGCCAGGTAAGCCTCCAGGTCGAACGGATGGCTGGCGCCCTGCACCAGTTCCAGTTCGTCGCGCAGGTCGGCCAGCATGCGCTCGCCGATCTTCTCGGCCAGGCCCGGCGAATCGATCGACGGGAAGATGGTCGAATCCTGGCGGGTGAAGTTGCGGCCCTGCTCGTACAGGTGCACTTCGCCGCTGATCAGGTGGACCACGCCCTTCAGGCGCTGGCCCATGCCGATCGGCCAGGTCACCGGCGCGCACTGGATGCCCAGCACGCTCTCCACTTCATCCAGCAGATCGATCGGCTCTTTGCCTTCGCGGTCCAGCTTGTTGATGAAGGTCATGATCGGCGTGTCACGCAGGCGGCACACTTCCATCAGCTTGATGGTGCGCTCTTCGACGCCCTTGGCCACGTCGATCACCATCAGCGCCGAGTCCACCGCGGTGAGCACGCGGTAGGTGTCCTCGCCGAAGTCGGCGTGGCCGGGGGTGTCGAGCAGGTTGACGATCTTGCCTTCATACGGGAACTGCATCACCGAGGAGGTGACCGAGATCCCGCGCTCCTTTTCCAGCGCCATCCAGTCGGACGTGGCGTGGCGGGCGGCCTTGCGGCCCTTCACCGAGCCGGCCATCTGGATCGCACCGCCGAACAGCAGCAGCTTTTCGGTCAGCGTGGTCTTGCCGGCGTCAGGATGGGAAATGATGGCGAAGGTACGGCGGCGCGCAGCTTCGGTAGCGACTTCGGACATGGCGTGACGCGCCCGCCCGGGGCGCTTTTCATGGAGATAAGCCGCCCAGTATAGCGGGGGTAGGGGGCGGCCGGGGTCAGGGTTGCCCGGCGTCGCCGCCGGCGGCGGCCTCGCGGGCGAAGTGCAGCTCGCCCTGCGGGGTCACGATACGCACCGGCACCGAGCGCAGTTGCATGCCGCTGTTGGCCTGGACCACGAAGTGAAGGTGCGGGGCGGTGCTGTAGCCGGTGTTGCCCGACACCCCGATGCGCTGGCCGGCTTCCACCCGCTGGCCGCTGCGCACCAGCACGCCATTGGCCTGCAGGTGGGCGTAGACCGCCATGCTGCCGTCCTCGTGCAGGATCCGGATGAAGTTGGCCCGGTCGCGATCGCGCTGCGGATCCAGGCCGTGGTCAACGAAGTTGCCCTGCACCTGCATCACCCGGCCGGCCCGCGCGGCCAGCACCGGGGTGCCCTCGGGGAGGGCGAAGTCGATGGCATCGCGGTTCTCGGCATCGGTATGGCTGAAGCGGCCCTGCGGGGCCTGGCTGACCTGGAAACGCTTGGCGTCGAAGGGCAGCGCGTATGGCACGTCCTGGGGGCTGGCAGCCGGGTCGCCCGGTACGGCGTCCAGCAACAGGTCCAGGCGCGGCACGTCGCCGGGCAGCTGCAGCCGGCTGACCACCACGCTGGCCGAACCCGCCAGCACGGTCTGCATCGGCAGTCCCGGCAGGGCGGTGGCCCCGGCCGGCTGGCGCAGTGCCACCTGCACCGGCCCCAGCAGGTGGTTGTCCACCCGGGCCTGCCAGCGGCTGCCGGCGCCCTCCAGCCGGACCGTGGCAATGCCCGCGCTGACCGGCGCCGTGGGGGCGTTGGCCGGGGGCGTTCCGACCAGGCCCCAGCCCGCGCGCCAGCCCGCGCCGCCGGGCACGGTGGCCGCCTGCAGGGCCAGGGGAACAAGCAGCACGGTCAGCAGCAGGGTACGGCGCATGGCAGGCATCCAATGACGATGGGCGCGACTGTACGCAACACGGTTCATTCAGGAAAGGTGCCGCTGCGGGCGGGCCTGGGCGCCTGATGAGAAAAAACTATATCGCTTCATCCCGATGAAAGGATTGACATGCCCGGAAAGGGCTGGCATCGTGGCTCCACCATCGAGACCGGCAGAGGGACAGGCCCTTTGAAGCCGGGGCAGCCCGCAGACGCGAAAGCGACCTGCGTAGGTGCCAAATCCTGCGGAGACCGTTGGCGTCTTCCGAAAGATGGTTCGAACCGTGCACCGTGCGTGCGCTTCGAACGCGAGCTCCGCGAAAGCTCGATGGCCGTTTTCCTACTTTGGATACCGCCATGGGTTTCGCCACTGCCGCCGCTGTTGCCACCGACACTTTCGCCCCCGTCAGCGTCCCGCTCGACGCCGGATTGCACGCCGTGCGCGGCGAATTCGCCGCGGTGCTGTCGATGCGTCACAACGGCCCGCGCCCGGTCCGGCTGCGCTATGAACTGGTCGGGCGTGGCGATGCGCCGGTGGTGGTGCTGGCCGGGGGCATTTCCGCGCATCGCCACGTGGCCGCCAATGCCGAGTTCCCCGAGAAGGGCTGGGCCGAAGGACTGGTCGCGGCCGGCCGCGCGCTGGATCCTGCGGTGCAGCGCATCCTGGCGTTCGATTTCATCGGTGCCGATGGCGCGCTCGACCTGCCGATCGACACCGCCGACCAGGCCGACGCGCTGGCGCTGCTGCTCGATCATCTTGGCATCCCCCAGCTGCAGTGCTTCGTTGGCTACTCCTACGGCGCGCTGGTGGGACAGCAGTTTGCCATCCGCCACCGCCAGCGCCTGCTCAAGCTGGTGGCGGTGAGTGGCGCGCATCGCCCGCATCCTTACGCCGCCGCGTGGCGCGCGCTGCAGCGCCGTGCCGTAGCGCTGGGCCAACTGCAGTGCGCTGAAAGCCACGGGCTGGCACTGGCCCGCCAGTTCGCGATGCTCAGCTACCGCACGCCTGAAGAATTCGGCGAGCGCTTCGATGCGCCGCCGGAAGTGGTCAATGGTCGCGTGCGCGTCGCCGCCGAAGACTACCTGGATGCCGCCGGCGCGCAGTACGCCGCGCGCACTCCGGTGGATGCCTACCTGCGCTTGTCCGAATCGATCGACCTGCATCGCGTCGACCCGGCCGCCATCCTGGTGCCGACCGTCGTGGTGGCCGTGGAAGGCGACCGCCTGGTGCCGCTGGCCGACTGCGTCGGCCTGGTCGAAGGGCTGGGTCCGCGCGGCAGCCTGCGCGTGCTGCGCTCGCCCTACGGGCACGACGCCTTCCTCAAAGAAACCGATCGCATCGACGCGATCCTCGCCAACGCCATCCGTTCCCTGGGAGAAACCGCATGAGCCTGTCCACCGGTACCGAGCCGTCCTGTAGCCGTGTCACCGCCGCCGTGCGCGCCGGCATCGACCGCGACACCGCCCACGGCGCGGTGACCCCGCCGATCGTGCTGTCCTCCAATTTCAGCTTTGATGGCTTCGGCAACAAGCGCCAGTACGACTACACCCGCAGTGGCAACCCGACCCGCGACCTGCTGGGCGAAGCATTGGCCGAGCTGGAAGGCGGCGCGGGCGGCGTGATCACCTCCACCGGCATGGGCGCGATCAACCTGGTACTCAACGCGCTGCTGCAGCCCGGTGACACGCTGGTGGTGCCGCACGATGCCTACGGCGGCAGCTGGCGCCTGTTCAACGCACTGGCGAAGAAGGGCCACTTCGGCCTGATCACCGCCGACCTCACCGACCCGCGCTCGCTGGCCGATGCGCTGGCACAGTCGCCCACGCTGGTGCTGGTGGAAACCCCGTCCAACCCGCTGCTGCGCATCACCGACCTGCGCTTCGTCATCGATGCCGCGCACAAGGCCGGGGCCAAGGTGGTGGTGGACAACACGTTCCTGTCGCCGGCGCTGCAGCGGCCGATCGCCTTCGGCGCGGATCTGGTGCTGCATTCCACCACCAAGTACATCAACGGCCACAGCGACGTGGTCGGCGGCGCGGTGATCGCGCGCGATCCGGCCCTGCACGAGCAGCTGGTGTGGTGGGCCAACGCGCTGGGCCTGACCGGCTCCCCGTTCGACGCGTTCCTGACCCTGCGTGGCCTGCGCACGCTGGGTGCACGCCTGCGCGCGCACCAGGAAAACACCACCGAGGTGGTCAACCTGCTGGCCGCCAGCGATGCGGTGGCCAAGGTTTACTACCCGGGTCTGGCCGACCACCCCGGCCATGCCATTGCCGCCCGGCAGCAGGACGGCTTCGGCGCGATGCTGTCCTTCGAACTGGCCTCCTGCCCGGGTGATGATCCGCATGCGGCGGTGCGCGCGTTCGTGGATGGCCTGCGCTGTTTCACCCTGGCCGAATCGCTGGGCGGTGTCGAAAGCCTGGTGGCGCACCCGGCCACCATGACCCACGCGGCCATGACGCCCGAAGCGCGCGCGCATGCCGGCATCAGCGAGGGCCTGCTGCGCCTGTCGGTGGGCATCGAGTCGCCGGAAGACCTGGTGGCCGACCTGCAGGCCGGGCTGGAGCGCGCGCAGGCGGTGATCGACCTGCACGCGCAGGCCGTGGTGCGCAAACAGGTGGATGCATGAGCGCGGTTCTGTCCCTGGTGGCCGCGCCCGCACGCCGCCTGGCGCTGCTGGGTACCGGCACCGTGGGCACTGCGTTCGTGCAGCGCTACCAGTCACTGCAGGCGCGCGGCGTGGCCTTGCCGGCGTTCTCGTGGCTGGCCAATTCGCGTACCGCCCGTGCCTGCGCGCAGGCACCCGACCACGAACTGCAGCAGGCCAACCTGGCCGTGCGCGGCGCGCCGGCGCTGCAACCGTGGGCGGAAGCGGAAGGCCTGCAACGTGGCGACGTGGTAGTGGATGCCACGGCCAGCGACGACGTGGCCAACTGGCACGAACAATGGCTGGCGCGTGGCGTGCACGTGGTGACCGCCAACAAGCTGGGCCAGGGTGCGCAGCTGGCGCGGGCGCAGGCGATCACCGAAGGGCGGCTGGGCGGCGGTGCGCAGTACGGCGATAGCGCCACGGTCGGTGCCGGGCTGCCCCTGCTCAGCAGCCTGCGCGCGCTGGTGGCCGGCGGCGACCGCATCCACCGCGTGGAAGGCGTGCTGTCCGGTTCGTTGGCCTGGCTGTTCCATCACTACGACGGCCAGCGCGCATTTTCAGAATGGGTGCGCGAGGCGGCCAGCGCCGGGTATACCGAGCCGGATCCACGCGTGGACCTGTCCGGTGAGGACGTGCGCCGCAAGCTGCTGATCCTGGCGCGGGCCAGTGGCATCGCACTGCGCGGTGAGCAGGTGGCGGTGACCTCGCTGGTACCGGCCGCGCTCGCCGCGCTGCCGACTGACACCGCGTTGGCACAGTTGTCGTTGCTGGATGCACCGCTGCAGGCGTTCTGGCAGCAGGCGCAGGAGCAGGGCGGCTGCCTGCGGTTCGTGGGCGGCTTCGACCATGACGGTGCAACGGTGGGCCTGCGCATCCTGCCGCTGGGCCATCCGCTGGCCGGTGGCGGCCAGACCGACAACCGCGTGGCCATCCACAGCGATCGCTATCCCACCCAGCCGCTGCTGATCCAGGGGCCGGGTGCAGGCGCGGACGTCACTGCGGCGGCGTTGCTGGATGACGTACTGGCGATCGTGCGGCGGTAACGCCTACCGTTGGTGGGTTGCCCTTGATGTCATGCCTCGCGCGAGCGGCAGCCGACCAACGGTCGGCTCTACCGGTGCGGGCGCAGCGGCGGACCTGGCATGTTGTTGCTTATGCATCTCTACGCCGGTGGTCAGGGGGCGGTGGACAGCGCCTTCAGCAGCGCGGCGTTGAACCGTGCGGGCGCCTGCACCTGCGGCGAATGGCCCAGGTCGTCGAAGGTCACCAAGGTGGCACCGGGGATGGCGGCTGCTGCGGCTTTGCCCAATGCGGGATAGTCGCCGAGGGTGGCCTTGAGGGCGGGCGGCGCCAGGTCGCGGCCGATCGCGGTGCGGTCTTTCTGCCCGATGAAAAGCGTGGTGGGGACGCGGATGTCCGGCAGCTCGTAGACCACCGGCTGGTTGAACACCATGTCCGAGGTCAGTGCCTGGCTCCAGGCAACCGCCTGTTTTCCGGGGCCGTCGTACATGCCTGACTGCATGCGCGCCCACTGCGCGTACGCCGGCGTCCAGTCGCCGTTGTAGTACACGTCCAGCTGGTACTTCTTGATGCTCTCGAAGCTGGTCTTCAGTTCGCCCGCATACCATGCATCCACGCTGCGCCAGGGCACGCCCTTGGCTTTCCAGTCTTCCAGTCCGATCGGGTTGACCAGCGCCAGCCGGCGCAGCTGCTGCGGGTACATCAGCGCATAGCGCGCGGCCAGCATGCCGCCCATCGAATGGCCGACCAGGTCGACCTGGGCCGCATCCAGGCCGAGGTGGGCGAGCAGCGCATGCGTGTTGGCAGCCAGTTGGCCGAACGAGTACTGGTAGCGCTCGGGCTTGCTGGATTTGCAGAACCCGATCTGGTCCGGCGCGATCACCCGGTAGCCGGCCGCGCTGAGCGCGGTGATGGTGTCTTTCCAGGTGGCCGCGCAGAAGTTCTTGCCGTGCAGCAGCACCACCGTGCCCGCCACGGCCGTGCCGGACGGGGGGACATCCAGATAGGCCATCTGCAGCGGCTGCCGCTGTGATTCCAGGTCGAAGGTCTTGACCGGCCACGGGTAGTCGAAGCCCTCCAGGCGGGGGCCGTAGGTGTCGGCGGCAAGCGTGGTCAGCGGCAGGCAGGCAAGCAGGGCGGCAGCCAGGATGCGCATGGCGGTCTCCGGAACAGGGGAGTGCCGACTGTACCGGAGCGGCCGTGCAGGCGGGCCGATCATGCGCATGCGAGCAGCCGACCAACGGTCGGCTCTACCTCGGAGCAAATGTGCAGCGGCAGCGATGGCATGCCCGCGTAGAGCCGACCGTTGGTCGGCTGCCTTGGGCGGAATCAGGGAGCAGCCGACCAACGGTCGGCTCTACCGCCGGGGGCGGTCGATCAGCACTCGATGACGTTGACCGCCAGCCCGCCGCGGCTGGTTTCCTTGTACTTGTCCTGCATGTCGCGGCCGGTGTCGCGCATGGTCTTGATCACCTTGTCCAGCGAGACCTTGTGCTTGCCGTCGCCGCGCATGGCCATGCGGCTGGCGTTGATCGCCTTCACCGCGCCCATCGCGTTGCGCTCGATGCAGGGAATCTGCACCAGCCCGCCGATCGGGTCGCAGGTCAGGCCGAGGTTGTGCTCCATGCCGATTTCGGCGGCGTTCTCGATCTGGCTGGGGTTGCCGCCGAGCGCGGCGACCAGGCCGCCGGCCGCCATCGAGCAGGCCACGCCCACCTCGCCCTGGCAGCCCACTTCGGCGCCGGAGATCGAGGCGTTTTCCTTGTACAGGATACCGATGGCCGCCGAGGTCAGCAGGAAGTCGAAGATGCGTTGTTCGTTGGCGCCGGGGCAGAAACGGTCGAAGTAATGCAGCACCGCCGGCAGCACGCCGGCCGCACCGTTGGTCGGCGCGGTGACTACGCGGCCACCGGCGGCGTTTTCTTCATTGACCGCCAGCGCGTACAGATTCACCCAGTCCAGGGTGGTCAGCGGGTCGCGCATGCCCGCTTCGGGCTTGGACGACAGCTCGCGGTACAGCGCCGGGGCGCGACGGGACACGTGCAGGCCGCCGGGCAGGGTGCCTTCCTGGCGGATGCCACGGGCCACGCAGGCCTGCATCGCGCCCCAGATCTCGCGCAGCTGCTCGCGGATCTCGTCTTCGCTGCGCCAGCACTTCTCGTTCTCGAACATCATCTGGGCAATGCTCAGCCCGCTGCGCGCGGTCTGCGCCAGCAGTTCGTCGCCGCTCTTGAACGGGTAGGGCAGCGGGGTTTCATCGGGTACGATGCGGTCGTCGGCGGCATCGTCCTGGTTGACCACGAAGCCGCCCCCGACCGAGTAGTAATCGCGCGTGGCGATGACCTGCTCGTCGGCGTCATAGGCGGTAAAGCGCATGCCGTTGGTGTGGTACGGCAGCTTCTGGCGCTTGTTCAGGCCCAGGTCGCGCTTCTCGTCGAAGGCGATCTCGTGGGTGCCCATCAGCTGGATCCGCTTGCTGCTGCGGATGCGTTCGAGGGTCTCGGGGATGATGTCCGGGTCGATCAGGTTGGGGCGCTGGCCTTCCAGCCCGAGCAGGACCGCCTTGTCGGTGCCGTGCCCGCGCCCGGTCAGGGCCAGCGAGCCGTACACGTCGGCGCGGATGCGCACCACGTCCTGCAGGCGGCCCGGGTCCAGCAACCAGCGGTGCACGAAGCGTTCGGCGGCCTTCATCGGTCCCACGGTGTGCGAGGAGCTCGGGCCAATGCCGATCTTGAAAACGTCGAACGTGCTGACAGCCATGATTGCCAAACTGCGGGTATCGGATGGAGCACTATTCTATGCTGTCGCAGGCGCCAGCCTTGAGTGCGGCGCAACATTTCCGAAGGCGGGTGGGCCGGTGTTTACCTTGTTCCAGCGTGATGACTGCCATCTGTGCGACCAGGCCCTGGCGGTCCTGGCCCAGGCCCGGGTGCCTGGGCTGGACAGTGTGTTCGTTGACGACGATGCAGCCTTGGAGGCCCGTTACGGCCTGCGCGTGCCGGTGCTGCGCGATGCGCAGGGGCGGGAACTGGACTGGCCGTTTGATGTGGCGGCGGTGGAAGCCTGGATCCGGTAGAGCCGACCGTTGGTCGGCTGCGCGGACGACGGCAGCCGACCAACGGTCGGCTCTACCCGGTTTGGGCGAGCCGGCCGGCACCTGGGCGGGTTACTTTGCCTTCAGCACGACCTTGGTGCTGATCGCGGTTTCGTTCGGGATGGTCTTGGTGTCGGCCCAGTCGCCGCCGCCCACGCCGAAGTCCAGGCGCTTGACCGTGGCCTTGCCGCTCAGCACCGGCTGCGCGCCCGGGGTCCAGGTGAAGGTGAGGGTGACCGGCTTGCTGACGCCGCGCAGTTCCAGGGTGCCGTCGGCGGCGTACTGGTTGTTGCCCAGGGCGCGGAACTTGCTGGCGCTGTACTTGGCCTGGGCGAACTTGCCGACGTTGAAGAAGTCCGCGCCCTGCAGCGTGGAATCGCGGTCGTTGTTGCCGCTCTTGGCGCCGGCCAGCGGGATGGTCACTTCCAGCTTCGATCCGTCCAGCTTGGCCGGGTCGAAGCTGAGCTTGGTGTCGAAACCGGGGAAGCTGCCGGTGAACACTTCACCGTCGTACTTGGTGGCAAACACCAGCACCGAACCCGGCGCCTGCACGTAATCGGCGGCCAGCACCGGCGCGGTGGCCATCAGCCCGGCCAGGGCAGCGGCCACGGCCGCGGGAGTGGAGAGCTTGATGTTCATGGTCAGTCCTTCTGGGGGGAGGCAAGCCAGCGCTGCGGCAGCATGCGCGCAAGGGTGGCATCGCGTTGGTAAAAATGGTGGTAAAGCGCGGCGCCGGCGTGGGCCAGCACCACCGCGATGAGCAGCCAGAAGCCCCATTCGTGGATGGCATGGGACAGCTGCGTGGTGCGTTCATCCGGACCGCTGAGCTTGGGCACGTTGACCAGCCCGAACCAGCGGAACGGGCGCAGCCCGCTGGCCGAGTCGTACAGCCAACCCGACAGCGGAAGGGCGAACATCAGCACGTACAGCAGCCAATGCGTGGCCGAGGCGATGCGTTCCTGCCAGGTCGGCGTGCCGGGCACCGGGGCCGGGGCGCCGGCGTACAGGCGCCAGCCCAGCCGGGCCACCACCAGCGCCAGCACGGTGATGCCCACCGACTTGTGCAGCGTGTAGATCCAGAAGTACTTGGGCGTCTTGGGGAACTCGCCCATGGTCAGGCCCAGGATGCCCATGGCCAGGATCAGCAGGGCGATCACCCAGTGCAGGGTCTGGCTGACGCCGCCCCAGCGGGTCGCGGTGTTCTTGGCAGTCATGGCGTGGTCTCCTCGACCGGCGGTGGGGATGGAACCTGGGAGTCGTCGCGCGGCACGGGAGTTCCCGTGGCATCGACCGGCGGCGTATCGGCCGGATCGGCGGCGTTTCTGTCGCGAACGGCTTCCGCTTCGATCCGCAGGTCCACCGCGTCGCCGATCATCGACGGCCAGCCAGATACGCCGAACGCGCTGCGGCTGAGCGTGGCGGTGGCGGAGAAACCGGCGGTACGGCGGAACGGGGGCAGCGGGTGACGCTTGAGGGCGTTGAGGGTGACCGCCAGGGTGACCTCGGCGGTGACGCCGTGCAGGGTCAGCTGGCCGGTTACGTTGGCGTGGGTGTCGTCGATGGGCTCGACCCGGGTGGAGACGAACCGGGCCTGCGGGAAGCGCTCGGCATCCAGCAGGTTGCGTGCCAGGGTAGCCGTGTTCCATTTTTCATCGCCCAGGTCCAGCCGCTGGATCGGAACGCTCACGCTGAGGGTGGCGGTTCGCCAGTCCTGCGGATCGAACACCAGCACCCCTTCGCTGCCGGACACCGTGCCCAGCGCGTGGGAGAAGCCGGCGTGTTCCACCGCGAACAGCACGCGGGTGTGGACCGGATCCAGGCGGTAGGTATCGGGCGCGGCATGCGCTGCCCAGGGGGCAGTGCACAGCAGCAGGGCAAGGGTCAGGCGCTGGATCATGGCCGGGCTCCGGGAAGGTCAGGGCCGATCATACGCACTGCACCGTTATCGGCAGCAGTGTCATGGCTGCAACAGATCGTGGTGCAACTTTCCGGTTCGGGCGGCCCGGCGGCAGTTGACGCCCGCGCGCGGGCGCAGGGGCTGTGGGACAATCAGCGGCTACAGGGAGATCTGGATGGCGATGGGAACGCGTGGCTGCTGCGCGGGCATCGTGCTGCTGGTACTGGCACTGTGCCTGGTGCCGGCGGCGGCATGGGCCGCAGAAACAACGGCTGGATCATCGGCAGAAACGCCGCGCATGCGTCGCCTCGGCGCTGCCGACGGCATGCCGTCGCGCATGGTGTTGGCGCTGGCACAGGATCGCCAGGGCTACATATGGGCAGCCACCGACGACGGCCTGGCACGCGTGGATGGCGTGGGCCTGCGGGTCTGGCGGCACGACCCGGCCGACCCCGGCTCGATTCCCGGCAACGAGGTGGAAACCCTGCTGGTGGACCCCATGGACCGCGTGTGGGTGGGGGTGAACGGCGTCGGCCTGAGCATGTTGGCCCCCGGGCGTGCGGCGTTCCAGCATTTCACCGACCTCAATGCCCGCTGCGATGGCCAGTTCTGGTCGCTGGCCTATGCGGCCAAGTCGCTGTGGATCGGCACCAACCGGCACGGCATCTGCCGGCGGGGCGAAGACGGCAGCCTGGTGCAGTACCACGCCGATCCCAACGATCCCACCAGCCTGCCCGATGACACCATTTACACGATGCTGGCCGACCCGAAGGGGCATGTGTGGGTGGGCACCGGTAGTGGCGTGGCCCGCTGGGACGGACAGCGCTTCCATCGCATCGCACCGGCATTGCTGGGCGGCAAGAGCGTGTTCCGCCTGACCCGCGAACCCGATGGCACCGTGTGGGCCGGCACCGAAGGCGGTCTGTTCCGCATTGATGCCGATGGCAGCGTGCGCAAGGCGCCGTGGACGCTCAGCGCCGATGTGCGTGCGGCCACCGTCATCCATGACCGCAACGGCGGCTATTGGCTGGGAACGGCCGATGGCCTGTACCGCGGCGACGCGGCCGGCGTGCACCTGCTGGCCGGCGACGCCGGTAGCGGTTTCCTGACCGCGCGCAGTGGCGTGCTGGACATGTTGCAGGACCACGAAGGCGGACTGTGGGTGGCCATGCTGACCCAGGGGTTGGCCTACCTGCCGCCGGGGTGGAAGCGCTTTTCCACCTGGTACCAGCTGGATGGGAAGCCGCTGGACAGTGTCTACCTGCTGAGCGCCGCCGCGGCCGGCAATGATTTCTACATCGGCGGTGCGCACGGCATCTACCAGCTGGACGTGCAGGGCACGCTGCGCCAGATCGCCGACGATACGCAGGTGGGCGTGGGCGCCATCTGGTCGGTGCTGCCGCGCGCCGATGGCGCGCTGTGGATCGGTCGGGGCGGGCGGCTGGGCCTGTACCAGCCACGTACCGGCCAGTTGCGCGAATGGAAGATCGGCGGCGGTTCGGATGTACGTCAGCGCATCGATCTGATCCGCCAGGCACCCAACGGTGAGCTGTGGCTGTCGGTCATGAGCCTGGGCATCCAGCGGCGCGATGCGCAGGGCAACCTGCTGGACACCATCCGCATTGAAGAAGGCCGCGGGCTGACCGAGAACCCGGTCGAGCAGATGCTGTTCGACCCGCGCGGGCAGCTCTGGATCATGGGCGACATGGGCCTGCTGCGCTGGAACGAGGACCGCTTCGAGCAGGTCCCGGGCATTTCACGGGGCAGCATCTACGACATCACCTGGACCAGTCCCGGCGACGTCTGGCTGGCGCGCAACGGCGCGCTGGAGCGGTACAGCTGGGACGGCCTGAGCATGACCCTGCGCGAGCGCGTGGGTGCTGCGCAGGGTTTGCCGGCGGTATCGATGGGCGGGGTGGTCACCGGCCGTCAGGGCCAGGTCTGGGCCACCACGCCGCGCGGGCTGGTGCGCTGGGATGGCGCGCAGCGCCGGTTGCGCGTCTACGGTGAGCGCGACGGGCTGCCCGACGTGGAATTCAGTGGCCGGCCGCCGGTGCGTGCGGCCAACGGGCGGATGCTGGCAGTGACCGCGACGGGGCTGGTCGGCTTCGACCCGGATGCCGCCGATGTGCCGCTGCCGCCCTCGCAGCTGGTGATCGACAACGTGCAGGTACGCCGCGACGACGCCGAAGGCCAGCAGTCGCTGCCACCGGATGCGCCGATCGTGCTGGGGCCGCAGGACCGCGACCTGATCATCACCGCACGGCTGTTGTCCTTCGCCAATCCGCAGGGCAACCGCTATCGCTACCGCGTGTCCGGCTACGACCAGAACTGGGTGATGCAGGCAGCCGATGGCGAACGCCTGCTGTCGCGCCTGCCCTCCGGCCACTATGCCATCGACGTGCAGGCGGCCACGCCGCAGGGGCAGTGGACGCCCTCGCGTACGCTGAGCGTGGAAGTGCTGCCGCCCTGGTGGCGCAGCAGCTGGGCGATTCTGGGCTATCTGCTGCTGTGGCTGCTGCTGGTGGCCGTGGTGGTGTACGTGGCACGCGTGCGCCTGCGCCGTCGCCAGCAATGGCAGCTGACCGTGCACAAGCAGCAGATCGCGGAGCAGGCATCGCAGGCCAAGAGCCAGTTCCTGGCCACGCTGGGCCACGAAGTGCGCACGCCGATGACCGGCGTGCTGGGCATGAGCGAACTGCTGCTGGCCACGCCGCTGGATGAACTGCAGCGTGGCTATGCGGCCTCGATCCAGCATGCCGGCACGCACCTGCTGCGGCTGGTCAACGATGCGCTGGACCTGGCCCGTATCGAAGCCGGTCGCCTGGAACTGGACATCCGTCCGTTCGACCTGATGTCGATGCTGGCCCAGGTGCAGGCGCTGATGGAGCCGATGGCGCATCACCGTGGCCTGGCGTTCGAGCGCAGTTTCAATCTGCCCGGCCCGATCCTGGTCAGTGGCGACGAAATGCGCGTGCGGCAGATCCTGATGAACCTGCTGGGCAATGCGATCAAATTCACCGAGCGCGGGCACGTAAGCCTGGGCGCCGAGCTGATCGATGGCGGCATGGGCATCATTTTCGAGGTCGCCGACACCGGGCCCGGCATCAACACCGATCAGCAGCAGCGCCTGTTCCATCGCTTCGAACAGGCCGATGGCCCGCGTACCGCATCGCGCTATGGCGGAAGCGGGCTGGGCCTGGCGATCTGCCAGGAACTGGCGGTGGCGATGGGCGGGCGTATCGACATCGACAGCCGGCTTGGCCATGGCGCACGGTTCAGCGTGCAGCTGCCGCTGCCGTGGACGCAGCAGCAGGGCAACGTCGCCAGCCACGCGTCGGACGCCGCGCGGATCCAGTTGCCGCCCTTGCGACTGCTGCTGGTGGAAGACGACCCGACCGTGGCCGATGTGATTGCCGGCCTGCTGCAGGCGCGTGGCCACGAGGTGGTGCACGTGCTGCACGGATTGGCCGCGTTGTCGGAAGTGGCTGCGGGCCGCTTCGATGCGGGGCTGCTTGATCTGGACCTGCCGGCGCTGGACGGTATCGCCATCGCTGGCCAGCTCCGAGCCATGGGCTATGAGTTGCCGCTGATCGCCGTCACGGCACGGTCCGATGCCTACGCCGAACAGCAGGTGCTGGAGGGCGGTTTCGACGGCTTCCTGCGCAAGCCGGTGACCGGTGACCTACTCATCGATGCCATTGCCCAGGCGCGTGCATTGCGTCAGCGGGAGAGTTGAACGCCGCTCGTGATTCATCGCATCAGTCGATAGTCGGCATTCGATCCAATCTGGAATTCTCCAGAATGTGATCCCGCGCCGAGGCGGGGGCTGTGTTCCTGCTGTCGCCGCTCTATCGTTCCCGCGATGACTTGGTTGCCGTTCGATTGACAGGTGCGTTTGAGCAGGACAATGCGGCGCATCGGCAGCCGCTGGCTGATAGCACTGGTGCTCGGGTGCTGGCCATGGGCCCTGCTGGCGGCCGTGCTCGATCTGCCATGGCCCCGGCAGCTGGGGGTCATCGATGGCCTGCCCACCACCGGCATCCACGCCATGGCCGAAGATGCCACCGGCTATCTGTGGATGGCCAGCAGCGAGGGCCTGCTGCGCTTCGACGGGCGGCGGTCGCGGGTGTGGGGGGACGAACACGGGTTGCACGACACCACCTTGCGCGCGCTGCATGTCGATGCCGCCGACAGGGTATGGGTTGGCACCGTCTCGCAGGGGCTGTTGATGCTGGGAGGCGACCGTCGCCGCTTCGAGCGCGCCGGTACACAGATGCCGTGGGCCGTGCGTAGCGGCACCATCCACGGCATTGCGGGCGGTGGTGGCAGCACGCTATGGGTGATCGGGTCGGATCATCGTCTCTACATGCTGCCGGCGCTGGATGCGCGCTGGCAGGTGGTGGATGCCGCGGCGGATACCGTCACCGCCCTGGCCATCGACCACGCCGGGCGTCTGTGGGTGGGAACGTCGCAGGGACTGCGTCGCTTCGCCGACGGCCGCCTGCAGCGGGCCGGTACCCCCCCGGCTGCTGACGGTCCCATACAGGCCGTGTGGCCCGATCCCCAAGGCGGCATCCATGCCAGCAACGGAGTGCGCACATGGCGGGAAGCCGTGGGCCGGACGTCCGGCACCGCGCCGGGGGCCGGGCGACCGCTGCTGCGCAGCGCCGATGGCGCCTTGTGGACTCAGCGCGACACGGGCCTGTACCTGTCGCGCGGAACGCACACCCAGCGCGTTCCCCTCCGGCCATTGCAGGGGCCGTCAACGCGCGCGGTGGAGATGGACGCGGCGGTGCAGGACCGGCACGGCGACATCTGGTTCCTGAGCAGGACGCATGGCGTGTGGCGGCTGCCGGCGCGGTGGCGTGAGTTCACCGCATTGCCCATGGCGGGCGAGGGGCTTCCGGGTATTCGCAGCCACTACGCGCTGGCCCTGGCCGGGGCGGCGGATGGTCGGCTGTGGGTGGCCGGCAGCCAGGGGCGGCTGCAACGCCTGGACCTGCGCACCGGTGCAAGCAGCGATCATCTTGACCTTCCCCACGCCGGGCTCAGCGTGCAGCCGGTGGGGATGGCCGAGGATCGGCAGCAGCGGCTCTGGATCGCCAGTGCCGGGCAGTTGACCCGCTACGACCCTGCACGGGGCGAGGTACGCCGGTGGCCGCTGGACTGGCCATCGGCCGACGGTGCGCTGCATCTGCAGGTCTGCCCGGATGGCACGGTGTGGTTGGCCGGAAGCGGGCAGATCCAGCAATGGTCGCCGCATGGCCAGCGACAACTGGCGCAGCCACCGGGCGACTTGGGCCTGAGCGGGGCAATGTCGCGACGGCAGCTGCTGTGCGCGCGCGACGGTGTGCTGTGGGCGACCGACCGCGACGGGCTCAAGACCTGGGATGCGCCCCGTGGCCGCTTCGTGGCCGCCGAACGCACGGGCGCTGCAGTGGCGGCCATTGCCGAGGCCGACGATGGAAGCCTCTGGCTCAGCCGCCAGGATGCACTGGAACAGCATCGCTGGGATGGACGCGCGCTGCAGCGGCTGCGCCGGTTCGATGGCGCGCAGGGCTACCCGCTGCTGCGCGCCGAGGCACTGGTGGTGGATGGCCAGGGCGTGGTGTGGGCCGGTGCCGCGCGCGGCATGGTGCGGCTGGACCCGGCGCGCGGTGGGGTGCGCGTGCTGGGCAGCGCCGAGGGCCTGCCGGTGCAGGAGATTCTTGCGCACCGGCTGGTACGGCTGGGCACCGGGGCGCTGGCCGCCGCCGTGCGCGAGGGCGGACTGCTGCTGATCGACCCGGCGGCCGTGGTCGAGCGTGGCCCGCCGCCGGTATTGGTGGTCAACGCGGTGCGCGTCGAGCGCAATGGCACCCCGGTGACCGTGCGCGCCGATGCGGCGAACGTGGCATTGGCCAGCAGCGACCGCAACATTCAGATCGCGGTCAATCTGCTGGGCGCGGGCGATGCCGATCGCATCCAGCATCGGTTCCGACTGGACGGGCACGACCCGGACTGGGTGGAGACCGGGCCGGTTGCGCTGCGCACTTTCGCGCGCCTACCGCCGGGCGAGCACCGCGTGGAGATACAGGCACGGCAGGGCGAAGGGACGTGGTCGGCGCCTTCCGAGCGGCTGCTGCGGGTTGCGCCGGGGTGGTGGGAGACCGCCGCAGGCAAGGGTGTAGTACTGATGTTGGTGACCCTGGTGGTGGTCCTGCTGGGCCGGCTGGTCACATGCGTGTTGCGGCAGCGGGCCGCCCTGCGCGAGGCGCGCGTGCAGCGCTGCCTGGCCGAGCAGGCGTCGGCGCGCCGCACGCGGTTCCTGGGGCGTCTTGGCAGGCGCATCCGCATCCCGATGACAATCATCGCCGGCTGGAGCGAACTGCTGCTGCAAGGACCGCTCTCGCCGCCACAGCAGGCACGCGCCGACAGCCTGCGCCGCGCAGGCCTGCACCTGGTGCAACTGGTGGACGACGCCCTGGACCTGGCCAGCATCGAAGCCGGGCGCCTGCAGCTGGACCACGTGGCGTTTTCGCCGGTCGCCCTGCTGCACGACCTGCACGCGCTGATGGCGCCGGTGGCCGATGCAAAGGGCGTGCGGCTGCACTGGAGCAGCCACCTGGACCCGCAGCGATGGCTGCTGGGCGACCCGCGGCGGTTGCGTCAGATACTGCTCAACCTGGTCGGCAATGCGCTGAAGTTCACCGCGCAGGGAAGCGTCGAGGTATCGGTGCAACCGGGCGCGGGAGGGCAGGGCCTGCAGCTGGTGGTGGCCGACACGGGACCGGGCATGACCGCAGCCCAGGTGCAGCGGTTGTTCCAGCGCTTCGAACAGGCCGATGGGGCCGCGACGATGGCGCGCCACGGCGGCAGTGGCCTGGGGTTGGCGATCAGCCGCGAACTGGCCCAGGCGATGGGGGGCGATATCACGGTCGACAGCCGGCCGGGGCTCGGCACCCGGTTCGAGGTGCAGGTGCCGCTGGCAACCACATCACCCCCGGCAATCGCGTCTGCCACGGACGCGGTGACCGGTGAGGCGGTGCTGGTTGGCATGTCGGTCCTGTTGGTGTTGCCCGATCCGGACATCGCCGAGGTCGTTGCGGCGCTCTTGCGCGCGCAGGGGTGTCGGGTGGTCGTGGGGTGTGATGATCCGAGGGCCGTGCCCGGCGTACCGGACGCACCGTGGCAGCTGCTGGCAACCGATCCGGATCTGCGGATCGGCGATGTGTTGGCCGGCGCGTGGCTGGCGCGGCGCTGGCCCGGGGTGCCGCGACTGGCGTTGACCGCGCGTGCCGATGCTGATGCAGAACGCGATGCGATGGCGGCTGGCTACGCTGCGTTCATCCGGCTGCCCCTGGGCGATGCTGCCCTGCGTGCGGCCCTGCTGCAGTGCCGGGCAGGACGATGACGTGCCGGTCGGCATGCCGGTGCATGGCCCTGTTGCTGCTGGCATTGGTCGCATCGGCCGCGGCGGCGCGCTTGCCCGAGGCCGCCCGTTTCACTACCGCCGATGGCCTGCCTTCCAATGCCGTGCACCAGGTTGTCCAGGATCGGCAGGGGTACCTGTGGTTCGCCACCGACGATGGGCTCGCGCGTTTCGATGGACGCCAGTTCCGCCTCTGGCGCCGCGAGCAGGGATTGGCCGACAACGCGCTGCTCAGTCTGGCCGTAGACGCCCAGGACCAGCTCTGGATGGGCACCGGCTATGGCACGCTGATGCGGATGTCGGCCGATCGCAGCCGGATCGACGGGTTTGGTGGCGACACCCACCCGGCCCTGGCCGGGGTGCCGATCAGCGCGGTGCTGCCCGACGCAGAAGGCGGGGTGTGGTTCGGCACCCGTGGCGCCGGACTGTTCCGGCTGGACCGGCAACAGCGTATCCGCCAGTTCCTGCCGACCCTGCGCGATGACGGGGTGCCGGCGGGCGATGTCGGGTACTTGTTGGCCGATGACCGTGGCGTGCTGTGGATAGGCACATCGCACGGGTTGGCCTGTTGGCAGGCCGGGCGCTTCCATCGGCCGCCCGATCCCCGCCTGGCCCACGCGTCGGTCACCGGACTGCACCAGGACACCGCAGGCGTGGTGTGGGCCAGCACGGCGGTGGGCCAGTGGCATGGCACCGCGTGCAGCACGTTGCAGGCCGCACCGGTGCCTGCACAGCGCCGGTTGTTGGGCATCGGTTCCGATGGGGCGCACTGGCTGGCCGAAGCCGACCGGATCTGGCGCCAGCCAGTGGACGGCGCGGCTGCAACGCCGGTGTCGCTCGCCGCGGCCGGGCGTGGCGCACCGCCCAGCCTGCGGGCGGTCTTCGAGGATCGGGATGGGGGCGTCTGGCTGCTGGGACGCCACCTGGGCATGTGGCGCCTGCTGCCGCGCTGGTCCCGGTTCGCGCGGCAGCATGCGCCCGTGCGTCGGTTGGGGCTGGACGGATTTTTGCCCGAATCGGCGCGGGTAAGTGAGGAACTGGCCTGCGACGACGCACGCTATTGGCGCATCCACAACGGCATGCTGGAGGGCCGTGGACCGGCGCGGCGCCGCCAGGTGCGCTGGCCGCTGCAGGGGGCTGGGCAGGCACCGCTGCGCGGGCCGGTGTCGCTGCACTGCGCCGGCGACGGTGGCGTGTGGCTGGGCAGCCGCGATGGGCTGATGCGTTGGAACGGCGCGCAACTGCACCCGGTCGCCGGTGCACCCGCAGCGATCAGTGCATTGCACGTTGCCGCCGATGGGCACTTGTGGGTGGCCAGCACCGGCGCCCTGCAACGTTACCAGTGGCAGCAGGGACGCCTGTTGCGCAGCCTGCGCCTGGACGACCGCGATGGCATGCCGGAACAGGCGGTGCATGCACTGGCCACCGACGCCGACGGCGTGCTGTGGGGGGTGTCCCACCATGGCCTGTTGCGGGTTGCAGCCCCTTGGCGTGAGGTGCACATCTACACGCGCGACGACGGCATCCCACCCGCCCTGCTGAAGGCCCGCCTGCAGGCGCAGGGTCGGCAGATGCTGGCCATCGATGCCGACGGCGCGATCGCGTTCGATCCTTCCCTGCTGGCGCGCCCGGCCACGCCATCGGCGCTGGTGATCGAGCGGGTGCAGCTGCGTCGCGACCAGCGCCTGCTCACGCTGCCCCCGGCGGCGTCGCTGCAGCTGCATGAAGGGGATCGTGAAATCCAGATCACCGCCAGGGTGCTGTCGGCCCAGCTCGACCCGGGCCAGCAGTATCGCTTCCGGCTGCGCGATGGCACACGTGGATGGCGCCGAACCCGCAGCCGTGGGACGGTGGAGTTTCCGACGCTGGCGCCGGGTCGGCATGCGCTGGATTACCAGGAGCGCAGCGGCGAGGGCCGTTGGTCGGCCGTGCAGACCCTGGTGCTCAACGTGCAGCCCGATGGCTGGCCGCACCGGCAGCCGTCGGTTGTGCATGCCGCCAGCGTGGTCGCGATGCTGGGGCTGTTGGCCTGGCTGGGCGGGCGGAGTCTGGCGCGTTCGCGCGCGCGCCGCGCCGCGGAGCAGCGGCACGCGTGGGCGCAGCAGTCGGCGCAGGCCAAGGCGCATTACCTGGCCACGTTCGGGCACGAGGTACGCACGCCATTGACCGGCGTACTGGGGATGACCGAGCTGCTGCTGGCCTCGCCGCTGGACGCACAGCAACGGCAGCGGCTGCAACGGATCGATCGGGGCGGTCGGCAGTTGCTGGCGATCGTGAACCAGGCACTGGATGACGCCCGCATGGATGCAGGCCGGTTGCCACTGCAGTGCAGCGACGTTGATCTGGCGACGCTGCTGCAGCGCTGGCGGCAGTCCGCGCAGCTGGACCTGTGCGCGCGTGGCAGCAGCCTGGCGGCGTGCGTGGACCTGCCCGGCGCGGCGCCCGTGCATACCGACCCGGCGCGCGTGCAGCAGGTGCTGCAACGGGTAGTGGATGTGATGGTGCAGACGCTGGGCGCGTGCAGGATGTCGTTCCGTGCCAGCTGGCTGCCAGGCCGCAGCGGCCTGCTGGTGGATATCGACGCGGTCGCCACGTCAGCAGCGCCGCTGCCGTCAGGGACGTTGTCCGGCGACGCGTTGGAGTCCGCACAGGCCGGCGCGCACGCCTTGGGTGGATGCGTGCGGCTGGTCAGCGCCGGGGGCGGGTCGGGTGGGCGCGTGCTGCTGAGCCTGCCGATGGTGACGGGCGCGGAATGCGCCACCTGCATACCGGCCCCGTCGGGGGTGGCCGCGGACACGGCGGCGATACGCCACGGTGAGCGGGTTCTGCTGGTCGAAGACGAGCCGTTGGTGGCCGACGTGCACGCCGGCCTGCTGGCGGCAGGCGGCGCGCAGGTGGTGACCGCCGCGCATGCCCTGGCCGCGTTGGGCGAACTGGCGGTGGCGCCATTCGATGTGGTGCTGCTGGACCTGGACCTGCCCGGCGTGGACGGGTGGCAACTGCTGGACATGCTGGCTGCACAGGGATGCGCGGTGCCGGTGGTGGTCCTGACCGCACGCCGTGAGCCCGACCTCGCCCGACGTTCGGCGGCGGCCGGCGCGGCAGGATGGCTGCACAAGCCGGCCAGCGGCGAGCAGTTGCTGGCGGCGGTGCGTGCGGCGCGGCAGGCCTGAGCGGATCGTCGCCGCGTAGCGAACCGTTTACCATGCGGACTGGCCCAGGATCGGCGCGCCGGCAGCAACGCGCGCCCGTAGCCCCTGGGGTGCATCCATGGACGATGGGGAGATCCACCAGTGGTGTCATTGCGTTGGCTGCTCCTGATCGGGATTGCATGGCTGTGGCCGACCTTCGGCCAGGCCCAGCCCGTGCCGCCAACGCCACGCCAGCTGACCGTGTTCGATGGACTGCCGTCCAACACGGTCAACCGCATGGCCGAAGATGGCTACGGCTACCTGTGGATCGCCACCAACGACGGGCTGGCCCGCTACGACGGGCGCAACTACCGGGTCTGGCGCGCCGAGGATGGCCTGCGCGACAACCACGTGTGGAGCGTGCATGTGGATGCCCGCAACCAGCTGTGGATCGGCACCGAGAATGCCGGCCTGGCGATGATGTCGGCCGACCGCCGCGAGCTGCGCTTCTTCGACCGCGCCAGCCACCCGCAGATCGGCAGCAACACCATCTGGTCGATCACCTCCACCGCCGATGGCACCGTGTGGTTCGGGACTTACGAAGGCGGCCTGCACCGCCTGGACCGTGACGGCAAGGTCACCCGTTTCATGCCCGAGCGCGGCAATCCGCGCAGCCTGCCCGCCGCGTCGGTGACACAGCTGACCACCACCCGCGATGGCAGCCTGTGGGTGGGCACGCAGGCTGGCCTGGCACGTTGGACCGGCACGGATTTCGAACGGGTATCCACCCGCGATGTGCCGGCGCAGGTGATCAACGGCTTGACCGCCGAGATCGATGGCAGCCTCTGGATCGGCACCAATACCGGCGTGTTGGTGCGGCGGCCGGACGGACGCTTCGAACCGGCACCGTGGAAGGTGGCGGCCGGCGACCAGGTGCTGGGCATGATGCTGCGCGACGAGCAGGGCGGCTACTGGCTCGATACCCGGTCCGGGCTGGGGCGCGCCTACGACAACCAGTTTCAGCAGGTGCCGCTGTACAGCGCGGTGGCGCGTGGCCAGGTACGCCCGAACTGGACCGGCGCCTATGAAGACCGCGAAGGCGGGATCTGGCTGGCCAGCATCAACGGCGGGTTGTGGCACCTGTTGCCGCGCTGGTGGCAGTTCTCGGTGCTGTCGCGCCTGGAGGACGATCCGGGGTCGCTGCGCAATGGTTACGTGCTGGGCACGTCCGCCGCCGCCGACGGCGGGGTATGGGCGGTGGGAACGCACGGGGCGCTGGACAAGTTTGATCCGGTCAGCGGCCGTGTGACCCAGCATCGGAGGGGTGTGGACGGGACGCAGTGGCTGCAATCGGTACAGGAAGATCCCCGCGGCCAGGTCTGGATCGGCTCGGCGTCGGCCTTGCTGCGCTATGACCCCAAGGATGCATCGATCCGCCGCTGGGGGCACGATGCTGCCGTTGACGCGGCGATGGAGGGCCAGCTGGAATCGTTGGCGGTCTGCGACGGCCAACGCCTGTGGAGCGCTGCGTCGACCGGGTTGCAGCAGCGCGACCTGGACGGTCGCGTGCTGCACCGGGTGCCGGCCGGGCATGCCGGGCTCGCGGCCGGGCAACTGGCCCTGGACCTGCTGTGCGGACCGGACGATACGCTGTGGGTGGCCACCAACCAGGGCCTGCTGCAGTGGATGCCGGGCCGTTCACGGTTTGAACCCGTGCCGGGTGGTCCAGCGGCGGCGATCCACGCGCTGGCGCGCGCCGACGATGACAGCGTGTGGCTGTCCGAAGAAGGGCGGTTGAGCCAGTACCGGTGGCAGGACGGACGGCTGTTGCTGCAGGCGGTCATCGGCGGTGGCGCGGGCTATCCGGAAGTGTCGGCAACCGGGCTGGTGGTCGATGCGCAGGGCGTGGTGTGGGCGGCCAGCGCACGTGGCCTGATCCGGGTCGACCCGCAGATGGGCAACGTGCGCCTGTATGGCGTGCACGATGGCCTGCCCAGCCAGGAGTTCCGTCGCAGCACGCTGAGCCGCACCGCCAGCGGCCGCATCGTTGGCGGCACGCCGGCCGGCGTGGTGGTGTTCGACCCGCGCCAGGTGCGGCCGTCCAACCGGCGTGCGCCGCTGGTGATCGAACGGGTCGAGGTGCGTCGCGGCGACCGCGTCGCCGACCTGACCCACCTGACCCCGCTGGAGGTCGCTGACGCCGACCGCGATCTGCGCATCGTGGCGCGTCTGTTGTCGTTCGCCGATTCGTCGTCCAACAGCTACCGCTACCGGCTGGCCGGCTACGACCCGGACTGGGTGGAAGTGGGGCCGGCCGGCGAGCGCGTGTTCTCGCGGTTGCCACCGGGTCGCTATCGGCTGGAGGTGCAGGCGCGTTCGGCCGACCAGGTGTGGTCGCGGGTGCAGTCGCTGGAATTCCGGGTGATGCCGCCGTGGTGGCGGAGCATGTCCGGGCTGCTGGTACTGACCTCGATGACGCTGCTGTTGATGAGCCTGATTGCGTGGTTGTACCGTCGCCGGTTGCAGCGTCGGCATGCCTACCAGCTGGCCTTGCAGAAGCAGGAACTGGCCGAGCAGGCATCAGCGGCCAAGACCCGCTTCCTGGCCAACCTGGGGCATGAGGTGCGCACGCCGATGACCGGCGTGCTGGGCATGAGCGAGCTGCTGCTGGGGTCGTCGCTGGACCCGCAGCAGCGCAGTTGGACCGCGTCCATCCGGCATGCCGGCGAGCATCTACTGCATCTGGTGAACGATGCGCTGGACCTGGCCCGCATCGAGTCCGGGCGGCTGCAGCTGCAGTCGCAGCCGTTCGACGTCCACAACGTGGTGAGCGATGTCTGCACGCTGATGGCCGCGCTTGCCGAGCAGAAGCACGTGCGTTTCGTGGTGGACAACCAGTTGCCACCGGGCCTGGCCAGCGTGGGCGATGCGGTGCGGGTGCGGCAGATCCTGCTCAACCTGCTGGGCAATGCGGTGAAGTTCACCACGCATGGCGAGGTGCGGCTGAAGGCAACCACGCTGTCGTCCGAGCGTGGCCTGCATTTCGAGGTATCCGACACCGGGCCGGGCATCGGCGCCGACCAGCAGCAGCGCCTGTTCCGGCGTTTCGAGCAGGCCGACGGGGCGCGCACGGCGGCGCAGTACGGCGGCAGCGGGCTGGGCCTGGCGATCTGCCGGGAGCTGGCGTTGGCGATGCAGGGCCAGATCGGGGTGGAGAGCCAGCTGGGCGTGGGCACGCGCTTCAGCGTGAGCCTGCCGTTGCCGCTGCACATCGCCGCGCTGCCGGCTGGCGGCGAGCCGGGCAGTGAGAGCCTGCGCCTGCCGCCGCTGCGCATTCTGCTGGTGGAGGACGATGCAACGGTGGCCAGTGTGATCACCGGTCTGCTGGGCGCGCGCGGGCATGACATGGTCCATGCCGAACATGCGCTGGCTGCGTTGCGCGAGGTCAGCGGGACGCCGTTCGACGTGGCGCTGCTGGACCTGGACCTGCCGGGTCTGGGCGGCATCGAGTTGGCCGGGCACCTGCACAACCAGGGCTACGAGATGCCGATGATCGCGGTGACGGCGCGTACCGACCCGGGGATCGAGCAGCAGGTGCACGAGGCCGGTTTCAGCGGCTTCCTGCGCAAGCCGGTGACCGGCGACCTGCTGGTGGAGGCGATCGCGCGGGCGCTGCGGCAACCGCGCGGGTAGCAGCGCACCGTTGCTGCGCTGGGGGGTGATCGGACGATCCAGGGTAGCGGCGCACCGTTGGTGCGCTGGTGGGTCATCGGACGAACCAGGGTAGCAGCGCACCGTTGGTGCGCTGGCCTTTCATCGGACCAACGGGCGCGGTGGGTAAACGCGTTTTTTAAAGGTCATCGGACCAACGGTCCGATGCTACCCGGAGGTCGCCTATTCGGCGACCTCCTCCACATCGCGCGGCGATGGGCGGGTGTCGGGCAGCTGCCAGAAGATGAGCGTGGAGGTCAGGGTGATGGCGCCGACGCAGACGAACGTGGCGTGCAGGGCGGCAGTGGCGCCATGCAGCTGGTCCAGGTGCGCGAAGGCGGCCAGCAGGCTGCCGGCGGCGGCGGCGCCAAAGCCGGTGGCGAGCATCATCACCATGGAGAGCAGGCTGTTGCCGGCACTGGCGAAGTCGCGGTCGAGGTCGCGCAGGGTGACAGTGTTCATGACGGTGAACTGCAGGGAATTGACGGCGCCGAACAGCGCCAGCTGGATGACGCGTACCCACAGCGGCTGGCCGGGGGTCATGAAGATGAAACTGGCCATGGCCAGGCCGACCAGCACGGTGTTGACCATCAGCACGCGGCGATAGCCGAAGCGTTCGACCAGTTTGACCGCGTAGCGTTTGGCCAGCATGCCGGCGGCGGCGACGGGGATCATGAGCAGGCCGGCATTCATCGGGCTCATGCCCATGCCTACCTGCAGCAGCAGGGGGATCAGCAGCGGCATGGCGCTGCTGCCGATGCGCGAGAACAGGTTGCCGAGGATGCCGATGCGGTAGCTGGGCACGTGGAAGAGGGCCAGCGAGAACAGCGGGGCGGTGGAATTGGCGGCGTGCAGCCAGTAGCCGACGAGGGCGGCCAGGCCGGCGACGGTCATGAGCATGACCAGGGCGTGCGGGGTGGCCATGCCGGAGATGCCGTCGAGTGCGAGCGACAGGACGATCATGCCGAAGGCGAGCATGAGGTAGCCGGCGATGTCGAAGCGGGTGCGGTGTTCGGCGTAGTGGTCGGGCATGACGTTCGTGGCGGCGATGTAGCCGATGACGCCGATGGGCAGGTTGATCAGGAAGACCCAGTGCCAGGAGGCCACTTCGACCAGCCAGCCGCCGAGGGTGGGGCCGATGAGGGGGCCGATGAGGGCGGGGATGGCGATGAAGCTCATGGCGCGGAGGAATTCTTCGCGCGAGACGGAACGCATGACGGCGAGGCGGCCGACGGGGAGCAGCATGGCGCCGCCGATGCCCTGCAGGACGCGGGCGCCGACGAGTTGGTGGAGGGTTTGGGCCAGGGCGCAGGCGAGCGAGCCGAGGGTGAACAGGATGATGGCGACGAGGAAGGTGCGCCGGGTGCCGAAGCGGTCGGCGATCCAGCCGGAGGCGGGGATGAAGGTGGCGACGGCGAGGGCGTAGCTGAAGACGACCGACTGCATCTGCAGGGGGCTTTCGCCGAGGCTGCGGGCCATGGCGGGGAGGGCGGTGTTGACGATTGTGGAATCCAGCATCTGCATGAAGATTGCCAGCGATACGAGCCACAACAGGGGCCGGATCGAGGCGTAGCTGCTGGTCGTCATCGTGGGGGCCTTCATCAACGAGGCGCACATGATCGCCGATGTGGGATCAGGGTGTGGTCAAGATGTGGTTGTGGACTGGATTGGCAAAGTCTTTTTTCAGAAGCTGGAGCCAGAGCCAGAGCCAGAGCTAGAGCTCGAGCCGAAGCCGGAGCCGGAGCCGGAGCCGGAGCGCTTGGTTCGGTGGCGACCTGGCTGGGCTGGCGTGGGTGGGTTGGCGGGACACGCCGTAAACCCATCCATGGGGGCTCGTGGGCGCCATCCATGGCGCCCAACGGTCCCGCCAACCCACCCACGCCAGCCCCCGACACTTTGTCGGTGTGCATGGCGACAGCGGTAGAGCCACGCCATGCGGGACTGCTGTTGTTGCCGGTGCTGCGTAACCACATACCGGGTGGCCCTACCGGTTGCGGGATGGTTGGTGTGACCGCCGGTGTTTGGGGGTAGAGCCGACCGTTGGTCGGCTGCCCTCCACGCCGATCGATCAACGCTTACATCAACCGATGCACGGGCTCGCGTGGCGGCTGTTCTTTCCGGCCTTACGTGTAGCCACCCATGGGGTGGCTCTACCGGTGGCGGGGTTGTTGGGTGCGAATGCCGGTGGCGGGGTGGCTCGGTGTGACCGCCGGTGGCGGGGTGGTTGGTGTGACCGCCGGTGTTTGGAGGTAGAGCCGACCGTTGGTCGGCTGCCCTCCGCGCCGATGGATCAGCGCTTGCTCAACCGGTGCACGGCCTCGACCAGCACGCCCACGTGTTCGGGGTTCATGTCGGGGGACATGCCGTGCCCCAGGTTGAACACGTGGCCTTCGCGGGAGCCGCCGTTGCCGTCGGCGTAGCTGTCGAGCACGCGGGCGGCGGCGCGTTCGATGGCTGCGGGGTTGCCGTACAGGGTGGCGGGATCCAGGTTGCCCTGCAGGGCGACGCGGCCGCCGGTGCGGGCGAGTGCGTCGGACAGATCGAGGGTCCAGTCCACGCCGAGGGCGTCGGCGCCGGTGTCGGCCAGTGCGCCCAGGTGCAGGCCGGTGCCCTTGCCGAACAGGATCAGCGGGGTGCGCTGGTCGCCTTGGCCGCGTTCGAGTTCCTGGGCGATGCGGGTCAGGTAGCGCAGCGAGAATTCGCGGTACATGCCGGGGCTGAGCACGCCGCCCCAGGTGTCGAAGACCTGCAGTACCTGCGCGCCGGCGGCGCGCTGGGCGGCCAGGTAGGCGATGACCGCGTCGGTGACCACCGACAGCAGCTGGTGCAGGGCGGCCGGTTCGTTCAGGGCCATGGCCTTGATGCGGGCAAAGTCCTTGCTGCCGCCGCCTTCAACCATGTAGCAGGCCAGGGTCCACGGGCTGCCGGAGAAGCCGATCAGCGGCACGCTGCCGTCCAGTTCGCGGCGGATCACGCGGACCGCGTCCATGACGTAGCGCAGCTCGGTTTCCATGTCCGGCACGGCCAGTTTGGCGATGGCGGCGGTGTCGCGCACCGGGTGACGGAACTTGGGGCCTTCGCCATCGACGAAGTACAGCTCCAGGCCCATCGCGTCGGGAATGGTGAGGATGTCCGAGAACAGGATCGCCGCATCCAGGTCGAAGCGACGCAGCGGCTGCAGGGTCACTTCGCAGGCGATGTCGGGGTTCTTGGCCATGGCCAGGAAGCTGCCGGCCTTGGCGCGGGTGGCGCGGTATTCGGGCAGGTAGCGGCCGGCCTGGCGCATCAGCCAGACGGGGGTGCAGTCCACCGGTTCGCGGCGCAGGGCGCGCAGCAGGCGATCATGGCGGGAGGGGCTGGTCACGTAACGCTTCCTTGGACTCTGGTGGCACGGGGCCGGGGTGAAAGAGCGGGGCCGGGCCGGCGCTCAGCGCGGCGCGGTGCCGCTGGTGTAGGTGATCTGGTAGCCACGTTGCAGGTGGATGTCGCGCGTCTTCTCGAAGGCGCGCTGGGCCGGTTCGGCCTCCGTGAACACCTCGCACCGCAACCGCGCGCGACCGCCAACCACGCCCGATTCGTGCAGCAGTTCCCAACTGCCGAACAGGTCCGGCTGCAGGGTCAGCTGAAGGTAGCGGGCCGGTTCAGTGCCGCCGGGGTGGTGCTGCAGGAAGACGCGCATGGCCGCGATTGTAGCCGTGAACGCCGGGGCAGGCCGTGGTGGCCCACCCCACCTGCGGCCAACGGTCGCAGGTCAGCGGGCGGCCAGCACGCGCAGCACGTCGGGTTCGTCGACGTCCGCCACCACTTCGGCGCGGCCGATGCCCCGCCACAGCACCAGGCGCAGGCGCCCGGCGATGTTCTTCTTGTCCAGGCGCATGCGCGCCAGCAGCGCCTCCGGGGCCAGCCCGGCGGGAATTTCCACCGGCAATTCGTAGCGCAGCAGCAGGTCGCGCAGCTGCGCGGTGTCGGCCTCGCTGCTCATGCCCAGCTGGGCCGACAGGCGCGCCGCCAGCACCATGCCCACCGCGACCGCTTCGCCGTGGTTGAGGTTGTCGTTGCCGGGCGCGCCATAGCCCTGTTCGGTTTCGATTGCATGGCCGAAAGTGTGGCCGAGGTTGAGCAGGGCGCGTTCGCCCTTCTCATGCGGGTCGCGGGCCACGATCTCGGCCTTGTGCTCGCAGCTGCGCGCGATCGCCTGGGCCAGCGCGGTATCGTCGCCAGCCAGCAGCGCGGCGTGTTCGGCCTGCAGCCACTGGAAGAACAGCGGGTCGCGGATGGCGCCGTACTTGATCACCTCGGCCAGCCCGGCGCGCAGTTCGCGCGGGGGCAGGGTGCGCAGCGCGGCCGTGTCGGCGATCACCGCGCGCGGCGGGTGGAACGCGCCGACCAGGTTCTTGCCTTCGGGGATGTCCACGGCCGTTTTGCCGCCCACCGAGGAGTCGACCATCGCCAGCAGCGAGGTGGGCAGCTGTACGCAGTCGACGCCGCGCATCCAGCAGGCGGCCGCGAAGCCGGCCAGGTCGCCGGCAACGCCGCCGCCCAGGGCCAGCACGCAGGCATCGCGGGTTGCGCCGAGGGCGGCCAAGGCAGTGATGGCCGCGCCGAAGTTGGCCAGGGTCTTGGACGCTTCACCGGCCGGCAGCACCAGCTCGCCGACCCGCAGGTCCGGGCGTGCGGCCAGCAGCGCTGCTTTCACGCCGGCCAGGTACAGCGGGGCCACCGAGGAATCGCTGAGCAGCAGCACGTGGCGGCCGCGCACGTGGCGGGCAAGCAGGTCACCCTGGCCCAGCAGGCCGGGGCCGATATGGATGGTGTAGGGCGTGTCGCCGCCAACGGCGACGGTACGGGGGGCGGGGGTCATGCGGGTGGGTCCTGTCGCTGCCATTGGGCGGCCAGCCGCAGCACGAGCTGCGCGGTGGCCTCGGCGGGGGTGTAGAGGTCGGTATCCAGGGCCAGGTCGGCCAATGCGCGGTACAGCGGGTCGCGCAGCGCCGCCATCTCGTGCAGCACCTGCTCGCGGTCCGGGCGCTGCAGCAGCGGCCGGGTGCGGTCGCGGGCCAGCCGTTCCAGCTGCCCGCCCACGCTGACCCGCAGGTACACCACGAAACCACGTTCGGCGATGATGGCGCGGTTGTCGGGGTCCAGCACGGCGCCGCCGCCGGTGGAGACCAGCTGGTTGCGCCCGCGCAGCAGGGTCTGCAGCGCCTGACGTTCGTACTGGCGGAAGCCGGCCTCGCCGGAGTGCTCGAAGATCGCCGGGATGCTGGCCCCGGCGGCGTCCACGATGGCCTGGTCGGCGTCCACGAAGTCCAGCGTGAAGCGCTCGGCCAGGCGGCGCCCGATGCAGGTTTTGCCGGCGCCCATCGGGCCAATCAGGATCAGGTTCGGAGCAGGGTTCATTACCCCCGATCCTAACATTTCCGTGCCGTGGCCTTTACGCACCGGCCCCCATGGTGGGGGCTGCGGAATGTCCCGCAGGCAGCCGGAGCGTGCCCATGTCAGTGGCCAAAATCATCGAGATCAATGCGTCCTCCAAGACCAGCGTCGAAGACGCGGTGCGCAGCGGGCTGAAGAAGGTGTCCGAAACGGTCAAGGGCATCCAGGGCGCATGGATCAACGAAACCAAGGTGGTCACCGACGGGGAGGGCAACATCACCGAATGGCGGGTCAACCTGCGGGTGACCTTCGTGGTGGGCTGAGAAAAACGGTGGCCGCCCGGTCGATTTGACCGGGATCGGCGCCGCCTACACAGGCGCCGTGACGACCTGCCGCTGCTCGTCCAGCGCGATGACCCGGTCGGCCAGCCCCGGCAGGGTGCGCAACGCCTGGCGGCTGACCCGTTCGTAGTACTGCACGAAGCGCTCCAGCTGGGCGCGGCTCATGCTGCTGCGTTCCGGCTGGGCAGCCTGCAGGTTCTGTTCCTGTTGCCAGCGCCAGCGCGGCACCACCGCGAAGTCCGGCGGCTGCAGGAACCAGAGGCGGTCGCAGCGCTGCCACAGCGCGGGGTAGTGCGCGGCCAACGCCTGGTTGCACCACTGCCGCCAGCGTCCGTCAGCATCGGCGTCGCGCTCCAGTGCGTTCAAGGGCGGCTGCAGGTCCACCTCGGGCTGGGCAGGCGTGCCCAGGAACCAGCCTTCGAACACCAGCAGGTCCAGCGGACCGCTCACGCGCGGCCACTCGGCCTGCGCCAGACGTTCGTCGGCCAGCTTGTCGAACCGGGGCAATGCCACCGGCTGGCGTGCGGCGATGGCGTCCAGGGTGGCATGCGCCAGTGGCAGGTCGTGCGTGCCCGGCGGGCCGCGGGTAAGCAGCAGCGGATGGACCTGACGGGCCAGGCGTTGGCGTTGACTGCGGGTCAGGTAGAAATCGTCGATGGACAGGGCCGCTGCGCGCAGCCCGCGCTGTTCGGCCAGCGCCACCACCTGGGCTGCCAGCGTCGATTTGCCGCTGCCCTGCAGCCCGCTGATCGCCAATACTGGCACTTCCGTGCCCGCTGCCAGCGCATCTTCCAGTGCCTGGGCGACCAGTGCATCGGGAAATCCTTTGTTGCGGGGCATGTACGCGGTAGCAGGCATGCGGTGACAATAAACCCAAATCGAATGGCAAGAAACCAACCATGACCGATCTGTATACCGAAGCGTTGTCCACCTTTGCCGCGCTGTTCGAGGAGGCCAAGCACAGCGCGGAAATCGAACCCAATGCGATGACTGTGGCGACAGCCGACACCAGCGGCCAGCCGTCGGCACGCACCGTGCTGCTGAAGGCCTTCGACGCGCGTGGGTTCGTGTTCTATACCCATCTGGACAGCCACAAGGGCCGCGAGTTGCGCAGCAACCCGCGCGCGGCCCTGCTGTTCCTGTGGCGCAGCCTGCGCGAGGCGGGCATCCAGGTGCGGATCGAAGGCCGTGTCGAGCAGGTGGACGATGCCGAAGCCGACGCCTACTTCGCCTCGCGCCCGCGCATGAGCCAGATCGGCGCATGGGCCTCGCTGCAATCCAAAACGCTGGCATCGCGCGAGGAGTTCGACGCGCGGGTAGCCACCACCGAAGCCAGCTTCGCCGACCGCGAGGTGCCACGCCCGGAGGGCTGGAGCGGGCTGCGCGTGGTCCCGCAGCGGATCGAGTTCTGGTACGGCGCGCAGTTCCGGCTGCACGAGCGCTGGTGCTACGAGGTCGATCACGACGGGCAGTGGAACAAGCGGTTGCTGTTCCCGTAAGGGCGCGTCCATCGAAAACTGCGCGCGGCACGCGGGGGTGGGAAACCGCCGGTTAGGATCGGGGCGGACGACACTGTCTGCCCTGGAACCGCGCTGTCATGCCCATTTCTGCCCTGCCTGTCGAGACCCGTATCCCCGCCTCGCTGTTGTTGCTGCTGTCGCGCATCGTCGCGGGCACGATGTTTGCCGTATCGGGATGGAACAAGCTGTTCACCGATGACGGCAGGGATCGCATGCTGGCCACACTCGCCGAGGCGGGTATCCCGTGGCCGGCGGCCAGTGCCCCTGCAGTGGCGATGGTGGAGTGGGTGCTGGGAGCCACCCTGGTGCTTGGCGTGCTGCCGCGCCTGTCGGCCGCAGCGCTGATGATGATCTGCGCGGTAGCGGCCTTCACCGACGGTATCGGGCGCATCCCGGCCGGCCTGGGGCCTTTGGATTGGCTGAGCTGGTTCCTGTATCTGCCGGAGGTGCCACTGGGCGTGGCCCTGGCGTGGGTGTGCGTGCTGGGCGCGGGGCGTTATGCGCTGTGGACGGGACGCGGCGCTTCGCCCATGGCATGAACGGTGGCGCGCAGCGCCCGCGATGCGGGCTCCTGCATACTTGCGGAGACATCCACCCACACACGGATCTGCCGCATGACCATCGCACCCGCTTCTTCGCCGGCCATCGATCTCTGCGCGGCCGCCCTGGCGGCCGACGTGGCGGCAGTGCAGGCCGGCCTTGCGGCGGGCGCCGATGTCAGCGCAGAAAGCGCCCATGGCTTCACTGCGCTGGAATGTGCGGCGCGCGCAACCAATGACACCCCGGCGGCCCAGCATCTGCAGGTACTGCGTTTGCTCATCGATGCAGGAAGCCCGCTGGAACATCTCGGTGGCGGCGGTCGGACCGCGTTGTACCTGGCCGCTGAATTTGCGCTGGATTGCGCGCCGGTGCAGATGCTGCTCGACGCCGGTGCGAACCCGGCGGTGCGCGACGGCGGCGGCAACCATATCGTCGTCAACGCGATGATGCCGGAGGTACAGGCGCTGCTGTCTGCGGTGACCGGCTTTCCCATTCCGGTGCAGGTTGAGCCCCGGCCGCCGCAGAAGATGCGGGCCGCCGACTGGCGCGCCGCCCACGCGAAGATCACGGCGGTGTTCGCCGGTCTTGAGGCCGAGGGCATCGTCACCGCGCAGGACATTGGCCTGACCCAGGACGATGGCTTCGCCGACACCGCCCAGCAGTTCATCGAACGCGGCGGTATGGACGCCGGCCTGGTGGGTCTGTGCTTCTACACCCGCCAGGATCTCAACCGCGCCAAGCGCAGCAGCGATCTCAGCCTGGGCTTCTGGGCCGGGCCGGAGGGCGCCAGCGCCGCCATGGAACAGGTGGGGCGCATGATCGTGGATGCGTTCAGTGCGGCGGGGCTGGCGGTGGACTGGAATGGCTCGGCAGCGCAGCGGCCCACGGTGGACCTGCGCGGCGTGGCGTAAGCCGCATCGTTACTCCGTGGTGCTGCGCAGCCAGCGCCACAGCGTGGTACGCGACACGCCCAGGCGCTGGGCGACCTGCTCACGGTTACCGCCGTGGTCGTCGAGCAGCTGCTGCAGCGTGTCGCTGCCGGGGCGCGCCCCCACGCGCTGGGCCACGCCACCCGGCACTGCGCCGGCCAAGGCGAGCGGCGCGGTGGGGACCGATGACAGCTCCGGCAGCCAGGCCTGCATCTGCGCCAGCGACAGCTCGCCCTGCCCATGCGGCCAATGGATGCGCAGCCGGTCGACCGTGTTGCGCAGCTCGCGCACGTTGCCCGGCCACGCGTAATCGCACAGCCGCTGCAGCGCCGCGGCGGCGAGCGGTGACGGCGTACCGGCCAGCAGGGTGAAGAAGTGTTCCAGCAGCAGCGGCACGTCGTCGCGGCGTTCGTGCAGGGTCGGCAACGCGATCCGCAACGCAGCCAGGCGGTAGTAAAGGTCGCGGCGGAAGCGCTGGGCATCCACCAGCGATTCCAGCGTCTGCAGCGTGGCCGCAACCACGCGCACGTCCACCGGGGTAGGTTCGGTGGCACCCACGCGCAGCACTTCGCGCTCCTCCAGTACCCGCAGCAGCCGTGTCTGCAACGGCAGCGGCAACTCGCCGATCTCGTCCAGGAACAGGGTGCCGCCATCGGCCGCCTCGACCAGGCCGACACGGCCGCCGCGCCGCGCGCCGGTGAAGGCGCCTTCGGTGTAGCCGAACAGCTCCGCTTCCAGCAGCGATTCACTGATGGCCCCGCAGTTGAGCGCGACAAACCGCCCGCGCCGGCCACTGCTGCCGTGCAGTTGCCGGGCCACCAGTTCCTTGCCGGTGCCGGTCGCGCCGGTTACCAGTACCGTGCTGTCGTGCGGGGCATACAGTGCGATGCGGTCGCGGACCTGCTGCATCGCGGCGCTGTCGCCGAGCAGCGCGTGGTCGGCATCGCGGCGACGGGCCGGCGGACGACGCCGCGGCGAGGGGGCGCCCACCCGCGCCAGCGTCTGGGTGAGTTCCAGTGCGTGCTCGAACGCCTGGCGCACCGAATCGGCCGAGTACAACAGCACCCCGGGCAGGCCCACCTGTTCGGCATGGTCGATGGCCATGCCGGTGCCGACGATCACTTCGATGCCGTTGGCGCGCATGTCGGCGATGCAGTCGCGTGCGTCTTCACGGGTCACGAAGCGGCGGTGCTCGATGTCCAGCCCGAAGCTGTGCTGGAAGCTGCCGAAGGTGGGCACGTCGGTGGCGTGGGTAACCAGACCGATCCGGGGCGCGATCCGGCGCGCCCGCGCCAGCGCCTCCATCAGGTCGAAGCCGTTGGCCTGGATCGGCACCAGCGGCACCTCCAGCCGGCTGCGCAGGTAGGCCGCGTTGGAGCCGCCGGCGATGACCACGTCGCAGTGCTCGCGGCGCAGGCGTTGGCCGATCACGTCCACCGCTTCCTCGAAGCCGAGGTTGATCGGCACGGTCCGCGCGCGGCGGTCGAACTCGGGGATCACATCGCCCAGCAGCCCGGTCAGGCGCGACACGCTGACGGTCCAGATCACCGGCAGGCTGCCGGCGTCCGGGTCGGGCAGGCGGGAACGGTGGCGGGGCAGGCTGATCGACATGGCGGCGTTTCAATGTTTCAGTTCCGTCCATGTTACAGGTGTTTCAATGTTGCACGGTGAAACGTGCCTGTTACCGCCCTGTCTCAATCAAATCAGACACTTGGCACTTGGCACGGCCCTTGCGCCTTCACTCCTGTCAACCACCCTGGAATGCTGCCCGATGAGCACCCCTGTTTCTTCCGCTGGCGCCCGTTTCCGCGCCGCACTGGCTGCCGAATCGCCCCTGCAGGTGATCGGCGCGATCAACGCCAACCACGCCCTGCTGGCGCAGCGCGCCGGCTACCGCGCCATCTACCTGTCCGGTGGCGGCGTCGCGGCCGGTTCGCTGGGCCTGCCGGACCTGGGCATCAACACCCTGGAAGACGTGCTGATCGACGTGCGCCGCATCACCGATGTGTGCGACCTGCCGCTGATGGTGGACATCGACACCGGCTTCGGCCCCAGCGCGTTCAACATCGCGCGCACCGTGAAGTCGCTGATCAAGGCCGGCGCCGCCGCCTGCCATATCGAAGACCAGGTCGGCGCCAAGCGCTGCGGTCACCGCCCGGGCAAGGAAATCGTCACCCAGGGCGAGATGGTCGATCGGGTGAAGGCGGCCGCCGACGCCAAGACCGACCCGGACTTCTTCCTGATCGCGCGCACCGATGCCATCCAGGTGGACGGCGTGGATGCGGCCATCGAACGTGCCATTGCCTGCGTCGAGGCCGGCGCTGACGGCATCTTCGCCGAGGCTGCCTACGACCTGGCCACCTACCGCCGCTTCGTCGACGCGGTGAAGGTGCCGGTGCTGGCCAACATCACCGAGTTCGGCAAGACCCCGCTGTTCACCCGCGACGAACTGGCCTCGGCCGGCGTTGCCATCCAGCTGTTCCCGCTGTCCGCGTTCCGCGCCGCCAACAAGGCCGCCGAGAATGTGTATGAGACCATCCGCCGCGACGGCCACCAGCGTAATGTGGTCGATGCGATGCAGACGCGCGAAGAGCTGTACGACCGTATCGGCTACCACGCCTTCGAGCAGCAGCTCGATGCGCTGTTCGCCGCCAAGAAGTAACGTCGCACCACTTGTTTTCTGGAGGGATCATGAGCGAAGCAACCACCGCGCCCGGCTTCAAGCCGAAGAAATCCGTCGCCCTGTCCGGCACCGCTGCGGGCAACACCGCGCTGTGCACGGTGGGCCGCAGCGGCAACGACCTGCACTACCGGGGCTACGACATCCTGGACCTGGCCAACACCAGCGAGTTCGAGGAAATCGCCCACCTGCTGGTGCATGGCAAGCTGCCCACCCGCGCCGAGCTGGTGGCCTACAAGTCCAAGCTGAAATCGCTGCGCGGCATCCCGGCCGCGGTCAAGGCCGCGCTGGAAGAACTGCCGCCGTCGGCGCACCCGATGGACGTGATGCGTACCGGTGTGTCCGTGCTGGGCTGCGTGTCGCCGGAAAAGGATGACCACAACCATCCGGGCGCGCGCGACATCGCCGACAAGCTGATGGCCTGCCTGGGCTCGATGCTGCTGTACTGGTACCACTGGAGCCACAACGGCCGCGCCATCGACGTGGAAACCGACGATGACTCCATCGGCGGCCACTTCCTGCACCTGCTGCATGGCGAGAAGCCGCAGGACTCGTGGGTGAAGGCGATGCACACCTCGCTGATCCTGTACGCCGAGCATGAATTCAATGCGTCCACCTTTGCCTGCCGCGTCATTGCTGGCACCGGCAGCGACATGTACAGCTGCATCACCGGCGGCATCGGCGCGCTGCGGGGTCCCAAGCACGGCGGCGCCAATGAAGTGGCCTTCGAAGTGCAGAAGCGCTACGACAGCCCGGACGACGCCGAGGCCGACATTAAGGCCCGCGTCGAGCGCAAGGAAGTGGTGATCGGCTTCGGCCATCCGGTGTACACCGTGAGCGATCCGCGCAACAACATCATCAAGGAAGTGGCGCGCGACCTGTCGGCCGAGCAGCAGAACGTAAAGATGTTCGACATCGCCGAGCGCCTGGAAACGGTGATGTGGGACATCAAGAAGATGTTCCCGAACCTGGACTGGTTCAGCGCGGTCAGCTACCACATGATGGGCGTGCCCACGGCGATGTTCACCCCGCTGTTCGTCATCGCACGCACCTCCGGCTGGAGCGCGCACATCATCGAGCAGCGCATCGACGGCAAGATCATCCGCCCCAGCGCCAACTACACCGGCCCGGAAGACCAGGCCTTCGTGCCGATCGACCAGCGCAGGTAAGACAGACGTACCGCACCCGTTCGCGGGTGCCTTGCGGAGCAGGCCGGCGTGATGCCGGTCTACTCCGTTGCGGCGTCGCTACTCCTTCTTCGCCGGTGTCACGACGCCCCGGCCCGCCAACAAGCAGCTATCGCCAGCCATGAATACTCAGTACCGCAAGAACCTCTCCGGCACCGCGCTGGACTATTTCGATACCCGGGCCGCGGTCGATGCGATCCAGCCCGGCGCCTATGCCACGCTGCCGTATACCTCGCGCGTGCTGGCGGAAAACCTGGTGCGCCGCTGCGACCCGGCCACCCTCGAGGCCTCGCTGCGGCAGCTGATCGAGCGCCGCCAGGACCTGGATTTCCCGTGGTTCCCCGCGCGCGTGGTGTGCCATGACATCCTGGGCCAGACCGCGCTGGTGGACCTGGCCGGCCTGCGGGATGCCATCGCCGATGCCGGTGGCGACCCGGCCCAGATCAATCCGGTGGTGCCGACCCAGCTGATCGTCGATCACTCGCTGGCCGTGGAATTCCCCGGCTTCGACAAGGCTGCGTTCGAGAAGAACCGCGCCATCGAGGACCGTCGCAACGAAGACCGGTTCCACTTCATCAACTGGACCAAGAAGGCGTTCAAGAACGTCGACGTGATTCCACCGGGCAACGGGATCATGCACCAGATCAACCTGGAGAAGATGTCCCCGGTGGTGCAGGTGCGCGACGGCGTGGCCTTCCCCGATACCTGCGTGGGCACCGACAGCCACACCCCGCACGTGGACGCGCTGGGCGTGATCGCCATCGGCGTGGGCGGCCTGGAAGCCGAGAGCGTGATGCTCGGCCGCGCCTCGTGGATGCGCCTGCCCGACATCATCGGCGTGGAACTCACCGGTCGCCCGCAGCCGGGCATCACCTGCACCGACATCGTGCTGGCGCTGACCGAATACCTGCGCAAGGAGCGCGTGGTGGGGGCGTGGATCGAGTTCTTCGGTGAAGGCGCCACCGCGCTGACCATCGGCGACCGCGCCACCATTTCCAACATGACCCCGGAGTTCGGCGCCACCGCGGCGATGTTCTCCATCGACCAGCAGACCCTGGACTATCTGCGCCTGACCGGCCGCGAGGAAGCCCAGGTGCAGCTGGTGGAAACCTACGCCAAGGCCACCGGCCTGTGGTCGGACGACCTGGCCAACGTGCAGTACGAGCGCGTGCTGCAGTTCGACCTGTCCAGCGTGGTGCGCAACATGGCCGGCCCGTCCAACCCGCACAAGCGCGTGGCCACCAGCGAGCTGGCCGCACGCGGCATCGCCGATGAAGCCAAGCTGGCCTCGGGCAAGCTGGAGCAGGAACAGGGGCTGATGCCCGATGGCGCGGTGATCATCGCCGCCATCACCAGCTGCACCAACACCAGCAACCCGCGCAACGTCATCTCCGCCGCCCTGCTGGCGCGCAACGCCAACCGCGCCGGGCTGGCCCGCAAGCCGTGGGTGAAGAGCTCGCTGGCACCCGGTTCCAAGGCCGTGCAGCTGTACCTGGAAGAGGCCGGCCTGCTGGGCGACCTGGAACAGATGGGCTTTGGCATCGTGGCCTTCGCCTGCACCACCTGCAACGGCATGAGCGGCGCGCTGGACCCGAAGATCCAGCAGGAAGTGATCGACCGCGACCTGTACGCCACGGCGGTGTTGTCGGGCAACCGCAACTTCGACGGGCGCATCCATCCGTACGCCAAGCAGGCGTTCCTGGCCTCGCCGCCGCTGGTGGTGGCCTACGCGATCGCCGGTACCGTGCGGTTCGATATCGAGAAGGACGCCCTGGGCCACGACGCCGATGGCAACCCGATCACGCTGAAGGACCTGTGGCCCAGCGATGCCGAGATCGATGCGGTGGTCAAGGCCTGCGTCAAGCCGGAGCAGTTCCGCCAGGTCTACGACCCGATGTTCACCTTCAAGGTGGAGCACGGCGCGCCGATCAGCCCGCTGTATGCGTGGCGCGAGCAGAGCACCTACATCCGCCGCCCGCCGTACTGGGAAGGCGCTCTGGCCGGTGCGCGCTCGCTCAGTGGCATGCGTCCGCTGGCCGTGCTCGGCGACAACATCACCACCGACCACCTGTCGCCGTCCAACGCGATCATGGCCAGCAGCGCCGCCGGTGAATACCTGGCCAAGATGGGCCTGCCGGAAGAGGACTTCAATTCCTACGCCACCCACCGCGGCGACCACCTCACCGCACAGCGCGCCACCTTCGCCAACCCGAAGCTGATCAACGAAATGGCCGTGGTCGATGGCCAGGTCAAGCAGGGCTCGTTGGCGCGCGTGGAGCCGGACGGGCAGGTCACGCGCATGTGGGAAGCCATTGAAACCTACATGGCGCGCAAGCAGCCGCTGATCATCATTGCCGGTGCCGATTACGGCCAGGGCAGTTCGCGCGACTGGGCCGCCAAGGGCGTGCGCCTGGCCGGCGTGGAGGCGATTGCCGCCGAAGGCTTCGAACGCATCCATCGCACCAACCTGATCGGCATGGGCGTGCTGCCGCTGGAGTTCAAGGACGGCGTGAACCGCAAGACGCTGGGCATCGACGGCACCGAAACCTTCGATGTGATCGGCGAACGCGTGCCGCGTGCCGAGCTGACCCTGGTGATCCACCGCCGCAACGGTGAACAGCTGAAGGTGCCGGTCACCTGCCGCCTGGACACTGCCGAGGAGGTGTCCATCTACGAGGCCGGTGGCGTGCTGCAGCGCTTCGCCCAGGACTTCCTGGAAGCGTCGCAGGTGGCGTGAGGGCAACACGGGCGCGCACCCGGTGTGCGCGCCCGCAGCGTCGGTGGCATGGGGCCACCGATGCGCTGGCAAGCGATACCAGACAGGACGGTCGGCGACATGTTCTACACCGTGGCGGGCATCATCAACACCGCGTTCATCCTGCTCAGCCTGGTCGGCGTGTGGGCGCAGCTGCGCAAGGTCTGGCGACGCCGCAGCGCGGGCGCGGCCAACGGTGGCGCCACCGACATCCTGTCGCTCAACCAGTTCACGGTCAGTTTCCTGGCCTATCTGTCGTTCTTCGTCTACGGCTACACCATCCAGCCGTTCAACCACTTCATTGTCTGGCCGCGCCTGCTCGCCTCGGTGCTGGTGCTGCTGATCCTGCGCGAGATCTGGACGGACCGTCGCAGCCGCGCGGCCACCACCGGGCTGGCGCTGGCCTGCCTGGCACTGCTGTGTGCGCTGGCCGGGCTGGTTTGGGGGCAGCGCCACGTCGACGAAGGGCGGGTACTGGCCTCGGCGATGATCGTGGCCATCACCGCGTTGCTGGCGCAGGGGTATGCGCACCAGATCCTGCTGATCTGGCGCTCCGGCCGCACCGGTGCGGTATCGCTGCGGATGAGCCAGCTGATCCTGCTGATGGATGTTTCCACGGTCGTCTTCGCCTTCGCGATGGGGCTGCGCCTGGGCTGGCCGCTGTTGCTGCTGGCCGTGGTCAGCGGCAGCACCAAGCTGGCCATCCTGTGGCTGTTCCGCTGGGAGCAGCGCAGCGCC
This sequence comes from Stenotrophomonas sp. AC248, assembly GCF_979258185.1. Lineage (NCBI taxonomy): Bacteria > Pseudomonadati > Pseudomonadota > Gammaproteobacteria > Lysobacterales > Lysobacteraceae > Stenotrophomonas > Stenotrophomonas sp. AC248. Next base: position 3,242,492 of record NZ_OZ409840.1, on the reverse strand, counting down.
ATGGCCGCGCACAAACGTCATCCTCTTCCTGCGCTGGTCGCCCAGCGCTGATTTTTCCGAGACTTCCAAGGCATCCGTTATGACCTTCCTCCCCCAGCTCCGCATTCCGGCCACCTACCTGCGTGGCGGTACCAGCAAGGGCGTGTTCTTCCGGCTGACCGACCTGCCGGTGGCGGCGCAGGTGCCGGGCCCGGCCCGCGATGCGCTGCTGATGCGCGTGATCGGCTCGCCCGACCCGTATGGCAAGCACACCGACGGCATGGGCGGTGCCACCTCCAGCACCAGCAAGTGCGTGATCATCGCCGCCGCGTCGGTGCCCGATCATGACGTGGACTATCTGTATGGTCAGGTCGCCATCGATACCGCGTTCGTGGATTGGAGCGGCAACTGCGGCAACCTCAGCACCGCGGTAGGCCCGTTTGCGATCAGCAACGGCTTCATCGACCCGGCGCGCATCCCGCACAACGGCATCTGCACCGTGCGGATCTGGCAGGCCAATATCGGCAAGACCATCCTGGCCCACGTGCCGGTCGTGGATGGCCAGGTGCAGGAGATCGGCGATTTCGAGCTGGACGGGGTGACCTTCCCGGCGGCCGAGATCCAGCTGGAGTTCCTCGACCCGTCCGATGACGGCGACGGCGAGGGCGGGTCGATGTTCCCGACCGGCAACCTGGTCGACACCCTGGACGTGCCCGGCGTGGGCAGCTTTCAGGTGACGATGATCACCGCCGGCATTCCCACCATCTTCCTCAACGCGGCCGACCTGGGGTACACCGGTACCGAACTGCAGCCGGCGATCAACGAGGACAAGGCCGCACTGGCCCGCTTCGAGGCGATCCGTGCGCACGGCGCGGTGCGCATGGGCCTGATCGACAGCATCGACCAGGCCGCCACCCGCCAGCACACGCCCAAGGTGGCGTTCGTCGCCCCGGCGCAGGACTACGTGTCTTCCAGCGGCAAGCAGATCGCGGCGGGCGACATCGACCTGCACGCGCGCGCGCTGTCGATGGGCAAGCTGCACCACGCGATGATGGGCACGGCGGCGGTTGCGATCGGCACCGCCGCCGCGATCCCCGGCACGCTGGTCAATCGGGCCGCCGGTGGCGGCGAGCGTGAAGCGGTCACCTTCGGGCATCCGTCCGGCACGCTGCGGGTGGGCGCACAGGCGGCGTTCGTTGACGGGCAGTGGACGGTCACCAAGGCCATCATGAGCCGCAGTGCACGCGTGCTGATGGAAGGCGCGGTGCGGGTACCCGCCGACACCTTGTAGGTTCAACAGGAGATCACGATGTCCGGTCACGACCACAGCAGCAACCAGCGACCGCCATGGGATGCGGTCATGACCGACATCGTGGACTACGTGCGCGACTTCCGGGTGGAGTCGCCGCTGGCCTTCAGCACCGCGCGCCATTGCCTGATCGACACGCTTGGCTGCGGCCTGGCGGCCCTGGCGTTTCCCGCCTGCAGCAAGCTGCTCGGACCGCTGGTGCCTGGCACCCGGGTGGTCAACGGCGCGCGCGTGCCGGGCACGCGCTTCGAACTGGACCCGGTGCAGGCCGCCTTCAACATCGGCGCGATGGTGCGCTGGCTGGACTTCAACGACACCTGGCTGGCCGCCGAATGGGGCCATCCGTCCGACAATCTCGGCGGCATCCTGGCCACCGCCGACTGGCTCAGCCGCAACGCCGAAGCACTGAGGCGGCCGCCGTTGACCATGCGCGACGTGCTCGTGGCGATGGTCAAGGCGCATGAGATCCAAGGCTGCCTGGCGTTGGAAAACGCATTCAACCGGGTCGGGCTGGACCACGTGGTGCTGGTCAAGGTGGCCTCCACCGCCGTGGTCGCGCACCTGCTCGGGCTGGACCGCGAGCGCATGCTCAACGCGGTGTCGCTGGCCTGGGTGGACGGGCAGTCGCTGCGCACCTACCGGCACGCCCCCAATACCGGGTCGCGCAAGAGCTGGGCGGCCGGCGATGCCACCAGCCGCGCCGTGCGGCTGGCACTGATGGCCGCGGCGGGCGAGATGGGCTACCCGAGTGCGCTGACCGCACCCACCTGGGGGTTCTACGACGTCAGCTTTGGCGGGCAGCCGTTCCGCTTCCAGCGCCCGTATGGCAGCTACGTGATGGAAAACGTGCTGTTCAAGATCAGCTACCCGGCCGAATTCCACGGGCAGACCGCCGTGGAGGCGGCGATGCAGCTGCATGCGCGCATGCGCGCGGCCGGCAAGCGCAGCGAGGACATCGCCCACATCACCCTGCGCACCCAGCAGGCCTGCCTGCGCATCATCGACAAGCCCGGCCCGCTGCATAACCCGGCCGACCGCGACCACTGCGTGCAGTACATGGTCGCCATCGCGCTGATCTTCGGCCGCCTGGTGGCCGAGGATTACGAGGACGACGTGGCCGCCGACCCGCGCATCGATGCGCTGCGCGCGAAGATCACCTGCGTCGAGGAGCCGCGCTACACCGCCGACTACCTGGACCCGGACAAGCGCAGCATCGCCAACGCGCTGGCGGTGGCGTTCACCGACGGCAGCACCCTGGAGGCCGAGGTGGAGTACCCGCTGGGCCACGCCCGCCGCCGCGCCGAGGGCATCCCGCTGCTGGAGGACAAGTTCCGCGCCCACCTCACCGCCACCTACCCGACCCAGCAGCAGCGCCGCATCCTCGACGCCTCACTGGACCCGGTGGTGCTGGAAGCGATGCCCGTACACGACTACGTAAACCTCTACGTAGCCGGGTAGAGCCGACCGTCGGTCGGCTGGCACATCCCCAGCCGGCCGCACCCGACGCGCGGTCGGCCACACCACATCCCCGGTAGAGCCGACCGTTGGTCGGCTACCCCGGACGCCACGCAGACCCGACCGTCACCCGGCTCCGCTCGAGCCGGGTCGCCCTCTATACTGGCCGCCTTGATCAAGGAGCGTCATCATGGCTAGCCGCAGTCGGGTCGGGCAGTGGAGCTGGAAGGGAATCGCGGGCCTGGCGCTGGTCGCCGGCCTGGCCCTGGGCATCGGGGGCTGCAACCGCAACAACAGCGGACAGCTGCCCACCCCGTCCGGCGCACCGATCGCGGCCAAGGCCGAGAAGGTCAGTGAGTTCACCCTGGTGCGGGCTTACCCCGACCAGAAGGGTGACGGCGTGTCGCTGGCGCTGGAATTCTCGCGCCCGCTGGTGGGCACCCAGGACTTCGACGCACTGGTCCGCTTCGCCGAGAAGGTGGGCACCGAGGACAGCAGCTGGACCCTGTCCGATGACGGACTGACCCTGCGCTACCCGTTCGTCGAGGCGGCCAAGGAATACAACCTGATCGTCTCGCCCGACCTGCTGGCCGCCGATGGCAGCCGGATCGGCAAGGAGCTTCGCCAGAAAGTGTTCACCGGCGAGCTCAAGCCGGTGGCCGGCTTCGCTTCGCAGGGCAGCGTGCTGCCGGCCAAGGACAGCCGTGGCCTGCCGGTGGTGTCGGTGAACGTGCAGGAAGTGGACGTGGAGTTCCTGCGCGTGCGCGAGAACCAGCTGCCCACCTTCTTCAGCCAGTACCAGCGCGGCGGGCGTCGCGGCAGCTGGGACCTGGACAGCGACTATGACGACCGCGTGCCGATGTCCAAGCTGGCCGAGCCGGTGTACGTCAACCGGTTCGTGCTGGGCGGCAAGCAGAACGAGCGCGTGCTGACCTACCTGCCCACCCAGGAGATCAAGCAGCTGCAGGAGCCCGGCCTGTACTTCGCGGTGATGAAGCGCAGCGGCTCGTTCGAAAGCGAGTTCGACACCGCCTTCTTCACCGTCAGCGACATCGGCCTGCACACCCGCGCCTACAAGGACAAGCTGTTCGTGCATACCGCCTCGCTGCAGAGCGGGGCGGCGCTGAAGAAGATCGAGCTGCGCATCCTCGACGGCAAGGGCGAGGTGGTGCTCAAGGGCAGCACCGACGGCAACGGCAATGCACTGCTCAACTACACGCTCGATGCCAGCCACGTGCTGATCGCCAGCAGCGGTGCGGACACCTCGATGCTGCCGTTCAACCAGCCGGCGCTGGACCTGAGCGAGTTCGCGGTGGCCGGGCGCGACAACGCCTGGTTCGACGTGTTCGCCTGGTCCGGCCGCGACCTGTACCGCCCCGGTGAAACGGTGCGCATCTCCGCGCTGCTGCGCGACAACGATGGCAAGCCGACCAAGCCGCAGCCGGTCTTCCTGCGCCTGAAGCAGCCGGACGGCAAGACCTTCCGCGAAACCCGCCTGCAGCCGGGCGAGCAGGGCTATTTCAGCTTCGAACAGACCATTCCGGCCGAAGCCCCGACCGGGCGCTGGCAGGTGGAATTCCGCACCAACCCGGCCAGCAAGGAAGCCATCCAGGGCATGACCCTGCGCATCGAGGAGTTCCTGCCCGAGCGCATGAAGCTGGACCTGGACAGTGCCCAGAAGACCCTCAAGCCGGGTGAGCCGCTCAAGCTGATCGCCGATGCGGCCTACCTGTACGGCGCGCCCGCCGACGGCAACCGCTTCACCGCGCGCCTGGCCGTGGCGGCCGAGCAGTCCCCGGTGGAGGCGTTGCCGGGCTACTTCTTCGGTGACCCCACCATTGCACTGCCGCGTGAGGCACGCGACATCATCGACACCGAATTCCCGGCCGACGGCAAGCTGCGCCAGGACGTGGCGCTGCCCGATGAGGTCAAGCCGACCGCCCCGATCGCGGTGGTGGTGTCCGGCAGCGTGTACGAAACCGGCGGGCGCACCGTCACCCGCACGCTGAAGCGGGTGATGTGGCCGGCGCCGGCGCTGGTCGGCGTGCGTCCGCTGTTCAATCCCGATGACGGCGCCGATGCCAACAGCAGCGCGCGCTTCGAAGTGATGCGTGTGGACGCCGCAGGCAAGCCGCAGCCGGCCAAGGGCCTGAAGATCACCCTGGTGCGCGAGCTGCGCGACTACCACTGGACCTTCAACGACAACCGCTGGGATTACGACTTCACCCGCCGCTTCGAGAACAAGGACACCCGCACTGTCGACGCCAGCACCGCGGCCACCACGGTCGACCTGCCGGTGGAGTGGGGCGAGTACCGCCTGGAGGTGTTCGATCCGACCACCGGGCTGACCAGCCGCTATCCGTTCCGCGCCGGCTGGAGCTGGAACGACGACAACCGCGGCCTGGATGCACGCCCGGACAAGATCAAGCTGGGCCTGGACAAGACCGGCTACAAGGCCGGCGACAAGGTCCGCGTCACCGTCACCCCGCCGCATGCCGGCAAGGGCATCCTGATGGTGGAAAGCGACAAGATGCTGTACGTGCAGGAGATCGACGCCAAGCCGGGCAGCACCTTCGACATCCCGGTCACCGCCGAGTGGGAGCGCCACGACGTCTACATCACCGCGCTGGTGTTCCGTGGCGGCAGTGCGCCGAGCAAGATCACCCCGGCCCGTGCGGTGGGCGTGGTGCACGTGCCGATGGACCGCAAGGCGCGCCAGATCGCGGTCGGCCTGTCGGCGCCCAAGCAGATGCGCCCCGAGCAGATCCTGCCGGTGACGGTGAGCGCGCCGCAGCTGGCGGGCAAGGTCGCGCACGTGACCGTGTCGGCGGTGGACGTGGGCATCCTCAACATCACCCGCTTCCCGGTGCCCGACGCGGCCGGCCACTTCTTCGCGCAGCGCCGCCTGGACGTGGATGCCTATGACATCTACAGCCGCGTGATCGAAAGCTTCGACGGCAGCAGCGGCAAGCTCAAGTTCGGCGGCGACATGGCGCTGGCGGCGATGCCCCAGGCCAAGCGTCCCACCGCGCGTGTGCAGACCGTGGACCTGTTCTCCGGACCGGTGAAGCTCGATGCCAAGGGCATCGCCCGGATCGCGCTGAAGGTGCCGGACTTCAACGGCACCCTGCGGGTGTCGGCGGTGGTGTATTCCGATGACCAGTACGGCAAGCGCGATGTGGAAACGGTGGTGCGCGCGCCGATCCTGGCCGAAGCCAGCATGCCGCGGGTGATGGCGCCGGGCGACCGCAGCACGGTCACCCTGGACGTGCAGAACTTCACCGGCACGCCGGGCGAGTTCAAGGTGCAGGTCGACGGCATCGGTCCGCTCGCCCTGGGTGAACCGACCCGCACGCTGCAGCTCAAGGCCGACGCCAAGACCACCCTCAGCTTCCCGCTGACCGCGCGCGAGGGCTACACGGTGGCCAAGGTGCGGGTGCGGGTGGACGGCAACGGATTCAAGGTGGATCGCCGCTACGACCTGCCGGTGCGCGCCGCCTGGCCGCAGATCCTTCGCTCGCAGACCCGCACGCTGGACCCGCTGGGTGCAGTGGAGATGGGCAGCGGCCTGGCCGATGGCCTGATGAGCGATTCGGTGACCGCCCGCATGCTGGTCAGCGCGCTGCCGCCGATTCCGTTTGCCAGCGCGCTCAACGACGCACTGAAGTATCCGTATGGCTGCGCCGAGCAGACCACCAGCAAGGGTTACGCGGCACTGATGCTGGACGAGGCGACCTCGGCCATGCTCGGTGCCGACGGCCTGGATGCCAAGACCCGCCGTGAGCGCATGGAAGGCGCGTTCGGCCGGCTGGCCTCGATGCAGGTGGCCAACGGCAACTTCTCGATGTGGGGCGACGACGGCTATGTGAACCCATGGCTCACCCCGTACATCGCCGAGTTCCTGCTGGATGCCAAGGACGGAGGTTTCGCGGTGCCCGACAGCGTGCTGCAGAAGGCGCTCAACCGCCTGAGCGAAGACCTGCTGTCCGGTGGCAACCAGTTCTACGGTGAAGACCGCCGCGAGAACCTCAAGTTCGCCAACCAGGCGTACTCCGGTTACGTGCTGGCGCGAGTCAACCGCGCGCCGCTGGGTACGCTGCGCGCGCTGTATGACAACGAACGCAGCAAGGCACTGACCGGCCTGCCGCTGGTCCACCTGGGCATCGCGTTGTCGCTGCAGGGCGACCACAAGCGTGGCGATGCGGCCATTGCCGCCGGCTTTGCCAAGCCGAGCAGCGAACGCCCGCAGTACTTCGGTGACTACGGCAGCGCGGTGCGCGATGACGCACTGATGATCGCGCTGCTGCACGAGCGCAAGCTGTCCAAGCCGGGCTATGACGCCCGTGCGGTCGACCTGGGCCGGGCCCTGGATGCACGCCGCAGCAGCAGCGGGCTGTGGTTGAGCACGCAGGAACAGGTCGCCATCGCGCGCCTGGGCAAGGCCCTGTCGGCCAACCAGAAGAAGCTGGTGTCCGGCGAACTGGCTGTGGGCGGTGAGGTGGAGGCCATCGCCGCGCGTCGCCTGTTCGGGCGCAGCTTCGACTACGCCGCGCTGGCCAAGGGCGTGCGCTTCACCCCGCAGGGGGAGCCGCCGATGTTCGCCAGCCTGGACGTGGCCGGCATCCCGCGCACCGCACCGGAGCCGGACAGCCGCCACCTGGGCGTGGAACGCACCTGGTACACCACGGACGGCAAGCCGTGGACGCCGCGCGCGTTGAAGGAAGGCGAGGCGTTGATCGTGCGGGTCAGCATCACCCCGAACGTGGACATGCCCGACGCGCTGCTGACGGACCTGTTGCCCGCTGGCCTTGAGATCGAGAACTTCAACCTGGGCGACGCCAAGCAGTGGGCCGACGTGGTGGTGGACGGGCTCAACGTCAACGACCGCGGCGATGCCGCCACGCTGCGCCACGAGGAGTTCCGCGACGACCGCTACGTGGCCGCGGTGAAGCTGTCGCGGGGCAGCACCGCCAAGGTGTTCTACCTGGTGCGCGCGGTCACCCCGGGCACCTACACGGTGCCGCCGCCGCTGGTGGAAGACATGTACCGCCCCGATCTGCGTGGGGTGGGCCGCAGCTACCCGACCACGTTGACCGTGGTCCAACCGTGAGCCGGGTGCGGGCCATCGCCGCCGCGATGGCCCGCACCACGCTGTCGTTCAGCCGATGACGTCATTCCCCTTCAAGCGCCTGGCACTGCGGGCGCGGCAGTGGCTGTTGCCCACGCTGCGGTGGGGCACGGTGGCCGTGCTCAGCCTGCTGCTGGTGCTTGACCTGGCGTTCCCGCCGCCGCTGCCGAAGCTGCGCGACACCAGTACCCTGGTGGTCGCCCGCGACGGCACGCCGCTGCGCGCGTTCGCCGATGCCGACGGTGTGTGGCGGTACCCGGCGTCCATCGACAGCGTGTCGCCGCTGTACCTGCAGGCGCTGCTCAATTACGAAGACCGCTGGTTCTGGCGGCACCCCGGGATCAACCCGTGGGGGTTGCTGCGCGCCGGCAAGCAATGGCTGCTGCAGGGGCGGATCGTGTCCGGTGGTTCCACCCTGACCATGCAGGTGGCGCGCATCCTCGACCCGCATACGCGCACGCCGTGGGGCAAGGCCAAGCAGATGCTGCGTGCGGTGCAGCTGGAAGTGCACCTGAGCAAGGCGCAGATCCTGGCGCTGTACCTGGAACGCGCACCGTATGGCGGCACCATCGAAGGCGTGGAGGCGGCCAGCTGGGCCTACCTGGGCAAGCCGGCTGCGCGGCTGTCGCAGGCCGAAGCCGCATTGCTGGCGGTGTTGCCGCAGGCGCCCAGCCGGCTGCGCCCGGACCGCCACCCCGAAGCGGCGCAACGCGCGCGCGACAAGGTGCTCGAGCGCATGGTCGCGCTGGGCGTGTGGAGCCGTGACGACGTGGACGATGCCCGCATCGAGCCGGTGGTCACCCGCGCGCTGCAGCCGCCGCTGCATGCCGCGCTGCTGGCGCAACGGCTGCGGTCGGCGCAACCGCGTGCGGCGCGGATCGAAAGCACGTTGGACATCGGCCTGCAGCGCACGCTGGAAGAACGGGTGTCGTCGTACTTCTCGCAGCTGCCCGAACGTACGTCGGCGGCGTTGCTGGTGGTCGACAACCGCACCCTGGAGGCCCGCGCCTACGTCGGTTCGGTGGCTTTCGGCGACAAGCAGCGGCTGGGCCACGTGGACATGGTGCAGGCCTGGCGCTCGCCCGGCTCCACGCTCAAGCCGTTCCTGTACGGCATGGCGCTGGATGATGGGCTCATCCATTCGGAAAGCCTGATGGTGGACGCACCGCAGGCGTTCGGTGGTTACCGCCCGGGCAATTTCGATGCGGCGTTCAACGGGCCGGTCAGTTCGGCCACGGCATTGCGGCTGTCGCTCAACGTGCCGGCGGTGGACCTGCTGGACCGGGTCGGCTCGGCGCGCTTCGCCGCGCGGCTGTCGCACGCCGGCATCACGCTGCGCTTCCCGCATGGCAGCGCGCCCAACCTGTCGCTGATCCTCGGCGGCACCGGTGCGCGCCTGGAAGATCTGGTTGGGGCATTTGCCGGATTCAACCGCAACGGCATCGCCGGCCGTGTGCGCTATACCGCGGCCGATCCGGTGATCGAACGCCGCCTGATGTCGCCGGGTGCGGCGTGGATCACCCGCGAAGTGCTCGAGTCCAACCCGCGGCCGGGGTACGGCAGCGGCACCTTCGATGTCACCGGGCGCCCGCGGGTGGCGTGGAAGACCGGCACCAGCTACGGCTACCGCGATGCCTGGGCGATCGGCAGTACCCGCCACTACACCGTGGGGGTGTGGGTGGGGCGGCCCGATGGCACGCCGTTGCCCGGGCAGTACGGTGCGGTCACCGCGTTGCCGCTGATGTTCGAGGTGGTGGACAGCCTGCCGCGCCAGGCCGGCGACGCCAGTGGCGCGCCGATGCCGCCCAACGTGACCCGCGAGGCGATCTGCTGGCCGACCGGGGAGCTGGCCGAGCGCACCGAGGACGCGTTGTGCCAACGCCGCCTGGATGCGTTCGTGCTGGACGGCGTGGTGCCGCCCACCTTCGCCGAACGCGACGCGCGGCTGTGGCAGCCGGGGCGCCAGCGGTTCAACGTGGACGCACGCAGCGGCCTGCGGGTGTCGCCGGATTGCCGCCTGCCGCACGAGACCGAGGCGCGCGAGATCGCGCGCTGGCCGGCCCTGTTGTCCCCGTGGTTGCCCTTGGCACAGCGGCATGCGTCGCAGCTGCCGGCGTTGTCGCTGGACTGCAGCGACGATGGCCGCGAGAGCGGGGGCAGCCTGCACATCGAAGGCCTCAACGACCGCGCCACACTGGCCCGCGCGCCCAACGCCGAGCACGGCGTGCGCCTGCAGCTGCGCGCGCTCGGCAACGACAACAGCATCGACTGGCTGCTGGATGGTCGCTGGATCGCCCGCACCGAGGGCGCGCGCCTGTTCCAGCGCGATTTCGACGAAACCGGCGAGCACACCCTTACCGCGCTCGCCTCCGATGGTGCGTGGACGCAGGTCCGGTTCCGCATCCTGCGGTAGCAACCCGCGGTGGCGCGCACCGATCGCAACGCCCCGCGCATCCATCCAACGGCACCCGCATCCATCCCAACGTCACGCGGTGACACCGGTAGGGTCGCGCCCCAGCCGACTGCCGGTGCATCTTCCGCATCCGGTAGGGCATGACCTGTGTCGGAAAAGCGCAACAGCGCCGTCCTCGCCACAGGTCATGCCATCACCGAATGTTGAGGGCGTATCGGCAGTCGGCTGGGGCGCGACCCTACCGGTTTGATCATCCGCGAGCAGGGGCCGGGGCAGCAGCGGTTCCGGCAGGGGGACCGGAAGAGCCGGCCAGCGGCCGGCACTACCGGTTCCAGATGCGTGGGGGTTATTCCCCGATCCAGCCGTCCAGCAGGTCGGCGAACTCGTCGGCGTGTTCCTCTTCCTGGGCCAGGATCTCTTCGAGGATGCGCTTGGTGGTGGTGTCCTTGTCGCCGACGAAATTGATCATTTCGCGATAGCTGTCGATCGCGATGCGCTCGGCGATGAGGTTCTCGCGGACCATGTCGCGCAGGTCCTTGCCTTCCTTGTATTCGGCATGCGAACGCGCGGTCAGGGTGTCCGGGTTGAGATCCGGTTCGCCGCCCAGCTGCACGATGCGCTCGGCCAGCTTGCCGGCGTGTGCCTGCTCCTGCTGGGCGTGCTCCAGGAACTCACCCTTGACCGCGTCGGCGAGCATGCCCTTGGCCATGAAGTAGTGGCGGTAGTAGCGGAGCACGCACACGTACTCGGTGGCTAGTGCATCGTTGAGCAGCTTGATCACCGCCTCGCGGTCGGCGCTGTAGGTCGGCGTGATCGCGCCGTCCTCGATGTCCTTGCGCGCGCGGGCACGCAGGGTGGCGGTATCGCTGATGCCGTCCGGGCCGGTGCGGCGGGTGGCGGGGGCGGTGCTGGATTGCTTGGCTGGCGTTGACATGGCTGGCCGGGTTCCTTTGTTGCGGGGGATCAGCTGGGCAGGTGCTCCAGCACGTACGTTGCCGAGGACACCTCGAACTGGCCGGGTTCCTCGATGAAGGTCTGGCGCACCACGCCGTCTTCGACGTAGAGCGCGAAGCGGCGCGACCGCAGGCCCATGCCCGAACTGCTGGCATCCATCTCCAGCCCGAGCGCGCGGGTGAACTCGCCGTTGCCGTCGGACAGCAGCTGCAGGCCGTCGGGCACGTGCTGGCTTTCGCCCCAGGCCTTCATCACGAACGGGTCGTTGACCGCCATGCAGAACACGTCGATGCCGCGGTGGCGGAAATCGGCGAAGTGCTCCACATAGCCGGGCAGGTGGCGGGCCGAACAGGTGGGCGTGAACGCACCGGGCACGGCGAACAGCACCGCCCGGCGTCCGTCGAACAGGGCATGGGTGTCGATGGTCTCCATGCCCTCGCGGATGCGTTTGAGGGTGACTTCGGGAATGCGGTCGCCAACGTGGATGGTCATGCGGACTCCTTGGACACGGACAGCGTAGTAAGCGGGGTGGGAGGGTGGCGTCAAAACGTTGAAAAAATCGCGTGGACACCCATTTCAACGGCAGGGCAGCGCTGCCGGGGCCAGCGTAGCCGCCGCCCATGCGCGACGCATTGCGCCGGATCAAGCCCGCGCGTCACGGCAGCGGCGCTGCCAGCGGCTAGAATTGACGGGACGGTGCCCGCCGGCGCGGGCGACCGAACTTATTCGAGGTGTATCGATGGAATTCAAGGATTACTACGCCACGCTCGGGGTGGAACCGACCGCGGGCGATGCCGAGATCAAGACGGCCTACCGCCGGTTGGCACGCAAGTACCACCCTGACGTGAGCAAGGAGGCCGGCGCGGAAGACAAGTTCAAGGCCGTGAACGAGGCCTATGAAGCCCTGCGCGACCCGCAGAAGCGTGCCGCCTACGACCAGCTCAAGGCCCAGGGCTACCGGCCGGGCGAGGAGTTCCATGCACCGCCGAACTACGGCGGCGGGCAGGGCTTCGATTACGAGGAAGTGTTTGGGGGCGGCGCCGGCGGCGGCGGCTTCAGCGACTTCTTCGAAAGCCTGTTCGCGCGCCAGCGCGGCGGTGGCGGTGGCCGGGCCAGTGGCTTCGGCGGCGCCAGCCAGGGGCCGCAGCCCACCCGCGACACCCGCGCCAAGTTGTCGGTGCCGCTGGAAGCGGCCCATACCGGCGACAGCCTGCGCATCAACGTCAACGGCAAGCAGTTGGACGTGCGCGTGCCCAAGGGCATCCGCCCGGGCCAGGTGATCCGGCTGACCGGGCAGGGCACCGGCGGCGGCAACCTGCTGCTGGAAGTGGAATATGCCGAGCACCCGCAGTTCGAGGTGGACGGCCGCAACATCCTGTACACCCTGCAGGTGACGCCGTGGCAGGCCGCGCTGGGCACCAGCATCAGCGTGCCCACCCTGGGCGGGTCGGTGGAATTGAAGGTGCCGGCCGAATCCGATGCCGGGCGCAAGCTGCGCCTGCGCGGTCGCGGCCTGCCGGGCAACCCGGACGGTGACCAGATCGTGGAGCTGGAGATCGTGGCGCCGGCCCCGACCGAAGAGGCCCAGAAGAAGGCCTACAAGGCGCTGGCCAAGGCGTTCGGCGAAAAGGTGTGATGCCGGCGGCGCGCCGATGCATCGGCGTACCGACCGTTGTTGCGTACCAACCGTCAGTGCGTACCGACCAACGGTCGGTACCTACCGGGCCGGCCGTCGGCATCACGCCGTCGGCGGTTCCTGGTTGCTGAAAACGCGCTCCAGCACTTCAGACAGCTCGTCCTCGGAGAACGGCTTGGTGATGTAGGCCTTGGCCCCCTGGCGCATGCCCCACATGCGGTCGGTGTCCTGGTCCTTGGTGGTTACCAGGATCACCGGAATGTGCTTGGTGCTCGCATCGCGGGCCAGCGTGCGGGTGGCCTGGAAACCGTTGAGGTTGGGCATCACCACGTCCATCAGCACCAGATCGGGTAGTTGCGCCCGGGCCGCTTCCACCCCGGCGGCGCCATCAGTGGCGGTCAGGATCTCGTGCCCGAGCTTTTCGACGATGCGCTGTATCCCCAGCAGCTGCGACGGTGAATCGTCGACGATCAGAATGCGTGCCATGTTGTTCCCCAGGTTATGCCCGCAGTGTAGTGCCGCGCGCGCATGGCCGGGAAGCGTCCGGCATGCCGTCCGTCGCCCCCCTGCAACGCTCAGTCGATCCGCACCACCGTGCGACCCACTGCGCCGCCCGCAAGCATCGCGTCGAACACGTCGGCCAATCCGTCCAGGCCCACTTCGCGCGTGCAGATGGCCTCCAGGTGGCGCGGCTTCCAATCGCCGGCGAGCTTTTCCCACACCTGTTCGCGCAGCGCGCGCGGTGCAGCCGCCGACGACACCCCCAGGAGTGACACGCCGCGGATGATGAAGGGCATCACCGTCATGTCCAGCGCGGGGCTGGCCGCCAGGCCGGCGCTGACCACGCTGCCGTAAGGCACCGTCTGCGCCAGCAGGCTGGCCAGCATGGGGCCGCCGGCATTGTCCAGGCCGCCGCCGAAGCGCGCCGATTCCATCGGTTTGCCCGTGGCCAGCGCCTCGCGCGGCAACACCTGGCTGGCGCCCAGCCCGTGAAGGTAGTCGGCCTGGTCGGCCTTGCCGCTGATGGCATGCACCTCGAAGCCGGCGCGGCTGAAGATGTCCACCGCCAACGAGCCGACCCCGCCGGTGGCCCCGGTGACCGCCAGCGGGCCATGCGCGGGGGTCAGCCGGTTGTCGGTCATGCGCAGCAGCGCCAGCGCGGCGGTGAAGCCGGCGGTGCCCAGCACCATCGCCTCGCGCGGGGTCAGCCCGGCCGGCTGGGCGATCACCGCGCTCGCGGCCAGCCGCACGTACTGGCTGTAGCCGCCGTCCCGGGTCTCGCTGAGCCCGCAGCCGGTGGCCAGCACCGCATCGCCCTCGCGGTAGGCCGGGTCGGTGGAGGCCACCACCGTGCCGGCGACGTCGATGCCCCCCACCAGCGGGAAGCGGCGCAGGATGCGGCCCTTGCCGGTGCCGGCCAGGGCATCCTTGTAGTTCACCGACGACCACTGCGCGCGGATCACCACCTCGCCCGGGTTGAGCTGATCCAGGCCGATCGCCTCGATGCCGCTGCGGTGGCCGTGCTCGTCCTGGTGGATGCGGAAGGCGTTGAAGGGGGCGGGCAGGGGCATGGGGGCGGCCTCGTGGGGTGTGGAACGACACCTTACCTGCTGCCTGCGCGGGCCGGGACCCCCGGCTGGGCAACGCATGAATCGATCCCGTTGGCCCCTTGCCCCTTCCAATCCTGCCGATCCGCCCCATCTAGTAGAATCGAACAGGATTCATGGTTGACGGTGCGGAATGGCCCGCAGGCAACCTTTCACTGATGGAGCGTGCATGGCCTGGAATACACCCGGCGGCAACAAGGGCGGACAAGGTCCCGACGAGAACCGACGAGGGCCGTTTGGCCCGCGCGGTGGCGGCAATGGCAGCGGTTGGGGCGGTTTTCCCGGCCCGCTCAAGGATCTCTTCGATGGCAACATCCTGCGTTGGGTGGCGGTCGCGGTGGTTCTGCTGCTGCTGTTCTCCAGCTTCCAGCTGATCGGCGAACAGCAGCGCGGCGTGGTCCTGCGCTTCGGCCAGTTCTCGCGGATCCTGCAGCCCGGCCCCAACTTCAAGCTGCCCTGGCCGATCGAATCGGTGACCAAGGTCAATGCCACCCAGATCAAGACGTTCAGCAGCCAAGTACCGGTGCTGACCCGTGACGAGAACATCGTCAACGTCTCGGTCAACGTGCAGTACCGCATCGACGACCCGCGCCTGTACCTGTTTGGCACGGTGGCAGCCGACCAGGTGCTGGAGCAGTCCGCGCAGAGCGCGGTCCGCGAGCAGGTGGGCCGTGCCGACCTCAACGCCGTCCTCAACAACCGCGGCCCGCTGGCGCTGGTTGCCCAGGAACGCCTGCAGGCCGCACTGAAGGCTTACCGCACCGGCCTGGCCGTGACCGGCCTGACCCTGCCCGATGCGCGCCCGCCCGAAGAGGTCAAGCCGGCCTTCGACGAGGTCAACGGCGCCCAGCAGGTCAAGGAACGCCTGATCAACGAAGCCCAGGCCTACGCGGCCAAAGTCGTGCCGGAAGCGCGCGGCCAGGCCTCGCGTGCCCGCACCACGGCCGAAGGTTACAAGCAGGCCGCCGTGGCCAAGGCCGAGGGTGACGCCGAACGCTTCACCCTGCTGCAGGCCCAGTACAAGGACGCCCCGGAAGTCACCCGCAAGCGCCTGTGGCTGGAAACCGTGCAGCAGGTGCTCGGCCAGAACCGCAAGATCATCGGGGGCGATGGCCGCCAGCTGATCTACGTGCCGATGCCCGGCGACACCCGCGGCGCTGCCGCACCGGCCGCACCGGCCGTGACCCCGGAAGTGATGCTGCCGTCGCTGCCGGCCAGCACGCCGGTGGATGGCGTGCGCAACACCGAACGCCCGACCACCCGACCCACCGGTCGTGAAGGAGTCAGCCGATGAAGAGTTCCCTTTGGATCGGGTTGGCCGTGGCCGCCCTGCTGGGCCTGTTGGGCTCGGTATACGTGGTCCGTGAAGACCAGACCGCGATGGTGCTCAACCTGGGCAAGGTGGTCCGTGCCGACATCAAGCCGGGCCTGCACTTCAAGGTGCCGCTGGTGGAAACGGTGCGGGTGTTCGACCGCCGTTTCCAGGTGCTCGCCACTGCCCCGGCGCGTTACTTCACCGCCGAGCAGAAGGACGTCAGCGTCGACTTCTTCGCCATCGGTTACATCTCCAACGTACGCGATTACTACCGTGCCACCGGTGGCGATGCCAGCGTGGCCGACGCGCGCCTGGCCCCGATCATCACCGACTCGCTGCGCAACCAGATCAACTCGCGCTCGCTGCAGCAGCTGGTGTCCGGTGACCGCAGCGAGCTGATTGCCGGGCAGTTGACCGGCATCAACGAAGCGGTGAAGGGCCTCGGCATGCAGATCATCGACCTGCGCATCAAGCAGATCGACCTGCCCACCGACAGCCAGGTGATCAACGATGTGTACGAGCGCATGCGCGCCCAGCGCAAGCAGGAAGCGGCCAAGCTGCGTGCAGAGGGTGAGGAGCAGTCGCTGACCATCCGTGCCCAGGCCGACCGCGACAGCACGGTGATCGTGGCCGAAGCCGAGCGCGATGCGCAGCAGCTGCGCGGTGTCGGCGATGCCGAAGCCGCGCGCATCTACGGCAAGGCCGGCTCGGCCGACCCGTCGTTCTACGCCTTCTACCGCAGCCTGGAGGCCTATCGTGGCTCGATGGCCGACGGCAACGGCGTGATCGTGCTCGACAAGAACGACCCGTTCCTGCAGTACCTCAAGAGCGATCGCTGAGGCCGCAGGCGGCAGGTAACCCACGGGGACCCGGTGCAGACCGGGTCCCCGTTTTGTTGGTGGAGATGTCATGAAAGAGTTGTTCTCGGCCCTGTGCCTGGTGGCCGTGCTCGAAGGCCTGTTCCTGTTCGCCGCCCCGCTGGCCTGGAAGCGCATGGCCGAACACCTGCTGATGCTGCGCAGCGCCACACTGCGCACCTGGGGCGGAGTGATCCTGCTGGCCGGCCTGACCACGCTGTGGTGGCTGAAACACTAGGTAGTGCCGGCCGCTGGCCGGCTCCCGACCAGACCCCGGTAGTGCCGGCCGCTGGCCGGCTCCCGACCTTGGCTGAGGAGCCGGCCAGCGGCCGGCACTACCGGATCGCATCAGCGGCCGGGCCGGGGCCGGTGCCACGGTGCCTGGTCCTGACCGGTTGCCAACGCCCGCCTCCAGCGGGGTGGCACCTGCCCAAGGAAACCCGGATAATGCAAAAAAGCCGGACGGGCCTCCCCGTTCGGCTTTTTCCGTGTCTGGGCCTTCCATCGCCGGCCGCTCCCCGTTTGGAGCCGCCATCACCGCGCTGGCCAGCCCCGCCACGGTTTACCCGTCCGCGGCCCCGATGGCCGCAACATATGAGGAGCCCGTCATGGGTCAGTCTGTCGTAGTGCTTGGTGCCCAGTGGGGCGATGAAGGCAAGGGCAAGATCGTCGATCTGCTCACCGAGGAAATCGGTGCCGTAGTACGTTTCCAGGGCGGCCACAATGCCGGCCACACGCTTGTCATCAATGGCAAGAAGACCGTGCTGCACCTGATCCCGTCGGGCATCCTGCGTGCCGACGCGCTGTGCCTGATCGGCAACGGCGTGGTGATCTCCCCGGCTGCGCTGCAGAAGGAAATCGCCGAGCTGGAAACCTCCGGCGTGGAAGTGCGTTCGCGCCTGAAGATCTCCCCGGCCGCGCCGCTGATCATGCCGTACCACATCGCCCTGGACCAGGCGCGCGAACGCGCTGCCGGCGGCAAGGCGATCGGCACCACCGGCCGTGGCATCGGCCCGGCGTACGAAGACAAGGTGGCGCGTCGCGGCATCCGCATCGCCGACCTGCACTACCCGGCCCAGCTGGAAGAACTCCTGCGCACCGCGCTGGATTACCACAACTTCGTGCTGACCAATTACCTCAAGACCGACGCGGTCGACTTCCAGAAGACCTACGACGAAGCACTGGCCTTCGGCGAGTACGTCGAGCCGATGAAGTCCGACGTTGCCGGCATCCTGCACGACCTGCGCAAGCAGGGTAAGCGCGTGCTGTTCGAAGGCGCCCAGGGCGCACTGCTGGACATCGACCACGGCACCTACCCGTACGTCACCAGCTCCAACACCACCGTGGGCGGCGCGCTGGCCGGTGCCGGCGTGGGCGCGGACGCGATCGACTACGTGCTGGGTATCGCCAAGGCCTACGCCACCCGCGTCGGCGGTGGTCCGTTCCCGACCGAGCTGGACGATGAAGTCGGCCAGGGCATCCGCGACCGCGGTGCCGAGTACGGTGCCTCGACCGGCCGCCCGCGTCGCTGCGGCTGGATGGACATCGTCGCGCTCAAGCGCGCCGTGGCCATCAACGGCATCAGCGGCCTGTGCATCACCAAGCTGGACGTGCTGGACGGCATGGAAAAGCTGAAGGTCTGCATCGCCTACGAATACCGCGGCAAGCGTACCGAATACGCCCCGCTGGACGCGCAGGGCTGGGAAGAGTGCACCCCGGTGTACCTGGAGTTCCCGGGCTGGACCGAGAACACCCACGGCATCACCAACTGGGACGACCTGCCGCCGGCCGCCCGCGCCTACCTGCGTGCGCTGGAAGAGCTGGCCGGCTGCCCGGTCAGCATCGTTTCCACCGGCCCGGACCGCGACCACACCATGGTCCTGCAGGACCCGTTCGCCTGAGCCACCCGGTAGTGCCGAGCCCTGCTCGGCACTGCCACCGCACCAGGCAGAAGCACGAAGGAGCCCCGCGAAAGCGGGGCTTTTTCGTGGGGCGGCCCCCCAGTGGGCCTGAATACCCAAATTGGGTATGACCGTACCCAATCTGGGTAGGGAGCGCCCGGCCATGGCGATGGCAATGTGAACCGCGGCCGAGTTGTTAAGAAAGTGTGGTCAAGAACGCGCAACGGGGGGCCGATACCCCCTCACCCCCCCACGTTCTTGGATGTCCCCATGGATTTTTTGCGTAACGTCAGAGTCGTCTGGCGTCTTGGTATGGGCTTTGGCCTGTTGTTGTTGCTGGTGGCGGCCGTGGTGGCCACCGGCGCCACCGGCAGCGCGGTGCAGAAGCACGCGATGCAGCAGGTGGTCGAAGTTGGCGTCGCCAAGGTGCGGCTGCTGTCGGAAATGCTCGATGCGAACAACCAGATGATGGTGGTGCGCCGTGAAATGCTGATCCGCCAGGGGCAGGAGCGCGAGGCCGACGAGGCGCGCATTGCCGCGCTGGTCAAGCGCTACGAGGCCAGCTGGACCGCCTACCAGGCGCTGCCCACCGATGCCGAAGGCAAGGCGATCGGCGAGCAGATCGCGGCCAGGCGCGCCACCGCACGTCCGCTCAACAAGCAGACCAGCGAGCTGATGGAGCAAGGCGATTTCCCCGGCGCGGTCGCCCTGACCCTGGGCCCGGTGCAGGACGCGGCCAACGGCTGGAACAAGGCGCTGGCCAATGGCGTGGCCTATGAAGAAAAGGAAAGCCGCGAGGCCGCGGCCGAGGCGATCCGCCTGGGCGAGCGCACCCTGCTGCAGTTGCTGGTGCTCGGTGGCATCGCGCTGCTGGTCGGCATTGCCGCCTCGATCCTGATCGGGCGCAGCCTGACCGGGCCGTTGGCCCGCGCGGTGGGCCTGGCCGACCGCATGGCCCGTGGCGAGCTGGACCAGGATTTCCGCCTGGGCGGCCGCGACGAGCTCACCCTGCTGGGCAACGCCATGGGCAGCGTGCGCCAGAACGTGCAGGCCGCCATCACCGCGCAGCTGCAGATGGCGCAGCAGCACGAAGCCGGTGCGATCAGCTACCGGATGGACGCGGCCGCGTTGCCGGGCGATTACGGGCACATGCTGCGTGCCACCAACGAACTGGTGGGCTCGCACGTGGCCGTGCAGTCGCACATGGTCGATGTGATGCAGGACTACGCCATCGGCGACCTCAGCCGCGACCTGGACAGCTACCCGGGCGAGAAGGCACTGCTGACCCGCACCATGGCCACGGTCAAGAGCAGCCTGATGGCGATCAACCAGCAGATCGACACGCTGGCCAGCGCCGCGCGCGCCGGTGACTTCTCGGTGCGTGGCGATGAGGCCGCGTTCCAGTTCCAGTTCCGCGCCATGGTGGCCAACCTCAACGGCATGATGGCCAGCTCGCAGTCGAGCATCGCCGATCTGTCGCAGGTGCTGCGCGCCATTTCCACCGGTGACCTCACCTCGCGCATGGAAGGCCATTACGAAGGCGTGTTCGCACAGATGCGCGACGATGCCAACGTCACCGCGGCGCAGCTGACCGGTATCGTGCAGCAGATCCAGGGTGCCGCCGGCAGCATCAACGACGCCGCGCAGGAACTGGCCGCCGGCCACAACGACCTGTCGCGCCGCACCGAGCAGCAGGCTGCCAACCTGGAAGAGGCGGCTGCCTCGATGGAAGAGCTGACCTCGACCGTGCGCCAGAACGCAGAACTCGCCAGCCAGGCCGACCAGGAGGCGCATGCGTCCGGCGTCGCCGTGCGCGCCACCGAGCAGGCGATCGCGCAGATGGCCACGGTGATGAGCGAGATCGACAAATCCTCCGCGCGCATCTCCGAGATTTCCTCGGTGATCGACGGCATCGCCTTCCAGACCAACATCCTGGCGCTCAATGCTGCCGTCGAGGCCGCGCGTGCCGGTGAGAACGGGCGTGGTTTTGCGGTGGTTGCCAGCGAAGTGCGCACGCTCGCGCAGCGCGCCGGTACGGCGGCCAAGGAGATCAAGGACCTGATCGGCGAGGCCAGCGACAAGGTCAAGACCGGGTTGAGCGTGACCGTGGAATCCGAAGCAGCGATTGCCCGGCTCACCCAGGCCAGCTCGCGTACCAACCAGCTGATGAGCGACATCGCCGCGGCCACCAAGGAACAGGCCGCCGGCATCGAGCAGGTGAACCAGGTGGTGGTTCAGATGGACCAGGTGACGCAGCAGAACGCGGCGCTGGTGGAAGAAGCCACCGCGGCCAGCCGCGCGCTGGAAGAACAGGCGCACGCGCTGAGTGAATCGGTGGCGGTGTTCAAGCTGGAGCAGGGCACCCGGACTGTGGCTGCCCGCCGCGCGGCGTAGTTTTCCGTGCACCCGCGCGTCGCGCTGCCCGGCAGCGTTGACGCCGGGGTGTGACCCGTCCTGCCATAGGTTGACACCTGTGGCGGATGAATCGGCCGCCGTCAGGCGGCCAAGGACGCCCGATGCACTGCATCGGGCGTCTGCATTTTAAGGGACAGGTGCGGCCGCTCGGCGTTATAGATCGCCACCGACTCGGCCACCATCTGCCGTGCCTGCGCCAGGTCCCGATGGCGATGCAGCAGGAATTCGCCTTTCAAGATCCCATTTACCCGTTCTGCCAACGCATTCTGGTAGCAGTCGTAGCCGTCGGTCATCGAGCAGGTTACGCCGTGCGCGGCGTGGATCTTCTGGTAGTAATCCGAGCAGTATTGGATACCTCGATCGGAGTGGTGGACCAGTTGTTGACGCGTTTTTCGTCCTTTCAGCGCCATCTGCAACGCCTGGGCAACCTGCTCGGTCTGCAGCGTGTCGTGCACACTCCAGCCGACGATCTTGCGTGACCAAGCATCCGTAATCAGGCTCAGATAGACGAATTTTCCTTGCGTCGGCAGGTAGGTGATGTCGGCGACCCACACCTGCTCGCAGCCGGTGGGTACCACGCGCCCCTCGCCAGCTTTGAGCAGGTTGGGGTGCCGTCGGAAGCGGTGATGGCTGTCGGTTGTCTTGTGATATGCCCGCCGCATGGGCACCAGGAGCCGGGCATCACGAAGGACACCAAACAGGCGGTCCCGCCCCATCGCTATCCCCGATTCCTGCAGTGCCGGCCTGATCAGACCGTGGAGCTTGCGGGTGCCGATGCGTGGCTGACGGGCCCGATAGCCACCCACCAAGGCGATCGCCCGCGCGCCCTCGACCAGCTGCTGTTGTTGGCGATGGCCGGCTTTGTAGTACGCCTGCCGACTAATGCCGAAATGTCGGCAAGCCCTTGCCACGCTTACGCCTTGGAGGCGCCCTTGCGTGAGGACTTGCCGGAAGGCTTTTTTACGATGCGTACCCCGTAGTCCTCTTTGAGGACATCGACGATGGCTTCGAAAAGCTGCGCTTTCTCGTTGGCCTCCCGCAGTTGTACCTGCAAGGCCTTGATCTGTTGTTCCGGCGTCAGCGGCTTGGCCGCCCCGCTTTTGGGTGAAGTGGTCATGGGGGCAGATGATGCACCACCGGACCAATCCTGCCGACCATGGCGGCGAAGCCAGCCAAGCACAGTGCTCCTTCCTTGGATCCCGTATCGCTCCTGGGCCTTTTTGTAGGTCAGTTCCCCGCGCTCGACCTGGTCGACCACCGACAATTTGAAGGCCAACGAGTAATCCCGCTGGCTGCGCCTGAGTGTTGAATCCATTGAACATTCCTCTTCCTGTGGGAAAAGGTGTCAACCCAATTCAGGACGGGTCAGTGGCAATGAAAAGGCCCTGCTTGCGCAGGGCCTTCTTTTTTGGCGCTCCGCCCCAACACGGTAGGTCACCACCGTTGGTGGTGACGCCCTTGGCGCACACGCCCGCCTGGCTCGATCTTGGGATTACTTACGTTTCATCTATTCAGGCGACATCCACGGCGATGTGCCGGCCATTGCACACCTCACCACCGACCCGGTGCCTGCTGCGGGCATCGCGCCGCCCACCGACTGGTCGGTGCTGCCGGTGGTGCAGGGCAACGAGGATTCGGTGGTGATGGTGGTGTGGCGGCTGCTGCGGCAGGAGCCGGCGTTGATCGTCAGCGCCGGGTATGTGCTGCTGTCGCTGCTGGGGCTGTGGTCCAGTTACTTTTTCTACCGCGGTTTCCAGCTGTCGATCCTGGACTACCTGCAGGTCAGCGATTTCCTGGTCGCCGGCCTGCGCGATCCAGCGTACGCGGCGATCCTGGCGGGTGGCGCCCTGCTGGCGATCCTGGTCGGTTGGCCGGACACGCTGCGCCGACGCAATCCGGCCCGGGTGGACGCACTGCGGGCGCGGCACTGGGGCTGGCGGGTGCTGTTTTCTCGTTCGGCGCTGACCAGTTGGGACATGTCGGGCATGCGTCCACTGACGGGTGTATGCGTGGCGGTGGCGTTCTTCATGGCGCTGGGGGCGGCCCTCTACTCCTTGAATAAGGCCGAAAACATCCGCGAAAGCGGGCAGGGCAGCGCGGTCACTGTACATCTGGCAGGCGATACCGCCGCGTTGCCCGGTACCGCGCGCCTGCTCGGCAGCAGCACCGGGTTCGTGTTCCTGTGGTGGCCGCAGCAGAAGCGTGCCGAAGCGGTGCCGATCTCGGCGATCAAACGCATGCAGTCGGTGGTGCTGCCGGGCCAGGTGAAGGCCACGCCTGCGCGCACGCCAGCCGCCGAGCCACGCTGAGCTGTATCGCTGCTACGTAGGACCCGGCTCCGGTAGGGATGCGGCAGTCCGACGCTGCCGCATCCGTTGGTCGATTCAGCGCGCCGCTTTCTTTGCAGGTGTTCGCGCCGCGGCCGTGTGCGCAGATTTCGTCTTTTCCGTCGCTTTCTTCACCGCCTTCTTCGCCGCGCCATCCTTCCGGCCACCGCCATCCTGCTTGTTGACGGTGGCCCAGGCGATCCGTTCGGCCGCAGCTTCGCTGCGGCCCTGATCCTTCTCGCTTTCTTCGATGTGCGCGGCTTGACGCTTCTGCTTGTCGGTGTAGGTGGATTTGTCACCCCGGGGCATCGGAGATCTCCTGTACGCGGTGGATGAGGTCAGGCCAGCATGCGGACCTTGGGTTCACGCGCCCACTGGCGGGTTGCCGCAGCAGTGAGGAAAGCCTTCGCATCTTCGGCTTCCACCACGCCCGCATCGTTGCCCACGCGGGCCGCCTTGAGCAGCGCCTGCGCACCCTCGTCGGCCGCGATGGCCTTCAGGTGGACCCACGCGTTGGCGACGAAATCGATGGCCGCCGATTCCTTGAGCAGGCGCTTGGCGGCCTCGTTGCTGAGCACCACGGCAACCGCGTCGAACACCACCGACGGCGTACCGGCCAGCTGGCCATCGGCCGCCAGGGTCTTGCCGTCGCTCAGCTTGCCGCCGCCCAGCTTCGGCGCGACCAGCTTCACGCTGGCACCGGCCTTGTCGGCGGCTTTGCGCAGATTACTGATCAATCCGGCGTCGGAGCCTTCGTCGAACAGGATGCCGATGCAGCGGCCTTTGAGCAGGTCCTTGGTGCGGCCGATCACGCGCACTTCCGGCGCCTTCGGGAAATCCTGCGCCGGGGTGGCGGTCGGCGCGGGATCGGGCAGGGCAGGCATCGCCAGGCCCGCCGCCACGCGTTTGGCCAGCGCGTCATCGATGTTGCGCAGGTGGCTCACCGTGCGCTCGCGCACCTTCGCTGTTTCCACCTTCGACAGCTCGAACACCAGTGCCGAGGCCAGGTGGGCCTGTTCGGGCGCTTCCAGGCTGCGGAAGAACATCCGCGCCTGGCTGTAGTGATCGGCGAAGCTGGCCGCGCGCACGCGGCCCTTCACCCCGTCATCGGGCGCCGTGGCATGGCTCGGGAAGCC
Source organism: Stenotrophomonas sp. AC248 (assembly GCF_979258185.1). Classification (NCBI taxonomy): domain Bacteria; kingdom Pseudomonadati; phylum Pseudomonadota; class Gammaproteobacteria; order Lysobacterales; family Lysobacteraceae; genus Stenotrophomonas; species Stenotrophomonas sp. AC248. The sequence goes on along the minus strand of NZ_OZ409840.1, from coordinate 3,218,060 downwards.
CTCGGGGGTTTCGCGCGGAGTGTCGTCCTGCAGCGAACTGGGGTCGTAGGCAACGCGCCCCTTGGGCACCTGCATCTGCATGTGGCCGTCGCGCTGGTGGTTGGCGAACGGGCACTTGGGCGCATTGACCGGAATCTGGTGGAAGTTCGGCCCGCCCAGGCGGCTGAGCTGGGTATCCAGGTAGGAGAACAAGCGGCCCTGCAGCAGCGGGTCGTTGCTGAAGTCGATGCCCGGCGGCACATTGGCCGGGCAGTAAGCCACCTGTTCGGTTTCGGCGAAGAAATTGTCCGGCCAGCGGTCCAGCACCATGCGCCCGATCACGGTCAGCGGCACCAGCGATTCGGGGATGATCTTGGTCGAGTCCAGATGATCGAACGGGAACGCCTCGGCGTCTTCCTCGGTAAACAGCTGCACGGCCAGTTCCCACTCGGGGAAGTCGCCGGCGGTGATCGCCTCGAACAGGTCACGGCGATGGAAGTCGTTGTCGGCGCTCTGCAGTTTCACCGCCTCGTCCCACACCGTGGACTGGATGCCCAGCTTGGGGCGCCAGTGGAATTTGACGAAGGTGGATTCGCCGGCTTCGTTGAGCAGGCGGAAGCTGTGGATGCCGAAGCCTTCGATGGTGCGCAGCGAGCGCGGGATGGTGCGGTCGCTCATCGCCCACATGATCATGTGCATCGATTCGGGCATCAGCGACACGAAGTCCCAGAAGGTGTCGTGCGCACTGGCTGCCTGCGGGAAGGCGCGGTCCGGTTCCATCTTTACCGCGTGGATCAGGTCGGGGAACTTGATCGCGTCCTGGATGAAGAAGACCGGGATGTTGTTGCCGACCAGGTCCCAGTTGCCTTCGCGGGTGTAGAACTTCACCGCGAAGCCGCGGACGTCGCGTGGGGTATCCACCGAACCGGCGCCACCGGCCACGGTGGAGAAGCGGGTGAACACCGGGGTACGCACGCCCACTTCGGTCAGCACGCGCGCGCGGGTGAATTCTTCCAGCGAACGGGTCAGCTCGAAATAGCCGTGCGCCGCGCTGCCGCGTGCATGCACGATGCGCTCGGGGATGCGCTCATGGTCGAAGTGGGTGATCTTCTCGCGCAGGATGAAGTCTTCCAGCAACGTCGGCCCGCGCGGGGTATCGCGCAGCGAGTTCTGGTTGTCGGCAACCGCAATGCCCTGGTTGGTGGTCAGCGGCGGGTGGGTGCCACCGGCGTGCTGGTGCAGTTCGTCCCCTTGGCCACGGCTGTCGGCAGGAGGGGCGGGTTTGGTGCGGGGCTTGCTGGCGGCCATGTGGCGGCTCCGGGCTGGCGGGAAGGCAACCCCCACACTGGCGTGGCCGGCGTTAATCGCGGGTGCGAAAAGCCCGGCGCGCATCCACCCGCGCTTCACATGCCGCGTCCTGGCGCTGGGTGGCGCGCAGCCGGACGGGTATCCTTGGCCCGAATCTTCCGCCACCTGTTGCCGCATGCGCGTAGAACCTGCCGACATCGAAGCCCTGTTTGATGCGATCCCCGACGTGCTGTTCTTCATGAAGGACCGCGACGGGCGCTATACGCACATCAACCAGACCATGCTGCGCCGGCTGGGCCTGAAGTCGCGCAAGGAGGTGATCGGGCGCACCGCGGCGGAGATCTATCCCACCGGGCTGGGGGCCGATTACGCCAGCCAGGACGAACAGGTGCTGGCCGGGCGGGTGATCGAGAACCTGATGGAGCTGCACCTGTTCGCCAACCGCGAGCCGGGCTGGTGCCTGACCTGCAAGCGGCCGCTGCTGGTGGACGGGCAGGTCAAGGGACTGATCGGCATTTCGCGCGACCTCGGCCAGAAGGACAGCCTGGGCACCCAGTACGAGCAGCTGCGGCTGGCGCTGGCGCACCTGAACGCGCATTACGCCGAGAACGTGCGCATGCAGACCCTGTTGGACATCACCGGGTTTTCGCTGTCCAAGCTGGAGCGCACCTTCCGCAAGGTATTCCAGATGACCCCGCAGCAGGTGCTTACCCGCCTGCGCATCCAGATGGCGGTGCACCTGCTGCACGGCGGCGACAGCATCGCCAGCATTGGCCAGGCCTGCGGCTTCACCGACCAGAGCGCGTTCACCCGCAAGTTCAAGGCCGAGGTGGGGGTGTCCCCGCGCGGCTACCGCGCGCAGATCGGCGAGCGCGACCGCTAGGCCGGACTGGGCCCTGTGGCCTATGCCGCAGCCCGGCCGAACAGGTATCGTGTTGCACCTGTTGCCCGCCAAGCGATTCCGATGCCCGCATCCCCGACTCCGACGCCAGCCGCTCCCCGCCTGGGCCACGCGCTCAAGCCCCGCCAGCTGATCATGATGGGGCTGGGCAGCGCGATCGGCGCGGGCCTGTTCCTGGGCTCGGGCGTGGGCGTGCAGGCGGCCGGGCCGGCGGTGCTGCTGTCCTACCTGGTCGCCGGCGCGCTGGTGATCATCGTGATGAACGCCCTGGGCGAGATGGCAGCCGCCAAGCCGACCAGTGGCGCGTTCTCGGTGTACGCGGCCGACGCCATGGGTGCCACCGCCGGGGCCACCGTGGGCTGGCTGTGGTGGGTACAGCTGGTGATCGTGATCGCCGCCGAAGCGGTGGGCGCGGCCGGGTTGCTGGCCACGGTCTGGCCGGCGGTGCCGGTGCCGATGGCCGCATTGGCCTTCATGCTGTTCTTCACCGCGATCAACCTGCTCGGGGTGAAGAACTTCGGCGAGTTCGAATTCTGGTTCGCCATCCTCAAGGTGGTGGCGATCATCGCCTTCATCCTGATCGGCGTGGCGCTGTTGATGGGCTGGCTGCCGGACGTGGCCTCGCCGGGCCTGTCCAACTTCACCGCGCACGGCGGGTTCGCGCCGAAGGGCCTGGCCGGTGTGGGCGCGGCGCTGCTGGTGGTGGTGTTCGCCTTTGGCGGCACCGAGATCGTGGCGGTGGCCGCGGCCGAAACCGAAGACCCCGAGCGCAGCATCGCGCGCGCCATCCGCACCGTGGCCTGGCGCATCCTGGTGTTCTACATCGGCTCGCTCAGCGTGATCATCGCCGTGGTGCCGTGGACCAGCGAAGCGCTGAAGTCGCCCTTCGCGGCGGTGCTGCAGGTGGCCAACATTCCCGGCGCGGCCACGGCGATCACCCTGATTGCGGTGATCGCGCTGTTGTCGGCGCTCAATGCCAACCTCTACGGCGCCTCGCGCATGATGTACTCGCTGGCCCAGCGCCAGGAGGCCCCGGCCGTGCTGGGCTGGACCGACCCGCGCCAGGTGCCGATCATCGCGGTGCTGGCCAGCGTGCTGTTCGGCTTTGCGGCCACGGTGATGGAACTGCTGTTCCCGGACAAGGTGCTGCCGGTGCTGCTCAACATCGTCGGCTCGACCTGCCTGCTGGTGTGGACAATCTCGCTGCTGTCGCAGCTGATCCTGCGCCACCGCGCCAACCGCGACGGCACCCGCCTGCCGTTCCGCATGGCCGGTTACCCGTACCTCACCGTAATCGGCCTGGGCGTGCTGGCGCTGATCTTCGGCCTGCTGCTGTCCGAGTCGCACACCCGCCTGCAGTTCCTGTCGATGGCCGCGCTGACCGCGGTGATCGCCATCAGCAGCGAAGTCACCCGCCGCGTACGCGCCAGCCGCAGGGCGGATTGACGCTACTGCCGGCCGCTGGCCGGCACAACACACCACCGATCGAAACCCGGTAATGCCGGCCGCTGGCCGGCTCTGCACCATGCCGATCGGCATCCGTGGGAGCCGGCCAGCGGCCGGCAGTAGCGGGGGAAATGGCAGCCGGCCAGGGACCGGCGTTTCCGGCATCACGTGCGACGGGGCTTCCTGTCGCGGCATGGCCGCGCTGACCGCGGTGATCGCCATCAGCAGCGAAGTCACCCGCAGCGTACGCGCCAGCCGCAGGGCGGATTGACGCTACTGCCGGCCGCTGGCCGGCACACCACACCACCGATCGAAACCCGGTAATGCCGGCCGCTGGCCGGCTCATCACCTCACCGATCGAAACCCGGTAGTGCCGGCCGCTGGCCGGCTCTGCACCATGCCGGTCGGCATCCGTGGGAGCCGGCCAGCGGCCGGCACTACCGGGGTAAATGGCAGCCGGCCAGCGGCCGGCACTACCGGGGTAAATGGCAGCCGGCCAGAGGGCGGCGTTACCGGGGGAAATGGCAGCCGGTCAGGGACCGGCGTTACCGGCATCACGTGCGACGGGGCATCCCGCAAACAGAAACGGCCCGCTTGCGCGGGCCGTTTCCTGTTGCGGCAGGGCAGGGAGGCTTAGACCTCCACGCCCTCGTCTTCCTTGTAGGCATCCACCGGGATGCACGCACACATCACGTTCTTGTCGCCGTACACGTTGTCCACGCGCGCCACCGGCGGCCAGTACTTCTGCTGGCGCAGGCTGGCCAGCGGGAAGGCCGCCAGCTCACGCGGGTAGGCGTGCGCCCACTCGCTGGCCGACACTGCGGTGGCGGTGTGCGGGGCGTGCTTGAGCGGGTTGTCCTCGCGGTCCAGGCGGCCGTCTTCGATCGCGGCGATTTCCTCGCGGATCTGGATCATCGCGTTGATGAAGCGGTCCAGCTCGTGCAGCGATTCGCTTTCGGTCGGCTCCACCATCAGCGTGCCGGCGACCGGGAAGCTCAGCGTCGGGGCGTGGAAGCCGAAATCGATCAGACGCTTGGCCACGTCCTCGGCGGCGATGCCGGAGGTCTTCTCCAGCGGGCGCACGTCCAGGATGCACTCGTGTGCCACCAGCCCGTTGCGGCCGGTGTACAGGGTCTTGAAGTGCGGGGCCAGGCGGGTAGCGATGTAGTTGGCGTTGAGCAGGGCCACCTGGGTGGCCTTGCGCAGGCCGGCGGTGCCCATCAGCGTGATGTACATCCAGCTGATCGGGAGGATCGAGGCGCTGCCGAAGCTGGCCGCGCTGACCATGCCCACCGGGCCGTTGTCACCCAGCTTGCCCGGCAGGAACGGCGCCAGGTGCGACTTGACCGCGCACGGGCCCACGCCCGGGCCGCCGCCGCCGTGCGGAATGCAGAAGGTCTTGTGCAGGTTCAGGTGCGACACGTCCGAGCCCCACTTGCCGGGCTTGGCCACGCCCACCAGGGCGTTCATGTTGGCACCGTCGGTGTACACCTGGCCGCCGTGCTTGTGGATGATCTCGCAGATCTCCACCACCTCTTCCTCGAACACGCCGTGCGTGGACGGGTAGGTCATCATGATCGCGGCCAGGCGGTCGCTGTACTTCTCTGCGTTGACGCGGATGTCGTCGACGTCGACGTTGCCGTTGGCGTCGGTCTTGGTCACCACCACCTTCATGCCGCACATCTGCGCCGACGCCGGGTTGGTACCGTGCGCCGAATCCGGGATCAGGCACACGTCACGGTGGTCGTCGCCGCGCGAGCGGTGGTAGGCGCGGATCGCCAGCAGGCCGGCGTACTCGCCCTGCGCGCCCGAGTTGGGCTGCAGGCTCACCGCGTCGTAGCCGGTGCATTCCACCAGCATCGCTTCCAGGCTCTCGATCAGTTCCTTGTAGCCGGTGGCCTGGTCGGCCGGGGCCAGCGGGTGGATATTGGCGAACTCCGGCCAGGTCACCGGAATCATCTCGGCGGTGGCGTTGAGCTTCATGGTGCAGCTGCCCAGCGGGATCATGGTGCGATCCATGGCCAGGTCCTTGTCCGCCAGCGAGCGCAGGTAACGCAGCAGTTCGTGCTCGCTGTGGTGGGTGTTGAACACCGGGTGGGTCAGGAACGCGCTGGTGCGCACCAGGCCGGCCGGCAGCGCGTCGGCGGTGCTGGCGTCCAGCGCATCCACATCCACCTTGGCGCCGAACAGCTGGCCCAGGGCCACGATGTCGTCGCGGGTGGTGGTTTCATCCAGGCTGATGCCGACCGCTTCGCTGTCGATCGCGCGCAGGTTGATGCGCGCCGCCGCGGCCTTGGCGTGGATCGCCTTGGCGTCGATGTCCTTGACGTGCAGGGTGTCGAAGAAGTGCTCGCCCACGTTGACGCCGGCAGCGCGCAGCGCATTGGCCAGGATCGCGGCCAGGCGGTGGGTGCGGCGGGCGATCCGGGTCAGGCCGTCCGGGCCGTGGTACACCGCGTACATCGAGGCCATCACCGCCAGCAGCACTTGGGCGGTGCAGATGTTGGAGGTGGCCTTCTCGCGGCGGATGTGCTGCTCGCGGGTCTGCAGGGTGAGGCGGTAGGCTGCGTTGCCCTGGGCGTCGACCGACACGCCGATCAGGCGGCCCGGCATCGAGCGCTTGTAGGCGTCGCGGCAGGCCATGAACGCGGCATGCGGGCCGCCGAAACCGAACGGCACGCCGAAACGCTGCGAGTTGCCCACCACGATGTCCGCGCCCCATTCGCCGGGCGCGGCGATCAGGGTCAGCGCCAGCAGGTCGGTGGCCACGGCAACCAGGCCGCCGCGCGCGTGCACGGCATCGGCCAGCGCCTTGTAGTCACCCACATGGCCGAAGGTGTCCGGGTACTGCAGCAGCACGCCGTAGGCTTCGGCTTCCATGGCTTCTGCCGGGGTGCCCACGCGCAGCACGATGCCCATCGGCTCGGCGCGCGTGCGCAGCAGTTCCAGCGTCTGCGGGTGCACCGCGTCGTGCACGAAGAAGGTGTCGGACTTGCTCTTGGCCGAACGCTTGGCCAGGGTCATCGCTTCGGCCGCGGCGGTGGCTTCGTCCAGCAGCGAGGCGTTGGCGATTTCCATGCCGGTCAGGTCGGCGCACAGGGTCTGGAAGTTGATCAGCGCTTCCATGCGGCCCTGCGAGATCTCGGCCTGGTACGGGGTGTAGGCGGTGTACCACGCCGGGTTTTCCAGCACGTTGCGCAGGATCACGTTCGGGGTGAGCGTGCCGTAGTAGCCCTGGCCGATGAAGGTGCGGAACACCTGGTTCTTGTCGGCGATGGCGCGGATCTTGGCCAGCGCCTGCACTTCGGTCAGCGACTCGGGCAACGCCAGCGCCGCCGGCGACTTGATCCCGGCGGGCACGATCGCATCGGTGAGCGCGTCCAGCGAGGCGTGGCCGACCACGTCGAGCATCTGCGCGATTTCGGCGTCGTTGGGGCCAATGTGGCGTTCGACGAACGCGTGGCTGTGTTCAAGCTCGCGCAGGGAAGGGGTGTTCTGGGACATGGCTGGCATCTCGAAGAGTGGGCACGCACGTTCGGAAGGCTGCCGGGTCGGGGTGCATCGCAGACGCGCGCGAACCACCGGACCTTGCGGTCTTCCTGGGTGCCCCTCTGTCCTTTTGCCTGAGAGTTTAAAAGCGCGCATCTGCGTGCTTCGTGCCCCTTCGGCGCCGGCACTGGCCGGTCTCTCCAGAGTTTTGATGCGGGTGGTATCGGGCCTGAGCGATTACGGGCGTTGCGCCTTCGGCAGCGGGTGCTTCAAAACAAAGCGCCGCTTCTCCCACCATGTAGCCCGGCGATTATAGCCCAGCGGCCTTGCCGGCTGCGGCCCTACCCGGGATGAATGGGGGACGCCAGACGCCCCGGAATGGGACCGTTGGCATGGTGCGGGGGCCGGCAAAGGCCTATCATGGCCGGATCCTCGTATTCATCTGGCGCCGCCCGTTCCGGGCTGGCGCCCGCCGTGCATTCGCGCATGGCCCAGACGGAAGACCGCATGACGCCCGCCTCGCCCTCGACCCGCCGCCTGGCCCTGCTGCTCGCAGGCCTGGCGATGTTCGGTCCGTTCTCGATCGACACCATTTTCCCGGCCTTCCTGCTGCTGGGGGAGCGCATGCAGGTGGACCAGGTCGCGGTGCAGCAGACCATCAGCGTGTACCTGCTGTTCTACGGCCTGATGAGCCTGGCGCACGGCCCGCTGTCCGATGCGTTCGGGCGCAAGCGGGTGATCATCGGCGGGCTGGTGCTGTTCATCGGCGCCTCGATCGGCTGCGCGCTGTCACGTGACATGACCACGCTGCTGGTGTTCCGCGCGCTGCAGGGCGTCACCGCCGGGGTCGGGGTGATCGTCGGCCGCGCCGTGATCCGCGACCTGTACCACGGGGCCGACGCGCAGCGCCTGATGAGCCAGGTGTCGATGATCTTCGGCGTGGCCCCGGCGATCGCGCCGATCATCGGCGGCTGGATCCTGCTGGGCGGGGGCGACTGGCCGCTGATTTTCTGGTTCCTGGTGCTGTTCGGGGTGGTGCTGCTGCTGGCCACCGGCAAGTGGCTGCCCGAAACCCACCCAGTGGAGGCACGCACGCCGTTGTCGATGCGCGAACTGCTGCGCAGCTACCTGCGCATGGGCTCCAACCCACGCCTGTTGCGGCTGGCGGCGGCCGGCGCGTTCAACTTCTCCGGCATCTTCCTGTACATCGCCTCGGCACCGGTGTTTGTCATGCAGCACCTCAAGCTGGGCGAGGGCGGCTTTGCGTGGCTGTTCATCCCCACCATCGGCGGCATGACGATGGGCTCGTTCCTGTCCGGGCGCATGGCCGGGCGCCTGACCGCGCAGCGCCAGATCGGCATCGGCTTCGGCCTGTGCGCGGTGTCGGCGGTGCTCAATCTGGGCTACGTGCTGGCCGTGCCGCAGATCATGCTGCCGTGGGCGGTGCTGCCGATCTTCCTGGGGGGCGTGGGCATGGCGCTGATCTTCCCGATCCTGGCGTTGGCGGTGCTGGACATGTACCCGCACCAGCGCGGGCTGGCGTCGTCGATGCAGATGTTCATCCAGCTGATGATCAACACCGTGGTGGCCGGCGTGGTCTCGCCGCTGCTCAGTGCCAAGCCGCTGCATCTTGCGCTGGGCTATGCGGGCTTCTTCGCCGTGGGCGCCAGTTTCTGGTATTGGGAACGCCACTGCGAGCAGCGCCGCGCGCTGTTGACGCCCATCGAATAAGCCGCGCGCACGCCACGGTTGCGTCGTGCGCAACCGTGGTGCCGCCGCCATTGCCAACGTGCGGTGGCGGCGTATTCTGTGTGCTCGCCAGCCAGTTCGTGCACCACGACAGCCAACACATTCCCCTGCGGGCCGTCCGTGTCCGCCGCACTCCAGGGTGATTGCATGGCTGCACAGCAGACCTACCGCCTGTTCGACGTCGCGCTCAAGCAGCGCACCGTCCTTTCCCCGTCGCTGACCCGCATGGTGTTCGCCGCGCCCGACGTGGCCAACATGAAGACCGAGGGGCCGGACCAGCGCATCAAGGTGTTCTTCCCGTTGCCCGGCCAGGACGCGCCGCAGGTGCCGCAGGGCGAGGACTGGTACGCGCGCTACCGCGCCCTGCCTGAGGGCGAACGCGCCCCGATGCGGACCTACACCATCCGCGCGTTGCGCCCGGAGGCCGGCGAGGTCGACGTCGATTTCGTCCTGCACGGGGAGACCGGCCCGGCCTCGCGTTGGGCCACCCATGCCCGCATCGGCGACCGCATCGGCCTGCTGGCCCCGGATGCACAGGTGGCCGACAGCAGCCAGGGATTCGAGTGGAAGCCGCCGGCCGACGTGCAGCGGGTGCTGCTGGTGGCCGATGAGACCGCGCTGCCGGCGGTGGCCGGCATCCTGGAAGACCTGGCCCGCTGGCCGCATCCGCCGCAGGTGCAGGCCTTCCTGGAAGTGGCCCACGACGCCGACGTGCTGCCGCTGGCGGCCCCGGTGGGGGCGCAGCTGTTCTGGCTGGCCCGCGAGGGCGCCGCGCACGGTCAGCTGCTGCAGCAGGCGGTGCAGGCGCGGGTCGGGCCGTTGGGGCTGCGCGCGGCCGAGCAGGACCTGGCCGAGATCGACATCGACCAGGACATCCTGTGGGAGCAGGCCAGTGCGCCGGGCGGCGGGCTGTACGCCTGGGTCGCCGGTGAAGCCGGCGCGGTGATGGCGATCCGCCGGCACCTGGTGAAGGACTGCGGGATCGACAAACGGGCCATCACCTTCATGGGGTACTGGCGCCACGGCAAGGTGCTGGACTGAGGGGCGGCGGTGGCCAGCGGCCGGCCTGGCGGGGCACGTGCGGTATCCTTGGCGCTTTGATGCAGTCCGGACGTTCTTGATGTCGACCACCTCCAAACTGCGCCGCGACATCCGCCGGCGCCGTGAAACCCAGGCCGCCAACCGTGAGCAGGCCGCCGCCCCGCCGGTCGAACCGCATGCGGAACTGCGCGACCAGCAGCGCACGCTGTTGGCTGGCGTGGTGCGTCGCGATGGCGAATGGGTGCTGGGCATGGACGGCCGTATCGCCGGCCAGACCCCCAGTGCCGCCCGCGTGCTGGCGCTGATCATGCAGGCCGCCGAACTGCACGAACGCCAGGGCACGCCGGTGCGCCTGGTGTATTCGGATGCACTGAAGGACGCCGCGCATGCCGAGGCCAAGGCCGACGGCAAGGATTTCGAGCAGTTCAAGGCCGAACTCGCCGCCAGCCTGAAGACCCCGCCGCACTCCTGAGGCCGGGGGGGTCAGAGCCACGCCATGCGTGGCTGCAGTCGGTTCGGATGTCATCAGATCCGGCAAAAGCCACCCGCGACAGACATGAAAAAACCGGCCTTTCGGCCGGTTTTTTCATGGGGCGTTGGAGCCGACCGTAGCCGGCCCCAGCGCACGGTCAGCGTGCCGCCGGTGCGGTCGCGGCCGGGGTGGCCGCGGCGGTGGCCGCCGGTGCCTTCCAGCCGCACATCTGGCCCTGGTTCTGCTGCTTGAGCCAGTCGTTGACCGGGGTGAAGTACTCGATCATCGGGCCGGCATCGAGCTTGTCGCCGCCGGTGATCTCGCGCAGCGTGGCCTGCCACGGCTGGCTGGCACCCTTGCTCAGCATCGCCCAGAACTTCTGCCCGGCTTCCTTGTTGCCGTAGAAGCTGCACTGGTGCAGCGGGCCCTTGTAGCCGGAGGCATCGCACAGGCCCTTGTAGAACTGGAACTGCAGGATGCGCGCCAGGAAGTAGCGGGTGTACGGGGTGTTGCCCGGCACGTGGTACTTGGCGCCCGGATCGAAGAACTCCTCACCGCGCGTACCCACCGGTGCCACGCCCTGGTACTTGGCCTTCAGGTCCCACCATGCCTGGTTGTAGTGGTCCGGGGTGATGGAGCCATCGAACACGCCCCAGCGCCAGCGGTCGATCATCAGGCCGAACGGCAGGAACGACACGCCGCTGAGAGCCATGCGCATCTGCGCGTTGATGGTGGCCTCGCGGCTTTCCTGCGGCTTGTCGACCAGGCCGATGGAGTTGAGGTACTGCGGGGTCATCGCCAGCACGATGGTGTCGCCGATCGCTTCATGGAAGCCATCGTTGGCACCGCCCTGGAACAGCGGCGGCAGCGGGTTGTAGGCCAGGTCGTAATAGATGTGGCCCAGCTCGTGGTAGATGGTGGTGAAGTTTTCTTCGGTGGGCTTGATGCACATTTTGGTGCGCACGTCGCCGTCCATGTTCATGTCCCAGGCGCTGGCGTGGCAGACCACGTCGCGGTCCAGCGGCTTGATGAACTGGGTCTTGTCCCAGTACGACTTGGGCAGCGCGGGCATGCCGAGCGAGACGTAGAAGTCCTGCGCACGTTCGGTCATCTGCTTGGCGGTACGCAGTTCGGCCTCGCGCTGCGCCTTGAACTGCGCTTCGATGGTGGCGTTGTTGCCGCCGGCCTTGGCCAGCGCGCCGCTGAGGTTGGTCTGGTACTGCTTTTCCAGTGCGGCGGTGATGTCCAGGCTGCCGGCGCCGGGATACGGTTCCAGCTGGTCCCAGAGGTTGGACCAGTCCTGCTGCCACATGTTGCCGAGCAGGTGGGCGGCGATCAGGCCACCCTCGGTTTCGGCCTTGTCCTTGCCGTAGGTGTCATCCAGCTTGGTACGGGCGTAGCAGTGGAGCTGTTCGTACATGGGCTTGACCTGTTCCCACAGGCGGTCGGTTTCCGGGCCGATCTGCTCGGGGGGCATGTCGTAGCCGCTGCGCCACATCTGGCCGGCGTCGGCGAAGCCCATTTCCTTGGCACCTTCGTTGACCAGGCCGACGAAGCGCTGGTAGTCGGCGCGCATGGGTTTGGTGGTGGCGTGCCAGCCCTGCCAGGCGTCAAGCTGTTTGTCGTAGTCGCGGCTGCGGGCCAGGACCTGTTCGAGGTCGCCAAGCTGGCGGCAGGTGGCGGGGTTGGCGTCATCGGTGCAGTACTTGCCCGAGCCGTAGGCGCCTTCCATGCGGCTGGCGATGCGGGTGAGCTCGGAGAGCTTGGCCGGGTCGCGCGGGGCGGGCATGGAGGTCATGAGTTTGAGGAGGTGGATCTGGCGCTTGGTATCCTCGCTCATGGGCTTGCCGTCATAGGTGCCGGCCTGGGTGATCCAGCCGTTGAGGACGGTGAGCCAGCGTTCGTTGGCCTTGGCCGCCACGCGCTCGGAATCCTCGTTGATGTAGGTCGAGGAGAGCCACTGTGCCGAGGTCATTTCCGGGTACATGGCCTTGTACTCGGCGTTGACGCGGGCGATGAACTGGTCCGCGGTTTCGGTCGGGGTGGCAGCAGCCGCGGCGGGGGCATCGGCCGGGGTCGTTTCCTTCTGGCAGGCCGCCAGCGTCAGTGCGGCAGCACTGACAGCCAGGGCCAGCAGGAGCGGGCGGTGGTTCACGGGGACATCCTTGGGTGGTGACAGACCGGCGAAGGCTAGTGAAGCGTCCGTCACACCGCAAGGGGCAGGGCAGCACGCACGCGCTTTGCGCGCCAACAACATGGCGTCATTGCTGCTGTTGGCGGGTCGGTACGGGCGGGTTGGCGGGACACGCCGCAAGTACGTCCGTGTAGGCTCGTGAGCGCCATCCATGGCGCCCAACGGTCCCGCCAACCCACCCGTACCGACCCGTCCACACAGGGCTGGTGCGCATGGCAACGGCAACGGCAGGTGCAACTACAACGGCAACGACCAGCATTGCGCTTGGGTCATGGCCGACGTTGGCTGCATGTGTCTTTGCTATCCGGCGAAGCAGAACCGGAGAGGGGAGAGTGGCCAGCAGGAAACTAGGCCTCGCACCCTGCAAACAGATCGCGGTCGCGTTCGTAGATGGCCGTCTTGACCTGCATCAGCCCCAGGACGGACGGGAAGAGGTTGTCGTGGTCGGTGTACTTGCCCGCGCGCTGGCGCACACAGGCGAGGTTGAGCCCGCGGTTGGCGGCGAAGGACGGGGAGAACCACATGGTCATCGGTACCCGCGTCTGTTCCTGCGGTGCAATCGCGTACGGCATGCCGTGCAGGAACAGGCCCTTCTCGCCGAGTGATTCGCCGTGGTCGGACAGGTAGATCATCGCCGTGTCGTAGTCGTCCATGCCTTTCAGGGTGCCGATCGTGCGCGACAGCAGGTGGTCGGTATACAGCAGTGCGTTGTCGTAGCTGTTGGTGATCTGCTCGCGGCTGCACTTGCCCAGGTCGGCGGTGTCGCAGGTGGGCGTGAAGTGGCGGAAGCGGGCCGGGTAGCGTTCGAAGTAGCTCGGCCCGTGGTTGCCCAGCTGGTGCAGTACCACCACCCGGTCGCCGGGTTTGGCGCGTACCTGCGCGGCCAGGTCGTCGATCAGGATCTCGTCCATGCAGCGTCCGTTGGCGCACAGCTGCGGGTGCTTGGCATCGTCCAGTGCCTGCATCGGCAGCCCTTCGCAGACCCCCTTGCAGCCGGACTGGTTGTCACGCCACAACGTGCTGATGCCGGTGCGGTCCAGCACGTGCAGCAACGACTGGTGCGCGCGGATCTTTTTCTCGTCGTAGTCATGGCGACCGTACGGCGAGAACAGGCACGGCAGCGATACTTCGGTGCTGGTGCCGCACGAATGCATGTCCGGGAAGTTGATCACCCCAGCCTGCGCCAGTTCCGGTGTGGTCTGCCTGGCATAGCCGTTCAGACCCCAGTTCTGCGCGCGTGCGGTTTCGCCCATCACGATCACCAGCAACCGCGGCCGGCTGCCTGCGGCGCGCGGCGTGGCCGTGGCGTCGGTGCCGATCGGCAGCTTGGGGGCGCGCTGGATCGGATTGTCGCCGCGCAGCGCTTTCGGCAGCCCCAGCAGGACGTTGCCCGGGGTAGCCAGATAACGCACCTCGCGCTGATTGCGCATCAGCGCCGACATTTCCTGGAACGACAGCATCGCCCCGCCCAGTGCCACCAGCAGCGAGAGCAGCAGGAAGCCGGCGCGCCACAGCAGCGCCTTGCCCCAGCTGCGCTTGACCAGCTGTACCCGCCACAGCACCAGCATCGGCAGCAGCGCCAGCAATACCAGCGGCGCAATCAGCGCCGAGGTCATCAGCTCACGGCTTTCCTTGTGGTCGGTGGCCAGCACGTTGCGCAGCATGTCCGCATCCAGGTAGATGTGGTAACTGCCCATGTAGTGCGCGGCCATCGCGGTGCACAGCAGCAATACCCCGATCACTACCTTGGCGTTCCACCGCCACACCAGCAGGCCCATCAGCAGGCAGTGCGCGCCCACCAGAAACAGCAGCAGCGAGGTGGCAAAGCGCAGGCTGCCCGGGTGGGTGGCCATGGCGCTGTGCCAGAACAGGCCATTGCAGGCCAGCGCGAAGAACACGCTGGTCAGTACGATCAGCGCTTCGGTCGACAGCTGTGGGCGCCAGCTGCGCCAGCGTGCCAGCCCGGTGAACCGTCCCGTGCGGAGTACGGACGCACTCATGCCAGCTCTCCCTGTGGCAATGCGTTATGAGGCACGCGCGATCGTTTCAGCAGCGGTTGCACCGCCAGGTACAGCAGCAGCGACACCAGCCAGCAGGTCGCCAGCGTCCACAGATCATGGGACAGGAAATGCGCGCCACGCAGCTGCTGGGCCAGGCCGAACACCCCACCTGCCACCAGTCCGACTACCAGCCCACGCCAGCGCCACGCCGGACGCACCATCAGGGCGAAGAAGTACAGGCTGACCCATGCGTATCCCGCGCTTGAGTGGCCGGCAGGAAAACAGATGCCACGAGCCATGTCATGTGGCCGTGAAGCGAACAGGCCGATGTACTCGCGCGCACCGCCGTACCGGGCCAGATCCCACGGGCAATCCATGTTGGTCACCGACTTGAGCGCCGAGACCAGGCCGGTACCCAGCGCCACCGCCAGCACCAAGTACAGCAGCGGCCAGCGCCACGCGGCAGCGCGCTCGCTGCGCCAGGCATGCGTGCACAGCACGATCACCACCAGCGCGGCGGCCGTACTCGCCCACTTGCCTGCCTTGTGCACCAGATGGCTGGTGACCCAGGCGTTCTGCAGTGCCCAGTGATGGCCCTCCAGCCGATAGAACTGGTCAGCCAGCCACTGGTCCCCGCCGAAGCTCATCAGCAGCGTGCTGGCGGCCAGGGTCGCCACCAGGGGCAGCCACAAATGCCCGCGCAGGAAGCGCGGGTTCGACGTGGTGACGACCGGAACAAGGTCAACGGTTGCAGCGGGCGCTGAGGGCATGGGCGATGAGGCGGCGGGTTGGGGTCGCAGCCATGGTCGTCAGCGCGCTGTCGGAAAGCGGTCGGATCCGTGTTGGCCCCGGGTTAAATCGGGGCCACGTGGGACATTCGTTCAGTCCTGCTCGTCTTCAGAAGCCGCCGCGCCTTGCAGATGCGAATGACAATCGGTGCGCCACGCGGTGCCGGGCAGCAGCTGCCAGCGGTTGCGGTTGCTGCTGCCGATATCGATCACCTGCGAGCGGTCCACACACGGGCTCATGGCCTGGTCCAGCACCAGCAGCCAGCGTGCCCGCGGTGCCTGCGCGAGCCACGGGCCGGCATCCTGCCATTGTTCGTCCCACGGCCGCTTGAAGCCAAACTCGGTGACCTTGCGATCGGCCTGCAACAGGTTCTGCTCACGCCAGGCGAGCATGCCCAGCTCGGCCTGCGGACCGATTCGCTGGCCAACCCGCTGCATCAATGCCGATGCCGAACTGTAGGGGTCCAGCGCGGGCATCAGGCCCCAGCCGTACAGATTCCACAGAAGGAATGCGGTAAGCACAGCCAATGCCCCGGCGCGTCGTTGCCGCAGCGACGCGACCAGAGCGGCCAGCACCACCCCGAAGCCGAGCATCCAGCTGCCGAGTACGGGCAGCAGGCTGTCGGGCATTTCGCGCCGTGCCAGCTGCGCGTGCGCCCACGCACTGCCACTGAGCAACTGCGTGCCGATGTACAGTGCGGCCAATGCAAGCAGGGCCACATAGGCCAGCAGCAGCCAGCGCGCCCCGGCCTTGCGCAGCAGGCCCGGCAGCAACGGCGCGGCAGCCACGCACAGCAGCGGCAGCATCGGGAAGATGTAGACCTCGCGTTTGCCGGGGCTGGCACTGAAGAACACCAGCACAAGCAGCGACCATCCCAGCAGCAGCCAGTAGCGGCCGTCCAGGCGCTTGAGCCGCCGCCACCAGGCCGGCAGCAGCGCGGGCAGCAGCAGGCTGCCCGGCAGCCACAACGTGACCATCACCTGCAGGTAGTACCAAGCCGGTTGCACGTGGTGCCAGGCATTGGCATAGCGGGTGCCGGTCTGCTTGAACAGCAGTTCGCGCGCGTAGGCCTGCAGGCTGGGCTCGGGATCGTTCAACAGCGCGATGCCCAGCGGCCCCAGCCATACGGCGGTACCGAGCAGGAAGGCCGGCAGCAGCCACCACAGGCTGCGTGCGCTTGCCGCACCCACAGGGCGCGCCTGATCGCGGTTGCGCCAGCGCCACAGCGCCCACGGCAGCAGCACCAGCAACGGCAGAAAGCCCACGCCCTTGGTCACTGTGCCCAGCCCGGCGGCAAACCCGGCCAGCCAGAGCGCGCCCAGGTTGCGCCGCTCCAGCAGGTGGCGCAGCAGGCCCCACATCGCCAGCGTGGTCATCGCCACCAGCACCATGTCGATCTGGGCGCGCTTGGCCATCAGGCCGAACTGCAGGCAGCTGAACAAGGCAAGCACCGCCCACCATGCCACCCGCCGGTTCCATAGCCGTCGTGCCAGGTCCCAGGTCAGCCACAGGGTCAGCAGGCCGGCCAACAGCGAGGGCACCAGGAAGGCCAGGTCCCAGCCGCCGAACACCGTGTGGCTGGCCGCCTGCATCCACATGAACACGGGCGGCTTCTCGGCGTACAGCTCGCCGCCGCGATGGGGCAGCAGCCAGTTGCCGCTGTCCACCATCGCGCGGGCGGCCAGCACGAAGCGGGGTTCGTCCGGCGGGGAGGGTTGGCGCAGGCCCATGCCGGCCAGCAGGGCCAACACGATGCCCACGCAGACCAGAATCCGCCAGCGATTGCGCAGCAACAACGCGTCGGACATGCGAGGATCCTTCAGCAAAACGATCACTGTCGCCCCGACAGCGTAGGAAAAGCGTCGAAGCCGGGTCATTGCGACCGGATTCCGACATGGATCGGGCTACCATGCGCCGATCCGTTCACGAGAGTCTGCCATGCGGCTCCTGGTCATTGAAGACAACCGCCAACTGGTCGCCAACCTGTTCGACTACTTCGAGTCGCGCTGGCCACGTGCTGGACGTCGCCCCGGACGGCATCACCGGCCTGCATCTGGCCGCCAGCCACGCCTACGACGCGGTGATCCTGGACTGGATGCTGCCGCGCATGGAAGGCCCGGAAGTGCTGCGCCGCCTACGCGCCGAGCATGGGTCGGAAGTGCCGGTGATCATGCTGACCGCGCGCGATGAGCTGCCGGACAAGATCGCCGGCTTCCGTGCCGGTGCCGACGACTACCTGACCAAGCCCTTTGCGCTGCCTGAGCTGGAAGTGCGCCTGGAGGCGCTGATGGTGCGTGCGCATGGGCGCAACCCGCGCAAAGTACTGGAAGTGGCTGATCTCAAGCTGGATCTGGCCACGCTGGAGGCTTATCGCGACGGCAGGGTGCTGCACCTGTATCCGGCCTGCCGCAAGCTGCTGGAAGTGCTGATGCGTGCCAGCCCCGGCGCGGTGACCCGGCAGCAGCTGGAGTTCGCGCTGTGGGGCGATGAACCACCCGATGGCGACCTGCTGCGTTCGCATGTCTACGAGCTGCGTCGCAGTGTGGACGGCGCCTCCGCGCAGAAGTTGATCCACACCTTGCCGCGGGTCGGTTACCGGCTGGGCCTGATCGGTTCGGGATCCAGCAATGAAGCCGCATAAGCCTGCGCCACTGCACCGCCGGCTGGTGTGGTGGCTGCTGGCGTACCTGGCACTGATCTCCATCGCGGTGTTCAGCGTGGGCAACTACGTGCATGAACATGCCGAGCATTCGGCCTGGCGCGCGTTGCTCAACTCCGAGCTGGACAGCATCGTCAACCACATCGAGCACGAGCCGCATTACCGCTGGCAGGACTCCGATACGCTTCGACTTTTCACCATCGACGGCAGTGACGCCGTCCCGCAACCTCTGCGCACGCTGCATCCCGGGCTGCACGACGGCATCGTGATCAACGGCCGGTCCAGTGCGGTGATGGTGCGTGAGACCGATAACCTTGGCCGGCTGGCGCTGGCGCTGGACATCAACGACTTCCACGAACTGGAGGAGTTCGCCACGCGGTGGGTGATGCTGGCCGGGGTGGTAATGATCATCGTGACGGTGCTGATGGCCTCGTTCGGCGTCAGCCGACTCGTTCGTCCACTCAGTTCTCTGGCCAAGCGCATCGACCACCTCAAACCCGGGGTGCCGGGACAGCGGGTGATCGTGGACCCGCGCGGCAGCTCGGAGCTGTATGTGATCGCCGACGCAGTCAATGATTACCTCACCCGCAACGAGCAGTTCGTCGAGCGTGAGCGGGCCTTCATCACAACCGCCAGCCATGAACTGCGCACGCCGATCGCGGTGATTACCGGTGCGGCCGAACTGGCGCTGGGGCAGCCGGCCCTGCCCGAACGTGCCCGCGTGCAGATGCAGCGCGTGCATCGCACCGCGCAGGGCGTGGAACAGTTGATCCAGCTGCTGCTGGTGCTCGCGCGCGACCCGGCGCGCCTGATCGCACTGGGCGAACGCATCGCGCTGGACCAGCTGGTGCCAGACATCATCGAGGACCATCGCCACCTGATGGGTGACAAGGACCTGCGCATCGAGGTGGACGGACTGGCGCCGGTGGAGATCATTGCGCCACTGGGCGTGGTGCAGGCCGCCATCGGCAACCTGCTGCGCAATGCGATCGAGAACAGCGGCCGCGGCACCATCCATATCCAGCTGTCGAGTACCGCCGTAGTCACCCTGCAGGACCCCGGCCATGGCATGAGCCCGGAAGAAATCGCCGCCGTGCACGCGCGGATGGCGCGTGGCGATCGCAATGAGCAGAGTGGCATCGGGCTGGAGCTGATCGCCAAACTCTGCGACCACCTGGGCTGGGCCTTGCAGCTGGAGCCCTGTGCGCCACGCGGCACCCGGGTGATTCTGGATCTGGGTGCGTCGCTTCCGCAGGCACTGCGCGACGCGATGACGTAATCGACCTGGCGAACGCTGCACTGCAGGGTGGCGCAGCGTGAAGATGATGTTAACCTCTGGAAGGGCGCCGCTTTATGCGGCGCTTTTTTTTCTTCGATCGACAGAGGATGGCAAGATGCCGACCGAAACCAGTACTGCCCTGATCACCAACGATATCGTCGGGCTTGGCCTGATTGCCGCCACGCTCGCCGTGATTTTCTGGGCGGCCAGTGGCCCGACGCCCCGCCTGAAAAAGATCTTCGCCTGGGTGCCGGCGTTGCTGCTGTGCTACTTCATCCCGGCCATCTACAACACCGCCGGCCTCATCGACGGCCACAACACCTCGCTCTACAACCCGGTGGCGCGCGACGTGCTGCTGCCGGCCGCGCTGGTGCTGCTGACCCTGTCGATCGACCTCAAGGGCATCCTCAAGCTGGGCCCGAAGCTGCTGGTGATGTTCTGCGCCGGTACGCTGGGGATCATCCTTGGCGCGATCGTGTCGTTCCAGGCAATGTCCTGGATCCATCCGGCAACCGTCGCAGGCGATACCTGGAAGGGCATGGCCGCACTGGCCGGCAGCTGGATCGGCGGCGGGGCCAACATGGTCGCGATGCGCGAAGTATTCGGCACCGACGCCACCACCTTCGGCCAGTTCGCCGTGGTGGATGTGGCCTGTGCCAGCCTGTGGATGGCGGTGCTGCTGTTCCTGGCCAACCGCGCCCAGCAGATCGACACGCGCAACGGGGCCGATACCTCGGCCATCGATGAAATGAAGGCGCGTATTTCCGCCTATGAAGCGCAGAACGCCCGCATTCCCAGTCTCACCGACCTGATGGTGATCGTGGGCGTGGCGCTGGGCGGGGTGGGCCTGGCGCATGCCATCGCCGCACCGCTGAGCGGGTGGTTCAAGGCCAACGTCAGCTGGGCCAGCCAGTTCAGCCTGGACAGCGCGTTCGTGTGGGTGGTGCTGTTGTCCACCGCCTTGGGCCTGGGCTTGAGCTTCACCCGCGCGCGGCGGCTGGAGTCGGCCGGTGCATCGCGCCTGGGCACGCTGTTCCTGTACTTCCTGATCGCCTGCATCGGCATGCAGATGGACCTGTTGTCACTGCTGGATCGCCCGTGGCTGTTCGCGCTGGGCGCGATCTGGATGCTCACCCACATCCTGGTGCTGTGGATTGCCGCCAAGCTGCTGCGCGCGCCGTTGTTCTTCTTTGCGATCGGTTCGCAGGGCAACATCGGCGCCGCTGCATCGGCCCCGGTGGTGGCTGCTGCGTTCCATCCCTCGCTGGCTCCGGTGGGCGTGCTGCTGGGCACGGTGGGCTACGCCACCGGCACCGGCCTGGCCTATGTCACCGGCCTGATCCTCAAATGGATGGCCGGGGCCTGACCCGCCAACCCGGTAGTGCCGGCCGCTGGCCGGCTCCACGCAGCCCACTGGTAGTGCCGGCCGCTGGCCGGCTCCACGCAGCCCACTGGTAGTGCCGGCCGCTGGCCGGCTCCACGCAGCCCACTGGTAGTGCCGGCCGCTGGCCGGCTCCACATCAACCCATGGTGTCACCTGGAGCCGGCCAGCGGCCGGCACTACCGGGGAATTGACATTGGCCTGGAGCCGGCCAGCGGCCGGCACTACCCTTCGACGTGCAGAGTGTGGAACGGGTATCAGACGCAGCGGCGATTGCACCGTAACGTGCGGCGTTATGCGCCATTCCGTGGCAGGGGGCATCACGGGTGGGAATCTCCGCCGATGGCAATCGGCGTCCAGCCAGGACGTTGCATGAAACCGCAGGGACTGTTCCGATGCTGTGTCACCGCGCTGCTGTTGTTGGCCAGCGCCACCGCCGTTGCCCAGACCGCGCGCATCGAGCGCGCCGATGTGCAGGCCATTACCGATGCCAGTGCCCGTGATGTGGCCGCGCTGATCGCCCAGCCGGGCTTCGCCACGGCGGTGACCGGCGCCCTCGCCACGCGCCCGGACGGCGTGCCGCTGGCCCGGGTGATGGCGCGCTTCGACCCGCAGGCGCGCACCCAGGCCTCGCGCACGCTGGCTGCCCAGGATCGCCAGTTGCGCCAGCAGAAAGGGTTGCCCGCCGCGGGCGCGGACCTGCTGCAACTGCGCGCCTACGTCCCCGCTGGCACCCGGCTGACCGACGTGCCCGCCGCGCAGCTGTGGGTGGCGGTGCTCCCGCGCGGTGATGACCGCCACTGGACCACGCTGACCGCCTACGACCCGCAGGGGCGTCGCCACACGCTGGACGCGCGCACCGCCCCGGCCTTCCCGGTATTGATCGTCGACGTGGATACGCGCACGGCGGTGGAAGAGGGCATGGCGGTGGTCAATGCGGGGCTGCAGGCGCGCGGCCTGCAATCGCCGGACCGCATCCGGCTGGCCGCCAACGGCAGCGCCTCGCTCGACCTGACCCGGTTGGACCGCATCCGCCTGGCCGACGACCAGGAGCCGTGGGCGCTGGGCGGCGCGGAGGTGTTCGCGGTGGTGTCGGGCCTGCAGATCGGCGCGGCCGAACCGGAGATGGCCACGCTGACCCTGCCGTACCTGGACCACGACACCACCGACTACACGCCCGGCCAACCGCTGGTGATCTGGGGCAACTACCGCTTCGACGCGGCCAACGTGCAGCTGTTCGAAGATGACGGCGACACCAACTACCAGGATCTGCTGGTGGCCTTGACCGATGGCGTCAAGGCGGTACTGGGCGCGTTCGCGCCGGAGTACGCGGTGATCGCCGACATCGCCGGCGCCATCCTCAAGGCGATGCCGACCACTTGGTTCGCCAACGACACCGACTACCTGGACAGCTTCTACCTGCTGCAGCGCGGGCAGGCCTACACCGACCGCATGGGCGCGGCCAACAACGCCAAGGTCACGCTGACCCCGGTAACCCTGACCGAATAACGGGTAGTGCCGGCCGCTGGCCGGCTCCTCGCAACATCGACGCAAAGGTAATGCCGGCCGCTGGCCGGCTCCTCGCAATATCGACGCAAAGGTAGTGCCGGCCGTGGGCCGGCTCCTCGCAATATCGACGCAAAGGTAGTGCCGGCCGCTGGCCGGCTCCTCGCAATATCGACGCAAAGGTAGTGCCGGCCGCTGGCCGGCTCCAGGTGAAACCGTGGGTTCATGAGGAGCCGGCCAGCGGCCGGCACTACCAGGTAAGGTTCACGGGCGCCGCCGGAACCAGGTGCGGTTCACGGGAACCGGTCGAACCCGGTGAGGTTCACGGGTGCCGACCAAACCAGGTGAGGTTCACGCGAACCAGCCGAACCGTATGTGGTTCATGCGAACCGGCCGACAACCGGCTCCCGCCATGAAAAAACGGCGGCGCTTTCGCGCCGCCGTTCCGGTATTCCACCGATGTCGCCGCTCAGCAGCAGCGGCCCCCGTTCCTGCCGCCGTAGCGCGCCTCTTGGCGCTCGCGGAAGAAGGTCTTGTAGTCCATCGGCACGCGGTCGGGATGGTTGTCGAGCACGTGGCGCACGTAGTTGTCGTAGTCGGGGATGCCGCAGCACAGGCGTGCGGTCTGCACCAGGCGCCGCCACAACCGGCGGTGCGCCTGGTACTGCCCAACGGGAACCAGTTCAGTACTCATCACAGGTCCGCCATCTGGTGCGGCTGCAGCGCCACGTACGGGGTTTCCTTGTCCGTGCGCTGCGGGTTGCGGCGCGCCTGCACGATGGTCTTGATCGCATAGAACAGGATCGAGAACACCACGAACAGGAACAACACGGTCAGGCTGGTGTTGACGTAGGCGTTGACCACGATCTGGTGCATCTGGTCCAGGCTCTTGGCCGGCGCGGTGATGGTGCCGGTGGCGATCGCGTCCTGGAACTTGTGCGCCTGGGCCAGGAAGCCCTGGGCCGGGTTCTTGTCGAAGATCTTGATCAGGCCCGCGTAGGTGGTGCAGATCAGCAGCCACACCGCCGGCACGCCGGTCACCCAGGCAAAACGCTCACGCTTCATCTTGAACAGCACCACCGTGCCCAGCATCAGCGCAATGCCGGCCAGCATCTGGTTGGAGATGCCAAACAGCGGCCACAGGGTCTGGATGCCGCCGAAGGGATCCTTCACGCCGGTGTACAGCAGGTAGCCCCACAGCGCCACGCAACCGGCCGTGGCGATGATGTTGGCCGTCCACGATTCGGTCTTCTTCAGCGCCGGGATGAAGTTGCCCAGCAGGTCCTGCAGCATGAAGCGACCGGCACGGGTACCGGCATCCACCGCGGTCAGGATGAACAGCGCTTCGAACAGGATCGCGAAGTGGTACCAGAACGCCATCATCGCGTTGCTGCCACTGGGAATCGCCTGGTGGAGGATCTGCGCGATGCCCACCGCCAGCGTGGGTGCACCACCGGCACGGTGCAGGATGGTCGGCTCGCCGATCGCCAGCGCGGTGGCTTCCAGCTGCTCGGGGGTAATCGCAAAGCCCCAGGTCGTGCTGATGAAGTGCGCGGCCGAGGCGGCATCGGCACCGATCACCGCCGCCGGGCTGTTCATCGCGAAGTAGACACCCGGGTCGATGATCGAGGCCGCTACCAGCGCCATCACCGCCACGAACGATTCCATCAGCATGCCGCCGTAGCCGATGTAGCGCATGTGGCGCTCATTGGCCAACAGCTTGGGCGTAGTGCCCGAGGCGATCAGCGCATGGAAACCGGACACCGCGCCGCAGGCGATGGTGATGAACAGGAACGGGAACATGCCGCCCTTCCAGACCGGGCCGTCACCGCTGGCCGCGAACTGGGTCAGCGCCGGCATCTTCAGTTCCGGCATGACGATCAGGATGCCGATCGCCAGCGCCACGATGGTGCCGATCTTGAGGAACGTGGACAGGTAGTCGCGCGGCGCCAGCAGCAGCCATACCGGCAGCACCGAGGCCACGAAGCCGTAGCCGATCAGCATCCAGGTGATCTCGATGCCGGTGAAGGTGAAGGCCGGGCCCCAGACGGGATCGGCGGCGACCTTGCCGCCGTACCAGATGGCCGCCAGCAGCAGGAACAGGCCAACCACCGAGATCTCCCCGATTTTGCCGGGGCGGATGTAGCGCATGTACACGCCCATCAGGATCGCGATGGGCATCGTGGCGATCACCGTGAACATGCCCCACGGGCTTTCGGCCAATGCCTTGACCACCACCATCGCCAGCACCGCCAGGATGATGATCATGATCAGGAAGGCGCCGAACAGCGCGATGGTGCCGGGCACCTGGCCCATCTCCTCGCGCACCAGGTCACCCAGCGAGCGGCCGTTGCGGCGGCTGGAGATGAACAGCACCATGAAGTCCTGCACCGCGCCGGCCAATACCACGCCGACCACCAGCCAGAGCAGGCCGGGCAGGTAGCCCATCTGCGCGGCCAGCACCGGGCCCACCAGCGGTCCCGCACCGGCGATCGCGGCGAAGTGGTGGCCGAACAGCACGTGCTTGTTGGTGGGCACGTAGTCCAGGCCGTCGTTGTTGAGCACCGCCGGGGTGGCCCGGGTCGGGTCGAGCTGCATCACCTTGTCGGCGATGAACAGGCTGTAGAAGCGGTAGGCGATCAGGTAGATCGACACCGCGGCGACGACGATCCACAGCGCATTGATGTGTTCGCCACGGCGCAGTGCGACCACGCCCAGACAGAACGCGCCGAGCAGCGCGAGCGCGGCCCAGCCCAGCTTGGAAAAACCTTTCATGAGATTGCGTCTCCCTGGAGATCGTCGTAAGAGTCTGCCTTGGCACCGATGGGGTCAATGCAAACGCAGGTGCTTGCCGCTAGTACTTTGGTCGTAGGTCGCAACGTGGCGTGCGTGCCGATGCGGACAACGGCCCGGTGGACGCGCGCGCCTGCACGGGGTGCGAACGCCACCGCTGGAACAATCGGTTGCGGGCGTGGCGATTGGCGGCTGCCACCCGGGCGCCCATCTTGTTGGCTGGTTTCCTTTTGCTGGAGTCGAGATGAGCAGCCCAACCCCGGTGCGCGTACAGCGCACGATCCGTGGCATCGCCACCTCCGATGGCGCCGGCGTGCGCCTGACCCGGGTGATCGGCGGCCCCTCGCTGCCCGACCTGGACCCGTTCCTGTTGCTGGATGAATTCGGCACCGACCGCGCCGAGGACTACATCGCCGGCTTCCCCAGCCATCCGCACCGCGGCTTCGAAACCGTCACCTACATGCTCGACGGGCGCATGCGGCACAAGGACAACCACGGCAACGAAGGCCTGCTTACCCCGGGCAGCGTGCAGTGGATGACCGCCGGCCGTGGGCTGGTGCATTCGGAGATGCCCGAGCAGGAATCGGGCCAGATGCGCGGCTTCCAGCTGTGGGTGAACCTGCCCGCGCGCGACAAGATGACCGACCCGAAGTACCAGGAATTCGCGCCCGAGCGCATTCCCGTCACCGCGCCCGGCGACGGCGTGCAGGTGAAGGTGATTGCCGGCGAAGTGGGCGAGGTCACCGGCCCGATCGTGCAGCCGGCCACCGATCCGGTGTACCTGGACATCACCCTGGACGCCAACGCGCGCTGGGACTACGCCTTGCCGGAAGGGCACAACACGTTCGCCTACGTGTTCGAAGGCGGGCTGACGGTGGGGCAGGGCGAGGATGCACGTCCGGTGGCGCGCCAGGAACTGGCGGTGCTGGGCGGCGGCGAACTGCTGCAGCTGCAGGCCGGCGCCGAGGGTGCACGCCTGATCCTGGTGGCAGGGCGACCGCTGCGCGAGCCGGTGATGCGCCACGGGCCGTTCGTGATGAACACCCGCCAGGAGCTGATGCAGGCCTTCGTCGATTTCCAGGAAGGCCGCTTCTGACCGGTGGTGCCGGCCAACGGTCGGCACCCCCATGACGCTGCGGAAACACGGGCGGTGCCGGCCGCTGGCCGGCAACCGCATCACGCTGCAAAAACCCGGGTAGTGCCGGCCGCTGGCCGGCAACCGCATCAGGCTGCAAGAGCCCGGGTAATGCCGACCGCTGGCCGACAACCCGATGGAGCCTGGAGGCAGGGGCGCAGCCGGCCAGCGGCCGGCACTACCGGGATGTGCGCCATGCACATTCCCGGCCATCTCAGCGCCCTGCGGCGACCGCCGTGGGCGTGAGGTTCATGCCCTGGGTGAGCGACTGCAACGCGCCCAGCTCCTTGGCATCGCCGGCATACAGCGCGATCTGCGCGTAGCGGTTCTTGTCGAACTTCACCACGGTGATGCGACGCGTTTCGTAGCCCGGCGGCTGCTGGCCGCCCAGGTCGGGCTGGTACCAGTACAGCGATTCACCGGCGAACAGGCCCTTTTCCTGGCGCAGCGGCCGGGTCAGCGGCAGGTTCGGGTCGCGTGCGGTCAGCATCAGGCTGAGCACTTCGCGGCCATCGCCGGTGCTGGCCTTGCACAGGACGAAATCGGCCTGCGCCTGCTCCTGCCATTGCAGGCCGCTGTCGGCGGGCAGGGACGGGCACACGTTCGAGGACTGGGCCGAGACGGCCGCAGCAGACAACAACAACAGGCTCAGGCACACGGCAGCGCGCAGGATGTTCATGGCTTCCCCCAAAGGTCGAAGTGGCCGCGCGTCGTGCTGGCAGAGGGGTTCCGGGGGCCGCAGACAACCCAGGCCGTCCGTGCGCATTTTTCCCCATGCGCGTCCCGGAGTACCTCGCCTGCCAGGTGACGGCGTGGTGATTCGGACCTTAACGGAATGTGACTGGATCTACAAATAACTGTTTCAGATGGTCCCATCTGTGGACCACGACGCCTTGAATCAGGCGGCCGGGACCGTATCGGCCCGGCCGCCCAGGCTCAGCGCGGCTCGGTGCCGATCCACTTGTAGGCGATGCCGCCGATCAGGCCGCCCAGCAGCGGGGCCAGCCAGAACAGCCACAGCTGGCTGAACGCGCCGCTGCCGGCAAACACCGCCACCGCCGTGGAGCGCGCCGGATTCACCGAGGTATTGGTCACCGGAATGCTGATCAGATGGATCAGGGTGAGCGCCAGGCCGATGGCGATCGGCGCGAAGCCGGCCGGGGCGTTGCCGTGGGTGGAGCCCATGATGACCACCAGGAAGAACGCGGTGAGCACCACTTCGCACAGGAACGCAGCGGCCACGCTGTAGCCACCCGGCGACAGGGCGCCATAGCCATTGCTGGCAAACGCGCCCGCCTGGCTGCCGTCGATGGCGAAGCCGGGGGCGCCCGAAGCGATCTGCAGCAGGATGAAACCGGCCAGGAACCCGCCCAGCACCTGGGCCACGATGTAGGGCAGCAGGTCGCGCGCGGGGAACCGGCCGCCGGCCCACAGCCCCAGGCTGACGGCGGGATTGAAGTGCGCACCGGAGACGTGGCCGAACGCATAGGCGCCGGTGAGCACGGTCAGCCCGAAGGCCAGCGCCACGCCCACGAAACCGATGCCAAGCGGATTGCCATCACCGCCGAACTTGGCCGCCAGCACCGCGCTGCCGCAGCCACCCAGAACCAACCAGAACGTGCCGAGAAACTCCGCGGCCAGACGTTTGCCCATGCTCATCGATCGTTCTCCACCAGACGCCCGGGACGGGCAGGCAGACCGTAGCTGAATCGCGGTTCATCCGGGTGAACGTGGCGTCAAGGCGCCGACGAACGGCATCGCCTCAGTAGGTGGGCAGCGGAATGAATTCCTTGTCGTCGACGGGGATGGTGCCGAAACGCCCGGCGTCCCAATCGTGCTTGGCCTGCTCGATGCGTTCGGTTGAGCTGGACACGAAGTTCCACCACAGGTGGCGCGGCCCATCCAGCGGCTCGCCGCCGAGCAGCATCGCCTTGACCGGCGTCTTCGCGCGCAGGCGGCCGCGCGCATTGAGTTCCGGAATCACCAGGTGCTGCGCCGGCAGATCCACGCCGTCCAGCTGCGCCTCGCCTTCGAGGATGTACAGGGCGCGCTCGACATGGCCGGTATCCAGGTCGATTTCCGCACCCGGATCCAGATCGATCGCCACATTCAACGTGTCCGCGAACACCTTCACCGGCGACTCTTCGCCATACGCACGCCCGGCGATGACGCGCAGCCAGGCACCGTCGCGTCGCTGCTGGGGCAGGGTGGCCGCCGCGTGGTGGAAGAACCCGGGATCGGTTTCCTCGAAACTTTTCGGCAGCGCCACCCAGGTCTGCATGCCGTGGATGGGGTGATCGTGCTCGCGCTCGGGCGGCGGGGTACGTTCGGAATGCGCGATGCCGCGCCCGGCGGTCATCCAGTTGACGTCACCGGGGCGGATCACCTGATCCGACCCCAACGTATCGCGGTGACCGATCGCACCGGACCACAGGAACGTCACGGTGGCCAACCCGATGTGTGGATGCGGACGCACATCGATACCCGTCCCCGGCGCAAGCACCGCCGGACCCATCTGGTCCACGAACACGAACGGACCGACGCTGCGCGCCTGCAGGGTAGGCACGGCGCGGCGCACCTGCAGACCGCCGATATCGTGGACACGGGGCGCAATGATCGTCGTCATGCGGGCTTTCTCGCTGGCGTGGACAGACCAGCAGGATCGCATGCAGACACACCCCCTGCATGCCCCATTCGGGCAACAGGGTGTTGCGCCAACAGCCCAAGTAGCGCCGGACGATGCCCGGCAGCGTTTCGTCGCGGCGACAGCAGCCGGGCAGAGCCCGGCGATACGCGTAGGCGTTTATGCCGTCACCGGCCAACTATCGAAGGCGGGGTGGGTCAGGTGGCGGGGTGTGAGCGCCATGGATGGCGCGACCAAGCCCCCAGGGATGGGTTCACGGCGTCCCCGCCACCTGACCCACCCCGCCAGCCCCGATCCAGTCCAGAGCCGCTTTACGCTCTCCGCTTGCGCTCTGGCCCTTGCAGTTGCAGTTGCAGTTGCAGTTGGACTTGCACTTGCACCTGCATCGGCAGGTGCCGGGCGGCAGCCCGGCTTACATCAACGGCTCACGCAACACCGCCGCATCCCAACCCGGGCGCGGCGCGAAGCGCTCCCCGTGCCGCTGCTGCAGCACCTTCAAACGCTCCACCAGCGCGTCCGCACCGGTCGCCCGGATGTACTGGATCGGACCGCCGCGGAACGGCGCGAACCCGGTCCCGAAAATCACCCCCGCATCCAGCAGATCCGCATCGGCCACCACCCCGTCGTGCAGGCACGCCACCGCCTCGTTGAGCAGCGGCAGAATCAGACGGTCTTCCAGATCCGCAGGCACCTCTACATTGGCCGGCACGTCCGGCTTCTGCGCCCGCCCGTTTTCCCACTTATAGATACCCTGGCCATCCTTCTTGCCGCGCTTGCCCGGTTCCACCGTCTGCAGCGCCGCCGGAATCTGCAGGCCCAGGAACGGCGCCAGCTCCTTGCCCACGCCGGCGGCCACGTCCAGCCCCACCGTATCCAGCAGTTCGATCGGGCCCATCGGCATGCCGAACTTCACCGCCGCCTTGTCGATCACCGGGCCCGGAATGCCTTCCGCATACGCCGTGGCCGCTTCCAGCATGTACGGGAACAGCACGCGGTTGACCAGGAACCCAGGCGTGCCGGCCACCGGCACCGGGAACTTGCCCAGCGCCTTGCAGAACGCCGCCAGCCGGCGCTCGGTCTCCGGCGCCATGCCGTCGTGGTGGATGATCTCCACCAGCGGCATCTGCGCCACCGGGTTGAAATAGTGCAGGCCGGCGAACTGCGCCGGGTGCTCGATGTGGTCGCGCAGCTCAAGCAGCGGAATCGACGACGTGTTGGTGGTCAGCAGCGCGCCGGCCTTCATCTTCGGCTCCAGCGTCTGGTAGAGCGAACGCTTGGCGTCGGCATCTTCGATGATCGCCTCGATCACCAGATCGGCCAGCGCCACGCCTTCACCGGCCAGATCGGCCTTCAGCCGTGCGGCCACGGCCGGGCGCTTGCTCTCGTCCTTCACCTTCTTGGCGAACAGCGCCTGCGCGCGCTCCATGGCCGGGTCGATGAAACGCTGCTCACGGTCCTGCAGCGTCACGTTGAAGCCCTTGTAGGCCGACCACGCCGCAATATCGCCGCCCATCACGCCGGCGCCCACCACGTGCACGTGGCTGATGCCATGGTCCTTGCCACCCAGCGCCTTCAGGCGTTCGGTCAGGAAGAAGATGCGGATCAGGTTGCGCGCGGTCGGGGTGCCGGCCAGCTTCACCACCGCACGGCGTTCGGCGTCCAGACGGGTCTGGATCGGGCTGCCGCCGGTGCGCGCCCAGGTATTGATCAGCGCGTACGGCGCCGGGTAGTGGTCCTTCTTGGCCTTGCGCGCCACCTGCTTGGCCATCTGCGGGGCCAGCAGCTTGCGCGCCAGCCAGGTGTTGGTGGCCCAGGCGGTCGCGCGCTGCTTGAACGGGCGGGTGGTGCCCGACAGCCCCAGTGCCACCGCGGTATCCAGCAGCACCGCCGGGGCCACGACCTTGTCCACCAGACCGATGCTGCGCGCGGCCGATGCCGACAGATTGCGACCGGTCAGCATCATGTCCATCGCCGCCGGTGCACCCACCAGCTGCGGCAGGCGCGAACTGCCGCCCCAGCCGGGGAAGATGCCCAGCTGGGTTTCCGGCAGGCCGATCCGGGTGGACGGATCATTGGAGGCCACGCGATAGCGGCAGGCCAGCGCCAGCTCGGTGCCGCCGCCCAGGCAATGGCCGTGAATGGCGGCCACGGTCGGGCAGGGCAGCTCGGCCAGCTTCTGGTAGGTGCTCTGGCCGCGGCGGATGGCGTCGTTGACGGTGCCGCGGCGGTCGAATTCCTGGAACTCCTTCAAGTCTGCGCCGGCAATGAAGCCGGCCGGCTTGATCGACTGGATCACCACCGCCTTGGGCGGGTCCATGGCGATGCGTTCGATCAGGTCGCCCAGTTCCAGCAGCACGTCCTGGGACATCGCGTTGACGCTGCTGTCGTGGCGGTCGAGGCTGAGCACCACCACACCATCATCACGGATCTGCGGGTGCCAATGTGCGAAGCGGAGCCCATCGAAGCCTGAGAGCATGGGAACGTTCCATCCGGTTGTGTATGGAGAAGGGGGCTATGATCCAGAGGTTGTTTCCTCCCCGTCAAATCCCAATAGCTGGGGGATGGGCGGGCCCGGTTCAGTGCCGTGAGCGGGAACCTTAACGGAACGGTGGTTAAAAGCTGGTGCGGCGTCGTGTGATCGGTCGCTGAACTTTTCCCGGGATTGGCAGTCTCATTGCTCGACGTTGGTCGGGCTGACAGGAGTGCGGCCCCACATGGCCGAGGTTGAAACACCACAGGAGCTGGACCTGGAGCTGGTCCGGCGCGTGCAGCGCGGCGAGAGTGCGGCGTTCGATGTCCTGGTGCGCAAGTACCAGCATCGGATCGTGGCACTGATCGGGCGCTACATCGCCGACTGGAGTGAATGTCAGGACGTCGCACAGGACACGTTCGTCCGCGCGTACCGCGCGATCGGCAGTTTCCGGGGCGACGCCCAGTTCTATACCTGGTTGCACCGGATAGCCGTGAATACTGCCAAGAACCACCTTGCCGCCCACAACCGCCGCCCGCCCACCGATGACATCGACATCGGTGACGCCGAGCAGTTCGACAGCGGCACCCGCCTGCGCGACACCGACACCCCCGAGCGCGAGTTGATGCGCCAGGAGTTGGAGCAGACGGTGATGAAGGCGGTGGCGGCATTGCCGGAGGAACTGCGATCGGCCATCACCCTGCGCGAGGTGGACGGGCTGAGTTACGAAGATATCGCGCAGAAGATGGGGTGCCCGATCGGCACCGTGCGGTCGCGGATCTTCCGCGCCCGCGAGGCGATCGACACTGAACTTCGGCCGCTGCTGGATATCGGCAGTGCCACCCGCGAGAAGAGCCGCGTATGAGCGAACACATGCCAATCCCTGGAACCGCCGGCACCACGCCGGACAAAATCGACATCCACAACCGCCAGCAGCTGTCGGCGCTGGTCGATGGCGCGCTGTCGCCCGACGAGGCGCGCTTCATGCTGCGCCGCCTGGAGCACGATGAAGCGCTGGCCGGTTGCCATGAGCGCTGGCAGTTGCTGGGCGACGTGCTGCGCGGCCAGGCCTGCGCACCGGCCCCGGTGGATTTCGCCGCGCGCGTACGCGGTGCGGTCGCCGCCGAACCGGCCCCGCTGGCACCAGTGACCCCGGTCGAACGCAGTCGCGAACGTCGCACTGGCTGGCGTCGTTGGGGCGGTGGCGCCGCGCTGGCCGCCTCGGTCGCCGCCGTGGCGATGTTCATGACCCGCGAACAGCTGCCCAGCGAGACGCCGCTCGACGCGCCCGCCACCACCATCATTGCCCGCCAGGCCCAGTTGCCGCCCAGCCCTCCGGCGGTCTCGCCTGCGGCAGTGGATGCGGCCGTCGCCGTGGCCGCCGTGCCAGCTGCGGCCGTCGCTGCGGCCAGCCGTCGCCAGGACGTGGCCGCCGTGCGCCGCGCCAGTGCCACCCGTACCCAGCAGGCCGCGCGCAGCGCCGGCGAACGCAGCGTCGAGCCGCAGCGTGCGGTGGCCAGCCAGGCCGTGCCGGTGCCGGTGGTGCCGGCCGCCAATGCCCGTGCGTTGCCGTTCGGCGATGTCGCCGCGCTGCAGGCCAAGCCGTGGCCGCGCTCGACCCTGGCCCCGGCGGCTGGCGGGGCGCTGAACGCCAGCTTCTCCACGCAGGAGCCGCAGGCCGCGTTCTACCCGTTCGAGCCGCGCCTGC
Source organism: Stenotrophomonas sp. AC248 (assembly GCF_979258185.1). Taxonomy (NCBI): domain Bacteria; kingdom Pseudomonadati; phylum Pseudomonadota; class Gammaproteobacteria; order Lysobacterales; family Lysobacteraceae; genus Stenotrophomonas; species Stenotrophomonas sp. AC248. The sequence goes on along the minus strand of NZ_OZ409840.1, from coordinate 3,185,117 downwards.
AGGAGGTCGACCCGGCCGCCCCCGCGCCGCGCCGGCATCGCGACTGACCCTGTCGTCGCACCCGCTCCAGCACACCCTGCGTCCGGCCCCCTGGCCGGAACGCCCCCGCTTTTCCCCACGTCCCGATCCGGAGGCTGACGTCCGATGACTCCCCGCATGCGTAGCCAGGCCATGACCCTGCTGGCCCTGACCCTGCCGTTGATGGCCTGCGCCCAGGCGCCGGCTCCTGCCGCTCCCGCCGCCCCGGCCGCCGCCGCGGCGCCCCGCGCGCCCGCCCCGCAGCTGGTCAGCGGCCTGCCGGACTTCACCAACCTGGTCGAACAGGTCGGCCCCGGCGTGGTCAATGTGGAAACCACCATCGTGCGCAGCAACCGCCAGGCCCGCGGCATGGGCCCGGGCGGCGACGATGAGATGCCCGAATTCTTCCGGCGCTTCTTCGGCCCGGACTTCCAGATGCCGGGGCAGGACCCCGGTGGCCAGGACGACAGCCCGCGCATCCAGGGCCGCGGCATGGGCTCGGGCTTCATCATCTCCGCCGACGGCTACGTGCTGACCAACTACCACGTGGTGGCCGACGCCAGCGAAGTGAAGGTCAAGCTGGGCGACCGCCGCGAATTCACCGCCAAGGTGATCGGCAGCGACCAGCAGTACGACGTGGCCCTGCTCAAGATCGACGGCAAGAACCTGCCGACCGTGCGCGTGGGCGATTCCAACACGCTCAAGCCAGGCCAGTGGGTGGTGGCGATCGGCTCGCCGTTCGGCCTGGACCACTCGGTCACCGCCGGCGTGGTCAGCGCCGTGGGCCGCAGCACCGGCGGCGCCGACCAGCGCTACGTGCCGTTCATCCAGACCGACGTGGCCATCAACCAGGGCAATTCGGGCGGCCCGCTGCTCAATACCCGCGGTGAGGTGGTCGGCATCAACTCGCAGATCTTCTCCGCCTCCGGTGGCTACATGGGCATCAGCTTCGCGATCCCGATCGATCTGGCGATGGGCGCGGTCGAGCAGATCAAGAAGACCGGCCGGGTCAGCCGCGGGCAGCTGGGCGCCGCCGTGGGGCCGATCGACGGGCTCAAGGCGCAGGGCCTGGGCCTGTCCGACAGCCGCGGTGCCCTGGTCAATGAAGTGGTGCCGGGCAGTGCCGCGCTGAAGGCCGGGGTGGAACCGGGCGACGTGATCCGCTCGGTGAACGGCAGCCCGATCAATACCTTCAGCGACCTGCCGCCGCTGATCGGCGCGCTGCCGCCGGGCAGCAAGGTCCGCCTGGGCGTGGTCCGGGACGGCAAGGAACGTGAAATCAGCGCCACCCTGACCGAGTTGGCCGACGATGCCGAACGCGGCACGACCCGGCCCACCGCCGAGGCCGCCGCGCCGCAGACCGGCTCCAACGCCCTGCTGGGGCTGGAGGTGGCCGACCTGACCGCCGCCCAGCGCAAGCAGCTGGGCCTGGGAGCGGGCGAGGGCGTGCGGGTGACCCGCGTCAATGGCGCCTCCGCGCGCGACGCCGGTGTTTCGCCCGGCATGGTGGTGCTGCAGGTCGGGCGTACCCCGGTTGGCAGCGTGGCCGGGCTGGACAAGGCGCTGGCCACCTACAAGAAGGGCGATGTGGTCATGCTGCTGGTCCGGGCCACCGGCAACAGCGCCTTCGTGGCGATCAAGGCCGGGCAGTAAAGCCCCCGCCAGCGCTACGTTTCCGGGCCCGCTTCGGCGGGCCCGGTCGTTTCTGGCGGGTCGATCACGCCAATCGCGGGCGGCCGCACGCGGGACCGGGCCGGCCATGCGATAATCCGCAGTCATCCTGACGACGCGACGCGCCGCCGCCACCTATGTCTTCTGATTCGATGCGATTCATCCGCAACTTCTCCATCATTGCCCACGTCGACCACGGCAAGTCCACGCTGGCCGATCGCATCATCCAACTTTGCGGCGGCCTCCAGGCCCGCGAAATGGAGGCGCAGGTGCTCGACTCGAACCCGATCGAGCGCGAGCGCGGCATCACCATCAAGGCCCAGTCGGTCTCGTTGCCCTATGTGGCAAAAGACGGCCAGACCTACCACCTGAACTTCATCGACACCCCCGGGCACGTCGACTTCTCCTATGAAGTCAGCCGCTCGCTGGCCGCCTGCGAAGGCGCGCTGCTGGTGGTCGATGCGGCCCAGGGCGTGGAAGCGCAGTCGGTGGCCAACTGCTACACCGCCGTCGAGCAGGGCCTGGAAGTGGTGCCGGTGATCAACAAGATCGACCTGCCCACCGCCGACATCGAGCGCGCCAAGGCCGAAATCGAGGCCGTCATCGGCATCGACGCCACCGACGCGGTGCCCGTCAGTGCCAAGACCGGCCTGAACGTGGTCGACGTGCTGGAGGCGATCGTGCATCGCATTCCGCCGCCGGTGCCGCGCGATACCGACAAGCTGCAGGCGCTGATCATCGACTCGTGGTTCGACAACTACCTGGGCGTGGTCTCGCTGGTGCGCGTGATGCAGGGCCAGATCAAGGCCGGCGACAAGCTGCAGGTGATGTCCACCGGCCGTACCCACCAGGTCGACAACGTCGGCGTGTTCACCCCCAAGCGCAAGGTGCTGCCGGCGCTGCGGGCCGGTGAAGTGGGCTGGGTCACGGCCAGCATCAAGGACGTGCACGGCGCGCCGGTTGGCGACACCCTGACCCTGGCCGCCGACCCGGCCTCCAAGCCGCTGCCGGGCTTCCAGGAAATGCAGCCGCGCGTGTTCGCCGGCCTGTTCCCGGTCGACGCCGAAGACTACCCGGACCTGCGCGAAGCGCTGGACAAGCTGCGCCTGAACGATGCCGCGCTGCGCTTCGAGCCGGAAAGCTCCGAAGCCATGGGCTTCGGCTTCCGCTGCGGCTTCCTGGGCATGCTGCACATGGAAATCGTGCAGGAGCGCCTGGAGCGCGAGTACAACCTGGACCTGATCAGCACCGCGCCGACCGTGGTCTATGAAGTGCTCAAGACCGACGGCACGATCATCAACATGGACAACCCGGCCAAGCTGCCGCCGGTGAACATGGTCGATGAGATCCGTGAGCCGATCATCCGCGCCAACGTGCTCACCCCCGAGGAGTACATCGGCAACATCATCAAGCTGTGCGAAGAAAAGCGCGGCAGCCAGATCGGCATCAACTACCTGGGCAGCCAGGTACAGATCAGCTACGAGCTGCCGATGGCCGAAGTGGTGCTGGACTTCTTCGACAAGCTCAAGTCGGTCAGCCGCGGCTATGCCTCGCTGGACTACCACTTCGTGCGTTTCGATGCCGGCCCGTTCGTCCGCGTGGACGTGCTGATCAACGGCGACAAGGTCGATGCCCTGTCGCTGATCGTGCACCGCAGCCATGCCGACCGCCGGGGCCGCGAGCTCTGCGAGAAGATGAAGGAACTGATCCCGCGCCAGCAGTTCGACGTGGCCATCCAGGCCGCCGTCGGCTCGCAGATCATCTCCCGCACCACGGTCAAGGCGATGCGCAAGAACGTGCTGGCCAAGTGCTATGGTGGCGACGTTTCGCGCAAGAAGAAGCTGTTGGAAAAGCAGAAGGAAGGCAAGAAGCGCATGAAGCAGGTTGGCCGCGTGGAAATCCCGCAGGAAGCCTTCCTGGCCGTGCTGCAGATGGACAAGTAAGGCCGGCAGGTCGCCCGGCCACCGCGCGGCACCCGCCAGGTGCCGCCGGGCGCGCAGGGATGGCCCCGTAGCCGCTGCACCCGCACCGCTGCACCCGTTGCCCAAGGACACCGCATGAAATTGTTTGAGATCCTCCTGGTCGTACTGACGCTGGCCTCGGGTTTGATCCTGCTGGCCGACAAGCTGTATTTCGCCAAGCGCCGTGCCGCGCGCGCCGGCCTGCTGGATTCCGAACCGGTCGCGGTCGACTACGCCCGGGCGTTCTTCCCGGTGCTGGCGATCGTGCTGGTGGTGCGCAGCTTCATCGCCGAGCCGTACAAGATCCCGTCCAGCTCGATGATGCCCAACCTGCTGATCGGCGATTTCATCCTGGTCAACAAGTTCTCCTATGGCCTGCGCCTGCCGCTGAACAATGCCAAGGTCGTCCCGCTGGGCGAACCCAAGCGCGGCGACGTGGTGGTGTTCCACTTCCCGGGCCATTCGGACAACGATCCGGCCAAGGGCGAGAATTTCATCAAGCGCGTGATCGGCATCCCCGGTGACCAGATCGTCTTCGAAGGTGACGGGCTGATCCTCAACGGCGAGCCGGTCAAGTACGACAACAAGGGCCTGTACGCCGGCCATCGCGGCCAGGGCGAGGGCAGCTCGCTGCTGGTCGAGCACCTGCCGGGCCGCACCCACACCGTGCTGGAAACCGACTACCCGCGTGGCGCAGGCCAGTGGACGGTGCCGGCCGGCAAGTACCTGGTGATGGGCGACAACCGCGACAACAGCGATGATGGTCGCTTCTGGGGCCTGCTCCCGGAAGAGAACCTGCGCGGCAAGGCGTTCCTGATCTGGCTGAACTGCTCGGGGTGGTTCTGCAAGGACGGCTTCGAGCCGTCGCGGATCGGCTCGAGCATCAATTGATCCATCACACTCGCGTATCTGGGGAGAACGCAATGAAGACGATGAACACGCAGCGCGGCATGACCCTCACCTCGTTCCTGGCGGTACTGATCGTGGTGGCGTTCGGCCTGTATGTGGGCATGAAGCTGTTCCCGATGTACCAGGAGTACTACTCGGTGCGCTCGGCGATGAAGAGCCTGGCCAAGGAGCCGGGCGTGGGCAACATGGAGCCGGCCCGCGTGCAGGACCTTTTGTTCAAGCGACTTGACATCAGCTACTCGGAAAACGTGAAGCCGGCCAACGTCAAGTTCGATCGCATCGAGGGCGGCTGGAACATGAAGGTCAGCTACGAGGTACGCCGCGAACTGATCGGCAACCTCGACGTGGTTGGCAAATTTGATACGAACCAGGAACTGACCCTCGCCGGTGTCGACTAAGACTTTCCAACGTGGTGACCGCATCGGCCACCCCTTCGCAGATCCGGGCCTGCTCCAGCAGGCCCTGACGCATCGCAGTGCCGGTACGCCCAACAACGAGCGGCTGGAATTCCTCGGCGACAGCATCGTCAACATGATGGTGGCCCAGGCGCTGTACCAGCGCTGGCCCAAGGCCGACGAAGGCGCGCTCACCCGCGCCCGTGCCGAACTGGTGCGTGAAGGTGCGCTGGCGGTCATCGCCCGCACCCTCGAACTGGGTGACCGGCTGATCCTGGGTCCGGGCGAGATGAAGACCGGCGGCCACCGCCGCGACTCCATCCTGGCCGATGCCCTGGAGGCGGTCGTGGCCGCCATCTACCTGGATGCCGGGTTCGAGGCCTGCCGCACCGTGGTGCTGCCGTGGTTCAACGCCTCGATGGAGGCACTGCCGGCCACCGGCAAGCCCGAAAAAGATCCCAAGACCCGCCTGCAGGAATGGTTGCAGGCCCGCCAGAAGACGCTGCCGCAGTATGAGCTGGTGTCAGAAGCGGGTGACGATCACGCCAAGACCTTCCGGGTACGCTGTGGCGTAGCCGATCCCGCTGTCAGCACCGAAGGCGAAGGTGCCTCGCGACGGCTGGCCGAACAACAGGCGGCCGCGGCCGCCCTCGAGCAACTGGATTCCAAGTGAGCGAAGCAATTCCCCATCATTGCGGCAGCGTGGCCGTCATCGGCCGCCCCAACGTCGGCAAATCCACCCTGACCAACGCCCTGGTGGGCGCCAAGGTCAGCATCGTGTCCAACCGCCCGCAGACCACGCGGCACCGGTTGCTGGGCATTGCCAGCTACCCGGAAGGGCAGCTGGTGCTGGTGGACACCCCCGGCCTGCACCGCGTGCAGAAGCGCGCCATGAACCGCGTCATGAACCGCGCCGCGCGCGGTTCGCTGGAAGGCGTGGACGCCGGCATGCTGGTGATCGAAGCCGGCCGCTGGGACGAGGAAGACACCCTGGCCTTCAACGTGCTCAGCGACTCGGGCATTCCGGTGGTGCTGGTGGTCAACAAGGTCGACCGGCTCAAGGACAAGGCCGCGCTGCTGCCGTTCCTGCAGCAGGTCACCGAGGGCCGCACCTTTGCCGCCGTCCACCCGATTTCGGCGCAGAAGCGCAACGGCCTGGAAGCGCTGGTGCGCGACCTGCTCAAGCTGCTGCCGGAAGCCCCGCCGATGTTCGGCGAGGACGAAATCACCGACCGCAGCCAGCGCTTCCTGGCTGGCGAACTGGTGCGTGAGCAGCTCATGCGCCAGCTGGGCGAAGAACTGCCGTACGCCACCACGGTGGAAATCGAGCGGTTCGTCGAAGACGGCAACCTGCTGCGCATCGGCGCGGTGATCTGGGTCGAGCGCGAAGGCCAGAAGGCCATCGTGATCGGCAAGGGCGGCACCCGCCTGAAGGACATCGGCGCCAAGTCGCGCATGCAGATGGAGCGCCTGTTCGGCGCCAAGGTCTTCCTGGAGACCTGGGTGCGCGTGCGTGAAGGCTGGTCCGACGACGAAGCCGCGCTGAAGGCGTTCGGCTACGAGTAAGCCGGGTCGCTGACGGCTGCGCCATGCGCATCGATGACGAACCCGCCTTCGTGCTGCATGCCCGGTCGTGGCGCGAAACCAGCCTGCTGGTGGAGGTGCTGACCGAGCAGCACGGCCGTATCGGCCTGTTGGCGCGGGGTGTCAGCAGCCCGCGCAGCCAGGCCTTGCGGGCGGCACTGCAGCCGCTGCAATGGATCCGTTTCAGTGCCGTGCAGCGCGGTGAGCTGGCCCAGCTGCGCGGCGCCGAAGCCCTCGATGCCGCACCGCGGCTGGGCGGCGAGGCGATGCTGGCCGGGTTCTATATCAATGAGCTGCTGATGCGGCTGGCCCCGCGCCAGGATCCGCTGCCCGAGCTGTATGACCATTACGGCCTGGTGCGCCAACGTCTGCGCGACGGCGAGCCGTTGGCCTGGACGTTGCGCCGGTTCGAGCGCGACCTGCTGGAAGCGCTGGGGTTCGGGTTCGACCTGGCCCATGGCAGCGACGGCGAGCCGGTGGACCCGGCCGCCCGCTACGATCTGGACCCGCAGGAGGGGCCGCGCCGGCTGCTCAGCGAACGCGGCACCGACCCCCGCCGCGGCACCGCCACCGGCAGTGCTCTTCTGGCACTGGCCGACGACCGCCAGCCCGACCCCGACGACCTGGCCAGCCTGCGCCGGGCCATGCGCGCGGTGCTGCTGCACCACCTGGGCGGGCGCGGGCTGAAGTCGTGGGAAATGCTGGAAGACCTGGCCAGGCGCAGGTAGCGCCGGGCGTATGGAGCCGCAGTAGAGCCGGGTTCTACCCGGCTGCTTTGGGTGCGCGACCCCATCAGTTTCCCCGCCAGCCGGGCAGAGCCCGGCTCTACGCGGCGCGAACCCGCCAGTTTCCACGCCAGCCGGGCAGAGCCCAGCGCTACGGGGCCTCAATGCAGCAGGGATTCCACCGCCGCCTGGAACTGGGTGTGGGCGCCGCTGGACTCCGGGGCCTGGTGCAGCTGGCGTACCGCGCGTGCCAGCCGCGCTGCGCCGACGAAGCCGCAACTGGCCTGCAGCCGGTGCAACTGGCCCTGCAGGGCACGCACGTCCTGCTTCAGCAAGGCCTGGGCCACCGCATCGCGCACGCTCGGCAGCTCGGCCAGGAACAGTTCGCGCAGCGCGATGAGATGGTGGCGCTGCCCGTTCAGGGCGGCCAGCGCGGTGATCTCGTCCCAGTCTTCACGCTCGCTGTCCAGGCTCGCGCCCACGGCGGGCGGGGCGGTGCCGGGGCTGTTGACCAGCGCCCGGCGCACGGCCTTGAGCAGCTGTTCGCCGGTAAGCGGCTTGACCAGGGTGTCGCTGAAGCCGGCATCGCGCAGCCGCGCATGGATGCTGGTGTCGCCATCGGCGGTATGCGCCAGCGCGGGCGTGTCCGGCCGTGAACGGCGCAGCGCATGCAGCAGCTGGGTGCCATTGCCGTCGGGCAGGTTGACGTCGATCAGCCACAGGTCGTGCTGACCGCTGCGGCCGGTGTCCATGGCCGTGGCCAGCGAATCGGCGGTATCCACCTGCGCCGGCAGGGTCTCCAGCGCGGCCTTGAAAAAGCCGCGGCTGATGGTGTCGTCCTCGACGAGCAGGAATCGGGGCATTGGATCCCGAGGGGTCATCTGCATTGGGGCTGCCTCCATGTCAGCTATGCCCATATTAAACATGACAACGCGCTCTGCAAGCGTTTCCAACGGGCCCATCGGCAGCCCGACCCACGTATCTGCGACAATACGCACCCTTTTTGCCCGCAGCCTGTTGCCACGTGGCCCGATCCCGCTCCCGCCTCGACCGTACCCCCTTCCAGACCGACATCCTCGACCTCAGCCACGATGGCCGCGGCGTTGCCCGCCGTGAAGGCGAGGGTGCCAAGGTCACCTTCATCACCGGCGCACTGCCCGGCGAAGTGGTGAGCGCTGAACCGACCGCGCGCAACCGCCATTTCGACGAGGCGCGCACCCTGGAGGTGCTGCAGCCGTCGCCCCAGCGGGTCACCCCGCGCTGCCCGCATTTCGGCGTCTGCGCCGGGTGCGTGCTGCAGCATCTGGAGGAGTCGCAGCAGATCGTGGCCAAGCAACGGGTCCTTACGGACAATCTGACCCGGATCGGCCACGTCACCCCCGGCACGGTGTTGCCGCCGCTGGTGGGCGACAGCTGGGGCTACCGCCGCAAGGGCCGCTTCTCGGTGCGCCGGGTGGAAAAGAAGGACAAGACCCTGGTCGGCTTCCGCGAGCAGGACCCGCGTTTCGTGGCGGACCTGAGCCAGTGCCTGACCGTCATTCCGGAGATCGGCAGCAAGGTCGGGGCGATGGCGACGTTCATCGAAACCCTCGACGGCAAGCGCGACATTCCGCAGATCGAGTTCATCGCCGGTGACGAGGCGATCATGCTGACCATCCGCCACATGCAGCCGCTGACCGAGGCCGACCGCGCCGCCTGGACCGCCTTCGGGCAGGAACATGGCTTTGCGATCTCGCTGCAGCCGGGCGGGGTGGAGTCGGTACAGCCGTTGTGGCCGGCCGAGGTGCCGCTGTCGTTCAAGCTGGCGCCGTGGGACGTGGAGCTGGCCTTCCGCCCGCTGGACTTCATCCAGGTCAATGCCTCGCTCAACGTGAAGATGATCGCGCTGGCGCTGGAGCTGCTGGAGGCCGGTCCGGACGAGCGCGTGCTGGACCTGTTCTGCGGGCTGGGCAACTTCACCCTGCCGCTGGCGCGTACCGTGCGTGACGTGGTGGGCGTGGAAGGCGATGCGGGCCTGGTCGCCCGGGCCAGGGAAAATGCCGAGCGCAATGGCCTGGCCAACGCGCAGTTCCATGCCGCCGATCTCACCCAGGACCAGCGCAACGCCCCGTGGATGCGCCAGGGCTTCGACAAGCTGCTGCTGGACCCGCCGCGTTCGGGCGCGATCGAAGTGCTGCAGCAGCTGCCGCTGAAGCAGTTCAAGCGCATCGTCTATGTGAGCTGCCACCCGGGTTCGCTGGCGCGCGATGCCGGCTACCTGGTCAACGAACAGGGCTTCACCCTGGTCAGTGCCGGTGCAATGGACATGTTCCCGCACACCGCGCACGTGGAAAGCATCGCGGTATTCGAGAAGCGCTGAGGCCGGCGCCACCGGCCGGGCGGCCGATGCATCGCATCGGCGCCCGACCGGGGCGGCCGCTTACGGCTGCGGGGCGTTGACCCACTGGCCGTCCCGCCAGGCAAACGCCATGGTCTGCTCGCCGCGCTCGCTGCCGGCACCGGCGCGGACCGTGCACTCGATCACCGGCGCATCGTCGCCGACCGCGCAGTCGCGCACGTCCAACACCTCGGCACTGTTCATGGCCAAGGTCAGATCCGCACGCTTGCCCGCATCCTGCTCGCGGGCCAGCCGCGCAGCAAACCCCTCGCGCAGCAGCACCTGCACGCGCGCCGTGGGCGGCACCGGTGCCGGCCGCTGACGCTGCTGCTGTGTGTGCAGCAGCGCCCAGCTGCCGTCCACCTGGCTGAAGCGCAGCAGGCGGTGCACCGCGTCCCCGCCATCCTGCGCGGTGACGATGCAGTCCACGCTGGGCGGGCCCGCGTCGGTTACCGGCAGGCAGCCGGACACGGCCTGCAGGCGCGGACGGAAGGCCTCGGCCACCAGGCGGCTGCTGTCGTTGGCCGGGCGATCGGCGATGGCCTCGTCGAACAGGCGATCCATTGCGGCCTGGGCCTGCGCCAAGGTGGGATCGGAGACGGCGGCATGCGCGACAGGCAGCGCCAGCAGCAGGGTGGGCAGGGTGGACAGGAGCAGAAAACGGGTGCGACGGGTCATGGGGGAACCGGGTCCTTGGAAAGGGCGCGCAGTGTAGGCGGTGCGCGCCATAATGCGGGCATGGGCATTGAAATCGAACGCAAATACCTCGTAACCGGTGATGGCTGGCGCAGTGCCGCCCACGCGGTGATCCCGATGGCGCAGGGCTACATCAACGACTCCGCCGCACTCGACAGCGGCGCGCAGAAGGCCTCGGTGCGCGTGCGCATCCAGGGCGAGCAGGCCTTCCTCAACTTCAAATCGCGCGAGATCGGTCATACCCGGCAGGAGTTCGACTACCCGATCCCGGTCGACGACGCGCGCGCGCTGCTGGCCTTGTGCGTCGGCGGCCTGATCGACAAGCGACGCCACCTGGTGCGCCATGCCGGTCTGGTCTGGGAGGTGGACGAATTCCTGGGCGACAACGCCGGGCTGGTGGTGGCCGAGGTGGAGCTGGAGCACGCCGACCAGGCCATCGAACTGCCCGACTGGGCCGGCACCGAGGTGACCGACCAGGTGCGCTACTACAACCTGGCCCTGGCCGCGCATCCTTACGCGCGCTGGTCAGCCGCTGAACGGGGCCGGTAGGTACCCACCGTTGGTGGGTACGTAGGCGTGCCACGCAAATGCGACGCCCCTTGTTTTGGCCGCCCCCGACCCACAGTCTGGTCAGATGAAAATCGATATCTGGTCCGACGTGGTGTGCCCCTGGTGCTGGATCGGCAAGCATCGTTTCCAGCAGGGCGTGGCCCTGCTGGGCGATGACGCGCCCGACATCGAGGTGCACTGGCATCCTTTCCTGCTCGACCCCGACGCCGGCACCACCCCGGTACCGCTGCGCGAGGCCTACGTGGCCAAGTTCGGCAGTGCCGAGCGCACCGCGCAGATCCTGTCCCAGACCCAGACCACCGCGCGCGCCGAGGGCCTGCCGATGGACTTCGACCAGGGGCAGGTGCGGGTCACCACCCTGCCAGCCCACCGGCTGCTGTGGCTGGCCGGGCGTGAAGGCGTGCAGGCGGCGGTGGGCGAGGCGCTGTTCCGGGCCCATTTCGTCGAGGGCCGCAACCTGGCCGATACGCAGACCCTGATCGCCGCGGCGGCCGCCGGTGGCATCCCCGCCGAGCGGGTCACCGCGCTGCTGGCCGGCGACGAGGGGCTGCCGGAGATCCAGGCGCAGCTGGCCCAGGCCCAGGCGCTGGGCATCCAGTCGGTCCCCACCTTCGTGGTCAATGACCGCTATGCCATCCAGGGGGCCCAGCCGCCGGAGGCGTTCGCCCAGGCCCTGCGCCAGATCGCCGCGGACATGCCCGAGGCGCCTGCGGCGGCGCAGGGCGGCCAGTGCGACGTGGACGGCTGCCCGTAAGAAGGCCGGCCACGGCGCAGGTCGTGGCCCAGTACACGCGGCTTCTGCGACAATGCGGCGGTGCGCCATCATGGCGCCCCGTATTGGAGATCGACCATGCTCGTGATCGGCGTTGCCGGGACCGAACTTACCGCCCAGGAACGCGACTGGCTGCAGCACGATGCGGTGGCCGGGGTCATCCTGTTCAAGCGCAACTTCGCCTCGCGCGAGCAGGTGGCCGAGCTGTCGGCGGCGATCCGCGCCGCCGCGCCGCGCCCGCAGCTGATCTGCGTGGACCAGGAGGGCGGTCGCGTCCAGCGTTTCCGTGAGGGCTACAGCGCGTTGCCGCCGTTGCAGGGCTTCGATGCCCTTTACCGGCAGGACCCGCAGGCCGCGCTGGCGCTGGCCGAACAACATGCCTGGCTGATGGCCAGCGAAGTGCGCGCCAGTGGCGTGGACCTGAGCTTTGCCCCGGTGGTGGATCTGGGCCGTGGCAACCTCGCCATCGGCGACCGTGCCTTCAGCGCCGATCCGCAGGTGGTGGCGGCCTTCACCGCGGCCTACGTGCGCGGCATGCACAGCGTGGGCATGGCCGCCACCCTCAAGCACTTCCCCGGCCACGGCACGGTGCGTGAGGACACCCATTTCAACGACGCCTCCGATCCGCGCTCGCTGGACGAACTGCGCGCGCTGGACCTGATTCCGTTCGCGGCCGGCATCGACGCCGGTGCCGATGCGGTGATGATGGCCCACGTGGTCTACCCGCAGGTGGCACCCGAGCCGGCCGGCTACTCGCCGCGCTGGATCCAGCAGATCCTGCGCGAACAGATGGGCTTCCGCGGCGTGGTGTTCTCCGACGACATCGGCATGGCCGCGTCGTTCTCGGCCGGCGGGGTCAAGGCGCGCGTGGATGCGCACCTGGATGCCGGCTGCGACGTGGTGCTGGTCTGCCACCCCGAGCTGGTCGACGAATCGCTGCGTGCGGTGGAACCGCGCACCCTCAATACTGCTGCGCTGCTCGGCCTGATCGGCCGCGGCGCGCTTGGCTGGGATGGCCTGCTGGCCGATGCCCGCCATGGCACTACCCAATCCCGTTTGCTTGACACCCTTGGAAGAACTGTCTGATGCCCAACCTCACCATTTCCCAGGCCCTGGCCCAGGCCGACCTGCTGGTCGACCGTCCCACCATCGACACGGCCATCGCCACCATCGCCGACGCCATCGCGCGCGATTACAAGGGCGAAGTGCCGTTGTTCCTGTCGATCATGCACGGCGCGCTGCCGTTCGCCGGCCAGCTCGCGCTGGAACTGGGCGCACGCGGCCAGGACGTGCAGTTCGATTACCTGCATGCCACCCGCTACCGCGGCGAAACCACCGGCGGCGAGCTGGTGTGGAAGCACAAGCCGGCCACGTCGCTGTTCGGCCGCCGCGTGCTGCTGGTCGATGACATCCTCGATGAAGGCTTCACCCTGCAGGGCGTGCGCACCTGGTGCCTGGAGCAGGGCGCCACCGACGTGCGCATCGCCGCGCTGACGGTCAAGCAGCACGACCGCGCGCTGCCGGACGTCAAGGCCGACTACGCCGGTATCGATCTGCCCGACCGCTATGTGTTCGGCTTCGGCATGGACGTCAATGAAACGCTGCGCTGCGTGCCGGCCATCTACGCGATGAAGGAATGATGGAACACATCGCACTGGCCGTCATTGGCGGCACCGGCGTCTACAAACTGGCCCAGCTCGACGACGTCAGCAGCCACCAGGTGGAAACGCGCTACGGCACGCCATCCGGCCCGATCCGGGTCGGCACGCTGCTGGGCCAGCGCGTGGCCTTCCTGGCGCGGCACGGCGAGGGGCATTCGCTGCCGCCGCACAAGATCAATTACCGCGCAAACCTTGCCGCATTGCAGCAGATCGGGGCGACGCGTGTGTTGGCGCTCAATACGGTCGGCGGCATCACTGAACAGTGCGGCCCGCGCGTTCTGGCCTGCCCGGACCAGCTGATCGACTACACCTGGGGCCGTATTTCGACCCTCAGTGAAGAACCCGGCAGCGAGGTGCTGCATGTGGATTTTGGCCACCCCTACACGACGCTGCTGCGCAGCAAAGTGCTGGCGGCGGCCAAAGTCACCGGCGTGCGTGTGCACGACGGCGGCTGCTACGGCGCCACGCAGGGTCCGCGGCTGGAAACCAACGCGGAAATTGCGCGGATGCGCCGTGATGGGTGCGATCTGGTCGGCATGACCGGCATGCCCGAGGCCAGCCTCGCACGCGAGCTGGGGCTGGACTATGCCTGCCTGGCCATCGTGGCCAACTGGGCCGCCGGCTGTGGCGATGGCGATGAAATCACGATGGCCGAAGTACTGGCCAACGTGGATGCCGCATCGGCCGGATTGCCGGAACTGATCGGCGAATTGGCGCGGGGGTGATTGTCATTGCGGAGCAAGCTTTGCATACTCCGCCAGTGCGCTGGTTGAGCGTACACCACCCATTCATAGAAGAAGGTCTCGCATCACCATGCCGAACGGTACCGTCAAGTGGTTCAACGACGCCAAGGGATTTGGCTTTATCTCGCCGGAGGACGGCAGCGCCGACGTCTTCGCGCACTTCTCCGCGATCAACTCCAAGGGCTTCCGCAGTCTGCAGGAAGGCCAGAAGGTCACCTATGACGTGACCCAGGGCCCGAAGGGCGCCCAAGCCTCGAACATCGTGCCGGCTGAGTAACTCTCGCGCTGCGCATTGAAAAACCCCGCTTCGGCGGGGTTTTTTTTGGGTACCACCCGGTTTGCCAGCGGCGCACGTCAGCGCTCAGGTTCGCGCGTTCCGCGCACCACGTGATGCCCATCACGCTATAAGGACATGCATGCACCCGCAACGACGCACCATCGCCATTGTCGGTTACGGCACCGCCGGCCAGGCATTGGCCGTTCTTCTTTCACGCGACCATCACGACGTGCACGTCTTCGAACGGGCCGCTGCGCCCGGTCCGGTGGGCGCCGGTTTCCTGCTGCAGCCCACTGGCCTGGACGTGTTGTGGCAGATGGACCTGCTGCCGGACGTGCTTGCGCACGGCGCAGCGGTACGCCGGTTGTATGGCGACACGCCCTGCGGGCGCACCGTGATGGAAATGGGCTATGCGGGTCTGGATGCACGCCTGCACGGTGTCGGCATGCAGCGCGGCGCGTTGTTCACCCTGTTGGCGCAGGCATGGGCGCATCCGGGCAACCTGCAGGCCGACACCACTATCGTGGAGGTGGACGCCGTGCAGGGGCGCGTGCGTGATGCGCGTGGCCAGTGGCATGGGCCGTACGATCTGGTGATCGCCGCCGACGGTTCCGCCTCGACGTTGCGCACCCAGGTGCAGGCCACGCAGCTGGATCGCGAATACCCGTGGGGCGCCCTGTGGTGCCTGCTGCCGCGCGGCGACTGGGCGTATCCCGATGAGCTGCGCCAGCGTTACGTGGCCGCGCGCAAGATGATCGGGTTGCTGCCGGTCGGTACGCGACCGGGCGATGCGCAGCCGCGGCTGAGCTTCTTCTGGAGCCTGCCGCGCGAGCAGTTCGCGCAATGGGAACGCGACGGTCTGCAGCGCTGGCTCGATGAGATTGCCGCGCTGTGGCCCGAAGCGCATGCGCGTCTGGACAGTGTGCGCGACAGTGCGCAGCTGGCGCGTGCGGGGTATCGCGATGCGGTGATGTCGCGCTGGAGCCGCGAGCGGCTGGTGCTGGCCGGCGATGCGGCACACGCGATGAGCCCGCAGCTGGGGCAGGGCGTGAACATGGCGCTGATGGATGCCCTGGCGCTGCGCGATGCGTTGCGCGCGCATGCCGACCGCGACGCAGCGCTGCAGGCCTATGCGGCGCAGCGGCGCGCACACGTGGCCGTCTACCACTTCTGGAGCCGCTGGCTGACGCCGCTGTTCCAATCCGAGCGCGACACCTTGGCGCGTGCGCGCGACGTGCTGTTCAAGCCGATGGGGCGCATGCCCGGTGGCAACGGCCACATGCTGCGCGTGCTCAGCGGCACCCAGCGCGGCTGGATGGGCAAACTGGCGCTGAATCCCGGCTTCATCGCGGCGATGCAAGCCCATGCGGCCCACCCGTCATCAGCTGATAACCCCGCGTGGCGGGCTTCTGCGGGGGAGTGAAGGCAGAATTAACCTGGATTGACGATGAACTCACCCACGACCTGTCAGAAGTAATTGGTTGGCCCCGCACACCCGTGCACCTGCCAACCGCTACCTGAAGGAGATGGACATGCTGTTCCCGGCCGAAATCCTGGATGCTGAAATCTGCAAATTGCGCGGACTGCTGCAGATGCTGCACGAGGATCAGCCCGACGTGATGCACGACATTTTCGAGTTCCATGTCACCAGCCTGATCACGCATACCGCACCAGAGCACCACCGCCGCATCCGCGATGCCGCACACGCGATGCTGACCGACATTCAACGGCGGCCGGTTCGACCCGATCCACCGCGGTCGGAGATCCAGTTGATGCCGCAGGTGCTGGCGGCCGCGTAAGGCCTGCAGCCTGATGCTGGCGCGTCAACGCGCCGGCAATGCAATGGCCTCGTCTTCCACGCAGGCCACCAGCTGTTCGCCGGTGGCAAGCACCGGCGCGATGCCCGCGGTAAACCGCGAGTAGGCCGGCAGCACCGTGAGCCGCTCACGCAGCCAGAACGCCGGCCAACGCCGCTGCATGCCGGGCAGGCGGGCCAGCGGATGCACATGCCCGCACAGCACATGCAATGACGGGTGCGGGTGCGGATCGTGGCGCAGCAGAAACGGCCCCACCTGCAGTTGCTCGCCGAGCAGCGTGAGGCCGAGATCGGCCTTGGGCAACGCCCGGTCGTGATTGCCGGCCAAGGCGCCGATCTCCAACGCGGCGTGCTGCTCGCGCCAGCCCTGCCATTGCCGATACCACGCCGCGCGATGCGCTGGGCCGTGCAGCACGTCGCCGAGAATCCACAGGGTATCCACGGCGTGCTGGTGCAGCAGCGCCGACAGGCGCTCCAGATCGTCGCCGGTACCGCCACTGGGCAGGCCGATGCCGGCGCGCCGGAACACGTCGGCCTTGCCCAGGTGCAGGTCGGCGATCAGCAGCGCCTTGCGCGCAGGCCAGTACAGCGCGCGGGCGCCCAGCAGCAGGACCTGCTCGCCGGCGAGCGTGGTGGGCAACTCAGGTGCCATGGCGGCTCTCCAATTGCGCGGCAGCGCGTTTGACGCGGGTTTTCCAGTCTTCATTGCTGAGCTGGCCGCGCAGGCGTTCGGCCCACAGCGGAAATGACAGCGGACCCAGCGTGCGCGGTGACTGCAGGCACAGCGTACGCCCCTGCAGGCGGTGCAGCGTGGCCGCCAGGCTGTCCAGGTCGAGTGGGCCGTGCAGCACCTCGCGTTCGGCCAGCCCCAGCAGGATGTGGTCCGGATCATGCTGGCGCAGCACGTCGTACAGCAGGCCGCTGGACGCCTGCAGTTGGCGCAGGCTGCGCGGGGTGCGTCCGGGCAATGCCGGTACCAGCATGCCCGACACCCGTGCAATATCGCGGAACTGGCGGCGGGCCAGTTCGGCCAGGTTGAGGCTGTCGCGCAGGTCGTCCAGCAGCCCCGCAGGCTGCAGCAGGGCGCGCATGCCGGCCACGTCCAGCTCGACCGCGCGTGCCGGCGCCAGCACGAAGCCGTAGTCGTTGGCGGCGTAGCCCAGGGTGTTGGGCTGCAGGCGGGCCAGGCGCAGCGCCATCAGTGCGGCCACGCCTTCGTTGATCTGGCGCCCGGCGAACGGATACACGAACACGAACTGTCCCTCGCGACGGCGCACGACTTCCACCAGCAGCGACGACGGGCCCGGCAGCATCGAGATGCGCGATTGCAGGGTGAGCAGGGGAGCCAGCCAGCGCATCTCCGGTGATGTCGGCGGCGCGGCGAAGACCGCTTCCATTTCCTGCCCCAGTGCTTCGGACAGCGGCAGGCGGCCGCCCTGCCAGCGCGGCACCAGCCCATCGCCGCCCTTGGCCAGGCGCACGTAGGCGGTGAGGTTTTCCAGCCGCACCAGTTCCAGCAGGCGCCCGGCGAACTGGAAGCGGTCACCCGGGCGCAGCCGCCCCAGGAACTGCTCTTCCACCGAACCCAGCCGGCCACCGCGCAGGAACTGCACGCTTACGCTGCCATCGCTGGTGATGGTGCCGATCGACAGCCGGTGGCGCAGTGCCACGCGCCGGTCATGGACCCGGTACACGCCGTCCTCGTCGCGCACCACCTTGTGGAAGTCCGGATACTGCGACAACGCGCGGCCGCCCTGCACGATGAACTCCAGCACGCCCTGCCACTGTGCGGCATCCAGTGCCGCGAACGCGTGGGTGCGGCGAACCTGCGCGAACAAGGCCTCGGCATCGAAGCCACCGCCCAGCGCGCAGCTCACGCAATGCTGGGCCAGCACGTCCAGCGACAGCGTGGGCGGGGGGCGCGCTTCGATCACGCCGGCAGCCAGTGCATGCCGTGCCGCGGCATATTCGACCAGCTCCAGCGCGTGCGAGGGCACGCACACCAGCGTGCCCGATTCGCCCGGCCGATGCCGCGCACGCCCGGCGCGTTGCAGCAGTCGCGCGATGCCCTTCGGGCTGCCGATCTGCAGCACCTGGTCCACCGCCGGGAAGTCCACGCCCAGGTCCAGGCTGGAGGTGGCCACCACGCAGCGCAGTTGGCCCTCGCGCAAGCCCTGTTCGGCGTGGCGGCGCACGGCCGGATCCAGCGAGCCGTGGTGCAGCGCCAGCGTGGACGGATCTTCCGGCCACACCGCCGCCAGCGCCTGGTGCCAGAGCTCGGCCTGGGCGCGGGTATTGGTGAATAGCAGGCTGGTGCGCACCGACAGCAGCTTTTCGAGCACGCGCTGCAACTGCGACAAACCCAGGTGGCCGGCCCACGGGAAGCGTTCGCCGTGGGCGGGCAGCAGCGTGTCCAAGTGCACCGGGCGCGGGCGGGCGCCGGCCACCAACGGGGCATCGGGAACATCGGGCAGCAGCACCTCGCGCGCCTGCTCCAGGTTGCCCAGCGTCGCCGACAGGCCCCACACCTGCAGCGCAGGCAGCGCATCGCGTAGCCGCCGCAGGTTCAACTGCAGCAGCACGCCGCGCTTGTTGCCCAGCAGTTCGTGCCACTCGTCGACCACCACGCAGCGGAGCTGGCGCATCTTCGCCAGGCCGTCGGGATAGCTGAGCAGCAGCGCCAGCGATTCGGGTGTGGTGACCAGCACGTCCACGCGGCCCTCGCGCGCCAGCCGCTTGTCACGCGCGCTGGCATCGCCGGTCCGCAGCCCCACCTGCCAGTCCAGCCCCAGCGCGGCCAGCGGTTCGCGCAGGGCGCGGGCGGTATCGGCGGCGAGCGCGCGCAACGGGGTGATCCACAGCACCTGCAGGGCCGGCACCGGCTTGCGCGCGCGTCCACCTGTTGGCGCCGGTCGCGTAGCGCTCAACGCCTGCAGCAGCGGGCCACCGAACACGGCCAGGGTCTTGCCGCTGCCGGTAGGCGTGTGCAACAGCCCGGACGCGCCCGACAGGTAATGGCGCCACACGGTCTTCTGGAAGGGCAGCGGTGCCCAGCCGCGGCTGGCAAACCACGCCACCAGCCGCGCCATCGCTTCGCGACGCGTCACCGCGCCAGAGCCTGCAACTGGGCCAGCGTATCGGCCTCGCTGGCCGGCTTGTCGCGACGCCAGCGCAGGATGCGCGGAAAGCGCACCGCGATACCGGATTTGTGCCGGGTGCTGCGGTTGACCGCTTCAAAGCCCAGTTCGAATACCTGTTCGCCGCGCACGCTGCGCACCGGTCCGAAACGCTCCACGGTGTTGGCCCGTATCCAGCGATCGAGTGCGAGGATTTCCGTGTCGTCCAACCCCGAGTACGCCTTGGCGACCGGCACCAGCGTGTCGCCGTTCCACACGCCGAAGGTGTAGTCGGTGTACAGCGTGCTGCGCCGGCCATGGCCGGCCTGCGCGTAGATCATCACCGCATCGATGGTCAGCGGATCGATCTTCCACTTCCACCAGTCGCCGCGGCGACGCCCACTTTGGTAAAGCGAATCGTGGCGCTTGAGCATCAGCCCTTCCACGCCGCGTTCGCGTGCCAGCGCACGTTGTGCGGCTGCCGCCGGCCAGTCGCTGGCCAGCAGCGTGGGTGAGAGCACGATGCGCGGATCGTCCAGTGCCTGCAGCAGGGTGGCCAGGCGCGCGCGACGCGCATGCAGCGGCTGCGTGCGCAGGTCCTCGTCGTCGATCTCCAGCAGGTCATAGGCGAGCACACGCACCGGCGTATCGCGCAGTGTCTTCGGCCCCGGCTTGCGACGCTGGATGCGCGTCTGCAGCGCGGTGAACGGCAGCGGCTGCGCCTCGCCGTCGCGCCACGCCAGCAGCTCGCCATCGATCACGCAGCCGTCGGGCAGCGCCATGGCCGCCGCCTCGATTTCCGGGAAGCGCCCGTCCAGGCGTTCTTCGCCACGCGACCACAGTGCGGCCTCGCCCTTGCGGCGCAGCAGCTGCAGGCGGATGCCATCCCACTTCCATTCCAGCACCCAGTCGGTGATCGGTCCGAGGCTCTCGACGTCGGCTTCAAGTGGCGAGGCCAGGAAAAAGGGGTAGGGCTGCTGGCGGTCTTCCGGGCGCTCCTGCGGCGACAGCAACGCCGCGAGCAGCCCGGGGAGGGCACCCACTCGCCGAGCATGCGCTGGGCAATGCGCGCGATGTCGATACCCGACAGCTCAGCCAGTGCCTGCTGCACCAGTCGCTGCGACACACCCACGCGGAGTGCGCCGGTCAGCAGTTTGTTGAACACCAGGCGTTCGTTGGCCGGCAGCTGCCGCCAGCCGTCGAGCACCGCGGCGTGGCGCACCGGTTCGGGCTGGTTGGCCACCGCCAGCAGATGCGTTTCAATCCATTCGGCCAGGGGCCGGTCCGGGCTGCGGTCGGGCGGATCATCCAGCAGCAGGGTCAGGGTTTCGGCGAGGTCGCCCACCTGCGTGTAACTGTCTTCCACCAGCCAGGGTGGCAACCCGGAGGCCTCGCTGATCCACGCGCGCAGTTCACCGCTGGCGGCAATCTTGCGGCGCGCCCCGCCGACCTTGCCGCCACTGAGCAGGTACAGCGCCCACGCGGCATCGTGCGGGCGCGCATCGCGGAAATAGGCGACCAGGGCCGCGCGTTTGTCCAGCGTGGCGGTGCTGCGGTCCAGGCGCTGGTACAGCGCGGCGAAGGCCTTCATTCCTCGCTCCCGAAATCGGTGCGGAACGCTTCGGCGGCGATGCCACGTTCGCGCAGGAAGGGAATCAGGGCATCGGTGTTGCCGTGGGTGGCGATCACCCGGCGCGCGCCGGTCTCGGTGATGGTCTGCAGCAGCGCCGGCCAATCGGCATGGTCGGACACCACGAACCCCCGGTCGTAGTTGCGTCGGCGCCGATTGCCGCGCAGCTGCATCCAGCCCGACGCGAAGCCCAGTTGATGCTTGCCGAAGCGGCGCAGCCACGGCGTGCTGGCGGCCCACGGCGGTGCCAGGATCAGCTTCCCGGCAGCATCGGGTTGGCGGCCCTGTTCGGCCACGGTGTGGGTGTCGAGCATGGCAATGCCGGCCTGCCGGTACACCGCCACGCCGTTGGCAATGGCGCCGTGCAGCCAGGCCGGCTGGTCATCCAGCGGCAGCAGTTCGGCCAGCACCCGCTGCGCCTTGCCCAAGGCATAGCAGAGCAGGATGGCGGCTTCGCCGCGTGCGGCGCACTCGTGCCGCCAGGCCACGATCTCGGCGGCGACCTCGGCGGTGTCCTGCCAGCGATAGATCGGCAGGGCGAAGGTGGCCTCGGTGATGAATACATCGCAGGGCACCACCTCGAACGGCGCGCAGGTGGGGTCGGGCTGGCGCTTGTAGTCGCCCGAGGCGACCCAGACCTGCTGGCCATCGTCGATGCGCACCTGCGCCGAGCCCAGCACATGCCCGGCCGAATGCAGCGACACCTCGACATTTCCCACGCGGAACGGGCGGCCGTAATCGTGCGCCTGCAGCGGCACATCGCCCAGCCGCCAGCGCAGGATCGGCACGCTGTCGGTGGCGCAGTAATACTGGCCCATGCCGCTGCGCGCATGGTCGCCGTGGCCATGGGTGATCACCGCACGCGGCACGGGCCGCCACGGGTCGATATGGAAATCGCCGGCCGGGCAATACAGCCCTTCCGGGCGAAGTACCACCAGATCGTCATTCGTGCTGCCAGGGCTCATGGCTGCACTGTGCCGTCGCGCTCGTGCAGGAGGTGAGAATCCACCTGAACGGCGCACGACAACCGGATGCGGCAGAATCGGGTGAACCCTTGGCCAGGAGGCCGCTGCGATGTCCTCTGCACTGCCCGCATTCGACACCCATGAGGTATTCAACCAGCCGCCGCCGTTCGGTGGCCGCAACCTGTGGGCCGATGATGTGGCCCTGGCCGAGGCGGTGCAGCGCGAAGGCGGCGAGGGGTTTGCGGCGGCGCTGGCGGGCTATGGCGGGTTGGCCGGCGACGCACTGTACCGGCTGGGGTTTGACGCCAACCGCGATAAGCCGCGGCTGCGCACGCACGACGCGCAGGGGCATCGCATCGACACGGTGGAGTTTCATCCGGCGTATCACCAGTTGATGGACGCGGCCAAGGCGCATGGCGTGGCGGGACTGTCCTGGCACGATGGCACTGCAGGTGCGCATGTCGCGCGCGCGGCATTGAGTTACCTGCATCACCAGGCCGATGCAGGCACCAGTTGCCCGCTGACGATGACCCATGCGGCGGTGGCGGTGTTGCGCCAGGACCCGGCGCTGGCCGAGTGGGCCGACAAGGCGGCGGCGCCGCAGTACGATCCGCGCGATGTGCCGATCGCCGACAAGGGCGGCATCACGCTGGGCATGGGCATGACCGAGAAGCAGGGCGGTTCGGATGTGCGCAGCAACACCACGCGGGCCGAACCGCAGGCCGATGGCAGCTATCGCCTGGTGGGGCACAAATGGTTTTTCTCGGCGCCGATGTCCGACGGTTTCCTGGTGCTGGCGCAGGCACCGGCGGGGTTGAGCTGTTTCCTGATGCCGCGCCGTCTTGCCGATGGCAACCGCAATGCGTTCCGGTTGATGCGGTTGAAGGACAAGCTGGGCGACTGGTCCAACGCGTCCAGCGAGGTGGAGCTGTGTGGCGCGTGGGCACGCCGGGTGGGCGAGGAGGGGCGCGGGGTGGCGACGATCATCGGCATGGTGATGATGACTCGGCTCGACTGCATGCTGGGGGCGGCGGCGGAAATGCGCATGGCGTTGGCGCAGGCGTTGCACCACACGCGGCACCGGACCAGCTTCGGCAAGCGGTTGTGCGACCACGCGTTGATGGCCAACGTGCTGGCCGATCTTGCGATCGAATCCGAAGCGGCAACCGCGTTCGCGATTCGCGTGGCCGGTGCGGTCGATCGTGCGGGCCACAGCAGCGCGGAGGCGGCGTTCGCGCGCATTGCCACGGCGGTGGGCAAGTACTGGGTGTGCAAGCGTGCGGCGGTGTTCGTCAACGAGGCGCAGGAGTGCCTGGGCGGCGCGGGATACGTGGAGGAGTCGATGCTGCCGCGGTTGTACCGGCAGGCGCCGTTGAATTCGATCTGGGAGGGCAGCGGCAACATCCAGTGCCTGGACGTGCTGCGCGCGTTGTCGCGCGAGCCGCAGGTGGTGCCGGTGCTGGATGCCGAGCTGGATGGTGTGGCGGGCCGCGATGGCATGTTCGACGCGGCGTTGCAGGCATTGCGCAGTGCGCTGGCGGCGTCGCCGGGCGAGGCGCAGGCGCGACGCATCACCGAGCAGTTGGCGCTGCTGCTGCAGGCGGCGGTGCTGCTGCGTGCCAACAGTCCGATCGCCAGCGCGTTCGTGCGCTCGCGACTGGGCGGCGAGCATGGCATGGCATTCGGGACGCTGCCGGCGGACCTGGACACAGCGGCGGTGCTGGCGCGGGCGCTGCCGTAGGTCACCACCGTTGGTGGTGACGCGCTTGGTGGTGACGCTCTTGGTGCGAACGGTTGATCGGCGGGTCGGGCGCTGGCTCCCCAGACCCTTTCCGGCGAATGTCCCCCGGCGTCGGCCTGCGGCCGCCCCCTCCTCCTTTATTTCGCCTCCAAGGGCATGGGGAGCCAGCGCCCGACCCACCGATCACCGCCCAAAAGGCGTGGCGTCTACCTGCTAACCGCAAGCCGAGCCCCGTAGCAGCCGGTAGGCTCCTGGGCAAAATAAAGGAGGAGGCCGCCCCGCGGCCGGGGGACATTTGCGCCAGGGGCCTACCGGCTGCTACGGGGCCCTCACGCGCGCGACCAGCCCGATCGGAGACGCCAGCCGCGGTGCCTGCACGCCCGACCACCCGCGGGCTGTCGTGCTCACTTTACGACGGCCCTTGCAACAAGACGCCCCCCCTTCGATGGGAGAAGAACCATAAAAAAACGCCCCTTCCTGCGAAGGGGCGTCTCGGGTGCTGCGGAAACGGCAGACTCAGCGCTTGGCTTCGTCGGCGTTCTTCTTTGCTTCATCGGCCACGTCGCGTGCCTTGTCGGCCACCTTCTGCGCGGCATCGGCGGTGGCGTCGCTGGCGTGCACGCCTGCATCCTTGGCGGCCGTCTTGGCTTCGCCCGCGGCTTCGGAGGTGGCTGCCGCAGCGCGGTCGAGCGCCTGCTGGGTTTCGGCGGCGGCGCGCTCGGAGGCGGCAGCGGCATCGTCGGCGGCGTTGCGCGTGGAGGCGGCGGCCTTGTCCACCGCTTCGCGTGCGGCGGCATTGGCGCTGTCAGCGGCCTGCGCGGCGTCGTCGCGCGCCTTCTCCGCTTCCGGGCCTTTGCATGCGGCCAGGCCGAGCAGCAGGGAGGCGGCCAGCAGGGACGTGGTGAACGGACGAATCTTCATGGCGGTCTCCAGTACGGTGATCGTAGGGGAGGCCAGCCTATTCATGCCTGCGTGAAGACAGGGTCGGTGCGCACCGGCCATGCCCCCGGCCGGATCGCGCCCAAAGAAAAAGCCGCTGGCGAACCAGCGGCTTCTTCAGACTTGCGTGAAGAAAGAAGTTATTACTTCTTGGCTTCTTCAGCAGCGTCCTTGGCCTGCTCGGCGGTGGCTTCACCGGCCTTGGCAGCGTCTGCAGCGGTGTCGGCAGCAGCGTCGGTGGCAGCAGCGCCAGCCTGAGCAGCGGCGTCAGCCGAGGTGTTGGCAGCGGTGGCAGCGGTGTCGGCAGCAGCCTGGGCAGCGTCGGCGGTCTGGGCGCCAGCAGCAGCGGCCTGGTCGGCGGCGACCTGGGCGTCAGCGGCAGCTTCGTTGGCCGAAGCAGCGGCGTCAGCAGCCTGTTCCTGCTTCGAGCAGGCGGTCAGAGCCAGGCCCAGGGCCATCGCGATCAGCAGCTTGTTGATGCTCATTTGTGTGAATCCTCGTCGTTAGATTAGGCAACGCGCTATTGCGCGCCCGGCAACATGATGACAAGCCACGTTTGGCTGTCAAGCGATCGCGCATTCATTTTTGCGAAATGCGCGTTAAGTTCAATCAAATCAATTCGATGGCAATGGCCGTGGCTTCGCCGCCGCCGATGCACAGGGTAGCGATGCCGCGCTTTCCGCCGCGCGTGCGCAATGCGTTGACCAGCGTCACCACCAGGCGCGCGCCGGAAGCGCCGATCGGATGGCCCAATGCGCAGGCACCGCCGTTGACGTTGACCTTCTCGTGCGGGATGCCCAATTCACGGATCGGCGCCATGGCCACCACCGCAAACGCCTCGTTGATTTCGAACAGATCGACCTGGTCCAGACTCCAGCCGGCTTTTTCCAGCACCTTGTGCAGGGCGCCGATGGGGGCGGTGGTGAACCATTCCGGTTCCTGGGAATGCGTGGCGTGGGCCACGATCCGCGCCAGCGGCGTCACCCCGCGTGCAGCGGCGTCTTCTTCGCCCAGCAGCACCAGCGCGGCGGCGCCGTCGGAAATGCTCGAAGAGCTGGCCGCAGTGACCGTGCCGTCCTTCTTGAAGGCCGGGCGCAGGGTCGGGATCTTGGCGATGTCCGAGCGGCCCGGCTGTTCGTCCTGGCTGAATTCAACCTCGCCCTTGCGGCCGGCCACCTTCACCGCAACGATTTCGTCGTCGAAGGCACCGGCGGCCTGCGCGGCCTGGGCGCGACGCACCGATTCGATGGCGAACGCATCCTGTTCCTCGCGGCTGAACTGGTACTTGTCCACCGTGCATTCGGCGAATTCACCCATCGCCTTGCCGTCGTAGGCATTGACCAGGCCGTCGTGGGCCATGTGGTCGACCGCCTGGAAGTTGCCGAAGCGGTTGCCGGTGCGCGAGTTGGGCAGCAGGTGCGGCGCATTGGACATCGACTCCATGCCCCCGGCCACCACGATGCTGGCCGACCCGGCCTTGATCAGGTCGTGCCCCAGCATGATGGCCTTCATGCCCGAACCACACACCTTGTTGAGCGTGGTGGCGCCGGTGGAGACCGGAATGCCCGCCGCGATCGCGGCCTGGCGCGCCGGTGCCTGGCCCAGGTTGGCCGGCAGCACGCAGCCCATGATGACTTCGGACACATCGCCCGCTGCGATACCGGACTGCTGCAGTGCCGCCGCGATGGCGCTGGCGCCCAGGGTCGGGGTGGGCACGCCGGTGAACTGGCCCAGGAAGGAACCGATGGCGGTGCGTTTGGCAGCGGCGATGACGATGTTGGACATGGGCAATCTCGTTGGTGCGTGAGCAGGTTTCAAGAGTGGGACCGCGTGCCATTGGCGGCAGCGGGTTTTCCCGGCAGACTGCGGACTACCGGCCAAGTATAGAGGCTTGGCACTGGCCGCCGGGTCAGGTCCAGGAGGACCGATCGGCGGCGATACCACCACGTCAACGGGGATGCAGGGATGAACAAGGCAGCAGTGGGGCGGTCGGTGCTGGTCACGGCCATGGCAGCGGTACTGGGCGCCTGTGGGGGTGGGGGCGGCGGTAACAATGTGCGCGTGGATCCGCCACCGGTGTCGCCCCCGCCCACTACGCCGCCGACCACGCCCCCGGTCACCCCGCCCACGCCCCAGCAGCCCGCGTTCGACGCGCACCTTGCCATCACCCAGGCCGGTGCGGCGCGCACCGCGGGCCTGGATGGCACCGGCGTGCGCATCGGCGTGGTCGATTCCGGCGTGATGCGCAACCATCCCACGCTGGCGGGCCGGGTGTTGGCCAACTACACCTACATCGATCCGCGCACCAACAACCTCAATGTCGACGACGTGGTCGGCCATGGCACGGCAGTGGCCGAACTGGCGGCCGGCAAGGCGCTCGGCAGCTGGCCCGGTGGCATCGCGCCGGGTGCACAGATCGTGTCGGCGCGCATCATCGCCGACCAGCGCCCCACCGACGACGGCTCGGGCAGCGGCAATGAAGTAAACGGCGCACTGGGCCTGGACCAGGTCCACCAGGACCTGATCAGCCAGGGCGTGAAGGTCATGAACAACTCGTGGGGCGGTCTGTACTGGACCAACCCGGCGGCCACCGCGCCCATCGCCCAGGAGTACCGCCCCTTCATCATCGCCAATGGCGGGTTGGTGGTGTTCGCCACCGGAAACGAGAGCAAGCCCAATCCCTCCAGCATGGCGGCGCTGCCCAGCCAGGCCGGTCCGGGCGGCACGCTGCCGGCGGCCGACCTGGAGCGCGGCTGGCTCAGCGTGACCGCGGTGGATTCCACCGATCCCAGCAAGCTGGCGTCCTACGCCAATGCCTGCGGTGTCGCCGCGCGGTATTGCCTGGCCGCCCCCGGCGCGGCGGTGTACGTCGACCCGGCGTCCACCAGTGCAACGCCGAACTACCTGTGGAACTACGGCACCTCCTTCGCCGCCCCGCTGGTATCCGGCGCAGCGGCGCTGGTGTGGCAGAAGTACCCGTATTTCAGCAACGATCTGGTGCGCCAGACCCTGCTGGGTACGGCCACCGATCTTGGCGCGTCCGGCGTGGACAGTACCTTCGGCTACGGCCTGCTCAACATTGCCAAGGCAATCAATGGGCCGGGCCGCCTGGACTGGGGCAACACCACGGTCAACGTCAACCAGGCGGGGCTGAACTCGGTCTGGAGCAACAACATCACCGGCAGCGGCGGGCTGATCAAACAGGGTGTCGGTGCGCTGGGCCTGTCCGGTACCAACACCTACACCGGTGCCACGCGGATCGAGCAGGGCACGCTGGCGCTGCGCGATGGCGGGTCAATCACCTCCAACGTGCTGGTGGTGGCCCAGGGCGGCAGCCCGAACAACGCGGCGCTGCAGTTCATGACCGGAACCAGCCGGGTGAAGGGCGATGTCGACAACGGCGCCAGCGTCATCGTGCGCGATGCCAACAGCTCGGCCACCATCGAGGGCAACTACACCCAGCGCGCCGGCGCGCAGCTGATGATCGCGCTGGGAGCCGGCCCGCTCAATGTCACCGGCAGCGCGGCCCTGGCCGGCAATGTGCATGTGAGCAGCATCGTCAGCGGCTACGTGCCTGCCAACGGCCGCACCCAGACGGTGCTGCAGGTTGGCCAGGGCATCAGCGGGCAGTTCGATGGGGTCACCCACAGTCTGGCCCAGGCCACATTGCTGCAGATGTCGCTGCAACAGAGCGCCACCACCGTCACGCTGACTACCGACCAGATCAACATCACCAGCGCCAGCCTCAGTGCCGGCGTGGGCGGGGCTGCGCTGGCGTCGGCGGCGCGGGTGGAAACCGCATTTGAAGTGCTCGATGGCGGCAGCATGGCCGGTAGTGCCTTCGCCAATGGTGCAGGTCAACTGCAGCAGGTGCAGGGCAACCAGGCACTGCAGGCCAGCCTGGACAGCCTGTCGGGCAAGGCCCACGCGCTGGCCACCGCGGCCACCTTCGACAGCGTCGACCTCAACCGCCGCGCGCTGTCGGCGCGATTTGGCCAGGTGCAGGGCGCACCCCGTCTGCGCGGTGCCTGGCAGAACCAGCTCGGCGAGGTCGGGCAGGGCAGCTTCTCTGCCAGCGGCGCCGACACCCGCGGCTGGATGATGGGCCAGGACATGGCCTTTGGCAGCAACGGTGTGCTTGGCTTCGCCTTTGGCGAGACCCGCACGCACAACAGCCGCGACTGGGGCAGTGACCGTGGCCGTGACCGCCAATCGCAGGCGCAGGTGTATGCCGGCTGGGGCACGGGGCGAGCCTATGCGCTTGGCCAGCTGGGCGCCGGCCAGTTCACGCGGGAAATCGATCGCCAGCTGCTGCTCGGTGCCGGCCAGTACGGGGTCAATGCCCGTTACGGCGGCCAGTTCACGGCGGCCAGCGTGGAAACCGGCTATCGCCTCGGCGATGGCCGCGCCTCGTTGACCCCGTACCTGGGGGCCGACTACGCCCGCGTGGACAGCGACCGCTTCAGCGAACAGGGCGGGCTGGGCTTCGGCCTGCGCACCCAGGGCGGGGTGAGCACGCGCAGCCAGGCACTGGCCGGCGTGCGCGCCGAACGCCAGTGGGGCAGCTGGGCGCTGCGCGGCTATGCCGAATGGCAGCAGCTGCTGTCCAGTGATGGGCTGGTGCAGGACGCCAGCTTTGTCGGCGTGGATGCCTGGGCGCCGATGGCGGGCCTGCAGCCGGCGCGGTCGGGTGGGCTGTTCGGCCTGTCGGTGGAATCGTGGCTGACCCGCAACACGCGGGTGGCGTTCGGTTACGACCAGCGCTTCGGGCCGCGCGGTGACCTGAGCCAGGTGGCGCTGCGCTACTCGGCTGCCTTCTGAGCACCCGGCCGCTGTCGGGGCGACCAACGTAACGGTCTGAAACGCAGAAGGGCGCGATGCAATCGCGCCCTTCTTCATGGTGCGGCAGAGCGGCTCAGTTGCCGCGCAGCGTGCCCAGTCGCGGCGTGGCCCGGCCCAGCGGCATCTTCAGCTTGCCGATGGAATGGATGCGCGTTTCGGCGATCTTGTCGGCCGCCCGCTGGGGCGCGATGCCCTCCTGCTGGGACAGGGCGAAGATCCGGCCGAGGTTGTGGTAAATGCTGCGGATCAGACGCATCGCGCGTTCGCGGTTGTAGCCGTCGATTTCCAGCGAGACATTCATCACCCCGCCCGCGTTGACCGCATAGTCCGGGGCATACAGGATGCCGCGCGCATGCAGTTCATCGCCGACCTCCAGGCTGGAGAGCTGGTTGTTGGCGGTGCCGCAGACGATCTTGCACTTCAACCGGGCCAGGGTCTGCGGGTTGATCGCCCCTTCCAGCGCGCACGGGGCGAACACATCGGCGTTGACGTCGTAGATGTCGTCCGGCTTCACGGCCTCGGCGCCGTATTCGGTGACCGCACGTTCGACCCGCGCGCTGTCCAGGTCGGTGACGAACAGCTTGGCGCCCCGGTCGCGCAGCAGCTTCACCAACTCCATGCCGATGTGGCCCAGGCCCTGCACCGCGATGCTGGTCTTGCCCACTTCTTCATGGCCCAGCTTGTGCTGCATCGAGGCCATCAGCGCCTGCAGCGCGCCATAGGCGGTGAACGGGGCCGGGTCGCCGGAGCCGCCATGGACCTGGTGCACGCCGGTGACGTACTCGCTTTCCAGGTAGATGTTTTCCATGTCGTTGACATCGGTGCCCACGTCCTCGGCGGTGATGTAGCGCCCGCCGAGCGAGTCGACGTAGCGGCCGAACGCGCGGAACAGCACCTCGCTCTTGTCCTGGCGCGGGTCGCCGATGATCACCGCCTTGCCGCCACCCACGTTCAGCCCGGCCAGGGCGTTCTTGTAGGTCATGGTGCGGCTCAGGCGCAGCGCGTCGGCCAGCGCATCATCGGTGCTGGCGTACGGGCGCATGCGCACGCCACCCAGGGCAGGGCCCAGGGTGGTGTTGTGGATGGCGATGATCGCCCTCAGGCCGGCATCGCGGTTGTGGCAGAACACCACTTGTTCGTGACCGGAAGTTTCGAGGGTTTCAAATAACATGGTGGCTCCGATGGGGCGAACGGCTGGGAACAGCGTCGAACGCACCAGCAAAAGGTGGGTTGTAAAACAAAAAAAGCGACTTCGTCGGATCGGGGGACGGGTCGCGCGGCGCCATTCTAGTGCATTCCGCCGGAGGGTGTTGTCAGGGCTTGCCCCGACCCCGCGACAGGCATCGGCCCCGGTTGCGACGGCACGGGCCATTAAAGTTGCTGAAGATGGCGCCGATGCCGTGGCAACGGTGCGCAGTACCAGCAATGCCAGGACGGACGACGTGGGTGCAGTGACAACACAGAAGCAGTGCCGCCCAAGGCGGCCGCGCGGATGGACATGAACGTGATCGTGGCGGCGGGGCTGGCGGGAGCGGTCGCGTTGGGCGTGGCGGTGACCTGGCAGCGCAGGTGGCGCGCCTCCGCGCCGGCGGGGGCCGCGCGTGCGCGTGCGCCCGTGACGCTACCGACTGCGCAGCCCGGCACTGTCACCGCTACTGCCCCCGCCGAGGCGCTGCAGGCGGGCCTGCACGCATTGGCGCTGGTGCGGCGCAGTGGCGACACCGCCGCCGACGACCGGCACCACGATGGCGCGCTGCACGTGGCGGTGGTGGCGGCACTGGAGCAGCGCGACTGGTCGGCCCGGCAGCTGCCCCGGCGCCCGCAACTGCTGCCGCAGTTGATCCAGACGGTCAACGACAGCGACGCCTCGGCCCGCGCGATGGCCGCCATCATCGGCCAGGACCCGGTGTTGACCGGCAACCTGCTGCGCATTGCCAACAGCCCGGTGTACCGCCTGCAGTCCAAGCCAGTGGACAGCCTGCAGCGGGCGGTGACGCTGGTGGGTACCGAGGGTATCCGCCAGATCATCAGCGCGGTGCTGGTGCAGCCGGTGATGCAGGTGCACTGCGAGGCCTTCCCGCAGTTCGGCACGGTGATCTGGGAGCACGCGCTGCTGGCCTCGCGCGCGGCGGCCGATCATGCGCGGCTGGTGACCCATGAAGACGCCTTCGCCGCGCAGTGGCTGGGGCTGACCCAGGGCCTGGGCGCGGCGTTGGTGATGCGGCAGCTGCTGGACGCCTGCGCCGCGCAGGACGGGGCGCTGCCATCGCGCGCGCTGGCCATGCAGTTGCTGGATGCCTGGACCTTGCCCGTGGCCGGGCGCATCGCGGCGGCCTGGGAACTGCCGGGTGCGGTGCACGAAGCGCTGCTGCGCGACGCCGGCAGGGCCGAGGGAGGACTGTCGGCCAGCCTGCGCTTCGCGCGGGCGGCGGCCGCCGCCAGCCTGCTGTGCCGGCATGGCCGGATCGGCCAGGCGCAGGCGCTGGCTATCCTGGAACAGCAGCACGGCACCCCGCCGCACGCGCTGCAGTGGATCTGGCGGCGCCTGCATGGGCGCGCGGTGGAAACCCTGGACGCCGACGAGGCGGAGGCCTGAGGGCAGGGCGGGCGCAGACGGCGTCTGCCGCCAGCGCCGGGTTACAGCTGTGATTCCAGCGGCAGCCAGCTGATGGCGCGTGCGCTGGCCCGCAGCCAGAACGAGGTGTCCGGTTCCCGATCGAGCAGTACCGGTGGCTGGGCGGCCCGATCCAGCCAGCGCACCCGGTCCTGTGCGTCCAGCGTCACCCAGTAGCTCTGCGCCGGGTCGGCCAGGCGCAGGTACTCGGCACGCAGTTGCGCGCCCAGCACCGCATCGTCGAACAGCACGCCCATCTCGGTGTTGAGGTAGGCCGAGCGTGGGTCGAGGTTGAACGAGCCGACGAAACCGCGCCGGTCATCCAGCAGGAAGGCCTTGGTGTGCAGGCTGGCCCCGCTGCTGCCGAACAGGCCGCTGCGGTCGCCATAGCCGTGCGCCTTCAGTTCGTAAAGGTGCACGCCACTGCGCAGCAGGGGTGCCCGGTAGTGCATGTAGCCCCCGTGCACGGCGGCGACGTCGTTGGCCGCCAGCGAGTTGGTCACCACCCCGACCAGGGCGCCGCGCTTGACCATGGCGCCCATGCCGTCGGTGCCTTCCTCGCCGGGCACGAAGTACGGCGAGATGAGCAGCGCCTTGTGGCGGGTGGCCTGCATCTCGCTGACCAGCCGGGTGACCAGCCAGTTCGACGTGTCATCGCGGCGGTGCTTCATGGCCGGGTCGGAGACGATCTCCACGTTCGGTGACCAGTGCAGCTCGACCGCGTCGCGGTAGTACGAGCGCGCCGACTGCGATTGCTGGACACGGCGCAGGTACGGCTGGGCGACATCGCGCCTGGCTTCGTTCTCGGATTCGCGCACCAGCAGGCGCAGCTGGGCCGGGGTGTGGAAGGCCAGCGCGGCGATTGGAACGGCGGTTTCGCTGTTCCAGTATTCGTCAAAAATACGGTTGGCCTGGTCTACCGCATGACCGGCAACCAGCAGGTCCAGATCGCGGAAGTTCACGTCCGACCGTGCGCTGAAATATTCTTCGCCGATGTTGCGGCCGCCGACGATGGCCACGCGCCCATCGGCGATCCACGCCTTGTTGTGCATGCGATGGTTGACGCTGAAAAATCGCTGCACCATTTCCACCAGCCGCCACAGCCCGGTGCGGTTGCGGAAGGGGTTGTAGAGGCGGATCTCGATGTTGGGATGTTCATCGAGCGCCATCAGCAGCGCATCCTTGTCCTGGGCATTCATGTCATCGAGCAGCAGGCGCACCCGCACGCCGCGTTCGGCGGCCTGGTACAGGGACTGCGCCATCAGGTGGCCGATCAGGTCGTCGTGCCAGATGTAGTACTGCAGGTCCAGGCTGCGACCGGCATGGGCGGTGATGACGGCGCGCGCGGCGTAGGCATCCAGCCCGTCGGCCAGGAAGGCGACGCCGCTCTGGCCGGGGTGGCTGGCCTGCAGGCGGGTCAGTTCGCGGTCGATGACAGTCTGCGCCGGCTGGACCGGCAGTACGCTGCTGGGGGCGCCCATCGCCTTCGGGGTCAGGTGGTCGGCCAGCAGCAGGCCGCTGAGCACCAACAGCACCAGCACCGCGAGCACGATTCCCAGCCAGCGCAGCATCCGGCGCCAGAGCGGCTTTCGTTCAGTCATGTGCCGATGCTAAGCCGGGCGTGCGTGCACGGCGAGTGCCGGGCGCGCACGGCCGCATCAGAAGCGTTCGTCGGGCGCGAGGTAGCGCCACTGGCCGGGCACCAGCTTGCCCATGGCGACGCGGCCGATGCGCAGGCGGCGGACGCTGACGACGTCGAGCCCGACCTGGCGGCACATGTCGCGCAGCTGGCCGGGCTGTACGGGTTTGATGGCAAAGCGCAGGCGGGTTTCGTTCTGCCAGCTGACCTTGCACGGGGGCAGGGGCCAGTTGCGGAAGCTGAGGCCATGGGCGAGGCGCTTCATGCCATAGGGCGCCAGTTCGCCACTGACTTCGACCAGATATTCCTGTTCGAGGGTGGCGCCGCGATCCTTGAGGTGGGACACGACGCGGCCGTCCTGGCTGACGACGACCAGGCCGCTGTCTTCGTCGGCAAGGGGCATGACCAGTTGCAGGGCGTGGAAATGGCGCTGGAGGAGGGTGACGCCGGTGGCGTCCAGTTCGCTGCGGCTGTCGGGGGTGACCAGGGCGCACAGTTCGTCGGCGCGCATGCCGGCGGGTTTGTGCAGGAGCATGCTGACGGTTTCGGTGCGGGTGGCTTCGGCGTTGTCGCGCAGGACGATGGTTTCGTCGGTGACCAGGGTCTGCGGTTGTTCGACGACCGTGCCGTCCACGGTGACCCAGCCGCCTTCGATGTAGCGCTGGGCGTCGCCACGGGAGCAGCCGATGAGGCTGGTCAGGCGTTTGTCGAGTCGGATCGGGTCGGTCATGGGGCTGGCAACGAAAAGCGGGATACGGGCGGGGAGTGTACTGGGTGTGGGTGGGTGGGTGGGTGGGCCCGGTTGGGCCTGGGCCGGAGCCGGAGCCGGAGCTAACAGCCAAAGCCACAGCCACAGCCGGTTGGCCGGGCGGCTTGGGTTGGCCGGGGGTGGGTGGGTTGGCGGGACACGCCGTGAATCCATCCCTGGAGGCTCGTGGGCGCCATCCATGGCGCCCAACGGTCCCGCCAACCCACCCACCCCCAGCCCCGACAGTTGGCTGGTGGCCTTTTGGGGGAGGCAACGGCGGATGGCGAATGGCGGGCTTTGGGGCCGGCGGGTGAGTTGGTGGCTGGGTGCTCGACTGGAAGGCCGAAGCTGAAGTTTGATTTGAATCTAACTTTTCAAATTGAATTATTAATATGAATTCAAATTGAAATTGAAAATAGAATTCAGATAAAAATCGAATCTTGGGCTTTGGTTTTGATTTTGGCTTTGGCTTTGGCTTTGGCTTTGGCTTTGGCTTCGCCTGCCCTGGCTCCTTCCTCTAGCTCTTCATAGGCCACCGGCAGTCTGTCTGGGGTGGGGGTGTGTGGGTTCGCGGGACCCTGAGCCGCATGGATGCGGCGACGGAGCTTACAGGGGTGAGGGCGCATTGCTTGCGAGGCACTGCCTCGCATGCGTCCGAACGCACAGCCGCCAGCGGCTGGGCCGGGCCGCGGAGCGGGACTTGCAGCGTGTCCCGCGGGCCCACACACCCCTGCCCAATCCAGCGATCGTTGCGCCAGAAGCCGTTGCAGTTGCTTTGGCTTCGCTCTGGCTTTACGAGGAGCCGGCCAGCGGCCGGCACTACCTGACAGCCGGCCGGCGGGCGGCCGACACCGCCACGCGGCCAGCGGCCCGCAGCAGCGCGTCGGGTGGTCAGCGGGTGGGGCGTTCCAGGTGGGTCAGGTACAGGCGCAGATCGAATTCCAGCTGGTGGTAATCCGCTTCCATGTGCGTGCACAGCTGGTAGAACGCCTTGTTGTGGTCCGATTCCTTCAGGTGGGCCAGCTCGTGCACCACGATCATTTTCAGGAACGGCGCCGGTGCCTCGCGGAATACCGTCGCGATCCGGATCTCGCGGCTCGCCTTCAATCGGCTCCCCTGAATCCGTGACACCGTCGTGTGCGTGCCCAGCGCATGTTTCAGCACCTGCAGCCGGCTGTCGTAGACCACCTTGGACAACGGCGCCGACTGCCGCAGATAGCGCTCCTTCAGCCCCTGCGTGTAGTCGTACAACTGCCGATCGTTGCGCACCGTGTGCAGGTCCGCGTAGCGCTTTTCCAGCCACGGCCCCAGGCGGTCGCCCGCGATCAGCTCGCGCACCTGCTGCTGCAGGGCCTCGGGGTAACCGGCTAGGTACTTCAGGGCGGTCATGGACGACGGTTGGGGCTGGGCGGGCAGACCAGTATGATGGCCTCCGGAATCCCGCAACAACAGATGCAAGCGTATGGCGAAGGCAAATCCCCTGCAGGAGCAGCTGCTCAAGGCCGGGCTGGTCAAGAAATCCCAGGTCTCCCAGGCCGCCCGTGAACAGGTGAAAGCCCGCCACGGCAAGGCCCCGGTCGCGCCCAGCGAAAGCCAGCGCGAGGCCGA
The DNA here is from genome assembly GCF_979258185.1 of Stenotrophomonas sp. AC248. NCBI lineage: Bacteria > Pseudomonadati > Pseudomonadota > Gammaproteobacteria > Lysobacterales > Lysobacteraceae > Stenotrophomonas > Stenotrophomonas sp. AC248. The sequence goes on along the minus strand of NZ_OZ409840.1, from coordinate 3,149,100 downwards.
GCGCCTGCGTGCGGAAAAAGCCGAGCGTGATCGCGCGCTGGAAGCCGAGCGCAAGGCCAAGGCCCACGCGCAGGAGCTGCAGGCCCAGGTCCGCCAGATCATCGAGGCGCACAAGGTCAAGCGTGAGGGCGAGAGCGAATACCGCTTCAACGACGGCACCGTGATCCGCACCCTGCTGGTCAACAACGTGCTGCGCCGGCAGCTGGCCTCGGGCAGCCTGGTGATTGCCCGCCACGGCGAGGGCTTCGAACTGCTGCCGCGTGCGGCGGCCGAGAAGGTCCGCGAGCGCGACGCGAGCGTGATCGTGCTCGACAACAGCCAGCCCGGCAGCGAGCCGAGCACCGGCAATGCCGAGGATGATGCGTACTACGCCCAGTTCCAGGTGCCCGACGACCTGGTCTGGTAAGCGCTGCCTGAAGCATTCACCCGGCGCCGTGCGCGTTCAGCCCCACGTCGGCTGGCCGCGCCGGGCCGGGTCTATGCTGGTGGCCTGACACCGGCATGGGAGACACATCATGGCGACAGGTTGGGCAGGCGACGGCGCGGTGCAGGACCAGATCGACGCCACCGTTGACGACGCCATCCAGCGCGCCCGCGCGCAGCTCAAACAGGGCCCCGGGCTGACCCACTGCGAACACTGTGACGCGCCCATTCCCGAGGCGCGGCGCAAGGCCGTGCCCGGCGTGCGGCTGTGTGTGCGCTGCCAGGAAGAAGACGACGCGGCCCAGCACGAAAACGGCGGCTACAACCGCCGCGGCAGCAAGGACAGCCAGCTGCGTTGACGCGTGCGGGTCGTTCTCCTGTCGTGCGTCGCGGGAGGCGTGAACGGTGCTGCGCCGACCTCGATGGACGGCAGCCCTATGCGTGGTTGTGATCACCGCGACGCGCCATACTGGTGCGAGATAGCACCCTCTACCAGGCGCAGGCGGATGACCACCGGGCATGAAGACGAGCCTCTCCATCGATTGTCGTCATGGATTGGAACCGAGGACTCGAACTGGACCCACTACAGCAGCGAACTAGTCGCAAAGACAGTGCTGGTGGATTTCAGGGACCGGCAATGGGACCAGTTGCAGAGTGAGATATTGAATCAGCCTGAGTACTGGCAGCACCGTTGCGCAGTAGCGCTGGGGCAAGACAGGACGGAGCGCGCCATCGGTATCATGAAGCTGCTGCTCGTTCATTCGCAGCATCGAAACGTGAGGATAGAGGCGGTATACGAACTGGACTGGGCCGAAGTAGCCATGGAAAGCGACCATGGGCCTCTGATTCGGGCGCTTATCGCATCCACCCCGCTGGATGAGATCGAGCCTGAGTTCTACAGCCTGCTGGCAAAAGCCGATGCAGCAAAGCACTGAGTGACGTCGCGCAGCGGGGCAGCTCGACCCGGCGTATGCCTCCATCGCTCATGGAGGCGGCGGCTGGGCCCTGTTGGATGCCCACGAAAGTGCGACGCCCTCAACCGTCCCCCTGAATCCCGCCCGGTGCCTGCGACGGATCACGCCAGCGGCGCACGGTGCGCTGGAAGAACATGTTGTTGGGAATCTGCAGCACGGTCCCCTCGTGGTGACCGTCGGTTTCCTGCAGCGTGGTGTAGATCAGGTTCACGTCGATGACGCGGCCCTTCAACCCCGGCTTCTCGCCGTTCTCCAGCAGCTCGATGTAGTCGTGCAGGCGGAACGGGCGCGTGGTGAAGATCAGCAGCGTGCAGAAGATGTTGGACAACACGCTCCAGGCGGCGAAGAACGCCACCGCACCCACGGCGGCAAAGCCGGTGAAGGCGGTCCACAGCACGCTCGCCTTGACCCCGACGATGCTCAGGATCACCAGCAGGGCGGTGGTATAGACCACGAAACTGAAGGCGCGGCGCACGCCCATGATCATTTCCGGAGGCAGCGTGTAGTGCTCGCCGACGCGGCGCATCAGCCGCCGCGCGACCAGGCGCAGCAGCCAGGCGGCCAGCAGGGTCAGCAGGATCTGCAGGGCAGGAACCCCGTAATGCAGCCATTCGTGGGTCCAGGTAGGCAGATGGTCTTTCATGTGCAGCGTGGATCCTTGCAGCGATAGTGCGTCGAGCCCCTATCTTAATGCGGCTGCGCGCCGAGGGCCGCCCCCGTCGTTCAAACCACGGGCTGCGATGCCAGGCGTGCGATCAGTACCGAGGCGCAGACGGGGTCATGCGCGGCATATTGCACGCACAGGTCCGGTTGCGGCGACACCGACAGGCGGACAGTCACCGGGCTCCAGGGAAGGGTGCAGCTGCTGGCCAGCGACAACAGCAGGACGAGGCAACTGGTGGACATGGCGATTCCTTGGCGATGGCCCGTGGGGGTACGCAGGCTTGGATGCGGGCGGCGGCCAAAAGGTTTAGAACCGGCACCGGCGAACATCGCGGCAACCGGTTTAAACCTTTTCGCTGGACCCCGCATCCAACGGATATGCTCAACGCCACCATGCCCGCATCCCGTGCCCCGACCGAGGCCGATCCCGCCGACGACCACGCCCTGGTCCGTGCCGCGGTCGCGGGCAACATGGCCGCCTACGAGCAGATCTACCGACGCCATTCGCCGCGCATCTACGCCGTGCTGTGGCGGTTGTGTGGCGGCCACGCCGCACGCGCCGAGGATGCCCTGCAGGACGCATTCCTGCAGGCATGGAAGGCGTTGCCGGGGTTCCGTTTCGACAGCAGCCTGGCCACCTGGCTGCACCGGCTGGGGGTGAACGCGGCGCTGATGGAACTGCGCGCCAGTGCGCACTGGCAGCTGACCGATGCCGGCGAGGAAGGGCACGACAGCCTGGCCACGCTGGTGGCGGTGGACCGCTGCGCGGGCACCACGCTGGACCTGGAGCGCGCGCTGGAAACCCTGCCGCCGCGCGCCCGTGCGGTGCTGGTGCTGCATGACATAGAAGGCTGGAAACACCACGAGATCGCCGAGCAGCTGCAGATGGCTGTGGGCAGTTCGAAGGCGCAGTTGCACCGTGCACGCGGACTGTTGCGCGCACGCCTGGGAGAAACCGCATGAACGACATGAACCACATCGACAATTCCGATGACCTGCAGGCGCGGTTGCGCGCGCTGCCGGCCGAGCGGCTGCCGCCGGCACGGGTATGGCAGGGCATTGCCGCGCAGTTGCCGGCCATGCCGATGCCCGCGCCGGCACCGGCCGCCGTGACCGTGTTGGCCCGGCGCCGACGCTGGCCGCTGCGGGTTGGCCTGGGCATGGCCGCCGCACTGGGCCTGCTGATGGTGGTGCCGACACCGGTGCCGCAGACCCCGCCGCCGACGCTCGTGCAGCGCCAGGCCGAGGCGATGGTGGCCGAGTACCAGCAGGCGATGGCGACCCTGCCCACCGCCCAGGTGGGGGGCGAATGGCAGCCGGCGCTGCGCGAGCTGGACAGCAGTGCCGACCATATCCGCGCCGCCCTCAGTGAAAACCCCCGCTCGCGCGTTCTGCTCGGGCAACTGCAGCGCACCTACGCGCTGCGCCTTGAACTTACCCAGCAGGCCGTGATGGCCGCTGGCCTGCCATCCTGAAGGAGACACCACCATGCACCATTCATTGCGTCTGATCGCAGCCCTGGCCCTGCTGCTGCCGTTGGCGGCGCAGGCGGCCACCCGTGTCGATGAGCGCGCCCCGCTGGGAGCGGGCGGGCGCGTGGAAGTGAGCAACATCGCCGGCAAGGTCAGTGTGCGCGGCTGGGACCGCAACGAGGTCGCGCTGACCGGTTCGATGGCCGATGGGCTGACGCTCAAGCAGGACCGCAGCGCCAACCGGGTGCGATGGGAGGTGGTCTATCCGCGCGGTCGGAGCAACGGCGGCGCAACGCTGGAACTGCGGGTGCCGCGTGCGGTGGAAGTACAACTGGGGACGGTCAGCGCGGACATCGATGTGGCCGACGTGGACGTGCGGCGGTTGCAGGCCAATGCGGTGAGCGGCGGCATTTCGGCCGCCGGGCGCAGCGGCGAGACGGCGTTGACCACGGTCAGCGGTGGGATCCGTTCACAGGTGCAGACGCCGCGGCTGGACCTGCGGGCGGTCAGCGGCGGGATCCAGGCCGGCGGCGGTGCGTCGGGCGAGGTGGCGCTGGAGACGGTGTCGGGCAGCATCAAGGTGGACGCGGGCCGGGTGCAGCGGCTGTCGGCTGAAGCGGTGTCGGGCAGCGTGACGGTGGCGGCGGCCGGGTTGGCGCCGGGCGGCAAGGTGACGTTGCAGACGGTGAGCGGGTCGATCGGGCTGCAGTTGCCGCGGTCGGTGTCGGCGCAGCTGAGCGTGAAGACGTTCAGTGGCGACATCCAGTCCGATTCGGGCACGGTGGAGCGGCCGCGGTACGGGCCGGGCCGGAGTCTGGATGCAAAACTGGGGGGCGGCGACGGTGACATCGCGATCAACGCCCATTCGGGCAGCGTGCGGGTGGGGCTGGGCGGGCGTTGAATGCGGCCCCCGCACCGGCACGGGGCCGGTGCGGACGGCTGCAGGTCAGCCGGTTTTCTTCAGTGCCAAGGTGTTGCCAAGCACTTCGATCTTGCCACCGCCCTTGCGGAACGCGGCCAGGTCGGCTGCGATGCTGGTGCTGTTGACGGCCGTGCTGGAACCCTGCTTACGGTCGACGCGAACGGTGTTGCCTGCCTTGGGGGAGGTCTTTGGCGTACGAGCCATGGATGCTCCTGTCATGGTTGGAACGAGGGAAAAAGCGTCGACAGATCGTGCTGTTGTCGACGGTAGTCCTGCCGCACAAGGCGGCAGTCATCGCCGCCCATGTCAAACTGGCGGCAGATGGCGGGACGCTGCGAGTAGATGGTGCAGCGCAGGTGATAGGGGTCGATGGCGGCGCACCAGCCTTCGTCGTTGCGCGCCATGACGGTGCGGCCGGCTTCATCGGTATCCAGCAGGTAGCTGGGTACGTTGTCGTCGGGCATGACGGTCACCGACATCCGGCAACAGACCGCGTCACAACGGCGGCAGTCGATGGGGTCGGGTTCGGCAGCGGTAACTGGGGCTGGTACAACCAGGCGTTCGCCCAATCGGATATCTCTTGGCGGCTCAGGGCGCTACATGCTGGGAACGAGCCGGATCACAGCGTAAAAGCGATCCCGGCGCCCGGGACATATCCAAGGCGGCAGCATCGAGAAGGACGGTGGCCTGTACTAGGCCCGGGACGACGTGCGCATTGCGCATTGACGCCGAAAGATGATAGCGCTTTTGGCGTAACGTTTTGTTAATGCTCGCGGGTGCTGGGGCGAAACCCTTGCGGGGCCGGGCTTTCAGCCTTCCTTGCCTTCCCTTTGATGGGGGTGGGAGGGGTGGGATTCAAGAGCGAAGGGCAACGTCCAGAGCCAGGTCCAGGTCCAAAGCCAGAGCCGAAGCCGAGGCCGAAGCCGAAGCCGAAAGCCTTGGGCTCCGTGGTCCTGGGTGGGGCGCGTCGTGTGTGGGTTGGCAGGGCACGCTGCAAGTACGTCCCTGTAAGCTCCGCCACCGCATCCATGCGGTGGAGGGCCCTGCCAACCCACACACGACGCACCTGCACACAGGGTCGGGGCGCAAGGGAATAGCCGGAGCAACGGCAGAGAAGCCGGTTTGGCTGGCGGGCTGGGCACGCAAATCGATCTGTAGCGTGGCTGCGGCTGCGGCTGCGGTCTAGGTGTGGGTTCGGGTGTGGGCGTGGCAAGGGCAGCGGGAGTGGCAAGGGCAGCGGGAGTGGGCGCGCCTGTAGCTGTTGCCTTGGCTTTTGCAGTGGCTTTTGCGGTGGCCGTTGCCGTTGCAGTTGCAGTTGCTTCGAAAGTGCCGAGCTACGCTCGGCATCCTCCTCCCCAAAAAAAAGCTGCGGTGCTTTTTGCATGCGCACCGGCCAACTGTCGAGGGGCGGGGTGGGTGAGGTTGCGGGGCCCTCCACCGCATGGATGCGGTGGCGGAGCTTACAAGGGTGAGGGCGCATTGCTTGCGAGGCACTGCCTCGCATGCGTCCGAACGCACAGCCGCCAGCGGCTGGGCCGGGCCGCGGAGCGGGACTTGCAGCGTGCCCCGTGACCTCACCCACCCCGACCCACATTAGAAAGTCGTGAGCCCCGCTTTAAACCCACGCTTTACGAAGCAGCCGCCCATGCCAACCCGTGGACTACGCCGAAGGAGGGGTTGCCGCGGATCAGCGTTGCGCCGGGGAACGCCGCTGCCACGGCCTCCTGCAGATACCCCGCGCGCGACATCCCGCCGGTCAGGAACACCGCGGCCGGGTCGTGGCCGATGTCCGCGCGCACCTGCTCCAGCAGCGTCGTCAGCTCGGCCAGGTAGTTGCCCGCCGCCGCTTCCAGCCGCGCGCGCTCCACCTGCACCGCCATCCCGCGCTCGATGAAATCCAGCGCGCTCTCATGCGCCACCGCGCTGCTCAGCGCGATTTTGCACTGCTCCACCTCGCGGTACAGCCGCGCCGTGTTGCCCGTGTCCTGCAGCGCCTGCAACCGCTTGCCCCACGGCGCTTCCGCATCGCGATAGGTGTGCTGGCGGAAATCGCGCTGGCGGGTCATGTCCTGCACCATCGCCGCTTCCACATAGTGGTGCGCCGGCACCCGGCTCACGCCGCGGCCGAACAATGGCATGTACGCGCCCAGGCTCAACGCCAGATCGATATCCGTACCGCCGCGCGCGATACCCCACGCGCGGTGGATCTTCGGGGCGTGCTGCCCACCCACCCGCGCGTGCGCGATATCGGTCGTACCGCCGCCGATGTCCACCACGATGGCCTCGTGCTCCTGGGCACTTTCGGCGTGGTAATGCATCGCCGCCGCGGCCGGCTCCTCGAGGAAATCCACATCGTCAAAGCCCGCCGCGATCGCCGCACTGTGCAGAATCTCCAGCGCCTGATCGTTGCCCGCCGCGCCGATCGAACTGCGGAACTGCACCGGGCGCCCCAGCGTGGCCGTGCGCACCGGGCGGTCCAGCTGGCGCGAAGCGGTCAGGCGAATGTGTTCCAGGATGTGGGTGGCAATGCCGGTGATGGTCTGGCGCGCGCGTGGATGCAGGTTGTAGCCCAGCATCGACTTCGGGCTCTGCACCAGGTTGCCCTCGTTCTCCTCGAAATAGGCTTCCAGCGCCTCATCGCCATACACCGCGTTCTGCAGCAGCTTGGTCGAGGTCAGCGGCGCGCGCATCTGCTCTTCCATCCACTGCCGGCGCACCACGCGCAGCGCTTCGCGGCGCAGGGCGTCGTGGGCGCGTTCCTGGCCGGCGGCACGTGCATCGCGCGCGGCGGCGTCGATCAGCCGGGCCAGCTCGTGTTCCAGCGCCGGGGTCAGCTCGAAGTCGTTCGGGTCGCGCATGACTTCCGGGAAATACACCGTCGTGCGGAACTGCTCGGCCTGGCCGAACTGGATCGGCACGACCCTCCCGTCCACCACCGCGGCGGCGGCGGAGTTGCTGGTACCAAAGTCGATGCCGATTTTCATGCGGGGCCGGGCCGGAGGTCAGGGGGCGCGCACTGTGCGGCAAGCGGGCCAGCGGTGCAAGGGCCGGAAGGCGGGCGGTTACAATAGGGGTTGTTCAGTTTTCGAAGGCTTCACCATGTCTACCGCTCCCGCCTGCCCGCAATGCACCCTGGAAAACACCTACGCCGATGGCGCGCTGTGGATCTGCGCCGACTGCGGGCATGAGTGGACCGCCGCCGAAGCCAGCGCCGGGGGCGTGGTGGTGCGCGACAGCAACGGCAACGTGCTGGCCGGGGGCGACACCGTCACCGTGATCAAGGACCTGAAGGTGAAAGGCTCCTCCATCCCGCTCAAGCAGGGCACGGTGATCCGCAACATCCGCCTGGTCGAAGACGACGCCGAGCATATCGAAGGCAACTCGGACAAGATCAAGGGCCTGGTGTTGAAGACCTGCTTCCTCAAGAAGGCCTGAGCCGGGCTCAGTTGACCGCCGCGGTGCCTTGCCGCAGGCGGTGCAGGGTGTCCAGTTTGGCCTGGTACTGCGCCTTGAGAAAATCGGCGTTGGTACCAGCCAGGTCGCGCGCCTTGGACATTTCCACCGAGGCGCGACGGTTGTCGCCGGCCAGGAAGTAGGCGCGGGCCAGCCCGAAATGGAACTGGTGCGCGGTGCCGTACAGGCTGATCGCGCGCCGGTAGGCACGGATCGCGTCGGCATAGTCGCGGCGCTGCTCGGCCTCGTTGCCGAGGCGGAACTGCACGAACGGATCGCTGCGCTGCACCTGCTGCAGGCGTCGGGCGAGCAGGCCGGCCTGGCGGGTGTCACCCATGCGGCGGTACAGCGCGCTGGCGTTGGTCAGGCTGGCGGCATTGCGCGGCTTGAGCCGCAGCGCGGTGCGGTAATCGCGCTCGGCTTCGGCCAGGTTGCCGCTGCGCGCATCCAGCACGCCAAGGTTGTTCCAGCCCGCCACGAATGCCGGGTCCTGCGCCAGCGCGGCCTGGAAGTAGGCGCGTGCCTGCACCAGGTCGCCCTCGCTCATGCGCATGGCGCCGCGGTTGTTGTAGAAGTGCGCCAAGGCACGCGGCTGGTCGATCTGCTGCGGGCCGTAGCGGTCGTAGAGCACGTTGCGGTCCAGGTCCACCAGGGCGATGCGGCCGTCCAGGTTCACCCCGGCGTTGACGTGCCCGATGTTGTAGATGGCGCCCTGGTCTTCATACCAGGTGACCACCTGGGCCACCTCCTGCACGCGCGCATCGATGCCGGCCGCGCGCGCCAGCGTCACGAACATCAAGGTGAAGGACAGGCAGTTGGCACGCCGGTTCTGCCAGGTTTCGGTCAGGGTCTGGGTGGCATACGGGTCGTAGGACAGGTGCATGGCGTCTTCGTCGAAGATCATGTGCACCAGCCGCTGTACGCGCTGCTCGCGTGAGTAGACCGGGGCGATCACCCGCTGTTTCAGCAGTGCCTGCAGCTCGGGCGGTATCGCCAGGATCTGTTCGGGCGTAGGCGGGGGGGCGGCGGTCCACGGCGCGGGCGTAGCGACCGGCGCAGCGGCGGCGGCCGGCAGCGCGGGCAGCGCCGACAGCAGGGCCAGCACACACAGCATTCTCCAGGCGGACATGTCGCTCACCTCGCGGGGACGGTCGTTGCCGACTTCAGTCTAGGCCTGCGCGAGGCGGCCGGGGTGCCGTCCGTCGGCGCGATCGCCATCCACAGGCGGTGTGGACCAGCCATGGGCAAACCTGTGGATAAGCCGGTGCACGCGCCGTGCGGCGGGCCTTCGCGATGGGTGGTCAAAAAACTGCCAGCGGCGCCTGCTTGCCAGCCGCTGGCAGGAACGCCACTGTTGGCCCATGCGCTTTGAACCGATGACCTTGCCAGCGGCCATGCAGGCCGACCTTGAAGCCGCCTACGCGATGCCGGCGCGGGCGTATCACAATTTCTCGCACGTGCAGGCGGTGCTGCAGCACTGCCGCGCGGTGGCCGACGGGCCGGGCTGGGAGCACCCGCGCGAAGTGCAGTTGGCCGCGCTGTACCACGACGCGATCTACGACGCCGGGCGCAGTGACAACGAGGCGCGCTCGGCGGTGATGGCGCGCGAGGCGATCCAGCGCTGGCTGCCTGACGCCGGCATCGACGTGGCCCGGGTGGTGCAGCTGATCGAACTGACGGCCCGCCACGGCGCGTTGGGGGCAGCCGACATCGATGCGGAGGCGGCCCTGTTCCTGGACTGCGACATGGCCATCCTGGGGGCGCCGGCGGCGGTGTTCGACGCCTATGACAAGGGCATCGCCGAGGAGTACGCCGGCCACGTGCCGGGATTCCTGTTCCGACTCAACCGGCGCCGCTTCCTCAAGCAGCTGCTGCTCAAGCCGCGCATTTTCCTGAGTGCGTTCTTCCATGCGCGGCTGGATGCCGCCGCGCGCGCCAACCTGCGCCGCCGCATCGGATAATGGCGGGGGCGCCGTCTGGCGCCCCGGTCTCCCTCCACCACGTCCCGCCTGCCCATGTCCCTGCCTGCCGTTTTCCCTGATCCCGACCCGCGTCCGCAGCCGCCCGAAGAGCCCGGCCCCAACGAGTGCTGTGGCAGTGGCTGCCCGCTGTGCGTGCTGGATCTGTACAGCGACGAGCTGCAGCGCTACCGGGCCGCGCTGGCGGCGTGGCGGGTGCGCCACCCCGACGCCACCGACTGAGCGGGCGGCCGGATGACCATTGCGCCTGCTGCACACGGTGTATCGCCCCGGCACGGCCATGCCGCGCTGGCGGCGGTGGCGGCGCTGAGTGTGTTTGCCGCCACCGCGCTGTGGCTCCAATGGGCACGCCAGGATCTGGACTGGGTGCAGGCCACGCTCAGCCTCTACCTGCACGGCCCGGGCGGGCTGGCGTTGCGCAGCGCGTACTGCGCGCTGGCGGTCGCGATCATGCTGCTGGCCTGGTCGCTGTATGCCGGCAGCCGTTCGCCCCGGCGCAGCAGCGCCGCACCGCTGCTGTTCTGCGTGGCCGGTCTGGGCCTGATGGGCGTGGCGATCGGCGACAGCTGGTTGCCGGCGCTCGCCCCGCTGCTGGCGCCGCTGGTGCACGCGGTGGCGGCCAACACCGCGTTCCTGTGCGTGAGCGTGGCCATGCTGCTGCAGAGCTGGTACCTGCGCGCCGACCCGCAGTGGTCGCGCTGGGCGGCCCCGGCCTGGTGGTGGGCCTGGGGCTGCTTCGTGCTGCTGTGGCTGCACGTGCTGTGGCGGGGGCCGCCGCGCGGGGCGGGGCAGAAGCTGGTGATTGCCGCCGTGGTGATGTGGCTGCTGGCGGTGGCGCTGCGCCAGTGGCGGCACGCGCGCCGCCGGGCCGGTTGAGCGGCGCGAAGTTGCAGCCAGTCTGTGTACATGCCGTTGCCGGGGGACCGGCGTATCGTGGCGAGGACTCTTTTGGGATGCGTAACGATGCGGCGAGCCGGGTGGGGGAATGTTCTGGGTCTGGTGATCGGGGGCTGGGTGTCGATGGCAGCAGCCGCGACCCCGCAACAGGTCAGCCATGGGCGGTTCCAGCAGGTGCCGGTGTACCTGCCCGACGGCCACCCGCAGCGGGTGGTGGTGTGGTTCGACGGCGGCCACGAGCGTGAGCGCAGCCGCGGGCGCATCGACGCCCTGCGCGCACAGGGCGCGCTGGTGGCCCAAGTGGACGTGGCCCGGCTGCGCCAGGTACTGGCCAAGGAAGGCAGTGGCACCTGCGCATTCGGCGCCGGTGACGTGGAGAATTTCTCGCGCTGGTTCCAGGCCTACCTGCACGTACCCGGCTACCACCTGCCGCTGATCGGCGGTGATGGCGAAGGGGCCGAGCTGGCCTACGCGGTGGCCGCGCAGGCCGATACGCAGGTATTCGCCGGCCTGCTGACCACCGGCTTCTGCCCCGACCACGCGCGCGAGCGCAAGGTCTGCGGTGCGGGCAGCAGCCATGGCCGGCTGCAACCGGCCGAGCTGAATTTTCCGTGGTTGAACGCGGCGGGCGAGCGCCATTGCACCGCCGGCAACGCGGCCGCATTCGTGCGCAAGGTGGCGATGGGGCGTGATTTCCAGCGCACCGCCGACGGTGACGAGCTGCCGGGGCTGTTGGCGGCCGCGCAGGTAGTCGGGGCGCAGAAGGGCGTGAGCCTGGCGCCGCCGCCGGATGCGCTCAAGGGCCTGCCCGTGGTCGAGGTGCCTGCCAGCAAGCCTGGCGACACGTTCGCCATCTTCGTGTCCGGCGACGGTGGCTGGGCCGGACTGGACAAGGAAGTGGCGGCGGCGCTGGGCGAGGCGGGGGTGCCGGTGGTCGGCGTGGATTCGCTGCGCTACTTCTGGACGGCACGCACCCCGGAAGGCTTCGCGCGCGACCTGGAGCGCATTGCCAGCCACTACAGCCAGCAATGGCAGCGCAAGCGGGTGGTGCTGGTCGGGTTCTCGCAGGGCGCCGACGTGCTCCCCGCGGCGATCAACCAGCTGTCCCCGGCCACGCGCGCCAACGTGGCGATGATCGGCTTGATGTCGGTCGGCAAGAACGCCGACTACGAGTTCCACGTCAGCAACTGGCTGGGCGGTGGCGGCGGCGGCATCCCGATTGCGCCGGAGATCGCCAAGCTGCCGGCGGGCAAGACGCTGTGCCTGTATGGCGAAGATGACGACGACGCACTATGCCCGTCGCTGCCGGCGGGCAACGCGCAGGTGATCAAGCTGCCGGGCGACCACCATTTCAAGGGCGATTACGATCGCCTCGCGCAGACGCTGCTGGACCACCTCCCCGCCCGGTAGAGCCGACCGTTGGTCGGCTGCCGTAACGCCGTACAGGTAGAGCCGACCGTTGGTCGGCTGCCGAAACGCCGCGCGGGTAGAGCCGACCGTTGGTCGGCTACCGTAACGCCGCGCGGGTAGAGCCGACCGTTGGTCGGCTGCCGTAACACCGCACAGGTAGAGCCGACCGTTGGTCGGCTGCCGTAACACCGCACAGGTAGAGCCGACCGTTGGTCGGCTGCCGTAACGCCGCACAGGTAGAGCCGACCGTTGGTCGGCTGCTGTAGCGCCGCGCATCCAAGCACCCGACCAACGGTCGGCTCTACCGGCGCGGGTCCAGCGAGATCAGCCGGGTGGCATCGAGCAGCGCCGCAGGCAAATGCACGCCGCCCGGTGCGGCCAGGTAACGCGCGCGCCATTGCGGGGCGAACTTGGACTTGAAGCGGCGCAGCCCGCTGAACCCATAGAAGCGTTCCCCGTGGCGGGCCACGATGTTGGCAAAGCGGTTCCAGCGGCCGGCCAGCCGGTGCTGGGCCAGGCCGGACAGCGGCGCCATGCCCAGCGAGAAGCGGTGGAAGCCGTTTTCGCGGCCCCACAGGAACAACTCGATGAACAGGAAATCCATGGTGCCCTTGGGCGCGTCGTCGACATGCCGCATCAGGTCCACCGACAGTTCATGCCCGGCCGGCGCCTGCCACAGATTGGCGAACGCCACGATGCGGCCTTCAGCCTCCACCAGCGCGACCGGGAAGCGCACCAGGTAGTCCGGATCGAAGCTGCCCAGCGAGAAGCCCTTTTCGTCGCCGGCCTTGTCGTCCAGCCACTGTTGTGAAATGGCGGCCAGTGCCGGCAGCAACGCCGGCACCTCTGCCGGTGCAGCCACGCGGAAGCTCAGGCCGCCGCGCTTGCCGCGGTTCCAGGCCTGGCGCAGGTCGGCGCGCTCGCGTCCTTCCAGGCCGAAATCCTGCAGCGGCACCATCGCCTCCTCACCCAGTTTGACCAGGGTCAGCCCCAGGTCGAGGTAGGTCTGCCAGTAGGCCTCGCCAACCTGGTAGAACACCGGGCGCAGGCCGAGCCGGTCGGCTTCCTCGCGGAAGCGCCAGATCAGCCCACGCGCCACGTCCGGCGGTCCCACCGGGTCGCCCATGGCAATCAGCGAACCGCCGTAGCGCTGCATCATCACAAAGCCGCGCTGGTCGGCATCACGCAGCACCGCCTTGTCGGCGGTCAGCACCAGGCAGGCCTGGGTGTCTTCGGCGGCGAGCAGGATCGGCGCAAGCGCATCCAGCGTGGGCGTATCGGCCGGCGGCAGCGGGCTGCGGGTGCTGTGCAGCAGCCGCGCCAGGCCGAAGATGGTGAGCGCGATGGCCACCACCAGCAGCGCACGCAGGGCGCGCGGCGCATTGCCCTGCAGCGCGAACTGCCACCACAGCTCGTTCTGGTATTCCACGTGGCTGTAGACGAAGAACAACAGCCAGATCACCGCCACCAGCACCAGGCCAAGGTTGCGGATCCACGGCCATGACCAGGCTTCGTCCAGCAGCGCGCCCTGGCGGTAGAACTCGCGGCGCGAAGCCCACAGCGCCATGGCCACCAGCAGCGCAGACAGCGCGATCAGCACCTGGCCGCCGCGCAGCCAGATCGGCAGCGGCGCGATCACGCAGATGCCCAGCGCCAGCATCCACGCGGCGTGGCTGCGCCGCTGCAGGCCCTGGCCGATCAGCAGCAGCGCCACGCCGGCGAGGCTGCCGAGCAGGTGCGAGGTTTCCAGGATCGGCAGCGAGGCATTGAGCAGGTGCCGGCGCGGCGTGGGCAGGGTGCCGTCGATCACCAGCGCCGCGCCTACGCTGAACACCGCCAGCGCGATGATCTGCGGCAGCCACGGGCGCAGCGCGGTCCAGCCGGCGCGGGTGGCCCCGGCGCCGACCCGCAGCGGCTTGCGCAGGGCCGGGCCCAGCGCCAGCAGCGTGGCCAGCAGCAGCGGCAGCACGTAGTAGGTGACACGGTAGATCAGCGCCGCGGCCAGCACGGCGGCCGGTGCCACCTGCGGCAACAGCTTGAGCAGGCTCCACTCAAACACGCCCAGACCCGCCGGCACGCTGGAGATCAGCCCGGCCAGCACCGCCACCAGGTACAGGCCGACAAAGCCGGGCAGACCGGTCGGGGTGTCCATCGGCAGCAGCACGTAGAACGCGGCGCTGGCCAGCACCAGTTCGACCACGCTCAGCGCGGTGACCCAGAGCATGGTGCGGCGGTCGGGCAGCCATAGGGCGTGGCCGCGGATGCTGAAACTGCGCCCGTCGCGGCCGACCAGCAGCAGCGTGGCGGCATAGCCGAGCAGGCCGACGATGCCGGCCACGCGCACCGCCTGCACCGATACCGGTAAGGCCAGCGCGGCCGCGCCGGGTTCCAGCACGAAGGCCAGGGCGAGCAGCAGCCAGGCACCGAACACGAAGCCGAGCGTGCTCATCAGCACCACCTGGCCAATCTCGCCCAGGCTCAACCCGGCGCCGCCGTAGCCGCGCAGCCGTACCGCACCGCCGGTGAGGGCGGCAAAGCCCAGGGTCTGGCCCAGCGTGTGCGCCAGGAACGCGGTGATGCCCACGCGCGCCGGATGCAGGCGCTTGCCGCTGCGGCGCAGGCCGATGGCATCAAAACCGATCAGGCAGGCGTAGCTGGCCAGGCCCAGCACCACGGTCAGTGCAATCTGCCCCGCGCCGAGATGGCGGAAGGCTTCGCGGATGGCACGGTAGCCATGTTCGTCGAATTCGCTGGCCAGCCCGCGCAGGGCCAGCGCCAGGATCGCCAGGCTGAAGATGACGGTGGCGGCACGGCGCCAGGCGAGGCGGGCCGGTGCGGGAGCAGGGGTTGTTTCGGTCATCGGTGAAGCGTGCTCCGGGGCGGGCGATGAAAGAGTCAAGACAGGCGGCACGGTGGTGCGCGCGCATCGTGCGCCTGATGCGCACGCTTGCCAAGGGTGTGCGCTGTGCCTGCCGTGGCGGCAATGATCCAGGGCAAGGACAGGCTCACACCGCATCGGTGACAATGGCCCATCACCCAGAGGAGCCATCGCCATGTTGGAACGTTTCGACGTCGGTCCGCGCATGTCTGAAATGACCGTGCACAACAAGGTTGCCTATCTGTCCGGGCAGATCCCGGAAGACACCAGCCAGGACATCACCGGCCAGACCCGGCAGGTACTGGAAGAGATCGACAAGCTGCTGGCCCTGGTGGCCAGCGACAAGCAGCACGTGCTGCGCGCGGAAGTGTTCCTGGCCGACATCAACGACTTCGCCGGCATGAACGCCGCGTGGGACGAGTGGGTGGTGGCGGGCATGACGCCGGCGCGCGCGACGGTGGAAGCCAAGCTGGCCGACCCGAGCTGGAAGGTGGAGATCGTGATTACCGCTGCGTTGCCGTAAACAGCAGCATGTAGAGCCGGGCTCTGCCCGGCTGCTCGCCGGCCATGCAGATTCAACAGCAGCCAGTAGAGCCGGGCTCTGCCCGGCTGCTCGCCAGACATGGAAATTCAACGGCAGCCGGGCAGAGCCCGGCGCTACGGGCGTGTGCCGCGATCAACGTCCGGGGTTACGGGGCGAGGGCCGCGATCAACGCCCGGCGCTACGGGACAGGCGCTGCGATCAACGTCCGGCGTTACCGGACGGGCGCTGCGATCAATGCGATGCAGTCCACCGGGCACGGTGGTATGCACAGCTCGCAGCCGGTGCACAGGTCGGGCAGGACGGTGTGCATGTACTTGGCACCGCCCACGATGGCGTCCACCGGACAGGCCTGGATGCATTTGGTGCAGCCGATGCAGTCGGCTTCGATGATCAGCGCGACCTGCGCGGGTTTGTGCGCGCCGCGGCTGCGATCAAACGGAAGCGCCGGCACGCCCAGCACATGGGCCAGCGCACGGGCGCCGTCGTCACCGCCCGGTGGGCAGTGGTCGACGCCGGCCTCGCCACGGGCCATGGCCTGCGCATACGGGTAGCAGCCGTCATAGCCGCACTGGCCGCATTGGGTCTGCGGCAACAGGCGGTCGAGGCGTTCGGTCAAACTGGCGGTGGTGCTGGGCATGCGTGGCGTCGGCTGCGCGGGGCGTTATGTAAGGGGTTTGCCGCGATACCAGCGGTCGTGGGCGAGCGCCAGCATGGGCCGGTCTTCGCGGCTGTCGCCGTAGGCGTGGATGCGCTGGAAGCGTGACAGGTCGTAGCGTTGGCGGATGTGTTCAACCTTGCGTGGGCCACAGTCGCCGTCGGTATAGCGCCCGGTCAGGCGGCCGTCGTGGCTTTCCAGCCGGTTGCAGATCAGGCCCAGCCCCAGCGATTCGCACCACGGCCGCAGGTACAGGTCCAGCGAGCCGGACACGATCACCACGGTGTGTCGTTGTTGCAGGTGCCAGCGGATCTGTTCGAGCATCTGCGGGCGCACCACGCCGGGCAGCACGTCGCGGGCATAGCCGGCGGCCTGGGTGGCGATGTCCTCGCTGTGGCGGTTGCTGAAGGTCAGCCGGGTAACGCGGGCGCGGATCCGTGCGGCCGAGATCAGCTTGAGCCGATAGGCCAGCAGCCACGGACCCACTTTCCACCAGGCCTGGGCCAGTTGCTCCGGGGTGGCCACGCGGCGCAGGAAGCGGCCGTAGGTGTCGCAGGTGGTGACCGTGTGGTCGAAATCGAACAACGCCAGTTCCAAACCGCACCTCCGTCCGTGCAGGCCAGCAGGCGGGGACGGCGGCAGCGCCGCCCCCGGATGCGATCAGCGTACCGGCATGCCGGGCTGGGCGCTGCTGTCGGCGTCGAGCAGGGCCAGGTCGCCGCCGTCGAAACCGGCCGACAGGATCATGCCTTCGCTCAGGCCGAAACGCATCTTGCGCGGGGCCAGGTTGGCAATGAAGACCACGCTGCGGCCGACGAGCTTCTCCGGCTCGCCGTAGCTGGCGCGGATACCGGAGAAGATCTGGCGCTTGCCGAGGTCGCCGGCATCCAGTTCGAAGCGCAGCAGCTTGTCCGAGCCGTCCACGAATTCGCAGACCAGCACCTTGCCGATGCGCAGGTCGAGCTTGGCGAAGTCGTCGATGCCGATGTAGGCCGGGCCGTCGGCAGGTGCGGCGGGCACCGCCGGTGCCGGTGCGGCAGCAGGCTTGGCGGGCTTGGCCGGGGCAGCCGGTGCGGCAGCGGCGAGGGTGTCCTTGGAGGCGTCGGTCATGGCGTCGATCATTTTCGGGTCAATCCGGGTGAACAGCGGGGCATACACGGCAATGGTGTGCGCGGTGAGCGGGCGGGCGACGTCGGTCCAGTCCTGCACGGGGGCGGCCAGGAACGCGTCGGCCTGGGCGGCGGTGGCCGGCAGAATCGGCTTGAGCGCGGTGACCAGCACGCGGAACAGGTTCAGGCCCTGGGTGCAGACGGCCTGCAGCTGGGCGTCGGCGCCCTCCTGCTTGGCGATCACCCACGGTTTCTGGTCGTCGATGTAGCGGTTGGCTTCGTCGGCCAGGGTCATGGTCAGGCGCACGGCGGCGGCCGGGTCGTTGCGCTCGTACGCCTCGCGGATGGGGGCGAGGGCGGCGACGAAGCGGTCGTACTGGGCGGCATCGGGCAGGCTGTCGGCGAGGCGGCCGTCGAAGCGCTTGCTGATGAAGCCGGCGCAGCGGCTGGCCAGGTTGACGAACTTGCCCACCAGGTCGGCGTTGACGCGCGCGGTGAAGTCGCTCAGGTTCAGATCGAGGTCTTCGACGCCGCCGCCGGACTTGGCGGCGAAGTAGTAGCGCAGGGCCTCGGCTTCCAGGCCGACGTCGAGGTAGGTGCGGGCCATGACGAAGGTGCCGCGCGACTTGGACATTTTGGCGCCGTCGACCATCAGGTAGCCGTTGACGTGCAGGCGGGTGGGCGCGCGGTGGCCGGTGCCGTGCAGGACGGCCGGCCAGAACAGGCCGTGGAAGTTGACGATGTCCTTGCCGATGAAATGGTGCAGTTCGGTGCTGGTGCCGGCGCGCAGGTGGGCGTCGAAGTCTTCGCCGTTCTTGTCGCACAGGGTCTTGAAGCTGGACAGGTAGCCGATCGGGGCATCCAGCCAGACGTAGAAATACTTGCCGGGCTGGCCGGGGATTTCAAAGCCGAAGTAGGGGGCATCGCGGGAGATGTCCCAGGCGCGCAGGCCGCCGTCGGCATTGAGCCATTCGCCGAGCTTGGCCTTGACGCCGGGCAGGGCGACGTCGCCGGCGAGCCACTCGCGCAGGAAGGCGTCGAAGTGGCCCACTTCGAAGAAGAAGTGTTCGGAGTCGCGCATTTCCGGGGTGGCCCCGGAGATGACCGAGCGCGGGTCTTTCAGTTCGGTGGGGGCGTAGGTGGCGCCGCACACTTCGCAGTTGTCGCCGTACTGGTCCGGGCTGCTGCAGACCGGGCAGATGCCCTTGATGTAGCGGTCGGGCAGGAACATGCCCTTGGCAGGATCGTAGAACTGGGCCACGGAGCGGCGCGCGATGTGGCCTTCGGCCTCAAGCTTGAGGTAGAAGGCTTCGGTGAGCGCTTTGTTGGCGGCCGAGTTGGTCGAGTCGTAATGATCGAACGCCACGCCGAACGCGGCGAAGTCGCGCTCGTGGCTGGCCTGGATGTTGGCGATGAAGGCTTCCGGGGTGACGCCGGCCTTTTCGGCGGCGAGCATGATCGGGGTGCCATGGGTGTCATCGGCGCAGACGAACCAGGTTTTGCCGCCGCTCATTCGACGCGCACGCACCCAGATGTCCGCCTGGATGTAGCCGACCAGGTGGCCCAGGTGCAGGGGGCCGTTGGCGTAGGGCAGTGCGGTGGTGACTAGAGCGGTGCGGGTCATGGTCTGCGTTGTTGCCTTGGGGACCGGGGATTATCGCATGGAGGGGGTGGGCGCCTGCGGCGGGCTTTTTTTTCGAAGCTGGAGCCAGGGCCAGAGCCGGAGCCACAGCCGCAGCCGAAGCCTGTTGACCGGTCTGCTGGGGGAGGGCTGGGGTGGGTGAGGCTGCGGGGCACGCTGCAAGTACGTCCGTGTAAGCTCCGCCACCGCATCCATGCGGTGGAGGGCCCCGCAACCTCACCCACCCCAGCCCTTCCACAGTTGGCTGGTGTGCATGGGAAAGGCGGGTGGGGCCGAAGCTGAGCGGAGCGGGCCGGGCCGAAACGGATCGAATCGAACCGAAATGGGCTGCGCTTCTGCGTACCGAAGCCGGAGCCAGAGCGGTTTGGTTCGGGGTGTGGGGGAGAGTAGAAATGCAAAAGGCCGAAGCGGCGCAGCCGCTTCGGCCTTCTTCTTCCTCCCAACCGGCGATGCACATGCCTGGAGGGCGAGGCGGGTTCAACCCCACCGGGACCGTCCACGGCATGGATGCCGTGGACGAGCCCCCAGGGATGGGTTCACGGCGTGTCCCGGTGGGGTTGAACCCGCCTCGACCACACCGCAGCAATGACTAGCTAAACCAACGCCGAAAAATTACTCCCGCACCCATGTCTGGGAGCGGCAGATGAAGGCGATGCAGCCGGAGACGTCGAGCTTGGCGCCGCCGGTCTGGAGCTTGACCTTGGACTTGTAGGTCTTGCCGTTGGCCGGGTCCAGGATGGTGCCGCCGGACCAGGCGTTGGCGCCGTCGGCCTTCAGGTTCCACAGGATGGTCATGCCCTTGACCGGCTTGTTCTTGTTGGCGCCTTCGCAGCCGTCGCAGACCGGGTTGGGACCCTTGTCCGAATGCAGGATGTCCACGACCTTGCCGGTCAGCGCGCCGTTGGCGGCCTGGGTGATCTCCACGATCGACTTCACCTTGCCGGTCTTGTCGTCGATGGTCTTCCAGCGGCCAACCGCACCGTCGGCGGCGCTGGCCGACATCGCGGCCAGCATCAGCGGCAGCGCCAGCAACAGGGTCTTGAAAGTCTTGCGCATGTTCCCCTCCCAGGGATGTCGGTGAAGGCCGGCGCAGTGCCGGTACAGGCCGACTGTATACCCATTCGCCGGGGTATGGGCAACGGGGGTCAGCCGATTTCGTACAGCTCCAGCGGCAGGTCGTCCGGATCGGCGAAGAAGGTGAAGCGGCGGCCGGTGTACTCATCGGTGCGGATCGGTTCGCACACCACGCCGGCGGCGGCCAGGCGCGCGATCATCGGTTCCAGGGCCGCTACCCGGAAGGCCAGGTGGCGCAGGCCCTGGGCCTCGGGGCGGCTGGGCCGGGGCGGGGCGCCGGGGAAGGAGAACAGTTCGAGCTGGCTGCCGTCGGGCAGGGCCAGGTCCAGCTTCCATGAATCGCGTTCGGCGCGGTAGTTTTCGTCCAGTACCCGCAAGCCCAGTACCTGGGTGTAGAAGGCCTTGGAACGGGCGTAGTCCGCGCCGATCACGGCCACGTGGTGGATGCCGAGCAGCGGGGTGTCGGTTGGAGGCGTCATTGCAGGGTGTCCAGCCAGCGCTGGGCGATCTGCAGCGCCAGCGGATAGGGTTCGGGGCCGTCGCGGTTGGTCAGGATGATCACCGTCAGGTGCTGGCGGGGATAACGCAGGATCACGTTGCGGAAGCCGATGCTTTCCCCGCTGTGCCATTGCGCGTCGCCATTGAGCCGCCAGCCGAAGCCGTAGAACGGCACGTCCGGCTCGTTGGTGCGCGTGGCCGGGGCGAAGGCCTGGCGCAGGGAGGCGGTCGTGAGCAGGCGCTGGTCGTACAGCGCCGCGTCCCACCGGGCCAGGTCGTCGAGCGAGGAATAGATGCCGCCGTCGCCCAGCACCGCGCTGGTCGGGCTCTGGTCGGTGCGCTGCCAGCGCCCGTCGAGCGCGCTGTAGCCATAGGCGCGCCGGGCCACGTCGTCCACGCCATCCTGGTGGGCCACGGTGTCGCGCATGCCCAGCGGCTGGAAGATCCGTGCGCGCAGGAACGTGGCGAAATCCTGGCCCGATGCCTTGGCCACCACCAGCGCCAGCAGCGCGTAACCGCTGTTGCTGTACCGGTACTGGCTGCCCGGGGCGAACAGGGTGCGGTCCTGGGCCTCCAGCAGGTGCAGCACGTCGATGTCGTGCACCTGCGCGGTGGCCGCGGCGGGCATCAGGTCTTCGTAGTCGAGCAGGCCACCGGTATGGCTGAGCAGGTGGCGCAGGGTGATCGCGTCGGCGGCGGCCGGCAGCGACGGGAGCCAGCGTTTGAGCGGGTCATCCAGGCGCAGCGCGCCGTCTTCGGCCAGCAGCAGGATCGCCGCGGCGGTGAACTGCTTGCTGACCGAGGCCAGGCGGAAGTTGGTCCGGGCGGTCACCGCCGTGTGGTCTTCGACCACCGCCAGCCCGTAGCCGCGCTGGAACACCGGCTGGCCATCGTGCAGGACCAGCACCGCCGCGCCCGGCACCTGGCCGTCGTAGCGCTGCAGCAGCGCGTCGATGCCAGGGTCGGGCGGCGACAGTACCGGCGCTGCCGGCGTGCCGCCCGCCGTCAGCAGGCCCAGCCAGACCAGACCGCCCGCCATCAGCCTGCTGCGGTAACGCCGGCGATCACGAGGCTGCATGGCCGGCTCCGTGCATGGGTCAGGGGGTCGCGGCGGGCGCCGCTGTGCCAGCCGTCTCGGCTGCGATCCAGCGGGTGACCTTGGCGTCCAGGATATCCAGCGGCATCGAGCCGTCGCGCAGGACTTCCTCATGGAAACGGCGCAGGTCGAAGCGCGGGCCCAGCGCGGCCTTGGCGCGCTCGCGCAGCTCCACCATCTTCAGTTCGCCCAGGCCATTGGGCAAGGTCTGCCCGGGCAGGGCCATGAAACGCTCGACTTCGGCAGTGGCATCTTCGGTGGGCATGTCGGCGGTCTTGACCAGATAGTCCACGGCCTGGCGCTTGCTCCAGCCGTGCGCATGCACGCCGGTATCAGCGGCCATGCGGGCGGCGCGGGTCAACGCGGCCTGCAGGTAGCCGATGCGCTCGTACGGGTCCTGGTACACGCCCAGTTGCTCACCCAGCGATTCGGCATACAGGCCCCAGCCCTCGATGAAGGCGATATCACCGCCGAGGCGGCGGAAGCGCGGCAGCTTGTCCAGCTCCTGCTGCAGGCCCAGCTGCACATGGTGGCCGGGCACACCTTCGTGCAGGAACTGCATCGGCGCCGACCAGCGGCGGCGGGTAGGCAGGTTGGCGGTGTTGACGTACAGGATGCCCGGGCGCATGCCATCGGGCAGGGGCGGCTGGTAGGCCACCGCCGCCGCACTGGCCGCGCGTTCGGGTTCCACCGCACGCACCTCCAGTGGCGCCTTCGGCAGGGTGCCCAGCAGGGCCGGCAGGCGGCTGCCCACCTGGGCCTGCAACTGCTTGTAGCGGGTCAGCAAGGCCTCGCTGTTGGCGTACTGGAAACTGCGGTCGGTGCGCATGTTGCGCAGCACTTTCTGCTGCGACCCGCGGATCTTGTTGTCCTTGAGGGTCGCGGTGATCTGCGCCTGCAGGCTGGCCACGCGCTGTTCGGCCACGGCGTGGATCTGCTTGGCGTCCAGGGTGGCGGCGGTGCTCTGCACGATGTTCTGGGTGTACCAGGCCTGGCCGTTGGGCAGCGCGCCCAGGCCATCGCTGGTGCGCGTGGCCGGCAGGTATTCGGTGGCGATGAAACCGCGCAGGGCGCGGTAGGCCGGCATGATGCGGTACTCGATCATGCGCTTGTATTCGGCGGTGATGCGCGCCTTGTCCGCCTCGGGGAAATCCTCGGGCATGTTGCGTACCGGCGCCCAGAAGATGCTCTCCTCGGCGGTCGGCTTGATCACGGCGTCCAGCTGCGGCAGCACCTTTTCCATCAGGTCGCGCGGCTGCACCACGCCGGCCTTCATGCCGTCGCGCATGTTGGCCACGGCCTGGTCAAACAGCGGTGCGATGCCCAGCGAGCGCTTGGACCAGCTGTCGTAGTCGGCCACGGTGTTGAACGGCTGCGCGCCCGAACCGGAGCCCAGGATGGCCATGATGCTGCCCAGGTTGTAGTACTGGCTGACCGGCAGCATCCAGCTGGGGTACTTC
Organism: Stenotrophomonas sp. AC248; assembly: GCF_979258185.1. Classification (NCBI taxonomy): domain Bacteria; kingdom Pseudomonadati; phylum Pseudomonadota; class Gammaproteobacteria; order Lysobacterales; family Lysobacteraceae; genus Stenotrophomonas; species Stenotrophomonas sp. AC248. The sequence goes on along the minus strand of NZ_OZ409840.1, from coordinate 3,125,951 downwards.
TCGGCGGCCAGCGACATGCGCGCATCGCGCACGAAGATTTCGTAGCTGAGCAGGTCCTGGCCGGTCAGGCCATCGGTGCCGATCTTTTCGACCTTGCCCAGCCATTCCACGGTGAAATCATGCGACTGCTGGCGGTAGGCGGCCGACAGGATGTTGGGCAGCTGGTCGTTGTGGCGGGCATCGCCCTGGAAGGTGGCCTGCAGCGGGTTGAGCCGCATCGAGGCATCCCAGTATTCATCGTAGATGCGGTTGAGCTGGGCGGCTTTGCTCTGCTGGCGGACCAGCGGCTGGCGCGTGGGCGCGGCGGCCGGACGTGCGCGCGGCTTGGCCTTGGGTTTGGCGGCAGCGCGGGTCTGCGCGGCAGCCGGCCGGTTGGCCTTCTTCTTGGCAGCTTCAGCCGGTGCGGCGCTGCCGAACAGCAGCAGGGCGGCGATGGCGAGCGCCAGGGCGCGGGCGGGATGGGGCATCGGCGGTATCCGTAAAACACACAGACCGGGGAGCTTGCCCGATCCGTGCGCATACGGCCAGCGCCGGCCCCTGGTCAGTTTCGTGCGGTACGGGCCTCAGTCAGCTGCGGCATCGGCCCGCAGCTGCGCGGCGCGCTCGGCCCCCAGGTAGCGGGTGATGGCGCGCCGCATCAGGTACAGCAAGGGAATCAGGGCGATGGCAAAGCCCATCTTGTAGACGTAGTTGACGCTGCTGACCGCCAGGAACAGCGAGGTGGGCCACTGCTGCGGGCCCAGCACGAACGCGATCCAGATCACCACGAAGCTGTCCACCAGCTGCGACACCGCCGTGGAGCCGGTGGCGCGCAACCAGACGTGGCGTTCGCCGGTGGCCCGGCGGATGCGATGGAAAATGGAGACATCGATCAGCTGCCCGACCAGGAACGCCACCAGCGACCCGGCGATGGTCCACATGCCCTGGCCGAACACCGCGGCGAATGCGGCCTGGTAATCGGGCACGCCGTGGGCGCTCATCGAGGTGACCCACCAGCTGGCCGGCACCAGCGAGATCGCGGCGAAGGCGAACAGGAAGCCGTAGCTGATCAACACCACCGCCATCCACGAGATGAACTTCACCCCGCGGCGGCCAAAGAACTCGTTGATGGTGTCGGTCATGATGAACACCACCGGCCACAACAACGTGCCGGCGGTGAAGCTGAGCGAGCCGGTCTGGCCGAACAGGTTCCAGTTGAACGGCGCCACCCCGAGGGTGTCTTCGAGCGCGAAGATCTTCACCCCGATCAGTTCGGCCAGCACCGCGTTGGCGCAGAAGAACGCCGACAACGCGATGAACAACAGCACCGCGCGGTCCTGCAGCGGCCGCGCGCTCACCTCAGCGGTCGCCGGCGCGGGTGAACGGTACGCTTTCCGGCGCGACGGCACCGCCGGAGATGATGAAGCTCATCGCCTGGTCGACGGTCCAGTCGGTGGGGGTCAGCAGTTCCACCGGCACGATTTCCAGGTAGCCGGAGGTGGGGTTGGGCGTGGTCGGTACGTACACGGCGGCCAGCTCGCGGTCGGTGCCCTGTTCGCGGATCACCCGCGTGACCAGGCCCACCGACTTCATGTCACGGTGCGGGAAGTCGATCAGCACCACGCGCTGGGTGCTGCCCGGTTCGGTCTGCAGCATGTCCAGCAGCTTCTTGGCGCTGTCGTAGATGATGCTGGCCAGCGGAATGCGCTTGATGACCGCGCCGAACCAGCGCAGCAGGCGCTGGCCGATCACCCGGCGGCTGAGCACGCCCACGCTGAGGATCACCAGCAGGGTGGCAGCCAGGCCGATCACGTTCTGCATCCACTCGACCTTGACCCAGCCCAGGTAATGCGGGAACGAGGCGGCGATCTGCTCGGACAGGGGCACCACCACCGGGCTGGAAATGCCCGACAACAGCACGAACACGAATTTGACCACCACCCAGGTCAGCCAGATCGGCAGCAGGGTCAGCAGGCCGGTCAGGAACAGGCGCTGCAGGGAGGGGCGCGGAACGAGTTGGGGGGCTTCGGGCGACATCGGCGCATTGTAGCGGTGCGGCCGCCCGGATTACCCTGCCTGCCGCTGCAGGGAGCGGCGCAGGGAGGGAATGCTGTGTTGAAGGGACTGAAGTGGGTGGGGGTGACCGTGCTGGGGTTGGGCGCGCTGGTAGGGCTGGTGCTGCTGGTGTCGTGGTTGCTGCCGGTGCCGGCCGAGGAACGCCGGGCGCTGCAGGCCATGGAGGCGGGGTTGCCCACGATGGCACCCGAACGCAATGCGTTCCCGGCGATCTGGCTGCTGGACCATGACGGCATGACACCGGCGCAGGTGCAGGCGCAGACCGCCGAGGATGCGCGCCGTTGGGCGCCGGGGCCGGCCAGCGGCGCGGACCCGGCCGGCGATGCCGTGGCGGGCGACACGCGGTTTGCCAAGGTCATGCCGGCCACCGGCTGGTGCCGGCGCAGTGTCAGCGCCTGTCTGGCCGCGGTACGTGCCGACGCCGATGCGGTGGCGCAGGCCCATGCCGGCCATGACGGGTTGCACGCCCGCATTGCCGCGCTGGGCGAGGACGATCACTACCGCTCGCTGTTCGTGCCCGACGTGGCGATGCCCTTCCCGTCGTTCCAGGTACTGATGGAGCGCACCTCGTGGCACGCGCTGGCGCATGTGCGCGGCAACAGCGCCCAGGCATTGCAGGGCACCTGCGAGGATATCCGCACCGGGCGCATGCTGATGGCGCACAGCGACAGCCTGCTGGTGGCGATGGTGGGTTCGGCGATGGCCGAGCGCAACGCGGGTCTGTTCACCGAGATCCTGGCCGAGCTGCCGACGGGCACCGCTGTCCCGGCGACGTGCCGACAGGCGCTTGTCGCCCCCACGGTGGCCGAGCTGGACCTGTGCCTGCCGATGCGCGGCGAGTTTGCGTTCGTGCGGGCGGCGATGGCCAACCAGCCGGCGCTGGAGCAGGCGCAAGGCTGGTTGCACGACGAAGGCAAGACCCAGGCCCGCAATGCCTGGCAGATGTCGCGTACCTGCAGCACCGAGGTGCAGGCGCAGATCCGCGACGATCGCCCCGTGCAGCTGCCCGCGGCGCCGTCGATCTGGTCATTGGCCTGCGTGGCCAACGCGGCCGGTTGCATGACGCTGGCCATCAGCGAGCCGGCATACGACGGCTATTCCCTTCGCATGCAGGATGCCGGCGCCCAGCTGCGGCTGGCGGGGGCGATGCTGTGGCTGCATGGGCAGCCGCGTGGCCACACCGACGCGCTGGCCCGCCTGGCCGCGATGCCGCAGGCGCTGCGCAGCACGCAGCGCCCGCCGCAGCTGAGCGCCGATGGGCAGCGGGTGCAGGTGCCGCGCTACGGTCGCGCGGGCGACGGCGGGCCGGCGTGGATCAGCGCACCGCTGCCGCAGGCGTGGCGCCCGCATTGAGCGGCGCAGTTACGGCAGCGGATTGAACGCCGCGCCGTCGCCGATGCTGTCCAGCGTCCAGCGCTGCGTCGAGGCCAGTTTCTCCCAGCCCACCTGTTCGCCGTCCGTTTCGATGCTGCCGCTTGCGCGGCGTATCTTCGCGGTGGAGTAGTTGATGCTCACCGATCCGGTCTGGCCCGAATTGCGCATCATCGTGTCACTGTCATAGCCGATCAGCGCGAACGCGTCGTGCTGCCAGCGGAAGGTGAAGCGGGTGGACCCGGTGGCCCAGCTGCCGGCGTTGGAGAAGGCGTACAGGCCCACCTGCAGCGTGCCGCGCACGATCGACACGCCGCCCGCGCCGTCCTCGAACACGTCCGACAGGTTCGGGTACTCGTGGCGCGGAATCAGCTGGTGGTTCTGCGCGGCCAGCGCATAGCTGCCATCCGGCCGCGCCCAGGCGATGGCGAGCAGGCGCGGGTTGCTGTCCAGCGGGCTGATGCCGATGCCGTCGTGTTCAAGCACGTTGCGGGGATCCTGCTGGCGCAGCACCAGCACCAGGTCGGCACGCCGGTCGGCGTTGAGGTCGCCGTCCAGCCGCTGTTCGATGCGCCAGCCGCGCGGCACAAAACCGTTCGCATCCGCGGCGGTGGCCGGCAGCGTCGGATAATCCACCGGCGGTATGTCCAGTGCGTGCGCAAGCACCGGCAGGCACAGCAGGGGCAGGGCGATAAGCAGGGTACGCATGATGCAGGGGCCGACGTTGGGGGCGCCGAGCATAGCAAGCACGCCGCGTGCTCAGCCCTTGCGGGCGCCGCCGTTGCGCGCGTCCGGCTTCAGCCGCAGGTACACCTGCTTGCGTACCCGCGCGACCACCTCGCCCTGTGCGTCGCGAATGTCGTTGCTGAACCAGTGCAGGTACTTTTCGCCACCGGCCGTGGCGGCACGCAGCTGGTCCAGCAGCGCGTCGTCCAGATGGAATTCCGCACGCACGGTGCCGCGACCCGGTTTGAGGAATTCGATTTCGCCGGCCCGGTCCCACACGTAATAGTCGCGGCCCAGGTTATGCATCACGGTGAGCATCCAGAACGGATCGGTCATCGCAAACAGGCTACCCCCGAAATGGGTGCCCACGTAGTTGCGGTTCCAGGGGCGCATGCGCAGCTCGACCTGCACGTGGCGGTAGTCGGGGCTGACTTCGGTGACATGGATGCCGGTGAACAGGAACGGCGGCCACAGGTTCATGCCGTGGCGGAACACGCTGGCTTTCATCGGGTCGACCCAGGTTGCGAACGAGGGATGAATCTTACCATTCGCAGGCGTATGGTGTGGCAATCAGTCGCCGTCGTCGGCCATGTAGCCGTCACGACCCGCGGCCTTGGCCTTGTACAGCGCCGCATCGGCGCCTTCGAAGAAGTGCCGCGGTTCGCTGCGGATGGCGGGTACCCGCGTGTACACGCCCACGGTCAGGGTGATGTGGACGCGTTGCCCGTTTGCACCGGGTACCTCCAGCAGGCGTACCCGTGCCAGCAGGTCCTCGATCACCTGCACCGCGCCGTCGGCCGCGGTGTCGGGTAGGATCAGCGCGAACTCGTCGCCGCCGAAGCGCGCGGCCATGTCGCGCGGCCGCCGGGCGTGCGCGCCGATCTCGCTGGCGATCAGGCGCAGCACGTTGTCGCCGGCCTGGTGGCCGTACACATCGTTATGGTGTTTGAAGTGGTCCACGTCGATCAGCACCAGGCTCAGCGGGCGGCCACTGCGGCGGCCGGCGTCGTGTTCCTGCTGCAGGGTCTGCTCGAAACGCAGGCGGTTGCCCAGCCCGGTCAGTGCATCGCTGTTGGCCTGGCGGCGCCACGCGCTGATCCGCCACAACACCCACGCGCAGATGACGGCCAGCATGCCGGTGAGCGCCGCAGCCGGGGCAAACCAGAGGTTGCCGGCGCGCAGCAATACGAAGCTGAGCAGAAGGGTGGACGGCAAGGCCAGCAGCGCGCTGGCCGATGCCCGGGGCAGCGACAGGCCCAGGCAGCACAGCGCCACCAGCAGGCCGCTGAGCAGGTCCCGCCACAGCGTGGGTGGCAGGGTGATGACCTTGTCGGTGAGCAGCATGGAGGCGACGTTGGCCTGGTACTCGCTGCCGCTCATCCAGCGCTCGCGCGTGGTCGGGGTGAGCAGGCGCGGAGCGATGCCGCTGGCGGTCATGCCAACCAGGACCAGCCGCCCGCGCAGCAGCGCCGGGTCGACGTCGCCGTTGAGCAGGTCGACGTAGGACACCTGCGGAAACCGTTCGGGTGGGCCTGCGTAGCGCACCCGTACGTAGTGATCGCGTCGCCACTGATACGGCGAGGACTGTCCCGGGTCCGGATCGCGCAGGCCGGGCAGTGGGCCGCGCGCGTCGGCCAGCGCCAGCCCGAGGGCGGGCCAGTGCGGTGAGCCGATCCCGGCGGTGAGGTACAGGCCGCGTGCCACTCCGTCGGCGTCCACTTCGACATCGCTGTGCCCGAGCGTGGCCGCGTTGGCGGCGATCAGCGGGATGGGCAGCAGTTCCTCGGCCATGTTCGGGCCACTGGCCGGCGCGGCCAGCACCGGCAGCACCACGCGGCCGTTGCGACGGATCGCCGCCGCCAGCTCCGCATCCTGCGCTGCATCCTGGCGGTCCGGTTCGGACAGCATCAGGTCCAGCACGACCCGCGCGCTGCCGGCCTCGGTGAGGCGGTCAAGCAGGCGTGCGTGGGTCGAGCGCGGCCAGGGCCACTGCCCGATCTGTTGCAGACTGTTGTCGTCGATCGCCACGATCAGCAGGCGCGGGTCGGGCGGGTAGTCCCACGCCCCGACATACGCATCGTAAACCGCCTCGTCCTGCTGCCAGAACCACTGCCAGTGGCTGGCGATGGCGGCCAGGCCGCCCACCAGTGCCGACAGCGCCAGCCGCTGCGGCCACGACAGTGCCAGTGGTTTCACAGCAGCAGCCACAGCAGCAGTGCGCCGCCGCCAGCGCCGTAGCAGGTGCGGCAGGGCAGCGTGAGCTGCTGTGCCGGCGAGAACGGGCCGGCATAGCCATCGTCATCGATGTACTGCACGCGCACGTGCAGGGTGCCGTGCCAGGGACGCTTCAGCGATACCTCCGGCTGGTCGACCTCGCGGTCCAGTAACGGGTTGGCGAAATCGCCTTTGCGGTCGATCTGCACGCGGTAGCGTTGACCGGCTTCACCGGCCTGCCAGCGCAGCGTCAACTGGCCCTTGGCAGCCTGCGGTGGCTGCAGGGCGGGATCGACGGGGGCATCGGTGAGGGTAAGCGCGACCGGGTGGCCGAAGCGACCGCGGTGGCCGTTGCCATCGCGTGAGGCAACCCGCCAGAAGTACGCGCCCGGGGCCAGGTCCGCGGCCGCGCGTGCATGCGGGCTGGTGCTCTGCTGCTCCAGCACGGGCTCAAGGAACTGGGCGTCACGCGCGATCTGCAGCACGCTCGTCGCGGCGCCGTCGACCTGGCTCCACTGGAACCGCGGCCGCGCGCTGTTGACGGTTTCCTGGTTGACCGGGCGCACCGTCAACGGGGGCGGCGGTTGATCGCGCACCTCGAAATCGTGTTCGGCGTCGAGACCTTCCACATCGTCGGCGCTGACCGCGCGGACCAGTACGCGCAGCGTGCCGGGCGCCAGGTCCGGCACCGTCAGGGTAGTGGCCGTGGTGTCCTGCGCGAACAGCAGGATCTCGGGTTGGTCGGCACGGACCACGTCCACCCGGTAGTGCGCGGCACCGTCCACCGCCGTCCACGCCAGTTGCGCGGGCAGCGGGTCCAGGCGCAGCTGCGCCGGGTCCAGCAGTGGCGCCGGCAGCAACGGCTCCAGTGCGCCCGGGCGCGTGTCCTGCGATGTGCTGCGGGTGGCCTGGCCGCGGGTGACCAGGCGTTGGCCGCGTGGGTTGCCGACCTGCACCTTGCCCTGCAGCACTTCGGTGGCCGCGCTGCGCCCGTCACCGCCGGCGCTGACCCGGAACACGGTGCCGCGTACGCTGCTGGTCGCCGTTGGCGCATCGATGATGTAGCGCGATGCCGGACCAGTTGCCGGCGTTACCCGGTTGCTGGTGCGGCCCTGTTGCAGGCGCACGCGGGTGTCGACCATGCCGGTGTGCCCGTAGCGGCTGAGCTGGTCCAGGCGCAGCCGCGAGTTTTCGCGCAGCTGCAGCCGCGAATCATCGGCAAAGACCAGGGTGACGCTGGCATCGGCCCCGGTGACCAGATGCTGGCCGATCGTGAGCAGCTCGCCTTCGATCACATCGCGCAGGCCACCGCGCGCCGCGTCGCCAACCTGCACCGGCCCACGCAGGGCCAGTACCCGGGCCGGGACAGGCTGCACCGCCAGCCACGCCACCGGGAAACGCAGCTGGCTGCCCGGCGGCAACCGGTAGGGGTCGCTCACGCGGTTGTGGGATTGCAGGTGTTGCCACGGTACCGACGGTTTCAGGTAGCGCGACCCCAGGTCCCACAGGGTGTCGCCGGGGCGTACCCGGTAGGTCCAATCCTGGGCCAGCAAGGGAAATGCGGAGAACAGCAGGGCTGCCACCATCAACAGGCGTGCGGGCAGCGAACAGGGGTGAAGCAAACGGGTCGAACTCACGGTCATCTGGGCCCTGCTGGGCGGGGCTCAGCCGTGCGGCCCCCATGGCCCAGACCTCATCCCCCCGAATGGATCGCGGCGTCGTGGACGCCGCGGTCGCATTATTGCCCGGGACCCGTGCAGAGTTTCTGAACGTGACTTCCGTCACATTCCATGTGGGCGAGGCGCATCCGTCCGTAGTAACTGAACACGTGGCGCCTCCTGCGCCGGATCAGAACAGCAGCGATGCCATCCGGCGGCGATAGCGGCCCACCAGATCCTCGTCGGCGATCACCTTGAAGGCATCGATCAGCAGCTTGCGCGGCAGGCCTTCGGCGAAGGTACGGTCGCTGCGCAGCATGGCCAGGAACTGCTCCAGCGCGGCCTCATCCTCGCCGCCCAGCAGCAACTGCACGCCTCGCAGGTGGCGCGCCTGCAGGTCATCGCCATTGGCCGCGATGCGTGCGTCCAGCGTTTCGGCCGCCGGTGCGTCCTGCAGTGCGTTGGCGAAATCCAGGCGCGCACGGGCCCGTACCGCACGGTCGTCGGTGGCCAGGTTGGCCGGCAGCGCATCGATCAACGTGCTGGCCTCGGCGGTGCCGCCGGTCTGCAGCAGGGCCAGCGCCAGGTCCAGCTTCAGCTCGTCCTTGTCCGGCTCGGCGGCGATCGCCGCGCGCAGCACGTCGACCTGGGCCTGCGGGTCCAGCGGTTCGGGCTCGGCCACCGCGTCGGCGGCCGGTTCGGCCGGGGTGACGCCGTGCTGGGCCAGGAACTCGCGCAGCTGGCCTTCCGGGATCGCACCGGGAAAACCGTCTACCAGCTGGCCGCCCTTCACCAGGAACACGGTGGGCACCGAGCGGATCTGGAACGCCGCCGCGATCTGCTGTTCGGCATCCACGTCGACCTTGGCCAGCTCGAAGGCGCCGTGGTACTCAGCGGCCAGCTTTTCCAGCATAGGCCCCAGGGTTTTGCAGGGCTCGCACCAGCTGGCCCAGAAATCGACCAGCACCGGCGTCTGCAGAGACTTCTGCAGGACCTCGGTTTCGAAGGTGGCGGTGGTGGCGTCGAAGACGTGCGGCAATTCGCTCATGGTCGGCAATCAACGATTAAAGATGTACGCAGTGTATGGGTGCGCAGGTTGCGGGACGCAACCCCGGCTCCCGGGATCGGCGCAAACCGGTGACAATGCGCGGCGTTCCCTTTGGCCCAGGCAGACCTTCATGCACATTTCGCCCCGTATCGATCGCGGCATCGGCGCGCTTGCCGCGCTTGTGTTCGTCGTGGCGGTTGTCGGCTTCGGTGCGGCGCTGCCGGGGTACCGCGCGCTGTCGCATCCGGTGGCGCTGCTGGGCGCCACCGGGGTGCCGCATGCACAGGCGTTCAGTTGGCTGGGGCTGGTGCTGCCAGGGGTGCTGGCCTGCGCGGTGGCGCTGCGCCTGCTGGTGCGGGTGCCGCGCACGGCGCCCTGGACGCTGCGCGTGGGCGTGCAGCTGCTGGTACTGGCGGGAGCCGGGTTCGCCGTGATGGGGCTGCTGCCGCTGGACGCCAGCGATATTGAAAGCCCGGCCAGCCAGTTCCATGCCAGTGCATGGATGGTGTGGGTGCTGGCGTTCGTGCCGGGCACGCTGCTGTACGGGCTGGGCGCGCTGCGCGTGCCGGGCTGGCGGCCACAGGCGCTGCTGCACCTGGGTTGCGCGGTGGGCATGGTGCTGGCCGCGTTCGTGCTGCAGGCCTGGATGCCGGCGCCGCTGGCGCAGCGGCTGGCCTTTGCCGTCTGGGCGGTGTGGCTGGTCGCGGCGCTGCCATTGGCGTTGCGCACGATGCGGGGCGCGGTTTAGCGCCCCGCAGGGTTCAGCTGGCGTGGCACTGAAGGCTGAATCCGGACCCCGGATAGTCCCGGTTGATCAGTGCAAGGGCCTGGTTGGTGGCATCTACGCCATCGTCAGCCTCGATCGTGTAAACGCCGGAGCGGCCGTCATTAAGCGTGTAGGCACAATTGAAACTTGCCGCATGTGCCGTTGCGACCACCCCAACGGTCATGCCAATAACAAGAACTGCTCGCGAAAAAAGCTTCATGGAACGCTTAACTCCTTTATCGACTCCGAACGGTCGGCCTTGGCCGTGCGGGGCTGGGAGCCGGGCAACCCCTGCGCCACAAGGCTGCAGCAGGGGGGGCGGCCCGGTATAGGGAGTCGGCTGTATCCGTAGAGGGAAAAGCCGCGTTCCCGTCTGGGGTTCTTGACGCGCGGGCGCCCCTGGAAACCGCGTCCCGCGGCCCTGCGGCCGGCGCATCGCGGGGCCAGCGCCGGCGGGAGAGCGAGGCGGGCCGGGCGTTCCGGCGCTCGATTGGAGCGCCTTGCCGCACTGCGGTATCCTTTCCTGCTTTACCGCCGCACTAGCGTTTCCATGACCAGCGTCGAACCCAACGTTTACGATCCGCAGCAGGTTGAATCCGCCGCCCAGAAGTTCTGGGATGCCACCCGTGCCTTCGAGGTGAGCGAGACTTCGGACAAACCGAAGTACTACTGCCTCTCGATGCTGCCGTACCCGTCCGGGGCGCTGCACATGGGCCACGTGCGCAACTACACGATCGGTGACGTGATCAGCCGCTACAAGCGGATGACCGGGCACAACGTGCTGCAGCCGATGGGCTGGGATGCCTTCGGCCTGCCGGCCGAGAATGCGGCGATCAAGAACAAGACCGCGCCGGCCAAGTGGACCTACGCCAACATCGAGCACATGCGGGGCCAGTTCAAGGCCATGGGCTATGCGGTGGACTGGTCGCGCGAGTTCGCCACCTGCACGCCGGAGTACTACGTGCACGAGCAGCGCATGTTCACCCGGCTGATGCGCAAGGGCCTGGCCTACCGCCGCAACGCGGTGGTGAACTGGGACCCGATCGACCAGACCGTGCTGGCCAACGAGCAGGTCATCGACGGCCGCGGCTGGCGTTCCGGCGCGCTGGTGGAAAAGCGCGAGATCCCGCAGTGGTTCCTGCGCATCACCGATTACGCCCAGGAACTGCTGGACGGCCTGGATGAACTGCCGGGCTGGCCCGATTCGGTCAAGACCATGCAGCGCAACTGGATCGGCCGCTCCGAAGGGCTGGAAATCCAGTTCGACGTGCGCGACGCCGACGGCAGCGCGCTGGATTCGCTGCGCGTGTTCACCACCCGTCCGGACACCGTGATGGGCGTGACCTTCGTGTCGATCGCCGGCGAACACCCGCTGGCCCAGCACGCGGCCAAGTCCAACCCGGCCCTGGCCGCGCTGCTGGCCGAGATGAAGCAGGGCGGCGTGTCCGAAGCCGAACTGGAAACCCAGGAAAAGCGCGGCATGGATACCGGCCTGCGCGCCGTCCATCCGGTTACCGGCGCCCAGGTGCCGGTGTGGGTGGCCAACTTCGTGCTGATGGGCTACGGCACCGGCGCGGTGATGGCCGTGCCGGGCCACGACCAGCGCGACTTCGAGTTCGCCACCAAGTACGGCCTGCCGATCCGCCAGGTCATCGCGCTGAAGGCGTTGCGCAAGGAAGAAAGCGCCTACGACGCCACCCGTTGGCAGGACTGGTACGGCGACAAGACCCGCGACACCGAACTGGTCAACTCCGACGAGTTCGACGGCCTGGACTTCCAGGGCGCTTTCGAGGCGCTGGCCGAACGCTTCGAGCGCAAGGCCCAGGGCCAGCGCCGCGTGAACTACCGCCTGCGCGACTGGGGCGTGAGCCGCCAGCGCTATTGGGGCTGCCCGATCCCGGTGATCTACTGCCCCAAGTGCGGTGCGTTGCCGGTGCCGGAAGAGCAGCTGCCGGTGGTGCTGCCCGAGAACGTCAACTTCGTCGGCACCGGTTCGCCGATCAAGGCCGATCCGGAATGGCGCAAGACCACCTGCCCGGACTGCGGTGGCGCGGCCGAGCGCGAAACCGACACCTTCGACACCTTCATGGAGTCCAGCTGGTACTACGCGCGCTACACCTCGCCCGGTGCCCGCGACGCGGTGGACAAGCGCGGCAACTACTGGCTGCCGGTGGATCAGTACATCGGCGGTATCGAGCACGCGATCCTGCACCTGATGTACTTCCGTTTCTTCCACAAGCTGCTGCGTGATGCGCGCATGGTGGACAGCAACGAGCCGGCGCAGAACCTGCTGTGCCAGGGCATGGTGATCGCCGAGACCTACTTCCGCCCGAACCCGGACGGCTCCAAGGACTGGATCAACCCGGCCGACGTGGACGTGCAGCGCGACGAGCGCGGCCGCATCACCGGCGCCACCCTGATCGCCGACGGCCAGCCGGTGGTGATCGGCGGCACCGAGAAGATGTCCAAGTCCAAGAACAATGGCGTGGACCCGCAGGTGATGGTGAGCAAGTACGGCGCCGACACGGTGCGCCTGTTCTCGATGTTCGCCGCGCCGCCGGAGCAGTCGCTGGAGTGGAACGAGGCCGGCGTGGATGGCATGGCGCGGTTCCTGCGCCGCTTGTGGACGCAGGTGCAGAAGCACGCCGCCGAAGGCCTGGCCCCGGCGCTGGACGTGGCCGCGCTGAACGCCGAGCAGAAGGTGCTGCGCCGCAAGACCCACGAAACCATCGGCAAGGTCGGCGACGACTATGGCCGCCGCCACAGCTTCAACACCGCCATTGCCGCGGTGATGGAACTGATGAACGCGCTGGCCAAGTTCGACGATGCAAGCGGGCAGGGCCGTGCGGTCCGCCAGGAAGCGTTGCAGGCCACCGTGCTGCTGCTCAACCCGATCACCCCGCATGCCAGCCATGCGCTGTGGCAGGTGCTGGGCCACGGCGAAACGCTGCTGGAAGACCAGGCGTTCCCGCAGGTCGACAGCAGTGCGCTGGTGCGCGATGCGGTCACCCTGGCGGTGCAGGTCAACGGCAAGCTGCGGGGCACCATCGAGGTGGCCGCCGATGCGCCGCGCGACCAGATCGAAGCACTGGGCCTGGCCGAACCGAACGCGGCCAAGTTCCTGGACGGGCTGACGGTGCGCAAGATCATCATCGTGCCCGGCAAAATCGTGAACATCGTCGCTGCCTGATTCACGTAGAGCCGGGTTCTACCCGGCTACCGTAAAGCCGGGTTCCACCCGGCTGCAGCACCCCCGTAGAGCCGGGTTCTACCCGGCGCCCCCCGGAGCGGGGCAGAGCCCCGCTCTACGTTCACGCGGCATCGGGCATCTTCAGTGCCTGTTGCCGCGCCCGCCCGGCTCCCCCAGACTGTGCCCATGACCCGATTCCTGCTTGCCCTTGTCCTGACCGCGTCCCTTGCCGGCTGCGGCTTCCACCTGCGCAACAAGTTGATGCTGCCGGCCGATACCGCCGCGGTGAAGGTGGTGTCCACCGCGCCGTACAGCGAGCTGGCCAAGCTGCTGCGCCGGGGGCTGCAGTCGTCGGGGGCGCAGATCGCCGAGTCGGACGACACCGCCAAGGCGGCCCAGCTGCAGGTGCTGTCCGAGCGCTGGGGTGATCTGCCCATTGCCATCGATGCCCAGGGCCGTGCCCAGGAATACAGCCTGCGCTACGCGGTGATCTTCAAGTTCCTGCGTGAGGATGGCAGCGAGCTGGTGCCGCAGCAGGTGATCGAGCTGTCGCGCGACTACGTGTCCCCGCCCACCGACGCCACCGGTACCACCACCGAGCGCGAGATCCTCGCCGACGAACTGCGTCGTGAGATGTCGGCCTCGATCATGCGCCGCATCGACAGCGTGGTGCGCGCCGAGATGGAAGGCCGCATCCCGGTCAAGCCGGCCACCCCGGACAGCCTGCCGGTTGAACCGGCGGTGCCGCCGCCGGCAGCCCCTGCTACGCCCATCCCGGGGCACTGACCGGTCCCTCCGGACCGGCGCCAGGATGGAACTGCGACCCGAACAATTCGCCAGCCAGCCGGCTGCCCAGGCATTGGCCCCGGTCTATCTGATCGCCGGCCCGGAAACCCTGCGCGTGCTGGAAGCGGCCGACGTGGTGCGCGCCCGCGCCCGCGCCGACGGCATCGACGAGCGCGAGGTCTTCGATGCGGACGGCCGCGATTTCGACTGGCACCAGGTCGAGGCCAGCTTCAATGCGCCCAGCCTGTTCAGCCCGCGGCGGTTGATGGAACTGCGCCTGCCCAGCGGCAAGCCGGGCAAGGAAGGCGCCGAAGTGATCAGCCAGTTCTGCGCGAATCCTGCGCCGGACGTGATCCTGCTGATCACCTGCAACGAATGGAGCAAGGCCCACCAGGGCAAGTGGGCCGAGGCGGTCAATCGCGTCGGCGTGCTGTCGGTGGCCTGGGCGATCAAACCGCACGAGTTGCCGGACTGGATCGAACGCCGCCTGCGCAGCAAGGGCCTTCGCGCCGAACCGGCCGCTGTGCAGCGCCTGGCCGAGCGGGTGGAAGGCAACCTGCTGGCCGCCGCGCAGGAGATCGACAAGCTGGCCCTGCTGGCCGCGGGGCAGACCCTGGACGTGGACACCATGGAATCGCTGGTGGCCGACGCCGCCCGCTATGACGTGTTCCGCCTGCTGGAGGCCACGTTCTCGGGGCAGCCGGTGGCGGTACTGCGCATGCTGGCCGGGCTGCGGGGCGAAGGCGAAGCGGTGGCGGCGCTGACCCCGATGGTCATCCGCGAGCTGCTGTCCACCGCCGGGCTGGCCCGCGTGCAGGCCCGGGGCGGCAACCTGGCCGCCGAGATGAAGAGCCGCGGGATCTGGGAATCGCGGCAGGCGCCGTTCAAGCGCGCCCTGCAGCGCCATCCCGAACCCAAGCGTTGGGAGCGTTTCGTGGCCGAGGCCGGGCTGGTGGACCGCATGGCCAAGGGCCGTGCCGACGGCGACCCGTGGCTCGGGCTGGAACGCCTGCTGCTGGCCGTGGCCGAGGCCCGCGCCGTGCGCCTGCTGGCCCGCGCCTGAGCGGCATGGGCCTGCGCATTCATTACGGCGGCACCTTCGATCCTGTGCACCTGGGCCACCTGGCGATCGCGCGCGCGGCGCGCGACCAGTTGCAGGTGGCGGTGCGCCTGCTGCCCGCGGCCGACCCGCCGCACCGGGCCGCGCCGGGCGCCGATGCCGGGCAGCGGGCGCACATGCTGGCACTGGCGATCGGCGACGAGCCGGGCCTGCTGCTCGATCTGCGTGAGCTGGAACGGTCCGCGCGCCAGCCCGGGGTGCCGTCCTATACGGTGGACACCCTGCGCGAGCTGCGCGCAGAACTGGGCCCCCATCAGCCGCTGGCGTGGCTGGTGGGCGCCGACAGCCTGCTGGGCCTGACCGGCTGGCATGACTGGGAGGCCCTGTTCGGGCTGGCCCACTTCATCGTCGCCGACCGCCCGGGCAGCCCGCTGGAGCAGGCCCTGCCGCCCGCGCTGGAGGCCGCCCTGGCCGGGCGCTGGGCCGACCACGAGCGCGCGCTGCTGGGCGCCCCGGCCGGGCGCGTGCTGCGCCTGCAGACCCCGCTGCGCGAGGAATCGGCCAGTGCCGTCCGCGCCCGGATCACCGCCGGCGAGGACTGGCGCAGCCTGCTGCCGCCCGCCGTGGCCGACTACATCGCCGACCGTGGCCTGTACGGCGCCGGGCGTGTGTGAATACGCGCGGGCCCCCGGGCCCGTATAATCGGCCCCACATTTATCGAGTTCACCCGCTTTGAGCAACCAAGCCCAGCCCCAGACCATCAAGGTCCAGATGCCGAACCCGGCACCCTCCAACGCGCAGCTGCTGGAGTGCGTGCGCAAGGCCACCGAAGAACTGAAGGCCAAGGATCTCGTCGAAATCGATGTGATCGGCAAGTCCAGCGTCGCCGATTACATGGTGATCGCCTCGGGTACCTCCAGCCGTCACGTGAAGTCGATCGCCGATGAGGTCGTCAAGTTCGCCAAGGCCCTGGGCGTGATGCCGCTGGGTGTGGAAGGCGAGCGCGAAGCCGAGTGGGTGCTGGTCGACCTGGGCGACGTGGTGGTGCACGTGATGCTGCCGCGCGTGCGCGAGTTCTACGCGCTGGAGCGCCTGTGGACGGTCGGCGACCAGCCGCCGAGCCTGCTGGACGACGACGCCGAAGAAGGCGACGAGTACGGCCACGGCGCACGCTGAAGCGGCGCGTCGCGGACACGATGACGGCGCCGATGGCGCCGTTGTCATTTCAACGGCATCGCCGCAGATGCCGGGAGACTGCAGATGAAAGCCAGGCTGATCGCCACCGGCGAACGCGCCCCCGCCTGGGTGGCGCAGGGCTTTGCCGAGTACCAGAAGCGCCTGTCGCACTGGTTGCCCTTCGAGCTGGTGGAGATCGAGCCGGGCCTGCGTGGCAAGGGCCGCGACGCGCGCCGTGCCACCGACGATGAAGGCAAGCGGGTGATTGCCGCGCTGCCGAAGAATGCCTACGTGGTGGCGCTGGATGTGCCGGGCCGCCAGCTCAGTTCGGAGCAGCTGGCGCAGCGCCTGGAACATTGGCGCGGGCAGGGCAGGGACATGGCCTTCCTGATCGGTGGGCCCGAAGGCCACTCGGCGGAAGTGTCCGCGCTGGCCGATGAAAAATGGTCGATCGGTCCGCTGACGTTGCCGCACATGCTGGTGCGGCTGGTGGTGGCCGAGCAGCTGTATCGCGCGGCGGCGATGCTGGCCAACCACCCGTACCATCGCGCCTGACAACGGGCTGGAAGAAAACCTGCGAAAACGGGTTACATCCTGTGAAAAACGGGCTACAATGCGCACCCCGCCCGAATAGCTCAGCCGGTTAGAGCACTTGACTGTTAATCAGGGGGTCGTTGGTTCGAGTCCAACTTCGGGCGCCAAGTTTTGAAAAGCCTCGCAGCGATGCGAGGCTTTTTTTTGCCCGCCATCCGGGGGGCATCGCGCGCAACGCGGCAATGATCGAAACCAACGCCCACGCCGCCGCCAACAAAAAGCCCGGGCACTGCCCGGGCTTTTCGTTCCCCACATGCGTTACATCAGTTGAAGGTGTACTTGGCCCCCACGGTGAAGTAACGGCCGATGGCACCGCTGAAGTGCAGCGGGTTGTAGTTGACCGCGCCGTAGGTCGTCGGATCCAGCGGCGCAATGCGATCGAACACGTTCTGCACCGAGGCGTTCAGCTCGAAGGCTTCGGTGACGTTCCAACGGCCGGACAGGTCGAAGGTGGTGAACGAGGAGATCTTCGTCACCGGCGTCTCGTCGGCGTAGAAGGCCTGGTAGGAACCACCGCGCTTGTCGATGTTGTCCATCTTGGAGATGTAGTTGGCCACGCCACTCACACTCCACACGCCCTGCTTCCAGGTGGTGCCGAAGTTGATACGGTCCTTCGGCGTGCCGATGCAGTTGGTCACGTCGCAGTTGCCGTGCGTGCCCGCGTAGTCATCGGTGGTGGTGCCGCTGGTGCGCTCGAACTTGAGCACATGGCTCCACTGCAGATCCATCTCCAGCTGGCCCGGGCCGATATCGAAGGTCTGGCGGATATCGGTGTCGATACCGCGCACCCGCGACGAGGTGGCGTTGACGTAGTCGGTGTTGACCGCAAGGATCGTGCCGCTGTTGGGCACGCCATTGAGGTTGTTGCTGTCACGCAGCACATTGCCCGCGGCGATCGCATCGTCGGTGTCGCCCGGGGCGATTTCGTTGGTGCGCTTGATCTCCCATGCATCCACCGTCAGCGAGGTGGTCGAGGTGGGCTGCATCACGATGCCGACCGAGTAGCTCTTGGACTCTTCCGGCTTCAGGTCCGGGTTCGGACGGGTGATGATCGCCACCTGGCGGGCCTGGCAATCGGCGGTTGCGCCGGTGATGCCGCAGCGGACCGGATCGACCGCGTTGGAGAAGGCGGCCAGGCCACCGTCACCGTTTTCGGCCGGGTTCGGGGCGCGGAAGCCTTCGGCGTAGCTGGCACGCAGCGCCAGCCAGTCGACCGGGCTCCACTTCACGCCCAGCTTCGGCGTGGCTTTGCCTTCACCGCTTTCGTACTTGTCATAGCGCAGCGCGGCGCTCAGTTCCAACTGCTCCAGCACCGGTGCGGACAATTCGGCGTAGCCGGCGTACACGTTCTGCGTGCCGTCATAGGCCGAGTAACCCAGGCCGATGATGTCACCCTGGTCGGTGTAGGTCTGCGGGGTCAGGCTGTTGCTGGTCTTGCGCCACTCGGTACCCAACGCCAGGCCCAGCGGGCCGCCCTTGAGGTCCATCAGGCTGCGCGACACGGTGAAGTCGAACATGTCCAGGCTGGACTTGGCGCGAGCACTGATGTCCGGCGAGATGTAGTCGTACAGCGCCTGCGAGTTCAGACCGGCATTGTCACCGATGCGCCAGACGCCACCCGGGCAGGCCGCATTGCCCAGCGCGCAACGCACGGCGCTGTAACGCAGGAAGCCGGTGCGCTTGTTGGTCAGGTCGGTACCCGAATGCAGGTACGCGGTGTCATAGCTCCACTCGCCCCAGTTGCCCTTCACGCCGACCAGGAAACGATTGAACTCGTTGGTGTTGTTGGTCACGCGCGGACCCACGTCCCACGCCGAGTAGCGCAGGCGTGCGCCGGTGGCCGACAGTGCCGGCGGCAGGTCCGGGTGGCCCGGGCCCAGCACGGTGGCGCCAGCGCCGCTGTTGGCGTTGACCGGACCGCCGGGATAGCCCCAACCGCCCGACACGCCCGACGGGGTGTTGGTGAAGGTGGTGTCCTTCTTGGAGTAGCCGATTTCGGTGTACACCTCACCGCCTTCGCCGAAGGCGAAGCTGGCGCGGCCGAACACGTTCACGTACTTCTCTTCCGGGGTCAGGTCACGGTACTGCTGGTTCGGATCCCACAGGCAGCCCTGCGCCTGTGCGGTGGCATCGGTCTGGCCCGGGATGGTGGTCAGGCCGGCGCAGCCCGGCAACGCGACCAGGTGGCCGGTGGCGTCGAACACCGAGCCGTTCGGGCCCGTGCCGCCGCCGGTGCCGCCGTTGAGGAAGGCGCCGCCGAGGAACTGGGCGTCGGTAGCCGCGTAGCCCCACGGGCGGGTGTCGCCGGTGCCGATCCACTTGCGGTTCTTGCGGTCGCTGATCTTGATCGCGTCGGTCTTGCCCACGTCCAGGCTGAAGAACGCATTCCAGCCATCGCTGTTGAGGTCGCCGGTACCGGCGGTCAACGTAGCCTTCTTGGCATTGCCGTCGCCATCGCCGGAGGTGCCGTAGGAGCCACGCAGGATGGCGCCCTGGAAGTCGCTGCGCAGGATGATGTTGACCACGCCGGCGATCGCGTCCGAACCATAGATGGCCGAGGCGCCGTCCTTGAGGACGTCGATACGCTCAACCGCATCCAGCGGAATGGTGCTCAGGTCGGTGAAGACCTTCTGGCCGTCATCGGCCAGGCCATAGGTCGCCATGCGGCGGCCGTTCAACAGCACCAGCGTCGAACCGGCGCCGAGGCCGCGCAGCGAGATGCCGGCGCCGCCGCCAGCGAAGCCGTTGCCGAAGGTCTTGGGAATCGAGCCGGAGCCGTCGGCGGTCAGGGTCTGCAGGTATTCGGCGACCGTGGTCTTGCCGGTGCGGTCGATCTCCTGGCGGGTGATCACCTGGACGGGCGAGGGGGTTTCGGTGTTCGTACGCGGGATGTTGGACCCGGTGACGGTGATCCGGTCAAGGTTGGTGGCCTGTTCCTGCGCGAACGCAGAAGAGGATGCCAGCGCTCCGACCAGCAACAGGGTGCTGCTGGCGAGTACGGTGGAAATGGATTGGGCGAGGCTATTGCGGCTGCTGTTGAGCCGTTGGACCGGGTGTTTCACAGCTTCTCTCCTGACTGGGAAAACCAACAATGACGATGGATCGGCACTGAAAATGAGTGACGACGGCGACAATCTAGGTTTCCGGAGGGTGACGAAGTCGTGAAAAATTGCTTAATTCGGGTCGCCGTCTGTCGGCGACCAAAGGCGCGGGGAGGCCGTGGCCGGTCCCCCGCGCCTATTACGTCACTGCGGCCTCAGTCCGGCAGGGTGAAGCTGACCGGCACCAGGCCATCGGCCGGCACCTGCTGGCCGTCCACCATGGCCGGCACGAACCGCCACTGGCGCAGCACCTGCTGGCGGGCGGCGTTGTCCAGCGCCCGCGAGCCACTGCTGCGCTCGATCACCACGCTGGAGGCCCGGCCATCGGCCTCCACCCGCACCCGCAGCAGCACCGTGCCCTGCTCATGGTTGCGGATGGCGGCGATCGGGTAGGCCGGCGGCGGTGCGCTGCGGTACTGCAGCTGCGCCCCGGCACCACCGGCAGCCGGCCCCGGCACGCTGGGGGCCAGGACCGGGGCCTGGGGTTCACTGGCCGGCAGCGGCGCCACCGCCAAGGCATCGTCGGCGTTGGCGGTTGGCGGCGGCAGCGGGGCCACCTGCGGCTTGGGCACGGTGCGCGGCTGCACCAGGGTGGGGACGTCCGGCTTGATCGGCACCGGGACCGGCGGGGTGGGCTCCGGCGGTACCACCATCCGTATCTGCATGCGTTCACGTGGCAGGGGCGCGGCCACATACGCTGCCGGGATGAGCAGCAGCATCAGCGCCAGCACATGCAGGGCCAGGGCGGTGCTCCAGCCGAGCACGCGGGAAACGTCGATCTGCAGCGGCACTACGCGGGGTTGGGTACGGACCATGCTCCACTCTCCTTGCCAGATGTGCGGGAACATCAAACGTGCGGGCGCGGCCGGTGGGGTTGCAGGACGCAGAAGGCGGGGCCGCGCATTGACAGCAATACCGGAGCGGGGCGCGGCCCGGAAGGCAGGGGGCATGTCGGTGTTTGGCTGGCGCTCAGGAACCGGGCCCGGAACGCATGACGGCGCCCGCAGGCGCCGTCATGTCATGGAGCGCTGGCCGTTACCGGCCCAGGTCGAACACCACGTCCAGGTTCACCGATACCGACGACTCGCCCGGCGACACCGGGGTGGACACATCGGCGGCCATCGGCGCGGCGGCCGCGCGCATCATCACCGGGCGGAAGTTGCCGCCGCCGTTCTCGGAGATGCTCACGATGCGGCGCACGCGCAGGCCCAGCGACTTGGCGTAGGTCTCGGCGCGGGCCTGGGCCTTCTTCAGCGCGGCCAGGCGGGCTTCGTCATACACCGGTTCGGGCTGGTCGATCTCGAACTGCGGGCCATTGATCTGGTTGGCGCCCTGGGCGGCCAGCGCGTCCAGCACCTTGCCCAGCTTGGCGATGTCGCGCACCTTCAGGCTGACCGTGTTGCTGGCCTGGTAGCCGGTGATCTTCGGCGGCTCGTTGTCCACATAGCGGTACTGCGGGTTGAGGTTGACCCCGCTGGTCTGCACGTCACGTTCGGCAATGCCGGCGGCCTTGATCGCGGCCAGCACCTTGACCATCTGCTCGGCGTTCTGGCGCATCGCGGTATTGCCATCGACGGCCTGGGTGACCACACCGGCCGACAGCGTGGCCACGTCCGGCACGCGCTTGGCTTCGGCGTTGGCCGAGATGTTGAGCAGGGTGCTGTCGGCGGCGACGGCAACGGCAGGCGAGGTCTGGGCGTGGGCGGTCATCGAGGTTCCCAGGGCAAGGGACAGGGCGAGCAGCAGCGGGGACAGGGATGGGCGGCGCATGTACATCTCCTTGTGAAGGCGTTGAGGTTGGTGTCGGGGCGATGAACGCTCCGTGAGCTTTTCCGGGGTTGAGGGGCGATTGGGTGCGGTTGCTTTCGATTCAGACACGGGCCGCAGGTTATGCTTCCGCGATGCTTTATCTTGCCTCCCGTTCCCCCCGACGTACCCAACTGTTGACGCGCCTGGACCGACCGTTCCGTGCGCTGGACCTTGAGGTGCCTGAAGTCCGTGCCGCCGATGAGTCGGCGCTTGGCTATGTGCAGCGCGTGGCCGCCGACAAGGCGCAGGCCGGGCTGGCCCTGGTGGCCGCCGATGCCGAGGCGGTGGTGATCGGCTCGGACACCGAAGTGGTGCTGGACGGGCGGGTGTTCGGCAAGCCGGTCGACGCCGAAGACGCCGCCGCCATGCTGCGCGCCCTGTCCGGGCGCACCCACCAGGTGATGACCGCGGTGGCCGTCGTGGCCCACGGCCGCCAGGATGGTGTGCTGGTGGTGTCGGAGGTGAGCTTCATCGAGATCGACGAGGCCGCCATCGCGGCCTACGTGGCCAGCGGCGAGCCCATGGGCAAGGCCGGGGCGTACGCCATCCAGGGCGGCGCCGAACGTTACATCCGCCATCTGGCGGGAAGCTATTCGGGTGTGATGGGATTGCCCCTGCAACAGACCGAGCAGTTGCTGCAGGCGTTTGGCGTTTCGCCCGCTGCTTTCACCACGCCAACGGAGGGTGTCGCCCATGTCTGAAGAAATCCTGGTCAATGTCACCCCGCGCGAAACCCGCGTGGCCGTCATCGAGAACGGCATGCTGCAGGAACTGCACATCGAACGTGGCTGGCGCCGCGGGGTGGTGGGCAACATCTACAAGGGCAAGGTGCAGCGGGTGATGCCGGGCATGCAGGCGGCCTTCGTCGAAGTGGGCCTGGAGCGCGCCGCGTTCCTGCACGCCAACGATGTGATCCGCCCGGCCCCGGTGGCCAGCCCGGATACCGAGGGCACCACGCTGCCGCCGCCGTCGTCGGTGCCGATCGTGGAGCTGCTGCGCGACGGCCAGGACATCGTGGTGCAGGTGGTCAAGGACCCGATCGGGACCAAGGGCGCGCGCCTGACCACCCAGATCAGCATTCCCTCGCGCTACATGGTGCTGCTGCCGCAGTCCAAGGTGGTCGGGGTCTCGGCGCGGATCGAGGACGAGGCCGAGCGCGCACGCCTGAAGTCGCTGGTCACCGAACTGTCGGCCCAGCACGGGGGCTACGGCTACATCGTGCGTACCAACGCCGAGGGCCAGCCGGCCGAAGCCATCGCCGAGGACGTGGCCTACCTGTCGCGGGTCTGGAACGTGGTGGAGCGGCGCGGCCGCGATGCCGCTCCGCTCAGCGTGATCTACGAAGACCTCAGCCTGCCGCTGCGCTCGGTGCGCGACCTGATCCGCAAGGACGTGGACAAGGTGAAGGTGGACTCCAAGGAAACCTTCACCCAGCTGCAGGCGTTCGTGGCCAAGTACATGCCGGTGCTGGCCGAGAAGATCGAGCTGTACAGCGGCGACCGCCCCATTTTCGACATGTTCGGGGTGGAGGACGAGATCGGCCGCGCGCTGGACAAGCAGGTGCCGCTCAAGTCCGGTGGCTACCTGGTGATCGACCAGACCGAGGCGATGACCACCATCGACGTCAACACCGGGTCGTTCCTGGGCCAGCGCAACCTGGAAGAGACGGTGTTCCGCACGAATCTTGAAGCGGCGCAGGCGGTGGCCCGCCAGCTGCGGCTGCGTAACCTGGGCGGCATCATCATCATCGACTTCATCGACATGGATGACGCCGAGCATCGCCGCCAGGTGCTGCGCACCCTGGAAAAAGCCCTGGCGCGCGACCACGCCAAGACCACCGTCTACGATTTCTCGCCGCTGGGCCTGGTCGAAATGACCCGCAAGCGCACCGTGGAAAGCCTGGAGCGGCAGCTGTCCGAGCCGTGCCCGGAGTGCAGCGGGCGCGGGTCGATCAAGACCGCCGAAACGGTCACCTATGAAATCTTCCGCGAAATCACCCGCGCGGTGCGCCAGTTCGATGCGGCCCGCCTGCTGGTGATCGCCTCGTCCAAGGTGGTGGCGCGCATCACCGATGAGGAATCCACCGCCGTGGCCGAGCTGGAGGAATTCCTTGGCAAGTCGATCCGCTTCCAGGCCGACGAGCAGTACCTGCAGGAGCAGTTCGATGTTGTGTTGCTCTGATTCCCGCCCACTGGCGCGCGTGCGCGCCGGTGCCTTCGCGTTGCGATGAGCACGCCGCTCCGACTGCGACTGCGAAGGATTCGCCGCCATGCCGTGTATGCATTGGCGATCGTGTTGGTGTGCGTGGCGGTGCTGGTGGGCACCGTCAGTCAAGTGTTGCCGTTCGCCGAGCGCCACCCCGACAAGGTGGCGGCCTGGTTGAGCGCGCGTGCCGGGCAGCCGGTGCGCTTCGATCATCTGGATACCGCCTGGACCCGCCGCGGGCCCCTGCTGGAACTGAAGGGCCTGCGCATCGGCGAAGGGCAGGGCATCGCCATCGGCGAGGCCGAGGTGCTGGTGTCGATGTATGCCGGGCTGCTGCCGGGCCACTCGCTGACCGAACTGCGCCTGCGCGGCCTGGCCCTGGTGCTGCAGCGGGCCGACGATGGCCGCTGGTCGGTGCGCGGGCTGCCGCAGGCGGGCAGCGGCGACCCGCTCGAGGCGCTGCGTCGCCTCGGCGAGCTGCAGGTGATCGGCGGTCGGCTGCGGGTGGATGCGCCCTCGTTGAACCTGCAGGCCGAGCTGCCGCGCATCGACCTGCGCCTGCGCGTGAATGGCCAACGCCTGCGCGTGGGCGCGCGCGCGTGGGCCGACGTCAACGGCCAGCCGCTGACGGCCGTGCTGGACTTCGATCGCCGCCACGGTGATGGCCAGGCCTGGTTGTCGGCCGACCCGGCCGATTTCCGCGCCTGGTCGCACCTGCTCCAGTTCGCCGGGGTATCGCTGCAGCAAGGCACCGGGGAGCTCAATGCCTGGGTCGACCTGCGCGACCACCGCCCGGTGATGGTCACCGCCGACGCCGACCTGCAGGATCTGCGGCTGCGCGGCGCCCCGCTGGCCGATGGCAAACGCCCGCAGCTGGCGCTGGATACCCTGCAGCTGCGCGCGCGCTGGCGCTGGGTGACCGGCGGCTGGCGCGCCGACGCGCCGCAGCTGCGCATCGGCCTGGCCGGCAGCAGCGAGGTGCAGCGCCTGGACGGCCTGCTGCTGGCCGGTGGCCAGCACATGGCCCTGGCCGGCGACAACATCGATGCCACCGCGCTGCTGCGCGGGCTGGCGCTCAGCGATCGCATCGAACCGGGTCTGCGTGAGTGGCTGCAGCACGCCGCGCCGCATGCGCGCATGACCCAGGTGCGGGTCGCCGCCGAACGCGGCGGCCCGGTGTCGATCCAGGGCGAACTGGCCGACGTCGGCTTTGCACCGTCCGGGCATGCGCCCGGGCTGAGTGGCGTGGGCGGGCGCTTCAGCGCCGACGCCGACGGTTTCCAACTGGACCTGCAACCGTACCGGGTGATGCACTTCGACTGGCCCACCGGCTTCGGCCAGCGCCACGACGTGCGCCTGGCCGGGCAGCTGGTGGGCTGGCGCGACGAAGCCGGCGGTTGGCGGTTCGGCACCCCGGCGCTGCGCGTGCAGGGCACCGACTACGCCGCCGACGTGCGCGGCAGTGTCTGGTTCCAGGGCGACGGCACCCGGCCGTGGCTGCAACTGGCCGCGCGCATCGACGACGTGCCGATGACCGTGGCCAAGCGCTTCTGGATCCACTCCAGGATGAGCAAGGGTGCCACCGACTGGCTGGATGCCGCGCTGGTGGCCGGGCAGGTCCGCAACGGCGTGGGCCTGGTCAGCGGCGACCTCGACGACTGGCCGTTCGACCGCAACAACGGTCGCTTCGAGGCCACCGGGCATATCAGCAACGGCACCATCCGCTTCCAGCATGACTGGCCGGCCATGGGCAAGGTGGACGCCGACATCGCCTTCATCGGGCCCGGCTTTGAACTGCACGGCGGCGGCGACCTGGCCGGCGTGGCGGTGAACCACTTCGATGCCGGTATCGTGGATTTCGGCGAAACCCCGCTGTACGTGAAGGCCACCACCCAGACCGAGACCGGGGCCCTGCTGGCGATGCTCAAGCAGAGCCCGCTGCACGCCACCTATGCCGAGACCCTGGACAATCTCACCGCCAAGGGCCCGGCCAAGGTCAGCTATGACCTGCTGCAGCCGCTGCATCCCGACCAGGGCCCGGGCCACATGCTGGGCACGGTCGACCTGCAGGGCGTGGCGCTGACCGAAAAACGCTTCGCGCTGGCCTTCGACGGCATGCGGGGCCAGGCCCGCTACAGCCGCGACGGCTTCGGCGCCGAAGGGCTCAACGTGCGCCACCTGGGCCAGGACGGGCTGCTCAGCCTGCGCGCCGGGGGCTTCGTGCGCGACCCGCAGCAGGCCTTCGAATCCGAACTCACCGCGTCGCTGGATGCCGGTGCCTTGCTGGACCGCGCGCCCGAGTTGAACTGGCTCAAGCCCTACATCGCCGGCAACGCGCGCTGGACGATCGGGGTGACCCTGCCCAAGGTGGCCGCCGGCGCGAAGACCGAGCCGCCGACCCTGCTGACCCTGCGGTCGGACCTGGTCGGCACCCGCCTGGACCTGCCGGCGCCGCTGGACAAGGACCCGGGCGTGCCGCTGGCAACCACGGTCAACGCCCAGCTGCCGATGGGCAGCGGCCGGGTGGACGTGGCCTTTGGCCAGCGCCTGGCCCTGGCCGCCCGCACCCACAACAACCAGACCGGCGTGCAGGTGACGCTGGGCAGCGACCGGGTCGACCGCGACCCGCCGGCCAGTGGGCTGGCGGTCAATGGCCGCAGCGGGTCGCTGGATGCCCTGGAATGGATCGGCCTGGCGCGCACGCCCGATGGCGGTGACGGCGAGGACGCCATGCCGTTGCGCCAGGTGGATGTGCAGGTCGGGCAGCTGCTGCTGGCCGGGGGCGTGTTCGCGCAGACCCGCCTGCAGCTGCGGCCTACGCCGTCCACGGTGGAAGTGCGCCTGGACGGCCCCTCGCTGGCGGGCACCCTGAGCGTGCCCAACGCCGAG
This sequence comes from Stenotrophomonas sp. AC248, assembly GCF_979258185.1. NCBI lineage: Bacteria > Pseudomonadati > Pseudomonadota > Gammaproteobacteria > Lysobacterales > Lysobacteraceae > Stenotrophomonas > Stenotrophomonas sp. AC248. The sequence goes on along the minus strand of NZ_OZ409840.1, from coordinate 3,099,303 downwards.
GGCGGCACCATCGTCGGCAAGCTCAGCCGCGTGCATTGGCAGTCGCTGCCGACCCCGGCCAAGGTGCCTTCCGATGGCGCGCCGATCCTGCTGCCGCCCGATGCCACCCTGCCGGCCCGGGTCCAGGCCAGTGCCAACGACACCAACCCGGCGAAGATTCCGCCGCTGGCGCTGGACATCGAGGACCTGCAGTTCGGCAAGGCCAAGCTGGGCCAGGCGGTGCTGCGCACGCGCCCGTTCGGCAACGGCCTGAGCGTGGACCAGCTGCAGTTCCGCGCGCCCAAGCAGGCCATCGACATCCAGGGCCGCTGGCTGGGCATGGGCGCCGCTGCGCGCACCCAGGTCAATGTGGACGTGAAAAGCGAGGACCTGGGCGGCCTGATGCAGAACCTCGACTACGGCGGCCAGCTGCGCGGTGGCCAGGGCCAGCTCAGCCTGGACGCCGGTTGGCAGGGCGGTCCGTCGGACTTCCAGCTTGGCGCGCTGCAGGGGCAGATGCAGGTCCACGCGCGCAACGGCCAGTTGCTGGAGCTGGAGCCCGGCGCCGGGCGTGTGCTGGGCCTGCTCAGCGTGACCCAGCTGCCGCGCCGGTTGATGTTCGATTTCCGTGACTTCTTCTCCAAGGGCTTTGCCTTCAACCAGGTCGAGGGCGCGCTCGAGTTCGCCAACGGCATGGCCACCACCGACAAGGTGCTGATCGAAGGCCCGGCGGCCAACATCAGCATCCGCGGCCAGACCGACCTGCGCCGCCAGCAGTTCGACCAGACCATCGACGTCAACCCGCGTGCCGGCAACCTGCTCACCGTGGTCGGCGCGGTCGCCGGCGGCCCGGTGGGCGCCGCCGTGGGCGCGGCGGCCAACGCGGTGCTGGGCAAGCCGCTGGGGGCGATCGGGGCCAAGACCTACCGGGTGACCGGCCCCTGGGCCGAACCCAAGGTCGAGGTGATCGACCGTGACGATGCCCCGCCGCCACGGGCGGCTCCCGCTGCGTTGCCGCCCCCGGTACGCTGACCTCCTTTCCCGCGCCCGGGTTGCGAACGTGGCCCGCGCCCTCAGATAGATGACATGACCGATAACGCACTTACCCTTGCAAACGACCGCCTGCTGCTGCCCGCCGGGCTCGATGCCGGTGGACTGGAACGTACCTTCGGCACCCTGCTGGGCCCGGGCATCGATTTTGGCGATCTGTATTTCCAGCACGCCCGGCGCGAAAGCTGGAGCGTGGAGGACGGCATCGTCAAGGACGGCGCCCATTCGATCGAGCAGGGCGTCGGCGTGCGCGCCATCGCCGGCGAAAAGACCGGCTTTGCCTACTCCGACGACATCCACCGCGACGCGCTGCTGGCGGCGGCGCAGTCGGCCCGCGCGATCTCACGCGAGGGCGGGGCGCAGCAGGCGCGCTCGCTGGTGCGTGGCAACGGCCGCGCGCTGTACCCGGCGCTGGACCCGATCGACGGCATGGGCAACGAAGCCAAGGTCGAGGTGCTCAAGCGCCTGGACCGGTACCTGCGCGCCGCCGACCCGCGCGTGCAGCAGGTGATGGTGAGCCTGTCCGGCGGCGTGGACACGGTGCTGATCGCGCGCAGCGACGGCGTGCTGGCGGCCGACATCCGGCCGCTGGTGCGGCTGAACGTGCAGGTGATCGTGGAGCAGCACGGGCGCCGCGAGTCCGGCTATTCCGGCGGCGGTGGCCGTTACAGCTATGCCGAACTGTTTGCCGACGACCGCCCCGAGCGGTTTGCCCGCGAAGCGCTGCGCCAGGCGCTGGTGAACCTGGAGGCGATCCCGGCCCCGGCCGGGGTGATGACCGTGGTGCTCGGCCCGGGCTGGCCCGGCGTGCTGCTGCACGAGGCGGTGGGCCACGGCCTGGAAGGCGACTTCAACCGCAAGGGCACCAGCGTCTATGCCGGCCGCGTGGGCGAGCGCGTGGCGGCCCCGGGCGTGACCATCGTCGATGACGGCACCCTGGACGGGCGCCGCGGTTCGCTCAACATCGACGACGAGGGCCATCCCACCCAGTGCACCACGCTGATCGAGGACGGCATCCTGGTCGGCTACATGCAGGATTCGCTCAACGCGCGCCTGATGGGCGTGGCCCCGACCGGCAACGGCCGCCGTGAATCGTTCGCGCACATGACCATGCCGCGCATGACCAACACCTACATGCGCGCCGGCCAGCACGATCCGGAAGAAATGATCCGCTCGGTGAAGAAGGGTCTGTACGCGGTCAATTTCGGCGGCGGCCAGGTCGACATCACCAGCGGCAAGTACGTGTTCTCGGCCACCGAGGCCTATCTGATCGAGGACGGCAAGGTGACCGCGCCGGTGAAGGGCGCCACGCTGATCGGCAACGGGCCGGAAACCATGCAGAAGGTCCGCATGATCGGCAACGACCTGGCCCTGGACGAGGGCGTGGGGATCTGCGGCAAGGATGGCCAGAGCGTGCCGGTGGGCGTGGGCCAGCCGTCGCTGCTGATCGATGGCATCACCGTGGGCGGCACCCAGGCCTGAGCCAGGCGATGCGCCCGTGCTGCCGGTTCGAGCGCCCCGCGGGGGCCAGCCCTGGGCTGGCGCCGCCGCGTGGGCAGCCGGGCTCAGTCTTCGGCGGTGTCGTCGCCGTCCTGGTCGTGCCGGTCGTCCTGGTCATCCAGGTCGTCGGCCGAGGTCAGGTTGGCCGCATCCAGGCCCAGCGCGGCCGGCAGCAGCAGCGTCCGCAGCAGCTGGTAGATCTCGCGGTAGGCGCGCGGCGGCTTGTTCTTGGCTTTCTCGGCCTGGGCGTTGCGCACCAGCGTGCGCAGCTGCTGGCGGTCAGCATGCGGGTATTCGTCCAGCAGCGCGCCCAGCGCCTTGTCGCCGTCCTTCAACAGGCGCTCGCGCCAGTCTTCCACGCGGTGCATGGTGGCCACTTCACGGCGCGAGGTTTCGCTGTTGGCATCCAGCGCATCGCGGATGGCATCCAGCGCGGCATCGTCCTCGCGGCGCATGTGCTTGGCCAGGAACGCCAGCTGGCGCTTGTGGGCGATGTGCGCGGTGATGCGCTTGGCCTCGGCGATGTGCGGCAGCAGGTCTTCGGGCACCGGCACCCGGGCCAGCTGGGCCGGGGTCAGCGCGACCAGCTTCTCGCCGAGCGCCAGCACGTCCAGGGCGTCCCGGCGGTTCTGGCTACGGCTGATGTCTAGGAATTCACCGGTATCTTCGTCGCGTCCGCGCATCGTCTTATTTCCACATCCGTAAACTGTGCCCCGCGTTGCGCCAGGCACTCACCCGTACAGGATAAAGCATTGAACGTGATCTCCCCTGAAGTCTCCCCGGCCGACGACAGCCTGCAGCGCCTGGAGCAGCTGGCCGACATCTCCCAACGCCTGCTGGAACGGGCCAAAGCCATGGGCGCCAGCCAGGCCGAGGTCAGCTGCAGCGACGAGCGCGGCCTGGACGTGAATGTGCGCCTGGGCGAGGTGGAAACGGTGGAATCCACCCGTGACCGCGGCATTGCGGTGACCGTCTACTTCGGCCAGCGCAAGGGCAGCGCCAGCACCGCCGACCTGCAGGACGCCAGCCTGGAATCGACCGTGGCCCAGGCCTGCGCCATTGCCCGGCACACCGAGGACGACGCCGCGGCCGGGCTGGCCGAGGCCGCCCTGATGGCGCGCGCGTTCCCCGACCTGGACGGCTGGCACCCCTGGGACCTGGGCGCCGACGAGGCGCTGGACCTGGCCCTGGCCTGTGAAGCGGCCGGGCGCGAGGCCGATGGCCGCATCAGCAACTCCGATGGCGCCTCGGCCGCCACCTCGCAGAGCCTGTCCGTGTACGCCAATTCACATGGTTTCATCGGCCGCGAGCGCAGCAGCCACCACTCGGTGGGCTGCGCGCTGATCGCCGGGCAGGGCGACGGCATGCAGCGCGATGGCTGGTACAGCAGCGCGCTGGCCCGTGAAGACCTGGAATCGGCCGCCGCGATCGGCCGCCGTGCCGCCGAACGCACCGTGGCCCGGCTGCAGCCGCGCTCGATGGCGACCGCGCAGATGCCGGTGCTGTATTCGCCGGAGGTGGCGCGGTCATTGATCGGCAGCCTGCTTGGCGCGGTATCCGGCGGCGCGCTCTACCGGCGGGCCAGCTTCCTGCTCGACAGCGTCGGCACCCGCCTGTTCCCGGACTGGTTCCAGGTGGAGGAGCTGCCGTTGCTGCGCCGCGGGCTGCGTTCGTCGGCGTTTGACGGTGATGGCGCTGGCCACCCGCAACGCGGCGTTGATCACCGACGGCGTGCTGCAGCGCTACATCCTGGGCAGTTACTCGGCGCGCAAGCTGGGCCTGACCACCACCGGCAATGCCGGCGGCGTGCACAACCTGAAGGTGGCGGCCAATGCCGGCGACCTGGCCTCCATCGCCCGGCAGATGGGCGAGGGCCTGCTGGTCACCGAGCTGATGGGCCAGGGAGTGAACGGGGTTACCGGCGACTACTCGCGCGGTGCCGGTGGCTTCCGCGTGGAGAACGGCGAAATCAGCTATCCGGTCGATGGCGTCACCATTGCCGGCAACCTCAAGGACATGTTCGCGAGCATCGAGGCGGTGGGCAGTGACGTGGACCGTCGCTCGCACGTGCAGGTCGGTTCGATCCTGGTCGGGCGGATGACCGTTGCAGGCAACGATTGACGTATCCTATCCCGGCTGCTCTGGCAGGCGGGGAGCCTGTCGCGCAATACCTACACACACCGAACAAGGAGTTTCACCGTGAGCGAATTCGACAACGTCACCGCCCCGCCGCCGGCCCCGACCGGTACCGCGCCGGCCGATCAGCGCACCATGGCGCTGGTGGCCCACATCCTGGGCATCTTCACCTGGTTCATCGGCCCGCTGATCATCTGGATGATCAACAAGGATGACAGCAGCAAGTCGTTCGTGACCGACCAGGCCAAGGAAGCGCTGAACTTCCAGATCACCATCACCATCGCGATGCTGATTTCGTTCGTGCTGATGATCGTGATCATCGGCGGCCTGCTGGCCCCGCTGGTCGGCATCCTGAACCTGGTCTTCTGCATCATCGCCGCGGTGAAGGCGAACAACGGCGAAGCGTACCGCTACCCGTTCACCCTGCGCCTGATCAAGTAATCAGTCCCGCAGTGTGGAAACAAAAAACGCCCGGCACTGCCGGGCGTTTTTTTTGGCTGGCATCTCCGATCGGGCCGGTCGCGCGCGTGAGGGCCCCGCACCCGCCGGTAGGCCCCTGGTGCAAATGTCCCCCGGCCGCGTGGCGCGGCCTCCTCCTTTATTTTGCCCAGGAGCCTACCGGCGGCTACGGGGCTCGGCTTGCGGTGCGCAGGTGGATGCGACGCTTTTGGGACGGTGGTCGGCGGGTCGGGTGCTGGGCCCCGATGCCCTTGGAGGCGAAATCAAGGGGGAGGGGGCGGCCGCAGGCCGACGCCGGAGGACATTCGCCGGAAAGGGTATCGGGGCCCAGCGCCCGACCCGCCGACAGCTGCGTCTGCAAAGGGCTAAAGCACGCTTCTGCTCGCCCCGCATAGGGGCGAAGGACCTTTTCTGTGTGGTGCTGTTTGCCGCTCAGTGGTCGCGTTCGACCGCCAGCCGCCCCAGCGCACGCAAGGCATCGGCGCGTTCGTCGTAGCCGGCCAGGCTGTCGTGCATGCGTTGGCTGAGTGCGGCCAGTTCGGCCTTGGCGCCCTCCATGCCGAGCAGGGCGGGGAAGGTCGACTTGGCCTGCGCCTCGTCCTTGCCGGCGGTCTTGCCCAGCTGTTCGGAACTGGCTTCGACGTCCAGGATGTCATCGCGCACCTGGAACGCCAGCCCCAGTGCACTGGCGAAAACATCCAGCTGCAGCAGGTCGGTCTGCGGCGCATCGCCACACAACGCGCCCATGCGCACCGCCGCGCGGATCAGCGCACCGGTCTTCAGTGCATGCATGCGCTGCAATGAAGCCAGCGGCTGCGCATGGCCGGTGGCATCGATGTCCAGCGCCTGGCCACCGCACATGCCGGCGGCGCCGGAAGCGTGGGTCAGCGCCTGCAGGCAGTGCACGCGCAACAGCGCCGGCAGCGCGGCATCGGCCAGCAGGCCGAACGCACGCGTCTGCAGCGCATCACCGGCGAGGATCGCGGTGGCTTCGTCGAAGGCGATGTGCGTAGTGGGGCGACCGCGACGCAGCGCGTCGTCGTCCATCGCCGGCAGGTCATCGTGCACCAGCGAATAGGTGTGGATCAGTTCCACCGCCATTGCCGGTGCATCCAGTGCGTGCTCGTCGGCACCGAACACCTGGCCGCTGGCATACACCAGCAGCGGGCGCATGCGCTTGCCACCGCCGAGCACCGCGTAGCGCATCGCCTGGTGCAGGCGCTGCGGTGCGTGTTCGGGAGAAGGCAGGCTGGCGTCGAGCTGGCTTTCGATGCGGTCGCGCCAACGCGCGAACGTAGGCTCAACCATCATGGCCGGGTGGATCGAAGCGTTCGGCGGTGTCGGGGCGGGCCGGGTCGCTGAGCAGGCGCACGCGCAGTTCGGCCTGTTCCAGCGCCTGCTGGCACTGGCGGTACAGGCCGACGCCGCGCTCGTAGGCGCTGAGCGATTGTTCCAGGCTCAGATCACCGGCTTCCATCTTCTCCACCAGCTGTTCCAGCTCTTCCAGCGACTGCTCGAAGTGGACGACCGGGGAGGTTTCGTTGGGGGACTTCTTGGGCATGGGACAAGTGTGATGCGCCAACCCAGCGGGGTCAATTCACGCCGCGCCCGGGGTCCAGCGCAGCTGTGCGTGGTGTTCATCCAGCCAATGCTGCAGCGGTGCGGCGATGACCCGGTCGCCGGCCGCCATCAGCACCGCGCCGTCGAACAACAGCGGCAGCTGGCGCCGCTGCCACGGCGGCAGCCCCCGCTGTTGCAGCAGGTCCTTGAGCGCATGGGAGTGGGTGCGCCCGGGCAACTGGATACGCTCACCGCCGCGGCGCGCGCTCACCTGCAGGGGCGTGGCCAGCTGGCTGGCGCCCAACAGCTCCAGCTGGCCGCCGTCGGGCAGGGCCAAGGGCGCACGGCCATCCCAGTGCACGCTCCAGTGCGGGGGCAACGCCAGCGTGGCCGACAGCAGGTGCAGTTCGCTGCGCCACCGGCGGATCCGCGCGCCCTGCCAGGCGAACTGGGCGTCGGCGTCGTGCGCGGCCGGCAGCAGGTCGCGCTCGATCGCGTCCACGCCAGCGGCCGGCAGCGGCGGCAGCCCGCAGTTGCGCACCCATTGGCGCAGCAGGCGGGCACGGCGTTCGCGCGGCAGCCGCAGCAGGCGCGTGCCATCCAGCACGCCGGGGGCCAGGCTGCAGCGCCGCAGGGCGTCCTGGTCGGACACGTCCAGCAACTGCTGCGCCTGCGCGCAGAGTGCGGCGCTGCGTGCGAAGGCGGCATCGGCCTGCGGCCAGCGTTGCTGCAGCAGCGGCAACACGTGCAGGCGCAGGAAATTGCGGTCGGCCTCGTCGCTGGCATTGCTGGGGTCGTCAACCCAGTGCAGCGCCTGCGACTGCGCATAGGCCAGCAGCGCGGCGCGCGGCACCTGCAGCAGCGGGCGCCACACCGTACCGGTGGCAAACGGCGCCTCGCTGCGGATTGCGGCCAGCCCATCCACCCCGGACCCGCGCAGGGCGCGCAGCAGGAAGGTTTCGGCCTGGTCGTCGCGGTGATGGGCCAGGGCCAGCTGTTCGCCCGGGCGCAGGGCGCTGGCGAACGCATCGCGGCGGGCATGGCGAGCGGCCGCTTCCAGGCCGTGGCCGCTGTCGCGGGCCACGTCGACGCCGATCACCTGCAGGTCGATGTTCCAGGCCGTGCAGATCGCCTGGCAATGCTGCGCCCACGCGTCGGCAGCCGGTTGCAGGCCATGGTGCACGTGCACCGCACGCAGGCCGGCATCGCGCTGCGCAGCCGACTGCGCCAGCCAATGCAGCAGCACGGTGGAATCGAGTCCACCACTGAAGCCCACCAGGACCGGGCGGGGGGCAGCGGAGAGATGGGGCAGGGGCGAGGACATCGGTTCGGGCAGGCTCAGGCAGGGAGGCAGTATCGACGCTGCGGGCCAGGCTCGCCACGCACAGCGATCAGGGAGTGGGCGGTTCGGGCACGCGGATGCCCTGGCGATTGATATGGAACCAGTGGCCGCCTTCCACCGGCGTGTGGCCCTCGCCGTCGGGTGTGCCGGGGCGGCAGCCATTGCAGACCTGGGCGATGCCGTCGGCGAAGGGCCAGGCGAAATCGAACGTGGCCGGGAACGCCTGCTCCAGCGCGGCGGTGAAGTAGCCAACGCGAGGGCCGATACGGCCGCGCAGCAGGCCCTCTTCAACATAGTCCGGCCCGCTGTCCCAGGTCAGCACGGCCTGGCTGCGGCCGGTACGGGTCACGTAGTGGAAGCTGCCGGCGGCATACACCGCCGCCAGCCCATCGGCATCGTAGGGGAGATCGGGCAGGACGCTGGCGGCGATCCGTGGCGCGCCATTGACCACCTCGCAGCCGGGCAACGCCCACAGGCCGTGTTCCTCGGTGAGCACCTGGCAGGCCGGTGCCTGGGCCAGCGCGGTGCCAGCCCAGGCCAGCCCGGCCGCCAGCAACAGCGGCCGCGCGTGGCGGCCCCTGCGGCGTGCGGCCGGCGTGCGTGCCGGCATCAGTTGGCGTCGGCCTTGCGCTCGAACGCCTTCGGCGTGGGCAGGTCCACCGGCACGCCCTTGGCGTCGCATGTGCCGGCCTCGCACAGGCGCTGGCGCAGGCGCGGGGTGGCCTGCACGATCATGTGGTAGATCGTGTTCTGCTCCATGGTGCCGCGGATGGCCTTGCTGCCCGGGCCGCGTGCCCAGATGCCGACGTCTTCGCCGCCATGGGTTTCACTCTTGGTCGGCACCAGCGCTTCCTGCATGTAATCGGGGTGCTCGGTGTCCACGTGGCTCAGGTCCGGGCGACCGGCGGCCGGGTCGAAGCTGCTCGGGTTGTGCGGATACACCTTCGGGCCGGCCGGCTGCTGGTTGGTGGCGCCGGTGTAGCCGGGGCCGTTGGCGTAGCTGAGCGTGGTGTAGGGCAGGCCGAGGCCGTCGCGGGCCACGTCCAGGCCGCCCACGCCGTCTTCGCCGCCCTTGTCCTTGACCTTGCCCAGGATCGGGTTGCCGCGGGCCGGGTAACCGACGAAGTTCAGGGTGTGCGAATGGTCGGCGGTGACGATGATCAGGGTGTCCTGGTCGGAGGTTGCCTCGACGGCTGCGCGCACGGCATCGGACAGGGCCACGGTATCGCTGAGGGCGCGGTACGCGTTGCCGCTGTGGTTGGCATGGTCGATGCGCGCGCCCTCGACCATCAGCACGTAGCCTTCCTTGTGCCGGGACAGGGTGCTGATGGCAGCCTTGGTCAGCTCGGCCAGGCTGGGTTCGCCGGACGGGTCGTCCTTGCGCTCGATCTCGTAACGCATGTGGTCCGGCTCGAACAGGCCCAGCAGCGCCGGGGCATTGCGCGCGGCCTGCAGCTGCTTGGCGTTCCAGACATAGGCGCCCTGCGGGTGGGCCTGCTGCCATTCGGTGACCAGGCTGCGGCCGTCCAGGCGCTGGCCGACCTTGTCGTCATACTCGGGATCGCGCTCTTCCACGGTGGTGAATTCACCGCGGCCGCCGCCCAGGGCAACCAGCGGACCACGGCCATAGCGCGCGGTGGACAGCAGCTGCTGGGCGATGTCGGTGCAGCCGGCGGCCTTGGCGGCGTCGGGCACGTCCGTGTCGTTTTCCCAGTTGCGCTCGGGCGAGTGCGCGTAGGTGGCGGCCGGGGTGGCGTGGGTCAGGCGCGCAGTGGACACGATGCCGGTGGCCATGTGCGCGCTGTCGGCCAGCTGCAGCCAGGTCAGCAGGCCCTTGTTGAGGCTGTCGGCGCAGTCGTTGCGGGTGCCGGCGCTGACGCCGATGGCGCCCATGTGGGTCTTCACGCCGGTGGTGATGGCGGTCATGGTGCCGGCCGAATCGGGGGTCTGCGAGTCGGTGTTGTAGGTCTTGCTGAACGCGGTGGCCGGGAAGCGCTCCCAGGACAGCAGGTTCTCTTCACCCGGGTTGCCGTTGCGCTGGCCTTCGAAAATGCGCGCGGCGGCGACCGTGGTGAGGCTCATTCCGTCACCCAGGAACAGGATGACATTCTTTGCCTTACCGTCCATGGCGCCGCTGCCGGCGGCACGGGCGGCCCCGCTGCGGTACCACCACTGGGGGGTTTCACCGGCCGGGTGGGCCACGGCGGGAACATCGACGGCAACCGCGCCGGGGGCCGTGGCGGCGGGGGTACCGGTGGCGCAGGCGCCGAGCAGCAGGGTGGTGGCGATGGCCGCCACCAGGGACGTGGAACGGGACATGGACGGGCATATCTCACAGGTGAATCGGGCGTTCATTATGCAGAACGGCGCAAGGCACGCCGATGACACGCTGATTTTCCGTGTGCGCCTCGTTCCGCGGGCGCGGTTGGGCTAAGGTGCCTAGCTGTCGAATTCTCTCTGGAAAGCTCATGAAGCTGGTTTCTGCGTGGTTGCGGATTCCGTTCTGGCAACGCGTGCTGGGCGGCTTCGTGCTGGGTGCGCTGGCCGGGTGGTTGCTGGGCCCGGCGGCCGAGGTCTGGTTCGGCCCGTTGGGCGACCTGTACGTGACGCTGATCAAGATGATCGCGGTGCCGCTGGTGTTCTTCGCGGTGATCAACGCAATCTCTTCGCTGCACGGGCAAAAGTCGGTGGCAGCCCTGGGCGGGCGTACGTTCCTGTGGTTCATCATCACCGCGGCACTGGCGGTCTGCGTGGGGCTGGCGGTGGGCACGATCCTGCAGCCGGGCACGGGCAACCTGAGCCTGAGCATGGACCACGGCTACACGCCGCGCGAAGTGCCCAGCGTGGTGAAGGTGCTGATGGACGTGGTGCCGTCGAACGTGTTCTACGCGCTGACCGGCATTGGCACGCGGGTGAACGCGGCCGGTGAGACGGTGCTGGCGGCGGGGCGCGGGTCGATCCTGCCGGTGATTTTCTTCGCCGGGCTGCTGGGCTTTGCGATGGTGAAGCTGGGCGACAAGGTGGCCGAGGCGCGCAAGCTGACCGGGCAGATGAGCGACATCATGATCCAGGTGACGCGCTTCGTGCTGGAGATGACGCCGCTGGGAACCTTCGGGTTGATCGCCGGGCTGGTGGGCAGTTATGGGTTCGAGAAGCTGCTGCCGTTGGGCAACTTCGTGCTGGCGCTGTACGTGGCCTGCGCGTTCCATATCGTGGTGGTGTACGGGGGGCTGCTGCTGTCGCACGGGTTGAATCCGCTGAAGTTCTTCCGCGGCGCGGCGCCGGGGATGCAGGTAGCCTTCGTGAGTTCGTCGAGCTTTGCGGCGATGCCGGCGGCGATGCGGTCGATCACGCACAATCTGGGCGTGAACAAGGATTACGCGTCGTTCGCGGTGCCGTTGGGCGCGAGCATCAAGATGGACGGCTGTGGTGCGATCTACCCCGCGTTGTGTGCGGTGTTCATCGCGCAGTACACGGGGGTGCCGTTGACGCCGGAGCAGTACATCGTGGTGTTGATCGCGTCGGTGCTGGGCAGTTTCGGTACGGCGGGCGTGCCGGGCACGGCGGTGGTGATGGCGACGGTGGTGTTGAGCGCGGCGAACCTGCCGTTGGAGACCATCGGGTATCTGTATGCGATCGACCGGATCCTGGACATGATGCGCACGATGACCAATGTGACCGGGCAGATGCTGGTGCCGGTGCTGGTGGCCAAGGAGACCGGGTTGCTGGACAAGTCGGTGTACGACAATCCATCCACCAATCTGGGCGTGGACGAGTTGGAGAAACGCGCGTCCTGAGTGTCGCGTTCGATGGTGATGAGGATGAGGATGGGCCCGCGAAAGCGGGCCTGTTTTTTTAGAAGCTGAAAGCAACTTCAACTTCAACTTCAACTTCGACAGCTCAAAGCCGGTGTCCGAGTGTTGCTGGGGTGGGTCGGCATGGGTGAGTATCCGGGACACGCCGTAAATACATCCTTGTAGGCTCCGTCGCGCCATCCATGGCGCTCAGGGTCCCGGCTACCCACCCATGCCGCCCCCTCACACTGAGTCGGTGTGCACAGGAGAGCAAGAGTTCCACTGCACGGGCACATGCATGTGCACTGCCGTTTCCCCAGTTGGCCGAAGCTCGAACGCTGGTGTTGCAATGGAGTCAGAGGATTGCCGTGCTGTTGCCTGTTGCTCTGCCCACCCACCCCAGCCCAGCTTAGGAGCACAAGGCAACCGCCGCTCTTCGCCCCCGGAGTGCGTGCGACCAACCTGACTACGCGCTGTAAACGGTGTATCAGCCGGTGTAACACAGGTGATACACCCACGAAGAACCGAGCAGCGGCGGGCTTGTGGTCGTGTGATGCGCTTGTTCAGCAGACGTTATCTCCAACGAATCTGTAACAACGCTGTTGCGGCGTTACACCCTGAGCGGCGGCGAAGGCCCGTGTTTGCTCGCGTGTGGAGTTGGCACGATTGCTGCGTTACCCCTCCGCATGTTTCGAGGAGGGCGCCATGGACAGCGTTGTTGCACACCGCACCACCACCACCACCGCACTCTGGCTGCTCGCCACCGCGCTGGCCCTGCCGATGGCCGCCCAGGCCTCCGGCGCACGCCAGGGCGTCAAAGCACAGCCCGGTGAAATCGTCCTCCTGCGCGACGTCTCCGCCCGGCCGGCCTACCGGCCCGCGCCTCCCGGCATGGCCCTCATCGCCGACCCCTCGCCCAAGCGCGAAGTCAGCCAGGCCCTGGGCACCTCCACCGGCATGGACGAACTCAGCGACGATGACTATGCATCCCTGGGCTCCAACACCGGCGCCGGCGTAACCCACACCCAGACCACCATCGAACGCGTCACCGGCACCAACGTCACCTCCACCCTGGGCAAAGTCACCGACAGCGGCATGCTCTCCGGCGGCCAGCTCAGCAACGCCATCGGCGGCCCCATGGGCGCGGTCACCGGCGCCACCCGCGGCATCGGCGACCAGGTGCGCGGCGCGCTTGCGCAGTTCCCGCTCGGCCAACCTGCGGGCGGGCCCGGCAAATGAACCGCCTGCACCGCACCCTCCTGCTGGCCACCGTCATCGCATCGCCACTGCCGCTCCACGCGCAGCAGCCCGATGACTACGCCACCATGCTCACCTACCTCAACACCAGCCGCATCGACGGCCGCGCGCTGTCCGGCGCCGACGGTGCCATCACCGTCAACATGACCGCCGGCGACCTCAACCAGCAGGCCAACCTGCTCGGCATCGCCAACGGCACCAACGCACACATTGCCATCAACGCCCGCCAGCAACACAGCGCCAACCAGGTGCTCGGCGACGGCCCGATGGATGCCAGCGCCACCATCGGCGGACAGGCACTGAGCGGCGCCCGCGGCGTCGCCATGATCAACCAGGCCAGCGGGGCCGGCAACGCGACGCTCAACGTCGTCACCGCCACGCTGGCGCAACAGGGCATACGCGAGTCGAACGACGAGGCCCTGGCCTCATCGGGGGCGCTCGTGTCAGCAGGGGGGCAGGCGGCCGTCACTCGCGGCCGGCCGGCCGGAACCCGCAGCGTGGCGGTGGAAGCCACCGCGCTGCAGGGCTTCGACGGCGTCCTGCAACTCAATCAGATCGCGGGATCCGGCAACGCCACCGCCAATCAACTGAGCATCTCGGTGCAGTCCACCCCGTGAGTAGTCACATCCACCCGATTGTCTGTGATGAGAGAGAGGGCACCATGAACACCAACATGAAACGGACCGTACTTGCGCTGGCCATTGCCGCCGCGTCTGCTTCCGCCGGCGCCAACGGCTGGGGCAACGATCGCGACAACCAGAACCAGAATGCGAACATCAACCACGTCCACAACGTGACCGAGACGCGCACCAACACCAATACCAACACCGATACGGATACCGATTCGCGTACCTGGAACCGGACCCGCAACACCACCACCAACAACAACTCCACCAGCAATACCACCGTCAACAGCAACGTCACCCGCAACCGCAACGTTACGGTGAACGAGAACAGCAACATCCAGGCTGACGAGCGCAAGGAAAAGAACAACCACGGCGTCGACGTGAACCTTGAAAAGGACATGCGCCTGAGCTCGGATGTGAACTTCTCCGGCGACCCGGAAATCACCGGCTCGATCGACCTCGATTCGGCCGCGATCGCCATCATCGACAACCGCCAGTCGATCACCAACAACAACGCCGCCAACAGCCTGGTCACCAACAGCGCCTCGATCGCCGATGACGTCGGCGCCGATGCCTCCGGCAACCTCGGCTTCAACGTGGCCGCCGGCGACAACAACGCGCAGGACAACGCCGCCTCGCTGTCCGCGGCAGACGCCTCCTTCAGCTTCGGCATGGCCGACGCCGAAGTGTTCGTCAACCAGTACGGCGCGGGCAACACCACCCTCAACTCCGGCGTGACCAACGCTGCGGGCCTGGGCGGCAATGCCTTCAGCGGCGCCTCGGGCAACATCGGTGCCAACGTCGCCTCGGGCAACAACAACGAGCAGAAGAATGCGCTCGCTGCCTCCGTGGCCACCAGTGCCTATGCCACCTCGAGCATCAGCTCCAACCAGGTATCCACCGGCAACACCGTTGCCAACGCCGGCTACCTGCGCTCCATGACCGACACCGTCAACGTCAGCCTGCGTGGGCGCGTGGCCGGTGGCACGCTCGCCGTCGGCGCCGGTACCTACAGCGGCAGCGGCAATGCGTACCAGAAGGACAACTACTACCTGGATACCTGGAATGGTGAACTCGACCATCCGAGTGGCAATGCAACCGGCCACATCGACATGGACAACGAGATCCAGAATGCAACGGCCAACCCGAACCGGGAAGGCGTGGGCGGTATCGCCTTTGATACCGATGAGAGCGGCACCAGCCGGTTCGTCGAACTCGGCGTGGCCGATCTGTATGCCAGCTTGAGCGGCACCGTGTCCACCACCCGCTGGGTGAACGTGGATGCGACCAACACCGCGGCGTTGTCCGGCAGTGCGTTCTCCGGCGCCTCCGGCAACATCGGGGTGAACGTGGCCTCCGGTACCGGCAACCTGCAGGCCAACAGTCTGGCCCTGGCAGTTGCCCAGCCGTCCACCGGGGGCGGTGGCGGCGGCACCGGCGAGTAAGTTTGTCCGTTTTCGCAAGCAGTACGCGTTGAGCGCAACAAACCCGGCCATCCGCCAATGGCCGGGCCCCCGGGGGCCCCTGTCCCATTCTCCCCCTTTGGGGCAGGGGCTCCTTCCTTATCCGGAGCCACGCCAATGTTCAAGCACGCGCTGTACGGGTCGTTGTTGCTGCTGATGCTGCCGTTCGGCGCCGCGCGTGCCGGCGATGTCGGCTTCAGTGGCGTGCTGCCCAACGGCGCGGTGCTGACCCAGCGTGTGGAAAGCATGCAGGAACGGCGCTTCCGCAACGTGGTGCGGCAACACACCGATTACAGCTGTGGCGCGGCGGCCCTGGCCACGATCCTGCGATACGCCTACCACCTGGAGGCGGACGAAGGAACGGTGATCGAAGGCATGATGGGGGTCTCGGACCCGCAACTGGTCCACCAGCGGGGGTTCTCGCTGCTGGACATCAAACGGTACGTTGAATCGATGGGCATGCGCGGACGCGGCTACCGCGTCAACGAAGAGCGCCTGCGCTCACTGCGCGTGCCCGGTCTGGTGTTGATGGATGTGCGTGGCTTCCGCCATTTCGTGGTCCTCAAGCAGGTCCGCAACGATGTGGTGGACGTGGCCGACCCGATCCTGGGCAACCGCAGCATTCCCGTCAGCGAATTTCTGCAGGCGTGGCCGTCGCGCGCCGTGTTCATCGTGATCGGGAGTGACTTCGATCGCAACACGGTGCTGCTGCAGCCCGGCGAACGGCCCAGTGCGCGCTCGCTGTATGCCCGGCAGGGGCCGATCACCGACGCGGAGTTGGTGGATTTCGGCTTCACCCATGCCGACTTGTTCTAGGAGGCACCATGAATATCGCACGCTGGACGCACGGTGTATTGCTGCTGACCCTGCTGGGGGCCCTGCCGGCACACGCCGATGAAGGACGGCCCGGCAAGGGCCTCAGTGAAATCCCCGATCCCGAGCTGAGCCTGATGCGCGGGCGCTACACGGTCAATGGCAGCAGCGTGGCGTGGTTCGGGGTGACCATGATCACCCAGTGGAACAGCGGCAACCAGGCCGCCACCAGCGCGCTCACCCTGGGCATGGATTTCCGTGCCGGCGGTGCGCCGAAGGTGAGCTTCACCCCGTCGGTGACGGTCACTGCCGCCGATGCGCCGCTGCCGGTCTCCACCGGGCGCAGCATCGATGCCAGCGGCCTGCAGAACGTGGCCGGGTTGACCCAGAGCATCCAGGTTGCCGGTGACGGCAACGTGGCCAGCAATACCACCCACCTCAACGTGCGCGACGGCGATGCACCCGCGCCGGCGGCGCAGGGCCAGCACCTGGCCAGCCTGCAGCAGGGCGGGGTCAGCGCGGTGGCGCAGCTGGACGGCAACAACGCCAAGGTGCAGCTGCAGATCGACGGCGTCGGCGCGGTACAGCAGTGGATCCGCAGCGGCAGTGTCGGGCAGAGCATCGCCCTGGGCAGCGACGGCCAGGCCGTAAGCAATCGCATGCAGATCGATCTTGTCCGGCAATCGCTGGCCAGCAACGTCCCGCTCAGCCAGAACGTGGCCCAGGCGATGACGCTGGTGCGGGGTGTCGGCATGGGTCCCGGCCAGTAGTCCCCGTGGCCGGGCAGGGGGAGTGACACCACAACGTGGACCAAGGCAATGCATACCTCGACACGCGTAACACCGCTGGCGCTGGCGGCGCTGGCACTGATGGCCGCGGCCGGCGCGCATGCGCAGGCCGCGCCGGCCGATGAGGCCGACGTCAAGGCGCTGATCGCGCAGCTGGAAACCCTCAAGGCCAACTACGCGCAGGAAGTGCGCCGGTTGCGCGAACTGGACATGCAGGTGCAGGCGATGCAGGCCCGGCTCACGGGCAAGACCGCGCCGGTGGCCGGTGCAGCCCCGCCGCCCCCGCCGCTGCCCGCCGGTACGCCCGCCGCCCCCGCCAGCGCGGACGGCTACGCCAGCAGCGCCGAAGAGGCGCAGCAGGCCAAGCAGGCCTCGCGGCGCAGCGTGGATGACGTGAAGCAGCAGCAGGCGGCGTTGTTCAGTCGCCGCTTCACCGTGGAAAACAGCCTCACCTACTCACGCTATGACCGCAAACAGGTGACGCTCAACGGCTTCCTGGCCCTGGATGCGATTTTCCTGGGTAACATCGCCATCGAGAACGTCGAGTCGGACACGCTCACCTACAACCTGGCCGCGCGCTGGGGCGTGAGCCCCCGGCTTACCCTGAACCTGGACGTGCCCTACCTGGCGCGCAAAACCGTGTTCCAGAAGGGCGGTGCCGGCGGTTCGGCCGCAGCGATCGCCCAGGAAGAAACCACCGGCAACGGCATCGGCGATGTTGGCCTGAGCGCCAACTACCGGCTGTTCGCCGAGCATGGTCGCTGGCCGGAAACGGTGCTTACCGTAGGCGCGACCGCACCTACCGGACGCGCGCCGTATGGCCTGGACTGGAAGGTGCTGGAGCGCGACGACGATGACTTCATCCGTTTCGCGGTGCCCGAACAGCAGCCCACCGGCAACGGGGTGTGGCAGGCCAACGTGGGCCTGTCGGCAGTGAAGACCGCCGACCCGGCGATCCTGTTCGCCAATATCGGCTACATCCATTCCTTCCCGCGCAGCTTCGACGACCTGGATGCCAACCCGGATACGGTCAACCCGGGCGAAGTGAAGCTGGGCGGGTCGTACTACTTCGGTGCGGGCGTGGCGTTCGCCTTCAACGAGCGCACCAGCCTGAGCATTTCCTTCAGCGACAAGCTGAGCAGCCGGGCCTCCACGCGCTACCGCGATGGCCAATGGTTCAAGGTGATCGGCAGCGACGCCAACGCTGGCACGCTGAACCTGGGCATCACTTACGCGCTGAACCGCAATACCACGCTGGTGAGTCTGCTGGGCATCGGCCTGACCCCGGACGCGCCCGATTTCACCCTCGCCTTCAAAGTGCCGTACATGCTGTGAGTGGCGGGGTGTGCGGCTCCGTTTGCGCGTGCCGGCAGCGTCGGGGCCCCTCGGCGGCCGGCAGGCCCTTGTGCAAATGTCCCCCGGCCGACGCCTGCGCGTCGGCCTCCTCCTTTATTTTGCCAAGGACCTGCCGGCCGCCAAGGGGCTCGGCTTGCGGGATGCAACGGCGCGCTCTGCTGCCGGCTGCGAAGGTCGGTGTCTTTCGGCGCGCGACAGTTGTCGGTAGATCCGCTCAGCGCAACTCGGGGAGGGCCAGCTGGTGTTTGCGGCAGAGTCGGTAGACCGTTACCCGTGAGACCTGCATGTCGCGGGCGCAGGCGGTGATGTTGAATTCGTTCTGGCGCAGCGCGTGCAGCAGCGCGTCGCGTTCGGCCGATCTGCGTGCGTCATGCAGCAGCCGCTGCGGCATCTCCAGCTGCGCCGGGACCAGTTCCAGGTCGGCGGCACTGATCAGTTCGCCGTCGGTGACGATCGCCGCGCGCTGGATGCGGTTGAGCAGTTCACGTACGTTGCCTGGCCAGTGGAAGCGTTCCAGGGCGCGCCTGGCATCGGCGCTGAAGCCGCGCGCGCGGGTGACGTGGCGGTCGCGGAAGCTCGCCAGGAAGTGCTGGGCCAGCAGCAGGATGTCGCTGCCGCGGTCGCGCAGTGGCGGTAGCGGTAGGCGCAGGACATTCAAGCGGTAGAACAGGTCGCGGCGGAACTGGCCGCGCTCCACCGCCTGTTCCAGGTCGACGTGGGTGGCGGCCAGCACGCGTACGTCCACCGCCAGCGGCTTGTTGCTGCCGACCCGTTCGATGGTGCCTTCCTGCAGCACGCGCAGCAGGTTGGTCTGCGCATCCAGTGGCAGGTCACCGATTTCATCGAGGAACACGGTGCCGCCGCTGGCGGTCTCGAACAGGCCCAGCCGGCGGTTGGCGGCGCCGGTGAAGGCGCCCCGTTCGTGGCCGAACAGTTCGGACTGGACCAACGCGGCCGGGATGGCGCCACAGTTGACGGCCAGGAACGGCCGGGCATGGCGCGGCGACAATGCGTGCAGGGCTTGGGCGGCCAGTTCCTTGCCGGTGCCGGTTTCGCCGGTGATCAGTACCGGCAGGTCGACCGGGGCGAATTTGCGGATGGCGCTGCGCGCGACCTGCAGGACGGGGCTGTCGCCGATGAGCTGCTGTGGTCCGTGCGTGGGCGGCTGCTTGGCGTCGCCAGCCAGTTGCTGGAGGCGCTGGACGATGCGGGCCAGGTCCAGCGGCGCGGCAAAGGTTTCCACGCACACGGCCAGCAGTGCCTGCAGGGCGGGCGAGGGCGGCGGGGCGCCGGCGGGCAGGATGGCCAGCAGGGTCATGTGCCGGTGTTCGTCGAGCAGGGCCTGCAGCCGGGCCAGGTTGGCCGGCAAGGCGGTGCGCAGGTCGAGCAGGCCTACCACGTGGTCACTGCCGCGCATGCCGATGGCCACGCAGTCGTCAGTGGCCACGCCACGGACCTGCCACCCTGCGGCCGCCAGGGCGGTGCGTTCGGCCGTCTGCGGGGACCCAAACCAGATTACACACCGGGCCGGAAATTCAGGGACTGCCGCCATGCGTCACCTTGTAGACGAGGATCACGGGCGGAATCTGATGCTGGTCCGGTGGCCTTGGACGTGCCGCCCCACGTCCGGGTCCGCAGCCTGGACCGACGAGGCGGGCAGGCACTTGGTTTACTGGCTGTTGCGTGTTCGACAAGAAGGACAACGCGGGTTGGGGGCGGCAGCGGCCAATAGGCGGGGTACGCAGAAGCGTGCCTTGATGCTTTCCAGGCGCAGCCGTCGGTGGATCGGGCGCTGGGCCCCCATGCCCTTTCCGACGAATGTCCTCCGGCGTCGGCCTGCGGCCGCCCCCTCCCCCTTTATTTCGCCTCCAAGGGCATGGGGGCCCAGCGCCCGACCCACCTACGGCGCCAGAAAAGCCTGGCTTCCCCTGCTTACCGCAAGCCGAGCCCCGTAGCGGCCGGTAGGCCCCTGGGCAAAATAAAGGAGGAGGCCGCCCCGCGGCCGGGGGACATTTGCGCCAGGGGCCTGCCGGCCGCTACGGGGCCCTCACGCTCGCGACCGCCCGATCGGAGGCGCCAGCCGATCCAAACGACGCCTGCACACCCGGTCACCCTCCTCGCGTCGTGCTCACTCTGCGACGGCCCTTGCAACAGACGCTCCTCTCAAATGGGAGAAGACCCAAAAAAAAACCGCTGCAGGGCAGCGGTTCTTTCGACAGACGGGCGGCGGTGACTCAGAGGTCGACGCGGCGGGCCTGCATGAACTTGGCGCTCCAGTAGCCGGTCATCAGGCTGTCCACGCGGACGTCCTTGCCGGTGCTGGGGGCGTGCAGGAAGCGGCCTTCACCGACGTAGATGCCCACGTGGTCAACCCGGCCCTTGCGGCCGAAGAACACCAGATCGCCGGCAGCCAGCGCGTTGCGGTCGTTGATCAGCTCGGCTTCGCCGTCATGGGCCATCTCGCGCGACACGCGCGGCAGTTCGATGCCCAGGGCGGTGCGGAACACGTAGCCCACCAGACCGCTGCAGTCGAAACCGCTGTCCGGCGAGGTGCCGCCCCAGCGGTACGGCGTGCCCAGCAGGGTCATCGCGCGGCGCAGCAGCGACTGCACCTTGCCGTTGTCGGCCGCGCCGCCTACAACGGCCCCGTTGGCACCACTGCTGGCGTCGTAGTTGGCGAGCAGGCGGCTCAGGTCGCCGGCGAACATCGCCGAGCGGTCCATCAGGGGAATGGTGTCGTTCGCGGCCAGATGGGGAAGCAGGGCGGCGAGGGTGGCACTGGCAGCGGCGTCGGCCTTGCTGCGGGCGGGGGCGTCAGCCTTGGGCTTTGCCACCGCGGGGGATTCGGGGGTGCTGGCGCCGGCCGAAGCGGCATCGACAGCGGTGGCCGGTGCGGTCTGAGCCCAAGCCGGAAGGCTGGCCAGGCAGAGCGCGAGGGCGAGAAAAACGGAGCGGGTGCAGCGCTGGGGGGCGGCGGTCTGGCCTTGGCTTGGCAGGTCGGCTGTCGTCACGCGGCGGTCACTTAATAAAAACGATGGGTGATGATGCCGTGTAAGCGCAGTGATTAGGTACAAATTTCGTTAATTTTTCGTTTACAAACACGTGATGCGCATCACAAATTTGACCCTTACCCCTGTTCAGCTTAGTGCAGAACGCGTTTTGCACCGGTGTAGTGGTCCTTCCAGTAGGCCCCCCCGAGCGAGTCCAGCCGGACCGTGCCGCCGGTGCTCGGAGCGTGCACGAAACGTCCTTCGCCGACGTAAATGCCCACATGTGACACGTTGCCGCGGCTGCCAAAGAACACCAGGTCACCCGGCGCCAGGCGCTTGGGTTCGATCTTCGGGCCCTGCACGGCGGCCAGGTCGCGCGAGGTCCGGGGCAGCTTGAGGTCGAGCATCTCGCGGTACACGTAGGTCACCAGGCCGCTGCAGTCGAAGCCCGACTCGGGGGTGTTGCCGCCGTACCGGTAGGGCGTGCCGACCAGGCCGATGGCGCGCATCAGCACCGCATTCGCCGCCTGCGGGTCGTTGGGAACCACGCTGGGCCAGACCTGGGTGGAGGCGGGCGGGGCGGCGGGACGGGTGGTCTTGCCGCCGCCACAGGCGCTCAACAGGGCGGTGAGGGCCAGCAGGGCCAGTCGGGTCGTGCGCGGAACTGGCGTCATGTGCAGGTTGTCCGGATAATGCGCGGCCTCAGAAGGCCGTCATGATGGCGGCGTATCCGGCGGGGAACAACCCGCCCCACCCGTCTGCCATCGGCAGCGACCAGCCAGAGTTGCGCATGAAGATCGAAAAAGACCGCGTCGTCCGTTTCCACTACACCGTTGCCGAGCAGGGCCAGGAGCCGATCGAGAGCTCCAAGGACCGTGATCCGCTGGCGATCCTGATCGGCCACGGCAACATCATCCCGGGCCTGGAAAGCGCCATGATGGACAAGGAAGCCGGCGCCACCTTCGAGGTGGACGTCAAGGCGGCCGATGCCTACGGCGAACGCCGCGAGGGCCTGACCCAGCGCGTGCCGAAGAAGCATTTCGGCACCAGCAAGCTGGTTCCGGGCCAGCAGGTCGTGCTGCAGACCAACTTCGGCCCGCGTGCGGTCACCGTTGAGAAGGTCGGCATGAGCGTGGTCGACGTCGACCTGAACCACCCGATGGCCGGCAAGGACCTGCACTTCTCGGTCGAGATCGTCGACGTGCGTGAAGCGGCGGCCGAAGAACTCGAGCACGGCCACGTGCACGGCGACGGTGGCCACCAGCACTGAGTGCTGGCCAACCCGCCTGATCCAACGGCCCGCTTCGGCGGGCCGTTGCCGTTGGGCGCCCCGCACGCTGCGTTCGTGAGCGCCAGCGCCGCCGCATAATGACCGCCTTGCCGGACGGAGTGCCTGTGAACGCTGCTTCCCCCTTCTGCAGCCGGTTGCCGCCGGCGACCGCATCGCGGTGCTGGACATCCTGCGCGGGTTCGCCCTGTTCGGCATCCTGTTGATGAACATGGAGGCCTTCAGCGGTCCGCTGGACCTGGCTTTCACCGGCATCGACCCGCACTGGCACGGCATGGACTACGCCGCTGACGCGGCCATCTACGTGCTGGTGCAAGGCAAGTTTTTCACCCTGTTCTCGCTGTTGTTCGGCGCTGGCTTTGCGATCATGGCCCAGCGTGCCGACGCGGCCCGGCGTGCGTTCACCCCGTTCTACCTGCGGCGCAGTGCGGCCCTGCTGCTGATCGGCCTGTGCCACGCGCTGCTGGTCTGGTCCGGCGACATCCTGGTGGTGTACGCGCTGGTGTCGCTGCCCCTGCTGGCCTGCCGCGAGGCCCCCACGCGCTGGTTGCCCGCGATGGGCGTGCTGACCTATCTGTGCGCGGCAGCGCTGATGCTGCTGCTGGGCCTGTTGATGGGCCTGTCGACGCACCTGGAACCGGCGGGCACGCAGGTGCGTGATGCCGTGGCCCAGGCCGGGCACACCATCGACATGCAGCGCCAGGCGTATGGCCATGGCACTTACCTGCAGGCGGTGGTGCAGCGCCTGCGTGATTTCTTCGCCCAGCTCAGCGCCGTCATCGTGGTGGGCCCGGAAGTGCTGGGCATGTTCCTGATCGGCAGCTGGTTCGCCCGCAGCGGTGCGCTGGCCACGCCGGACAATTTCGCGCGGCTGTACCGGTGGCTGCGCTGGGTCGCACTGCCGATCGGGCTGGCCATGATGGTGGCCAGTGCGCTCTGGCAGCCCTACCTGGCGCCGGGAACCTTCACCGCCGCCAGTGGTGCGGCCTTCGCGCTGAATTCGGTGGCGTCGCTGCTGATGTGTCTGGGCTACCTGGCCTGGATCGTGCAGGCACGCGCGCGGCTTGCATGGCTGGCACCGGTCGGGCGGACCGCGCTGACCCAGTACATCGCGCAGTCGCTGGTGTGCACGTGGGTGTTCTACGGCTACGGCCTGGGCGCCTTTGAACAGATGCCACGCGCCGGCCAGGTGCCGTTCGCGATGGCGCTGTTCGCGCTGCAGGTGGTGGCCAGCACGGTGTGGCTGCGCTATTTCCGCTTCGGCCCGCTGGAGTGGGTGTGGCGGGCGATGACCTACCTGCATTGGCCGCCGTTGCGACGCGCGGCTACCCCACGTTGAGCACCGTCCTCACGGCTGGATCGCAGCCGGACATGGCATGCTCATGGCCTGCATGCGTGGTGGCGACAACAGCGTTGCACCGTGTGGCGCACCTTACCGAGTCGAGCACTATCCATGAGCAATCACTACGACTATGACCTGATCGTGCTGGGCGGCGGCTCCGGCGGCCTGGCGGCGGCGTTCCGCGCTGCGCAACATGGGCAGCGCGTGGCGATGCTGGAGCCGGGCGAACTGGGCGGCACCTGCGTCAACGTGGGTTGCGTGCCCAAGAAGGCGATGTGGCTGGCGGCCGACCTGTCGGCCAAGATCGGCATGGCCGCGGCGATGGGCTTCGACGTGCCGGTGCGGCCGGCGTTGGACTGGAAGGAACTGGTGGTGCATCGCCAGGCTTACATCGCCAACATCCATGCCAGCTATCTCAAGCGCCTGAACGAGAACAACGTGGTACGGGTGCCGCGCAAGGGCCGGCTGGTCGATGCGCATACGGTGGAATGCAGCGATGGGGTGCGCATCAGCGCCACGCACATCCTGATTGCCACCGGCGCCCATCCGCAGCGGCCGGACATTCCGGGTGCGGAACTGGGCGCGGTATCGGACGACTTCTTCAACCTGTGCAGCGCGCCGGCGCGCGTGGCCATCGTCGGCGGTGGCTATATCGCCGTTGAACTGGCCGGGTTGCTGCAGGCGCTGGGCAGCAAGGTTACGTTGCTGGTGCGGGGCGAGCGCTTGCTGGAACGCTTCGACGCCGAACTCACTGCGCAGCTGGCCGAGAACCTGCGTCACCAGGGCGTGCAGGTGCATTTCAACTATCGCCTGCGCGAACTGCGTCGTGAGGGCGAGGCGGTGGTGGCGTACGGCCACGATGGCCCGCACGAGGCGGTGTTCGACCAGTTGTTCTTCGCCACCGGCCGCCGCGGCAACAGCGCCGGCCTGGGGCTGGAAGCGCTGGGGATCGTGGTGGGCGACAAGGGCGAGGTCGAGGTCGACGACTGGCAGACCACCGCCGTGCCCAGCGTGCACGCGGTGGGCGACATTGCCGGCAAGGTCGGGCTGACGCCGGTGGCGATCGCGGCCGCGCGCAAGCTGATGGACCGCCTGTTCGGGGGCAACCCGCAGGCAAAGATGGACTATGCCAACGTCGCCAGCGTGGTGTTTTCGCACCCGGCGCTGGGCGCGGTGGGGCTGAGCGAGGAAGAGGCGCGCGAGCAGCATGGCGACGTGCGCGTGTACCGCAGCAACTTCCGCCCGATGCTGGAAGCGCTGTCTGACGGCACCCAACGCAGCCTGTTCAAGCTGGTCTGCGTGGGCGAAGAAGAACGCGTGGTAGGCGTGCACCTGCTGGGTGACGCTGCCGACGAGATCCTGCAGGGCTTCGCGCTGGCGGTGAAGATGGGCGCGACCAAGGCCCAGTTCGATGACACCGTGGCGATCCACCCGACGTCGGCCGAAGAGATCGTTTTGATGCGGTAGGCGCGCGCATTCGCGCACTCCCCCACCGTGCGACAATTCGATCTTCATTCCATCCTCCGGCCGCCCCGTGCGGCCGTCTGCCGTCCCGATGCCGCCACCTGTTTCCGCGCTGCCCACCTCCTCCGCCCGCATCGCTGCCGGCGGCATCGCGCTGGCCGCGGTGGGTGCCATCGCCGCGTCGGGCAAGGCGGTGATCGTCAAGCTGGCCTACCGGCATGGCGTGGATGCCACCACGCTGCTGGCGCTGCGCATGCTGATGGCCTTCCCGCTGTTCGCGCTGCTGGCGGTGTGGTCGGCGCGGCGGGCAACGGCGTTGTCGTGGGGCGATCGCGGCCGGGTGGTGTGGCTGGGCTTCACCGGCTACTACTTGTCCAGCCTGCTCGATTTCCAGGGCCTGCAGTACATCAGCGTGACCCTGGAACGGCTGATCCTGTATCTGAATCCCACCCTGGTGCTGTTGATCAGCCTGGTGCTGCTGAAAAAGCGCCCCGGGCGCTGGCAGCTGGTCGCGCTGGGGCTGAGCTATCTGGGCGTGCTGCTGGCGTTCGGCCATGACCTGCAGCTGGAGGGAGGGCGCATCCTGCTCGGCAGTGCGCTGGTGTTTGCCAGTGCCCTGAGCTATGCGCTGTACCTGTTCGGCAGCGGCCAGGTGGTGGCGCGGATCGGCGCGATCCGGCTTACCGCCTACGCCAGCTGCGTGGCCTGCGTGCTGTGCGTGCTGCACTTCGCGGTGCTGCATCCGCTGGCCGCGCTGGGGCAGGCACCCACCCCGGTGTACTGGCTGTCGCTGATCAACGCCACCCTGTGCACGGTGCTGCCGGTGTTGGCCATCATGCTGGCGGTGAAGCGGATCGGCTCGTCGTTGGCGGCCCAGGTGGGTATGCTCGGCCCGGTATCCACCATCGTGATGAGTCTATGGCTGCTCGACGAACCCATGGGGCCCTGGCAGACCCTGGGAACCGCCCTGGTGCTGCTCGGGGTGCTGCTGGTCAGCCGCGTACGCGCGTGACACCGGCCGAGGTCGCTTCGGCTGCCGATGCGGCCGCGCAGGCGCGCGAGCGCATCCTGGCGGTGATCCGCGCGATCCCGCGCGGGCAGGTGATGGGTTACGGCCAGGTGGCGGCCAAGGCCGGCCTGCCGGGCAGGGCGCGGCTCACCGCGCGCGTGCTGGGCATGAACGAGGACCCGGACCTGCCGTGGCATCGGGTGCTGCGCTCGGACGGTCGCATCGCCATGCCCGAGGGGTCGCACGGGTGGCGTGAGCAGAGCCAGCGCCTGCGCGCCGAAGGCGTGGCCATCGAGCGCGGTCGGGTCACGCAGATGCCGCGCACCACCGGCGACGACCTCGACGCCTCCCTGTGGGGGCCGGGCTGACCATCGGCACGGGTGTGCGGTGGTTGAATGCGACGACGCAGGAGGCGGCCAGGGCGGGGCGCTGCGGCTATGATGGGCACGGTTCCAAAGGATGCCCTCATGTTTCCGCGATTGCCCACCGTCACCAAGGCACTGTTGATTGCCAACATCGTGCTGTTCCTGCTGCAGCAACCGTTCCTGCTGGGCAACGGCACCTTCGAGCCGTTCATGCTGCAGCCGCTGCGCGATGGCTTCGATCCGTTCTCGCCGGGCGGCAACTTCCAGCCCTGGCAGCTGCTCACCTACGGCTTCCTGCATGGGGGCTTCGGCCATCTGTTCTTCAACATGCTGGCGCTCTTCATGTTCGGCGCGCCGCTGGAACAGACCTGGGGCGAAAAGCGCTTCCTGACCTATTACCTGGTCTGCATCGTCGGCGCCGGGCTGTGCCAGCTGCTGGTGGGCATGATGATGGCCGACCCCGCTACCGTGCTCGGTGCCTCCGGCGGCGTGTTCGGGCTGCTGCTGGCCTACGGCATGCTGTTCCCGAACCAGCGGGTGATGCTGCTGTTCCCGCCGATTCCGATGAAGGCACGCACCTTCGTGATCGTGTTCGGCGCGATGGAGCTGATGCTCGGCGCCACCGGCTGGCAGCCCGGCGTGGCCCACTTCGCGCACCTGGGCGGCATGCTGTTTGGCTGGCTGCTGATCCGTTACTGGCGCGGCCAACCGCCGTTCAACAAGCGCCCGCCGGGCGGCGGTCCGCGCAAAAACCACCTCCGCAGCGTCCGCTAGCGGCGAACGTGCAGGCGGCACATCACGCGAAGGGCACCCACGGTGCCCTTCGTCGTATCCAGGCCACGGGTTGAACAGAAGCAAGGACGTTTCGCGCATGAAAATACTGAACCTGGGTGGGTATGGCGTCTTCGGCGGGCGCCTGGCGCGACTGCTGGGCGACCGGGCCGACCTCGAACTGCTGATCTGCGGCCGCAACCTCGCCGCGGCGACCGCCTTCTGCGACAGCTACACGGGCACGCCGCTGGTGCGCCCGCTGCAGGCCGACCGGCAGCACATCGCGCCGCTGCTGAACGCCGAACGGCCCGACCTGCTGGTGGATGCCTCCGGTCCGTTCCAGGATTACGGCGAGCACCCGTACAGCGTGATCGAGGCCTGTATTGCCGCGCGTATTCCCTACCTGGACTTCGCCGATGCGGCCGATTTCGTGTTCGGCGTGGCGCAGTTCGACGCGCAGGCCAAAGCCGCCGGGATCTTCGTGCTGTCCGGGGTCAGCAGCTTTCCGGTGCTGACCGCCGCGGTGCTGCGCGACATGGCCGGGCGCATGGATATCGTGGCGGTGGAAGGCGGCATCGCACCGTCGCCGTATGCCGGGATCGGGCTCAACGTGATGCGCGCGGTAGTGGGGTATGCGGGCGCACCGGTGAAGCTGCAGCGCAACGGCGCACCTTCGCACGGGCTGGGGCTGGCCGAGAGCCGGCGCTTCACCATCGCCGTGCCGGGCAAGGTACCGCTGCGCAACCTGCATTTTTCGCTGGTGGACGTGCCCGACCTGCAGGTGATTCCGCCCGAGCATCCGACCCTGACCGATATCTGGATGGGCGCCGGGCCGGTGCCGGAAGTGCTGCATCGGGTGCTCAACCTGCTGGCCAGGGCGCGTGCCCGGTTCGGCCTGCCATCGCTGGTGCCGCTGTCACAGCTGTTCTACACGGTGCTCAACCGGATGAAGTTCGGCGAGCACCGCGGCGGCATGTACGTGCACGCCACCGGCACGCGTGGCGGCCAGGCGGTGGAGGAAAGCTGGCACCTGCTCGCCGAGGGCGAGGACGGCCCGTACATTCCGTCGATGGCGATCGAGGCGGTGGTGCGCAAGCTGCTGGCGGGCGAGACGCCGGCCGAGGGCGCGCGGCCCGCCACGCACGCGTTGGCGTTGTCGGACTACGACCGGTTGTTCGAGGGCCGTGCAATCTTCACCGGCTTCCGCAGCGAAGACCCGCAGGCGCCGCTGTACCAGCAGGTGCTGGGCAGTGCCTTCGCGCAGTTGCCGGCGCAGGTGCAGGCGTTGCACGCCGACGCGGGCGCGCGGCGCTGGCGCGGCACCGCCGAGGTGCGGCGTGGGCGCGGGCTGTTGGCACGGATGGTGGCAGCGCTGATCGGGTTTCCACCGGCGGCCAGCGCGGTGCCGGTCAGCGTGGGCTTTACTCCCGAGCGTGGCGGCGAACGCTGGATCCGCGATTTCGGCGGCCGCCGGTTTTCTTCCTGGCAGCGCCGCGGGCAGGGCAGGAACACGCACCTGCTGGTGGAGCGCTTCGGCATCATCGATGTGGCGCTGGCACTGGTGGTCGATGCCGACTGCCTGCGGTTGGTGGCGCGCCGCTGGTCGTGCCTGGGCATTCCGCTGCCGAAGGCGCTGCTACCTGGCGGAAACACGTTCGAGACCGAGCGCGATGGGCGCTTTGTGTTCGATGTGGAGATCGCCGCGCCGTGGGTCGGCTTGATCGTGGGCTACCGCGGCAGCTTGGTGGCGGACCCACTGTAAAGCCACGTCATGCGGGGCTCTAGCGCCCGGGGTGGGATGCCGGTGCCGCGGCGAACGTCGGCGCGCAACGAAAAAGGGCGCCCGAAGGCGCCCTTTTCCTGACCGTGCCTGCGGCTGGACTCAGCGCCAGACCTTGATCTGGTCGTTGTCCACGCGCTGCATCGGCTGGCCCGGCTTGCAGCTGAAGGTCGCACCGAACGCCGGCAGGTTGGACAGCGCGCCATTGGTGCGCCAGCGGCCCGGGGCCAGCACGTCGGCGGTGAGCCGCTGGGCGGCCTCGTTCGGCGACAGCTGCTGTGCCCACAGCGCGGCCCATGCGCGGAAGAAGCCCTGCTGGGCAGCCGGCTTGGCCGACGGTTCCACTGCCTTGTAGGCTTCCCACGCCAGTTCCAGGCCCGCCACGTCGGCCAGGTTTTCCTCGCGGGTCAGTTCGCCGTTGACCTTGGCACCCTTGATGCCCGGGAAATCGTACGCGCTGTACTGGGTGGCCACGCGGCTGCCCAGCAGGGTCCAGGCGGTCTTGTCGGCCGGGGTCCACCAGCTGCGCAGTTCGCCCTTGGCATCCACCAGCGCGCCCTTCGCATCGATGGCGCGGGTCAGTTCGTGGGCGACCAGGGCACCGAAGCTGCCGAACTTGTCGGCGGCATCGGCCTTGGCGTTGAACACCGGGCCCTGCAGCACGGCGGCGGTGACGATCAGGCGGTTCTGCGCGATGTCATAGGCCAGCGCGGGCTGCTGCGGCAGCACGTCCCAGCGGCGGTCGGCGTTGCCCTTGCCGATGCGCTTCATTTCTTCGCGGTGGCGCCAGGTGGAGGCGATCAGCATGTTGCCGCCGAAGCTGCCACGGCCCATCGGCTGCACGCTGTAGTCGAGGTCGCGCAGCGGGGTGCCGATTTCGATCTTCAGCGCGGCCAGCTTGGCCTGCGCTTCGGTCTTGGCATCGTTGCTGAGCCAGGTGCTGCGCTTGACCGCATCGATCTGCACTTCGCGGATCTTGTCGACGATCACCGCTGCCTGGCGGCGATCATCGGCGGACAGGTACTTGCTGGCATATTCGCGGCCGAGCATCGGGCCGGCGGCGACGTTGATCGCATCCAGGGTCTGTTCCCAACGCGCCGGGGCGATGGTTTCGCCACGGATCACGCGGCCGCGGAATTCGAACTCGGCATCGCGGTAGGCCTTGGACAGGTACGGGGCCATGGCATCGCCCACGCGCCAGCGCAGGTAGGCCTTCCACTGGTCCGGCTTGATGCGGGTGACCATGCCGTCCAGCTGCTTGAACAGCGCGGGGTCGGCCAGCGAGACGAGGTCGTCGTTGACGCCCTGGACCTTGAGGAACGCATCCAGCTGCAGGTTGCGGTAGCGGCTGTTGAGGTCCTTGGTGGAGATGGGGGCATAGTTGTTGAACGGGTTGTTGATGCCCGCCAGCGACTGTGCGTTGCGCGCCAGTTCGGTTTCCAGCGCGATGACGGCCTGCGCTTCGGCGTCGAGCTTGGCCGCCGGGGTGCCGGTGAGGGCCAGGATCTGCTTGACGTAGGCGCGGTAGCGGGCCATCAGCGCGACGGTGTCGGCGTCGGTGCGGGTGTAGAAGGCCGGGTCGGGCAGGCCCATGCCACCCTGCATGAAGTAGCCGATGTGGCGGTCGAGCGCCTTGAGGTCCACGTCGGGGGCAAAGTTGAAGGCCACCGGGATGCCGACCTGGTGCAGCGCGGCGATCGAGGCGGGGACGTCCTTGGCCTTCTTGATGGCGTTGATGCGGGTCAGCAGGGGGGCGATGGGGTTGGAGCCGTCGGCTTCAACCGCGGCTTCGTCCAGGCCGCTGGCCCAGAAGTCGCCGAGCAGCTTCTGCACGGTGCCCTGCGGGGTCTTCATGGACGCATCCAGCAGCTCGCGCTGCTGCAGGCGGGTACGCTCGGCCAGCTGCCCAAGGGCGGTGGTGGCGCCGGTCTGCGGCACGGGATTGGCTTTCAGCCACGCGCCATTGCTGGCTTCATAGAAGTCGCTGCACTGGGCGCTGACCGCCGGCGCACGCGCGGCCTTCTTCTTCGGCGCAGCGTGCGCGTCGTGTGCGATGACCAGGGAGGCCAGGCCAAGGCCCAGGGCAAGGGCGAGCGGACGGAGGTTGGACATGTAAAGCGAATCCAGTGTGGATTGGGATCGCGCGAGTGTACCAAGCAAAGCGAAAAGAGCGTGATGGGGAAGAAAGGCAAAGGCCTTTGGCACGTAGATCCCACGAGGCGGGGGTGTGGGATTTCGCGGGACACGCCGTAAATCCATCCCTGGAGGCTCGTGAGCGCCATCCATGGCGCCCAACGGTCCCGCGAAACCCCACACCCCCGCCTTCGACAGTGGGTCGGCATCCAAAGAAAAGCGAAAGCACGCAGGGCAGGTTTGCTTTTCCGTGCGTGCCGGGAGTTGTCCAAGGGCTGGTGGGGGTGGGTTTGCGGGACCCTGAGCCGCATGGATGCGGCGACGGAGCTTACATGGACGTACTTGCAGCGTGTCCCGCAAACCCACCCCAACCGGCCCAATGCAGTCCAGTCGCACGCCGGCGGCTTTTGCTCTGCTTGCTGTGTTCAATTGACCAATCGCGATACCTGCAAAGGAAAAAACAAAGGCCCGGGAAATCCCGGGCCTTTGATTGCAGCGGATCACGCGGTGGCGCGATGGGTTACCAGATCACGACCTGCTGGTCGCCGGCGCGGACCATCGGCGAGCCGGCCTTGCACTGGAACGCAGCGGCGAAGGTCGGCAGGTTCGACGGCGCGCCCATGGCACGGAACTGCGCCGGGGCGTGCGGATCGGTGGCCAGGCGGACCTTGGCGTTTTCCGGGGTGTACTTGGTGCGCCACACGGTGGCCCAGTTGAAGTAGAAGCGCTGATCGCGGGTGAAGCCGTCGATCTTCGGATCTTCCTTGCCGGCCGAGGCCTTCTGCAGCGCGTCGTAGGCGGTTGCCACGCCGCCCAGGTCGGCGATGTTCTCGCCCAGGGTCAGCTTGCCGTTGACCGCCTGGCCGTCCACCTTGTACCCGTCGAACTGCTTGACCAGCTTGCCGGTCAGGCCGCTGAAGTTCTTGGTGTCCGCCGCGTTCCACCAGTTCTCGAAGTTGCCGGTCGGCCCGAAGCGGCTGCCCTGGTCGTCGTAACCGTGGGTCATTTCGTGGCCGATCACCGCACCGATGCCGCCGTAGTTGAGCGCGTCGTCGGCCTTCGGGTCGAAGAACGGCGGCTGCAGGATGGCGGCCGGGAACACGATCTCGTTCTGCAGCGGGTTGTAGTAGGCGTTGACCGTCTGCGGGGTCATGCCCCACTCGGTCTTGTCCACCGGCTTGCCGATCTTGGACAGGCTCCACTTGTAGTTGAAGGCGTTGGCCGCGCGCACGTTGCCCAGGTAGCTGTCGCGACCGGTGGTCAGGCCGTTCCAGTCACGCCACTTGTCCGGGTAGCCGATCTTCGGGGTGAAGGTTTCCCACTTGGCAATGGCCTTGGCCTTGGTCTCGTCGCTCATCCAGGTCAGGCCCTGGATACGCTCCTTCAGCGCGGCGGCCAGGTTCTTGACCAGTTCTTCCATCTTGGCCTTGGCTTCCGGCGAGAAGGCGACCTTCACATACAGCTGGCCGAACGCATCGCCGGCGTCGTTCTCGATGGTGCCCAGCACGCGCTTCCAGCGCGGCTTCTGTTCCTTCTGGCCGTTCAGGGTCTTGCCGTAGAACGCGTAGTTCTCATCCACGAACGCATCGGCCAGGTACGGCGAGGCGCCGTCCACGGTGTGGAAGCGCAGGTAGGCGCGCCACACCGACGGATCGGTGTCACCCAGCGCCTTGCTCACTTCCTGGTGGAAGGACGGAATGGCCAGCGAGAACTTCTCCGGCGCGGCCACGCCCTGGGCCTCGAAGAACTTGGTCCAGCTGAAGTTCGGGGTCAGCTTGTCGGCATCGGCCAGGGTGACCGGGTTGTAGTACAGCGACACATCGCGCGACAGCTCGACGCTGGACTTGGAGGCCTTGGCCAGACGGGTTTCGAACTTCACCACGTCAGCTGCCTGCTTGGCCGCATCGGCGGCGGCAACGCCGGACAGTTCCAGCACCTTAGCCACGTGCGCCTGGTAGGCCTTGAGCTTGTCGGCGTTCTTGGCGTCGGTGTAGTAGGTGGTGTCCGGCAGGCCCAGGCCGCCCTGGCTGGCGTACGCCATGTTCATGCTGGAGTTCTTGAAGTCCGCTTCCGGACCGAAGCCGAACAGCACGTTCTCGCCCTTGGCCGCGCTGCTGCGCAGGAAGTCGGCGACGGCGTCCTTGCTCTGCAGGCCGTCGATGGCGGCCAGGTCGGCCTTGATCGGCTCGATGCCCTGCGCGTTGATCTTGGCTTCGTCCATGCCGGTGGCCCAGAAGTCACCGACGATCTTCTCGATACCGCTGGGGTTCTTCACCGCCGCGACCTGCTCGGCGAGCTGGTGCTGCACGGCAACCGAACGCTCGTCCAGGATGGTGAAGGCGCCCCAGCTGGTGCGGTCGGCCGGAATCTCATTGGCGGCCAGCCACTTGCTGTTGACGTAGTCGCCGAACGCGTTGCAGGCGTCCAGGCTGGTGTCCAGGTCGGACGGGTGGAAGGCGTTGTAGGCCGGCAGTTTGCTGTCGTCGAGCTTGTACTCGGTGGCAGCAGCGGCAGGGGTGGCCGGTGCGGCGGTGGAGGCCGCGCTGTCCGTAGCCGGGGTTTCGTTCTTGCCGCAGCCGACCAGCGCGGCCGAAACGGCCAGGGTCAGCAGAACAATCTTGGGAGTGCGAGCGATCACTGTGAATGGCCTCCAGGCCGATGGGTCATGCGTGGGCTGGCCCCTGCGGGGCCGTGGGCCAGACGATACGCCGCTGGCCCGGCCTGCAAGGGTGTCGAAGGTCATGGCCGATGGCAAGCCGCCCCTGCGTGGGGCCGGTCACCGCCTTCGGCACGGCCGGACGACCGCAGCGGCAAAGTCGTGGCCTGTGGGGCGACACGCCCTGCCGTGGCGGTGTATACAACGGCCATGGCAAACCCTTCTGCGCAGGCGTGGGACGCGGTCATCATCGGCGCCGGGCACAATGGCCTGGTCTGCGCGGCGTACCTGGCGCGCGCCGGCAAGCGCGTGCTGGTGCTGGAGCGCCGCGGGGTGGTCGGGGGTGCGGCGGTCACCGAGGAATTCCATCCGGGCTTCCGCAATTCGGTGGCGTCCTACACGGTGTCCTTGCT
This sequence comes from Stenotrophomonas sp. AC248, assembly GCF_979258185.1. Taxonomy (NCBI): domain Bacteria; kingdom Pseudomonadati; phylum Pseudomonadota; class Gammaproteobacteria; order Lysobacterales; family Lysobacteraceae; genus Stenotrophomonas; species Stenotrophomonas sp. AC248. The sequence goes on along the minus strand of NZ_OZ409840.1, from coordinate 3,064,969 downwards.
GCAGCCCAAGGTAATCGCCGACCTGGACCTGCCCGGGCACGGGCTGACGGTGGTGCCGCGCCGCATCAACAATTTCCTGCCACTGCCCGACGGCGGCTACCTGCTGGCCGGCACCGGTCTTACCCAGGCCGAGGTGCGCCGCTTCTCCGTGCGCGACGCGGAGCAGTTGCCGGTTTACGAACAACGGCTGGAGGTATTCGCCGACGTGCTGCGCGCCGTTGCACTGCAGGCGCCGCCCAACGTGGGCAGCGGACATTGGCTGCAGGCCCTGCCCGAACTGTGGCGGGCGGGGCAGCTGGGGCGGCGGCTGCACGCGCTGTCGCCCGGGCTGCGCCAGGAGCTGCTGGACCTGTTCACCATTTCCGCCGCCGAGTACCTCGACCGCTGGTTCGAGAGTGCGCCGATCAAAGCGCTGTTCGGTTTCGACGGCGTGGTGGGCAATTACGCCAGCCCGTATGCGCCGGGCACCGCCTACGTGCTGCTGCACCACGCGTTCGGCCAGAGCAACGGGGTCAAGGGCGCCTGGGGCCACGCCATCGGCGGCATGGGCGCGATCACCCAGGCGATGGCGCGTGCGGCCATGCAGGCCGGCGCGCAGATCCGCACCGATGCCGGCGTGCGCCGCGTGCGGGTCGAGGCGGGCAGGGCGGTGGGCGTGGAAACGCTGGAGGGCGAGCGCATCGACGCCCGCGCGGTGGTGGCCAACGTCAACCCGAAACTGCTCTACGAGCAACTGCTGGCCGCCGACGAGGTACCGGCGCCCACGCGCGAACGCATGGCCAACTGGCGCTGCGGCTCGGGCACCTTCCGCATGAACGTGGCGCTGTCACAGCTGCCCGACTTCCGCTGCCTGCCCGGTGCGGGCGACCACCTGACCGCCGGCATCATCGTCGCCCCGTCGCTGGATTACATGGACCGCGCCTACACCGATGCGCGCCAGCACGGCTGGTCGCGCGAGCCGATCGTGGAGATGCTCATTCCCAGCACGCTGGACGATTCGCTGGCGCCGCCCGGGCAGCACGTGGCCAGCCTGTTCTGCCAGCACGTCGCACCGCAGCTGCCGCACGGGCGCAGCTGGGATGATCATCGTGATGAAGTGGCCGACCTGATGATCGCCACGGTGGAACAGCATGCGCCGGGATTTGCCGCCTCGGTACTGGGCCGGCAGGTACTGAGCCCGCTGGACCTGGAGCGGACCTTCGGCCTGATCGGCGGGGATATCTTCCACGGCGCGCTGAGCCTCAACCAGCTGTTCAGTGCACGCCCGATGCTGGGCCAGGCCGACTACCGCGGCGCGTTGCCGGGGTTGTATCTGTGCGGGTCCGGCACGCATCCCGGCGGCGGTGTCACCGGTGCACCGGGGCATAACGCCGCGCAGGTGATCCTGCGCGGCTGAGCCGCAGCGACGCGGCTACTTTCCGTCAAGATCCGGCTGCAACTCTTCGGTCTGCGGCTCGCTGGCATCTACCTGCGGCTTGACCTCGGGGATGCGCGTACTGCGGTCGCCGGTGACCGGCACCGTGCTCACCGTGCCCACATCGACCCGGCCCACCCGCGGCGTCATCCAGATGCTGTCCTGGTACTGCCGGTACTTGTCCGGGTCCCAGTAGCGCTGGTCATAGAACTTGGAGCCGTCGATCTGCTCGACCACGCCGTTCGGACCCGGCACCAGGATCTTCACGTTGCCGGCAAAGCCCGTGCGGCTGCCGGTCAAGCGGTGCTGCTCGCGGCGCATCGCCTGGTTCAGTCGCGGCGCCGCCGCCTCATCACCGAAGCGGGCATAGATCGCCTCGCCCTCGGTGACGGCCTGCGCCTGTTCGGCGGCGCTCAAGTTGGCCCAGTAGCGCTCGCGCAGCTCGACAAAGCCCTTGTAGCCACGCTCGGCGGCAAGGTCCATCCAGGCATAGGCCAACGCGCGGTTGACCGGCGTGCCGGTGCCATTCCACAGCATCTCGGCCACCATCGCCTGGGACACCTTGTCCGAATAGAACCCGGCGCGCTGGAAGAACGCGAACGCGGCGGTCGGGTCGTTGCCGCGCATTTTTTCCATACCCAGCATGCGGAAGCGCAGGTCCGGGTGGCCGTTGAGGAACCCGGCGCTGATCATCAACGGATCGTCGACCGGATCACTGGGCAACGCGGTGCCGGTTTTGGCCTTGGCGGCCGGTGGCGCGGCGGTTGCAACCGCCGGCAGCAGCAGCGCTGCGAAGAGGGGGTAAAGCAGATAACGCGGGGTATTCATAGCATCATTCCTTGATCAGCCCGGGGCGGATGCCGACGGGGGCATGGTCCGGCGGTGATCGGGTCGGGCGCATGCGGCGTACGTCACTATGCCAAAAGACAGGGCGCGCGACCTGACGGCCGCGCGCCCCTGTTGCGGTCAGCGCTTGCTGCCGGTACCGATATGGCGGTCGAAGAAGGCCAGCATTTTCGTGTACAGGTTCACGCGTGCGGGGACGCCGTAGAAGCCATGCATTTCCCCGGACTGGATGATCACCTCTTCCGGCGCATTGCCGGCCTCGGTCAACGCCTTGGCCATCAGTTCGGTTTGCTCAGGCACCGCACGGGCATCGCGCGCGCCGGCGGCCAGGAACACGGGAATGCGGACTTCGGCAGCACGCTTGGCCGGCGACGCCTTGGCGCGTTCGGCCGGATCCACGCCGTGGGTGCGGCGCAGGTAGCGCTGGCCGGACTCACGCTGCGGGATGTCGCCCTTGGTGAACAGCATGTCCACGTCATACACGCCCACATAGCCGAACGCACACTTGAACAGGCCCGGTTCGCGGATCGGTGCCATCAGCGCCGAATAGCCCCCGAAACTGCCCCCGTAGATGCACAGGCGGTCCTTGTCGGCCACGCCCTGGGCGATGGCCCAATGGGTCGCATCCAGAATGTCGTTCTGGATGCCGTCGGCCCACTGCCGATGCCCGGCCTCTTCAAATGCCTTGCCATAGCCACCGGACCCGCGGAAGTTGACCTGCAGCACCGCGTAGCCGCGGCTGGCCAGCAGCTGCGCTTCCGGGTTGAAGCCCCAGTTGTCGCGCGGACCGATCGGGCCGCCATGCGGGTTGACGATCATCGGCAGCCGCTTGCCCTCTGCGCCCTTGGGCACGGTCAGGTAGCCGTACAGCTGGCGGCCGTCGCGAGCCTTGAGCGTGAACGAGGTGACGCTGGCCATGCGCTTGGGGTCCAGCCAGTCGCGCCCCTGGAGCAGGAAACGGGCCTGGCCGGTACCGCGATCAAACAGGTAGAGCTCGCCGGGATTGGTATCGCTGTAGACCGACACCAGGATCTTCTGGCCGTCCTCGGTATAGCTGGAGAACTGCACCATCTGGTCGGGGAAGGCCGCGGCCAGCGACTGGTACAACTTCGCATCGGCGTGGTCTTCGTCGATCAGCGTGACCTTGGGCGCGCCGGACTGGTTGATCACGCCCAGCAAGCGCTTGTCATCGGTGCTCCACATCATCTGCGAGACATCGGTGACCGGGTCCTGGAACAGGCTGTTGAACTGGCCGCTGGCCGTATCCAGCGTACCCAGTGCCGCCGGCAGCTTGCCGTCGTCCTGCTCGGCGTAGACGGTGCCATCGGCGGTGGTGCGCAGCACACGCAGGTGCTTGCCGTCCGCCTTGGAGGCATTGATCAGCGTCCAGGTGGTGCCGTCGCGGCGATACAGCTCGCTGCGCTCGTCGTACTCACCGCTTTCATCGCGGCTGGAGCTGCACACTGCGAACCGCGGCTCCTTGGCGGCGTCCAGCGCGATGTCGCAGTTTTCCTTGGGCGCGCGGGCCAGCGGGGTGCGCCGGCCACTGATGGTGTCCAGGCTGACCACCTGGGTGCCTGCGCCTTCGGACGAGCGCGGGTAGCGGACCTGCATGATCACGTTCTGGTCATCGCCGCGCAGGGTGTCCAGCAGCGAGTAGGACTCGTTGCCGACGCTCTTGCCGCGCTGGGTGGCATCGCGGGTGCCGTAGAAGATCACCGGGCGGGCCAGGCTGCCGTCGGCGTTCACCGCGAACCATTCCCCGGTGGGGAAGGGCTGGGCATAGCCACCCTGCTTTTTCACTGCATTGAACATCAGCCGTTGGGGCGAGATCCAATGGAAGCTGCCGACGCTTTTCTTGTCCGGCAGCTGGTTGACCTTCAGCACCTTGAGATCGCTGGTGCGCAGGATGGTCAGCACGTCCTGGTCGCCCAGGTCGACGCTGATGGCCAGGTAGTCACCGTTGGGCGAGATCTTGGCCGAACTGAAGCTGGCGTGCTTGGCGAAATCTTCAATCGAGTAAGGCGTGTTGGCCGGGGAGGCCGCCTGTGCCACCGGCAGCGATGCGGCAAGTGCCATCGCCAGTGCCAGGGGTGCGTACAGCATCGACTTCATCTGCATGTGTGCCTGTTTCCTGTCCAGGGCCGCTGCGTCGCCGGCAGCGGCAGTCAAAAAGGAAAGCCCGGTCAAGGACCGGGCTTTCCCACGCATCCTTACATCACCCGGAGGTGATCAGAACTTGTACTGCAGGCTCACGTAGAAGCGGCGGCCCAGCGGATCGGCACCGATGTACGGGTCGAAGAACGGGTAGGCAGTGCGGCTGTTGTCCTTGCGGTACTGGTTGTCGAACACGTTGACCACCTGGAAGGTTGCCAGCACGTTCTCACCGAACTTCTTGCCCACGCTCAGGTTCCACAGGAAGTACGGAGCCAGGCGACGCGGGTAGAAGGCACCTGCGGCATTGACGCCGTCCGCCTCGGCCTGGCTGAAGGCCGAACCGTAGCGGGTACCGAAGACGGTCGATGCCCAGTCACCCTTGGTCCAGGTCAGGCTGCCGCGGGCGCGGCTGCGTTCGGAGTAGAAGAACTCCGGCGGCAGATCGCGGTAGTCGATCAGCTCGTCGTCGGCCGTCTGCTTGTACTTGTTGGTCAGCGTCAGCGAGTAGCCGAGGTCGACGTTGAAACGGCCCCAACGGTCGGTGTCCAGCGCGTACTTGTAGCTGGCATCGATGCCGCTGGTGTCCTGCAGAGCGGTATTGATGTAGGCGTTGTTGATGAGCTGGATGCGACCGTCATCCGGCGAGCCGGGCAGGTTGACACGGGTGATCAGGCTCTGAACGTTGGCGCACACCGACGGGCTCGGCACGGCACGACCGTCGCTGGCGCTGCCCAGGCGGCAGGCCGCTTCGGCACGCAGCAGGTAGTCGTTGCTGAGCTGGGCGGCGGCGTCTTCCAGCTGGATGCGGTAGTAGTCGACCGTCAGCGACATGCCGTCGGTGATGTCCCACACGAAACCACCGCCCCACGACTTGCCCTTTTCTTCGGTCAGGTTCGGGTTGCCGGCAACCTGGGTCTGCACCGAGTACTTGGTCGGATCGCTGGTCGGCGCGTTGCACTGGGTGCGCGTACGCGGACCCTGGGCAGCACCCGCACCGGTACCGGAACGGCAGGCGTACTCATCCAGCTCGGTGGTGTAGGACGCGGCACCGCCGGCGTAGATCAGCTGCATGTCCGGCGCACGGAAGCTGGTGGCGTAGCTGCCACGCAGCATGAGGTTGCTGAACGGGCGCCATTCCAGGCCCAGGTTGTAGGTGCTGGCCGCATCGACCGACGAGATATCGTCGTACTTGTCGTAGCGGGCCGCCGCGTTCGCACTCAGGCTGCTGAAGATCGGCACGCGGAACTCGGCGCCAACGGCGTAACGGTCGCGGGTACCGTGGGTTTCGCCGGAGCTGGTCAGGTTGTAGATGGTCTGGCCATCGATCGGGCGCAGCTGGTCGGTGCGCGGATCGCTCACCATGTCCATCTTCTGACGGTTCCACTCCAGCACGCTGGCGAAGCCGACGGCACCGGCCGGCAGTTCGAACAGGTCGCCGCTGATGTTGAAGCTGGCGTTGGCGACGCTGGTTTCAGAGCGGTTGATCACGCGGGTGGCGAACGACTGGTAGATCTCCGGGGTGATCGGCGAGCCCCAGCGCTGCAGGTTCAGTGCATGGATCGGATAGACACCGGTACCGGTGCCGGTCGCGTTGCTCCAGCCGAGCTGCGGGCCCAGGAAGTAGTCATGCACCGACTTTGCCAGCAGGCGCGGGCGGTCCATCTTGTAGTTGTAGTAGCCGTAACCGCCGCTGGCTTCCCAGTCGAAACGATCGGCGATGGTGCCACGCACGCCGGCGGCGAAGTCGTAGGTGTATTCGTCGTAGGTGGTGCTGGCCGCTTCGTTGCCGCCCAGCTCATCGGCGGTGAACACACGCTGCAGCTGCACGATGTCGCGCAGGCCGGCATCGTAGTAGAAGGCGCTGGTGCTGCCGTTGGACAGGATGTTGAACTTGTCACCGTTGGTGGCCCAGAACTCCGTGCCGGAGCTGGCCTTGCCGTTGGTGGTGTAGTAGTTCGCGCTGGCCCAGCCCTGGGTGGTGTCGGTGAAATCGAAGGTGCCGTAACCGTAGGCGGAGTAGAACTGGCGCTTGTTGGAGATCGAGCGCGAAGCGCTGCTGTCATACGAGCCGCAGTAGGTACCGCGGGCGGCGGTGGTTACGGTGGTGAAGCCCAGTGCATCGCAATTGGCTTGGCCGGGATAGTACGCATTGTGGTTGACCGGGCCGTTGGCCGAGGCCAGGCCGCGGATCGCGATCAGCGACAGGCCGGGGGTGGCGGTGCTGCCCAGCGGCCCTTCGCGGACGTCCGAGAGCCACTTGCGCTGGCTGGCGAAGACCGGTTCGCGGTCGCTGTACTGCAATGCCCACACCGCGCTCCAGCGGTCGCCGGTACGGCCACCGGTCAGCTCCAGATTCACCGTGTCACCGCCGCCTTCAGCGGTGGTGCCGGTGGTCAGGCGCACCAGGTTGCCGTCGAAGTGCTCGCGCAACACGATGTTGACCACGCCGGCGACGGCGTCGGAACCGTAAATGGCCGAAGCACCACCGGTCAGCACTTCAACGCGCTCGACGATGCTGCTGGGAATGGAGTTGATGTTGGCGACGTTGTTGTCGCGGTTGTAGGGCTGCGGGTACTGGGCGGGGCGGCGGCCGTTGACCAGGGTCAGGGTGTAGCCGGGACCCAGGTTGCGCAGGTTGACCACCTGGGCGTTGGGGGTGAAGCCGGACACGGCCAGATCGCCGGTGAACGAGGCGGTGGTGTTCTGGGTCAGCGTCTGCAGCATGTCGCCGACGGTCTGGAAGCCTTCACGGTCGATGTCGCCGCGGGTAATCACGGTGACCGGCGCCGGGCCTTCAACTTCGGACCGCTTGATGCGCGAGCCCACCACCGAAACACGGTCCAGGTTGGTGGCGTTCTTGCCGCCGACCTCGTTGCCGGCTTCCTGTGCGAAGGCCGGTGCGACGGCCGAAACGAGCAGCGCCGATGCCAGCGCAAAGCTCAGCGGGTTGCGGCTGAGCAGGTTGCGATTTGCCATGAATAGTTCCCCTTGAAATCAGTTCTGTGCGCCAGGTGGCGGTATGTAGGCCTTCTTGGCCGGATCCGACACCCTTGTGCTCCCGACGGGCCCCAACCGCTGCCCCCTGTAATCAGCTTCACAAGCCGATGACCAGAAGTTAACACGAGCTTAACTTGCACTGTCAACTGTTCATCACCGCGTCATAAAGGCAGGATCGGCACATAGGTGCGCTGAAGCCAATGATGGCGGGCGATTCGCCCAAGTTATTGATTACACGAAAATTAGTTGCGGTTGAAACGACCGTGTGAAGATTTCCGGGCTGTCCCGCGCTGTCCGGGCGACATGGCGGGACGTACATGGATCGTTCATTTTCATGGCTGATGACATATTGGAATAAGTACTCGTCAGGGCAAAAAACGGTTCTTCTCCCATCTGAGGAGGGCGTCTTGTTGCAAGGGCCGTCGCAGGGTGAGCACGACGGTGCGCGGGTGGCCGGGCGTGCAGGCGCCGTTCGGATCGGCTGGCGTCCCCGATCAGGCCGGTCGCGAGCGTGAGGGCCCCGTAACGGCCGGTAGGCCCCTGGTGCAAATGTCCCCCGGCCGCGTGGCGGCCTCCTCCTTTATTTTGCCCAGAGGCCTACCGGCCGCTACGGGGCTCGGCTTGCGGTAAGCAGGGGGAAGCCAGCTTTTCTGGCGCTGTCGGTGGGTCGGGCGCTCGGCCCCCATGCCTTTGGAGGCGAAGTAAAGGGGGAGGCGGCGGCCGCAGGCCGACGCCGGAGGACATTCGCCGGAAAGGGCATGGGGGCCCAGCGCCCGACTCGCCGACGGCCGCGCCTGAAAAGCGTCAAGGCACGTTTTTGCTTGCCCCGCAGATGGGCGAAGAACCAAAAAAAAGCCCCGCCGAAGCGGGGCCCTTCTGAACGCTGACGCCGGCGCTTACCTGCCGAAGTCGTACTTGGCCTGCACGTACACCGCGCGGCCGTAGGGGTTGTAGATGTTGCTGTTGTACGGCGCGCCCACGTTGCCGGCGTAGCTGTGCGCCTGCCCGTCGGGCATCTTGTTGAACACGTTGTTGACCATCACCGACAGGGTCAGGTCTTCCAGCGCCTGGTAGTTCACGCTCAGGTTGTAGGTGGTGTAGGAGCCCCACTTGCCGGCCTTGTAACCGGACGAATGCACGTAGTCATAGCCGTTGCCCAGGTAGGCCATGCGGTTGGGGGTCTTGCCGATGTAGTTGAAGTACAGCGTGGTGGTCCACTTGTCCTTGGCCCAGCCGACCGAACCGTCGGTGCGCACCTTGGCGTACTGGTCGTAGTTCCACATCGCGTACGGGTCGCGCAGCAGGTCCAGGAACGCATCGCCCGGCTGCGGCTGCAGTTCGCGCTTGATCATGTTGGTGTAGTTGGCGCCGAACTGCAGTGCCCCGAAGCGGCCGATCTCCTGCACGTACTTGAAGCTGGCCGTGACCGCCTGCAGGTTCTGCGCGGCGACATTCAACTTGGGCGTGTAGATCTGCTCCAGGTTGCCGGCCGCATCGCGGGTGATCCAGTCGTCGACGTTCTGGCAGCTGGCCGAGGTGTTGTTGGTCAGGCCGTTGCGGCAGTAGTACTCGGCCAACAGCAACTGGTCAGAGGACAGGGTGTTGACCTCGTTCTTGATCTTCCAGTTGTAGTAGTCCACCGACACCGACAGATTGTTCATCGGTGCCCACACGATGCCGGCGTTCCAGACATCGGCGGTGATGGGCTGCAGGTCGGGGTTGCCCGACTGCTCGCCGAACACCGATTCGTTGTCGTAGGCGCAGCCGAGGGTATCGGCCGGGTCATAGCCGAGCTGGCCACACCGGTAGTAGTCGGTGGAGGCGTTGGCGTAGTAACCGCTGCGGCCCTGGAAGGCGTCGGACAGGCTGGGCGCCCGGAACGCGGTGCCGTATTTGCCGCGGAACAGCAGGCTCTCGATCGGGCGGAATTCCACGCCGATGCTGTAGGTCGCCTTGTCCACGGTGTTGTTGGCGATCTTGAACGCGTCGTAGCGCCCGGAGCCGGTCACGGTGAGCGACTCCAGCAAGGGCATGCGCAGCTCGGTGGTCAGCGCGTAGTTGCTGCGGTGACCGGCGCCGGACACGGCCGTGGTGCCCCACACCTCGCCATCAAGCAGGCGCTGGTCGGGACGGTAGGACCAGCCTTCGCTGCCGCCCTCGGCGACCACCGCAAAGCCCGCATCGCCGCCGGGCAGGGTGAACAGCGAGCCGTTGGTGATCTGCACGCGGCCCAGGTTCTGCCAGGTCTTGCTTTCGTTGTAGGTGAAGCCGGTGAAGGTCTGGAAGTCGCCCGCGGGCAGGCGCGAGTAGAACGCACCCCAGTTGGGGTTGTAGATGTTGTAGCCGTCATCGGTGGTACCCAGCACCGGGCCGAGCACATGGTCTTCGAAGTAGCCGTCGATCTCGTCGGCCCAGCGCGCGAAGCTGCGCTCGGTCAGGCGATATTCGCCACGGCTGAAGCTGGCGCTGTAATCCCAGTTGCCGGCGCTGCCGCGGCCGCCCAGGGTGACCTGGTAGGACTTGTTGCGGTCGGTGCTGAGGATGTCGCGGTAGCCGGCGCCGCTGATGTCTTCCGGTGCGAAGGCGCGCTGCAGGTTCATGTACTGCTGGCTGGACTGGTCATAGAACTGGCCAAAGCCCACATCGCTGCCCCAGAACGCATAGCCCGAGCCGGAGGTGTAATCGACTTCTTCCAGGCTGTAGAGCGCATCGCCGAACAACTGGAAATTGTCGTTCACATCGAAGCTCATCGAGGTGTAGAACTGGCTGCTTTCCTTGCCGTTCTTGAGTGTCTTGTAGCCGGGGCTGTAAGCCGAGCCGCAGGATTCGCCGGTCGCGCGCGTGCCGAGCACGGTGGTGCCACCGAATTGCCCCGCAACGCCTGCGCACCGGGTGGGATCCATCATCACATAGGCGTTCTGCTGGTCGGGCAGGTACACCAGGAAGTCGTTGGTGGGGACCTGCGCCGAATAACCGACCGGATTGTTCACCTTGGTCAGGTCGCGCTGGTAGCCCCAGATCGGGCTGCTCTTCTCATACTGCACGTTGACCAGCGCGTGGAAGCGGTCGTCGAACGCATTGAAGCCATGCGCACCGCTGAGCCGGAAGCTGTTGCCACCGCCCTCGGTATAAGCGCCGCCGCGCACGTTGAGCACGCCGCCGTCCATGCGGTCCTTGAGGATGATGTTGACCACGCCGGCGATCGCGTCCGAGCCATACAGCGAGGACTGCCCGCCGGGCAGAATCTCGATGCGCTCGACGATGTCGATCGGAATGCCGCTGAGGTTGTTGAAGGTGTCGCTGCCGTTGTAGAGGGCAGGGTAGGACAGCATCGGCCGCCCATTGATCAGGTACTTGGTGTAGCCCGGGTTGAGCCCGAACATCCCCGACGCCTCGGCACCCTGGGTGAACGATGCCGAGCTCTGGCCCCCCTGCAGGCCGCCGGTGGTGAGCGAGTTCTGCTGCAGCACTTCGGCCACGCTGGAGAAGCCGCGGGTCTGGATGTCCTCGGCGGTGACGGTCAGCACCGGCGTGTGGTTTTCGATCTCGGTCTGCGGGATCAGCGAGCCGGTGACGGTGACGCGGCTCAGTTCGGTCGTCGCCGCATCCTGGGCGAACGCGCTTGCGCTGGCGAGCAGCAGGCCGGACAGGACGGCGGCGGTAAGCGGGTGACGCGGGTACTTGAGGCCTTTGCGGAACATGTGGATCTCCGTACTGGTAATGGCGCGGTATTCCCTTTCCTGGCAATACCCGGATCGTTCAGCTGGGTTTCAGCGTTTTTCGACCGTAACACAGGCTTAACTTGAAATAAATGTCTTGGAAACATTATTCGTTTATTCCGAAAATTATTCATGAAAAACATACGGTTACGGATTACCTTGGTGTCGTTTCATAATAACAATGAATAAATGATGAATATCCATACAAGTTAACAACCGAGATACTTGGACAAGTTTCCATCAGCGGCAGCCGTTGCAGCTGCGCTGCGTGATGCGACCGGTGGGAAAACACGGTGCGGCGTGCACTGCTGCCCATCACAGCGGGGCGCGGCCCGGCCGGGGTTGTATAGTTGCCGGTTCCCATCGCGGTCTTCCCGGAGCCATGCAGTGAGCAGCAGTCAGTCGCGTCGTCCCCACGCCAGCCAGGTGCAGAAAGGGCTCAGCCCGCATCCGCGCATCCGCAACGTGATTGCCGTGGGATCGGGCAAGGGCGGCGTGGGCAAGTCCACCACGGCGGTGAACCTGGCCGTGGCGCTGGCCAAACTGGGCGCGCGCGTGGGCCTGCTTGATGCCGACATCTACGGTCCGAGCGTGCCGGCCATGCTCGGCCTCAGCGGCCGCCCGGAAAGCCCGGACAACAAGTCGATCGAACCGATGCGCGCCTTCGGCGTGGAGACCATGTCGATCGGCTACCTGATCGAAGACGAGACGCCGATGATCTGGCGCGGCCCGATGGCCACCTCGGCGATGACCCAGTTCTTCAATGACACCCTCTGGGATGACCTGGACTATCTGCTGATCGACCTGCCGCCGGGCACCGGCGACATCCAGCTGACCCTGACCCAGAAGATTCCGCTGGCCGGCGCGGTGATCGTCACCACGCCGCAGGACATCGCCACGCTGGACGCCAGGAAGGCATTGAAGATGTTCGAGAAGGTGGAAGTGCCGGTCCTGGGCATCCTGGAGAACATGGCCGTGCACACCTGCAGCAACTGCGGCCACCGCGAGCACCTGTTCGGCGATGGCGGCGGCGAGCGCATGGCCGCGCAGTACGGCGTGCCGCTGCTGGGGTCGCTGCCGCTGGAAATCGGCATCCGCGAGCAGGGCGATGCCGGCACGCCGATCACCGCCGCATTGCCGGACTCGGCAGCCGCCCAGGCCTACCTGCGCGCGGCCGAGCGCCTGATCGAGGAAGTGGCCAAGCGCCCGCGCGCCAGCATCCCGATCCTGTCCTCCCTGATCTGACCGCCCGGCCCTGGGCCTGGCACGTCTGAACCGCACAAGGCCCGGCATTGCCGGGCCTTGTTGCCTGCGCCCCCTGCATCGCAGCTGGCCGCAACCCGGGTGGCTGTTTAGAATCGTGGCCCGGGCGCCCGTTGGCGGTGCCGTTGTTCCTTTCCGCACCCAGGACCCCCCATGAGCATCAAGAGTGACCGCTGGATCCGTCAGATGGCCGAACAGCAGGCGATGATCGAGCCGTTCGAAGCTGGCCAGGTCAAGCAGGCCAACGGCCAGCGCATCGTCAGCTACGGCACCTCCAGCTACGGCTACGACGTGCGCTGCTCGCCCGAGTTCAAGGTGTTCACCAACATCAACTCCACCATCGTCGATCCCAAGCACTTCGACCCGGGCAGCTTCGTGGACATCGTGGGCGACGAGTGCATCATCCCGCCCAACAGCTTCGCGCTGGCGCGCACGGTGGAGTACTTCCGCATCCCGCGTGACACCCTGGTGGTGTGCCTGGGCAAGAGCACGTACGCGCGCTGCGGCATCATCGTCAACGTGACCCCGCTGGAACCGGAGTGGGAAGGCCATGTGACCCTGGAATTCAGCAACACCACGCCGCTGCCGGCGCGCATCTATGCCAACGAAGGCGTGGCCCAGATGCTGTTCTTCCAGGCCGACAAGGACGATATCTGCGAGACGTCCTACAAGGACCGCGGTGGCAAGTACCAAGGCCAGACCGGCGTGACCCTGCCGCGGACCTGATCACCCGCGCGTGTGGCGATGACCACGCGGGTGGCGCGGCGCACCTGATCGATCGCCGGGCGTGCTGCCGCGTCCGCGCCTGTAGAGCCGACCGTTGGTCGGCTGCCTCTGCGGTTGCCGTTACCCATCAAGGGGGGCGACCACAAAAAAAGCGCGGAGTAATCCGCGCTTTTTTGTGGCTTGGTCCGGAGTGCAGCGTGGTAACCAAAAAGCAGCGGACCAAAAAGCAGCGGACCAACGGTCCGCTCTACTTGCCGCGGCCGAACAGCAGTCCGATGCCCACCGCCACCAGTACCACCGGCCACCAGGTGAGGATCAGCTTCCCCATGTTCATGTTGGTCCAGCCCAGATTGCTGGCCAGCAGGAACAGGCCGACGAGGATCAGGACGATGGCAGCGACAAGGTTGGAACGCATCAGGGGCAGGGTCCGCTAGGGCTGGGGCGAATATCCTAGCCGTTCCTTCCAGTGCGCGACACGTTCGGCCAGCACCGCCGGATCGAAACGGTGTGCCTGGCCCTGGCCCCATACCGGGCCCGGCCACGCCGGATCGCCAACGTGGCGGCCGATCACGTGGAAATGCAACTGGCGCACGATGTTGCCCAGTGCGCCGATGTTGATCTTCTCCACCCCGTCGGTGCCCTTGAGCGCCTTGCAGGCACGGTTCAACTCGGTGCGCAGTTTGTCCTGCTGATCGCCGTCCAGGTCGATCCACTCGGTGATGCCGGCCAGCCGGGGCACCAGGATCAACCAGGGGTAACGCTCGTCGTTCATCAATCGCACTTGCGACAATGGCCCTTCTGCTACCAGTACGCTATCGGTGGCCAGGCGTGGATCCAGTTCGAACTCGCTCATCCAAGATGCTCCGCAAAGAAGTCCAGGGTGCGTTCCAGCGCCAGGGTGGCGCTGTCTGGATCATACGCATGTCCGACGCTGCGGTTGAAGGCGTGGTCGGCCGGGTACACGAAGGTGGCCATCTGCGGCAGCTTCTCGCGGTGGGCGGCGATCGCCTCGGGCGGGATGCTCTTGTCCTGGGCGCCGAAGTGGAACATCACCGGCGCCTTGGGTGGTTCGTCCAGGAACTGCACGTTGCGCGCCCCGTAATAGCTGACCGACGGCAGGCCCAGCCGCAGCGCCGACAACAGCGCGATGCTGCCGCCCCAGCAGTAGCCCACCGTGCCCACCTTGCCGGCCGGGGCCAGCCGCGAAGCCGCGGCGCGGACGATTTCCAATGCCTTCTCCACGCCCAGCGCGTTCACCCGTTCCAGCCCCTGCTTCACCCCGTCCGGGTCGTAGGGCAGGGCATCGGGGGCGGCGTCCACCCCGTCGATGAGGTCGAAGAACGACGGCGCCAGCACCGCGTAGCCCTGCGCGGCAAAGCCCTCGGCCACCTCGCGCACGTGCGCGTTGACCCCGAAGATCTCCTGGATGACCACCAGCCCGCCCCGGGGCTTGCCCGCCGGCGTGGCCTGCCAGGCCCGGACCGGACCGTGGTGCGTATCGAGCGTGACCCACTCACCCATGATGCGTGACTCCTGTTGGTTCAGGCGTTCATTATCGGCCGCGCGCCGGTTAGGGCCGTGTCAGCGACCGTGCCGGGTCTGGCGGGATCGCCCCGATGCGATTCAGGGCCCGGGGCCCAACGTCGGTATACTTGCCGCCGTTTCCGGCCCCAGGTCCCCACGCCATTCCGGCATGGGCCCAGGCCCCCAGAGTCCCGCGATTCCATGTCCCAGCTGAACCCCAAAGTCGGCTTCGTCAGCCTTGGCTGCCCGAAGGCGCTCGTCGATTCCGAACGCATCCTCACCCAGCTGCGCTCGGAGGGCTACGACATCGTGCCCTCCTACGATGCGGCCGACGTCGTGGTGGTCAACACCTGCGGCTTCATCGATTCGGCCGTGACCGAGTCGCTGGATGCGATCGGCGAGGCGATGAACGCCAACGGCAAGGTCATCGTCACCGGCTGCCTGGGCAAGCGCCCCGAGCAGATCCGCGAGGCGTACCCGAACGTGCTGGCGGTGTCCGGCCCGCAGGACTACATCAGCGTCATGGAGGCCGTGCACGCCGCGCTGCCGCCCAAGCACGATCCGTTCGTGGACCTGGTGCCCGACTACGGCATCAAACTGACCCCGCGCCATTACGCGTACCTCAAGATCTCCGAAGGCTGCAACCACAAGTGCAGCTTCTGCATCATTCCGTCGATGCGCGGCAAGCTGGTCTCGCGCCCGGTCGATGAGGTGCTGCGCGAGGCCGAGCGGCTGGTGCGCGGTGGGGTGAAGGAACTGCTGGTGGTGTCCCAGGACACTTCGGCCTACGGCGTGGATGTGAAGTACGCCGAGCGCATGTGGCGCGACAAGGCCTACCAGACCCGGCTCAAGGCGCTGTGCGAAGGCCTGTCCGAACTGGATGCCTGGACCCGCATGCACTACGTGTATCCGTACCCGCACGTGGACGAGATCGTGCCGCTGATGGCCGAAAACCGGATCCTGCCGTACCTGGACATTCCGTTCCAGCACGCCAGCCCGCGCATCCTGAAGCTGATGAAGCGCCCGGGTGCGGTCGACAAGACCCTCGAGCGCGTGCAGCGCTGGCGCCAGCTGTGCCCGGACATCACCGTGCGCTCGACCTTCATCGTCGGCTTCCCCGGCGAGACCGACGCCGAGTTCGAGGAACTGCTGGGCTTCCTGGACGAGGCGCAGCTGGACCGCGTGGGCGCATTCGCCTACTCGCCGGTGACCGGTGCCACGGCCAACGACCTGCCTGATGCGGTGCCCGAGGAAGTGAAGCAGGAGCGCCTGGCGCGCTTCATGGAACGCCAGGCAGAGATCTCCGCCGCGCGCCTGGAGGCCAAGATCGGCACCGTGCAGCAGTGCCTGGTCGATGCGATCGAAGATGGCATCGCGGTGGCCCGGTCCAAGGCCGACGCGCCGGAAATCGATGGTCTGGTGCACATCCAGAATGCCGAGGAAGCCCGCCTGCGCGTGGGCCAGTTCGTCGACGTGGAGATCACCGAGAGCGACGACCACGACCTGTACGGCGACGCGTTGATCGACGCGGCGGCCCGCAAGCCGTTCGACCTGCAGGTGCTGTGACCGCGGCGGCGGTCGATGCCGGTGGCACGCGCCGCCGTTTCATCGCACCGCTACGTGGCGCCGTGGCGGCGGACGTCTTCGCCCAGCCGCTGTTTGCCGGGTTCTCCCGCTACGCCGATCTGCTGACGGCGGCCGACTGGCCGACCGTCGCGGCGCTCGATGCCCGCCTGGCATTGCCGGGCCGGCACCTGGTCGAGCAGGACGACGCGCTGCTGGCCGATGGCCTGCACTACGAACAACGCATTGCGCAGGGCCGCATTGCCACCCGCGCGGCGAACTGGCACGACCTGTTCAACGCGCTGGTGTGGGCATGCCATGCGGCGATCAAGCATGCGCTCAATGCACGCCAATGCCTGCACATCGGCTGCCATGGTCCGCAGCAGCGCAACCGTGCGCAGGCGGCGCTGACCCAGTTCGACGAAACCGGCGTGATCGTGCGGGTGCGCGATCCGGCGATGGTGCAGGCCTGGGACCGGCATGACTGGGCGGCGGTGTTCGTGGATGGGGCAGGGCAGTGGCGCAGCGGCGAGATCGCCGTGGCGGCGGTGATCGGCCACGCGTTGATGGAACAGGCCTTGTTGCCGGGGCGTCTGCTGGTGGGCAAGTGCGTGGTGGTGTGCGCCGACGAGGATGCGCGCGCCGTGGCACAGGTCGCGCGGATGATCCAGAGCGGACGCGTGCTCAACGATCCGCTGGAGCTGCGGCCGTTGCCGCTGGCGGGCATTCCCGGCTGGCATCCGCAGCAGGATGCGGCGTTTTACCGGCAGGCCGATTATTTCCGGCCGCTGCGCGACGGCAGGGGCTATCCCGCGCCGCAGGACGCGTAAGGCCGCGCACGGTAGGGTTGGTTCCCAAACAACCGCCGGTAGCGGCGCCACACCCGGTAACGCCGTGCGCTGAGCGACGCAAAGGCCTTTGTCGCCGATGCTCATGCCAATACCGAACGCGGCGAATCCCATGGCAGTCGATCGGGATGCGACCCTACCAACAGCGGGCAGCCCTCAACGCCCGGATGGCGCTGCGGCCATCGCCGATGGACATTCCCGTTCCGCCGGCGCGCCAGGACGCCCCACACGGTAGGGTTGGTTCCCAAACAACCGCCGATAGCGGCGCACCACCCGGTAACGCCGTGCGTTGAACGGCGCAAAAGCCTCAGCCCGCGCCGTACTCCACCGCCAGGATCGCAAAGCCGTGGCGGCCGCTGGGCAGCTCCACTTCAAA
This sequence comes from Stenotrophomonas sp. AC248, assembly GCF_979258185.1. Lineage (NCBI taxonomy): Bacteria > Pseudomonadati > Pseudomonadota > Gammaproteobacteria > Lysobacterales > Lysobacteraceae > Stenotrophomonas > Stenotrophomonas sp. AC248. Next base: position 3,047,536 of record NZ_OZ409840.1, on the reverse strand, counting down.
CTCGTCGTCCACGCGCTTCTTCAACAACGCCCGCGCCAGCGGCGAATCGATGCTGATCCAGCCGGTGGCGGCGTCGGTCTCGTCCGGGCCCACGATGCGGTAGCGGCTGGTATCGCCGCTGTCCACATTCTCCAGCTCCACCCAGGCGCCGAAGAACACCGCCTGCGGATCGGTCGGGGTGGTGTCGACCACGCGCAGCGATTCCAGCCGCTTGGTCAGGTAGCGCACGCGCCGGTCGATCTCGCCCAGCTGCTTCTTGCGGTAGGTGTACTCGGCATTCTCCGAGCGATCCCCCTCGGCAGCCGCCGCAGCCAGCGCCTTGACCACCTCCGGCCGGCGCACCCGCCACAGGTCGTCCAGTTCAGTCTTCAACCGCTGATGGCCCTGTGCGGTGATCAGGGCCGTACTCTTTTCCGCCGGGGGACGCCAACGCGACATCGGTATCGCTCAGCGCTTGCCGCCGAACAGCCCGCCCAGGATGCCGCGCACGATCTGGTTGCCCAGTTTGCTGCCCACGGTCCGGGTGGTCTGCTTGGCCATGGTTTCGATCATGCCCTGGCGGCGCTTGGTGCCGAAGATGGCGTCCTTGATCGACTGGCCGAAGCCGCCTTCCTGCTGTTCGTCCTGCTCGCGCGTGCGGGCCTTGGGCGTATCGGCCTGCGCGACCACCTTCTGCGCGCGCTGGGCCAGCAGTTCGGCCGCCGACTCGCGGTTGATCGCGGTGTCGTAGCGGCTGCCCACCGGGCTGCCAGCGCGCACCTGGGCGCGTTCGGCCTCGGTGATGGCACCCATCCGGCAGCGGGGCGGGGCGATCTGGGTCTGCTGCACGGGCGAGGGGATGCCCTTGTCCTGCAGCGTGGACACCAGTGCCTCACCGGTGCCGAGCTTGGCCAGCACGGCCGCCACGTCGAGCTTGGGATTGGGCACGAACGTTTCGGCGGCGGTCTTCACCGCCTTCTGGTCGCGCGGGGTGAAGGCGCGCAGCGCATGCTGCACGCGGTTGCCGAGCTGCCCCAGGATGTTGGCCGGCACGTCGTCGGGGAACTGCGAGCAGAAGTACACGCCCACGCCCTTGGAGCGGATCAGCCGCACCACCTGCTCGATGCGCTGCACCAGCGCCGGCGGCGCATCGTCGAACAGCAGGTGGGCCTCATCGAAGATGAAGACCAGCTTCGGTTTGTCCAGGTCGCCCACTTCGGGCAGGGTTTCGAACAGCTCCGACAGCAGCCACAGCAGGAACGTCGAGTACAGCTTGGGCTTGAGGACCAGCTGGTCGGCGGCCAGGATGCCGATCACGCCACGGCCGTCATGGTTGACCCGCATGATGTCGGCCAGTTCCAGCGCCGGCTCGCCGAAGAAGGCTTCGCCGCCGTCCTGCGACAGGCGCAGCAGCGAGCGCTGGATTGCCGCCACCGTCTGCGCGCTGACCAGGCCATATTCGGTGGAGATGTCCTTGCGTTCGTCAGCCACCAGGCCGAGCAGGGCGCGCAGGTCATCCAGGTCCAGCAACAGCAGGCCGCGGTCGTCGGCCAGCTTGAACACGATGTCGAGCACGCCGGACTGGGTGTCGTTGAGTTCCAGGATGCGGCCCAGCAGCGTGGGGCCCATCTCGCTCACGGTGGTGCGCACCGGGTGCCCCAGCTTGCCGTACAGATCCCAGAAGATCGCCGGGCTGGCGGCGGGGGCGTAGTCGGCCACGCCAATCTCCCGTGCCCGCTGCACCAAGGCCTCGGTACCCGCACCGGCCACGGCCAGGCCGGACACGTCGCCCTTCACATCGGCCAGGAACACCGGCACGCCGATCCGTGAAAAGCCTTCTGCCAGGGTCATCAGGGTGACGGTCTTGCCGGTGCCCGTGGCCCCGGCCACCAGACCATGGCGATTGCCCAGACGGGGTTGCAGGGTCACGGCGATATCGTCGGTGATGCCTTTGCCGAGCAGGATCGGATCCATGGTCAACTCGCTTGTGCTGGTGCTGTGTGAATGGGCGGGATTCTAAACGTCGACGCAGGTTGCCGGGCCGACCGGGTTGCCCCGATGCAAGTGGCGCGGCTACTCTGCCCCATCTTTCGCACACAGTGCCAAAAATGCCCGTTCCTGTCTTGCTTGTCCGTGGTTGGCCGCTGTTGGCGCTCGCTGCAATGCTCTCGTTCGTGCCGGAGGCCCATGCGCAGCGGGTTTCGGCCCGTGACCGGGTGAAGATCGATGCGCTGGACCAGCGCATGGCCGCTGCCGAGAAGCGCTACCGCGATGCGCTGGTGCTGGTGGCCAATGCCGATCCCAAGGGCAAGAACGAAGGCGATGCCGCCCTGGAGGACATGGAGGATGTGATCAGCGCCTGTGTCGCCCAGAAGGGCTGCCAGGTCAGCAACATGCTGCCGGCCTACAAGCGCCTGCTGAAGGACAACGCCGACACCCGTGATGGCGAGGGCGACGAGCTGGCCAGCGACGGCGGCCTGCTGGAAGCCGACCCGGACCACATCGGCCCGCTGTCGGCCGACGTGCCGGAAGCGGCGCGTGCGGCCGCGCTGCTCAACGACAAGCGCCACGCCTTCGACAACATGGTCGAGTACAACCCGGCAGTGCAGGCCGGCATCCGCCGCTGGCTTACCGACATGCGCCCGGCCTTGATGACCACCTACGAGAACTATCAGAACCTGCGCCAGGTGATGTGGCCCGAGTGGGAGAAGCGCGGCCTGCCCGAGGCGCTGCTGTTCGGGATCATGGCCAAGGAATCCAATGGCCGCGTGCACGCCTCCTCGCGCGCCGGTGCGGCCGGCCTGATGCAGTTCATGCCGGCTACCGGCCGCCGCTTCGGGCTGGGCCCGGATGGCACCGGCTTCGATACCCGCTTCGACGCGCGCAGCGCCGCCGAGGCCAGCGCCACCTACCTCAACGAGCGCATGCGCGAGCTCAACGGCAGCGTCGAGCTGTCGCTGGCCGGCTACAACGGCGGCGAAGGCCGGGCCGTGCGCGTGTTCAAGCAGAGTGGCGGCCAGGGCTTCTGGGTGGACAGCGTGTACAACCAGTTCCCCGGTGAAACCAAGGACTACGTGCCGATGGTGATCGCCGCGGCCTGGATCTTCCTGCACCCGCAGCAGTACGGCGTGGAGTTCCCGAAGATCAGCGCGCAGCCGGCGACGATCCGGCTGGCCAAGTCCACCACCATCTACGAGCTGACCATCTGCCTGGGCAGTGCCGGCACCCGCGACGGTTACATGCGCGCGCTGCGCAACCTCAACCCGCGCTATGAGGCCGACGGCTGGATTCCGGCCGGTACCACGATCAACGCCACCACCCGCATCGCCGGGCTGTACAACCGGTACTGCGTCAGCGGCCCGCGCGCGGACCTGGCACGCACCCTGATCACCGCCGACCTCAACGCCGCGATCGTGCGCCCCGCCGCGGCCAGTTACACCGGCAACGTGGCGGTGGGCAGCGTGGTCCCGGTGGCGCAGGTGCAGGCCAGTGCGGTGGCGTCCACGCCGGTCGCCCCGGTGGCCACGCCTGCGGCAAAGCCCAAGGCCAAGCCGGCGCGCAGCCACAAGGTAGGCAAGGGCCAGACCCTGGGCGCGATCGCCGACAAGTTCCAGTGCGACGTGCGTGAACTGGCCCGTGCCAACGGTCTGAAGGCCCCGGCCTACGCGCTCCGGCAGGGCCAGGTGCTCAAGCTGCAGGGCTGCGGCAAGTAAGCACACGCCCAATGGAGTAGGCTGCCGGCATCACGCCCGCGGCCACTCCCTTTCGGCCACCGGGTCACGCATACAGGACAAGACGATGGATATCACCGCAATCAACGAGATGTTCGCCAACATCCGCGAAAACACCGATTGGGACCTCAATGGCCCGATGCTGTGGGGCTATTTCTTCGTCAACACCACCCCGGAGCCGTTGAGCGGCCTGGGCGAGAAGCTGGTCGGCATGGGCTACAGCCTGGTCGAGATCTTCGAGCCGGACCTGGAAGAGGGCGAGGCGCCGTACCACGTGCTGCACGTGGAGCGCGCCGAAGTGCACAGCGAAGCCTCGCTGGACGCCCGCAACCACGAGCTGCAGGCGCTGGCCGAAGCCAATGGCGTGGAAGACTACGACGGCATGGACGTCGGCCCGGTCGAGATCTGACCGCAGCGGACCGCGTCCCACGAAAAACGCCCCGGTCTCCCGGGGCGTTTTTTTGTGGACGTGAGCCCAAGGTAGTGCCGGCCGCTGGCCGGCTCCCCGTAGTGCCCGCGATGCCGGCCAGCGGCCGGCACTACCGTAATGCCTGCAATGCCGGCCAGCGGCCGGCACCGCCGTTACTTCAAGGTGGCCAGCGCCTGACCCAGCTGCACGGCATGCTCGGCATCCAGGTGCGGGGCGAACTCGGCCACGCCCGGCGGCAGCAGGATGATCACGGTGGAGCCGTAGTTGAAGCGCGCCATCTCCGCGAACCGCTCCAGCGTGATGCCCTTGCCGCGATAGTCCTTGCGGGTAATCGAGTCGCCGTACGCCGGAATCTCTTCACCACCCCACACCGTTTCCACGCCGGACACCAGCAGCGCGCCCACCATCACCGACACCATCGGGCCGAAGTCGGTATCGAAATGGCAGACCAGGCGCTCGTTGCGGGCGAACAGGCCGGGGACGTTGTTGACCGCGGCCGGGCCCACGCTGAACAGACGGCCGGGCACATGCACGGTTTCGCGCAGGGTGCCGGTCCACGGCATGTGCACGCGGTGGTAGTCCTTGGGCGACAGGTACAGGGTGGCGAACAGGCCGTGGTGGAAGACCTCGGCATCCTTGGCGTCGCCGAGCAGTTCGGCGGCGGTGAACGACTGCCCCTTGGCCTGGAAGATGCGGCCGTCCTCGATGGCGCCGAGCTGGCTGATGCGGCCATCGGCGGGCATCACCAGGGTGCGCGGGTCGGGCGCGGCCACGCGGGCGCCGGGCTTGAGCGCGCGGGTGAAGAACTGGTTGAAGGTGGCATAGCTGCGCGGGTCGGGATTGGCGGCCTCGGCCAGGTTGACGCCAAACTTCTCGGTCACGGTGTCGATCAGCCAGCGCGAGATCCGCGGGTTGCTGGAATACGCCAGGCGCCGTGCCATCGAGGACAGCAGGCGGTGGGGCAGGACGTAGCTCAGCGTGGTGGTCAGGCTCATGGTGCGGTTTTCTCGGTCAGCGTCTGCAGATCGCGGGCAATGGCCTGCGCATTGAAAGGGGGGCGGATCAGGCCGGCAAGTTTGCCGTCCGGGTCCAGCACGGCCAGGCTGGCCGAGTGTTCGAGGGTGTAATCCTCGGGATTCTCATCAAACTGTTTGCCGGGCACTTTCTGGAACACGAAGCCGAGCGAGGTGGCAAAGCGTTCGAGCGAGGGGACGTCGGCAGTGGCGGCCAGGGTGTCCTTGTGGAAGGCGTGCACGTACTCGCCGAGGCGGGCCGGGGTGTCACGCTCGGGATCCACGGAGATGAACACCAGGCGCGGGCGCAGGGTGTCAGGCTGGGCTTCCCACTGTTTCTGGGCCTGGGCGAGGTCGGCCAGGGTGGTGGGGCAGACGTCGGGGCAGAAGGTGAAGCCGAGGAACACGAGGGTCCAGTGGCCTTTGAGCTCGCCGGGAATGAGGCGGGTGCCGTCGGACTGGCTGAGGTTGAAGTCAGGCAGGGGCCGCGGCTGGGGATAGAAGGTGATCGATTCGGTAGCGGGGCGATCGCTGGCCGGCTTGGGCGCGAACACTTTCTGCGCGGCGACCAGGCCCAGGCCGGCGGCCAGGGCGATGAGCAGGATGATGCCGACGTTGCGATTGAACATGGAAAGCCCGTTCCCGGAAGGGGCCACCATGATAGGGGCGGCGGCGGCGCTGTTGGGTCTTTTGGGGTTTGTTGGGGTGATTCTTTGAAGAGCGTAGGTCTGAAGCGAAGGCAAAAGCCGGAGCTAAAGCCGAAGCCGGAGCCGAAGCCGGAGCCGAAGCCGGAGCCGGAGCCGAAGCCTTTGTGTGCAGCGATCGGAGGCGGCGCCGGCACGGGTGGGGTTGCGGGGCACGCTGCAAGTACGTCCATGTAAGCTCCGTCGGCGCATCCATGCGCCTCAGGGCCCCGCAACCCCACCCGTGCCGACGCTCGACAGTTGGCTGGTGCCCCTTGGGTAAGGGCAAGGGCCAAGGCAAGGCTCGAGGCAAGGGCAAGGGCAAGGTGGGTCGGGCCAGTGCATTTCACTGGCAGAGCGATTGGGGTTGGGGCAAGGGGAGGGGGCCGGTTGTGGGGAGGGTAGGGAGGTGCCGAGCAAGGCTCGGCACTACCTCTCCCACCCCGTGCGGGCGCAGGAGGCTGCTCTGGCACTTGCCCTTGATCTGCTCTCAATGCGGCAAAGGCAGCGTGTCGGGGGGCGGGGTGGGTGGGTTGGCGGGACCCTCCACCGCATGGATGCGGTGGCGGAGCCTACAAGGACGTACTTGCGGCGTGTCCCGCCGGCCCACCCACCCCGACCCAGCCCGCCACCAACGCAGCGCCGCCTTTGACGTTGAAGTTGACCTTGACCTTGACCTTGACCTTGACCTTGACCTTGACCTTGACCTCGCTCCAGGCCTCCAAACCCCCAACCCAACCACTTTCGACTGCAACGGATGCCGGGGGGCATGGGGTCGCCTATAATCGGGGGCCACACTGTCTGTTGCCTTGCCATGACTGCCGAAACGGCCGCCGAACTTCACACGATCATCGACCTGATCCGCTACGGCACCAGCCGTTTCAATGCCGCAGGCCTCACCTTCGGGCACAGCTACGACAACGCCCTGGACGAAGCCACCCAACTCGTCCTGCACAGCCTGCACCTGCCGCATGACCTCGGCCCCGCCTACGGCGCCGCCCGCGTCACCACGCCTGAAAAGGCCGAGGTGCTGGCCCTGTTCGAACGTCGCATCAACGAACGCCTCCCCGCCGCCTACCTCACCGGCGAAGCCTGGTTTGCCGGCCTCAGCTTCAAGAGTGACAGCCGCGCCCTCGTCCCGCGCTCGCCCATCGCCGAACTCATCGAAACCGGCTTCGAACCCTGGCTGGCCGGCCGCGACGTCCATCGCGCCCTCGACCTCTGCACCGGCTCGGGCTGCATCGCCATCGCCATCGGCCACTACTACCCCAACTGGGAAGTGGACGGCGTCGACCTCAGCGACGATGCCCTGGCCCTGGCGCATGAGAACAAAGAACGCCTCCAGGCGCACAACGTCACCCTGATCAAGTCCGACCTGTTCAACGGCCTCACCGGCCGCCACTACGACCTGATCGTCACCAACCCGCCCTACGTCACCAACGACGAAACCGATGCCCTGCCGCAGGAGTATTCCTACGAGCCGGACATGGGCCTGCGGGCCGGCCCCGACGGCCTCGACCTCGTCCTCAAGATCCTGCGCGACGCCCCGCTGCACCTCAGCGAAGATGGCCTGCTGATCTGCGAAGTAGGCGAGTCCGAACAGCATCTGATCAAGCTCCTGCCCGAAGTCGACTTTGCCTGGATCGAATTCAAGGTCGGCCAGATGGGCATCTTCGCCGTTGAATGCCGTGAGCTCATCGCCCACAGCGCGCGCATCACCGAACTGGCAGCGCAGCGGCCGTGAGTTCCAACAGCTTCGGCACACTGCTGACCGTCACCACCTTCGGCGAATCGCATGGTCCGGCGATCGGCTGCGTGATCGATGGCTGCCCGCCGGGGCTGGAAATCAGCGCCGGTGAGTTCGACCACGACCTGCAGCGTCGCGCCACCGGCAAGAGCCGGCATACCTCGGCCCGTCGCGAAGCCGACGACGTCGAGATCCTGTCCGGCGTCTACGAAGGCCGCACCACCGGCACCCCCATCGCGCTGCTGATCCGCAACACCGACCAGCGCAGCAAGGATTACACCGCCATCGCCCAGCAGTTCCGCCCGGGCCATGCCGACTACAGCTACTGGCAGAAGTACGGCATCCGCGACCCGCGCGGTGGCGGCCGCTCGTCCGCGCGCGAAACCACCATGCGTGTGGCCGCCGGCGTCATCGCCAAGAAGTGGCTGCAGCAGCGTTATGGCGTGACCGTGCGGGGCTACCTGTCCCAGCTGGGCGCGATCACCCCCACCGGGCACGACTGGTCGGCGGTGGAAGACAACCCGTTCTTCTGGCCAGTGGCCGAACAGGTGCCCGCGCTGGAAAGCTACATGGACGCGCTGCGCAAGTCCGGCGACTCGGTCGGCGCGCGCGTCAACGTGGTCGCCGACGGCGTGCCGCCGGGGTGGGGCGAGCCGATCTACGGCAAGCTCGACGGTGAACTGGCCGCGGCGCTGATGAGCATCAACGCGGTCAAGGGCGTGGAGATCGGCGACGGCTTCGCCAGCGCCGCCCAACTGGGCACCGAGCACCGCGACCTGATCACCCCGCAGGGCTTTGCCAGCAACCATGCCGGCGGCATCCTCGGTGGCATCTCCACCGGCCAGCAGGTCACCGCCTCGATCGTGCTCAAGCCCACCTCCAGCCTGCGCCTGCCCGGCGCCACGGTGGATGCCGACGGCAACGCGGTCGATGTGATCACCACCGGTCGCCACGACCCGTGCGTGGGCATCCGCGCCACCCCCATCGCCGAGGCGATGATGGCGCTGGTGCTGATGGACCAGGCCCTGCGCCACCGCGCGCAGTGCGGCGACGTGGGTACCATCACCCCGCGCATCCCCGGATCGATCGATGGCTGATCGCCGCCCCCGGGTCTGGGTCAGCCAGCCGCTGTTCGACGATGTGGTCGAACAGCTCGGGCAGCATGTCGACCTGGACATGACCGGCGAGGTCACCCGCTATACGCCACAGCAGTTGGCGGAGCGGCTGGCCGAGGTCGACGGCGCGCTGATCACCCTCAACGAGCGCATCGGCGCGGCCGAGATCGCCAACGCCCCGCAACTGCGCGCAATCGCCAACGTCGGCGTGGGCTACAACAACCTCGATGTGGAGGCGCTCAGCGCCGCCGGCATCCTGGCCAGCAACACCCCGGACGTACTCACCGAAACCACCGCCGACCTCGGCTTCGCGTTGCTGATGGCCACCGCCCGTCGCATCACCGAGGCCGAGCGCTGGCTGCGTGATGGGCAGTGGGGCCAGTGGTCGTTCCAGACCCTGCTCGGCGCGGACATCCACGGCAGCACGCTGGGCATCCTCGGCATGGGGCGCATCGGCCAGGGCATCGCCCGCCGCGGCGCGCTCGGGTTCGGCATGCGCGTGCTGTACCACAACCGCTCGCGGCTGCCCGACGCCACCGAAGCCAAAGTGGGCGCGCAGTACGTCGACCTCGACACGCTGCTGGCCCAGGCCGATCACCTGGTACTGGTGCTGCCCTACAGCGCGTCCTCCCACCACATCATCGACGCCGGCGCATTGGCGAAGATGAAGCCGACCGCCACCCTGGTGAACATCGCCCGCGGCGGCATCGTCGACGAAGTGGCGCTGGCCGACGCGCTGGCCAACGGCCGCCTCGCCGCGGCCGGACTGGACGTGTTCGAAGGCGAGCCCACGGTGCGCCCGGAACTGCTGGCCCTGCACAACATCGTGCTGACCCCGCATATCGGCAGCGCCAGCCAGGCCACGCGCCGGGCGATGGTGCAGCTGGCCGTGGACAACCTCACCGCCGCGCTGGGGCTGGGCCCGAACGCCGGCCACCCGCCGAGCGCGATCAACGCCGACGCTGTGGCCGCCGCGAAAGCCGGCGGCGCGACCGTGGGCGGCAAAAAAGTCGGCGACGCAAAACGATAGGGAACCTCCCCAGCCAACAGGCGAGGTTCCCGAACCGGCAGGCACCGATCGTTGGTCGGCACGCACATTCACTATCCCGGTAGGTACCGATCGTTGATCGGTACACCCCTCCAAAAACACGGTAGGTACCGACCGTTGGTCGGTACACCCAACACGAGGTTCCCCCATGAACAATCCAGATCGTCGTTTCCACGTCGCTGTCGTCGGTGCCACCGGCGCCGTTGGCGAAACCATGTTGTCCATCCTCGCCGAGCGCGACTTCCCGATCGCTTCGCTGAGCCTGCTCGCGTCCTCGCGCTCGGCCGGCGGTGAGATCGACTACCGCGGCGAGAAGATCAAGGTCCAGGACCTGGCCGACTTCGACCCCAAGGGCGTGGACATCGCGCTGTTCTCCGCCGGTGGCAGCGTGTCCAAGGAGTACGGCCCGAAGTTCGCCGCTGCCGGTGCGGTGGTGATCGACAACTCGTCGGCCTTCCGCTACGACGACGACGTGCCGCTGGTCGTGTCCGAAGTGAACCCGGACGCGCTGAAGAACCGCCCGCGCGGCATCATCGCCAACCCGAACTGCTCCACCATGCAGATGCTGGTGGCGCTGGCGCCGCTGCACCGCCAGTACGGCATCACGCGCATCAACGTGGCCACCTACCAGTCCGTGTCCGGTGGCGGTCGTTCCGCGCTGGAGGAACTGGGCAAGCAGACCGGCCAGCTGCTCAGCTTCCAGCAGATCGACCCGCAGCGCTTCCCGGTGCAGATCGCCTTCAACCTGATCCCGCACATCGACGACTTCCTGGAAAACGGCTTCACCAAGGAAGAAATGAAGCTGGTCTGGGAAACCAAGAAGATCCTGGGCGACGACAGCATCCTGGTGAACCCCACCGCGGTGCGCGTGCCGGTGTTCTACGGTCACTCCGAAGCGGTCACCATCGAAACCCGCGACAAGGTCACCGTGGCGGCCGCGCGCGAACTGCTGTCGCGTTCGCCGGGCGTGGAAGTGGTGGACAAGCATGAAGCCGGTGGCTATCCGACCCCGGTGACGCATGCGTCGGGCAACGATGCGGTGTATGTCGGCCGTATCCGCGAAGATCTCTCGCATCCGAACGGGCTGAACCTGTGGATCGTGTCGGACAACATCCGCAAGGGCGCCGCGCTCAATGCGGTGCAGTTGGCCGAACTGGTCGCCGCCGAAGGCTGATCGTGCAACGCCGATGGCATGGGGATGCCATCGGCGGTTGCAATTCAACCATCGCCGATCACGGGGGGAGCCGCTATATTGGCCGCCATGAACAACCGGACCCGGGGCGCCCTGCGCCCGCTCAAGTATGTGTCCACACTGCTGCTGGCCCTGGCCAGCAGCTCCGCCATGGCCCTGGGCCTGGGCGATATCCGGGTGCTGTCCAAGCCTGGCCAGCCGCTGCTGGCCGAAATACCGGTGATCTCGGCCGACCCGGCCGAGCTGGAAAACCTGCGGGTGGCGCTGGCCTCACCGGGCACGTTTGCCCGGGTCGGGCTGGATGCACCGGCGGGCCTGGTCAGTGAACTGCAGTTCGAACTGACCCGCAATGCGCAGGGCAGGGCGGTGGTGCGGGTCAGCACCCAGACCCCCGTCACCACCCCGTCGCTGAATTTCCTGATCGAAGCCGACTGGGGCCAGGGACGCCTGGTCCGCGAATACTCGGCACTGGTCGATGCACCCAACAGTGCGCTGGCCGTGGCCGAACCGGAGATCGTCGCGCCGGCCGGCGCGATGTCCAACGCCATCGTGCGTGAGCCGGCACCGGCGACCGCGCCTGCGCCCACGGCAGAGGCCAGACCGGCCCGCACGGCCGCGCAGCCGCCACGCACCGCTCCATCGCGCAGCGCAGCGCCGGCACCGGCAAGCGCCGCCGGCGGCGTCACCGTGCAACGTGGCCAGACCCTGTCCCAGATCGCCGCCGCGGTGGCCCGCGAACAGGGCATCAACCGCAACCAGGCGATGGTCGCGCTGCTGCGCGCCAACCCGGAGGCCTTCATCCGCGGCAACGTCAACCTGCTCAAGCAGGGCGCGGTGCTGCGCAGCCCCACCGACACGACCACGCCGATCGACGCCAGTGAAGCGGCCGCGATCGTGCGCGAGCACGCCGCACAATGGCGGCAATCCCGCGCGGCCATCCCGCAGCCGGCCAGCAGCGGCGTTGCCGCCAGCCCGGGCCCGGCCGCCAAGCCGGCAGCAGCGGCGGCGGCAGTGGCCAGTGGCGCGCGCCTGGAGATCGCACCGGCGGTCGCCGCCACCGACAACAATGCAGGCACAACCACCGGCACCGCCGCCGGCAGTGAGGGCGACATGCTGGGCAACGAACAACTGCGTCAGGCCAAGGAAGATGTCGCCACGCGCGATGCCGAGATCCAGGAGCTGCGCAGCCGCGTGGCCGACCTGGAAAAGCTGCAGAAGCAACAGCAGTCGCTGATCGCGATGAAGGACAGCGACTTGGCCGCCGCGCAGCAGCGCCTGGGCCAGGCCCCGGCCACGCGTGAGGCCGGCGGTAGCGGCTGGTACTGGCTGGGCCTGGTGGTGCTGTTGCTGGTAGTGGGCGGGTGGGCCGTGGCCCGCCGTCGCAAACCGTCGCCGTTGCCGCCGCTGCGCCGCGACGGCCTGGATGCCACCGCGCTGGCCGCCGCCGTGCCTGCCGCCGATTACATCGACGAGCTGGCCGCCCAGCAGGACGATGCGCTGGATGCCCGCCTGGATGAAGCACGCGACCAGGCCAATGAAATACGCGACGAACCCGCCGAACACTACGCCGATGGCCTGCGCCGCGAGCCTGTGTTCACGCTGGAGCCGCGCCCGGGGCACACCGAGGCCGGCAGCGATGCAGTGCAGCCCGAAGGCGACGACACCGCGCCGGACGTGGAGCAGGTGCCCCCAGCGACCGCTGCCATGGATGCGGACGCGGACACGGACACGGGCACGGTCGACGTGTACACCCCGCCGGCGCATGCGCTGGAAGCCGCGGCACAGCCGTCGTTCCGCGGCGTCTTCGAGTTTCCCGCCGATGGTGACGCGGTTGCCGTCGGCGCGGAGGAGGCGGCTGACGCCGATGCCGATGCGTCCCCCGAGGCAGGCATCGAGGCGCCGTTCGAGGCCACCGACAACAGTGGTCATGTCCTGGCCACCCCTGGCCGCGACCGGCTGGAACTGGCCATCGCCTACCTGGACCTCGGCGACGCCGAAACCGCGCGCACGCTGCTGCAGGAAGTCGCCGTTGCGGCAGACCCGCACAGCCAGGCGCAGGCCCGCGAACTGCTGGCGCGGCTGGGATGACCAGCCCCGTCTCGCCTTCGCCGCGCGAGCGCCGGCTGGATTACGTGGAGTTCGCCTCCACCGACCCGGCCGCCAGCCGCCGCTTCTTCTCGGCGGTGTTCGGCTGGGCGTTCGTGGATTACGGCCCGGACTACACCGCCTTCGATGATGGTCGCCTGCAGGGCGGCTTCTTCCGCAGCAGTCCGGCCACCACCGCCGCGGGCGCCGCTTTGCTGGTGATCTACGCCGACGACCTGGCCCCGGTGGCCGAGGCGGTGGCCGCCCACGGTGGGCAGGTGGTCAAGCCCGTGTTTTCCTTTCCCGGGGGCAGCCGCTTCCAGTTCGTCGAACCCGGCGGCAACGAACTTGCCGTGTGGTCCGAGCGCGATCCGGCCTGATGCCCCGACCGGCCCTGGCCGGTTCTTACCGACTTACAGAGGTTGACCATGCGCTACGCAATGGGCGTGGAATACGATGGCAGTGAATTCAAGGGCTGGCAGCAGCTGGGCGAGAGCGGTCGTCCCAGCGTGCAGGCCAGTCTGCAGCAGGCGCTGTCCTCGGTGGCCGATGCGCCCATCAAGGTCATGTGTGCTGGGCGCACCGATGCCGGCGTGCACGGGCACTGCCAGGTGGTGCATTTCGACACCGATGTCGTCCGCAACCTGCGCGGCTGGACCCTGGGCACGACCACCCGCCTGCCGCCCGCCATCGCGGTGCGCTGGTGCCAGCCGGTGGCCGATGATTTCCATGCGCGCTTCTCCGCCCGCGCCCGGCGCTATCGCTACCGCCTGCTCAACCGCCAGGTGCGCCCGGCGCTGAACCGGCAGAGCCTGAGCTGGGAACGGCGGCCGCTGGATGCCGCGCTGATGCACGCGGCGGCGCAGGCATTGCTGGGCGAAAATGACTTCAGTGCCTTCCGCAGCGTCAATTGCGAGGCCCTGCATGCCCGCCGCGAGCTGCAGGCGATCAGTGTGACCCGCGATGGCGAGGTGCTGGAGGTCTGTGTTCAGGCCAATGCATTCCTTCATCACATGGTGCGCAATATCGTCGGTTCATTGATCCTGGTCGGGTGCGGGGACAAGCCGGTGTCGTGGCTGGGCGAGCTGCTGGCCGGAAAGGACCGCACCGTGGCCGGGCCGACCGCACCGCCGCAGGGTTTGGTGTTCGTTGGACCCCTGTACCCCGACAACTGGCAACTGCCCGCCGAGGTGACTCTATGAGCCGCTCTTTCTATCGCACCCGTATCAAGTTCTGCGGCATGACCCGCGCCGGCGACGTGCGCCTGGCCGGGGAGCTGGGCGTGGATGCCGTCGGCTTCATCTTCGCCCGGGAGAGCAAGCGCCGCGTGGCGCCGGCCGAAGCCCGTGCGATGCGCCAGGCGATCGCGCCGATGGTGGACGTGGTGGCCCTGTTCCGTGACAACAGCAAGGAAGAGGTGCGCGAAGTGCTGCGCACGGTGCGGCCCACCCTGCTGCAGTTCCATGGCGAGGAAGACGAGTCGTTCTGCCGCAGCTTCAACATGCCGTACCTCAAGGCCGTGGCGATGGGGGGCCGCGAGGACGTCAACGCGCGCCAGCTGCAGCTGCGTTACCCCAGCGCCGCCGGGTTCCTGTTCGACAGCCACGCCCCCGGCGGCGGCGGCGGCACCGGCGTGGCCTTCGACTGGACCCGCCTGCCCACCGGCCTGCACCGGCCGTTCCTGCTCGCCGGCGGGATCACCCCGGACAATGTGTTCGACGCGATCGTGGCCACGCTGCCATGGGGCGTGGATGTGTCCAGCGGGATCGAATCCGAGCCGGGCATCAAGGACGGCTACAAGATGCGCAAGTTCGTCGAAGAAGTCCGCCGCGCCGACTGTCACGAGGCCGACTGAGCCCGGTGGTGGGTCCCGACGTCGGTCGGGACCTGTACACCCCGGTAGGCCCCGCCCGCTGATCGGGACACCCCTGGCGATCCGGCCCCGGCCATTGCCGACACCCCCCACCCGTTGCCAGGCAAGGCGCGGCGATGGTGCTATGGGCGCAGCGGCGAATTTCACGTAGCATCGACAGGACATGGCGCGGCCGGCACGGCGCGTAGTCGCGGGAAGCCGGAGCGCTTCCCTCAAAGCGGCGGCCGGGGAAGCGGCTGGCCGCCTTCACAGGGAAGGCATGGAATGAACGAATTCCTCACTGTCGCGTTGAGTTTCCCCACGCTGCCGTACAGCATCGTGCTGGCGTTCGCCGTGTTGTATTGGCTGCTGGCCGCCTTCGGCGTGGTCGACGACGGCATTGCCCATGACGGCATGGACCTGCACCTCGGCGATGACGGCCTGCACGGCATTTCCGGCATCTTCGCGCGCCTGGGCCTGGGCGGCGCCCCGGTGATGCTGGTGATCGCGCTGCTGGCCTTCTTCGGCTGGACCGTCACCTATTTCGTCCACCTGTTCCTGCTGCAGTCCCTGCCCACCCCGGTGCGCTGGGTCGCCGGCAGCGTCACCGCCGTGCTTGCCCTGATTCCCGCCGTGCCGCTCAGCGTGGTGGTATTGCGCCCGATCCGGCGCCTGCTGCTGCGCCTGCGCCCGGTGCCCCAGGCGTCACTGCTGGGCCGCATCGGCGTGGTCGCCTCGCCGCAGGTCACCGCCACGGTGGGCCATGCCAACGTCGACGACGGCGGCGCCGGGCTGATCCTGCAGGTGCGCTCGCACGACGGCAGCGTGCTCGCACGCGGCGACCGCGTGGTCCTGCTCGACTACCTGGCCGACCACAACCATTACCTGGTGGTGCGTGAAAACGCCCACCCCGCGCTTTCCATCCAAGACAGCCTGATTGCGGGCGATAAGGAGATCCATCGATGAGTTTTGCGACCTTGGCCCCGTTCGTGATCGGGGTGGGCATCCTGCTGGTCCTGCTGCTTGGTTTGGCCGGCCTGTTCAAAGCGTTCTACCGCAAGGTGGACCAGGGCGTGGCCCTGATCGTCAATGACATGAGCGCCCAGCCCAAGGTGCACTTCACCGGTGCGCTGATCATCCCGGTGCTGTACCGCGCCGAGCTGATGCGGATCAGCCTGATCACCCTGCAGATCGACCGCCGCGGCAAGGAAGGCCTGATCTGCCGCGACAACATGCGCGCCGACATCGCCGTGGCCTTCTACCTGCGCGTCAACGAAACCCAAGCCGACGTGCTGCGCGTGGCCAAGGCGATCGGTGCCGACCGCGCCTCGGACAAGCACGCCGTGGATGAACTGTTCAACGCCAAGTTCTCCGAAGCGCTGAAGACGGTGGGCAAGAAGTTCGAGTTCACCGAACTGTTCGAAAAGCGCCAGGAGTTCCGCGACGAGATCATTGCCGTGATCGGCAACGACCTGAACGGCTATGCGCTGGAAGACGTCGCCATCGACTACCTGGAGCAGACCCCCAAGCTGCTGCTGGACCAGAACAACATCCTCGATGCCCAGGGCATCCGCAAGATCACCGAGCTGACCGCCACCCACAACGTGGTCACCAACGAACTGGAACAGAACGAAAAGCTGGCCATCACCAAGAAGAACGTCGAAGCGCGTGAAGCGCTGCTGGCGCTGGAACGCCAGCAGGCCGAAGCCGAAGCCCGCCAGAAGCGCGAGATTGAAACCATCCGCGCGCGTGAGGAAGCCGAGACCGCCAAGGTCCAGGAAGAGCAGCGCCAGCTGTCCGAGCAGGCGCGCATCGAAGCGCAGGAAGTCATCGACATCCGCGAACAGAACCGCATGCGCGAAGTGGAAGTGGCCGAGCAGAACCGCCAGCGTGCGGTGGCCATCGAATCCGAGCGCGTCGAGCGCGCGCGCCAGCTGGAGCAGGTCACCACCCAGCGCGAAGTGCAGCTGCAGGGCGTGGAGCGCGACAAGGTGGTCGAGTCCGGCAAGATGGACGTGGCCAACATCACCCGCGAGCGCATCGCCATCGACAAGACCGTGGCCCAGGAAGAAGAGCGCATCAAGGAAGTGCGTGAGGTGTCCGAAGCCGATCGCCAGAAGCAGGTGCTGATCCTGGAAGCCGAAGGCAAGGCGCAGGAACTGCTGGTGCGCCAGGTCAAGGAGGCACAGGCGGCCGAAACCTCGGCCAAGCACCGCGCCGTGGAAATCACCACCCTGGCCCAGGCTCAGCACGAGGCGGCCGGCAAGCAGGCCGACGCCAAGCGCCTGCTGGCCGACGGTGCCCGTGCCGAACAGGCCGCCCCCGGCCTGGCCGAGGCGCAGGTGCGCGAAGCCTCGGCGCTGGCCATCGAGAAGGTCGGCATCGCCGAGGCCCGCGTGATCGAAGCCAAGGCCGAAGCCAACCTCAAGCAGGGCACCAACGAAGCCCGCGTGCTGGCCGAGAACCTGCAGGCCCAGGCCCACGGTGAAGAACAGATGGGCCGTGCCCGCGCCACCGCGACCGAGTCCATCGGCGGCGCCGAAGCCGGCGTGGTGCAGAAGAAGCTGCTGGCCGAGGCCGAAGGCCTGGTGCGCAAGTTCGAGGCGATCGGCTCGCTCAGCGACACCGCGCGCGGCCACGAAGAGTTCCGCATGATGCTCGACAACAGCCTCAAGCAGGCGCTGGCCTCGATCGATGCCGGCAAGGAAGTCTCGCGCGAGAACGCCGGCGTCATCGCCAGCGCGCTGCGCAACGCCGATATCGACCTGGTGGGCGGCGACGGCGGCATGTTCGAGAACCTGATCAAGGCCGTGTCGCTGGGCAAGTCCATCGAAGGCCTGGCCGACAAGAGCCCGATCGTGCAGGAGCTGATGCAGCGCTACCTGGGCGTGGGCCCGCGCGAATCCGCGCCGCGCCAGATCAGCGAAGACGCAGTTGAGGCGGTGCCCAGCGTGACCGCCACCGTGGTCGAAACCCGCTGAGCCCCACTGCCGGCGCGCCACCTTGGGGTGGCGTGTCGGGCACCCCGGCGGTGGCCGTGACGCCACCGCCACGCCGTTCCCGGCCGGCTCGCCCGGCCGGTTGTCCGTGAGCCGGAAGGAAGCCGATGTCCGATACCGCCAACCGTCCCGAGCCGTCCGCGCCGGAAGCCACCGCCAGCGTCGACCAGGCCGTTGCCCAGGGCGGCGCCTATGAAGTGCTGCGCCGCCGCCTGGCCGAGCAGGGCAGCCGCCTGCGCAGCGTCGCCGATGCCCTCAACCGGCAGCGCCTGGCCGAGTTCGGCGACAGCCGGCTGGAGGTCACCGGCCGCTTCCGCATCCGCAGCGAGAACAACTGCGTCGGCCGTGACATCGTCCAGGTCGGGCCGGACCTGCTGCTGTTCGGCTACAACGTGTACATCGGGCTCAAGACCCAGACCCGCGTCGAAGACGTGTTCGGGTTGTACCGGCTGGTGCAGGCCAACGACGGCTACGACGTGGTGCCGGTGGACGCCAAGGGCAGCTTCCTGGCCCAGCCGGCGTTCGTGCACGACTTCGGCGAGCTCTACGCCTATTACAAGCATGCGCGCCTGCTGCAGCTGATCGTGGTCGGTGACAAGCTGCTGGCCTCCTTCCAGATCGGCGAGCGCAGCAGCGACGTGCGCGTGTTCCGCTGGGCGCTGGCCCGCGACGGCGCACTGACCTACCTGGACGCCCGTGGCGAGCGCGACATCGCACTGCCGCCGCCGTTCGATTTCGAGTGGACCCGCGCCACGCGCGACATGGCCGTCACCGGCCGCCATGCGCACCTGAACATCCTCGACAGCCTGTTCGTGGAAACCACCGGTGGCGATCTGACCATCAAGGTCGAGAACAACACCGAGAGCGGGCAGGGCGTCTACAGCGAACCGGTCGAAGACAGCACGCAGTCGCTGGACGACGCGCAGTTCGACTTTGCCCGGGTGGGCTCGCTGATCCTGCTCAAGGTGCTGCCATACCGCGAAACGGTGTGGCGCGGCCTGATCTACAACACGCTCACCGGCAACATCACCCGCAACGATGCGATCGTGCAGGCTTGCGTGCAGCTGCCCGAAGACCACGGCATCATCTTCCCGGGCGGCTATTACCTGCAGAGCGGCGAGCACAAGGCGTTCGACGCGGCGATGGACGGCATGCAGTTCAAGCGCGCCATCCGCTCGCCCAATGGCGAAGATGTGCTCTACATCTTCTACGAGCGCGAAGGCGGGCGTTCGGCGCTGTTTGTCTACAACACCATCCAGCGCGTGCTGCAGAACCCGGTGTTCGGCCACGGCTACGCCTTCATGCACGACGGGCGCATGGTGCTGTTCCATGCCGAAGGCAGCGAGCCCACCCGCATCCATGCCATGCAGGTGTGGCAAACGCCGTTCAGCAGTGACGAATTCGCCGCCAGCCGTCCGCCCGGCAACACCTTCATGGGCCGCATCGGTAATGCCGAACTGGTGCGCGGCATCTCCAACCTGTTCGACCTGGCCCGCACCATCGAAGGCGATGACGTGTCGGTGCAGCGCTACCAGCGCCTGGTGCAGGACACCCGGCGCCTGTTCGACGCCCACCATTGGCTGGACGACGACCAATGCGGCGGCGCGGTCAGCCTGCTGCGCGAGGTCAGCAGCACCGGCGAGTCGGTGCTGGACGAATACGAGAAGGTGCAGTCGATCCGCGCGCAGTCCGCGCAGGCCATGGCCCAGGCGCAGAGCACGCAGAAAGCCCTGCTGGCCCGCCTGCAGCCGGAGAACTGGAAAGAGGTGCAGTCCTTCGTCGAGGCGCTCAATGCGATCTCGGCGCAGCGTGGGCACCTGCTCACCATCCGCGATTACCGCTACATCGACACCGACCTGATCGATGCGATGACCGCCGCGCTGCAGCAGGCGCATGAGGCCATCGGCGCGGCCACTGGCGCGTTCCTGGCCGGCGATGCCGCGCTGGCCCCGCTCGGCGAGCGCCT
This sequence comes from Stenotrophomonas sp. AC248, assembly GCF_979258185.1. Lineage (NCBI taxonomy): Bacteria > Pseudomonadati > Pseudomonadota > Gammaproteobacteria > Lysobacterales > Lysobacteraceae > Stenotrophomonas > Stenotrophomonas sp. AC248. The sequence continues at coordinate 3,027,696 of NZ_OZ409840.1, read as the reverse complement.
GCAGGCGCTGGACGAGGCGGCCCAGCAGGCCGAAAGCGCGCGCGTGCTGGACGAACAGCTGGCGGGCCTGCGCGCGATGTCGGCCGACCTGGACATGCTGTCCGAGCTGATGGCCGGGCTGAAGGTCGACGACGCCACCGCGCGCACCCGCGTGGTCGAAGCGATCTCGGCCATCTACGCGCGCCTCAACCAGACCCGCGCACGCGCCGAACAGCGCCGCCGCAACCTCGGCTCGGCCGAAGCGGTGGCGCAGTTCGCCGCGCAGTTCGCGCTGTTCTCGCAGGCCATCACCAGTGCGCTGGCGATGGCCACCGATCCCGAACGCGCCGACGAACAGATGTCGCGGCTGCTGGTGCAGCTGGAGGAACTGGAAAGCCAGTTCGGCGAACACGAGCAGTTCCTGGGCGACATCCTGGCCAAGCGCGAAGAGCTGATCGATGCCTTCGAAGCCCACAAGCAGGCGCTGCTGGATGAGCGCCAGCGCAAGGCGCGCTCGGTGCTGGACGCGGCCACCCGCATCCTCGACGGCCTGGCCAAGCGCACCGAGCGCTTCGCCACCGCCGACGAGCTCAACGCCTTCTTCGCCGGCGACCCGCTGATCCTCAAGCTGCGCGAACTGGCCGAGCGCCTGCGCGGCCTGCGCGACAGCGTCAAGGCCGACGACATCGAATCGCGCCTGAAAGGCGTGCGCGACCAGGCCGTGCGCGCATTGCGCGACCGCAGCGACCTGTTCGAGGCCGGTGGCAACATCGTGCGCCTGGGCCCGCGGCACCGCTTCAGCGTGAACACACAGGCGCTGGACCTGACCATCCTGCCGCGCGGCGACGCGTTGGCCATCCACCTCACCGGCACCGATTTCCTGGAGCCGCTGCACGATCCCGAACTGGCCGAGCTCAAGCCGTACTGGCAGCTCAGCCTCGATTCGGAATCGGACACGCTGTACCGCGGCGAATACCTGGCCGGCAGCGTGCTGCGCGCGGCCATGGACAACCGCGAGGGGCTCGACCTGGCCGGGTTGCAGCACAACGCGGCCGAACCGGACGCACTGGACCGCAGCGTGCGTGATTTCGCCGCGCCGCGTTACCGCGAAGGCTACGAGCGCGGTATCCATGACCACGACGCCACCTTGATCCTGCGCGCGCTGCTGCCGCTGCAGCAGGCGGCCGGCACCCTGCTGCACGCGCCGCGCGTGCGCGCGCTGGCCATGCTGTTCTGGGCCGCGCGGCAGCGACGCGAAGACGTGGCGCAGTGGCCGGCACGCCAGGCCGGCGCCGATGCGATCGCGCGCCTGTTCGGGTCCGATGAAGGCCGCCAGGCCCTGCGCACGGAGATGGCGCTGGCCGTGGCCGCGTTCAATGACGAACACGCGCTGCCGTTCACGGCGGCCGATCACCTGGCCGCTGCGGCCTATCTCGCCGACGAGCTGTCGGCGGGCGAGCCGGTGTTCACCAGCAGCCGCTATGCGCTGGCCTTGCTGGAGGCACTGGGCCAGCAGCTGCAGGCGGCCGGCCAGCGCGAGGCCCTGGAACGCGCCCTGCAGCGCGAGCAGGACGGCCTGGCCACGCGCTGGGCGCTGGCCGGGCAGTGGCTGCGCGCCCTGTGCCGCACCCCTGCGTTCACCGACCACGCCGGCTATGCCGACGAGGCGGCCGCACTGCTGCTGGTGCAGCGCGCGCTGCGCACCCGTGCCAGCGACGTCGCGCTGCTGGTCAGCGTGGATGGCCTGCTGGGCGAACACCCACGCATCGTGCAGGGCCACATGACCCTGTCGCTGGATGATTTCCTGGCGCGCCTGCAGCACCACACCGGCGTGTTCGTGCCTGCGTTCCATGCCTACCAGGCGGTGCGCCAGCGCATCGTCACGCGCGAACGCGACACCCTGCGCCTGTCCGAGTTCAAGGCGCGGCCGCTGTCTTCGTTCGTGCGCAACAAGCTGATCAACGACGTCTACCTCGGCGTGATCGGCGACAACCTGGCCAAGCAGATGGGCACGGTGGGCGAGAACAAGCGCAGCGACCTGATGGGCCTGCTGATGATGATTTCGCCGCCCGGCTACGGCAAAACCACGCTGATGGAATACGTGGCGCACCGCCTTGGCCTGGTCTTCATGAAGATCAACGGCCCGGCGCTGGGCCACGAGGTGCGCTCGCTGGACCCGGCCCAGGCGCCGGACGCCACCTCGCGGCAGGAGCTGGAAAAGCTCAACCTGGCGCTGGAGATGGGCAACAACACCATGCTGTATGTCGACGACATCCAGCACACCCACCCGGAATTCCTGCAGAAGTTCATCTCCCTGTGCGACGGCACGCGGCGCATCGAAGGCGTGTGGCGCGGGCGCACCCGCACCTATGACATGCGCGGCAAGAAGTTCTGCGTGGTGATGGCCGGCAACCCGTATACCGAATCCGGCGAGGTGTTCAAGATTCCGGACATGCTGGCCAACCGCGCCGACATCTACAACCTGGGTGACGTGCTGGGCGGCATGGAAGATGCCTTCACCTTGAGCTACATCGAAAACAGCCTGACCTCCAATCCGGTGCTGGCGCCGCTGGCCACGCGCGACATGGCCGACCTGTACCTGCTGGTGGAGCGGGCGATGGGCAAGGAGGTATCCACCAACGCGCTCAGCCATGCCTACAGCGGCGCGGAGGTCAACGAGATCGTCGCCACGCTGCAGCGCATGTTGCGCGTGCGTGACGTGGTCTACCGGGTCAACCAGCAGTACATCGCCAGTGCCGCGCAGGACGACCGCTACCGCACCGAACCGGCGTTCCGGCTGCAGGGCAGCTACCGCAACATGAACAAGCTGTCGGAGAAGATCTCGCCGGTGATGAACGACGCCGAGCTGCAGCAGCTGGTGTCCGACCATTACCTGGGCGAGGCGCAGCTGCTTACCACCGGGGCCGAGGAAAACCTGCTCAAGCTGGCCGAACTGCGTGGCCTGCTGCAGGGTGCCGAACTGGAGCGCTGGCAGCAGATCAAGCGCGACTTCCTGCGCAACAAGGCCATGGGCGCCGATGACGCCGATGTAGGCGGCCGCGTGGTGGCGCAGCTGGCCGACATCGCCAGCGCGTTGCAGCTGCCGCCGCCTGCTGCGGTGGCCGAGGTCGAACCCGCGCCGTGGCCGGCATTGCTGTCGGCGCTGGAGCGGCTGTCGGCCGCACGCGCCGAGCCGGTACCGGTTGCCGCCACCCCCGCCGCGCCGGAGGCGCTGCCGTTGGCCGAACCGCTGGCCAGTGGCTTGCAGGCCGGGCTGGCCCCGCTGCTGCAACTGCTGGGCGATTCGCATCAGCAACAGGTACGCACGGGGGAAACGTTGGCCTTGTTGGCCGGCTGGGTGCGCCAGCAGATGGAGAGCGGTCCCGCCCCGCGCGTCGGTGCCCGGCCGAAGCGCGCCTCCACGCCCGAGGAACGCGCCCTGGATGAGGCGTTGATGCGCCACTTCTACGGCGAATCGAGCCTGCCGCCGCGGTGGGAACGCGACGGCGGTGATGCGCCTGCATGACCGCGCCGTCGCTGCCTGCGCTGCCTGCGCCGCCGGCCACCATCGGCGCGGACGCTGCGGTGCTGTCGCGCTATGGCGAGGTACTGCTGCAGGCGTTGATGTCGCACCAGCCGGGGGCCGTTGCATACGACGACGACCCGCGCAGTGGTCTGGTCGAGGCGCTGTCGCGGCTTGCGCTGGCGCTGCAGGCGGACAATCCGGCCACGTTGCGCCGCCAGACCAGCTGGTGGGGGCGGCTGCTGGGGCGTGACGTGGAGCGCCAGGCCGATGCCGACGCGCTGCAGGCACAGTGCGGGGTCCTGCTGCTCAAGGCGCAGGCGCACGCCCGCCTGCTGGGCGCCGTGGTCAAGGCCAGCACGCACGCGGCCGCGGTGGATCTGCACGGCGCGCAGGCGCTGGAACAGTGGGCCGACGCAGGAACGGCGCTGGGTGCCGGGTTGCCCACCGATGCGCAGGGCGTGTTGCAGCAGCGCGTGACGCATCTGCGGACGCTGGCCTCGCTCAAGCGCGTGCAGGCCGGCCAGACGCAGCTGCTGCATGCACAGGACACCGCCCTGCTGGACCACGTCCAGCGCATCGCCGCGGTACTGATGCCAGCGTGGCAGCAGGCTGTGCGCGCCAGCAGCACCCAATCGCATGCGCGGCAGAATGACCAGGCGGCGCAACTGCTGGGCCAGATCCGCGCCGAGGTCGCCGCGGCGCAGGCTAGACTTCCCTGAGTACACTGACCCGTGCCGGCGCTCCGGCCGCCCTTCAGAATGGAGATGCACCGATGACCCAGGATTCCCAGCCGAACGCGCCCCTCCCGGTGGAGGTCAGCGTGGATGTCATCGATGACAGCGCATTGCAGGCGCTGGGCCTGGGGCGGGACGACCTGCCGAAGATCGCCGAGATCGGGCGCGGCCTGGACGACATCCGGCCGGGCAACCTGCAGGTGTTCGGGCGCGACGCGGCGGCCAAGACGGCGGCGTTTTCCAGCCAGCTCCTCGACCAGGTACGCAACCGCGACCTCGACGCCAGTGGCGACAAGCTGGGCGAGGTGGTGCGCATTGCGCGCTCGCTGAAACTCGACGGGCTGGCCGAACGCTCGAAGGTGCCGGTCATCGGTGGGTTGATCGACAAGCTGCGCGCCTCCAAGGGCGAGCTGGTGCAGAAATTCAGCGACACCAACCGTCAGATCGAGCAGCTGATGGGCGACGTGGGCAGCCAGCAGGCGCTGATGGGCCAGCGCGTGGTCGAGTTCGACCGCATGCACGACATCGTCCGCGAGGAACGCCACGGCCTGGGCCTGCACATCGCCGCCGGCAAGCGCCGGATCGCCTCGCTGCGCAGCGAACAACTGGCCGGGCAGGGCCAGGACGATCCGCAGCAGCGCATCCGCCAGGGCGAGCTGGACAACGCGATCCGGCTGCTCGACAAGCGCGTGGGCGATCTGGTGGTGATGCAGCACGCGGCCGACCAGTCATTGCCGATGATCCGGCTGATCCAGGCCAACGCGATCCTGTTGATCGAGAAGTTCAACACGGTCCGCGACATCACCATTCCGTCGTGGAAGCGCCAGTTCGCGATCCAGTTGTCGCTCAACGAGCAGAAGAACGCGGTGGAGCTGTCCAACGCGATCGACGATGCCACCAACGAGATGATGCGACGCAACGCCGACCTGCTGCGCCAGACCACCGTGGAGACGGCCAAGGCCAACCAGCGCGCGGTGATCGATGTGGCCACGCTGCGCCACGTGCACGAGCAGCTGATCGCCACGGTGGAAGAAGTGCGCACCATCCACCGCGAAGGCATGCAGCAGCGCCAGCAGGCCGAAGTGGAACTGGCGCGCCTGCGCGACGACGTGCAGCAGCGCCTCGCGGCGCCAACCGCCGTCTGACCGACGCGCCCCCCGGCAGCGTTCCCACCAACGGTGGGGACCTACACCCCCGCCAACTGCTGCTGCAACCACCCGGCCAGCACCTCCACCCGTGCATCCACCGCCCCGTCGGGCGTGGCCAGTACCCAGAACCCGCCGGTGGCGCCAAATCCCCACGGCGCCAACAGGCGGCCGGCGGCCAGCTCGTCGGCGACCAGCGGCTCGGGCGCGATCGCCACGCCCAGCCCGGCCACCGCCGCCTCCAGCAGGTAGTACAGGTGCTCAAACCCGCTGCCCAGCTGCAGCTGCGCCGGGTCCAGCCCATGCGCCAGCGCCCACGCCGGCCACGCCTGCGGGCGGGAGGCGGTATGCAGCAAGGCTTCGCCGAGCAGGGCAGTCGGCGGCTGTTGGCGCAACCGCGCCGCCGCCGGGTGCTGCGGGCTCACCACCATGCCCACCCGTTCCGGCGCCAGTTCGCGCACCTGCCAGCCGCGTGGCCACGGCGGCTGCGCCAGCAGCAGCACCGCATCCAGGCCGCGCTGGGCGTCGGTGAAGCTGCCGTCCTGGGCCGACCAATGCAACGCCAGCTGCGGCAGGTCGCGCTGCAGCGCGGGCAGGTGCGGAATCATCCAGCGCGCCAGGATGCTGCCGCTGCAACCCAATACCAGCGCATCCGGCCGCTGCTGGCGTTTGAGTGCGCCCACCGCTTCGCGGATCTGCCCGAACGCACCCTCACAGGCGCTCTGCAGCTCGGCGCCGGCCCGGGTCAGGCGCAGCCCGCGCCCGTCGCGTTCGAACAGGGCCACGCCCAGATGGTCCTCCAGCACCCGCAACTGGCGGCTGATCGCGCCATGGGTGACATGCAGAGCCTCCGCCGCCCGGCCCACCCCGCCCAGGCGGGCGGCGGCCTCGAAACTGCGCAGGGCGTTGAGCGGCGGCAGGGGAAGGTCGCTCATGTGAGTTTTCCTGACGGGTTGTCGCAGATATTATCGATATTCCTGTCATGACATGTGCGTTAAATTGGCACCCTGTCTCCACCGGTTGTCGCGCCATGTCCGCATCCCCCATCACCGATTTCCACGCTTATCCCGACGCCCAGGGCCATTTCGGCCGCTATGGCGGCAGTTTCGTTGCTGAAACGCTGATCGGGCCGCTGCAGGAACTGGCGGCGGCCTACGATGAGGCGCGCCGCGATCCGGCGTTCATCGCCGCCTACGACAAAGACCTCACCCATTACGTGGGCCGGCCCAGCCCGATCTACCACGCCGAACGGCTCAGCCAGCAGGTGGGCGGGGCGCAGATCCTGCTCAAGCGCGAAGACCTGAACCACACCGGCGCGCACAAGATCAACAACACCATCGGCCAGGCCCTGTTGGCTGCGCGGATGGGCAAGACCCGGATCATCGCCGAGACCGGCGCCGGCCAGCACGGCGTGGCCAGTGCCACCGTCGCCGCGCGCCTGGGCCTGGAGTGCGTGGTGTACATGGGCGCCACCGACATCGAGCGGCAGAAGATCAACGTCTACCGCATGAAGCTGCTCGGGGCCACGGTGGTGCCGGTCACCTCCGGCTCGGCCACGCTCAAGGACGCGCTCAACGAAGCCATGCGCGACTGGGTCACCAATGTGCGCGACACCTTCTACATCATCGGCACCGTCGCCGGTCCGGACCCGTACCCGCGCATGGTGCGTGACTTCAACGCCATCGTCGGCCGCGAAGCGCGCGCGCAGATGCTCACCGACTACGGTCGCCTGCCCGATGCGATCACCGCCTGCGTCGGCGGCGGCAGCAACGCCATCGGCCTGTTCCATGCCTTCCTCAACGACCGCGACGTGCGCATCGTCGGCGCCGAAGCCGCCGGCGACGGCATCGAGACCGGCCGCCATGCCGCCTCCATCGCCGCCGGCCGCCCGGGCGTGCTGCACGGCAACCGCACCTACGTGATCTGCGACGACGACGGCCAGATCACCGAGACCCACTCGGTGTCGGCCGGCCTGGACTACCCGGGCGTCGGCCCGGAGCATGCGTTCCTGGCCGATGCCGGGCGCGCCGAGTATGTCGGCATCACCGATGAGGAAGCGCTGGCCGCGTTCCACCAGCTGGCCCATAGCGAAGGCATCCTGGCCGCGCTGGAATCCAGCCACGCGGTGGCCCAGGCCATCAAGATCGCGCGTGAACTGCCCCGCGACAAACTGGTGCTGTGCAACCTGTCCGGTCGCGGTGACAAGGACGTGCATACCATCGCCGCACGCGAGGGCTTGATGCTGTGAATCCACTGCTGCGCCAGGGAAGTGCGCTGCTGATCGTGGTCGGCCTGACCGCCTGCACCCCGCCGGATCCGCCGCTGCTGCCCGCCGCGCCGTCGGCCCCGGCGGCCATCGCACCGGCGCAGGTGCCGGCGAGCAACGATGACGACATCGCCAACCGCCCGATCGAGGACGACCCGGAACCGGCGGCCCCGGCCCCCGATGCGGCGCCCGCGCCAGCGGTGGTCTCGGTGGCGCTGGACCATGCCGGCGACATCGTCATCGGCCAGCGCTTCACGGCCGCCGATGCCGATGCCACCTGGCATTCGGCCGGTCTGAGCGAAGGCGGGCAGGCCGGCAGCTGCGAATACTACGAGCGCGGCAGCCTGCCCGAGGGCATCTCGATGATGGTCGACGATGACCATGTGCAGCGTTTCGAACTGGCGCCGCTGGACGGAAGCGATGAAACCATCACCCAGGCCGGCCCGTTCGGGTTGCGCCTGGGCATGTCGCGTGACGCCGCGCTCAAGCGCCTGCCCAAGGGCAGCCTCGCGCAGCCGCACGCCTACGACCCGGAAACGGGCGAATACCTGACCTGGCAGGACCCCGGCTCGGATCTGGCGATCCGGCTGGAGATCTTCGACGGGGTGATTTCGACGCTGTACTGGGGCGCCAGCGGCGCCGTTGAATTGATTGAAGGATGTGCCTGAAATGTCCGTGGACCGTATCGATGCCTGTTTTGCCCGCCTGCGCGCCGATGGCCGCAAGGCCCTGATTCCCTTCATCACCGCCGGTGATCCGGGCCTGGACGCCACCGTGCCGGTGATGCACGCGCTGGCCGCCGCCGGCGCGGACGTGATCGAACTGGGCGTGCCGTTCTCCGACCCGATGGCCGATGGCCCGACCATCCAGCGCAGCTCCGAGCGCGCGCTGGCGCGTGGGGCAGGGCTGCGCTACGTGCTCGAAACCGTGGCCGCCTTCCGCCGTGACGACGCCACCACCCCGGTGGTGCTGATGGGCTATCTGAACCCGGTCGAGATCCATGGCACCGCCCGCTTCGCCGACGCGGCCATCGCCGCCGGCGTGGACGGCGTGCTGCTGGTCGACCTGCCGCCGGAAGAGGCCGCCGAAACCCGCGCCATCTTCACCGCCGCCGGCCTGGCCCTGATCCTGCTGGCCTCCCCAACCACCGCCGACACCCGCCTGGATACCCTGTCGGCCATGGCCCAGGGCTACCTCTACTACGTCAGCTTCGCCGGCGTCACCGGTGCCTCCGAGCGCCTGGACAGCAGCGCCGCCAGCGCCCGCCTGCGCGACCTGCGCCGCCGCTCGACCGTCCCGGTCGTAGCCGGCTTCGGCATCAAGGACGCCGCCAGCGCCGCTGCCATGGCCGTCGAAGCCGACGGCGTCGTAGTAGGCAGCGCCCTGGTCGCCGCACTGGGTGAAGCGGCCGATGCAGCCACTGCCGCACAGACCGCAACGTCCTTCCTCGCGCCGCTGCGTGCTGCGCTCGACCAAGCCTGATCAAGCGGCGCCCTCGCTCTCCGATCCGCATACGTGAAACTGTGCAGAGGCAGGCGGGCAGCCGCGCCCGGGACCGTTGGGCGCCATGGATGGCGCCCACGAGCCCCCAGGGATGGGTTTACGTGCGTGTCCCAGGTGCGGCTGCCCGCCTGCCTCCCGCGACACGACCAAGGCGCTGGTGTTGCCGTGAGAGCATCGGAATCCCGGCCGGAGACCGTCGTCGCCCGCTCCTAAACATACGTCACAGCACGGTTTTACCGTCCGCCGCCGCACCCCGCAGGGGGTGCACGGGTGGGGAGGGCCTGAGCTAGACTGTCCGCCTTTGCGGCCTTCGGGCCGCCCTGAACGGAAGTAGCATCCCGCATGAGTTGGCTCAGCAAGTTGATGCCGTCTGGCATCCGCACCGACAACGTCCCCAGCAAAAAGCGCAGCGTCCCCGAGGGCCTGTGGGAAAAGTGCAGCAACTGCGGCAGCGCACTGTACGGACCTGAGCTGGAAGAGAACCTGGAAGTCTGCCCCAAGTGCGGCCACCACATGGCGATCCGCGCGCGCGCGCGCCTGGCCGCCCTGTTCGACGCCGACAGCACCACCGAAATCGGTGCGCGGCTGGGCCCGACCGACCTGCTCAAGTTCAAGGACCAGAAAAAGTACATCGAGCGCATCAAGGCCTCGCAGAAGAACACCGGCGAGTACGACGCCCTGATCGCCATGCAGGGCCTGATGAAGGGCCGCCCGCTGGTCGCCTCCGCCTTCGACTTCGCCTTCATGGGCGGCTCGATGGGCTCGGTCGTCGGCGAACGCTTCTCGCTGGCCGCTGAAAAGGCCGTCGAAATCGGCGCCCCGTACGTCTGCTTCTCCGCCAGCGGCGGCGCGCGCATGCAGGAAGGCCTGTTCTCGCTCATGCAGATGGCCAAGACCTCGGCCGCACTGGGCAAGCTGCGTGCGGCCGGCCTGCCATACATCTCGGTCCTGACCCACCCGACCACCGGCGGCGTCTCGGCCTCGTTTGCGATGCTGGGCGACATCAACATCGCCGAACCGCAGGCGCTGATCGGCTTCGCTGGCCCGCGCGTGATCGAACAGACCGTGCGCGAAAAACTGCCGGAAGGCTTCCAGCGCTCGGAGTTCCTGCTCGAACACGGTGCCATCGACCAGATCTGCGACCGCCGCGAAATGCGGGAACGACTGTCCGACCTGCTGGCCATGCTCGGCCGCCAGCCGGCGCCGGTTGCCGACGAGGTCGCCTGATGGGTGCGCGCCGGTATTTCGGGACCGACGGCATCCGTGGCCGCGTCGGCCAAGGCGTGATCTCCGCCGATTTCGTGCTGCGCCTGGGCAATGCGCTCGGCCGCGTATTGACTGAACGCAATGGCCACCGCCCCGGGCACCGCCCGGTGGTGGTGATCGGCAAGGACACGCGCATTTCCGGCTACATGTTCGAAGCCGCGCTGGAGGCGGGCCTGGTGGCCGGCGGTGTGGACGTGCAGCTGCTCGGCCCGATGCCGACCCCGGCCGTCGCGTTCCTCACCCGCACCCTCGGTGCCGACGCCGGCATCGTCATCAGTGCCTCGCACAACCCGCATTACGACAACGGCATCAAGTTCTTCTCCGCCGATGGCGAGAAGCTCGACGACGCCACCGAACTGGCCCTGGAAGCAGCGCTGGACGGCGATTTCACCACCGCTGAATCCGACCGCCTCGGCAAGGCCATGCGCGCGCGCGACGCGGTGGGCCGCTACATCGAATTCTGCAAGGCCAGCGTGCCGCGCAGCTTCGACCTGCGCGGGCTGAAGATCGTGCTCGACTGTGCGCACGGCGCCACCTACCACATCGCCCCGCTGCTGTTCCGCGAGCTGGGCGCGGAGGTGGTCACCATCGGTGCCGAGCCCAACGGGGTGAACATCAACGATGGCGTCGGCTCGATGCACATCGACAACCTCGCCAACAAGGTGCGTGAGGTCGGTGCCGATCTGGGCATCGCCTTCGACGGCGATGGCGACCGCGTGCTGATGGCCGACGACCAGGGCAACCCGGTCGACGGTGACGACCTGCTGTACGTGCTGGCGGCGTCCTGGCAGGGCAATGGTCGCCTGCGCGGGCCGGTGGTCGGCACGCTGATGACCAACTTCGGTCTGGAGCAGGCGCTGGAGCGTCTCGGCCTGCCGTTCGTGCGCAGCAACGTGGGCGATCGCTACGTGCACCAGGCGCTGGTGGAAGGCGGCGGCGTGCTCGGTGGCGAAGCCTCCGGCCACCTGCTGTGCCTGGACCGTGCCACCACCGGCGATGCCATCGTCAGCGCGCTGCAGGTGCTGGAAGTGCTGCGTCGCGAAGGCCGCACCCTGCGCGCCTCGCTGCAGGACCTGAGCCGGGTGCCGCAGAAGACCGTGAACGTGCGGCTGGGCGACGTCTCGGCCAAGGCCATCGTGCAGGCCGATACCGTGCAGGCCGCGCTGGTCGCCGCGCAGCAGGCGGTGAAGGGCCGCGGCCGCGCGTTCCTGCGTCCGTCCGGTACCGAGCCGGTGGTGCGTGTCACCGTCGAGGCCGATACCGCCGAGCTGATGCAGTCCACGCTGGACAACCTGTCCGGCGCGGTGAAGGCGGCGGCCGCCTGAGAACGGCCACCGCGCGGTAGAGCCGACCGTTGGTCGGCTTCTCCACCGTCGGTGGGCTGCGTTGAGCAGTCACGTAGAGCCGGGCTCTGCCCGGCTGAAGCGCCTCCAACGCCAGCGCATGCAGGATGCAAGCCGGGCAGAGCCCGGCGCTACGCGGCTGCGCAAGAGCCAGCGCATACCGGATGCGGGCCGCGCCAGAGCCCGGCGGTACCCGGGCCTTACGGCCCCGGCACCATCTTCTTCTGCTTCGCCTTGAAGCGGTTGAACACCGGCGCGATCAACGGGTTGTAACTCCACGCGATGCGCTTGCGCAGCCAGCTGGCCGGGCGGTTGCGGATCGCGAACCGGTAGATGTGCTCCGGATTGCCGCCCACCACGTTGCGCCCGAACGGGTGCGTGGTGTGCAGGTACTTGAAGCCCTGTGCACGCGCGATCGGCAGGTAGTCCGCATCGAAATCGCCGTAGGGCCAGCACAGCGTGTCCGACACCTCGCCCAACTGCTGCTGCAGCACCAGCCGCGCCATCGAGAGGTCGCGGGTGATGCCCTCGCACTTCTGCTCGCGGGTGATGTCCTGCTTCAACCAGCGCGTATGCGAGTGGGTGTGGCAATGCACTTCGAAGGTGCCGGCCGCGATCATCGCGCGCGCCTCGCTCCAGCGCATCATCACCTCGTCGGTACGGTCGTCACGCAGGATGGCCGCTTCGCACCCGCGATGGTCAGGCGTGGGCGGCAGCGTCACCCCCGGTTGCCCCGCATGCGGGCGCACCGGGCCTTCGCCCATCCAGCCGGTCACCACGAACACCACCGCGTGCATGCCGTACTTGAGCAGGATCGGGTGCGCGTACACCCAGTTGTCCAGGTAGCCGTCGTCGAAGGTGATCACGATCGACTTGCGCGGCACCGGCTTGCCGGCCAGGAAGTCGGCGTACTGCGCCAGCGTCAGCGAGGTCCAGCCGTTGTGGGCCAACCACGCGATCTGGCTTTCGAAATTCTCCGGCGACACCGTGATCATCCCCGGCGACGGCGATACGTGGTGGTGCATCAATACCGGCACGGATCTAGCGTTGGCCATGGCCCAGTTCCTTCAACCACTGGTGGTAATAGTGTTCGGTCGCTTCGGTATGCCCCGACGGGGTGAAGCGCTGCGCGCTGCGCATCCATTCCCAACCGGCGCGCCCCATGCGCCGACGCTGCGCGGGGTCGTCAACCAGGGTCTGCAACGCCTGGGTCAGGGCCGCCTGGTCGCCTAGTGGGGCGAGAATAGCATTGCTGCCTTCCAGCACCATTTCCGGCACCCCGCCCACGCGCGTGGCCACTACCGGCACGCCCACGTGGGCCGCCTCCAGGAACACCGTACCGGCCGCTTCCTTATGCGTGGCCAGCGCGAAGATATCGAAACCGGCCATCAGGCGGCACGCACCGTGTCGGTAGCCGAGCAGGTGCACCTGCGCGGCCACGCCCAGTTCGCTGCGCAGCGCCTCCAGCCGGCCCATCACCGGTTGGCCGTCACCGACAATCACCAGGTGCAGGTTGGGATGCTGGCGGCACAGTGGCGCAATCGCGCGCAGCAGGTCCACGTGGCCCTTGGGTTCGCGCAGCACCGCCACGCAGCCCACCACGATCTGGTCGTCGGCAAAGCCCAGCTCGCGGCGCACCTCGGCACGGGTGTCCTGGACGCATTGCCACGGATCTTCGCAGTCGATCTTCGACCACTCCGGCGGCACCGCGATCGGCGGCACGATGCCCACGTGGCGGTCGTCCACCCCGCGCGCCACCAGCAGCTGCTTGACGAAGCTGCTGACCGTCATCACCCGGTGCGGCAGGCCGGTATAGGTCAGCAGCGAGTTGACCGGGCTCATCAGGTGGCGTGAGCGCACCACCAGCGGCGTGCGCCCCAGCCGCGCGCCGGCGGCGGCGATCAGGCTGTCGCGGCGGCTGGTGGTATTGACCACGTCGAAGCCATGGCGGCGCACCAGCCGCCGCACCGACCAGATCCCGCGCACCAGACGCAGCAGGCCGCCCATTTTCAGGTCATGGACGGTGAAGCCGGCCTCGCGCGCGATGGTGCCCAGGCGTGCACCGGGCTGGCACAGCAGCGACACGTCATGGCCACGCTCGCGCATGGCCAGCATGTGGCGGTAGATGTAGATCTCCTGCCCGCCGAATCCTTTGGCGGCTTCCGTGTGCAGGATCTTCAGGGGCGGGGTAGTGGAAGGCATGTTCATCGATGAACGTTCCAGGCGGGGCGCGGCCGTCATGGCCGGCGGAAATGGGTGAGCGCTTCCCATGCCGCGCGTACCGCAGCGGCATCGGGTTGCTGGTCGGCCACCGGCAGGTACTGGCGGTCCAGGGTGGTGGCGTTGCCGAACTTGTCGAACACGTAGGTGCGCTCGCCATGGCGGATGCCGCGCTGCGACCAGCTTTCCACCAGCAGGGCACGGTCGGCCGGCACGGGGTCGAACAGGTCGCGGCCGGTACTGAAATCGGCCAGCGCGTTCTCGCACCCCAGGCCATGGCGCATCAGGGTGGGCACCCAGTCTTCGTGGCTGGTGTTGCCGGTGTGCCGGGCGGCCGCACGGCCGGGCCAATGCAGCACGAACGGCACGCGCATCTGGTAATCGGAGAAGTTGCCGTTGTGGCCCCAGTAGTTCAGGCCGAGGTCGTTGAATTCCTCGGCGTGGTCGCCGGTGACCAGCACGATGGTGTTGTCGGCCTGGCCGCTGTCGCGCAGGGTCTGCATCAGCTCGCCCAGCAAGCCATCGGCGTAGTGCACGGCGGTGCGGTAGCGGTTGCGCTCGGGCACCGGCACGTGATCCTCGTCCAACGCGAGGAAGTCGATATGGCTCGCCATCGGGGTGGCCAGCGGCGGGTAGTCCTTGGGCAGGTGGTAGGGCGCGTGGGTGCTGTCCAGAAACGCGAACCCGAACCAGTGACCCTTGCCGGGCCGGGCGATGTCGGCGCGCAGTGCATCGATGATGTGCCGGTCGCGCGCGGCCACCGGCAGTGCCGACGGCGCGGTGTGCAGCTGGTTGCGCACCTGGGCAAACACGGTGCGGTCGAATTCCGGGCTGTGCAGCGGCGCGCTGCCATACAGGTGCAGGTCGTAACCCTGCTGCTGGAGCACGTCGAACAGCTGCGAGCCGCGCTGCTCGCTGAGCATGCTGTCCCAGTAGCCGCCGGGCAGCCCGTACAGCAGGCCGAACAGGCCGTAGCGGGTGGCATTGCCGCTGCTGTAGTGGGCGGTGAACTGCTCGGACTGCGCGGCCAGTGCCCAGGTGTTGGGCATAGTGGTGGCGTCCAGCGCGTCATGGCGCAGCGATTCCATCACCACCACCAGCACATTGGGCTGCACGTTGCTCTGGCAGCGCAACGGGTGCAGCGGGTACTGCAGCTGGCTGTGGCGCGGGTCGGGCAGGCTGGCCTGGGGCAGGCTGTGCACGCCGAGCCGGTACATGTGGCGCTTGGCGGTGATCGGCTGCGCCCAGGGCAGGTACGCCCACTGACTGGTCACCGCACGTTCGCCGCGGGCATCGTAATAGGCGGTGGCCACCTGGCCGCAGGTCATCAGCACCAAGCCGGCGGCCCAGGCCAGCAGCAGCGTGCGGCGCCGCGCCGCGCCGGGGATGAGCCGCCAGCAGGCCCAGGCCAGCAGCACTTCGGCCAGCACCACGGCGGCCAGTACGGCCCCGGCCTGCAGCCAGGTCTGCCAGGACAGTGCAACCTGGTCCTGCAGTGCGCCGCCGAACACCATGTTGAGCACCATGGCATTGAGGTGGAAGCGATACAGGGCGAACACCTTGGCATCCACCAGCAGCAGGCACAGCCACAGGGTCTGCAGCACCACCGCGCTCACCAGCAGGCCGCGCGGTGCGCGCAGGCCCAGCCCAAGCAGCAGCGGCAGCAGCGATACCCCCGCGCCCAGCGCCAGGAAGTGGCCGGGCAGGGCAACGCTCAGGTAGGCCAGCCCGAGCCCGCCACCGGGGTTGTCGCCCAGCGGGGTGTTGCCCAGTGCGATGAGAATCGCGGCGCCGGCATTGAGGGCGGTGAACAGGCTCAGCCAGGCCAGGCGCTGCCAGCGCGTGGACGGGGAGAGGGCATCAGCGGGCAGGGAAAGGGGCATGGAGCGGGTCGGCGGCGCAGTGAAAGGGGACGGGGGACGTGGCGGCGGCTGCGTCGGCACCCTGCTTGTGGCAACAGGGCGGGCGCATTGTATCGGTTTGTATCTTTGTGTCGGCAGTGCCGGGTGGCGGATCTGGCACAATGTTCAGCCGGGCCAGTGAGATGGCCTGTGACCCATCCGAACAAGCCAGGAACCGCTGTGAGCCAGATCCCGACCCTCGACATCACCCGTTTCGACAGTGACCGCGACGCCTTCGTTGCCGAGCTGGGCGCGGCCTACCGCGAATGGGGATTCGCAGGTATCCGCAACCACGGCATCCCGCAGGCCGACATCGACGCCGCCTACGAGGTGTTCAAGGCCTTCTTCGCACTGCCGGAAGAGACCAAGCGCCAGTACCACGTGCCAGGCAGCGGCGGGGCGCGCGGCTACACGGCCTTCGGCGTGGAGACGGCCAAGGGCTCGCAGCACTTCGACCTGAAGGAGTTCTGGCACATCGGCCGCGAGATTCCGGACGACTCGAAGTACCGTGACGTGATGGCGCCGAACCTGTGGCCGTCCGAGGTGCCGAACTTCCGCGAGCGTGGCTATGCGCTGTATCAGGCGCTGGACCAGTTGGGGTCGCGGGTGCTGTCGGCGCTGGCGCTGCACATCGGGCTGCCGGAAGATTTCTTCGCGGACAAGACCAACAACGGCAATTCGATCCTGCGCCCGATCCACTACCCGCCGATCACCGCCGAGAACATTCCGAACGTGCGCGCCGGTGCACACGGCGACATCAACTTCATCACGTTGCTGGTGGGCGCGAGCGCGGCGGGGCTGGAGGTGCAGTCGCACGAGGGCAAGTGGGTGCCGTTCACTTCGGACGCGGACACGATCGTGGTGAACATCGGCGACATGCTGCAGCGTTTGACCAACCATGTGTATCCGTCGACGATCCACCGGGTGGTCAATCCCCCGGGCGAGCAGGCGCGCCAGCCGCGCTATTCGGTGCCGTTCTTCCTGCATCCGAATCCGGACTTCCTGATCGATGTGCTGCCGACCTGCATCACGCCGGAGAACCCGAGCCGCTATCCGGAGCCGATTACGGCGCATGGTTTCCTGGAAGAGCGTTTGCGCGAGATCAAGCTGAAATGATGTTGGGAGGGGGGCCGCCGGAAGGCGGCCTTCTTCTTTTTAACGTCAAATTCAACGTCAAAATCAACGGCAACTTCAACGGCAACTTCAACGGCAACTTCAACGGCAACGGCCGGCTGGTCGGTTGCTGTCGGTTGGTCGGGCGCTGCCATGCCCCGCCGGGACACGCCGTGAACCCATCCATGGGGGCTCTTAGGCAACATCCATGTTGCCTAAGGTCCCGGCGAGGCATGGCAGCGCCCGACCTCACAGATTGCTGTGACCGGAACCGAGGGCAGGGCGGGCTTGCTGCTGGTGCTTTGGGTCTGCGGATGGTTGAGGCTACGGGCTACGGGTGACTGGGGATTGGGGATGGGTGATGGGGTGTGGGGATGGGTAGGTGCCGACCGTTGGTCGGCACGCTCCACCGCTCTCCCATGCGAACCGGCCAACTGTCGGGGGCTGGTGTGGGTGGGTTGGCGGGACCGTTGGGCGCCATGGATGGCGCCCACGAGCCTCCAGGGATGGATTTACGGCGTGTCCCGCCAGCCCACCCGCGCCAGCCCAACCCGATAGCAAAGGAATCCACGCCGTTCGCATCCCCAAACCAATATCCATTTGAAATGTAAGCGTTTTCGCAACCGCGCCGTTTCGTTTCATCCGGTATCATTGCCGGCTGATACCCAAAGGAGCACCGCATGCGCCGCAAGATCGTCGCCGGTAACTGGAAGCTGCATGGCAGTCGCCAATTCGCCACCGACCTGGTCAGCGACCTGGTCGCCAGCCTGCCGGTCGATGGCGTCGAGGTGGTGATCCTGCCCCCGCTGCCGTACCTGGGCGAGCTGGTCGAAGCCTTTGAGGGCCGGGCCATCGCCTTCGGCTCGCAGGATGTCAGCTCCAACGAAAAGGGCGCCTACACCGGTGAGGTCTCCGCCGCCATGCTGGCCGAAGTCGGGGCCCGGTTCGGCCTGGTCGGCCACTCCGAGCGCCGCCAGTACCACAATGAGACCAGCGAACTGGTTGCCCGCAAGTTCGCCGCCGCCCTGCATGCCGGCCTGGCGCCCGTGCTGTGCGTGGGCGAAACCCTGGAGCAGCGCGAGGCCGGCCAGACCGAGCAGGTCATCGCCGCCCAGCTCGCCCCGGTGCTTGCCCTGGTGGGCCCGGCCGGCTTCCAGCACGCCGTTGTCGCCTATGAGCCGGTCTGGGCCATCGGCACCGGCCGCACCGCCTCCAAGGAGCAGGCCCAGCAGGTCCATGCGTTCATCCGTGGCGAAGTGGCCAAGCTGGATGCTAGAATCGCCGATTCGTTGCCGATCCTGTACGGCGGCAGCGTGAAGCCCGACAACGCTGGGGAACTGTTCGCGCAGCCCGATGTCGATGGTGGGCTGGTGGGCGGCGCCTCGTTGGTCGCCGCGGACTTCCTGGCCATCGCCACTGCGGCGGCCGGGCGCTAATTAGTAATGTTGCCGGCCAACCGCCGGCACGAACATGTCCGAGGACGGATTCGAAATGCTGATGTTGATCCTCAATGTGGTCTACGTGCTGGTGGCCGTCGCCATGATCGCGCTCATCCTGATGCAGCGTGGTTCCGGTGCTGCCGCAGGCTCGGGTTTCGGCGCCGGCGCCTCGGGCACGGTGTTTGGCGCGCGTGGCGCGTCCAACTTCCTGTCCAAGTCGACCAAGTGGCTGGCCGTGGTGTTCTTCGGCATCAGCCTGTTCATGGCCTGGTACGCCAGCCATGGCTCGCGCCCGGCCACCCAGCAGGATCTTGGTTTGATGTCGGCCCCGGTCGCAACGACCCCGGCCGCCCCGGCAGGCGAGCTGCCGGCCGTGCCCAAGGCCCCGGAAACCGCTGTGCAGCAGTCGGTTCCGCAGGCTACTGTGCCGGCTCAGGCGGAAACGCCGAAATCTGGTGAAGAAAAGCCTTCGGAAGGCACCCAGACTCGCTGAAGACGGTTACAATATGCGGCGCACTGAGGGAATCCGATAGGGAAACCCCTCCTTGCGAACGTAAGCCCAGGTGGCGGAATTGGTAGACGCACTACCTTGAGGTGGTAGCGACTTAGGTCGTAGGGGTTCGAGTCCCCTCTTGGGCACCATTTTGTTTGTAAGCGGGTTCGTCTGGCGCGCAAAGCGCCAGGTAGCGGTATCCGTCCACTCCCCCATGCCAACACGCCTGCAGGCGTCGCGGCAGAGGCAAGAGAGAATCGCTGTGCTGGCCGAATATTTGCCGTCTCTGCTGTTTCTGATCGTTGCCACCGGTATCGGCGTTTCGCTGATGCTGGTTGGCCGATTCCTCGGTCCACGACGTCCTGATCTGAAAAAGCTCTCGCCGTACGAATGCGGCTTCGAGGCTTTCGAGGACGCGCGCATGAAGTTCGATGTGCGCTACTACCTGATCGCGATCCAGTTCATCGTATTTGACTTGGAAATCATCTTCATCGTGCCGTGGACCCAGGTCTTCATGGAACTGGGCGCACGCTCGCTGGTCACGATGGGCCTCTTCGTAGGCATGCTTTTCCTCGGTTTCATTTACGTCTGGAAGAAGGGAGCGCTGGAATGGGAGTGATTCAGACGCTCGACGGCCTGATGAACAACCCGGTCCCGGAAGGGCGGGTCGACGACATCCTGCGCCCCGAGGGCGACAACCCGCTGCTGGAAAAGGGTTACCTGACCACCAGCGTCGACGCGCTGTTGAACTGGGCACGTACCGGTTCGATGTGGCCGATGACCTTTGGTCTGGCCTGCTGCGCGGTCGAAATGATGCATGCCGGCGCCGCGCGTCTGGACCTTGACCGTTACGGTGTGGTGTTCCGCCCGTCGCCGCGTCAGTCCGACGTGATGATCGTGGCCGGTACCCTGGTCAACAAGATGGCCCCGGCCCTGCGCAAGGTCTACGACCAGATGCCGGACCCCAAGTGGGTCATCTCCATGGGCAGCTGCGCCAACGGTGGCGGCTACTACCACTACTCCTATGCAGTGGTTCGTGGCTGTGACCGCGTGGTGCCGGTGGACATCTATGTCCCCGGTTGCCCGCCAACCGCCGAAGCGCTGGTGTACGGGATCCTGCAGTTGCAGAAGAAGATCTGGCGTACGCAGACCATCGCCCGCTGACCTCCCTCCTGACTAGAGCACGCCAAGCCCCCATGGCAGAGCAAGCACCTTCCTTCATCGACCGACTCTCCGCACATTTTGCTGGTGCGCAGGTCTTCGTGGTCGAACCCCGCGGCGAAGTGACGCTGGAAGTGCCCGCCGCTGACTGGCATGCCACGGCTGTGGCGCTGCGCGACGTATTCGGTTTCGAGCAGGCCGTCGATCTGTGCGGCCTGGACTACCTCGGCTACGGCAGCGACGAATGGGATACGGCCGATGTGTCGTCCCAGGGCTTCAGCCGTGGCGTCGAGGGCAAGTCCGTCGGCCGTTTCGCCTGGGGTGAATTCCCCACCCGCGAAACCAGCGATGGCGCCCAGCCGCAGCCGATCCCGCTGCAGCGTTTCGCCGTGGTCGCCCAGCTGCGTTCCTACCAGCACAACCTCACCATGCGCATCCGTTGCTTTGCGCCGAATGAGGAACTGCCGGTGGTGGCCTCGCTGACCGATGTATGGCCGGGCCTGAACTGGTTCGAGCGCGAGGCGTTCGACCTGTTCGGCGTGATCTTCGAAGGCCACCCGGACCTGCGCCGGATCCTGACCGACTACGGCTTCGTCGGCCATCCGTTCCGCAAGGATTTCCCGCTGATCGGCAACGTCGAAGTGCGCTACGACGAAGAAAAGAAGCGCGTGATCTACGAACCGGTGACCTCGGTGGAGCCGCGCGTCGGCGTGCCGCGCGTGATCCGTGACGATGCCCGTTTCCAGACCGCTGCCGGCGAAAGCGCGCAGACGGAGGCAGTAAAGTGAGTGCTGATCTGAGCAAGCGTGAACCCCAGGCCCACCAGGCCTTTGCGAGCAACCCGGCGGAACTGCGCCAGGAAATCCGCAACTACACGATGAACTTCGGTCCCCAGCATCCGGCCGCGCACGGTGTGCTGCGCCTGATCCTGGAAATGGACGGCGAAACCATCATGCGTGCCGACCCCCACGTGGGCCTGCTGCACCGTGGTACCGAAAAGCTGGCCGAGTCCAAGCCGTTCAACCAGTCGATCGGCTACATGGATCGCCTGGATTACGTGTCGATGATGTGCAACGAGCACGCCTACGTGCGCGCGATCGAAACCCTGATGGGGATCGAGGCGCCGGAGCGTGCGCAGTACATCCGCACCCTGTTCGACGAAATCACCCGCATCCTGAACCACCTGATGTGGCTGGGGTCCAACGCGCTCGATCTGGGCGCGATGGCGGTCATGCTGTACGCCTTCCGCGAACGCGAAGAGCTGATGGACTGCTACGAAGCGGTCTCCGGCGCACGCATGCACGCGGCGTACTACCGTCCGGGCGGCGTCTACCGCGACCTGCCGGACCGCATGCCCAAGTACACCGAATCGCGCTGGCACAAGGGCAAGGCCCTGAAGAACCTCAACGCCGCGCGCGAAGGTTCGCTGCTCGATTTCCTCGAGAACTTCACCGTTGAATTCCCGAAGCGTGTCGACGAGTACGAAACCCTGCTCACCGACAACCGCATCTGGAAGCAGCGTACCGTCGGCATCGGCGTGGTCACCCCTGAACTGGCGCATGCCTGGGGCATGACCGGCGTGATGCTGCGCGGCTCGGGCATTGCCTGGGATCTGCGCAAGAAGCAGCCGTATGCCAAGTACGACGCCGTCGAGTTCGACATCCCGCTGGGCAAGGAAGGCGATTGCTACGATCGCTACCTGTGCCGCGTGGCCGAAATGCGCGAATCCAACCGCATCATCAAGCAGTGCGTGGCGTGGCTGAAGGCCAACCCGGGCCCGGTGATGGTGAAGAACTTCAAGGTCGCCCCGCCCAGCCGGGAAGACATGAAGGACGACATGGAAGCGCTGATCCATCACTTCAAGCTGTTCAGTGAAGGCTACTGCGTCCCGGCCGGCGAAACCTACGCCGCCGTCGAAGCGCCCAAGGGCGAGTTCGGCTGCTACCTGATGTCCGATGGCGCCAACAAGCCGTTCCGCGTGCACCTGCGCGCGCCGGGCTTCGCCCATCTGTCCTCGATCGACTCGATCGTGCGCGGGCACATGCTCGCCGACGTGGTCGCCATGATCGGTACCTACGATCTGGTGTTCGGCGAGGTGGACCGGTGATCGCATCCGCTTGCACGATGCCTGACACCCGCCGGCTGCTGCCGGCGCTGCAGGTTCTGGTTTTTAACGATTTCGTATTCGCTGAGGTCGGCCGATGAAGGCGACAGGTAATTTCGAGGCGGCGCGCGACGTCGACCCGATGGTGGTCTTGAATGACAAGACCCGTGCGCACATCGATCACTGGCTGGCCAAGTTCCCGCCGGATCGCAAGCGCTCGGCTGTCCTGCAGGGCCTGCACGCCGCACAGGAACAGAATGCAGGCTGGCTGACCGACGAGCTGATCGCCGGCGTGGCCAAGTACCTGGACCTGCCGCCGGTGTGGGCCTACGAAGTGGCCAGCTTCTACTCGATGTTCGAGCTGGAGAAGGTCGGCCGCCACAACGTTGCCTTCTGCACCAACATCAGCTGCTGGCTGAACGGCGCCGAGGACCTGGTCGCGCACGCCGAGAAGAAGCTCGGCTGCAAGACCGGCCAGTCCACCGCCGACGGCCGCGTCTACCTCAAGCGTGAAGAAGAATGCCTGGCCGGTTGCGCCGGTGCGCCGATGATGGTCATCAATGGCCATTACCACGAGCGCCTGACCGTCGAGAAAGTCGACGAGCTGCTGGACGGGTTGGAGTAAGACATGGCACATCATCACGCACCCAGTGGTCCGGTCGGTCCCGCACCGTTGCCGCACCAGGTGGTCTACACCACCCTGCATTACGACACCCCGTGGTCGTATGAAAGCTACCTCAAGACCGGTGGCTACGCCGCCCTGCGCAAGATCCTCGAAGAGAAGATCTCGCCGGAGCAGGTCATCGAGATGGTCAAGCAGTCCAATCTGCGCGGCCGCGGTGGCGCCGGCTTCCCGACCGGTCTGAAGTGGTCCTTCATGCCCAAGGGCACCATGCAGAAGTACATCCTGTGCAACTCGGATGAATCCGAGCCGGGTACCTGCAAGGACCGCGACATCCTGCGTTACAACCCGCATTCGGTCGTGGAAGGCATGGCGATCGCCTGCTACGCCACCGGCTCGACCGTGGGCTACAACTACCTGCGTGGCGAGTTCCACCACGAGCCGTTCGAGAACTTCGAGCAGGCCCTGGCCGACGCGTACGCGAACGGCTGGCTGGGCAAGGACATCCTTGGCAGCGGCGTGGACATCGACATCTACGGCGCGCTGGGCGCTGGCGCCTACATCTGCGGCGAAGAAACCGCGCTGATGGAATCGCTGGAAGGCAAGAAGGGCCAGCCGCGCTACAAGCCGCCGTTCCCGGCCAACTTCGGCCTGTACGGCAAGCCGTCGACGATCAACAACACCGAGACCTATGCCTCGGTGCCGGCGATCATCCGCAACGGCCCGGAGTGGTTCCAGGGCCTGAGCCTGACCAAGAACGGCGGCCCGAAGATCTTCTCGGTCTCCGGCTGCGTGCAGAAGGGCGGCAACTTCGAAGTGCCGCTGGGCACCACCTTCGACGACCTGCTGGAAATGGCCGGTGGTCTGAAGCCGGGCCGTACGCTCAAGGGCGCGGTCCCGGGCGGCGTCTCGATGCCGGTGCTGAAGGCCGAAGAGCTCAAGGGCCTGCAGATGGACTACGACACCCTGCGTGCCCTGGGCACCGGGCTGGGGTCGGGCGCCATCGTGGTGCTGGATGACAGCGTCTGCTGCGTCAAGTTCGCCTGCCGCATCAGCCAGTTCTTCCACAAGGAATCCTGTGGCCAGTGCACCCCGTGCCGCGAAGGCACCGGCTGGATGCATCGTGTGCTCGAGCGCATCGTCGCCGGCAAGGCCACCATGGAAGACCTGCATCAGTTGAAGACGGTGGCCGGCCAGATCGAAGGTCACACCATCTGCGCGTTCGGTGAAGCGGCGGCATGGCCCATCCAGGGCTTCCTGCGCCAGTTCTGGGACGAATTCGAGTACTACATCGTCAACGGTCATTCGATGGTTGACGGCAAGAAGGTGGAGGCAGCCGCCGCATGAGCGCGCAACCCAACAATCCGGGCGTGACGCCGGCCGTGGTGCCCGAGGGACATGTCACCGTCGAAATCGACGGTCAGTCCCTGGTCGTGCCCAAGGGCTCGATGATCATCCAGGCCGCCGACAAGGCTGGCATCCCGATCCCGCGCTTCTGTTACCACGAGAAGCTGCCGATCGCGGCCAACTGCCGCATGTGCCTGGTCGACGTTGAAAAGTCGCCCAAGCCGGCACCGGCCTGCGCCACGCCGGTCATGGATGGCATGAAGGTCGCCACCCGCAGTGAAAAGGCGCTGAAGTTCCAGCGCTCGGTGATGGAATTCCTGCTGATCAACCACCCGCTGGATTGCCCGATCTGCGATCAGGGCGGCGAGTGCGAGCTGCAGGATGTGTCGCTGGGCTATGGCCGTTCGGTCAGCCGCTTCAACGAGCGCAAGCGCGTGGTGCCCGACGAGGACATCGGTCCGCTGGTCGCCACCGAAATGACCCGCTGCATCCAGTGCACCCGCTGCGTCCGCTTCACCGCCGACGTTGCCGGTACCTACGAACTGGGTGGCATGTACCGCGGTGAAAATCTGCAGATCGGCACCTACGACGGCAAGCCGCTGACCACCGAGCTGTCCGGCAACGTCGTGGACGTGTGCCCGGTCGGCGCGCTGACCAACAAGGTGTTCCAGTTCCGCGCCCGTCCGTGGGAACTGACCGCGCGCGAGTCGCTGGGCTACCACGACGCGATGGGCTCGAACCTGTTCCTGCACGTGCGTCGCGGCGAAGTGCTGCGCGCTGTGCCGCGTGACAACGAGTCGGTCAACGAATGCTGGCTGTCCGACCGCGACCGCTATTCGCACCAGGGCCTGTACAGCGAAGACCGTGCGGTCAAGCCGCTGCGCAAGGTCAATGGCGAGTGGAAGGAAGTGAGCTGGGCTGAAGGCCTGGCCGCTGCCAAGGAAATCTTCGCCGCCAACCAGGGCGATGACCTCGGCGTGCTGGTGCACCCGTCGGCCTCGAACGAGGAGGGCGCACTGCTGGCCCGTCTCGCCGCCGGCCTGGGCACCACCAACATCGACCACCGCATCAACAACCGCGACTTCTCCGACGCCGCCACCGCCGAAGTGTTCGGCCTGCCGCTGGCCGAGATCGAAGCCGCTGACAGCATCGTCGTTCTGGGCAGCAACATCCGCCACGAACTGCCGCTGCTGCATGCCCGCCTGCGCAAGGCGCAGACCACGCGCAACGCCAAGATCCACGCCGTCAACCCGGTGGACTTCGACTTCGCGTTCAAGCTGGCCAGCAAGCAGATCGTCGCCCCGTCGGCCTTCATCGAGGCGCTGGGCTCTGCCGCGCTGCGTGATGCCGTCAGCGCCTCGGCCGGCAACGCCGTGCTGATCGTCGGTGGCATCGCCGAAAACCACCCGCAGGCTGCTGCGATCCGCGCCGCGGCGCGTGATTTCGCCGCCGCCACCGGTGCCAAGCTGTGCCGTATCCCGCAGGGTGCCAATGCCGTGGGCCTGTCCCGCGCCGGCGTGCTGCCGGCCGGCAAGGACGTCAACGCCATGCTGGCCCAGCCGCGCAAGGCCTATGCCATCTACGGCATCGAGCCGGGCCTGGACTTCGCCGACGCCGCCGCTGCCCGCAAGGCACTGGCCGGTGCGCAGGTGGTGGCCTTCAGCCAGTTCGCCTGTGCCTCCACCCGCGACGTCGCCGACGTGATCCTGCCGATCGGCGCGCTGCCGGAAGTGGATGCCACCCTGACCAACCTCGATGGTCGCGAGCAGTCGGCCCGTGCCGGCGGCAGGCTGCCGGGCGAGGCGCGTGAAGGCTGGCGTGTGCTGCGTGCACTGGGCGGCGAGCTGGCCCTGGCCGGTTTCGAGTTCATCGACCTGGCCGGCCTGCGTGCCAGCCTGGCCCCGGTCAGCGTCACCGTCGCCGCCTCGGCCGCAACGCCGCTGGCAGGCGAGGGTCTGGAAGTGACCTCGACCGCCGCGATCTACCGCACCGATGCGGTGGTCCGTCGCGCCCAGGCGCTGCAGTCGCATCCGCTCAACACCGCGCCGCGCATCGTGCTCAACACCGCCGATGCCGCCCGCCTGCAGTTGGCCGAAGGGCAGATGGCCAAGGTCGGCACCGATGCCGGTCGCGCCACCCTGCCGGTGGTGGTCGACGCCCGCGTCGCCGCGGGTTCGGTCTGGATTGAATCGGGCCACGGTGCAACCGCACCGCTGGGTGCCGCTCGCGTAACGGTGGTGGCTGCATGAACGAATTGCTGTTGAACGCGGTCGACCCGCTGCACCAGTGGCTGCTGTCACTGGGCGACATCGGCGCGCTGCTCTGGATCATCCTGAAGATCCTCGTGATCGCCATGCCGGTGATCATCTCGGTGGCGTTCTTCGTGGTCTGGGAACGCAAGCTGATCGGCTGGATGCATGTCCGCCATGGTCCGATGTATGTCGGCATGGGCATCTTCCAGGCCTTCGCCGACGTCTTCAAACTGCTGTTCAAGGAAATCATCCAGCCGGCCAGCTCGCACAAGGCGATGTTCATCCTTGCGCCGCTGATCACGCTCGGCCCGGCCTTCGCGGCCTGGTCGGTGATTCCCTTCGACGCCAAGATCGTGCTGTCCAATGCCAACGCCGGCCTGCTGTACCTGCTGGCGATGACCTCGCTGGGCGTGTACGGCATCATCCTCGCGGGCTGGGCCTCCAACTCCAAGTACGCCTTCCTGGGTGCGATGCGCGCCTCGGCCCAGATGATCAGCTACGAAATCGCGATGGGCTTTGCCCTGGTCGGCGTGATGATCGCCTCGGGCAGCTTGAACCTGAGCAGCATCGTGATGGCCCAGGCCGGCAGCTCCGGCTTCTTCGACTGGTTCCTGCTGCCGCTGTTCCCGCTGTTCATCGTGTACTGGGTGTCCGGCGTTGCCGAAACCAACCGCGCGCCGTTCGACGTGGTGGAAGGCGAATCGGAAATCGTGGCCGGCCACATGGTCGAGTACTCCGGTGGTGCGTTCGCGCTGTTCTTCCTGGCCGAATACGCCAACATGATCCTGATCAGCTTCCTGATCTCGATCTTCTTCCTCGGTGGCTGGCTGAGCCCCATCCAGGGCTGGGTCAACGCGGACATCTCGCCGTGGATCGACTGGCTGTGGAAGGGCGGTTGGCCGTGGCTGCTGCTGAAGGTGTTCTTCTTCGCCAGCGCCTACATCTGGTTCCGTGCCAGCTTCCCGCGCTTCCGTTATGACCAGATCATGCGTCTGGGCTGGAAGGTCTTCATCCCCCTCACCATCCTCTGGATTGCAGTGACGGCGGTGATGGTGTTCTACGGCGTGATCCAGAAGGGCGTCTAAGTGATGAATCGAATTACCCATTACTTCAAAAGCCTGCTGCTGCTCGAGCTGCTCGGCGGTCTGTGGTTGACCCTGAAGTACGCCTTCAAGCCCAAGTACACGCTGATGTACCCGATGGAGAAGTTCCCGCAGTCGCCGCGTTTCCGTGGCCTGCATGCGCTGCGTCGCTACCCCAACGGGGAAGAGCGCTGCATCGCCTGCAAGCTGTGTGAAGCGGTGTGCCCGGCACTGGCCATCACCATCGATTCGGCCAAGCGTGAGGACGGCAGCCGCCGTACCACCCGTTACGACATCGATCTGTTCAAGTGCATCTTCTGCGGCTTCTGCGAAGAAAGCTGCCCGGTGGACTCGATCGTCGAGACCCACATCCTCGAGTACCACTTCGAGAATCGTGGCGAGAACATCGTTACCAAGCCGCAGCTGCTGGCCATTGGGGATCGGCTTGAAGCCGAAATCGCCGAGCGTCGCGCCGCCGATGCCGCTTTCCGCTGAGGTCGAATGATGGATTGGGTAAATATCAGTTTCTGGGTCTTCTCCATCGTGGCGGGCATTTCCGCCGCGGCGGTGATCAGCGTGCGCAATCCGGTCTACGCCGTATTGAACCTGATCCTGACCTTCTTCTCCGTGGCCTGCATCTGGATCCTGGTCGGCGCTGAGTTCCTCGGCGTGGCCCTGGTGCTTGTGTACGTGGGCGCGGTCATGGTGTTGTTCCTGTTCGTGGTGATGATGCTCGACATCGATGCCACCAACCTGCGCGAAGGCTGGGTACGTTACCTGCCGATCGGCCTGGTGGTCGCGGTCACCATGCTGGTGCAGATGCTGGTGCTGATCGGGGTGAAGGGCAGGGCGGTCAACCCGTTCCCGGCCGACAACGCCGCCGCACTGGCGGCCGACAGCTCCAACATCACCTGGCTGGCCCGCAGCCTGTTCACCGAATACCTGCTGCCGTTCGAGTTCGCCGCCGTCATCCTGACCGTGGCCGTGGTTGCCGCCGTGATGCTGACCCTGCGTCGCCGCACCGGCCTGAAGACCCAGAACCCGAGCGAGCAGACCATGGTCAAGGGCAGCGACCGTCTGCGCGTGGTCAAGATGGCTGTCGAAAAGCCGGTGGTCCACACCAACACCAAGCCGTCCAGCGACGAGGAGGCAACGCCATGATCACCCTCGGCCATATCCTGGCACTGGGCGCGCTGCTGTTCTGCATCAGCCTCGCCGGCATCTTCCTCAACCGCAAGAACATCATCGTGCTGCTGATGTCGGTCGAGCTGATGCTGCTGTCGGTCAACATCAATTTCGTCGGGTTCTCGCGGGAACTGGGTGACACGGCCGGCCAGCTGTTCGTGTTCTTCATCCTCACCGTTGCCGCGGCCGAGGCCGCGATCGGTCTCGCGATCCTGGTAACCCTGTTCCGTAATCGCCGCACCATCAATGTCGGCGAAGTCGACTCGCTGAAGGGCTGATCCGTAGATGGAAATCACTCTCTCCAAGAGTCTGTTGATCGCAGTGGTGCTTGCACCGCTGATCGGCAGCATCATCGCTGGCCTGTTCGGCCGGCAGGTCGGTCGCATCGGCGCGCAGACGGTCACCATCCTGGGTGTCGGCGCCAGCTGCATCATGTCCAGCTACGTGCTGTACATGCTGCTGTGGGGCGGCGCACAGCCGTACAACGAGAACATCTATACGTTCTTCGAAGTCGGCCAGTACTCGGCGCATGTCGGTTTCATGATCGACAAGCTGACCGCCATGATGATGGTCGTGGTGACCTTCGTGTCGTTCCTGGTGCACGTGTACACCATCGGCTACATGCAGGATGACCCGGGCTACCAGCGGTTCTTCAGCTACATCTCGCTGTTCACCTTCTCCATGCTCACCCTGGTGATGAGCAACAACTTCCTGCAGCTGTTCTTCGGCTGGGAAGCAGTGGGCCTGGTGTCGTACCTGCTGATCGGTTTCTGGTTCAAGCGCCCGACCGCGATCTTCGCCAACATGAAGGCGTTCCTGGTCAACCGCGTGGGTGACTTCGGCTTCATCCTGGGCATTGCCGGCGTGTTGTGGGTGTTCGGTTCGCTGGACTACGCCACCGTGTTCGCCAATGCGCCGATCCTGGGCAGCCCGCAGGCACAGATTCAGATCTGGTCCGGCGCGATCACCCTGTTCGGCACCTCGTTCCAGGTGCTGGACGCCCCGGTGATCTGGTCCATCGCCACCATCATCTGCATCTGCCTGTTCATCGGTGCAATGGGCAAGTCCGCCCAGGTGCCGCTGCACGTGTGGCTGCCGGACTCGATGGAAGGCCCGACCCCGATCTCGGCCCTGATCCACGCCGCGACGATGGTGACCGCGGGTATCTTCATGGTCACCCGCATGTCGCCGCTGTTCGAGCTGTCGCAGACCGCGCTGAACTTCGTGCTGTTCATCGGTGCCACCACCGCGTTCTTCACCGGCCTGATCGGCATCGTGCAGAACGACATCAAGCGCGTCGTCGCGTACTCCACGCTGTCCCAGCTGGGCTACATGACCGTGGCGCTGGGTGTGTCGGCCTATTCGGCGGCCGTGTTCCACCTGATGACCCACGCCTTCTTCAAGGCGCTGCTGTTCCTGGGTGCCGGCTCGGTCATCATCGCGATGCACCACGAGCAGGACATGCGCAAGATGGGCGGCCTGCGCAAGTACATGCCGATCACCTTCGTGACCATGTGGATCGGTACGCTGGCCCTGGTGGGTACGCCGTTCTTCTCCGGCTTCTACTCCAAGGACACCATCATCGAGGCGGCGCAGCACCACGCGCACGTGTCGCATAGCTGGGTGGCCACCTACGGCTACTGGGCGGTGCTGGGCGGCGTCATCGTGACCAGCTTCTACAGCTTCCGCCTGCTGTTCCTGACCTTCCATGGCAAGGAACGCTTCCGCGACGCGCATGACGATCACGCCCATGGCCATGACGATCACCATGCCGACGCGCATGCGGTCGATGCCCATGCTGCCGATGCCCACCACGGTGACGCGCACCATGACGACCACGGCCATGGCCACGGTCCGCATGAGCCGCACGAAACCCCGTGGGTGGTGACGCTGCCGCTGATCCTGCTGGCGATCCCCTCGATCGTGATCGGCTTCTTCGGCATCGGTCCGATGCTGTACGGCACGGACTGGAAGGGCGCGCATGCCGAGCACGCGATCCCGGGCCAGGTCCATTCGTTCTTCACCGGCATCGTTGATTTCTACGTCCCGTCGCGCGACACCATTGGCGCCCTGGCCGAAGAGTTCCACGGCCCGGTTGCGTTCGCGCTGCACGGCATGATGGCCCCGGCCTTCTTCCTGACCGTGGCCGGCTTCCTGCTGGCGGTGCTGTTCTACCTGTGGAAGCCGGAGCTGGCGGGCAAGGCCCGCACGACCTTCGCGCCGCTGGTATCGGTGCTGGAGAACAAGTACGGCTTCGACAAGCTGTGGATCGGCGGCTTCGCCGGTGGCGGCATCAAGCTGGGTAAGGTTTCGCGCGCGATCGACACGAACATCGTCGATGGTGTGGTGGTCAACGGTTCGGCTCGCCTGATCGATCTGGCGGCCAACCTGCTGCGTCGCACCCAATCCGGTTTCCTCTATCACTACGCCTTCGCGATGATCATCGGCCTGATTGCCCTTCTGGGCGTCCTGATGCATTACCTGCGTTGATGACCTGTACGGAATAAGAAGACGTGTCGAACTGGCCCCTACTCAGTGTTCTCATCTGGCTGCCGATCCTCGGCGGTGCCTTGATCCTTGCCATCCGTGACGCCCAAACCGCCCGCTGGGCGTCGCTGGGCGTAGCGGTGCTGACCTTCGTGGCCAGCCTGTCGCTGCTCAGCGGCTACGACGTGGGGAACGACGCGCTGCAGTTCGTCGAAACCCGCGCCTGGATCCCCGCCTACAAGATCGGCTACAACCTGGGCGTGGACGGCATCGCGATCGCGCTGATCCTGCTGACCACGCTGGTGTCGGTGCTGGCCCTGATCGGCGCCTGGAGCGCCATCGACAAGCGCGTCAACCAGTACGTGGCCGCCTTCCTGATCCTGGAAGGCGTCACGGTGGGCATCTTCGCGGCAACCGACGCGATGCTGTTCTACGTGTTCTTCGAAGCCATGCTGATCCCGATGTTCCTGATCATCGGTGTCTGGGGTGGTCCGCGCCGCATCTACGCCGCGCTGAAGTTCTTCCTGTACACCTTCCTCGGCTCGGTGCTGATGCTGGTGGCCCTGATCTACCTGTACCTGAAGGGCGGCAGCTTCCAGCTGGCCGACCTGTACCAGCTGCAGCTGTCGGGCAAGGAACAGACCTGGATCTTCTTCGCCTTCCTGATCGCCTTCGCGGTCAAGGTGCCGATGTTCCCGGTGCACACCTGGCTGCCGGACGCCCACGTGGAAGCGCCCACCGCCGGTTCGGTGATCCTGGCCGCCATCGCCCTGAAGATCGGTGGCTACGGCTTCCTGCGCTTCAACCTGCCGATCGTCCCGGACGCATCGCAGGAATGGGCCTGGCTGGTGATCACGCTGTCGCTGATCGCGGTGATCTACGTCGGCCTGGTCGCACTGGTCCAGGACGACATGAAGAAGCTGATCGCCTATTCGTCGATCGCGCACATGGGCTTTGTCACCCTGGGCACCTTCATTGCGCTGTGGCTGGTACGTGATGCCGGCAACCCGGACGCGGCCCGCCTGGGCCTGCAGGGCGCCATGGTGCAGATGATTTCGCACGGCTTCGTGTCCGGTGCGATGTTCTCCTGCGTCGGCGTGCTGTACGACCGCATGCACAGCCGCCGCATCGCCGATTACGGCGGCGTGGTCAATGTGATGCCGTGGTTTGCCACCTTCGCCATGCTGTTCTTCATGGCCAATGCCGGCCTGCCGGGTACCAGCGGTTTCGTCGGTGAGTTCATGATCATCATGGCCAGCTTCCAGCGCAATCCGTGGCTGGCCCTGGGTGCGGCAAGCACCCTGGTGATCACGGCGGCCTATACGTTGTGGTTGTACAAGCGCGTGTTCTTCGGTGAAGTGGCCAATGCCCATGTCGCCGAACTGAAGGACATCAACGGTCGCGAATGGCTGGTGTTGGGTGTATTTGCCGTGGGCACGCTTGCCCTGGGCCTGTACCCCAAGCCGCTGACCGACCTGATGGAGCCCTCGATCGCGAAGCTGGCGATGCAGATCGCATCCAGCAAGCTGCTGTAATCGGGCCGTCGAGAGTATTGATTCCAGGATTTGATGATGACCACCTCGCCGCTGTTGCCGTTGACCGCCGCCGACCTGCCGCCGCTCGCTCCCGAGCTGGTGCTGATTGGTAGTGCGTTCGCCCTGTTGATCCTGGATCTGTTCATCAGTGAGAAGAACAAGATCTGGACCCACCTGCTGTCGGTCGCCGCGCTGGCCGCGGTGCTGTTCATGCTCGCCACCGGAGTGGGCGGGCAGGGCGAGGTCTTCCACGGCATGTTCGTCCGCGATACCGCGGCGGACGTGATGAAGACCGTGATCGTGCTGTGCAGTGGCCTGACCCTGGTCTACGGCTGGAGCTACCTGCGCGAGCGCAAGCTGTACCAGGGCGAGATTCCGGTGCTGATCCTGTTCGGCACCGCCGGCATGATGATCCTGGTCTCGGCCGGCAGCCTGCTGATGGTGTACCTGGGCCTGGAGCTGCTGGCCCTGTGTTCGTACGCTCTTGTGGCCAGCAACCGTGAGAACGGCTTGGCCTCCGAAGCGGCGATGAAGTACATCGTGCTGGGTTCGCTGGCCTCGGGCCTGCTGCTGTACGGCATGTCGCTGATCTACGGTGCCACCGGTTCGCTGCACCTGGACGTCATCCACGCCGCCATTCCGCATTCGGAAGAGCGCGTGCTGCTGCTGACCGGCGCGGTGTTCATGATTGCCGGCGTGGCCTTCAAGCTGGGCGCGGCGCCGTTCCACATGTGGCTGCCCGACGTGTACCAGGGCGCGCCGGCCCCGATCGCGCTGTTCATCAGCTCGGCACCGAAGCTGGCCGCGTTCGGCATGGCCTACCGCCTGCTGGAAGTGGGCGTGGGTCCGCTGTCGGACGAGTGGAAGTACCTGATCGGCGGTCTGGCGGCGCTGTCGCTGGTGATCGGCAACCTGATGGCGATCGCACAGACCAACCTGAAGCGCATGCTGGCGTACTCGACGGTGTCGCACATCGGCTTCCTGCTGCTGGGCATTGCCGGTGGTGGCGAGCAGGGTTACGCGGCGGCGCTGTTCTATGCCCTGAGCTACGCGATCATGTCGACCGCCGGCTTCGGCGCGATCATCGCGCTGTCGCGCAGCGGCTTTGAAGCCGAGAACATCGACGACTTCAAGGGTCTGAATGCCCGCAACCCGTGGATGGCCGCCCTGGTGCTGTGCATCATGGCGTCGATGGCCGGTATTCCGCCGTTCCTGGGCTTCTGGACCAAGCTGGCGGTGCTGGGCGCGGCGATCAACGGCGGCATGCTGTGGTTGGCGATCCTGGGCGTGCTGTGCGCGGTGGTGGGTTGCTTCTACTACCTGCGTGTCATCAAGGTCATGTACTTCGACGAGCCGGTGGGCGAGCCGCTGCCGGCCAACAACGACCGCGTGCTGGGCGTGGTGCTGGGCGTGAATGCCTTGGCGCTGCTGGCCCTGGGCCTGTCGTGGAACCCGATCATGGTGTGGTGCCAGCAGGCATTTGCACATCTTGCGTAAAAAACGATACAAAACTGCGCAAATCGTGTAATATTCGTTTCCTGAGTTGTTGCTGCAGCGGTTTCGCCAGAAGATCGTTGCAAGGTACCCACCGTTGGTTGGTACCCCGGCTCATCCGCTTTTGATGCGGGGTGGAGCAGTCTGGCAGCTCGTCGGGCTCATAACCCGAAGGTCGCAGGTTCAAATCCTGCCCCCGCTACCATATAGCTCCGGTGCAAGCCGGAGACAGTGGACGAATCAAGCGACTCCGGAAACGGGGTCGCTTGATTCGTTGTATGCCCAAGGCGTTGGCCGGCCGCTCCGGCCGCTCCGGCCGCTCCGGCCGCTCCGGCTGCTCCGGCTGCTCCGGCTGCTCCGGCTGCTCCGGCTGCTCCGGCTGCTCCGGCTGCTCCGGCTGCTCCGGCTGCTCCGGCTGCTCCGGACGTTTCGGACGTTTCGGTAGAGCCGACGGTCAGTCGGCTGCTTCGCACGTTGCGGGTAGAGCCGACCGTTGGTCGGCTGCTTCACATGTTGCGGTAGGGCCGACCGGACGGCTGCTCCGGACGTTGGGGTTGCCCGGTAGAGCCGACCGTTGGTCGGCTGCCTTTCCTGGACGCCGGACGGTATGTTTCACCAAGGGGTTGCACGGGAATGAAAACTCCCATACAATTCCGCTTCTGCTGCGGGGTGGAGCAGTCTGGCAGCTCGTCGGGCTCATAACCCGAAGGTCGCAGGTTCAAATCCTGCCCCCGCTACCACAGAAAATCTGCAGTGCAGATGCAGTAGACGAAGAAGCGATTCCGGAAACGGGGTCGCTTTTTTCGTTGTGGAGGTTTGGTTTGTTTTTTTCGATGCAAAGGCGAAAGCACAAGCAGAAGCAACCGCTGAAGCCAGAGCCAGAGCAAATTCGGTGCGCGGGCATCTGGGAGGGCGCTGGCATGGGTGGGCCCGCGGGGCACGCTGCAAGTACGTCCTTGTAAGCTCCGCCAGCGCATCCATGCGCTGGAGGGCCCCGCAAACCCACCCATGCCAGCGCCTCCATGGAGTGTCGGTGCGCAACGAAGATCAACGGCCGGCTCTGCTTTAGTCTTTTTCGCCGTGTTGCGGTGCTGAGTTTGGTCGGGTGTGTTGTTCGGGTTTGTTGAGTCGGTGGTGGTGCGGGGTAGGGCGGGGATCTGGCTTGGCTGTTGGCGCGTAGCGCTGCCTTTTTTGATCTCAACGACTGGCCCATTTGCATCCAGGTGCCGGTGCGGGTGGGTTGGCGGGACCGTTGGGCGCCATGGATGGCGCTCACGAGCCTCCAAGGATGGATTCACGGCGTGTCCCGCCAACCCACCCGCGCCGGTGCCCGCGACGCAGGCGACCAGCCCAGCCTTCGATCTACGCGCCAGAAGCCAACCACGCCCTGTTCAGCTTTCGCAATAGCCACCCGGCAAAAACCCCCAGCCATTGCACCAGCGCGGTGCAACGGCTATCATCAGCGGCTTAGCGGACTGTCCATGCATATCCTTTCAACGGATGTGAATGCGGCCCGCGACCGGCTTCCAGGAACGGCACCCTGTACCCAGGCCGCCGTGACCCCCCGGAAGGCTGGGCTCGCAGGAACACACACCGCGTGTGTTCCCGCTACCGGAATCCAGCATGACCGGAGTTGTACCGGACAAGGGGCCCAGCGGGCCCTTTGTTGTTTCCGGAACATGTTCAGTAGAGCCCGGCCAGCGTGACTGGCCAAACCGTATCTCTTTCAACGAATCAAGGCCGACTGTGAGCGACAAGGCAACCGAAATCGCGAATCTGCTCGCCCCCACCGTTCAGTCGCTGGGTCTGGAGCTGCTGGGCGTGGAATATCTCACTGCCCCGGGTGGTGCGACGCTGCGCCTCTACATCGACGTGCCGCTGGCCGAACAGCCCGAGCGTATCGTCAACATCGACGACTGCGAACGCGTCAGCCGCGAAGTGTCCGCGCAGCTGGACGTCGAAGACCCGATCAGCGCCAATTACACCCTGGAAGTTTCGTCTCCCGGTGTGGATCGCCCGCTGTTCACCGCAGAACAATTCGAGCGTGCCATCGGCGAATCCGCCAAGGTCACGCTCAAGCTTCCGCAGGACGGCCGTCGTCGCCTGCAGGGCGAGATTCTCGCTGTAGACAATGAGCAGGGTACCGTCACCTTCAAGGTCGACAACGCCCCGTTCACCGCCGACGTCGAGAATATCGACAAGGCACGCATCATGCCGGACTGGGCCGCCCTCGGCCTCGCTCCGACCAAACCGACTGGCCCGGCACCCAAGCAGGGTGGCAAGGCGAACAAGAAACCATCCAACGAGCCGGCGGCTAAAAAGCCGCGCGCGGAGTGAGCCAATGAGCAAGGAACTTTTGCTGGTAGTGGATGCGGTCGCCAATGAAAAGGGCGTTCCGCGTGAAGTGATCTTCGATGCCATCGAGGCAGCACTGGCGTCGGCTGCGAAGAAGCGCTACCCCGACGAAGAAGTGCTGGCCCGTGTGTCGATCGACCACAAGGACGGCAACTACGAAACCTTCCGCCGCTGGGAAGTGGTGGCCGATGACGTGGTCATGGAGTCCCCGGACCGCCAGATCCGCCTGATGGATGCCATCGACGAAGCCGAAGGCGTCGAAGTTGGCGATTACATCGAAGAACAGATCGAAAACCCCGACTTCGGCCGTATTGCTGCCCAGGCCGCCAAGCAGGTCATCGTCCAGCGCGTGCGCGAAGCCGAGCGCCAGCAGGTCGTGGATGCATGGAAGGACCGCGTTGGCGAACTGGTCACCGGTGTGGTCAAGCGCGCCGAGCGCGGCAACATCTATGTGGACCTCGGTGGCAACGCCGAAGCCTTCATCCCGAAGGACAAGGGCATCCCGCGCGACGTCCTGCGCGCCGGCGACCGCGTCCGCGGTTACCTGGCCGAAGTCCGTTCGGAACCGCGTGGCCCGCAGCTGTTCATCAGCCGCGCCGCCCCGGAATTCATGATCGAACTGTTCAAGCTCGAAGTGCCGGAAGTCGGCCAGGGCCTGGTCGAGATCAAGGCCTGTGCACGTGACCCGGGCGACCGCGCCAAGATCGCCGTGCTGGCCCACGATTCGCGTACCGATCCGATCGGTGCCTGCATCGGCATGCGCGGTTCGCGCGTCCAGGCCGTGTCCAACGAGCTCAACGGTGAGCGCGTGGACATCGTGCTGTGGAACGAGAACCCGGCCAACTTCGTCATCAACGCGATGGCGCCGGCCGAAGTGCAGTCGATCATCGTCGACGAAGAAAAGCATTCCATGGACCTGGCCGTCGCTGAAGAGCGCCTGGCCCAGGCGATCGGCAAGGGCGGCCAGAACGTCCGTCTTGCCAGCCGCCTGACCGGGTGGCAGCTCAATGTGATGACCCAGGACCAGGTGACCGCCAAGTCCGAGGCAGAGCAGGGCGTTGCCCGTCAGCTGTTCATGGACAAGCTGGAAGTGGATGAAGAAATCGCTGCCATCCTGGTGACCGAAGGCTTCAACACCGTGGAAGAAATCGCCTACGTCCCGGTCGGCGAACTGCTGGCCGTGGAAGGCTTCGACGAAGACATCGTCGAAGAACTGCGTGCCCGTGCCCGCGATGCGCTGCTCAACGAGGCGCTGGCGGTGGAAGAAGGTCTGGAAGACGGTTCGCCGTCGGACGACCTGCTCGCCCTGGAAGGCATGGACGAGGCAACTGCCTACGCCCTTGCCGGTCACGGCGTGCGTACCAGTGAGGACCTGTCGGACCTGGCCGCCGACGAGATCCTCGAGTTCGGTATCGAGGACCTGGACCAGGAGCGCGCCGCCGCCCTGATCCTGGCCGCCCGAGCCGAGGAGATCGCCCGCCTGGAGCGCGGCGAATGAGCCAGCGATGAACAGTGCCCTGACCCGCTCAGGGCTTAGACTCCGCGCTGCCTTCGCACGTTTCGAGGGAGCGCCAACCAGATCATAGGATCCGAATGTCGCAGCAAACCACCATCCGCAAGCTTGCCGAACTGGTCAACACCCCGGTCGATAAACTGCTTGTACAACTTGCCGAAGCCGGCATGAAGTTCAGCGGTCCCGACCAGGTCGTGACCAGCACCGAGAAGGTGAAGCTCCTGGGCTTCCTTCGTCGTTCGCACGGCAAGACCGAGCAGCCCGTCGAGAGCACCGACGACGCCGCCAAGAAGATCACCCTCAACCGTCGCAAGTTGCAGGAAGTGACCGTCAGCGCCGGCCGCAGCAAGACCACTGTCAACGTGGAAGTGCGCCAGAAGCGCACCTACATGAAGGACGCCAGCGGCAAGCCGATGACGGCGGATGAAGAGCGCGCCGACATCCTGCGCAAGCTGGAGGAATCCCGCCAGCGCAATCTGGACGAGCAGCGCGCACTGGCCGAAAAGGACCGTGCACGCGACGAGGAAATCGCCCGCAAGCGTCAGGAAGAAATCGACGCCAAGGAGCGCGCCGAAGCCGAGCGCAAGGCCGCCGAAGCCGCTGCTGAAGCGGCCAAGAACGCACCGCCTGCACCGGCGCCGGCGGCTGCCAAGCCGGCCGCTGCTGCCGATGCACCGGCCCGCGCCGCGCGCCCGTCGTCGCCGTCGGCTGCGCGTCCGGCTCCGCGTTCGGATGACCGCAACTCGAACAACAACAACAACAACCGTCCGGGCGCCAAGCGTGACGACGAGGGTGGCAACCGCTTCGCCGGTCAGCTGCACCTGTCGGCTGCCGATCGTGCCCGTCGCGGCAACAACAGCAACTCGCGTGGTCGCCCGACCGGGCGTACCCAGCACGGCGGCCGTCGTGACAGCAACCAGTCGCGCAGCGGCGGCGGTGCCCATGGTTTCGAACGTCCGGTCGCTCCGATCGTGCGTGACGTCACCATCGGCGACACCGTCACCGTGGCCGATCTGGCCCAGAAGCTGGCCCTGAAGGGCGGCGACGTGGTGAAGGCGCTGTTCAAGATGGGCGTCATGGCGACCATCACCCAGACCATCGACCACGACACCGCTGCGCTGGTGACCGAAGAACTCGGCCACAACGTGATCCGTGCCAACACCAACGACGCCGAAGACGCGCTGCTGGCGCTGGCCGGTGGCAACCAGGGCGAGCCGGCGGCACGTCCGCCGGTGGTCACCATCATGGGCCACGTCGACCACGGCAAGACCTCGCTGCTGGATTACATCCGCCGCACCAAGGTCGCCACGGGCGAAGCCGGTGGCATCACCCAGCACATCGGTGCGTACCACGTTGAAACGCCGAAGGGCGTGATCAGCTTCCTGGATACCCCGGGCCACGCGGCGTTTACGTCCATGCGTGCCCGCGGTGCCAAGCTGACCGACATCGTGGTGCTGGTGGTGGCGGCCGACGACGGCGTGATGCCGCAGACCAAGGAAGCCATCCAGCATGCGCGTTCTGCCGGTGTGCCGCTGATCGTGGCGATCAACAAGATCGACAAGGCCGGTGCCGACCCGATGCGCGTCAAGAACGAGCTGCTCACCGAGCAGGTCGTGTCCGAAGACTTCGGTGGCGACATCCAGATGGTCGAAATCTCGGCCAAGGCTGGCCTGGGCATCGACGACCTGCTCGACGCGATTTCGGTCCAGGCCGAACTGCTCGAACTGAAGGCCGTGCCCGATGGCCGCGCCAGCGGTGTGGTCATCGAGTCCTCGCTGGACAAGGGCCGCGGTCCGATCGCGACCGTGCTGGTGCAGCAGGGTTCGCTGAAGAAGGGCGACTACCTGGTCTGCGGTATCCAGTACGGCCGTGTGCGCGCCCTGTTTGACGAAACCGGCAAGCAGCCTGACCAGGCGGGCCCGTCGATTCCGGTGCAGGTGCTGGGTCTGTCCGGCGTGCCGGATGCCGGCGATGATTTCGT
The DNA here is from genome assembly GCF_979258185.1 of Stenotrophomonas sp. AC248. Classification (NCBI taxonomy): domain Bacteria; kingdom Pseudomonadati; phylum Pseudomonadota; class Gammaproteobacteria; order Lysobacterales; family Lysobacteraceae; genus Stenotrophomonas; species Stenotrophomonas sp. AC248. The sequence goes on along the minus strand of NZ_OZ409840.1, from coordinate 2,987,650 downwards.
CGTGGTCGAAGACGAGCGTCTGGCCAAGGACGTCGCGCAGCAGCGCGAAACCAAGCGCCGTGAATCGCGCCTGGTGCAGTCGGCCGGCAGCCGCATGGAAGACATCATGGCAACCCTGGGCAAGGGCGATGGCCAGCAGGTGCTGAACCTGGTGATCAAGGCCGACGTGCAGGGTTCGGTGCAGGCACTGAGCCAGGCACTGGTCGCGCTGTCCAACGACGACATCCGCATCAACGTGATCCACTCCGGCGTGGGCGGCATCACCGAGTCGGACGCCAATTCGGCGGTTGCCTCCAAGGCCACCGTGATCGGCTTCAACGTGCGTGCGGATGCTTCGGCCCGTCGCATCATTGAATCCAACGGCGTTGACCTGCGTTACTTCTCGATCATCTATGACGTGATCGATCAGGTGAAGCAGGTGGCGTCCGGTCTGCTCGGCGTGGAAATCCGCGAAGAGATCATCGGTATCGCCCAGGTCCGCGATGTGTTCCGCAGCTCGAAGTTCGGTGCAGTCGCTGGCTGCATGATCATCGAAGGCACGGTCAAGCGCAGCAAGCCGATCCGCGTCCTGCGCGACAGCGTTGTCGTGTTCGAAGGCGAGCTGGAATCGCTGCGTCGCTTCAAGGAAAACGTCGACGAAGTTCGCAACGGCACCGAATGCGGTATCGGCGTGAAGGCTTACAACGACGTCAAGCCGGGTGACCAGATCGAGTGCTTCGAGCGTATCGAAGTGCCGCGCACCCTGTAATGTTCCAGGCCGGACCGCTTCGCGCGGTCCGGCTTTTTCGCTTACGCATCACCCTTCAAGACGAGTCCGCCTACCGTGCCAAAGACCTTCCATCGAACCGACCGTGTTTCCGCCCAGATCCGCCGCGAACTGGGGACGCTCGTGCACAACGCCGTGCGTGTACACGGCCTGCCTTCGGTGAGCGTCTCCGACGTGGAAATCACCCGTGACATGGCCCATGCCAAGATCTTCGTCACCGCGCTGATGCCCGAACGTTCGGTAGAAGCCATGAAGGGCCTGAAGGAACTGGCCTGGGAGCTGCGGATGGAGCTCGCGCGTGCCATGAAGCTGCGTCACGTGCCCGAGCTGCACTTCCACTACGATGATTCGGTGGATCGCGGCGAGCGCATCGACAACATCCTGCGTGACCTCCCCGATACGCTGGCGGCTGAGAAGAGCCGACAGCCCGAGGACGACGCCGGGGATGGCGACGCGGACGAAAGCGACAAGAAATCTGATTGATGGACCAACAGCCCGCAAGGGCTGTTGTCTTATGGGGCGGTGCCCGGGTCGACAACGACCGCGCCGCCGACCGCCGGGACTGCCGGCAGCGCCACATGGCGCCGATTGAAACCACGACATGGCATCCCGAATCACATTCCGTCGCCTGGACGGCATCCTGCTGCTCGACAAGCCGGGCGGCATGAGCTCCAACGCTGCGCTGCAGATCGCGCGGCGCCTGTACCGCGCCGAGAAGGGCGGCCATACCGGCAGCCTGGATCCGCTGGCCACCGGCCTGCTGCCGCTGTGCTTCGGCGAGGCCACCAAGATTGCCGGCCTGCTGCTGGGCTCGGCCAAGGCCTACGACGCCGAGGTGGTGCTGGGCCAGACCACCGACACCGACGACGCCGATGGCGCGGTGCTGCGCGAACGGCCGGTGCCGCCGATCAGCGCCGACGCGCTGGCGGCCGCGCTGGCCCCGTTGAAGGGGCGCATCCTGCAGCGTGCGCCGATCTACTCGGCGCTCAAGCAGGGCGGCGAACCGCTGTACCTGAAAGCGCGCCGCGGCGAGGTCATCGAGGCGCCGGAGCGCCAGGTGGAGGTACACGCCATCGAGGTGCTGGAGCAGCAACCGACCCGGCTGCGGCTGCGCGTGACCTGCGGTTCAGGCACCTATATCCGCAGCCTGGCCCGCGACCTCGGGGAAACCCTGGGCTGTGGGGCACACATCGCCGGCCTGCGCCGGCTGTGGGTGGACCCCTTCCGCGACGCGCCGATGGTGTCCCTGGACACGCTGCGGACCCTGGTGGAGCAGGGGGACGAAGCGGCCATCGATGCGCTGCTGCTGCCGCTGGACGCCGGCCTGGCGCACTATCCGCGGGTCACCCTGGATGCTGAACAGACCCCGCGGTTCTGCGTGGGCCAGCGCCTGCGCGACCCGGCCTGGGCGCAGGGCACGGTGGTGGTATACGGCCCGGACGAGGCCATCCAGGGCCTTGGCCAGGTCGACGAGAACGGGCGGCTGGCACCGCAGCGGCGCTTCAACCTGGCCGGGCAGGGCTGACCCCGGCGCAGCCGGTCCTTGTCCCGGAGGGCTGCGCCCGTTACAATTTCGCGGCCTTTTCAGGCTTCCCGCGTTCTGCGGGTTCATCCTTTCGTTAACGGCGAGTCGCGCGGTACGTCAATGGGACGTTTCTGCGGGCCACGCATCCAAGAGAAAACAGATATGTCGATCGACACCCAGAAAGTCATTGAAGACAACAAGCGCAGCGCCGCCGACACCGGCTCCCCGGAAGTCCAGGTCGCCCTGCTGACCGCCCGCATCGAACTGCTGACCGGCCACTTCAAGACCCACAAGAAGGATCACCACAGCCGCCGCGGTCTGCTGCAGATGGTCAACCGCCGCCGCAGCCTGCTCGACTACCTGAAGAAGAAAGACGCTCCGCGTTACAAGGCCCTGATCGAAAAGCTCGGCCTGCGTCGCTAAGCAGGAATCCCAACCGCGGCGCAGGAATGCGCCGCGGTTTTGTTTTGGTAGTACCGCATCAAACGCCTGGGCCGGACAACCGGTCACCCGTCGGCGGCAAGGGTCGCCCGCGGTCCATTCGAAGAAAGCATCATCCCAAGGACATCCCCCGTGGCAAAAATCACCAAAACCTTCCAGTACGGCAAGCACACCGTCACGCTTGAGACCGGCGAAATCGCCCGCCAGGCCGGTGGCGCCGTCATCGTCAAGTTCGACGACACCGTGCTGCTGGTCTCCGCCGTAGCTGCCAAGAGCGCGCGTGAGGGCCAGGACTTCTTCCCCCTGACCTGTGACTACCAGGAGAAGTTCTACGCCGGTGGCCGTATCCCGGGTGGCTTCTTCAAGCGCGAAGGCCGCGCGACCGAAAAAGAGACGCTGATTTCGCGCCTGATCGATCGCCCGATCCGCCCGCTGTTCCCGGAAGACTACAAGAACGAAGTTCAGATCATCGCTACGGTGATGTCGCTGAACCCGGACATCGACGGCGACATCGCCGCGCTGATCGGCGCCTCGGCTGCACTGTCGCTGGCCGGCACCCCGTTCAAGGGTCCGATCGCCGCTGCCAAGGTGGGTTACAAGAACGGTGAGTACATCCTCAACCCGACCGTGACCGAACTGAAGGATTCGGAGCTGGAACTGGTTGTCGCCGGTACCGCCAACGCCGTGCTGATGGTGGAATCCGAAGCCGCGCTGCTGTCCGAAGACGTGATGCTGGGCGCCGTGACCTTCGGTCACCGCGAAATGCAGAAGGTCATCAACGCGATCAACGAGCTGACCGTGGAAGCCGGCACCAAGCCGTCGACCTGGGTGGCCCCGGCCAAGAACGAGGTGCTGATCAGCGCCCTGCAGGAAGCCATCGGCCCGCGTCTGGGCGAAGCCTTCCAGGTGCGCGACAAGCTGCAGCGTCGCGACGCCATCTCGGCGATCAAGAAGGACGTGGTCGAGTCGCTGGCTGGCCGTGTGGCCGCTGAAGGCTGGAACCCGGCCGAGCTGTCGAAGGAATTCGGCGAGCTGGAATACAGCACCATGCGCAACTCGGTGCTGGACACCAAGGTCCGCATCGACGGCCGTGCGCTGGACACCGTCCGCCCGATCGCCGTGAAGACCGGCATCCTGCCGCGTACCCATGGTTCGTCGCTGTTCACCCGCGGTGAAACGCAGGCCATCGTGACCATCACGCTGGGCACCGCCCGCGACGGTCAGGTGATCGACGCCGTGTCCGGTGAGTACAAGGACAACTTCCTGTTCCATTACAACTTCCCCCCCTACTCGGTGGGTGAGACCGGCCGCATGATGGGCCCGAAGCGTCGCGAAATCGGCCACGGCCGCCTCGCCAAGCGCGGCGTGCTGGCAGTGATGCCGTCGCTGGAATCCTTCCCGTACACGATCCGCGTCGTGTCGGAAATCACCGAGTCGAACGGCTCCTCGTCGATGGCCTCGGTCTGCGGTTCCTCGCTGGCCCTGATGGACGCCGGCGTGCCGGTCAAGTCGCCGGTGGCCGGTATCGCCATGGGTCTGGTCAAGGAAGGCGAGCGCTTCGTCGTCCTGTCCGACATCCTGGGTGACGAAGATCACCTGGGCGACATGGACTTCAAGGTGGCCGGTACCGCTGAGGGCATCTCCGCCCTGCAGATGGACATCAAGATCGAAGGCATCACCGAAGAGATCATGAAGCAGGCACTGCAGCAGGCCAAGGCTGGCCGTCTGCACATCCTGGGTGAAATGGCCCACGGCCTGACCGCCCCGCGCCAGGAGCTGTCGGACTACGCGCCGCGCCTGCTGACCATCAAGATCCACCCGGACAAGATCCGCGAAGTGATCGGCAAGGGTGGTTCGACCATCCAGGCCATCACCAAGGAAACCGGCACCCAGATCGACATCCAGGATGACGGCACCATCGTCATCGCATCGGTCAATGCCATCGCTGCGCAGGCTGCCAAGGCCCGCATCGAGCAGATCACCTCGGACGTCGAGCCGGGCCGCATCTACGAAGGCAAGGTCGCCAAGATCATGGACTTCGGTGCGTTCGTCACCATCCTGCCGGGCAAGGACGGCCTGGTGCACGTGTCGCAGATCTCCAGCGACCGCGTCGAGAAGGTCGGCGACGTGCTGAAGGAAGGCGATGTGGTCAAGGTCAAGGTGCTGGAAGTCGACAAGCAGGGCCGTATCCGCCTGTCGATGAAGGCCGTCGAAGAAGGCGAAGGCGCCGTCGCCGAGTAATCGGCCGGGCCGGTGGCGCGGCAGGTGGGGACCGTTGGTCCTCACCCCTGCGCCTCACGCGTTCGAACAACAAAAAAGCGGGCTTCGGCCCGCTTTTTTGTGTCTGTCGTTCCGTAACCCGGCCGACAACGCTATCCAGCCACGCGCTTACGCCTCGTCCTCATCGTCGCCAGCGCCCCGCCACCACACCGCGCCTTCTTCCGGTGCGCTTTCCACGCACGGCGGGCTTTCAATCGCGTCGACGCTGCGCCCCGGCCCCGCGGCCACCCAATTGGCCAGCAGCCGCTCCACGGCCGCCTTGCCCTGCGCACCGATGCCCAGGTTGCGTTCGACCTGCCAGTCATCGTTGCTGGCGCCGCCTTCATCGTGATCGGTGTCGGCCGCATCGCCGCGGCGGTGGCCGACGCCATAGCTGCACCGCAGGCACAGCGTCACAATCGACGCGGTCCAGTCTTCCACGTAGCCGATGCCGGGCAGTTCGGCCTGCTGCAGCTCGTCCAGGTCGTCGGCCGACGGGCAGCGGATGAACGCCACGAAGGTGCGGTGATCCGAGCGCTGCAGGATCTGCAGGGCGTTGAACACAGGCACCGTGCCGTCATCCAGGGCGCGCTCGCCGGTCTTGGCACCGTCGTGCAGCACGATATCGAACAGACGGTGGCCGGTTTCCGGCAGGGGCACATTCAACAACCGCGCGCGTACCACATCGATGCGGCGTGCAAACACGGTTTCACCATTGCCCCAGGGATTGAGGCGGATGCTGACCAGGCCGAAATCGTGTTCGATCGGACCGTCGCCCTCGGGAATGCCGATGCCGCACCGCGTCCACTGCCGACGTGCTTCTGCCCAGTCGCCCAGGGCGGTCGCGGCGATGCCGGCATTCCAGGCACTGGCGTCGTCGGCCGACGCCTGCAGCGCCTGCGCGCGCAGGGAATGCTGCAGCGAGGCGGGCCAGTCGCGCAGGTACTTGTGGGCAAGGCCGCGCATGTAATGCAGGTACGGCACCTCGGGGGCCAGCGTGGCCAGTTCGCCGAACAACGCACTGGCCTGCTTCAGCTGGCCGTGGTCGAAGGCATCGTAGGCGCGCGCTTCCAGCGCGTCCCATGCGGCGGTGTCCGGTGCGGTGTCGCGTGGATCGGAAGTGTTGGTCATGTGCGCAGGATAGGCCGAATCCAGGCGCACCGTCGCCTGTCGCACGGGCAGGCCGCAGTGGCGCGACAGGACATCCGCGGACCTTGCCCGTTGCCGCGATCGACCGTGCGCGACACGGCGTTGGCGCATGCCGGCGGGGCGGTGTTGTCCGCTGGACGAATGTGCCGGACATAGCGCAAAAACGCCTGTATTACCGTCGTCGCCCGCATGTGCATTTGCTAACGTGGCCCGGCCACCGACCCCATGGAGTCTGCATGTTCCGCCAGCGCCTTGCCGTCCTTGCCGCCTGTGCCGCCGCGGCGCTATCGCTCGCCGCTTCCGCCGCCGAACCACCGTCCAAGGTGATCGGGGCGTATTACCCGGGTGGCTCGGCCGAACGCTATCCGGTCGCGGACATCCCCGCCGACACGCTCACCCATCTGTTCTACGCATTCGCCACCATCGACGCGGGCCGGTGCGTGGTCGGGCCGCAGGCGGACGCGCATTTCAAGGCGCTGGCCGCGCTCAAGCGTGCGCATCCGACGCTGCATACGCTGATATCGATCGGCGGCTGGAACGCGGGCGGCTTCTCCGACGCGGCGTTGACGGCCGACAGCCGCGCGCGGTTTGTTGCGTCCTGCGTTGCGCTGTTCTTCGACACGCACCGCGGCAGTTTCGACGGCGTGGACATCGACTGGGAATTCCCGGTGTACGGCGGACCGCTGGAGATCACCGACCGCCCGCAGGATCGGCGCAACATGACACTGCTGGTGCGCGAATTCCGCCGCCAGCTGGACGCGGCCGGCACGGCCGACAAGCGCCACCTGCTGCTTACCGCCGCGCTGCCGGCCGGGCGCGTGCAGACCGACGGCCCCTACGATCCGGCGCGCAGCTATGCGCTGAAGGAACTGGGCCAGACGCTCGATTTCATCAACCTGATGAGCTACGACATGGGCACCGGCTTCTCGGCCGTGTCCACCTTCAACGCGCCGCTGCGTGAGGTAGCCGACGATCCGTTGGACCCGGCGCAGCGCCGGTGGAACAACGTGGAAGGCGCCGTGGCCTACTACCAGCAGCACGGCGTACCGGCCAGCAAACTGGTGCTGGGCGTGCCGTTCTACGGGCGCGGTTTCCGCGTCACCGCGGGCGGCAACGATGGCTTGTACCAGCCTTACAGCGGCCCGTTCGATGCCGGTGACTGGCGACGCATCCGCAGCGAATTCCTGGACGCGCCCGGCTGGCAGCGGCACTGGCATCCGGTGGCGCAGAGCCCGTGGCTGTACAACCCGACCGAACGGATCTTCATCAGCTATGAAGACCCGACCTCGATCGGGTTGCGCGCCGCGTTCGCCAAATCCGCCGCGCTGCGCGGGGTGTTCACCTGGGAGCTGACCGGCGACGACGCACAGGGCAGCCTGCTGCAGGCGATGGCTGCGCCGTTCCTGCCTTAGTCCAGGTAGTGCGACACCTCGATCAGGTTGCCATCCGGATCGCGGAAGTACACCGACAGGATCGGCCCGGTGGCGCCCGTGCGCTGCACCGGGCCGTCTTCCACGTCCACCTGCTGCGCTTGCAGGTGGGCCAGGATCTCGTCCATGCCGGCATAGGTGATCAGGCACAGGTCCGCCGAGCCGGGCGTGGGGCGCAGCGCCTTGGGCTCGAACTCGCGTCCCGCAGCATGCAGGTTGATCTTCTGCAGCCCGAAGCGCAGCGCGGTGCGCCCGGCGCCGAAGGTCTCTACCTGCATGCCCAGCACGCGCCGGTAGAAATCGCAGGCGGTGTCGATGTCGGCCACGGTGAGTACGAGGTGGTCGAGGCGGTCGATATGCAGGTCGGTCATGGCAGTGCGGCACGGCGGGGAAACCGGCACGTTACCCCTGCTGCCGGCAATGCACGGTGAGCGAGGGCGGGCTGCAGGGCGGGAGACCAACGGCACCTGCGGGGCAGTTGCGCCGTGCCCTATGCTTGGCTGCATGGAGACCGTGCGCCTGCTGGACCTGGACATCGATCGCGCCATGCAACAGGTGCGGCGCGGCGATGCCGTTCTGCCGGTCAGCGGACTGAGTTGGCGGCTGCTCGATTGCCTGCTGGCGCACGGTACCAACGTGGTGAGCTTCGATACCCTGGCCGCGCAGGTGTGGGCCCCGGCGGTGGTCGGCGAAGATGCGATCAGCCAGCGGGTGAAGCTGCTGCGGCAGGCCTTGGGCGATGACAGCCGCAGCCCGCGCTATGTGCGCTCGGTCCGCGGCCGTGGCTACCAGCTCTGCGCGCCAGTGCAGCCAGTCGCGCAGGCCGCACCCGCAGACCAGGCACCGCCCCTGACGCGGCGCTGGGGATGGCGCGCATCCGCCGTTGCCGCCAGTGCGGTGGTGGTCGCCGCGGCCGTGGCCGTCGTGGCCTGGCCCGCCGCCGCGCCGCGCTCCCCGGCCGACCCGCTGCTGCAGCGTGCCGACCACTACGCCGGCATCGGCCAGGCCAGCAACAACGCGCGCGCCATCGCGCTGTACCGGCAGGCGCTGCAGGTCGATCCGGACCTGCCTGCCGCACGACGCGGGCTGGCACGTGCGCTGGCAGCCGATACCTGCCTGTTCAATGGTCCCGCCGAGCGTGCGCAGCAGGCCGTGCTCGAAGCGGACCGGGTGCTGCGCGCCGCACCGGACGATGCCGCCGCGTTCGCTGCACGCGGGTACGCGCATGACTGCCTAGGGTCGATGCCGCGCGCAATCGCCGATTACCAGCGGGCGTTGCAGCGCGACCCGGACGATGAGCGCACGCGCGCCTCGCTGGCGTACCTGCAGCAGGAACAGGGCCACCTTGCGCAGGCACTGCAGGCCAACCTGTCGCTGCGCGCGCCCGAACGGGTCCGTTTCCGCGAGGTGCAGGTGGCGCGCGAGCTGGAACTGCTCGGCTTCACCGATGCCGCTGCACGTCGCCACGAACGCAACTTCCAGCTGTTCCCCGACAACGTGTTCGCCAACATCGCCTGGCCGCGCAGCCTGCTGCTCAGGGGTGATGCGGGCCGGGCACGGACGGCGCTGCAGGAGGCGCTTGCGCGCGGTACGCCGCATCCACAGTTGTTCCGCCTGCAGGGCGAGATGCTGCTCCTGCAGAGCGACGCCACCGGCGCGGCGCAGGCCTTCGAGCGCGGCCGGGCGCTGCGTCCGCAGCAGTCGATGGGGCAGACCCTGGTCGGCCTGCACGGCACCGCGCCGCCCACGTCGGCGTGGATCGCCGCGCAGCTGCAGGCGCAGGCGGGCGAGACCGGGGATGGCTGGTCGGACATGGCCATTGAGCGCGCCCTGCTGCATCAGGCCCAGGGCGATACGGCAGCCGCCGTGGCTGACCTGCAACGTGCGGTGGACGCTGGCTTCCGCGATGCCGCCTGGCTGCGTGCAACGCCGCTGTTCGCCCCGCTGCGCGCGGCGCCCGGGTGGTCGCGGCTGTTGGCCCGGATCGACGCGGATGTCGCTGCGCAGCGCGCGCAGGTCCTGGCCGCCGCGTGGCGGCCAGGCGAGCTGGATGGGCTCAGTCCAGCGCGGGCAGCAGGAACCCGGTGAGGATGCGGCGCGACTGCGGGTGGGCGTAGCTGCGGTTGTAGGCATTGCTGGTGATCACCGCCACCAGCTTCCTGTCCGGGATCACGAACACGTAGTTGCCGCCGTTGCCGGACATCGCCCACAACGTCGTTTCGCGCCCCTGCACGGGCAGTTTCAGGCCCCACCACTGGTACCCGTAGTCGCTGCCATCGCCGGTGCTGGCCTGTGCGCTGACCATCGCCGCCACGTAGTCAGCCGGGATCAGCGCCTTGCCCTGCCAGCGCCCACCGGCCAGCACCAGCGCGCCCAGGCGCGCCAGGTCCCGGCTGCGGTAGCGGGTGCCGCCGCCGCCCATGCCGATGCCTTCCGGCGAACGGTTCCACCGGCTGGCGGTGATCCCCAGCGGACGCTCCAGCGCCTGGGCGGCATAGTCGGCCAGCGGCATCTTCGTGGCGCGTTCCAGCACGGCGCCCAGCACGAACGAATTGGCCGTGCAGTAGGCGTGGGAACGCCCATGCGGGCTGTCCTGCGGGCGCGTCATCCACGGGGCGAAGCCCTTCACCGGCAACGTCAGGGCGAAGTCCAGCCAGCGCTCGGTGACGTACATGCGTTCTTCGTTGCCGGCCGAGAACGCGTTCTCGTCGTCGCACTCCCACAGGCTGCTCATGGTCAGCAGGTCTTCGATCGTGGTCGCACGCAGGCGCGGATCGACCGGATGGGTGGCGGTGAATTCGGGGAAGTAGTCGTAGACCCGCGCCTTCACTCCCGGCAGGTGGCCATCGCCGATGGCCGCGCCGACCAGCATCGCGGTGACGCTTTTGCTGGCCGAGCGCACATCATGCAGCGTGTCGGCGCTGGCCCCGTTGAAGTAGTGCTCGTAGACAATCTGTCCGTCCACCATCAGCAGCACGCTGGTGACCTGCTTGATGTCTTCGGCGGCGATGGCCGCTTCCAGGGCGGCCAGCTTGGCCGGATCCGGTGTCGGTGGCGCCGCCCGGGCCGCCAGTGGCAGGCAGGCGAGCCAGAACAGGATCAGGGCGGTGAAACGGGGTGAACGGGTGTGCATGGTCAGGCTCCTCGAAGGGGAGCCTGACTACGCCATGGACGCGACTGAAGTGCTGGAAGAACGCCTGAAGGTTTCTGAAAGCCCGCCCGCACAAGGGCGCCGGTGGGCGAGGGCACGGCGCGCGGAGCGCCGCGTCGGCAGTCACGGCGCGGGCGTGGCCAGGCGCTGCGGTCGCGCCCACACGCTGTTCGGCTCGCCGTGGATCGCGCGACGGCTGCTGGCGCGCGCCATCGCGGCGAACCCGATGGCCATGGCCAGCGCAACCCCATCCACCCAGAACAGCGGCCAGTAGCCGCGCTGCGCGCTGGTCCACAGCCACAGCCCGCTCATCGCCCCATGCACCAGCGGGATCAGCGCGGTGACGATTGCCGCGGCCCACAGCAGCTCGCGTGCGGCCTGCCACGGCGCGCGCAGCGCCGCCCACAGGGCGCAGCCGCCCCAGACCAGGAAACAGATCCAGCGCATGCCGGCGTCGGCATGTGCGGGGGCCAGGTGTTCCAGCAGCTGCACACCGACGAAGGCGGCCGAGATGGCCACGCACAGGCCGATGCACACCCCGACCGTGGCGCGCGCCATGTTGATCTGGGCACGGCCCTGGGCCTGCTGCCGGCGCTTGCGCCGCGACTCGATCCACAGCAGGTTGCCCGAATAGAACAGGAAGGCACCGCCCAGGCCCAGCGCGAAATACAGCCAAGGCACCAGACCGTTGCCGAACTCGCCGAAATGCAGGGCATACGCGGTCGCCAGCGTGGCGTGGTTGGCGTCGCGCCGGCCCGGCAACTGGGTGTGCAGAATGTCGCCGGTATTGGCGTCCAGCGCCACGGCGCCCAACGGACCCAACGACACCCCGCCGTCGCCGGTGATCTCGATCACTGCGTTGGCATCGCCGGCGTTGGCCAGCTTCAGGTACGCCGGTTCGAAACGCGCCTGGCCCTGGTCGTTGGCCACGGCGATCGCACGGGCATGCAGCATGGCCAGGCTGCCGGCCCGGACCGGCTCGCCGCTGGCGGCGCGGATCGGCGCGGTATCCATCGCCGCTGGCAGCGCGGCCAGCAGCTTGCCGTCGTAGATCAGCGGGTTGAGCGCGGCCATCTGCAGGAACACCAGGCACAGCAGCGCGCCGGTCACCGCAAACAGCAGGTGGAAGGGCAGGCTGAGAACGCCGATCACGTTGTGCGCGTCCTGCCACATCTGCTTGAGGTTGCGGCCCGGGCGCAGCGCGAACAGGTCGCCGGCCAGCTTGGGCAGGTGGATCACCAGCCCGGACAGCAGCGCCAGCCCATACAGCAGGCTGACCACGCCCATCAGGTAGATGCCGGCCACTGGAAGGCCCAGGGTGTAGTGCAGTTCGTTGACCAGCTCGGCCAGCCCGGCCTGGGGCGGGGTAGGGCTGCCATCGTATTGATCGGCCCAGGCGAACAGCCAGGTGCCCTTCGCGTCCTGCCAATAGGCCACCGATTGCGGCGTCTCGGCACCGGGGAAGGTCATGCCCAGGTGCTGGCGGGCTTCGGGGTGCCGGGCCAGCACGCCGTCCAGCAGGCGCTGCGCGTCGTCCAGGGTCTGCGCGGGCTGGGTCATCGCCTGCGGCGATTGCCACAGCGGCAGGTCATGGTGGAACACGGTGATCGCGCCGGCATAGAACGCCACAAACAGCGCAAAGCCGGCCACCAGGCCAACCCAGGTATGCAGTGTGGTGAAGGTGCGCAGGGTGAGCGAACTGAATTTCATCGAGGTTCCTTTACTGCACCAGATCGGCGGCGCGCAGCAGCCACAACAGCGCAAAGCCGGCTACTGCACTGATGCCCAACCCGGCCCAGGCACGCACGCCGCTGCGGAACGCGAAGGCCCACAGCGCGGCCAGCATCCAGAACGGGATGAAGGTGATCAGGCTAGGCACGATGGCGCTCTGCCACGGGCCTGGCGGCAGCCACGCCACCAGCCCGGCGCACGCGGCGGCCACGAAGAACCCGGCGACCAGCCCGGCCAGCGCACGCGCCCACATCAGGGCCGCGCCTCACGCTCGGGACGCGTCCAGGCGGCCAGGTAGGGCAGGATCAGGGCGGTCAGCATCCACCCGGCCAGGGTCACGCACAGGCCGGTGGCCAGACCCAGCTGGCCCATCCACAGCCACAGCGAGGTGGCGGCGGCCACCAGCCCGATCTGCCGACCCAACCGCCCGGCACGGCGCAGCCGCGGCCAGCGGCAGTGCGGGGAGGCGGCATAGAAGGCCAGCGCCGAGAACGCAGACGCTGCGCCAGCGACGCTGCAGTACAGCAGGGCAAGCGTGGTGCCGCTCAGCACGGGACGCACGTTGGACGGGCAGCGGAGGCCATGGTGGATCCTTGGGGGAAAGGCAGGGCCGCTTGTCGCACGGCCCGCTGCGCATGGTAATCATTGCTCTTTTGGTCTGCCACAGCCGCGCGTTCAGGCGCATGCCCGGGCCGTGCGGGCGCAAAAATCCGCGCTTTGGTTTAAGATCGGCAGGGTATCCATCCAGGCAACAAGGTGGCCCGCGCCCAGCGCCGGTCCAGCGTGCGACATGAGCACTACCATCGCCCACCGCTGAATGCTCCCGACGGCCCCTTGCAGGCGCCTTCGTGGCGCTTTTTTTATGGCCGAGCGGCGTGTCGCCGTTGCCTCTGTTCCACCTCCGATTCCCCGGCCTGCGTTGCGGGCCCACCAGAAAAAGCCCAGTCATGATCGCGATCACGCTTCCCGACGGCAGCCGCCGTGAGTTCGAAAACCCCGTCAGTGTCATGGACGTCGCCCAGTCGATCGGCGCCGGCTTGGCCAAGGCCACCATCGCCGGTTCGGTCGACGGTGTGCTGGTCGATGCCAGCGACGTGATCGATCGCGACGCGACCCTGCGCATCATCACCGCCAAGGACGAGGAGGGCGTAGAGATCATCCGCCACTCCGCCGCGCATCTGGTCGGCCATGCGGTCAAGCAGCTGTACCCGGACGTCAAGATGGTGATCGGCCCGGTCATCGCCGAAGGCTTCTATTACGACATCTACTCCGAGCGTCCGTTCACCCCGGACGACATGGCCGCCATCGAAAAGCGCATGGGCGAGCTGATTGCCCAGGACTACGATGTGGTCAAGAAGGTCACCCCGCGTGCGGAGGTCATCGAGATCTTCAAGGCGCGTGGCGAGGACTACAAGCTGCGCCTGATCGAGGACATGTCCCCGGAGATCCAGGCCATGGGCATGTATTACCACCAGGAATACGTGGACATGTGCCGCGGCCCGCACGTGCCCAATACGCGCTTCCTGAAGGCCTTCAAGCTGACCCGTATTTCCGGTGCCTACTGGCGCGGCGATGCCAAGAACGAGCAGCTGCAGCGCATCTACGGCACCGCCTGGGCCGACAAGAAGCAGCTTGAGGCCTACATCAAGCGCATCGAAGAAGCCGAAATGCGCGACCACCGCCGCATCGGCAAGCAGCAGGAGCTGTTCCACCTGCAGGAAGAGGCCCCGGGCCTGGTGTTCTGGCACCCCAAGGGCTGGGCGCTGTGGCAGGTGGTGGAGCAGCACATGCGCCGCGTGTACCGCGACAGCGGCTACGGCGAAGTGCGTTGCCCGCAGATCCTGGACGTGTCGCTGTGGCAGAAGTCGGGCCACTGGGACAACTACCAGGAGAACATGTTCTTCACCGAGTCGGAGAAGCGCACCTACGCGGTCAAGCCGATGAACTGCCCGGGCCACATCCAGGTGTTCAACCAGGGCCTGCACAGCTACCGCGACCTGCCGATCCGCTACGGTGAGTTCGGTTCGTGCCACCGCAACGAGCCGTCCGGCGCGCTGCACGGCATCCTGCGCGTGCGCGGTTTCACCCAGGACGATGGCCACGTGTTCTGCACCGAATCGCAGATCGAGGCCGAAGTGACCGCCTTCCACCAGCAGGCGCTGGCGGTGTACACGACCTTCGGTTTCGAGGACATCCAGATCAAGATCGCGCTGCGCCCGGAAAAGCGCCTGGGCGACGATGCCACCTGGGACAAGGCCGAAGCCGCACTGCGCTCGGCGCTGGGCAACTGTGGCGTGGAATGGCAGGAGCTGCCGGGCGAGGGCGCCTTCTACGGCCCGAAGATCGAATACCACCTCAAGGACGCCATCGGCCGGACCTGGCAGCTGGGCACCATGCAGGTCGATTTCATGATGCCCGGCCGCCTTGGCGCCGAGTACGTGGACGAAAACAGCCAGAAGAAGCACCCGGTCATGCTGCACCGGGCCATCGTCGGCTCGATGGAGCGTTTCATCGGCATCCTGATCGAGCACCACGCCGGGTCCTTCCCGTCCTGGCTGGCCCCGACCCAGGTGGTGGTGGCCAATATCACCGATGCCCAGGCTGAATACGTGAGCGAAGTCCGGAAAACCCTTGCAGATCAAGGCTTCCGGGTAAACGCCGATTTGCGCAACGAGAAGATCGGTTATAAGATTCGCGAGCATACGCTGCAGCGGGTCCCGTACCTGCTGGTGGTTGGCGACCGTGAGAAGGAAAATGGCGCCGTGGCCGTGCGTACGCGCTCTGGCGAAGATCTGGGCAGCATGTCCGTCCAGGCCTTCATCGAGCGGTTGCAGGCAGAACAGTCCGTGTAAGAAAGTCCCGGCCCTGCGGATGATCCGCCAGGGGCCGGTTTGATTCCTCTGGGAGATTGCAATATCAGTACCCCTGACAACAAACAGAACCGCAAGAATCAGGAAATCCGGGTGCCGCGCGTACGCGTGATCGGCAGCGACGGAGAAATGATTGGCGTGTTGACGCGTGACGAAGCGCTGTCGATGGCCGAAGACGAAGGTCTGGACCTGGTCGAGATTCAGCCGCAGGCTGATCCGCCGGTGTGCAAGATCATGGACTTCGGCAAGTTCAAGTTCGAAGCGCAGAAGAAGGCCAACGAGGCCAAGAAGAAGACCAAGCAGGTCGAGATCAAGGAAGTGAAGTTCCGTCCGGTCACCGATGAAGGCGACTACCAGATCAAGCTGCGCAAGATGCGCGGTTTCCTGGAAGAGGGCGACAAGATCAAGGTCAACATCCGCTTCCGTGGCCGTGAAATGAGCCATCAGGAACTGGGTCGCGAAATGGCCAACCGGATCGAGGGTGATCTGGGTGAGGACATCGTGATCGAGTCCCGTCCGCGCCTTGAAGGCCGGCAGATGGTGATGATGATCGCGCCGAAGAAGAAGTAACCGCCCACCGGGGGTAGAGCCGACCGTTGGTCGGCTGCACACCCCACCGTGGCGAGGGGCAGAGCCGACCGTTGGTCGGCTGCACCGAGCGTTGCTCGGCTTCCCTGCTTCGCGCACCACACAGCGGGCGCCCACCGGCGCCTTCTGCCGTTTCCCGCGTGTGCGGCCTGGCATGACGCCGGCCCTCGCGGCCGTTCCGTTCAGGTTCGGCCGCCCCGCGGTAAACATTCGCCCAATCAACAGTTTGCAACCTCCCGTGTTCACGGGCATAATGGGCGGCCCCGTTTTGCGGGGCGCTGTTTTGAACGGTTTCAGGCCCGGCAACGGGCATGCTGTTTCAACGGCAACAGGACCGGCCTGGTTCCCATCGGGGATCCCGGGCTTACAAGCAGGCAAGGGCATGGACGGAAAGTGTGGCGCAAGCCACCGCCCTGGTCAGTGACAAAACATCATCAAGGACATTGCAATGCCCAAGATCAAAACCAACCGGGCGGCGGCCAAGCGTTTCCGCAAGACCGCCTCCGGCAAGTTCAAGGCTGGCCATGCCAACCGTAGCCACATCCTCACGAAGAAGTCGACCAAGCGGAAGCGCAATCTGCGTCAGACGAACCATGTTCGTGCAGAAGACGCAGGCCGTTTGAACCGTATGCTTCCCTACCTCTGAGGACTGACCCATGGCACGAGTAAAGCGTGGCGTACAGGCGCGTCGCCGCCACAAGAAAATTCTGACCCTTGCGAAGGGTTACTACAACGCTCGCCGCAAGGTCTTCCGCGTTGCCAAGCAGGCCGTGATCAAGGCACAGCAGTACGCCTACATCGGTCGTAAGCAGAAGAAGCGTAATTTCCGTTCGCTGTGGATCACCCGCATCAACGCGGCTGCCCGCATCAACGGCCTGAGCTACAGCCGTTTCATGAATGGCCTGCTCAAGTCCGGCATCACCCTGGACCGTAAGGTTCTGGCTGACATCGCCGTGCACGACGCAGCCGGTTTTGCTGCACTGGCCGAAAAGGCCAAGGGCGCGCTGGCGGCATAAGTCCATTCCCCCGCCGTTGCCGCAGTCGCGCAGCGGTGGTGGGTAAGGCAAATGCATGGGGAAGGGCGCAAGTCCTTCCCCATTCTTTTTTGTGTTGGCGGTGGCCCTCCCGGTGCCCCCGATCGACAGCGGTGGCGACGGGGGTCGGCCCGGCGCGTATCGCGATGGCATACCGACGCGAGGCTCCGGCTATCCATGAGTGACATCCAATCCCTGACCACCCAGGCCCTGGCCGACGTGGCCGCTGCCAGCAGCCCCGATGCGCTGGAAGCCCTGCGCGTGGCACTGCTCGGCAAGAACGGCAGTATTACCGCCCAGCTCAAGCAGCTTGGCGCATTGCCGGCCGACGAGCGCAAGGCCGCCGGTGAAGCCATCAATCGTTCCCGCGACGCGCTCACCAGCGCGCTGGCCGAACGCAAGGCCGTGCTGGAAGACGCTGCGCTGGACGCGCGCCTGGCCGCCGAATCCATCGACATCACCCTGCCGGGACGTCGCGCCGATCGCGCCGGCCTGCATCCGGTCACCCGTACCCTGGAGCGCATCACCGAGATCTTCGGCCGGCTCGGGTATGAAGTGTCCGAAGGCCCGGAAATCGAAGACGACTGGCACAACTTCGAAGCGCTGAACTTCCCGCCGCACCACCCGGCGCGTGCAATGCACGACACCTTCTATTTCGGCGACGGCCGCCTGCTGCGCACGCATACCTCCGGGGTGCAGGTGCGCTACATGGGCGACCACGCGCCGCCGCTGCGCATGATCGCGGCCGGCAAGGTCTACCGCAGCGACAGCGACCAGACCCATTCGCCGATGTTCCACCAGGTTGAAGGCCTGCTGGTGGACGAGCATTCGACCTTCGCCGACCTCAAGGGCACCTTGTCCGAGTTCGTGCGCGCGTTCTTCGAGCGCGATTTCGAGATGCGCTTCCGTCCCAGCTACTTCCCCTTCGTCGAACCCGGCGCGGAAGTGGACATCGCCTGGCAGCAGCCCGACGGCAGCACCCGCTGGCTGGAAGTGCTCGGCTGCGGCATGGTCCACCCGAACGTGCTGCGCAACGTGGGCATCGATCCGGAACGCTACACCGGCTTTGCCTTCGGTATGGGCGTGGAGCGCTTTGCGATGCTGCGCTACGGCGTCAACGACCTGCGCGCGTTCTTTGAAAACGACGTGCGGTTCCTGAAGCAGTTCGCGTAACGCCGGTACAGCGTAGAGCCGGGCTCTGCCCGGCTATCCAACAACGCCCAACGCACCACCATTCATCACGGCCCAGGCGCATGCGCCGGGCCCACCAGGGTGACACCATGAAATTCTCTGAAAACTGGCTGCGCAGCCACGTTCCCACCTCGGTCTCGCGCGACGAACTCGGCGCGGTGCTGACCGCCATCGGCCTGGAAGTGGAAGAGGTCACCGCGCTCGGCGTGGGCCTGGACCACGTGGTGGTGGCGCGCATCGTGTCGGCCGAGCGCCATCCCGAAGCCGACCGCCTGCAGATCTGCCAGGTCGATGCCGGGCAGGGCGAGCACCTGCAGATCGTGTGCGGCGCGCCGAACGCGCGCCCGGGCCTGGTTGCGCCGCTGGCGATGATCGGTGCGCAGATCGGCGAGCTGAAGATCAAGCCGGCCAAGCTGCGCGGCGTGGACTCCAACGGCATGCTGTGTTCGGCCAAGGAGCTGGGCCTGGACAGCGACGCGTCCGGTCTGTTCGAGCTGCCCGATGACGCGCCGGTCGGCCAGACCCTGGTGGAGTACCTGGGGCTGCCCGATGCCAGCATCGAGATCAAGCTGACCCCCAACCGCGCCGACTGCTTCAGCATCCGCGGCATCGCCTTCGACGTGGCCGCTGCATGCGCCAGCGAAGTGGTGCCGTTCGACGCAGCCCCGGTTGCGGCGGTGGGTACCCGCGAATTGACGATCGACCTGGCGGCCGGTGCCGAAGCGCCGCGCTACGTGGGCCGTGTCATCGAAGGCATCAACGCACGTGCTGCCACCCCGCTGTGGATGGCCGAGCGCCTGCGCCGCAGCGGCGTGCGGCCGGTGTCGCTGCTGGTGGACATCACCCAGTACGTGATGCTGGAATTGGGCCAGCCGATGCACGCCTTCGACCTGGGCACCCTGCAGGGCAGCATCGGCGTGCGTCGCTCGCGCGCCGGCGAAGCGCTGAAGCTGCTCGATGGCCGCGATGCCGCGCTGGACGACAGCTTCCTGCTCATCACTGACGCCGATCGCCCAATCGCGCTGGCCGGCCTGATGGGCGGCTTTGACACCCGCGTCACCGACGACACCACCGCCGTGTTCCTGGAGGCCGCGCATTTCGCGCCCGCCGCGATCATGGGCCGTGGCCGCAAGCTGGGCCTGCACACCGACGCCGGCCACCGCTTCGAGCGCGGCGTGGACCCGGCCCTGCCGCGCACCGCGATCGAGTACGCCACCCGCCTGGTGCTGGACCTGGCCGGCGGCACCCCCGCGCCGGTGACCGAAGCGGTACGTGAGGCCGACTTGCCGGCGACCGCCAGCATCGGCCTGCGCCGCGCGCGCATCGCCCGCGTGCTCGGCATCCAGATCGCCGATGCCGACGTCGAGCGCACCCTGCGCGCGCTGGGCATGGACGTGGCCGCCCACGCCGACGGCTGGCAGGTGACCGCGCCGAGCCGCCGCTTCGACATCGCGATCGAAGAAGACCTGATCGAAGAGCTGGCCCGTATCCACGGCTACGAGCAGATTCCAACCACGCTGCCCGGCGGTGCCTCGCGCATCGCCATGCCCAGCGAGACCCGCCTGGACGACCTGAGCGTGCGCCGCCAGCTGGTGGCGCGCGACCTGCAGGAAACCATCAACTACGCCTTCGTCGATGCCGGCCTGCTGGGCCAGTGGCAGCTGCACGCCGACGTGGTGGCGCTGGCCAACCCGCTGTCAGCCGAGCTGGCGGTGATGCGCCCGTCGCTGCTGCCGGGCCTGGTGGCCACGCTGGGCCGCAACGCCGCGCGCCAGCTGGGCCGGGTGCGCCTGTTCGAGCTGGGCCGCAGCTTCCACCCGCAGGCAGGCGAGGGCACCCCGGCACCGCTGGAAACCCAGCGCGTGGCCGCCGCCGTGTGTGGCGACGCCGACCCGCAGCAGTGGGGCCTGGCCACCCGCAAGGTCGATTTCCACGACCTCAAGGGTGACCTGGAATCGCTGGCGGCCGCCTCCGGCGCGGTGCTGACCTTCCAGCCCTCGCAGCGCCCGTACGGCCACCCGGCGCGCTCGGCCGAGGTGCTGCGCGATGGCGTCAGCCTGGGCTGGATCGGCCAGATCCACCCGCGCCTGGCCAAGGCCATGGACATCGACGTGGACGTGTTCGCCTTCGAGCTGGATCTGGCCCCGCTGGCCGCCCGCCAGCTGCCGCGTGCCACCGAGCTGTCGCGCTTCCCGTCGGTGCGCCGCGACCTGGCCTTCCTGGTGCCTGAAGCTGCCGCCTGGGCCGACCTGGAAGCCACCCTGCGCCGGGCCGTCGGGCCGCTGCTGCGGCAGGTGACCCTGTTCGACCGTTACGTCGGCCAGGGGGTCGAGCCGGGCTTCAAGAGTCTCGCTATGGGCTTGATTTTGCAGGACAAGTCGCGCACTCTGACGGACCGCGACGTGGAGTCGGTAGTGGCTGAGGCTGTCTCTGCCATGGAGCGTGAACACCACGCCCGGATCCGCGGTTGAGCGGGCAGCATGGGGGGTAGCAGGAATGGCATTGACCAAGGCTGAGATGGCCGAAAAGCTGTTCGACGAAGTGGGTCTGAACAAGCGCGAAGCCAAGGAATTTGTCGACGCGTTCTTCGATGTGTTGCGTGAGGCATTGGAACAGGGACGTCAGGTGAAGCTGTCCGGCTTCGGTAACTTCGACCTGCGGCGCAAGAACCAGCGCCCGGGTCGCAACCCGAAAACCGGTGAGGAAATTCCGATTTCCGCCCGTACGGTGGTCACCTTCCGTCCGGGCCAGAAGCTCAAGGAAAGGGTAGAGGCATATGCTGGATCCGGGCAGTAACCGCGAACTTCCGCCGATACCGGCAAAGCGCTACTTCACCATTGGTGAAGTCAGCGAGCTTTGCGATGTCAAACCGCACGTGCTGCGCTACTGGGAAACCGAGTTTCCCAGCCTGGAGCCGGCCAAGCGCCGCGGCAACCGTCGCTACTACCAGCGCCACGACGTGCTGATGGTGCGCCAGATCCGCGGCCTGCTCTACGAGCAGGGCTACACCATCGGCGGCGCACGCCTGCGCCTGGAAGGTGCCGGCGCCCGCGACGAATCGACGCTGAGCAACCAGATCATCAAGCAGACGCGGATGGAGCTGGAAGAAGTGCTGCAATTGCTTCGTCGCTGAACAAATCCGCTGATAAAACCGTTATACTCGTCGGCCCGCTGAGAGGCGGGGACAGTACCAGCATCATCGGGGCGTAGCGCAGCCTGGTAGCGCATCTGCCTGGGGGGCAGAGGGTCGTCGGTTCAAATCCGGCCGTCCCGACCATTGTTGGTAACAGATCAAGGGCTTGCACAGCGATGTGCGGGCCCTTTTTCGTTGTGCGTGCGCATGCCGGTACCGGGTCGCTCGCGGGCGGTGGCATGAACGAAGACGGGGCGCGAAATCTCGTTCGCGCCCCTTGTGTATGACCGGGAAAAGCGGTCAATACGCCGCCTGCATCATCTACGGCCCGAGCAGAGCAGTTCCCAGCGCATATGCTCGGCGAAGTACGTGTTGGAACACACCAACTCGATATCGCCTTGGGTGAAGCTGGTTCGAATGCCCAGGTCGAACGCATAGCGACTGAAGTCCATGTAGGCAGCGCTTCCGATGCCGCCGGGGAACTCGTAGACGGTGGGCTGTCCGTCCTTGGCGAAGTCCTCCTTTTTCAATGGAATGGGATTGCCGTGCATGTCTTGGGCGCTTTCAGGAATGGCCACCCACGTTTTCAGGTCATTGCTGTAGGTTGCGCGGATCTTCGAGCCGTCCGGGAAATTGATCACGGTGACCGGTCGGCCGCCGTCCATGGTCAGGATGGGTGTCTTGACCGCATTGACGAACGATATCCAGGCAACATAGGTTTTCGCTGCCAACGACGCATCAAGCCTTTCCATGACATTGTTCATCTTGCCGGGGCTTTGAATCCCTTCGTACGCATTTGCAGGCAAGGGTTTTCCGGGGTCTTGCGCGGGCGCTGCCTGACGCGCCTGCATGGCCAGGCCGCCCTGGCGCTCAAAGCTCCACGACCCCGAGTCGACGTAGTACTGCATGTCGAGTGAGCGGCCATTGGCGTGCCAAAAACCGACCAACGCGACGAAGTAGTCTTCAAGCGCCTGGTCGACCGGCATTTCGTACATCTTCGTATTGGGTGTAATGACGAATTTGTGGATCTCGCCCGTAGAGACGCTGAAGATTGCGACGCCGCCGAAATCGATCGCTCGCCTCGCTTCCTCCTGCATTTCCACCAGCGAACATCCCTCGCAGGGGAAACTGGCGATTTCCGCCTGGGCGTGGACAGTTGTGGCGGCAAGCAAAAGGCACGCGCCGGTGATTACGTTGATGAGTGTTCGGGACACGATTCATTCCTATATGGACACGTTGGGTAGGAAATGAATGACGACTCTGGCTAGGGCAGCAATGCTGAGCGCAATCGATACGGCCCGGGTAACGCGATTCATTGGCCCAGGTCGAAAGGGCATCCACCCCATCAGCAGAAGGGTTACAGCCGCAAATACGATCACTTGCGGGCCAGTTGCCATCATCGCCAGGCAGAAACTGATGAAGGCGAATAGCGAAAGTACGAGCTCGATATAGGTTCGATTGGTCATCGTCTGGGCACGTTGCTGCAGAAGTGGCTGGGCCATCCATGGCCGTGGAGGTAGCAACCTCCACAGCGCGTCAATCGTAACACGACTCATTCGCATTAATGGGTTGCGAAAGACACCGGTTCGATGGGGCCGATGCGGTGTCGCGACTTGCTGCGTGGGAGGATTGGCCATCGCACGTTTCAGCATTTACCATAGGCCCACTCGTACTACCGCGGCTGCTGAACCCGGTACTCACGAGAACACGACCATGGAAATGGAAAGAAACCGCGCCTGGCGCCGTTCGCAGGCCCGCAAGTGCGGCGGCGACCGCATTGCGCATGTCATGAAGTTCAAGCCCGAAAAGAACTGGAAGCTGCTGTATACCCGCCCGTGCAAGCTGATGCGTGCCCGCCAGCTGGGCATCAGCTATCCGATCCGCAGCACGCGCCAGTTGCTGGACCAGCAATGACCCACCTGCTGTTCGTCTGCAGCCGCAACCAGTTGCGCAGCCCTACCGGTGAAGCGGTCTGGCAGCCGCGTGCGGGATTCACTGCACGTTCGGCGGGCACCAGCCCGCATGCACGCAGACCCATCGGCCCAGCGGATATCCGCTGGGCCGATGTCATCTTCGTGATGGAGCCAAAGCACCAGCACCGGCTGCAGGCGGCGTATGCGCGCCTGCTGGCTTACAAGCGGCTGCACTGCCTCGATATTCCCGATGACTACCGCTACATGGACCCGGCCTTGGTGGCGTTGCTCGACGACCGGGTGGCGCGGTATCTGGCCGGCGACAGCGCGACACGCTGAGCCGGCGATAGCGCGCGATCAGTGGTTGGCGGCACCCGGCATCGGGTCGTCGTAGGTAAACCCGACCACGCACTCGCGTAGGGCATCGATCTCCCACATGCCGCTCGCAACCAAACCACCGCCCAGCGCCTGCAGCCAGTACCCGTCGGCGGCCAGCCGCGCCACCCGCAACCGGGGGGCACTATGTTCGGCCGGCACCTGGGCCAGGCGCTCATCCAGCCAGTGGCGCCACAGCGCGGCAAACGTCGGTTCCACCAGCGCACTCAACGAGAAACGTGCCCAGTTGGCGTCTTCGGCGTGCATGGCCTCGAAGGTGGCCCGGACGTAGGCGCGGGTGAAGCGGCCGTGCGGCACCGGGTCGGCGGCGACAAGCACATCCAGCGCATCCCCGAAGCGCGCCAGGCACTCGCCATACGCCGCTTCCAGCAACTCCTGGCGGTTGGCGAAGTGGTGGAACAGCGCGCCCTTGCTGACCCCGGCGCGTTCGGCAACCGAGAGCACCGTGACATTGCCCAGGCCGTGCAGCATCGCTTCCTGCACCGCTGCATCGAGCAGGGCCGCGCGCACCAGGGCCGGCTGCCGACGTCGTCGGGGTGTGTCCATCAGTGTGCCGCCGCCTTGGAGAACGCGTTGATCATGACCACCCCGCCGACGATCATCGCCACCCCGGTGATGGCCTGCCAATCCAAGCTCTGCTTGAACACCGTGACGCTGATGATCAGGGTGAGCACGATGCCCACGCCGCCCCAGATCGCATAGGCGATGCCCAGCGGCAGCGCCTTCAGCGCATGGCTGAGCAGGTAGAAGGACACCACGTAGCACAGCGCCATGCTCAGGGTGGGGCCAAGTTTGGTGAACTGTGCGGTCTTCTGCAGCAGCATTGTGCCGGTGACTTCGGCGACGATCGCGCCCGACAGGAACAGATACGCGGTGACCAAGGGTGACATGGGTTTCTTCCAGTTAGATACCGACCGGGCGGTATGTTACTTGTTGGTGCGGTGAATGGTATCTGACTGAACTGCCTCCATGGCGTTGTCGGTCCGACCCAGGCACCCATCCGGGCACCGCCTTCGCCGCGCGGTACAGGGCGTGTTTGCCGCTACCATGGCGCATGAACCCCACCCCCGATAACGCGAGCGCCCCCCGGCTGCTCGGTTTTGACGTACCCGGTCTTCAGGCCACGGTTGACCCCGCCGAAGACGAGGCGATCGTTGCCTTGCTCGATGTGGAACCCTCGGCCCGCTGGCTGCAGGTCTTCCATCGCCGCGTCGATGCCTTGAAGGGGGAGCTGGGGCTGGCGCGCGTCCAGATGGACGGCCGCAGCATCCGCTTCTTCGGTTCCGTTGCCGACAGCCGACGCCTGGCCAATGAGATTGCCGGGCTGATCAAGGACATCGCCCAGGAACTGTCCAGCCCGCCGTGACACCGGCGGTACGGGCCGGTAACAGCATCAGCGCGCCAGCAGCGGCAGCGGTCGGTCCACCACCACCTCTTTCATCACCAATGTCGAGGTCAGCCGCTGCACGCCGGGCAGCGCGGACAGGTGCTCGTCATAGAGCAGGCGGAAGGCGGGCAGGTCGCGGGTGACCACGTGCAGCAGGTAGTCCGGGTCGCCGAACAGGCGCTGCGCCTGCAGTACCTGCGGCACCTCGGCCACGGCCTCCTCAAACGCTTCCACCGCGCGGCGGTCGCCGTCGCGCAGGGTGATGAACACCAGGGTCGAGAACTTCAGCCCCAGCGCGGCCGGATCGAGCTCGGCACGGTAGCCCCGGATCGCCCCGGACTGCTCCAGCGCCCGCACGCGGCGGTGGCACGGCGAGATGCTCAGGCCGATCCGTTCGGCCAGCTCGGTGACGGTAAGCCGCCCATCTTTCTGCAGCTCGGCAAGAATACGGCGGTCGGTGTCGTCCATGCGCAAGAGTTTCCTCCTGCAGCGTGTTGCGTGGCAAGTAATTGGAAGCACATTCCAGTGATGCGGGAATATTCTTCTGTCTGGCCAGCAGATAGCGGCAAGACCGCGTGGACCCCATGCAACCCACTACCGTGGCCGCCTTCTGGGCGGTGTCGATCCTGCTGGTGCTCACCCCGGGCGCGGACTGGGCGCACGTGATCGCAGCGGGGCTGCGCGGGCGGGTGGTGGTGCCGGCGGTGGCCGGGCTGCTGTCCGGTCACCTGCTGATGATCGCCCTGGTAGCAGCCGGCGTGGGCGCGCTGCTGGCCCGCTTCCCGGTGGCGCTGCAGGCGCTCACCGTGGCCGGCGCGCTGTACCTGCTGTGGCTCGGCGTGGCACTGCTGCGCAACCCACCTGCGCCAACAACGGGCGACGCGCATGCGGCATCGGGCTGGCGGCACTGGGCCGTGCGCGGCGCCTGCATAAGCGGCCTGAATCCCAAGGTGATGCTGTTGTTCCTGGCCCTGCTGCCGCAGTTCATTTCGGTCGGTGCCGGGTGGGCGATGCCGGCGCAGATCCTGGCACTGGGCCTGGTGCATATCGCAAGTTGCGCGGTGGTGTACCTGGCCATCGGCTTCGGTGCCGGCGCGCTGCTGCGCACCCGACCGCGTGCGGCGCGCGTGGTCGGCCGCATTTCCGGTGCGGCGATGGTGATCATCGCCGTGCTGTTGTTGTGCCGAACCACTACGATCTGATCCCCCTCATGAAACAAGGACATGCCATGACCGAACAGCTTCATCCGTACGCGAACTCGCCCAGCCCGCTGACCCAGGCAAAGCGCGTGCGCATTCCGCACCTGCAGGAGATGAAGGCACGCGGCGAGAAGTGGGCCATGCTCACCGCCTACGACATGTACACCGCGGCGATCTTCGAAGACGCCGGCATCCCGGTGCTGCTGATCGGCGATTCGGCGTCCAACAACGTGCTCGGCAATGACAGCCTGTTGCCGATCACCGTGGACGAACTGATGCCGCTGGTGCGCGCGGTGAGCCGCTGCACGCGGCGCCCCCTGGTGATCGCCGACCTGCCGTTCGGCTCGTACCAGGCGTCACCGGAACAGTGCTTCCACACGGCGGTGCGCTTCATGAAGGAAGGCGGCGCGCACGCGGTCAAGCTGGAAGGCGGCATCGAGATGGTGCCGCAGGTGCGCAAGCTGGTCAGCTCGGGCATTCCGGTGATGGCGCATATTGGCTTCACGCCGCAGTCGGAGCATCAGCTGGGCGGGTTCCGCGTCCAGGGCCGTGGCGACAATGGCCCGGTGCTGGTGGAAGCGGCGCGCGCGCTGGAAGCGGCCGGTGCATTCGCGGTGTTGATCGAGATGGTGCCGGCCGATGTGGCCGCGCAGATCACCGCGGCGGTTTCGGTGCCGACGGTGGGTATCGGCGCGGGCAGCGACTGCGATGCGCAGGTGCTGGTCTGGCAGGACATGGCCGGGCTGCGCACCGGGCAGCTGCCGCGCTTCGTCAAGCAGTACGCCGACATGCATGGCCTGCTGCACAAGGCGGCCAGCGAGTTCGCCGCGGATGTGGAAGCAGGGGTCTTCCCGGGGCCGGAACACGCGTTCCAGTCGTAACCGGCCAGGGCAGGGTGGTGCGCGTCGGGTGGCCGTCCTAGCCGATGGCGCGCAGCACTTCTTCGATCAGAACCACATAACAGGCCACGAAGTAGAACTTCAGCAGGGCCGGATGTTGCTTGGTGATTAGCGCGCGCATGGGCGTGACGAGGCTGGTTGGACGCCCTGATTGTGACGGAGGTGTGAATTTGTGGCAATCATCACAAATTAAATCCGCTTAGCTAGATGAGGGAAGCTGACGGCGCATCCTCAATAGACTTCCAACCTGTTGATTATTCGGATATTTGTCATGAATTCGCAGCTCTGGAAAGTGCCGTGATCGCGGCGCCGCCAGGCTGCCAAACGCCCCGCGGCGGGTCCAAAAACGCTCAGTGCCGGTCCACCCACCTGCCCAGCAGACGGCGGAGCGTCACCGATGCCACGGTCAGCGGCAGCACGATCGGCCATTGCAGCAGGAACAACCCGGCCGTGATCTCCCATGCGGTCCAGGTGGTGCCGAACACCTGTGCATCGGGCGGCCCCAGCCGGATGACCACGAGCGTGGCCACGGCGAAGGCCAGGTCCTGCCAGCGCGACGGCGGTCGCGCGCCTGCGTGCCTGCAGAGTACCAGCACCGGGATCACCACCAGACTGGCCAGCAGCGCGTGGATCCACACGTCGCCCCGCGTGTAGTCGTAAGGAATCGACGGCCAGGCCCATCCCAAGTGCTCCGTCTGGAGCTGGGCGGTGAGCACGCACGCAAAGGTGATGGAGGCGGCCAGCAGCACCCCGAGATCGAGGCATGCATGCAGCAGGGTACGTGGGGGATCGGATGCGGCTGCGGCAGGGGAGAGCGACATGACGGTACTGCACGACGAGGTGGGCAATCTCAGCAGATTCCGCCGGGTTTGTCGCTATCGGCTGCGACTTGCCTGCAAGCGTCACGTAGAGTGAAGCGTTCGCACAAAACACGAAGGAGACAGGATGATCAGGACACTGCTGGAGACCGATCGGGACGAGGCCAGCGCAGTGTGCATGCGCGCGTTTCTCACGGCAGTGGCGCCTTCGCTGTCATCGACCGGCGTGGAAACGTTCGGGACGATCGCGGCAGCAGACGGTTTCGCGCAGCGCTCGGGGCCGGACAGCCTGCAGGTGGTCTACGACGCTGGCGGCGTGATCAAGGGCGTGGCCGAACTGAAAGAGCGCCGCCATGTGGCATTGCTGTTCGTTGATCCGGCATGCCAGCGGCAAGGCGTGGGTGAGGCATTGCTGGCCGCAGTGATTGCACAGGCGTGCAGCGAGGTGGTCACGGTGAATGCGTCGCTGTCGTCGGTGGCGTTCTACCAGCGCCATGGTTTTGCGTGCAGTGGCGAGGTGGGTGAGTCGGCCGGGCTGATCTATCAGCCGATGACGCGCAGCGTGCCCCACGCAGTGGACGCCACGCTCGCGGCGCACTGATCGGCACGGCGCAGACTTCACGCCGTTCGCGCGTGTCGTTCACGAAGGGCGGACAGCGGCATCGCTAGGTTGGAGGCCTGTCAGTCATCCCGGTTTGCGGGTAAGGATCATCATGATCAAGTGGGCCATCATCTTCGCCGTCATCGGCCTCATTGCCGGTGCACTTGGCTTCGCCGGCATCGGCGGCGCCGCGATCGGCGTGGCGAAATTCCTGTTCTGGGCCGGCATCATCATCGCCGTGGTGTTGTTCGTGCTGGGCATGACGATCGCCAAGAAGGTCACCTGACCGCAGGACAGCATCGGCTTCAAATACCAACGCCTGCGCAGTGATGCGCAGGCGTTTTTGTTTGGGCGGTGCACCGCCGGCATTCGATGGAACGTCCGGGCTTCACGAGGGTGCGTTCGGTTGCATGGGTGGCCAAACGCGGTGCGTGTCTGTGTGCGTAGGCACGGATCGCGCGCAGCCACCCGTGGGGTGGCTCTACCCCCCACTGTGGAGTGAGCGAGCAGGTGGCATTGGCGCGGGCTCTACGTGTTACCGGAAGAAGAACGACACGCCCAGGCCGGCCTGCAGGTCCGGGCTGTTGTTGTCCAGGCCGACGTCGAACGAGGCATCCAGCTGTACGGTGCGGGCTACCATCCAGGTGACGCCGGCCCCGGCGATGGCGGTGGACGCTTCGCCCTGGGTGTGGGTGAAGCCGGCTTCCAGGTAGCTGCTCACGGTGTCGGTCAGCGCCACGCTGACGCTCGGTGACCAGGTGAATGCATCCGCGCCAGCGCCGCGGGTGGCGTTGGCATACAGCGCGCCGCTCCAGCGATCGTCGAAGCTGTATTCGTAGCTGGCACCCAGCGCGTACTGGGTGCCGCCTTCGCTGAAATCGCGCGCACCGGTGGCGAAGGTGGTGCTGGCCAGCAGCGCCCAGGCATGCTTGTCCGAGCCGGTGGGCAGGGCGATCTTGATGGCAAGGCCGCTGTCGCCGCCGCCGTTGCTGCTGCTCGCGGACCCATCGCGCGGCTTCAGCTGCAGGTGGTTGAACGGCGTGCTGAAGGCCTGCAGTTCCACATGCTCGGCCAGGCCGATGCGCAGGTTGAGGTCGCTGCTGTACTGGGTGGACCGGGTACCGTCGTCATCGCGATCGCGTTCCAGGCTGGGCAGGCCCCATTCCAGTGCGACGCTGCCGCGCGGCAGGGTGCTCGGCGAGAAGCCGATACCGGGGCGATCGAACGCCGGCGTTTCGTCGTCGTCCTGGGCCAGGGCAGGGGAGGCGATCAACAACAGGACAAGGGCAACAGGCAGGCGCATCGTGCAATCTCCGGGCTGCGGCGCAGCATCGGCAAAGTGTGCCGCAAGCGCCTGTGAGGAGGCAGCCCCTGAGTAGCGATCAGCCGTCGGTGCGGGTCAGTGCCAGTAGACCTTCCAGCAGGCGGTCGGCGCGGGGGCGGCCGTCTGCATCGATCGGGTTGGCCAGCGACTGCAGCCAGAAACCGTGCGCTGCACGCCGTGCGGCGGTCAGCCGGTGGTCGCTGCCTTCGCCGGGATGTTGTTGCAGCTGGTCCTGTATCCAGCGCTTGAGCGCCTGCGCGATTTCCGGGTCGGGGCGGCCGCGCGGTGCGCCGGGACCTGGGTCGCTGGGGGCCAGGCAGGCACGGAAGATCGCGGTGACATACGCGCGCGAGAAGCGCCCATGTGCGACCGGGTCGTCGGCGATCAGGCCCTGCACGGCACGGTCGAAATCGACCAGCGCCTGGGCCAGCAGCGGGTCTTGCCCGCCGTCGTGGGCGCTCATCATCGGAAAGGGACGGCTCATGCGGGCTCCGGGAGCGGGGTCGGAAAGGCGGGGAGGGCCCGGCTCAGTGCGGTGCCCGTGCCTGCGGCAGGCGCGGTGCGGCCGCGCCGGGTTGCAGCAGCAGGGCGTTCAACAGCGCGATCACCCGTTCGCCCTGGCCATCGCAGGCCAGTTCGAAGGGGGTCTGCCCGCCGAGCGAGGGCAGCGGCGTATGCAGGATCCACTCCAGCACCGCGCCGCGGTCCGGTTCGATACGCAGGGCCACATCGGCAACACGACGGACGATTCCCTGGCGCATGATCAGAATCCGTAGCTGAGCGAAAGTGCGGCCGAGTCCATGTGGTCGCCGGTGGTCATCGGGCTGTCCTTGACCGCATCGGACAGCCGCGTACGGCGCAGCGATGCGGTGGCGGTCCAGTGCGGGCCAAGCGGCATCACCGCGGTCAGGTCGGCGTAGGGCGACACCCCGCTGCCGGCGCGGTAGCGCGCCAGGCCACTGCGGCGCGCTTCGTCCTCGCTGACCCCGAAGTAGTAATCGTTGAGCCCCTTGCCGGCGTAGTTCAGGCCCACGCCGGGCACCAGCGTCACCCGGCCCATGGGCAGCGGGTAGGCGTACTTGGCATCGGCGGCGACGCCGCCACCGTGGCCGCTCACTTCGGCCTGCACGTTGCCCTGCAGCAGGCCCCACGGCGCGGTATGCCGCACCGCCACCCCGGCCATCGCCGAGAAGCCGCGGTTGGACAGCTGGCGCAGCTGCGGGTCGTGGCTGTCCTTGCGCTTGAAACGCATCATGTACGGCGAGGCCATCAGAGACACTTCGGTGCTGTCGCTGTCCAGCAGCTTGTAGCCGAAGCTGCCGCCTCGGAAGTGGAACTTCCTGCCTTCGTAGCTGATGATCGGCGCGCCCACGGTGTCGGTCTTGTAGCCGGTATAGGGCGACTTCAGGGCCACCACCGCCACGCCGAGACTGCTGCGCGGCTTGGCGCCCGGTGCCTGCGCGAATGCGCTGCCGGCCACCAGCCATGCCGCGGTCGCCAGCACGACGGCGGCGATGCCCGGGCACAGCGACTGCCGGGTACGTTCATTGCCAACCAGGCCGCAGGTGCCTGCCGGGGGGGAATCTGCCTTGCAACGCTCGCGCATGTACCTGCCACACTGGGAATGCCAAGCGGCCATGGTGCCGTGCCTACATTGTCGGAACGTTGCGCCGGGCCGCGCGGTACCATCGGCAGCCGTCGTCCCCTGTGTCCCCACCCATGCGCATCCTGCTGCTCGAAGATGATCCGGAACTGGCCAATGCCATCCAGGCCAGCCTGGGCCGGCATGGCATGGTGGTGGACGTGGTGGTCAGCATGGCCCAGGCCGGCGAGGCGCTCAAAGCCGGCGTGCACCAGATCCTGCTGCTGGATCGGCAGTTGCCCGACGGCGACGGGGCTAATTTCGTGCGGGTGGCGCGCAGCCTGGTGCCCAACCTGCCGGTGATCATGCTCACCGCGCGCGATTCGGTGGCCGACCGGGTGCTCGGCCTGGACGTCGGCGCCGACGATTACCTGACCAAGCCGTTCGCGGTGG
Source organism: Stenotrophomonas sp. AC248 (assembly GCF_979258185.1). NCBI lineage: Bacteria > Pseudomonadati > Pseudomonadota > Gammaproteobacteria > Lysobacterales > Lysobacteraceae > Stenotrophomonas > Stenotrophomonas sp. AC248. The sequence continues at coordinate 2,955,810 of NZ_OZ409840.1, read as the reverse complement.
AAGAACTGCTGGCACGCATCCGCGCGATCTCGCGGCGGCCCTCGCAGATCGCCTTGCCGGTGCTGCTGCTGGGGCGGCTGCAGTTTGATTTCGTCGCGCGCGAAGCCAGCGTCGACGGTGTACTGCTGGCGCTGCCGCGCCGGCAGTTGCTGGTGCTGGAAGCCTTGGCGGTGCGCCAGGGCCGTACCGTGGCGCGCGCGGCGTTGCTGGAGGCGGTATACGGCTTCGACGATGCGATCCAGTCCAACGCCCTGGACGCGCACGTGTCCAAGCTGCGCAAGGCATTGGCCGAGGCCGATGCGCGGGTGGAGATCCACGTGATGCGCGGCATCGGCTATCTGTTGAAGGACGTCGCATGAAATTCCTCAAACCCGGCTCGCTGTCTTTCAGCCTGGCCTGGAAGATCATCCTGATCCAGGTGACCATGGTGGCGATGGGCCTGATTGGCATGGTGCTGATGTATGGCGACAGCGGCGCCGGTTACATCGACTGGAAGACGAGCGAGTCGATCGCCAAGTCGATCCATGTGCGGGACGATGCACTGCACGTGGACTGGCGCGCGCTGGACCAGGCCGCGCAGGATCGCCCGTCCACGTTCTGGTTCGCGGCCACCGATGAAGACGGCCGCCAGGTCACCCACGGCACGGTGCCAGAGATGTACCGCCCGCTGGTGGCCCAGCTGCGCTACCTGGAGCCGACCGACGTACGCACACGCACGCGTGCGGCCGAACTGGCCATGCGCATCTGGGTGAACGACACGCCGGAGGGACGCGTGCACGTGATGATCGGCGGCATGCCGCACCGCGGGCTGTGGCGGCAGATGCTGGTGGTGATCGGCTACCTCGGTGGCTGGATCACCGTGCCGTTGATCGTGATCACCCTGGTGGTGGCACCGTGGGCAATCCACCGCTCGCTGCGCGGGGTGAACCGGGTGGCCGCGCAGGCCGCCGCGATCCAGATCAACGAACGCGGCGGTGGCCTGGACACGCACGCGGTGCCCGCCGAGATCTTCCCGCTGGTGGATGCGTTCAATGCGGCGGTGCGCCGCATCGGCGAAAGCTACGATGCGCAGGACCGCTTCCTCGTGGGCGCGGCACACGAACTGCGCATGCCGATCGCGATTCTGGCCACGCGCATCGCCGACCTGCCGTCCGGCCCGGCGCGTTCGCGCCTGCAGCGTGACCTGGGCCGGCTGAGCAATATCGCCGAGCAGCTGCTCGACCTGCAGCGGCTGGACCATCACCGCAGCCAGTCGCAGCGCGTGGACCTGGCCGCGCTGACCCGCGAGGTGGCCGGCGACGTGGCGCCGCTGGTGCTTGATGCCGGTTACACCTTCGCCGTGGATGCGCCCGATGCGCCGGTCTGGGTGCGTGGCGATCCGGATGCGCTGCACCGGGTGGTGGCCAGCCTGTTGCAGAACGCGATCGCCCACGGCGGCGACCACGGCCTGATTGCCGTGGCGTTGCAGCCCGATGGCGTGCTGGCGGTAAGCGATGAAGGCTCCGGCGTGCCGGAGCAGGAGCGCCAGGCGATCTTCGAGCCCTTCCACCGGCTGCGCCCCAGCGGCAGTGGCAGCGGGCTTGGCTTGTACCTGGCGCGCGAAATCATGCTGCGCCATGGCGGCAGCATCGCCGCGGAAAGTGCCGCCGGTGGCGGGGCGCGGTTCGTGGTGGCACTGGCGGTGGATCGGACGGGCATCGTGCCGGGCTGACGGGCGCGGCCGGACGATTCACCCCTCCATCACCCGGGGTCCGGTGTGATCGGGCCATTCTGCGTTGGCGTGCAGTCGGCGTGGTTGCCCAACATTCTGCAGGGAGAGATGCCATGAAGGCGTTTGCGTGCGCCGTGTTGCTTGCGACGGCGGTCGGCGGTGCGGTGGCCCCGGCCAGCGCCTGCACCCGGGTGGTCTATCTGGGCAAGAACCAGGACGTGATCACCGCCCGTTCGATGGATTGGCAGAGCGACATCGCCACCAACCTGTGGGTGTTGCCGCGTGGCATCGCGCGCAACGGCCAGGCCGGCAGCGATTCGATCCACTGGAAAGCCAAATATGGCAGCGTGGTAGCCAGTGGGTTCGACATTTCCACCACCGATGGGCTCAACGAAGCGGGGCTGTCGGCCAACCTGCTGTGGCTGGTGGAATCGGAGTACCCGGCACAGCGCGGGCGCAAGCCCGGCCTGGCGATCTCGCTGTGGGCGCAGTACATGCTCGACAACTTCGCCACGGTGGCCGAAGCGGTGGCCGCGCTGGAGCGCGAGCCCTATGCGCTGGTCACCGACAACCTGCCGGGCGAATCGCGGCAGGCCACGCTGCACCTGGCGCTGTCCGATGCCAGCGGCGACAGTGCGATCGTGGAATACATCGGCGGCAAGCAGGTGATCCACCATGACCGCGCCTACCAGGTCATGACCAATTCGCCGGTGTTCGACCAGCAGCTGGCGCTCAACACCTATTGGCAGCAGATCGGCGGCACCGTGATGCTGCCCGGTACCAACCGCTCGGCCGACCGTTTCGCGCGGGCGTCGTTCTACATCAACGCCATTCCCAAGAGCGAAGATCCGGTGGTGGCGCTGGCCAGTGTGTTCAGCGTGATCCGCAACGTGTCGGTGCCCTATGGCATCACCACTCCGGACCAGCCCAATATTTCGTCCACGCGGTGGCGCACCGTGGCCGACCACAAGCGCCGGTTGTATTTCTTCGAGTCGGCCCTGACCCCCAACACGTTCTGGGTGGACCTCAACAAGGTCGATTTCGCCCCGGGTGCGCAGGTGCTCAAGCTTGACCTCGGCCGCGACCAGCGCAACGTATTTGCCGGCGATGCGCTGGGGCAGTTCCAGCCGTCGGCGCCGTTCGCGTTCCTGGGCACCGGCGACTGATCCTGCCATCAGGGGAGTGCGCAGCGTACGGTCGGTGACTGCCCAAAATCAGACTAATCCGATATCCCGGCACGGGCCTGGGGCCGTATCGTGCTGCTCGAGGGAGGGATGCCTCGCTTGACTGTCCCCACGCGGCCAGCGCCCCCATGCGGCGCACCGTATCGCCACTCCGCATGGATGCCCCCGCAGGAGCGATCAGCATGATGATCAAGGTGCAATGCCAGGACCACCGCTGGCACGTGATTCACCCGACCCGCCCGGACCCGGTCAGCTTCGATGACGGTGCGGTGGCCTTCGACTTCGCCGACACCCTGGCGCGCGCACGCCACGCCGAGACCGGGCAGGCCTGCGCGGTACGGGTGGTGGCAATGGATGCCTTCGTCGACGCGGTGCGCTACGGCTGAAGCCGCGCGTGTGCCGCAGGCGTTCAGCCGGTGCGGTCGAGGTTGGCGCTGAGCCGCTGCAGGAAGCTGGTCAGTCGCATGGTTTCATCCACGCTGAAGTCGGCCAGCATGCGTGTATTGCCCTCGTTGAGGATCTCGCGGGCCTGCGGCAACCGCTGCAGCGCCAGCGCCGTGAGTTCGATGCGCTGGGCGCGCGGATGCTGGGGATCCGGCGACCGTCGGATCAACTGGTCGCGCTCCAGCCGCGCCAGCGTCTGCGCCATCGAGGGCTGCTCCACACGCAGCAGGCGGGCCAGTTCGGCCTGGGTGGTCGCCTTGTCCTGGCGCACGGCCTCGAGCACCGGCAGGCTGGCCATGCCCAGCCCCAGCGGACGCAGCTGGGTTTCGGCCAGGCGGCTGAGTTCGCGTGCCACCTGCTTGATCAGGAACGATGGGACGTTGCTGGGATCATGTGCGGGACGGGACATGCGGTCACCTGTGTGGCATTGACATAGGCGCCTATGATACTAATCATAGGGTCCTATGTTAAAGCCGCTGGAGGCGCCGCATGTCCCGTTCCCCCGTATTGCCATCGTCGGTGGCGGCCCCGCCGGGTTGCTGCTGGCGTGCCGGCTGCAACAGGCCGGCCGTGCCGTGCAGGTGTATGAAGCCGACGCCTCGCCCGACGCCCGCGCCCAGGGCGGCATGCTCGACCTGCACGCGGCGACCGGGCAGGCCGCGCTGCGGAGCGCCGGGTTGTTCGCGTCCTTCCAGCAGCTGGCACGCTACGAGGACCAGGGCATGCGCCTGTTCGATGCACAGGGCCGGCTGCTGCTGGCCGACGACGGCGTGGGCGGCGACCGCCCGGAGATCGATCGCGGCCAGCTGCGCACGCTGTTGCTGGCGCCTCTGGCCGAGGGCTGCGTGCGCTGGGGGCATGTGCTGACGCAGGCCAGGCGGAATGCAGGCAGTGTCGAGCTGCAGTTCGCCAACGGCGCGGTGGCGCGCGCCGACCTGGTGGTGGGCGCCGATGGCGCGTGGTCGAAGGTGCGCCCGCTGTTGACCGACGTGCGCCCGCAGCACGCCGGCATCACCCTGTACGAGCTGTCACTGCCGGACGTGGACAACGCGCACCCGGCGCTGGCAGCACTGGTCGGGCGCGGCACGCTGATTGCCAAGGGCAGCGGCGGCACCGTGTTCGCCCAGCGCAATGCGCATGCCCACGTGCGCGTGTACGCGTCGCTGCCGCAGCAGCTTGACGACGGCGAAGCGGCGCCCCTGCACACCCGCGCCAGCCTGCTGCAGCATTTCCAGGGCTGGCACCCGGATCTGCGCCGGTTGATCGCCGACGCGCAGGACACCGTGCGGCCGTGGCCGATTCATACATTGCCGGTGGAGCATCGCTGGGCGCACTGTGACGCTGTCACCCTGATCGGCGACGCGGCGCACCTGATGCCGCCGGCCGGCGAGGGCGCCAACCTGGCCCTGCGCGATGCCGCCGATCTGGCCGACGCGCTCTGTGCCGCCGACTGGCCGGCCGCGGTAAACGCACATGAGCAGGTGATGTTCGCGCGCGCGGCGGTGTCCGCTGCCGACGCACACCAGATGCTGGCGATGGACTCGGCCGAACGCGTGCTGCAGATGTTCGACGCAATGTGACCGCGTTGGCGCGGTCTGGTCAGCCAGCCGTCGGGTACCTAAATAGGGCATGAAATCAGGGACTTCCGGCCTATGTCGCGCGTGTTGGGTTTGCCACATCCTGTGCGCCACCACCACACACAGTTTCGAGGCAGGCATGAGGAGCAATGGGATGAAGCACGGAAAGCAGGCGTGGTTGTGGGCGCTGCTGCCCGCGATGCTGGCGCTGGGCGCCACCGCCCAGGCACAGAACTACGATCGCTATCGCGACGATGGCTACAACAGCGGTCCGGTGCGCTGCGAATCGATCAAGGGCCGCACCCAGCAGTGCCCATTGCAGGGGCGTGCACGCCTGGTCCGCCAGATTTCCGGTTCGCCCTGCGTGGAAGGCGAGACCTGGGGCCAGGCCCGCAATGGCGTGTGGGTGACCCAGGGCTGCCGCGCCGAATTCATCGCCGAGGGCGGGCGTGGCCACGGCGGTGGCTGGGGCGGCAGCCAAGGCGGTAACCACGGCGGCGGCTGGGGCGGGCGTGGCCAGGTGGTCACCTGCGACTCCAACGACCACCGGCTGCAGCGCTGCAACGTCAGCATCCGGCGCGATGCGCGGCTGGTCCGCCAGACCTCGCGCACGGCGTGCGTGGAAGGCCGCACCTGGGGCTGGGACCGCAACGGGGTGTGGGTCAACGGCGGTTGCCGTGGCGAATTCCAGGTGAATTGAGGTCGCAGCAATCATTGGGCTTGTGAATCAGAAAAATCTGATACAGATCACAGTTCCGATTAGTTACTGTCCGGGGCGGGAAGCCCCGGCTTCATCCGACCCCAGGTTCCGCCGCACGGTCGTGCGGCGCGTCCTGCCCGATATGCCGACTCATGGAGAGAGCACCGCATGTTGATCCGCCTGCAACTGGAGCACCGCCTGTGGCGCGTGCTGCACCCGGACAAGCTGGAATCGTTCCGTTTCCACGACAGCGCCAAGGCGTTTGATTTCGCCGATGCGCTGGCGCGCCTGCATCACGCCGAGACCGGCCGACGCAGTTCGGTACGGGTGGAAGCCAGCGGGGCATACGTGGAGGCCGTGCGCTACGGCTGACGCCGGCGGGGCACGGTAGAGCCGACCGTTGGTCGGCTGCTTTGCGCGTAAAACCATCCCGTGACATGACCGGTAGAGCCGACCGTTGGTCGGCTGCCTTGCGCGTAAAACCATCCCGTGACATGACCGGTAGAGCCGACCGTTGGTCGGCTGCTTTGCGCGTAAAACCATCCCGTGACGTCAGTCACCACCCAGCCGGGCAGAGCCCGGCTCTACGAGGCCGCAACCTCAACCCGCGGCGCTGAGCGGATGCCCATCGCTGGCCAGCTGCGGCCAGCGCTTGAGCACCGCCGCCCGGATGCCGGCGGCATCGATGCCGGCTTCGGCCAGCAGGTCCTCGCGGCTGGCGTGATGCTGGAAGCTGTCCGGCAGGCCCAGGTGCAGGATCGACTTGAGCACGTCTTCGGCATTGAACAGTTCGGCCACGCCCGAGCCGGCGCCACCGGCCACCACGTTGTCTTCAATGGTGACGAAGCCGTCGTGGGTACGTGCCAGCTCCAGCAGCAGGGCGCGGTCGAGGGGCTTGATGAAGCGCATGTTGACCACGCTCAAGCCCAGCGCACGGCCCACCGCTTCGGCGGCCGGCACGGTGCTGCCGAACGCCAGCAGGGCCACGCGGCTGCCCTGTACGCGCAGGTCGGCCTTGCCGATCTCCAGCGTGGACAGATCGGTGCCAGCGTCCACGCCGGTGCCACTGCCGCGCGGGTAGCGCACCGCAGCCGGGCCGTCGAACGCCAGGCCGGTGCTCAGCATCTGCCGGCATTCGGCTTCGTCGGCAGGCGCCATCACCACCATGTGCGGCACGCAGCGCAGGAAGCTCAGGTCCAGGTTGCCGGCATGGGTGGCGCCATCGGGGCCCACGACGCCGGCACGGTCGATCGCAAACAGCACGTCCAGCTCCTGCACGGCCACGTCGTGCACCAGCTGGTCGTACGCGCGCTGCAGGAAGGTGGAGTAGATCGCCACCACCGGCTTGGCGCCCTGCGTGGCCATGCCCGCGGCCAGCGTCACCGCGTGCTGTTCGGCGATGGCCACGTCGAAGTAGCGCTCCGGGTATTCCTTGCTGAAACGGACCAGGCCCGAGCCTTCGCGCATGGCCGGGGTGATGCCCACCAGCTTGGGGTCGGCCGCGGCGGCGTCGCACAGCCAGTCGCTGAACACATCGGTGTAGGTTGGCTTCTTGGCGGCGCCCTTGGACACCAGGCCCTTGTCCGGATCGAACGGCCCGACGGCGTGATAGCCGATCTGGTCGCCCTCGGCACGCTCGTAGCCCTTGCCCTTGGTGGTCATCACGTGGAGCAGCTTCAGGCCCTTGAGGCCCTTGAGCGTCTTCAACGTGGCTACCAGTGCCGGCAGGTCGTGGCCATCGATGGGGCCGGTGTAGTGGAAGCCCATTTCCTCGAAGAACGTGGACGGCACGAACATGCCCTTCCAATGTTCTTCCCAACGCTTGACGAAGCGCGCGGTGGGGTTGTTCTTCTTGTCGCCCAGGATCTTCTTGCCGCCTTCGCGCAGCGCGTTGAGCGTGCGGCTGCCGGTGGCACGGCCGAGCATCTTGGTCAGCCCGCCAACGGCCTCGGAGATCGACATGTTGTTGTCGTTGAGGATCACCAGCAGGTTCGGTTCGCTGTCCATGCCGCCGGCATGGTTGAGCGCCTCGTAGGCCATGCCGGCGGTCATCGCGCCGTCGCCGATCACCGCGACCACCTTGCGATCGTCGCCTTCCAGCTGGCGCGCGATGGCCATGCCGAGTGCGGCCGAGATCGAGGTCGAGGAGTGGCCCACGCCGAAGGTGTCGAACTCGCTCTCTTCGCGCTTGGGGAACGGCGCCACGCCGTCCTTCTGCTTGACGGTGTGGATCGCGTCGCGGCGACCGGTGAGGATCTTGTGCGGGTAGGTCTGATGCCCCACGTCCCAGACCAGCTGGTCCACCGGGGTCTGGTACAGGTAGTGCAGGGCCACGGTCAATTCGATCACGCCCAGCCCGGCGCCGAAGTGGCCGCCGCTCTTGCCGACCGATTCGATCAGGTAGGCACGCAGTTCGTCGGCGATGGCGGGCAGTTCGGATTCATCGAACCTGCGCAGGTCATCCGGTGACTGGATGCGCGACAGGCGGGGATAGCGGGCGGAATCGATCATGTTTATCGCGCTTCTTCTGAGCGCCTATTTTCCCCCCAAACCGGGGTGGGGCAAGCAAACCGCCTTCGGAGTGACCAAACGGTGACGGGGCCTGCGTCAGTTGGTCGCAGGTCAGGCCGCCAGTTTGGAGCGTTTGGGCAGCTGCGCCTTCAGGAAGGCCATCTGGTCGGCCAGGATGTTGCGGTTGGACAGGATCATGTGTTCGATCCAGCTGGGCCGGTACGGCACGGCCAGCAGCGGCATGCCGGCCTGCTGCGGGGTGCGGTCGCTCTTGCGCGAGTTGCAGTGGAAACAGGCGCTGACCACGTTCTCCCACACGTCCAAGCCGCCCTTGGAGATCGGCATGACGTGGTCGCGGGTCAGTTGGGGACGGTTGAACTGCTGGCCGCAGTACAGGCACAGGTGCGCGTCGCGGGCGAACAGCGCCTGGTTGGACAGGTTCGGGGTGGGGTCCAGCGCGCGCGAACGGGCGTGGCCGCGTGCGGCGATGATCGGGTGCAGGTCCATGCCGCTCTGGATGCCGGTCAACCGACTGGTGCCGCCATGGATGTGCAGGCAGGGGTCGCCGAGGGTCCAGGCGACGGCATCACGCGCATACAGGCAGGCCGCATCCTGCCAGTTGATCCAGTCCAGGACCCGCCCGTGCGCATCCAGCGAGAGCAGGCGGACGCTGCCGGGCCGGTGCAGGGTGGCGATGGGCGACACTTCGTCGACCGGGGCGGACGAGGCTCCGGTATCGATCAGACCTAGGCGTGTAGTGTCTGTCTCCATCGGGAAAACAGCTTATACCGGAATGTTGACGTTTTGTGTATAGGAACGAACCAAAGGTTCGTTCCGGGTAGCAACCGACCGCTGGTCGGTTGGCCCTGGTTCGTTCCGGGTAGCAACCGACCGCTGGTCGGTTGGCCTCAGGTTCGTTCCGGGTAGCAACCGACCGTTGGTCGGTTGGCTTCCGGGCGTGGCGTCGCCGTGGCCGCCGATGTGCCGACCAACGGTCGGCACCTACCCGGGCAGGCCTTTCATCTGCGGCCAGTGCATGCCGATCCCCCGGGCACCGTCCACACTCGATTGATCCACATCCCCGGTCGCCACCGACCGTTGGTCGGTGGGCCGGTCAACGATCAACCTTCCCCGAAATGCGCATCCGCCATCGTCATCAGCGGCGCCGCGCCGCTCTGGATGGCGGCGGCATGGCTGAGGGTGCGCGGCAGCACGCGGGCGAAGTAGAAGCGGGCGGTTTCGCGCTTGGCCTGCTTGAACGCCTCGCTCTGCGCGGAGGTTTCGGCGGCGGCGACGCTACGCGCCCACCAGTAGGCCAGCACCACGTAGCCCGAGTAGAACAGGTAGTCGAAGCTGGCCGCGCCCAGTTCCTCGGGGTTGCCGGCCGCGCGCTGCAGGGTGGCCATCGTGAGCTTGCCCCATTCGGCGGCCTTTTCGCGCAGCGGGCCAATGAACTCGGCGAGCGCTTCGTTGCCTTCATTGGCCTTGGCGAACACCTCGATCTCGGCCAGCATCAGCTTCAGCCCGGCACCCTGGCTGGAGGCGGTCTTGCGCCCGATCAGGTCCAGCGCCTGGATGCCGGTGGTGCCTTCATACAGCGTGGTGATGCGCGCATCGCGGGCCAGCTGTTCCATGCCGTGCTCGCGGATGTAGCCGTGGCCACCGAAGCACTGCAGGGCGTTGTAGGTGTTCTCGATGCCCCACTCGGTCTGGCAGGCCTTCGAAATCGGGGTCAGGAAGCTCACCAGGGTGTCGGCGCGCTCGCGCTCGCCGGCATCGTCGGCATGGTGGGCCACGTCGACCAGGGTGGCTGCGTGCAGGGCCAGCAGGCGGCTGCCTTCGACCAGCGACTTGATGGTCAGCAGCATGCGGCGCACGTCCGGGTGGACCAGGATCGGGTCAGCCGGCTTCTCGGGATTCTTGGGGCCGCTCAACGAGCGCGACTGCAGGCGCTCGCGGGCGTACTTCAGTGCGTTCTGGTAGGCACGCTCGGACAGACCAATGCCCTGCAGGCCAACGCCCAGGCGCGCGGTGTTCATCATGGTGAACATTGCCTGCAGGCCCTTGTGCGGCTGGCCGACCAGATAACCTTCGGCGCCGTCGAAGTTCATCACGCAGGTGACCGAGCCCTTGATGCCCATCTTGTGTTCGATCGAGCCGCAGCGCAGCGCGTTGCGCTCGCCGACCTTGCCCTCACGGTCCACCTTGAACTTGGGGGTGACAAACAGCGAGATGCCCTTGGCACCGGCCGGGGCGTCGGGCAGCTTGGCCAGCACCAGGTGCACGATGTTGTCGGTGAGGTCGTGCTCGCCGGCGGTGATGAAAATCTTGGTGCCGGTGATGGCGTAGCTGCCATCGGCATTGGGTTCGGCCTTGGTCTTGAGCAGGCCCAGGTCGGTGCCGCAATGCGGTTCGGTCAGGCACATGGTGCCGGTCCAGCGGCCTTCGATCAGCGGCTTCAGGAAGGCCTCCTGCTGCCAGGCTTCGCCGTGCTGCTTGAGCGCTTCGATGGCCCCGTGCGAGAGCAGCGGGAAGTTGCCCCAGGCCAGGTTGGCGGCGTTGATCATTTCGTTGAGCGGCACGCCGAGGGTGTGCGGCAGGCCCTGGCCACCCAGTTCCGGTGCGGCGGTGAGGCCGGTCCAGCCGCCGTCGACGAACTGCGCGTAGGCCTGCTTGAAGCCGGGCGGGGTGGTGACCTCGCCGGTGGCCTGGTCGAGCACGCAGCCGATTTCGTCACCCACGCTGTTGAGCGGCGCCAGCACGGTGGTGCTGAAGCGGCCGGCTTCCTCGAGCACGGCGTCCACCACGTCGGTGGTGGCGTCGGTGAAGCCGAGGCGGGCGAACAGGGGTTCGACCTTGAGCACGTCATGCAGGGCGAAACGGATATCGGAAAGCGGTGCGGTGTAGCTGCTCATCGTCAGGTCTCGATCAGGTGCAAAGGGGGGCGGGCGGTGCGCGGGTCAGCGCAGCACGCCGGGCAGGCCGGGGGCCTGGTTGAGGGTGCTGCGGCTGTCGACATCGAAGCTGCGCAGTTTCTTTTCCTGCGGGGTGGCGCTGACCGTGCCCTTGAGCGAATAGGCGAGGGTGCGGTTGCCGGCAAGGGCGTCAGCGACGACCAGGCGGGCGCCGGAGGCAGGCTGGAGCTGGAGGGTGATGACTTCGGCGGAGACGCCGCCGATGGACACGGCCGGTTTGGCAGTGAGGGTGCCAGCGTCTTCATCGCCGACCTTGAGCGCCAGGCTGAGGTCGTTGAAGACCATGGGCATGGAGCTGAAATTCTGCAGGCGCAGGGCAACATCCCACCCGCCGTCGGCGCGCACGGTGAGCTGCTGGACGCTGGCACCGGGAGGCGAGACGCGCTTGACCACGCCACTGTTGCAGGCGGCAAGGGCCAGGGTGCTGCCGGCGACTAGGGCGACAAGCAGGGCGGTACGGAAGCGGTGGTACATGGGCGCAATCCTCGAGCAGGTGCCGCGTGGGCCAAAGCATACTACGGCGTATGGTGGTTGTGCTGGCTTTGGGTTTTGGTGGGTGCAGGGTAGGGGGTTTTTGTTTCGAAGCTGAAGCCTAAAGCCAAGGCCAGAGCCAGAGCTGGTGCGTCGGCTTGGTGAGGAGGGCGGGCGTGGGTGGGTTGGCGGGACACGCCGCAAGTACGTCCCTGTAGGCTCGTTCGCGCCATCCATGGCGCTCTACGGTCCCGCCAACCCACCCACGCCCACCCTTCCAGCCATGGTCGGCGCGTAGGTGAGAGCAAGAGCAGTGGGTCGGGGTGAGGAGGGGGAGGGGTAGTGCCGAGCGTTGCTCGGCACCTACGCCAACCCCAACCCCAACCCAGACTCCAACCCAGATCCCAGATCCCGCCTTCCACCTTCCACCTTCCACCTCGGCCCCTCCCTCGGCCCCTCCCACCGTCAGCACACAGCCTCAAAAAGGCCAGCGCTTTTCCCCTGCGCCCCCGTTCACTGTCGGGGGTCGGGGCGTGTGGGTGTGCGGGACCCTCCACCGCATGGATGCGGTGGAGGAGCTTACATGGACGTACTTGCAGCGTGTCCCGCACACCCACACGCCCCGGCCCAGCCAGCGCAACACGCACACCAAAGCTCCGGCTCTCGCTCCGGCTCCGGCTCCGGCTCCGGCTCCGGCTCCGGCTCTGGCCCTGGCTCTAAAGAGCTCTTAAAAGCTTCAAAAAAACAAACCCACCCCCAACCCCGTAAAGTCAGACCGGAACAAAAGCGCGGCCAATCACCGGGCGCAGTGGCGGAACACGCACGCCGGTGCATCTGGATTGTTCAGGGGGGTACGAAACATCGCCGCTCATGTTCACTTTCACGGGGAAGTATCCATGCGTTCGTACAAGTTGCAGCCGTTGGCCCGCGCCATCCGCGGAGGCCTGATGGTGTCGGTGCTGGGCATGGTCACGCCCGTCCTGGCCCAGCAGGCCAGTTTTGATATCGCCGGGGGGCGTATCGAAGAAGCATTGCCCGAGTTTGCGCGCCAGGCCGGCATCCAGATCATCAGCCCCGCCGCCGGCGAAGGCGGCATCGCCGTCTCCGCCCTCAAGGGCCAGATGGACGCCCGGCACGCCCTGGCACAACTGCTCGCCGGCACCGGGCTCAGTGTCGCCTCCGATGATGGCCGTACCATTACACTGCGCGCCGATCGCCCGCTGCTCGCCTCGCTGGGCGGCACCGCACTGCTCGCCGCCCAATCCTCGGCCACCACCGTCGCCCCCGAGCCCGCGCCGCTCGACGCCGCACGTAGCGCCCCGGTCACGCTCGACTCGGTCACCGTCGTCGGCACCCAGATCAAGGGCGCCAAAAGCGCCGCCCTGTTGCCCGTGGCCACCCTGCAGGCCGAACAGATCGAAGCCACCGGCGCGGTCTCCGGCGACGAGCTCTACCGCGCCATCCCGCAGATGGGCGACGTCTCCTTCAGCGGCACCAACGGCGGCAACAGTTCCAACTATGCGCGCGGCGACATCGCCTCGGTCAACCTGCGTGGGCTCGGCGTCGGCAACACCCTGCTGCTCATCAACGGCCGCCGCACCGTCGTGCATCCCACCAGCCAGGCCGACGGCAACCTCGTCCCCGTGCTCACCTACAACGCCAACACCGTCCCGGTCGCCAACCTGCGCCGCGTCGAAGTGCTGCTTGACGGCGCGGCCGCCATCTACGGCACCGACGCCGTTGCCGGCGTGGTCAACAACGTCCTGCGCGACGACGTGGACGGCGGCACCATCAGCGTCCAGCGCGGCATCGGCGAAGGCACCAACCTGCGTGACATCGGCATCAACGGCCTGGTCGGCAAGAACTCGCAGGACCTGCGCAGCAACGTCACCCTGGCCTTCAACTACTACGCCACCACCGGGTTGAACTCGCTCGACCAGGACTGGACCCGCAGCGCGGACCGCGCGCCGGACTTCGTCGGTACCGCGTTCGAAGGGCTGAGTGGCACCGACAACCGCAACAGCAACAGCCCGTGGGGCAACTTCACCGCGATCGGCCCGCGCGTGCGCCAGGGCAGCACCTTCCTCACCACCGCCGCGGGTGCGTTCCACGTGCAGCCGCTCACCAACGAGGGCTGCAACGCCACCGTGGCCGATGGCCTGTGCGTGCAGTCCGGCAGCAAGGCCACCGCCGGTGCCGACCGCAACCTGCTGGACAACCAGCAGGCCCAGTTCCCGCTGTCGATCACCCCCGACGTGCACCGCGTCAACCTGTTCCTGACCGGCAAGCATGACTTCGAGAACGGCATCACCGCCTTCGGCGAAGCCGGCTGGTATCAGTCCAAGGCCCGCAGCCTGCAGTCCGGCGTGAACACCATTGCCGCACTGCCGATGACCGTGGCCGCCAGCAACTACTGGAACCCGTTTGGCGCCACCACGCTGCCCGACGGCAGCGCCAACCCCAACCGGCTGGCCAACCTCAACGTGGCCGCCGGCGGTATTCCGGTGAGCATCAGCAGCTACCGCTTCGAGCGGCCCACCCAGATCGACGTCAAGAACACCCAGGTGCGTGCGCTGGGCGGCCTGCGCGGCGTCCACTTCGGCTTCGACTGGGAAACCGCGGCGCTGTATTCCAAGGCCAAGGTGGTCGATACCCAGGACGCGGTCAGCATGACCCTGTTCCAGCAGGCGCTGACCGATGCCACCTCGGCCGCCTACAACCCGTTCTGCGGCGGGTGCAACGACTACGGCAAGCTGGACCGGTTCTTCTACAAGGCCACCCGCACCAGCGAGACCGAGCTGTACCTGTGGGACCTGAAGGCCTCGCGCCCGGACCTGTTCCGCACCTGGGCCGGTGACGTGGGCATGGCCACCGGCCTGGAAGTGCGCCGCGAAACCCAGCGCGACGACCGCGATGCGCGCGTGGACGGCAGCATCACCTATACCGACAGCATCACCGGCATCGGCTACCCCAGCGACATGTACGGGGTGAGCCCGACCCCGGATACCGAAGGGTCGCGCACCGTGGCCGGCCTGTTCGCCGAGTTCTCGGTGCCGCTGGTGTCGCGTGAGATGTCCATTCCGCTGGTGCGTGCACTGGACCTGCAGGTGGCCGGGCGTGCCGAGCACTACAGCGATTTCGGCAGCGTCACCAAGCCCAAGCTGGCCCTGGGCTGGACCGTGATCGACGGGCTTACCGTGCGCGCGTCGTGGGCCAAGGGCTTCCGTGCGCCGAACCTGGAGCAGGTCAACGCCACCGTGGTCAGCCGGTCCAACACGCGCACCGACTACGTCCAGTGCGAAGCCGACGTGCGTTCCGGTGCGCTGGCCTCGATCAATGCCTGCGGCAGCACCTACCGGTCCTCCACCACCGCGCGGCGCTCGGGCAACCCGGACCTCAAGCCGGAAACCTCGACCAATACCAGCGCCGGCATCGTGTTCCAGCCGCAGTTCATCCCCGAGGACATCGGTCGTTTCACCTTCGCGGTGGACTACTACAAGTACGAGCAGGAAGGCATCATCGGCCTGTTCGGCGAGGGCAACGGGCTGATCCTGGACTATCTGCTGCGCCAGCAGGGCAGCAGCAATCCGAACGTGGTCCGCGCCGCCCCCACCGCCGATGACATCGCGCGCTTCGCCGGTACCGGCCTGGATGCCGCCGGCAAGGTGCTGTATGTCACCGACCAGTACGTCAACATGCAGCCGCAGACCGTGCGCGGCGTGGACTACAGCGTTGCCTGGAGCTCGCCGGACACCCGCATCGGCAGGTTCGACGTGGGCATCAACGGCACCCGCCTGATCGAGTTCTACCGCGACCGCTCGCCGGCGCTGCAGGCATTGGAAGACGCCAAGGCCACCGGCCTGGTCGATCCGTCCATCGCCATCACCGGCGGCGGCGACCTGATCGGTGACGGCGGCAACCCGCAGTGGAAGTGGAGCGGCACGCTCACCTGGCGCTACCAGAACCTCAGCATCGGGGCGAGCGCGCGCTATGCCAGCAGCTACCACGAAACCAGCCTGACCCTGGCCGATGGCACGCCGTGGACGGTGAAGTCGCAGACGCTGGCCAACGCCTACGTCAAGTACGACTTCAACCGCGAGGGCCTGTTCAACGGGGTATCGGTCAAGCTGGGGGCCAACAATATCGCCGACAAGCGGCCGCCGGTCTCCGATGACAGTTATGGTTACTCCTCGGCCGTATATCAGGCGTACCCGCGCTACTGGTATGCCAGCGTGACCAAGGCGTTCTGATCCGCAGGTAGTTCCTTACATCGCTGCCCGGTCACTGCCGGGCAGCGCAGCAGGAGTTCAAATGGGCGCAACATTGGCAGCAGAGCGTGCGTTGTGGTTGGCCGAGCATGTCCTGCCGTGCGAGCGGGGCCTGCGCGACTGGCTGCGGCGGCGCATGGCGCAGGCGCAGGACGTGGACGATGTGGTGCAGGAAACCTACGCGATCCTGGCGGCGATGGCCGACGTATCGCACGTGCGGCAACCGCGCGCCTACGTTTACCAGGTGGCGCAATCGGTGGTGCTGCAGCAGGTGCGACGCGCCCAGGTGGTATCGATTGAAATGGTGGCCGAGTTCGACCGGCTGCCGATCACCGGTGAGGACGCCTCACCGGAACGGCTGGCGTCTTCGCGCCAGGAACTCAACAAAGTCACCGCGCTGATCGCGCAGTTGCCGGACAAATGCCGCCAGGCCTTCATCCTGCGACGGGTCGAGGGATTCTCGCAACGCGAGATCGCCGAGCGCATGCAGATCAGCGAGAACACGGTGGAAAAGCACGTGTGCAAGGGTATTCGGTTGTTGATGGAATCGATGAAACAGGATGCGGGTGATGCAGGGTCCACAGGGAAACCGGACAGTACGGAGGCAGTTCATGCACGGCGCCGTTGACACCAACCCGATCGATGACCAGGCCGCGCAGTGGGTGGCGCGCGAGGATCGCGGTGCGCTGGCCCCGGACGAGGTGGCCGAGCGTGACCTCTGGCTGGCCGCCGACCGCCGCCATTTCGGCGCCTACGCACGCGCCCACGCGGTTTACGCGCGAACCGGACGCGCGCGCGCGTTGGGCAGTGCCGACCGCGTGCCACACACCCGCGTGCACGGCCCACGGCCGCGGCTGCAATGGGCCATGGGACTGGCGGCAACGCTGTGCCTGCTGGCGCTGGGCGTGCACGAGCACAGCGATGCCGGGGACTACCACGTCACCCGCAAGGGCGAGATTCTGCGGGTGCCGTTGGCCGATGGCTCGGCGGTGACCCTGGATTCGGGCGCGGCGGTGCGCGTGCACTACACCGGGACGCGGCGCGAGATCACCCTGCTGCGCGGCGAAGCCCTGTTCGACGTGGCCAAAAACCGGGCCCGCCCGTTCGTGGTGACCGCGCGCGATACCGCGGTGACCGCGGTCGGCACCAGCTTTTCGGTGAGCCTCAACGAACAACGCACGCACGGGGTGGAAGTGCTGGTGCGCGAGGGCATCGTCGATGTCGCCACGGCTACCGGCGCGGTGGCCCCGACCCGGCTGCAGGCCAACTACCGTGCACTGGCCAACCGCACCCATGGCATCCGCATCGAGAGCGTTGCCCATGATGACCTGGACCAGCAGCTGGCGTGGCGCGAGGGCATGCTGTCCTTCAACGGCGACACGCTGTCGGTGGCCGCTGCGCAGTTCCTGCGCTACAGCGACGTGCGCATCATGATCGACGACCCGCTGGTCGGCAGCCGTCGCATCGTCGGGCTGTACTCGGCCAACGATCCGCTTGGCTTTGCGCGCAGCGTCGCGCTCAGCCTGGGCCTGGAGGTGGACCAGCAGGGTAACGATGTCTGGCTGCGCACGCCGCACAACGCCTTCCACAGCGCGCCGCGCTCACTGCAATGAACCGGGATGCCCGAATGACTGCCACTGTTTCGCGTGCGCGCCCGCTGGCGCTGCTGACCGCCCTGTTGCTGGCCAGTGGCCAGGCCTGCGTGGTGGCCAGTGCCGCCGACAACGACGTGCTGATCCGCAACGCGATGGTTTTCGACGCCACCGGGCGTGCGCCCTATGCGGCCAGTGTCCTGGTGCAGGATGGGCGCATCGCCGCGATCGGCACCGATCTCAAGGCGCCGGCGCATACCCGCCAGGTGGATGCGCGGGGCCAGGCGCTGCTGCCGGGCCTGTTCGACCTGCACACCCACTGGACCCCGAACGCCGAGCCGGCCACGTTGCCGCAGATCGCCAACCGCTACCTGGCCGCAGGTGTCACCACCGTGAGCGATTTCCACCAGCCACCGGAGGCCTATGCGCCGCGGCGCGCATGGCTGCAGAGCATCGCCGCGCCGGATGTGAAGTTCGCCGCGCGCATGAGCACGCCGCTGGGTCACGGCGCCGACTGGGGGGATGAGAACACTACCCGTTGGGTCAACTCGCCCGAAGCGGCCACCGCAGCGGTCAAACAGGTGGCGGCCTACAAGCCGGACTTCATCAAGGCGTTCACCGACGGCTGGCGTTACTCCAACGCGGCCGACAACAGCAGCATGGACGAAGAAACCCTGGCCGCCCTCGTGGAGGAGGCGCACCGCCAGCAGCTGCGCGTGTTCACCCACACGGTAATGGTCAAGCGCGGCAAGACCGCCGCGCGTGCCGGGGTGGATGCACTGGCGCACAGCGTGCAGGACGGCCCGGCCGACGCCGAGCTGATTGCCCTGATGAAACAGCACGGCACCCGTTACTCGCCGTCGCTGGCGGTGTACCTGCCCGAGCGCGTGGATGGCAGCGGCAAGGCCCGCGCCGGCACCGAGGCCTACCGCCAGCGCGAGGCGAACTTCGCCAATGCACTGCGCAACGTCAAGACGCTGCACGACGCCGGCATTCCGATCGTGCTGGGCACCGATGCCGGCATGACCGGCACCCCGCACGGCGCGTCCACCCTGCGCGAGCTGGAACTGTTCGTGCAGGCCGGGCTTACCCCGACCGAGGCCCTGCTGGCCGGCACCCGCGCCAGTGCCGAAGCGCTGGCCCTGGACGACCGCGGCAGCATCGAGGTCGGCAAGCGCGCCGACCTGCTGCTGGTCACGGGCAAGCCGTGGGAGCGCATTGGCGACATCCGCAACACCCAGCAGGTCTATGTGGCCGGGCGCCAGGTGGTGGGCAAGGGCGTGCAGCTGCCGGCGGGCAACCACGCCGCGTCGCTGCCGCCGCTACGCATTGGCGCGTTGGTGGATGATTTCGAGCGTGCCGACCAGCGCACCGTGCTGGACACCCTGCGCAATGACGATGCCGACGGTGGCAACGACCGTACCGTGCAGGTCACCGACGTGATCGATCGCGATGGCGGCGGCAAGGCGCTGTCGATGCAGGCCCGGCTGTCGAGCAAGGACGACGCCTATGCAGGCGTGATTCTGCCGCTGACGCGCGGTTCGGTAGCCCCGGCCGACCTGCGCGGCTGGAAAGGCGTGCGCGTGGAGGTGCGCGGCGATGCCACGTTGCGCCTGGAAGCGCGCGGCCTGCAGGGCCGCCGCTGGGCCGCGCCGGTAACGACCAATGGCAGCTGGCAGACCGTGGAGATCCCGTTCCATGCGCTGCAGGGCCAGCCGCCGTACCGCGCCAAGGGGCCGTTGCCCGCCTGGCGCGGCGATGACGTGCAGCAGCTGGTGTTCACCGGCACCGGCGACGCGGGCGTGAAGATCTGGTTCGAGATCGACAATGTCCGGTTCTACTGACGTGGTGCTGCGCCGTGCACGGGTTGCGCTGGCGGTCCTTGCCTGCTCCGTGGGCCTGCCCGCAGGGGCCGCCGATGCCTCCCACGACGTGCTGGCGGCGGTGGATGCCTACGCCACGCGGCAGGCCGAAGTCGGCCAGCAGCTGTGGGCACAGCCGGAACTGGGCTACCTGGAAACCCGGTCATCGGCACTGCTGCAGGACGAGCTGCGCAAGGCCGGTTTTCGCATCGACGCCGGTGTGGCAGGCATGCCTACCGCGTTCGTGGCCCGCTACGGCAAGCGCGGCAACGGACCGGTGATCGCGCTGCTGGCCGAGATGGATGCCTTGCCCGGCATGTCGCAGGCGGCGTTGCCCACGCGCAGCCCCATTGCCGGCCAGGACGCGGGCCAGGCCTGTGGTCACAACCTGTTCGGCGCCGCGGTGGTGGGCGCTGCGCAGGCCGTGGCGCAGTGGCTCGCGGCCAGTGGCCACGACGGCGAAGTGCGCGTGTATGGCACGCCGGCCGAGGAGGGCGGCAGCGGCAAGGTCTACATGACCCGCGCCGGCCTGTTCAACGACGTGGACGTGGCGCTGCATTGGCACCCGGCGGCGGCCAACTCCGCCGCACAGGGCACCAGCCTGGCCAACATCAGTGGCAAGTTCCGCTTCAAAGGCATCGCCGCGCACGCGGCGCTGGCCCCGGATCGCGGGCGCTCGGCGCTGGATGGCGTGGAAGCGCTCAACCACATGGCCAACATGATGCGCGAGCACGTGCCCGACGGCACCCGCATCCATTACGTGATCAGCAACGGCGGCGCCGCGCCGAACGTGGTGCCCGATGCCGCCGAGGCGTACTACTACGTGCGCCACGTCGACCCGGCCGTGGTGCGCGATGTGATCGACCGCCTGCAGCTGGCCGCGCGCGGTGCGGCGATGGGCACCGGCACCGAGGCGGTGTTCGAACCTACCGGCGGGGTGTACTCGCTGCTGCCCAACGATGCGCTGGGACGCGTCATGCAGGCCTCGCTGCAGCAGGTGGGTGGTGTGATCTATGACGCGGCCGACACCGCGTTCGCCACCCAGCTGCAGCAGACCCTGCAGCAACGTCCTGCTTTGGCCGCTGCGGCCGCGCTGGAGCCGTATCGCGACGATCAGGCCGGGGGCGCATCCACCGATGTGGGCGATGTGAGCTGGAACGTGCCCACCGTTGGGCTCAGTACCGCCACCTGGGTGCCCGGCACGCCGGCGCACAGCTGGCAGGCGGTGGCGGCCTCGGGGGCGCCGATCGGGACCAAGGGGGCGCTTACCGCGGCGAAGGTGCTGGCGCTGACCACGGTGGCGTTGTTGCAGTCGCCACAGACCGTGACGGCGGCGAAGAACGAATTCGCACAGCGGCGGGGCGCGCAGTTCCGTTACGTGCCGCTGCTGGATCGCACCACACCGCCGCTGGACTACCGCGTGCGCGCGAAGGACCAGGCAAGCACGGCGCCGCTCAATCCAGCGGCGCCATCACTTTCAACGGCGCCAGGTCGTAGCCCATGACTTCGGCCTTGGCCTTGATGCTGTCGAACTGCGTGGCGTCCATGCGCGGCGAGCGCGACAGGATCCACAGGTACTTGCGGTCGGGGTCACCCACCAGTGCCCACTGGTACTCCGGATCCAGCGCGATCACCCAGTAGTCGGCCCACACCAGCGGCACCCACGCCAGCCAGTCGGGGACGAAGCGCACCTGCAGCTGGCCCGGCGCGCCCTCTACCGGGCGCGCCACGCCTTCGGCGGCGATGCGCTCGCCATCGGCGGTGCGGCACGCGTTGTGCACGCTGATGCGGCCGTCACCACGCAGCGCATAGGTGGCGGTGATGTCGCCCACGCACTTCTTCTGGAACGACACCGGCAGGTGCGCGATCTCATGCCACTGGCCCGCGTAACGGCCCATGTCCAGGGCGGGCACCGAGCGCACGGGTTCGGCCGCCCACAGCGATGTGGCTGCAGACAGGAGAAGCAGGGCAAGCCACGGGCTGAACATGCGCATCGACGGCACTCCGGAACGGTCGCCCGAGCTTAGGGGCAGGGCAGGGGCGAGGTGTGAAGTTTCTGTCATTTGCGGGCGCGCCCGAACGGCACCTTGAGAGGCGCGACAGCCAGGTGGACATTTCGGCCCCATTGGGCTGGCGGCGATACGCGCAATGCGGGCATCGCTTCCGACACGTTGCGTTTGAGTCCCGCGCAGTTCGGTCTAAAGGCTGCGGACGAAGGCCTTCATGGCTGCCTGCCAGCGCACCTCATCCGATCTGAAGTCCAGGCGCGCGCCGTCGCTCGCGCGGGTGACGTAGTGAAGATCTGCCACTGTGTTCATTTCGCCCGGGTGCGAAGGCAGCCAGAACACCAGCGTGTCCGTTTTCGCCGACCACTCATGCACCAGGTCCCACTCGATCTCCTTGCGGACGATCTCGAACAGCTCGGCCGTGTTGCTTACGGTCCAGCCCGCATTGTGCAGCTGCGTCCTCAGTTCGATCATCCAGTCGCGCGCGTGCATCTGCGTCCTCGCAGGAAAGGGATCCGTGCAGATTCCGTACAACCGCACAAAGAAAAAGAGCCCGCATTTCTGCGAGCTCTTCTTGAATCATGGTGGCCGAGGACGGAATCGAACCGCCGACACGGGGATTTTCAATCCCCTGCTCTACCAACTGAGCTACTCGGCCACTTCATCGCTGCGTTGCCGCTGGCGAGGACGCGAATAATACGGAGGTATGCAGGGTTCGGCAAGCGTTTCGCGAAAAAAATTTCACATTTGTTGCCAGGCCTCGCGCGAAGGCCTGCAAGTGCTTGATCCGGCGTGCCCGTGCGCGGTGCCGTGCGCATGAACATCGGTTCAGTCCGCACCTCGCGCGCTGCGCTCAGTGCGTGTCGTCGGGCATGCACCACAGCAGCACGATGCCGATGGCCATGATCACCGCGGCCAGCAGCAACGATGCCTGGTAGGAGCCACTGTCGCGGGCGAGGGTGCCGGCCAGTGCCGGGGCCAGGATCTGCGCCACGCCGTAACTCAACGTCAGGTTGGCCATCGCCTTGGCGGGGTTGCGTGGGTAATGGCGGCCGACCACGGTGAGGGTGAGGCTGACGATGCCGGCGAAGGTGAGGCCGAACAGCACGGCGCTGCCCAGCCCGGCCAGCAGTCCGTCATCCAGCAGCGGCAATACGAAGGAGACAGCCTGCAGCGCGAAAGCCAGCATCAGCGCACGGATCAGGCCCAGCCGCGCCGCCAGCCGGTCCCAGCCGAAGGTGGAGGGCACGGCGGCCAGCCCGACCAGCACCCAAACCGCGCTGCCATGGCCGTCAAACACGGCGGTCTGTTCCAGGATGGCCACGATGAAGGTGGCGCTGACCACGAAGCCGAAGCCGGCGCAGAAGTAGGCGGCGACCAGCAGGTAGCGCCAGCGCCGGCCGGGCGGGGTGGGCGCGGTGCCCGTGGCCTGGGCCGATCCCGTGCCCGGCGCAGGCATCCAAAACCAGGCCGGCACCAGGAACAGCACCCCCAGGGCGGCCAGCCAGATCCATTGGCCGCTGGAGCTGGCATGCCCGGCCAGCGCAGCGGTGGCCATACCGGACACCGCGATGCCCAGCCCCAGCCCGGCAAAATGCAGGCCCAACCGCGGGCGCAGGCCCTGTGCCAGCAGCCAGTTCAGCACCAGTCCCGAGGCCAGCAGCAGCCCGGCCGTGCTGGACAGGCCCGCCATGAAGCGCAGCAGGCTCCATAGCCAGGGCGTAGTGGTGAGCCCCATCAGCCCGGTGGCCAGCACGGCCAGCACCAGGCCCACCCGGTAGAAGTGGAACTTCTGCCGCATGTCGCCCACCCGCGCCACCAGCAGCGTGCCCAGCAGGTAGCCCAGGTAGTTGAAGGTGGCCAGCCAGCCGCCTTGGGCAGCGCTGAGCCCGGCGTCCACCCGCATCAGCGGCAGCAACGGGGTGTAGGCGAAGCGGGCCAGACCTACGGTAAGCACCAGCGCGCAGATGCCGGCGCCGATGACCTGCCAGGGGCGGCGTGCGGGCGCAGCAGAGGGGAGGACGGGCATGGCGACAGGCAGCAGGGGGTTGGCCCATCCTCAGCGCACGGGGCCTGACTGTCTTTCGATAGAATGACCCATCATGTCGACCAAGCGACAATCCCGGCCGTCCACGCAGGTGCAGCCCTGGCGCGAAGTCCCGGTACCGGCGCTGCGGCAGCTGCCGTGGCCGGTGGTGGCGCGCAGCCAGCAGCTGGCCGCCGGCGAGCGTTTTCCACCACACGCGCATCCCTGGAACCAGCTGGTGTTCGCCACCGACGGTGTGCTGCAGGTCAGTGCCGCGCACGCGCGCCATGTGATCACCCCGCAGCAGGCGCTGTGGGTGCCCACCGGCATGCTGCACCACACCGGCGCCCTGGGCGCGGCGGCCTTCCGCAACCTCTATGTGGCCGACGACGCGGCGCTGGGCATGCCCGACCATTGCGTGGTGCTGGAGGTGTCGGCATTGCTGCGGGAACTGATCGTGGAACTGGACCGCACCACGGCCGACCACGACCCGGACTACTACCTCACGCTGTGCCGCCTGATCACCACCCAGCTGCGCCGCCAGCCGCGCCACCTGCTGCACCTGCCGTGGCCACAGGATGCACGCCTGCAGCGCTGGTGCCAGACCCTGCACGACCACCCCGGCGACGAGCGCGACATGGCGTACTGGGCCAACCGGCTGGGTGCATCGACGCGCACGCTGGCGCGGCACTTCGAGCGTGAGACCGGCATGACCCTGCGCGCGTGGCGTACGCGGTTGCGCCTGCTGCGTGCGATCGAATGGCTGGCGCAGGGGCGTTCGCCCACCGTGATCGCGCACGAACTGGGCTATGCATCGGCGTCCGCGTTCAACTACATGTTCCGGGTGGAAATGGGGATCAGCCCGTTGCAGTGGCGGCGAACACGCTGACCGTCGCACACTGTCGGGCTACCCCTGCACACGCTGGAGCACGGCAATGCCCGATTGGAACGCACTGGACGATGCCTACGGCAGCGCCGCCACCGTGGGCGCGATGCTCGAGGAACTGGATGCCGGAACCGGCGAAGTGGACTGGGATGTGCTGTGGTCACACCTGTGCCACCAGTCCACGGTGTACTCGGCCAGCCTGCAGGCGCTTCCGTATCTGCTGCGTGCCGCGCTGAACGCGGTGCCGGCGCAGCGGATCGAGCCGTTGTTGCTGGCGGGCGCCATCGTCAGCCATGCCGACAGCGCGCCGGTGCAGGTGCCGGGCCATCCGCAGCTGCT
Organism: Stenotrophomonas sp. AC248; assembly: GCF_979258185.1. Classification (NCBI taxonomy): domain Bacteria; kingdom Pseudomonadati; phylum Pseudomonadota; class Gammaproteobacteria; order Lysobacterales; family Lysobacteraceae; genus Stenotrophomonas; species Stenotrophomonas sp. AC248. The sequence goes on along the minus strand of NZ_OZ409840.1, from coordinate 2,931,258 downwards.
GCCGCTGCTGCAGGACTGCGCCGCACAGACCCTGCGCGAGGTTGCCCAGGACGACCTGCCCGACGCGTCGTTCCTGCACCTGCTGCAGGCCCACCTGGCGTTCGGTGGGGAACGGGTCTGGTCGCGCGCGTTGGCCGGCGTGCTGGAAGGCGAACTGTCGGGCGTGTGCCCGGCATGCCAAACCGATCTGTACATCGTCATCGACTCGCCGCAGGCCTTCGTCACGCACGAGGAATGGATAGGGGGTGGGGCGGTGCGTACGGCGGTGATCGAAGCGGCGGTCGGTAATCCAGCCTCCGAGTCGGAGCGCTGGCTGCTGGAGATGGCACGCGCGCACCGCGACGGATTCATCGACACGCTACGGTTGCTGTTCGGCAGCTCACGCTGTACACACTGCGAGGCACCGTTCGAACTGCGTGAGGCGGTGCGGTTGAACGGCTGAGCGCGGTTTCAGGTGCGCGCGTCGGCTACTTCGCCAGCGGACAGGCCAGGCTGACCAGCCGATCACCCTTGAAGCGCGCTTCGATGATGCCGTCGCCTTCCTTGAACGCCTGCCAGTGCGCCAGTGCCGGTGCGCCGGGCAGCGGGTTGCCCAGGTGGAAGTACACCTTGCCGCGGGAGTCGCCGGGCCGGACGTGTGCGCAACCGATCACCGGCGTGGCCATCTGCCCGCAGTCACCCTGCAGCAGGCACAGCCGCGTATGGCACAGGCCACTGCCCGACCAATGGCCCTGCGCGGCCAGGCAGCCCGGCTCGGTGGCCAGCACGGCCCACAGCCCCAGGCCAAGCGCGGTGGTGGCCGACATCAACAGCAGCAGATAGCGCGCGGCGTTGGCGCGAACGTGGCGGGCAAGGGCGATCATCGCGCCATGATGCGCTACGCGGCCTCCCGGTGACCATGGCAGGCTTGCACGCGGTGGCCAGTGGAATGCTGTTGTCGCATCGGTACTACCGATGCAGGCGGGGCAGGGGCTGGCGGCGTCGCGCGGCCAGCGCACGGATGGAACGCTGTTTTACCCCCACCCCAGGCACCCCGCCAGCGACTACCGTGAGCACACACTGTCATGGAGTTGCGCATCGATGAACGACCTCACCAACACCCGCGTCGTCCTGGCCTCGCGGCCGCAGGGCGAACCGGTTGCCGCCAACTTCCGCCTGGAGCAGGTCGCCGTGCCGACGCCGGGTCCGGGCCAGGTGCTGCTGCGCAACCGCTGGCTGTCGCTGGATCCGTACATGCGCGGTCGCATGGAGGAGGGCCCCTCGTATGCCGCGCCGGTGGCCGTTGATGCCGTGATGGAAGGGCGCACGGTGTCGGAGGTGATTGCGTCCAACCATCCTGGCATTGCGGTCGGCGCGCAGGTCGTGGCCACGGGCAACTGGCAGACCCACGCGGTGGTGGACGGTGACAGCATCACCCGCACGCTGGACGACACCGGCTTGCCGGTCAGTACCGCGCTGGGCGTGTATGGCATGCCCGGCTTCACCGCGTATGCCGGGCTGCAGGAGATCGGCCGGCTGCAGCCCGGCGAGACACTGGTGGTGGCGGCCGCCAGCGGCCCGGTCGGGGCCACGGTAGGGCAGATCGCCAAGCTGCAGGGCGCGCGCACGGTGGGCATTGCCGGCGGCCAGCAGAAGCGCCGCTACCTTGAAACGCTGGGATTCGACGTCGCCCTGGACCATCGCGCCGACGACTTCGCAACCCAGTTGCGCGCGGCGGTACCCAACGGCATCGATGTGTACTTCGAGAATGTGGGCGGCCACGTCTTCGAGGCCGTGGTGCCGCTGCTGAACGACTTCGCGCGCATTCCGGTGTGCGGCACGATCGCCACCTACAACGCACGTGGCGCGGTACTGCCGGGACCGGACCGGCTGCCGGGCTTCATGAGCCAGGTGCTGCGCCAGCGGCTCACCGTGCGCGGCTTCATCCAGTCCGACTTCCACGCGCTGTTCCCGGCGTTCCTGACGGACATGGCGCGGTGGCTGCAGGAGGGCAAGGTGCAGTATCGCGAAGACATCGTCGAGGGCCTGGCGCAGGCGCCGGAGGCATTCTTCGGCCTGCTCAAGGGGCGCAACTTCGGCAAGCTGGTGGTCAAGCTGGACTGAGCGGTGCGGTGCGCGGGCAGGTGCGTTCGAGCGCAGCGGCGTTGCCATGGCCCACACGGGTCCGTGACCGGCGCATCACCCCGCGCTGGCTAGGCTGGCAGCTATCCCCGTGACACAGCCACAGCGAGTACCCAGCATGACCAGCAACGACAAGCAGCAGGGCCAGCAGCAAGGCACCAAGGAAGCCCAGCAGGACCGCAAGCAGGACGAAGTGGCCAAACAGCGCCCGGGCCAGACCGACCAGGCCATCCATGACGCGGAAACCCGGCGCCCGGAGCGCAAGGACCAGGGAGACGATTGACGGGTTTGAAGACGGGCTGCAACGCCCAGTGACCCGCGGCTGCTGAGGTCACTGGGCGGGAACCGGGACAATCCTCGCGCCAAATATCTCCGAAGTGACGTAGTGCAGCAGCTCGACCTGGCCGTCGGTGACGCCTGTGATATGGAATGGACGAGAGAGTGTGTCGTCGACTTGGATGGGGGTCATGGTGTTGCTGGAGATGGTGTACAGGTAGATCAGTGTGTCCCGGGGAGGAAGCGACTCCACCTCGGCAGCCGTCAGGCCTTCGGTGTCCAGCGAAGGGAGGTCGGCCTGCCCGATGAGATGGTTGTTGTCGAAAATCTTCCAGCTGAAGTTGGTGGCGTCCTCTGGGCCCTCCGGATGCATCGGAGGCTTCGCCATATCCATCAGGGATCTTGCAGAAACAATCGAATATCCGGCGTTACCCACCTTTACAAGAAACCAGCGTTCGTCAGGACTGATCTCCAAGGTCTGGATGCTCGCTCTGGGCGCTGATGACCTGACTACCTCACCCTCCATGTTGACGATTCGTGCTTGTGCAGATCCGATCGCGAGGAGTCTGAACAGTTTCGACTTCTGGACGGGTCGCGAGGTCTCACGGAGCTTCTCAGGCTGCAGCGTGTAGGGGACAGCAAGCTGTTTCGAGCGCGCTTCGGAAGACAGTGCCATGTCGGTCGACTCTTCTACGGCGGCTGCAACCGCAAGCGACGGCAAGGTGCAGGCTATAAGAACTGCATAGATCAGGCTGGGATACCGTAGTGCCTGACGGAGTGGGGACGGCAAATGGAGATGCATGCGTCAGATTTCCTTCATTGGTTGCGCCTCAGATCTTCGAGTAATGCAGCTGCGATGGCGTCGCATATATCCTGTCGGACCTGCTCGTATCCATCGGTGATGCTCAGGAGCTTGTCTACATCCTCGTGATCGATGAATTCGACCTCCAGCAGCGCAGCGCGAAGCGGGTGGTACAAAGCAGTGTTTCCAAGTTGAGGGTCACTCAAGACCGCAAGCTGCCTTTCGGACTTTACACCGCGATTTCTGGCGCCAGCATCATGGGCGAGGATGGCGCCGTAAAGTCGCATCGTTGACTCTTTCCGCGAGTGCCGTGTCTTCGGCGAAGTTGACATTGTCTCTGCGCGGGCGGACCAATGTCTCCGTGCCTCTGGCGATCCCATTGGCTCCGTTGAAGTGGATGCTGAGTAGTATGTCGGCGCCGTTATCGCGGCCTACATTCGCGCGGTCTGTTCCGGCTTTGTTTTCATCGTCTGCCATGACGCTGATTATTGCGGCCGATGTGCAAGACCATCTGATCCTTGCCGGGGATCATTGCGCCGTGCTGTCACGGGGGTCAAATGCGACAGAACACGTGATTATTCGCAATTATCAGAAAATCTATTGCTGGAAGTACGGGGCTATTGCGGGCTCCGGCGACGTCGTGTTGATGGTGGTTTTCCTGCGTCTGTTTCTGCTCCATGAGCGCCAGAATGCGCGTGTGGATGTGCTGCAGATTGCCAGCGAGGCAAAGGCGGCGCGTATTCGCGCAGGTAGTCCGCCTGGTGAGTGTGTAGGGAACATCTTCTTTACATTGCCCGCATCTGATGGGTTCCAGATGCATGGCGTGTACATCGGCGAGCACAGGATCCGGTTGGAAACCGTCGACCCGATCAGTACGTGCTTCTCGATGCAGGAACAGCGATCACCGGACCGGACCGCATGCAACGCGTTCAACGGCCGCTTGAGACCGGCGCTGTTCTTCAGCGACACCCGCGCGTTCGATACGCACCATCTTGACCTTCTGCGCCGCTTCTTCGAGTGCCAAAGCGCGATGGATGATCGCGTGACCGGCTCCTTCGACGTCATGTTTCTCGACAAGCGCACCGGTATCGGCAGGTTCTGGACGGCACCGGACGGGATGGGGCTGCGGGTCTCACTCGGGGGTGAACTGGAGTCTGCCGGTGAGGGGCTGGTCCAACGAAAAAGGCCGGAAGCCCTGTCTTTGCAGGTATTCCGGCCTTTCCAATGCCCTGTCGGGCTGAATAAGTGGTGGAGCCAAGGAGGATCGAACTCCTGACCTCGTCGATGCGAACGACGCGCTCTCCCAGCTGAGCTATGGCCCCACGGATGGTGCAGACCGCGTGGGCGTTGCCTCGCGATGCACCTAGTCTAGCGCCGTGAATGGGCCGCTGCCAAGGGGCGGCGGCGCCGGCAGGTGCACAGCGCAACGCGGGCCGAGGGCGGAGGCGAGGCGGTCTTGGCCTACGGCGCCTTCAGTCCGCGCGCGGCGCTCCGTTCTCGGCCGCCGCTCCCGTTTCTGAACGCAGCTCGGGGTTTGTGAAGACTTGTCACGATCCAATACAAGCAAAAACAAGGACTTGGCGTTTTGCCCTAGTACGAAAGGACTAGCCCGGAAAAGGTAAAGAGGACCAAAAAGGGTGCCGATAAGAAGTGTGACGAACATCCCACACTTTTCCCTTCCGAGTACCAACGATGACGACCCGTGCCGCCACCGTTTTCTCCTCCTCCATCGGCGCGCGCCTCGCGCTGCTGATGGGCCTGATCACTGCCGTTGCCTTCGTCCTGCTGGCGGCGCTGATCTACCGCCAGGTTGCGCACAGCTACGAACAGCGCGTGCAGGCCGGCCTGCAGTCGTCCACTGCATTGATGCGTGATTCGGTCGAGTTGTACGACCGCAGCCTCAGCGACAGCACCGAACGCATGGCCGGCACCTTCCGCGCGCTGTTGCCTGATGGCGACGCCAGCCTGGATGCCGCCGCGCCGGTCACCGTGGGCGAGCGCCAGGTGCCGACGCTGCGCCTGGGCACGCAGGCGATCAACCTGCAGGAATCGGCGGTGGACCGCTTCGCTGCCGCCACCGGGGGCGTGGCCACCGTGTTCGTGCGCGAAGGCGACGACTTCGTGCGCGTGTCCACCTCGCTGCGCAACGCCGAGGGCGCCCGCGCGCTGGGCACCGCGCTGGACCACGCCAACCCGGCCTACGCCTCGCTGTTGAAAGGCGGGCGTTATACCGGCCCGGCGCGGTTGTTCGGAGTGGACTACATGACCCACTACACGCCAATCACCAACGCGGCCGGCGAGGTGGTGGGGATCGCGTTCGTGGGGCAGAACTACTCCGACGGCCTGGCCGCATTGAAGGCGCGCCTGCGCACCGCGCAGCTGGGCAAGCAGGGCCACTTCCTGGCCGTGGATACCCGGCCCGGCGAGCGCTTCGGCAGCCTGATCGCCGCACCGTCGGCCGAGGGCGAGCTGTTGGCCACGCAGGTGGACGCGGCGGACCTGCCCGCGCTGGAGGCGCTGCTGGCGGGCCAGGCCGAGCAGGCCACGCTGCACCTGCGCACCGCGGCCGATGGCCCGGCGCAGGCCTATTTCGTGTCGGCCCAGGCGTATGGCCCCTGGAAGTGGGCGGTGCTGGGGCTGGAGCCGGTGTCGGTGCTGCAGAGTGTGCTGCACCGGCTGATGCTGCACATCGCGCTGGTCGCCGGGTTCGGCCTGCTGGCGGTGATCGTGGCGCTGCTGGTGGTGGTGCGGCGCATGCTGAGCGTGCCGCTTGCGCAGGCCGGGCAGGTGGCGCGTGATGTCGCTGCCGGTCGCCTGGACCGGACCATCGTGGTCCAGGGCCAGGACGAGGTGGGGCAGCTGATGGGCGCGCTGGCGCAGATGCAGGGCAAGCTGCGCGAGATCATCGATGCGCAGAACGACATGAGCCAGCGCCATGCCGACGGCGCGATCAGCCACCGCATCGATGCCGGCCGCTTCGAGGGCGAGTTCGGCACGATGGTGAGCGGCACCAATGCCCTGGTCGATGCCCACATCAGCACCAAGATGCGCATGGTCGCGCTGGTCCGGGCCTACGCCGACGGCGACCTGTCCGAGGCGATGGAAGCGCTGCCCGGCGAGAAGGCGCGCATCACCGAGGCGGTCAACGGGGTGCGCGGTCGCCTGCAGGCGATCAACGGCGAGATCAAGCGGCTGGTCGCGGCGGCGGCAGACGGCGATTTCAGCGTGCGCGGCGACGCCGATGCCTACCAGCACGACTTCCGCGTGATGGTCGAGGGCCTCAATACCCTGATGGTCACCGCCGACCACAACCTGGCGGCGCTGTCCGGGCTGCTGCGCGCGCTGGCCGACGGTGATCTGCGCGGGCGCATCGAGGGCGAGTTCCAGGGCGTGTTCGCCACCATGCGCGATGACGCCAATGCGACCGTGGCGCAGCTGACCGCCATCGTCGGTGACATCCAGCAGGCCGCGGTGTCGGTGTCCACGGCCTCGGCGGAGATCGCCGCCGGCAACGAAGACCTGTCGCGCCGCACCGAACAGCAGGCAGCCAGCCTGGAAGAGTCGGCCGCCTCGCTGGAAGAGCTGACCGCGGCGGTGAAGCAGAACGCCGACCATGCCCGCCGTGCCGACCGGCTGGCGGCCGAGGCCGCCGAGGTGGCGGCGCAGGGCGGTGCCGCCGTGGCGCAGGTGGTGCAGACCATGGCCGGCATCGAGGGGGCGTCGGTGCGCATCGCCGACATCACCGCGGTCATCGACGGAATCGCCTTCCAGACCAACATCCTGGCGTTGAACGCGGCGGTGGAAGCGGCGCGGGCGGGCGAAGAAGGGCGCGGGTTTGCCGTGGTCGCCTCCGAAGTGCGCGCGCTGGCGCAGCGTTCGGCCCAGGCCGCACGCGAGATCAAGGGGCTGATCGAGGCCTCCAGCACCCAGGTGGCCGAGGGCAGCCAGCTGGCCCACCAGGCCGGGCAGACGCTGCAGCGGGTGGTGGCGTCGGTGGGTGAACTGGGCGGGCTGATCGAGGAAATCGCCAGCGCCAGCCAGGAACAGGCCGCCGGCATCGAGCAGGTCAACCAGGGCATCGTGCAGATGGACGGGGTCACCCAGCAGAACGCGGCGCTGGTGGAAGAAGCGTCGGCAGCGGCCCGGGCGTTGAACGCGCAATCGGCCGACCTGCAGCACACGGTGGGCCGCTTCCGACTGGCCGCCCCGGCGGCCGCCGTGCGCCGTCCGGCCGCGGCCTGAGCCTGCCTGGCGGCGCGCGCAGCCCCGGCCGCGCGCCGCTGACCAGATCCGGCACAGCGTCAAGCCTACCGGCCACTGCGCCGAGCGGGCATAATCCGCGCCAGAATTCCCGGCGGCTCAGCCAGCAGACCAGGGTAGGGGATGGACGGCCGTCCCCCGCATCGCCCTGCAACCAGCCTGCAACATCCACGCAATACCGTGCCCCATCGCTGTGAAGACAGCGGTGCCGATGTTGTTCATCCGCGTGTACCCCACGCCACCCGATCTGTACTCCCCGAGACCCCTGCATGCCTGCCTTCCGCACCACCTCCGCGTCGCTGCCGTCCCGTCATTCCACCGCGCTGCCGCGCCGCCATGCACTGGCGCTGGCCTGCGCCACCGCCTCGCTGTTCGGCCTGGCCGGCACCGCGATGGCACAGGACGCGTCGCCGACCTCGCTGGACACCATCACCGTCAACGCCGACCACCGCGAGCGCAACCTGCAGGAAGTGCCGGTGTCGGTGGGCGTGGTGCAGGGCGAGCAGATCCGCGACTACACCGCCGGCGGCGATGACACCCTGCTGGCGCTGTCGGGCAAGGTGCCCAGCTTCTACGCCGAGACCACCACCGGGCGCATCTTCCCGCGCTTCTACATCCGTGGCCTGGGCAACATCGACTTCTACCTGGGTGCCTCGCAGCCGGTGTCGATCATCCAGGACGACGTGGTGCTGGAGCACGTGGTGCTGAAGTCCAACCCGGTCTATGACGTGGACCAGATCGAAGTGCTGCGCGGCCCGCAGGGCACGCTGTTCGGCCGCAACACCACCGCCGGCATCGTCAAGTTCGACACCATCAAGCCCAGCCAGGAGTCCAGCGGTCGCGTGCAGGCCAGCTACGGCAGCTTCGGCAGCGTGGCCATCGACGGCGGCGTGGGCGGTGCGATCAACGACATCGCCTCGTTCCGCGTCTCGGCGCTGTACCAGCACCGCGATGACTACGTCGACAACACCTACACCGGCCCCAGCGCCGATGGCACCGTGGCCCCGCGCAAGAATGCGATGGGCGGCTTCGACGACCGCAACGTGCGCGCCCAGCTGCTGCTGCAGCCGACCGACAACTTCTCGCTGCTGGCCTCGGCCCACGCGCGCGACTACGACGGCACCTCGACCCTGTTCCTGCGTGGCGCGATCACCAAGGGCTCCAACAAGACCGACGTGGCGCGTGACCGCGTGGCCTACGACGAAGCCGACAACAACCCGCAGTCCTACAAGACCTACGGCGGTTCGGTGAAGGCCGTCTACGATTTCGGCGACCTGTCGCTGACCTCGATCACCGCCTACGAAACCACCTCCGGCTACAGCCGCGGCGACACCGACGGTGGCGCGGCGGTGAACTACCCGGTCAACGGCCTGCCGAACGGCTATGGCCAGTCGATGGGTCAGATCCGCGACCTGGACCAGTGGACCCAGGAAGTGCGCCTGGCCAATGGCGATGACAACCGCCTGAAGTGGCAGGTGGGCGCGTTCTACTTCGATGGCCGCGACACCACCGATTTTTACCAGCGCGCCTGGTTCCTGCAGGGCAACGCACGCAACCCGAACAACTGGGTGCGCCTGCGCAACGTCAACACCTCCTGGGCCGGCTTCGGCCAGGTCAGCTATGACGTGACCGACAAGTTCACCCTGACCGCCGGCGTGCGCCAGACCCGCGACGAGAAGCACACCCGCCTGCTCAAGACCGCCGACACCGCCGCCGGCGTGGTGACCTACAAGGGTCGCACCGACGTGGAAATGGCCGACACCACCCCGAGCTGGGACGTGAGCGCGATGTACGCGTTCAACCCGCAGTTCAGCGTGTATGCGCGCGTGGCCCGTGGCTTCCGTGGCCCGACCATCCAGGGCCGTTCGGCGGTGTTCAACGCCGACTTCACCACCGCCGATTCGGAAACCATCCTGTCCTGGGAAGCGGGCATCAAGAGCAGCCTGTGGGACAACCGCCTGCGCGTGAACGCGGCCGCGTTCACCTACGTGGTCAACGACATCCAGCTCAACGGCAACGATTCGGACGGCAACGGCGTGCTGTTCAACGCTGACAAGGCCAAGGCTTACGGCCTGGAAGCGGACATGCAGCTGCGCCCGATTCCGAACCTGAGCCTGAGCGCCGGCGTGAGCCTGCTGCACAGCGAGATCCAGGACGACCGCGTGTATGCCCAGGTCTGCGCCCTGAACGGCGCGGTGGTGTGCACCGTGAACGACCCGACCATCAAGGTTGGCGCCAACACGTTCGCCCAGATCAACGGCAACCCGCTGCCGAACGCGCCGAAGTACAACATCAACCTGGCCGCGCGCTACGACGTGCCGGTCAACGACAGCGATGTGTTCTTCGTGTCCACCGACTGGAACAAGCAGGGCTACACCAGCTTCGTGCTGTACGACTCGGCCGAGTTCAACTCCAAGGGCAGCTTCGAAGGTGGCCTGAAGCTGGGCTATTCGGGCAACTACGGCGCGTGGGAAGTGGCCCTGTTCGCGCGCAACATCACCAATGAGAAGAACCTCAAGGGTGTGATCGAGAACTACATGGCGGCGGTGTACAACGAACCGCGCACCGTGGGCGTTTCGCTCAACATGAACTGGTAAGGTCGGCTGTATCGGCGGCGCGTACGCGCGCTGCCGACGCTGCCGCTGAGGTAATCCCACAACGCCCTGCCCATGCAGGGCGTTGTGCGTTGCGTGCTATGGTCCCCGGCCCGCATCGGACGCGCGGTTGCCCCGATGCCCCACGTTGAAAGGACCTTGACGATGCTCCGGCAGCTTTACACGACCTACGCCGATCCCGCCGCGGCCAGGACGCTGGTGGCCACCTGCAAGGCCGCAGTGGTGCAGTGGCGCTGGGCGACCGAGTCGATGGCCTTCGCCACGCCGTTCCTGCAGGAGAAGCAGGGCGGGCCCAAGGCGCGGTGGGTCATCGATGACAAGGCGGACCCCGCCAGGCACGTATGCCATGGCTTCGATGCGCAGGGGCGGGTAGTGATTGAATGCGGAACGCGCGGCACGATCACGGCGTGGCTGCATGCACCCGGCGTGCGCCATAGTCTGTCGTTTGACGACGGTGACATCGCATCGGGATGGGAATGGCGCGAGCACGACGGCAAGCTGCAGGGGCTGGACCTGATCACCGACGATCGCGGTTTCAACGAGACCTACCATTGGGAGGGCGACCAGCTGCAGCGCGTGGTGATCGAGAACTGGTCCAAGCGCGAGGGTACCTGGTGGTGCCAGAACGTCTACACCTACAACGACGCCGGTCAGCTCGACAGGATCGTGCTGGAGTATCTGGATGCCAAGGGGCGCCGCAACGGCAAAAGCCGGTTGGAGTACCAGCGCCCGCGTCCGGGCGAAACCCTGGCCACGGTGACCGCCGAGGTGGAGCGGTTGCTGATCGAGGCGATCAGCGCGCAGCTGCCACGCATTCCCGCCGGCGAACCGCTGTACTGCCTGCTGCTGTGTTTCACCGCCGAGGACACCACCGCGGCCTGGCCGCCGTTCCTGGTGTGGGGCCGGCAGCCGTATCGCCAGGCGGTGCTGGACCGTGGCGATGACGAAGCGCGGTATTACCTGTGGGCGCCCGACGAGATCCGTGACGTGCAGGGCGAAACCGAGGAGCATTGGTTTACCGAGCCGGCACTGACCGAGGCCTGCCAACGCCACAGCCAGTACATGGAGCTGCGCCAAAGCACTGCGTCGGCCACGCGCGTGCTCAAGAACGTGGCGGCGTGGCTGGATGCCCCCGAACGCCGCGCCCTGCTCACCACCACCGACGACTTCGTGGTGGCGGTGGCCGACAACAGCGGCAACATCGATCCGTTGCCGGGCCTGCGCAAGGCGATCGGCCCGGAACGCTGGGCCGTGCTGAAAGCGCGCGGCTGCGTCTGATTCCTCGCGTCCAAGTAGAGCCGACCGTTGGTCGGCTTCCCCGTTTCAGACCGGCTGGATGTCGTGCCGGTCCGGAACGGCATGCTGGCCGAAGGTGAGCTGCCAGCTGCGCAGGTCCACCTTCTCGCGGTCGCGGGCCTGTTGGCGCGTGGCCCGGCTGGCGCCAAACAGCTTGCCCTGGCCGTCGATCAACGGGCGCATGCGCAGCACCTCGGCGTTGTCCGGCTCGGCTTCCGCGGCGCGCTCAAGCCATACCTTGGCCAGGAAGGCGTTGGCAGCCACGCCGTTGCCGAAGTGGAAGACATCGGCCAGGAAGCCGGCCGCCCACGCCTGGGTCGCGCTGTCGCCGCGCCACCACAGCGGCCCGAGCAGATCGAACACCGCTTCCTGCTTGTCGGCGTCATCCTCGCCCTGGTACAGCAGCACCGCCAGATTCTTGTGCGCCGGCCGCCATACCCGGTCGTGGGGCGCGGCTTCATCCACGCAGCGGCGGTAGAGCGCGCGCGACTGCTGCTGGAGGGCCAGCTCGGGATTCTGCTCGAAGGCCTGGCCCAACTGCCACGCGCGGTTGTAGATCACCACCAGGTCGCCGGCGGCGATCGCACGCTCGGTCCACGCACTTTCCTGCGCCGTATCGATGAAGGCGGGGAAGTCCTGGCCGCCCACACGCCCCCGGTACAGGTCCACCAGCGTCGCCATCGACCGGGGATCCCCGGCCGCGCCCAGGTCCAGCAGCATCTGCAGGCCCGCCGGGGCGGACACCGCGCAGAACAGGTTGGCCGCTACCGTGGACAGGTCGACGTCTTCTTCGCGGGCCATCGCCAGCGCCCCGCGCAGATGCCGGGTGGCCAGCGCGGCGTCGACACTGAAGCCGAACAGGCCGGATTGGCGGCCCGCGGCGAGCCACGCCAGCGCATGCGCGCTGTCGGTCCAGTCTTCGACGCTGGCCAGCACCTGTGCGAACAGCGTGTCGGCGCCATCGACGTGCGCAAACAGCGCGCAGGCTTCCAGCACGGTCAAGCCTTCTTCGATCACGCAGGCCGGGTCCAGCGCGAAGGCTTCGGTCAGGCAGTCATGCGCATGCGCCATCCGCACCGGGTCCCAGTGCACGTCATTTTCCTGCGGTTCGTCGCGGCCCAGGTGGTAGTCCAGCATCGCCCACCAGCACAGCACCAGGGCCCGCGTCGATGCATCCAGGTGCAGGTCGAGCAGCGCGGCGTAGGCCTGGTCGTACTGGGCCACGTCGTCTGCATTGTCGGCGTCCGGCTGGAACCCGAGCCAGTCGCGTTCCTTCAACACGCGCAGGCGGTTGCGCTGCGGCAGCATCAACCGCGAGGCGTCGGCGCCGTCGATGAAGTGCTGCATCAGCGCATGACTGCCGCCCCAGCGCGGGTACAGGTAGTACAGGTAGGTTTCCAGCGCGTCGGTGTCGTTGGCACGGATCGCCAGTGCCTGTTGCAGCCAGTAATCGGCGGCGTACTCGAACGCTTCTTCGCTGCGCCCGGCCAGCCGCGGCGGCAGGGCGGGCAGGGCCTCCAGCGGGCGGCCATACGGCGCCAACAACGCCACGGCGGCCGCAAATCCATCCGGATCCTGGTGCTGCTGCGCGTTGTACAGATCGGCACGGCCACCGCGCTGCAGCTGCTGCAGCCAGCGCGGTTCGCCCAGGTAGCACGACATGCGCAGCATCCGGCCCAGCACGAAGGCCGGGCGCGGGTGCCGTGCAATGGTGTGCAGCCACGCAGCCAGTGCGTGGTCGCGGGCCAGGCCCGCCGCATCCCATTGCACCTGGCGGATGGTTTCGATGGTTTCGCTGGAACGGATGCGCCCGCAGACGCGATCCCACAGTGCACCCAGCACGGCCCAGGGATGCGGGCTGTGCGGCTGTTGCGCACACCACTGCCGCGCCTGCTCAAGCCGCGTGGGCAGGTCCTGCGCAGGATCAAGCAGGGTGGCCAGCAGCCAACCGTATCCGAAGCGCGAGGTGCTGCCGTCGAGCCACTGCTGTTCCATCTCCCCCAGCAGCCGGTCGACGTCATCGAAGCGGTGCTGGTGCAGGGCATCGCGCGCGTTGCGGCGAAGGGCCAGCGCGTGGTGGGGGGAATGCGCCATGGGGAACAGCGTCCTTGCAGAGAATCGGACGCGCATTCTAGGCAATCTTCTGCCTGCCGTGACTGTCTGCAGTGACTGCCTTCCGTGATACGGGCAACGACGCCCTGCGCGTACAGGGCGTCGTGCGTGGACTACTTCGCGGCCGGGGTGGCGGCAGGCGCCAGTTCGGCGAACAGGCCGCCAAGCAGGCCCATGCTGGCCTTGTCGGCGCCCATGTCCTCGGCGGCGTTGGCAATGGCGATCACGCCGTTGTTCTGCCCGGGGAACAGCACCACCCAGGCCAGCCAGTTGCCATCCGAACCGCCGTGCACCAGCACCGGGCCCTGGCGGCCGGCGATGGACGGCTGTACGCCCCAATCCAGTCCGGACGGACTGCCCGGCTGCGCAGTCTGCATCAGCGCATACGACGCCGGGGTCAGCAGCTTGCCCTGGCCGCGGCTACCGGCCAGCTGGTCGATGGCAAACAGCGCCAGGTCCTGCAGGCGCATGTGCAGGTTGCCTGCCGCGGTGTAGATCGGCGGTACGCCATCGTCGGCCTTGGTCGGTGCGCGGATCACCGGCGCGCCGGCGCGGTGGCCCAGCAGCTGCCCGGCCGGCGGTGTGCCGAAGCCGGCCCCGGTCATGCCCAGGGGTTGGAACACTTCGCGCTGGATCAGCGTTTCCACCGGCGCGCCGGCCGCCCGTTCGGCGATCACCGCCGCGACCAGGAAGCCGCTGTTGCTGTAGGCGAATTCGGTGCCCGGCGGATGCACCGGTGCTTCGGACAGGGCGGCCTTGATGTAGGCCTCGCGTTGCACCGGCAGGGCGCGGGTGTCGGTGAAGAACGCATCCAGCGCGGCGCCGTCGGTGAGGTTCTCCGGCAGGCCGGCGCGGTGCGATAGCAGTTGCACCAGCGTGACATCGCGGTAGGCCGGCTGCATCTGCGCGGCCAGGTCGGGCAGCATCGCCGCCAACGGTGCATCCCACTTCAGCACGCCCTGTTCGACCAGCCGCGCGATCATCGCCACGGTGATCGGCTTGCCGGTGGAGCCGATCATCCAGGCATCGTTGTTGGTTGCGGCGGTCTTGGCGTCGTTGCGACGCACGCCGCTGACCGCCTGTTCGGCGACCTTGCCGTCGCGGATTACCAGCACGCCCATGGCCGGGGTAGCGGTGCCCTGCATCGCCTGCGCGATGCGTGTCTGCAGGTCGTCGGCGGCGCTGGCGCTGGCGGCAACGCACAGCAATGACAGGCCCAGCCACCGGCGCAGGCCGCGCACGGTGCGGTGGGAGGAAGCTGCGGTCCGTCGGGCGGTGATTGTATGCATGGAAGTCCTTTACGCAGCAGCGTGGGCAGAACCTGCGCCACTGGCGCGGTCCGCGGGATGCGACGTCCACCGGCACCCTGCACAGGCGTGGCAGGCGGCGTGCAATTCACTCTTGCATGCTGTTCAGGCCGCTGTATGTGCCTGCGGTCATGGCGGCAGGCACCGCTTCGCGATCGTGTTGGCGTACGTACAGGATCGCGACAGGTCTATCGCGGGGGGCGTGCAGCGCGTTGCGCAGCCTTGGCGCGAGGTGCCACGCGATGCAGCCTGCTGCATCGCGTCTTCCATCGCCGCGCATTGCGCGCGGCGTGCGGGTTCAGACCGTCGGCAACAGCGGTGCCAGCACCGGCTCCAGCTGCTGGCGCCGCCAGCCGGCCAGTGCGTTCGGCCACTGCCGGCTTTCCAGGTAGCTTTCCAGATGCTTGCGCGAGGCCAGCACGCCGTCGGGCAAGCCCAGTTCGGCGGTGCGTGCGCTGACCGCATCCTGCAGCCGCTTCAGGGCCTGCTTGTTGCTGTCGGTGCCGGGCAAGGCGAGCGGTGCGTCGGCTTCGTCGTCGAGCGGGGTGGTCAACGCCTCCCAGACCGGGGTGAGCAGCTTGCGCGGGGCTTTCGGGAAGCCTTCCATCAGCTTGTCCAGCGCGGCGACGTCGGCCGGCGGGGTGCGCGCGAGCAGGGCGGCCAGTTCGTTGTCCAGGATCCAGCTGCGCGGCTTGTCGCTGATGCGCGCCTGCACATCGCGCCAGCGCAGCAGGCGCAGCAGGCGCATCTGTGCCGCGGCGTCCATGAACTGCGCCGAGCGCATCGCCACGTGCGGCCAGCGTTCTTCGTCGTGCTCGACGCTGGCCAGCAGGCGTTCGGCGTCGTCCTGCAGCCACTGTCGGCGGTCCAGCTCGCCGAGTTTGGCGTCGATCGCATCGTGGATCGCGAACAGGTACTCCACGTCATCGGCGGCGTACTCCAGCTGCGCCTCCGACAGCGGTCGGCGCATCCAGTCCGAGCGCGTCTCGCCCTTGGCCAGGGTCACCCCGGTGATCGCATTGACCAGCTTCTGGTAGCCCATGCCGCCGCCGATCCCGGCCAGCGCCGCGCCGATCTGGGTATCGAACAACGGTCGCGGCAGCACACCGCAGGCAACCTTGAAGGTCACCAGGTCTTCGCTGGCGCTGTGCATGATCTTCAGGATGCTGGTGTCGGCCAGCCACGTGGCCAGGGCCTCGTTCATGCCGGGAATCAGCGGGTCGATCAGCAGGATCTCCTCGCCAACGGCCATCTGCACCAGGGCCAGCTGCGGCCAGTAGGTGCGTTCGCGGATGAATTCGGTGTCCAGCCCGATGCGGGTGGGGCGCTGGCGGTAGCGCTCGTCCAGTTCCGCCGGGGTTTTGATCCAATAAGCCACGTGGGTTCCGTCTACTGCAGGGGTGCACAGGGGGAGCAGGATAACGCGCCGTGGTCGGCCTGCGCGCCGGTATCATGAACCTGTCACCGCGTGGCGGCAGGCGTGGCTTGCCTCACCCGGTCGGATTCAGCAATGCTCGTGCCTGGCTGCAAGGAACCTGATTGTGCGCACTTCTGTCCTTCCCGCGTCGCTGTTGGCCGGTGTGCTGGTCGCCCTGGCCGCATGCTCGGCCGATGCACCGTCGCCGCCCGCGGCGGTGGCCAAGCCGGCTGCGCGTGCCCAGCCGGCCGCTGCGGTGCCGGCTGCGCGGGTGACGATCGGGGGCGAGGACGCGGCCGAGACCGTGCAGCGCTGGCAGCCGCCCGTGGTGGAGATTGCCGACGACGGCGTTGCGGCGGCGCGGCGCCAGGCCGCGCAGGCCTTCGAGCAGGGCCGGCTGTACGAGGATGCGCAGGCGGCGGTTCCGCTCTGGCTGGCGCTGCTGCAGCGCGATCCCAAGGACCGCCAGGCCGTGGCCGGGCTGAAACGCGCACGCCAGCAGCTGCTGGAGGATGCCGACGCGTTGCTGGTCCGGCCGTTGAAACAGCGCGAGGCCGTGGCGCAGGCCAGCGACATGGCCCTGGTGCTGCTGACCATCGCCCCCGACGACCCGCGCGTTCGCCAACTGCAGTCGCGGGTGGAAATGGCGCAGCGGGTGATCGCCTACAACCGTGCCGGCGAAGAGGACCTGCGTGCCGGCCGGATCGGGGAAGACGGCGACGGCGCCATCCCCAACTTCCGTGAGGCGCTGGCGCTCAATCCCGACGACGCCCGCGCCCGCCAAGGGCTGGCCGCCGCCGAGAGCGGTTTGATCGGCCGTGCGGAAACCGCCGCGCGCGCCAGCGATTTCGCCACGGCGGGAACCTGGCTGGCCGAGGCGGCCAAGGTGCGCGATTCGTCGATCACCATCGCCGATGCGTTCGAGCGCATCGAGCGCATCCGTGCCGATACCCTGACCCGCCTGCGTGACGAAGGCCTGCGCGACCTGGCTACGCCACAGGGGCTGAAGGCGGCGCGCGAGAAGCTTGAAGACGCGCTGCGCATGGCCTTGCCCGGCGACCCCGTGGTGGGGCAGCTGCGTGAACGCATCGAGCTGGTCACCCACTACGGTAGTTTCCGGCCGCGCCAGGTGTTCAGCGACGCATTGCGCGATGGAGGCCGTGGCCCGCAGATGATCGTGGTGCCGCATGGCGGCTTCCAGATGGGCGCCGGGGACACCGAGCTGGGGGCCAGCGACGCGGAGAAACCCTCGCATTACGTGCGTTTCGAGCGCGGGTTCGCGCTGTCGATCACCGAGGTCACCGTCGCCGATTTCCGCCGCTACGTGCAGGCCAGCAACGCCCGTCCGCGCGCGACGCGGCGTGGCCACTCGATCGTGTACGACGAACGCAGCGGCAACTTCGTGCGGCACAGTGGCGTGGACTGGCAATCGGATTACAACGGCGCCCCGGCGCTGGCCAATTCGCCGGTGATGCACGTCAGCGTGCGCGACGCCGAGCACTACGCGATCTGGTTGTCCGAACAGACCGGGCGCTCGTACCGGCTGCCCAGCGAGGCCGAGTTCGAATACGTGCTGCGCGCCGGCAGCAGTGGCCGCTACCCGTGGGGCGATGCGGGCACGCCGCCCGCGCGCTCGGGCAACTTCACCGGTGCCGAGGACGTCTCGCCGTCGGGTCGGCGCTGGTACAACGCGTTCGTCGGCTATGGCGACGGCTGGTGGGGCCCGGCGCCGGTGGCCAGCTTCGAACCCAATGCCTGGGGCGTGCACGATGTGGCCGGCAACCTCAGCGAGTGGGTGGCCGATTGCTGGCATGCCAGCTACCGGCGCGCACCAGCCGATGGCGCGGCGTGGTTCAACCCGGGGTGCCGGCAGCGGGTGATCCGCGGCGGCAACTGGGCCAACGCCCCCGAACAGACCCGCGCGGCCTGGCGGCAGTCGCAGGACTCGGACACCACCAGCGCCCGGATCGGGTTCCGCCTGGTGCGCGGTATCTGACCGGCGACGGCATCGACCCGGCACTCACGTCAAATCCCGCCGCAGCCACTAAGATGTCGCCGTGCCGGCCAGGGTGGCGTCGGTCCAGCGAGGAACCTGCACCATGCGCAACGATCCATTCGGCGGCCAGCAACAGGGCCGCGCCCGGCGTCCCGGCCTGTTCGGCAATATCCGCTGGTGGGTGCTGCTGGCCTTCGCCGGTTATGCCGCTTTCTACTGGTTTTCCAACCGTGCGGTGGACCCTTACACCGGTGAAAGCGTGCTCATCGACAGTGCGCTGGACGCCAACCAGGAGAAGGCCCTCGGGCTGCAGGCCTACCAGGAGATCCTGGCGCAGGAACGGCCGGTGGATCCCAATGCGCAGGTATCGCGCGACGTGCGCGCCATCGCCCAGCGCCTGATTGCCAAGGTGGACGTGGTGGAAACCGCGTTGGCTGAAGAGCACGGGCTGAAGCCGGCGCATTTCTCGCGCGACTTCGAGTGGGAAGTCAACGTGATCCAGTCCGAGCAGGCCAATGCGTTCTGCCTGCCCGGCGGCAAGATGGCCGTGTACACCGGGCTGATTCCGGTGGCACGCACGGTGGATGCGATGGCCGTGGTGATGGGCCACGAGATCGCCCACGCCCTGCTGCGCCATGGTGCCCAGCGCATGGCCCAGCAGAAGCTGACCCAGATCGGGCAGATGGCCGGCGCCGCCAGCGGCATGGACCCGCAGCAGCAACAGATGATGATGTCGGCGATGGGCTACGGCTACCTGCTGCCGTATGCGCGCAGCCACGAAACCCAGGCCGATGAAGTGGGCCTGATGCTCGCCGCCGCGGCGTGCTTTGATCCGCGCGAGGCGGTGCCGCTGTGGGAACGCATGGGCCAGGCCAGTGGCGGCCAGGCGCCGCCGGAGTTTTCCTCGACGCACCCCAACCCGGGCACCCGCATCCAGAACCTGCAGGCGTTGATGCCCAAGGCGATGGAATACCGGCAGAAGTTCTGCGAAAGCGCGGGCGGGTGAGGGCGCGGTAACCGGCGGACCGGATGATCACGCGACCGGTAACGTAGCGCCGGGCTCTGCCCGGCATCTGTCCGATGGTCGTGATCGTTGTTGTGGTGCAGCCGGGCAGAGCCCGGCTCTACGGGCGCGGGTTATTTCACTACGACTGCGATTGCGCCATCCTGCACGCGTGCCGTGAGGGTGTCGCCAGGGCGTACCTGCAGCGGTGAACGCACCAGGCTGCCGTCTTCGTCGCGGGTGAGGATGCTGTAGCCGCGTGCCACCGTGGCCAGCGGGCTCACTGCTTCCATCGAACGTGCCAGGCCGCGCAGGTGCAGCTGGTCGCGTTGCAGCTGGCGCCCGATGGCCGCGTCGGCGCGCGGCATCAACCGGTGCAGCCGCTCGCGCAGCGCATCCAGGCGGCGCTGCGGGTGGCCGTTGCGCAGCACCACGGCGGCGTGACGCAGCTGCGCCTGCCGGCGTTCCTGCTGCTGCCGCCATACCGCGTCCAGGCGCCGGCCCAGATCCTGCTGGCGCCGCTGAAGCAATTGCAGGCGAGCCTGCGGACCTTGGGCATTCAAGCGCAGCAGGGCGCGGTCGGCGCGCTGCATGGCCTGGCCCAGGCCGTGGCGCTGCAGCTGCACCATGCGCGCGGCCAGCCGGCGCACCTGCAACTGCAGGTCGCGCTGGTCGGGCACCAGCAGTTCGGCGGCCACCGATGGCGTGGGCGCGCGCAGGTCGGCGGCGAAGTCGGCCAGGCTGAAGTCGGTTTCGTGGCCCACCGCAGACACCACCGGGGTGCTGCTGGCCGCAATCGCGCGGGCCAGGTGCTCATCGTTGAAGGCCCACAGGTCTTCCAGCGAGCCACCGCCGCGGGTCAGCAGGATCACGTCGTAGCGGCCGCTGGCATCGGCCGCGCGCAGCAGCGCGGTGATCTGCGCGGCGGCACTGTCGCCCTGCACCAGGCTGGGCAGCAGGTCCACTTCCAGCAGCGGGTAGCGGCGTTCAAGCACGCTGAGCACGTCGCGTACCGCCGCGCCGGTGGGCGAGGTGATCACCGCCAGCCGGCGGACATGCGCCGGCATCGGCCGCTTGCGCTCGGCGGCGAACAGGCCCTCGGCCTCCAGCCGTGCCTTGAGCTGCTCATAGGCGCGGCGCAGCGCGCCTTCGCCGGCTTCTTCCATGTGGTCCAGCACCAGCTGGTACTCGCCACGCGCTTCGTACAGCGTCAACCGACCACGGGCGAGCACGCGCATGCCATCGCGCGGGACGAACTTCAGCCACTGGCTCTTGGGCTTGAACAACGCCGCGCGGATCTGCGCACGTGCGTCCTTCAGGGTGAAGTACATGTGCCCCGATGCCGGGCGGGTCACGCTGCCCAGCTCGGCTTCCACCCATATCAGCGGGAAGGCGCCTTCCAGCAGGTCGCGGGCCAGGATGTTGAGCTGGCTGGGCGTGAGGATCTGCGCGCTGCGGTCCATGGACAGGTCAAACGGTACGAACGGGCGCCCATGGTCGCACAAGCGTCATGCGCCGGGGTTCCGCGCAGCGTGCTGCTGCAGGGCCCAAGCCACGTGTTCGCGCACGATCGGCGAGGCATGTGCACGGCGCGCGTCCAGCGCCGCCAGCGTCTGCGCACTGGTGGGCGCATTGCCCAGCGCCACGGCGATGTTGCGCAACCAGCGCTCGTGGCCGCTGCGCCGGATCGGGCTGCCTTCGGTGCGGCGCAGGAATTCGTCTTCCTCCCAGGCGAACAGCTGCGCCAGCGAGGCGGTATCCAGGTCGTTGCGGGCGCGGAAGTCCGGCTCGTCGGTGCGCCGCGCGAATTTGTTCCAGGGGCACACCAGCTGGCAGTCGTCACAGCCGTAGATGCGGTTGCCCATCAATGGCCGCATGTCTTCGGGAATGGCGCCGTCGTGTTCGATGGTCAGGTAGGAAATGCACCGCCGCGCATCCAGCCGCTGCGGGCCGATGATGGCCTGGGTGGGGCACACATCGATGCAGCGCGTGCAGGTGCCGCAGTGCGCGGTGGCCGGCGTGTCCACCGGCAGGGGCAGGTCGATGTAGATCTCGCCCAGGAAGAACCAGGAGCCGCCTTGCTTGTCGATCAGGCAGGTGTGCTTGCCGATCCAGCCCAGCCCGGCATTGCGCGCCAGGGCGCGCTCCAGCACCGGCGCCGAATCGACGAACACCCGGTAGCCGAACGCGCCGATCTCGGCGGCGATCGCATCGGCGAACTTCTGCAGGCGGTTGCGCATGAGCTTGTGGTAATCGCGGCCCAGCGCGTACCGGGCCACGTAGGCGCGGTCGCCGTCGTGCAGGGTGTCCCACGCCTGCGCGTCGTCCTTGTGGCCGTAGTCCATGCCCACCGAGATCACCCGCACGGTGCCGGGCAGCAGCTCGGCCGGGCGCGCGCGCATCGTGCCGTGCCGGGCCATCCAGTCCATGGTGCCGTACAGGCCCTTGCCCAGCCAGTCGGCCAGGTGCGCTTCGTCCTCGCCCAGCTCGATGCCGGACACGCCGCAGCGCTGGAAGCCATGCGCGCGCGCGATCTCGCGCACGCGCTCGGTGGCGCGGGCCAGGTTGACGGGGGCGGGGAGGGGCACAGCAGACATGGGGGAAGTATAGAATCCCGGCATGCCCAAGCTTGCTGAACTGTTCGATATACCTGCTGCGCGCCAGATCGATGCGCGTGCCAGCGCCCTGCTCGGCGATGGCGGTGCCGCGCTGATGGACCAGGCCGGGCAGGCCGCCTGGCAGTGCCTGCTGGAGCAATGGCCGCAGGCGCAGCGCCTGTGCGTGGTGGTGGGGCCCGGCAACAACGGCGGCGACGGCTATGTGCTGGCCCGGTTGGCCCGGCAGGCCGGGCGCGCGGTGCACGTGCTGCGCCTGGCCACCGATGCTGCAGCCACCGCGCTGGCCCGGGCGGCCCTGCAGGCCTGGCAGGACGAGGGCGGGGAGGTGGTCGTGTTTGCCGGTGCACTGCCCCCGGCCGATGTGGTGGTGGATGCGCTGTACGGGCTGGGCCTGAACCGCGCGCCCACCGGCGAGGCGGCGGCGCTGATCGAAGCCATCAACCAGGCGGGCGTGCCGGTCCTGGCGTTGGACGTGCCCAGCGGCGTGGACGCCAACACCGGCGCCGTGCCGGGCAGCGCGGTCCGCGCCAGCGTGACCCTGCAGTTCATTGTCTGCCACCAGGGCCTGTATACCGGCGCCGCGTTGGAACACGTGGGGGCGCGGCGGTTGGCACCGCTGCAGCTGCCGGACGGCGCGGACGCGCAGGTGTCGCCCAGTGCGGTGCCATGGCAGGCGCCCCGGCTGGCCGGGCTGCTGCCGGCGCGGCGCGCCAATACCCACAAGGGCGAATCCGGCCACGTGCTGTGCGTGGGCGGCAACCGCGGCAGCGGGGGCGCGGTGATGCTGACCAGCGAGGCCGCGTTGCGTGCCGGCGCCGGGCTGGTCAGCGTGGCCACCCAGGCGCTGCACGTGGCCCCGCTGCTGGCGCGACTGCCCGAGGCCATGGCGCACGCGGTGGAAGACGCGCAGGACCTGCAGGCCCCGCTGGCGCGGGCCGGCGTGATCGCGATCGGGCCGGGTCTGGGCCAGGACGACTGGGCGCGCGAGCTGTGGCGGCAGGTGCTGGGCAGCGGCACGCCGCTGGTGGTCGATGCCGACGCGCTGAACCTGCTGGCCGCCGCGCCGCAGCCGCTGCACGACGCCATCCTGACCCCGCATCCGGGCGAGGCGGCGCGCCTGCTCGGGGTGGACACGGCCACGATCCAGGCCGACCGTTTCGCCGCCGCAAAGGCCCTGGCCGAGCGCTTCGGCGCGGTGGTGGTGCTCAAGGGCGCCGGCAGCATCATCGCCGCCCCCGGTGAGCTGCCGCGGGTGATCGCGGCGGGCAACCCGGGCATGGCCGTGGGCGGCATGGGCGACCTGTTGACCGGCATCATCGCTGCATTGCGCGCACAGGGGCTGGATGCCTTCGATGCGGCCAGCAGTGGTGCACTGCTGCATGGGCTGGCCGGCGATGCCGCCGCCAGCGACGGCCAGCGTGGCCTGCTCCCCACCGACCTGCTGGTGCCGCTGCGCCGGCTGGTGAATCCGGAACCTCGACCCGCATGATCACGTTTTTCCTGGCCCAGACCGACGACACCGACCTGCTTGGGCAGTGGCTGGCCGCGACCCGTCCGCCGCAGGCGGTGATGCAGCTGCAGGGCGACCTCGGCGCGGGCAAGTCGACGCTGGCGCGTGCGCTGCTGCGCGCGCTGGGCGTGCAGGGCGCCATCCGCAGCCCCACCTACACACTGGTGGAGCGGTATCCGCTGGCCGACGGGCACGAAGCCTGGCACCTGGACCTGTATCGCATCGGCCAGGCCGATGAGCTGGATTTCCTGGGGCTGGACGAGGGCAGTGCCTCGCTGTGGCTGATCGAATGGCCCGAGCGCGGCGCGGGCGCGCTGCCGCCCACCGACCTGATCGTGGCGCTGGAAATCGAGGGGCAGGGACGCCGCGTGCGTCTCAATGCGACGAGCGACGCGGGTCGTGAATGGCTTGCCCGGTTGCCACAAGGGGGCGACTTGCAGGCCCTTTCTGTCGGCTGACACTAGGAAACACCGGCAGGTTACGGATTATTAAGGGAAAAGGAGTTGCATTTCATTCAGGGCGGTGATTGAATCTTGACCCATGCCAATGGGGAAACCACTCACCGCCATCTGTGCCGCCGTCGGACTCTGTCTGGCGAGCGCCTTGGCGTGGGCCGGTGAAGTGCGCCAGGTGGGCCTGGAGACCGGTGCCACCGGCACCCGCGCGGAGATCGCGCTGTCCGGCAGTGGTGGCTACAAGACCCTGAGCCTGGCCGGCCCGAACCGTCTGGTGGTGGATTTCCCGGACTCCAGCGCGGTACGCAACCTCAAGCTGCCTGCGCCCAAGGGCGTGGTCACGGCCGTGCGCACCGGTCAGCCGGTGCCCGGCACGTTCCGGGTGGTGTTCGACCTGGCCGAATCGGTCGCGCCGTTCCGGCCGCAGATGGTCAAGCAGGGCGACGAATCGCGGCTGGTCATCGAATGGCCGGGCGATGCGCCGACCAGCGTTGCCAGCACGCCTGCACCCGCACCCGCACAAACCGCGCCGCCCGCACCCGCCCCGGCAGGTACGGCTGCGGGCGCCGCACCGCCGGCTCAGACCGCCGCCAACGCAGCGCAGGCGCGCAGCGATGCGGCGCGTGCCACCGCACTGCTGACCGCCTCGGTGCGCCAGCAGGCCAGCGCCACGGCCGCCACGCCGGTGCCGACCCCCACGCCACCGGCCGCTGCCGCCGTGAACGTGGCGGCCGCCGGCAACGCCAATGCCGCCAGCAACTCGGCCACCCCGGCGGCGATCCTGGCCGGCCAGGCCACTGCCGCAGTGGTGCCCGCACCGACGCCGGTGGTGGTGCCTGCCGAGCCGCCGCGCCCGGTGATGCCCAGCGAAATCTCGCGGATCAAGATGCGCCCGGGCATGCGCCCGCTGGTCGTCGCGATCGATCCCGGCCATGGTGGCCAGGATCCCGGTGCGGTCGGACCCACCGGCAAGCGGGAAAAAGACATCACCCTGGCAGTGGCGCGGGAACTGGCGCGCCAGGTCAATGCCACGCCCGGTCTGAAAGCCTTCCTGACCCGCGACACCGACGTGTTCATTCCGCTGCCGATGCGCGCGCAGAAGGCACGTTCGGCGAAGGCCGACATCTTCATTTCGATCCACGCCGACGCGGCTGAAAACCGTGCCGCCACCGGTTCGTCGGTGTACGTGCTGTCGACAAAGGGCGCCTCGTCGCAGCGTGCGCGCTGGCTGGCCGACAAGGAAAACGCCGCCGATCTGGTCGGTGGCGTGCGCCTGCAGCAGACCGAAGGCACCTTGGCCAACGTGCTGCTGGACCTGGCGCAGAGTGGGTACATGAAGGCGTCTGAAGATGCGGCCGGCCACGTGCTGGGCGGGCTCAAGCGCATCGGCAAGAACCACAAGCCCAACATCGAACGCGCCAACTTCGCGGTGCTGCGCACCTCGGACATGCCGGCGATGCTGGTCGAAACCGCCTTCATCTCCAATCCCGATGAAGAGCGTCGCCTGATCGACCCGGCGTACCAGCGCCAGATCGCCGGTGCGGTGCTCGACGGCGTGCACACCTTCTTCAGCCGCCAACCGCCGCCGGGCACGCTCTACGCTGCCCGCGCCGAAGCCGAGATCCAGGCCGCCAGCACGGTAGCCGGCGGCAGCAAATAATCCCCAACGCAGATCATTTGCGTAGAGCCGACCGTTGGTCGGCTGGGCCCCACACGTAACCCATCCGGATGAACCGCGTAGAGCCGACCGTTGGTCGGCTGGGCCCCACACGTGACCCATCCGGATGAATCGGGTAGAGCCGACCGTTGGTCGGCTGGGTCCCACACGTAACCCATCCGGATGAACCGGGTAGAGCCGACCGTTGGTCGGCTATCGCGCGAAGCGCGCCCGCGTCCGGTTCCGCGCCCGCGTTGCCGCGTCGCAGAGCAGCCGACCAACGGTCGGCTCTACCGGCTCCTAGAGCCGACCGTGGGTCGGCTGGCGGCCTACGCTATCATCTGTCGATGACGTACAGCCCCCGATTCCCCCTCGCTTCCGCCGTCGCCTGTCCCTTCTGCGGGAGCGACGCATGAGCATCCGCCAACTGCCCGAGATCCTGATCAACCAGATCGCCGCCGGCGAGGTGGTGGAGCGCCCGGCGTCGGTGGTCAAGGAACTGGTCGAAAACGCACTGGATGCCGGTGCCACCCGCGTGGACATCGACCTGGAAGAAGGCGGCGTCCGCCTGATCCGGATCCGTGACGATGGCGGCGGCATCGCGCCGGAGGAACTGCCGCTGGCGGTGTCCCGCCACGCCACCAGCAAGATCGCCAGCCTGGACGACCTCGAAGCGGTAGCCACGCTCGGCTTCCGTGGCGAAGCGCTGCCCTCGATCGCCTCGGTCAGCCGCTTCACCCTGGCCTCGCGCCGTCCCGGCGATGCGCACGGTTCGGCCCTGCAGATCGAAGGCGGCAAGCTCGGCGAGGTCACCCCGCGCGCGCACGCGCCGGGCACCACGGTGGAAGTGCGCGAGCTGTTCTACAACGTGCCGGCGCGGCGCAAGTTCCTGCGCGCCGAACGCACCGAGCTGGGCCATATCGAAGAGTGGCTGCGGTCGCTGGCGCTGGCCCGCCCGGACGTGGAACTGCGGGTGTCGCATAACGGCAAGCCCTCGCGCCGCTACAAGCCCGGCGATCTGTATTCCGATACGCGCCTGGGCGAAACCCTGGGCGAGGATTTTGCCGCGCAGGCGCTGCGCGTGGACCACAGCGGGGCCGGTCTGCGGCTGCATGGCTGGATCGCGCAGCCGCACTATTCGCGCGCCAGCACCGACCAGCAATATCTCTACGTCAATGGCCGTTCGGTGCGTGACCGCAGCGTGGCCCACGCAGTGAAGATGGCCTATGGCGATGTGCTGTTCCACGGCCGCCAGCCGGCCTACGTGCTGTTCCTGGAACTGGACCCGACCCGGGTCGACGTCAACGTGCACCCGGCCAAGCACGAGGTGCGCTTCCGCGATTCGCGCCTGATCCATGATTTCGTCTACCGCACGCTGAAGGAAGCGCTGGCCGAAACGCGCGCCGGCATGACCGCCACCGCAGGTGCCGCCGATGCGAACGCGTTGCCCGGCACTGCGCCGGGCAGTGCGGCCGGTTATGGCACGCCCGGCGGCGGCTACGCGCTGGGCGCTGGCGGCGGGGGTGGCAGCATGGCCGGCCAGTGGCGCCCGCAGCAGTCACCGCTGGGCCTGCAGGTGGCCGATGCACCGTCGGCCTACGCCGCGCTGTACGCCACGCCTGCCGGTGGCGTGTCCGCTGCGCTGCCGCCGATGCCCAGCTACAACGGGCTGCCCGCTACCGCGGCCGACAGTGGCGTGCCGCCGCTGGGCTACGCCGTGGCGCAGTTGCACGGCATCTACATCCTGGCCGAGAACGCCGAAGGCCTGATCGTGGTCGACATGCACGCCGCGCACGAGCGCATCGGCTACGAGCGGCTGAAGACCGCGCACGATGGCATGGGCCTGCACGCGCAGCCACTGCTGGTGCCGATCACCCTGGCAGTGGGCGAGCGTGATGCCGACACCGCCGAGCGCGAAGCCGACACGCTGGTGGCGCTGGGCTTTGAGATCACCCGTTCCGGTCCAGGGTCGCTGCACGTGCGCAGCATTCCCGCGCTGCTGGCCAACGCCGAACCGGAAGGCCTGCTGCGTGACGTGCTCACCGACCTGCGCGAGCACGGCCAAAGCCGGCGCATCGCCAGCGCCCGCGACGAGCTGCTGTCCACGATGGCCTGCCACGGCGCAGTGCGCGCCAACCGGCGCCTGACCGTGCCGGAAATGAACGCGCTGCTGCGCGACATGGAAATCACCGAACGCTCGGGTCAGTGCAATCACGGCCGACCGACCTGGGCGCGTTT
The DNA here is from genome assembly GCF_979258185.1 of Stenotrophomonas sp. AC248. Taxonomy (NCBI): domain Bacteria; kingdom Pseudomonadati; phylum Pseudomonadota; class Gammaproteobacteria; order Lysobacterales; family Lysobacteraceae; genus Stenotrophomonas; species Stenotrophomonas sp. AC248. Next base: position 2,903,575 of record NZ_OZ409840.1, on the reverse strand, counting down.
TTCACTGGCGGAAATCGACCGCTGGTTCCTGCGCGGACGTTGAAGGGGACAATCATGCGAACTTGGGGAAGGGCGCTGGGCGCGATCATGCTGGCGGTGGGGCTGGCCGCGTGCGGCGACAAAGAAGCGGCACCCACGGTGGCCGCTGCGGTGGATCCGGCGTTCGCCGCCGAACAGCAGCAGTGGCGCCAGAAGCGCTATGAAGAACTGCATGCCGCCGACGGCTGGACCAGCCTGGTGGGCCTGCATTGGCTGGAGTACAAGGCGCATTACATCGGCAGCGGGCCGGGCAGTGGCATCCGCCTGGCGGTCGGACCGGCCAAGCTGGGCATGGTGGCGCGCGACGGCGACACGGTATGGTTCACGCCCGAACGTGGCGCCGCCCTGCAGGTGGGCGACAAACCACTCACCGGCCGCATCCGGTTCGCCAGTGACCGCGACCCCGCCCCGACGTTGATTTCCTTCGACGACGGCAAGGGCCAGTTGAGCCTGATCCATCGCGGCGAGCGCTATGCACTGCGGGTGAAGCATGCCGACGCGGCCAGCCGGGCCAATTTCACCGGGCTGCAGTACTGGCCGGGCGGCCCGTCGTGGCGGGTGAACGCGCGCTTCGTGCCGCACGCGCCGGGCAAGACCCTGCCCATCGTGGACATCACCGGGCTGACCACGCAGATGCCCAATGCCGGCGCACTGGAATTCGAACGCGACGGCCGCACCTGGCGGCTGGAAGCGCTGGGCGAACCCGGGCGCGAGCTGTTCGTGATCTTCGCCGACCGCACCAGCGGGCACGGCAGCTACCCGGCCGGGCGCTACCTGGACGTGGCCGCACCGGATGCGGACGGGCAGGTGCAGGTGGATTTCAACCACGCCTACAATCCCCCGTGCGCATTCACGCCGTTTGCAACGTGCCCGTTGGCGCCGCCGGAAAACCGCCTGGACCTGCGTATTGACGCGGGCGAGCAGGCCTACCATGCCCCTGAAGGAGAGGCCTGAACCATGTCGATGTTGTCGCGAATGCTGTCCCCGGTGTTGATGGTCGGCCTGCTGTTGGGCAGTGGCGTGGTGCAGGCGCGCGGCGACGCCCCGGCGGCCAAGGCCACGCCCCCGGTGCCGCTGTTGTGGAAGGTGACCGGCCCGGGCGACAGCCGGGTGTATCTGTTGGGTTCGTTCCACCTGCTGCGTGCGCAGGATTATCCGCTTGCGGCCGATGTGGACCAGGCGTTCGCAGCGTCCAAGCGGGTGGTGTTCGAGCTGTCGCCGCAGGACATGCAGTCGCCGCAGCTGACCCAGAAGATGCTGCAGGCGGCGGTGCGCACCGACGGCACCGAGCTCAAGCGTGACCTGGACCCGGCGACGTGGACCAAGCTGCAGGCCTACGCCACCGCGAACAATCTGCCCCTGGCGCAGCTGCAGGGCATGAAGCCGTGGTTCGTGGGGCTGACCATCACGCTGGGGCAGTTCACCAAGATGGGCCTGGACCCGAACCTGGGCCTGGATCGGCACTTCATGCAGCGCGCCGCGACGGCCGGCAAGCCGACCTCCGGGCTGGAGGACATCGACACCCAGGTCGGCGTGCTGTCGGGGATGTCGGCGGCCGAGCAGCAGCAGATGGTGGCCGAGGCGCTGGACCAGGCCGACAAGGCCGACGCGGAAGGCCGCAAGCTGCACGACGCGTGGCGCCGCGGTGACGACAAGCTGCTGTGGACCTCGATGGCCGCGCAGATGCGCGGTCAGTACCCGCAGTTGTACAAGCGCATCAATACCGATCGCAATGATGCCTGGGTGCCCAAGCTGCAGCAGTACCTGCAGGCCGGGCAGGGCGGCACGCTGGTGGTGGTCGGCACGCTGCACCTGCTGGGCGACGACGGCGTGGTGGACAAGCTCAAGGCCAAGGGCTTCACGGTCGAGCGCGTGTGCACCGGGTGCGCCAAGCCGAAGCGCTGATCGCGCACGCGGCGGATACGAAAAAGGCGCGGCCGTGGGGCTGCGCCTTTTTCTTTGCCGCGTGCCGGGCGTTGCCTCAGCGGCGGGTCTTGCCTGCGCCGGGGGCCGGGGTTTCCGGTTTGCCGGTACCGGTGCCGGTGGAGGTGCCACCGGGGCGCGGGCCGAAGCCAGGGCCCATGTTGCGCTGGAAGTCCTGCCAGAGCTCCAGGTTGCGCTCGGTCAGCTGGTTCATCATCGCCCACGGGGTCTGGCCGAGCAGATTGCCCATCTGCTGGCGGAACTGCTGCTGCTGGTCCAGGAAGACCTGCATGCTGCGCTCCAGGTAGTTGCCCATGAAGCCCTGCAGCGAGTCGCCGTAGAAGCGGATCAGCTGGCTGAGCAGCTGGGTGGACAGCATCGGCTCGCCGTCCTGTTCCTGGTCGGCGATGATCTGCAGCAACACCGAGCGGGTCAGGTCGTCGCCGCTCTTGGCGTCGCGCACTTCGAAATCTTCGCCGTCGAGGATGAGCTGGCGCACATCTTCGATGGTGATGTAACTGGAAATCTCGGTGTCGTAGAGCCGGCGGTTCGGGTATTTCTTGATAATGCGGTTCGCAGCCATGAAACGGTCACTCATCACAGTAGGCGCGCAGCATGGCGCAGTGCAGCAGCACATGCAACCGCCGGAAGGCCCATGCGGCGGGGTACAGGACCGGTTTTATGTTGCGCAGCATGGATTTGCGCGGGGTGCAGCATTTGCAAAGGGGGGAATATGTGCAGCCGTAAAAAGTCCTGCAAACGTTTTCTTGAAAATCCCCGGTAGAGCCGACCGTTGGTCGGCTGCCTTTGATCGCCTACCTTTCTGGATGGATTGCGTAGAGCCGACCAACGGTCGGCTCTACCGGGATTGCGTGCAGCCGACCAACGGTCGGCTCTACCAGGATTGCGTGCAGCCGACCAACGGTCGGCTCTACCAGGATTGCGTGCAGCCGACCAACGGTCGGCTCTACCAGGATTGCGTGCAGCCGACCAACGGTCGGCTCTACCAGCCCATGTGGTGGCCGCCGTTGATGTCCAGGTTCGACCCGGTGATCCACGAGGCTTCTTCGTTCACCAGGAAGGCGACCGCGTAGGCGATTTCCTCGGGCTTGCCGAGGCGGCCGGTGGGGATGTCGGCGATGATCTTGGCGCGCACTTCGTCGGGCACGGCCATCACCATGTCGGTGGCCACGTAGCCGGGGGAAATGGTGTTGACGGTGATGCCGAAGCCGGCGTTCTCGCGGGCCAGGGAGATGGTGAAGCCGTGCATGCCGGCCTTGGCCGCGGCGTAGTTGGCCTGGCCGTACTGGCCCTTCAGGCCGTTGATCGAGCTGATCTGGATCACCCGGCCCCAGCCGCGGCGGCGCATGCCTTCGATGACCGGGCGGGTGACGTTGAACACCGAGTTGAGGTTGGTGTTGATGACGTCGTGCCACTGGTCGGCGCGCATGCGGTGGAAGGTGGTGTCGCGGGTGATGCCGGCGTTGTTGACCAGGATTTCGATCGGGCCGAGTGCTGCTTCCACCGCGTGGACCATGGCCTCTGCGGTGCCCGGGTCGGCGACGTCGCCGGGGAAGATCGCCACGTCGCAGCCGCGCGCCAGCATCATCTCGCGCCAGGCCAGGGCTTTGGCCTGGTCACGGTAGTTGGTGGCGACCCGATGGCCCTGGTCGGCCAGGCGTTGGCAGATGGCAGTACCGATACCGCCGGTTCCGCCGGTGACCAGTGCGACGCGAGATGTCATGGGCTGCTACTCCGAAAGGCTGTGCCAACAAGGGGGAAGGGGATTCTGCAACATCGCCGCGGCAAATGGGGCGTCAGCCGGGCGTGGCGGGTGGGGCGATGTCATGGGCGGGCAGGCGGGCCGGATCGAAGCCGGCACGGGCGTTGTCCAGCAACGGCGTCACGCCGGCAGCGTCGCGCACCACGGCCGGGTCCTGGCCCAAGGCCGCCCAGGCCTGGCGCAGGGCCGGCAGCGGTTCGGCCGGGTCGAGCGGGCGGGCAGCGTCGGACTTGGACAGCTTGCGGCCGTGCGCGTCCAGCAGCAGGGGCAGGTGCAGGTAGGCCGGGGTCGGCAGGCCAAGCGCGCGCTGGAGCAGGATCTGGCGCGGGGTGGAGTCGAGCAGGTCGGCGCCGCGCACCACGTCGGTGATGCCCTGCTGCCCATCGTCCACGACCACGGCCAGCTGGTAGGCCCAGTAGCCATCGGCGCGCCGCAGCACGAAATCGCCGACGTCGGCGTGGACGTCCTGTTCCACCGGGCCGCGCAGGCCGTCGTGGAAGGCAATCCGGGTGCCGGGCGGTACCCGCAGGCGGATGGCCGGTTGCGCGCGCAGGCCGCGTGCCACGCAGTGATGGTGGATGCCGTGCTGGTCGGCCAGTTCGCTGCGGCTGCAGTGGCAGGCAAACGCGGTGCCTTCGTCGAGCAGGCGCTCCAGGGCGCGCTGGTAGAGGGCGTCGCGCTGACTCTGGCGCACGATCGGGCCGTCGCTGGCCAGGCCAAGCGCGGTCAGGCAGGCCAGTTGCTGGTCGATGGCACCGGGTACGGTGCGCGGGGGGTCGACGTCTTCCACGCGCACCCACCACTGCCCGCCGGCGTGGCGGGCGAGCAGCCAGCTGCCCAGTGCGGCCAGCAGCGAGCCGGGGTGCAGGGGGCCGGTGGGCGAGGGTGCGAAGCGGCCGAGGTAGGGGGTCATTGGCATGAACTATGAATCGTCGGTCAGTTTGCGACTTGAATTCAACCTGAAGTCCCCGCAGATTTGCAGTCATCCACCTCCCATGAGCGTCATTTCCCCATGTTCAGTCGCATTGCTCTCTTCCTTCTGACCAACCTTGCCGTGCTGGTCCTGGCGGGCATCGTGATGTCGGTGTTGGGCGTGAACCCCAACCAGATGAGCGGCCTGCTGGTGATGGCGGCCATCTTTGGCTTCGGTGGTTCCTTCATTTCACTGTTGCTGTCCAAGTGGATGGCCAAGCGTTCCACGGGCGCGGTGGTGATCACCGAGCCGCGCAATCCAACCGAGCGCTGGCTGCTGGCCACCGTCGAGCGGCAGGCCCGCGAGGCCGGCATCGGGATGCCGGAAGTGGCGGTGTACGACGGCCCGGAAATCAACGCGTTCGCAACCGGTGCCAACCGCAACAAGGCGCTGGTGGCGGTGTCCACGGGGCTGTTGCACAACATGAGCGAGGACGAGGCCGAGGCGGTGCTGGGCCACGAGATCGCGCACGTGGCCAACGGTGACATGATCACTATGGCGCTGCTGCAGGGCGTGTTGAATACGTTCGTGATCGTGCTGGCGCGCATCGTGGGCGGTTTCATCGACAGCGCGCTGTCGGGCAACCGCGAAGGCGGCGGTCGCGCCTTTGCGTACTACATCATCGTGTTCGTGCTGGAGATGGTGTTCGGTGTGTTCGCGACGATGATTTCGATGTGGTTCTCGCGCCACCGCGAGTTCCGCGCCGATGCCGGTGGTGCGCACCTGGCAGGCCGCCAGAAGATGATCGCGGCGCTGGAGCGGCTGAAGCTCAACCACGGCCAGAGCACGCTGCCGACGCAGATCGCGGCCTTCGGCATCGCCGGTTCGACGGCCCGCAAGCTGTTCATGAGCCACCCGCCGCTGGAAGAGCGCATCGCCGCCCTGAAGGCCAGCACCGCAGCCTGATGCGCGGTGCGCTGAAACCTCAGAACGCCCGGCTTCGGCCGGGCGTTTTTTGTTGGGTCGACGGGCACAGTTTATGTGCGTAAAACCGCTGGGCATGACCGCCCCTGGTGAGCGAAGCAGCAAGAGCGCCATGGGCATCGTCTGCTGCGGGCTGGCTGGCGCGGGTGGGGGTGCGGGACACGCTGCAAGTACGTCCATGTAAGCTCCGTCGCCGCATCCATGCGGCTCAGGGTCCCGCACCCCCACCCGCGCCAGCCCCTGACAGAGGGTCGGTGGTCTGGGCAACAGCGCGGCGCAAAGCGGACTTCCCCTGTAGCAGCTGCAAGGCCGTGCTGTGGGATTCCAGGCATTTGCTTCGTGTGGCCACCGACCCACCGTCCTGCCCAGCCCGAGGACGCGATGCGCATGGCGCTCTGCTGTTGTGCTCGCGGCGGCATTATCGGAGAAGCCAGGTTCCCGCAAACAACAGCGGCGCCCAAGGGCGCCGTTGTCGGAATAATCGGAATAATACGGGACGGTGGCTCATAGGCCGACGTCAAATACGGCGGTGCGCCGGCTCAGGGGGTGATGTCGCGGTAGCCGGTCTTGTCCAGCACCGCCACCTGCGTGCCGCTGTCTTCATCGATGAAGCGCAAGGGGCGGGCGGGGGCGTCGGTGCTGCCGGTCAGGACATACGCCACGCAGGACGCCATCAGCACGCGGTGGGAGAACGGGGTGTACGCCCAGGTCGGGCTCGTGGTGACATCGCCGCCGTCCTTGCCGGCCTTCTTCAGGCTCAGCGCGGCCGATGCCTGCAGGCTCGCGACCAGGTCGGCGCAGGTCGCCGCGACCTCCTCGGGCAGGACCACCGGCCCTTCCGTGGACGACGGGTCCATCACCACCGACGCGGTCGCGTCATATCCCCCCAGCAGAAAGGCCAGGGAAAGAATCGCGCGCTTGTACATGGGTCTTCCTTGAAGGGTGCGCCGCGGCGCAATCAAAAAGTGTAGCGCGCGTGGCGTTGCGTTGCGGCCTCCCGTCTACCCGGGCCGCGGTGGAAAGCCGGACGCACCGGCACAAAAAACGGCGCCCAAGGGCGCCGTTCTTCGGTTTCAGCGCGGTGGCCGATCAGAACTTGGCGTCGAACTCGGCTGCGTAGCCGGTGTTGACCAGCACCTTCTGCAGCACATCGGTGTTCTTCACGTTGCCAGCCACGATCTGCTGGGTCTCCGGGCCGCGGCTGTCCATGCGGGCCGGGGTGGCGCCCTTGTAGTCACAGACCCGGCCACCGGCCTCGCGCACCAGCAGCACGCCGGCGGCGATGTCCCAGGCCTTCAGGCCGGCCTCGAAGTAGGCGTCGGCGCGGCCGCAGGCCACGTAGGCCAGATCCAGCGCGGCCGAACCGGTGCGGCGCACGTCTTCGGCGTGCACCAGCAGCGCATCCACGGCCTTCAGCTGCGAACTGGCGCGCTGGCGCTCACGCGGGGCGAAACCGGTATGGATCATCGCGCCGCCCATGTCCTTGCGGTCGGCCACGCGGATGCGACGGTCGTTCAGCACCGCACCAGCGCCGCGGCTGGCAGTGAACAGCTCATTGCGGAGCGGATCGAAGATCACCGCATCGATCGGCTCGCCATTCTCGACCAGCGCGATGGACACACAGTAGTGCGGGAAGCCGCGCAGGTAGTTGCTGGTGCCGTCCAGCGGGTCGATCACCCACATGTACCGGTTCACACCCTGCACACCACCTTCTTCGCCCATGATCCCGTACTCGGGATAGGCGCGCTTGAGTTCCTTGACGATGACCTTTTCCGCATCTGCATCGACTTCACTGGCATAGTCCATGCGCCCCTTCTGCACGACGTTCAACGCCTCCAGCTTGTTGATGTTGCGCAACAGGACGTTGCCGGCGAGGCGGGCGGCCTTGACCATGACGGTGACGGCGGGTTTCTGCATGGCGAAAAGCTCCCGGAAAGGCAGAGTGGGGGGGTACTGGCGGGGGAAAAGAGCGGTCCCGGCGCAGAGGCCGGTCGCACAGTTTACCATCTGTGGCTGTCCTGCTCGCGTTTGGCCTGTTCATGTCCGTTGAAACCGCTCCTACCCGTATCCGATTCGTCCTGGTCGGCACCCAGCACCCCGGCAACATGGGCGCTGCGGCGCGCGCCATGAAGACCATGGGCCTGTCCCGGCTGGTCCTGGTGGCACCGGAAAAGCCGCTGGACGATGAAGCGTTCCGGCGCTCGGCCGGCGCCGAGGACGTGCTGGGCGATGCACCGGTCGTGGCCACCCTGGCCGAGGCCGTGGCCGACTGCACCCTGGTCCTGGGCTGCACCGCACGCGCCCGCCGGGTCCAGCTGGAGGAACTGCTGCCGGCCGTCGCTGCCCAGCGCGCCCTGGCCAAGGCCGCCGAACCGGCTGAAGTGGCCTTCGTGTTTGGCCGCGAGCGCACCGGCCTGACCAACGAGGAACTGCAGCTGTGCCACCTGGCCGTGCATATCCCGTCCAACCCCGACTTCAGTTCGTTGAACCTGGCCGCCGCCGTGCAGGTGCTGGCCTATGAAACGCGCATGGCCGTGCTCGGCGGCATCGACGGCGCCGCCCCGGCCGACCCCGAGTTCCGCGAGCAGCCGGCCAGCCATGCGCAGGTGGAAGGCATGTTCACCCAGCTCGGCCAGGCCCTGGACGACATCGACTTCCACAAGGGCCGCGCCCCGGAATCGGCCATGCGCAAACTGCGCCGCCTGTTCCTGCGCACCGGACTGAGCGAACAGGAAGTGCGCCTGTTGCGCGGCATCCTGTCCGACGCCCAGCGGATGGCACGGTTGGCCAACGCCAAGCCCGAATGAGCTGACGCAGTTCTCACTTTTTCGGGTAGGCTGTTCGGATTCCTTGGGGGGAGTGATGGGAGTGCCGGGTCTGCGATGGCTGCTGCAGGGAGGTCTGCTGTGTCTGGCTATCGTGCTGATGGCCGGACCTGCGTCAGCGGCACCGGACAACGTGCTGGTGCTGGGCCGGATCAGCGACAACCCCAAGTCACACTATGCGCAACTGCAACCCCTGCTCGATTACGTGGTTCCGCGCATGCGCGACGTCGGCATTACCGAAGGCCGCATCCTGATGGCACCCGACGCCCAGCAGATGGCCAGCTACCTGCGCCGTGGCCGGGTGGACTGGGTCACTGAAACCTCCGGCACCGCGGTGGCGCTGGGCCTGCGCAGTGGCGCCCAGCCCCTGCTGCTGACCGAGCGCAGCGGCGTGCGTGAGTACCACACCGTGTTCTTCGTGCGCCGGGACAGCACCATTGCGACGCTGGCCGACCTCAAGGGGCACACCCTGGCGTTGCAGAACGTCGCCTCCACCAGTGCCTACCTGGTGCCGGTGATGACCCTGTTGCAGCAGGGCCTGACCCCGGAGATCCTGCTGTCGGCGCGCGATGCGGCCGCCCCCGATACGGTGGGCTATGTGTTTGCACGCTCGGAGGGCAATATCGCCACCCTGGTGCACAAGGGTGTGGTGGACGCCGGGGCGGTCAGCAGTGTGGACTGGACCGACGGACATCGCATTCCGGCCACTTTCCTGCGTGATTTCCGTGTCATCCATCGTACCGAGCCGTACCCGCGCGCGGTGGAAATGGTGCGCGCCGGGCTGGATGAACGGGTGCGCGACCGGTTGCAGGCGGTGCTGCTGGAGGCGGCATCGGATCCCAAGGCGCAGGATGCGCTGCACACGTTTTTTGGTACCTCCGGGTTCCACCGGGTGGATGCGCAGATGCAGCACCGGTTGGATGAATTGAAACAAGGCTTGGCTCGCGTGCGGATGGAAGTGGAATGAGGCTGTTGGGTTCCGGAATGCAGGCACGGTTCGTGCTCGCGATGAGCGGTGCGATGCTGGTGGTGATCGCCATCGTCGCGGTGGTGCTTGGGCGCCAGGCGACGATGCAGGATGAGGTGCAGCACCTCAGTGGCAACGTCATCCATGACCTGTTCGACCGCAGCGTGCGCAGCCGCGGTGAAGCGCTGGCGCGCGAGCTGTCCGACGCGTTGGCCAACCCGCTGTACTACAACGACCTGGAGCAGGTGGGCGCGCTGGTGCGCAACACCTCGCGGCAGCAGGTGGTGCGCTACGTGCTGGTGTTCGACGAGGACGGCAAGCTGATCCACGACGGCTCGGCCGAGGTGATCGACTTCGGCCGGCCGATGAGCGACCCGCTGGCCTCCGGTGCCGTCGCCGCGCGGGCGCTGGTGGTGCAGCAGTCGCCCAAGGTGCTCGACAACGCGATGCCGATCATGATCGGCAACCAGCGCATCGGCGGGGTCCGGGTGGGCATGGCGCTGGATGACGTGCAGGCGATGGAGCAGCGCGCCAACCAGACCCTGGGCGAGCGCCTGCAGCAGGTGGGCAAGCGCCACCTCGGCTGGCTGTTGCTGATGCTCGGGCTGCTGGTCGGCATCGGCGCGGGCATGATCATCTACGTGCAGCGCACCCTGGTGGCCCCGATCCGCTGGCTGGCCGGGGCCGCGCGCCAGATCGAGGCGGGCGACTACCAGCTGACGCTGCATGAAAGCCCGCGCAAGGACGAGGTGGGCGAACTGGTGCGTGCGTTCGGCCGGATGAGCGAATCGATCGCCCGCCACGACCGCGAAGTGCGGCACATGGCCTACACCGATGCGCTGACCGGGCTGACCAACCGCCTGGCCTTCCGTGAGGCGCTGGACCACCGGCTGATGGCCGCGCGTGCCTCCAACCATCGGCTGGCGCTGCTGTTTGCCGACATGGATGACTTCAAGCGCGTCAACGACACCCTGGGCCATGAGGCCGGCGATGAAGCGCTGCTGCAGTTCGCCCAGCGCATCAGCACCGCCGTGGCGCAGGCCGGGGGCGACGAGGCCCTGCTGGCCCGCTTTGGCGGCGATGAATTCGTGATCCTGCTCGGTGACGGCGATGTGGCCGCGCATGCCCGCCAACTGGCCGAGATCCTGGTCCGCGAGCTGGGCAAGCCGCTGTTCGTGCAGGGCCGGGAACTGTTCCTGGGCACCTCCATCGGCGTGACCCTTTTCCCCGATGATGCGGCCGATGCGACCACGCTGTTGAAGAATGGCGACATCGCGATGTACCAGGCCAAGGTGGCCGGCAAGAACTGCTACCGCTATTACAGCCGGGCCATGGACCACGCAGTGGAGCGCCGCGTGCATATGGAGCAGGAGCTGCGCGGTGCCTGGGAGCGCGGCGAACTGCGCCTGGTCTACCAACCGATCTTCCGCACCCGCGACCGGCGCATGGTCGGGGTGGAAGTGCTGCTGCGCTGGCAACACCCCACGCTGGGCACGATCCCGCCGTCGGTGTTCATCGAAGTGGCCGAGCAGAGTGGCCTGATCGAGGTGATCGGCCCGAAGGTGCTGCGCGCGGCCTGCATGGAAGCGGTGCAGTGGCCGCACGGCGTGGACGGGGACGGCCTGTTCGTCTCGGTCAACGTATCGCCGCGCCAGCTGCGTGGCGGCGAGCTGCCCAACCTGGTGGCCGACTGCCTGCGCGACACCGGCCTGCCGGCCTCGCGCCTGCACCTGGAGCTGACCGAAACGGCGGTGATCGGCGATGAAATGCTGGCCGCTGCCCTGCTGGACAAGCTGCACCGGACCGGGGTGAAGGTGTGGCTGGATGACTTCGGCACGGGCTTCTCCGGCCTGAGCCACCTGCGCCAGGTGCCGGTGGACGGGGTCAAGATTGACAAGAGCTTCGTGGCCGACATGCAGCGCGACCCGGACGATCTGGCCCTGACTACGGCGATCATCGCCATGGCCCATGCCTTGGGGATCACCGTGGTGGCCGAAGGTATCGAGCAGGAAGTGCAGTTCGACCTGCTCTGCCAGCGCGGCTGCGACCTGGGCCAGGGCTACTGGCTGAGCCACCCGGTCAGCGCCACCGACGTGGTGGAATTGATCGAGTCCGGGGTGTAGGGCGCAAGCCCCGTAGCGCCGGGCTCTGCCCGGCTGGATTTACATTGGCGGATCAGCCGGGCAGAGCCCGGCTCTACGTGCGTTGGCGGTTCAGCCGGGCAGAGCCCGGCGCTACGCGCTGTCGCCGACGCCGGTAGGTGGCCACCGTTGGTGGTCGCAGCGCATCCCCGCCGGTAGGCGACCACCCTTGGTGGTCGCTAGCCTCACACCGGGCGCTTGCTGCCGTCGCCGGAAATCTCGCGGACCAGCTTGGGCACCAGGTAGCCCGACAGCCGCGTCGTCAGCTGCGCGTGCAATGCCTTGGCCGTCTCGTCACTGACCTCGAAGTGGGCCACGCCTTCCACCCGGTCCACCTGGTACAGGTAATAAGGCAGCACGCCGGCGGCGAAGCTGCGCTCGCTCAGGTCCTGCAGGGCCTGCAGCGAGTCGTTGACCCCGCGCAGCAGTACCGCCTGGTTGAGCAGGGTGGCGCCGGCGCCGCGCAGGCGGGCCATCGCCGCATCCACGGTGGCATCGAATTCGTTGGCATGGTTGGCATGGATCACGAACGCCAACGGCCAGGGCAGGCTGGCCATCCATTGCACCAGGTCCTCGTCCACGCGCTCGGGCAGCACCACGGGCAGGCGGCTGTGGATGCGCAGGCGGCGCAGATGCGGGATCTGGCGGAGCGCATCGGTCAGCTCGACCAGCTTGTGGGTGGCCAGGGACAGTGGGTCGCCGCCGGACAGGATCACCTCGTCGATGTCCGGGTCCTGGGCGATGGCGTCCACCGCCTCGCGCCAGCCTTCCTTGGCCGCGTTCTCGGTACCGTAGTCGAAGTGGCGGCGGAAGCAGTAGCGGCAGTTGATCGCGCAGCTGCCGGTGGTGACCAGCAGGGCGCGGCCGCGGTACTTCTGGATGACCCCGGTGGCCTTCTTGGCCAGCCCATCGCCGACCGCATCCAGGCTGAAGCCGGGCACCACCTGCATTTCATCAGTGATCGGCAGCACCTGGCGCAGCAACGGGTCGTGGCGGTCGCCGTGGCGCATGCGGGCGATGAAGCCCTGCGGCACGCGCACCGCGAACTGGCGGGCGGCCTCGGCCGAGACGGGCAGGGCATCCGGGTCCAGGCCCAGCTGCTGCAGCAGCACCCGCGGGTCGCGTACCGCCTGGCGCCACAGCTGTTGCCAGCGCACGGGGGTGGGCAGGGGCGTGGCGGAAAGCTGCATGGAATGGGGGCCTGCGGTTATCATGTCGGTCAGAAAAACGAGTCACCCCACCGGTGCCGGTGGGTTTTCCATTCTATCCGGCTCGCCGCGCCTGCGCGGCGTTTGCCCATTCAGGAGTTTCAGCATGGCCACTGTGGGCATGAACGATGTCAAGAACGGGATGAAGATCCTGGTCAACAATGAACCGGCGGTCATCACCGAGACCGAATACGTCAAGCCGGGCAAGGGCCAGGCCTTCACCCGCATGAAGTACCGCTTCATCAAGTCCGGTCGCGTGGTCGAAATGACCATGAAGGCCACCGATGACGTGGAAAAGGCCGACGTCGTCGACACCAACATGGACTTCATGTACAGCGACGGCGAGTACTGGCACTTCATGGACCCGGAATCCTTCGAGCAGGTCCAGGCCGTCAAGTCCGGCATGGGCGGCGCCGAGAAGTGGCTGAAGGGCGAAGAGTCCTGCATCGTCACCCTGTGGAACGGCGAGCCGATCTTCGTCCAGCCGCCGAACTTCGTCGAGCTGAAGATCACCGAAACCGACCCGGGCGTCCGTGGCGACACCTCCGGCGGCGGCGGCAAGCCGGCCACCCTGGAAACCGGCGCCGTGGTCCGCGTGCCGCTGTTCGTCAACCAGGATGAAATCATCAAGGTCGACACCCGCTCGGGCGAATACTCCGCACGCGCAGGCAAGTAATCCGGCGAAGCCGGATTACCGTAGAGCCGACCGTTGGTCGGCTGCTGTTGTCGGCCAAGGCCGGATGACGGTAGAGCCGACCGTTGGTCGGCTGCCGATGTCACGCGCAGCCGACCAACGGTCGGCTCTACGTCAAAAGCGTCCCGTTCCAGAGCGTCCCGGTCGCCCACACCCTCGGGTCGTCCGCCCAGACAAGTGAGCCCGCATGACCGACACCGCACGCATTCCCGAAACCTGTGACCTGCTGATCGAAGCCGGCTACGTGGTCCCGATCGAACCGCATGCGGTGGTGCTGGAAGACCATGCCGTGGCTGTACGCGGCAGCGAGATCATCGCGATCCTGCCGCGCGCCGAAGCGCGAGAGCGCTTTGCCCCCAAGCAGACCGTATCCCGCCCCGACGCGGCCCTGATGCCGGGCCTGGTCAACGCACACACCCATAACCCGATGACCCTGCTGCGGGGCGTCGCCGACGACCTGCCGCTGATGGTCTGGCTGCAGCAGCACATCTGGCCGGTGGAAGCGGCGGTGATCGGCCCGGAATTCGTGGCCGACGGCACCACCCTGGCGATCGCCGAGATGCTGCGCGGCGGTACCACCTGCGCCAACGAAAACTACTTCTTCTCCGACGTCCAGGCCGCCGTCTACAAGCAGCACGGCTTCCGTGCCCTGGTTGGCGCGGTGATCATCGATTTCCCGACCGCCTGGGCCAAGACCGACGACGAATACTTCGCCAAGGCGGGCGAGCTGCACGACCAGTGGCGCAACGACCCGCTGATCGGCACCTCGTTCGCGCCGCACGCGCCGTACACCGTCAACGACGCCAATTTCGAACGCGTGCGCATGCTGTCCGACCAGCTGGACATGCAGGTGCACCTGCACACGCATGAAACCGCGCAGGAAATCACCGATTCGATCAAGCTGCACGGCCAGCGCCCGCTGGCGCGGCTGGACCGCCTGGGTCTGGTCAACGACCGCCTGATCGCGGTGCACATGACCCAGCTGACCGAAGCGGAAATCCACCTGTGCGCCGAGCGCGGCGTGAGCGTGGTGCATTGCCCCGAATCCAACCTCAAGCTGGCCTCCGGTTTCTGCCCGGCGTGCGCGCTGCAGCGTGCTGGCGTGAACCTGGCCATCGGTACCGACGGCTGCGCCAGCAACAACGACCTGGACATGTTCAGCGAGAACCGCACCGCGGCGATCCTGGCCAAGGCCGTGGCCAACGATGCCACCGCGCTGGACGCGGCCACCACGCTGCGCGCGGCCACCCTGGGCGGCGCGCGCGCGCTGGGCTTTGGCGACCGCATCGGCTCGATCGAAGTGGGCAAGCAGGCCGACCTGGTCTGCGTGGACCTGTCCGCGCTTGAAACCCAGCCGCTGCACCATGTGCTCTCGCAGCTTGTCTACGCCGCCGGCCGCCACCAGGTCAGCGATGTCTGGATCGCCGGCCAGCCCAAGCTGGTGCAGCGCGAACTGGTCGGCATGGACACCGCGGCGATCGTCGCCAACGCGCGCCAGTGGCGCGAGCGCATCCGACACATCCGTGCTTGATGCACCAAGGATCCCCATGAACACCCCCCACGCTTCCACCAATTTCGACCAGGCCGAACTGGACAAGTTCGCCGCCCTCGCCAACCGCTGGTGGGACGTCGACGGCCCGCAGAAGCCGCTGCATGCACTGAACCCGGTCCGCCTGCAGTACGTCGCCCAGCGCGTGCCGCTGCGCGGCGCCCGCGTGCTGGATATCGGCTGCGGTGGTGGCCTGCTCAGCGAAGCACTGGCCAAGGAGGGCGCTGACGTCACCGCGATCGACCTGGCCCCGGAACTGGTCAAGGTGGCGCGCCTGCACAGCCTGGAGTCGGGCGTGACGGTGGACTACCGCGTGCAGGCCGCCGAGGACCTGGCCGCCGAACAGCCGGGCAGCTTCGACGTGGTCACCTGCATGGAAATGCTGGAGCACGTGCCGGACCCGGGCGCGATCATTGCCGCCTGCCACCGCCTGCTCAAGCCGGGCGGCCAGCTGTTCCTGTCCACGGTCAACCGTACCCCGGCCGCCTTCGCGGTGGCCATCGTCGGTGCCGAGTACGTGGCGCGGCTACTGCCCAAGGGCACGCACCACTACCAGGACTTCATCAAGCCGGCCGAGCTGGGCAAGTGGCTGCGCGAGGCCGACCTGAGCCTGCGCGACGTCAGCGGCATGGCCTACGAGCCGTGGCGCAACCGCGCGCGGCTGAGCACCCGCACCGACATCAACTATCTGGCCCATGCGGTCAAGCCGGACGATGCCGCCGGTGTCTGAGTCCGGTTTTCCGCACGCGGTTCTGTTCGACCTGGACGGCACGCTGCTGGACAGCGCGCCGGACATGCTGGCCACCGCCAACGCGATGCTGGCCGCACGCGACCGCGCCCCGATCCGCCTGGACGCCTTGCGTCCGGTGGTGTCCAAAGGGTCGCGCGCGATGGTGTCGGTGGCGTTTCCCGAGCTTGGCCAGGTCGAGCGCGACGCGCTGGTGCCCGAGTTCCTGCAGCGTTATGAAGCGCTGATCGGCCAGCACGCGGTGCTGTTCGACGGCGTGGCCGGCATGCTCGATGCACTGGATGCCGCGGGCTGCGCCTGGGGCATCGTCACCAACAAGCCCGAGTACCTGGCGCGTCTGATCGTGCCGCAGCTGGGCTGGGACGCGCGCTGCAAGGTACTGATCGGTGGCGACACCCTGGCCCAGCGCAAGCCGCACCCGCTGCCGCTGCTGGTCGCGGCCGAGCGCATGAACATCGCGCCGGGTACCTGCATCTACGTGGGCGATGACGAACGCGACATCGTGGCCGCCAACGCGGCGGGCATGGCCTCGGTCGCTGCCCTCTGGGGCTACCGGCTGGACGCCGACGACCCGCTGGCCTGGGGTGCCGAACGCATGATCGAGCACCCCGCGCAGCTGCAGCGCGCCGACGCCTGGCCGCCCGCACGCGGCTGACCCGTAGCGATCTGGTAGGTACCCACCGTTGGTGGGTACACACCACAACCCAGGCACGCACCGGCGTTGAGCC
Source organism: Stenotrophomonas sp. AC248 (assembly GCF_979258185.1). Classification (NCBI taxonomy): domain Bacteria; kingdom Pseudomonadati; phylum Pseudomonadota; class Gammaproteobacteria; order Lysobacterales; family Lysobacteraceae; genus Stenotrophomonas; species Stenotrophomonas sp. AC248. The sequence continues at coordinate 2,887,073 of NZ_OZ409840.1, read as the reverse complement.
GCTGCGCACCCCCGGTAGGTATCCACCGTTGGTGGGCACCGCCCCTTTGCAAGGATTTCCCCCGTGACAACTTCCAGCGCCCTCGACAGTTTCCTGGACAAGTGGCGCACCCGCTGGCCGGAATGGTCGGTGGCCGAACCGTTCGTCCCCGAGGCGCAGCGCACCCTGGTGGTGGCGTGGTTCACGCTGCTGCAGGAGTTCGACGACATTCTCAATACCAGTGGCGACCCGATGCCGGCCGATGCCAAGCTGGCGTGGTGGGGCGAGGAGCTGCGCAGCTGGGCCGGGCAGCGCTCGCGCCACCCGCTGGGCCGCCTGCTGGAGCCGGTGCGTGCGCCGTGGACCGCATTGGCCGATGCGCTGCCGGACCTGATCGAAGCCCGTGCGGCCGCACTGGAGCCGGCGCAGGCATTCAAGGCGTTGCAGCCGTATGCGGCCGCGGTGGCCGCGGTGGAAGCGGTGATGTTCGATACGCCCGCGCGCGGTGATGTGGCCACCCCGGTGTTGGTGCAGACCCTGGCCCAGCGGCTGAATGCAGCCGGTGTGGCGGCCGTGCCGCGTTCGCTGCTGGCCGCCGGCGAAGGCGATGCCGCGCAGCGCTGGGCACAGCAGCTGCTGGCACGGTGGCCGGCCCGCGTGTCGGGCCCGCGCGCACGGCGCATGTACGCCTCGCTGGCGCGCACGCGGCTGCAGGCCAGTGCCCAGGGTCGCGAACTGAAGGTCACGCCGATGCGCACGCTGCTGCGCACGTGGTGGGCCGGCCGGGGCTGATCGGGCGCCACGCCGCTGCAACACCCGTAGCGCCGGGCTCTGCCCGGCTGCTCTTCGCGCGATGCATGGATGGTGGGGGAGCCGGCCAGCGGCCGGCACTACCGGTTGCGGGCGTGCATCGACCAACGGTCGATGCCTACCGGTTACGGGCCATCGTTGCGGCGTGCGGGGCGGACCGATCACGCCGGGTAGGTGCCGACCGTTGGTCGGCACGGCGGATCGCAGCACCCGTAGCGCCGGGCTCTGCCCGGCTGCTCTTCGCGCGATGGATGGATGGCGGGGAGCCGGCCAGCGGCCGGCACTACCATGCATCGACCAACGGTCGATGCCTACCGGTTATTTGCTGCGGTCGAGCACCAGCAGTGGGTCGATGCGGGTGTCGAACCAGTTCATGCCCCAGTGCAGGTGCGGGCCGGTGGCACGGCCGGTGGCCCCAACCGCGGCAATCACCTGGCCCTGCTCGACGCGATCGCCCACCTTCACGTCGATGCGCGACAGGTGCAGGAAGTTCGAGCTGATGCCGAAGCCGTGGTCCAGCAGCAAGGTGCCGCCGGTGAGGTACAGGTCCGGGCCGGCGAAGGTCACCACGCCGGCCGCGGGGGCCTTGACCGGTGTGCCGGTGGGCACGGCGATGTCCATGCCCGAATGGCCTGCGCCGGGCTGGCCGTTGTACACCCGGGCATTGCCAAAGCGTCCGCTGATGCGCCCCTGCACCGGCCAGATGAAGGGCTTGGCGAAGTCGGCACGGTCGTCGTCGCGCGCACGCGCCGCCGTCACCTGGGCCTGCTCGCGCTTGATCCGTTCGGCAATCGCCGGGGGCGGGTTGACTGTCTTGGGCGGCACGCCGTTGACGCGTTCGGTCGGCCAGTCGCGCGGGGTCACCGCGATGCTCACCGTGTCACTGCCGCCGTCGGGGCGCTGCACCTGGAGCTGCAGCGGTCCCTTCTCATCGCGGCCGATGCCGAACACCACGCTGCCATAGCCGCTCACCCGCAACGTGCGGCCGGCGTACTGCACCACGCTGCCCGCCGGCACCTTGCCGATCACCATGGCGCCCTGCGACGCGCTGGCCGGAAACACCACGCGCGTGTCGGCCTGTGCCTGGGCCGGCGCAGGCAGCAGGGCGGCCACGCCCGCGCCACCCGCCGCCAGCAGGGCCAGGCCCAGCATCGATGCCCGCATCAGCGGTCGAAGCTCATGCGCTGGCCGTTCGGCGCGCCCACCAGCTTCTCGCCGTCCCACGCCAGCTCGCCGTTGACCCAGGTCGAGGCGATGCGCGAACGGAAGGTCATGCCCTCGAACGGCGACCAGCCGCACTTGGACAGCACGTCCTCACGCTTCACCGTGAACGGCACGTCCTCCACCAGCACCAGGTCGGCGAAATAGCCTTCGCGCAGGTAGCCGCGCTGGCTCACGTCGAACAGCTGCGCCGGCGCATGGGCGAACTTCTGCACCACCTGGGTGATCTCCAGCTTGCCTTCGTGCACCAGCTCCAGCGCGGCCACCAGTGCGTACTGCACCAGTGGCAGGCCCGACGGCGCCTGCGGGTAGGGCTTCTGCTTTTCTTCCCAGGTGTGCGGGGCGTGGTCGGTGGCCAGCACGTCGATCACGTCCTCGGCCACGGCGCGGGTCAGCGCTTCGCGGTCGCTGGCTTCCTTGATCGCCGGGTTGCACTTGATCAGGTTGCCCAGCCGCGCGTAATCGCTGCGGTCAAAGCGCAGGAAATGGATGCAGGTTTCGGCGGTGATCTGCTTGCGGCTGCCATCGGCGCGGATCAGCGGGCCGCGTTCGAACAGCTTGAGCTCGTCGGCGGTGGAGATGTGCAGCACGTGCAGGCGGGTGCCATGCTTTTTGGCCAGCGACACGGCCAGCTCGGAGGACTTCAGGCAGGCCTCGCGCGAGCGGATGTCCGGGTGCTGCTCGGCGCTCAGCGCATCGCCGTACTTCTCGGCGTACTCCTTGGCCTTGGCGTCGATCATCGGGGTGTCTTCGCAATGCGTGATGATCGGCGTCGGCGCGTCGCGGAAGATGGCGTCGAGGGTTTCCGGGTTGTCCACCAGCATGTTGCCGGTGGAGGCGCCCATGAACACCTTGATGCCCGGCGCGGTCTTGGGGTCCAGCGACTGGATGTGGGCCAGGTTGTCGTTGCTGGCGCCCATGTAGAAGCCGTAGTTGGCGCGCGCGCGACCGGCGGCGGCGTCGTATTTGGCCTGCAGGATCTCGGCGTTGAGCGTGGGCGGGTTGGTGTTGGGCATGTCCATGAAGCTGGTCAGCCCGCCGGCCACGGCCGCGGCCGACTCGGTGGCGATGTCGCCCTTGTGGGTCAGGCCCGGTTCGCGGAAATGGACCTGGTCGTCGATCATGCCCGGCAGCAGCCAGCGGCCGGCGGCATCGACTACGGTCTCACCCGGGCGGGCCTCCAGGCCGGCACCGATCTGCGCGATGCGGCCGTTTTCGATGCGCAGGTCGCCCTGGTGGATGGTGCCTTCGTTGACCAGGCGGGCGTTGACGATGAGCGTGGAGGACATTTCAGTGTTTTCCTGTGCAGCGGCAGGCAGCGTCGTGCGCGGCGCGCGGGGGCACCTCGTCGATGCCACCGGGATGGAAGGGATGGCAGCGGCCCAGGCGGCGCGCGGCGAGCCAGCTGCCGCGCGCGGGCCCATGCGTGGCGATGGCTTGCATGGCGTATTCAGAACAGCTGGGCATGAAGCGGCAGCGCGGCCCCAACAGCGGGCTGATGAAGTGCTTGTAGAAGCGCAGCAGGGCAATGAGCAGGCGTGAGATCACCTGCCAATCTTAAGGCAGTTGGCATGAAGGGCGCATTTGTCGCAGGATGGGGCGTTGGTCCCCTCCGCGCCCACGCGCGTGGCGGGCCGCCCCGGCCGTTGGCCGGGCCAGGTACCGATCGGCGCAGGTCGGTCCGCCCACCGGGCGGAACGGCCGCACGCCTTGCGACTCCGGGGCTGAACGGAGTAGGCGGTGTGGTTGCTGCTGCTGGTCGGGTAGGCTATAAAGGCCCGCTTTCCCGGGCCCCGGGGAATCCAAGGAAGAGCGTTTCGTGGCTGCTAAAAAAACTGCAAAGAAGGCCGTCAAGGCCGCCAAGAAAACCGCCAAGCCTGTTGTTAAGAAGTTGGCGGCCAAGTCCGTTGCCAAGAAACCGGCTGCCAAGCCGGCTGGCAAGCCCGCATCCAAACAACCGGCGGCCAGGACGGCACCCGTAAAGAAAGCTGTCGCCAAGACCCCGGCCAAGGCGGTGAAGAAAACCGTCGCCAAGAAGCCGGTGGTGAGCAAGGCGCCGGTGAAGAAGGCCGCGCCGGCCAAGAAGGTCGTGGCCAAGAAGGCCGCGGCAGTCAAGCCGGTCGCCAAGGCGCCGGTGAAGAAAGCCGCACCGGCCAAGACCGCCGCGAAAAAATCCGTGAAGCCGGCAGCTGTCAAGCCGGCCTCCACGCCAGCACCGGTGAAGAAGGCGGCGGTCAAACAGCCGCCAGCCAAGCCGGTGAAGGCAAGTAAAACCGCCAGCAAGCCCGTGGCAACCAAGCCGGCCGCCAAGCCGGTTGCAGCACCCGTAGTGAAGTCCGCACCGAAGCCGGCATCGCCGGCGCCGGCCAAGTCTGTCCCGGCCAAGAGCGCGGCCAAACCTGCTACCCCTCCGGCGTCCGCGCCGGCGCCGGCAGCAGCCGCCCCCGCCTCCAAGGCCCCGCAAAACAAGAATCCCGTGCCCGTTTCGAAATCGCCTGCAAAAACCCCCGCCAAGTCCGAGTCCGCCCCCAAGCCCGTGTCGCGTCCGGTCGGCAAGGTCGCCGTTGCCGTGGCAGCGCGCTCGTCCGCCCCGGCACCGCGCACCAAGGTCAAGGTGGTGGAATACAAGACTGACGAAGCCACCGGTCGTCCGATCCTGCCCGACGGCTACAAGCCGAGTGCGGAAGAGGAATACATGAGCCCGCTGCAGCTGGAGTATTTCCGCCAGCGTCTGCAGCACTGGCGCAATGATCTGGTGGAGGAATCCAAGCAGACCATCGCCAACCTGCAGGAAGAAGTGCGTGACATCGGCGATGAAGCCGAACGCGCCACCCGCGAGACCGAGAACTCGCTGGAACTGCGTACCCGCGATCGTTACCGCAAGCTGATCGGCAAGATCAACAGCACGCTGAAGCGTCTGGAAGATGGTGACTACGGCTACTGCGTGGACACCGGCGAAGAGATCGGCCTGGATCGTCTGGAAGCGCGTCTCACCGCTGAGCGCACGATCGACGCCCAGGAACGTTGGGAGCACCTGCAGAAGCAGCAGGGCGACTGATTTTCTGGTGGTTGATGGATAGTGAAAAGCCCGGCTTCGGCCGGGCTTTTTTGTGGTTCGGTGGCGAGGCGCGCGGCGCCTGATTGCCATCTCGCGGGCGCTGGCGGGTCACCCTCGGCAGGACACGCCAGATCCCCTCCATGGTGCTCGTCTGGCGCCATCCATGGCGCCAACGGTCCTGCCGAGGGTGACCCGCCAGCGCCTTGACGGTGCGTCGCATGTGCGGGTCGGAACCCATCACGGGTCGCACCGGGGTAGAGCCGACCGTTGGTCGGCTGCCGTCGCCACGGGGGTGCGACAACGCCGTACCGACCAACGGTCGGTACCTACTGCAGATCCCGCAGGTTCAACCGGCGCAGCGTCGGGTTCTTCCAGGCGGTGATGCCGGCCACGCTGAGCACGGCGAAACCGCCCAAGACCACGGCCGGGGCCAGACCCAACAGCTTGGCCATGGTGCCCGCATAGAACGCGCCCAGTTCGTTGGACGAACTGATGAAGATGCCGTTGATGGACGACACGCGGCCGCGCATCTCCTCCGGCGTGGCCAGCTGCAGGATGGTCGAGCGGACCACCACCGACACGCCGTCGAACGCCCCGTAGAACAACAGGATCAGCGCCGACAGCCAGAAGCTGTGCGACAGCCCGAAGCCGATCACGCACAGGCCGAAGCCGGCCACCGCGAACAGCAGTACGCGGCCGGCATTGCGCTGCAGCGGCCGGCGGGCCAGCCACAGGCCCACGCAGACCGACCCGAGCGCGGGGGCCGCGCGCAGGATGCCCAGGCCTTCCGGGCCGTGGTGCAGGATTTCATGCAGGAACGCCGGCAGCATCGCCACCACACCGCCGAGCAGCACCGAAAACATGTCCAGTGCCATCGCCCCGACCATGATCCGGTTGCCGAGCACGAAGCGACCGCCCTCGGCGATGCTCTTGAAGATCGGCGCGGCCGGGCCGGTGTGCACCGGTTCGGAGACGCGCAGCACGGCCAGGCAGCCGACCGCGATCAACGCCACCGCCACCGCCACGCCATAGGCCACCCCCTTGCCGCCCCAGGCCACCAGCAGGCCGCCCAGCGCCGGGCCGGCCACCATGCCGGCCTGGAACACCACCGCGCCCAGGCCCGCACCACGCGCGTACTGCTGGCGCTCGAGCACGCGGGCGAACAGGGCGTTGTAGATCGGCGACAGGAACGCACGGACCATGCCGGTCATGGCGATGGCCGCATAGATCGGCCACACCCCGTGGAACGGCAGCCAGCCCTGGGCTACGGCGGTGAGCACCACGGCGGTCAGCACCAGGCCGCTGGCGGCAACCATGCCCAGCCGGCGGCGGGGCAGGTGGTCGACCAGATAGCCGGCGAACGGGGCCACGCAGAAGAACGGCAGCACCTCGGCCAGCCCCACCAGGCCCAGCGAGAACGGATTGCGGGTTACTTCGTAGATGTGCCAGCCCACCGTGACCGCCACGATCTGGTAGGACAGCATCGCGCAGATGCGGTAGGCCAGCAGCAGCGAGAAGCCGGGACGGGCCAGCAGGGTCAGCGCGCTTTCGGCGGGCTCGGCAGGGGCGTCGGTACTCACGACTGGGCGTGCTGCGACTGCGCGGTCTCGCGGATGAAGGCCAGCATTGCCGCAACGCCGTTGCTGCGGGTGGGCGACAGATGGCGGGACAGGCCGATGTCCTGGATGTAGGTCGGTTCGGTGGCCAGGATCTCGGCGGCCGAACGGCCCGAATACACCCGCAGGGCGAGGTAGATCAGCCCGGAGACGATCGCCGAGTCGCTGATGGCGTGGAAGCGCAGCTGCTGCGCGTTGCCCTCGGGCACGATCCATACCATCGACTGGCAGCCGAGCAGGCGGTGCTCTTCGGTCTTCCACGCGTCGGGGAAGGTGGGCAGCTTGCGGCCAAGATCGATCAGGTACTGGTAGCGCTCGGACCAGTCGCTGAAGAAGGCGAATTCATCGGCGATGGCCGCCTGTGCCTCGGCAGCGGTGGGTTCAAGCGGGAACGGGGAAGCGGTCATGGGGGACTCCGGGCCGGTAGCTGCCTTCCGTGGTCAGGCCGTGGTGGTTCGGGGGGAACACCCGGCCGTCCGTGGCCGGATCTGTGTCGCGGTAGCGCCCGGCGGTCGGCCGGGCGGGGCATCAACGCTTGCGTACCCAGCGCACGCCCTGGGCGGTGTCTTCCAGCGCGATGCCTTCGGCGGCCAGCTGGTCGCGGATGGCGTCGGCGCGGGCGAAGTCGCGGCCCTGCTTGGCGGCGGTGCGGGCATCGATCAAGCCCTGGATGCGCGCATCGTCATCGGTGTCGCCCGGTGCGTTGCCAAACCAGGTGGCCGGATCCTGCTGCAGCAGGCCCAGTGCCAGGCCGGCCCCGAGCAGCGCGGTCTTCCAGCGGGCCTGGTCGGCCGGCACGGCCTTGCGGGCTTCGCCAGCGATGCGGGCCAGTTCGGCCAAGGCCTGCGGCGTGTTGAGGTCGTCGTCCAGGGCCGCGTCCATCTCCGCGGGGATGACCGCAGTGGCCTCGACGGCGGCCAGGTCGCGCAGGGTGCCGTACAGCCGGTCCAGCGTGCGCGCGGACTGTTCGATCAGCGCGTCGGACCAGTCCAGCGGCTGCCGGTAGTGCGCCGACAGCAGCGCATAGCGCAGCGCCTCGGGCGCATGCTTGCGCACCAGGTCGTGCACGCGCTCGATGTTGCCGATCGACTTGCTCATCTTGGCACCGCCAAAGTTGAGCATGCCGTTGTGCAGCCAGAACCGGGCGAAGGTCTGGCCGCCGTGGGCGCACTCGCTCTGCGCGATCTCGTTCTCGTGGTGCGGGAACTGCAGGTCCACGCCACCGGCATGGATATCGATGGTCGGGCCCAGGTGCGCGGCCGCCATCGCCGAGCATTCGATGTGCCAGCCCGGACGACCCCGGCCCCACGGCGATTCCCAGCCGGGCAGGTCGTCGCTGGAGGGCTTCCACAGGACGAAATCGCCCGGGTCGCGCTTGTACGGGGCCACGTCCACGCGTGCACCGGCCAGCATTTCGTCCGGGTCGCGGCGCGACAACTTGCCATACCCGGCATAGGAACCGACCGAAAACAGCACGTGGCCTTCGGCGGCGTAGGCGTGGCCGGCCGTGATCAGCTGCTCGATCATGGTGACGATCTGCGGAATGTGCGCAGTGGCTTCCGGCTCGATGTCCGGCGGCACCACGCCCAGCGCGGCCATGTCCTCCCGGTAGGCCGCGGCAAAGCGGTCGGTGATCGTCGAGATCGGCACGCCCTGTTCACGCGCGGCGGTGTTGATCTTGTCGTCCACGTCGGTGATGTTGCGGGCGTAGCGCAGGCCACCGAAGCGGCGCCGCAGCAGGTCGGCCAGCACCCCGAAGACCACCGGGCCGCGGGCGTTGCCGATGTGGACATAGTTGTAGACCGTGGGGCCGCACACATACAGGGTCGGACAGGTCGGATCGAGCGGGGTGAACGGTTCGAGCTGGCGTGTCAGGTTGTTGTGCAGGCGCAGGGTCATGGGGGCGGTGGTGGGGGCAAAAGGGGGCAAGCCCGCGATTTTAGATCACATCGGCGCCCAGCGCCGGGGCCGCGCGGCAACCGGCCCGGGGCAGGGGGGCTATGGGCAGAATCATCGCGGAAGGGTAATGTTCAGCCCCTTGTGCCTGGCACTGCCTAAACTATCCACCTTGTCCACTTCCCTGTTGCCAATGAAATCCGCTTCGTTGTTGACCCTGACCTGCCTGCTTGGCGGCGCTGCCTCCGTGGCCTGCGCCCAGGACGGCGAGGTCCGGAACCGGGTGGTGATCGTGGAGAACGTGAAGTTCGACTACGCCCAGGTGCTCAACGTCGAACCGGTGTTCCAGACGCTGCGCGCGACCCGCACCGAAGAACATTGCGAGCCGGTCTCCACGCGCACGCTGGCTCCGGTCAACGTCACCGGGGAAGAGCCGCAGGAAGACAAGGGCCGGTTCGGCCGTTTCATGGACTCGGTGCGCTCGATCTTCCGCCGCGAAGACGGCACCGAGGAAGAGATGCCGGTGGCCGAAGCGCCCGCACCGGCGGCCAACAACGGCCCGCTGTTGACCCGGGAATGCCGGATCATCCCGGTCGGCCGCGAGTTCCGCAGGCCGATCGCCTACGACGTGGATTACGTCTACAAGGGCACCAAGTACCGCTCGCGCTTGCCCGAAGATCCGGGCAACCGGCTCAAGATCCGCGTCTCGATCACCCCGTGGATCGGCGCCGAACAGGGCAGCGCGGCCAACCCCTGAGGCCATTTACCGGCCCTGTGAAGGGTGTCCCACCCCGTGAGGGGCGTACCCGGCCACGGCCGGTGGCGCACAATTGACATTCAGGCCTTGCACCCACCCGGGGTGCATGCAAAGATGGGCGGCCATGAAACTCACCGACTTCCAGCACGACACCAGCGCCGCCCGTATGGCTACGGGCATGACGTCGCGTGCCCGCCGACCGGAACCCCACATTTTCGCTGGGTAACCGGAGCTTCGTGCTGTCTGTTCGGAAAACCCAGCCCCCGCGCTGGGTTTTTTCGTTTCTACGATCTGAAAAGTTTCATCTGTATACGTTTTGTTGAGCCCTGAACGCGCCCCGGCGCCCCCAACCTCCGCCGGAAACGGTGGAAAACCAGCCGCAAAGGATCGATCGATGTCCCTGAAGCACTTCCTGAACACCCAGGATTGGAGCCGCACCGACCTGGATGCCCTGCTGACCCAGGCCGCGCTGTTCAAGCGCAACAAGCTGGGCGACGAGCTCAAGGGCAAGTCGATTGCCCTGGTGTTCTTCAATCCCTCCATGCGCACCCGCACCAGCTTCGAGCTGGGTGCCTTCCAGCTGGGTGGGCACGCCATCGTGCTGCAGCCGGGCAAGGACGCATGGCCGATCGAGTTCAACCTGGGCACGGTGATGGACGGGGACACCGAGGAGCACATCGCCGAAGTGGCCAAGGTGCTGGGCCGCTACTGCGACCTGATCGCGGTGCGTGCCTTCCCGAAGTTCATCGACTGGGCCAAGGACCGCGAAGACATCGTGCTCAAGAGCTTCGCCAAGTACTCGCCGGTGCCGGTGATCAACATGGAAACCATCACCCACCCGTGCCAGGAACTGGCCCACGTGATGGCGCTGCAGGAGCATTTCGGTACCCAGGACCTGCGCGGCAAGAAGTACGTGCTGACCTGGACCTACCACCCCAAGCCGCTGAACACCGCGGTGGCCAACTCGGCGCTGACCATCGCTACCCGCATGGGCATGGACGTGACCCTGCTGTGTCCGACCCCGGATTACATTCTGGACGAGCGCTACATGGGCTGGGCCGAGCAGAACGTGGCCGAGAGCGGTGGGTCGCTGCAGGTCAGCCACGACATCGCCAGCGCCTACGCCGGCGCCGACGTGGTGTACGCCAAGAGCTGGGGCGCGCTGCCGTTCTTCGGCAACTGGGAACCGGAAAAGCCGATCCGCGACCAGTACCAGCACTTCATCGTGGACGAAGCCAAGATGGCGCTGACCAACAACGGCGTGTTCAGCCACTGCCTGCCGCTGCGCCGCAACGTGAAGGCCACCGACGGCGTGATGGACTCGGCGCAGTGCATCGCGATCAACGAGGCTGAAAACCGCCTGCATGTGCAGAAGGCGATCATGTCGGCGTTGATCGGCCGGTAACGCCATCAACGGGTATCGAACATTGCAGCCGACCAACGGTCGGCTCTACCCAGCCAGCGCACCGAAGATTTCAGCCGACCGGCGCAGGATTTCAGCCGACCGGCGTACCGCACGATTCAGCCGACCAACGGTCGGCTCTACACCGAATCTTTATCTCCCAATTGGACCTGACCCCCATGAGCAACAAAGACATCGTCCTGGCTTTCTCCGGTGGACTCGACACCAGCTTCTGCGTGCCGTACCTGCAGGAGCGCGGCTACAACGTGCATACCGTGTTCGCCGACACCGGCGGCGTGGATGACGAAGAGCGCGATTTCATCGAGAAGCGTGCCGCCGAACTGGGCGTCACCAGCCACGTCACCGTCGACGGTGGCCCGGCGATCTGGAGCGGCTTCGTCAAGCCGTTCGTGTGGGCCGGCGAGGGCTATCAGGGCCAGTACCCGCTGCTGGTGTCCGACCGTTACCTGATCGTGGATGCCGCGCTCAAGCGCGCCGCCGAGCTGGGCACCAACATCATCGCCCACGGCTGCACCGGCATGGGCAATGACCAGGTCCGCTTCGACCTGGCCGTGAAGGCACTGGGCGACTACCAGATCGTCGCGCCGATCCGCGAAATCCAGAAGGAACACACCCAGACCCGCGCCTACGAGCAGAAGTACCTGGAAGAGCGCGGCTTCGGCGTGCGTGCCAAGCAGCAGGCCTACACCATCAACGAGAACCTGCTGGGCCTGACCATGTCCGGCGGTGAGATCGACCGTTGGGAAGCCCCGGGCGAAGGTGCCCGCGGCTGGTGCGCACCGCGCAGCGAATGGCCGGAACAGGCACTGACGGTCACCCTGAAGTTCGTCGAAGGCGAAGCCGTCGAGCTGGACGGCACGGCGCTGCCGGGTGAGCAGATCCTGGCCAAGCTCAACAAGCTGTTTGCCCCGTACGGCGTGGGCCGTGGCGTCTACACCGGTGACACCGTGATCGGCCTGAAGGGCCGCATCGTGTTCGAAGCGCCGGGCCTGGTCTCGCTGCTGGCCGCGCACCGCGCGCTGGAAGATGCCGTGCTGACCAAGCAGCAGAACCGCTTCAAGCCGGACGTGGCGCGCAAGTGGGTGGAGCTGGTGTACGAGGGCTTCTACCACGACCCGCTGAAGACCGACATCGAAGCCTTCCTGAAGTCCTCGCAGGCCAAGGTCAACGGTGAAGTGGTGCTGGAAACCCGCGGTGGCCGTGTGGATGCCGTGGCGGTGAAGTCGCCGCACCTGCTCAACACCAAGGGCGCTACGTATGCACAGTCGGCCGACTGGGGCGTGGAAGAGGCCGAAGGCTTCATCAAGCTGTTTGGTATGAGCTCCACGCTGTACGCGCAGGTAAACCGCTAAGGCGATTCACCGGGGTGCCGGCCGCTGGCCGGCGCCTCGCAAAGCCGATGGAGGGGTAGTGCCGGCCGCTGGCCGGCTCCTGGAACGGCCGGATCATTGCAGAGCCGGCCAGCGGCCGGCACTACCGATTTTGAACCCTACGGATATCCAGACACATGTTGGAACAGACACTCGATCACCTGCAGCAGCTCGTGTCCTTCGACACGCGCAATCCGCCGCGGGCGATCACCACCGGCGGCATCTTCGATTACCTGCGTGCGAACCTGCCCGGGTTCACCGTGGAGGTGATCGACCATGGCGACGGTGCGGTCAGCCTGTATGCGGTGCGTGGCACCCCGAAGTACCTGTTCAACGTGCACCTGGATACCGTGCCGGACTCGCCGCATTGGACGGCCGACCCGCACGTGATGCGGCGTGCCGAGGACCGCGTGATCGGGCTGGGCGTGTGTGACATCAAGGGCGCTGCGGCGGCACTGGTGGCCGCTGCCAACGCCAGCGATGGCGATGCCGCGTTCCTGTTCTCCAGCGACGAGGAAGCCAACGATCCGCGTTGCATCGCCGCCTTCCTGGCCCGTGGCATTCCGTATGAAGCGGTGCTGGTGGCCGAGCCGACCATGAGCGAAGCGGTGCTTGCGCACCGTGGCATCAGTTCGGTGCTGATGCAGTTCACCGGCCGCGCCGGGCATGCCTCGGGCAAGCAGGATGCGGCGGCCAGCGCGCTGCACCAGGCCATGCGCTGGGGCAACCGCGCGCTGGACCACGTGGAATCGCTGGCCCATGCACGCTTCGGCGGGCTCACCGGCCTGCGCTTCAACATCGGTCGGGTGGAAGGCGGTATCAAGGCCAACATGATCGCCCCCGCTGCCGAAGTGCGGTTCGGCTTCCGCCCGCTGCCGTCGATGGACATCGATGCGTTGCTGGCGACCTTCGCCGGGTTTGCCGAACCGGCAGCCGCGCAGTTCACCGAAACCTTCCGTGGCCCCAGTTTCCCGGCCGGCGACATCGCCGAAGCGGAAAACCGCCGCCTGGCCGCGCGTGACGTGGCCGATGCCCTGGATATTCCGATCGGCAACGCGGTGGACTTCTGGACCGAGGCGTCACTGTTCTCGGCCGGCGGCTACACCACGCTGGTGTACGGTCCGGGCGACATCGCCCAGGCCCACACCGCCGATGAGTTCGTGACGCTGGAGCAGCTGCAGCGTTACACCGCATCCGTGCACCGCATCATCGCGCACGGTGCCTGATCGAATGACGCCGTCGTGGTCCCCCACTGACGGAACTCCCATCGCGGCTTCGGCCGCCTGTGACGATACCGAAATGCCTTCTTCCCAGCCCCACCGCCAGACCCGCCAGACCATCGTGCGCCTGCTTTCGAGCATGGCCAGCGCGAAGGAGATCAGCCAGTACCTCAAGCGTTTCTCGCAGCTGGACGCCAAGCGCTTCGCCGTGGTCAAGGTCGGCGGCGCGGTGCTGCGCGATGACCTGGATGCGCTGACCTCCTCGCTGTCGTTCCTGCAGGAAGTCGGGCTGACCCCGATCGTGCTGCACGGCGCCGGCCCGCAGCTGGACGCCGAACTGTCGGCGGCCGGCATCGTCAAGGAAACCGTCAACGGCCTGCGCGTGACCTCGCCGGAAGGCCTGGCGATCGTGCGCCGGGTGTTCCAGGCGTCCAACCTGCAGCTGGTGGAGGCGCTGCAGCAGAACGGCGCCCGCGCCACCTCGATCACCGGCGGCGTGTTCGAAGCCGAGTACATGGACCAGGCCACCTATGGCCTGGTGGGCGAGGTGAAGAAGGTCAACCTGGCCCCGATCGAAGCCAGCCTGCGCGCCGGCTCGATCCCGGTGATCACCAGCCTGGGCGAAACCCGCTGCGGGCAGATCCTCAACGTCAACGCCGATTTTGCCGCCAATGAACTGGTGCAGGAACTGCAGCCGTACAAGATCATCTTCCTGACCGGCACCGGCGGCCTGCTCGACGAAGAGGGCAAGGTGATCGACTCGATCAACCTGTCCACCGAGTACGACCAGCTGATGCAGCAGCCGTGGATCCACGGCGGCATGCGGGTGAAGATCGAACAGATCAAGGACCTGCTGGATCGGCTGCCGCTGGAGTCGTCGGTGTCGATCACCCGGCCGGCGGACCTGGCCAAGGAGCTGTTCACCCACAAGGGCTCGGGCACGCTGGTGCGCAAGGGCGAAAAAGTACTGCGCGCCACCGCCTGGGACGAACTGGACCTGCCGCGCCTGAAGGGCCTGATCGAATCCAGCTTCGGTCGCACCCTGGTGCCGGACTACTTCGAGAAGACCAAGCTGCTGCGCGCCTACGTCAGCGAGAACTACCGCGCTGCGGTGATCCTCACCGACGAGGCCGAAGGCGTGTACCTGGACAAGTTCGCGGTGCTCGACGACGCGCAGGGTGAAGGCCTGGGCCGCGCGGTGTGGAACGTGATGCTGGAGGAAACCCCGCAGCTGTTCTGGCGCTCGCGCAACGGCAACCCGATCAACCACTTCTACTACGCCGAGTCCGACGGCTGCTACAAGCAGGGCACCTGGAAGGTGTTCTGGTTTGGCGCCGACGGCTTCGAGCGGATCCGCACCTACGTTGAACACTGCGCCCTGCGCACCCCGAGCCTGGAGGGCTGAACCCGATGAATCACGCCGATTGGACCAAAGTGCCCACGCTGGCCGGCACCCATGCCCGGCTGGAGCCGCTGCAGATGGCGCACATCGACGGTCTGCGCGGCGCGCTGGGCGACGGCACGCTGTCCAGCCTCTGGTACACCCAGGTGCCCAGCGCCAAGACCATGACCGGCTACGTGCAGGCCGCGCTGCAGGCCCAGGCCGACGGCAAGGTGTTGCCCTTCGTGGTGCTCAACGCGGCCGATGAAGTCGTGGGCACCACCCGCTACTACGCGATGGAAGAAGAGGTGCCGCGCCTGAGCATCGGCTACACCTGGTACGGGCAGGACGCGCAGCGTACCGGCATCAACACCGAAACCAAGCTGATGCTGCTCACCCATGCGTTCGAGCGGCTGGAGTGCCTGAGCGTGGTGTTCGAAACCAGCTGGTTCAACTTCGCCTCGCGTACCGCGATCGCGCGGTTGGGTGCCAAGCAGGACGGCGTGCTGCGCAACCACAAGCGCCACCCCGACGGCACCCCGCGCGACACCGTCATCTTCTCCATCATCGATGCGGAATGGCAGGGCGTGAAGCGCCACCTGCAGCACCGCCTGGACGCACACGCATGAGCAGCTCCCCGCAGTACACCGTCGGCATCGTCGGCGCCCGTGGCCACACCGGCGCCGAGCTGATCAAGCTGATTGCCGCGCACCCGAACCTGCAGCTGGGCTTTGTGTCCTCGCGCGAACTGGCCGGGCAGCGTGTGGCCGACCATCACCCCGACGTGGAGCAGGGCTCTGCCCTGCTGTTCGAAAACCTCGACGCCGACGCGGTCGCTGCCAAGGGCATGGACGCGGTGATCCTGGCGCTGCCCAACGGGCTGGCCGCGCCGTTCGTCACCGCGCTGGACGCGGCCCGGCCGGACACGGTGATCGTGGACCTGTCGGCTGACCACCGCTTCGAGCCGAGCTGGTACTACGGCCTGCCCGAACTGACCCGGGGCGACTACCTGGGCCAGAAGCACATCAGCAACCCGGGCTGCTATGCCACCGCGATGCAGCTGGCGATCAGCCCGTTGCTGACCCAGCTGGCCGGCCCGCCGCAGTGCTTCGGCGTGTCCGGGTATTCCGGCGCCGGCACCACCCCGTCGGACAAGAACAACCCGGAGCTGCTGCGCGACAACCTGATGCCGTACGCGCTCACCAACCACATGCACGAGCGCGAAGTCACCGCGCACCTGCGCGTGCCGGTGGAGTTCATGCCGCACGTGGCACCGAATTTCCGCGGCATCACCATGACCGTGAACCTGTGGTTGAACACCGTGGTCAAGCGCGAGGACGTGATGGCGCTGTACCAGAAGTACTACGCCAATGAAGCGCTGGTGGAAGTGATCGACGAGGCCCCGTGGGTCAGCCAGATCGCCGGCCGCCATGGCGTGCAGATCGGTGGCTTCGACGTGGCCCCGGGTGGCAAGCGGGTGGTGGTGGTGGCGACCCTGGACAACCTGCTCAAGGGCGCGGCTACCCAGGCCATCCAGAACCTCAACCTGGCGCTGGGCCTGGACGAACTGGCCGCGATCCCGCACTGAACCCTACCGGCGCGCACCGGCAAGGGTGCGCGCACAACCCGGCGGAGCGATTCCGCCAACGGAGCAAGACATGGCAGACCTTCTGTGGCAGAAGCCGGGCGTCGCCGTCGACGCCAAGATCCAGACCTTCCTGGCCGGCGATGACGTGATCCTGGATCGCGAGTTCTTCCTGTATGACGTTGCCGCCAGCAAGGCGCACGCGCAGGGCCTGCAGCACATCGGCATCCTGTCCAGCGACGAGCTGGATGGCCTGCTGCGCGAGCTGGACGTGCTGGGTGCCGATTTCCGCAGCGGTGCGTTCGTGCTGGATGAGCGCTTCGAGGATTGCCATTCGGCGATCGAAGCCCGCCTGACCGAGCGCCTGGGCGATGCCGGTCGCAAGATCCACACCGGGCGCAGCCGCAATGACCAGATCCTGGTGGCCACCCGCCTGTGGTTGAAGGACAAGCTGCTGCACGTGGCCGGCCTGAGCCGCGAGATCGCCAAGGTGGCGCTGGACCGCGCCGAGGCCGAGAAGGACCTGCCGGTGCCGGGCTACACCCACATCCAGCGCGCCGTGGTGTCCTCGGCGGGCATGTGGTGGGCCGGCTGGGCCGAGGCCTTCATCGACAACGCGATCCGCGCCCATGACACCTTCGCGCTGATCGACGCCAACCCGCTCGGCACCGCTGCCGGGTACGGCGTGAACCTGCCGTTGGACCGCGCCCACACCACTGCCGCGCTCGGCTTTGCGCGGATGCAGGTGTCGCCGATCTACGCGCAGTTGTCGCGCGGCAAGTTCGAACTGGCCGCGCTGGAAGCGCTGGGCGGTGCCACCCTGGACCTGCGCCGCATCGCCTGGGACCTGTCGCTGTTCACCAGCGGCGAGTTCGGCTTCGTGGCGCTGCCGGCGCAGTACACCACCGGCAGCTCGATCATGCCCAACAAGCGCAACCCGGACGTGATCGAACTGATGCGCGCCACCCACGCCAGCGTGGCCGCCGCACGTACCGAGATCGAGCAACTGCTGTCGCTGCCGTCCGGCTATCACCGCGACCTGCAGAGCAGCAAGGGCGCCATCTTCCACGGCTTCGGCCGTGGCCTGGCCGCGCTGGAACTGCTGCCGGCGTTGCTGGCCAACCTGGAATGGCGCGACGACAAGCTGCGCGCGGCGATCGACTCGGGCATGTATGCCACTGACGTCGCGGTGGAAGCGGCGGTGGCCGGCGTTCCGTTCCGCGAGGCCTACAAGGCCGCCGCGGCCGGGGCCGAGAGTGCCGGGCAGGGGCGTACGCCCGAAGGCAGCCTGGCCGCGCGCGTGTCGCCCGGCGCGGCCGCCGACCTGCGGCTGGACGAACTGCGCGCCCGCTGGGCCGCGCTGGTGTGACCACAACGACGGTAGTGCCGGGCTCTGCCCGGCAAACCACACCAACGGCGCTGCCCGACCCCCCGAATGGACACCCCATGAACATCTGCTACCTGGTACTGGTCACCCGCACCCCGGACTTCCGCGACGAGGTGGGCGCCGAACACGTACGCTTCCTCGATGAGGTGCGCGCCCGCGGCCAGCTGCTGCTGACCGGCGGCTTCACCGACAAGAGCGGGGGCGCCTACGTGCTGCAGGACGTGGCCGACCTGGCCGCCGCGCAGGCGCTGGTGGACACCGATCCGCTGCTGGTGCACGGCAGTGCCACCGCCCGCATCCACGAATGGGCCACCCGCTGAGGCAAGCACCCCCGATGAGCCCGACCGTGCAATCGCCGTTTCCCGAACAGACCCTGCCGCCGTGGAAGCGCGCCGTGCTCAAGGTCGGCAGCAGCCTGCTCGCCGCCGATGGCGGTGGGCTGTCACCGCGCCATGCGCTGGGCCTGGCCCAGTTCGTCTCGGCCAACGTGCTGGCCGGGCGCGAGGTGGTGATCGTGTCGTCCGGGGCGGTGGCCGCGGGCCGCGCGATCGTGCCGCGTGCGCTGGAAGCCGGCGCGGCGATGGCCGCGCGCCAGGCGCTGGCCGCGCTGGGCCAGGCGCAGCTGATCGGCCTGTGGCAGCGCTTCTTCGAGCGCCCCGTGGCGCAGGTGCTGCTTACCCACGACGACCTGCGCAACCGCCGCCGCTACCTCAACGCGCGCGCCACCCTCAACGAGCTGCTGCGCCTGGGCGCGTTGCCGGTGGTGAATGAGAACGACACCGTGTCGGTGGATGAGCTCAAACTGGGCGACAACGACAACCTGGCCGCCACGGTCGCGGCACTGATCGATGCCGACGTGCTGTTCATCGCCACCGACATCGATGGCCTGTACAGCGCCGACCCGCGCCGTGACCCGCAGGCCCGGCCGATCCACGACGTGCCCGAGCTCACCGGCGAGGTGCTGGCCATGGCCGGCGGCACCGGCAGCGGGGCCGGCACCGGCGGCATGCATACCAAGCTGGAAGCGGCGGCCAAGGCCGGGCGGGTCGGCATCGACACCTGCCTGTTCAACGGTCGCGACAGCGACGTGGTGCGTGCGCTGGCCCAGGGCCGGTTGTTCGGCACCCGCATCCACGCCGGGCAGACCCGCGTGGCCGCCCGCAAGTACTGGCTGCGGCATGCCCCGCTGGAACCCGGCGCGATTCTCATCGACGACGGTGCGGCCGCCGCGCTGCGCGACAAGGGCGCCTCGCTGCTGCCCGGTGGCGTGCGCGGGGCCGACGGCGATTTCCGCCGCGGCGACATGATCGAAGTGCGCCTGCGCGGTGAGCAGGGCGAGATGTGCCTGGCCCGCGGCGTCAGCCAGTACTCGGCCAGCGACATCCGCCGCATCGCCGGCCGCCACTCGCGCGACATCGAGAGCGTGCTCGGCTACAACTACGGCGGCAACGTCATCCACCGCGACGACCTGGTGGTGCTGTAAAGCGTAAGAACATCCACGGTAGCGCCACGCCCTACGTGGCCGCGCAGCCTGGGCCCGTTCGACATCCCGCAGCCACGCATGGCGTGGCGCTACCCTGCATCTTCAGAGGATATTGAGATGGTTGCCAGCTCCCCCTCCGACATCCGCGCCCAGGCGCTGGCCTGCCGCGCCGCGGCGCAGCAGGTGGCGCAGTTGTCATCCGGCGCCAAGACTGCGCTGCTGGACGCCATGGCGGCCGCGCTGGAAGACGATGCCGCGCTCATCCTGGACGCCAACGCGCGCGACCTGGCCGCCGCGCGCGACAAAGGCACCGGCAGCGCCATGCTCGACCGCCTGGCGCTGGACGCCACGCGCCTGGCCGGCATCGCCGCGGCCCTGCGCGACGTGGCCGCGTTGCCCGATCCGGTGGGCGTGGTCACCCGTGACGACGTGCGCCCCAACGGCATCCGCGTGCAGAAGGTGCGCGTGCCGCTGGGCGTGATCGTGATGATCTACGAAGCCCGCCCGAACGTGACCGCCGATGCCGCTGCGCTGTGCATCAAGGCCGGCAACGGGGTGATCCTGCGCGGTGGGTCGGAGGCCATCCACTCCAACACCGCCATTGCCGCCGCGCTCAAGCGTGCGCTGCGCGAGGCGGGCGTGGCCGAGGCGGCATTGACGTTGGTCGAGGACCTGCGCCGCGAGACCATGCTGGAACTGCTGCAGCTCAACGACCTGGTCGACCTGGCGATCCCGCGCGGGGGCGAAGGTTTGATCCGGTTCGTGGCCGAACATGCGCGGGTGCCGGTGATCAAGCATTACAAGGGCGTGTGCCACCTGTACGTGGACCGCGCCGCCCACCTTGAGCGGGCGCTGGCGTTGCTGGTTGACGGCAAGTGCAGCCGGCCGTCGGCGTGCAATTCGCTGGAAACGCTGCTGGTGCATGCCGATGTGGCCGCGACCTTCCTGCCGTTGGCGGGGCAGGCGCTGCGCGAACGTGGCGTGGCGGTGCGGGCCGATGACCGCGCGCGGCAGTGGCTGGACGATGCGCAGCCGGCCACCGACGCCGATTACGCGGCCGAGTACCTGGACCTGATCATTGCGGTGCGCGTGGTCGATGACCTTGACCAGGCGCTGGCGCATATCCAGCAGTACAGCTCGGACCACACCGAGGTGATTGCCACCGAGGATGCGCAGGCGGCCGAGCAGTTCGTGCACGCCTTGCGTTCGGCGGTGGTGATGGTGAACGCGTCGTCGCGGTTCTCCGACGGCGGCGAACTGGGCCTGGGCGCGGAGATCGGCATTTCGACCACGCGCCTGCATGCGTACGGCCCGATGGGGCTGGAAGCGCTGACGGTGGAGCGGTTCGTGGTGCGCGGGGAAGGGCAGACGCGGTAGGTGTTTGTTTGTTTGCAGGGCTGCTGCCCTGCACCCGCTATAAGCAACGGCAACGGCAACGTCAAAAGCGCGCTATCCGTGGGATGGCGGGGTGGGTCCGGTTGCGGGGGACGCCGTAAACCCATCCTTGGGGGCTTGGCCGCGGCATCCATGCCGCGGACACCCCCGCAACCGGACCCACCCCGCCTTCGACAGATTCCCGTGGCTGACAGTAGAGCCACGGCGTGCGTGGACGATTTTCGATTTCAATTTGAACTATTCGATTTGAACTGTTCGATTTCGATATCGATATCGATCGGATTTGATCCCCGCATGCCATGGCTCCACCAACCGTCACCAGGAAACTGTCGGGGGTGGGGCGGTGTGGGTGGGAAGGACCGTTGGCGCCATGGATGGCGCCGCCGAGCCCCCATGGACGGGTTTACGGCGTGTCCTGCCCACCCACACCGCCCCGCCCAACCAGCAGAAATCCAGAGCCGCTTCAGCCGTTGACGTTGCTCTGGCTTCGGCTCCGGCTCCGGCGTCGGCAGGTGCAGGGCGCAGCCCTGCCGACCCCTCCTACAGCAGCTGGTGGGTCACGCCCACCGGCCTCGCGTGATCGTCCATATGCAACGTAACCGCCTTCCCGCTGGCCAGTTGCGCGGCCAGTTCCGGGCTGGCGCCCAGGTCGCGGGCGATTTCCTCGCGGGTGGTGTCCTCATGCGGAGTACGGCGCTCCTTGCCGGCAAACCGCATGCGGTTGTACTCGGCCCAGGCGATCAGCAGCACCGCCGTACAGACCAGCATCACCGGCAGCGCAATGATGATGAACGGATCGATGGCCTGCTTGTACTCGTACAGTTGCAGCCAGGCCATGCGGCCGCCGAGCAGCCAGGAAATCAACGTCACCAGCGGCGCCCACAGGTAGAAGTAGAAGCCCCAGAAGGCCAGGGTCACAAACCCCCAGGCGGTGCGCTGCAGACGCGGCTGCTGGCGCGGCTTCTGGATCAGGCGCGAGTCGAAACGGCGGGTGGATTTGACAGTGTTCATCGGATACCCCGGTCGGGACTGACCCAGACCGCCCGCTTGCCACGGCGCTTGAGCAGCGTCTTCGGCAGGGCCACCAGGGTCGTGAACAGGCTGATGAGCCAGTACGCCATCGGGTACCAGATCACCCAGAAGTAGTTGCGTCCAATGTGGGTTTCGTAACGGCGGTCGATGATCAGGCTGCTGGCGAACTGCAGCAGGCACACCAGCGCCAGGATCACCCCGTGCCATTGCGGCAGCAGCGTGGCGATGTACAGGTCCTGCGGCAGGGGCATGAACTTGCCCAATGCCCAGAGCACGATGATGGCCAGCATGGTGTAGGCCCACAGCACGCTCAGCAGGTATTCCAGCAGTACGCCCCACATGCGGCGCTTGCGCCAGTGGAACAGCGAGCTGCCATGCCGCAGCATCACTTCCACGCCGCCCTGGGCCCAGCGCAGGCGCTGCCGCCACAGGCCCTTCAGTGTTTCCGGCATCAGGATGAAGCACAGCGCGTTGGGTTCGTAGCGGATGTCCCAGTGGTCCAGCTGCAGGCGCCAGCTGATGTCGATGTCTTCGGTGACCATGTCATCGGCCCAGTAGCCGATACGGTGCAGCGCGGTGCGGCGGAACGCGGCGATCACCCCGGAGATGGTGAAGATGCGCCCGTACACACGCTGGGCGCGCTTGATCATGCCGATGATCGAAGAGAACTCGGCCACCTGCAGGCGGCCCAGCAGGGTGGACCGGTTGCGGATGCGCGGGTTGCCGGTCACCGCGCCCACGCGCGGGCCACTGGTCAGGTGCCAGACCATCCAGTGGGTGGCGTACTCCTCCAGCATCGCATCGCCATCGATGCACACCAGGTACTCCGAGCGTGCCGCCAGGGCGCCCATGCGCAGCGCATTGGCCTTGCCCAGGTTGCGGTCCAGATGCACCACGCGCAGCCGCGGATGCAGCGCGGCCATCGCGTCCAGGCGGGCGCCGGTGTCGTCGCTGCTGCCATCGTTGATGGCAATCACTTCGAAGTCCGGGTAGTTCTGGCGCAGCGCCGAGCCGAGCGTGTCGGTCAGGTTGTCCGCTTCGTTGTGGCACGGGATCAGGATCGACGCGAACGGGTAGCTGTCCATCGGCGGCGGATCGTTGCGATCGCGCGCCTTTCGCTCACGTCGGAAGAAGTAGTACAGGCCGCCGGACATCCAGAAGAACGCCATCACCATCGGATAGAAGAAGGCGAACTGGAACAGCGCGAACAGGAAGGGATGCATGGCAGCCTCACTTTTCCTCGTACGGGAAGCTGCGCGAGGACATCGCCGCGCGCGCATCGTAAGTGGACGGACGGCCGGCGATGAAGTCGTCGGGGTACCAGGCGAAATGACGCACGCCCTGCGCCTGCAGGCGACGGATCTGCGCACGCAGGCGCTCACCGGGAATCGGCTTCTGGGTACGCCAGTCCACCGTCTGCAGTTCGAACATGGTCTGGGACAGCTGCGGGTCGTGTGCACGCACCGCCACCACCAGCTTGTCCAGCCATTTTTCCGGGTTGCGGCTGCCTTCCATCCACGGCATCGCCATCAACGCGGTGTGGTCGTAGGCCTTGTTGAACAGGTCCAGGCGCTGGGCGAACCAGCTGGCGCTCTGCGGCTGCAGCACCGGCTGCGCGTACAGGTTGCGCACGGTGGCCAGCTTGGGCCGCCAGCGCTGCGCGGCGGTGCGCAGCTCCAGGGTGAAGTCGATCAGTGCCTGGGTCCGCGCGCCGTCGTCGCCTTCGGGCGGCAGCTGGCTCAGCTCGGTATCGCGCAGGTAGGCATCGTCGTGGAACAGCAGCCCCTCGAAGTAGGAGTTGATCGCCAGGTCTTCGTAGATGTCATCGATGATCCGGCGCACCTTCGGGTTGGTGAAGTCCAGCCGGAAGATGCCATCGCGCTCGGGGCTCTCGATCGCCAGCGCGGTGCGGATGGCCGGGTCCTTGAGCTCGTAACCCAGCACCGGCAGCCACGCGAACACCTTCACCCCGGCACGCGTCTTGAGCTGCCACGCCACGCGGTTGAACAGGTCCGCGCGCATCGGCAGGTGCCGGTTGGGGAAGTAAAGCGCGTCGGCCGAGCCGTTGCCGTCCGGGTCGGCGAAGGCCTGCAGGAACACGTGGGTGGGGCCGATCTTCTTGACCCGCTCGATCAGCGCATCCAGGTTCTTGGCCAGCTGCGCCGGGTCGGCGTCGTACACCGCGTCCAGGTCGATCTGCAGGGCACGCATGCCGTCGCGTTCGACGTCGCGGCGCAGTTCGTAGGCCAGCTGGATCACGGTCGGGTTGTTGGTCACCAGCAAGCGGGCCAGGCCGTGCAGGTCACGTGTCACCGGCGTGCTGCGGCCTTCCAGGTCGAAGGACACCGGCATGCCGAGCTGCTCGGCGATGTCGTTGCTCAGTGCGTTGTAGGCGGCATACGGCCACACGACCGCCTTGGGCGACACGCCCACGTTCTTCTGGATGCGGTCCACGCTCAGCTGCAGGTCCGCGCGCAGGCGGGCTTCGTACTGGGCCGCGGTTTCGTAGCGCTTGGCGGTCGGGTCGTAGATGCGGGTGATCACCGCCGGAGTGGAGTTGCCCTGCGGATTGGACTGCACGCCGTGGTGCAGGTTGTCGGTGTGGCTGGCCAGTTCGATCAGCCCGCTCTTCTGCATCTCGCGCAGTTGTTCCCAGGTCAGGAAATCGTCGCGGGTGAAGGGGCGGTAGCCGTAGTCGATCTGGCGGCCGGCGGGCATGTCCACGTAGTCGGTGATCACCGCCACCAGTGCCGGGTAGTTGTAGGCGCGCAGCAGCGGGAACACCTTGCTGTACACACTGCGCAGGCCGTCATCGAAGGTCAGCAGGACCGGCTTGGGTGGCAGCGGGGTGCCGCCCTTCGAGGCGGTGATCAGCTGCGACAGCGACACCGGGTGGTAGCCGTGCGCGGACAGCCAGTCCAGGTGCGCGGCGAAGTTCTGGGTGCTGACCGCATAGGCGTCCAGGTCGCTGGTGGTGGCCACGTCATCGCGGATGTCGTGGTAGCTGAGCACCAGCAGGCCGTTGTCGGCCGCGTCCAGCACGGCCGCCGACGGCGGCTGCGCGTGCGCGGGAACGACCACGGCCAGCAACGCCAGCAGCAGGCCCAGGGTCCAGCGTTTCAGATCCATATGGTCCATCTCATTCTCCCCAGCGCAGGCCGACATCCAGGCCCACGTGTCGTTCGCGTTGTCCGTCGTAGACCGGTCGCGACCAGCTCACGCCGTACTCGAAAATCCGGCCTTCGCCGATCTGCCATTCGTGGCGGTACTCGGCCGACGGCACGAGCGCGCTGCCAAAGCCCTGCTGCCAGTACTGGCCCACCGACACTGTCAGGCGGTGCCGGAAGTGGCGCTCGTAGTGGCGCCACAGCTGCTGGTCCACGCGCAGGCCCAGTTCCACCGAGTGGTCCTCGGACGGGTTGAAGTAGGGCACGTCGTCGCGGCTGCCCTGGCTGGCGTAGAGGCTGCCCAGGCCGTCCAGGATCAGCGTGGGGCGGGTCAGCAGGCGCTGCTCGATGGCGGTGGTGACAGTATCGCGGCGGTTGCCGTCGTCGTAGCGGAACTGGCTGGCGCCGATGCTCCAGTGGGTGCGTTCGTTGCGGCGGTAGTCCGCGGCCACGGCCACGCTGTCGGCGGTGATGCCGGCCACGCGCGCCTGCATCGACGCATCGGCATCGTTGCGCGCGGCGGTGACGCCCACGTGCCACTGGTCGCTGAACTGCCAACCGAGGCCGGCGCTCAGGCCGGTATCGCCGATGTGGTCGTTGGCGCGGTTGACGAAGGCTTCGGCGTCGGCGCGGCCATAGCGGTAGCGCGTGCCCAGGCCCACCCGCAGCGGGTTGATGGTCTGGTCCTGGAAGTCGACGTTCCGGCGGTCGGCAAAGGCCACCACGCGCCAGCGGTCGTCGAGGATCGGGGACTGCACTTCCACCCCGTAACGGCCGTCATCGTTGCCCAACGGCGACGCACCGCCGCCGCCGGAACTGCGCCCGCCCTCAGCGTACGCATGCAGCTGCCAGCCGCGGTGCGCGCGCCAGCTGCGGTCCAGGCGCTGCACCGACGGCTGGCCGGGGTAGCGCTCCAGCAGGGTGTCGCGGATCGGGCGGGCGAGGTCGTCGCGCTGCAGCTCCACGTAGGCGTCGTACTGGCCCAGGCGGGCCGGTACGTCGCGCGGGTCCAGCGTGTTGGCCATGCTGTAGCGCTCCAGCGCCCGGCGTGGCGCAACCGCGCATCAGGTAGACGTTGCCCAGCGAGGATTGCGTGCCGGTGTTGCCCGGGCCGATGTCGACCATCTTCTCCAGATCGCGCTGGGCGGTGGGCAGGTCGCCGCTGTAGGCGCGCACCATGGCCAGGTTGAGGTCGGCTTCGTAACGCGGCCAGTTGGCGTGCGGGGCCTTGGCGCCGTTGGTCCAGCGCCATGCGGGCTCGTCGGCCTGCCACTTGGTGAGCAGCGCGATGGCGGTGTTGGCCTGTTCGCTTTCCAGGTAGGCGTAGGCCAGCTCGGAGCGCACCTGCGGCTGCGAGGGGTCGGCCTTCATGGCCGCTTCGAGCACGGGAATGGCTTCCTGCGGGTGCTGGGTGGCCATCAGCGAATCGCCGATCGGGGCCATCAGGTAGTTCGGCACCGGATGGCCGTCGGCCAACAGGCTGCGGTACTCGTCGCGAACCTGCGTGTGCCGGCCCAGCCGGTTGAGCAGGATCAGGCGGTCGTAGCGGATGCGCAGCGGCGCGGCCTGCACACTGCTGCCGCCGCGGTCGAGGTACTGCTGCATCTGCGCCAGCGCGCCTTCGGCTTCGTCCAGGCGGGTGTCTTCGCTGGCCCCGTAGGCCAGGCTCCAGCCCACCAGCTTGGCCAGGTAGTTGGCCTCGAAGCGCTGCTTCTGGCCATCATCGAACAGCTGCGGGCGGGCCTGATACAGCTGCCAGGCGCGGTGTGCATTGCCGATGTCGGACAGCGTCAGCACCTGCAGCTTGTACAGCAGGGCGTCGTCGGGCGACTGCAGCTGGGCCCGCTCGATGGCGGCCAGCGCATCCAGCCATTGGGCATGGTCGCGGAAGTGGCTGATCTGCCCGAGCTGATCCGCAGTCGCGGCGGCGTGTGCGCCGGTGCTGGTCAGACAGAGTGTGGCGCATGCCAGGCCGACGCAAAGCGCCAGCGGCCGATGGTTGTACATGGAACCCCCAGTGCATCCCTTCAGAGAATATGGTGTGCAAAAATGTGACGCACATCACATGCCAATCGTGCCTGACTGCGCAGTTGTTTACAAATCGTTAAAGCACGCGCGTCCGCATCCCGCTGTGGAGCGGGAAGAGAAACAGGATGTAACTTACTGATCGCAAAGACCGGCAGGCCGCCGCCACGGCGATGTCCCGGGGGTCGTTGCGTACTGAAGCCGTTCAGTGAAACGCGCTGGAATGCTCCAGGCCCCGACCGCCTGCCGTTGCCGGCAGGTCAGTGACTGACACGCTACGTCAGCAGGTGCGCAAGCGGTGTGTAGAAGCGACGCTTACCACTGGTCTTCCAGCTTCTGCGGCTTGCAGGCCACCCACGAGGCGGTGAGCAGGACCACCGCGCAGACCACCAGGAAGCCGAACGGCAGGTGCCAGCCGCCGCTCATTTCATGCAGCCAGCCGAACAGGAACGGGCCCAGGCAGCTGAAGGCGTAGCCGACGCCCTGCATGAAGCCGGACAGCGCGGCCGAGCCCGCGGGGGTGCGGGTGCGCAGGTTGATCAGGGTCAGCGCGAGCGGAAAGGTGGACGGGCCGATGCCCAGCAGGATGGCCCACAGCCACGGCGCCTTCATCGGGGCGAAGAGCAGGCCGGCGAAGGCGATGAGGAAGGCCGAGAAGCCGATCAGGACCAGCGGGAACGGGTTGCGCAGGCGCACCGCCAGGGCGGGCATGGTGAGCGAGGGCAGCAGGCCGCAGGCGGCGAAGATGGCCACCATGATGCCACCGAAGGCCGGGGTGGCACCGGCTTCGACGACGATGCGCGGCAGCCAGGTGAACATGGAGTAGGTCATGAGCGAGGTCATGCCGAACATGAGCGTCATGCCCCAGCCAAGCGGGGTGCGCCAGACCTTGCCGTGCGGCTGGGCGGACGGGTCGGCGGCGGTGTCGAGCGGGTCCGGGTGCGGGCGGCGGCGGGCCAGCATCATCCAGGGCAGGGCAGCGGCCAGGGCGAGGATGGCCCAGATGCCGAGCGAGACGCGCCAGCCTGCGCTCTGTGCCAGGGGCACGGCGAGCAGGGCGGGCATCATGGTGCCGATCTGCAGCACGGTGATGTAGAGGGTGCTGACGGTGCCGACGCGGTTGGCGAAGTAGCGCTTGACCAGCGGCGGAACGACGACGTTGCCGATGCCCATGCCGGCGAGGGCGACGATGGAGCCGAACAGGAGGCTGCCGATACCGCCGGCCATGGAGCGCAGGAGCAGGCCGACGGTGGCCAGGCCCATGGCGAGCAGGGCGGTGCGCTCCAGGCCGATACGGCGGGCCACCATGGGGGTGCTGACGCCGAACAGGGCGAACGAGGCGGTGGGCAGCATGCCGAGCACGCCGGTCATGGTGGTGCCGAAGCCGAAGGTCTGGCCGAGCAGGTCCAGCAGCGGGGTGACCGAGGTGACGGCGGTGCGCAGGTTGAGCGCGGCCAGCAGGATGGCGGCAAAGGCGAGCACGCGTCCGCGCAGCAGGGACGAGGCGTGTGGGTCGGTGTGGGTCATGGACGTGGATCTCATGCAGGTGGCGCGATCACGGTGGGGGCCGGATGTGCGGAAACGCCGCCGCTGGCACATGGCCGGAGGCTGCGTGGGGTAGAAGAGGAATGGCGCGCGCCGCGCGCGTCCCGAAGCGGGGCATTGTACCTGCGCCAAATGAATGGGTCGTGCCGACGGCCCGGGGCGTGTGGCCATACAAAACACCGCGCCGGGCGTGTGGCTATGCCAACCACGGGGCCGGGGCGTGTACCCATGCGAAAGCACCGGACCGGGGGCATGTGGGTATGCAAACACCGAACGGGGCATGCGGGTGTGCAAAACACCGGGCCGGGGCGTGTGGATGTGCAAACCACCGGACCGGGGCATGTGGGTATGCGAAACACCCCGGTAGAGCCGACCGTTGGTCGGCTGCGCTTTGACGCCAGCGCCAAATCCCCCGGATGCCGATGTGGTCAGGCCGGGCCGGGCCGGGGCGTGTGGGTGTGCGGATCCCTCCACCGCATGGACGTGCAGCCGACCAACGGTCGGCTCTACCGGCGTGTCCGGCATGGCCACACGCCGTGGATGCGTGCCCTGAACAACAGACACAAAAAAGCCCGGAGGACATATGTCTTCCAGGCTTCAATGTGACCATCAAATGGTCGGGGAGACAGGATTCGAACCTGCGACCTCTACGTCCCGAACGTAGCGCTCTACCAGACTGAGCTACACCCCGTAAGGAGCCGCCTATTGTATCGATCCCGCCCTTCGGCGGCAAGGGGGACCGTGTTGCTTTCCTTCGGTGCCGTGTTGCCACGGCTTAGACACAAAAGCCTGGAAATCGTGTTTCCAGGCTTCAATGCGACCACCTGAGTGGTCGGGGAGACAGGATTCGAACCTGCGACCTCTACGTCCCGAACGTAGCGCTCTACCAGACTGAGCTACACCCCGAAGGAGCCGCCAAGAATACGGTGTGAAGGCCGTATCGGCAACTCTTTTTTACACTTTCAGCGTTGCTCGTTGTCCAGTCGGCTGGTTTCGCGGGCTTCGAACCACATGCCGTTGAGGATGGCCACGACCGAGGCAAGGCCGGCGCCGAGGATCCAGGCGAAATACCACATGTTCACTCTCCTTCATTCGGGGGTGGTGCCGACCGTGGGTCGGCACCCGTGAGAACACTCAATACGCGTTCGGGTTGTCGCCCATTTCCTCGGCGGTCGTCTTGCCCTTCATGACGCGGTATACCCAGCTGGTGTACGCGATGATGATCGGCAGGAAAATGGCCGTGGCCAGCAGCATGATCCACAGCGTGAGATGGCTGGACGAACTGTCCCAGACGGTCAGGCTGGAGATGGGCTGGCTGGAGGACGGCAGCAGGAACGGGAAGATCGCAAAGCCGACGGTGAGGATGATGCCGGCGATGGACGCGCCCGAGGCGAGGAAGGCCAGGCCGCCACGGCGGGCACGCAGCAGCACTGCGCTTGCCAGGGCACCCAGCAGGCCGATCAGCGGGAACACCACGGTGGCGGGCATGCTGCTGTAGTTGCGCAGCCAGCCACCGGCGGCGCTGCCCAGTTCAACGGTCTTCAACAGCGGGTTGGTCGGGCCATCGGTGACCACCTGCGAGGTGATCTGGTAGCCCGGCAGGCCGAAGGCCACCCAGGCGCCGGCGGCGGCAAACAACACGAAGCTCGCCAGTGCAGCCACGCTGCCATAGCGCGCCGAACGTTCGGCCACCGGACCATCGGTCTTGAGCACCAGCATCGCCGCACCGTGCGACACCACCATCGCCACGCTGACCAGGCCGGCCACCAGGGCGAACGGGTTGAGCAGGCCGATCAGGGTGCCGGTGTAGAAGATGCGCATGCTGTCATCGAAGTGGAACGGCACGCCCACCAGCACGTTGCCCACCGCCACGCCGGCGATCAGGGCCGGCAACAGGCCGCCGACAAACAGCGCCCGGTCCCAGTTCTGGCGCCAGCGCTTGCCGGGCATCTTGCTGCGGTACTTGAAGGCGACCGGGCGCAGGATCAGCCCGAACAGCATCAGGAACACAGCGAGGTAGAAGCCGGAGAAGCTGACCGCGTACAGCGGGGGCCACGCCGCGAAGATCGCGCCGCCACCCAGTACCAACCAGACCTGGTTGCCTTCCCAGACCGGGCCGACGGTGTTGATCACCAGCCGGCGTTCGTCATCGGTGCGGGCCACGAACGGCAGCAGGGTGCCAACGCCGAGGTCGAACCCGTCCATGACGGCCCAGCCGACCAGCAGGATGCCGAGCAGCAGCCACCAGATCACGCGGAGCGTGGTGTAATCAAGTGCAATGAATTCCATCTGGATTCTCCTGCCTCAGGCTTGGCCGGGGGCGGCGGCAACGGGGGAAACGGGGCGGATATCAGCCTGCAGCGTGGGCAGGATTTCTTCCGGACCCTTGCGGATCGCCTTCAGCATCAACTTGACCTCGATCACCAGCAGCACCGTGTACAACCCGGTGAACACTGCCAGCGTGGTCAGGATTTCATGCAGGGCCAGGCCCGATGCGGCATAGAAAGTGGGCAGCACGCCATCCACCGCCCACGGCTGGCGACCGTACTCGGCCACGAACCAACCGCACTCGATCGCGATCCACGGGGCCGGCAGCGACCACACGGCCAGGCGCAGGAACCAGCGCTTGTCCTGGAAGCTGTTGCGGCACGAGAAGTAGAACGCCAGGGCGAAGAAGGCGATCAGGTAGAAGCCCAGGCCGGCCATGATGCGGAAGGTCCAGAACAGCGGTGCCACGCGCGGTACCGTGTCCATCGCCGCCTTGGAGATTTCTTCCGGGGTGGCGTTGAGGATGTCCTCGCGGTAACGCTTCAGCAGCAGGCCGTGGCCCAGATCCTGCCAATGGCGGTCGAACATCTCGCGCGCTTCGACGTCGTTCTTGTCCTTGCGCACGCGCTCCAGCGCACCGTAAGCAATCTGGCCGCCACGGATGCGGTTCTCGGCGCGGCCCACCAGTTCCAGGATGCCCGGGATCGGCTGGTCCAGCGAACGGGTGGCGATCAGGCCCATCAGGTACGGAATCTTGATCGCGTAGTCGTTGGTGTGGGTGGTCTGGTTGGGAATGCCGAAGGCGGTGAAGTCGGCCGGGGCACGCTCGGTTTCCCACATCGCTTCAATCGCGGCCAGCTTCATCTTCTGGTGTTCGCTGGCGGCGTACCCGCTTTCGTCACCCAGCACCACCACCGACAGCGACGACAGCAGGCCGAAGGCCGCAGCCACCGCGAACGAGCGGCGGGCCATGTCCTTGTACTTGCCCCGCAGCAGGTACAGCGCGCTGATGGACATCACGAAGATCGCGCCGGTCACGTAGCCGGCACTGACGGTGTGCACGAACTTGGCCTGCGCCACCGGATTGAACAGCACCGCGGCGAAGTCCACCACTTCCATGCGCATCGTTTCGGGGTTGAACACCGCACCGGTCGGGTTCTGCATCCAGCCGTTGGCGATCAGGATCCACACCGCCGACAGGTTGGTGCCCAGCGCCATCAGCCAGGTCACGGTGAGGTGCTTGACCGCGCTCAGCCGCTTCCAGCCAAAGAAGAACAGGCCGATGAA
Organism: Stenotrophomonas sp. AC248; assembly: GCF_979258185.1. Taxonomy (NCBI): domain Bacteria; kingdom Pseudomonadati; phylum Pseudomonadota; class Gammaproteobacteria; order Lysobacterales; family Lysobacteraceae; genus Stenotrophomonas; species Stenotrophomonas sp. AC248. The sequence continues at coordinate 2,855,168 of NZ_OZ409840.1, read as the reverse complement.
GGTGGCTTCCAGGAAGAACGCCATCAACCCTTCGATGGCCAGCGGTGCGCCGAAGATGTCGCCCACGTAGTGGCTGTAGTACGACCAGTTCATGCCGAACTGGAATTCCATCACCAGGCCGGTGGCCACGCCGATGGCGAAGTTGATGCCGAACAGGGTGCCCCAGAACAGGGTCATCTGCCGCCAGACCTGCTTGCGGGTCATGACGTACACGCTCTCCATGATGGCCACCATGAAGGACAGCCCGAGCGTGAGGGGGACAAATAGGAAGTGGTACATCGCGGTCAGAGCGAATTGCAGCCGCGACAGTTCTACGACTGTCTGATCAATCATGGCCTGGCTACCTCGTTGGGTTTAGCGTTTCAGGTGGCGGGAAGGGGGGTCTACGGGATGAATTCTGTGACCTGCAACTTCAAATAGCCTTGATTCAGATCAATGTACGAGCGGTCTGTGCAAGGAATCGTATGCGTTCCTGGCAGCCTGCGACCGCTTGCCGCACGGGGGCCATGCCGGCACCCACTACAATCGACGGAAACCTCCCTGTGTCCCTGCGTGATCTGCCTTGAGCATACCCCCCGACGCCACTGTTGTTGAAAACGCGGCCCTGCGCCGTCGCCGCCTGCACTGGCTGGGCGGGCTGGGCATGGCCGCGCGGGGGCGCCAGCGCATGGCTGCGCTGTGCATCTGCGTGTCCGGGGCGCTGTTGATCGGCCAGGCCGCGGCCATTGCCTGGTTGATCCAGACCGTGCTGGTGCAGCACCGGCCGCTGGCCGACGCCACCCCGGTGCTGCTGGGCCTGCTGGCGGTGCTGGTCGCACGCGCGCTGCTGGGCAGCGCCACCCAGGCCGCAGCCGGCGATGTGGCCGATGCCGCACGGCTGGCCCTGCGTGAACGGGTCTACCGGCGCCTACTGGGGCGCGGGCCGTTGTGGCTGCGCCAGCAGCGTACCGGTGAGCTGGGCGAGCTGATGCTGGCCCATGCAGATGCAATCGAGAACTATTACGCCGGTTATCAGCCGGTCCGCATCGAAGTGGTGGTGGTGCCGCTGCTGATCGCGCTGGCGGTGGTCTGGACCGATTGGGTGGTGGCGCTGATCCTGGTGTTCACCGCGCCGCTGGTGCCGTTCTTCATGATGCTGGTGGGCTGGGGCGCAGAAGCGGCCGGGCGCGCGCAGCTGGGCGAGCTGGCGCGCATGAGCGGCCATTTCGCCGACCGCATCAAGGGCCTGGGCCTGCTGCGCCTGTACGGGCGGGGCGAGGCCGAACTGGAGGGCGTGGCCGCTGCCGCCGAAGGCGTGCGCGAGCGCACCATGAAGGTGCTGCGCATTGCCTTCCTGTCGTCCACCGTGCTGGAATTTTTCGCCTCGGTCAGCGTGGCCATGGTCGCGCTGTATTTCGGGCTGAGCTACCTGGGCCTGATGTCGTTGCACGCGCAGGTGCCCACACTGGGCGTGGGCATGTTCTGCCTGCTGCTGGCGCCGGAGTTCTACGCGCCGCTGCGGCGCCTGGCCGCGCACTACCACGACCGCGCCAACGCGCTGGCCGCCGCCGCCGAGGTGGAGCGCCTGCTCGGCGAGCTGCCTGATGCGGAAGAGGGCGGCGATGTGCAGGCCGCCGTTGCACGTGCCCCGGAACTGCTGGAACAACATGCACCACCGGTGCAGGTGCGCGACCTGGTGTTGCGTCCGCTGGGGGCGCAGCACGATGTCATCCAAGGGCTGTCCTTCCAGATCGAGCCCGGGCAGCGGCTGGCACTGGTGGGCCCCAGCGGCAGTGGCAAGAGCACCCTGCTGGAAGCGCTGGCCGGCTGGCTGCCGCCGCAGTCGGGCAGCATCGTGCTGCGCCCCGGGCTGGAGATCGGCTATGCCGGGCAGCGCCCCTACCTGTTCCACGGCAGTATTGCCGACAACCTGCGCCTGGCCGACCCGGGCGCCACCGATGCGCACCTGCGCGCCGTTGCCGAGGCGGCGCAGGTGATGCGCTTCGCGTCCGCCCTGCCGAACGGCCTGGATACGGTGATCGGCGAGCGTGGCTTTGGTCTGTCCGGCGGCGAAGCACGCCGCATCGGCCTGGCGCGGTTGCTGCTGCGCGACCCGCAGCTGCTGCTGCTCGATGAACCCACCGCCTTCCTTGACCCGGACACTGAGGCCGACCTGCTGCGCACGCTCGCCGCGTTCGCGCGCGGCCGCAGCGTCATCATCGCCACCCACAGCGAGGTCGCCATGGCCTGGGCCGATACGCGCCTGACCTTGACCGCCAGCGGCACCCGCAACACGCGGGAGGTGCCGGCATGAGTGCGCCGCACATCGATTCGTTGAAGCAAGTATTTACCCGCCATCGCGGTCGCTTGGTACTGACCGTACTGCTGCTGTGGACCACCATGCTGGCCGGCACCGCATTGCTTGGGCTGTCCGGTGGCTTCCTGACAGCGGCCGCACTGGCCGGTGCGGCCGGGCTGGGCAGCGGCTTCAACTTCTTCTCGCCCTCGGCGGGCATCCGCGGGTTGACCATGGCGCGGATCGCCTCGCGCTATTTCGAAAAGCTGGTGGGCCACGACGTCACCCTGCGCATCGCCCGCGACCTGCGCGTGTGGTTCTTCCGCCGCGCGCTGCCGCTGGCCCCGGCGCGCCTGGCCGGCGTGCGCACTGGCGAGCTGCTGGCGCGTCTAATGTCGGACATCGGCGAAGTGGATGGCCTGCTGGTGCGCGCCCTCGGCCCGTTGCTGGCGCTGGGCGGCATCTCGCTGGTGGGCGTGATCGCCGCCGGCATCATCTACCCCCCCGCGGCGTTGCTGCTGGGCGTGCTGGCACTGGTGATCGGCGCGGGCGTGCCGTGGCTGACCGTGCGCGGTGCCGGCGACCAGGAGCGCGACCGCGCGCTGCATCGCGCACAGCTGCGCGCGCAGTCCTTCGAGGGCCTGGAAGGCGCGGCGGACCTGACCGCCCTGCAGGCGCGCGAGCACTGGAACCTGCGCGTGCTGGTGGCGGCCAAACAGCTGAAGTCACGCGACCGCCGGCGCCGGGTGCGGTTGATCGGTGGCAATGCGCTGCACGGTGTGTGTGCGGCCGCAGGGCTGGTGGCCATGGTGTGGGTGGCACTGCGCGGTTTCGAGCGCGGCGCCATCGATGCCGCCTTGGCCGCGGGCCTGGTGTTCCTCACCGTGGCGCTGCTGGAACTGTGGGCGGCCATCGGGCTGGCGTGGCAGTCGTGGTTGTCCGGACGGGTGGCGGCGGTGCGGCTGGAGCAGATCGTCGATCAACCCGCCGGTGTCGCCGAGCCGGAAAACCCGGTGCCGGTGCCCGCCGAGCCGGCCACGCTCAGTGTTGAACACGTGGCGTTCCGCTGGCCGGGGCAGGAGCGGGCATTGCTGGACGGGCTGCAGTTGCAGCTGCGCCCGGGTGATCGCATCGCCATCCAGGGCGACAGCGGCTGTGGCAAAACCACGTTGTCGTCGCTGCTGCTGCGCCTGTGGGACCCCGATGCCGGTTACGTGCGCTACGGCGGCGTCGACATCCGCCAGTTCGCCCAGGCTGATTGGCACCGGCAGGTGGCGTGGTTGCCGCAGAACGCGCCGGTGTTTGCGGGCAGCGTGGCCGACAATCTGCACTTGGGTGATCCGCAGGCTACCGATGCGCAGCTGTGGCAGGTGCTGGCCGATGTGCGCCTGCAGGGCTGGGCCGAACAGATCGGCGGGTTGCAGGCGTGGGTGGGCGAGAACGGCGCCACCATGTCGGCCGGGCAGGCGCGGCGCCTGGCGCTGGCGCGGGCGCTGCTGCGTGGTTCACCGATTCTGTTGCTGGATGAGCCTACCGAAGGGCTGGACGTGGATACCGCGCATGCGTTGTTGCATGACATGGTGGCTGCGTTGGGCAGCCGGAGTCTGGTGATGATTACGCATGATGTGTTGCCGGAGGGCATCGTGCATCGGAGTTATCGGTTGCGGGATGGGCAGTTGGAGTAGAAGTGCCGTAGGAAGGGGCTGTGGCGCGGCACCGATTCTGTGCGAGATCGCAGTGTCTAAAGAGCGCAACATGTAGGGGCCGTCCAGTAACAAGGGCAGAGCCATCCGCTGATGCTCTGTGCGCGAATTGCACAAACAGTCCTTCGGGTCCGTCTGCTAGTACCAGCCAGGGATGCTCTGAACAAATACGCCGGTAGTGTCGGCGCTGGCTAACAACCTGCGAGACATCGGCGGCATATGTTGAGGAGCTATCCATGCAGCTGCCGTTCGGCGACGCCGAGGGCAGGCACCCCTCCAAATAGGAGGGCATTATAAATCCTGGGCGCCTGTTGCTCGCGGATCGGGCCTGATCCGAATAATTAGAGCTCCAAGCTGGTTATGCAGGGTATTCCTGACGCATTGCATGGTGCTAAAGCTATTGGAAATAGGCGCGCTATAGGCGGGTGGGATTGATGTCGATCCAGGCTTTAGAGGTGGTGTGAGAGAGTAGGAAGAAAATCGGATATTATGTTGTGAGAAATGATCCGCGGCTTCTTGTAGGAGAAAGGATATTATTACGCTTGATGATATTTTCCAAGGTATTCTTGATACATTTCCTCATCGCAAGGTGTGTCTTGACGTCAAGGATGTCCCCCAAGATGTCGTATTGCCCAGGGGTTGGGAAAAGTTCGGTCTTGGTCTTGAGGTCGGACCAGTATATCCCGACGGCTGGAATTCATTTTCAAATGAATTTTCAACGGTAATTTCGCTATTCAGTGAGTGTCTGCTGGGTACCGTGCTGTTGCTGGGTGACGCGGTTGAAATGGCGTATGTATTTCATGACGGAAAAAGTTTCTACTATTATGTTGGTGGGGCGCCTGTCGAAGGGCGCGCAGTCGAGGGTTTTCAACTCGAACGACTTCCCGGCAGGCTTCAGGATTTTTATCGTAAAGTGCACGACGGATACACCTTCTTTCCCGCTCGCTCGATGGGCCCGCAGTGCCTTTGCGACCAGTCACGTATTTCCGACTTGGTTGACGAGGACGGAGGCTGCCATGCTGAAAATTGGATCACGGTATTCTCGAATGGCGGCGGAGACTATGTCGCAGTGGAGGCGGACAAGCATACTGGTGCGGTGGGCTTGATATGGTGGCATGAAGATTCTGCGTCCACGGAATTTGGCATTGATATTTTTGAAGTCATGAATGCATGGATGGGAATTTTCCTGGAGGATACCAAGTCCCGCGAAGAGCTGATTGCCGGGAATTATTAAGTGGAAGAATTATTTTGAGTCCTTCGGTGCTGAGTGATTGAATGAGCTGCTGCCGTCGTTGCCTCGTTGGCTCCCGTGCAGCACATGCACTACCGACGTATTTGTTCAGGGCATGCCCAATCAGGTGGCAAGGATGCGCAATCAGCGACTGATGAATCTTTTGGCCATCCTTGTCGGCGGCGTCGGCGTAGCAATAGGCGTATTGCTGCTGGCGATTGTTGCGTCCGGCAATGTCATCCAAGGCAAGGCGGGTCTGGCGCTCAGTGGCGCAGCGCTCTTGCTTCTTGTAGCCGCATTTCTCGCTGTTTCATTCTCGGTTCGTGTAGCAAAGTGGCTCACTCTTCTGGCGTTGGCATGTCTGGCCAGCCTGGCCATTCGGTTGGTCTTCTGGCCGCAGCCTGGCGTGAGAGGCGCAGAGTTGAAGATTTCGCTTGAAGATCTGCGCCTGCTAGCCATTGCCGTGTCGTAGACATGGCATATATATCCTCCATGCATGAGTGATATGCGCGTGCGCGCTTCTTCCAGCGTGGCCCCGAGGGTAGATTTCCCTGACAATCTGTCACGGAGTGACCCATGCAGACACGCACCCGCCGCCGCACTCTGGTGCCTGGCTTCGCATCCACACTGATCTGGATGGCGCTTTCCCTCTGTTCCACGACCGCCATGGCCAACGAGCCACTGCAGATCGAGGCGCAGGGGAGTTTCCTCGCGGGTGGCATGGAAAAGACGGAGCCTGGCACGTTCGATCCGTTGAAACCCTCCAATCCGGAGGGCCAGAGCTACCACGGTGATCACGTCTATGCCTTCTACCAGAAGCCGGTGAATGCGCGTCCGCTGCCGATCGTGATGTGGCACGGTGCGGGCCAGTCGTCCAAGAGTTGGGAAACGACGGCCGATGGGCGCGAGGGCTTCCAGAACCTGTTCCTGCGCCGTCGCTTCACTACCTACCTGATCGATCAGCCACGGCGAGGCAAAGCCGGCCGAAGCATGGTCGAGTCCACGCTGAAGCCCGTGGCAGACGATCAGATGTGGTTCAACCAGTTCCGAATTGGCCTCTGGCCGACGTACTTCGGCGGCAGTCAGTTCCCGAAAGGGGAGGCCACGCTGGACCAGTTTTTCCGTTCGGTCACGCCGAACACGGGGCCGTTCGACCTCGGGGTGGTCTCTGACGGAGTAGCTGCCGTGCTGCAGAAAACAGGGCCCGCGATCTTGTTTACCCATTCGCAGGCGGGAGGCCCTGGCTGGATGACGGCGATAAAGAGCCCCAATGTGCGCGCCATCGTCGCCTTCGAGCCTGGCAGCAGCTTCGTATTTGCCAAGCACGATGCGCCGGCGCCGATTCCCAGTGCATTCGATACGGTCGCACCGGCGGTGGTGTCGCCCGAAGCGTTCAAGGCGCTGACGCGGATTCCCATTCTGGTGCTGTATGGCGACAACATCCCTGACAAGCCCGTTGACCTGCCCGCGCAGGACAGCTGGCGGGCGCGGTTGGAAATGGCCCGCGCCTGGCGCGACGCGGTCAATCGGCAGGGCGGGGACGTCACCCTGATCCATTTGCCGGACCTGGGAATCCGTGGCAACAGCCACTTCTTGTTCTCGGACCTCAACAACGTCCAGATCGCCGATCTGGTGAGCGAGTTTCTGGCGAAGAAGAATCTGGATCATTGAGCCGGATTGCCTCATGCATTGATCGCGCCATGAAAAGACTGTGGCGCGCCGGTGCTGTATCGCTCGCCGATCTATAATTCATATCATTCATGCATGAGTGATATCCGGCTGATGCTCTTTTTTATGAGTGCACGGCGGTTAGCGTTACGCCTGATCCCCGCCAACGTGGGCGCGCCACATGCACCGGCCGGGGTAACGTCCAAACTGGGAGCAGTTGAATGAAGCACATCGTGCACGCCACGCTGTTGGCGATGTCCCTTGGCCTGGCGGCAGGCAACGCGTCCGCCGCCGACTACACGCTCAACCCCTTCAAATTGGCCTACGAAGGTGCGATCACGCGGAATGTGCCCAGCGAGGTCAACGTCCACTCGGTGTCCTATCCGCTGAATGGAATCGAGATCGCGGCAAACTTCTACACGCCGGCCAACTTCGATGCCGCGCGGAGATACCCGACCATCGTGGTTGCCCACCCCAACGGTGGGGTAAAGGAGCAGGTGGCCGGCCTGTACGCGCAGCGTTTGGCCGAGCAGGGCTACATCGCCATTACCGCCGATGCGGCCTATCAGGGGGCGAGCGGCGGCCAGCCCCGCAGCGTGGACACGCCGTCCCACCGCATCGAAGACATCCACGGCATGGCGGACTTCATCAGTCGATTTCCCTGGGTCGACACCACGCGCCTGGGTTTGCTGGGCATCTGTGGCGGCGGCGGTTACTCGCTGGCGGCCGCGCAGACCGACAAACGGTTCATGGCTGTGGCCACGATCAGCATGTTCAACTCTGGCCGTGTACGCCGCAACGGCTACGCCGACTCGCAGCTGGACACCATCCAGCAGCGCCTGCAGCAGGCTTCGAATGCGCGGGCACAGGAAGCTGCCGGCGGCGAAGTGCTGTACTCCGGCGACGCCAATCTCACCGACGCACAGATCGCCAAGCTTCCCTTCGATCTGTATCGGCAGGGCTATGCGTACTACTGGAAGACGCACGCCCATCCCAACGCCACCTTCCGCTACACCACCAGCAGCCTGCTGGAGCTGATGCGTTGGGACGCCACCGACCAGATCGAGCTCATCAACCAGCCGCTGCTGATGATTGCCGGCAGCAAGGCTGACAGCCTGTACATGACCCAGGACGCTTTCGCCAAGGCGACCGGTACCTCCGACAAACAACTGGTGCTGCTGGACGGCGCTACGCATATCGAAACCTACTGGGTGCCGAAGTACGTGGATGCCGCCGTCGCCTCGCTGACCACGTTCTACAGCCGGACGCTTGCGCGATGAGCGCGCCTCGCAGATCAACCGCGCAGAGTGCGCTGCTGGGTGCGGCATTGAGCGTGGCGGCACCATTCGCCGGCGCGGTCGAACCCCCCACGCAGCAAATCACCCGAGCGGGAACGCAGTCGTCCGTGGCCGGTCCGGCAGCGACCTTCGTCGGCAAGGTGCGGGTAGATCCGCTGTTCCCGGCGGACGAGGAGGTGCAGGCTTCTTCGGCATACGTCAGCTTCGAGCCGGGTGCGCGCTCGGCCTGGCACACCCACCCCGCCGGTCAGCGACTGGTGGTTACCTCCGGCGTTGGGCTGACCCAGGAATGGGGTAAGCCGGTGCAGCAGATACACGTCGGGGATGTGGTGGTGTGTCCTGCCGGGGTCAAGCATTGGCACGGCGCCGCGCCCCACAGCGCAATGACCCACCTTGCAGTGACCGGGGTGGTAGACGGCAAATCGGTGGCGTGGCTGGAGCAGGTCAGTGATGACCAGTATCGCGACGCATCGTCGGGTATCGACGCTCCCGTTGCCGGGCCGCTTTCGCCGAGGCAGCAGGCTATCCCGCTGATTGCGGCCGCAGCGGCCAGCAGTGACATGCCCCAGCTCACTGCCGCGTTGAGCCGGGGACTGGATGCTGGCCTGACGTTGGGTGAGACAAAGGAAGTACTCGTGCAGCTGTATGCCTATGCGGGGTTCCCAAAGAGTCTCAATGCCCTGGGCGAGTTGATGAACGTGGTGCGCGCACGTGAGGCGAGGGGTATCGCCACCGCACCCGGGCAACCGCCCACCGGAAAGGTGCCCGTGGGCGCTGCGCTGCGCGCTCGGGGCACCGCCAACCAGACCCGGATCTCCGGTGCCCCGGTGACCGGGCCGGTCATGGACTTCGCCCCCATCATCAACCAGTACCTGCAGACGCACCTGTTCGGCGACATCTTCGAGCGCGACAACCTGGACTGGCAGAGCCGTGAACTGGCCACGGTGGGCGCGCTGGCAATGATGCCCGGCGTGGAGGCGCAGTTGCGCTCGCATATGGCGGCCAGCCAGCGCGTGGGCCTCAGCCGCGCACAGCTGCACCACCTGGCCCAACTGCTGGCCCACAGTGGCTACGGAGCCGCATCCGCTCGCGCAGTGCAGGCACTGGAACAGACCCCACCGCCTTCGCCCTGACCATGCCGTTCATGGAGACCGCAATGAGCAACCTGCCCAACAATCCGCAACGCCGCTCGATCCTGAAGGGCGCAGCTGCGCTGGCGGCGCTGCCGCTGACCGGCGCGCTGGCCACGTCCACGGCCAACGCCTCCCCCGCAGCTGCCGCGCCGCGGATGGACGGCCGCCGCATGCTCGGAAAGCTGCAGGTTTCCAGCATCGGGCTGGGCGTGCAGAACATGAGCCGCACCTACCAGACCACCATCCCCTCGCGCACCGAGATGCACCGCATCATCCGTGCCGCGTTCGATCGCGGGATGACGTTCTACGATGCGGCCGAGGCCTATGGCCCGCATGAAGTGGAACGAATCCTGGGGGAAGGCGTCGCCTCCTTCCGCAACGAGGTGGTGATCGCCACCAAGTTCGGCTGGAACATCGACCTGGAAACCGGTGCGCGTGGCCCGGGCCTGATCAGCAGGCCCGCACATATCAAGCGGGCGGTCGAGGGCATGCTCACGCGGCTACGTACCGACCGCATCGACCTGCTGTACCAGCACCGCGTGGACCCGCTGGTGCCGATCGAAGACGTGGCCGGTGCGATCCAGGACCTGATGACCGAGGGCAAGGTGCTGCATTGGGGCCTGTGCGAGATGGGCCTGAAGACGCTTCGCCGCGCGCACGCTGCGCTGCCGGTGACGGCTGTGCAGAGCGAGTACTCGATGCTCTGGCGTGGGCCGGAACAGGAGGTGCTTGCTACGTGCGCCGAGCTTGGCATCGGATTCGTGCCATGGAGCCCACTGGGCGTAGGCTTCCTGACCGGTGCGATCGACGCCAGGACACGGTTTGCCGAGGGCGACATTCGCGGCATCGAAACGCGCTTCACCCCGCAGAACATCGAACATAACCTGGCCTTGGTGCGCCTGCTCAGGGACTGGGCCGCGCGAAAGCAGGCCACGCCTGCGCGGATCGCATTGGCCTGGCTGATGGCGCAGCAGCCTTGGATCGTGCCGATTCCCGGTACCACGCAGATGGCCCATCTGCTGGACAACGTTGGCGCAGGCGAGGGGGTCTTCAGCGCAGGGGAGCTGCGGGAGCTCAACGCTGCAGTTGCCGCGGTGGCAGTGCAGGGCGAGCGTCTTCCGCCAGCGGTGCAGGCCTACAGCGGCGTGGAGGCGCCTCTGCGTTAGCGCTCAATCCCGATAGCGCAACGCATCACGCAGCACGGTGAACGCCGGCGATGACTGTCTGCGACTGGGGTAGTACAGGTGGTAGCCGGGGAAGGAGGGGCACCAGTCCTGCAGGACGTGGACCAGGGTGCCCGCCTGCACGTGGGCGCGCACCAGATCCTCGGGCATGTAGGCAAGCCCCAGTCCCTCCAGCGCGGCGCCCAGGCGCAGGGCGATGTTGTTGAACACCAGCTGGCCTTCCACCCGCACCTTCAGCTCCTGGCCCTTCTTTTCGAACTCCCACGCGAAAATGCCACCGTGGGTCGGCAGGCGGATGGTGATGCAGTTGTGCCGGGTGAGGTCGTGCGGCGATTTCGGTTTCGGGTGGCGCTGGAAATAGGCAGGCGATCCGACCACTGCCATGCGCAGGTCCGGTCCAACGCGCACGGCGATCATATCCTTGGCCACCTGCTCACCCATGCGGATACCGGCATCGAAGCCCTCGGCCACGATGTCGGTCAGTCCGTAGTCGACGATCACCTCGATGTTCAGGTCGGGGTTGGCCGGCAGCAGCTTGCCCAGTACCGGCTGCATCACGGTGAGCGCGGCATGCTCACCCGCGGTGATGCGGAGGCGACCGGCGGGCTTGTCGCGGTAAGCGTTGAGCTGGGCCAACTCCGTGTCGATTTCCTCGAAGCGTGGTGAAATCACCCGCAGCAGCTGCTCTCCGGCCTCGGTGGGCGAAACACTGCGCGTGGTCCGGGCAAGCAGGCGTACACCCAGGCGCTCTTCGAGCTGACGCATCGATCGGCTCAGGGCAGGCTGGGACATGCCCAACTGGGCGGCAGCACGGGTAAAACTGCGCTCCCGCGCCACCAGGACGAACATGGCCAGCTGGTCGTAATTCTCTACGCTCATTGATGCGCACCGGATATAAGCGATATCCGATTATGCCTCTGCAAGAATGTGTTTGGGGGGCGTAGATTGGCGCCATGACAAAGCCAACCGCCAATCACGGTCGCCGGGCAGTCGTTGCCGCCTTGGCCTCGCTGCCGCTGGGATGCTCCGCCGCGGCGCCGCAGGAGGGCGCGGCCGCGGGTCGATCAAACGCACGGACACTGATTGCCTGGTTTTCGCGCTCGGGCAACACCCGGGTCGTTGCCGGCCTCATTCATCGCAGCATGCCCAGCGACCTGTTCGAGATACAGCCTGCCGTGGACTACCCGGCGGACTACCTGGACACGGTGGCAAAGGCGCGGCAGGAGCGCGACGACGGGGTGGAACCGCAGCTGCGCACCCGCATTGCCGGCATTGATCGCTATGACACCGTCTACCTGGGTTTCCCCATCTGGGGCGAGACCGCGCCGCCGATCATTCGGTCGCTGTTGTCGCAGCACGACATGAGGGGCAAGACGATCGTGCCGTTCATCACGCACGGTGGCTTCGGCGTGGGCAACAGCCTGCGCGTCGTCGCCAGCCACGCACCCAACGCACGCATCCTGGATGCCTTCGTAATGCAGGCCGACCAGGAACGCAAAACCATGGAGAGCGTCAACGCCTGGTTGGCCACTCCGCACACCGCCCGATGAGGATTCGACCATGAAGACCCGTACCCTTGGACAAGGCCTTGAAGTTTCCGCCCTCGGCCTGGGCTGCATGGGCATGAGCGCGGCGTATGGCCCGGCCGCAGACAAGCAGGACATGATTGCGTTGATCCGCGCGGCGGTGGAGCGCGGCATCACCCACTTCGACACCGCTGAAGCCTACGGCCCTTTTGCCAACGAAGAACTGGTGGGCGAGGCATTGGCGCCTGTTCGCGACCGGGTGGTGATCGCCACCAAGTTCGGGTTTGATATCGACCCCGTAACCGGTGCCCGCGGCACAGGTACCAACAGCCAGCCCGCCCACATCCGGGCCGCCGTCGAAGCCAGCCTGAAGCGACTTCGCACCGAGCGTATCGACCTGCTTTACCAGCATCGCGTTGACCCGGCGGTGCCCATCGAGGAGGTTGCCGACGCGGTGAAGGACCTCATTGCAGAGGGCAAGGTTGCGCATTTTGGTCTGTCCGAGGCGGGTGTGCCGACAATCCGGAAGGCGCATGCGGTGCAGCCGCTGACGGCTGTGCAGAGTGAGTACTCGCTGTTCTGGCGTGAACCGGAGCAGGCGCTTCTTCCGTTGCTTGAAGAGCTGAGCATTGGCTTCGTACCGTTCAGCCCGCTGGGCGCAGGGTTCCTGACCGGAAAGATCGACCAGAACACGCAGTTCGATGCAACGGATTTTCGTAATGCGGTGCCGCGCTTCTCCGCTGAAGCACGCCGGGCGAACATGGCCTTGGTCGAAGTGGTGAAGGCGATGGCGGCAGAGAAGGGTGCCACGCCTGCCCAGGTGGCTCTGGCCTGGCTGCTGGCCCAGCGGTCGTGGATCGCGCCTATCCCCGGCACGACCAAGCTTCATCGGCTGGATGAGAATCTGGGTGCGGTGGATCTGGTACTGGATGCGGCCGACCTGGCGCGTATCGATGCGGATGTGGCCCGGATCAGTATCAGCGGTGCGCGCCTGCCGGAAGCTGCCTTGAAGATGACCGGCAAGTGAGCGATGGGTGGGCAGGATCGGGGGACGTCTGCTTCTGGCCGGAAGCGGACGTTCGAGGAGGGCGGAGGCGCCGACCGCTGGTGATGTCCTGACGCAGCAGAACGTTCGTGTCTTCGTTCTAGCCGCGCTACCAAGGATGCTGCGGGTCGCAGAAGTAGACCCGGATGTCCGTGGCGAGAGTGAAGCGGCGATGGTCGGCCATCTCCTTTGCCCGGTCCCAAGTCAGAGATTTGTGGAGCTCGCTGGGCAGTCGGCGCGCGGTGCGGATCTCGACTCAGCGCCAACTCGTCGGCAATCCGGGTGATTCATCGGCGGCTTCTGTGGCTTGGTCGCAAACGGGTTGCCGCGCCCCCGCGCGGGTGGCAACTTGCAGCGGCGATCACGTCGACCTGGAGCCCCGCATGACCCCCGTTGCCCTGTATTCGCCCGATCCGGCCCGCGGCTGGCTGCCTTGGGCCTGGCTGACGCCGATCCTGATGATCCTGTTCAACGCGGTACCGGTGATCGTGCTGGACGGATGGATGCAGTCGCAGCATTGGTCGACGCCGCGCGGCGATCCGATCGGCCTCGCTGGCTTGAATGCGCTGCTGTGGATTGGCTTCGCGCCGACGCTGGCGGCCGTGCTCGTCTGGGTACGCTTCGTCGAAGGGCGCTCGCTGGCGAGTATCGGGCTGACCGGTCCGTCGCCACTGAAAACCTTCCTGCACGGACTGGCCGTTGGATTCTGCACGATCGCGCTGGTCGTAGCCGCGATCTGGATGGCTGGCGGCATGCAGGCGGCGGACTTGGGGCCGGCCTGGCGGTCGCCCGTCAGTCTGCTGCACATCGGTCTGCTGCTATTGGGTTTCATTTTCCAGGCGAGCGTGGAGGAAGCCATCTTCCGCGGCTGGATGCTGTCGGTGGTGGCGCGCAAGACTAATGTCACGGTGGCAGTGCTGCTGGTGTCGCTCGTTTTCTGCTTCCTGCATTTCAGTCCGCACCAGCCGCCCTTGGTTACTCTTGGTTCGTTCCTGTTCTCGCTGTTCGCCTGCGCCTGGGTGCTGCGGACCGGCAACATCTGGGGCGTGATGGGCTGGCACGCGGGGTGGAACTGGTTGCTCGCGACCGGCTTCGAATTACCCGTCACCGGCATGGATTCGCACTTGCCGGCGCTACTGGTGGCGCTGCGGCCGTATGGTCCCGACGCCCTGACCGGTGGCGCGGAAGGACCGGAAGGCAGTTACCTGTGCAGCGTCTTCCTCGTCGCCGCGATCGCGTGGATCCAGTGGCGAAAGATGCGCGGAGCACAGAACTTCTCGCCGACCAGCAGTTAACGCAAGCTCATCCGGAAGCAGCGGGTGCTCGCTTTGCAATTTGCTACTGGTGCGGATTCCGCTCCAGATATTCAGCCAACTAGAGGCAGCTTAGGTTGGGGATGCGAGTGCCACTACCGGCTGGAACCGAGACCGCCTTCGCGACGACTGCTTCTGGCCGGAAGCGGACACTCCGCAGGGAAGGAGTCGTTGGGTCCGTGACAAATTCGGCTTTCGATCCAGAGCAGACATCTGCACTTCTACTGGAGCGAACTTGCGGTGGTCACTGAGCCCACCTGGGCCCGGTTATACGCTCGCTTGATAGCCGGACTCAGCCATCCTAAGATCGAGCTGCATCAGGGGGGGCGTCATACGGCGCTTTGTGGCTAGGTCGTATAACTGGACGCACGGATCCGTCTATCAGGTAATTGGGCGCACATGACACATCTCTACGCTCGGAGAACATACGAAGAGGCCATGGAGCTGGCACGATTGGCTTTCCGTACGTCGGCCGCCGATCACCTGACCCCTGCCGAACTCGATGAGCTTGTGGCACATGGACTGCTTACTGGAGGCACCCCCGGCCCGGGCTGGGAAAGGCTCATCGGCGTCGTCCCGACAGAGCGCCATTTTTATGAGCTGCAGATCTACAAGCCGTCGGATAACAAGCCGCACATTGAGAGTTCCTACGTTCGCATACTCGTCCCTCGGGACAGATCAATTGAGGCCATACAATTTATGTGGCGCCCTCCCATTGAGCGCGTTTAGCACTTCATCCAAACCGAAATCTCTGCGCGCGTCGGCTTAATTCCGTAGTTCCGAGTGATGACGCACAGGTGTCGCGCCACCCGGTATGGGAGGTTCCGGAGACCTTGGCCGCTCAATCCAGGTGGAACTCCATTGGTGCTGTACTCGCGGCAGTGTCAATCCTTGGCTAAAGCTGTGGCCGAAGCGATTGCTCACTCCCAACACCTCAATCAAGATGAACTGGCGTCGCCAATGTTCCTATCTCGGACACTAGGCCCGGATGAGACTAATTTACTCACTTCAAGAAGAGCTGAATGCAGATCCGCAGCAGGTGGCTGATACGCAGGCGCTCACTTTGGACAAGAGCCGTCCATTTGGCCTCAAAGGCACCTACGGACTCTTTGGCTCCCCGGAGTGGTGGGCCAACATTGAGCGAGGAGTCTCGCCGGTTCAAACCCTCGCGGGGAGAATTACTCGAATCTATCTCGAGGGGATGCACAATGAGGGTCAGGGTTTTGAGATGACCCTTGATGACGGAACCCTCTACAAGTACAGCTGCGTAGCAAATCGGAGAAAGGACCTCTCTGCGTATCAAATTGGGAAGCGCATCGAGTTCGCAATGATGTTCGATCCCCTCAAAAATCCCACGCCAGGTGCAACCGGCGAGCCTGACACGCACTCTAGGGTTGTACTCAAGGTTCTGGTGTCGGAGTAGGTGGGCCTCCAGCGTGGGCCTAGCAATTCATTCAAGCCGATGCCGCCTAGCGGCGCGGCTTAACCAAGGCGTTACCCAAGGTCTGCTTTTGGCCGCAAGCGACCATCCCAAGCAGTACCGCCATCCAGTTCGTGCCCACTTCACAGGCAACTCATAGCCACTTCATGCGCCGCAGGCAGGCTGGGCCACGTGTCGTGTGGAGGACAACCGATGATGGTCGTATATGGCGTGCTGCTCATGAGTGCGCTGGCCCTTGGGCTCGCGATAACCGGGCTGCTAACCGTCTACCGTAGTTCAAAACCACTGTTTGTGGCGGCGATCCTTCTCCTGGTGGGCGGCCCTCTGGCGGGGTACGTCGCTGTTACGAATGCCTCAATGTTTCAGGATGTGCCTCGTGCACTAGGGGTGGACAGCATCCTCCATGACGGAAGAATTACGTGGTCCCTGGCGGACGCTGGCGTACGTGTTTACGCGTTGCCACCTGACGCCATTGCCAATATCACTGCGGGTGGCGAGGTTTACCTGAACTCGCTTCCCCGAAACAGGAGCAAGTGGCTGGAGGGCTGGCGGGGCGACTACTCCCAGCACGGTGGCTGGAGGCGGACGCCCATGGCACCGGGCCGGCACTGGCAGTTGAATGCGGAAGCCGGCACTTTCCTGGTGCCGGACTATTTCACACAGAGAGACTGGCGCATGGTGCGGCACCATGAAGACGTGGCGCGCCAGATCGAGGCAGCGGTCAACCGCTCTGGAAGCTTCTACGCAGTCGGCAGGGCTGGCACGTTGATCATCAGCCCTGCAGTCCGGAAGGTGTTCTATATCCACACGCCTTACGCCGGCTGAGCACGTGGGCCAGAAGCAGCCCCTTTTGGGGCGCTCAGCTATCCAACCCGTGTTTGCACGTGAATTCAGTCAGGCGCTGTGCGGTAGTCCTGCGTCGCCCCGCAGATGGCCGATGAGTCCGTTGCGACAGTTGGTTAGACGCAGTGAACCAACCGCCGCAGATCAACAGAAACAAGCGATTTCCCATGTTCTGCACCATCCCGCATGGTGTGTTCCGGAGTCTAGAACCTCCACGAATGCAAAAATGAGTACTTCCTGAGTCGGGAGGGGGCGGAATACAACACCCTCGTGGAAACACGCCCACCGGCATTGCATTCGTACGGTTCTAGCCTCCCGACACCCTCGCCATCGCGGCGAGGGCGATTCCTATCAGGAGGTGCATCATGCGAACACCATGGGCTGACACACCCTTCTTCGAGCCGCCCAAGCGCAAACCCTACGCCCGCCCAGCCCCAAGCTGCAAAGTGGGTGCACAGCTGTACCCCATCCGCGAGGAGCGCGGCAGCGTAGAGGTGATTCCATACGTACGTCTGCGCGGCCGCTGGCTGGACAAGCTGGACTTCGACGTGGGCTCACGCCTCAAGATCGAAGCGGAGCATGGCCGTATCACGCTCACGGTGATCGAGCGACCGGTGCCGGTGCCGGTGAAGATTCCCAGGAAGTTGCAGCGGCTTGCACGGGAAGCGGCCCGTGCGTCGGCGTCCACTGATGGAGAGCAGGCATGAACCGGTGCGTGCTGATGCAGGTCGAGGTGGACGCCGGGTTGCGCGCTCGTTTTCAGGAGGCGGCAGCGCGCGAGCATCGTGCCGCTGACCAGGTGCTGGGCCGGCTGATGCGGGAGTACGTGGCGGGTGAGTGCGGTCCGGTGGCTGTCGACGACAGGAACCTGGAGGAGTGGGTGCAGCACCAGCACGGATGGCGGTGCAGTCCGTTTGGCGGGGATTGAAGGTCGCGCTGGCGGTGTGTCTGGGTCGGGCGCCTGGGTGATGGGGCGCCCGATGGGTGGGTCAGCCACGCATGGCGTGGCTCTACCGGGGGATCTGGTGCAGCAGCCAGGCGAGCGCGCCCAGATTGATCACCACCATGACCCAGAACTCCCGCTGGAAGGACGCCTTTCGGTTTTTGTGGCGAGCACTGTGTTGTGCCCAGAGTGCACCAGGCCACCCGCCGAGCAAGGCCAGCATTTGCAGTGTCTTTTCAGGCGTGCGGCGGGCATCGCGTTGAGCGGCGGCCTTGTCATTCCAGTAGCGGAGAAAGGTCAGTGCGCTCATGAATACGTATACGGCAGGTAGCCACATCGGCCAGTTCCGCCACACGCACAGCGCGGTAAGACCAACAACAAACGCGACCGCGATCGTTCGGCGCGGTATCCAATCTCCACCTTTCTTGCTGGTGCTGGGACCCATGCGCGTACCGCCGCGCTGCAACGCAAATCGCACTGCGGTCGCATTCGGGCGTCCCTTTGCGTCCCGCTGCATCTCATACGTGACAACGTCGCCAAGTGCCGGCCGCCGGTCGCGCGCTGCAAACGCACGGATATGCACGAAGCACCGCTCACCCCCACCATTGGGCTGCACGAAGCCGAAGCCGCGCGCGTCGTCCCATTCGCTGAGCTTTCCCTGCAGTCGCATGTCTGTCCTTAGAGTGCGGAAAGGAACTCGCCCACGGCTGGCCCGAACCGCGCGAAATCCACCAGGAACGCATCATGCCCCTGCGGCGAATCCAGCCCGATGAAGCGCGCGTCGGCACCACCGGCCCGCAGGCCGTCGGCGATCTGCTGTTGCTGCTGCACCGGGAACAGGATGTCGGTGTTGGCGCCGATCGCCAGCGCCTTGTCCACCTGGATCTTCGCCAGCCCGGCCAGCACGTCGCCGTCGGCGTATTCGGCCAGGTCGAACCAGTCCATCGAGCGGCTCAGGTACAGGTAGCAGTTGGGGTCGAAGAAGCGCACGAAGCGGCGCGCGTGGCCTTCCAGGTAGCTTTCTACCTGGAACTCCAGGCCGAACGGGTCGTCGTCGGCCTGGTCCGAATCCAGCCGCACGCGGCCGAACCGGCCGTCCCATTCCAGCGCCGAGCGGTAGGTGATCACGCCCAGCTTGCGCGCCATGCGCATGCCCGATTCGGGATAGCTGTCTTCGGTGTATTGGCCGGCGTCCCACTTCGGATCCAGGCGGATCGCTTCGCGCTGCAGCGAGCGGATCGCGATGGAGAACGGCAACGCCTGCGCGCTGCCGGAAATATTGATGTGGCTGCGCGCGATGCCCGGGTGCAGCAACAGCAGCGCCAGTGCGGTCATGCCGCCCATCGAGTTGCCGATCACGCAGGCCAGCTGCGCCACGCCCAGCGCACGCACCACCTCGACTGCCGCGCGGGCACCGTCTTCGATCGACAGCTCCGGGAACTGCAGCCGGTACAGTGCGCCGGTGGCCGGGTTGATCGTGGCCGGGCCGGTGGAGCCCTTGCAGCTGCCCAGCGAGTTCACGCAGATCACGAACCAGCGGTCGGTGTCGATCGCCTTGCCCGGGCCGAGCATGCCTTCCCACCAGCCGGCGGCCGGGTTGTTGGCGTTGGCGGCAGCGTGCGCATCGGGCGACAGGCCGGTGACGATGAGCACCGCGTTGCTGGCCTGCGGGTCGAGGGTGCCCCAGGTTTCATAGGCCACGTGCGCGTCCAGCAGCTGGCCACCGCGCTTGAACGGAAAGGGCGAGGGCAGGGCGTGGTAACGCGTACCGGGCGGGATGAATTCAGTCATGCGCGCATTTTAGCCGGGTCAGGTCAACGTGCCGTGCCATGGGCGGCACGCAGCATCGCGCCGGCCCGGCTCATGGTCCGCCGATCAGCAGCGGCACTGGCTCGGCATGCGGCAGCGGCACGCGTACCGGGGGCGAATCGATGTCGCCCTCCTGTCGGTTGGCCTGGCCGGAGGCGGACAACCGCGCGAAGACCTCCACCTCCTTGAGCGCCGACAACGGCTGGGTGGGCATCGGGCTGTCGGCATCGTCCAGCGTGACCCGCAGCGGCAGGTCGGCCAGCCGGTGTTTTTCCACGGCCACCGGCATGGGCGGGCCGCCGGGGACGCGGGCAATCACGAAGATACTGGCATCGTCACGCAGGCGCGCGCGGGCGGCGAACGCAGGATCCAGCGCGACCGTAACGGTGAGTGCGGGTGCGGGTGCGGGTGTGGCCGGCGCAGACGGCGCCGCTGCGGCGGGCAGCCCAGCCTTCTCGCGGGCGATGGCGATCTGTTCGCGCAGCGCGGTGGCTGCGCCCGGATCCAGCCGGGGCAACAGGGCCTCCCAGGTGGCCGCCGCCTCGGCATCCTGGCCGCGCTGGCGCAGCGCGATGCCGATCAGCCAGCCGGCGCGTTCACTGCCCGGCGCCAGCCGCTGGGCATGGCGCAGCCACTGCAGCCCGGTATCGTCGAACTGCTTGGCCGGGTCGGCCTGTGCGCGGGTCTGTGCGGCCTCCACCAGCAGCTCGGGCTCATCCGGGGCCAGCTGCACGGCACGGGCGAAGGCGCGGTTGGCCTCGGGCAGGTTGCCCAGGGCTTGTTGCGAGCGGCCGAGCAGGGCCCAGCCGTCGGCGCGCTGCGGGTCGCGTTCGAGCGCGCGCTGCAGTTCCACCACGCCATCGCGCAGGGTGGCCGGTTCGCCCGTGCGCGCGGTCGGCGTGGCGGCCTCTGGCGTTCCGACCAGGTAATACAGCGCCGAACCTGCCACGCCCACGGCGACCACCATCACGAGGAAGGGGGCGCGCCGGCCTGTGGCGCGCAGCGGCCACAGCACGACCAGGCCGACGGCAGTGGCGGCCATGGCGGCAAGTGTTGGTAACCACGATCCGCTCACCAGCGCTCCTCGCTCTTGTCCATCGGCTGCAACTGGCGGCTGCGTCGGCGCACCACCCACACCAGCACGCCCGCGCCGCCCAGCAGCAGCACGGCCGGGCCGAACCACAGCAGGCTGTTGCGGGCGTCCATCGGTGGGCGGTACAGCACGAACGCGCCGTATCGGTCGACCAGGAACTGTTTGATCTGCGCGTCGTCGTGGCCCTGCTGCATCAGGGTGAGCACTTCACGGCGCAGGTCGTGTGCGATCTGCGCGTTGGAATCGGCCAGCGACTGGTTCTGGCACTGCACGCAGCGCAGTTCGGCTGCCAGCGCATGGAAGCGTGCCTCTTCGGCGGCGTCGCGGTAGTGCAGCGGCGTCGGGTCGGACACCGCCTGCGCGCTGGCCGTTGCCGACAGCAGTGCCGCAGCGGCCAGCAGGCCGCCGAGCAGCAGCGCGGGCAGCTTACGGCGCTGCGGGCAGCGTGGTCTGGGCATTGGCATGGCTGCGCTCCACCTTGTCCAGTTCGGGAATCAGCTGGGTGTCCACCACCCGCTGGGTGAGCGCGCCGCTGTACTTCCAGCGCACCACGCCACTGGCGTCCACCAGGAAGGTTTCCGGCGCGGCGGTGACACCCCAGTCGATCGCGGTGCGGCCTTCGATGTCGGCCAGCACCAGCACGAACGGGTTGCCCAGCTGTTCCAGCCAGCGCAGGGCGTCGACCGGTTCGTCCTTCCAGTTGTAGCCGATCACGCGCACGCGCTTGGTTTCGGCGAAGCGGGTCAGCACCGGGTGTTCTTCGCGGCAGGCCGCGCACCAGCTGCCCCACACATTCAGTACGTACGGCGCGCCGCGCAGTTCGTTGCTGCTGACCTTGATGGTGGGGTCGTGCAGCACCGGCAGGGTGAAGGCCGGGGCGGGCTTGCCGATCAATGCCGACGGCAGCACGTCGCGGTCGGGCGCGCCGGATTTCATCACCCCGTAGATCATCAGCCCCAGCAGCCCGAAGAAGAACAGCACGCCGATGACGATGGCCACGGGCGGCAGCGGGCGGGAAACGGGACGCGGATCGGACACGGGGTAACTCCAGGACTCAGGGACGGCGGAAACGGCGGTCGGCGGCGGTGACGAAACCGCCCAGGGCCATCAGCAGTGCGCCCAGCCAGATCCAGCGGACGAACGGTTTGATGTGCACGCGCACCGCCCAGGCATTGTTGCCCAGCGGCTCGCCCAGCGCCACGTACACATCGCCGCCGATGCGTGCATGGATGCCGGCCTCCGTCATCATCTGGCCGCCACTGGCGTAGGCGCGTTTTTCCGGGTGCAGCAGGGCCAGTTCGCGGTCGTTGCGCAGAATGCGCATGTGGCCGCGGTCGGCGGTGTAGTTGGGGCCCTGCTGGTGGTCAACGCCCTCGAAGCGCACTTCGTACCCGGACACCTGCAGCGATTGGCCCGGCGACAGCGCCACCTCGCGCTGTACGTTCAGCGCTTCCACCAGCAGGGCCCCGGCCAGGAACACCGCCACGCCGCCATGGGCCAGCAGCATGCCGACCATTTCGGCGGTGAAGCGGCCATTGCCACGCAGCCGGCTCCACACAAAGCGCGCGGTACCGAAGGCGACCCAGGCAGCGGCGGTCACACCGGCCGCGGTCTTCAGCGCGCCCTGCGGCGCCATGAAGTAGGCAATGGCGCCCAGCAGCAGCGCCAGCACCGCCCACGGTGCCAGCATGGCCAGCGCGCGCGAGGCCTGGTCGCGTTGCCAGTTCACCAGCGGGCCGAACGGCAGCAGCGCCACCAGCGGCGCCATCAACAGCAGGAACAGGGTGCCGAAGTAGGGCGGGCCGACCGACACCTTGCCCAGCCCCAGCGCATCGGCCAGCAGCGGGTACAGCGTGCCCAGCAGCACCATCGCGCACGCCGCGGCCAGCAGCAGGTTGTTGGCCAGCAGCAGGGTTTCGCGCGAGGTGGCCATGAAGCCGCGGCGCGGGTCGTCGTTGCCCAGCGCACCGGCGCGCAGCGCGTACAGCAGCAGTGCGCCGCCGATCACCAGCGCCAGGAAAATCAGGATGAAGGTGCCGCGCGAGGGGTCGGCGGCAAACGAATGCACGCTGGTGAGCACGCCCGAGCGGACCAGGAAGGTGCCCAGCAACGACAGCGCGAAGGCGGCAATGGCCAGCAGCAGCGTCCAGCTGGCAAAGCTGCCGCGCTTTTCCGTGACCGCCTGCGAGTGGATCAAGGCCGCGCCAGCCAGCCACGGCAGGAAGCTGGCGTTCTCCACCGGGTCCCAGAACCACCAGCCGCCCCAGCCCAGTTCGTAGTACGCCCACCAGCTGCCCAGCGCGATACCCAGGGTGAGGAAGCCCCACGCCACGTTGGTCCAGGGCCGGGTCCAGCGCAGCCAGCGCGCATCCACGCGCCCTTCCAGCAGCGCGGCGATGGCGAAGGCGAAGGGCACCGCGAAACCGACGTAACCCAGGTACAGCATCGGCGGATGGATGATCAGCCCCGGGTCCTGCAGCAGCGGGTTGAGGTCGTGTCCTTCCAGGGGCGCCGGCAGCAGCCGCGCGAACGGGTTGGAAGTGAAGATCAGGAAGGCCAGGAAGCCGATGCTGATGATGCCCAGCACACCCAGCACGCGGGCCAGCACCTGCATCGGCAATTGCCGCGACCACCGCGCTACGGCGGCATTCCACAGTGCCAGCACCAGTGCCCACAGCAGCAGCGAGCCCTCATGGGCGCCCCACACCGCGGAGTAACGGTAGGCCAGCGGCAGCAGTGAGTTGGAATTTTCGGCCACATAGCGCACCGAGAAATCCTGGGTGACGAAGGCCGCGGTGAGCACGCCGAACGCGCCCAGCAGCAGCACCAGCTGCGCGTACGCGGCCGGGCGGGCCACGGCCATCCACGCCGCGTAGCCACGCTGGGCGCCCCACAGCGGCAGCACCGCCTGCAGCACCGCTACCAGCAGCGCAGTCACCAGCAGGATCTGCCCCAGTTCGGGCAGCACTCAGCGCACCTCCGGTGCGGTCACCGGTACATCGTGCTTGGTATGCGCCTGGCCCATCTTGTCGGCCACTTCCTTGGGAATGTAGTTTTCGTCGTGCTTGGCCAGCACTTCATCGGCGATGAAGCGGCCGTCCTGCAGGCGGCCGCTGGCCACCACTGCGGTGCCTTCGCGGAACATGTCCGGCAGGATCCGCGAGGTGCTCACCGGCAGCGTGGCATCGCCGTCGGTGACCACGAAGTGTGCTTCCAGCGAACCGCTGGCGCGCTGGAACGAACCTTTCACCACCATCCCGCCCAGGCGGAACCGCGACTGCGGATCCACGTCACCGCGCAGCACTTCGGCCGGCGTGTACAGGTAGGCGATATTGCGCTGCAGGGCGAAGGCTACCAGCGTGGTGGCCAGGCCGGAGGCCAGCAACAGCAGCAACACCCACACCATGCGGCGGCGCTGCACCGGGGTCATCGGATGAGCTCCGTGGCCAGCGGGGTGCCGGCCTGCGGTTTGGCGCGGGCCTGCAGCCGCTGCTGGCGGTGCCGGGCCTGCCAGCGCGCCAGGCGCAGGCGCAGCCAGGACCCGAACGCATCGCAGCACAGCACCAGCGCGAACACCGCAAAGGCGGCAATGATGAAGGGCAGGTGGGTCATCGCGGCATCTCCCCGGCAGCGGTGGCGGCACCGCCGCCGATGCGTTCGGCCACCCAGGCCTTGCCGGCCTCGCGCAGCAGGTTGTCGGCACGCGCCTTGGCCAGCAGCGAGCCGGCGAACCACAGCTTGGTGCCCACCACCATCCACCACAGCGGCGCGATCAGCTCGGCGCGGACGGCGTTGTCACCGAACACGTTGATCGACTGGCGCTGGTGCAGGCCGCCCCACCAGTCCACCGAATAGCGGATCACCGGTAGCAGTGCCACCCCGACGATGGCCAGCAGCCCGGCCGCGCGCGCGGCGCTGCGGCGGTCTTCGATGGCGTAGTAGAGCCCGATCACGCCCAGGTACAGGAACAGCAGGATCAGTTCGCTGGTCATGCGCGGGTCCCAGTCCCACCAGGTGCCCCAGGTGGACTTGCCCCAGATGCTGCCGGTGAGCAGGGTGATCAGGGTGAAGCCGGCGCCCATCGGCGCGCAGGCCATGGCCAGGATCTCGCAGACCTTGATCCGCCAGACCAGCGCGATGGCCGAATACAGTGCCATCAAGGCGAATACGAACAGGCTCATCCACGCGCTGGGCACGTGGATGTAGATGATACGGAAGGCGTCGCCCTGGCTCTGCTCCGGCGGCACGACGAACAGGCCCTGCCACAGCCCGATCAGCAGCACCGGCAGGGCGGCCACGTAGAACACGCGCGACCAGCGCGCGGCGAAGCGGTCGAAGATGGGCGGCGATGCGACGTGGTGGAACCAGCGGACGAGAGTGTGCATGCAGCGGTAGCTATCCAACCTAGGGCGACGATTCAACGGACGTGGAGCGGCGTGTTGAACGGTGACGCTGTAAACGGTGTGGCGGTGGACGACTGCTCAATTCAACGATATCCGGATGGCCGCGGCGGTGGCCAGCGGTGCAAGCACCAGCGCCACCACCAGCCCGGCGCCCAGCAACAGCAGCGCCCCCACCGGATCCTGACCGCGTGCGGCGGCCCCGACACTGCCTGCACCGAACACCAGCACCGGTACGTACAGCGGCAAGGCCAGCAACGCCACGAGAATACCAGAGCGCCGGATGCCCACGGTCAGCGCGGCCACCACGCCGCCGATCAGGCTGAGCAACGGTGTTCCCAGCAGCAACGATGCCAGCAGGATGGGCAGTTGGTCATGCGGCAGATGCAGCATTTCCGCCAGCAACGGGCTGACCACGATCAGCGGCAGGGCGGTGGTGGCCCAATGCAGCAGCACCCGCACCAGCACCAGCCAGGCCAGCGGCACCGGGGCCAGCAGCCACTGCTCCAGCGAGCCGTCCTCGGCGTCGCTGCGGAACATGGAATCCAGCGCCAGCTGGCCGGCCAGCAGCACCGCCAGCCACAGCACCGCCGCGCCCACCTGCGCCATCAGCTGCGGCTCGCGGCCCAGCGCCAGGGCAAACAACACCACCACCAGCACGGCGAACATCAGTGGCTGCAGGGCATCGCCGCGGCGCCGCCACAGCAGGCGCAGGTCGCGCCGGGCCAGCGCCCGCGCGGTCTGCCACAGGCCCGGTTCGGTACCCGGCGCGATCATGCGGCACCCCCTTGTGGTGCCGGGCTCTGCCCGGCGGGCGCTGAAATCTCCCCCGCAGGCGACAGCCGCAGCAGCCGCGTCTGTACCGGCGGCGCGGCGTAGGCGCCGTGGGTGGTCACCAGGGCGGCACCGCCGCTGCGCAGGTGCGCGGAAATCATCCGGTTCACCAGGTTGATGCCGTCCAGGTCGAGGTTGGCGTAGGGTTCGTCGAGCAACCATAGCGGGGCAGGCGACAGCCAGATCCGGGCCAGCGCGAGGCGCCGCTTCTGCCCGGCCGAGAGCTGGCGCACCAGGGTGTCTTCATAGCCGGCCAGGCCGACGATGGCCAGCGCGTTGCCCGGCATCTGGCGCGTGCGCCGCCCGTGCAGGCCGCACAGGAAATGCAGGTTCTCCAGCGTGTCCAGATCGGCCTTCAGCGCCGGTAGGTGGCTCAGGTAGGCCACGAACCGCGCGCGCTCCTTGTGCCCGGCGGCGCGACCGTCGATCTGCACCTGCCCGGCATCGGCGCGCAGCAGGCCGGCCAGCACCCGCAGCAGGGTGGTCTTGCCGGACCCGTTGTCGCCCTGCACCAGCAGCGCTTCACCGGCATCGATGTGGAAATCGAGCGGGCCGAACACCGGCTCATCGTTGCGACTGAAGGCAAGGCCTTGGGCGGCCAGCAACGGAGGAGCGTTCAAGGGGCGGTCTTTGCGGCGGAAGGGGCGGTCATTGTATCGGGGGTTTTGCGTACACTGGCCTTTCCCCCTTTTCTTCTTTCCGGCCGATGCAACCGCAAACCAAGCTGCCCAAGGTGGGCACCACCATTTTCACCGTGATGTCCCAGCTGGCTGCCGAGCATGGCGCCGTGAACCTGGGGCAGGGGTTTCCGGATTTCTCCGCGCCGCAGCGGCTGGTGGATGAAACCATCAAGGCCATGCAGGGCGGCTTGAACCAGTACCCGCCGATGACCGGGGTGGCGCCGCTGCGCCAGGCCATCGCGCAGAAGTCGCTGGATCTGTACGGCGCGCAGGTGGACCCGGACACGGAAATCACCGTGACCAGCGGCGCCACCGAGGCCATCTTCAACGCCATCCACGCCGTGGTGCGCCCGGGCGAGGAAGTGATCGTGCTGGACCCCGCCTACGACTGCTACGAGCCGGCCATCGACCTGGCCGGCGCGCGCGCGGTGCACGTGCCGCTGGACCCGCAGACCTTCGCGGTGGATTGGGACCGCGTGCGTGCGGCGATCACCCCGCGCACCCGCCTGCTGATGGTCAACACCCCGCACAATCCGTCCGGCGCGATGCTGAGTGCCGACGACATGCAGGCGCTGGCCGACGTGCTGCGCGGCACCGGCATTTACCTGATTTCCGATGAGGTGTACGAACACATCATCTACGACGGCCGCCGCCACGAATCGGCGCTGCGCTACCCGGAACTGCGCGAACGCGCGTTCGTGATCTCCAGCTTCGGCAAGACCTACCACTGCACCGGCTGGAAGATCGGCTATGCGATCGCACCGCCGGCGATGAGCGCCGAGTTCCGCAAGGTCCACCAGTACAACACCTTCACCAGCTTCGGCCCGGCCCAGTACGGCTTTGCCGCGATGATCCGTGACGAGCCCGAACATCACCTGGAACTGGGCGCGTTCTACCAGGCCAAGCGCGACCGCTTCCGCGACCAGCTGCTGACCACCCGCCTGACCCCGCTGCCGGTGCCGGGCGGTTACTTCCAGCTGGTGGACTACTCGGCCATCAGCGATCTGCCCGACCACGAATTCGTGAAGTGGCTGACGATCGAAAAGGGCGTGGCCGCGATCCCGCTGTCGCCGTTCTACGAAACCGCACCGGCCGGGCAGCGCCTGGTGCGGCTGTGCTTTGCCAAGAACGACGCCACGCTGGATGCGGCGATCGAACGCCTGCAGGTGCTGTGATGGGCGCCCCCGTCGAACGTGGTGACCTGCGCGTCTCCCTGGTCCAGGGCGATACCCGCTGGCACGACCCTGCGGGCAACCGCGCGTATTACGGCGCGCTGCTGGCCCCGCTGGCCGGGCAGACCGACCTGGTGATCCTGCCGGAAACCTTCACCAGTGGCTTCTCCAACGAGGCCATCGACAAGGCCGAAGGCATGGACGGCCCGACCGTGGCCTGGATCCGCGAGCAGGCCGTGCGGCTGGGTGCGGCGGTCACCGGCAGCGTGCAGCTGCGGGTGGGACAGGGCGTGTACAACCGTTTGCTGTGGGCCACGCCCGACGGCGAGCTGCAGCATTACGACAAGCGCCACCTGTTCCGTTACGGCAACGAGCACCTGCGCTACGCGGCCGGCAACGAGCGCCTGAGCGTGGAATGGAAGGGCTGGCGGATCAATCCGCAGGTCTGCTACGACCTGCGTTTCCCGGTGTTCTGCCGCAACCGCTTCGATGTGGAGCGCCCGGGCGAGCTGGACTTCGACCTGCAGATCTTCGTGGCCAACTGGCCGTCGGCACGTGCGTATCCGTGGCGCACCTTGCTGCGTGCACGTGCGATCGAAAACCTGTGCTTCGTGGCCGCGGTCAACCGGGTAGGCGTGGATGGCAACGACCTGCACTATGCCGGCGACAGCGCGGTGATCGATTTCCTCGGCCAGCCGCAGGTGGAGGTGCGCGAGGTCGAGCAGGTGATCACCACCACCATTTCGGCGGCGGCACTGGCCGCGCACCGCGCACGGTTCCCGGCGATGCTCGATGCCGATGCGTTCACCCTGGACGGCCCGGTCGACGCTGGCTGAACGATGGCCTGACGGCGGCGGGTGGCCTCATCCGGGTCACACGCCGCCGCTGCTAGATTCGCCTCGTCACCCACTGAGTACGAGCGGATCGCATGAAGAAGTTTTCCCTGGTTTTGATCGCGCTGGCCGGCCTCTCGACGGCCTCGGCTGCCCAGGCAGCCGGCAACATCGACTGCGAGCTGCACTACAACCTGGCTGGCTGGTCGGTGCTGTACAAGACCGCATCGGGCACCGGCACCATCAGCTGCGACAACGGCGCGCGCATCCCGGTGAAGATCACCGTCAAGGGGGGCGGACTGACCGTAGGCAAATCCAAGATCGTCGATGGCAAGGGCAAGTTCTCCGGCGCCTATTCGGTCAACGACCTGATTGGCTCCTATGCCTCGGTGGAAGCCCATGCGGGCGCCGACAAATCCAGCAACGCGCAGGTCATGACCAAGGGCGATGTGTCGCTGGCGCTGGCCGGTACCGGCAAGGGCTGGGACCTGGGCGTGGGGCTGGGCAAGTTCACGATCGAGCGCCGTTGACGGTAGAGCCACCCCATGGGTGGCTGCCCCACCGTCCGGCATGACGCGCAGCCACCCATGGGGTGGCTCTACCGGATGCCTCCTGATGTTGGCGGCGCGACCTACGCGCTGATCGCCACGGGATGCGCGTTCTGCCAGCCAATGCGGATGAAATAATCACTCTCGCTGGTGGTCAGACGCTCGGCTTCGAAGCGCGCGGCACGGGCCGCGCTGATGACTTGGTCTACCTGGGTTTCGCTGACGAACATACGTTTGAAACCGAAGGTGATCTCGCGTAGACCAAGCTGCGAATTGACTTCGATCGCGTAGTTCAGGTCGGCGTAGTACTGCGCGAGGGTGTACTGCGCCGCGTCGGCGTTGGCGCGGGCTTGTTCGGGGCTGAAGGTAAAGGACATGGTGTTGTGCCGGTAAGTAGGACGGCGGAAACGATAGATGCTCACCACCGTGAACTTCTGTGCGCGCCGGCACAGCCGACGGCGGTTGCAACCATTCCTAGGTCGTCCGGCATGACGCGCAGCCACCAGTGGAGTGGCTCCACCGGATTTGTCCGGCGTTACGTGCAGCCACCCATGGGGTGGCCCACCGGATTTGGCCGGAGGTTGATGGCGCAAGGGTGCACACGTAGAGCAGGGTAGAGCCACCCCATGGGTGGCTGCCCCAGCCGGCACAACGCGCGGTCAGCCCCCATAAAAAAACCCCGGCCGAAGCCGGGGTTTTTTGATCTCAGGGTATCAGTGATCAGCCGCCGCGCGGGCCGCCACCACGGTGACCGCCGCCACCCGGACCGCGGCTGCCGCCGGGCCGACCGCCCGGGCCGCCGGGACCACGGCCACCGGGACCGCCCGGGCCACGGTTGCCACCCGGGCCACCCGGACCGCGATTGCCGCCCGGACCACCGGGGCCGCGCGCATTGGCGCCCGGACCACGCGCACCGGGACCGCCCGGACCACGATTGCCACCCGGACCACCCGGACCGCGGTTACCCGCCGGACGCGCGCTGCCGTACGGGCTGCTGCCCGGATTGGCGTGGTCGGACGGGAAGCTCGGGGCATTGCCCGGATGGCCGTACGGATGGCGCGACGGACCCTGGCCGCTCTGGCCACCGCGGTTGCCACCGGCACCGGCGCCGGCCGGACGGCCCTGGCCGCCGTAGCCGCCACGGCTTTCGCCACCGCGGTTCTCGCCGCCGTAACCACCACCACCGCCGCCGTAGCCGCCACGACCTTCAGCGCCGCCGCCGTAGCTGCCGCGACCCGGGCCGCCTGCGCCGCCCGGACCCTTCGGCTTGCCGTACGGACGGCCTTGGCCACCGGCGCCTGCGCCGGCACCCGGACCACGCGCACCCGGGCCACGGGCTGCGCCCGGACCGGCATTGCGGTGGTTGCTCGGGCCGGTGCTGACACCGTCCGGCACGTACCAGCTGCGGAACGCGGCCGGGTTGCCTTCGGGCAGCGCACGGTTGCCCTTGTCCGGGCGCGCCTTGAACGGACGCTGCGACTGCTTGGCCGCCGCTTCACCGCTCACCGTCAGGCCACCCTTGAAGCCGCCGCCCTTGCCGCCGCGACCACGGCCGCGCTCTTCGCGCACGTTGTCGAAACGACGCAGTTCGCGGCCTTCGTCGGCCGAGTTGTGGCCGTTGACGTAGGCATTGCCACGGCCACCCTCGCGCGACACGCGCACGGTGGTCTTGGCGGCGCGACGCTGGCCGATCACCGGCTGCAGGGTCAGCGCCGACGGCGCGCCTTCTTCCAGCTTCAGTTCGGCGCGCAGCGCTTCAACCTGCTTGGCCGGCAGTTCCACCGACTGGCCACGCAGCAGTTCGCGCGGCAGGCTGACCTTGCCGTAGCGGGTACGCTTCAGGCGGCTGACCTGGCAGCCCTGCGATTCCCACAGGCGGCGCACTTCGCGGTTGCGGCCTTCCTTGACGACCACGCGGAACCAGTCGTGCGAATCGGTGCCGCCGATGCGTTCGATCTCGTCGAACTTGGCCGGGCCGTCTTCCAGCGCCACGCCGCGGGCGAGGCGGTCGACGATGTTGTCGGGCACCTTCTCTTCGCCTTCCGGGGCGCGCACGCGCACCACGTACTCGCGCTCGACCTCGTAGGAGGGGTGCATCATCGCGTTGGCCAGCTCACCGTCGGTGGTTGCCAGCAGCAGGCCGGTGGTGTTGATGTCCAGGCGGCCGATCGCGATCCAGCGCGCGCCCTTGAGGGCAGGCAGCGCTTCGAACACGGTCGGGCGACCTTCGGGGTCTTCGCGGGTGGTTACTTCGCCTTCCGGCTTGTTGTAGGCCAGCACGCGCGAGGTTTCGGTCAGCGCCGTGGCCACGAAGCCGCGGCCGTCCAGCTCGACCTTGTCGCCGCTCTTGATCGACTGGCCGGTCTGCGCGACTTCACCGTTGACCTTGACCAGGCCATCGGCGATGCGCTGTTCCAGCGCGCGGCGCGAACCGAGGCCGGCCTGGGCCAGCACCTTGTGCAGGCGTTCTTCCAGCTTGGGCTGGTCGGTGGCGGTTTCGCGCTTGAGCGAAAGCTTGTTCAAAGACGGCTTGCGGGGGGTGTCACTCATTTACTTGGCTCCGGCCGGCAACGGGTGCGTCGGCCTCTGGTTCGGGATCGGCTTCGTCAACAGCCACGGTCGTCTTCGCGACGGCGTTGTTTTCGGTTTCGTTCTGGGGCGCCGCGCGCTCGCCCGGCGCGGTATCGGGTTCGCCATCAGGGGCGGTCATTCCAGCGTCGTCGTCGCGGGGCGGCAACGGCGCTTTGGATTCGGTGTCTGCAACGGTATCGGTGGTGGGCGCGTGCCCGCCATCGGGTGAATTGTCCTGCGATTCGTCGTCACCTGCCAGTGGCGGGGTGTCGTCGTTTGCCGCGTCCCCGTCCAGCTCGGCATCGGGGGCAGCGGCACCGGCGGCCAGGCGACCGGCCGGCTGGCCATCGCGGTCAAGCGGCAGCTGCGGTTCCAGTTCGCCCAGGTCGCGCAGCTCGGACAGCGGCGGCAGTTCGTCCAGGCGCTTGAGCCCGAAGTAGTCCAGGAAGCCCTTGGTGGTGCCGAACAGGGCCGGCTTGCCGGGTACGTCGCGGTGGCCGATCACGCGGATCCACTCGCGTTCTTCCAGCGCCTGGATGATGTTGCTGCTGACCGCCACGCCGCGCACCTGCTCAATTTCGCCGCGGGTGATCGGCTGGCGGTAGGCGATCAACGCCAGGGTTTCCAGGGTGGCGCGGGTGTAGCGGGTCTTGCGTTCGGTCCACAGCCGGGTGATGTAGCCGTGCACTTCATTGGTGACCTGGAAGCGGAAGCCGGAGGCCACCTCCACCAGCTCCACGCCGCGCTGGGCGCAGCCGTCGCGCAGCAGTTCCAGTGCGCGCTCGATGCTGCCCGGCGGCGCCGGTTCCTCTTCCGGGAACAGGCCCTGCAGCTGCGCCAGGGTCAGCGGCTGGCTGGAGGCCAGCAGCGCCCCTTCGACAATACGGTTGATCAGCGATTGATCCATGCGTGGGTCGGGTGCTCAGTCGGATGCGTTGGCGGCGTCGGCGTCGTCGAATTCGCTGTTGAACTGCAGCGGTTCGTTGGTGTTGCCGGCAGCCAGGGATTTGACATAGATCGGCGCCAGCGGTGCTTCCTGGACAATGTCCAGCAGCTGTTCCTTGGCCAGTTCCAGCAGGGCCAGGAACGTCACCAGTACGCCCAGCTTGCCTTCTTCGGCGGTGAACAGCGATTCAAACCGGTAGAACCGGCCGTCTTCCAGCCGCCCCAGCACGTCGCCCATGCGCTGGCGCACGCTCAGGGCCTCGCGCTTGATCGCGTGGCCGGTGAACAGCTCGGCGCGCTTGAGCACGTCGTGCAGCGCCATCAGCATTTCCTTCAGGTCCACCGGCGGCGGCAGCTTCACTGCGGCGCGGTCGGGCACGAAGGCATGTACCGGGGTGGTGTCGCGGTCCTGCCGGGGCAGGGCGTCGATATCTTCGGCAGCCTGCTTGAAACGTTCGTACTCCTGCAGCCGGCGCACCAGCTCGGCGCGCGGGTCGGCTTCCTCGCCCTCGATGCTGGGCGGCCGCGGCAGCAGCATCCGCGACTTCACTTCGGCCAGGATCGCCGCCATCACCAGGTACTCGGCCGCCAGTTCGAAGCGCAGCTCCTGCATGACGTTGATGTACTCGACGTACTGCCGGGTGATCTCGGCCACCGGGATGTCCAGGATGTCCAGGTTCTGCCGACGGATCAGGTACAGCAGCAGGTCCAGCGGGCCTTCGAAGGCATCCAGGATGACTTCCAGCGCGTCCGGCGGAATGTACAGATCCTGCGGAATCTGCAGGACCGGTTGACCATGCACCACGGCCAGCGGCATTTCCTGCTGCTGTGGGGCGGTCGGCCGGATTTGCGGGTTCGCGTCGAGCGCGAGTTCGGAGGTCATCAAGAGTGATGTCAGTATTGCAACGGACCGGTCGCCGCACCCTCAGCCGTTCCGGAACGCCCGGCGGCAGGATGGCAAGCCATGACACGCCTGGGTCGGCGCGGTTCCACACTTCAAACAGCAAGGCGCGCCGCGACGGGCAGCGACAGAACTACGGGGAGGTCGTCTACGTGTACTGGTGTGGGGCAGCGGGTCGATCGTCGGGCGGCGGTGAAGCCGTCTACCGGCGGGGCTGCTGCGTCCAGCCACGTGCAATGGAGCCAAGAGTACGGGTTCAGCCCGGCAGTGTCCAGCGAGCCGGGCTAGAATCGTCCCGTTCGTTTAGCTGAGCCTTGGGAGTTGCCTGTGTGGTATGTGATTGAAGGCTATGACGGTGCCGATGTACTGGCGGCCCGGATGGCGGTGCGCGGCGCGCACCTGGCCCGTTTGACCGCCCTGCGCGATGAGGGCCGGCTGCTGCTGGCCGGGCCGTGCCCGGCGATCGACAGCGAAGACCCGGGCCCGGCCGGGTTCAGTGGCAGCGTGGTGATCGCCCAGTTCGACGCACTGGAGCAGGCCCAGGCCTGGGCCGACGCCGACCCCTACGTGGCGGCCGGCGTCTATACCCGCGTCCAGGTGCGCCCGTTCCGCAAGGTCCTGCCGTGACCCGGGTCGAGCAGATCCGGGCGGCCCTGCAGCAGGCGCTGGACCCGCAGCTGCTGGAGGTGGAGGACGACAGCCACCGCCACGCCGGCCACGAGGGCGCGCGCGATGGGCGCGGCCATTTCAATGTGCACATTGTCAGCGCCGCCTTCGAAGGCAAGCTGCCCCTTGCGCGCCACCGGGCCGTCTATGCCGCCTTGGGCACCCTGATGGACACCGATATCCACGCGCTGTCCATCCGCGCCGAAGCACCGGCCAAAAACGGCTGAAAGCCTTGTCCTGCCTTGTCCTGGTCAGTCCAGGACAGGGCCCCTGAAGACACTTTGATGTTACCGGCGGACGACATTTGCCTAACGTAGTGTTTACATTCAGGATTGAAAACGCTTACATTCCGCGCCAAGCCCCAGATCTCTAAGCCGTGGAGGGCGGCGAAGTGAACAAGGCAGCCATCACAATCAAAGATGTAGCCCGCGAAGCCCGGGTCTCCGTGGCCACGGTGTCGCGTGCGCTCAATGGACATGAAAATGTCGCCGAACCGGTCCGCAAGCTGGTGCTGGAGGTTGCTGCGCGTCTGCGCTACACCCCGCATGCCGCCGCGCGGAGCCTGAGCAGCCGGCGCACCAACACCATCGGTGTGGTGCTGCCGGACCTGTACGGTGAATTCTTCTCCGAGTTGATGCGCGGCATCGACGGGGTCGCCCGTGAGCGCCGCCAGCACCTGCTGGTGTCCAGCTACCACGGTGACCAGGAGCAGCAGGGCGCGGCCCTGCGCGCCATGCGCGGTCGCGTGGACGGTCTGCTGGTGTTGTCGCCGTATGCGGAAAGCCCCGGCTTCCTCACCGACAACCTGCCGCAGGCGCTGCCCACGGTCCTGATCAATACCTACCTGCCCGAGCAGGATCATCCGGTGCTCAGCATCGATGACCATGCCGGCGCGATGGCCATGACCCGCCATCTGCTCGATGTCGGCCACCGCCGCATCGCGTTCATTTCCGGCCCGGACCTCAACTTCGATGCGCGTGAGCGCCTGCGCGGTTTCCGCGACGCGCTGGCCGCGTTCGGTACCGATGCGGTGGGCATCGAGTTGCCCGGTGACTTTGACGAAGCCTCCGGCCATCGCGCTGGACAGGAGTTGCTGGCAGCCGGCGCGCTGCCCGATGCGGTGTTCGCCGCCAACGACATGATGGCGCTGGGGTGCCTGTATGCGTTCGCGCAGGCAGGCGTGCGGGTTCCAGCCGATATCGCCCTGGCGGGCTTCGATGACATTCCGCTGGCGCGTTTCGTTCACCCTTCGTTGACGACGATGCAGGTGAGTATCGCCGACCTCGGCGATAAGGCGATGACGCGTCTGTTGCAGTTGATGGACGGCAACAACACGGAAGTGGCCGGCGACAAGCAGACGCTTGTGCCGCGCCTGATCGTGCGTGATTCGTGTAGGTCGCGACCGTTGGTCGTGACGCCTTTGCTGTAAATCACGACCGTTGGTCGTGATGCATTCAAACCACGCTGTAAAAAAAACGACAGGGGCCGCAAAGACGGCCACCACCACCCGGAGATTTACATGACGTATTCCAATCACCGCAACCGAGCACCGGCGCGCAGTCTGCTGACCAGTGCACTGGTTACCTGCCTGATGCTGGGCGCCGCGCCGTCCCTGATGGCGCAGTCGGCCACCTCGTCGCTGCGCGGCCAGGTTGCCCAGGCCGAGGCCGGCACCGAAGTGACCGCCACCAACCTGGCCAGCGGCACCGTTCGCCGTGCCACCACCCGTGCCGACGGCAGCTACTCGCTGATGGGCCTGGACCCGGGCACCTATGACGTGGTGGCCAATGGCCAGACGCAGAAGGTGACGGTGACCGTGGCTTCGACCGCGACGCTGAACTTCAGCGGCGCGCCGGCCAACGGCGGCACTGCCAACGCCACCAACCTGGACACGGTCAACGTCATTGCACCGACCCTGCTGCAGGAAGTGCGTACCTCCGAAGTGGGCAAGACCGTCAGCCTGCAGCAGATCCAGACCACCCCGCAGGTGTCGCGCAACTTCCTGGAGTTCGCCGACGCGGTGCCGGGCATGATCTTCACCCGCGATGCCAAGGGCAACACCTCGCTGCGCGGCGGTGCCACCAATGCCGACGGCACCAACGTCTATATCGACGGCGTGGGCCAGAAGAGCTACGTCAAGGGCGGCGGCGTGGCCGGCCAGTCCGGCAGCGCCGGCAACCCGTTCCCGCAGCTGGCCATCGGCGAATACAAGGTCATCAGCGGCAACTACAAGGCCGAGTACGGCCAGGTGTCGAGCGCGGCCGTGACCGCGGCCACCAAGTCCGGTACCAACGAGTTCAAGGGTGAAACCTTCTACCGTTACACCAACGAAGACATGCGCGCCAAGACCCCGGCGGAGCGTCAGTACGGCCAGACCAAGGAAGCATCGGCCGAGAAGGAATACGGGTTTGCATTGGGTGGCCCGATCATCCAGGACAAGGCCCACTTCTTCGTGACCTACGAAGCCAAGCGCTTCGACCTGCCGGTCACCATCGCGCCGGAAGGCTCGGTCACCAACCGCGTCGGCCTGCTGCCGGCAGACGCCGCCGCCGGCCTCGGCCCGGCCAGCCAGCCGTTCGAGCAGGACCTGATCTTCGCCAAGATCGACTTCGAACCGACCGACAACGATCGCATCGAACTGAGCTTCCAGGACCGCGACGAGACCCAGCAGCAGTTCAGTGGCCAGACCGCGCCGGAAGCCGGCCGTGAAGTGGTCAACACCGACCGTCGTTACGCGCTGCGCTGGAACCACAGCGGTGAGCGTTACTACAACGAGCTGATGCTCACCCACGAAGATTCGTTCAACAACCCGACCCCGCTGACCCTGGGCAACGGCTTCACCTACACCGCGCCGGACGGCACCGAAGACCGCACCCTGGTGAAGATCGGTGGCGCCTCGGCACTGGATTCGCAGGTGAAGGGCCAGAAGGGCTGGGCGATTGAAGACAACCTGACCCTGGATGGCATCCAGTGGATGGGCGACCACACCATCAAGATGGGCGCCAAGTACAAGCAGATCGACCTGTACGCCTCCGATGCGGCGCAGATCAATCCGCAGTTCACCTACTCGCTGGGCGATGCGGACTTCCCGTCCGACATCCCGTACAAGGCGCAGTTCGTCAAGCCGGTGAACGGCGTAACGGGCGTGTCCGGCGAAGTGCGTTCGAAGTCCAAGCAGATCGGCCTGTTCATCCAGGACGACTGGCAGGTCAACGACCACCTGCAGCTGAACATCGGCCTGCGCTGGGACTACGAAAAGACCCCGGCCTACCTGGACTTCGTGACCCCGCAGGCCGTGGTCGATGCGATCTACTCGCAGGACCCGCGCGCTGCCGCTGGCCAGACCTTCGCCGATACGCTGGCGCTGGGCGGGCTGGACATCAGCAACTACATCAGCAACGGCCACAACCGCAAGGCGTTCAAGGATGCCTGGCAGCCGCGCCTGGGCTTCTCGTATGACATCAACGCCGACGAGCAGCACGTGATCCACGGTGGTGCCGGTCGTTCGTATGACCGCGACCTGTTCGACAACCTGCAGCTGGAAACCACCAAGCTGGCCCTGCCGCAGCCGACCATCTACTTCCGCAACCCGGCCACCGGCAGCTGCCTCAACGGCCAGGCTGCCTGCTATGACTGGAATCCGAACCTGCTCAACGGTATCGGCAACCTGCAGTCCCTGGTCGGTTCGACCAGCAATGCCGGCCTGGAAGTGGATCTGCTGAACAACAACCTGAAGGTGCCGTACTCCGACCAGTTCAGCCTGGGCATGAGCAACCAGGTCGGTGACTGGCTGACCGACGCCACCATCGCCCGCACGCTGAGCTACGACGGCTTTGCCTTCACCCTGGGCAACCGTTACCCGACCGGCCAGTTCTTCGATGACCCGCGCCTGTGCGGTGGCACCGACCCGGGCCTGAGCCAGGCCTGGAGCTGCAACGTGCCGGGCTTCGGCAGCCTGATCATCGGTCAGCAGGGCATCAAGACCCGCGCTACCCAGGTCCTGCTGTCGGCGCAGAAGCCGTTCACCCAGGAAAGCGGCTGGGGTTCCTCGATCGCCTACACCTGGACCACCGCGCGCCACAACCGCGACATCAATGAGAAGTACGCGTTCGACCGCGGCCTGATCGGCGACTACCCGACCATCCGTTCCAATGGCGCGCCGCGCCACCGCCTGGTGGTCACCGGTTCGTACGCGGGCTTCTGGGGCATCACCTTCGGCGGCAAGGTCACCCTGGCCACCCCGACTGCCGTCAATGACTGGTACGGCGTGCCGCAGGCCAGTGGCTACGACCTGCCGACCCCGCAGGCCGCGGTGCCCAACGCCAATGGCAAGTTCCTGCTCGGTGGCAAGATCTTCGGCTACCGTTCGGTCGATCTGCAGGCGACGAAGACGTTCAAGATGCCGGGCGAGACCGAGCTGTACGCGCGCATCGACATCATCAACGTGTTCAACTTCGACAACTTCTCCAACTACAACTACGTCAAGACCAACGGCAAGCTGCAGGCCAGCTACAACGAGACCGGTGACATCATCGGTACGCCGCGCCAGGTCAAGGCGGAAGTCGGCTTCCGCTTCTGATGCCAGCGTTACCCGGCACCGCCTTCTGGGCGGTGTCGGGGCAGTACCGCCGGTCGGCTTGGGTCCGCCGGCGGGACTGTACAGGCGCTTGCCGTCCACGGATGGGCAAGCGCGTGTGCGGTAGGTACCGACCGTTGGTCGGTACGCAGACGGTCCGCCCCGGCGGATTTTTTTGGATCGTGATCTGTAAACGATTTCAGCTTGGTTGAGGCTATGCTCTCCAGCACGAACATGCGCAAAAGGTGGTGGTCGATGAATGCATCTCGGGTGGTGTCGCTGGCGTTGCTGTCCGTGGCCATGGCCGGTTGCCAGCAGCAGGCGCCGGACAAACCGGCAAAGCCGAAGCCGCCGGTGATCCTGGTTGAAGCCGACGTGCCGCCGCGCCCGATGAAGCCGGAGCTGCCGCCGCTGTTCGACGATATCGAACGCCGCACCTTCCAGTTCTTCTGGGATACCACCAACGAGGTCAACGGCCTCAGCCCCGACCGCTACCCGTCGCGCCCGTTTGCCAGCATCGCCTCGGTGGGCTACGCGCTCACCGCCTATCCGATCGGCGTGGAGAACGGCTGGGTGAGCCGTACCCAGGCCGTGGACCGCACCCTGCTCACGCTGAAGTTCTTCCGCGACCTGCCGATGGGCCCGCAGCGCACCGGCAAGGGCGGCTACAAGGGCTTCTACTACCACTTCCTGGACATGCAGCAGGGCCGTCGTTACGACAGCTGGGTGGAACTGTCCAGCGTGGATACCGCGCTGCTGATGATGGGCGTGCTGTTTGCCCAGTCGTACTACAGCGGTGACGACGCCCGCGAAAAAGAGATCCGCGAGATTGCCGACACGCTCTACAAGCGCGTGGACTGGCCGTGGCTGCAGCAGCGTGCGCCGCTGATCTCGATGGGCTGGTTCCCCGAAAGTGGCTTCATCGACCACGACTGGATGGGCTACAACGAGGCGATGATGGTCTACATCCTCGCGCTCGGCTCGCCGACCCACCCGGTCAGCCCGGACGCGTGGACGGTCTGGACGCGCACCTACGACAACGACTGGGGCGTGTACCAGGGCCAGGAATACCTGTCCTTCGGCCCGCTGTTCGGGCACCAGTACACGCATGTGTGGGTGGACTTCCGCGACATCCAGGATGCCTACATGCGTGAGCGTGGCAGCACCTACTTCCTCAACAGCCGCTCGGCCGCGCTGGCCCAGCGCGAGTACGCCATCGCCAACCCGATGAACTGGAAGGACTACGGCGAGAACGTGTGGGGCCTGACCGCCAGCGATGGCCCGCAGAACACCACCCAGGAATACCGCGGCGAACAGCGCCAGTTCCGCCATTACTCCTCGCGCGGCGCCGGCCTGCGCGAGAACTTCGATGACGGCACCATCGCCCCGACCGCAGCGATCGCCTCGGTGGTGTTCGCCCCGGAAGAAGTGATCCCGGCCACCGAAGAGATGCACAAGCGCTACGGCGACTACATCTATTCCAGCTACGGGTTCCTGGATTCGTTCAACCCCAGCTTCAACTACGACATCCCGATCAAGACCGGTCGGCTGGTGCCCGACCGCGGCTGGGTGGCCAGCGATTACATCGGCATCGACCAGGGCCCGATCCTGACGATGATCGCCAACTACCGGAACGATTTCGTCTGGGACGTGATGAAGAAGAACGTGCACATCCGCAAGGGTCTGGAGCGCGCCGGTTTCAGTGGCGGCTGGCTCACCCCGGAAGGGGAGCAGCAGCCGATGGAGCTGCAGAAAGA
Organism: Stenotrophomonas sp. AC248; assembly: GCF_979258185.1. Classification (NCBI taxonomy): domain Bacteria; kingdom Pseudomonadati; phylum Pseudomonadota; class Gammaproteobacteria; order Lysobacterales; family Lysobacteraceae; genus Stenotrophomonas; species Stenotrophomonas sp. AC248. The sequence continues at coordinate 2,814,780 of NZ_OZ409840.1, read as the reverse complement.
CGAGAAAGCCGCGTCGGCGCGCTCGGTCGGCATTGCCGAATCGCGCGCGGCAGCCGCCCAGGAACAGAAGAACAATGCCACCACCAACCGCAACCAGCAGCAGGGGAAGTAGAGCAGTGCAATCGATGTCGCGCCCGAAGCGGGGGTTGAGCCTGGTGTTGCTGCTGGTTGGCAGCCTGTTGTTGAGTGCCTGCCGGAAAGAGCCGGAAGGGGTGACGGTACGATTCTGGGCGATGGGCCGCGAGGCCGAAGTGGTCACCGGCCTGATCAAGGAGTTCGAGGCGGAAAACCCGGGCATCCACGTCGATGTGCAGAACATCCCGTGGACGGCCGCGCACGAAAAGCTGCTCACCGCATTCGCCGCCGACGGCCTGCCCGACGTGTGCCAGCTGGGCAACACCTGGATCCCCGAATTCGCCGAACTCAACACCCTGGTGCCGCTGCAGCCGTATGTGGCGCAGTCCAAGGTGGTGGACCCGGCCGACTACTTCCAGGGCATCTGGGACACCAACGTGGTGCATGACGAGCTGGTCGGCGTGCCGTGGTACGTGGACACGCGCCTGCTGTACTACCGCAAGGACCTGCTGGCCCAGGCCGGCTACGACCACCCGCCGCGTACCTGGGCGGAGTGGAACGAGATGATGGCCGCCATCAAGAAGATGCAGGGCCCCAAGCGCTACGCGGTGCTGATGCCGATCAACGAATTCGAGCAGCAGCTGTCGTTCGCGTTGCAGCAGCCCGACCCGCTGCTGCGCGATGCTGATACCCGCGGCAACTTCAGCAGCCCCGGCTTCCGCAAGACCTTGGGCTTCTACGAAAACATGTTCGCCCAGGGCTGGGCGCCGCGCATGTCCGAAACCCAGATCTCCAACGTGTGGGATGAGTTCTTCCGCGGCTTCAACGTGTTCTACCTGTCCGGCCCGTGGAACATCCGTGAGTTCAAGAAGCTGCAGCCCAAGGAACTGGAAGGCAAGTGGGGCACCGCCGCACTGCCGGGCCCGGATGGTCCGGGCGCCGGTATCGCCGGCGGCACCAGCCTGGTGATCTTCCGTTCCTCGCAGCAGAAGGAAGCGTCGTGGAAGCTGATCGAGTTCCTGTCGCGCCCGGCGATCCAGGAGCGCTTCCATTCCATCATCGGCGACCTGCCGCCGCGGCGCAGCACCTGGGAATATCCCTCGCTGGCCAACGACCCGCTGGCGCAGCCGTTCCGCGACCAGCTGGAACGCGTCAAGCCCACGCCCAAGGTGCTGGAGTGGGAACGTATCGTGCAGGAAATGCGGATCATCACCGAACAGGTGGTGCGTGGTGGCCTTGATCAGGATGTAGCAGTGAAGGAACTGGACAAGCGCGTGGACAAGGTCCTCGCCAAGCGCCGTTGGATGCATGAGCGCGATGCGCAGGAGAAGGCCGCCGGTTCGGGCGTGCATTCCAGCGCGGTGGCCACGGGAGCGGCGCAATGAAGCAACGTTCGCTTGCCGGCTGGCTGTTCGCCGGCCCGGCCATCCTGGTGATCGGTGTGTTCTTCGGCCTGCCGGTGTTCTCGGCGCTGGCGCTGAGCATCACCGATTTCGACCTGTACGCCCTGGCCGACGGCGGCAACCTGCGCTTTGTCGGGCTGGGCAACTACATCGACCTGCTGCAGACCCCGATGTTCTGGAAGTCGCTGTGGAACACCACCTACTTCGTGATCGTCGGCGTGCCGATGTCGATCGGGGTATCGCTGGGTGCGGCGATCCTGCTGAACGCCCCGGCGGCGCGTTTCAAGGCGCTGTTCCGTACCGCATTGTTCGCCCCGGTGGTGACCACCCTGGTGGCGGTGGCGGTGATCTGGCGCTACCTGTTCCACACCAGCTACGGCCTGGTGAACTACGGGCTGGGCCACATCGGGATCAATCCGATCGACTGGCTGGGTGATCCCAACTGGGCCATGCCGACCATCATGCTGTTCGCGGTGTGGAAGAACTTCGGCTACAACATGGTGATCTTCCTGGCCGGCCTGCAGGCGATCCCGCATGACCTGTACGAGGCCGCGCGCATCGACGGCGCCTCGCGCTGGAAGCAGTTCCTGCACATCACCCTGCCCATGCTCGGCCCGGTGCTGCTGGTGGTGGGCGTGATTACCGTGTCCGGCTACTTCCAGCTGTTCGCCGAACCCTACGTGATGACCCGCGGCGACCCACTGCAGAGCACCGTCAGCGTGCTGTACTTCATGTTCGAAGAAGGCTTCAAGTGGTGGAACCTGGGCCGCGCCTCCGCGGTGGCGTTCCTGCTGTTCCTGATCATCCTGGCGGTAACCAGCGTCATGCTGCGTTTCGGCCGCAAGAGGCAGTTGGTATGAGTCGTGAAATCGGCCAGTCGCGCTGGCATGCATGGTGGGTCAACGGTGGCTTGACGGTACTGGCGCTGGTCAGCCTGGCGCCGCTGCTGTGGATGTTGTCGGTGTCGTTCATGCCCACCGGCGAGGCGGCGCATTTCCCGCCGCCGCTGCTGCCGTCCTCGGTGACCACCGCGAACTACCACGAGCTGTTCGCGCGCACCGGCATGGGCAACAACTTCGTCAACAGCCTGGGCGTGTCGCTGGCGATTACGCTGGGGTCGCTGCTGCTCAACACCATGGCCGGCTATGCGTTCGCCAAGCTGCGTTTTGCCGGCCGCGAGCGCATCTTCCAGGTGCTGCTGGCCGCGCTGGTGATCCCGGCGCAGGTGGCCATGCTGCCGCTGTTCCTGCTGATGAAGCAGCTGGGCCTGGTCAACAGCTTCGGCGGGGTGATCGTGCCGGCGCTGGCCAGCGTGTTCGGCATCTTCCTGGTGCGCCAGTACGCGCGCTCGATTCCCGATGAGCTGCTGGAAGCGGCGCGCATCGACGGGGCAGGGGAGATGCGGATCTTCTTCCAGATCGTGTTGCCGATGCTCAAGCCGGTGCTGGTGACCCTGTCGATCTTCACCTTCATGGGCGCCTGGAACGATTTCATGTGGCCGTTGATCGTGTTGACCGACCAGGAGCACTACACTTTGCCGGTCGCCCTGGCCACCCTGTCGCGCGAACACATCATGGACGTGGAAATGATGATGGCCGGCGCGGTGGTCACGGTGGTTCCGGTGCTGCTGCTGTTCCTGGCATTGCAGCGTTACTACATCCAAGGTCTGCTGCTGGGGAGTGTCAAAGGGTGAAACATGCCGTCGTCGCGGTGGGTCTGGGTCTTGGGCTGTTGTGGTCGCTGGCGGCCCCGGCCGCCGCGCCGGCCCCGTTGCCGGCACCGAAAGCGCTGGACAGCTTCGACGACATGACGCCCTGGAAGCTGGTCGTGTCCGACCAGGTCAGCGGCTCGCTGCGCAGCGTGGTCGGCAGTGGCGGCGGGCGCGCGCTGTGCGTGGACTACGACTTCCACGATGTGTCCGGTTACGTGGGCATCCGCCGCGAGCTGGGCATCGAGTACCCGGCCAACTACCAGTTCGGCCTGCAGCTGCGCGGCGACTCGCCGGCCAACGACCTGCAGTTCAAGCTGATCGACGCCAGCGGCGACAACGTGTGGTGGGTCAACCGGCCCGGCTACACCTTCCCCAAGGCGTGGAGCACGGTGCAGTACCGCGCGCGCCAGATCGACAAGGCCTGGGGCCCGGGCAAGGACCCCACGCTGGCGCGCAGCGCCGCGGTCGAGTTCACCATTTACAGCAAGGTCGGCGGCAAAGGCACGGTCTGTTTTGACCGCCTCACCCTGCAGGGCCTGCCGCCGATGGATACCTCGGCACTGACGCCGTCGGTGATTGCCGATACCGCCACCGCACTGCAGAGCCGCATTGCCGATGGCAAGCCGGACACGGTGTGGATCAGCGGCGGCGTGGCCGACCAGACCATCAGCCTGGACCTGCACAAGGTGCGCGAGTTCGGCGGTGCGGTGATCCAGTGGCTGCCCGGCCTGGAGGCCACGCGCTACGTGGTGCGTACCTCGCAGGACGGACGCAGCTGGAAGGAAGTGCGCGAAGTGGTGGGCGGCGGCGGCGACCGCGACTGGCTGGCACTGCCCGATACCGAAGCGCGCTACCTGCGCTTCGACCTCAAGGGCGGTCCGAGCTGGCGCTACGGCATCCGTGACATCAGCCTGAAGCCGCTCGATTTTGCGGCCACCCCCAACGACTTCGTGCGTTCGGTAGGCGCCGACCTGCCGCGGGGTTCGGTGCCGCGCGGGTTCAGTGGCGAGCAGCCGTACTGGACCCTGCTGGGCCTGGACGGCGGCCGCGAACAGGCGTTGATCGGCGAGGATGGCGCGCTGGAAGTGGCCAAGGCCAGCTTCAGCGTGGAGCCGTTCGTGCAGGTGGACGGCAAGCAGCTGCTGAGCTGGGCCGACGTGGCCAGCAGCCAGTCGCTGCAGGACGATTACCTGCCCATCGCCAGCGTCGACTGGCGCCACGACAAGGCCGCGTTGAAGGTCACCGGGTTCGTGCAGGGCACCCCGGACAAGGCGCAGCTGGTGGGGCGCTACACGCTGCGCAACCCCGACAAAGTGGCCCACGACTACACCCTGGCGCTGGCCGTGCGGCCGTGGCAGGTGAACCCGCCCACGCAGTTCCTCAACACCGTCGGCGGCGTCAGCCGGATCGACAACCTGTCGGTGGAAGCCACCGACGTGGAGGTCAACGGCAGCCCGCGCCTGTACCCGGCGCAGGCCCCGGACAGCACGTTTGCCACCACCTTCGACGGCAAGCTGGACGTGGTCCACCTGGCCAGCGGCAAGCTGCCGGGCACCACCGAAGTGCGCGACCCGACCGGGCTGGCAAGCGGTGCGCTGCTGTACCGCTGGCGGCTGGAGCCGGGCCAGAGCCGCGAGGTGGCCATCGTGCTGCCGCAGACCGGCAGCTGGACCATGCCCAAGGACTTCGATGCGGCCAAGGCCCAGCAGGCCGTGGCCTCGATGTGGCGGACCAAGCTGGACCAGGTGACCCTGCAGGTGCCCGCCGCCGGCAAGCCGCTGGCCGACACCCTGCGCACCGCGCTGGCACACATGCTGATCTCGCGGATCGGCCCGAGCATCCAGCCGGGCACGCGCTCGTACTCGCGCAGCTGGATCCGCGACGGCGCGATGATTTCCGAAGGCCTGCTGCGCATGGGCCGCAGCGATGCGGTGCGCGAGTACGTCACCTGGTATGCCCCGCACCAGTTCGACAACGGCAAGGTGCCGTGCTGCGTCGATCCGCGCGGCAGCGACCCGGTGCCGGAAAACGACAGCCACGGCGAGTTGATCTTCAACATCGCCGAGTACTGGCGCTACACCGGCGACAGCACCTTCCTGGAGGTGATGTGGCCGCACGTGCAGGGCGCCTACACCTACATGGAGCAGCTGCGCCTGAGCGAGCGCACCGAAGAGAACCGCGCGCGCAACCCGGCGTTCTACGGGATGATGCCGGTGTCGATCAGCCACGAAGGCTATTCGGCCAAGCCGATGCATTCGTACTGGGACAACTTCTGGGCGCTGCGCGGCTACAAGGACGCGGCCACCATCGCCAGCACGCTGGGCAAGATGGACGCCATGCAGATCAGCGCGTCGCGCGACCAGTTCCGTGACGACCTGCAGGCCTCGCTGCTGGCCGCCGTGGCCCTGCACAAGATCGACTACCTGCCCGGCGCGGCCGAGCTGGGCGACTTCGACGCCACCTCCACCACCATCGCGCTGGCCCCGGGCGGCGAGCAGGGCCGTCTGCCGCAGCCGTACCTGGACAACACCTTCGAGCGTTACTGGAAGCAGTTCGAGGAACGCCGCGACGGCAAGCGCGAGTGGAAGGATTACACCCCGTACGAGTGGCGCAACGTGGCCGCGTTCGTGCGCCTGGGCTGGCGCGACCGCGCCTGGCAGGCCACCGAGTTCTTCTTCAAGGACCGTGCCCCGCAGGCCTGGAACCAATGGGCCGAAGTGGTCTCGCACACGCCGCGCAAGCCGTTCTTCGTCGGTGACCTGCCGCATGCCTGGGTTGCCTCGGACTTCGTGCGATCGGCGCTGGACATGTTTGCCTACAGCCGCGACGTCGACGACAGCCTGGTGCTGGCCGCCGGCGTGCCGACGCGATGGCTGGAAGGGAAGGGCGTGGCGATCAAGGGCCTGCGCACCCCGAACGGCCAGCTGAGCTACGCGCTCAGCCGCAGCGACAAGCAGTTGGTGCTGGACCTGTCGGCCGGGCTCGTGCCGCCGCAGGGCGGGGTGGTCCTGCCGTGGCCCTACAGTGGCGAACCCGGTAACACCACCGTCAACGGCGAACCGGCGCAGTGGGTGAACGGCGAGCTGCGCATCACCCAGGTGCCGGCGCGGGTCGAGATCGACGTGCCGTCGTCGGTGCGCCGCGCCGAGCGGAAGGCACAGTGATGGACATGCATCTTTATCGCGCGTGGCTTCGCCGTGGCATGGCCGGGCTGCTGGCATCGGCGGCCTTGCTGGCCGGCGTCGCCCTGGCTGCCGAACCCGTCGCCGTCACCCCGGCACCCGCGGCGTCGACGAGCGCTGCGCCGGGCATGAGCATGGTCACCTTCAACCTGCACCACGACCGCGAAGACTGGCCTGCGCGGCGCAAGGTGATCCTGCGCGAACTGCAGGCGCTGCGCCCCGATGCGATTGCCCTGCAGGAAGTGATCCAGAAGCCGCACGTGCGCAACCAGGCCGCGTGGTTGGCGCGCAAGCTCGGCTACGACTACCAGTTCGTCTCCACCGATCCGCCCGGCCGCTTCAAACGCTATGGCAATGCGCTGCTGACCCGGCGCCCGGTGCTGGCGCGCAATGACCACCTGCTGGCACCGCTGGGCGACTACCGCACGGTGGCGCACCTGCGCATCGATGTCGACGGCCAGCCGGTCAACGTCTATGCCACGCATCTGAACGAGCGTTCCGATGACAGCGGCAGCCGCATCCGCGGCGAGCAGGTGGCCGACCTGTTGAAATTCATTGCGACCACCTCGGGCACGGCGCCGGTGGTGATCGCCGGTGACTTCAACGCGCTGGTGGATGCGGGCGATCTGAGCGCGCTGCGCAACCACTACGGCGACAGCTTCGGCAGCGTGCACGTCAACAACGAGCTGGCCCAGGTGAGCACGCTCAACCGGCACTACTACGAAGCCCCGTCGCGCATCGACCACATTTTCTTCCAGCAGGACCGCCTGCTCGCGCGCGAGGCGCGGATCCTGTTCGACCAGCCTTACGCCGAAGGGCGCTGGGCGTCGGACCACTACGGTGTATGGACGCGCCTGCAGTTCGCGCCCAGTCCGGGCAGCCCGGCCGCCACCACGCCCTGAGTGCGAGGTAGAGCCACGCCGTGCGTGGCTGCCCCTTCGCTGCACGTGTGTACCCACCAACGGTGGGTACCTATGCCTGCGCTACGGGAGGGTGTGCTCGCTGATCTTCTCCCACGTCTGGCCGTCGCGCGTGCGCCAGGTGCCGCAGGTGGCGCAGCACCCGCCGGCGCCGAACGCCATGCGCCCCAGCACCGCAACCACCGGGCCGTCTTCGTGGCGCAATGATTGCCGCTGGCAGTCGGTGAAAAACGGGTAGGGCGGCGGTGCCAGCACTTCGGTGAGGGCGACCGCCTGTTCGGGTCCGCGCGCCACCCGGAAGATCTTGCAGTCCTTCACCAGCAGTTCGACGTCCACGTTCTGCAGCCGGCCTACGAACAGGTCTTCCGGCGCGGCATCGCGTACCGCGATGGCCGCGTCACTGAGTGGCACAGGGTCGGGTTGGCAGGCCGACGGCAGCACCAGCATCGCGGCGCAGGGCGTGAGGCGAAGGCGAAGGCGTCGATTCATGCGCCGAGCATGCCACAGCACACGGGCGGCCCAAACGCAGACAGCGGCCCGAAGGCCGCTGTCTGTTTGCTACGTTCCCACTGGCGCGGGATCAGGCCTTGTCGTGCTTGTCCTGATCCGGCTTGCCAGCTTCTTCGGCCTGCGCGACATCGGTGGGGATGTCATCGCGGGCTTCGGCCTGGGCAGCCTGTGCGGCAGCGTCGGTGCTGGCGGGGGTGTCGCTGCCTGCATTGCCGAACAGCTGGCCGTTATGCACGACCGGGGCAGCCGGGGCGGCCTCGGTGCGGGCGGCCGGTGCCGGTGCGGCCTTCTCCGGTGCCGGCTGGGTCGGGTCGACGGCATCGAGCATGCTCGACTGCACGGGGCGACCGGCCTGGCCCGCATCGGCGGTCACGGCGACGGGGGCGGTTTCCACCGGCTTCGGCGCGTCGACAACCGGGGCGGCTTCAACGGCCTTCGGTGCTTCGACGACCGGTGCAGCTTCAACAGCCTTCGGTGCTGCGGCCACCGGGGCAGCCTCAACCGCCTTCGGTGCTTCAACGACCGGGGCGGCTTCAACAGCCTTGGGTGCTTCAACAACCGGGGCGGCTTCGACAGCCTTCGGCGCGGCAGCAACCGGAGCGGCTTCAGCAGCCTTCGGCGCATCAACCACCGGGGCGGCTTCAACCGGCTTCGGTGCGGCGGCAACCGGGGCAGCCTCAGCAACCTTCGGCGCTTCCACCACCGGAGCGGCCTCAACCGCCTTCGGCGCTTCAACAGCCGGGGCAGCGTCAGCAACCTTCGGCGCGTCGACCACCGGCGCAGCCTGCACCGGCTTGGCGGCGTCGACCATCGGCGGTGCCGGCATCGGCGATTCCACGAACGGCACGCGGTCGGTGTAGGACGGGGCGGGCTTCTCGGCCGGCGCCTGCGGGGCCTCCGGGGCGGCTTCGCTGTGACCGGCGGTCACGACCGGGCTGCTGACCACGGCCACCGGTGCGGCGGCGGCAACTGCGGCCACCGGAGCAGCAACGGGTGCCGGGCGCGGCGCCTGGACCGGTGCGGCGGCGGGCGCAGCAGCGGTTTCGTCGTCGAACTCGAACTCCGGCTGCGGCTGGCCATTGCCGGCCGCCGGACGCGGGGCCTGGGCGGTGTCGCCACCGTCCTGGTCGCCATCCTGGTCGTCGCTGTCGCCGTCATCATCCAGACCGGCGTCATCGTTCAGACCATCGCTGCCGGCAGCCTGCTCGCCATTGCCACGACGACGACGACGGCCACCGCGACGGCCGCGACGACGGCGCGAGCCGCCTTCGCCATTGGCGTCATCGCCGGTGCCCGGGGCGTCGGTCTGTTCACCGTTCTCGCCGGTGGCGACCTGTGCCTCGTCCACGGCGGCCGCGGTCTGCGCGCTGTCCTGCGCGGCGGCGTACGGAGCGGCGGCCTCGGCCACGCCCACGGCAGCGGCGGTCACCAGTGCCGCATCGGCAACCGGCGCGGTCGTGTTGCCCGGCTTCGGCGCATCGGCCTGCGGCTGGCGTGCCGGCTTGTCGCTGGCCACGGCCTTGTCGGCATCGCCCTGCTGCCTGGGCTGCTGCGGGTTCTGCTTCTGCTTCAGCTTCGGCTGCTGCTCATTGCGCGGCTGCTTGGGCTGCTGTTCGTTGCGCGGCTTGGCCTGGCCCGGTGCCTGCACCTGCGCGGCATTGCCGGCCACCGGTGCGGCCACGTCCTGGCGGCGCTCGTCGCGACGCTCGTTCTTGCCACCGCGTTCGCCACGCTCGCCACGTTCACCGCGGTCCTTGCCACGACCCTGGCCCTGCGCCTGTGCGCCGCCATTGCCGTTGCGCTCGCCACCACGTTCATCGCGGCGGCCGCCAGTGCGGTCCTTGTTGCGATCCTTGTTGCGGTTGTTGCGGTTGCCGTCCTGGGCCTGGCGTGCGTTCGCCGGCGGGGCAGCGGCCGGGGCCGGTTCGCCACCGAAGATGCGCTTGAGCCAGCCCACCACGCCGGTGGCGGCCGGTGCGGCCACCGGGGCCGGGGCAGCGACCGGTGCGGGCGCGGCTTCCGGTTCCGGGGCTTCGCGGATCGGCGCCGGCTGGCTGTGCTTGACCTGGGTCACCACCGGGGCCACCGGGATGTTCAGCTGGGCCTTGGTCAGGGCGTGCACCGGCAGCTTGCGCGGGGTGCCGCGCTGGTAGCTCGGCTTGCCGCTTTCTTCGCCCAGCTCGTTGTCGCGCAGGCGGGTCACTTCGTAATGCGGGGTGTGCAGCTGTTCGTCGGCGACGATCACGATCGGCGCGTCATGGCGCTGTTCGATCTCGCGCAGGGCGCTGCGCTTTTCATTGAGCAGGTAGTTGGCGATCTCGACCGGGGCCTGGACCAGCACCTGCCCGGTGTTCTCCTTCATCGCATGCTCTTCAGCCACGCGGATGATCGACAGCGACAGCGACTCGACGCTGCGCATGCGGCCATGGCCGTCGCAACGCGGGCACACGATCTGGCTGGATTCGCCCAGGCTCGGGCGCAGGCGCTGGCGGCTCATTTCCATCAGGCCAAAGCGCGAAATGCGGCCCAGCTGCACGCGCGCACGGTCGTACTTGAGCGCGTTCTGCAGGCGGTTTTCAACTTCGCGCTGGTGCTTGTTGGAGGCCATGTCGATGAAATCGATGACCACCAGGCCGCCCAGGTCGCGCAGGCGCAGCTGGCGGGCCACTTCTTCGGCCGCTTCCAGGTTGGTCTGGAACGCGGTGTCCTCGATGTCGCTGCCCTTGGTGGCGCGCGAGGAGTTGACGTCGATGGCGGTCAGCGCCTCGGTCTGGTCGACCACGATCGAGCCGCCGGACGGCAGGCGCACGTTGCGCTCATACGCGCCTTCGATCTGCGATTCGATCTGGAAGCGGTTGAACAGCGGGATGTCGTCGGTGTAGTGCTTGAGCTTGCGCAGGGTCTGCGGCATCACCTGCTGCATGAACTCGCGGGCGGTCTCGTACAGTTCCTGGGTGTCCACCAGGATCTCGCCGACGTCGGCGCGCAGGTAGTCACGCAGGGCGCGCACGATCAGGCGCGATTCCTGGTAGATCAGGAAGGAGGCCGGCTTGGTCAGCGCCGCTTCGGCGATCGACTTCCACACCTGCAGCAGGTAATCCAGATCCCACTGCAGCTCTTCGGCATCGCGGCCGACGCCGGCGGTGCGGATGATCACGCCCATGTCGTCGGGGATGTCCAGCTTGTCCAGCGCTTCCTTCAGCGCGGCGCGGTCTTCACCCTCGATGCGACGCGACACGCCGCCGGCGGTGGGCGAGTTCGGCATCAGGACCATGTAGCGGCCGGCCAGGGAGATGAACGTGGTCAGGGCCGCGCCCTTGTTGCCACGCTCTTCCTTGTCGACCTGGACAACCACTTCCTGGCCTTCACGCAGCAGTTCGCGGATGCCGGCCTTGTTGTGGTCCACGCCCGCAGCGAAGTAATCGCGCGAGATTTCCTTCAGCGGCAGGAAGCCGTGGCGTTCGCCGCCGTATTCGACGAAGGCCGCTTCCAGCGACGGTTCAAGGCGCGTGATGCGACCCTTGTAGATGTTCGACTTCTTCTGTTCCTTGGACGGCTGTTCGATGTCGATGTCGTACAGCGTCTGGCCATCCACGATGGCTACCCGCAGCTCTTCAGCCTGCGTGGCATTGATCAGCATTCGCTTCATTGTTGGGTTCCTCGCGCGCTGCTACCGCGCGGAACACCATGGGGTTTCGCTTCTGGTCACGCTTCGACGCCCATCGCGCAGGCGCGGGGAGGGCGGCTTGGGTTTCCAGCGCTACAACACCACGGCAGCCCGCGGGAGCGCTTCATTTGTTTTGGTTTGGGTGTTACGGGCCGGAGGCAGCTGTCAGCCAGGCTGGAGCGCCACAGGGACATGTTTTTCAGCACAGACGCTTGTCAGGCATCCGGCGATGGCCGGGACCGCCGGTGAGCCGCTAACATGGCCGCCCCGGGGGCGGTGGCTGCGCACTGTGCCGGAATCGCGGGAAGTCGGGCTTCTGGCCCAGAGCAACTTCCAACGAAATCAATCCCTTATCTCGCATGCCGAGTGTAACAGAATAAAAGGCCAATGACCGTTACCGAGCCCACCCCCAAAGCCGCTGAAGCCATGACCAGCGTACGTATCATCACCGTCCCGGCCGACCGCGCCGGGCAGCGCCTGGACAACTTCCTGCTCGGCCAGCTCAAGGGTGCGCCACGCAGCCTGATCTACAAGCTGGTGCGCAGTGGCCAGGTCCGGGTCAACGGCGGCCGTGCCAAGGCCGAGCGCAAGCTGGAGCCGGGCGACGAGGTCCGGGTACCGCCGGTTCGTCTCACCGAGGAAGGCGACAAGGCCGGTCCGCCCGCCGCGTTCATGAAACGGCTGGAAGATGCCATCGTGTTCGAAGACGATCGGCTGCTGGCGCTGAACAAGCCGTCCGGCGTGGCCAGCCACGGCGGCAGCGGGATCAGCTTCGGTGCGATCGAGACGCTGCGTGCGCTGCGCCCCGGCAAGACCTTGGAACTGGTACACCGGTTGGACCGCGACACGTCGGGCCTGCTGATCGTGGCCAAGAAGCGTTCGGCGCTGAGCGAGCTGCAGGCGCTGCTGCGCGAAGACCACGGTTCGGGCATCCGCAAGCACTACCTGACCCTGCTGGTCGGGCGCATGCCCGATGGCACCATGACGGTGGATGCGCCGTTGCATGTGGGGCTGCGCCAGGGCGGGGAGCGCCACGTGCAGGTCAACCCGATCGGCAAGGAGTCGATCAGCCACTTCAAGGTGCTGGAGCGCAAGGGCGGGCATTCGTACTGCGAGGTCCGCATCGAAACCGGCCGCACCCACCAGATCCGCGTGCATGCCCAGCATCTGGGCCATCCGGTGGCCGGTGACGACAAGTACGGCGATCCGGACGTCAACAAGCGGCTTCGTGACCAAATCGGGCTCAAGCGCCTGTTCCTGCACGCCGCCTCGCTGGAGTTCGCCCTGGACGCCGGCAAGACCCCGTACCTGCTCAACGCGCCGCTGGCCGACGAGCTGACCGAGGTGCTGAACCGGTTGAAGTAAAGCCGGATCTGCCCGGCTACCCCCGCCCGCATCGGTAGTGCCGGCCGCTGGCCGGCTCTGCACCGTCTCGATCGACATGTGTCGGTAGTGCCGGCCGCTGGCCGGCTCTGCACCGTCTCGATCGACACGTATCGGTAGTGCCGGCCGCTGGCCGGCTCTGCACCGTCTCGATCGACATATGGAGGAGCCGGCCAGCGGCCGGCACTACCGGGCCCGCGTTATCGGGTTATAGCCCCGGCCTCACCACTTGAACAGCACCAGGCTGATCGCCAGGCTGCCCATGCCGGCCACCAGGCCGTACACGGTTTCGTGGCCCTTGGCGTAGCGCTTGGCCGCCGGCAGCAGTTCGTCCAGGGCCAGGAACACCATCACCCCCGAGATCAGGCCGAACACCCAGCCGAACGTGGCGTGGTTGAGCATGCCCGACAGCGCGAAGTAGCCGATGGCCGCGCCGACCGGCTCGGCCAGGCCCGACAGCAGGCTGGCGCCGAAGGCATACCACTTGTTCTGGGTGGCGAAATACACCGGCACCGCGATGGCAATGCCTTCGGGAATGTTGTGGATGGCGATGGCGAACGCCAGCGGCATGCCCACCGACGGGCTTTCCAGCGTGGCAAAGAACGTGGCCAGGCCCTCGGGAAAGTTGTGCGCGGTGATCGCGATCGCGGTCAGCAGGCCCACCCGCTTGATGTAGGCCTTGTTGTTGTCGCGGAAGACCGGGTCCTGCTTGTCCAGGCTTTCGTGCGGGTTCGGGATCAGGTGGTCGATCACCACGATCAGCAGCACCCCGGCCAGGAACGCGGCCGTGCCGTAGGCGAAGCCCAGCCGGGCATCGTAGGCCTGGGTGAACGAATCGATCGCCTTGTTCAGGATCTCGGTAAGCGACACGAACACCATCGCACCGCCGGCAAAGGCCAGCCCGAAGGCCAGCAGCCGGGGGTTGGGCCGTCGCGAGAACAGCACCATCAGGCTGCCCAGGCCCGTGGCCAGGCCGGCGGCCAGCGTCACGCCAAGCGCGACCCAGACATTTTCAGCGGAAATTTCGAGCATGCGCTACAGCGTCCTTGGAGAAGTGCAACGCGCCCCGGTGGGGTTCACCGGGGCGCGGTAAGGGGAGGCTGGCGCTGGCTGACCTCGGATCAGGGCGGACTCAACCGCCGCGGCGAAGCCGCTCTTCCACCGCGAAGCACTCGTCCGGCTTGGGCTGCGGCGGGTTGAAGCTCACCGGTACCTGGATGGTGGTGGACACCGTCTGGCCGGCGCGGGTGGCCGCCTTGAACTCCCAGCCTTCCACCGCCGTCTTGGCCTGGGCGTCGAGCTGGGCGTTGCCGCTGCCGCTCACCAGCGCCACTTCACCGGGCTTGCCGTTGGCGGCGATCACCACCTTGAAGGTGCTGGTGCCGCCGATGCCCTGGCAGGCCAGTTCGATCGGGTACTGCGGCGGCGGGGTCTTCACGGCGGCCACTTCGGTCGGCGCGGCCACCGGGGTGGCGGGCTCGGCCGGCTTGTTGCAGCCGGCGAGGGCGGCAAGGGCGATGCTGGACAACACGAGGGACTGCAGTTTCATGGGGTCACTCCGTCAGGGCCGAAGCCTTCGCTGCGCAGATGAAGTCGTTTTCGCTCAGGCCACCCACGTCGTGGGTGGAAAAGCGCACCACGGCCCGGTCGTAATGCACGCCCAGGTCGGGGTGGTGGTCTTCGCGGTGGGCTACCCAGGCCAGGGCGTTCACGAACGCCATGGTTCCGTGGTAGTTGTCGAAGCGGAAGGTGCGGGTGAGCGCCAGGCCGTGTTCGGCCAGCTCCCAGCCGGGCACCTGGGCCAGCAGTTCGGCCACCCGGGCCTCGCCCAGCTTGTGGTCGCTGCCCTTGCGCGGCACGCAGCGCGCCCGCGCCAGCGGAATCAGGTCGGCCATGAAATCCTCCACTCCCAGTGTTCTAGCAAGATGACTGAACGATGCGCCGGCCAATGTATAAACCGAATGAGCGCATAACATGTAAGCCGCTAGAATAGCCCGATGATCCAGATATCCGACACCGCCCAAACCTATTTCCGCAAGCTGATCGAGCGTGAGGCCGTGCCCGGCATGGGCGTGCGCCTGAGCGCCGTCGATGCGGGCACCCCCCGCGCCGATGCCCGGCTGGAGTTTGCCGAGCCTGCCCAACTGCTCGGCGACGAATGGGCGGTGGACTGCGATGGCTTCACCCTGTTCGTGGATGCGCCCAGCGTGGGCTGGCTCGACGGTGCCGAGATCGACATCGTCAGCAACGCCACCGGCAGCCAGCAGCTGACCATCAAGGCGCCGAAGATCAAGGGCGAAGCCCCGGGCGAGGCCAATTCGCTGGTCGAACGCGTGCGCTGGGTGGTGGAGAACGAAGTGAACCCGCAGCTGGCCTCCCACGGCGGCAAGGTGGCGGTGCAGGAAGTGTCCGCCGATGGTGTGGTGCTGCTGCGCTTCGGTGGCGGCTGCCAGGGCTGCGGCATGGCCGATGTGACCCTCAAGCAGGGCATCGAAAAAACCCTGATGGGCCGGGTGCCCGGGATCACCGCGGTACGCGACGCGACCGACCACGACAGTGGCGACGCGCCGTATATCCCGCGCGGCACGGCCGCCTGATCGCGCTGCGTGCCACTGCGCCGGGCCGACGACATCCTCGATTGGCTGCTGGCACGCCAGCCGGACAACCGCATCCTTGAGAAAACCACGGGCCTTCCCTACGGGTGGGGCCTGTGGCTGCGCGCGCTCAGTCCGCTGCCGCGCCCGTTTCGTTCCAGCGAGGTCATTGCCGCACTGATCGGGCGCCCGTTGCCGGTGTCCACCGGGCGGCTGCCGCAGCTGGGGTTCGTGCAATCGCTGCGGCGCCTGCTGTGGCAAGGCTGGGAACCGGCCCCGCGCGACCAGCGCTGGATGCGCTGGAGCTCGGCCACGATCAGCCTGCTGCTGCACGTGCTGTTTGCCGCGCTGCTGCTGTGGGTGGCGCTGATTCGGCCGCCGGTGGTGCCGGCGCAGGGCGGCGAAAGTGGCCGCGTGCAGGTGTCGCTGGTGGGGCGTGGCACGCCACAGCAGGACGACGGTGGCCAGGCCCCCGCGCCGACACCGGTCGAGGCGACGCCGGACACCGCGCAGCCACAGCCTCCGACGCCGCAGGCCGAACCGACGGCGGCGGCCACGGCGTCCACGCCGCAGCCGCGTGCCAACCCGCCGCCGGCCAGCGAGCCGCAGCCGGCGCCGCCCAGCCCCGCCACGCCCACCCCGGAACAGCCGCTGCAGGCCACCGACGTGGCGCAGGCCACCACCGATTTCGTGGTGCCACCGCCCAGCGCGGTGCGCACCGAGGTGCGCGTGGTACCGCGCGATCCGCAGGACATCGCGGTGCGTGAGCGCACGGTTGCCACCGTGGAGGCCCCGTCGCCGCGTGCCAACGTGGCGACGCCGCGCCCCACCGAGCCGCAGCTGCGCACGCCCGAGCTGACGGTGCGCGAGCGCGAGGTCAGCGTGGTCGAGGCGCCGGCCCCGCCTGTGGTGGTGCCCGGCCCGCGCGTGGATGTGCCGCTGCCGCAGCGTGAGGTGCAGGTGCGCGAGCGCCAGGTGCAGCCGTTGCTGACGCCCCCGGTGGCAGTGGCGCGCATGCCGCAGCGCGACCTGAGCGTCCCGGCGCCATCGCCGGCCCAGGTGGCCGTGCGCGAACGGGCGGTGCCCAATGCCACCCCGCGCCCGGCGCCGCCGACCCCCACCACCGCCCCGGCCAGCGCATCCACGGCGACCGCGCCGCGTTCCACCCCTGCGCCCAGCACCAACAGCGCCACGAGCACGGCACCGGCCACGCCGAGTCCGTCGCCGGCCAAGCCGGCTGCGGATCCGGGCAACTGGGCCGCGTCGCGTCGCGGTGACGACTGGGCGGCCGCCAACCACCCGCAGGACCGTGACCTCAACGGCCGCGCGGTGAGCGCGACCGGCGCCAGTGGTGGCAGCCTGTTCAATGCCGACGGCAGCGTGCGCGTGGCCGGCCAGGACGGAAAGGGCGCGGCCGAGCGCGGCGCGCCCGGTGGCGACAAGGACGGCTGGACCAAGGAGCGCATCGCCCAGTCCGGCACGTGGCTCAAGCGGCCGCCGTACGACTACACCCCGACCTCGTTCGAGAAATACTGGGCGCCCAACGAATCGTTGCTGGCCGAGTGGGTGCGCAAGGGCATCAAGTCGGTGGAGATCCCGATCCCGGGCACCAGCTCGTCGATCTCGTGCGTGGTGTCCATCCTCCAGTTCGGCGGCGGCTGTGGCCTGAGCGATCCGAACATGCAGGACCAGCCGGCCGTGGCGCGCCCGCCGCCGGATATTCCGTTCAAGAGAGAGCTGCAGGACGACAACGGCAGCCGCTGAGGCGCAGCCTCAGCGGCGGGTAGAGCCACCCCATGGGTGGCTGCCGCCCGGGTCAGGCGTCACGGCGCATCACAGCCACGCATGGCGTGGCTCTACCGGATGGGGCGATGGTGGGTCACAGCCACGCATGGCGTGGCTCTACCGGATGAGGTGATGGCGCCTGGCAGCCACGCATGGCGTGGCTCTACCCGGGTGCGGGTTACGGCGCGGGGTCCGCGTCCAGTTCCACGTCTGCATCCTGCAGCGCCACGAACGCCCAGAACGGCACGTTGCTTTCGCTCCAGAAGCGGCTGGCTTCGTCGAGCACCTCCAGCAGCGTGTCGAAGTCGGCGCCAGCCTGCGCGCGCAGTGCATCGGCATCATTGAAGAGCAGCGCATAGCCGTTGGCCGGCAGCCAGGCCAGGTCGCGCAGGTTGTCCGTCAGTGCATCCCAGTTGCCGCCGAAGCCGGTCGGGAAATCCAGGCGCGCAGCCAGCCGCATGAGCAGCGTGCGCTTGTCCTGGCAGCCGTCCAGGTCGATCTGGACCACGCGCAGGCCGGCATCGCGCATCGCCGCCGACAGCGGGCCCACGTCGCCGTTGCCGATGGCGTACACGCCGGCGTTGTTGATGTCGTGCAGGCCCAATTCGAATGCGTCGTGGTTCATTGCCAGCTCCCGGCCGGTGGTACATCAAAACTGCGGAATGTTTCGTAGTGGTCGTCGGTGTAGAACCAGCCGGTGGGCGGGGTGCCGCCGGTGACGATGCGACGCGCACCGCGATTGCCGGCACCGGGGGTGTCGACGGTGTACTCGTGGTAGTAGCCGCGTGGACGCGGCGGCAGGCGCTGCTCGCGGTTGCCGAACACGCTGCCGTCCTGGCGGTGCGGGAACGGACCGCCGCGCTGGATCAGCGCGATGGTGGCGCGCGCCTCGGCCGGCAGGAACGGGGGCAGCGGGTCGTGTGCGGGCGTGCGCGCCGCTGCCGCCGCCGGTGCGGCCTCGATCGGTTGCGACAACGAAGGGGCGAACTGCGGCGGTGGCGGACGCTGCATCAGCTTGACCGCAGCCAGGCCGCCGATCAGCAGCACAATGGCGAGCAGCAACAGAAGGGGCTTGCGCATGGGGCAGGGCGGGCCAGGGAAGACAGCCGCTACTGTACCGCCAAGCGCGTATCCGGCGATGAGGCGCAGCCGAACAGCGCCGCCCCGCCGCGCGTTGCCGTCACCGGTGCGTAACACCGTGTGTAGAACCGGCATGCGCAGGACCAAGTTTCCTTTACATGGGCCTTGGTAAGCTTGTCGGCCATCCCCATCATCGTCAGCGCAACGCCCGGTCTTCGCCGGGTGAGTGAGCTACCAGGAGAACCACATGGCCTATACCCTCCCCAAGCTGTCCTACGCCTACGACGCACTTGAGCCGAATATCGACGCGGCCACGATGGAAATCCATCACACCAAGCACCACCAGACCTACATCAACAACGTCAACGCCGCGCTGGAAGGCACCGAGTTCGCCGACCTGCCGATCGAAGAACTGGTGAAGAAGACCAAGTCGCTGCCGGAGAACCTGCAGGGTCCGGTGCGCAACAACGGTGGCGGCCACGCCAACCACAGCCTGTTCTGGACCGTGATGTCGCCCAACGGCGGCGGCGCACCGGTGGGCGACGTGGGCAAGGCCATCGAGTCGCAGCTGGGTGGCTTCGAGAAGTTCAAGGAAGCCTTCACCAAGGCCGCACTGACCCGCTTCGGCAGTGGCTGGGCATGGCTGAGCGTCACCCCCGACAAGAAGGTGGTGGTGGAAAGCAGCGCCAACCAGGACAGCCCGCTGATGGACGGCAACACGCCGATCCTGGCGCTGGACGTCTGGGAACACGCCTACTACCTGAAGTACCAGAACCGTCGCCCGGAATACATCGGCGCGTTCTTCAACGTGGTCGACTGGAACGAAGTCGAGCGTCGTTACCAGGCCGCGATCGCCTGAGCGATACCGTCGCTAGCATGACAAAACGGCCAGGCAGCAATGCCTGGCCGTTTTCGTTTGGGGCGCCGCGCCAGGTGGATCAGGGCGCGCTGGCGGGTACCGGCGACTGCAGCCGCAACGTAGCCATCACCCCCAGCCGCAGCGCGCCCTTGTCGGGCACCGTGCCGTCGGCGGCGGGCAGCTTCAGGGCCTGTTGCCCGATGCCCTCGAAATGCTTGACTTGGAACAGCACGTCCAGCCCATGGCCGCGCGCGCTGCCGGCCACCGAGGGTGGATCGACCCGCTCGCCGGGGTTGCGCCGCGCGGGCTGGAAGCCGGGGGCGCTGCGCACCAGTTCGGCGGTATCGGCTGAGAAGTCGCCGGCGATCAGCGAGGGCAGCCCTTCGGCCGTAGCGCCGATCCAGGTCATCAGGTCGCTGCTCTGGTGGCGGCGTACCTCCGGTTCGTCCGGGTCCGGGCGTAGCCGTGCCACATAGATGTTGATCAGCTCTTCCTGCAGCTTCACCCGCAACATCCCGGCCGCGCTGAACTGCCCCGGCGGGTGCAGCAGGGTGACGCCGTCTTCGCTGACCGGCAGCCGGGTCAGCATGGCGCTGCCATGGCGAAGCGCCTGGCTGGGCGGGTCGGCGGTGACGAAATCGCAGCTGTAGCGCAGCCGGGTGGCCAGCCAGCAGGCCGGGTTGCGGCCCTGCGCCTGCATGACGCGCTGGACCGCGATGACGTCCGGCTGCAGTGTCTCGAGCATCTGCAGCACCTGGTCGCGGCGTTGCTCCCATTGCCCTTCGTCCAGGGTGGGCAGCTCCAGCGTGGCCACCTTGAGCAGGCGCGGACCGGGGTCGGCCTGGCGCGCCTGCACCTGCGCCGCCGAGGCGGCCCAGAGCATGAGCAGCAACCAGCCCGGCCAACGTCCCGTGACAGCAGTGGAGATCATGCGCATAACGATAAGTTTACGCTTTGTCCGTCGACGCTTCGTGACTTCCGCCGCGATTTGACGCGTTTGCCTGCCATGTCCGTGGCGCGCTGTCATGTAGGAGCGCAGCGTGCGTGGGCGTAGGGGTTCCGGTAAGCTCGCGCCCTTTCGTATTCGCAGGACAGCCCCATAGGATGAGCACGATCGCAGCCGCCAGCGCAGGCAAGGGAAGAATGCCGCGCCAGATTCCGTACATCATTGGCAACGAGGCCTGCGAACGGTTCAGTTTCTACGGGATGCGCAACATCCTGGTGCAGTTCCTGATCACTTCGCTGCTGCTGCAGGAAGTGCTCGACCCGGCGAGAGAGGCCGAGGCCAAGGACATCATGCACAGCTTCATGATCGGCGTGTACTTCTTCCCGCTGCTCGGTGGCTGGCTGGCCGACAAGTTCTTCGGCAAGTACCACACCATCCTGTGGTTCAGCCTGATCTACTGTGCCGGTCACGCCTGCCTGGCCTTCTTTGAGGACAGTCGCCAGGGCTTCTTCGTCGGTCTGGGCCTGATCGCGCTGGGTGCCGGCGGCATCAAGCCGCTGGTGGCGTCGTTCATGGGCGACCAGTTCGACCAGAGCAACAAGCATCTGGCCAAGGTGGTGTTCGAAGCGTTCTACTGGATCATCAACTTCGGCTCGCTGTTCGCCTCGCTGCTGATCCCGTTGGCGCTGAAGAACCTCGGTCCGTCCTGGGCGTTCGGCATCCCGGGCATCCTGATGTTCGTGGCCACCCTCGTGTTCTGGATGGGCCGCAAGCGGTATGTGCTGGTGCCCCTGCCGCCGAAGGATCCGCATTCGTTCGGCAACGTGGTGCGTACCGCGCTGACCGCGCAGGTGCCGGGCAAGGGCCGTCCGGGTCGTACCCTGGCCATTCTCGGTGCGGTGCTGGCCGTGGCTTCGATGGGTCTGGTGGGCAGCCTGGGCATCGTGATCTGCCTGTGCATCGCGCTGGTCCTGCTGCTGGCCGGTATCGGTGGCGGTACCTGGCTCCAGCTGGACCGCGCCCGCGCGGTGCACCCGGCCGAGGCCGTGGAGGGCGTGCGCTCGGTGCTGCGCGTGCTGGTGATCTTCGCGCTGACCACGCCGTTCTTCTCGCTGTTCGACCAGAAGGCCTCGACCTGGGTCCTGCAGGGCAAGGACATGGTCATGCCGAGCTGGTTCACGGCCTCGCAGATGCAGGCGTTGAACCCTGCGCTGGTGATGCTGCTCATCCCGTTCAACAATCTGGTGCTGTACCCGACCCTGCGCCGGTTCGGCTTCGAGCCGACCGCGCTGCGCCGGATGACCGCTGGTATCGCCTTCAGTGGCCTTGCCTGGGTAGCGATCGGTGGTATCCAGGTGATGATGGACGGTGGCAACGCCATGTCCATCTTCTGGCAGATTCTGCCCTACGCCCTGCTGACCTTCGGCGAAGTGCTGGTCTCGGCCACCGGCCTGGAGTTTGCCTACAGCCAGGCACCGCAGGCGATGAAGGGCGTGGTGATGAGCTTCTGGAACCTCACCACCACCATCGGCAACCTGTGGGTGCTGCTGTCCAACGCCGCGGTGCGCAATGACACGGTCACCCACCAGATCGCGAGTACCGGACTGAGCCAGGCGGCGTTCCTGATGTTCTTCTTCGCCGGCTTCGCGTTCGTGGCGGCGTTGGCCTTCGGTTGGTATGCCAGGCGCTATCGTATGGTCGACAACTACCGTACGGCCTGAGCCCTGACATGACCCCCGTCAATCTGCTGTTGATCGCCATCACCGTCATCGTGTCGTGGATGGCCTTCAAGAACCGCAAACTCGGCGACCGCCTGATCCTGTGGCCGCCGGCGGTGGACCGCCATCGCCAGTACGACCGCCTGGTGACCTACGGGTTCATCCATGCGGACCTGGCGCATCTGGCGTTCAACATGATCACGCTGTTCTTCTTCGGCGGCCAGATCGAGTCGTTGATGATCAACCTGACCGGCAGCTACCTGACCTATCCGGCGTTCTATCTGGCGGCGCTGGTGGTGTCGATCCTGCCCAGCTACCTGAAGAACCAGAAGAACCCGAACTACCTCAGCCTGGGCGCGTCGGGCGCGGTGTCGGCGGTGCTGTTCGCCTTCGTCCTGGTCAGCCCGTGGAGCTTGATCTACGTGTTCTTCATCCCGGCGCCGGCGATCGTCTACGCGGTGTTCTACGTGGGCTACAGCATCTGGATGGACAAGCGCGGCGGCGACCGCATCAACCACAGCGCGCACCTGGCCGGTGCCGCGTTCGGGGTGATCTTCCTGCTGGCGATGCACCCGGCGATCTTCGGGCAGTTCCTGCACGTGCTGAGCAACCCCAGCTTCCGCTAGGCTGAGCCTGCGCCTGGGGTACCGACCAACGGTCGGTACCTGCCGGGACCGGGGTCACCGGCAGCCGACGGCAGGTCACGGCCGTTGATCGAGACGCGCGTACCGGGGCGGTATGCCGCCACCGGGCATGTCACGACCGTGGGTCGCGACGCATTCGGGGTACGGTTCGGGGTAGGTCACGACCGTTGGTCGTGACGCATGTATCGGGCCGCCTCGCCGCCACCGCGCGGAAGGTCACGACCGTTGGTCGTGACCCAGGCCGCTTACGCGGCCTTCTTGCCTTCCGCACCATAGGCGCTGAGCAGGCGGGCATACACCTCGTTGTCGATCTGGTCGAATTCCCAGCTCTGGGTCTGGCCATTCACGGCCAGCTGGAACAGACCTTCCAGCAGCGAGCTGTCGGCATCGCCAGGGGCGGGGGAGGTAGGTGCGTTGTCCATGTGGACCTCCTTGTGGAGCACGATCGGGTAGGCAGGTGTCGCAAAACTCGTGCCAGCTTTCACGCCCTGTCCGTTACCGATATCGGCTTGAATGGCCGGACCTTTAGGGCGGTATGTGACGCGCTACGTCGTTGCTTGCCCCTGTTCAGACTTCACGCGATCATGGCGCTACGCTGCGCACTATCGCGTCAGTTGCCGCAGGAGACACCGCCCATGGCTTCGGTCACCCCGCCCGGATTGGCATACGAGGTGGAGCACGATCTGGCCAACCACCGGTTCCAGGCCCGGGTTCAAGGGCATCTGGCACTGCTGGATTACCAGATCAAGTCGCTGAAACGACAGAAGCGCATGGTCATCACCCACACCGAGGTGCCCGAACCCATCGAGGGGCGTGGCATCGCAGGGGAGTTGACCAAGGTGGCGCTCCGCTATGCGCGCGAACACAAATACAAGGTGGTGCCGGCGTGTGCCTACGCCGAAGCCTTCATGCAACGCCATGAGGAATACGACGACCTGCTGGCCGGCTGACGGCAGCAGGGAGTGTCTCAGGGACGACCGATCAACATGCTGGGTTTCAACAAGGGGATTGCAATGAACATCGTAGTAAACCGTCGCGCGCTGCGCGCCAGCGCGTTGGCCCTGGCCGTGGGCCTGGTGCTGGTGGCCGGCTGCAAGCGCGACGCCGCCGATACCGCCGCACCACCGGCCGATGGCAGCACGGCAGCGCAGCCGGCCAACATCGAGACGCCTGCCGACGCAGCGGCCCCGGTGGAACTGCGCGACGTGATCGAAAACACGCCGCAGGCCGTGGTGGGTATCAGCTACCCGACCGACATCGCGCGGTACCCGGGCCTGGCCAAGGCACTGTCCGACTATGCCGGCGCGGCGCGCGGCGAGCTGCAGCAGGCCGTGGATGGCCTCGGCAATGACAAACCGACGATGCCCTACGAGCTGTCGCTGAGCTTCGAGAAAGTGCTGGAAACCCCGCAGCTTGTGGTGGTCAGCGCCGATGGCAGCCGCTACACCGGC
The DNA here is from genome assembly GCF_979258185.1 of Stenotrophomonas sp. AC248. Taxonomy (NCBI): domain Bacteria; kingdom Pseudomonadati; phylum Pseudomonadota; class Gammaproteobacteria; order Lysobacterales; family Lysobacteraceae; genus Stenotrophomonas; species Stenotrophomonas sp. AC248. Next base: position 2,790,852 of record NZ_OZ409840.1, on the reverse strand, counting down.
GGTGCCCATGGCGAGCCGCTGGTGGCGCGCTTTGTGTGGTTGCCCGAGCAGCAGCAGATGCTCACCGCCGACAAGCTGGTGGCCGACGCCAAGGGCTGGAAGGCGGTCAGTGATTACATCGGCGACCAGCTGCGCGAGCGCGTGGCCACCCGCCTGAGCAGCGAAGACATGGACCCGGGCCAGCTGCAGGAATCGCTGCGCAGCGCCAGCCGGATGATCGCCGACGGCACCGAGCCGAGCGCGGAGAACTTCAGTCAGTTCCAGCCGCTCACCGGTACCGATGGCAAGATCAGCGCGGTACGCTTTGTGTTCCCGCCGTACCAGGTGGGGCCGTACTCGGATGGCACGCAGACCGTGGATGTTCCGGCCAGCGTGCTGGCGCCGCACGTCGGCACCGCCTACGCGGGGCTGTTTGCCCGAGGCTGACCGACGGAGGCAATGTGGACGCGGGACTGCAACGACGAGTGACGCTGTTGCTGCACGAGGCGGGGGTTACCGTTGGCGGTGACCAGCCGCACGACATCCACGTGCATGACCCGCAGTTCCATACGCGGGTCATGGCCCAGGGCTCGCTCGGTCTGGGCGAGAGTTACATGGACGGCCAGTGGGACGCCGCCTCGCTGGACGGCTTCCTGTATCACCTGATGCAGGCCCACCTGGACGAGCGCGTGCACAGCTGGCGCGAAGTGGCCGATGGACTCAAGGCGCGCTTGTTCAACCTGCAGGCGGGCAGTGGCAGCTTCGAAGTCGGCAAGCGTCACTATGACCTCGGCAACGACCTGTACGAGGCCATGCTCGGCCAGCGCCTGGTCTACAGTTGCGGCTACTGGCGCGACGCGCAGGACCTGGACGGGGCGCAGGAAGCCAAGCTCGACCTGATCTGCCGCAAACTCGGATTGCGCCCGGGCCAGCACGTTCTGGATATCGGCTGCGGTTGGGGCGAAGCGTTGAAGTTCGCCGCCGAACGCTACGGCGTGTCCGGCGTGGGCATCACCATTTCGCAGGAGCAGGCCGAGTACGCGCACCAGCTGTGCGCCGGGCTGCCGATCGAGATCCGCCTGCAGGACTACCACGACGTCGAGGAGACCTTCGACGCGATCTTCTCGGTGGGCATGTTCGAGCACGTGGGCGACAAGAACTACCGCGGGTATGTCGAGATGGCGCGGCGCTGCCTGCATCCGCACGGGTTGTTCCTGCTGCACACCATCGGCGGCAACCTGTCGCGCCACCGCACCGATCCCTGGATTGCGCGCTACATCTTCCCCAATTCGATGCTGCCCTCGGCCGCCCAGCTCACCGCCGCGTTCGAAGGCCTGTTCGTGCTGGAGGACTGGCACAACTTCGGTACCGACTACGACCACACGCTGCAGGCCTGGCGGTTGAACGTGGAGACCGCGTGGCCGCAGCTGGACCCGCAGCGCTATGACGAACGCTTCAAGCGCATGTGGCGTTTCTACCTGGCCGCCTCGATGGCCAGCTTCCGCTGCCGGCATGCGCAGCTGTGGCAGCTGGTGCTGTCGCCGCATGGGGTGCCGGGTGGGTATGTGGCGCCGCGCTGACGTAGACGGCTCCTGCACTGACGGGATCGCCATGGATGTCGCGTATGGCCCAGCGATGCGTCAATGTCGGACTGCATTCGTTCAGTTGCGATAGGCCGAAAGAATCACGATATGACGCGGTCGGGGCGTTCAACGTCTTGCCGACACGCTGCGCTGTGGGACCGGGAAATACGTGATTCGATTCGCAGATTCTCGTCGCCACCGCATGGCCCACTGGGCGCCGCCGTTGCGCGTCATGCCCGTTCGGTGGTGGTTCGCGATGGCATCCATCCCCCAATGTGAAGTTGATCAACAGATGACGAGCAACAAGAAAACCCATTTCGCCAGCGCCATCGCGGTGCTGCTCGCCTGCACCCTGGCCAGCCAGGCGTCGGCCGCGCGCAAGGCCTACGACGTGGAAGAAGTGGCCTGCACCGACCCGTCCGACATGGTGTGCCTGTCCTGGAACCTGCAGACCGCCCCGGGCGGCTCGCGCACGGCGGGCATGAATGTGACGCTGATGGAAGGTGAGACCATTTCCGGTGTAATCAAGCCGAAGGCGAACCGTTACACCACCACCATGCTGCGTACCAACCCGGACCTGGAGATGTACATCGGCATGGGCTTCGAGCCGACCGAGCAGGCGTACACCTGCAAGGTGACCGAAACCGAGAACTGCCGGATGAGCGGCTCCAACCTGCCGGCGTTCCACTTCAAGGTGAAGGCGAAGGTTGACCAGGCAGGGTCGCCGCTCGGTTACGCCTATACCACCGCCTCGAACTGAGTGCGATTGCGGCCGCCGGCATAGCGCTGGCGGCCGCGTTGATCCCGCCCGGGCATCGCCGGGCGGGTGTGTTTCCCGTTAGCATTGCACTACATGCATGACGCCGTTTCTCCCGCCGTGGTCCACGCGTTGCTGAGCGCCCGCAGCGAGGTGGAGGCCGCGTTCGCCGGCACGCGCGATGCGGACACTGCACTTGCAACGGCCGCGGCCACGCTGGAGGCCGCGCTGTCCGCCCACGGTGAGGATGCGCTGCTGCTGACCGCGCTCGGCGCCGTCGCCTGTGACCGCGCGCAGTACGCCCACGCGCGTGAGGTGTTGCAGCGGGCATTGGCGTTGGGCAGCGACGATCGGCATGCGGCCTTCAACCTCGGCGTGGCGTTGCTCAATACCGGGCGCATGGCGCAGGCGAGGGCGGCGTTCGAACAGGCGCGCACGATGGCCGCCGCACCGTTTACCTGGGAAGCCTGGTTCGACCCGCAGGCGCATTGAGGGCCGTACCAACCCACGGTTGGTACCTACCGCCACGTCCGTATCGCCATGGGCAGAAAAACCAAAAAAGAACGCCCGGCATGACCGGGCGTTCTTCTTGGTGCACGTCGATGGAGCGGACGCTTACTTCTTGCTGTCACCCGAGGTCAGGCCACGCTTTTCGAGCAGCGGCTCGATCTGCGGGGCGTGCCCGGCGAAGTCCTGGAACAGCTGCATCGCGTCCACGCTGCCGCCCTTGGACAGCAGTGCCTTGCGGAAGTGGTCGCCATTCTTGCGGCTCAGGCCGCCGTTCTCGCGGAACCACTTCTGGGTGTTGGCGTCGAGCACTTCGGACCAGATGTAGGCGTAGTAGCCGGCCGAGTAGCCGCCCATGATGTGGCTGAAGTACGGGGTCTTGTAGCGCGGCGGAACCGGCGCGTAGTAGATGCCGTCCTTCTCCAGCGCGGCGCGCTCGAAGGCCATCACGTCCTTGGCGGCCGGCACCTGGTCCGGGCCGATCTGGTGCCAGCGCTGGTCAAGCATGGCCGCGCCCAGGTATTCGGTGGTGGCAAAGCCCTGGTTGAACTTGGCCGCGGCAATCACCTTGTCCAGCAGCGCCTGCGGCATGGCCGAGCCGTTCTGGTAGTGCTTGGCGTAGTTCTTCAGGATGGCCGGGTTGTCCGACCACATTTCGTTGACCTGCGAGGGGAACTCGACGAAGTCGCGCGGCACGGCGGTGCCGGAGAAGTAGGGGTACTTCACGTTGGAGAACATGCCGTGCAGGGCGTGGCCGAACTCGTGGAAGGTGGTGGTCACTTCATCCCAGGTCAGCAGGGTCTGCTGGCCGGCCGGCGGCTTGGGGATGTTGAGGTGGTTGGCCACCACCGGCTTGAAGCCGGTCAGCGCGGACTGGGACACGTACGAGTTCATCCAGGCGCCACCGCGCTTGGAGGCGCGTGCGTACGGGTCGAAGATGAAGATCGCCAGCTGGCTGCCGTCGGCATCGAACACGTCATAGACGGTGACGTCGTCGTGGTAGACCGGCAGGTCGGTACGCTGCTTGAAGGTCAGGCCGTATTCCTGGTTGGCGGCGAAGAACACGCCGTTTTCCAGCACGTTCTTCAGCTCGAAGTACGGCTTGAGCTGGGATTCGTCGAAGTTGTACTTGGCCTGGCGGACCTTCTCGCTGTAGAACGCCCAATCCCAGGCTTCCAGCTTGAAGGTGGGCTTGCCGGCAGCCTTCTGTTCCTGGTCGATCATGGCCTGCAGGTCGGCCGCTTCGCGCTTGGCGTTGGCGACCGCGGCCGGGGCGAGCTGGCCGAGCATGGCGTTGACTGCTTCGGGCGTCTTGGCGGTCTGGTTGGTGAGGTTGTAGGCGGCGAAGTTGGCAAAGCCCATCAGCTTGGCCTTGTCGGCGCGCAGCTGCATGATGCGCGAGACCAGGGCGGTGTTGTCGTACTGGCCGCCGCGGCTGCCGCGGGTGATGGACGCTTCGTAGATCTTCTGGCGCAGGTCGCGGTTGCGCAGGTTGGTCAGCGGCGGCTGGCCGGTGGTGTTGAGCAGGGCGATGACGTACTTGCCGTCCAGCTTCCGGGCCTTGGCGGCTTCGGCGGCGGCGGCGATCTGCTCAGGCGACAGGCCGTCGAGCTGCTTGACGTCGTCGACGACGACCGCCGAGGCGTTCACTTCGTTCTGCACGTTCTGGCTGAACGTGGTGCCCAGGTTGGCCAGTTCGGCGTTCATGGCCTTGAGCTTGGTCTTGTCGGCATCGTTGAGCTTGGCGCCGGCGCGGACGTAGCTTTCGTAATACTTCTCGACCAGGCGCACGCCTTCGGCGTCGAGGCCGAGCTGGGCGCGGGTGTCGTACAGGGTCTGGATGCGGGCGAACAGCTTGCCGTTGAGGGCGATGGCATCGCTGTGGGCGGCAAACTTGGCCGAGTAGTCGGCCTGGAGCTTCTTGCGGGTGTCGTTGGTGTCGGCGCCGACCAGGCTGAAGAAGACGGTCGTGGCGCGATCCAGGGTGTCACCGCTCTTTTCCAGGGCGATGAGGGTGTTGTCGAAGGTAGGCTTGGCCTTGTTGTTGGCGATGGCCTCCACTTCCTTGAGCTGCTGGGCCATGCCGGCGTCGAAGGCGGGGGCGAAGTCGCTGTCCTTGATCTTGTCGAACTGCGGGTAATGCAGCGGCAGCGGGCTGTCGGCGAAGAACGGGTTGGCCTGCTGGGCGTTCGCGGCGGCGGGGGCAGCGGCGACGGCGGAATAGGCAGGCAGGGCCAGGCCGAGGGTTACGGCGACGGCAAGGGCAAGACGGGTGGTCAAGGGGAATTCTCCGGTCAGACAAGTGCCCGAGGGTAACCCGGGGTGGCGGGGTGGGGCTTGTGTCGAAAGGCATGTTGAAAGCGCGGGGCGCAAGGCGCGGCGGTGGGTCTGCCGCGCGCTGGACACTTGGCCGGCGCATCGCTGAGTGGCAAATCAGACGGTAGTGCCGGCCGCTGGCCGGCTCCCCATGAACCCCACCGCGTCAGCGCCACCCCACGGCCCGTTGCCCCGTTCATCCCCACCACGGCGCTAAGATGCTTTTTTGCGCAGGAGCTCGGTCATGACCACCGCCTTTGATTTCTCGTTCGTGGACCTCACCGGGCAGCCGCAGGCGCTGGAGCAGTACCGGGGCAAGGTGCTGCTGTTGGTGAACGTGGCCAGCAAGTGCGGGTTCACCCCGCAGTACGAAGGCTTGGAGGCGCTCTGGCGGGAGTACGCGGCGCGCGGGCTGGTGGTGATCGGGTTCCCGTGCGACCAGTTCGGGCACCAGGAGCCGGGCAACGCCGAGGAGATCCGCAGTTTCTGTTCGCTGACCTACGCGGTGGATTTCCCGTTGTCGGACAAGGTCGAGGTCAACGGCGAGGGTGCGCACCCGCTGTGGCAGTGGCTGAAGGCGGAGAAGTCCGGGGTGTTGGGAACGCGCGGGATCAAGTGGAATTTCAGCAAGTTCCTGGTCGGCCGCGATGGGCAGGTGCTGCAGCGCTATGCGCCGACCGACAAGCCCGAGTCGCTGCGCGACGATATCGAAGCGGCGCTGGCGTAACACCGGAGCGAGGCGGCACCGGCGTAGCGCCGGGCTCTGCCCGGCTCCGTGATCCCGGTAGTGCCGGCCGCTGGCCGGCTCCTCGCATTACCGGTTCGCCCAGCGTTCCAGCCACGCATGGCGTGGCTCTACCGGCTCGCATTACCGGATGGCCCCACGTTCCAGCCACGCATGGCGTGGCTCTACGCCGCGGCGGTGGAATCAGCCACCAGCTTTGCGGTTGCGCACGTCTTCGGGCAGCAGGGCGAGGATGTCGTCGACGATTTTCGGCAGGCTCTGCTCGGAGTAGCCGCGATGCACGCGGGCGATGCTGCCGTCGTGGCCGATGATGAACATGTGCGGGATGGCCTGGATGCCGTACTGGTCGCTGACCACGCCCTTCGCGTCATGGATGTAGTCCAGCGGCGGGGCGTTGCGGCTGCGGGCGATGGCGGCGAAATCGGCGCGGGGTTCCTTCAGGTTCACCGCGTAGACCTGCAGCGCGTCATGTCCGATGACCTTCTGCAGCTGGCCCAGGATCGGCAGTTCCTTGCGGCATGGGCCGCACCACGACGCCCAGAACGTGACGATGACGACCTTGCCGCGCTGGCTGGCCAGGTCGACCACGTTGCCCTGGCGGTCTTTGCCGAGGATCTGCGGCGGGATATCGCCGGCGTTCGGTGAGGGTGGTGCAGGCGCGGCGGCGCTGGCGGCCAGGCTCATGCCGAGCAGCAGGCAGGCGAGGGCGGGGCGGATCTTCCTGATCATCGGCACGGCTCCAGGTCCGGCCCGACCGTTGCCGGGCTGACGCGGAATATAGCCCAACGTGCATGCGATCGTTGGCGCGGTAGCCGACCAACGGTCGGCTCTACCCGGCAGGGCCGCGGTCGGCGAATCAGCCCCGTAGCGCCGGGCTCTGCCCGGCTGGCGCGCAGATTGGTCGATCAGCCCCGTAGAGCCGGGCTCTGCCCGGCTGGCGTGCATGTCGGTCGATCAGCCGGGCAGAGCCCGGCTCTACGGGGTGGCGCAGGTTGGTGAGCCGGGCGGAGGCCGGCACCGCGACTACTTCTCGACGAACGCGCGCTCGAAGACGTAGTGGCCCGGGGTGCCGATGCGCGGGGAGGTCTGGAAGCCACGGCTGTCCAGTACGGTGCGCAGGTCGGCCAGCATCTGCGGGCTGCCGCAGATCATGGCGCGGTCGTTTTCCGGGTCCAGCGGCGGCAGGCCGAGGGTCTTCTGCATCTCGCCGCTTTCCATCAGCGAGGTCAGGCGGCCCTGGTTGGGGAACGCCTCACGGGTGACGGCCGGGTAGTACAGCAGCTTGTCGCCGATCATCTCGCCGAGGAATTCGTGCTCGCGCAGTTCCTTCTCGAACAGGTCGCGGTAGGCCAGGTCCTTTTCGTAACGCACGCCGTGGGTGAGGATCACCTTGTCGAAGCGTTCGTAGGTTTCCGGGTCCTTGATCACCGACAGCCACGGCGCCAGGCCGGTGCCGGTGCCCAGCAGGTACAGGTGCTTGCCCGGGTGCAGGTCGCTGATCAGCAGGGTGCCGGTGGGCTTCTTGCCAACCAGTACCTTGTCGCCGGGCTGGATGTGCTGCAGGCGTGAGGTCAGCGGGCCGTCCTGCACCTTGATGCTGAAGAACTCCAGGTTCTCTTCCCAGTTGGCGCTGGCGATCGAGTAGGCACGCAGCAGCGGCCGCGTCTCGGTTTCCAGGCCGATCATCACGAACTGACCGTTCTCGAAGCGGAAACCGCTGTCGCGGGTCGTGGTGAAGCTGAAGTAGGCGTCGGTCCAGTGACGGACCTCAAGCACCGTTTCGGCGCCGAAAGCGGAAGACATGGGGGTGGGGTCTGATCTGTTTTGTCCCGGCCAGTTTATCTCAAATGAGATAAATTCTCATTGACTGGCCGGGAAGGCCTGTGGAACGGGGCTGTCAGCGGTATCCCGCCGCCTGCAGTTCGAACAATTCTGCATAGCGGCCGCCCTGGGTCATCAGCTCGGCGTGGGTGCCGCTTGCCTCGATCCGGCCGCCGGCCAGCACCAGGATGCGGTCGGCCATGCGCACCGAGGAGAAGCGGTGCGAGATCAGCACGGCGGTGCGGTTGTCGGACAGTTCCTTGAAGCGCTGGAACACCTCGAACTCGCTGCGCGCATCCAGCGCGGCGGTGGGTTCGTCAAGGATCATCACCTGGGCGTCGCGCATGTAGGCCCGCGCGATGGCGATCTTCTGCCACTGCCCGCCGGACAGGTCCACGCCCTGTTTGAAGCGGCGGCCGATCAGCTGGTCGTAGCCGTTGGGCAGGGCGTTGATGACCTCGTCGGCCATGCCGCGGCGGGCCGCGTCGCGGATCCGCGCATCGTCGGTCATCGCCTCGACCAGGCCCACGCCGATGTTCTCGCCGGCGCTCAGGTTGTAGCGCACGAAGTCCTGGAAGATCACGCCCATGTTGGCGCGCAGGTCGTCCAGGTCGTAGTCGCGCAGGTCACGCCCGTCGAGCAGGATGCGGCCCTCGTCGGGGTCGTACAGGCGCGCCAGCAGCTTCACCAACGTGGTCTTGCCGGCCCCGTTCTCGCCCACCAGGGCCAGCACTTCGCCGGCACGCAGTTCGAAGTCCAGGTGGCGCACCGCCCACGACTCGGCGTCGGGGTAGCGGAAGCCCACGTTCTCGAACACGAAGCCTTGGGTGATCGGTTGCGGGATCGCCACGGCATCGGTCCGTGAGTGGATTTCCGGCTGGATCTGGAAGAACGAGAACAGGTCGTCCAGGTACAGCGCCTGGCCGGCCACCTGCGAGAACCCGATCAGCAGGCCCTCCAGCAGCTGGCGCAGGCGCAGGAAGCTGCCGGCCAGGAAGGTAAGGTCGCCGATGGAGAAGTCGCCGCGCACGGTGCGCCACGCGATGTAGGCATAGGCGGTGTAGTACCCCAGCGTGCCGAGCGCGGCCAGCAGCGTGCCCCAGAACGCACGCTTGCGGGCCAGTGCGCGGTTGGCGTGGAAGAACTTGTCGGCCAGGTACTTGTAGCGCTCGATCAGGAACCGGTGGAGGTTGAAGATCTTCACCTCCTTGGCGGTTTCCACGCTGGCCCCGATCTGGCGCAGGTAGTCCAGCTGGCGGCGCTCGGGCGTCCACTGGAAATTGAGCGAGTAGCCGGCCGCGTTGAAGTGCGATTCGCCGATGAAAGCCGGCACCAGCGCGACTGCCAGCAGCAGGATCAGCCACGGCGCGTACACCAGCAGGCCCACCGCCAGACTGGCCACGGTGATGGCGTCCTGCACCTGGCCGAACAGCTGGCTCATCAGGTTCATCCGGCCCATGGTCTGGCGCCGCGCGCGGTCCAGCTTGTCCTGCAGGTCGGGGTCTTCGAAGTCTTCCAGGTCCAGCTCGGCGGCGTGCTCCATCAGCCGCACGCTGGTGACGTTGGTGAACAGTTCCGAGAGCAGGCTGTCGGCGTAGTTCACCGCGCGGCCCAGCAGGTCGGACACGATCGCCAGGCCGAACTCCAACGCCAGCAGGCCCAGCAGTGGATTGAGCAGGCCGCTGGACAGCGCCTCGCCGAACGGCGGGAACCCGGCCTCGTGCTGGCTCAGGTGCAGCGCCGCGTCGATGATCAATTTGCCCACGTACAACATTGCCACCGGCAGCAATGCACGGATCAGGCGCAGGCCCAGGCTGGCGCTGGCCAGGGCCGGGCTGGTCTGCCACACCTGGCGCAGGAACGGGGGCAGGTTGCGCATCGCCTGGAAGCGTTCGCGCAGGCTGGGATTCTTCTGGCCGGGCGCACCGGCAGCGGGGGAAGCAGGCATGGCCGCTATTGTGCGCGCCCGCGCCGTGGCGGAGGGATGAATGCGTTGCACGCCACGACACCAAAGCGCGCACCCATCCCAACCGGTAGGTGCCGACCGTTGGTCGGCACACCGCAGCACGGCAATCACACGGTAGTGCCGGCCGCTGGCCGGCTCCGCGCGGGGGTTGGATGTCCGTGGCGCCGGCCAGCGGCCGGCACTACCGCGCGGGGGTTGGATGTCCGTGGAGCCGGCCAGCGGCCGGCACTACCGGGCGGGATGGATGTACGTGGAGCCGGCCAGCGGCCGGCACTACCGGGTTACGGCAGCGGCGGCAGCAGCCCCGCGCCCAGGCGGTTCCAGGCGTTGATCACGGCCACGCCGACGCTCAGGTCGCTGATGCCCTTTTCATCGAAGTGCGGCGCCAGTGCATCGAATGCCGCGTCGGAGGGCGCGCCGTCGGGCAGCCGGGTCAGTGCTTCGGCCCAACCCAGCGCGGCGCGTTCGCGGGCGTCGAAGAAACGGCTTTCGTGCCAGGCCGGCAACGTGTCCAGCTTGCGCGGTTCGATGCCGCCCTTGCGCAGGGCCGTGCCGTGCATGTCCATGCAGTAGCCGCAGCCATTGATCTGCGACACGCGCAGGAACACCAGCTCCATCAACGTGGGGTCGATCGAACTCTCATGCACGGCCTTGCTGGTGGCCAGCAGGCCCTTGATGGCCTCGTTGGCCAGGCGGAAATAGGGAACGCGGGGAGAAGCGGACATGGTGGACTCCATGACGGCCCGGTTGGCCGTCTTCATCAGGAGGACGCGCCCGGGTTGCGCGCTGTGACAAGTGCGGTGAGTTTTTCTGGATTGAGCACGCTCAGCACCCGCGCGATGCGGTCGCCGTCGATGCTGACCAGGGTGACCGAGTGCAGCTGGTCGCCTTGGAAACGCAGGATGGCCGGCTCGCCGTTCACGTAGCCGATCCGGGCCGGGTGCGCCCCGTTGCGCCGCGCGATCGCCCAGTACAACTGGGCGATGCGTTCGGCGCCGAGCAACGGGCGAATGGCTGCGGTGACCCGGCCGCCGCCGTCGGACACCATCTCCGCATTGGCATGCAGCAACGACAGGATCGCGGCCTGGTCGCCACGCTGGGAGGCGTCCATGAAGCGGGTCAGCAGGTCGCGGTGCTGCCCGGCGCTGACCTCGAAGCGCGGTTTGCCGGCCTGCAGGCGTTGGCGGGCGCGATGGACCAGCTGGCGGCAGTTGGCCGGGCTGTGGTCGAGCAGGGGAGCGATGTCGGGGTAGTCATAGTCGAACACGTCCTTGAGCAGGAAGGCGGCGCGCTCGTCCGGCCCCAGCTGCTCCAGCAGGGCCAGGAAGGCCATCGACACCTCGTCGGCCCGCGCATGGCGCTGGGCCGGGTCGTGCAGCGGATCCGGGTCCAGGGCGATCTCCAGCGGCTCGGGCAGCCACGGCCCCACGTAGTCGATGCGGGCGTTGCGCCGCGCCCGCAGGCGGTCCAGGCCCAGGCGCGTGGTGGCGGTCACCAGCCAGCCTTCGGGGTCGCGGACGCTGGCGATGTCGGCCCCCTGCCAGCGCAGCCAGGCGTCCTGGACCACGTCCTCGGCGTCGCTGCGGCTGCCCAGCAGGCGGTAGGCCAGGGCAAGCAGGCGGGGGCGGTGGGTCTGGAAGGTATCGGTCGGGGTCATGCCGGGAGGACGCCGCCAGGGGCGTGGTTGTGACAGGGGTAGGGCCACTGTGCCGCAGACGCCGTGCCGGCGCGATGCCCGGTGTCGCACCACGGCCAATGCCCCTTGGCGGCGCCAGGGGGGTAAAATGATGGGCTGAATCCCCGCCAGCCTCCAGCAAGCGAGCAAGTCGTGACATCGATCAAGCAGGAAGACCTCATCCAGTCCATCGCCGACGCGCTGCAGTACATTTCGTACTACCACCCGGTCGATTACATCAAGAGCCTCGCCGCCGCCTACGAGCGCGAGGAATCGCCGGCCGCGAAGGAAGCGATGGCCCAGATCCTGATCAATTCACGGATGTGCGCCGAAGGCCACCGCCCGATCTGCCAGGACACCGGCATCGTCACCGTGTTCCTGGAAATCGGCATGAACGTCCGCTGGGACGATGCCACCATGGGCGTGGAAGACATGGCCAATGAAGGCGTGCGCCGCGCCTACAACCACCCGGACAACAAGCTGCGCGCCTCGGTGCTGGCCGACCCGGCCGGCAAGCGCACCAACACCAAGGACAATACCCCCGGCGTGGTCAACGTCAAGGTGGTGCCGGGTGACCATGTCGAGGTGATCGTCGCCGCCAAGGGCGGTGGGTCGGAAGCCAAGAGCAAGTTCGCCATGCTCAACCCGTCCGACTCGATCGTGGACTGGGTGCTCAAGACCGTGCCGACCATGGGCGCTGGCTGGTGCCCGCCGGGCATGCTCGGCATCGGCATCGGCGGCACCGCCGAGAAGGCGATGCTGCTGGCCAAGGAATCGTTGATGGAGCCGATCGACATCAACGAGCTCAAGGCCCGTGGCGCCTCCAACCGCGCCGAAGAACTGCGCCTGGAACTGTTCGACAAGGTCAATGCGCTGGGTATCGGTGCGCAGGGCCTGGGCGGCCTGACCACGGTGCTGGACATCAAGGTCAAGGACTTCCCGACCCACGCGGCCAACCTGCCGGTGGCGATGATCCCCAACTGCGCGGCCACCCGCCATGCGCACTTCACCCTGGACGGCAGCGGCCCGGTGATGCTGGATCCGCCGTCGCTGGAAGACTGGCCGCAGATCACCTACGACGCCTCCAAGGGCACCCGTGTCGACCTCGACACGATCACCCCCGAAGACGTGGCCAGCTGGACGCCGGGCCAGACCCTGCTGCTCAACGGCAAGCTGCTCACCGGCCGCGATGCCGCGCACAAGCGCATCGTGGAAATGCTGGACAAGGGCGAGCCGCTGCCGGTCGACCTCAAGGGCCGTTTCATCTACTACGTGGGCCCGGTCGATCCGGTGCGCGACGAAGTAGTGGGTCCGGCCGGTCCGACCACCGCTACCCGCATGGACAAGTTCACCCGCCAGGTGCTGGAACAGACCGGCCTGCTGGGCATGGTCGGCAAGGCCGAGCGCGGCCCGGCGGCGATCGAAGCGATCCGCGACAACAAGTCGGCCTACCTGATGGCGGTCGGCGGTTCGGCCTACCTGGTGTCCAAGGCCATCAAGGCGGCCAAGGTGGTCGGTTTCGCCGACCTGGGCATGGAAGCGATCTACGAGTTCACCGTGCAGGACATGCCGGTGACCGTGGCGGTGGATTCCACCGGCGAATCGGTGCACATCACCGGCCCGCGCGAATGGCAGGCCCGCATCGGCAAGATTCCGGTGGTGGTGGCCTGACCTCTGCGGCTGCCGGCCCTGGTCGGCACGCAGACAGAAAAAACGGCGCCCGAGGGCGCCGTTTTTCATTGCGGCAAACCCGGTAGGCGCCGACCGTTGGTCGGCGCGCCCCCTCACCGCCGCACGTCCACCAGCATCCGCACCGCCAGCGCACCCAGCACCGTGCCCATCAGCGCGCGCTGCATTGCCTGCCAGCGCGGCCGCCGCGCCAGGAAGGCCGCAATGCTGCCGGCGGCCAGCACGATCAACGCATTGACGCCCAGGCTGGTGGCAATCTGCACCAGCCCCAGCACCACCGATTGCGCCATCACGCTGCCGTGGCCGCTGGGCTGGATGAACTGCGGCAGCAGCGACAGGTACATCACCGCGATCTTCGGGTTGAGCAGCGCGGTAAACAGACCCATCGCAAACAACCGGCGCGGACTGTCGCGCGGCAGTTCACGCAGCTGGAACGGCGACGGCCCACCTGGGCGCAGCGCCTGCCACGCCAGGTACAGCAGGTACAGCGCTCCGGCGATACGCAGGGCGTCGTAGGCATGCGGCACGGCCATCAACAACGCGGTGATGCCCAGCGCCGCGCACAGCAGGTAGACCAGGAACCCCAGCGCGATGCCGCCCAGCGACACCAGCCCGGCCGCGCGCCCCTGGCAGATCGAGCGCGACACCAGGTAGATCATGTTCGGCCCGGGGGTGAGCACCATGCCCAGCGAGATCAGGCCGAATGCCAGCAGGTGGGACAGCTCGGGCATCGCCGCACTCCGGGGGAAAGGTGCTGCGCATGCTAGGCCTGCCTGGCGCGGCGCAACAGCCACAGCGCCACCATGCGCAGGCGTGCATCTGTATCCATCGCAGGCCGCCGGGCGGCGCATAATCGGAGGCTTCTCCTGACAGGCGCCGCGCATGCCCACCACCTTGTATGGTTCCCCCAGCACCGCCTCGCTGGTGGTGCACTGGCTGCTGATCGAACTGGGTGTCGAGCACGAACTGGTCCTGCTCGATTTCGAGACCCGTCAGCACAAGTCCGACGACTACCTGGCGCTCAATCCGGCAGGCGTGGTACCCACGCTGGTGATGGATGGGCAGGTCCTGACCGAAGCGGCGGCGATTGCCCTGCACCTGGCCGACCTGCATCCGCAGGCGGGTCTGTTGCCGGCGCCGGGCACTGCCGAGCGCGGCGAGGCGTACCGCTGGATGTTCTGGTGCGCCAACACCGTGCAACCGGCGTACCGCGCCTGGTTCTACGCCCATGAGATGGCCGGGCCGGACAGCGCCGGCGCTACCCGCGAGATGGCCCGCGAAAGGCTGCAGGCCGCGTGGCAGCGGCTGTCCGACCACCTGCAGGCCGGTGGCCCGTACATGCTCGGCGCGCAGCTCAGCGTGGTCGACCTGATGCTGGTGATGTTGCTGCGCTGGTCGCGCAACATGCCCGTGCCAAGCGACACCTGGCCGGTGCTCAAGGCCTACGCCGATCGGCTCAAGGCGCGCCCGGCCTTCATCGAGGTGTACCGGCGCGAAGGCATCACCGACTGGCGGTGACCCGGCGATGCCGGCAACCGGCGCGAAGAATTGATACGCTTCTTGGTGATGCCACCAAGGAGCAATACCATGCAAAGGATGCTGTTCGGCGGGCTGCTGGCCCTGTTGATGACCGCGTGCAGCAGCGGCGGCGACAACTACGCCTCACCCAGCCTGCGCGAGGTGACCGCCGCCAACCAGTGCATGGCGGTCTGCCAGAGCCGGTACGACAGTTGTTCGGCCAGCCCACTGGGCAGTGGCAGCAGCGACACCTGCGGCACCGGGGTGGCCACCCAGCGCGACGGTCGCTGCGACAAGATCGACAATCCGGAACTGCGCCGCTCGTGCCAGGCCAGTGCCGACTTCTGCCGTAATCGTTCGCCGGCGCTGCGCTGCGGTGAAGAGCGCGACCGCTGCGTGAGCCGCTGCGGCGGTTGAGCCACCGCGGGCCGGCGTCAGGCCGGGAGGATCTCCAGCACCGTTTCCGGCGGCCGGCACAGTCGAGCGCCGCGCGGGGTGCGCACGATCGGCCGGTTGATCAGCGACGGGTGCGCGTGCATCGCCGCGATCAGGGCCGTGTCGTCCAGCGTTGGATCGGCCAGGCCAAGCGCGGCATACGCGTCTTCCTTGGTGCGCAGCAGGGCGCGTGCGCCGGTGCCCATCGCCGCGACCAACGACTGCAGCGTGGCCACGTCCGGCGGGGTGTCCAGGTAGGCGATGACGGTGGGTTCGATGCCGTGCTCATGCAGGATCTGCAACGCCCCGCGCGAGTTGCTGCAGCGCGGGTTGTGCCAGATCGTCACCGCCATCAGTACCACTCCAGCAGCGACACGCCCAGGCCGATGTAGGTGGCCTTGTGGTTGTAGTCGATCATGCTCTCGCCATAGCCGTCGAACACCTGCACGTGGCCGCGCAGCAGGTTGCTGATCGGGAAGCCGTAGTCCAGCTGCACCGCCCCGTGCGAACGGTCGCCGCCGCGCAGCGAATGGCGCGCCATCAGCGAGACTTCGTGGCCATTCCGGTTCCAGGTCAGGGTGGCGTCGCCGCGGCCCATGTAATCCTCGATATCCGGGTTGTTGTCGTCCTTGCGATCTTCCGGCAGGCGGTACCACGGGCGCAGCACCAGTGCCCAGTTTTCGCGGTCCAGGCCGATCGTGGCGATCACCCGGTTCCAGCTGCGCGACAAGGGGTCGGGGCGGCCGTTGGACATGTGGTTGATGCTGAGCCCGCTCATGCGCCCGCGCCAGCCGCCGATCGAATAGCCGTTGCGGAACAGCAGCATCATTTCGGGTTCGTAGTTGGTTTCGCGGAACGGGCGCGAGTTCTCGGCGTTGTACGCCTGCCAGCGCGAGCTCTGGGTATAGCCGGCCCAGATGTCGCCGTTGTCGCCGAACAGGTTCTCCACCACCTTGGTCTTGAAGCTGAGCTGGAACTTCAGCTCGTTGCTGTCCAGCAGCTGCGGCGTGGTGACCGTGTTGGCCGGGTTGGGCGACTGCGGGGTCTGGTTCTTGTCGCTGGTCCAGAACGCCGGCAGCAGGTACACCGGCTTATAGGCACGCAGCTGGAATGCGCCCAGCTTGGAGTCCTGCGCCAGCTCCCAACGGCTGTCCAGCAGCGAGCCCTTGCCCGCGTTGGCCAGTGCATCTTCATGGCCGTCGCTTTTGAACAGCTCGCCGATACGCTGTTTGGCGCGCTGCGTTGCCGGTGCATCGGCCTCGGCCGTGCGCGCGGCCTGGCGTTCGTCGCGACGGGCCTGCTGCGCGGCAACGGCGGCGGCATCGGCGGCCTCGGTCACCCCGCGGGTGTGGCCGAACAGTTTGTCGTAGCAGGTCAGCCGCGCGGCGTCGGTATCCACCAGCGCACACGCCTCCGGCGAGGCCGGGGTGGGGGCCGCTTCCTGTGCGGCCAGCGGCAGGCTGGCAGAGGCCAGGGCCAGGGCGGTGAACAGGGCGGAGCGTGGGCGCGAAGAGGTCATGAAAGCAGGCCAGGTGGCAAAGATGAATGGGGTTTCCGGGACAGTGTGGCCGTTGCCCGCCGATCCTGCCAGCGCCGACCGTGGTCCCGCAGCAGGGTTTATGCCGGGCAGACCCGTGCGCGGGGCGTGAAAAGCGCGGCTGTCAGAAGAACCAGGCAAAGGCGAACAGGCCCAGCATCGCCACCACCAGCGCCATTTTCAGTGCCACCCCGAGCAGGATGCCCAGCCAGGTGGCAAAGCCCACCTTGGTCGAGCGGCCCAGTTCGCGGGTATGCCAGTACTCGCCCGCCAGGGCGCCCAGCAGCGGGCCGGCCAGCAGCCCGATCGGCATGAAGAACAGCCCGGCGATGCTGCCCAGCACGGTGCCCCACAGCGCCTTGCGGCTGGCCCCGACCCGCTGCGCGCCGACCACGGTGGCCAGGATGTCCACGGCGAACGAGAGCAAGGTCAGGATGCCGAGCAGGGTCAGCGGCACCCAGCCCACATGGGCGAAGCCGTCGGCCCAGGCGGCCACCAGCAGGCCGGCGAATACCAGCGGGATGCCGGGCAGGGCCGGCAGGATGATGCCTGCGATGCCGGTCAGCACCAGCAGGGCGGCTACCAGGTAGAAGATGAATGAATAGTCCATGCTGTCCGGTATGGTCTGGGAAATAGGGTTGACATGTGAAAGCTTTTCACAGTTGATTTTTCGTTTTGCTCGGGTTAAGTTGCACTCGCTGAGCTTGGCAAGGTCACCGTGGATCGTGGCCTGATGATGGTAGATCTTCTGATCCGCTGCATCGTTGCACCTCGCTTCCCCCTTGCTGTCAGCCGCCTGTCAGGGCGTATCCAACAACAAGACAGACAGTTAGGGAGTAGCTGAGATGGCTGAGAAGGGCACCGTCAAGTGGTTCAACGACGCTAAGGGTTTTGGTTTCATCAGCCGTGAAAGCGGCGAGGACGTGTTCGTGCATTTCCGCGCGATCGAGTCCCAGGGCTTCAAGAGCCTCAAGGAAGGCCAGGCGGTCGAGTTCGAAGTAGTGACCGGCCAGAAGGGCTTGCAGGCCGACAAGGTGAAGCCGCTCTAAGCGCACACCGATGTCAGCTGGATGAAACACGAAAAGGGCCCGCTTGCGCGGGCCCTTTTTTTACGTCGCGGCGGGGCCCGGCGTAATCAGCGCAGGATCACCTTGCCGTTGACGACGCGGACATAGGTGTTCTCGCGGATGCCGCCGAGGTCGCGCTGGTTGACCACCACGGTGCGCCCGTCGTCCATGCGCACGCTGATGTCGAAGGTGTCGCTGGTGACGTTCTTCTGGATCTGGTTGCCGGCCAGCGCGCCGCCCACGGCGCCAGCGGCGGCGGCGATGTTCTTGTTGCCCTTGCTGCCGCCGGTGTGGTCGGAGATCTCATGGCCAGCGACCGCGCCGACAAGGCCGCCCAGGATCGCGCCGGTGGCCGAAGGCGCGGTACGCCCGGAGGCGACCTGGTTGATGCGGGTCACGATGCCGCAGTCGGCGCAGCGGTTGTTGGTGTTGTTGTTGTAGCCGCCGTTGTTGCCGTAACCGTTGTTGTAACCGCCGCTGCCATAGCCGGGCGAGGTGGTCGCACAGCCGGCCAGTGCGACGGTGGCGACGGCGGCTGCAGCAATGAGTTGGATCTTCATGGTGGTTCTCCTGGCCAGAGGGGTGGTCGAATGCGTCTGGGGCGCATGCCGCAGATCCTGTCCTGTCATACGTGAACAGCGCGCCAATCCCGCCCCCCAAGGGTGGCTGCCAGATGAATCAGCGGAAATCCTGGTGGCAGGCCTTGCAGTCGTTCTGGATCTTTTCGACCAGCTGGCCCATGCCGACGCAGTCGGTGGGCGGGGCGGCCAGCGCCTGGTTGAGCGTGGCGCGCAGCGCGCTGGCGTGCTGCTGGAAGCCCTGGCTGTCCTTGAGGCCGGGGAAGGCCAGGTCCACGTCATTGGACAGCGAGCGCAGGGTCTGCAGGCGCGGCACGCTGTCGGCCAGAGTGCAGCGGTTCTGTGCCTGGGCGTCCTGCAGCAGCTGCACCTGGCGGTTCATGACGTGCATGAGGGCATCGGGGAACGGGTCCTGGCGGGCCTGGATGGCACGCGAGACCATGACGGTGGCGATGAGTCCGACCACCAGGCCGAGCACGCCGACGAATAGATAGCGGTAGGCGGCGGAGGGGCGGTGGGGCGTGGCGGGCTGGCTCATGCAGTGGCGTCCTTTGGGGTGGCTGCGGTCGATCTTACGGTGCGTCCTGTCCATGTGGCGTTCCCGCGGGCTCGCGCGCCGGTAAAATGTGCCGATGAACGACGTACTGCGCGAGCGATTTGCCGGCATCGACCGGTTGTATGGGGTGGGCACCGTGGACCTGCTGTCGACCCGCCGGGTGGCGGTGGTCGGCATGGGCGGGGTGGGCTCGTGGGTGGTGGAAGCGCTGGCACGCACGGCGGTGGGCCACCTGACCCTGATCGATGCCGACGACATCTGCGTGTCCAACACCAACCGTCAGCTGCCGGCCCTGGCCGGTCAGTACGGCCGCAACAAGGCCGAGGCGATGGCCGAGCGCTGCCGGGCGATCAATCCGGACATCCAGGTCGATGCCATCGCCTCGTTCCTGACCGTGTCGAACATGGTGGAGCTGCTGGACCGCGATTTCGATCTGGTGATTGATGCCTGCGACAGTTTCCGGGTCAAGGTGGAGACGATTGCGTGGTGCCGGCGGCGCAAGCTGCCGATCCTGACCGTGGGCGCGGCGGGCGGGCGCACCGATCCGACGCTGGTGCGGATCCGCGATGTATCGCGCACCGAGCACGACGCGATGATGGCGTTGATCCGCAAGAAGCTGCGCAGCGATTTCAATTTCCCGAAGAACGCGTCGCGTTACTTCGGCGTGCCGGCGGTGTATTCGCTGGAGAACGTGAAGTACCCGCAGGCCGACGGCACCGTGTGCGGCATCCGCCCGAACCTGGGCGCGGACGCGGCACTGAAGCTGGACTGCGGCGCCGGCCTGGGCGCGGCCACCCACATCACCGGCGCCTTCGCCTTCGCCGCCGTGGGCAAAGCGCTGGAAATGCTCATGAAGCCCAAAAAGAGCGCCTCCCCCGCGTAGAGCCGACCGTTGGTCAGCTGCCCGGAAACCCGACACCGCCAACCGATCCGTCCCAGCGCAGTGCGGCCCGCGTTGGCTCGATCGGTTGGTACGGTCAAGAGCAGCCGACCAACGGTCGGCTCTACCGCCGGTAGAGCTGACCGTTGGTCAGCTGCCCGGAAACCCGGCACCACCAACCGATCCGTCCCGGCGCAGTGCGGCCCAGCGTTGGGTCGATCGGTCGGTACGGTCAAGAGCAGCCGACCAACGGCCGGCTCTACCGCCGGCACGCATGTGCGGTGCGTGCCGTTACGGTAGCCCGAACAACCGCTTCGCATTCGCCGTGGTCTGCGCCGCGATGTCCTCGGCCGGCTGGCCGCGCAGCCGCGCGACAGTCTCCAGGATCACCGGCAGCCGGGCCGGTTCGTTGCGCTCGCCGCGGATGCCGGCGTCGGGCTGGTCGGGCGCGTCGGTCTCCAGCAGCAGCTGCTCCAGCGGCATCTGCGCGACCAGCCGCTGCAGGCGCTGGGCGCGGTCGTAGGTCAACGGGCCGCCCAGGCCGAGCAGGAACCCGAGCTTGTGCAGCTGCGCCGCCTGCTCGGGGCTGCCCGGGAAACTGTGCACCACCCCGCGCAGACCGCCCACCTGCTTGATCGCGGCAATCACCGCATCCACCGCACGGCGGGCATGCACGATCACCGGCAGGTCGAACTCACGGGCAAGCCGCAGCTGTCCCACGAAGTACTGCTGCTGCAGGTCCGCATCCAGCCCTTCGACGAAGAAATCCAGCCCGCATTCGCCCACCGCGCAGGGGCGCTCGCGTTCGATCCAACCGCGCAGGTCGTCCAGGTGCTCGGGCCGGTGCGTGTCCAGGAACATCGGGTGCAGGCCATAGGCCGGATACAGGCCATCGGCGAGCCGGCAGGTGTCACGCAGCGTGGGCCAGCTCGCCGCGGTCACCGCCGGCACCACCTGGGTGTGCACGCCCGCCGCGCGGGCGCGAGCGATCACCTCGGAACGATCGGCATCGAACTCGGACGCGTCCAGGTGGCAGTGGCTGTCGACCAGCGTCACGCGCGGCGTTTGCCCGGCAGCACCGGCGGCAGCGCGGCGCTTCGGTTCTTCCAGTTGGCCAGCAGCAGCGTGCCCAGGCCCAGCAGGATCTCGTCCACGGCCGGCACCGGATCGGGAATGAACAGCGTCAGCGCGAACAGGCCGGCGGTGAGCTTGAACAGGGTGGGGTAGCGCAGCCGGCGTGCCCATTCCAGCACCGGCAACAACAGTGGATTGGCCATGACGCGCTCCTCGACAGAAGCTGTAAACGCTATCACGGCCTGCAATGACACAGAACCTGAATGGGTAAGGGGGGCGTGCACGCCGTGTGGAGATTCCGTTCAGGCACCGCATGCTGGAATCCCGCTCAAGAACGTTGCGGATCGTCCGCAGGGAGCCGGTTATGAAAAGTACTACTACCACTGCTTTGGTCGCCGCTGGCGCGCTGCTTGTCGGCGGCATCGCCACCGCTGCTTTCATGAAGAGTGGCTCGTCCGCCGCCGATCCGGTAGCCGCGACGCAGACCCGGCCGACCCTGGACACCACCCCGCTGGCCGATGACGGTGCACGCACCGACGCGCTCGCCGTGGACGACAAGGCCGGCAAGCTGGAATACGCCGACATCGTCAAGGTTGATCCGCTGACCAAGAAAGAGAAGGCCTACGCCACCGTGATCGGCACCGAGCCGGTGCGCCAGACCTCCACCACCCAGACCCCGCATGAAGTCTGCCAGGACGTGGTGGTGCAGGAGCGCCTGCCCGAGCGCGATGGCAACGTCGGCGGCACCGTCGCCGGTGCGGTCATCGGCGGCCTGCTGGGCAACCAGGTGGGCGGCGGCAACGGCAAGAAGGCCGCCACTGCGGCCGGTGCCGTGGCCGGCGGCCTGATCGGCAACCAGGTCGACAAGCGCCACGTGGGTGGCCGCGTGGTCAACCGCACCGAGCGCCAGTGCCACACCGAAACGGCGACCTCCGAGTCGACCAAGGTCACCGGCTACAACGTCACTTACCGCAATGAAGATGGCACCACCGGCACCATGCGCATGGCCAGCAAGCCGGGCAACCGCATTCCGATGGGCACCAACAACGCGGTCACCGGCTACAACGTGACCTACCGCTACGATGGCGTGGAAAAGACCGTGAAGATGGACAACAAGCCGAGCAGCGACCGCCTGCCGGTCATCGACGGCCAGCTGGTCACACAGACCGCCGCGCTGGATTCGAACAAGCAGTAACTCCGCGCGGATGGATCGTGCGAGCAACAGGCCGGCGTCGTCCGGCCTGTTGCGTTTTGCGGGGGCCGCCACAGCGCGCAGCCCGACCTTCTGCGATGATTTCTGCCTGTGTTCCGACGGCCATCGCGATGAGCATCTTCGACCTGCAGCTGGAAACCGACCGCCTGATCCTGCGCCCACCCCGCGCCGAGGATTTCGATGCCTTCCTGCGCTTCTGCTCCGATCCGGAGGTCATGCAGCACCTCGGCGGTGTGCAGGCCCCGTCGCAGGCGTGGCGCAGCTTCAGCTGCCTGGCCGGCAGCTGGCACCTGTACGGCTTTTCGATGTTCTCGGTGATCGAGAAAAGCAGCGGCGACTGGGTCGGCCGCATGGGCCCGTGGCAGCCGCTGGACTGGCCCGGCACCGAAGTGGGCTGGAGCATCCGCCGTGAAAGCTGGGGCAAGGGCTATGCCCCGGAAGCGGCGGTGGCCAGCATCGACTGGGCCTTCAACGCGCTGGGCTGGGAGGAGGTGATCCACACCATCGACGCGGCCAACGAGAACTCCAAGGTCGTGGCGCGCAAGCTCGGCAGCACGCTGTTGCGCATGGGCGAACTGCCGCCGCCGCATGACGGCAAGCCGATCGAGATCTGGGGTCAGTCGCGCGACCAATGGCAGCACCGCCGCCGCACGTGACCGCGCATGCTGCACCCGCGCTTGGCAAC
The DNA here is from genome assembly GCF_979258185.1 of Stenotrophomonas sp. AC248. Lineage (NCBI taxonomy): Bacteria > Pseudomonadati > Pseudomonadota > Gammaproteobacteria > Lysobacterales > Lysobacteraceae > Stenotrophomonas > Stenotrophomonas sp. AC248. The sequence goes on along the minus strand of NZ_OZ409840.1, from coordinate 2,768,271 downwards.
CTGCGCAGGTTGCGGCCATGCTCGCGGCGTGGCCACCTGGGCCGCGCGTCACGGAGGCTGATGGATGTTTGCCGTGGTTCCCGATCCGATTCCCGCACGCATGAAGGCCCTCAACCGGGCTGAGATCTGCGATACCAACTTCACTGAATTCGTGCAGCAGTGGCGGGGCGATCCCGCACCGCGTCCGGCCGCCGACGCGCCGATCCTGCCCGGCAGCACCCTCGACGCCGCCGGCTTCGACGCCCTGCTGGAGTCGCAGCTGGTCAGCCGCCACCTTGACCTGATGGCGCGCGTGCTGCGCGTCCAGAACAAGGTCTTCTACACCATCGGCTCGTCCGGCCACGAGGGCAACGCGCTGGTGGCGCGGCTGGCCCGGCACACCGATCCGGCGTTCCTGCACTACCGCTCCGGGGCGTTCATGGCCGAACGCTTCCGCCAGTTGCCAGGCATGGACCCGGTGCTCGACGCGGCGCTGTCGTTCGCCGCCAGCTGTGACGACCCGGCGAGCGGCGGCCGGCACAAGGTGTGGGGCAGCAAGCCGCTGTGGGTGCTGCCGCAGACCTCCACCATCGCCTCGCACCTGCCCAAGGCACTGGGCACGGCGATGGCCATCGAAAGCGCGCGCCGCATCGGCCACGCGCTGCCGATTCCCGACGACAGCGTGGTGATCTGCTCCTTCGGCGATGCCTCGTCCAACCACGCCACCGCGCAGACCGCGTTCAACACGGCGGCCTGGGCGGCCTACCAGCGGCTGCCGGCGCCGGTGCTGTTCGTGTGCGAAGACAACGGCATCGGCATTTCGGTGAAGACGCCCGACGGCTGGATCGCACAGGCCTTCAGCCAGCGCCCGGGGCTGGACTATTTCTTCGCCGACGGCCTGGACCTGGCCACCGGCCACGGCCCGGTGCAACGCGCGCTGGCGCACTGCCGGCGCACCCGGCGGCCCACCTTCCTGCACCTGCGCACCACGCGGCTGATGGGCCACGCCGGTACCGACTTCGAAATCGAGTGGCGCCCCTTGCCGGAACTGTGTGCGGCCGAGGCGGCCGACCCGCTGCTGCGCTCGGCGCAGATCGCACTTGAATCGGGCTGGATGACGGCCGAGCAGCTGCTGCAGCGCTACGAAGCGATGCGTGTACGGTGTTTCGCCGCCGCCGAAGAAGCCGACCGCCGGCCCAAGCTGGACGGGCTGGCGCAGATCATGGCACCGCTGGCCCCCTACTCGCCGGCGGCGGTGCAGGCCGAAGCCGCACGCGTGGCCGATCCGCAGGCGCGCGTGGCCGCCTTCGGCAGCGAGGCGCAGCTGCCCGAGCAGCTGCCGCCGCGGCACCTGGCCATCCAGATCAACCAGGGCCTGCACGAACTGATGGCCAAGTACCCGTCCACGCTGCTGTTTGGCGAGGACGTGGCGCAGAAGGGCGGGGTGTATACGGTCAGCAAGGGCCTGCTCAAGGCGTTCGGGCCGCGCCGGGTGTTCAACACGCTGCTGGATGAAACCATGATCCTGGGCATGGCCCAGGGCCTGGCCAACCTGGGCATGCTGCCGATCCCGGAGATCCAATACCTGGCCTACCTGCACAACGCCGCCGACCAGCTGCGCGGCGAGGCCTGTTCGCTGCAGTTCTTCTCCAACGACCAGTACCGCAACCCGATGCTGGTACGCATTGCCGGGCTGGGCTACCAGAAGGGCTTTGGCGGTCACTTCCACAACGACAACTCGATCGCTTCGCTGCGCGACATCCCCGGGCTGGTGGTGGGGTGCCCGTCGCGGGGCGATGATGCGGCGATGATGCTGCGCACGTTGGCCGCGCTGGCCCAGGTGGACGGCCGGGTATCGGTGTTCCTGGAGCCGATCGCGCTGTACATGACCAAGGACCTGTACGCGCCCGGCGACGGCCAGTGGCTGTTCCCGTACCCACCGCCCACCCAGACCATGCGCCCGGGCGAGGGCCGGGTGTACGCGCCGGAGGCCAACGACCTGGTGATCTTCAGCTACGGCAACGGCGTGCCGATGAGCCTGCGCGCGGCGCGCACCATCCAGGCCGAGCTGGGCTGGCAGGTGCGGGTGGTGGACCTGCGCTGGCTGGTGCCGCTCAATGCCGGCTTCATCGCCGAACAGGCCGCCGACGCCCAGCGGGTGCTGGTGGTCGACGAAGGCCGGCACAGCGCCGGGGTGGGCGAGGGCGTCATCACCGCGCTGGTCGAGGCCGGGCTGGGCCACCTGCCGTTGCAGCGGGTCTGCGGCGCCGATACCTACACCCCGCTGGCGGGGGCAGCAATGTGCGTGCTTCCAAGCGACAATGCGCTGGTAAGCGCCGCCCGGGTACTGGCGCAGGATCTCTGACGCATGTGTGGATTGGCAGGAATGCTGTTGCCGGGTCCGGTAACGGAACAGGCAGCACTGGAAGGCTTGGCGCGCCGCATGGGCGATGCGCTGGTCCATCGTGGCCCGGATGACAGCGGGGTGTGGGCCGATGCCGGCCGTGGCATCGCGCTGGCGCACCGGCGGCTGAGCATCCTGGACCTGTCGCCGCTGGGGCACCAGCCGATGGCGTCCAACGACGGCCGTTACGTGCTGGCCTACAACGGCGAGGTATACAACTTCGCCGCCCTGCGTGCCGAGCTGGAAGCGCTGGGCCACCGCTTCCGCGGCCATTCGGATACCGAAGTGTTGCTGGCCGCGTTCGTGGCCTGGGGGCTGGACGAAACCCTGCAGCGCGCCAACGGCATGTTCGCCATCGCGCTGTGGGACCACGCCGAGCAGTGCCTGTGGCTGGCCCGCGACCGGGTCGGCAAGAAGCCGCTGTACTACGGCTGGGCCGGCGATGCGCTGGTGTTCGGCTCGGAGCTGAAGGCGCTGTGGCAGCACCCGCACTTCGACAACGACATCGACCGCGACGCGCTGACCCTGCTGCTGCGGCTGGATTACATTCCCGCCCCGCACTGCATCCACGAACGCTGCTTCAAGCTGATGCCCGGCCGCGCGCTGCGGCTGGATGCGGCGGCTGTAGCGGCCGGTGCCGCGGCGCACCGCCCGGACCAGCAGCAGGTGCCGTTCTGGAATGCGCGCGAGCGCATGCAGCAGGCGCTGGCGCAGCCGTTCCGGGGCAGCGATGACGAGGCCGAAGCGCAGCTGGACGCGGTGCTGCGCGACGCGGTGGCGCTGCGCATGGTGGCCGACGTGCCGGTGGGGGTGTTCCTGTCCGGCGGCACCGATTCGTCGGTGGTGGCCGCGCTGATGCAGGCGCAGTCGGCATCGCCGATCCACAGTTTCAGCATCGGTTTCCAGGGCTCGGACCACGACGAAGCGCCGCTGGCCAAGGCGCTGGCGCAACACCTGGGCACCGACCACACCGAGCTGTATGTCAGCGGTGCGGATGCCTTGGCGGTGGTGCCGCAGTTGCCGGCGATGTTCGACGAGCCGTTTGCCGATGCCTCGCAGGTGCCCACCGCGCTGGTGGCCAAGCTGGCGCGCGGTTCGGTCACCGTGGCGCTGTCCGGCGACGGCGGCGATGAACTGTTCTTCGGCTACAGCCGGTACCAGCGCGCACTGCGCAACTGGGCGATGCTGGGCAAGGTGCCGGCACCGCTGCGGCGCTGGATGGCGGCCCGTTCGCAGACCCAGGGCGAGGCCTCGCGCACCGGCGGGCTGGCCGCGCTGCTGGCCGAGACTGGCGCGCGCGGCATCGGCGATGTGTACCGCAACCGCATCTCGCGCTGGCGCGACCCGGTCGCGGCGGTGAAGGGGGCCACCGGGGCCGGCAGCTTCTACGACCTGGCCGACCCGCTGCACGGCGCCGGCTCGCCGGCCGACGCGATGATGCTGGCCGACTTCAACACCTATCTGCCCGACGACCTGCTGTGCAAGGTGGACCGCACCAGCATGGCGGTGAGCCTGGAGGCGCGCGCCCCGCTGCTGGACTGGCGCGTGGCCGAGTTCGCCTGGTCGCTGCCGCTGGGCATGAAGCAGCGCGACGGGGTGAGCAAGTACCTGCTGAAGCGGGTGCTGGGCCGGTACGTGCCGCAGGACATGGTGCACCGGCCCAAGCGCGGTTTCGGCGCGCCGGTCAGCGCCTGGCTCAAGGGCGACCTGCGCGGCTGGGCCGACGCACTGCTGGACCCGGCGCGGCTGGCTGCCGAGGGCGTGTTCAACGTCGAGGCGGTGGTGCCGCTGTGGCAGCAGTTCCAGCAGGGCGAGCGCAAGTGGCACACGCACCTGTGGAACGTGTTGATGTTCCAGGCCTGGCAGGCGCATTGGCGCGACGTGCGCGCCACCGTCCCGCGCGCGTAGCTGCCGACCGTTGGTCGGCACGCGCGCGCCATCCACGTGCGCATGGCGCCCTGGTAGAGCCACCCCATGGGTGGCTGACGCGCCGATGATGCGGGGTTCAAAGGTAGCCACCCATGGGGTGGCTCTACCCCCTTCACCATGACCGAAGGGCCGCCCGCCTAGGCTGGGGTTTTCCCCCAACGGAGACATCCCATGGCCGACGTGAAGATTGCGGTACTGGTTGGCAGCCTGCGCAAGGGCTCGCACAACAAGGCGCTCGCCCACGCGCTGGAGAAGCTGGCCGGCGGCAAGGCACGCTTCGAGCATGTGGAGATCGGCGACCTGCCGCTCTACAACCAGGATTTCGACAAGGACTACCCGGCCCAGGGCGTCCGCCTGAAGCAGCAGATCCGTGACGCCGACGCGGTGCTGTTCGTTACTCCCGAGTACAACCGTTCCATTCCCGGCGTGCTCAAGAACGCCATCGACCTGGGCTCGCGGCCCTACGGCGACAGCGCCTTCGCCGGCAAGCCGGCGGCGGTGGTCGGGGCCTCTATCGGCGTGATCGGCACCGCGCTGGCCCAGCAGCACCTGCGCAACGTGCTGGCCTACCTGGACATGCCGGTGCTGGGCCAGCCGGAGGTGTTCCTGCATTTCAAGGAGGGCCTGATCGACGAGGCGGGCACCATCACCAGTGAAGGCACCCGCACGTTCCTGCAGGGTTTCGTGGACAAGTTCCTCGCCTGGATCGCCACCCACGGCGGTCAGCATTGAGCCGGGTGCTTCTGCGATAATGCGGTTCGGCGCACGGCCCGGCGTCGTGCGCCACGCGCTGCCGCCGCAACCGGCCGGCAAGCGCCGTTATACCCAGCTCATCCACTGCTTATCCACAGGGTTGTGCGTGGTTGCGGCGCGCGCGCCGTGCCTACCATGCCCCACGCCCCGCACCGCAGGAAGTACGCCTTCACATGTCCGCCCGCTCTGGCTTCCGTTCCGACCGCAAAGACCGCGGTGACCGCTTCGACCGCGATGAATCGCGGATCGACCAGCTGCGCGTGCCGCCGCATTCGATCGAGGCCGAACAGGCGGTGCTGGGCGGGTTGATGCTGGCGCCGGAAAGCTACGACCGCATCAACGACCAGCTGACCGAGACCGACTTCTACCGTCGCGACCACCAGATGATCTACCGGGCGATCCGCGAGCTGTCCGAGCGCGACCGCCCGTTCGATGCGGTCACCCTGGGCGAGTGGTTCGAGTCGCAGGGCCGCATGGAACTGGTGGCTGACGGCGCCTACCTGATCGAACTGGCCAGCACCACGCCGTCGGCGGCCAACATCGCCGCCTACGCCGAGATCGTGCGTGACAAGGCGGTGCTGCGCCAGCTGATCCAGGTGGGCACCGACATCGTCAACGACGGATTCCAGCCCGAAGGCCGCGAGAGCAGCGAACTGCTGTCGGCGGCGGAAAAGTCGGTGTTCGCCATTGCCGAGCAGGGCGCGCGTGGCCGCACCGATTTCGTGGCGATGCCCGGCGCGTTGAAAGATGCGTTCGAAGAACTGCGCAACCGCTTCGAGAACGGCGGCAACATCACCGGTCTGCCGACCGGCTACGCCGATTTCGACGCGATGACCTCAGGCCTGCAGCCGACCGACCTGATCATCCTGGCCGCGCGCCCGGCCATGGGCAAGACCACCTTCGCGCTGAACATCGCCGAGTACGCGGCGATCAAGTCCAAGAAGGGCGTGGCGGTCTTCTCGATGGAAATGTCGGCCTCGCAGCTGGCCATGCGTCTGATTTCCTCCAACGGCCGCATCAACGCCCAGCGCCTGCGTACCGGCCAGCTGGAAGACGAAGACTGGAGCCGGGTGACCGGTGCGATCCGGATGCTGAAGGAAACCAAGATCTTCATCGACGACACGCCGGGCGTGTCGCCGGAGATCCTGCGCTCCAAGTGCCGCCGCCTCAAGCGCGAGCACGACCTGGGCCTGATCGTGATCGACTACCTGCAGCTGATGAGCGTGCCGGGCAACAGCGAAAACCGCGCGACCGAAATCTCGGAAATCTCGCGTTCGTTGAAGGGCCTGGCCAAGGAACTCAACGTGCCGGTGATCGCGCTGTCCCAGCTCAACCGCTCGCTGGAAACGCGTACCGACAAGCGCCCGGTGATGGCCGACCTTCGCGAATCCGGCGCTATCGAGCAGGACGCGGACATGATCGTGTTCATCTACCGCGACGACTATTACAACAAGGAAAACTCGCCCGACAAGGGCCTGGCCGAGATCATCATCGGCAAGCACCGCGGCGGCCCGACCGGCTCGTGCAAGCTCAAGTTCTTCGGTGAGTACACCCGTTTCGACAACCTGTCGCACGATTCGGTGGGTTCGTTCGAATGACCTGCGGCACACGACCAACGGTCGTGTGCTACCGGTGGTTGGCCCGGGTCCTGTAACGGATTGGGTACCGGCCGTTGGTCGGTACGCCCGGCGATGGGTCGGTACGCCTGGGCGATGGGTCGGTACGCCTTGGCGATGGGGCGGTACGCCTTGGCGATGGGGCGGTACGCCTGGGCCCCGGAACGGGGTAGAGCCGACCGTTGGTCGGCTGCTCTCGCGGCCGGCGATCCTGGCCGTTCAGCCGAGCAACGCTCGGCTCTACCGAAGCGGCGATGCTGGCGGTTCAGCCGAGCAACGCTCGGCTCTACCGAAGCGGCGATGCTGGCGGTTCAGCCGAGCAACGCTCGGCTCTACCGAAGCGGCGATGCTGGCGGTTCAGCCGAGCAACGCTCGGCTCTACCCGCTCATCGGCGTATTCCTGCTTTCGTCGGCCGGGGTCGGCGTTCGTCGCATCCCGCTTGCCGCGCGGACGGCGCAGCGGCAACGTGAGGCTGCGGGCATTGTCGCCCGATGCCGGTGGAGACCGACGATGAAGACACTGCTTGCGCTGGGGGTGTGGTGCCTGTTGTTCGTGCTGTGCTGGCCGCTGGCGATCCTGGCGCTGGTCGCCTGGCCCTTGGTGTGGCTGTTGAGCCTGCCGTTCCGCCTGGTGGGCATCACCTTCTCGGCGCTGTTCGCGTTCCTGCGCGCGCTGTTCATGCTGCCGGCGCGCCTGCTGGGCGGCGGCGGCCGCCCGCTGGCGGCCTGACCCGGATGATGCCGGCTTGCTGGCCGGCGCCTCGAAAATCGGTAGTGCCGGCCGCTGGCCGGCTCCTGGAAAATCGGTAGTGCCGGCCGCTGGCCGGCTCCTCGTGTGCCCGGCAGAAAGCGCAGCCGACCAACGGTCGGCTCTACCGGTTTTGTCGGTGCTGCGCCTAGACTGCTGGCTGCCTTCAGACAGGGATGTGGTCATGACGTTGCCGGAACAGGATTTCATCGCGCTCTGCGCATCGCATGGGCTTGGTCCGCATGCCAGTGCGCTGCTGCCGTGGTTGCGGCCGCGCGTGGGTTTCAGCCGTCGGGCGGAGACGGATGCACCGATCGGCGCCTCACGGATCGGCGGCGGGCCGGATGTGCCCGCAGGGTTCGCGTGGCCTACCCACAAGGGCAGGACGCTGGACTTCCTGCTGCAGATCAACCTGGCCGACCTGCAGGGTCTGCAGTGCGGGCTGGACCTGCCTGCGCGGGGCGTGCTGTCGTTCTTCTACGACACCCAGACACAACCGTGGGGCTTCGACCCGGCCGATCGCAGTGGGCATGGCATCTACCTGTTCGACCCGGGCGAATTGCAGCGGCTGCCTGCGCCGGATGCGGAGGCCGCGCTGGCGCCGTCCGCGTTGGCGCTCCACCCGGCCTGGAGCCTGCCGCATCCGTTTTCGTCCGAGGGCGAGCAGGTGGCGCAGGCGCTGCGTGACGCGGGGTTGAGCTGGGACGACGCCGCGGAGGAGGGCTACTACGCGCTGGTGGAGGAGGTTGCCGACCTGGGGTCGCCGACGCCGGGCGAACGGCACGGCCTGGGTGGCTGGTCGCACAACGTGCAGGGTGACATGGCACTGGAAGCGCAGCTGGTCAGCCATGGGCTGTATTGCGGCGACCCGAGCGGGTATGGCGATCCCCGCGCGGCTGCGCTGGAGGCCGGCGTGGGCGACTGGACGCTGCTGCTGCAGCTGGATTCGGACGACGAGGCGATGTGGGGCGATTCGGGAATGCTGTACACCTGGGTGCGCCGGCAGGACCTGGCCGCGCGGGACCTGTCGCAGACTTGGGTGGGGCTGCAGTGTTGCTGACGGAATCTCGCCGGTAGTGCCGGCCGCTGGCCGGCTCCACGTAGGGCTGATCGAGGAGCCGGCCAGCGGCCGGCACTACCGGAGCGATGGTCGAGGCGAGTGCCAGAGAGCCACCCACCGGCGCGATGGTCGAGGCGAGTGCCAGCGAGCCACCCCACCGGAGCGATGGTCGAGGCGAGTGCCAGCGAGCCGCACCACCGGATGAGCAGGCAAAAAAAACCCCGCCCTGGCGGGGTTTTTCGTTACGCGTACCGCAGGGCGATCAGTTCGCCTTGTGGATCGCGCGCTTGGTCACGGCCATGGCCGCGTCATGCACCGCTTCGGACAGCGACGGGTGGGCGTGGCAGATGCGCGCCAGGTCGTCGGACGAGCCGTTGAACTCCATGGTCAGAACGCCTTCGTGCACCAGTTCCGACACGTTGGCACCCACCAGGTGCATGCCGAGCACGCGGTCGGTTTCAGCGTGGGCCAGCACCTTGACGAAGCCGGCCGGCTCGATCATGGCCACGGCACGGCCGTTGGCGGCGAACGGGAAGCTGCCGGCCTTGTACGGAATGCCTTCGGCCTTCAGCTGCTGCTCGGTCTTGCCAACCCAGGCCAGCTCCGGCTCGGTGTAGATGACCCACGGAATGGTGTCGAAGTTGACGTGGCCCGGCAGGCCGGCGATCAGCTCGGCAACCGCGATGCCTTCCTCGAAGCCCTTGTGCGCCAGCATCGGGCCGCGCACGCAGTCACCGACCGCCCACACGCCGTCGACGCCGGTGTGGCAATGGTCGTCCACTTCGATCTGGCCACGCTCGTTGACCTTGACGCCGGTGCCTTCGGCCAGCAGGCCCTTGGTCGCGGCGCGACGGCCAACGGCCACCAGCAGCTTGTCCACGATCAGGCTCTTTTCGCCTTCCGCGTCGGCGTAGGTCAGGGCGACTTCCTTCTTCTTGCCCTTGCTGGTCACTTCGGCCTTGGAGACCTTGGCGCCCAGGCGGATGTCCAGGCCCTGCTTCTTGAATTCCTTGGCGGCCGCCTTGGCCACTTCGGTATCCGCCGCGGCCAGGAACTCCGGCAGCGCTTCCAGGATGGTTACTTCCGAACCCAGGCGCTTCCACACGCTGCCCAGTTCCAGACCGATCACGCCGGCGCCGATCACGGCCAGGCGGGCCGGCACTTCGGTGAAGTCCAGGCCGCCGACGTTGTCGACGATGGTGTCGCCGTCGAACTTGGCGAACGGCAGTTCGATCGAGTCCGAACCGGCGGCGATGATGACGTTGGTGCCCTTCAGCTCGACAATGGAACCGTCATGCTGGGTGACCTTGACCACGTTGCCCGGCTGCAGTTCGCCGAAGCCGTAGTAGGCGGCGACCTTGTTGGCCTTGAACAGCATGCCGATGCCGCCGGTGAACTGCTTGACGATCTTGTCCTTGCGGCCAACCATCGCTTCGACGTCCATCTTGGCGTCCTTGAAGCTGATGCCGTGGTCGCCAAAGATGTGGCCCATGTTCCAGAACTGGCGCGAGGAATCCAGCAGCGCCTTGGACGGGATGCAGCCCACGCGCAGGCAGGTGCCACCGAGGGCCGGCTTGCCGTCCTTGCCCAGGGCCGCGTCGATGCAGGCGGTCTTCAGACCCAGCTGCGCGGCACGGATGGCGGCGTGGTAGCCGGCCGGACCGGCACCGATGACGACGACGTCGAATTGTTCAGCCATTGAAATAGTCCTTGTTGCATTCCCGAGCTTCGGTCGAAGCCGGTGGCGCGCAGGCGCCGGGGAGAGAGCAGGGCAGTGCGGTGCAGTGCCGTAAAACCAACACCCCTCCGCGCAGGCGCGGAGGGGTGGCAGGTCTTACAGGCCGAACAGCATGCGGCCCGGGTTTTCCAGCTGGTTCTTGATGTCCACCAGGAACTGCACCGAATCCTTGCCATCGATGATGCGATGGTCGTAGGACAGCGCCAGGTACATCATCGGGGCGATCACGACCTGGCCGTTCTGGGCGATCGGACGCTCCTTGATGGCATGCATGCCCAGGATGGCGCTCTGCGGCGGGTTGATGATCGGCGTGGACAGCAGCGAGCCGAAGGTGCCGCCGTTGGTCACGGTGAAGGTGCCGCCCTGCAGTTCTTCCAGGCTCAGCTTGCCGTCACGGGCCTTCTTGGCGTAGTCGGCGATGGTCTTTTCGATGTCGGCAAACGACATGCGCTCGACGTTGCGCAGCACCGGCGTCACCAGGCCCTTTTCGGTCGACACGGCGATGGAGATGTCCGAGTAGCCGTGATAGATGACGTCGTCGCCGTCGATCGAGGCATTGACCAGCGGGAAGCGCTGCAGCGCGTTGGCGGCGGCCTTCACGAAGAAGCTCATGAAGCCCAGCTTGATGCCGTGGGCCTTGACGAACTCGTCCTGCAGATCCTTGCGCGCGGCCGAGACCTTGGACAGGTCGACCTCGTTGAAGGTGGTCAGCATGGCGGTGCTGTTCTTGGACTGCATCAGGCGCTCGGCGATGCGCTTGCGGATGCGGGTCATCGGCACGCGTTCTTCCGGACGCGCACCGGCGGCCTTGCCAGCGCCGCCACTGCGGGCGAAGTTGACGATGTCTTCCTTGGTCACCGCGCCATGACGGCCGGTGCCGGATACGTCGGCCGGGTTCACGCCTTCGGTGATCGCCGAGAAACGGGCGCCCGGGGGCAGGCCGTCGGCAGCCGACTTGGCGGCCGGTGCCGGGGCAGCAGCCGCGGCCGGCGCAGCAGCGGCCGGTGCGGCGTCAGCCTTCTTCTCTTCCGCAGCCGGAGCCGGGGCAGCGGCCACGGCGCCTTCTTCGATGATGGCCACGATCTGGCTGGAGGTCACGGTGGCGCCCACCTCGAACTTGATCTCCTTCAGCACGCCATCGACCGGCGACGGCACTTCCAGGACGACCTTGTCGGTTTCCAGATCAAGCAGGTTTTCATCGCGCTTGACGGCATCGCCGACTTTCTTGTGCCAGGTGGCGATGGTGCCGTCGGCGACGGATTCGGGCAGTACCGGGGCTTTGACTTCGGTGGCCATGCGGGAGCTTCCTGGTTTGTCTTTTCTAGAATGAGGGGGAGAGGTTATTCAGCAACCGAGTCGTTGAACGGGTTGACCAGGGCATCGGCGATCAGCTTCTGCTGTTCGATGATGTGGTCAGCCATGTGTCCAGCGGCCGGCGATGCCGAACGGGCGCGACCGGCGTAGTGCAGGCTCTGGCCATCGGCCAGGCAGAACTGCAGGTGGTGGCGGATCTGGTACCACGCCCCCTGGTTCTGCGGCTCTTCCTGCGTCCACACCACATCGGCAGCCTTGCCGTACTTCTTCAGTTCGGCAGCCAGCAGCGCGCGCGGGAACGGATACAGCTGTTCGACGCGGATGATGGCCACATCGTCCTGGCCACGCTTGGTCTGGTCTTCCAGCAGGTCGTAATAGACCTTGCCCGAACACAGCACCACGCGCTTGACCTTCTTGGCGTCTGCGTTGGCATCGCCGATCAGGTGCTGGAACTCGCCATTGGCCAGCTCTTCCAGGCTCGACACGGCCAGCTTGTGGCGCAGCAGCGACTTGGGCGACATCACCACCAGCGGCTTGCGCGTGGTCATGCGCATCTGGCGACGCAGCATGTGGTACGCCTGCGCCGGGGTCGACGGCACGCACACCAGCATGTTCTCCAGCGCGCACAGCTGCAGGAAACGCTCCAGGCGCGCGGAGCTGTGCTCCGGACCCTGGCCTTCGTAACCGTGCGGCAGCAGCAGGGTCAGGCCGGTGATACGGCCCCACTTGGCTTCGCCGGCAGCGATGAACTGATCGATCACGACCTGGGCGCCGTTGGCGAAATCGCCGAACTGGCCTTCCCAGATGCACAGGGTGTTCGGATCGGTGGTGGAGAAGCCGTACTCATAGGCCATCACCGCTTCTTCGCTGAGCAGCGAATCGATGATGGTGGCCTGTTCCGGCGACTCGACCAGCTGGCGCAGCGGCAGGTAGTAGTTGTCGGTCTTCTGGTCGTGCAGGATCGCGTGGCGGTGGGTGAAGGTGCCGCGGCCGACGTCCTGGCCGACCAGGCGCAGGCTGTTGCCTTCGTCCAGCACGGTGGCGTAAGCCAGGTTCTCGGCAAAGCCCCAGTCGCCCGGGATCTCGCCGGCGGCCATCTTGCGACGGTCGTCATACACCTTGGCCACACGCGAGTGCAGCTCCACGCCTTCGGGCACGGTGTTGATCAGCTTCGCCAGCTGCTTGACCTTCTCCATGCCCACCGCGGTGGAGATGGGATCGGACAGCTTGCCGTTCAGCAGCGCGGGCCAATCGACGTACATCTTGCTCGTGGCCGGGGTCTTCTCGACCGCTGCCAGCTCGGTGGTGACTTCACCGGCATCGAGCTTGTTGCGGTAAGCATCGACCAGCGCCTTGCCGGCGTCGGCCGGAATCACGCCGGCCGCTTCCAGCTTGGCCGCGTACAGCTCGCGGGTGGTCTGGTGCTTGCGGATCACCTGGTACATCAGCGGCTGGGTGATCGCCGGTTCGTCGGCCTCGTTGTGGCCCCAACGGCGATAGCACATCAGATCGATGACCACGTCCTTGGCGAACTTCTGGCGGAACTCGAAGGCCAGCTGGGCAGCGAACACCACCGCTTCGGGATCATCGCCATTCACGTGCAGCACCGGGGCGGCGATCATCTTCGCCACGTCGGTGGCATAGCGCGTGGAGCGCGTATCCAGCGGGTTGGAGGTGGTGAAGCCGACCTGGTTGTTGACCACGATGTGCACCGTGCCACCGACGGCGAAGCCGCGGGCCTGGGACATCTGGAACAGTTCCATGACCACGCCCTGGCCGGAGAAGGCCGCGTCGCCGTGGATCAGGATCGGCATCACCTGCTTGCGCGCGGTGTCGCCGCGGCGCTCCTGGCGCGAACGCACCGAACCGGCCACGACCGGGTCGGCGATTTCCAGGTGCGACGGGTTGAAGGCCAGCGCCAGGTGGACGGCGCCGCCCGGGGTGGACACGTCAGCCGAGAAGCCCATGTGGTACTTCACGTCGCCGGCCGAGGCATGCTCGTCGTGCTCGAACTTGCCTTCGAACTCGTCGAACAGCTTGCGCGGGCTCTTGCCCAGCGTGTTGACCAGCACGTTCAGGCGGCCGCGGTGGGCCATGCCGATCACCACGTCCTTGACGCCATCCTTGCCGGCGTCACGGATGATGGTGTCCATCATCGGGATCAGCGCATCGCCGCCTTCCAGCGAGAAGCGCTTCTGGCCCACGTACTTGGTATGCAGGTAGCGCTCCAGGCCCTCGGCCGCCGTGAGGCGTTCCAGGGTGCGGCGCTGGGTGTCGGCATCCAGGTTGTAGTTGCCACCGGCCGTTTCCAGGCGCTGGTACAGCCACTGGCGCTGCTCGACCTCGGAGATGTGCATGAATTCCGCACCGATCGAGCCGGTGTAGGTCTTCTTCAGGCGCTCCAGCAGGTCGCGCAGCTTCATGCGCGGCTGGCCGGCGATGCCGCCGGTGCTGAACTCGCTGCCCAGGTCGCTCTCGGACAGGCTGTGGAACGGCAGCCCCAGGTCCGGCGGGTTGGTCGGCGGGGTCAGGCCCAGCGGGTCCAGGCTCGCACCGAGGTGGCCACGCGAACGGTAGGCGGTGATCAGACGGCCGACATTGCGCTCGCGCTCGTCGCCGGCACCGGTGGCCGTACCGCTGTTGGCAGCGTTTTTGGCAGCGTCGGTGATGTGGGCGATGACGGCCGAGTGCGGAATGTCACCGGCTTCGCGGCCCTTGAAGCCGTCGAAGTAGGTCTTCCATTTGGGATCGACACTGTCCGGAGAAACGAGGTACTGCTCGTACAGATCCTCGATATAGGAGGCGTTGCCGCCGGCGAGCTGCGAAGACTGCGCAAACTGCTTCAGTAGATTGTCCACGATGGAGGGTCGGATTCGCTTGTGGGGTAAGGCTTCGATGATCCGGCAGGGAAAAGTGAATAGCCCTGCGCGGGCGGTATCTAACTCCCCAAATTGTACCCCCATCGGGACAGGAAGGGGCACCGCAGGGACCTTGGCAGGACCTGCGGTGTCATTCCCAGACAGGTTCGAGCCCGTGGCGTGAGCTACAGGCCGATCGCCCGCAGTTCGCTGCATTCACGCGAACGTTCCCATACGCGCTGCAAACCGTCCTGCAACGGCCGCGAACGTGCTCGCAGCGCGAGCCCGGCTTCGCCGTCGAAACGGTGCCCGCTCAGACGAAAGTAGTAGTCGCCGGCATCGTTGAGCAGGCAGGCCGAGGCCGACGCGCGGTCGATCGGGTCGCTGACCTGGCGGATCCGGAACACGCTGGGCAGGCGTTGCAGCAGTCCCAGCAGCGGTGAGCCGGCCTCGGCGATGGCGGCGGCGTCGTGCACGATCAACAGGGCCTGCTTGTCGTGGCGGGCGGTGGCGAACCGGCGCAGCGCCTCCAGCACCGGCGGGGCATCCAGCACCCCGGGGTCGAGCTGGCGGCTGTGCAGCCACAGCTGGCGGCGGGCACGGTGGACCAGGGCGGTGGTGATCGCCACGGCCTGGTCGGCACTATCGATGGCCACCGCCCCGTCCAGCACCAGACGCATGTGCTGGTGGGCGATGCCGGCCTCGGTGAAGACCTCGCCCTCGGGCAGGAAGCCCTGGCGGGTATAGAACACCCGGGCCGGCAGCTGGGCGTGCAGGCTCACTTCCCGCCAGTGGCGGCTGCGCGCGGCGTCGATCAGGGCCAGCAGCAGGGCCTCCCCGACGCCGCGGCCCCGCCAGTCGGCCAGCACCGCCATGCGGCCGATCCGGCCGTCCGGGGTGAGCCGCCCGGCACCGATCGGTTCGCCGTCGCTGCCACGGGCCAGTACGTGGGCGCTGAGCGGGTCCAGTGCGTCGATTTCCAGCGCGGCCGGCACCTGCTGCTCCTCGACGAACACGCGCTGGCGGACCCGATGCAGCGCCTCGCGCTGCGTCGGGTAGTCCACGACGTCGACCTGGAAGCGGGTCGCCATGCTCAGACCGGCTTGCCGTCGTCCTGGTCGTCGCTGTCGTCGAAATCGACGATGACTTCGATGCCATCTTCGTGGATGGTCACTTCATGCACGTCGGCCTCGACGGTGGCGTCGTGCATGACCTCGATGCTGTCGGTGCCGTCAACGACGGCGTCCTCGGCGAAGTGGCCGTCTTCGACGTCGTCCTCTTCGTCATCGACATCCTCCTCGATGGCGTTCGGGTCGAACAGCTGGTAGTAGCCACCGGCCACGAGGGCCTGCACGGCGTCGCGGCCCTTGGCCGAGAGCTTGAGGTAGAGCGGACCGCCGAGCTGTTCGGTGGCCGCCAGGACCTGCGCATCCTTGACCGGCAGGGCAAACTCCAGGCCGCTGCAGTACAGGCTGGCCCCGCGCTTGGCGCGGCGCCAGGCCATGCGTGCCCACGGGTGGCGCTGCAGGTCCAGGCCGGCGGCCAGCGCGTCCTCGATTTCTTCGCGCGGCAGCGGGTCGGCACCGGCCACCACGTCGCCGGCGGCGCGGTAGGTGGTGATGAAGCGGCCGAACCAGTCGCCGAGCTTGTCGGGGTCGTTCATGCGGATGGCATTGAGCGCCTCGACCACGCGGTTCATGGCCAGTACGTCGATTTCGTTGGGGTCTTCGGGCAGCTTGAGATCCGGATCCTGGTAGCGGATCGACTCGTCGGCGCCTTCGATGAGGGTGTCCAGGTAGTCGCTGATCAGTTCGGCCGAGGCCGGTGCGCGCATGCCGAAGGAGAAGGTCAGGCAGGGGTCTTCGGCGACGCCGTTGTGCGGGACGTTGGGCGGCAGGTAGAGCATGTCGCCCGGTTCCAGCACCCAGTCGTGGGTGGGCTTGAAGCGGCGCAGGAGCTTGAGTTCGACGTCGTCGCGGAAGTCCAGCGGGGGGCGCTTGCCCTTGGTGGATTCACTGGCGTCGATCTGCCAGCGGCGGTGGCCGTAGGCCTGCAGCAGGAAGACGTCGTACTGGTCGACGTGGGCGCCGACCGAGCCGCCGGTGGCGGCGAAGCTGATCATCACATCGTCCATGCGCCAGCGCGGCAGGAAGTCGAAGTGGTTGACGAGGGCGCGGACGTCGGCGTCCCACTTGTCGACGTCCTGGACGAGCAGGGTCCAGTCGTGGTCGGGCATGCCGGGGAATTCGTCTTCCTGGAACGGGCCGGTACGCACGCTCCAGCCGTCGGTGGCGCGGTCATGGGTGATGAGGCGCGACAGGGCGGTTTCTTCGCAGGCCAGGCCGGCGAGGTCTTCGGGCTGGACGGGGGTTTCGAAATCGGGGAAGGCGCCGCGGATGAGCAGCGGGCGCTTCTGCCAGTAGTCGCGCAGGAAGACGGCGGCGGGCATGCCGAGCGGCAGGCCGGGGCGGGCCTGGATTTCGATGACGGGGGTCTTGGTGGTGCGGGCAGCCATGGGGGAATCCTTGGAGCGTGTAGACGGAAAGCGGGGGCGCGGCAGGTGGCCGGCGCGAGCGGGGCCATTGTCCGCTGGTTGGGGCCGATGTGCACCTGCGGTGGGGTGTCGCGGGGTGGTGGGGGTGGAGTTTCAAAGCGTAAGGCCACGTCCAAAGCCACGTCCGAAGCGTCCAAAGCCACGTCCAAAGCAGCGCCTTGGCTGACTGCGGCGGGAGGCGGCCGGGCAGCCTTGCCCAGGACACGCCGTAAACCCGTCCATGGGGGCTCGGTGTTGCCATCCATGGCAACACACGGTCCTGGGCAAGGCCGCCCGGCCACCTCTGGACGGTATCCGGTCTGGGCGGCAGGTAAGGCGGGTCAGTGGCGTGCGTTGTTACGTGACGTGTGCGGTAACGAAGTACGACAGAGGTGATGTGTGGCTCTGGTAGGGTCGGGTCCCGACCGACTGCCGATACCGTGTCCGGATCCGGTAACGCATTGCAATGAAACCCCCGTAGAGCCGGGCTCTGCCCGGCTGCTCTATGGCCCGCGGCGATAAAGAGACGATGCCAGCGCCCGTCCTTCTCCGGCCAGGATCATGCGTTCGTCGCGTTGATCAGCAGGGTCGGCGGTCGATCGGGATCCGACCCTACCGGGTGGGTTGGCGACGGGCATGTCCGCGGCCTTTGTCTTGCGGGAATGTGCGCGGGTACCGCACCGGGCGACGTCGGCTCGGGCGATGTCCCGCGGCCCGTTCCGTCCGTGGCTTCGCGGCGACCAAGGCCGGACGATGCATGGCCCGGTAGGGTCGGGTCCCAACCGACTGCCGATACGGGGTCCGGACCCGGTAACGCATTGCAACGAAACACAGGTAGAGCCGGGCTCTGCCCGGCTGCTCTATGGCCCGCGGCGATAAAGAGACGATGCCAGCGCCCGTCCTTCTCCGGCCAGGGTCATGCGTTCGTCGCGTTGATCAGCAGGGTCGGCGGTCGATCGGGATCCGACCCTACCGGGTGGGTCGGCGGCGGGGATGGCCGCGGCCTTCGTCCAGACCCGGTAGCACATTGCAACGAAACGCCGTAGAGCCGGGCTCTGCCCGGCTGCCCCCCAGCCCACAACGAAGAAGGGACGCGGGCAGTGCCGGCGTCCCTTCTGGGGTCCTGCGGGTGGCGCGATCCTCAGATCGCCTTGGCCAGGTCCGCCGCCAGGCCGATGTAGCCGCCCGGGGTCAGGTCGCGCAGGTTCTGCTTGGCGTCTTCGGGCAGGTCCAGCGATTCGACGAAGGCCTGCATCGATTCGGCGGTGATGCCCTGGCCGCGGGTGAGGGCCTTGAGCTGTTCGTAGGGGTTGGGCAGGCCGTAGCGGCGCATGACCGTCTGCACGGCTTCGGCCAGCACTTCCCACGCGGCGTTGAGGTCGGCGTCCAGGCGCTCGGGGTTCACGGTCAGCTTGCCCAGGCCCTTGGCCAGCGAGTCCAGGCCGACCTGGGTGTGGCCGAAGGCGGTGCCGACCGCGCGCAGCACGGTGGAGTCGGTGAGGTCGCGCTGCCAGCGGCTGATCGGCAGCTTGGCGCTGAAATGCTCGAACAGGGCGTTGGCGATGCCGAAATTGCCTTCGGCGTTTTCGAAGTCGATCGGGTTGACCTTGTGCGGCATGGTCGAGGAGCCCACTTCGCCTTCCTTGAGCTTCTGCTTGAAGTAGCCCAGCGAGATGTAGCCCCAGATGTCGCGCGCCAGGTCGATCAGGATGATGTTGGCGCGGCGCGCGGCATCGCCGATTTCGGCGACGTTGTCGTGCGGCTCGATCTGGGTGGTGTACGGGTTGAACACCAGGCCCAGGCTTTCCACGAAGCGCTTGGCGAAGGCCGGCCAGTCGACCGCCGGGTAGGCGATGACGTGGGCGTTGTAGTTGCCGACCGCGCCGTTGATCTTGCCGGTCAGTTCCACCGCGGCGATCTGCCTGCGCTGGCGCTCCAGGCGCGCCACCACGTTGGCCACTTCCTTGCCCAGGGTGGTGGGCGAGGCGGTCTGGCCATGGGTGCGCGAGAGCATGGGCTGTTCGGCCTGGGCATGGGCGAGGGCGCGCAGGCTGGCGGTCACGCCGTCCAGGCTGGGCAGCAGCACCTCGCGGCGGGCCTGTTCCAGGATCAGGCCGTAGCTGAGGTTGTTGATGTCTTCGCTGGTGCAGGCGAAATGCACGAACTCCAGCGCCGGGCCCAGCTCGGCGTCGGCCTTGAGCTGTTCCTTGATGAAGTACTCCACCGCCTTGACGTCGTGGTTGGTGGTGCGCTCGATTTCCTTCACCCGCGCGGCGTGGGCGGGGGCGAAGTCCTCGGCCAGGGCGCGCAGGCGGGCGCTGGCGGCGGCCGAGAACGGCGCCAGTTCGACGATGCCCGGCTCGTTGGCCAGGGCCAGCAGCCACTCCACTTCGACCTTCACGCGGGCCTTGATCAGGCCGTATTCGGAGAAGATCGGACGCAGTGCGTCGACCTTGCCGGCGTAGCGGCCATCGAGCGGGGACAGGGCGAGCAGGGCGAATTCGGACATGGCGGGCGCAGGGCAATGACGGCGGGGGCCGTCATTCTACGCTGCCCCGGGGGCCTCGGCCTGTGCCATGCGTACGGTGACGGCCTGGATGCGGTGGCCGGCCATGCGCTTGATGGTGAACTGGTGGCCGTCGATCACCAGCTGCTCGCCCTCTTCAGGCAGCCGCTGCAACTGGTGGACGATCAGCCCGCCGACCGAATTGAGGTGGTCCGGGGCCTCCAGGTCATGCCCGAGCAGGCGCTCCAGCCGGAAGATCGAGGTCGAGCCGGCCACCAGCAGGCTGCCATCGGCGCCGCGGGTGGGGGCGTCCTTGACGATATGCGGGTGCTCGTCCTCGATGTCACCCACCACCACTTCCAGCAGGTCTTCCAGGGTGAAGTAGCCCAAGATGCGGCCATGTTCCTCCACGCACAGCGCCAGGTGCGTGGTGCCGGTGCGGAAGCGTTCCAGCACGCTGGGAACCGGGGTCTCCAGCGCGATCAGGTTGGCCGGGCGCAGCAGCGCGCGCAGGTCGTCGGTGGGCTGGCCGCGGGCGATTTCCACCAGCAGGTCCTTCATGTGCAGGATGCCGAGCACGTCCTCACCGTCGCGGTCGAACCACGGGTAGCGGCTGTAGCGGCTTTCGGCAAATTCGGCCATCACCTCGGCCAGATCCATGCCATCGCGGAACGAGCGCAGGTGGTCGCGCGGGCGCATCAGGTCGCCGGCGACCAGCTCCGGCAGTTCCAGGGCGTGGCTCATCAGGGTCAGGCCGTGGTCGGGCGCACTGTCGGTGGGCTGCTGGCGGCCGACGATGAGCTTGAGTTCCTCGCGCGAATAGCGGTGCGAGGTGTGTTCAACATCGCCCCAGCCGGCCAGCCGCAGCAGCGCGTTGGCGCTGTTGTTGAGCAGCCAGATGGCCGGGTACATGGCCCAGTAGAACAGGTACAGGGGCGCGGCGGTCCACAGCGACATGCGGTCCGGGCGGCGGATCGCCATCGACTTGGGGGCCAGTTCGCCCAGCACGATGTGCAGGAACGAAATCACGCTGAAGGCGATGATGAAAGCGGTCAGGCGCGAGGCGTCGGCGCTCATGCCGAAGGCATCGAACAGCGGTTGCAGCAGGTGCGCGAAGGCCGGCTCGCCGACCCAGCCCAGGCCCAGCGACGACAGGGTGATGCCGAGCTGGCACGCCGACAGATAGGCATCCAGATGGGAGTGCACGTTGAGCAGCAGGCGGCCGCGCCAGCCGTGCCGTTCGGCCAGGCCGACGGCCTGGGTATGGCGCAGTTTGACCAGGGCGAACTCGGCGGCCACGAAGAAGCCGTTGAGTAGCACCAGGCCGAAGGCCAACAGCAGCAGGAGCAGGTTGCCGATCATCGCGCGCCTCGCGGCGTGGCCGCAGGCAGGGAGGCAACCGCATGGACGCAGGGAGCGTGCAGGGCTGCGCGCGCAGCGGCGCGCCAGGAACTACAGTGAGGGTCGTCACCCATGGGGGCGGAGATCTTTCTGAATGGACACGAATCCCGAGTCTAGCCGATCACCCGCGCTGTTGGGTTTCAGCGCACGGTGGGAGTATTGTGCGCAGAGCCGCCAGCCAGGGAATCAGGCCCATTGCCAGCCGCAGATTCCCTTTCCCTACCGAAAGAATCGCGGAGTAATGCAATGAGCAAGGGTTTCAGGATCGAACACGACAGCATGGGCGAACTGCAGGTGCCCAGTGATGCGTTGTGGGGCGCGCAGACGCAGCGGGCGGTGAACAACTTCCCGGTCTCCGGGCAGCGTATGCCACGCGGCTTCATCCGCGCGCTGGGCCTGGTCAAGGGCGCGGCGGCGGCGGTGAACGTCGAGCTCGGTCATCTGCCGAAGAACATCGGCAAGGCGGTCGAGGCAGCCGCGGCCGAAGTGGCCGACGGCCAGCACGATGCGCACTTCCCGATCGATGTGTACCAGACCGGTTCGGGCACGTCGTCGAACATGAATGCCAACGAGGTGATTGCCACCCTGGCCAACCGCGCGGGCAAGGCGGGCAAGCTGGCGGTGCATCCCAACGACCACGTCAACCAGGGGCAGAGCTCCAACGATGTGATTCCTACGGCGCTGCGCGTGTCGGCGCTGCTGGGCGTGCACGAACAGCTGCTGCCGGCGCTGGTGCACCTGCGCAAGACCATCGACAAGAAGGGCCGCAGCCTGCGCAAGGTGGTCAAGACCGGGCGCACCCACCTCATGGATGCCATGCCGCTCACCTTCGAGCAGGAGTTCGGCGCGTGGTCGGCGCAGTTGTCGTCGGCGCAGGAGCGTATCGAAGACAGCCTCAAGCGCCTGCGTCGGCTGCCGCTGGGTGGCACCGCGATCGGCACCGGCATCAACGCCGATCCGCGCTTTGGCGAACGCGTGGCCAAACTGCTCAAGCAGCAGACCGGGGTCAAGTTCGACAGCGCCGAGAACAAGTTCGAAGGCCTGGCTGCGCAGGACGACGCGGTGGAACTGTCCGGCCAGCTCAACGCGCTGGCGGTGGCCCTGATCAAGATCGCCAACGACCTGCGCTGGATGAACGCCGGTCCGCTGGCCGGCCTGGGCGAGATCGAGCTTCCGGCACTGCAGCCGGGCAGCTCGATCATGCCGGGCAAGGTCAACCCGGTGATTCCCGAAGCGACGGTGATGGTGTGTGCGCAGGTGATCGGCCACCACACCGCAATCACCGTGGCCGGGCAGACCGGCAACTTCCAGTTGAACGTGACGCTGCCGCTGATCGCGGCCAACCTGCTCGATGGGATCGGCCTGCTGGCCAACATCTCGCGCCTGCTGGCCGATACCGCGATTGCCGGCCTGACGGTGCGCGAAGACCGGGTGCGCGAGGCGCTGGATCGCAACCCGATCCTGGTGACGGCGCTGAACCCGATCATCGGCTATGAAAAGGCCGCGGGAATCGCCAAGCGCGCCTACAAGGAGCAGCGCCCGGTGCTGGATGTGGCGCTGGAAGATAGCGGGCTGTCCGAGGCCGAGCTGCGCAAGCTGCTGGATCCGGCGGCGCTGACGGCCGGTGGTATCCATGCTGGCAGTAGCGGCGGCGGTTGATCGGCACGCCCGGAGCAAACAAGAAAAACGGGCCGAAAGGCCCGTTTTTTGTTCCGCCGGTAGTGCCGGCCGCTGGCCGGCGCTTCGTTCCCGCCGAGAGCAAGCCGTTCGGTGACCGGAAATTCAGGGGCAGCCGGGCAGAGCCCGGCTCTACAGGGGGCTGGCTCCGTGGCCGTCGGTGGGTCGGGCGCCCAGAGCCCGACCCACCGACCCCCGCGCTACCGAAGCGTCAGTGCCGATCCGCCTGCAGATTGTCGAACGTCTCGGTGTAATCCTTGAACTCCGGAATGCGCTGCACCAGGTCCGGCGGAATCGGCTGCATGCCATCGGGCACCTGGATCTTGACCGAACGCTTGGCCGGGTCAGGTGGGGCATCGGTGAGGGTGTTCTGGCGCAGCACCTGCAGCTGGCCGAACATGCCCTGCAGCAGCGCCTGCTGGCTCGGGTCGAGCGGAATTTCGATCTCGTCGATCTTCATGTGGCCGTTGGGCAGCACGATGATGTTCGGCGCGGGTGCGCGGCGCACGGTAAGCATGCCGTCGCTGACGGTGATCTTCGGCTTGCCGCGCTCGGCACGATGGTTGCGGTATTCCTGGTCGCAGCCGGTGGCGGCCAGGCAGAACAGGGCGAACAGCAGCAGGCACAGCTTCTTCATGGTGGGCGCAGGCATGAAAAGGGGGAGGACCATTCTAGTCCTCCCCCGTGCATACGGGCCCGGCTGCGACCGAACGTCGCAGGCAGGGCGGTTACTTGCCGCAGTCGTCGATGTCGCTCTGGTCCATGGTGGCGTACGGCTTGAACTCGGGCACCGCAGCGGCCAGCGCCTGCTGCTTGGCCATCATGCCCGGCAGCAGGGTGCACAGCTGCTTGGCCTGGGCTTCGATCTTGCTGGCCTCGGCGTTCACGCGTTCCTCGATCCCGTTGGTATCCCCGGAGAAAATACCCTTGAGCGCCTCGCCGGCCGCCTTCACGCCCAGGTTGGCACCGGCCACGCCGATGTCCATGCCGGCGCCGGCAATCGCCTCGACCTGCTTGCGGTAATCCAGCAGCAGCGCGCGCTGGCTGGCGGTGGTGGTGACCGTCTTGCCGTTGATCAGCAGCTCGCCCTGCGGGGTGATCTCGGCCTTGTCGGACTGGTCGTTGGAAATGTTGATGTTGCCTTGGGCAAGTTCCCTGCGCGCCTTGTCGGTGGCGTCCTGCACGGTCTTGCCAACGGTGCTCGCTTCAGCGGCCGGTGACGCGGCCTTGCCGGTGGCCGGATCGGTCTTGCCGGCATCGTGGTTGCCGCAGGCTGCCAGCGGCAGGCACAGCAGCAGGGTGGGCAGCAGCAGTCGGGTGGTCATGCGCATGTTCCTGGAAAGGGGGGGATTACTTGCCGCGCGGCAGCTGCACGCGACCGCCGATACCGCTGTGGCGCACATCGCCACTGCCGCTGTGAGCCACGGTCAGGTCGCCGCTGACATCGCGCGCGGTGATGTCACCGGAACCATGCCGTTCGACGCTGACGTTGCCGCCCACGCCGCGCAGCTCGACATCGCCCGAGCCCACGTTGCCGACGCTGACGTTGCCCTTGACCTGGCGCACGTCGGCATCACCGGAGCCCAGCGTTTCCAGCGTCACGTTGCCCTGCACGCCGTCCAGTTCGAGATCGCCCGACCCTACCGTGCCGACCTTCGCGTTGCCGCGCAGGTTGCGTGCCTTGAAGTCGCCCGAGCCGACCGACAGCAGATTGAGCGCGCCGGCACCGTCCAGGGTCACATCGCCGGAGCCGATCGCCGCGGTGACCGGGCCCTTGATGTCGCGCAACGTGATGTCGCCCGAACCGACGTCGGCACTGAGCGAGTGCGCGCCGGTGACGCTGACGTCGCCCGAGCCGACCTTCAGCTGCACCAGCAGGGTGTCCGGCACGCTGCCGCGCAGGTCCAGGTAGGCGTAGTTGCTGCCCCCGATGTTGATGCTGAGGTTCTGCTTCTCGCGTTGCAGGCGCACCACCAGCTTGTCGCCCACCTTCTGCTGGGTCACGGTGAGCTGGCGCAGCCAGTCGGCGTTGGAGGCACAGGCGCGCCCAGAGAGCTGGGCTGCACCGCCACCGGCGGTGAGCACCAGATCGTGCTGGTTGACCTCGAACACCACTGCCTTGGCACCGGCCAGGTCGAGCTTGAGGTCGCGCGGTTCATTGAACGTGCACTGCGGCTGTTCGGCCAGGGCCGACAGCGGCAGCAACAGCAGGGAAGCAACAGCGAGCGTGCGGATCATGTGCGGCTCCTTGAATGAATCGATCAGATCTCGCCGGCGCGGCGGCGCAGGCGGATGGCGACGATGATGAACACCACGCCCACTGCGGCACCGATCCAGATATCGGGCAGGCTCAACGCGGCCAGCTGGTTGGTCGGGGCCAGTGCGGCCACCAGGTTGTCACGGTCGCCGATCACCGCGCGCAGCTGGTCGGTGCGGTAGAACACGTCGCTGCCCGGCAGGGTGCCCAGCAACAGGCGGCCGACGATGTGCTTCCAGAACCAGCCGCTGGTGCTGTCGAAGGCGTTCATCAGGTGCGTGCTGCTGACGATGATGCCGGCAAACAGCGGCAGCATCACCGCCCACAGGAACGGCTTGGTCTTGGCCCAGGCCGAGCACATCAGCAGCCAGCCCACGCTCGGCAGTGCCCAGAGCAGGTACACCGGCAGCCAGGACAGGTGGCCGGCCATGATGGCCAACGGGCTGGCCGGGCCCCAGATCAGGGTCATCGGGTCGCCGCCGTGGCTGAGCACCACCACGCTGATGATCAGCAGGAAGCCGAACATGGTCAGGATCGAGGCGATCACCGCGATCACCGGTGCCACCAGCAGGGCGCTCAGCGCCTTGGACAGCACGGTCTGGGTGTCCGACAGCGGCAGCGACTTCCAGAACAGGATGCTGCGGTCGCGGCGATCGTCGTACAGCGCCCCCAGGCAGTAGAAGAACACCACGAAGGCCAGCACGATGAACGGCCACAGCGAACTCAGCAGCAGGGTCAGGTCCAGGCCGTTGGCCAGGTTGTGCAGCGCCTCGGCGTCCAGCTTCTTCGTCAGCAGGGCCAGGTCCAGCCCGTTGACGTTGACGCTTTCATTGTCGATCACCAGGCCGCCGCTCTTGGCCGCGCGGTTCATGGCCAGCAGCCCGAACAGTATGCCGATCAGGCTCATCACCAGCGAAATCGCGCCGGCGATCAGCGGCGCATACAGGAAACCGCCGCGGTTCTCCCAGTATTCGCGCTTGAGCATCCACTTGAAGGTGCTGGCCTTGCTGATGGGGTGGTAGTGGACGGTGTTCATGCGTAGGTTCCCTTCATGATGGCCACGAACAGGTCCGCCAGCCCCGGGCTGCGGATCTCGCCCAGGGGCGTGAGCTGGGCGCGTGGCACCCCGTCGAACAACAGCACCGTCTTGCCGAACGGCAGCGCACGCTCATCGATGGGCTGCAGGGCGCGGGCGGCATCCAGCGATTCGGCCGACACCAGCACTTCGCTGTAGCGGTCGCCGATGTCTTCCATGTCGGTGGTGAGCACGATGCGGCCATCGCGGATGAACATCACGTCGGTGAGGATGTGCTCGATCTCTTCCACCTGGTGGGTGGTGACGATGATGGTCTTCTGCTCGTCGAAGTAATCCTCCAGCAGGCGCTGGTAGAACTCTTTGCGGTACAGGATGTCCAGGCCCAGGGTCGGCTCGTCCAGCACCAGCACCTTGGCATCGATGGCCATCACCAGCGCCAGGTGCAGCTGCACGATCATGCCCTTGGACAGCTCGCGCACACGCTGCTTGGGCTGCAGCTTGGTCGAGGCCAGGAAACGCTCGCAGCGGGCGCGGTCGAAGCGCGGGTGGGTGCCGGCGACGAAGTCGATCGCTTCGCGCACCTTCATCCAGCGCGGCAGCACGGCCACGTCGGCGATGAAGCACACATCGTTCATCAGCGCGTTGCGCTGCACGGCCGGGTCCAGCCCCAGCACCTGCAGCTCGCCTTCCACCGTGGTCAGGCCCAGCAGCGCCTTGAGCAGGGTGGTCTTGCCGGCGCCGTTGGGGCCGATCAGGCCGGTGATCCGGCCCGGGGCGATGGTGAAGCTGGTGTTGTCCAGCGCCACGGTCTGTTTGTAGGCCTTGCGCAGGCCGCGGGCGGAAATGACGACATCACTTGCAACGGCATTCATGAGGATTTCCCCTGGGGCAGCAATTCGTCGAGATTCAGGCCCAGGCGCTGGATGCGTTCCAACACCAGTGGCCATTCTTCATTGAGGAACCGGTCGCGCTCGCTGCTGCGCAGCTGCGTGGCCGCTTCCTCGGTCATGAACATGCCCAGCCCGCGGCGCTTCTCGACCAGGCCTTCGTCAGCCAGTTCCTGGTAGGCGCGTGAAACGGTGATGGGGTTGAGCTGGTACTCGGCGGCGACCTGTCGGACCGAAGGCAGGGCGTCGCCAGGCTTGATGATGCCGTCAAGCATCATGGCAATCACGCGCTCTTTCAGCTGACGGTAGATCGGAGCACCATCGCTCCATTGGATATCGCTCATGGTCAGCTCCGTGGGTTCAGCGACTGTGCGAATGAGAAGTAAGGCATGGACAGGGAGCTGTGCAGCCGGCGGGGGGGCGTGGGGGCGCCGTTGGCGTTCCCTGCCTGGAGTACGCCTGCGTCCTGCGGGCTTTCAAACGCACCGGTGGCGGCGGTGCTGCCGATGTCACCGGCGGGGGTGCCAAGCCAGCCGAGCAGCAACAGCGCGGAGGCGGCGGTGACAGCTTTGGCGGACTGGCGGCGGCGCATGCGGTTCATGGGCTTCCCCTGCATCAGGTGACTGGTGTTGTATGCAACTATAACACCGGCACGCCGGAGTGCAACAGGTTGCCAGCCCCAACTGATGGCAGGGGTATGACAGCGACCCCGCCGTGATTTCAAGTGGTTGATTTGTAAAAGGATGTTTTGGATCCCTCACGGCCGGGTGGGCTATCGTCCATTCAGTCTGGTCAATGGTAGGTGAGCGGGCGCCTCTATTCAGGTGCGGCGCCAGACCGCCAGATTCGGCAAGCCGGGGCTGACCCGGCCCTGGGCCGCGGTGGGTGCCGGGGGCGCCAGGTCCGTCGGTCGGCGCCCCGGCAGGGCGCTGCCGGCCCTGCCATGCAGCGGCAAAAGTGCCGGTGATATAGTCCGAAACAGCCCTTTTCATCCCTTTCGTGGAGTGTTGCGATGCCCCTGACCCCCCTTGAGTCGTCCCCGCGCCGTGCGGCCACCGTGCGGGTGCGCCGCTGGGGCGTGACGCTGCTGCTGGGCGGGTTGCTGGCCGCCGGCGGGGCCCACGCGGCCGGGCTGCTGGACGTGGCCTATCGCCCGCTGGCCGGCAAGGCCGAAGTCAACCTGCAGAAGCAGTACGGCGGCAAGGTGCTGCTGGTGGTCAACACCGCCAGCAAGTGCGGCTTCACCCCGCAGTACGAAGGCCTGGAGGCGCTGCAGCAGAAGTACGCCGCGCGCGGGTTCTCGGTGCTGGGCTTCCCGTCCAACGACTTCAAGGGGCAGGAGCCGGGCGATGAGACCCAGATCCAGGAATTCTGCACGCTGACCTACGGGGTCAAGTTCCCGATGTTCCAGAAGGTGCAGGTCACCGGGCCGCAGGCCACGCCGCTGTACCAGCGGCTGACCGCCGCCACCGGGGTGGCGCCGGGCTGGAACTTCCACAAGTACCTGATCGGCCGGGACGGCCGGGTGGTGGCGCAGTTCCCCAGCAAGGTCACGCCGGACGACAAGGCGCTGGTGGCCGCGATCGAACGTGAGCTGTCTGTCACACCGGCAAAGCACTGACCACCTCGACATCTCGCATGTGCGTGCGACAATGATCGCTTTCGCGCCGTCGTCGGCGTCCAGTCACTTCCAGGAAAGCAGCGAATGAAGATGGGAATGCGCGGCGCCGCGGCGTCGGTTCTGATTCTGGCGATGGGTGCCACCGGTACCGTGATGTCGCAACAACCGGCCGCGCGTGCGGCCGTCAAGGAGACTTCCGCTTTGAACTCCCAACGGGAAAAGCTCGGCTACGCCATCGGTATCGATGTGGCCAACTCGTTTGCCCCGATCTCCAGCGAGATCGATCTGGCTGCCCTGCGCCGCGGCGTGACCAATGCCTTTGAAGGCAAGCCGCCGCTGATTTCGCAGGACGAGGCGCAGAAGACCGACGCCGCCCTGCGCCAGGCGATGATGGCCAAGAGTGGCCAGCCGGTGCCGGGCGTGGCCCCGGGTACCGCGCCGCCGAAGGTGGACCGCGAGAAGGTGGGCCTGATGCTGGGCACCTACGCCGTGGGTCCGTCGCTGGCACCGCTGAAGGCGGACCTGGACCTGGACGCGCTGTTCGATGCCGTCACCACCACCTTCAACGGTGGCACCGCCAAGATGACCCCGGAGCAGGCCAAGGCCACGCTGGAAGGCTTCATGGCCGGCAAGCAGGCTGAAATGCAGGCCCAAGCGGCTGCCAAGGGCGGTACCAACCGTGCCGAAGGCAACGCGTTCCTGGCCAAGAACAAGACGGTGCCGGGCGTTGTCACCACCGCCTCGGGCCTGCAGTACCAGGTGCTGCGTCCGGGTTCGGGCGAGCGCCCGATGCCGACCAGCAAGGTCCGCGTCAACTATGAAGGCAAGCTGCTGGACGGCACCGTGTTCGACAGCAGCTACGAGCGTGGCCAGCCGATCGAATTCGGCCTGGACCAGGTGATCAAGGGCTGGTCCGAAGGCGTCTCGCTGATGCCGACCGGGTCCAAGTACCGCTTCTGGATCCCGGGCGAGCTGGCCTACGGCGAACAGGGCACGCCGGGCGGTCCGATCGGTCCGAACGCGACGCTGACCTTCGACGTCGAACTGCTCAACGTCCTGCCGTAAGCGAAACTGGAGTCCCCACGGACATGCGTGTAGCGATTTTCGGTACCGGTTACGTCGGTCTGGTCACGGGTACCTGCCTGGCCGATGTCGGCCACCAGGTGGTCTGCGTCGATATCGACCAGGCCAAGGTCGATGGCCTGAACCGTGGCGTCATCCCGATCTACGAACCGGGCCTGGAGCCGATGGTCAAGGCCAATCACGCCGCATCGCGGCTGGCCTTCACCACCGATGCTGCCAGCGCGATCACGCATGGCCAGGTGATTTTCATCGCCGTGGGCACGCCACCGGACGAGGACGGCAGCGCCGACCTGCAGTACGTGCTGGCGGTGGCCCGCACGATCGGCACGCACATGGCCGTGCCGACCGTGGTGGTGAACAAGTCGACCGTGCCGGTAGGCACGGCCGACAAGGTACGTGCCGCCATTGCCGAGGTACTGGCGGCGCGTGGGGTTGAGATCGCGTTCGACGTGGTCTCCAACCCGGAATTCCTGAAGGAGGGCGACGCGGTTGCCGACTGCATGCGGCCGGACCGCATCGTGGTGGGCGCCTCCAACCCCGATTCGGTGGCGCTGATGCGCCGCCTGTACGCACCGTTCAACCGCAACCACGACCGTGTGGTGGAAATGGACGTGCGCTCGGCGGAGCTGACCAAGTACGCCGCCAACGCGATGCTGGCGACCAAGATTTCGTTCATGAACGAAATTGCCAACATCGCCGAGAAGGTCGGTGCCGATATCGAGCAGGTCCGCCAGGGCATCGGCTCGGATCCGCGCATCGGCTGGCACTTCATCTACCCGGGCGCCGGTTACGGCGGCTCGTGTTTCCCCAAGGACGTGCAGGCGTTGGCCCGCACCGCGCAGCAGCATGGCCATGAGCCGAAGCTGTTGAACGCGGTGGAGGCGGTCAACGAAGCGCAGAAGGGGCATCTTTACCAGCTGATCCAGCGCCACTACGACCGTGGCGAGGACGAAGGCGTGCGTGGCAAGACGTTCGCGGTGTGGGGGTTGGCCTTCAAGCCCAACACCGACGACATGCGCGAAGCGTCCAGCCGGCGCCTGCTGGCCCAGTTGTGGGAAGGCGGCGCCACCGTGCGCGCCTACGATCCCGAAGCCACCGACGAAGCGCGCCGCATTTTCGGGCAGCGCGATGACCTGGTGTTCTGCGACAACGCCTACGACGCGCTGGACGGCGCCGATGCGCTGGTCGTGGTGACCGAATGGAAGCAGTTCCGCAGCCCGGATTTCGTCCGCCTGCGCGAGATGCTCAACGATGCGGTCGTGTTCGACGGCCGCAACCTGTACGACCCGCAGGAGATCGAAGCCGCGGGCCTGGCCTACTACGGCATTGGCCGGGGACGTTCGCTGCATGCATGATTCAACCCCCACACCGCGTGAGCAGGCGCTGGAAGCGCGCCTGATCGAGCTGGAAATGCGCGTGTCCTTCCAGGAACAGGCCTTGGCCGAGCTCAGTGAAGCACTGGCCGATGCACGCATCGAAGGCAGCCGCAACGCCGACCTGACCCGCCTGCTGCTGGAGGACCTGGGCAAGGTCCGCAACGCGCTGTATTCCGATTCGGGCGAAGAACCGCCGCCCCCGCACTACTGATCGATTCCACGTCATGAGCGATACACTCCGCGACCAGCTGCTGGGCCTTGGTTTCAAATCCGCGCCCAAGCCAGAACGCAAACCCGACGCCCGCCGTGACGGCCGGCCGGGCAACAAACCCCACGGTGCGCGTCCCCCGGGCAAGCCCGGCGAAGCGCGCCCGCCGCGTGAGGGTGCCCCGGGGCGTCCGCCGCGCGAGGGCGATGCCGCGCGCCGCGCGCCGCACGGCAAGGGCCGCCCGGGTGGCGGCAATCGTCCCGGCCAGGGCCAGAACGCCGGCCAGGGCAAGCCCCGTTCGCGCGAGGACATCGACCTGGCCAAGGCCTACGCGATCCGTGCGCAGAAGGAAAAAGACGACCGCATCGAAGCCGAGCGCCTGAAGCAGGAAGAGGCACGCCTGCGCCGCGAAGCCAAGGCCAAGCTGGACGTGCTGCTGGAAGGCAAGTCGTTGAATGACGCCGGCGCCGAGATTGCCCGCCACTTCAACTACGGTGGCAAAATCAAGCGCGTGTACGTCACCGCCGACCAGCTCAAGGCGCTCAACGCCGGCGAGTTGGGCGTGCTGCAGCAGAACGGCCGCTACCTGCTGGTGACGGCGGCCGTGCTCGACGAGGCCGAAGCGATCTTCGCCCCGTCGGTTGCGCTGCGCGTGGATCCCAACGCCACCGCCGAGGCTGACCCGTACGCCGACCCGGCCTAT
Source organism: Stenotrophomonas sp. AC248 (assembly GCF_979258185.1). Taxonomy (NCBI): domain Bacteria; kingdom Pseudomonadati; phylum Pseudomonadota; class Gammaproteobacteria; order Lysobacterales; family Lysobacteraceae; genus Stenotrophomonas; species Stenotrophomonas sp. AC248. The sequence goes on along the minus strand of NZ_OZ409840.1, from coordinate 2,736,584 downwards.
CAGGTGCCCGACGACCTGGTCTGGTAAGCGGTCGATCGCACGACGAAGAAGGGCGCCGAAAGGCGCCCTTTTTTTTGTGGTTGACCCGTCCTGAATTGGGTTGACACCTTTTCCCACAGGAAGAGGAATGTTCAATGAATTCAACACTCAGGCGCAGCCAGCGGGATTACTCGCTGGCCTTCAAATTGGCGGTGGTCGACCAGATCGAGCGTGGGGAGCTGACCTATCGTCAGGCCCAGGATCGATACGGCATCCAAGGCAGCAGTACCGTGCTGAAGTGGCTTCGCCGACATGGTCGGCAGGACTGGTCGGGTGGTGCATCATCTGCCCCCATGACCACTTCACCCAAAAGCGGGGCGGCCAAGCCGCTGACGCCGGAACAACAGATCAAGGCCTTGCAGGTGCAACTGCGGGAAGCCAACGAGAAAGCGCAGCTTTTCGAAGCCATCGTCGATGTTCTCAAAGAGGACTACGGGGTGCGGATCGTAAAAAAGCCTTCCGGCAAGTCCTCACGCAAGGGCGCCTCCAAGGCCTAAGCGTGGCAAGGGCTTGCCGACATTTCGGCATTAGTCGGCAGGCGTACTACAAAGCCGGCCATCGCCAACAACAGCAGCTGGTCGAGGGCGCGCGGGCGATCGCCTTGGTGGGTGGCTATCGGGCCCGTCAGCCACGCATCGGCACCCGCAAGCTCCACGGTCTGATCAGGCCGGCACTGCAGGAATCGGGGATAGCGATGGGGCGGGACCGCCTGTTTGGAGTCCTTCGTGATGCCCGGCTCCTGGTTCCCATGCGGCGGGCATATCACAAGACAACCGACAGCCATCACCGCTTCCGACGGCACCCCAACCTGCTCAAAGCTGGCGAGCGGCGCGTGGTACCCACCGGCTGCGAGCAGGTGTGGGTCGCCGACATCACCTACTTGCCGACGCAGGGGAAATTCGTCTATCTGAGCCTGATTACCGATGCGTGGTCACGCAAGATCGTAGGCTGGAGCGTGCATGACACGTTGCAGACAGAGCAGGTCGCCCAAGCCCTGCAAATGGCGTTGAAGGGGCGAAAAACGCGCCAACGGTTGGTCCACCACTCCGACCGAGGCATCCAATACTGCTCGGATTACTACCAGAAGATCCACGCCGCGCACGGCGTAACCTGCTCGATGACCGACGGCTACGACTGCTACCAGAATGCGTTGGCAGAACGGGTAAATGGGATCTTGAAAGGCGAATTCCTGCTGCATCGCCCTCGGGACCTGGCGCAGGCACGGCAGATGGTGGCCGAGTCGGTGGCGATCTATAACGCCGAGCGGCCGCACCTGTCCCTTAAAATGCAGACGCCCGATGCAGTGCATCGGGCGTCCTTGGCCGCCTGACGGCGGCCGATTCATCCGCCACAGGTGTCAACCTATGGCAGGACGGGTCAGGTTCTTTTCCCGAGCCGTCGCAGAGTGAGCACGACGCGACGCGGGTTGCCGTGTGTGCAGGCGCCGTTTGGATCGGCTGGCGTCTCCGATCCGGCCGGTCGCGAGCGTGAGGGCCCCGCAGCAGCCGGTAGCTCGTAGCCGCCGGTGGCCTCCAGCACCACCTGCTTCACCGGTAGCGTATTCAGCCATCTCACCAACTTGCAGTGACCGGCTGCGGTGTTGTTGAACTGCCGGGCCGGGCCTTGAAAGACCGCAACATCCAGGTGTTTTTTGCACACATCGATCCCGATTCCGCTCATGGGAAATCTCCGCTAGGCTGGAAAGGTCGAGAGCTCCCCCGCTTGCCCAGTCTTATCACTTCGAGTGCTGCCTCGAGCAACTGTTCGGGCGGATCAAGGGAGATTCCGGCGTGGGCGCCCAGCTACAGGTCGATCGTCGAGATCCAGGCCCCTACGGCGGCCCACGCCGGCTCTCGACGCCTACGCTGCCAGATTCCGAACAGATAAGGCCCCTGGTGCAAATGTCCCCCGGCCGCGGGGCGGCCTCCTCCTTTATTTTGCCCAGGAGCCTACCGGCTGCTACGGGGCTCGGCTTGCGGTAAGCAGCGGAGAAGCCTGGCTTTTCGGGCGCTGTCGGTGGGTCGGGCGCTGGGCCCCCATGCCCTTGGAGGCGAAATAAAGGGGGAGGGGGCGGCCGCAGGCCGACGCCGGAGGACATTCGCCGGAAAGGGCATGGGGGCCCAGCGCTCGACCCACCGACGGCTGCGTCTGAAATGCGTCAAGGCATGTTTCTGCTTACCTCGCGTAGGGGCGAAGAACCCGGGGGGTTACTCCGTGATCGGCCCGGCCACTTCCTGCCCGGCCTGCCAGACCGCGCCGATGCGCTGGGTGTTGGCGATGTCGGTGAGCGGGTCGGCGTCCAGCACCAGCAGGTCGGCGCGCTTGCCGGCGGCGATCCGGCCACGGTCGGCCAGGCCCAGCAGGTCTGCCGCCTGTGACGTGGCCACCTGCAGTGCCTGTGCCGGGCTCAGCCCGGCCTGCACCAGCAACTGCAGCTCGCGGTGTTCGGCAACGCCGATCACCCGATGCGGCATCGCACCGGCGTCGGTGCCGAAACCCAGCTTGACCCCGGCCGCATGCAGGCGGCGCACGTTGTCCAGGTTGGTCGCCACCGCTTCGCGCGCGGCCGGAATGCCGCTGCCGGCCAGTTGCGCGCGCTGCCATTCCGGCTGCGACCAGCGCGCCAGCACGTCGCGGTGCAGGGCCTGGCGCAGGAACGGCTGCTGCAGCGCCTGCGGGTGTTCGGCATACCAGTAGTTGGCCTCGTCGATGGCCACCGTCGGGATGTACCACGTGCCCTGGTCGCGCATTTTCCTGGCCAGCATCGGATCGACTGCACGGTCACGGATGCCGTGGGCGAGGATGTCGACCCGGGCATCGACCAGGTCGCGGGCCTGGTCAAGGTCGTGGATGTGTGCGGCCACGGTGAGCCCGCGTGCGTGCGCTTCGGCGATGGCGGCGCGGTACACCTCCGGGTTCATCATCGGGCGCTTGCCGCCGAGGTCGTCCACCCACAACTTGATCAGGTCCACACCGTCAGCATGCTGGGTGGCGACCGCCGCGCGCGCCTGTTCAGCGGTGCGCGGGCGTGCCACCGGATCGTGGCGCAGACCCATGCTGTCAGCCGGCGGTGCGCCATCGGGCGCGCCGATCCCGCCGCCGGCGCCGTACAGCTGCGCGCCCAGGCGGGGATCGGCGTTCACCTCGGTGCGGAGGGCGAAGAAGTCGGCGCCATTCATGCCCAGCGCGGTGACCGTAGTGATGCCATAGCGCTGGAACTGGCGCAGGTCGCGCACCACGTTGTCGCGCGTGTAGAAGCGGTCGCCGTGCTCCAACCCCTGCGTGTTGCCCACATGCGCGTGGTTGCTGACCAGTGCAGGCAGCAGCGTCTTGCCGGTGTAATCGACCCGGCGCGCACCGGTGGCGGCAGCGGGCAGGGGCGTGCCGATGTGCACGATGCGGGCGCCGTCGATCAGCACGGGGGTGATGCCGCGGTCGCGCTGGCCATCGAAGACGCGCGCGTTCTCGAACAGGATCGGCTCGGCGGCGGCAGGCAGGGCGACGGCGGCGAGCAGCAGTGCCCACAGGCGGGTCGGTCGCATCGGCGGCTCCAGTCTTGGGGGAGGGGTGAGCCTACCTTATCGGCGTGGTCGGGTTGGGGGCGCGGGGGTTGCCGGCCAGCGGCCGGCACTACCGTCATCTGCGGGGGCGCGGGCGGGCGCGGAGCAGGGGCAGGCTGATGGCGAAGAAGCACAGCAGGGCGCCGGCGAGCGCGAAGCCGCTGCCCGCCAGGAAGGCGGTGCGGCCCTGGTCGATGCCCCACAGCTGGCCGGCGATCAGGGCGCCCAGCACGCCGCCCACGCCGGAGGAGAAGCCATACAGCAGGCCCTGGCCGTGGCCGTTGAGGCGGCCGGGGAAATAGGTGGCCAGCATCTGCATCGCGGCTGCGAAGAACGCGGCAAACCCCAGGGCGTGCGCGGTCTGTGCCATCAGCATCACCGGCAGGTTCTCCGGGAACAGCGCGGTGATCGCCCAGCGCACGGTGGAACTGAGCAGGGCAATCAGCAGCATCCAGCTGGCGTCATAGCGGCGGAAGAAGCGGCCGATGGTGAAGAACACGCCCACTTCGAATACCACCCCGACGGTCCACAGCAGCCCCAGCGTGGAGGTGGCATAGCCGTGGTGGTCCATGTAGACCGAGAAGAACGTGTAGTACGGACCAAACGACAGCTGTTCCATGAACGCGGCCAGGAAGAAGGCCAGCACCTGCGGCTTGCGCACGATCTGCCAGAAGCCGGTCGCGTCGCCGTCGCTGCGCTGCAGGTTGCGCGCGTAGTGGTTGGCAAACCCCGAGGCGGTCAGCAGGCCGAACAGCGGCAGCATCAGCCACGGCAGCAGGTGCGCGTTGCCGGCGCCGCCGTGGCCTTCGATGATCCAGCCAAACAGCATCACCACCGCGATGAAACCCAGCGAGCCCCAAACGCGGATCAACCCGTAGCGATGGCTGTCGCTGCCCAGGTGGGTCAACGTGATCGATTCGAACTGCGGCATCACCGCGTTGTAGAAGAAGCAGAACGCGACCATCGCCGGGTACAGCCACGGTTGCGGCAGCGGCAGCAGGAACGCGCAGAACGTGAGCAGCGTCAGCACGCAGCCCAAGCGCAGCCAGAAAATCGGGCGCGGCGAGGCGGCGGCAAGCGAGGTCCACGTGGTGGGCGCGACGATGCGGGTGGCGTACCAGATGCCCATCATCACGCTGATCGCGGTGACGCTCATCCCGCGGGAGGTCAGGAACAACGACCAGTACGGGGTGAACGCGCCGAGCGCGGCGTAGTAGACCAGGTAGAACGAAGAGAGGCGGACGACCGGTACGGCGTCGCGGGTGGGGGCGGTCATGCGGGATCTCGATGGGCGCGCACCCATCAACGGTGGGTACCAACCGGTGCATTATGCCGGTGTCACCCGACCGTTGGTCGGGTGAACGACCCACCGATCCGCCACGACGCGGTAGCACCCGACCGTTGGTCGGGTGACACCCTCACTCCGGATCGTAATCCAGGTTCGAGGCCAGCCAGCGCTCGGCCTGCACGCGGTCCACGCCCTTGCGCTTGGCGTAGTCGCTCACCTGCTCGCGCGACACCCGCCCCACCACGAAATACTGGCTCTGCGGATGGCTGAAGTAATAGCCGGATACGGCCGCCGTCGGCAGCATCGCAAAGCTCTCGGTGAGCTGCATGTCGGCGTTGCGCTCGGCGTCCAGCAGCCGGAACAGCGTGGCCTTTTCGCTGTGCTCGGGGCAGGCCGGGTAGCCCGGGGCCGGGCGGATGCCGCTGTACTTCTCGGCGATCAACGCTTCGTTGTCCAGCTGTTCGTCGGGCTGGTAGCCCCAGTAGTCGGTGCGCACGTGCTGGTGCAGGCGCTCAGCCAGCGCTTCGGCGAAGCGGTCGGCCAGCGCCTTGAGCAGGATGGCGTTGTAGTCGTCGTGGTCGGCCTCGAAACGGGCCACGTGCGCGTCGATGCCGATCCCGGCGGTCACCGCGAACGCGCCGATCCAGTCCTGCTTGCCGCTGTCGGCCGGGGCGATGAAATCGGCCAGGCAGAAATCCGGCCGCTCCACCGGCTTGTCGACCTGCTGGCGCAGGAAGTGCAGCACCGCCGGGCCGTCGTCGGTGCGCAGGTGCACGTCGTCGCCGACGCTGTTGGCCGGCCACAGCCCGAACACCGCCTTGGCGGTCAGCCATTTTTCGCTGACGATGCGGTCGAGCATCGCGCGCGCGTCGCGGTACAGCTCGGTGGCCTGCGTGCCCACGATCTCATCGGTGAGGATGGCCGGGTACTTGCCGGCCAGTTCCCAGGCCTGGAAGAACGGCGTCCAGTCGATCACCCCGACCAGGTCGGCCAGGGGGTAGTCGTGCAGCACGTGCAGGCCCGGCTTGCGCGGCGTGGGCGGGCTGTAGGCGGCCCAGTCGCCGCTGAAGCGCTGCGCACGCGCCTTGGCCAGCGTCACCAAACGCTTGGCGTCGCCGCGGTTGCGGTGGCGCTGGCGGATGTCGGCGTAGTCGGCCTCGTTGGCGGCCACGAAGGCCTCGCGCAGCTCGCTGGAAATCAGCGACTGGGCTACGCCGACCGCACGCGAGGCATCCTTCACCCAGACCGTGGGCGCCTTGTAGTGGGGGTCGATCTTCAGCGCGGTGTGTGCGCGCGAGGTAGTCGCGCCGCCGATCATCAGCGGCATCGTGAAGCCCTGCCGCTCCATTTCGCGGGCGACGTGGCTCATCTCCTCCAGCGACGGCGTGATCAGCCCGGACAGGCCGATGATGTCGGCATTCTCGGCGCGCGCGGCATCGAGGATCTTCTGCGCCGGCACCATCACGCCCAGGTCGACCACCTCGAAGTTGTTGCAGGCCAGGACCACGCCGACGATGTTCTTGCCGATGTCGTGCACGTCGCCCTTGACCGTGGCCATGATGACCTTGCCGTTGCTCTTGGCGGTGTCGCCGCTGCGTGCCTTCTCCGCTTCGATGTACGGCAGCAGGTAGGCCACCGCCTTCTTCATCACGCGTGCGGATTTGACCACCTGCGGCAGGAACATCTTGCCGGCGCCGAACAGGTCGCCCACGATGTTCATGCCGTCCATCAACGGCCCTTCGATCACGTCCAGCGGGCGGCTGGAACGGGCGCGGGCTTCTTCCGTATCGGCTTCCACCCAGGCGTCCAGACCGTGCACCAGCGCATGCGCCAGGCGCGCGTCGATCGGCTTCTCGCGCCAGGCCAGGTCCTCGCCCTTGACCTCGCCTTTCTTGCCCTTGTAGCGCTCGGCGATCTCCAGCAGGCGCTCGGTGCCGTCGCGGCGGCGGTTGAGGATCACGTCCTCCACGCGCTCGCGCAGCTCCGGGTCCAGCTCGTCGTAGATCGGCATGGCGCCGGCGTTGACGATGCCCATGTCCATGCCGGCGGCGATGGCGTGGTAAAGGAACACCGCATGGATCGCCTGGCGCACGCTTTCGTTGCCGCGGAAGGAGAACGACACGTTGGAGACGCCGCCGGAGACATGGCAGTGCGGCAGGGTGCGCTTGATGATGCGGGTGGCTTCGATGAAGTCGACCGCGTAGTTGTCGTGTTCCTCGATGCCGGTGGCGACGGCGAAGATGTTCGGATCGAAGATGATGTCCTGCGGCGGGAAGCCCACCTCGTCCACCAGGATGCGGTAGGCGCGGGTGCAGATCTCCACCTTGCGCGCGCAGGTGTCGGCCTGGCCGTCCTCGTCGAAGGCCATCACCACCGCGGCGGCGCCATAGCGCAGCACCTTGCGCGCGTGCTCGACGAACTGCGCCTCGCCTTCCTTGAGCGAGATCGAATTGACCACGCTCTTGCCCTGCAGGCACTTCAGCCCGGCCTCGATCACGCTCCACTTGGAGGAATCGACCATCACCGGGATCCGGGCGATGTCCGGCTCGGACATGATCAGGTTGAGGTAGCGCGTCATCGCCTTTTCGGAATCGATGAGGCCCTCGTCCATGTTCACATCGAGGATCTGCGCGCCGTTGGCCACCTGCTGGCGCGCCACGTCCACCGCCTCTTCGTAGCGCTCCTCCTTGACCAGCTTGCGGAACTGCGCGCTGCCGGTGACGTTGGTGCGTTCGCCGATGTTGACGAACAGCAGGTCCGGCGTGATCACCAGCGGCTCGAGGCCGGACAGGCGGGTGGGGCGGGGAGTCGTCATGGGCAGGCGGGCACGTGCTGGCGGGGGAGGGTCAACGACAACGGGAGACGGATGCGCTCACGCGGCATCCTCCAGGGCGGGGCCGGGCAGGGCGCGCGGCGGCAGGTCGGCCACCGCCTCGGCGATGGCCCGGATGTGCGCGGGGGTGGTGCCGCAGCAGCCCCCCACCAGGTTGAGCAGGCCGGCGCTGGCGAACTCGCGCAGGGTGCCGGCCATTTCCTCGGGGGTCTCGTCGTACTCGCCGAACGCGTTGGGCAGGCCGGCATTGGGGTGCGCGCTGACCAGGCAGTCGGCCACGATCGACAGGGTTTCCACGTGCGGGCGCATGTCGTCGGCACCCAGCGCGCAGTTCAGCCCGACCGACAGCGGTCGGCTGTGCGCGACCGAGGCATAGAACGCCTCGGCGGTCTGCCCGGACAGGGTGCGCCCGGATGCATCGGTGATGGTGCCGGAGATCATGATCGGCAGGCGCGCGCCCCGGTCGTCGAACGCTTCTTCGATGGCGTACAGGGCGGCCTTGGCATTGAGCGTGTCGAAGATGGTTTCCACCATCAGCGTGTCGGCGCCGCCGTCGATCAGCCCGTCGATGGCTTCGCGGTAGGTCTCGCGCAGCGCGTCGAAGCTGGTGTTGCGGAACCCGGGATCATTCACGTCCGGGCTGATCGAAGCGGTGCGGCTGGTGGGACCCAGCACGCCGATCACGAAGCGCGGCTTGTCCGGGGTGGTCGCCGCGACCGCATCGCAGCACGCACGGGCGACGGCGGCGCCGGCCCTGTTGAGCTCGTAGACCAGGTGCTCCAGGTGGTAGTCGGCCTGGCTGACCGAGGTGGCATTGAAGGTGTTGGTCTCCACCAGGTCTGCGCCCGCTTCCAGGTAGGCGGTGTGGATGCCGGCGATCACCTCCGGCTTGCTGAGCAGCAGCAGGTCGTTGTTGCCCTTCAGGTCGTGGCCTTCGGGTGCGGCGTGGTCGCAGCCGGCGCCATGGATATGCGCCACGTGGGCGCTGTCGTAGCCGTCGACGAAGCGCGCGCCCCGGTAGTCGTCTTCCTGCAGCCCGTGGCGCTGGATCATCGTGCCCATCGCGCCGTCGATGATCAGGATGCGCCGGGCAAGCGCTTCCTGCAGGGCGTGGACGCGATCGGGGTGCAACCAGGGCAGGGACGACATGGCGGGCCTCAGGGTTTGGTGGCGATCAGCGAGATGACTTCGAAATGCGGCGGGCGCTTCTCGCGGGTCACCGTTTCCAGGTTGGAGACCACCAGCCCGGCCTTCTCGGCGAACTTGCGCAGTTCCTTGTCCGAGAAGCCCAGGTTGACGTGGCCGTACGCATCCACGGCGGCCTTGTGCTCGTGGCGGGCCAGGCTGCACAGCAGCAGGCGCCCGCCCGAGCGCAGCACGCGCGCGCCTTCGGCCACGGCCTGGGCCGGCTTGGCGGCATAGGTGAGGGCATGCATCAGCACCACCAGGTCGAAGCTGCGGTCCTTGAACGGCAGGGCATGCATGTCGCCTTCGCGCACCTCCACGTTGGCCAGGCGGCGCAGGCGCTCGCTGGCGGCGGCCACCACGCGCGCGCTGGTGTCGATGCACACGTAGCGCTTGGCGTGCGGGGCGACCAGCTCGGCCAGCACGCCGTCGCCGGAGGCGATGTCGAGCACGTCGCCGGTTTCCAGCAGCGGTAGCGCGGTGCGCGCCAGCGCCTCCCAGGTGCGGCCGGGCGAGTAATGGCGCTCCATGTCGCCGGCGACGCTGTCGGCCCAGTTCTGGTCGGCAGCGCGGCTGGCCAGCACCGAGGCCACCCGTTCAGCGTCCTGGCGCAGCAGCGGGTCGTCGCTGCCGGTGCTGAGCGCATGCCACAATGCACGCTGCGCGGGGTCCAGCGCGGCGTCGTCGAAGCGGTAGTAAGCCGACACGCCGGCCCGGCGGTCGCGCACCAGGCCGGCTTCCTTGAGCCGGGCCAGGTGGGTGGACACGCGTGGCTGGGCCAGCGTGGTGATGGCCGAGAGCTCGGCCACGGTCAGTTCTTCCTGCTCCAGCAGTGCCAGCAGGCGTACGCGGGTGGCGTCGGCGAACACTTTCAGCCGGATCGACCAGTCCTCAAGATCCATAAATATCTACCTATCGCGATATAGAGATATTTTCGTCCCTGGACCGGGTGGGGTCAAGTCAGCCGGTATTGCCTGCCCCCCGGTACAATCGCCGCACCTGGACGCGCGTTGCGCGGCCATAAAACAACCATGTTCCCGGGAGGGTGTTGTGGATTTCAGTTTTACCGAAGAGCAGCTGATGCTGCAGGACGTTGCGCGCCGGATCGCGCAGGAAAAGATCGCCCCGAGCGCCGAACATCACGACCGTACCGGCGAATTCCCGCTGGACAACATCCGCCTGCTGGGTGAAAACGGCCTGATGGGCATCGAAGTGCCGGCCGAATACGGCGGCGCAGGCATGGACCCGATTGCCTACGTGCTGGCGATGGTGGAGGTCGCCGCCGGTGACGCTGCGCATTCGACCATCATGTCGGTCAACAACTCGCTGTTCTGCAACGGCATCCTGACCCACGGCAGCGAAGCGCAGAAGCAGAAGTACGTGCGCGCCATCGCCGAGGGTGAGGCCATCGGCGCGTTCGCGCTGACCGAGCCGCAGTCTGGTTCGGACGCCACGGCCATGCGCTGCCGCGCGGTCAAGCAGGCCGACGGTACCTTCGTGATCAACGGCAAGAAGAGCTGGATCACCTCCGGCCCGGTCGCCAAGTACATCGTGCTGTTTGCGATGACCGACCCGGACCAGGGCGCGCGCGGCATCACCGCCTTCATGATCGACACCGACAACGCCGGTTTCCACCGCGGCAAGACCGAGCCGAAGCTGGGCATCCGTGCCTCGGCCACCTGCGAGATCGAGTTCCAGGATTACGTGGCCAGCGCCGACGACGTGCTGGGCAAGGAAGGCGAGGGCTTCAAGATCGCCATGGGCGTGCTCGACGCCGGCCGCATCGGCATCGCCTCGCAGGCCATCGGTATTGCCCGCGCGGCCTATGAAGCGACCCTGGAGTACGTGAAGGACCGCAAGGCCTTCGGTGCGGCCATCGGTACCTTCCAGATGACCCAGGCCAAGATCGCCGACATGAAGTGCAAGCTGGACGCAGCGCTGCTGCTGACCCTGCGCGCGGCATGGGTGAAGGGCCAGGGCAAGCGTTTCAGCAATGAAGCGGCCATCGCCAAGCTGACCGCATCCGAAGCGGCGATGTGGATCACCCACCAGGCCGTGCAGATCCACGGCGGCATGGGCTACTCCAAGGAAATGCCGCTGGAGCGGTACTTCCGTGATGCCAAGATCACCGAAATCTACGAGGGCACCTCGGAGATCCAGCGGCTGGTGATCGCGCGCAACGAGACCGGGTTGCGCTGAGGGTGCGGGGCCACGACCATCGGTCGTGGCCCACCGGACAGGTGCCGACCGTTGGTCGGCACGCGGGTGAGGCAGAATGTGCCCTCGTTTTTTTGCCGGATATCCCATGCTGATTTACCGAGGCGCAGGTTTTCTGACCCTGCTCACCCCCCTCGCCACCTTGCTGTTGCTGATGTGGCTGTGGCCCGACCCTGCCGTTGCCAAGGGCAATACGTCGCTGACGCAGTTGCTGGTCGGATTCGGGAGTGGTGCAGCGATCAATGTGCTGCTGGGTCTGGTGCTCAACCGCGGCCCACGTGCGCCGGGTGAGCGTGCCCGCCATCATTTCTTTTTCGTGCCGATGCAGTGGCCGTCGCTGGTGATCGTGGTTGCCTGCGCGGTGGTGGCGCTGCTGCGCTGAGCGGTAGTGCCGGCCGCTGGCCGGCAACCAGGCGGTGCATGCAGAACAGGGTAGTGCCGGCCGCTGGCCGGCAACCAAGCGGTGCATGCAGAACAGGGTAGTGCCGGCCGCTGGCCGGCAACCAGGCGGTGCATGCAGAACAGCGTAGTGCCGGCCGCTGGCCGGCAACCAGGCGGTGCATGTAGAACAGCGTAGTGCCGGCCGCTGGCCGGCAACCAGGCGGTGCATGTAGAACAGGGTAGTGCCGGCCGCTGGCCGGCAACCAGGCGGACCATGTAGAACAGCGTAGTGCCGGCCGCTGGCCGGCAACCAGGCGGTCCGTGCATGGCACGTATCTGGAGGAGCCGGCCAGCGGCCGGCACTACCGGATCGAGGCATGCATCTGAACATGCGCCCGCCGATGAAAGGCTGTACCACCTGGCAATGCACCGCCCACAAAAAAGCCCCGGCTCGCGCCGGGGCTTTTCCGTTTCAGGGCGTCACCGCCGGATCAACGATCCGGGCGGTGCGTCGCGTTGGCTTCGCTCTGGCGCTCGACAAACTCCTTGGACGGCTCGTCCAGCTTGTCGCCCAGCATGCGGCGGACCACGATGAAGAACACCGGGATCATCAGCAGGCCCAGGAAGGTGGCGAACACCATGCCGCCGATCACGCCCGTACCGATGGCGTGGCGGGCATTGGCGCCCGCACCGGTGGAAATGGCCATCGGCACCACGCCGAGGATGAAGGCGAAGGAGGTCATCAGGATCGGACGGAAACGCAGGCGGGAGGCCTCGATGGTGGCCTCGCGCAGGGTCTTGCCGGCTGCACGCTGCTCCACCGCGAACTCCACGATCAGGATGGCGTTCTTGGCCGCCAGGCCGATCACGGTGATCAGGCCGATCTTGAAGTACAGATCGTTGGGCAGGCCGCGGGCCAGCGAGAACGCCAGCGCGCCGAGCACGCCCAACGGCACCACCAGCAGCACCGCCACCGGGATCGACCAGCTTTCATACAGCGCGGCCAGGCAGAGGAACACCACCACGATGGACAGCACCAGCAGCAGCGTGGCGGCGTTGCCGGCCAGGATTTCCTGGTAGCTCATGCCCGACCAGTCGTAGCCGAAGCCGGCCGGCAGGTCGTCGCTGACGATCCGCTCCATCGCCTGCATCGCCTCACCCGAGCTGCGCCCCGGTGCCTGCGAACCGACGATGTTGACCGCCGAGTAGCCGTTGTAGCGGCTCAGCGACGGCGGTGCGGACACCCACTCGGACTTCACCACGGTGCTCAGCGGAATCATCGCCGGGGTGCCGTCTACGTTGGTCTGCAGGCTGCTGGGCGTGTAGAAGCTGTTGAGCGACTCGGCGCCGGTACGGTACGGGCCGTCGGCCTGCATGGTCACGCGCTTGATGCGGCCTTCGTAGAAGAAGTCGTTGACGTACACCGGGGCCAGCATCAGCTGGATGGTGCTGTACACGTCCGACACCGACAGCCCCATCGTCTGGGCCTGCACGCGGTCCACATGCAACTGCAGCTGCGGCGCGTTTTCCAGGCCGTTGGGACGCACGCCGGTGAGCAGGTCGCTCTCCTCGGCGGCCTTGCCCAGCAGCACGTTGCGCGCCTGCGTCAGCTGTTCATAGCCGGCGCCGCCACGGTCCTGCAGCCACATATCGAAGCCGCCGAACTGACCCAGACCCTGCACGGTGGGCAGGTTGACCACGAAGATCTGCGCTTCCTTGATGCCGTAGAAAGCACCGTTCATGTTCTGGATGAACTCGGGCACGGTCACCTTGCGGTCGGCCCACGGCTTGAGCCGAATGAAGCCCATACCGACGTTTTCACCGGAGCCGACGAAGCTGAAACCGGCCACCTGCAGCATGCCTTCGAAGCCTTCCTGGTCCTTGAGCACGCCACGCATCTGCGCGAAGGCCTGGTTGGTCTGCGACTTGGTCGAGCCCGGGGGCAGCTGCACGATCGCCAGCGCATAGCCCTGGTCTTCCTCGGGCAGGAAGCTGCCCGGCATGCGGGTGAACAGGAAGCCGCACAGCACGGTGAGCACCACGAACAGGATCATCCAGCGCGGCGCATGGCGCACCGCCGAGGTGATGTGGCCCACGTAGGTGCCACTGATCTTGTCGTAGTACTTGTTGAAGGTGCGGTAGACGACGTTGGGCTTGTCGGAGTGGGTCGGCTTGAGGAAGGTCGCGCACAGGGCCGGGGTGAAGCCCAGCGCCAGGAACGCGGAGAAGCCCATCGCGATGGCGATGGTCAGCGCGAACTGCTTGTAGATCTCACCGGCCGCACCGCCCTGCAGGGCCGACGGAATGAACACTGCCGCCAGCACCACGGTGATGGCCACCACCGCGCCGGTGATCTGGGTCATGGCCTTCTGGGTGGCGGCCTTGGGCGGCAGCTTCTCCTCGGTCATGATGCGTTCGACGTTCTCGATCACCACGATCGCGTCATCGACCACGATGCCGATCGCCAGCACCATCGCAAACAGGGTCAGCTGGTTGATGGTGAAGCCGATGACGCTCATGCCCAGGAAGGTGCCGAGCAGGGCCACCGGGATGACCAGGGTGGGGATCAGGGTGGCGCGGAAGTTCTGCAGGAAGATCAGCATCACCAGGAACACCAGCACGACCGCTTCGATCAGCGTCTTGACCACTTCTTCGATCGAGATCTTGACGAAGGTGGTGCTGTCGTACGGCGAGAACCAGCTGACACCGGCCGGGAAGCTCGGCGACAGTTCGTCCATCTTGGCGGTGACCGCGTTGGCCACGTTCAGGGCGTTGGCGCCCGGCAGCAGCTGGATCGCGAAGGCACCGGTCGGCTTGCCGTTGTACTGGGTGTCAAAGCCGTAGTTGTTGGCACCGAAGGCAATCCGGGCGATGTCCTTGAGCATCACGCGCGAGCCATCGGCATTGGCGCGCAGGATGATCTGCTCGAACTGCTCGGGCGAGCTGAAGCGGCCTTCGGCCGAGACCGTGGCGGTGAAGTAGTGGCCCTGCGGGGACGGATCCGAGCCCAGCGAACCGGCGGCGAACTGCACGTTCTGGGCCTTGATCGCCGCCAGCACCTGGCTGGCCGACAGGCCGTAGCCCTGCATCTTTTCCGGGTTGAGCCAGATGTTCATGGCGTACTCGGAACCGAACTGCTGGGTGCTGCCGACGCCGGGGATGCGCGAGATCTGGTCGAGCACGCGCGAACCGACGATGTCGTTGAGCGCGTCACGGTCGATCGAGGCGGTGTCGGACTGCAGCGCCACCACCATCAGGAAGCCGGCGTTGGCCTTGGCCACCACCACGCCCTGCTGGGTCACTTCGGTGGGCAGGCGCGGGGTGGCCAGCGACACCTTGTTCTGCACCTGGACCTGGGCGATGTCCGGATCGGTACCGGTCTCGAAGGTCAGGGTGATCGAGGCGCGGCCGTTGGAGGCCGACGACGAACTGAAATACAGCAGGTGATCGATACCGGTCAGCTGCTGCTCGATCACCTGGGTGACCGACTTTTCGGTGGTGTCGGCGCTGGCGCCGGGGTAGGTGGCGCTCACCGTCACCTGGGGAGGCGCGATGCTCGGGTAGGACTCCACGCCCAGACCCAGGATCGAGATCACGCCTGAAAGCGAGATCAGGATCGCGACCACCCAGGCGAATACCGGGTGTTCAATGAAAAATTTAGGCATGACGGAGGGTTCCCGTTATTGCTTGTTCGGTTCGGCAGCCGGAGCGGCGTCGGACGTTTTGGCGGCGGCGTCGGCCGGGGCAGCGGCATCGGGCTTGGCGGCGGCGGCCGGTGCGGCGCCGGCCGGCGCAGCACCCGCAGGCGCCTTGCCATTGGCAGCAGCAGCGTCCGGGTTCCACGGGGTGGCCTTGGCCGGGGCGCCTTCCTTGACCTTCTGCACGCCGGCCACGATCACCTGGTCGCCAGCTTCGAGACCGCCGCTGACCAGCCAGTTGGTGCCCTGCTGGCCTTCGCTCTTGACGTTCTTGCGCGCCACCTTGCCGTCCTTGCCGACCACCAGCACGTAGCCGCCGGTGGTATCGCGCTGCAGCGCCTGCAACGGCACCAGGTAGGCGTTGTTGCGCTCACCCAGGGTGGCCTGGAAGCTCACGAAGGCACCCGGCAGCAGGATCTGCTGCGGGTTGGGCAGCACTGCGCGCAGCGACACCGCACCGGTGGTGGGGTCCACGGTGGTCGAGGAGAAGTCCAGCGTGCCCGGCTGGTCGTAGACCGTGCCGTCGGACAGCTTCACCTGCACGGTGGACTTGCCGTCCCCGCTCAGCGCCAGCTGGCCCTTGGCCTGCGCGGCGCGCATCTGGGTCAGCTCGTCCACGCTCATCGAGAAGTTCACATACAGCGGGTCCAGCTGGTCCACGGTGGTCAGCAGGGTGACGTCACCCTGGCCCACCAGTGCACCTTCGGTCACCTGCTGCTTGCCAGCGCGGCCACTGATCGGCGCGGTCACCTCGGCATAGCCCAGGTTGATCTTCGCGCTGGTCAGGGCGGCCTGGGCCTGCTGCACGGCGGCAGCGGCGGTACGCTCGGTGGCTTCGGCCGCGTCCAGGTCGGACTTGGACACATACTTCTGCGGGGCCAGCGAACGGGCGCGGTTGGCCGCGGCCTTGGCGTTGGCGTAGGTCGCCTGGGCCGAGGCCAGTTCGGCCTGCGAGGCGTTCAAGGACGCGCGCAGCGGGGCCGGGTCGATCAGGAACAGGACCTGGCCCTGCTTGACGTCGGCGCCTTCCTGGTAGACACGCTTGAGCAGCACGCCGGGCACGCGGGCGCGCACATCGGCGCTGCGGTACGGCGACAGGCGGCCGACCAGCTCACGCTGCAACGGCAGGGTCTGCGGCTTGGCATCGATCACGCCCACTTCCGGCGGCGGGGGCGTCTGCTGCTCTGGCTTCTTGCAAGCGGTCAGTGCAACAGCAACTGCGCAGGTCAGGGCAAGGCTGCGGAGTGGGGCGATCATCAGGAAAAACTCCGGTGTTGGTTTGAATGCAATGCCGCGGCGGTTTCCGGCGTGGCAAACGCGCGCAGGAAGCTGTCAACGGAGAATTCGGCCCAGCGGCGGCGCTCGGTGGCGTCGGCGCGATGGGGGGTATGGAAGCGTTGTTTCTCGAAATCCACGCCGGCGATCATGCTCAATAGCAGTTCGGCCATGAAGTGCGGGTCGTCATGCCTGAGCTGGCCCTGCGCACTGCGCACGGCAAGCCATTCAGCCACGTGAAGAACCAGCGCGCCGGCGCCGTCCCGGTAGAGCGCACGCGCCTCCTGGGGGAACTGGGCGGTATCGGTCGCGATCAGCCTGCGCGCCTGCATCACGTGGGGCTGGTTGCAGTGCTCCAGGTAGTCGGTGGCAAAGCGCAGCAGGCTGCCGCGCAGGTCGCCCTGGTCCAGGCTGTGCAAGCCGGCGGTGGCGCGGCTGACGTGGCGCTGCATCACCCGGCGCAGCAGTTCCTGCTTGCTGCCGTAGCGGCTGTAGAGGGTCTGCTTGGAACACCCGGCCTGCTGGGCCACCGCATCCATGCTGATCTGCATGCCCTGGGTGGCGAACAGGTCGCGCACGGCATCGAACACGCGCTGGTCGCGCGCATCCAGGGTGCTGGCGGCGGGGTGGGGGGGATTCACGCGGTGGACTATACCGTCCAGTTCAGAATTGGAGAAGCCTTGTGTTTGCGCGGGATTTGATACCCATCGTCAAGTTGCCACGGAAGTGGCCGATGCTTGGCTGCGTGGATCTCCTACGCGAGCGTCCGTACTCGTGCGGATTGACCATCGCGACGTAAACGCCACCCAACCCGAATCACCTTATTCCGTCCTGCAGCAAGGTATTTTTGTGCGGTAGGCCTACAATTTCATTTTCCCAACTGAGCAACACGCACCGCTCCGTCATGAAATCGCAGAAACCAGCAGCCAAGACCGTGAAAAACAAATCCAAACCAGCCGATACGCAGACTGTTTCGCCAGTGGGCTTCTCGCTGGAGCCGGTGTACACGGCCTTGCGCAAGCGCTACCCGGCGGCCGGGCAGGCCGAGGCCGTGGCATTTGCCGCCGACTTCTACAAGCGCATGGAGGCGGACGAGTTCCCGCACCACACCGCCGAGGAGTGGGCCGCCCTGGCGGCCGACACGCTGGAATTCGCGCGTGTGCGCAAGTCCGGCAAGGCCAATGTGCGTGTGTTCAACCCGACCCTGAAGGGCAACGGGTGGGAATCGCCGCATACGGTGCTGCAGATCGTCAATGACGACATGCCGTTCCTGGTCGACACGGTGACCATGTCGCTGGCCGAGCACGGCATCGGCGTGCACGTGCTGGGCCACCCGGTGATCCGCTTCGCACGCGACAAGGCCGGCAAGCTGAGCGGTGTCAGCGACGGCAACGCCGAATCGGTGATGCTGCTGGAAATCGACCGCCAGCCGGCCGAGGCCATGGCCGACGTCGAGCAGGCGATCGTCAAGGCGCTGGACGAGGTGCGTGCCATCGTCGGCGACTGGGATGCGATGCGCAGCAAGGCCAAGAGCCTGGCTGACGACCTCGGCACCCGCCAGCTGCCGATCGATGCGGCCTCGCGCGCCGAAGCGCAGGAATTCCTGCGCTGGGCCGCCGACAACCACTTCACCTTCTTCGGCTACCGCGAATACCGCGTGGAGAAGCAGGGCAAGGAAGACGTGCTGGCCCCGCTCAACGAGACCGGCCTGGGCCTGATGCGCGGCAAGGACAAGTCCGCCGCCCGTCCGGTCAAGACCCTGGCCGCGCAGGGCCTCAACGCCACCACCGGGTTGAAGGACGCGCTGATCCTGACCAAGACCAATGCCCGTTCGCGCGTTCACCGCGCCGGCTACATGGACTACATCGGCGTGCTGGAATTCGACGCCAAGGGCAAGATCATCGGTGAGCAGCGCTTCCTGGGCCTGTTCACCTCCAGCGCCTACAACCGCCGCCCGTGGGAAATTCCGCTGGTGCGTCAGCGCCACGAATATGTGATGACCCAGTCCGGCCTGGCGCCGAGCAGCCACAGCGGCAAGGCCCTGCGCCACATCCTGGAAACCCTGCCGCGCGAAGAACTGTTCCAGTCCAGCGAGGACGAACTGTTCCGCACCGCCATGGGCGTGCTGGGCCTGCAGGAGCGCGTGCGCAGCCGCCTGTTCCTGCGCCGCGACAAGTACAGCCGTTTCATCTCCGCGCTGGTCTACCTGCCGCGCGAGCGCTTCAATACCGATGTGCGCCTGCGCATCGAAGCGATGCTCAAGGACGCCCTGCAGGGCGAGTACGTGGACAGCTCGGTGGTACTGGGCGAGTCGCCGCTGGCCCAGGTGCACCTGATCGTGCGCCCGAAGGCTGGCCAGACCCTGGAAGTGGACACCAGCGCGCTGGAACAGAAGCTGGCCCAGGTGCTGCGCAACTGGCAGGACGACCTGCGCGAAGCGCTGGTGGCCCGCCACGGTGAAAGCGAAGGCCTGCGCATTGCCGCCCGCATCGGCAAGGCACTGCCGGCCGGCTACATCGAAGACTCCAGCACCGAGATCGCGGCCAACGACGTCAGCCAGCTCGACGCGCTGACCGGTCCGGACGACCTGCGCCTGAGCCTGCAGGCCGTGCAGCGCGAAGGCGGCGATGGCCTGCGCCTGAAGCTGTACCGCCAGCTGGACGACATTCCGCTGTCGGACGCGCTGCCGATGATGGAAAACATGGGCCTGCGCGTGATCGCCGAGCGTCCGTACCGCCTCACGGTGGACAACGCGCCGGTGTACGTGCAGGACTTCGAAGTGGAATCGGTGGCCGGTGCGATCGACGCCCCGAGCGTGGATGCCGCCTTCGGTGAAACCTTCGCCCGCGTGTGGCACGGCGATGCCGAGAACGACGGCTTCAACCGCCTGGTGCTGGCCGCTGGCCTGCATTGGCGCCAGGTGGCGATGCTGCGTGGCTACTGCAAGTACCTGCTGCAGACCGGCGTGCCGTTCTCGCAGGCCTATGTGGAAGGCACCTTCACCCGCTACCCGCTGCTGGCCCGCCTGCTGGTGGAACTGTTCGAAGCCCGCTTCGACCCGGCAACCGGCCACGAGAGCAAGGACGCCATCGCCGAGGGCCAGGCCCAGCTGCGCGAGCACCTGACCGTGCTGGCCGGCGGCGACGAGGCCACCCTGAAGGTGCTCAAGACCGTGGTCGATGCCCGCAAGGGCGACCGCAAGGCACAGATGGATGCCGCGCGCGACGCGCTGCTGAAGCTGATGGACCGCGTCTCCAGCCTGGATGAAGACCGCATCCTGCGCAGCTTCATGGGCGTGATCGACGCCACCCTGCGGACCAGCTACTACCAGACCGATGCCAACGGCCAGCACGGCCATGTCATCAGCTTCAAGTTCGATTCGGCGCTGGTGCCGGACCTGCCCAAGCCGCGTCCGTACCGCGAAATCTTCGTGTACGGCCCGCGCGTGGAAGGCACCCACCTGCGCTTCGGCGCGGTGGCCCGTGGTGGCCTGCGCTGGTCGGACCGTCGCGAAGACTTCCGTACCGAAGTGCTGGGCCTGGTCAAGGCGCAGATGGTCAAGAACACGGTCATCGTGCCGGTCGGCGCGAAGGGCGGCTTCTTCGCCAAGGTGCCGCCGGCCAGTGGCGACCGTGATGCGGTGTTCGCCAACGGCGTGGCCTGCTACAAGCTGTTCATCCAGGGCCTGCTGGACATCACCGACAACATCGTCAACAACAAGATCGTGCCGCCGGTGGACGTGGTCCGCCACGACATGGACGACCCGTACCTGGTGGTGGCGGCCGACAAGGGCACCGCGACCTTCTCCGACATCGCCAACGGCTTGGCCGTCGCGCACGGCTTCTGGATGGGCGACGCGTTCGCCTCCGGTGGTTCGGTGGGCTACGACCACAAGGGCATGGGCATCACCGCGCGCGGTGCGTGGGAGTCGGTCAAGCGCCACTTCCGTGCCCTGGGCCGTGACAGCCAGAGCCAGGACTTCACCACGGTGGGCGTCGGCGACATGTCCGGCGACGTGTTCGGCAACGGCATGCTGCTGTCGCGCCACATCCGCCTGGTGGCCGCGTTCGATCACCGCCACATCTTCCTGGACCCGAACCCGGATGCGGCCACCACGTTCGTCGAACGTGAGCGCCTGTTCACCGTGCCGCGTTCCAGCTGGGCCGACTACGACGCCAAGCTGATCAGCAAGGGCGGTGGCATCTTCCCGCGTTCGCTGAAGTCCATCGAGATCACCCCGCAGGTGCGTGAGGTGCTGGGCCTGGACGAGAACGTCAAGGCGATGTCGCCGAACGACCTGATGAGCGCCATCCTCAAGGCGCCGGTGGACCTGCTGTGGAACGGCGGCATCGGCACCTACGTCAAGGCCGCCACCGAGCAGCACAGCGACGTGGGCGACCGCGCCAACAACGCGCTGCGCGTCAATGGTGGCGAGCTGCGCTGCAAGGTGGTGGGCGAGGGCGGCAACCTGGGCATGACCCAGCTGGGCCGCATCGAGGCTGCCCAGGCCGGCGTGCTGCTCAACACCGACTTCATCGACAACTCGGCCGGTGTGGACACCTCCGACCACGAAGTCAACATCAAGATCCTGCTCAACGATGTGGTGCGGGCCAAGAAGCTGACCGTTGAACAGCGCAACAAGCTGCTGGCGTCGATGACCGACGAAGTGGCCGCGCTGGTGCTCAACGACAACTACCGCCAGAACCAGGCCCTGAGCCTGATGGAGCGGATGGCGGTCAAGCGCCTGGGCTCCAAGCAGCACTTCATCCGCACGCTGGAGCAGCAGGGTCTGCTGGATCGCCAGATCGAGTACCTGCCCTCCGATGCGGAGCTGTCGGCCCGCAAGGCGCGCGGCCAGGGCCTGACCCGTCCGGAACTGTCGGTGCTGCTGTCCTATTCCAAGCTGGTGGCGTTTGCCCAGCTGCTGGATTCGGACATCCCGGAAGACCCGTACCTGTCCAAGGAGCTGCAGCGTTACTTCCCGACGCCGCTGCAGAAGAAGTATGCCGATGCGATGGAGCGTCACCGCCTGAAGCGCGAAATCATCGCCACGGCCGTGACCAACCAGACCATCAACCGGATGGGCGCCACGTTCCTGATGCGCATGCAGGAAGACACCGGCCGCAGCGTGGCCGAGGTCGCCAAGGCCTACACGATCAGCCGTGAAACGCTGGACGCGCGTGCGCTGTGGGCGCAGATCGATGCGCTCGACGGCACGCTGCCGGAATCGGTGCAGATCGATGCGCTGGAAGTGATCTGGAAGCTGCAGCGTTCGTTCGTGCGCTGGCTGCTGTCGCGCCCGGGCACGATGCCGGGCATCACCGAGGCGGTGAACCGCTACCAGGCCGCGTTCAACGATATCCGCGTGGCGTCGGGCGTGCTGCCCGATTCGCAGCGCCCGGCCTACGAGGCGAGCGTGGCCGAGTGGAAGGAAAAGGGCCTGCCGCCGGCACTGGCACAGCAGCTGTCCGAGCTGCAGTTCCTGGAGCCTGCGTTCGACATCATCGAACTGGCCCGGACCCGCAAGCTGAAGCCGGTGGACGTGTCCAAGATCCACTTCCGCCTGGGCGACGCCCTGCAGCTGCCGTGGCTGTTCGAGCAGATCGACGCGCTGGAGGTCAACGGCCGTTGGCATGCCGTGGCGCGTGGCGTGCTGCGCGACGAGCTGGCCGCCCACCATCGCAACCTGGCTGCCCAGGTGCTGTCGATGAAGGGCAGCAGCGCCGAAGCCAAGGTGGCGGCCTGGATCGGCCGTGACGACAGCAGCCTGCGCTTCACGCTGTCGATGCTGGCCGAACTGGCCGAGCAGAAGACCCTGGACTACCCGACCGTCTCGGTCGCGGTGCAGCGCCTGGGTCAGCTCGCCGCGCATGGTGCGTAAGCGCATTCGCGCTGACGCCCCACGGTTTGCGTTGCAAACCGTGGGCCCCATGCGGACCGTGCTTCCAGACCCCTGCGCCTTCGGCGCGCCCCCTGACTCAGGGGGGCTCTGCTCCAGCCGCGTGTCTCTGGATCTGCAGCTGCATGAGTAACCAACGGCCCCGCTCACGCGGGGCCGTTTTTGTTTGGTTGTTTGGCTTGGTGCGGCAAAGGCGAAAGGCAGCGCGTGCCGTTTGCTCCTGGGCTGGGCGGGGCTGTGTGGGTTCACGGGACACGCCGCAAGTACGTCCTTGTAGGCTCCGCCACCGCATCCATGCGGTGGAGGGTCCCGTGAACCCACACCCCCCGGCCCAGCACAGGAACAGAGAGCGACGGCTGCTTTGCCGTGGTGCGGCAGGTATGCTCTGTGCAACAAACTGCCGCACCGGATCCACCGATGAGCGCTTCCCCCGTATCGCCTTTCTGGCCAGCAACACCGAGGCTGCGCAGCAGGCGCTGGCGCAGATGCTGGCCCGCTATGGCGATTGCACGCCCGAGCAGGCCGATGTGCTGTGCCCGCTGGGGGGCGATGGCTTCATGCTGCAGACCCTGCATCGCCATGCCGCGCTCGGCAAGCCGGTGTTCGGCATGAAGCTGGGCACGGTCGGGTTCCTGATGAACCAGTTCCGTGACGACGACCTGCCGGCCCGCCTCGCGGCCGCCGAGCCCGCCCACCTGCGACCGCTGGAGATGCTGGCGCTGACCGAATCGGGTACCACCACCGGCTCGCTCGCCTACAACGACGTCTCGCTGCTGCGCCAGACCCGCCAGGCCGCGCATATCGGCGTGGATCTCAACGGCCAGGAACGCGTGGCCGAACTGATCGGTGACGGCGTGCTGGTGGCCACCCCGGCCGGCAGCACCGCCTACAACTATTCCGCGCATGGCCCGATCCTGCCGCTGGGCTCGCATACCATCGCGCTGACCCCGTTGGCCCCGTACCGGCCGCGTCGTTGGCGCGGGGCGATCCTCAAGGCCGACACCGAGGTGCGCTTCCGCGTGCTCGACCCGTATAAGCGGCCGGTGAGTGTGACCGCCGACTCGCACGAAACCCGCGACGTGGTCGAAGTGACCATCCGCGAATCGCGCGAGCGCCGGGTCACCCTGCTGTTCGACCCGGAGCACAACCTCGAAGACCGCATCCTCAGCGAACAGTTCATGTTCTGAACGGGCCGGGCCGTAGCAGCCATGCACTGTGGGACAATGACTGGCCGGCCGCTGCGGCCGCATTGGATTGCTGAGTGCCATGGGCGACAACACCCCCCGTCTGCTGACCGTCGCGGTAACCTCGCGCGCGCTGTTCGACCTCGAAGAAGGCCATGCGCTGTTCGAGGCCGAGGGCGTGGACGCCTACGCCGAGTACCAGCGCAAGCATGAGGACGACGTGCTGCGCCCCGGCGTGGCATTCCCGGTGGTACGCAAGCTGCTGGCGCTCAACCAGGGCCAGTCGCCGGAGTCGCCGCGGGTGGAAGTGATCCTGCTGTCGCGCAACTCGGCCGATACGGGGCTGCGCATCTTCAATTCGATCCAGCATTACGGCCTGGGCATCATCCGCGCCACCTTCACGGCTGGCGAGCCCACCTGGCCGTACGTGAAGCCGTTCGGCACCGACCTGTTCCTGTCGGCCAACCCCGACTCGGTGCGCCGCGCGCTGTCGCACGGCATTGCCGCGGCCACCATCCTGCCCAAGCCGCCGGGCGAGACCATCGCCGCCGCCGAACAGGTCGACCTGGGCCGACCGCTTGGCCAGCTGCGCATCGCCTTCGATGGTGACGCGGTGATCTTCGGGGACGAAAGCGAGCGCATCTCGCGCGAGCAGGGCGTGGAAGCGTTTGGCCGGCATGAGCGCGAGAATGCGCGCGAGCCGCTCAGCGGTGGCCCGTTCCGCAACTTCCTTTCCGCCCTGCACACCCTGCAGGCGGTGTTCCCGTCGGGCGAAGACGCGCCGATCCGTACCGCGCTGGTCACCGCGCGTTCGGCACCGGCACACGAGCGGGTCATCCGCACGCTTCGCGAGTGGGGCGTGCGCCTGGATGAGGCGCTGTTCCTGGGCGGACGCCACAAAGGCCCGTTCCTGGAAGCGTTCGGCGCGGACATCTTCTTCGACGATTCGCAGCACAACATCGACAGCGCCCGCCAGCACCAGAGCGTGGCCGCCGGGCACGTCCCCCACGGCGTCGCCAACGACGGGTAGGCCATGACCGTTGGTCATGGCGCGGATAGATCGGCGTACCTACCGGATCGGGAGGCCGGTGGGCGCGGTGTCGTCGGCGAGCGGCAGGCGGATGTCCACCAGCTTCCAGCGCAGGCCGAACCGTTGCAGGACGAACACGATCGGCGCGCCGCTGGCGGTGTGCGTGGTGGCGGTGAAGCGCGACAGCGATTCGAAGTGGTGCTCGGCGCCCTTCAGCGGGCGGGGCTTGCGCGGCGCCGCGTAGGCGTCGTTGCTTTCCAGGTCGTTGCTGGCGCGCTTCCACAACGTGTGGCCTTCCAGCAGCGCGCCAATGCCGGTGGGCGTGGCCATCGCGTCCACGGCGGTCCCGGTGAGCTTCTCACTGGCCGACAGCAGCAGCGCCCCCAATAGGTTGGACTGCACCTCCGGGCCGGCCTGGCGCACCACGTAGTCGTTGAGCTGGGCGCGCAGGTTGGCGCGCAGCAGCGGGAAGTCGACGTAGCGGTCCAGCTTGGCGGTGTCGCGGGTTTCGATGGCCTGGGCCAGCCCGCGCACGGTCAGATAGGGCCCGCTGAAAAAGAGGCCTGCCAACACCAGCAGCAGGGCCAGCAGCAACCACGGAAGTTTCTTCATCGATCCGGTACCTGCAGGAGACTGCCTCGAGCTTGCCGCAGCGCCGGTGGAGAAGTGTGAACGCTACTGGCTGGGCGAACTGCCGCCGCGCTGGAACGCGGCCACCAGCCGCGCCCGTTCGTCGGGCTGCAGCGCGTCCACGCGGGTGTCCAGGATCTGGTCGAGGTTGCCCACCCGGGTCGTGCCCAGCACGCCACTGGCGATGCCCGGGTTCTGCAGCACGTAGGCAAACGCGGTCTGCCCCGGCAGCTGCGAATGCACGCCCGCCACCGCCTTCTGCAGGGTGCGCGCGCTGCGCATCAGCTGGCGGCTGGAGGGCTTCAACCACGCGCGCGCCAGGTACCAGGCGTCGGCCAGCCGCGGCAGCCGCACGCGCGCCGGCAGCAGGTGGCCCTGGGCCAGCACGGTGCCGGCCAGTACGCCGATGCCTGCCGCGTGCATGGCGGCAATCAGCGGTTCGCGGTCCTGCTGCAGCACGTTGTAATCGATCAACGCCACGTCGAACAGGGTGGGGTGGTCGGCGATGTGCTGCATGATCGCGCCGGTGTGGGTGTTGATGCCCAGTAGGCGGAACATCCCGTTGCGGCGCATGCGCTCCAGCGCGGTGAGCAGTTCATCGCTCAGTTCGTGCAGGCCGATGCCGTGCAGCTGGAAGATGTCCAGGTGGTCGCAGTGCAGGTTGCGCAGCGACGCGGCGCAGCTGCGCTCGATGTTCGCCGGCGAAAAGTCGCGGTGCTCGGCGCCGCTGATGCCGGCCTGGCCGGTCAGCGTGCCGGCCTTGCTGGAGATCACCAGCCCGTCGCGCGGGTGGCTGGCATAGGCGCGCTGCAGGATGCGGCCCAGCCGTGGCTCGGCGTTGAACGCCGAATAGTTGTGGCCGGTGTCGAACAGGTTCACGCCGCGCTCCAACGCGCGGCGCACGATGCGTTCGGCCTCGCCTTCGGCGAACCGGTGGTTGCCCCAGAACCCGGAGCAGCCCAGCGCCACCTGCGATACCTGCAGGCCGCTGCGCCCCAGCGGGCGCGTTGGAACGGCCGTATGCGCGGGCATGGTGCTCAGAATTCCAGGTCCAGCGCCGCGCACAGGTAGTCCACGAACGGGCCCAGCGTGACCAGGTCGGCGGCGATGGTCTGGCGCAGGCGCGGGCCGGTCATCACCGCATCGTCCAGCGAGCGCCAGAACACCCAGTTGCGGTGCTTGAGGTCGTCGATGAACTCGAAATCCGGCTCGAACCCGCGCGGCGGGCGCACCAGCTTCTCGCTTTCCTCGAAGTCGAACTTCTTGCGCAGTACCGGCGAATGCGCGGCCGCCTTCCAGCTGCCGGGGTTGTCCACAATGAAGTGCCGCACCTTGCGCTGGGTGGCCGGTTCGGGATGCCACAGGCCGGCACCGACGAAGCTCTCGCCGGGTTGCAGGTGAATGTAGAACGACGGGGCCGGCATCTGCTTGCGCCGCTCATGGAACAACCGCGCGCCCTGCCAGCTCTTGTACGGCGACTTGTCGTTGGAGAAGCGCGCGTCGCGGTAGATGCGGAACAGCGAGCCGCCAACGCCGCGCGGGTCGGCGCGGAAGTGCTCGCTGACCGCGGCCAGGTCCGGTTGCAGGTCGGCGATCAGGCGCAGGAACGGCTGGCGCACGTGCTCTTCGTACTGCGGCTTGTGGTCGTTGAACCAGGCCTTGTCGTTGTTGCGGGCCAGGCCGCGCAGGAAGGTGAAGCTCTTCGGGCTGAAATACGTGCTCACAGGCTCTGCTCCAGGTGGGTGCCCCAGTCGCGCAGCTGCTGCAGCAGGGCGAGCCTGGCCGGATCGTCGGCATGCTCGGTGGCCAGTGCGTCCAGCTGCGCGCGGAACTGCGGCAGGGTCTGCTCGCCCAGCGCGGTGTCGCCAAGCAGGCGCTGGCGACGATAGTCGTTCCAGCGTGAGCGCTCGGTCGCGTCCAGGGTCTGCGGGTGGTTGCGCGCGCGGTAGCGGAACAGCAGCTCGGGCATGCGCGGATCGCGCAGGCGTTCGGCGTAGCTGGCCAGTTCGGCCGGCGGGCTGGTACGGATGCGGGTCATCAGCGCTTTGTCGCCGTCGGCCAGGAAGCCGTCGTACAGCGAGGCGTCCACGTCGCTGGGGGGCAGCACGCGCTCACCGCCGAACACCTGGCGCACCTTCTCGGCCAGGGTCGGCCCCAGCGCACGCAGGCGTGCGGCCTTGGCCTCGATCTCCACCGGGTCGATGCCCAGGCGGGCGTGGTCGGCCGGGCGCAGGTGATTCCAGGCCACCAGCGCCGGCACCTTGTTGAGGTGCACTTCCTTGAGTGGCACGCGCTGCTCGCCTTCGGCCAGATCGGCCGCGCGGGTGTACAGGCGTGCGGCGAGGGTCTCGGCCGGCAGCGCCAGCAGCGCGTCGATGTCGCCGTCCAGGTCGAGCGCGATGATGCGGTTGTTGATGTACGGGTGGCGCGCCAGCGGCAGCACCGGGGCGGCGCACATGCGCTGGGCCGGGTAGCGCATGGAAATGTGCAGCACCGGCTGCAGGGCGTCCACGTCGAGCAGGCTGGCTACGAAGCGCTTGTCGCGCAGCTTCAGCGCGTAGTCCCACAGGCGCGGTTGGGCCTGCTTGAACAGGCGCGCCAGGCCGATGGTGGCATGCACGTCCGACAGCGCTTCGTGGGCATCGCCCTGGCGCACGTTGTTGGCGGTGGCCAGGTGTTCGAGCTTGAACGAGGTGGCGCCATCTTCGCGCTGCGGCCACACCACGCCCTCCGGGCGCAGCGCATGCAGCAGCCGCATCATGTCCAGCAGGTCCCAGCGCGAATTGCCGTTGCGCCACTCGCGCTCATACGGGTCATGGAAGTTGCGGAACAGCCCGTGGCGCACGAACTCATCGTCGAAGCGCAGCGTGTTGTAGCCCAGCGAGCAGGTGCCCGGGCGCGCCATCAGGTCGTTGATGCGCGCGAACGCCTCGGCTTCGCTGACCCCGGCGGCCAGCGCATGCTGCGGGGTGATGCCGGTGATCAGGGTGGCCACTGGCGAGGGCAGCAGGTCATCGGCGGGCTTGACGTAGAAGCTGACGGGTTCATCGATGATGTTCAGGTCGGCATCGGTGCGGATCGCGGCGAACTGTGCGATGCGGGTGCGGCGCGGGTCCTGGCCGAAGGTTTCCAGGTCGTAGAACAGGAAGCTGTCAGCCATCAGTGCGCGCCCTCCAGCACGGGCAGCTGCGCATGCACGATGTGCTCCAGCGCGGCCCAGTCGATGTGGTCCAGGCTGTCGTGCCCGGCGGTGGCGTCTTCGAGGATGCGACGCTGCAGTTCGGTGCGCGCGTGCGCCACCGCATACGGCGTGTGCAGGAAGGTCACCATGGTGTAGTGCGGGACGAAGCGGGTGGGCCAGCGCGCCTGCAGGGCCTGTTCCAGTTCGCGCTGCAGCAGGAAGGCCGGGTCGGCAACGCGGTCGCGCATTTCGAGGTAGTTTTCCAGCGCCATCTGCTGGATCGCTTCGGCGTTCGGCTTGCGGTCGGCCTCGAAAGCGGCGAAGGCCGCGGCCAGCGTGTCCTGTTCCAGCAGGTGGCCGGCCAGCGCCACGCAGTCCTCAAACGCGCAGTTCATGCCCTGGCCGTGGAACGGCACCATCGCATGCGCGGCGTCGCCCAGCAGCACGGCGCGGCCCTGCAGGTGCCAGTGGTTGAGATGCAGCGTGCCCAGCAGGCCGGGTGGGTGTTCTTCCCAGTCGCGGCGCAGGTTGGGAATCAGCGCCAGCGCATCGGGGAAATCGCGCGCGAACAGCGCTTCGGCCTCGGCACCGGTGGTGGTGGTGGCAAAGCTCGGGTCGCCTTCGTTGGGCAGGAACAGGGTGACGGTGAAGGTGCCTTCGTCATTGGGCAGCGCAATGCACATGTAGTGCCCGCGCGGCCAGATGTGCAGCGCGTTGGCTTCGATGCGGAAGCCGCCGTCGGCGGTGGGCGGGATCTCCAGTTCCTTGTAGGAGTGGTCGAGGAACTCGGTGCGCTCATCCAGCGGCTGCTTGCGGTTCATCGCCGCGCGCAGCGCCGAGCCGGCACCATCGGCGCCGATCAGGGTGTCGAACCGGATGTCGTGCGGCTGGTCGTCGCGGTCGTCGATGAAGCGGGCATAGCCGGCATCGAAATCGACCGTGTGCAGGCGGCGGTGGAAATGCACCTGCGCACCGGCATCTTCGGCCAGCTGCAACAGCGTGGTGTTGAGGTCCTTGCGATGGATCGACCAGATCACTTCGCTGTCGTCGCGGCCGTAGCGTTGCAGCTGCGGCTCGCCTTGGCGCGGGTGCACCATGCGCCCGCGCATCATCACTGCCTTGGCCATGACCGCGTCTTCGACCCCGGCCTGGCGCAGCGCATTGCGGCCGCGTTCGGCCAGGGCCAGGTTGATCGAGCGGCCTGACTCGTAGTCGCTGATGCGCGGGTCGCCGCGACGTTCGTACAGGGTGATCCGCCAGCCTTGGCGGGACAGCAGGATGGCGAGCAGCGAGCCGGCCAGGCCAGCGCCGATGATGCTCAGCGAGCGGGAAGGGGGTGCGATCACATCGATGTCCGTGGGGGCGGGGAGGGCGGGGCGGATTACAGCCCTGCCCAGGCGTCCACTTCGTCGACGAAGTGGTGCAGGTCCTGGTAACGGTTGTAGAGCGGGGTCGGCGAAATGCGGATGACGTCCGGTTCGCGCCAGTCACCGAGCACGCCGACGGTCTGCAGGTACTCGAACAGGCTGCGGCCCCGTTCGCGACCACCGACCACGCGCAGCGAGAGCTGGCAGCCGCGGCGGTCCGGTTCGCTGGGTGTGAGCACCTCGAGGACGCCGGTCAGGCGGGCGCGGACCAACGCGTCGAGCAGGCCGGTCAGGCGCAGCGACTTTTCGCGCAGGGCGGCGATGCCACCGGCCTTGTCGACGACGTCGAGGGCGGCGCGCAGCGGTGCCAGGCCGAGCACGGGCGGGTTGCTGAGCTGCCAGCCTTCGGCGCCGACGGCGGGCACGAACTGCGGGGCCATTTTGAAGCGGGTGGCTTCTTCGTGGCCCCACCAACCGGCGAAGCGCGGCAGGCTGGTGTCGCGGTGGTGGCGTTCGTGCACGAAGCACCCGGCCACGGCGCCGGGGCCGGCGTTGAGGTACTTGTAGTGGCACCAGACGGCAAAGTCGGGGGCGATGTCGTGCAGCTGCAGGGGGATGTTGCCGACCGAGTGGGCCAGGTCGAAGCCGACGCGGGCGCCCTGCAGGCGGGCCATGCGAGTGATGGCGTCGAGGTCGAAGACCTGGCCGCTGCGGTACTGCACGCCGGGCCACAGTACCAGCGCCAGGCGCGGGCCGTGTTCGGTGATGGCGCGTTCGATGGCCTGCAGCGAGATGGTGCCGTTGGGCTCGTCGGGCTGGACTTCGATGAGGTCGGTGGCCGGGTCGAAGCCGTGGAAGCGGATCTGCGATTCGACGGCGTGGCGGTCGGTGGGGAACGCGCCGGCTTCGATGAGGATGGCGGGGCGCTCGCGGCTGGGCCGGTAGAAGCTGACCATCATCAGGTGCAGGTTGACGCTGAGGGTGTTCATGGCGACCACTTCGCTGGGCAGCGCGCCGACGACGCGGGCGAGCTGTTCGCTGACGAGGCGGTGGTAGCGCAGCCACTGGGTGTCGCCGGTGAAGTGGCCTTCGACGGCCAGGCTGGCCCATTTGTCCATGACGTCCTGGACGGCGGCACGGGCGCCGCGCGGCTGCAGGCCCAGCGAGTTGCCGACGAAGTAGGTCTGGTCGCGGTGGTTGTGCTGGGGGAAGACGAATTCGCTGCGGAGGGTGCGCAGGGGGTCGGCAGCGTCCAGGGCAACTGCATGGGTGCGGCTGAGGAGTTCGGACATGGTGCAACCAGCGGTGACAGTGACGGACAGTTTATCCGGGTGGTGGGGGTGTGGGCTGAATCCGGTGTGGGTGGGGGGTGTGTGTTTTTTTTCGAGGCGTGAGGCAAGTGCAACGGCCACGGCAACGGCAACGGCAACGGCCACGGCCACGGCAGAAGCGTGGTGTCTGTGCGGTGGGTGGGCTGGCGCGGTGCGGGTGGGTGGCCGGGACACGCCGTAAATCCGTCCCTGGAGGCTCCGCCACCGCATCCATGCGGTGGAGGGTCCCGGCGACCCACCCGCACCACGCCTTGACACAGGGCCGGTGCGCAGGGGAAATGCGGGTAGTGCGGGGATTGTGGTGATGCGGGGTGATGGGGGTGGTGGGGGGCCACGCGGGGTGGTGGGGGGTGACGTGGGCTGACGCGGGCTGACGTGGGGTGACGTGGGGCCACGCTGGTAGAGCCGACCGTTGGTCGGCTGCTCTTCGCTCAGAGGTCATGCTGCCATCGAACGACGAAGGGGTGTCGGCAGTCGATCGAGGATCGACCCTACCAGGGCCGTGGTCACGCAGGTCACGTTGTGGTCGTGGTCGTGGTCGCGGTCGCGCCGCAACGCAATGCAATGCAACGCAGCGCAATGCAACGCAGCGCAATGCAACGCAATGCAACGCAACGCAATGCAATGCAACGCAATG
Source organism: Stenotrophomonas sp. AC248 (assembly GCF_979258185.1). Taxonomy (NCBI): domain Bacteria; kingdom Pseudomonadati; phylum Pseudomonadota; class Gammaproteobacteria; order Lysobacterales; family Lysobacteraceae; genus Stenotrophomonas; species Stenotrophomonas sp. AC248. The sequence goes on along the minus strand of NZ_OZ409840.1, from coordinate 2,704,849 downwards.
CAATGCAACGCAGCGCAGCGCAACGCTGTGGTCGGGGTGACGCAGGGCCGTGCAGGGCCATGCGGGGCTACGCGGCGTCACCCGGGGTAGAGCCGACCGTTGGTCGGCTGCTTTTCGCTCAAACGCGCGCGTGCAGCTCGGCGCTTCTCAAGCCTCAGCCTTCAACCGCAACAACACCTGGCAACGGGTCTACATGCCCGCATGCCTCGCACGTGCGCATCTCCACCGATGCCTGGTACCGCGCAAACACCTTCGGCAGGTCGGTTTCGATGTTTTCCAGGGCGAAGTACTCTTCGTACAGCTTGTGGTTGCAGCGCTCGCAGAACCACAGCAGTCCGTCGCGTTCGTGCGCCAGCCGCTTGCGCTCCACCACCAGGCCCACGCCGCCGGGCGGGCGGCGGGGTGAATGGGGCACCTTGCCCGGCAGCAGGAAGATTTCGCCCGCGCGGATCGGGATGTCGCGCACTGCGCCGTCTTCCTGCACCTTCAGCACCATCTCGCCTTCGAGCTGGTAGAACCACTCCGGGCCTTCGTCGTAATGGTAGTCCGTGCGGCTGTTCGGCCCGCCCACCACCATCACGATGAAGTCCCCGTTCTCGATCATCTTGTTGCCCACCGGCGGCTTCAGCAGGTGCCGGTTTTCTTCGATCCAGCCCAGCAGGTTGATCGGCATGGGAAGCATGGTGCGATGTCCGTAGTGGGGAAGGGTCAGTCGCGCTTGCCGCGACGCGGCACGTGCGCCAGCGCCCGCTCGTAGGCCGGCTGCAGGTCTTCCGGCGCGCCCACGTCGATGCCCATCTCGCGCACCCGGCCGTCCTTCAGGCTGTAGACCCAGCCGTGCACCATGAGCTTCTGGCCGCGCGCCCAGGCGTCCTGCACGATCGTCGAGCGGCAGGCGTTGACCACCTGCTCGATCACGTTCAGTTCGCACAGCCGTGCATGCTTCAGATCCGGGTCTTCAATCGCATCCATGATCGACGCGTGCTTCTGCGCCACATCGCCCACGTGCCGCAGCCAGTTGTCGGCCAGGCCCACCCGCGTGTTGTGCAGGCTGGCGTGCACGCCGCCGCAGCCATAGTGGCCCACGATCAGGATGTGCTTCACCTTCAACTGGTCCACCGCGTACTGGATCACGCTCAGGCAGTTGAGGTCGGTGTGCACCACCACGTTGGCCACGTTGCGGTGCACGAACACCTCGCCCGGTGCCATGCCGATGATCTGGTTGGCCGGCACGCGCGAATCCGAGCAACCGATCCACAGGTATTCCGGATGCTGCTGCTTGGCCAGCTGGTGGAAGAAGTCCGGATCTTCTTTCTCGATCCGGTCCGCCCATTCGCGGTTGTTCTGCAGCAGCTTGTGGATGTCTTTCATGGGGCAGGTGTCCCTGACGTAAGGTGGGGGCAAGGCGCGGCCAGCCTGGCCGCGGCGTCGCGGGAAACGGGGAGGGTCAGCCGGCGGTGTCGCCGTCGCGGCGCCAGCGCATCCACTGCGCCAGCTCGCGGGAAGCCGGGGCGTCCAGCGCCGACAGCGCGTCGATCACGCTGCGCTGGTTCGCCTCCGGGTGGTTCTGGCTCAGTTTGAGCTTGATCTGTACCTGGGCCGGGCGGAATCGGAAGCCCACGATGCCGGCCAGCATGCGCTGCTGGCGCGGCTCGATCGGCAGCAGGTCCCAGTCGCCGCCCACCGTGCCTTCGTAATGCGTGCTCAGTGCATCCAGCATCGCCACCAGTGCATCCGGGTCGGTGACCGGCTCCAGTACGCCGCGCAGTTCGGCTGCGGCATAGTTCCAGGTGGGGACGCGCGCCTGCGCATCTTTGTCCGGATACCAGCCCGGCGACACGTACGCGTGCGGGCCGTTCACCAGCAGCGTGGCCGGGCCGGCGTGGCCGGCCTGCGGATTTGGTTTGGCCCAGTGGCCCTCGATCAGGATGCCGTCGGCATCCCGCGTGTACACCACCGGCAGGCGCGTGGCCTGCGGGTAGCCGTCGGCGCCGTTGGTCACCAGGGTGACGAACGCATCGCGAGCCAGCAGCCGGTCCAGCCAGATCAGGTCGGTCTCGGCGAAGGCGGACGGAATGAACATCGTCGGTTACGCGCGGGCGCCCAGGCTCTGCACCATGCGGCCATGCAGGTCGGCATCGCTGGCGCCCTGCGGCGGCTGCACTTCATGCAGCGAGAAGCCGCGGATCAGCGCGTCTTCCTCGTCCAGCCCGTCATAGGAGACGAATTCGGCGTCGAACAGCTGCGAGCGCGCGGTGTCTTCGCTGTCGTAGCTGAGCGTGTTGCCGTCGCTGTCGAGCACTTCGGCGGTGCCCGCCGGGCGGATCCGCAGGCGGGCCCAGATCAGCGTGTTGCCCAGGCTGGCCAGGAACCACTCGTCGCGGTCAGGGGTCGTGTCGTTCATATCAGTACCATCGAAAGCAGCCAGAGCAGGGCAGCCATGCCCAGCCCGGCAAGAAGAGTAAGCAGCGAGAGCCAGGCCGGCGTGGCCAGGCCGGTCAGCGAGCGGTCACTGCTCTGGCGATAGTCGCGGCCGAGCAGCCAGCGCAGCGCATCCGGGCGCAGGAATGCGCCCGTACCGAAGCGATCCGCCAGCGCCGGGTGGCGGTCGCGGATGTGGACCAGGGTGAGCGGCCAGAAGATCACGAAGGCACTGAACCCGGCGATCGCCACGCCGACGAAGCACAGCGCGAAGAACAAGGTCATGGGTCAGTGCCTCCGTAGGTGGATCAGAACTCGGCGGTGCCCGGTGCGCGCGGGTAGGCGATCGCATCGCGGATGTTGCCCAGCCCGCAGACGTAGACCACCAGGCGCTCGAAGCCCAGCCCGAAGCCGGCGTGCGGCACCGAACCGTAGCGGCGGAAATCGCGGTACCAGCCGTAGTGTTCGCGGTCCAGGCCGAATTGCGCCATGCGCGCGTCCAGCACGTCCAGGCGCTCTTCGCGCTGGCTGCCGCCGATGATCTCGCCGATGCCCGGGGCCAGCACGTCCATCGCCGCTACGGTCTTGCCGTCGTCGTTCAGGCGCATGTAGAACGCCTTGATGTGCTCGGGGTAGTTGGTCACCACCACCGGGCGGCCGATGTGTTCCTCGGTCAGCCAGCGCTCGTGCTCGGTCTGCAGGTCCAGGCCCCACTCGACCGGGAAGTCGAACTTCTTGCCCGAGTTCTGCAGCAGCTTCACCGCCTCGGTGTAGTCGATCTGCTCGAACGGGGCGTTGATGAAGGCTTCCAGCTTGGTGATCGCGTTCTTGTCCACGCGCTCGGCCAGGAACGCCAGGTCGTCGCCGCGCTCGTCGAGCACCGCGCGGAACAGGTACTTCAGGAACTGCTCGGCCAGGCGTGCGTCTTCGGCCAGGTCGGCGAAGGCGATTTCCGGCTCGATCATCCAGAACTCCGCCAGGTGGCGGGTGGTGTTGGAGTTCTCGGCGCGGAAGGTCGGGCCGAACGTGTACACCTTGCTCAGGGCCAGGCAGTACGCCTCGACGTTGAGCTGGCCGGACACGGTCAGGAAGGTTTCCTTGCCGAAGAAATCGCGGCTGAAATCGACCTCGCCCTTGTCGTTGCGGGGCAGGTTGGCCATGTCCAGGGTGGACACCCGGAACATCTGGCCGGCGCCTTCGGCATCGGAGGTGGTGATGATCGGGGTGCTGATCCAGTTGAACCCGTTCTCGTGGAAGAACCGGTGCACGGCCTGGGACAGGCAGTTGCGGATGCGGGTGACCGCGCCGAACAGGTTGGTGCGCGGGCGCAGGTGCGCCACTTCACGCAGGAACTCGGCGCTCATCGGCTTGGGCTGGATCGGGTAGGTCAGCGGGTCTTCGACCAGGCCGACGATCTCGATGTGGCTGGCCTGGATCTCGAACGACTGGCCCTTGCCCTGCGACTTGACCAGGGTGCCGCGGGCGATCACCGAGCAGCCGGGGGTGAGCGCCTTGATCTCGTCGAAGTTGCCCAGAGTGTCATTGGCCACCACCTGGATGGGGGCAAAGCAGGAGCCATCGGTGACATTGACGAAGGCCAGTGCTGCCGACCCACGCACCGTACGCACCCAACCGCGTACGGTTGCCTCGCCGCCTTCCGGGATCTTCCCGGCAAGCGCATGTTCAACGCTGACCACCGTCATGACTTGAATCCTCTATTGATCGACTCGATCTCTGAACGAGGAGTTTAACGGGTGCAGCGTTCTGCTTGCGAGGCATTTTTAGCCGCCGTGGGCTCCTATAATGACCCCGATCCGCTGGAGTTGCCTGTCATGGCTGTAAGCCTTACCCCTGTTGCCTTTGCCCGTGTGCAGAAGTTCGTCGCCCAGACCCCGGGCGCTCTGGGCCTGCGTTTCGGCGTCACCCGTACCGGTTGCTCGGGCTGGGGCCACATCACCGACCTGGCCCGCGACGAGCGCCAGGGCGACACCGTGTTCGAGCAGGACGGGGTGCGCATCTACGTGGATGCCGACAGCCTGGGCCTGGTCGACGGCACCGAGATCGACTTCGGCAAGCACGGGCTGAGCGAGACGTTCACGTTCAGGAACCCGAACGCCACCGCCGAATGCGGCTGCGGCGAGAGCTTCACCACCGAAGCCGACAAGGCCTGATCCGGGCCGGCAGAAGCGCCCAGCCCCGCGGCTGCTTGCCTGCGGGCGCTTGTGCTGCCATACTTTGCGGCTTCCTGCCTGATTCCGGGCAGGACCCTTGCCCCACCGCGTTCATCTGCGGGGGGCTGTCCGGCCCCCACGGGCCACATCCGAAAGGTAAAAACACATGAGTCGTCATTACGAAGTCGTGTTCCTGGTCCATCCGGACCAGAGCGAACAGGTCCCGGCCATGATCGAGCGCTACAAGGCGCTGGTCGAGAACGGCAACGGCACCATCCACCGTCTGGAAGACTGGGGCCGTCGTCAGCTGGCCTACCCGATCCAGAACCTGGTGAAGGCCCACTACGTCATGCTCAACATCGAGTGCGACCAGGCCGTGCTGAGCGAGCTGGTGGAAAGCTTCCGCTTCAACGATGCCGTGCTGCGCAACCTCGTCATCAAGCGTGACGAAGCTGACACCGAGCAGTCGCTGATCATGAAGAGCAAGGACGAGAAGGGTGACAAGCCCGAGCGTGGCGAGCGTCGTCGTCGTGATGACGAAGAAGGTGAAACCACCCCCGCCGCTGACACCGATGCCGGCGAAGACGCCGCTTCGGCCGCTTAAGGAGCACTGACATGTCCAAGTTCTTCCGTCGCCGCAAGTTCTGCAAGTTCACGGCCGAAGGTGTCAAGGAGATCGATTACAAGGATCTCAACACCCTGCGCCAGTACCTGACCGAGAACGGCAAGATCGTGCCGAGCCGCGTCACCGGTACCAAGTCGAAGTACCAGCGCCAGCTGGCAACGGCCGTCAAGCGCGCCCGTTTCCTGGCCCTGATTCCGTACACCGACAACCACGACGTCTGATGAAAGCCGGCGGCTTCGGTCGCCGCTTTCGTGGACCTGGCAGCCCGCGCTGCAAAGCGTCGGGCGGTTTCACGGTCTACCGTTCGGATATTCGGACAGCCATCGCTGCGGGGCCACGCCTCGCTAACGAATACATATTTGGAGCTACACCATGAAGCTGATTCTTCTCCAGAAGGTCACCAACCTCGGCGGTCTGGGCGATCTGGTCGACGTGAAGCCGGGCTACGGCCGCAACTTCCTCGTCCCGACCGGCAAGGCCGTTCCGGCCACCACCACCAACGTTGCCGAGTTCGAAGCCAAGCGCGCCGATTACGAAGCCAAGGCCCAGTCGATCCACGCTGACGCCGAAGCCCGCAAGGCTCAGCTGGAAGGCAAGAGCGTCACCATCGCCGCCAACGCGTCGACGGAAGGCAAGCTGTACGGTTCGGTTGGCCCGCGCGACATCGCCGAAGCCTTCACCAAGGCCGGCCTGCCGCTGGAAAAGAGCGAAGTGATCCTGGGCGAAGGCGCCTTCCGCAACGTGGGCGAGTACGAGGTGACTGTTCACCTGCACGCCGACGTCGAAACCACCGTCAAGGTGGTTGTGGAAGCCGAAAAGGCCTGATCCCTGCCGAAAGGCTGGAATCGCTGAAACGGGTGCCCGCAAGGGTGCCCGTTTTTGTATGTGGGGGTTTTGTTTTTTTAAAAGCTTAGAAGCTTGAAGCCTGAAGCCAGATCAACGGCGGGTGCCGGCGCTTTGGTTCTTCCGGTGGGAGGGTGCCGGGTGGCCTTGGCCGGGACACGCCGTAAATCCATCCCTGGAGGCTCGTAGGCGCCTTGCTCGTTTGTGCAGTCCTGCACAAACGGCAAGACCGGGGTTGGGCGTCCTGCCCAACCCGTCCGGCGCATGCGCCGGACCCATGGCGCCCAACGGTCCCGGCCAAGGCCACCCGACACCCTCTGCCAGGATCTGCGATGCGGGCGGGTAGAGCCACGCCATGCGTGGCCGGGGCAATGAAGTAGGGTTATGTGATGCGTGGGTAGGCGGTACAGCCACGCCATGCGTGGCTGCTCTTCGTTCCTGCACCTCTATAGCCACGCATGGCGTGGCTCTACCCCTCAACCCTCCCTTAACCCTGACGCTCCTTACCTGGACGCTCCGGAACAAATCGCAGCGCACCGCAACGCCACAAAGCCGGCTTCGGCATGTCCCCTGCGCACCGACCAACTGTCGACGGTCGGGGTGGGTGAGGTCGCGGGACTGTTGGGCGCCATGGATGGCGCCCACGAGCCTCCAGGGATGGATTCACGGCGTGTCCCGCGACCCCACCCACCCCGACCGCCACGACGAGGCCAGCGCACCAGGCCTTTGCTCCAGCTCTGGCATTGGACCTGGACCTGGCTCTGGACCTTAGCTCTACGCCTCTAACCAAAACCAACCCCCCGCCGCCCGTGGAACACCCGCCCCGTTATACTCAGGCTATCGCGTCGCCCTTGGGGCCATTGAAACCCAGCAACATCAATGGCTTGAGGGTGGGAATCGCTCCGACATCCACCCTGGCGGGGGTCGCTTCAGGCCCTTGCCCCGGAAACCAATCCCGCCATGCGTCTGTCCACGATCAAGCTGTCCGGTTTCAAATCCTTCGTCGACCCGACCACCCTGCACCTGCCGACCAACATGACCGGCGTTGTGGGGCCCAATGGCTGTGGCAAGTCCAACATCATCGACGCCGTCCGCTGGGTCATGGGCGAAAGCTCGGCCAGCCGCCTCCGCGGTGACTCCCTCACCGACGTCATCTTCTCCGGCTCCTCGGCACGCAAGCCCGTCTCCCAGGCCACCGTCGAACTGATCTTCGACAACACCGACCACACCATCACCGGCGAGTACGCCTCGTTCAACGAAATCTCCGTCAAGCGCCAGGTCAGCCGCGACGGCAGCAGCAACTACTACCTCAACGGTACCAAGTGCCGCCGCCGCGACATCACCGACCTGTTCCTCGGCACCGGCCTCGGCCCGCGCAGCTACTCCATCATCGAACAGGGCATGATCAGCCAGATCATCGAAGCCCGTCCCGAAGACCTGCGCGTGTACCTCGAAGAAGCCGCCGGCATCTCCAAGTACAAGGAGCGCCGCAAGGAAACCGAAACCCGCATCCGCCACACCCGCGAAAACCTCGACCGCCTCGGCGACCTGCGCGAGGAAATCGGCAAGCAGCTTGAACACCTCAAGCGCCAGGCGCGCCAGGCCGAGCAGTACCAGGCCCTGCAGGAAGAACGTCGGGTCAAGGATGCCGAGTGGAAGGCGCTGGAATACCGTGGCCTCGACGGCCGCCTCGGCGGCCTGCGCGAAGCGCTCTCGCAGGAAGAAACCCGCCTGCAGCAGTTCATCGCCGAACAGCGTGACGCCGAAGCCCGCATCGAAACCAGCCGCGTGCGCCGCGAAGAAGCCGCCGATGCGCTCAGCACCGCCCAGGCCGAGGTGTACCAGGTGGGCAGCACGTTGGCCCGCCTCGAACAGCAGATCCAGCACCAGCGCGAAATGTCGCAGCGCCTCAACAAGGCGCGCGATGAAGCCCAGCAGGCCCTGGCCGAACTGGGCCAGCACATCAGCGGCGACGAAGCCAAACTGATGGTCCTGCGCGAAGCTGTGGACGATGCCGAGCCGCGTCTGGAACAGCTGCAGGAAGAAAACGAAATCAAGCAGGAAGCCCTGCGTGACGCCGAGGCCCGCCTGGCCGACTGGCAGCAGCGCTGGGAAGCCCACACCCGCAGCACCTCCGAAGCCTCGCGCGCCGGTGAAGTCGAACGCACCCGCGTCGACTACCTTGACCGCCAGGTACTGGAAGCCGACCGCCGCCGCGAAGCGCTGAGCGCCGAACGCGCCAGCCTGGACCTGGACGCGCTGGCCGAGGTGTTCGAAGAACTGCACCTGCAGCACCAGACCCAGAAAGAGGCGCTGGACGGCCTCAACGAGCAGGTTGAAGAACGCAAGCAGGCCGTGGCCGGCCTGCAGGACCGCCAGCGCACCGGGCAGACCGAACTGGCCGAGATCCGCAAGCAGGCCCAGGCCGCGCGCGGCCGCCTGTCGTCGCTGGAAACCCTGCAGCAGGCCGCGTTGGGCCAGGAGCAGGGCGCGGCGGTGGCGTGGCTGAAGGCGCGCGGGCTGGATTCGGGTGCGCGCGTCGGCGAGCGCCTGACCGTGGAAAGCGGCTGGGAAAACGCCGTGGAAAGCGCACTGGGCCAGTTGATCGAAGGCGTGCTGGTGGACGCTCCCGAACAGCTGGTGGCCGAACTGGCCGAACTCGGTGAGGGCCGCATTGCGCTGGTGTCCGACAGCCAGGCGCCGCTCAGCGTGGCGCCGACCTCGCTGGCCGCCAAAGTGCAGGGTCCCACCGCGATCCGCAGGCTGCTGGCCCGGCTGCATGCCGCCGAAGACCTGGACGCGGCACGCACGCTGCAGTCCACGCTGGCCGAGGGCGATTCGGTCATCACCCGTGGCGGCGAGCGCCTGGGCGACGGCTGGGTGCGCGTCTCGCGCTCCGGTGCGGCCAAGCAGGGCGCGCTGCTGCGCGAACGCGAGATCGTCACCCTGCGCGGTCAGATCGACACGCTGCAGGAGCGCGAAGCCGAACTGGAACAGCAGTTGTCCGCGTTCCGCGAGCAGCTGCTGGCCGGCGAACAACACCGCGAAGACGCGCAGCGGCAGCTGTACCAGGCCCATCGCAGCGTCTCCGAACTGGGTGGCCAGCTGCAGAGCCAACAGGGCAAGGTAGAGGCGGCGCGGACCCGCATCGACCGCATCGAAGGCGAACTGCTGCAGCTGCAGGAAACCTTGGATACCGGCCGCGAGCAGGTGCGCGAGGCGCGTGCGCGGCTCGACGATGCGGTCACCAGCATGGGTGACCTGGAATCGGTGCGGGCGTCGCTGGAAGGCGAACGTCGCCAGCTCACCGACGCCCGCGACCAGGCCCGCGACCACGCCCGCAACGTGCGCGAGAGCGCGCATTCGCTGGCGCTGACGCTGGAATCGCAGCGCACCCAGATTGCCTCGCTGAGCCAGGCGCTGGAGCGCATGAGCACCCAGCGTGGCCAGCTCGACGCCCGCCTGGGCGAACTGCATTCCCAGCTGGACCAGGGCGATACGCCCGTGCAGACCCTGCAGGCCGAACACCAGAATGCCCTCAGCGAACGCGTGCGCGCCGACCGCGTGCTGGGCGAAGCGCGCACCCTGCTCGATGGCATCGACGCCGAGCTGCGCAACTTCGAACAGACCCGCCACAAGCGCGACGAGCAGGCGCTGGCCCAGCGCGAGCGCATCTCCCAGCGCAAGCTGGACCAGCAGGCGCTGGTGCTGAGTGCCGACCAGCTGTCGGCCTCGGTGGAGAAGGCCGGCTTCGTCCTGCAGGACGTGATCAACAGCCTGCCTGAAGATGCCCGCGTGACCGACTGGGAACAGTCGGTGCACCAGATCGACGGGCGCATGCGCCGCCTTGAGCCGGTCAACCTGGCCGCCATCCAGGAGTACGGCGAAGCGTCGCAGCGTTCGGAATACCTGGACGCGCAGAACACCGACCTGACCACTGCGCTGGAAACCCTGGAAGACGCCATCCGCAAGATCGACCGCGAAACCCGTGGCCGCTTCAAGGACACCTTCGACCGCGTCAACGCCGGCGTGCAGCAGCTGTACCCGCGTCTGTTCGGCGGTGGCCATGCCTACCTGGAGCTGACCGGTGAAGACCTTCTCGACACCGGTGTGGCCATCATGGCGCGGCCGCCGGGCAAGCGCGTGTCGAGCATCTCGCTGCTGTCCGGTGGCGAGAAGGCGATGACCGCGGTGGCGCTGGTGTTTGCGATCTTCCAGCTGAACCCGGCGCCGTTCTGCCTGCTGGACGAGGTGGACGCGCCGCTGGACGAAGCCAACGTCGGCCGCCTGGCCAACATGGTCAAGGAAATGAGTGAAAAGGTGCAGTTCCTGTTCGTCAGCCACAACAAGGCCACCATGGAAGCGGCGCACCAGTTGTCGGGCGTGACCATGCGCGAACCGGGCGTCAGCCGCCTGGTCAGCGTGGACCTGGAAGAGGCTGCACGATTGGCGGGCGCCGCCTGACGTGCCATCCTTAGTACCTGAACGTATTTAGCCGGAGACCCCCACCGAATGTCCGACATGGCACTGCTCCGCATCGGCATCCTGGCCGCCGGCCTGCTGTTGATCGCCGCGATCTTCCTGTTTGGCCGTCCGAAGAAAAAATCGCAGGGTCGCCGCGTCGACACCGCCGAGAGCGGCACGGGCGCGCGCCGTGAGCCCAGCCTGGGCGAAGGCGAGGGCAGCGATGCCGTCGCCGGCGGTACCGGCGACGACGGCGTGACCCAACCCGAACTGGGCCTGCCCGACGTCGACGCTGCCGCCAGCGACCTGGGCAAGCGCGCCAGCCAGGATTTCGACAAGATCGTGTCGTTGTTTGTGGCCGCCCGCGCCGGTGAACAGCTGCGGGGCGAAGACATCGTGGTGGCCGCTGAAAAGACCGGCCTGGTGTTTGGCCACATGAACGTGTTCCACCGCCTGGTCGAGGGTCACCCCGAGCGCGGCCCAATCTTCTCGATGGCCAGCATCATGAAGCCGGGCAGCTTCGACATGGCCAACATCCGCGAGATGGAAACCCCGGCGATCGCCTTCTTCCTCACCCTGCCGGCGCCGCTGACCGCGCTGGACGCGTGGGAGAAGATGCTGCCGACCGTGCAGCGCATGGGCGAACTGCTCGACGGCGTGGTGCTGGACGACAGCCGCAACGCCCTGGGCCGCCAGCGCATCGCGCACATCCGCGACGAACTGCGCGCCTACGACCGCCAGCACCAGGCCCCGCCGCTCACGAAAGCCCCGCGCTGGTAACGCCCACCCGGCAGGCATCGACCGTTGGTCGATGCAGATTGCGGCGCGACGCGCGATGGGGCGGTAGGTATCGACCGTTGGTCGATGCCCTTTGCGGCGCGACGCGCGATGGGGTGGTAGGTATCGACCGTTGGTCGATGCCCTTTGCGGCGCGACGCACGATGGGCGGTGGGTATCGACCGTTGGTCGATGCCCTTTGCGGTAGTGCCGGCCGCTGGCCGGCAACCACGCATACCCGGAACGAAGAGCAGCCGACCCACGGTCGGCCGAAACAAGAGCAGCCGACCCACGGTCGGCTCTACCCGGTTATCGCCGCGAACGCGTCGCGGAACCGCGCCATCTCTGCCGCCGTGCCCACCGTTACCCGCACCCGCTGCGGCCAGATCGGCCAGCTGCGGCCGATCACCACGCCGTGCTCGGCCATGGCCGCCGCGAACGCGCTGCCATCGCGCTTGACGTCCACCACGAAGCAGTTCGCTTCGGTCGGCACACAGGAAAATCCGCGCGCGGCCAGCCAGGCCACGGTGGCCTGCCGCACCTGCGTGTTCTCCGCTTTGCGCTGCGCCACCAGGCCCGGCGCCCGCAGGCTGGCCAGGCCTGCCGCAAGCGCGGTGACCGGCAGTGGGTTGTCGCCCAGGCTGGCCAGCTCGCGCAGCCGGTCCGGGTGTGCGGCGGCAACGCCCAGGCGCAAGCCGGCCATGCCGTACAGCTTGGAAAACGTCCGCAGCACGATCACATCGTCGCGCTGCATCACCTGGCCGATCACCGAGCGCTGCTCGCTGTACTGCAGGTAGGCCTCGTCAACCAGCACCCGCGTCTGCCGGGGCTTGTTGGCCAGCAGCCAGGCGATGTCGGCGGCCGGGGTGATCGACCCGGTGGGATTGTTCGGATTGCACAGGTACAGCAGGCCGGCGTTGATCCGCGCGGCTGCAGCCGCCATCGCGCGTACGTCATGCGCGCCGTCCTCGCGCAGCGGAACCTTGGCGACGGTGGCGCCGCGCGCGGCGGCCAGGTCGCCCAGCGCTTCGAAGGTGGGGTCGGCCACCACCAGCCCGGCGCTTGCCGACGTCCACAGGATCGCGGCGCGGTTGAGCGGCTCGCTGGAGCCCGGGTACAGCCGCACGTGGTCCTTGCCGATGCCTTCCTGGCTGGCGAACAGGTCGCGCAGCTCACCGGCCAGCGCGAACAGATAGCGCCCGCTGCCGGCCACGATCTCGCGCGCGGCCGCCTGCGCCACCGGCGCCGGGCCATACGGGCATTCGTTGAAGTTCAGCAGCACCGGGCCGCCGACAGCGCTGGCACGCGGCGAGGCGGCCGACACGGTCGACACGCCCAGCCCGGACAAGGCCAGGCCGGTGCCGGCCAACTGCAGGAACGAACGGCGGGAAGGGGCGGCAACGGTCACGGAACACCTGCAGATAGGGACTTGGCGCACGCTAACCCTGTGCCGGGTTGCCGGCAATAGCCACGCGGCACCGCTGCGGGGTGGCTGCCGGGCACGGCAGGCCATAAAATCAACAGCCCTTTCAGGATCCCTCCCGGATGAGCCCCAGCCCCGCTGAACGTGCCGAGGCACTGCGCCGCCAGATCGACGATGCCGGCACGGCCTACCACGAGCGCGACGAGCAGCTGATTCCGGATGCGGAGTACGACCGCCTGGTGCGCGAGCTGGAAGCACTGGAGCTGGCTCACCCGGAACTGGCCGTTGCCGATTCCCCCACCCAGCGCGTGGGCGGCAAGGCCTCGTCGCGGTTTGCCGAAGTGCGCCATGCCGTGCCGATGCTGTCGCTGGGCAATGCCTTCAGCGACGAGGAAGTGCAGGATTTCGTGCGCCGCATCAGCGAGCGCCTGCGCCGCGATGCGCTGTACTTCTCCGCCGAACCCAAGCTCGATGGCCTGGCCATCAGCCTGCGCTACGAAGACGGGCGCTTCGTGCAGGGCGCCACCCGTGGCGATGGCAGCACCGGTGAGGACGTCAGCGCCAACCTGCGCCAGATCGCGGTGATTCCGCAGGTGCTGCAGGGCGCCGGCTGGCCGGACGTGCTGGAAGTGCGCGGCGAGGTGTACATGGCGCGCGCCGATTTCGAGGCCTACAACGCGCAGGCGCGCCTGCACGACGGCAAGGTGCTGGCCAACCCGCGCAACGCCGCGGCCGGTTCGCTGCGCCAGCTGGACCCGAAGATGAGCGCCCGGCGCAAGCTCAGCTTCTACGCCTACGGCACCGGGCAGGTAGAGGGCGGTGAACTGCCCCCCACCCATTCGGCCACGCTGGCGCAACTGCGCGCGTGGGGCTTCCCGGTCAGCGACCTGTGCCAGGTGGTGGAGGGCAGCGCAGGCCTGTTGGCCTATTACCGTGACATCGGCGAGCGCCGCGACGGGCTGGCCTTCGACATCGACGGCGTGGTCTACAAGCTGGACGACCGCGCCGGGCAGGAAACCATGGGGTTCGTGTCGCGCGCGCCACGCTGGGCGATCGCGCACAAATTCCCCGCGCAGGAACAGACCACCACGGTGGAGGCGATCGAGATCCAGATCGGCCGCACCGGCGCCGCCACCCCGGTGGCGCGCCTGAATCCGGTGGCCGTGGCGGGGGTGATCGTCTCCAATGCCACCCTGCACAACGCCGACCAGATCCAGCGCCTTGACGTGCGCGTGGGCGACACGGTGATCGTGCGCCGCGCCGGCGATGTGATTCCCGAAGTGGTCAGCGTCATCGCCGAACGCCGTCCGGCCGGCACAACGCCCTGGCAGATGCCGGCGCAGTGCCCGGTGTGCGGGTCGGAGATCGTGCGCGAAGAGGGCGAAGCCGTGTGGCGTTGCTCGGGCGAACTGAGCTGCCCGGCGCAGCGCAAGGAAGCCATCGCGCACTTCGCCTCGCGCCGCGCCATGGACATCGACGGCCTGGGCGGCAAGTACATCGAAACCCTGGTCGACGCCGGCATCGTGCGCGGCGTGGCCGACCTGTACCGGCTCACCCGCGACCAGCTGCTGCACCTGAAGCTGGTGCTGGACGCTGAAACGCCCGAGGCCCTTGCGGCGCAGATCGGCCTGCACCTGCCGCCGGAGGGCAGCGGCGACTACCTGCGCGCCATCCTGCAGCTCGATGGCAACGACGCCGGCTGGCGTGCCAAGGCGCTGGCGATGCCGGCCGCTTTTGCCTGGAACACCAAGAAGATCGCCACCCGCTGGGCCGACAACCTGATCGCGGCGATCGACGCCAGCCGCGACACCACGCTGGAACGCCTGCTGTTCGCGCTGGGGATCGAAAACGTCGGGGAGAACACCTCCAAGGGGCTGTCCACCTGGTTCGGCGACCTGGAGCTGATCCGCCACCTGCCGTGGCCGTTGTTCAAGCGCGTGCCGGACATCGGCGGGGAAGTGGCGCGCTCGCTCGGCCACTTCTTCGAGCAGTCCGGCAACCAGGACGCCATCGACGCGCTGCTGCAGGTGGGCCAGGTGCGGATCGGCGATACCCACGCGCCGTCGGCGAAGCTGCGCGACGGCCTGGATTTCGCCCAGGTGCTGGTAGAGGCGGAAATTCCCGGCATCACCCGCCTGCGCGCCGAAAAGCTCACCGCCGCGCTGCCCGATGCGGCCGCGCTGGTGGACGCCGAGCCGGTGCGTTTCGTGGCGGCCGGCCTGCCCAACGAAGTGGCGCTTGGCCTGGCCGACTGGCTCGACCGCGACGGCCATGCGCAGATGCTGCTCAAGGCCGATGCGTATCGCCACACGCTGCTGACCCGCGCGCCGGAACAGACCGAGCAGGTGGCCGGCCCGCTGGACGGTCAGACCGTGGTGCTGACCGGCACGCTGTCGCAGATGACCCGTGACGAGGCCAAGGCGCGGCTGGAAGCGCTGGGCGCCAAGGTGTCGGGCAGCGTGTCCAAGAAGACCGCCTTCGTGGTGGCCGGCACCGAAGCCGGGTCCAAGCTGGCCAAGGCCGGGGAACTGGGCATCGAGGTGTGGGACGAAGACCGCCTGGTTGCGTTCCTGGCGCAGCACTGAACCCACGGCGGGGCCGCTGTGCCCCGCCGTCCCGCATCACCGGAGAACCCCATGCACACTGCCGTCCTCGACTTCCGCCTGGCCACCGTGGCCGACACCGACCTGCTGATCGGGCTGATGCGCGAGTTCTACGCCGAAGACCAGCTGGACTTCGACGATGCGCGGGTCCGCGTCGCGCTGGCCGCGCTGCTGGAAGACCCCCGCAACGGCGAAGTGCTGCTGTGGTTTGACGAGGCGGGCAGCGTGGTCGGCTATGCGGCGCTGGCGATGGGCTTCAGCCTGGAGCAGGGCGGTCATTTCGCGCTGCTCGACGAGCTGTACCTGCGCCATGCCGCGCGCGGGCGTGGGCGCGGCAAGCAGGCGCTGGCCATCCTGGAACAGCGCGCCAATGCGCGCGGGGTGGCGCGCATGCGGCTGGAAGTGAACCACCACAACGAACTGGCGCGGCGGCTGTACCTGGCCACCGGCTACGTCGACGACACCCGCGACCTGCTCACCCTGCCACTCGCGCAGCGGCTGAAGGACGCGCGCGCATGATCGCCGCGCTGCGCCAGCGTGCCGCGCTGAACGCGTTGATCCGTGCGTTCTTCGCCGCCCGCGATGTGCTGGAAGTGGAAACGCCGATCCTGTCGGCGGCCGGCAACACCGAGCCGAACATCGACAGCTTCCACACCCGCTTCAGTGGCCACGTTGACGCCGGCAGCCCGCAGCGCTGGTTGCGCACCTCGCCGGAGTACCCGCTCAAGCGCCTGCTCGCCGCCGGCGTGGGCGACTGCTACGAACTCGGGCGGGTGTTCCGCAATGGCGAAGCCGGTGGCCGCCACAACCCCGAGTTCACCATGCTGGAGTGGTACCGGGTGGGCTGGGACCACCACCGGCTGATCGAGGAAACCGTTGCGCTGGTCCGCGCCGCACTCGGCCTGGTGCAGCGCACCGCCGATCTGCGCGTGGTCGACTACCGCAGCCTGTACCAGCAGCACCTCGGCGTTGACCCGTTCGACGCGCCGCTGGAGCAGTTGCAGGCGCCGCTCGCGTCGGTCCGCATCGATGCCGAGGGCCTCACCCGCGACGACTGGCTGGACCTGCTGATGACCCATTGCATCCAGCCCACGTTCGATGACGACAGCATGACCGTCGTACACGACTGGCCGGCCAGCCAGGCCGCGCTGGCGCGTATCCGCCCGGGCACGCCGCCGCTGGCCGAGCGCTTCGAGCTGTACCTGGGCGCGGTGGAACTGGCCAACGGCTATCACGAGCTGAACGACGCCGCTGAACAACGCGCGCGCTTCACCCGCGACCACGCCGTGCGTGCGGCGCGTGGCGCTGTGCTGCCGCCGCTGGACGAGCCCTTGCTGCAGGCCTTGCCGGACCTGCCCGATTGCGCCGGCGTTGCGGTCGGGGTGGACCGCCTGTTGATGGCGATGAACCGCACCACGCGGATTGCCGATGTACTGGCGATCGATTTCGCCCACGCCTGAACGCACAATGTGCGTGATTGTCGCGTGTACGTCTTGCGCGACCTGCACGATGATGCTCTGATCACAGCGCATGCCCGAAGGTAGGCGCGTGATCGTTCAGTTGCGGCGGGGAAAGGGTTGATGAAGCTGTGGGAAGTTGCCGAACTGCCATCATGGAGCGCGCCGCGCTGGACGTGGACGTGGTGGACGCTGGTGCTGTGCAGCAGCGTGCTGCCGGCCATGGCAATGGCCGACCAGACCGGGTACGAAGCGCAGGTGGTGCGCTGCCAATCGCGTGACATGGAATGGGTGCATTGCGACATGCCCGTGGCCAATGGCGTGGACCTGATACGCCAGTTGTCCGACAGCAGCTGCATCCGCGGCACCGAATGGGGCACCGATCGTTCCGGCGTGTGGGTCACGCTGGGCTGCCGTGCCGAATTCCGTAGCCGACCGGCAGGCGGCGCCTCTACCGGCCCCGCGCGCCAGGTGCGCCGCGTGCTGCGCTGCGAATCCAATGGCCGTCCGCAGAGTTGTCCGGTGGCACTGCAGGGCGCACCGGTCCGCCTGCTGCGCCAGCTGTCGGCGATGCCGTGCCGCGAGAACCACAGTTGGGGCGTGCGGCGCAACGAAGTGTGGGTGACCCGCGGCTGCCAGGGCGACTTCGAAGTAGGGGCCGCCGACGGCTCCGGTTTCCTGGATGCGCCGCGCACGCTGGTGTGCGAATCCAAGTCGCGCCAGCGTCGTTTCTGCGGGGCCACCATCGGCAAGGGCGCGCGCCTGTCCAAGCAGTTGTCCGGCAGCCCCTGCGAGGAAGGCCGCGGGTGGGGCTGGGATGCGCGCGGGGTGTGGGTGGACAACGGCTGCCGGGCCGAATTCCAGGTCAACTGAGCCGCGCTTTGGCGGCTTCGCCCTGCGCCGCTACAATGATGCGATGAACGCATCCACCGACATCGACTACGCCCGTTACGACCATATCCGCCCGATCCTGTGGACCGGCGATACCCTGCAACTGCTCGACCAGCGCAAGCTGCCGTTCGTGGTGGAGCATGTGGAATGCCGCGACAGTGACGCCGTGGCCGAGGCCATCCATGCGCTCACCGTGCGTGGCGCGCCGGCGATCGGCATTGCCGCCGCCTGGGGCGTGGTGCTGGCCGCCGCCGGGGTGCAGGCCGACGATGGCGCGCAGGCGCTGGCCAAGCTGGAACCGGCCCTGCAGCGGCTCAACGCGTCCCGCCCGACCGCAGTGAACCTGGCCTGGGCGCTGGCCCGCATGCGCCGCGCGCTGGCCCCGGCCGGTGCCGACTGGCAGCAGGTACTGGCCACCGAGGCCCAGGCCATCGCCGATGAAGACCTGGCTGCCAACCGCCACATGGGCGCGCTCGGCGCGGGCCTGATCGAGGCCGGCAGTGGCGTGCTCACCCACTGCAATACCGGTTCGCTGGCCACCGCCGGGTTCGGTACCGCGCTGGGCGTGATCCGCGCCGGCATGGCCCAGCACCGCATCGCCAAGGTCTTCGCCGGCGAAACCCGGCCGTGGCTGCAGGGCGCGCGCCTGACTGTGTGGGAGCTGCAGCAGGACGGCATCGACGCCACCCTGATCGCCGATTCGGCCGCCTCGCACCTGATGAAGACCGGTGCGGTGCAGTGGGTGATCGTCGGCGCCGACCGCATCTGCGCCAACGGTGACACCGCCAACAAGATCGGCACCTACCAGCTGGCCATCGCCGCCCGCCACCACGGGGTCAAGTTCATGGTGGTGGCGCCGTCCTCCACGGTGGACATGGACACCGCCGACGGCGAGCAGATCGAGATCGAGCAGCGCGATCCGGGCGAACTGTACGGGGTAGGGGGCACGCGCACCGTGGCCGAAGGCATCGCCGCCTGGAACCCGGTGTTCGATGTCACCCCGGGCAGCCTGATCGATGCCATCGTGACCGAGCGCGGGGTGATCCTGAATCCGACCGTGACCAACATGCAGGCCGCGTTCGGCTGATTACCGGTGTGGCGTGCGGTCGCGCGCGCCACGAACGGTGGCCCCATGCCACGACCAACGGTCGTGGCCTACCGGATCGGGGTGGGTGGCGTGCCGGTTCGGGGTGGGGTGGCCTGGCCCCTCCCGGGTAGGTACCGACCGTTGGTCGGTACGGCTTTCCCGGTCGAACCCCGCCCGCACCCGCAACGCCCCCGTAAGTTCCTGATTCTTGCCGGTAAAACGCCCGTAAAAGCAGGCGGAAAACGGCCCGTTGTGCTAGACTTCAACGGTTAATCGAGATTCCGACGCGACCGCCCCGAAAGGGCGGGCGCGACGGACTGGACCGCTCCCAGACAACGGAACCCGAATGGCAGAAACCGCCAAGGAAATCATCCAGGTCAACCTGGAAGACGAGATGCGCAAGAGTTACCTCGATTACGCGATGAGCGTGATCGTGGGCCGCGCCCTCCCGGATGCGCGCGATGGCCTCAAGCCGGTGCATCGCCGCGTGCTGTTCGCGATGAGCGAGTTGAACGCGCACAGCAACAAGCCTTACTTCAAGTCGGCCCGTATCGTCGGTGACGTCATCGGTAAGTACCACCCGCATGGCGATCAGTCGGTGTACGACACGCTGGTGCGTCTGGCACAGCCGTTCTCGCTGCGCTACATGCTGGTTGATGGCCAGGGTAACTTCGGTTCGGTCGACGGCGACTCCGCCGCCGCCATGCGTTACACCGAAGCCCGCATGTCCAAGCTCACCCATGAGCTGATGGCTGACCTGGACAAGGAAACCGTCGATTTCCAGCCCAACTACGACGAAAAGGAACTGGAGCCGACGGTCATGCCGACCCGGTTCCCGAACCTGCTGGTCAACGGTTCGGCCGGTATCGCGGTGGGCATGGCGACCAACATTCCGCCGCACAACCTCACCGAGTCCATCAACGCCTGCATCGCGCTGATCGACAACCCCGAGATCGACGTCGACGGCCTGATGGAGTACATCCCGGGTCCGGACTTCCCGACTGCGGGCATCATCAACGGTACCGCCGGCATCGTCGCCGGTTACCGGACCGGGCGTGGCCGGGTGCGCATCCGCGCCAAGGCGGACATCGAAGTGGCCGACAACGGCCGCGAATCGATCATCGTCACCGAGATCCCGTACCAGGTGAACAAGGCCCGGTTGATCGAAAAGATCGCCGAGCTGGTCAAGGAAAAGAAGCTCGAAGGCATCAGCGAACTGCGCGATGAGTCCGACAAGGACGGCATGCGCATCTTCATCGAGATCAAGCGTGGCGAGTCGGCGGAAGTTGTGTTGAACAACCTCTACCAGCAGACCCAGATGGAGTCGGTGTTCGGCATCAACATGGTGGCGCTGGTCGATGGCCGCCCGCAGTTGATGAACCTCAAGCAGATGCTCGAGGCGTTCGTGCGCCATCGCCGCGAAGTGGTCACCCGCCGCACCGTGTACGAGCTGCGCAAGGCGCGCGCCCGTGCCCATGTGCTGGAAGGCCTGACCGTTGCGCTGGCCAACATCGACGAGATGATCGAACTGATCAAGACCTCGCCCAACCCCGGTGAAGCACGCGAGCGCATGCTGGCGCGCTTGTGGGAGCCGGGCCTGGTCGGGTCGATGCTGGGCGCTGCCGGTGCGGAAACCTCGCGTCCGGAAGACCTGCCCAAGGGCGTGGGCCTGATCACCGGCGGCTACCAGCTGACCGAGATCCAGGCCACCCAGATCCTGGAAATGCGCCTGCACCGCCTGACCGGGCTGGAGCAGGACCGCCTGACCGAAGAGTACAAGCTGCTGCTGGAAACCATCGCCGGGCTGATCCACATCCTGGAAGATCCGGACCGCCTGCTGCAGGTCATCCGCGAAGAGCTGATCAACGTGCGTACCGAGTTCGGCGACGAACGCCGCACCGAGATCCGCCACAGCGAAGAAGACCTGGACATCCTCGACCTGATCGCCCCGGAAGACGTGGTGGTCACCCTGTCGCATGCCGGTTACGTCAAGCGCCAGCCGGTCAGCGCCTACCGCGCCCAGCGTCGTGGCGGCCGTGGCCGCAGCGCGGCGTCGACCAAGGAAGAGGATTTCATCGAGCAGCTGTGGCTGGTCAACACGCACGACACGCTGTTGACCTTCACCAGCGCGGGCAAGGTGTTCTGGCTGCCGGTGCACCAGTTGCCCGAAGCCGGTTCCAACGCGCGTGGCCGCCCGATCATCAACTGGATTCCGCTGGAACCCGGTGAGCGGGTGCAGGCCGTGCTGCCGGTGCGCGAGTACGCCGAACGCCAGTTCGTGTTCTTCGCCACCCGCAACGGTACGGTCAAGAAGACCCCGCTCAGCGAGTTCGCCTTCCGTCTGGCGCGCGGCAAGATCGCGATCAACCTCGATGAAGGCGATGCGCTGGTGGGCGTTGGCCTGACCGACGGTGAGCGCGACATCCTGCTGTTCGCGTCCAACGGCAAGACCGTGCGCTTCGGTGAGGACAAGGTCCGCTCGATGGGCCGTACCGCCACCGGCGTGCGCGGCATCAAGATGCCCAAGGGCGAAGAGGTCGTGAGCCTGATCGTGGCCGAGAGTGCCGGCGGCAACGAGGACGAGAACGAGGACGACGCCACCGTCGAAGAAACCGTGATCGAGAACGGCGATGCCGTGATCGAGGTCGGCGACGACGACGGCATGTACATCCTGACCGCCACCGAGAACGGCTACGGCAAGCGCACCCCGCTGCCGGATTACCCGCGCAAGGGCCGCGGCACCCAGGGTGTCATCGGCATCCAGACCACCGAGCGCAACGGCAAGCTGGTCAGCGCGGTGCTGATGGGCGCAGCCGATGAAGTGCTGCTGATCTCCGATGGCGGCACCCTGGTGCGTACCCGTGGTTCGGAAATCAGCCGCGTCGGCCGCAACACCCAGGGCGTCACGCTGATCCGTCTGTCCAAGGACGAGAAGCTGCAGGCGGTTGAACGCATGGATGCGTCGATCGGTGACGACGAACTGGTGGACGTGGTGCCGGTTGCCGGGGAGGCTGCTGCGGCAGCGCCTGCCGCCACCGACGAGCAGACCCCGCAGGGCTGATCGCGCTGACAGGCAGTACCACGACGACGCCGGCCTTGTGCCGGCGTCGTCGTTTCTGCACCTGTCCGGGGCGGCACCTTGCCTATCGTGGCGGCCCGCTGAAAGAACGCATGTACTTCACGGCGACGGTGGGATAACGGCTCCCGAACCAGCGGACATTCGCGTCCGCGATGGCAGTCCACCAGTGGCCGGACCCCGTTCGCGCCACGCCGCATGGAGACCACGATGTCCGCCGCCCCCCGCGCCGCACGCCCCGATCCTTCGTCCACCGCCCGGCGCCCGCGCCATGCGCTGGTGACCGTGTTGTCCCTCGTGCTGATAGTGCTCGGCCTGGTGCTGGGCGGGCTGGGTGCATGGCTGGCCAGCCTCGGCGGCTCCTGGTACTACGTGCTGGCCGGTGTCGGCCTGCTGGTGGCCGGCGTGCTGCTGTGGGGCAACCGGCGCGCCGGTGCGCTGTGGTTCGGTGCGGTGTTCGTGGGCACCTTGCTGTGGACGTGGTGGGAGTCGGGCAGCGACTACTGGCGCTGGGTGCCGCGGCTGGGCCTGATCGTTGGCATCGGCCTGGTGCTGTCGCTGCTGCTGCCGACGCTGGACCGACCGTTCTCGCGGCGGCTCTCGCGCAGCATTGCCGGCGTGCTGGCGCTGGTGTTCGTGGCCGCCTTCGCGCTGGCGTTCGTGCCGCATGGGGTCACCGCGGCCAGCGGCAGCTTCCCCGAGGCGATGACCAGCACCGGCCTGGCACCTACCGCCGACGCACCGCTGCAGCCCGCCGACAAACCGGGCGACGACGACTGGGCCGCGTACGGTCGCAACAACGCGGCCACGCGCTTCTCGCCACTGCAGCAGATCACCCCGGACAACGTGGCCAAGCTCGAACAGGCATGGCTGTTCCGTACCGGCGATCTGCCGCAGAAGCGATGGGGCGCTGAAACCACGCCGCTGAAGGTGGGGGACACGCTGTACCTGTGCACCGCGCGCAACCAGCTGGTGGCGCTCAACGCCGCCGACGGCACCGAGCGCTGGCGCTTCGACCCCAAGATCAAGGACAAATCGATTCCCTACACCGCGGCCTGCCGTGGCGTGTCGTACTACGAAGTACCGGCAACCGCGCAGCAGGCCGCCGATGCCGATGTGGCCGCCGACCTCGCCTCGGGGCAGTCGCAGGTGCCGGTGCTGACCCAGCTGCCGCGCAGCGCCTGTTCGGCGCGCATCATCGAAGGCACCCTGGATGGCCGCCTGATCGCCGTGGACGCGGCCACCGGCAAGCCGTGCGCGGGCTTCGGCAACAACGGCCAGGTCGACATCACCCTGGGCATGGGCGACAGCCCGGCCGGGTATGTGTCGATCACCTCGCCGCCGGCGATCGTGCAGGGCGTGATCGTGACCGGCCACCAGGTGCTGGACGGCCAGCGTCGCGACGCACCGTCCGGCGTGATCCAGGCCTACGACGCCATCACCGGCAAGCTGCGCTGGGCCTGGGACATGGACCAGCCCGAACTGACCGGCCTGCCGGCGCAGGGCAAGACCTACACGCGCGGTACCCCCAACATGTGGACCACCGCCACCGGCGATGACCAGCTGGGCCTGGTGTACCTGCCGATGGGCAATTCGGCGGGCGACTACTGGAGCGGGTCGCGTACCGAGAACCAGAACAAGTACGCCACCTCGCTGGTTGCCATCGACGTCAACACCGGCAAGCCGGTCTGGCATTTCCAGGCGGTGCGCAAGGATGTGTGGGACTACGACATGGGCTCGCAGGCCACGCTGGTCGATTACCCGACCGCCGCTGGCAAGGTGCCGGCGATCCTGCTGCCGACCAAGCAGGGCGACATGTACGTGCTCGACCGCCGCACCGGCCAGCTGCTCACCCCGGCCGAAGAACGCAAGGTACCCACCGGCGGCGTGGAGCCCGAGCAGCGTTCGCCCACGCAGCTGTTCTCGCTGTACCACACGCTGCGCAAGCCGGACCTCACCGAGCGCGACATGTGGGGCATCACCCCGATCGACCAGCTGGTGTGCCGCATCCAGTTCCGCAAGGCGAGCTATGAGGGCTTCTACACGCCGCCCACCGCCGACCGGCATTCCATCGAGTACCCCGGCTACAACGGCGGCTCGGACTGGGGCAGCGTGGCCGTGGATCCGCGTCGTGGCGTGATCGTGGCCAACTACAACGACATGCCCAACTACAACCTGCTGGTGCCGCGTGCCACCGCCGACAAGCTGGGCTGGGTGCCGCGCGAAGACGTGCGGGCCGACAAGGGCGGCGCCGAAGGGGCAGGGGACCCGCAGACCGGTACGCCGTACGCGATCGACGTCAACGCCGGCTGGCGCCTTCCGTTCACCAAGCTGCTGTGCAAGCAGCCGCCCTACGGTGGCATCCGCGCGGTGGACATGCGCACCGGCAAGACCCTGTGGGACCGTCCGTTCGGCAGTGCCCGCGGCAACGGCCCGTTCGGCATCCGCTCGGGTCTGCCGATTGAGATCGGCACGCCCAACAACGGCGGCTCGGTGGTCACCGCCAGCGGCCTGATCTTCATCGCCGCGGCCACCGACGACCTGCTGCGCGCCATCGACCTGAAGACCGGCAAGGAACTCTGGCACGCCAAGCTGCCGGCAGGCTGGCCAGGCCAACCCGATGATCTATGCCTTCGGTGGGCGCCAGTATGTGGTGATCATGGCCGGCGGCCATCACTTCATGGAAACCCCGGCAGGCGATTACGTGATTGCCTACGCGCTGCCGAAGTAATCGAGGGCGGGGTGGGCGCATCGGCAACGATGCGGCCACCCCGCCCAAGCGGGTAGGATGGGGATTCCCCACCCAGGGTAGACAAGGACGATCATGCACGTGACGCTGTTGCGTACCACCGTACTCGCGCTTGCGTTGGCGCTGCCCCCCGCGGCGCTGGCCGCAGACCGGGCCCCGCTGGAGCTCACGCCTGCCGAAGGTCTCAAATACTGGACCCCGGCGCCCGGCACGTTCACCCCGCCCCTGACCGTCGACCCCAAGCGGGTGGCCTACGCCGAAGAGGTCACCGTGGCCTACACGATCACCCCCGATGGCGGTACCGCCGACGTGCAGGTCATCGACGCCAAACCGGCGGGCGCACATGCCGGCTGGGCGGTCGATGCGATCAAGGCCATGCGCTTCGATCCCACCCAAAGCAACACCCTGCGCACGCCGATCCGCAGCCAGCTCACCAGCCGCTGGGCTGGGCCCGCCCCGAAATAGCCCCTGTGCACTGACCGACGATGAGCATGACCTGCGCCGGGCGGTTGCTGCCGGTATCCCTGTGGTGCCTGTTGGCGGTTTCCGCTCCGGCGATGGCGGGCACGCAGACAGGGGACGAGGCAGTGGCCGATTGGGACGCGCACGGCCGCCGTGCGGGCCTGGCCGCACCGGACACGCACTGCCAGGATTTCCTGCAGGCCCTGGGGCGCAAGCCGGACACCCTCGAGTATCTGGGCTGTGAGCAGGATGACGCGTCCTACATCAAGCCGATGACGGCCCGGTATCGGGTCAGTGGCGCGTCCGCGGCGCAGGTGGAGACCTACCTGCACGACACGTTCGGCCTGCCTCTGCTCCGCTATGCATGCTGCGGCTGGAGCAGCGGTGCGCCGTACGTCTGGCGCGCAGGCATGGACAGCGTCAGCTACGAAATCGGCATGGGCGTGGAGTCGTTGCATTACCCCCGGGAGAAGTGGGCGCGGATTCCCGCGTTCGACATCACCGTGGGCGTGACGCGGCAAAGCCCCTGAGATTGAGGCAAGGACAGCCGGGTAGAACCCGGCTCTACGCGGGGATCAACGCCTGTGATCCCGTAGCGCCGGGCTCTGCCCGGCCGCTGTTGCACTTCGCTGCGGCGGCAAAGGCAGCCGGGTAGAACCCGGCTCTACGGGCGCGGCGCATTTATCCTACATGCGGGCACGGTATTGGCCGCTGCAACATGGCGCTGGACTGTCGCACGATGCCGCCATGGCCAGCCCCGCATTGCAACGTGGAAGATTCTCCTGCCAAGGGCACTGCTACGTCGTCACCACGGTCACCGCACGTCGCCAACGTCTCTTCGCCGTTGCTGCCAACGCGGATGAAATGATCCGCTGGATGCAAGCGTCGGATCATGAAGGCCGCACGCGATCCATGGCCTGGGTGGTCATGCCGGACCACGTGCACTGGATGTTTACCTTGCGCAGCAGTACGTTGGCCACCATCGTGCGCACCACCAAATCGCGGGCCGCCAAGGCGATCAATCAGCGCAACGGCACGCAAGGCGCGATCTGGCAGCCAGGCTACTACGATCAACTTCAACGCGACGAACGCCAGTGGCTGGCCGAGGCGAATTACATTCTTGCCAACCCGGTGCGCGCCGGATTGGCGACGGCGGTCGGCGAGTACCCCTTCGCCTGGTGCCGCTGGCCAACCGGGTAGCGCCGGGCTCTGCCCGGCCGCTGTTGTTCTTCGCTGCAGCATCAAGAGCAGCCGGGTAAAACCCGGCTCTACGCGCACCCCCGTAGCGCCGGGCTCTGCCCGGCCGCTGTTGCTCTTCGCTGCACCGCCAAGAGCAGCCGGGTAGAACCCGTCTCTACGCGCACCCCCGTGGCGCCGGGCTCTGCCCGGCCGCTGTTGCTCTTCGCTGCACCGCCAAGAGCAGCCGGGTAGAACCCGTCTCTACGCGCACCCCCGTGGCGCCGGGCTCTGCCCGGCCGCTGTTGCTCTTCGCTGCACCGCCAAGAGCAGCCGGGTAGAACCCGGCTCTACGCGCACCCCCGTAGCGCCGGGCTCTGCCCGGCCGCTGTTGCTCTTATTCGCAGCTGCAAGGGCAGCCAGGTAGAACCTGGCTCTACGGGTGCATCAGCGCCTGCATTCCGGCGTTACGGTTCCCGCACCGACCTCGTTAGCAGGTGCGCCCCCCGCGCGCTGGGTCAGATGTGCGACCTACGTGCGTGCTCGACATCTCGGACCCACCAGAAGCAACACGCTTCGCATGCGTATCCGCAGCCTGGTCACCAGCCGCTGGGCTGGGCCCGCCCCGAAGTAGCCCCTGCGCCAGCGGGGTAACTGCCACCCGGGTGGTGGCATACGCGCTGCCGAAGTGACAGCCGAACCGACGGAAAGATCCACTACGATGGAGGCCCTGATCAATGCGATGGATCCGCCATGACCCTGTTTCGCAGTGTGGTGCCGTTCGTTTTCCTGTCTGCCGGGGGAGTGCTTCTGTGGCGCGGCATGCAGGCGGTGCTGACGACGGCACAGTCGCTGGGCACCGATGGCGGCGGCAGCGCATTCCAGTACGGGTACGCGGCGGGGCATTCCGCTGCAGCGGCATTGATGCTGGCAGCGGCTGCTGCATGTGCGCTGCTGGGCGGGCGGGGGCGTGTGCAACGCGGTCAGGCGCGGTGCGTGGGTCCTGGATACGATGACGCCTGATCACCTGCGCGCGTGTGCAACCTGGGATCTGTGAGTCGCATCGATTGTCCTGGCCGGGTAGCACCCGGCTCTACGTGTCCCAGAGGCAGCCGGGTAGAACCCGGCTCTACGCGTCCCAGAGGCAGCCGGGCAGAGCCCGGCTCTACGCGAGGATCAACGCCCGCGTGCATCAACCTCTGGAATCCGGCCTTACGGTACCCGCACCATTTTGGTCAGCAGGTGCGCCACCACGCCGGCCGGGTCGGCGGTGCGGCCTACGTGCGTGCTCGACATCTGCACCACCGAGCTGCGCTTGGCGGTGAGAAAGTGGAAGCGCGCCCGGGCCGGGAGCTGTGCGATCGGGCCGGCGTTCGCGTCGCCGCGGCAGATGGCCACGATGGCATCCAGCCACGGCTGCAGGGCGTCCATGTCCAGGGACGGGGCGAATGCGTGCATCCGCGCCGGGTCGATCTCGATCGCCGCTTCCAGGTGCTTGGCCCCCGGGCACGACACGATCACCCCGACGTTGATGAACTCTTCGCGTTCAACCCGCGGCACCACGCGGATCACCGCGTAGTCATACGTATGCAGCGTGGGCACGGACGGCCTCCTGGACGAAGACGGCACGCACCTGCAGGCGGCGCTTGAGATAGTCGATATACGCCTGGCGATACTGCGCCGGGCTGTCGAAGGTGGGTTCGTCGACCAGCCAGCTGTCCGGCACCAGGCCGACGATGCGCTCGATTTCGGCATCGGGCAGCAACGCGGCCAACGCCGCGTCCACCTCGGCGATCTGCGTGGCGAACGGCAGCAGCACATGGTCGCGGATCAGCACGAACGGCTTTTCGCAGGCCTCGCCGGCGTTGGCCCAGTCGTGGTGGAAGTACATCGCCGCACCGTGGTCGATCAGATACAGCTTGCGGTGCCACACCATCAGGTTCGGATTGCGCGCGGTGCGGTCGACGTTGCTGGTAAGCGCGTCGAACCACACGATCCGCGAGGCCAGATCAGCATCCACCGGCATGGCCGCCGGGTCGTAGTTGATGGCGCCGGGCAGATAATCGCTGCCGAGGTTGACGCCCTCGCTGGCGCGGATCAGGTCCTGGATCTCCGGGTCGGGCTCGGTGCGGGCGAACTCGCGGTCGAGTTCGACGAACATGATTTCCGGGATCGGCAGGCCGACGCTGCGCGCCATTTCACCGGCGATCAGCTCGGCGATCAGCGCCTTGGGGCCTTGCCCGGCGCCGCGAAACTTGAGCACCACCATGCCGTCGTCATCGGTTTCGACAACAGCGGGCAGGGAGCCGCCCTCACGAAGGGGCGTGATGTAACGAAGGGCGTGGAGTGTGCGCACGGAGCGTCCATTGACGAGGCTGCAGCGTCATCTTACCGTGGCCGGCAGCCCGGTACGGAACCGGATGCAGGCTGCGGCACCGGGAGGAAACATGGGCAAGGGAATGGCATATCTGGTGCTGGTCGTCCTGGGCGCGCTGCTGCTGTGGTACAGCGGCCTGCTGGATGAATTCCGTGCGGGCAGCAACCTGCAGGCACGCGAGACCTTCTGGCGCGAACAGGTGCAGGCTGCCGCGCTGGACGGCGGCTCCCGCGCAGCGGTCGAGCGGTTTGCCGCGCGCCATCAGCTGACCCTGCAGTGCGACGCGGTTCCCGCCGGCTCGGACATCACCGAGTGCCTGGCCGACGATCCGCAGGCCAGGGGCGGCACCGCCACCCACCCGATGACCCTGCAGCTGTTCTTCATGTTCTACGGCGACCGCCTGCACACCTTCACCAGCACCCCGCGCTCGCTGGAGTAACGG
The DNA here is from genome assembly GCF_979258185.1 of Stenotrophomonas sp. AC248. Taxonomy (NCBI): domain Bacteria; kingdom Pseudomonadati; phylum Pseudomonadota; class Gammaproteobacteria; order Lysobacterales; family Lysobacteraceae; genus Stenotrophomonas; species Stenotrophomonas sp. AC248. The sequence continues at coordinate 2,675,805 of NZ_OZ409840.1, read as the reverse complement.
CGCGCCGGCTCGCGCCTGCGGCGGCACGCCAGTGCTTTCGGCCCATTCCGACCCGGACGGCCGGTGCTAGATTCGACGTTTGCCCGGCGACGTCCCTGCCGCCGGGTACCCACCATCGCAAGGGGACCCACATGCCGATTCGTCGTACCACCCTGGCCGCGGCCGTTGCTGTTGCCACCGTCAGTCTGTTCGCCACCGCGCCGGCCTTTGCCGACTACGCCAAGCCGCCCGAGCACCTGCTCAAGGTGCTCAAGGCCCCGCCGCCGCCGGCGCCCAGCCTGGACCCGAGCGGGCAGCGCCTGCTGCTGACCACCGCGCAGACCTATCCCTCGATCGAGCGCGTGGCCCAGCCGTACCTCAAGCTGGCTGGCGTGCGCCTGGAGCCGAAGAACCGCAGCCGCCATGACACCCAGGGCGGCTATGGCATCCCGGCCTGCGTGGCCGATTTCACCCTGGTCGACGTGGGGACCGCCAAGCACACCAAGGTGGCCTTGCCGCAGGGCTGCGCGGGTGCGGCGCAGTGGTCTGCCGACGGCCAGCGGTTTGCGTTCCAGAACGCCGTGGATACCTCGGTGCAGCTGTGGGTGGGCGATGCGGTGACCGGCCAGGTGAAGCAGGTGCCGGACGTGCAGCTCAATCCGATCTTCGGCTACACCCTGCAGTGGCTGGGCGGCGGGCAGCAGCTGCTGGTCAAGCGGGTGCCGGCCAACCAGGGCCCGGCACCGACCAGCGGCAACGGGCCCGGTGGCCCGGACGTACAGGAATCGCTCGGCAGCAGCGGCGAAAGCAGCACCTATGAAGCGCGCGATACGCTGACCAGCGCGCACGATGAAAAGCTGTTTGCCTACTACGGTGCGTCGCAGCTGGCGGTGGTCGATGTTGCCGCCGGCCAGGTGCGCAATGTCGGCACGCCGGCGCTGTACAACGAGGTCAACGCGGCACCGGACGGCGTGCACGTGCTGACCGAGACCTTGAAGGCGCCGTTCTCCCACGCCGTGACCTACCAGCGCTTCGCCAACGACGTGGCCGTGCTCGACCTGGCCACGGGCCGCGCTGCCCCGATCGCCAGCCTGCCGCTGGCCGACCGCGTGCCGGTGCACGGCGTGCCTGAAGGTCCGCGTGATTTTGATTGGCGCGCTACCGACCCGGCCACGCTGGTCTATGCCGAGGCATTGGACAAGGGCGACTGGAAGGTGACGGTGCCACACCGCGACCGGGTGCTTGCGCTGAAGGCACCGTTCAACGGCAAACCGCAGGAAATCGCCCGCACCGCGCAGCGCTTCGAAGGCATCGCGTGGAGCGCCGATCCGGCCGTGTCGTTCCTGTTCGAGAACGACGAGAACCGCCACTGGCGGCAGACCCGCATCGTCGATGTGGACCAGCCGACGAAGGAAGGCCGCCTGCTGTGGGATCTGTCCAGCGACGAGCAGTACGCCGACCCGGGCAACCTGGTGTTTACGCGCCTGCCCAACGGCGCGTCGGTGGTGCGCCAGGACGGTGCATTCGTGTTCCTGCGCGGGCAGGGGGCTTCGCCGCAGGGCGACCGCCCGTTCCTGGATCGCCTGGACCTGGGCTCGCTGAAAACCGAGCGCCTGTTCCGCAGCGGCGCCGACGCGTACGAGCAGATCCTCGGCCTGACCGCCACGCCCGGCCGCTACCTCACCTGGCACCAGTCGGTGATGGACCCGCCGAACGCGTTCGTGCGCCAGCAGGGCGAGCGCAACGCCGCGGCGAAGGAAGGGGAAGCGCAGTACGCCTCCACCGCCACCGCGCTGACCCGACTCACCGACCCGACCCCGGAAGTGCGCCAGATCCAAAAGCGGCTGGTGACCTACAAGCGCGCCGATGGCGTGGACCTGTCGTTCACCCTGTACACGCCGCCCGGCTACAAGGAAGGCCAGCGCGTGCCGGCCATCCTGTATGCCTACCCGGCCGACTTCGCCAGCGCCGCGCAGGCCGGGCAGGTGTCCGGTTCGCAGCAGACCTTCACCCGGCTGGCGCCGTACCGGCTGATGCTGCTGGCCGGCTACGCGATCATCGACAACGCGTCGTTCCCGATCGTGGGCGACCCGAAGAACGCCTACGACACCTACCTGGAGCAGCTGGAAGCCGATGCCAAGGCCGCGGTGGACAAGGCCGTGGACCTGGGCGTGGTCGACCGCAACCGGATCGGCGTGACCGGGCACAGCCATGGTGGCCTGATGACCGCCAACCTGATCGCGCACACCACCCTGTTCAAGGCCGGCGTGGCCACCAGCGGGTCGTACAACAAAACCTTCACCCCGTTCGGTTTCCAGAACGAGCGGCGCTCGGTGTGGCAGGCGCAGGACGTGTACCTGAAGGCCTCGCCGTTCTTCTATGCCGACAAGATCAAGCTGCCGTTGCTGCTGGTCCACGGTGAGGACGATGCCAACCCGGGCACCGAACCGTTCCAGTCGCGCAAGCTCTACCAGGCGATCCGCGGCAACGGCGGCACCACGCGTCTGGTGATGCTGCCCAACGAGCCGCACTGGTACACCGCGTTGGAGTCCAACGAGCAGCTGGTGTACGAAATGCTCAATTGGTTCGACACCTACGTGAAGAACGCGCGGTAACGTCGACCATTGCTCGACAGCGCGTGATGCCCCACCTGATCGGCCGCCCTGCAACGGGCGGCCGATCTTCGTTATCCTGCGCCACAATGAACACATTGCTGATTTCCCTGCTGCTGGCCGTCGCGCCAGCGACCGACGCCGCCACCGAATCCACCACCACATTGGAGCAGCTCGGCCTCCACCGCGGCATGGACTACGTGCCGGTACGCAGCGCGCTGCTGCGCGATGGCTGGACCGTTGAACCACACGACTACGAAGGGGCGCCGCCGTTCGCCGCGTTCCCCGAGGTCGACTGCGGCCAGGGCTGGCAGGCAGTGTGCTCGGCGGGCTTCCGCCGGAGCGACAAGGTTGTGTACCTGGCCATGGATCCCACGGACGACGGTCACTTGCTGCTGCTGGGGAGTGAGTGAAGGGCCGCCACGGGCCCGCGGTGTAGGTGCGGCACGTCTGGACGCGACCGTCACCGGCAGGCAGAGTGCGCGGGTGACGCGGTGCATGGCCGCACCCGGGGAGAAGCCTGATGCAGATCGGACGCGCGGCACGGCGCGGTGAACGCGTGCGCGGGGTGCTGGCGGTGTGCATGCTGGCGATCCTGCCTGCCCTGGCGGGCGCGCAGGCGCCTGCGACTGCGGACGCCACTCTTCTCGACGCCCCTGAGCGCCCCCGCACCTGCCTGGTCCTCGGCGGCGGCGGCGCGCGCGGCGCAGCCCACATCGGCGTGCTCAAGGTGCTGGAACGCGAGCGCGTGCCGATCGACTGCATCGTCGGCACCTCGATGGGCGCGGTGGTGGGCGGGCTGTATGCCTCCGGCTACACCGCCGACGAGATCGAGGCGGTGCTGGATCGCATCGACTGGGCCGAGGTGCTGCGCGACAAGCCGCCGCGCAACGAGCGCAGCATGCGCCGCAAGGAGGACGACCTGCGCCTGCTGGGCGGCGTGGAGGTCGGCCTGAGCAACGGCAAGATTGCCTTTCCGCAGGGCCTGATCCAGGGGCAGAAGCTGGAAATGCTGCTGCGTCGCCTGTTGCTGCCCACCTGGCAGGTGCGCGATTTCGATCAGCTGCCAATTCCCTTCCGTGCCATTGCCACCGATATCGTGAGTGGCGAGAAAGTGGTGTTTGGCCAGGGCGACCTGGCCCTGGCAATTCGCGCCAGCATGTCGGTGCCCGGCGTGTTTGCGCCGGTTCGCTACGAGGACCGGCTGCTGGTCGATGGTGGCGTGGTGGACAACCTGCCCGTTGATGAAGCACGGCGGCTGGGTGCGCAGCGCCTGATCGTGTCGCGGGTGGGCACGCCGTTGATGACCGAAGCGCAGCTGGACTCCCCCTGGCGATCAGTCACCAGATGGCCAGCGTGCTCATGCAGCGCGAGATCCAGGCGCAGCTGGCCACGCTGGGCGCGCAGGACCTGTTGGTGACCCCGGCGCTGGGTGACATGGGCAGCCAGGATTTCAACCGCTCACCGCAGGCCGTGGGCGTGGGCGAGCAGGCCGCGCAGGCCGAGGTCGACGGGATCCGCCGCTACCAGGTGGACCCGGCACGCTACGCCGCGTTCGAGCGCCAGCATCGACCGCCCGCCTATGCGGCGCCGATCGTCGCCTTCGTCGATGTGCTGCGCGACGGCACCCGCACCGGGCGCTACATCGAACAACGCCTGCAATCGCAGGTGGGCAGTCCGTTGGCGCCGGACGAGGTGGAGCAGCAGGTGGCCACCGCCTACGGCGAAGGGCGCTACCAGCAGGTGCAGTGGCGGCTGGAAGACCGTGATGGCCGCCAGGGACTGGTGCTGGCGCCGCAGGATAAGCGCTGGGGGCCGGATTTCCTGCACTTCGCGCTGCGCTTGTCCGATGATTTCGACGGCAGCAGCAACTACCAGCTGATCAGCGAGCTGACCCGTACCGGGTTGAGCGACCAGGGCGCCGAGCTGAAACTGCGCGTGGGCCTTGGCGAGGTGGAGGAGGCGTTTGCCGAGTACTACCGCCCGTTTGGCCGCAGCGGACGGCATGCGCTATCGACCTATGCGAAGTATCGCGCGACCGACCTGGACCTGGCCCTGATGCGCGGCGGCGCGCTGGCGGAGTTCCGTTACAGCCAATGGCTGGGCGGTGTGCGCTGGGCGTATTCGCCGCATCCGGATTGGGAGCTGGCCGGCTTCCTGGAGCGTGGCCGCGAGCGGCTGCGACTGGACGTGGGCAACCCGAGCGAACTGGGCAACTACCGCGCCGACATGGGCAGCGTGGGCTGGCAGCTGCGCCACGATTCGATCGACAGCTCGGCCTTCCCCAGCCGCGGCCAGCGCCTGTCGCTGACCCGCCAGCACTACCTCGACACGCTAGGCACCGCCGATTCGGCCGCAGTCACGCGCCTGCAGTGGGATGGTGCGTGGTCGCACGGCCGCAACCGCTGGCTGGGTGGCGTGCGGGCGTCGTCGGCGCATGGTGGCGATGACGTCCTGGCCACCTATGGCTTCCTGGGCGGGTTGGGCAACCTGTCCGGGTATCCGGAAGAGGCGATCTTCGCGCCACAGACCGCGTTGGCGCGGGTGGTGTACTACCGCCGCGTCGCACACGCCGATTCGCTGCTGACCATTCCGCTGTATGTCGGCGGCAGCGTGGAATGGGGTGGTTTCTGGCAGACCCGCGACGCGGTGAACATCGACGGCATGCAGACCGCCGGCAGCCTCTTCATCGGCGCGGACACTTTCCTTGGCCCGGTGTTCCTGGGCTATGGACGCGCCGAGGGCGGCCACGATTCGTTCTACCTCACCTTCGGCTCGTTGCTGCGCACGCTCGACGGATTCTGAGTGGCACCGCCGGCGGCGATGGCATGCAGTGCCGCTATGATCGGCACTCCACCGCATAAGGGACTGCGCGGATGTTCACCGCAAACGACGCCAACGTGGTTGTGTTCGATTTCGACCTGACCTTGACCCGCTGGGAAACCGCGGGTCGCTTCTTCAAGGGCCTGCTGTGCCGCCAGCCGTGGCGCCTGGCCGTGCTGATCGTGGCGCTGCCGCTGCTGGCGCCGTTGCTGCTGGTCCCCCGCACGCGCCGCCTGCCCATGCGGTGTGCGGTATGGCTGGCCACCTTCGGGCGCAGCCGTGAGGCGATGCAGGCGCTGGCACAGGCGCATGCCGATACCGTGTTCGCGGGGGACGAAGCGCTGTTCATCGCACCGGCCGTTGCACGCCTGCGCGAGCACCTGGCGCAGGGGGACCGGGTGGTCATCGCTACCGGCTGCTGGGAACCACTGGCACGCGTGCTGCTGGTCCATGGCGGGCTGGGCGAGGTACCGCTGGTGGCCTCCACGCTGCGCCCGCTATGGGGCGGCTGGGTCAGCGAACAGCACTGCCTGGGCGAGAACAAGATTCCGATGCTGGCCGCGCGTGGCTTCGCACCGCCGTGGGCGATGGCCTATACCGACCATCATGCCGACCTGCCGCTGCTGCGCCGGAGCGCGCAGTGGTACCTGGTCAGCCCCACGCCCGATTGCCTGCAGCGCATTGAAACCGCGCTGGCAACGCGGGCCCAGGTACTGGCGTGGCGGGGCTGATGCAGCGCGTACGCACGCTGGCACCGATGCGGGCAGCCACGTAGTCTGAGGCCCGCGTGGCGTTCAACCTGCACCCAAGGAGTGCCTGATATGCGACCGTTCCTGGCCCTGATGTTACTGGCGGTGTGTTCCGTACCCGCCGCACATGCCGCTACCGATACGCCCGCGGTCAATCCGCTGCTGCTGCAGCCCGCCGGCACGCTTCAGGAGCGCCAGGTCGCCGAGTTGCAGCAGCGCCTGCGCGACTGGCCCCAATTGCAGCGTTACCGGGATGAGAACGCCGCGTTGGCGGCCCCGGCTCCAGGCACGGCGCGCGTGGTGTTGTTCGGCGATTCCATTACTGAAGGCTGGGGTCGCACCGGCAGCGACACCTTCTTCCCCGGCAAGGGCTACCTCAACCGCGGCATCAGCGGGCAGACCACCGCGCAGATGCTGGTGCGCTTCCGCCAGGATGTGATCGCGTTGCAGCCGGCGGTGGTGGTGATCCTGGCCGGCACCAACGACATTGCCGGCAATACCGGGGCGGCCACCCAGGCGATGATCGAAGACAACCTGCAGTCGATGGTGGAACTGGCCCAGGCGCACGGCATCGCGGTGGTGCTCAGTTCGGTGCTGCCGGTCAGCGACTACCCGTGGCAGCGCGGCGTGCAGCCGGCGCCGAAGGTGCGCGCGTTGAATGCAGCGTTGAAGCGGTACGCCAGCGCGCACAACGTGGTGTATCTGGATTACCACACGCCCTTGGCCAACCGCGACGGTGGCTTGGACAAGGCGCTGGCTGCCGACGGCGTGCACCCCACGCCAGCGGGCTATGCGCGGATGGCGCCGCTGGCCGAGGCGGCGATCACCCAGGCGCTGTCGCAGCCGCGCTGAACGGCGCGCTCAGGCGTCGTCCTGCTTGAGCGCCGCGTCTGCCGCCAACAAGGCGTCGGCGGCGGCACTGAGGGGCGGGGAGGGCACGTCGTCGGCACCGATGGACTGCATCATCCGCGGCATGTCCACGAAGCGGCGCTGGCGGCGGTCGTAGATGCCGGTCACCAGCAGGGCGCGGGTGGCGATCTTCTCCTCGCCCAGCAGCACGCGCTGCTCCATGATCACCCGTGTGCCGACCCAGCCCACCAGCCGCGTTTCCAGCGTGAAGCGCTGGAAGGGTTTCAGTTCGCGACGGAACTGGATGGTGCCGGCGCCAACGATCGGCGCCCATTTCTCACGCAGGGCCACCCGGCCCAGGCCCATCCGCAGGATCAGGTCCAGGCGGCCCAGATCGAAGATGTTCCAGTAGCGCCCGTTGGTCATGTGCAGGTTGCTGTCCAGGTCATTGGGCAGCACCCGGAACGGCAGCCGTGACACCCCGAACGGGGCGGCCAGCCGAGGCCGGAAGAAGCTGCACAGCAGCAGGTACAGCAGGCGGAACCAGAGATTCATTAGGAATATGACGACTGTTATAGTCCGGATACGCTAATGTATGACGACTGTCTTAGCAAGGAATCGCGCCATGTCGCCTCGTCCTACCGATGCACCCCAGCGCGTCATCGCGGCAGCGGCGGACATGTTGGCGCGGGTGGGCCTCAATGCCACCAGCATCCGCGAGGTGACCAAGGCCGCCGATGCGCCGTTGGGCTCCACGTATCACCATTTCCCGGGCGGCAAGCAGGAACTGCTGGCGCGCGCCACCACCCAGGCCGGTGAAAAGGTGGATGCTCTGCTCGCCGAACTTTTGCAGGACGGCGCGGAGCCGGGTCTGCAGCAGTTTCTGCAGATGTGGCGCGCACGCCTGCTGCGCACGCAGTTTGCTGCCGGCTGCCCGGTGCTGGCGGCTGCTGTGGAAGAACCGGTGGATGCGGTGGCCAGCCAGGCACGCGGTGCCGCGGCGGCGGTGTTTGCGCAGTGGGAACACCGGCTGGGCGCTGCGCTGGTTGCCGCCGGCCATGCGCCGGCACAAGCCGCCGCGCAGGCCACGTTGATCATCGCCAGCGTGGAAGGTGCCGTGGCGATGTGCCGGGCGATGCAGGACATCGCACCGTTCGACCGGGTAGCCGCGCAGCTGCAGGCGCTGGTGGCGTTGCCGGCGCGTGGGGCGAAGCTCAGCCCCCGGCCGGTGCGTGCGCGAGGAAAAAACGCTCCAGCTCGCTGAGGAACGCGTCGGGCGATTCCACGTTCATCAGGTGGCCGCCGCGCAGCATGCTCAGGCGGGCGCTCGGGATACCGTCCAGCAACACCTGCGCATCTTCCGGCGTGGCCAGCCGATCCTCATCGCCGCCGATCACCAGCGTGGGTACGTGGATGTGCGGCAGCCGGGGGCGGCCATCGAACCCGATCATGGCGTCGAGCAGGCGCTGCCAGTCTTCGGCGGTCTGTTCGTCGGGCGCGTCGTCGGGATAGTCCAGCCACGGCGCGGCGCGCGGATCGGACAGGAAGCCCACCGAGAACAGCCAGGGCAGGACCAGATCGAAGATCTCTTTGGGGGTGGCGCCCGCGCGGTAGACCGCGCCCACGGCCTGCAGGAACAGGCGTGATTGGGTATTGGGGGTGGCGAAGGTGGCCGCCAGCACCAGGCTGTGCACGCGCGTCGGCGCGGCGCTGACCAGCGCCTGGGCGACCACGCCGCCCATCGAGAAGCCGACCACGTGCACGCGGTCGATACCGGCGTGGTCAAGCATGGCCAGCAGGTCCTGGGCCAGCGCGTCAGCGGAGAACGGGCTGTGCGTGCCCGGGGTCAGGCCGGAGCCGCGCAGGTCCACCGCCAGCACCCGATGGCGCGCGGCAAGCGCCGCTTGTTCGGCGCTCCAGAACCCGGCGTCGCCGCCAAGGCCGTGGATCAGCAGTACCGGGGGTCCGGCGCGGTCGTGGCCGGTGTCGATCCAGTGCAGGGCGCCGCGCGTGGTGTTCAGTAGAGGCATGGGACGGGGTTGGCAGGGGTAAGCAGGCGCCCAGCATGCCTGAGGGTCATGGGATTTGCCGCCCGCGTCCAACGGCACGGGCTCATGGCTGTTGCAGATCGTCCAGGGCGATGCCGTTGGCCGCCGCGCGCATCTGCGGCTCGGGCACCGGGCCTTGCCGGGTCAGGTCGACCAGCCTCTGGTTGAGGTCCACGTAGGGCTGCATGCGGGTCTGGTAGCGGGCGAACGCCTGCCCGGGCGCGTGCGGGCTGCGCGACAGTTCGCGCGCCAGCACGTAGGCGCCTACCAGGGCCAGGCTGGTGCCCTGGCCGGAGAAGGGCGAAGCACAGTGCGCGGCATCGCCCACCAGCACCACGCGCCCGGTGTGCCACACGGGAAGTTTCACCTGGACCAGTTCCCCGAAGTAGAACGCGTCGGCGTGCGGGATCGCCTCGACCAGCGGTCGCCAGCGTCCGCCCAGTCCCGCCAGCTTGCTGCGTGCCAGTGCCTTCTGCGCGGTGATGTCGTGGCGCAGGGCGTGGTCCACCTCGGCGCCGAACCCGGCCCCGATGCGCAGTTCGCGTCCGCTGGCATCGGGGTAGACCACCACGCCCAGGTCGGCGTCGCGGTACATCCATTCGCGGTCGGTAAGCGCCAGGTGGTTGGGGGCGCTGTAGAACGCCAGCGCACCTCCCAACGGATGCAGGCAGGTCGGCGCCGCGGCGAAGGCCTGCTGGCGCAGCGCGGAGTAGACCCCGTCGGCCCCCACCACCAGGTCGACACGGCGCGATGGCCGGCCGGCAAGCGCGACCATCACCCCGCTGGGAGTGTCGTCGATGCCGGTGATGCGTTCGTCGAACAGCGTGCTGGCTGGGGTGCCCGCGGCGTCGGACACGATCCGGCACAGCGTGTCACGGAAGATCTCGATATCCGGGCTGTCCAGGCGGCCTGCGCTGAAGGTGCGGGTATCGTCGTGGCCCACCGCATGGCCATCGCGGTCGAGCAGGGTCATCCCGCGCAGGCGCGTGCGCTGGGCCTGCAGTGCTGCGTGCAGCCCCATCGCCTTGACGACCTCCAGCGCCGCACCCCGGATGTCCACGGCATGGCCGCCGCCGCGCAGCGCCGGGGCCGTTTCGACCACCGTGACGTCGAAGCCGAAATAGCGCAGCCACCAGGCGGTGGCGAGGCCGGCGACACCGGCGCCGGAAACAAGGGCGGTGGGTTGCGGCTGCATCGGCAGGCTGGGCGTGGGAGCGGTGCACACATGGTCGGGCGCGGATCGCATGCCCGTCTTGACCTGGGTCAAGCGCGCGACCGATCAACGCGCCGGCAGCGTCGCCAGCAGGTCGGACAAGCCCAGCCAGCCGATCTGCACGCCGATGCACAGGATCACGAACGCCAGCAGGCGTACCACCACCTGGGTGCCGGTGCGCCCCAGCAGCGACTGCAGGCGGCACGCGTAGCGCATGCACAGGTAGATGAGCACGCACAGGGCCAGCAGCGCGCTGGCAGCGGCGGCCAGGTGCACGGCGGCCGGCCCCTCGACCGGCGACGTGGTGCCCACCGCGATGGCCACCGCGATCGACCCCGGCCCCACCGTGAGCGGCAGAGTGAACGGATAGAACAACTGCGACGTCACCGAGGCGTCCACGTCGTCGCGGGCCTCTTCCTGCGCCGCGCCGGCCAGTGAGCCGTGCTCGCTCTGCGCCGGTGCCTGCAGCAGGCGCCACCCGGTGGCGGCGATGACCAGCCCGCCGGCCAGCCGCAGCACCGGGATGGAGATGCCGAAGAAGGACAGCACGTAGGCGCCGATCCCGATCGAGGCCGCCAGCAGCACCAGGCTGTTGAGCGCCACCGCGCGCGCCACCCGGCTGCGCTGGGCGGGGCTGGCGTCGGGCAGGATGCCCAGCACCATCAGCGCCGCGCCCGGTGGATTGATCACCGGCAGCAGGCTGGTGAAGATCACCAGGAACGCATGGCTGAAGTCATTCCACATGGCAGGCCGCAGGGGCGCCCGGGTGCGGGGGCAGGGAGGCCCACGATGCGGCCGGCGCCGTGAAGGGCGCTTGATCCCGGTCAAGCCGGGGCACGCTCGCCCGCGGCATGCGCGTTCACTTGACCTAGGTCATGTGTGGGCCCCGTTGCCATGGCTACCGTTGGCGTGCGCTGCGGCCGCTTCCGGTCCGCACCGTCAGCCGCGAGACCGCCATGCGCTCCACCGCTTCCAGCGCGCCCGCGGCCGACAAGCCGCCTGCGCGTGCCACCCATCTGGACGAGGACATCTGCGTCCATATCTTCACCACGTCGGCGGCGATGCTGGGCGTGTGCATGACCGTGGTGGGCGTGCTGCACGTGGTGACCGTGCTGCGCAACGTGGACACGTTGGGCGACGACCTGCTCAGCATCAATTCGGTGGTCTACCTGGCGTCCTGCCTGAGCGCCTACTGGGCGCTGCGCACGCGCCGGCGCAAGCGCAACCAGTTCCTGGAAGGGCTGGCCGACTGGCTGTTCCTGATCGGCCTGGTGATCAGCGCCATCGCCACCGGCTTCATCACCTGGGCGATTGCCGGCACCTGACCCCAAGCGCCGGCTCCCCAGCCCCTCTGTGCACCCGGAGTTCCCATGGATCGTCACTGCACCGCCCCGATCATCGCCGGCACCCACCGACGCCGCAGGCTGCATGACCTCTACGCAGCAGCGCTGGTCGGCGTGCTGGCCTGGACGGGCGCCAGCGTGGCGCAGGCCCCGGCCGACAACAGCGCGCCGGGCGCGCCGCTGCAGTCGCCAGTGGAGATCCGCTACGGCGCCGACGGCATCAGCAAGGGCACCCTGCGCCCGGCGATGTCGGCCGTGTCGGTGGGTGGGCAGCCGTACCGCGCGCTGGTGTTCAACGGCGACTACGACGCGCCGCTGATCCGCACCCGCCCCGGTGGAACCGTGGCGATCACGCTGGACAACCAGATGGACGAGAAGACCAACCTGCATTTCCACGGCATGACCGTTACCCCGTTGGATTCGGGCGACAGCATCTTCCGCGAGGTAGGCCCGCACGAAAAGGGGCTGTACCGCTTCAAGCTGCCCCCCGACCACAGCCCGGGCGCGTACTGGTACCACAGCCATTTCCACGGCGGCGCGCAACGCCAGGTGGAATCGGGCATCGCCGGTCCGATCCTGGTGGACGGCATCCTCGATCCGTTCCCGGAGTTGAAGGGCATCCGGGAGCGCGTGCTGGTCCTGCGCAATTTCCAGAAGACCTTCACCGGCAAGCTGGCCAGCGAAATCGTCACCAGTGCGCCGTCGATCCGCACGGTCAACGGCCAGGCCGATCCGGTGATCGACATCCAGCCCGGTGAAACCCAGCTCTGGCACCTGATGAACATCTCGGCCAACCAGTACTTCCGCATCCGCATCACCGGACAGAACGTGCAGATCCTGTCGCGCGACGGCAACACGGTGACCAAGCCGGTGATGGCCGACGAACTGCTGATCGGGCCCTCCGCGCGTTTCAGCATTCTCGTGGTCGGCGCGGCGGCGGGCGATCACGCGGTTGAACTGGCCGCCGGCAATACCGGTGCGGCTGGCGACCAGTACAAGGGCGCATGCATTGCCACGACGCGGGTGGCTGGCGCACCGGTGGCCACCCGCCGCATCACCAGCCCGTATCCGGTGAGCGAAGACCTGGCCACGGTCAGGGTCGCCCACGTGCGCCAGTTCGCCTTCCAGGATTCGGCCACCGATGGCGACGCGTTCCTGATCAATGGCGAACGCTTCGATCCGCGCCGGGTCAACACCACGGTCAAGCTGGGCGACGTCGAAGAATGGCGCCTGTACAACCCGTCCCAGGAGCTGCATCAGTTCCATATCCACCAGACCGATTTCCAGGTGGTGGCGATCAACGACAAGCCCGTTCCGTTCAGTGGCTACCGCGATACGGTGTTCATTCCGGCGCGGGGCTCGATCACGCTGCGCATCCCGTTCCGTGACCCGGTGATGCTGGGCAAGTTCGTCTACCACTGCCACATCCTCGAACACGAGGACGGCGGCATGATGCAGGTGGTGCAGGTGGTGCGCCCGGAAGACTATGCCCAGGCAGTGAAGCTGGCCCCGCTGGGCGGCATCTATGGCGACAACCAGACCTGCGCCTACCTGCGCAACAGCGGGCGCGCGTTCACGCTGCCGGCCGACGTGCAGCTGCCTGCGGAGGGCCCGTGATGCGCATTCCCCGCAGAGCCAGTCTGGCACTGGGCGTGGCCGCCGGGCTTGGCTTGCTGTCCAGCCCTGCCCATGCCGACAAGGGGTACTACCCCAACGTCGGCATGGATTACAGCGCAGTCATGCAGTACGACTTCAGCCGCAGCGAGGGCGACGGCGCCAGCGCGCCGCGCAACACCACCGACTTCTACCCCGACATCCAGAGCAGCGTCTACGTGCGTTTCAGCCCCAATGACCAGGTGCGGCTGTCCACCGAGTTCAACCCGGTCAACCCGCCGGGCAACGGCGAAAAGCGCACCTTCGGCGACCTTGGGCTGGTGGTCAACGAGCTGAACTACTACAAGCTCACCCAACATACCCAGCTGCAGGTGGGCAAGCTGCAGGTGCCGTTCGGCCGCGCGATGGACGCCGCACCAGGGCTGTATACCAACGATTTCGTGGCGACCTACGACCTGGGCGGCATGCTCGGTGCCACCTATGCCTACCGCTGGTTCGGGCAGAAGATGGGCATGGTGCAGGGCGGGGTGAACCTCTACACCGCCGACACCACCGAACTCAGCCGGCCATTCCTGCGCGGCGGTGCGCGTGCGCAACGTTCCGATGGCGGGCCGGCCAACACCGGGCGACTCGACTCCTACGCGGTCACCGTCAACTGGGATTCCATTCCCGCCGTGCCGTTCCTGGAGCTGCAGGCCGGCTACATGCGCAACCGCGCAGGCGAGGCACAGCCCGATACCGGTGCGGCCGATGACGAGGTGATCGCCATCGTATCGGCGCGCTACATCTGGGCACCGGCGTCCAGCGCGGACCTGGATACCACCTTGCGGGGCCGCTACCTGGACATCGTGCCGCTGGTTGAATACGCGCACGTGCAGAACGAAAACGCGGTGGCCGGCAACGACACGCGCTACCTGACCACCTCGCTCACCGTCGACTACGGGCGCTGGGTATTCGGCGCGACCCGCACCGACAAACGGCGCCCGTGGGCACCGGGCGCCGGTCGGCACGACTACCTCAACGAACTGAGCTGCGGCTATCGGTTGAGTGGCCAGCTGACCGTGGCGCTGTCGGTGGGCAGCCAGGCGCAGGGCGGGCAAGACTCGAACCTGGTCGGGTTCGCGCTGACGTACAGCGGGGCGCACTGACATGCTGCGCCGTCTCTGCCAAACCGGGGTACGGTCACTGGTGCTGGCGTGGGGGCTGCTGTCGATGCCGTCGCTGGCCGCACAGACGCCACCGCTGATCGGCGGTGCGTTCACGCTGGTCGACCAGGACGGCCGCGCGGTCACCGAGCGCAGTTTCCACGGCACCCCGGTGCTGCTGTACTTCGGCTTCACGTCCTGTCCGGATGTGTGTCCCACCGACCTGGCGCGCGTGGCGCGCATCGCGCAGCGGGTGCGGAAACTGGGCGGCCCCCGCCTGACGCCGGTGTTTGTCAGCATCGATCCGGTGCGTGATACCCCGTCGAAAATGAAGGCCTACGTGGGCCTGTTCGGGCCGGACGTGGTCGGCCTGACCGGCACGCCGACGCAGATCGCCACCATTACTGATCGCTACCACGTATACGTCAAGAAGGTGCCGTTGCGACGGCCGGGCGACTACATGATGGACCACTCCACCTTCCTGTTCCTGCTGGATGGGAAGGGGCACTACGTTGACCACTTCGGGCGCAGCACCGACGAGGCGCAGGTGGCGGCCCGCATCCGTGCCGAACTGGCGCCGGCCACGCCGAACCCCCGCGCCCACCCCCCTGCCGCGCGCTGAGTGGACCGCACGCAACGCCGACGCGGGCAGGCCGCGTCGGTGTGTGGCTGCGGTGTGGTGCAGTTATGGGCGGCCGTTGTTGTTGGCCGCATTGGCGGCCTGGCGCAGTTCCTGGTCGGCCTGGATCAACAGCTGGCGTGCACGTCCTGCATGGCCGCCGAGACGCGCGTCGTTGTCCTGTTGGGCCACGCCCACCAGCTGGTAGGCCTGCACGATATGTTCCTGCGCGGCGCGCAGGTTGCCGTGGCGCTCCCCGATGTTCACGGTCGGCGCCTGCGCCTGCGCCTGGGCAATGCCGGCAAGGGTGAAGGCGCCGATCAAGGCGAACGGGACAAGGCGGGAAATGCGGTTCATTGCAGCGGCTCCGAAGCAAAGGGGAGATGGCCGTGGCCTGCAACAGGTGCGGCCGGAGCGTCACCGTAGAGCGATCGCCGTGGCGGCTTCTTGACCTGGGTCAAGCGCAACGCGATAGCGGCCGGCTGCGGCTGCGGTTGCTGGCGTGCGTGGTGGCACCATCCAAACCCGGCAACGAAGGCACAGAACCAGTAGAAATACTGGTGTTTTCCGTCTTGCGCAGCGTGACGCCATCACTACTATGGAACGGTGCGGCACCCGCACGGCCCCCGGCAGGCACCGGCAAGGCGATCGCAGCAGCGCATGTGCGTGAGGATCGGCGGGGGGAAGGCGGCAGGCATTCCAGACCTGCCAGACAAGCCCGTGTACCGGGCGGTGCACCACGCGGGAGCGTCACCACCATGGCTACCACCTTTGGCTTGCCCCCGGCGCGCAGTCGGGCGTGCGGTGCCTGCCCGCTGGGTCCGGACTGCTTCCCCGGCTCCCTGGCGGCGGCCAACCTGCACGAGCTGGAAGGGCTCATCGAACACACCGCGCCCGCGCATGCCGGCAGCTTCCTGTTCCGCCAGGGCGACCCCTTCGAGCACATCGCGGTGATCCGGCTGGGCACGGTGAAGACCTATGCCATCGATCGCGAAGGACGCGAGCAGACCACCGGCTTCCACATGCCGGGGGACTTCATCGGCCTGAGCGCCATCGATGACGGGCGCCATCCCTGCAACGCGGTCGCGCTGGACACGGCGACCCTGTGCCGGCTGCCGTTCCGGGCCACCGCCGACCTGGCCGCGCGCATGCCGATGCTGCAGGCCAAGCTGTTCCGGCTGATGAGCCGCGACATCGCGCGCGCCACCCGGTTGTCGTGCAACAACACCGCCGACGAGCGGCTGGCCGCGTTCCTGATCGGCATGGCCGACCGCATGGCCGCGCGCGGCTACTCTTCAAGTCGCTGGCAGCTGACCATGTCGCGCATGGATATCGCCAACTATCTGCGCCTGGCCCCGGAAACCCTGAGCCGGCTGCTGCGCCGCTTCCAGGCCGAGGGCCTGGTCAGCGTGGACGGGCGCGAGGTGGAAGTGCGCGGGCGTGAGCGGCTGCAGGCGTTGGCGGCCGTCGAACCTGCGGCGACGGCGTGCGCTGCTCAGGCGCGCAGTGAAGCCGCGTAGCGACGCGTGAATCGGCTGGCCGCCAGCAGCGCCAGCACCATCGCCCCCGCGCCGGCCAGCGCCGTGCCCGGCCAGACCAGGATCAGTGCATCGACCAGCACCACCACGGCCAGCGCGGCCGTCCACATGCCGGACACCACGTAGTGGCTGCGGATGAAACGTGGCGACAACCACAAGGCCGGATCGGCATCGGGCCGGGTGTAGCCCAAGGTAAAAGGGCGTCCGATCAGCATCGACACCAGCATCACCATCAGCAGTACCGCGTCGACCGCGATGCGCACGCCCATCACCGACCAGCGCGGGGCATACACACCCGCGTAAACGGCCAGCGTGCCGAACAGCAGCAGCGACAGCAGCTCGATCAGGCCGCAATGTTGGCGCGGCCCGGTCCAGTCGCGCAGGCACAATGCCAGCGCCGTCAGGGCCGCTGCCGACAACCCGGCGGAAAGGCCGGCGGTCCGTTCCAACAGCGCGAAAACAAGGAAGGGCAGCAACCCGAGCAGGATGTTCATGGCGCAGTTCCGGTGCGGATGTCCAGCGTAGGCAGTGGCGCGCGCCAGCGGTTGACCCAGGTCAAGCCGCACCCACGCCAGCAGCGGCTGGGCCTACAATGCGGCCGTGCATTCCGCATTCCACGGCAAGGACGTCCGCATGCTGCATCACTTGTCCCTTGGGGTCCGCGACCTGGCTGCGGCCGGCGCGTTCTACGACGCCGCACTCGGTGCGCTGGGGTACCGCCGCGTGTTCGAGGATGACACCGCGATCGGCTACGGGCTGGTCGACGACGAAGACATGCTGTGCCTGAAACTGCGCGACGTTGCCGCCGCGCCCGGGCCCGGCTTCCACCTGGCCTTCAGCGCCCCCACGCGCTCCGCGGTGCAGGACTTCCATCGCGCCGCGCTGCAGGCCGGCGGGCATGACAATGGCCCCGCCGGACTGCGACCGGATTACGGTGACCGTTACTACGCGGCGTTCGTGATCGACCCCGATGGCCATCGCATCGAGGCGGTCACCAAGCAGGTGCAGCCATGAACCGGCGGGTGGTGCGACCGCCCAGGCCGCTGCTGCTGCCGCTGACCCGCGGCAGCGAAACTGCCCGTGCCCGCCAGCAGCTGCAGCGTGGCGGCTGGCCGCGGCTGCAGATGGCCGTGATCGTGATGGTCACTGCCGTGGCGGGCCTGCTGGCTGCACACCTGCTGCGTCTGGGTGGCCTGGATACGATGCTGCTGCGGTATCCGCTGGCGGTGCTGCTGGCCTACCTGGTGTTCCTGTTGTTGATGTGGGCCTGGCTGCGCTGGCGCGGGGACAGCGTGGTGGACGCGCTGCCCGATGCCGTCGGCGAGGGCGGGAGCGGTTCCGCGCCGGGCGGCGGGCCGAACTGGGTTGGTGGCGGGGGTCAGTCCGGTGGCGGCGGTGCATCGGCGTCGTGGACGTCGGCGTCCGGTTCCAGTGCCAGTTCCAGTGCCCGCACCACCAGCAGCGACGGTTCGCTACTGGACCTCGCCGACGGCGAGGCCGGCCTGCCGGTTCTGGCCATTGGCGCGGTGTTGGCCATCGCCGCCGGCACGCTGGTGGCGGCCAGCTGGGTGATCTGGTCGGCGCCGGTATTGATGGCCGAACTGCTGGTCGATGCGGCCATTGCAGGCGGGCTGTACCGGCGCATGCAGGGCATGCGCGCGCAGGGTTGGTGGCGGCTGTGCCTGGCCCATACCTTCTGGCCGCTGATCGGCGTGCTGGTATTTTCCGCCGGGTTGGGCTGGGTAGCGCAGGAAATCGCGCCCCGCGCCGACACCCTGGCTGATGTGCTGCAGACGGTGCGCAGCCGATGAGCCTGCTGCAGCGCATGCTGAAAGGCGCCACCGGCGGCGCGGTAGGGCTGGGCGCACTGGTGCTGGGGCTGGTCTGCAGCGGCGTGACCGCAGTGCTGGTGACAGCGATGGGCGCGGCGCTGCTGCCGCGCCTGTTGGCGCCCTTGCTGGAGGCGGGCATGGCACCGCCTGCACTCTCCGCGGCATTCGCCAGCGCCTACCCGTGGGTCTGGGCCGGCCCGGTGCTGGTGGGGCTGGTGGCGGTGTTCGGTCGCGGGTTGCGTTACTGGATGGCCGGCGTGGTGGGTGTGGCCAGCATGCTGCTATGGGGCAGCTTCGCGGTGGTGGCGATGTACCTGTCGCTGTTTTCGCAGGCGGCTGCGATCTGAAACTCCGCTCGGCAAGGGCCAGCAACGCTGCCGCTGCTGGCCGGTGTGCTCAGTCGAACCGCCAGCGCAGGCCGGCATACACCCCGCGACCTTCACCCGGGGTGGAGCGGGCCACGTCCTTGCCGGCATCGTTATAGCCGGGCGTCACCGTGGCTGCGTAGTGGCGGTCGCCGATATTGCGCATCTCCGCCCACGCCTGCCAGCGCCCGCTGGGGGCATCGAACCCGACCCGGCTGCCGACGATGGCATGGCTGTCGGCGCGGACGCTGTTGGCGTAGTCCACGAACATTGCCGAAGCGTATTCGGTGTTGAGCGCGGCGTAGAAGCCGGTCGGGTGGTCGTAACGCAGCTCGGCCTGGTAGTAGTGGCGGGGCAGGCCGGGCAGGCGATTGCTGCCGAACTGCGCGTCATCGCGGTAGCGGAAATCGCTGAAGGTGTAGGCCTGGCGCAACGACAGACGGCCATCGCGCCCCTGCCACAAGGTGCTGTCCAGCCCGGCTTCCAGACCGCGGTGCACGGTGGGGCTGGCGTTGTTCTCGGCCACGAACAGGTTCGGTACCGGCAGTACTTCCACGGTGAGCAGTTCATGCAGCACGCGCGCGTAGTAGCCGGTCAGCTCCCAGCGGCCAATCGCGCTGTCGCCTCGCGCGCCCAGTTCCAGCGTGGTGGCGGTCTGGTTGTCCAGCTGCACCGGCGCGCGCTGGCGACCGGTGGATGCCCCATTGCCTGCCGCGAAGTACTGGTTCGAACCCCAGATCATCGACCACGGGTGCGCCGGCTCCACCGACCGGCTCAGGTTGCCGAACCACTGTGTCTGTGGCGTCTGCTGCCAGGTGAAGCCCAGCCGCGGCGCATAGTCCCACTGGTGCTCGCGCAGGCGCTCGGGCGTGGCCGGCCAGGTCACCTGCACATCGCGGCGGGTATTGATCAGCGCCAGCCCGGTCTGCAGATGCAGCGCATCGGTTAGGGCCAGGTCGTTGCCGATGTGCAGCGTGCTGTCGGTGCCGTGGTGCGAAAAGTCGCGCGTGTGGGTACCGGCGGCGTAGCCGTTGCTGGCAAAGCGCAGCGTCTCGCGCACGTCCGCGTCCAGGTCGTGGGTGACGCGCAGGCCCAGCGTGGTCACGCTGGCGCGGCCCAACAGCAGGTGGCGGTGGCGGTAGTCCACGGTGGCGTTGAGGTTGCTGTAATCCAGCTGCTGCCGGTACAGGCTTTCGTTCAAGTCCATCGGGTACTTGTGGTACACCAGCCCGGCCTGCAGCGACGAGGCTTCGTCGATCTGCCAGGTGGTCGTGTTGCCGATCCAGGTGCTGCCCGGCTGCGGGCGGCGTGCATCGATGGCCAGGTTGGCCGGGTTGGCCGCACGCGGGTCGTTGCGGATCTGGTCGCGGGTCAGGCGCCCGGGCGTTTCGTGATTGGTCTCGCGGTAACGGACGAAGAAGCGCGTTTCCAGGGTCGGGGTGATCTTCCAGCCCAGGTTGGCCATCGCGCCCTTGCCGTCACTGGCGGCGTGGCGCTGGTAGCCGTCCGATTCGGTATCGGTATAGGCCAGGTAGTAGTCGACATCGCCGCTCACGCCGCCATAGCCGACGCTGCGCTTCTGGTACCCGCGGCTGCCTGCTTCGTACTGCAGCTCCAGCCCGGCCGAATCGCGTCCGCTGCGGCTCACGTAGTTGATCGCACCGCCCAGCGCCAACGCACCGCGCTCGAACCCGTTGGCACCGCGCAGCACCTCGGCCCGGCTCAACCACAGCGGTTCAAGCAGCTCATACGGCGTGCCACCGGGGCCGCTCAACGGCAGCCCATCCAGCGACACCGCAACGCCCGACGCATGCGCGCCCGGGCCCCGGTTGATGCCCGAGCCACGGATGGACACCTTGGCGCCTTCGTTGCCCGGCGACTGCGCACTGATACCGGGCTGGTAGGCCAGCACATCGGCAGTGGTGGACAGCCGGCCGTCGGCCATGGTCAGGTCCACCACGTTGCTGGCGCCGGGAACGCGCTTGAGCGTGGCGCGGGCCTGCTCGGCCTCGCTGGCGGCGGTGACATTGACCGCGTCGAGGGTGGTGGCCTGCGGGGCGGCGTGGGCGGCAGCGGAAAGGCCGAGGGCGACGGCCAGGAACAGCAGGGTCGGGCAGGGGCGGTACGGCGAAAGCGACATGCGTAAGGGCTGTAAACCAAAAAGATGGCGCGCAAGTTAACAGGTATGGCGCAGCGCGTCACCCGTCCGTGCCGTACGGCCGCAAGGGGCGGCTGCTCCGGCACGGGTAGAGCCGACCGTTGGTCGGCTGCTCTCCGTTCCGCCCGTGAACCCGCATGCGATCGACTAGAGATTGCCGCTTTCAGCCGCGACAAGCGGGAAAGCGACTGCAGCCCATGAATACGTCACCGGTTCTGCGATTACGACGTTCCACCATCGGGGCGCTGCAGCGTTTGCAGGTCAATACCTCCGAGGCAGGTGCCGAGTCTGTCAGCACCGGCTCGATCCTTGCGGCAGGCATCGCCGTCCCACGTGCCTGCACCTTCTGAATCATTCCCAAGAGGTCCTCACCCGCAACCAGCGTGATGGGCTTTCCGACAATGAAGGTCTGCGCGTCGCGGGTGAAGCTCCCGCTGCTGACAATCAGCACGGCGTCTGCGCGGTGGTGCGCCAGCAGGCCATACATTTCGCGCACCACCGACACGCCCACCTGCTGGCGCCGCCATTGTTTGCATTGCACCAGCGTGCGTTTGCCATCGCGGCGCAGGACCAGGTCGATGCCGCCGTCGGCACCGCCCAAGCCGGTTTCCTCGACGGTATAGCCCTGTCGCCGGTAGGCTTCGCCGACCAGCCGTTCGAAGTCACGCCATCCGTTGCTGGAAAGACTCTCCAGCCCGGTGCGCGTGTCCAGCAACCGGCGCCGTCGACGCGCGCCAGCCCATGACACCACCGCCGCCACCAGGCAGAGCCCCAGCCAAAGCCATGCAACCGCCGCCTGTGCTGCTATGCCGGCAATCAACGCGGTCGGGGTGCCAGTGGTGCGCTCGTGCCACTGCGGAGCGAGCATGCGCAATGCGGCGAAGCCGAGCGCGCCTGCGCCAACATTGACGTACCACGGCCATGTGGCCATGACGTCGATAAGATGCGTGCGCCTGCGTTCCATGCGTACCTCCTCCTGTGTGCATGGACATTGTAGGCCGGGCCGGCACGACGCCAGCAGGTGGGGTACAAGGCAGGGTTGCGGGCGGACATCCCCGCGCTGAACCAGCCGCCGCGTTCGCGTCGATTTCAGACTCGGATCAGCGGGATGCCGGGGGAGGTTTCCGCGATACTGTCAGACGACGTCACGCCACAGGAGAACCACTTGGCCAAGCAAGGCGAATTCAAGAAACTGCTGGAGTATCTGCAGAAGATTCCGGCCATGTCGGCGTCGCCGATGCACTGGGGCAGGGGCGAGGACAGCACCTGGTACGTGGGGTTCGCGCTGGATCTTGCGCATCCGCTGGCCTGGAGTGCCGTGCAGGAGCTTGCGTATGTGGTCAACGGGTTGTCGGTGACCGAAGCGCTGCCGACGACGTTCATGCCCGTCGCGCCGCCGCCATACCTCAATGGTCCGGCCAGCGAGTTTCTGTCATGGCGGATTCAATCCAGCGGCCCGGGATTCTCGCCGGACGATCTGCTGGGTTGGCTGGAAGGTCGGCTGCCGCAGCCGGTGGAGGATGTGGCGAAGTGGATGCCGTCGTTCAATTGGGACGGTGACGTGCCGTTGGACGATTAGGCAACAGGGGCAGCCGGGCAGAGCCCGGCTCTACGCGGCCCGCGGTAGGTCCCGACCGTTGGTCGGGACACATCAGACGCGGTAGGTCCCGACCGTTGGTCGGGACGTATCTGGTTCAGCCCAGAATCCCCGGCAGATCCAGCCCCTTCTCCTTCGCACATTCCAACGCGATCTCATACCCGGCATCGGCATGCCGCATCACGCCCGTGGCCGGGTCGTTCCACAGCACGCGCGCGATGCGCTTGGCGGCCGCTTCGGTGCCGTCGCAGACGATCACCATGCCGGCATGCTGCGAGAAGCCCATGCCGACGCCGCCGCCGTGGTGCAGCGACACCCACGTGGCGCCGCTGGCGGTGTTGAGCAGGGCGTTGAGCAGCGGCCAGTCGGACACCGCATCGGAACCGTCGGCCATCGCCTCGGTTTCGCGGTTCGGCGAGGCCACGCTGCCGCTGTCCAGATGATCGCGGCCGATCACCACCGGGGCCTTGAGCTCGCCGTTGGCGACCATCTCGTTGAAGGCCAGACCGAGGCGGTCACGGTCGCCCAGGCCCACCCAGCAGATGCGCGCCGGCAGGCCCTGGAACTTGATCTTCTCGGCGGCCATGTCCAGCCAGCGGTGCAGGTGCGGGTTGTCCGGGATCAGCTCCTTTACCTTGGCATCTGTCCTGGCGATGTCTTCCGGGTCACCGCTCAGCGCGGCCCAGCGGAACGGGCCGATGCCGCGGCAGAACAGCGGGCGGATGTAGGCGGGCACGAAACCGGGGAAATCGAACGCGTCTTCCACGCCTTCTTCCAGCGCCATCTGGCGCAGGTTGTTGCCGTAGTCCACGGTCGGCACGCCGAGCGCGTGGAAGGCGAGCATGGCGCGGATGTGGGTGGCCATCGAGGCACGTGCGGCTTTCTCCACCACCTTCGGCGCGGTCACGCGCTTGTCGTCCCATTCCTCCACCGTCCAGCCCTGCGGCAGGTAGCCGTTGACCGGGTCGTGCGCGGAGGTCTGGTCGGTCAGCAGGTCCGGCTTGACCCCGCGCAGCAGCAGTTCGTCCAGCACGTCGGCGACGTTGCCGAGCAGGCCCACCGACAGCGGCTTCTTGGCCGTGCACGATTCCTCGATCAGGCGCAGCGCCTCATCCAGGTTGTCGGTCCAGGTGTCCAGGTAGCCGGTGCGCAGGCGCATCTCGATGCTGCTCTTGCGGCATTCCACCGCCAGGCACGAGGCACCGGCCATCACCGCAGCCAGCGGCTGCGCGCCGCCCATGCCGCCCAGCCCACCGGTGAACAGCCACTTGCCGGCCAGGCTGCCGTTGTAGTGCTGGCGGCCCATCTCCACGAAGGTTTCGTAGGTGCCCTGCACGATGCCCTGCGCGCCGATGTAGATCCAGCTGCCGGCCGTCATCTGGCCGTACATCGCCAGGCCTTTCTTATCCAGCTCGTTGAAGTGGTCCCAGTTGGCCCAGCGCGGCACCAGGTTGGAGTTGGCGATCAGCACGCGCGGCGCATCCACATGGGTGCGGAACACGCCGACCGGCTTGCCCGACTGCACCAGCAGGGTCTGGTCGTCGTCCAGGCGGGTGAGCGTTTCCACGATCGCATCGAAGCTCTCCCAATCGCGCGCGGCGCGGCCGATGCCGCCGTACACCACCAGTTCCTGCGGCCGCTCGGCCACATCGGGGTGCAGGTTGTTCATCAGCATGCGCAGCGGCGCTTCGGTCAGCCAGCTCTTGGCGGTGAGCGTGGTGCCGGTAGGCGCGATGATGGTGCGGGACGGGTCGTTGCGGGTCATGCGGCGCTCCGGTTCGTAGCGAATGCAAGGCAGGCGTTGAGCACCTGCGCCAGGGTGTGGCGCAGCGGTGCGGCGTGGTCGGGGTCGAGCGGGGTGGGCCAGCTGTGTTCGTCCACCTGGTCCGGTGCCGGCTCGTGCATGTAGCCACGGCAGGCCAGTTCCATCTGCAGGCTGTGCACGCCACCGGGAATGTTGCTGTAGTGGCGGGTGATCCAGCCGCCCTTGAAGCGGCCGTTGCGCACGTGGGACAGGCCGCTGATCTTCAGCAGGTTCTCCACCACGTCGCTGAGCGTGTTGTCGCAGGACGTATCGACCGCGCCCGAGGGACCTGCCGTACCCAGGTTGAACTGCGGCAGCTCGCCGTCGAACAGGTGCGGAATATGCGAGCGGATCGAGTGCGCGTCATACACCACCACGGTGCCATGGTGCTGGCGCAGCCGTGCGATCTGCGCGGCCAGCGCGTCGTGGTACGGCGCGAAAAACGTGTCGCGGCGGCGCGCGATCTCGGCCTCGTCCGGCTCGCTGCCGGGGTCGTACAGCGGCTGGTTGTCGAAGGTGGTCAGCGGGCACAGGCCGGTGGTGTTCTGGCCCGGGTACAGCGACACGCCGCTGGGGTCGCGGTTGAGGTCGATCACTGAGCGAGAGATCGCCGAGCGCACGGTCGTGGCCCCCATGCCGCGGGCGAAGTCGTACAGCTCATGCACCCACCAGTCGGCATCGCGGCGCGCCAGCCATGGCGAGTGGTAGCCATCGATCAGGTCGTGCGGCAGTTCGCTGCCCGTATGCGGGAAGCTGACGATCAGCGGCGCATCGCCCTCGTGCACCTGCAGCCAGTCCGGGTGGGCGGTCATGCCAGCGGCTCCACCTGCGGCAGCACGTCGGCCAGGCCCTCGGCCAGCGCGCCGCTGCGCACCAGCGCGGTGGCGGCCACCATGTCCGGATGGAAGTAGCGGTCGTCCTGCAGGGTGGGCACCTGCGCGCGCAGACGCGCACGCACGCCTTCCAGCGCATCGCTGGAGCGCAGCGGGGCATGGAAGTCGCAGCCCTGCGCCGCGGCCAGCAGCTCGATGCCAACCACGTTGGCCGCGTTCTCGGCCATCGCCAGCAACCGGCGGGCACCGTGCGCGGCCATCGACACATGGT
This sequence comes from Stenotrophomonas sp. AC248, assembly GCF_979258185.1. Taxonomy (NCBI): domain Bacteria; kingdom Pseudomonadati; phylum Pseudomonadota; class Gammaproteobacteria; order Lysobacterales; family Lysobacteraceae; genus Stenotrophomonas; species Stenotrophomonas sp. AC248. The sequence continues at coordinate 2,650,413 of NZ_OZ409840.1, read as the reverse complement.
CTTCCTGGTTGGCCGAGGTCGGAATCGAATCGACGCTGGCCGGGTAGGCGCGCTGCTTGTTTTCCGAGACCAGCGCCGCGGCGGTCACCTGCGGAATCATGAAGCCCGAATTCAAGCCGGGCTTCGGGGTGAGGAAGGCGGGCAGGCCGGACAGCGCCGGGTCCACCAGCATCGCGGTACGGCGTTCGCTGATCGAGCCGATTTCGCAGATGGCCATGGCCAGCATGTCGGCGGCGAAGGCCACCGGCTCGGCGTGGAAGTTGCCACCGCTCAGCGCTTCATTGGTGTCGGTGAACACCAGCGGATTGTCGGACACGCCGTTGGCTTCGATCGCCAGCGTGGTGGCCGCCTGGCGCATGACGTCGAACGCCGCGCCCATCACCTGCGGCTGGCAACGCAGGCAGTACGGGTCCTGCACGCGCACGTCGTTGTCGCGGTGCGATTCGCGGATGGCCGAACCCTGCATCAGCGTGCGCAGCGTGGCGGCGGTGGTGATCTGCCCGCGCTGGCCGCGGATGCTGTGGATGCGCGGGTCGAAAGGCGTGTCCGAGCCTTTGGCCGCTTCCACCGACAGCGCACCAGTGACCAGCGCGGCCTGGAACACGGTGGTGATCGCAAACAGACCGGCCAGTGCGTAGGCGGTGGAGTACTGGGTGCCGTTGAGCAGGGCCAGGCCCTCCTTCGCACCCAGTACCAGCGGCGCAAGGCCGTGCCGGGCCAGCGCGTCGGCGGCCGGCAGCCGCTCGCCACCCACGAACGCTTCGCCCACGCCGATCATCACGCTCGCCAGGTGCGAGAGCGGGGCCAGGTCACCCGACGCGCCCACCGAGCCTTGGCACGGAATCACCGGCACGATGTCGTGCTGCAGGAAGGCTTCCAGCAGCGCCAGCGTTTCCGGGCGGATGCCCGACGCGCCCTGGGCCAGGCTGGTCAGCTTCAGCGCCATCATCAGCCGCACCACCGGCGCCGGCATCGGCTCACCCACGCCGGCGGCGTGCGACAGCACGATATTGCGCTGCAGGGTGGCCAGGTCTTCGCGCTCGATGCGCACACTGGCCAGCTTGCCGAAGCCGGTATTGATGCCGTACACCGGCGCGCCCTTGGCCACGATATCGGCCACGGTCTGCGCGCTGCGCAGCACCGCCGCGGCGGAGGCCGGGTCCAGGCGCACGCGCGCGCCATCGAAGATCGCGCGCCATTGCGCCAGCGTCACCGCGCCGGGCTGCAGGGTCAGGGTAGTGCTCATGGAATCTCCAGACATCACAAGAATCAGACGGATACGCCGCGCATCACGCGCGCGTGCAGGGGGTTGAAGCCCATGCGGTACACTAGGTCGGCAGGTGCCTCGATGTCCCACAGGGCCAGGTTGCAGTCCAGGCCGACCGCCAGCCGGCCCACGCGATCAGCGCGGCCCAGTGCGCGCGCTGCTTCACGGGTGAAGCCGGCGATGCACTCGTCCACGGTCATGCGGAACAGCGTGGCGGCCATGTTCATGGCCAGCAGCGGGCTGGTCAGTGGCGAGGTGCCGGGGTTGGAATCGGTGGCCAATGCCAACGGCACGCCGGCTGCGCGCAGCGCCGGGATCGGGGGCAGGGTGGTGTCGCGGGTGAAATAGAACGCGCCCGGCAGCAGCACCGCCACGGTGCCGGCCGCCGCCATCGCCGCGATGCCCTCGGCATCCAGGTGTTCGATATGGTCGGCCGACAAGGCGCCGTGGCGTGCAGCCAGCGCTGCGCCATGCTGGTTGCTGAGCTGTTCGGCGTGGATCTTGATCGCCAGCCCGTGCTGGCGGGCGGCCACGAACACCTGCTCGGCCTGCGCGGCGCTGAAGGCGATGTTCTCGCAGAACACATCCACCGCTTCGGCCAGTTCCTGCGCGGCCACTGCCGGAATCATCACGTTGCACACTTCGTCGATGTAGTCCTGCGCATCGCGGCCGGGCGGAATCGCATGCGCGCCCAGGAAGGTCGGCACGATCTCCACCGCGCGCAGGCGGCCCAGTTCGCGGGCCACGCGCAGCTGCTTGGTTTCATCGTCCAAGGTCAGCCCGTAGCCGGATTTGATTTCCAGCGTGGTGATGCCTTCGGCCAGCATCGCGTCCAGGCGCGGCAGGCTGGCGGCGATCAGCTCGGCCTCGCTGGCGGCGCGGGTGGCGCGCACGGTGGAGACGATGCCGCCGCCGGCACGGGCGATGTCGGCATAGCTCACGCCTTGCAGGCGCTGCTCGAATTCGCCGGCGCGGTTGCCGGCATAGACCAGGTGGGTGTGGCAGTCGACCAGCCCGGGGCTGATCCAGCGGCCGCCGCAATCGATACGCTGCGCCGGCTGCAGGTGCGCCTCGGTACCGGCCGCGCCCACGTGCACGATGCGGCCGTCGGTGGCGGCGATCACCCCGTTTTCGATCACGCCCAGGCCCGGGCCATCGACGGTGATCAGGTGGGCGTGGTACCAGAGGGTGTCACAGTGCATGGCAGCAACCACATCGGCTTATATGTCTATACAATATAGGCGCCACTTCCGGGATGTCCAGTGATGCCAGCCACCCCCGCCGCGACCCTTGTTTTCCATGCCACCCACGCACTGCTGCCGCAGGGCTGGGCCCGCGATGTGCGCATTGTGTGCGCCGGCGGCCGCCTGACCGAGGTGCGTGCCGGCGTGCCGGCCCAGCCGGGCGACACCGCGCTGGCCATCGCGCTGCCGGGGCTGGGCAACCTGCACAGTCACGCTTTCCAGCGCGGCATGGCCGGGCTGACCGAGATCGGCGGCCAGAGCGGTGACAGCTTCTGGAGCTGGCGCGAGCTGATGTACCGCTTCCTGGCGCACCTGCAGCCCGAGGCGGTGCAGGCCATCGCCGAGCAGGCCTACGTGGAAATGCTCGAATCCGGCTTCACCCGCGTGGGCGAGTTCCACTACCTGCACCATGCCGCCGATGGCACCCCGTACGCCAACCGCGCCGAGATGGCCGAACGCATCGCCGCCGCCGCGCAGGGCAGTGGCATCGGCCTCACCCTGCTGCCGGTGTTCTACGCGCATGCCGATTTCGGCGGTGCCGCACCCAACCCGGCGCAGCGCCGGTTGATCCACGACGTGGACGGGTTCGCCGCGCTGCTGCTGGGCTGCACCCAGGCGCTGCAGGGCCTGGATGACGCCGTGCTGGGCATCGCCCCGCACAGTCTGCGGGCGGTGACCGGCGAGGAACTCAACGCACTGCTGCCGCTTACCCCTGGCCCGGTGCACATCCATATCGCCGAGCAGACCCGCGAGGTGGACGCCTGCGTGGCATGGAGCGGCCTGCGCCCGGTGCGCTGGCTGTACGAACACGCCGCCGTGGACGAACGCTGGTGCCTGGTGCACGCCACCCACGTGGACGACGACGAGGTGCAGCGCATGCTGGCCAGCCGCGCGGTGGTGGGGCTGTGCCCGATCACCGAGGCCAACCTGGGCGACGGGCTGTTCCCGATGCAGGCGTTCGCGCGCGCGGGTGGGCGCTTCGGCGTCGGCTCGGATTCCAACGTGCTGATCGACGCGGCTGAAGAACTGCGCCTGCTCGAGTACGGCCAGCGCCTGCAGCTGCGCGGGCGCAATGTGCTGGCGCCGGGCGACGGCCAGTCCAGCGGCCGTTGGCTGTTCGAGCAGTCGCTGCACGGCGCCGGGCAGGCGCTGGGCGTGGCCACCGGGCTGCAGGTGGGCGCCCCGGCCGACGTGGTCGAACTGGACCCGACGCACCCGGCCCTGATCGCCCGCGACGGCGACGCCTTGCTTGACAGCTGGGTGTTCGCCGCACGTAATGGTGCCGTGCGTTCGGTGTGGCGCCAGGGTCGCCAGCTGGTCCATCAGGGCCGTCACCTGCAGCGTGATGCCGTGGCCGCCCGTTTCGCCCGCGCATTGCAGACGTTGTTGTCGGCCGGCTGAGTGCCGGTCGCACCCATCCAGGACTCCCGAGTGACGGGCAAGAAAGCTGAAACCCTCAACCAGCGCATCCGCGCCGATCTGGAAAGCCGCATCCTCAGTGGGCAGTGGGAGCCGGGGTTCCGCATTCCCTATGAGCACGAACTGATGGAGCAGTACGGCTGCTCGCGGATGACCGTGAACAAGGTGCTGACCGCGCTGGCTGAAAGCGGCATGATCGAGCGCCGCCGCCGCGCCGGTTCGTTCGTGGCCCGGCAACCGCCGCACCTGGAGCAGGTGGCGCTGGAAATTCCGGATATCGCCATGGCCGTGGGCGCACGCGGCCACGTCTACGGCTACCAGTTGCTGGAGCGGGCCTACCGGCCGCCGCGCCCGCAGGCCGCCGAAGAGGTGGCGCTGTCGGGCAGCGACAAGCTGCTGGCCATCCGCTGCCTGCACCGCGCCGATGGCCGTCCGTTTGCGCTGGAACACCGCCTGATCAGCCCGGTGGGCGTGCCTGAAGTGCTGGACGTGGATTTCGACACCACCGCGCCGGGCAGCTGGCTGCTGCAGAACGTGTCCTGGACCCGCGCCCAGCACCGCATCAGCGCCTGGGGCGCCGATGACGCCGCCGCGGCGTTGCTGGAGGTCAAGCCCGGCACTGCCTGCCTGGTCATCGACCGCCTCACCTGGCGCGGCGACCAGCCCATCACCTGCGTGCGCCAGATGTTCCTCGGCGACGCCTGGGACCTCGTCGCAAAATTCGCCCCCGGCGCCCGGTAGAGCCGGCCGCTGGCCGGCTGCCCTTAAAAAACCCGCCCGTCAAAGCGTAGAGCCGGGCTCTGCCGCGCCCCATGACCGGCGGGCGCCGTTACGACGAACGCATCGCCATGCGCACGGAATTTATCGCTATTGCAAGGTCGTAGAGCCGGGCTCTGCCCGGCTGCTCCTAAATACCGATCAACATCAAAGCGTAGCGCACTGCCGCCAACGCACCGGCTCGTCCACGCCCAAACGCGGATTCAACTGGATACGCACGGTACGCAGCGCCGGGTAGCGCTTCACCTCGGTACAGACCAACGGCCAGATCACGTCGATCTCGTCACTCCGGTTCACCGCCAACGTCTGCCGGGTAAGCCAGAACGCACTCAACACGCCCGGCTGGGTAGCCAGGGTGCGGGCCAGCTCTTTCTGGTAGCGCGCCAGCGTGGCCGGGTCCGGGTCGGCCACATCGCCCAGAATCCCCGGCGCGGCAGCAGGCGCGGTCGGCTTGGCAGCGGTGGGCGTGTCGGCGGCTGGCGTCTCGCCGGCCACCGGGCCGTCTGCAGGCGCAGCAGCAGCTTGAACCGGTGTCGCGGCCGGCGTGGTCACCGCCACTGGGGCGGCCTGTTGGTCCAGCCGCGAGGTCAGGTAGCCCATGCCCACCAGCAGCCCCAGGGTCAGCGACCCCAGCGCGGCAATCGAGATCCGTCGGATCGCCTCGCGGCGGGCCGCGTTCTTGACCTGAGCTTCCATGTCGCCGGGCAGGTACGGCTGCAACAGCGGCCACAGCAGGTGCCCGTCGAGCACCTCCACGCCTTGCTTCTCGGCGGCCACGCGGCCATCGCGTTCGACCATGCCCTCGGTGATCAGGATGCCGCCCCGGGCCCCGGCCAGCCGTGCGGCGGCGCCCAGTTCGTTCACCGCCGCGGTGCCAATGCGGTACGCGCGGCCATGCTTGCACGACAGCAGCCAGCGGTGCTGGGCGTCCTGCATGAGGAAATCGCTGCGCGGCTCGCGGCTGTCGTCCACCTCGCCGGGCACGTCCTGCAGGCCGCGCTGCTCGCGCATGGCGCGCCGGACGATCTCGGAAAAGTCACGCCAATGCATGCCAGCCAAGGCATTGAGCCCAAGCCGGGTCTCCTTGCGGCGGCGCTTCACCAGCCAGAACCAGGCGGCGGCAAGCGTCCAGACAATGAGGGCCAACAGTAAAGCCAGAATCCAGGAGAACATGGGGCGCTAGAGATGAACACGGATGTGCGATTGACAGTTTATATGCGCTCGCAGGCGTCTGCGGGGGCTCTTCAATACGAACCCCCGGAAGTCCGAGCCGCAGCCAGTGACCGGCGTCTCACTTTCGAGCAGCAGACACAGAAAACCCGCCAATCCGTAGCCGTGAGGGGAGGGAACAAACGGCGAAGAAGCGATTGGCGGGTCGGTTTCGATTGTCATCAATGCCGTGCTGCTTTGCAACATCCGGCACCGATGGGCCCCGGGCCGGGCTCAGGCGCCGCCCGGTCCCTGATGCGTTCCCGGGGACGGGTCGGCGTTGGGTGAGGCGTTGCGGGCCTCGGCGCGGTTGACCCTGGCATTGAGAGCATCAATACGCGCGTTCAGGGCCGCCACGTCCTCGGCCGTGGGGATGTTCAGGCGCTTGAGCACGCCCTGCACCCGGTCATCGAAGGCCTTTTCCACCTTGTCCCAGGTGCCGGCGGCTTTTTCGCGGGCCTCGCCCAGCTGTTCTTCCACGTTGTCGCGCCAGCGCGGGGTGTCGCCGCTCTGTTCGCGGTTGCGTGCCTCGATGGTTTCGCCTTCCCGCACCAGGGTGTCGAACACGCGGCTGCCCTCGGCCTGGGCGCGGCCAAAGGCACCCAGCCCGGCCAGCCATACCTGCTGGGCCGAACCGGTGAGCTTGCGCGAAAAGCGCTCGGCCTGTTCGCCCAGCGAGGGCTTGTCGTCGGGGCTGCGGGTGTCGCGGTCGTCGAAGTCGTCGTGTGCGGTCATGGGGCGATCCTGTGGATGGACACCCCGATGCTAATCAGCGCCAGCTTTGCGCCATGTGATGGCCGGCGCCTGCGGACGGACCAGGATTCAGCCCAGCTTTTCCTTCAGCACGCGCTGGATCTCGCCCTCGACCATGCCCTTCATCGCCGACAGCAGGAAGCCCAGCTTGGCGGTCACGTGCACCTGGCCGGGCTGCAGTTCGATCGCACCGTCCACGCCGGAGCCGTTGAAGTTCAACACGTCGCCCACCCAGTTGCTCTGCAGGCCGAAGCGCTCGGACAGCTTGGCGGCCACGTCTTCAATCGCCTTGCGGGCGCCATCGACGGGCAGGGAGTGGGCGTGGCGGATATCAATGCTGGACATGGGAGCTCCTGGCGGGCGGCAGCGGGAAGGGCGTGCATTGTGCGCATCCTTGCGCCCAACTCCAAGGACTGCATCACACTTCTTCTTCGATGACATGCAACCTGCTAGGCTTTCGCCGCGTGCAGAACCTGCTAGTTCACTTCACCCAACGCCAACACCCCGACCAGCCACTGCGGCCCGGGGTGCAGCGCATCGTGCGCCACGCTTCGGGCACTGTCCGGCTGGGCGGTGACGCCGCCGGCACCTTGCTGCTTGCACAGTTCTGCCTGGACGACCGCGGCCTCTGGCTGCAGGTGGCCACCGGCACGCGCGGCATCCACGTCAATGGCCGCCCCGTGCGGCGCATGGCCATGCTGCGCGCGGGCGATGCGGTGTATGTGGATGGCGTGGAGATGGTGATCCAGGGCGAGTGCGAGGTGCTTGCCCAGGCGCCGCCGCGCAGTGACGCCGGCAGCGACGAACTGCGCCTGCTGCGCGGGTTGGGCGGCCAGCACCACGGCCGCAGCTTCACCCTGGACCGTCCGCGCCTGATCGGCCGCAGCGCCGAGGCCGACATCGCCATCGACGACCCCGCCTTTGCCGAGCAGCACGCCCGCCTGGAGCTGCACGGCGAGCGCGTGCTACTGCGCGACCTCGGCGCGGGCGAATCCACCCGGGTCAATGGCGTGGCGGTTCGGCATTGCTGGCTGCTGCCGGGCGACCAGCTGGTGTTCGACACCCAGCACCGGTTCGTGCTGGAAGTGCCGCACGATGCCCGCACCCGGATCGTCAGCGAAGACGAGGACGACCTGCTGGACCTGCCCACCCACGACGCAGCGCCGGCCAAGCCGCCGCGCGTGAGCCGCTGGCCGTGGCTGCTGGCCAGCGCGCTGCTGCTGGCGGCAGTGATCAGTGGCCTCCTCTGGTTCGGCGCGCGGTAAACGTCATCGCATCCGCGCTGACGCCCCATGATTTTCTCTCCACGTACACCCAGCCAGGTCCGCGCAACCGGTAGTGCCGGCCGCTGGCCGGCTCCACGTGCACCGGGCTGGGTCCATGAGGTTGCCGGCCAGCGGCCGGCACTACCCGGGGGGCGCCGGGCCCAAATTGGTGCTCGTCTCGATAGATTCGTTTGCAACCAAATTCGCCTTGTCCTGCAAGGCCTAAAGCCTGGTGCGCTGCGGCATACTAGGGGTCTTGCCCCATAGGTGTGACATGACGCGCGCGTTCAACTTCAGTGCCGGCCCTGCAACCCTGCCGGAATCGGTCCTGCGCAAGGCGCAGGAAGAGATGTTGGAATGGAACGGCGCTGGCGCCTCCATTGTCGAAATGAGCCACCGCGGCCCGGAATTCATGGCCGTCGCGGCCAAGGCCGACGCCGACCTGCGCCGCCTGATCGGCATCCCCGACGACTACGCCGTGCTGTTCCTGGCCGGTGGCGCCACTACCCAGCAGGCCCTGCTGGCGCTCAACTTCGCCCAGCCCGGCCAGACCGTGGACTACGTGCTCACCGGGCACTGGGGCAAGACCGCGATCAAGCAGGTCACGCCCTACGTCAACGTCAACGTGGCCGCCAGCAGCGAAGCCAACGGCTTCCACGACATCCCCGCGCGCGACACCTGGCAGCTCTCGGCGGATGCGGCCTATGTGCACATCACCGCCAACGAGACCATCCACGGCGTCGAGTTCCGTGACACCCCCGATGTCGGCCAGGCGCCGCTGTTCGCCGATTTCAGCTCGTCCATCGCCAGCGAACCGCTCGATGTCAGCAAGTACGGCCTGATCTACGCCGGCGCGCAGAAGAACCTGGGCCCGGTGGGCGTGTCGGTGGTGATCGTACGCCGCGACCTGCTCGAACGCGCCGGCCAGCCGCGCGCGGACATCTTCAACTACCGCTCGCACGTGGCGCGCGACTCCATGCTTAACACCCCGCCCACCTGGAACTGGTACCTGGCCGGGCTGGTGTTCGAATGGATGCTGGCCGAAGGCGGCGTCGAGGAATTCGCCCGCCGCAACGCCGCCAAAGCCGCGCTGGTGTATGGCGCCATCGATGCCTCCGGCGGTTTCTACCGCAACGAGGTGGTGCCGGCCGCCCGTTCGCGCATGAACATCCCGTTCTTCCTGCCCGACGACAGCCTCAACGCGCGCTTTGTCAGCGAGTCCAAGGCCGCCGGCCTGCTCGCGCTGAAGGGCCACGCCGCCGTGGGCGGTATCCGTGCCTCGCTGTACAACGCCATGCCGGTGGAAGGCGCGCAGGCGCTGGTCGCCTTCATGGCCGACTTCCAGCAGCGCCACGGCTGACGTTTTCGTATTTCCCGGGGCGCGTGACGCCCCACTGCACCTGGAACCCAGATGGCCACCAAACCCGCCAAGCCCAAGGCCGCCAAAGCGCCGCTGTCCAAGCCCAAGGCCGCCGCACCTGCGAAGGCCGCCCCCGGCAAGGCCGCTGCCGTTGCCAGCACGCCCGCACCGGTGCTGTCGGACGTGCGCGCCAAGATCGACCACATCGACCGCAGCATCCAGGCGCTCATCGCCGAGCGCGCCAACTTCGCCCACCAGGTAGGCAAGGCCAAGGGCAAGCTCGCCGCCGCCGTCGACTACTACCGCCCCGAGCGCGAAGCGCAGGTGCTGCGCATGGTGGTGGACCGCAACGAAGGCCCGCTCAGCGATGAAGTGCTGGTGCATGTGTTCCGCGAAATCATGTCGGCCTGCCTGGCCCAGCAGGAGCCGCTGAAGATTGGCTACCTGGGTCCGGAAGGCACCTTCAGCCAGCAGGCCGTGCTCAAGCACTTCGGCCGCTCGGCGCTGGGCCTGCCGCTGGCCAGCATTGAAGAAGTGTTCCAGGAAGTGGAAGCGGGCAACGCCGATTTTGGCGTGGTGCCGGTGGAGAACTCGGGGCAGGGCACCATCCAGATCACCCTGGACATGTTCCTGACCTCCAACCTGAAAATCTGCGGCGAAGTGGAGCTGCGCGTGCAGCAGTACCTGATGTCGCGCAGTGGTCGGCTGGACGACGTGGAGCGCGTGTATGGCCACCCGCAGTCGTTCATGCAGACCTCCTCGTGGCTGCGCGCCAACCTGCCCAAGGCCGAGAAGATCCCGGTGTCCAGCAATGCCGAAGGCGCCCGCCGCGCCCGCAACGCCGACGACGCCGCTGCCATTGGCGGGGAGAGTGCAGGGCACGTGTACGGCCTGAAGAAGGTGGTGACCAAGCCCATCCAGAACGATGCCGACAACACCACCCGCTTCCTGGTGGTGGGCCGCAACATCTTCCCCACCTCCGGCCACGACCGCACCTCGGTGCTGGTGTTCATCCACGACAAGCCCGGCGCGCTGTTCGACGTGCTCAGCCCGTTCGCGCGCCACGGCATCAGCATGAACCGCATCGAGTCGCGGCCGTCGCACAACGCCAAGTGGGAGTACGGCTTCTTCATCGACCTGGCCGGCCACATCGAGGATGCCTCGATGCAGGCTGCGCTGGCCGAACTGGAAGCGCACTCGGCACAGATCAAGGTGCTGGGCTCCTACCCGGTGGCCGTGCCCTGACCGTCTCGGCGCAGCCATGCGCTGCGCCTTCGGTGGCGACGCCATGCCGGCGCGCCGCCTTTCCCGCATACCGCTGCATCGCCGCCCGCGCGGCTGCCTGACAGGATCCTTCGATGACCGCTACGCCGTACTGGATTGCCCACAAGGGCCAGCCCCTGCAGGGCACCCTGACCATTCCCGGTGACAAATCCGTGTCGCACCGCTCGGTGATGTTCGCCGCGCTGGCCGACGGCGTGTCGCACATCGATGGCTTCCTGGAAGGCGAAGACACCCGCGCCACCGCCGCCATCTTTGCCCAGATGGGCGTGCGCATCGACACCCCGTCGCCGTCGCAGCGCGTGGTGCATGGCGTGGGCGTGGACGGCCTGAGGGCCCCCACCGCGCCGCTGGACTGCGGCAACGCCGGCACCGGCATGCGCCTGCTGGCCGGCCTGCTGGCCGCACAATCGTTCGACAGCGTGATGGTGGGCGACGAATCGCTGTCGCGCCGGCCGATGCGCCGTGTCACCGGCCCGTTGGCGCTGATGGGCGCCAAGATCGACACCGAAAGCGACGGCACCCCGCCGCTGCACGTGCATGGCGGCCAGACGCTGAAGGGCATCGACTTCGCCTCGCCGGTGGCCAGTGCGCAGGTCAAATCCGCGGTGTTGCTGGCCGGCCTGTATGCAGATGGTGAGACCACGGTGAGCGAACCGCACCCCACCCGCGACTACAGCGAGCGCATGCTGCGCGCGTTCGGCGTGGACATCGACTTCTCGCCCGGCAAGGCCCGCCTGCGCGGCGGCCAGCGCCTGCGCGCCACCGACATCGTGGTGCCGGCCGACTTCTCCTCCGCGGCGTTCTTCCTGGTGGCCGCCAGCATCATTCCCGGCTCCGAACTGCGCCTGCGCGCGGTGGGCCTGAACCCGCGCCGCACCGGCCTGCTGGCCGCACTGCGGCTGATGGGCGCGGACATCACCGAAGAAAACCATGCCGAGCAGGGCGGGGAAGCCGTAGCCGACCTGGTGGTGCGTTACGCCCCGCTGCACGGTGCGGAAATTCCCGAAGCGCTGGTGCCGGACATGATCGACGAGTTCCCTGCGTTGTTCGTGGCTGCCGCTGCCGCGCAGGGCAACACGGTGGTGCGCGGCGCTGCCGAACTGCGGGTCAAGGAATCCGACCGCCTGGCCGCCATGGCCACCGGCTTGCGCACGCTGGGCGTGCAGGTGGATGAAACCGACGACGGCGCCACCATCCACGGCGGCAGCACGCTGGGCAGCGGCACCATCGAAAGCCACGGCGACCACCGCATCGCCATGGCCTTCGCCATTGCCGGCCAGCTCAGCAGTGGCGAAGTGCGGGTGAACGACATCGCCAACGTCGCCACCTCCTTCCCGGATTTCGATGGCCTGTCCACGGGGGCGGGCTTCGGGTTGCGCAGCGCCTGAGGCGTGCTGCCGGGCAGAGCCCGGCACTACGATGGTGCGTGATTGCTCGTAGAGCCGGGCTCTGCCCGGCTGCCGTTTGCGTCGGCATATGCCTGGTTGCCGGGCAGCGCCCGGCACTACGTGGTTGCGGTTGCGTCGGGATGTGCCTGGTTGCCGGGCAGCGCCCGGCACTACGCCGCACAAAAAAGGGAGGCCAGTGGCCTCCCTTTTTCGTTCCCGCCTCAGCGCCTCAACTTAGCGCTCGGTACGGAAATCCACCGGCACGCGCACCACGCTGGCCACGGCGCGACCATTGTTCATGGCCGGCTCGAACTGCCAGTTGCGCACGGTGGTCAGCACCGCGCGGTCCAGGTCGCGGTCACGCGAACCGGTGCGCTGCACGATGTTGGCATCGGTCACGTGGCCACGCGGGTCCACGCTCAGGCTGGCCACCACGCTCCCCTGCACGCCACTGCGCAGCGCGCTGGCCGGATAGGTCGGCTTGGCATTGCTGGCCAGCGGGCGCGCCTCGCGGTTACGCGCGGCTACGGCCGGCTTGCGCTGGGTGTTGTCCGGTGCGGCCTGGCGCGTCGCCGGGGACGGTGCGGTGGTGGCCACCGGCGTCTCGGTCGCCGGCAACATGCGCTCGCCTACCGGTGCAGTGCTGGTTTCGTTGGGGTTGGCGTAGCGCAGCCAGACCAGCGCGGCGGCGAACATCGCCACGATCAGCGCCATCCACAACCACGGCGAGGTACCGCGGCGGGCCGGTTCATCGGTCACGTCGCGCTGGTGCTGCGGCGACGCGTGCATGTCATGGGCATGGGTAACACTCATGGCGAACTCCTGATGTCGTTTTGACACCCGCAGTCTTGCCCGTACCCGGTTGTGGATGTGTCAGCGCACCGTCAACGCGGCGACTGCATTGCCATCGAGGTTCAGCTTGATGAGCCATTGCCGAATCAGCGGTGCGTGATGATCCGGCGGCCGCGCATTACTGCGGCTTGAAGTCGAACGGGACCTCGATGCTGCCCGGCACCGGCTGGCCATTGCTCTGCGCCGGCTGGAAGCGCCAGCGGCGCACCGCATCCGATGCGGCCCGATCAAGATCGCGTGAACCACTCCGCTCGATGATCGTTACGTTCGACGGGTAGCCGGTGGCATCCACATCCACGCGCACCACCACCGTGCCGGCATCGCCACGACGCAGCGCGGCAGGCGGATACGAGGGCGGCGGCGACTGGTCGGTGATCGGCTGCGGGCGGTCACCGGCAGCGGCGGCCACCGGGGCCTCGGTGGTCGGCGCGGCGGCTGCGGCCGGCGGCGGCGGGGGTGCGGTTTCCACCAGCTGCGGGGCTTCTTCGCCAGGCGGCAGCGGCTTGGCGTCGGGCATGTCGCTGGAGCCGGCCGCGGCGGGCAGGGGTTCGGGCAACGGCTCGATATCGGCCACCTGCTGCGGCGTTGCCGCCGGGCCGGCCTTGTAGAAGTCGTCGTTGCGGCTGCTCAGCCACACCACCAGGAACAACAGCACGCCAACGCCAAAGGCGATGCCGGCGATCATCAGGCTGCGCCGGGGCAGGTGGAAGGTGATGTTCTTGCCAGACGAGGAGCGGGAAGCGGACATGAGCCATACCGTAGTGAACCCCCCGATTCTGCCACGCCCGGAATGACTGAGGGGTACATGGCGGCCCCCGGGCGGCAGAAATCCGCATAACAGGCGATAATCCCCCTCCAGTCCCAACCCCATCGCACACGCCATGCTTGATCCAGCCCTGCTTCGCCAACACCCCGCCGACCTTGCCGAACGCCTGCGCTCCTCGCGCGGTTTCGAGCTGGATGTGTCCGGGCTGGAGTCGCTGGAAGCAGACCGCAAGCGCATCCAGGTGCGCACCCAGGAACTGCAGAGCCTGCGCAACAGCCGCTCCAAGGCCATCGGCCAGGCCAAGGCCAAGGGCGAAGACGTCTCGGCGATCATGGCCGAAGTGGCCGCGTTCGCCGACGAGCTGAAGGCCTCGGAAGTGGCCCTGGACGAACTGCGCGACAAGATCGAAGCCATTGCCCTGGGCATTCCCAACCTGCCGGGCGACGACGTGCCGGCCGGCGCGGACGAAACCGAGAACGTGGAGCAGAAGCGCTGGGGCACCCCGCGCAGCTTCGACTTCCCGGTGCTGGACCACGTGGAGCTGGGCGCCCGCAACCGTTGGCTGGACGCGGAAACCGCGGCCAAGCTGTCCGGCTCGCGCTTCACCGTGCTGCGCGGCCCGCTGGCCCGCCTGCACCGCGCGCTGGCCCAGTTCATGCTGGACCTGCACACCGACACCCACGGCTACCAGGAAACCAACGTGCCGGCGCTGGTCAACGCCGAGTCGCTGCGCGGCACCAGCCAGCTGCCCAAGTTCGAAGACGACCTGTTCAAGACCGCCGTGGGCGAGTCCACCCGGTACCTGATCCCGACCTCGGAAGTGCCGCTGACCAATATCGTGCGCGACGAGATCATCGACGCCGACCAGCTGCCGCTGCGCATGACCGCGCACTCGCTGTGCTTCCGTGCCGAAGCCGGCAGCGGTGGCCGCGACGTGCGCGGCATGATCCGCCAGCACCAGTTCGAGAAGGTGGAGCTGGTGGCCGCGTGCACCGCCGCACAGAGCGAAGACGAACACCAGCGCATGACGCGCTGCGCCGAAGTGGTGCTGGAAACCCTGGGCCTGCCGTATCGCAAGGTGCTGCTGTGCACCGGCGACATGGGCTTTGCCGCAGTGAAGACCTACGACCTGGAAGTGTGGCTGCCCTCGCAGGACACCTACCGCGAGATCTCCTCGTGCTCCAACTGCGGTGATTTCCAGGCCCGCCGCATGCAGGCCCGCTGGCGCAACCCGGAAACCGGCAAGCCCGAACTGCTGCACACCCTCAACGGTTCCGGCGTGGCCGTGGGCCGCGCGATGATCGCGGTGATGGAGAACTACCAGAACGCCGACGGCAGCATCACCGTGCCGGATGCCCTCAAGCCTTACATGGGCGGCCTGGACACCATCGCCTGATCACAAAAAAACCCGCCGAAAGGCGGGTTTTTTTGTGCAGCACCTCGGGGGCTCTGCCGGGGCGATTCGGGCATTGCGTGCAGCCACCCATGGGGTGGCTCTACCCCCCACCGGGGTTACATGGCCCGCAACACCCGCAACGGCACCCACCCTTCAACACCGCCGCCCACCGGCGCGCACCACGCCCAACCGTTCAGCACGCGCCCACCCACCAGCACCTGGTCCGGGTCCACGTCCAGCTCGCGCGCGCAGTAGTCTTCCTTCGCAAAGGCATCGCCCTGCGCATCCCGCCCGATCACCTGCGCCGGCACCCAGCCCGGTGCCTGGTCGGCGGCTTCGCACAGGTACCAGTCGTCCCAGCCTTCCGCGCCTTCATAACGCTCACCCACCTGCAGCGCCTGGCCACGCGCCAGCGTGATGGGGTGGGGGAATTCGCTCCGGTGCGGAGCAACGACCAGATAGCGCATGCGGGCCTGTCCTGAACAAGTGAGCGGTCAGCGTAATGACGCCCACCGACCTTGCCCAGCACCTGCATCGCAGTTGCGCCATTGAAAAAGAAGATGGCCCCAAAAGGGGCCATCAGGCGCAACACCGGCGGGGGAGGGAGAACCGGTGGTGCGCGCCACGCCGCCACGACGAGGAGGAACGGCGCGGTGTTACACCTTAGGCAGCAGCCAGCTCACGCGGCTGCGGCAGGGTGGCCAGTGCCTGGGCGATGGCATCGGTGCGGTGCTGCGGCGAGTAGGCAATGCCCTCGGCGCGCACGAATTCCACATCGTCGATCCCGAAGAACGCGAACACCTGACGCAGGTACGGGTCCTGGAAGTCGGTCGGGGCGCCGGTGTGCAGGCCGCCGCGGCTGCTGGCCACGATCACGTGCTTGCCGCCCGCCAGGCCCACCGGGCCGGTGTCGGTGTACTTGAAGGTCTTGCCGGCCACCGCCAGGCGGTCGATCCACGCCTTGAGGGTGGAGGCCACGCTGAAGTTGTACATTGGGGAGCCGATAACCACCACGTCGGCGGCAAGGAACTGTTCCAGCACCAGCGCCGCGTCGGCCACTTCGGCCGCGTCGGTCTGGGCCAGCGAGCTGCTGCGCAGGTGCGCAACGGGCTGGGCGTCCAGGTCGCGGTAGGTCACTTCCAGGCCCGGCACCTGGTCGCGCCACTGCTGGACCACGGCGGCCGAGAGCTGGCGGGAAACCGAGTTGTCGCCAAGGACGCTGGCATCGATGTGAAGAAGCTTCATGGCAATCACCTGTTATCTGGGGAGGGGCGGGCAAGGCGCCGCCGACGGAGAACAGGTTAGGTTGTTGCTTGGTTGGGATAAAGGTGGTTGAATACCACGTATTGTTCTATATCTGGAACTTCGGTATGCACGACCTAAACGATCTCTATTACTTCGCCATGGTGGTCGACCACGGCGGTTTTGCCGCGGCCGAACGCGCGCTGGGCATCCCCAAATCGCGCCTGAGCCGGCGCATCAGCCAGCTGGAAACCGACCTGGGCGTGCGCCTGCTGCAGCGCTCCACGCGCCGCTTCGCGGTGACCGACGTGGGCACCAGCGTGCACCGTCACGCCCAGACCATGCTGGCCGAGGCCCAGGCCGCACGCGAGGTGGTGGACCGGCTCAGTGCCGAGCCACGCGGCCTGGTGCGCGCCAGTGTGCCGGTCTCATTGGCGCAGATGCAGCTGCCCAAGCTGCTGCCCAAGTTCCTGGCCCAGTACCCCAAGGTGCGCCTGCAGCTGAACATCAGCAACCGCCGCGTGGACATCATCAACGAAGGCTACGACGTCGCCCTGCGTGTGCGCTCGCGGCTGGATGACGACGGCAGCCTGGTCATGCGCAGCTTCGGCCAGGTGCAGGAACTGCTGGTAGCCAGCCCGAAATACCTCGACCGCGCCGGCCGCCCCAAGGACCCGGACGAACTGGCCAACCACGTCACCCTGAGCATCAGTGAAGACGAAGCCCGCCAGCGCTGGGAACTGCACGGCCCGGAAGGCGCGGTGCGCCGCGTGGACCTGCAGCCGCGCGTGGCCGGCTTCGACTTCCCGCTGCTGCAGAGCATGGTGAAGGACGGGTTCGGCATCACCATGCTGCCCGAAACCGTCTGCGCCGACGCCGTCCGCAGCGGCGAGCTGGAAGTGGTGCTGCCGGAATGGTCGCTGCCGCAGGGCATCTGCCACGCCGTGTTCGCCTCGCGCCGCGGCCTGCTGCCGGCGGTGCGCGTGTTCATCGACTTCCTGGCCGAGCACCTGCCGCCGCAACTGGAGGCCTCGCGCCTGCATTGTGATGGCGCGTGTGAGCGGGCCAAGGAGAAGATCAAGGCCAGCGCGCTGGGTGCGTTGGCGGTGGATGCGGGCTGAGCCCGACCCCCACCGGGTGGGCAAACCTCACCTGAAATGCGAGAATGCGACCCCCGGCCAGTGCCGGGGAGCCATGCCGGACGGGGCGCTGCCCCGACCGGATACCCGGGTTGCAATGACCTGGGTACGCGGGGCGCGGACAGCGCTACCGATACGGAGAGATGGCCGAGCGGTTTAAGGCACCGGTCTTGAAAACCGGCGAAGGGTCAAACCTTCCGTGGGTTCGAATCCCACTCTCTCCGCCAATCACGCATAAATCACTGATTCTAAAATAGAATTTTTGATGTGTCCTGATTGGGAGGCGGAAAGCATGCAGAGGCGACAATCGCATGCGCATCCCTCACCATTTGAGTCGGTCCGAGACCGGTCGCTGGTCTTTCGTCCAGCGCGTTCCCGTCGACCTTCAAGCCGTGCTCGACTGCCGGCTGATCAAACGCACCCTCCGAACGAAAGATCTAGCCCAGGCGCACGTGCGTGCGGTCGTGCTGGGTGCAGGCTATGCTCGACTCTTCGCACAGTTGAAGGATCAACGCGTGGCCAACCTCAGCAAAACGGATGCTGACCTTCTGATTGATCGTTTGACGAGCGCTGAGAACCTGCGCGAACTCACGTTGAACCGCACCCGGGCAGCGGACGGGACGGTCACGGAGCAGTGGCAGATCGACAGCCCGAAGGGCTTGAAGCTCTACCGGCAGCTCATGGAGTTGGAAGCGATGGCGGCAACGCTCCAGCAGCCTGAAGCTGCACACAGAGGGCCGATTCGCGAGATCTGGCCACAGGTGACGCGCGCGCCTGGGGCGGCGCCGGCTCAGGCCATCGAGACGATCACGTTGAATGCCTGGCTTGTGGGCGTCCACGCCACTGTATCTACGGTAGGGGGAATGATGCTGCTCACCCGCCCCATGCTGTCGTAGCCGTAGCTTGTAGTGCTTCCATTCTCGTCGGTGACCTGAGTGACCAGTCCTTGGTCATTGACCGCTGCATTGATCGAGGTGCCGTCGGCGTGGACTATCCTTTGGGGGATTCCTCGCTTCCAGTTCTCGAACCCAGTGGCATTCCCCGCGGCGTCGCGGCTACTGGCAGCGGCGCAGGTCACCTGTTTGGGATTCTAGGCCATATTGTGGAATCCCCGTGGCGAAAGTGCCCGGCTTCAGCGTGATTGCGACGGTTTGTCGCACCTGCGGCCAGCCCCGACGGGGGCGGATGGCCATTCATCAAGTGCGTCGCTACTGCTCCCTGGCCACAGCTCAGGAGCAGCGCGCTCACGTCAGTGACGGGCGTTGTCTTTGGCCTTGCTGACTCTCTGTATTCGATGGTGGCGGGCTGCCCGTGGTGCGAGGTGATCAAGGCGGAACGAAGCGCATCGCTTCGTCAGCAAGTCTGCGGCGCGCGTGCTGGGTTTTGCCCCATCGGATGGTGCGCGAAAACCTAGAAAGGGTGCGGCCCTGCGCTGCAGATTCATAAGGTGCATGTTGGGAAGTGTGTTCCTCAATTGTCGGCTGCCGCACTTCCAAGCGAACTTGCGCTCTGCCTCATTCGCCGGTATTTAGGGGGCCGGGGCGTTGGATTCAGTAATGCTGATTGGGCGCGCCATGGCATCATATGCGTTGACCCGCCAAGTGTATCTGTAGCCATCTTGCAGGATGGAACGCTCGCGCAATGGCACCAGTCGTGACAGATACCAGCCTCTGCCAGCAGCAGGCATAATGCTTGTTCCAGCATAAAGAGAGAATTGGCTAGGGTTGCCGAACTCGTAGACATTCGTCTCCACGCGTCCAGGGCGCTCTGTTCGCAGGAGGTAACCCTCCGAGTGGTCGGCCCTATTGCTGAACACATATGAAGTCTTTATGCCGGACGGATCAGTAACTTCTACGCGCTTCTCGGCGGGTGATGAGGCGGTGCAGGTGAGAGGGTCGTTGGCAGGGAGGCCGCTAGTGTAACAGGCGTAATCAGGGCCGTAGTTGTATGTCCAACTGTATGCTTCGCTCAAGCCAGGTCCGCTCAGAACTTTTTTGGTGAGTGACCATGCGTAATACCTTGAAGGAAAAGTCTCCACCGTCTTATCGACCCATGCTGTGTTGGGCTGAGCACTGCAACCGTAATGCTCGTAAGAGCGGCCATGAAGCGTTGGACTAATGGTAAATGAGGCTACTGCGCCACTTGGATGCCGCATTGAACCGGTCGTCTCGAAAGTAGGAGTTCCAGGGAATTTGCAGCGCGCGCGCACTGCTGGGACGTTGCCTGCTGCTTCGAATGAAAGGTTCAATCCGGGCGTGAAGGACCAGTAGGACTGGTCTGGCAACGTAACGGTTGTTAGTACGCCTGTTGAATAGTCGTAATTCCAGACCTGCCCCGCGGCTCGTACTTGGGAAATGCGATGACCATTGTAGGAGAACTCAACGAGTCTCCCATCGTTGGCGGATATGCGATTTAGATGTCCGGTCGATGCGTCCCAGTCGTAGCTTAAGGTGTTGCCAAATCTATCCTTAGCACTTATGGGATAGAGACGGTGATCTAGCCTGCGGAGCACGAAAGGCGTTGGGGTAAGAATAGGGCCGCTTGGCGATGGTGCCGGGCCATAATTGATAATCGGCAGCTCGAAGCGGCGTACCATGAATGCAAGCTGGTAAGTGATCCCTTGAGGCGTCAATACCTCAAAACCCTCCTCCGCTCCGCCATTCATCGAAATGCATCGAATCGCAGCGCCAGACTTTGTTGTGAGAGGGTAGTCTAGGCCATTGTTGGGTCGCGCGCGGCCGTCCGCAGTGACTTTCAATAGCTCTTCCTCTCCAACCCCGGGAAGGTAGAGAAAAGTGCCATGCCAAAACTCCTCAGAAGGAACGTAGTACACGGGCTTCACTGGGCTGGGATGGGTTCCTTCAACCATTTCGTCCGCTGGCCATGCGTACTTTGAGCAACGGTTGAAGTTCTTGCCCCCCAGTCCAGAGTTCCATCCATTGGCCTCGGAAAAGACGCCATGGACTGAAGGCAAGGCAAGGTCCCAGTCGGAGAACAATCTTGTCCCGCCCTGGGCGCCTGCTGTCATTTTGCGACTCACCGCGATATCGAGGTCCCCGACACCGGGCAAGACAAGATCTGTTTGAAGGAACTCCAACGCGCCGGTATACAAGCCCACCTTATCGCCGAACACGTCATCCGCCGATAAGCCCTGCACCGTGGAACTTGCACGAAGCCTAGCCGGGTAGTCCTCGGCCACAGTGACGGACGAGGCAGCGCTGGCGTCAAAGCAGCAACCCAGAAGCAGCATGAACTTCCCAGTTGCTATTGCATCTTTCACACGTCCCACGGGCTACTCCTTTAGCTTTGTGCGCTAGTTGAAAAACTGGAAACGCAGTGGCGACTCTGGTGCTGATCGCCCAGCAGACCTGCCTCCTAGCTGCGCACGTAGCAAGGCGGGCGAGAAGATTGAAAAGTGCGTTCGCTAAGTGCTCCAGCTTCGGACCTCAAACAGCAAGATTGATGGAAGCAATGGCTGTGCGATAGGCCAGGCATTGACGCAGCCGACCTAACGAATGATTGACTGCGGCTTTCCAAAAATATCGCGTGCGATCGTCGTCACTGCCCCGTTGGGTCGCTGAACCCTGATGGGCACATCGTAGGACGGCGTCGAGAATACCTGGTACCAACTACGGGTCTGAGCACCACTCGGCTCAGTCACAACGGTGTACGGCCCTGTCGCATCCGCACCGTAGGTGGTCGTCGTGATCAGCAATCCTTGCTCACTATCTTGGCTGCTCGCGATCGTGCGGCCCAGCGCGTCAAATTCAGTCCAAATTCCCGATGTGGGACTAGAGGATGCGGACGGATAGGAAGCGAAAACCGCTCTTCCCGCGCTGTCATAGGCAAAGCGCAGGAAGCTCTGAGTCTCCGAAAGCCGAGCTGCGTCGTACTCCCACACGATCAACGGTCGCCAGAGAGCATCGAAGTAGGTCACCTTTACCGCGTTGCCCGTAGTGATTGTCTGTCGCCAGTGACCCGCTGCGATTCCATGCTCCACATTTCCGACCGATTCGAACACTTGCGTTGTCGGAGTCCAGTTCACGGTGTCGCCAGTTGGCGGAGTGATGCTGCTAATGCGGCCCATGCTGTCGTAGCCGTACTGCATAACGCTACCGTTCTCGTCTGTTACCTGCGTAATCCAGCCCCGGTCGTTGACCACTGCTGATTGCGTGGTGCCGTCAGTATTCGTGATTGTTTGAGGTACGCCGCGCTTCCAGTTGCCGTAGTGGGTAGCGTTGCCGGCGGCATCGCGACTGGCGGATAGTGTGCCGTCGGGGTTGTAGGCGAGCGTGCTCTGCAGCTTTCCGTATGATGATTGAGTCAACGGCAGGGCAGTGACAGTGTCGAAGGTTGTAGATTCCACGCTGACCCCATTGACAGTGCGGTCAGAGATCTGACCTAGCACCCATTGACCTGCGTGATCGTAGTATGTGATCCGCGTGCTTCGAGAATACTGCTGGGCCATTGCGGGTGCGATAGCGCTGGCCGACGCCAGTGCGATGAGTACCCACCGGATAGATCGTTTACGCATATCCACTTCCTCGTGAAATAGCATCCGCGCGCCTGGCCGCGCTCCTCGTCCCCGTGTGCTTCAAATGCCCCCGGCCTCTGGTCGCCGCCCGGATATGTATCGGCGATATCTGACAAGAGTTCCCCTCGGACTTTGCCGAAGCCTACAACAGGCAAAGGTTGTGCGGAAGGCCCACCCACGGACCCCTGTGGTGGGTGCACGGGACGGATGCCGTGTGATATACAGCCGTCCAAGGGGGCTCATTGGGCAACACCGAGAGCGACAGCGATGGAAGCCTAGCCCGGGGAAAGGGGGAGGGGCACAGACTTGTCCAGAGTCAGTAGGGCGGGGTTAGGCCGGATGGCGCCCGTTGGGCGGCGCGGCTGGGAATGGGTCGTAGATCCGCTGGCTTTGAGGTGCGGCATCTCTGTTATTCGGCACGAGCAAAATTACTAGCAACAGCATGGTCCTGGAGCGGAATTGCTCCAACTGTCTCGGTAGCGACAATCCATCTATAGCTTTTCAACTGATTCGACGTTCAAGGAAGACGAATGTGACTGTCAGAACACTCACTACCCGGCTCTTGTTGTTCTTCGTGTTGATATCGAGCTACTTGTTGCCTGACGCCAAGGCTCAGGGCTGGATAGACCTAAAGGGGCCTGCACAGACCACTTACGACGCGCCAGGAACGTATCAGTTCCAAATCAATAGCGGCGTCGTTGGCACCGGTCCGAAGGCAGAGTTCCTAACGGATATGCGGCTGTTGCGCAACAACGTTACGGTGACGACGTTGCCCGTGGGAACCCATGCAGAGAATGGCATTTCTGCCGGTACCTACGACTACGTGCTGAAAGCTACCGCGGTGAAGTACATCAATGGCGATGAGTACACGCGATTCCTGACCTCCCAAGTCATTCGCATCACGGTTAATGCCCCCCCCGTGCCCTTTGATGGTGCGGAGTTCGTGTCGTCGAACTATCCGCGCAACATGGATCGTGGATTGGCCTATTCGGGCAGTGTCACGTTCCGGAATGCTGGAAATACGACATGGCGAGCAGGAGATGGCTACCGTCTCGGACAGGCGCAGGGCTACTCCAGTGGGCACTTTGGCGTTGGTGAGATTGCTGTGCCCTATGATGTTCCACCGGGAGGTGTTGCGGAGTTTGCCTTTACCGCCATTGCGCCGATGCCCATAGGTGAGTATCTGCTCCAGTGGCAGATGAACCGCAACGGCACACGATTCGGAACTACCAGTGGCGTTGGAGCCGTTATTGTGGGCGGCAAGTTCAACAGCGCCATGTCGTATGAGCAGAGCGTGCCCACGACCATGGTGGCCGGTCAGTCCTACGCGGTGAAGTTCCGATTCCGAAACGGTGGAAACACGACGTGGTCGGCGGCAACCGGCTATTCGCTTGGCTCCTGGAACCCCGCCAACAACAGCACCTGGGGAGTGGCGCGGGTTCCGGTTAAGGACCAAGTGCCGGGCGGAGTTGGAACGTTATTCGAGTTCAACGTGGTAGCCCCATCGCTCCCCGGTACGTACAGCCTCCAATGGCGCATGCTGGAGGAGGGCATTGAATGGTTCGGCGATCCTACGCCCGACGTTCAAGTGGTCGTGACCGGGCCGCCCTCGGAAGTGATCGGGCACATTGACGAAGTGAGTGGCGGTGGCCTGATCCGAGGCTGGGCCTGTTCGACCCGTATCGACGCATCCATTGATGTACATGTCTACCTCGGGGGCGCGGCCGGCACCGGGACATTCGGTCTATCCGGAGCCGCAAATGAAGCGAGCGAGCCTGGCATAAATGCCCAATGCGCTGCAGGCGGAAATCACCGTTTCTCACTCCAAATGAGCAAACCCCTTCGCCAGCAAAATGCCGGCAAGGCAATATACGTTCACGGGATCTCGCCAGTTGGTCAGCCGAACAAGACAATTGCTGGTTCGGGTAACTTCCGCATTCCAGCCAACTTGCCGCCATCAATTACCTTTACTGCTCCAGCGGCTGGTTCGGTATTTGGTGAGGGAACATCTACTCTGCTGAGCGCCGACGCATCAGATCCAGACTACGGCGTAGCTTCGGTGACCTATCTGGCGGATGGCAATGTGCTTGGTAGCAGTGGGGAGCCATACCAGCGGAACTATGGGCCCATCACCGAGGGCGTGCATGCTGTGCAGGTCTACGCCACGGACACTAATGGAGCGACGACATATGCCCCGGCCAAGACGATCTACGGCTCGCGGGTAGTCGGTGATATCGGCTTGTCCAACGGTGCGATCTTTGGATGGGCATGCTCCACTTATGTTTCAAGCTCTATTGCTGTCCATCTGTACCTAGGCGGCGCCGCGGGGACTGGTGCCTCCTACGGTTCGTTCAATGCCAATCTTGCCAGCGAAGCTGGAGTCAATACTCAGTGCAAAACGCAGGGAACAGCATACCGCTTCAGCATCCCAGTCACCGACGCCATGGTTCGCGATCACGGCGGCAAGAAGATCTATCTTCACGGCATCTCGCCGGTGGGTGGGGGCAACAACCTCCTATCCAATTCAGGCGCCTTTTCAGTTCCGGTCAATGCAGGGCCATCCGTCTCGCTGACATCTCCTGGCAATGTTGAACTGGAGAGCCCGGGCCAAGTGCGCCTAGTGGCAAGCGCGAGTGATCCTGATGATTCGGTGGCTCAGGTGGCTTTCTATCGCGATAGCCAACAGGTCGCCACGCTTACCTCTGCCCCGTACGAGTTCACTATTACCGGCTTGGCACCAGGCATTTATCAGTTCTATGCTGTCGCCACAGATCGACGAGGCGCGGCTGCAACGTCCGGTACGGCCACAGTGACTGTAGTTCAGGCACAGTCGCCTTCAGGAGTGACCCGTAGCTATGTCTATGACCAGTTCCAAAGGTTGTGCAAGACTATCGAACCGGAGACCGGGGCGACCGTAGTCGAATATGACATCGCTGGTAACGTGGCTTGGACCGCATCCGGCCTTGACCTTTACGATACTGGCACTTGTAGCAGGGCCGAAGCCGCTGCATCCGGTCGTCGTGTTGATCGGAGCTACGATGCCCGCAACCGCGTGGTCAGCGTCCGCTTCCCGGACCGCAATGGAGACCAGGACCTTCTGTACCGCAACAGTGGCCAGTTGCGAGAAGTAACCACTTGGAATGCGGATGGCAGCGAAACCACTGTCAATACGTTCCAGTACAACAAGCGAAATTTGCTGATTGGTGAAGGCGCGAATAGCTCTGGACGGCCTACCTGGTCCGTAGGCTATGGCTACGACACGATGGGTGCGCTGGCAACGGTGATCTACCCCAGTGGCTTGACGGTAACCTACAGCAACAGTGCACAGGGGCGGCCATTGAGCGTTTCGGCCGCAGGTACGTCATTGGCCTCTGGAGTGCGCTACCACCCTAACGGCAGTGTTCAGTCCTTCACCTACGGCAATGGAATTACTCATAGCACCGTGCTTAACGCTCGCCAGCTACCGTCCGAGCAGGTCGACACCGGCATCATGGCTTATCGTTACGGTTACGATGCCAACGCAAATGTTACTAGCATCGCGGATCTCCAGCAGGGAGCCCCGTACGACCGCGTCATGCAATACGACTCAAGTAACCGTCTCCTGGCTGCCGGATCGGCCAGCTTTGGAGGTGATCATTGGCACCGCTACACATACGACGCGCGAGATAACCTTCTGTCGTCTTCACTCGGTGGGGTAAAAGATCATCGCTACTGGTATGACTCGCGCAACCGCCTGACAAACATCCTCGCTCAAGATGGCGCGACTGTCATGGGGTTGAGCTACGACTCACAGGGGAACCTGCTCAACAAGAACGGTCGAGTCCACCAATTTGACATGGGCAACCGTCTGCGCGCCATCCCGGATCTCGAAGGCTATCAATACGATGGCGCAGGCCGACGGGTCGTTACCTCGGATTCAAGCGGCGACAGGTTGCGCTCATTCTATAGCCAAGGCGGGAGGTTGCTCTTCGAGCGGCGTCGACTGAGCGGTCCTATTGAGTACATCTACCTCGCTTCTCGACTGCTTGCTAAGCAGGAGGGCGGTGTCATCAGCTACCAGCACGTGGACTCGCTGGGGAGTCCTGTGGCGACTACCGACGCCATTGGGCAGGTTGCTGATCGCACCCAGTACGAGCCCTACGGTCAGGCGATTGGCAAGGCGGTAGACGGCATTGGCTACACTGGGCACGTCTCAGATGCCTCGTCTGGGTTGGTGTACATGCAGCAGCGCTACTATGACCCACAGATTGGTCGGTTCCTATCTGTAGATCCGGTTACCCCCTTCCAGAACAATGTTGGGATGTTCAATCGCTACAGGTACGCCGCTAACAATCCCTATACATACTCTGACCCGGACGGAAGATGTGACACCTCGTTCTGTCAGTTCTGGGGAGGCGTTCTTCGAGCTGCAGGCGATGGGGTCTTCAGTATTGGCAGAAATGCCGGTCCGACTGTCTACGGCACAGTCGACATGTCGCAGTATCGCTCGACGGACACGACGCCGTTGTTTGGTGCTCCTAGCAGTCAAGTTGGTCAGGGCGGATACAAATTTGGTAGCGCTCTGCTCGTCTCTGAGGGGATAGCAGCCCCTGCTAGGATGGCCGGGGCAGGAATAAGGCTGCCCGCTCAAACGAAAACTGTGGGCCGCTGGATGAGCCCAGCCGAACTCGCTGCGATGAGAAGAACAGGACGTGTGCAAGAGGGGCTAGGTGGTCAGACGCGTGTTTCGGATCCGCCCAGTGCTGATACGTATCGCGCAGCACCAGCCGGCGACATGTATGTGGAATTTGATGTCCCTTCTCATAGGGTTCTTCCACATTCAGAGGGAACCGGCCGAATTCCTGGCCCCAATAGCTTTGATGCCCGTGTGCGAGGGAGAGATCCGAAGGATTACGAAATGCCTAAGTTCGATGGAAACACTCGGGAGCCGCGATAGTGAATAGTTCACCTCTCAAAATTTGGATGGCCAATAACGCAGAGATGCTAGAGGGGAAGGGGTACACGCTTAGATACTCGG
This sequence comes from Stenotrophomonas sp. AC248, assembly GCF_979258185.1. Taxonomy (NCBI): domain Bacteria; kingdom Pseudomonadati; phylum Pseudomonadota; class Gammaproteobacteria; order Lysobacterales; family Lysobacteraceae; genus Stenotrophomonas; species Stenotrophomonas sp. AC248. Next base: position 2,623,501 of record NZ_OZ409840.1, on the reverse strand, counting down.
AAGATGACCTAGGCCGCGCTACGCTCGATCTAGACGGCCGCGATTTTGTTGGCACAGTCAGCTACTGGCCGAACGGCACTTTTGAAGTGCTAATTGGATCAGCCGAGAGTGGAAGAACAGTGCTTATCAAGACTCTCACGAGTAATCACGAGGCTGAACTGACTCGCGTCTTGGTTGAGGGTGAAATCATCTAGGTTTTACTCCATGCTCAACCTGACGATCGTGCTTCGTCAGCGCAGACGCTGCTGCGCACTTGTTGCCCACGCGGTTAAGTGTGCATCGTACTTCCGCTTTGATGGGTGGCGGCGTCAGCGTGCCTTACCAAGTGGCGAGCACGGGGTGATGCAGCGTTGAACGTGCAGAGGGGCCGGCATTGGGTGAAGCGGGGGAGAAAGATCATTGGGAAAATTAGCGATGCGGTTTCGGAGCGATAATAGTGAATAGCAAACGCTCCACCCTTCCATGGAGTGGCTTCTTTCGCTCATGGTAGTGATTGGTTGCGGTCATGGTGGATTCCTTCATGAGGTTGAAACCAGTCAACCAAAGAAGTTGGTGCCGTCAAGATCGCTCGCATCTGAAAATGTACGAACGTGCAACGCTCAATGAGCGCTCAAAAAACATGCTTAAAGGAACAATGCAAGAGCGCACTTAGGTGTAACTCTGTTACACGTGCGCAAAGGGCTTCGCCCCTTGAACCCCAAGCGGTTTCCCGCTTGCGAAGAGAAAAAACAAAAGCATGAAGACTCCGACCAATCACGGAGATCTCAATGGCTATTTACCACACCAGCGTCAAAACCTTCAGCCGTGCGCGAGGCCAGTCCGCCGTCGCGGCGGCCGCCTATCGCGGCGGTCTGCGCCTTCAGGACTTTCGGACAGAACAAGTGCACGACTATCAGCGCCGCAGTGGTGTCGTCGCAAGCACGTGCCAGGGCCCTCCAGAGGCGCCACCATGGGCCTTGATTCCAGGCGAACTCTGGCCCGCGGTCGAAGCAGCCGAGCGTCGCAGAGACGCCACGATTGCACGCGAGTTCGAAGTGTCGCTGCCACACGAGCTCGATGCCGAACAGCGCAGTGAACTTGCTTGGGCTATTGCTGACGCGCTAGTAGTCCGCTATGGGTTCGTCGTCCAAGCAAGCATCCATTCGCCGCCAACCACTGATGGTGTGAACCACCACGTCCACATCCTGGCAAGCACACGGCGGATCACTGGAGAAGGGTATGGTGACAAGACCAAAGAGCTGGATGGTGGGCCGACGGGGCGTATCGAGGTGGAGTGGGTTCGCGAGGCCGTGGCGTCCACGATCAACTCGCATCTGGAGGCGGCTGACATCCGTTCCCGCGTGGACCACCGCAGCTTGGAAGAACAGTCTCAGATGGCATTGTTGGTGGGGGATCCACTTCGGGCAACGCTGCTCTCTAGGGAGCCTACGCGTCACCAAGGAAAGGTCGCGACGGCGCTTGCCAGGAAAGGTCAGGCCACCCACGTCGAAGAGACCAACCTGTCGATTCAGCAGGAAAACGACCAAGAGTTCGAATCGCTGATCCAAGACGCTGTGGCAGAGGGTCGGGCCATTGGACTTCCTCCCACGCACGAGCACCGGGCTGCACTCGCTGGGCGGGCGAAGCAGAAGTCTGCCGCGCCTTTTCTCGTGGTCGGCGATCTAAAAATTGAGGGAGTGATGGGCATCCTGCTGCCTCCCATTGAGAACGGGGTGTTGGGGCCAGAGCGCCCCGCGAGGCAGTGGAACTGCCTTCAGTGGATTGATGTTGCACTGAGAGACCTCTGGGAGATTACCCAGACCCGGGCAGACTTGGCTTTGGGCGTTGTTCGGGAGTGGCTTGCGGATGTGCGCCGTCACTTGGTCCGCTTTGGTGACAACGTCCAGGCACGCCCGTTGGTCGCATCTGTTGCGGTCAAGATCCGCACGCTCAAGCAGGCGTTGCTGAGGAGGGGGCGAAGGGAGAGCGCGGTCCGGCGAGCAGAGCGGCTTCACCACATGGCGCAGCAGCAATGGAAGGGCTTCAACGCGGACCACCCACGAGAAGGTAGCTAGTGGTCGCCCAAGGAATGGGCCAAACGCCGAGGGAGGCGTCTGGCTGTGCTCGAGATGCGGTCAATCGAGTTGGCTAAGGCCCAAGAGAGGGCGCCTCAGCCTGCGCTGGACGCCGCCGAAAGAGACATCCTTCAACAAGCGTCGGAGTTGGCTCAGTCTTGCGGTGAGTTGCCCGCATTCGTGTCGCCGTCGGTGCGCAGGGTCCCGCAGGTGCCTCGGCTTGGTCTGGCATCGCGGCCGTCGGCGCCGCCGAGTCCATAAAGCGAGTGGCCCCGCAGTTGCGGGGCCACTTCTTGCTCAGTGCAGACCAGGTCGTCTGCCCAGCTTTGGCTTCGGACCGGGCACGGGTGTGTTGATCCTGCTGCTCCGCCATTGCTCCATTGATTCTGGCATTTCCGGTGGTGGGAGTGAGCGGTCAACGGGCATTCTCTGCGATCTGCCGGCTGCGGGTGGGGGAATGCAGCTCCCCGGGGGCGTAGTCGGTCCCCACTGCCTCATCAGTTCGGCGGCGACATCCAAAGCATGCCGAACATCTACGTCGCGATCGTCGATGTCCCGACTCGGGATGTAAATCATGAGGGCGCTGAGCAATTGGCTGGCGATGTGGAGCTGTGTGTCGTGGTGCATAGAGCCTTCCTTTTCGTTAGTGGACGGCCCCATCCAAGCACCCATACCCATAGTCGCCAAATTAGAAATGAGAGAAATTTCACATATCTGAACTTCCAATTCGACCTTAGATCTCGCCCTTAGATGTATCTCCGCACCCGCTGCCATCAGGGGCCTCAGTTGGCTAGTTTGCTAGCCGACCGCTCCTCCATCGGGGGAGGTCTGGTCACCCGGGGAAGCAGTACCAACCGTACCCAGGACTGGCTATGATCGAGGAAACATCCAAAGGAAACCTGCCAAACGGGCTTTCTGCAACGGAAAGAACTGGCTAGATCCGTGGTGATCCGATCCCACTCTCTCTGCCAAACTCTTCTAAATCATTGCTTTTAAAGTAAATTAACTGAGTTGGATGGTTTGGAAGGCAGGAGGAATGTCGAGGGAACACTCGCATGCGCATCCCCCATCGTCTGAGACGCACATCGGCCAGTCGCTGGTCGTTTTTCCAGCGCGTCCCTACTGACCTTCAGGCCGTGCTCGACTGCCGGCTGATCAAACGAACCCTTCGTCACTGGTCGGGCTTTGTCGGACGGCGGATCAGGAAGTGCGGGCCGTATCTTTGGTCACGAAATTCTTCACGCGACATACTCCAGAGTTGGGGTGCCAAATGGAGGTTGGACCAATGGCGCGTATAACATGCAGCATCAGGAACCTTTCAATGATGCTTCCGATGCAATCAAATGGCGCATGCCCGTGGAGCATTCCGTTGCGCGTAGGATGGCTTATTCTCCTCATTGCGTTTGCTGTGTGCGTCTCAGGGTGCAGCTCCTCGAGCCCACTAAAGAAGGAGCCGAGGTCATTCACTCGACAGCTAGGCATGCCCAGCTGTCGAGCATCTGTTCCGCTGCTTCCAAGTGACGCCTTGGATATAGGGCGTCGCTGGCAGCTTTATCCAAATCTCGAAGAAGATCCAAAGTGGACAAGCATGATCGCTGGCATGCAGCATGGCGACGAACTTCGTTCGCTCTACTGTACGTCTGGTCACGCCTATTTCTACGTGGTTATCCGGAATGGAAAGGTCATAGCCAAGTATGTTCTCCCAATGCTGGACTGATTTAGTCGGGATAGAGGAGAAAGGTGGCAGATTTTTTTTGAGCTACTCTTCAGGGCGTAGATTTTTTGCACCCAAGGAAGGAGGTGAAAGATGCCCAGGAAATGCGCCTGCCGAACACAGCTCTGGGCATCCAAGACTGGCCATGGTCGAAGAAACATCCGGGTCTCCACTCTGCGCAGACTCCAGCGCGTAGCGCTCACCATCCGAAAATTCCCACCCTACACCTCACGCTCAGATACGGCCCAGCCTGGTCTGAGGCAGCCTGTGCTGAGTTCCTGAGCGCCTCACCTGACGAATTGGTGCGCGTACTTGATCACATGGTCAGGAAACAACGCTTCATAAAAAGCGGTGGGAATGCCGAGGATGCTGATCTCGATGCAATCAGGCAGAAGGTCTTCAGTGAAGTCCAGAATGGCGATTGCCATGGATGGAACAACCAAGCCTGCTTCGGTTTTCACTGAAAGGGTCAAGCCGGACTGGTCGACGTGATTTGTGCGGCACTCGTTTTGAATGGCGAGATACCCAGGGGTTGGCTCGAACTGGCCGAAAGCAACGCCCATGGGAGGATCGCCACTCTCCAGCGACGAGTAGCCAACCAACATCATTCCGCTATAGATCGAGAATCGCGCCATCTGATCGCCAGCCTGGATTCACTTGGCCCCAAGTGATGCCTGAAGCGCTGCAGCCAACGCGGCGTCACCGTTGACCAACTCCGTCCACTGCAGCTCCAACCCTTTCCTCCGCCCTTTCAGCACGAGCTTGAGCCCGCTCGGGTCGATCGTCAGTGTGTACGTGTCGTCGCCGACCTGTAGTTCTCTACGGATCGCTTTGTCGAGAGGCGTCATTTCCAGCTCCTGCTTAAAGGGTTGGACGGAGAAGGAAGACGCTGGCGCTGCAGAACGCCTGCGCCCTTGCAGCCGCAATCAGCCCGGGTAGGTCGGGAATCGCTCGCCGGGGTGCCGCTTCTTCCACTCGGTATGGGCGACGGTGCCTTCCCAGGCGAGGAAGGCTGCTGGCGGGCGTCCTCGTCCCGACCACGTCTCACCACTGAAGGGCAGCCAGAACCGGGGCGGCAGGTCTTCCTTTGGAGCCTTGGGTGCCTTGGGAACCTTGGGAACCTTGGCCTGTTTAGGTGGCTTCGGATTGGCGCTCGCGCCGATCGCTTCGCGGATCCTGCGCTGCTGCGCTGGGCTGAAATCCTCGAAGTAGGCGCTCAGGAGCAGATTGACGCGCTTGTAGGCTTCCTTGGTCGCGGCACTGAGAAGTGCCTTGTCCGTTGCTGTTCCCGACGGGATCGCGCCGGCAGGGAGGTCCAGCAGCGACGCGGAGGGATTGTTCGAGGTCTTGCGGGGCATGGGGGTCGGGATCTGTGCAGAGCTGGCGCCCAAGATACCAAATGGCTGGACGATCACGTCAGGCGGCCTCACCGACTGGACCGCAAGCTGCGGGGCATCGGCAAACCGTTTCTGCTCGGGCGACAGGACGATAGTCAGCCGGCGTTGCCTCCGTATCGCGCCATGCGACGCCCCGTATTCACCATGGACCCCATGACGAAAGCAGACATCGGAAAGGCGCGCTGGGCGCGCGCACGGGCGGCTTCGCTGTGGCAGCAGGCCGACGCACTGGACCTGCAGCGCGGTGGCGACTGGCGGGCGAGGGCGAGTCGACGCGCTGCCGCCGATCGCCTTCGAACAGAGGCGGCGCGCTTCGATGGGATCGCCAACCGGCTGCAGCCCGTTGACGACGCTCAGGCGGCTTGAGCGACTGCCCCCAAACGGCCCCTATGGCGAAGCCAAGGCGCGCCCGCGCCGAGTCGCCCCAGGAGAGTGCCCCATCACGCGCTTGTAGGCGCGACTGAACGCTGCCTGTGACGCGTAGCCCAGGCGCTCTGCCACGACCTCGATGGACAGGCTTTGGTGGGACAGCCATTGACTCGCCAACTGCATGCGCAGCTCCGTCACGTACCGCAGGGGCGCGGTTCCTATGACGGTCTGGAACCGGTCTGCAAAGACAGAACGTGAGATGTTGGATTCTGCAGCCAGCGCTTCGACGGTCCAGTCACGCCCAGGATCCCTGTGCAGGGCAAGCAACGACAGTGATAGACGGGGGTCGCGCAGGGCCATGACCAAGCCGGATGCGCCGTCGCAACCGCGCTCCACCCAGTCACGGACGATCATGGCGGCAACGGCATCCGCGAGCCGGGCGAGGATGCCTGCAAAGCCAATACGTCCGGAGCACACCTCGCGCTTCATCGCGTCGACCATCGGCAACAGCCCAGGAAACTGAGTGCCGTTGCCATCGGCCAACATCACCGCTGGCATCACCTTGCTCAACCCTTGCATGCCACCCAGATCGACCACCATGCATCCGTGGAAGAGCACGGCGCTTGGCACGGCATGCGTGCTCGGGCATGTGTCTATCCCGCTCACCGTGTCACCCAGTGGGGCGGCGTCTATCGTTTCCAGGCACTGGACGGGATGGTCCTCGCCCGACACCAACGCATGGCCTTCTCCGCGGGGAAGAAGCGCGACGTCCCCAGCGGAGAGAAGGTGTTGGCTGCCGTCTGCGCCACGAAGAATCGCGGTGCCCACGGCCAGGTAATGGAAGTAGGCATGCCCTGGCTTCGGCGGAAATCCAAGCCCAAAGGTCGGCCCGGTCTGAATGCGTCGGTATTGAACGCCATGCAGCCGCATGCCGGTCAGCAGCTCGCTGATCAGGTCGGTGGGCTGGGGTGGAGTGTGGCTCATTGAGACGACCCGGGGTTTCGATCAAAAAGACAGGTTGGACAATCATAGATCATCCTGGCATGGCTCCCTAGACTCTCGGCTGCACGAATGCACTGGGATCTTTGATGAGCAATAACGTAGTGGATGCCGTAGGCGCGCCTGATTCTGTGACCCGGGAGAGCGGGGAGCCGTCTTCGTCGGCATGGGTGGCCGTGTTTTCGCTGGCCATGGGTGTCTTCGGGCTACTCACGGCCGAGTACCTGCCTGCCAGCCTGTTGACGCCGATGGCGGCGGACCTGGGGGTGTCGGAGGCGCTGGCCGGTCAAGCCGTGACGGTCACTGCGGTTGTGGCACTGTTCGCTGGCCTGCTGGTGCCTCGGCTGACCCGGTCGATAGACAGGCGCCTGGTGCTGTTGAGTTTCACGGGTCTGATGATCCTCTCCAACGCCTTCGTGGCGTTGTCGTCCAGCATGGGCGTCCTGCTGGTGATGCGCGTCCTTCTGGGCGTCGCGCTGGGCGGTTTCTGGAGCATGGCAGCGGCCGTGGCCATGCGGTTGGTGCCGCCACAGCGCGTGCCTCGCGCGCTGTCCATCATCTTCAGCGGCATTGCGGTCGGCACGGTGGTGTCCGTTCCGTTGGGGAGCTACCTCGGCGGGCTGCTGGGCTGGCGCAGCGCCTTTTGGGCGGCGACGGCGGTAGGTGGACTCACGTTTGCGTTCCAGTGGTTCACGCTGCCCCGAATGGCCCCGCGCAAGGCGGCGCTCCCGGAGTCGGTGGTGGGGCTCCTGCGCCGGCCAGGCGTTGCGGTGGGCATGCTGGGCTGCGTTCTGGCGCACACCGGTCAGTACGCGCTCTTCACCTATATCCGCCCGACGCTGGAAAGCCTGGGGCAGATGAGCGCCGATGGCCTGGCACTGATTCTGCTCGGATTCGGTGTGGCGAACTTCGTTGGCACACTACTGGCCGGCTGGCTCATGGAGCGCAGTTTGAAAGTCACGTTGGTGATCATGCCGGCCCTGGTGGGCGTAGCCGCGCTCGGCATGCTCCTGTTGCCGGTGGGCGTTGGCGGGCTGGCGATCCTGGTCGCGCTCTGGGGCCTGGCCTTCGGCGGCGTGCCCGTTGCCTGGTCGAGTTGGGTCGCACGTGCGGTGCCCGATCAGGCCGAGAGTGCCGGTGGGATGGTGGTCGCTGCTGTGCAGTCCTCCATCGCCGCGGGGGCCGCCTTGGGTGGCCTGGTGTTCGGGCTGGGGGGCATCGTTGCCGTCCTCACCGTTGCTGCGGTGGTGATGCTGCTGGCCAGCGTGCTCATTGCGCTTCGGGTCAGGGTGAGCTCGGCGACGTTGTCGGCAGGCCCGGCGTTTCATATTTAGCCCACCGCCGCCCTTGAGTGGCCGGGCGATCGCCAAGCACGCCCTGGAGGGACTCTCGATGTGGTCGGCGTCTTTTTTCGACTTCCGCTAAAGTGCTCGACCATGTTTTGAACTGGCGCTCGCTCCCGAGCATGCGCATAGAGGACGTCGTTGTTGATGGTGTTGAAAGGTCTGGTGGTTTTGCTTTTGGTTTCTGCTTCGGTTCCGGGTGTGGCAGCAGAGCTGGTCGGCCGCGCGACGGTCACGGATGGGGACACCCTCACCGTGGCCAAGCAGCGCATCCGCCTATGGGGCATAGATGCGCCGGAAAGCGCGCAGCAATGCACCACCAACAATGGGCGCGCTTGGCCCTGTGGCCGGCGGTCCGCGGCCGCGCTGGACGGCTATCTGCTGGACCAGACCGTTCGTTGCCAACGCAAGGACACGGACCGCTACGGCAGGGTGGTGGCGGAGTGCTTTGTTCAAGGAACGTCGGTCAATCGGTGGATGGTGCGCGCCGGTTGGGCGGTCGCGTACCGCCAGTACGCCACGGCATTCATCGCAGACGAAGCCGACGCGCGCCAGCACCAACGGAACCTCTGGCAGGGGCCGTTTCAGATGCCGGCTGACTTCCGTCGCAGCAAGCGTGACCAGGCGGTACGACACGCCCCGGTGGCCGCGCAGCCGGCGCCGGGCGGATGCCGCATCAAGGGCAACATCTCCGGCCAGGGCAAGAAGATCTACCACGTGCCCGGCCAGCGGGACTACGAGCGCACGAGCATCGACCTGAGCCGCGGCGAGCGCATGTTCTGCAGCCCGGGGGATGCACTGCGAGCAGGGTGGCAGCCGGCGAAGCGCTGAGCTTTTCAAGCCTTCCCATTCAGGCGGCGACGCAGCGCGCCCGCCGCTCCCGCGACAGCCATCGCAGGCAACGCCAGCACCAGGGCATATACCAGCCCGGCCAGCAGCAACGGGCCAAAGCCCGACACCACGGCCACCACCGGCACCTGCAGCACCATGAGCAACAGTCCCCACAGCCACGCCCGCCGGGGAAAACAGGCGCCTAGAATGGCGGCGATGCCCAGTGCGATGGGATAGACGACGGTCCAGAACACAGGCGCATCCCAAGGCTCGCCCCCCGGTGTCCGCCAGGCCACCAGTACCCAGAACACCACGCCGACCTTCAGCGTGACAGCACTTGCTGCAAGAAGATTTCCCGTCGCCTGCATCGTTGTTCTCCCGCACGAACATGCAGGATGCCATTGTTCAACGGCTGAGTACTGCTACTTCATGGCCTCAAGCGGCACCAGCGACGCCCACACCAGCAGCAGGGCCAGCCACAGCCAGCGCCAGCGACCCATGCCGTGCCACGCCGCGCGCCAAGGTCCGGGTAGCTTTTCATGACTCATGTCTGCCGCCTTTTAGCCGCTGATCGCAGCGAATCCACTGTGCGAAGTCCGTAGAGATACACGCCGGTGAAGCACAGCCCGGTCAGCAGCGTGCCGGCCAGCAACCAGAGCAGTCGGATGGGCCAACCGCCGAAGCTGCCGAAGTGCAGGGGATCGGCCATTTCGGCGATGCGCTGATGGACCCCCAGCGCACGGCCGTCGTGCATGCCGATCACCTGCCCGGTGCGCAGATCCACGGCGATGTTGTTGGCCCGCTCCCGCACCAGCCAGGCGTCGGCCTCCCCCAGGAAGAGGATGCTCCCGCCATCGCGTGCGGGGATGGCGCCGAGGATGTCGAGGCGGGGCCAGTGCTGGCGAACGGTCTGCACCGCGGCGTCCACAGCCGCCGGATCTACGGCGGCAGCGCGGTCATCGCCTTTGGCCAGTCGCATGGTCGGCGCGGCCGGTGCATCGCCGCCGAGGGATTCGATCAGGTACCACGCCCCGGTCACCCCGATCAGCAGCAGAAACCACAGTGACCACACCCCGGCCAAGCGATGGACATCGCCCCACAAGCGGCGCGGTCGTGAGGGGTCGGGCCGTTTGAAGAAACCGCGCCACCACTTCTTGTAGATGTACAGACTGCTCAACAGCGACAGCAGCAACGGGATGGACAGCGCCGCCACCAGGGGCACGCCCCAGGCCACCGGCAGCATCAGGTGGCGGTGGGTGTTGCGCAGCAGACGCTGCGTATTGAACCAGCCCGTGTCGCCGGTCACCTGTGCGGTGTAGGGGTTGATCCAGACAAAACGTCGCTTGCCATCGGGCAGGCGCATCTGCGCGCGCGCCGCGAACAGGCGCGTGTGGCCGGCGGAGATGCCCTCCAGCTCCCAGTCCGGATGTGCCGTCTGCGCGGCATGGATGACCGGCCCCCAGCCGGCGTGCTCACCCCCATCGGCCACGCGCATGGGGGCGTGCAGCAGCCAGTCGATCTCCTGCGAGAACACCGCCAGCGTGCCGGTGAGGCAGACGAAGCCCATGAACAGGCAGAGCTTCAGACCCAGCCAACTGTGCAGGTCGAACCACAGCCGGCGCCCACTCGCGCTGCGTGCAGGGCGGTTGGGGGGCGCTGGCGTAGGCTGGCGCATGGGCGGGCTCAGAAGGCGTACGCCGCTTGCACGTATACGCGGCGTGGCTCACCCGGGAAGTGGCCGGTGCGCTCGGTGAAGCCACTGGCCGCATAGACCTTGTCGAACAGGTTTTTGACGTTGGCCTGGAACTGCCACTGCTGCCACTGCGTCTTCCAGCTCATGTCGAACACGGTGTACGGCTTGACCCGTTGGCCATCCAGGCTGACGCGCTCATCCACGTAGTCGGCGCCGAAGCCGATGGCGGAGTTGATCGCCGGCAGGTCGTAGCGCGTCCACAGGCCGAGCTTGTTCTGCGGCGCATTGGCGAAGCGGTCGCCGGAGGCATTGGTGATGCCGTTGCTGCCGGCATCCTTCACCCGCGCATCGTTGTAGGCGTAGGTCAGGTTGAGCACCCAGCGTTCGGTGACATCGGCCAGCAGATCCAGCTCCATGCCCGTACTGCGCACCAGGCCCAGGGCGGCGAGCTGGTTGACGCCGTCCACGATCTCGCCGGTGGCCTGCACGATATTGCTGCGGTCGATCCGGTACGCGGCCAGGTTCAGGGTGACGCGCTCGGCCAGCAGGGATTTCAACCCGACTTCCCATTGTTTGCTGCGCTCGGCATCGAACGGGCCGCCCGCCTCGGCGCTCTGGTTGGCCGCGCTCTGGGGCATGAAGCCGCTGGCGATGTTGGCGTAGACATTGACGCCTTCCCGCACGGTATACGTGCTGCCCAGCCGCCAGCTGATGTCGTTGCCGTCCACGCTGGTGCCGGCAATGCGGTCATCGTCCTTGAAGCCATCCCAGCGCAGTCCGGCCAGCACATGCCAGCGCGAGGTCAACGTCAGTTCGTCCTGCAGGTAGCCGCCATAGCGCTTGCTGCGCGTGCTCGTGCTACGCCAGGGCAGGGCGGCCAGGTTGTAGTCGCGCCACGAACTTGCGCCATACACCGGGTTGAACAGGTCGATGCCCGGCACCGGGCCGGCACCCCGCGCCAGATCCGCGCTGTTGGCCGTCTGCGCGGTGAAGTCGGCATCCTGCTGGTACACATCGGCGCCGAACAGCACCTTGTGCGCGATGCTGCCGGTGCTGACGCGCCACACGGCGTTGCCGTTGGCGGTGAATGCATCGTTGTCGCGGATCTGGTTGCGCAGCTGGCGGGTCATCCATTCCGGCACGCCGTCGCGGTTGCGGTCGATCAGCCCCATCGGCTCGTGGTAGATCTGATGCTCGTTGTTCTCGAACCAGCGTGCACCCACATCCACGTCCAGGTTGGTGCTGGGCGAGAAGTGGTATTGCGCCAGCGCAACCTTGGCCCGCATGTCGAGAAAGTCGGTGGCTTCGTTGTGGTTCCAGCGACGGTCGGTGAGAAAACTGCCGTTGTCGTCCACCGGCACGCCACGCAGGCGGTTGCCGCCCAGGTTCTGGGTGATGTCGGTGAACTGCAGGGTCAACTCGCCGGTGTCGCCCACGTCGAAGGCCAGCGACGCATCACCGATCACGCTTTCGCTGTCCGCGTTCCAGCGCACGCCCTGTTCGGTGTCGCCATACAGCCCGGCGCGGTAGCGCACGCTGCCCGCGGTGTTCAGCGGCCCGGTGGCCTCGATCGACGCCGCCCGGAAATCGTTGTTGCCGGCCTGCAGTTCGATGCGGCGCTCGGGTGTGGCTTTGGGCTTGCGCGTCACGTAGTTGATGACGCCCCCGGCATCACCGCCGCCATACAGGGCGCCGGCCGGTCCCTTCAGCACTTCCACGCGCTCGATGTTGAACAGCTGCGGCACCGAAAAGCCGGCATAGGGGTCGCCGCGCAGGCCGTCATACAGCACGTTCTCCTGGCGGAAGCCGCGCAGGGTCACGCCGGCATAGCTGAAGAAACTGATGCCGCTGATGCTGCGGTACAGGTCGGTGATCTGGCGGGCCGCCTGGTCTTCAATCAACTCACGCGGCACCACCTGGATGGACTGCGGCACCAGCGCCAGCGGCGTGTCCGTCCGCGTGCCCACCGTGGCGTCGTCCACCCGGTAGAGGGTCTGGGCGCGCCCGAGCACCTGCACTGCGTCGAGCTGCTGCACATCGGGGGAGGAGGGGGAGCGGCGTGGGCCGAAAGGCAGCCCAGGGTCAGGGACAGGCCCAGGGCAGAGCGGCGAAGCGACGGGCGGGTCATCGGGGGCGGGGAGGGGGGGTAGGTGCGAATGAGAAAGGTTAACATGTAGGGTGGTTGGGTGTTGGCGGATGGGTCTGAGATCCGGCCTGCTTCGCACCAACCGTCCTGCCGCCTCTCGGCTGAGCTGGCGCCATAACCCGCCTTGCGCAGTGGTCGATCGTCTTGACAAGTCCCAAAATGGGACTATGATTGCGGCATGAGGGTCATCGCCGTTGCCAAGCTCAGGGACTATTGGGAGGCGAACCCGCCGGCCGAGCAGCCCTTGAAGGCGTGGCATGACGAGGCGAAGGCGGCCACGTGGAAGTCGCCGCAGGACATCAAGAACGCCTACCGGAATGCAAGCTTCGTTGCCAATAACCGAGTGGTGTTCAACATCAAGGGCAACGACCACCGTCTGATCGTGGCGGTCGCTTACCGAGTAGGCATTGTCTACGTGAAGTTTATCGGCACGCACGCCGAATACGATCAGATAGATGCCGCAACCATAGAGGTTGACTGAGATGAACATCTCCCCCATTCGCACCCCTGCTGATTACAAGGCTGCACTGAAGTCGATCTCCAAGCTTGTGGAGGCTGACCCCGCGCCTGATAGCCCGGAAGGCGAGTACCTGGACGTGATGGCCACGCTCATCCAGGCGTATGAAGCCAAGCAGTTCCCCATAGATGCGCCGGATCCGATCCAGGCCATCAAGTTCAGGATGGAGCAAGCCGGGCTTGAGCCGAAAGATCTTGCAGCATCGATTGGCAAGCCAAACCGCGTGTATGAAGTCCTTAACGGAAAGCGCGGCTTGTCCATAGAGATGATTCGCAACCTGCACAAGAACCTTGGGATTCCCGCAGAGAGTTTGATTGGTGCCTGATACGCTAAACCCCGCTTCGGCGGGGTTTTCTTCAGGTTCATCGCGCATTGGCGTGGAGGCTCGTTGGACCAACGGTGCCTTTTGGACTGTCTTTGCGCCGGAGCGTGTGCATGCTCATTCTCCAGTCGGCGTAGAGGCAATGAACCAAATTTCACGGTTCAAAAGAAACAAGCAATTTCCTATCCTCTGCATCAACGCGCATGGTGTGTACCGGAGACTAGAAACTCCCCACACAGATCAAGCATGTGCACTCCTACGTCGGGAGGGTGGCTAATACAACACCCTCGTGGGAATACGCCCGCCGTCTGTGTGCGGTTTCTAGCCTCCCGACACCCTCGCCATCCCGGCGAGGGCGATCCTTACAGGAGGCCCAACATGCACAGGTCCTGGGTGAGCCCGCCCGAATTCGTCCCGCCCAAGCGCAGGCCTTACGCCCGACCAGCCCCCACCTGCAAAGTGGGCGCGCAGCACTACCCAACTCGCGAGGAGTACGGCAGCGATGAGGTCATTCCCTACGTGCGCCTTCGCGGCCGCTGGCTCGACAAGCTCGGCTTCGACGTGGGCGCACGCCTGAAGATTGACACCAGCCCCGGCTGCATCACCCTCACGGTGGTGGAGCGCCCCGTGGTGGTGCCCAAGAAGATCCCCAGGAAGCTGCAGCGCACCGCCGGCTGATCGGGACGTGCCGCCAGCAGGCGGGCACAGCACGGCACTGCCGTGCGGATTGCATCCTATTTCACTATCCAGCAGTAGGAGGAACTCATGAACGAGAGTGTCTTCATGCAGGTAACGATGGACGCCGGCTTACGCGCCAGCTTCCAGCAGGCGGCCGCACGCGAGCGTCGCCCGGCGACACAGGTGCTGCAAGCGTTGATGCGGGAGTATGTGGCGCGTCATTCGGGGGCAGGGGAGGCGCTGGACGCTGCGGGCGCAGACCAGGATCTGGACGAGATGGCGCACCGGCAGCAGGGGTGGCACTGCTGTCCGTTTGGCACGGGGTGAACGCGGCACCGTCGCAAAGGTGTCGGGGGCAGGGGAATTACGAGGCAATGCGCTGGCTTATGTGACGCATCTGGCCTTGCTGTTCCGCGTACGCTGAACGTAATTTACGTTCAGCGTAGCGCTGGGTCATGCTTGTTTGCATGACCCGCACACCTACGTCCATCCGCTCTGTGTTTGCCCGCCGCCTTCGCGCGTGTCGGCTTGAGCAGGGCCTGACTCAACGCGCGTTGGGGGTGCTTGTGGGATTGCCAGAAGATGTTGCGGGCGTTCGCATCAACCGGTACGAGCGGGCCGTGCACAGTTGCGATATCGAGACAGCGCAGAAGATTGCGCGTGCCTTGGGCGTTTCCGTTGCCTATCTGTTTGCGGAAACGGACCAGCTTGCCGAGCTCATTGATGAGTTCGGCAAGCTGTCCGGAAAGGCGCAGGACGCGTTGCTTCTGGAAGTGCGGCGCAAGGCGACCAGATAGCGCGCGCCTGCCCAGATCTGGCATCGCTGCCCCCGCGCCCACAACTGCATTGATCAACCCATACCCGTTGATCGGAGCTGGGCGGTCAGCAGGCGCGTCAGGCTGCGTCGCGCGAAATATCCCTGCAGTTGCCTGGCCTTGATGGTCGTTGCCCTCAGTCGAGGGCGGCCATCGGTACGGTGGTCGATCCGGTAGCAGCGCGACGCCCCGCACAGCTCTGCCTGGCTCGCAGTGACCGTCACCACGGTCACCTCCAGACTGGTGAAGTCTGCATCAGAGGCGATCTCCGGATTCTCCTTGCTGGCGCGCTCGATAAGGGTGCGGAACCGGCCCAGGTCTCGTTCGCCGCCACTGGTGAGCGAGCCGACGTTGGTCGCACGGCGGACATCGTCGTCGTCGCCAGGAACATCCTGGCTCCAGCGCTCGGTGCGTTCGGGTATGACCGCGCGAACGACCTTGCCATCCGGCTCAATCAGGTCGATGACCACGTCAAGCAGATACACCGGTTCCAATCCCAGATTGGTCACGAAGCAATGCGCGTCCAGGTCCTTGCCGGCGCCTGAGGTGATCAGAATGGACGGTCGCTGCTGACGGCGGTAGCTGCGCAGGAAAAAGCTCAGGTAAACCACCCAGATCAACGCCGTCACGCAGGTCATGGCGGCGGTTATCAGCGGGGCGAAATGAAGCAGGTTCTGAAGCACGATGGGCTGGATTCCGTAGGGTCGACGCAGGGACATGCGTTCGCTGCCATGATCGCCATTGAAACGCTTGGATCCTGTGAAACGCCCGGCGGCGATCGCGGAGGAGAACAGTGCGTGGCTACGGAATGGGGATCGCCCGCAACGCAGGCGGCCCACGGGCAGTGGCAGGCCAATGGCCAAGCGGCAGTCAAGGGACCGCGAGAGAGGGGCCTTGATTCAACGTCCCGAAAACGTATCAGCCACTGAGGCCTGGATCACTGCGGCGGTGCATCCGGGGACGCAGGGCCGGCAGCCGACCGTTGCGAAAACTCCACGAAACGCGCCGCCGAGATCGCCTGACGGCTTCCGCACGCTGGGCACTCCAGCACCGCGCCTCCGCCCGGTATGTTCACGAGGCTCGGCGGGGCAGCGGCAGTGGTGACGTGATGGCAGGAAAGACATTCGGCCTGGACACTGAGCACCCTGGGCTCCTCGTCAGAGTCCGGCCGACCTGGTTGCACGTTCACTTCAAACAGATAGAACCGCCCTGTATTTGGCATGCTCACGCGTTCGCATTGAGGGCCCATGGGGTGACGGCGCGGGCCTGGGTCTGGATTTCATCATAGGCCGCCGCGACGGCCGGAGCCAGAGCGCCAGTGCCCCCGCCTGGCTTTGCCGGGGCCGGAGGGGCAGGGAGGGGCGTGAGAAGAGAGCCGCGATCGTCGGCCCCCTTATCGGCATTCACTCGCTGGATGGCACGTGCAGTGGAAGGCAAGCCAACTACGGCAGCTCCACCACCACTTTCCCCTTCGCCCGCCCACTCTCCACATACGCCAGCGCGCCTTGCGTCTCCTCGAACGGAAACACCCGGTCAATGACCGGTGCGATCGCACCAGACTCAACAAGCGATGCGATGGTGCCCAGTTGCGCCCCATCGGCCCGCATGAAGACGAAGGTATACGTCACCCCCTTCTGCTTGGCCTTGGTGCGGATGCCACGGCTGAGCAGGCGCATGACCTGCTTGAGCGGCCAGGCCAACCCGCGCGCGGTCGCAAAGGTGGGCGTGGGCGGGCCCGAGATGGAGATGAGATGGCCACCCGGCTTGAGGATCTGCAGCGAGCGCTCCAGTTCATCCTTGCCCAGGCTGTTGAGCACCACATCGTAGTCGCGCAGTGCCGTGGCGAAATCCTGCTGCCTGTAATCGATGACCACGTCCGCGCCCAGGTCCTTTACCCACGCCACGTTGGGGGTGCTCGTGGTGGTGGCAACGAACGCGCCAAGGTGTTTGGCCAGCTGGATCGCCACGGTGCCGACGCCGCCGGAGCCGGCCTGGATGAAGACCTTCTGCCCAGGCTTCAGCTGGGCGGTTTCGACCAGGGCCTGCCACGCAGTCAGCGCGACCAGCGGCAGCGAGGCGGCCTCCACCATGGTGAGGTTGTGGGGCTTGAGTGCCACGGATGCGGCGCTGACGGCGATGAACTCGGCGAACGTCCCGATGCGATCATCGTCGGGGCGCGCATATACCTCGTCGCCCGGTTTGAACTGGGAAACCCCGGCGCCAACACGCTCCACCGTGCCGGCCAGGTCGTTGCCCAGAATGAGCGGCAGGCGATACGGCAGGATCACCTTGAACTCGCCCCGCCGGATCTTCGTGTCCAGCGCGTTGACGCTGGCCGCATGCACGCGGATGAGCACATCGTCGTCGCGCAGCGCCGGCGCTGGCACGTCATCGATATGGCCCGTTTCCTTCTTGCCGTACCGGTCGATGAGGAAGGCTTTCATGGGCGGTGTGTCTCTGGTTGGGTGATGCCGCGCGGTTGCGCGGCCGGTAGGAAGTGCGTGCGTCAGCTGCTGAGGAACGCTAGCGCTTCGGCAACGAACTCGGCGTGATACTGGAATATTCCGCCATGACCGGCGTCGTCGTAGATGACCAACGTCGCATTGGGGATACGGTGGGCCAGGTCGGCGCTGTTGGGCGTGGGGACCATGATGTCGCTGTCGCCATTGGCAATCAGTACCGGGATCCGGATGCCGCTCAGGTCCTGGGGCGCTTGTCTGCCCCAGGCGGTGATGGCCTTCAGCTGCCGCAGGAATGCGCCGGGCGAGGCAGGCCTGTCGCGATCGCTCGTGCGCTCCTTCAACCGATGCAGGAAATCGTTGGCCGCCTGCCGACCGCGAACGCTGGTGGTGAAGAACAGGTAGTACTTGGGATCGCGCCGCGTCAGCAGGCCCTTGGCGATCAATGGCCAGGACACCCGGCCAACCCGGTCGATGCCGCGGCCACCTGCAGGCCCGGTTCCGGTCAGGATGAGCCTGCGTACCAGGTCGGGCGCGTCCAGCACGACCTGCTGGGCGACGAAACCGCCCAGCGAGAAGCCGAGCAGATCGACGCGCCCCACGCCCATCGCGCGGATCAGCGCGATGGTGTCCTGGGCCATCTCCGCGACGGTCAACGGTGCTGTGCCACCTGATCTCCCAATGCCCCGGTAGTCGATGGCGATGACGCGATGCTTGCTGGCCAGGCCGTCCACGATGCGCGGGTCGACGTTATCGAGCACCGCGCCCCAGTGGTTGAGCATGACAAGCGGGACGCCCGTTGGCGGGCCAACTTCGCGGTAGGCGAACGCAGTACCGCCAACGTCGAGCAACCGGGTCGCGGCGTTCTGGAAGGCGGTGCCCGATGCGGGGCGGGTGTCGGAAATCGTCATGGTCGACCACCTCTATCGTCGATGCTTCAACCGGCGCTGCGATAGCGCTCTGCGGCCTGCGCCTGCCGGACGTCCGAGAGCAGGCCTTGGCGCGATGCCTCCAGCGTGTCCCAGCGTGCGGCCACATGCAGCGGCGGAATGGTCACGGTTTCGCGACGATCAAAGCCGACCAGGGCGGCATCGACCAGCTCGCCGACATCCATCACTTCCGGCAACGTGTTGATGTCGATGCCGGCACGCTCCCAGATCTCGGTGCGCGTGGCGGCAGGCAGCACGGCCTGCACGTAGACGCCCTTGGGCGACAGCTCCAGGCTGAGCCCCTGCGACAGGAACAGCACAAAGGCTTTGGTCGCACCGTAGACGGACATGCCGAGCTCGGGCGCCAGGCCCACCACCGAGCCGATGTTGACGATGGCGCCTTCGCCGGCGTCGGCCAGGCGGGGTGCAACGGCCGCGGCCAGGCGCGTCAGGGCGAGAGTGTTCAGCGTCACCAGCTGATCGATGCTGTCGGCCGATTGCGCGGTGAAGCCACCGGACTGGGCGATGCCCGCGTTGTTGATCAGGATGCCGATGCGCGCATCGTCGCGCAGGCGGGTTTCCACGTTGGCCAGATCGTTGTTCTGTGTGAGGTCGGCCGGCAGGACGTCTACGGCGACCCCGGTGTCCTGGCGCAGGCGGGCGGCCAGCGTGTCCAGGCGCGTCTTGTCGCGCGCGACCAGTACCAGGTCGTGGCCGCGGCGTGCGAAGCGTTCGGCGTAAACGGTGCCGATGCCGCTGGAGGCGCCGGTGATGAGGACGGTGGGAAGCAGGCTCATGGTGTGTCTCTTGGAATGGGGTGGGCGAGAAGGGGTGCAGCGCGACGCTGTTGAACGGATTACTGCGGCGTCGGATCGGTCAATGCGGGGTAGTCGGTGTAGCCCTCCGCGCCGCCGCCGTACAACGTGGCGGGGTTCAATGCGTTCAAGGGCGCGCGGGTCTGCAGGCGTTCCACCAGATCGGGATTGCTGATGAAGGCACGGCCAAACGCGATGAGGTCTGCCTTGCCTTCGCCAAGGTGTGCGCTGGCCAGGTCCAGGTCGTAGCCGTTGTTGGCCAGGTAGGTGCCCTTGAAACGGCCGCGCAGCCCATCGAAGTCGAAGGGCGCCACGTCACGTGGGCCGCCCGTCGCGCCTTCAACCACATGCAGGTAAACGATGCCCAGCGCGCTGAGCTGGTCGACGATGTAGTCGTACTGCGGCTGCGGGTCGCTGACCGTGGCGATGGCGTTGGCCGGCGACACGGGCGAGATGCGCACGCCGGTGCGATCCGCGCCGATCTCCTGCGCCACGGCGGCGGTGACCTCCAGCAGCAGGCGCGCGCGGTTCTCGATGGAGCCGCCGTAGGCGTCGGTGCGCTGGTTGGCGCCGTCCTTGATGAACTGTTCGAGCAGGTAGCCGTTGGCACCGTGGATTTCCACGCCGTCAAAACCGGCGGCGATGGCATTGGCGGCGGCCTGGCGGAAGTCATTGACGATGGCCGGCAGCTCGTCGATCGCCAATGCACGCGGTTCGGACACATCGACAAAGCCGTTGTGGACGAAGGTCTTGGTCTGCGCGCGGATGGCCGAGGCGGAGACGGGTGCGGCATTGCCGGGCTGCAGATCCACGTGCGAGATGCGGCCCACGTGCCACAGCTGCACGAAGATGCGCCCGCCGCGGGCATGCACGGCATCGGTGACCGCGCGCCAGCCGTCGATCTGGACCTGGGTGTAGAGCCCCGGCGTGTCCTGGTAGCCCTGGGCCTGGGCCGAGATCTGGGTGGCCTCGGTGATGATCAGGCCGGCCGAGGCGCGCTGGGCGTAGTAGGTGGCGGCCAGCGGGCTGGGCACCAGACCGGTGCCGGCGCGGTTGCGCGTCAGCGGGGCCATCACGATGCGGTTGGCCAGCGTTATCGGGCCTAGGGGGTAGGGCTGGAAGAGCGTCGGGGTCGTCATGGGGTGTGGGGTCGTGATCGTTGAGGGGGCGTTGCGGAGGGCGAAGCCCGCTCCGGGGTAGGGGTGACACAATGATGATGACCGTAATCTTAGATGTCAATGGTTTGATGATGTACGTAATCTAAGTGTGGTAAAGTGCCGTACTTCCGCAGCACAGCGTTGCAGGGCATCGTTCATGAAGGTCACCAAGGCACAGGCGCAGGCCAACCGGGCGCACATTGTCGAAACCGCCTCCACCCTGTTCCGGGAGCGGGGATACGACGGCGTGGGCGTAGCAGACCTGATGGGGGCCGCGGGCTTTACCCACGGCGGCTTCTATAACCACTTCGGGTCGAAGGCCGACCTGATGGCGGAAGCGGCCGCCTGTGGCTTTGCGACATCGGCCGAGGCGTTGGCCGGGACCGATCTGCGCGCCTTCCTGACCTACTACCTGTCCCGCGAACACCGGGATACGCCGGGGCAAGGCTGCACGATGGCGGCGCTGTGCACGGATGCCGCGCGTCAGCCGGCGTCGGTCAAGGCTGCGTTTGCAACCGGTATCGAAGCGCAGCTGGAAGACGGCTCAGGTCGCGATGGCCAGATTGATGCTGCCGCCGCCGAGCGCAGCCGTGCGCGGCGGATCGCGCTGATTGCGCAGGCGGTGGGCGCGGTGGTGTTGTCGCGGTCCTGCCCGGACGATGCGGCACTGGCCGACGAGATTCTGGACGCCTGTCGGAACGACATATTGGCGCGGCTGCCGGATGCACCTGCGGCTTGAGGCCGTGCTTCAGGGGTCGTGATGGCCAGCAGCGCCGCTGCAGGACGCGCACGAATTTTGACGCGCTCTTGGCGCCTGCTGAGGATAATTTTCTGTCATTGTTCCAGAGGAGAAGGGCAATGGCCGCCAGACAAAAGACCCCTTCAAGTCCCAAGGTGGTGAGGATCGAAGCAATGCCGCTGGACTTCGGCGAAGCCGCCGTCGTGATCGAGCTGGACGCCGAGCCGCCCAAGCGCTGGTTCAAGGCGCTCAAACGCGAGATGACGTATTCAGAGGGCTTGGAGACCGCGTCGGCGAAGTTCGACGGCTGCTTCGTTTATATCGTGGGGCTGGACCCGGCCCTGGGGAGCGCCGTCCGCTGTGCCAGCCGATTGCTTGCAGCGGTGCAGGAGGGTCTTGAACAGACCGGCATGGGGCCTCCGGACGCGTCCCATCTGGCCACAGACGACGCACTGCATACAACGGCTTCGATGCAGGCGCCGCGTCCACCTATGGGGAGTCGCCTCCGTATGTGACAGGGGACGGCTGAGACCGCGGCAGAGGACGTATTCATTCGATGCCTCAGCGGCGCAGGTAGCTGGCCAGTGTGAGGACGGTGGCTGCCTTGGACGCTTCGAGCAGCCGTAATGCAGTGGTCTTTCGGGCGCCGATGCCGGCAACCGCTTCCTGAATCACGATCGTTTCATACTCCCGGGCATTGCCATCGAAACATGTGGCCGTGATGCATGACTCCGCCGTCATCCCGGCAACGACGAGTTCCCTCACGCCAAGTTTGGCAAGCAGCACGGCGAGTGGGGTCGCAAGGAACGCGGAGTGCTTGGGCTTGAGCACGAAGTAGTCGCCGTGTTTCGGCTGGAGGATCTTGGCGATCGCCGATGACGCGCCCTCCGTGCTCAGGCAGAGCCTCACCAACTCTTTGAAATCCATCTGCCAGTTGGCGAAGTTGTCATTGGCGTAGATGACCGGATGGCCGCGATCCCGGAAATGCTGCGCGAGCCTTGCTATGTGCCGCGCGGCTTGCAGAGCCTTGGGCTTCACTTGGCCGGCATCCGGGAAGTCGAACAACGTGAACATGTCGATGATCAGGAGCGCAGGGCTGGGCATACGCATAGCTGTTCTGGCGCCTTAATCGCCCGTTTGGCCGTGAGGCTCCATCAGAGGCTGGAGTGAAGGAGCGGCGGTCCATGCCGCTCCGTGGATCACTGCTGAATCCGGGCTATGGGCCTCAGGCGGCCTTCGCGGCCTTGGCGTTGCCGCCGGACTTGGCCAGGATCGTCAGCTTCTCATCGGTTGCCTTTTCTTCTTCCAGCGTTTCCAGCAGGAGCGGCAGCGCGTCCTTGTAACCCAGCTGCTTGGCGAGGGCAGCGATGGTGCCGTAGGACGCGATCTCGTAGTGTTCAACCTTCTGGGCGCCGCCGATAAGCGCGGCATCGCGCACGGGGCCCTCCTCGATGCTGTCGATGGCTTCCTTTCCCTCCTCAACCAACCCCTCCATGGCAGCGCACTTGATGCGCTTGAGCCGAATGCCCAGCAGTTCGACGACCTGGTCGATGCGCTCGATCTGTCCCTGGGTCTCCTCAAGATGGGTTTCGAAGGCGGCGGCCAGGTCCGGGTCGGTGGCGGCGCGCGCAAGGCGGGGCAGCGCCTTGGCCATCTGCTTCTCCGCGCTGTAAATGTCCGACAGTTCGTGGATGAACAGGTCTTCTGCGGTCTTGATCGCCATGAGGATTCTCCGGGTTGGTGGTGGGTGGAGCGCTGAAGCTAGGCGCACTCTCGTTAGGCGCGTGCGCAGATCCGTGAAGGTCTGCTACACGCACGCCATGTCGACCCTGGCGCACGGCATGCACACTCCTTTCCTTGCGTCGTTCAGGCGTTGGTGACCGCCTCGCACGAGTCGTTGAACCCGCTCCCGCGCTTGGCCCAGATGCCGCAATTCAGGATGGAAGGTGTGAAGGGGCATGCAATGCATGTTCACCGGCGCCCCACCGTTGGGGGGCTAGAAAGAGGTCCAGTAGTGGACCAAGGCCGTAGGGCCGACCTCGGTAGCGGTTCGCCAGCATCTGGGCAAGTGACGGTCGGTGGGGATGTTCCGCACTGAACACCGCCGCACGCCCAGCGTCTGGAAGGCCACGTCGGATCGCTTGGGACGTTCAGGAGAAGCCGCAATGCATCGAGCCGCCGTATGTGCCACTGTCATCTTCACCTTGTCCGGGTGCGGAGGCGGCAACACAGCATCCAGCGTCCAAGCGCCCGGGGCCGAAGAAACCGCGAAGACCAAAGCGCTCGAGACCGGGGCAGCCGTGCTGCAGGACCGACCGCCGGTGGATGCCATCAACGCGTATCTGGACGGGTTCCATTTCTACAACGGTTAGATGAAGGTCCAGATGGAAGCCCATCACTACTGCGCCATCCTCAACGAGGATGTCATCCAGTGCACGATCTACGACGGCAACGTGAAAGACGCCAAGTTGATGGGGGTGGAATACATCATCAGTGAGACGCTCTTTGCAGGCCTTCCTGAGCAGGAAAAGGCGCTATGGCACAGCCACGTTCAAGAGGTGACATCCGGGCAGCTCATCGCGCCAGGGATTCCCGAGGTGGCCGAGCACGCGCTGATGGAGAAGCTCATCCATACGTATGGCAAGACCTGGCACACCTGGCACACAGACCTGGACAAGGACCTGCCCCGAGGCATGCCGCAGCTGATGATGGGATTCACCGCAGACGGCCAGGCGGATCCTGCCATGGTTGCTGCCCGTGACGCCCGGCTCGGGGTCAGTAGTGAGGACAAGCGAAAGCGCCGTGCCGACATCGCCGCGCCCTCAATCGATGCAGGCGCCGATGCCTGGCAGAAGGGGAAGGTCATCCAGATCGAAGACCCGACGGGTGGACATGCTCACGCCGGGAAGGAAGACCCCGACGCGCCGTCCGACGGGGACAAGAATGCGACGTCCAAGGGCAGCTCAGGACGGTGAGAGTGGACGTCGAGGCCAAGGCCAGGACGTCCGGTGGCTACTATCTCGTTTCGATGGCCAGAGCCAAAGGGGCCACTGGCAGCATTGGGTTGAGCTGTATTTCCCGTGCCAACGCGTGCTCCGCAGAACGCCTGGAAGGCTCACCAATAGCCGAGAGCCGCGCGTTGCTGACGGCGTGATGCCAGCCGCACTGCCCACAGCGAAAAAGCGCACCACCTGGAAGCTCCATCAGGGAGCCAAGGGTTGAGGCAGTGGTTGTGCTGCAATGGCCGCACTCCACGGTCAGCGCCAGGATTCGCTCGACTTCGCCGGAAGAGGCATAGCTCGCTTCAAAGGAGCGAATGACAAAAGATGCTGAGGTGGGCATCGTTGCTCCTGAACAGGGGGAATGAGCAGAGCATCTCCGGAAACCCGTGACGGGATTGTCGTGATGGGCCGCAGTGTTGTTCCGTCACCACTGCCGCGCCGATTGATACCCACGTCGGTGGGCGGCTGGGATCGGCCAGGCCGCGTGTTGCGTCATCCTCCGGATTCCGCCGCCGATCGCTTGCGCGCCATAGTTGTTGGTCGCGTTCGTGCCGCCATGCAACTGGATCTGCACGTTGGTCAGGTTGATCGATCCACCTGCTTCCGCGCTGACACCTTTCAGGTTGGCCTGCGCCGCGTTGCAGCTTGGCGCCATTGTGATCGTGATGCCGCTGCCGGTGAGGTTGAGCGTGACGCCGTCTCCAATGATGCGCCCGACGTTCGACGCGGAAAGTCCCGTCGCGTTGGCAGCAATGTTTGTCGTGGTGCCCGGCGGCACTGTGCACTGCACCCCGCTTGCCACCGCGGGGTTGGGGCAGGTTTGTGCATTGGCTTGCCAGGCCAAGGTGAGCGAGACGAAAAGCGCCAGATAACGGGCGCGCGGCGGCCGCCGGAGTGCCGCGGTGCTAGACATGGACCGAACACGCATGACGATTCCCCTTTGCCGCGGAGGGACGTGGCTGTGATCTAAGCGACAGCCGAGGCAAGCGTATCTTTCGGGCTTTTCGGTGGGGATACTCTCAGTAAGTATGCTGAATTTTCCTCACCTATCACGTCGTCGTGAGTCGCGTGAATACGGCGTTGAAGGTCATCGTGCGCCCCGGCGAAGCGGGGCGCAGATCCCATGCTCGCCTGGAAAGCGATCGAGCAGTCGGCCGTGCCAGGTTATGGCGCAACCTCGAGCGGCGGTGCAGTCCAGACGCCATCGAGTGCCTCTTCCTTTGGCCAGTACAGGCGCATGGCCACCATGAACGGACCCTTGGGCGCGGGTAGCCAGTTTGCTTCCTCGTCCTTTCCAGGAGAATCGTGTTGGACGTAGATGGACAGGCCGCCGTCCGCGTCCTTGCGCATCGAAGCCACCATTGGCGAATTAATCAGATAGCGATCGATGGGGTTGGCCACCAACAGGCTCGATGGCATCCCGTACATGGTCACGGACCAAAATGCATTAACAGGCGGGAGCTTCCCCGGCGGGAAGCGCAGCACATAGCGCTTGGATCCATCCAGCTTCTGACCCTCAGCATCAACCCCATACAACGGGTACATCGCCTCTTGCTTGGAATTACCGTAAATGCCGATCACGGCTGCGGCCATGCGGTACAGGTAGTTGTTCTTCAGGTATTCACGCGTACCGAGCATGTCACCTGAGGTGATTTCCCTGGCGTCGATTCGCTTCTTCAGGGCATCAAACTCGCTCCAAGCGTCGGCCATTCCCTGTTCCATGGCGGTACGGGTTTCCGGCGACAGGGTGCTGGCATCGAACGGAAGACCGGGCCCGATGCCAATCTGGGCGAAGCGCGCCCTTAGCTTCTGCTCCGAAGGCACGGTGGGGGCGAACTGGAGCGCGAAGTTCAGGATGTTGAAGAACTCCAGCGAGGTCTTTTGTGTCTGTGGAGTCAAGGGTTGGATGAAATCGATGGCAGGTGCCGTCGCCGTAGCGGGTAGTCCCTGGAACGCAGAAAGGGGTTGCACCTTGAAACCAGCCTGCACCTTCTTCACTTCATCGATATCGCGCGTATTGAACAGCTGAGTGCGATAGACCGCCAACACCAAGCTCGTTTCTGCGCGGATGACCTGAGTAACTCCCTGCGGAGTGTCGCCCTTCCATTCCGGTCCGACGATAAGGTAGTTGCCGGCGCGGCTGCCCGTCGCCCGGCTGCCGATGTAGGCAAAGTTATGGGTGTAGGCATCTATTAGTTGGATGCTGTAGTAACGCTTGGGATCCACTGCCGGCACTGTCAGGACCATTGGCTCTGCACGCAGGTCCAGCCCGAGGATTGAATAAGGGGTGTCCGAATTAGGCGTCTGGACCGCCTTGTCTTCCGGCGTATAGACCCGAGCCGTATTGTGCAGCTCGTTGAAGCCTCCCTTGTACTCGGGATTCTTCTTGTCCACGAAGTAGGCGTGCTGGACTCGATAGCTGTCCACCATCGGAAACCCGTAGATGTACGCCTCCTTTGTGATAGCGCGCACCTCATCGGCCGAAAGCACCGATGTGGCGGCCGGACCGGCGGGCTCAGCAGGCGTGGGTGGCTTGTCAGATGTCTTTTTGCATCCGCTGGCTGCGGTCAGGGCGATCAAAGCCAACAATGCCACGGCGTTCGAATTGCGTGTCACGACCCGTCTCCTTTCAGCCCTGGTTGCGTCAGGCTGCCGAATCCATACAGGCGCATCGTCAGATTGATGCTTCCTTCGGGTGCCAGTAGCCAGTTGAGTACCTTGATCTCGGCAGCGTTAGCGTTGGTTTCTTCGATGATCTGAGCGGCAGTAGTGGCTGAACGTATCAACCCTCGCATCGTGGGGGCGTCCAGTTTCTCCCATTCTGATCCGCGGTCACCTGATAGGCCGATGCCGTGGAAGGGCATCACCCTCGGATCGGCCATGCTGTGCACGTACTCCGTGAGTGGCGTAGCCCGGAGCACGGCCTGGGCGCCGACGACATAGACGTGCTCCTCACGGATCTGTTCGGAGGCAGGGATAGGGGCGCTTGCCATTGGGTTCACACCTTCTGATGCTCGGAAAGCACTTGGAAGGTCAGGTTAGGAGCGCCGACGCGGTGCGGCGTCAGAGAAAACACCGGCGAACCCTACGTATTTATACTGGCGTTGGACCGAGCATGCCATTTGCTTCCTGGCGCTATCGCTCAGAAGTGGCGGCAGATTCACTGCGATGTCCGCTCCTGGCCGGAAGCGGACCTTACGGCTGTGGCAGCGACCAATACGCTGTCCGTACGGCGGTCAGTTTCAGGACCTGATCACTTCCTCGAAAGATGCCGCCGTAATCTCCCCTACGTCCTTCCCATTTCACTCATCCCGCTTCAGCCAAGCGACCAGCGCCGTAAACGCAGGCGAGGGCTGCCGGCGGTTTGGGTAGTAGAGGTGGTAGCCGGGGAAGGGCAAGCACCATTTGTCCAACACGGCAACCAGCCTGTCCGCCGCAATATGCTCGGTGACCATCGGTTCGGGCGCATAGGCCAAGCCCAGGCCGTCCACGGCGGCATTGACGACGTGGGTCATGCTGTTGAACACCAGTTGGCCTTCGCCGCGTACGGTGAACTCCTTGCCGCCCTCCTCGAACTCCCAGGCGTAGATGGCACCGTTTGGGCGATGCCGGATGTGCACGCATCGGTGTTGCATGATGTCGGCGGGCTTCCGCGGCTTCGGATGCTTCGCGAAGTAATGAGGAGATCCAACCACGACCAAGCGCCAATCGGGTCCAACCCTGACCGCGATCATGTCCTTGCTGAGCGCCTCGCCCAGCCGGATGCCAGCGTCGAAGCGTTGTTCCACCACGTTGGTGAACCCGTAGTCCACGTAGAACTCAAGCGTGATATCCGGGTACTCGGCGAGGAACCCGGCAAGCCGCGGACGGATGATGGTCTCCATGGAATCGTCCGTGCAGGAGATCCGTAGGGTTCCGGCCGGACGGTCGCGCAGCTCCCCCAGTGCCTCGACGCTGGCGCCGATGGCCTCGAAGTGCGGTGCGATGGAGTGCATCAGCCGCTCGCCCGCCTCGGTAGGGGAGACGTTGCGTGTAGTGCGGGCCAGTAGCCGGATGCCCAGGCGTTCTTCCAGCAGCCGCATCGAGTGGCTGAGTGCAGAGGGGGTCACTCCCAGGCGAACGGCCGCCTTGGTGAAGCTCTGTTCCTGTGCCACTACCAGAAAGGCCTGGAGGTCGTTGGTCTTCACAGCGCTCATGGCCAATTGTGAGCTGAATTCAGCAATGCATCAACTTTCAGCCCGGTTATCGCGGTAGCGGCCGGCGACTATCGTGGTGACCTTCATCCCCCCGAGGCCTCCCGCGCATGAAACCGAACCGTATTGCCTGTCTGATGGCTGCGGCGATACTTGTCGGCGTGCCGGTACAGAGGGTTCATGCACAGGAAGGAAGCGCTATGAATACTGAGTCGCACGTGGTTTCTGCCACCGTATTGGATCTCCGGCAGCAAGCGATCATCCCGATGAGCGCCTCCGCAGCCGCCGGCGACATGGCAAACCTCCGGGACGCAGTGAATCAAGCGCTCGACGCGGGGTTGAGCGTGGCCGAAGCGCGAGAGATCCTCGTGCAGGTCTACGCCTATGCGGGGTTTCCGCGCAGTCTGAATGCGTTGAGCGAACTGATGAGGGTGGCAGAAGCCCGCAGGCAGCGCGGCCTTCAGGATGAAATCGGTCGCGAGCCGGGCCGGCCGATCCCCAAAGGCGACGCGTTGCTCGCTGCAGGCACGGCCAATCAGACCAAGCTGGCTGGGGGGCCGGTCTCCGGGGCTTTGTTCGATTTCGCACCGCAGGCAAATGAGTATTTGCGTACGCACCTGTTTGGCGACATCTTCGAGCGCGACAACCTGGATTGGCAAAGCCGGGAGTTGGCAACGGTCAGCATGCTGGCGGCCATGTCCGGGGTAGAGCCCCAGTTGCAGTCGCACATCGGTATCAGTATGAACATAGGGCTGCGCCCAGAGCAGCTGTATGGGATAGCGGATGTTCTCGAAGCGCGCGTCGGCCTGGAGGCTGCCGAGCGCGTCCGCCTCGGCATTCAACGTCACCTGGAGGCCCGACCCGAATGATGTTCAGGCGAGAGGCATCGTCGAGTGGCATGCACGAACGGGAGGCTTAAGTGAACAAGATACTGATCGGCACTTTCATCGGCGTGGCGGCATGCGCCTTCAGTGTTGGCGCTGAGGAGGCCCAGATGACGAGGCTCTCAAAGATCACCGTCAATGCAGACCATCTTCCCGCGTATCGAGCTGCCCTGGCTGAGGAAGTTCGCGCCTCCATGGCGCTTGAACCAGGCGTGCTGTCGCTGTATGCGGTGTTTGACAAGGAAGATCCGACGCGGCTGACAATCCTTGAGATCTATGCAAGCCGGCAGGCTTACGAAACGCATGTGAAGAGTTCGCATTTCCTCAAGTACAAGAACGGGACCTTGCACATGGTCAAGTCACTGGAGTTGGTTGATGTTGACCCTCTCTTGCCGGAACTGAAGATCAAGTAGCAGTCGGTCTGCCGGCGGGAAATGAAGTAAGTCATAGACCTTGGAACGGGTGCAGAGCAAAACGCGGGGGGTTGAGATCCAGAGCGCATCGGCGCCCCAGGCGCCGTGATTTGCTATGTTGACCACGCCCAATCCAGGGGAAACAAGAGGTGTGGCGTTTCAGTGATCGAGACCCGCCTGCTCCAACAGTTCGTTGCCGTTGCCGAAGAGCTGCACTTCAATCGTGCCGCCGAGCGGCTGCACATGGCCCAGCCCCCGCTGAGCCAGGCAATCCGCAAGCTTGAGAGCGCCGTCGGTGCGCCTCTGTTCGTGCGCACCAATCGCAGTGTGGCGCTGACCCCGGCCGGGGCGGCATTCCTTGTCACTGCGCGCAGCACCTTGCGCGCGTTGGAGGAGGGCGTGGCGCAGACGCGGCGGGTGGCGGAAGGCATTGAGGGCCACCTTACGCTGACCTTCATCAACATCGCGCCCTACGCCCCTCTGCTACGCGCGCTTCGCGGTTTCCGACATGCTTCCCCCGGCATTTCGTTCACCATGGTGGAAGCCACGACCCAGGAGCAGGTGATCGCGCTGGAGCAGGGCAGGGCGGATATCGGGTTCATGCGGACGCCCGGAACCTCTGTCCCGCACCTGCGCCTGGCCACCGTGTCCAGCGAACCGATTGTCGTCGCGCTGCCTGCCGGCCATCGGCTGGAAGCGGCCCCGACCATCGCGCTGGAACTGCTCAAGGACGACGCGTTCGTCGCCTCACCGCGGACGCTCGGCAAGGGGTTCCATGACCAGCTCCTCAGCCTGTGTCACGCAGCGGGGTTTGTTCCCGACATCGTGCAGCACGGCCGACAGATGCAGACCCTGATCGCCCTGGTAGCGGCTGGGTTCGGCGTAGCGCTGCTGCCCGCGTCCCTGGCGACGAATGCGCGGACGGACGTGGTGTTCCGCCCGCTCCAGGTGGACACTTCCGATGCGCTGTCCCGCCTGGACCTGTTCATGGCGTGGAACGAGACCCGGGCATCGGCGATCCGCGACCGGTTGATACAGGCGGTCCTGGAGACCTTGCCATCGCCCTGATCGGATGAGACGCGCCGCGTCTTGGTGCGGTATGCAGACAGTCCTTCACCCGCACCAGGCAAGCCACTAGTCTTCGGCAGCCCCGCTGTTGAGGATCTGCAATGCCCGCCGCCATCTATGTATTTTCGCTGTGCGCATTCGCGTTCGGTCTCTCCGAGTTCGTCGTCGCGGGGCTGTTGACCGCCATTGCCGACGATCTGGATGCGCCGATTTCCCTCGTCGGTACGGCCATTGCCGCTTACGCACTGGGTGCCGCCATCGGGGCGCCGTTCATCACCGCGCTGGTCGCCCACTGGCGGGACAGGCATACCCTGCTGCTGGCGACGGCCCTGCTTGGGGTGGGCAGCCTGCTGATGAGTGCGTCGCCCAATCTGATGGTTCTGCTGGCTGTCCGCTTCGTGGTCGGCCTGGGCCACGGCGTGTTCATGGCGGTGGCCTCCGACGCGGCCACCCGGCTGGTGGATCCACAGCGATCCGGTCGGGCGCTGTCGGTGGTGTGGATCGGGCTGACGCTCGCACTGGCCATCGGCGTTCCGCTCGGCACCTATCTGGGAAGCCTGTGGTCCTGGCGCGTGGTGTTCATGGCTATCGGCGTGCTCAGTGTCGGCGGCATGCTTGGACTGGCGCTGTGCATGCCGCGCGGCGTGGCCGAGGTGGAGTCAACCGGCGCTGGCGCATGGAAGGGCATCCAGGCCATCACCCATCCCCAGCTGCTGATCACCGCCGGTATCGGCGCGCTCGTCAGCATTGCCACGTTCTCGTTCTTTACGTTTGTCTCGCCCTACCTGCAGCAGGTCACTGCGGTGGGCGTGCAGTGGCTGAGTATGGGGATGCTGTTGTTCGGCATCTGTGCGATTGCCGGCAATCTCCTGGGGGGCTTCCTTGCCGACGCGATGGACGTGGATCGCAGCATCCGGTTGGCGTTGGTCGCGTTGACGCTGAATCTGCTCGGCCTGTACGGCGTGGCAAGCATGCCGGTGCCGATGATGCTTCTGATCGGCACGCTGGGCATCTGCTTCTTCGCCATCGTGACCCTGTTGACGCTGCGGCTGCTTAGGCAGGCCCAGCGCTTCATTCCCGCCTACAGTTCGGTGGCGGCGGGGTTGAACATCGCCTCTTTCAATCTGGGGACTGCGCTGGGCGGTGCATTGGGCGGTCTCACGATCAGCTATGCGTCATTGGCGTCCATCCCGCTGACGGGCGGGTCGGCCGCGGTGCTTGCGGTGATGGTGTTGTCCCTGCAGAGGCGGCGCCAGGGAGAGCTGGAGTCTTCGGTTACCTGACCGGCATCGGCGCGTTGGATGGCACGCGCTCTGGTCGGCCGAGGCGCGCACAAGGCGGCGCCCGCACCCTGCTGCTGCGGGTGCTGGTGGAGGGCCTGGCGATGCGGGGCGTGCGCGAACCCGGGCTGGCGAAGGAAACCTTGGGGAGACTGCTGACGGCTGCGATCGCGCGCGTGCTGGGGGAGTGAGTCATCTGACGCCTTCCGCAGTGATCGGCGATATCGAGACCGCGGGGGAGTAAAATGCCCCTTCCGCCGATGCGTGGCCGAGGCTCATCGCAATGCCCTATACCAACAGCGACACTCTACTGCGGCTGCGCGATCAGATCCCTTCCTTCCGGTGCATCGTCGGGTGCCACGACTGCTGTGGCCCGGTCACGGTGTCGAGCGAGGAGATGGCGCGCCTGCCTGTGAAAAGCGAGGCCGAGCACGATGCCGCCCTGGCCGAACTCAGTTGCCCCTACCTGGGTGAGCAGGGGTGCGAAATCTACGCGGAGCGCCCGCTGATCTGCCGGTTGTTCGGGACCACCCCGCGCCTGCGCTGTCCGAATGGCCAGCGGCCGGTCTATATGATCGATGAGGCAGTGGAGGAGGAGATCCATCGCTATCTTGGCAGCACGCGGCAGGTGCTGCTTTAGCCGAGCGGGCTGCTGGCAATTGGTTCAATCGGCACGCCGGGGGCGAAGTGGCCACCGCAACCAATCCGCCATGGCACCAGGCGGCTACAGAAGCCAGAGCGCGGCAAGCAAGGCCGGCGGCATCACCAGGACGCCCAGGCGCAGGAAGGCAAGCGCGCTGACGTGCTCGCCCTCGCGGCGCAGCGCCACCAGCCAGAGCATGGTCGCCAGCGAGCCGGTTACCGACAGGTTGGGACCGAGATCCACGCCGATGAGCAGCGCGGCGCGGGTCTGTGTGGGCAGGTCGGCCATCTGGCCCACCGAGCCGGCTACCAGGCCGATCGGCAGGTTGTTGGCCAGGTTGCTCAGCAGGGCAGCCGCACCACCGGCCAGCCAGCTGGCTTCGCCGGGCGATGTGCGTGCAAAGGCCTCCAGTGCGTCGGCGGCGATGCGAATCACCCCGGTGTGCGCCACGGCCTCGACCAGTACAAACAGCCCGGCAACCAATGGCAGCACGCCCCAGGACACATGGCGCAGGATCGGCAGCGGGCTGCGGCGTTGGAGCAGACGGATGGCGGCCAGAGTGACTGCACCGGCGCAGAAGGTGGTCAGACCCAGCGGCCCGTTCATGGCCGAGGTGACCAGCAGCACGCTGCCGGTGACGCCGACGCCGATGGCGCACAAGCGGCCGCCCTCGGACAGTGGCTGCTGTTCGGCCAGCGCCACCAGCGGCTGTGCGATCTGGCGGCGATGCGCCAGTCGCAGTACCAGGTAGGTCATGCCGATGGCGGCCAGCGAAGGCAGGGTGAACTGCCGCAGCCATTCGGGCAGCGAAGGCATGTGCTCGCCGAAGACCACCAGGTTGGCCGGATTGGAAATGGGCAGGACGAAGCTGGCCGCGTTGGCCACGAACGCACAGACGAACAGATACGGCAGCGGGTTGGCCCGGGCGGCCTTGCAGGCCGCGTAGACTGCTGGCGTGAGCACGACGGCCGTGGCGTCGTTGGACAGGAAGATCGTGACCAGCGTGCCCACCAGGAACACCAGGTCAAACAGGCGTTTCCCCGAGCCCTTGGCATGCTGCACCGCGTACGCGGCCAGCCAGTCGAACAGCCCTTCCTGCCGTGCCAGTTCGGCCAGCACCATCATGCCGATCAGGAACAGGTAGACATCGCCCCCTTCGGCCACGGCGGTCATGGCCGTGTTCAACGGCAGCAGCCCGGTGACGGTCAGCAGCGCGGCCGCGCCCAGAGCCCAGGCGTACTCGGGAATGCGCCAGGGGCGAAAGATGACACCGCAGGTGGCGACGGCGGTTACCGTCCAGATGATCAGGGACGTGGTGGGGATCTGCATCGATTGCTCGGGGAAACTCAAAGGCGGGCGTCGGGCGGCGGTGTCGCGGATTCGGTGGCACTGCTGGCCTGGGGGCGGGTCTCCGGCATGGCCATGGCCAGCACGAAGGCGAGGGCGGCAACCGCTGCCAGGGTCAGGAACGCGACATCATACCCAGCGAACTGGACGATCATCCCGGCCAGCCCCGGACTGAAGGCGGCGCCCAGCCCGAATGCGGTGGACACCGCGCCCAGCGTGACGTTGAAGCGACCGGTTCCCTGGGTGAGGTCACTGACGATGACCGGGAGCAGGGCGCCGAAGATGCCGGCACCAATACCATCGAGCAGCTGTACGCCGAGCAGCCAGGCAGGCGCGTCGGATAGGGGTGTAGCACAGCAGGGGAGCGTGGCCGTCCTTCGAGCGATGCTTCAGTTCCGTGATACGCCCGGTGTACGCCACCCACCACTGGCAACGAAATCCAGCACGCCCACCACCAGCAGCGACACCCCCACCAACGGGAACAGCACCCCGCCCACGCACAGCAGTGCGAACACGATGGCGACCGTGCGCCGTTCCCTGGGCAGTGGCGGCACCCCGATGCCGCCCAGCGGCCGGCGCTTCCACCACATCACCGCGCCACTCACGCACAACATTACGATGGCAGCGCAGGCCACCAGCAGGAACAGCCGATTGAACGTGCCGTACTCCTGTCCCAGGTGCACGTTGATGCCCCATTCCAGCCCGCGCCCCACCGCGCCGTAGTCGACGTAGCCCATGTCCAGCAGCACCCGGCCGCTGTATTGGTCCAGGTGCACCACGCGCTGGCCTGCCACGTCTTCCGGGTATACCGAGGCGGTGTACACGCCCATCGGGCCACGCGGCAGGGCCACGCTGTAGCCGGGCGTCAGCCCAAGGCGGTTGAACCGCTTCACGGCCGCGTCGATTCCGATGGCACCCGGCTGCGGTGACAGGTCGCCCAGTGCGCCACCGCCGTGGCCTTCGTGCCCGTCGTGCTTTTCGGCAGCGGCGTGGTGCGCATGGGGCGGCGCCGACGCTGGCAGCCGCGCCTGTTCCATGGACCAGGTGGGCGAGGTGGCATCGGCCAACCGTTGCTGCGACATCGGCACCTGCACGCGCACACCGGCGGGGTAGCCGTAGTCCTGCCCGTTGGCCCACGCGTTCACCTGCTTGCCCCACACCACCGACCACGGCATGCCGGTGACGGCCAGGAACAGCAGCACCAGCCCCACCCAGACGCCGGTGACAGCATGCAGGTCGCGCCAGAACAGGCGCTGGCGCGGCTGCCCGCGCACGGTCGTGATGCCGCCTTTCTGCCCTCGTGGCCACCACAGGTAGAGGCCCGTGAGTACCAGCAGGATCGCCCAGCCGGCGGCAATCTCGATCAGCGCGCTGGCGTAGTCGCCCAGCAGGTCCAGGCTGTGCAGGCGGCGCACGACGCCGGAGAACGTGCCTTTGTCGGGCAGGTGCCCGCGCACCTGCGCGGTGGTCGGGTCAACGTAGTAGACCTCGCGCTGCCCGTTGGGCTGCAGCACGCCGATTTCCACGCTGCCATCGGCGCGTTCGGGCGTGGTGTAGCGGAACACGTCGCCGGGGGAGAGGGCGGTGACTGCGGCGATCTGGGCGCTGGGCGGCGAAGGCGCCTGCGGCGAGGGTGCCACCACCTTCAGGTCATGGTGCACCCAGCGGTCGATCGGCTTCTGGTAGAGGTAGGCGGCACCGGTCAGCGCCAGCCAGGCGATGAAGGGCAGCACGAACAGGCCGGCATAGAAATGCCACCGCCACACCGCGCGGTAGAAGCGCCAGCGGCCTGGGGTGCGCGGGGTGGGGGTGGTGTCCATCTCAGAGCTCCCGGGTCCAGCTCAGGTAGAGCGCGCGGCCATCGCCCGGCGAGTAGCCCGACGACCCAGTGTCATACCAGGCATACACGTAAAAACGGTCCGTTGCGTTCTTCAGCTGCAGGGCCAGCTGGTTGCGCGCATCCAGCCGGTAGCTGGCGCTGAGGTTCAACAGCGCGTAGCCACCGTAACGGCCGAGTGTGTTGGTGCGCTCCACGAAGTAATCGCCCTGACCATTGCCCCAGGCACTGAAGGTCCAGTCCGTGGTGGGGGCGTATTCCACGCCGGCGCTGGCCAGCCAGTTGGGTACGTTCTCGATCTGCCGCCCACGGGTGCTCGGCGCAGTGGGGTCGGGTACCTGGATCACGGCTTTCTGCCGCGAGTACGCGGCCCACGCGCGCCAGTGCGGGTTGGCCTGCCAGGTCAGCTGCGCGTCCCAGCCGCGGCGCAGGGTCTTGCCCACGTTGCCCACTTCGTTGCTGCCCACGCTGCCGTTGACGCCAAGGATGGTGGCCACTTCATCGGACGCGCGTTGTTCCCAGTAGGCCACCCGGGTCTGCAGGCCGTGGGTGGGCGCCCACTTGAGGCCGGTCTCCCAGCCCTCGTTGATGGAGGGCAGGAGGTTGCCGGCCTGGGTGCGGTAGGCACCGTTGCCGCTGCCGATCTGGAAGGTGCGGCCCCAGTTGGCGTAGGCCACCGTGGTGCTGGCCAGGTCGTAGGACACGCTGAGCTTGGGCTGCTTGATCAGGCCGTAGTCGTACACCGGCGCGCGGGTGGTGGCGGCCACGTTGTGGAAGTCACCCCCGATGTGGTCCACACGGAAGGCGGGCACGATCTTCAGCGCCGGGGTGGGGCGGATCACGGCCTGCACGTAGGCGCCGCGGGTGTCCAGGTCGAAATCCCAGTCGCGCAGGGTGGCCTGGCGCTCGCGCGCCACGGTGCGGAAGCGGCGCGCGGTGTTGTCCTGCCACTGCCCGTCCACACCGGCATCCAGAACGAACTCGGTCAGCGCCGTGGTGGGGCGCCACGTGGTGTTGAAGATCAGCCCGCGGTGGGTTTCGTCGTTGAAGCGCTCCTGCTGCGCGCCGCCGGCGGTGAACGTTACCCAGCGCTGGTTGCGGTAGTCATTCTGGTAAGCCTTGGCGTTCCAGCTCCAGTCGGTGCCCAGCGCGCCATCGAGGTGCAGGGCGGTCTGAAGGGTTTCGCGCTCGCTGCGGTCATCGCGGGCGTAGTCGGGTGACTGGTTGGGGTTGGCCCGGACGTCGGCGTAGCTCAGGTAGCCAGCTTCCAGTGCGGCGTTTTTGTAGTAACGGCTGGTCAGGCCCGCCCGCCAGCGGCCATCGGGATCGGTATAGAACCATTTGCCGGCAAAGCTGCGCTGCGTGCCATCGGCATGGTCGCGCTCGCCATCGGCGCTGCGCCAGCCGATGAAATAGTTCTGCGACCACGCGCCGTTCTCGAACCCCTTGGCCAACTGGATGTCCCGGGTGCCGAAGCTGCCCACGGTGACGCTGAGCTGGCCGTCGTTGCCGCCCTGACGGGTGAGCACGTTCACATCGCCGGCAATGGCATGCAGGCCATAGCGGGCATCGTTGGTGCCGCGCACGATCTCGATCGCGTTGATGTCGAGCGGGAACACGGCGTCGAGATAGGGCATGCCGCCGGCGTTGTCGTTGCTGGGAATGCCGTCGATGAGCAGCTTGACCGCATTGATGCGGCCTTCGCCGTTGAAGCCGCGGAAGGAGAAGCGGCCGGCATCGGTGCCCATCTTGAATTGGGTGACCTGCACGCCGGGGGCGTTCATCAGCAGCTCCCAGCTGTGGTCCACCTTCTGCTGCTGCAGCAGGTCGCCGCCGATGATGTCCACCGAGCTGAATACTGAGCGCGCCGGGAGCGCGCGTTCGGCGGTGGCGCGGGCCTGCACGGTGCCCAGGGTGAGCACGGTGCCGTCCTGTGCGGCGGCAATCGATGGGACGGTGGCCGCGCAGGCGAGTGCGGCCAGGAGGGCGTGGGAAAGCCGGTGTGGAGCGGGAGGTGGGTTCATTGTGCACAACATCGAAATGCCGCAACCCTCGTGGGGTCGAGACAGGCAAAGGCGCCGGCGTGTGAGCCGATGGTTGGAGGAGACGGGCTGGATCCAGCGCCACGCGCATGCACCCGGGCAAGGGCCGGCGCGTCTAGCGGAGCAATGACGGCGTGGCGCGATGCGCGCCTTGAGGCCTACGCTGGATCAGCAGGCGAGGGCGTGCGGTGGACCGCGTGCGCCGAGGGTTCCCGGTGAGGGAGATTGCCGCGTAGCCACCAGGCCAGCCAAGGCGCGGAAGTGCAGCGGCCCGACGGTCATCAGCAGGAGCAGGGCGACCAGCAGGCTGATCATCCGCGCGGCGATCACGCAGTAGTCGCAGTCCACGCCCATGTCGTGCTGTGCATGGGGATCGGCAGGCGTGGGTGCGGCAGCGGGTGCTGAGTCGGCATGTCCCGGCGGATGCGTCATGGCGTGATCCATGCCATGGGCCGAATCGTGATGCATGGGGTGCGCGTGCGGTGCGGCGGTTTCGACCGGCTGCGAATGTGCGGCATGCGCATTCGCGGGCTGTACGACAGCGGCCGGCGGATGCGCCAGCGCCCGGCTTACCAGAGGTGCGAGCACCACAAGCAGCATGGCCAGGCAGGCCCAGGCGTGAAGCCAGCGGTGGAGAACAGGGGAGCGCACGGCCCGGATTCTAGGCCATATCGGGGAATCCCCGCGGCGAAGGTGCCCGGTTTCAGCGTGATTGCGACGGTTTGTCGCACCTGCGGCCAGCCCTCGACGGGGGCGGATGGCCACTCATCAGGTCGGTCGCTACTGCTCCCTCGCCACAGCTCAGGAGCAGCGCGCTCACGTCAGTGACGGGCGTTGTCTTTGGCCTTGCCCACTTCACTCTGCACCTTGCCAACGGTTTTCTGGGCCTTGCCTTCAAGCTCCTGGGCCTTGTCGCCGGTGACCTTGCCAGCTACTTCCTTCACGGTGCCCTTGACCTGGTTCTTTGCACCTTCGGTACGGTTCTTGTCCATGTTCAATGCCTCGCTGTAGTGCCCGGAGTGGGCTTGGCCATGCTGCTTGCGTGTGGGGTGTGGCGTGAGTGAAATCCTGCCGCCCGATACCAAACGGTTCAGGGTTGCAACGCTCGCGCGATGAAGAACGGCAAGCATGTCGGTGACTGCATGACGTCTGCACTCGCGCTCCACATCCGGACGCTTACAGTTTTGCCCATCCCCTCCATGGCGCGCGCTCGTGAACCTGCAGACCTCCGTTCCCCATCCGCTTCCCCGGCGCGCGATGCCCGACAGCTGCCAGTTCGATCTGCTCGATGTGAACGCGTTGCAGGATCCGAGCAGTGGCCGCATCGTCCACCTGTATTCGATGGTGGCGCGTTGCCTGTCGTGCGAGGTGATCTTCAAGGCGCAGGAAGGGCAGGGTTTCGTCAGCACGTCAGCAGCGCGCGTCCTGCGTTGCCCCACCGGGTGCGGCGAGC
Source organism: Stenotrophomonas sp. AC248 (assembly GCF_979258185.1). Classification (NCBI taxonomy): domain Bacteria; kingdom Pseudomonadati; phylum Pseudomonadota; class Gammaproteobacteria; order Lysobacterales; family Lysobacteraceae; genus Stenotrophomonas; species Stenotrophomonas sp. AC248. The sequence goes on along the minus strand of NZ_OZ409840.1, from coordinate 2,584,362 downwards.
AGGCGCTGAGAGGCGCGGCCCTGCGTCAGTGGCAGCTGCAATCGGCCTAGCAGCTGAAGCGCCCGGGAAGACTCCGGGGCGCTGTTGGTGCGTGGTGCGGGCAGGTCAGGCGGGCACGTTCCACTTTTCGTGGTCGGCCGCTTTCTGCTTGCGTGCTGCGCTGGACGTGGCTGGTAGGGTCGAACCTTGGTCGACTGCCGTGGAACGGCCAGCGTTCGGTGGCGACATGACGCTGGAACGGCGAGCTTGGTTGCGATCAACGGCGCGCCTCCGTTGAAGGTCATGCGTGCAATGGCGTGGACCGTGTATCGGCGGTCGTTTGGGAACCGACCCTACCGGGGCGGCGGCCCGGCTGTTTGCGGCAACGGAGGCCGTGACTGGGACGCCATGCGGGCGGGGCATTCCTGCTGCGCTCGTGGCTGGTAGGGTCGAACCTTGGTCGACTGCCGTGGAACGGCCAGCGTTCGGTGGCGACATGACGCTGGAACGGCGAGCTTGGTTGCGATCAACGGCGCGCCTCCGTTGAAGGTTATGCGTGCAATGGCGTGGACCGTGTATCGGCGGTCGTTTGGGAACCGACCCTACCGGGGCAAGCGGACCTGGCCGTTTGCGGTATGGGCAACCGCAGGACGTCGAAGTGCTTGGGCGTGCGTTCGGGCTTGCCCGTGACGGTCCAGCCTGCCTTTTTCACCGCCGCCAGGACGATGCCCGCGTCTGCTGGCGCGCATCCTGCAGCGTGGAGGGTGTTGCGAGACTGGGGTTCAATCCCCCTGCGTAGCAAACCGCAGCCGGTTGTGATCCGGATCCACCACCATCATCTCGCGGCCGCCCCACGGCACATCGGCCGGCGCGCGGAACACGGCCGCTCCGGCGGCCACAAACGCGGCATGCAGTGCATCCACGTCCGGCACATGGAAGTACACCGAACCGCCGGGTTCGCAGTCGCCGGCATGTTCGGTCAGGAACAGCAGCTGGCCTTCGCGGCGGATCTGCACGAACAGCGGCATGTCGGGCGCGAAGCGGTGCTCCCAGTCGATGGTGAAGCCCAGCTGTTGGTAGAACGGCACGCTGACGGTTGCATCGGTCATGCGCAGCTGGGGGATGACGGTCTGTTGCATCAGTTTCTCTCCGATGGCGGCGTTGCAGGGGACGACGGGTCGCTTGCGTGCGACTGCGCGCGGTTCTTTCTCGTCGCCCCTGCATTCTAGAGTCCCGGGATGTGGCCGCGTTGCCACCGTAAGCACCGCATCGCGCACACCGCGATCGAATGGCTGCGCAACGATGGTGAAGCTTGAATGGGCGTTATCTGAACCAGTCAGCTATGTGGGCAATTCCTTCACATCAGACGCTTCACCGTACGCTCCTCAGCTACCTGAATTGATTTAAGCTCCCGTCCCGGCGCCCATTCAGGTGCGCCGGTCTGGTTCTCTACCTTTCTTTGCAGGAATTCCGCATGGCGGCTTTGCAGCAGCGCACGATCGACCTCATCCGCAGCCATCAGGAGCCCCTGCTGGCCCAGTGGACGGACAACCTGACATCCAGCACCCAGACCCAGGATGGGCGGTTGTCGGCCCGCGAACTGGATGCCCAGGCGCGCGAATTCTGGCGCCTGTTCCTGCAGGCGCTGTCGGTGGCCAACGTGGGCAGCCTGACCGGCGCCGACTGGCAGGAGATCCGCCGGTTCCTGGAAGACCTGTCGCGCGACCGCGTGCTCAAGGGCTTCGACTCGGCCGAAACCGCGCGCTTCCTGTTCTCGCTCAAGCGTCCGCTGTTCGACCTGATCCAGCAGGGCTATGCCGATGACCCGGCGCTGCTGGGTGACCAGTTGTGGGCGATCTCCGAACTGCTGGACCTGCTCGGCCTGCACAGCGTCAAGGCGTTCCAGAAGACCCGCGAAGACGTCATCCAGCGCCAGCAGGAAGAAATGCTGGAGCTGTCCACCCCGGTGGTGAAGCTGTGGGAAGGCGTGCTGGCGCTGCCGATGATCGGCACGCTGGATTCGCAGCGCACCCAGGTGGTGATGGAGTCGCTGCTGCAGCGGATCGTGGATACCGGCTCGGAAATCGCCATCATCGACATCACCGGCGTGCCCACCGTGGACACCCTGGTTGCCCAGCATCTGCTCAAGACGGTCACCGCCATCCGCCTGATGGGCGCCGACGCCATCATCAGTGGCGTACGGCCGCAGATCGCCCAGACCATCGTGCACCTCGGGCTGGACCTGCAGGGCATCGTGACCAAGGCCAACCTGGCCGACGCGCTGGCGTTGGCGCTCAAGCGCACCGGGCAGACGGTGGTTCGGGCAGAGCGCTGACATGGAACGCATTCCGATCCTCCAAATGGGCGATCTGCTGCTGGTGACCATCCAGGTGGACATGCATGACCAGCTGGCGCTGACCCTGCAGGACGACCTGAGCGAGAAGATCCGCCGCACCTCCGCGCGTGGTGTGCTGATCGACATCTCCGCACTGGACATCGTGGATTCCTTCATCGGGCGCATGATTTCCACCATTTCCTCCATCGCCCGGATCATGGATGCCACCACCGTGGTGGTGGGCATGCAGCCGGCAGTAGCGATCACGCTGGTGGAGCTGGGGCTCACCCTCAGCGGCGTACGCACCGCGCTCAACGTCGAGCGCGGCATGAAGCTGCTGCAGCGCACCGACGAAGAGCTGCCATGACCGCGCCGACCGGGGTGTTGCCGATCCGCGTCGAACAGGATGTGGTGCTGGCACGCCAGGCCGCGCGCCAGGCGGCGGTGGCGTGCAAGCTGCGGCTGATCGACCAGACCAAACTGGTGACCGCTGCCAGCGAGCTGGCCCGCAACGCGGTGATCTACGGCGGTGGCGGCACCATGGCGTGGGAAATACTGGAAAGCGGCCTGCGCAAGGGCGTGCGCCTGGTGTTCACCGACCAGGGCCCCGGCATTCCCGATCTGGCCCAGGCACTCACCGATGGCTGGTCGTCCGGCTCGGGCATGGGCCTGGGGCTGTCGGGGTCGCGCCGGCTGGTGGACGACTTCGAGCTGGACAGCGCACCCGGCGAGGGCACGCGCATTGCCATCACCAAATGGACCTGAACTTCACCGGCCAGGTGACCCGGGTGGTGGTGGTCGAAGAAGTCTCGCAGGTCGGGCAGGCACGGCGCGAAGCGTTGGCCTTGGCCGACCATGCCGGCTTTGACGAGATGGACGCCGGGCGCGTGGCCCTGGCCGCCACCGAACTGGCCACCAACGTGATCAAGCACGGTCGCGGCGGGCGCATGTACCTGTCGCTGGTCTGCGGCCGCAGTGGTCGTGGCGTGGAACTGTGCACGTTGGATGCCGGCCCCGGTTTCTCGCTGTCCGAGTGCCTTCCCGATGGCGTCTCCACCGGCGGTACACAGGGGCTGGGGCTGGGCGCCATCCGTCGCCAGGCAACGGTGCTGGATGCCTGGTCCGATGCACGCGGCGCGGTGATCGTGGCGCGCATCTACCCGAGCCGATGCGCGCCGGACATCGACCTTGCCTACGGCGCGTTGCGCATTCCCATGCGCCATGAAGTGGCCTGCGGGGACGGCTGGCACCTGCGCGCCGACGGGCACACCACCGCACTGACCCTGATCGATGGACTGGGCCATGGCCTGCCCGCGGCCGATGCCGCCCAGGCCGGCACGGCGGCCATGGCCACCGCCTCGGCCTTCGATGCTGCCACGCTGATCGGCACGATGCATGCGGGCATGTCCGGCAGCCGCGGGGGCGCCGCCGCCGTGGCCTGTGTCGGGCAGGACGGCCAGAACGTGCAGTTCGCCGGCATCGGCAACATTTCCGCCTCGCTGTGCGAGCCCACCGGCTCGCGCGGGATGGCCTCGCACCCGGGCATCGTCGGGGTGCAGTTCCGCAAGGCACAACCCTTTCACTTTCACACTCACGCAGGCACGCTGCTGGTCATGCACAGCGACGGACTGCAGGCGCGCTGGAGCCTGCGCGACTACCCCGGCCTGGTCCACCGCCACCCGGCATTGATCGTGGCGGTGCTGCAGCGTGATTTCGACCGCGGTCGGGACGATGTCGGCATCGTTGCCCTGCGACTTGGAGAGTTACATTGATGTCCACTGCCAACGATCAGCAGGTGCAGCAGCTGCGCATGGAAGCCGACGCACTGCGCGCCGAACTGGACGAAACCAACCAGGGCGTGCTGGCGCTGTATGCCGAGCTGGACCAGCAGGCCGAGCAGCTGCGCGAGGTCTCGGAGCTGAAAAGCCGGTTCCTGTCCTACATGAGCCACGAATTCCGCACGCCGCTGGGCTCGATCCTGAGCATGACGCGCCTGCTGGAGGACGGCATGGACGGTCCGCTCACCGATGAACAGCGCCGCCAGGTGCGCTTCATCAGCGCCTCCACCAGCGAGCTGCGCGAGATGGTGGACGACCTGCTGGACCTGGCCAAGATCGAGGCCGGCCGCATCACCATCTCGCCGGCCTGGTTCGACCTGATGGATCTGTTTTCGGCGCTGCGCGGCATGTTCCGCCCGCTGGTCGAAGGCGACCAGCTGGACCTCCTGTTCGAGGACCCGCCGGCGTTGCCCATGCTGTACACCGATGACAAGAAACTGGCGCAGATCCTGCGCAATTTCATTTCCAACGCACTGAAGTTCACCCCCAACGGGCAGGTGGTCGTCTCGGCCCGCATGCAGGGCGATGATTCGGTGCGCTTCAGCGTGCGCGACACCGGCATCGGCATCCCGGCGGACCTGCAGTCCACCCTGTTCGAGGATTTCGTCCAGGTCGATACGCCGCTGCAGAAGCGCCTGCGCGGCACCGGCCTGGGGCTGTCGCTGTGCAAGCGCTTCGCCGAACTGCTGGGCGGCCATGTGGGCGTGGACAGCGTGGTCGGCGAAGGCTCGGACTTTTACGTGGTGCTGCCCTACAAGCTCGCCGAGGAGACGCCCCGTGCCGAACTCTGATCGCATTCTGGTGGTGGATGACAACGCCGCAACCCGCTATGCGGTGCGGCGCGTGCTGGAGCATCACGGCTACAAGGTCGAAGAGGCCGGTACCGGTGGGGAGGGCCTGGCACAGCTGGCGCGGCAGGATTTCGGTGCGCTGGTGCTGGACGTCAACCTGCCGGACATGAGCGGGTTCGACGTGGTGCGGCAGCTGCGCGACGACCCGCGCATGCGGCTGCTGCCGGTGGTGCACGTGTCGGCGGCCTCGATCGCCACCGGTGACCTCATCACCGGCTTGAACGCCGGTGCGGACGCCTACCTGATCCACCCGGTCGATCCGGACGTCCTGCTGGCCACGTTGCGCACGCTGTTGCGCGCGCGGCGTTCGGAAGAAGCCCTGCGTGAAGCCGAAGCACGTTTTGGCGAGATCTTCCGCCAGATCAACGCGCCGATCGCGGTACTGGATGCCGAGCTGCGCTATCACGATGCCAACGACGCCTTCGTGCGGCTGCTCGGTGAAGACGGTGCGCCGGGCAGGTTGGAGGCGTTGCTGGCGGACCAGGTGGTCCCGCTGAGCGCGCTGAAGGTTGCGCTGGCCGAGGGCGAGCGCTGGCAGGGCACGTTTACCCTGCGTGTGGGCGCGGCAACGCGCATCACCGAATGGCGCGTCACGCCGTACCGTGCGCCCGGCCAGGGCCTGGTGCTGGTCCAGGACACCACCGAACGCCACGCGCGCGAGACCGAGCAGCGCCAGGAGCTGGAAAGCGCGACCTCGGAACTGGCCTTCCAGATCGCAGAGCGCCAGCGCACCGAGGTCGAGCTGCTGCAGGCGCAGAAGATGGATTCGCTGGGCCAGCTCACCGGCGGCATCGCGCACGACTTCAACAACCTGTTGACCACGATCATCTCCGGCCTGGACATGATCGAGATCGCCGTGGCCCGAGGCGCATGGGACAAGGCCTCGCGCTATGTCGACATCGCCACCGCCTCGGCCCACCGCGCCGCCGCACTGACCCAACGCATGCTGGCCTTCGCACGCAAGCAGCCGCTCGATCCGCAGACCTTCGACGTGGTGGCGCGGATCCGCTCGCTGGAAGACATGCTGCGCCGGTCGATTGGCGAGAACATCGAGCTGGAACTGGAGCTGGGCGCGCAGCCCATGGTGGCCGTGGCCGATCCGAACCAGTTCGAGAACGTGATCCTCAATCTGGTGATCAATGCGCGCGACGCGCTGGCCGGCCAGGGGCTGATCCGGATCCGGGCCGGCCGCACCTATGTGGAGCGCGATCATGAGCTGGCGCCGGGGCACTACATCAGCGTGAAGGTGCTCGACAACGGCAGCGGCATTCCGCTTGAGCTGCTGACCAAGGTCTTCGAGCCGTTCTTCACCACCAAGCCGCAGGGCGAGGGCACCGGCCTGGGCTTGTCGATGACCTACGGGTTTGCCCGGCAGTCTGGCGGCAGTGCGCGCATCGCCAGCGAGCGCGGGGAAGGGACCGAGATCGAGCTTCTGCTGCCCGAAGGCCAGCTGCTCAGCCCCGAGCAGGCGCCGCAGCCCACCCAGGTGCCGCGTGGACGGTCCGAGCGGATCCTGCTGGTGGACGACACCGATTCGGTGCGCATGATGGTGCGCGAGATGCTGATGGAGTCGGGCTACCAGGTCGTGGAGGCGATCAACGCGCAGCAGGCGCTGCTGGAGCTGCACTCCGAGCGCGGCATCGACCTGCTTCTGTCCGACGTGGGTCTGCCCGGTATGAACGGCCGCGAGCTGGGCGACGCTGCCCGCGCGTTACGGCCGCAGCTGCCGGTGCTGTTCATCACCGGCTATACCGAGAGCGCGGTGGTACGTAACGATTTTCTCGGAACCGGGATGGCCTTGTTGCCCAAGCCGTTCAGCGTCAACGAACTGCTGCGCAGCGTGCGCCAGATGCTTCCGCTGGCCTGAGCGGGCCGGTTGTTACGGTGACGGGCGGTGCTCGCCGAGCGCTGCCCGTCGCGCGCGGAACACCTCCGGCGTCTGCGGCTTCACGAACAACGCCACCAACTCGGGGTACTCGGCTTTCACCGCTTTCTCGATGCGGGTGATGCACGCCTCGATCTGCGGGGTGGTACGGTCGTCCTCGAATTCGGCGCTCAGCATTGCCACCACCTGGTCGGGGCCCATCTGCATGGTGGTGACGCCGTTGGCGTTGCGCAGATCCGGATCGGTGTTGGCCACCGCCAGGATCCGGTTGGCCACGCTGGGGTGGGCCGGCTCGCCCACCAGCAGCCCCTTGGTTTCGCGGGCAAGCAGGAAGGCAGTGACGGCGAGCACGGCGGCAATGCACAGTGAGGCCACGCCATCGAGCACCGGCATGTCCAGCAGTTGTGCAGCCAACAAGCCCACCAGCGCAAAGCCAAGACCCAGCAGCGCCGCACTGTCTTCCAGCAGCACGGTGAAAGTGGTGGGGTCCTTGCTGCGGCGGAAGGCCTCGAAGTAGCCCATGGTGCCCTTGGTGGCACGGAACTCGCGCAGCGCGATCCACCACGACGCGCCTTCAAACGCGATGGAGATGCCCAGCACCGAATAGCTGATCAGGTGGTTGGTGGCCGGCTCGGGGTGGCGGATGTGCTGGATGCCTTCATAGGCCGACACGCCCGCACCGGCGGCGAACACCAGCAGCGCCACGATGAAGCTCCAGAAGTACAGTTCGCGCCCGTAGCCGAACGGGTGCACGGTGTCGGGCTTCTTCTCCGAACGGCGCAGGCCGTACAGCAACAACACCTCGTTGATGGTATCCACCAGCGAATGCACGCCCTCGCTGAGCATCGCCGAACTGCCCGACAGGCCGGCGGCCACGAACTTGGCGATGGCGATGCACAGATTGCCGACCAGTGCGGCGTAGATGACCAGGCGGGAACCGGACGGCGCGGCCATAACGGGGGAACTCAGTCTGCGGCGCGGTTGGAAGGTGGACCGTTGCGGCCGCGTTCGACGGCGTCCTCGACGCGTGCCACCAGTTCGTTGATGTTGAAGGGCTTGCCGATGAAGGGAATGCCCTGATGCTGCTTGGGCACCATCTGGATGTAGACCGCCGAGGCGAACAGGAACGGCGTGCCGGTGCGGGCGAGGCGATCGGCTACCGGAAACACCGGCCCGTCGCCCAGCTCGATGTCCAGCACGGCGGCGTCAAAGCGCTGGTAAACCAAGGTGCCGAGCGCGTCAGTGACCGAGTACGCCGGCACCACGTCATAACCGGCCTGGCTGAGCACTTCGACGAACAACCGGGACACGTCGATCTCGTCTTCCACGACCAGAACAACGCCACGCGAAGGGGGAATGCGCACACTACCGTTCATGGGGTTTTTACTGAGGGGGTATTTGATCCTGTGCCTGCTGATGTCAACGCAGCGCCAAGTTGTGTTACGTCGCCGTTGACAGGGGCATGCGGCCAACGCGTGCGCTAGTCCGCGCCGTCTTCGTCGTCCAGGCCATCGCCATCCCACGCCGCGGGACCGCTGTCGGGGCCTACCGCGGCCGGGTCCACCGGTTCCAGCAGGGTGTAGTCGTCGCGCGCGGGATCACGGAAGGCGCGACTCACCGGATAGGCCTCCAGCGGTGGCGTAGAGGCCTGTGCCTGCAGTTCGGCGGGCGTACGCAGGGCACCCGACAGCCACGCCATCGCCACCGCTGCATCGATGAACACGGGTCCATCGGGCGTGAGCGGAGCGGGGATGTCGGGGTTCGGCGCGGTCAGCACGGTGAAGCTGTCGATCTCCTGGCCGTCCTCACCGGCCCAGTGTTCCCACAGGCCGGCCGCCAGCAGCGCCAAGCCGTCGGTGCGTTGCACGAACAACGGCCACGGCGGGCGACGCTGCCGATCCCACTTGTAATAGCCGGTCAGGGCAACCACGCAGGGCCGCTGCTGCCAGGCCTGGGCGAAGATGCGGCTTTTGGCGGCGCGCTCCAGCCGCGCGGTCACGGTGGTATAGGGCGTGGACGGTTGTTTGGACCAGCGCGGTACCAGGCCCCAGCGCATGTCCGCCGCCACCAGGCTGCCATCGCCGTCGCGGGCGAGCACGGTGGCGCTGCCGTTCTTGCCGATGTTGTAGCGGTCCGGGGCGGTGGCCAGTGCGTCGGCCAGCGAGGCCGGCAGTCCAACGGGCAGTGAGGAAGGGTCGGCGATGGCTTGGGCGAAGCGGCGCATGCCCGCAGGGTACGGGGGCGGTTGTGAGCCGCCGGTCAGGGTGACGCGCCGATGACATGCACCGGCGTCTAATCGGTGCATGGTCAACGCTTCCTTGCCGAACTCACTGCACGCACGCGCACCCGCGAGGTGTCACTGCGCGTCCCCTGCGCTGGCGAGGCCAGGCCGATGACGCGCCGCAAGACTCTCACACTGGCTACCTACAACGTCAACGGCATCGGCACGCGGTTGCCGCACCTGCTGGCGTGGCTGGCGGCCGAGAAGCCCGACGTGGTGGCGCTGCAGGAGCTGAAGGCAACCGACGCGGCGTTTCCGGCGGCCGAACTGGAACAGGCCGGCTATGGCGCGCTATGGCTGGGTGAGGCGCGCTGGAACGGCGTGGCCTTGCTGGGGCGCGGGGTGACGCCGGTTGAAAGCCGCCGACGCTTGCCGGGCGAACCGGCTGACACCCAGAGCCGCTACCTGGAAGCGGCCATCCACGGCATCGTGGTGGCGGGCCTCTACCTGCCCAACGGCAACCCGCAACCGGGCCCGAAGTTCGACTACAAGCTGCGCTGGATGGAGCGCCTGATCAAACACGCTCGCAGCCTGGTGGCGCTGCCCCACCCGGTGGTGATCATGGGCGACTTCAACGTCATTCCCACCGACGCGGACGTGTACGACCCCAAGGCCTGGCGCAAGGATGCGCTGTTTCAGCCGGAAGTGCGCGATGCGTACGCGCGTCTGTTGGCGCAGGGCTGGACCGATGCGCTGCGTGCGCGCCACCCCGACGAGGTGATCTACACGTTCTGGGACTATTTCCGCCAGCATGCCGAGCGCGACCGTGGCCTGCGCATCGACCACCTGCTGCTCAATCCCGCGCTGGCCGACCGTCTCAAGGACGCCGGCGTGGACCGCTGGGTGCGTCTGCAGGACAAGGCCAGCGATCATGCGCCCACGTGGGTGGTGGTGAACGCGCCTTGAGGCGATCATCTGTTCCGCCCATGCCCACTTCCACGCCCCACGCCACGCCATCACTGGCCGCCTTCGAGCCGGCCACCCGCGCCTGGTTCACGTCCGCGTTCGACGCTGCCACGCCGGTGCAGGTTGCCGCGTGGGCGGCCATTGGTGCCGGCGACCACACGCTGGTGATCGCCCCGACCGGATCGGGCAAGACCCTGGCCGCGTTCCTGCATGCGATCGACCGCCTGTTCCGGGTGCGTGCGCAGCGGCCGCGCGTGCCCGGCCACGGCATCGGCGTGCTGTACATCTCGCCGATCAAGGCGCTGGGCGCGGACGTGCACCGCAACCTGCAGGTGCCGTTGGAGGGCGTGAACGCGCAGCGCGCACTGCGCGGCGACCCGGCGCTGGCGTTGTCGGTGGCGATCCGCAGCGGCGACACCACCAGCGCCGAACGCGCGCGGCTGCTGCGGCGGCCGCCGGACATCCTGATCACCACGCCCGAATCGTTGTTCCTGATGCTCACCTCCAAGGCGCGCGACAGCCTGCGCGACGTGCATACGGTGATCATCGACGAGATCCACGCGGTGGCCGGCAGCAAGCGCGGCACCCACCTCGCGCTGAGCCTGGAACGCCTGGACGCACTGGCGCAGCAGCCGGTGCAGCGGATCGGCCTGTCGGCCACGGTGCGCCCGGTGGAGCAGGTGGCCGGCTTCCTGGGCGGCGACCGGCCCGTCACCGTGGTCAACCCGCCGTCGGACCGGCAGCTGGACGTGCGCATCGTGGTGCCGGTGGAGGACATGGCCGATATTCCCTCGCCGCTGGGCGAGGGCGGCACTGCGCTGGCGGGCCGGGTCGGGTCGATCTGGCCGCACGTGGAGGCCAGCATCCTGGACCAGGTGCTGGCGCGACGCGCCACCATCGTCTTTGCCAACTCACGCGGCGTGGCCGAAAAACTCACCGCGCGGCTCAACGAGCTGTATGCCGACCGCCTGGCACGCGATCCCGGCGTGCACGCACCGCCAGCCGCCGCGCAGGATACCGTGCCTGCAGAGGGCCATTACGCCTCCTTCAACGGCGGCACCAGCGGGCGGGTGAGCGGGGCGGCGGCGCTGATTGCGCGTTCGCACCATGGGTCGGTGTCCAAGGAACAGCGCCGCGAGATCGAACAGGCGTTGAAATCCGGCGAACTGCGCTGCGTGGTGGCTACCTCGAGCCTGGAGCTGGGCATCGACATGGGGCGCGTCGATCTGGTGATCCAGGTCGCGGCGCCGCCATCGGTGGCCAGCGCGCTGCAACGGGTGGGGCGGGCCAGCCACCAGGTAGGCGGCACATCCACGGGGCTGGTGTACCCGCGCACGCGGCGCGACCTCATCGATGCCACCGTGGCCATCGAGCGCATGCTGGCCGGACGCATCGAAGCGGTGGATCCGCCGCAGAACCCGTTGGACGTCCTGGCCCAGCAGACGGTGGCGGCCGCCGCCATGGATACCCTGGATGTGGACGCCTGGTATGCCCGCGTGCGCCGCGCTGCGCCGTATCGCACGCTGCCTCGCAGTGCGTTCGATGCAACCTTGGACATGCTTACGGGGCGTTATCCGTCCGACGACTTCGCGGGCTTCCGCCCGCGCCTGGTCTGGAACCGGCAGACCGGCACGCTGGAAGCGCGGCCGGGTGCGAAACAGCTGGCCGTGACCAGCGGCGGCACCATCCCCGACCGCGGCATGTTCGGCGTGGTGCTGCCCGAAGGCGAGGAGCGCGCCGGGTTGCGGCGCGTGGGCGAGCTGGACGAAGAAATGGTGCACGAGTCGCGGGTCAACGATGTGATCACGCTGGGCGCCACGTCGTGGCGCATCGAACAGATTACCCATGACCAGGTAGTAGTGACGCCCGCGCCCGGGCGCTCGGCGCGGTTGCCGTTCTGGCGCGGCGAAGGCGTAGGACGGCCGGCGGAACTGGGCGAAGCGGTCGGGGCCTTCATAGCGGCGCTGGAACGCGCTGCCGATGAAGGCGAGCGGCCCGCCGCGATGACCGAACGCCTGCAGGCCTGCGGGCTGGCCAGCAATGCCATCGACAATATTTACGGGCTGCTGGACGAGCAGCGCCAGGCCACCGGCGTGCTGCCTACCGACCGCAGGCTGGTGGTGGAGCGTTGCCGTGACGAGAACGGCGATTGGCGGCTGATGCTGCATTCGCCTTACGGGCGGCGCGTGCACGACCCGTGGGCCCTGGCGATGGCCGCGCGCATCCGCGAACGCTGGGGCGTGGACCCGGCGGTGGTGGCCAGCGACGACGGCATCATCGCGCGGATTCCCGATTCGGCTGGCCGCCTGCCCGGCGCAGACCTGTTCCTGTTCGACCCGGAGCAGGTGCGGCGCGAGGTGGCGCGTGCGGTGGGAACATCGGCGCTTTTCGCGGCCCGTTTCCGCGAATGTGCGGCGCGTGCGTTGTTGCTGCCGCGACGCAGCCCGGGGCGGCGTTCGCCGCTGTGGCAGCAACGCCTGCGGGCGGCCGAACTGCTGGCCATCGCACAGCGCTACCCCGACTTCCCGATCCTGATCGAGGCCGCGCGCGAGTGCCTGCAGGACGTGTACGACCTGCAGGCACTGGGCGCGCTGATGCAGCGCCTGGCCGAGGGCAGCGTGGCCATCGCCGAGGTCACCACCGAGGTGCCGTCGCCGTTCGCGGCGAACCTGTTGTTCGGCTATGTGGCCGAGTTCATGTATGGCACCGACGTGCCGCTGGCCGAGCGACGCGCGTCAGTCCTGTCGCTGGATGACGGCCTGCTGGCCGACCTGCTCGGGCAGGTGGACATGGGCGAGCTGCTGGATGCGGCCGTGGTCGACCAGGTCGGTGCGGAGCTGCAGCGTCTTGCGCCGGCGCGGCGCGCGAAGGGCAGGGAAGGGGTGGCTGACCTGCTGCGCGAGCTGGGCCCGCTGTCGCTGCCGGAGGTGGCGCGGCGGCTGGCGGACGAGGCGGCCATCGAGCACCTGCACGCCCTCGAACGCGACCACCGCGCACTGCGCATCCGCTTGGCCGGCAGCGAACACTGGGCGGCGGTGGAAGATGCCACGCGGCTGCGCGATGCGCTGGGGATCGCCTTGCCAGCGTTGCCACCGCATGCCGTATTGCCGCCATCCACCGATCCGCTTGGGGAACTGCTGGCCCGGTACGCGCGTACCCACGCCCCCTTTACCACCGCGCAGGTGGCAACGGCATTCGGCATGGGTGTGGTGGTGGCCGACGCAGCGCTGGAACAGCTGCAGGCGCAGGGCAAGGTGTTGCGCGGCAGCTTCGGGGTGGTCCGCCAGGGACAGGATGCAGTTGATGGCATGCCCGCACCGCTGGCGCTGGCCCACCACGAATGGGTGGCGGACGACGTGTTGCGGCGGCTGCGCACGCGCTCGCTGCAGGCGGCGCGCGCGGCCACCCGGCCTGTTGCGCAGGATGCCTACGCGATGTTGCTGCTGGAGCGGCAGGGCCTGGTGCCCGACGCGGCGCCGGCGGTGCGCGTGGCGCACGCGTCAACCGCCGCGTTGCACGGCATCGATGGCGTGGCGAGGGTGGTGGAACTGCTGGCCGGCGTGAGCGCGCCCGCGTCGGTCTGGGAGAGCCAGATTCTGCCGGCACGGGTGGGGGACTACGCACCCGGCATGCTGGATGAACTGCTCGCCACCGGCAGCGTGCTGTGGGCCGGTCATGCGCGCGTCGGCGACGACGATGGGCTGGTCTCACTGCACCTGCAGGAGGTTGCGTTCGAGACCCTGCCGATACCCACCGTGACCGACCTTTCGCCGTTGCAGCAGGCCATCGTGGCGGTGCTGGGCGAGGGCGGTGCCTATTTTGCGCGCCCCTTGGCGATGGCCGTGCAGGGGCGGATGGCCAACACGGCGACGGATCCGGATACGGTGCCGGCGATCACTCCGGATACGCTGCATGCGGCCCTCTGGGACCTTGTCTGGGCCGGCCATGTCACCACCGACATCTGGTCGCCGCTGCGCGGGCTGGCCGGCACGCGCCCGCCGCGCCCGCGGGTGGTGCGGCCAACCCGGCGGCAGCGCGATCCGCGCTGGATCGACATGGCCGGGCCACGCGAACACACCGACACGTCGCCGACCGCGGCCGCGAGTTTTGCCGCACCCAGCCTGGCGGGGCGCTGGTCATTGCTGCCGCGCGAGACCACCAGCGACACCGTGCGTGCGGTGGCGCTCGCCGACGGTCTGCTCGACCGGCATGCCATCGTCACCCGTGGTGCGGCGGTGGCCGAGGGCATCGTGGGCGGTTTCCCGGCGCTGCAGCAGGTGTATCGCGGCATGGAAGATGCCGGCCGCGTACTGCGTGGCCGCTTCGTGACGGGGCTGGGCGGGGCGCAGTTCGCCGAGCGCGCCACGGTGGACCGGCTGCGCGCCATCGCCGACACCCTGCAGGCAGCGCCGTCGCCGGTGGTGGTGGGGCTGTCCGCGCTGGACCCGGCCAACCCGTTTGGCAGCGTGCTGCCGTGGCCAGCGCATGACGCCACGCTGCGCCCGGTGCGGCGCGCCGGCGCGCTGCTGGTGATCGGCGCCGGGCGCCCGCTGATGTACCTGGCACAAAGCGGGCGCCAGCTGCTCACGTGGTTCGATGCGGCGCAGGCCAGCGCGGATCTCACCCAGGCCGCGTGCCAGGCATTGGCGGCGGCGTTGCGGCGTGGCCGACGGGGGCGCTTCACCCTGGAGCTGATCAACGACGCACCGGTCGGTCGCGATGCACTGACCGAGGCGTTGCGCGCGGCCGGATTCCGCAATGCGCCCCGTGGGCTGGACTGGGAAGGGTGACCCAAACCCGGTTCAGCTGACCGCCACCACTTGCTGCTTCGACACCGGGCGCAGCGCGAGTTTGTAGGTGACATTGGTGATGGTGCGGCGCGGATCGGTGGGGTGTGGGCGGGTCGCGGTGCTGGTCCTGCCCAGCCGCCACAGCCCCAGCATGACCACCTGCGCGCCCACCGGGAACGACTGCAGCCACGCTGCATCGTCATGGCCCACGCTGACCTCGACGAACACGCGCTCGTCTACGATGCCGGTGTGCTGGTACTTCGGTGCGCAGTTCAGGAACGTGGTGCTGAAATCCGCACCGGGTTGCGCGGGCCGGTGCGACCGCACGGTGCCTGACAGGGCCAGCGGAATCTCATTGCTGGCCGCGTCCACGCGCTCCCATGCCGCATCGTAGCGGTCCAGTGCGTAGAAGAACGCATCCCACGCCACCCGCTTCTTGCCCAGCCGCAACACCACCCGGGCGTCCAGCAGCGCGTCGTCGTCGCACATCGCGCGCAGCACCAGCAGCGCGTTCACGGTACGCAGGTGGGCATCCAGCGCCGGCCCGCCGCCACGCTTCAGGTCCTGGTGCAGGGGCAGCAGGCGCAGCTCGTGGCGGCCGTCCTCCAGCCGATGCACCAGCGCCGGATCGAGGCTGCTGGCCAGCAGCGTATCCAAGCGACCGGGCACGTTGTAGCGGCAGGTGGGCGCGTGCTCGGCGCCCTTTTCGAGGTGGATGCCTGCGGGAATCGTGACGGGCACGCGATCAGCACCGGTACGGGTGTGCTCGGGCACGAAGCGGACCTGCGCGGTGCAGCCTTCGCCGTCGCAGAACAGCGCCGGCAGCGTCTGCGCAGCGTCCACACGCTGCTGAAGACCGGCGATGCCATGCGCGGTGCCATGCGACCCGACGGCGGTGTACATCGTGATTGCGCGACTCATCTGGAACCAACTGCACCGACCGGGGGCCTACATGGTAGCGGTATTGGTGGCGCAGGCCGCGTGCGCGCCAGTCCGGCGACCAGTGGCGGCACACCGGAAACGCCGGCCGCTGGCCCGCTCCCGATAACCCGGTAGTGCCGGCCGCTGGCCGGCTCCCGACACCCCGTGGAGCCGGCCAGCGGCCGGCACTACCCGGCAGGTGCGTGGAGCCGGCCAGCGGCCGGCACCACCCGGCAGGCTGTCTGGCTGGCGCATGACCGCACAACAGGAATCGGGACGGCGGTACTGGTGCGCTCGCGTGCCAGCGGTCAAGAATGGCCCTTCAACGAACACGGCGGAGTGCATTCATGGACGGAAGGCAATGGTGGGGCATGGCGCTGGTGTGCGCGGCAGGGGCGCTGGCCGTGGTGCCCTCGGCCCAGGCGCAGGTTTATAAATGCACCGGCGGCAACGGTGAAACCGTGTACGCGCAGCAGCCGTGTGGCACCGGCGCCAAGGAGGTCACCATACGCGCGAACCGGGCCGCAACCCGTACCCCGGGCGAGGCGGCAACGCAATCCGCCGTGTTCCGTTCCACCGATTTGTCCGATGCGTCCATTGCCGAGCGCAACTGCGTGAACGCAGCGCGGTCGAGCATCCAGGGGCCGGTTGACCGGCGCATCGACACCTATCAGCGCCAGGTGGCCGCACTGAACCAGCAGCTGGGCGACGACGACAAGGATGCGCTCGCCGCTGCCACGCGCGATGCCGGCGTGCGGGCGCAGATCGCCAGCCTGGAGCAGTCGATCAGCGCCGAGCGCCGCAGCGCGGACAGCAGCCTCGGCACGGCGCAGCAACGCTGTGCCGAGCAGCGCCGTGACCGTGAAGCCAACATCGAACGCAAGTACGCACCGGCGCGCGCGGCAGGCGACACCGCAGCCCAAAGCCTGTGAGGGAGCAGGGTGCCGCGGCGTAGCCGGCCGGTGGCCAGTCAGCGTGTGGCGTGCACGGCCGGCTGGCGCGGCTTGTACTGGCAACGCGGGTAGCCCGAGCACGACTGGAAGCTGCCGTAGGCACCACTGCGCTGCACGATCACCCCGCCATCGCAGGCCGGGCAGGGCTGTTCCTGGATGCTCCTGCCGTCGAGCGAGGTCACCTGCACCGCGCCGTCCTGCACCAGTTCGGTGAGGAACGCCGAGCGCCTGCCACGCACGCTGAACATCGCCACGGTGCGCCGCGCACGGGTCAGCGCCACGTAGAACAGCCGGCGCTCTTCGCCCAGCGGCCAGGTGTCGGCGTGGGGCATGGCCAGCGCCAGCACCGGGTCGTCGGCGCGGGTGTTGGGGAAGCTGCGCTCCAGCATGGCCGGCAGGATCACCACGTCCGCCTCGGCACCCTTGGCACGGTGCGCGGTCAGGAAGCGCACCTCCAGCTGCTGGCCGAACCGTGCCTGCCAATCGGGTGGCACGAACGCGCGGTCGGCGTTGTACCGGCCCAGCACGAACACCGACAGCTTGCCGCTGCGGCCCGGCGCGCGCTCGCCACTGAGCAGCTGGCGCTGCAGCTGATGCAGGTACTGGCCCACGGCATCGCGCAGCTGGTCGCGGTTGGCCACCTGGAAGGCCAGCAGCGCCGGCCCCTGCGCGGCGGTCTGCGACCGCACCTGCTTGCTGATCTGCGCCGGGTTCCGGCTGATGAAGCGGCTGGACACATCGCACAGCGCCTGCGGGCAGCGGAAGGTCTGCTCCAGCTTCAGTACCTGGCCGTGCCCGAACCAGTCGACGAAACCGGTCATCACCGACACATCGGCGCCGGCGAAGCGGTTGATCGATTGCCAGTCGTCGCCCACCGCGAACAGGTGCCGGCCCGGCGCCTGCACCAGTGCGCGGCACAGGCGCGCACGGGCGCGCGAGGCATCCTGGAATTCATCGGCCATCACCAGCTGGTAGGGCGAAGCATAGCGGCCCTGCTCGAGCAGCTCGGCGGCCTGGTTGAGCATGTCCTCGAAGTCGATCGCGTGCTCGGCGGCCAGCGCGTCGTCCCAGCCCTGCAGGATCGGCGCGGCCAGCGCCAGGAACAGGCGATGGCGGTGCTTGAACTGGTCCTCGGGCAGGGCCCGCAGGCGCTGCGCCATGTCCTCCACCGTGAGCCCGTTGCTCTTGGCGTGGCTGATGAAGGTGCGCACCAGCGCGATCAGTTCGGCGTCGGGCATGGGCCGCGCGCCACTCTCGGGCAGTGCGCGGTCGGGGTTGGGGTCAAGCAGTACCCCGTGCCTGTCCAACGCCTGGCCGAGCAGGTCGAACAGCGCGCCACTGCGCAATGCGGCCGAATCGGTGTGCAGCGTGTCGGCGCGGTCGCGCGCGGTGGTGTCAGGCGCGCCGCTGCGGTGTTCGTGCCGCAGCGGCGTGCCGGTGTAGTGGAAGCTCGCCGCGCCGGCCACATGGCGATCAGTGCCGGGGTCGAAGTGGTCGCCGCGTTCGTAGCGGTAGCCCGCCCCGTTGTAGAACAGCCAGTCGGCAATCAGGCAGGCCTCGATGTCCTGCACACGCTCGCCGTTGAGCGTATGCACATAGCCGCGTCCATCGGCCTCCCAGCCATCGGCGATGGGCGCGCTGCCCTGCGTGACCAGGTCGCGCCCGAACACCAGCCGGAACAGGTCCCACTGGGTCCGGAACGCATGCGAGCGGTCCTTGAGCTGGTCCACCAGGTCGGCCAGCCGCTCCAGCCCCTGGCCGGCGTCCACCGCCCAGTCCGGCACGTTCGGGAAACGCCCGGTGGCCTGGCCGATGATCTGCCGGCCCAGCGCGTGGAACGTGCGCGCCTGCACGCCCTCGGCGTCCAGCCCCAGCCGCTGGAAGGCCTGGTCGGCGCGCTGCTGCAGCTCGTTGGCGGCATCCTTGTTGAAGGCCAGCATCACGATCTGCTCGGCGGCCACCAGCCCACGGTCCACCGCATAGGCGGCCTTGGCCACCATCGTGGCGGTCTTGCCCGAGCCTGCGGCGGCCACCACCAGCACGCGGCTGTCGAAGCACAGCACCGCCTGCAGCTGCTCGTCGGTCAGCGGGCGCTGCTCCACCCGGTCCAGCAGGGATGCCGCCGCCGCGCGTTCGCGTTGTACGTGCGCCGCGTTACGGGCCTTCCAGGCGGCAGGCCAGTCGCTGCACCAGCGGTTGAGGTCGTCTTCGATCTGCGATGCGTCGCCGGGCAACTGGCTGCGCAGGTCCGGATCATCGAACACCGCCCACAACCCCTCCTCATCCAGCGCCAGCGCCGGGCGTCGCTGCAGCAGCGCGTGCTGGTGCTCGGTGGTGAACCAGCGATGCTGGCGGTCGGCCTGCGCCAACGCGGCGTCGGCCTCGTCGAGCCACTCGCCAATCACCACCAGCGCCTCGCGCATGGCCTGCACCGGGTGGTCGGCAGCATCGGGTTCCAGGCGCTGCGCCAACGCGGCCTGCAGCGGGCCCAGCTGCGCATTGGGCAGCCCATCCACGTGCACCGTTGCATCGTCGGCAAACAGGGTCAGCCCGGTCCAGAACAGGCCGCGCTTGAACGTTATCGACGTGGTACGCAGCGGCGCCCGGTGCAGATGCCCGTCAACCTCCAGCGTGATCTGCGCTGCGCCCAGCTGCAGCCGCCACGCGGGCGACTGTGTGATGCGTTGGCCCTGCGCCGAGGGCCCCCAGTACTGCGTCATGCCGCCAACGCCTCAACCCACTACGCGAAGCAGCAGACCATACCCGATCAGCACCACGCCCAGCAGCGGAATGGCGACCAGCGAGGCGATCGACCAGCGCAGTGCCTTGCGCGAGGCGGTGGTGGCCAAGGCCATGTTGCCGGCCAACCGATGCGAGGCCACGCGGTTGGCGTGGATCGTGGCGACGATGCCGAACGGCGGAAATCCGCAGATGATGCTGATCACCGCGAGCGCCATGTGGTCCTTGGGCGCGTTGGCCGGTGGCGTAGCCGTGTTCATTGCACCATCCATGTTCGAAGGGCCCGGGAGTTTACCCGGGCGCCTTGCTGTTGCGCAGCCCGGCGCTCACCCCTCGCAGGCCACCGCGCTGCGCGAGCGCCGGTCCACCAGCACCGCCACGCCCCACAACAGCAGGCCGCCCAGTGCCGTTGCCGCACCGACGTACCCGGTAGTGGCCGGGCTGAAACCGGCGCCGATGGCCATGCCACCGAACCACGGGCCCAGTGCATTGGCGGTGTTGAACGCGGCATGGTTGGATGCGGCGGCCAGCGTCTGTGCTTCGCCGGCCACGTCCATCAGGCGGGTCTGCAGCACCGCGGCCAGCGCGCCCATGGTGCCCACGGCGATGATCATCGGGAAAATGCTCCACACCGACTGCGCCGCCAACGGGTACGCCAGCAGCACCACGATCGACCACACCAGCACCAGCGCAGCGGCACGGAAGTGGAAGCGGTCCACCAGCCAGCCACCGGCCACGTTGCCGATGATCGCGCCGATGCCGAAGATGCCCACTGCCAGCGGCATCCAGGATTCGGCCAGGCCGGTCACCTGGACCAGCGTGGGCGCCAGGTAGGTGAACACGCAGAACATGCCGGCAAACCCCACCGACCCGATCGCCAGCGCCAGCCACACCTGGGTGCGGTTGAACGCGCGCAGTTCGCGCATCGGCGAGGTGCGCACTTCATCGGGATCGGGCAGCAGGTAGCGCGCAATCATCACCACGGTGGCGATGGCCAGCACGCTGACCAGCGCGAAGGCGGTGCGCCAGCTGAACTGCTGGCCCAGCCAGGTGGTGAGCGGGTTGCCCACCAGGATCGCCACCGACAGGCCCAGCAGCACCTTGGACATGGCTGCGCCGCGCTGTGCGGGCGGGCTGATGGCCGCGGCCACCAGCATCGCCACGCCGAAGTAGGCGCCGTGCGGCAGGCCGGCCACGAACCGGGCCACCAGCATGGTGCTGTAGTTGGGGGCCAGCGCGCTGGCCAGGTTGCCCACCGCGTAGAAGCCCATCAGCCCCAGCAGCAACGTGCGCCGGGCATAGCCGGCGCCGGCGAAAGCCAGCACCGGTGCACCCACCACAACGCCGATGGCGTAGGCGCTGATCAGGTGGCCCACCTGGGTTTCGCTGATCGACAGGCCGCGGCTGATTTCCAGCATCAGGCCCATGCTGGCGAATTCACTGGTGCCGATGGCGAAGCCACCCAGCGACAGGGCCAGCAGGATGAACGTGCGCTCGCGCGGGGACAGGCGCGCGGCCAGGGGGGCAATCGAAAGGCTCATGCGGGTGCGGTGGCGGATGCGTTGCAACGGGGAGCGGGGCATTGTACTGCTGCGGCGCAGCAATACCCCGGTTCTGTCGTGCTGCCGGGTAGGATGCTGTGATGCGCCGCCGGGCAACGCAGGCGCTCGAAGCACAAATGTGAAGCGCCGCACGGGCTGTCTCGCGGGATCGTGCGACAATTCATTCCCTGTACCCCCGATGTGGCGGGTACGCCTGCACGGGGCCCACGCCGCCCCATCGAGGAACGCAATGCATACAGGCTCCGGCTTCCCCAGTGTGGTCGGCTTTGACCTGCCTGGCCTGCAGGACGGGCCGGCCCCGTCGCGGGTGATTGTCAGTGCCTTGCTCGACACCACCCCGGGCGATGACTGGATGCGGGTCCTGGATCGCCTGGCCTGGCCGGCATTGCGGCTGGACCACGGCGTCGAACAGCTGCGCCTGGTGGGGCAGGGCATTCACTTCGTCGGGGATATCCGGGATGGACGCGGGTTGTCGGCCGCCGTGCGCGAACTGTTCGACCTGGTCACGGCCAAGGTGCTCTCTGCGCGCATGGCCGCGCTCGAAAATCCGGTGGACGACCTCGCACTGACGGCCCCGCCGTTGGCGCCCATCCTGGTGTCGCACGATCCGCGCCTCGCCGATGTCGCCGCGTTGTTGGAACTACCGGCGCTGCCGGCCCTGCTGGAACTGGCCAGCCGCCTGACCGGCATGCGCTTTGTCGCGGTCGCGCGGGTCACCGCCGAGCGCTGGACGGCATGCGCCGTGCACGACCTGCTGGGCTTCGGGCTGCAACCGGGTCAGGACCTGGTGCTGGAAACCACCATCTGCGACGAGATCCGCCAGCATCACCACACGGTGCAGTTCGACCACGCCAGTGCCGACCCGGTGTTCTCCACCCATCCCACGCCGGCGATGTACGGCTTTGAAAGCTATCTGTCGGTGCCGATGTTCCGGCGTGACGGCAGCCTGTTCGGCACCCTGTGTGCGTTGGACCCCAACCCCTCGCAGCTGGATGCGGTAAGCGTGCGGTGCTTCGAAGTGCTGGCCGCATGGATCGGCGCGCAGCTGGAGCTGGAGGATGCGCAGGGCACCATCGACGGCCAGGCGCCACAGACGGTGCGTGCCGCGTTGGCGGCGGTCGCCGAACAGGCGGCACGGATCGCCGCCAGCGCGGCGCCAACGTCAGCGTTGCACGACACTGCCAAGCGCATCGAAGCGTTGAGTCGGGTCGAGCGCTGAGGCCACTGGCAGGCGCCGGGCTCGGTCACGTGCGTCGACGGCCCCCGCGTTCAGTCCTTGAATCGCACCGAGCGGGCGATCGCCTCGACCGCTTCGTACGCATCGGCATCGCTGCCGGGTGGAAAGATCGCCACCAGGCGCACATAGCGACGTCCCGGCCATAGCGCCAGATAGTGCACGTACCGACCACCGTCAGGCAGGCTGCCGGTTACCCGCTCGCCGTCGATACCGCCAAAGGCCACCGCTTGCCGTACAAGGGGCGTGCCCTGCTGGATCTCACGGGTGCCGCCGATCAACACCCCTGACAGTCTGCCCAGATCATCCGAGCCGGCGGGCAGGGACAACTGCGAAGCGATGATCACCCGCGGCTGACCTCCGTCGGGGTCCACATCGCGTTCGCCGGCCATCATCAGCATGCCGGCGCCGGCCAGCGTATCGATCACCCGGAAGGGCGGCCGTGCGGTGGCATGGAAGGGCAGGGCCGCCAATGCCTCTTCCAGGCTGGCGGGGCTGCCCAGCGTCACCGACGCCAGGGCGGCCAGCGCAGCAGGCTGTGCAAGGGCATGCGCCGCGGGCGCCTGTACGGTCACCAGCACGGTGCGGCGCCCCTGATACAGCGCGACCCATTTGTCGAACACATGTCCATGCGCGGCCTGGCGGCCGATCGCAACCGGCACGGTGATGCCGTCGGCGGCGATGGACTGCAGGCGATCGATCTCCACCCCTTGAGTGGCAAAGTGGTGGCGTGCACTGGGCAGGTCGTTGAACAGCGTGGCAACGGCCGGCGCGCTGTGGGCCGGCAGCTCGGCTACCAGGATGCTGGCTTGGCCATCGGCGGTGACGAACCCGGCGAAGTTGGGGGCAGGCAGGAAGCCGGCCGGGGGCGCCATGCGGACCAGCGAGCCCGGCACGGGTTGCACCGGTGGCGCAGGGGGCGCCTTGCAACCCACCAGCAAGGGGAGCAGGCAGCACGCGGCGGCACGCAGAGCACGGCGAAGAAACGCAAGCATCGAAGCCTCATTGCAGAAGTCCCGGCGTCGGCGAGCCCGCCGCGGGGCGTTCAAGGCACCGGTGTGATCGCGTCACCGCCGATGGTCGAAGCCGGCCATGCTCGGATCCATCGCGGCCCGTTGCAATACAACTTCTTTGAAATGCGCGTGCCGTTGGGCTCAGCTGTCGGCGTCGACCCGGGCAAAGCGCGGGCGGCGCACGCCGTCCACCTCCACCTCCGCGCAGAACATGGCGAACGGGCGTACCCACAGGCCCACGTCCGCATCGCGCGGGCGGTACAGCACCAGCGGCTCCAGCGTTTCGCTGTGGCGCACCACGCCCAGCACGTCGTAGTTGCCGCCCTTGAAATGGCGATAGTGGCCAAGGGGCAGGCTGGGCAGGGGCGCAAGATCGGACATGGTGGCGGGGGCAGGTCAACCGATGGCCGCGAAGTATCGCACCGTGCACGTTCGGTCGCGGAGTCGCGCCGCCCGCCCGGCGCGGCTGCCCGATGACGGCCCAACGCGTAGAATAGGCCCCATTGCCGTTGTCGGCCGCCTTGGATCCGCGCGCCCATGCCGCCAGCCTCCCTGTCCAGGAAATCCCCGTTGCTTGCCGCCGAAGCGCATGCGGAGGGCTTCGTGCAGGTGCGCGAAGCGCGCCGCTCGGAGCTGGTGGAAGACTACGTGGAGCTCATCGCCGACCTGATCGCCGACGGCCGCGAGGCCCGCCAGGTGGATATCGCCACCCGCCTGGGCGTGGCGCAGCCGACCGTGGCCAAGGCGCTGAAGCGGTTGGTCAAGGAGGGCTGGGCGGTGCAGCGGCCGTATCGGGGCGTGTTCCTGACCCCGGCCGGCGAGGCGCTGGCGGTGGAGATGCGCGCGCGCCACCAGACCGTGGAGAAGTTTCTGCTGGCACTGGGCGTGGACGCCGATTCGGCGCGACGCGATGCCGAAGGCATCGAGCATCATGTGAGCGAAGCGACCCTGGCCGCGTTCGAGGCGTTCGTGCGCAAGGCCAACGGCCATGGTTGAGTACCTGCCCGCGCCGCCGCCGCTGGGCGTGCCGGTGCACGACCAGGACGAGCACTGGATGCGCCACGCGCTGGCCCTGGCCGAGCGTGCCGAACGCGAGTTCAACGAGATTCCGGTGGGTGCGTTGCTGGTCGGCGCCGACGGCCAACTGCTGGGCGAAGGCTGGAACCTCAACATCGCCGACCACGACCCCAGCGCGCATGCCGAGATCGTGGCAATGCGCAAGGCGGGCAGGGCGATCAGCAACCACCGGCTGGTGGGCAGCACGCTGTATGTGACCTTGGAGCCGTGCGCGATGTGCGCGATGGCGATCGTGCATGCGCGCGTGGCACGCGTGGTGTATGCCGCCAGCGATCCCAAGACCGGCGCCTGTGGCAGCGTCTTCGACCTGCTGGGCGATGCGCGCCACAACCACCGCGTCGAGATCCATGGCGGCGTGCTGGCCAAGGACGCCAGCACCCGGTTGACCAACTACTTCCGCGCCAAACGCGGCAAGCCGCCGCTGCTGCTGGAATAACCGGCACTGTCCGCGACGGGGTGATGACGCCGGGGCGGTATCATATCGGCCATTCTCATCCCGGCCGGCGCTGCGGCGCCGTCCCCTGCACAAGGCGTAGACATGGCTGACAACGGCGCAGAAGGCGAACGATTGATCTGGATCGACCTGGAAATGACCGGTCTGGATACCGACAACGACGCGATCATCGAGATCGCCACCGTGGTCACCGATGCGCAGTTGAACGTGCTTGCCGAAGGCCCCGAGTTCGCCATCCACCATCCGGTCGAGCGCCTGGAAGCGATGGACGAATGGAACCGCACCCAGCACCGCCGTTCCGGCCTGTGGCAGCGCGTGGTCGACAGCCAGGTCACCCTTGGCCAGGCCGAAGCGCAGACGGTGAATTTCCTGGCGCAGTGGATCAAGGCCGGTGCCTCGCCGATGTGCGGCAACTCGATCTGCCAGGACCGCCGCTTCCTGCACCGCGAGATGCCGCGGCTGGAGAAGTACTTCCATTACCGCAACCTGGACGTGTCCACGGTGAAGGAACTGGCCAAGCGTTGGGCGCCGAGCGTGGCGGCCGGGCTGACCAAGACCGCCAGCCATACCGCGCTGAGCGACGTGCACGACTCGATCGCCGAACTTCGCCATTACCGCCAGTTCATGGGCGCGTTATCGGGCCTGCCGGGCTGATCGCAACGGCCTGACGCGGGACGCACATTCCGTTCAACCGCCCGGCGCTATGATCCGGGCCATGAACGCCATCTCCCGCATGCCACCCCCGCTGGACACGCAGATCCTGCCCACTTCGCAGGATTGGGCCGACCTGCAGCGTGCCGTCACGCTGCTGGAGTCGCCGACGATCACCGCCAAGATGGCCAACCTGATCGGCTCACCGCTGGAGTTCGCGGTGAAGAAGCTGCCGAACGTGGTGTCCAAACGGATCCACGGGGCGGTCGAGGCCGCCCTGTTCAAATCTGCCCAAGCGGCGTTGTGGAGCATGGACAACACCCCCGGCAAGGCGGCGTCCACGCGTTGGCACAAGCTCGCGGCCGCCACCAGCGGCGCGGTCGGCGGGGCGTTCGGCTTCACCTCGTTGTTCATCGAACTGCCGGTCTCCACCACCATCATGATGCGGTCGGTGGCCGACGTGGCACGCAGCGAAGGCTTCGACCTGCGCGACCTCAGCACCCGGCACGCCTGCCTGGAGGTGTTCGCGCTGGGCGGCAATGCCACTGGCGACGATGCCAGCGAGACCGGCTACTACATCACCCGTGGCTTCACCGCCGAAGTGATGCGGCACCTGTCGGCCGAACTGGCCGGGCGCGCCGCCAGCGGGGGCGGGGTGATGATCGGCCTGACCCCAAAGGAGGCCGGGAAGTGGTTGGCCAAGATCGTGGAGAAGGTGGCCGCGCGCTTTGGCGTGGTGGTCACCGAGAAGTTCGCCGCGCAGGCCGTGCCGATCATCGGCGCGGTCACCGGCGCCACGCTCAACACCATGTTCACCGACTACTACCAGGACATGGCGCGCGGCCACTTCATCGTGCGCCGGCTGGAGCGCACCTACGGGTATGAAACGGTGCGTGCGGCCTATTCGATGCTGGCCGGCCAGCGCGGCTGAGGCCGCCACGCCGGGCCACGGGCGGATCGTTGCGCTGGGGGCACAACTGTTTTGCCGTGGTCGCGCTGTTGCAGCCGCCTGCCCGCCCCCATCCTTCGGGCAGACCTGTTCCGAAGGATGATTGTCCATGTTGTTCACCCCCTACCGCCTGGGCGCGCTGACGCTGCCCAACCGTATCGTGATGCCGCCGATGACCCGCTCGCGCGCGGCCGACGGCAATGTCGCCACCCCGTTGATGGCCGACTACTACGCGCAGCGTGCGTCGGCTGGCCTGATCGTCAGCGAAGGCACCCAGATCAGCCAGCAGGGCCAGGGCTACGCCTGGACCCCGGGCATCCACGATGATGCGCAGATCGCCGGCTGGCGCGGCGTGACCGATGCGGTGCACGCCGCCGGCGGCCGCATCGTGGCCCAGCTCTGGCACGTCGGCCGCGTGTCGCATACCGCGCTGCAGCCCGACGGCGGCGCGCCGGTGTCCTCCTCGGCGTTGCAGGCCGAGGGCGTCAAGGTGTTCGTCGATCCGCAGGGCAGGGGCCCGCAGGGCGGCGTGGGCGAGATGGTGCAGCACGCGATGCCGCGCGCGCTGGCGATCGAGGAGATCCCCGGCATCGTGCGCGACTACGCGCAGGCAGCACGCAACGCGATCGCCGCCGGGTTCGACGGTATCGAACTGCATGGCGCCAACGGCTACCTGATCAACCAGTTCATCGACTCGCAGGCCAACCAGCGTACCGACGCCTACGGTGGCCCGCTGCAGAACCGGCTGCGCTTCCTGCGCGAGGTGGTCGAGGCCGTGGCCGACGCGATCGGCGCCGAGCGCGTCGGCGTGCGCCTTGCCCCGCTGACCACGCTGCAGGGCGCGGTGGACGACACCCCGCAGGCGACCTACCTGGCGGCCGCACACCTGTTGGACAGCATCGGCGTGGGCTACCTGCACATCGCCGAGGCCGACTGGGACGACGCACCGGTGATGCCGGTGGCCTTCAAGGAAGCGCTGCGCATGCTCTACCGCGGCACCTTGATCTATGCCGGCAAGTACACCGTTGAACGCGCCGAAGAGGCGCTGACCAAGGGCTGGGCCGACCTGATCGCCTTCGGCCGACCGTTCATCGCCAACCCCGACCTGCCCGAGCGCCTGCGCCAAGGCCTGCCGTTGAACGCCCCGGACAAGGCCACGTTCTTCGGCGGCGGCGCGGAAGGCTTCACCGATTACCCGGTGGCAGAAACCGCCGAGGCCTGAAGGCGCGCACCCAGCGGGGGTTGAGCTGACCACCGGGTAGAGCTGACCGTTGGGTAGAGCTGACCGTTGGTCAGCTGCCCTCCGATCCGGCGCCATGAATATCGGCAGGCTCCGCCGCGCCGTGCGCGGCAGCCGACCAACGGTCGGCTCTACCGGGGGGCGACCATTCGGAAGGATCCGCCGCGCCGTGCGCGGCAGCCGACCGACGGTCGGCTCTACCGGGGGGTGACCATTCGGCAGGCTCCGCCGCGCGATGCGCCGCAGCCGACCAACGGTCGGCTCTACCGGGGCCACACAAAACAAAACCCCGCTTGCGCGGGGTTCTGTTTGCTACCGGTCTGGCTGGATCAGCCCTTGGCTTTCAGCTTGGCCAGGCGCAGCCAGGTGTCGACCACGGTGTCCGGGTTCAGCGACACCGACTCGATGCCTTCCTGCATCAGCCATTCGGCCAGGTCCGGGTGATCGGACGGGCCCTGCCCGCAGATGCCCACGTACTTGCCCTTGGCGCGCGCCGACTTGATCGCCATCGACAGCAGCTTCTTCACCGCCGGGTTCCGCTCGTCGAACAGGTGCGCCACGATCGACGAATCGCGGTCCAGGCCCAGGGTCAGCTGGGTCAGGTCGTTGGAGCCGATCGAGAAGCCGTCGAAGATCTCCAGGAACTCATCGGCGAGCAGTGCGTTGGACGGCACTTCGCACATCATGATGATCTTCAGGCCGTTCTCGCCCTGCTTGAGGCCATTCTGTTCGAGCACCTCGACGACCTTGCGGCCTTCTTCCAGGGTGCGCACGAACGGAATCATGACCCACAGGTTGTCCAGGCCCATCTCGTTGCGCACGCGCAGCACGGCCTGGCATTCCAGCGCGAAGGCGGCCGAGAAGCTCGGGTCGACGTAACGGCTGGCGCCGCGGAAGCCGATCATCGGGTTCTCTTCATGCGGCTCGTAGTTGCTGCCGCCGATCAGGTTGGCGTACTCGTTGGACTTGAAGTCCGACAGGCGCACGATCACCGGGTTCGGCGCAACCGACGCGGTCAGCGTGGCGATGCCCTCGGCCAGACGGCCCACATAGAAGCTCACCGGATCGGCGTAACCGGCGATCTTCTCGTCGATCTTCTTCTTGGTCGCCGCGTCCTGGCGGTCGTATTCCAGCAGCGCGTTGGGATGGATGCCGATGTGGCTGGCAATGATCATCTCCAGGCGGGCCAGGCCGATGCCGGCGTTCGGCAGCTGGCCGAAGTCGAAGGCACGTTCCGGGTTGGCCACGTTCATCATGATCTTCAGCGGCGCCGGCGGCATGTTGCCCAGGTCCGTGGTCGTGCGCTCGAACGCGAGGATGCCGTCGTAGATGAAGCCGGTGTCGCCCTCGGCGCAGCTGACGGTGACCTGCTGGCCATCCTGGATCAGCTGGGTGGCGTTGCCCGAGCCGACCACGGCCGGCACGCCCAGCTCACGGGCGATGATCGCCGCGTGGCAGGTACGGCCACCGCGGTTGGTCACGATGGCCGAGGCGCGCTTCATCACCGGCTCCCAATCGGGGTCGGTCATGTCGGCAATCAGCACGTCGCCGGGCTGCACGCGGGCCATGTCTTCCAGCGACTTCACCACGCGGGCGGTACCGGCACCGATCTTGGCGCCCACGGCGCGGCCTTCGGCCAGCACCTTGCCGTCCTTCTGGCTCAGCGCGAAACGCTCGATCTGGGTGGCATGGCCACGCGACTTCACCGTTTCCGGGCGCGCCTGCACGATGAACAGCTTGCCGCTCACGCCGTCCTTGGCCCACTCGATATCCATCGGGCGGCCGTAGTGCTTTTCGATGACCAGCGCCTGCTTGGACAGTTCCTGCACGTCCTCGTCGCTGATCGAGAAGACGTTGCGCTGCTCGGCGGGGGTGTCTTCGATGCGCACGCGCTCACCGGGGACATCCGAATACACCATGCGGATGGCCTTGCTGCCCAGCGAACGGCGCAGGATCGCCGGCTTGCCGGCGCTCAGGGTGGGCTTGTAGACGTAGAACTCGTCGGGGTTGACCGCACCCTGCACGACCATTTCGCCCAGGCCGAACGAGGAGGTGACAAACACCACGTCGCGGAAGCCGGACTCGGTGTCCAGGGTGAACAGCACGCCGGACGAACCCACGCCCGAACGCACCATCAACTGCACGCCCGAGGACAGGAACACGTCTTCGTGCTTGAAACCGTGGTGGACGCGGTAGGCGATGGCGCGGTCGTTGTACAGCGAGGCGAACACTTCCTTGACCTTGAGCACGACATCGTCGGCACCGGTGACGTTGAGGAAGGTCTCCTGCTGGCCGGCAAACGACGCATCGGGCAGATCTTCGGCGGTGGCCGAGGAGCGCACTGCCACGGCCACGTCACCGCCGCCGTTCTCGTCGCACAGCTTCTTGTAGGCGCTGCGGATGTCCTGGTCCAGCTGCGGCTGCAGCGGGGCGTCGATGACCCAGCCGCGGATTTCCTTGCCCGCTACGGTGAGCGCGGCGACATCTTCCACGTCCAGCGTGGCCAGCTTGTCGAAGATGCGCTTGGACAGATCGTTGTGCGCGATGAAGTCCTTGAAGGCTTCAGCGGTGGTTGCATAACCGCCGGGGACAGAAACCCCCAGGCCGGCAAGATTGCCGATCATTTCGCCCAGCGACGAATTCTTGCCGCCTACGCGGGCCAGATCGGCCAAGCGCAGTTCGTGCAACCACAGGATATTCTCGTTCAAGCGCGATGCTCCGTTTGGCCATCGCCCGAGGCGGGCTTGGATGGCCACGTCCGTAGGAAGAAGCCGATATGATGCCGGGCAGACCGCTGTCGGCACAAGCTTGTATCGACAGCCTTTTTAAGCTTCGTAGGGGGTAAAAGCCGTATGTCGACGATCCGTCCGGTGTTCTACGTGTCCGATGGAACCGGTATCACCGCTGAAACCATTGGGCATAGCCTGTTGACCCAGTTCTCCGGGTTCAGCTTCATTACCGACCGGATGTCGTTCATCGATGATCCGGAAAAGGCCCGCGAAGCGTGTGAAAGGATCCGTGCAGCCGGGGAGCGCTACCAGGTCCGGCCGATCGTGGTCAGTTCCTGCGTGGACAGCGGGCTGAGCATCATCCTGGCCGAAAGCGGCGGGTTGATGCTGGACGTGTTCGCCCCCTTCATCGAGCCCCTGGAGCGCGAACTGGCGGTCAACCGCCACTCCCGGGTGGGCCAGGCGCACGGCATGGTGGACTTCGAGACCTACCACCGGCGCATCAATGCGATGAACTTCGCGCTGACCCACGATGACGGCATTGCCATCAACTACGACGACGCCGACGTGATCCTGGTGGCGGTGTCGCGGGCCGGCAAGACCCCCACCTGCATCTACCTGGCCCTGCATTACGGGGTGCGCGCGGCCAATTACCCGCTCACCGACGAAGACCTGGAGCAGGACCGCCTGCCGCCCCGGCTGCGCCCGTACCGCAAGAAGCTGTTCGGCCTGACCATCGACCCGGACCGCCTGCAGCAGATCCGCCAGGAGCGCCGCCCGAACTCGCGCTACGCCAACCTGGAGACCTGCAAGCGCGAGGTGGCCGCGGCCGAGACCATGTTCCGCATGGAGCGCATCCCGACCCTGAGCACCACGCACACCTCGATCGAGGAGATTTCCAGCAAGGTGCTGACCACCCTGGGGCTGCAGCGCGAGTTGTATTGACCCCTTTGGCCGGGGCCTGGCCGCCCCCACGTTGAAGGATCAACGTGTAGGATCGACCCCATGGCCCAGGCAACGCCCCGCATCGAACGCATCCCCAGGCTCAGCCGTCTGAGCTGGCTGATGGGCCTGTACGCGGAAAACTACCAGCACCTGGTGCGGCTGTTCGCACCGGCCGAACTGGTGGCCGGCAGCTACGTGTCGTCGGTGGGCGATGGGCTGGACGTCCGCCTGGACGTCATCGAGTGCCACCGCTACACGGTCGAACTGCGCCTGACCTACGACTTCGCCGACCCGGTCACCGGGCAGCCGGATCCGTCGGCCTATGTGCGGCTGTACCGTGACGCGCGCCAGGCCGAGACCACCCACTGCTACGTGGGGCGGCGCTGGCAGGACGTGGTGGGCATGTACCCGCCGCCGGCCGAGTTGATCAGCCACCGCATGCGCATGAACACCTTCCTGGGCAAATGGCTGGAATACCTGGCCGAGCGCGGTCACGGCGTGGCCACCCTGCGCCGCGACGGCGATGCCCTGCCGGCCCCGGCCGACACCCAGCGCACCCGCGTGGCCGGCTGAGCCAACCGCGCCGCGCCGATCGCGCATAATCGGGGTTTGTGCCTGTTGAGCCTCTGCCTCATGCCCTATACCCCGATCATGGCCACCCTCGGCTACGTGATTTCGCCCGATGGCAAGCAAGCCCTGATGATCCACCGCAACGCCCGCCCGGGCGATCTGCACCTGGGCAAGTACAACGGCCTGGGCGGCAAGATGGAGCGTGACGAAGACGCTGCGGCCTGCATGCGCCGCGAGATCCGCGAGGAAGCCGGGATCGAATGCGGCACCATGCGCCTGCGCGGCACCATCAGCTGGCCGGGCTTCGGCAAGCACGGCGAAGACTGGTTCGGGTTCGTGTTCGTGATCGACGATTTCACCGGTACGCCGCTGACCTCCAACCCCGAGGGCACCCTGGAGTGGGTGGACCTGGACAAGCTGGACACCCTGCCACTGTGGGAAGGCGACCGCAGCTTCCTGCCGCTGGTGTTCGGCGACGACCCGCGCGCCTTCCACGGGGTGATGCCGTACCGCGATGGCGCCATGCAGTCCTGGACCTACACCCGCCTATAACGGCGGTAGTGCCGGCCGCTGGCCGGCAACCCAACCAACCCAGCACCGCCGCGCCATCACCGCCGCGCCAGCAACAGATGGAAGTGCTTCTCCACCTGGCGCCCGTCATTGCTGGTGCCGGTTTCCCGGTGCGCCCGCCAGCCGCAGACCCGCAGCCCACTGCTGCGCATGGCCAGCTCCACGTCGGCCAGCTCATGCAGGTGGAACCCATGCGCGGTAAAGGGCAGGGTGCGCATGAAGGCCGCATCGCCGAAGGCCAGGCACAGCCGGCCGCCGGGGCGCAGGACCCGGGCCAGTTCAGCCAGCGCCAGCGCGGGCTGTTCCCAGAAGTACACGGTGTTCACCGCCAACGCCGCATCGATGCAGGCGTCCTCCAGGTCCAGCGCATGCACATCGCCCAGGCGGACGGCGGCGCGGCCGTGCAGGTCGGCGGCGGTCAGGCGGTCCTGCGCGGCATCCACCATGTCCGCCGACACCTCAACACCCAGGTAGCGGCTGCCGGGCGCGCGCAGCAGGTCAGCAGCGAAGGCCGCGTTGCCTGGGCCGATCTCCAGCACCTGTTCGCGAGCGGCGACGGCCAGCAGGGCGATGGCCGCCTGGTTCAGCGCGCCGTTGCTGCGGTTCATGGACTCGGCTACAGCCAGTGCATGGTCCCCATGCGGGTGGCGCAACTGGGCAGCAAGATGTTCGGGTGAAAGCACGCAGGCAACTCCTGTCGCAAGGGGCGGGCAGGACGTAGCGGCGGCGTGCCCACCCACCAGCATACCCGTGGACGGAGCGCTTCGGACACTGCCCGGTGCCGGCGATGACACCGGCGGCAGCTGTCAACCGGCCATCGGTGATCAATAAATAACCAACGTCGCGGCGGCTGAGACGGAGTTGTCCACAGGGGGTGTGGATGACTGGTGCGCAAGTTTGTGGATAAGCCATGGCAGCCCCCGCCAGTTCTCGCTGTCAAGATGGGTGGCCAAAAATTCACCGCATGTCGTTGTCCCGTGAAGGCGTCGCCAAGGCGTCGGCCGCACCGCTCTGTCACGGTTTGGGCTGCTCGCGGTACTCTCTTGCGATTGCCGTCTACAGATCACCCATGAAACGTCACTTCTCGATGCTGCGCGAGTTCCACCTGGCGGACTGGTTCACCCTGGCCAACGCGTTCTGCGGCACCGGCGCGGTGTTCGCCGCCATGCGCTTCCTGCAGGACGGGCAGCGCAGCTACCTGTTGTTCGGCATGGCGTTGATCCCGCTGGCCTTCATCTTCGACGCGCTCGACGGGCGCATCGCGCGCTGGCGCAAGTCCAGCTCGACGCTGGGCCGGGAGCTGGATTCGCTGTCGGACATCATTTCCTTCGGCGTGGCCCCGGCCGCGCTGGCCTACGCCTGCGGCATGCAGGGCGGCTGGGACTGGCTGGTGCTGAGCTATTTCGTGTGCTGCGGGGTCAGCCGCCTGGCGCGCTACAACGTGACCGCCGAGGCATTGGCGGGCGAGGGCGACAAGGTGCCGTACTTCGAAGGCACGCCCATTCCCACCAGCCTGGCGCTGGTGGTGGTGCTGGCGGTGGCCGCCAGCATGGGCGCCATCGGCCACAACCTGTGGCTGGGCCAGTGGCAACTGGGTCCGTGGCAGCTGCACCCGATGGTGCTGTTGTTCGCCCTGTCCGGCTCGCTGATGATCAGCAAGACCCTGCGTATTCCCAAGCCATGAACCTGCCCCTGTCATTGTCCCTGATCCTGTCCGGCCTGCAGCCTGGAGCCCGCCGATGAGCACGGCCGGCAGCGGCGGCAACGCGGGCGACATCGAAGCCCTGGCGCGCCAGTATTTCAGCGCCTGGGGCGATGCCCTGCGCCACGCCGCCGTGCCACCCGGCGCGCCCGGCGCGCAAGGCGCGGGGCAGGGCAGTTGGCAGCAGGCCATCGACTGGTGGGCGCAGATGATGCCCAATGCCAACAGCAGCCCGGCCGACGACGCGGTGCACCGCTTCCGCGAACAGGCCGGTGGCTGGTACGGCACCATGCAGCAGGTGGCCGCGCAGTTCGCCGGCCGCGATGCCAGCAGTGCCGATGTCGCCCAGGCCTGGAAGCAGGCCGTCGAGGGCCAGGGCGACGGGCTGTTGCAGTGGATGCTGCAGGGCGCGCGGGGTCACACCCAGGCCGGCGGCCCGGACCTGTTGAAGCTGCTGGAAACCCTGCAGCGCGACCTGGGCCCGTGGTTGCAGAGCCCGGCGTTCGGCCCCGGTCGTGAGCACCAGGCCCGCTGGCAGGCGCTGCTGCGCGCCCAGCAGGACTACCAGGCGCACTCGCGCGACTACGTGGACCAGATCAAGCAGGCGCTGGACGATGCGTTCAAACTGTTCGAGCAGCGCCTGGCCGAGCACGAGCAGCCGGGCAACCAGCTGACCAGCGCGCGCGCGATGTTCGACCTGTGGATCGAGGCGGCCGAAGAGGCGTACGCCAAGGTGGCGATGTCCGAGCCGTTCCAGCAGGTGTATGCCGAACTGGGCAACGCGCAGATGCGCCTGCGCGCGGCCACCCAGCACGAGATCGAACGGGTGTGCGAGGCGATCGGCATGCCCACCCGCACCGAAATGGATGCCGCGCACCGCCGCATCACCGACCTGGAGCGGCTGGTACGGCGCATGGCGGCCGGCGTCGCGCCCCAGCCGGCAGCGGCTGAGTCACCGAAAGCGGCGTCGCGCCCGCGCGCGGCCCGCGGCGATGCAGCGCCCACGCCCGGCCCGGTCAAGAAGCCGGCCAAAGCGGCCAAGCCCGCTGCGAAAAAGGCGTCGTCGGCCCCCGTGAAAAAGAGCGCCCCCAAGGCGTCGGCGAAACCGGCCGCCGCCAAGCCGCGGAAGCGCACGCCATGAAAGGGCCGTTGGGCTTCAATGCCGAGGACCTGCTGCAGGAGACCCTGGCCATGCAGCGCAAGCTGCTGGACGGGTTGACCCTGCTGCCGTCGGTGGAGGACGTGGACTACGGCGCCACCGCGCGCGAGGAAGTGTGGAGCGACGGCAAGGTCGTCCTGTACCGCTTCGTCGGCGACGATGCGCCGGTCCAGCGTACGCCGCTGCTGATCGTCTACGCGCTGGTCAACCGCCCGTACATGGTGGACCTGCAGGCCGACCGCTCGCTGGTCCAGCGCCTGCTCGCGCTCGGCCACGACGTGTACGTGCTGGACTGGGGCTACCCGGACCGCTCCGAGCGCTACCAGACGCTCGAGGACTACCTGCTGCGCTTCGTGGACGGCGCGGTGGACCACCTGCAGGCGCAGTCGGGCGCCCCGATCAACATGCTCGGCATCTGCCAGGGCGGGGTGTTCGCGCTGTGCTACGCCGCGCTGCGCCAGCACAAGCTGGCCAACCTGATCACGATGGTCACCCCGGTCGACTTCCAGACCCCCGACAACATGCTGTCGCACTGGGCGCGGCAGGTGGACGTGGACCTGCTGGTGGACACGCTGGGCAACATCCCGGCCGACCTGATGAATGCCAGCTACCTGATGCTCAAGCCGTTCCGGCTCAACGTGCAGAAGTACGTCGGCCTGCTCGACATCCTGGACGACAAGGCCGCGCTGCAGGATTTCCTGCGCATGGAAAAGTGGATCTTCGATTCGCCCGACCTCGCCGGCGAGACCTTCCGTGATTTCATCAAGCAGTTCTACCAGGGCAACGGCCTGATGCACGACGGCATCAAGATCGGCGAAGACACCGTCCAGCTGTCGCAGGTCACCCTGCCGGTGCTGAACATCTACGCCGAGCAGGACCACCTGGTGCCGCCGGATGCGTCACGCGCGATGCGCGGCCGGATCGGCAGCACCGACTACACCGAAAGCAGTTTCCGCGGCGGCCACATCGGCATCTACGTGTCCGGCCGCGCCCAGCGCGAGGTGCCCGGTACGATCACGGATTGGTTGAAGGAACGTTCCGCATGACCCATCGCCTCCGCGCAGTGCTTGCACTGGCCCTCATCGCCCCCGGCGTGGCGCTGGCCGCCCCGAGCGACACCGCCCGCCGCGAGATCGCCGGCCTGATCGGCGCGCTGGATGGTTCCAGCTGCCGCTTCCAGCGCAATGGCAGCTGGCATGACGCCGCCGAGGCGCGCGCACACCTGCAGCGCAAGTACGACTACCTGCTCAAGAAGGACAAGGTGGACACCGCCGAGCAGTTCATCGAGCGGGCCGCCAGCCAGAGCAGCATGAGCGGCAAGCCCTACCGCATTGCCTGCCCGGGCCAGCCCGAGCAGACCGCCGCGGTGTGGTTTGGCGCGCGTCTGAAGGCCCTGCGCCAACGCACCTTGTAGACATCGCCCGCGGTACAGTCCGCCCTCCAGTCCCGGAGACCGCTGCCATGAACGCCACGCCGCGCACGCTGTCGCGCTCGCTCAACGACCGCATGATCGCCGGGGTGATGGGCGGCATCGCGCATCGCTTCGGCTGGAGTGCCACCGTGGTGCGGGTGGTGTTCGTGCTGGTCTCGGTGCTGTCGGCGGCCTTCCCGGGCATCCTGGTCTACCTGATCCTGTGGCTGCTGATCCCCAACGAGGCCGATTGAGCCTGCCACCGCTGGCGCTGCGCGTCCTGCAGGGGCTGGGCGCGGTGTGGACCGCGCCCAACACCCTGATCGGTCTGATCGGCGGCCTGGCCGGGATGGTGGCCGGCGCGCGCCCGTCCTGGAACCGCCGCGACCTGGCCATCGTGTTCCGTGACTGGCCGTGGGGGCCGGGCGGGGCGATCACGCTGGGCAACGTCATCCTGCACACCGGCCCGGTGCTGGACGTGGCCTGCCGCACCTACGCCCACCAGGCCGGGCACTGCACCGAACCGGTGATCGGCCTGCACGACCACGAGCGCGCGCATGTCTACCAGTACCTGGTGCTGGGCCCGCTGTATCTGCCGGTGTACCTGGTGTGTGGCGGGGTAAGCGCGCGTAACCCGTTTGAACGCGCCGCCGATGTGTACGCCATGACCGGCCGCGGCTGGTGGCCGGGTGTGCCGTAAGGCGCTGTAGCCGACGTTAGTGCGGCGTTAAATCGGTGTAAATAAAACGTCGCGCAACGCGACGTCATCTGCATGCAAACAAAGGTTATTAGGCTGCATGACGGATCAGTCAGGTTCGGCACGCTAAACTGGCGCCTGTTGTAATTGCACGATGCGTCACAGGAGGAACACATCACATGGCAATCGTTCTTTATGTCGGTGGTAGCAAGGATGGCGACAAAGGATTGGTACCCCACGGTTTCAGCAAGTCCCGGGCCGATACCGACACCGGGCCGGAGATCTATACCGAGCGGTTCATGGAACTGCCGGGCATCGGCAAGATCCGGGTAATGGCCCTGGAATCCCTGCGCGACGAGATCGTCCACCAGCGCACCGCCCAGCATTACCGCTGAAGCGGCAGTAGCGCCGGGCTCTGCCCGGCGCCCGACCGGTAGTGCCGGCCGCTGGCCGGCTCCACGCACACCCCGAACCCGTAGAGCCGGGCTCTGCCCGGCTGTCCGTGTACACCGACCGTAATGAGGAGCCGGCCAGCGGCCGGCACTACCGTGGGCGATGCGACTGTCATGAGAAGCCGGGCAGAGCCCGGCTCTACGCCAGGCACCCGCGGGCGACAGGTTCGCCCCCCGCTGTCAACGCCTTCCCCCCGCCGCCGTGCGTTGCCACAATCGGGACTTTCCGTACTGCGGCTCCGGCCGGAAGCAATGCCTGACATCAAGCTCGCCCAGCAGATCGCCCAGACCATCGCCGATGAAATCGGTGCCCAGCCTGCCCAGGCGCGTGCCGCCATCGCCCTGTTGGACGAAGGCGCCAGCGTCCCGTTCATTGCCCGCTACCGCAAGGAAGTCACCGGCGGCCTGGACGACACCCAGCTGCGCAACCTGGAAACCCGCCTGACCTACCTGCGCGAGCTGGAAGACCGCCGCGCCGCCGTGCTGTCCAGCATCGACGAACAGGGCAAGCTCACCGACGAACTCCGCAACGAGATCCTTGGCGCCGATACCAAGTCGCGCCTGGAAGATCTGTACCTGCCGTACAAGCCCAAGCGCCGCACCCGCGCCCAGATCGCGCGCGAAGCCGGGCTGGAACCGCTGGCCGATGGCCTGCTGGCCGATCCAACCCTGGACCCGCAGGTGTTCGGTGCCACCTTCGTCGATGCCGACAAGGGCGTGGCCGACACCAAGGCCGCGCTGGAAGGCGCCCGCGCGATCCTGATGGAGCGTTGGGGTGAAGACGCCGCGCTGGTCGGCGAGCTGCGCAGCTGGCTCGGCGAAAACGGGGTCATCCGTGCCCGTGTCGCCGAAGGCAAGGAAGAGCAGGGCGCCAAGTACCGCGACTACTTCGAACACGCCGAATCGCTGGCGAAGATTCCCTCGCACCGGCTGCTGGCGCTGTTCCGTGCGCGCCGCGAGGAAATCCTGTTCCTGGAACTGGACCCGGGCACCGAGGCCGAGGCTGGCCATGTGTATGCCGAAGGGCGGGTGGCCTACAAGGCCGGCATCGCCGACGCCGGCCGCCCCGGCGACCGCTGGCTGCTCGACGCCTGCCGCCTGACCTGGCGCGCCAAGCTGCACATGCACCTGCTGCTGGACCTGTTCAACCAGGCCCGCGAGAAGGCCGAAGCCGAGGCGATCGCGGTGTTCGGCGACAACCTCAAGGACCTGCTGCTGGCCGCCCCGGCTGGCCCCAAGAGCGTGCTCGGGCTGGACCCGGGCATCCGCACCGGCTGCAAGATCGCCGTGGTCGATGCCACCGGCAAGCTGGTGGCCACCGACACCATCTACCCGCACGAACCGCGCCGGCAGTGGGACCAGTCGCTGCAGACGATCAAGCAGCTGTGCATGAAGCACAACGTGGAACTGATCGCGATCGGCAACGGCACCGCCAGCCGCGAAACCGACAAGTTGGCCGGGGAGGCCATCAAGGCACTCGGCGACAGCAAACTGCAGAAGATCGTGGTCAGCGAGGCCGGCGCGTCGGTGTAC
Organism: Stenotrophomonas sp. AC248; assembly: GCF_979258185.1. Classification (NCBI taxonomy): domain Bacteria; kingdom Pseudomonadati; phylum Pseudomonadota; class Gammaproteobacteria; order Lysobacterales; family Lysobacteraceae; genus Stenotrophomonas; species Stenotrophomonas sp. AC248. The sequence goes on along the minus strand of NZ_OZ409840.1, from coordinate 2,544,936 downwards.
TCGGCCTCCGAATTCGCCGCCAAGGAGTTCCCGGACCTGGACGTGTCGATCCGCGGCGCGGTTTCCATTGCCCGTCGCCTGCAGGATCCGCTGGCCGAGCTGGTCAAGATCGAACCCAAGGCGATCGGCGTGGGCCAGTACCAGCACGACGTGGACCAGTACCGCCTGGCGCGTGCGCTGGATGCGCGGGTGGAGGACTGCGTCAACGCGGTCGGCGTGGAGGTCAACACCGCCTCGGCCGCGCTGCTCTCGCGCGTGTCCGGGTTGTCGGCCACGGTGGCCGAGAACATCGTGCGTCATCGCGACGACAACGGCCCGTTCAAGCGCCGCAAGGACCTGCTCAAGGTGCCGCGCCTGGGCGACAAGACCTTCGAACAGTGTGCCGGCTTCCTGCGCATCGCCGATGGCGACCAGCCGCTGGATGCCTCCTCGGTGCACCCGGAAGCCTACCCCGTGGTGGAGCGCATCGTGGCCGCCACCGCACGCCCGATCAAGGCGTTGATCGGCGATGGCAGCTTCCTGCGTGGGCTGAAGGCCGAACAGTTCACCGATGCCACCTTCGGCGTGCCGACCGTGCGCGACATCCTGAAGGAGCTGGAAAAGCCCGGCCGCGACCCGCGCCCGGAGTTCAAGGCGGCGCGTTTCGCCGAGGGCGTGGAAGAACTCAAGCACCTGCAGCCGGGCATGATCCTGGAAGGCGTGGTCAGCAACGTGGCCGCGTTCGGTGCGTTCGTCGACATCGGCGTGCACCAGGACGGCCTGATCCACATCTCGGCGCTGTCGGACACCTACGTCAAAGACCCGCGTGATGTGGTCAAGGCCGGTGACATCGTCAAGGTGAAGGTGCTGGAGGTGGACGTGGCGCGCAAGCGCATCGCCCTGACCCGGCGCCTGGACGACACCCCAGCCCCGGCCAAGGCCCCGGGCGAGCGCGATGCCCGGCCTGCCGGTGGCGGTCGCCGTGATGGCGGCGGCGGGGGCGGGCAGCGCAATGGCGGCCGTGGCGCCGCCCCGGGCCCGCGCCCGGGCAGTGCCGCGCCGCCGGCCAACAACGCCCTGGCCGACGCCTTCGCCCGCGCCAAACGCGGCGGCTGAACCGGCCTGGATCCACCCGCCAGGGGCCGCCGTGTGCGGCCCTTGGCGTCTCTGGCGGGCACGGCACTTCTGGTTTCACTCCGTGTTGGTCACACTTCCCGTCAAATGCCCGTAGGCTGGGCAGGCGCCGGGGAGGCCATATGACAACGCACCAGGCAGGGCCGGAAGGTCGGGCAGGGCCACGTGCAGTACGGCGCGGCGTCCGCCCGCGTGCGTGGCCGGACGCATGAGCCACGATCCGGCCGGCACCGCGCACGGCACCGCGCACGGCACCGACGCGGCGTTGCGTGACATCACCGAGCGCCACCGGCGCCTGCAGATGATCATCGACGGCACCGGTGCCGGCACCTGGGAATGGAATGTCCAGGACGGCCGGATGTGGGTCAACGAACGCTGGGCGCAGATCGTGGGCTACACCCGCGACGAACTGGCGCCGATCACCCCCGACACGTTTTTCCGGCTGGTCCACCCGGACGACCTGGCCCAGTCCAACGCGCGGCTGCGCGAACACCTGGAAGGGCGCTCGCCGCACTACGACAGCCTGTGCCGCATGCGCCACAAGGACGGCCACTGGATCTGGGTGCAGGATCGCGGCCGCGTCTACGAATGGGACGCGCACGGCCAGCCGCAGTGGATGGCCGGGGCACACGCCGACGTCACCGACCTGCAGACTGCGCGGCAGGACGCGGCCAACATGCGCCAGCGCCTGCAGGCGGTGGTGGATGCCTCCGACGAAGTGGCGGTGATCGCCACCGACATCGATGGCGTGGTCAACCTGTTCAACACCGGGGCGCAGAAACTGCTGGGCTACACGCCCGCCGAGGTGATCGGGCGGGTCAACCCGGGCCTGTTCCATGACCCGGATGAAATGATGGAGTACCTGCGCCCGCAGGCCGATGCCGATGGCCGCGTGCCCACCGTCTTTGAAGCGCTCACCGCGCACGCCACGCAGGGCACCTGGTCGCACCAGTGGACGTACGTGCGTAAGGACGGCGAGCGCCGCCAGGTGCGGCTGTCGATCAGCCCGTTGGACGCCAGCGGTGGTCACCGGATCGGCTACGTCGGCATGGCGGTGGACATCACCCCATTACTCGAAGTCCGCGAGCAGGCGTACCTGGCGGCCGAAAAATTCGCCGGTGCGTTCTCTTCGGCCGCGCTCGGCATGGCGCTGGTGTCGCTGGAAGGGCGCTGGCTGGACGTCAACGACGCGCTGTGCGGCATCCTCGGCTACACGCGCGCCGAGCTGCTGGCAGTGGACTTCCAGACGCTCACCCATGCAGACGATCTCAACACCGACCTGGCCCTGGTCGCCGACCTGCTCAACGGGCGGCGCGACCACTACCACATGGACAAACGCTACCTGGGCAAGCGCGGCAACATCGTGTGGGGCCGGCTGTCGGTGTCGCTGGTGCGCTCCGAACACGGCGAGCCGCTGCACTTCGTGTCGCAGATCCAGGACGTCACCGCCCAGCGCCAGAGCAGCCTGCAACTGCGCGAATCCGAGCAGCGCACCCGCGTCACCCTGGATGCGGTGGCGGACATGGTGCTGACCCTGGATCTGCAGGGGCTGATCCAATACGCCAACGCTGCGGCCACCCGCGCGCTGGCCGGGGAGGGCGCCTCGCCCCTGGCCGGTGGCCAGGTCCAGGACGTGATGGAGCTGACCACCGAATACGCGCCGCGCTCGCCGCTGGACATCGCCGTGCTGCTCGACCCGGAGAGCAACGCGGTGGACCTGCATTCGGACCTGCTGCTGTCGGTGGGCGCGCAGCTGCTGCCGGTGGATCTCACCCGTGCCTGGCTGCGCGCCGAGGACGGCCAGGTCAGTGGCGCGGTCTGGGTGATCCGCGATGTGACCCAGCAACGTGCCCGCCAGCGCGAAGCGCGCCACCTGGCCGAGGTCGACCCGCTTACCGAGCTGAGCAACCGCCGCGGGTTCGAAGCCCACCTGCAGCAGGCCATCACCCGGGTCGCCCGGACCGGGCAGTCGGCCTCGCTGATGTTCATCGACCTGGACAACTTCAAGCCGGTCAACGACAGCCATGGCCACCTCGCCGGCGATGCCATGCTCTGGGCGGTGGCCAACGTGCTGCGCCACGGCGTGCGCGATTCGGACATCGTGGCGCGGCTGGGCGGCGACGAGTTCGCGGTGATCCTGGCCGGCTGCTCGCTCAAGCGCGCACGCCGCATCGCCAGCGACCTGCTGGACGGCGTACGCACACTGACCATTCCTTGGGACCTGCAGCGGCTGAGCGTCGGCGCCAGCATCGGCATCGCCGCGATCGGCGGCAGCATGAGCGTGGACGACGCGGTGGCCGCGGCCGATGCCCAGTGCTACCTGGCCAAGGCGGCAGGCAAGAACAATGTGCAGGTGGAGACGCCGACCATGGAAGGGCTGGACCCGCTGGACGTCGAGACCACCGAAGGCGGGGAAGGCTGACGGGTGGCCCCGCAGCCCTGCTGACACCGGGTGAACTTTTTTATGAACCCGCCCTAAAGCTTCCTGCACGGCTGTCGATATTGATTCTGGAGCCTCCGTCGCTCCGCGCTGGTGCCCCGCCACCTCTCGTCGGCCCGGGCTCGCGTGACTTTGCAACAGGCTGTCTGCCGGATGCAGTACTGCAGTTGTACAAAGCCGCAGAAGCGACGTGAGCCATGACGTCGCCGCACCTCCCACGCCAGACGAAGTGCCGACGGGCATGGTGCCCATCGGATTCCAGCACGCCAGGGACCGAGGATCAGATGATGCTTACTTCAGGTATGCACGCGCATGTGCAAGGACGTACCGACGCCGCTTCCCGCCCTTCACTGTGGCAGGCCCTGAAAGCCAGCGTGATCGCGCCCGGCCAGGCACGACAGTCTGCCAGTGCCGCCAGCCAGCGACGCCAGTGCGAGCTGGAAGCCCAGGTGGCCGCGCTGCACCGGGTGCAGGCGGTCATCGAGTTCGACCTCGACGGCACCATCCTGCAGGCCAACGACAATTTCCTGCAGGCGGTGGGCTACCGGCTCGATGAAATCCAGGGCCGGCACCATGCCATGTTCGTCGAACCGGCCCTTGCCCAAGGCCAGGAGTACCGCGACTTCTGGGCGCGGCTCGGGCGCGGTGAATTCGACGCCGGCCAATACCGGCGGCTGGGCAAGGGCGGCCGCGAGATCTGGATCCAGGCCTCCTACAACCCGGTGCTGGACGGCAACGGGCGTCCCTACAAGGTGGTGAAGTTCGCCACCGACATCACCGCGCAGATGCAGCAGGCCGCCGACGTGTCCGGCCAACTGGCGGCGATCAACAAATCGCAGGCGGTCATCGAATTCAGCCTGGACGGCCGCATCCTGTCGGCCAACGACAACTTCCTGGCGACCACCGGCTACACACTGGACGAAGTACGTGGCCAGCACCACGCCATGTTCGTGGAACCCGAGCACCGCCAGAGCCCGGACTACGCCCGGTTCTGGGAAAAGCTGGGCCGCGGCGAGTACGACGCCGGCCAGTACCGGCGCTTCGGCAAGGGCGGCCGCGAGGTGTGGATCCAGGCGTCGTACAACCCGATCCTGGACATGAACGGCCGCCCGTTCAAAGTGGTCAAGTACGCCACCGACATCACCGCCCAGGTGCGTGACAGCCTGGCCATGCAGCACGCCGTGGCGCAGACCCGCGAGGTGGTGGCCGCGGCCAAGGGCGGTGACCTCACCGGGCATATCGCCACCGAGGACAAGAACGGCCCGATCGCCGAGCTGTGCGAAGGCATCAATGCGCTGGTTGAGGCGATGGCCTCGATCATCGCGCAGATCAAGTTCGCCGCCGACACCATCGCGGTGGGCGCCAGTGAGATCGCCGAAGGCAACAGCGACCTGTCGGTGCGTACCGAGCAGCAGGCCGCATCGCTGGAGGAAACCGCGGTCTCGATGAAGGGCCTCACCGCCACCGTGCAGCAGACCGCCACCAACGCCCGCCAGGCCAGCGAGCTGGCCAGCGGCGCGGTGGACGTGGCCGCGCAGGGCGGCCATGTCGTGCATGAAGTGGTGTGCACGATGGCGCTGATCAACGAATCGTCGCGTCGGATCGTCGACATCATCGGTGTCATCGACGGCATCGCCTTCCAGACCAACATCCTGGCGCTCAACGCGGCGGTGGAAGCCGCGCGCGCCGGCGAGCATGGGCGCGGCTTTGCGGTGGTCGCCTCGGAGATCCGGTCGCTGTCGCAGCGCTCGGCGGGCGCGGCCAAGGAGATCAAGCAGTTGATCGCCGATTCGGTGGAGAAGGTGGGCACTGGTACCGGGCAGGTCGAGAGCGCCGGCCGCACCATGGACGAGATCGTGGTCAACGTGAAGCGGGTCAGTGCGTTGATCAGCGAGATCAGTGCGGTGGCCCAGCAGCAGAGCGAAAGCATCGGGCAGATTCATCAGGCGGTCGACCACATCGACGAAGGCACCCAGCAGAATGCCGCGCTGGTGGAGGAGGCGTCCGCGGCCGCGCGCAGCATGGAAGAGCAGGCTACCCAGTTGCTGCAGACGGTGGCCGCGTTCCGGGTGGAGGCCGGTGCGGGCATCGCGCGGCAGGCCATCGCGGCAGCGGGACATGGCCAACCGGCGCTGCGGCTGGTGTAAGCGTCTGCTGTGCCTGACAACGTATCGGGGCGCTACCTGCGTGCCAATCGTGTTGCGCTTTGGGATACTCGGCCTTCCAACGGAAGGTCGAGACCACCACCATGTCAATGACAGCAGGACGCAGCGCAGTACTTCTGGTCGCACTGGCCGCGGCGGGCGCCGCCAACGCGGCGTCGGCCGTGTTTTACGACACCACTACCGGTGTTTACGGCTATTCGATGAACCAGCGCACCGTCAGCGCGGCAATGCAGCAGGCGTTGGGCTACTGCGTGCAGCGTTCACCGAACTGTGCGAGCCAGGCAAGTACCACCGCCCCGGGATTCTCCGCGGTGTACACCGGCACCCGCGCCGTGGGTTTTGCGCTGTCTGAAAAAGAGGATGGCGCTGCCCAGCGCAAGGCCGAAGCGATGTGCCGTCGCCAGGCCCGGGATTGCGTTCTGGCGCTGGTGTGGCGCGAGACCCCGCCGCTGACGCCGGACGCGTCGGCGCAGGCCGCCGTGCTGCAACAACGGGCTGCGTCTACCGCTGCGGCGGTGGCTGCGGCCAATGCCGCTGCCGAAACCGCTGCCAAAGCGGCGGCTGCATCGAGATCCACTGAATGAGTCCACGGAAGGGGCTGCCGTTCGGCAGCCCCTGAAATGCAAAAGGCCAGATCCGAAGATCTGGCCTGTGCAATTCCATGGTGCCGAAGGTGGGACTCGAACCCACACGCTTTTAAGGGCGGCGGATTTTGAGTCCGCTGCGTCTACCGATTCCGCCACTTCGGCTGGCTGGCCGCGTAGTGTATACAAATTGCGGAGATCTGTGCAGCCCTGAACGCTTCATGTGATGTTCGATCTTCATTGGGGCAGGACGCTATACTCACCGGGCTGAACCATACAGAGAGCCGGGATGAGCGCATTGCAGGATCTTCGGGTACTCGTGGTCGAGAACGACGAAATGAGTGCGGCCCTGCTGCAGATGCAGCTGGCCCAGGCCGGCGCGGTCGTCGTCGGCCCGGCGGCGTCGGTTGCCGATTCGCTGCGCCTGCTCGGCCAGAGCGAGCCCCAGGTGGCGCTGCTGGATTACCGGCTGGCCAATAATGAAACCAGTGAACCGGTCGCGGCCGCCTTGAGCGCCCGGGGCATTCCGTTCGTGCTGGCTACCGGCATGGCGCCGGATCACCTGCCGGCGGTGTTCCGCACCGGCGTGATGCTGACCAAGCCGTACCTCACCGCGGAACTGAACGCGGCGTTGGAACGCGCGCTGCAGGCCGCATCGGTCGCCAGCTGATCCCTGCGCTCACGCCGCTTCGGTGTGGGCGTAACTGACCGGCTCACGGTCATCCAGGATGCGATACAGCGCATCCAGATCGTTGGGGTCCGGGTTCAGCCAGGCATCCAGGTTGTCCGGCCGGATCGGGATGATGCAGCGGTCATGGCCGGCCGCGGCGATATCGCGCGGCGGTTCGTCGGTGATGGCCGCAAAGGACAGCAGCCGCCCCTCCGGTCCTTCCCACTCCGACCACAGGCAGGCGATGAGCAGGTCGCGCGGTGGCTGCGGATGGAATTCCAGCACCACGTTGCTGGCCTTCTCGCCGGGCGAGAGGGCGCGTTGCTCCAGCGCATGCCGCGGCACGTGTTCGTAGAACGACTGCACCACCACCACGCCATGGCAATGCCCGAACGCGGGCTTCCAGTATCCGCCCAGGCTGTCGCGGCGCGCGTTGTAGGTGCCGGGGTACAGCGTGTCGTGGCGGGCCGGCGTGTCCGGCAGACGGCACTGATAGCGCATCGGCTTGATCACGCGTTGGCCGCGCTCGGACACGATCACCGGTGCATACACACCAGGAAAGATGCGGCTGTCGCGCGGCAGCAGCCCGGTGCGCCGCAGGTCGTCCAGCCGCGCCTGCGCGCGTTCGACGCGGTTGCCAGCGATGCGCGCCTCATTGCGTGCCTTCTGCGTGGGGCGCGCCGCCAGGCTGGCGTGAGCGGCATCGCGGCGCTCGCCCTGCACGCGGATCTCCGTGTCCAGCGCCTGCATTTCCTCGGCATGCCACTGCTGGATCTTCGCCACGATGTCCTGGCCCTGCGCGGTGCGCGCGCCGGCAAAGCCGTCGTCCATCGCCTTGGGTGTTTTCGGGCGCTGCTTGCCGGCATCGTGGGCATAGAGCTGGGCGAATTCGTCCAGCGACATCATGGCGCCGTATTCCCGCACCAGCTTGGTGTAATCGGCGCGGATCTGGGCGGAGTAACACATGGGGCAGGGACGGGCGAAAGGGGCAGGGGACAGCATAGGCCGGTTGGTATCACCGGATGAGAAACCGATGCGGCATGCTGGCAACCTGTTCACGAGTGCGAGCCGTCCCATGACCCTAGCTGCTGGTCTGAAGTGCATTCCCCATCCGCCCAGCGTGGCCGAGTACCGCGATCTGCGGGTGCGCGCGGGGCTGAGCCCGAAAACATTGGAGGCGGCCACGCTGGGCCTGCCCCATACGGTGTTCGGGGTCAGCATCCGCGAGGGCGATCAGCTGCTGGCGATGGGCCGCCTGGTGGGCGACCGCGGCTGCTTCCTGCAGGTGGTGGACATCGCGGTGGTGCCCGAGCGGCAGGGCCAAGGGTTGGGCAAGGCGGTGATGCGTGAACTGGACGCGTGGCTGCAGGCCCATGCGGTAGGTGCGTACGTGAGCCTGATCGCCGATGGCGACGCGCACCGCCTGTATGCGCAGTTCGGCTTTGCGTTGACCGCGCCGCGATCGGTGGGCATGGCCAAGGTGGTGCGGTAGGTACCGACCATTGGTCGGTACGAAAGGCCGTGGATGCCGACCGTGGGTCTGTACGCGTTGGGGAGTCGTCGTGCCGACCAACGGTCGGCACCTACCGGGCACACAAACAAAAACCCCCGGCAGTGCCGGGGGCTGTTGTTTGTAGCTGGCGTCCCCACGGGGATTCGAACCCCGGTCGCCACCGTGAAAGGGTGATGTCCTAGGCCTCTAGACGATGGGGACGCGTTAAACCGAATTTGTCTTCTATCGGACGGCCTGTGTCCGGAGAAGTGGTGGAGCCAGGCGGGATCGAACCGCCGACCTCCTGCATGCCATGCAGGCGCTCTCCCAGCTGAGCTATGGCCCCACGTTGATGCTGCGAGCCGCCTATCATAGCGATGGTTTTGCTGGATGGGAAGCTTTTTGTTTCGTCCCGGTGCATGCCGGTGGGTGGTCGGCGTGCCGGGGTGTCCCGCATGGGCCATGCCGACCAACGGTCGGCATCTACCGGGGTAGGTGCCGTTCTAGCCAGTGGTCGGCATTTACCGGGGCACACAAACAAAAACCCCCGGCAGTGCCGGGGGCTGTTGTTTGTAGCTGGCGTCCCCACGGGGATTCGAACCCCGGTCGCCACCGTGAAAGGGTGATGTCCTAGGCCTCTAGACGATGGGGACGCGTTAAACCAAATTTGTCTTCTATCGGACGGCCTGTGTCCGGAGAAGTGGTGGAGCCAGGCGGGATCGAACCGCCGACCTCCTGCATGCCATGCAGGCGCTCTCCCAGCTGAGCTATGGCCCCACGTTGTACCGCGAGCCGCCTAGTGTACCTGCCTGTTCACGTTTGTGGAAGACCACGACGAAAACTTCAGGAGGCGGTGACAAAAAGACCCGGCGAACCGGGCCTGATGTCGTTGATGAGTGGCGTCCCCACGGGGATTCGAACCCCGGTCGCCACCGTGAAAGGGTGATGTCCTAGGCCTCTAGACGATGGGGACGCATAAACTCATCAATGTTTTCAGCACCTCCGAACGGCCTAAGGTCCGGAGTGGTGGAGCCAGGCGGGATCGAACCGCCGACCTCCTGCATGCCATGCAGGCGCTCTCCCAGCTGAGCTATGGCCCCACGATGCTGGAGGCCGAATTCTACGCGGGTGTGAAGCGTTCGCCAAGTCTTTTGTGTGACATCGCGATGAATTTCTTCGGCTGCGATCGATGGCAGCATCACCACGCGGCAAAAACAAAAAGCCCCGACCGAGGTCAGAGCTTTCTGCTTCTTGATTGGCGTCCCCACGGGGATTCGAACCCCGGTCGCCACCGTGAAAGGGTGATGTCCTAGGCCTCTAGACGATGGGGACGCACGAAACTTCACATTTTGTCACTGCACTTTCAATCGGCCTAATGATTGAAGTGGTGGAGCCAGGCGGGATCGAACCGCCGACCTCCTGCATGCCATGCAGGCGCTCTCCCAGCTGAGCTATGGCCCCACGTCGTGAGGAGCGAAATCATAACGACGCCGTTTTCGATTGGCAAGCAAAAACTGCACGAAATACGTCATTTGATGATCGCGCGTTGGTGGCGCAGGTGCGTTGCACGTCGCATGGGGTGTGGACGCGGCCAAACCGGCATCCGCACACACGGTGTGCTTACTGCCGCGCTCCGGTCAGCGCGGTCAGGATCGGGCAGTGCACCACGTCGCCGTGGCCGGGGCAGGCATCCACCAACACCTTCAGTGCGCCATGCATGCGTTGCAGTTCGGCGATGCGCTGTTCGATGTCGGTCAGCTTGTCTACGGCAGTGTGGCGTACCCGTGCCATGTCATCGCCGCGCTGGTCGCTGAGGCTGAGCAGGTCGGCGATCTCGTCCAGGGTGAAGCCGAGTGCCTTGGCGCGGCGGATGAACTGCAGCCGGGTCAGGTCGGTATCGCCGAACACGCGATAGCCGCCAGCACTGCGGCGTGCGGTGGGCAGCAACTGCTGGCGTTCGTAATAGCGCACGGTGTCGATCGGCACGCCAGCCTGGCGTGCGAGCTGTCCGATGTTCATGCCCACCTCGATGAAGACCCGGCGGCGAGGGTAAACCCTGGAGTCTGGTCGAGGGTCAAGGACTGCTGAAGGCGCGTCGACTGATGTCGTTACCGGGCCGAAAGATACAACTAGTTTCATAGCTACCGCGCTTTTGCCTCCGTAGGCTCGGACGGGTTCGCTGCAAGCCCTTGCGCCGCCTGGGTTTGCTGGTCCCAGACGTCGCTTGAGGAGCTTTTCCATGGATGCACCGTTCACCCCGTTGTCCCCCGTGCCGCGTCCGGCATCGTCGGCGCTGATGGAAGTTGCCGTATTGGAATACCCGGGCAGCCTTCGGGCCGCAGCGCCGGTGCTGTCCGAACTGGCCCAGCGCTGCAACCGCACCGCGGCGGCGGGAAAACGGCAGGGCGCGCGGATGCTGGTAACGCGTTGGACCTTGTCCCCGCGCGGCGTGCAGCGGGTGGCGGGTGCGGAGTTGTTCGGCGACGCGCTGCCGGCCCTGATCGTCGTGCCCGGCAACGAACCCAGTTGGCCGCTGCCGCCGCCCGACGAGCGACTGCTTGCCTGGCTGCGTGACAGCCATGAAGGCGGCAGCGTGCTGGCCGGCTGCGACGAAGGCGGCTTGATGCTGGCCGGCAGTGGCGTGCTGGCGGGGCGCACGGTGAGCTTGCCCGACCTGGCGCGCTGCCCGTCGCTGGCCACCGTGGTACCCAGCTGGAACCTGGGCGAGCGTGCACTGGTGGACGACGGCGACCTGCTCACGGCCTCCGGGCCCGACGCGTGGAAGTACCTGAGCCTGCGCCTGCTGGCCCGCGTGTACGGGCAAACCGTGATGACCGCCACCATCCAGCAGTTGCAGTTGACGATCCCGCGCGCAGTGCAGGATGACCTGGAACGGTTCAGCCCCAACTTCGCCCACGGCGATCGCGGCATTCTCAAGGCGCAGCGCTGGCTGCACACCATTGCCGCACGCGGGGTAAGCCTGCAGGACATCTGCGACTCGGCCGGACTGGAACCGCGCACGTTGCAGCGGCGCTTCCTCAAGGCAACCGGCCTGCGCCCGATCGAGTATTGCCAGCGCCTGCGCATCGCCAAGGCGCAGCTGATGCTGCAGGCCGGCGGTGAAATCGATGAAGTGTCCTGGGCGGTGGGGTACTCGGACCAGAGTGCGTTCCGCCGTCTGTTCCTGCGCATTGTCGGGCTCACGCCGTCGCGCTATCGGCGGCAACTGGCCGCACAGCGTCGCGAACGCGCGCGCCATCCGGTTGTCGACGTGGCAGCAGAGCCGATGCGCTCGGCCGCGTAGCCGCACCGCCCGCGGCCCTGTCGAATGGAAGCAACGGCCCACATGCGCACGCGGCCTGCCGTTGGCGCATGTGCGGTTGCGGCTTGCCGGATGCGCGATGGGCTGTGACCATGCCGCCGGGGTTGTAGCAGAACAATCGCGGATGCGTTGCACGCAGCCGCCGTGGAGATGGATGGATGATGAGCAGTGTTGGCCCGGTACCGCTGGGCGTCGTGTGGGTATTGCTGGGATGGCTGCTGGCCATCGGCGTGGCGCGGTGGTGGCAGCCGCCGCCGAAGGAGGGGCAGCCCAAGCCTGCAGCGATGCTGCTGGACATGGTGTTCCTGGGTTTGCTTGGCGGGCGGGTGGGGTTCGTGGTGCTGCATTGGCGCGCCTACGCCGCCGACCCGTGGGCGCTGCTGCGCCTGGGCGATGGCGGTTTCCTGCCGGTGGTGGCGGTGCTGGTCGGCATGGGCTGGGCGGCATGGCGGCTGCGCCGCTGGCCGGCGCTCCGCAGGCCGGTATGGGCCGGGGCAGTGGCGGGCATCCTGTGCTGGGCGGGGTTGTCGCTGGGCATGGCCCACCTGCAGCAGTCGCGCATCGCCTTGCCGGCCGTGACCCTGCAATCGCTGCAGGGGCAGCCGGTCGCACTGGCAGACACCGAAGGCAAGCCGGTGGTGGTCAACCTGTGGGCCACCTGGTGCGCCCCTTGCCGGCGCGAGATGCCGATCTTCTCTGCGGCACAGCAGCGCGAACCGAACGTGCGTTTCGTGTTCGTCAACCAGGGCGAAAGCGCGGAAGACGTGCAGCAGTTCCTGTCCAGCCAGAAGCTGGCGCTGCAGCATGTGCTGCTCGACCCGGACAGCCTCACCGCCGAACGGCTGCAGGTGCACGCATATCCGACTACCCTGTTCTTTGATTCACGTGGCCGGTTGCAGGGCCTGCACATGGGGGAACTCAGTGCAGCCGGTCTGCAGGCCCGGCTCGATGCGCTGCGCTGAACGCGCGGCACCTTACATTTTGTTGCTTCCAGGAGTTGCCATGCTGTTGAAATCGCCGCCCGCACTGGGCTCGCTGCTTGCCGCTGCGCTGTTGATGGGCCTGGCCGGTTGCAGCCAGGCCCAGTCGCCCAGCGCCCCCGACGCGGCCAAGGCCGCCAAGCCGGTTGCCGCCGCCAAGGCCGGTGAATACCCGGCAGTGCTCAAGGGCATCCAGAAGCACGGCTTCGAGGTGGTGGGCGAGTTTGATGCGCCGGGCGGCCTGCGTGGCTTCGCCGGCGTGGTGGGCGGCCAGCAGCCGGCCGCGGCCTACGTGACCCCCGATGGCAAGCACGTTCTGGTGGGCAGCCTGTTCGACGCCAATGGCGAGGATGTCAGCGCGGCACCACTGGACAAGCTGGCGGCCAAGCCGATGTCGGAAAAGATGTGGAACAAGCTGGATGCCAGCGCCTGGGTGCGCGACGGCCGCGCCGATGCACCGCGGGTGGTGTACACCTTCAGCGATGCCAACTGCCCGTACTGCCACCGCTTCTGGGAAGCCGCGCGGCCGTGGGTGGACAGCGGCAAGGTGCAGTTGCGGCACATCATGGTGGGCGTGATCCGCGAAGACAGCCCGGCCAAGGCTGCTGCCATCCTGACCGCACCGAACCCGAGCGCGGCACTGCTCGAGAACGAGCACAACTTCGACAAGGGCGGGATCAAGCCGGCGGCGAAGCTGAGCCCGGAGGTGGCCAACAAGCTCGATGCCAACCAGGAGCTGATGATCGAAATGGGCTTCCAGGGCACTCCGGGCATCCTGTTCAAGGATGACAAGGGCATGCTGCAGCGCCGTTCCGGCATGCCGCAGGGCCAGGACATGGACCTGGTGATGGGCAAGCGCTGAGCCGCTGTGTGATCGAATGAAACGCGCGCCGGTGCAACGCCGGCGCGCGCGCCTGCAGACCTGCCGATGTAGGGAGGATGTAGGCGCCCGAGGCGTGCTTCGCCGGGACCTGCACATGCGCGGTGCGGTGCACTTGATCTGAATCAAGGCCGGAAACGACACGCACATTAGCCTGTGCGCATGACTTCCTTCGTCTCAACCCCTCGCCATGGCTCGCGTGTGCATGCGCCGTTGTCATCGCAACGACCGGCAGACTTCACAACGTGCTCACCCAGCCATTGTTACTCAGGGCGCTGGCAGGCGGGTTGTTTCCGTCATGCCTCCCGGGATGAGGAGGGAATCCCACGCGGGTGTGTCCACCACGCTGTGCATGCGATCGGTTCGCCGGCGCATGCGACGCGTGTGCTGCGCCTGCATTGCAGTACCGGGTTGCCGACCAGGGCCGCGCGCGCAGGCGCAGCGGAGCTGGTTGGCAAGGCTGTTCGCGGTTCATGGAGAACGTGATGCGCCTGGCTGTACTGACATTTGCGTGTGCTGCGGTGGTGGTGGCTGCGCCTGCCCGTGCACAGGATTCGGCCGACGCGTTGCGTCAGGAGATCCGTACCCTGCGGCAGACCCTGGAGGCGATGGAAGAGCGCCTGGATGCGTTGGAGTCCGTCCCAGCCACGGCTAAGGCAACACCCGCGCCTGCAGCCATCGCGCAGGCCAGCCCAGCCGCCTTGCCACCGCCCGCAGCGGTCCAGGTGCCAGGCGGGGGACAGGCCATCCTGCCGCCGCGCGATTCGGTCTCCGACCCGTCTTCGGCGGCGTCGCGCCCGGACAGTGCCGCCGGTCCGACCGATCCCGAACTCAAAGGATTCTTCGCCATTCCCGGCACCGATACGCTGATCCGCATCGGCGGGTACGCCAAGCTGGATGCCATCGCCGATGCACGCGCGGCCGGTGACGAGGACCAGTTCATTCCGTCGTCGATCCCGGTGGGCAGCGCGCACCGCGATGTGTCCAACTTCAACATGCACGCCAAGCAGACCCGTTTCAGCTTCGAAGCGCGCCGCCCCACTACCCACGGCAACCTGCGCTTCTACCTGGAGAACGACTTCTTCGGCAGCAGCGACAGTTATCAGTTCCGCCTGCGCCACGCCTACGGGCAGCTGGGCAATACCTACGCCGGTTACGGCTATTCCAGTTTCATGGACGCCGACAGCCTGCCCGACACGCTGGATTTCGCCGGCCCCGGCGCGGCCGGCTACCTGTTGGTGGCCGGCATCCACCACAGTTTTTCGCTCGGCAAGGGCAACACCCTGACCCTGGCGGCCGAAGATCCGGACACGCAGCTGAGCGCGCCGACCGATGGCATCCGCGCGGTGGACCAGGCCCCGGACGTGTCCCTCACCGCGCGCATGGAGCGCGACTGGGGGCACCTGCAGATCGGCATGGTGGCGCGCAGCCTGGCCTACGACGGCGACGCCGGTGATGATCGCCGCATCGGCGGTGGCCTGCAGCTCAGCGGCTCGGCCGCGGTGGGCGAGCAGGACCTGCTGCTGTTTGGCGCGCTGGGCGGCAAGGGCATTGCCCGCTATACCGCCGACCTCACCGGCTCGGGCATGGATGCGGCGGTGGCCGACGATGGCCGCCTGGCGCTGCTGCGGCTGCACGGCGGTTTCGTCGGCTACACCCACTACTGGACGCCGATGTGGCGCTCCAACCTGATCTACGGCCAGCTCAGTGGCGAGCGCAACGCCGCGCTCGCCGACGACGCCTTCCGCCGCAGCCGCTACGGCGTGTTCAACCTGCTGTGGAGCCCGGCGCCGTCCTGGACCATGGGCATGGAACTGCTGTACGGGCAACTGGAGCAACAGCGCGGGCAGCGCAGCGACACGGTGCGGCTGCAGGGCAGCCTGCAATACAACTTCATCAAGTAGACCCTACCGCCCGGCGCGACCGGGCCCATGCCTGGCAAAGGAGAAACCGTCATGGCAGAAGCAAAGAAAATCGGGGTGGTCGGTGCCACCTTCCTGGTGGCCGGCAACATGATGGGTTCGGGGGTGTTCCTGCTGCCCTCCAGCCTGGCCAAGATCGGCACGGCGTCCATCTGGGGCTGGCTGATCACTACCGCCGGCGCGCTGCTGCTGGCGTTCGTGTTCGCCAAACTGGGCAAGCTGGCGCCCAAGGCCGGTGGTCCTTACGCCTATGCACGCGATTGGTTCGGTCCGTACATGGGCTTCCAGACCAACACCATCTACTGGTTCGCCAACTGGATCGGCAACGTGGCCATTCCGATCGCGGCGGTGGGCTACTTCAGCTACTTCTTCCCGATCCTGTCCGAGCCGCTGCCGCGCTGCCTGGCCGTGCTGGCACTGGTCTGGGCGCTGAGTTTCGCCAACGTGATCGGCCCGTCGTTCGTGAGCAAGCTGCAGACGGTGACCACCAGCTTCGCGCTGGTGCCGATTCTGGGCATCGCCATCTTCGGCTGGTTCTTCTTCGACCCGACGATCTTCAAGGGCGCCTACAACGTGTCCGGTGAATCCAACTTCGGCGCGATCTCCAGCGCCGCCGCGCTCACCTTGTGGGCCTTCATCGGCGTGGAGTCGGCATCGGTCACCGCTGGCGTGGTGGAAAACCCGGAAAAGAACGTGGCCCGCGCCACCCTGGCCGGCGTGTTCCTGGCCGCCATTGCCTACATCGCCAGCTCCTCGGTGATCATGGGCATGGTGCCCAACGGCGACCTGCAGGTGTCCGATGCGCCGTTCGCGCTGGCCGCCGCCAATGCGGTGGGCGGGTGGGGTGGGGCGCTGGTCAGCCTGTGCGCCTTCGTCGGCGCGGCCGGTTCGCTGGGTGGCTGGATCCTGCTGACCGCGCAAAGCGCCAAGGCCGCCTCCGATGACGGCCTGTTCCCCAGCATCTTCAGCAAGACCAACAAGGATGACGTGCCGGTCAAGGGCGTGCTGATCGTGGCGGTGCTGATGACCCTGGCGGTGCTGGTCACCTCGACCTCGGCAACCGCGTCGGCGCAGTTCGACGTGATTACCTCCGCCGCCGTGGTGCTGACCCTGCTGCCCTACATCTATTCGTGCGTGGCCTGCTACTTCGTGGTCGAGCGCTCGCACACGCTGGTGCATACCGGTGCGTTCTGGCTGCTCACCAGCGTCACGGTGGTGTACTGCCTGTGGGCGATCTTCGGGTCGTCGGGCAGCATCGTCCAGTACGCCTTCCTGTTCGTGCTGTTCATTACGGTGTTCTACCCGTTCTTCAGCGAGGAGCGCCGCCGCCAGCGTGGCCAGCTGCCCGCGCTGGACGCCGCCGTCCGCACGACGCTTTCGTGATCGTCCCCCAGGAGAATGCCTGTGTATTTCAAGTCGCTTGATTACCCCATCATCGTCATCGACGACGATTACGAGTCCCCGCGCATCGGGGGCATCCTGATCCGTGCGCTGGTCGAGGAGCTGCGCAAGAACGACCAGCGCGTGCTCTGCGGCCTGACCCTTTCCGACGCCCAGGCCGGCGCGCGGACCTATGTGGCGGCCTCGGCGGTGCTGATCTCCATCGACGGCACCGAGGAGAATCCCGAACAGTTCCAGCGCCTGCTCGGCTTCCTGCGCGAACAGAGCGCGCGCCGTGGCAACCTGCCGGTGTTCCTGTATGGCGAGCGCCGCACCATCGAGAAGGTGCCCAGCAAGCTGCTCAAGTACGTGCACGGCTACATCTTCCTGTTCGAGGACACCAAGAGCTTCATCTCGCGCCAGGTGATGCGGGCGGCCGAAGACTACATGGCCAATCTGCTGCCGCCGTTCTTCAAGGCGCTGATCCACCACACGGCCGAGTCCAACTACTCCTGGCATACGCCCGGGCATGCCGGCGGGGTGGCGTTCACCAAATCCCCGGTGGGGCGCGCGTTCCACCAGTTCTATGGTGAAAACACCCTGCGCAGCGACCTGTCGATTTCGGTGCCGGAGCTGGGGTCGCTGCTGGACCATACCGGCCCGATCAAGGCGGCCGAAGATGAAGCGGCGCGCAACTTCGGCGCGGACCACACCTTCTTCGTCACCAACGGCACCTCCACGGCCAACAAGATCGTCTGGCACGGCACGGTGGGCCGCGGCGATGTGGTGTTCGTTGATCGCAACTGCCACAAGTCGCTGCTGCACTCGCTGATCATGACCGGCGGCATCCCGGTGTACTTCACCCCCAGCCGCAACGCGCATGGGATCATCGGCCCGATCAGCCTGGACCAGTTCACGCCCGAGTCGCTGCACCAGGCCATCGCCGCCAATCCGCTGGCCAGCAAGGCGTTCAAGGCCGGCTCCAAGCCGCGCATCGCGGTGGTCACCAATTCCACCTACGACGGGCTGTGCTACAACGCGGAAAAGATCGCCGAGGAGATCGGCAGCGCGGTCGATTTCCTGCACTTCGACGAGGCCTGGTACGCCTATGCGGCGTTCCATCCGTTCTACGAAAATCACTACGGCATGGCCAAGGGCAAGCCGCGTGAGCAGGACGCGATCATCTTCACCACCCACTCCACGCACAAGCTGCTGGCCGCCTTCTCGCAGGCCTCGATGATCCACGTGCGCAATGCGGCCTCGCGCGAGCTGGATGCCGAGCGCTTCAACGAAGCGTTCATGATGCACACCACCACCAGCCCGCATTACGGGGTGATCGCGGCCTGCGATGTGGCCTCGAAGATGATGGAGGGCGCGGCCGGCGAATCGCTGGTGCAGGAAATGCACGACGAGGCGATCGCCTTCCGCCGCGCGATGCTGCATGTACGCGAGGACCTGGGCCGCGACGACTGGTGGTTCAGCGTCTGGCAGCCGGACAAGCTGGAGCGCTCGCTGGCCAAGGGCGATGCACCGGCGCCGATGGTGGCCAAGCGCAGCGAGTGGTACCTGCAGCCCGACGCGCACTGGCATGGCTTTGACGGGCTGGTTGAAGACTACGTGCTGATCGACCCGATCAAGGTGACCCTGCTGACGCCGGGGCTGTCGATCGACGGCGAGATCGGTCAACGCGGCATTCCCGCCGCGGTGCTGAGCAAGTTCCTGTGGACGCGCGGCATCACCGTGGAGAAGACCAACCTGTACTCGGTGCTGTTCCTGTTCTCGATGGGCATCACCAAGGGCAAGTGGAGCACGCTGGTGACCGAGCTGATGGCGTTCAAGGAACTCTACGACGCCAATGCGCCGCTGAGCCGGGCGCTGCCGGGGTTGGCCGCCGACTACCCGGTGGCCTATGCCGGCTGGGGCCTGCGCGACCTGTGCCAGGCGCTGCATGAATTCAACCGGGAGTTCGCCGTGCCCAAGGTGATGCGCGAAATGTACGTGGACCTGCCCGAGCCGGTGATGACCCCGGCCGAGGCTTACGACCACCTGGTGCGCGGGCAGATCGAACGGGTCGACATCGAGGCGATCAGCGGCCGCATCGCCGGCACCATGCTGGTGCCGTACCCGCCGGGCATTCCGACCATCATGCCGGGCGAGCGCTTCGGGGCCAGCGACGAGCCGATCATCCAGTCGCTGCGCATCGCCCGCGAGCAGAACGCCCGCTTCCCGGGCTTCGAGTCGGACGTGCATGGGCTTATCATCGACCGCGACGGCGCGACGCCAACCTACAAGGTGGAGGTGCTGAAGGTCTGAGTCCGGTCAGGCCCTCGGCAAGCGATGGATACAGCACGCGAGCAGCGGGTCCTGACATTCTCGATCGCGGTGACCCTGGCCGTCAGTGCCACCGGCTTTGCCGGTGGCCTGCTGGTGGGATCGCAGGCCATCCTGTTCGATGGCGTGTACAGCCTGGTCGACGTGGCCCTGACCCTGGTGGCGCTGTCGGTGCTGCGGCTGGTGGCGCGGGAAGAAAGCCCGCGCTTCCAGTACGGCTACTGGCACCTGGAGCCGATGGTGGAGGCACTGGGCGGGGCGATCCTGTCGCTGGCCTGCATCTACGCGCTGGCCAATTCGATCATCGGGCTGACCACCGGCGGCCATGAGGTCAAGGCCGGCCCCGCGCTGGTGTGGGCAACCGTGCTGTGCGTGAGCAACCTGGCGATGGCCGCGTTCGTGCGGACCCGTGCGCTGCGGCTGCAATCCTCCTTGCTGTGGCTGGACGTGCGGGCCTGGCTGTTGAGCGGCCTGATGAGCCTGGCGGTGGTGCTGGCCTTCGGCATCGCATTGGTGCTGCGCGACGGCGCGCATGCGCACTGGATCCCCTATCTGGACCCGTTGGTGCTGGCGGCCATCAGCGTTGCAGTGCTGCCGGTCCCGTTGCGCAGTGCCTGGAAGGCCATGCGCGAGGTGCTGCAGGTGGCACCGGATACGCTGGACGCACGCGTGCAGGCGGTGATGAGTGCCTTCGTGGCCGAGCACGGCTATCTGGACTTCACCAGCCATGTGGCCAAGATGGGGCGCATGCGGTTCGTCGAGATCCACATCCTGACCCACCCGGACACCGTGATCGGCACCATCGGCAACGTGGATGCATTGCGTGACGAGATCGCCGAGCGATTGGACGCGCGCGGCAGCGAGTTCTGGCTGACCATCGATTTCACCGCCGATCCTGCCTGGACCTAGGCGGCATCGAACTACCCGCTCGGCGTGGACCGCAGCATTCCAACGATTGTCGTTGACCTCAACTTCAGTTGAGGTCGGACACTGCGTGCTCCCTCCCTGGATGCCTGCCCCATGTTCAGTGACACCCCCGCTGCGCCCGCCGGCCTGTTCGGCTTCATCAATCCCGCCGGTCTGTATGACCCCAGTGCCAACGGCTACTCGCACGTGGCGGTGGTGCGCTTGCCGGCGCGGGTGATCCACGTGGCCGGGCAGGGTGGGGAAACCGCCGACGGCGTGCTCTCGCCGCGCTTCGAGGTGCAGGTGGCGCAGGCCCTGGACAACCTGGCGCTGGCGTTGGCCTCCGCCGGTGCCGGCCTGGCCGACGTCGCCAAACTGACGGTGCTGGTGGTGGACCACGACCAGGACCGGCTGGGCATGCTGTCCGCGCAGATCGGCCAACGCTGGCCGCTGGGTCGGGCACCGACCTGCACCTTGATTCCCGTGCCGCGACTGGCGTTGGACGGCATGCTGTTCGAGATCGAGGCGACCGCGTATTGCTGATCAGTCGCCCAGCCAGACGGCGCGCTCGACCGATACGCGGGTGATGCGCCCCTCGCTGGCCCGGAAGGTGACATCCAGCCCATGCGCCAACAAAAGCGAGGTGTGCACCGGGATGCGGCAGACCATCCGCTCGGGGGTGGTCTGTTGGCAGTAGTCGTCTCCAAGGGCGCTGCGCTGTGGCGCGAGCGGCATGCCGTGCAGCGTCTTGTTCAGACCGGCTTCCAGCGCCGCCGGACTCAGCAGGGTGCCGGGCGCACTGTAGCCGGCCGCGAAGGACAGCAGGTTGACCGGGCTGATACAGCTGCAGCCCGCGGGAGAGAAGCCCAGCAATGCCACGCCGGTGATCACGGCAATCGCACCGGTGGTGCCTATGGCGATCTTTCCCATCTGCTGCTTCCTTGTTGGCATGGTGGGTCAAGCAGGCGGATCTTCTCACGCCTGCCGCGGTCGATGGCGCAGGCGCGGTTGGCGTGGATATACGAAACATATATGATGTGTATATCAATCATTCGGACGCCAGCCCATGGGCATCGTCAACATCGACGACGAACTACACGACAACCTGCGCCGCGCCAGCGGCGTCTCCGGCCGCTCGATCAACGCCCAGGCCGGCTTCTGGATCAAGATCGGCATGCTGTGCGAGATGAACCCCGGCATGAGCTACCAGGAGATCGTCAGCCGCGAACTGCGTGCGGCCGGGGTTGCGCCCGGCGCGTTGCGGGTGGCCGAGGCATGATCAAGACGCTGGAAGAACAGGCCTTGATGCGCGCCTCCGGCCGTCTGCTGGCGCAGGTGTTCGAGGCGCTGGACCAGCTGCCGCTGGAGGGCATGAGCACGCTGCAGGTCAACGACTGGGTGGAGCGCTTCATCGTCGATCACCTGCAGGCGCGGCCGGCCAGCAAGGGCCAGTACGGCTTTGCCTACGTGCTCAACAGCTCGATCGACACCGTGGTCTGCCACGGCGTGCCCTCGGCCGATGCGGTGCTGCGCAGCGGCAGCATCGTCAACCTGGACATCACCCTGGAAAAGGGCGGCTACATCGCCGATTCGAGCAAGACCTACCTGATCGGCGAAGTCGACTACGCGGCCAAGCGGCTGGTACGGGTGACCCGCGAGGCGATGTGGAAAGGCATTGGCGTGGTGCGGCCGGGCGCCACGCTGGGCGACATCGGCTTTGCGATCCAGCAGCATGCCAAGGCGCACGGCTACAGCGTGGTCAAGGAATTCTGCGGCCACGGCATCGGCCAGGAAATGCACGAAGAGCCGCAGGTGCTGCATTACGGCCGGCGCGGTGACGGGCTGGTGCTGGAGCAGGGCATGACCTTCACCATCGAGCCGATGATCAACCAGGGCCGCGCGGCCATCGACATGAGCGACGATGGCTGGACCGTGACCACGCGCGACGGGAAGCTGTCGGCGCAGGCCGAGCACACGGTGCTGGTGACCGCCGACGGGGTGGAGGTGCTGACCCTGCGCGCCGAGGAGCGCGGGTTGGTCAGTTGATGGATGCTGCCGGTGACCCGGGAGTGCGGTTGTTGCGCAGCCGGGCAGAGCCCGGCGCTACGGGGTTCGCGTGGAGACGAGCTTGAGGAACGCCTCGTTCTGGTAGCGGCTCATGCGCAGTTGCTGGCCGGTATCCAGGGTCACCACATGGTGGCCGTTGAACCACGGATGGATCGCCTTGACCCGGCGCACGTTGACGATGGCCGAGCGGTGCACGCGGGCGAAGTGGCGTGGATCCAGGCGCGCGGCGAGGCTGGCCATGGTGTCGCGTAGCGCGTGCATACGGTCGGCCAGGTGGATTTCCACGTTGTTGCCGGCCGCCTTGATCCAGACAATGTCATCCACCGCCACCAGCACCACGTGCTCATCCACGCGCACCGGGAGCCGCTGCAGGTAGTCGTCGCGCTGGCGCAGCGAATCCAGCGCCTGCAGGATCTGCGCCGACGCCTGCGCGCCCACCCCGGCCGCGGCCGACAGCCGGGCCTTGGCCCGCTGCAGCGTGGCGGCGAAGCGCTCGCGGCTGAACGGTTTGACCAGGTAGTCCACCGCGTTGGCTTCGAACGCCTTCACTGCGTACTGCTCGTAGGCGGTCACGAAGACCGTGGCCGGCATGCGTTCGGCCCCGATGGTGGCCACCACGTCCATGCCGTTGATGGCGGGCATCTGGATGTCCAGGAACACCAGGTCCGGCGACTGGTTGCGGATGGCAGCCACCGCAGACACGCCGTCGCCGCACTCGCCGACGATCTCGATGTCGGCATCGTCGCGCAGCAGGCGCACGATGGCATGGCGGGCGATCGGTTCGTCGTCGACCACCAGTACGGTCAGGGTCATGCCGGCGCCACCCCGGGGGTGAACTCGGGCGCGTCGTCAGCGCTCTCCAGCACCCGGAACGGCACCCGGATGCGGCACGCCACGCCTTCGGGCCAGAGCATGTCCAGCCGCACCTCGCCGGCATCGCCATACAGCTCCTTCAGGCGCAGCCGGGTGTTGGACATGCCGATGCCATGCCCGGCCGACACCGGCGGCTCGGTCGACAACGTGCTGTTGCGGTTGCGCACCTCGATGCACAGCGCGTCGCCGTCGCGCCGCGCCTCGATTTCGATGGTGTCACTGCCCACGCGCTGGCCGATGCCGTGGCGCAATGCGTTCTCCACCAGCGGCTGCAGGATCAGGCTGGGCACGGCGCAGTCCAGCGTATCCGGGGCGATATAGGTGCGGGTGGTCAGCCGGTCCTTGAAGCGGATGCGCTGGATGCCCAGGTACAGCTCGATCAGGTCCAGTTCCTGGCGCAGGCTGATCTCCTGGCCGTCATAGTCTTCCAGGAAGGCCCGCAGCAGCTCGCTCAGGCGCAGCAGCATGTCTTCGGCCGACAGCGTGTCTTCGTCCAGCAGGGTGATGATCGCGTGCAGCGTGTTGAACAGGAAGTGCGGCTGCAGTTGCGCCTTCAGCGACAGCAGGCGCGACTGCGCCAGCTCGGTGGCCAGCTGGCTGGCTTCCAGTTCGCGCCGGGCCTTTTCAGCGTGGAAATGCAGGGCCTGTTGGATCGCAAACAGCGTCCAGTAGGTCAGCAGGCCAATGGCGAAGTGCTGCTCCAGGAAGTACCCCAGCTGCTCGGCAAACCCGCTGGGTTCGAACAGGGTGGAGACCAGCGCGCCCAGAATCATCGCGGCGAACGTGACGCACAGACTGGCCAGCACCTGCGCGCCCAGCCCGTGGAGGCGCCCGGTGCCGCGCATCGGGAAACGTTCGGCGAGACGGAACACCGTTGGTGCCAGCGCCGCCCACGTGTACCACTGGATCAGCGACCAGCGGGCCAGGTCCCAGAAGGGCCAGTCGGTGCGGGGCATGCCCACGTTGATGGCGTTCTGCACGGCGAACACCAGGGCCACCATCGTCCACAGGGCGATGTAGCGGGACAGGCGGATCTGGGTACTGCCAAGGCGGATGAGCATCGTCGGTCCTGCGCCGCGCGTGTGCGGCAGGCTCATCTTAGGCGTGGGGGCAGGGGGGCGGGAAGCGCCATGGCGGCCCATTACGATTGGCCCACGCGTGGCGACGATTGGTCCCGGATCGGTTGGCGGCGGCGGGTGGGAAGCGCCTGATGCGGGTGTCCTTCACCGCCACGGAGATGCCGCCATGAACCTGATCCGCCCCGTCCTGATCTGCACGCTGCTGGCCGTTTCACTCGGCGCCGCCACCCACGCCCACGCCGGCGAGGCCCGTTACCTGGGTCTGCTCAACCGCGCGCATGACAGCGTGGTGGCGCTGGAGGTGGCACCGGCGGGCAGCGATGCATTCGTCGCGCGCCCGATCGAGGTGCTGCCCGGTGGCGGTGGCAGCAGCGTGGTGCGGCTGGGCGAGCAGGGTTGCCGCTTCGACCTGCGCATGACTTTCGGCAACGGCCGCCGCGCGGTGTATCACGCGGTGGATGTCTGCCGTGGCGATACGCTGGCCATCCACCCGTTGCCGCGGTCGCGCGCGCAGACCGCAGTGGCCGGGCGCTGACATCCCTCCGGCAAGCGCACCCCTGGGCTATCATCGCGCCAGCGCCATCGGGGATGGCCGCGCGTAATACGCTCGGGGGAGCAGGTATGGAAGAAATCCTGGGGCGGCTGCTGCTGATCGCGTTTCTGTTGATCATCGCCAGCCTGCCATTCAATGTAGTGATGCTGCTGTGGCTGCGCCGGGATCACCCCGACGCGTTCACCGCGCTCGGGCAGCCGCACACCTTCGGGCTGGGCCGGCACCATCACGGCAATGCAGACTATGCACGTTTCCTGTTCCTGCGCCGCCACCGGCAGCTGGGCGATGCACGCATTTCGCGGATGGCCGATATCCAGCTTGGCCTGTTGGCCATCGGCGCGGGCGCCATGCTGCTGATGGTGGTGTTGATTCTGATGTGGCGCCCGTAGCGCCACGGGTCGACCCGGCATGCGGCCATACAGGCCGTTACTGCAGTCCTTCGGCGGCCAGTGCCTGCTGCACCGATGGCCGCGCACGCACGCGGGCATACCACGCCTGCAGATGCTGCAGGCCATCGAAGTGGATATCTGCCTTGTAGTACGAGGTGAGCCACGCCGCCTGTCCCCAGCCGATCAAGGCGAACAGGTAGGCATCGGCCACGCTGAAATGATCCCCCATGAGGTAGTCGCGGTCGGCCAGCTGCTGGTCGATCCAGGCGAAGCGCTGTTCGAGTTTCGGGCGTGCCGTGTCCACGTACTTGCCGGCGGCCACCGCGTACAGCAGCGGAATGAAGCCCTTGTGGATCTCGGTGCCAAGGAAGCCCAGCCATTCCTGCAGGCGGTAGCGTTCAACGCTGCCGATGGCCGGGGCCAGGCCGCGTTCGGGTTTCTGGTCGGCCAGGTACTGCAGGATCGCAGCGCCTTCGCGCAGCACGCTGCCGTCATCCAGGGCCAGCGCCGGCACATAGCCCAGCGGGTTGACCTGCAGGTAGTCCTGGCCGTGTTCGGTGCGATGGTTGCGGTGGTCGACCTTGACCAGGGTGGCATCCAGGCCGAGTTCGTTGAGCACGATGTGCGGGGCGAGCGAGCAGGCGGCAGGCAGGTAGTAGAGCTTCATCGCGGGATCCAGGTGCAGGGCGGGGGCCTCGATGGGAGGCGTCCCGGCGCATTCTAGGGGCGCGGTATAAAAACGGAAGAAGGCACTATTTCGTGGTGTAGGTACATAATGTATACCTGTTGGCACACGCGAGACCCCACCATGAAAGACAACGTATCGGGCTGCTCGGTGGAAGAGGCGATGCGCCTGCTGGGCGGTCGCTGGCGGTTGTTGATCGCGTCCTATCTGCTCGACGGTACCAAGCGCTTCAACGACCTGCGCCGCGATATGCCGGCGATTTCGCAGCGCATGCTCACCCTGGACCTGCGCGCGTTGGAAGAGGCCGGGCTGATCAGCCGCACCGTGTATCCCACCGTGCCGGTGAAGGTGGAGTACGCCCTCACCGACGACGGCCGACGGCTGCAGCCGGTGGTGGAGGTGATGAAGGACTTCGGGTTGTGGGTGAAGGCGCGCGCCGGTTCAGGGCGCGTCGCTGGCCGCGCGGAACTGGAGGACCTTGTCGATGGTGAAGCCGGGCAGCATGGCGCGCAGTTCGTCGAGCATGCCGATGCGTGACGCCTCCGCGCTGTCTGCCGGCAACCCGGCATCCAGCACGCGCAGATAGGTGCCAAGCCCGGCCGCCTGCAAGGCCGGTTCGCAGTACGAGGCGGCCGCCGTGGCGATTTCGGTGGCGCTGGCAGTGCTGCGGAAGTGCTGCTGGGCGTAGCCGAAGTGGCAGTCGAACAAGGCGGTCAGCGCCGGGTCCTGTGTGGTCGGGGGCGCAGGGGTCTGCGCCACCACCGGTCCACCGAAGGCCAGGGCGACAAGCAGGGCGGCACGGAAGCGACGGGGCATGGCGGTCTCGGTCAAGCGGGTCAGTGACAGCAGGGTCAGCGCGGGCGCAGCGTCTGGACCGGGGCGACCGTTTCCAGCAGCGCCGCGACCCAGTCGATGAACACGCGCAGCTTGGCACTGACGTGGCGGTTCGGCGGAAACGCAACATACAGCGGCATGGGCGCCACCTGCCAGTCCGACAGCACGCGCACCAGCGCGCCGCTGGTGACGTGCGCGGCGGCCATGTAGTCGGGCAGCCACAGCACGCCGAGCCCGGCCACGCCCGCGGCCAGATAGGCGTTGCCATCATCCACCGCCAGCAGATACCGCCCGTGCACGTCGCGCTGCTGGTCGTCGCGGCGCAGGGCAAAGGGCAATACCGTGTCGGTGCGCGCGCGCAGGTAGCCGACGATGTGGTGGGGGCTGCTTTCCAGGTCGTGTGGATCCACCGGTGTGCCGGCCTGCGCCAGGTAGGCGGGCGCGGCGTACAGGCCTGCCTGCAGGTCGCCGATGCGACGGGCCACCAGTGACGGCGTGGTGATCTCGCCGCCGCGGATTACCGCGTCCACGCGCTCGTCGATCAGGTCGACATTGCGGTCGCTGACACCCAGGTGCAGCTGGATCTCCGGGTAACGCGCATGGAAGCCGGGCAGTGCCGGCGCCAGGATCAGGCGCGCCAGGGGCGCGGGCGCATCCACGCGCAGGCGCCCGCGCGGCGCGGCGGCTGCGCCGGACAGGCTGGTTTCGGCATCGTCAATGTCGGCCAGCAGGCGCAACACGCGCTCGTAGTAGGCCGCGCCGTCGGCGCTGAGGTTGACCTGCCGCGTCGTGCGATTGAGCAGGCGCACGCGCAACCGCGCCTCCAGCTGTTGCACCAGCTGGGTAACCGTGGTCCTGCTCAGGTGCAGGCTCTGCGCGGCCTTGGTGAAGCTGCCGGTTTCCACCACCCGGGCGAAGGCCTGCATTGCGTCGAACCGGTCCATGCGGGGCATCCGGGAGGAATTGTTTGGATTCTACAAACAGTGATGGTCGGTGTGGGGCGTTTATCACGGGGCCGCGTCGGCCTACCGTGGCGGCAGTGCACTGGATCGGCCTGATGGCCCTTGGAGAAAACGATGGCAACCCGTGACGTGGTCTTCCCGCCGGGCCGGCAGGCCCTGTACGAACGTAACCGCTATTCGCCGGCGGTACGCGCTAATGGCTTCCTGTTCGTATCCGGACAGGTCGGCAGCCGCGAAGACGGCTCGCCCGAACCGGTGCTCGAGGACCAGGTGCGACGCGCGTTCGAGAACCTCAACGCCGTGCTGGGCGCGGCTGGCTGCACGTTCGACGACGTGGTCGACGTGACCGTGTTCCTGGTCGATCCCGAAGCGATCTTCGAACGCGTCTGGGCGATCGTGCCCGAGTATTGGGGCCAGGCGCCGTATCCAACCCTGACCGGCATCGGGGTGACTTGGTTGTATGGGTTCGACGTGGAAATCAAGGTGATCGCCACGCTGCCGGACGCGGCGGCGCACTGAACGGCATTCGCCCGCTAGGCGCCTGTGCTGTCTGGGGATGGCTGGGGGACAGGCAGGATGTGCAGGCCCAGTCGGGCGCAGATGACCGGCCAGCGCCTGGCCAGCAACAGCATGACCACCCAGGTCACGCCGGGCAGCGCCGGGATGAAGGCCGAAAACACCGGCAACACGACATCGGCATGCAGCGCGCTCACCCAGCGGCCGGCGGGTGAGCCCATCTCGAGCAGTTGCGGGCCGATGAATATGGCCAGCACCTCTGCCGGCAGCATCACCAGCGCCACGCAGGCGGCGAAGGCGCCGTAGACCAGCGCCGCAACCGTCAGGGTGAACCTGCCGGCGCAGGGAAGGCGACGCCAGGGCAGGCAGGCGCGCAGGGCCGGCGCCCACAACGGTACTGACACCCAGAGCAGCACCAGACCATGGAGGATCGCGTCTTCACGGATCATGTTGCGGGCCGCGCATCAAGGGGCGGCGGCAGGAGCCGCGCCCAGCGTGCGCCGAGAAAGCGCGCAGCCCATCCGGTAAACACCAGCAGGGGCAGGCCGTACACGAGTGCGGCAAACAGCGTCGCGGCCATGCCGGGGTGTGATGCCAGCTGATCCAGCGCGGCGGACACGGGCGGTGCCGCGAGGATCAGAAGGCGCAGTGCGACCAGGAACGCCAGGTACGCCGCATAGGCCATGCACCCGGCGCAGGTACTGAACAGCAGCGGGCGCGGAAGCCGGCGACGGCCGCCGAACGCCCGCATCGCGGGCCACCAGAACGGCGCGGACGCCCACGCCAGATACCCCGCTGCCACGCCTCCCATCCAGGCGACCAGTTCAAGGCCGAAGGTCTCCACGACCTGCATCATGCCGTCACGCTCCTTTGCTGTCTTCGGTCCGGCCGCGATCACTGCCGGCGCGATGGCACAGTAAAGGCATGCAGCGCGTTGGCGCAACGGTGCCCGCACCCCGCGCGGAGTGACCTGCCGCACGCTGTCGTGCGTCGTCTTCACGCGGCTGCGCCAGCGGTCTGCCGATAGTGTGAGGGTCATTCTGCTTCCGCGCGCGTATCTACATGCCCCTGATTCCCGAGCGCGTCCGGCGCTGGCCCCGGCCGTGGCGCGTGGCGTTGCTCTCGCTGCTGGCGCTGTATGCGCTGTACCTGATCGCCGGCAACGTGTTCCTCAATACGCCGTTGTTCGACGCGGTCACCAACCGCAAACCTGAAAAGTTCAGCATGCAGACCGGGCCGGCGCTGACCCTGCTTCCCGGCCATGCCGTGGTCTGGAACGTGCGCATGCGCGGGCAGGCCGGGCACACGGTCTACATTTTCCGCGCCGACCGCGCGGGCGCCTGGATCGACCTGCCGGCGCTGTTCCGCCGTGAGGTGCGCATACCGCGGATCGAGGCCACGGGCGTGGAGGCCGAGGTCGAGCGCGTGGACAAGGGCATTCCGCCGCCGCCGCGCGGCGACCGCGGCTGGACGCTGCGTTTCGATGCGATCCACAGCGACAGCATCCGCAGTGGCCGTTTCGGCACGCTCTTCATCGCAGGGCAGGGGCACGGCACGGTCGGCTTCCTCAAGCAGTTGAAGGGCGGGCCGTCTGAATTGTTCGACTCCACGGCCGGGTTCGAGAAGGCCGAGGTGACCGTGGGCGGGGTACGGGTGCTCGATGACGCCCACCTTGCGGCGCGGTTCCATTTCCCGCGCCACTACCGCGACGAAGCGCCGGGCCTGCGCAAGCTGGACATCACCTGGGCACAACTGCAGGTGGATGCGCGCAGCCGCGCCGTGGAAATCGACACCGGCGGACCGCACGTCAGCGTCGGCAGCGCGCCGTCGAACGCCCGTCTTACCGGCGATGTGGTGCTGGACCGGGGGGCGCTGCAACCCGGCAGCCGGGTGGTGTGGCGGGTGCCGGTGCATGCCGGGGTGAACGCCGATGATCGCGGGCTGCTGGCGCTGCAGCTGGATGTGGCACAGGACATGCGCGTGCAGGCACGGTTGCCCCGTGACCCGGAAACCGGCAGCGAACTGCATGCCGACCTGCGCATCACCGGCCGTAAAATCCCGTTCCGCGCCCCGGCCGAACTGCTGCCGCGGCTGACCGGGCAGGTGCAGGGCGCATGGAAGTTCGAGTCGCTGAACTGGATCGCCGATCTGTTCGTGCGCAAGCCGTGGTTCCACCTCGATGGCGGCGGCCTGCTGGAAGGCGACCTGAAGATTGCCGACGGCCAGCTGGCCGCGGGCAGTACGCTGGACATTCCGCAGGTGGCGGCCGTGGCCGAGGTGGCCGGGGTGCGGCTGCTTGGGCAGGCCAATGCGCACGGCAGCATCGTCGCCGGCGAGCCGGCGCAGGCGCAGCTGGACGTCAAGATCCCCGCGTTCCGCGCGGCACCGACCGGCGCGCCCAAGGCGCTGCTGTTCGACGGCCACGCCATGGCGCTGACCCTGCGCGGCGACGCCCGCCTGCAGCAGTTGCGTGACGGCATGCGTGCGCACCTGCGCTTCAACGACGCGCGCGTGCCCGACCTCACCGCGTACAACCGCTACCTGGGCGGCGGCACTGGCAATGTGCGCCTGCTGGGCGGTACCGGCCTGCTCAGTGGCGATGTCGAAATGGATTCGGCCGGTCGCGTGGGCACCGGCCGGGCCGACCTGCGCGGGCGCGGCGCACAACTGCAGGTGGCCGGTATCGCGCTGCGCGGCGACGCGCAGCTGCAGGCGCGCGTCAAGCGGGCCGACTTCGATGCCAAGCAGTTCGACCTGGGCGGCACCACGGTAGCGCTGCGCAACATCCAGGTGGGCGACGGCGCCGGACAGAACAACTGGTGGGGCACGGTGTCGCTGCGCCAGGGCCATATCGATGCAGCCGCACCGTTTGAAGTTACCGCCCAGGCCGATCTGCGCCTGCGCGATGCGGGGCCGCTGCTGGGGGTGTTCGCCGAGCGCAGCGCGTACCCGCGCTGGGTGCTGGGCATGCTCGATTCCGGTGAGGTGCAGGCCAGCGGGCAGCTGCGCTGGCGCAGTGGCGAAATGTGGGTGGATGACCTGCAGGCCGAAAACGAGCGGCTGTCGCTGCGCGCGCGGCTGGACCTGGCCGAGGCGCGGCGCCGCGGCAACCTGTACCTGCGCTGGGGCGTTCTGGGCGCGGGCATCGAACTGGACGGCCAGGAACGCAAGTGGCACCTGGCCGGCGCACGCGAGTGGTACGACCAGCAGCCACGTGTGCTGCCAGCCCCCCGGTAGAGCCACGCCATGCGTGGCTGCAGACGTGCGTCCGCACCCTCAGGCATCGGCGCACGCGTCCCGTTGCCGTGGCGCACCCGGACGCGCCTCATCGCCGTTCCCTGCTGCACCGCATGCCGCCTCCCGCTTACCCGTTGGGGAGGGCGCCGCGGGCGCCGCTTCCACGCCCGCCAGCTGGCGCGCCAGATCGACGTGGGTGATGTGCCCCTGCAGGAACAACAGGCCGCTGTAGATGTTCATGGTCGACGCTCCACTTGAGGAGCGTTGACGATAGGTGCAGGATGCGGGGCGCAAAAGCGACATTTCCGCAAGCTGGTCTTGAACAGGATTCAAGTCGACATGTCCCGCATGCCCCTGCAGGCCCTGCAGAATTTCGTCACCGCCGCGCGCCTGGGCAACCTCACCCGGGCCGCGGAATCGCTGAACCTGACGGTCAGCGCGCTCAGTCACCAGATGCGCCAGCTGGAGCAGCGGCTGGGCTACCCGCTGCTGCTGCGGCAACC
Organism: Stenotrophomonas sp. AC248; assembly: GCF_979258185.1. Lineage (NCBI taxonomy): Bacteria > Pseudomonadati > Pseudomonadota > Gammaproteobacteria > Lysobacterales > Lysobacteraceae > Stenotrophomonas > Stenotrophomonas sp. AC248. The sequence continues at coordinate 2,513,053 of NZ_OZ409840.1, read as the reverse complement.
GCGTGGGGTGGGGGTGACGCCGGAAGGCCAGCGCCTGCTTGAGCAGGTCGGGCCGCACCTGGATGCGATCCAGCAGGTCTTCCAGCCGTTCGGTGCACGCCACGACCGCGTGCTCACGGTCAGCGCGCTGCCTTCGATGGCCTCCAACTGGCTGGTGCCGCGGCTGGGCTCGTTCGTGGCCGCGCACCCGGAGATCGAGTTCAACCTGGAATCCAGCGAACGCCTGACAGACTTCGAACGCAACGTGCAGTGCGATGCCGCGCTGCGCGTAGGGGCCGGGCAGTGGGTGGGTGTACACGCCGAGCCGTTGTTCGATGAGTGGTTGATGCCGATGGCCAGCCCGGCGCTGGTGGAGCGCATGGGCGGCGTGGATGCGCGCCCGCTCTCGGAATGGCCGCTGCTGGGGGATCCCGATGGCGAATGGCAGCGCTGGTTTACACAAATCGGCCAAGACCCGCCGCGCCGCTACGTGGCCATGCTCAACGATTCGGAGTCACACCATCGCGCGGCGCTGGACGGCTTCGGTGTCGCGCTGGGGCGGGTGACGCGGGCGCGGCTGCTGCTCGACTCGGGCCAGTTGATTGCCTTGTCGCCGCACCGTTTGAAGACGCGCTGGTCGCATTGGCTGGTGTATCCGCCGCGCTCATCAACGCACCAGGGGTTCCTGTCCTTCCGGTCGTGGTTGCATGCACAGGCGGGCGAGCATGCCCGGCACATGCAGACACTGGCACGCCCCGTGGACCTCTGACGCCGCTGTTATTACGGGTGCAGTGACGAACCGGGTACCGTGGCCGGCAGTGGCGGGCCGGCCTGCTGTGCTTCGAGCACGGCCAGCCGGGCCGTGACGCGCGCGTTGTCCTCGACCAGTCCGCGATAGGCGCGGAACAGCAGCACCGTGCCGGTGATCCCCAGCAGCGTGGCCGCTATGCCGATCACGCCCCCCACCGTGATCAGGGACAGGACATGCGGCATGGCACTGGCGGTGAAATACGGCAGGCCGATCACCGCCCCATAGGCCAGTCCGATGATGCTGGCCAGGCTGAGCACCAGAAAGCTTGCATGACGGTGCCGACGGTAGGCCGCCACTTGCAGGCCAAGCAGGACCAGTTGGGCCAGCAGTGCGAAGAGGCTGAGATAGCGCGCGATGGTCATGTAGCGTTCCATTGCGTCATAGCTGTCCATGGGGTGCTCCGCCCGGCGGTGGGCCCACCACCGCGGCAGGCCTCTGGCGGGATGGTAGGCGCGGTGGCGTGGGCGGAACAAGCCGGCAGCGTGTCCTTATGCTGCGGGCGTGGCGATGTCCTGGTAGACCACTTCGCTGCCCAGCACCTTCAGGCCCGCCGGGCCGCTGCTCAACAGCCGCTGTTCGCCGATGGCCTGCTGCCATTGCAGCTGGAACCCGGCGGCGGCCGGCAGCTGCGCGGCCAAGGTATGCAGGTGACGCCGGGCCTGTGGAGCTTGGCTGTCGAAGTGGCCAAGCAGCACGCCGTGCTGGTGCACGATCAGGCGATGGCCGCTCATGCGGACACCGTCCCGGCAAGGGGCGCATCGGCAACAGGCGCTGGCGTCGGCAGTGCATCCAGCCACGCGGCGAACAGGTCGCGTGCGGCGGCCGCCAGGGGCGCGGCGTAACGGGCGGCCTGTTCGCGCAGGGTGCGGGGATCAATACCCGCGCGCTGCAGTTCGTCGGCATGGCCGATCAGCCAGGTGTCGATGCGGGTGGCGTCGACCTCGGGATGGCACTGCAGGGCCAGCAGGTGGTGGCCGATGGCGAACGCCTGCTGCGCGCAGGCGGGCGTGGCGGCCAGGCGCAGTGCTCCGTCGGGCAGGGTGAAGCTCTCGCCATGCCAGTGCAGGACCGGGATGCCCACCAGTGCCCGCAGCGGCGAGGCCAGGCCGGCATCGGTCAGCGACAACGGCGCGAAGCCGATTTCCTTCGCGCCCATCGGCGTCACGCTGCCGCCGAGTGCGCGTGCCACCAGCTGCGCGCCCAGGCAGATGCCCAGCGTCGGGCGGTGCGCGGCCAGGCGGGAGCGCAGCAGGGCATGCAGGTCGCGCAGATGTGGGTAGGCATGCACGTCATTGGCGCTGATCGGCCCGCCCAGCACGATCAGCAGGTCGGCGGTCTCGGCGCCGTCCAGGCGGTCGATGCCGGCCTGCAGTGTCTGCAGCTGCCAACCGCGTGCGGCCAACAACGGGGCCAGTATCCCCGCGTCTTCGAACGCGACGTGCTGGATCGCCACCGCCTTCATGGCGTGCCCTCGGCGGCGGTAGGCCAGTAGAAACTGTCCGGGGTGGCGCGCGCGCCGAAGATGGCCTGGCCCACGCGCACCACGGTGGCGCCTTCTTCGATGGCCAGGTCGAAGTCGCCGGACATGCCCATCGACAACTCGTCCAGCAGGATCCCGTCCGGCAGGGTGGGGCGCAGGCGGTCGCGCAGGTCACGCAGGCGGACGAAGCACGGGCGCACCTGCGCCGGGTCGGGCGAGAACACCGCCAGCGTCATCAGTCCGCGCACGCGCAGCCGGGGAAAGGCCGGCAACTGCTGCACGAAGTCCGCCACCGCGATCGGGTCCAGGCCGTATTTGCTGGCCTCCCCGGAGGTGTTGACCTGCACGAACACGTCCAGCGTGCGCTGCTCCAGCGCCAGCCGGCGGTCCAGTGCCTCGGCCACGCGGAGGCTGTCCAGTGCCTGGAACTCACTGGCGAAGCGCGCCACGTCGCGGGCCTTGTTGGTCTGCAGGTGCCCGATCACCGACCAGCGGATGGGCAGGTCGGCCATGCCGTCGGCCTTGGCCTGCGCCTCCTGCACCTTGTTTTCCCCCAGTTCGTGGCAGCCCGCCGCCCAGGCCAGGCGCAGCCGCGCCTGGTCGACGGTCTTGCTGACCGGCAGCAGGCGCACGCTGGCCGGATCGCGGCCGGCACGTTCGCAGGCGCGCGCGATGCGGTGGCGCACGGCCTCCAGGTTGTGGGCGATGGCGTCGACGGTGGTGGCCTGTGGCCAGTCGGGGCGTGCGATGGGCATGGGGGAGCTCCTGAAGCGAGGGCGGCTGCACGGGCGGTCCGGCACGTGCAACACTGTCCCGGGACGATTCACATATTGGCATAGGACAAAATGAAAATCACCGGCCAGACCGCCAGCGCCGTGTTCGACAGCATCCGCCAGCAGATCCTCAGTGGCGCTTTGGAACCGGGGCAGCTGCTGCCACCGGTCCGCGACCTGGCCCTGCAGCTGCAGATCAACCGCAATACCGTGGCGGCCGCCTACAAGCGGCTGGACGCGGCCGGGCTGGCGCAGACCCAGGGCCGGCGCGGCACGGTGGTGACCGCGCCCCCGACCGCGGGCGCCCAGGAGGGCAGTGCGGCGGGCTCGGCGCTGCACGACCTGTCCAGCGGCAACCCCGACCCGCAGTGGCTGCCAGACCTGCGCGGGCTGCTGCCGGCACGGGCGCCGCGCCTGTACGGCACCCCCACCATCGACCCGCCGCTGGAGCGGTTGGCACGGGCGCAGCTGGACCCGGATTGCCCGCCTGGGTACGCACTGGAGCTCAGCCACGGCGCGGTCGATGCGATCGAACGGGTGCTGGGCAGCTGGCTGGTGCCTGGCGACCGCGTGGCCGTGGAGAACCCGTGCTTTCTGGGCAGCCTCAATACCCTGCGCGCGGGCGGGCATGCCACGTTGGCCGTGGCCATCGATGAACACGGGATGGTGCCGGCTGCCTTGGCGGCGGCGCTGGAGGCCGGCGCACGCGCGGTGCTGCTGACCCCGCGTGCGCACAACCCGACCGGTGCCAGCCTCAGCCAGCGCCGCGCGCGCGAACTGCGCCAGGTGCTGGAGCGGCATCCGCAGGTGTTGGTGCTGGTGGACGATCATTTCGCAGTGTTGTCGCAGCAGCCGTACCACTCGGTGATCGCCCCGCGTACGCGGCGCTGGGTGCTGGTGCGTTCGCTGTCCAAGGCACTCGGGCCGGACCTGCGCCTGGCGGTGCTGGGCTGCGATGCCGACACCGCCGCACGCCTGCGCCTGCGCATGGCCCCCGGCACCGGCTGGGTCAGCCACCTGCTGCAGGATGCGGCGGCCGCGGCGCTGGGGTCGGCGCGGGTGATGGCGCGTGTTGCCAAGGCCGGGCGCGATTATGCGCAGCGGTGCCAGGTGTTGCAGCAGGCGCTGGGCGAGCAGGGCATCCACACCCCGGCGGTGATGGATGGGTTGAACCTGTGGGTGCCGCTGGCCGCCGACAGCCAGCCGCTGGTGCTGGCCATGGCGCAGCGCGGGTGGCAACTGCGCGGCGGCGAAGTGTTTGCCGTGCAACCCGGCGTGCACGGCCTGCGCATCACCACGGCCATGCTGACGGCCGGCGATGCGCGGCGCGTTGCGCTTGACCTGCGCCAGGCGCTGGAGGATCAGGGCGCGCTGGGGGTACTCGGGCGCACGTAGTGCGACTGGCCGTTGTCGCCGACGAAGATCAATTCCGGCTTGCCCTGCCAGGACGTGAGCATGGCACCGGTGCTGTTCTGGTGCTTGATCACCAGGGTGGCGCCGCGATCCGGGTTGGCGGTGACCTTGAACACTTCGGTGGTGCCACTGGCATCGTCCAGGGTGAGCATGGCTTCATCACCGACATCGGCCGTGCCGTAGCCGCCGCGTTCGGAACCGTCGGCGCCGAGCAGGATCAGCCCGGACAGCGGCGATGCGCGCGGCCCCTGCGAGATGCCCTTGCTGAGCGGGTCCGGCACCGGTGCGCCCAGGATCACCCGGGCCTGGCCGTTGCTGTCCTGGATGACCAGCCCGCGTGCGGTGATCACCCGGTCGTGCGATTGGCTCTGGTGCAGGCGCAGGCCGGTCCAGGCGGAGACCACAAGGGCGAGGCTGGAGACAACCAGCGTGGTGACGGTGAGTGCGCGGGACAATGGCGGCTCCAGATCCTTGGAAGCTCGCGACCATACCGCAATGGTTGATTGCGACACCAGTCGGGAAAGTCTGTATTTGCAGTGATCGTGAAGTTGGTCACGTGTTGCTGCGCGGCATCAATGGAAATCCCGACTGTGCGTGCGCACGCCTTCGATCAGGCAATCGATGTTGTACATCTGCCGCACGATCAGGTGCTGCACGCCGTCCACGCGCTCCAGGCGGCCGTCGATCTGCATCATCCGTGCTTCCACCAGCACCCGGTGCTGGCGGTCGGCGGTCTTGCGCCAGACCACGGCGTTGACCATGCCGCATTCGTCTTCCAGGGTCAGGAAGGTGACCCCGCTGGCGGTCTGCGGGCGTTGGCGCATCCGCACCAGCCCGGCAAACCGCACGGTGCGCCCATGCGGCAGGGCGGCCAGTTCGTCCGAGCGCTGGCAGCGGCGCTGGCGCAGCTGCGCGCGGATGAAGGCCACCATGTGCCGGCCCAGGGTGGTGCCGGTGCTGTTGTAGTCGGCCTGCATGTCCTCCAACGCACTGGGCGGCGGCAACGGCACGCTGGCTTCCACGGTGGCCCGCGCGGTGTCGAACAGCGGCAACGGCTTTTCCACGCCCGACACTTCCCAGCGCGCACGATGGCGATGGCCGCTCAATCCCTTCAACGCCCCCGCATCGGCGAGCAGGCCCTGGTGGCGGCGATCCAGCCGCGCGCGCTGGCTGAGGTCGGCCACGCTGTCGAACGGCTGCCGGGCGCGTGCCTGTACCAGCGCGGTGGCGACATCTTCGCTGAAGCCGTCGATCAGGCGCAGGCCCAGGCGGATGCCGAACGGGCGGTCGGGCGCGGTGGGCGGCAGCAGCGTGCAGTCCCAGTCGCTGTGGCGCACATCCACCGGCAGTACGGGCACGCCATGGCGGCGCGCGTCCTGCAGGATCTGGTCGGGGGTGTAGAACCCCAGCGGCTGGCTGTTGATCAGGCTGGCAGCGAACGCCGACGGGTGGTGGCACTTGAGCCAGCAACTGACATAGGTGATCAGCGCGAAGCTGGCCGCGTGGCTTTCCGGGAAGCCATAACTGCCGAAGCCCTTGATCTGCTCGAACAGGCGTTCGCCGTATTCGCGGCTGTGGCCACGGGCGGCCATGCCGGTGAGCAGGCGGTCGCGATGCGGCTCCAACCCCCCATGGCGTTTCCAGGCCGCCATCGAACGGCGCAGCGCGTCGGCCTCGCCTGCGGTAAAGCCGGCCGCTGCCACCGCCAGCTGCATCACCTGTTCCTGGAACAGCGGCACGCCCAGGGTACGCTTGAAGACCTTCTCCAGCGCCGGCGGGTAGTCGATTTCCTCGATGCCTTCTTCCTTGAGCTTCTTGCGCCGGTTCAGATACGGATGCACCATGTCGCCCTGGATCGGGCCGGGGCGCACGATCGCCACTTCGATCACCAGGTCGTAGAAACAGCGCGGCTGCATGCGCGGCAGCATGGCCATCTGCGCACGCGATTCGATCTGGAACACGCCCAGGGTGTCGGCGCGGCAGATCATGTCGTAGGTTTTCGTGTCGCCGGGGGGAATATCGGCCATGCCCATCAAGGGCGCGCCGTGCGCGTGCAGCATGGCCAGGCATTTGCGCACGGCGGTGAGCATGCCCAGCGCCAGGCAGTCCACCTTCATCAGCCCGGTGGCGTCCAGGTCGTCCTTGTCCCACTGGATCACGGTGCGGTCGGCCATGGCCGCGTTCTCCACCGGCACCATCGTGGACAGCGGATGTTCGGAGATCACGAAACCGCCCGGGTGCTGGGACAGGTGGCGCGGGAAGTCGACCAGTTCGCTGGTCAATGCCACCACCCGCCGCATCAGCGGCGTGTCCGGGTCGAAGCCGCGCTCGCGCAATGCCTCGGGCAGCGGCTCGTGGCTGCTCCAGCGGTCCAGGCAGGCGGCCAGCTCGTTGACCTGGTCCGGCGGCAGGCCCAGCACCCGCGCCACATCGCGCACCGCACTGCGGCCACGGTAGCTGATCGCCACCGCGGTCAATGCAGCGCGTTCGCGACCGTAGCGGTTGAACACGTACTGCAGCACTTCCTCGCGGCGCTCGTGTTCGAAATCGATGTCGATGTCCGGCGGCTCGTCGCGTTCGGCGGAGATGAAGCGCTCGAACAGCAGCTCCATCTCGCTGGGGTCGATCTCCGTCACACCCAGGACGTAGCACACCGACGAATTGGCGGCTGAGCCGCGGCCCTGGCAGAGGATCTTCTGGCTGCGCGCGAAGCGCACGATGTCGTGCACGGTCAGGAAGTAGGACTCGTACTGTTTCGTGTGGATCAGGTCGAGTTCGTGTTCGATCTGCGTGCGTTGTTTTGCCGTGGCGCCTGTCTTCCAGCGCCATCGCATGCCGTCCTCCACCAGCGTGCGCAGCCAGCTGGCCGGATCGTACCCGGCCGGGATCAGTTCGCGCGGGTAGGTGTACTGCAGCTGCTTGAGGTCGAAGTGGCAGCGGTTGGCGATACGCACGGTTTCGGCCAGCAAGGCCGGCGGGTACAGCGCAGCCAGCGCCTGGCGGGTGCGCACATGCCGTTCGCCGTTGGCAAACAGCCGCCAGCCGGCATCGGCGATGGTGCAGTGGTGGCGGATCGCGGTGAGGGTGTCCTGCAGGGCGCGGCGGCGGCGCACGTGCATGTGCACATCGCCGCTGGCCACCAGCGGGATGGCGTGTTCGCGGCCGAAGTGGTGCAGCGCGGCCAGGCGCTGCCTGTCATCGGCCTCCCGATGCAGTTCCACCGCCAGCCACAGCCGCTGCGCGAAGCGGGCCTGCAGCCAGGCGGCGTCATCGGCGTTGGGTACGCGGTCCAGCCACAGGCACAGCAGGCTGTCGGGCAGCGTATCCAGGTCCTCGCGGAGGCAGCGGTACTCGCCCTTGGGCGCGCGCCGGCGGCAGGTGGTGATCAGCTGGCACAGGCCGGCATAGGCGGCCAGGTCGGTGCACAGCAGCACCAGCCTGGGGCCGTCTTCCAACTGGAACTCCGCGCCGGTGATCAGCGCCAGGTCATGCTTTTTCGCTGCCTGCCAGGCCCGCACGATGCCGGCCAGCGAGCATTCGTCGGTGATCGCCAGCGCGCGGTAGCCCTGGCCCTTGGCGCGTGCGAACAGTTCCTCGGCGATCGACGCGCCGCGCTGGAAGCTGAAGGCCGACAGGCAATGCAGTTCGGCGTAGTCGGGCAGGGCGGCGCTCATGAAAACCAGCCGTGCAGCATCCACGGCCCGCCGCGCCCATCGGCGCTGGTATAGGCCCAGCCGCGCTGGCCCTGGCCGGTTTCGATGACGTAGTAGTCGCGGCGGATATCGCCTTCATCCCACCAGCCCGATTCGATCCGCTCGGGCCCGGACACGATGCGCAGGTGCGGGTCGAGCAGCGGCTGCGGGCGTGGCAGCAACCAGCCCGGTCGCACGGGCAGGACGGGCGGCGGGCCTTTGGGCGCACCGTGGGCATCGCCGCTGGCACGTTCGGGGCGGTGTTCGGCACGCAGCCCCAGGCCCTGCACGGCGTCATCGCCGAGCCGGGCACGCAGCCGCTCGCGCACCTGTTCCCAGGGCATCGCCTGTTGCGGGCGGGGATCGAACAGGTCGCGTGCGGCCGGTACGAACGGCGGCAGGTGCTCGGCCTGCAGGCGCAGGCCACGGCTGCCGGCAGGCAGGTGCAGGTGGTCGACGCGGTTGCGCGCCAGTTCGAACAACATGGCCGCATCGCGTTCGGGCGCGAGCAGGCCGATGTCCAGGCCGGTATCCGGGTGCTGGTCGTGTTCGAACCACAACGTGAAGCGCTGCACGCCGCCATCGCGCGAACACAGGAAGGCCGCCAGGTCACCGGTGAGCCGGCGCAGCGGGAACAGCAGGGCCTGGGTGGATTCGATTTCGTACTCGAACTCGATGCGTGCGTCGAAGCGGTCCGGCGGCTGGTAGTAGCGCAGCGGCGGCGTGCTGATCCCGCGCAGCGCATCCAGGTGGGCCAGCACGGCCGGCGCGAAGCGTCGCGCCAGGCTGTCGCGCGGTAGCTGGAAGGCCGCGCCCAGCGTGCGCAGACCCGAGCGCGCCAGCACCGTGGCCGCCTCGGCCGGCAGCCCGCTGTGTTCGATCGGTACCTGGGCCAGGGTGGCGTCCAGCTGCTGGGCCTCCACCCCCAACCGCGCATGCACGCGGGTCAGCACCCAGGCCGCATGCGGATTGGGTGCAGCCACCAGGCGATGGCGGAAGCCGAGCTCCTTGAGGCCGTCGCACAGGCGTTTTTCAATCGTGGGCCAGTCACCGAACAGCGCGCGGCTGGCGCCGATTTCCAGCGCCAGCGCATGCGGGAAGGCCAGGCTGACCTGCGAGCTGATGCCATACAGCCAACTGGCCAGCAGCTGCCGGGTGGCCTGTTCGGCGCGCGGGTCATGTTCGACGGTGAGCATGTCGCGGGTAAGCACCTGGGCGGCCGACAGCAGCATGCCGCGGCGCAGCCCCCGTTGGCGCGCCGCCGGGCTCACCGCATGCAGCACGCGGCGCTGCGCGGGGCCGCTGAGCAGCACCAGCGGCACCGACGGATCGGGTTGCTGGCGCAGGGCGGCATCCAGCGCCAGCTGTGGCAGCAACAGGCAGGCCCAGTGCACGGCGGCCGCTCAATGCGCCAGGGCCAGCGGCAACGGCTGCGCCGGGGCCATGCCGCCGCGGCACTTGAGGACGCGCACCTGGCCGTGCTTAAGCTGCAACCGCAGCGGTGCCGGCGAAGCATTGCGCGCCTGGCGCAGGTCGCGGAAGGCAAACCCCAGGCACTGGCCGGTTTCGGCGGCCACCTGCAGCCGGCGCAGGGCCCGGTCGTCGGCCTGCTGCGGCCAGCACAGCACGGCGGCACAGGCCGCAGAACGCAGGCACTGTTCGGCGGCCCACAGGGCATCGCGCGGGGCTGCCCGCACCACCTGCACCTGGTTCAAGGCCAGCCCGGCACCGGCCCAGCCGGGCGCATGCGGCAGGTAGGGCGGGGCAATCAGCACGATGGTCTGCTGCTGCTGGCTCAGCCGCGCCAGGGTGGGCCAGACCAGCGCCAGCTCGCCGTGCCCCGGTGCGGCCAGCAGCACCTCCGACAGCGCCGCCGGCGGCCAGCCGCCGCCGGGCAGGCGGGCGTCCAGCGCCGGGTGGCCGGTAGGGTGCGGGGCCGTGGCCGGCGGCGTGACCTGCGGCCTGCCGCGCCAGACCTGCCGGCTTTCCAGCAACTGGTCCAGGGCCAGAACCGCGCCCATCAGCGCACCTCCCGAAGGGGCTGGCGCAGGCAGGCAGGGGCGGCAAGGCGGGGCATGGCGGGCAGTATCGGCAGGGGCGGTGTCAGAGGCTGAGACCGACAATCCTACCGGCAATTAGTAAAAATGCTAACGGTTCGCGCACCGGCAGTTTGAACGCAGCCGGGGTGATGAATGCTTCAGCCAGTGGCCTGCCCACCGCTGCAGCGGCCGTGGGGGGCGGGTCGATATGGATGGCATGAAGGGCTGCATCGGCGGTCGCGGCGGGATGCGCGGTTTGTTCAAGCCCGGCCGCGCCGTTGTCGCGAGCATGGCCGCTCCTTTGTATGGAGCAGGTCGATGAAGCGATGGTGGTTGGCGTTGTATGCGCCGGGAATGCTGCTTGGATGCGTGGGGATGGCCACGTGGTGGGTGGGGTATGCAGCGGGGTCGGCCCTGTGGCTGCTGCCGGGGTTGGTGCTGGCCATCGCGCTGTCGTGGCTGGCCGAGCGCTGCTGGCCCTATGACCCGGCCTTCAACGCCCCCCAGGGCGATGCGGGCCGCGATGCGGTCCATGCGCTGGTGAATGAAGGATTGAACCTGCTGGCGATCGGTGCGATTCCGCTGGTGGCCGCGTGGGTGCCGTGGCAGCTGTGGCCGACGCACTGGAGTGTGGTGGCGCAGGTGGTGCTGGCAATCGTCGCCGCGGACCTGGGCATCACCCTGGTGCATTACGCCAGCCATCGCTGGGCCTGGCTGTGGCGGTTGCACGCAGTCCACCACAGCGTGACCCGCATGTATGGGTTCAACGGATTGATGAAGCACCCGCTGCACCAGACGGCCGAAGCCTTGGGCGGGGTGCTGCCGCTGCTGTTGCTGGGCATGCCGTACCCGGTGGCGGCGGTGCTGGCTTTCGCCATTGCCATCCAGTTGCTGCTGCAGCACTCCAACGTGGACATGCGGCCGGGCTGGCTGGGCAAGGTGATGGCATGGGCCCCGCTGCATCGGTTCCACCACATGCGCTATGGCAAGGCCGGCGACGTCAACTTCGGATTGTTCCTGACCGTCTGGGACCATCTGCTGGGGACGGCCTTCGATGCCGACTACCGGATGCGCGTGGACGACCTGGGGATTGGCAGCCAGCCGGCCTATCCACGGGACTACCTGGGGCAACTGCTGGCGCCGTTCCGCGCGCTGCCGCACGTGCCGGAACCGCCGCCGCCCCCGGGGCTGGATCAGTCGCCGCGATAATGCTGCAGGTGCAGGCCGGCCAGGTGCCCGGCCTGCACGCCGAACATGCGCCGCAGGTTGCGCGAGAAGTGCGCCAGGTCGGCGAAGCCGGCGGCATGTGCGCTGGTGGTCAGGCTGTGTCCCTCGATCACCTGGACCAGTGCCTGGCGCAACCGGCGCCACAGCACCAGGCCACGCAGTGACACGGCCAGGTCCTGCTGGAAGCGGCGGTGCAACTGGCTTTCGGACAGGTGCGCGGCCGCTGCGATGGCCGGGGCCGCAATGCGCTCGGGCAACCGCGCGTCCAGTGCGGACAGTGCGGCCTGCAGCCGGCGGTCCAGCGGCGCCTGCGCGACCAGGGCCGACAGGCAGGGCAACACCGCCTGCGGATCGCACGGAAGCAAGGGCAGCTGTGCCTGCAGCGTCTGCAGGTCGACATGGCTGGGTTCAATCCATACCGTGCAGCCGCGCAGCGGCACGCCGCGCACCGCATGCGACTGGAACGAGGGGAGCAACAGGCGCGTGCCGCACTGCAGCCCGTCGTCGTTCTCCACGGTCCAGTGGCCGGCATCGGCCAGCAGCACCTGGTGGGCGTAGTGGGCATGCGCACCGGTGGCACCGGCATGGCCCTGCAGCACGGCGAAATGCGGGCCCAGCAGCAGTGCGCCAGACCACTGCCCGTTCACTGCCGTGGACGCATTCACCGCACGCTCCGCATCGTTCACCCCTTGCACCTGCTGCGCAGGGTAGCGGAAACCGTCCACCACGCGCCCAGCGCAAGCAATGAAACCAGGGCGCCGGCAATGCAGACGCCGTTCCAGCCATACGCGGCATACAGGCTGCTGCCCAGCAGCGCGCCGATCCCGCTGCCGGCCGCATAGAACAGCATGTAGGCGGCGATCACCTGCGCCTGCGCGTTGGGCGCGGCGGCCAGGATCAGGCTCTGGTTGGTCACGTGCAGTGCCTGTACCGCCAGATCCAGCAACAGCACGCCCAGTACCAGCCAGCCCAGGTGCAGCGGCAGCGCAGCCAGCGGGGCCCAGCTCAACAGCAACAACAGCAGCGCAGCAAAGGAAACACGGTCGGCATGGCCGCGATCGCTCCAGTGCCCGCTGCGCGCGGCGGCCAACGCGCCGAGCAGGCCGACCAGTGCGAACGCACCGATGGCGGTATGGCTGAGCGCATGCGGCGGTGTGCTCAATGGCAGCGCCATGCTGCTCCAGAACAGCCCGAACGCGGTGAACAGCAGCAGTCCGAGCACGCCGCGTTGGCGCAGCACAGGTTGCTGACGCAGCAGAGTGATCAACCCGATCCGGGGCGCGGCATCGGCCACCGGCAGCCGTGGCAGGCGCAGCCACAGCACCGCGCCGCTGACCACCATCAGCACCGCCGACAGCACATACACCGCACGCCAGCCCCCCAGGTCGGCCACGCCACCAGCCACCACCCGGGCCAGCAGCAGGCCGATCACCACGCCGGCCTGGGCGGCACCGACCACGCGGCCACGCTCATGCGGGCCCGCCGCAGCGGCGGCATAGGCAATCAGCCCCTGGGTCATCGCGGTGCCGAGCAGGCCCACCGCCAACATGCCCAGCAGCAGCGCGGTGGCGTTGCCGGCCAGGGCAACGCCCAACAGGGCCACGACCAGCGCCACGCTCTGCGCCGCCATCAGGCGCCTGCGTTCCAACCGGTCGCCCAGCGGCACCAGCCACAGCAGCGCGATCACCGAGCCCAGCTGAGTAGCGGCAATGACCGCGCCGATCCGGGCGGTGCCGATGTGCAGGTCGGCGGCCAGCGCATCCAGCAGCGGTTGGGCGTAGTAGACGTTGGCCACGCTGAGCCCGGCGGCGCAGGCGAACAACAACAGCAGGGGCGTGGCGGTACGGGGCAGCGGTGCGGCGATGGACATTTTATGGTCTCAAAATAGAACCAGTTGATTCTGGATGATCTGGTTCTAAAATAAAACCACTTATGGAGGTGCCCCATGCACGACGATCCCAACGCCACCTGCCCGGTGGCCCGCGCGCTGGACCTGATCGGCGACCGCTGGTCGCTGCTGATCGTGCGCGACGCCTTCGATGGGGTACATCGGTTCAGTGATTTCCAACGCAGCCTGGGCATGTCGCGCAGCATGCTCAGCCAGCGCCTGCAGGCGCTGCAGGATTCCGGGGTGCTCGCCCAGCAGCCGGCGGCCGATGGCAGCCGGTACCACGACTACGTCCTGACACCAAAAGGGCAGGCGCTGTTCACGCTGGTGGTGGCGCTGCGGCAGTGGGGCGAAGCGTTCCTGTTCGCCGAACATGAACCACGCTCGCAGCTGCTCACCCTGGCCGATGGCCAGCCGCTGGCGCCGCTGCTTCCGCAGGACAGGGAAGGGCGCGTGCTGGCGTCCGCGGCAACGCACGTGGTCAAGCCCGCCACGCCGTGATCGACGGGGCGGCCCTACGCCGCCGAAACTGAACACGCTGTTGACAGGGATGAACAGGGTGAACGACTCTTCACCGGATGGGTGCCGCCTGCGGCGCCCACCGGGCAGGGCGGCTGTATCGACGGGCGGAGGGGCCTGGTCGTAGCTGCATTGCCTGGTAGTACCCGATACCGGCCTGCAAGGTGCCGGCATCCGCCATCTTGGCGCTGCACCCTTCTGCGGCACGACTCCCTGGATTTTTTGCGCAAGCAAAGGTGTTTCGCCCGCTTATGAAAACGATTACAAAGCCACTGGCCCTGACGGCCGCCATCACGCTCTCGCTGGCCGCCTCGGCCTGGGCCGCGCCCACCGCCACCACCGGCGGAGCCGACGCCTTCACCGTGCTCAGCCTGGAACAGGCGCCGAAATGGCTCAATGCGGCCGACGTTGCGGCCCAGTTGCAGGCCATGAACGTGGACGCGCTGACCATCGGCAACGTGCACCGTGAAGCGGACACCAGCGGCACCAGCCACGCGCCGGATCCGCTGGAAGCGCTGGCCGACCAGCTGGGTTACACCTACCGCTTCGTCAGTGCCGACCCGGCGTCGGCCGAGCGCCGTGGCAGCATCGTGATCTCGCGCCTGCCGGTGGAAGCCGAGTCGGGCATCGAAGCGCCGGGCATGAACTACCTGCGCTTGAATGACGGCCGCCACGTGGTGGCGCTGTACACGCAGACCGCCGCTGCCGATGGCGCACGCTTCAAGCAGCTCATCGAGGCCTCGCGCGTGGGCGCGCCGTCCGTGCTGCTGGGTGCCAACGATGCCGCCGTGACCGGCTTCGACGCCAACGGCGACGTGGCCCGTTCCAACGGGTTCCAGTCGGCCACCAGCACCGCGGTCAAGCTGCGCATCGATGCCGACAGCCCGGCCATCGCCGGCAAGCTGCTGACCCTGGGCTACACCGCGCCGGTCGGCGGCGACACGCCGTGGATGGACACCTCGCTCAACGCCGATGCACGCGCCCGGCTGATCGTGGCGAAGATGACCGACGACGAGAAGTTCCAGATGCTGCACAGCTACTTCGGGCTGGGCAAGGATGGCGGCCCGCTGCCGGAAGGCGCGGTCGGTTCGGCCGGTTTCGTGCCGGGCGTGGCGCGGCTGGGCATTCCGTCGCAGCAGTCGGCCGACGCCGGCGTGGGCGTGACCAACCCGGGCGGCATCCGCAAGGGTGACCACGCCACGGCGATGCCGTCCGGCCCGTCCACCGCGTCCAGCTGGAACCCGGAAGTCGCCTTTGCCGGTGGCGCCACCATGGGCCGCGAGGCCTGGCAGCAGCGCTTCAACATCCTGCTGGCTGGCAGCGTCAACCTGCAGCGCGATCCGCGCAACGGCCGCAACTTCGAGTACGCCGGTGAAGACCCGTTGCTGGCCGGTCGCCTGGTTGGCGAGTCGATCCGCGGCGTGCAGAGCCAGCACGTGGTGTCGACGATGAAGCACTTCGCGCTCAACGACATGGAAACCTCGCGCAATTTCCACAGCGCCGAGATCGGCGAGCAGGCCATGCGCGAATCGGACCTGCTGGCGTTCGAGATCGCCCTGGACATCGGCAAGCCCGGTTCGGTGATGTGCTCCTACAACCGCATCAACGGTATCTACGGTTGCGAGCACGATTACCTGATGAACCAGGTGCTCAAGCAGGAATGGAAGTTCCCCGGTTTCGTAATGTCCGACTGGGGCGGCGTGCACAGCGGCTCCAAGGCGGCGCTGGCCGGTCTGGACCAGCAGTCGGCCGGTGAAGTGTTCGACAAGGCCGTGTACTTCGACGCACCGCTGCGCCTGGCCGTCAATGGCGGCGTGGTGCCGCGTGCGCGCCTGGACGACATGGTGTCGCGGATCCTGCGCGCGATGTTCGCCAACGGCAATTTCGACCTGCCGCCGCAGCACCAGCCGATCGATGACGCCGCCGGTTTCGCCGCCGCGCAGCGCACCGTGGAAGAAGGCAGCGTGCTGCTGCGCAATGCCAACAACGTGCTGCCGCTGGGCCCGGAGGTCAAGCGCATCGTGATCATCGGTGGCCACGCCGACAAGGGCGTGATCGGCGGCGGTGGTTCGTCGATGGTGGGCTGGACCGCCAAGGGCACCAACGCGGTGCCGGGCGTGCTGCCGACCACCTGGCCGGGTCCGGTGATCTTCCATCCGTCCTCGCCGCTGGAGGCCCTGCGCGCCGAGCGCCCGGACGCCAGCATCGAGTACGTGGATGGCCGCAACGTGGCCGCCGCCGCGCGCGCTGCCGCCGCGGCCGACGTAGCGATCGTGTTTGCCACGCAGTGGTCGGCCGAATCGGTCGACCTGCCGCACATGAAGCTGCCCGACAACCAGGACGCGCTGATCGCCGGGGTGGCGCAAGGCCAACCCGAAGACCGTGGTGGTGCTGGAAACCAACGGCCCGGTCGAGCTGCCGTGGCTGCAGCAGGTGCCGGCGGTGCTGCAGGCGTGGTACCCGGGCATCCGTGGCGGCGAAGGCATTGCCGCGCTGCTGACCGGCAAGGTCAACCCGTCCGGCCGCCTGCCGGTGACCTGGCCGGTGGATGCCAGCCAGCTGCCGCGTCCGGAAGTGAACGGGCTGGGCTTCAACCCGAAGCACAAGCCGGATGACACCATCGATTACGACATCGAAGGCGCCAACGTCGGCTACAAGTGGTTCGCCGCCAAGGGCCTGACCCCGCAGTTCGCGTTCGGCCATGGCCTGTCCTACACCAGCTTCACCTATGAAAACCTGAGTGCCATCTCGATGGGCCAGCGTCTGGTCGCCACCGTGGACATCCGCAACACCGGCAAGGTGGCCGGCGCGGACGTGGCCCAGCTGTACCTGAAGATGCCCGAAGGCAGCGCCACCCCGATCCGCCTGATCGGCTTCCAGAAGGTCACGCTGCAGCCGGGCGAATCGCGCCGGATCCGCATCGAGGCCGAACCGAAGACGCTGGCCAGCTTCGACACCGCCGACAAGCAGTGGAAGATCGCCGAGGGCCGCTACGAACTGCAGCTGTCGCGCTCGGCCAACGAGCCGGTGGAAACCATCGCGTTCGTGCTCGGTGATGAAGTAGTGCGTTAAGCGACGGCGGGTACCGACCGACGGTCGGTACCTACCCGCCGGGTTGGCCATCATGATGGCCAACCCCTGCACGCAACCCGGTAGGGCACGACCGTTGGTCGTGCCTGCCGCGGCTCAGCCGGGCAGATGCTGGCGCAGGTGCGCCAGCAACAGCTGCACCCGACGCGAAGGATGTGCGGTGTTGGGAAACACCGCATACACCCCCTGGCGCGGAAAGCGGTGCCCGCGCAGGATCGGCAGCAGCCGACCTGCCGCCAGGTCCTCGGCAATCAACCACTGTGGCAGCACCGTGGCGCCGGCCCCGGCCAGCGCGAAGGCACGCAACGTGGACGCATTGTCTACCGTGACCACCGCATCGGCGGGGTTGCTGGCAAACATCTGGTCGCTGCCATCGGGGGCGATCAGCGGCAGGTCCGCCAAACGCGGATAGCCCAGCCGTGGCAGCGTACGCACCCAGTCCGGGTCGTCACGCGCGGCATCATCGGGCAAGCCCGACAACACCGACGGCGCGGCCACCGCACACAACGCGTGCTCATCGAGCAGGGTGGCGCGCAGCTCGGAATCGGCCATGCGCCCCAATCGAATGGCCAGGTCGAACCGCTCGGGAATCAGGTCGGCATGCGCCGGTGTGGTCGACAGGTGCAGCCGCAGCTGCGGGTGCAGGGCGCGGAACCCCTCCAGCAGCGGCACCACCTTGGCGGCGGCATATTCGGGCGTGGTGGTCAGGCGCAGCGTGCCGCGCAGCTGCAGCTGCTCGCTGCGGGCCTCTTCGATGGCCCGTTCGGCGGTGGCCAGCATCGCCACGCAGTGCTGGTGGAAGCGCTCGCCGGCCTCGGTCAGCGCCAGGCTGCGGGTATTGCGCACCAGCAGGGTCACGCCCAGTTCCTGCTCCAGCCGCTTCAGATTGAAGCTCACCACCGCCTTGCTCTGGCCCAGGCGCTGCGCGGCTGCGGTGAGGCTGCCGGCATCGACCACGGCCTTGAAGGTCTCGAAGCGGTCCAGGCTGACCATCGCGCACGCCTCTTGTGTCAAAAATGGTTTGACAGTCTTGCATCGGATGTTCGGTTTATCCAGCGCCGCCCAGCGCGCATGCTGCCGCCTCGCAACTGGAGTGCCGCATGACCTATCGCGCCAAAGTGGAGCTGCTGTACCTGCTCGGGTTCTCGCTGGACCTGGTCAACATGTTCATCGGCACGGTGGCCTATCCGGCCGTGGCGGCCGACCTGCACGCCTCGGTGCCGCAGCTGGCGTGGATCGGCAACGCCTACATGCTGGGCCTGACCCTGGTGATCCCGCTGGGCAGCTGGCTGGCCGCGCGGCTGGGCGAGCGCCGGCTGCTGTGCCTGTCGCTGGCGGTGTTTGCGCTGGGCGCGATCCTGGCCGGCACTGCGCCCAGCATCGAAGCGTTGATCGGCTGGCGGCTGCTGCAGGGACTGGGCGGCGGGTTGCTGATTCCGGTCGGGCAGGCGATGGCCTACCGGCATTGCCCACCGGCCGAACGTGGCCGCCTCACCGCGCGCATCATGGCCGTGGCCCTGCTGGTGCCGGCGCTGTCGCCGACCCTGGGCGGCTGGCTGGTCGGGCTGGGATCATGGCGCTGGGTGTTGCTGGCCAGCGTGCCACTGGCCGCGCTCACGCTGCTGCTGGCTGCCGCGTGGATCCGCACCGAGGCGCCGCGGGCGCTGCCGCGGCTGGACCGGCGCGGCCTGGTGCTGGGCTCGCTGGGCCTGAGCCTGCTGCTGGTGGCCCTGAGCCAGATCGCCGAGGCCCAGCAGCGCACGCTGGGCATCGCGCTGCTGGTGGTCGCCGCCGGTGTGCTGGCGGTCTATGCGCGCACCGCCGCCCGCACTGCGCAGCCGGTACTGCACTGGGCGTTGCTGCGACACCCCACGCTGCGCCTGGCCATGGTGGTGTACCTGCTGGTGCCGGGTACCTTCATCGGCACCCAGCTGGTGGCGACGCTGCTGCTGCATCGGCAGGGCTACACCGCGGCGGCCATCGGCGGCTTCATGCTGCCTTGGGCGATGGCCTCGGCCTGCGCGATCGCCACTACGCGGCACTGGCTGCCGCGCATCGGTGCGCGGCCGCTGTTGAGCGCGGGCATGCTGTGCCAGGCCGTGGGCATCGTGCTGTTGATCGGCATCCAGCCTGGCCAGCCAGGGTTGCCAGTGCTGGCATTTGCGCTGATGGGGCTGGGCGGCAGCCTGTGCAGCAGCAGCGCGCAGACGCTCGCGTTCCAGGGCATGCAGGACCAGGACATGCTGCCGGCCAGCGCGCTCTGGAATCTCAACCGCCAACTCAGTTTCTGCCTGGCCGCCGCGCTGCTGGCCTGCGTGCTGGCGGTGCTGTCGTCGCGGATGCCCGACCGCGCTTTCGCGCTCACCCTGTTGCTGGCGGCTGGCATGAGCCTGCTGCCGCTGCTTCTGCTCTGGCGCCTGCCGGCGTCCACCCTGACCTTGAGGACCTCCGCATGACTGACACCTCCGCCTTGCACGAAATCCACGCGCTGCATGTGCTGATCGAAGACTGGTTCAACGCGCGTATCCCGGTATCCGCGCTGGACACGCTGATGGCGCGTTTCACCGATGACTTCTGCATGGTCGGGGTGGCCGGCCAGCGCCTGGATCGAGACGCCGTGCAGGCGTTGTTCGCCGGCAGCCACGGCGCACGCCCCGGGCTGGTGATCGCCATCGAATCGGTGCAGGCCACGGCCCTGCCGTCGCCGCTGGCCATGCTGCGCTATCGCGAAGGCCAGGGCGTGGAGGAGGGCGCGATGCGCTGGCGGGAATCGCTGGCCGTGCTTCGCCAGGAGCACGGGCAATGGCGCTGGTTGGCGCTGCATGAAACAGCCAGCGCCTGAGTCAGCGCACGCGGTAAACGCCGAGCTGGTCCTCGTCGACCAACACCACACGGTCGGGTCGCGCGCTGAAGCAGGGCGCGATGAGCAGCGGCCGCACATCGCCGGCCTGCATTGCGCCACGCAGGAAGGCGACCACATCGGCCGCCGTGGCACGGAAGGTGCGCCCGCCGAACAGGGCGGTGCGCCCCTTCCAGGTCACCACGTTATGCGCCACGTAGCAGCTGACGTCCTGCAGGACGTCCGCCAGCGCTTCCAGGTCGGCGATGGGCTGGAATGGCGCGCCCGCGGCAACGGCATCGCGCATCTGGAAATAGACGCGCTGCTCTTCCTCCCGTGACGCCAGCTCGGCGCGCACCAGTGCCTGCAGTGTGTAGTGGTTCTTCATCATCAGCCGCCTGGTCCGGTGGAGAGTGCCGCCGTGGACTCCGGGGCCCATTCTGCGGTGGCGCGCATGGCTTTGCACGACACGGTGGTTGATGGCTGAATGCGGGCGATTGGGACCATCGGCATCTACCGGCGCGGCGCGGGCGGCGCTAGGCTGCGGTGATTGCCACCCTGCCGGGAGAGAGCCCATGCGTGTCCGTGTCGTGCCTGTCGTGCTGTTGAGCCTCATGGTTGCCGCCAGTGTGTCGGCGCAGACCTCGCCGATGACCCCGGATATTCCGGCCAAGGGGTTCGTCACGCCCACGGCCAGCAATGACTACGACAAGCGCGTGGTGATGGTGCCGATGCGGGACGGCACAAAGCTCTACACGGTGATCGTGGTGCCCAAGGGCGCGAAGCACGCCCCGATCCTGCTGACCCGCACGCCGTATGACGCGGCCAACCGCGCCAAGCGCATCGACTCGCCGCACATGCGCGACATCCTGCCCCAGGGCGATGAGGTGTTCGTCGACGGCGGCTACATCCGGGTGTTCCAGGACATCCGCGGCAAGTACGGCTCCGAAGGCGATTACGTGATGACCCGGCCGCTGCGCGGGCCGCTCAACAGCACCAAGGTGGACCATGCCACCGACGCCTGGGACACCATCGACTGGCTGGTCAAGCACGTGCCCGAAAGCAACGGCAAGGTCGGCATGCTGGGCTCTTCGTATGAAGGCTTCACCGTGGTGATGGCGCTGACCAACCCGCACCCGGCGCTGAAGGTGGCCGCACCGCAGAGTCCGATGATCGACGGCTGGATGGGCGATGACTGGCTCAACTACGGTGCCTTCCGCCAGGTCAACTTCGGCTACTTCACCGGCCAGCTGGCCAAGCGCGGCAAGGGGCCGTCGATTCCCAGCGTCGGCTACGACGACTACACCACCTTCCTGCGTGCCGGCTCGGCGGGCGACTACGCGCGCGCCAATGGGCTGGACCAGCTGCCGTGGTGGCACAAGCTGATCGAGCATCCGGCCTACGACGCCTTCTGGCAGGAACAGGCGCTGGATGCGCAGATGGCCAAGACCCCGCTGAAGGTGCCCACCATGTGGCTGCAGGGCCTGTGGGACCAGGAAGACATGTGGGGCGCGGTGCACAGCTATGCGGCGATGGAGCCGCGTGACAGCAGCAACACGCTCAACTACCTGGTGATGGGCCCGTGGCGGCACAGCCAGGTGAACTACGACGGCAGCAATCTGGGCGCGCTGAAGTTCGACGGCGATACCGCACTGCAGTTCCGCCGCGACGTACTCAAGCCGTTCTTCGACCAGTACCTGGTGGATGGCGCGGCCAAGGCCGATACGCCGCCGGTGCTGATCTACAACACCGGTGAGAACCACTGGGACAAGCTGCAGCAGTGGCCGCGGACGGTGGCACAGAGCAAGCCGCTGTATCTGCGTGCGGGCGGCAAGCTGTCGTTCGAGGCGCCGCAGCCGGGCGAAGCCACCTACGAGGCCTACGTGGCGGACCCGGCCAAGCCGGTGCCGTTCGTGCCGCGCCCGGTACGCTTCGCCGACCGCGACATGTGGACCAGCTGGTTGGTGAAGGACCAGCGTTTCGTGGACGGGCGGCCCGACGTGCTGACCTTCGTCAGCGAACCGCTGACCGAACCGCTGCGCATCGGCGGCGCGCCGCAGGTGAACCTTGCGGCGGCCACCACCGGCAGCGATGCCGACTGGGTGGTGAAGCTGATCGACGTGTACCCCGACCAGACCCCGTCCACGCCGGAGATGGGCGGCTATGAGCTGGCGGTGTCGATGGCGATCTTCCGCGGGCGCTACCGCGAGAGTTTCAGTGCGCCCAAGGCGATCGCGGCCAACCAGGTGCTCGATTACACATTCGGCTTGCCCACGGCCAACCACGTGTTCCAGCCGGGCCACCGGGTGATGGTGCAGGTGCAGTCCAGCCTGTTCCCGCTCTACGACCGCAACCCGCAGACGTTCGTGCCGAACATCTACCTGGCCAAGCCGGGCGATTACCAGAAGGCGACGCAGCAGGTGTGGCACGCGCCGCAGCAGGCGAGCTTTATTTCGTTGCCGGTGTATTGACCGCGGACGCACGCTGACGCACGGATAACCATCAACGCCCGGGTAGAGCCGACCGTTGGTCGGCTACACCCAGATCCTCCACACACCGGTAGAGCCGACCGTTGGTCGGCTGCACCCGGATCCTCCACACACCGGTAGAGCCGACCGTTGGTCGGCTGCACGCAGATCGTCCACACACCGGTAGAGCCGACCGTTGGTCGGCTGCCTTCGCGCGGATCCGGGTGCAGCCGACCAACGGTCGGCTCTACCGCGCATTGCGTCGCCCGTGCACAGGCGCTAGCGTGCAACTCCGTTTTTCCTGATGTGACCGATGAAAAGGATGTTCGTGCTGACGGTGCTGGCCGCGCTGGCCACGCCGGTGCAGGCGCAGTCGTTCACCGTGCTGGGCCACCGCTTCGGCGCCGATGCGCTGGTAGCCGCCGATGGCCGCCTGCTGGTGGCACCCAACGGCGAGCGCATGGTGCGGCTGGCTGCCGATCGCTGGATGCGCGCACAGGGCGACGCCACGCCCCAGCAGTGGTACGACGATGCAGGACGACTGCTGCGCGAAGACCACGGCTACACCGAGTACCACACGCCCTTCGTGCTGCCGCAGGCCGCGCCCGGCGACCCCTTATGGAAGGCGTTCATCCGCGCAGACGGCGAGCCGACGGGCGCTTGGGGCGTGGTGGATGCACTGGGGCAGGTGCGCCTGCCGGCGTTGAACGATGGCGAGTGGCTGCCCCTGGCCGTGCCCGATCGCGTGTTGTGGCATGCCAACAGTGGTGCGTTGCGTTTCCACGACCTGCATGGGCAACCGGTGATGGAGCTGGACGAACGCAAGGCGCAGTGGGTGGCCGGGCCCTTCGTCGGCCGTCACGTGTATGTGTCCTGTAGTGTCGAGGTGCCCGCGCAGTGCAGCGTGCAGAACGAAGCCGGCAAGACGCTGTTCGCCGACGACATTGACGCACTGCTGCCGGTCAGCGACGGCGGCTGGTGGTTGCGCCAGGGCGAGCTGTGGCGGCGGGTGGATGCGCAGGGCAGGGCGACAGATGCGGCGCGCTACCGCCAACAAGGCCTGTACCCACGCTATCGCCAGTACGGCGGCAGCGCAGGCCGGCGCGACTGGCCCGAGCAGGTCAGCCGCCATGCCACCGGCCGCGAGAAAGACACCCCCGAGCCCGGTTGGCTGATGGCCGACGGACGCTTTACCGCGCAGCCCACTACGCGCGGCCGGGTTCGGATGGACTACTGCGATGGTCGTTGGCAGGTGGTGCATGACGACGATGCTTCGCCACCCACCGAGGTGCCGGCCGCGCTGGCTGCCGTGCTGGGCGAGCCCGATGCCGAGCAGCGGCAGGCACCGCCGTGGCGCGTTCACCCTGCCACCGACGACCACCGCGCCGCGGTACGCGACTGCAACGGCCAGCTGATGTTCGCCCCGCCCAACGTCGACCAGCTGGACGCGGTGGGCGCGGGCCTGCTGGGCACGTTTGTGGGCGAGTCCTCGCCCCGGTTGTGGTGGGAGGGCGCCACCGCACACACGGTGCCCGAAGGCCTGGCGATCGACGACGATCATGTGGTGCCACCGCTGCTGTTGCTGTGGAACCAGGCCACGGGCCAGAACCAGCTGTACAACATCGCACTGGGCAAGGTGATCGGGCGCAGCGTCGATGGGGTTGAGCACATGGACGCACGGCGCGTGGTGTTCCGCCGCGAGGGGCGGCAGGGCCTGATGCTGGCCGATGGCAGCGAGCCGCTGCCGCCCCGGTACCTGGAGATCCTGCCGTGGGGCGAAGACCGCACGTTGACGCGGCGGTATCTGGAGGACGGCGATGAGGAGCTGACCCTGCTGGATGCCGATTACACGGTACTGATGCGGCGACGCTTGGCCTTCACCGGCGTGGCGCTGGAAACGACCTGGGAAGGAGACGTGCAGGGTCACGCGGTGGCCCGGCTCAACCTGGGCACGATGCAGCTGCCCGATGGCCCGTACTTCGTCCAGCAGTGGCTGGATCGCAACGGGCAGGTGCTGGTCAGTGACGTCAGCTGCCCGGCACCCGGCGATGATGTGCTCGCACGGGGAGCAGGCGTGATGCTGGGCATGGGATGGCGTCAGGACAGCACGCCGCAGCAGCCCTGTCGGTTGCCGAATGCGTTGATGCCGGTGTTGCAGGGTGGCGACACAACGCCCGCGATGCGGTAATGCCGGCCAGCGGCCGGCATTGCCAAGGACAGCCGACCAATGGACGGCATTGCAAAGGCAGCCGACCAACCATCGGCATTGCCAAGGCAGCCGACCAACGGTCGGCTCTACCGGGTCATGCGCCGGAGACGCTCGGGTAATCGGTGTAGCCGCGCGAGCCACCGCCGTACAGCGTGTCCGGGTCCAGGTCGGACAGCGCAACGCCCAGGCGCAGGCGTTCCACCAGGTCGGGGTTGGCGATGAACGGACGGCCGAAGGCGATGACGTCGGCGTAGCCGGAGGCGATGGCGGCTTCGGCGGTGTCCTTGGTGTAGCCGTTGTTGGCGATCCACGCGCCCTTGAACTTCGCACGCAGCGCCGCGTAGTCGAACGCGATGTTGTCGCGTGGGCCACCGGTGGCGCCTTCGATGACGTGGATGAAGGCCAGCGGGCCAATCGCATCCAGGCGTTCCACCGCGCGTTCGAACAACGGCTGCGGCTGCGAATCGTGGGCGTC
This sequence comes from Stenotrophomonas sp. AC248, assembly GCF_979258185.1. Lineage (NCBI taxonomy): Bacteria > Pseudomonadati > Pseudomonadota > Gammaproteobacteria > Lysobacterales > Lysobacteraceae > Stenotrophomonas > Stenotrophomonas sp. AC248. The sequence continues at coordinate 2,488,151 of NZ_OZ409840.1, read as the reverse complement.
GTTGGCAGGGGTCACCGGGGACAGGCGCACGCCGGTACGCTCGGGGCCGATCTCCGACGCGATCGCACGGACCACCTCGTCGAGCAGGCGGGTGCGGTTTTCGATGCTGCCACCGTACGCGTCGGTGCGCTGGTTGCTGCCGTCGCGCAGGAACTGGTCGATCAGATAGCCGTTGGCGGCGTGCACTTCCACGCCGTCGAAGCCGGCGGTGATCGCGTTGCGCGCGGCTTGGCGATAGTCCTGGATGAGCGCGGGAATCTCGGACAGTTCCAGTGCGCGCGGCACCGACACGTCTTCAAAGCCCTTGGCGGTGAAGGTCTTGGCCTTGGCCGGCAGCGCGCTCGGGGCCACCGGCACCTCGCCGTCGGGCAGCAGGCTGGTGTGCGAGATGCGGCCCACGTGCCACAGCTGCAGCACGATCTTGCCGCCGCGTGCATGCACCGCATCGGTGACCTTCTTCCACGCGTCGATCTGGCCTTGGCTGTAGATGCCCGGGGTGTCCAGGTAGCCCTGGCCCAGCGGGCTGATCTGGGTGGCCTCGGCAATGATCAGGCCCGCGCTGGCGCGCTGTTCGTAGTACTGGATCGCCAGGGGATTGGGCACGCGCCCTTCGATGGCACGGTTGCGGGTAAGCGGTGCCATCGCGATGCGGTTGGCGACCGCGATCGCGCCGAGGCGGGTAGGGGTGAACAGGGGGCCGTCACTGGAAGAAGTCATGTGCATACCTAGGGAGGAGGGGGCCGCATCACGCAGCGTGTAATGACCAGATGTGGACGTACGACCGCCAGCATAGGGGGGCGTGCGTTGCACCGATGGGAAGCATTGTTGCGGTCGCCCCTGTGCACGTTCTGTAACGCGTTGCAGGCGTACCGTGAGGGCAGATGCAGGCGCTGCCTGCGACATGTTCCAACCAGAGGTACAACGCGATGATTGATTATCAGCTCAAGGGCAAGGTGGCGATCGTGACCGGTGGCGTGTCCGGCATCGGCTTGGCCGCGGCCGAACTGCTTGCGGCATCCGGTGCAGCGGTGGCGGTGTGGGATCTGAAGGACGAGGCGGTGCAGAAGACGGCCGAAGCGCTGCGCGCCAAGGGCGTCAAGGCGATCGGCATCGCGCTGGACGTGACCGACGAGAAGGCCGTTGAAGCGGCGGTACAGCGCACCGTGCAGGAACTGGGCGGGCTGCACATCGCCGTCAACAACGCCGGCATCGGCGGGCCGTCGGCGACCAGTGGCGACTACCCGGTGGACGGCTGGAAGCGCGTCATCGACGTCAATCTCACCAGCGTGTTCCTGTGCCAGCGTGCGCAGATCCAGGCCATGCGCAACGGCGGCAAGGGCGGCAGCATCATCAACATGGCGTCCATCCTGGGGCAGGTGGGGTTCAACAATTCCGCTGCCTACGTGGCGGCCAAGCACGGGGTGGTCGGGTTGACCCAGACCGCGGCGTGGGAGCATGCCGGCGACAGAATCCGGGTCAATGCCGTGGGCCCCGGTTTCATTGCCACGCCGCTGCTGGACAAGATGGACCCGACGGTCAAGCAGGCGCTGGAAAGCAAGCACGCACTGGGCCGTCTCGGCCAGCCCGATGAGGTCGCCGCGCTGGTGGCGTGGCTGGCCAGCGACGATGCCTCGTTCGCCACCGGCACCTATTACGCCATCGACGGCGGCTACCTGGCGCAGTAAGGAGCGCCCGCCGGTCATGCGGTACCCCACTGCCGCATGACTGTGCACATCCGCCTCACGCACCCCTTCACGGTGCTGCCACGGCCGCCACGCAAGGCTGGGCCGAACAGGCGAGGACGTACGGATGGGACTGGAACAGGATCTATCGATACTGCTGCGGATTGCCGCAGCCATGGTGTTTGGTGGCTTGATCGGCATCGAGCGCGAGATGGGCAAGCACGCGGCCGGGCTGCGCACGCACATGCTGATTGCCGGCGCGGCCGCCTTGATCGTGGGCCTGGGCGACAGCATCGCCGAACACTTCCAGCAGGAGCGGTATCGCGACCTGCTGCAGGTGGATCCGGTGCGCCTGATCGAAGCGGTGGTGGCCTGCGTTGGCTTCGTTGCCGCCGGCACCATCCTGCGCGGGTCGCGCGATGACCAGGTCAGCGGCCTGACCACGGCGAGCTCGCTGATCATGTCGGCGTCGATCGGCATCGCGGTGGGCATCGGCGAGTACGTCATCGCCATCGGGGTCAGCATTCTGTGTCTGATCGTGCTGGCCGTGTTCAGTCGGATTGCCAAAAAACTGGAGGCGTCATGAGCAGCGACCGTCCCTTCCAGATCCAACATATCGACCACATCGTGCTGCGCGTGCAGGACCTGCCGCGCGCCGTGGCGTTTTATCGTGATGTGCTCGGCTGCACGGTGGCGCGCGAACGGCCATCGCTGGGCATGGTGCACCTGCACGCCGGGACCTCAATGATCGACCTGGTGGCCGTGGACGGAAAGCTGGGCGCACCCGGCGGCGCGGCGGCGGGCGCGCAGGGGCGCAACCTGGAGCACCTGTGCCTGCGGGTGGAGCCGTTCGATGTTGAACGGCTGCGGGCGCACCTGCAGATGCACGCGGTGGAACTGCGGGGCAAGCCGGAGAACAACTTCGGCGCCGAAGGCGATGGCCTGTCGGTGTACCTGCACGACCCGGACGGCAACGGGGTGGAGCTGAAGGGCCCGGCGAGCGACTGCGGCTGCAGCTAATGGTCATACCAAAATACGGGGCATAGACCTATGGTCTAATAGGCCTGTCGCGCAATTGGCGTTTCAATGCGGACACTTCCTGATCCTTCGCTGCTTATTGGTCTTACCAATAACGGCGGGGGTGGGAATGCATGCCGGCCCGCACCTCCCGTGCGCGGCCTTCCGTCCGTCCCGTTGAGATCCGCCGATGCAGCCCTGGCAACAACTGTATGACCCCGCTGGCAACCTGTGGCTGTCCAGCCTGATCGCGCTGTTGCCGATCGCCTTCTTCTTCGTCGCCCTGGCCGTGCTGCGCATGAAGGGCTGGCTGGCCGGAACGCTCACCGTGGCTATCGCTTTGGCGGTGGCGCTGCTGTTCTACCGCATGCCGGTGCAGCAGGCGTTCGCGGCCGGCGCGTACGGCTTCATCTACGGGCTGTGGCCGATCGCCTGGATCATCCTGGGCGCGGTGTTCCTGTACAAGGTCTCGGTCAAGACCGGGCAGTTCGACATCATCCGGGCCTCGATCCTGTCGGTCACCGAAGACCAGCGCCTGCAGATGCTGATGGTCGGCTTCGCGTTCGGCGCGTTTCTGGAAGGCGCGGCCGGTTTCGGTGCACCGGTGGCGATCACCGCCGCGCTGCTGGTGGGGCTGGGCTTCAAGCCGCTGTATGCGGCCGGGCTGTGCCTGATCGTCAACACCGCACCGGTCGCCTTTGGCGCGATGGGCATTCCGATCATCGTGGCGGGGCAGGTCACCGGCCTGGATCCGTTCGAGATCGGGCAGATGGCCGGCCGCCAGCTGCCGTTCCTGACCATCATCGTGCTGTTCTGGATCATGGCGATCATGGACGGCTGGCGCGGCGTCAAGGAAACCTGGCCGGCGGTGCTGGTGGCTGGCGGCTCGTTCGCCATCGCGCAGTACCTGACCTCCAATTTCATCGGCCCGGAACTGCCCGACATCACCGCCTCGCTGGCCTCGCTGGTGTGCCTGACCCTGTTCCTGCGCCGCTGGAAGCCGGTGCGGATCTTCCGCTTCGATACCGAAACCAGTGCGGAGGCCGCAGCGCAGGCGCTGGAGGCCCCGCGTTACCGCACCGGGCAGATCATCAAGGCGTGGTCGCCGTTCCTGATCCTGACCGCGATGGTCACGGTATGGAGCATCAAGCCGTTCAAGGCGTTGTTCGCCGCTGGCGGGCCGCTGGAACACTGGGTGCTCAAACTGCCGGTGCCGGCGCTGGACCAGCTGGTGCAGAAGATGCCGCCCATCGTGCCATCGCCCAGCGCCTACGAGGCGGTGTACAAGTTCGATGCCGTATCGGCCACCGGCACCGCCATCATGCTCGGCGCGGTGCTGGCCATCGTGCTGCTGAAGATGCGTCCGGCCGCAGCGCTGCGCACGTTCGGTGAGACCGCCAACGAGCTGAAGGTGCCCATCTACTCGATCGGCATGGTGCTGGCGTTTGCCTTCATCGCCAACTACTCGGGTCTGTCGGCCACACTGGCGCTGGCCCTGGCACACACCGGCAAGGCGTTCACCTTCTTCTCGCCGTTCCTGGGCTGGCTGGGCGTGTTCCTGACCGGCTCGGACACCTCCTCCAACGCGCTGTTCTCGGCGCTGCAGGCCACCACCGCCCAGCAGATCGGCGTGTCCGAGGTGCTGCTGGTGGCGGCCAACACCACCGGCGGGGTGACCGGCAAGATGATCTCGCCGCAGTCCATCGCCATCGCCTGCGCGGCGGTGGGGCTGGCCGGCAAGGAGTCCGACCTGTTCCGCTTCACGGTCAAGCACAGCCTGATCTTCACCGTGATGGTGGGCATCATCACCACGCTGCAGGCCTACTGGCTGACCTGGATGATTCCCTGAGTCATGCGCGGATCCAGCCATGCGGGCGACAATGACGGCATGAAGAACGAACGCCTGTCCGACAAGGTGGCCGCGCAGCTGCGTGGCCTGGTGAGCACGCAGAACCTGCAGCCGGGGGATCGGCTGCCGGCCGAGCGGGCGCTGGCCGTGCAGCTGGGGGTGTCACGCACCGCCCTGCGCGAGGCGATCGCGCAGCTGGCCAGCCAAGGCCTGCTGACCGCGCGGGTGGGCGGTGGCACCTACGTGGCCGAACCCGCCGCGCGTGCCCGGCAGGCCATCGACGAACCGCTGATGCCGTACCTGCCGCTGTTCCAGGGTGACCCGGAATACCGCTTCGACGTGCTGGAGATCCGCCATGCGCTGGAAGGCGCCACTGCCTGGCACGCCGCGTTGCGCGCCACCGATGCGGACCGGGCGAAGATCCGCGATGCCTTCGACACCATGATGGCCGCCCACGGCAAGGACGACCCGGCCGGTGAGGCGCGCGCCGATGCGGCCTTCCACCTGGCCATCGCCGAGGCGTCGCACAACCTGGTGCTGCTGCAGGTGATGCGTGGCCTGTTCGAGCTGCTGCAGACCAACATCTCGCAGAGCCGCGAAAAGCTGTACACCTCGCCGCGCACCTTTGAGCCGTTGTCGGTGCAGCACCGGGAAATGATGGACGGGGTGCTGTCCGGCGATCCCGAACGCGCGCGTGCCGCCGCACACGCCCACCTGGAATTCGTGCACACCTCGCTGCGCACGCTTGACGACAACGAGGCCCGGCGCGCGCGCGCCTCGCGGCTTCCTTCTGCCCACGGTTGATTCCCATGATCATCTCCGCCTCCACCGATTACCGCGCGGCCGCCCAGCGCCGGCTGCCGCCGTTCCTGTTCCACTACATCGATGGCGGCGCGTATGCCGAACACACCCTCAAGCGCAACGTGTCCGACCTGGCCGACATCGCGCTGCGCCAGCGCGTGCTGCGCAACATGGCCGAGCTGAGTCTGGAGACAACCCTGTTCGGCGAGAGCCTGGCGATGCCGGTGGCGCTGGCGCCGGTCGGGCTGACCGGGATGTATGCGCGACGCGGCGAGGTGCAGGCGGCGCGGGCGGCGGCCAGTCGCGGCATTCCCTTCACCCTGTCGACGGTGTCGGTGTGCCCGATCGAAGAAGTGGCGCCGGCCATCGACCGCCCGATGTGGTTCCAGCTGTACGTGCTGAAGGACCGCGGCTTCATGCGCAATGCGCTGGAGCGGGCCAAGGCCGCCGGGGTGACCACGCTGGTATTCACCGTGGACATGCCCACCCCCGGGGCACGCTACCGCGACGCCCACTCGGGCATGAGCGGCCCCAACGCGCCGCTGCGGCGCATGCTGCAGGCCGCCACCCATCCGCGCTGGGCGTGGGACGTGGGCCTGCGCGGGCGCCCGCACGATCTGGGCAACATCTCCACTTACCGCGGCAGCCCGACCGGGCTGGCGGACTACATCGGCTGGCTGGGCGCCAACTTCGATCCCTCCATCTCCTGGAAAGACCTGGAGTGGATCCGCGAATTCTGGACCGGGCCCATGGTGATCAAGGGCATCCTCGACCCCGACGATGCGCGTGATGCAGTGCGGTTTGGCGCCGACGGCATCGTGGTCTCCAACCACGGCGGCCGCCAGCTGGATGGCGTGCTGTCCACCGCGCGTGCGCTGCCGTCGATTGCCGATGCGGTGAAGGGCGAGCTGAAGATCCTGGCCGATTCGGGCATCCGCAGCGGCCTCGACGTGGTGCGCATGCTCGCACTGGGCGCCGACAGCGTGCTGCTGGGCCGTGCGTTCGTCTATGCGCTGGCCGCGCAGGGCGGCGAGGGCGTGGCCAACCTGCTCGACCTGATGGCCAAAGAGATGCGCGTGGCGATGACCCTGACCGGGGCGAAGACCATCGCCGACATCAGCGGCGACACGCTGGCCGATATGGCCCGGCACGCGCAGGTGCGGCCGTGAGCGACCCTGCCGCGCTGCAGGCCGCGCTGCGCGCCATCGTGGGCACCGCGCATGTGCTCAGTGGCGACAAACCGACCCGGCGCTTCCGCAAGGGCTACCGCTTCGGTGACGGCCCGGTGCTGGCCGTGGTGCGCCCGGGTACGCTGGTGGAGCAGTGGCGCGTGCTGCAGGCAGTGGTAGCGGCCGATGCCGTGGTCATCATGCAGGCCGCCAACACCGGCCTGACCGGCGGATCCACCCCCGATGGCGCGGACTACGACCGGCCGGTGGTGATCATCAACACGCTGCGCCTCACCGGCATCCAGCTGGTGAACGACGGCCGCCAGGTGGTGTGCCTGCCCGGCGCCACGCTGGACCGGCTGGAGCAGTTGCTGGCCCCGTTGGATCGCGAGCCGCATTCGGTGATCGGGTCGTCCTGCATCGGTGCATCGGTGCTGGGCGGCGTATGCAACAACTCCGGTGGCGCCCTGGTGCGGCGTGGCCCGGCGTATACCGAGCTGGCCCTGTACGCACAGGTCGACGCGCACGGGCACCTGCAGCTGGTCAATCACCTGGGCATCGCGCTGGGCAGCGCACCCGAAGAGATCCTGGACCGCCTGCAGCGGGGGGACTACCGCGCTGCCGACATCGACAACGACAGCGGCCGCGCGGCGACCGACCCGCGCTACGCCGAGCAGGTGCGGCAGGTGGATGCGCCCACCCCGGCGCGCTTCAATGCCGACCCCGCGCGGCACTACGAAGCGGCCGGGTCGGCCGGCAAGCTGGCGGTGTTTGCGGTGCGCCTGGATACCTTCGCGCGCGAGCAGGCCGAGGTGTTCTACATCGGCAGCAACACGATGGACGACCTCACCGCGATCCGCCGCCACCTGCTGACGGCGTTCGAACGCCTGCCGATTTCCGGCGAGTACCTGCATCGCGAAGCCTTTGATATCGGCGAGCGCTACGGCAAGGACACCTTCCTGCTCATCGATCGCCTGGGCACTGCGCGGGTACCGGCCTCGTTTGCGCTGAAGAGCCGCATCGACGGCTGGTTCGAGATGGTGGGGCTGCGAGGGGTCACCGACCGGGTCATCCAGGCCATGATGCGCCTGCTGCCGGGGCACCTGCCGCCCCGCATGAAGCAGTTCCGTGACCGTTACGAGCACCACCTGCTGTTGAAGGTATCGGCGGTGGATGCGGCCGCCACCGAGACCTTCCTGCGCACGCACTTCGCCGATGGTGAGGGTGACTTCTTCGCCTGCACCGCCGATGAAGGCCGCAAGGCGTTCCTGCACCGCTTTGCGGTGGCCGGCGCGGCCGTGCGGTATCGCGAAGTCCACCGTGAAGCGGTGCAGGACATCGTCGCGCTGGACGTGGCCTTGCGCCGCGATGACCGCCAGTGGGTGGAACAGCTGCCGACCGCCATCGACGCCAAGCTGGCCGGCAAGCTGTATTACGGCCACTTCTTCTGCCACGTGTTCCACCAGGACTACATCGTGCGCAAGGGCGAAGATCCGCTGGCGATCGAGCATGCCATGTGGGCGTTGCTGGACGCGCGTGGCGCCGAGTACCCGGCCGAACACAACGTGGGCCACCTGTACCCGGCCAAGCCGGCCCTGGCCGCGTTCTATCAGCAGCTCGATCCCAGCAATACGTTCAACCCGGGCATCGGCCAGACGCCCAAAACCCGCCACTGGAACGGCTGCGACTGCACCTGAACCAGGACCGGGTAGAGCCACCCCATGGGTGGCTGCACGCAAAACCCGCGATCTGATGGCACAGCCACCCATGGGGTGGCTCTACCCGGTGGGGAATCACTCGCAGCGGACGGCGGTGATCACGTTCTGCTTGTCGATGAACACGCGCAGGCGATCCTGGCGAAGGTCACGGGTGGTGATGGTTTCCGGGCCAATCGGGTTGACCAGGCCGGCACCGCTCTGCGCCGACAGCTTGCGCATGGTGGCTTCATCGGCCGGCTGTCCCACGGCCCACTCCAGGCCATCGGCCTTGCACAGGCCCGGACCCTTGACCTGCGGACCGGGGGTGCTGACGCAGGCGCTGAGCGCCAGGCTGGCGACAAGGGCCAGCGTGGCGGCCAGGCGGCCGGAAGTAACGCTGCGCGAATGGAAAGTCATGGGGTCGCTCCTGCGGATTCAGGCGCTGACGATACCACTGCCGCCGCGATCTTCGCGTGGTGACAACGCTACACTGCACGCCGTTGCAAAAGAGCGGGAGAGGGCAGTGCTGCACGTGTTCATGCTGGGCGGGCGCCATGCGCGTGCGCGCATCGAGGTCCATGACGTGGCCTTCGCCAATGTCGACCGCCCCGAAGATGCCTACCCACAGTTGCGCCGGGAGTGGTTCGGAGACGCCAAGGGCCTGCACGTGGACGGCTGGCTGGCAGTGGACGGGGTCGACGGCCATCAGGTCCGTTTCGGCGATGTTGCCCCGGGCCCGGCTGCGCCGCGCCTGTTCTTCATCAACCTGGGCGGCTACGTGCCACGCGCGCTGGGCGAGGCGCACGACTACCTGCTGCTGGTCGCCGCTGACGTGGCCGATGCCAGGCAGAAGGCCAAGGGCCTGCGCGACGCCAGTTGGATCATGCCGCATACCGACGCGGTGCTGGACGTGGACGACTGCATCGCCATCGACCAGGTGGGCGGCCGCTACGTGCAGCTGCAACCGGGCGCGCATGCGGAGATCACGCTGGTCAGCGATTACATCGTGATCGGCTGAGCGCGCCCGTACCTCAGCCGGTGGGCGACGGCTGCCGGTCCATCGAGGGGCAGCTTTCGGCCTGCTCCGCTGCGGCCACCGTGACCGTGGCGCGTTCGCCATCACGCTGGCGCAGGACGATGTCATCCACCCGCGCCCACTGCCCGTCCGCGCTGAAAGCGGTCTCGTAGGGCCCATGCACGAGCGAGAAACGGGCCAGCACCTGCGCCGCCTCCAGGTCCAGCAGGAACACGTTGGCGTAGCGACTGGTGCCGGGGGCCATCTGGTCCCACGGGACGCCCCAGGCGAGCGCGCGGGTGCGGGCGCAGTTCACCTGCCACCCATCCACCGCCGATCCCAGCCGTATCCGGATCGCACGGGTGCCCCGCTTGAACACCACGTCATGGCCGCGGACCGCGACGTCGGTGACCGCGGCAGAAGGGCGGTGGGACGGGAGCGGCCGTTCTGTGTTGGCTGCCGCTACGCCACTGCAGGCAAGCAACAGCAGGCAGCCACCGGCGAGCCGGCCACCCCGGAACACGAAGGGGCGTGTGCCCGCGCGACTACGGCGTCGCTTCATCCTGTCCGCCACGCCGCGTGTAGACGGCCTTCCAGACGGCATCCAGATGCTTCTGGAACAGCGGCGGGGCATCCTTGTAGGACGCGCTGTCCTGGCGCTCGCCGCCGAACGGTGCGTCGCCTTCGATGGTGACCAGCGATTCGCCGTCGATGCGGTAGACATCGTTGTCGCGCCGAAGTTCGATCACGATCTGCTGCGGGTCCACGCCGCCGCCGCAGAAGCTGTGGCTGGCCAGGGTGAGCTCGGCCACGCCATCGCCGTCCAGGTCGCTGGCACCGCTCTGGTCGAGGAAATAGCCCGCGTCCAGGTCCAGGCCTTCGCACTCGGTCGGGCTTTCGCTCTGCCAACGCTGCACGAAGGGGGCGTCGGCGGCGGTGCGGCCATAAAGCGTGGCGGTCAAGGTGGCCACGTCCATGTCCTGGTCGCTGTCGGCGTCGTGCGTGCGCGTATCGGTGCGCGCCAGCACCAGCAGGCCTTCGCCGGCGGTGTCGCGGTAGTGCACCAGCTTCAGCGGGTCACGGATGCCCAGACCATCGGTTTCGCTGCCGGGCAGGGCGGGCAGGACCGCAAACCCACCGGTCGTCGGCTGCGCGGGCGCCGCGGCCGGGGCGGAGCCTTCAGGGGCGGCATCGGTGGCGACATCGGTGTCCGTCGCCGCCTTGCCAGGCCCGCCGCATGCGGCCAACGCCAGCGCGCAGGCCACGGCGAGCCAGCTGCTGCGGTCAACGCTCATTGCCGCTGGCCTTGGTGACGACGACGATGCCGAGGGCGTCATTGAGGGTTTTGGCGTGGGTCGCATCGAGTTTCGGGTCCTTCAGTTCTTTGTTGGCGAAGGCCAGGTAGGCCTTGGGCACGTAATAGCGCAGCGACGCAGGATTGTATTTGACGAAGTTGATCTGGTCGCTCTGGTTGCCGCCCAGCAGGATCGGGCTGCTGCCATCGAGCGCGTAGACAAAGCCCACGTGGCTGGTCTTGACCAGCGCGATCGCGCCAAATACCGGTGCATCGATCTGCACGTAGTTGGTGGTGTCGGCAGCGAACGAGCGGGCGCGGTAGGGATGCGGGCTGGAGATGGGGTACCCGGCCTTGCGCATGCAGTAGTTCACGAACGAGGCACACCAGGCGTTGTCTCCGCCGGCCATGGTCTTGAACTGCTTGCCGTAGCCGATTTCGTCGTGGAAGTTGATCGTCTTGGTGATCACCGCTTCCTTCTTGCCCGACCACTTCTTGGCCTGCGCGTAGGCATGCTCGATCCACGGCGCACGTTGCTGCGAGTACGGTACCAACGCGATCGGGTGGGCCTGGTTCTCGGCACTGCGCACCGGCCGGGTGTCCACGGCCGCGGGCGGCTTTACCGCCGGCTGCTTGGGCGGGGCAACCGGCGGCGGCTTGACCAGGCTGGGCGCCGGCCCGCTCGGCTTGCTGGAGGCAGGCGGCTGGCTGGTCTTGGGCTTGGTGACTGCGGTGGAGGCCGGTTCTGCCTTCTTCGCACCGGCCGGCAGGTTGATCGACTGCCCCGGGCTGATCTTGTTGCGGTCCTTGATCGCCGGGTTGGCGGCCATGAGCTGGTCGACCGAAACGCCGTGGCGGTCGGCGATGCCCGACAGCGTGTCGCCGCGCTTGATCGCATAGCTGTTCCGGGCGGCGGCGGGTGCGGCATCGTTGGCGGCCGCGCCGGACGTGCTGCCCTGCGGTGCCGGCCCGTAGATCCAGATCACCTCGCCCGGAAAGACCTTGTTGCGGTCCCGGATCCGGTTGTTGCTGACCAGTTCGTCCACGCTGGTCTTGAACTTGCTGGCCACCGTGCCGAGCGTGTCCTTTGGCTGGATCACATAGCGGATCGGCGCGCGCTTGGCGTCGCGCGGACTGCTGTCGGGGTTGTGCGGCTGCGAGCCGGCCAGCGCGGTGACCAGCGGCCGCGCGAACAGCAACGACGTCGACGCCTGGTCCAGCACGAACTCGCCGATCTTGGTGCCCACCTTGCCGGCCTCCTCGGCGAACAGCTGCACCATCTCACCCGGCTTGCTGGTGATGAACGCGGGCAGCACGCCATAGGCGTTGGTAGTGAGCTTCTTCTCCTTGCCGGTGCTGGTCTTGGCCACCACGGGGAAGGACGGCAGCGGCTTGGCGCCATCGGACAGCGACACCTGGGTGGCGTGCACGATCTTTTCCTTGCGCGTGTCCGAATTGGCGTTGAAGCCTTCGTACTGCTCCATCGCCGCGACCATGCCGTTGAACTGCTCGTCGGTCATGTCCTTGATGACCGTCTGGTCGGTCGCGCCGGACTTCTTGCGCACGAACGCCAGGTACTTGGCCGTGTCGTTCTCGCCTTCCGGGGCATAGGTGTGCATCGCGTTGTACAACGTCATGTCGTTGTACTTGCGCCGCAGCAGGGCGCGCTTCTCCTTGCGGCCTTCCTCGGCGCTGGAAAAGATGGCGAACTTGCCGCTGGCCGTGTCGGCCTGGCCGATCATGCTGACGTACTTGCCGCCGGGGCGCAGGTTGCCCGGGTTGTTGAGCAGCCACGCCAACGTACCGCCGGTGCGCAACATCTTGTCGCCGTTCGCAGCGGTGAATTCCACCGTGCGGATGTCCTTGTGAAATACCGCGCTGATGTACGTGGTCATGGGCTCGACGCTCAGGGGGATGGCGGCGCTGCCAGCGCCTGGGTGACGGTTTTCTTGCCAACGTTGCGGGTGCTGCGCAGCACGAACACCCACCGGTCTTCGTCGGGCTGGCGCACCAGCTCATACCGCTTCACTTCCACGCTGGCGTTGTCGTCGTACGGTGTGTCCTCGTATGTGAGCTGGGCCGTGGTCAGCCAGGTCTTGCCACCGGCCTGCACCACGCGAGCGTCGCTCAACGGGAAGTCCGCGGTCGCGGTGGTCTTGAACACGAATTCGCTGGGCACCGCGTCCGGCTTGGCCAGCAGCGGCACCTGGTTCCACACCGCGTCCTTGCCCTGCGGCTGCCACTGGAAGCTGTAGACGTAGAAGCTGTGCGCGTTGAAATGGTTGACCAGGCCCGAGTTCACCCGCAGCGTGCCTTGCGCGCTGGCGATGGTGGCGGTACCGGGCTTGTACTGCTGGGCCTGCGCCGGGGCGGCGGCGATCGCGGCGGCCAGCAGCAGATACGACAGGGTTTTCATGCGTGATCGTTCTCGTTGCCGAGCAGTTCGAGGATCTGCTCCGGGGTCAGGGCGCTTGTCTGCGCGGCGGCATCGAGCTCGCCGCGGTAGCGGTCGCCATCGGGGTCGTCATCGTTGTCGCCGTCTTCTTCCGGCGGCGCGCCGGTAGCGGCGGTGATCTTCTCCCACTTGTCCTCGCCGACCTGCAGGGTGAGCGTCCTGCCCAGCCCCTCGGACATCACGCGCGGCAGGCGGCCATCCTCGCCCACGGTGCCGGCGGCCACTTCCTTGTTGTCCTGGTCGATGATCTTGAAGGGCAGGTTGGTCCAGCCCAGGTCGCCGGCCAGCACGTCCGCGCCTTCCACCGCGAAGCGCAGGCTGTCGGTAAAGGCGAAGGTCTGGTCGGGCAGCGCGGGAACGGCAGCGGCGTCGCTGGCGCCGCCCAAGAATGGATGCTGCCCGGCCTTGACGATAAACGTGCCGGGGCAGCTGAAGGTGATGTCCCCACCTTCCAGCGTGATCGCGCTGTTGCCGGCCTGCAGCACCACCTTCTGCTGGGCCAGCACGTCGATGCGGTCGTCGGTGGCGGTGATGGTGATGGCCTGGTCGGCCAGCAGTTCCAGCTCGCCGGTGTGCGCCTGCAGGCTCACCGGGCCGTTGGCCGCGATGACCTTGATCGGGCCTTCCTGGGCAAACAGCGCGGTGTGCTCGCCGGACACCGTCGACACGGTTTCACCGGCGCTGATGTGCAGGTCCTGCTGCACGGTCATCTGCAGGTTCTGCCCGGCGTAGGCCACCGCACTGGCCGGGGTGGTCCAGATGATCTGCTCGGGCGACTCGGCCAGCAGCAGGGCCGCGGCAAAGCGCTCGACCGGGTTGCTGCCCGGGGTACGGCCATCATCGGGCTTCATTGCAGACTGGCCGTTGACCTCGCCGTCGTACTTGCCGTCCACCTGCGGATCGATCTTCTCGCGCAGCTGGGTGGTGCTTTTCAGCGCCGCCAGGGCCGGTACGTTCTGCTGCTGCAGGGTGTCGTGCATGCCTTCCAGGCTGCGCTCGGCGCCCTTGAGCTGGGCGACAGCCTCGTTGCTGTCCAGCACCGTGGAGGCGCCATTGCTGCGCGCGGTGGTGGAGATCAGCAGGCCCTTGGCCGCGTGCACATTGCCCCAGCCCTGGGTGGCCAGCTCGAAGCCCTGGCCCCGCAGTGCGCCGCGACGGGTGTCGCCATGTTCGATCAGGTAGCCCAGCTCCAGCCGGCTGTCGGCCAGCGAGGTCTGCAGGCGCGTGCGCAGCTGCCCGGGGGTGTCATCGATCACCCACTGCTGGGTGCCGCCACCGTCATGGGACTGCGTATGCAGGCCGCTGAGCACGCCGGGGTGCTGGGCCTTCTCGTCGATGCCGCCGCCAAAGGGTGGGGCGACCTCGCCGTTATAGAGCTGGCCGGTGATGCGTGGCTGGTCGATGTCTCCGTGCAGGAACTCCACCAGCACCTCGCTGCCGATGCGCGGCAGGAAATGCGTGCCCCAGTTCGGCCCGGCCACCCACTCGGCCACCGGCACCCAGCTGCCGCTGGTCTGGTCGCCCGGGGCATGCCCGGTGAGCTTGCTGCCGGTGTCGGTCAGCCCGCCCGGGTTGGGCGCGGTGCCGCGCTGCCAGCCAAACTGGATGCGCACCTGGTGCTCGCGATTGGGTGTCACCACGCTGTCGGCCACGCCCACCACGCGGGCGGTCTGCGGGCCGTGCAGGGTCGGGCGGTCCTGCGGCAAGGCGCGGATCGGGGCGTCGCTGGGCGCGGCCAGGAAGCGGTTGCGGTAGCTGCCGTTCTCCAGGGCGGATTCGCCAAGCAGTTCGACGATGCCGTGGCCCAGGTTATTGACGGCCACATGCGCTACCGCCAACAGCTGGAAGGTCTGGCCCTGGTGCTGCGGGTGCTGGGTGAGGGTGAAGCGGTTGCCGGCCGCCAGAACGCGCACGCTGCCGCTGCCCTGGAACAGGGTCATCGGTACGCGCAGCGCATCCAGACGGGCCTGGGCCTCATCGTCGGCCGAGGCGCCCTTGCCAAAGCGGCCGGCACGCGGCTGCACATAGACTTCCAGCGCCGGCAGCTCGCCGGCGTCGGCCTGGCTCTGGCCGCTCACCGCCTGCAGCTGCTCGCTGTGCCAGCTGGCCACACTGCTGGCGTTGGGGACCAGCTGGCGCTGCTCGGCAAACGCGGTGATGCCATCGAGTGCCTCGGCCATGTCGGCGCGATGGAAGCGCTGTGCGCCCAGGTCGGTCAGTTCGGCGCCGGGCTCGAACACCACCAGCGTGTGCGCGGCGGTATCGCCCTGGGTCTGCTCGATCCGCCAGGCCAGGCCGGCCTCGGCCAGCAGCCGGGTCACAAAGCCCCAGTCGCTCTCGCGGTACTGGGTGGTGATGGCGCGAGCGGGCAGGGTGGACTGTACGTCGAAGCGGAACACGGCCTGCGGGTAGTCGCCGAAGATCTGCTCGCAGATGGTGCGGGTGTCCAGCTCCTGGAAGATCACCGCGTTGCGGCGCAGCTCCAGCAGCGCCGTCCACGGCTCCAGGGTAAGCCGGTAGCGGGCCAGGCCACCGTCGCTGCCCAGCTGGGCCACCTCGGTGCACAGCCCATGCCATTGGCGCAGGCCGCCGTCGGCTTGCCGCAGCTGCAGGGTCAGCGGCTGCTCCAGCCACGGGTCCATGTCCAGGAACGCATCGGTGGAGAGGCAGTCGATCTCGAAGCGGGTGCTGCCGCAGACCGCTTCCTGGCCCTCGAAGCGCTCCACGACCAAGCCAGGGGCCGGGCCCTGCAGCTGGATCAGACGTGCCTGCTGCGAGGGGGCGCCCAGCGAAGCCAGCAACTGTGCGGGGGAGACATCCATATCGACAATCCCATGTCAGGAGTGCAACCAAGCATGTGCCCGGCGGCGGTCGCATCAGCGCCCAACACCGCCAGTCCCCACGCCACTTACCCGGGACCATAACAAACCCCGTCCCCGGGCCATTTCACCTACGGTTCCCGTCACGTCCCCAGACGCGCGCCCGGCAACGGCTGGGCAAGGAGGGGGTAATTCTGGCGCATCCGACGAGATACGCGGCAATCGTGTCAAAGAGTAGGCGCCAAAGTGTGACGAACAGCACCATATGGCGCGTCGCCGCGCCCGGATTCCATCGTGGGTGCCCCCCTCTTGTGGCGCTTGGCTTGGTGGCGGGCGTTCCCGGCTTGCAGGGGCCAACTGGCCACTTGCGCTGCCGGGCCACTCCGCCTGGTGGCGGGAACGGGACGAAAGCTAACGGCGACCCGGGGAATGCCTAAGCGCGGCCTGCGTAGCTGCCATCATGGTCCTCGTACTCACCCTCCAGCATTTCGACGAAGTACCACTTGCACGGGCGGCCTTCGAACCCCTGCAGGGCGACGGCAGCCGGTGCAAAATCCACGCGCGCTCGATCACTGTCATCGATCCTTGGTAAGTGTCGATGCCGAGGTTCATTGATCAACGCATGAAGGCCTGATTCGTCGGACCAGAGTCCGGCTCTGCCGACCCGCTCAAAGGCGATCTTTCCGAAGTCGTTCAACGTATGCGTATCACCCAGTTCCCCATAGCCGCCTGTCCAGCCGAACTGAAGTGCCCCCATGGGATCATCCTGCGGAACGTAAACGCCCGTGCGTGGCGGAGTTTGGGCGCTCACGCATTCAATATCGGTCCTTACGCGGAAGCAGGGAATACGTGGAAAATCCTGCCTGTTCTGTTCCCACAACAACGAGAAAACGAAGTCATTCCAGGTGGTGGGGCGGCGCATCATACGGCTGATGTTGCCAGCGTACTTGAAGACAGCTTCTGCGCGACCTTGGAACGATGCCTCCTGTTCGCCGGTCGCCCAGATCATCTGGTAGGCGTACTCTTGCAACATTCTGGAGCACTGGCGTTCACCGGCTTCGCTGTAGCGTTCGTAACTGCGAGCTGCAATGGCTCTGATCACTTTCTCTCTGAAGTCTACCAGTGCGGGAAATGCATGGGTTGAGAAGTGCTCAGCCGTATCGGCCGGCTGCCAATGGGCGAGTGAGCGACCCGCAGCGTCCAAGCCGCCACGATCTTCGAGGATGTCGTCGGTAAAGCTGATCAGTTGATTGATCTTCTCCAGCAAGCCTTTGAGGGAGGGCAGGGAAGCAAAATGGTAGAGAAGCGTCGCTTGGCGTCGGTGCCAGGGAGCCAGCTCCGGTTCGTTTGTTCGCATCGCGCAGCGTGCCCTCAGCCAAGCTTCGGTGCAGACTGATCCGGTGACCAGATCCAGAAGGTGGTTCCGAACTCGTTTCCCTCCAGCTGGGGAAAGCGGTCGTCCTTCTTGAAGTATCGCGTTGAGCCCATATTGGCGGGCGTATACCACCAGCCGCTTTGGGGAACCAACTCGCCTCCTGTGACTCTGTGTGGCCGTATGGAGGTTGCAGCAGAGGCGGTGCCCGTGTAGCTCCCATCATGGTCCTCGTACTCGTCGTTCACCATTTCGACGAAATACCATTCGCACGTGCGCGCTTCAAACCCTTGCCTCGAAACGGCAGCGGCCGCAAGCTTCTCATGCTCAAGCTCAATGTCATAGATGTTGGGCAGTTGGCGGTGCTTCGGCTCATTGATCAGCCTGTGCAGTCCTGGCGAATCTGACCACAATCCCGCCCTGCCAACTTGGTGCAAGGCGAGCAATCCAAACTCGTTCAATGTGTAGGTATTACCGAGCTCGCCATAGCCGCCGGTCCAGCCGAACTGAAGCGCAGACATGGGGTCGTCCTGCGGAACGTATACGCCCGTTCGTGGCGGAACCTGCCCGCTCGCGCATACCACATCTGTTCGAATGCGGAAGCGAGGAATCCGCGCGAAGTGTTGCCCATGTTCTTGCCACAGTAGCCAGAAGATGAAGTCATTCCAAGTGGTTGGACGGCTCATCATTCCGCTGATCAGTCCAGCGTACCTGAATGTTGATTCGGCCCTTTCTTTGAATAGCGTCTCTTGCTCTTTGCTGGCCCATAGCATCTTGTATGCATACTCGGTAAGCATCTGCGAGCACTGGCCTTCGCCGACTTCGTCATATGATTCGTATGCGCGGCGAGCGATATTCTTTATGACGCTCTCCCTGAAATCTATGAGGGCAGGGAATGCGTAGGTCGAAAAGTGTCCGGCGGTATCTACGGGCTGCCAGTTGGCGAGTGCTCTGCCTTGGGAGTCCAAGCCGGAGCGTTCGTCGATCAAGGAGTCTGTGAAATCTATCAGTTGATCGATTTGTCCAAGTAAGCCTCTGACGTAAGGCAGCGAAGCGAAGTGATAGAGAAGCGTAGCTTGACGCTTATGCCATGGATTTAGTTCCATGTAATGAATGGACATCGTCTTAGCTCTTGGTGACCTGGCCGGGAATGCTGGGGAGGCCCAGCCTTACGTCATTCAATTGGGTGCCGAAGTCACTCGTTCCCCAGTGGGTATCAAATGGGCCTTGAATGCTGGGTTGATTGATCTTGGTTCTAAGGCTCTGGTACTTCACCTGCTCATGAGATGGCAGATCCTTCCAGATGGGGTATGTCATCTTACTTGGAGTCAGCGCTCCTGTTGTCGGATTTACGTCATAGAACGCTGAGCTGTCGGGAGACTGTCGAATGTTCTTCGCTGAATCCTGAATTGGCCTTCCTTCCAGGTCATAGGACGCGCTTCCATCAAATTTTATTTGTTCGTATCCGCCTTCCAGGTGGTGGTCTGGAAGAATGTCCTTCGTCTTTACCTGAGCTGATGCTTCGCCTCGCCAGACCCTTATCTTCTCGCCGGCTTTTAGTTCATAGATGACGAACTGGCCGTTAGGGTTCCAGTCTGGCCAAACTGCAAGGTTCTTACGCCACGCAGCCTTGGCGTCGGATGATCGCATGATTGTGTTGAAGACATCTTCGGTCATCCAATCTGCTCCCGCAGCGAAATTGGCTGGCGAGACGATCCGGTAGAGTTTCATGGGGCCGTTTAGGATGTCGTCCTTTAAGCGCGTAAAGCTCTCGATCTGGTTATCGGTTAGAAGGGGGTAGCCATCCTTCTCTTTTATTTCAACGCGAGGCCTTTCGGCCTTGGCAGTGAGTCGGATGTTCTTCGTCGGCCTTCCTGCACTCAGCCAGGACGGTTGCGGGTGGACGCGACGCATCAGTGTCGCCGCGTGTGTCTCAGGCAGGGTTCCGGTGAAATGTACGTTGCCGGCATCGAGGACGCTTCGACGTTGAAGGAAGTCCTCGAATTCCAGTCGCCGAATGATCTCATCCAGAGTCCTCAGCGCGGGAGCGGTGAACTCGGTGATCTTTTTTCTTGCCAAGCTGCGAACGTTGTTCACCAGCTTGAGCGTCTCCTGTGCAGCGGGACCAACCACAGGGATGTGCTTGGCATAGCCCAGGAGGTTGTCCATCAGCTTGATGGCGCGGTCGAATGCATCGAGCAGGATCTTTGGGCTGACCAGGGCGCGTACCACGCGGGTCTGGTTGGCCAGTTCATGGAACAGGCGATCCCATTTCAGCGCCTTCCAGTATTTCATCACCTCGCGTCGGCGCAGGAAGGTAATTACCCAATCCATCGCCTCGTCGACTGCACGTGCCACGTGATTCAGACCGGCGCGGCGCACGTAGATGAAGAAGATCTTGAGAACGCCCTTGAGGAGCGAACCCACAGTGGGGATCAGACCAACAAGGGTCAGTACCAGTCCGACCCACGCCCAGGTGTTGCTGGTGTCGTCATTGATCTGTTTGCAGTTGGCAACGACATCACGGACGTCACAGACCTGATCAACGCCCGGAATCATGGAGATCGCGGTGTCGAAGGCGATCTGACCTGTAGTGCGCTCCTGGTTGAAGTCGCCCTGGATGGCTTCCCACAGCCATTCGACTACGTTCTTGGAGCCGTCAGTGACGTTCTTGTACTGCTCGGTGACGAAGGCCAGCGCTTCCCGCAACTGCTGAAGGGTGACCGGGGCTGCTTCGTTCGGGCGATCGTGACCTGAATCAGCCATGCGTATTGCCCTGCAGGTTGGCAATCAGCTCCAGGTCGGGCCAGGCAGTGTCCCGTGTCGGATCGCGTGGCTCGTAGATGACTTTCGCGACCTTCTTTTCGGGTATGGGGCCGTGATGCGCCTTGCCCTCTGCGTCCAGCTTGCCCTGAATCGTAGATCCGTCTTCGAAGTGGATCTCGTATGGCGTCCCTGCCAGTGCCTGCATCGTGTCAACGTCCATGTAATTAAGGGCTATCCAGTGAGTGGCTTCCTGCGCGCCGCTGGGAAGCGGGGGAGGAATGCTTCATCCTTGGCCCCACCCAGGAACGGATGCTGCCCGGCCTTGACGGTAAACGTGCCGGGACAGCTGAAGGTGATGTCCCCACCTTCCAGCGTGATCGCGCTGTTGCCGGCCTGCAGCACCACCTTCTGCTGGGCCAGCACGTCGATGCGGTCGTCGGTGGCGGTGATGGTGATGGCCTGGTCGGCCAGCAGTTCGAGCTCGCCGGTGTGCGCCTGCAGGCTGACCGGCCCGTTGGCCGCGATCACCTTGATCGGGCCGTCCTGCGTAAACAGCGCGGTGTGCTCGCCGGACACGGTGGAGACGGTTTCGCCGGCGCTGATGTGCAGGTCCTGCTGCACGGTCATCTGCAGGTTCTGCCCGGCGTAGGCCACCGCACTGGCCGGGGTGGTCCAGATGATCTGCTCGGGCGACTCGGCCAGCAGCAGGGCCGCGGCAAAGCGCTCCACCGGGTTGCTGCCCGGGGTACGGCCATCATCGGGTTTCATTGCAGACTGGCCGTTGACCTCGCCGTCGTACTTGCCGTCCACCTGCGGATCGATCTTCTCGCGCAGCTGGGTGGTGCTTTTCAGCGCCGCCAGGGCCGGTACGTTCTGCTGCTGCAGGGTGTCGTGCATGCCTTCCAGGCTGCGCTCGGCGCCCTTGAGCTGGGCCACGGCCTCGTTGCTGTCCAGCACCGTGGAGGCGCCATTGCTGCGCGCGGTGGTGGAGATCAGCAGGCCCTTGGCCGCGTGCACATTGCCCCAGCCCTGGGTGGCCAGCTCGAAGCCCTGGCCGCGCAGCGCGCCGCGACGGGTGTCGCCGTGTTCGATCAGGTAGCCCAGTTCCAGCCGGCTGTCGGCCAGCGAGGTCTGCAGGCGCGTGCGCAGCTGCCCGGGGGTGTCGTCGATCACCCACTGCTGGGTGCCGCCACCGTCATGGGACTGCGTATGCAGGCCGCTGAGCACGCCCGGGTGCTGGGCCTTCTCGTCGATGCCGCCGCCAAAGGGTGGGGCGACCTCGCCGTTGTAGAGCTGGCCGGTGATGCGTGGCTGGTCGATGTCCCCGTGCAGGAACTCCACCAGCACCTCGCTGCCGATGCGCGGCAGGAAATGCGTGCCCCAGTTCGGGCCGGCGACCCACTCGGCCACCGGCACCCAGCTGCCGCTGGTCTGGTCGCCCGGCGCATGCCCGGTGAGCTTGCTGCCGGTGTCGGTCAGCCCGCCCGGGTTGGGCGCGGTGCCGCGCTGCCAGCCGAACTGGATGCGCACCTGGTGCTCGCGGTTGGGCGTGACCACGCTGTCGGACACGCCCACCACGCGGGCGGTCTGCGGGCCGTGCAGAGTCGGCCGGTCCTGCGGCAACGCCCGGATCGGGGCGTCGCTAGGGGCGGCCAGGAAGCGGTTGCGATAGCTGCCGTTCTCCAGGGCGGATTCGCCAAGCAGTTCAACGATGCCGTGGCCCAGGTTATTGACGGCCACATGCGCTACCGCCAACAGCTGGAAGGTCTGGCCCTGGTGCTGCGGGTGCTGGGTGAGGGTGAAGCGGTTGCCGGCGGCCAGCACGCGCACGCTGCCGCTGCCCTGGAACAGGGTCATCGGTACGCGCAGCGCATCCAGCCGGGCCTGGGCCTCATCGTCGGCCGAGGCGCCCTTGCCGAAGCGGCCGGCACGCGGCTGCACATAGACTTCCAGCGCCGGCAGCTCGCCGGCCTCGGCCTGGCTCTGGCCGCTCACCGCCTGCAGCTGCTCGCTGTGCCAACTCGCCACGCTGCTGGCGTTGGGCACCAGCTGGCGCTGCTCGGCAAATGCGGTGATGCCATCGAGGGCTTCGGCCATGTCGGCGCGGTGGAAGCGCTGCGCGCCCAGGTCGGTGAGCTCGGCGCCGGGCTCGAAGACCACCAGCGTATGTGCGGGGGTATCGCCCTGGGTCTGCTCGATCCGCCACGCCAGACCGGCCTCGGCCAGCAGCCGGGTCACAAAACCCCAGTCGCTCTCGCGGTACTGGGTGGTGATGGCGCGGGCGGGCAGGGTGGACTGTACGTCGAAGCGGAACACGGCCTGCGGGTAGTCGCCGAAGATCTGCTCGCAGATGGTGCGGGTGTCCAGCTCCTGGAAGATCACCGCGTTGCGGCGCAGCTCCAGCAGCGCCGTCCACGGCTCCAGGGTGAGCCGGTAGCGGGCCAGGCCACCGTCGCTGCCCAGCTGGGCCACCTCGGTGCACAGCCCATGCCACTGACGCAGGCCGCCGTCGGCTTGCCGAAGCTGCAGGGTCAGCGGCTGCTCCAGCCACGGGTCCATGTCCAGGAAGGCATCGGTGGAGAGGCAGTCGATCTCGAAGCGGGTGCTGCCACAGACCGATTCCTGGCCCTCGAAGCGCTCCACGACCAAGCCAGGGGCAGGGCCCTGCAGCTGGATCAGACGTGCCTGCTGCGAAGGAGAGGCGAGGGCGGCAAGCGCCGCTGAGCGGGAGATGTCCATATCGTCGTCAGGCTTCTTGGAAGATGGGCGAAGATGCGCACGTTCCTGTGCGCATCCGCATGAGGTCGACACGGACCGTCATGCGCTGAAAACTGCTTGCTGCCCCGGTGGAGCAGCGCAAGGTCGCCGGGCCAAGGGCCGACGACCCTGTCTGGTTCAGGGCAGCGTGATGGTGATGTGCGCCGTACGCTGTGGCATCTGCACCACATCGTTGTACGCCGCCATCCGCTGCTGGGTTTCGTGACCCAGATAGAAGCGCAGGCCGAAGAAGCCGAGCAGGCCGAACCCGGCCACCAGGGCTGCAGGCATCCACAGCGGCACCACGCGGCGCAGGCTGTGGCGCACGTTGTCCGGCGGCAGTGCATGCGGCGCGAAGCCGTGGCGCTTGCCCTTGAGGTACACGATCTCATCGCCCAGGCGGGCGGTGAGGTAGCCGAGCTTCTCGGTGCCTTCCAGGCGGTACTTGCCCTCGAAGCCCATCAGCAGGCAGAAGTGGTACACCTCCAGCGACGGCAGACGCGGGGCGCCCTGGCGGCGAAGCTCTTCAAGCCGGTCGAAGAAGTGCTCACCGGCCAGGTGCTCGCCGAACAGGCGCAGCTGCAGCGGATTGCGCTCCCAGGACTCATGCAGCGACGACGGCTGCGACAGGATCGCTTCGTCCACCGCGGCGCAGAACGCGTACTTGGCTGCGTAGACGTCTTCGGAGGCGATGCCCATGCGGTTGGCGTTGCGCTCCACACCGTCCAGGAACTTCTGCACGGTGGACACGAACGCTTCGCCGTCGGAGGGCAGCTGCCCACGCTTGAGCAACAGCAGCAGGTAGAAGCCATCGGCCATCAGGTCCTGCAGGCTCTGCGGGTTGGCCGCCTGCGGGGCAGGCGCGGCCAGGCCGCCATGCGAGCTCAGCGAGGGCATCGGGCCCGGGGTAGGGGGCAGGGGCGAATTCATCATGAGGTCACCGCGACAAGTTCCATTTTGAGGTCGGCAATACCGGACGGCACGTACACCATCAGCGACTGCGACTTGAGCATGCGCTCATAGAGTGCGCCGCGCGTATCCAGTTCGAAGTAGTGACTGCCCGGGCGCACCGGGATGGCGGCCGGCACCTGGTTGGCGTGGGTGAGCTTGACGCCGGGCAGCGCCGACAGCACGCACTTCTCCACGTCGTCGGGGGCGCCGATCTTGAAGCGCACCGGCACCGTCTGCACCAGCTCCTGCGCCGGCACGTCGGCCGACACCGCCAGGTAGAACGAGGCATCGCCATCGATGCGCTGCGAGTCCAGCCGGCCCAGATGGTAGGACGGCTTGACCTCGTTGAGCGCGATCTTGAAGTAACGCGCCGAAATCACCGTGTCCAGCAGCGTGCGGATGATCTCGAACAGCTGCCGGAAGCCGGCTTCGGGCTGCGCGTGCAGGTAGCGCGGCAGATCGTTGAGCGCATATGCATTGGAGAACGTCAGCATCGCCCCGGCCATGCGCAGCAGTTCCTGGTGCAGGCGTTCGGGGTGCAGCTGCGGATGGTGGTACAGGTGCGCCAGCGAACTGAACGACGAGTTGATCGTGTGCAGGAGCCAGAACGAGGCGATGTCGCCCGAGCGGAACTCGATGATGTTCTTCGATGGTTCGCGGTGCAGGCCGTACAGCGCGTCCACCTTGGCCTGCAGCGAATCGAGGATGCCGCGCAGTTCCCGATGCAGGGTCGGCGAGGCTTCCAGGTGTGCGCACGGCGGGATGAACTCGTCGTCGAGCTCGAACCCGCCGGTGGACGTGCGGCGGATGCGCGCCAGTGCCACGGTGGAATACGGATCGCGCGGGTTCTCGTCGGTCAGCAACTTCACCGCCTTGCCGAGGAAGCCGAGTTCGGCCTCCACCGCGTCGGTGTAGAGGTCGTTGGCGCCGCGATTGATCTGGCGATAGCGGGCCAGCTGGCTCGACTCGGCATCGGCGCAGTTGTCGCCGTCATCGCGCAGCAACGGCAGTGCGAGGTGGATCACCGTGGACTGCACGCCGGGCGGCAGGTCCTTCAGCGAGAGCGCATCGGGCAGTGCGTCGTGCACTGGCGCGTCGTAGCTCTCGCCATCGGGAAACACGGCCGAAATGTCCAGCGGACGCAGCGTGCCGCTGCCGAGTGCCTGCGGATCGAAACGCACGCGACGGCAGCCCCAGGCATAGGGGTGCAGCGTGAGTGACAGGTCCTGCAGACGCGCCTCGTGATAAGCATCCTGGCGCTGGAAATGCTGGGGCCTCAGGAACAGGCCTTCACCCCAGAGAACTTTGGACATCCTGCTTACATATGCCACATTTCAATCCTTGGAAATCTCGGGCCAACCCCGCCCGATACACACTAGGTTTCCACACACACTCCCAAGACAGGAATGTGAAAGTGCGAGATGCATCACGTTTTCGATGCCCGGCTGCTCAACAATACTACCGCATGCCGGGATTCTGACGTCAGAATGCAGGCATCTTCAACGAGGAGAGACGCAGCGCACGGAAGCGAGACTGCCCGGGTCCCCTGACACACGTGTGACCAGGGCCTGGCTGTCAGTCGTCAGTGCGCAGGCATGGATTCCCACCGTAATACCTTCGTTGGCCAGGTTCTTGTGCTTGCCGTCGAACGCGAACCGCCAGCGGCCTTCGGCCGGTGCGCGGAACAGGGCGACAACACCGAGCACCGCAGTCCCTTCACTCAACTGTTCCTTGAGCTCCTGGCGATTGCCCGGGGTCAGCACGATCTCGTTGACCGACAACAGGTCTGCACCCAGCGCGGCCTGTTCGCCACTCTGGTCGAGGAAGGCATTGAAGGGCGCCTGCTCGAAGCGCTGTGCACTGCGCAGGTGGTAGACCTTCACCACCGCGGCGGTGGCGCGCTTGTCGTTGCCGGCATTGAGGTTGATGCCAGCCAGCAGCCGCAGGGGAACCACCGGCGGTGCCTCCGGTTGCGCATCACGGATCCCGACCGCCTGCAGTGTCTTGTCCATGGCCTTGCCCAGCCCGCCGCTCGCGCAGCCGGTCAATGACAATGACATCGCCGTGACAAGACATATAAGAGTGTGACGCCCTAAGCAGAAATTTCGGCTCATGAGGGGTTTCATGCATTCTCGGACGGAGGGTTGGGGATGGTGATCAGCGGGACGTTGCGAAGCCGCATGTACGTCAAGATCGCGGAAGACAGTGTGAAAAACGGCAACGTTGCATTGAAACACTCTATGCGCTTCACTATACCCCTGCGTATTTGCAGTTGTACACTTGCGGCGGTAAGGGAAGGGAATCCCGTGTGTTGTATCGGCGGGGACCGGACTCACCTTTAGAAGTTTCCATGAGGGATTGGCATGAAAGTGAAGGTAATGGGGAAGGCTGTCTATCGGCCGTTGTTGGCAATGGCACTGCTGTCTGGTCTGGCGGCCTGTTCGTCGGCGCCGAAGAAGGGCGCGGTGCCTCCGTACGATGCAACGATGACCACGGCGGAGACGCAGGTCACCACGGTGGGTTCGGAAGCCGCCATCAAGAGCTTTGAAGACGCCGCGCGCGCCGATCCGACCCGCAAGGAACCGTGGGTGCGCATCGCGCAGCTGCAGTTCGACCAGGGCCAGTACGCACGTGCCATCGTTGCCGCCGAAGAGGTGCTGCAGCGCGATCCGGATGACCTGGTGGCCGATGGCGTCATCACCGTGGCCGGCTTCCGCATCGCCAACACCTCGCTGACGCGCCTGCAGGGCCGCGGCGCATTGGCATCGGAAACTGCGCGCAAGGAAGCCAAGACCCTGGCCGACACGCTGCGCAAGACCATGGGCGATGCCGTGCTTGAAGATCCCAAGCCGAAGCCGCGCGCGCCGGCCCGTCGGACGCGTCGTACTGCCGCGCCCGCCGCCGCCGCACCTGCTGCCGCGCCCGCTGCACGTCCGGCGTCGTCCAACGGCGGCGATCCCTTCCAGAACCTCGGCGGCAACTGATCCGCACGCAGTAACGCCCCCAGTCAGGAGACACCGATGGCGAAGAAGGACAGTATTCAGAAGCGGCTCCAGAAGATCCGCCCCCCGCGCGTGCAGTTGACCTACGACGTGGAAAAGGGTGATGCGATCGAACAGAAGGAGCTGCCGTTCGTGGTGGGCGTGCTCGGTGACCTGAGCGGCAACCCGGAACAGCCGTTGCCCAAGGTCAAGGACCGCAAGTTCGTCAACGTCGACCTGGACAATTTCGACGAAGTGATGGAAGGCGTCGCCCCGCGCGCGGTCTATCGCGTCGCCAACAAGATCAGTGATGGCGGCGGCGAGTTCGGCGTCGAGTTGAAGTTCAACTCGATCGACGATTTCCGCCCCGAATCGGTGGTCGACCAGATCGAACCGCTGCGCAAGCTGCTGGAATCGCGCACCAAGCTGGCCGACCTGCGCAACAAGCTGGCCGGCAACGAGAAGCTCGAAGACCTGCTGACCGATGTCCTGAACAACACCGAACAGCTCAAGAAGCTGGGCACGGGCAAGGAGCAATAAGCCATGGCAGCAGAAGCTACCGGTGTAGCCGAACAGTCGGCCGCGGCCGTCGAGGAAATCGGCCTGCTCGACCAGATCGTCGAGAAGAGCAAGGTCGCCAAGTCCGAGACCGAGCACCAGCGTGCCAAGGACATCATTTCCGAGCTGGCCAAGGAAGTGTTGGAGGGCACCGTGGTGGTGTCCGACAACCTCAACCTGACCCTGGATGCGCGCATCGCCGAGATTGACCGGATCATCTCCGAGCAGCTCAGCGCGGTCATGCATGCCCCGCAGTTCCAGCAGTTGGAAAGCACCTGGCGCGGCCTGCATTACCTGTGCCAGCAGACCTCCACCGGCCCGAACATGAAGATCAAGGTCTTCAACGCGCCGAAGAAGGACCTGGTCAAGGACTTCAAGTCGGCGATCGATTTCGATCAGAGCGCGCTGTTCAAGAAAGTCTACGAAGAAGAATTCGGCACCTTCGGCGGTGCGCCGTTCGGTGCGTTGGTCGGTGACTATTTCATCGGCCGCCAGCCGGAAGACATGTACTTCGTCGAGCAGATGTCGCACGTGGCCGCTGCGGCCCATGCGCCGTTCATTTCGGCTGCGTCCGAGGGCATGTTCGGCCTGGAGACCTTCACCGATCTGGGCAAGCCGCGCGACATGGCGAAGATCTTCGACACGGTCGAATACGCCAAGTGGAAGTCGTTCCGTGAAAGCGAGGACAGCCGTTACGTTGGCCTGACCCTGCCGCGCTTCCTGGGCCGCCTGCCGTACAACCCGAAGGATGGCACCACAGTCGAAGGCTTCAACTTCGTCGAGGAAGTGGACGCCGCCGACCACAGCAAGTTCCTGTGGTGCAACACGGCCTATGCGATGGCCGCGCGTCTCACCCACGCGTTCGAGGATTACGGCTGGTGTGCGGCCATCCGCGGCGTCGAAGGCGGTGGCCTGGTCGAGGACCTGCCCACCCACACCTTCCGCACCGACGACGGTGAAGTGGCACTGAAGTGCCCGACCGAAGTGGCGATCACCGATCGCCGCGAAAAAGAACTCAGTGACCTCGGTTTCATTCCGCTGGTCCACTGCAAGAATACCGACTACGCCGCGTTCTTCGGCGCCCAGTCGGCACAGAAGCCGAAGAAGTACAACACCGATTCGGCCAATGCCAATGCGATCCTGTCTGCCCAGTTGCAGTACATGTTCGCCGTCTCGCGTATCGCCCATTACCTGAAGGCGATGATGCGCGAGAAGATTGGCAGCTTCGCGTCGGCGGGCAACGTCGAGGAGTTCCTGAACCGTTGGATCTCGCAGTACGTACTGCTGGACGACAACGCCTCGCAGGAAGCCAAGGCCCAGTACCCGCTGCGCGAAGCCGCTGTGAACGTTTCGGAAGTACCGGGGAAGCCCGGTGTCTACCGCGCTGTGGCCTTCATCAGGCCGCATTTCCAGCTCGATGAGCTGTCTGTTTCGTTGCGATTGGTTGCCGAATTGCCGGCAACTGCAAAAAAGTCGTAACGCATTGATGTTGCTGTAGCGCCAAGGGGCGGATGCCCTGATTGCAGCGACGTTTTTCCAAGAGGGTTAAACCCCCCTGAACCGCCGGGAGCGATCCCGGCACCCAATCTCACGGAAGACCGGAACTTAGGAGACCAGATATGCAGCACGCTTTCCTCTCTATCGACACCATCAAGGGCGAGTCCCACGACGACAAGCACAAGGATTGGATTGAAATCCAGTCCTTCTCGCAGGATCTGCTGCAGCCGCGTTCGGCCACCGCGTCGACCTCGGGTGGCACCACCGCAGCTCGTGTGAATCTGTCGCCGATCGAAATCACCAAGACGATCGATCTCGCCACCACTGCCCTGAACCAGGCGGCCAGCAATGGCACCACCTTCCCGAAGGCTCGCATTGAATTCATGCGCGCTGACAAGGACGGCAACGCGATCAATTACTACACGGTCGAGCTGCTGAACGTCCTGGTTCACCGCGTCACCACCACGGTTGATTCCGAGGGGATGCCGCAGGAAGTGATTCAGTTGAGCTTTGGTGCGATCAAGTGGACCTACCAGCAGCAGAAGCCGGAAGGCGGCGTTGGTGGCAAGGCCGTGGCGCAGTGGAGTGCAACCAAGAACATTCCGAACTACGCCGTTTGATGTAGTGTCGCTGCGATGGCGCCTTGTGCGCCATCGCAGTCTGAAATCACCTGGCAGTACATCGGGAGTGGCCAGGAACGGCCGCAGCGCGTGTTGCCCCTCTGCATGATGCAGGGACGCAGACAGACCGGAATGACCAATGAAGGGACTCGAACCCAGCTTGCTCGAGAAACTGTTTGACGATGCCCCCAAGTCCAATGGGGGAGGGCATGTGTTCAAGTCCATATCGCTGGACCAGTACAAGGAATCGATCGCCCGCGACCTGGAAGGCCTGCTCAATTCCCGTGCAGCGTTCCAGGAAGAAGACATGGCCGAGTTCCCGAACTGCAAGCAGTCGCTGCTGACCTACGGCCTGGCGGATTTTTCCGCGATGAGCCTGGCCAACGCCTATGACCGTGCCGCCATCTGCCGCTCGCTGGAGCAGGCCGTGGCCCGGCACGAGCGCCGTTTGAAGAACGTGGGGGTCAGCCTTGAGGTTGGCTCGCAGTTCGGTGGCGGCCTGCACTTCACCATCAACGCATTGCTCGATCTGGAGCCGGCCCGCGAGCCGGTCAGCTTCGATGCGATGCTGCAGCCGTCGACCCTGCAGTACCAGGTCAGCCGTACGCGTCGCCAGCAGGCGACCAGCTGACATGCAGGATCTGCTGCCCTATTACGAACGCGAACTGGCTTACCTGCGCCGCTACGGCCGCGAGTTCGCCGATCGCTACCCCAAGATTGCCGGTCGCCTTCAGCTCAATGCGGAAGGCAGCCAGGATCCGCATGTCGAGCGCCTGATCGAAGCCTTCGCGCTGCTCAGCGCACGCGTTTCCAAGCGCATCGAAGACGATTACCCCGAATTCACCGACGCCCTGCTGGACGTCCTGTATCCGCACTACCTGCGGCCGTTCCCGTCGTGCTCGATCGCCCATTTCGACATGGACGGGGTGTCGTCCAAGTTGAGCGCGCCGATCACCGTGGCGCGCGGCACGGCCCTGCAGTCGCGCCCGGTGCGCGGCGTGTCCTGCCGTTTCCGTACCGCCTTCGACGTGGTCCTGGCACCGATCGCGGTGCAGTCGGCGGTCTACCGCGGTGTGGCCGAAGCGCCGATGGCCACCAGCCTGCCGGCCGGCAGCGGCGCGCAGGTGTCGCTCAGTTTCCGCCTGATGTCCGACCAGGCCAGCTTCGATACGCTGGGTACCGATGCCCTGCGCCTGTTCCTGGACGGCGAGCCCTCGCTGCGTGCGTCGCTGCGCGATGCCATGGCGCTCGGGGTCAAGGTGGCCTATGTAGAGGCCGACAACAGCGGCCGCTGGCGCCGCCTGGACGAGGTGCCGCTGCGCCAGGTCGGCTTCAGCGAGGACGAATCGCTGGTCGACTTCCCGGCGCGCTCGCACCCGGCCTATCGCCTGCTCACCGAGTTGTTTGCCTACCCGGAAAAATTCGGCTTCGTCGACCTGCTGCTCAAGCCGGTCACCGCCGGCGCCAGCCGCAGCTTCACCCTGCACCTGATCCTGCAGGCCAGCGCCCCCGAGCGCGGCAACCAATTGGTGCTGGAGGATCTGAGCGCCAGCAACGTGCGCCTGGGCTGCACCCCGATCGTCAACCTGTTCACCCAGCCGGGCGAGCCGATCCGCGTGACCCATCGCACGGTCAGCTACGCGGTGCTGGCCGACGCGCGGCGTGCGTTTGCCTACGAGGTGTACTCGATCGACTCGGTGCACCGCATCCGGCAGACGCCACAGGGCGAAGTGATCCAGGCGTTCCGTCCGTTCTATTCGCTGCACCACGGCGAAGACCCGGACCGCACCGGCCAGTACTGGGTGTCGCGTCGCGACGAGGACATCGCGCGGCAAAGCCCGGGCTTTGAAACCGAGATCAGCTTCGTCGACCTGGCCTTCAACCCGACCCTGCCGCAGACCGACACCGTCAGCCTGGAGCTGACCTGCAGCAACCGGGACCTGCCCAGCCACCTTGCCCATGGCGTGGCCGGCGGCGATCTCACCCTGGAAGGCGGCACGCCCGCGCGGGCCATCAGCCTGCTGCGCAAACCGACCCGGCCGTTGCGCTTCCGCCAGGGCAAGAACGCCCAGTGGCGCCTGATTTCGCACCTGTCGTTGAACCAGCTGTCGCTGACCGGGAGCGGGCTGACCGCGCTGAAGGAGATGCTGCGGCTGTACGACTTGTCCGGCAACAACGTGTCGGCCCGGCAGATCGACGGCATCCTGGCGTTGGAGCAGCACCCGGTGACCAGCTGGATGTCCGGCAAGCAGTTTGCCTCGGTCGTACGCGGGCTGGAGATCCGCCTGACCATCAACGAGAACCATTTCGTGGGCGCCGGCATTGCCGCGTTTGCCCAGGTGATGGATCACTTTTTTGCACTGTACGTGCATGCCAACAGTTTCACCCGGCTGGTGCTGGTTTCCAGCGACAGTGGTGAGGAGATCGTCCGATGCCCGGCGCGAAGCGGCGAATCGATCCTGGCGTAGCCCAGCAACTGCTCGCCGAACCGCACCGCTTCGAGTTCTTCCAGGCGGCGCGGTTGTTGGAGCAGGTGTTCCAGCGCCAGGGCGTGAAGGCAGGCCAAGCCGTGCCCATGCGGGTGCGGTTCCGCAACCCGTTGTCGCTGGGTTTCCCGGCCACCGAGTTGAGCTCGGAATGCGTGGCGTACAGCCTCAAGGGTGACAAGCTGGAAGACGCCGCAGCGATCGACCACGCGCTCGAGCACGAGACCCTGGCCGAGGTGCACCTGACCCCGCATTTCATGGGATTGCTGGGCACCTCCGGTGCGTTGCCGCTGCACTACACCGAAACCCTGCAGATCCGCGAGCTGTACGACCGCGACCGCACCGCACGTGCGTTCCTGGACATCTTCTCCACGCGTGCGGTGTCGCTGCATTACGCGGCGTGGAAGAAGCACCGGTTGGCCCTGCAGTACGAGATCGATCGTCGCGAGCGCTTCCTGCCGTTGATCATGTCGCTGTTCGGCATGGGCATGAACGAACTGCGCGACCGGCTGGTGGACGGGCACGGCGACGTGTTCGACCAGGCCTTTGCCTATTACGCCGGCGCGGTGCGGCAACGCCCGGTGTCGGCGGCGCTGATGCAGCGGGTGCTGGCCGACTACTTCCAGGTGCCGCTGGCGCTGGAGCAGTTCGTGGGCGCCTGGTACCGGGTGCCGGCAGGGCAGTCCACCCGCCTGGGCCAGGCCAACGCCACGCTCGGCGCCAGTGCGCTGGCGGGCGACCGGGTCTGGCAGCGCGACCTGCGCATGCGCCTGAGCATCGGCCCGCTGCGACGGGAGCAGTTCGATGATTTCCTGCCCGGCGGCAGCGCCGAGCAGGCGCTGGCCAAGTGGCTGTCGCTGCTGACTGGCGGCACGCTGGAATACGAAGTGCGGTTGGTGCTGCGTCAGGAAGACGTGCGCGGCGCCGGGCTGGGTGCCGGCGTCGGCGCGCGGCTGGGCTGGGACAGTTACATGTGCTCGCGTGCCGCCGACGGCCCGCGGTCGGACACCACCTACGGCATCCATACACTGCAATGAACAGGTCGGGGCAGGGCTGACCGGCCGCTGCCCTTCATCAACAGGTTTCAGCAAGGAGCGCGTTTTCCCGCATGAGCATCAATCTCAAGACCCTGATCAGCAAGCTGGACGATACCTGCCGTCTGGCCGCCGAGCGTGCCGCCAACCTGTGCATGTCGCGCGGCAACTACGAGGTTGATCTGGAGCACCTGTTCCTGGCGCTGCTGGAGCAGCCGCACAGCGATTTTGTGTTGATTGCCCGCCGCTGCGGCATCTCGCCCGATGCGCTGGAACGCGACCTGTCCGACGAGATCAGCCAGTTCAAGACCGGCAACGGCCGCACCCCGGTGTTTTCCCAGCACATTCCCAAGCTGTTCGAACACGCCTGGCTGATTGCCTCGCTGGATTCGGAAACCAGCCGCATCCGCAGCGGCCACCTGCTGCTGGCGCTGATGACCGAGCCGGAGCTGTCGCAGCTGGCCTACCGCGGCTCCAAGCTGTTCGTGCGCTTCAAGCTGGACGAGCTCAAGCACGACTTCGCCAAGCTCACCGAGGGCTCGCAGGAAGCCACCCAGACCGTGCGCAACGCCGATGCCGGCGCAGGCGAGGGTGACCTCGGCGGCGAGACCGCCGCAGCCGTGGACGGGGGCAAGGGCGGGCTGTCCAAGACGCCGGCGCTGGACCAGTTCACCACCAACCTGACCGAGCGTGCCCGCGAAGGTCGCATCGATCCGGTGATCGGCCGTGACGGCGAGATCCGCCAGGTGATCGACATCCTGATGCGACGCCGCCAGAACAACCCGATCCTCACCGGTGAGGCCGGCGTCGGCAAGACCGCCGTGGTGGAAGGGCTGGCCCGCCGCATCGCCGACAAGGACGTGCCCGACGTGCTGCTGGGCGTGGAACTGCATACCCTGGACATGGGCCTGCTGCAGGCCGGTGCCAGCGTCAAGGGCGAGTTCGAGAACCGCCTGAAGAACGTGATCGACGAGGTCAAGAAGAGTCCGCACCCGATCATCCTGTTCATCGATGAAGCCCACACCATGATCGGTGCCGGTGGCACCGCGGGCCAGAACGACGCGGCCAACCTGCTCAAGCCGGCCCTGGCCCGTGGCGAGCTGCGCACCATCGCGGCCACCACCTGGAGCGAGTACAAGAAGTACTTTGAAAAGGACGCCGCGTTGGCGCGTCGCTTCCAGGTGGTCAAGGTGGAAGAACCCACCGAAGCCCTGGCCGCCGCGATGCTGCGCGGCATGGTCGGGCTGATGGAAGCGCACTTCAATATCCGCGTGATGGACGAAGCCGTTACCGAAGCGGTGCGCCTGTCGCACCGTTACATCAGCGGCCGCCAGCTGCCTGACAAGGCGGTCAGCGTGCTCGACACCGCCTGCGCGAAGGTGGCACTCGGCCAGAGCGCCACCCCGGCGATCATCGAAGACACCCGCAAGCACCTGGATCGCCTGGACGCCGAGCTGGCCGCGCTGCAGCGCGAAACCGCCGGCGGCGCCAACCACCATGCCGAGCGCCTGGGCGAACTGCAGCAGCTGCAGGCCGATGCCCGGGCCGTGCTGGCCACCAATGAAGAGCGCCTCTCGCTGGAGCGTGCCCTGGCCGACCAGATCCGTCAGCTGCGCCAGCAGATGGAGAACGGCGGTGCCGAAGCGGCTGGCAGTGATGCAGCCCCGGCTGACGCCGTCGCCGCCGAGAAGCCTGTGGCGCGTGGCAAGAAGGCCGCCGCCGCAGTGTCGCCGCAGCAGGCCGAGCTGGACCGCCTGCTGGCCGAACTGCGCCAGCTGCAGGGCGACACCCCGATGGTGCCGCTGCAGGTGGATGGCGGCGTGGTGGCCGAAATCGTCTCGGCCTGGACCGGCGTCCCGCTGGGCCGGATGGTCAAGGACGAGATCCGCACGGTGCGCACCTTGGGCACTCTGCTGGTCGACCGTGTGATCGGCCAGGACCACGCGCTGGAGGCCATCGCCCAGCGCGTGCGCACCGCCACGGCCAAGCTGGAAGACCCGAACAAGCCGCGCGGTGTGTTCATGTTCGTCGGCCCGTCCGGCGTGGGCAAGACCGAGACCGCACTGGCGCTGGCCGACATCCTGTACGGCGGCGAGCGCAAGCTGATCACCATCAACATGAGCGAGTACCAGGAAGCGCACAGCGTTTCCGGCCTCAAGGGCTCGCCCCCGGGGTATGTGGGCTACGGCGAAGGTGGCGTGCTGACCGAAGCGGTCCGCCGCAACCCGTACAGCGTGGTCCTGCTGGATGAAGTGGAAAAGGCCCACCCGGACGTGCTGGAGATGTTCTTCCAGGTGTTCGACAAGGGGCAGATGGACGATGCCGAAGGCCGCGAGATCGACTTCCGCAATACCCTGATCATCCTGACCTCCAACATCGGCTCCTCGCAGATCATGCAGGCCTGCCTGAACAAGCCGGCCGAGGAGATCCCCACTGCCGACGCACTGGGTGAAGCCCTGCGCCCGGTGTTGATGAAGAGTTTCAAGCCCGCGTTCCTGGGCCGCATGAAAGTCGTGCCGTACTTCCCGATCAACGACGACGTGCTGGCCCAGATCATCGCGCTCAAGCTCGGCCGCATCCGCGACCGTGTGGCGGGTAACCACAAGGCCACGTTCTTGTGGGACGACAGCCTGGTCGAGGCCGTGCTGTCGCGTTGCACCGAGGTGGATTCCGGTGCACGCAATGTTGATCACATCCTCAACGGTACGCTGCTGCCGGAGGTCGCGGAAAGCGTCCTGGCGGCGATGGCCGAGGGGAACCGGATCAACACCATCAAGGTGACCGCAGGGAAGAACGGCGCCTTCAAATACAAGCTGTCCTGATTGTCGACTGGAAAGGAGATACGAATATGGATTTCTACGGATTCAACCGCGCCAAGGCCATTGCCAACTGTGGCAGCCTCGAACTGGGCCTGGCCCGCGACACCAACAACGTGCGCGCCTGGAATCGCCTGCGCCCGGAGCACATCGTCGAGCTGCTGCACGGTGCCGCCGCCGATGCCCGCCAGGATGCCCGCAACCTGGCTGCACAGATCAGCCGTGGCGCCTGGCGCATCCAGACCCACGCACCCGCGCAGGGCAAGGCCAACCAGCTGGTCAGTAATGCCCGTGAAGTCTCGGTCACCGCTGGCGGCCGCGACTACCGCCTGCTGCTGAACGAAGGTGCCAAGCTGCAGCTGGAGCGTATTACGCAGTCGGCCTGATAGAGGCTTTCAGGTGCACCCGCCGCAGAAGCGGCAGGTGCACCGGGCTGCTCTCCGATGCAATGCGCAGAGAGCTATCACCCAGCTGGAAATGTGTGACATGTGACGTGCGCGACGCAATGCCCACCCGGGGTACAGCCCGGGTGAAATATACGGTGCTTGCGCTGATCTATGTTGACGATGGATCGCTCCAGTCGAATTCACTGGGCTAATGAATGCGGGGATGGATCATGGATTCCGTAACCAAGATACTCGCCGCGCTTGCGGCACCGGGGCAGGCCCAACGCCTGCTGCAGCTGCGCACCTCGCTGGGGAGCGACGTGCTGGTGGCCGAGTCGCTCAATGGCGTCGAGCAGATCGATGGCGTGGGTTTCGTGTTCGACGTCATCGCACTGTCGGCCGATGCCAACCTGTCGCTGGACGGCCTGCTGGGCCAACCCGCCGTACTGCAGATGCAGGCCATCGGCAGCCCACGCCCGTTCCACGGCCGGATCACCGCGGCCGAGCGGATCGGCAGCAACGGCGGCTTGGCGCGGTATCGCCTGCGCCTGCAGCCGTGGTTGGCCTTCCTGGGCCAGCGCGTGGACAGTTACGTATTTCATGACGCCAGCGTGGTCGACATCGTCGAGAACGTGTTCGCCGACTACAGCGGGCTGGTACCGGCCTGGCGCTGGGACCTCACCGACCGCAGCCTCTACGCCAAGCGCAGCCTGACCACGCAGTACCAGGAAACCGACCTGGCCTTCGTGCAGCGCTTGCTGGCCGAAGAGGGCATCTATTACTGGTTCGAGCATGGCGCAGACCCGGACAGCGAGTCGTTTGGTGCACACACGCTGGTGCTGGCCGACAACCATCATGGCGCCAAGGATCTCGGCGCGGTGCGCTTCCACCGCGGCGATGTGACCGAGCGCGATGACAGCGTGCAGCAGTGGTCGACCGCGCGCCGCTGGCTCACCACCAAGGTGTCCCGGCATACCTGGGATCACCGCACGCTGGAGCTGCGCCAGGCCAGCGCGGAAGCGCAGACCGCGCACGAGGCGACCGGCGAAGATGCCGACACCTGCGGCCCGTACGGCTGGCAGGACAACGCGCGTGGCCAGCGCCGCGCCCAGCAGCATCTGGACGCGCTGCGCGTGCGCGCGCACACGATTGAAGGGCAGGGCAAGTGGCGGCAGCTGACGCCGGGCGCCCAGTTCCAGCTGGGCCAGCATCCGGGCGTGGATGCCGGCACCGCCTTCCTGTGCCTGTCGGTGCAGCACCAGGCGCGCAACAACTTCGAGGCCGATGTGTTCGACGCGCTGGAGCAGCAGCTAGGGCCGGCCGCGCAGGCGCCGCTCAGCTTGCCGGGCGCCTTGACGGGCTTGTCCGTGACCAACACCGCGCCGGACCTCACCACCACCTTTTACGACAACCGCTTCGTCGCCATTCCGGCCGACGTGGTGTACCGCCCGCAAACCGAGGACGGCCACGGCACGCGCCTGCATCCGCGCCCGTCGATCACCGGCACGCTCAGCGCCATCGTGGTCAGCGACGGCGAGCCGCTGCAGTCCGATCGCGACCACCGGATCAAGGTGCAGTTCCCGTGGCAGCGCGGCGGCAGCTCCAGCACCGGCTTGGCCCATCCCGGCGGCGACGACAACGCCCCGGCCAACGTTGGAGCGTGGACCTGGGTGCGGGTGATGACCCCGTGGGCCGGCGACAACTGGGGCGGCGTGGTGCTGCCCCGTCGCGGCCAGGAAGTCCTGGTGGCCTTCCTCGAGGGTGATATCGATCGCCCGGTCGTGGTCGGCGCGGTGTACAACGGCCGCGGCCAGACCGACGCGGCCCATAACCAGGTCGCCAGCGGCGGTGCCAACGCCACCGGCAATGCGCCGGCGTGGTTCCACGGCAACGAGCACGCTGCTGTCTACACCGGCTTCAAGAGCCAGGCGCTGGCCGACAGCCAGGGCGGGCAGGGCGGTTACCAGCAGATGCGCCTGGATGACACGCCCGGCCAGGGCCGCGCGCAGCTTTCCACCACCCAGCACGCCACCACGCTGACACTGGGTCACCTGAAGGGCGGCGAAGACAACGTGCGCGAAAGCGAGCGCGGCTTCGGCGCCGAGCTTTCGACGCAGGCCTTTGGGTCACTGCGTGCCGGGCAGGGATTGTTGCTGAGCACCGAGTCTGGCGAACCGCAGCTGGCCGCCAATCAGGCACTGACCCAACTGCAGGAAAGCGCCGAACTGCTGCATTCGCTCAACGAATCGGCAGTGAACCAGCAGGCCCAACTGCCCGAGGAGCCATCCACGCTGCAGGCCTACGACGCCCTGGAGCAGCTGCAGGAAAGCCTGCGCGCCACCCAGAGCGGCAGCGCGGCGGGCAGCATCAGCGGCGGCGACGGCGATGCCCCCGGCTGGGACAAGCCGGTGCTGATGGGCAGCGGCGTGGCCGGCGTGATGAGCCTGACCCCGGCCGACCAGGTCTGGGTCAGCGGCACGCACACCACGCTGGCCTCAGGCGTGGCGCTGAACTGGCTGAGCCAGGGCTCGATCACGATGGCGGTAGCCGGTGGGCTGGTGCTGTACACCGCCGGCGCCGAGCCGAAACCCGAAAGTCCGAATCAGGAACGTGGGATTGCGCTGCACGCCGCGCAGGGCAAGGTTAGTGCGCGCGCACACAAGAACCAGGCAATCCTGGCGGCCAAGACCAACGTGAAGATCACCAGTACCCAGGCCGATGTGCAGTTGTCGGCGCCGAGCAAGCATTTGCTGGCGACGGCGGCCGGCGCTTACATCCGGATCGAGGGCGACAACATCGAGCTGGGCGCGCCCGGGAAGGTGGAGTTCAAGGGCACGCAGCGGGAGTGGACGGGGGCAAAGGCGTTGAAGCTTGCGGCGCCCACCTTGCCTTCCGGAAGCCACGGGCCGTGCCAGTTCCGCGTGAGAGCAGCCGAGCAGAGTGGTGCGGCTGTTGTGCCGCTGGGGAGCTGATGCATGGAGTTCAGCCACCGCTTCT
This sequence comes from Stenotrophomonas sp. AC248, assembly GCF_979258185.1. NCBI lineage: Bacteria > Pseudomonadati > Pseudomonadota > Gammaproteobacteria > Lysobacterales > Lysobacteraceae > Stenotrophomonas > Stenotrophomonas sp. AC248. Next base: position 2,449,132 of record NZ_OZ409840.1, on the reverse strand, counting down.
TCATGTCCCAGGACTTCGCGCTGATCAATCCGATGCAGATCGATGCCGACATCGTGGCGCTTTGGCCAAGTGAGCCGATTGTTCCGGATGCACTGAAGGGACAAGAAAAGCACATGCCGCGTCTGATCGCGTTGGCCGAGCTGGACGAGGATGATCGTCTGTATCGGTTGGATCAGACCATGAACTATGGCAACGCGCGCAACAAAGCCCCCTTCTGCGGCTTGCTGCGGAGCCAGGCCTCGCCCAGTCGGGTAGCCAGGCATGTGGCGAGCGCGATGGTGCAGAAGATCGGCGGCGAAGCGATGTGGCTGCGTCTGCACGATCCGCGGGTGTGGCTCAACCTTCGCTGGATCCTGCGACCCCTCCAGGTCGACGCCCTGCTGGGCCCAATCAGTCACTGGTCCTGGCCGGTGCCTGGCAGTGAGCGCTGGACGGCCAGTACAAGTGAGCGGGCGGCCGCGCAACGGCTTGACCTGGATATCGAGCAGATGCGGGCGCTGTCCATGACGGGGTCGGTCAATCGCGTCTTCGCCAGGCTGGCGCGCGACGGCGCCCCGGTGCTGGACACCGACGCATCAAGGAGGACTGCGTTCAACGAGATGATGAGGGCCCAGGCACTTGGCTTGAGCACCGATGAAGATGTGGAGTTCTTCGCCTTCCTCTCGCTTGTCAGGTCTCCCCAGGTGCATGACCAGCCTGTGGAGCGAAGGATGATCGATCTGGCTTTCGCGGGGGAGTGCGGGTACTTGTCGGCATGGATGGACGAGTACAGCCAATCAATGGAAGTGAATGCAGAGGAGCTGGACGAACGTGGCAACAACTGACACCAAACAGCCGGGTGGCCTTGGGGCCTGCGATCCGAGCAAGAAATGCCAGATGTGCGACCAACGCGGTCTGCCCATTCTTCCCTTGCGCTACTCACTTGCGCGTACCGATGTGCGGGCAGGATTCACCATGCCGCCGCTGGAAGGGAAGTTCGGAGCGGGCGTCAAGGACATCGTCCTGCCGGCTGCGCGTGCCCAGTACACCTTGCGACTGGCACGCCAGGGCTATCTTTACGTATTCAACGAGGCGCGGGGCGAATGGAAGGGGTACTTCGTCACGGAAGATGCCTACCTGCTTGAGTTTGATGTGCACGCCGATGCGCCGCCGATGGAGGAGTTCGCGCCCACCTGTGCGCGCATGGCGACCTCGCAGCTGGCGCGCTTCGTCACCATCCCCGACCCTTCGAGGGCCGGCAAGGTTTGGTTTGGCTTCAGCGAGGCACCGTGGGCGCCCGAGGTGCTGAAGCGCAACCGGCTCTCCTCCGAGCGAAAGAAGCACATGCGCGCGGTCGATGTGAAAGCGTGGGTTGGCGGGGCGCGCCCCGATCACACCGGTGAAGTGGGTGACGCCAAGCGTCTGGTGAGTGAGTTTGCGTTCGAAGAGCAGGTTGCAAAGCCTCGAGACCCGAGTCAGCCGACGTCGCAGATGGTGCTGGATCCAAAAACCGGAAAGATGATCAAGCAGGTCAATCTTGAAGGCGTGACGGTCTCCAATAACCCGGCGTATGACTTCACCACCTTCGCCTTCCGCCGCTGCAAGCAGCAGGTCGCGGGCATGGAGGAATGGGTCAAGAAGGCGTCTCCGGAGGTACCGGCGATGATGCTGGCCCTGAACGATCCCGCCGGTCTTACCCAGGACGTGTCGGCCTTGATGCGGGAGTTGGTGAGGGACTTCGAAACCGGCAAGGATCGCAATTGGAAGTTGGCCGCGGCGACGGGCATCAAGGGCATCCGGAAGGCGATCGAAGATCAGGCGGCCGCTACCGAGCTGAGCGAGCGGCGCGCAACGGCGATCACGGGCAAGGCATCGGCAGAGCTCTACGCTGCCGGACTCATCAAGATGCCCGAGTCGTTGACCGCCGAACAGGACCGCAAGGCGCGCGTGTCAGCGTGGAACCGCTACAAGGATGACTACGACGAGTCAGCCGTGTCCAGGTTCGAAGCAGAGCTGGAGCGGGAAACCAAGGAATTCACCAGCAGCCAGCTGACGCCGTTGGCGATGTCGTTCGTTCGCTGGTATCAGTCCGATGCACTTCGTGACTGGTTGTCGTCCAACCATCATGAAGGCCTCGAAGGCGGTGGCGGGGCATTCACCGTCATTGTCCAGCGCTGCGTGGAAGGCATCACCGGTCACGACCAGGTTGCTGCTGCGTTGTTGAAGGATCTCAACGGGCGTTTCGATGAAAAGCGCAATATCACCCTGCGTGCGCTGGTCCTGAACGACACCACGATCGCCAAGTACCTGGAGCTTGCGGCCGGGCCGAGCCTCGAACTGGCCAACAACCCGGGCGCCTGGAGCAACGTGCTGAAGGCGTTCGCACACGTGGACGACAGGAAGAAGAACAATCCGGCGGACATGCAGACCCGCACCGGTATTGTGGCCAACTTCATGCATGAGATCGCCGGGTCATTCATCACCGGGCTTTCAAAGGCAGGGCAGACCATCAAAGTTGGTGCGGCGAATATTGCGCTCAGCATTGCCATGAAGCACCGGATGATGGCCTTGATGGGCGCCGTATCGGGCCGGCAGATCACCCGGCTCCCTGTGAGGGCGTCCGAAGCCGAGCTTGCCCACTTCATCGTGGAGGCGCTGACGGCTGGGCAGTCTCCCGCCGAGAAGGCACGTGCCCGCCAGCAGGTGGATACGCATCTTCGTCAGCAGCTGACAGAACGATCCGGTGCGCGGACCGCCACCGGTGAGCGGAATGCGCGGGGTCGCAAGGTCTTCCAATGGGCGGTCTACTGGGACGATGAAACCATGCGTGCCCTGCGCGGGACGAATATCACGACCCTGGACCGGGCGCTGTTGAGCGAGGACCAGTTGCGGGCCGTGGTCAGAAGCCGCGCAGCCTCCTTTGCATCCGTCAACATCCGGGCAGACGTTGGCTTCGGTGTGGTGGGTCTGCTGCTGGATGGTTGGAACGCCGCGGATGCCTTCACCAAGCTTGATGACGAGAAGCAAGGTCCAGAGAATCGCCGCCGCATCAGCCTGGGATCGGCCCTGTTCGGGCTTGCGGGGACGAGCATTGAGTTGACCGCTATCGGATTGGAACGAACTGCGTATGGGCAGGTGGCGCGATCGGTGCGGATCGCGGCCGTCGAACTGAGGACGACATCGGCCGTCATCGGATGGATGGGCAAGCTTGTAGGAACCGTGGGGGCGTTCCTTGGCGCCGTCGTCGATGGTTGGAAGTTCTATGAAGCCGCCAAGAGTGGCGACATACCGATGGCCATCCTGTTCGGCGCAACGGCTGTGGGCGGCGCTGTGGTTGCCGTGTGCGTGCTGTTCGGCTGGATGACCGCTGGCATAGGCTTCATCATCATGATTGTCCTGGCCATCATCGGGTTTGTTGGCGAGTGGCTGATCAACCTTATTCGCGATGATAAGATCGAAATCTGGATCAACAAGACACCCTTTGGTGCGCATGATCATGGACGTTTCGAGTCACTTGAAGACCAGGAAGCAGCGTATGTCGCATTGCAAGCCAAGTAGGACCTCCCGATGAGCAGTTTTACTGGCTGGCTGGTCAGCCCTTTCAAGCTGGGCCGTGAAGTTTCCGAGAAGGAAGCGCGCGCCAACCTGCGATCTCCCGGGATACCGCGTCCGAAGCCACTGAACAAAGGCGCCATCCATCTCGATTCCACCTGCCTGGAGTATCTGGACCGGTACTTCCTGATGCGCGGCTGGGGGGTGCTTGGGGGTGGGTTTCTTGTTGTCTTCTGCGTGGTCCTTGGCGGCGCAGGCATTTACGGATTCCTGCAAAGCTCACAGGGACAGGTTGCGCCTGTGTTCTGGGCGCTGGTCATCATGGCCGTGATGTTTGGTGTGCCCGCGCTTGTGGCGCTGAAGGTGCTCGTGCTCAAGGATGCGTTTCGGTACACCCACTATCCTGTCCGCTTCAATCGAGCCAACCGTAAGGTCTATGTGTTCACCGGCGGGGCGCGGAAGTACCTTGAGGTGCCGTTCGACGATGCATTCTTCTTCATCAACGAAGATGGCGGTACCGGTGCCAACAACGTCCGCATTTACGACCTGCGGATGCATGTCATCGAAAGTGGCAAGATTGTTCATACGGTGTCGATCGGATCCGATGGTGGCAGTAGCCCGGGGGTCGTCCTTGCGCATTGGGAAATGATTCGCCGCTTCATGGATGAAGGGATGGACGATCTGCCGTTCCCTCCGCTTGGCATCTTTGCGTCCTCGCGTGTTTCGTTGAAGAACGCGTTCATCATTCCGTTTGCAGTGTTCAACGGCGCATTGCGCTGGATACTCGCGCCTTTCCTGTTTCCGATTGGTGTCGCCCGCTACATGGCGCTGGCAAGCAGTAAGCGCCCGGTGTGGCCAAGCTCGGTGGAAGCAGAATGCGCGCCAGCGCGTGGCAGCCGGGTTCTGCGCGAACCGCAGGTTTACGGCGACCTTCCGGGCGGCAGGAGTGGGGAGGCGGCGTTCATGCAGTACTGGAACGAAGCTGAGACGCAGGCAAGGGCGGAGGACCAGGGCCTGGCGTCGCTCTTCAGGTGAGGCGTGGGTGACTGGACGCTGCCTGTCAGCGCGGTCCAGGCCCGATTGAACCCGGTGCGCGGCGCTGGGTGGCTCCGGTTTCTGCTGGTGTCACGCAGCGCAGTCGTACGCAACGCGGGCTGGACGACGTCCAACCCGGCAGCGCCTGGCGCAACGGCCGACTTCAAGGATGTGAGCATGAGTGCATTTGCAGGCTGGTTGGCCCAGCGCTATCGGGTCAACAGACCCTTGTCGGACGCCGAGCGCAACGCAGATGTGCGCAATTTCGATGGCATGGTCAAGGATCCAATCGACCAGGGCATCATCGCGCTCAATCCCACGTTCATCGAATATGTAGACCGGCATTTCCACTATCGCGGCTGGGGGGCGATGTGGGGGCTGCTGGTCATTGCGCTTGCCGTTGCATTCGCCGTTGCGATGGCAATGGCACCAACGGTGACGCCCCAGGGCTTTCCACGGCCGCTGACAACGGGCGAGCGTTTCGTGGTGGGCTGGATCGTCACACTGTCGTCCGGGTTGGCAGCCTTCAGCTACTGGATGCTGTTGGGCCGGGATGTCTTTCGGTATCAGTACTATCCCGTTCGGTTCAACCGCAAGTCGCGCAGGGTGCATGTCTTTACCGGTGGCCGCCGTGGCGCGCTCTCGGCACCGTGGGATGAGGTGCGTTTCATCATCGGAAGCGGCGCGCCGGTGGGCGCGGGCGACAGGGACGCAACCTACGATCTTCGCGGCCACCTGATGCAGGGCGATCAGGTGATTCACACCTTCGCCGTTGGCAGCGACAGTGGGGCCAATCCCGGGCCAACGTTGGCGCACTGGGAGATGATTCGCCGCTACATGGACGGGGGCATGGAGGCGCTTCCATTTCCGCCGCTGCAACTCTACACATCGACCACGCCCAGCCTTCGGAATGCCATCATCATCCATGTGTCGTCTGCCGGCACGGGCCTGGGTCTGCTTGCTTTGCCCATTACGCTGCCGTGGGCCATGTTCAGGTATCTGTCGATGAAGCTGTGCAGACGCCCCAGCTGGCCCCGCGCAGTCGAGGATGATTGCGCCGGCGGTGCGGAGGCTGGGAGCCTGAAGGAGCCGGTCGTGTACGGTCGGGTAGGCGACGGCCGTGGCAGCGAAACCATGCTGGCGTACTGGACGCAAGCCACCCGTGATGCAATGGCGCTCAACGAGACGTTGCGCACACGGATGAAGGGAAACGGCGGGCATTGATCGCCTCGAACAAGCGCCTGCGCAGTGTCACTTGCCGCATCCTTGCTGCTGCACGTCACATTGGCTTGGATAGGCCCGCTGAGTGCGTTGTTCCCGCATGCGAGCGAACACGGGAGTGAGACGAGGATGTACACAGGTTGGTTGAGAAGGTTCAAGGCGGATCGAACGATCGACCCTACCGAGCAGTGTGAGCCATTGAAGCGGGAGCGCACTGGCGTGAGCAACGAACGGCACTGCGTCATCCGCCTGAACTCGACGTACATGGATGTGATTGATCGGCGCTACCGTCTTCGGGGGATGGTGACGACGACCGTGGTAACGCTGGTCAGTACCGCCTTGGCGCTGTTCGGGGTATGGATGCTGGTGACCTGGCTTCCCACCGTGTACGCGGGGCGAGCGGTTGATTGGTTCATGGCGGGCGTTCTGGTGATCGGCTTCGTCGGTCAGTTCGCGCTGATGTATCGATTGGTCATTGGCCGCGATTTCTTCACCTACAAGTACTACCCGATCCGGTTCAACCGTCGCACGCGGATGGTGCACGCCTATACGGATGCGGGCCCTTCCGGCGTCATCAGCGTGCCGTGGGAGCAAGCGTACTTCCATCTTGGGCACGGTCAGGGTGAGACGTTCCTGCGCGATATTCGTTGCCACGTCATGGAGGGGGATACGGTCAGGCATACCTTTGCCGTCGGTCACTATTTCGACGATGCGGACAAAATTCGCGAGATCTGGGAGTTCATCCGACGCTACATGGACGAAGGACCGGAGCACGTGGTTGACGCGCCGTCGTCGCGGCGTGTGCACCTGTCTGTGGCGGACACCTGGAAGAATTGCTACCTGACGGTGATCATCAGCCTCGGTGACGCGTTGCTACCGTATCGCACGGTGCTGATGCCGTTGCTGGGGCCATTGGTCGTATGCCGATGGCTGGTGTTGAAGAGCAGCAGAGCGCCGGAGTGGCCGGCCCATGTGGTGACGGAATCCGTCGTCGACGTGGCCGATCCGCATCAGTGGCCGGAGCCGGAGTATGTCGGGCAGTTCTATGCGGGACGCGGTGTCTGACTGCTTAGCGCTCTCAGAGGAGAATGCCAGTGCGGCGGTGCCACTTCATCGTGACTTGGCGACGCGCATGCTGTGCCTGTGTTCTCGTCTGCATCCGGTGACATGCGGCAGGCTGCACACGCGCGCCCGATTGAGGGGCTGTCGATGTGAAGATGCACCGAATAGGGCATTTTCCCAGCGTGCTACTCGACTGACTTGCCTGTGTTCCCTATTCTAGGTGGCATGTCCGAGTTTCCGGGTTAGCCTGGAACAAGAGCGCGGCGTCGCTCGGCGCTCTTGATCGGTGCACATTGTGACCTGGGTCACACTGTGCACTGTATAGGTTCCGATGGTTGGTTGATTTTCCGTCGCGAATGAATCGTGCGGCGTCTCGACTGATGTTCTGCTGATGATGGGTCGCCCCAGTTGAATCTGCGGGGCTAATGAATGGAAGCATTATGAAATCCACAAGCACGATACTGGCCGCGCTTGCGGCACCGGGGCAGGCACAGCGCCTGCTGCAGCTGCGCACCTCGCTGGGGAGCGACGTGCTGGTGGCCGAGTCGCTCAATGGCGTCGAGCAGATCGATGGCGTGGGTTTCGTATTCGACGTCATCGCACTGTCGTCCGATGCCAACCTGTCGCTGGACAGTCTGCTTGGGCAGCCGGCATTGCTGCAGATGCAGGCCATCGGCAACGAGCGCCCGTTCCACGGCCGGATCACCGCCGCCGAACGGATTGGCAGCAACGGCGGCCTGGCGCGGTATCGCCTGCGCCTGCAGCCCTGGCTGGCCTTCCTGGGCCAGCGCGTGGACAGCTACGTGTTCCATGACGCCAGCGTGGTCGACATCGTCGAAAACGCCTTCGCCGACTACAGCGGCCTTGTTCCGGCATGGCGCTGGGACCTGACCGATCGCAGCCTCTACGCCAAGCGCAGCCTGACCACGCAGTACCAGGAAACCGACCTGGCCTTCGTGCAGCGCCTGCTGGCCGAAGAGGGCATCTATTACTGGTTCGAGCATGCGGACGACCCGGGCAGCGAGTCGTTTGGGGCCCATACCCTGGTGCTGGCCGACAACCACCACGGTGCCAGGGACCTGGGCACGGTGCGTTTCCACCGGGGCGATGTGACCGAGCGCGATGACAGCGTGCAGCAGTGGTCGACCGCGCGCCGCTGGCGTACCACCAAGGTGTCCCGGCACACTTGGGACCACCGCACGTTGGAGCTGCGGCAGGCCAGCGCCGAAGCGCAGATGACACAGAATTCCATGGGTGAGGACGCCGACACCTGCGGCCCGTACGGCTGGCAGGACAACGCGCGTGGCCAGCGTCGCGCGCAGCAGCACCTGGATGCGCTGCGCGTGCGCGCGCATACGATTGAAGGGCAGGGCAAATGGCGCCAGCTCACGCCCGGGGCGCAGTTCCAGCTGGGGCAGCATCCGGGCGTGGACGCGGGTACCGCCTTCCTGTGCCTGTCGGTACAGCACCAGGCGCGCAACAACTTCGAGGCCGATGTGTTCGATGTGCTGGAGCAGCAGCTAGGGCCGGCCGCGCAGGCGCCGCTCAGCCTCCCGGGTGCCTTGAGTGGCTTGTCCGTTGCGAATGCATCGCCGGACCTCACTACGACCTTCTACGACAACCGCTTCGTCGCCATCCCGGCCGACGTGGTGTACCGCCCGCAGACCGAGGACGGCCACGGCACGCGCCTGCATCCGCGCCCGTCGATCACCGGCACGCTCAGCGCCATCGTGGTCAGCGACGGCGAGCCGCTGCAGTCCGATCGCGACCACCGCATCAAGGTGCAGTTCCCGTGGCAGCGCGGCGGCAGCTCCAGCACCGGCTTGGCCCATCCCGGCGGCGACGACAACGCCCCGGCCAACAGCGGTGCCTGGACCTGGGTGCGCGTGATGACCCCCTGGGCCGGCGACAACTGGGGCGGCGTGGTGCTGCCCCGTCGCGGCCAGGAAGTGCTGGTGGCCTTCCTTGAGGGTGACATCGATCGCCCGGTCGTGGTCGGCGCGGTCTACAACGGCCGCGGCCAGACCGATGCCGCCCATAACCAGGTCGCCAGCGGCGGCGCCAACGCCACCGGCAATGCGCCGGCGTGGTTCGATGGCAATGAACATGCCGCGGTCTACACCGGCTTCAAGAGCCAGGCCCTGGCCGACAGCCAGGGCGGGCAGGGCGGCTATCAGCAGATGCGCCTGGATGACACGCCGGGCCAGGGCCGCGCGCAGCTGTCCACCACCCAGCATTCAACTACGCTCACCCTCGGCCACCTCAAGGGTGGCGAAGACAATGTGCGCGAAACCGAGCGCGGCTTCGGCGCCGAGCTTTCCACGCAGGCCTTTGGGTCACTGCGTGGAGGCAAAGGCCTACTGCTGACCACCGAGCCGGGCGAACCCCAGCTGGCCGCCAATCAGGCCTTGACTCAGCTGCAGGAAAGCGCCGAGCTGCTGCAAAGCCTGAACGAATCGGCGGTGAACCAGCAGGCGCAACTCCCCGAGGAACCGACGAAGTTGCAGGCCCACGACGCGCTGGAACAGCTGCAGGAAAGCCTGCGCGCCACCCAGAGCGGCAGCGCGGCGGGCAGCATCAGCGGCGGCGACGGCGATGCCCCGGGCTGGGACAAGCCGGTGCTGATGGGCAGCGGCGTGGCCGGTGTGATGAGCCTGACCCCCGCCGATCAGGTCTGGGTGAGTGGCACGCACACCACGCTGGCCTCAGGCGTAGCGTTGAACTGGCTGAGCCAGGGCTCGATCACGATGGCGGTGGCCGGCGGGCTGGTCCTGTACACCGCCGGCGCTGAGCCCAAGCCGGAGAGTCCGAACCAGGAACGTGGGATTGCGTTGCATGCCGCGCAGGGCAAGGTCAGTGCGCGCGCACACAAGAACCAGGCAATCCTGGCAGCCAAGACCAACGTGAAGATCACCAGCACCCAGGCGGATGTGCAGCTCTCGGCGCCGAGCAAACATCTACTGGCGACGGCGGCCGGCGCTTACATCCGGATCGAGGGCGACAACATCGAGCTGGGCGCGCCGGGGAAGGTGGAGTTCAAGGGCACGCAGCGGGAGTGGACGGGGGCGAAGTCGATGACCTCCGACGTCACAGCGCAAGCGGGAAAGAACGATCGATGCAACGAGGCAAGTGTAGATGCGGCCAGCGCAGGAGCAGCACATGTCGCGCTATGACGCCCGATATGATGTTTATGTGGAGCTAAGAGAGCGTATGCGCTCGTCAGTGAATGCTTGGTTCGTGCTGGTTGATCCTATGTCGCGTTGTGCAATGGGATCGCTTGAAACGGCGCACAGGAAAAAGCACATCGTGGATCTGGATCGCTTTGGCATTGACAGGGAGCTCTGCCCCTTCATTCTGGAGTTGGATGGTCCCAGTGACGTGTTGCTGGAAGAAACGCTGACTCTCGCTTGGGAGAGGCGCGGTGACTGGCAGCAGCCCCAACCAATATGTGGATGGATCTCCAGCGCACTGCCCGCCGCTGCAGTGGCGGGAGCCGTCCTACGGCAAGCGGTTGTGGCCACGGGCGATGGAAAACGCAGGCTTGAGCGATTCTATGACCCGCGAGTTGCGCGTCATGCGGGTTTCTCCGAAAGTGCCCGACACCCTTTCGAGGGTGCAGATGTATGGGCTCAACTCGGCTGGGACGGCGAGTTACAGGCAATACCCTGCATGACCGGGACATATGTGGCGCCGGCATCTCCAGTGCAGCCCGATCCGCGTGCGGCCTGGTGTGTTGCAGTCAATGCGGCGATTTCTCAACTGCAGCGCATGGACGACCTCACATTGGAGCGGGAGCAGCAATTACAGGCGGCGGTAGATTGCGCGATGCATCTTGGTCTATGTGCCGACGAGGCCGCCGATGCCACAACGTTCCTGCTGCACAAAGTGCTGGTGCATCCTCAGATTGAACGTCACCCGGTGATAGCCGAGTGGCTGCGAGAGGCAGTGGCCGGCGCTGGAGCCTATGCAGATCGCTGTGCGGAAGCTGATGCAGAATGGTGGCAGGCCATTGAACATGGCGCCTGGTCAAGAAATACGAATGGATTCAACGTGGAGGCAAGGCATGGCTGACGGCGCAAGTATCGCGACGGGTGTAAAGCGATCGGTGCAGAACCCGGCGCCGTTTGGAGACTGCAAGCGCTGCGACAAGGCGGGCTTCCCCATCCTTCCGATGCGATTTGCATATACCGCCCGCTCTGCCTCCGCGGAAGCGGGGTCGGCAAGCTTGTCCGGCCAAGACTACACTTTCCGCGCAGGCGTGCTGGCGATGCGCATGCTCAGCCAGGGCTTCCTGTACGTACTTGACGAACGCGGCGGGGGAACCTGGCGCGCCTTCCAGGTTTCGAACGAGGGTTCGCTGTCCGAGTTCACGGTGGCTAACAAGCCTGAACCGGTCGAACCACAATGCGGACGCTCAGACCACGCCGTGCGTTCGGCGGCATTTTCGATCTCCGATCCGAAGAACGCTAAGCGGGTCTGGCTCGCTTACTTCAGCGTATGGCAGACCGAACACCAGCTGCAGCTTTATGACGCGGCGCTTCTCGGCAAGGCCATGCCCGCTCGGTTCGAGGAAGATCCTCAGGTCGAGCTCAAGGATCTGAAAGGACGGTTCCAGGAGTTTTCAGTCCCGGACCTCATGGCAGGGGTCAAGGCCGGCGCTGTCAGCCATCGGCAAGCCGATGCACTTGGCGCGGACCTCGGCGTGGTCCGGGATCATGCCCCCGAGTTTGGGGGTCGCCATAGCCTGTATGTGGACAGTGTGACCCCCGGTGTAGACCGGTCAGGGTTGGCCACGGCGGTGGCCCAGCGCATGGCAGGCATGCATGAAGGTGGCGGCGTAGCCGTCTACCTGCACGATCCTATCGGCATCGCATTGGAGATACGCCACCTCGCTACACTCAAACGGCTGAAGATCGAGGCAATCAACCAGAAGTTTCGACGAAAGATCGCCGTCAAGCGGCTGATCGAGCAAATCGGCGCATCGTGGAAGGCCGGTGGCGGTGACAAGGCGCAGGAATGGGCAGAGGACTACTTCGACAAGATTGATGCAAGCAAGATTGCGTCCTTTGATCGTGAGTACGCTGCAGAGATTGGACAACTCCCTTCGATCTTGAATGGCCTCTGCGACGATAGCGGTAACTTCCAGCAGGCGTGGGCGCTGAGGAACTGTCTCAAGCATGATTTCGACGTTGCCGACGCCGCCTCGACGATGGCGATGGTTTGCCAGGCGGCTACCGTGCTGGGCGGCGGTGGCCTGTGCGATATCGATCGCGGTCATGCGATCAAGGAGTTCGAGAAGCCGGTCGAGGACAACTTGTGGTACTGGGCCATCACGGGTGGGCAGAGAAGTCTCCTGACGGTCCTTGCCGAGGACAAGCAGGCCGATGTCCAAGGCATCATCAAGTCGAGCTATAGCGTGTTTGATGCCTGGGTCTTTGAGAACCAGGGTTTCATGTCGCAGCTTCATGCACAAATGACGGGTGCGACTGCAGCCTCGGCGGGTGGATCCGCTGACCGGGTTCGTATAGCGACCTTCCGAAGTGCACTGTTCATCGAGGAGGCGCTGAGGAATCTGATCACCGGCGCGCAGGGCCTGCTCACAGATGTAAAGCTGGCGGCATACAAGAACCTTCGCGTTTTTGCCGTTGCCGGGGCCTTGTGGTTCCGGACCGCCGTCCAGCCGGTTGTACAGGAGGTCACGGTCGCCGATTTCATTCGCGACAACAAAGAGAGCGCCTGGGGGCACTCATTGGAGTCGAGACTGCAGCGGTCGGTCGATGCAGAGGGTGGTAAGCGCTCTGCGATCAATCTTGCGGATGTAACCGATGAGCTGGGTGAAGCCGGTCGAAAAAAGATTCCGTTGCTCCGTATCCACTGGGGTGAGGTGATCGAGCTTGAGTCATTGACCGGCGAGCGTGCGCGCGTGGTCAGCCAGGAGGCGAATCGCCGCATCCGGCGTGCCGCAGGCAAGACCGGCGCCGGCAAGGCAGGCGGAAGACGAGGCGGCAACTTTGCCAAGGCGCCGCTAGGCGCGGCCATGGACAAAGCCTACGAACAGCTGCGACGCCAGGCGCTTATTGAGCAGGCGGCTGACAAGGCAAAACGGGAGCTGGCGGCCGAAACTGCCCGGATCAATCGCGCGCGCGTTCAAGGGGCCAGTGTGCCGGCAGTGGCGAGCCCTGCCGCCTTGGCTGGCGCTCCGCATGCAACCAGCGGTGGTTGGAGCACCAAGACCATCGCGGTTCTGAAGAACGGCGCAGCAGCCGGAACTCTCGCGGTGTGGGCGATGGGGTTCCAGGCCATCGCCCTTGCCGCTTCGCTGAAGGAATGCGAGGACAAGCCTTCCTCAGCAGCCTACGCCAAGATCAGCGCTTCATTGTTGGGGTTCGTCGGTGCAGGGCTGGAGGCGAGCGGCGCGATGATGGCACTCCGCGCCTACCTCACCGCCCGGACAACCGGTACGCTTGTGCGGGCGGCCACCGCAACGGCCGGTGCAGGCGGGATACTTGGAGGGGCCGCTGGCATCATTGTCGGCGTCATGACGATCAGGGACGCGCGGGACCTGAAGGACGCCGGAGACCGCGACGCAGCGGATGCGATGCAGATCGCCGGGATTTTGCTCACCATCAGCGGCGCGGCTACTGCGGGCGGAGGCATGATGCTGTTGGGTATGTCGCTGTATGGCGGTCCGATCGTGTGGGCCATCGTCGCTGTCGGCGCTGCCATTGCCGGCCTCTACTTCTTGGTCATTGCCGAAGAAAAGCGCGACAACCCGCTTCAGGTCTGGCTTCGTTCGTGTTGCTTCGGCATCAAGCCGACGTATGCGACGGAGAAGGAAGAGGCTGATGTGCTGGAGAAGCTGTTTGTCATTCCCTTTGCAGTGACCGGGATCTGGCGGACTGGCGCATCCGTGTTGGGATACACCTTTGGCGGCACTGTCGATGTGCTTATTGACGCTCCCGATGTGATGGAAGGCAAAGGCTGGCTCGAACACAGAATCGAGCTCCAGATGACCGATGGCCGTGTTCTCACGGCAAGCTCCTCTCGGCTGCTCAGTACGGATCTTCGCACCGGGCTGGTCGATCCGCAGAGATTCTCCGAGGGGCTGGAGCACCAGAACAGGGGCTTGTCAGCCCCGACGTCCGGGGGCGCAAACCTGCGCCGGAGCGAGACCGGTGGAGTAATGTGGCGGATCATCTATGTGAGCAATTCCCTGAAGAGCGTCAAGGTCACGGCGCGGCTGTGGCCGGACAAATCCAGCAATCCAAGTTTGGTCCTTCCGAGTGGTGAAGGTATCGTTCAATTGATCACCGCAGAGAGATGAAGGCGCAATGCGCGATAACGACATAACGGTCCAAGCCGGCTCGGACATCATGGACATGGCCTCGCCAGTGCAGGGGCCGGGTGGGGTGATGTATCCCCTTACCCATCACCGCGCAGAAGACGTGGATATCGACTTCGTGCTTGATGTCGACGAAACCGAGCTTGTGGTGGCGCCTGACGTGACCCTGCTGTCCGGTGCAAAGGGCGGGCTGCTGTGGCTGGTCGGGATGATCGTGCTGGTGGATATCGTGATCCTGGCCGGCCTTCCTGAAATGCTCGCCGACTGGAAGGATATGGTTGCATCCACCATTGTCACCCTGCTGTTTCTGGTGCTGAGCGTAGCTTTCTGCCTGGGCATGGTCCGTTCAGTCAGGCGGGGGAATCGGGTGGAGCCCGTCCTGTTCAACCGAGTAGCCCGCACGGTTACACATTTCGGTAGCCAAGGTGTTCGCACCTATCCTTGGGAGCGGCTTCGGCCCTTCGTTCGGATCGTCCGCGTCGTGAATACGGTGGGCGGCGGCCAGACCTACCAGCTCGTGCTGGCCGACGTGGATCCGTCCACTGGCCGGGTTGGCGCCGAGTTCGTCGCGGGTAAAGGGGACCTGATCGGCGCCGGGGTGCTCCGCTATGGATTCTTCAAGACGTATATGGACCAGCCCCTTGAGCGCTTGCCGAGCTTCCGTCTCGTGTCGGCCAGCCCCGATTGGATGCAGCGACTTGCATTGAGCATCTGGACCTTGCCAAGTCTCGCACAGCGATGGCTTGGCGAACGCCCGTGGTCGCCGCTGGTTGGCCTCGGCAGTGTGCTCAACACTGCCTTGGCAATGCCGCTGCAGGTGCCGGAACTGCTGGCGGCCCGGATCTCACTGGGGCCGTACGGCGAGGGCGCTTTGGCCCCGTGGTTGAAGCGCTTCAACGCGCTGCCAGCCGGCACCACGCTACGGCGTCTGGCACGTACGCATGCGGCTGTCGTCGCGCCTGCGCGCAGATGCATCCCGGTTGCGCTGGCTGTCGGGACGGCGTTCTGGGTCGGCGTGTTGTGGTTGTTGGGCGATGCCGTGCTTGGCTAAAAGTTCCCCCAAAAGCAGGCGCATTGAAGTGATATCGCGAAAATGGAATGCGTGATATTGGGATCGGACGAGCAAGCCGCAGCACTCGCGGATGATTTGAATCCCCCCAACGGACAGGCCGTGGCCCTGCTGCCTGCGGCTAACGTGCAGAGTAGTCATGAGGCAAGGACCGGGGGCGGGGTAGCGCGTGTCTACCCGGACGGCTTGGCGTTCGTGGATCAACTGGGCGCTATGCGTGGCTATTTGAGCGCCGGCGGCCTTATGGCGCTACCGCTGGCGATCGCGATGCTCATCATGGGGATCAGCAACGGCTGGTGGCTACCGTTGATCATGGTCGCGATCCTGCTATGGCTGGCGTTGCTGTTCATCCAAGTCGACTGGGTGGGATTCCGCTACGAGCCAGTGCTCCTCAACCGTGCCTTGGGGAAGGTGCATGTGTTCAAGGCCATGGGTCTGCCGTGGTGGCAGTGGGGTTGGAAGCTGTGGGGCCGTACCCGATACGAGATAGACACGTACGGTCATGCGTCCGCGCGGAGGTCGTAGAGTTCACCATTTTCACCGGTCAGATTTCACGACGGGAATCTGGCCTCGTGTTTGCGATTACCGACGTACCGGGTGGGCGTGACGTGGTGCAGCGCTTTGGGGTGGGTCCCAGCTTCGGCTACGGCGATCTTGAATCCCCGGTTCAGCGCTGGGAGCATATTCGACGCTTCATGCGTTATGAGGGGGCTGCCTGGACGCTGATGGACAGCCTTTATGAGGACTGGGGCGTCGCGTTCTGGCCCTCGTTCTGGTTGCTTCAACCCCTGTTCGACGATCGCGCAGTCGCGTGGCGGCGAAAAGGAATTCTGGCCTGGATGGCTGGCGTGGGCATGTTGTTGTTCCTGCCGTTCACCGCCTACATGGGGCTGGTACGCTATCTCAGCTACCGCCTGAAACGGGAACCCGCGTGGAGCAGGGACATTCTTGCCAGTCTCGGTGGCCCTGCGCTGACCCATGAACAGTTGAGCGCTTTGGCCCTTGCAGATGCGAAGGTGAAGCCGGGCAAGGCGTCCAAGCGTCGGCCGCGCCGCCAAAAAAGCCATTGAACGCTGGAGCGTGAGCGATGTACACCAGCTGGTTGAGGAAGTTCAAGGTAGACAGGCTGCTCGAGCCGCAAGAGCGCTATGAGGCACTGCCGCGGAATCGCAGTGGGCGTAGCAATGAACACCACTGTGTGATCCGCCTGAATTCCACCTACATGGACGTCGTTGATCGTCGATACCGCCTGCGCGGCATGGTGGCAACAACGGTGGGGACACTGGTGTGCACCATGATGGCGTTGTTCGGCATATGGCTGTTGGCGATGTGGGTTCCGAACGCTCGACCGGACGGGCGGATCGACGGGTGGCTGGTCGCAATCATACTGACGCTGTTCATTGGCCAGTTTCCCGTCATGTGGCGTTACACGTTTGGGCGTGATTTCTTCACCTACAAGTACTACCCGATTCGCTTCAATCGACGCACCCGGATGGTGCACGCCTACACCGACGCCGGCCCATCCGGCGTCATCAGCGTTCCGTGGGACCAGGCGTACTTCCATCTGGGACACGGTGACGGCGAGACGTTCCTGCGGGATATTCGCTGCCACGTCATGGACGGGGAGATGGTCCGGAAAACGTTCGCCGTCGGCCACTATTTCGACGATCCCGCCACGATCCGCGAGATATGGGAGTTCATCCGGCGCTACATGGATGAAGGCCCGGAGCACGTGGTTAACGCGCCTGCGTCGCCGCAGTTGCACCTGTCCGTGGCGGATACCTGGAAGAACTGCTACCTCACGGTGATCATCAGCCTGGGTGAGGGGGTGCTTCCCTATCGCGCGGTGCTTATGCCGCTGTTGTTGCCGTTGGCCGCATGCCGCTGGTTGGTGTTGAAGAGCAGCAAACTGCCACAGTGGCCGGTGCATGTGGTGACCGAATCGCACATTGACGCGGCCGATCCGCACCAGCTGCCAGAGCCAGAGTATGTGGGACAGTTCTATGCGGGTCGCGGCGCCTGATTGATCTGCGCGCCGACTGGGAGGGCGGCGATCAGCGTGGCTCGTGCCCGGGCCTGTGGTGACAGAACCGGTGTGCATCGGCCCCCAGAGGGAAGAGAGCCAACGAATGTTGAAGGATTGAAATGGATTACGCAGGTATCAATGCAAGAAACCTCAGGTTTCCGGTCAACCGCCCATTGACCGAAGCAGAGAGGAAGGAGCAGTTGGATCCGATCCGATCCACGGGTGTCGCACCTCGGATCGGGTTGTCCCTTATCAAATTCAACTCGACTTATATTGAGCTCGTGGACCGCTGGTACCCGGTCAAGGGATTCAATGTCTGGCTGTCTGTCATGGGTGCGCTGGCGTTCGCTCCAACGTCGCTCTATCTGCTCATCAACCTGATCATCCTGGGTGAGCCCTTCCGGGAGGATGAGCGCTGGATACTGTGGTGCTTCTGGATTGTCATCGTGCCGGCGTCGATCTTCATCATTGGTGGCATCGTGTGGCTCTTCCGAAGCGAGTGCTTCCGATGGACGCACTACCCCATGCGGGTAGACAGGCGCAGTCGCCAGATCTACTTCTTCCGGCAAGATGGGACGGTTGTGACTGGAGCTTGGGATCGTCTGTTCTTCTTCATGGGTGAATCGACTACACCTCCGATTGGAAGAACCAATGACCTGCGGGTTCACTTTCTGTCTGATGACGGAGAGATGGTGATCGAGACGTTCTCGCTTGGCTACGAGTACATGGGTGAGCGGCAGGACTTGCTTGGTCTGTGGGAGTACATTCGTCAGTACATGCACGGAACCGAAGGTGATGTCGCGAGACTTTGCGAACTGGTGCCGTTGTGCATGCCTGTTCACGATAGAAAAGAAGGGTTTGTGTTCGGTGTGGCGCGAACGTTCGCCAACTTCATTCATTGGCCTTGGGTGCATCTTCTCGCTTCGCTTCCCTTCGGCTTTATTGCTATAGGCCGATGGCTGGCCATGGCGACCAGCCGAGTACCCCACTGGCCGGCGGAGATCGAGGCAGCCAGCACGGTTGGCGACCAGGATCGTTGTCGCCGCGATTGGCGGGACAACCCGCCATTGGGCTTCATGGAAAAGACCTGGCCGTTGATCTGTACCGCAGTCGGGGTGCTGACTGCCATCTGGATTTTGTATGCGATCGAGCAGGCGCTGGCACTGCGCGGATGATGCCAGCGGACGACACCGAGACGGCGGCCGCCCGCCCGGCCCTTGGGTTGATGGCTCGAGCGGTAGATCGTCGATGTAGTGGCCATGCCGATCGAAGCCCGGACGTCAGCCTCCGGCAATGCAAGCGCATTTAGCAGTGCCGCCGTGGGGGGGCGGATCAGCGAAACCCGACCAACAGGAAACCAGACAGCGCGAAGAGCATGGCGAGCAGGATGGGGCTGATGGCCAGCAGTCGCTTCACCGGTGATTGCCAGCCGGCGAATCGGCCCAGATAGCGGTACACCGTTCGCACAAAGCCACAGCACATCGCCATGACCAGCACGAAATACACGATGGAAGTCCAGGTCCAGTTCACTCGATGCATCCAGCTTGAGAGGGCCGCTAGAGTAAGCCGGGCCGGCGCGCCGGTCGAATGGTCATGCAGGCGCAGGGCGGGTGTTCCAGTCGTCCGGTCGCCTCAGCCAAACACCGCCCGCAGCATTTGCCGTGCCACCACTGACCAGGCGGCAACGCTGATCAGCGTGCACGCCCCACAGACAATGGCGACGGTGAGGGCGGCTTTTCGCCTGCCGCGCAGCTCGCCCGCCAACGCTGGCGTGATGGCGTAGGGCGACGCCCCGCTGCCGTGGCCAGTGGACACCCCCGCAAGCGATGCCGGCAGCGGCACCCGGGGCCTGAAGCGTGCGTACACCATTCGGAATACCTGGTCTGGCCAGAACGCGACCCAGACCAGTACCGCCAGGAGATGCTCTCCACTCCAGAAGGGCTGCCAGTTGTGATCCCGCAACCCTTGGATGAACCCATGTGCGTCGCCACCCCCGGACAAGGGGCCAAATTCCAGCAGCGCTGACGTCCATGATCGCGGATTCACCACCGTCTGCATGGGGAGCGCTGTGGGCGCCTCATCCATGTAGCGGCGGATCAGCTCCCAGCTCTGCTGGCATGCCTCACGCCCCGGCATGGGTGCCTCCACAACGAAGCGCGCGCGCCAGGTCTGCGGGTCGTTCTTGAGGTACTCCACCAGTTCCAGCGCCACAAAGGGGCGTGAACCCAGTTGAGGCGGGCCGAAGCCAATTCGCACGTTCGGACGGACGTTGTCCCAATCAAGAACGAACGCCGTCTTGTTGGTGTAGTGGAAGATCTTGCGCTGCTTCCTGAGGAAGTAGACGTCGCTATGCTTGCTTCCAAAGCTGATGCGCCAGGCGAAGTAGGCGCCCGTAGCGCCACCGACGGCCAACAGTGCAGCCAGCGATACACTCAGTGCGCGCATGCCGAAACTGTCCATCGAGTCGCTCAGCACCGAAACACCTGCGCCGATGCCCCCAAGCGAGATGATCACGCCCGCAATGGCGAAGAAGGGCATGATCGATTCGATGACCGCTGCTGCGCCATCGTCGGACCACACCATCATTTCCTCGTCCAGGCGGATGATGTCCCGCATGCTGCCGGGCTCGGCGTTGCTGCGAAACGGCAGCTCCCCTTCGTGGATCTCCGGTGGCGGCGGTGTACTCACGGGTTGGGCCTCATTGCACGCACCGTCCTGGGCGCGCCGCGTCCGCAGCTGGATCAAGCGCTGCGGCGACCGCCGCAGCGCGACCTCACATCGCCGGGCAGGCCGGATCCTTGCCTGCAGCCGCGGCGCAGATCTTCTTGCGGCAGTTCAGGCCGGCCGTCGTGGTGGCGCTGCCGCAGCTGCGCAGCTTGGCCTGAATATTGGACTTGGTGGACGCGGTGGCGTTGCGGCCGCTGATGTTGTCGAACACGTTGTCGGCATCGGCAGCCTGCTTGCGTTCGTCGGCCTGGATCTGCGCGATCAGTGCGTCCATGGAATCCGGGGCGGCCTTGGCCTTCGGCTTGGGCTTGGCCTTTTCGTCTTCCTTGATGATGCCCATCAGCGTCCCAAGCAGGTTCTCGTCCCCCTTGGGCTTGTCGCGCGCGGTGCGTGCAGCCGCGGTGCCGGCGGCCGGTTTGCGCGCGGCAGTTGCAGCTGCAGGCACAGCCGCAACTGCAGCAGTGGTAGCCGCAGCGTGCGCGCCCGGCGCGGGGTCTGCCGCAGCGCCGATACCTTCCAGCGGGTCTGCCGCGGGCGCCGTGCCGTTGCCATCCGCCGGCGCGTCGACAATGGTGGCGCCGCCGGGCGTGGACGCGGCCTCTGGCGCGGGCGCCGTAGGTGCGCTCGCTTCGGGTGGCAACGAGTACCCCATGGGTTCTTCGCTGCTGCCGGCAGACAGGCGCCACGCCGCGAACGCGCCCAGCACCACGACCGCCGTTGCCAGCAGTGCCAGCCACAGCCATCGACGTGATCGGGTGCCTGGGGATGCGGCGGCGCGTGCAGCGCCGGCAACCGGGCGTCCTTCCATGTCTGCCAGGATGCGGCCCGTTGCCGGTGCCGCGTTCTTCGTCTGCGCTCCCCCTGAGAGCAGACTTGGTCGATTTATTCCGCCATTATTCAAGTGCATCCAGCCCTTGTTGGGTCGGCATCTGCCGAAAGCGAACCGCCCCATTCTAGTGACTGGGGCAGGACCGTCAACAACGAACAATACATGGAGGATCGGTGGTCGTCATTATCGGGGGAGCGGTGCTGCTGGTGCTGGTCATGGCCGCAGTCGGTTGGGTGCTGATGTTTCCGGAGTCGTTCGAACGCATCCAGGCCGCACTGGGACGTGTGTTCGGGCGGGTAGGGAATGCCGCCGGTCGTGCCGGGCGGCGGGTCTCGCAGCGCACCGACCGCCTGCAGGGTGGCGTGCGTGAAGAGCTGGGCGCGGCGCAGGGCGCGCTGCGCCGGCATTGGATGGTGCTCGCCGCGGCCGGCTTCCTGTTGCTGGTGCCGCCGGCGGTCATTCTGCTGACGCGGCAGAACGTGGTGCTTGATGAGTTTCGGGGCGATGACCTGTCCGAATCCGGCTCGATGGTCGCCCAGCTGCTCCGCGGTGAACGCCTGACCCCGCCCGCACCGCCGCCGCCGGAAGTCTTCACGACCGAAGAAATCCGCAGGACGCGACCCGAAATTGTGACGGCCGACAGAAAATGGGGTCAGATTGACCCGGATCTGCAGCAGCGTGTGCTAGCCATCTATGAAGTAATGCGCCGACAATATGGCTATGAGATGGTGCTGGTGGAAGGCTATCGCAGCCCGGAACGCCAGGCCGAGCTGATGAGCGGCGGCAAGGCCACGCGCGCCGGTGCCTGGCAGAGCTGCCATCAGTACGGGCTGGGCGTGGACAGTGCGCCGATCCGTGACGGCAAGCTGCAATGGGACATGGGCGACCCATGGACCCGGCGCGGCTACTTCCTGTACGGCGAACTGGCCGAGCAGGCGGGGCTGGAGTGGGGCGGCAACTGGCGCAGCATCAAGGACTACGTGCACGTGGAGATGTCGCAGCAGTGCCGTGCGGCGCGTGCGGCGAAGAAAGCTGAATTGGCGAAAGGGTGATACTTTCATCAGTCAGCTGATATCGTTGGCAGACGATCCGGATCAGCCCCGGGTAGCGGGGGCGATGGAGTCGCCGGATGCGGAAGCAATCAAGGAGCATGATTGATGTCACGACCATTCGTAGTTGTCGGGGATAAATTGAGTCACGGCGGTAGCGTGGTCACTGGATCGGGGCAGACCGATATCGGTGGCAAGCCGGTGGCCCGCATCGGCGACAACGCCGTGTGCGTGGCACATGGGCCGACCACGATCGTCAGTGGCGATGCCACCGTGGTGGTCGACGGCAACCCGGTGGCGCGTGATGGGGACCGCACCGCATGCGGCGCCACCTTGATCGCGTCACAGGGCACGACCGGCATCGGTTGACGGGCAGCGCAGGTTTGAATCAGCAGGATGGCTTGATGACTCAGGGAGCAGGACGCTAGATGTCCGGGATACTTGGGAAGGCGTTCTCGGTAATCGCGATCTTCGCGGTGGCATGGGGTGGCGCAATCTTCTATTGGCGCAGCACTGGCACGGTTCCGTCGGGCATGGAAATGCTCGCCTACCTGGGCCTGGTGCCCGTTGGCGTGAGCGGTGCCGGCTTCATGCTGCGCAACGCCGGGCGCAGCATGCTGGACAAGGCCGTGGATGCGGCCAGCAGCAGCGGCGACGCGAGTGCGACCAGCGCGCAGGCCGAGGCAATCACGACGCGGGCGGTGCCGTCGGTGGCGGTGCTGGGCGCAGACATGCGCCTGGGCGTGATGCTCGAGGCCGATGCGTTGCTGGACATGGCCGCCGCGCCGCCGCGCCCGTCGCTGGATGCGCGCTTCCATGATCGCGACGGGCTGCCGTTGCTGATCAGTGCGGACAAGGACCTGGACGACACCGCGGTGCTGCAGGTGCAGATGCCGGGCTTCACCACCCGCGATGGCGAACGCCGCGCGATGACCCTGCTGGAACCGGTGGCCGATGCCTTGATGGGCCAGGCGCTGCTGGCGCTGCCCGAACTGGAAGTGGCCGAGGAGCGGGTGATTGCCGGCCTGCGCCGCCGCGACGAGCAGGTGGTGGGGCAGGTGCTGACCATCGAATTGCTGGTGCCAGCCGACTGGTCGGCGTCACTGCGCACCTACTGCGCCGACTGGCTGTACGCGCGGGCGGTCTACAACGGCCTGGACCCGCGCCGCTTCTCCATCAACGTGGCCGTCGCCAGCCAGGCGCTGGATGTCTGGTCGCGGCTGCAGCGTGTCACCGATGCGCTGGCCCAGGGCGAGCCGCGCTGGTACCTGCTGCTGTCGTGCAGTTCGGCGGTGGACCCCGGCACGATTGCCGCGTGGCTGGACAGCAACCGCATCCTGCACCGGCGCAACAAGGACGGGCAGATTCCAGGCGAAGGCGCCGCCGGCCTGCTGCTGGCCTCGTCGAGCCTGTCCGTCGCGCCCACCCCGCACCTGTGGCGCCCGCACCGCATGGAACTGGCCGAAGGCCTGAGCAATGCCGAGTCGCGTCGCCAGGCCGAGGCATTGGGCCGCGCGATGCTGGCCGACGCCGCACTGGCGCCAGAGCGCGTGGGCTTTGCCCTGCACGATGCGGATCAGCGCAGCCAGGTGGCCGTGGAGGCCTGCGCCGCCGCGGTGGCCGCTAATCCCGATCTTGAACTCGACCAGCAGACGCTGGCCGTGCCGGTATGTGCCGGCGAGCTGGGCCCGGTGCTGCCGCTGGCGCTGCTGACCCTGGCCCATGCGCATGCCGCACGCGGCCAGAGCGCCGCACTGGTGCTGTCGGTGGGCGCGCCGGCCCAGCGCGTGGCCGCGATCATCGATATTCCCGTTTTGAACGACCCGTCGACCGACACTGTGTCGGCGGCATAACCCTGGACGCCTAGATGATGTTGAGTAATTTCAGGTACTTCCTCGGCGATTACCGCCTGTGGATGGTGATTGGCTTGATCGGTGCCGGTTCGTTGGCGTACTTCGGCGCGGCCGAAGCCCGCCAGATCGGCATCTGGGTGGCCATCGCATTGGCGGCGCTGCTGTTGCTGGCGCTGGTGGTGTGGGTGATCAAGCGCATCCTGGCCCGGCGTGCGGCCAAGCGCGTGGAGTCGATGGTGCAGACGCAGGCGGACCAGGCCGTCGCCGCCGCGCCCTCGGCCCAGCGTGCCGATACCGAAGCGCTGCGCTCGCGCATGATGGAGGCGGTCAAACAGATCAAGACCTCGCGCCTGGGCGTGCTCAAGGGCAAGGCGGCCCTGTACGAGCTGCCGTGGTACGTGATCATCGGCAACCCGGCGGCCGGCAAGAGCACCGCGATCCTGAACTCCGGGCTGCAGTTCCCGTTCGAGGACAATCGCAGCAATGTCATCCAGGGCATTGGCGGTACCCGAAACTGCGACTGGTACTTCACCACCACCGGCATCGTGCTGGATACCGCCGGCCGCTATTCGGTCAGCGTGGAAGACCGCATGGAGTGGCTCACCTTCCTGGGCCTGCTCAAGAAGAACCGGCCGCGCGCGCCCATCAATGGCGTGATCATCGCGGTGAGCATCGCCGAGCTGTCCGGCAGCAAGCCCGAGTTCGCCATCGAACTGGCCAAGAACCTGCGCCAGCGCGTGCAGGAAATCACCGAGCGGCTGGAAGTGTTCGCGCCGGTCTACGTGCTGTTCACCAAGGCCGATCTGATCGCCGGGTTCAGCGAGTTCTTCCGCAGCCTGGATCCGTCCGAGCGCGAGAATGTGTGGGGCGCGACGCTGCCCTTCGACGTCCACGCGCAGGGCGATGCCCTGACGGCCTTTGATGCGCACTTCGACCAGCTGGCCGAGGGCATCAAGGAAATGAGCCTGTCGCACATGGCCATGCAGCGCGGGCGGGACGTCTCGCCGGGCCTGCTGACCCTGCCGCTGGAGTTCGTGGGCATCAAGCCGGCGCTGCGTACCTTCATCGCCACGCTGTTCGAAGACAACCCGTTCCAGTTCAAGCCGGTGTTCCGCGGCTTCTACTTCAGCAGTGCGCTGCAGGAAGGCCATTCGGTGCACCACGCGTCCGATCGCGTGGGTCGCCAGTTCTCGCTGTCCTCGCGGGGCCACAACAGCGATGAAGCGCCGACCGGGCAGACTGCGTTCTTCCTGAAGGATCTGTTCCGCAAGGTCATCTTCTCCGACCGCGAGCTGGTCCGGCAGTACTCCAGCCCTCATCAGAACCGCCTGCGCTACGGCGTGTTCCTGGGCGCGGTGGGCGTGCTGGCACTGGCGCTGGGCCTGTGGACCTGGTCCTACACCACCAACGTGCAGCTGGTGAACAACGCGACCAAGGACCTGGAGCAGGCCGTCCGCGTGCAGAAGGATCGGGTGGACCTGAAGTCGCGCATCGATGCGTTGCTGCTGCTGCAGGACCGCATGGAGCAGCTGGACCGGTACAAGAAGGAGGGTGGCATCACCACCAGCCTGGGCCTGTACCAGGGCGACAACATCCGCGCCAAGCTGATGAAGGAGTACTACCACGGCATGCAGCAGGTGATGCTGGATCCGACCGTGGCCAGCCTGGAAGGCTACCTGGGCCAGGTGGTGAACGAGCGCGAGAAGCTGGGGCAGGGTGGCCCGGTGGCCGCCGAAAGCGACGTGCTGTACCAGAACGCCTCGCCCACCAACACCAATGATGCCTACAACGCGCTCAAGACCTACCTGATGCTGGGCAACCGCAAGCAGGTGGAGGGCGCGCACCTGTCGCAGCAGCTCACTCTGTTCTGGCGCAACTGGCTGGACGCCAACCGCGGCCAGATGACGCGCGAGGAGATGGTGCGTGCGGCCGAGAAGCTGATGAACTTCTACGTGGCCCAGTCCGCCGACCCGGCGTGGCCGCAGGTGCAGAACAAGGTGACCCTGGTCAGCGACAGCCGCCAGGCACTGACCCGCGTGATGAAGGGCCAGCCGGCCATGCAGCGCGTGTTCGCGCAGATCAAGGCACGTGCCGCGGCACGCTTCCCGACGGTCACGGTGGATGCGTTGATCGGCAACGAGCGCAACGGCAGCCTGATCACCGGCAGCTACGCCATTTCCGGCGCGTTCTCGCGCAAGGCGTGGGAAGACTACGTCAAGGATGCGGTGAAGGAAGCCGCCAGCACCCAGCTGAGCACCACCGACTGGGTGCTGGGTACCACCGAGCAGAGCGACCTGTCGCTGGCCGGCAGCCCCGAGCACATCGCGCGTGAGCTGGTGACCCTGTACAAGCAGGAGTACGCCGCCGAGTGGACCAAGTTCCTGCAGGGCCTGAGCGTGGCCCAGTTCGACAGCTTCGATGAAGCCGCCGCGCGCATGAATGCCCTGGGCGATGCCAACAACTCGCCGCTGCGCACGCTGCTGGAGAAGATCAACGAGCAGACCATCTGGGACAACCCGGCCGCCGAAGCGCGCTCGAAGAAGGCCAAGGGCGGGTTCGTGGCCTGGTTCCAGAAGACCATCCTGCGCAAGGACCCCGAAGCGGTGGCCCAGCAGCAGCCGGTGGGGCCGATCGGCAAGGCCTTCGAAGGCATCGCCAAGCTGACCACCAAGCGGGGCGACCAGCCCGCAGTGATCGATGCCTACTTCGAGACCCTGGCCAAGCTGCGTGCGCGTCTGAACGCGATCAAGGGCCAAGGCGACCTCGGCGTGGGCACCCGCAAGCTGATGCAGGACACCTTCAGCAATGAAGGCTCCGAGTTGAGCACGGCGGTGGCGCTGGTGGACGAGCAGGTCCTGACCGGGCTGGATGCCGGCCAGCGCGAAGCGTTGCGTCCGCTGCTGCTGCGCCCGTTGACCCAGACCTTCATGGCGCTGGTGGAGCCGACCGAAGAAGAGGTCAACAAGAGCTGGACGGCGCAGGTGTACACGCCGTTCTCCGAGCGCATCGGCAAGCAGTTCCCGTTCAACCTCAATTCCGACGTGGACGCCGCGCCGAGCGACATCGCCGCGATCTTCGGCGCCAGCGGCAGCATCGCCGCGTTCAACAAGGACCAGCTCGGTACGCTGGTGCTGCAGCGGGGCAACCTGCTGGAAGCGCGGCGCTGGGCAGGCATGGGCATCAATCTGTCGGCCGATCTGGTCGCCAACTACGGCAACTGGGTCAGTGGCAGTGCGGCCGGTGCGGCCGCGCAGGACACCACCATCTTCGAGATCCTGCCGGCGCCGGCGACCGGCGCGCTGGAGTACACGATCGAGATCGATGGGCAGACCCTGCGCTACCGCAACACCCCGCCGCAGTGGACCACCATGCAGTACCCCAACGTCGGCCAGGTGCCGGGCGTGAAAATCACGGCCGTGGCGTCGGATGGTCGTACGGTGGAAGTGTTCAATGCACCGGGTAGCAACGGCTTCACCCGCCTGATGCGGGAAGGCTCGTTCGAGCGCCTGGAAGGCGGCAGCAGCCGCGTGACCTGGAAGGCCGACAACGTGGAAGTCACCGTGGAGATGCGCGTGGTACGCCGCGCGGGTGAGTCCTCCGGCGGCGGCGATTGGCAGCGCGGCGCGCAGTTGCCGGCCCGCGTGGCCGGTGGTGCAGCCCCGGCCACCGCCGCACCGGCGGCCCCGGGCACGGCACCTGCCGCGGCACCTGCGCCGGCGGGAGCCCCGGCCGCTACCCAGCAGAGCGGAGGTTCGCGATGAGTCGTGTGGTCAGTGCGGGCGTGTCGTACTTCGGCAAAGTGCCCTCGCGCGGCGATTTCGTCCGCGCCGCCGACAATCACCAGCTGCTCGGCTGGCTGGACCGCTGGGCCGGCGAGAGCGTGGAACTGCTGAGCCAGAACCCGGACTGGAAGCGCGTCTACGACGACTCCCCGGAAATCCATTACGCGTTCCTGGGTTCGCGTAGCAAGCTGGTGTTGTGCGGGCATTTCCTGCCCAGTCGCGATGCCTCGCAGCGGCGGTTCCCGCTGTTGTCGGCGGTGCGCCTGGAAGCCACCGAGCCGCTGCCGTTCATCGGCCGCAGCCCGTTGGCCATGTCCAACGCGTGGTCGGGGCTGTCGCGGATGGCGCGGCAGGCCTTCAACGATGAAGACGCAGGCAATGCACTGAACGAACTGGCCGATGCGCGCTTCAGCATCAGCACCGACCCCAGCGCCTACAACGCCACCTTCCGTGACTTCCTGGAAGGGCAGACCATCGGGTCAATGGAGCGCCTGCTCCGCGATGCCGGTCATCCGGACATCTCGCTGAAGAACGCGCTGCTGGCGCTCGGGCTGCTGCTGCAGCCGGTGCTGGGTGGCGGCGATGTCAACGTCGACCGCGCCCTGGTGTTCCCGCTGGTCCGCGATCCGCTGTACCGGCCGCTGGTGGCGGCGTTCTGGCTGGATATCGTGGCCTGCTTCGTGGCCCGCGGCGACTTCGAACTGGCGGTGCTGATCCGCAACGATGCCGCGCCGTCGATGCTGGTGGGCTTCAACGGTGCCGACCGCCATGCGCTGCGCGCGGTGCTCGACCCGGCCGAAGCCGGCGACTTCCTGATCCGCCTGCAGGAGGCCCAGTGGGTCGAGGAATACCTGCACAGCGACTACAACCTCAACCGCCTTGCCAGCTACCTCGATCGTGACGATCTGGCATTGAGCACGGCGCGCAGCCTGTTCGGCGAGACTTTCCTGGGAACCTGACCATGCGCCTCCGCTCTACTCTCATTGTTGCCCTGGCCGCGTTGTCAGTCACCGGCACTGCCTTTGCGCAGGCCCCGGCGGCGGCCACCGAGCGCCCGGTCGTGATCGAAGGCGTGGTGCCCGACCAGGCGACCAAGGCGCGGTTGCTGAAGAACCTGCGGGAGGTCTACGGCGCTGATCGCGTGGTCGACCGCATCCAGGTGGAATCGATCGCCACGCCGCCGAACTGGGGCGAGTACGTGGCCGGCATGATCACCCCGGGGCTGAAGCGGGTGTCGCCCGGCAAGCTGGAAGTGAACGGCCAGTCCGTGCGCGTGACCGGCGAAGTGGGCAACGAAGCGCTGCGCCAGCAGGTGGCCAGCGACCTCAGCCTGGCCAGCAATACCTCCTACACGGTGACCAACGCGCTGAAGGTGGGCTCGCAGCAGAAGCTGCTCGACCAGACCCTGGCCAACCGCATCATCGAGTTCCAGAGCGGCAGCGCCAAGCTGACCCCGCTGGGCATGAGCATCCTGGACGAAATGGTGGCCAAGATGGCCCTGATGGGCGACGCCAGCTTCGTCATCATCGGCCATACCGACAACGTCGGTCAGCGCGAAAGCAACCTGGCGCTCAGCCATGCACGCGCGCAGGCGGTGAAGGCCTACATGGTGCAGAAGGGTATCGCCGGCAACCACCTGGACGTGCTGGGCAAGGGCCCGGACGAGCCGGTGGCCGACAACACCACCAACGACGGTCGCGCACGCAACCGCCGTATCGAGTTCAAGATCCAGTAAACCGGTAACGCTCGACGGGCTTACTGCCCGTCGAGGTTCTGGTTGATGTCCAGCATCTCTTCCATCTGGTCGAGCACGCTGGAATCCTTGATGACCCGCTTGAGCCACACGTGCAGCGGCATCTCGCCCCAACGCGCGGCCTTTTCGGCCAGGTAGGCCACCGGGCTGTGCGGTTCGGTGCGGCGGAAGAACTCGGCCACCTGGCGCAGTTGCTGCAGCGCTTCCTTGCGGCTGGTGGGCGCGCCGGCCGGGCCACGGGGCGCAGCGGCGGCCGCGCTATCGGTGCTGCTCACCTCTACCGCGAAGCTGTCATCGGCGGCGATGTCTTCGGCCATGTCGCCGTCCAGCAGCACGCCCGCGTCGCGCGCGAAGCGCATCACCGTGCGCTGCAGGTGCTCGATCTGCTCGCGCACCGCGCTGAAGCTGGGGCCATCCAGGCCCAGGCGGTTGTCGACTGCGGCCTGCAACGCGGCCAGCGCGTCGGCGCATTCCGGCAGAACCTCGACCAGCTGGCGATAGAACTCATGCTGGGTATCGCGGCGGGCCGCTTCCAGCTGTTCCAGGCCAGGGCGATCGTCGTGGTAGTCGCCGCCATTGCTGGCCCGCGAATGCGCCACTTCGAAATCGGACAGGCTGAAGCGGCCCTGCGGCGCGGACACGATCGGCACGTTGCGCAGCCACTGCAGCGAATTGCTGAGCAGCCAGCTGAGGTTGCCGATGCGTTCTTCCTGGTCGTCGTCGACGGCCACAGGATGCACGTCGTCCCAATACTGGTCGCACAGCCCGGCCACCACGCGGTAGCCGGTGGTAAGGCCGCGGAAGCCCTCCACCTGGGTGGCCGCTTCGGTCAGCCAGCCGGCCAGGCGCAGGTCCTTGGTGCGGGTCTGCAGCAGGTCGGCGCATTCACGGGCGACGCTGCTCCAGTCGGCGTATTTGATGTCGGTCTGCCACTCGCCCTGGTCCAGGGTCGGGTCATCGGCACGCCGGCTCTCCTGGATCCGGTCGAATTCCGGCGAGAAGGACAGGTCGTCGCCGGTGGGGGCGTGGTCGGCAATCGGGGCCAGCAGGGCATCCTGATCCAGCATGGCAAATCTCGAGATGGGAACTGCGGTGATTCTAGCGTGGTGATCGTGGGCTGCGGGGATCACGGCCGTGACAGTTGGCTGCGACCGGGAAGATCACGACTGTGTGAAATTGTGATGTTGAGCACGCTTGCGTGTAGGAATTCCCCGGTACCGGGGCCACCGTCGATTTGTTACCGTTCCTGGCGTGGACACAGAAGTCCTGGGGAATCGGGGCGGCGATTGTGCCGTCGTGGGAGACCCTCACTGCGGCGTCAACCTCGTGTGCCGGCCCGCAGGAGGGCGCCCCCTCAGGCTGAGGACAGGTGCGCCTCTTCTCCTGACGTTCTCACTGGTTGCATGGCTGAAGTCAAAAGAAGAACGACATGCGTGGTAGGACAATCTGGCTGCTGGGCTTG
This sequence comes from Stenotrophomonas sp. AC248, assembly GCF_979258185.1. Taxonomy (NCBI): domain Bacteria; kingdom Pseudomonadati; phylum Pseudomonadota; class Gammaproteobacteria; order Lysobacterales; family Lysobacteraceae; genus Stenotrophomonas; species Stenotrophomonas sp. AC248. Next base: position 2,418,391 of record NZ_OZ409840.1, on the reverse strand, counting down.
CTCGTTCTGCTGCTGCCGCTGTTGGCAGCGTGTCGTGGACGTGAGGCCGCTACCGAAGTCGGCATTCTTGGCTACAACCACACCGACGGGGACATACCGCAGTTCACCATCAATGGTGGCAACGGTGGATCTGCCCGGCGTCACGCCGAAGGCGGCACCGTCTGCTGCACCTTGATGCCGGACCAATGGAAGCCGGGCATGGACGTGCGGGTGCGGTGGACTAATGACCTGACTACCTACCATCAGGCAACCGTTCCCGTGCCCCGCTACGAGAGCATAGGTAATCTGGCGGTGCACTTTCTCCGCAATGGCGAGGTAAAAGTATTTGTCACGTCCATGGTCCTTGGCCATCCGGAATACCCCTTGAGTGGATCGGAGGCTGGTCTGCGTGAGGGGAACGATCCAGTGTGGAAGAGTTTGCTTTAAGCGAAGCGTCTGAAGACGCGAATTGTAGGCAACGCGAGTGAATGTAAGGTACCCATGCTTGCTCAGGATCAGCGGTGTTATAGAAGATGACATTGAGGCGGAAAGATGACGATGCAGCGTAAATCGGCGTGGCTGGGATGTTCAGTGCTTTTTATCGGTTTTTTGCTTGCTGCGTGCCGGCTAGCGGATGACATGGGACCGGTTGGTGTGCTGGGCTACAACCACACTGACACTGACATCTCGCAGTTCCTAGTAAATGGGGCAGCAGGAGGCAGTTTTGTCGAAGCACACCACGAAGGTGGCACTTCCTGTTGCGTCTCGATTCCGAAGAACTGGCGGTCTGGATTGACGGTAGAGGTCGAATGGACGACGGACCTAAAGAGTTACAAGCGACGATCGGTCGTCATTCCAGAATACGAGCCCTCCGACGGGCAGATGGTCGTGCATTTCCTGCGAAATGGCGATGTGAAGATCTTTGTGACATCGCTGTTTCCAGGGCATCCGAACTACCCGCTAAAAGGTCCCGAGTCCAGTTTAATGAGAGACGGCAGTGCTATCGGCAATGAATGGAAAGGGAAAGAGGAAGAGGGATGAGCCATCGCGAACCGACCGGCGCACAGCCGATGCCGTCGGATGGCCGTCGTTTGCTATCCGGTGCTGAAGCCCAGCGCAGGGCCAGCGCAATCGCATGTATGAGGAAGAAGGGCTCGGAGTGCCAAGGCCAGGTTGAGGTGGCGGGGCGCCAAACTGTGATCCGCTCGTGTTCTATGTACACGGACGGTGTCGAATAGGCTACTGCTCGCTGTATGCTTTCTTGGGCAAGATCTGGCTGAAAATGCGATCGTCTCGTGTCGTCTCGTCTCGTCTCGTCTCGTGTCGTCTCGCTTGCCGTGGCATGGGTCGGCGATTTCAAGGGAGCAAGCAGTATCATCGAGCATGTGCGCGTACCAAGGTGGCTCGCGAGTGCTCAACCAACCTTATAGTCGGAGAATGTGAGGTGTCCTCGGTAGCGCTTGTGCGAAACGCGGTATCGCTGCTCTTCATACTGGGCTTGGGTGCCTGTCAGGCCGGGGCGCAGTCGGTTCCCGTAGGTGTGGTTGGGTATAACCATACCGACACGAGAGTAGCCGAGTTCTCCGTCGACATCGGGGGCGGTGGTAGCTTTGTTCGCGCGCATGACGGCGGTAGCTCCACTGTTTGCTGTGCCCGCGTTCCTGCCAAGTGGCATCAGGGATTGCAGATTCAAGTCAAATGGACAGACGATCTAAAAACCTACCACCGTCGTGCGGTGCCGATTCCGGACTACGGCGTCGAGGTCGGTCATCTGGCAGTACATTTTCTTCGAAGCGGTGAGGTGCGGTCCTTCGTGACGCCGTTCTATCTGGGGCATCCGCGCTACCCACTTACCGGTGAGGAGGCTGGGCTGAGTGCCGGCGAGGATACTGTTCGAGAAGAGTGGCGTTAATGCTCTAGCGTGGGACGTTTTTGGGTGGTGTGATTAGGTGCGGATGCACGAGGAGTGCCGTGGCCTCTCTACGTTGCCGCCCGGCAGTGTCCCGTCCATTGGAGGTGCATTCCAGCAGTTGGGCATGGCGATGGGGGGCTGAGCGAGGGTGGAACGTTCCGCGCGAAGCAGGATGTCCGCAGGGCCAAGCTGCAGGCAGTGACGTATTTCGGTCATCTACGCCGCGTGAAAATGTGATTGGAGTCTCATTCGGACCCCGATCCAACGCGACGGTGTTGGGTTTCTGACGCTTCTGGTACATTTCGCGGTTGGGAAAGGACGTCCCGCGCCGCGGGATGACAGCTGGCAGAGATGGCATTGGACGCGTTGAACTCTTTATTCGCACAGGTCGCGGGCCTTTCGGGTGCCCCGCGTTTGCATCGTCTGGCCCTGCCGGGGGCGGGCGACCTGGTGGTCGAGCGGTGGAGCGGCGAGGAATCGCTGTCCACGCATTTCGATTACGTGATCGATTTCCTCTCGCTCGATGCCGGCCTCGACCTGGAGGCATGGCTGGGCCAGCGCGCGACCTTGACTACGCGGGCCGCCAGTGGCGCCGATATCGAACGTGTGGGCCTGGTGAGCGATGCGACCCTGCTCGGTAGCGATGGCGGCGTGGCGCGCTACCGCATCGGCCTGCGGCCGTGGACGTGGTGGTTGGAGCACGGTCGGCACAGCCGCGTGTTCCAGGAGCGCAGCGTGCAGGACATCCTGTCGTCGGTGTTCGACGGCTACAAAGATATTGCCCGCTGGCAGTGGAGCGACGAAGTGGCCGGTTTCCTTGGTGCCGAGCGCAAGCGCAGCTACTGCGTGCAGTACCGCGAAAGCGATGCGGCGTTCGTGCAGCGCTTGCTGGCGGAAGAAGGGCTGGGCTGGCGCGTGCAGAACGACGCCGAGGCGCCCGCCGGCCACTGCATGGTGATCTTCTCCGACAGCGCGACGCAGCCGGAAGACGGGACGTCGTCGAGCAGCGGCGTGCGTTTCCATCGCAGTGACGCCACGGAAAGCGAGGACACGGTGCAGGCGTTGGGTCAGTCGCGTCGGCTGGGCAGCAATCGGCTCACGGTCTTCAGCGGTGACTACAAGCGCAGCAGCGGGCAGGGCGCGCAGGTGCCGGTCAATGGCGGCGGCAGCCAGTCCGCGCGCGAGGCCTATGATCCGGCCGGCGCCTATGCGTTTGCCGACAGCAGCGACGGTGACCGCCTGGCGGGCCTGCAGGCCGAAGCGCACGAAGCGCGCAACCAGGCGTGGCGCGGACGCAGCAGCGTGCGCTCGCTGTGTGCGGGCCAGTGGCTGCGGATCGGCCAGGTGCCCGCGTCGGCGCCGTCCGAGGTGCTGCTGACAGGCGTCCGGCATCTCGGCGTCAACAATCTTCCCGTGGACCTGCGGGCGTCGCTTGCGCAGGCATTGGGCGCTGCACCTTCCGCGCATCCGGTCGATCCAGCCGTGCACGAGCGCGCCGAAGCGGTGGGCTATGCTAATGCCTTCACCGCGATCCAGCGCACGACGCCGTGGCGGCCGGTGCTGCATGATGACACCGGCGTGCGCCTGAACCCGCGCCCGCTGGCGCCGGGCTACCAGACCGCGATCGTGGTGGGCGCGCAGGGCAGCGCTGCCGGCGCCGGCAGCCACGAAGTGCACGCGGATCTGGCTGGGCGTATCCGGGTCAAGTTCCATTTCCAGTCCGGTCAGGGCGATGCCGCGCGCGACAGTGCGTGGCTTCGCGTGGCGCAGCGCTATGCCGGCCCCGGGGTGGGCAGCCAGTTCCTGCCGCGGATCGGTCAGGAGGTGGTGGTCGGCTTCCTCGACGGTGATATTGATCGCCCGGTGGTGCTGGGCGCGCTCTACAACGGGCGCGGCGAAGCTGGCGTGGCACCGACCCCGGCCGGCCAGGCGGCAAGCAGTGACACCGGCGCCTATGCGCAGGCCGCCGATGCACGCGCCAGCGCGCAGGCCAATGTGACCGGCGGACACGCGCCGGCCTGGCATGCGGCCGCCGCCGGCGACGATGCGCACCGCCATCCCGGTGCACTGTGGGGCGTGCGCTCCAAGGAGTGGGGCGGCAGTGGCTACAACGCGCTGCTGTTCGACGACAGCGACGCCCAGCTGCGCGCACAGCTGCTGACCACCCAGGCGGTGACCAGCCTCAACCTGGGCCACCTGATCCACCAGGCCGACAATTTCCGCGGCAGCCTGCGCGGTGAGGGCTTTGAGTTGCGCAGTGATGCCTGGGGTGCGCTGCGTGCGCGCTCGGGGCTGTGGCTGAGTGGCTATGCGCGCGGCGCGCAGGGCAAGGCCGGTGATGCGGCGCAGCCGGTCGCGCTGCTGACTCAGTTGCAGACGCTGGGCACCTCCTTCGCAACGGCGGCCAGTACCCACCTGACCAGCAAGCTGGCCGCGCACGAAGGTGCGCAGCAACCCAATCGCTCGCGGCTGGTGCAGGACAAGGCACCGCTGGCCGCGCTGCTGGCCAGTGCGCGCACCACCGTGGAGGGCGTCGAGTACGCGCCGGCCCGTGGACAGGCGGCCGAGCGCGATGCTGGTGCCGGTGAAAACAAGGTGCCGCACGTCGGCGATGCACTGCTGGGCCTGGCCGCGCCGGACGGCGTAGTGCACGTGGCCGGGCAGGCGCTGGGCTGGGCGATCGGCGAGACCTTGACGCTGGGCAGCGGGCAGGCCAGCGAAACGGCTGTGATGGGGCAGATGCGGCTGCATGCCGCGCAAAGCCTGGGCGTGCTGGCGACGGCGGTGCAGGGCAAGGCGGCAACGGCTGCTGCGCTGAGCGTGGTGGCCGGGCAGGGTGAGCTGGACGTGCAGGCACAGCAGGACGAACTGCGCATCCAGGCGCAGGCCGCGCTGAAGATGGCCAGTGCCCAGTCGCAGTTCGACCTGTCCGCCGGCAAGACCCTGCACGTGGCCACCGCCGGCGGCGCCAGCGTGACCATCGAGGGCGGCAACATCACCTTCACCGCGCCGGGCAACATCGTCGTGCACGCCGGCAAGAAGTCGTTCACAGGTCCCAGCAACTACCAGGCCGAGCTCAAGAGCTGGGTGCATGGGGACCTCAAGAAACAACGCATCATTGGATTCTCGGGATGAGCATGAACAGGATTTTTCTCGCATCGCTGCTGTCCGGCGCGATGCTGCTGGCCGCCTGCCAGGCACAGCCGCCGGCAGACCAGGTGGCCGATGCCGCCGCCCAGGGTGATGCGGCCACCGCCGCGGTGGCCGTGGATGCACCGGCAGCCGAGCCCGCTGCCGCAACCGCCTCCGAGGCGACCGATCCGCTGGCCACCGAACTGTTCAACCTGGTGGGGGATGCCGTCTGCGGCAAAACCTGCCCGCAGTACGACGCGCGCGTGGACAAGGCGTTCAGCGACATGCTGGCTGACGCGGCGTCGCTCGGCGATGCGCGTCTGCGCGAGCGGATCGGCAGCGGGCCGCAGCCGCAGGGCGAACGCATCCAGACCGCGGCCGGCGAACGCTGGCTGTACCGCGCCTGCCAGGCGCACCAGTGCAACCTGACCACCCTGGTGGCGCTGTACGACCCCGCTACCGGCCGCATGGCCGGGCGCCTGGTCGACAAGTGCCAGGTGCATTGGCTGGGCACGCTGCCTGCCGAGGCCATGGATCGCATCAGCGAGCTGGCACCGGTGCAGATCAGCGACGAAGATTACACCGCGTTCTGCACCGGGAACTGATCATGGCAAAGGACCTGCAGGGCTTCCTCAATGCGTTGTTCGCCTCCGAAGGCGGCGGCAACCTGTCGATCATCAACAAGTTCGGCTACGTGGGTAAGTACCAGTTCGGCGAAGACGCGCTGATGGACCTGGGCTACTTCAACCACGACGGACAGAAGCACGAAAAGGACGGCAAGTTCTTCCAGGACTGGGACGGCACGTGGACCGGCAAGGACGGCGCCACCAGCCTGCAGGTGTTCCGCAACAGCGAGGCCATCCAGGACAAGGCGGGCCAGGCCTGGGTGCGGCGGCTGTGCAGCATGGGCCGGAAGTATGGCGCGCACGCGTACATCGGGCAGACCATCGGCGGGGTGCTGGTCACCGAATCGGGGATCATCGCTGCGGCCCACCTGAAGGGCTACGGCACGGTCACGCCCAAAGAAGGCAAGTACAAGACCCCGGCGGTGATGGCCTTCCTGAAGACCGGCGGGGCGATCAATGCCACCGACGCCTTCGGCACTTCGGTGGGCAAGTACATGGCCAAGTTCGCCGGCTATGCGCTTGGCTGCTGCGAGCCGGTGGAGGTGCAGCAACCCTGGTCGTATCCGTTCCCGCCGCAGGGCAAGACCACAGCGCTCGACGGTGCCGCGTATATCGGCCTGCCGGCACTGCAGGGCGCGTTGAGCAAGGCCGACGACGGGTTCTTCCCGATCGGCGCCAGCGGCCTGTGGCATGGCGGCATCCATTTCGATGCCGGCACCGGCACCGTACTGAACCAGACCGATGGCGTGCGCTGCATCAAGGATGGCGAGATCGTCGCCTACATGGTGAACCGCAAGTACCCCGAAATCACCTTCCCCAAGGTGCAGCGCAGCGCAGCGTATTCGTCCGGCTTCACGCTGGTGCGGCATCGTATTGAGCTGCCGCCGAATGCCGAGTCGCTGTTCAAGGCCGAGGCCGAGAAGAACGCGCCCAAGACCTGCACGCCCGACAACCCGTCCGGCGGTGTTGCCGCCGCGGGCGCCGCAGGGGCGACCACCGGTGCTGCGGCGGCAGCGGCGCCGGGCACGGCAAAGAAGGAACCGGCCAAGGCGGATGCGCCCAAACCGCGTGATCCGGGCATGCAGATGGTGTTCTACAGCCTGTACATGCACCTGCTGGACTTCCAGGGCTACGAAGAGAATCCCAAGCGCGTCCGGCCGGCGTACTGGGATGCCAGCAACGAGTTCGTCGTGGGTGAGCGCGCCAAGGACAAACAGGAGGTGCCGCCGCCCCCGGTGCAAGCCGCTGCGGAAGCCCCGGCCGAGGTGGAAGAAGTCGGCTGCGATTGCGGCCACGGTATCTCCAGCGAAGCCAACGAACTGCTCGGGTTCTTCCCGCCCGAGACCAAGGAATGGGACAACGTGACGTCCGAGGAGCTCGTCCATGAGTGACGCCGCCGCGCCGATCATCGGCCTCAATATCCGCAAGGAAGCCAACGGCAAGAGCGCCCGCATCGGGCTGCTGCCGCGCGGTGCCCGTATCACGGTGAAGAACCGTGGCGAAAAGTGGGCGCAGATCGACCGTATCCTGGAAGGCCAGATCGCGCCGGTGCGTTCGGGCGAGGCAGTGGATCCGGCGGCCGCGCAGGGTTGGGTGTTCCTGTCCGAGCTGGACCCCGGCCCCAAGGCGCCACTCACCCTGGACCAGGTGGTGATTCCGGAAAAGCCCATTCCGGTCAGTGCCGGTGCGCTGCTCGGCCACGTAGGCGAGTACCAGCAGTACGTGGATGCCCAGCCGCGCGCCAAGCGCGGCTGGCGGCAGATGGTGCACATCGAAACGTTTGCCGGCAATGACCTGCCGGTGTTCATCAAGACGGCGCGCAAGTATGCGTCGCTGCTGCCCCCCAATACCGGATCGATGTTCCTGATCGACAAGGGGGCCAAGCTCAAGCTGCCGGTGGCGCACGACACCACCTGGCCGGCCGACACGCGGCTGGTGCAGGGCAAGGACGGTGCGATCGGTCCGTGGGCGAAGATCCAGAAGGCGGGGCTGGTGGTGATGGACCGCGAGGCGTTGGGCGCGTACTCGTCCAAAAGCAAGCGCTACGCCAAGGCGCCGGATGCCGAATGGACCGGCTGGTTCGTCGGCCCGGCCGACACCGACCGGACCCTCGACGAGAAGCTGGCCAAGAAACTGAACTACAAACGTCGCGAGATGCGCATGCCGCAGGGCGACGCGGTGTGGGTGGAGCGTGCGTCGCTGGTGTCGTGCGGTGCCGACGGCATGAAGGTGTGGAAGAAGTTCCCGTTGCGGCTGGATGGCCCCGATGCCGGTGGCGAAGCCGCGTTTGCACGGGTGATGACCCGCGCCGAGCTGGAGAAGAATCCGCCGGCAGATCGCGTTGTCGACGCCGATGGCAAGCCGTGGTGGCGCGTGTCGGTGCGCAGCCAGAATGCCGGCAAGATCCACGTCGGCTGGGTCTGCGAAAGCGGCATGCCGAAGGTGGGCTGGCAGTCGCCGTGGGCGTGGCCGGGCTTCGACTGGGTGGAAGAGGGCCAGATCCAGCCGGTGGACATGCTGTCGGCCTCGCTGGTGAACATGGGCGCGCTGCGCGCCGATGAGGTTACCGACTACAAGATGCGCGCCGACAAGGTGGACAAGAGCGCGCTGGTCAAGAAGCTCTATGAGCAGCTGGACACCGACAAGAGTGGCTACCTGTCCAAGGCCGAGCTGCGCACGGCGATGGAACAGCCGCTGATGGCCCAGGCCATGAGCCGGATGATCGCCAGGTACGAAAGCGAGTGGGGCGGCAGCGATGCCAAGTGGGATGCGCTGGACCCGCTGATGCTGGGCGGCCAGCCCGAGTGGAGCGCCGAGAAGCTGCGCATCAAGCACCTGCGCTGGTGGGACAAGGTGCAACCGAAGGTGCCCGGTTTCCCAGTGTCGCCGGAGGTGTACCACATCCACCCGATCGCGCTGCTCAACAACTTCTATTCGCCGCTGGGCGAGGCCAATGCCGCGGCCACCGATGGCGGTGCGACCAGCAAGAGCGGCAAGCACTGGCATGGCCGGTTCCTGCAGAGCGCCAAGGTGGCCGACCTCAAGTCGCCGTTCCGCGAGGGCGCCAGCAGCTTCATCGCGGCGATGAAGGCCGGTGGCATCGACGTGATCATCAATACCACCCTGCGCCCGCCGCAGCGCTCCTACCTGATGTACTACGCCCGCGAAGTGGTGCAGGGGCTGGCGCCCGGCAAGGTGCCCAAGTTCGTGCCGCAGAATGGCGACGAACCGGTCAACATCGACTGGGAGCACCTGGACGCGAACGGCAAGCCGGACCTGGACGCGGCCAAAAAGGGCGCGCGTGCGATGGACCAGGCGTATGCCGCGGCCGGCGCGATCGGCAAGCCCTACAGTTCCAACCACAACGGGGGCGAGGCGATCGACATGAAGTTCGATCCCCCGTGGGGCATCGGCAAGACGGTCAAGAACGCCAGTGGCGTGTCGGTGGCGATCACCAGCAAGCGCGACCTGCAGGAAGTGGGCGCCACGTACAAGGTCTATCACTGGACCTACTTCGGTCCCAAGAACAAGGTCGACGAACCGCATTGGTCCAAAACAGGTAATTGAGCATGTCCATGAAAGGCGTCACCGCTGTTGTGTTTTCCCTGCTTGCCGCCGCTGGCAGCGCCCAGGCGGCAGGGCCGTCCGCGGGCGGCTGGCGCAGCCTGACGATCGGGCCGGCGTATTCGGTGTCCGAACAGCGCAGCGCGTTCGTGATGCTGCCCGCCGACGCGGGCAAAGGCACCCGCTTCACGGTGATGGACCTGACCCGGTGGCAGCCCGTCTGCTGCCTGGAGGTGTCCAGCCCGCGGCTGCAGCAGGCCACCCTGGAACATTCCTACCAGGTACCCGGGGTGTGGGCATCGGATCTGACCAGTGGGCTGGACAATGGCGCCGGCGGGGCATCGCACGTGTTCGCGGCGCGCCCGGTGGGTCGCCTGCTGGGCTACCGGTTCGAGGGGCATTTCACCGAGAGTGGCGAATGGGGCGGGCTGTTGCTGCCAGCCGATGCACAGGCCGCCGGCGCGGGCAAGGTGAGCTTCGGCGGTGCTACCTACACGGTGGTCCGCACCGTGGATACGCTGCCCGACGACGACGGCGGGCTGGAAACCTACCGCCTCACGCCCGAAAACGGTGGCGCCGCACAGACGGTCGACGTACGCTTCGGCACCAATTGATCCTCCCGCGCCGCTGACGCATAGTGGCGGCGCTTTCAACACTGGACCCACACCCATGCAGGGTAGAAACATCACGCAGGCGCTGCTGTTGGCGCTGGGGCTTTCCGTTGCCCTGGACGCCGCGGCACAGGGCGCAACCACGGCCCCGGTCTTCGGCGGCTGGCGCAACCTGCACTCGGCCAATGGGGTCGAGCCGGCACAGGACGACCTGGCGTTCGCGATGCTGCCGACCACCGCGGCCAAGGGTACGCGCTTTGCCATCCTGGACCGGGAAGCCAAGCGCGTGGTCTGCTGCATGGTGGTGAGCAGCGACCGGCTGGACGCGGGCGTGCTGGAAACGCAGTACCGCCTGCCCGGCGTCTGGGTGTCGGACCTGCTCAACGAGGGCAACGACACCCCGCCGCCCTACGAACCGCGCGTGTACGAAATGAAACGCGACGGCGCGCTGGCCACGTACGTTTTCCATGACGCGATCGAGGCCTATAGCGACCTGGGCGGGCTGCTGCTGCCCCCGGGCGCCAGCATCGATGCCGCCGGCACGGTCAAGACCGGCACCCGCAGCTACACGCTGCAGTTCCAGTCGACCACCTTCGCCGATGAGGATGGCACGCTGGACCGCTTCACGCTGCGCCCGGTGGGATCGCCCGGCGCCCCCGTGGTGGTTGAAGTTCCCTACGCCACCTACTGACTACGTTGGCGGCACGTTGACGTGGTTTTAACGGACGCTGCCTTGCGTAGCGTGCGTGTTGGTTTTGCATCTGCTACCGTCGGACCACAGGGGATGGAAGCGGCACCGGCACTGCCGGTGGCGCGCGAGCCAAGGTGAGCCATGGAAGCAATGCGGAACCTGATGACACAGGCGGCCCGGTTGTTGGATGGGGAACGTCTGTACCGGATGCAGTTGCCGGATGCGCCGATGGTGCTGGTGGACCGCTGGCAGGGTGAAGAACAGCTCTCGCACGGGTTCCGCTACGAGGTGCTGCTGTTGGCGCTCGACGCCGACCTGCCCCTGGAACAGTGGCTGGGCAGTGCTGCCTGCCTGCAGACCCGCCTGGCCGATGGTCGCTGGCTGCCCCGGCATGGCCTGATCACCGAAGCGTACCTGCTGGCGGACGACGGCGGCCTGGCGCGCTACCGCGTGGTGCTGCGTGATGCCAGTTGCCGGTTGGAACACGGCCACCACAGCCGCGTGTTCCAGAACATGGACGTGCAGCAGATCGTCGACACCGTATTGGGCGACCACGCCGGCCAGCTGCAGTGGCGCTGGAGCGGGGAAGCGGCGGATTTTCTCAAGGGCGCGCGACCGCGCAGCTACTGCGTGCAGTACCGCGAGACCGACCTGGCCTTCATCCAGCGCCTGCTGGCCGAAGAAGGCCTGGGCTGGCGGGTGGAAGACAGCGGGCAGGATCCAGGTGGCCACGTGCTGGTGCTGTTTGCCGATGCGGCTGCGCAGACGCAGGACCTGGTGTCGCAGGCGGGCGGCGGTGTGCGTTTCCACCGTGCCGATGCCACCGAAGCCGACGACACCGTGCAGGCCGTAGGCCGCCGGCGTCGCCTGGGCGCCCAGCGCCTCACGCTGCACAGTGATGATTACAAGGCCAGCCGTTCGATCGCCGCCGGCGTGCCGTTGGAAGGCGGCGGGCAGGGTGACGCACGCGAGGTGTATGACCCATCGGGTGCTTACAGCTTTGCCGACAGTGTGGAAGCGGATCGTTACGCCGGGCTGATGGCCCAGGCAGGCGAGGCGCAGGCTCAGCAGTGGCAGGGGCGCAGCACGCTGCGCAGCGCCACGGCCGGCCAGTGGTTGACGGTGACCGGGTTGCCCGGGAACGCGCCGGCCGAACTCGTGCTGACCCGGGTGCGGCATGTGGGAATCAACAATCTGCCGGTGGACCTGCGCGAGGCACTTGCGGGGCTTCAACCGGTGGACGCCGCCGAGGCGTCCGCAGACCGTTCCGGGGCCGCACAGACGCACGGCTACACCAATACCTTCGACGCCCAGGCACGCGACCTGGCCTGGCGGCCGGTGTTGTTCGACGACAGCGGTGCGCGCCTGAACCCGCGGCCGTTGGCACCGGGCTACCAGACGGCCGTGGTGGTGGCCGCGCCCGGGGTCAGCACGGAGGGTGCGCGTGACGTGCACGCCGACAGCCTCGGGCGGATCCGGGTTCGTTTCCATTTCCAGAGCGCTGCCGGCGCGAGTGCCGACAGCACCTGGCTGCGCGTGGCCCAGCGCTACGCGGGGCCGGGCGTGGGCAGCCAGTTCGTGCCGCGCGTGGGGCAGGAAGTCCTGGTGGGCTTCCTGGAGGGCGACATTGATCGCCCGGTGGTACTGGGCAGCCTGTACAACGGCCAGGGTGAGGCCGGCACCGTGCCGACCCCGGGCGGCCGCAGCGCCGAAGCCGACACCAGCGCCTATGCGCAGGCCGGCGATGCCGTGGCCAGCGCGCAGGGCAACCGCAGTGGCGGCCATGCACCGGCGTGGCACGCCGCCGGCGGCGGCGAGGATGCGCACCGGCACGCCGGGGCCATGTGGGGCGTGCAGTCCCGCGAGTGGGGCGGGCAGGGCTACAGCCGCCTGCTGTTCGACGACAGCGATGCCCAGCTGCGCTTGCAGTTGGCGACCACGCAGGCGTCCAGCGGCCTGAGCCTGGGCCACCTGGTCCACCAGGCCGACAACTTCCGCGGCAGCCTGCGCGGCGAAGGGTTCGAACTGCGCAGCGATGCCTGGGGCAGCGTGCGTGGCCGCGCGGGGCTGTGGCTCAGTGCCTATGCGGGCGCCGCCAATCCCGCAGGCACCGCATCGGCACCGGTCGCCCTGCTGACCCAGCTGGACACGCTGGGCAGCACGTTTGCGGCGGCGGCCGGCACCCATCAAACCGTGCGCCTTGCCGACAGCGAAGGCGTGGCGCGCCCGGCGCAGTCCCGGCTGGTGCCCGATGCGGCCCCGCTGCAGGCGCTGCTGCGCAGTACCCGCACCGCGGTGACGGGCGGGGCCTACCCCGATGCGCGCGGGGCGGCGCCGGATCGCGATGCCGCGGCCGGCGCAGACAGCGTGCCGCATACCGGTGACCCGTTGCTGGGCATCGCCGCGCCGGGTGGCATCGGTCATGTGGCCGGGCAGTCACTGCAGTGGGCGCTGGGCGAAACGCTCACCCTCGGCAGCGGTCTGGCCAGCGAAAGCGTGGTGATGGGCCAGGCGCGCTGGCACAGCCGCCAGGCCTTGGGCGTGCTTGCCGCAGCGCGCACCGGCCAAGGCGCGCAGGCCACCACGTTGAGCGTGGTCAGCGGCACCGGCACGCTGGAGCTGCTGGCGCAGAACGACGAGATCCGGGTGCAGTCGCAGGCGACGCTGCGCGGTGCCAGCGGCCAGGCGGCGGTTGAGCTGGCCGCCGGGCGCACGCTTCACGTGGCCACGGCCGGCGGTGCCAGCCTCACCATCGAACAGGGCAACATCACCTTCACCGCGCCCGGCACCATCACCGTGCATGCGGCGCGCAAGTCGTTCCAGCCCGGCGGCAGCGGCAACTATCCGTTGCCGGTGTTCCCGCAGTCGGTGTGCAAGGAATGCCTGCTGTTGGCCGCGCAGCGCGCCGCGCCGTTGACCCCGAAGGGCTGATCCATGGTGCCGACGACCTTTCCGCGCATGCAGTGGCAGCCCTTGGCGACGGGGCAGCATCGCTATCTGCTGCTGGACGGCGCCCAGTGCGACGCACCGCAGGCGGTACTGCAGTTCCTGCCGCATGCGGCGTCGCGCCTGTTCGATGGGCTGCTGGCCGATGGCAGCGCGGACACCTCGGTGTACCTGTCCCGGCTGCCCCCCGACCTCCCGGCGGAGGCCGTGCTGCTGCGCCTGGACGGGCATGCCAAGGCGCTCGGTGCCGCCACCGTGATCGAGTCCCCGTTGACCCAGGACGTGCTGCTGCAGCGCCTGTCGCGCCGGCTGGACGCACGGTACCCCAACGGCAAGGAATTCCTGGCCCGCTTCTACGACGGGCGCGTGCTGCCCTGGTGGGTGCAGGCGCTGGACCCCGAGCAGCGCGACGCGTTTGTCGCGGTGGGGGAGCGTTGGCATTACGTGACCCACGATCACCATTGGGACACCCTGGCGCTGACCTGTCCGGCCATCGACCCGCACCTGCTGCCGTGGACGCTGGAAGCCGAGCAGCGTCGTGTGCTGATTGATTCGGCTTACCCCTACACGCTGATCGAGCACTACCAGCTCACCGATCCGGAACTGCTCGATCGCCTGCCATCGGCCAACTGGTACGGGTTCCTGCGCGGCGCGGTGGCGCTGGCCGCCCGGTTCGGCATCGAAGACAGTCGGCGGGTGCTGATGGTGTGCACCTGGGCGTTGCTGGTCGGCGATGACCTGGCCGACGACCCGGCCTGGCAGCAGCGATTGCAGGACTTCGCCGATGGCCGCCGCACCGCAAAGCAGATCGGCGATGCGGTCTGGCCGATGGAGGAAACCTGGTGATGCATTCCCGTTCGTACACCGTTGGTCTGTTTCTCGTGGAGCGTGCATGTTGAGTCTGAAGTCGTTTACCTGGATCGCGCTCGCGGCGCTCGCCATCGTGCTGATCGGCGCGGGCTGCTCGCGTGCGATGGCCAAAAGCAAGCCGAAGTCGCCGTACCTGACGCTGTTCGCGTTCAATTACAGCGACCGCTATCTGTACGACACGCGGGTGGATGGCAAGTGGATGGGGGGCGTGTCCGCGTACACCGACAGTGGTTCGGTGATGGGCCCGCTGGCGCCGCGCACCGACACGCCGCTCACCCTTAACGTCACCTGGGAACTGTCCGGTCGATACGACCTGAAAACCAACACCTACGTGGACGTCGGCCCGCGTGAGCCGAAATCGGCGCAGGTGACGGTGCGCCAACCGTATCCGGCCGACCCGCACACGCTGCTGCTGCACTTCTACCAGGACGGTCACGTCGAGGCCGAACTGCTCGAGCGCGGCAAGGATCCCTGGGACCTGCGCCGCGAGAAGATCCCCAAGGGCCATATCGCGAACCAGGGCCTGTAAGTACGCGTTGCCCGTTCTCCAAGGAAGCCATCCGGTGCCCGCACCGGTAGATGAAGGAGTGCATTGCCGATGACCGCTACCGATCCCACCGCCATCCCCGGCCAGGTAGACCTGGAACCCGGCTCGCCCGAGCCGGTGGCCGACGCTGATCCCACGGCGCGCACCGCGCGGCTGGCCCGGGGCACCCGGCCGATGACCGATGCCGAGCGCCAGCAGCGCCAGGCCGCGCAGAGCTGCACGTTGCCCGAGAAGGAAGAGGCCACGACCGGCTGCAGCCAGTCGCTGCAGGTCACCATTTACTTCGATGGCACCGGCAACAACCGCGATGCCGAAATGGGCAAGCAGGAAAACGAACGGGCCCTGTCCAACATCGCCCGCCTGTACAACGCCCGCATCGATGGCCATCGCAACGTGCTGTCCACGTACCTGGCCGGGGTAGGTACCCCGTGCCCGGAGGTGGGCGACAGCGGTGGCACGTTGGGCCTGGCGATCGGCAAGGGCGGTCGCGAGCGCATCGACCATGCGCTGGAGCAACTGGATACCTTCATCACCCAGCAGGCGGCGCAGATGCGCATCGTGGTTGTGAACGTGTCGGTGTTCGGCTTCTCCCGCGGCGCGGCGCAGGCCCGTGGTTTCATCCGCGACCTGGTGGCGCTGTGCAAGCGCCAGCCCGACGGCACCTGGATGTACAACAAAACCGTGCCGATGCGGATCGGGTTCGCCGGCCTGTACGACACGGTGGTGTCGGTGTGGCCGACGCTGGCGCACGCCGCGGTGAATGCGGGCAACGGTCATAACGGCTGGGGCGAGGGCATGCGCATCCCGCCGATGGTGGTGCAGTCGGTGCACATGACCGCCGCGCACGAGCTGCGCGGCCAGTTCCCGCTCGACTCGACCCGCGACGATGCACGCTATCCCGACAACACCCAGGAAATCTGGTACCCGGGCGTGCACTCCGACGTGGGCGGCGGCTACGACCCGCAGCACCAGGGGCGCCAGAACAGCATCGCGCGGTTCGCCCTGAACGAGATGTACGACATTGCCCTGGCCGGCGGCGTGCTGCTGCACCCGATGACCCGGCTGGACCCCTCGGTCCGGGCGGAGTTCGACAAGTCCGATCCCGAGCTGCAGGCGGTGTACAACGCCTATCTGCAGGCGATCCGGGTCAAGCGGGGGCGCATGGAAGACGTGCAGGCCGCGCACATGGAGCTGCTGCACCGCTGGTTGAAGGTGCGGGTGGCGCGCGGCGACAAGCTGCCGTCGATGCAGCGCCTGCAGGAGCGCCAGGATGCGCTGGATGCGGAGGTGAAGACCCTGCGCCGACGCCGCGCGCAGCTGGGCGACCCGTATGCCCGCGATGGCGGCCCCAGCGACATGAGCAGCGAACAACTGGCCGAATGGAACCGGGTGTCCGATGAATTGAGCGCACGCAGCGATGCGCTGTCGGAGGTCAAGAAGCAGCGAAAGGGCCTGGCCAGCGAGACCGACACCCTGGTCGGCAAGATGGTCAGCCTGCGTCGCAAGCGCGAGCGGGGCAAGCGGCTCACCCTGGCCGAGCGCACCATGCTTGATGCTTGGGACAACAAGCAGCTGCTGCCCGAAGCGGTGGAGACCTTCTTCGACGGCTACGGCCACGACTCGATCTCGCACTGGTTCATCGGCAACCTGGCGATGTGGCGGGTGCTGTACTTCGGCGATACCAAGTACAAGCCGGGCGACATCGAGGAGGGCGCTGCGGCGCCCCAGGCAGAGACCGAACCCGCGTAGGCCTGCCCATGGGGGAAAGGGCAGCAGCGCCGTGCTGTGTCGCCGGACGGTCAAGGGTGAGCGGGTACACTACGCGCCGAGCCGGCCCGGAACGGGCCGGACAGTAGCCGTAGCCGAGTCCTGCCTGTGATCCACCGCCTGTTATTGTCCAGCGCACTGGTGCTGTTGGCCGCCTGTGCCAGCGCGCCACCCCCGGCCAAGCCGCCGGTCAATCCCGATGCGCTGTGGGGGATCGTGCAGCGCGACTGCCGTTTGCAGGGGTCGCCCCAAGGCAGCTGCGTGGCGGTCAACCCGCAGGCCGAGCGCCGCGATGTGGTGCTGAAGGATTCGCACGGCCAGTATCAGTATCTGCTGCTGCCGCTGGACCGGGTGACCGGTATCGAAAGCCCGCTGCTGCTGCGCGCCGATGCACCCAACTATTTCGCGGCTGCCTGGCAGGAGCGCTGGCGCACCGCGCAGGCACTCGGGCGCCCGCTGCCACGGGAGGTCACCAGCCTGGCGCTGAACTCGCCGCACGGGCGCTCCCAGCACCAGCTGCACATCCACGTGGACTGCCTGCGCACCGACGTGCTCGCGCAGCTGCAGCGCCTTGGCCCGGGCATCCAGACGCGCTGGCAGCCGCTGCCGGAGCCATTGCGTGGCCACCGCTACCAGGCGCGTCGGGTGGCGGGGGAGGCGTTGACGGTCGATCCGGTGCGGCTTCTGGCCAGCGAACTGGCCGGCGTGCAGAACCTGGGCCAGTGGTCGCTGGTGGTGGTGGGTGCCCACGCCGCCGACGGCAGCCCGGGCTTCCTGCTGCTGGCCACGCAGCTGGATGCAGCGCAGGGCAACGATGCCAGCGGCGAAGAACTGCAGGACCATGCCTGTGCAGCGGTGACCGGCGCGCAGGACGCGCTCGACGGGGTGCGCTGAGCGCTGCGCTATCCTGTTCGTTTCCGACAGGATGTGGCCCATGCCAAGGACGTTGCAGCGCAGACCCTTTCTTGCCGCCGTGGGCGTGCTGCTGGCAAGCATCAGCAGCGCTGCGGTGGCCGCGCCGGTGCACGACCGTGCCGGCAACCGGCTGGAGGCGTTGATCGAGCAGCCCGACGCGCAGGCGGGTGCCGAGCAGGCGTCGGCACGCTTCTGCACGGCCGACCGGCAGTGGTGTGTGCGCACCGCCCGCGAAGGCGACGATCAGGCGTCGCAGCTGGAGATCGAGCATCACCTGCCCGGTACAGCCGAGCCGCACACCTGGTTCATCCCCCTCGATAGCGGCGATGCCGACGCTGCCGGCACCGATCAGCCCTGGCCGTTCATCGTGCGGCTGGCGCCCGGGGCCGACGCGGGTCAGGTACCGAGCGACCCGCAGCAGGCCGCGCTGGAGAACGTGCTGGTGGGGGTGCGGCGCAGTGTGACCACGATGTATTCCGGCGGGGATGCCGGTGCGTCCACGCTGGTGCTGAGCCGTATCCGCCACATGGACGATGGCATCCAGATCGACCCGGATGTACTGACGCTGCCCGCCGACGGCCACGCCATGATCCGGGCCTGCTTCGGCGAACAGGACAGCGCGCGTCGCGCGGGTGCCTGCCATGACGAGTACAGCTTCCACGGTGTCCTGACCCTGGACCCGGCCGGGCAGGGCATGCCGGTGCTGCGTTATGCCACTACGGCCACCCGTTTCCCGGCGGGGGCGTCGCGGCTGCAGGATTCCCAGGCGCGGGGGCCGCTGCGCCGGCAGGACCTGCGCACCCAGACCGACCGGACCTGCTCCTACCAGCGGGTGCTGCGTTTCGACGGCGGCCGTTACCAGCCCGATACCCCGCTGCCCGAGTGCGGGGAGTTCACCGAGCTGTAGAGGGAGAGCGCCATGCCTGCGGCCATCCATGCCTTCCGGCACGGCGCACATCGTCATGGAGCCACGCTATAGTGGCCGATCAATGCGGTGCCCGCTTTCGCGCCCGGGCTGTCTGGCGCGTCGTACCTGACCTATTCCATGACTGCTGAAACCACTACCCCTCCGGCACCGGCCCAGGCATCCGGCCCGCTGTTCTACCGCCAGCCGCTGCCGCTGCAATCGGACAAGCACGCCAATTGGCGCCTGATGCAGGGCACCGTGGCCTTTGCGGCCGAAACCAACGCCATTCCGGCCGTGGTGGGCGAGTTCGGCCTGGCCGCGCAGCATTTCCCTATCCTGTTCACCGGCAAGGATGCAGCGCCGATCCTGGCCGTGGGCCTGGCCCGCAACAACCTGTTCATCGACGGCGACAAGTGGGCCGAAGACACCTACGCGCCGGCCTACGTGCGCCGGTATCCGTTCGTGTTCATGCAGGCCGACACCGACGGTGACTACCTGCTGGCCATCGACGCCGAAGCCGAGCACGTCAACAAGGGCACCAGTGAAGAAGGCGAGCCGCTGTTCGTGGATGGCAAGGCCAGCGAACTGATCGACAACGCCATGCGCTTCTGCGGCGATTTCACCCGCGAGCACGAGGCGACCCGTCATTTCACCGCGGCGATCCTGGCTCAGGACCTGCTGGTGGAGCGCAGCATCGATGTCACCCTGAACAACGGCGAGCAGATGTCGGTGAACGGGTTCCACGTGGTCGACGTGGAAAAGCTGTCCAAGCTGCCCGACGACATCGTGCTGGCCTGGCACCGCAACGGCTACCTGGCCCTGGTGCACCACCACCTGAGCTCGCTGTCGCGCTTCAACGCGCTGGTCCAGCGGCAGAGCCTGAAGGCCGCTGCCAAGGCCTGATCGCCGCAGCCACGCAATGCACCACAACGGCGACCGCAGGGTCGCCGTTGTGGTGTCGGGCCTACTGCCAGCTCTGCAGCAGTTCCAGTAGCTGCGGTTCACGTGGGCGCTGCAGCAGGTCCGGCAGCAGGGCGTCGTAGGTGGCGCGGTAATCGGTGGACTGGTGGGCCAGGAAGTCCTCGACCGAGGCCTCGTCCCAGCGCTCGTACAGGGTGAACCGGGTCGGGTCGTGCGCATCGCGGTGCAGATCGCAGGACACGAACGCGGGCTCTTCGGACATGCGGTCGATCAGGCCGTGCACGGCGTCCAGCCACGTCTGCAGGTGTTCGGGCTTGACCTGCAGGCTGACGTAGAAGACGAGGGGTGATTCAACGCGGATCATGCCGGACTCCGTAACAGGGTGCCGCGGATTGTACGCGGTGCTGCCGCTCCAAAGGCAAAGAGCGCGCCATTTGTTTGTCAGGAATTCTTGGAGATCAGTGCCATTATCTGGCTTGGCGCGACATATGCATTTGATATAAGCAATGGCAATTTTGATGTGGGCTGGATAATGTCTAGTTTTGCAAACGACAGGGGCTGTAAATCAAGGAGACGGTAATGATGCGCAAGACATGGATGCTGTTGGCCGGGGTTGGCTTGGCGCTGGGCGTTCCTGCAGTTTGGGCGCAACAACAGGGTGGGCTTGAAAAGATCGTGACGGGCAGTCAATTCCATTTCGACGAGAAAGATGGGGTGGTGACGGTCACGGATTCGTCGATCAATCGTCCTGGAATATCGATAAAATCCCGATCATCGGGATACAGGATCGATGAAGACGGAGCTACAAAAACGGTGAGTCTGAAAGGTGCAGTGGAAGTCAAAACCGGAGCAGCAATCTTTACGACCGATGCTGCAACGTACTACCCGGAACTTGACACTCTGACTGCCCGGGAGTTCCGTCTCGTTGCTGGGGACAGGGTATCGGCTCAAGCTGCAATCAGCTTCACCTGTAGTGGTGGCACGTTGTATGGGGATGGCGCCGCGATTCCCGGTGGCAGATATTCCAACTGCGATGGCGGTGCTTCCATCCTCCAGGAGCGGATTGCCGCCAGCGGCTACACCATTACGTGTGGCGGCTCTGGTGGAAACCAGGTGATTCTGCGTCGAGGCTGCTTCGACTAGATTGTTTGATTGATATCTTTGACTACGATGCCGCAGCCTCTGCTGCGGCATTTGCGTTCATGACGTTTGCCTGGGCCGAGCGGTCACAAGGCCATTCGCGTATGCAGCCGGCCAAATGTATTGCGATGAACCCCGCGCTGTCAGTACGCAGCGCGGCAAGCCCTGCGAAGGCGGCGGCGATGAATACCCCGTTGCCGACTGCGATACCGATACAGGCGCCACTGGCGGTGCGCCAGCCGGCGGTGATGGCGGTGCGTGCGACCAGGAAGAAGCCCGGGTCCGGCGATAGGAGGGCGAGGAAATGCACGGTGGCGACGATCGGGAACTGCTCCATCGGATCCAGTACGGGCGGGTGACGGGGCGCCAGTGTGGCCGCGTTCAACCGGCCGGTATTGAACGAAATTGCGCGCTCAGCGCCGGTATTGACCGGGCGTGGCGGCCGTATGCGCCTTGAACATGCGCTGGAAATGGCTCTGGTCGGAAAAGCCCAGCCCGTGCGCGATGGCGGCGAGCGCGTCACCGTCGCGCAGCTGCAGGCGTGCGCGCTGGATGCGCTGGTCCATCTGCCAGGCATGCGGGGTCAGCCCGGTGGCGCGGCGGAAGGCGCGGATCAGCTGATAGCGGCTCATTCCCACCCGCCGCGCCAGGTCGTCCAGCGGCGGGGTGTGTGCCAGGTCCTGCCGCAGTTGCGTGGTTACCGGCGCAAGGCGGCGTTGCAACGCTGCTTGATCAATCGTGTCCTCGAGGGCATCCCCCTGTGCAGGGTCAAGATCACCGATGAACGCAACCAACGCGGCATCCTTGGCTTCCATGGCAGCGTTGGAGAACAGCAGCGCGTTGAGGTCGCAGAACTGGCGATAGCGCACGGGGTCATCGCAGACGTGGACCGCGTCCATACGCACCTCGTTGCCGGTGGACGCGGACATTTCGTTACGGACCGCGTGCACCCAGTGGGCATCCAGATGCAGCATCTGGTAGTTCCAGCCCTGGCCGGGCAGGGGATTGCAGGCATGCACGCGCCCGGCAGGCACCACCACCACGCAGCCCGGCTGCAGCACGCGTGGACCGTCGGCTGCACCGCTGAAGACACTGCCGCCTGCATCCACGGCACCGACCGAGAACGTGGCATGGCTGTGCGCGCGGTAACAGGCACGGCTCGCGCAGGCACGTCGGCTTTCGACGTGGGGCATGCGCGGATCTCGCCAGAATTCGGTGGTGGCAGGCACGGGATGGGCGGCGGCGGGGGGACGGGAAGCATGCCATGCGGCGCGTGCGCCTGCCGGACGCTGCCGATGCGGTCTGGCAGCTGCGGGAAGCGGGCGGGTATGCTGCCACGTTGCCATTGCCTGTGTGGCATGGACAAGGATCCTGATGATGAACGTTGTATACCGTCCTGCCGTACCGGCCGATGCCGCGGCCTGCATCGACCTGCGCGGGCGCACGCGCGAGAACGCTTTTTCTGCCGCGCAGCTGGCCGCGCTTGGCATCACCGTGGACAGCTGGGCCGCAGGCATCGCCCAAGGCGGCTTTCCGGGGCACGTGGCCGAGGCCGACGGCGGCATGGTGGGCTACTGCTTCGGCGATCGCGACAGTGGCGAGATCATCGTGCTGGCGCTGCTGCCGGCGTGGGAGGGCAAGGGCATCGGCAAGGCGCTGCTGGCGCGGACAGTGGAGGACTTCCAGGGCTGGGGTTTCCAGCGCCTGTTCCTGGGCTGCGCCGCCGACCCGGGTGTGCGCTCGCATGGGTTCTACCGGCACCTGGGGTGGCGGCCGACCGGCGAGATCGACGATCTGGGCGATGAAGTGCTGGAACTGCATCTGCGCGGGTGACCGCGACGCCGCCCGGGGACAACCGCTTCCCCGCATGCGCGTGTAGGGACACCACGCGTTGGTGAGGGCGCGCAACGTGCATCCCGGTTTGCCCGCAACGGTCGCGCGACGCTGGCGGCCGTTCCGGGAGGATGCAGATGCGAAAGGTCCGTTGTCGATCCACGTTGCGCGCCCGCTGGTGGTGGGTACTTGTCCTGTTGCCGGTGCCCGCGATGGCGGCGCCACCACCCCCGCCGGCACCCACGCCGCAGGTCCAGCAGATCCATAAATGCCGGGTTGCCGGGGTGGCCACGTTCCAGCGCCACGCCTGCGCCGACGGGCAGGCCGAGCAGGCGTGGGAGGTGGATGTTGTGCCGGCCCAGCGCCAGCATGCAGCCCGGATCGAGGCGATCCGGCGAGAACTGGAGGCACGCAAGCGCGCGCTGGAACTGCAACGCAGGCCGCGGGTCGATCCGCGTCCGCGGCGCGGCAGCAGCCCGCCACGGCGGCGGACGCGCGCGCCCCGCGACGCCCTTATCGCGCTGCATCATCAGCCGCGTGCCTGCGCCAAGGCGAAGCGCCAGCGCGAAGCTGCGTACCGGAAGGCCGGCATGGCGCGCAGTCTCGCCCTCAGCCGACGCATGGACGACGCGGTGTTCGATGCGTGCCGCTGAGCCCGCCCAGACCCTACCGGGTGGGCTGCGCCATCAGGTAGCGCGCCAGCGCATCGAAGGCGGGCAGGGTGGTGGGGTCGTTGGCGCTGTTGCCGGCCACCGGATGCGACCCGAAGCGGGCGATCACCACCTTGGCCGCGGGATCGATATACAGGGCCTGACCGTGCACGCCGCGCGCCATGTAGGCGCCGTGTGCGTTGTGACTGACCCACCACATGCCGCGATAGCTCCAGCCCGGCAGCAGGGGATAGCCGGCCTTGGCGAAGGCGCGCCTGTCACCACCGCCCCGGATGCGCGCGATGGCGGCCGCGGGTACGACCTGTTCGCCATTGCTGCGCCCGTCCTGCAACAGCAGCTGGCCCAGCCGGGCCATGTCACGCAGCCCGGCATTGAAGCCGCCGCCGGCGAACGGCGTGCCGCTGGAATCGACGGTGTAGTAGGCGTCCTGCTCGGCACCCAGGCGGGTCCAGATACGGTCGGACAGCAGCGTGGAGACCGGTTTGCCGGTACGCCGCGCGATGATCCAGCCCAGGGTGTCGGTGTTGATCGTCCTGTAGCCGAACGCCTCGCCGTGGCGCCCCTGTTTCTGCACGGTCTGCAGGTAATCGTAGTAGCTGCGTGGACCGGTGTAGCCCGGGGCAGGCGGCAGCGTACTGCCGGCGGCGGCGTACTGCCAGACTTCGGCGTCGGGGTCGGCGTAGTCTTCGCTGTAGCGCAGGGCGGTGGTCATTTCCAGCACCTGCCTGACCGTGGCATCGCCGAACGCGCTGTGCGCTAGTTCCGGAATGATCGCACCGACGGTGTCGTTCTCATCCAGCACGCCTTCGGCGACCAGCATTTCGCCGAGCAGGCCGGTGATCGATTTGGTGACGGACATCGCGCCGTGCTGGCCATCGGGCTGCAGGCAGCCGGCGTAGCGTTCGTACACCACCACGCCGTCGTGCAGCACGATGATGCCGTCGGTGTAATTGGCCTGCAGCGATTGCGCCCAGGTCATGCGGGTACGCGTGTTCAAGGGCGTGAACGGCAGCGCGTCGATCGCCGCATCCAGGCGCTGTGGCAGCGGCGCCGCTGCCCCGGGCCCGCGGCTGACGCCCACGGTGGGCATCAGCTGGCGAAAGTGGCAGGCGGTCCAACGCAGCTTGGGAAACGCGAAATAGTCGCTGTCGGTGTAGCGGATGCGCTTGGCCTCCGGCGGCGGGAAGCCCTGCATCCAGCCCAACGCGCCCGGGTCGGATGCCGCGGCGTCCAGCGGTGCTGCGCCGGCGGTGGCGCCGTGGGCGGCAGGCAGCAAGGCGAGGGCACCCAGCAGCGTGCATGCGGCGGCCAGCCGCCGTGGCGCGCGCGGGAAGTGCAACCGGGTGGGGATCGCCATGGCCGTGTCCTTGTGCGCTACGCCGTTCATAGAGGCACAGGGTACTGCACCGCGCGCGGGCACAGGCCAAGGCGCACCGGCAGCAGCAACAGGTTGGGGTGTGGCGGAAAGGCGCGGTGATGCCGCGCGTAGCGGCGGCAGGCTCCCTGCGGGGCAGGGAGCCGCGTGGCATTACGGGTTGCTGGATTCGCCCGTGGGCGCCGGTGCGATGGCCGGTGCGCTGCTTTCCGGCGTGGGCAACGACAACGCCGGATTGCCCTGCTGGGCCTGCAGCGCCTGGATGCGCTGGTTCAGCGCGTCGAGCTGGCTGTGCGTGCTGCGCAGGTCGGTGCTCAGCGTTACCGCCTGCTGCTTGGCCTGCTGGATCGAACTGCTGACCTGCAGCGACTGCTGGCGCTGCAGCTCGGCTTCCTGCTGCAGGCTGCGCAGGCGCTGTTCGTTGAAGGCCACGAGGTTTTCGGTGTAGCGCTTGCCGGCTTCCAGGCGCGTGGTGTCGATGTACACCTGGGCCAGTTCTTCGGTCTGCTGCACGAAGGTGCGGTAGACCTTTTCGGCGTTGTCGACCGAATCGGTCTTGATCACGCGCCAGAAATCCTTGTCGTGGAACAAGGCGGCGTAATACTGCAGCGTGCTGGTGTTGAACAGCAGGCTGGCGCCGTAGCTGCCGTTGTAGGTGGTGCGCAGTTCGGTCAACTGCTTGGAATCGACCAACTGGCGCAGCTCATCCACGGTGTTGCGGACCACCGGGGCGCTGCGCGCCGGCTCGGTGGCCTCGCCCTTGGGCGCGCGCGCGGCCAGTGCCTGCGGAACCAGGCCCAGCGACAGCAGCACCAGGCTGCCCACGAGCAGGCGCTGGCGGGTGGAACCCAGGGTTTTTCTCTCTTGCATCATCAGGCCGTCCACGAGTGGCGCATCGGTGAAATTTCGTCTGTGAAAATCCAGTCCCCGCCGCAGTCTAGCGTGTCCCGCTGCGCCCTGCATCCTGCAGGCGCAGGCTGCACGGCACTCAATACACCAGCTGGGCAGGGTTGCACTGCACCGCCTGCAGGTGCACGTCGGTGCGGCCCAGTTCCAGCCCCAGCACCATCGCAAGGGTCTGGGTGAGCAGCGTGCCCACGCCGTTGAGCAGGGGCTTGAGCAACCCCTCCAGCACCGGCCGCAGCAGGGTGCACAACAAGCCGCTGCAGGCCACGCTGTTGGTGCCGGGGTCGGTGACGCTGCCGCTGCCCTGATGGTTGTCGAGCATGCCGGACGGAGCGGTCTGCAGGTACGTAGCCAGGTTGCCCTTGACGCAGCTGTTGTAGGCCAGCAGCGTGCTGACCAGCCCGCTGCAACGGTTGATCACCAGCCCGCCCAGGACAGTGCCGAGCAGGCCATCCAATACCCCGAGGCCCTGGCCGGTGACCACGGCGCGATAGCCCTCCCAGGCCGAGCCGTCCTTGTAGCAGGTCTTCAGAAGAAGCAGGCCGCAGGCGTATGGCACGCCATCCTTGACCTCCCAGTCACCAAAGGCCTCGATGCCCTGCGCCGACGAACCGTTGCGCAGCAGCGCAATGGTTTTGTCGACGTCGTACAGGCCATTGCCTGGGTTGGCCGCCTTGAGGAACTGGTCGGCCAGCTGGTTGGCGGTATCGGCGTTGCCCATGCCCTTCGATGCGGGGTTGAGCATGCCGCTGAGCACGCGCAGCAGCTCCCGGACCAGGTCGTTGACCGCCGTGCCGATCTGCGCGCCGTTGATCCACGTCGAGCCGGTCTCGCCCGGTGACAGGGTCAGCGTTTCATCATGGGTGAGCGCGTTGAGCTTGATCTGGTCATTGATCAACGGCGCGCCGAGCAGGGTCAGCAGCTGTTCGTTCTGCAGGCTGGCGTCGCACACGTTGCGCGTGGAGAACTGCGTGGCGGCACCCACCTTGCCCACGCACGCGCGCAGCACCGACGACTCCACGCGGATGGTGGCGGTGGCCGGTTGCGCGGCGCATTGCAGCCCGGTCAGGGTGCCCATGGCATTGGTCACATCGGCATACACCGGCAGGTGCAGGCGGATGCCAAGCGCGGCCAGTACCTTGCCCAGGCCCAGCGACAGCTTGTTGCTGTCGATGTCCAGCTTGACCCGCACCTGCGCGTTGTAGGCGCGCGCGCCGACGCCGCCGATGGCAATCGACGGGGGCTCGATGATGGCCGTCTGCGCCTGGACCAGGCCGAGAATGCTGAGGTTGTTGACCGCCACGCCGCGGCCCCCGTTGGCGATGCTGATACTGGTGGTGATCAGGTCCAGCGCGTTGACCTCGGCCTGCAGCGCCGCCGAGGCGGGGCCGTCGGGGGCGACGATGCTGCCGAACAGGCCGCTGCCGGCCGCGTTGCTGCCCAGCTGCAGGTTGAGCTGGTTGATATCGAGCTTGGCGGCCAGTGCGTCCTTGAGTGCGCGCATATCCACATGGGCCACACCGCTCTGGCTGAGCACGCTGGCGGTGGCATCCAGCAACTGCCCCAGCGACACCTTGTGCGCGGCCAGCAGGGCGTTGAAATCGCCGACGCTGATGTTGGCGTCCACCGGAATGCCCAGCGCCCTGAGCAGGCCGCCCGGGGTGATCTTGGCCTGGGCCAGGCCGTCGTAGCCGAGCAGGGTGGTCTGGTCGAGGTCCACCCCGACCAGTTTCAGCACACCGCCGAGCGGCGTGTTGCCGTTCACCCGCAGCAGCTGCGAGCCCACGCTGAACACCGCCAAGGGCGGCGCGCGTGCTGGCCACGGCCTGTGCGCGTACCTGTGGCAACCCGTGGGTCTGGCCGAAGAACGGCAGGACCGGGCGTTCGGCGATGACCTTGACCGCGTTGACCGGCGCCGGGGCGGTGCCGATGAAATGGTCGGTGCTGGCGTGGGTGGGGTTCCACACGCCACAGCTGACCTGCAGCGTGCCGGGGAAACGGTTGGCGGTCAGTGCGTTGCTGCGCGCGGCGGCGTTGTCGGCCCGGTTGGCCGTGCACAGATCCAGCCGCTGTGCACCGGCCAGCGCGGACAGGTCGGCGATCTTCTGCACATCGCGCTTGGCCCAGTACAGGTAGCCGATCTCCACCAGGCCGAGCATCGTGACCAGGCCCAGCATCACCAGCATCATCGTCACCGACATGCCGCCGCGTTGGCGGCGCGCCGGTGGCAGGACAGTGCAAGGCGGTCGCGACCGGTTCATGGGATCACTCTCCGTTGCCGGGACCAGTGACTTGCTTGCGTACGCTGGTGTCGAGGAATTCGGGGATCGGGTGGGTGAAGCTTTCCAGGTAGCGCGCGTAGCTGAGCGAGGCCTGGTCGCCGAGGATGGGCAGGCGTGGGCCGGCGCTGGCGCCACTGGCCTGCAGCTGCAGCAGGGCGCGGGTGGTGTCGCCGATCTGCGGGCGCGAGGGAAGCAGCGTGGCCAATGGCGCGCTGGCGGGCAACGGCGGCAGCACCTGCCGCGATGCCGGTAGCGGCGGCGCGGCGGGGCTAGGCATCGGCGCTGCAGGCGCAGCGGTCGGCGGGGCGTCGCCGAGCATCTGCCCGGTCAGGGGCCGCTGCTGGGCCATCGCCCCGGCGCAGGCGAGCAGGGCGGCGGCGAGCAGCGTGGTGCGCACCGCGCAGGGAAGGGGCGTCATGGCGTGCTCTCGTTGGCGTGGTGGGTGGCGCCGAAGCGTTCCAGCATCGACGGGGCCAGGCGCGCATCGGCGCGCGTCGCCCGGGGTATGCCCGTGTTCGCCGGTGCGTGGCTGGCCGGGGTTTCAGCGGCAAGCAGGGCCGCCGGCGGCAGCGGGGTGGCGCGCGCGACGGGCGGCTGCCGCAGCTGCTGCGCCAGCCGTTGTACTTCCTGGCGCGCGGTGTCGGGCAGCGCGGCGCTGCGCATGATCTGCTCGGCCATGGCCGGGTCATTGCGCAACAGCGCCCAGACCGCCAGGTTGGCGTTGGCCTTGACGCTGCCCGGCGCCAGTTCGGCCGCCTTGGCCAAGGGCTCGCGTGCCGGTTCAAGCGCGCCAGCGCGCAGCCGGGCGAAACCGAGATCGCCCAGATAGTCGGTGTTCAGCGGTTGCAGCTGCACGGCGCGGGCCAGGCTGGCCTCGGCCTGCGTGGCATCGCCGGCCCGTGCGGCGATCAGGCCCAGACCGTGCCAGGCGGCCGCGCCCTGCGGGCCGCTGGCCAGGCTGGTGTAGAGCGCACGCGCGGCGTCGGTCTGCTGGGTTTCGCGCAGCGCGTCGGCCTGCAGCAGGCGCAGCGCAGGGCTGTCGCCGTAGCGCAGGCGGTAAGCCTCCACATGCGCCAGCGAGGCGTAGTACGCGCCTTGGCGCTGCATCTGCCCGATCAGGTCCAGGTACATGCGCTTGTCGTCCTGGGGCGGCGTGTCCAGCGGCGCCAGGCTGAGCGGGTCGGGCTTGTAGGCGTTGCGCGCGGACCCGCAGGCGGTGCACACCGCCACGGTGATGAGCAGTACGGCGCAGTGGCGGAATTGGATCGGCATGGTGGTCACCCCAGACGGTTCACGGCATTGGCCAGGGCGATGATCGCCGGGCCCGACAACACCAGCATCAGCGCTGGCAACAACGTCAGCATCATCACGATGGTCATCTTCACCGAGAGCTTGCCCACCTTTTCCTTGAGCGCGGAACGGCGCTGTTCGCGCAGGCGCACGCTGAACTGCCGCAGCGGCTCCTGCACCGCGCCGCCGTGCTCGTGTACCTGCAGCATCAGCTGCACCAGGCTGCGCAGGTCTTCGTCGCCGAAGGACTCGGCCAGGCGGCGCAGCGACTGCTGGCGGCTGCGCCCGTGCATGTAGGCGATGTTGGCCTGCTGGATTTCACGTCCCAGCACCGGAATCGCGCTGCGCAGCTTGTCGCCCAGCGTCTGCAGGCTCTGGTCCATGCTGAAGCCCACGCCCTGCAGCAGACGCAGCAGGTCGATGAGCAGCGGCAGCTCGGCCGATACCCGCCGGCGCAACCGCGTGGCCCAGGCGCGCAGCGCGAACTTCGGCAGCAGCACGCCGGCGCCGAGCGCGGCCCCCATCACCACCACCCGGCTCAGCCCGTCGCCGTCGTAGAACATCGCGGCCAGCAGCAGGCCGGCCAGCGCGATCAGCAGGCGCAGGGCCAGGAACGTGGCGGTGCCGACCCGCGTGTGCCACCCGGCCTGGTCGAGCAGCAGGCGGTCTTCCGGGGCCAGCAGCGCCGCTTCAATCCGGCCGCCGTTGAAGCGCTCGCCCAGCGTGGCCAGCCAGGCCCAGCCGCGCGGCGCGGCGGCCACCGGTGGTGGCGTGCCCGATTCGGCCGGCGCGCGCGGCTCGCGGCTGCGCAGCGCGCCCTGCAGGGTGGCAGCGGTGCGCTGCTGCTGGCCGCTGAGCCAGAGCCCGGCAATGCCCAGCAGGCCCACGCCCAGAGCGAGCAGCAGCAAGGCTACGATGAGCAGGGTGCTGGCGCTCATAGCGAGCGCGCCAGGCGATACAGCAGGAAGCCGCCGATCAGTTCCATCACCAGCGCCGCGCCGAGGATGCGGTGGCCCAGCGGCACCTCCAGCACCGGTGCGAAGAAGTCCGGACTGGCAATGGCCATCAGCAGGGCCGACAGCGGCGGCAGCAGGCCGAGCACCCACGCCGACATGCGTGTTTCGGACGTGGTGGCCATCAGTTCCTGGCGGGCCTGATCGACATCGCGCATGAAATCGCTCATGCGCTGCAGAATCTGGTCCGAGCGTCCGCCGATGCGGATGCTGACCCCCAGCACCACGGCCAGAACGTCCAGCACGTCAAGCCGGTAGGGCTGCGCGGCCTGGCTCAGGGCGCGGTCCAGGTCGAGCCCGCTGCGGGTGCCCGACAGCGTGTCATCGAGCAGCCCGCGCAGCGGCATCGGCACCTGCTGGCTGGCGGTCTGGAAGGACATCTGCAGGCTGTTGCCGAGCGCGGTCAAGCGCACCAGGTTGTCCAGGAAGTCGGGAAGCTGGCGCAGCAGGCGGCGCTGCAGGCCCAGGATGCGCCGTGAGATCCACAGCCCCAGCAGCAAGGCGCACAGCCCCAGGGTGATCGGCCATATCCACGCGGTGCCGATGCGCGCCGCCGCGGCCCAGCCCAGCAGCGTCGCCCCCAGCAGCCACAGGATCGGCAGACGCCAGCCGGTGCGCAGCGCGGCGCGTTGCAGCAGTGCATCCCACGGCAGGCCACCGGCGCGGCGGGTGCCGGTGGGCAGTGCGGCCGGTGCCGCGGGCCGCGCCGGCATGCCGGCCAGTTGCGGCGTGGCCGGGGTGGCGGCCAGCCGTTGTTCGGTGTGCTGCAGCGAGGCGCGCAGGCGTTCGCGCCGGGCCGCGCCCATCCACAGCTCGATGGCCACGGCCACCAGCACCAGGATCGCACTGCACAGCAGCAGCACCGTGGTCATGCTCAGTAGCCTCCGTCCAGTGCCTCGCGCAGCTGCCGCCGGAACGGTTCGAGCTTGTGCGAATGCGGGTGGAAGCCGAGCCCGATCCAGCGGTCGATCTCCTTGCCGTCGGCATCGATCTGGATTTCGTGGCGGAACATTTCCTGGGTGCTGATCAGGTTGTCGCTGACCCCGGTGATTTCCGTGATGGACACCAGCACGCGGCGGCCACTGCCAAGGCGCGAGATCTGCACGATGAAGTCGATCGCGCTGGCGATCTGCCGGCGCAGGCTGTCTTCGCTGCCCTGGAAGCCGGCGAAGCCGGCCAGCATCTCGATCCGGTACAGGCAGTCACGCGGCGAGTTGGCGTGGATGGTGGCCATCGAGCCGTCGTGGCCGGTGTTCATGGCCTGCAGCATTTCCAGCACTTCGGCGCCGCGCACCTCGCCCACGACGATGCGGTCCGGACGCATGCGCAGGCTGTTGCGCACCAGGTCGCGGATGCTCACCGCGCCCTGACCGTCGGCGCCGCCGATGCGGCTTTCCAGACGCACCACGTGCGGGTGGTTGAGCGAAAGCTCGGCGGTGTCTTCCACGGTGATGACGCGTTCGTCGGCCGGAATGTAGCTGGCCAGCGCATTGAGCAGCGAGGTCTTGCCCGAACTGGTGCCGCCGGAGACCAGGATGTTGCAGCGGCCCAGTACCAGGGCATGCAGCAGCGCCTGCATGGGGCGGTCGAAGGTGCCCATGCGCAGCAGTTCGTCGGGGGTGAACGGGTCCTTGCGGAACTTGCGGATGGACACCATGGGACCATCCACCGCCAGCGGGGAGATGATCGCGTTGAGGCGCCCGCCGTTGGGCAGGCGCGCATCCACCATCGGGTTGGACTCGTCCAGCCGGCGCCCCAGCGGTGCCAGGATCCGGCGCAGGATCCGCAGCAGGTGGCTGTCGTCGCTGAAGCGCTGTGGCGCGCGCAGCAGGCGGCCACCCTGGGACACGTGGATGTCCTTGTAGCCGTTGATCAGGATGTCTTCGATGCTGGGATCGTGCAGCAGGTCGTCGAGCGGGCCGAACCCGGTCAGCTCCTTGACCAGCGCCGCAGCCACCACCTCCATTTCCGATTCGTTGACCGGGATGCGCCACTCCTGCACGAAGATGGCGGTCTGGGTGTGCACGTAGCGCGCCACCGTGTCCGGCGCCCAGGCATCGATGTCGATGCGTTCGTCTTCGATGCTGTTGAGCAGGTGCTCATGGGCGGCGACCAGTACCTTCTGGTACTCGTCGGACTGGGCAAACGGGGTGACCACGGCATCGGCCATGGTGCCGGCGTCGGCACGGGCATGCGGCGGCGCGAACGGCATCACTTTGTCTTCCATGGGAGACCACTCAGGCGGAGGACGAGTTTTTCCCGCCAGCCACGCGGCAGGACGCCGGCGAGTGCCGGGTCCAGTCGCGCCAGCAGCGGGGTGAGGGCACGCAGGTACGGGTCGCGCGGGGCATCCTGCAGCAACAGGTGGCCGTGGTTGGCACTGGCGCGCAGGCGGTTGCAGTCGGGCAGGGTGGCCAGCAGTGGCAGGCTGAAGCGCTCGGCGATCTGCTGGGGCGCCAGGCCACCGGCTTCGTCGTGCCGGTTGATCACCAGCTGCAGGCGACTGTCGCGCACGCCCAGTGCCTCCAGCTGTTTCAAGGCCAGGTCCAGCGACACCAGCGTGCCGATGGCCTGGTCGGCCACCAGCCAGATTTCATCGGCGCTGTTGAGCAGCGAGCGCGGGATCTGCCGCACGGGCGCACCACCGACGTCGCACAACACGCTTTCGAACACGCCGCGCAGGCGCTGCACCAGCACGGCCGGGTCGGCGATGGGGCCGGCTTCGCTGCCGGCCGGCTGGCCGAGCATGGCCAGGCCACCGGGGTGGCGGGTCATGGCGGTGCGGACGAAGGTGGCATCGATGCGGGTGGCGTTGCGCAGCGCATCGTTGTAGTGGAACTGGCTGTCCAGGTTGAGATACAGCGCGGCGTCGCCGGCCGGCAGGCCGAGGTCGAGCAGCAGCAGGCTGTTGTCGGGCGGGGCCGGGTCCGCGTTCGCGGTGGGCGGGGCCACCGGATGGCCCAGCTGCTGGGCCAGCACGCCCACGTGCGCGGCCAGGGTGCTGCTGCCCACGCCGGCGCGGACGCCCAGCACCAGCACCAGGCGCGCCTTGCGGGCTGTCTCGGGCGCCACGCTGCGCACGCCGGGGGTGCTGCCGGCGCGGCGCAGCACCGCGTCGATGTCCGCGGTGGAGGCGTCCAGGTCGAGGATGTCGCGGATGCCGGCGCGCAGCGCCGCCACGACGCCATCGAGTTGATCGTTGGCGGTGGAGCCGACTGCCACCAGCGGCAGGTCGGGCAGGGCGCGCTGCAGGTGGCGGGTCAGGTCGGTGGTGGCGCTGGCCTGCTCGTGCCGGAAGTCGAGCAGCACCACGCAGGCACCGGTGCGGCGGTGCACGTCCAGCGATGTGATCGACTCGCGGCTGTCCTCCCAGTGCACGCGGGTGCCGGCCGGCAGCTTGGCGCCGAGCACGTCCAGCAGGCTGCGGTCAGGCGCGACCAGTACCAGGCTCACCGGCGGCGCCATCGGTTGCAGCAGGTGGAGGGTGGCGGTAGACATGCGGGCTGGGCTCCTGGCATCGGGTCAGCGCGAGAAGCCGGGGAGCTGGTCCGACGAGGCCGGGCTGAGCAGCCACGCGCCCCAGACCGGCAGGTTGGGCTTGACCTCGCGGTCGCCCGGCAGCGGCACCACCGTGTTGCGGGCCAGCGGCTGCACCAGCCGTGGAGTGACGATGATCACCAGTTCCTTTTCCTCGCGCTTGTAGTTGAGGCTCCGGAAGAACGCACCGATGATCGGCAGGTCGCCCAGCAGCGGAATCTTGTCGACGCTGGAGCTGACCGTGTTGCTGACCAGCCCGCCGATGATGAAGGTTTCGCCATCGCCCAGCTCCACCGTGGTATCGGCGCGACGGGTGGTGATCGACGGGATCTGCACGCCGTTGTAGGAGATGCCCGCGGCGTAGTTCAGATCGCTGGCTTCGGGGGCCACCTTGAGCGCGATGCGGTCGGGGCCGAGCACGGTCGGGGTGACCGTCAGGCCGATACCGAACGGCTTGAAGGTGACCGTGGTGGTGCCCAGCCCCTGCGGCTCCAGGATCGGCAGTTCGCCGCCGGCCAGGAAGCTGGCGCTCTGCCCGGACAGGGCCACCAGGGTGGGCTCGGCCAGCACGCGGGCCATGCCGTTGTTCTGCAGCAGGTCGATGTTGGCGTCCCAGCCATGGGTGAGCGACTTGAACACCAGGCCGAACGCGGACGACAACGGATTGGTGATCACCACATTGTCCGGGCCGGTGCCCGGGTCGGTGGCCGGCGGTACGCCCGGCAGCGTGCCACCCGGGCGGGTGATGCCGTAGAAGAAGCCGTTGCTGCCGCTGAAATTCTTGTTGGCAAAGCTCATGCCGATCTGGCGCAGCACCGACTTGTTGAACTCCACCACCTTCACGTCCACCTGCACCACACCGCCGCTGGCGATGGTGGACACATCGGCGAGTTGACCCTCTTTGCCCAGGGCCATGGTCGCCGCCTTGCGGCTCTGCTCATGGTCCAACAGGCCTGCCGCACTCCCTTGCAGCAGGCCCTGGCCATCCTGCAGCGTGAGCTGCAGGTCCCCCGACGGTGGCAGCGCCCCCTGGATTGCGCTGCGCACTTCGATCTGCATCCGCTGCGGCTCGCTCTGCTGGCGCCGCCACAGCAACAACGTGGTGGTCCCCGGCGCCTTGCCCACCAGCAGCGCCTGGCGCGGTCCCCGCAGCATCACCACATCGGCGACCCCCGGATCGGCGATGGCGACCCGGTCCAGGTCGGCCGGCAACGTCCACGGGCGCTGTTCGCGCGTCTGCAGCACCACATCGGCGTTGGCCATGCCCACCACCGGGCAGATGCCCAGCACCAGCAACAGCAGCAGGCGGGTCGGCCAGTGGCGGGAACGGTGCAGGCGGGCAGGGCGTTGGGTCATGGAAAGTCTCGGCATGGCTCAACGCGAGCCGCTGTGGGAGGAAACATCGCCGCGGATGATTTCGACACCGCGGTCCAGGCGCGGTGCCTGGCGCGGCGCACTTGCGCGTACCGGTGCGGGCGCCCGGGCCGGGCTGCGGGTGCTGCGGCCGGCCAGTGCGTCGCTGTCGATGCCGGCGTAGGCGTCGTTTTCGGGAGACTGCAGCGCGAGCCGCTGTTCCGGGCTCAGCTCGCGCCGTGCATCCAGCACGCCGCCGGGCTGGGCGAACAATTCCTGGTCGGGTTGGCCTACATCGGCCGGGTTGCGCAGCGCCAGGAACAGGCGGCCCTGCTGCGCGCCCAACAACAGGCGGTTGGCCTCGGCGACCGGCACCGCCAGCACCGCGCTGCGCACCGGTGCGCTGGTGCTGGTGCTGCTGGTGGACGATGCGCTGCCCTGGATGTCCTGCGCGCGGGCGTCGGTGCCGGCCTCGCCGGCGGTGTCGGTGGGCGCGGCCTGGCCCGGTGCGGTGTCTGCGGCGCCGTAGCTGAGCACCCGCATCCGCGACAACAACAGGCGTGCCTGCGCCTGGCCCTCGGTGCCCATGCCCTGCGGCGCGCGCAGGTTGAGGAACACGTCGACGTAATCGCCCGGCAGGATCCGGTTGCCTGCGGCCACCAGCTCATCCACCGGCACGGCAAGGGCGCGCTCGCCCGGATTGAGCCGCAGCGCGTAGCCGCGTGCCATCAGCGCGCTGTTGAGTGCGGTACCTGCGGCGATGGTGTGCACGGGCACGGCGCCGGTGGCCTCGGCGATGCTGGCGTACCCGCCCTGCGGTGCCTGCGGCGCGCTGCCGATGCGCAGGTCGGCGGCGCTGATGGGTCGGCCCGCAGGCAGCTCGCCCGCCGCTTCCACCACCGGCCACTGTTGCGGCTGGCCAGCCACCTGCGGCGCGGCCACCACGGTGGGCGCGGCACGCCGACTGACAAGGAAGGCCACCACCGCCAGCAGCAGGGCCAGCGCGATCAGTGCCACGGCGGCAATGCGGGTCAGCTTGAGCATGCAACAGCCTCCACGGCGTCGGTGCGGCGCATCACGGTGTACCCAGGTCGAGCTGGGCCACGGCGGTGCTGCGGATGGGTTCGGTGATCAGCCAGCCATACACCCTGCCGGTCCCGGGCAGGAATGGCTTGCTGCGGTAGTCATAGCTGACCGACACCTGCATGCACTGCGCGCTGGCCAGGCCCGCGCACGGCGCAGGCGCACTGACCACGATCGGCGGCGCGCCAGCGGTGCTGCAGTTGGCCTGTTGCCCGGCGAAGTTCAACAGCCATTGCATCGAGCGTTGCGCCGCCTGGCAGGCGGCCACACGGCGTTCATTGGGGCTGGCATAGCGCAGCGAGGCGCGCGCGCCTTCGGCCGATGCCAGGGAAAGGGTCTGCTGGGCGGCCATGATCATCACCCCGGTGTAGGTCAACAGCAGCAGCGGGACCACGCCCAGGATCAGCATGAACGCAAATTCGAGCGTCACCACGCCACGTTGCGGTGAGCGTTGGCGATGCAACCGTGCGTACGCGGTCATGACGATGCTCCATAGGTGCCGTAGGCAATGAAACCCACGGTGGCAAAGGCCAGGTACGCGGCATAGGGAATGCCGGCGCGCCCCTGGCGCGATGCGTGGATCTGGCGCACGAACGGCCGTGCCTGCCACTGCGCCTGTGCACGTGCATGCAGCCATTGCATGCGCAGCGGCAGCGTGGTGCGCAGGCCGGGCGCCAGCAGTACGCAGCCCGCGTGCGCGCCGGCCAGCAGGCTGCTCACCACCCAGATCGGCAGCAGGGCCGGCATCCCCAGCAGCAGGCCCAGCACCGCGAAGTACTTCACGTCCCCGGCACCCATCCAGCCCAGCGCATAGAACGGCAGCAGGGCTGCCAGTCCGACCACTGCGCCGGCCAGATGCATGCCGGGAAACGGTGCCCCGCGCACCGCCCACATCCACAGCAACCCGCCCAGGCCAGCCACGCCCACGCACAGCAACCAGCGATTGGACACGCGCCGGGCGTACAGGTCGCTGATGGCGACCTGTGCACTCAACAACACAGCCAGTACGGGCAGCAGTGACATCCGAGGGCTCCTCCATGGCGCATCGAACACGGGGTGCGGGGCACACCGTTGGCGTCGCCGCAGGCGCGGGCCTGCGGTCGTCCATTGACCGGGTGAAGCGAAGGTCAGCCGGTGCCGGGGGTGGTCGGGGCGCTGCCGCCGGCGCTGTCCACCAGCGTCTTGAGCTTGGTGAACAGCGTAGTGAACATCTCGTTGAGGCCGGTGCGCGCGGCAACCACGAGGACGCCGGCGATCACGGCGGCGAGAATGCCGTACTCGAGCGCGGTGACACCATCTTCTTCAGCGAGAAACGTGCGGATTGAGGCTTTCATGACGGTCTACTCCCTGTTCCGTTCAATCGATTGGACTGCCTGCATGTGGATGGTGCGTCCCGGCTCCGCCGGGTCCATCCCGTAATCTGCGCGATCCCTGCGCAGGGGGCGGCTGCCGAAGCAGCCGCCGGCCTACCTGGATGCGTCCAGGGCGGCCGGGTTCGGATGGCGGGGAGCAGGCGGCAACGACAGGCGCGGCGTGATCGCCTGCGCATGCGGGGAAGAGAACAGCCACGTAGCAATGAGCGTCTGCATAGAGATCCCCCTGTCGTACATTCCCGGTTTCCGCCACGGAGCTGCCGGGTGATGCCTGCCGCAATGATCGGCGCCAACAAAGTCCTTCAATACACATAAACGGCAGGCCTGGTTCGAACTTGAGTGCCTGCACTTTCACCCGTTATTCAAGCCGGGTGTTTGACAACCATTTAATGTTTATAAAGTGAAAGGGATGTGTTTATAGGGTGAAGCGCAGGTGATGACGGTTTTTTGACGCATTCCGCGCTCAATGGCAGGCGTTTGCGGGCGTTGCGCGCGCATGCCGATGCAATTGCCGGCGACGGGTTTACCGCGCGCCCAGTTCATGCATACTTGCCGAAAATGCGCATCGATAATACGGCGGTAATCCGATCCGGTCGCGCAGATAAACTGTTCATGTAGTCGTTGTGTCTGCGCAATTGCGCGGGCCGGAAAGTTCAGACGCTATGTGGCGTTGATTGGCGGCAACAGGAAGAAGCACGGGCAGCGGCGATGGCTGCCCGCATCCAGGCCAACGGGGGCATCACTGTCATGGTTGATGGTGCAGTGGACGGCAATGCAGGCGAGCACGGCGCGCTTCGGTCGCATGACCTGGCCACGCTGAGCGCGGTGCTGCGCGTCTGCGACCTGGAAACCGTGCTGCTGGATGGCAATGGCCCACGGGCGGCACTGCACTCGCGCGTGCACGACGAAGCGTTGTTCCTTGCCGCGCACTGTGGCTTCCACTTCCGCGGCCGCTTCATGCTGCCGCAGGACTGGTGCCTGCTTGGGTTCATCCACGCTACCGACGAGGCACAGAGCTGGTGCCACGGCATTCCACTCAGTGCCGGCATGGTGGTGACCGTGCTGCCGGAAGGCATCAGCGAGTTCACCTTGAGCGCGGGCACGCGCCTGAGCCTGCTGCTGGCGCCGATGCAGCGCGTGCAGCGCAAGTTGACCGCACTGAGCCTGCGCAGCACGCTGCCGTCCGGCCAGGCGTTGTCGCTGTTCAATCCCGACGTCTCGCGCGCCGGCTCCAGCCTGGTCGAACGCTACACGGGGCTGCACGCCACGCTTGCCGACCCCGGCGCGGCACTGGCCGCAGACGCGGTCGAATCGCTGCTGCACGACCACATACAGGCCTTGCTGGGGGCGGGTAATGAAGATCGCCCGTCCAACAGCCGGGCCCGGCGCGCGCACTACCTGATCGCGCAGCGTGCGGAAAATTTCATGCGGCTCAATCTGCGTCGCTATATCTACATGCATGAAATCTGCGACGCGGCCGGGGTCAGCGAGCGCGCACTGCGCTATGCGTTTGAAGACCTGTTTGGCACCTCGCCGAACCGGTACCTGTCGATGCTGCGGCTGTGCGCGGCATGCCGTGGGCTGTCCATGGCCGATTCCAGCCGCAAGTCGGTCAAGGCGGTGGCGTTGAGCTGCGGCCTGTGGGATCTGTCCCGTTTTGCCGACAATTATCGTCGGGTATTCGGTGAGCTGCCGCGCGACACCCTGATGCGTGCGCCGGCGCAGATCGGCAGCCCGGCCTGACCACGGCGGCCATCGCCGCCTCCTGCACCCCCCCACCGCAATGCACGTTTCCGGCAATCTGCCGGAATTGCGCATGCCACTGCCGGTTTTCGTTCTTGTCTTGCCGGAACGCACGCAGGTGCTGCCGGAATGAAGTGCCCCAGCGACGACGTGGCGACTGTAATGACATCCAAGTGCCAACAGGCATGGATGCAGTCCACATCGTTCGTACACGGGGGAATACCTGATGAACCGTATCTTTCGACTCGTATGGAGCCACCGGCTGAATGCCCTGGTGGTCGTCTCGGAAGTGCGCACCTCGCGTGGCAGCCTGGTGGCCGGCCCGGTGGTGGTGCACCTGAAGGTGCCGCTGTCGATGCTGTCGATGGGCCTGGCGCTGGCCCTGTGCAGCGGAACGGCGTGGGCAGGTGAGAGCCAGACCCGCAGCGATCTGGATGCGCTGACCAACAAGTACGCGCCCCTGCCGGTCAAGGTGGACGCCGAGGCCGCGCTGGCCGCGATGGTGCGCACTGGCGACAGCACGCCGGCGTTGAGCGCGGCAGCCAACGTCAACCTCAACCTGGGACTCGGCAAGCCCGCCGCCGCCACCTCGGCGCAGGCGGCCGTGGACGTGGGGGTGAAGGTCAAGGCGGCGCTGCCGCGGCAGCTGGCGGCGCCGGAGCGCGCAACGCCGGTGGCGGCGCATGCGGGCGTGCACGCCGACGTTGGCGCGGCCGTGGCCGTCGCCGCGCCGAAACTGGCCGCCACCGTCGTGGCCGATGCCACGGTGGCGCTGGGCAGCAATGAAACGGTCAGCGAGGGCATCGACGATGCCATCACCTCCACGTTGGCCACCGGCGTTGCCGGCGGGGTCAAGGTGGATGCGCTGGCCCATGCCGTGGTGGCGGCCGACCGCAACCAGAAGCTGGTGGATGCCAATGCCGCGGTGTCGCAGACCAGTTCCCTGGCGCTGTCACCGACCGCCGCGTCCGGCGGGTTGCTGGGCGGCGTGGGCGACCTGCTCGGCGGCGTCGGCAATACGCTGGGCAATGTGGTCGGCGGCGTGAGCAACACCGTGGGCAACGTGGTCGGCGGGGTCAGCGACACGCTCGGCAACGTGGTGGGCGGCGTGGGCAGCACGGTTGGCAATGTCGTGGGCGGCGTGGTGGGCGGGGTGTTCCCGGCACCGACGTCGCTGCCGCCGGGCCATCCCAAGGCCCCAGCGGCGCCGGACCCCGATGCCGGGCTGATCATCGGCACCGGCGGACTGGTCGGTTCGCTGTCGACCCTGGTCGGCCCGACCGCGCAGGGTCTGCTGGGTGGGGACGGGTACGTGCGCAACGGCAAGCTGGCCGTCAGCAGTGCCAACGTGATGCAGACCTACTCGGTCACCAATGTGCTGGGCGTGCCGCTGGTCAACCTGACCCCGGTGGGCACCCTGCTCAACGGGCTGGGCGGCGCCACCACGGGCGGGAGCTCGCACCTGACGTTGATCGGCGGGGTCACCTCGGACAGCTACATCTACAACATCAACAACGGCGACCCGAACGGGTTGCTGGGCCTGCTGCTGCCGGGCCAGGCGCCGGGCTGGTCCAACAAATGCGTGGACCTGCTGGTGGCCAGTGTGGATTGCTGGGCCGTCAACGCCGCGCAGGACTACCAGGTGCTGGTCGGCGACGGTGCGTATGCCAACGGCTCGCGCGAAGTGGTGATCGGTGCCAACGCGCGCCACGAGCTGGCCAAGGTGGATGCCAACGTGGCGTTCCCCGGCGCAGGCCAGAACGACCCGAACGATCCGACCGGCGTGCCCACCGCCGACTATGCCGCGCGCATGGGCCATTCGGTGGTGGTCGGCGACAGTGCCATGGGCACGGCCAACGGCCAGGTGCTGCTCGGTGCCGAAGCCACCTCCAGCCAGGCCAACAGCGTGGCCCTGGGCTATCGCACGGTGGCCAACCGCGGTGCGCAGGCCAGCTACAGCGCTTACGGGTTGACCACGCCGCAGGTGTCGGCCGGTGAAGTATCGGTCGGCTTTGCGGGCGGCGAGCGACAGATCACCAACGTCGCGGCCGGCAGCGCGGCCACCGATGCGGTCAACGTGCGCCAGCTGCAGGGCGCGATCAATCAGATCGACGCGCTGGATGTGTTCGCGGTGACCTACGACGATGACGGTGCCGGCGGCGCCGATTACCGCCGCATCACCCTGGGCGGCGGCACCGGCACCACCACGCTGGCCAATCTGGCCCCGGGCGCTATCGGCGCAGCAAGCACCGAAGCGGTCAACGGCGCGCAGCTGTTCGCCAGCAACCAGGCCATCGTCGACTACTTCGGCGGGCTGACCGCCTTCGATCCGGGCACCGGCGCCTGGACCGCGCCGAGCTTTGCCATCACCACCGTCTCCAATAGCGGCGCCATCGCCCCGGGCGTGTACGACAACGCCACCGATGCCTTCTCGGCCGTGGACGGTTCGCTGGTCAACCTCAACACGCAGATCACCGACATCCGCAACGGGGTGGGCAGCCGCTTCCTGAAGATCAACTCGACCGGGCTGGACGCCACGGCGACTGGTGCCGACAGCATTGCAGTGGGCACCGGTGCCACGGCGATGGCGGCCAATGCCATTGCCGTGGGTGCCGGCGCCATGGCCGATCGTGATGGCACGGTGTCGGTCGGTGCGGTGGGCAGCGAGCGCCAGGTGGTGAACGTGGCCGCCGGTACGCAGGCTACCGACGCGGTCAACATGGGCCAGATGCTGGCCTCCGAAGCAGGCGCGCTGCGCTATGACGAAAACCCCGACGGCAGCGTCAACTACGCCAGTGCCACGCTTGGCAACGGCACCGGCACCACCAGCCTGCGCAACCTGCGGGCCGGTGCAGTCAGTGCCATCAGCACCGAGGCCATCAACGGCGCCCAGCTGTTCGATGCCAGCCAGGCGCTGGCCACGCACCTGGGTGGCGGTGCCGCGGTCGACGCCAACGGGCTGATCACGGCGCCGACCTACACCATCAACGCGGTGTCCAGCACCGGCCAGGTGACCCCGGGCGACTACAACGACGTGGGCAGTGCCTTCGATGCGGTCAGCCAGTCGCTGGCCAACGTGGCCGACCAGACCGACGCGGTGGACAAGCTGGCGGTGAAGTACGACGTGGACGGCGCCGGCAACGCCACCGACAGCATCACCCTGACCGGCAGCGGCGTCGGCGCGGCGGTGGCGCTGACCAACCTGGCCGACGGCGGTGTGCTGGCCGGCAGCCGCGATGCGGTGACCGGCAACCAGCTGTTCCAGACCAACAACGCCCTGGTGGGCTACTTCGGCGGCACCACCAGCTTCGACCCGACCACCAACATCTGGACCGCGCCGACCTTCAGCATTTCCTCGATCGCCACCGACGGCAGCGTGCTCAGCAATGACTACAGCAACGTCACCGTGGCCTTCGCCGCGGTGGACAATTCGCTGCTCAACCTCAACACCCGCATCGACCAGATCTAGCCGGGTGCGGGCAGCCCGTTCGTGCAGGTCAATTCGACCAAGGCCGCTGCCAGTGCCACCGGCG
The DNA here is from genome assembly GCF_979258185.1 of Stenotrophomonas sp. AC248. NCBI lineage: Bacteria > Pseudomonadati > Pseudomonadota > Gammaproteobacteria > Lysobacterales > Lysobacteraceae > Stenotrophomonas > Stenotrophomonas sp. AC248. The sequence goes on along the minus strand of NZ_OZ409840.1, from coordinate 2,375,871 downwards.
CCGACAGCATCGCGATCGGTCCGCTGGCCTCGGCCAGCGGCAGCGGCAGCACCGCGATCGGCGATGGGGCGACCGCCAGTGCCGACAACAGCGTGGCGCTGGGCAGTGGGTCGGTGGCCAGCGTCGGCGCGCAGAGCGGCTACACCGGTGCGTTCGGCGCGGCCGGCGGCAGCAGTTCGGCCGGCGAAGTGTCGGTGGGCAGCACCGGCGGCGAACGCAAGGTCACCCATGTGGCCGACGGCTCCGAACGCTACGACGCGGTCAACGTGGGCCAGCTGCAGAACGGCGTGAACTACGCCATTGACCAGTCCAAGGCCTACACCGACACCCAGATCAACAACATCAACAACGGCACGTCGGGCATGTTCCAGGTCAACAACAGCAACAACCTGGCGGCCCCCGCAGCGACCGGGGTCAATGCGGCCGCCGGGGGTGCCGGCTCCAGCGCCGCCGGTGCCAACAGCACCGCATTGGGCAACGGGGCCAACGCACAGGGCAGCAACACGGTGGCCCTGGGCGCCGGGTCGGTGGCTACGCGCGACAACACGGTGTCGGTGGGCAGCGCCGGCGCGGAGCGCCAGATCACCAACGTCGGCGACGGCTCGGCCGCCACCGATGCGGTGAATGTGCGCCAGCTGCAGGCATCGCAGCAGGGCACCATCCGCTACGACAGCAACGTCAACGGCACCACCAACCTCAACAGCGTCACCCTGGGCAGCACCAGCACCGGGCCGACCACCGTGCGCAACGTCGCCGCCGGCACCGCCGGTACCGACGCGGTCAACGTGGACCAGCTGCGTGCCGGCATGAACCAGACCCTGGACTGGTCCAAGGCCTATACCGACGAGCGGTTCGATTCGTTCGACCGCAACCTGCGCCGTACCGACGACCGTGCCTCGGCCGGCGTGGCCGCGGCGATGGCGGTGGCCGGGCTGCCGCAGCCGTATGAGGCCGGGCGCAGCATGGCCGCGGTGGCCGCCGGCAGCTACAACGGCGAGTCCGGCGTGGCCGTGGGCATTTCCGGGGTGTCCGAGGGCGGGCGGTGGATCTACAAGGTGGCCGGGACCACCAACAGCCGTGGCGAAGGCGGGGTGTCGGTGGGTGCGGGCATCCAGTGGTAAGCACGCCGTACTGAACCGTTCGCAGTGATTCGTTCCCGGTGCCGGCAGCCTGCCGCACCGGGGATTCCAGCGCGGCGTCGCGCACCAGGGGGAAACCATGTCCGCATCATCGATTGCACACGACCACACGCCGTTGCTGCGCTCACTGTCGCTGGGATTGGCGGTGTTGCTGTTCAGCGCCTGCGCCAGCGGTGGCAAGCACAAGGGCGACATGCCGGAAGGCGCCACGGTCACGCCGGAGGCGGGGGAGGTGACGTTCCCCGATCCGAAGCGGGCCACGCTGAAGGAAGGCCTGTTCGTCGACCTGGACAGCCTGCGCCTGTTCGCGCGCGGCATGACCAAGCGCCAGCTGTACACGCTGCTGGGCACGCCGCACTTCGGTGAGGGCATGTGGGGCGTGCACGAGTGGAACTACCTGTTCAACTTCCGCAGCAATCCGGACGGCGACTACTTCACCTGCCAGTTCCAGGTGCATTTCGATGCGAAGGGCGTTGCCCAGGCCGGCTACTGGAAGCCGCAGGCCTGCGCCGCGCTGCTGCAGCCGCCGGCACCGCCTCCGCCGCCCCCGCCGCCTGCACCGATGCCCAGCGAGCCGGTGCGTCTGTCGGCCGATGCGTTGTTCGCGTTTGACAGTGCCACCCTGACCGAGGCCGGTCGCCGCAGCGTGGATGCGCTGTTGCAGCAGGTGCGCAGCGCCAGCCAGGTGCAGACCATCCAGGTGCTGGGCTACACCGACCGGATCGGCAGCGATGGCTACAACCAGGTGTTGTCGCAACGGCGCGCACAGGCCGTCCGCGATGCGCTGGTGCAGGGCGGGGTGCCGGCCGCGGCCATCGTGGCCGAAGGGCGCGGCAAGGCCGACCCGCTGGTGAGCTGCTCGCAGGGCAACCGCCAGGCGGTGATTGCCTGCCTGGCGCCGAACCGTCGCGTCGAAATCTCCGGTCTCGCGCAGACGCGCTGAGCCTTGGCGTGGCGCACGGCCACGCGTCTTCCCCCGTTGGTACCCCGCGTCGATGCATCTCTCCCGCATCGACCGGGGTGTTCTTTGACCTGGCTCGTCGCCCTCGCAGGATGTCTCCCCCGTCATCGCACCGGGGCGGCGGGCCAGGTCATCCTTTACCGGTCCCGCGGCGACGCCCGTTCCTGCAGCGTCGCCGCCTGCCGTTGCGCGGCGGGTGGGTCAGGGCATCAGCACCTTGTCCACCACGTGGATCACGCCGTTGCTCTGGCGCACGTCGGCAATGGTGACGCGGGCGGTGCCGCCCTTGCTGTCGGTCAACGTAATGCCCTTGCCGACCTGGCGGGCAGTGAGCGTTTCACCCTGCACGGTGGTCAGTGCGGCCTTGCCGCCACCCTGCTTGATCCGGGCCATCAGCGCGGTGCTGTCGAGGTTGCCGGCCACCACGTGGTAGGTGAGCACCTTGGTCAGGTCGGCCTTCTTCTCCGGCTTCAGCAACCCGTCGACCGTGCCCTTGGGCAGTGCGGCGAAGGCGGCGTTGGTCGGCGCGAACACGGTGAACGGGCCCGGGCCCTTGAGCGTCTCGACCAGGCCGGCGGCCTTGACCGCGGCAACCAGGGTGGTGTGGTCCTTGGAGGCGACGGCGTTGTCGATGATGTCCTTGGTGGCGTACATCGGCGCACCGCCCACCATGGGGTTGGCAACCATGGCGTGGTCGTGGCCTGCCATCGGCGCCTGCGCGAACGCCAGCGGCGCGGCGGCGGTGGACAGGCAGGCAAGCAGAAGCAGACCGGTCAGCGAGCTTTTCATGTGCAGGGTCCCAGCAGGAGCGTCCAAGTGACGCAGCAGGATCTACGCGTGAAGCAGCGTGGCGGATGCAGCGGCGGCCGGCTTTCTACGTTTGTTATCGGCAGGTGAGGGCGATCAGGCCGAGCCGCGTTCGCTGGTGATGGTGGCGCCCTCGCGCATTACCAGGGTCACCGGGGTCTTTTCGACGACGTCCAGGAGGCGCTGCCACTGCGCATCGCTCAGCGCCCCACTGGCATGCAGGATGCGGTGCACCACCAGCTTGCCGGCGGCATCGCGCGAGGAGCTCAGCTCGGCGCGGAAGGTGCCCAGATCCCACCCCTTCTTCTCCGCATACATGCGCAGGGTGATCGCGGTGCAGGCCGACAGCGATGCCAGGTACAGGTCGAACGGGGCCAGGCCTGCGCCCTGGCCACCGAGTGTGGCCGGTTCGTCGGCGATCACCTCGTGCACGCCGCTGCGGATGTGGTGGCGGTAATTGGGGCCTTCGGAAACGATCTTGACCTGTGCCATGGGGCGGCGCCGTGCTGTGGTGGGGATGCGCGCAGCATCGCACGCGGCCGCGCGCCGCGCAGGGCGTGCGGGCGGGACGCAGCGTTACAGTGCGACGGTGGCTACTGGACGCCGGGAATCCGGATCTGCAGCGCCGCCGCTTCGGCGTCGCAGCCGCTGGCGGGCACGCCGCTGCCGCGCAGGCTGTTGATCTCGGCGCGGGCCGCGGCCATGTCGTCGTTGAAGTCGGCATTGGCATGCAGCATGGCCAGCGCACCGGCGGCAACCGCGCGTCCCTGCAGGACATCGCTCTGCCAGTGCGCGTTGCAGATCAGCCGGTTCTCGCCGAATGCACGGCCGCGTGCCAGCAGCGCATCGGCCTGGCCGGGGCTGAGTTCGGTCAGCAGCAGCGCCCAGGTCCAGCTGATCGCCGTGTGCCCGGACGGGTAGGAGCCGTCGGTACGCAACTGCGCTTCGTCCGCCGGTGCGCACGTGGCCTCCTTGTAGAACACGAACGGACGGGTGCGCTTGTAGTGGTCCTTGGCCGCATAGGTGGCCAGCCCGGCATCCACCAGGCTGCGCTGCAACAGCAGGTACAGGCGCGGGGTGTCCTGCTGGCTGATCGGTACGCCCAGCGCGCAGGAGAACGCGCTGGCCACGTGCGGAAAGCGCAGATCGGCATCAGATGTGGCCAGTGCGTAACGGGGCGTGCGGCGCAGCTTCTGCGCGGCGCGGCTGATGGCCTGGTCCTGGGTGAACCCGGGCGAGCCCTTTGCCGGGGGCGGCGGCAGCAGGGTCAGGCTGTTGGGCAGGGCACGGCCCAGGTAGCCGGCCGGAATGCCCGGGCGCAGTTCCGGCACCACCCGCGCTGGTGCGGCAGCGGGCGGCGGCGGGGCGGGTGTATGCAAGGGTGCTGTTGCACAGCCGGCCAGTATCAACGGCAGCACGACCAGTCGGTTCACAACGCGCATGTCAGCCTCCTGCGGGGTGGCCGACCACGGCCAGCACTGCCTGCAATCTGGAAGGAACGTCCGCGCCGGGCAAGCGCGTTCCTACGTGGGTGGCGCCAGTAAAACTACGGGTCGGCGACCAGCTCGGCATCCGGTTCAAGGGCGAACCGTACCTCGATGCGGGTGCCGCCGAGCGGGCTGCGGCCCACCGCCAGCGTGCCGCCGAGCAGGCGCGCGCGCTCTTCCATGCTGATCATGCCCAACCCCGGCGCAACCGGATGGCGGCCGGGCACGGGCATGCCACGGCCATCGTCGTCGACGCGCAGCAGCAGGTGCGTGCCGCGCACGGTCACCAGCACTTCGGCGACGCTGGCCTGGGCATGCCGGTCCACGTTGTTGAGCGCTTCCTGCACGATCCGGAACACGCTCAGCTCCTGGTCGTCGCGCAGCCGCGGCGGTTGCTCGATGCGACAGCGAAGGTGCAGCGCACCGCGCGCGTTGCGTTTGATGCAGAACGCATCCAGCGCGCTGGCCAGCCCGGTGAACCGCAGAATGCTGGGGTGCAGCTCGTGGGAGATCGAGCGGATATCGTTGGACACCGACAGCAGCTGCTCCTGCAGTTCGACCACGTTGCCGCGTGCCTCCGCGCCTACCTGGTTGCGCAACGCACTGAGCCGGATCGAAATCGCCGCCAGTGACTGGTTGACATCGTCGTGCAGGTCACGCGCGATGCGGGTGCGTTCTTCCTCCTGCACCACCAGCATGCGCCCGGTCACTTCGCCAAGGCGACGATAGGCCTGCTGCAGCTGCAGGTGGCTGGAAAGCTTCTGTTCGGACAGCGCGCCCAGGAACAACAGCGCAAAGCCGGTGCCGAGTGTCCACGCCTGTGCCGGCACCAGGTCGTGGCTGGGCTGACCGGCGCCGAACGGACCGAGTCCTTCCAGGCCCAGCTGCATGCCAAGCACCGCCACCACCAGCATGCCCAGGCTGGCCCCGCTGACGCCGAACATGATCAGCGCCCACACCAGCAACGGGATCGGTGCCAGCGCCAGCAGCGGGGTGATCGCGGGGTGCTGCCAGTCCATCTGCCAGAACAGGCCCAGTGCGCCCAGCAGGGTGAGCGCCAACGCAATGCTGCGCCAATGCCAGCCATGGCGACGCTCCGGGCTGCGCACCAGCCGCTCGACGCTGACCACGGCCGGCACGATCAGCAGGTAGCTGACGCTGCTGCACAAGGCGGCGGCGAGCAGGTCGGCATGCGGCAACGGGCCGGCGCCGCTGCCGCGTACCAGCAGTTGCCACACTGCGCTGCACGCGGGCAGCGCCACACACCCCAGCAGCATGAACAGGAGGATCTCGCGGTAGCCCTCCAGCACGGCGCGCTCTCCGCGCCAGCGCAGCAGCAACGCGGCCACGCCCAGCACCAGCGCGATCTCGCCCAGGCTGGCCAACAGCCGGGCTACGGCGGTGTCGGGGATCAGCAGGGCGCCGAGCAGCGTGCCGGCGCACGCCGACAACACGCAGGTGCGCCATGTCGAATGCGGAACGCACAGCAGCCAGCCGAGCAGCAGCGGTCCGGGCAGCCACAGCACATGCAGGCGCATGCCGGGAATGTCGGTCACGTTGGGCAGCAGCTGCCCCAGCAGACAGCCGACCACCAGCGGCAGCACGCAGGTGAACGCTGTGCGCAGGTCAGGTGACGATGGCGTGGAGGCGGTGGGGTGGCAGGCGGTGGAGCGGGGGACGTCGCAGTCCGAAGGCTCGCGGTGGAGCGATTTGACGGGGTTCACCACCTGGACCATGCACCTCTGCGCACCGTAGCTGGACTGTTTTCGGGACGAAGCGGCGAGCGCTTGTCGTGGCATTCGATCGGCCCCACAATCGCGCCGATCTAAGCACTTCCGCCGCTTGCCTGCTATCCGATTTCCGACCCGCTGCAAGGAGTTGGCATGGACGAACCGCTGGCGCCGTACACCCGTTTCGTGGTCGATGGCTTCGACGCCGACGCCCTGTTGGGGGTGGTGCGCGATACCCGTTTCGAGCAACGCCTGCTGGGCGCCGGGCACTTCCGGGCGTGCCTGCAGCGGCTGGTGTTTCCCGAGTTCAGCCTCGACAGCGGCGCCTATTCGCTGCCCATTTTCGCCAGTGGCACCTTCGGTGAAGGCTTGGTCGCGCTGGCGATGGCCGTGTCCTGCACGCAGCCGATGTGGGCCAACGGGCGCTGGATCGGCGCGGGCCAGGTGATGGTGTTCGCCGAAGACAGTGAGTTGAATGTGCGCCCCAGCCCGGGTGGCTGGCAGTGGGCGGTGCTGCTGATTCCGCGTGAGGTGTTGCAGCGGGCCGCGCTGCAGCGCGCCGGACGCGAGCTGCGCCTGCCGCTGCACGGGTGGTACAGCCAACCGGCCGCGCCCATCGAAGCCCAGGCGCTGCGCGATGGCGTAGCCACCGTGCTTGACGACGCCGCGGCCCGCCAAGGGCTGGTCAGCCTGGAGCAGGTGCAGGCCCAGGCGCAGTTGCTGCTGGGCGTGTTCATCGATGCGGTGGCGGCCAGCGACCGTGGGCCGGAATGCCGCGGGGTGAGCAACTGGGTGGAGCGCCAGCGCGATGCGATCGTGCGTCGCGCCGAGCGCTACCTGAAAACCCAGCTGGACCGACCCTTCGACAGCCGCGGACTGTCGCTGGCACTGGGCGTGGGCGAGCGGCAGTTGGAGCGCCTGTTCCGTGACGCCTACGGGCATGGTCCGTGCCACTGGCACCAGATGGCACGCTTGAATCTGGCGCGCAGTGCACTGCTTCAGGCCGGCCGGGAGGACAGCGTGACTGAAATCGCCACGCGCTACGGATTTGCCCATTTGGGCCGATTCTCTGTGACGTACCGCACTGTCTTTGGAGAATGTCCCCGCGACACTCTGCGCGGCTGAGCACAGGCGTTGATGGGCGTATGTGGCGCCTCACAATCTCGTCACGGAACTGCTCGCATGGTCAGCGCGCTGCAGCCGCACGCGCCGGCACTCCGCCGGCATCCAGGCCGGGCAACGGCGCACCGTGGGCTTCAGCTCAATCAGGGGACGATTGATACTGACGGAGAGACCGCAATGAGCGTGATGTGTGAGCGTTCGCTTTCAACGCAGTTCCGCAGGGTCGTGGTGGCCGATGACCACATGCTGGTGGCACAGGGCATCGAACGGCTGTTGACCGACAGCTTCGAGACAATCGAACTGGTGGGGTCGGGCGAGCAGCTGGTCGAATCGGTGCGGCGTGATCCGCCCGACGTGGTGGTGGCCGATATCAGCATGCCCGGCATAAGCGGCATCGATGCGATGCGCCTGATGCGTGGCGAAGGCTATGCGATGCCGTTCGTGTTCCTGACCATGCATGACGAGTCGAGCGTTGCCGCCGAGGCAATCCGCGCCGGTGCGCGCGGCTACATCCTGAAGAGTTCAGCGGGCGACGAACTGATGCGCGCCCTGGCCGGCATCATGGATGGGCAGACCTACGTGACGCCCACGCTTGCCGCCCATGCGATCGTGTCTTCCGGGCGACGCCCGCACAACCTGACCGACAAGCAGCTGCGCATCCTGGAATATGTGGCCCTCGGGCTGCGCTCCAAGCAGATTGCCTACGAGCTGGGCGTGTCGGTGCGCACGGTCGAGTCGCACAAGTACGCGATCATGCAGGAGCTGGGCGTGCACGGCACGCTGGAGCTGGTGCGCAAGGCCGAGCAGGAAGGCCTGATCCGGCACTGAGCGCACACCCGGCACCGGCAAGTAGATTTACTTGCCCCGGCCCCGTTGTTTTTCCCTTGTTCGGGCCATCGCGCCCGCCCACCATCGACCCACGCGTCGAACGGGCGGAAGCCATGAATGCGGTCCGTGTGCTGCTGGCCGAGGATGGATGTGCGATGGGGCGTCAGCTTCGCGGGCTGCTGCGCCAGCAGTTCGAGGTGATCGGGCTGGTCCAGGACGGCGAATCGCTGGTGCAGGCGGCGCGGTCGATGCTGCCGGACGTGGTGGTGACCGACATCGCCATGCCCGGGCTGAGCGGCCTGGAGGCGGCACGCCGGCTGCGCACCCAACGACCCGTGCTCGGCGTGGTGTTCATCACCGTGCATGCCGAGTTGCAGATGGTGCGCCAGGCGATGGCGCTGGGCGTGTGCAGCTACGTGCTGAAGTCCGATGCCGGTGACGACCTGCTGCTTGCCGTGCAGGCGGCATTGGACGGGGTGCCGTTCGTGTCGCGCTCGCTGCAGCGGTGAGGCCCCACGCGGGTACTCAGGCCAGGATGCCGACCAGCTTCTTCAGTAGTTCGTCCACCGACATCGCCATCAAGGCCAGCGGGCACAGCGGCAGCGCCGCATGCAGGGCGATCCACAGCAGGTTCCAGCGCGTGAACGGCACCACCGACATGCGCGCCAGCCCCTGGTACACCCCGCTGAAATCCGCATAGGCCGAAGCATCGCCGTGGTCGAGCAGGGTGTCGGCCTCCACCGTGCCAACCTCGGCGTCGGACCCGGCCGCCTGCCAGCGCCGGTCGAACACCGCCGCAGCGCGATTGCCCAGTGCATCAAAGCGGAACAGCGCGTGGCGCTTGGCCCGCATCAGGGTGGGCATCAGCACCAGCAACGGTGCAATCAGCAGTGCGGTAACGCCCACCACGTAGCCGGCCAGCAGGTGGCGCAGCGCGTACAACGATTCGCCCAGCCAGACCATCTGATTGATGCAGGCGCCGGCCAGCAGCAGGCCGCCGGCCAGTGCGAGGATCGCAAAGCGTTCCTGCGCCAGTCCCAGGAACGCCAGGCCGCCTGCACCGTCGGGGTGCTCGGCATGCAGGCGCAGGCCCACCCGCGGCAGCCCGCACAGCAGTACCGTCCACAATACGAACCGCCACAGCCACAGCAGGCCCAGCAGCCGGAACAGCGGCACCGATACCCACTCGTACCAGCGCCCGGCCGCCGTGAGCTGGCCGGCGTGCAGTCGCCAATCGGCGACGCCGGGCAACAGGTTGACTGCATGCCCGGCCAGCAGCAGGGGTGCCAGCGCGATCAGCAGGCACAGCAGCTCGGGGATCGGGCTGTCGCGACCGCGGCGGACGCGGTGCAGTAGCTGCTCCAGGTGCGCACTGCGGCGGGGAGGTACCAGACTGGCGTGGCCGAGTTGGCGCAGTGCATTGCGCAGCAGTGCATCCGCATGCGGGGCAGCGAGCACCAGCAGTGGAAGGGCGAGGAGCAGGCGGCTGAGCGTGGCGTAGTCGCCCAATAGCGCCATGCCGTCGCTCCGCGGCAGCAGGGTGCCGTCCAACGCGGTCAGCACCAGCGGCGGCACCAGTGACACCGCCACCAGGCCGCCTGCCAGCCACCACGACAGATGCGCATGGCCGCGCAGCACGCCCGTCGCGTGCATCAGCCGGTGGACCAGACCACCGCGCATCAGCGAGTACCCGTGCTGTGGCATTGCGTGCGTGCTCCTGGCAGGGACGACCGTCAACCATGGCCGGGGCTCGAGCATAGCGCCGCAACCGGCGTGGGCTGGCGCAGTAAAAATACTGGGGGCGATGCAGTACCAATCCGGATGTGCGGCACGCGCCACCCGGCCAAGCTGGAGGCCTGTCGCAGGGAATCCGGCAATGCTATCGGTGATCGACGTTCTTACCCGTTTCTGGACCGACATGATCGATCGCGCGGATGGTCCGATGACCTTCCGTTTCTTCCTGCAGCCGACCATGGCCCTGATCACCGCGCTGATCGACGGAATCAAGGATGCGCGCGCCGGCAAGTCGCCCTATGCGTGGATGCTGGCCCACAGCGACAGCACCCAGCGTCGTACCGCATGGCGCGAAGGGGTGACCGCAACCACCCGGATCCTGCTGCTGGGCGTGGGCATGGATGTGATCTACCAGTTCCGCATGTTCGGGGGCTTCAAGTATCCCGCCGAGGCATTCGTGATCGCGGTGGTGCTGGGCTTCCTGCCGTACCTGGTGCTGCGTGGGCCGATCAACCGCATCGCGGGGTGGTGGCTGCGCCGCCGCGCCGCTGCCCATCCGGAGGATCGCAAGCCATGAGCGAACAGGACCCGCGCAAGACGCTGTCGGATCGGGCGGTGAGCATCGCGGCGGCACGCGACCTGCTCGGCGGCACCGACGCCGCATCGATGGAGCTGTCGTCGCGCCGCACCGGCATGTCGTTCCAGCGCACCCGCATGAGTGCCGACCGGACCTTGATGTCGATCATCCGCACGGCGCTGTCGTTGATCGGCTTCGGTTTCACCATCTACCAGTTCTTCGGCCACATGCTGGAAGTGCCCGGCACGACGTTGCGGCCCCATGCACCCCGCAACTTCGGCGTAGCCCTGGTCGCCCTCGGGCTGGTGCTGCTGACCCTCGGCATCATCTATCACGTGCGCTACATGCAGCAGTTGCGCAGTGAACGCGCCTTGATGATCAGCGAAGGGCTGATCCACGGCGAAAGCCACTACCCGGTTTCCCTGACCCTGATCACCGCCGGGTTGTTGTGGCTGCTGGGCGTGCTGGCCATTGCCGGCATGACCTTCAACGTTGCCCCGTTTGCCTGAGCACCTCCTCCCGTCACGTTCCATCTGCCGATCCCTGGAGAAAGCCGTATGGCCACCACCAAAGCCCCCAAGACCGCCAGCGCCGCCGGCAAGACGCCGGGCAAGACCGGCAACGGCAAGCGCCCCAACATCCTGGTGATCTGGGGTGACGACGTCGGTATCAGCAACCTGAGCTGCTACAGCCACGGCGTGATGGGCTACCAGACCCCCAACATCGACCGACTGGCCAAGGAGGGGATGATGTTCACCGATTCCTACGGGGAGCAGTCCTGCACCGCCGGGCGGTCGTCGTTCATCACCGGCCAGAGCGTGTACCGCACCGGCCTGTCGAAGGTGGGCATCCCGGGCGCCGCAATCGGCATGAACGACAAACTGGTGACCATTGCCGCCCTGCTCAAGAACCAGGGCTACGCCACCGGCCAGTTCGGCAAGAACCACCTGGGCGATCTCAACCACATGCTGCCCACCAACCATGGCTTCGACGAGTTCTTCGGCAACCTGTACCACCTCAACGCCGAGGAGGAGCCGGAGATGTACGACTACTTCCCGGAGAAGGACTTCGCCGAATTCCGCAAGACCGTGCTGCCGCGCGGAGTGGTCCACAGCTGGGCCACCGACAAGGACGATGCGACCGTGCAGGAGCGCTGGGGCAAGGTGGGAAAGCAGAAGATCACCGACACCGGCCCGCTCACCACCGCCCGGATGGAGACCTGCGATGACGAGTTCGTGGCCGCGGCCAAGGACTTCATCCAGCGCCAGCACGATGACGATGCGCCGTTCTTCGTGTGGTTGAACTTCACCCACATGCACATGTTCACCCACACCAAGAAGGACAGCCTGGGCCAGGCCGGGCGCTGGCAGTCGCCGTACCACGACACCATGATCGACCACGACCGCAACGTGGGCGAAATGCTGGATTTCCTCGACGAACTGGGCATCAGCGACGATACCTTCGTGATGTACTCCACCGACAACGGCCCGCACCGCAACTCGTGGCCGGATGCAGCGACCACGCCGTTCCGCAGCGAGAAGAACACCAACTGGGAAGGCGCGTTCCGCATTCCGCTGCTGGTGCGCTGGCCGGACCAGGTGCAGCCCGGTTCCATCGCTACCGGCATCGTGCAGCACCACGACTGGCTGCCGACGTTCCTGTCGATGGCCGGCGACCCGCAGGTCAGCGACAAACTCAAGAAGGGCTACAAGGCGGCCGGACGCGCCTACAAGAACCATATCGATGGCGTCGACCTGACCGGGTACCTCACCGGCAAGGACAAGGAAAGCCCGCGCAAGATGTTCGTCTATCTCAGCGACGATGGCGATGTGCTGGGCATCCGCTACGACAACTGGAAGGTGCTGTTCATGGAGCAGCGCTGCCGCGGCACCATGCAGGTGTGGGCCGAACCGTTCACCCGCCTACGCCTGCCCAAACTGTTCAACCTGCGTACCGACCCCTACGAGTACGCCGATATCACATCCAACGAGTACTACGCCTGGTTCCTCAAACATGCCTACATCATGTTCGGGGCGTACGCGATTGCCGACAAGTTCGCGGCTACGTTCAGGGAGTTCCCGCCGGTGCAGTCGCCCAACTCCTTCACCATCGACGACGCGCTGAGCGCGATGCGCGACGCCAGCACGGGCAGCCACTGAGCATGAGCGCCGTACTGGATGACATGGTGGCGTTGGACGGCGGGGTCTTCAGCATGGGCTCCAACGACCACTATCCCGAAGAGCGACCGGCGCACAAGGTGCGGGTGGACCCGTTCCGCATCGATCGCTACCCGGTGACCAACCGGGAGTTCTCGCGGTTCGTCAGCGACACCGGCTACGTCACCGCCGCCGAGCGCCCGGCCGATCCGCGTGACTACCCGGGCGCCGATCCGGCCCTGCTGTTGCCGTCGTCGGTCGTGTTCGTGCAGCCGGCCCACCCGGTGGACATGTCCAACCCGCACAACTGGTGGCACTACCTGGCCGGCGCGGACTGGCGCCATCCGCGCGGTCCCGGCACGCGCCTGGAGGGGCTGGACGACCACCCGGTGGTGCATGTGGCCTACGCCGACGCGCTGGCGTATGCGTCGTGGATCGGCAAGGCGCTGCCCACCGAAGCCGAATGGGAGTTCGCTGCCCGCGGCGGCCGTACAGAAGGCGAGTTCGCCTGGGGCGACAGCCTCACCGTGCGCGGCCGGCACCAGGCCAATACCTGGCAGGGTGAGTTTCCGTGGCTGAACCTGGACGAGGACGGGCACCGCTGGACCTCGCCGGTGGGCAGCTACGCGCCCAATGGCTACGGGCTGTACGACATGATCGGCAACGTCTGGGAATGGACCACCGACTGGTACCAGCAGCACGACCAGCTGCAGAGCAAGCCGTGCTGTGCGATCGAGAACCCGCGCGGCGGCGAGCGCGAACGCAGCCACGACCCGCGCGACCGCAGTGCGATTCCACGGCGGGTGATGAAAGGCGGCTCACACCTGTGCGCACCCAACTACTGCCGCCGCTACCGGCCGGCCGCGCGCATGGCGCAGCCGGTGGATACCTCCACCTGCCACCTGGGCTTCCGCTGCGTGGAGCGCGGATGAACCGCATCCGCCCGCCGCATCGCCCTTTCCGGAGGATCGCCGATGTCTCCCCTCAAGACGTGGCTGGTTGCCTGCACCGAGCCGGTGGTGGTGGTGATCGATGCGATGGCGCTGGTGCTGATTGTGCTGGCCACGGTGATCGCCTTCGTGCGTGGGGTGCGCCTGCTGCTGCACGGCCACCCGGACAACGTGGCGCGCCGCGACCTGTGGCTGGAGTACGGGCGCTGGCTGGTGGCCGGGCTGACCATGCAGCTGGCCGCCGACATCCTGGAATCGTCGATCTACACCAGCTGGGACAGCATCGGCCAGCTGGGTGCGGTAGCCGTGATCCGGACCTTCCTCAACTTCTTCCTGGAACGCGACATCCAGGACATCCGCGAACGCCAGCGCCGTGCCGCCTCGCGCCAGAGCGCGGCGGTGCGCAACCGACCCGAGAGGTGATCCGCATGGGCAGCCCATCCTTCCGTCACTACCGCCGTGCCAGCGGCGTCTGCGCGGCGTTGCTGGGCGCACTGGCGCTGGCCGCCAGCGTGCAGGTGCACGCCACCGAAGGCGCGCTCGGGCGCTCGATCACCGGCATGCAGATCACCTCCTATGCCGGGGTGATCCCCCCGGAGCCGGGCATGCAGTGGTCGCTCAGCTACGTGCAGTACGACGGCAAGATCGGCGGCAGCCGCGCGGCGCCGATCGCCGGACAGATCTCACTCGGGCTGGAAGCCGACGTCAGCCTGACCGCCGCCACCGGCGTGTATGTGTGGCCGACCCACACCGGCAAGTGGAACTTCGCCTCGATGCTGACCGTGCCGTACATCACCGCCGATGTCACCGCGAACCTGGACGGGCCCTTGGGCGGCCGCCGCCAGGTGAAGGACAGTGCCTCCAACCTGTTCGATGTGTACTTCGCGCCGTTCATTGCCGGCTACCACATCGACCCCGTCCAGCACGTCTCGTTCGGCCTGTACGTGTATGCGCCCACGGCCAAGTACGACGCGGGCAAGCTGGCCAATCCCGGGTTGAACGTGTGGACCCTGTCGCCCAGCGTCGGCTACACCCATCTGTTCCAGAAGGGTACGCTGGAATTCAGCGTGCTGGGGGCGGTGGACTGGTACAGCCGCAACGATGACACCGACTACAAGAACGGGCTGGTGATGCGCACCGACGCACTGCTGGTCAAGCGCACGCCCAGCGGCTGGGGCTTCGGCGCGGCCGCCGGCTGGATCCAGCAGGTGCAGGACGACGACGGCGACACCGCCGACCGGCTCAACGGCTTCAAGGGTCGCTCGTTCGGCATCGGGCCGGTGCTGACCTACGGCAAGAAGTGGTCCGGTGGCGAACACCTCGACGTCTCGTTCCGCTACATCGGCGAGTTCAGCGTACGCAACCGCTTCGAGGGCGACCCCTGGAGCGTCTCGATCAGCGGCGGCTTCTGAACGCCGCGGCTCTGTTCCCTTGCCTGGAGACACCGTCATGGTTGCCGCACCCCGTTCCATCGCCTGGACCGCCTGCCTGCTGCTTGCCGCGGTGCCGGGCGCGTATGCCGCCACCCGCGCCGCCAAGGCGGCCCCACCGCCGGCACCGAACGCCAGCGCGGTGCAGCCCGAACGTGACCCCGAAGCACTGGCCGCGCTGGACCGCATGGGCGCTGCGCTGCGGGCACTCAAGCAGTTCTCGCTGGTCTCCCAGGCCAGTACCGAGGTGGTGCTTGAGGACGGGCAGAAGATCGAGCTGGACGGAACGGTCACCTACAAGGTGCGCACGCCCAACCAGCTGTTCCTCGAGCTGAGCAGCGACCGCCAGCTGCGCCAGCTGTACTACGACGGCAACACGCTGTCGCTGTACTCGCCACGCCTGAAGTACTACGCGCAGGTGGACGGGCTGCACGCCACGCTGGGCGATCTGGTCGAGGACGCCGCCGCCCGCTACGGCATCGAGATGCCGCTGGCGGACATGTTCCTGTGGGGCACCGACAAGGCGCCCAAGAGCGCGATCCGCGGGGCGCTGCATGTGGGTGGCGGGCTGCTCGATGGTGAGGCGGTCGAACAGTACGCCTTCCAGCAGGACCAGGTGGACTGGCAGATCTGGATCGCCAAGGCGACCGCGCTGCCGAAGAAGCTGATCATCACCGCGCTGGACGATCCGGCACTGCCGCAGTACCGCGCCGAGCTGCACTGGAATACGCGCGGCACCCTGAAGGACAGCGCGTTCGCCTTCACCCCGCCGGCCGATGCCGCGCGCATCGCGCTGGTGCCGGTGGCCGTGGTGGCCATCGATGATGGACAGGAGAAGTGACATGCAGACCCCGATGCGCGCCGTCTGGCTGATGCTCCCTGGTGCACTGGTGCTGGGCCTGGCGCTGTGCGCCGCGCCGGCCAACGCGCAGCGGGCGGGCTTCCATGGGGGCGCGCGTGCCAGCGCCCATACCAACATCAACCGGCCGGTGCAGCGGCCCCAGGGTGGGGCGATGAACGCCAACCGTGCCGGGGCGGGCAACCGCAACGTCGACGTCAACCGCAACGTCAACCGCAACGTGAATCGCAATGTCAACGTGAATGTCGACTACCACGATGACCATTGGAATCACTGGGACGACCACCCGTTTGCCACGGCCGCAGCGGTTACCGCCGGCGTGGCGGTGACCTCGGCGGTGATCGGCTCGATCGTCAATTCGGTGCCGCCCAGTTGTGTCACCACGGTGATCAACGGCATGGCCTACCAGCAGTGCGGCAGCACCTGGTACGCGCCGCGCTATGCCGGCACCACGGTGCAGTACGTGGTGATCAACCCGCCGCGCTGACCGGTAGTTTTGCCTGTCGCGGCTGCGTAGTTATGCGGATTCCCCGCCGCCCCGGGCGCATTAACGTTGGGGTCGTGCGGCAGCCTCGCCGTCGCCTGCACCTGCCCAATGCCGTCGCTGCACCTGCAGCGCGTCCCATCCCGCAACTGGAGCCTGCGTCATGAAAGCCTTCGTCATCGCCGTCCTGGCCAGCGCGCTGGTCGCCTGCGCCTCCACCCCCACGGTCAAGACCGACTTCGAACCCACCGCCAACTTCGCCTCCTACAAAACGTACTCGTGGGCCATCACGCCGCAGGCGGCCTCGCCGCTGGTGCAGCAGCGCATCGTGCAGGGCATCAACGCCCGCCTGCAGGCCAAGGGCCTGCGCGAAACCCCGCAGGGCGGCGACATTGCGTTGGCCGCGCACATCATCACCGCACAGAAGCAGACCCTGGACACCTTCTACACCGGCAGCGGCATGGGCGGGTGGGGCTGGCGCGGCGGGTGGGGGGCGGCATGGCCATGGGCAGCGCCACCACCCAGGTGCACACCTACGATGTCGGCACGCTGGTGGTGGACATGTTCGATGCGCGAACCAAGCAGGCGGTCTGGCGTGGCACTGCCAGCGGCACCGTGCCCAGCTCGCCGGACAAGGTCAATGCCGCCGTCGACGCCGGCCTGGACAAGCTGTTCGCGGCCTATCCGCCGGGCGCCAGCGCCGCGCGTTGAGTGACGCAGCGGGGCGTGATGGTTTCACCGCGCGGCGCCGCGCCGGGGTTCTCCCTCCCACCGGCGCGACGTCGCGCACCTTCCGGCCATGCCGAGGTGTTCGATGTCCACCCCTTACCGCGCGCTTGGCTGTCTGCTGCTGCTCCTGCCCCTGATGGCCTCGGCCCAGGCCGACGACCCAGCGGCGCCCGCCGTTGCCGCGGCCCCCGCATCCGCGCCGCCAGCCACCGGCATGCGCGCGATGTTCCGTGACAGCGAGGACGGCCGGTTCGACATGTCGCGCTGGCTTCTGGAGCACCGCGGCTTCCTGCCCGTGCCGATCATCATCACCGACCCGGCAGTGGGCAACGGCGGCGGCGTGGCACTGGCCTTCTTCCATAAGCCAGCCTCCACCCCAGCGCCGGACGGGGAGGGCGGCACGCAGAAAATGGCCACCCCGGACATCTACGGCGGCGGCGCGATGCGCACCGAGAACGGTAGCGAAGCCTACGGCCTGGGCGCATCGCTGCATTTCGACGAGGACCGCTGGCGCTATCGCGGCGGCGTGGCCAAGGCCTCGTTCAACCTGGGCTTCTATACGCCCGGCACGCGATTGCCGGCCACCGAGATCGAGTACAACGTCGATGGGCTGATGTCGTTCCAGCAGGGCTTCCGCCGCATCGGCGAGCGCGATCTGTTCGTTGGCCTGGCCTGGATCTACATGGACATGGACATCGGCTTCGACGTGGCCTCCGACCGCGATCGCTTCCAGCCCCATGAACTGGCCACGCGCAGTTCCGGGCTCGGGCTGTCGCTGGAGTACGACACCCGCGACAACCCGTTCACCCCGTCGCGCGGTTGGCTGGGCATGGTCGAGGGCAACTACTACCTGCCGGGCATCGGCAGCGACACGGCGTTCCAGAGCTATCGCGGGCACGCCTACGGCTATTGGCCGCTCGGGTCGCGGCTGGTGCTGGGCGGCCGCGCCGACGCACGCTGGGCCAACGGTGACATTCCGTTCTACCGGTTGCCGTACATCGACCTGCGCGGGATCGGTTCCGCCCGTTACCAGGACACCCGTGCAGCAGTCCTGGAGACCGAGCTGCGTTGGAACCTGACGCGGCGCTGGGCGCTGATCGGCTTCGTCGGCGCCGGCCGTACCTGGGGCCGCCACAACAGTTTCAGCGACGGCAGCAGCCAGGTGTCGAAGGGGGCAGGGGTGCGCTACCTGATTGCGCGCCAGCTGGGCATGCACGTGGGCGTGGACTACGCGTGGGGCCCGGAAGACGACACGTTCTACATCCAGGTGGGCAGTGCATGGCGCTGACCTCGCCCGCGCTGTTGCTGTGGGTAGGGCTGGTGCTGGGCGCGGCGGGCCTGCTGCAGGCCCCCGGCGCACGCGCGGCCCCGGCACCGGTGGGCAACAGCTGCGGCGTGCGTGCCGACGGTGACACCCGGCCGCGCATCGGGTTGGCCCTGGGCGGCGGCGGCGCACGCGGGATCGCGCATGTGCGCATCCTCAAGCAGCTGGAGGCGCAGCACATTCCGGTGGACTGCATCGCCGGCACCAGCGCCGGTGCGCTGGTGGGGGCGTTGTATGCGTCCGGGTCGACCCCGGCGCAGATCGAACAGCTGGTGCTGGACACGCAGTGGATGGCGATGTTCAGCGACACCCTGCCGCGCCGCGAGCGCTCGCTGCGGCGCAAGGCCGACGATTACGAACAGCTGGCCGCGATCGGGGTCGGCTTCGGCGGTGAGCAGGGCAAGGCGGTGTCGCTGGCCGGGGGCGTGTCCGAAGGCGAGAAGCTGATCGCGTTGTTCGAGCGCGCCACCGGCGGCGCACGGGTCAGCGGGCGCTTCGATGACCTGCCCATTCCGTTCCGCGCGGTAGCCACCGACCTCAACACCGGCCAACCGGTGGTGCTGGCCGAGGGCAGCCTGCCGATGGCGATGCGCGCAAGCATGTCGTTGCCCGGGATCTTCCGCCCGGTGGTGATCGAGGGGCAGGTGCTGGTGGATGGCGGCGTGTCCAACCAGGTGCCGATCGACGTGGTGCGTGCGATGGGCGCCGACCGGGTGATCGCGGTGGACGTGGGCACGCCATTGCGGGTGCTGGACGGCAACGCCAGCCTGGTGGACGTGATCGGGCAGCTCAGCGGCTTCTTGACCACCGGCAGCGCGCAGCGTGAACTGGACAGCCTGGGCGCGGACGATCTGGTGATCTCGCCGGAGCTGACCGGCAAAGTCGCCACGGGGGATTTCGACAAGGCGCCGGAAGCGCTGCGGATCGGCCAGTTGGCCGCCGACGCGGCCGCCCCGGCGCTGCGTGCGTTCGAACAGCCGCCTGCGGTATACGCGGCCTGGCTGGCCCAGCGCGGGCGGCGCACGGTGCCGGTGGCGCCGACGCAGGTGGCGTTCGTGGAGGTGGTCAACGACACCGGCTACGCCGATGCGCTGCTGCTGTCCTACCTGCCGCTGCAGGTGGGTGCGCCGCTGGATGCGGCGGCGATGCAGGCCGGCATCCTGCGCGGCTACGGAATGGGCACGCTGGCCAGTTTCAGCTACGAAGTGCGCGAACGCGACGGGCAGACCGGCGTGGTGGTAACCGCGCACGCCAAACCGAACGGGCCGGCCTACCTGGAAGCCGGGTTGAGTCTGAGCGATGACCTGCAGGGCAACCATGAGAGCAACCTGCGTGCGGGGCTGCTGTTTGCCCCATTGTCGCCCTACGGTGCCGAGGCCCGGGTGGTGCTGCAGGTGGGCAGCGAACCGGGGCTGACGGGGGAGTACTACCATCCCTTCGATCTGCGCAACCGCTATGCGTTCCAGGTGGGCGGCGGATTGCAGACGCGCAGTTTCAATCTGTACGACGCCAACGGTGACAAGACGGCGCGGTTCCGCGTACGCCGCGCGGGCGCGACGCTGGGGCTGGTGCGGCACGTGGGCAACGTGCTGTCGCTGAGTGCCGGGGTGCAGCGCTATACGGGCAATGCGGCGGTGGAGGTAGGCGACCCGACGATTCCGCGCACACATTTCGAAGAGGGCGCCTGGTTCGCGCAGGCGACGCTGGACGATATCGACAGTCTGTACTTTCCACGCGACGGGCAGCTCGTGAACGTGGGCACGTATCAGTCGCGGGCGGGACTGGGCGCCGATACGGGGTTTGGCCAGCTGGACCTGGACGCGGTGGGCGCACGCTCATTCGGCCGGCATGCGCTGCAGGTAGGGTTTCGCTACCACGTGACATCGTCGGGCACGGCGCCGGTGCAGAACCTGTACCGACTGGGCGGGCGCTGGCGCCTGGCGGGGTTCCAGCACAACCAGCTGACGGGACAGGATTACGCGCTGGGCTTCACGGGCTACACCTACGAGCTGGGCAAGGTACTGGGCCGCTCGGCGCAGGTAGGCGGGACGCTGGAGTACGGCAACGCCTGGCAGCGCCGCTCGGACATGTCATTAAGTGACGGCATCTGGAACGGCAGCCTGTTCCTGGGATTCGATTCGTGGATCGGCCCATTGATCTTTGGCGTGGGGTTCCGGGAAGGCGGCGAGAACGTAATGTTCATCGAGCTGGGTCAGTCGTTGTAGCGTTGGCTGCCGTCTCAAATCAACGGCGTCGTATTCGTGCCTGTATCGGCTTGGCTGGTACGGGTGCGCACAGGAAAGCCGGGAGCGCGCGCGTCGGCAAATCCGTGGCCTGCGCGCTGCGAAACGCGGACAACCAAATCCCCAACCCTCCAACCCTCCAACCCTTAACCTTCAACCTTCGGCACGCCCGCCGAAATGCCCCGCCTCCCGCCCAGGCGTTTCCCAATGGCCACCAGCCATGTGTCGGGGGTGGGGGTGGGTGGGTTCGCGGGACCGTTGGGCGCCATGGATGGCGCTCACGAGCCTCCAGGGATGGATTTACGGCGTGTCCCGCGCACCCACCCACCCCCGCCCAGCCAATCGGCAGGCAGACCACACGGCTTTGCCGTTGCTCCGGCTCTGGCTTTGGCCTTGGCTCCAGCTTCTGAAAAACCCTACAACACCTGCGCCAAAATCACCGCCAACGCCCCAAACCAACACACCAGAACGAACCACGTCAGCACCGCATTGGCCCCCAACCCCCGGTGCCGCACCACCAGACTCACCACCAGCGCCGCCAGCAACGGCAACGCGAACAGACTCAGAATCCACGCCCACGGATGACTGTGCATGACCGTACCTCCCGTCCGGATCAATCCAGCGACTTGTCTGGGTAATAGCGCGTCCCCTTCACCGTCAGCTCCGCCGCCAACCCGCTCTCGGTCATCTGGTACACCCACACCCCGTCCGACACCTGCACCGCCCCCGTCAACCCGCCGCCCGCCTTGTCCACCTTGGCCGCCAGCGTCGCCTGACCCCCGATCTCGATCCCGTGCGTAATGAAGTCCGCATATGCCGCCGGCGTCTTGAACACCCACACCAGATCGAACGTCTTCGCACCGAACCCAAGACCGGCCTGGATCTCCACCATCCGCATGAACGTCTCGCGCCCGCTCGCCGTCTCGATCGCCACCCCGTGCCCACTCCCGCCACCGGCCACCAGCACCTTTACCCCGAAGCTGCGGAACACCGCATACCCCGCCGAGCTGGCAATTGCCTGACGGGCCGAAGGCTGCGCCGCATACAGCCGGCTCAGCACCTCCGCCGTTGCGGCGCGCGCCTTGTTGCGCGCCTCCTGCGTTGCCGCCGTAGCCGACCCGTCGGCATTGCGGGGCGGCGCGCTGGTGCAACCAACCCCCAGCACGAATGCCGCGGCCAGCGCGGTGATATGGATACCTTTCATGAGCGGTGTCTCCTTGGCGCGGTCCGGCGCGTGCCGGCTATTCGGGGAACACGAGGGTGACGATGAGACGCCCGGTCCAGCGGTTGGCGTACTGCGGCCGGTCCACGTTGTAGAACCCGCCCAGGCCCACGCTCACCGGGGTGTGGCCCAGGTGCATCACCTTGGACACGGTCGCGCCCAGTGGCACGGTCCACGCATCACCGCTGGCCGCTTTCCAGTTGTAGCTGGTTTCAGAGGTGAAGCTCAGCGACCAGCCGTTGGGCAGGTTGCGGGTCACGAACGGCTGTACGCTGGTGCTGCTGACATCCTCGCGGTCGCCATCACCGCCCACCGACCACACGTGGTTGGCCAGCGCACCGACCGTCCAGGTGCGCGTCTTGTGCACCAGGATGAACGCCGGCCCGAGCGAGTATTTGCCGGTGCCCAGGCTGTCGTGCGAGGCGGTGTCCAGCAGCGCGGCGGCGCCGAAACCCACTTCGGTCCCGTGCGCCTCGGCGGCGGTCTTTGGAATGTAGTAGCCCTGTACGAACAGGTCGCCACTGCCATGCTTGCGCTCGGGGAACTGGTTCCAGCTCAGCGGCAGGATGGGACGCAGGATGAATTTGCCGTTCTCGCGCACGAACGGAATCACCGGCTGGATCTTCAACTGCTGGTTGTGCGCGTCACCACCCGGGCCCACCGAGCCCAGGTAGTTGTACTGGAACGGCACCGACACCAGGGCTGCGCCGGGGTCGGCCAGTTTGCGGGCGATGTCGTCGGTGGAATCGCCTGCGGCCGCCTGCGCCGCCGCGAGGGCCGGCCACAGGGCGACCAGCGCGGCGCCGAGGGCGCGGCCGTGCCTGCACATCATCGTGGCGCGTCCACGACGATGTACTGCACCGTGGTGCCGACATAGCGCGGCTGGTACCACGCGTTGTCGCACTGCTGGTAGCCGATGCCGTTGACGACCACCGTGGTGCAGCTGGGCGGCAGCGAATAGGCGATCGACCCGATCACGGCCGACGTCACCGCAACGCCGGCGGTGAAGGCGGCGGCATCCCAGAACGGGTGGTCCCAGTACGGCGGCGGAGGCGGTGGCGGATACGGGTGCGGACCCGGCCCGGGCGGTGGCCCCGGGGGATGCGGCCCTGGTCCGGGGCCCGGCCCAGGCCCAGGTCCAGGTCCAGGTCCGGGCCCGGGTCCAGGATGCGGACCGGGCCCTGGCTCGGGGCGCGGACCCGGACGCGGACCGGGTTGTGGGGCCGGGCCGGGCGGGTGCGGGGCAAAGCCGCCCCCGCCACCGGGGTGTGCCATGCCGCCACCGCCGACGCCGCCGGCGTGGCCGATCGAGGAATGCGCGAAGCCGCGCAGGCCGGGCCTTGCATGTGCCGCTGACGTTGCCAGCAGCGAAGCGCCCGCCACAACCAGCAGGGCGGTGCTGACGGCGGTGCGCAGGGAAGCCATCCTGTCCATGCTCAGTTACCTCCTGCCGGGGTGTCCTGCGCGGCCAATGCCACCGGGACGAACACGATGCGGGTGGCGCCGCCGGGATTGAACGCCAGTTCATTGGCGTTGACCGGGCGCCGGGTGTCCCATTGCAGGGTGGCCTGGTAGCTGGGCAGCGCCGGATCGGCATGGCTGGTGATGATCAGCTGCCGTGGCAGCGCGGTGGCGTCGGAGATCCACACCTGCCAATCCACGCCGGGCTGGCGGAACGCGTAGTGCTGCGTGGCGTCACCGTCGATACGGGCGCTGTCGACCCGCAGTGCGGACTGGAACCCGTCGGTTGGGAAGGCCGGCGTGCCCCACAGGAACAGGTCGGCCAGCGGGAACTCCAGCCCGTAGCGGCTGGCCGACTCAGCGAGCAGCGCCTGGCTGCTGCGGTTGAGATCGTCCAGGGTGGCGTAGTACTTCAAGCGCGGCGCGTAGATGGTCAGGCGCTTGCCGTCGTAGAACAGCTGGCGATGCTGCTGCTCGCTCTGGATGTCCACGAAGAAGCGGTCCGGTCCGTTGACCTTGTAGTCCACGGTACCGGCCAGCGCCAGTTTCTGCCCGTCGTCGAGCACATAGTCGGTGCTGGTGGTGGCATGCATGCGGAACTGCGGCAGGGCGCGCAATGCCTTGCCCATCCGCGCCAGGGCGGCCACCGCGTCGGCGTCAACGGTGGCGGACGAGGCCGCCACCGGCGCGGGGGTCTGCGCGGAGACGGAGACAGACAACGGCACCGCTGCGGCGAGTGCCAGGGCGAGCAGCAGGGTAGGGCGTGCGTGCGGCATGGGACGCTCCGGAACGACGGCGAGGGACCGGGCCGGCCGCGCCGACCCTGTCCTCACTGTGCGTACCGCCGCCGCGGCGGACAAGCGGAGTTACACCGTAGCGGCCTAGGTATTTCTACGCAGAGGCCGCGTGTCTGCGCGCACCGCGCTCAGGGCGTGCGACGCGGGTCGCCACCGCCGGCGGCAATCCAGCCGTCCACCGCCTGCGCCACCACGGTCATCGGCATCGCGCCGTTGCCCAGCACCAGGTCGTGGAAGGCGCGGATGTCGAAGCGCGTGCCCAGCCCCTGGCGTGCGCGTTCGCGCAGGGCCAGCAACTGCAGCTGGCCCATCTTGTACGACGAAGCCTGGCCCGGCTGGACCAGGTAGCGGTTGATCTCCACGCGCACGTCGCTGGCCTTCATGCCGGTCTTTTCCTGCATGTAGGTGGCGGCTTGCTCGGGCGTCCAGCGCTTGCGGTGCAGGCCGGTATCCACCACCAGCCGCACCGAGCGGAACATCTCGGCCTGCAGCCGGCCCAGGTCGCCGGCCGGGTCGTCCTTGTACACGCCGGCCTCGGCCATCAGCTGCTCGGCGTACAGCGCCCAGCCTTCGCTGAAGGCGCTGGGATTGAGGCTGCGACGTAGCAACGGCAGGTCGGTCAGGGTCTGCCCGATCGAGATCTGGAAGTGGTGGCCCGGCGAGCCCTCATGGTAGGTAAGGGTGGGGATGCTCCAGCGCGTGTTGGACTCGATGTCGCCCAGGTTGATGAAGAACGTGCCCGGCCGCGAGCCGTCCATCGCCGGTGGGTAGTAGTAGCCGCCCGGTGAGGTTTTCTGCATGTGCGCCGGCACCGGCTGCACCACCAGCTTCTGCGGCGGCAGGTGGCCGAACCAGGTGGGCAGGATCGGGTCGAGGTCGTGCAGGCGCTGTTCGATGTCGCCCAGCAGTTCCTTGCGCCCGGCATCCGTGTCGGCATACAGGTAGCGCGGGTCCTGGCGCAGCTGCTGCACGCGCGCGGCCACGCTGCCGTCGCGCAGGCCCAGCTGGTCAAGCCGCGCGTCCATCAGCGTCTCCACCCGCGCCACCTCGTCCAGCCCGACCGCATGGATCGCATCGGCGTCCAGATCGGTGCTGGTGTACCAGCGCAACGCGGCGTCGTAGTAGGCCTTGCCCTGCGGCAGCGCCCACACGCCCTTGTTGCCCAGGTGGCGCGCCTGCAGGCCCTGCACATCGGCCAGCAGGCGCTGGTAGCCCGGGTTGACCGACTGCTGCACCGCGCGCGTGGCCTGCGCGACCAACGCGTCGCGGCGTGCGGCGGAAATCGCCGGCAGCTTCTCCAGCTTGCGCTGCAGCGACTGCACCCACAGGCTGTCCTTCGGCGCGGGTTCGAGCAGCGTGCGGAACTGGTCGGCGGCGCCCTGCAGCGCCACTTCGGGCGGCACCACGCCCTGCGCGGCCTGCATCTCCACGTTGGCGCGCACCTGGTCCAGCTTGGGTCCCATCGCCTGCAGGCGGGCGATGTAGTGCGCCGCGCTGGTCTCATCGGTGACCGCATGCTGGTTGTCCATGAACTGCGGCAGGTTCACCGGCAGGCTGAACAACTGGTCCACCGCATAGGCGCTGCCGCCCACCGGCAACCACGCCGTCGATCACGGCACCGCCATCAGGTCGATCTGGGTCTGGTAGAACCAGCGCGCCAGGCCGCTGCTCAGCTGCTGCTGCGCATCCAGCGGGGCGCCCTGCCACTGCGTGATCGCCGCCAGGTTGTCGGCCAGGAACCGGCGGTTGACCTCACGCCGTGCCAGCGACACGTCGGTGAGCTGGTCGGAACTGTCGGCCTGACCGTCGCCGCTGATGCCGAGCATCGTGCGCAGCTCCGGGTCGGCGTTGATCGCGTCCATGGTCTGTGCGTCAAGCAGGGCATTGAAGGACACCGGCATGGGGGCGCCGGCTACCGTCGCCGGTGGCATCGGCGCCGCAGTGGCCGCCTGCGCGTGCGTGGGCGGCGCGCTGAGCGCCAACGCCGCGCCGATGGCGAGCGACAACAGGGCGGGGAGGGCGGAAGCGGTCGGGAACGGCATCACGGGACATCTCCGGTGGCGGGCTGCGCGCAGGCTACGCCAGGCCAGCAGGGGCTGCACGTGCAGGTGGTCACGCGCGCTCCCTGCGCAATCCAGCAGAAAATCGTGTCACCGCAGGTGGCCGGCGTCGGTACCGCTGGCTATATGCACATGTGCAGCAGTTCTGGCGCGCGATGTCGGTGTACACGCGGCGTGAATGAAATCAGTGGGTTGGCTGGCGCAGCCACGCGCGCTGCGGGCCAACCCTCAGGCAGCAGCTGGCCCACCGATTGACGCGCTGCAACGACGCGGCAGGATGGGCGCACGCCATCCGGGGATCGGATGCGCCCACCCCCACACCGCAGGAACCTGCATGAACTCTCGCGCCTCCGTGCCGCGACGCCGTCGCCTGTCCGCTGCCATCGCGCTGGGCCTGTCGGCCGGCGTAGCGGCCATTCCCGTCCAGGCCCAGTCCGCGCCTGCGCCCGGGGTGACCCAGCTTGACCAGGTCAGCGTGCTGGGCAACCGCACCCAGGCACGCACCGTGCTGGAATCCCCGGTGCCGATCGACGTGCTGGGCGCCGATGACATCCGCAGCAGCGGCTACACCGACATCAGCCAGATCCTGCAGGCGCTGTTGCCCTCGTTCAACTTCCCGCACCCGACCACCCCCGACGGCAACACGCATATCCGCTCGGCCACGCTGCGCGGGCTGTCGCCCGACCAGACCCTGGTGCTGGTCAACGGCAAGCGCCGGCATGCCAGTGCCTGGGTCAATACCGGCGGCACGGTCGGCAAGGGGGCGGTGTCCACCGATCTCAATGCGATCCCGGTGAGTGCGATCGCGCGGGTGGAAGTGCTGCGCGATGGCGCGTCGGCGCAGTACGGCTCCGATGCCATCGCCGGGGTGATCAACATCGTGCTGCGCGACGACGCCGGGTTCGAGGGGCGGGCCAGCCATGGCAGCACCCGCGACGGTGGTGGCGATACCACCAGCATCGCGCTGGACACCGGCTTCGCCTTTCCCGACGGCGGCGGCGTGCACCTGACCTGGGACTATCGTGACCGCAAGGCGGCCGACCGCGCGTTGGCCGATACCCGCCAGCAGTACTTCGGCATCGGCCGCAACGGCGCCCCGGTGGCGCCTTCCAGCACCTACGGGTCGGGCACCGGATTGGCGCCGATCGGTGGCGCCGCGTCCGGTGCAGTGGCCGATCCGCGGGAAGCCACGATCGACCGCGACGCACTGTGGCGCTTCGCCGATTCGGCCGACACGGTGGAAAAAACCGTGTTCGGCAACCTGCGCAAGCCGCTGGACTGGGGCAATGGTCTGGAGGTCTATGCGTTCGGCGGCTACGGCGTCAGCGACGGCAGCTCCAATGCGTCGCTGCGCCGCGCCGCGCAGCCCGAGAACGTCCGTGCGATCTACCCCGACGGGTTCCTGCCGTGGGTGGACACGCGCAGCACCAACGCCTCGCTCGGCGCCGGCATCAAGGGCGTGGCCGGTGACTGGCAGTGGGATCTGAGCAGCGTGTACGGCCGCAACAAGCTGGTCTACCGCACCCGCAACACCCTCAACGCCACGCTCGGCGCCGACAGCCCGACGGCGTTCTACAACGGCGCCCAGGCCGCGTCGCAGTGGACCACCAATGCCGATGCCAACACCACCTTCGAGCTGGGCTGGCATGCCCCGCTGCGGCTGGCAGTGGGCGCCGAGTTCCGCCGTGACACCTACGGCATCCGTGCCGGTGAACCGGGCTCCTACGTATGGGGGCCGTACCGGGTGCTGGACGGCCCGGCCGCAGGCAGCGTGCCGACCATCGGCTCGCAGGGCTTTGCCGGCATCCAGCCCGGCGATGCCGGCAACCACCATCGGCACAATGTGGCCGCCTACGCCGAAGCAGAGACCGACCTGAGCGACCGGCTGCTGGTGTCGCTGGCCGGGCGCTGGGAGGACTACAGCGATTTCGGCAGCACCGCCAATGGCAAGCTGGCGCTGCGCTACCAGTTGGACGGCGGGCTGGCGCTGCGCGCTTCGGCCAGCACCGGCTTCCACGCCCCGGCCCTGGCCCAGCAGTACTTCAGCTCGACCAGCAGCCGCACGCTCAACAACACCATTACCGGCGTGCCCGAGTACGTGCTGGTACGCACGGCACCGGTGGATTCGGTGGAGGCGCGTGCGCTGGGCGCGCGTGCTCTTGATCCGGAGAAGGCCACCAACCTCACCGCCGGCCTGACCTGGGGCATCGCCGGGTTGAGTGCCTCGCTGGATGTGTACCGGATCGATATCGACGACCGCATCTTCCTGTCCAGCAACTTCGTCGATGCGGCCGGCTCCAACGCCATCCGCAACTACCTGGCTGCGCTGGGCTCGCCGGGCGTCACCAGCGTGCGCTACTTCAGCAACGCCGCCGACACCCGCACGACCGGCATCGATGCGTCGGCGCGCTACCGCTGGGACCTGGCCGAGCGGGGGAGCCTGGTGGCCACGGTGGGATACAACCGCAACAAGACCGAACTGACCCGGGTGGCCAGCACGCCGGCGCAGCTCACCGCGCTGGGGGTGCGCACGCCGCTGTTCGACATCACCGAGCGCACGCGCGTGGAGAAGGGCCAGCCGCGCGACAACCTGACCGTGGCGCTGGCCTGGGACGTGGGTCGCTGGGGTTTCAACCTGGGTACGCACCGCTACGGCGTGGTCGAAGGCGTGGCCGCCACCAACCAGAGCGCGGCCAACGTCGCCGCGTTCGCGCAGGGGTCAACGCGTTTCCGCACGCTGCCCACCGAGGCCGGCAGTGCCGGCAACCTGGATGTGATCCAACGGCTGGAGGCGCGCTGGGTGACCGACCTGGACATCGCGTTCCGCGCCAGCGACGCGCTGACCGTGGTGCTGGGCGCCAACAACCTGTTCAACACCTATCCCACCCGCAACATCGCCACCACGCCGCAGGTGTCCGGTGCCGATACCTTCGGCGTGTTCCCGTACAGTGAACTGTCGCCGTTCGGTTGGAGCGGCACCTACTACTACGCCCGTGTGGAGACCCGCTTCTGATGGCTACCGTTCCTGACGAGGCCGCCGTGGATGGCAGCCGACGCCGCTGGCTGGGGGCTGGCATCGCCGGCGCAGCCGGTGCGGTGATGCTACCGGTGCTGGCACACGCGGCGGGTATTTCACCGGCACCGGCATCCACACCCGCCAGCGACGCCGTGCTGCGCCTGGACCTCAACGAAAGCAGCTATGGCCCCGCGCCGCAGGTGGGCCCGGCGATCCAGCAGGCACTGGGCCAGGCGCCACGCTATGTGGGCGCGGACCAGCTGCTGGCGCTGCAGCGGCAGATTGCCGCCCTCGAAGGTGTAACCCCTGAGCAGGTGATCGTGGGCGAGGTGCTTGAAGCGCTTGGCCAGCACCTGGCGCTGAGCCAGGGCGCGGGCGGCTTCGTGTACTCGGTGCCAGGGTATGGAGCGCTGGTGGATGCGGCCAAACCGTTCGGCGGGCGTGCCCAGGAGGTGCCACTCAATGCCGCACTGGAGAACGACCTGCCGGCCCTGCTGGCGGCGGTGGGCGCCGACACGCGCGCGCTGTTCGTGGTCAACCCACACAACCCATCGGGCACGCTCAGCCCGGGGACGGACTTCGACGGCTTCGTCACCGCCGCGCAGGCGCGCACGCTGGTGATTGTCGACGAAGCCTACCTGGACTACCGCGAGGACGCGACCACCCTGAGCGCGGTGCGACTGCTGCGGCAGGGCCAGAACGTGGTGGTGTTCCGCACCCTGGGAAAGATCCATGCGCTGGCCGGGCTGCAGATCGGCTACGCACTGGCCCCCCGCGCGCTGGCCGACGCGCTGCGTCAGCGCGGTGTGGGCGGTGCGCACGCGCAGAACCAGTTGTCGGTGGCCGCCGCCCAGGCCGCGCTGGCCGATACCGTGCACGTGGCACAGGTGCGTGCCCGCGTGGCGGCCGAACGCGCGCGCTGGCAGCAGCTGCTGGCCGGCCTGAAGCGGCGCTCAAGCGCGGCGGCCGGCAATTTCGTGTTCTTCGACAGCGGGCATCCGCATGCAGCGGTGGCCGCCGGGTTGCTGCAGCACGGGGTGCGCGTCGCACGCGTGTTCGCCCCCTACGACAGCTGGGTGCGTATCAGTATCGGCACGCCCGCCGAGAACGCCCGCGCGCAGCAGGCGTTGCGCCAGGTGCTGGCCGCTCTGGACGCGGCCCGCACCTGAGCGAAGCGTCAGCCGGTGCGCGGCGCGAAGCCGTCCGCGCTCCAGGCCTCGCTGCCCACGCCGTGATGGATCACGAACAGCCCGTCCGGGTCGTAGCGCTGCTTGGTCGCCAGCAGGCGCGGGTAGTGCGGGCCCCAGAAGGCCTGCTGCCAGTCGGCCTGGAAGTAGTCGCACTCGGACACGTACGTAGGCGCCTTGGGCACCAGCACCGACAGGGCGTCGTAGGCACGCCGCACCCGTAGCGCGCCCCGGCGCGCGCCGGGTTCGTCCACGCTGCCGCCACAGCCGGGATAGACCGGGCCGCCGGCAGTGCCGATCAACGCCAGCGCGAAGGCGTCCAGCAGTGCCGGGTGGGTGGCGGTGTCGGCACTGGCCGCGATCGCGTCGGCGGGTGCGCCGAACAGGCCCTTGTTGCAATGCAGGCCCACGTCCATGTGCACCGCGGCGGCACACAGCGCCGTCGCGGCGGCCACCACCTGGTCTTCGCCGAGCAGCGCCGACGGCATCCACGCCGAGGCATACCCGTGCAGGAACCAGCCGACCTGGCCCTGGTCGCCCTTCCACAGCATGTGGTGGGCGGGCGCATCGGCACGGGTGTCCTGGGCGATGATCGCCGGCGCGTGCTGGCGGAAGAAGTCCGCGTCCCAGAAGTCGCGCGCCGGCATCGCCAGCGCCTGCAGCGGTTCGCGCACGGTGTACCCCGGGTGTGCGGTGATCCAGTCCAGCAGCGGCTGCCACGTGGCTGCCGCGGCCTCGCGGCTGAGGCCCTGGAACACCATCGAGATGGACAGGGTGCGGTCACCGGCGAAGGTGATCTGCTCGCCCCAGTGGGCGTTGCACAGGCGGTCCCGGTAGAAGCGCAGTACCTGCGCCGCCAGCGCACGCCACTGTTCTTCGGTGCTGGCCTGCACCTTGAAGGAGAGTCCGCCAAACGTATCGGGCAGGGCATGGGTCTTCAGGGTCATCCGGGTGACGATGCCGAAGCTGGCCGCACAGCCCCCCTTCAATGCCCAGAACAGGTCCGGGTCGTTGTCCGCATTGACCACCCGCACCCGGCCGTCAGCGGTCACCACCTCGGCCTCCAGCAGGCTGGATGCCGCGCTGCCGAATGCCTTGGAGAAACTGCCGAAACCACCACCGGTGACCAGCCCGGTCACGCCCACCGACGTGCACCCACCGCCCTGCACGTAACGCCCGCCGTGGGTGGTCACGGCGTTGTAGGCGTCGATCCACATTGCCCCGGCACCCACGCTCACCGCCGGCTTCGCCACCGTGCCGGCGCGCGCGCCTTGTGGCACGAAGGCGTCGTGCAGCTGGATCTGGTTCATCGCCCGGGTCCAGACCAGCAGCGAGTCGGGCGCACACGAGGTACCGTGGTAGCTGTGGCCGCCGCCCTTGACCACCAGCCGCAGCCGATGGGTGCGGGCAAAGTTCACCGCCGCGGCCACGTCGGCGCTGCTGGTGGCGGCCACCATCTGCGCGCTGGGCACCGAACGCCATGCGCCGAAGTACCCGCTGGTCTGGGTCAGGCCCGGTTGGTCCCCGATGTAGAAGGGATTGTGGATCTGCGCCAGCGCTTCGGCACGCGTGGCTGCATCGCCCGCGAACGGCGACTGCGGCACCGACAGCCGACCGCCGACCGCCTGCGACAGCCGGGTCCAGTCGGCCCGGCCCGGCCACCCGGCGGTGCCCGGCCGCACCCGGGGGCCGGCCAGGGGCCCGGCGGCCGCCGCCTTCAGGACCAGCGGCAGCAGGGGCAGGGCCAGGCTGGCCTTGAGGCAGTCACGTCGTTTCATCGGAGTGTTCCCTGGCGCTGAGCCGGTAGCGATGGCAGCGAGTGTGTGCCCGCCACACTCCGCCGTCATGGGGTGCGGGACGAAGGGAGGGGGCAAGGGACCAACGGTGGCCGGCTCGGGACCGGTGGGCACGGTGCTGCTGGTGATGTTCTGGTGGTGGGAGCGACGCATTTCCTTGCGCGGGGGTGCGGTGTACCGCGCCGGCCCGGGGTAGCGGCCGGCGGATCGGCCGTTGGCATCTGGCGTATGCTGACAGCCGCAGCGCGGGGATGCGCTGCGCCGCATCAATGCACGCCCGCCCCGCCGCACCCGCGCGAGGTGCTGGCGGCCGCTCGCCCATGGAGAGTCGATGGTCTTTGCCCTGAGTGCCCTGTTGTTGATCGAACTGGTGCTGCAGTTCACCTGGAACCGGCGCTACTTCAGCTGGGGCATCCGCATCTTCAACCGGCGGATCGCGGCGCCGGCCGACTGGCGCGAGCGGCTGTCGCTGGGCAGCCTGGAATACGATGTGCCGCGCGGAACGTACCTGCACCTGGTGTTCCGCCCGCTGCCCGATGGCAGTTATGCGTTCCGGGAGAGCTTCGCCCAGCGCTTTTACTCGCTCATGCGCGGCCGGGTGGTGGTCGACCCCGGACGGCGTGAGGTGAGGGTGGAGGGCCGCTGCAGCTGGTGGGCGCTGTGCATCTCGCTGTTGATCTTTCCGCTGATGGTGGTGCGGCCGGCGGCGGCCGCGATGCTGTTGATGCTGCCGTTCTTCCTGGTCTGCTATCTGGTCCAGAAGAAGATGTTCGGCGCCGTGGCCACCGTAATCGAGCAACAGCTGCGCGGTGTGCCATCGGCCGACGCGATCCTGCGTGAACGGTTGCAGGCCCGCCGGATGCCCCAGGCTTGACCTTCCCATGGTGGGAATCCTTAGGGTGGCGGGTACCTTCTTCAGCCAACGGATCCTGCCATGTCATCCACTGCCCCCAGAGACGGCACGCCTGCCTCCGCCACGGGCGCTGAGCGCCTCAGCCTGCCGGTAGAAGGCATGACCTGCGCTTCGTGCGTCGGGCGCGTCGAGCGTGCCCTGCAGGCGGTGCCGGGCGTGCATAGCGCATCGGTCAACCTGGCTACCGAGCGCGCCGACGTGGGCTTTGCCGGCCCGGCCGACGCACAGGCGGTGGTGCGTGCCATCCAGGGCGCCGGTTACAGCGTGCGCGAGGAGGTTACCGAACTGTCGATCGAGGGCATGACCTGCGCCTCGTGCGTGGGCCGGGTGGAGAAGGCGTTGGCGCAGGTGCCCGGGGTGCTGGAGGCCAGCGTCAACCTGGCCACCGAGCGCGCGCGGGTGCGCCACCTTTCCGGCGTGGTGAGCCTCGCCAGCCTTGATGCGGCCGTCGCGAAGGCCGGGTATACCGCGCGCCGCGTCGGTGCCGCGAGCGCCAGCGCGGCAGACCAGGACACCGAGCGGCGCGAGCAGGAAGCGCGCGAGCTGCGGCGCGCTTTGTGGATCGCCGCGGCCCTCACGCTGCCGGTCTTCATCCTGGAGATGGGCTCGCACCTGGTGCCGGCCATGCACCAGTGGGTGATGCACGTACTGGGCACGCAGACCAGCTGGTACCTCCAGTTCGCGCTGGCCACCCTGGTCCTGTTCGGGCCGGGCATCCGCTTCTTCCGCAAGGGGGTGCCGGCGCTGCTGCGCGGGGCGCCGGACATGAACTCACTGGTGTCGGTGGGCACGGCGGCGGCCTACGGCTATTCGGTGGTGGCCACGTTCCTGCCGGGGGTGTTGCCGCCCGGCACTGCCAACGTCTACTTCGAAGCCGCCGTGGTGATCGTCACCCTGATCCTGCTCGGCCGCACGCTGGAAGCGCGCGCCAAGGGCCGCACCTCGCAGGCGATCAAACGGCTGGTGGGCCTGCAGGCCAAGACCGCGCGTGTGGAGCGCAACGGCGCTACGGTGGAGGTCCCGCTGGAGCAGGTGGTAACCGGTGATGTGGTGCTGGTGCGGCCGGGCGAGAAGGTGCCGGTGGATGGCGAGGTGGTCGACGGCGCGTCGTATGTCGACGAAAGCATGATTACCGGTGAACCGGTGCCGGTCTCCAAGGAGGCAGGCGCGGCCGTCGTCGGGGGCACCCTCAACACGACCGGTGCCTTCCGCTTCCGTGTCACCCAGGTGGGCGCCAACACGGTCCTGGCGCAGATCATCCGCCTGGTGGAAGAAGCGCAGGGCTCCAAGCTGCCGATCCAGGCGCTGGTGGACAAGGTGACCATGTGGTTCGTGCCGGCCGTGATGGCGGGCGCGGCGCTGACCTTCCTGGCGTGGCTGGTGTTCGGCCCGGCCCCGGCGCTGACCTTCGCGCTGGTCAACGCGGTGGCGGTGCTGATCATCGCCTGCCCGTGTGCGATGGGGTTGGCCACGCCCACCTCGATCATGGTGGGCACCGGTCGTGCCGCCGAGCTGGGCGTGCTGTTCCGCAAGGGCGAAGCGCTGCAGGCGCTGCGCGATGTCAGCGTGGTGGCGTTGGACAAGACCGGCACGCTGACCAAGGGGCGCCCGGAGCTGACCGACCTGGTGCCGGCTGACGGCTTCAGCCATGACGAAGTGCTGGCGCTGGTGGCCGCCGTGGAAAGCCGCTCTGAACACCCGATCGCCGAGGCGATCGTCGTGGCGGCCACGCAGCGCGGCCTCGACGTGGCGGCGCTGGAGAACTTCGAGGC
Source organism: Stenotrophomonas sp. AC248 (assembly GCF_979258185.1). NCBI lineage: Bacteria > Pseudomonadati > Pseudomonadota > Gammaproteobacteria > Lysobacterales > Lysobacteraceae > Stenotrophomonas > Stenotrophomonas sp. AC248. The sequence continues at coordinate 2,341,087 of NZ_OZ409840.1, read as the reverse complement.
GACGCCCGGGTTCGGCGTGGCCGCCACGGTGGGCGGGCGTCGGGTGGCGGTGGGAGCCGACCGCTTCATGACCCGGCTTGGCCTGGACGTGGGTGCGTTCCAGACGGCGGCACAGCGGCTGGGCGCCGAAGGCAAGAGTCCGCTGTATGCGTCCATTGACGGACGCCTGGCGGCCATCATCGCGGTGGCCGATCCGATCCGCGAGACCACCGCCGAGGCGATCAACGCGTTGCATGCATTGGGCCTGCGGGTGGCCATGATCACCGGCGACAACGCCGCCACGGCCGCGGCGATCGCCCGCCAGCTGGGCATCGACGAGGTGGCGGCCGAAGTGTTGCCGGACGGCAAGGTGGCCGCGCTCAAGACCTTCCGCGCCAACGGTGCGCGGGTGGCCTTCGTCGGCGACGGCATCAACGATGCGCCGGCACTGGCCGAAGCGGATGTCGGTCTGGCGATCGGTACCGGCACTGACGTGGCGATCGAAGCGGCCGACGTGGTGCTGATGTCCGGCGACCTGCGCGGCGTGATCAACGCCATCGCGCTCAGCCACGCCACCATCGGCAACATCAAGCAGAACCTGTTCTGGGCGTTTGCCTACAACGCCGTGCTGATTCCGGTGGCGGCCGGCGTGCTGTATCCACTGAACGGCACCCTGATGTCGCCGATCTTCGCCGCCGCGGCGATGGCCTTGTCGAGCATCTTCGTGCTCGGCAACGCGCTGCGCCTCAAGCGCTTCCATGCGCCGATGGCCACCGACGCGCGTGGCGCAACGGCCTGAGCACGGGCACCCGTGCGAGGCGCCGCAACGCCTGCCCCGGTCCTGCCGGGGCAGGGCGGTCGGTGAGGATTCACATCCACCGCGGCATCGGCGCGATGATAGCCCCGTGGCTGGCCCGTAGAGCCGGGCTCTGCCCGGCTGGCGCCCCGCTGGCGCCAGGCATGCATGGACCACACCGAACGCACCCCCGCAGGGCGGCAGGTTTCCCAGGAGTACACCATGTTGAACATTGGCCAGGCGGCCGCCTTCTCCGGCGTGTCGGCGAAGATGATCCGGTACTACGAACAGATCGGCCTGATTCCGCAGGCCGCACGCAGCACAGCGGGCTACCGCACCTACAGCACGCAGGACGCGCACAGCCTGCGCTTCATCCGGCGCGCGCGTGACCTGGGGTTCCCGGTTGAACAGATCGCCGAACTGCTGACGTTGTGGAACGACCGCGACCGCGCCAGCGCGGACGTCAAGGCGGTGGCGCTGGCGCACGTGGCGGGACTGCGCACGCGCATTGCCGAACTGGAGGCGATGGCGATGACCCTGGAACACCTCGCCGCGCACTGCCACGGCAACGATCGGCCGGACTGTCCGATCATTGCCGACCTCGCCGAGCAGGCCGACGCCGCTGCCACACCGGGCACCGTGGCGCCCCATCGCGCACCGCGTTTCGGCACCGATGGGCCGGTGGCATCGCGCCGTCGTGCGGCAAAGTGAACCCTGCCTTGCCACGTGCACGACACCGCTTGACCTTGCCATGCTGTCAGGCCGGAAAGTAAGCGGACACTTTTCCCACAAGGCGTCCTGCATGTTCCGTTTCAACATTCCCACCATGACCTGCGGCGGCTGTGCCCGTTCCGTGACCAAGGCACTGATGGACGTAGACCCCAACGCGCGCATCGAGACCGACCCGGCGGCGCGCGAGGTGCGGGTGGAGAGCACCCTGAGCGAAGCGGTGTTCGTGGCGGCGCTGGCCGAGGCAGGCTTCCCGGACGCGCGCTGAGGCGACCATGCGAGGCAGACGCGTAGGGCCGCGCTTGGGTAGCATGGGCGGTCCACTCCCACGCTGCATGCCAAGGACGCCACCTCCATGCGTACTACCGACGACAAGACCGAACGCCGTGCCCAGCTCACCGCCGCCATGCAGGCAGCGGGGTGCACCGCCCCGCGCGACTGGGTGAGCAGCGAGCTGTCCGAGAACATCGCGCAGTTCGCCCGGTTCCGCGTGCTGCACGACGTCCACGTACTGGCCGACGACGTGGAGCACGTGCTGTCCGACGCCCTCTACGATCAGCCGGATCTGCAGGACACCCTGCAGACGCTGCGCGCCGCGGTGGACCCGGCTGCGCTGCACGCGCTGCTGCGGGCCTATGCCAAGGCACTGGGCAACGCGTTCGTGATGGTGCTTGATGAGGGTGGCATGAGCGACGACGCGCGGATGCCGGGGTGGCAACTGATGGAAACCGGGCCCGACGGCCCGACAGGGCGGCTGGTGCAGGGGCTGCACGAGGACTACCTGGATTTCGAGGATTCCTACCAGGCTAAGGCCGACGCGGGCACCTGATCCGTACGCCTGCACGGCGCATCCGCGCCGCGCCGTCGCCGTGCATCACATGGCGTATCACCGTCGGCTGGCAGCATCGGTGGGGTCCGGACATCCGTCCATCTGGAGACCGCCGTGAACTCGACTGCCTTGCTGGCCCGCCCATGGGCCCTCCATCCTTTCCATGCAGCGGTGCTGGGCGGCGTACTGCCGTTGTTCCTGGGCGCGCTGCTGGCCGACTACGCCTACTGGAGCAGCTACGAGATCCAATGGAGCAACTTCGCGGCCTGGCTGCTGGTGGGCGCCATGGTGATCACTACCCTGGCGCTGCTGTGCGCCCTGGTGGGCCTGGCGCGCGGCAGCCGCGCGCGCGCCTACACCGCGTTGCTGGTGCTTACCTGGGCGGTGGGCTTCTTCAATTCGCTGCATCACGCCCGTGATGCCTGGGCCATCATGCCGGGGGCGCTGGTGCTGTCGGCGATTGTCACGGTGCTGGCCCTGCTCGCCACCTGGGTCGGATTCGCCCGCCTGCGCGTGGGAGGTGCACGATGAAGCGCCCACAGACCGCCATGTTCACCGTATCGGTGCTGGCCATCGCGCTCTCGGCGTGCAGCAACAAGGCACCCGAGCTTGAACAGTACGGCGCCACCCCCGAACTGCCCGCGCCCAACCGTACCCTGATGCCGGACATGACCATCGCCAAGCCGGCCAGTTGGGGCGATCGCACGCCCACCGTGCCAACCGGCTATCGCATTTCGGCGATTGCCACCGGCCTGGCCATTCCGCGGCAGACGCTGGTGCTGCCCAACGGCGACATTCTGGTGGCGGAAGGACGCGGCGGCAGCGCTCCGAACCTGAAACCCAAGGACGTCATTGCCGGCCGCATCAAGTCCAAAGGCAACACCGCCGTGAAAAGCGGCAACCGCCTCACCTTGTTGCGTGATGCCGATGGCGACGGGGTGTACGAACTCAAGACCGTGTTTGCCGACCACCTCAACGCGCCCTACGGCCTGGCGTTGATCGGCGATGCGCTGTATGTGGCCAACCAGGACGCGCTGGTGCGCTTTGCCTACCAGCCGGGCCAGACCAAGGCCAGTGGCGCGCCCAGCAAGGTCACCGACCTGCCGGCGGCGATCAACCATCACTGGACCAAGTCGCTGGCCGCCAGTGCCGACGGGCGCTACCTCTATGTGGGTATCGGCTCCAACAGCAACATCACCGAGCGCGGCATGGCGGTGGAAATCGACCGCGCGCAGGTATGGCAGGTGGATGCACAGACCGGCGCGCACAAGGTGTATGCCACGGGCCTGCGCAATCCCACCGCGCTGACCGTGCAGCCGGGCACGGGGGTGCTGTGGGCGGTGGTCAACGAGCGCGATGAGATCGGCCCCAACCTGGTGCCGGACTACCTCACCTCGGTACGCGAAGGCGCGTTCTACGGGTGGCCTTACAGCTACTGGGGCAAGAACGTGGACGTGCGGGTGATGCCGCAGAACCCGCAGAAGGTGGCCACGGCCATCGCCCCGGATTACGCGCTGGGGTCGCATGTGGCCGCGCTGGGCGTGACCTTCTCGTCAGCGGCGATGGGCCCCGCGTTCGCCGACGGGGTGTTCGTGGGTGAGCACGGCAGCTGGAACCGCAACCCGCCGGTGGGCTACACGGTGGTGTTCGTGCCGTTCCGTGACGGGCGCCCGGCGGGCGAGCCGATCGATTTCGCCAGCGGTTTCCGCGGCGATGACGGCCGGACCCGGGGCCGGCCGGTCGGAGTCACGCTGGATCCGCGCGGGGCGGTGATCGTGGCCGATGACCTGGCCAATACCATCTGGCGCATCACCCCGGTGGCGGCGCCCGCGGGTAGCTGATGTGCCGGCCCCGCGCCGGTCGGGTCGCCCTGGCAGGAGCAACCCGACCGGCAGGTGCCGGCCGGGTTGACCGCGGGTTACTCGGTCCGGTCGTAGGAGAACTGGATACCGGCGGTGCCACCGGTCTCGATGAAGAGCTTCATGAAGGCCGGCACCGTGTCACTGCGGTTCCAGTCGCGCTGCAGTTCGCAGAACAACTGGGTGACGCTGATCAGCTGGGCACCGGCCCGTTCGACGCGACGCAGCGCGGCGTCATGGGCGGCCAGCGAGGTGCCGCCCACCGCATCCACCACCACGTACACCTCATAGCCTTCCTTGAGCGCGTCCAGGGCCGGGAAGGTGAGGCAGGCTTCGGTCCAGAGCGCGGTCATGATCAGCTTCCTGCGGCCGGTGGCCTCAACTGCCTTGCGGAACTCCGTGTCTTCCCACGAATTGATGGTGGTGCGGTCGTAGGTCGGAATGCCGTCCAGCACCTTGCGCAGCTGCGGAATGGGCGGCTTGTTCAGGCCGGTCTTGACGTTGACCGTGGAATGCACGATCGGCAGGCCGTAGGCCACGGCCGCCTGTGCGGTGCCTACGATGTTGTTGACCAGCAGCTGGCGATCCATCGAAGCGATGGAGTTCACCTGCACGGGTTGGTAGTCGATGATCACGAAGGCCGCATTCTGCGGGGTCAACAGGTGGTCGGCGATGGGATCGCGGACAGGTTCGCTTGCCATGGGGTGTCTCCTTTGGGGTCGGGGATGCGGTGCCACGGGGCAGGGCGGTCTTCCGGGCACTTACGGCCGCGGCAACTCGCCCGCCCGTTGCCTCAGGCGCGCTGGGAATCCAGGGCTTCGCCGTTCTTCTGGACGTCCTGCGCCTTGGCGTGGCTTTCGATCAGCAGCTGGTAGTTGGGGAAGATCTGCGTATAGACCTCGGCCCACTGCGGGGCGTCGTCGCGGTGCCACGTTTTCTGCAGCTCGGAGGCCACCGCGGCGGTGTCCATCGGCACGACGCCGGCCTGCACCACGCGCGCCAGGGTGATCTCTTCGGCCATCTTGGAATAGGTGCCCGAGGCATCCACCACCGCAAACACCTGGTAGCCGTCGGCCACGGCGGCGATGCTCGGGAAGGCCATGCAGACACTGGTGATGGTGCCGGCGATGATCAGCTGCCGGCGACCGGTGGCCTTGACCGCCGCGACGAATTCGGGGTTGTCCCAGGCGTTGATTTCGCCGCGCCGCGCCACGTAGGTGGCGTGCGGTGCGTTCTGGTGGATCTCCGGGATCAGCGGGCCGTTGGGACCTTGCGGCACGGAGGCGGTGGTGATCACCGGCAGGCCGCACAGCGTGGCCATGCGCGCCAGCGCGACGGCATGCGCGCGCACACGGGAAAAGGGCATGTCGCCGATGGTCTGGAACAGCCCGCTCTGGTGATCGATCAACAGCATGGCCGCGTCTGCGGGGTTGATGATCGGCTTGCTGCCGTTGAAGTTGGCGGGAACGCTCATGGTCACTTCCGTGGGTTGGGGGAGAGAGCAGTGCGACGGGCCGCGCGTTGGCGGCGGCCGTCGAATCGGGTCACGCGGGGATCTGGCCGAACCGGCCGGTGTTGAAATCGGCCATGGCCTGCGCGATCTCGGCCGCGCTGTTCATGACGAACGGGCCATGCCCGACCAGCGGCTCATCGATGGGCTCGCCGCCCAGCAGGAGCAGCGTCGCATCGCCGATGGCATCGACCTGGATGGACTGGCCGTGGCGTTCGAACATCGCGAACTGCGCCGGCCCGATCGCATCGCCTGCGTTGAGCCGCACCTCGCCCTTGAGCACCACCACCACCGTGGTCCAGCCCTCGATGGCCGGCAGGGTGAGGTGTGCGCCCGCGTTGAGGCGCAGGTCCCAGACGTCCATGGGGGTATGGGTACGGGCGGGGCCCTGGCAGCCCTCGAAGGTGCCGGCGATCACCCGCAGCTGCCCGGCCCCGTCGGCCAGCGGCACGACCGGGATCGTGCTGGCGTCCAGGCTCTGGTAGCCGGGGGCACGCTGCTTGTCCCGCGCAGGCAGGTTGACCCACAACTGCACCATGTCCAGGGTGCCGCCCCGCTGGCTGAAGGCCGGGGAATGGAACTCTTCGTGCAGTATTCCCGACGCCGCCGTCATCCACTGCACGTCGCCCGGGCCGATGGTGCCGCCGGCGCCGGTGGAGTCGCGGTGGGACACCTCCCCCTCATACACCAGGGTGACGGTCTCGAATCCCCGGTGCGGGTGCTGGCCGATGCCGCGCACGTGCGCCGAGGGGGTGAAGGTGTGGGGCCCGGCGCGGTCCAGCAGCAGGAAGGGACTCAACTGCTGGCCGTGGGTGGTGTAGGAAAACAGCGAGAGGGCAGGGAAGCCGTCGCCCACCCAATGCGGCCTGGGGGCGCTGTACACGCCAAGTATGTTCTTCACGTTCACCCTCGCTCCGGGGTCGCAGCGACTCCGATGGCGCACACCGTAGCCCCGGCGGTTTTGCCCCGGTAGACGGCAAAAATTGCCACCAGCGTCCTATCAGGTGAACGATGATTGGCATGCACCCGACAGGATCCGGGTGCAAGCTGGGTACATCACCGACAGCGGGCCGCTGTGGGTGCTTCCGCAACCCCGAGACCCGACGCCCATGCAGGACTTCAACGACCTTTTCTACTTTGCGATGGTGGTCGAGCACGGCGGGTTCGCCCAGGCCGGCAGGGCGCTGAATGTGCCCAAGTCCAAGCTCAGCCGGCGTATTGCACTGCTGGAGGCGCAACTGGGGGTGCGCCTGATCCAGCGTTCAAGCCGCCAATTCTCCGTGACCGAGCTGGGCAGGCTGTTCCTGGATCACTGCAAGGCCATGATCGCGCAGGCCGATGCGGCGCGTGCGCTGGTCGACCTCACCCGTTCAGAGCCCTGCGGGCTGCTGCGCATCACCTGCAGCAACGACCTCCTGCAGGGCGGGGTGAGCCGCATGGTGGCGGACTACATCGCCATCAACACCAAGGTCAGCGTGTATCTGAAGGTGTACAACCGACCCATCGATATCATCGCCGAGGGGTTTGATATCGCCATCCGCGAAAGCACCGGGCAGTTGAACGACTCCGAACTGATCCAGCGCGTGTTGGCCCGACGCGAATGCGTACTGGTGGCCCACCCGGACCTGCTCAAGGACCGTGCGCACCCGGTCGGCCCGGCGGACGTGGCGGCCTTTGCCACCCTGGAACTGGGCAGCCCGCGAACAACCCACGAATGGTCGTTCGAGCATGCCGACGGCGCGGTGGCCACGATCCGCCACCAGCCGCGCATGGTCACCGACGACGTCGCGTGCATCTACCATGCCGCGCTGGGCGCGGCCGGCGTGGCCATCCTGCCGCGTACGATGGTGGCCGACGACCTGCAGGCGGGGCGGCTGGTGGAACTGCTGCCGGGATGGGCCGCGCCCGGCCATGTGGTGCACGCGCTGCTGCCCTCGCGCCGCCATCTGCTGCCCTCGGTGCGATCGCTCGTGGACCATCTGGTGGCGTGCTTCGAGGCGCCTGCACTACCGGCGGTATCGCCCCATGACACCGAACGCAGCGGCCAGACCGCCGTTGGTCACGATGCCGCCCGGCACATGGCCCGGAAAGCACACGCTCCCTAAGCTGGCGGCACTGGACCCCGGGTCACGATCAAAGGATGTGAGGATGGCGAGTCCCCCATCGCGCTGGATACTGCCCGGCGCCGTCATCGTCGGGATGACCGCGGCCCTGATACACCTGGGCTGGGAGTACAGCCATGGTGGCATCCAGCGCCATCACCTGCTCAATGATGCAAGCCTGCCGGCCATCTCCAACGCGTGGGGACTGCTGGTGCTGCCATTGCTTGGCGTCCTGGCGGGCTGGGAAGTGAGCCGGCGCACCTGTGCGCGCGCACGCGCGTGGTGGCCTGCTGTCGCCGGCTTCCTCGGCGCGCTCGCCGCGGGCGTCGCACTCTCGGTTGCGTTTGTGACCCAGGGCGAACCTGCTGCAACGCAGGTAATGCTGGGGGTGTTGATGGCCAGTGTGCTGTTTCCCACCTACCGCGCGGAGTACCTGTTCGGATTCGTCATCGGCATGACCGCCGTGTTCGGTGCGATCCTGCCTGCGCTGGTGGCGTGCGTGCCGATGCTGATCTCGGCAGTGAGTCGGCAGGTGGTGTGGCGCCTTGCCCAGTACGCGCTGCGTCGCTCGACTGGCGCGGTCGCCGTGCGCCGTGCGCCGCGGATGATGTAGCGCATGTTCCGCGTCATCCCCGCGCGGGAGCGCCGCAGCGCCCCGAGCGCATGACCGGCGGAATGCAGCAAGGCCGGCGCGTCATCGCGTGCCGGCCTCGCTGCGGTCAGGCCTCAGGGGTTGCCCGACGCACCCAGGTGCTTCACCAGCACGGCCGCGGTCTCCGCCGACGAGCCCGGGTTCTGCCCGGTGATCAACAGGCCATCGCTGACCACGTACGCGCCCCAGTCGGGCCCCTTGGAGTAGTGGCCGCCGGCCGCCTGGAGCATGTCTTCGACCAGGAACGGCACCACCTCGGTCAGGCCGACGCCGGCTTCCTCACTGTTGGTGAAGCCGGTGACCTTCTTGCCCGCCACAAGCGGCGAACCGTCCGCGGCCTTGACGTCGCGCAGCACGCCCGGGGCATGGCAGACCAGCGCGACCGGCTTGTTGGCGGCAATGAACGATTCGATCAGGGCGATGGAGTGGCTGTCGTTGGCCAAGTCCCACAGCGGGCCGTGGCCGCCGGGATAGAACACGGCGTCGAAGTCCTGCTGGCGGACGCTGTCCAGGCGCACGGTGCTGGCCAGTTGCGCGGTCGCAGCCGGATCGGCCTCGAAGCGACGGGTGAGGTCGGTCTGAAAGTCGGGCTCGTTGCTCTTGGGGTCCAGCGGCGGCTGGCCGCCCTTGGGCGAGGCCAACACGATCTGCGCGCCGGCGTCGGTGAAGGCGTAGTAGGGCGCGGCAAGCTCTTCCAGCCAGAAGCCGGTCTTGCGGCCGGTGTCGCCAAGCTGGTCGTGGGAGGTGAGGACGATGAGGATCTTCATGGGGTAGCTCCGGATGGGCGGGTGAGATGAGTAGACCAGTCGTCTACGATGTGGGCGAATGAAAAGGCACGTCGCCAGGAAGTGCCTGCGGTGTTTCCCGACCGGTCAGGCCGAGGGGTGAAGTGCTTGCCGGGTCGCGCTCAGCGCCGTATCGAAGGGCTGCAGGGTACGGGTGATTTTGACCATGATGCTGGCGCCCAGCCACAGCTGGTACAGGCTCTGGGCCACCGTAGTGGGATCGCCGTGGATGCGGAGTGAGCCGTCGGCGACGCCGGCCTCGATCGCCCGCGCCAGGCGCTCGACGATGCCGGCCGTGCCGCGTTGCAAGGCCGCGCGCATGCTGGCCGACAGGTCGGCCACTTCGGCGCCGAGCTTCACCGCCAGGCACTTTCCCTGGCAATCCTCGAACGACTGGGCACCCCGCCAGGCGCGGAAATACGCCTCCAGCTGCTGCGCCTTGCTCAGGCCGGGCTGGCGGAAGGTGGCGTCCATCTCGGCGAGATAGTCCGCGAAGTAGTCTTCCAGCAGGGCCTCGCCGAACGCTTCCTTGGAGCCGAAGTAGTGATAGAACGACCCCTTGGGCACGCCGGCGGCAGTGAGCACCTCATTCAGGCCGACCGCCGAAAAGCCCTTGCCGCCCATGATCCGCTGGCCGGTGGCCAGGATCCTGTCGCGGACGTCGTGGGGTTCAGGGGCGGTCGCTGTGCTCATGGGGCGCACTCTACGCCCGATTAGACCGGTCGTCTAGTCCCGTGTTGCCGGCGGCGGCGCGGGCAGGGTGCGCAACACGGCCTTGTCCAGTTTCGCGGCGACGCCGACGCTGCGGCCGGCCAGGTTGGCGACGTGGTACTGCACCGCCACGCCCAGCACCTGGGTGGCTTCGGACAGGGTCAGCCCATAGCCCTGGCGCAGCCACTGCAGCATTCCGGAGGTGCGCCACGCGCAGCGCGTCGTCGCTGGAGCCGGCCTGCCCAAGGGTCATGATCTGGGTGGGCGACTCGACCCGGGGCGTGGCGATCGACTGCCGCTTCACCAGCGCCACCCGCACCTCGACATCGAGCGAGGTTTCCAGGGCCCACTGGGTGGTTTCACCATCGCCCTGCAGGGCGTGGCCATCGCCGAGATACAGGAGTGCGCCGGGTTGCTGCACCGGCAGGTAGACGGTGTTGCCTTCCACGACCGCGTTGAAATCCATGTTGCCGCCGAAGTCGGCGGTGTCGCCGGTGGAGAATGGCGGGTAGCCGAAGCCCGGTGCCACCGCCAGCCCGCCCAGCATCGGCTTCACCGGCACTTCGAACTGTTTCATGGCGCCGCTGGCGTCCTTCGGCCGCGCCATGCCGCGCACCCGGTCCAGCTCCCAGCGCACCGGCTTGCCCAGCCCGGTGGCTTCGGCAGCTACCCGCGGGGTCTTCAGCCGGCCGACCACACCGTCCAGGCTGTCGGCATAGTCGCGGTTGAGCTTGAGCGAGGTGAGGGTGATGGCCAGGGTGTCGCCGGGCTCGGCGCCGACCACGAAGAACGGCCCCACCTGCGGGTTGCCGAACAGCGCACGGGTGACGCCGTGCTCGTCCACCCCGCCGGAATCGAGGGTCTTGGTCCGCACCGAATCGCCGGGATGGATGACCAGCACCGGGGCACGGTCGGCGCTGAAGGTGTTGGAGTAATCCACCGGCGTGAACACATGCCGTTGCGCGGCCGTGCCGGTGCGTGCGGGCACCCGCCAGGCGCTGAAGGCATGCTGCGCACGCACGGCGCGGTTGTTGGTGTCCTGTTGGTCACTCTGGCCCTGCATGCGTGCCTCGTCGATGCGGCCGTTGAAGTGGTAGACCTGGCCGTCGTTGCCGGTGGCGGTGAAGCGCACGTCGCGGTCGCGCAGCGTGCCGCTGACGCGGTCGCCATCGAGGGTGCCGGTGAGCTGGGTTCCCTGCACGTCCAGCTGCAGCGTCTGGTAATTCGTGTTGCCCCACAGATCGGTCGCCACGACCCATTGTTCTGCCGCACGTGCATTGAGCGGGAGCGCGACGAGCAACAGCGAAGACACTTTCAAGGCAATGGTCACGGTATGCGGCGTCACGAAGGGCCCGGCGGGCGGATGCCGCAGCCTAGCCGTCGCCGCCACGCGCCTACAGTGTCGAAGGTAATCCGGGTGCGGCACGCCGCGTTGCGCGTGCGTGCCGTGCCTGCTCAGGGAATCAGCCGCTGTGCGCGCAGCTGCGCGAACAGGGCGAAGAACGCATCGTCGCTGGGCTGGTAGTCCAGGAAGCCCAACCGGCGGCTCTTGGACATGTCGGTGATCACTTCCAGCGGGCGCCCAAGGTCGGCGTCGGTGTGCCAAGGCGAAATCAACCGGTGGATGTCGGGCTCGACCAAGCCATGCGTGGCTGCCAGTGATGACCACACCGACGCGTCATCGGCCATCTGCTGCTCCAGCGGCCGCACCTCGCCAGTGAACGGGGCAGGCTCAAGATCGAACCACGCCGCGATCCGCTCCCACATCCAGCGCCAGCGGAACACATCGCCGTTGACCACGTTGAAGGCCTGGTTGAAGGCCGCCGGGGTCTGCGTGGCCCATAGCAGGTGCCTTGCCAGCAGGCCAGCGTCGGTCATGTCGGTCAGCCCGTTCCACTGCGCTGGCGACCCCGGGAAGTAGAACGGACGCCCCAGGTGTCGGCACAGCGTGGCGTAGACCGCCAGCGTGGTGCCCATGTTCATGGCATTGCCCACTGCCGCACCGATCACCGTATGTGGGCGGTGCACGCTCCAGCTGAAGCCATCGCGCGCGGCGGCGGCGAACACCTCGTCTTCCTGCGCGTAGTAGAAATTGTCCACGTCCAGGCGCGGCTGCTCCTCGCGGAACGGGGTCTGTGGCAGCGCGCCCTGCGCGTAGGCCTCGAACGGCCCCAGGTAGTGCTTCAGGCCCGTCACCAGCGCCACGTGCCGGACCGAACCGCCCGGCCGCAGTGCATCAAGCAGGTGCCGCACCATCGCTGCGTTGACCCGGATGTTCTCCGCCTCATTGGCCTGCCGCGACCAGGTGGTGATGAACACGTGGGTCGGCGCCAGGCCCGCCAGTGCGTCGCGCGTGGCCTGCGCGTCGCGCAGATCGGCCGCCACCGCGCCGACCCCGGCGGGCAGGGCGCCGGGCGAGCGCGCCAGGCCGTGTACCGCCCAGCCCGCCGCCTGCAGTTCCCGGATCAGTGCGCTGCCGACGATGCCGGTTGCGCCCACCACGAGTGCCGTGTTGTTCATGCTGCCGCCTTTCCATCCACTATCAGGCGCACACAGTAGGATAAGTGCGCACGCCTCGAAAGAAGGCACCAAAGGGTAACCAGGCAATGAAAACCGGCAGCGAGGAAGATCAATGGCGTGAAGACTGCGCCCCGCGGCGGGTGCTGGAGCTGTTCAGCACCAAGTGGACCTCGATGGTGCTGCACACCCTGGCGGTGCGCCACGACGGCACCGCGCGCAGCAATGCGCTGCACCGCAGCCTGCCGGACATCTCCAAAAAAATGTTCAGCCAGACCCTGCGCCAGATGGAGGCCGCCGGGCTTGTGCTGCGTACCGAATACCCCACCGTGCCGCCGTCGGTGGACTACGCGCTGACCCCGCTGGGCGTGCAGCTGGTGGAGCCGATCGAGCTGATCTACGACTGGGCGCGGCGCAACGCCGGGGCGCTGGATGCGCTGCAGCCGCGAGCGACGTCGCGGCGGCGCTGAGGTATATTCCCCACCCCCCACGTTGCGCCAGACCCGGAACTTCCCGATGAGCACGAACAAAAAGCAGTACTTCAAGCATTGGGCAGAGTCCGATCTCGGCCAGGGCAACGTCTACATCGAGGCCGTGGGCGATGTGATCGTGCGCCAGGTCGAGGTGTACCGCAGCGTGACCACCTGGGCCGACAAGTACGGCCAGAGCGACGAACGCTTCCTGCTGGCCGACCAGCCGCTGTCGTGGTTCGACCTGGATTCGGACGACGGCATCACCGCCACCGAATTCGAAGCGGCGTGGAAGAAGGCCAAGGCTGCCACCGGCGGTCTCTGAGCCTGTGCCGGGGCGGGGTCAGCCCAGCGCGAGTTCGCCGCGCAGTGCGGCCACGTGCGCCCGGCCCACGGCCAGCTCCGTGCCGTCGTTGAGTACCAGCCAGTAGCGGCTGCCCGAACCGGCGTGCAGGCTGCGCACATGGCGCAGGTTGACCACGTAGGAGCGGTGGCAGCGCACGAAATCCGGCGGCAGTACCGCGCCCAGGCTGGCCAGTGATTTGTCGTGCAGTTCGCTGCGGCCGTCGCGCATGCGCAGCTGGCTGTAGTCGCCGTCGGCGCGGATCCACTGCACGTCGGCCAGTTCGACCACGGCGGTACCCTGTGCCCGCCAGATGCCGAGATAGCGGGCGCTGCCGGCGCGCGCGCGGCTGACGTCGAGCAGGCGCTCCAGCGCGAGGCCCAGGCGTTCGCGCGAGAACGGCTTGGGCACGAAATCCAGCACGCCATGCTCGAACGCCTGCAACGCACGCTCGCGATGGGCCGACACCACCACGCAGTGGTAACGCCCGGCGACGGCACGGCGCAGCAGCTCGAAGCCGTCCTCGCCCCCCAGGTTCAGGTCCAGCAGCAGACCGTCGTAGACCGCGCGCTGCAGGCGGTCACCGGCGGCCTCCAGGTCGGCCACCGCATCGAACCGCGCCCGGCTGCCGGCCAGCTCGGTGCACAGGCGCAGCAGGCGCTGGCGTACCAGCAGTTCGTCTTCGACGATCAGGATGCGCATGGCAGCTCCATCCGGCCGTACCAGTCCGTACCGTCGGCACCCTGCACGAAGCGCCAGCGGTCTGGCCACGCCGCCGCCAGGCTGGCTTCGATGTAGCGCGTGCCGGTGCCCTGGCCGCGATGCGGTGCCGTGCCGCGCGCGCTGCGCAGCTCCACGATCCAGCGCTCGCCTTGGCGCTGCACGTGCAGCCGGAACGGCTGCTGCGCGCAGGCCACCGCGCCGGCATGGGTGAGCGCGTTTTCCACCTGGGCGTGCAGTACCCCCGGTGGCAGCCACAGGCCGTGTTGGTCGGCGTGCACCTCGAATGCGATGTGGTGTTCCATCGCCATGCCCACGATGTCCAGGTGGTTGCGACACAGCGCCAGTTCGTCCTCCAGTGCGACCCGTTGCTGGCTGCTGCTGGCGCGCAGGCGATCGAACTGCTCGGCCAGTGCTTCGACCAGGGCGCTGGCGCGCATCGGTGCCTGCTCGATCAGTTCCTGCAGGCAGGTCAGGGTGTTCATCAACCAATGCGGCTGGATGCCGCGTTGCAGCAGTTGCAGTGACAGGCGCGCCCGCTCTTCGCGCAGCAGCGCGTTGTGTGCGTCCAGGACGCGCAGCTGTGCGGCGTGCCGCACCAGCAGGAATCCCATCAACACCGCCAGGAACAGGAAGTACGGGCCATCCAGGAAGGCGCCGCGCAGCAGCGGAATCGCCAGCGCACCGGCCAGCACCAGGGTCAGGATCGGCCAACGCTCGTCCGGCTCGCCGCGGGCGCGCAGCAGCAGCGCGGCGGCACTGAGCAGGCTCAGCAACAGCAGCGCCGCACCGCGTCCATCGAAGCCCGGCACGAATGCCACCACGGCCACCAGCGCTGCCAGATAGGCGATGCGCAGGGCGGTCGGCACCGCCACGCCGAAGCGGCGTGCAAGGTAGGCCGGCAGCAGGACCGCCGCCGCGAGATGCAGCGCCAGCAGCGCCAGCAGGCGCGGGCCATGCCACGGGTAGGCGTACCCGAGCAGTGGCCGCCAGCCCTCCAGCACCGGCAGCGCCAGGCCCACCGCACCCAACGCGAGCAGGACCCGCGCGCCGGGCACCTGTGGCCGTCCGCGCTGCGCCGCCAGCAGGTACAGGCAGGCGGCCGCGAGCGCGCCGGTGGCAAGCGCGGCAATCAGCCAGGGCGCCACCGGGTGACGGTACAGCGAGGCGGCCGGTCCGATCGCAATGAAGGCGTCCGCGCTGCGCAGCGGCAGCCGGTGATGCTGGCTGGAGGCGAGCACCACCAGCGTGTCGGTGCCAGCGGCAGGCGCAGCGGGCAACGCGCGCAGGACGTCGACCTGCCCGGGTCGCTCCTCGTTCGCGGTAGCCCCGACCGTGCCATTGGCCGGCAGCGGCCGGCCGTTCCAGTACGGCTGGCTGGCCGCGCGCACGGACAGCCGCAGCGTGCGGTCGGCCGGTTGTTCCGCTGCGGTGGCAGGCACCTCCCAGCGCAGCCAGTAGGGGCCGCGCCAGCGCGCCAGTTCGCGTTGATCCACCGCGCGCCAGGGCAGGCCATCGGGCGGCGTGGAGGGCACATCCGCCGACGCCGCCGGCGCCATCGCCGTCGGTTCCAGATAGCGCAGGCCGGCAGGCGGTGCTGCCGCCACCAGCCAGGCGGTGACCGCGGCAACCAGTACAACCAGGGTGGTGAGGGTTCGGAGGATCTGCATGCGGCCATCGTATCGGCTGCGTGGAGACATTGGTCCCCCGCGTGGAGCCGTTGGGCGGACGCGAACGCCTTCTCCGCCCGAGGGCGGCAGATGCTGGGGGTGTGTTGATGTGCCGCGCCACCCCGGTGCGCGGTCCGCTGTTTCATCTTCCCTGGAGCCCGCCATGACCCATGCTTCGATGCTGCACGCTGATCGTCCCCGTTCCTGCCTGCACGGCATGGCCACGCGGCTGGCAACCCTGTGCCTGACCTTCGCCGCCGTTGCCCCGGTGCTGGCGGCTGACACGGCGGCGCCGCTGGTGTTCGAACCCTATGCCTACCAGACCCAGGCGCACGGCACGATCGCAGCGGAAGCGGCTTACCTCGATGTGCCGCGCCGCCACGCGGCGCCGGACGGGCCGCGCATGCGTCTGCGCGTGGTCCGGCTGCGGGCGACGGCGGGCGACGGCCGCGCTGCACCCGTTGTGTATCTCGCCGGTGGGCCGGGCGGCTCGGGTATCGGGACTGCGCGGGGGCCACGCTGGCCGGTGTTCGACCGGGTCCGGCGCGATACCGACGTGCTGCTGCTGGACCAACGCGGCGCCGGCGCGTCCGAGCCCCCGCCGGCATGCCCGCATGTGCAGCAGTTCGATGACGCGCAACCGCTGCAGCGCGACACCGCGCTGGCCGCATTGCGTGACACCGCAGCGCGTTGTGTCGCGTTCTGGAAACAGGCCGGGGTCGATCTGGGCGCGTACACCACGGTGGAAAGCGCCGGCGACCTCGAGGACCTGCGGCGCGCCCTGGGCGTGCCGAAGATCAGCCTGTGGGGGATGAGCTACGGCACCCACCTGGCGCTGGCCACGGTGCGCCTGCACGGCGACCGGCTGGAGCGGGTGGTGTTGATGGGTAGCGAAGGCCCGGACGATACCCTGAAGCTGCCGTTGGCGGCGGATGCGCTGCTGGCGCAGTTGGGTGCGGCAGCGGCCGATGCGGGTTTCGAGGATCTGACCGGCTCGGCCACGCGGGTACTGGCCACGTTGCGCCAGCAGCCCGCCCAGGGCAGGAGCCTGCTCCACCCGGACAAACAGGTCACCATCGGCGCCTATGACCTGCAGCTGGCGATGGCGGCCATGCTCGGCCGCCGCACCACCCAGCAGTGGTTGCCGTTTGCGCTGCGCCAGGCCGAGCGCGGCGACTACGGTCCGCTGGCCGACATCGTGCTGCTGCTGCGCGGTGAGTTCGGCCAGTTCGGCGCGATGTCGCTGGCGATGGACGTGGCCTCCGGCCAGAGTGCGCCGCGGCGTGCCTTGGCCGAGGCACAGGCGCGTACCAGCCTGTTCGGCGATGCGTTGAACTTCCCGTTCCCGATGCTGGGCGACGGGCTGGGGCTGGTTGATCTGGGTGACGCGTTCCGGGCGCCGCTGCGGAGCGCGGTGCCGGTGCTGTTCATCAGTGGCACGCTGGACGGGCGGACCCCGCCGGCCAACGCCGAAGCGCTGCGGCCGGGCTTCGCCAACAACACGTGGCTGCTGGTGCGCGGCGCCAGCCACGACAACGAAATGTGGCTCGGGCAGCCGGCCATTGCCGGCACCATCGCCGATTTCCTGGCGGGCCGGGCGGTCCGCGACGCGGTGCTGGACCTGCCGCCGCCGGCCTTTGTGACCGACCAGGCGGCGATGCTGCGGTCGCTGCCGCGCTGAGGGCAGGGCGGGGCGGGGAGCCGGCACGCTGCGTGGCCGGCTCACACCGTCCAGCCACCTGCGTCGTCGGCGGCCACGTGCATCAGGTGATCCAACTGCCGCAAGGCCCGGTGCAGTTCCTGCCGGCTCGACGCCGCGCCCAGTGAGATCCGCACGGCGTCATTGATCGCCACGCCCTGCGGGGTGAACGCCGACGACGGGGCGATACCCAGCCCCTGCAGCCGCGCCGCATGGGTCAGGCTGGCGTCGGTCCACTGTGCGGGCAGGCGGCACCACGCATGCACGCCGGCACAGTGCTGCAGGAACCGCGGCGACAACGTGGACTGCGCCAGATAGCGACGCTCGGCGGCTTCTTCCTGCACCAGCTTCAGCAGGGTGGCCGCCGACCCGTCCAGGATCAGCTGGGTCACCAGCGCGTTCATCAGCGGCGGCGCCATCAGGTTGACCGCGCGCAAGGCATCGAGCACGCGCTGCCGTGCCACGCCATCGGGCAGGTGCACGAAGCCGGTGTGCAGGCCCGGGCTGAGGCATTTGGACAGGGTGGAGATGTAGCAGGTGTGCTGCGGCGCCAGCAGGGCGAGCGGGGCGGGGGCATCACCGACCAGCAGCCAGTACGGGTCGTCCTCGATCAGGCGCAGGTCCAGGCTGCGCAGTACCTCGGCCAGCGCCATCCGGCGTGCTTCGGGCATGGTGCGCGCGGTCGGGTTCTGCGCGGTGGGATTGAGGTAGACCACGCGTGCACCGCTGGCACGTGCGTGGCGGCGCAACGCGCTGGGCAGCATGCCGTGCTCGTCGCACTCCACCACCCGCAACGTGCGCTGCAGCACGCGCGCCGCGTGCAGCAGGCCGGGATACACCAGCGGTTCGCACAGAATGACGTCGCCGGCATCGGTGAGCGCCAGCAGCAGCGCCGACAGCGCGGCCTGCGCGCCTTCGGTGACTACCAGCCGGTCGCTGTCCAGCCTGCCCAGGATCGGCTTGAGCCATTGCTGTGCGGCCAGGTGGTCGGCGCGGCTGCCACCGCCGACGTGGTAGGTCATCAGGTTGCTGGCGTCGCTGCGGCTGAGCACGGTGGCCAGGCCACGCTGCAGCATGTCGGCTACCTGTCCGCCGCCGGGGCTGGGCGGCAGGTTCATGCTCAGGTCCACCAGCTGCGCCAGCTCCACCTGGGGCGGGGCGACGAACGTTCCCTGGGGTCCGCGTGCATCGATCAGGCCGCGCTTGCGCGCTTCGGTGAAGGCACGGGTGACGGTGGTGAGGTCCACGCCCAGCTCGCTGGCCAGCACGCGCTGCGCCGGCAGGCGCTGGCCGGGCCGCAACGCGCCGGACCAGACCGCGCGTTCAAGGGCCTGCACGATGCGCAGATAGACCGGCCCGTGGCCGTCGGCGATGAGAGTGTTCCACTGCATCGGCGCATCTTACGCCCGGGTGTGCGCTGCCCTGCGACAGTGTGTCGCATCATGTATGGATCATGTCGTTGCCTAACGTACGCGGCTGCGGCGGGCACCCCCCATGCATATCGGTCATGCAGGGGGGTGTTCGCCACTTTTCATGATCCGGGCCGCCCGGCCCGGCACTGCGTTGGAAGGGCCGTCCCGCATGAACCCCGCTACACACCCCGCTCGCCGCGCCGCCATGGCCGGTGCAGCCCGCGCCGGACGCTGGTTCGGACTGGCAGCGTTGCTGCCATTGCTCACCGGGTGCAAGAACCTGGAACTGTTCAATCCCATGGGCAGCATCGCCGAACAGGAGATGCAGCTGATCCTGGTATGCACCGGCCTGATGCTGCTGGTGGTGATCCCGGTGATCATCCTTACCCTGTACTTTGCCTGGCGCTACCGCGCCTCCAACACCAAGGCCACCTACGCGCCGGACTGGTCGCATTCCACCGCCATCGAGGTGGTGATCTGGACCATTCCGTGCCTGATCATCGTGGTGCTGGCCGTGTTGATCTGGAAGAGCACGCACGCGCTGGATCCCTACAAGCCGATCGCATCGGACAAGGCCCCCCTGCGCGTGGAAGTGGTGTCGTTGAACTGGAAGTGGTTGTTCATCTACCCCGACCACAATGTGGCCACGATCAACGAGCTGGTGATGCCGGTGGATACGCCGGTGGCCTTCAAGCTCACCTCCGAGTCGATGATGAACGCCTTCTTCGTGCCGCAGCTGGGCAGCATGGTCTACACCATGCCGGCCATGCACACGCGCCTGCACCTGATCGGGCATACCCCGGGCACCTACGCCGGGATGTCGTCGGCCTACAGCGGTTCGGGCTTCTCGGACATGAAGTTCCCGGCCCGCGTGGTCACCGATGCCGACTTCCAGGTCTGGCTGGACCAGGCGCGCAGCAGCAACGACCACCTCGGCGCCGCGCGCCTGGCCGCGCTGGAAGTGCCTACCCATGGTGCGCCGTTGCAGCGCTTCAGTGGCGTGGATACCGGCCTGTTCGACAGCATCGTTGCCCGTTACCACGGCATGGCCGATGACGAGATCTGCCTGCCGGGCGAAGAGCCCGGGGCAACACCCCAGACGTTGAGCCTGGCCGCGCCTGCCAGCCGTACCGCGGAGAACTGATTGTGCTTGGAAAGTTGAACCTCGAAGCAATTCCCTACCACGACCCGATCATCATGTCGGCGCTGGCAGGCTCGCTGCTGCTCGGCGCGGCGATCGTCGCGGCGATCACCTACTACAAGAAATGGGGCTACATCTGGACCGAGTGGATCACCTCGGTGGACCACAAGAAGATCGGCGTTATGTACATCCTGCTAGCCCTGGTCATGCTGGTGCGCGGCTTTGCCGATGCCCTGATGATGCGCGCCCAGCAGGCGATCGCGGCCAATGACGCGGCCGGCTACCTGCCGCCGGAACACTACGACCAGATCTTCACCGCGCATGGCGTGATCATGATCTTCTTCGTGGCAACCCCGCTCATCGTGGGTCTGATGAACCTGGTGGTGCCGCTGCAGATCGGGGCGCGCGACGTCGCCTTCCCGTTCGTCAACTCGCTCAGCTTCTGGCTGTCGGCGGTGGGCGCGGTGCTGGTGATGCTGTCGATGTTCGTGGGCGACTTCGCCGCCACCGGCTGGGTGGCCTATCCGCCGTTGTCGGGGATCGAGTACAGCCCCACGGTTGGCGTGGACTACTACATCTGGTCGCTGCAGGTCTCCGGCATCGGCACGACGCTGACCGGCCTGAACTTCATCGTCACCATCCTCAAGATGCGTGCGCCGGGCATGGACCTGATGAAGATGCCGGTATTCACCTGGACCGCGCTGATCACCAACATCCTGATCGTGGCGATCTTCCCGGTGCTGACCGCGACCCTGGCGCTGCTGACCATGGACCGCTACTTCGGCATGCACTTCTTCACCAATGACGCCGGCGGCAACGCCATGATGTACGTCAACCTGATCTGGATCTGGGGCCACCCGGAAGTCTACGTGCTGATCCTGCCGTGCTTCGGCGCGTTCTCCGAGATCATCGCCACGTTCTCGGGCAAGCCGTTGTTCGGCTACCGCTCGATGGTGTATGCGACCTGTTCGATCGGCGTGCTGTCGTTCTTCGTCTGGCTGCACCACTTCTTCACCATGGGCTCGGGCGCCAACGTGAATGCCTTCTTCGGCATCATGACCTCGATCATCTCCATTCCCACCGGCGTGAAGCTGTTCAACTGGCTGTTCACCATGTACCGCGGCCGCATCCGCTACCACTCCTCGACGATGTGGACGATCGGTTTCATGGTGACTTTCGCGCTGGGTGGCATGACCGGCGTGATGCTGGCCATCCCGGGCGCGGACTTCGTGCTGCACAACAGCCTGTTCCTGATCGCGCACTTCCATAACGTGATCATCGGCGGCGTGGTGTTCGGCTGCCTGGCCGGCATCACCTTCTGGTTCCCGAAGGCGTTCGGCTTCACCCTCAACGAGCGCTGGGGCAAGATTTCGTTCTGGTGCTGGTTGGTGGGCTTCTATCTGGCCTTCATGCCGCTGTACGTGCTCGGCTTCAAGGGCATGACCCGGCGCATGAACCACTACGCGGTGGAAGGCTGGCAGCCGTGGTTGATCGTGGCCGCCATCGGCGCGCTGGTCATTGCCGCCGGCATCGCGGCCATGTTCATCCAGTTCTACGTGAGCGTGCGCGACCGCAAGGCCAACCTGGACCTGACCGGCGACCCGTGGAATGCACGCAGCCTGGAATGGGCCACGTCCTCGCCGCCGCCGTTCTACAACTTCGCCAAGGTGCCGGTCATCACCTCGCTGGAGCAGCATTGGGACGACAAACAGGCCGGCAGTGCCTGGCAGCGCCTGGACCACTACGAGGACATCCACATGCCGCGCAACACCGGCGCTGGTGTGGTGATCTCGCTGTTCAGCCTGGTGCTGTGCTTCGCCCTGGTCTGGCACATGTGGGTGCTGGCGGCGATTGGCCTGGTCGGTGTGATCGCCACCTTCGTGCTGCGCTCCTACGACCGTGACGTGGACTATTACGTGCCCGCCGCCGAGGTGAAGCGCATTGAAGAGGCGCATTTCGCGCAGATGCAAGGAGCCAAGGCATGAGTGGCGATACCCTGACCGCTGCCACGCAGCACGGGCAGCTCGCGGGCGGTCATCACGACCACGCCCATGAGCACCACGACGACGGCAGCAAGACCGTCGTCGGGTTCTGGATGTACCTGATGGGCGACTGCCTGATCTTCGCGGTGCTGTTTGCCACCTTCGGGGTGCTGCTCAACGGCACCGCCGACGGTCCGTCGGGCAAGGAACTGTTCAAGCTGGGCTTCGTGCTGTCTGAAACGGTGGTGCTGCTGTTGAGCAGCTTCACCTTCGGCTTGGCGATGCTGGGTCTGCAGGCCAACAAGCGCAACCAGGTGGTGGGCTGGCTGGCCACCACCGGGCTGCTCGGCGCGGTGTTCATCGGCATGGAGCTGTATGAGTTCGCCGAGTTGATCCATGAAGGCGCCACCCCCGACGTGAGCGCCTACCTGTCGGCGTACTTCACCTTGGTGGCCACCCACGGCCTGCACGTCACCTTCGGCCTGCTGTGGCTGGCGATCATGATCCACCAGGTGCTGAAGTTCGGCCTGGACGGCATCGTCCGCCGCCGCCTGGCCTGCCTGAGCCTGTTCTGGCACTTCCTGGACCTGATCTGGATCTGTGTCTTCACCTTCGTCTACCTGCGGGAGTTCGTATGAGCCCGAGCGCTTCTGAAACCGATCACGGTGGCAGCCACGCCACCCTCAAGGGCTACATCATCGGCCTGCTGCTGTGCCTGGTGCTCACCGGTGCCTCGTTCGGCGTGGTGATGGGCGGGTGGGTGCCACAGCCGTTGCGGCTGACCGCCATCGTGGTGCTGTGCGTGGTGCAGTTGGTGGCGCAGCTGGTGCTGTTCCTGCACATCGGCGCGGGCCGCAGCCAGCGCGAGAACACCGGCATCTTCCTGTGCACGGCGTTCCTGATCGCCATTGTCGTCGCCGGGTCGTTGTGGGTCATGCACAACGCCACCCAGAACATGATGCCGATGCAGGTATGAGCAGGGTCATGATCCAACGCGCGTGCCGCCTCGGCCTGGCCGCCGTGATGGGGCTGGCGGCGTCGCTGCCGGCAACCGCCGCCGGGCGCGACAGCGCGTCGGTGGTGGCCAGTGAAGCCTGGGTGCGATTGCCGCCGCCCGCCGCGGCCGTGGCAGCCGGCTACGTGGAGCTGGACAATGGCGGCGCCGCCAACCGCCTGGTGGCGGCCAGCGCGGCCGGCTTCGGCCAGGTGCAGATCCATGCGATGCGCATGGACGGCGAGGTCATGCGTATGCAGGCACTGCCCGACGGCCTGCCGCTGCCGGCAGGGAAGATCACTTCGCTGCGGCCCGGCGGTTACCACCTGATGCTGATGATGCCCAAGCGCCCGCTGCAGGAGGGCCAGCACGTGCGGGTGCGCCTGCAGTTCGCCCATGGCGACGCGCTGCCCGTGGAGTTCGTGGTGCGCGATGGCATGGGTGGGCCCGCCAACCAACACGGAGCCAACCGGTGATGCGCGGCGCGCTGGCGGCGTTGCTGGGCGGCCTGCTGCTGGCCGGCTGCGGCAGCGCGGACGCGCCGATCATGGGCCAGGCCGCCTTGGATGCGGTGGCATTGCAGGCCAGTGATGGGCGCACCCTTTCAATCCGGGACCTGCGTGGCAAGCCGACGTTGCTGTTCTTCGGCTTCACCCACTGCCCGGAAGTGTGTCCGTTGAGCCTGCTCAAGGCGGTGCAGCTCAAGCGCCGTCTCGGGCCGCTGGGGGAGTCGCTGCAGGTGGTATTCGTGACCATCGATCCACGGCGCGATACGCCTGCCCACCTGCACGAGTACCTGGCCGCCTTCGATCCGACGTTCATCGGGTTGAGCGGCGATGAGGCAGGCACCCGTGCCATCGCCGAAAGTCTGCGGGTCAGCTACCGGCAGGTGGGCGAGGGCGATGCGGCGACCTTCGAACATACCGCGTCGTGGTTCCTGCTGGGCGCCGATGGCACGTTGCAGGACGTGCTGGGCTATGCGCTCACCGATGCGGAGATGGACGCCCGGCTGCGCGCGAAACTGACGGCCCCCGGCGCGTGAGCCGCCGGGAGTGAGCACTGCCGTGGCCACAACGCCACGCACCGATGCCGTGCTGTTGCTGGCATCGGCCGGCTGCGCACTGACGGTGCTGGACACCAACGTGGTCGGGGTGGTGCTGCCCACCATCGCACGCGACCTGTCGGCGTCGTTCGCGGACATCGAGTGGGTGGTCAGCGCCTACGTGCTGTGCTTTGCCTCGCTGCTGCTGCCGGCCGGCACCCTGGCCGACCGCATCGGTCGGCGGCGCCTGTATCTGATCGGCCTGGGGCTGTTCGCGCTCACCTCGGTGGCCTGCGGGTTGGCAGCGCAGGCGGGTGCGCTGTACCTGGCGCGGGCGGGGCAGGGTGCGGCGGCGGCGTTCATGCTGGCCCCGGCGCTGTCGCTGATCGGCCATGCCCACCAGGACCCTGTGCGACGCGCACGGGCCTGGGCGATATGGGGCGCGATCATGGGCCTGACCATGGTGCTGGCCCCGTTGATCGGCGGGGCGATTGCCACCTGGTTGGGCTGGCGGTGGGCCTTCCACATCAATTTGTCGTTGTGCCTGCTGCTGGCGGCGATGAGCGCGCGCTTCGTGCCCGACTCGCGCGACCCCGTGCGCCGTCGCATCGATGTGGCCGGTGTGGTGCTGTTTGCCGGCAGCATGCTGTCGTGGACGTGGGCACTGATCCGCGGCCCGGTGCAAGGCTGGACC
This sequence comes from Stenotrophomonas sp. AC248, assembly GCF_979258185.1. Classification (NCBI taxonomy): domain Bacteria; kingdom Pseudomonadati; phylum Pseudomonadota; class Gammaproteobacteria; order Lysobacterales; family Lysobacteraceae; genus Stenotrophomonas; species Stenotrophomonas sp. AC248. Next base: position 2,316,451 of record NZ_OZ409840.1, on the reverse strand, counting down.
AGCATCGCCGTGCTGCCGTGGCTGGTGTCCGGCGTGGTGCTGGGAGCGGCCTTCATCCGCGTTGAACAGTGCCGCGCCCAGCCGATGCTGGACCTGCGCCTGTTCCGGATACCGGCGCTGGTGGGCGCGGTGATCGCGATGTTCGCCTACGCCGCCGCGGTGCAGGTGATGGCGTCGCTGCTGCCGTTGCTGCTGCAGAACGTGCGCGGCGACAGCGTGCTGCTGGCCGGCCTGCACATGCTGCCGTTCGCGCTGGCGATGCTGCTGCTGCCGTTCCTTGGCCGGCGTCTGGGCGCGCACTGGGATTCGGGAAAGATCCTTGCGCTGGGGTTGGGCGTGGCCGTGCTCGGCAACCTGGGCATCGCGCTGTCGTTGTGGCAGCACAGCGAGCCGGGGCTGTTGGTGGCCATGGCGGTGCTGGGCAGTGGCGGCGGCCTGCTCAACGGTGAAACGCAGAAGGCGATCATGAGCGTGATTCCCCCGGACCGCGCCGGCATGGCCTCGGGCATCAGCACCACCGCGCGCTTCTCCGGCATCCTGATCGGGTTTGCGACGTTGGGGGCGGTGCTGTCCAGCCATGTGCGGGCCGCCGCCGAAGCCCGCTTGGCCGCGGCCGGCCACCCGGTCTCGCCGGCGTTGCTGGAACGGGTGGTGGTGGGCGAGTTGTCGACGTCGACGGATGCGCTGGGTGTGCTGGCACGCGCGGCCTATGCGCAGGGCGCCGGCTACGCGTTCGTCGCCGCCGCACTGATGGCCCTGCTGGCGATGCTGGCGACGCGGTGGTTGATGCGCCTGCCGCCGCGCTGAGTGTCGCCCGCAGGACGGCAACCACTGCCCCTGCGATCAGGGTGCCACCGCGCGCAGCGCCCAGCAGGCGGCGACGAATTCAACGCGGTCGCCCTGCACGAACGGGGCAAAGGCCTGCTCCACCACCTGCAGCACCCGGGTACGCAGCGCCGCGTCGATCTGCGGATCGCGCAGCATCCCACCCACCGGCCCCAGCAACGACACGTACCGCCGCAGGTCGGCGGTGCGGATGCTGCAGACCTGGTCCACCGCCGTCACCTCGATATCGCGCCAGCCACTGTTGGCCAGGATGTCGAGCACATGCTGACGATCGGCGAAGGCGAACTGCCCCGGACCATCGGCCGTGCGCGGGGGCAGCGCCAGCAAGGGCGCGGCGGCGCGTTCGGCGGTGGTCATGAACGGGTTCTCGGCGGCACTGCGCCAGGCCAGCGCATGCAACGTGCCGCCGCTGCGCGTGGCCTGACGCAGGTTGGCGAAAGCCTGCACCGGGTCGTCGAAGAACATCACCCCGAAGCGCGAGACGATGCGATCCAGGCGGGCCGGCGCAAAGCGGTGCCGCTGCGCATCGCCCACCGCGAAGTCGATCTGCAGACCCGCCGCGGCGGCGCGTTCCACCGCACGGGCGATCATCGGCGCGGAGATGTCCACGCCACTGCAGTGGCCGCCTTCGCCGAGCCGGGCGGCGATGGCCAGGCACACCGCACCGGTGCCGCAGCCCACGTCCAGCACATGTGCGGGCTGGCCTGCCGGAACAGCCCCGGCAAGCTGTTCGGCCAGCGGCGAGAACATGCCGTCCAGCAGCGACTGCGCCTCCACCCATACCTCGCCGGAGGGGCCGTTCCAGAGGGCGTGTTGAGGGGTATCGGTCATGACGGTCTCGATCTGGGCTTGCCAGCAGGGAAGGGAGCCCGCACTCTGGCACTTCAAGTGCACTTGAGGTCAAGCGATGCGTGAGCTGGATATCGCCGAGGTGGCCCGCCGCTCAGGCCTGGCCGCATCGGCACTGCGCTACTACGAAGCGAAGGGCCTGATCCGGCCGATGGGTCGGCATGGCCTGCGCCGCGTGTATGCCGATGCGGTGCTGGAGCAGTTGGCGTTGATCACGCTGGGGCGCGCAGCGGGACTGTCGCTGCAGGAGATCGGGACGATGCTGGGGGTCGAAGATGGCACCGGCATCGATCGCACGCGGCTGGCGGCCAAGGCCGATGCGCTGGACCTGCGCATCGCGCGCATGACCGTGATGCGTGACGGTTTGAGGCACGCGGCGGCGTGCCGTGCCCCCCGTCATCTGGAGTGCCCGCGCTTTCGCGCACTGATGCGGCTCAACCGGCCACCGTGTCCAGCAGCAGCTTCACGTTCAGCACCAGGATGATCGCGGCGATCACCCACGCCAGCGCGATCAGCCAGCGTGGCGCCACCAGCGCGCCCATCTTTGCCTTGTCCGACACGAACCGCACCAGCGGAATCACCGCGAAGGGCAACTGCATCGACAGCAGCACCTGGCTGAGCACCAGCAGCCGCGCGGTGCCCTGTTCGCCATAGATCGCGGTGACGATCACCACCGGCACGATCGCGATGCCGCGGGTGATCAGGCGGCGTGCCCACGGGGCGATGCGCAGGCGCAGGAAACCCTCCATCACGATCTGCCCGGCCAGCGTGGCGGTCACGGTGGAGTTGATGCCCGAGGCGAGCAGGGCGACCGCGAACAAGGTCGAGGCCAGTCCCACGCCGAGCATGGGCGCCAGCAGTTCGTAGGCCTGCTCGATCTCCTGCACATCGGTGCGGCCGTGTGCGTGGAAGACCGCTGCGGCCAGGATCAGAATCGAAGCATTGATGAACAACGCCAGCATCAAGGCGATGGTGCTGTCGGTCACTGCCCAGCGCAGCGCGCTGCGACGGCCGGGGTCGGTGCGTGGGTAGGCGCGGGTCTGCACGATGGACGAATGCAGGTACAGGTTGTGCGGCATCACCGTGGCGCCGATGATCCCGATGGCCAGGTACAGGGCATGGGGGTTGGTGACCACCTCGGCGCGGGGAATGAAGCCGCCGAGCACGGCCTGCAGCGGCGGCGCGGCGAAGGCGATCTGGATCGCGAAGCAGGCAAAGATCACCAGCAGCAGCGCGATCACGAACGCTTCCAGCGCACGGAACCCGCGGTTCATCAGCCACAGCACCAGCACCACGTCGATGGCGGTGATGATCGCCCCGGCCAGCAGCGGAATCCCGAACAGCAGCTTGAGTGCGATGGCCGTGCCGATCACCTCGGCCAGGTCGCAGGCGATGATCGCGATTTCGCAGAGCAGCCACAGACCCAGGGTGACCGGGCGCGAATAGTGGTCGCGGCAGGCCTGGGCCAGGTCGCGCCCGGTGGCGATGCCGAGCCGGGCCGACAGCCCCTGCAGCACGATGGCCATCAGGTTGGACAGCAGGATCACCGACAGCAGCAGGTAGCCGAACTGGGCGCCGCCGGCGATGTCGGTGGCCCAGTTGCCCGGGTCCATGTAGCCCACCGACACCATGTAACCCGGGCCCAGGAACGCCAACAGCCGGAACCACCAGTGCCCGCCGTGGGGGACGGCGACGCTGGCGTTCATGTCGCCAAGGCTGGGGCTGTGGCCGTCTGAAGACGGCCAGGCAGACGCGGTGTCGGGGCGGCGTTGGATGTCCACGGCCGCAATATAGCAGAGGCTATGTTAGTAAGGCTTTGCAATTTCCGGCCATGCCATGGCGGCCGCCGGCCACGCTTCAACGCGGGGGTGGGGGGCGTGTTGTTGCATACCTATGCCACCGCCTTAACCGCTAACCGCGTATCGTCAGCGCTCTTTGAGTTGGAGTGGATGCATGCGTTGGATCGTGTTGTTGGCCGCATTGGCCATGCCGGTGGTGTCGTGGTTCTCGCAATCCGGCGCATTCGGCCCGACCAATGGCGCGATTTCCGACCGCTATCCGACCCTGTTGGTCGCTGCGGGCTACGCGTTCGCGATCTGGGGCGTGATCTTCCTGTGGGACGTGGTCTTCGGGCTGTGGCAGCTGCGCCGGCGCCGCCCGGACCTGCCCGGCGTGCGTGGCTGGGCGGCGGCGGGCTTCGCGCTGACGGCCGCGTGGATGCCGGTGTTTTCCAACCAGTGGTTCCTGCCCGCGCTGGCGATCATCTGGGCTGCGCTGGTGTGCCTGTTGATGGCCGCTGTGCGCGCCGCCCCCACCGACGCCACCGGCGGCCAGCGCGCCTGGGCGGCATATCCGCTGGCGCTGCATGCCGGCTGGCTGACGATGGCCGCCTTCCTCAACACGGCCCAGGTAATCGTGGCCTACCAGTGGCTGCCCACCGCCGACATGTTCGGCTGGAGCGTGGTGCTTCTGGCCCTTGCCACGGTGCTGGCCTGGGCGATGAACCAGCGCCTGCGCGGGCATTTCGCGTACCCGGCGGCCGTGGTCTGGGCGCTGGTCGGTGTGTACGTGAAGCAGTCGGGCTGGCGCCTGCCCGGTGCCGATACCGTGTCGGTGCTGGCGCTGGCGGTTGCCGCGCTGCTGGTGCTGCAGACGTTGCTGCTGCGCACGCGGGCGTGGCGCCATCCGACCGTGCCGGTCGTGGCCGCGCACCGCCACCGACGTTGAGGTCACGCGTCTCCGGGCACCGTGTGTGCCCGTGCAAGGCCGGGCGCTGCCCGGCAATCCCCCATTGAACTGGCAACAGGAGACTTCCATGCGCGCTGCATTGCATGACACCTTTGGCGATCCCACCATCGTGCTGCACGGGGGTGACGTACCCACCCCGCAGCCGGGCGCGGGCGAGGTGCGTATCCGCACCGTGCTGGCCCCCATCCACAACCATGACCTGTGGACCGTACGCGGCAAGTACGGCTACAAGCCCACGCTGCCGGCGGTTGGTGGCAGTGAAGCAACCGGCGTGATCGACGCGCTGGGCGAGGGCGTTGAAGGCCTGGCGGTGGGTCAGCGGGTGAGCGCCGCGTCGGTGCATGGCACCTGGGCCGAGCACTTCATCGCACCGGCGAAGATGGTCATTCCGATGCCGGATGCGATCGACGATGAAACCGCGGCGCAGCTGATCGCGATGCCGCTGAGCGCGCTGATGCTGCTGGAGTTCCTGCAGGTCCACGAGGGTCAGTGGATCCTGCAGAACGCCGCCAATGGCGCGGTCGGCAAGGCGCTGGCGATGCTGTCCAAGGCACGCGGCGTGCACTGCGTGAACCTGGTGCGGCGCGATGCCGGCGTGGCGGAAATGGAGGCGCTGGGCATCGACAACACGATTTCCACCGCGCAGTCGGACTGGATGGCGCAGGTGCAGACACGGCTGGCCGGCGGCTCGATCGCTGCGGCGGTGGACTCGGTGGGCGGGCGTGCCAGCAGCGAGCTGATGACGTTGCTGGGGGATGGCGGCACGCTGGTGTCGTTCGGCTCGATGACCGGCGAACCGATGCAGCTCAACTCGGGCGACGTGATCTTCAAGCAGGCCACGGTGAAGGGGTTCTGGGGCAGCAAGGTGAGCCAGGCGATGGCCCCGGACGACAAGCGCCGGCTGGTGGGTGAGCTGCTGCAGCTGGCTGCACGCGGTGGGCTGAGCCTGCCGGTGGATGGTGTGTTCGGGCTGGACGAGGTGGCGGCTGCTGCTGCGGCCAGTCTGGAACCGGGCCGCAACGGCAAGGTGCTGCTGCGCCCCTGAGGGCCGGCGGGTAGAGCCGACCGTTGGTCGGCTGTTCCGGGTCGGGCACCGCGACAGCCGACCAACGGTCGGCTCTACCGGGGATTGCTACAGCCGACCAACGGTCGGTTATTCCCGCATTGCGACAGCCGACCAACGGTCGGCTCTACCGGGCTGCGCGTAACGCTTCTATCACCACGCGCATCGCGCTGGAGGATTGGCGGCGGCTGGGGTAGTAGGCGTAATAGCCGTCGAACTGGTCGCACCAGTCGTCCATGACGCGGCGCAGGCGACCCGCCTGGACGTGTTCCAGCACCATGTCTTCGGGCAGGTAGGCCAGGCCGGCGCCGGCCAGGGTCGCGCGCAACATGGCGCTGCTGCCGTTGAACGTCCATTGCCCGTCCACGCGCACGTTGGCCTCTTGGCCGTCTTTCTGCAGGTCCCACACCATCAGTCCGCCGTGGGTAGGCAGGCGCAGCCCGATGCAGTTGTGCGCGGCCAGATCCGCCGGTGCTTGGGGCGCGACGTGATGGACGAAATAGGCCGGGCTGGCCACGATCGCCATGCGCTGCGGGCCGCTGATCGGCACGGCGATCATGTCGTTGGCCACGCGTCCGCCCAGGCGGATGCCGATGTCGTACCGCTGCGCCACGATGTCGGCCAGGCCGTAGTCGACGGTGAGCTCCACGCGCAGGTCGGGGTAGGCCGGCAGTATCGCGCTCAGGCGTGGCCAGACAATGCTGTTGGCCGCGTGTTCGGCGGTGGTGATGCGGATGGTGCCGGCAGGATGGTCGCGGTAGTCGCTGATCGCCACCAGCTCGGCCTCGATCTCCTGCATGCGCGGGGCCACGGTGTCGTACAGCCGTTCGCCGGCCTCGGTCATCGACACGCTGCGGGTGGTGCGGGTGAGCAGGCGCACCCCGAGACGCTCTTCCAGGCCTCGCACGGTGTGGCTCAGCGCGGACTGCGAGACGCCGAGCTGCGCGGCGGCGCGGGTGAAGCTGCGCTCTCGGGCCACGGCGATGAAGACCTGCAGGTCGTTGAAATTCTCGCGGGCCATCGGCGGCGTCCGGCACGCATGTGATTCATGCCTGGCCATGATGAGTCCGGGCCACTGGTGAGCACAAGGCGCCAACCGTTGATGATTGATGAGTGATGTTCATCGCTGCATGCGTGCTGCGGCAGGCAGTGGCGAGGTTGGCAGGGACTACAGTGGGACGGTCCGTTTTCCACGTCGAGGAGTTCCCCATGAACCTGTTGAGCAGCACGCTGCTGTCGATGGTGGCCGCCACCGCACCGGCCGACCCGGCCCCGATCCAGATCGCCCGAGCCGGCAGCACCCCATCGGCGGCCGGCCCAGCCGACTATTTCACCGGCACGGTGCGCATCGATGCGCCGTTCCAGCGCGCCGCACCGGCCCGCGTGGGCGGCGCCACCGTGACCTTCGAGCCCGGCGCGCGCACGGCCTGGCACACCCATCCGCTCGGCCAGACCCTGATCGTGACCGCCGGGGTGGGCAGCGTGCAGGAGTGGGGCAAGCCGGTGCAGGAGATCCGCCCCGGCGACATTGTCTGGATCGCGCCGGGGGTGAAGCACTGGCACGGCGCCAAGGCGACGGTGGCCATGACCCATATCGCCATCGCCGAAGCGGTCGATGGCTCACCGGTGACCTGGCTGGAGCAGGTCAGCGAGGCCCAGTACAACGGCGGGTGACATCGCGCGCCACGGGCGTTAATGTAACTACACCAGTTACATGAAATAAAGTGCGCCCGATGGATGCCTACGCCGACCCCGATGCCGTGGCCCGCTACGCAGAACGCCCACCCCGGCTGGTGCCGGGGTTCGCCGACCTGCAGCGGATGTGCACGCAGCTGCTGGCCGAATCCGCGCCGCCCGACGCACGCGTGCTGGTGTTGGGCGCTGGCGGTGGCCTGGAGCTGCGCACCTTCGCGCAGGCGCAGCCGCACTGGCGTTTCGACGGTGTGGATCCGTCGGACGCGATGTTGGCGCTGGCAACCCGCACCCTGGGCGCACACGCCCACCGTGCCCAGCTGCATCACGGGTACATCGACGCAGCGCCTGACGGGCCGTTCGATGCGGCGGCCTGCCTGCTCACCCTGCATTTCGTGCCGCCGCACGAACGCGTGCCGACTCTGGCGGCGCTACATCGGCGCTTGCGTCCGGGCGCGCCGCTGGTCGTGGCGCACATGAGCTTCGAGCAGAGCGACGGTGCGCGTGCGCGCTGGCTGCAGCGCTACGCCGACTTTGCGATGTCCTCCGGGATCACGCCGGAGCAGGCCGAGCACGGTCGCGCCGCCGTCGCCGAGCACGTGCATATCCTGTCGCCGGCGCAGGACGAGGCGCTGCTGCGCGAGGCCGGTTTCAGCCGCGTCGAGAGCTTCTACCAGGGGCTGGGATTTCGCGGCTGGATTGCGCTGGCGTAAGCGCCACGGCGCAGTCACGCCGCGATGGCTACGCTGATCGCCGGTACGTTTCAGGAGAACAGCATGGCCCAGGTTTTCATCATTGGCGCTGCCGGCAAGGTCGGCCGCCACCTGGTCGAACAACTGGCCACGCGCGGCCACCGCGCGGTGGCGCTGCATCGTCGCCCGGAGCAGGCGGACGCGTTGGCCGCACTGGGCGGCACACCGATGCAGGGCGATCTGACCCACACCGATGCGCAGGCGCTGGCGGCACAGATGGCCGGCAGCGAGGTGGTGGTGTTCAGTGCAGGGGCGGGCGGGGCAGGCATCGAACTGACCAACGCCATCGACGGTGCCGGGCTGGAGCTGGCCGTGCAGGCCGCCCGGCACGCCGGCATCAAACGCTTCCTGCTGGTCTCGGCATTTCCCGAGGCCGGGCGAGGCAAGGCGATGGGCGATGGCTTCGAGAACTACATGGCGGTCAAGAAGCGCGCCGATGTGTACCTGGCCGCCAGCGACCTGGATTGGGTGATCCTGCGCCCCGGTACGCTCACCGATGCGGCCGGCCGTGGATGCGTGCAGGCCGGGCTGGCCATTGCCTACGGCGAGGTGCCGCGTGCGGATGTTGCCGCGACGCTGGTGGCGTTGGTCGAACGCCCGCAGCTCAAGCACCGCATCATCGAACTCACCGAAGGTGACCAACCCATCGACGTGGCGCTGCAGCAGCTGCTCGCCTGATGTGGCACAGGCGGCCCGGGCGGCAATGGTAAAATCGGCGTCCCGATCCACTGCACAGACGAGTACGCCATGACCGACGCCCGCTTCCATCCCATCGGCACCCCTGGCCAGCCCTGGGGCGCGGCGGAAAAGGCGCAGTGGCGTGCCCTGCAGCAGCCGCAGCGTCGCTATGCCAACGACGTGGTGCCGGCGGTGGACGCCTTGCGCGCGGACTTCGACGTGGAGCAGTACGGCACGCTGGACTACGCCCCGGACGCGTACCCGTTGTTTGCCGTACGCAGCCGCAACTGGAACCCGGCGCTTCCCAGCGTGCTGGTGACCGGCGGCGTGCACGGCTACGAAACCAGTGGCGTGCAGGGCGCGCTGCAGTTCCTGGCCACGCGTGCCAAGGACTATGACGGTCGCGCGAACGTGCTGGTGGCGGCGTGTGTGAGCCCCTGGGGCTACGAGCGCGTGCAGCGCTGGAACGCCGATGCGATCGACCCGAACCGCTCGTTCGTGGCCAACAGCCCGGCGCAGGAATCGGCGGCGCTGATGGCGCTGGTGGAACCGCTGCGCGCCGGCATGGTGATGCACATCGACCTGCATGAAACCACCGACAGCGACGAAACCGAGTTCCGTCCCGCGCTGGCCGCGCGCGATGGCAAGCCGTTCGAACCGGGCCTGATTCCCGATGGCTTCTACCTGGTGGACGACAGCGAGAATCCGCAGCCCGCGTTCCAGACGGCGGTGAACGCGGCGGTGGAGCAGGTGACCCATATCGCCCCGGCCGATGACAAGGGCGAGATCATCGGCTCGCCGGTGGTGGCCCCGGGCGTGATCGAGTACCCGCTGAAGAAGCTGGGCTTGTGCGCCAGCATCACCGGCGCGACCTACACCACCACCACCGAGGTCTACCCGGACAGCCCGCGCGCCACCCCGCAGCAATGCAACGATGCGCAGGTAGCCGCCATCTGCGCCGCCATCGACTACGCACTCGCCCACTAGGTAGTGCCGGCCGCTGGCCGGCTCCAGGCGATCCCAACCAGCGCCACGTGGAGCCGGGCTCTGCCCGGCAAGCGTGGAGCCCGGCGCAAAGCGCAGCGGGGCAGAGCCCCGCTCTACCCGGGATGCGTTGAAGAATGGCCACGTAGCGCCGGGCTCTGCCCGGCTGCCTTGTAGTGCCGGCCGCTGGCCGGCTCCAGGCGATCCAAACCAGCGCCACGTAGCGCCGGGCTCTGCCCGGCTGTCTTTCAGCGCGAAGCGCGGCGGGGCAGAGCCCCGCTCTACGGGGTGCGGTGCAGGAATTCGTCGAGCAGCCACAGCGCGGCCGGGCCCAGTATCTCGCCCTTGCGCCACACCGCGTCGCACGCCACCAGCTTCGGCCAGCCGGGCAGGGCCAGTTCCACCAGCTGCCCGCGCCCGTATCGCGCTACCAGGGTGCGCGGCAGTTCGGCCCAACCGAAGCCGTCTTCGGCCATCTCCAGCACCATCAGGTAATCCGACGCCGACCAGCTGCGCCCCCGGGCCGGGCCGCTGCGCTGATCGTCACCGCTCAGGCAGATCCGGCGATGGCCCGCCAGGTGGGATTCGTCCGCGGCATCGATCTGCGCCAGCGGATGCTGCCGCGCCACGAACACCGCCATTTCCGCGCGCAACGGCAGCGCACGGACAGTCAGGTCGGACGGGTACTGCGCCTGCTGCGGCACCAGTCCCAGATGCGCGCGCCCCCGCTGCACCACATCGAGCACGTCGCTGCCTTCGGCATCCAGCCATTCCAGTTCAATGTCCGGAAAACGCTGTTCGAAACGCTGCAACAGAGGGTGGTCGGGGTTGAGCTGGTAGATGTCGGAAAACACCACGGTCAACCGCGGCTCCACCGCGTCGCCCAGGCGGATGCTCAGCTGTTCCAGGCGTTCAGCGGCGGCAAGAATCTCCTGCACGTGGCCGAGCACCTTGCGCCCGTCGTCGGTGAGCACCGGGTAGCGGCCGCGGCGATCGAACAGGGTGAGGCCCAGATCGGCCTCCAGCGTGGCAACCGCCGTGCTGATGGTCGATTGGGTCTTTTTCAGGCGGCGGGCCGCGGCGGAGAAGGAGCCGAGCGCGGCCGCTTCAACGAAGGCGTGCAAGGATTCCGGGCCGTAGCGCATGGATGTATCGCCTTTGTCGATGGATTCCATCTTTGGTGTGATGGAAACGTCGATGATAATGAAGGCATCGGCGGAGTGCGAGTGTCGCGAGTGCCCGTACCGACCAACGGTCGGTACCTACGCCCCGCCGGATCACCCTCAAGGAGTTTCCCATGCACACACACGTGCATTCCCAACCCCGTGCCCGTGGCGGCCTGATCGCCTGGGCCTGCCTGACTGTGGCGATCGTCGCCGAAGTGGTCGGCACCTCGTTCATGGCCGACGCCGCCCGTCATGGCGGCTATCTGGGCTATGTCGTGATGGCCGTGGCCCTGGCCATTTCGTACTACTTCCTGGCGGTGTCGGTGCGCGCCATCGCGGTCGGGGTTGCCTACGCGGTGTGGGAAGGCCTCGGCCTGACCCTGCTCACGCTGGTCGGCATTTTCGTGTTCAAGGACAGCCTGTCCGTGCAGCAGATGATCGGCCTGGTGATGGCGGCGGTCGGCATCGTCTGCGTCACGCTCGGCGAGGAGCACACGGCATGAATCTCACCGCCTTCCTGTTTGTGGTCTGCTCGGCCCTGATCGACATCGCGGCCAACATGATGGTCGCCAAATCCGATGGGTTCCGTAAGCCGGCCTGGGGGGTTGCCGCGATCGCGCTGGTCTGGCTCGCCTTCGCGCTTCTCGGCCAAGCGGTCAAGACCCTGGATCTGGCCACCGCCTATGCGATGTGGGGCGCGATCGGAGTGATCGGCACTGCCGTCTGCGGGCGGGTGCTGTTCGGCAACCGCCTGCGTCCGATCGGCTGGATCGGCATCGCGCTGGTCACCGGTGCGGTGGTGGTGCTGTCCAGCCACTGACCCCGGTCAGCGGAACAGGTGATTCAATACCGCCCCGGAGGCCGCATCGGCGAAGCCGTCGAAGCGGCCTTCGTCCCTGAGCAGCTGCGAGGCGCGCATCATCCCACCCCAGGCGGTACGCGCCATCGCGCCGCCCACGCTGACCCGGCGCACGCCCATGGCGGCGATGTCCTGCAGGGTAAACGGCACGGCGCTGCCCACCAGCAGGTTCACCGGTTTGGGGGCCACGGCGGCAACCACCGCCTCGATCTGCGCGCGGGTGCTGATGCCCGGCGCGTACAGGCAGTCGGCGCCGGCCGCGGCGTAGGCGCGCAGCCGGGCAATGGCATCGTCCAGGTCCGGGCGGCCGACAAAGAAGTTCTCGGCCCGGCCAATCAGCAACACGTCTTCCCCGCTGCGGTCGATGGCGGCCCGTGCGGCGCGCACCCGCGCCACTGCCTCGTCGAGCGGTCGCAGCGGCGCGGCAGCGTCGCCACGGGCGTCTTCAATGGACAGGCCGGCCACGCCGGTGGCGATGGCCTGTTCCACGGCGTGCTCCACTGCGGTGGGATCCGCGCCGAAGCCATCGCCGAAATCGGCATTCACCGGCAGCGGCGTGGCAGCGGCCAGGTCACGCAGGTGGGCCAGCGTCTCATCCAGTGAGAGCTGGCCGTCCGGCTTGCCCTGGCTCCAGGCCATGCCGGAACTGGTGCTGGCCAGCGCGGCAAACCCCAGCCCATGCAGGTAGCGCGCACTGCCCACGTCCCACGGGTTGGGCAACACGAAACAGCCGTCCGCATGCAGGGCGCGGAAGGCGGCGCGGCGAGGGCGGGGATCGAAGGGCAGGGTGGTCATGGCGGGGACCCGGCAGGCAGTACCACGATGGTACCGCCCACGTTGCGCCGGTCGTGCTGCAGGCGCGACTCAGGCCCGCACCCAGCGCGCCGCCACGCCGATGCCCGCCAGTGCAACGGCCACCAGGCAGAAGGCGAACACCAGGCTGCTGGCCTGTGCCACGAACCCGATGAACGCCGGGCCGGCCAGCACGCCGGCGTAGCCCAGCGTGGTGATCGCCGGAATCGCCAGGCTCTCCGGCATCGCCTTCTGGTTGCCGGCCATCGAGAACAACGCCGGCACGATGTTGGCGCAACCCAGGCCGATCAGTGCGTAGCCCAGCAGCGCCAGCGGCAGCAGCGTGGCAAAGGTGACCAGCGCGAAACCACCGGCCGCCACCAGGCTGCCGAGCAGGATGGCGCGGTGCCGCCCCAACGCGGCCACCACGCCGTCGCCGACCAGGCGGGTCACCGTCATGGCGATGGCAAACGTCATGAAACCCAGCCCGGCGTGCGACGGCGGCACCTGCTGAACCTCGTGCAGGAATACCGCGCTCCAGTCCAGCATGGCGCCCTCGGCCAGGAAGGCCACGAAACACAGCACGCCGATGCCCAGCACCACCCCATGTGGCACGGCGAACACCGGCGCGCCGGTGGGCGCCTTGTCGCGCCGCCAGTACGGCAGCGAGAGGGCCAGCAGCGCGGCCATCACCGCGACAGCCAGCAGGCACACCAGCCACGGCGGGAGGTGCAGCGCGAGCAGCCCGGTCATCGCCGCGGCGCCAACGGCGCCACCGATGCTGTAGAAGGCGTGGAAGCCGGACATCATCGGCCGCCCGCTGTCACGCTCGACCATGACCGCCTGGATGTTCATCGTGCAGTCGCATGCGCCCACCCCGGCGCCGAACACGAACAGGGCCAGCCCCAGCGTCCACGGCGATGGCGCGATGGCCAGCAGGGGCAGGCTGGCGATCACCATCAACAGCGTGCCGATCATCACCGCGCGGCACCCGTGGCGGGCGGCGAAGATGCCGGCCAGCGGCATCGCCAGCAGGGAACCGGCACCCAGGCACAGCAGCACCAGGCCCAGCGAGCCCTCATCCAGCCCGGTGCGGGTCTTGGCGAAGGGCACCAGCGGCGCCCAGGCGGCGGTGGCGAAGCCGGGCAGGAAGAAGGCGGCGCGGGTGGCGTGTTGTTCGACGCGGGTACCGGCCAGGGATGCGTGGGTCAGCGTTGACATGTCGGGCTTACTCCGCATCGGCGTGGTGGATATCGACGCCGCGGCGCGCGAACGCCTCGGCCTGCGCCGACGGGGCATCGGCCTCCAGCACCAACACGTCGATCCGTTCGACCGTGCCGATCCGGTGCGATGCCTGCGCGCCCAGCTTTTCGTTGCTGGCCACCACCACGCAGCGGCTGCTGGCGGCGAGCATCGCCCGCTTCAGCGCGGCTTCCTCGCCATCCACGGCCCACAGGCCGGCCTCGGCATCCACCGCGCAGGTGCCGATGAAGCAGACGTCCACGCGCAACGCGGCGATGGCTTCCAGCGCCTGCGCGCCGACGGCCGCGCCGATCCGCGGATCCAGGCGGCCACCGATCAGCGTGACCTCGAACCCGCTGCGCGCCATCAGCAGCAGCGCGATGTCCGGAGCATTGGTGATCACCCGCAGGCCCTGGGTGTCGGGCAGGCAGGCGGCGATGGCACTGTTGGTGGACCCGGCATCCAGCAGCACCTGCTCACCCGGGCGCACATGCAGGGCCGCTGCGCGTGCGAGCGCCTGCTTCTGTTCGCGCTGCAGGGCATGGCGGTCGGCCAGTGGCGGAAATTCCGGGGCCGCCGGCAGCGCGCCGCCATACACCTTGCGGCACAGGCCCTGGCTGGCCAGATCGCGCAGGTCGCGGCGGATCGAGTCTTCGGAGACGCCCATCTGCAGCGCAAGTTGGGCGGAGAACACGCGCCCCTGTTCGCGCAGCAGGTGCAGGATGGTCTGTTGGCGTTCGCCGGGAAGGGCTTCTGGATGCATGGCGGGATGCTCTGGCGTTCGGGAAAAAACCGGAGCAACCATGCATGAAAACGCAAAGCCACCCCCGGATAGGCGGGTGACTATACATCATCACGCACTACATCGTGCAATACCATGCACACGTGGGTGCGTGGTTGTGCACGGTGTTGCGGGTGGCTTCAGTCGGCCCGCAGCAGTTCCGGCTGGATCACCCCGGCCACCCAGTCCATGAACGCGGTGACCCGATGGGGCAGGTGGCGGCGTTGCGCGTACAGCAGCGTCACCGGCATCGGTTCGGCGGCCAGTTGGGGCAGCACTTCCACCAGGGTGCCGGCGGCCAGTGCCTGGCGCACCCCCAGCCGCGGCACCTGGATGATGCCCAGCCCGGCCAGGGCGGCCGCGTTGTACCCCTCGCCACTGTTGACGGTGATCGCGCCGCGCATCGGCAGGCTGCGATAGCCGCCCTCGTCATCGGGGTACTCGAAGCCCGGCGAACGCTGGCCGAGCGTGCCCACGTAGTGGATCAAGGCATGCGCGTGCAGGTCGGCCAGCGTACGCGGCGTGCCGCGCGTGGCCAGGTAGGCCGGGCTGGCGCAGTTGACGATCTGCATGGCGCCCAGCGGGCGTGCCACCAGCGTGTTGTCGTCCAGACTGCCCACCCGCAGCACGCAGTCGAAGCCTTCGCGCACCAGATCCACGCGGCGATCGGTGCCGCTCAGCTCCATCTCCAGCCCCGGGTGCCGCGCAAGAAAGCCGGGCAGGTGCGGGATCACCAGTTGCCGGGCCAGGCCGCTGGACATGTCCACCCGCAGCCGGCCCTTGAGCTGGCTGGTGTCGCGGCGGAACATGCCCTGCAGCTCTTCCATGTCATCCAGCAGGTCGCGGGCGCGCTGCTGGAACTGCAGGCCGTCGGCACTCAGTCGCACCCGGCGGGTGGTCCGGTGCAGCAGCTGCACGCCCACCTCCGCCTCCAACCGCTGCACGGCCAGCGACACGCTGGCCTTGGGCAGCCCCAGGCTGTCGGCAGCGCCGGTGAACGAGCCCAGTTCGGCGACGCGCAGGAAGCTGCGTAGTTGGTCCAGGCGATCCATGGATTGTTCGTCATTGGTGAACAGTCAAATCAGGATCGCGCGGTTTATGCGCTCACGCAAGATCAATAGTCTGTGCCCACACCCTACCGCTGGAGAAACGACATGAGCAGCTCCCCCGTATCGTCCTGGTCACTGGCGGCAGCCGCGGGCTGGGCCGCAACGCCGCGCTCGCGCTGGCCGCCGATGGCGCCGATATCGTGATCACCTACCGCAGCCAGGCCGACGCCGCCCGGCAGGTGGTCGCCCAGATCGAAGCGCTCGGCCGCCGTGCCACGGCATTGCCGCTGGATGTCGCCGACAGTGGCAGCTTCGCCGCGTTCGCCGACCAGCTGCGCGACACCCTGCAGGGGTGGGGCGCCACGCAGTTGCAGGGCCTGCTCAACAACGCCGGCGAAGGCTTGTACGCGAGCATCGCCGAGACCACGCACGAACAGTTCGACCACGCCGTGGCGGTACATCTGAAGGGGCCGTACTTCCTCACCCAGGCGCTGCTGCCGCTGATCGCCGATGGCGGGCGCATCCTCAACGTGTCCAGCGGGCTGGCGCGCTTCTCGCTGCCGGGCAGTTCGGCCTACGCGATGATGAAGGGCGGCATCGAAGTGTTCACCCGGTACCTGGCCAAGGAACTGGGCGTGCGCGGGATCAGCGCCAACACGCTGGCACCGGGCGCGATCGCCACCGATTTCGGCGGCGGCCGCGTGCGCGACGACGAGCACGTCAACGGCATGGTGGCCTCGATCACCGCACTGGGACGTGCCGGCCAGCCGGATGACATCGGGCCGGTGGCCGCGGCACTGTTGTCGCCGTCGACGGCGTGGATCAATGCGCAGCGGGTGGAAGCGTCGGGCGGTATGTTCGTCTGAGTGACGGGGCGTGCGCGAACGTGCGCACGCCTTTTTCAGGGTCAACGACTGCAAACGGGTCGCATTCGCAGTTCGCGGCTATCATGGCGTTCCTGATGCCTGCGTGCCGAGCCTGATTTGAACGCCACTCCACCGATGACCCCCATGGGTCGTGTCTTCGCCACCGTTGCCTTCATCGAAGCGCTCACCTGGGCCGGCCTGCTGGTCGGCATGTACTTCAAGTACCACGCCGCCGATCCCACCCCGATCGGCGTACGCGTGTTCGGGCCGCTGCACGGGTTCGCCTTCATGGCCTACGTGGTGGTGACGGTGCTGGCCGCGGTGCGGCTGCGCTGGCCGTGGTGGGCGGCAGGGCTGGCGCTGCTGGCTGCGGTTCCGCCGCTGGTGACGTTGCCGTTGGAGTGGTGGTTCAAGCGGCGGGGGTTGCTGGGCCGTCGGGTGGGGTGATTGCGGGCGCTGGCTCCGTTCTTGGGTCATGCGCGCAATGTGCGTGCCACGGCTATCGGCGGTCGTTTGGGAACCGACCCTACCGGAGAGATGCTTGAACCCGGTGGCTGGTAGGGTCGAACCTTGGTCGACTGCACGTAACGGCTCACCGTTCGGTGGCGACATGACCATCGAACGCAGGCTGGTTTTTCGGCATGCGGTTCGGTTGCATGATTGCAGGCTCTGGCTCCGTTTTGGGTCATGCGTGCAATGTGCGTGGCACGGTTATCGGCGGTCGTTTGGGAACCGACCCTACCGGAGAGATTGTTGAACCCAGCGGCTGGTGGGGTCGAACCTTGGTCGACTGCACGTGGTGGGTCACCGTTCGGTGGCGACATGACCCTTGAACACAGGCCGGTTTTCCGTATGCGATCAGGTTGCGTGATCGCGGGCGCGGCTTCATTTTTGGGTCATGCGTGCAACGCGCGCGGCGCGGTTATCGGCGGTCGTTTGGGAACCGACCCTACCGGGGATGGCCGGGCGGACATTGAAACTTTGCGCGGTATCGTGGGCTGGCAGGGTCGAACCTTGGTCGACTGCACGTAACGGCTCACCGTTCGGTGGCGACATGACCATCGAACGTAGACTGGTTTTTGTAATGCGGTTCGGTTGCGTGATTGCGGGCGCTGGCTCCGTTTTTGGGTCATGCGTGCAATGTACGTGGCACGGTTATCGGCGGTCGTTTGGGAACCGACCCTACCAAGGGGTTACGTTGCCATGGCGGCCGCGAGGGCGTCGCCGATCTGCTTGGGAGATTGGTAACCGGCCAGCCGCGCTACTTCGTGTCCGTCACGGACCAGCAGCAGGGTGGGTGTCTGGCGCAGGCCCAAACTGCGGAAGAACACTTCGCCGATGGTTTCCAGGTGGACCTTGAGCAGCACGATGCCGGCGGCGCGCGGTGAATCGGCGATGCTGGCCAGCGACATGTCCAGCATGCGGCAGCCAGGGCAGTTGTCCTTGTGGAAATCCACCAGCACGGTGGGATGGTCGCGAAGGGCGGCGTGGTAGGCGTCAGGCGTGGCGGCGTGCAGGATCTGCATGGGTAGAGGTCTCGATGCGGGCCAACACGGTGTCGGTCCACTGGTGGATGGCGTGGGTGTCAGCCTGCCCGTGCGGCATCTGCTCGATCTCCAGCACCGGGTGCGGCGAGCCGAAGAAGCGCGCCAGGCGATGCACGGCGCCGCAGTAGTACTCCGGGCCCCATTGCGTTTCGCCGGTGCCGAACACGGCCACGCCAAGGCCGGGCGGCAGCCCGGCGGTGTCGCGCAGCGTGGCCACGAAGGCTTTCATCTCCGCCGGGGTGCGGCCGGCGTTGTCGGTCCAGCAGCCCAGCAGCAGCGCATCGCGTGGCTGTGCCAGCGCGGCAGCGGTATCGCCGTCCACGTCCAGCAGCTGCAGCGGGTGGCCCAGGGCCTGGCAGCGTGCCGCGACCAGCCGCGCCACCTCGTGCGTGTTGCCGCTCAGCGATGCATAGGCAAGCAGGATGCGCATGGGCGGTTCACAGGTCGTCGAAGCCGTTGTCCGAATTGGTCTTCTTGTAACTGGCGTTGCGCATCTCGAAGAAGTCGGTCTTGGTCTCGGTGAAATTGTCGGCGTAGGCCTTGATCCACGGCATCACGTTGACGTTGGTGTCGCTGTACAGCTTCTCGATGCCGAGCATGCCGGCCATCTTGTTGGCGCGGTACTTCACGTAGCGGATCATCTCGTCCACGTCGATGCCATCGATACCGTCCAGCACCTCGCCGGTCCAGCGCGTTTCCAGCGCGATGGCATGCTCGAATGCATCGTGCACGTAAGCGGTGAGCTGGTCGCCCTGAAGCTGCTGGTTCTCGCCGATGATGGCGCGGATCAGTTCGCTGATGAACTTGGTGTGGGCCAGTTCGTCGCGGTTGATGAAGCTGATGATCTTGCCGGTGCCGGTCATGCGGTTCTGGCGGACCAGGTTGTAGAAAAATGCGAAGCCGGAATAGAAGTTGATGCCTTCCAGGATCGAGGACTGGATCAGCGACCGGATCAGGGTCTCGGCGGTCTTCTCGCGCATGAAGTCGTCGTAGGACTGCATGATCGGCTGGTTGCGCGCCAGGATGGTGGGATGCGTGCGGGCGATTTCGAACACGCGGTTCTGGTCGGCCAGCCCGGCGATGGAGGCCAGTACGTAGCTGTAGCTCTCGTTGTGGATCACCTCCTGCTGGCCGATGATCGCCGCGTTGGCGTGCGCGGCCGGGTCGGTGATGTACTCGGCCACGTTGTAGATGAAGCGGGTCTGCGGGGAATCGAGCGTGGCCAGCAGGCCGATGATCGAATCGTAGGCGTTCTTTTCGCGCGCATTGAGCTCGCCGTAGCCGCGCGCGTCGCCCTTCATGTCCACTTCGTCGGGGATCCAGAAGTTGGTCGACAGCTCCTTGTAGGCCCGGTAGAAGGACGGGTAGGGGATGTCATTCCAGTTCAGGATGCCGCTGGTGCGGCCGTTGATGATGCCGGTGGAGCGGTTGGGGTGGCGCGGCTCGAGGATCTTGATGCGTTCCAGCGGTGTCGCCATGGGGGTGTCCTGGTTGTCGGTTACGTGCGTTTGCCTGGTTGCCGGCCAGCGGCCGGCACTACCGCTGACGACCTGCGGTCGTCAGCTACCGCACCATTCGCATTCGTCGATGTCGATGTCGTTGGAGCGCACGTAGTAGGTGGTTTTCAGGCCTTCGCGCCAGGCGCTCATGTGCAGGGCGAGCAGGGTGCTGGCGCGGATGGTGCTGGGCACGTACAGGTTGAAGCTGATCGACTGGTCCACGTGGCGCTGGCGGCGCGCGTTCTGGCGGATGCTGGCGAACTGGTCCAGCCGGTAGGCGCCTTTTTCGTAGTACGGGTAAGTGTCCAGCGACAGCCCGGGCGCGGCTACGGGGCGGCGGAAGTCCTTCTTTTCCTCGTAGTAGAACGCCCCGTACACCGGGTCGATGGAGGCGCTGGAGCCGGCGATCTGCGCGGTGCTCATGTTCGGCGCTACCGCCAGCAGCCAGCCGTTGCGCAGCCCGTGCACGCTGACCTGCGCGGCCAGTTCCTGCCAGGCCGGGCTCTCGTAGTGGCGCGCGCGGAAATACTCGCCGGTCTGCCAGTCGCTCCCCACGAAGGTGCTGTAGCGACCCTTTTCCTCGGCCAGGCGCATGCTGGCCTGGATGGCCAGGTAGTTGATGCGCTCGTACAGGCTGTCGGCATAGTCTTCGGCCTGGGTGTCGTTCCAATCGATCTGTTTCAGCGCCAGCAGGTGGTGCCAGCCGAACGTGCCCAGCCCGATCGCGCGGTACTTGCGGTTGGTGATGGTGGCCTGCGGCACCGGCAGCTGGTTGAGGTCGATCACGTTGTCGAGCATGCGCACCTGGATCGGCACCAGCCGCTCCAGCACATCGCTGGACAGCAGGTCCGGCGCCGCGGTGACCGCACGCCCGAGGTTGATCGAAGACAGGTTGCACACCACGAAATCGCCGGCCTGGCGGGTGGTGACGATCTGGTCGCCACTGATCATCTCCTGCATCAGCCGGGTGGGGCTCATGTTCTGCAGGATCTCGGTGCACAGGTTGCTGGAATACACCTTGCCGGCGTGCTTGTTCGGGTTCATCCGGTTCACTTCGTCCCGGTAGAACATGAAGGGATTGCCGGTCTCCAGCTGGCTGACCATGATCCGCTTGAACAGGTCGATGGCCTTGATCGTGCGGCGGCTGATCCTCTCGTCGGCCACCACCTCGGCGTAGCGGTCGCGGAAGCTGCCCTGGCCGCGTTGTTCGTCGTGGAAATCCTGCAGGTACCAGCCCTTGATCCGCTTCACCTCGTACGGGTCGAACAGGTACCAGTCACCGCGCCGCTCCACCGCCTCCATGAACAGGTCGGGCAGGCACACCGAGGTGAACACATCGTGCGCGCGCAGGCGCTGGTCGCCATTGTTCAGGCGCAGGTCCAGGAAGCTTTCGATGTCGCGGTGCCATACATCCAGGTATACCGCGATGGCGCCCTTGCGCTGGCCAAGCTGGTCCACGCTGACGGCAGTGTTGTTGAGCTGCTTGATCCACGGCACCACGCCGCCGGACGAATTGGCCACGCCGCGGATCGCCGCCCCGGCCGAGCGCACGTAGCCCAGGTACGCGCCCACACCGCCCCCGTGCTTGGACACGCGGGCCACGTCGGTGTTGGAGTCGTAGATGCCCTGCAGGCTGTCGTCCACGGTGTCGATGAAGCAGGACGACAGCTGCCCGCCGGTCTTGCCGGCATTGGCCAGGGTGGGCGTGGCCACGGTCATGTACAGGTTGGACAGGGCCCAGTAGGCCTCGCGCACCAGCCGCATGCGCCGCGCGCGGGTGCGGTCGCCACTGAGGTGTTCGTTCTGCATCAGGTACAGCGCGATGGTGAGCCAGCGCTCCTGCGGCAGTTCGTACACCGCCCGCGACTGGTCGGTGGCCAGGTAGCGGGTGGCCAGCAGGTACAGACCGTTGTACGCGAACAGCAGGTCGCGCTCGGGGTCGATCATCGCCCCGGCCTCCTCCAGTTCTTCCTTGGAATACGCCTTCAGGATGTCGATCGAGTAGACGTTGCGATCGGCCAGGCTTTCCTGCAGCCCCACGTACGAGCCGTACTTGAGGCTGGCGTCGTAGAAGCGGTTCTTGCTGGCGCGCTTGTACAGGCGGCGCAGGTACAGCCGCGCGGCGAAGTGCTCCCAGTCCGGCGCCACCAGATCGATACGCGATTCGGCTTCGCGGATCAGCAGGTCCACCAGTTCGTCGGCGCTCAGCTGTTCGCGCCGATGCACCAGCGCCAACACGGCGCGTTGGTAATCGGCCAGGTCCAGCTGCGGAAACTCGGCGTGCACGGCCTGGATCGAGCGCAGCAGGCGGGCCTGCTCGAACGGCATGCGCCGGTTGCCGCCTTCCTTGCTGATCCACAGGCCATCGCCACTGCTGGCAACGGTGGATTCCAGTGCGGCGGCGGCGTGGGTAAGGGTGCTGTCTTCGGTGATCATTGTCAGTCCATGCGGTACGCAGGAGTCGCGTCGCGATGCGGGCATCGCGACGAACGGGCGGGCGTCATGGAGGCAGGGGGATCATCCCCGGAAGGGTCCGGGTAATACGCTCGCTTCCAGGCGCTGTTCGGGCGGTCATGCCGGGCGGCCGGGGTGGCCTGCAGGGGCATGACGGGGAACCGGGCCTGGCGGAAGCGGGGAGCCGATGAACACAACATAGTGTGGGTCTGCCTCATCGTCAACATCATATGTTGGGTTGAGGCGGTCACCAGCGTGACCAAACGCCGCAGCCGATCGCGCCCCGGTAGAGCCGACCGTTGGTCGGCTGCGTCGGTGTGCGGCGTGTTGCTGCCGTGTGTTTATCTACGATCAGGCGAAGGGCAGCCGACCAACGGTCGGCTCTACCAGTATCCCAGCACCTTCCACCACGCACCGCCGACCACGGCAAACACCACCAGCTCGAACACGCACATCACGAACCCGACGCGCCACCACGTCCCCAGGCTGACGTAGCCGCTGCCGAAGATGATCGGCGAGGTGCCGGTGGCGTAATGGGTGAGCGTCATCATGATGGCCGAGCCGGCGGTCATCATCAGCATGAAGGGCACCACGTACTCGGCCGGAATCAGCAGGGCGCCCACGCCGAGGAAGGCCAGCAGCATCGCACTGATATGGGCGGTGGTGCTGGCGAACAGGTAGTGCGAGAACACGAACGCCAGCACCAACACCGCCGCGATGGCTTCCCAGCCCATGCCGCTGGCGACGATGGCGCCCTTCATGCCCTCGGAGAACCAGCCGATGACGCCGAGCTTGTTGAGCTGCTCGGCCATCATCACCAGCGCGCCGAACCACACCAGCGTGTCCCACGCACTCTTTTCCGAGAGCACATCGTCCCAGTCGATGGTGCCGGTGATGATCAGCACGAACAGGCCCAGGAAGGCGACCACGGTGGGATCCAGCGTCCACGCCGGCCCGAACAGCATGGCCGGCACGTTCGCCCACAGCACCAGCAGCAGGCCGAAGGTGCCCATCATCACCTTCTCCTTCGGCGCCAGTGGGCCCATCCGCGCCAGTTCGGCGCGCGCGTAGTCCACCGCGTTCGGCGTGGCCTTCAGTTGCGGTGGCGACAACAGGTAGATCACCAGCGGCATCAGCAGCAGGCAGACCAGTCCCGGCACCAGCATGCACAGCGCCCAGGTAGTCCAGGTCAGGTGGAACTGCTGGCCGGTCGCCTTGGCCACGTAGTCCACCACCAGCGGGTTGGGCGCGGTGGCGGTGAGGAACATCGCCGAGGTGATCGGGTTGGCGTGGTAGTTCACCAGGGCCAGGTAGGTGCCCACCTTGGCTTCGGTGCCCTTGGCCGGGTCCGAATCGAACGCGTTGGCGATCGAGCGCATCACCGGGTGCACGATGCCGCCGCCGCGGGCGGTGTTGCTGGGCGTGAACGGGGCCAGCACCAGTTCGCACACCGCCAGGCCATAGCCAACGCCCAGCGTGCGCT
Organism: Stenotrophomonas sp. AC248; assembly: GCF_979258185.1. Taxonomy (NCBI): domain Bacteria; kingdom Pseudomonadati; phylum Pseudomonadota; class Gammaproteobacteria; order Lysobacterales; family Lysobacteraceae; genus Stenotrophomonas; species Stenotrophomonas sp. AC248. Next base: position 2,293,101 of record NZ_OZ409840.1, on the reverse strand, counting down.
TGCCGAGCAAAGCGATGAACATCAGCCCGATGCGGCTGCCCAACCCGGTCTTCTTCAGGCCGCGCGAGATCAGGATCGCCACCACGATCAGCCAGATCAGCGGGCTGGCAAAACTGCTGAGGGCGTCGGTGATGGCGCCCTTGGACGAGGTCGAGGTGACCTGCGACAGCGACACGATGACGATCGCCATCATCGCCATCACCCCGATCGGCATCACCTTGAGGATGATCGCCACGATGGTGGTCAGGAAGATGGCCACCAGCCCCCAGGCCTTGGGCGTGAGCCCGGCCGGGCAGGGCAGCAGCAACAGGGTGACCAGCACCGCCGTGGCGATCAGGGCCGGCACCAGCCGGAACGGCACCGCCCCGTTGAAGTAGCGGAACAGGTCCTGCAGTCGCTTGAGCATCGCGGAGTCCTTGCGGCGGGTGCGGGATTACTTGAAGGGCAGCGAGCGCAGCTGCTGCAGGCGCTGCAGCGCCAGTTCGGCATGTACCTTGGCGTTGTCGGGGTCGGTCAGCTCGGTGGCCATCGGCGATGCGGCCGCCTCACGCGCGGCACGGGCGCGGGCATCGTCCAGGTTCTCGCTGCGCAGGCCCAGGTCGGCCAGCACGATCACCTTGCCCGGCTGCACTTCCACATGCCCGCCCGATACATACACATGCAGCGGCGGCTCCGCCCCGACCGGAAATACCGACACCATGCCCTCGCGCAAGGTCGCCAGCAGCGGCGCATGCTGCGCCAACACGCCGAAACGCCCTTCGCTGCCCGGCAGGCTGATCTCGCGCACGTCGCCGCTCCAGATCTCGCCGGTCAGGCTGATGATCTGCACCGGCAGGCCGTGCGCGATGTCGGCGACGATGCCGGGAAGGGCTGCTGCGGGAGGAAGTGACGCCATTGCAAAGGCCGCGGTGGGAGTGGACCCAGCTTAGTCGGGTCGGTGTGTGCACGGGTTGATCGACATCAATGACCCGCGTGCAGGGGAGCCGTGCGCCATGTCCATCGCGCGCGGATGAATGCCACGCCACCGCGACCGGGAATCTGCGAATGCGACCTGTTATCATTTGACGGGATAGCCACGGCGATCCTCGCATCGTCGAAGCCGATCGATCCGACGCGCCGCCTTGCAGCGTTGCGCGCCCTATTCCCTGATTGGCAGTGGTGTTCCATGCATGAGCGTTCGGTAGTACCCGGCTTGCCGGCCTTGGTGTTCGCGGCCTTGACCGGCACCATGGCGATGATGGCCTTCGTGGCGGTGGTGGGGCCGGTGGTGCGCCTGCTGGGCCTGGCCGAGTGGCATGCCGGCCTGTCGGTCACCGCGGCCGGGGTGCTCTGGATGCTGTCCGCGCGCCGCTGGGGCAGCCTCAGCGACCGCATCGGGCGCAAGCGCGTGCTGCTGATCGCACTGGCGGCCTACGTGCTGATCTACGTGGCGATGGCGATCTTCGTCGATGCCGCGTTGGCGCGCCCGCCGGCGCTGTGGGTGTCGGTGCTGCTGCTGGTGGGCACGCGGGCGTTGGTGGGGCTGTTCTATGCCGCCGTGCCGCCCACCGCTGCCGCGCTCGTAGCCGACGGTGCCGCGCCGGGGCAACGCGCCTCGGCCATGGCCAAGCTCGGCACCGCCAACGCGCTGGGCATGGTGGTCGGGCCGGCCGCCGCCGGGTGGATCGCCTTCCACCAGTTGTCGCTCACCCTCTACATCGCGGCGTTCCTGCCGTTGCTGTCGCTGGCCGCCATTGCCTGGCGCCTGCCGCCGGACGCGCCGCTGCGCACGGCCACCCCGGGGCCGCGCGCGCGGCTGGGCTGGACCGATGCACGGCTGCGCCTGCCGATCCTGGCGGTGTTTGCCGCCATGGTGTCGGTGACCATCGCGCAGGTCACCGTGGGCTTCTTCGCGATCGACCGCCTGCACCTGTCGCCGGCCGACGGCGCGCGTGCGGCCGGCCTGGCGCTCACCGCGGTGGGTGTCGGGCTGATTCTGGCGCAGGTACTGGTGATGAAACTGGTCGGCGTGCCGCCGCGGCGCTGGATCGCCCTGGGCGCCCTGGTGTCGGGCATTGGGTTCGCCTCGGTGGCGCTGGTGGACGCACGCTGGGAACTGCTGCTGGCCTACGCGGTGGCGGCGTTCGGGATGGGCTTCGTGTTTCCGTCGTTCCAGGCGCTGGCGGCCGATTCGGTGCAGGCGCATGAGCAGGGCGCTGCCGCAGGCACCGTGGCCTCGGTGCAGGGCCTGGGCATGGTGATCGGGCCGATGCTCGGCACACTGCTGTACCAGTGGCGGCCCAGCGCGCCCTATCTGTTGGTGGGCGTGCTGCTGCTGGTGTTGTCGGTGGCCGCGGCACGCCACCGCGCCGGAGCGCCGGCATGAACGACAGCACGCAGGCACGCACGGTGCGCGACGACGACAATGCCGTGGTGGGCGATGCCGCCGTGACCACGCCGTTTCTGCTGCGTGCGCCGTTGCGCTCGCTGCACACGCAGGGGTGCCGAGCGCGGCTGCCGGCCGGTGGCACCGCCACCCTGGCCGCGCGCGTAGCGGCCTTTTTCGCTACGCCGCGCGCCGGCCTGCCGCTGCTGGTTGGCGCGCTGCCGTTCGATCCTGACGGTGACGATGCGCTGCACCAGCCGCAGGCACTCTCGAACGCGGCGCTGCCATCCGCGCCGCCGGCAGCGACCTTCAACGGTCGTATCGCCGCAGAACCCAGTGCCGCGCAGTACGCAGACGCGGTGGGCGCGGCGTTGCATGACCTGCAGCAGCCGGCACCGGCGCTGCACAAGGTGGTGCTGGCCCGCAGCCTGCTGCTGGACGGCGCGCAGGACGTCGATCCGCACGCCCTGGCCGCGCGCCTGGGCCACGACCACAGCGTGGCCACCTATCTGGTGACGCTGCCCGGCGGAACGCAGGAACCCCCGGCGTGGCTGGTGGGCGCAACCCCCGAACTGCTGGTGTCGCGTCGCGGTGCGCGGGTGCTGTCGCATCCACTGGCCGGTTCGGCCCGGCGCCATCCCGACCCGGCCGAAGATGCACGGGTGGCGCAGGCGCTGCTGGCCTCGGCCAAGGACCACGACGAACACCGCCATGTGGTGGAGGCCATCGTGGCGGCACTGGCGCCGTGGTGCAGCCACATCGAGGCCGAGCCGCGCCCTTCGCTGCATGCCACCGCCACCATGTGGCACCTGGGCACGCGGATCGAGGCCGCGCTGGCCGACGCCCGCACGCCGGTTGCCGCGCTGGTGGCCGCGCTGCATCCCACCCCGGCCGTGTGCGGTACGCCGCGCGCGCTTGCGCTGCGCACCATTCGCCAGCTGGAACCGGTGCCGCGCGGCTTCTATGCCGGCGCGGTTGGCTGGACCGATGCCGACGGCGATGGCGACTGGTACGTGGCGATCCGCTGCGCCCGTGTGCAGGGCCCGCAGGTGCGTGTGTACGCCGGCGCAGGCATTGTTGCCGGCTCACTGCCCGCGCTGGAAGTGGCCGAAACCGCCGCCAAATTCGGCGCCGTGTTGAACGCCCTGGGCGTCGATGCGTTGCCTTCCACATGCGTTACCGGAGGTGTTTCCTGATGAACGAGAGTGCTTCCCCCGCGCTGGTGCCGTTGCGCCAAAGCTGGCCGCCGGCCCTGGTGGCGCGCTATCGCGCCGCCGGCTACTGGCGTGGCGAAACCCTGCCGGGCGTGCTGCGCGAGCGGGCCACGCGGTTTGCCGACGACGTCGCCGTGGTCGGGGGCGAGGTGCGGCTGAGCTACGCGGCGCTCTGGCAGGAGGCTGGCCGGATCGGTGCGGGGTTGCTGGCGCGCGGTCTGGTGCCGGGCGACCGGGTGGTGGTGCAGCTGGGCAATACGCCAGCATTCGTGACGGTGGTCTGCGGGCTGTTCCGGGCCGGATTGATTCCGGTGTACGCACTGCCGGCGCATCGCATCACCGAGGTGCGCCATGTGCTGGACAAGGCGCAGGCGCGCGGGTACATCGCGGCGGACAGGCAGGACGGCTTCGATTACCGCGTGCTGGCGCGCGAACTGCAGGCGCTGCTGCCAGCGCTGCAGCACGTGCTGATCGTCGGCGACGCCGCCGAGTTCGGCGCGGTGGACAGCCTGCAGGGCGACGCGGCGCTGTTGCCGCCCGATCCGGACCCGCAGTCGGTGGCGTTCCTGCAGTTGTCGGGCGGCAGCACGGGCTTGTCCAAACTGATTCCGCGCACCCACGACGATTACATCTATTCGTTCCGCGCCAGCAACGAGATCTGCGGCATCACGCGCGACAGCGTGTACATGGTCGCGCTGCCCGCGGCGCACAACTTCCCGATGAGCTCGCCCGGTTTCCTGGGCGCGCTGTATGCCGGCGCGCGCGTGGTGATGAGCCCGGGCCCCGGGCCTGACGCGGCCTTTCCGCTGATCGCGCGCGAGCGCGTGACCTGCGTGGGGCTGGTGCCGCCGCTGGCCTTGCTGTGGGCGCAGGCCGCGGCCACCACCGCGCACGACCTGGGCAGCCTGCAGGTGCTGCAGGTGGGAGGCGCCAAGCTGGTGCCGGAAGCGGCGCGCCGGGTGATCGACAGCCTGGGCTGCCGCCTGCAGCAGGTGTTCGGCATGGCCGAAGGCCTAGTCAACTACACCCGCCTGCACGATCCGCTGGACGTGGTGGTGGGCACCCAGGGTCGGCCGATCTCCCCCGACGACGAGGTGCTGGTGGTGGACGACCACGGCCACCCGGTCGCGGAAGGCGGCATCGGCCACCTGCTCACGCGGGGCCCGTACACCATTCGCGCGTACCACAACGACCCGGCCGCCAACGCGCGTTCGTTCACCGAGGATGGCTACTACCGCACCGGCGACATGGTGCAGCAGTTGCCCGGTGGCTACCTGGTGGTGCAGGGCAGGGCTGGCGACCATATCAACCGGGCCGGCGAGAAGATCTCCGCCGAGGAGATCGAAGACCATCTGCTGGCCCACGCCGAGGTATTCGATGCCGCCGTGGTGTCGATGCCCGATGCCTTCCTGGGGGAACGCAGCTGTGCGTTCGTCATTGCGCACGGCACCCCGCCCACTGCCGCCAGCCTCAAGGCCTGGGTACGCGGGCGTGGCCTGGCCGCGTTCAAAGTGCCCGACCAGGTGGTGTTCGTGGAGGCCTTCGGCACCACGGCGGTGGGCAAGATCAGCCGCCGCGAACTGCGCGCGCAGCTGCGCGAACGTTACCTTGAACAGACAGGAGAACCGCGCTGATGGCGCTGCCGAAGATTGCCCCGTATCCGTTGCCGCTGGCCGGTGAACTGCCGCCGCCGCGCGGCCCCTGGGTGCCGCGCACCGAGCGCATGGCGCTGCTGGTGCATGACATGCAGCAGTATTTCCTGGCCGCGTTTGCCGCCGACGCCGCGCCGCTTGCGCCGGCGGTGGCCAATATCGCCCGCCTGCTGGCGCACTGCCGTGCGCGCGACATCCCGGTGTTCTACACCGCCCAGCGTGGCAACCAGGACCGCCGTGACCGCGGCCTGCAGGCCGACCTGTGGGGTCCGGGCATGAGCGCCACCGCCGAGCACGAAACCATCCTTGCCGCACTGGCACCGGCCCCCGGCGATCATGTGCTGGTCAAGCACCGCTACAGCGCGTTCCAGCGCAGCAACCTGGACACTATGCTGCGCGCCCGTGGCCGCGATCAGCTGCTGGTGACCGGCGTGTATGCGCACATCGGCTGCGCGGCGACCGTGACTGAGGCCTTCCAGCGCGACATCGAGGCGTTCATCGCCGCCGATGCAGTGGCCGACTTCTCGCGCGCCGACCATGACCTGGCCCTGCACCTGATCGCGCGCACCTGTGGCGTGCCCCTGACCACCGACCAGCTGTTGAAGGCCCTGGCATGAACACCCCCGCACACGACCGCCCGCTTGACCTGGCGCGCATGCGTGCCGACGTGGCCGGCATGCTGGGCGAAGCGCCCGAGACCATCGGCGACGACGACAACCTGATCGACCTGGGCCTGGACTCGATGCGGGTGCTGGGCCTGGTACTGGCCTGGGGCAACACCGGCATCGCGCTGGAATTCAGCCACCTGGCCGAGCACGCCACACTGGCCGGCTGGTGGGGCGTGGTGCAGCGGCTGCAGGGCAGCGCTGCGCGCGCATGAAGGCAGGGCAGGGCGCGGACGCAACCGGAGCGCAGGCACAGCCGCGCCCCCAAGGCCTGAGCGAAGCGCAGACCGGGCTGTGGTATGCGCAGCGACTGGCGGCGGCACCGGCGGCGTTCAACACCGCGCATGCGCTGTGGATCGACGGTGCGCTGGACGTCACGCGCTTTGCGGCCGCCGCCAACGCCGCCGCGCATGAAGCCGAGGCGCTCGCACTGCGTATTGCCGACGGTGCCGACGGTGTACCGCAGCAATGGCACGTGCCCGCGCATGTGCCACTGCTGGAGGTGGTGGACCTGTCCGCGCTGCCGGACCCGGTGGCCGCCGCACGCACCGCCATGGACCAGGACCGCCTGCGCGCGGTGGATCCGGCGCGCGACCGGCTCGCGCAGCAGCGTCTGTTCGTGCTGGGTGGCGCGCGGCATCTCTGGTACCTGCGCGTGCATCACCTGGCCACCGACGGCTACGGCATGGCGCTGTTCACCGAGCGGGTCTGCGCGTTGTATGCGGACGCGGATGCCGAGGCGGCAGCGCTTGCCCCGTTGGCCCCGGTGCTGGCCGATGATCTGGACTACCGCCACGGCGAACGCCGCGCCGCCGATGCGGCCTACTGGCAGCAGTACATGGCCGGCGCCCCGGCGGCGGAAGGCTTGGCGGGCGCCAGTGCCCCGGCCGCCGCCGATGCCCTGCGCCACGTCTGCGACCTGCCTGCGGCGCTACGCCGCCGGCTGCTGGCGGTGGCTACGCAGATCGCCCAGCCCTGGCCGGACCTGCTGACCACGCTGGGCGCCGCGTACTGCCGCCGCTTCAGTGCGCTCGATGAAGTGGTGCTGGGCATCCCGTTCATGGGCCGGCTCGGCAATGCGTCCGCGCGTGTTCCGGCGATGGTGATGAACGTGTTGCCCCTGCGCGTGGCCGCCCGCGACGCCAGTCTGGCCGAGACCGTGCAGGCCACCGCGCGCGACCTGCTGCGTGCCCGCCGCCACGGCCGCTACCGCGGCGAACAGCTGCGCCGCGACCTGGGCCTGGTTGGCAGCCAGCACCGTCTGCACGGTCCGATGATCAACGTGCAGCCGTTCTACCGGGCGCTGCCGCTGGCGGGCGTGCAGGTGCGGCTGGACGTGCTGGGCACCGGCCCGGTGGACGACATCACCTTCGGTTTCCGTGGTGATGGCACGCACCACCTCGACCTGGAGATCGAAGCGAATCCTGCCGTGTACGCGCCCGCACAGGTGGAGGCGCATGCCGCGCGGCTGCTGCACTTCATCGACGCGGCACTGGACGCGCATGACCGTGGCTTGCGCATGGACGACATCGCGCTGGCCACGCCGGCCGAAGCGCAGCGCTACCTGTTCGAGGTCAATGCCACGGCCATGCCGCTGCCCGACGTGTCACTGGTGGCGCTGCTGTTGGACGGCATGCATGCCAACCCCGACGCCACCGCGCTGGAGTTCGACGGGCAGCGCCTCACCCATGCCCAGCTGGAGCAGCGCAGCCGGGCAGTGGCGCTGCAGTTGCAGGCGATGGGCGTGGGCCGCGAATCCCGCGTGGTGGTGGCATTGCCGCGCTCGCTGGAACTGGTGGTGGGGCTGGTGGCCATCCTGCGCGCCGGTGCGGCCTACCTGCCGGTGGACCTGGCCCATCCGGACCAGCGACTTGCCCGCATCCTGGCCTCGGCCCAGCCCAGCTGCGTGCTGGCCGACGACACGGCGGCGGCGCGGTTTGCCGGCTATCGCGTGCTGGCACCGACGCAGTGGAGCGCAGGCGATGCCCGCGAGCTGCCCGACACCGTGCAGCCGCAGGACGCCGCCTACGTCATCTATACCTCCGGCTCCACCGGCGAGCCCAAGGGCGTGCTCGTGGAGCATCGCGCCATCGTCAACCGGTTGCAGTGGATGCGCAGCCATTACGGCATCGGCGCCGATGCGCGGATCCTGCAGAAGACGCCGGCCACCTTCGATGTCTCGGTCTGGGAATTCTTCCTGCCGCTGCTGTGCGGGGCCACGCTGGTGATCGCGGCGCCCGACCTGCACCGTGACCCGGTGGCGCTGGCCGAACTCATCCGCCGCGCCAACATCAGCGTCGTGCATTTCGTTCCGTCGATGCTGGATGCGTTCCTGGCCGTGCCATCGGCGCGCGGCCTGCCGCTACGCCAGGTATTCACCAGCGGCGAAGCACTGGAACCGGCATTGCGCGATCGCTTCCATGCCACCGTCGATGCCGAACTGCACAATCTTTATGGTCCCACCGAAGCGGCCGTCGATGTGAGTTGGTGGCCGGCGGACCGCGACGACCGCAGCAGGCCGGTGCCGATCGGCTATCCGGTCTGGAACACCCGCCTGTACGTGCTGGACGCGCGCATGCGGGCGGTGCCGCCGGGCGTGCCCGGTGACCTGTACCTGGGCGGCGTGCAGCTGGCCCGGGGCTACCTTGGCCGCGACGACCTGACCGCCGAGCGCTTCCTCGCCGACCCGCACCTGCCCGGTGAGCGGATCTATCGCAGCGGTGACGTGGCGCGCTGGCGCGTCGACGGTGCCGTGGAGTATCTCGGGCGCAGCGACCACCAGGTGAAGCTGCGCGGATTGCGCATCGAGCTCGGTGAGATTGATGCCGCGTTGCGCCTGCAGCCGGGCGTGGAACGCGCTGAAACGCTGCTGCGCGAAGACCGGCCCGGCGAGCGGCGGTTGGTTTCCTATGTCTCTGGCGTGGCGCTGGATCCGGTAGCGCTGCGCGCCGGCCTGGCCGCGCGCGTGCCGGACTACATGGTCCCCGCCGCGCTGATGGTGGTGGCGCAGTGGCCGGTGACGGCAAACGGCAAGCTGGACCGCGCCGCGTTGCCCGTGCCAACGCTGGCCGCGGTGCCGGGCCGCGCGCCCAGCACGGACAGCGAGCGCCAGCTGGCCGCGTTGTTTGCGCAGGCGTTGAGCCTGGATGACGCGCCCGCCGCCGATGCGGACTTCTTCAGCCTGGGCGGTGATTCGCTGTCGGCGGTGCACCTGCTGCTGGCGATCCAGCAACACTGGCAGCGTGATCCGGGCCTGGGCGCGGTGTTCGCCCACCCCACCGTGGCGGCACTGGCCCGCGTGCTGGACGCGCCGGAACACGGCACCGACCACGGCCTGTCGCCGCTGATCGGGCTGGCGCGCGGTGAGCCGGGCAGAGCACCGCTGTTCGTGGTCCATCCCGCTGGCGGCATCGCCTGGAACTACCGCGACCTGGCACGTGCCCTGCAGCCAGCACGTGACGTCCATGGTCTGCAGTCGCCCGCACTGGATGCCGCGCAGCCGCTGCCCGACAGCATCGATGCCCTGGCCGCGGACTATGTGGCGCGCGTGCTGGCACTGCAGCCGAACGGGCCGGTGCACCTGCTGGGCTGGTCGGTGGGCGGCATCATCGCCCAGGCCATGGCCGTGCGCCTGCAGGCGCTGGGTCGCAGCGTCGGCGAGTTGGTGCTGCTGGATGCCTATCCCAGCGAATGCTGGCGGGCCGAACCCGAGCCGGACCGGATCGCGGCGCTGCGTGCGCTGCTGGCCATCGCCGGGCATGACCCCGACGCCCACCCCGAACTGGACAGCCGCGCGCGCATCATGGCCTTCCTGCGCCGTGGCGACAGCGCGCTGGGCAACCTGCCCGAACCGGTGCTGGACGGCGTGGTCCGCGCAGTCACCGGCACCAACCGGTTGATCCGCGCGCACCATCACGCACCGTACCGCGGCGTGCTCAGCCACGTGCGTGCCGGTCGCGACCACGCCGCGCGCCCGTATCTGCAGGCATCCCTCTGGGCGCCGTACGCGGCAACGATCGAGGCAATCGAGCTCCCGTTCGTGCATGCCGAGCTGACCGGCCGTGATGCTGTCGCACAGATCGCCCCTTGGCTGTCGGCGCGGCTGCAGCGCAGTGACGCCCTCGATATCCGTACCTCCCCACAGGAACAGCCTTCATGAAACTCACTGGATTTGACGGCACGCTGGCTGTGGTCACTGGCGCTGCCGGCGGCATCGGCGCGGCGCTGGTGCAGCACCTGCTGGACAGCGGATGCGTGGTGGTCGCCACCGACCTGGCTGCGCCCGCGCTGCCGGCGCACCCGAACCTGCATGCCAGGGCGCTGGACGTCAGCGATGCCGGTGCAGTGGATGCGCTGGTCTGCTGGGCCGAGACCACGCTGGGGCCGGTGGGCTTTGGCATCAGCGTGGCCGGCGTGCTGCAGGTGGGTACGGTCGACCAGATCGACGACGCGCAATGGCGCCGGGTATTCGCGGTCAACGCCGACGGCGTGTTCCACCTGTCGCGCGCCCTGGCGCGGGTGATGACCCCGCGCGGCAAGGGGGCCATCGTTACCGTCAGTTCCAATGCTGCCGGTGTTCCGCGGCATGGCATGGCCGCCTATGCCGCATCAAAAGCGGCGGCCACCATGTTCACGCGGTGCCTCGGGCTGGAACTGGCTCCCCACGGCATCCGCTGCAACATCGTCGCCCCGGGCTCGACCTTGACCCCGATGCAGACCGGCATGTGGGAGGACGCCGACGGCGCGCAGCGGGTGATCGAGGGCAACCCGGCAACCTACAAGGCCGGCATTCCGCTGCGCAAGCTGGCCCGCCCCGACGACATCGCCCAGGCGGTGATGTTCCTGTTGTCCGACCAGGCCGGCCATATCGCGATGAGCGATCTGTATGTGGACGGTGGTGCCACGTTGCGTGGTTGAAGGCGCCTGGTTATGCCCGGCTGTGGTTTTCGTAGGTCTGCGGATACCCTTCAGCCACCCATGGGGTGGCTCTACCGGACCGGGGTCGAGCAACCTCACCGCGGCCGCGCGACACCACGTAGCGCCGGGCTCTGCCCGGCTGCTCTTCGCGCACGGCTCCGGATGATCTGCAGCCGACCAACGGTCGGCTCTACCGGGCCGGGGTCGAGCGAAATGCCGGGGTGGCCCGATATGCCAGGTGTCGTGCGACGTGCCGACGGTCGCACGACACCGCGGTGGCGCGACACCGCGTAGCGCCGGGCCCTGCCCGGCTGCTCTTCGCGCACGGGTCCGGATGCTCTGCAGCCGACCAACGGTCGGCTCTACCGGATGCCCTGCAGCCGACCAACGGTCGGCTCTACCGGGCCGGATCTGCAGCCGACCAACGGTCGGCTCTACCCGTCAGCTCTTCAACCACCGGCTGCACGCCGCGCCGGCATCGGCGCCCGGTGCGGCCTTGGCGCAGGATTCGCCCATGCGCGCCTGCAGGCGGACCAGCGTTTGCGCACCATGGTGCGCACGCCCCCACGCCTGCAGCGTGGTCGCCAGGCGCTCGAAGCGCTGCCGGGTGCGCTGGTGGTAGCCCGCCGGTTGCGCGTCCAGTTCGGCAATCACCTGCGCCGTGGCCTGCTCGATGGCCTTGCCATCGTCCGGCGTCAGCCGCACCATGCCTTCCACATACAACACGCCCCATTGCACCCGCGTGGCCGGTCCCTGCGCACCTTCGTAGGCCTTGCGCAGCCAGTCCACCGCAGCCGTCTTGTCGCCGCGCGCCTCGGCCAGTTCGGCCAGCTCGGGCATGTAGTAGTACGGCGTCTGGCTGCGGTCCAGTTCCGCACGCAACAGCGTCTCGGCCGCGGCATCATCGCCGGCCTCGCGCAGCACATACACCGCGCTGCTGATGGTGGCCTGGCGTTCGTGCGGCGTCTTTGCCGCGGCATCGGCCGCAGCCACGCGCTCATGCGCCTTCTCCTGCAGCGCCGGCGGCACCGGGGTGTCCGGATGCTGCTGCTTGAACAACGTCAATTCGGTGATCACGCTGGACAGGCGCGCATCGGCGGCGTTGTCCTGGCTGGCATCGGCGCGCTCCAGCGCCGCCAGCAACTGGGTGCCCAGCTGCTGCGCCTCCACCGGCGTGGCGGCGGCCCGCGCCACCAGCGCGGGGCCCTGGTAGCCCAGCAGATCGCGGTTGGCACGCACTTCGGCCGGCGCGGCCAGGACCGTGGTCAGCAAAGTGCGGGTGGCCTCACGTTCCGCAGCGTCGGGTGCAGGTGCGTCCTTGCCGGCACTGCCGGCGCCCAGCGCGAGCAACCCGAAACGACGCTGCAGGGCCGGGTCCGGCGCGGACGCGGCCAGCTGCCGCAACAGGGCCACCGGATCGCGCTGGCCGGCCAGGCGGCTGGCGTCCACCTCCCAGCCGTAATCGCCCAGCACCCGCCAGTCGTCCTCGGACACGCGCTGCGGCGACACCACCGCCACCCGCAGCACGTCGGCCACGGCCGTGCGCCGGTTCACCGCCAGGCGCAGCGCCCGGGTCAGCTCGGCGCTGTCGTTGCCGCCGGCCAGCCGGGTGATTTCGTGGCGTTGCGGGTCCAGCACGATGAGCGTCGGATAGCCGCGCACGCCGAACTGCTCGCCCAGTGCCTGCGCACCTTCCGAGTCGCCATCCAGGTACACCGGCACGTACTGCCGGGTGAGCGCGATGAACGCCGGGTCACGGAACAGGGTGGCCTTGAGCTTGTTGCACGGCGGGCACCACACCGCGCCCCAGTACAGCAGCACCGGCTTGCCGCTCTGCTGCGCATCGGCGAAGGCGTCTTCGACATCGCCGTGCCGCCACGCGATCTCCTCGGCAACCGGCGCGGCCTGCGCACTGGCCACCGGGCTGGCGGACGGAGCCTGCTGGCAGGCGGCAAGCGCGGTGCACAGGGCAAGCAGGGTGAAGGGCAGGGCAGCACGCATGGTCAGCATCCACGGCAGGGAGAGGTGCCGCAGCAGCGGCCATGGCGCATTCTAGGAAGGGACGGTGCCCGCATCGCATCGGCCCTGATGCCGATTGCTCATCTGTCCAGTCGCGCGGGTGATGACGGCCGCCGCGCGGGGCCGGGCGGGCCTCAGCCGATGCCCAGGCGGTCGTACAAACGCACCAGGTCCACCAGCGTGCGCGCCTGCATCTTGCGCATCACGTTGGCGCGGCGCACCTTCACCGTGATTTCGCTGACCCCCAGCTCGGCGGCGATCTGCTTGTTGAGCCGGCCGCGCACCACGCCGCCGACCACGTCGCGCTCGCCATCGTTGAGCGAGGCCCAACGTTGCCGCAGCACGTCCACGGCGGCGTCATCGCGGCGCCGCTCGCGGTCGCGCTCGATGCCCAGGTGGATCGCGTCCAGCAGCTCCTGGTCACGGAACGGCTTGGTCAGGAACTCGATGGCGCCTTCCTTCATGGCCGCCACGCCCATGGCGATGTCACCGTGGCCGGTGATGAACACCACCGGCAGGTGCAGGCCATGGCTGGCCATCTGCCGGTGGAACTCCAGCCCACTCTGGCCCGGCATGCGCACGTCCAGCACCAGGCAGGCCGGCGCGTCCGCGCGCGGATGCTGCAGGAACGCCGCCACCGAGTCGAAGGCACGCACCTGCATGCCCATCGAGGCCAACAGATCTTCGAGTGCGGCCCGTACCGAATGATCGTCGTCCACCACGTACACGATGGGCCCGGGCGCACCTTCAGGCGGCGTCGACCTAACCATGCGGACCGCCGCCATCGATGGGCAGTTCGAACACGAAGCAGGCGCCCCCGTCGGCCACCGGCTCGGCGCGGATCTGGCCATCGTGGGCCTCCAGGATGCTGCGGCTCAGGCTCAAGCCCAGGCCCAGCCCACCGGACTTGGTGGTCCAGAAGGCGTCAAACACCCGCTCCGGGGCGTCCAGCGGCAGCCCGCTGCCGTGGTCGCGCACGCTCATGGCCACCCGCGTCGGGCTCGCACGCCAGCTGCGCAGCACCAGCCGCCGGCTGCCTGCCGGCACCTCGGCCATCGCATCGACCGCGTTGAGAATCAGGTTGCCGATCACCTGCTGCACCTGCACGCGGTCGCCGAACACCGGCGGCAGTGCGTCGTCCAGCTGGGTACTGAGCGTGACCGCATGCTGTTCCAGTTCGCTGTGCGACAGCGCCAGCATTTCCAGCAGCGCCTGGTTGAGGTCGAAGCCCTGCCGTTCCGGCACCGCGCCACGGGTCAACCCGCGCACGCGGGCAATCACGTCGCTGGCGCGGTGCGCATCGGCCAGGATCCGCGCCAGTGTCTGCCGCGCCTTGTCCACGTTGGGCGGGTCCTGGGCCAGCCAGCGCTGGCTGGCTTCGGCGCTGCTGGCGATCGCCGCCAGCGGCTGGTTCACTTCATGCGCGATGGAGGTGGTGAGCTCGCCCACGGTGGAGGCGCGGGCCACCCGCAGCAGGCGGGCCTGTGCGTCCTGCACGGCGGCCTTGGCGGCTTCCATCTTCAGCGCAAGCCAAGTCGTGATGCCGATCACCAGCATGCCGATCGCCGAATTCACCAGGCCGATGCGGTAGGTGCCGAAGCGGGTCAGGAAGAAACTGAGCCCGGTCAGGCCGATGCACAGGGCGGCCAACCGCACCAACCCCCGACCCGACAGCACGCGCGAGGCGGCCAGGATCACCGCCGCGTAGAAGCAGGCGGCCGCCACCGCATAGTCGGTGAGCGTGTCGGCGGCGAAGATCGCGGCCATCACCACGCCCAGCACGAGCAGGGCAACGGTACGGCGCGACGAGGAAGACAGCATCGGGACGGCTCCGTGGAAAACGTGGACAAACGCCGCGTGGTTCGACGCGGCCGAGCATAGCATCGGCGCCGTGGCCGGCCGGTGTCAGTCCTCCAGCGTGGCATTCCAGAACGCCTGCAGCACGCCCGGCAGGGCCGTCAGCGTGGCCAGCACCGCATCCAGTTCGGCGGCGTCCACGGCTGTCGCGTACAGCACTGCTTCGATCTCCACGTCGCGGTCGCCGAACGGGCGCGGATCGACCGCGCGCACCGGGTAGTGCGCCTGTTCCAGCAGCACCAGCAGCCGGTCCAGGACGTCGGCCTGGTGCTCGCGTTGGCAGACCACCGTGACCGCGTACGTGGCCTCGCTGAAGGACGCCTCCACCGGCTGGCGCTGGATGCGGTTGACCACCGGCCGCAGCAGCGTATTGGCGGCCAGCACGAACAGCGCGGCCAGCAGCGCTTCGGGCAACAGCTTGACGCCGGCGCAGGCGCCCACCGCCGCCGAGCCCCACAGCGTCGCCGCGGTGTTCAGCCCGGACACCTGCGCACCGTCCTTCATGATCGCGCCGGCGCCCAGGAAGCCCACCCCGGAGATGACGTACGCCACCACATGCAGCGGCGAGGGCGGACCGCCGTACAGGTCGTGGAAGCGCACGGCCAGGTCCACGAACACCGCCGCGCCCACCGCCACCAGCGTATTGGTCCGCAGGCCGGCGGTGCGCTGGCGCAGCTGACGCTCCAGGCCGATCGCCGCGCCGAGCACGAAGGCCGTGCCCAGGCTGATCAGGGTGCTGATCGTGGCCCCGGCGTTGAACGCCGGCAGGTGCGGGTTGAAGTCCATCACTGCCACCCGTAACGGCGGATGTAGACCTTCTTGAGCAGCGTGGTCAGCACCGCATAGCCGAACAGGATCGCCACCAGGAACGGCCAGTAGCCGGGCGGCAGCGCCTGCAGCTTGAAGTAGCCGGCCAACGGGCTCATTGGCAGCAGCACGCCGATGGCCATGATCAACCCGGTCATCAGCAGCAGCGGCGGGGCGGCGATGCTCTGCACGAACGGCACCTTGGGCGTGCGGATCATGTGCACGATCAAGGTCTGGGTGAGCAGGCCCACCACGAACCAGCCGGATTGGAACAGGCTCTGGTCAGCCGCCGTGCGCGCATCGAACACGTACCACATCAGCGCAAAGCAGCTCAGGTCGAAGATCGAACTGATCGGGCCGAAGAACACCATGAAGCGCCCGATGTCGGCCGGGTTCCACTTCAACGGCTTGCGCACCAGTTCCTCGTCGACGTTGTCGAACGGAATGGCGATCTGCGAGATGTCATACAGCAGGTTCTGCACCAGCAGCTGCAGCGGCAGCATCGGCAGGAACGGCAGGAACGCCGAGGCCACCAGCACCGAGAACACGTTGCCGAAGTTGGAGCTGGCGGTCATGCGGATGTACTTGAGCATGTTGCTGAAGGTGCGCCGGCCCTGCACCACGCCTTCCTCGAGCACCATCAGGTTCTTCTCGAGCAGGATGATGTCGGCCGCTTCCTTGGCGATGTCCACCGCGCTGTCCACGCTGATGCCGATGTCGGCCGCCCGCAGTGCCGGGGCATCGTTGATGCCGTCACCCAGGAACCCCACCACCTTGCCCTGTGCACGCAGGGCACGTACCAGGCGTTCCTTGTGCAGGGGCGTGAGCCGGGCAAACACGCGATGCCGGCCCAGCGCGTCGGCCACCGCGGCTTCGTCCATGCGGTCGATCTGTGGACCGGTCACGATGCCGTCGGCGTGCAGCCCCACCTGGGCACACACCCGCGCGGTGACCAGTTCGTTGTCGCCGGTGAACACCTTCACCTCCACGCCCAGCCCGGCCAGCGCCTGCAGCGCCTGCGCGGTCGATTCCTTCGGCGGATCGAGGAACGCCACGTAGCCGAGCAGGGTGAGGTCCTGCTCATCGGCCTGCGAGTACACTTCGCGCGTGGCGGGGACTTCCTTCATGCCCACCGCGACCACGCGCAGCCCCTGTTCGTTGAGCTCCTCGGTGGTCTGGCGCACCCGTGCCAGCCGCTGTGCATCCAGCGGCAGGTCCTGACCGTTTTCGCGCACCCGGCTGCACACGGCCAGCATCTCCTCCACCGCGCCCTTGCACACCAGCTCATGGTGGTCGTCGCGCTCGGACACCACCACCGACATGCGGCGGCGTTCGAAGTCGAACGGAATCTCGTCCACCTTGCGGTAGTCCTGGGCCAGGCGAAGCTCGGTCTGCAGTTCCACGTGCTCCAGCACGGCGCGGTCGAGCAGGTTGGTCAGCCCGGTCTGGAAATGGCTGTTGAGGTAGGCAAATGCCAGTACATCCTGCGAATCGTTGCCGTACACATCGGTGTGCCGCTCCAGCGCGATGCGGTCCTGGGTGAGCGTGCCGGTCTTGTCGGTGCACAGCACGTCCATCGCGCCGAAGTTCTGGATCGCATCCAGGCGCTTGACGATCACCTTGCGCCGCGACAGCAGTACCGCGCCCTTGGCCAGGGTGGAGGTGACGATCATCGGCAGCATTTCCGGGGTAAGCCCGACCGCCACCGACAACGCGAACAGGAAGGCTTCGGTCCAGTCGCCCTTGGTCACGCCGTTGACCAGCAGCACGAACGGCACCATCACCAGGGCAAACCGGATCAACAGCCAGCTGACACTGTTGACCCCGGCCTGGAAGGCAGTGGGCGCGCGTTCGGTGGCGGTGCTGCGCTGGGCAATGGTGCCGAAGCAGGTGCGGTTGCCGGTGGCCAGCACCACGGCCGTGGCCGAGCCGGACACCACGTTGGTGCCCATGAACAGCAGGTTGGGCTGCTCGAGCAGGTTGGGCTGGGCCGTGTCGGGGGCGGCGAACTTCTCCACCGGCAGCGATTCGCCGGTCATCGCCGCCTGCGCCACGAACAGGTCCTTGGCGTTCAGCACGCGGCAATCGGCGGGGATCATGTCGCCGGCCGACAGCACGATGTGGTCGCCTGGCACCAGCGCCCGGATCGGCAGCGAGCGCTGCTGCGCGGGCCGCGGCATGCGCGGTTCAGCGCCGGTGTCCTGCAAGGATGCAGCATCGCCGCCAGGACGGCGCAGCACG
Source organism: Stenotrophomonas sp. AC248 (assembly GCF_979258185.1). Lineage (NCBI taxonomy): Bacteria > Pseudomonadati > Pseudomonadota > Gammaproteobacteria > Lysobacterales > Lysobacteraceae > Stenotrophomonas > Stenotrophomonas sp. AC248. Next base: position 2,275,364 of record NZ_OZ409840.1, on the reverse strand, counting down.
CGGGCGTTGTTGCCCACCAGCGCCTTGAGCCGCTCGGCCGCGCGGTTGGAACGCCCTTCCTGGATGAACCGGATCAGCGTGGACAACACCACCATGGTGCCGATCACCACCGTGGCCTTGACGTCTTCGGTCAGCCAGGACACCACTGCCAACAGGGTGAGCAGCAGGTTGAACGGATTGCGGTAGCACTGCCACAGGTGACGCCACCACGGCAGCGGCTTTTCGTGATCGATCTCATTGGGGCCTACGCGGGCCAACCGGGCTTCGGCCTCATCGCTGGCCAGGCCATCGGGGTGCGACGCTACTGCCGCCAACGCGGCCGCCACCGGCACCTGTGCCAGCCGCCGCAACGCATCGCTGAAATCGGGGGGCACCGCGCCGGCCGCACCGCGCCCCATGCCGGCGTCGGGCAGGGCGCGGCGACGGAACAGGCTGGCGGCACGGCGGCTGCGCAGGAAGGCATCGAACCATGCATTGAGCAGGGTCATGGGGAACTCCTTGAAAGTCATGCGACACCGGGCAGCACGGCACGGGTCGGGATGCAGGGCTGCGCGCGGCCCGTCAGGACGTGGCCGCGCGGGGATCAGGCGTGCTGGACGCTGGCGATGGGGAACGACCAGCGCGGCCGCGCCGGGTGCGGGCTGCCGCGCGAACACAGCGGCAGCAGCGCGCTGCGCAGGGCGGCGGGCAGGTGGCGCAGCACGTGCAGGCGTTCGGAGATCGGCAGCAGGCTCAGGGCGTCGGCGATGACGCGCTCGGAGCCCAGGGCCAGGGCGCGCGCGAACAGCGGGGCGCCGTGCTGCAGCAGCTGGCTGCGCAGGCCGGCCACGTCGCGATCAAGGATCAGGCGACGCAGGGTGATGTAGAGAATCTTGTAGTGCATCGGAAGGCCTCCGGGCAGGCAGCGCCCGCCGGCCACCCGGCACTCAGAGGTGCGGACGCCGCCGGCCGGACGCCGGGGTGGAACAGGGCAGGGGCGAAAGCAGGGGCGCGCGGCACCCGGCAGGACCGGGGTCGGGATCCATGGGAATGTCCGGTAGTGGAAGGGCGATGCCGGCGTGACGCAGTGCGCCTGGCCGGTGCGCGTATTGTCCGCGCCGGTTGCGCGCCCGCCTAGATGCCCGTGGGTTAGCGGCGATATACCTTGGTATATCCAGTCCGGCGCAGTGCGCGCCGTGCCGGTGGCGCGATCAGGCCTTGGGGGTGCGGGCGCGGCGCGGCTTGGGGATACGGCCCACGTCACGCGCAGGCGTGGCCGTGCGCGGTTGCAGCTGTTCCAGCCAGGCCAGGTTGTCCAGGTACATCAGGAAGTGCTGCAGGTAGCCCGGCGACAGCTCGCTCATCAAGGTGAGCGAGCGGTGCACCAGCACCGCCGAGTTCAACGGGCCGCCATCGCCGGGGCCCTGCGCCAGCGAGATGCGCTTCTGGCTTTCATTGCGCACCGTGGCCCACAGATCACGGAATTCGCTGATGGCCGGCAGCGCGGGGAACGCCGGGGCCGGGGCGGTGTCGAGGGGGGCATCACGCGGCACCGGCGGTGCCTGCGTATGTGCATGCGCGGCCAGCGTCGCCAGCAGGCCCGACAGCGGACTGGCGCGTTCGGCACCCGGGGCTGGCGCGCCCCGCCTACGACGCGGCGCGCGCGCGGTCTGTTCGGCAATGCGCGCCGCATACGCTGCCACCATCATGACCAGCCGCGCATCCAGCAGCTTTCGCACCGCGCCCTGCTGTGCCTGCGCACGCGACTGCAAGGCCTCGATCACCGCAAAGCCCAGCGGGTCGTGGCGGTCCAGCTGCTGCTGGCGCCACGCGTCGAGCTGCGCACTCACCAGCATCGGCTTAGGCTTAGGGGACATCGGCGGCGGACGTGGCTTTCGGTCGCGGAATGGGCGCCATTTCAACGCGGCGATTGCGTGCGCGCCCGGCTTCTTCGGCGTTGGAGTCCACCGGTTGCTCGGCACCAAAAGCGGCGGCAAACACCGCCGAGGCGGGCACGCCTTCGGCAATCAGGGCGCGGGTGACGGTGAGCGCGCGCTCGGCCGACAGCGCCCAGTTGTCGGCGAACTGGCGGTTGCCTTCGCGCACCTGGCGATCATCGGTGAAGCCGCTGACCATCAGGATCTCTTCGCGCGAGGACAAGTACTCGGCCAACGGGCCGGCCAGGCTCTTGAGCAGCTCGCGGCCTTCCGGCTGCAACTGGTCGGAATTCAAGGCGAACAGCACGCTGCCGCGGATGCCGATGCGGCCATCCACGATCGTCACCCGCCCGGCCGCCAGCGGCACGGCCAGCGCCTGCTCCAGGGTCTTGCGACGCTGGGCTTCGGCCTGGCGCTGCTTGACCTCGTGGTCCAGCCGGTTGGACAGCTCCAGCTGCAGCGCCACCACGCCGACCAGGATCAGCACGAAGGCGCCCAGCAGCACCGACATCAGGTCACCGAAGGCAGCCCAGATCGGTGCGCCGGATTCGCCGTCGACCTCGATCTCGTCGCTCATGCGGTGGCGGCCCCGGCCGCGTCGGCGCTGCGGCGCGCGCCCAGCTGCTGCAGTTCTTCGATGATCTGCTTCTGCGACAGCACGCTCAGGTCGATGACCTCGCGCGCCTGGGCCACGTAATAGGCCAGCTGTTCATCGCTGCGCGCCAGCGACGCGTCCAGCGCGCCACTGATCTGCTCGAGGCGGTCGCCCAGCCCGCTGCTGGCGCTGCCGAACACCTGCATGGCACCGCCGAACGCGTCGGCCAGTGCCGCCACTTCCACCGCGCTGCCGGTGACCTGCGCGGCAACGTCGCCCAGCTTGCCGGTTTCGGTGGCGAGGTGGTCGGTGAAGCGCGTGCCCACCCGGTCGAGCAGGTCGGCCGAGGTGGTCACCAGTGCGTCAACGGCGGTGCGCTGCTCGGTGGAAGCATGGTTGACCGCATCCAGCAGCGTTTCCAGCGTGGCCAGCAGGCGGCTGCGTTCTTCCAGCATGGCGGTGTCGCGGACCATGCTGTCAGACAGCTTCTGGCGCAGCTCGGCCACCACGTCGGCGGCGGCCTTCGGCGCTTCGGAGGCGACCTGCACCAGCCGCGAGATCTCGGCGATGGTGTCGCTGGCGTGGGCCTGGGTCTGGGTGGTGATCGCCTGCGCGGTCCGCGACAGCGTCTCGCAGATGTCCTGCTGGCGGCGCGCGACCTGTTCGCCGGTCTGCGCCCATTGCTGGGCCAGGGAGGTGGACAGTGTGGCGAACGCCTCGCTCCATGCAGCCAGGCGCTGCCCATCGCGCGCTTCCAGGGCGTCCTGCAGGGTGGCGTGCGCCTGCTGCATCGTGTCGGCGAGCGTGCGGGCGTGCGTATCGAAACTGCCGGCCACGGCGGTCAATGCCTGCTCGTTGCGCGCGGCGCTGCTGGCGTGGGTGGCGGCCTGCTGCGCCAAGGCATCGCGCCATGCGTCGGCGTGGTTGCGGGTGCTGGCATCCAGGCGATCGGACAGTGCCTCAAGCAGGGCGCCGGCACGTGCGTCGTGGGTCTGGGTGAAGCCCTGCAGCGTGCTGTCCAGCCCGCCGATGAGCGCGGCATGGGCCTGCTGCTGGCTCTGCTGGCTGCTGTTCCACCGCTCGGCGGTGGCGTCCAGGCGGCTGGCCAGGGCGTCGGCCAGGCTGCCGGCCTGCTGCTGGTGCTGGTCGGTGAAGCGCGCCAGTGCATCGCGCAGTTCCACCACCAGTGTTTCGTTGCTGCGCTGCTGTGCGGCCTGCGCGGTGGTCCAGCTGCCGGCACTGGTGTCCAGGCGCTGCGCGACCCCGTCCAGCAGGCGCAGGGCGTGCTGGTCATGGCTGTCGCTGAACTGCTGCAAGGTCTGGCGCAGGTCGGCGGTGAGCGCCTGATGGGTCTGCTGCTGCGCCTCCTGCGCGGTGGCCCAGTGGTCCACGTTGGCCGCCAGGCGCGACGACAGCGCATCCAGCAGGCCGAGCGCCCGTTGGTCGTGCTGCGCGGTGAGGTGCTCCAGCGCTGCACGCAGATCCGTGGTGAGCGCCAGGTTGGTCTGCTGGTGGGCGGCGATCGCGCTGTTCCAGCTGTCCGCGCTGGCCGCGCGACTGGCCTCGAAGCCGGCGTTGAGACCGTCCAGCTGGCGCTGCACGGCCTGCCCCACATCGCGCTGCAGGGCGGTCGTTTCGGTGGCGATGCCGCGCAGGGTGCTGTCCATGATCGGCTGCAGCGCCTCGCCCACGGCGCGAGCGCTGGCGGCGATGCTGTCTTTCAGCGCCAGCTCGACCGCACTCGCCAGCCGGGCGTGTTCGGCGTCGGCCTTGGCATGGAAGCTCTCCTGGCTGGACAGCAGCTGCTGGTTGGCCTGCAGGCTCTGCTGCTCGATGGCAGCGGTCATCGCCTGCAGGCGGTCGACCAGCGCCGGCATCAGCGCGGCCTGCGCCTGTGCAAGGCGGAACGCCTCGCTGCGCTGCCACGCCTGGGAATGCGGGTGCAGGTCGGTGGCCACGCGTGCATCAAGTACCTGCACGGTCTGCAGGCGCTCGCGGCGGCACAGCGCCGACAGCAGCCCGAGCATCGCCGAGGTCGCTACGCCGGCGATGGAGGTGCCAAAGGCCACGGCCAGGCCTTCCACCGGCGCCCCGAGCGAGCCGCGGATGGCCTGCAGGTCGGTGGCGCTCTCCAGCGCCAGCCCGGTGCCGCGCAGCGTGGCCATCATGCCCAGCAGGGTGCCAAGCATGCCCAGCAGCACCAGCAGCCCCACCAGGTAGGGCGTCAGCACCGGGGCGGGCAGGGCAACGCGCTCGCCGTCCACGCGCAGGCGCACCGCATTGCGCAGGCTCGCCGGCACGCGCTGCAACCAGGCGCCCAGATCCTGCTCGGCCGCCGACACATCGGCCAGGGCCTGGCCCAGCCCCGCGGTGGCCTGGCGGTAGCGGAACAGCTCGAGGCCACCGGCGGTGTAGCAGGCCGCGATCACGAGGGCGACTGCGAAACCTACCGGGTTCGACCCCAGGTACCCCACGCCGATCCAGCACGCGGCAAACAGACCTGCAAGGAAAACGACGAGATAAAGACTAGTTCTGAACATGACGTCCCAGTTATCGGGGGCGAAGCGCTGCAAGCAGGCCTTCGATGGGGTGAAAACGAACATCCAGTTCGGCCAGCAACACGCTCTGCATCGCGTGGTTGAACCGCTGCCGCCAGCCGTCGTCGGCCGGCACCGCGTCGGCGTCGGTAGGCGCGCCTTCGACCGGGGGTGGCAGCGCCGCGTTGCGCAGCCGCTCGAAGTGCTGGGCAAGCAGCGTCGGCACCGTGGCCAGCAAGGCCTGCTCGCGCGGGCTCAAGGTGTGCTCCATCACCGCATCCACCTCGGCCAGCCGCCCCAGTTCGGGGCCGGCCAGGCTGAGCATGTCGCGCAGGCGCCCACGCAGCCGCCCGGTGTTGGCCTGCATCGAGCGCTGCAGGGCAACGACGCGCTGGCGGATCGCCGCCACATCGTCGCTGGCGCCCGGCTTCGGCGGGTCAGGTTGCTGAACAATGGCCGCTTCCAGTACCGCACGTACCCGCGCGCATTCGGCCGCCTCGGCGGCATCGAACGCGACCGCCTCGGCAGGCGGGGGCGGCACCCGGCCGTCCAGCGCCCGCGACAGCGCCACCGCACGGTTCCAGTCGACCCACTGGCTCAGGCGGTCGGACAGGTCCGGACTGGTCGGCGTTGCCTGGCCGTCGGCCAATCCGGCCAAGAGACGGATGAACGCGGGGCCGGGCAGGGGCGGGCGGTGCTGCGTTTTCGCCATTGTTCCGGTTAAAACGCTGAATTTTACACCGGAAAGACAACGCGGCTGTCTGAACGAGGCCGCCGGGTTAGTCGGCGCCACCCTCCGCCTTGCCTGCGTCGGCGTCGTCCGGCGCAAGGTAGCGGAAGGTCCATTGCCGCGGCTGGCGCTGCCAGCGCTGGTGGCGCAGCCGCAGGGCGGCGATCGGCGCCGCCGTGGCGATCTCCAGGCGATGGGGCTGGCGCATGCGTTCCCAGTGCAGCGGCGACTGCGCCGGGTCGCCCGGGTGGGCATCGGCCAGTGCCAGCGCGCCTTGCACATCGACCATCGCCGCCGGCATCTCACGGCCCTGCGCATCCAGCGGTACCGCGGTGGTCCAGTAGCCCCCGGTACCTTCGCGCCAGGGCAGCGGCTGCTGCACGGTCACCCGGGTGGGCGAGGTCCACTGCACCTGCGCGTTCGGGTTGCGCCGCGAGAGGGCGCCCGGGGCCAGCGTTTCCACCTCGGTGCCAAGGTAGGTGTCCACATCGACATCCAGTCGGATCCGGCGGATGGCGTCCACCTGGCTGCCGCGCGTGTTCAGCGGCAGCCGGAACGGGAACGCGATGTCCTTTTCGTCGGCATGGAAGTCGCCCACCAACACCCAGGGATCCTGCACCGGTTGCGCGGCGAAGTTCGACAGGCGTTTGCCCTTGGCATCGAAGAAGTGCACGGCACGCGGGGTGGCCGCGGCGATGGCGGGCGCGGCCGGGTCGTCGCGGGTGGGGGCACCGGTGCCGACGCGACCGGCAATGCGGATCAACGGGCGGCCGTCGCGGTAGTCGCGGTTCACCGCGAACATCAGGCTGGCTTCGGTCTGCTTCAGTGCCGCCATGTCCAACAGCCCGGGCACGCGCTCCTCCGGCGGCGCCGGCGGGTAGTCGTCGGCATTGGACGACAGCGCCGAGAACGGCGGTGCGTCGAGGTGCGCCTGGATCATCGCCGGGTACGTCTCCACGATGCTCTCGGTTTCCAGGCGCTGCAGCGGGTCCAGGTCCATCCGCGCCAGGTACATCCGCTGCTCGGTGGCAGGCAGGTCGTCGCGGGGTGCCAGCGTCAGGTGCATCCGCGCTTCGATCGGCATGCCGTCGGCACGCTGCAGCACCTGCCGGCCGTGGCCCTGCACGCCGGTACCGGCCAGCTCCACGCTGACCACTACTTCGGCCGGGGTCAGCGACTGCACCTGCATCTGCGAAGTCAGCTCGCCGAAGTCCCGGGTCTGGGCGCGACGCGTGATGCGCTGGCCAACGTCCAGCTGGGCAGGCAGGGCCAATGGCTGCAGGCCGCCCAGCTGCTGCTCGGCGTTGATCAGGCGCGCGGCCTGCGGCTGCAGGGTCACGGTGTCGCGCCAGGCCTCCTGGTCGACGGCGCGCATGCCCGTGCTGGTGCCGTCAGCGGCCACGGTGAGCTCGAAGCCGCCGTCCAGCAGTGCCAGCATCGCGCGCTCGTCGCCCACCTCCGGATCCAGATCCAGCACCGTCTGTCTGTCGCCGGGGGCCTGCTGCTCGGACCACAGGATGCGCGTGCGCAGCCGAGTGCTGCCATCGCCTGCGGTGTCGATCGCCAAGCTGCTGAGGCTGCGCTGCCGGAAGGTGCCGCGGTCCTGACCGGCCAGGCGGATATCCAGGCCGACGTAGTACACGTTCTCGGCTGCCAGCAGCGGCGCGGCGCCGCACAGCAAGGCAGCGCCCAGCAGCAGGGTGGGGAGGGGTTTCATCGGGACATCCTTTTCGTGGTGCGACACCGGGTGACGGCGCGCGATCACGACGCGCGCGTCAACCGGTGCCAGGCAGCCGAACAGGATACCAGTGCAGGCCAGGGCAGGATCAGCGCCGCGCGGACCGGCCTGACACGTGCGCATGCCCAGGCACGTGCCAGCGCCACGGGAAATCCACCGCCTTGCTGATGCCGATACGATGGCCCACTGCCGGTTCGATGGGCGGCGCCATCGCGTCGGACACGATCCGCACGCCGCGATCGTTGCGCACCAGGTCCGCGCCGTCCAGCGCCTTGGTGATGCCCATCGCCTGCGACAGCCGGCCCGGTCCACTGGCCAGATCGCGGTCGTGGCGGATGGCAGGGCGCGCCTCGCGTATCAGTTCCAGCCCCTGCACCGGCTCCAACGCCCGCAGCAAAACTCCCCAGCCTTGACCCACCTCGCCGCAGACCGCGTTCGATCCCCAATGCATGCCGTAACTGAAGTACACATACAGGTGGCCGGCTTCACCGAACATGGTGGCGGTACGCGGCGTCTGGCCGCGGAACGAATGCGCCGCCGGGTCTTCGCTGCCCGCATAGGCTTCCACCTCGACGATGCGGCCCGCACGGCCATCGTCGCGCACCAGCAGCTTGTTGAGCAGGGCCGGTGCCACCTCGGTGGGATGGCGCTGATAGAACGTTCGCGGCAGTGTTGCCCAGCCATGCATGCAGAGACCTCATCAAAGGGGCGCACGTCGCACGCGCCGTTGCCTTGGATGGTGAGCCTTGATACGTGGTGGCGACATCAACGCGCCGCTAGTGCGTCCAGTGCACCGCAGCGAGCATGGACGCCAGCGCCGCCTTGGCCTGCTGTGCGGTGAACGGTGGCGTGCGCGGCGGGTCGTACACCTCCGGGCGGGTGCCGGCGATGATCAGGTCGATGGCATAACAGGCGCCGCCCTGGACGACGTGATAGCTGTCGGCCGAAAGATAGTGACTCATCGCCGCGTCGCTGCTGCTGAAGTGGGTGGTACGCACGCCGCCAACATCCACCGTATCGGCCTTGCTCGCCGCGTCGGCCGGGGGCGTGGTGCACCCCTTCACGTCTGCGGCGCTGTCGCTGCGCCCGATCCGCATTTCCGCCGACGTCACTGCGTTGGAGCCATCCAGCACCAGCGCCACGAGCGGCCGGCCGGTGCTGCCCTCGGCGGGGTGCAGCGTCCACGCATCCATCGCCAGGTAGCTGCGCTTGAAGTCCCGGTGCACGGTGGTGCCTGCCACCGGCCGGACCGCGATGCCGGGCGCAGATTCGGCGAATGCATCCACTGCCTGCGCGGGCGGTGCGGCGGGGGCCGCCGCCGGTGCGACCGTGTCCGGTGCCGTGGTCGTGGGCGGCACCGAGGCTGCTGGCGCCTGGCGTGCCGCATCGGTATCGGACGCGGTGCAGGCCGTGGCCAACGCCACCATGGCAGCGCCGGCCAGAACGGTTCGAAGGGTGGGGTGCATACGTGGTCCTGCTTCGCTCAACGTGGATGCGAGCGTGCACCGCACCCCGTTAACGCCGTGCCATGGACCGGCGATCCAGCGCAGCGCCGCGTCGCGCGATGCCTGGGTGTTGCTACTGCATCCGACCGCGTCAGGCGCGGGCAGGGCCGGCGATGCGGTCGGCGAAGGCGTCGGTGGCCCGTACCAGTGCGTCAGCGGTGGCCGGTTCGGTTGCGCCATGGCCCGACAACACCATCTCCAGCTGCGCCTCCGGCCAGGCAGACGCGAGATCCCAGGCGCTGCGCGCGGGGCAGATGATGTCGTAGCGGCCCTGCACGATCACCGCCGGCAGGTGGCGGATGCGATCGACGCCCTGCAGCAGCTGGCTGTGCTCCAGGAACGCGTGGTGGCGGAAGTAATGGGCTTCGATGCGCGCCTTGGCCAGTGTCGCCAGGGGATCGGCGTGCGAACGCGCCTCCACGTCATGCACCAGCGTGGCCGCGTGGTCTTCCCAGCCCAGCCATGCCTGCGCCGCGGCGATGGCCACGTCCTGGTCGGGACTGTCGAGGCGCTGCCAGTAAGCGGCGATCAGTTCGCCGCGTTCGGCCTCGGGAATGTGCGCTTCATAGCGCGCCCACCGTTCCGGGAAAATCCAGCGGGCGCCGCCGTCGGCTTCGTTGAACCAGCGGTTCTCTTCGGCACGGCCCAGGTAGACGCCGCGCACGATCACGCCGGTAGCGCGCTCCGGGTGTGCCTGCGCGTAGGCCAGCGCCAGCGTGGACCCCCACGAGCCGCCGAAGACCAGCCAGCGGTCGATGCCCAGATGCGCCCGCACGGTCTCGATGTCGGCCACCAGGTGCGCGGTGGTGTTGTCACGCAACTCGCCGAACGGGGTAGAGCGACCGCTGCCGCGCTGGTCGATCAATACGATCCGGTAGCGCGCGGGATCGAAGAAACGACGGTGCGTGGGTGACACGCCCGCGCCGGGGCCGCCGTGCAGGAACACCACGGGAATGCCGTTTGCTGCGCCACATTCCTCGACATGCAGCGTGTGCACGGCATCCACCGCCAGACGATGCTCGCGGTAAGGTTCGATGGTGGGATACAACGTGCGCATGGCGGCTGCTCGTGGACGGAGAACACAAGCATAGCCAGCTTGGTCTGAATCCGCAGTATTGCCGCGTGCAAGGCAGTGCTGCGCTGGCGGGCCGCCATTGCCGGTAACATGCCGGCCTACTGAACGCCGAGACACGCATGATGCTTCGCGCCAACTGCCTGTGTGGATGCACCACCCTCACCCTGAAGGGCGCGCCGGTTGCGCGCGCCATCTGCCACTGCAGTACCTGCCGGGATTTCTACGCCACGGCCATGCTCTCGGCCACGGCCTGGAACGCAGACGCGGTCGAGGTGGAACAGACCACGACAGCGGTGTTCCAGCATCCGCACAAGCAGCTGTCAAAAACGTTCTGCAGCGGCTGTGGAGACGTGCTGTTCGGCACCAATCGGCTGGGCATGCGCGTGGTGCCCAATGCGCTGGTGGCCCGCGCCCTGGGCGGCATGCTGACCGAGTCCTTCGCGCCCACCATGCACCTGTTCTACCGTGACCGCATTGTCGACGTCACCGACGCCCTGCCCAAATTCCTGGACGGGTGGGACGGCCCTACCTACGACGCCGCATCGGCCTGACGCACGCCGCCGGCCAACACAGACAGGACCGCGTGGCGGCCCTGTCTGCGTCACCCACTACGGCGCCTGGCGCCTCCCTCAGGGCACCACCAGCACCGCCGCGTCCAAGACCGGGAACGCTTCGGCGGCCTGTCCGGTGGAGGCCACCAGCCTGAACTCCAGCGCTGTGCTGCCGCTGGCGTCGGCCGCGCCCGCCTTGAGCAGGTTGAGCCGTTGCGGCAGCGGTACGGCGAACGTGGTGGGGTGCGTATGGTCCATCCCGGTCATCGGCGGACCGAAGAACGACACCGTGCCCACGTAGTAGGGGCTGTTCGCATCCACCGTCTCAACCCCTGCCGGCGCGTTCACCAGCACGTCGAACTCGCGCGTGTTGTGCAGGCCGCGCGGCCGCTCCACGGTAACTTCGGCGATCAGCGCGGGTGGCACAGTGGCGCCCAGCTGACCCCGGATCGTGCCCGGCAGCGACACGGACACGGCGGCACCGCGGCGCTTGCCGCGCACCAGCGTGGCCGGTCCGGCGGCCTTCACCGCCAGCGCCGCACTCTGCAGCGCGCCAGCCCCTTCGCCCACGTAGTCATAGTCGAAGGCCTGGGTGTTGAAGAAGTCCGCGGCGCGCTTGGTCCCGGCGAACTCCCCGTCGGCCTGGACGAAGAACCGGAACGGCTCGGTCATGAACGCGTCACGGGCTTCCCCCGGCGGCGGCATGATCTGCAGCCCCTGATTCAACTGCTTGCGTGTCCATACGTCCCACAGCCGGTCCATGTTGGCGTGGTGCAGGTAGAAGATCGGGTCCAGCGGCGACAGGAAGTTGGTCATGTTGCCGTAGGGGCCCGGATCGATCGCACCGACGCCCCCGATGCAGTTGTGCACCTTGTTGTGCGGGAAGCCCTCCAGTACCGAGAACTGGGTGTTCTTGTCCGGTGAGTCCACGTGCGAAGCCGTACGCGAACTGGTGAAGCTGCGGCTGACGTCGCTGTTGTAGAACTCCGCCGGCGACAAGCCGGCGTGGATGGTGTCGGGTGATACCGCAGCGGCGGTCTTGGCATCGAGGCGGGCATTCTGGCGCCACAGGTAGCGCGCCCCACAGGTGATGGCATAGCCCGCGTTGCCGGAAATGCCGGTTTTCGCGTCGGCGTTGTAACCGGTGACATCGTTCCACAAGGCACCGAAGTCCGCATAGCCGCGCGCGGCCAGTTGCTGGCGTTGTTGGGTGTCCAGGCTGTCCCAGTACTCTTCCAACGCAGGCTGGATGAAACTCGTGAACCGTGCGAGGTTGCCAGTGAACGGCGCGTACGCCGGGTCGGTGGGTGAGAGCACGCCGTCGAACATGGTGGCCGGAATCTCCGGCTGCGATGTCCAGTCCCAGTACGGCATGGCGAACTGGGGATCGCCGCTGAGCATCCGGATGGTCTGCTCGAAGTAGCCCACATAGCCGCGATGCCAGACGTAGAACCACCAGTTGCCGTGCGGGCAGTCCATCAGGTGCACGAAGGCGTTGCGGAACCAGTTGTGCGGGTGATCCGCCGGCAGCGCCAACATCTTCTGGATGCCGCGCGCGTAGCTGGCCAGCATGCGCTGGCCCTGCGGCGTGTTGACGTTGTAGCGATGGAAGGTGGCCGCGTCGGCCGCGTCGGTGCCGGTAGCGCCCCCGGCGAATGCAGTACTCGCTGCCCACGAGGCGACCGAGGCACTGGCGGCGGTGGCAAGGAAATCACGGCGTGTGTAGCGCATGGTGGTACTCCCTGGTGATCGATGGAACCGCATGGGTTACGAATCACTGCGCGGACATGCCACTACACAAAGCCATGCCCGACGGGGCCTCCAGGCCCCGTGCCAACACGCGTCTACGGTCAAAAAAACCCGCCTCCGGCGCGGGATGGCGGGGCAGTAGTAGCACGCCGCGCGCACCGGGCGCTGGGAAATGGCCGCCCGGTGCAGGGATCAATCTTCGGTTATGAGAAGCGCCGCACATATCCATGGGGAACGGCGGCGCTTCAGCGCGACTCGCTCAGCCCGTGTCGCGCTGTACCCGTGACCGGTACGCCCCGACGTTGTTGCCGGAGATGCTGGTGGTCTGGGTGCCGGTGATTGTGTCGATCTTGCGGTCCGATCCGGTCACCGGCTTGGCCTCGATGGTGGTTTCACGTTCGAACGCATGCGACTTGTCGGTATTCCGGTAGTACCGGTACAACGCCCAGTACAACGCCGACGCACCGGCGGGGCCGGCGGCCAGCAACCACAGTCCACTGTCATCGCTCATGAGGACGCTACCAGGAAGAGAAGCACGAGGGCTTCGATAATAGTGCCGGTGGTCAGCGCCGCCAGCAGCATTTTCCACTGCTGCACCGGCACGCTGCCCATGGTTTCGCCGGTGCGGCCATTGACCGCGATGTAATGCAGCATGCCGCCGTTCTTTCCGGGCTGGTGGTACGAATACAGCCACACCGGCAGGTACATCGATACCCAGCGCGTGCCATGCACGTCCAGGCGCTCCTGCTCCCAGCGGACGCCGCGGGTGTAACGGCGCACGGAGTCTTCGACCTCGGCGCGGGCGATCGACAACAGCTGGTCTTCCAGCCGTGGGCGCAGCTTCTCGACGTCGAGGTTGCGCTTTTCCGAGGTAAAGCCGGTCAGGAACGAGGCGTTCCACTTCAGCGCATTCTTGGTGTCGAACGGCAGGATGGTATTGATGATGTTGTTGGTGTTGGCCCGAGCATCCAGGTTGCCACGCTCGGCCGAGGATTCGAGCGTCAGGTCATCCACGGTGAAGTCGACATGCCGCTCCACCTGGTAGACGTCGGCATCGTAGTAGGTCTGCTTCTTGTCGCCGGTGCCGCGGGTGTACTCGCGCGTCTTGATCTCGCCGCGGCCTGCAACGCTGGCACTGACATTGCTGTCAACGATCATGTAGGGCAGGTACACGCCGACGACGTTCTCGGGCGTGAACTGGTCCTTGAACGCCTTCAAGGCAAACAGGCGGCGCTTGTCCACGAACTGGCGGATACGCGCGACCGCATCGTCCTTGGTAATGCGGAACGGCAGCACCGCATCGGGCACGGCGCCGCTGGCCACCTGCTCATTGACCCCGAATACGTGACGGCACCAGTGGCAGCGGGCCGTCATCGTGCTTTCGGTATTGATCGTGACCTCGGCACCGCAGCCGGTGCATTTGAAACTCATCAGGCTGGCGGTGTCGGCCTGGATGTCCTGTGCTCCGGAGGCGACGACGGTGCCACGTAACTGGTCCAGGCCGTCGCCCAGCCCGAAGGCCTCTTCGGCACGGGTGCCATGCCATTCGTTGCGGCAGAACTGGCAGACCAGGACGTCGGTGCCGAGCTTGAGCCGGACATCGGTGCTGCCGCATTTGGGGCAGCGGTTGAGGCCGTCCTTCAGCTCGGCGGCGCGGGTGTCCAGGGCCACCGGATCCGGCGCCTCGATCTCGTCGCGGATGGGCTGGGGCAGGGTGGCTGGATCGACCGGAAAGCTACCGGGCAGGGGCGGGACGTCCTGCGGCGAACCGGGGCCGGTCACCGGCTGCGCGGGCAGCGGTGGCGGTCCCGACGGCAGGGGCGGGGGAATGCGGGAATCGGACATGGTCGTTGGGCGCCTTGCCTGTTACAGGCCCAGCGCCTTGGCCTTCAAGGCGTCATAGTCGTCCTGGGTGATCAGCCCCAGATCCAGCATTTCCTTGGCCTTCTTCAGCTTGGCCACCGGGTCATCGGCGGCCGGCGCGGCCGGGGCGACCGGTTGCTGCAGGCTGCCGGCACCGAACATGCCCGAGGCCATGCCCACGCCCACCAGACCGGCCGCGCCGCCGTTCTCACCGGCCGACTGGATGCCCTGGGCAACGCTGGCCTGCAGGTTGGAATTGCCCCGCGCACCGGCCAGCGCGTCGGCGCGCTGCACGGTCTTGAGCAGTTCGCGGGTGTTGGCGTCGTACTCGATGGAGACGATGGCGGTCTTGACGATGGCCAGGCCGCGGTCGGACTTCCACTGGTAGGCCTGCTCGACGGCGTCGGACAGGCTCTTGGCGAAGCCCAGCGAGTCCTGCTGCAGCTTGGTGATGCGGTTGCCCTTGCCCGGATCGTTGGTATACAGGCTGAAGGCCGGCGCCAGGGAGCCCACCACTTCGTTGAACAGCTGGCTGGCCGCGGCGTTGTCCAGGTCGGTGAAGTCGAACACCTGGCCCGGCTGCAGGTAGCTGGCCGGCACGAAGTTCTCCACGAACAGGATGGGATCGACGATCTTCAGCGTGTACGAGCCGCGCGTGACCGCACCCACCTGCGTGCCCAGGAAACCGTCGTCCCAGTAGATCTCGGACTGGGTGCCGAAGCGGTTGTCGGGCAGCTCCTTGAGCGAGACGAAGTACGCCGCCTGCTGCGCGCCGGGTTGGCCGCCGAACTTGAAGCGCTCCCAGCTCTGCTTGATCAGCGGGGTGACCACGCCGTCGCCGGCGAAGATCGACTGCGAATTCAGGTCATCGGAGCGCCATTCGTAGCCACCCGGCTCGGCAACGAAGCCGGTGATGGCCCCGTCCTGGAACAGCAGCAGGCCGTACCCTTCGGGGACGACGATCTTCGACCCGTTGCTGATGATGTTGGACGAGGCGCTGGTGTTGGACCCGCGCCCGGCATTGGTGCCGCGCGGGACCGCCGCAAACAGCGCCGCCGTGGACGGCAGGCCGGCGGGCACGGTGAAGAAATCCTTCCACTGGTCCGCCAGAACGCCGCCAACTGCACCCTTCACCGCCTGTACCAGACCCATGGCCAACTCCGTGTCGTTCGTGGACGGGCAGGGTGCCCGCCGTACCTGCTGGACTATATCAGGCACCGGGAAGAGGGCCACAGGAGCGGGCAAGGGCAGGCCAGGGTGGGCTTCGGCATCGGCACGGCGCCGATCGGTTCGGGCGCGACAGGCGCACCCGGCATGCATGGCATTGCGAAGCCGACGCCGCCGATGCCACGATGGCCGGCCATCAGCAGGGCAGGGGCGGCGCACGGCGCGGCGCATCTGCGGCACGGAGGCAGCACCGAATGAGTGGCATGGAGATCATCAAGCAGTTCGTCGAAGGCCGGCTCGCACCGCGCGCGTTCGAGCAGTGCCTCCACACCGACGCGGCGCTGCAGACGCTGCTTGAGGGTGAACGAGACCTGCCGGCCTACGTGGCAGAGCCCGATCTGTACCTGTACCTGATCAGCCAGGATTACCAGAGCCTGGCGTGCATCTACAACGTCCAGACCCTGCTGTCCGAACGGCTCGACAGCCAGGGCATTGCGCATGCCGTGGACGACAGCCACGAGCGCCGCTTCACGCTGGCCCTCAACGCCCAACCGAAATGGCTGTCACTGCCGCCGGCGTACATCGCCCGCTTCATGGCCGATCACGATGGGCTGGATCCGAAGGCCCTGCAGACGGCGTTGAAAGCGGCGATCACGCGTGACTTCCGCTACCTGAAAGCGCCGCCCAAGTGGCTGCAGGAGCCGGAATGGCCGCTCGCCGACGACGTGCCGATGGTGTTCGTCGGCCAACTGGACATCCGTGGGCTGGGCCACGATACCGGCCAGGCCTATCTGTTCTTCGACGCGCAGCAGCAGCGGTTCCATACCGTCAGCCAGCGCTGTTGAGCGGGCCTACCAGTTCCAGCGCATGCCCACCTTGCCGTTCCACGCGGTTTCATCGCCATCGAAGCTCCAACTGTAGTCGATGTCGGCGTACAGGTACCCGGTCTGGGTCAGTTGCCATGTCCCGCCGATGCCGATCTCTGCCCACGCGCCGCCCATGTCGACGGCGAACGGCACGGTGCCGCTGTTGCTGGCGAAGGTGGCCCGGGGCGTGCCGCGGAATTCGTGCCACACGTTGCCACGCAGCCACGCCGTACTGCTCCGCGCTTCGCCTTGTTCCGTGACGCGCAGGCCGTTGCGGCTCAAGCGTGCTCCGACGCGGCCCACCAGCGAATCGCCGTCGCTGAAGCGCACCTGCGCCGTGGCGTCATCCAGGCTGTCCACGTCGACCTGCTGCCAGATCACCTGTGCCTGCGGTTCCAGCCGCCAACGCCCGTCCTCACTGCGGGCGCCATCGCCCTCGTTGAGGATGAACGGCCATCCGCCTTCCAGCGACAGCGCCAGACCGTCGGCGTCGAGGAAGCTGTCGGGCATGCGCGGCGACTGCAGGCGCATGTCATACCAGGTGTACTGCGCCACCGCATCCAGGTAGGCACCCTTGGCGGAGAACGTGGTCCAGTAAGCGCCCACCGACCCGGCCTTGAAGCGATCGGTGCCGGCATGGAACCGGTAGTCCAGGAAGTTGTGCCGCACCTCGCCCTTGCCCTTGCCGTAGGCGAGGTAGAAACCGCCGTGACGCCGGCTGAGATCGTCGGCTTCGATGCGGCGGTAGAGATCGGCGCCGATCTGCAGCGCATCGAAACGGTAGTCGAAGTCCGGGCCGCGATCGCCGTAGATGCCACGGCGGCCGCCATCGTGCTCGCCATCGTGGCCTACGTAGCGCATCCAGGCGCCATTGAAGCCGCTGCGCGCGGTATCCAGGTCGTCTCGCTGGCGTAGCAGCTGCTCGTCGCCGACGCGCTCGTGCAGGGTGTCGAGCAGGCTGCGACCGTAGGCCTGCGCCATTGCGGGCAGGGCGAGCACCAGCGACACCTCCTGGCGGTAGGCCGGGGTGGGCGGTGGCGCTGGCATCGGCGGATCCGGTGGCGGAGGATCAGGCGGGGGCGGTGCCGGCGGCGGTGCAGGGCAGGGTGGCGTGGGCGCTCCGGGCGCGGCGCAGTCGATCACCGAGCGCAGGTACCAGCTGTTCTCCACGTCAGCGCCGGAAGCGCTGGCGGCACCGCCGCGATACAGGAAGTACTCGTAGGGTCCGGCCACGACGGGTGCGGCCAGCCTGAAGTTGTCTGCCGTGCTGGTGGCGTTGAGGGTCTGTACCACGCGGATGCCGTCGGACACGGTGATGTCACCGAGGCCGCCACTGCGGTGGATGTCCAGCAGGCCGGGGCCGCTGCTGCTGCCATCCACCACCACCAGCTGGTCCGACGGAGACGCATCGTCGGCAAGCCAGGTGTTCAACGCCAGCGTGCCGTCGCCGCCATAGCGCGACACCGTGAGCGTCTTGTAGCTCGCCGCCAGCGCAGGGTCGCCGCCCGGTGGCGAGAACACGATCCGGCTCGCACCGTTGACCAGCGTGGTGAGGGTCGAGGTGCCGGTCAGGTTCCAGAGGGTGTCCTGCAGGACCACGTTGGACACGCTGCCGGGCAGGGTGACGGCCGCACCGGTCAGTGTGCTGCCGGTGGCGGTGATAGCCGCGACCGTCGGCGTTTCGGCGGCAGGCAATGGCGCTGCCAGCGCCTGTGGCAACGGTACCGGCGGGTCGTCGGGGGGCAGGTCGGGCGGCACCACGGGTACAACCGCGTCGAGACCGTCGAAATCGGCGATGGCGCCGACCTTCAACCACAGATCGCGGCCTTGTACCGTGCTGCCGAGCAGGTCGACCTGCGCTGCGCCGATTGCGCCCACGCCGGGGCCGTCTGCACTGACCAGCGACGATCGGCTGATCAGTGCAGACGCCGCCGCCGGATCGCCGCGCACCAGCAATGCCGCCGCGCCGATGCCGGTTGTGGCCAGCACGGTATCGTCGACCTCCACGCGGCCACCGTTCCAGGCCACGGCGGCATGCGCCAGCGCGCCGCCGGTACTCACCCGGCTGCCACCGCCCAGCAGCAGCCGCCCGTTGTCGGCCCAGGCGATCAGGCCGTGCGCCTGCACGCCGCTGGTGGTGATGGCGCTGGCCTGCGCCGTCAGCAGGCTGTCGGCATAGGCGGCCAACCCATAGCCATGCAGGCCACTGGTGGTGACGGTGAGGCCGGTGCCGCGGATTTCACCGGCCCCGGCGGCACGCGCACCGATGGAATCGAAGCCGCGTGTGGCAACAGTGACGTTGGCAACCGTTGCCACCGCACCAACGCCCTGGATGTTGAATCCCTCGCTGGTGTCGCCCAGGGTCGTGATGCTGTTGCGCGCGCCATTGGCCTGGCCGGTTGCCGGAACGACATTCATCCAGACCCGGCCACCGGCCGTGCCGACGTACACGCCGTGACCGGCGATGCCCGAGGCGACGAACGCGGTGGGATCGGTGATGGCGGTGCCGCTGGTGTCCACCGGTCGGCCGAAGGTGGGCAGGGCCAGATCGGTGCCGAGCAGCACGCCGGTGTAGATCGTGTCGCCGCTGGATATCAGGGTGCCGGCGGTGCCGCCGCCGGCATTGAGTGTCATTGCCGGGCGCCCGGCGTTGATGATGGTCAGGCCGGCACTGTCGATGGTGCCGCCCGTGGCGTTCAAGCCCATGCCGCCCGCCCCGCCGCCGCCGATGTACAGGTTGCGCGCGGTGATCCGGGTGGCTGCGCCATCGGCACGGATGCCACCCCCACTTCCCGACGTGGTGAGCGCACTGTCGCGGATGCTCACCTGCGCGCCCGCCTGGCCGTATACGCCGTTCGAATTAAGGGCGGTGGTGCGCACGTCCAGTTGCGTGAGCGTGGCCTGCGGCCCGGCGACACCGGCTACGCCCTGCACCAGCACGCCATTGGCGTTGATGCCGTGCGTGACGATCTGGGTGTTGGCCGCCTGCAGCCGCGAAGTGGCCGCCGCCGACTGCGCCACCAGCACGCCGGTACTGTTGTTGCCAAACGTCTCGATCCGCGTTGCCGTGGCCAGGGGCGTGCCGTCGGCCGCCACGTCCAGCCACAGCGTGCCGCCACTGGCGGACACCTGTGCACCGTTCGCGCCGGTGGTGCCAGTGGCGATGTAGGCAGCGGGATCGGTCGTCACGTTGCCACCGGCATCCACCGGCAGACCGTAACTGGCCGACGCAGGGTCGGTGCCGAGCTGGACGCCGGTCAGGATGGCGTTGCCTTGGCTGATCAGGCTGCCGCCGCTGGCCACCTGCAGGCCGACCGCCGCATTGCCCCCTGCGATGCCGGACGTGAATACCTGGCTGCCGCGGAGCGTCAGCGTGCCCGTGTCCAGCGCATGCGCCCCGATAGCGCCATTGAGCAGGGTGGAGATGCGCAGGCCGTCCGCGGTGAGCGTGCTGCCGGCGCCCTCGGCGCGCAATGCATGGCCGGTCTGTCCGGCGGCGATGACCACGCCGGGCGTGCCGCCCAGCACCACCGTGCTGCCGCCACTGGCCATCACGCCATGCGCGTTCTGGCCGGCCACGCGCACATCCAGCCCATCGATCTGCAGCTGTGACGCGGCCGTAGCCGACACCCCGTGCGCGGCGATACCGGTCGCGTTGATGGTCAAGCCACTCACCGTGCCCTGCGCATCCGCAAAGGCCAACCCGACCGCACCGGTACCGCTGGTGTCGATGGACAGCTGCGAGGCCTGCAGCTGCGCGCCGCTGGCAAAGCGCCCGCCGCTGTTGTAATTGCCGCGGGTAATGACATTCACCCCGTGCACGGTGAAGCGGGCCCCGCTGGTGCCATTCAACCCGTGGCTGCCGCTGGCCGCGCCCGCGCCGGTACCAAGGATGTAGATCGAGGTGGTGCCGGCGGTGGGGTTTCCTGCGCCGTCCACGTTCAACCGGACCGTGCCATCGCTGGCGCTGATGCCGTGCGCCGCCGTGGCGGCCTTGCCGACGTAGGCGCTGGGATCGGTGACCAGCGCGCCGCCCGCATCGACCGGCAGCCCGTAGGTGGCGGGATTGCCGGATTGCGTGCCCAGCACGATGCCGGTGGCAATGACATCGCCCGTGCCGATGAAACTGCCGCCGGCCACCTGGATACCCTCGCTGTTGGCCAGCGACGTATACAGGCGCGTACCGTTGGAGGTCAGCGTGGTGTCCGCTTCAACGCGCGCCGCCGGGCCGCCGGCACCGAGCCGGCTGACCGTTGAACCGGCCGCCAGGAAGTTGATCGCGCCGCCATTGGTCGAGCAGACCGTGGCGGTGTTGGCGGCACTGGTGATCAGGGCCACCGCACCGCTGGCGTTGATCACGCCGCCGTTGGCTGCATAGAACGCCGGTGCGCCCGCCACCGTGGGGGCATAGGTGCCACCGGCGACGGCCACGGTGCCGCCGTCCGCGCGCACCTGCTGGGGCGGCACGGTGGCCGGCACCGTGATGCAGGTGGCCGCGTCCACGCTCTGCGCCAGGGCCGTCACCGGGGCGGTCGCCAGCACGCCGAGCAGGATCAATCCTGTCGGTGACGTGCCGTGGAGGTGGCAGGTTTTCACGCGGGGAAAGTGCGCCGCCCGTTGCGCGGGCGTCTGTTCTTTCCTGCCCATGGTCTTTCCCCGCTCAACTGGACCGACCGTGGCATTTACCCACCGGCAACGCGGGCGCGCCACCGTACTAGTTGGGCAATGGCACCAGTATTTCTACCAGTTGCCTGGACGACGGCGCAGATGGCGGAAGGCCAGGCACCGCACGGTGCGGGCCTTCACGCCGCCGCATAAACACCCCGTCGCGATGGATAATGCGCACTTTCTGCTTTTGCGACGTTGAGCACGTAATTCCAAGGAGTTAAGTCCATACTCCGATCCAACTGCAGGAGCGGATGCAACGTCCGCCTACTGGCCCGGATTCGATTATCAGGCACGCTGCAGATGTGGGAAATGTGATTGAAACGGGGTGTGATTTTCAGGCTCATACGAACGTCCACATGCAAGGGGGCAGGGGATGCGTACGCGAACCGTTGGGTTGCTTCTCATCGGCATGGTTGCCTTGCTGGGTGCTGCAGGCACGGCCGTGGCGGAGTTGCCGAAAAACATGATCTTCTTCATGTCGGGCACTGCCTGCCCGGCGGGCAGCAGCCGGCTGGTCAATGCAAATGGCCGCATGCTGCTGGTGGCCAACGATCCCGGTGCGATCGGCTCGACCTCGGGCAAGGCCCTCGCAGACCGCGAAGATCGCAAACACAAACACAAGGCGAAGGTGTCGGCCACGCTGAACGAGCACTCGATCTCGGCCGCCAGCAGTTGCTGCAACAGTCAATCGACAGGCAAGGGCGCGCATTCGGCGGATGTGGAAACCGATGAATCCGCCTCGGCGCTTCCCTTCGTCCAGCTGCTGGCCTGCAAGGTCGACTGACCGGCAACGGCATCGCCCGCTTCACCATCCACGTGTTGCCCGGGTGCGTCATGCCCGGCAGGCGCGTGGCTCCGGCTGCATTCGGCTCGCTCTCACTTCACAGGTGCGACATGGCTATCACGCGTCGGTTCCATCGGCCTCTCCTGGCCCCGTTTTCCATCGCGCTTCTCCTGTCCGCGCTGTCTCCGCAGATCGCCGCGGCGGCTGACGCCATGCCATTCTTCACCGAGGCGTACTTCGCCGGCGCCTGTCCGGAAGGCTGGACATCGGTCGACGGGGCCAAGGGCCGCTTCGTGGTGCCCGCGCCGCTGGGGGCCGGCGTTGGCGGCTTCGCAGGCGATGCGCTGGACGGCAAGAGCGCGCCCAAGCACCTGCACGAGCGCATCAGCGGCAAGGTGTCGCTGCCATCGAAGAATTTCGTGCTGATCGGCGGCTGCTGCAACGGTAACCTGGGCGACTCCGGTGAGTACCCGGTCAGCGGGGCATCGGAGGCGGCCAGCGGCGATCTGCCCTACGCGCAGTACGGGCTCTGCATCAAAACCTCGAACCCGGACGGTTCAACGGTGCCCTCGGGCGTGATGACCTTCATGGCGCAGACCCTGTGCCCGGCAACATGGGAAGCGGAGAACTCGGTGGCCGGGCGTTACATCGTGGCGCTTCCCGACAACGGCACGCCGTACTACCAGTTCGGTGGCAAGCCGCTGGAGCCCAGCGAAGTCCGCAACCACGTGCACGGCGTGCAGGGAAAAATCGCGTTCAGCGGTCACGACATCGCAGGCGCCAGCGGATGCTGCGCCAGCGGCTATGCGTCCAAGGGCGACTTCAGCATCGTGGACGGCAAGACCGTTCCCGTGGCCACACAGCCGTCCGACAGCGCCGTCCAGGCGCCGTACTACACGGCCCTGATGTGCAAAAAGCAGTGATGCCCATCCACCAGGCGCAGGGAGAGCAGCATGACCAGGGGATACCAAGGCAGGGACGGTGAGGAGGCGCTGCCCGACCCGGCGCTTCGTGCCGCAGGCTGCGCACTCTGGCGCCGCATGCGCGGCCGCGTCTGTCATGGCATGGTCTGCGCCGTCACCGCGATCTGCCTGGCTGCCACCGCCAGCGCCGAGGTGCGCCCCGGTGAAGTGGATCCGATCGGCAACCCGAAGAAGCTGACGCTGTTCCCGGTGGCTACCCTGGGGCTGCTGGCCAGCCAGAACTCCTCGTTCTACAGCGATCTGTTCGACTACGCCGCCGCCGACGCGCAGCTCACACAATGGACGGTGTCGGCGCAGAAGCTCCAATCCGGGGATTCCTGCCAGCAGTCGCAGCGCCGACGTCTTGGCCATGGCCGCGTGTCGACGCCGGATTTCGAGCAGGCGGTGTGCATGACCAACTTCGGCATCACCGTGTACACCAGCCCGCTCAACATCAACAACGGGAGCCGTGCAACGCTGGCCTTCCCCAACCCGTCCACCAGCACGGTCGGCCGCAATTTTGATCTTGCCGTCGGGGAATTGCTGCGCCGGCCCAGCCAGGACGAACAGCCGCACCAGGCCATCGTCGCGGCCTACGCCAACCTGCAGCATCGGCTGCAGATCGACGTGATCATCTGGGTGCCCAAGGAAGGTACGGGCACGTCGAAGGAGGGCGCGGCGGGGGAGCTGAAGGTTGCCGCCTCCTATATCGGCCCGGCCGATGAAGCGCCCACGGGCGACGTGGCCGTCACTCTCGGCGATTACATGGGCGACGGCACGCTGCAGATCATCAGTGCCGCCGATGCCGCGGCCGGCACCGGCGCCGGGCGCATCCGCCTGGCGGCCTATCGCTATGCCAGTGACGGCACCACGCACACGCTGAAGCGCGTGGGCACGTCCTACGCGCTTGACGTTCCCAATGGCCGGTCGACGTCACTGGCGCTGGCCTCGGCCGATTTCGTGGGCCGTGGCCACGAGCAGTTCATCATGAGCTACCTGGTGCCGCAGGATGCCGGCGCCGACCAGATGGCGCTGGCGTACTTCGACCCGGCAACCCTGGAGCAGATCGGCCCACCCAGGGCGAAGACCACGATCGGGCCGGTGGCGAAAAACACCTACGTCGATATGGCCACCGGCCTGTTCCGGTTCGATCCGAAGGCAACCCCCGTGCCAAGTGATCCGTTCTTCCGGCGGCAACTGGCGATCGTTCATACCTCGCCAGACGCGCGGGTGATGGGCCGCGTGCTGCAGGTACGTGATGGCGATCCACCGGTCATCCAGGCAGGCCCGGCGGCACAGCTTTCGTCGGACCGATCGCCGATTGTCAGCACGGCGCTGGGGCCCTCGGTGGCCGCGGGGAACTTCATCGGCTTCAAGAATGACGGCGTTGATCCGCGTCACCAGGTGGCCGTGGCGCTGCCCGGGCGCGGCGAGCAGGCCGGCCGCACCGTGCCGGAGATCGTGGTCGCCCGCGTCAACGGCGACACCCTGGCGCTTGAGCCGGTGTACCGCCACCGTATGCCCAACTATGAGGCCGGTGGGCTGGTGTTCGGGGTGCCGATCGTGGCCTATGATCGCGGCGGCGAGTCCTTGTATCTGGGCAATCCTGCGCACATCACCATTCAGGACATGATCGACCCGCAGTACGTGGTGGGCATGCCGCCGCGCCACGTCGACGCACTGCCTACGCCCGGGCAGGACCCGCCTTACGAGATCGTCAATCTACTCGGCGTCTCCGGGCCGTCCGCCTTCAACGTCACCCTGCGCGACAGTACCGACAGCACGCTCACCGAGACCTCGACCAATGCCAGCTCCGCCCGTTTCGGCGGCGGCTTGACGCAGACCGTGGGCAGCACGGTCGGTGGCGGCTTCATGAACATCGCCACCTTCGAGACATCGCTCTCGGTCAGAACGGCGGTCTCGTTCGAGACCAACAGCATGGAACGCAGCCTCAACAACGCCTACCAATCGGTCACCACGCAGAAGGCCGCGACCACCACCCAGGACGACCACCTGGTGTTCAACATGCGCCTGGTGGATATCTGGCGCTATCCGGTCTACGGGGTGAACCGGGAGCGGTCCAGCCGGTTTCCGTTCTACGACATCGTCATTCCCGGGCAGCTGATGGAGTACAGCGGCGGCGGGCTGAACTACGACTGGTACAACCCCTCGCACCAGAACTACAACGCCACCAGCTATCCCGAAATCCCCGCGCAGGGCCTGTTTGCCAAGGATATCGGCTCCTTCAGCTATCAGAATGAGGCCGGCAAGACCGTTGAGGTGGCGGGCAAGCCGCTCAACAGCCCGATCGAGCGTGCCTTCGATGGCAATGCCCAGACCTTCAGCCTGGAATACACCAAGGAGTCGGGATCCAGCAGCGAGAAGTCCTATTCCTACACGCTCAGCAACAGCGTGGACATCACCGCCGGCTTCCGGGCCTCGGCGGACGTGCGCATGTTCAACGGCAGCGCGAACTACGAAGGCGCCGTCAACCTGTCCGATACGTCCAACTGGGAAAGCAGCGTGGTCGCGCAGCGCACCATGCGCAATTCACGCGGGATCACCCTCGATCAGCCGGACGTGTCTGGCATCGCA
Source organism: Stenotrophomonas sp. AC248 (assembly GCF_979258185.1). Lineage (NCBI taxonomy): Bacteria > Pseudomonadati > Pseudomonadota > Gammaproteobacteria > Lysobacterales > Lysobacteraceae > Stenotrophomonas > Stenotrophomonas sp. AC248. The sequence continues at coordinate 2,250,063 of NZ_OZ409840.1, read as the reverse complement.
TCCAAGGCCTACCACTACGAAACGCTGGTCTATGTCACCGGGAACGGCGGCATCAAGGTCGCGCACGGCACCGACTTCCTGCGCTCCACCGGCGGCGCCACGTGGTGGAAGAAGATGTATGGCGGTCGGCCCGACCCGGCGCTCAACCTGCCGTGGCGCATTGTCTTCGATGCGATGCAGGGCACCTGGACACTGGCCCCGGAGGACACGTACTTCCGTCTGCGCGGCCTGAAGCTCACCGAGGCCGTGCCCAACGAAGTGACGGGCGAGTACGCGCCGTTGTTGGGCGGGGTGGAGGAGGGCACCAAGGTCAGGGTGGTGGTGCCGGTGCACAACTACTCGATCGACACCGCCGCCCGGAATGTCGTGGTCGCCTTCGCCTATCACGCACGTGGCCCGGAGGCCGACAGCGTGGCTCGCGGTGATGGGGCGCGGCCGCGCGAGGACACCTTCATCGAGTTCGCGCGTTCCAAACCCATCACCATCGCGCCGCGCGGCCAGGCCGATGTCGATGTGCTCTGGGACACCGCGAACCTGGGCGGCAGTGACGCGGGCACTGCCTACGACCTCAAGGTCACGGTGGATCCGGACGATGCGATTCCAGACAAGCTGCACGGATCGGACCCGGCAGCCGGGGCACAGACCATCGGACGCTGGCCGTGGAGCGGGGGTTTCTGGGTGTTCAACACGCGCAGATCCACCGTGGCCAATGCCGGTAACGACGGGCAGGGCGCTGCGCAGGCGGTGGGATTGTCGTTGCGCCTTCCCGTGGGCAAGGCGAGGACACAGCCCCCTGGCGTTGTCACGGTCACGATCGACATGCCGGGAGCAGACCGCTCGTTACGCCGATTGATCATCAGCGGTGTCGATGCCGACGGCAAGCGCGTCGCGCTGGCGTCGCGTTCCCTGTATGGGCTGGGGCCGGGCCAGCATCGTCTGGACATCCGGCTGGGTACGCCCGATGCCCTCGTGGGGCTGACATCGGTGCAGGCATGGATCGCATCGGGTGCATTGCGCGGCGAGCCCCGCGGCGGCATCACCACGGGGCGCATCGGCGCTACCGGCGCCAGTGCAAGCAACTCCACTCCAACACAGGGGAACGAGGCAGGGCGGGGCGCAGACGTCGCCCCCGGCAGTCCATGAAGGCCGGTTGCCGCACGCAGCGGCGTCACCGGACATCCGACATCAACGCATAGCGAGGTGTATCCATGAAAACGACCCTTCTGGTCGCGGCCCTCCTGGTGGGCGCAATCCCGGCGGCGCACGCCGCGCAGTGTTACCAGGGCAAGGCAACAGTGAAACAGTCTGCGCCGGCGGCCATGTGCACGCAGGCGGAAAAGGGCTACGCGAACACGGGGAAAGGTCCGCAAACGCACCCGGGCTGCACGGCCGCCAAGGCGCAAGCCGCCAACAAACTCAGGCCACGCCTGCAGCAGTCGTGCCGGGCCTATGTGCAGACCAACGACCCGTGTACCAAGATCGAACTTCCGGCGTGCAACTGACGCGGGGCGGGCTGGTTCGGCGCGTTGCATGGAGCGCCTTCCCTCGAAGGCGCTCCTCATCCATCAACGAAAGATAAGGAGAGCGTGATGACGGACTGCAGGACATTCAACGGTGTCACCGAGGCGATCTTCACCTGCGTCAAGAAGAAGAGCCTGGAAGAGCACGGCACGGTCTACGACCCGCCGGGGGCGCACCAGGGCAAGGCGACCACAAAGGTGCCCGTTGTTGGCACGGTGGTGGTCAGCTTCAACTTCGATCCCGGGTCCGGCACGATCCAGTACTGCATCCTGTCCAAGCCCTGGATTGTGACATCCGGACAGGTCTTCGATGGGATCGGCGACACCATCAACTCCTGTCGGAGGCAGTAGCCGCCTTGGAGAGGGCGCGCAGCCAGAACGGGCGGCATCGCACCGCCATCTGCGTCAAACCACCCGGAAGTACGCACTGTATGTGCAAGCCAGCCAAAGGAGGCGGCAGGCAGCTTCGACCGTGACAAACACCAGCAGGCTCCGATGCACCCATGGACCTCACCGTCCTACCGCGGGATGCCGTCTCTTCGACGGGTGTGCACAGCACCGGGGGTATAGTCGTCCCACACGACGCTCTTCCCCATGGCACGAACTCTCTGTAGTTCATCACCGCAAGGATCGAAGCAATGCCCAAGGGCTCAGACCTCCTGGTCGCCGCACTCGAAAACGAGGGCGTAGACCGTATCTTCGGGGTTCCAGGCGAGGAAAACCTCGATTTCCTGGAATCCCTGCGAAATTCCAGCATCGAACTGGTCCTCACCCGTCACGAACAGGCCGCCGCCTTCATGGCTGCCACCCACGGCCGTCTCACCGGCAAACCCGGGGTTTGCCTGGCCACCCTCGGGCCGGGGGCGCTGAACTTCTCCACCGGCGCGGCCTATGCCCATCTCGGGGCATGGCCGATGATCCTGATCACCGGCCAGAAGGCCGTGATGAGCGCGCGGCAGGCGCGCTTCCAGATCGTGGACATCGTGGCCTCGATGAAGCCGCTCACGAAAATGACGCGCCAGATCGTCAGCCCCGCGGCCATCCCGGCCATGGTGCGCGATGCCTTCCGCGTCGCCATGGAGGAGCGCCCGGGCCCGGTACATCTGGAGCTTCCGGAGGATATCGCCGGGGAAGAGGTGGACGCGGTGCCGGTGATTCCGGTGCATCCCCTGGACCGGCCCGTTGCCCCGGTCGCCGCGCTCGACCGGGCCGCCGCTGCGATCCTGGCCGCCAAACGCCCCCTGGTGATGATCGGTGCGGCCTGCAGCCGGCCCTCGTTGACCGAGGCGCTCTCCTCATTCGTGGCCCGCACGCGCCTGCCATTCTTCAATACCCAGATGGGCAAAGGAGCCGTTACCGGCGGCTCCAACCTGTACATGGGCACGGCCGCGCTCTCCGAAGGCGACTACGTGCACGAAGCCGTCGCACGTGCCGACCTGATCATTGCCATCGGCCATGACACGATCGAAAAGCCGCCGTTCCTGATGAAAGACAACGGCGGGCCCAAGGTCATCCATGTCGGCTTCCAGTCCGCCACGGTTGAACAGGTCTACCACCCCGATATCGAAGTGATCGGCGACATCGGCGCCAGCGCCACCGCGCTTGCCGAACGCCTGGAGGGCAGGGTGGTCGAAGACGCGGGCACCAGTGAGCTGCGCCAGAAGATCCTGTCCCGCCTCAACGACCGCGCCGAGGAAGACCGCTTCCCGGTGACGCCCCAGCGCCTGGTCCATGACGTGCGGCAGGCGATGCCCGAAGACGGCATCGTCTGCCTCGACAACGGCATGTACAAGATCTGGTTTGCCCGCAACTACCGCACGCATGTGGCCAACACACTGCTGCTCGACAACGCGCTGGCCACGATGGGCGCCGGCCTGCCGTCGGCCATGATGGCGTCGATGCTGTTTCCGCAGCGACGCGTGCTGGCCGTGTGCGGCGACGGCGGCTTCATGATGAACTCGCAGGAGATGGAGACCGCCGTCAGGCTGGGCCTGAACCTGGTCGTCATCGTTCTCAACGACAGCGCCTACGGCATGATCCGCTGGAAGCAGGCGGTGGACGGCTTCGAGGATTTCGGCATGCGCTTTGGCAACCCTGATTTCGTGCGCTACGCCGAAGCCTACGGCGCGAAAGGCAGCCGGATCACGGCGGTGGAGCAGCTGGTGCCCGCGATCGAGGCCGCCTTTGCTGGCGGTGGCGTCCACCTGCTGGATGTGCCCATCGACTACTCCGAGAACACCCGCGTCCTGGTCGACGAACTGCGCAACCGTACGCCCGACGTGGGCTGTGCGTAGCCGGTCGCGTTGACGCCCAATACAAGGAATCCCCGATGTTGACCGTCGTACAAGCCTTCGACCGCGCGCCCATCGCCGACATCCCGTTCGACGACGCGGCAGCACTGGAACGCAAACTCAGCGCCGCGCAGCGGGCGTTCAAGAACCGCGACGGCTGGCTGCAGCCGCACCAGCGCATCGCGATCCTGCGCAAGCTGGCCGCGCTGATGGAGGCCAAACGTGACCATCTGGCCCTGCAGATCGCGCGCGAGGGCGGCAAGCCACTGCCCGACGCCATCGTCGAGACCACCCGTGCCATCGATGGCGTCCACAATGCTGCCGATGAGCTGCGCAACTTTGCCGGCCGGGAAATTCCGATGGGTCTTTCAGCCGCGGCCGAGAACCGTTGGGCGTTCACCACCCGCGAGCCGATCGGCGTCGTCGCGGCGATCTCGGCGTTCAATCACCCGCTGAATCTGATCGTCCACCAGGTGGCACCGGCCATCGCGGTGGGCTGCCCGGTCATCATCAAGCCGGCCTCCACCACACCGTTGTCCTGCCTGGAATTCGTGGCGATGGTCCACGAAGCGGGCCTGCCGGAGCCGTGGTGCCAGAGCTTCCTGCCAGATGGCAACGAACTGGCCGAGGCGCTTGTCACCGACCCGCGCGTCGCGTTCCTCAGTTTCATTGGCTCGGCCCGGGTCGGCTGGTCGCTGCATGCCAAGCTGGCACACGGGGCACGCTCGGCGCTGGAGCATGGTGGCGTCGCGCCGGCCATCGTGGATCGAAGCGCGGACCTGGCCAAGATCATCGAACCCATCGTCAAGGGCGGCTATTACCACGCCGGCCAGGTCTGCGTATCCACCCAGCGCATCTTCGTGCACAACGCCATCGCCGACGACTTCACCCAGGCGCTGATCGCGCGCGTCAAGACACTGCGTACCGGCGACCCTACGTTGAAAGACACCGAGGTGGGCCCGCTGATCCAGCCCCGCGAGGCCGACCGGGTGGCTGAGTGGATCGAGGAGGCAGTGAAGGGCGGGGCGCAGTGTGCAACCGGCGGCAAACGCCTTTCCGAGACGACGCTGCAGCCCACCGTGCTGCTCGATCCCGCCAGCGACGCCCGGGTGACCACGCAGGAGGTCTTCGGCCCGGTGGTGGCCGTGTACCGTTATGGCGAGCTTGATGAGGCTATTGCGCGGGCGAACTCGTTGCCTACTGCGTTCCAGGCAAGCGTCTTCGCTCAGGACATCGATATCGCGATGCGCGCGGCCAACCGGCTGGATGCCTCTGCCGTGATGATCAACGACCCGACTGCGTTCCGCACCGACTGGATGCCGTTTGCGGGGCGCAGGGAGTCGGGTTATGGAACTGGGGGTATTCCTTACACGATGCGGGATATGTCGCAGGAGAAGATGATTCTCTTGCGGAGGAGTTGAGCGGGGAGGGTGGGGCCGGGGCCTCGCCGTGATGCGTCACATTAATGCCCTCTGCAGCGCAAGGTCGTTTCGCCTGCAGCGCCGTTTCGCATGTCAGCATTGAGCGTATATCAGCACCGCATGGAGGCGAACGAGTGAAGCGCGTACAGAAGGAACTGTCCCTCGCCGACGTGGCGGGCTGGGGATCGGCATGTGTGACCTTTGGTCTGATTCAAGGCGCGCTGTATCTGCAGGCGTATTGGAGTCAATTCGGCCTGGACCCGTTCCAGTTCGTCGCGGTAGGCGAACTAGCGCTGACTGGTCTTGCGGGGATCGGCATGGTCCTCGGCTTGATGCTGATCACCTTGCTGCTTGGGGGCTGGGTGGAGGGCAAGCTTACGGGCATCAACACAGCGCGCAATCGGTTTGCCTGGCTCGCGCCGGTCCTTTTCTTCACTGGTTTGGGCGCGATCATCTGGTGGGCCAGCGCGTGGGTTCTGCTGATTGGCATGCTGTTGACGGTTGCGTGCCTGCTTGTGCTGACGCTGTCGCCGGTCGTGCCCGGCATCGTCAAGGAGTCACCGTGGCTGGCGTACTGGGTGATACGTATGCGCTTTGGGACCCCGCGCGGAAGACCACCGTTCTGGTACCGGCTGGCGACGTCAGAAAGTTGGAGACAGCGCGGAAGCAGTCGGCGGCGACATCAAGAGCGCGCTAGCTGGCACAGCCTCGGATCATGCAGGCGACCGTCGTGCACAAGCTGGTGCATGGGTTCTCTGCGAATTCTGACGCGCTCAAGGTCCTAAACGGCGGAGAAATCAACCAACTCACGGCCGTTGCCATGACTGTCCTTGAATCAATGGGCTGACGGGCTGCAATCTGGTCTTTATGCGGCGGTCGGGAGGGGAAGCGAGAGCCGATCCAGAGCTTGCGCCTGCGCCGGCCGGTGCCCGCGAACCGGGAGACGGACAGATACGCCACTTCGCATAATGTATATTATGTAAGGAAGCTGCTGGCGTGGCTGGCCCGGATCTTGCCTGCCATACCGTCTCCCCAGCTGAGACGGAACCTCACCCATGCGTGATCGCAAGCTGACCGGCCCTTGGGCCGGTTTTTCGTTCAAGGGTGGCCGACTGGTCACCCCCGAAGGCCGCGAACTTTTGCCGGAGGATCTGGCCTGGCTGTCGCTGACCGCCTGCATTGCGCAGGAATGGCGAGCCATGATGGATGACACACGCCGCGGCTTTGAACCGAAAGACAGACACGGAAAGCCTTGCAGCAGTAGGCGTTCAACAGGGGCGCGCATGGCCACTCGCGTTGCAACCGTGGTGAGCCTGCGCGACTACGTGCGCCGGACATACGAACAGCGGTTAGCCGTGGGTGATCCCGGTCCCAGCGCCGGGGCAGCTCAAGCAGTCCAGCCGGCCACAGGGCCGATACCTCACGTGCGCGGGTGAGGCGTTATCCGTAGGGGCGCTGCCCCTACACCCCCCCTTGAAATCGCCTGTATCGAGCCGTGGAGGCGATTGCGGCCACGGCGCGGAACTACTCGGCCCGGGAAGCGCCCGTGCCATGGCGGCGTGCCAGCTCATCGACAAGGCGGGAAACGGAACGCCGAGAAGACCCATCCGATAGGCTGCGGCGGATGCAGTCAAGCAGCACAGAGTCGCTTAGTTCCTTTGGCCCGGACGCAGCAGCTGCCGCCCTGGCGCGCTCGGCGCGGTACCGGCGTTGCTTCTCAGCGGGGGTCATCGCCTCGCCGTTGATGGGTGGCCTGCCCCGCCTCAAGGCCTGAGCGTCACTCGCCATCGGAGCGTCGCTTGAAGCTGTAGCCCATCGAAATCATCACCAACATTGCGCCGACGGCGAAGCCCACGACGGCGACAGCAGCAATAACGGCAGGGTCACGCAGGAAATCGAGAAATTCAGACATTGCGGGCAGCCTCCGCGTCACGACGATACTTGAGCCACGCATCGGTGGCCTTGATCCGTGCCATGTCGTGAGCATAAGCATCGCTCTTCAGATAGCGACGGTGCTCAATGTACTGCTCGACACCACCCCATGCGCCGCCAACTAGGATGGCTGCAATTAAGAGAAACGCGATGACTTCCATGTGGCACCCCTTGTGGTTGATGGGTTCATATTATGGTAACGCGTTACCTATAGCAAATGACTATTGGTTATATGTAACGCGTTACTCAACTCCCGCCATAGCGGTTCTGCTTTGACTCGGGGAACGTTGCCATGGCGCGCTCCGATACGCGGATGACGGCACCGCCGCTAAGTGTGCCTAACCCCGCGCCCGCGCCACGGGTTCCGCCACTCGCTCCGCTCGCAGCTGCACCCGCAGCGCCGTCGCTGTCCAGGCGGTATAGCGTGGGTTCGGCTTCGCGTTTGGGGGCTTCCCTAGGCCACGCCGTCGCAATAGTCTCAAATTTGTTCGCCGTGAGGCGAACGCCATACACGGCGACCCGCAGCTGGTAGCCCATGGCGATCAACGCATCAAAGCTCAGCTGGTCGACCGTGTTGCCTGATCCGTCGACCCACTCAACCATGCCCACGCTCCGGCCATCGAACTGCCCAGTAAAGGCAAGCCGGATGCGGTTGGCCTGAGTCATGGCCGCGACGTAGCGTTGCTCAACGGTCATGCCTTCCATCGAATCAGCCGCGGCTGTCGGAACGGATGGGGTAATGGAGGTGGAAATAGGCTTGAACGCGCCCTGCCCCGGCGAAACCTTCGCGCCCGGGGGTGCTTGCGTCGTGGCGGCCGGCTCATCGCTCTTGATCTGCTTCACGAAGTAGCCTACGTAAGCCCACACCCCGAACACCAGGGCGATGGCTGCAATGATGATCTTGGGCGCGAGCTGCTTCCAGATGTTGGTGCCGCCTTCTTCGTAGACCTCCGCATTCTCGGCACCGACCGCGTAGCCGTGATAGAGCGGATAAATCTCGGGCTCGTACTTGAGGGTTTTGCCGCCGACAACCTCAAACTTGCCGGGGCTGGTGGTGTGGTAATACGTGACGCGATAGCGGCTCTTGAGGCCCACGGCGGTGAGCTTCTGAAACACGTTTTTACGCTCAATGCGCGCCCTCACCGCCTGATGCACGCGGTTGATCCACTGCGTCATCACCAGCACGTCGCCGCCGTTCTGGCCGATCAATGCAAAGAAATTTTCGACCGCTTCAGGCAGCGCGTTGCGCTGGGCGACGTAGAACTCATGGACCTCATCGATGACCACCAGCGCATCTTTGAACTGATCGGGGATGCACCACTGACCGGTTTCCGGATGCCTGGAGCAAACGAACGTCGTGGCCACGTCCTTCGTGTCAACCAGCGTCAACAGCTGGTGGACCTCATCGACCGGCATTTTCAGATACTCGGCAATGCGCTCGTGGTGCAAGCCGTTAAGCCGCGCGAACACGCGACGGCCCTTCTTGAGAGTGGGCAGGATGTGGTTCTTGACAGCATCGTAGCTCTTGCCTGCGCGCGGTACGCCTTCGTTAAAAACCAGCATGTCACCACTTCCCCATGGTCAGAATTTTGCGGGTGATAAAGAACACGACTGCCAGCGAAATGACCGTCATACACTCGGGAATTTTGAAGATATTGACGAACCAAGCCACGGTCGGACCGGCGTTAGCAAACAGCGTGCCGAGCTTGTATTCGGTGAGAAATTCTGGAACGGGAAGCTTCTCAAAGGCGTGGGCAACGAGGTTGAGCACCTGCTCGATGGCGTACAGGACCAAGTCACGAAAGAACTCAACGATCGCTTTCCAGAGTCGCTCAATCTGCCTGCGAAAGAACCCGGTGATGTCATCCAGCCAACCGGCGTAGAAGGTCACGAATGCAATGAAGTTGGTCATGTGAGTGCGATCTTGACTGCATGGAATGCGGCGAACGCGAGCAGTAGCCATCCAAGCGCGCTAAGGATGGCGACAATCTCCGACTTGCACAGGAAATCGAACGTCATGGCGTCCCAGTACGCCGACGCCGGGAATGTAAACACCGGACAAGACCCGCTGACGCTGATGTCAAAGAAGCTCTTTGTGGCGTCGATGATGGGCGCTTTGTTGACGCGCTGGGCAAACTGGTCGTAGAGCTTCTCGACTGTCTTTCCGTCCGACTCGTAAAGGGCATCGCCATCGGGGCCTACTTGGCCGGGGCCATCGCCGTCACCGTCACCGGGTCCTGGGCCGGGTCCCGTGCCGGGGTCTGTACCGCCACCCTCTCCCTCGCCCTCACCGGGATCTGTCCCGCCACCACCGTCACCGCCGCCGGGGTTGGTTCCGCCTCCCCCTTCGCCTTCGCCGCCACCGGGGTCGGTGCCACCACCATCACCGCCGCCCGTTTCACCTCCGCCCTCTCCACCGTCTCCACCCGGCGATACCGGAGTGGGCTTAGGGGCGTCGTTCTCGGTACACGGTCCACCGGTAGGCGAAAAGCTATGCCCGGATGTAGCACCGGCGTCAAGGCTGCTCGTGTACATGCAACCGTTGTGGCAGGCGTTGACGCTGGCAGCAGTGGAGCCGCCTTCCCAACCAAACTCATCGGAACGTGCGCTACAAAGCCCCTTGAAAAAGTACTTGCCGCATTCTTCCTCAGTAACGCCCGGGATGCGCACGTAGCAGCGATGCCACGCGGGACTACCGCTCGTCTGCGGGCATCCGAGCTTCTCGGGCATCTGATCCGGATATCGCGCCTTCATGCGCGCGGCCGCATCGGACTCCTTAGCCATGCATTCGGAATACGCAACGCCCTGATCGCAGGCGGCGGGAATCTGAGATTCACCCCAAATGGAATTGGTGCCGCATTGGCCGTAGGAGTTCTGTTGCGCACTGGCGGTACCAGGCGCAGACCCAGCGGCCAATGTCAGCGCGCATAGCAGCACGAGGTGCCACGCATTCATCGGTTAATGCCCATCACAACAGCGATGCCGCATAGCGCGCTGATGAACCCGGCGAACAGGCAAAGAATCATCGCAACCTCCGCAGCAGGAAGAAGCGCGCAACCTTCGGACCGGCCCACAGGGCGAATCGAATCTGCGCGCAGAGTGCAAGACCGGCGAGGATGGCAAGCATCAACAGGCCAATTTGCAGTCTCGAAATGATTGAGTCGAAGTCCATCTAAGCCCCCTTCAAATAAAAAGGGGAGGCATTGCCTCCCCTGCCCCACTGCCGTTCGCCTTACGACTTGCCGAACAGACCGGCGACCTTACGGCCACCCCACAGGGAGAAGCCCACCACGGCCATCAAGGCCAGGGCACCACCGATGGCAGTGAGGGCGCCAGCGACCGACAGACCGGCCAGAATCGATTCGAAATCCATGTAAATCCCCTTTCATGTTGGTTATGGCGGCCTACGATTTGTCGAACACAGCTGCAACCCGGCCACCGATGTTTGCAGCTACATAGAGGGTCATGATGAGAATGAACGGACCCGCCGCCCATCCCGCCAAGACCTCTTTGTCTGGTGCCTTGAACGCCTCGGCGAACATGGCGACGGATGAGGCCTCTGCACTGCTCATCAGCACGTACCCGGTGCACTGATCGACAGGCTGGCCGGTTGGTACCAACGTGCCGTCTTCACGAATGGCGATGCAGAGGCCCATTGCTCAGCCTGCCGCCTTGGCCGCTGCCGATGGACCCGGCGAGGGCGACGGCGTCAGAAGTCGAATGCGGCGACCAAATTCCAAGCCGCCGAATTTGTTGTTTTGCAACGACGTTGCGCACAGGTCGTAGGTGCCGATCTTGTACGGCTGCTGGTCTTCGTCCAGGCCGATGGTGAAAGGCAGCGGGAAATCGTTCTCGCGCACCACGGCAGCTTTCTGCTCGCGGAACACGGTTGCGGCTTTGCCCTCGCGTGCGGGGAACGAGCGAACGGCGATGTTTTCGCTGATGATCTGAACTTTCATATTGGGATTACCTTCCAAGCGATGGTCCGGCCGAATGCGAAGGTCACTCTCCATGGGGACGGCCAGAACTCCCCTGTGAGCTTGTCGAAATAGCCGCCATTGCACTTGCGAATGTCGGCCTCACCGCCCAGCACTTCGCGTGCGGATATGGGGGCTTTCCACCACCGCAGTTCGCGGCGGGATTCTTCATTGAGGCCACCGCAACCGTGCGTGCGGAACCCCTTGGGAAACGAAGCGGCCATGAGGCTGCTGAACTTGGATGCGTATTTGGCGAGATACCCCACAGCATTGCGGGCCTTCTCAAACTTGCTTGAGCCGTGAGGCCACCACTTGCGGTGATCGACGCGGCCAAACCACATGCCTTGGGGAACCCAAACTAGGAGGTGGTAGTGGGGTCGTCCGCGCTGGGTGAGTTCCCCGACCCACAGGTAACGGAACACCTGACCCGCGAGCCGTCGGAGCCTAGCGACAGTTCGATTGAAGTGGCCGCGCATGCGCTTAAGTAGCCCGCTAACGTCACGAGGGCCGCTACGGCTTCCGTCTCGGTAGGTGAGCGTGAGCATGTACCACGCGCCACGGCGTGATCCCTTCTTCGCTTCTTGGTCATGGAGTCGTGCACTCGTGATTACGGCCTTGCGCAGCCGTTGCGCCCGCTGCTGCAGCGGATCAATTTCGATGGAAAGACGACCGGTCTTCGACTCGGTGTCACTTGTTTTGTAATGGACAAGCCCAAGGGCCAGCGCTTCGCGCTGGCCCTCCGGGGTCAACGCGAGCGGTGCCGCCGCGAGGTACGATTTGAGAGAAGCGCCGGACGTGCGCTTATGGCGCGCGACGGTTTCTGAGGCTTGCTCAGTGCGGCGCGCAGCAGCCTGCATGAGGCCAATGGAGTCATCGAACGCGACAAGCTCTGCGCGCTGCGCAGGGGCCATAGCGTCGAGCTTGATGCGGGCGCTCTTGCCTGTGCAACCTGCGCACAGGCCACCGGGGAAGAAGTAGGACGTGGGGTCGCCACAGAAGGCGCACGTACTTCGCGCAGAGCGAGAGCCGTCAGCCACGGGCAACCTCACGGCGCTGCATACGCGCAAGGCGACGGCTGGCGCGGTGCCAGTACCACAGCTCACGGATGATGGTGCCCAGCACTCCGGGCAGACCTGCGCCGCACGCCGCGCCTGCGAAGCACATCCAGAACATGCCGGTGGCGAAGGCGTTGATATCCGCTTGCGAGACGGTGATGACGAAATCAGCCACGGCGCACCTCGGCCGATGCCTGGGCGACGAATGCGGCGTCACGAATGGCGCGGGTGCTGGCTTCTTCGCGGCGGTCCAGTACCCACGCCACGAAACGAGCAGATCCGATCAGTACGCAGGCCGCTCCGAGCGCCCCACACGCGAGCATGTATCCGTGCATCCCCTACCCCTGCCCCTAGCCCCTAGATCCCCGCCAGCGGCCTAGGGGGACCGGCTGGCGGGTGTTGAGTGATCACTCAACGGGGGCGATGTAAACTGATCGGGAAACACGTGTCAACTGATCGATCAACAGGAGCCGCAATGTCCGCCGTCAACGAACTACTTGACAACGTGAAAAACCGCTTAAATCTCGGCTCGGACATCGCATTGGCGGAACGCGTCGGCGTCACCCGCTCGCTAATTTCACGCTGGCGGAAGGGCGATACCCCTATCTCGGATGAGCGAATTGCGCAGATTTGCGCGATGGCCAAGATCGACGGGACCACGTGGATGGCCATGATTCACGCGGAGCGGGCCACGTCGACAACTGAGCGCGCCCTATGGCGTTTGATCTTGGACAGGGTGAGCGCGGCCGCTGCGGTGGTCGCGCTGGTGTGCATCACTGCACCTGGTGCGGTGAAGGCTGAAACCCTTGCGGTACAAGGCTTTGCGCAGGGTCAAAGTGCAGATTCTGTATATTATGTAAACCTCAGACCTGCCCAGCGGGCGTGACGTCCGACTCGCGTGGCGCCGGGCTCTACGTTGTTCTGCAAGAACAGTTTCACTTCCACAGCTCAAACAGTGATCATTCAGATCTCCTAGTCCTGACAATGGTAAGCCCGGCATGGTCCACCGCCTGTTGTTGCTCTCACTCCTCAGCACCCCCGCAATCGCCGCAGCTGGCCCTGTGTCCACCAGCTCAAGGGTAGAAAACGACCGAGTATTCCTTGTCCTGACGAATGACTCCCCGGGCGTAGTGTTCGTGGTGGATGAAGTGACCGTACCGGTCCATCTCAAACGTAAGCGCAACACGTACGTGCCGACCGAAACCAGGGCCGTTCCGGCGCAAGGCACACTCATTGACCGCCTCGACGTCGACTTAGGGAGCGTCCAGGAGGTGTTTGACGCTGGTGGAACCGAGGATGCGACATTGTCCAACTATCGCAAACTTCGTTCGGCAGGCATGAGCCAGCGTCCAGGTTACCCATTGCCTTGACCGCGATTCTTGAAGAAATGATCCAAATGGCGCTTCGATAGACGTCCCCACTCCATCAACTACGCCTACACCGCCCGATCCATCTAATCCCCGACCGCGCTCACCGCAGGGGGCGTCCACTGCCCGCTGGCGATCGCTTCACCTGGCCAGTAGGCGCGGATGTACAACGAGAAGCCCCCGCCCTGCGGCGTCGGCAACCAGTTCGCGCGGTGCTTGGGATCGCTGGGCGCGTCGGCTTGGACATAGATGGTCAAGGTGCCGTCCGCATCCGTCTGCAGGTCCTTGTTCTTGGTGCCGACCGAGTAACGATCGATCTCGTTGGGAGCGAAGAAGTGGTGCTCGTTGTAAAGCGTGAGCGACCAAAAGCCATACACAGGCGGCAGCTGTCCCCCGGAGAAGGTCACGGTATAGCGCTTGCCACCATTGAGTCGCGCGCCGGCATCGTCGAGGTCCTGGTAGAAATACTTGGTCTCGTTCGGCCGGTTGACGAAGATGTTCGATTTGGCCACCGCGGTGCGGGTGAAGTAGTCGGTACCGAACTGGGCGCCGTTGTTCTGGGTGGTCCAGTTGTGCGGCAGCGGCAGGCCGTAGTGGCGGAACTGAAGCAACGGGCCCACCAGGTCCTGCTCTGCCCTCCCCGCCTCGTCGAGCATGGCTGCCTTCAGCTCGGGAGACTGTTGTGCGGCTGCGATCACCGCCAGCACTTCGGCGTAACGCGCTTCCTCGCCCGGTAGCGGCCTCGCGTCCTTGAGCGCCAAGGGGAGCTCGTCGACGAACTTGTCCGGCACTACCCAGACCGTCTCGGCGCCGCCGCCCGTGTCCTGCGCCGGGAACCGGGGCTGCTTCGACCAGTCGCGTTGCTTGAGCTTGCCGTCAAACATCGAAAGCGGGTACATGTCGATCTGGTTGATCAACGGCTGCACGGCACGCTTGTCTTCGTCGGTCGCGTCCTGGAACACCCGCGGAATAACGAAGCCGGTATCGGTGCTCGAGCGGAACACGCCGGCGATGCCCTCGGGTACGTCACCCTTCCAATCGGGGCCTGCCAGCAGATAGAAGCCGGGCCGGGTGCCGTACATCTTGCCCAGTTCGGCGAAGCTGTCGGTGCGCACATCCACTACCTGGTAGACCCAAAAGCGGTCGCCGAAGTCCGGCACCTGGATCACGACCGGCTCCACGTCCAGGCCCAGGCTGGCAGCGCCATAGACGACGTCCTGATTTGGGCACGCCACCATCCGCTCCTGCGGCTCTATGTAATCGCTGAGCATGCTCAAGCGATTAAGCGGGGCCACCGGCACGACACCCCCCATCAGGCCCGGCTCGGGCAGGTCTTTGAAGGTCTGGCGACGGTTATGGACATTGATCATCGGCCATGCCCAGAAGTAGGCCTGGCGCGCGACCATGCGTGCGTACTCCTCGGTGATTCGGGTGCCTGACACCGGGCCCGGCACCGGCATTGCCGCTTCTGGCGCACGAGCGGTCATGACGCTGCCTCCGCCGTCGTTATCAGCGGCGCGGGATACCACGTCCCGCCAAGGATCGCCTGGTCCGGGCCATAGGCCCGGAAGGTCAGGTTGTAGTTTTGACCCTTGGGCGTGGGCAGCCAGTTCCCATCCGGTGCGTCCTCGGGCTTCTGCGGCGAGAAGAACAACGTCAGCGCCCCATCCTCGCCGTATTCTAGCCTGGACTGCCGGTTGATCAGGAACCGGTCTTTGTCGTTCGGAATCACGTGGAACTCGTTGGAGTCCACTGCGATCACCGACCAGAAGTACCTCACATGCGCTTGCGGCAGCTCGTCCTTGGCGAATGTCAGGGTGTAGGTGTTGCCGCCGTCCAGCTTGGCGCCGCTGCCGTCGCTGTCGGTCTTGAAGTAGACCACCTCATCGGTGCTGTTGGCCCAGATACCGGCCATGTTGATCAACGTCCGGGTCTTGAAGTCGTCCCCGTATTTGCCAATCGTTGCCGGCCGGTTCCAGCCGTTCTTGTTGGAACCGGCGGTGCTGAAGGATTTATGGAAGTTCGGCAGGGCCTGTTCGCGGATCACCTTCTCCACGCGTTCGCGATCGGCGGGTGTCTTGACCGCTTCGGCAATGGCTCGCACGCGGGCCTGCAGCGCAGCCATGCCGGGGTTGATGTCGGGCTCGCTGTCGAGCGCGAGCGTGGCCGCATCGAATGCCTCGGCGCCCGGGAACGCGTCATTGGTGAATACCGGCGTCGCCGGCACAGGTTCGATCTTCGGCGTGCCCGTGGGCTTGACGGTGATCCGGTGCTGCAATGCGATCGCCTGCTCGGGATCGGCACCAAGTTCGACGCGTGCGAGGACGCGTGCGGTTTTCCCTGGCACGTCGATGCGAACGGCATCGGCCGGCACCTGCGTCGGCGCGCCCTTCAAGCATATCCAGAAATCGCCGCTGGGGTGGTCCGGATAGTTGCGCTCATTGATGTTGACGATAGTCTCACCCCAGCCGTTGAGGAACTGCACCGTGTAGTACCGCCCGTTGATCTCGGGAACGCTGAAGACGGCGCAACTGCTCTCATCGACCGCTACCCACGCCTCACTGTAGGCCACGTCGAGGTTCGGGTTGGCCCAGGCCACACCGCCGACCTCCCGATGGGCAATCTCATTCCACTTGAAGCCCTCCTTGTTGAAGTCCAATTGCTCTTGCCGGAGTACGAGCAGGCGGCTGAGGAGATACAGATAGGCGTCGCTAATATCCTGATCGGAGATCGGCTGCAAACTCGATACCTTGGACTCTGGATGCACTGGAAATGCTCCTCTTGGGTAGCGTCATAGCCCGCTGTCCTACGCGGTGGGAAAGGCAATGCAATTGGCTGTAGGCGATAATCGAGCACGTTGGTCAACCGGCGCCGAATTCGCGTCGACCTGGCCGCCACGTTCCGCTGCGCAGCGATGTTGGGCAACCGTTACTCCATGATTCCTGCTTGTTGTAGCTGATGCCGATGTCGTCGGCCATGACAAAGAAGACGTGGTGCTTTGATCGGAGTTCACAGGGCACTCCGTCGGCTTGCGACACCAGATCATGTGCCCATCGCCCAAACGCAGGCATCCGTAGAACAGCTTGCAGAGAGCCAGTAGTTCTACTTAATCCCCTGCCGATCTAGAACAACTACATCACCGCGGCCGCGGACGTGCCGGCATAGCTTCCCTGCCCCGAGGCCCGCCTCCCGCTCTACTTTCTACCGACTACCGTACCGGCCGCTGATCGGCCACTTAGCGCCGATCACCCCGCTTCACCGCCCAGGTCTCGATCCAGCATGCAATCGATGAAAGCCCGCAACGCCGGCAGCATATGCCGTCGGCTCGAGTAGTACAGGTAAAGGCCAGGGACCTTGGGCGACCAGTCCGCCAGCACGCGCCGCAGTCGGCCATCGCGCAGTGCCTCGGCGATGTCATCATCGTTATAGGCGTACAAGATTCCAAGTCCCTGCAACGCTGCGGGCACGATGATGTCCTGGTGGTTGGAGATCACGTTTCCTTCCCCAAAGAACTCGACCGTTTTCCCCGCTTTACTGAACTCCCAGCCCGCAATCCTGCCGCTGCCGGGGAAGCGCCAGAGGATGCAGGCGTGTCGGCTCAGGTCCTCAGGCGTTCTGGGTTCACCGTGGCGGGCAAGGTAGTCCGGCGATGCGACGGCAAGCAGTTCGACATCCGGCGTCATTCGGACCGCAACCATGTCCTTCTGCACGCGATTGCCCACGCGATTGCCCACGCGGATGCCGGCATCGAAGCCTTCGCCGGCGATGTCGCTCAGGGCGTCATTGATCACGATGTCCAGGACCACATCGGGATGGGCACGTGCGAAACGACCGAGCCGTGGCGCTATCAGTCGCTTGGCAGCCATGCTGAGCGTGTTGATGCGCAGCGTTCCCGAGGCACGGTTCCGTGTGTCTACCGCCTCCGCCACGGCCGCGTCCATTTCACGCAGCATGGGTGCCATGCGTTCGTGCAGCCGCCTGCCCGGCTCGGTGGGAGAAACACTGCGCGTGGTCCGGTTCAACAGGCGCACGCCCAGCCGCGCCTCCAGCTGGCGGATGGTCTGACTGAGCGCGGACCGGGAAAGCCCCAGGTGATCGGCCGCCTTGGCGAAGCTTGACCTGTCCACTATGGCGACGAACGCCTTCAGTTCTGCGAATTAAGCGCCGCGCATTGTGCACTCGTTTCTACATAGCCTGCTCAGATAGTAGGTGATTCTGTTACCACAAGGAACGAGTCAATCTGGCGCCGTCCACCACAACGGAGACCTGACATGCAAAGACTCGATCTTCCCGAACCGATCGCGGCCTATTTTGTCGCCGACCAGCACGACGGCCGGGCGGTTGCCGGCTGCTTCACGCCGAACGGGCGCGTGTTGGATGAAAGGACTACCCATTCAGGTACAGCTGCGATCGAAGCATGGAAAAACGCCTCCTCGGCGAAATACACCTATGTCGCCCTCCCCCGAGCGGTGGAGACGCTGGATGGCAGCTATATCGTGACCAGCGAAGTGTCGGGCAACTTCCAGGGCAGCCCGGTTGACCTGCGCTACATCTTCATTCTGGAACGCGGCAAGATCGCCTCGCTGGAGATTGCCCCATGACCTTCGATCTTCAACTGACAGGCAAGCGTGTCCTGGTGACAGGCGGTGCCCGCGGTGTGGGCGCTGCCGTCGTCGATCTGTTGTCCAGGCTGGGGGCTCGGGTCGTGGCGGTCGCGCTGTCGGCGCCGAAGCGCCCTGTCGATGGCGTGCACTATGTCGCTGCGGACCTCGCTACCGCCGAAGGTGTACGCCAGGCATCGGAGGCAGCCGTAGGCCATCTCGGCACCCTCGACATCCTGATCAACGTGGTGGGCGGGTCGTCGGCGCCGGCGGGTGGCTTCGCTCGGCTGGACGATGTGGAGTGGGCAAACGCACTCGATCTGAACTTGATGTCCGCGGTGCGGATGGATCGCACCTGCTTGCCCGCCATGATCGCCCAGGGCGCGGGGGTGATCCTGCATGTGACGTCGATCCAACGGCTACTGCCGCTGCATGACGCCACGATTGCCTATGCTGCGGCGAAGGCAGCATTGTCCACCTACAGCAAGGCACTCTCCAAGGAAGTCACCCCAAAGGGGGTGCGCGTGGTCCGCGTGTCGCCGGGTTGGATCGAGACAGACGCTGCGATCGCATTCGTCGAGCGGATTGCGTCCAATGCAGGCACAGATTATGAGGCCGCCAAACAGCAGGTCATGCAGGAGTTGGGCGGCATCCCGCTGGGCCGCCCGGCCAAGCCCGCCGAGGTAGCCGATCTGATTGCGTTCCTGGTCTCGCCGCGGGCGGCGTCCATCTCCGGGTCCGAGTACACGATCGATGGCGGCACGGTGCCGACCGCCTGAGGTTGCGCCGCGACCATCCGGGCCGCTCGCGCTCGCGGCCTTCACAGTTACCACGCCACCCCGAATGCAACTATGCAAGGACGCGACCTCCCCCCCTCGGTAAACCATGCCCCACTTTCGTCGTCTTTTTGGTCGTTGGCTCCGCCTGCGTCGGCTTGTCCGTTGGCGCTGGCGTGAGCGCCAGGCCTCGGTCCCGGCCATCGAAGCCACCGAGGTCCCACTGCGTGCCGCGCTGTACAGCGTTGAACAGATGGAGGTGTACGGCCGCGCGCTTGCGCGCCAGCATCGGGTGCGGATGCGACCTGGCGCAGAGCGCCTTCTCGATCGCCTGCAAGCCAACGAACGTGTCCTGGAAGACGCCAATACGCTGCTCAGCAACGTAGTGCGCGAACAGCGGCCGGTGACCCCGGCCGGGGAATGGCTGCTCGACAACTACTACCTGATCCAGGAACAGATCCAGACCGCGCGCCGCCACCTGCCGCGCGGCTACAGCCGGCAGCTGCCGTCGCTTGCCGCCGGCCCCTCGGCCGGGTTGCCGCGCGTGTACGAATTGTCGATGCAAGCCATCGCGCACGGCGATGGCCGTATTGATGGCGATACCTTGAGCCGCTTCATCGCCTCGTACCAGTCGCTCGCGCCGCTGAGCCTGGGCGAATTGTGGGCCGTTCCGATCATGCTGCGCCTGGCCCTGCTGGAGAATCTGCGGCGCATGGCCGCGCGGGTGATGCGCGACGGCACGGACCGCGGCCTGGCGGCCCAATGGGCGGACAACCTCAATCGCGCCGCCTCCGACACCCCGACCGATGTGGTCCTGGTGGTGGCCGACATGGCACGCTCCGAGCCGCCCTTGACCGGCGCGTTCATCGCCGAGCTTACCCGCTCGCTGCAAGGGCGCGGCGGCGCGTGGGCCATGCCCGTCGCCTGGTTGGAACAGTGGGCGGCCGCGGCTGGGCAGCGCATCGACGAGCTGGTCGCCGCCGAGGGGCAGCAGCAAGCGGCCGATCAGGTCTCCATCGGCAACAGCATCGGCAGCCTGCGTTTTCTGTCCACCATGGATTGGCGCACCTTTGTCGAAGATATGAGCGTGGTCGAGCAGCGGCTGCAGGAGGACCCCATGGGCGTCTATCCGCAGATGGATTTCGGCACCCGCGACGCCTATCGCCATGTCGTAGAAAAAATCGCCCGCGGTAGCCGCGTCGCCGAAGAGCGCGTTGCGACCATCGCGCTGGACCTGGCACGGGCCGCTGAGCCGCTCGATGGGCCACGTGCGCACGTAGGCTATTGGCTCGTCGGCGAAGGCGTGGACGCCACCGTGGACGCAGTGGCCGAGGCAGCACCGCGCCACCGCAAGGCCCGGCTACGGGCGCATCGCGTGCCACTTGCCCTGTACCTGCTGCCGATCGCCCTGCTGGCGGTGGTGGCCACCGCGGGCCTGCTGGCCTCGGGCAGTGGCGCGGTGCCCGTGTGGCTGGCCGCGCTGTTCGCGCTGCTGGTGTTCAGCGAGCTGGGCATCGTCCTGGTGAACTGGACCGCGACGGTGCTGGTCACCCCCAGGCCGCTTCCCAAGCTCGATTTCAGCGAAGGTATTCCGGCCGCCTGCTCCACCGTGGTCGCAGTCCCCTCGATGCTGTCCAGCATCGACGGCATCGATGTGCTGACCGAAGCGCTGGAGGTCCGCTTCCTGGCCAACCGCGATCCCCAGCTGCGCTTCGTGCTGCTGACGGACTTCCTTGACGCCGCGGCCGCCGAGACGCCGACGGACGACACCCTGCTCGCGCACGCCGTGGAGCGCATCGAGGAACTGAACAGCCGCTACGCGGCCGAGCGCGGCGATCGCTTCTACCTGCTGCACCGCCCCAGGCAATGGAACCCAAGCGAAGGGGTGTGGATGGGGCACGAGCGCAAGCGCGGCAAGCTGGCAGCGCTCAATGCCCTGCTCCGCCAAGGCGACGCGACCGCGTTCATGCGCACCGTCGGTGACACGGCGGCCTTGGTTGGCGTCCGCTACGTCATCACCCTGGATTCGGACACGCAGCTTCCGCGGGATGCCGCACGCGCCTTCGTCGCCACCTTGGCGCACCCGCTCAACCGCCCGCGCTTCGATCCGGCGCTGCAACGCGTGGTGGAGGGCTACGGCATCCTGCAGCCCAGCGTCGGCACCAGCCTGGGCACGCGCCGCACCTCGCGGTTTGCCCGGATGTTCGGCAGCGAGCCCGGCATCGACCCGTACTCGCGCATGGTCTCGGATGTCTACCAGGACCTGTTCGACGAAGGCTCGTTCGTGGGCAAAGGCATCTATGACGTCGAGGCCTTCGAGCATGCGCTGGAAGGTCGCCTGCCCGAGAACCGCATCCTCAGCCACGACCTGCTGGAAGGCTGCTATGCACGCGCCGGCCTGGTCAGCGATGTGCGCCTGTACGAGGACTATCCCGAACGCTACGTCGCCGATGCCAAGCGCCGTGCGCGCTGGATCCGCGGCGACTGGCAGCTGCTGCCCTGGTTGATGCCGTGGACACCGCGCCCGGGATCGGGATGGGAACGGAACCGGCTCAGCCTGCTGTCGCGCGGCAAGTTGCTGGACAACCTGCGCCGGAGCGTGGTGCCGATTGCTGCCTTGGCCTTGCTGGTGGCGGGCTGGCTGCATGCCGAAAGCCCGGTTGCGTGGACGGCGTGGGTGCTGGCGCTGTGGTTTGCGCCGCCGCTGATCGGCATGCTGCGCGATGCGCTGAGCGTTCCGGACGACACGCCGCTGGAAGCGCACTACATCATGGTCGGGCGCGGTACGCTGCAGTCGTTGCTGCGCGCCGCCACCCAGGTCGCGTGTCTGCCCTACGAAGCGTTGCTGGCCGGTGGCGCGGTGCTGCGCACGCTCTGGCGCATGACCGTCACCCGCCGCCATCTGCTGCAATGGAACCCCTCCAGCGAAGTCGAGCGCCGCCTCGGTAGCGACCGCGGCGCGGAATGGCGGGTGATGGCGCCGGCGTCGGTGCTGGCGGTTGCGCTGGCGGCGGTCGTGGCCAGCGTGGCTCCGCACGCGCTGCCTGTCGCCCTGCCCCTGCTGTTGGCGTGGACCTTTGCGCCCGCGTTGATGGCGTGGCTGGGCCGGCCGCCGGCCGCGAGCGTGGCCGAACTGTCTGTGACCCAGCGGGCGTTCCTGGGCCGGCTGGCGCGGCGCACCTGGTCGTTCTTCCAGGCCTGGGTGCGCGAGCAGGATCATTGGCTGCCGCCGGACAATATCCAGGAGCACCCGACGCTGGTGGTGGCGCGGCGCACCTCGCCGACCAACATCGGCCTGTCCCTGCTGGCCAATCTGTCCGCGTGGGATTTCGGCTGGCTCCAGCTGGGCGCGGTCGCGGAACGTACCGCGCTCACGTTCGATACGCTGGACCAGCTGCCGCGCCACCGCGGCCACTTCCTGAACTGGTACGACACCGAAACCCTGGCGCCGCTGCAGCCGCGCTACGTCTCCACCGTGGACAGCGGCAACCTGGCCGGCCACCTGCTGACGCTGCGCCAAGGCCTGCTCGCGCTGGTGGACGCGCCGGTGCTGGCGCCGCACACGTTCGACGGCCTGGCCGATACGCTCGGCGTGCTGGAAGAGGAACGGCAACGCCATCGCCCCGCTGACGCGCCATTGGGCGATGCGCTCAACCATCTTCGCCAGCGCCTGGCATCAGCGCGTACTGACCGCCCCCGTGGGACCGCGCAGCTGCTCGCCCGGTTGCAGGAGCTCGCCGGTCTGGCCGACGCCGTGCTGGCGCAGTGGCCGGCACCGGAGTCGCCCGAGGAAGGTGCGCTGCACTGGCCTGCCCTGTTCGCTGCCGAATGCCGTGCCGCCCACGCGACACTCGCCGACCTCCCGGCCGATGCCGGCGCGGACGTCGAGGCGCCGGTGCCCAGCCTGCGCCAGCTGGCCGCCCTGCCCGGTTCCGCCGGTGCGGACGCGCGCGTGCGCATCGAGCAGCTGCAGGCACTGGCGCACCGCGCCGGGCAGTTCTCGCTGATGGAGTACGGGTTCCTGTTCTACCGTACCCGCAACCTGCTCTCGATCGGCTACAACGTCGACGACCACCGCCTCGACAACAGCTTCTACGACCTGCTCGCTTCCGAAGCGCGGCTGTGCGCCTTCGTCGCCATTGCCCAGGGGCAGTTGGCGCAGGAGAGCTGGTTCGCACTCGGCCGGATGCTCACCGAGGTCAACGGCACGCCGACGCTGTTGTCATGGAGTGGCTCGATGTTCGAGTACCTCATGCCGCAGCTGGTGATGCCCAGCTATCCCGACACGCTGCTCGACCAGACCGCGCGGCATGCGGTCGAGGCGCAGATCGTCTACGGCCGTAGCTTGAACCTGCCATGGGGCGTGTCCGAGTCCGGCTATAACGCCGTCGATGCCCGTCTGAACTACCAGTACCGCGCGTTCGGCGTGCCCGGGTTGGGTCTCAAACGCGGCCTGGGCCAGGATCGGGTGATCGCGCCCTACGCCAGCATGATGGCGCTGATGGTGGCGCCGGAGGCGGCGTGCCAGAACCTCCAGGCACTCGAAGGCCTCGGGTTCTCCGGGCGCTTTGGCATGTACGAAGCAATCGACTACACCCCCGCCCGGCTACCCCCGGGGCAGGATCACGTGCTGTTGCGTTCGTTCATGGCCCACCACCAGGGCATGGGCCTGCTGTCGCTGGACTATCTGTTGCGCGACCAGCCGATGCAGCGCCGTTTCGTTGCCGATACCGAGTTCCAGGCCACCCTGCTGCTGCTGCAGGAACGCATCCCGCGCATCGGCGTGTTCCATCCGCATGAGGTCGAAGCCCTGGGCGAGCACTCGGCCATGGCCGAGCACGAAACCTCCCTGCGCGTCCTGCGTGATCCGGCTGGCCCGCGCCCGGAAGTGCAGTTGCTCTCCAACGGGCGCTACCACGGCATGCTGACCCATGCCGGCGGCGGCTACAGCCGCCACGGCGACCTGTCGCTCACCCGCTGGCGCGAGGACGGCACCACCGATGCCTGGGGGTCGTTCTGCTACCTGCGTGACGTGGACAGCGGCGAGTTCTGGTCTGCCGCCTACCAGCCCACCTGCGTGGCGCTGGACCATTACGAGGCGATCTTCTCCGACGCCAAGGCGGAGTTCCGGGGTGCCCGCCGCGGCTGCGAGAGCCATCTGCAGGTCGCCATCTCGGCCGAGGACGACATTGAGCTCAGGCGCCTGCGCCTGACCAACCGCGGCCGTCGCCAGCGCACGGTGGAAATCACCACTTATGCCGAAGTGGTGCTGGCGCCCGCAGCGTCCGACGATGCGCATCCGGCCTTCAGCAACCTCTTCGTGCAGAGCGAGATCCTGGCCGCCAAGCAGGCCGTGCTCTGCACGCGCCGGCCCCGTTCGCACGACGAAGTGCCACCGTGGATGTTCCATCTGGTCGCGGTGCATGACGCCGAGGTCGTGTCGATCTCCTACGAAACCGACCGTGCGCGCTTCCTGGGCCGTGGCAACACGCCGCGGACGCCGCAGGCGTTGACCACCGATATCGACCTCTCCGGCACGGACGGCTCGGTGCTCGACCCGATCGTGGCCATCCGCGTGCGGGTGGTGCTGGAGCCCGAGCAGACCGTGCAGCTGGACATGGTGTTTGGCATCGGCGCCGACCGCACCGGTTGCGAGGCGATGGTCGACAAGTATCGTGATCGCCGCCTGGCAGACCGTGTCTTCGACCTGTCCTGGACACACAGCCAGGTGGTGCGCCGGCAGATCAATGCCAGCCAGGCCGAAGCCTCGCTGTACGAGCGCCTGGCCAGCCACGTGCTGTATGCCAATCCGCTGCTGCGCGCGGGCGACGCCGTCCTGCAGCAGAACCAGCGGGGGCAATCCGGGCTGTGGGGCCATGCCATCTCGGGCGACCTGCCCATCGTCCTGCTCAAGGTCACCGACGCGGAGAACGTGGAACTGGTCAGGCAGCTGGTGCAGGCGCACGCGTATTGGCGCCAGAAGGGACTCAACACCGATCTGGTGATCTGGAACGACAGCAAGGCCGGCTATCGGCAGGAACTGCAGGACCAGATCCTGGGGATGGTGGCCGCCAGTTCGGAGACGGGCCTGCTCGATCGCCCCGGCGGCATTTTCGTGCGGCCGGTGCAGAACATGAGCCACGAGGACCGCGTTCTGCTGCAGGCCGTGGCACGGGTGGTGCTCAGCGACGAGGACGGCACGCTGGCCGCGCAGGTGGGGCGCCAGCCGCTGCCTGTACGACGGATTCCGGCCCTGGTGCCGCAGGCGGAGCAGCAGGAGCTGGCACTGGCGATGGACGCGACGCCCGGGCTGCCCGTTGTCGCCGACCCGGGACCCGAGCCCGGACTGCCCCCGGGCGTTGAGCACGACGAAGAGGTGGACGACCCGTGGCCGTTCCTTCCGTACCGCGGCGCCGGCCGATTCGACAACGGCACCGGCAGTTTCAGCGAGGACGGCCGCGAGTACGTGGTGGTCGTGCGCGAAGGCGCCCCGACCCCGGCGCCGTGGGCCAACGTGATCGCGAACGCCCGCCTGGGTACGGTCGTCAGCGAGAGTGCACCGGGCTATACCTGGTTTGAAAACGCACACGAATTCCGCTTGACGCCCTGGCTCAACGATCCGGTGTCCGATACCGGCGGCGAAGCCTTCTACGTGCGCGATGAGGACACCGGTCGTGTCTGGTCGCCGATGCCGCTGCCATGCCGGGGCACCGGTGCCTACCGTACCCGCCACGGCTTTGGCTACACGGTCTACGAGCATATCGAAGACGGCATCGCCAGCGAGCTGTGGGTCTTCGTCGATGTCACCGCACCACTGAAGTTCTCGGTCCTGCGCTTGCACAACCTGTCGGGCCGGCCACGGCGGCTGGCGGCCATCGGCTATGTGGAGTGGGTCATGGGTGACCTGCGCCCGAAGTCGCGCATGCACGTGGTCACCGAACGCGACCCACAGACCGGGGCGCTGCTGGCGCGCAACAGCTACAGCACCGAATTCGGCGGCCGGATGGCCTTCTTCGACACCGATGCCGAGGGCTGCGGCTGGACCTGTGACCGCCTGGAGTTCATCGGCCGCAACGGCGGCCTGCACGCACCGGCCGCGTTGCGTCGCGAGCGTCTGGATGCACGGGCCGGTGCGGGCATGGATCCCTGCGCGGCGATCCAGGTGCCGCTGGAGCTGGCGCCGGGCGACCGCAGTGAAACCACGTTCCGCCTTGGCGCCGGGCGCGACCGCGAGGAAACGCTGGCGTTGGCACGAAGCCGCCAGGGCAATCAGGAAGCCATCGATGCGCTGGACGCCGTGCGCATCCACTGGCGCAATGTGCTGGCCACGGTGCAGGTACGCACGCCGGACCCGGCGTTCGACGCACTGGCCAATGGCTGGCTGGTCTACCAGACCCTGGGCTGCCGCTACCTGGCACGCAGTGGCTACTACCAGTCCGGCGGCGCGTTCGGCTTCCGCGACCAGCTGCAGGACGCGCTCGCCCTTGTACACGCGCGCCCGGACCTGACCCGCGAACACCTGCTGCTCTGCGCGGCACACCAGTTCACCGAAGGCGATGTGATGCACTGGTGGCACCCGCCGCAAGGTCGCGGCGTGCGTACCCGCTGCTCGGACGACTATCTGTGGCTGCCCCAGGGCGCATGCCGCTACCTGGAGGTCACCGGCGACGCCAGCGTGCTGGACGAAGTGGTCGGCTTCATCGAGGGGCGCGCGGTGACCCCGGAGGAGGAAGGCTACTACGACATGCCCACCCTTTCGGCACAGCGCGGAACACTGTATGCGCACTGCGTCGTCGCGCTGGAGCGCGGGTGCCGGTTGCTCGGCGAACGCGGGCTTCCGTTGATGGGCAGCGGCGATTGGAACGATGGCATGAACCGCGTCGGCGACCAGCAGCGCGGTGAAAGTGTGTGGCTCGGGTTCTTCCTGCATGACACGCTTCGCCGCTTCATCGGGCTGGCCAACGCGCGTGGCGATGCCGCCCGTGCGCAATGGTGCGAAGAACAGGCCGAACGCCTGCGTCAAAACCTGGAACAGCATGCCTGGGACGGCGCGTGGTATCGCCGCGCCTGGTTCGACAACGGCGCCATGTTGGGCTCGTCACAGAATCAGGAGTGCCGCATCGATTCGATCTCCCAGAGCTGGTCGGTGCTGTCAGGCGTGGCCGCGCCTGAGCGTGCCACGCAAGCCCTGGATTCGCTGTACACGCATCTGGTGCGAAAGGACGCCAAGCTGATCCAGCTCCTCGACCCGCCCTTCGACCAGACCACGGAGGACCCCGGCTACATTCGGGGTTACGTACCGGGCGTGCGCGAGAATGGCGGCCAGTACACCCACGCGGCGGTGTGGGCGGCGATGGCATTCGCACAGCAGGGCGATGCGGTGCGTGCCTGGGAGCTGGCCGGCATGATCAATCCCCTGAACCACACGCTGGACGCCGAGGCGGTCCAGACCTACCGCGTCGAACCCTATGTGTTGGCCGCCGATGTCTACGCCGTGTCGCCGCACGTCGGGCGAGGCGGCTGGACGTGGTACACCGGGTCGGCCGGGTGGATGTATCGCCTGCTGGTGGAATCCCTGCTCGGCATCCGTCGCGACGGTGATCGACTTTCGCTTGAACCTTGCCTGCCCGATCACTGGCCGTCGTTCGAACTGAGCTACCACTTCGGGCGCAGCCTGTATGAGTTCGTGGTGACCCGCACCGCGGAAGGTCAGCCGACCCTGCATGTGGATGACGTCCTGCAGCCGGACCTCACCGTCCTGCTCCGCGACGACGGCCATTACTACCGTGTCGCGCTTGATCTGGGTGCCGCTCCGGGATGAACAAGCGCCCCGACATACAGGCGCAGCTTGATGGGCTGGCCGAAATGCTGGTCCACTGGTTGGCAGAGGTGCGCCACCCGGCGCAGTTCTGGCCGCAGTTTGAGGCGCTGGCTGGAGAGATTCTGGATCAATGCGCGCATACGGAGAGGGATGAAGTGCATGCGCGCATCCAAGCCATGCTCAAAGCCCATGCGCTGGCGCTCCCGCCCTGGCACGAACGCGACAACAGCGTGCCCACGGGGAGGCCGGGAGCGTGATGGCCCGTTATTCGCTGATCGCCGACACGCTACCGGCAACCACGCGCCACACACCCTCTTTCTGCATCCAGGTGCGCAGATAACGGAACCGGCCAGAGAATGGCTCTCCCATGAGCGTGCCAGACAGCGCAGCAGTTACCACGGTGGCGCATGTCGTACCGTACGAACGCACTTCCACCGCATGCCAGTCCGCTTGAGACATGCGTTGCGCCCCCGAGCGATGCAGCTGCAGGTCATCCGCCTTCGTATAAATGCCGCCCCCTGGCCCGACGAACACCAGGTCGTCATCAATCAGGACCTCCAGCTCCGCCACATTGCTGTGCAGCATGGCAACGCGAAGCCGCTCTTCGTATTCTTCAATCTGCATGTGCGTCAGTTCTCCAGATAGCGCTTCAACCCCAAGTGCCGTGTAACACCGTTACCCTGCTTCAGCGCTGGATCTACTGCGCCTTCGCCAGCTTCGCATCCGCCTCTGGCGCCAGGGTATGAATCACCTCCCCTTGTGCGTTGAGGAACTCGATGGCGCCGTAGCCCTCTTCGGTCACCGTCAGCCGCAGGCGTGTCTTGTCCGCTTTGTCGTTCAACGCGATCGCAGGGGTTCCGTCTGCATCCACCAGCATGCGGATTCGCGTGGACGTTTTAACCCCGGGAACCAAGCGATTGCCGAGGGCCGGTTCGCGCAGCAGTGGCGGCGCCTGGTTGATCGAGAACGCCACCTCGCCGTCCGGCGAGACGCGCCAGCCGATGGCATCCATCGCCGGGTGATCCAGGGCCAGAACCGCCATCCCCCCGTCCACATCGGCGGTGCCGAAGCCGCCGCGCTCGCTGCCCTTGTTATCGTAAAGCACCAGCCCGGCGACGTTGAACGCCCGGCGGTATTGGATGCCATCGATGATCGGCGCCGGCGTCCGGCCTGAAAGGGTCATGCGGATCACCCCGTTCTCGTCGACGATATCGATGCGTTGGGCGGTGATCCGATCATGGTCAGGCGTGGCGACCGTCGTCTCCGGACTGCGGGACTCGATGATGCGCTGCAGCGCACCCAACGAGGGTCGCGACGGCCCTGAATCCTCCGTCGCATGGGACAGGGGACTGACAAATATCGAGGCAATGATAGCGGCGAAGGCAAGGTGCTTCATGCAGGTTCCCGTGGCGGTGAGTGGCCTCCGGCTGGACGTGTCGACAGTGCAGCAGGACCTCACCGCCACGCCACCCACGCTCCCGGCTGCACTGATTGGACCCCGATGGCCGTTCCCCGCGCGGCCCGGATCAGGGCGCCAAGAGGATCGTCCACTTCCTGGTACGCATCAACGCCCGAGATGCCGTAGTGAATCGGCACCACAGTGCGCGCGCCCAGCACGGTGGCGGCGGCGATGGCCTGCTCGGGCGTCAGGACGCCCGGCTGCCCGCTGACGGGCGTGCGCCATCCGAACCTGGCACCGTTGATCGGCAGGAACGCCACGTCGAAGGGTCCGAGCTGGCGGCCGATCTTCCACCAGTGGCCATGCCACATCGTGTCTCCTCCATGGAATATCCGGCGGCCGGCCGCCGACACCACCCAGGAGACTTGAGTGTCGCCGTATCCGTCCGAGGCGGGTACCGCCGTGGCGGTGAAGTCACCCAGCAACTGCGGCTCCCAAAGCGTTGCGGGCCGTGCCCGGGCGCCCGCAGGCACGGGAAGCGGATGGGTCCCCTCGGGGTAGATCAAGCGCCCGCCGTTCCGCAGCGCCTGGGCCACAGCCCCGGCGTCGAAGTGGTCCGAGTGGACGTGCGTCAGCAATACCGTCGTGTCGCCCACCCCGCCCTCAACGGGAACCAGGACATCGGGCAGTGCCCTGCCCCACTCCTCGGCGTTGGTCAGGGGATCGATGAACAAGGTTGCGCCTGGCAGCTGGAGGCGAATGCCCGCCCACGCAAGCCGCTGAATTCGCAGGTCGTCCAACGCTGGCCGTGCGACGGCGCGGGAGACCGGCAACAGCGCGGCCGTGGCGCCAGCGGCGAGACCGGAGAGAAAGACGCGGCGGCCCATGCGTGCGCCCTCTGGCACGTCGCCGCTCATGCGACATCCGCCGAACGGGCCAGGTAGGTGTCCAGCTCAAAGATGCCCTGGGATTCGATGGCCTCCAGATTGCGCAGATGCCACGCCGTTTCGAACGCGCTTGCCTCGACGCCGGGCGCCAGGCAGTCCCCGATCCGAAGGGTGGCCAACCGGGACGCCAGCGATTCACCCTCGCCTTGCGCGCGTATCGCCACCACGTTCTGGCGGATCCGGTCGAGGTAGTGCACTGCGTTGTCGAGCACGGCGGCGTCAAAGCGCCCCATGTGTCCGCCGACGACAGTGCCGCGCCCGAACTGCTTCGCCCGACCAATGGCCGTTCGAATCTGGACCGGGTCGGCCTTTGAGAGGTAGACGATGTTGCCCACGATGTTGTCGCCGACGCAGACCAGGTCGGCGGTGGGAACATCCACGCTGATGTGATCCATCGTCTTGCCGGGATTGTGCAGCAGGCGAAGCTCATGGCGGCCCCAGCGGATACGCATCGCGCTGTCGAACACCACCTGCGGCTCGCGGTAGAACGCGTCGACGCGGTGGTTCTGTGACAGGAAGGTGTGGCGGTAATTGCGGTGCGCGATGACCATGGCATCGGGGAAGGCCGAGAGCCCCGCGATGTGGTCGCTCATGAAATGGGTGGCGACGATGACGCGCACCGTTTTCCCCAGATCGTCGCAGATCAGCACGCGCAACGCAGCCGCGTCCGCTGCGCTTCCCAGTGCATCCACCAGCAGCGCGTCATTGCCATCGAGGAACACGGTCGCAACGGATTGGTGGTCCTCGCCGACGCACAAGAACACGTCCGGACCCAGCGGTTTCAGATGCACGGCGGCTTCCCGTTGAATGGAGGCCGCCATGATTGACGGGTGTGCAGACGCCGACAAACGAGAAGATTTGACCTTCAAGTTACTAAAACTAACCTGATAAGATCGGTCACCCGTGCTGGTAGGAACGCCTGATGAAGCCGCGCCACGCCCCTCCCTTGAATGCGTTGAGAGCGTTTGAGGCCGCAGCACGATCCCTCAGCTTCCAGAAGGCCGCTACCCAGCTGTTTGTCACACCGGCGGCGGTGAGTCACCAGGTCAAACGACTCGAAGCCTACCTGGGTACCGAGCTCTTCGAGCGCGGCCATCGGGCCGTGACGCTCACCGCGCAGGGCGCCACTCTTGCGGCGTCGCTCACTGAGATTTTCGGGATGCTCGATCTCGCACTGGACCGAGCCGCACCGGCCGAACCCGGCCACCTGCGTGTCAGCACCCTGGAGTCATTCGCCGCGAAGTGGCTGGCGCCCCGGCTTCACCGGTTCCACGAGGCGCACCCGGACATCCACGTTCGGGTACTGACGACCGATCAGCTGGTCGACGTTGGCCAGGAGCAGGTCGATGTCGCGATCCGGTACGGCCTGGGGACGTACCCGGGCGTGCAGGTCGAGAAGTTAATGGACGCCCCGGTGTTTCCGGTGTGCGCCCCCGGCACGTCACGGAAGGATGGAAAGCCGATTGCATCGCCCGCCGATCTCGCCCATGTCGCGTTCATCCATGATCAAAGCGCTGAGGGACGGCCGGGCGTTCCCGATTGGGCGGCGTGGCTGCAGGCGGCTGCCCTGAAGGGCGTATCCGCTGACGCCGGCCCCGTGTTTCCCAGCATCTATCTGGCCCAGGAGGCAGCGATCCACGGGCACGGCGTTGCGTTGGGGTTGGCGCCCTTGGTAGAGGACGATCTGCATCGGGGACGCCTTGTGAGGCCCGTTGAGAACCATCTTCCCAATGCCTATGCGTTCTGGATCATCCGGCCGTCAAAGGGTCAGCGGCAGGCAGCGACGGACGCGTTCTGCAGCTGGATACACGCCGAGGCCTCAACCTCCCCTGTCTTGAGTCTGGATGCACGCGATCCCCCCTGAGACATCCGGGGGGCACGGTCCCGGTGCTACCCCGGGTCGTCGCTTTCCCACTCAAGCTCGAACCTCAGCTGCAGCCGCTGCCCCGGCTCCAACCGATTCGGCGCCAACGTAAAACCATCCGGCGGCCCGGTCTGCGGCTCGACACACGTTGCGTGCGGCGCACCGTCGTAGACCACCCAGTGATCGGTGTCCGCCCGCAGCCGCAGCCGCTGGCCCGCCGACACCAAGGTCACGTCGCCCTGGTTGATGAAGCAGTCATCCCAAGGCCCGGATGCGGGGCTGCCGCAGGGTAACGTGGCAATGCCCTCAGCATCCCGTGGATACATGGCAAGGGGGGCGAACAGCAAGCGCTCCGGCTTGCGGAACCACGGGTGCCAGCCGAGTACGGCGGGCATAGCCTGGTCACCGGCCTGCACAGCGAGCAGTAGCTCCAGCCGGTTGGACCGGACATGGATGGCCTGCGTCGCAACGCCGCCGAAGGGCCAGTAGCCATCCTCTGGAAGCGCGAGCGTCAGCGTGGCGCTGTCCGCACCAACGCTGTCGATGCGCCAGGGCCGGGAGAACCCTACCCCATGGATGGCGTGCCCACCGAAGTTCACCGGCAGCCCGAAACGCCGGCCATCGAAGCGGAAGCGCCCCTGCCGGATCCGTCCGGCCCAGGGCACCATCGGGTAGCACCCCCACGCGATGGTTGCCTGCTCCACCTCGTCCGGACCCACCAGCCAATCCACGCCGTCGTAGCGGAGCTGGGCAATGCGTCCACCGGCTTCCGGAGCGAGTGCGACCTCCAGCCTGCCCGCCCGCAGCCAGTGCAGGCGGCCGGCAGGCATCGGGGCCTGCGCATCGTCCTTGGGCACTGCTGTTTCAGGCGCCATAGGGGTCGATCGTCCGGATGCTGCCGTCCGCGTTCATGTGCAGCGGTGTGCACTTGACCGAGCGCAGGTGGGTCACCCCGCCGGACAACACCGCGTCATGGTAGAACAGGTACCACTGCCCCTCGAAGGCGCAGATGGAGTGGTGCGTGGTCCAGCCCACCACCGGCGTGAGGATCACGCCGCCATAGGTGAACGGTCCGTACGGGCTGTCGCCCACGGCATAGCAGAGCAGATGGGTGTCACCCGTGGAGTACGACAGGTAATAGCGCCCCTGGTATTTGTGCAGCCACGGTCCCTCGAAGAACCGGCGCGCGTGGTCGTCGGCGCGCAGCGGCTGCCCGTGCTCGTCCAGGATGACGATCTCGCGCGTGGGTTCGGCAAGGCGTGTCATACCGGCATCGAGTCGGCCGACCCGCGGGCCGAGTGCAGGCGCGTCTCCGGTCGGCTCTTCGTGCGCCGCGTCGTAACGGTTGTCCCGGTACTTCTGCAGCTGACCGCCCCAGATGCCGCCGAAATAGAGGTAATGCGTGCCGTCGTCGTCCTCGTACACCGCAGGATCGATCGAGTACGTCCCCTCCATCGGCTCGGGCTCGGGCGTGAACGGACCCTCCGGGCGATGTGACGCGGCTACACCGATGCGGAACACACCCTGCCTGTCCTTGGCCGGAAAATAGAGGTAATAGCGTCCGTCCCGGCTGGCCGCGTCGGGCGCCCACATCTGCTGTGCGGCCCACGGCACGTCGCGGACATGCAGCGCCACGCCGCAGTCGGTGGTCTCGCCGTCGGGCGTGTCCATCCGCAATACGTGGTAGTCCTCCATGCCGAAGTGACCGCCCTCATCGTCGAAGGGCGCGCCGCTGTCGATATCGTGCGACGGGTAGATGTACAGGCGCCCCTCGAACACATGGGCCGACGGATCGGCCGTGTAGATGTGGGTCACCAGTGGCTGGGAGATGGCGCGTGCCGTGAGGTGATCCACGTTGCCCGCCTGCCGGCGCGCATGCAGGTCCTGCTCGATGCGGGCCTCCATCTTCTTGTCGATCTCATAGAGCAGGAGCAGCACGACCGCGAGCAGGAACGGAAGGGAGCAGTACACGCTCACGGTCAGGCGGATGCCGTCCACCACGGCCTGGGGTTGTTGTTCCGCGCCCGCCAGGTAGCCGTGGTGCGCCAGAATGCCGGCGACCAGTGCGCCGCCGATGCTCAGGCCGATCTTCAGGCCACACAACATGGCCGAAAAGATGATCGCGGTGGCGCGTCGGTGGTTCTTCCATTCGGAGTAATCGGCGACGTCAGCGATCATCGCCCACAGCAACGGGATGGTGATGCCGTAGAAGTACCCGTGCAGCATGAAGGCCGCGAAGCCCACGGCAACCGCCGTGGGCGGAAGGAAGTAGAACGCAAGCAGAAACACGGTGGAAACCAACAGCGCGCCGCCAAAGACACTGCGCTTGCCGAAGCGATCGGCGAGATGGCGGGACACGCCAATGCCCAGGATCATGCAGAGGATGCCGCAGGCGTTGAACAGGCTGAACGCAGAGGTCGCCGGATCCTCCGGCCAGGTGAAGTCGGACAGACCCCATCCATTGAGCGTCGCGTTCAATCCCCCGATGAAGTGGTTGAAGCCGGAGGTGTCGAGGAAGCCCGCCAATGCGGCTTCGCTCATGTAGTACTGGAAGTAGTAGATGTACGTGCCGCCCTTGAGGGCCAGGTTGATGAAGACCAGCACGGTGAGGGCCAGCATCACTTTCCACGGCCGGTTGTACAGCAGGTCGGTCAGGTCCTGCAGCACCCCGCCCGTCTGTTCCTTGGCAGGCACGATGCGCTCGCGCGTGGTGGCGAAGGTGATCAGGAAGAACAGCGTTCCCACTACCGCGAAGAAGGTCATCACCCGCTCGAAGCCCTGCACGCGATCGCCGTCGCCCAGGATCAATACCAGCGGCAACAGCAGTACCTGGATGATGAACTGCGCGATCATCACCGCCACGAAGCGGTAGGCCGACAGGCTGTTGCGCTGGGCCATGCTGCCGGTCAGCACGCCGCTGAGCGCGGAATACGGCAGGTTGTTGGCCGCATACACCAGCATCAGCAGGCCATAGGTGGTCAGGGCGTAGACGACCTTGCCGTGCTCACCGAGGTCCGGCGTACTGAATGCCAGCAGCGACAACACGCCGAACGGGATCGCCGTCCACAGGATCCAGGGACGGAACTTTCCCCAGCGGGTGGCGGTGCGGTCGGCCGCGATGCCGATCAGCGGAGTGAAGACAAACGCCCCCAGCAGACCGATCACGAAAATGATCGTGGCCGCCGTGGCGGGCGGCAACCGGTACACATCGGTATAGAAGAAGGCCAGGTAGGTGATCAGCGTCTGGAAGATCAGGTTGGCCGCAAGGTCGCCCAGGCTGTAGCCCAGCTTCTCCCGGATCGACAGCGTGTGCTCGGGTGTCTCCATGGGGCGCGAATCAGTCACGATTCGCCTCCACGTTGAAGCGGCTCTGCACGCGGGCATCGGCGCTTGAGCCGCCTATCCGCACCTCGTACGCCCCGGACGGCACGCCATAGGCGCCGCGCGCTTCGTCGTACTCGCGCAGCGCCTGGTGCGCGTCCAGGCTGAATGCCACGGTGCGCCGCTCGCCCGGGGCAAGGTGAACGCGCTGGAAGCCACGCAGGGTCTGCTGCGCGTCCCCTGCTCCGGCGGCGAGGCGTCGCACATACAGCTGCACCACTTCATCGCCCGCGCGCTTGCCGGTGTTGGTCACGTCCACCTGCACCTTGAGCGTGCCGTTGTCGGCAATGCGGGGCGCATCGAGGCGGAGCCTGCCGTAGTCGAAGCGGGTATAGGACAGCCCGTAGCCGAAGGGATACAGCGGTGTGCCGCGGAAGTAGCGGTAGGTGCGGCCTTCCATCGTGTAATCGTCGAACGCGGGCATCGCCTGGTCTGCGGTGTAGAACGTCACCGGCAGTCGGCCGCCCGGGTTGACGTCGCCGAACAGCGCGTTGCCCACGGCGGTGCCGCCGCGTTGCCCGGGATACCAGCTCATCAGGATCGCGGACAGATTCGCCTGGGCCCATTCCACCGCCAACGCCGACCCCCCCGTCAACACCATCACCACCGGCTTGCCGGTGGCGTGCAGCGCTTCCAGCAGGGCGCGCTGCGTCGCGGGCAGGCGCAGGTCGGTGCGGTCGCCGCCAGCGAAGCCCGGATAGTTGACCGTCATCTCTTCGCCCTCCACGTCGCCGGTCAAGCCGCCGACGAACACCACCACATCCGCGCTGCGGGCGGCATCGACGGCCTCCTCGAACGGCGGCTTTGCCCCCGGCATGCGCCAGCCCAGGCGCACGCCGGCGTCGCGCTCGGCATCGTAGTACTCCAGCTTCAGGTCGTACGCACGGCCGGCCTGCAGGTCCATCGCCACGCCGTCGCTGCGCAGGCGGTCGCTGTTGGCCCAGTGGTCCAGTACCCGCTTGCCGTCCACGTAGAGGCGGAAGCCGTCGTCGGCAGCGGCCTCGATCCGGTAGCGGCCCGACACTGGCGGCAGCAGCTGGCCACGCCAGCGGATGCTGAACCCGTCGCTGGGAATGCCCTGCCCCGGCGCCGCCTCGCCGCGGGCCAACAGATTGTCGGTCGGTGAACCCCTGTCCCAGCGGAAGCCGATCTGTGCATCGGTGCGGACCAGCGCCGGCGTCCCGGAAAGATCGGCCGTGCGGAAGTACTCACCGCGCAGGCCGCGTTCGGGGGAATCGGCCGAGGGGCGCAGGTAGGCCGCTTCAATCAACGGCGTTGCACCGGGATCGTCGCGCCCTTCGACCAGGTCCACACCGCGGGCGTACCGCACCTCCACGCCCTGGGCTGCATCGCGGATCCCCTGCAGGATGGTGACCGGTGCTGCCGGCGTGCCGAAGTAGTTGCCGAGCAGTGCCATGGTGTCATCGGCAGTGGGACCGACCACGGCAATGCGCTTGAGGCTGCGTGACAGTGGCAGGATGCCATC
Organism: Stenotrophomonas sp. AC248; assembly: GCF_979258185.1. Lineage (NCBI taxonomy): Bacteria > Pseudomonadati > Pseudomonadota > Gammaproteobacteria > Lysobacterales > Lysobacteraceae > Stenotrophomonas > Stenotrophomonas sp. AC248. The sequence continues at coordinate 2,213,225 of NZ_OZ409840.1, read as the reverse complement.
GTTCTTCAGCAGCACCAGCGATTTCTGGGTGGCCTTCAACGCCAGCGCATCGTGTGCCGGGGCCTGGTTCACGGACGCGGGAATCCGCGCCCAGCGCACGTGCTCGGGTGGATCGAACATGCCCAGCCGCATCCGCGCGGTGAACAGGCGCGTCACCGCGTCGTCGATCTCCGCCTCGCTGATCAGGCCCTGCCGCACGGCCGCCGGCAGCGTCGCGTATTCCTGGCCGCACTCCAGCTCGGTGCCGTTCTTGACGGACAACGCCGCCGCAGCCTCGCGGGTGGGCACGATCTTGTGATGCTTCCAGATATCGACAATGGCCCAGCAGTCAGACACCACATAGCCCTTGAAGCCCCAGTCGCGGCGCAGTACGTCGCGCAGCAGGAACTGGCTGGCGCTGGCGGACTCGCCGTACACCCGGTTGTAGGCGCCCATCACCGCATCTACCTGCCCCTCTTTCACCAGCGCCTCGAACGCCGGCAGGTAGGTGTCATACAGGTCGCGTCTGCTCGGGCGGGCGTCGAAGTGGTGACGGTCGGCCTCGGGGCCACTGTGCACAGCCAAGTGCTTGGCCGTGGCGTCGAGCTTGCGGTACATCGGGTCGTCGCCCTGCAGGCCTTGCACGAAGGCGACGCCCATCCGCGCGGTGAGGTACGGGTCCTCACCGTAGGTCTCCTGGCCCCGCCCCCAGCGCGGGTCACGGAAGATGTTGATGTTCGGCGACCAGTAGGTCAGCCCCTGATAGCGGCCATGCGATCCTTCACGGACGAACTGGTGATGCTTGGCGCGCGCTTCGTCGCTGATGGTGGTCGCCACCTGTCCCATCAACGGCACATCGAACGTGGCCGCCAGCCCGATGGCCTGCGGAAACACCGTGGCCTGCCCTGCCCGCGCGACGCCGTGCAGGCCTTCGTTCCACCAATCGTAGGCCGGCACGCCGAGACGCTCGATGGCAGGCGCGGCATTCTGCATCTGTCCCGCCTTCTCTTCCAGGCTCATCTGCGCCACCAGCGCGGCCGCACGGGTTTCGAAGCTGGCCGAGGTGTCGAGCCAAGGCTGGGGCCCGGCGGCGTAACCGACGTTTGCCAGGGCGGCGGCGGCGCAAAGCGCCAGCGTGCGGACGATGGGCTTGCGCGTCATCATTTGCTCCTCAAGGCGCGCTCATCGCGCGCGAATGGTCCCAGCAGGGCGCCGACAAAACCGCCGGCACGATCAGTACTCAATACAGTGCCGTCCACGTTGTCGGCGAGCGTCTGCCAGCCACGGCCGTCGCCGGTATCGAACGCGAACGCATAGTGGCCTTCGTCACCTGCAATCCGCAGGCGCAGTGACGGGGTTGCGTCCAGCTCCCGGCTGGCCAGCGTCCTGGTCGCGCCGCCGCCGTCGCGTGCTTCGAGGAAGACCGCAACACGGTCACCGCCCAGGCTGCGGACGCCAAGGAAATACCAGTACGCCTCGCTCTGGAATGCGGCCAGGCCGGCCGCCACCCCTGCCGCCGGGCGCGTCATCGCGGTGCTGGCCTCGAAGCGCAGATGCTGCTGGCGGCGCCCAAGGAAGGCTGGGTTGCGCAGCGTGTCCAGATCCTCCGGCAGCGGATGCACCGCCAAGCTGCCCGGCCGCCCGCGCAGGTCTGCCCAGGCTTGTTTCGGAACGCGCACGCGCAGCCATCCCGTGCCCAGCACCGGGGCATCGAACGCGTCGCGGTCGACGAAGTTGCCGGTGGAAGGCGCCTGCGACGCCTCGCCCTGCATCCACGACGGCGCCTTGACCGCATACGGGATGGCCTGGCCAGCCGGCAGGATCACCGGCCAGCCGTTCCGCCATTCCACCGGAAGCAGATACGTCTCCCTGCCCGTGTTGTAGTGGCGTGCGTCGTAGTTGCGACTGGCAAGGAACACCGCCCACCAGGAGCCGTCCGGCCCTTCCACCAGATCGGCATGCCCGGCATTGGTGATCGGCAGCGGCCGGTCACCGGGCAGGTCGCGCTGGGTGAGAATCGGATTGTCCGCATATGGCACGTAGGGTCCCCAGACGTCGCGGCTGCGCAGCACCACCTGGGAATGCTGTGGCCCGGTGCCGCCCTCGGCGTCGGAGAGGTAGTACCAGCCGTCGCGCTTGTACAGGTGCGGTCCTTCGATCCAGATCGGGTTCTTCGCCGGCTCCACGCCGCCGTCGATCAGTACCTTGCGCGCACCCACCGGCTGGAAGGTGGCCAGGTCGATCTGCTGCATCCAGATGGCGCGGTGGCCTTCGTAGCGCTGCGGACCGGGCGGCTCATCATTGTTCAGCAGGTAAACGGTGCCGTCCTCGTCGAAAAACAGCGACGGATCGATGCCGCCGACGCCTGGCAGCCAGTGCGGGTCGGACCACGGGTCGGCAGGGTCCCGCGCGGTGGCGATGAAATTGCCGCCGCTGTCCACCGCTGTGGTGACCACATAGAACATGCCGTCGTGGTACGCGATCGCCGGCGCGAAGATGCCGCGCGACACGCTCAGGCCGTCGAAATCCAGCTGGCCCGGACGGTCGATCACGTTGCCGATCTGCTTCCAGTGCACCAGGTCGACGCTCTCGAACACCGGAATGCCCGGGAAGTAGGTGAAGCTGGAATTGACCAGGTAGAAGCGCCCGTTCGCGCTGACGATGCTCGGATCTGCATGGAAGCCGGCCAGGATCGGGTTGCGGTAGTGACCGGCTGGCAGGGGCGTTTCAAAGGCCGCGTCGTGACCCGAATACTCGAACCAGTCGAAGTACACCGGCGGCGCAGGCGCAGGCGCAGCGCCCAGTGGCGACACCGTCGCCGACAACAGCAGAACGACCGTGGCCATCAGCAGACGCATCAGCGAACCTCCGCAGCGTTAAGAGAAAGCTCGAAGGGCCCAGCCGGCGCACCGCTGCTGTCGCGCAGCGTGCAGACCGGACCGTCGGCCCAGCAATAGCGCACAAGCAACGCAGCACCCCGGTAGTGCCGGCCGCTGGCCGGCTCCAGACAATCCATGCAATCCAACACAACCTCACGCCCCTCCAGCACCGCGTCGGCATAGCCACAGTGCCGTGCTTCGGCGTCACAGAGCTCGAATCCTATGGGGCCGTTCGCACCGGTCGTCACCAAACTGCCGGTGACACCATCAAACACCACCCGCACCTTGCCCTGTGCGAGCGACGCCGTGCGGGCCGTCGGGCCGGCGGGTGCCAGCGTCCGGTCGCCGTACACCATATGACGCGCCACCCGAGCCAGGCGCCGGCCCAACTCCTGTTTGTTGGGCGGATGGATGTCGTACGCGTCGCCGATGTCGATGGCCAGCGCAAGCCCGGTGCGCGGGTCTTCGGCCGCGACCCGCCGCTGCGCCTCGCGTACCTGCGCCCAGCCACTGTCCACCGGCGCCACGGGCGGCTGACCGTAGCCGGCCAGCTGCACCACCAGCAGCGGCATCTGCGCGCCGAACTGCCTGCGCCAGTCAGCGCGCAGGCCGCGCAGCCGTGCGGCGTAGGCAGGACCATCACCCGTGTTGGATTCGCCTTGGTACCACAGCATGCCGCGCAGACCATAGGCGCCCAGCGGCGCAATCATGGCGTTGTACAACGTCGACAGGCCGGTGGCGGCGTGCCACGGCGCGGACGGCGGTGCCTGCGCACTCGGCGCGGCACGGTACTGCCAAGGCGCATCGAGGGCGATCCGCGTGCCATCGTCGAGCGCCACGGCGTGGGCGTCCGAAGGGCCTGCCAGGCCACCGTCGCCGTACGTGTCCAGCACATTGATCACCACCGTGTTCGCACCCGCGGTCAACACACCGGTGGGCAGCGCATAAGACCGCGCCTCGCCCGGATCGTACTGGCTGCCCACGGCCACGCCGTTCACCCAGGTCATGTCCGTCTCATCGATGGGGCCCAGCGCAAGTTGTGCACCCTGCGCCGCCTGCGCGGCGGTCAGGGTCACCTGGCTGCGGTACCAGACCATGCCGTTGTAGCTGGACAGTGCCGGCACGCCCCAGCGCTCCCATGCCCCGAGCATGGCCGGCGCCGTTTGCCATCCCGTGGCGTCGGCCTCTGGCTGCCACGGCCGGTCGTCGGCGACAGCCCCCTCGCGCGTTGCCCACCAGTGCTGCCACTGCGTGCCCCAGCGTGCGTTTGCCGCCGCCGGATCGCGGGCATACAGCGCGAGCACATCGAGTGCCGGGTCCATGCCGCCCTGTGCGCGCAGCGCATCGGCGCTGGTCCAGGCCTCGATCCGCGAGCCGCCCCACGCCGCCTGGATCAGCCCCATCGGAACGTTGACGGTTTTCTGCAGCTCGCGCGCAAAGTAGAAGCAGGCAGCAGAAAAGTCGCGCACCGTCTCCGGTGACGCAGGGTGCCACGCAACCGGCGCGCCGAACTGCTGTTGCGGCACGGTGGCCACCGCCTTGGGCACGGTGAACAGGCGGATCATCGGGTGTGTGGCCGAGGCGATCTCGCTGCCCGCGTCGAGTGCCCGCCACACCGGCAGTTCCATGTTCGACTGTCCGGAACACAACCAGACATCGCCCATCTGCACATCCTGCACCACCTGGCTGGCCTTCCCTGCCCGCACCGACAGTACGTACGGACCGCCAGCGGCGAGCGGTGTGAGCCGTGCCTGCCAGCGACCGCTGGCCTCCGCGCGCGTGGTGACGTTCCGTCCTGCCAATGTGACAGACACCGTGGTGCCAGGTGCAGCGTTGCCCCAGACCGGAATCGGCTGGTCGCGCTGCAGCACGGCGTGATCCTGGAACAGCGGATGCAACAGCGTCGTCACCGGTTCCTGCGCCATTGACGGCACGGCGCAGCCAGCGAACGCCATTGCCAGCATCCAGCCAATCCACGTCCTATGGCTCATCGCCCATCTCCCGGCGCGGAAGGAAACTGCAGGCGCTGGTACCAGCCCAGCGGGTGCGGCGGGGCACTCTCGCCGGCAGGCAGAGGCCTGCCGCTCACCGACTGGAAATACGCCACGCTCGCATTCCGCCACCACTGTGCTTCGCGCAGCTGGACACGCAGGAACGCGGTGACCTGTGCATGCCGTTGCGGGTCCACCCTGCCCCCCAGGCTCGCCCAGGTCGCCTGCATGTCCTGGACCTGGCGCACGCCCTGCGAATAGCGCCCGACCAGCTCGTCCCACAACGTCTTGCCCGACGCCATGCGGTGCTCCCACGGCACGTGATGGAACCACAGCAGCAGCGGCTTCGGCACCCGCGCCAGGTCGCCATACCGCGCGGCCACGTCAGGGGCGTACTGGCCCACCGCGTTGCTGCCACGGGCGGTCCGGTCGAAGCCGATGCCATCGCGGTCGGCGCGGTGGTAGTACACCGACGTCCAGTCCGCGCGCGGGCCGCCGTCGACCCACGGGCCGGGCCCGTAGTGATGTCCGCGTGCCATCAAGTGGTGCAGGCCCAGCGGGGTCATGTAGTTCACGGCGGCCTCGCGCGAGGCCATCATCATCCCGACAATGGGCTGCACGACCGCGGGGTCTGGCGAGAAGGTCATCGCCGCCCAGTCTGCCGCGATGGCGCGGGCCGACTGCTGCGGATTCCATGCCAGCCTGCCGAAGGCATACCAGTTGGCGGGGTCGAAGTGCGAGCCACTCCAGGTGCGATCCGCGCCGATGTTGGCGACGCCGGCCATGCCGGTCAGCGCCTGCGCCACCGTGGCGCCCGGTCCACGGGTGTGGGACTGCAGCACCTCTTCGTACAGCGGCCCCAGGTACACCAGATGCGTGGCGAAGCCGAGGTATTCCTTGGTGATCTGCACTTCCATCATCAGCGGCGTACGCGGCATGGCCCCGAACAGCGGGTGGAACGGCTCGCGGGGCTGGAAGTCGATGGGCCCGTTCTTCACCTGCAGGATCACGTTCGGGCGGAAGGTGCCGTCCAGCCCCGCGAATTCGGTGTACGCCTGTGTGGCACGGTCGGCAGGAACATCGTGCGCGTAGACGAACGCCCGCCACATCACCACGCCGCCATGGGGAGCCAGCGCATCGGCCAACAGGTTGGCGCCGTCGGCGTGCGAGCGGCCGTAGTCCTGCGGACCGGGCTGCCCTTCGGAATTGGCCTTCACCAGGAAGCCGCCGAAATCCGGAATGCGCGCGTAAATCTCGTCGGCCTTGTGCTGCCACCAGCGCTGTACGTCCGGATCGCGCGGATCGGCGGTTTTCAGGCCGCCTAGTTCGATGGGCGCGCTGAAACGCACGCTGAGGTACACGCGGATACCGTAGGGCCGGAACATGTCCGCCAGCGTCGCCGCTTTGGCGAGGTAGTCCGGCGCCAGGCTCTGCGCATTGGCGTTCACGTTGTTGAGCACGGTGCCGTTGATACCCACCGAGGCGTTGGCGCGTGCGTAGTCGGTGTAGCGCGGGTCGTGCCACTCCGGCAGCGTCTGCCAGTCCCACAGCGAGCGACCGGCGTAGCCGCGTTCGACATGGCCGTCCAGGTTGTCCCAGTGGTTGAGCACCCGCAGCTGCATCCGTGGCGATTCGCGCACCTCCAGCGCATCCAGCGATGCGCCGGTCTGCAGCAGTCGCAGCAGATGGAACACGCCGTACAGCACGCCGATATCCCGGCGCGCGGCCACCAGCAGTACGTCGCGCCCGTCGATGCGGGTCTGCCGGAGCAGATAGCCTTCGTCGCCCAGCGCGCCAAGCTCCTGGCGTAGCGGCGCGATCAAGGTCGACGACTGCGGTGTGCCGATGACCAGTGACGGGTTGATGGCGGGCGCGACATGCATCCGCGGCGCGCTGCCTGTCAGACCCGTGAGACCACGTTCCAGCTCCTCGCGCGCGGCACGCTGGATGGGTGTCTGATCCGGGGCTACCACCTCCGCCAGGCGCGTGTAGTAATCGGCCGCCAGCGCGGGTTCGAGCGGCGCGTAACGCATCCAGAGCGCGTAGCCATCCTCCGCGCGCACCGTGCCCGTGCACGCCAACAACGCCATCACCGCACCCACCCTCCAATGACACCGCTCGACATCCCAGCGGAACCGCAGCGGGGACAGCAAACCTTGTAAGCTCCGGACGTGCCTTCGATGCGCCAGCGTCGCAACGAAAAACGGGAGCGCGTATTGGACAAGCCGAAGAAATCGGTCCGTCGCAAAACCAGTGGCGTGACGATCGACGAGGTGGCAGCCCTGGCCGGGGTGTCGCCGATGACGGTGTCGCGGGCGATCAACCAGGGCAAGGTGCGCGATGACACCCGCGAACGCGTGATGCGCGCGGTGCGCGAACTGGGCTATACGCCCAACCTGGCCGCCAGCACGCTGGCCGCCGCACAGCACACGCGCATTGCGCTGATCTACACCAATCCCAGCGGCGCTTACCTGCGCGAACTGCTGGTCGGCCTGCTGCGTGTGGCGTCCAACGCTGCCATCCAGCTGGTGGTCGACTACTGGGAGGATTTCGAGCCCGCCGCCGAGCGCAAGGCCGCGCGTGCCTTGGCCGGCCGTGTGGATGGCGTCATCCTGCCGCCCCCGCTGTGCGAGTCGCAGCCGGCGGTGACCGAGCTCATCAAGGCCGGCATCCAGGTGGTCGCGATCGCACCGGGCCACCTGGGCAACGGCATCTCCTGCGTGCGCATCGACGACTTCCAGGCCGGCAAGGAACTGGCCGAACACCTGATCCAGCACGGCCACAGCCGCATCGGTTTCATCTGTGGGCGCAAGGACCTCAGTGCCAGTGCACGGCGCTACGACGGCTTTGTGACGGCCTTGCACGCGGCCGGGCTGGAGGTTGATCCCGGCCTGGTGCAGCAGGGCGACTACACCTACCGCTCGGGGCTCGCCGCCGCCGAGAAGCTGCTGGCCCAGCGCCAGCCGCCCACCGCGATCTTCGCCAGCAACGACGATATGGGCGCGGCGGTGATCTCCGTCGCGCACCGGCGCGGCCTGGACGTGCCCCGCGACCTGTCGGTGGTGGGCTTCGATGACACCTCGGCCGCCACCACCGTCTGGCCCGAGCTGACCACCATCCATCAACCCATCGCCGCGATGGCCGACGCCGCCATCGATATCCTGTTGCGCACCATCCGCCGCAAGGGCGAGGACACGCGCGTGTTGACCGACCACGTCATGCCGCACCGGCTGGTGGTGCGCGACTCGGTCGCGCGCCCACCGAAACGCTGATGCCGCACGACGCATCGTCACGCGCCCGGGCATGCGATGGTGGCCTCCGCCTCGTTCAAGGCACCCAGGGCGACGCGTGACACCGAGAGCGTCATCGCGCCCGCCGTCCCGATGGACCAGGGGCGATCCAGCTTGCCGACATCCGCGCCTGCCGCCGCCAGGCACTTCAAGGGCACGCCCACGCGGGTCCATTGACCCTTGGGCAGCTTGGCCAGCGTCGGTCCAAGCGCAACACGTGCCGAGCAGCCCGGACCGCAGCCTACCGACAACCACGCCTCGCCCTGGGGTGCGGCGTCAACGCGCAACGTGGTCAACAGCATCAGGTCGCCGTTGCTCTCGCGCTGCAGGTCCAGCGCCGTGTGCGACTGCAACGCGGCAATCGCCTCGCCCTTGCCCGTCCACGCAAGCCGACGACCGTCTTCCTGCGCCAGGTGATCCACGCCGGTGACCTGCAGCAGGCCCCCATCAAGGGACTCGGGCACCTTGGTGACGGTCACGCCCTGCCCCGTGCTGCCTTCCAGTCGCAGCGCCATGCCGGCGCCGGCATCACCGCGCGCGAAGAACACGCCGCCCGCGCCTTCATTGCCGGTAACGCCGGAAACTTCCGGCAACGCGGCCAGATCGCCGTTATCGGCGTAAGTCAGGCCGAAACCGAAGGCGAACTGCGGGGCGTAGTCCTTCTGCCCCACATTGTTGACGTACTGCGTTGCCGTGCGCGGCCAGCTGAAGCTCAGCTTGCCCTTGAAGTCGTGCTGCACGTCGCCCCCCGGCCCACGCAGCAGCACATCGGCAATGCCGGCGCCTTCCGAGCCGGGCAGCCAGGCCGCCACGAACGCGTCGGCAGCATTGATTTCCCGGTTCACCCACAGCGGGCGCCCGCTCAGGAACACCGCAACCACCGGAATGCCCTCGGCCTTCAGTCGCTTGATCAGGGCAAGATCGGCGTCGTCCCCCGGTTTGTAGGCCAGTGTCGGCAGATCTCCCTGGAACTCTGCATAGGGGTTCTCCCCGAACACCACCACGGCGACGTCCGGCTTGGTCGCATACTTCCCGTCCACCGCCAGCTCCGCCTGACCGCCAGCGGCCTTCGCCTGCTGCGCAATGCCCTCGAAGATGGTGTCTGCATTCGGGAAATCCTTGCGGGTGGTGCCGGTGCCCTGCCAGTTCAGGGTCCACCCGCCCGCCTGCTTGCCGACGTCGTTGGCACCGTCACCGGCGACGAGGATGCGTTGCTTCGGCGACAACGGCAGCACGCCGCCCTGGTTCTTCAGCAACACCAGCGATTCACGCACTGCCTGCCGTGCGACCTCACGATGCGCCGGGGCGCCGATGAGCGCGAACTGGCCACCGACCGCGCGCGAGGATGGCGTGCCCGCCTCGAACAGACCCAGCCGCATCTTGACCCGCAGGATCCGGCGCACCGCATCGTCCAGGCGTTGCGGGGCGATGGTGCCCGCCTTCACTGCGGCCAGCGTGGTCTCATAGAAGCCCTTCCAGCTGTCCGACGCCATGGCCATGTCCAGGCCGGCATTGAGGGTGGCCGGGCAATCGGTGGTGGTGCAGCCCTTGACCTGCCCGTGGCCGTTCCAGTCGCCCACCACGAAACCACCGAAATGCATGCGGCCCTTCAACGCATCGGTCAGGTACGGCTTGTGACCGTGCATCTTTTCACCGTTGACGCTGTTGAAGGACGCCATGACGGTCTGTGCGCCCGCGGCAATCGCCGGTGGATACCCGGCCGCGTGGATACGCACCAGCTCGGCCTCGCTGATCCGGGTATCGCCCTGGTCCTTGCCATCGGCCGTGCCACCGTCGCCCAGGAAGTGCTTTACCGACGCGATCACATGGCGACCGTCCAGGAAGGCAGGCGTGCCCACCTTGCCCTGCAGGCCCTCGACCATCGCACCGGCATAGCTGGCCACCACGTCGGGTGATTCGGAGTAGCCCTCATAGGTGCGCCCCCAGCGGTCATCCTGCGGGACGGCCACGGTCGGTGCGAACGCCCACTCCATGCCGGTGGCACGGGTCTCCAGCGCGGTGATTTCACCGATCCGGCGCAGCAGTTCCGGATTGCGGGTCGCACCCAGGCCGATGTTGTGCGGGAACAGGGTCGCGCCGATGATGTTGCTCTGCCCGTGCACGGCATCGATCCCGAACAGCACCGGAATCGCCTTGCCGCCCTGCGAGGTGTCCATCGATGCCGCATAGAAGGCGTCGGCGAGCGCCAGCCATTCGGCCGGCGACGCATCGTAACGGCCGCCCGGGTCGGAGTTGCCACCGGCCAGGATCGAGCCAAGCCGGTACTTGCGGAGATCATCCGGCGTGATGCTGGCAATATCCCCCTGCACCAGCTGGCCGACCTTTTCCTCTACCGTCATGGTCGCCATCAGGTCGGTGATGCGCTTTTCCAGCGCGGCGTCCTCGGCCAGCGGCCAGGTGACCTGCGGCCATGGATCGGGGGCCGCCGTCGCAGACGCGGGCGCCTTGTCATCCTTCCCGCAGGCGGCCAGTACCAGCAGCAGCGCGGTCAGCAGCACGGTCTTCGGGGCGCGTGCAGCGCCTTGATGGGTAATCGCGTTCATCCTTCCATCTGCTCCAGTTCCTTGCCCTTGGTTTCGTGCACGTACCTGAGCACGAAGAAGATCGAGATGACGGCCGCCACCAGGTAAATGCTGTACGTCGTGGCCAGCCCGGTCCCCGCCAGCAGAATGGGGAAGGTCACCGTGACGGCGAAATTCGCGGTCCACTGCGCCGCCCCCGCCACGGCCAGCCCGGAGCCACGGATCTGGTTGGGGAACATTTCGCCCAGCATCACCCACATCACCGGCCCCCAGGAGATGTTGAAGAACACCACGTAGGCATTGGCCGCCACCAGCGCCAGCGTGCCCATGCCCGGCGGCAGCTGCAGGTGTGTATCGACCAGGGAGCCGCTGGCGAATGCGACTACCAACAGGGCCAACGACACCGCCATGCCGGCCGAGCCAGCCCAAAGCAACGGCTTGCGCCCGATGCGATCGATCAACAGCACGGTGACGATGCAGGCACCGATACTGAGCGCACCGGACAGCACATTGATCATCAGCGCGTCGTTCTCGGAGAAGCCAACTGCTTGCCAGAGCACGGCGCCGTAGTAGAACACTACGTTGATACCGACCAGCTGCTGGAAGGTGGCCAGGCCGATGCCGACCCAGACAATCGGGCGGACCCGGCCGGTCGCCTTGCTGAGGAGATCCGACAGCCGCGGGCGATGATGGTCGGTCGACAGCGAGGCGTCGATCTCGGCCAGCTTTGCCTGCGCTTCGGCAGCGCCGAACAGCCGCGTCAGCACCTGCAGCGCCTCGTCCTTGCGGCGCTTCACCGCCAGATAGCGCGGGCTTTCCGGAATGGTCAGCAACAGCGCCAGGAACAGCAGCGACGGCACCGCCTGCATCCAGAACATCCAGCGCCACGCCGCGTACCCGCCCCACAGCGCTTCGGTGGACGCACCCGCCGTGGCTGCCAACAGATAGTTGGACAGGAACGCGACGGTGAGCCCGCTGATGATGGCGATCTGCTGCACCGTGGCCAGGCGGCCGCGGTAACGCGCTGGCGCCACTTCGGCGATGTAGGCCGGCGAGATCACACTCGCCGCTCCCACCGCAAAGCCGCCCATCACCCGCGCGACGATGAACATGGCCGAGGACGACGCCGCACCCGCGCCGATCGCCGACAGCAGGAACAGCACTGCCGAGACAATCAGCACGTTGCGGCGCCCCAGGCGGTCGGCCAGACGGCCGGCGCTGAAGGCACCGACCGCGCAGCCCAACAGCATCGATGCGATCTCGAACCCCTGCATCCACTCGCCGGATTTGAAGGTCTGGTGCAGCCCGTCCTGGGTGCCGTTGATCACCCCGCTGTCGAACCCGAACAGGAATCCGCCAATCGTCGCCACCACGCTGATCACTACAATCAGGCGGGTGTTCTCGCCGCCCTTCATTGCCTGGTCCATTACCCTGCCCTTCTCCGGTCCGGTGTCATCAATGCAAGCTGCAACGCTCAGCGCAGCAGGTACTGGTTGATCAGGTTCTCGTAACGCTCCTGCTTGCCGCTGATCTGCGTGGGTTCACCACCCTTGGCACCAAGTGCGGCCAGGTCGGCAAGGCTGAGCGCGCCGCGCGCGAACTGCTCGCCGGACCCGCTGTCGAAGCTGGCATACCGCGCCTTGCGCCACTGCTCCAGGGGCGAGTCGTTCAGCAGCGCATGAGCCACTTCCAACCCGCGGGCGAACGCATCCATGCCACCGATGTGGGCAATGAACAGGTCCTCCAGATCGGTGGATTCGCGACGCACCTTGGCATCAAAGTTCAAGCCGCCTTCCAGCCCACCCTGGCGCAGCACCACCAGCATCGCGCCCACGGTGTCGTACAGGTCGGTCGGGAACTGGTCGGTATCCCAGCCGTTCTGGGCATTGCCGCGGTTGGCGTCGATACTGCCCAGCAGGCCATGATCCGAAGCGACCTGCAGGTCGTGCTCGAAGGTGTGCCCGGACAGCGTGGCGTGGTTCGCCTCGATGTTGAGCTTGAAGTCCTTGTCCAGCCCATGCTCCTTCAGGAAGCCGACCACGGTGGCGCTGTCGAAGTCGTACTGGTGCTTCATCGGCTCCATCGGCTTGGGCTCGATCAGGAAATTGCCCTTCAGCCCGATGCTGCGGCCATAGTCGCGCGCCATGGTGAGGAACCGCGCGAAGTGGTCGACCTCACGCTTCATCAGCGTGTTCGCCAGGGAGCCGTAGCCTTCGCGGCCGCCCCAGAACACGTAGTGCTCGCCACCCAGTTCAACCGTGGCGTCCAGCGCCGCCTTCACCTGTACGGCGGCACGCGCGACCACCGCGAAATCCGGATTGGTGGATGCACCGTTCATGTAGCGGGGGTGCGAGAACAGGTTGGCCGTGCCCCACAGCAGCTTCATGCCGGTCGCGTCCTGGCGCTCTTTGGCCAGTCCCACCATGTGCTTCAGGTTCTTTTCGTACGCGCCGACATCCTCGGCATCCGGCGCCAGGTCGATATCGTGGAAGCACCAGTACGGCACACCGAGCTTGGTGAAGAATTCGAACGCCGCGTCCACCTTTGCCTCGGCGGTGCCCATCGGCGTGCCGGTCTCCCACGGGAAGTGGCGCGTGCCCGGGCCAAACGGATCATGGCCGGCGTTGCAGAACGTGTGCCAGTAGCAGGCCGCAAAACGCAGGTGGTCCTGCATGGTTTTGCCCCCGATGACCTTGTTCGCGTCATAGACCTTGAAGGCAAGGGGATTGTCCGAGCCCCGGCCTTCGAAGGGGATGCGGCCGATGCCGGGGAAGTATTCCTTGCCGCCGATGAAGGGCTGATTGCTCATGGTGCGTCTTCCTGTCGTTGTGCGAGGTGTCGCGAAAAAGGGGGTATCAGCCGCGATACAACGGCGTGATGGCATCGAGATGGCGCAGAAAACGGGCATACGCCGCGGCGTAGGCGGCCGTACGCGCCGGATCGGGCTGTGCGGACTGCAGCGGGTCGACCGCCACGTGCTGGTCGGCGATATCGGCGATGGACGCAGCGTCACCACGCGCCTGGCCCAAGGCCCACAGCGCCTGCAATGCCGCACCGAACGCCGCGCCTTCGGGCTGGGTCGGTACGTCCACCGGAAGGCCGAATACATCGGCCACCATCTGCCGCCACTGCGCACTGTTGCTGCCGCCACCGGTCAGCACGATGCGGTCGAACCGCATGCCCGCGCGGATAAAGGCGTCGTAGCCATATTTCAGGGTGTACGTTGCCCCTTCCATGGCCGCGCGGTAGAAGTGCGCCGGGGTCATGTTGGTCGTGTCCAGACCCGCCAATACCCCTTTGCCAAGCGGCAGGTCCGGCGTGCGCTCGCCATTGAGGAACGGCAGCATCACCAGGCCATCGGCCCCGGGCGATGTGGCGCGCAGGTGTCCGTCGCCGTACCGGGTGCTGAAGCTGAAGGCGTCGGCAACCTGTTCGGTCACCACGGTGCAGTTCATCGTGCAGATCAGCGGCAGCCAGCCGCCGGTGGACGAACAGAACGCGGCCCACGCCCCGTCCGGGTCGACCACCGGGGTGTCGGAGTAGGCGAACAGGGTGCCCGAGGTGCCCAGGCTCACCGTCAGGCGGCCCGGTGCGACGCAGCCGGTCCCGATGGCGGCCATCATGTTGTCGCCACCGCCAACGGCCACCTTCACTGTCGCGGGCAGGCCCAGCGCCGCCGCGGTGGACGGATCGATGTCGAACACTTCCTCGGGCGCGGCGATGCGCGGCAGGCACGCGGCCAGGTCGCGGTCCGGATCGGTTGCGCGGAGCAGCTCGGCCGACCAGGTACGGGTCCGCACGTCCAGCCAGCCCGTGCCCGAGGCATCGCCGTACTCGCAGAAGCGCTGGCCGGTCAACACGAAGTTGAGATAGTCGTGCGGCAGCAGGATGGTGGCAAGACGCGCGTAGGCCTCGGGTCGGTGGGCCTTCGTCCACGGCAGTTTGGACGCGGTGTAACCGGTCAGGACAGGGTTGCCCGCCAGTGCGATGGTGCGCGCTGTTCCGCCCACCGTGTCCATGATCTGCACGCACTCCGCCGAGGTGCTGGTGTCGCACCACAGCTTGGCCGGTGCCAGCACCTCCCCTGCCGCGTCGACGGGAACGAACCCGTGCTGTTGGCCCGACACCGCCAGTGCGGCGATGCGGGACCGTATCTTGGGATCAACCGCACGGAAGCAGGCATGCAGTGCGGCGATCCAGTCGGCCGGGCGCTGTTCGCGGCTGCCATCGGCGTCCGACGCCAAGTCCAGGGGGGCGCTGGTGTTGGCAATGAGACGGCGCCCGGCAGGGTCGTAGACCACGACCTTCAGACTTTGCGTACCCGCGTCGATTCCAGCCACCAGATCCATCGTCTTCCGCCTCACCTGTAGTTGAAGGTAGCGCTACCATTTTCATGCCGCAGCGTGCGGCTCTGTTACGCCACGGCGGAGCGCCGTGGCCAGCACGTCTGCCGCTGCCTTGCAGTAGCGTTCAATGAAGGCGGCCTGCGACGGCATCGTCGCGACCGCCTGCTGCACCGGCTGCCGGATTCGCGCCAACAGCGTCCGCAGGTCTGCGTCGTTGATGGCCGCCGCCAGCGGGTGCGGCGGACCGGGCTGGATCCCCTGCCCCATCAACACGCTGGTCCAGGAATCCACGCGGAACAACTCACCGGGGTCCTGCCAGGCATGGGCACGTTCGCGCCACGCGCGCAGCCGGACCGCGAGCGACTCCGGCAGGGCCATCTCGCGGCAGGCCTTCCACATGGGTTCGTCGCGCTGGGTAGCGTGGTAATGCAGGATGATGAAGTCGCGCACATGCTCCATTTCCTGGCGGCTGACATCGTTGTACAGCGCCACCAGCGCCGGGCTGATGCCGTCGATCGGGAACAGCTGGATCAGGCGGACCACGGCACTGATGGTCAGGTGGATGCTGGTCGATTCCAGCGGCTCGATGAAGCCACTGGCAAGCCCGAGCGCCACCACATTCTTGTTCCACGCCTTCAGCCGGCGCCCGCTGCGGAACGGCACCAACCAGGGATCGCGCAGAGGCGGACCGTCAACATCACGCAGCAGCTTGGCCTGCGCCTCGTCATCGGACATGTGCCGGCTGGAGAACACCAGCCCGCATCCAACCCGGTGCTGAAGCGCGATATGCCAGCGCCAGCCGGCCTCGTGTGCAATGGCACGGGTGTACGGAACGGGCGGCGCGACCGCCTCGGTCTGCACCGCAACGGCGCGATCACTGGGCAACCATTCGTTCCAGCCCTCATAGCCGGTATGCAGGGTCTGCTCGGTCAACAGCCCGCGGAACCCGGTGCAGTCGATGAACAGGTCGCCCTCGATGACCTGCCCGTCTTCCAGCACCAGTGCCGCCACGGAGCCGTCGTGGGCATGCTGCCGGACCTCCCGGATCTTTCCTTCCACCCGTCGCAGGCCATGCCCTTCGGCCTTGCGTCGCAGGAACCTGGCATACAGCCCGGCGTCGAAGTGATACGCGTAGTTGAGCGCGGGTTGGGTCTCCAGCGAGAACTGGTCGCCGCGTGAGGCGACGCTCTCCAGGCAGAAGTCGCCCAGGTCCGACGGCATGCCGCGGCGCAGGCTGTCCAGCCAGAAATGGTGGAACGGCGTGGCCCAGGTGCCCTGCCCGATGGTGCCGAAGGGATGGATGAACCGATCCCCGGGGCGACGCCAGTTCTCGAACGAGATCGAAAGCTTGAACGTGCCGGCGACGGCGCGCAGGAACTCCTGCTCGTCGATCTGCAGAAAGCGGTGGAAGGTACGGATGGGCGGCACCGTCGACTCGCCGACACCCACGGTGCCGATCTGCTCGGACTCCACCAGGATGATGTCCAGCTGGTCGCGGAACTGGTGGGACAGCGCACAGCCGGCCAGCCACCCTGCCGTACCGCCGCCGGCGATGACCACCTTGCGGATGCGCCCGTGTGTTGTGTCCGCCACGTTCAATGCAATGCTCCCATCAGCGGTTGAGTCGAGCCAGCAGTTGGGCGCGCGTGCGCCGTGCCTGTGTCTCGTCGAACGGCGCCAGTTCACCCCGGGCTACGTCCGGCAGGTGCTGCCCTGCGCGTTCGCCGGGACCGAAAACGTAGTACGCGAAGATCTCAGACCATGCCTGTTTCTGGCGTGGCGGCAGATCGCGCAGCGCCCACATTGCATGCTGGAGCGCCGGCAACGGCGAGGAAAGAAAGTGCGGCGAACTGCGCCACCAGTAGTTCACCAGCACGTTGAACGGCATCAGGCTGCGCACGTGGTGCCACCACATGCTCGGAATGAAGATCGCATCGCCGGGCTCCAGCACAGCCGTCTGCGCGCTTGCGAGCGCGTCACGGAACCGGGGATGGCGCGCGAAGTCCGGGCGATCCATATCCACCACGCTGACCACCTGGCCACCCGGCGTGGGCTCCAGCGGCCCCGGGTACAGATTGTCGATCTGCTCCGGCGGAAACAGGGTGAACCGGCGTCGGCCCACTACGCAGCACGCCAGGTTCTCGGGGGTGTCGAAATGGCAGGAAGCAGTCACGCGGTTGCCGATCCAGATGCTGGCCGAGGCCTCGATGCCCTGCCCCGCCAAACCGGCGTCGTTGGACTGCGCAAACCCGGGAAGCGCCCGATCAATCAGCAGCGACGCCACGTAATAGGTGGGTGGCTTCGGGTCGTCGAAGGTGTCGGCAATCTCGTCGAGCACCTGCGGCAGCAATCCACGCCGGACCTCCACGTTCAACCGGGTGAAATCGGCGTTGTAGAACGGACGTCCTTCAATCTCGGGGCCGCCGAAGGAATACGGCACGGGCACGCCGGCATCAAAGCTGCGCAGATAAGCCATCGCCTCCTGCGTGGAGCGCAGCCCGGCCTGCACCACTCCCCAGTTGCGCGCGATGCCCCGCAGTACCACCGGCACCCCCGCGGCCACCAACGCCTCCATCGGCAGTGCGGCCGGGTCCAGGCCTTCCAGGGTCTGCATGGCGGCGCCGTCCAGCACGGGTCAGTGTCCCCCGGCCGCAACGGCGGCATCGTGCATGCGCAGGCGTCGCTGCTTCTCAGCGATCAGGCGGCGCATGTTGTGCAGGGACGCCAGCATCAGATACGCGCCCTCCAGATACCCGGCGCGATTGAGTTCAGCCAGCGCAGGACCGTCCAGCAGGGCCAGGCGGTCACGGTCGATCGCGTGCAGGCCATTGACGCCGATCCGATGCTGCGGATCGATCTGCACGTCCAGGGTAAGGGGCTGAATCAGGCCTTTCGCATCGAACATCGCATACATGTCCGCCCCGAACGCGTGGCCATCGTGTATCCCACGCAGCACGCCTGCGATGTGGTCCAGGTAGGGGGTGTTGCCGCCCTGCGGCAGGAATACCGGTTCGCCCTGCTGGGCGTTCACGCGCGGATGATCCAGGTCCACGTGCAGCACCGCGTCCTGGGTGAACGCACCGTCGACCTGGTGCTCCTGGAATCCGATGAGGAACGGCCCCTTGGCCGCCGCCCCGGGCAGATAGGATGCATTCCAGCGACCGTCCTGCAGATACAGATTCTCGTGCTGCTCGAACCCCAGCAGAACCACCGACTGCCACTGGCCTGTTGCGGCGTCCTTGCGAAGGAAGATGGAGTACTCGCGCTGCAGCTCGGCAAACTCACTCGGGTAGGCCGGAACCATGCCCACCGCGTCGCCAAATTCGGGCCCGAAGCCGGTCGCCACCCGCAGGTCGCGATGGGCGATGTTGTTGAGCATTTCGTAACGCGGCATGGTGCTGTCCAATCCCCTCAGGAGCCGTGAACAGGTGCCGCTGCGCGTGCAGCGGCACCCACCGTTCAGAACCTGTAACGAACGCCGAGCATGTAACGCGGACTTTGATCTGCGAGCTTCACGATCATCTCCGAGGTGCGTGAACGCCAGCGGACGTCTTCACCGGTCAGATTGATCGCTTCCAGGCCGAACGACCAGTGATCATCCAGGGTGTAGTTCACGCTGAGATCCCACTGTTCGTAAGCTTCCACGTAGTACGGATTCCGGCTGGCCCCCTGGTTGGCCAGAATCAGGTACTGGTCGCGCCAGTTCCATGCCAAGCGAACCGACCAACCGTACTTTTCGTACATTAGCATCGCATTGGCCGTGTCGCTCAGGCCCGTGAGCGAGAACTGGTCGATGCCCGGGTCGCCCGCATTGTTGTAGCCGACATCGCCGTCGACGATGGTGTAGTTGGCCAGGACGCCAAAGCCGGTGTCGCCGAAGAAGTACTGCCCGCCCAGCTCCCAGCCGTGCAGCTTGGCCTTGTTCTGGTTGATGGGGCGGTTGACGTTGAACTGGTACAACGGGTCAGCGCCCGTGCCATACAGATCGTAGGCCGCTTCGGTGGCCAGCACCTGCGCGTCGGTACCGGTGTAGGCGCCCAAGCCGGCCGGGTTGTTGCGCAGCAGGGCCAGCGCGGTGAACAGGGCGGTGTCATTGGCCGAGCATGCCGCCGCATTGGCTGCGCCCACCTGGGTGATGCAGGCGCCGCTGTTGAGGAATGCCAGGGCGGCCTGCGCATCCGGACCGGCGGTGGGATCCCGCAGGCCGTACAGGTTCTCCTGCACGATGGTGTTGCCGATGAAATTGTCGACCGACTTGTTCCAGTACGTCACCGACACGTAACTGGCGTCCGCGAAGTACCACTCCAGTGCCAGGTCGAGGTTGTCCGACTCCAGCGGCTTCAGCTGCGGGTTCTGGGCGGTGCCGCTGGCCCGCGAGGACGGATCGATCAGCACCGAGCCAAACGGTTGCTGTGCGGTCGGGCCCGCGTAGAGGTTGCCAATCGGCGCACGCGCAATGCTCTTGCCAAACGAGACGCGCCCCTTCAGGTCGTCCATGAGGTCGATGCTGAAGTCGAGGTTGGGCAGAATGTAGCTGTAGGTGTTTTTCTCGGTGAAGGGCTGCTGTTCGTCGGACAGGATCACGCGGAAGTCATTGTTGGACTGCCATTCGATGGCTTCCGGGATGGCGATGACCGAGGTGGACACCACATCGGTGGTTTCATAGCGCACGCCCAGACGGGTATTGGTGCGTCGGCCGCCCAGTTCGCCGTCCAGCTCGACCTGGAAATAGGCCGATTTGGTCTTCTCCTCCACCAGGTTGTCGGCGGCGCGCTGCGGGCTAACGCCCAGATTGGCGCCATAGTTGTCCGCCGCCCACTGCGCCAGGCGGCCAGCATCGCCGCGCCAGGCCGTGAAGCTGTTGGCGTTGTAATCGTTGAACAACCCGACGATGTTGACCGGCTGCAGCAGGTCCATCAGCCCGTTGGCAACATCCCCGTCAACGTTGGCCACGCCCCAGTCGCCCAGGGTGTTGTAATTCTCCGCGGCCTGGATGCGGTGGGTGGTCTGCTTGCTCGAGTCCACGCCAAACTGGAAGCGCCCCTTGTCGAAGCTCCATTCACCGTCGACGCGACCCTGTTTGATCTCGCTGATCTGGCTCTGCGAATTGATCCGCAGCACCTGCGAACCAATCTCGCCCGGCACGAAGCCCGGGTTGACCACGCCGTTGGTCTTGGCGATGGCGTCTGCCGTGCTCGGGTACCAGACCTGGGTGCCCACCGGCAGGCCGTTGTTGAAGTTCATTTCCTGCACCCATGACCCACCGCAATGCGGCCCGGTGGTGCAGTTGTTGGTGCCGGCGATGCTGCTGAAGATGGAGCCGCCCCCGGTGAGCGGATCGTTCGGCCGGCTTTCGTTCTTCGAATTGTGCGCGTCGAAGGTCAGCTTGAACCGGTCGGTGACGTTCCACAGTGCATTGAAGCCGAGCGATCCCAGCTTGTACTTCTGCATGCTGCGCTGCTGTTCAAGCCCGAAATCCTTGGTTCCCGCGATTTCGCGGATATAGATCGGCGTAGCGACCGCACCGCTGGTGTCGAAGGTTACATCGGTGTAGTTGCTGTTCTGCAGCCACATGCCCTGCTCGCCACGATTCTCGGTGATCTCGTTGGTCGAATAGGTGTAGTCCAGGGTCAGGGTCACCGCGTCGGTCGGCGCGAACTGCAGCACCGCCTGGCCATTGATGCGCTCACGCTCGAACTCGGAGAACGCATAGCGAAGGTCGTTCGGGCGACCGTACAGCGCGCCCACCGCCGGTGCATTGACCACGGTCGGGTTGCCCGGCATCGTGCCGGTCCACGGCTGGATGTTCCAGTAGTTGTTGGTGGCCTGCACCGAACCACCCTTGCGCTTCTGGTAGCTGGCACTCAGTCCGACGCCGAAGGTCTTGTCCGGATTGCTGTAGCTGAAAATGCCGGACAGCTCCGGTGTCAGGTCGTCGGCGAACGGTTGGCTCTCGTCGTAGACGGCTTTGGCGCCGACACTGGCGACGGTGCCCTCATGGTCGAACGGCCGCGCGGTCAGGATGTTGATGGTGGCGCCAATACCCCCGCTGGGCACGTTGGCCTGGCTGGTCTTGTAGACCTCGATGCCATTGATGGCTTCAGCGGCCAGCTGGGCGAAGTTGAAGGCGCGGGTACCGCCGTCCACGCCGCCGATGGCCACCTGGCCCGACGCGCCGAACGCATCGGCGCCCGGCATCTGGCGGCCGTTGAGGGTCACCATGTTGAACTGGGGACCAAAGCCACGCGCTGTTACCTGCGCGCCCTCACCATCACGGCGTTCGATGGAGATGCCGGTGATGCGCTGCAGGGACTCGGCCAGGTTGGTGTCGGGGAACTTGCCGATGTCCTCGGCACTGATCGCATCCACCACACCGGCCGAGTCACGCTTGATATCCATCGCCTGGCTGAGGCTGTTGCGGATACCGGTGACCTGCACGGTATCCAGCTGTGTCGGGCTGGGCTGGGCCTGCGGCTGGGTAACCGGCGCAGGCGTCGATGCGTCCTGTGCGAATGCGGGATTGATGACCAGGACGCCACCTACGAAGGTGAACATGGCCCTGGATGTGAACTTCGCCAGCGTACGGCTCATGAACGAGCCCTCCGGCCTGCGGTACGACGGATCGAAAACGCGCTCATGACTCTCCCCTCTGACATACGATCGAATGGATGTACCGCCCCTCCAGGGGGCACGTACGGGCGATGCCCGTCTTCCACACCGAACATCGCAGCGCGCTGTGCGCTCGCTGCGACTCAACTCGCTTTCAGACTTGCCAGAACAGCCGCGTGGTAAAGGGGGGGTACCCGCTGGCCTTACCCCGGCACAGTGGTAGCGCTACCATCACGTCACGGGCGCAGACTAATCACCCGGGATAACGCTTGTCATCATGCAGCGCAGCAAAGGAGCCGAGCCCTTGAAGAACAGCCCCAAAGCGGCCCGTCGGAAAGCGAGCGGCATCACCATCGACGACGTTGCGGCGCATGCTGGGGTGTCGGCCATGACCGTGTCGCGCGTCATCCACGGCCATGCCAGCGTGCGCGACGCCAACCGGGAACGGGTCATGCGCAGCGTGCGCGAACTGGACTACCGGCCCAACCTTGCGGCAAGCGCGCTGGCGGCGGCACAGCACACCTGCATCGCGCTGATCTACACCAATCCCAGTTCCAGCTACCTGCGCGAGTTGCTGGTGGGTGCGCTGCGCGGGTCCACCCGGGCGGCGGCGCAGCTGGTCATCGCCACTTGGGATGAACTGGATACCGAGGCACGCTGCGAAGCAGCACGGCAGCTGTCCAGCAGCGTGGCGGGCGTGATTCTTCCACCGCCCCTGTGCGAATCCAAAGCGATCGTCGACCAGTTCGTCGGCGCCGGCATCCCGGTGGTCTCCATTGCGTCCAGCCATCTCAACGACAGGATTTCCTGCGTGCGCATCGATGATCGCCAGGCAAGCCACGACATGGTGTCGCATCTGATCGCCCACGGCCATACCCGCATCGGGTACATCAAGGGCGACCCGAATCAGACCGCGAGTGCGCACCGCTGGCAGGGCTACCGGGATGCACTGGCTGACGCCGGCATCGGCTATGACCCCGCGCTGGTCCAACCCGGCTACTTCACCTACCGCTCCGGACTGGACGCGGCCGAACGGCTGCTGACCCTGCAGCCGCCTCCCAGCGCGATCTTCGCCAGCAACGATGACATGGCATCGGCGGTTGTTTCCGTGGCGCATCGGCGCGACCTGGAGGTGCCGGGTGATCTGTCGGTGGTGGGCTTCGATGACACCTCCGCCTCGACAATGGTGTGGCCGGAACTGACCACCGTCCATCAGCCGGTGGCAGAGATGGCAGACAGTGCGGTCGACATCCTGTTGCGGGAGATTCGCCGCACGCCGTCCTCGGGACGCGTTACGGTCAACCATGTGCTTGCGCACCAGCTGATCATGCGCGATTCGGTATCGAGGCCTGGGCTGGCCCCAAGACGGCTGCCATCGCCAGAAGCGGCAAGCCGCTTCAGGGACATCGATGAGCAAGGTGGCTGACGCCGCTTGAACCTACAGCCCGAATCCCTGCGGTTCTGTGCAAGGACCGCTAGCGGCGCAGGGCGTCGATGATCACGCCTGTCGCGATCTCTACCAGCAGGTAGTCCGTATCCGACTGCCGAACCCACCGCTGCCCGCGACCGGGATCCCGCAGTCGGTACTGCGCGTAGTCGTCCACCCAGTAGCGGCGATCAACCTCCGCCCAAGGCAAGCGGTCACCACGATGCCAAGCCTTCTTCTGCCAACCCGGCGGTGGTGCGTCACGATTGTGGGGGCCGCCTGCATGGGGCGGCGGGCCGTTGCCCCGTGCATGATGCGGAGGATCGGCCCAGACCGGGGCCGCAACCATCGCCACTACCACGCCCAAGGCGATGCCAACCAAACGACCGGCTTTCATGGAGAGCCTCCTGGTCCAGCCGCAGTGCGCGGCGTCATGTCCGGAATATAGAGCAGGGCCTGTGAACGAATCGATGCGCCCGGCCGGTGCCAGTTGGGCGCTCCGCCACCCATCACTTCGGGGGCGCTGACGGCGACGGGGAATCCGGCTTCGCTGGCGAGGCCGTGTCGGCCGTTGCGTAGGCGCGCGCCTTCACTCGGAAGGGGGCAATGCATCCGGCGAGGGGGATGCAGATGGAGACAGCGAATGCGACAAACGCCAGTTTTTTCATCGAGGGGGCCATGCGTGGGGGCTACTTTTCTGTGAGCGCTGGAGTCCGGCGCTGTTCATTGTAGATCGATAACCCACTGCCGGAAGTGGCGCGCGTCTGCGGAGGTGCGCGGCGGCCGTCCCTCTGGTCTGTCGGCCTTCTGACCACGGCACCTTCACCGCGTCGCCCTATGCTGGAACCCCTTCGCGTCCACAAGGTAAAGCGCCATGACCAAACTGCACACGCTGATGATTGCCGGCTGCCTGATGGGTTTCAGCGCCGTGGCATCCGCTGAAACAGTCAACCTGACCAACAGCGCAGACGGCGCCAACCGCGATGCCGGCATCACGGCGGTAAAGAAGAAGCTGCAGGAGGCCTGCACCGAACGCAAGGGCTCGCCCGACGCCGATTCGTTCGAAGTGGTCTTCGAAAAGACCAGCGACAACCCGAATGTGCCCAAGCCCTATTACGTGGACGGCAAAATGAAGTGCGAGCTACCGGGCTGAGGTCAGCCGGCCAGGGCTCGGCCCGGTGCTTCAGGCCGAACCAGCAGCGTTCTCGCGCGCGGCGATTCTCTTGATCAGCGTGTCGATCGCCGCCTCCATGGCGTGCGCCGTATCGTCGCCGCTCTGGTTGGTGATCACGAATATGCCGAGGTCGTACTTGGGCACGATGTAGATGTAGCACTGCGACCGTGGCACGCCCCCATGGTGCGCGTAGTAGACACCCTTCACGGCGTCACCGCTGACGATGTTCCAGAAGTAGCCGACGCTGAACTCGGGATCGAATCTGACCAGGGCGCGATGCGATTCCGCCACGACCGGCCCAGCGGCCAGCTGGAACTTGAGGTACTTCACCATCTCGGGAACGGTCGCCTTCACGTTTCCGGAAGCGCCCCAGGGCAACTGCGGCATCGGCGTCGTCGGTATCGGGTTGTCACTGTGGTACCCAATCGCAAGACGGGGTGCCTCGGCATCGCTCAGCCGGAGCCTGACGCCGGTCATGCCTGCAGAGTCCCCCAGGAAGTCGCGCAACAGCGTTTCGTAGTCGCGCTTGTAGACCACTTCCAGGATGTGCGCCACCAGCTCCGTTCCCGCACTTGAATAGGCGTATTCCTTTCCGGGCATGCCGCCGATCTCGACCGTGTGCAGATCCCTGAAGAAATCCGCCTGGCCGTAGCGCGCGTACACGGCATTGAGTTGGCCGGGCGTACGGTGATCGGTGAAGTCGGACAGTACCGTATTCGCACGCGCCGGCAACATATTCGGCAGACCACTGGTATGTGAGAGCAGGTTGCGAACGCGCAGGGGCTCGCCCTTGTACTGCAGGTTCGGGTAGTCCCCTTGGAGGTACTTCCGGATGTCGTCGTCCAGACCCACCTTGTGCTCCAGGACGGCGTTGGCCATCAGGGTGCCGGCCAGGGTCTTGCTCAACGAGCCGATTTCGTAGAGGGTCGCGTCGGTCGGAGGGCCTGGCTTCCCCGCTTCCATGTCGCCGCGGTGCCGGATGAACGCCTGGCCCCGGTACACCACGCCGATCGAGGTCGAGTGCAGCAAGGGTTGCTCGATGAGGGTTGCGGCGACCTCATCGATGTCCGTGGCCAGATCCGTCGCCGGGGCTTTTTCGCCGGCGCATCCGGCGGCCAGAAGCGCAGCGACCACTACGAGGCAACTCAACCAGTGCCTGTGTCGAACAACCATCGAAGTAGCTCGCATGCGTCGGCGCTTGGTGGGGAGGCGGAAAGGGCCCCTACGATAGCGGATACACGGCGCGCACGCCTGTCGCGGGAGGTTGGGCGGCTATCGGCCATTCCGCGGGCGGTAGCGGACCAACGGTCCGCTCTACGATGGATCGTCCAGCCCTGGCCGCAGCGGACCAACGGTCCGCTCTACCATGGTTCGTCCTGCCCCCGGTGGGAGCGGACCAACGGTCCGCTCTACCGTGTCCCCGGCCTTTCATTCCATCGGCTCAGCGCAGCTGATCCTTCAGGAACACCCACGTAATCAACGTGGCATCGGGCCCGTCGGGATCGGTGAACGGCAATCCCGTCTGGCTGCCACTCCACGCATGCCCCATCCCCTGCACCACGTAATGCTGGGCCAGCGTCCTGCCGCCGTAGCTATAGGTGTCAACCCGATATGCGCGCCCACCCGGCACCTGCCCGTTGTAGGTACTGGTCGGCACGTACTTCACCGAGTCGTTGTCCAGGCCATCGTCGGCCAGGTCATTGGTCTGCAGGAACTGGCGCACGGCCTGCTGGCCGTTCACCGGGTTCACCGTGCTGTCGGCGGTGCCATGGAACACCAGCACCGGGATCGGTCGCGGCGTCGGCGAGCCCGAGCACTGCCAGGCCAGCCGGCCGTTGCTGTCCGGCGAATAGATGCTGCCCGCCAAGAGCGCGTAGGCGCTGCCGGGCACGGTGGTGGCCCCCTTGTACATGCCGCCGGAATGGATCGCACCGGCGGCGAATACATCCGAATAGCAGGCCAGCATGATCGAGGTCATCGCACCACCGGCCGAAATGCCGGTGACGTAGACCCGGCGCGGATCGACGCTGTAGCTGCCCTTCACCTGGTCCACGATCCCGGCCAGGATCGACGCCTCGCCGCTGCCGCGCGCCTGGTTGATCGGCAGCTGCCAGTTCCAGCAGCGTGCGGGGTTGGCGGTGACGTTCTGCCGGGGGTAGACCACCAGGAAGCCTTCCGTATCGGCCACATCGTTGAAGCCGGAGGCCTCGCCCATCAGGTTCGGCCCGGTCACGCAGCCGTGCAGCACCAGCAGCACAGGCAGCGGCTGCGTGGCGTCGTAACCCGCGGGCACCCACACCTGGTACTCGCGGGCGCCGAAGATATTGCCGAACAGGCCCACATCCCAATGCCCGGCGGGCCCTGCCGCGAAGGCGCTTGCCGCCGTTGCCAGCCAGGTGCACAGCACCAGTACGGCCGCCTTGATCGAATTGATTCCAGAGTTCATTGCCAGATCCTCATGCGTGAGTCGTGGATGAAGTGGTTCCGGGAATCCTCGTGGACCAGCCTTCCAGAGGGTGCTTCGACGCCGCTGTCAAACCCAGCCGGTGGCGTAATAGATGCCGATCACCACGAACACCGCGAGGGTCTTGATGACGGTCACCGCGAAAATGTCCTTGTAGGCCTGGCGATGGGTCAGCCCGGTCACCATCAGCAGGGTGATGACCGCCCCGTTGTGCGGCAGGCTGTCCATGCCACCGGACGCCATCGAGGCGACCCGATGCAGTACCTCCATCGGGATGCCGGCCGCCTGCGCGTTGGCGATGAAGGTCTCCGACATCGCGGCCAGGGCGATGCTCATGCCACCGGATGCCGAGCCGGTGACGCCGGCCAGGCCGGTTACCGTGACCGCCTCATGCAGCAACGGATCCTTGATGGATCCCAGCGCGTTGGCCACCACCATGAAACCCGGCAATGCAGCGATCACTGCACCGAAGCCATATTCCGATGCGGTGTTCATGGCCGCCAGCACCGCACCGCTGATGGCCGCCCGGGTGCCTTCGGCAAACTGGGTGACCACCGGGCGCCAGGCCAGCGCCAGCACCGACAGGATGCCCACCAGCAGCGCCCCCACCACCGCCCAGATCGCCCCGATCTTCGCCACGTCCTGCACGACCGGCGCGGCGTTGCCCATGATCGAGGGCACGAAGCTGTGCTCGCCGCCGCCGTACCAGTGCGGCATGCCCAGGGTAAACAGCTTATTGGAGACGAACACCAGTACCAGCGGCAGCACGGCAATGCCCGCGTGCGCCAGATGCGTGCCGGTGAAGGGTGTCGGCTCATTCACCAGGGTGGCCGGGTCGCCGTAGCCCTCGCCGTTGCGCTGCGCGACGCGCCGGCGCCACTCCAGGTACGCCATCCCCACCGCAAGCACGAAGATGCTGCCCAGCGTGCCCAGCACGGGCGCCGCCCAGGTATCGGTACCGAAGAACGTGGTCGGAATGATGTTCTGGATCTGCGGCGTGCCGGGCAACGCATCCATGGTGAAGCTGAAACCACCCACCCCCAGCGTCGCCGGGATCAAGCGCTTGGGAATGTTGCTCTGGCGGAACATTTCGGCCGCGAACGGATAGACCGCAAACACCACCACGAACAGCGACACGCCACCATAGGTCAGCAGGCCCGACACCAGCACGATCGACAGCATCGCCCGCTGTGGGCCGAACAGCCGGATCGCGGCGCCTACGATGGAGCGGGAAAAGCCGGACAGTTCGATCAGCTTGCCGAACACGGCGCCCAGCAGGAACACCGGGAAGTAGAGCTTCAGGAAGCCCACCATCTTGTCCATGAACAAGCCGGTGAACATCGGGGCCACCAGCGAGGGGTCGGTCAACAGCACGGCGCCAAGGGCGGCGATGGGCGCGAACAGGATCACGCTGTAACCGCGGTAGGCCACCAGGATCAGGAACCCCAGCGCTGCAAGTACGATCAGTAACGACATACGGCGCTTCCAGGTGAGGACGCGCCCAGTATCCGGATCTGGCGGTCGCTGCCGACTGGACCTAGGTCCACTCGCCGGTGCACCGCGGCGCCGCTAGCCTAGGCTCCATGGGTGGCAATGGGCCATCCGCAACGTAGATGCCTTGGGGGAGGACCGCATGAAACGGAATTGCTTGAGCCTGATGATCGGCGCGCTGTTGGCCTCCGGGCCGGTACTGGCACAGGAGGCGCCACGCGCCGCACCGGCGGCAGGCAAGACCGCTTCGGCCACCAACCTGGACAGCATCACGGTAACCGCGCGCAAGCGTGAGGAAACCCTGCAGGAGGTGCCGGTGGCCGTCACCGCCTTTACCTCCGAGGCGCTGGACAAGATGAATGTCCAGGACATCAGCGACCTGGATGGCCAGGTGCCCAACCTGACCATCTACGCCGCGCGCGGTGCCAGCAGTACGGTCACCGCCTACATCCGCGGCATTGGCCAGTCCGATCCCACCTGGGGCGCGGACCCGGGCGTGGGCATCTACCTCGACGACGTGTACATCGCGCGCCCACAGGGTGCGCTGCTGGACGTGTTCGACGTATCGCGCATCGAGGTGCTGCGCGGTCCGCAGGGCACGCTGTACGGCAAGAACACCATCGGCGGGGCGATCAAGTACATCTCGCGCGGCCTGCCCACCCAGAACGAAGGCTTCGCCCAGATCACCGTGGGCAACTACGGCCAGCTGGACGCCAAGGCCGCCATCGGTGGTCCGGTGGGCGGCGCCGACAGCGGCCTGCGGGCGCGCGTGGCGGTGGCCAGCATGAACCGCGACGGCTTCGGCGAGAACACGTTCAATGGCCAGCCGGTCAGTGACAAGCAGATCAACGCCGCCCGCCTCAACGTGGGTGCTTACGCGGGCGACGATTTCGATGTGCAGTTCGCCCTGGACTGGATCGACGACCAATCCGGCATGCGCGGGTCGAAGATGCTGGCACCCAACCCGTTCACCCCGGCCTACCCGCCGATGGATGACCGCTACGACATCCGGTCGGGCATGCGCAACCTCAACAGCGTCGAGACCAAGGGCGCGTCGGCAACGGTGAACTGGCGGCCCAACGACGACCTCGCACTGAAGTACGTGGTGGCCAAGCGCGAGTCGGACAGCGATGCCAACATCGACTTCGACAGCACGCCGGTCAAGCTGGCCGATGTGGGCGGGGCCTACACCGACAACCAGGTCAGCAACGAGGTCCAGCTCAACTATGATGCCGGTGGCAAGGTGCGCGGCGTGGTGGGCTTGTACCAGTTCAGCGGTGAAGCCGGTGGCCAGATCCGCAACAACTTCTTCAACCTTCAGTTCGGCGATACCCGCGGCAAGGTGCTGACCGACAGCATCGCGCTGTATGCCGATTGGACCTTCGACCTGACCAGCAAGCTGAAGCTGGACGTCGGCGCCCGCTACACCGACGAGGACAAGCGCGCGATCGTGTTGAACCGCTTCTACGCCGATGCGACCTTCAGCAGGCCGATTGCGGTGGCGGCGGATTTCGACAAGAAGACCAACTTCACGAACGTCTCGCCGAAGGTGTCGCTGGACTACCAGATCACCCCGGACATCATGGTCTACGGATTGGCGACGCGCGGCTTCAAGTCGGGCGGCTACAACATCCGCGCCAACGCCGTGGCCGTGCCGCGCTCGGCCGAGCCGTTCGACGACGAGACCGTCGACAGCATTGAGATCGGCAGCAAGATGGCTTTCCTCGACCAGCGCGTATTCCTGAACCTGTCGGCCTTCCACAACAAGTACAAGGATATCCAGCTGTCGGTGTTCACCGGCATTGATACCAATGGCGACGGCACCAATGATGCCTTCTTCGGCGACTTCACCAATGCCGGCGCTGGCACCATCAACGGGCTGGAAATCGAGTACCAGTACCTGCCCAGCCAGCATTGGCTGATCTCCGGTAACCTGGCCTGGCTGGACGCCAAGTACGATGAATACATGGACCGTGGCGTCAACGTGGCCGACCAGATGAAGTTCACCAACGCACCGGATTTCTCCGGCGCGTTGAACGTGGAGTACCGCACCGATCTGGCCAGCGGCGGCAACCTCTCGGCACGGGTGAGCTACAGCTACCAGAGCGAAGTGTGGCCGACCACCGACCTGAGCCCGGTGATCCGCCAGGACGGCTACGGGCTGGTCAATGCCGGTGTGATCTGGAAGCTGGACGATGCCTGGACCTTCTCGCTGCAGGGCACCAACCTGGCCGACAAGGAATACCGCACCACCGGTTACAACATTCCGGCAGTCGGCACGCTGATAGGCTTCTATGGCCCGCCGCGCCAATATAGCCTCAGCGTTCGTTACGATTTCTAGGAAGCGTGTGCATGACGCCGTCTTACGATGATCTGTACTGGAACAGCAACGACGGGTTGCGCCTGCATGCGCGCGACCATGCACCGGCCGCGGGGCAACCGCCTCGCGGCACGGTGGTCTGCATTCCGGGGTTGACCCGCAATGCGGCCGACTTCGATGCCCTTGCACACACGCTGACCGCCGCCGGCTGGCGCGTACTTGCCGTTGACCTGCGCGGGCGGGCACGCTCGGCGCGGGCGCCGGACCCGGCCGGCTACAACCCGCGCGCGTATGCCGACGACATGGTGGCGCTGCTGCAGTCGCAGAACATCGACAAGGCGGTGTTCATCGGCACGTCGCTGGGCGTGCTGGTGACCATTACCCTCGCCTCCCGCGCGCCCGAGCGCATTGCCGCCGCGGTGCTCAACGATGCCGGCCCCAAGGTGCCGCGCGAAGCCCTGGCGCGGATCGGCAAATACGCCGGCAAGCCCGTACCCCCCATGGACCTGGCGCAGGCCACGGCCTATGTGGAATCCATCGGCAAGGCTTCGTTCCCGCGCTTCACTGCCGAGGACTGGCGCGTGATGGCCGCCAACACCTTCCGCCAGCGCGACGATGGGCTGCTGGAACTGGACTACGACCCGGCGGTGATCCGCACCACGCGGCCGTGGGTGCTGTGGCTGCTGCGCCCGGTGCTGTGGCGCGCGGTGCGTGGGCTGACGGCGCGCGTGCCCGTGCTGGTGGTGCGCGGGGCGTTGTCGGACATCCTGCCGGCCGATGTCGCACGCAGGATGGCCGCGACCTCCCCCACCGCCCGTCTGGTCGAGGTGCCGGAGGTGGGGCATGCGCCGACCTTGTCCGAGCCCGAAGCGCGTGAGGCGATCCTGGCCTTGCTGGAACGCGTGCGATGAGCGCCGCATCCTGGATTGATGAACTGCCGGCCACGCTGCAGCCGCTGGGGAAATGGGCCGCAACCGAGCGTTTGGGTGGCAGCACGCGCCTCACGCAATCACGGATCGACGCGTTCGCCGACGCCACCGGTGACCACAACTGGATTCACGTCGACCCGACCCGCGCACAGGCGGGGTTGCCCGGCGGGCAGACCATCGCCCATGGATTTCTCCTGCTCTCCCTCACCGTCGAAGACGATGTGGCGGCGCTGACCGGCTTCCCCGGCATCGCCCACGTACTCAACTACGGTTTGAACAAGGTCCGCTTTCTGGCGCCGGTGCCAAGCGGCTCCGAGGTCCGGGTGCGCTCGCGCCTGCTGGCACTGGAAGCACGCAACCCGGGGCAATGGCTGCTGACCCAGCACAAGGCCGTGGAGGTTGTCCCCGGTGGCGAAGTGGCGCTGGTGGCCGAGCAGCTGTCGCTGATCGTGCTCACCGCCTAGCACTGCCCTACCGCACCGTGCCGGCCTACTGCCCGGCGGCTGCGGTTCTCTCTACACTGGAGCGATGTTGACGCCCACCATCGTCCTGTTCGCCTGCATCGCATGGACCGTGCTGCTGTTTGGCGTTGCCCTGTGGGGGGAGCGTCAGGGGCACCGCCTGTCCAGGCTCTGGCCGGCCATCTACGCGCTGTCGCTCGGCGTGCACTGCACCGCATGGACGTACTACGGCGCCGCCTCGCAGGGCGTGCAATGGGGCTTCCCGATCCCACCGACACTGATCGGCATGGCGCTGATTTTCGCCTTCGGCCTGCCGTTCCTGGCGCGCCTCGGGCGCCTGGCCAAACAGCACAACAGCGCCACCATCGCCGACCTGGTGGTCGCGCGGCTGCGTACCGATCAAGGCCTGGGCGTCACCATCACCCTGGTCGCCTTGTTCGGCATCATTCCCTACATCGCGCTGCAGCTCAAAGCGGTCAGCCAGGGCCTCGGCGCGTTGCTGGGCGATCAGTTCGCGCCGGTTGGGTGGCAGCTGGACATCTCGTTCTGGTTCGCGCTGACCATGGCTGCGTTTACCCTGCTGTTTGGTGCACGCAAGGCATCGGCCACCGAGCACAACCGCGGCATCGTGGTCGCGCTGGGCCTGGAATCGCTGTTGAAGCTGACGGCCCTGCTGGCCATCGGCCTGTATGCCGGGCTGTCGGTGCACCAGGCCGGCACGCCCCTGCTGGAGAAGATGGCACATCTGCCGCCGCCGGCCGTCATCCCGGATTTCCTGACCATGGTCGCGCTCGGTGCGATGGCCGCGTTCACCCTGCCCCATCAGTTCCATGTGGGCGTGGTTGAACTGCGCCAGTCCTCGGACCTGAAAACGGCGCGCTGGCTGTTCCCGCTGTATCTGCTGCTGATCGGCCTGCCGTCGGTGCCGATGGCGCTGTCCGGTGCCGCGCAGCTGCCGGCGTCGATGTCGCCCGACCTGTACGTGCTGGCCCTGCCGCAGGCACGCGGCCACCACGTACTGGCGCTGCTGGCGTACCTGGGCAGCCTGAGCGCGGCCACCGGCATGATGATCCTGTCCGGGCTGACCCTGTCGATCATGCTCGGCAACCACGGCGTGGGGTCGCGCCTGCTGAGCGGCGTCACGGCCTTCAACACCGGCGCCGACCTGCGTCCGCGTGTGCTGGCGTTCCGGCGCGCCGGTATCGTTGCCGTGTTCCTGATGTCATGGCTGTACAGCCGCGCGATGAGCGGCACCGAAGCGCTGAGCGATTTCGGCCTGATGTCGTTCACCGCGCTCTCGCAACTGGCACCGGCCGTCCTGTTGGCGGTGTATCGCCCGCGCACGCCCTCCCCGGCCATCATTGCCGGCATCGTGCTGGGCTCACTGGTCTGGCTGTGGCTGGTGTTGCTGCCGATGGTGATCCCGGCCGCGCCGCCGTCTGCCAGCCCCGAGGGGCTGCACTGGCT
Source organism: Stenotrophomonas sp. AC248 (assembly GCF_979258185.1). Taxonomy (NCBI): domain Bacteria; kingdom Pseudomonadati; phylum Pseudomonadota; class Gammaproteobacteria; order Lysobacterales; family Lysobacteraceae; genus Stenotrophomonas; species Stenotrophomonas sp. AC248. The sequence goes on along the minus strand of NZ_OZ409840.1, from coordinate 2,179,856 downwards.
GGCGATGTTCTCGCTGCGCATGCAGCCGGGCCATATCGCGATCAGCATGGGTGCCAGCCTGGCGGTCAACCTGGCCACGGTTGTGCTGGTGTCGCGCGCCGTGCGTCCCTCGCTGCCACGGCAACGGGACGCGGTGGCCGCCGCGTCGATGCGCAAGACCGCCGGTCGCTTCCTCGGCCCGGAACGGGCACGGCAGCTGATGGACGGCCACGCCGGGCAGATGCTGGATGACGACCGGGTCACCGCCATCGAGCGTGAGCTGACCGCCGTGGTGGGCGCCGGCATGGCGCGGCTGCTGGTGGAGGCCGCACGCGATGGCGGCGCCGCGCCGCTGGACGCGGTCACCCGCGCCGTCGGTGAGGCCACGCAGGTACTGCGCTTCAACCAGCGCCTGCTGGAAGCGGCCTTGGAGAATATGAGCCAGGGCATCAGCGTGGTGGATGCCCAGCTGCAGCTGGTAGCCTGGAACAGCCGCTATGCCGCGCTGTTCAAGTTCCCCCCGGAACTGCTGCAGGTGGGGCAGCCGGTGGTCAACCTCACGGCGTGGGCGTTGGGACAGCTGAAAATCGGCGACAGCCCCGGTGACACCCGCGACAAGGCGTTGCAGCGCCGTGTTGCGCACATGCGCCGCGCTACCCCGCACCTGTCCGAGCGGATATTCCCGGACAACACCATCGTGGAAATCCGCGGCAACCCGATGCCGGGGGGCGGCTACGTGGCCACCTTCACCGACGTCACCGCCTTCCGCCGCGCCGAGGATGCACTCAAGCGCAGTAACGAAACCCTGGAACGCCGCGTGCAGGACCGCACCGCAAGGCTGGAGCAGGCCGTGCACGAGGCCGAGCGGGCCAACGTGGCCAAGACCCGCTTCCTCACCGCCGTCGGCCACGACCTGATCCAGCCCCTGCACGCGGCGCAGCTGCTCACCGACGCCATGTCGCAGCACATTGAATCCGAGTTCCTGGACAGCTTCCTGCGCCAGATCCGCGGCGCCCTGGATTCCACCGACGACCTGCTGTCGGGCCTGCTCGATATTTCGCGGCTGGAGGCCGGTGGACTGGTGGCCGATCCGCGCCCGTTCGCGCTGTCCACCGTGCTGGATCCGCTGGCGCAGGAGTTCGCCGTGCTGGCCGCGGCGCGCGGCCTGCAGTTCCGCCATGTCCGCACCCGCGCCTGGGTGCACAGCGACCCGCTGCTGCTGCGCCGCGTGCTGCAGAACTTCCTGGCCAATGCCATCCGCTATACGCGTAACGGCGGCGTGCTGCTGGGCGTGCGTCGCCGGGGCGACACGCTGTCGATCGGAGTGCATGACAGTGGTCCCGGCATCGCCGCGGAACAGCAGGCGGTGGTGTTCGAGGAGTTCCATCGCGGCGACCGCAGCAATGGCCAGGGCCTGGGCCTTGGCCTGACCATCGCCCACCGCATTGCCGACCTGCTGCACGCACCGCTGGAACTGCACAGCGTGCTCGATCGCGGCTCGGCCTTCTCCATCACCGTGGCACAAGCCACTGCGCCCGCGGCGCCGCGGATTGAAGCCACGGCCGGCAACAGCACCATAAAGGGCATCCGCGTGCTGGTGGTCGACAACGATCCGGACGCACTGGAGGCCATGCGGCAGATGCTGCTTGCGTGGGGCTGCGAGGTCGTCGCGGTGCGGGATGCCCGTGACGTGGGTGCAGCCGCGCACGAGGCCGCGCTGTGGCTCTTCGACTACCACCTTGACCAAGGCGATACCGGGGTTGCGCTGTGGACGCGCCTTGCCGCCGTGCATGGGGCGCGGCCAACGGTGATTCTCAGTGCCGATACCGGCAGCGACACCCGTGAAGCGGTGCGCGAGGTGGGGCTATCCCTGTTGAACAAGCCGTTCAAGCCGTTGGCGCTGCGCTGGGCGATCAATCACCTGCTGGCCACCCCGCGCCCGGCCACCGCCTGACGCAGGATCAGGCGTCCTGCGCTTCTTCGATCTGCCGTGCGGGATCGGTCAACCCCATCTCGTGCAGCACGCGGATGGCCTGCGCGCGATTGCGTACGCCCAGTCGGCCCATGATGCGGGTCATGTGCGCTTTGACCGTGCGCAGCTGCACACCCAGGCGGTCGGCGATCTGCTTGTTGAGCAGCCCTTCGGCCACCAGGCTCAGTACGCGGTACTGATGCGCCGACAAGCTGGACAGGCGTGCGGCAAGGTCGGCGTCCTTGCTGAAAGGCGCCACCCGCGCCACCGGCTCGCGCAGCAGCGCCGGAATCCAGCGTTCGCCCTCCAGCACGCTCAGCAGCGCCGACTGCAGGTCGGTCAGCCCCGAACTCTTGGGGAGATAGCCGGCAGCACCCAGGTCGATGGCACGGCGGATCACGTGCGGCTCTTCGTTGGCCGACACGATGATGATCGCCAGCCCGGGCTGCAACGCGCGGATGGTCGCCAGCCCGGCAAGCCCGTGATTGCCGGGCATATGCAGGTCCAGCAGCATCAGGTCGATCTGCTGGCTCTCGATCGCTTCAAGCACGCTGTGCAGCGAATCGGCCTCGCTGATCTGCAGATCGGCAACGGCCTCTTCGGCCGCGCGATGCAGCGCCGCGCGGAACAAGGGGTGATCGTCGGCGATGAGCAGGGTCGGCATGTCCAGCCGAGGTTAGCAAATCGCCCACCGCTCGGCACGGGTACCTAGGTACGCTGGCGCGGGCTGCCGGGCTTGCTAGGGTGGCGCAATGAACACTCATCGCTCCCTTGCTCCGTTGTGCGCCGCGCTGGCCCTGTTGCCGGGCGGCATCTCCGTCGCCGATGCCGCCGCGCCCCGCTCCACTGCTGCAGCCCCCGTGTTCGAGCAGTGGCGGGAAACCCCGCACCGCGGCCGCGATGAACTGCTGACCGCCGGGCTGGGACTGGACGCCCTGCGCTCGACCACCGCGCCGGCGTTCGCCAACCCGGCCCAGCCAACAGCCGACGAGGCCCGGCGCCGCGCCATCTGGAGCAGCTGGCGCGGCATCGCCGACCTGACCCCCGGTGGCGGTTTCGGCGATGTCTACGGCCGCCTGCAGGCGGTACCCGGCCGCGAATTCTCCGCCTATGCACGCGTCCCCGGCGCGCGCCACCCGCACCGCGTACTGGTGCAGGTGCCCGACACCTTCGATGCCGCGCGACGCTGCCTGGTGGTCGCCGCCTCGTCCGGCTCGCGCGGCATCTATGGCGCCATCGCCGTGGCCGGCAGCTGGGGGCTGACCCACGGCTGTGCCGTGGCGTACACCGACAAGGGGACCGGCAGCGACTACTACGACCTGGACGCCAAGGTTGGCTTCCAGGCTGACGGCACGCCCGCCTCGCAGGGCCCGCTGGCATTCGCGCCCGTCACGCCAACCGCCGCGCACGGCATCGCCTTCAAGCACGCCCATTCGGGCGACAACCCGGAAGCAGACTGGGGCCAACATCTGCTGCAGGCGCTGCAGTTCGGCCTGCAGGCACTGGACCGCGCCTACCCCGAATCCGCCCCGTTCACACCGTCCACTACGCGCACGCTGGGTGTGGGTGTCTCCAACGGCGGAGGCGCAGTGCTGCGTGCCGCGGAGATCGACGGCGACTGGTTCGATGCGATGGTGGCCGGCGAACCCAATGTCTCAGTGGCCGGCGCACCGCCGCTGTACGACTTCGTCACCCAGGCCGCGTTGCTGATGCCCTGCGCGCTGCTGGCGCTGGAGGATCTGCCACAACCGCCGCTGCAGGCACAGGCCGCGGCGGCCGGGAGCCAGCGGTGCGCCCTGCTGAAAACCGCCGGGCAGGTGCAAGGCGATGACACCGCAACACAGGCACGCTCCGCGCGGCAGCAGCTGGTCGACGCCGGCCTGAGCGACGGCGCGCTTCGTGCGGGGGCGTTCTCGACCGGGTTCGATCTGTGGCGTGCCATCGCGGTGACCTATGCGTCGGCCTATGGGCGCTACGGGGCGGACGAGCATCCCTGTGCGTACCGCTTCTCAGCCGCGGCCGCTGACGGCACACCCGGCCCGGCCGCAGCGGCGCTGCGTGCCAGCTGGTGGAGTGAAGGCAGCGGCATCCCGCCGGGCAGCGGCGTGGTGCTGGTGGATGGCAATGCGGCACGCTCGCCAGAGGACCCGCTGCAGGGCATGAACTGCCTGCGCGCGCTTGGCCGAGGCGACAGCGCCGATGCCCGACGGGTACGCACCGGTATCGCCGAGGCTACCGCCAAGGCGCCGCGTCGCGGCCTGCCGATCGTGGTCATTCACGGCATGGACGACGGGCTGGTGCCGATCAGCATGACCAGCGATCGCTACGTGCCCCTCGCACGCAAGGCGGGGGCGCAGATTGCGTACTGGCGCGTGGACAACGCACAGCACTTCGACGCGGTGCTGGCCTTCCCCGACTACCGCAAGCGCTATGTGCCGCTGCTGCCCTATATGTTCGCGGCGATGGACCAGGTGTGGGATCACCTTGAGGACTCTGCCCGCGCCCTGCCGCAGGACGCCCGCATCCAGCCCACGCCCCGCGCGGAAGCACCGTTGCGGCGTGAGCAGCTGTCCATTCCCGCCGCGCCCGGCCGCTGACACGCGCCCCACCAGGAACCCCCCATGTCATTTGCCACCGCCGCAGACACGCCCGCCCCCGACGCCCACGCCTACCCGCTGCTGATCAAGCAGCTGCTGCTCACGCCGCTGGCGGTGCGTCCCGAGCAGGAGATCGTCTACGGCGACAACGTGCGCTTCGACTACCGCACATTGCAGGCCCGTATCGGCCAGCTGGCCGGACTGTTGACGTCCCTTGGGGTCAAGCACGGCGATACCGTGGCGGTGATGGACTGGGACAGCAACCGCTATCTGGAGAGCAATTTCGCCGTGCCGATGCTCGGTGCGGTGCTGATGATGGTGAACATCCGCCTGGCGCCCGAGCAGATTGCCTACACCCTCAACCACAGCGGTGCGCGCGTGATCCTGGCCAACCGCGCGTTCCTGCCGGTGCTGGACGGCATCGACGACCAGCTGCCGGATGTGCGCACACGGATCGTGCTCGAGGACGAGGCCGATCAGCCGCTGCCGGCGGGTTTCGTGACCGAGTATGAGGCCGGGCTGCGTGCCGCCACGCCGGTCAGCCACTTCCCGGACTTCGACGAGAACACCCGCGCCACGATGTTCTACACCACCGGAACCACCGGCCTGCCCAAAGGGGTGTACTTCAGCCATCGACAGCTGGTGCTGCACTCGCTGGCGGGGATGGCCGCGCTGGGCAGTGCGGCCAGCCAGGGCCGCCTGCACCGCGACGATGTGTACATGCCGATCACGCCGATGTTCCATGTCCACGCCTGGGGCCTGCCGTACGTGGCCACGCTGATGGGCATCAAGCAGGTCTACCCCGGTCGCTACCTGCCGGGGCAGCTGCTGGCGTTGATCGCCCGCGAGAAGGTGACCTTCTCGCACTGCGTGCCCACCATCCTGCACATGCTGCTGGGCCACCCCAGCGCGGCCGACACCGATCTGAGCGGCTGGAAAGTGGTCATCGGCGGCGCGGCCCTGCCCCGCGCACTGGCGCAGCAGGCGCTGGCCCGTGGCATCGACATCTTCGGCGGCTACGGCATGTCCGAGACCTGCCCCCTGCTTACCCTCGCCCAGATCGATGCCACCGCCCTGGGCGAGTCGGACGAGGCGCTCTCGCTGCGTACCAAGGCGGGCATTCCGGTGCCGCTGGTCGACCTGCGCATCGTGGACGAAGACATGCACGATGTCGCCCACGATGGCGTGGCTACCGGCGAAGTGGTGGTGCGCGCGCCCTGGCTTACCCAGGGCTACCTGCACAACCCGGACGCGTCGGCGGCCTTGTGGGCCGGCGGTTACCTGCATACCGGGGACATCGGCAACATCGATGCCGCCGGCTACCTGCGCGTCGCCGATCGCATCAAGGACGTGATCAAGACCGGCGGCGAGTGGATCTCCTCGCTCGCCCTGGAGGACATCATCGCCCTGCATCCGGCGGTCAACGAAGTGGCCGTCATCGGCATCACCGACACGAAATGGGGCGAGCGACCGCTGCCCTTGGTGGTCAGGCATGCCGGCAGCGATGTCACCGAAGCCGAGATCATAGAACTGGTCGCCGCGCGCAGCCGCTCGGGCGATATCTCCCGCTTCGCGATCCCGGACCGCGTCAGCTTCGTGGATGCGATCGAACGCACCAGCGTGGGCAAGATCAACAAGAAGAAACTGCGCAGCCTGCATGACCTGGGCGCCGCCGCCGACGCGGGATGATGCGGCGCATGCAGGGCGGGCGTCAGCTCGGCATGCTGGAAGCAACGACGCGCCGCATGCGCCTGCTCATGGCCGTGGAGACAGGCAGTGGGCACTGTATCCGGCCACCTTGGCGCGCAGCCCCGAAACGGTAGGCTCAGCCCCCTCGCCGCCGTCTTCACACAGCCACCATGACGCGACACGGTCTCCACAGCGCCCCCTTGGTGCGTTCCTTGCCGAGGCCGCACCAGCACGCCCCAGGCCCGGCGCCCCGGCCCGATCGACCCCGGCAGCGGCCCCCGAGCGCCCCTTCTGAACCCCTCGTTTGGGCAACCAGACCCAGGATCAGGGACAATAGCGCCCCCAATGCGCGCCCTGCGCGCCCGCCCTGCCGCCCGCACCACGCCAGCCATCGCGCTATCCGGACCCGATTTGAACACCATCGCCCCACCCCTCGACGCTGACGACCTGCCCCTGACCGACCGCCTGCGCGCCGCGCTGGACCTGCTGGAGGCGATCGAGGCCGACCGCACCGTGCTCGACACGCTGCCCGAAGCCGACCGCGTGCGCCTGCACCAGGTGGTGGCCAAGGTCTACCACCCCGAACCCAAGGCGCGCCGGCAGAAGCTCAAGCAGCAGGCCAAGCAGCGCCACCAGGAAAAAGTGGCCAAGGCCGAGGCGCTGCTGGAGCAGACCGGCATCCGCGCCCTGCGCCGCAAGCCGGTGTTCAGCACGCCCAACTACTTCCCGCCGCACGCCGCCGGGCTGCATGACGCCCACAACGGCGAGAACGCCGCCGAGACGACGGATCCGGTGCACTCGCCGGAGCTGCGCCATTGCTATGTGTGCAAGCAGAAGTTCACCCAGCTGCATCACTTCTACGACCAGATGTGCCCGGCCTGCGCCGAGCTCAACTTCATCAAGCGTACCGAAACCGCCGACCTGCACGGCCGCGTGGCGCTGCTGACCGGTGGCCGGGTCAAGATCGGCTACCAGGCCGGCCTGAAACTGCTGCGTGCCGGTGCCGAGCTGATTGTCACCACGCGCTTCCCGCGCGATTCGGCCGCCCGTTACGCCGAAGAGCCGGACTTCGCCGAGTGGGGCCACCGCCTGCAGGTCTATGGCCTGGACCTGCGCCACACGCCCAGCGTGGAAGCGTTCTGCAACGAACTGCTGGCCACGCGCACGCGCCTGGACTTCATCATCAACAACGCCTGCCAGACCGTCCGTCGCCCGCCGCAGTTCTATGCGCACATGATGGCCGGCGAAACCGCGGCGCTGCACGAGGTTCCGGAGACGCTGCGCAAGCTGATCGGCGACTACGAAGGCCTGCGCAGCGCCGAACTGCTGGGCACAACGTCGACCGCCGCGCTGCCGGTGGTGCAGGACCAGGGCTTCAACGGTGCCAACGGCCTCACCCGCGCCGCCGAGCTGTCGCAGGTGCCGCTGCTGGAGGATGAGCTGGTGGCCCAGCAGCACCTGTTCCCCGATGGCCGCCTCGACCAGGACCTGCAGCAGGTGGACCTGCGCGGGCGCAATTCCTGGCGCATGCTGATGGCCGAAGTGCCCTCGGTGGAACTGCTGGAAACGCAGCTGGTGAATGCCATCGCGCCGTTCATCATCAACGCGCGGTTGAAGCCGCTGATGCTTCGTACGCCGGGCCGCGACAAGCACATCGTCAACGTGTCGGCGATGGAGGGGCAGTTCTACCGCAACTTCAAGACCACCCGGCATCCGCATACCAACATGGCCAAGGCCGCGTTGAACATGATGACGCGCACCTCGGCGGCCGATTACCAGAACGACGGCATCCACATGAACAGCGTGGATACCGGCTGGGTAACCGACGAGGATCCGGCCGACATTGCGGCCAAGAAAGTGCAGGAAGAGCGCTTCCATCCGCCGCTGGACATCGTGGACGGGGCCGCGCGCATCGTGGACCCGATCATCCATGGCATCAACACCGGCGAGCACGTCTGGGGCCAGTTCCTGAAAGACTACGCGCCTACCGATTGGTAATGACGCGTTGAAACTCCCCGCAGCCCGGCATACCGGGTTGCGGGGGCATGCGCACCCGTTCCGGGTTTCTCGTTTCAGCAGTCTGCGTCACCGCAACCAGACCGCCCAGGCGTGTATCTTCCGCCGTCGATTCAATCCCGCAGGGTGATATTCGCCTCGCCCCTCCGTTAACACTTCGATGCTGCAGCACCGCATCGCTGAACGGTCGTAGGTATTTTCCTACACGGTAATGAGCGCAAATACGGAATGGTTCTGAGCACCATTTCTCAGTTTGACCTGACAAACAATTATGTGCACCCTAGAAATGCGGCCTGACCATCGTCACTCCGTATCGCCAGGCGTCCTCGCCTTGCCATGGAATGGCCGTATCCCAGAGGCGCCAGCTTCGTCCTGGCGCCTTGATCGCTTCATTGTTGATCAACAGGAGAAAGCGGAATGGAATTGAATGACAACGTCGTTGCAGGTTGGCTCAATGGCGCAGACAGCGTCGACGGCTGCGAGAATCCGGCGGGTTCGCTCTTCATCTACGGCCAGGACGCAACCGATGCCGCGCTGACCGCAATGGCGCCCACCATGGTGACCGGCGGCACCGGCAACTGCACCACCACCATGTCAGTGATCAACCACTGCATGTGTTGCTGATCTAGCCTGTACCGGCGCGCAGCCGAACGTGCTGCGCGCCGTCTCCAGCAATGCCGCATCCGGACACTATCGCAGGGAAGGCAATGGCGGGCACAACCGTAGTCGATTCGTTTGCTCTTGTTCTCAACCACATCACGGCAGACCAGCGCGACGCGCTGTCCAGGCGGCTGAACAGCCTGGCGCCCGGTTTGAGTACCGCGGAAATCGCGCTGATCAGCGCCCAGGCCCAGGCCGCACTGCTTGAAAACGCCCACCTGAAACTCAACCGGCTGTTGCTGCTGGAGCTGCACGCCGCCGTCCGCAGCGGCGCCATCACCGCCACCGATAACGCGGGGCAGTTCGCGCAGTTCGTGCAGCTTGCCACCCACCCCGATTTCAGCGCCCACCTGGACCAGCGCTACCCCGCCTTGCGCCCAAGGTTCCAGCAGATGCTGGCCGCGCAGTGCACTGCCGTCGAAGAACTGGCCACGCGCATCGTCGCCGACCGCGACGCCTTCCCTGCCCTGCTCGGCCGCCCGGCCGGCCAGCTGCTGTCGGTGTCGCTGGGCAAGGGCGACCTGCACTCGCAGGGGCATACCGTTGCCCGCCTTGCATTCGAAGGCGGCAACCTGATGTACAAGCCGCGCTCGCTGCGCATCGACGCCACGCTGGACGCCTTCCTTGGCGCCGTGTTCGGTGACGTGCCGGACCGGGTGCGGGTGCCACGCGTGATCGATCGGGGCAGCCACGGCTGGGCGGCATTTGCCGCGCACCGCTACTGTGACGGCGACCAGGAGCTGCAGACCTACTACCGCGGGTTGGGCCACTGGCTGGCAGTGCTGCGCCTGATCGGCGGTACCGACATCCATCTGGAAAACCTGATCGCGGTCGGGCCGGTACCGGTGGTGGTCGATGCCGAGAGCGTGTTCGCCCCGGTGATCGAGATCGAAACATCCGGCTACGGGCAGGCGTACGACATCGCCGTAAAGCTGATGATGAATTCGGTCCTGCGCACGGGCATCGTGCCGTTCCGCACCGCGGGCCTGGGCATGGCCGGCGTGGACCTCTCCGCCGCGGGCGCCCTGCCAGGCGAGCAGCCCCGCGTGCGCGTGCCGGTGATTGTCGAGGACCCCGCAGACGGGCCGCGCCTGGGCATGATCGACGCAGACTTCGCCGCGTCACAGAATCATCCATCCCCGCATCCGGACGTGTCGCGCTACTGGGACCAGATCAGCGAAGGCTTCATGCAGGCCAGCCAGCGGCTGCGCGAACTGGACGCGTCGGGGGCACTGATGCCGTTGCTGGCGCCCTTCGAAGGCTGCCAGGTCCGTGACGTGCGCCGCCCCACCATGGCCTATGCCGAAATCGGGCGGATGCTGTGGCACCCGGCGTCCCTGCATGACGAGCCAAAGGCCGTCGCACGCGCGATGGACCTGCTGGTGCGCAATGCGCAGGTGGTGCGCGCGGCGCCATCGGATCCGGCCGCCATCATGGGCGAGATCGACGACCTGCGGCATGGCGACATCCCGATCTTCGCCGCACCGGTTGCGTTGGAGCGGATCAACACCGTGATCGCCAACTGGCGCGACATGCGCATCGACCTGGAAGACGTCACGATCCGCAGCACGCTGGTGGCGACCGATCTGAACCAACATGCCCTGGCCCGGGCAGAGGCGCGCGAAGGCTACTCCTACGCCGCCCGCGATCCCCGTCCGGACAACCTGGACGCGCGCCGGCGTGCACTGGCCGCCGCCGCGGTGGAAAGCCTGCTGCGGTTGTCGGTGCGTGGCGACGATGGGTCGATGACCTGGATCACGCCGGAGATCACGCCCAACGGCTGGACGGTGCAGCCGGTGCGTCCGGACACCTACTTCGGGCTGGGCGGCATTGCCTTCGCGCTGGCCGGTTACTGGCTGGAAGTACAGGCGGGCCGTGCCGATGCGGTTGCCGGCCTGGAGGCGGCCCTGGAGGGGGCGATCCAGGTACTGGCCAGCATGTCGCGGCTGGACCACTCGGAAATGGACGGCGGCTTCGTCGGTGCCGGCTCGCGGATCTGGGCGTTGCTTGCGCTGGCAGACATGCTGGACCGCCCTGCGCTGCTCGACGACGCACGGCACTGCGCGGCGACGCTGGAGCGGCACAGTTTCGATGCGTCACCGAAGTTCGAAATACTGGATGGCGTCAGCGGCGCCATCCTGCCCTTGATCGGCCTGGCCGATGCCACCGGCGAAGCGCGCTGGCTGGCGCTGGCCGCGCGTGTGGCGCGCGTCGTACAGGCGGCCGCCATCGTCGACCATGACGGGGCGCGATGGCCCAGCCCGCAGTTCGACGAACCCATCGGCGGCTTCGCCCATGGGGCGATGGGCATCGGCTGGTCGCTGGCGCGCCTGGCCGCAACCGACGCAGGTACCGCCGCCGAGCGCGACGGGTGGCGGCAGCTGGCCGCGGCGGCATTCGCCTTCCAGGAGGCGCTGTTCGAGCCCGCCACCGGGCGCTGGCGCGACATCCACCTGAAGGACGGCCAGAAGAACTTCCCGACCTGGTGCCACGGCAGCGTCGGCATCGGCCTGGCCCATGCCGACCTGTATGCGCGCACCGGCAGCGAGCAGCACCTGCGCGGACTGCGCCGGGCGGTCGCGGATGCATCCGGCAAATGGGGCTTCAGCCACACGCTCTGCCATGGCGACCTGTCCACCCGCGAACTGCTGCTGCGCGCGGCGGAACTGGACCCGGCCTGCCCGTACGATGTCGACGCGGCCGCCATCGAGGTCATCTCCTCCATCGAGGAGCACCACGGCATGGTGGGCGGCTTGACCCGCGCCGCGTTCACGCCGGGCCTGATGATCGGCCTGGCCGGCGCGATCTACGGTTTCTGCCGGATGCATCCGGCGTGCGTGATGCCGTCGCCCTTGTTGCTGGAGCGTGCACCCGGGGTGGTGCAGCGCAACCAGCAGGCCGCGCCATCAACCCGCGAGGCCGTTCCCGAATACGCCGGCTAGACCGGCGTCACGGCCCGTCGGGCGTCGCGCGGGCCCGCGTGGTGCGGTATTGCATCCGCCCGTTGCGCCAGGTGCCGCGGGTGGTTTCAACATGCTCGCCGTCGGCAGACAACGACTCTTCCCAACTGCCAACCAGCTGCAGCGTGCCGTCGCGGTAGCGATAGGTTTCCGACGCATGCGAACAGCAGCCGCCCCGCGATGCGGAGGTGATGCTGCGATCCTGCGCATTGATCGACAACTGCGGCAGGTCCGACAGCGTGGCGTCGTGCACGAACGTACCGCTGGCCGGGTCGAACAGGAACACATTGGTGGTGCTGTTCGGGCCGGCACCGCCGGACATTCCCGGCGCGAGCAGATCCGGGTGGCCATCGAAGTTCACGTCCACCACCTGCAGCAGCGCATCGGCGTCGCCAACGGGATCGGCCTCGAAATCGCGCAGGACCTGGCGCCGCTGGCCGGTGCGGGCATCCAGCACTTCGATCGCCGTCAGCCTCACGCCGTCTTCGTCACGCTCAACGCCCACGCGGAACGTGGCCTTCGGGGTGGCGGCCGCCTGTGCCACCCAGGTAACGGTGGACATGGCATCGCGGTCAATCCAGCCACGCACCGCGCCGCCGTCCGGGTCGATCTGCTCGACCTGGTACCACGCCGGGGTACGCTGCAGCACGGCCAGGTAGCTGCCGGCGGCAATCGTCGCAACGCTGCCCGCGTCGCTGGCCTGGGCGTGCAACGGCAGCGCCCGGTCCACGTGCAGTACATCCACATAGTCCCGCGGCTGCTGAAGCGCGAATCGGTCGCTGTAGTGCACCACCTCGTACTGGTTGATGTGGCGCCCGTAGGCGACCGCCGCACAGACATCGGCAATGGCGCAGGCGCCGGCCTCTTCGGCGGTGGGTGCGCGCTGCGGCGGCACCTGCACTGTGCCCTGCAGCTGCTTGCGGTCGGCCCAGCGCACCGAGAACGCGGTGGCGGTCCAGTCCAGTGCCGCTTCCCGGTCATTGGCGCCGATGTTGGTGCGGCAGTAGGGCTGCGCGTCGGAATGCGCATTCCAATCCGGGAAGGCGTACGCCGGGCACAGCAGGTTGGCGCTGTTGATGTCGTACCGGTAGGCCGCGTCGGTAACGAACACCAGCTTGTTGAGCTGCGCCTGCGGATCGCGCGAGACGAACGCGTAGCGCACCCGGGCCGCCGTGGGAACGGCATGTTCGTAGCGCTGCTGGTAGGTTTCTCCCGCCGCAGGGGTCGCCGGGGTGGCCAGCAGGTGCGCGTCGGGCTGCAGCGCGTACAGCCCGGGCTGCAGCAGGTCGGGCGCGGCGAGGGTGCTGCCCGCCACGGCCAGGGCCAGTGCAGGCAAAAGGAACGCCATGGGGAATCTCGTTGGCAATACAGAAGGCCGGCGCATGCTACCGCGCCGGCGCACGTGCTGCCCATATCACGGCCATTCGCCCGGTCCGGCACAGGACGGCGCCCTGCAACCGGCCTATCCTTGGGTACCCCTCCCCTACGGGCCAGGGACCAGGCGGCGCCCGGGTGCGCGCGCGTGGTGCCGCTGACCGTACTTCGCGTCCGATACCGTCCATGACTTCGCCTTCCCCCACGCAACCTGCGATTCCCGCCGCCGCCAGCGCCACCGCGCCCAACCAGGGCTTTGCGGTCCATATCGTCGGCGCGGCCGCCTTTGCGCACCTGCTCAACGACATGATCCAGGCGGTGCTGCCGGCGGTGTACCCGATGTTCAAGAGCGAGTTCCAGCTCAGCTTCGGGCAGATCGGCGTGATCGCGCTGGTCTACCAGATCACCGCCTCGCTACTGCAGCCGTGGATCGGGATGTACACCGATAAACGTCCGCTGCCCTACCTGTTGCCGTGCGGCATGATCGCCACGTGCATCGGCATCGCGATGATGGCCCTGGCCGGCAGTTACCCGATGCTGCTGGTGGCCGCCGCAGTGGTCGGGGTGGGCTCGGCCACCTTCCACCCGGAAGCCTCGCGCGTGGCGCGGATGGCCTCCGGTGGGCGTTTCGGCACCGCACAGTCCACCTTCCAGGTGGGCGGCAACACCGGCTCGGCGATTGGGCCGCTGCTGGCCGCCGCGGTGGTGATTCCGTATGGGCAGCGTTCGATTGCCTGGTTCATGCTGGCCGCCGCGCTGGCCGTTGGCGTGCTGTTCCTGCTCACCGGGTGGACCATCCGCCACGGGCAGGCAAAGATGAGCAGCCTGGCGCGCAACACCGGGGTCGGCCTGGCACGTGGCAAGGTGGTCCAGGCCATCGCGGTGATCGCGGTATTGATGTTCGCCAAGTTCGTCTACATCGCGTCCTTCACCAACTACTTCACCTTCTACCTGATCGAGCGCTTCCATCTGAGCGTGCAGCAGAGCCAGATGTACCTCTTCATCTTCCTGGCCTCGATCGCGCTGGGCACTTTCATCGGTGGCCCGGTGGGCGACCGGATCGGGCGCAAGGCGGTGATCTGGATTTCGTTCCTGGGCGTGGCGCCGTTCGCGCTTGCCCTGCCCTACGCCAACCTGATGGGTACCGCGGTGCTGGCCGTGGCCATCGGCCTGGTGATGTCCTCGGCATTCGCCGCGCTGGTGGTCTACGCGCAGGAAGCCGTGCCGGGCCGCGTGGGCATGGTGTCGGGCCTGATGTTTGGCCTGATGTTCGGCATCGGCGGCCTCGGCGCCGCCGGGCTGGGCAAACTGGCCGACGTGCATGGCATCGTGTGGATCTACCACTTCACCTCATACCTGCCATTGCTGGGCCTGGCCACGGCATTCCTGCCCAGGACCCGCGCCCGGTGAGCGAGGCGTGCGGCGAGCTGCGCTACACGATTACCGCGGCGCACACCCGCCACTGGGTGGATGCGGCACTGGAGCGCGAGATGCGCCGGGACGACGCGCTGGCCGAGCGGCTCGGCGCAGCCCAGCAGCGTGCGGTCACACCGTTGCTGGTGCTGCTGCCGGTGTGCGGCACTGCATGGTTGCTGTTCCATCGCGGCGCCACGCCGCAAACGTGGATGACGCTGGCACTGGCGGCGCTGCTGCTGGTGCCTGCCTGGCGATCTGCCCGCCCGTTCGCCGCGCGTCTGCGCAGCACGATGGCGCAACAGCAGACGGCCAGTACGGCAGGCGGGCGCCCGCTCAGCCGCGCCCTCGCCCGGCTCACCCTGGAAACTCGCTTCAAGCGGCTGCAGGGCGACTACCGCGTGCAGTTCGATGCCCAGGGCATGCAGGTGGCGCGGGCAGGACAGCGACCTGCGTTGCTGCGCTGGAGCGACGTTGTGCATATCCAGGAGACCGATGCGTTCCTGGTCGTGGCCTGCGCCTCACTGCATCGCCGCGGGCAGGCGTACTGGATCCCGAAGCACAGCGATGCGATGGACCCGGAGGTCTACCGCCAGGGCATGCAGGGCTTGCTGGGTCATTGCAGAGCAGCCGCGGCAACGGCCTGACCCACCGAAGGGCCAAGCCACCGCGCCCTGCGGGTCAGGTCGTCGGCGTGGCCGCCGCCAATGCCGCCAGGTCCGCATCCGCACGCGGGCGTACAACCCGCGCCACTTCCTGTCCGTCATGCAGCAGCACCAGCGTCGGCCACAGCCGCACCTGGAAAGAGCGGCCCAGCGGCCGCCCTTTGCCGTCTTCGATCTTGAGGTGGGAGATGTTGTCCCTCGCCTCCAGCCAGTCCTTCAAGGGCGCCTGCGCGGCACTGCAGTGCGGGCACCACGGCGCGCCGAATTCCAGCAGTTGCCAGCCGGGCGCCGCATCGACGGCGGCGCGGCTGGGTTCCTGCGCGGCATAGGCGCGCGCGTAGCTCATCGCGGTGACTCAAGCGCCCGCTGGATGTCTTCAAGCGGCGCGTTGGTGAGGTCCTTGGCAATATCGGTCAGCAGGCGGGCCTGGACTTCCTTGTGCAGCTGCGGGCGGATGCGCCCCAGGGTCTGCGGGTCGGCGATCAGCACCAGGTGCGCATAGCGGTTGTTGAGGGCGTCCTCGTTCAACTGTCCGGCAAGCTGCTTGGCGAAGGTGGCTTCGTTCATCTGCGCGATGCTGGTGTCCTGCGGCATTGAACCGGACGGACCCTGCCCCGAGACGCCCTGCGCACTGATGTCCTGCAGCTTCAGCGCGTCCTGCTGCTTGAGCTGCAGCGTATGGCCACTGCCGATGTTGGTGAACACGCGGGCCGAGCCGCCGTCTGCGACGACAATCAAGGTGCCTTCCGGGATCTGCTGCTGCATGGTGAACTCCTGTGGAAAAACGGGTGCCAGTGCACCCAGCTCCACCGTAGGCGGGCAGGTGTAAGGACCGCGCATACGAATGTGTTCGCCATGTGTGCAGCGCACGCTCTGCGCAGTGGTCAGGGCGCGCTGGCGTGCAGCTCCATCGCCCGCATCACGATCGGCTTGGCCCAGTCCGGGGTGTGCAGCAGCTCGGCCACCGACACCGGGTAGTGCAGCCCGCGGCGGTCCCAATGCAGCAGCGGCAGCGGGTTGGCGCAGCCCTGTGCATCCAGCGGAGCGCTGTTGTCGTAGACCTGCAATTCGGCCAGATAGGGCAGCAGCGCCAACAGGTTTTCACGCGATGCGTCGTAGCGGGCGTGAATCTTGTCCTGCGGAATATCGTGCCCACCGGTGGCGACGCGCGCGGCCACCCGATCGATATGCAGCTGCACGCTGTCCAGGCCGCAGAACCAGATCGCCACGTCGTGGGTTTCGCACGCCTCGCGCAGCAGCCGCGCGATGGTGTTGCCGCCCAGGGTGGTCTCAAAGGCGAAATCGCTGCCCTCGGCCATGGCGCTGCGCAACCGCCGTGCGCCTTCGTGCCAGGCGGCGGAGTTGGCCTCTTCGGCCGCCCACCCCGCCTGGACCAGGGCGCGGGTAAAGGAATCCGGATTGAACCAGGTCAGGCCATCGGCCTCCAGCCAGGTTCCCAGCAGCGAACTCTTGCCGGCGCCATTGACGCCGGCAAGCACCAGTATCCGCCCCATCGGTCAGAGCGACTTGCCGGGGGTGATCCTGCCGCGCCGGATCGGCTGGCCCAGCACCTTGCCCAGCCCGCCGTCGCGGTTGAGGCTGGCCAGCTGCACGTCGAACTGCGCGCGCAGGCGTTCCAGCTCGCCGCCGCGCTCGTCGGTGTCGGCCTCGGCGGCCTTGGCCAGCAGCTCCTGGTAGGCCTTGATGTCCACGATCACCGCTTCGGGGTGGTTGTGGTTGGTGATCACCAGGGCCTGCTTTTCGCGCACGGTGCGCATCAGGCTTGGCCAGCCACGGGTCTTTACCGACGATGCAGTGGCCTTTTCAAGGCCGGGCAGGTCCAGGGGCAGGGTCATGGCAGGCTCCAGCGCGGGATATGGCGCCATCATACGCCTTTTGGCCAAATTGGACATAAATCCCATTTTGGCCTATCCCGGGTGCCCCGACAAACCGCGAAAGCCCTTGCCATGCAAGGGCTGCACGGGTTTCCCCAAGGCTCAGCGCGACATCGAGTACGGCGCCTGGGCGCCCTCCCCCGGCCAGGCCTTGTTGGGCTCGGCCTGCAGGGTGAAGCGCAGCTCGCCGCCGGCCAGGATCTCGGCATGGCGCAGGAAGGTGCGCTGCAGGGGCTGCCCGTTGAGGGTAACCGAGCCCACGTACTGGTGGCCCTTGGCCATCCCCTCGGTGACGATGCTGAAGCGCTTGCCGTTGGGCAGGTTCAACGTTGCCTTGGGCAGGAACGGGCGGCCGATGATGTACTCGCCACTGCCCGGTGCCACCGGGTAGAAGCCCAGCGCGGTGAACACGTACCAGGCCGACATCTGACCCAGGTCGTCATTTCCGGCCAGACCATCGGGACGGTCGGCGTACTGGGTGTCCATGATCTGCTTCAGGCGGGCTTGGGTGCGCCACGGCTGGCCGGCATGAGCGTACAGGTAGGCCACGTGGTGGCTGGGTTCGTTGCCGTGCGCATACCAGCCGATCAGGCCGGTGATGTCTTCCATATGCTCGAAGATCGACGGGTCGACCTTGGCCTCGAATACCTGGTCCAGGCGGGCCAGCAGCTTGTCGCTGCCCCCGTGTGCGGCGGCCAGCCCGGCCACGTCCTGCGGCACGTACCAGGAATACTGCCAGGCATTGCCTTCGGTGTAGTCGGTGCCATACCCGCTGGCCGACGGATCGAACGGGGTGCGGAAGCTGCCGTCACGCTTGCGCGCGCGCATGAAGCCGGTCTCTGCGTCGAACGCGTGGCGCCAGTTGCCGGCACGGCCGTCGAAGGTGGCCTGCACGTCCTTGCGGCCCATGGCCTCGGCCATGCGTGCGATGGTCCAGTCGTCGAAGGCGTACTCCAGCGTCTTGCTGGCCGCCTCGCCCTCTTCGTCGATCGGCACCCAGCCCAGTTCGCGGTACTGCGCGATGCCGTCATACGGGCCGTAGTTGGCGGTGGCCACCATCGCATCCAGCGCCTTGTCGGCATCGAAACCGCGGATGCCCTTGAGGTAGGCATCGGCGATCACCGGCACGGCGTGGTAGCCGATCATGCACCAGGTTTCCTGGCCGTGGAACGCCCACACCGGCAGCATGCCGTACGCACTGTGCTGCTGGTGGGCGATCAGCGAATTGATGAAGTCGCTGTTGCGTTTTTCCGGCTGCACCAGGGTCAGCAACGGATGCAGCGCACGGTAGGTGTCCCACAGCGAGAAGGTGGAGTAGTTGGTGTAGCCCTCGGCGCGGTGCACGGCATTGTCCGAACCGCGGTACTGGCCATCGGCATCCATGAACAGGGTTGGGCCCAGCATGCTGTGGTACAGCGCGGTGTAGGCGCTGCGGCGATCATGCTCGGGGGCCTCGATGTCCACGGCGGACAACGCCTGGGTCCACTGCTGCTTCGCCTCGGCGCGCACACGGTCGAAGTTCTGATCTTTCGCCTCGGCGTCCAGGTTGGCGATCGCGCCCTGCTCGCTCACCGACGAGATGGCCACGGTGACCACCAGCGGCGCATCCAGTGCACCAAAATCGAACGTACCCACCAGTTGCCGCCCTTCGATCTGCGGCCGCTGGGTGGGATCGTTCTGGCCCGGCGGTGGGAAGCCCTTGTAGGCAATGTCGGTTTCAGTGTTGTGCAATGCGTGGCCGGTCAGCGGGCGCGAGAAACGCATCGCGAAATACAGCTGCCGGCCCGGCGCCCAACCGCGGGTTTCGCGGAAGCCGGTGACCGTTCCATCGGGCTGCAGGCGCAGCCGCGACCACAGGATCTTGCCCGGATAGTCATACAGGCTGGTGCGCAGGTCGAGCAGGACCCGCGCCTGCTGGCCACGTGGATACGTGTAGCGGTGCACGCCGGTGCGGGCACTGGCGGTGAGCTCGGCACGCACCTTGTAGTCGTCCAGCGTTACCGCGTAGTAACCCGGCTCGGCCTTCTCGTTGTCGTGGTGGAAGCGCGAGGCATAGCCACTTTTGGGCTTGTCCGGGTCGCCGCGCTCCAGCCCGGGATCGCCGGTAAACGGCATCACCAGCACGTCGCCCAGGTCCGAATGGCCGCTGCCGGAGAAATGGGTATGCGAGAAGCCGACGATGCTGCTGTCGTCATAGCGGTACCCGGCAGCCCAGCCGTAGGCTTTTTCGCGCGGCTGGATGCGGGTGTCCGGACTGAGCTGGACCATGCCGAACGGCACCGTGGCGCCGGGATAGGTATGCCCTTCCCCACCGGTGCCGATGAAGGGGTCGACCGAGGCATAGGCTTTGTCAGCGGCGGTCTTGGCCGGGGCGGCCGCAGCCAGGCCGGAGGCGAACATCGCCGTGGCGGCGACAGCGATCAGGAGACGACGGTCCAACGTGGGCATCGGCATTTGGATCGATTCAGATGGTAGTCAGATCCTAGCACCCCCCTTACGGCACCGCATGCTGCGCTGCGGCTGAATGGCCTCCGAAGCGTCAATCGCCGGCGCTATCGAATGCAACAAATTGCATGGATCGATCTATGGCCGTTCAACAGACTGTCCCCTCCTTACTGCAGTGCACAAGAGAAGAGCCTGTCGATCCACCTCAAGCGAGAGCTGGCCTGCACTCTGCTCTCGCTACTTGAGAACTTCCGGAAAAATCACGTCGTTGTCACATCGCCGTATCTTTGATCCATGCTAGCGAAGTGAATGCGGTCCTTTTCGGAGTTTTTTTCCCACAGGAGTAATGCATGAAGATCATCGTTCGTCGCACCCTCGCACTCGCCTTGGCAGCCGCACTGTCGCCGATACTGAGCACAAATGCAGGTACGCTGAACCCTGGCGACTCCGCAACCGTGGAGCCTGGCGATCCAGCCGAAGCGTGGACGCTCGATGCTGCGTCGTTGATTCTTCGCCCAAGTGCTGCCTCCCTTGGAATAACAGCGGACAATGCCTCCACGTTGTCACTTGCCGCAGGCTCCATCAACGGAACACTGAGCGTCGCCCGATCGAGCGCGACGCTCGACGGAACAACACTAAGTGGCGGAGTGATCGGCCTGCTCGCAACCCGTGGCTCGAACGTCACGATGACAGGCGCCTCCGTCATCGCGGAAAATCTCGGAATTCAATTGTCGAGTGACGCGACGGTCACCCTGGCCAATACGAGGGTATCCAGCACGGCTGGAGGCTCATTCCTTAGCGGTAGCGGGTTGGCCTATGGTGGATCCGCCAGTGCCACGGTATCGCAGGGATCCCGCATTGTCGGCGCCAAATACGGCGCAGGGCTGACCTACGACCCTCGCGGCGGGAACGTATTCAATGGACGCAACCAGCTGATCGTGGACAGTTCCCACATCGAGGGTGGTACTGACGCGGCGGTCTACGTCACCGAGTTCCTGGGCAATAGTGCCACTCCGTTCGGCACCGATATTGTTTTCCGCAACGGAGCGACCGCCAAGGGTGGCAATGGGGTCCTGCTGGAAACCAATGGCGTAGTAGATGTGAATTTCACCGCCAGCAACAGCACGCTTGTTGGTGATGTCCGGAATGGTCCAGGAGCCATCGCAAATGTGCTGTTGGACAACAACGCCCACCTCTCCGGGACGATGACGAATGTTACCCGTGTCACACTCGACACGGCCACCTGGAACATGACCGGCAATTCCACCGTTGGCCGGCTCGATCTCGGCAGCGGCACGGTATCGCTGGGCAACGGCACAACCTTCAACACCCTCAACGTCGCGGGCAACTTCAGCGGCAACGGCGGCACCCTCGCCTTCAACACCGCACTGGCTGGCGACACCGCGGCCACCGACAAACTGATCATCGGCGGCGACACCAGCGGCAGCGCCAACGTGCGCGTCAACAATGTGGGCGGTGCCGGCGCACAGACCGACAAGGGCATCGAGCTGATCCGGGTGGGCGGAGCCTCCAATGGCCAGTTCAACCTGGCCGGCCGTGCCGTGGGTGGCCAGTACGACTACTTCCTGTTCAAGGGCACCGGCACCGATGGCAACTGGTATCTGCGTTCGCAGCTGCCCACCCAGCCGGAACCGTGCGAGGTCGACCCCACCCTACCCGAGTGCAATCCGGTGAATCCGGAGCCTGTGCTGCGCCCGGAAGGCGGTGCCTACCTGGCCAACCTGCAGGCCACCCAATCCATGTTCCGCCTGGGCTACCACGACCGCCATGCCGGCCAGAACAGCGGCCGCGCCTGGGCGCGGGTGGATGGTTCGCGTACCGGCTTTGATGCGGTAAGCCAGCAGCTGGATGTGCAGGGCAACAGCCAGTCGCTCAGCGTCGGTGCCGATGTGTGGCGCAACGATGCGGGCAGCGGCGTGGGCGTGATGCTGTCCAGTGGCAATGCCACCAGCACGTCCACCAATGCACTTACCGGCTACTACGCGCGTGGCAAGGTCAAGGGCGAAGCACTGGGCGTGTATGGCACGTGGCGGGCGGGTAATGCCGTTGATCCGTATGCCGGCTTCTACGTGGATGGTTCGGTGCAGCGCGCCCAGTTCCGCAACCGCGTGGAAGGCGTAGGCCTGGACGCGGAGCGCTACGACAGCCGCGGCTGGCAGGGCGCGATTGAAACCGGCTATGCGTTCCGTGTGGGCGGTGCACAGGCCGGCGGGATCTTCCTGGAGCCGCAGCTGCAGGTGGGCTACAACCGTTGGGACGACCTGCGCCACACCGAGGCCAATGGCACGGTAGTGACCACGCAGGATGCCGATGGGCTGTATGGCCGCGTGGGCCTGCGCTTGTCCGGCGTGACCCGCTGGGGCGATGGTGCCGCCGATGTGCAGCCGTATATCGCCGCCAACTGGCTGCATACCCGCGCCGAGTCCCAGGTGTGGATGGACGATGAGCGCGTGGATGCGCGCATTCCGCGCAGCCGTGCGGAGGTGAGCGCCGGTGCGTCGTTGAAGTTTGCCAACGGGTTCGGAGCGTGGGCCGGGTTGGCCCGGCAGCAGGCCAGTGGGTATCACCAGACCAGTGCGCAGCTGGGGATGAGTTACAGCTGGTGATGGAATGGAGCCGCCCTTGGGCGGCTCCATTTTTTGGGCGTCGCGGTGATCCTGGTGTGCGGGGAGCCGGCCAGCGGCCGGCACTACGGAGACTGCACCGGAGCCGGCCGGCGGCAAGCATTACCGAGATCGTGCCGGAGCCGGCCAGCGGCCGGCAATACCGGGGTCGCACGGGAGCGCCGGGTCAGGCGGGACGTGCGTCGTCGGGGGTGGCGCACCTCGGGCAGCGTTGGCTGGGCGTTGTCGACGGTCATCAGGGCGTCGCTGCGCAGCAGGGCGCGGGCTTCGGCTTCGCTGGCCACCGCCGGCGGTGAGCCGCGCAGCGGCAGGCGCGCGGTTTCGGTGACGAACAGCATGGTGATGATGCCAATGACCGCTGCACCCATCAGGTAGTACGCCGGCACCAGTGGGTCGCCGGTGCGCTCGACCAGCCACGCGGTGACCAGCGGCGTGGTGCCACCGAACAGCGACACCGAGACATTGAAGGCAATCGACAGCGCGCTGTAACGCACCGGGGTGTAGAACAACGCCGGCAGCGTGGAGGGCATCGAACTGGTGAAGCACACCAGGGCCAGGCCCAGCAGCATCAGGCCCAGGAAGATCAGCCAGTCGTTGCCGGTACCGATCAGTTTCAGGCACGGAATGGCCAGCGCGAACAACGCGATGCACGCGCCGATGATCATCGGGCGGCGGCCAAGCTTGTCACTGAACAGGCCGCCGACCACGTTGAGCGGCATCATCACCAGCATCACGATGATGATCAGCAGCAGGCCCTTGCTTTCGGCGTAGCCCATGGTGACGCTGAGGTAGCTGGGCATGTAGGTGAGCAGCATGTAGTCGGTGACGTTGAACACCAGCACCAGGCCCACGCACTTGAGCAGCTGCGGCCAATGCACGCGGAACAGCGCACCCAGGCCGGGGCGCTCGTTGTCGCGTTTGTCGGCCTCTTCGGCATAGGCCCGGAACGCCGGGGTCTCTTCCAGCTTCATGCGCATGTACAGGCCCAGCAGGCCCAGCGGACCGGCCACCAGGAACGGGATGCGCCAGCCCCAGTCCAGCATCTGCGCGCTGCTCAACGCCATATGCAGCGCCGTCACGGTACCCGCGCCGGCAATGTAGCCGCCCAGCGTGCCGAACTCCAGCCAGCTGCCCATCAGGCCGCGGTTGCGGTCGGTGGAATACTCGGCGATGAAGGTGGCCGCGCCGCCATACTCGCCGCCGGTGGAGAAGCCCTGCACCAGCCGCGCCAGCAGCAGCAACGCCGGGGCCCACAGCCCGATGCGCTCATAGGACGGAATCAAGCCGATGCTGAAGGTGCCCAGCGCCATCAGGATCATGGTGAAGGCCAGCACTTTCTGGCGACCGTACTTGTCGCCCAGCGGCCCGAATACCAGGCCGCCCAATGGACGCACCAGGAAGGCCACGGTGAACGTGGCGAAGGTGGCGATCAGCTGTGCGGTCGGGTTGCTGGCGGGAAAGAACACCTGCCCCAGCGTGACCGCGATGTAGCCGTACACACCGAAATCGAACCACTCCATCGCATTGCCGAGGGCGGCGGCACCCACGGCCTTCTTGAGCATCGGGCGATCAACAACGGTCACTTCATCCACCTGGACGTGGCGACGGCGTTTGAACCACCCGAAATGGGCGTGTGCGGCATGCAGGTCCTGCATTCTGCTTTCTCCTGGAAGCATGGCCACCACCACGCCCGAGGTCCCGCGCACGGCACAGGAAAGAACCGCCTTCGAAAGAACGCAGCACGAGGCGCGAAGAAGGGGTGGCAACAGGCGTTCCCGGACGGCCGCGTGGAATTCCACGGCGCTGCAGGAAGGGTGACCGAGAGACGGGCAACGGCCCGAGACAATGATCAAGCGACACATGGTACTACACATCGAAAATGTGATCCTTACCTCATCTTCACGTGAGTACTACGCAACGCTATCGATGGACATGAGGAATCGTGCAGAATCCGTGCGCCGCTGCGGCGTGCTCACACGGAACGTGCGCGCGGCATCCCATCACCAGCACGAAGAGATACCACCCCGATGTCCATCAAGACCACCACCCTGTGCGCCCTGCTCGGCCTGCTCGCACCCACCGCCGCCATGGCCCAGGACAGCGCCGCTACGCTGTCCCGCCTGCTGGAATGCAAACTGACCGCCGACCAGGTGGCTGCCTTCACCGACAGCATCAACGCCGAAGAAGTCACCGACTTCGCACATGCCGGTTCGGCAGCGTCCAGCGACGCCGCGCTCAGCCTCTGGAAGAGCGACGCGCCCATCACCGCCTGGGGCGAAACGTCCGACCTGGTGCACCTGTCCAGCACCACCGAAATGCTGCTGGCCTTCAAGGTAGCGCCCGGCCAGGAACTGAGCCGCGGCAAGACCATCGTGGACCGCATCGGCGGCATGTCGCCGCGCCCGGACCAGGCGGCCATGGAAGAGACCTACGGCTGGAAAGGCATGGACTACCGCAAGCCGCTGGGCGGCAACCGCACGGCCCGCGTGCTGGTGGACCTGAGCTATTCGCCGGGCTGGGTCACGGTGGGCTGCGCGTACAGCGACATCCTGTAAGTACCCGCTGCGCACACACAGCGGTGCGGGCGCCGATGCCGCACCGCGTGCGTGCGCGCATGCGACGCAATGTCGCAGCGGCGGCAACAGCGACCTTGACCTTTGTCATGGTGGTGCCTGGGGGCTACGTCGATCCTGTACGGGACACGACGTCAACGCGTTGCCGGTACGCCGGCATCGCACCCACCACACCGCTCCAAGGAACCCGCCATGTCTTACGCCCCCGACAATGCCCAGCTGTTGAACGCACTGCAGAACGTCATGGTGATCTCCACCACCGACCTGCAGGGCAACATCACCTATGCCAATGACCTGTTCTGCACGCTCACCGGCTTCACCCGCGATGAGCTGATTGGCCAGCCGCACAGCATCGTGCGCCACCCGGACGTGCCCAAGGCCGTCTACAAGGACATGTGGGACACGATCAAGGCCGGCAAGAGCTGGACCGGCATCGTGCCGAACCTGGGCAAGGGTGGCGTGCTGTACGTGGTGGACACCACCGTGCAGCCGCTGTTCGACGCTGACGGTGCGATCACCGCCTACATCAGCATCCGCCGCGTGGTGAATGACCTGATGGGCAACTTCGACGCGGTGGAGTTCAGCAAGGAAAAGTTCGACGACTTCTACGCTGCCGCCTGATGGACGTCGCCGCCCCGATCCAACGCGTCCTGGTCGGATACGGCTCCGAATCCGGCAACGCACGCGCCCTGGCCCACCGCCTGGGCGCGTTCCCGGCCCTGCAGCGGCATGCGCCGCAGGTGCTGCCCTTCAACGACATCGACGTTGCCTCGCTCGGCGCAGGCGACGTGCTGCTGGCGCTGTCCAGCTCATTCGGTGATGGCGAGCCGCCCGCCAACGGCGAGCGCTTCGCCGAGGCGCTGCGCCAGTGCCCTGCCCTGCCCGGGCTGCGCTACGCCGTGTTCGGGCTGGGCGACACGGGCTACCCGCAGTTCTGCGGTTTCAGCAAGACCCTGGACCGCCTGCTCGGGGCGCGTCAGGCGCGGCCGATCATGCAGCGCGTCGACGCCGATGGCGGCTACGAGCACTTTTTCGAGCAATGGGCCCCGGTACTCGGCGACGTACTGGACGGCAACCCGTCCGCCGGCCGCGACCTTCGCCTGCAGGTGACCGCGTATGCCGAGGACAATGCGTTCGCGGCGCCGATCATCGCGCGGCGCCGCCTCAACGCACGCGATCCGGCGGCATGGCACCTGGAGCTGGACCTGCGCGGCAGCGGCATCGCCTACCGCGCGGGGGACACCCTGCACGTGGTGGCTCCGAACGACCCGGCGCTGTTGCAGGCACTGGCGCGCTGGTATGGCCAGGGCGACGCGGTCGAGCTGCTCCGTCACAAAGAGCTGCGCCTGCTGGGCAAGTCCCTGCTCCGCGAGCTGGCGCGACTGACCGGCAGCGAGGTGCTCAAGGACCTGCTCCGCAGCAGCCAGCGCCAGGCGCTGGAGGCCTACCTGCATGGGGCCGACCTGCTGGATGTACTGAACGACCACGCCAGCCCGGACCATGTGCCACTGGAGCGGCTGGCGGCACTGCTGTCGCCGTGCCTGCCGCGCGCCTACTCGATTGCATCGGCTGCCAACAGCACGGCGGTGGCGCTGTGTGTGCGCGAGGTGCGCTACACCCGCACCGGGCGCGAGCGCCGCGGCACCGCCACCGGCTGGCTGCTGGACGGCGACGGCAGCGCCCGTGTGTATTGCCGCTCCAACCCGGGCTTCCACCTGCCCCGCGACCCGGATGCCCCGCTGCTGATGGTCGGCACCGGCACCGGTATCGCGCCGTTGATGGGGCTGTTGCGCGAGCTCGACGCCGCTGGCCAGCAGCGCGAGGTGCATCTGGTATTCGGCGAGAAGCATCGCGACCACGACTTCCTCTACCAGCAGCAACTGGAGGCGTGGCGCGCCAACGGGCGCCTGCAGGGACTGCACACGGCATTCTCACGCGACGGCACGGCCAAGTATTACGTGCAGCACGCGCTGGCTGAGCAGTCCGAAACGGTTGGCGACCTGCTGCAGCGTGGCGCGCACGTGTTCCTGTGCGGCAACAAGCACCACCTGGGCGCTGCCGTGCAGGACGCGATCAACACGATCATGCCGGCCCACGAAGGCGGCGGTAGTACATGGGATACGTTGCAGACCGAGGGCCGGCTGCACCGGGAACTGTACTGAGTCCTCTGCCAGGGCGGTGCTGCGCGCCACCTGGCCGAAACCGTTTCGTCAGCCAGTCGCGCCGGTCCCGTCACTTGCCGCGGCCAGCGCAGCCAGCCGGTCCGGCTGCAGCACCTGCATTTCGCGCTGGTTGACCGCAATCACGCCGTCATCGCTGAGACGACGCAGCACGCGGCTGGCGGTTTCCGGCGCCATCCGCAGGTAATTGGCGATCTCCACCCGGCTCATGCTCAGGTTGAAGCGCAGCGGCGAGAAACCACGCCGTGCATAGCGCTCGGACAGATCGAGCAGGAACGCGGCCATGCGCTCTTCGGTGCGATGGTTGGCCGCCATCAATGCCACCTTGCCGATCTCGGCACTGAGCAGGCTGAACAGCTTGGCCTGCAGGCCCGGCATGCGCGTGGCCAGCAGGCTCATGCGCGGGAACGAGAACCGGCACAGGTACACCGTATCCAGCGCAACGGCGTTGCAGGGGTAACGCGCACCGTGGATCGCGTTGAGCCCGATCACCTCGCCGGGCAGGCTGAAGCCCAGCACCTGCTCGTTGCCCTGGCTGTCGTTGAGGTAGGTCTTGACCATGCCGCCACGCACCGCGGCGATCGAATCGAACGCATCGCCCGCGCGGAAGATATGCTCGCCCGCGCGGAACGGCCCCACGTGGTCCACCAGCACATGCAGCTCGGCCAGCGCGGTCTTGTCGTAGCCCTGCGACATGCACGCATCGGAAAACGCGCAGGTGCTGCAGAAATGCAGCGCATCGCCGTCATCGGCGGCAGCGGGGTTGGGGGTGCCCGGTGACGACATGACGGCGGTGATCAGCGCTGGGCCAGCGCGAAGTCCAGGCCGGCGCACACGGCCGCCACCTGCGCATCGTTGCATTCCTGCGGGTTGGTGCGCGGGCTGTCCGGATACACCTCGGTGGTGGTGGCATAGCGTGCGTTGGTGAAGCCGGCGCAGGCACCGATCGAACGGGATTCGCCCCACACCACCCCGTTGGACTGCAACGGCATGCCGATCAGCTCGCCCTTGGCATCGGCCGGTGCGATATGCGTGACCTTCTCCACCGCGGCCACCAGCGCCCGCTGGAACGCCGGCTGCGGGTCTTCGCTGTTGCCGATCACGTAGAAACCATCGGGAATGATATCCGGCACCAGGTCCTTGCCGTCACGCGCGCAGCGGGCCGGATCAAACTCTTCGAGGTCGCTGTTGGTGGTTTCATGCAGGTCCAGATGCACCAGCAGGCCGTCTGCCCGGGTGCCCACCCAGCGCATCAGCGCGGCGGCCTCTTCGATCTGGCCGCCGTCACGGAAGCTGCGGTTGGGATCGATCGCATCGGGGTTCCAGCGCTGGATGCGCTCATAGCCCCACGGGCTGACGCACGGGGCCACGATCAGGTTGATGCGCCCGGCGTAGGCGTCGGCGTGCTGGTCCAGGAACTGCAGCGCGCCATGCACGCCACTGGTTTCATAGCCGTGCACGCCACCGGTCACCAGCGCGCTCGGCAGCGCCGGGTCCCACGCCTGGTTCACCACCGCAAACAGCGGGTAGTGGTCCGGGGCATAGTCGAGCTGGCCATACTGGACCACCTCGAACCGCTCGCCCAGGCGCTCGAGCGCGGCCACCACGTCTTCGTGATAACTGCGCTGGCGCTGCTGGCGGGCCCGCCATTGCGCGCGCTCGGCGTCGCCCCAGGGCTGTCCGGGGGTGCCGATCGGGTAAAAGTGCGCAAGGGTCATCGGAGGCTCCAGAAGTCGGGAAACAGGCCCGCGCGAAAACGCGTGGCCCAGCCGGGTAGTGTAAATGCAGAAGGCCTGGCCGGTCCCGGCGGGGTCCGCGCAGGCCAGAATGGGCAAGGTACCCTTTTGCACCCGGCAATCAGGAAGGACGGTAACGCGTGATCGAGATCTGCCCTGCGGCACCCCACCACATCGAGGCCCTGGTAGCCCTCGACAGCGTGGCCCAACACGCGCCCGAGCGTGCCGCCCAGATCCAGGCATGGGTGCAGGCCGGCACCTGCCACGTGCTTCTCGTGGACAGGCGCGCAGCGGCCTACGGCGTCCTGCACCACCAGTTCTTCAACTGCGGATTCATCGAGATGCTGATGGTCGGACCCGGGTATCGGCGCCAGGGCCTGGCCCGCCAGCTGGTCGAGCACCTCCGCGCGCAGTGCGCGCGCCCCAAACTGTTCACCTCGACCAACCGCTCCAACACCGCGATGCACGCACTGCTGCTGCAGGCCGGGTTCCAGCGCAGCGGGTACATCGACAACCTGGATGAAGGGGATCCCGAATGGGTGTTCTTCTGCCGGGTGAGCGGCGGCTGATGTTGACCCTCAAGTGCCACGGCAACGTTGTGTTGATGCGCCTGGCTCTTTCCGTGGCCGCCAGCCCACACCGGCCTTGCTGCAGGGTAGGCAACGACGCCGCGCTTTTTTGATGGTGGTCGGCGGGTCGGGCGCTGGGTCCCCATGCCCTTGGAGGCGAAATAAAGGAGGAGGTGGCGGCCGCAGGCCGACGCCGGGGGACATTCGCCGGAAAGGGCATGGGGGCCCAGCGCCCGACCCGTCGACGACCGCGTTTCGAAAGCGTCAAGGCACGCTTCTGCTCGCCCCGCAGATCGGCGAAGAACCAAAAAAGGGGGCCGGTTGCCCGGCCCCCCGCATGCACCGACCAACGGTCGGTGCCTACCGACGTGTGTCGGCGCCTACCGGCGTGTCATGCGGCCTGCACTTCCTCGTAGCCGTTGAAGCGCATGTCGCTGGACGCACGCCCCTGGGTGAGCGAGCGCAACGCCGTGGTGTAACCGGCCAGCCGCGCCAGCGGCGCATAGCCCAGCACTTCCACCTGCGCACCCTGGTCTTCGATCGACGCCACCCGCCCTTGCCGGCGATTCAGGTCGCCCACCACATCGCCCACGTTGCCCGACGGTGCATGAATCGCCACCTCCATCACCGGCTCCAGCAGGCGCGTACCTGTCGTGGCCAGCGCCGCCTTGACCGCCTCGCTGCCGGCGCGGTGGAACGCCATTTCCGACGAATCCTTGGCATGGGTCTGGCCGTCGGTCAGGGTCACCTCGATCCCGACCACCGGATGCCCGCGCGGACCCTCTTCCAGCGCCGCACGCACGCCCTTCTCCACCGCCGCCACGAACGCCTTCGGGATCACCCCGCCCACGGTACGGTCGACAAAGCGCACCGCATCGTCGCCGGTGGGCGCCACCTCGATCAGCACCCGGGCGAACTGGCCCTGGCCGCCGGTCTGCTTGGCCACCTTGCCTTCCACGCCCTGCACCGCGCGCGCCGGTGTTTCCTGGTACGCCACGCGTGGCTCACCCACCCGCACCGGCACATTCCACTCGCTGCGCAGGCGTTCGACCATCACCTCCAGGTGCAGCTCGCCCATGCCCCAGATCAGGGTCTCCCCGGTCACCGCATCAGTCGCGACGCGGAACGAGGGATCTTCCTGGGCCAGGCTCGACAGCGCCTGGCTCATCCGGATCAGGTCGGACGCCTTGTCGGCGTTCAACCGCCAGGCCAGCACCGCGTGCTGGGCATGGATGGTGTCCAGCAGCAGGGGCGCGGACGGCGCACTGAGCGTTTCACCGCTCACCGCATCCTTCCACCCGATCACCGCCACGATCTCACCGGCGACCGCCTCGGTGATGTCGTGGGTGTGGTCGGCCTGCACCCGCACCAGCCGGCTGATGCGCCGGCCCTGTGCGTGCTGCGAACTGGCCACCTGGTCGCCCACCTTCAACGTGCCCGAGTACAGCCGCACGAAGCTCAGCGCGGCATGGCTCTGGTGGGTGATCTTGAACAGCAGGCCCGCCAGCGGCCCCTTCGGGTCCGGCGGCAACAGCACCTCGTCGTCGCCACGGGTGGCCACGACCGCAGGGCGGTCCAGCGGCGAGGGCAGGAAATCCACGATCGCATCCAGCAACGTGTCGATGCCCTTGCTCTTGAACGCAGCACCGGCCAGCACCGGCACGCCCGCACCGGCCAGGGTGGCCCGGCGCAGCGCAGCGCGCAGCTGTGCGTCGTCGACCGCTGTACCGGCCAGCCACGCATCGGCCAGCACCTCGTCATGGTCGGCCACAGCTTCGATCAGGCGCAGCCGATGCGGCTGCCACTGCGCCTGCTGGTCCGCGTTCCAGTCCTGGCGGGTCGGGTTGCCAGCGTCGTCCCACTCCACGATCTGGCGGCCGACGAAATCGACCCAGCCGTGGAATTGGCTTTCTTCGCCCAACGGCCAGCCGAGCGCCCAGGGCCGTGCCTGCAGCTTGTCCTGCAACTGGCCCAGCACGCGCTCGAACGAGGCGCCCACGCGGTCCATCTTGTTGACATAAGCGATCAGCGGCACGCCGTGCCGGCGCGCCTGGTGCCACACCGTTTCGGATTGCGGCTGCACGCCATCGACCGCGGAAAACACCGCCACCGCGCCGTCCAGCACGCGCAGCGAACGCTCCACTTCGATCGCAAAATCGATGTGCCCGGGGGTGTCGATCAGGGTCAGGCGGTGGTCGTCGCCATCGCGGGGCGCCCAGTGCGCCTGCACGGCCGCTGCACCGATGGTGATGCCACGTTCGCGCTCGATCGCCGAAAAATCGGTGGTGGCCGCGCCGTCATGCACTTCGCCGACGCGACGGATCTCGCCGGTTTTCCACAGCAGGCGTTCGGTGAGCGTGGTCTTGCCGGCGTCGATGTGGGCAATGATGCCCAGGTTGCGCCAGTGGGAAAGAAGGTGGGTATGGGTGTTCATGGTCAATGCTCGTGTCGCCAACATCGGGGAGCCGCACGCCGCCGTTGGCTAACGGGCGTGCGGCCAGGTTTGGGGCTCGGCGATCTGGTGCATGGCACGTTCTCCTTTGCGGTGTTCTGAAGCGGGGAAGGAAGTGAAACGCGGAAACGAATAGAGCGCCCGGTGGGGCGCTCTGTCTGGGTCGTTCAGGGGGATCGGGTATCGATCAGCCGCCGGATGAGCCGCAGGGCAGACGCGCCCGTTCCACGCTTGCGCGGGTCTGGGTAAAAAACGTCAGGAGCGGTTGCGAACGCATCGGGGTGTCCCGGAAGGAATGGCGCCATTGTAGACCTGTGCAGGCGGGCGGCAAGGGCTTTTACGCCACACCGGCAGAACGCTGCCATCCATCCAGCGATGGATCGGCCATCAACAGAACAATGGCGCCGGGGCTCAGTCCTTGCAGCCCGCCGCCGCCCGGGCCTCGCCCACAGTTGCGGCGTGCCCGTCGCCCGAGGACACCCAACCGGTGAGGGAGAACGCCGGATCGATGCGGGCCGCCTTGGGCTGCGTACCGATCAGCACCTCCATCCAGCTGCCCACGGCCGGCAGCTCGGCGATCCGCGCGTCACGGTCGGCATCGGTGCTGAAACTGGCGTCAGGTCCGGAGCGCGGCGTGGATTCTTCCGTGGCGATCTTGCGCGCACGCACCCGCAACGCACCGTCGGGCATGCGCTGGGTGGTCACCTCGGCGCGCTCCACGCCATAGGCCCAGTTGGATTCGGCGCTGCGCGTGGTTTCGCTGCCGTCGTCGGCCACCTCCACGTTCTCACCGGTCCATTGCATCACCTGCACCACGCCGCCCACGCTGCCCATCATGGCCGCGTACACCAGCATCTGCCGCTGTTCCAGCGGCAGCGTGGCCACCTCCGGCTTGTCGGCGGGCACCTTGATGTAGCCCACCTTGCGGCACAGCATCACCACCCCACCGTCGGCCCAGGTGGTCAGCTGGTCGCCGTCGGCGAAATGCTGCGTCTGCATGCGCGAGACCTCCGCGCCCTTGCCTGGCAGGTGCTGGACATCGATGCTGGCCGCGTCCGAGGCGGCCTTGTTCAGCGACACGGTGCTCAACGTGGCGGCCGTGGCGGCGCCGGAGAGCGCAAGGAGCGCAGCGGCGAGTGCGATGCGTGTGGGGGTGTGGGTCATGCGATCAGTCCTTTGCGGAAGCGCGCCGATGGACATCGACGTCGAACAGGGTCGCGCATGATACGTGGGCGGGTAGGCCCCGTGGCCCGCTGCGACCGGATGTCGCAACGGCCGATATGCGAATGGGTTGCAATTGCATCCGTACGCCAACCAGTTAAAATGGCGTGCAGATTCCCGTTGCCTGGCGTGGAATCGACGTCCGCAGTGTTGCGCATCGCCACCGGCCAGGCAGTCGCCCCCATCCGTCCCGAGCCGCGCCATGCATTCTTCTTCCCCCTCCCCTACAGGCTGCGCCGCACCCTGTTGTCCCTGGCCTGCACGCTGGCCGCCACCACGCTGGCCTACGACGCAACCGCGCAGCAGGCCACCGCGCTGGATGCGGTCCAGGTCAACGCCTACCGCACCGCCAACAGCACCAGCGGGGCCACCAAGACCAGCACCAGCATCGCTGAAACGCCGCAGTCGGTGTCGGTGATCGAGCGCGCGGAGCTGGATGCGCGCGGCGTGCAGTCGCTCAACGATGCGATGCGCTACGTGGCCGGCGTCAGCCTGGAAAGCAG
Source organism: Stenotrophomonas sp. AC248 (assembly GCF_979258185.1). Taxonomy (NCBI): domain Bacteria; kingdom Pseudomonadati; phylum Pseudomonadota; class Gammaproteobacteria; order Lysobacterales; family Lysobacteraceae; genus Stenotrophomonas; species Stenotrophomonas sp. AC248. Next base: position 2,146,312 of record NZ_OZ409840.1, on the reverse strand, counting down.
CGGCATCGACAACCGCGTGGACGACTTCCGCATCCGCGGCTTCGATGCCGGCAGCTGGGCCAACAACGTCACCCTGGACGGCATGCGCGCACCGCAGGGCAGCCAGTGGAACCGCAGCATGTTCGACAGCTGGAACCTGGACCGCGTGGAAGTGCTCAAGGGGCCGTCGGCCGTGATGTACGGCCAGGTGGCGCCCGGCGGCATGGTCAATCAGGTCAGCAAGACCCCTACCCCCGACCAGCAGCAGCAACTGCGCCTGGGCGTGGACGCCAACGGCCAGTACAACGCCGCCTTCGACGTGGGCACCGGCAGCGCGGACAACGCCCATCTGGTGCGGCTGGTCGGGCTGTACCGCGATGGCGACACCCAGATCCAGCACACCGAACAGAAGCACCGGTTCCTGGCGCCCAGCTACACCTGGCAGATCGCCGAACGCACCCGTCTGACCCTGCTGGGCATGTACCAGAAGGACGACGGCGGCTCCACCTACCAGTTCCTGCCCGCCGCCGGCACGCTCAACCCCACCGCCTACGGCCACATGAAGAACAGCACCTTCATCGGCGAACCCGGCTGGAACACCTTCAACCGCACCGTGTGGACCGCCGGCTGGCTGTTCGAGCACCAGTTCAACGACCACCTCACGCTCACCCAGAGCGCGCGCCGCACCCACGTGGATTCGCTGTACCGCGGCGTGGTGACCTTCGGCGCGCTCAACGCCGATGGCCGCACCCAGAACCGTCGCGGCGTGATGGGTACCGGCGACTCGGATGGCGACACCTTCGACACCCGCCTGCAGGCCCGCTTCACCACCGGTGCGGTCGACCACACGGTGCTGCTGGGCTGGGACTGGCAGCGTGCCGACTGGGAAGGCGTGCGCAGCGCGATGAGCAGCCCGCGCCCGATCGACATCTTCAACCCGGTGTATTCCAACTACATGCCCACGGTGAGCACCGAAACGCCCACCGCCGGCGTCAACCGGCAGAGCGGCGTGTACCTGCAGGACCAGTTGGCGCTGGGCAACTGGCGCCTGACGCTGGGCGGCCGCTACGACTGGACCAAGGACGACAGCAGCAGCGCCAACCGCAACATCAGCACGGGCATTTCCACGCCCGGTGGTCGCAACGTGATCAAGAGCGAGGCGTTCACCGGCCGCGCCGGCGTGCTGTATGTGTTCGAGAACGGCCTGACCCCGTATGTGAGCTATGCCGAGTCGTTCCAACCCTCGACCAAGTCGCCGCTGGACAGCTTCACCCAGGCCACCTTCGAGCCGGTCACCGGCGCGCAGTGGGAGGCCGGCCTGAAGTACCAGCCGGCCAGCGTGGATGGGCTGGTGACGCTGGCGGTGTATGACCTGCGCCAGCAGAACATGATCGTCGACGATCCGATCGCCAGCCACCGCACCTGCGGTGCCACCGGCACCGCCACCTGCTCGATCCAGGGCGACGAAGGCCGCGTGCGCGGCATCGAACTGGAAGGCAGGATCACCCCGTTCGAGGGCTTCAGCCTGATCGGCGCGGCGTCGCGGATGGATTCGGAGATGACCCGCTCGGCACCGTACAAGGGCAAGGAGCTGGCGATGGTGCCCGACTACAGCGCCTCGTTCTGGGCCGACTACACCTTCCAGGGCGGCGCACTGCAGGGTCTGAGCCTCGCAGCGGGGGCGCGCTACAACGGCGTGAGTTACGGCGACAGCGCCAACCTGTACCGCATTCCGTCATACACGTTGTTCGACGCGGCGATCCGCTACAACGTGGGCCAGATCGGCAGCACCACGGTGCGGCTCGCGCTCAATGCCAGCAACCTGGCCGACAAGCGCTTCGTGTCCACCTGCACCGGGGTGTCGTCGTGCTACTACGGCAGCGGCCGCACGGTGACGGCGACTGCGACGTTGGGGTGGTAACGGGGCCCGGTAACGCACGGTAGAGCCGACCGTTGGTCGGCTGCTCGTGATCCGGGATTGCCTGGAGCCGGCCAGCGGCCGGCACTACCGGTGCGCGGTCTTTCGTGCCGACCAACGGTCGGCACCTCCGGCAATGGCCGCACGACGACGGACACTGCGACGATGGGCTCGTAACACACGGTAGAGCCGACCGTTGGTCGGCTGCTCGTGATCCGGGATTGCCTGGAGCCGGCCAGCGGCCGGCACTACCGGTGCGCGGTCTTTCGTGCCGACCAACGGTCGGCACCTCCGGCAATGGCCGCACGACGACGGACACTGCGACGATGGGCTCGTAACACACGGTAGAGCCGACCGTTGGTCGGCTGCTCGTGATCCGGGATTGCCTGGAGCCGGCCAGCGGCCGGCACTACCGGTGCGCGGCCTTTCGTGCCGACCAACGGTTGGCACCTACCGATCAGACGCACGGTCGGCACCCACCGATCAAGTGAACCTCGGCACCCGCCGATCGGAGGGCGCCGCCACGGACCGCCGCGCGTCAGTCCGCGTCGGCCACCACCACCAGCGGCACGCCGCGCTGCGGGTGCTGCAGGACGATCACCGGTTGCTGGTACACGCGGCCCAGATGGGCTTCGGTAAGCACTTCCGCGGGCGTGCCGTCGGCCGCCACCCTGCCCTGTTCCAGCAGCACGATGCGGTCGGCATAGCCCGCCGCAAGATTCAGGTCGTGCAGCACCACGATCACGCAGGCGCCGGCGTCGGCCAGCGCGCGCACGCTGCGCAGGGTGCGCTCCTGGTGGCGCAGATCCAGCGCCGCGGTCGGCTCATCCAGCAGCAGCAACGCGGTCTGCTGGGCCAGCACCCGGGCAAACGTGGTGCGGGCCGATTCGCCGCCGGACAGCTGCTGCACCTCGCGCAGGCGCAGCGCCTGCAGCTCGGCGGCGTCGATGGCGGCTTCCACCTGCGCATCGTCCGCCACCGGATCCGGCGGATGCGGCAACCGCCCCATCGCCACTACTTCCTCCACGCTGAAGGCGAACCGCACCCCATGTTCCTGCGGCATCACCGCGCGCTCGCGCGACAGCGGCCCGGCCTTGTAGTCGGCCAGCGGCCTGCCCTGCAGCAGCACCTCACCCGCATCGGCCTGCAGGTCGCCCGCGGCCACCGCCAGCAGGGTCGACTTGCCCGCACCGTTCGGCCCGACCAGCGCCGTCACCGTGCCGGGCACGAAATCCAGCGCGATGCCGTGCAGGATCTCGCGCTGCTGGCGGCGCACGATCACCCCGCGCAGGCGCAACAGTGCGCTCATGGGGCGTCCTTGCGACGCTGTTGCAGCACCAGCCACAGGAAGAACGGCGCGCCCAGCGCGGCCGAGAACAGGCCCAGCGGAATCTCCGCGGGCGGGTCCAGCGTGCGTGCGGCCGTATCGGCCACCACGATCAACAGCGCGCCCAGCACGCCCGACACCGGCAGCAACCAGCGGTGGCCCGGGCCAACCAGCATGCGCGCCACGTGCGGCACCACCAGACCCACGAACGCCACCGAACCGGCAAACGCCACAGCGGCCCCCACCAGCAGCGCACTGAAGGCCACCAGGCGACGCCGCGTACGGGCCACGTCCAGGCCCAGATGCTGGGCCTGGCGTTCGCCCAGCGCCAGCATGTCCAGCGGCGTGGACAGACGCTGCAGCGCGAACACACCGATGGCGAACAACGGCAGCACCGCCACCACGTCGCTCCAACTGGCCCGCGCCAGCGAGCCCATCTGCCAGAACACCAGCGACTGCAACTCGCTTTCGCTGGCGATGTAGGTCAGGAAACCGATCAGCGCCGAGCAGAACGCCGCCATCGCGATGCCCACCAGCAACAGCGTCGCGTTGCCGCTGCCCTTGCCTGGCCGCGCCAGCAGGTAGGTCAGGCTGATCGCCACGGCGCCGCCGACAAACGCGGCCACCGGCACGATCCAGCCGGCCGCACCGGCCGCGCCCAGCACGATGGCCGCCACCGCACCCAGCGCCGCCCCCTGGCTGACGCCCACGATGCCCGGGTCGGCCAGCGGATTGCCGAACAATCCCTGCAGACTGGCACCGGCCATCGCCAGCGCAGCGCCGACCATCGCCCCCAGCAGCGCGCGCGGGATGCGCAGCTGCCAGACCACGGCCAGGTCACGGCTGCTCACGGCCTGCGGGTCCACCAGCCCCAGCTTCACCCCGAGCGCCTGCAGCACCTCCAGCGGTGGCAGCCGCAACGGCCCCACCGCGAACGAGGCCAGCACCGCCAGCACCAGCACCACGGCGGCCAACACCAACATGCCGCGCCCGCGTCGGCGGCGCCGATCGGCCGGACTCATGCCTTGGGCAGCGCCGCCAGCGCCTTGGCCAACGCCACTGCGCCTACGCCCGAACCGACGCTGGCGTACTTGAGCTGTACGTCGGGCATCACCCAGACCCGGTTGGCCTGTCCGGCCGGGGTCTGCTTCAGGGTCGGGTAGGCCTTCCACAGGCCGTCGGCGCCGCCGAACAGGGCCAGGTCGTGCTCGGTCACCAGGATCACCTCCGGTGCCGCGGCCACCACGCCTTCATTGCTCAGCGCCGAGTAGTTGGCTACGCCCGCTTCGGTGCCGATGTTGAGCCCACCGGCCAGCGCGATCAGCTTGGCCGATGCACTGTCGGTACCGGCCACGGTCGGCGCGCCACCGGCACCGGTGGCCGACACGTGGATCACGCGCGGTTTGCGCCCACTGGCCGTGCCGATCGCCGCGGCTTCGTCCAGCTGCTGCTGCACCTGGGTGGCCAGCGTCTGCCCGGCATCGGCCAGGCCCAGCGCCGCGGCGATCTTGCGCACCTTGTCCGGTGCCGGCTGCAGGTCGTCCACCACCACCGCCGGCTCGCCCACCGCGCGCAGCTTCTGCGCCAGATCGGTATGGCGGCGCAGGCTGTTGCCCAGGAACAGCGAACCCTGCAGGCTGAGCACGCCCTCCACACCGGTGGTGCGGTTGAACAGGAACTGGTGCGGCGCGGCGCGACCGGACGCGGTGGTGGTGTTCTTCGGCGCGGCAAACACCTGCTTGCCCAGGCCCAGCGCATCGATCACCGCAATCACGTCGTCGCCGCCGACGATGATCCGGCTGGTGTCGTCCACCTCGACCTCGGCATCGTCATCGGACCGCACCTTGGCCGGCAGCACGGCAGCCTGGCCCACCAGGCTCGGCAGTGCCCCGCCATCGAGCCGCGTCCAGCCGGCGGGCAATGCGCCGTCGGCTGGCGTGTCGGTGGCCGACGCGGTGGTTGCCGCGGGCGCATCGGCGGCAGGCGGGGTGGCCGGGCCACTGCAGGCGGCCAGTGCCACGGCCATGGTGAGCGGCAACAGCCGCAGGGACGTACTGGATTTCATCATGACTCCTTCGACAGGGCGGCCGATGACCGCCCTGCCCGTTGACTCAACGCTGGCGCAGCGCGATGCGGGTGATGCGGTCGCCCTTGGCATCGTCGGTGCCGCGCGACTTGTTCACCGCGAACACGTTGCCCTTGCCGTCGGCACGCACGTGGTTGGGGAAGGTGCCGCCGTCGAGGTTGCCGACCACCTTGCCACTGCGGTCCACCACGGTCACGGTGCCGGCACCGCGGTTGGTCACGTAGGCCAGCCCCGCCTTCGGATCGAAGGCAACGTTCAGCGCGCCGGCACCCACCGCGACGTCGTGCAGCACCTTGCCACTGGCGACATCCACGATCAGCAGGTTGTCGGTGCCCTGCGAGGCCACGTACAGCCGGTTCTGCTGCGCGTCATAAGCCACGCCGGAGGCGCTGATCGAATTGCCCAGGTCGATCACCTTGTCGACCTTGCCGCTGGCCACGTCGATCACCGCCGCTTCGGGCGTGCCGATGCTGACGGTGAACAGCTTGCCGCTGGCTTCGTCGAGCACCAGGCTCATCGGAACGAACTTCTCATCGTCCACGCCCGACGCCAGGGTGATCGGCTCCAGCGCCTTGAAGGTCTTGGCATCGAACACCGACAGATGGTCTTCACCGGTCGCCGACGCGAATACCTTGCCGTGCTTGGCATCCACCACCACGTCGCGCGCATGCGGCACCGTGCCGACCGGGAACTGGTGCACCAGCGACAGATCGGACTGGCGGTAGACCGCAATGCTGTCCTGGCGGGTGTTGGTCACCCACACGGTGCCGTTGGCATCGTCCACGCCCACGCCGTACACGGCAAACACGCTGCCGCCCTTGGCGTCGGGCACCTGGGCCGGGGTGATCGCCTTGACCACCTTGAGCGTCTTCGGGTCCACCTTCAGCAGCTGCGACTGGGTCACCGGCGGGCGGCCCACCGCCGAAGTCACGAAGACCGCGTTGCTGGCCGCGCTGTAGGCCGACTGGTACAGACCCTGCACCAGCTTGTTGGACTGGGTGGTGAACTGCTCCTGCCCGGACAGCGGCAGCTGCGGCGACACGCGCAGCTTGAGCACGGCCGCAGCGGCCGGCTGGCTGGCGCGCACCACCACCGGGTGGGTACCCGGCACCGCATCGGCGGGAATCTGCAGCTGGGTCTTGAAGTTGCCTTCGGCATCCACGGTCAGCGGCTGCGCGTTGAGCACGGTGTCGCCGCGCAGCAGGCTGACCTGCTGGCCCGGCACGAAGCCGCGGCCGATCACGTCGGCCGTGCTGCCCGGCACGACGTTCTCACCACGCGAGACAACTTCGCCCTTGAACACGCTGGCGGGCTGGTCGAACACGGGCTGCGCGTTGCCGACGACGGCCAGCAGCAGGCCGGCGGCGAGGGTGGTGAGACGGAGGGAAGAACGGAATGACATGACAGGCTCCTTGCACGGGGTACCGCGCAGCGCGCGGGGGTTCATTGGTTGCCTGGGCCGGTGCAAAGGCGCACGGAAAGCCTGGGTAGCGGGGGTGCACGGCCAGGCCGTGCAGAGAATGGGGGCTCAGGGCTGCGCGGGCGCTTCCCGGCTGCGGTCGCCCACGCCATACAGCGCGCTCAAGGCAGCCTGCAACGACGCCGACAACATCGGGCCGTGGCCCAGGCCATCGAATTCGCGGTAATGCACGTCCAGCCCCGGCACCTTGGACAGGCGTTGGGACAACTGCATGGCCGCATCCGGCGTAGCGCCGCCGATGCGCCGCAGGTGCGCCACCACGCGCGGGTTGCTCATGTCGCGCTTGCCGCGATCACCGACGCGCTCGGCGCCGCCGAGCATTACCCACACCGTGGCGGGCTGGCCATGCTGGTTTTCCAGGAACTGGCGCTCCATGTCACCCAACGGCGCACCCTGGCTCCACCACAACGAGGGGCTGGCGGCCAGGTAGTACTGGAACGCCGCCGGCCGGGTGTAGAGCGTACTCAGCACGAACAGGCCGCCCAGCGAATGGCCCCACAGCGCCTGCTGCTGGCGGTCGATCGTGGCGCGCTTCTCCACTTCCGGCTTGATCCGCCGTTCGATCAGGTCCTGGAATGCAAACGCACCGCCGCCTACCACGGTCGGCTGCCCACCTTCATCGTCGGCGCGGTCGATCCAGGCCGTGTAGTCGGTGGTGCGCGCGGGCGAATCGATGCGCAGGTCGTTGTCGTAACCGATGAACACCAGGACCGGCGCGGCCTTGCGCGCGGCCAGCTCAGCCAGCAGCGGCTGGTCCATCACCATGGCAGCCGCGTTGCCGTCGAGCATGTACAGCACCGGCGCGGGCGCCTTGCCGCCGCGCAACGGAATACCCACGTTGACCTGCCAGCGGCGCTGTCCGTCCGGACTGTCCAGACGGAAGCGCTCGAAGCGATAGCTCTCGGCCTTCTGTTCGAAGATGGTGTTGCTCACGCGCTGCTGCGGATTGCGCTGCTGTGCCGATGCGCTTGGCAGGGTGCAGGCCAGGCTCAGCATCAGACCGGCTACGGGCAGCAAGGCATATACACGGCGGCGGGCTGCAAAGGACAACGTCATGGGCACTGGTGGACGGCAGCACGGAGCCACGCCGCCCTCTTCACATGGAGACAACGCAGTGTATCCCAAATGCGAATGCTTATCACATAGATCGGTGTAACAGCGTGTATCCGCGCGCCGGCTGCCACACAAGCAAAGGCCCGACCAAGCGGCCGGGCCCCTGCACAGTGTTCAACCGGCAGCCGACTTATTCTTCTTCGTCCTGCCCGCCCTGCTGACCGGCGCGCTCGCGCTTCTGGTCCTGATCCTGGTCCTGCTGTTGCTGCTGGCCCTGGCGCTGCGGATCGCGCTGCTGCTGTTGCTGGCCCTGCTGGCCCGGCTGGTTCTTGTCCTGCTGATTCTGTTGGTTCTGCTGCGGGTTCTGGTTGGTACCCATCTGTGCATCTCCGGTGTTCGGCAACGAAATGATGCCGGTGACTGCACCGTAGGCGTGCACGGGTTAGCAGCGCGTGCGAAGTTGACCGCCGCGCGTAGACGCCGCCCGCATATCACTAAACAATTCATGACGCCGCCTGCGACTGACATCGCAGTGACACAGCAGACAGGGAACTACGCGCGCGTTTTCGGGGTCGCGACTGCGCCCCGTGGCATATGCAGACTTGCATTCTTCTTAAGCAGCGGACGCTGCCACGCCCTGTCGCGACCTGTGCTCAGGCGCGCGTCACCATCGACACAATCGTCTCGGCCAACTCACGCTGCGCCTGCGCCGCAGTGATGTCACCGTTGACCGCGGCATACGACAACCCTTCCGCCGCGCCCAGCATTCCCCACAGCCCTACCGACGGCAGCGACTGGTCACGCGCGAACGGCGCCAGCAGCGCGCGGCACTGCTCGATGAACACCGTCTCGTACTCGCGTTTGACGCGCGCCAGCTCCGGCGAGCCGGCCAGCGCCGCCACCACACCGGGAATTTCGCGCCCCTGGGTCTGCACGCACGCCACGTAGGCCTGCGCAATCACGTCGGCTTTTTCCTGCAGGGTCGGGCCGGCGGCGGCCAGTGCCGTCTGCAGCACCACGTCCTGGCGCGCGTCGAAATCGCGGTACAGGGCGGCCAGCAATCCGGCGCGGGTGCCGAAATGGTCGTACACCACCGGCTTGGTCACGCCGGACCGCTCGGCCAATCGCCCCAGTGTCAGGGCATCGGTGCCCTCCTCGCGCACCAGTCGCCACGCCTCGGTCAGCAGTTGCTGCTGCCGGTCGGCGCGGCTCAGCCGGCGACGGGGCGCGGCATCCGGAGGTTCAGGCAGGCGGCTTGACATCGCTATATACCAATCGTAACTTACTGGACGTAACTTACCAAAAGTATACACCCTCCCCCGGCACCTGGATTCCCCCATGCACACCCTGATCGTGACGTCGCACCCCAACCCGGATTCCCTCACCCACGCCGTGGCCGCTCGCATCCGCGACGGGATCATCAGCGCCCACCCCACCGCGACCGTCGAAATGGCCGACCTGGCCAGCGAAGGCTTCGACCCGCGCTTCACCCAGGCCGACCTGGACGGCCACCAGCGGCGGCAGCCGTTCCCGGACGACGTGCTGGCCGAGCAGGCCCGGCTGGACCGTGCCGACACGCTGGTGCTGGTGTTTCCGGTGTACTGGTGGGCCATGCCCGCCCAGCTCAAGGGCTGGATCGACCGGGTCTTTTCCAACGGCTGGGCCTACGACGACAGCAGCGGCCGCGTGGAGAAGAAGCTGTCGCGCCTGCAGGTGCATCTGGTCGGCCTGGGCGGTGCGGACCAGCGCACCTGGACCAAGCGCGGCTACGAGACCGCCATGAAGACCCAGATCGACACCGGCATCTTCGACTACTGCGGCGCACCGGTGGTGTCGTCCACGTTGCTGCTGGAAGTGGACACCACCGGCGCCGATGGCGCGCTGACGGCCGCTCCCACGCTGGGCAGGTCTATCGCCGTGAACCGGGCACGCACGGCCGCCTCACCCGCGCCGTAAGCCCTCGTTAACGCGGCGAGCGCACTGGCCTGCCCGTCAGTAGGTCGCCCGCGCTCAGAGCTCACTACTACCGAAGATGATGGTGACGTCGCCCTGCCAATGCGTCCCGGCGGCGCTCACTCCTTTGGCACATCCCCAAAACGATTCGGCTGTGCATCGCCTCGCGCCAGTACGGACAAAAACAACATCAGCGGCCCCAGGATCGGGATCAACGTCACCATCACGTACCAGCCCGAACGATCGAAATCGTGCAGTCGCCGCACCGTCACCGAGAGATACGGCACCAGCGTCCCGATGATCAACAGCCCCACCAGAAGCTCGACCACCGCCACCACCGTCGCGTTCGCCATCGCACGCGCCAGCATCACCATACCGTGCAGAACCAGAAAGCACAGCGCGAGCAGCAACTGGAACATCCAGTACTCTCGGCGACTGGAGCGCCCGGCAAATTCGGCGTAGCGATGGAAGGCCAGCAGCATGTGGCGCACGGGGAGCATGGATCCTCGGGGTGAACACAGGGGACGGCGACATCTTGAAGCCAACGCCGGCGCACCTCCATGCAATAACTTGCAATGCCGCACTCAGCAGCACGCCGCGCTCAACCCTCGCCTTCAGCCTGCCACGCCGCCACCTTGGCCCGGGTCTGTTCCAGCAACCCATCCAGTGCCTTGCGGTCGTACACCTGGCCACGCAGCAGTACGGTGTCGATGCGACGGGTGGCGTTGATGTCCTGCAGCGGGTTCGCGTCCAGCAGCACCATGTCGGCGGCCTTGCCCACCGCGATGCCGCCATAGCGATCCAGCATCCCGAACCACGACGGCCCTGCCCGCGTTGCCGCCGACAGTGCCTGCGCAGGGGTCAGACCTTCCTTGACGAACAGGCTCAGTTCGTCGTGCAGGCCGATGCCGGGATAGTTGAACGAGTTGAGGAAGCCGGCATCGGTGCCGGCCATGATCGTGACCCCGGCCTGCTGCAGCATCGGCAGCACCGCGGCCACCTGGTGGTACTCGCGATGGCGCGCCTCGATCTGCACCGGCGTCGCCTTGGCGGCACGCTCGACGCGCCAGGCATAAGTCGCCTGCAGCTTGGGGCCGATGTAGGCCAGGTACGGATCGTTGGCATGGTCATCCTGGTCGAGGAAATCCAGGATGCGTCCGCCGTTGAGCGTGGGCGTGACGTACACGCCCTTGGCCGCGAACCCACGGTAGGCCGCCATCGCCGTGTCCCGGTCGAAGCCGGCGTCCAGCTGCCGGTTGGCTTCGGCGCGGTCGATGCGCTTGTCCGCGAAGGCCGCCGCGATCACCGCTTCGTTCTTGACCCCGGCCTTGTAGGCATAGTCCAGGTGTTCGATGGAACTGATACCGGCGTCCACCGCCTGCTGCACGGTCAGCGCCATCGGAATGTGGCCGGAGGCACGCAGCCCGTTGGCACGCGCACCGCGCACCGCTGCCAGGAACAGGTCCGGGGTCAGCGTGCTGTCGGTGATCTTGACGAAGTCGACCTTGTCTTCCTTCAACCGCACGAAGGCCGCATCCAGATCGGCCTGGTTGCCGACCTCGATCGTGCCCTTCCAGACCGGCTTCACCCCTTCGATCTTGGCGCCGGAAGTGAACAGTTGCGGCCCCATCAGGCTGCCGTCATGGATCTGCCCGCGCCACTGCAGTACCTGCGTGGGCAGGTCGCCGGAGGCGTCCCGGATGGTGGTGATGCCATGGGCGATATACAGCGGCAACAGCGCCTTGTTCTCTTCGATCAGCTCCGGGCCGCCGCCGAAATGCACGTGCATGTCCCACAGCCCGGGAATCAGATACCGGCCCTTGGCATCCACCTGGCGCGGCGCGCGCCACTGCCGTGCAATCGCCTTGTCCGCACCGACGGCGACGATGTCAGCGCCGCGTACCACCACACTCTGATTGGCCTGCGTACTGGCATGCTCCACGTCGACCACCGTGGCCTGGCGGATGATCAGATCGGCCTGCTCGGCGGAGAACGCGGGCGCAGCCAGCATCAACAGGGTCGGAAGCACGGCACACAGCGAAGGTTTCATGGACGGGGCACGATCAGGGAAGACCGGGCCACCATACGGCGCTGGCGTCGGCATGCACCAGTTAAATCTCGGCATGGCCAACATGCAGCAATCAAATGCACTGCCCGGCAGCGTGCGCGCCGGGCAGTGCCGGCACCCCTTAGACCTCGCCCTGCATCGCCGGGCGCGCCTGCAGCCGCCCCAGCCACTGCTTCACCTGCGGATGCGCCTCCACGTCGGCCCCGAAGTAGACGCCATAGCCCACCACCGACCCCACCACCAGATCGACCAGCGAGTACGCCTCGCCCAGCATCCAGGGACGCTCCGCCAGCCGCACCTCCAACAGGTCCAGCAGCTCGTTGACGCCCGCCAGAGCGGCAGCGGCCTGCTCGTGGCTGCGCAACGCCTCGTCGCGGGTGGCCAGCCACAGCCGGTTCAACAACGCGGCATAGGTCACGTAGGCCCAGGTGGTCCACGACAGCGCCTGCAGGCGTTCGGGCGTGCCGTCCTGCGGCCACAGCCCCTGCGCCACGCCATGCTGCGCACCCAGCCATTGCAGGATGGCCAGGCCTTCGAACAGCGGCGTTCCATCGACCACCAGGCACGGCACCTTGCCATTGGGATTGATCGCCAGGTACTGCGCCGTGCGCTGCTCGCCGGTGCGGATATCGATCTTGACACGGTCGTGGGGCACGGCCAGTTCGGCCAAGGCGCAGGCAACCGGGGTGGCACTGGACATGGGGTGCCAATAGAAGACGAGGGACATGCGGAACTCCGTGTAGTTGGACTAGGAGGGAGGGTGCCGCCGCCGGGGCCTTGCACCACACCCACAGGCTAGCCACCATTGCGGACACCTTCTGTCCGCGACCGTCGCGCACACTGCCGCCATGCTCACCGCCTCGACCCGCCTGCTCAGCCTGCTGTCCCTGCTGCAATCGCGGCCACACTGGGCCGGCACCGCCTTGGCCGAGCGCACCGGCGTGCATCCGCGCACGCTGCGCCGCGATATCGACCGCCTGCGCCAGCTGGGCTACCCGATCCAGGCCAGCAGCGGCGTGGCCGGGGGGTACGCGTTCCGGGCCGGACGCGCCCTGCCCCCACTCCTGCTGGACGACGACGAAGCCCTGGCCACGGCCGTGGCCCTGCGCACCGCCGTGACCGGCACCGTCAGCGGCATCGAGCAGACCGCGATCACCGCCCTGGTCAAACTGGAACAGGTCATGCCACCCCGCCTGCGCCGGCGGCTGGACGCGCTGGGCTCGGCGATCCTGCCGCTGGGGCCGTCCGGCCCGGTGGTGGATGCCGGGCTGCTGGCCGTGCTGGCGGGCGCCTGCCGCGACCAGCTGCAGCTGCACCTTGCCTACGCCGACCGCAACGACCAGGCCAGCCAGCGCCGCGTGGAACCGCACGGCGTGGTGCATACCGATCGGCGCTGGTATCTGGTGGCCTGGTGCACCACCCGGCAAGACTGGCGCACCTTCCGCATCGACCGCATCACCGCTGCACCGGTGGTCGGGGCGCACTTCAGCCCGCGTGCGGGCCCGGGCGATGGCGACCTGCGCACCTGGGTGGCCCAGTCGCTGTCACTTGCCCAATCCAGTGAGCCGGCGCGGATCATCCTGCACGCGCCCTTGGCGGCCATGCGGCGACAGATCCCCGACACGGCCGGGCAACTGGAACACGTCGACGCGCACCGCTGCCTGCTGCGCTGTAGTGCCAACCCGGCGGGCGCCATCGTGTACTGGTTGATGGCCCTGGACCTGGAATTCGAGGTGCTGGGTCCGCCGGAACTGCAGGACAAGCTGCGCGACGCCGGGCAACGGGTAGCACGCAGCCTGGCACGCACGGGCAGCTGAGCCGCGCCGGGTTTGCCGCCCCCACGACGGCATGCTAGAACTCCACCCCCTGCCAGATGTGGATGGCACCGTGGCTTCCCCCGCAAGACCCCACCGCAGCCTGTTCGACCTGGACCTGCTGCGCGCCATTGTCACCGTCGCCGACTGCGGCAGCTTCACCACGGCCGCCGCGCGCCTGCATTCCACCCAGTCCACGATCAGCCAGAAGATCCGCCGCCTGGAAGACATGGCCGGGCATCCGCTGCTGGTCCGCGGCAACCGCGAAGTACACCCCACCGATGCCGGGCAGACGCTGCTCGGTATCGCGCGGCAGATGCTGGCCCTCAATGAGCAGATGCTGGAGGCGCTGGCCGGGGCCACCGTGGCGATCACCGTACGCCTTGGCGTGCCGGAGGACTTCGTCAATGCACGCACCACGCGCCTGCTGGCCAGCTTCAACCGCCGCCACCCGCAGGTGAAGCTGGAGGTCACCAGCGGCCTGAGCCGCGACCTGGCCAGTGGCTACGACCATGGCGAACTGGATCTGGTGCTGGTCAAACAACGCCGCAACAGCCGGCAGGCGGTGGCGTGCTGGCCCGAGCCGATGCGCTGGATCGACAGTGCCCGCGCGCCCTGCATTGGCCTGGACCCGATCCCGCTGGTGACCTTTCCGCCGCTCGGGCTGTACCGCGACGACCTGATCGCCGCCGTCGAGGCCATGGGCCGACGCTGGCGCATCAGCTTCACCAGCTCCAGCCTCAGCGGCATCCAGGGCGCGGTGGCCGATGGCATGGGCATCAGCCTGCTGCCCGCGCGCGCCACCACCGGCGACCATCGCGTGCTCACCCGGCGACAGGGTCTGCCGCCGGTTGAAAGCATGGAGATCGCGCTGCTGCATCGGCCCAACGCCGATCCACTGGTGGCCGAACTGGCCGCCCGCTTCGCACGACTGCTCGACCGCGAGCGTCGCTGAGCACCGCAGGCAGCACGGGGCGAACAGCCGCAGGGCGACGGCGATCCGTCTGGATAGTGACGGCGCTCGCGAACTGGACATAGGAATCGTCGCAAATGCGCAATGAAGCGGTATTGCCGCACAGCCAAGCGAGGAGAATTCCTAAACACTCTCCGTCGCGTGCTTTCCTTTGTCCAACAGCAAACAGATCCCATGAGCGGACAGGCCACCCCCTGCACCTTGAAGATCGCCCTGCTCGACGACCACGATGTTGTCCGGCACGGCAGCTTCGTGCACCTTTCCTCCGACCCCCGCTTCGACGTCGTCGGCAGCCACGCACATAGCAACGACCTGATCGCCACCCTGGGGCGCATGCCGGTGGACGTGGCGGTAGTCGACTACACACTGGCCAGCGATGACCTGGCCGGCAAGGACCTGGTGGCATTGCTTCGGGAACGCTTCCCCGCCGTCCGCCTGCTGCTGTTCACCGCACATGCCAGCCGCGTGCTGCTGTCGGCGGTGCTGCGCGCCGGCGCGGCTGGCATGGTGACCAAGACCGAGCGCCTGGATGCACTGTCCGACGCCGTCACCCAGGTCGCCAACGGCCAGCGCAGGGTGCCGGCGGAGTTCGGCCAGGTACTTCCCGACGCCACCCTGTCCCGCAGCGAGCGCGACGTGTTGCGGCTGTGCCTGTCCGGCCTGACCGTGAGCGAGATCGCCCTGCACCGCCACCGCAGCATCAAAACCATCAGCACCCAGAAGCACGCGGCGTTCCGCAAACTCGGCCTGCGCAGCGATCGCGACCTGTTCACCCTGCGCCCGCAACTGGGTCCGCTGTGAACGGCCGCTGGCACTGCCTGCTGGTGATCGCGCTGTTGGCCGCGCCCGCGCCCGCCAGCGCCGCGGCCGCACCACGCACGGTGCGGGTGGCGCTTGACCCGGGGCAGTACCGCACCCTCTCACGCGAGGCCATTCCCGCCCGCCACGCCAGTCTGGCGCACGGCTATGCCGCGCTGGTCACCGCGCACACCGGGCTGCGCTTCGACGAACACATGGAGCCCTCCAGCTGGGCAGCCGTGCAGGCATTGTGCGAAGACCGCGCCGACCTGATGCTGATGGTCGGGCCGCCCGAGCACCCGCCGTGTGCGCTGGCCACCTCGCCCGCTTACTACCGCGGCGAGGCGCTGCTGGCCAGCCGACACGCACAGCGGGCGCAGGTGGTACTGGGCGACGGCGCGCCCCATCGCATCGCGGTGGTCCGGGGCAGCCGCTATGTCACCTGGCTGAGCCGGCACTATCCGCAACTGCAGGTGATCGCGGTGGCGGACCTGCCCGATGCCCTGTCGGCGGTGGAAACCGGCGTGACCGATGCCGCGCTCGGGCTGGACGTGCTGATGCGGCCGCTGGTGCGCCGGGAGTTCGACACCCTGCTGCTGCATCGCGCCCCGGATGACCTGCCTGCCACCATCCACCTGGTGGCGCGCAGCGCCGATGACGGGATGATCGCCGAGATCGATGCGGCGATGCAGGCGATCACCCCGCAGCAGCATGCCCAGGTGCTGCAGCGCCTGGCCCGCACCACCTACCTCAGCATTCCGCCGCTGGGCATCTTGATCCGACACTACCAGTGGCAGGTGCTGGCGGCCGGCGCGCTGATGTCGCTGCTGTTGGTGGCCGCCTTCTGGCTGCTGCGCACCCAGCAGTCCGCGCAGCGCAACGAGCGCCGGCAGGCGCGCTTCATCGGGGTGATGAGCCACGAGGTGCGCAACGCTGCACAGGCACTGGTGGCGTCGGTGGACCTGCTGAGCCAGTCCGGCCTGGATCCGGGCCAGCGCCAACTGGTCAACGCGGCGCGCACCGCCGGTACCGGCCTGCGCCACCTGCTGGGCCATGCGCTGGACTACTCGCGGATGGCCGCCGGGCAGTTCCGGCCGGCGCCGGACTGGCATGACGTCCAACAACTGGCCAACGACTGCGTCGCCGCCGTACGGCCCAGCGTCCACGCCAAGGGTCTGCAGCTGGACCTGGCGCTGAACCCGGATCCGCTGCCTCTGCTGTGGATCGATGCCGCCGCACTCCGCCAGATCCTCAACAACCTGCTGGGCAATGCGTTGAAGTTCACCGCACAGGGCCGCATTGACGTCGCCCTGTCGGTGCAGCGGCGCGCCGGCGGCACCGAGCTGCAGCTGACCATCAGCGACACCGGCATCGGCATTCCCGCCGAACGCCAGGCCAGCGTGTTCAAGCCATTTGCGCAGGCTCATGCAGGCCACGCGCCCGACGCCGGCGGCGCAGGGCTGGGGCTGTCGATCTGTCGGGACCTGGTGAACGCACTGCAGGGCCGGATCGCACTGCACAGCGCACCCGGCCAGGGCAGTCGATTCGACGTCTGTCTTCCCACCTCGGCCCCGCCCCCGGTGCCGGCTGCGCCTGCCGCCCCGTTGGCAGGCTGCACCCTGCTGCTGGTCGAAGACCACCCGCTGACCCGGACGTTCGTTGCACGGCAGCTCAGCGCGCTGGGTGCCACTGTCCAGACATGCGCCGATGCTGCCAGCGCCCTGCGCGCGCAGCGTGCCGCACCAAGCATCGTGGTATTGATCGACTGCGACCTGAAGGACATGAGCGGCTACCAGCTGGCGACCCTGCTGCGCGACGCCGAGGCGCTGCAGCCCGGCCCGCCGGCGCGCCTGCTGGCATTCTCAGGGTCCAGCTCACCCGCGCATGTCCAGCGATGCCGTGCCAGCGGCATGGACGCGGTGCTGTACAAGCCGCTGGACCCGGCGCAGCTGCTGGCAGTCCTGGATGTGGAGGTGACGCCGGGGTCAAACGGCAGCCAGGCCGTGGACAACGATGACCCGATGTGGGCGCCGTACGTGCACGCACTGCAGGAGGAATTGTTGGCGCTGCAGCAGGCCCGCGACCAGCGACAGGTCGCCGCCCTGCGCCGGCATGCGCATCGGCTGACCGGGGTGCTGCGCATGCTGGGACGTGAGGCGCTGGCCGATACCGCTGCGGACCTGCACGAGGCGCCACTGGAGACGCCCACCGACTGGCTCGACGCTGATCGGCTGCTTGCCCATCTGCGTGCACACGCCGGTGCGCTGCCGCGTTCGCGCGTTACTTGAGCTGCAGCGGATACCGCTGCCACAGCACGTGCACCAGGAACCCGGTCAACTCCGGGTCCTTGCTGCTGATCGCCGCGCGGATCTTGTCCAGCAGCACCATGTCGCTGCAGCTGCGCACATCGGCGTGATCGGCCTGGCCGGCGCGACGCGCACGGTAGCGTGCCGCGCGCTGTGCATCGGTCATCGCATAGCCGAACGTGGGCGGACGGCCGCGCTTGCGCGGCAGCATCAGCTCCAGGGTGCCGGGGTCTTGTTCATCGCGCATGACGGACGAAGATGCAAACGGGGGCGCGCACGATATCGTGAGACATCACTTTAATCCAGCCTTTTGCGCGGCTTTCTGTGTTTTGCCTTCAGCGCGCCGCTTCGGCAAGGCGCGCACCCAGCCACACCAGCACCATCCCACCCACCAGGGTGACGCCCAGATACAGCGGCACCATCGCGCCGCGCCCGCCGCGCGCAAACACCAGGGTTTCCATCATCAAGGCCGAGAACGTGGTGAGCCCGCCCAGCAGCCCCACGATCAGGAACGCGCGCCAATAGGCTGCCTGGCTGCCGCGCGTCTGCAGCCACATCATCAGGTAGCCGGCGGCGAACGCGCCGACCAGGTTGGCGGTCAACGTTCCCCACGGAAACCCATGGCCGAACTGGCGCAGCATGGCGTCGCCGATCATGAAGCGCAGCGCCGCGCCCAGCGCTCCCCCGGCCATCACCAGCCCCAGCTGCTGCCACCAGAGGGTAAGGCCGTCCATCACTGCCCGCCCTTGTCGGCGCGCGCCTGCTCGCGCGCTGCACGCAGCCGGTCCAGCTTTTCCTTCAGCTTGATTTCCAGTCCGCGCGCGACGGGCTGGTAATACACGCGCTCGCCCAGTGCATCCGGGAACCCGGTCTGGTCCAGCGCGATGCCGCCTTCCACGTCGTGGTCGTACTGGTACGCCGCGCCGTAGCCGAGGTTCTTCATCAGCTTGGTCGGCGCGTTGCGCAGGTGCAGGGGCACCTCTTCGGTGCCGCTGTCGCGGACGTCGGCCTTGGCCTGGTTGAAGGCGGCGTAGCCGGCGTTGGACTTGGCGGTGCTGGCCAGGTACAGCACCAGCTGGGCGAAGGCCAGTTCACCTTCGGGGCTGCCCAGTCGTTCGTAGATGTCCCAGGCTTCCAGTGCCATCGACTGCGCGCGCGGGTCGGCCAGGCCGATATCCTCGATCGCCATGCGGGTCAGGCGCCTGGCCAGGTAGGACGGGTCGCAGCCACCGTCCAGCATGCGCGTCAGCCAGTACAGCGCGGCGTCGGGGTTGGAGCTGCGCACGGACTTGTGCAGCGCCGAGATCTGGTCGTAGAACTGCTCGCCGCCCTTGTCGAACCGCCGCGTGCGGTCGGCCAGCACCTGCTGCAGCATCTCCGGGCTGATCCTGCCGCCGTCACCGCCGGCCAGTTCCGCGGCAATTTCGAGCAGGGTCAGTGCGCGGCGCACGTCGCCATCGGCGGCGGTGGCGATTTCCAGCAGCGACTCGGCCGCCACCTGCACCGGCTCGGCCGCCAGCCCGCGCTCGGCATCGTCCAGCGCGCGCTCCAGCGCCTCCACGATATCGGCCGGCGACACCGCTTCAAGCACATGCACACGGCAACGCGACAGCAGCGCCGAGTTCAGCTCGAACGACGGGTTTTCGGTGGTGGCGCCAACGAACACGATGGTGCCGCGCTCGATATGCGGCAGGAACGCATCCTGCTGGGCCTTGTTGAAGCGGTGCACCTCGTCCACGAACAGCACCGTGCGGCGCCCCTCGGCGAACCGCTGCGCCGCTTCGGCCAGCACCTGACGCACGTCGGGCAGCCCGGACAGCACGGCCGAGATGGCGCGGAATTCGGCATCGGCGTAATGCGCCAGCAGCAGCGCCAGGGTGGTTTTGCCGCAGCCCGGCGGCCCCCACAGGATCATCGAGTGCACATGCCCGGACTCGACCGCGCGGCGCAATGCACTACCGGGCGCGAGCAGGCGCTTCTGCCCCACCATCTCGTCCAGCGTCTGCGGGCGCATCCGCTCGGCGAGCGGACGCATGTTGTCCCGATCCACGGTCAGCAGATCGGGCCCATTGAATGTCGTTCGATTTCTGGCCACGCGCCTATTCTACCGTGGCCGGGCGTGCGCCGATCCAACGCATCGGCATATGCCCGTGACCGCAGCCCCGTAGAGCCGGGCTCTGCCCGGCTGCCGTTGATCGTGCGGTTGCGCCCCAGCCGGGCAGAGCCCGGCTCTACTGGCCGATGACGTCGGTGCCCTTGGGCGGCGCGAAGCTGAAGGTGCCCGCGGCGAAGCCCGGGTTGCGCTTCCAGCCGGTGAAGGTGATCACGGTGCGCTGGCCAACGGCGTCCACCACTTCCATACGGGCCAGGCCCTGCGCGTTGAAGCCCAGGGCGGCGTACTGGAAGGCGGTGTCGGTTTCACGCTTGGGGCTCAGCGCGAGCCACTGCAGGCCGTCGCGGGTGGCCGCCTCTTCACTGACGTCGTACTGCTTGTCCAGCAATGCCGGGTTGATCAGCGCGGTCAGCGGGCTGTTCTGCTCTTCGGCGCCCTGTGCACGCACGGTGGCCTGCTCCAGGTCCGGCTCGTACACCCACACCTTTTTGCCGTCGGCCACGATCAGCTGTTCGTGCGGCTTGATGTACTCCCAGCGGAACAGGCGCGGCGCCGACAGCGCGACCCGGCCGCTGGTGTTTTCCTTGACCTTGCCCTTGCTGTCGAACACCTGCTGGCTGAACTGCCCGTCCAGGCCCTTCAGGCCCTGGGTGAAGCGGTTGAGCTCATCACGGGCACCAGCCCAGGCAGACGCTGAGCCCACACTGGCCATGACCAGGGTGGCGGCAACCAGGTAGCGACGGAAAGTGGTGTGCATGCGAGGTATCCGAACAGATGGGAAGGATGGAGTGCAGTGTGCCCAGCCAAACCTGAATGGGCGATCAGGCATAGTATGCGCCGCGCCGCTGCGCCCGCCTACCGGTGGCGCAGGGTCAGGGACTGACCTGGACCGTCTTCAGGTCGCCATACACCACCTGGCCGCGGAACCCGCGCCGGACCTGCTGGTAGAGCGCGCGGAAGGCCGGGTAATCCTGCGCTTCGCACAGCGCCTGCGGCCCGCGTACTGCCCGCTGGTGCAGACGATGGTGGGCGGTGATGACCTGGCCGTCACGGGTCCAGTCCAGCCGGTACTCACCGGCGGCATTGCGGAACTGCTGACTGCGCGGGATGGCCACGATCGGCACGCCGGCCGGGAACTGCAGCCGGTAGGTTTCCTCGCGCAGGCTGTCGGTGCAGTAGAACGGGGTGTCGTTGGTCGGTGCCGAGGTGGTGGTGTAGATGTCGCGGAACGATTCGCCCCGGGCGCATCCGGCAGCGGCATGCCACCGACCGCACCGAAATCCACGTAGTCACTGGCATGGAAGTCGTAGCGGTAGTTGAACGGCCGGGTCAGATCCTGCGGATCCCCCAGCAGGGTCAACGTACCGCTGCCGTCGAACCCGGACGAGGCCATGATCGACTCCTCCACCCGGGCGCGGTTCTGTGCGTTGAGGCGGGCAAAGGAACCGCGCATGCCGATCTCGCTGATTTCGCTGGGCTGCTGCACGGTCTGCCCGCTCAGGTTGCCCGCCGCATCGAAGCGGAAGCCCACCTCCAGCCCGTTGCCGTTGCGCGACGCATCGTTTTCCGGCGTGCGCGCCACGGTGGCCTGGCGGGTCAGCAGTACCGGCGCGCCAAGGTCGCCGTCGGGCAACTGGCCAAAGCGGGCGTAGGCGCTGGTGGAATCCAGGTACAGGTCGAATTCGGGTCGGCTCCAGCCCGCCGTTGCCCAGGTACACCGCCACGTAGCGGATGTTCTGCGACACCCAGCGATACAGCGCGGCGGCCTGCTCCCGACGGTCGGCGATGCCGGCGGTGAGCTGGTCGGCCAGCGCCTGGATGCCGGGCGTCACCTTCGCCGCCTCGCCGCCCTTGAGCTGGTAGGCACGGGCCACCTGGGCCCAGTCGCGGTAGGTGCTGGCCATGATGGTCGGGCTGAACTCCCAGGCCGCGGCCGACCAGTTCTGCGCCTGCATCGGCGTGCGCCGCTGGTAATGCCACTCCCAGTGCGCCTGCCCGTCACGGATGATGGGAGTGTCACTGCCCTGCACGCCGCGTTGCTGCACGAACATCGGCATGGCGGCAGGCGCCGACAGCGTGACCCGTGCGTCGTCGTACTGGGTGAACACGCTGAAGGTTTCCCACAGGCCGAAATAGCCCGGGAAGTACGGCGTGTTCTGGGTCCGCCGGGTCTGGTACACCACCCGCGTGCCGGGGGCCAGGTTCGGAAACACCACCACCCGCACCTTGCGGTCGGCATACATCGCCGCGGCCGCGCTGGAGTAGCTTTCCTGGGTATAGATGCGATCGGCCGGTACGTCGCGGCGCTGGCCATCGGCGGTCAGCGTATAGGCCGCCAGCACGTCCAGCGTCTCCATCTTTTCGCTGTAGCTCAGGCGCACCTGGCTGAACTGCTCGACGGCCGCCTTGGTCTTGAGCAGGATCTCGTACTCTTCGGTCTGCACGTTGCCCGCATCGGGGCGCACGGCATAGTCGGCGCGATAGCGCACGAAACTGAAGTTGTTGCTGGCCTGCGCGTCGGCGCCCTGCTCCACTGGCGCCGCTGCAGCAGGGGACGTGGCCGGGACTGCCGGCGTCACACCGGCATGCGCGGCGGTCGCCATCAGCGCCAGCCCGCCCACCACCCACCAGACCATCGGCTTCATTGCGCTTCCTTGGGACGAGGGTGCCGGTGACGGAGCCCGGCGGTGACGCAACTGGGCAGAGCGCGGGGATGGAACAGCCGGACAGAACCCGCGGATGGAGCAGCCGGGCAGCGCCCGGCTCTACTTGGGGGGGGCGGCGCGAGCACGCTGCGGTCGCCGTTGTGTTCGGGCGGGCTGACCACGCCGGCCATTTCCATCGCTTCGATGAGGCGCGCGGCGCGGTTGTAGCCAATCTTGAGCCGGCGCTGCACGCCGGAGATCGAGGCGCGACGGGTTTCGGTGACGATGCGCAGCGCTTCGTCATACAGCGGGTCGGACTCATCACCGGCACTGCTGCTGGCTTCGGGCAGGCCACCGGCCCCCACCACCACGCCGTCGCCCATCATCTGCACTTCGTCCAGCACGCCGCTGATGTAGTCGGCCGGGCCGCTGGCCTTGAGGTGCTCGACCACGCGGTGCACTTCCTCGTCGGACACGAACGCGCCGTGCACACGGTCCGGCAGCGCGGTGCCGGGCGGCAGGTACAGCATGTCGCCGTGGCCCAGCAGCGTTTCGGCGCCGGACTGGTCCAGGATGGTGCGCGAATCGATCTTGGAACTGACCTGGAAGCCGATGCGGGTGGGAATGTTGGCCTTGATCAGGCCGGTGATCACGTCCACCGACGGGCGCTGGGTGGCCAGGATCAGGTGGATGCCGGCTGCACGGGCCTTCTGCGCCAGACGTGCGATCAGTTCTTCGACCTTCTTGCCGACGATCATCATCATGTCGGCGAATTCGTCGATGAAGATCACGATGAACGGCAGCGTCTCCAGCGGGCGCGGGGCTTCGCCCAGCTCCGGGTTCGGCTTGAACAGCGGGTCCATCATCGGCTGCCCGGCGTCCTCGGCGTCCTTGACCTTCTTGTTGAAGCCGGCCAGGTTGCGCACGCCCACCGCGCTCATCAACTTGTAGCGCCGCTCCATTTCGGCCACGCACCAGCGCAGGCCGTTGGCGGCTTCCTTCATGTCGGTCACCACCGGCGCCAACAGGTGCGGGATGCCCTGGTAGACGCTCAGCTCGAGCATCTTCGGGTCGATCATCAGCATCCGCAGGTCTTTCGGCGAGGCCTTGTACAGCAGGCTCAGCACCATGGCGTTGACCGCCACCGACTTGCCCGAACCGGTGGTACCGGCCACCAGCAGGTGCGGCATGCGCGCCAGGTCGGCCACGGTCGGGCGCCCGGCGATGTCCTTGCCCAGCGCCAGGGTCAGCGGGCTGGCCGACTTGTCGTACTCCTTGGAGCGCAGCAGTTCGGACAGGTAGATCATTTCGCGGGTGACGTTGGGGATCTCCAGGCCGACCACCGACTTGCCGGGGATCACGTCGACCACGCGCACGGATTTGACCGACAGGCCGCGGGCGATGTCCTTGTCCAGCGAGCTGATCTGGCTGACCTTGATCCCCGGTGCCGGCTCGATCTCGAAGCGGGTGATCACCGGGCCGGGGTATGCGCCCACCACCTGCGCTTCGATGCGGAAGTCCTTGAGCTTGAACTCGATCTGCCGCGACAGGGTCTCCAGGGTGTCCTCGTCGTAGCCCTTGGGCTGCGGCTTGGGATCATCCAGCAGTGCCAGCGGCGGCAGGTCCGAGCCATCACCGTTGACGCCGCGGAACATCGGAATCTGGGTCTCGCGCTTGGCACGATCACTCTTTTCCAGCACCGGCTCAGGACGCGGCTCGATCTTGACCGGCTCGCGCTTGGCCCGCACCTCGGCATCGACCTTGCGCACTTCCTGGCGCTCTTCGCGCATGGCGCGGGTCTGCTGCCACTCGGTGGCCTGCTCTTTCTTCTTGTTGAACAGCGGCGGCAGCGCCAGCACCCAGCGACCGATCTTCTCCATCACCACGAACCAGGAGATGCCGGTGGCCAGGGTGATCGACGCCAGCAGCAGCACCAGCACGAACAGGTTCGCGCCCAGCGCACCAAAACCGGCGCTGAGCGAGTTGCCGACCAGCCGCCCGAGAATGCCGCCGGCATGGGCCACGTCACCGGTGAACAGGCGCACATGCAGGAAACCGGTGCCGGCGATCAGGAAACCGACCAGCCCGACCAGACGCAGCGCCGGGTCCAGGTCATGCTCGCCCTTGCTCTCGCGCTTGAGGCCGAACATCGCGATCCAGGCCAGCGCGCCGAGCACGATCGGCAGCACGAAGGCGATGTAGCCGAACAACTGCAGCAGCACATCGGCGATCCAGGCGCCCACGCGGCCGCCCATGTTGTGCACCGGGGCTACCACGCTGCCGGTATGCGACCAGCCCGGATCGGCGGCCGAATAGGTGAACAGGCTGGCCACCAGGTACAGCAGCGCTGGGGCGATCGCGATCAGCCCGAGGTCGCGCCACAGCCGTTGGCGACGCGGATTGTCGGCAGGCGCAGGCGCGGCTGCCGCTTTGCGCGACGGTTTGCTGTCAGGAGACTTGGATCGTTCCGGGAGCTGCTTCGCCACCTTAGACCACACCTTGGGAATGCACTGTTAGTGCTTGATAATAAACGACTGGCAGGCACCCCGGTAGGTCTGGGCCGCTGGTGGGCATGCCCGCCCGGCCCGGCCCGTGTCAAAACTCCGGCACGGGGCCCGCCACACGCCCTGCAGGTTCCACCGTTCCACCGTTCACCTTGAATCGCCCTGCCCCTGCCGCCACTCTATGACCTGTCCCGGACGTCCCGCAATGCACCGCCGGCGCCCCATCCCGTCACCTTTACGCGAGTCTACATGAGCAATTCCACGCCCTCCCGCCACCAGAAGCTCGTCATCCTCGGCTCCGGCCCGGCCGGCTGGACCGCCGCCGTCTACGCCGCCCGCGCCAACCTCAAGCCAGTGGTCATCACCGGCCTGCAGCAGGGTGGCCAGCTGATGACCACCACCGAAGTGGACAACTGGCCGGGCGATGCACATGGCCTGATGGGTCCGGACCTGATGGCGCGCATGCAGGCCCATGCCGAGCGCTTCGAGACCGAGGTGATCTTCGACCACATCCACACCGCCGACCTGGCCCAGCGTCCGATCAGGCTGATTGGCGACAGCGCCGAGTACACCTGCGACGCGCTGATCATTGCCACCGGCGCCACCGCCAAGTACCTGGGGATTCCGACCGAAGAGGAATTCAAGGGCCGCGGCGTCTCCGCCTGCGCCACCTGCGACGGCTTCTTCTACCGTGACCAGGACGTGGTCGTGGTGGGCGGCGGCAACACTGCCGTGGAAGAGGCCCTGTACCTGTCCAACATCGCCCGCAAGGTCTACCTGGTCCACCGCCGCGACACCCTCAAGGCGGAAAAGATCATGCAGGACAAGCTGTTTGCCAAGGTGGCCGCCGGCAAGATCGAGACCGTGTGGCACCACCAGGTGGACGAAGTGCTGGGCAACGAGGCCGGCGTCACCGGCGTGCGCGTCAAGTCCACCCTGGACGGCAGAACCCGCGACATCGAGGCGCACGGCTTCTTCGTGGCCATCGGTCACCACCCCAACACCAGCTTGTTCGACGGCCAGCTGACCATGAACAACGGCTACCTGGACATCCGTTCGGGCCTGGGCGGCAACGCCACCCAGACGTCGGTGGAAGGCGTGTTCGCCGCCGGCGACGTGGCCGACCAGCACTACCGCCAGGCGATCACCTCGGCCGGTTTCGGCTGCATGGCCGCGCTGGACGCCGAGCGGTATCTGGATGCAAAGGGCGACCTGGGCTGAGCCCCGGCCGACCCCTGCATTCTCTGAAGGCCGGCGCGATGCGCCGGCCTTTTTCATGTGTCACCAGGAAATGGACGGGACCGTCCCGGAGCACCTCAGGAACTGCGGATGCACTGCTGCCGATGCCGCACCGGCTCGGACTTCACCCCGTCATCGTCCACCAGCGAGGTTTCCCAGAACAGCGGTGCCGAGCCATAGTTGTTGCAGACCAGTCCAACCGTGATCGGCGCGGCCCGTGGCGCTTCCAACGTGGTCTCGGTGCCACGGCAAACCCAGCCGGGCGGGCAGCCGACATTGCGGGTGATGACCCGTAAGGGATACTGCGGATAGCCCTCGAACGGCACCTCCACTTCGCGGGTGGTGCCTTGGTACATGGTGACGGCCTCGATGGCGTCACCCTTGAGCGGCTTGCAGTCCTTGCCGTCTCGGAACAGCCAATAGCCCTTTTCGACGCCTTTCATGGCGGTGGTGCGGAAGAGCGGGTCCTGC
Source organism: Stenotrophomonas sp. AC248 (assembly GCF_979258185.1). Taxonomy (NCBI): domain Bacteria; kingdom Pseudomonadati; phylum Pseudomonadota; class Gammaproteobacteria; order Lysobacterales; family Lysobacteraceae; genus Stenotrophomonas; species Stenotrophomonas sp. AC248. The sequence continues at coordinate 2,119,585 of NZ_OZ409840.1, read as the reverse complement.
AGCGCAGCAGCATCCGTCGCATTGGTGTGGAACGCCACCTCCACGACTACCGAAGGCATCTGCGCGAATCTGTTTTCACCGTGCGCCGCAGTTGAGGGCGAGGTCGAAATGGGGAAATCCGCGTAACCCTCCTGAGCAGTGATCATTTCTTTCATATAGCACAAGGTCAGCGCCGCCAACTCGCGGTCATTCGGCTTGCTGGCGTGGTAGTACACCCGTGTGCCGCGCGCCGTGTCGGTGTCGTCGGCGTTCGTGTGGAGGCTGATCATGGCCGCGGCCCCAAGATGATTGGCGTAATACGGCCTTGCCCTGATGTCGTCGCTCACCTCACGATCGTTCTCCGTGCTGTTTGCGAAGTGATTCCAGATGTCAGCTCTTTCTGGCAGCAATGCCCTGAGGTGATAGCGTGCCGACATCTCTTCCCAGGCCTGCATGGATTCCGGATGAAGCTCAAGTCCACCGCGCCGAGCCCGGTGCACGGTCACCGCACTTCGGTCCTGAAGCAGCTGCTGCAACTCTTCTGCGTATCGCGGCGTAATCAGATCTTCCTGTATGCCAAGCGACAAAGGGCGCTGAAACTTCCATTCCCCGCCCGGATGGACTCGGATCCAGCCGTGCCCTGCAGAAACCATCACACCGGCCTGCAGAACAGGCAATAAGCTCCCAGCGCTACCTGCATCAGAAGCGGCCGGAAAATGGTACTCGAATGGCTTGCCTTCATACAGAATCCTTACCTCTACATCCTCAAGCCCTGCTCGACTCGCATGGGCACCTAACGTATTGCTGATGTATTGCTCGATCTCCTCTGTGGAACTGTTGTCTTCGGCGGGGAGGAAGCCTGGCCCGAAGTTGATCGTCATGATTTCCTGTTCAATGTCCACTTGAGCCGACACCGTTACGTTGGCCGCCCGGGAGCGCTGGATGCGATCTGTATCCAAGAGCCGCTGCGCCTCACGGCTGAGCAGAAGATCCAACGCAGCATCGCCCACACCAACCGGAGATGGATCGCCATCGCGTTGGCGCGCCAATGCCGAATCCGGCGCACAGCAACAGGCAAGCAGCAGGGTCAGTGCGGTCCTGCACAAGAGACCAGGTGTAGTCACTTCATTTCCTTGACGTTGAAATCGGGGCGCGCCAGTTCATAAGTACGGCGCCTGATCACCCTGCCCTTCAGCCCGGCGGCAAGCGGTGCGCTACTGCCCAGGTGTGGAAAGTCGTCGCACAAGGTTTCAATCGCTTCATCAAGAGGCATTCATGGCGGTCCAATACACCTTCTTTCCATCGCACTGCCCTATCCTTCCCCCATGCCCGATACACGCTTCCTGCATCACCTTTCCGATCGCCCGGCCCCGGCCTGGGACGCCCTGCACGTGTGAGGGTTCGCGCTGTGCCCGCCAATCCTTGTAACCATGGCGGAAATACCACCCGTGACCGGCCGACACGACGACAGGCCCAGTGATCGCGTTTCGGGGAAGCCTGGGAGCCACAGAGAGTGCATCGCGCGGATACTGCTCCTCAAAACGCCTGCCGTTGTAACGGAACTCCACACCCGACGCGGGATGAATGGGGCGCGCCTCATCAAGCACGTCATTCATCAAATATCCCTGGATGTCCTCCAGCTGTGCTCCCCCCGTTTCCGGCAGCGCCCCGCCCGACAGATTCACTATGATCGTGCCGGTCTCAAGGTCAAACTGCGCCATCGCAGTCGCGGGGAGGCGCAGTTCTGGCTTTCCCGACAAACGATTGAGGGCACGCTGGGCTGCGCTCGACAACAGTGCATCGAACTCCGCGTCGCCAACGATGTCGCCCCGCTGCGGCGACGGGCTGCGACTCTCGGATGCACCCGCGGCGAAGAACATCAGGATGCCAACTCCGCCAAGCGCCCACCTTGTGTATGTCACTCTCCACTCCTTAGATTGAAACTCTCCGCCCTGAGTGGCGGCGCATTCCATCGTCCTCGTCCAGAACCTATGCTTCCAAGCCTTGGATCTCACTATGAGGCGCACGACGAGACACAGATCTGATCGCATCTACAGCCTTCATGGACCGCACCTTAAACACACGGTCACCGGACAACCTGCCCTATCCTTCCCACATGCCCGATACACGCTTCCTGCATCGCCTGTCCGATGTCCCCGCCACCGCTTGGGATGCCCTCCATGACGGCAGCAATCCGTCTGTCAGCCAAGCGCTCCTGGCCGGCCTGGAAGACCATGGCTGCCTGCGCCCGGAATGGGGCTGGCGACCGCGCCACTTCACGCTGCAGGAGGGCGACACGCTGGTCGCCGCCATCCCGGGCTACCTGAAGGACAACTCGCATGGCGAGGTGGCCAGTTGATGACCACCACCGAAGTGGACAACTGGCCGGGCGGCGCACAGGACAAGCTGTTTGCCAAGGTGGCCGCCGGCAAGATCGAGACCGTGTGGCACCACCAGGTGGACGAAGTGCTCGGCAACGAGGCGGGCGTCACCGGCGTGCGCGTCAAGTCCACCCTGGACGGCAGCACCCGCGACATCGAGGCGCACGGCTTCTTCGTGGCCATCGGTCACCACCCCAACACCAGCCTGTTCGACGGTCAGCTGACCATGAACAACAGCTACCTGGACATCCGCCCGGGCCTGGGCGGCAACGCCACCCAGACCTCGGTGGAGGGCGTGTTCGCCGCTGGCGACGTGGCCGACCAGCACTACCGCCAGGCGATGACCTCGGCCAGCTTCGGCTGCATGGTCGCGCTGGACGCCGAGCGGTATCTGGACGCGAAGGGCGACCTGGGCTGAGGCCTGGCGTTGATCGATTGCGACACCCCAAGGCCGACGCCCTGCGCCGGCCTTTTTCATGGGACACCTTGCCGCGCTGCCAGCGGTCTCCACGCATGGCGTGGGTCTACGCGGGTATTGCCCGGCCCGCGTCACCGGCCATCGTAGATCCACGCCATGCGTGGATGCTCTTCGCCCGGGGTCATGCGCGGCCCTGTACGACCCGGTCTGGAACAATGCAGCGTTTGTGGCCTGCAACGACCCGCTACGAGCTGCGTATGCACTGCTGTTGATGACGGACAGGTGCCGATTTGACCCCGTCGTCATCCACCAGCGATGTCTCCCAGAGCAGCGGCGCGGAGCCATTGTTGTTGCAGGTCAACGCGATCCTGAGGGGTGTCTCTTGCGGCGCCTCGATCGTGACCTCATTACCTCGGCAGACCCAGCCAGGTGGGCAGCCGACATTGCGGGTCACGATGCGCAGCGGATACTGCGGGTACCCTTCGAATGGAACATCGACTTCACGGGTGGTGCCCTGCGACATGCTGACCGCTTCGATGGCATCGCCCTTGAGCGGCTTGCAGTCATTTCCTTCCCGGTAGAGTCGATAGCCCTTCTCGACGCCCTTCATCGAGGCTGTGCGGAAGATGGGATCCTGGAGAGCGGCAGCATCCAGCGCATTCGAGTGATACGCCACTTCCACGATCACGGACGGCATCTCTGCAAACCGATTTTCACCATGACCCGCGGCTGCCGCAGCCATGCGAAGCGGAAAGTCCTCATAGCCATCCTGGGCAGTGATCAATTCCCTCATGTAACACAGCATCATTGACCCCAGTGCACGATCATTGGGCTTGGTCGGGTGATAAAACACTTCCGACCCGCGCGCTGCTTGATTGTCGCTTCCATTGGTATGGATGCTTATCATTCCCTCCACGTCGAGGAAATTCGCGTAATACGGCCTCGCTCGGATGTCATCATTGACCTCACGATTGTTTGCAGTGCTGTTCGCGAAATGGTTCCAGATATCAGTGCGATCAGGCAACAGACTTCTGAGATGATAGCGCGATGACATCTGCACCCAAGGCTGCATGGACTCTGGATGCACCTCCTGCCCGCCGCGTCGAGCGCGATGTACAGTTGCAGCGCTTCGCTCCTGCAGTAGTTGCTGCAGGTCATCAGCAAAGTCCGGCGTGATCAGATCCTCCCGAATGCCGTTCAGCAAGGGCCGCTGGAGCGCCCAATCTCTCGACGGGTGAACGCGAATCCATCCATGACTGGCTGAAATCAACACCGTCCCAGGCAAGGCGACGCGCACCCCGACCTGCCGTTCTGCTGGCGAGGGGAAGTAATGTTCGAAGGGTCGGCCGTCGTACAGGATCTGAATCTCCACTTCCAGCTGGACGATCTGCTCCATGTAGTACCGAAGTGAGCCACTGATGTTCTGCTCAATCTGCTCGGTGGAACTGTCGTCTTCATCTGGCAGGAAGCCTCGGCCAAAATCAATGATGACTTTCTTGCGGGCAATGTCAGCCCGGGCCATGACTGTCACATCGGTCGAACGTGATTGCTTCATCCGATCCAGGTCAAGGATGCGCTGCGCTTCCCGGGTAAGAAGAAGGTCCAACCCCGCATCGCTTTCCACGTCGATTGATGGAGCTCCCTGGCGCGCAGCTGCCCAATGGGATGCGAAGGTGCAGGCAAACAACAATGCAAGGACCGTCCGGCGCAGATGGCAGGATATCTTCATCTTCATCTTCATTTCCTTGATATTGAAAGTAACGCGCCTCCATGAGACCGGCGCCTATCCACCCTGCCTCGCGATCCAGCGTCAGGCGTTGCGCCACTACTCAGTTAACGGGAGACGCCTCGCAACGTTTCAATCACTCCCTTAAAAGGCATTGATCCACCCTCAACGCACCCACTCTTCATCGCTCTGCCCTATCCTCTCCCCATGCCCGATCCACGTTTCCTGCATCGCCTCTCCGACGTCCCGGCCATTGCCTGGGACGCCCTGCACGACGGCCACAATCCCTTCGTCAGCCATGCGTTTCTGGCCGGCCTGGAAGAACATGGCTGCCTGCGCCCGGAATGGGGCTGGCGGCCGCGCCACTTGACCCTGTGGGACGGCGACACGCTGGTTGCGGCGATACCGGGCTACCTGAAGGACAACTCCCACGGTGAGTTCGTGTTCGACCACGCCTGGGCCAACGCTTACGCGCGCCACGGCCTGGAGTACTACCCCAAATGGCTGGGCGCGGTGCCGTATTCGCCGGTGACCGGGCCGCGGCTGCTGGCACCCAGCGAGGCCGCCCGGGCCGCGCTGCTGGAAGCCCTGCGGGCCGGGGTCGACCGGATGGGCTGGTCCTCGGCGCATGTCAATTTCCACCTGGCCGACGAAGAGGCCGCGTTCGGGCCGGAATGGATGCTGCGCGAGGACATCCAGTTCCAGTGGCAGAACCCGGGCGACTGGCGCGACTTCGGCGATTTCCTTGCGGCGATGAACCACAAGCACCGCAAGAACATCCGCCAGGAGCGCGCCAAGCTGGCCCGCACCGGCGTGACTTACCGGGTCGTGCATGGCAATGAGGCCAGCGAAGAGGACCTGCTGGCGATGCACGGGTTCTACCTGCAGACCTTTGCCGAGTACGGGAACGCACCGGCGCTCACCTTGCCGTTCCTGCGCCACCTGGCTGCCCGGATGCCGCGCCAGCTGGTGATCTTCCTGGCCCTGATCGACGACGCGCCCGTGGCCGGCGCACTCTGCCTGCGCGGCACCACGACGCTGTATGGGCGTTACTGGGGCGGGGCCACCCTGCCCGGCCTGCATTTTGAAACCTGCTACTACCAGGGCATCGAGTACTGCCTGCGCGAAGGCCTGGCGCATTTCGAACCCGGCGCGCAGGGCGAGCACAAGCTGGCCCGCGGCTTCCTGCCGCAGACGGTACGCAGCCGGCACTGGGTGGCCGAGCCCGCCTTTGCCGAAGCGCTGGCCGACTGGTGCGAGCACGAGCGCGACGAGGTGGCGCGGTATGCGCAGACATTGTCCGGACACAGTCCATTCAAATCTGAAGACCCGGCATGACCCGTCGCCTGCCCTGGGCGCTTGATGCACGCGCCGACGCCCCCTTCCCTCCTGCCGAGACCGCGTTGCGCGAACCGGATGGTTTGTTGGCCGTCGGTGGCGACCTGGCGCCGGTGCGGCTGCTCAATGCCTATGCCGGCGGCGTGTTCCCGTGGTTCTCCGACGGGCAGCCGCTGCTCTGGTGGTCGCCGGACCCGCGCATGGTGTTCCGCACCGACGGCGTGCACCTGTCGTCGCGGTTCCGCCGCAGCCTGCGTGCCAGCCCGTGGGTGGTACGTGCCGACACGTGCTTTGCCGAGGTGATCGCCGCCTGCGCGGGCAGTTTCCGCCCGGGCCAGGACGGGACGTGGATCACCGATGGGATGCGCGACGCGTATGTGGCCCTGCACCAAATGGGGCACGCGCATTCGGTGGAAGTGTTCGATGGCGAGCGGTTGGTGGGCGGCATCTACGGCGTGGCGATCGGGCAGATGTTCTTCGGGGAGAGCATGTTCAGCGCCGCCAGCGGTGGCTCCAAAGTGGCGTTGGCCGCATTGGCCCACCGCCTGGCACAGTGGGGCTGGCCACTGATCGATGCCCAGGTGGAGAACGATCATCTGCTGAGCATGGGGGCCGAACACTGGCCGCGTGAGCGCTTTCTGGCGCTGGTGCGGGAGCAGGTGCGGATGGATGCGGCGGCGGGGAGCTGGACGACGGGGTTTGGTGAGATGGCGGCGGCGGTGCTGGCAAGCCAGGAATCCTGAGGAGCCGGCCAGCGGCCGGCACTACCTGGCGCGGTCGAGAACAGGAGGAGCCGGCCAGCGGCCGGCACTACCGGTGATCGGTCGGGATCGCGGGGAGCCGGCGAGCGGCCGGAAGTGCCGGTGCGCGGCGGGTGAATCGCTGGTAAATCAGGCCGCTTAACGCAAACTTTGCATGAACGGGCGAACGCGCGTAAAATGCCCGCTCTTAAGGCCAGCTCGGCCGTTTACAGAACTGCACAGGACTACATGTCGAAAGACGACTCCATCGAGTTCGAAGGCACCGTCAGCGAGACGCTGCCGAACACCACTTTCCGCGTACGACTGGAAAATGGGCATGAAATCATCGCCCACATCTCCGGCCGCATGCGCAAGAACTACATCCGCATCCTGACGGGCGACCGTGTCAAGGTCGAAATGACGCCCTACGACCTGACCAAGGGTCGTATCACGTACCGCATGAAGTAAGCGGTTCGGGGCGGCTTCCCAACAGAAGCCCCGCCAGAAGGCCAGCCAGGAGCTGGCCTTTTTGCGTGGCCGCGATAAAGCGGCCACCCCCCTGCCAAGCGACACCCTGACCCTGTGCACCCTGACATCGGTAAGGCTGCCTTGACGCAGATTCGCACTGGCGCGGCACCCGACACTCTGGTTGCCGATCCAATCCGGATCGCCATCCCCCGGCCCCTGCCATGAAGACCCTGTCCCTGCTCAGCCTGCTGGCCTGCACCTGTCTTGCCACTGCGGCCCAGGCCGCCGAACCGGCGCCCGCCGCCGACACCGCATGCATCACGCTGTCGGCCGACCAGCAGATCGTGCGCGCCGGCGCCGACCGCGACATCCTGCTGCGCAACGCCGACCAGCACTACGTCGTGCGCTTCAAGGACAGCTGCACCAGCGCCGCACAGACCTCGGACCTGCGCTTTGTCACCCCCGAGCGTGATGGGCAGCTGTGCGGCGGCGGCGTCAGCAGCCTGCGCACCAAAACGCAGAAGTGCACCGTGAGTGAGGTGGAGCCGATCACGCCGCAGCAGTTCGGTGCGCGGGCGCGCGCGCGGCGCTGAGCACTGGATCGGCGGACATGAAAAAGCCCCTTGCGGGGCCTTTTCATGTACCGGCTGCACGTCACGACCAACGGTCGTGTTTTACACCGTTGCCGGCAGCAGGCGCTCCGGTTCGGCCTGCGTTTCCACGAACAGCTCGTCGTCGCGCACGTCGATGCTGACCCGGCCACCGTTGACCAGCTTGCCGAACAACAGTTCGTCGGCCAGCGGACGCTTCACCTTGTCCTGGATCACGCGCGCCATCGGGCGGGCGCCCATCAGCGGGTCGAAACCATGGCGGGCCAGCCAGTCGCGCGCGGTCGGCGTGGCCGACAGGCTGACGTGCTTCTCCTGCAGCAGCATCTCCAGCTCGATCAGGAACTTGTCGACCACGCGCAGGATGTGCTCGAAGCCCAGCGGCTGGAACTGCACCACCGCATCGAGGCGGTTGCGGAATTCCGGCGTGAAGCTCTTGCGCAGGATTTCCATCGCGTCGGTGGCGTGATCCTGGCGGGTGAAGCCGATCGAACGCCGCGAGGCCTGGGCCGCGCCGGCGTTGGTGGTCATCACCAGCACCACGTTCTTGAAGTTGGCTTCGCGCCCGTTGGTGTCGGTGAGCACGCCACGGTCCATGACCTGCAGCAGGATGTTGAAGATGTCCGGATGGGCTTTTTCCACCTCGTCCAGCAGCAGCACGCAGTGCGGGGTCTTGACGATCTTCTCGGTGAGCAGGCCGCCCTGGTCGAAGCCGACATAGCCCGGGGGCGCACCGATCAGGCGACTGATCGAATGCGGCTCCATGTACTCGCTCATGTCGAAGCGGACCAGCTCGATGCCCAGCTGCAGCGCAAGCTGCTTGGTCACCTCGGTCTTGCCCACACCGGTGGGGCCGGCGAACAGGAAGTTGCCGATCGGCTTCTCCGGGTTGGCCAGGCCCGAACGGGCCAGCTTGATCGCCGAGGACAGCGTCTCGATGGCCGGATCCTGGCCAAAGATCACCATCTTCAGGTTGCGCTCCAGGTGCTGCAGCACGTCCTTGTCGGTGGCACTGACCTGCTTTGCCGGGATGCGCGCCATCTTGGCCACGATCGTTTCGATCTCCTCGATGTCGATCAGCTCCTTGCGCTCGCCCTCGGGCAGCAGGCGCTGGCGGGCGCCGGCTTCGTCGATCACGTCGATCGCCTTGTCCGGCAGCAAACGGTCACCGATGTGCTTGACCGACAGGTCCACCGCGGCCTGCAGCGCGTCGTCGGCGTAGGTCACGCCGTGGTGCGCTTCGTAACGCGGCTTGAGGCCCTGCAGGATCTCGTAGGTTTCACCCACGGTCGGCTCGACGATATCGATCTTCTGGAAGCGCCGCGCCAGCGCGCGGTCCTTCTCGAAGATGCCGCGGTATTCCTGGAACGTGGTCGAGCCGATGCAGCGCAGCTCGCCCGACGCCAGGGCCGGCTTGATCAGGTTGGAGGCATCCATGGTGCCGCCCGACGCCGACCCGGCACCGATGATGGTGTGGATCTCATCGATGAACAGCACCGCATTGGGCATCTTCTTCAGCGCGGTCAGCACGCCCTTGAGGCGCTTTTCGAAGTCGCCCCGGTACTTGGTGCCGGCCACCAGCGCGCCCAGGTCGAGCGAGTAAATGATCGCATCGGCCAGCACGTCGGGCACCGAACCTTCGACGATGCGCTTGGCCAGGCCTTCGGCGATGGCCGTCTTGCCCACGCCGGCCTCGCCCACGTAGAGCGGGTTGTTCTTGCGGCGGCGGCACAGCACCTGGATGGTCCGCTCGATTTCATCGCGACGGCCCACCAGCGGGTCGATCCGGCCGTTGCGGGCGGCCTCGTTGAGGTTGCTGGCAAACTCGGCCAGCGCATCGCCCTTGCCTTCGCCCTCGCCGCCCTCGGCGCGGCCTTCACCATCGGCCGCCGGCGGCACTTCGCCGTCTTCGCCCAGCTTGGCGATGCCGTGGGACAGGTAATTGACGATATCCAGCCGGGTCACATCCTGCTGGTTGAGGTAATAGACCGCGTGGGAGTCCTTCTCGCCGAAGATGGCCACCAGCACGTTGGCGCCGGTCACTTCCTTCTTGCCCGAGGACTGCACGTGGTACACGGCCCGCTGCAGCACACGCTGGAAGCCAAGCGTGGGCTGGGTGTCGCGGCCATCATCTTCGGCCAGGCGCGAGACCGAGGCCTCGATGGCCTGCTCCAGCTCCTGGCGCAGGCGCTCGGCGTCGGCCCCGCATGCCTTCAGCACGGCTTGGGCGGACGGGTTGTCGAGCAGTGCCAGCAGCAGGTGTTCCACCGTCATGAATTCATGCCGGGCCTCACGGGCGCGCTTGTAGCACTGACCGATGGTGTGTTCGAGGTCTTTACTGAACATGTTCTACTCCGGCGGCAGGTGGGAACAATATGCGGCCTAGCTGCGCAATTTCCATCACCCTAGCGGATTGGTGCGTTCAGACAGCGTTAGCGGTCCAACCCCACCCGGTTTCCCCAAGGTGCTTCCCAGCAACTCCATGATGCCTGAACTCCAGCTCACGAAATGGCAGCTTGTCCGTGATGGCGACGTCATCACCACCCCGCACGCCCGCCTGTGGCCGGTCCGCCTCCCCGACGGTTCCGCGGCCATGTTGAAGGTGAGCACGGAGACCGAGGAGCGCAACGGCCACCGGCTGCTGCGCTGGTGGGACGGCGACGGCGCGGTGCGGCTGCTGGCCCATGACCACGAGGCGGTGCTGCTGGAGCGCGCCCAACCGGGCGAATCGCTGCGGCCGATGTCCATCGCCGGCCAGGATGCGCAGGCCACCGCGCTGCTGTGCACGGCTGCCGAACGCCTGCACCGCCCGCGCGGCGCGGCGCCGGAGGGGCTGGTGCCACTGCAGGACTGGTTCCGGGCGCTGCTGCAGCCCGGCGTGGCGCTGTCGCCATTGCTGGAACAGTGCAGATCACTGGCAACGGCAGTGCTGGCCACGCAGATCGAGGTGCGCCCACTGCATGGCGACCTGCACCATGACAATGTGCTCGACGGCGGCGCGCGCGGCTGGCTCGCCATAGACCCCAAGCGCCTGCTTGGCGACCGCGCCTTTGACTACACCGTGTTGTTCTGCAACCCGGACCTGTGCGGGCCGGGCATCCATGTGGCCATCCACCCGGACATCTTTGCCCGCCGCGTGGACCAGGTCAGCGCGCTGGCCGGACTGGAGCGCACGCGCCTGCTGCGCTGGATCGCGGCCAGCGCCGGGCTGTCGGCGGTGTGGTTCCTCGAGGATGGCAGCGCCGCCGACGTCGATCTGGCGGTGGCGGCCATGGCCCTGCGTCAGTTGGCACGCGCCAGCGGCTAGCCGCTGGTCTTCTCCATGGTGCACAGCAGCGGGTGCTGGTTCATGCGCGAGAATTCGTTGACCTGGGCCACCTTGGACTCGGCAACCTCACGGGTGAACACCCCGCACACGCCGCGACCGCGGGTGTGGACGTGGAGCATCACCTGGGTGGCCTTGTCCAGGTCCATGGCAAAGAAGCTCTGCAGGACGGTCACCACGAAATCCATCGGGGTGTAGTCATCGTTCAGCAGCATCACCTGGTAGAACGGCGGCGGTGCCACCTCCGGCCGGGCCGGTTCCAGCATGACGCCGTGATCGTGGTGGGGTTCTTGGTTGGGCTCGCGGGGCATCCGCACATTATAGCGGGATTGGACGCCGCCTCTGTCGCCCTTCACAATCTGCATACCCACCCCACACTTTCACAGGGATTTCATGAAAAGGATCGTCACCGCGCTGTTGCTGACCGCCACGATGTTCGGCGCCCACGCAGCCGAACCCGACAAGGCCGTCGGCCGTGTGCTCAAGCAGCTGGACTACCCCTACGAGATCGACGAGGACGGCGACTACAAGCTGGTCTTCGATGCCGGCGAGGACCGTACCCAGCTGGTGTTCGTACGTTCGTCGGTGGAAGAGTTCGGCAGCCACAAGATCCGCGAAATCTGGTCGCCCGGCTACAACTCCCCCGGCAAGCAGTTCCCGGCCGCGGTGGCCAACCGCCTGCTGGAAGACTCGCAGGACGCCAAGATGGGCGCCTGGGTGAAGCAGGACCAGCTGGCCATGTTCGTGGTCAAGGTGGACGCCAATGCCAGTTCGGCCGCGCTGAGCGATGCCATCGATGCGGCCATGCGCACCGCCGATGCCATGGAAAACGAGCTGACCGAGACGGACGAATACTGAGGTGAATGCCGTGCAGGACCCGCGCTGGACGCCCCATGTCACCGTCGCCACCGTTGTGGTGCGTGACGGGCGCCTGTTGCTGGTGGAAGAGCGTATCGACGGCCGTGACGTGCTCAACCAGCCGGCCGGGCACCTGGAGGCGGGCGAAAGCCTGGCCGCCGCGGCGGTGCGCGAGACCCTGGAAGAAACCGGCTGGACGGTGCGCCTGAGCGCCTTCATCGGCGTCTACCAGTGGACCGCGCCCGACGGCACCGCCTTCCTGCGCTTCGCCTTCGCTGCCGCGCCGGTCGAGCACGATCCGGCCCGGCCGCTGGACACGGGCATCCTGCGCGCGCTGTGGCTGACCCCGGCCGAGCTGCAGGCCAGTGCGGCACGCCTGCGCAGCCCGTTGGTCTGGGAGGTCGTGGCCGACTACCTGGGCGGCCATCGCCATCCCCTGTCGCTCCTGAAGGAAACCGCATGAGCACGCCCCGGGTGATGGTCGGCGTGTCCGGCGGCGTGGACTCCTCGGTGGCGGCCTGGCGGCTGGTCCAGCAGGGCGAGCCGGTGGCCGGGCTGTTCATGCAGAACTGGGCAGACGACGGCAGCGGCGACTGCCGGGCCGAGGACGACCGCCGCGACGCGGTGGCCGTGTGCGGCCTGCTGGGCATCCCGTTCCACTTCCGCGATTTCTCCTCCGAATACTGGCAGGGCGTCTTCGCGCACTTCCTGGCCGAATACGCCGCCGGCCGCACCCCCAATCCGGACGTGCTGTGCAACCGGGAAGTGAAGTTCAAGCATTTCCTGGACGCGGCCCGCGAACTGGGTGCCGAACGCATCGCCACCGGCCACTACGCCCGCGTGGCGCAGGTGGGCGGGCGCTGGGCGCTGCTGCGCGGCGCCGACCGCAGCAAGGACCAGAGTTACTTCCTGCACCAGCTGGGCCAGGAACAACTGGCGGCCACCCTGTTCCCGATCGGCGACCTGCAGAAGAACGACCTGCGCCGGATCGCCCGCGACGCGCGGCTGCCCACCCACGCCAAGAAGGATTCCACCGGGATCTGCTTCATCGGCGAGCGCGACTTCCGCGAGTTCCTGGGCCGCTACCTGCCGGCCAGGACCGGCGAGATCCGCGACCCGGACGGCGCCCTGATCGCCGAACACCCCGGCGTGTTCTATTTCACCTTGGGCCAGCGCGAGGGCCTGAACATCGGCGGCGTGCGTGGCCGCCCGGCCGCGCCCTGGTATGTAGTGGGCAAGGACGTGGCCAGCAACGTGCTCTACGTGGACCAGGACCGTGACAGCCCCTGGCTGCTCTCGACCCGGCTGCATTCCGAGGCCGCCCACTGGATCGCCGGCGCCCCACCCTCCCGCCGTTTCGACTGCACCGCACAGACCCGCTACCGCCAGCCCGATGAACCCTGCACGGTGACCGTGCGCGACGATGGCACCCTGGAGGTGCTGTTTGCGCGCCCGCAGCGCGCCGTCACCCCCGGTCAATCGCTGGTGTTGTATGACGATGAGGTCTGCCTGGGTGGCGCGGTGATCGCCGCCACCGACGCGCCGCTGGAACAGCGGCTGCGGACTGCCCCTTCCCCCTTTGAGGTATCTGCTGCATGAGTTTTTCCGTCGACGACCGCGTTCTTGCACTGGCCGGCATCGCCCAGGCCCTGCAGCAGGTGCGCCGCATCGCCGAAACCGGCCACTCCGAAGCGGCCGTGGTGCGCACCGCTGTAGACAGCGTGTTCCGCATCGATGCCGAGACCCCGCAGGCCATCTACGGCAGCCCGGCCAACGTGGCCCCGGGGCTGCGCCTGCTGCACAACTACTTCCGCAACCAGGGCCAGGACGACGCCCTGCCCCGGCTGGCGCTGGCCGTGCTGCAGCTGGAGCGCCGGTTCGTGCGTGAGCATGCGGTGGTGGACAAGGTGAGCCAGGGCATCGAGCGCGCCCAGCGCCAGGCCACCGAGCTGGGCGACAGCGCCCACCCGGACGTGCTGGCCGCCCTGGGCGGGCTGTACGCGGACACCATCAGCAATCTGAAGCCGCGGGTGATGGTCCAGGGCAACCCGCACTACCTGGGCCAGGCCGGGGTGGTGGCCGAGATCCGCGCCCTGCTGCTGGCGGCGGTGCGGTCGGCGGTGCTGTGGCGCCAGACCGGCGGCCAGTACTGGGACTTCCTGTTCTCGCGCAAGGCGATGATCGAAGCAGTGGACCGCCAGCTGCGCTGACTCACGGCGGGCGGGTAGAGCCACACCATGTGTGGCTTCGGGATGAGGGGTTGCGTGCAGCCACCCGTGGGGTGGCGCTACCATTGATGGATGCGGGTAGAGCCACCCCATGGGTGGCTGGGTTGGGCGGTCGGGGATCCCGCATCCACCCATGGGGTGGCGCTACCGCGGGGAGGTTTTTCGATGGAATGTGCAGTGCAGCACTAAAGCAAATGGGGGTACGGCCGATACCTCAACCGTGCACTTCCCGAGAACGTCCATGTACTCACGCATCTTCATCCGTCTGGCCGCCCCCCTGGTCCTGACCCTGCTTCTTCCTTTCGCCATCGGTTTCGAATGGCCCGCCGCGCTGCGCTGGGCCATCCTGACCACGATGACGCTCAGCTGGCTGGGCTTTGCCTGGTGGACCGCCCGGGCCCAGACCCAGCGGTCACCCGAGCATGCCCGCATCCTGCGTGAGCAGGACCAGCTGCTCACCGAGCTGCGCAGCTTCGTTGCCAACGAAGTGGACGGCTCCCGCGGCGAAGTCGAACGCGCCCGTGATCTGATCCGCCATGCGGTCAGCGGCCTGGGTGGCAGCTTCGACGCCATGAACCGCAAGTCGCGCCAGCAAAGCCAGGCATTGGCCCGCATCGTCGACCGTGCCGGTGAAGACGGCGGCGCCGGTGTCGACGTGGCCCGCTTTGCCCAGCATGCCAGCCATCGCATGGAGCAGCTGGTGGAAGCCCTGGAGCAGGTCAGCGGCCAGAGCAGCAACACCGTGCAGCACATCGACCAGATGGCGCAGCACCTGGATGGCATCTTCGCCCTGCTGGAAGACGTCAAGTCGATTGCCGACCAGACCAACCTGCTGGCGCTGAACGCGGCCATTGAAGCGGCGCGTGCCGGTGAGGCCGGTCGCGGCTTCGCGGTGGTCGCCGACGAGGTGCGCAACCTGTCCGAGCGCTCCACCACGTTCAACGAGCAGATCCGCAAGTTGGCGCACAGCTCCAAGGACGCCATCGCCAAGGTCCGCGAGACGGTCTCGCACATGGCCTCGCGCGACATGGACCGCTCCCGCGAAGCGCGTCACGAAGCAGCGCAGATGCTGGACAACGTGGCCCAGATCAATGCCTCGCTGGGCGACGGCATGCGCGAAATCTCCGAGTGTGGCCGTGCCATCGACAGCAGCGTGGCCGAAGCGGTCCGCGCCCTGCAGTTCGAAGACATCGCCACCCAGGCGCTGGGCGGGGTGCATACCCACCTGGACCGCCTGACCGCCATCAACCGCGAAGCGGTGGCCCTGCAGGAACTGCTGCACCGCAATGGCGGCGTGTTCGACGAAGAAGTCGTCAGCGCCCTGCAGCGCACCGGCAGCCGCCTGCGTGAAATGCGCAGCGAGTGGGAACGCCCGCCGCACAAGGCCGTTGCCCAGCAGAGCATGGCCGCTGGCGCGGTCGAGCTGTTCTGACCCAGATGTTCCGTGCCGGCAACGGCGCCCACAACGGCCCCGGTTTCCCCGGGGCCGTTGTGCTTGCAAGATCCGTCCTGGCTGCAGATGATCGACCCATGCTGTTGACGAACACCCCCCATGCCGCCCCGTCCTCTTCCGCCCCCCTGCCCGAGGCAGTGGCTGCGCCGGAGGAACGCATCCTCCCGCCCTCGCCTGTTCGCACACCCGAGCCGTTGCGTGGCCGCGCATTGCTGGCCCAGCTTGAGCAGCTGGCGCAGCGGGAACTGGCGCAGTTGGCGGCACAGGGCGGGCTTGCCGGATCGTCAGGCGCCGCTGCCGTGGACCCGGCATTGATCGGCCTGGCCTGGGACCTGGGGCTGAGTGGCGATGCCGTAGCGACCGCTTCCCCGGACCCGATGCATCCCCCGCACCGTCCATGACATCCGGCTTGAGGCGCGTGGCACTGCATGCGCAGGGGCTGGCGTCACGGGCGCCGTTCGGCGAAGGCCCGGCGGGCACCCACCGCGCCATCGCCCACCTGGGCTATGTGCAGATCGATACGCTGTCGGTGGTGGAGCGCGCGCATCACCACGTGCTGTGGAATCGGGTGCCCGATTACGACCCGGCGCACTTGAACCGCCTGGTCGGCGAGCGGCAGATTTTCGAGTACTGGTATCACGCGGCGGCCTATCTTCCGATGTGCGATTACCGCTATGCGCTGCGCCGGATGCACGCGATACGGACGGGAGAAAGCCGCTATTTCCGTGGCGGCGACCCGCGGCTGATGAAGCAAATCCTGGCGCGGATCCGCGCCGATGGCCCGATGCGGATGCGCCACCTGGACCCGGGCACCAAGGAAGCCGGCAGCTGGTGGAACCAGGGGCCCGGCCGGCGCGCCTTCGAGACGCTGTTCATGCGCGGCGACCTGATGGTGTGCGAGCGCAACGGCATGGAGAAATCCTACGACCTTGCCGAGCGCTGCCTGCCCGACGACATCGACCTGCGTGTTCCCACGCTGGGTGAGTACGCGACCTATCTGTTCGAGACCACGCGTCGGTCACACGGTGTGTTCACCCTGAAACAGCTGCTGCACCTGCAGGCCGGAAAGGATCTGCGCGATGCGATGCGCGCAGTGGTCGACGAACGGGTCGATGCGGGTCAGGTGAGCGTGTGCAAGGGCGACGACGGGGTGACCACCTACGTCGATGTGGCCGCGCTGGACCGTCCGATGCGGCTGCGTCGCGAGGTGAAGATCCTGTCCCCGTTCGACAACCTGGTCATCCACCGCGACCGCCTGAGTGCCTTGTTCGCCTTCGACTACCGGGTCGAGTGCTATGTGGCGGCGGGCAAGCGCGTGCATGGCTACTTCTGCCTGCCCCTGCTGTACGCAGACCAAGTGGTGGGCCGGGTGGACTGCAAGGCGCACCGCAGCGAGCAGCGGCTGGAGGTGATAAGTCTGCACCTGGAGCGCGACGATCTGGATCGCGATCACTTCCTGCCTGAACTGCGCAAGGCGCTGCACCGGTTCGCGGTGTTCAATCGATGTCCAGAGCTGGACGCACGCGCCGTGGATGGGATGGCGCTGCGGTAGTGGTTGCCTGCCTGCCGACGGCCGATAGTTGTGCCATCGGGTGTTGGCCGACGACGTTTGTGCGCCCCGCCCCATCATTGTCTGAGCCACCGCGGTCCATCCGCCGTCTATCCGGATTTGCCACGGGGGGGTATCCTGTTTTGCGGCGCCGGCCTGCAAGGGTGCCGGCATCCACAAGGAACAGTATGTCCGAACTGACAGATTTCCATCTTTTCTGGGGCGAAGCGATGGCGGCGGCGGAGCGGCATGCCGCCTCGATGGAAGCCGATGGCGCCGAAGATTTCGCCCGGCAGCTCTATCGCGAGTACCTGGAACAGGGCGCACCCAAGGCGCGCAAGAAATGGCTGGCCACCCGGCTGGCAAACGCCTTTCCCTGCATGGATGCCAAGCCGAAGTGGGTGGGTGAGCCGGCCTGGTTGTACTACCAGGGGCAACCGATGGTGTTCCTGCACCAGTTCCAGGTCAGCATTGCCGCGCAACACCTGATCGGCCACATGTCATTGGGCGAAACGCTCTACATGTTCGGAGGGCGACACCGATTGGGCCCTGGCCCCGACGATGGCTGGACCGACATCTACCGCATGTCCGTGCAGACCTACGAAGGCGACACGGTGGGGGAGATTCCGGGCCCGCAGGGGTAAGCGCACCCACCCGATCCGCGGTAGAGCCGACCGTTGGTCGGCTGCACCGGCAGGTAATCCCCCAGGCAAACACGCGCTTTACAACAAGTTGCATCGACACAGCCCCGGGACTTTTCCAACATCGGCTCCCCCTGAGACGAGTTGCTTCCCCATGGCTGAATTCACGCCACACCTCTCGATTGACCTGAAGCCACTACCCGCCGGTGCCGAGCCGTGGCTTCTTGAGCCCATGGAACTGAACATTCTCCGGCGCACCCTGGATGAAACGGGCGACTTCCAGCAGCCGTATGCCGCACTGGAGGACCTTGATGACGCGGACGCCGGCAGTGTCGATGCGAACGTTGAGGTTTCCTCGGTGCAGCTCGATGACGGCCCCCCTGCGATCCTCATCGAAGATGACGGGGCCGAGGATGTGCAGGACTATCTCGTGCTGGAGGCCCCATGGCGTGGACTGCCCGCTGGCACGTTGCTGCACAGGTCCGGGCAGAGTGCACGCGCGCTGACCGTTGACGACACGGACCCCGGCCGGACGCGCGCACTGACGATGTTGGTGTTCCTGGACCTGCTGATGATCGTTTCGGGGCCGGAAGCCGGCGCGTGATGAGACCGCGTCAAGCCACCCTCTCTGGTAGAGCCGACCGTTGGTCGGCTGCACCGGAAGCAGCCGACCAGCGGTCGGCTCTACCGGGGGGCGCGTGCGATCAAATTGCGCGAGTCGGTGACGCGGTGGCGAAGATTCCGGGGCTGCTGGGGTAAGGCCATCTACGAACGTAGAGCCGGCCGTTGGTCGGCTGCACCGGGAGCAGCCGACCAACGGTCGGCTCTACCCGCCAAATGTGCGTGACCAACGGAACCCCGCGAACGTTGGGGGATCGCGCGCGATCAGATCGCGTGGCTCAGCGCGACCACCGCCTCGCGCGGCGCGATGCGGGTGCCGCCGGTCTTCAGCCACTGGGCCAGGTCGCGCGGGGTGAGCGGGCGCGAATACAGATAACCCTGGATCTCGTCGCAGCCCTGGCGGCGCAGCATGGCTTCTTCCTGCTCGGTTTCCACACCCTCGGCGACGACCTTCATGCCCAGCGCATGGCCCAGGTGGACGATGGCCTGGGTGACTTCGGCCGTGCCGGTATCGTGCAGCATGCCCTGCACAAAGCTGCGGTCGATCTTCAGGCGGCCCACCGGGAAGCGGTTGAGGTAATGCAGATTGGAGAAACCGGTGCCGAAGTCGTCCACCGCCAGCGGCACGCCGTGGCGTTCGAGCACGTCGAAGCAGTGGCGCAGGACGTCGGTATCCCGGATCAACGCAGACTCGGTCAACTCCAGCTCCAGCCGCTGCGGGGGCCAGCCGTGGGCATGGCAGATGTCGATGACGCGTTCGGCGAAGCCGCGGTCGCGCAGTTGCACCGCCGAGACGTTGACCGCCACGCGGTCGAACGCCAGGCCGGCCGCATCCCAGGCGGCCGCCTGGCGGCACGCCTCGGCCAGCACCCAGTCACCGATGCGGACGATCTCACCGCATTTTTCGGCGATCGGAATGAACTCGGCCGGGCTGCAGTAACCGATACCGGGCCGATGCCAGCGCAGCAGGGCTTCGATCGCCGGCGGCTGGTCGTTCTCGGCGTGCAGCAGCGGCTGGTAGGCCAGGGTGAACTCTTCGCGCTCGATCGCGCCCAGCAGCGCATGCTCGATCTCCAGCTTGCGCTGGATCTTGGCCAGCGCGTCCTGGCTGTAATACTGGTAGGTGTTGCGCCCCGCTTCCTTGGCGGCGTACATCGCCGCGTCGGCCGCGCGCAGCAGCGATTCAAAGTCGTGGTGGCTCTGATCAAGCATGGCGATGCCCACGCTGGCGCCCACCTTCAGCGTGGTCTCGCCGCGCTGCAGCGGCTCAGCCAGCGAGGCGATCAGCTTGCGGGCCACGTGGCCGGCGTCCTCGGGGTCGGCCAGGTCACGCAGCACCACGATGAACTCGTCGCCGCTGAAACGGCCGAACAGGTCGGCGTTGCGCAGGTTCTGGTGCAGGCGGCTGGCCGCCGCCTTCAGCAGCGCATCGCCGGTGGCGTGGCCGAAAGTGTCGTTGATGGTCTTGAAGCCATCCAGGTCGATGAACAGCATGGCCAGCGGCGCGCCACGGTCGCGCGCTTCTTCGATGGCATCGGCGGTCTGTTCGCGCAGCAGCATGCGGTTGGGCAGGCCGGTCAGCAGGTCGTAGTGGGCCAGCAGTTCGATGCGCTCGTTGGCTTCGCGTTCGCGGGTGATGTCACGGAACAGCACCACGAAGCGGGTCGGCAGGCCATCGCGGCGGTCCAGTTCAATCAGCACCTGCACCCAGATACGCAGCCCGGACTGGCGGTAGAAGCACAGATCCAGCTGCTCGGGCAGGCCGCCGTCGGCGATACGCTCCAAGGCGGCCTCGAAGGCATTGCGCGAGTCCTGGGTGTACAGGGCCAGCGCCTGGTCCAGGCTGATCGGCTCCTTGCGCAGGCCGTGGATGCGGTAGCACTCCTCGGTCCACTGCATGTTGCGGGTGGTTACTTCGATTTCGCAGCCACCGATGCGGCCCAGCGCCGACACGCGGTTGAGCAGTTCGGTGCGCCACCGGATCAGCGCGTCGGTCTGGTGCTGTTCGGTGATGTTCTGGACCTGGCCCAGCAGGCGCTGGATGCGCCCGTCTGCGCCGAGCAGCGGCTGCATCCACAGCCGCAGGTGCAACGCACCTTCGCGCTCGCGCGGCAGTTCCAGCTCCAGCGTGGTCGGCTTGCCATCGCGCAGCATGCGCCGCCAGGCGTGGCGCAGCAGGCTGCGCGAGCGCGGTTCAAGCTGGCGCAACCAGCGCCGACGCCCGCTCAGCGGATCTTCGCCCACGCCGAGCAGGGCGCGGAACTCCGGCGACCACCAGAACTGGCGCTGGGCCGGGTCCCACGACCAGCTGCCCATGCTGGCGATGCGCTGGGCTTCGCGCAGGTGCACCTGCTGCTCCAGCAGCTGCGCCTCCAACTGCTTCTGGGCCTGGATGTCGGTGTGCGTGCCCACCATGCGCAGGGGTTGGCCGTCGGCGGTACGCGCCACCACCCGGCCACGGTCGAGCACCCAGCGCCAGTCACCGTCGGGATGACGCAACCGGTACTGGGCGGTGTACACCTCGCCGTCGCCGCGCAGGTGGGCGTCCAGGGCGGCGCGTACGGCCGCCTGATCGTCCGGATGGACCGGAGCGAGCAATGCCGCGGTGACATCGCCCCGGGTGACTTCTTCGGCCGGTACCGGCTGGTCGTCCCAGCGCCGTGACCGGATCACCGCGTCGCTGGGCAGGTCCCAGTCCCACAGGCCATGGCCGGCGTGGTCCAGGGCCAGCTCCCAGCGGCTGCCGGCATAGCTGGCCACCGGCTCGGGCACGCTCAGCGTGAAGGCCAGCAGGTTGCCGTCCGGGTCGTGCACGGCCCGCATCCAGCCATCCAGGCGACCGCGCGGTCCGCCGGGCAGCTGGCAGGGCACCAGGCCTCCATCAGCCGCCAGCAGGCGCAGGTCTTCAAGCAGCTCGCCATAGGCCGCCACGGTTGCCGGCAGCCCAAGCTCGCGCGCGACCGGGTTGGCCGCCAGCGGCCGCCCGGCCCGGTCGAGGATGACCAAGGCCGACGCCAATGGGTGCTGCAGCAGACTCGCGATAATCCCTTGGTCCACGCGGTAAGACTCCGATAACGCACCCGACGACCGGGAACGCAATCGTTAGCGGCGGATTTCGCCAATTATTGAGCGGTGCGCGGCGTGCACCCCCAAATGGCATGACACCCACTAAGATGCAGTTCGCCCGCCCCGAAGGTCCCCGACCCGTCCATGCCTGTCGCCCCCTCCGGCCTGCCCCACCCCACCGCCCCCGAACGCCCGCTCGCCCAGGCCCTGCGCCGCGACCGCTGGCGGGTGGTGGCCGGTTACCTGGTGCTGGCGCTGGTGTGGATCCTGTGCAGCGATGCCGCGGTGCAGGTGATGGCCGGCGACATGGCCACTGCGGCGCGATGGCAGACCGCCAAAGGCACCTTCTTCGTGGTGGCCAGCGCCGGGCTGATCTACCTGCTGCTGCGTCCGCTGGCCCAGCACGTGCTCCACGCCCATTCGCGGCTGGAGAGCTCCGAAGCCCGCCACCGGCAGATGTTCCAGGACAACCCCGGGCCGATCCTGGTGTACGACCTGGAATCCCTGGCGATCCTGGATGTGAATCCCGCCGCGAGCAGCCTGTTCGGCTGGGACCGCGAGGCATTCATGGCCATGCCGATCAGCGCGCTGTGGCCTCCCGGCGACGAGCCCCAGCTGGCCGCCAAGCTGGCGGAGATCCGCGCCGAGCCCGGCGAACTGTGTGTGTTGACCGCCGACCTGCAGTTGCGTGACGGCAGCCGCCGGCGCATGGAAATGCGCAGCAACGCCATCAATTACGGCGGACGCCCTGCCCGGCTGCTGATCGCCATCGACCGCACCAGCGAAACCCAGGCCCTGCGCCGCCGCGACATGGCCCTGGCGCGGGTCGAGGAAGCGCACGAAATGGCCCGCATCGGCGCATGGGAAGTGGACCCGGCCACCGGGCTGGGCCGCTATTCCAACCAGGTCTATCACCTGCTGGGCCGCCGTCCGCCGGAAGCGCGCCGCTGGCATCGCTTCGAGGAACTGCTGGTGCCGGCCGACCCGGCCACGGCTGCACTGAGTGAGCAGCTGCTGCAGGACATGACCGGCGAGCAGGTGCAGATCGACGTGCTGCTGCCGCTGCTGGCGATGGACGGACGTGCGCTGATGGTGCACCTGCGCGCCGAAAGCGGGCACGACGACGCCGGCCGGCCCCGCGTGCTGGGCACGCTGCAGGACGTCACCGAGCGCGAGCAGTCGCGTCGCCTGCTGCGTGAGCGCGAAGAGCAGTTCCGCGAGCTGGTGCGGGTGCTGCCCGATGGCGTGGTGATCCTGTCCGACGAATACGTGCTGTATGCCAACGCCTGCGCGGCGGCGCAGTTCGGCTATGGCCAGCACACGCTGCTGGGCGAGCCGCTGTCGGCGCTGGTGGACGCCGGTGATCTGGCGCGGGTGCGGGCGCAGCTGTTCGCGCCGATCCCGCTGCCGAGCACCGGCGCCGGTGAAGTGATCGGCATGCGCCGGCTGGACCGGCAGCGCTTCCAGGCCGGGCTGGCCGTGGGTGACGTGCGCTATGGCGGACGCAACTGCAAGCTGTTGATCGTGCGGGACCTGAGCGAACCCGAACGGATCCGCGAAGCCCTTGAAACCAGCAACCGCGAATTGCAGGCGATGGCCGGGCGGTTGTTCTCGCTGCAGGAAGATGAGCGCCGCGCGATCTCGCGCGACCTGCATGATGACATCGGCCAGGCGATCACCGCGATGAAGCTGTCGGCGTACGCCGCACAGGATGAGGCCGATGACGCGCGCCGCGGCGAAGACCTGGAACAGATCATCCAGCTGGCCGATGCCACCGTGGGCAAGCTGCGCGACATTTCCACGCTGTTGCGCCCGCCACAGCTGGACGCGCTGGGGCTGGAAGCCGCGCTGCGCTGGCAGGCTGGCATGTTGTTCCGCTCGGCGGCCATCGAACTGCTGGCCGACATCCAGGCGCTGCCGCGACGCCCGCAGGGCGATATCGAGCAGGCCTGTTTCCGCATCGCCCAGGAAAGCCTGACCAACGTGCTGCGCCACGCGCGCGCCAGCCAGGTGAGCCTGCAGCTGCATGACGTGGGCGACAGCGGCCTGCACCTGCAGGTGCGCGACGATGGCGAGGGCTTCGACCCGGAAGGCCCGCGCGGGCTGGGGCTGATCGTGATGCGCGAACGCGCGCAGAGCGTGGGCGGCACCCTGCGCATCGAATCGGCGCACGGCGCCGGCACCCTGATCGACCTGTACCTGCCGTATCGCAGCAGCGCTGCGGCCACTCCCGATACTCTGGAACACTGAACATGTGGAACCCTTCCCTGCCCCTGGTCAGCATCGAGGACGCACCACCGCGCCTGGGTGCGGGCAATCCCGAGCTGCAGGCGATGGTCACCGAGGCCGCCTCCGGTGGCACCCCGCTGATGCTGATGCACGTGGACATCGACCATTTCGCGTCGGTCAACGAGAACATGAGTGCCGAAGTCGGAGACCAGGCGCTGGTGCTGGTGGCCCAACGCCTGCAGCACCACCTGCGCGGCCGTGGCAAGCTGTGGCGGCATGGCAGCGACGAGTTCCTGATCGCGGTGCCGCGCAGTGCCGGCGTGCCGTTGCCGGAAGACCTGGCCGAGGAGATCCGCCAGCAGCTGGAACTGCCGTTGTCGGTGCTGCCGTACACGCTGTTCATGACCGGCAAACTGGGCGTGAGCCTGTGCCCGGAACATGCCACCGGCACCTCGCGCCTGCTTGACCACGCCGAAGACGCCCTGCACCAGGCCGCCCGCGAAGGCGGCAATGCGGTCCGCATCCATGCCGTGGACACGCCGTCCAGTGCGCACAGCGAGAGCATCATTGCGCGCCAGATCGTCGACGCCATTCCCAATGGCGAGCTGAAGCTGCGTTACCAGCCACTGGTGAGCGCACGCGACGGCCACGTGGTGGGCATGGAGGCGTTGCTGCGCTGGCAGTCGCCCACGCTGGGCATGCTGGTGCCGGAGCGCTTCATGCGCACCGCCGAACGGCTGGGCATCATCGTGCAGATCGGCACGTGGGTGCTGGAAGGCGCGCTGAAGCAGGCCAAGCTATGGCGCGACCAGGGCTTCGACGATTTCACCATCGCCGTCAACGTGTCCACGCTGCAGCTGCTGCGCCCGAACTTCTTCGCCGAAGTGATGTCGGTGCTGCAGGCCGCTGGCGTACCGGCGCAGATGCTGACCCTGGAGATCAACGAAAGCGCGCTGACCAACAACGTCAATTTCGTGCATGAAACCCTGGTCAACCTGCGCAACGAGGGGATCAGCCTGAGCCTGGACAACTTCGGCACCGGCGATTCCAGCCTGAGCGCCCTGGTGCGCTACCCGGTGGACAAGCTGAAGATCGACCGCAGCTTCATCAAGAGCGCGCCGGCCGGCAACCGCGAAGCGGCGATCGCGCGCGCCATCATCGCCATGGGCCACCAGCTGGGCATGACGGTGATCGCCAATGGCGTGGAATCGCAGGCGCAGCTGGGCTTCCTGCGGCGCAACGACTGCGACGTGTTCCAGGGCTACCTGTTCGGCGAGCCGATGTCGGCCGATGCGGCCGGCATGACCCTGCGCCGCCGCTACCTGCGCCCGGAAGCCTTCGCCGAGACCCGCCCCGATCGCACGCTGCTTCTGCTGGACGACGAGGAGAACGTGCTGCGCTCGCTGGTGCGGCTGTTCCGTCGCGATGGCTATCGGATCCTGGCGGCTGGCAACGTACGCGATGCGTTCGACCTGCTGGCGATCAACGATGTGCAGGTGATTCTGTCCGATCAGCGCATGAGCGACATGAGCGGCACCGAGTTCCTGGGCCGGGTGAAAATGCTGTACCCGGACACGATCCGGCTGGTGCTGTCGGGCTACACCGACTTGAATACGGTCACCGACGCGATCAACCGCGGCGCGATCTACCGGTTCCTGACCAAGCCGTGGAACGACGACGAGCTGCGCAAGCACATCCACCAGGCGTTCCGCACGCATGAGGAACAGCGCCGGGCCAATACGGCGCCGCCGGTGGCGCTGCCGGCGGTGGACGAGGACTGAGGGCGCCAATCATCGCGGGACGACGACCGAGGACGCCCCTCATCGAGGTAGAGCCGACCGTTGGTCGGCTGCTTTAGGACGCCCCCGCGCGATGCAGCCGACCAACGGTCGGCTCTACCCCCGGTGGGGGGCGACGGCAGCCGACCAACGGTCGGCTCTACCCGGCAGGGTGCGTCGGTGGCCGATCAACGGTCTGCTCGTGTGTCGGTAGCCGGGCAGAGCCCGGCTCTACGTGGCGGGATGCGTCAGCGCGGCTGTTTGATCGGCAGGACCAGGCGGAACCTGGAGCCTACGCCCGGGGTGCTGTCCAGGTCGATGCGGCCGTGGTGCTTGTTGACGATGCTGTAGGAGATCGACAGGCCCAGGCCGGTGCCGCTGCCCACCGGCTTGGTGGTGAAGAACGGGTCGAAGATGCGCTGGCGCAGGTCCGGCGAGATGCCGCCGCCGGTGTCTTCGAACTCCACCCACACGTGGTCGCCGTCCACGCCGGTGCGCACCGTAATCGTGCCGCGATCGGCGATCGCATGGCCGGCGTTGAGCAGCAGGTTCATGTACACCTGGTTGAGCTCGGACGGCAGGCATTCCACCAGCGGCAACTGGCCGAATTCGCGCTGCAGGGTCACCTTGTACTTGAGCTCGTTCCAGATGATGTTGATGGTGGACTCAAGCCCGGCATGCAGGTCGACCAGCTTCCACGATTCGTCGCGGCCGGAATACGAGAAGTCCTTCAGGTCGCGCACGATCCGGGTGACCCGCTCGATGCCCTCGCGCGACTCGGCCATCAGCTGCGGCAGGTCGCGGCTGATGAAGTCGATGTCGAAGCGGGTGCGGATATCGTCGATCTCCGGGATCAGCGCCTTCGGGTCCGGCGCGCGCAGGGCGCGCTCGTACGCTTCGATCACGGTGAACAGGCTGCGCAGGTACTCCTGCAGGCTGCCCAGGTTGGAGTGCACGTAACCGATCGGGTTGTTGATCTCGTGCGCCACGCCGGCGGCCAGCTGGCCGATGGAGGCCATCTTCTCCGACTGCAGCAGCTTTTCCTGGGTGCCGTTGAGGCGCAGGTATGCCTGGCGCAGCTCGGCATGGCGCTGCTGCAGTTCGCGCTCGTAGTCTTCCTGGCCTTCAATGCGGCGGAACAGCGCCAGGTAGTGGCGCTGGCCCGCGTCTTCGTGATGGTAGACGTGGGCGATGACCATGCGCTCGCCGACCGGCAGGCTGCCGTTCCAGTGGCCGTGCTGGCGTGCGTGCTCCAGCGCGTCCGGCGGCAGCAGTTGGCGCAGCCATTGCGCCGCGCCCAGGCCGGCGGCGTCTTCGGCGTGGCCGAGCATTTCGCTGACCGCGGCATTGGCCAGGGCCACGCTGCCATCCTCACGGAACAACAGCATGCCTTCGTTGACCCGCTCGAACAGGGCAAGCAGGACCGGCTGCGGCGGCAGCGGTGCGGTGACAAGATTGGAAGAAGCGGTCACGGTCACATCGGGCAGTCTAAACAGGCGCCCAATATACGCGTTGACCCGCGTGACGGCAGCCCGTGCACGCGCAGCGGCCCGCGAGGGGCCGGATCAGGCGACGGCCAGCGGCCGCCGCGTATGCAGAATGTTGGCCTGGCCCTTGGCGTCATACGCCGAGGACGCTTCGCTGCGGCCCAACTGGCGCAACGCCCAGTTGACCTCGCGGCGACGGCGCGAGAGCAATACGCCGTTGGCGCGGTTGCGCTCGGCCAGCTCCTGCAGGCGTTCGCCCTGCCCGACCGGCAGCGTGGCCTCGAGCGCACGCAGCGCGTCGAGCTTGGCCCCGGTGGCGCGGATCAACGCCTGCACGTCATGCTCCACCAATGCCTGGCGTTCGACGTCCAAGGCATCGCTGAGGCGCTGCAATGGCTCGCTCATCGCCAGGTTCATCCCTGCAGCTGCTGGTCCAGCTCGAGCATGCGCGAGGCAATGGCATCGGGGTTGATCTTGTAGGTGCCGTTCTGCAGCGACTCGCGCACGGCCTGCACGCGGCCGGCATCGATGGCCGGGGCGGTGCTCAGCTCGCGCTGCATGGCCTGCAGGCTGGTGGCCTCGCCGGTCAGGCGCAGGCTGTCGGCAGCCTCGACCGGACGGGTCGGGCCATCGGTGCTGGCTGCCGGCTTGCTGCCAAGCGCGACGCTGCGCAGATGGGCGGTGG
Source organism: Stenotrophomonas sp. AC248 (assembly GCF_979258185.1). Classification (NCBI taxonomy): domain Bacteria; kingdom Pseudomonadati; phylum Pseudomonadota; class Gammaproteobacteria; order Lysobacterales; family Lysobacteraceae; genus Stenotrophomonas; species Stenotrophomonas sp. AC248. The sequence continues at coordinate 2,092,007 of NZ_OZ409840.1, read as the reverse complement.
CCTGCAGGTTGCCGTCGATTTTCTGGCTCATGAAGTTGTCCTGGGAATGCGGTTCACAAGGGATAACGGCATGGGGACCGCCATCTTTAGGGGGTTCTGCGGTTTTTTTGACGATTTCCGCCGCAGGTTCAGCAATGTGCTCAGCGCGTCACAAAAACGTCGCCGTTGGTGGCCACCGTACCCTGCACGACCTTGCGTGAGGACAGATTCTCCACTGAAACACGTTCATTTTCACCGGCATCGGCCAGCGCCTTGCCGGCCACGCGGACTTCCACCCCGCCAAAGCGCGAGACCAGCGCCACGCTGTCGCCCCGACGCACCAGGCGCTGGGCAAGCAGGTCGTTGGCGGCGAGCAGGCTGCCGGCACTCAAGGTGCGCCGGGCAACCCGCCCGACTGCGGCGGCCGGATCGGCCAGCGCCGCCCCGGCAATCCGGGCCACGTCACGCTGGGCAGTCGTGATATCGGCCAGCGCGATGGTTTCTCCAGCGGCGATGCCACGGTTGAGAATGAGCACGGTCTGGTTGCGGCGGATCTTGACCGGCACAAACAGCCGCCAGCCGCCAGCATCCGGGCAGCTCACTTCTACTGTAGTAGTGCCGGTGGGCTGGGCGCGCAGGCCCTGCCCGCAGATGGGCAGGCGCAACGCCGAATCGAGGGTGGTGTCGCCTTCGCTGCCGGCCGGGAGGGTCGACAGCGCGGCGGCGCGGATGCTGTCCACCGGCTGCCAGGCACCGGCGGCAGACGCAGGCGCGCCGGCAACGGCAAGCAGGGCAAGGATGATCCAACGCATGGCGACTCCTGGGGCAAGGCACATGGGCAGCGTCCTGCAAGCGGCGTGCCGGACGCGGGCATGCCGGACCCTCAAGTCGACCGCGCTGGCGCCGATACCCCTTCCATGTCACATGACCTGCTCAACCGCATCGACCAGCGTACGCGCCTGGCCGGCCACAATCGTCTGGCCCTGCTGCTGTTCCGGCTCGGCGGACGCCAGCTTTTTGGCGTGAATGTGTTCAAGGTGCAGGAAGTCCTGCGCCGCCCGGACCTGTTCCAGGTGCCCGGGCTGCCCAGCCAGTTCGCCGGCGTGGCCGATGTACGCGGCCGCTCGGTACCGGTACTGGACCTGGGCCTGGCCATCGGCCATCCCGAACGGGAACCGGACGCGGACAAGGCCCCGGGCTACCTGGTGGTGACCGAGTTCAACCGGTCGATCCAGGGCTTCCTGGTCAGCGGGGTGGAACGGATCGTCAACATCGCGGTGGAAGACATCCACCCGCCGCCGGAGTTGGGGGCCGAGTCGAGCTATCTGACCGCGGTCACGCGGTTCCAGGGCGAGCTGATCCAGGTGATCGACGTGGAAAGCGTGCTCGCCGACATCGCCCAGGTGCGCGGCGAGGCGGTGCTGGACCCGTCGCTGGCCCAGTCGCTGCCCTCCGACGGCCCGCAACTGCAGGTGCTGGTGGTGGACGATTCGCGGGTGGCGCGCCAGCAGATCCGCAGCGTGCTGGACCAGCTGGGGGTGGGCGCGACGCTGCTGTCCGATGGCAAGCAGGCGCTGGACCACCTGATCCAGATCCACGCCTCGGGCGAGAACCCGGCCGAGCGCTATGCGATGGTGATCTCGGACATCGAGATGCCGGCGATGGACGGCTACACGCTGACGACGGAAATCCGTCGCCACCCCGGCCTGGCCGGGTTGTACGTGCTGCTGCATACCTCGCTGTCGGGCGTTTTCAACAACGCGATGGTCGAGCGGGTGGGCGCCAACGCGTTCGTGGCCAAGTATTCCCCGCACGAACTGGCCGATTTCGTGCTGGATCGTTTGCGGAAGGTGGCGATGGCGGCTTGATTGCGGGGCGATTGGTTCGCTGAGGGCGGGTCGGGCTGGGTGGGGCCGCGGGGCACGCTGCAAGTACGTCCCTGTAAGCTCCGTCGCCGCATCCATGCGGCTCAGGGCCCCGCAACCCCACCCACCCCGCCCCCTGACAGTGGGTCGGCGCCCGCTTATCTATTGGGGCTGAGGTGAAGCAGCCGAGCAACGCTCGGCTCTACCTTGGCGCCCCTTCCATTCCGTTCCCCGGTACAACGCGGCATCGTTTCATCATCACGCCCAGCGCCTGCTGGGCTTTTTTGTGGGCGTCAGGGTGCCGCAGCCGGGCGGAGCCCGGCTCTACGTCGCCTGCGTCGCAGGCGTTGCCGGCCAGCGGCCGGCACTACCCCTCCTCCCGAAGCCGGCTGTGGCATTTCCGTCCGACGATGCAGACCTGTCCGGGCGAGAGGCGGTAGACCCTGCCGGGACCGTTGGGCGCCATGGACGGATTTACGGCGTGTCCCGGCGGGCTCTGCCGACCCGCGCCACTCGCAGAAACAACGCGCCGACTGGCACAGCCCTTGCACCGCTCCCCCCATCGTCCCGTGGGAGCGCGCCATGCCCAATCTGATTTCCGACTATCTGGGGGTCCATGCCCAGGCCATGCCGTTGCGCGAGCAGCGGATGAAGCTCATCGCCAGCAACCTGAGCAATGCCGACACCCCCGGGTACAAGGCCCAGGACCTCGACTTCGATGCCGCCCTGCGCAATGCCCAGGGCCTGGACAGCAACGGCCTCATGAAAACCACCAACGAACAGCACTACGCCATCGGCGGCGGCCTCAACCCCTTCCAGATTGCCAAGGAAGGCGTCCAGCCCAGCATCGACGGCAACACCGTCGACCCCGATGCCGAACGGGCCGCCTATGGCCGCGCCGCGCTGGAATACCGCGCCTCGCTCAGCTTCGTCGAATCCAAGGTGCGCTCCATGCTCACCGCCATCACAGGCCAATAAGCCATGAGCAACCTCCCCATTTTCGACATCGCCGGCTCGGCCCTCCAGGCCCAGTCCGTGCGCATGAGCACCATCGCCTCCAACCTCTCCAACGCCGACACCGTGACCGGCTCGGCCGAGACCGTCTACAAGCCGCTCGAACCCATCTTCCAGTCGGTCACCAGCCGCACCGACCCCAACATCACCACCGTCCAGGTCAAGGAAATCAGCCAGAGCGACGCCGCGCCGATCAAGCGCTACGAGCCTGGCCACCCCCTCGCCGACGGCGATGGCTACATCTACCAGCCCGACGTCGATCCGGTCGCGCAGATGGTCAACCTCATCTCCACCTCGCGCAATTACCAGGCGGGCGTGGAAATGCTGACCACCGCCAAGGAACTGGCGCTGGCCACCTTGACCATGGGTCGCTGACCCTTCATTCCACAGGACATACCGTCATGAGCAGCACCAGCGGCGTCGGCCAGGGCAGCGATATCTATTCCGCGCTCGGCCTCAACGCACCCAACAGCGACACCAGCAAGAAGAAAAGCACCCTGGACCAGGCCGACTTCCTGCGCCTGATGACCGAGCAGCTGCAACACCAGGACCCGCTCAAGCCGATGGACAACACCCAGATGGTGGCGCAGATGGCGCAGCTGTCGCAGGTGCAGGGCATCACCGACCTCAACACCACCGTGAAGGGCTTCCAGGACCAGATGTCCGGCGACCAGATCCTGCGCGGTGCCGCCCTCGTCGGCCACGATGTGCTGATTCCCTCCACCAAGTGGTCGCTGGAAACCGAAGGGGCCACCAACGGCATGGTCGCCGCGCCCGGCGCCGGCTTCGTCAACGTGGATATCACCGATGCCAACGGGGTCAAGGTCAACACGCTCAGCGTGGAAGCCAAGGCCGCCGGCGAAGTCACCTTCGAATGGGACGGCAAGGACGCCAACGGCAACCGCATGCCGGCCGGCAGCTACACCCTCGCGGCCACCTTCACCGACAGCGCCGGCGCCAAGACCAAGGCCAACACTTACGTCGAAGCCCCGGTGGAAAGCGTCACCGTCGGCTCCGATGGGCTGTACCTCAACCTCAAGGGCCTGGGCACGGCCCCGATCGACTACGTGCTCCGCATCAGCTGAGCCGCCCCACCCCGCATACCAGGAGCAATCCCATGGGCTTCAATGTCTCGTTGTCCGGCATCAACGCTGCCAATGCCGATCTGAACGTCACCGCGAACAACATCGCCAACGTCAACACCACCGGCTTCAAGCAGTCGCGTGCCGAATTCGCCGACCTGTTCTCGGCCACCAGCTACGGCCTGTCCAAGAATGCCATCGGCCAGGGCGTGCGCCTGACCAACGTGGCCCAGCAGTTCTCGCAGGGCAACAACGAACAGACCGGGCGCAGCCTGGACATGGCCATTTCCGGTGAGGGCTTCTTCACCATGTCCATGAACGGTGCCCGCGTGTACTCGCGCGCCGGCAACTTCCAGACCGACCAGGCCGGCTACGTGACCAACCCGCAGGGCGCGCGCCTGCAGGTGTTCGCCCCGAACGCCGACGGCACCAGCTTCGATGCCGGCCGCCTGGTCGATTTGCAGCTGCTCACCACCGACAGCCCGCCCAAGCAGACCAGCAAGGTCAACGTCAGCTTCACCCTGCCGGCCGACGCCAAGGTGCCGACGGTCAACCCGTTCAGCCCGACCGACTCCAACAGCTACAGCCAGTCCACCGGCGGCATCACCGTGTACGACTCGCTGGGCGTGAGCCACACCCAGACCTCGTACTTCGTCAAGACCGCCAACCCCAACGAATGGCAGGTCTACAACTATGTGGACGGGCAGGCTGCGGGCGCCCCCACTGCGCTGACCTTCAACAACGCCGGCGCGCTGACCTCCCCGGCCAACGGCCAGATCACCCTGACCCCGTTCACCCCGAGCACCGGCGCCGGCCAGCTGGCGCTGACCCTGGATATCTCCGGGTCCACCCAGTACGGCGAGAAGTTCGCGCTGCGCAACACCCAGCAGGATGGCTACGCGGCCGGCAAGCTCAACGAGATCACCGTGTCCGAAGACGGCGTGGTCTACGCGCGTTACTCCAACGGCGATGACAAGGCACTGGGCCAGGTGGCACTGACCACCTTCAACAACACCCAGGGGCTGGAAGCCAAGGGCAACAACCTGTGGGTGGAAACCTTCAGCTCGGGCACCCCGCGCACCGGCTCGCCGGACAGCTCCAACCTGGGCAAGGTCCAGGCCGGTTCGCTGGAAGCCTCCACGGTCGACCTGACCGAGCAGCTGGTCAACATGATCACGGCCCAGCGCAACTTCCAGGCCAATTCGCAGATGGTCTCGACCATGGACCAGATCACCCAGACCATCATCAACATCCGTTGATGAGCCACTGACCGCATCACGGGAACAAGACGATGGACAAGGCGCTCTACGTAGCGATGACCGGTGCACGCGCGTCGCTGCAGGCACAGGGCACGCTCTCGCACAACCTGGCCAACACCGATACCCCTGGCTTCAAGGAAGCCCTCGCCAACACCGAGGCCTTCCCGATCAAGGGCACCGGCTATGCCTCGCGCGTGGACGCCCTGCACGTCGACGCCGGCTTCAACCGGCGCATGGGCGCGCAGCAGATCACCGGCAACCCGCTGGACCTGTCGCTGCAGTCAGGCAACTGGCTGGCGGTGCAGGCCCCGGCCGGTGGCGGTGAAGCCTACACCCGCGGTGCGGCGCTCTCGATCACGCCCAATGGCCAGCTGGTGACCGCCGGCGGCCACCCGGTGCTGGACGAGAACGGTGCGCCGATCGCCATTCCGCCGCACCAGGCGATGGACATCGGCAACGACGGCACGATCTCGATCATTCCGCTCGGCGAAGGCCCGCAGACCATGGCCAACATTGGCCGGGTCCGCGTGGTCGCCGCCGCCGACGAACGGCTGGAGCGTGGCCTGGACGGGCTGATGCGCAACACCGACCCGCAGCAGCCGTTCGTGCAGGCCCAAGGCAAGTCGCTGGAAAGCGGCCAGCTGGAAGGCAGCAACGTCGATGCCGCCGGTGCGCTGGTGCAGATGATCCAGCTGCAGCGCCAGTACGAAATGCAGGTGAAGGTGATCAAGCACGGCGACGACAACGCCCGCAGCGCCAACAGCCTGCTGCGCCTGGGTGGCTGATCGCCCCGGTGACGGCTTTCCGTCGCGGTTCTGGCACGCGCCATGCATTCGCTCCTGTAACGGCCGCCCCATGCGGCCACCCGCAACAGACAAAGGAACATCGCCATGAACCAGGCATTGTGGATCGCCAAGACCGGACTGGATGCGCAGCAGACGCGCATGTCGGTGGTTTCCAACAACCTCGCCAACACCAACACCACCGGTTTCAAGCAGGACCGTGCCAGTTTCGAAGACCTGCTGTACCAGCAGGTGCGTCAGCCCGGTGGCGCGTCCTCGGCGCAGACCCAGCTGCCCACCGGCCTGCAGCTGGGCACCGGCGTGCGCGTGGTGGCCACCTCGAAGAACTTCGAGCAGGGCAGCCAGCAGCAGACCGGTCGCGCACTGGACGTGATGGTCAACGGCCGCGGCTTCTTCGAAGTGCAGATGCCCGACGGTTCCTCGGCCTACACCCGTGACGGCTCGTTCCAGCGCAACCAGCAGGGCGAACTGGTCACCAACAGCGGTTACCCGGTGCAGCCGGGCATCCAGATTCCCGAAGGCGCGCAGTCGCTCACCATCGGCACCGACGGCACCATCAGCGTGAAGATGGCCGACGACGCCGCCTCGGTGGAGATCGGCGCGCTGACCCTGACCGACTTCGTCAACCCGGCCGGCCTGCAGGCACGCGGTGAAAACCTGTTCCTGGAAACCACCGCCTCGGGCCCCGCACAGAACGGCAACCCCGGCCTGAACGGCCTGGGCGGCGTGGTGCAGGGCGCGCTGGAAGGCAGCAACGTCAACGTGGTCGAAGAGCTGGTGTCGATGATCGAAACCCAGCGCGCCTACGAAATGAACGCCAAGGCGATCTCCACCACCGACGCGATGCTCGGTTACCTCAACCAGAACGTCTGATCGGCCGAACCGGAAGAACTGCCATGTTGCCCCTGCGCCCTACCCTTCGCCTGTTGCTTGCCAGCTCCGTGGTCGCCCTGCTCGGCGGCTGCGTCATCGCCGGCGATGTCCGGCCCTACCCGGCGATGGCGCCGATCACCCCGATCGTGGCGCCCAACGCGCAGGCTACCGCCGGTGCGATCTACGCCGCCGGCCCCGGCCTGCAGCTGTACTCGGACCGCCGCGCGCGTGATGTCGGTGACCTGCTGACTATCACCCTGACCGAAAGCACCACCGCGCAGACCACCGCCAACACCACCACAGCCAAGGAATCGGAGCTGAGCATCGGCACCCCGACCCTGTTCGGCGCACCGGTGACGCTGGGCGGCAAGGACATCCTGGCTGCCAGTGCGGCCGGTTCGCGCGACTTCACCGGCAAGGGCACCAGCGCGCAGAGCAACCGCCTGCAGGGCAGCGTGACCGTCACGGTGGTGCAGCGCCTGCCCAACGGCAACCTGGTGGTCCAGGGCGCCAAGAACCTGCGCTTGAACCAGGGCGACGAGCTGGTGCAGGTACAGGGCATCGTGCGCGCTGCGGACATCTTCCCCGACAACACCATTCCGTCCAGCCGCGTTGCCGATGCCCGCATCGTCTACGGCGGCCGCGGCCCGGTTGCCCAGTCCAATGCAATGGGCTGGCTGAGCCGCTTCTTCAACTCGGCGTTGACGCCGTTCTGAGCCTGACATGACCTTTTCCTTCTCCCTGTTCGGGCAGCGACGCATGGCGTCGCTCTACACGGCAAAGCAGCGACGCAGCGCGTCGCTCTACGCGGTGCGTGCCACGCTGGCGCTGCTGGCCGTGTTCGCGCTGGTTTCCCCTGCCGCTGCCGAACGCATCAAGGACCTGGCCCAGGTGGGCGGCGTGCGTACCAACGCGCTGGTGGGCTATGGCCTGGTGGTCGGCCTGGACGGCAGCGGCGACCGCACCAGCCAGGCACCCTTCACCGTGCAGAGCCTGAAGAACCTGCTGGGCGAGCTGGGCGTCAATGTGCCGGCGAACGTCAACCCGCAGCTGAAGAATGTGGCGGCCGTGGCCATCCATGCCGAGCTGCCGCCGTTCGCCAAGCCGGGCCAGCCGATCGACATCACCGTGTCGTCGATCGGCAACGCGGTGTCGCTGCGCGGCGGCTCGCTGCTGATGGCGCCGCTGCGCGGTGCCGACGGCCAGGTCTATGCGATCGCCCAGGGCAACCTGGTGGTCGGCGGCTTCGGTGCGCAGGGCAAGGACGGGTCGCGGGTGTCGGTGAACGTGCCCAGCGTTGGCCGCATTCCCAACGGCGCCACCGTCGAGCGCGCCCTGCCGGACGTGTTCAACGGCGGCGGCGACATCACCCTGAACCTGCACAAGAATGACTTCACCACGGTGTCGCGCATGGTCGCCGCGCTCAACAACGCCTTTGGTGATGGCGCGGCGCGCGCGATCGACGGCGTGACGGTGTCGGTGCAGTCGCCCAGCGACCCGGGCGCGCGCATCGGTCTGCTGGCCCGCATCGAGAACCTGGAACTCACCCCCGGCAGTGCGCCGGCCAAGGTGGTGGTCAACGCGCGGACCGGCACGGTGGTGATCGGCTCGCAGGTGCGGGTGGGCGCGGCGGCCATTTCGCATGGCTCGCTGACCGTGACCATCAACGAGAACACCAACGTCAGCCAGCCCAACGCGTTCGGCAATGGCCAGACCGTGGCCACGCCGCAGTCCACCATCACCGCCACCAACGATGGCAGCCGCATGTTCAAGTTCACCGGCGGCACCACGCTGGACGAGATCGTGCACGCGGTCAACGCGGTGGGCGCGGCCCCCGGCGACCTGATCGCCATCCTGGAAGCCCTCAAGCAGGCCGGCGCGTTGAGCGCCGAACTCGAGGTGATCTGACATGCGCATCAATCCCGCACTGGAACTCAATCCGGCCCAGGCCAACAGCCCGGCCAAGGTCGACAAGGTGGCGCGCCAGCTGGAAGGCCAGTTCGCGCAGATGCTGGTCAAGAGCATGCGCGATGCCAGCTTCGGCGATTCGCTGTTCCCCGCCGAAAACACCATGTTCCGCGAGATGTACGACAAGAAGATCGCCGAGGCGATGACCCGTGGCCGCGGCCTGGGGCTGTCGGCGATGATCACCCGCCAGCTTGGCGGCGCGGAGGCCGACGCGGCCAAGCCGACCGACACCGCATTGAACCCGGCGGCGGCGCTGCGTGCCTACCGGCTCAATGCGCCTGCCGCCACGCCGATGGCGCTGCCGACCGGCACCGCCCCGGCCAGCGCGCCGAGCGAAGTGGACCTGCTGCAGCAGCTGCGTGGCGCCGATCCGTCGGCGGTGCTGCAGCCGATGGAGCGTGCCCTGGACCTGATCGCCGGCCGCGAAAGCAGCCAGATGCACGAGGCGATCGGGCGCAGCGATCCGTATGCCACGCCGCCGGGCGTGAGCGAGCCCACCCAGGAAAACTGGGCGGCGCTGGCCAACGACCGCTGGAGCAGGGTCAACGACACCGCGCGCGGGCCGGGCGCGGTCGATACCTTGGCGGCCAACACCGCCGCCGCGAAGCTTGGGCCGCACACGCCGGAAGGCTTCGTGGCCAGCATCTGGGGCCACGCGCAGCAGGCCGCGCGCGAACTGGGCGTGGACGCCAAGGCGCTGGTCGCCCAGGCCGCGCTGGAAACCGGCTGGGGTCGCAAGCTGGTGCAGCGTAACGGCGGCGGCAGCTCGCACAACCTGTTCGGAATCAAGGCCACCGGTTGGAGCGGCGAACGCGCCAGCAGCGGCACGCATGAATATGTGGACGGCGTGCGCCGCAACGAGACCGCCAGCTTCCGCGCCTACACCTCGGTGGGCGACAGCTTTGCCGACTACGTGAAACTGCTCAAGAACAGCCCGCGTTACCAGAACGCGCTGCAGGCCGGTGGCGATGTCCGCGGCTTTGCCCAGGGCCTGCAGAAGGCCGGCTACGCCACCGATCCCAGCTACGCGGCCAAGATCGCCGCGATTGCCGGCGGCCCGACCATCGAGCGCGCCATCGCCGCCGTGGGCGATGCCAGCCAGCAGCTGGGCCGCACCTTTGCCAGCACCGCCAGCCCGACCGGGCTGGGTGTCATCCGTCGTTGAGGTAACCCATGTCCAGCGTACTTTCCACCGGCACCAGCGCCCTGCTCGCCTTCCAGCGGGCGTTGGCGACCACCAGCCATAACGTCGCCAACATCAACACGCCCGGCTACAGCCGGCAGAAGGTCGACTTCGCCACCGCCAACCCGCAGAACTTCGGTTATGGCGACGTGGGCAATGGCACGCGCATCAGCGACATCCGCCGCGTGGCCGACCAGCTGGCGATCTCGCGGCTGCTCGATGGCAGCGGCGAACTGGCGCGGCTGAAGCAGCTGTCCAGCATGGCCGACCGGGTCGATGCGATGTTCTCCGATACCGCCACCAACGTGTCCGGGGTCTGGTCCAGCTTCTTCGACACCGTCAGCGGCCTGTCCTCCAACGCCTCCGGCACCGCCGACCGCCAGAACATGCTGGACGGGGGCAAGACCCTGGCCAGCCGCTTCCAGCAGCTCAACGGCCAGCTCAATACGCTCAACGGCGAGGTCAACAACGGCCTGATCGCCGGCGCCAGCGAGATCAACCGGCTGGCCAAGGAAATCGCGCAGCTCAACGGCGCCATCGGCGGCAACGCGGCCAATGCGGCGCCGGACCTGCTGGACCGGCGCGACCAGCTGATCGCCAACCTGGTCGGCTACACCGGCGGCAACGCGGTGATGCAGGACGGCGGCATCATGAACGTCTACACGGCCGGCGGCCAGGCGCTGGTGGTGGGCACCACCGCGTCCAAGGTCACCACCGTATCCGACCCGTACATGCCCGAGCGCCTGCAGCTGGCGCTGGAAAGTGCCGGCCAGAAGATCACCCTGGAATCGAAGACGCTCGGCGGCCAGATCGGCGGCCTGCTGGAATTCCGCGACACCGTGCTGACCCCCACCCAGGCCGAACTGGGCAAGCTGGCGATCGGCATGGCCAGCAGCTTCAACGACGTGCACCGCCAGGGCGCGGACCTGTACGGCAACCTGGGCGGCGACTTCTTCAACATCGGCGCGCCGCGCATCACCGGCCATGCCGGCAATGCCGGTACCGCCAGCATGACCGCCAGCTTCGGCGACCTGTCCAAGCTGGACGGGCAGAACGTGGTGCTGAAGTTCGACGGTACCCAGTGGCAGGCCAGCCGTGCCGACACCGGCGTGGCGATCGCCATGACCGGTACCGGCACCGCCACCGACCCGCTGGTGCTCAATGGCGTGGAGCTGGTGATGACCGGCACCCCGGCGGTGAACGACCGCATGCTGCTGCAGCCCACCGCCGGCGTGGCCGGCACGATGTCGGTGGCCATCACCGACACCTCGCGCATTGCCGCGGCCGCCCCGATCAAGGGCACCGCCGCCCTGTCCAACAGCGGCACCGGCAAACTGACCGGGGTCAAGGTGACCGACCACGGCAACGCCGCGCTGCGCAACCCGGCCGCGATCGTGTTCACCAGCGGCAACCAGTACACGCTGGATGGCGCCGGCCCGTTCACCTACACGGCTGGCCAGACCATCAGCGCCAACGGCTGGAGCTTCGTGCTCGATGGCGCACCCAAGACCGGCGACACCTTCAACATCGGGCCGACCCCGGCCGGTTCCTCGGACAACAGCAACGCGTTGCTGCTGGCGAAGGTGGAACAGGCCAAGGCGTTCAACGATGGCACCGTTACCCTGAGCGGCGCCCTCGGCGGGCTGACCACGCAGGTGGGTGCGGCCGCACGCTCGGCCGACTACTCACTGCAGGCCCAGCAGGTCATCACCGACCAGGCGCAGTCCGCGCGCGATTCGATTTCCGGGGTCAACCTCGATGAGGAGGCCGCCGACATGCTGCGGCTGCAACAGGCCTACCAGGCCGCCTCGCAGCTGATCTCCACCGCCGACACCATGTTCCAGACCATCCTCGGAGCCGTAGGCCGATGAACAACCGTATCTCCACCGGCATGATGTTCAGCCAGTCGGTCTCGTTGATGATGGCCAAGCAGGCCAAGATGAGCCACCTGGAACAGCAGATCGCCACGGGCCGCCGGCTGGTGACCGCCAAGGACGACCCGGTCGCCTCCGGCGCCGCCGTAGGCCTGGACCGCACGCTGGCCTCGCTGGACCGCATGCAGCTCAACGCCGGTAACGTGCAGAACCGGCTGGGCCTGCAGGAAAACGCCCTGGCCCAGGTCGGTGACATGATGGGCCGCATCACCGAACTGACCATCTACGCCAATAATCCGGCGCTGGCCTCCTCCGACAAGCAGTCGATGGTCACCGAGATCGAAGCGATCCGCAGCAACCTGCTGGCCCTGGCCAACAGCACCGACGGCACCGGCCGCTACCTGTTCGGCGGCACCGCCGATGGCAGCCCGCCCTTCAGCCAGGTTGACGGCAAGGTGGTCTACAACGGCGACCAGAACCAGCGCCAGGTGGAAGTGGGCCCGGACACCTACGTGCTCGATGCCCTGCCCGGCAGCGAGATCTTCCTGCGCATCGGCACCGGCGACGGCCACGTGGATGGTGCGGCGGCCACCGGCAACACCGGCACCGGCGTGCTCACCAACGTCACCCGCGACGGCAGCAACAGCTGGGACGGCAAGGCCTTCAGTGTCCGCTTCACCGCCGCCGACCAGTACGAGCTGCTCGACGACACCGGCACGGTGGTGTCCACCGGCACCATGAAGGCCGGCGACGACCTGGTGCTCAATGGCGTGCGCCTGCACGTGGATGGCAAGCCGGCCGCCGGCGACACCTTCAACGTAAGCCCCGCCACCAGCCGCGACATCTTCAGCACCCTGGACAGCCTGATCGGCTCGTTGAAAATGGACACCGGCAGCGCCAGCCAGTCCGCCGCCCAGCAGAACCTCCTGCAAAGCGGCCTGCGCGACGTCGCCCGTGCCTCCGAACGCATGATCGACTCCCGCGCCGCCGGCGGTGCCCAGCTCAAGGCGCTGGACAATGCCGCGGATATGCGCGAATCCAACACCGTCACCCTCAAGGGCACGCTGTCGCAGATGCGCGACCTGGACTACGCCGACGCCATCAGCCAGTACCAACTGGAAAGCACCGCCCTGCAGGCCGCGCAGACCCTGTTCTCGCAGATGCAGCAGATGTCGTTGTTCAACACGCTGCGCTGACAGCGCGTTACGAAACAGCGGGAAGGCCTGAAGGCCGCGATGCGAACAGCATCGCGGCCTTTTTTGTTGTGCGTCGTCAATGCGCCCGCGCGCAGCGAACGCCTGGCAGCATTCCGCGCGCGTGAGCGCGCGTGAGCCTTCTTCGATGCGCAGCAGGCGTTCGTCGCGCCGATGCAGGGTGTCGGCAGTCGTTTGGGAACCGACCCTACCGGCGTCATGCCGCGTCGGTGTTTGTGGTGCGTGGGCGCCGTGACTGCGCCGAAGCCGCAGAAGGCATGCTGCTCCACTGCCCTGCTCTACCGCCCCTCCCTTCCGCGCCGACCTACTCAGGAAGGGTCGGCCCGGGTGGGTTGGCGGGACCGTTGGGCGCCATGGATGGCGCCCACGAGCCCCCAGGGATGGGTTTACGGCGTGTCCCGCCAACCCACCCGGGCCGGGCCTCCCAGGACGTGGCCGATGCGGCGCTTGGCTTTGGCTGTGGCTGTGGATGCAAGCCGGGCAGAGCCCGGCTCTACGTCGAGCTGTGGATGCAAGCCGGGCAGAGCCCGGCTCTACGTGGGGCTGTGGGTACAAGCCGGGCAGAGCCCGGCTCTACGGCGCGAGCCCGGCCGCGCCCGGCGTTACGCGTGAAAACCCCTTCAATTTCCGCCTCCCGCGCCGTTAACCCTTCTATCGGGGAGCACAGCCAAGGCCCCGGACGGCACCAGCAGCAACCCCAGCGAGATTTCCGCCTAAAGGTTGTTGACAAAGCGCCGTTATTGATTTGGCAACAGCGAAGCACACAGCCAAACAAAAAAAAACGGCGGCGCTTCGTTCCATTCACCACCGGGATTCCAATAAGGGAGACGACCCATGGCACAGGTAATCAACACCAATACGATGTCGCTCAACGCTCAGCGCAACCTGAGCACCAGCGGCAGCTCGCTCGCTACCACCATCCAGCGCCTCTCGTCTGGTCTGCGCATCAACAGCGCGAAAGACGACGCCGCCGGCCTGGCCATCAGCGAGCGCTTCGGCACCCAGATCCGCGGCACCGACGTCGCCATCCGCAATGCCAACGACGGCATCTCGCTGGCCCAGGTCGCCGAAGGCTCCCTGAGCGAAATCGGCAACAACCTGCAGCGCGTCCGCGAACTGGCCGTCCAGGCCTCCAACGCCACCAACTCCGCCAGCGACCGCAAGGCCCTGCAGGCCGAAGTCACCCAGCTCGTCAGCGAAATCGACCGCGTCGCCAAGCAGTCCGACTTCAACGGCACCAAGCTCCTCGACGGCAGCTTCACCAGCCAGCTGTTCCAGGTCGGCGCCAACGCCGGCCAGGCCATTGCCATCAACAACGTCGTCGACGCCAAGGCCAGCTCGCTGGGCAACGCCAAGTTCGCCGCCCCCGTGGACAGCACCGCCGACGTCGCCACCATCACCGACCTCGCCGGCGTCACCATCAACGGCGCCGCCATCGGCACCATCACCGGCAAGACCACCGCCGAGTTTGCCGCCTCCGCCGCGGCCCAGATCAACAGCAAGATCGGCGAAGCCGGTGTCTATGCCGAAGTGGTCACCACCGCCGGCACCCCCGACACCCACCGCCTGAAGCTGACCTCGGTCCAGGCCGACCGCGACCTGGTCATCGACGGCGCCGCCCAGCTCGGCCTGGCCGACTCCACCGCCGCCGCGCCCAGCTCGGTTGCCGCCACCGCCACCTCCAGCTTCGTGCAGGACCTGGACGTCTCGTCCTACGTAGGCGCACAGAAGGCCCTGGAAATTGTCGACAAGGCCCTGGAATCGGTCAACAGCGTCCGCGCCGACCTCGGCGCCATCCAGAACCGCTTCACTTCCGTCGTCGCAAACCTGCAGACCTCCTCGGAAAACCTGTCCGCCTCGCGCAGCCGCATCCGCGATACCGACTTCGCCAAGGAAACCGCAGAGCTGACCCGCACCCAGATCCTGCAGCAGGCCGGTACGGCCATGCTGGCCCAGGCCAACCAGGTGCCGCAGAACGTGCTCAGCCTGTTGCAGCGCTGACATGAGCCGCTCCTGAAGCACGTCATGAGCGTCTAACCCAAATCACGTGCAACCGCTCAAGGACCTCTTCCCATGGCACAAGTCATCAATACCAACACGATGTCGTTGAATGCTCAGCGTAACCTGAGCACCAGCGGCAGCTCCCTGGCCACCACCATCCAGCGCCTGTCGTCGGGTTCGCGCATCAACAGCGCCAAGGACGACGCGGCTGGCCTGGCGATCTCCGAGCGCTTCGGCACCCAGATCCGCGGCACCGACGTGGCCATCCGCAATGCCAACGACGGCATCTCGCTGGCCCAGGTCGCCGAAGGTTCGCTGACTGAAATCGGCAACAACCTGCAGCGCGTCCGTGAACTGGCGGTGCAGGCGTCCAACGCCACCAACTCGGCCAGCGACCGCAAGGCCCTGCAGGCCGAAGTGACCCAGCTGGTCAGCGAAATCGACCGCGTCGCCAAGCAGTCCGACTTCAACGGCACCAAGCTGCTGGACGGCTCGTTCTCCAGCCAGCTGTTCCAGGTGGGCGCCAACGCCGGCCAGGCCATCGCCATCGACAAGGTGGTGGACGCCA
Organism: Stenotrophomonas sp. AC248; assembly: GCF_979258185.1. NCBI lineage: Bacteria > Pseudomonadati > Pseudomonadota > Gammaproteobacteria > Lysobacterales > Lysobacteraceae > Stenotrophomonas > Stenotrophomonas sp. AC248. The sequence continues at coordinate 2,076,324 of NZ_OZ409840.1, read as the reverse complement.
AGGCCAACGCACTGGGCGGCGCCAAGTTCGACGCCAATGCACTGGCGCTGGCCGATCCGGGTACCAATGCCGACTTCAAGACCACCGGCATGAAGATCAACGGCGTCGACATCGACGATGTCGAAGTCAAGCAGGGTGCCACCGCTGCCGACACCGGCAAGGCCTCGCGTGAAGCACTGGTCAGCGCGATCAACGCAAAGATCGGTGAAACCGGCGTCTACGCCGAAGTCAACGGCACCACCGGCGTCACCCTGACTTCGGTCAAGGACAGCACCAACACCGACGGCACCTTCAAGGCGATCACCGCCACCCCGGGTACCTGGACCGGCGCCACCGCTCCGACCTTCACCGCCACGGCCGCCGCCGGCGCACCGGCCAACAAGTTCGCCAGCGACCTGGATGTCAGCACCGTCAAGGGTGCCCAGCAGGCCCTGGAAATCGTCGACAAGGCGCTGGGCTCGATCAACAGCACCCGTGCCGACCTGGGCGCCGTGCAGAACCGCTTCACCTCGGTCGTTGCCAACCTGCAGACCTCCACGGAGAACCTGTCGGCCTCGCGTAGCCGCATCCGCGATACCGACTTCGCCAAGGAAACCGCAGAGCTGACCCGCACCCAGATCCTGCAGCAGGCCGGTACGGCCATGCTGGCCCAGGCCAACCAGGTGCCGCAGAACGTGCTCAGCCTGCTGCGCTGATCCCTGCCTGCAGTGTCGGCGCCGGCGTGACCGGCGCCGACACCGATACCGACGTCCAACGCTCCACCCACGCCTGAAGGAACTTCCATGGCACAAGTCATCAACACCAACACGATGTCGTTGAATGCTCAGCGTAACCTGAGCACCAGCGGCAGCTCGCTGGCCACCACCATCCAGCGCCTGTCGTCGGGTTCGCGCATCAACAGCGCCAAGGACGACGCAGCTGGCCTGGCCATCTCCGAGCGTTTCGGCACCCAGATCCGCGGCACCGACGTGGCCATCCGCAATGCCAACGACGGCATCTCGCTGGCCCAGGTCGCCGAAGGTTCGCTGACCGAAATCGGCAACAACCTGCAGCGCGTCCGCGAACTGGCCGTGCAGTCGTCCAACGCCACCAACTCGGCCAGTGACCGCAAGGCCCTGCAGGCCGAAGTGACCCAGCTGGTCAGCGAAATCGATCGCGTCGCCAAGCAGTCCGACTTCAACGGCACCAAGCTGCTGGACGGTTCGTTCTCCAGCCAGCTGTTCCAGGTGGGCGCCAACGCCGGCCAGGCGATCGCCATCGACAAGATCGTCGATGCCACGACCGCCAAGCTGGGCACGTCGACCTTCGCTACCGGCAAGGTGGCTGATGCGACGGCCGCCCTGACCGCCGATGCCACCCTGACCGGCACCATCAAGGTCGGTTCGGCCACCGTCACGCTGGACAAGATCGAACTGAAGAGCGGCGCCACCGTTGCCGATCAGAACAAGGCTGCCGTCACCGCCATCAACTCCAAGCTCGGCGAAACCGGCGTGCTGGCAGAGCTGGATGACACCGGCAAGATCGTGGTCACCCAGGTCAAGGACGGCGTGGCAATGGCCGACGCTGACATCACCCTGACCGGCGCGGCCGGCTTTGCGCAGACGGCCGATGCCGCTGTCACCACCGCCAACGTCGCCAACCTGGACGTGTCCACGGTGACCGGTGCGCAGAAGGCCCTGTCGCTGGTCGACAACGCCCTGAGCTCGATCAACAACACCCGCGCCGACCTGGGCGCCGTGCAGAACCGCTTCACCTCGGTCGTTGCCAACCTGCAGACCTCCACGGAGAACCTGTCGGCCTCGCGTAGCCGTATCCGCGATACCGACTTCGCCAAGGAAACCGCAGAGCTGACCCGCACCCAGATCCTGCAGCAGGCCGGTACGGCCATGCTGGCCCAGGCCAACCAGGTGCCGCAGAACGTGCTCAGCCTGCTGCGCTGATCCCGTGTGATCCGAAGGCGCCGGGCAACCGGCGCCGCTTCCACCGCACCACGCTCCACGTACGCCCGAAGGAAATCCCATGGCACAAGTCATCAACACCAACACGATGTCGTTGAATGCTCAGCGTAACCTGAGCACCTCCGGCAGCTCGCTGGCCACCACCATCCAGCGCCTGTCGTCGGGTTCGCGCATCAACAGCGCCAAGGACGATGCGGCTGGCCTGGCCATCTCCGAGCGCTTCGGTACCCAGATCCGCGGCACCGACGTGGCCATCCGCAATGCCAACGACGGCATTTCGCTGGCCCAGGTCGCCGAAGGCTCTCTGACCGAAATCGGCAACAACCTGCAGCGCGTCCGCGAACTGTCGGTGCAGGCCTCCAACGCCACCAACTCGGCCAGCGACCGCAAGGCGCTGCAGGCCGAAGTGACCCAGCTGGTCAGCGAAATCGACCGCGTCGCCAAGCAGTCCGACTTCAACGGCACCAAGCTGCTGGACGGTTCGTTCTCCAGCCAGCTGTTCCAGGTCGGCGCCAACGCCGGCCAGGCCATTGCCATCGACAAGGTGGTGGACGCCAAGACCAACGCCCTGGGCGGCGCGCAGTTCGCCACCGCCACGGTTGCTAAGGTGACCGGCGTGGCCGACACCGATGTGGCGATCGCTGCCTTCAGCATCACCGACAGCAAGGGCACTGAAGTCAAGTTCGACAAGCTGGACATGAAGAGCGTCGGCACCGGCGCCGAGAACGAAGTGGCCGCCGGCAAGGCGCTGGCTACCCACATCAATGCCAAGATCGGCGAAACCGGCGTCTACGCCGAAGCCGATGCGGCCGGCGCCGTGACCCTGACTTCGGTCAAGGACAGCGTCGACAAGGACGGCGTGGCCAAGGTCTTCACCACCGACGTCGCTGGCGCAGGCACCGTGACCCTGGGCACCAAGCAGTTCGCCGATGCGATCGACGTGTCCACCGTAAAGGGTGCACAGCAGGCCCTGGAAATCGTCGACAAGGCCCTGGGTGCGATCAACAACACCCGCGCCGACCTCGGTGCCATCCAGAACCGCTTCACTTCGGTCGTTGCCAACCTGCAGACCTCCACGGAGAACCTGTCGGCCTCGCGTAGTCGCATCCGCGATACCGACTTCGCCAAGGAAACCGCAGAGCTGACCCGCACCCAGATCCTGCAGCAGGCCGGTACGGCCATGCTGGCCCAGGCCAACCAGGTGCCGCAGAACGTGCTCAGCCTGCTGCGCTGATCCACGCGTCCACGCCGCCGGCAACCGCCGGCGGCGCGGGCAACGCCCGAAACATCCGTTCAAACGTCACGCAGGAACGGGCCATGGCCATGGGCCGGACTCTCTCTCCCGGCAGCCACATCCCCGTGGCCATGGCCCGCCCCTGCGGCAGAACCGTTATCAGCGCTGTTAGTTTGACTGAACATCCCGGGTGGCTTCGTCTCCCCCCGCTTTTTCAGTAGCCTGAGCCCTCCTCTACATTGGAGGAGGGTTTTTTACAGACCCCCGGCCGGACCGTACTGCGTCCCGCCCGGATACCCCTGCAAAGCGCGTGCCATTCTTCCGCGCCGAGCCAGTGGCACAACTCCTGCATCAACGTGGTTCTAAAGACCCGGCGGCTACGGCCGCTACATTCGTTGACAGCACGGCCACGCGGCACCCCCGCGGCGGCTCACAGACAGGAGAAACAACGTGGCTGACTTTGGTTATGGTGGCATCGGTTCCGGACTGGATATTTCCGGCATGGTGGCCAGCCTGGTCGCGGCCGACCGCAAGCCGGCGGACAACGCACTCAACCTGCAGCAGTCCAAGGCCAAGATGCAGCTGTCGGCGGTGGGCACGGTCAAGTCCGCGTTCGACCTGCTGACCACCTCGCTCAAGGCGCTCAAGGCCTCCACCGCGTTCGATGCCCGCCTGGTCAGTGCGACCAAGGCCGGCACCGAGGAGATCCTGACCGTCAGCAGCACCAACGCCGCGGCAACCGGCAGCCACGAGATCGACGTCACCCAGCTGGCCACGGCCAACAAATGGATCGCCGACACCTCGGTGCCCAAGACCAAGACCTTCGGCGCCGGAACCCTGACGCTGGACGTTGGCGTGGGCGACAAGAAAAAGACGCTGGAAATCCAGGTCGAGGCCGATGACACCCTCTCCTCGATCCGCACCAAGATCGAGAAGGCCGGCCGCAGCCTGGGCGTGCAGTCCACCCTGATCGCCTCGGGCGACAACCAGTTCCTGTCGATCTCGCAGGAAAAGGCCGGCACCGCCAACGCCATCAAGCTCAGCGCAGGCGCCGGCAATGCCGACCTGACCGCCCTGGCGGCCAGCCTGTCCGAGCGCACCCCGGCGGCCGATGCCAAGCTGACCATCGATGGCGTGGAAGTGGTGGCCAGCGAGAACACCGTCACCGACGTGGTGCCGGGCCTGACACTGAACCTGAAGGCCAAGGGCAAGAGCACCGTCACCGTCAGCACCGACGTGGCCGCCGCACGCAAGGTCATGCAGGACTTCGTGACCGCCTACAACGGCGCGATCAGCGCGATCAACACCGCGACCAAGTACGACATCGAGAACAAGGAGCCGTCGTCGCTGACCGGCGATGCGCAGATGCGCGGCGCGTCCAGCCAGCTGCGCGCGATGATGGGCGGCGTGCTCAAGGACCTGGCCGCAGCCGGCCTGGACCCCAAGACGCTGGGGCTGCAGACCCGCGCCTACCCCAATGCCGATGGCAGCCTGGTGCTGGATGGCACCAAGTTTGAAGCGGCCCTGGTCAACAAGGCCGGCGCCGTGCGGGAAGCCCTGACCGGTGACGACGGCGCGGCCGCCAAACTGTTTGCCATGGTGGATGGCTACACCAGCACCACCGTGGGCAAGGAAGGCGCGTTCGTTTCGCGCACCAAGAGCATCAATGCCACCCTCACCGACATCGACAAGCGCCGCAAGGCCCTGGACGTGCGCATGGCCGGTGTCGAAGAGCGCTACAAGAAGCAGTTCCTGGCCCTGGATACGTTGATGGGCAAGCTCAGCCAGACCACCTCCTCGCTGAGCGCGCAGCTCAGCCAGCTGGCCGGTTGATCCCTACGGCAGCGTGCTCAAGTTAATCGCGCACGCTGCCGATACAGGTACCGACGCAGTAACAACGCAGGCTCCACCCCCGGTGCCGCAGACCTCGCGAGGCACGCGGCCCCGCACGAAGGAGACATGATTGATGTACGGTTCGAACCGTCAATTCACCGAGCAGTACCGGCAGGTCGGCGTACAGAGCGCGATCACCGATGCCGATCCGCACAAGCTGGTCGCCCTGCTCCTGGCCGGCGCGCTGGAACGCGTCCGCCTGGCCCAGGCCTGCCTGGAAGGCGGCGACCAGGCCCGCAAGGGCAAGGCGATCGGCGAAGTCTGCGCGATCGTGGGCCACCTCAACGGCTCGCTCGACCACGAGGCCGGCGGCGAGATCGCCGGCAATCTGTCGGCGCTGTATGACTATGTGATGCAGCGGCTGACCGAAGCCAACCTGCACAACGACCCCGAAGCCCTGCGCGAATCGCTGGAGCTGCTGGGCGAAATCGACGCCGCCTGGAACGCGATTCCGCGCGACCAGCGCGTGCCTGCCCAGGCCGCGCTGTAATGGCCACCCCCCTGCTCACCCTGGCCGACCTCAACACCGAGCTGGACACGCTGGAAACCGCGCTGCTGGCCGATGACCACGAGCGTGCCAGCGACTGTCTGGATACGCTGCACGTCAACCAGGCGCGGTTCCTGGCCCAGCCCGGTGCCCTTGACGATGTGCCCGGCCTGAGTGCCCTGGAAGGCCGCCAGCAGCGGATCATGGTGATGATGATGAGCCAGCGCGACGAGGCCGGCCGCCACCTGCGCAACGGCGCCAACGCCAACCGGGCGGCGCACGCCTACCTCACTGCGGAGTCGCTGGCATGAACGACGCGCGCCCCGCGGCCATCCATCATCCGGCCGAAAGCGAGCTGTTCGATGAAACGTTGAGCTGCGAGGTGGCACTGCCCGCCGAGTTCCGCCTGGGCAGTGCGGTGATACGCCCCGGCAGTGCCGAAACCCTGCTGCGCAGCGTGGCGCTGGTGGAAGATGCACGCAGCGACGACGGCCACGACGATCGCGGCGAATCCACGGCGCAGATGCAGCGGCTGGAGGCCAAGCTGGACCTGACCATGGTGCTGCTGGGCCGGCTGGTGCGGCAGAGCGCCCAGGACCTGGACCTGCGCCCGCTGCGCTGGTCGCGCCGGGGCATCCGGCTGGAACAGGGCGCGCGCAGCGGTGCGGCCGCCGGCAGCCTGGGCGTGATCCGGCTGCAGCCCTGCGACTGGCTGCCCGACCATATCGACCTGCCGGTCGCCGTGCTGGCCGAAGCGGCTACCGGCGCCGGCGCGCACTTCCTCTGGCTGCGCTTCGAGCCGATGAGCGATGCGCTGGAAATGGCGCTGGAACGGCACCTGTTCCGCCTGCACCGGCGCCAGATCGCCCAGGCGCGGTTGGCCGATCGACGCCCCTGACCGGGACTGACGGGTGCCGGCCGGCGGCCGGCAGCCCACACCGTGACGGGTTCGGCTTGGCGGTAGGCCGCCACTCCGTTAAGGTGGCCGTCTTCTTCACATCCCCCCAAGCCTGCCTGTGCGCGTTCTCATCGTCGACGATCACACCCTGGTCCGCGCCGGCCTCAGCCGCCTGCTCCAGGGCTTTGCCAATGTCGAGGTGGTCGCCGATGCCAGCAATGCCGAACAGGCGCTGCAGATGGCCATCCAGCACAGCCCCGATGTCATCCTGATGGACCTGTCGCTGCCGGGCCGTACCGGGCTTGAAGCACTGAGCGACATTCTGCTGCGCGCCCCCGGCACCCGGGTGGTGATGATGACCATGCACGACGACGCGGTGCACGTGCGCGATGCGCTGGACCGTGGCGCGGTCGGCTTCGTCGTCAAGGACGCGGCCCCGCAGGAGCTGGAACTGGCGCTGCTGGCCGCCCATGCCGGCCAGGTGTTCCTGAGCCCACAGATCTCGGCCAAGATGCTGGCGCCCATGCTGGGCAAGGAAAAGCCGGTGGGCGTGGCCGCGCTGTCGCCCCGCCAGCGCGAGATCCTGCGCCAGATCGGCCGCGGCGAAAGCAACAAGGAAATCGCCGCCGACCTCGGCATCAGCGTCAAGACCGTGGAAACCCACCGCGCGCGCATGATGGAGTCGCTGGGCTGCCGCCGCGCCAATGATCTGCTGCTGCTCGCCGCGCGCCACCAGCACGAACTGGAATGAGCCGCGCCGGTTCTCCGGCAGCCTGAAGCCTTCAGGCGGGGTGGCGACGGGATTTTGAACGGCACCGGGCCGCCCGGGTCACCAGATACAGGGGTTCCAGCCGCAGGCGGCGTCAATTTTCCGCGCTGGTGTAGGGATTTTCCTGACTCACTGTCAGGAACCTGACGACAGCACTAGGGAACCCCCTGATTACGGTGTCGGGATAACACAAGCAAGATGTGTTCCATAACGCGCCGGGGAGTCGGTGCGATGGGGAATACACATGAAGCCGACGATGTCGACCCAGCTGGGTCAGCAGCTCCACCTCACGCCGCAACTGCTGCAGTCGATCCGACTGCTGCAGCTGGACGGCATGCAGCTGGAGCTGGAAATCCGCCGCGCCCTGGAGACCAATCCGCTGCTGGAGATCGAAGAGGCGCCCGAAGCGCCCGCGGTCGACACCAGCGACACCACCACCGTGCAGGAAGTGGCCGCGTTCGACGAACTGCCCGAAAGCGCGATGTGGGACGTGCCCGGCGCCAGCTGGCAGGACGGCGACGATGACCGCATGCAGCGGATTGCCGCCGACGAATCCAGCGACCCGCACCTGCGCGCCCTGCAGCGCCTGACCCTGGAGCTGGACGCACGCGAACTGGCCGTCGCCAGCTTCTGGCTGGAGCACTGCGACGACGCCGGTTACCTGGATGCGCCGCTGGCCCAGCTGCAACTGCTGGCCAGCGCCCATCACGATGTGGACGCCGCCGGCGTCGAAGCGGTCCGCCAGCAGATCCTGCACGGCGACCCGGCCGGCCTGGCCGCCTGCGACCTGCATGAATGCCTGAGCGTGCAGCTACGCGCCCTGCCCGGCCGCGTCCCGGCCCGCCACCTGGCCCAGCGCGTGCTCGACGAGGGGCTGGAAAGCCTGGCCGCGCACGACTACATCGCCCTGGCCCGCCAGCTCGATGCCGAAGTGGCCGACATCCATGAAGCCGTTCGGCTGATCCTGTCGCTGCAGCCGCGCCCGGGCGACAGCCTGCGCCCAGACGACAACGGCGTGGTCATCCCCGACGTCATCGCCTGGCACGCCGACAACCAGTGGCGCGTGGCGTTGAACCCGGCCACCAGCCGTCGCCTGAGCATCAACCCCAGCTACGAGCACGCGCTGGCCGATGCCGGCGAGGCGGCCCAGCCGCTGCGCGACATGCTGCAGGAAGCACGCTGGCTCACCCGGGGCCTGTCGATGCGCTATGACACCCTGCTGCGCACCACCCGGGTGATCATCGAGCGCCAGGCCGGCTTCCTTACCCGCGGTGAAGAGGCCATGGCACCGCTGACCCTGAAGGAAGTAGCCGATGCGATCGGCATGCACGAATCGACCGTGTCGCGCATCACCACCGGCAAGTACCTGCAGACACCGCGCGGCACCCTGGAACTGAAGCACTTCTTCGCCGTGCGGCTGGAAGGCGCCAGCGTCTCCGGCCAGGCCGTCAAGGCCATGGTGCGCCGCCTGATCGACGCCGAACCGGCCGGCCGCCCGCTGGCCGACGAGGCCATCGCCGGCCTGCTGTCGCGCCAGGGGGTGAACATCGCCCGCCGTACCGTTGCAAAATACCGCGAACAACTGGACATCGCCCCGGCGCGTGAACGCCGCCGGATCAATGCCAGGACCCCGCAACTGGCCCGGGTGGGCTGAAGGAAATGGAAGACATGAACAAGCTCACCGTCCTGCTGGTCGACGACCACGAGGGCTTCATCAACGCCGCCATGCGCCACTTCCGCAAGGTCGACTGGCTGGACGTGATCGGCAGCGCCGCCAACGGCCTGGAAGCCATCGAACGCTCGGAAACGCTGCGCCCGCAAGTGGTGCTGATGGACCTGGCGATGCCCGAAATGGGCGGCCTGCAGGCCACCCGCCTGATCAAGTCGCAGGACGACGCCCCGTACATCGTCATCGCCAGCCACTTCGACGACGTCGAGCACCGCGAGCACGCCCTGCGCGCTGGCGCCGACAACTTCGTCAGCAAGCTGTCCTACATCCAGGAGGTCATGCCGATCCTGGAAGGTCTGAAGGGGAATGGATCATGAGTGAGTCGCGCATCCTGGTACTGGACAGCGACGCGGTGCGTGCCGAGCGCACCGTCGCCCTGCTCGAATTCATGGACTTCAACCCGCGCTGGGTGGCCGACGCGGCCGATTTCGACATCACCCGCCAGCGCTCCACCGACTGGATGGCCGTGATCATCGGCGGCCTGGAAGCCGGTGCGCGCAGCGATGCGCTGTTTGCCTGGGCCGGCCAGGGCGCCCTGCCGCCGCCGGTGATGCTGATCGACGGCGACGCCCCGCGCTTCGCCCAGCAGCATGGCCTGCATGAAGCCAACGTGTGGCCGCTGGAAGCGCCGCTGCGCCACGCCCAGATGGAAGCCCTGCTGCGCCGCGCCAGCCTGAAGCGGCTGGATGCCGAGCACCAGGCCGGTGCCGTGCAGGAACAGGGGCCCACCGGCGAAGGTGCGGCGGTAAGCGCCCTGCGCCTGATGATCGAACAGGTGGCCGCGTTCGACACCACCGTACTGGTGCTGGGCGAATCGGGCACCGGCAAGGAAGTGGTGTCGCGCTCGATCCACCAGCGCTCGCCGCGCCGTGATGGCCCGTTCGTGGCGATCAACTGCGGTGCGATCCCGGCCGAGCTGCTGGAGAGCGAGCTGTTCGGTCACGAAAAGGGCGCCTTTACCGGTGCACTGAGCGCCCGCAAGGGCCGCTTCGAAATGGCCGAGGGCGGCACCCTGCTGTTGGATGAAATCGGCGACATGAGCCTGCCGATGCAGGTCAAGCTGCTGCGCGTGCTGCAGGAGCGCAGCTTCGAGCGCGTGGGTGGCAACCAGACGATCCGCTGCAACGTGCGCGTGATTGCCGCTACCCACCGCGACCTGGAATCGCGCATTGCCGACGGCAAGTTCCGCGAGGATCTGTTCTACCGCCTCAACGTGTTCCCGATCGACGTGCCGGCGCTGCGCGAGCGCAGCGAAGACCTGCCGGCGCTGGTGACCACCATTGCCGCGCAGCTGGCGCGCACCGGTCGCGGCGAAGTGCGCTTCAGCGCCGAAGCCCTGCAGGCGCTGGCCAGCTACGAGTGGCCCGGCAACGTGCGCGAACTGACCAACCTGGTCGAGCGCCTGGCCGTGCTGCACCCCGGCGGCACCGTGCGCGTGCAGGACCTGCCGGCACGCTATCGCGGCGATTTCAGCGCCAGCGTACCGGCGCCCGTGGTGGCCCCGGCGCCAGTCGCCGACGAGCGTCTGGACCTGCGCAGCTTTTCCTTCCACGTGCCGACGCCGGGCACCGGTGCCGCCGCGGACGCCGGTCCGGCCGCCCGCGCCCCGGCCCTGCCCGACGCCGGCCTGGACCTGCGCAACCACATGGCCAACATCGAGTTGAACCTGATCAACGAAGCACTGGAACGCACCCAGGGCGTGGTCGCCCATGCCGCCCAGCTGCTTGGCCTGCGCCGCACCACGCTGGTGGAAAAGCTGCGCAAGTACGGGATCGAGCGCGACCAGGCCGAACTGGCCGGTTGAGCCGACCGCACGTTGGAATGACGCAGAAGCCCGGGCCTGTCCCGGGCTTTGTCGTTGTGGCGTTCGCGGCAACGGCCGGCAGACAGATTGCAACGTTTCCTACAGACACGCGCCATGCACTGACTAGCATCAAAGGCACATCCCTTGGAGGTCATCCGATGCGCCTGTTCCCCGCGTTGCTCTTCCTGGCCCTGCTGCCCACCACCTGCCTGGCCACCCCGGCCTGCACCTTGCCGACCACGCTCGACGCGCGCCAGTTCATCAATATCAGCGATCCGCTCTATCGCCCCGACAACCCCAACGCTGGGCGGATGGTGCAGGTGAATTTCGCGGCCGACCAATACGTGCTCGACATCCTTGGCACCCCGGTGCGCGTGCAGGGTAGCTACCGATACCAGCGCCATGCCCCGCACCTCGGTGAAATCCGGATGCGCGAAGCCTTCCCGGGCGGCACCGCCGCCTACACCCTGCTGCTCACCTGCCTGACCGACAGCGAGGGCATGTTCGTCTTCACCCAGCACGCCGGTCCCATTCCCCCGGCCCGCCGCCAGAACAGCGGCCGCTGGACGCTGACGCCCTAGAAGAGCAGCCACAGAAGAGCAGCCACCCATGGGGTGGCTCTACCCCCGATACCGTTCCATGGGCGGCCGCACAGCCGGTACACCGCCCGGTAGAGCCACCCCATGGGTGGCTGCACGACACCCCGCCGGTTTTCCGACGCCGGCGCCCCGACACCCGCGCCGCGTCAACGCGCCGCAGCAACATTCCGTCGCGCAACGCGACCGGCCGCTCCACCCGCCCTCGCCGCGTGAAGGCGCAAGCCCTTGTGCCACCAACAAAACTGAACCGGTAAACGGTTTCGGCACGCCACTTGCAACGTATTCACCCGAAACCCCATCCCAGCTTCGGAACGTTCCAGATGTCGCACTCCGTCACCTCCGTCCTTTCCCAGATCCGCTCCTTCCAGACCCAGATGGGGCAGTCCGCCGTCAGCCCGCTGACGGAGGCGCCGAAGAACAATGCCATCCAGGGCCTTGTCTCCCCCCAGGAAGTGCAGGGTCCGAGCTTCACCGAAACCCTGCGCGGCGCCATTGCCGGCGTCAACGATGCCCAGCAGAAGTCCGGCGCATTGGCCAAGGCCTTCGAACTGGGTGAACCCGGTGCCGACCTTGCCAAGGTAATGGTCGCCTCGCAGCAGTCCCAGATCGCCTTCCGCGCCACCGTGGAAGTCCGTAACCGTCTCGTCCAGGCTTACCAGGACGTGATGAACATGCCGCTGTAAGGATAGAAACGCATGGCCCTGTCGCTCTCCAAAGAATCGCTGAACACCGAAAAGGCTGGGCAGTGGTTCGACCGGCTGCAAAGCCTGCAGATCACCCGTCGGCTCGGACTGATGGCGATGATCGCCGTGGCCGTGGCGGCAGGTCTGTTCGTGTTCTTCTGGTCGCAGAAGCCGGGCATGGTGCCGCTGTACACCGGCCTGGACCAGAAGGCCACCGCCGAAGCCACCGACCTGCTGCGCACCGCGCAGATTCCGTTCGAACTGGACCCGGCCACCGGTGGCATCACCGTGCCGGAAAAGAACCTGCACGACGCCCGCCTGAAGCTGGCCGGCTCGGGCCTGACCGACAGTGGCCGGCTCGGTTTCGAGCTGATGGAGCGTGATCCGGGCTTCGGCGTCAGCCAGTTCATGGAAAACGCCCGCTACCAGCATTCGCTGGAAACCGAGCTGTCGCGCACCATCAACACGCTGCGCCCGGTGCGCGATTCGCGCGTGCACCTGGCCATTCCCAAGCCCAGCGCCTTCACCCGCCAGCGTGACGTGGCCAGTGCCTCGGTGGTGCTGGAACTGCGCGGTGGCCAGCAGCTGGAACGCGGCCAGATCGATGCCATCGTGCACATGGTGGCCGCCAGCATTCCCGACCTGGCTCCCGAGCGCGTGACCGTGGTGGACCAGAGCGGGCGCATGCTGAGCGTGTCCGATCCCAACAGCGATGCGGCGATGAACGCCGCGCAGTTCGAACAGGTGCGCCGCCAGGAAACTTCGTTCAACCAGCGCATCCGCGAACTGCTGGAACCGATGACCGGCCCGGGCCGGGTCAATCCGGAAACCAGCGTGGACATGGACTTCTCGGTCATCGAGGAAGCCCGTGAGCTGTACAACGGCGAGCCGCAGAAGCTGCGCAGCGAGCAGATGAGCGAGAACAGCAGCAACGTGCCCGGCCCGCAGGGCGTGCCCGGTGCAGCCAGCAACACCCCGCCCGGCCCGGCCGCCGCGCCGGCCACCGCCGCCGCCCCGACCGAAACCTCGAAGAACGCCACCCGCAACTACGAGCTGGACCGTACCCTGCAGCACACCCGCCAGCCGGCGGGCCGCATCAAGCGCGTGTCGGTGGCGGTGCTGGTGGACAACGTGCCGCGAGCCGGCGCCAACGGCAAGACCACCGAGCAGGCACTGTCGGCGGCCGAGCTGACCCGCGTCGAGGCCCTGGTCAAGCAGGCGGTCGGCTTCGATGCCGAACGTGGCGACACGGTGTCGGTGATGAATGCCCCGTTCGTGCGTGAAGTCACCCCGGTCGAAGGGCCCAAGTGGTGGGAGCTGCCGCAGGTGCAGGACGCCCTGCGTCTGCTGCTCGGCGCGATCGTGGTGCTGGCCCTGGTGTTCGGCGTGCTGCGCCCGGCGCTGCGCTCGATCACCGGCCAGAACAAGAAAGACAGCGACGACGCACTGGAACCGCACAGTGCCGACGTACAGCTGGTCGACGATGGCGAAGGCCTGCCCGCGCTGGGCAGCGAACGCCTGAACGCGGCCGGACATGAAACCCTGGCACTGCCGGTGGACTCCTACGAGGAACGACTGCGCATGGCGCGTGAAGCTGTAAAGACCGATTCCAAGCGCGTGGCCCAGGTGGTCAAGGGCTGGGTGGCCAATGACTGACGCCACCACTGCGCCGCTGAGCGGCGTACAACGCGCCGCCGTGCTGCTGCTGTCGCTGGGTGAACTGGACGCGGCCGAAGTGCTGCGCCACATGGAGCCCAAGGAGGTGCAGAAGATCGGCATCGCCATGGCCACCATGACCGACATCACCCGTGCCCAGGTGGAAGGGGTGATGGACCAGTTCAGTTCCGAACTGGGCTCCAAGACTTCGCTGGGCGTGGGCTCGGACGACTACATCCGCAACATGCTGGTGCAGGCGCTGGGCAGCGAGAAGGCTGGCAACCTGATCGACCGCATCCTGCTCGGCCGCAACACCACCGGCCTGGACGCACTGAAGTGGATGGACCCGCGTGCGGTGGCCGACCTGGTCCGCAACGAGCATCCGCAGATCATCGCCATCGTGATGGCCCACCTGGAAACCGACCAGGCCGCCGACGCGCTCAAGCTGCTGCCCGAACGTACCCGGGTGGACGTGCTGCTGCGCATCGCCACCCTGGACGGCATTCCGCCGAACGCGCTGAACGAGCTCAACGAAATCATGGAGCGCCAGTTCGCCGGCAACCAGAACCTGAAGTCGTCCAACATCGGCGGCGTGCAGTGCGCGGCCAACATCCTGAACTTCATGGACAGCGGCCAGGACCAGGCGATCCTGGGCGAGATCGCCCGCATCGATGCCCCGCTGAGCGGGCGCATCCAGGACCTGATGTTCGTGTTCGACGACCTGGTGGACCTGGACGACCGCGAACTGCAGCTGGTGCTGCGCGAAGTCAGCGGCGAGCGTCTGGGCCTGGCCCTGCGCGGCGCGGACATCAAGGTGCGCGACAAGATCACCCGCAACATGTCCCAGCGCGCCGCCGAGATCCTGCTCGAAGACATGGAAGCACGCGGTCCGGTGCGCCTGTCCGACGTGGAAGTGGCGCAGCGCGAGATCCTGGCCATCGTCAAGCGCATGGCCGATGAAGGCACCGTCACCATTGGCGGCAACGCGGAGGCGATGCTGTGAACAACGCCGTGCGCTGGCTTGCCCCGGACCTGCTGGCGGTGCCCGAACCGGCACCGGTGGAGGAGAGTTTCGAGCTCACCGAACCGGATCCGGAGCACGAACCGGAACCGCTGCTGCAGCTGCCCACGCTGGAGGAAATCCAGCAGATCCAGGACGCCGCCGAAAAAGACGGCTTCGACCGCGGCCATGCCGACGGCCAGGCCCAGGGCCAGGCCGAGGTGCGCCGTCTGGTCGCGCAGATCGAAGGCATCCTGGACAACTTCAGCCGGCCGCTGGTGCGGCTGGAGAATGAAGTGGTGGCCGCGCTGGGCGAACTGGCCGTCCGTATTGCCGGCACCCTGGTCGGCCGCGCGTACCAGGCCGACCCGGCGCTGCTCGCGCAGCTGGTGGGCGAGGCCGTCGACGCGGTCGGCGGCGCCAACCGCGAGGTTGAGGTGCGCCTGCACCCTGACGACATCGCCGCGCTCACCCCGCTGCTGCAGCTGTCGCCCACCCAGCGCCTCACCCCCGACGTCAGCCTGAGCCGCGGCGACCTGCGCGTGCACGCCGAAGCGGTGCGCATCGACGGCACCCTGGAAGCCCGCCTGCGTGGCGCGCTGGATGCGGTGCTGCGCAAATCCGGAGCCAGTGCATGAACACCGAACCCCTGCCCGTCCCGGCCGCCGAGTGGGCGCCCGCGCGCAACCTGCGCCTGGCTGCGCGCCTGGACAGCATCCAGCCCGACGGCAACCACGGCCGCGGCCTGATCCGCGAAGGCGTGCTGCGCCGCGCGGTCGGGCTTACATTGGAAGCAGTCGGCTGCGAATCGCCGATGGGCGCCAGCTGCAAGGTGGAAGTCGCCGACGGCGGCTGGGTGGATGCCGAAGTGGTCGGCTTTGCCGGCGAGCGCACCTACCTGATGCCCAGCGCCGAACTGCATGGCCTGCTGCCCAACGCGCGGGTGGTGCCGGTCCTGGGCCGCGGCGGCGTGGAAGTGGGCGAAGGCCTGCTCGGCCGGGTCATCGACAGCGATGGCGTGCCGCTGGACGGCAAAGGCCCGATCCGCGCCGAAGGCACCGTGAGCATGGCCGGGGTGTCGATCAACCCGCTTGCCCGCGAGCCGATCACCCAGCCGCTGGACGTGGGCGTGCGCGCGATCAACGCGCTGCTGCCGATCGGCCGTGGCCAGCGTGTCGGCCTGTTTGCCGGTTCGGGCGTGGGTAAATCCACCCTGCTCGGCATGATGACCCGCTACACCGCCGCCGACGTGATCGTGGTGGGCCTGATCGGTGAACGTGGCCGCGAAGTGCGCGATTTCGTTGAAAGCACCCTCGGCGAAGAAGGCCTGCGCCGCGCCGTGGTGGTGGCCAGCCCGGCCGACCGACCGCCGCTGGCCCGCCTGCACGGTGCCTACCGCGCCACCGCCATTGCCGAATGGTTCCGCGACCAGGGCCTGAACGTACTGCTGCTGATGGACTCGCTGACCCGCTTCGCGCAGGCCCAGCGTGAGATCGGCCTGTCGGTGGGCGAGCCGCCCACCACCCGCGGCTACCCGCCGTCGGTGTTTGCCAAGCTGCCGGCCCTGGTGGAACGCGCCGGCAACGGCGCCAAGGGCCGGGGTTCGATCACCGCCTTTTACACCGTGCTGACCGAAGGCGACGATCCGCAGGATCCGATCGCCGACGCCGCCCGCGCGATTCTCGACGGCCATATCCTGCTGTCGCGCCGGGTGGCCGACAGCGGCCTGTACCCGGCCATCGACGTGGAATCGTCGGTCAGCCGCGTGGTCACCGAAATTGCCGACGAACCCTGGCGCCTGCGCATCCGCAAGCTCAAGCGCCTGGTCTCGGCGTACTCGTCCAACCGCGACCTGATCGCGATCGGCGCCTACCAGCGCGGTAACGATCCGGCCACCGACGAAGCGCTGGAGCGCTGGTCGGACATCGCCGAATTCCTCGGCCAGGACGTCGGCAAGGCCGCCGACCTGCCGCACAGCCAGGCCGCACTCAAGCGCCTGGTGGAACCTGAGAGCTAAGCCATGATCCAGTCCAAGCGTTTCGATCCCCTGCTCAAGCGGGCCCAGGACCACGAAGACGAGGTTGCCCGTGACCTGGCCGAACGCCAGCGCACGCTCGACACCCACCTGTCGCGCCTGGACGAGCTGCGCCGTTACGCCGACGAGTACGCCAACGCGCAGATGGCGGCCACCAGCCCGGCCCAGCTGCTCAACCGGCGCGCATTCCTGGACCGCCTGGACAGTGCGGTGGCGCAGCAGCGCCAGACCGTGGACCACAACCGTGAAAAGGTCGAAGCCGAACGCGCCCGCCTGATCCTGGCCAGCCGCGACAAGGCGGTGCTGGAACAGCTGGCCGCCAGCTACCGCGCACAGGAGAAGGTGGTCACCGACCGCCGCGACCAGCGTGAGATGGATGACCTCGGCGCACGCCGAAGCCGCCAGGCGCAGCGCGAAGACACCGACACCGGAGGTACGCCGTGATGCCTCCCGCACTTCAGGGCACCGCGTCCACGGGCGCTGCCAAGGCCACCGGTACATCCCCGCGCAGCGACGCGTCGTCCGGCGATACCCGCCGGGACTTTGACGCGCTGCTTAACGGCGACGCCGCCAGCACCGCCAAGGCGCCCGCACGCCCCGCCGGCAAGGCCGGCAACGCGGGCACTGCCGACGGGTCGGCCAAATCCGGCACCGAACCGAACACCCCCGCTACTGCCGATGCGCCCAAGCGCCCCGGCAGCGACGCCGCCACCGAGGCCACGGCCGACGCGGGCACTACCGAAAGCACCGCCGCCGCCAAGCCGGCCGCCCAGGACAGCGCGGACGAGACCGAGCCCGCGCCGTGGCCACCGCTCGGCCTGGCCGGGCTGGCCTTGGCCGGCACCCCGCCGCACCTGCCGCCCGCGCTGCAACCGGCCGCCCCTGCGGCGACCGATGCCGACCCGCTGCTGGCCACTGCCGCCCCGCTGCCCGCCCCGGCGCTGCCGTTGGCGGCCGCCGCGGCAGGTGCCGCTACCGCCAGCGAACCGGCCGCCGCGTTGGTGTTGCCCGCCGATGCCACGGTGGCCGACGACCCGGCACTGCTCAAGGCCGTCACCGACGCCCTGGCCGGCGCCGACAGCGGTGATGCCCCGGCCACCCCGCTGCTGCACGCGCTGCACGCCGCGGCCGAGCTGAAGACCAGTGCCGTCACGGCGGCATTCACCGGCAGCCCGACCGCCACCCCGGACGTGGGCGCCGATGACTTTGGGGATGCCATGAGCGCCCGCATCGGCTGGTTGGCCGACCAGAAGATCGGCCACGCGGTGATCCGGGTGACCCCGCATGACCTGGGCCAGATCGAAGTGCGCCTGCAGATTGACGGGGACAAGGTGCACGCCAGCTTCAGCAGCGCCCATGCCGAGGTCCGCCACGCGCTCGAAACCAGCCTGCCCCGCCTGCGCGAGATGCTTGGCGAGCAGGGCTTCCAGCTCGGCAACGCCGATGTGGGCCAGCAGCACACCGCGCAGGGCGGCCAGGACGGCAACGGGCAGCCCGGCGCGACCGGCGGCGACGGCGAACCGACGCTGGCCGACATCACCGTCTCGCCGGCACAGCTGATGCGCCAGCGCGGGTTGGTTGACGCGTACGCGTAGGCAGCCCCTGTAAATGCCGGCCACGGGCCGGTTTACGCACTGCACGCACCCGGTAGTGCCGGCCGCTGGCCGGCTCCTGCACGCACACGGTAGTGCCGGCCGCTGGCCGGCTCCTCAGGAAATCACGGGTATGCGTGGAGCCGGCCAGCGGCCGGCACTACCTGGAAATCACGGGTATGCGTGGAGCCGGCCAGCGGCCGGCTCTACCGGGGGATCACGGGTGTGCGTGGAGCCGGCCAGCGGCCGGCTCTACCGGGGGATCACGGGTGTGCGTGAAGCCGGCCAGCGGCCGGCACTACCGTCACCGCGCGCCAGCGCGCTGCCGCCCCGCCCCCGCCAGAAACCCGACGCCGGCCTGCCCCGGCATTCAGGCACGGCCTTTGCATGTAGCCAGGAAGCAATCCAATGGAGCTTCCCCTCGTGGCCGCAGCCGCCGACAAAACCAAGAAATCCGCCGACAAGGACAAGGCCTCCAAGCCGCGTAGTCCGTTGTTGATCACCGCCCTGGTGGCCGTGCTCGCCGCCGGCGCCGCCGGTGGCGGTGCGTGGTACTTCGCCTCGTCCCAGTCGCACGACCCCAAGGCAGCCAAGCCGGCCGCCAGCAAGGCCATGCCCGCACCGGCGCAGTACTTCGGGCTGGAGCCGCCGTTCGTGGTCAACCTCAACAGCAGCTTCGACGGCCCGCGCTACCTGCAGGTGGAAGTCCAGCTGATGACCCGCGACCCGGCCGCGCTGGAGGCGATCAAGCTGCACGCCCCGGCCATCCGCGCCAAGTTGCTGATGCTGTTCTCGCAGGTCGAGCCGACCCAGATCGCCGACCGCGCCGGCAAGGAACGCCTGCAGGCCGACTCGCTGGCCGAAGTGCAGAAGCTGCTCAAGGCCGAAACCGGCTCCAAGGGCGCCGACGAACTGCTGTTCACCAGCTTCGTCACCCAGTAAGGGCACACCATGAATGACCTGCTTTCCCAGGACGAGATCGATGCGCTGTTGCACGGCGTGGATTCGGGTGCGGTCGAAACCGATGTGGACGCGGCAACGCCCGGCGAAGCCCGCAGCTACGACTTTGCCAGCCAGGACCGCATCATCCGTGGGCGCATGCCGACCCTGGAGATGGTCAACGAGCGCTTCGCGCGCCTGTGGCGGATCGGCTTGTTCAACCTGATCCGTCGCTCGGCCGAGCTGTCGGTGCGCGGCATCGAGCTGATCAAGTTCAACGACTACATGCACTCGCTGTACGTGCCCACCAACCTCAACCTGATCCGCTTCAAGCCGCTGCGCGGTACCGGGCTGATCGTGTTCGAGCCGACGCTGGTGTTCGCGATCGTGGACAACTTCTTCGGCGGTGACGGGCGCTACCCCACCCGCATCGAAGGCCGCGAGTTCACCGCCACCGAAATGCGCGTGATCCACCTGCTGCTCAAGCAGACCTTCGCCGACCTGCAGGAAGCGTGGGCCCCGGTGATGGACGTGGAGCTGGAGTACATCAACTCCGAGATCAACCCGCACTTCGCCAACATCGTTACCCCGCGCGAGTACGTGGTGGTCTGCCGCCTGCACGTCGAGCTCGATGGCGGTGGCGGTGACATCCACGTCACCCTGCCCTACTCGATGCTCGAACCGATCCGCGAACTGCTCGATGCCGGCATCCAGAGCGACCGCAACGACCGCGATGCCAGCTGGGGCGTGATGCTGCGCGAACAGCTCAACATCGCCGAAGTCACCCTGTCCAGCGTACTGGCCAGCAAGCGCATGACGCTGCGCGAACTGACCGGGCTGAAGGTCGGCGACATCCTGCCGATCGACCTGCAGCCGCAGGTGCCGGTGTGCGTGGAGAACATTCCGGTGTTCACCGGCGAGTTCGGCGTCGCCAATGGCAGCAACGCAGTGAAGATCATCGCCACCCATCCCCCGGGCACCCGCCCACGCGTTCCCGTTATCCAGGAAGACCCGCAATGAACGATATCGAAACCAACGAACCGGCACCGGCACAGTTCACCACGCTGCAGTCCGATGACAGCCTGGGGCCCGAACTGAACCTGGATGTCATCCTCGATGTGCCGGTGACGCTGTCGCTGGAAGTGGGCCGCGCGCGCCTGCCGATCCGCAACCTGCTGCAGCTCAACCAGGGCTCGGTGGTGGAACTGGAACGCGGTGCCGGCGAATCGCTGGACGTGTTCGTCAACGGCACGCTGATCGCGCATGGCGAAGTGGTGGTCATCAACGATCGTTTCGGCGTGCGCCTGACCGACGTGGTCAGCCCCAGCGAACGGATCCGGAGACTGCGTTGATCGCATCGCTGCTCATCGCCGCCGGTACCCCGGCGGCCAAGGTCGGCCAGCACGCGGCCGCCGCACCGAGCATGTTCGGTGCGGTGCTGGCGCTGCTGGCGGTGCTGGCGCTGATCATCGGCCTGGGCTGGCTGCTCAAGCGCATGCCCGGCAGCGGCTTCCGCCCGGCCGAAGGCATGCGCGTGGTGGCCAGCCTCAACGTGGGCGCCAAGGAGCGCGTGGTGGTGGTGGAGGTCAACGGTGAGCAGCTGCTGCTGGGCGTCACCGCTGGCGGCATCAACACCCTGCACCACCTGCCCGAACCGCTGCCGACGCCGGCCCCGGCGCGCCTGCCGGACCTGAAGAACCTGCCGACGCTCAAGAACCTCCCGAATTTCGCCCAGCTGCTGCAACAGCGGCTGCGCAAGGAACCCTGATCATGCGTGGCCCGAACGCCTCCTGGACCCGTTACCTGCCGTTGCTGCTGCTCCTGCTGTTGTGTGCGCTGCCGGCGCTGGCGATGGCCGCCCCCGGCCTGCCTGGCACCCCGGCGCTGCCGGACGTGAATGTCGGCAAGATCGGCGGCCAGCCGGTCAGCCTGCCGCTGCAGACCCTGCTGCTGATGACCGCGATCACCCTGATCCCGTCGATGCTGCTGGTGCTGACCGCCTTCACCCGCATCATCATCGTGCTGGGCCTGCTGCGCCAGGCGCTGGGCACCGGCCAGACCCCGTCCAACCAGGTGCTGCTGGGCCTGGCCCTGTTCCTCACCGCGATGGTGATGCTGCCGGTGTGGCAGAAGGCCTGGGGCAGCGGCATGGCGCCCTACCTCAACGGCGAGATCGACTTCCAGACCGCCTGGACGCTCACCACCCAGCCGCTGCGCGCCTTCATGCTGGCGCAGATCCGCGAAACCGACCTGATGACCTTCGCCGGCATGGCCGGGCACGGCACCTATTCCGGTCCGGATGCGATTCCGTTCCCGGTGCTGGTGGCCTCGTTCGTCACCAGCGAGCTGAAAACCGCCTTCGAAATCGGCTTCCTGATCTTCATCCCGTTCGTGATCATCGACCTGGTCGTGGCCAGCGTGCTGATGTCGATGGGCATGATGATGCTGTCGCCGATGCTGGTGTCGGCGCCGTTCAAGATCCTGCTGTTCGTGCTGGTCGACGGCTGGGTCCTGGTGGTCGGCACCCTGGCCGCCAGCTTCAACGCGGTGCAGTGACATGACGCCCGAACTTGCGTTGACCGAACTGCGTGGCGGCCTGATCGTGGTGCTGTGGGTGGCCGGCCCGCTGCTGCTCACCGTGTTGATCGTCGGCGTGGTGGTGGGCGTGGTGCAGGCCGCCACCCAGCTCAACGAGCCCACCATCGCCTTCGTGGCCAAGGCCGCGGCGCTCACCGCGGTGCTGTTCGCGCTGGGCAGCCTGCTGATCGGCCAGCTGGTGGAGTACACCACGCTGCTGTTCCAGCGCATCCCGCACCTGATCGGGTAGCAGGCCATGGATTCCGCCACCCAGATGGCTGCCGACGGCCTGCAGGCCTTCGGCATGATCGGCACCATCCTGTGGACCATGCTGCGCATCGGCGCCATGCTGATGGCGATGCCCTTGATCGGCACCCGCGCGGTGCCGTCGCGGGTGCGCGTGGTGCTGGCCGGTGCGCTGGCCGTGGCGCTGTCGCCGCTGCTGCCGCCGGTGCCCCAGTGGACCGGGTTCGACGCCGCCACTGTGTTGAGCATCGCCCGCGAGCTGGCCATCGGCGTCTCGATCGGCTTCCTGCTGCGGCTGGTGTTCGAAGCCGGCGCCATGGCTGGCGAGCTGGTCGCCCAAGGCACGGGCCTGGCCTTTGCACAGATGAGCGACCCGCTGCGCGGCGGCAGTTCCGGCGTCATCGGCCAGTGGTTCTACCTGCTGTTCGGCCTGCTGTTCTTCAGCACCAACGGCCACCTGGCCTTGATCTCGCTGCTGATGGACAGCTACAAGGCGGTCCCGATCGGCGCCGCGCTGCCCAACATCGACACCTTCCTCAGCGCCGCACCGACCTTTGCCCTGCAGGTGTTCCGCGGTGCGCTCGGCCTGGCGCTGCCGCTCACCGTGGCGATGCTGGCGATCAACCTGGCCTTCGGCGTGCTGGCCCGTGCCGCGCCCGCGTTGAATCCCATCCAGCTGGGCCTGCCGGTGGCGCTGCTGCTGGGCCTGTTCCTGCTGACCGTCCTGGCCGGCGAAATGGGTCCGCCCGTGCAGCGCCTGTTCGATGCCGCCTTCCAGGCCGCCGATGGCGTGACCCGCTGATTCACCCCGCCCTCACGAAAAAGTGTGCGCGGACACTTGCTATCCCCCCCATCGTTGGCGGTAGGCTGTAGTCACCGCCCGCAGTCCGGGGCCGGGAGCCGCACACGCCGGGGAAAGGCACGTGCGGCCTGCATGCCCAACGCCATTGCAGATGCGCGGACCAAGGAGAGTCATCGATGCTCGACGGCAGCTACACACCGTGGTTGGTCGTGGTTTCGCTGCTGGTCGCCATGCTCGCGTCGTTCACCGCGCTGGACATGGCCAATCGGATCACCACCGCGCCCAGCGCGCGGTTGAGCGCGTTGTGGCTGTTCGGCGGTGGCTGCGCGATGGGACTGGGCATCTGGTCGATGCACTTCATCGGCATGCTCGCCTTCCGCCTGCCCATTCCACTGGGCTACGACCTCGGGTGGACCGCGGTGTCGCTGCTGGCCGCGATGGCCTCCTCGATCTTCGCTTTGTGGCTGGTGTCGCGCCCCACCCTGCCGCACTCGCGGCTGGCGCTGGGCGCCCTGCTGATGGGCAGCGGCATCGCCTCGATGCACTACCTGGGCATGGCGGCGATGCGCATGCAGCCCGGCATCGATTACCACCCCGGCTGGGTCACCGCGTCGTTGCTGATCGCACTGGCGGCCTCGTGGACCGCGCTGTTCGTTGCCTTCCGGCTGCGCCACAGTCAGCGCCGCATGCGCCACCGGCTGATGCCGGCCGTGCTGCTGGGCAGCGCCATCGTCGGCATGCACTACACCGGCATGGCCGCCGCACGCTTCCCGGCCGACAGCATCTGCGGCGCGGCCGCCGGCGATGGCCTGCAGGCGCAGTGGCTGGCCGCACTGGTGCTGGTGCTCACCACGGCGATCCTGGCCGTGGTGCTGATCGTGTCCTGGCTGGACCAGCGCATGCAGGCGCAGCTGCTGCGGCTGCGCAACGACACGCTGCGCAGTTCGCTGGACGTCGCCCAGGCCGAACTCACCCAGGCCGCCCTGCATGATCCCCTGACCCGCCTGCCGAACCGGCTGCTGCTGCAACAACGCATCGAGCAGGCGCTGGCCGAGGCCGAGCAGCGCGGCAGCCGCTTCGCGGTGATGTTCATGGACCTGGACGGGTTCAAGCAGGTCAACGACGCCTACGGCCACCAGACCGGCGACGCGCTGCTGGTGGCCGTGGCCGAGCGCACCCGCCAGCTGCTGCGCCCTTCGGACGTGCTGGCACGGCTGGGCGGCGACGAATTCGTGCTGGTGGTGCGGATCGACAACGACGAGGACATCGCCACGCTGGCCAGCCGCATCCTGCAGGCGGTCGGCGGCGGCCCGCTGCTGCCCGACCACGAGCTGCAGGTCACCGCCAGCATCGGCATCGCGATCTGCCCGGACCACGCCGCCAGCGAGCGCCAGTTGATGGGCTTTGCCGACGCGGCGATGTACCAGGCCAAGGAGGCCGGCCGCAACGCCTACGCGGTGTTCTCCGACTGGATGAACGACAGCGCCGAGCAGCAGTTCCAGCTGCTGGCCGATCTGCGCCGGGCGATCGGCACCGACCAGCTGTTCCTGCACTACCAGCCCAAGATCCGGGTGGCCGGCCAGGGGGTCAGTGGCGCCGAGGCCTTGATCCGCTGGCGCCACCCGCAACAGGGCCTGATTCCGCCGGACCGGTTCATCCGGCTGGCCGAGCGCAGCGGCGTCATCAACGAGATCGGGCGCTGGGCGCTGGGCGAGGCCTGCCGCCAGCTGCGCCAGTGGCAAGACGCCGGTCACGAAAGCTGGACGGTGTCGGTGAACCTGTCGCCGATCCAGTTCAGCTCGCCGCACCTGCTGCAGGAGGTGCGCGACGCGCTTCGTACCCATCGGCTGGAGCCGCGGCGGCTGGTGTTGGAGATCACCGAAAGCACCGTCATGCGCGACACCGAGGCCAGCCTCACCCTGTTGCAGGGCATGGCCAGCCTGGGCGTGGGCATTTCCATCGACGACTTCGGCACCGGCTATTCGAGCCTGTTGTATCTCAAGCGCCTGCCCGCCACCGAGATCAAGATCGACCACGCCTTCGTGCGCGACCTGGAAACCAGCTCGGAAGACGTGGTGATCGTCTCGGCGATCGTCGCGCTGGGCCACGCGCTGGACATGGACATCGTGGCCGAAGGCGTGGAAACCACCGGCCAACGTGCCTACCTGGAGCGGCTGGGCTGCGACTACCTGCAGGGCTACCTGCTGGGGCGCCCGGTGGACCCGGAACGCTTCATGCAGCTGCACGACCACCCGCGCCCGCGGGTGGAGATGGCCGCCGGATGGAAGGCGCAGGCACGGCCGGGCGCGGCGGCGGGCTAGCGGCACGCGCTGGAAATTGACGGCTGCGCGCAATACCCTGCCCATACCATGGGAATAGCAGGCAGCAGGATGTCAGGGAAGAATGTGTTTGAAGGTCCGCGCTGGCAGCGCGATCTTGTTCGTTTCCTTCCCTTGAAGAGCCAGTTCGTGCTCTCCGGGAACATCCGCGACCTGCAGGCAGCCGAAGTGGCGCCGGGCACGGTAACCGCGCAGAGCTTCAACCAGACCCTGTGCAACACCCTGCTCGATCAAGGCTACGCGCAGGTGCTGGGCTGGGACCCGTTGGCCGGTTTCCGCGCCCTGGAACGCCCCGGCACCGATCCGGCCAGCGGCATCGCCCTGCTGCAATCGCTGGGACTGACCCCGGTGGACGGCGCCGCGCCTGCCGGTATCGACCTGCTCAGTGCCACGCTCCAACGGCTGGTCGTCCGCCAGGGCGAGCCGGTGGCCTTGATCATCGATTTCGCCTCGCGCCTGGCGGTGCGCAGCGACGCCCTCAGCGCGGCCGAACACCAGCTGTTCACCCAGGCCCTGGTGCTCTCCCACCAGGCCCGCAGCCGACCGGGCGGCGTGCAGCGCAAGCCGTTCTTCAACACGGTGCTCTGGGTGGTGGAGAAGGAAGGTGACCTGCCCGACTGGCTGCTGGTCGGCAACCCGCGCATCCGCCACGTTCCGGTGGCCAAGCCGGACCAGCTCACCCGGCGCGCACTGGCCCCGGCCCTGCTCAAGGGACTGGCCGGTGCCCAGGACGCCAGCGCCGAGGCTACCGCGCAGGCGGTGGACGCCTTCGTGCAGAGCACCGAGGGGCTGCTGTTGCTGGACCTCAGTGCCATCGCCCAGCTGGCCCGGGTCGAAGGCGTGGCCGTGGACCAGATCGGCGACGCCGTGCGCCGCTACAAGGTCGGCGTCACCGAAGACCCGTGGCTGCGCATCGACCGGCAGCGCATCCGCCTGGGCGATGCGTTCGTCCACCAGCGGGTCAAGGGCCAGCACCATGCGGTGACCCACATGCTGGACATCGTCAAGCGCGCCATGACCGGCGTGGGTGCAAGCCGCAAGGGCAACCGGCCGCGCGGCGTGGCATTCCTGGCCGGCCCGACCGGCGTGGGCAAGACCGAGCTGGCCAAAACCGTCACCAGCCTGCTGTTCGGCGACGAAAGCGCCTACATCCGGTTCGACATGTCCGAGTTCAGCGCCGAGCATGCCGACCAGCGGCTGATCGGCGCCCCGCCCGGCTACGTCGGCTACGACGTGGGCGGCGAGCTGACCAACGCCATCCGCGAGAAACCGTTCAGCGTGGTCCTGTTCGATGAGATCGAGAAGGCCCATCCGCGCATCCTCGACAAGTTCCTGCAGATCCTCGACGACGGCGTGCTCACCTCCGGGCGTGGCGACCGCGTGTATTTCTCCGAGGCGCTGATCGTGTTCACCTCCAACCTGGGCATCTACCGCCAGGGCGAGCATGGCGAGCGCGTGGCGAACGTGTTGCCCGGCGAGCCCTTCGAGCAGGTGCAGAGCAAGGTGCACGACGAAATCGACCGGCACTTCAAGCTGGTCCTGAACCGGCCGGAGATCCTCAACCGGATCGGCGAGAACATCATCGTGTTCGATTTCATCCGCGAGGAGGTCGCCGTGCAGATCTTCGACCAGATGGTCGACGCAACCCTGGCCGACCTGCAGGCCCAGCAGCTGCACGTGACCCTGGCCGCGTCGGCCCGCGATGCGTTGCGGTCGCTCTGCCTGAAGGACCTGTCCAACGGCGGGCGCGGCATCCGCAACCAGCTCGAGGCGCACCTGCTCAACCCGCTGGCGCGTGCCCTGTTCGACCAGGACGCGCAGCCCGGCCAGCAGTTCACCATCGTTGCGGTGGACGCCAACGTCCTCGACCTGGCGCGCGGTTGAACCGTCCACTGCAGTTGTCGCGCGTGCATTTCCCAGTGACCACGCTGGGGCCGGGGCAGCGCCTGGGTATCTGGTTCCAAGGCTGCAGCATCCGCTGCAGCGGCTGCATTTCGGCCGACACCTGGGGGCCGGGGCGCACGGTCGTCGACGTGGCCAGCCTGCTCGAGCAGGTGGCGCCGTGGCTGGCACAGGCCGACGGCATCACGATTTCCGGCGGCGAGCCGTTCGACCAGTTCGACGCGCTGCTGCAGATGCTGGTGGGGCTGCGCCAACGCACCGCCGCGGACATCCTGGTGTACAGCGGGCACCCGCTGGAAACGCTGCAGCCCATGCTCGACCAGGCGCGCGACCTGATCGACGCGGTGATCAGCGACCCCTACCTTGAACATGCAGCCCAGTCGCTGGCGCTGCGTGGCAGCGACAACCAGCGCCTCACCCTGCTCACCGCGCTCGGTCGGTCGCGCCTGGCCGGCCTGGCGCGCACCAGCACGCCGGCCGACAAGGCACTTGACCTGATGTTCGATGCCACCGGCACCGTCTGGATGGCCGGCATCCCCCGCCGCGGCGACCTGCTGCGCCTGCGCGAGCTGCTGCGCGCGCAGGGTCATCAGGTGCAGACCAGCGCACACACTTCATCGCGTCGTCCAGCCGAGTAAGTCCATGATTCGTTTTTGCCCCAATTGCCACACCGAACGCGCGTTGGCCGAGATGTTCTGCGAAGGCCTTGTTGACGCGCACGCGTGCGGCTGGGATCTGGCCGGCGAGCCGATCCACCCCGCTGGCTGGCGGCCGCAGAGCGTGGTCACCCAGGCAGCGGTGCAGGCCTCGACGGTCGGCGCCGCCGCAGCGGACGTGGTCTGCGACAACGGCCACCCGATGACGCCCGGCGACCTGATGTGCCTGCACTGTGGCGCCAGCGCAGCGGACGCGACGGCGGCGGTGGCGGAGCTACCGCCGCCGGCCGCCGACAGCAGCGAAACGGTCATCGATGGCTGGCGCCTGCTGCGCCAGATCAGCAGCACCGACGGCGTGCGTGACCGCTACCAGGCCGAACACACCGCCACGGCGGTGCAGGCCGTGCTCACCCTGTACCGCCCCGGTGCCGAACCCGACCCGGCCATCTACGATGTGATCCGCCGCCTGCCCCGCGCGCACGTGCCGGAGATCATCGCCACCGGGCGCTGGGATGACCGCGCCTTTGAAGTCGTGGAAATGCTCACCGGTGGCACCCTGGCCGAGCTGGGCAGCGTGATCGGCGACCGCGAGGCGGTCCGCCATATCGTCAGCGAACTGGGGCAGGCGCTGCATGCGTTCAACGAAGCCGGGCTGCGCCACCGCGACCTGCGCCCGGCCAGCCTGCTGGTACGGGCCCGCACGCCGCTGGATCTGGTGATCAGCGGGTTCGGTTCGGCGCGGTTGTCCGAGTTCGACCTGGACATCGTCTCGCCCCTGGAGATCAGCCGCTACATGGCGCCCGAGGCGATCGCCGGTGGCGTGGCGGCGGCGTCGGACTGGTGGAGCCTGGGCATGATCCTGCTCGAACAGCTCACCGACGGCGCCTGCTTCAACGGCATCCATCCCAACGCGTTCCTGATCCACGTGCTGGCCAATGGTGTTCCGATCCCGGATACGCTGGACCCGGAGCTGGTGCTGCTGCTGCGTGGGCTGCTGGCCCGCGACCGCCACCAGCGCTGGCAATGGCCGCAGGTGGCCGACTGGCTGGCCGGCATTGCCGTACCGGCGCCGCCGGCGGCGCAACACGCGCAGGATGAGGGCGACGGCGCCAGCCTGCCGCTGGGCACGCGCCGCTACCATCGCCCCGCGGTGTTCGCGCTGGCCGCCGCCCAGGCCGACGGCTGGGACCAGGCCCTGGACCATCTGCTGCGCGGGGGGATCGTCACCTGGGCCGAGCAGGTCGGCCTGCCCGCCACCCGCATCGCCGGGCTGCGCCAGATCGCGCGCCACGAAGGCATCGAGGACGATTTCCGGCTGATGCTGGCGTTGAAGGTGCTCAACCCGGAAATGCCGTTGATCCATCGTGGCGACATCGTCACGCCAGGCTGGTTGCTTGAGCACCCGCTGGAGGGCTACCGGCTGGTCAGCGGGTCGGTGCCGGACCTGCTGGAACACCTGCAGACCGACAACTGGCTGTGCAGGCTCAAGCGGCGCGAGGAAAGCGTGCGCCAGCGCGCGCTGCACCAGCACATCGCCCTGGTCGAAGAATCCCTGCGCGTCTACCTGCTGTCCACCTCGCGGGCCAAGCTGGCCTCGCAATGGCAGGAACGCCAGCGCCTGCTACCTGATACCGCGCATCCCGGGCTGCTGTCGCTGGCCGAGCGCAGGGTGGTGGCCGAAGAAGACCTGATCGTGTTGCTGAGCGCGGAGATCGGCCAGTTCCGCAGCGCCGAGGCGATCCTCGCCGAGGCTGCCACGCTGGCCGCCAGCGCCGGTCTCGAGACCTTCGACAACGACGCAGCCGCGGCCCTGCTGCTGCACCCGCGTACCGAGCTGTATCGCAGCGTGGACGCGCGCATCCTGGGCTTCGCCCGTTCCGGCCTGCCCGTGGTGGATGGCTGGGCCGAACAGTTCCGGCTGGAGCGGCGCATGCCGCTGGCGCGCGCCCTGGTGGTGCTGGCCGTGCCCGCCAGCCGCTGGCTGCAGCCCCAGAAGCAGCAGTACGTCTCGCAGATCCTGGACTTCTTCGAAAAGAAGGTCGTCACCGCGGTGATGCGCGGGCCGTTGGTGCGCATGAGCATCGGCAAGACCACCGCACGCGTGGACATGCACGAAGTAGACAGCACCCGGCGCCCCGCCGCCGCACTGCTCGATCACCTGTTGCAGCGCAACGCGCGCGCCGTCCAGCTGGACCCCGAATCGTTCCAGCGCACCCCGCAGCTGGAACCCCGCCTGATGGCCCTGGCACGGCAGAGCGCGCTGTACAGGCGCGACACCGGCATCGACGGGCTGTATCTGGGCTTTCCGTTCCTGCTCAGCCGCGATCCGCGCGGCACGTCGCGCACCCGGATCATTCCGCTGCTGCTGTGGCCGGTCACCCTGCTGCTGGAACCGGGCACGCGCGGCCAGGTCGGGCTGGCCTTCGATGGCGAACGCGAGGAAGTGCGGCTCAACCCTGCCCTTGAAAGCGTGCTGGGCACCGAAACCTGCAAGCGCTGGCGCAGCACCGCCGACGAACTGCTGGGGCGCTCGGCGATCCGGGCCGCCGATGTGATGGATGCCTTCGGGATGCTGGCCACGATCCGCTCGCGCAGCCTGGTGGGCCTGCCCCCCAGCAGCGTGGAGGTGGCCCCTTACCAGGACGAGCTGGACTGCGCCGCGGTGCTTTTCCATGTCACGTTCATGGGCCAGGCCATCGGCGAAGACCTGCGCCAGCTCAAGGTTCTGTCGCCGTCCGGCACCGGTCTTGAAACCGCGTTGCGGCTGGCACCGCCGACCGACGCCGACAGCCCCCCGCCGCCTGCCGCGCCAGAGCTGCAGCGCTACTTCACCGTGGCCAGCGATCCCTCGCAGGAAGCGGCGGTGCTGCAGGCACGGCAGGGGCCGGGCCTGTTGATCGAAGGCCCACCCGGCACTGGCAAGAGCCAGACCATCGTCAACATGGTGGCCGACGCGATCGGCCGGCAACGCAGCCTGCTCATCGTCTGCCAGAAGCACGCTGCGTTGGAAGTGGTGCACAAGCGCCTGGTCGCCGAAGGGCTGGGCCAGCGCGTGGTCATGCTCAACGACGTCAACCGCGACCGCGAACCGGTCATCCGCAGCATCCGCGAGCAGCTCGACGGCCTGTTCACCGCCGGCGCCACGCAATCGGCCTGGCAGCAGCAGCGCCAGCAGGTGGCCGCGCGGATCGAGGCGCTGGAAGGCGAACTCGACCGCCACCAGCACAGCCTGCACCAGATCGACGACGCCACCGGACTGAGCTACCGGCGCCTGCTCGGCGAACTGATCGCGCTGGACACCGGCACGCCCCCGCTGGTTCTGCCGGCCCTGCGCCAACGGCTGCTGGCACTGGACCTGCCCACCCTGGTGCAGCGCGAGGAAGCGTGTGCGCCGTTGATCCGGTTGTGGCTGCCGGCGCGTTACGAAGGCAGCCCGCTGGTGCAGTTGCGTCCCTTCGCGGCCGACGCGGACACCCTCGCCGCGTTCGTTGCCGCCCTGCAGGCGTTCACTGCGGCCGAACAGCACCGGCAGGCGATCCTGCTGGCACACCCGGCCAGCTTCGAGCTGGACGATCCCGCTCCGCACCAGGCGTGGAAGTCGGCGCACGTGGCGACCCTGCTCGGCCTGGACGACGCACAACGGATCCGGCTGGCGCGCTGGCTGCCGCTGTTCCGCACCGCACGCGCGGGCCAGCCAAGCCAGGGCGACATCGCGCTGGACCGGCTGCACCAGATCGAGCACGCCGTGGCGGCGCTCGACCTCGACGCCTTCTCCAGCACGCTGTCGCCGGCCCTCACCGGCGTCGACGAGC
The DNA here is from genome assembly GCF_979258185.1 of Stenotrophomonas sp. AC248. Classification (NCBI taxonomy): domain Bacteria; kingdom Pseudomonadati; phylum Pseudomonadota; class Gammaproteobacteria; order Lysobacterales; family Lysobacteraceae; genus Stenotrophomonas; species Stenotrophomonas sp. AC248. The sequence goes on along the minus strand of NZ_OZ409840.1, from coordinate 2,044,714 downwards.
GCACGCTGGCGCAGCTGCAGCGCGACGCCGCGCGCGTCCTGGGCGCACGCGGCCTGCTGGCCCGCCTCAACCCGCTGCACCTGCTGCGCCGGCGACGGGTGAACCGTGTCCTGCAGGAGCAGTCCCACGCGACGGGCGAAGCAGGCGCCGCAGCACTGCTGGCCGCCGCGACGCTGGAAGCACGCTTGCGCCCGCTGCGCAGCGAACTGGCCGGCCTGCACCAGCAGCTGGCGCTGGACCCGGTTGGCCAACAGACCGGCATGGCGCTGGGCCCGATGGCACGCGCCAGCGGGCGCCAACTGCTGGACGTACAGGCACTGGCCCAGGCGCTGGCACAGTCGCCACGCCCCCAGCAGGCCGATGACGCTGCGCTGGCGGGCGACCGCGCGCACCTGGAGGCACTGCTGCAGGACCTGGATGCCTCGCTGGCGCGGCATGCCGCCCGCCATGCCAGCGCGCAGCAGCTCGCCTTGCTGGCCGACTGGCTGGAGCAGACGCTGACCGACGCATTGGCCGCGGCCATCGCCCACAACCAGAGCAATGCCCAGGTGCTGCAGCACCTGCAGGATGCCCTGCCCCATCTGGCCGCCTACCAGGCCTTCCGCGGGCGCGCCGGGCAGCTGTCGGCCGCAGACCTGGACCTGCTGGCACTGCTGCGCCAGCTGCAACCGCAGCTGGATGCCCTTCCCAGCGACGCGCTGGAGCCGGCCGTGCGCCGCCTGCTGCATCGCGAAGCACGGCTGGGCTGGAAGCACCGCATGGAGCAGGCGATCCCGGCGCTGCAGTTCGGCCAGGATGAAACCCAGGCCAAGGTCGCCAGCCTGGCCGCTGCCGACCAGCAGATGCGCCGGCTCAACCGTCAGATGCTGGGCACCCACATCGACCTGCAGCAGTTGGGCAACCGCAAGCAGTGGGAAGACGTGACCCGGCTGACCGGGCGCCGTTCGCGCCGCCTGCGCGAGTTCATCGAGCTGGGCAGCGAACTGGGCCTGATGCACCTGCGCCCGATCTGGCTGATGAACCCGGACGTGGCCAGCCGCGTGCTGCCACTGCAGGCCGGGCTGTTCGACACGGTGATCTACGACGAAGCCTCGCAGATGCCGGTCGAGTTCGCCCTGCCCACGCTGTTCCGTGGCCGGGTCACGGTCGTCAGCGGGGATGAGAAGCAGATGCCGCCCACTGCCTTCTTCTCCAGCCGGGTGGAAAGCGATGAAGCCGAGGTCTTCGATGGCGACGAGCCCGATGCCGAGGTCGATGCCGAGCAGCGCGACGCCTTCGAGGAAACCTGGAACCGGCGCGAGATCAAGGATTGCCCGGACCTGCTGCAGCTGGCCCGCAATGCCCTGCCCAGCACCACGCTGCAGATCCACTACCGCTCGGCATACCGCGAACTGATCGGCTTCTCCAATGCGGCCTTCTACGGCAACCGGCTCAACGTGCCGGTGCGCCATCCGCGCAGCAGCATCGCGCGGATCAAGCCACTGGAACTGATCCAGGTCGACGGTGTGTACCAGCACCAGAGCAACCCTGCCGAAGCGGCGCGGGTGGTGGAGTACCTCGCCCAGTTGTGGCAGCACCCCTATGCCGCCCGCCCCTCGGTGGGCGTGGTCACCTTCAACCGCAAGCAGGCCGAGCTGATCGAAGAGCACCTGGAGCAGCGCGCCGGGCAGGATGCCGCCTTCCGTGCCGCGTTCGCCGAGGAACGCGAGCGCAGCGAAGACGGCGAGGACATGGCGGTCTTCGTCAAGAACGTGGAGAACGTGCAGGGTGACGAGCGCGACATCATCGTGTTCTCCTCCACCTTCGGCCGCAACGCGCAGGGCACCTTCCGGCGCAACTTCGGCGTGCTCGGCCAGACCGGCGGCGAGCGCCGCCTCAACGTGGCCGTCACCCGCGCCCGGCAACGGGTGGTGATGATCACCTCGATGCCGATCGCCGACATCTCCGACCTGTTCAACACCCAGCGCGCCCCGGCCAGCCCGCGTGACTACCTGCAGGGGTACCTGGAGTACGCCCGCGCCCTGTGTGCCGGCGAGTTCGACGGCAGCGCGCGGCTGCTGGATCGCCTGCAGACCGATCGCAGCGTGGCCAACCGCACCCACGCGGCGCCCGCCGACGGCTTCACGCAGATCGTCGGGGCCTACCTGCAGTCGCTGGGATGGGACGCCGCGGCCGCCAGTGAAGGCGATGCATTCGGGCTGGACTTCGCCATCGAACATCCCGACACCGGCAACTTCGCCATCGGCATCGAGTGCGACGCGCCCAGCCACCCGCTGCTGGCGCATGCCCGCGCCCGTGAAATCTGGCGGCCTTCGGTCCTGCGCCGCGCCATCGGCGGCATCCACCGGGTGTCCTCGCATGCCTGGTACCACGACGGCGAGGCCGAACGGGCACGGCTGCGCCTGGCCATCGACGCGGCCATGGCCCCCGCCCCGGTGCCGCCCCCGCCTGTCCCCTCACAACCGGAAACCCTGCCATGAGTGGTCCCAAAGTCGTCCGCATCGTGACTGCCGAAGAACTGCTGGCCCTGCGTGAGGCGATGCTGCACCGGCTGGACCAGGCGGTGGCGCGCTGGCAGGCCCAGTGTGAGCGCGTGGGCGAGAGCGACGCATCGGCGGTGGCCGCGGTAGTGGCACGCCGCCAGGCGCTGCAGGCGCTGTTGGCGGACAGCGACAACACGCGGTATGCGCTGCTGATCGAGGCCGAAACGGCCTTCCTGCAGGCCGACACCCGCGACCGCGAGGCGCGCGCCATCGACCGCGCTGCCGCAGGCCGCCAGCAGCAGCGGCGGCAGCGCGACAACGCCGCCGCCGTGCTCAACACCCTGCAGGACCGATCCGTTGATGCAGACGCCGGCCTGCTGCAGGCGCTGCGGGCACTGGCCGACGGTTACGCCGGTACTGACGCGGAGGCGGTGCTGGCCCGTGCCTTCGCGCTCCTGTCGCCGCCGGACGCGCAGGCAACGCTGAGTGATGACCAGCGCGCGTTGGCCGCCGCATTGCAGACCGCCACGCCCACCCCCACGCTGGCCGACTGGGCCGCCCGGCAGCCCGCCGACCCCGAGCGCGAGGCGCGCCTGCTGCGCGTGGACCGCCACATCGCCGAACTGCAGTTGCTGCAGGGCGCGGCAGTCGCAGCACCCTACCTGGAGGCGCTGCACAAGGCCGAGCAGGAAACGGCCCCGCAACGGCGCAACCTGCTGCTGGACAGCCTGGTACTGGACCTGGCCGCCGCCTCGGCCGCGTTCGCCCAGCGCCGCACGCAGCTGGAACAGCTGCAGGATGTGGCCAGCAGGCTGGCTGCCGTGGACCCTGCCGAGCATGCGCCGTTGCTGACCCGGGTGGCCGCCTGCAGTACCGACACCGCGCTGCCGCTGCTGACCGAGCTCATCCTGCAGTGCGACACCGCCCTTGCCAGCCACCAGCAGGCGCTGGCGGCAGTTTCCCGGCGCCAGGCCGTGCTCGACGGGCTGGCCAGCCTCGGCTATGAGGTGCGCGAAGGCATGGCCACCGCATGGCAGGACACTGGCGCGGTCGTTCTCAAGAAGGCGGCCACCCCTGGCTATGGCGTTGAGGTGGGCGGCCGTGCCGACGGCGGGCGCCTGCAGGTCCGGGCCGTGGCCCTGGCGACCGACCGCGACCGCGCTCGCGACCGCGACATCGAAACCCTGTGGTGCGGTGAGTTCGGCCGGCTGCAGGCGCTGTTGCACGGGCAAGGCACCGCGCTGGTGATCGAACGGGCCTTGGGCGTGGGTGAGGTGCCCTTGAAGGAGACCATCGCCACCGCGACGCAGTCCGACCAGGTGCAGGTCTCGCACGCGCGCAGCGGCCCGGCCTGACGTCACGGAACGGTTCTTGCACGACCCCGGGTAATCCCCCCGTGTCGTGCAGCCATGTCCGAGAACGAACAAGCCGGCGAAAAGACCGAGCAACCTACCGAAAAACGCCTGCGCGATGCCCGCGAGCAGGGCAACATCCCGCGCTCGCGGGAGTTGGCCACCGCCGCGGTGTTCGGTGCCGGCGTGCTGGCGCTGATGGCCTATTCGGGCAGCATCAGCAGCAGTGCCAAGGCCTGGATGAAGACGGCGCTGAGCCCGGAACCGGGCCTGCGCATGCACCCGCAGGCCCTGTTCGGCCACTTCGGCGAGCTGCTGCTGCAGCTGCTGTGGGCGATGTGGCCGTTGGTGCTGATCTGCCTGCTGGCCAGCTTCCTCGGCCCGGTGGTGATGGGCGGGCTGCGCTGGTCGAACAAGTCGCTGATGCCCGATTTCAAGCGGCTCAGCCCGATGGCCGGCATGAAGCGCCTGTACGGCCCGGAGGCAATCGCCGAGTTCACCAAGTCGCTGTTGCGCATCGCCTTCGTCGGCACCGCCGCCGGGCTGGTGGTCTGGCACGGCGTGCGGCCGCTGCGCGACCTGCTCAACCAGCCGCTGGAAACAGCCATGGTGCACGGCCTGGGCTTCACCTTGAAGCTGATGCTGGCCACCGGCGGGGCGATGATGCTGCTGGCCGCCTTCGATGCGCCCTACCAGCGCTGGAACTGGATGCGCAAGCTGAAGATGACCCGCGAAGAGCTGCGCCGGGAAATGAAGGAAAGCGAAGGCAGCCCGGAAGTGAAGGGCCGCATCCGCCAGCTGCAGCAGCAGCTGTCCAACCGCCGGATGATGGAAGCGGTGCCCACCGCCGACGTGGTGGTGGTCAACCCCACCCACTACGCGGTGGCCCTGAAATACGAGGGCGGCAAGATGGGCGCCCCCACCGTGGTGGCCCTGGGCGTGGATGAAACCGCCCTGCGCATCCGTGAAGTGGCCGACGGCAACAAGGTCGCCATCGTCTCTGCCCCGCCTTTGGCACGCGCCTTGTATCGGGAAGGTCAACTTGGAAAGGAAATTCCCGTGAGACTGTATTCGGCCGTAGCCCAGGTCCTGTCCTACGTTTACCAGCTGCGCACCTGGCGCGGCGGTCCGATGCCGGCCGCCCCGAGCATCAACGTGGATGAATTCGGCACGGGAGGCCGCGCATGAGCGCCCAGCCCGTCGGTGCCGGCATGAACGCCCGCAAGGTCCTGGACATGATCCGGAACGGCCTGGGCGCGCCGTTGATCGTGCTGGCGCTGCTGGCCATGGTGGTGATGCCCCTGGCCGCGCCGGTGCTGGATGCCCTGTTCACCTTCAACATCGCCATCTCGCTGATGGTGCTGCTGGCGGTGGTGTACGTGAAGCGCCCGCTGGACTTCACCATCTTCCCGATCGTGCTGCTTATCACCACCATGCTGCGGTTGGCGCTGAACGTGGCCTCCACCCGCGTGATCCTGCTCAACGGCCAGAACGGCCACGAGGCGGCGGGCAAGGTGATCGCCGCGTTCGGCGAGTTCGTGATCGGCGGCAACTACGCGGTCGGCATCGTGGTCTTCGCCATCCTGACCATCATCAACTTCGTGGTGATCACCAAGGGTGCCGGGCGCGTGTCCGAAGTGACCGCCCGCTTCATCCTGGACGCGATGCCCGGCAAGCAGATGGCCATCGATGCCGACCTCAACGCCGGTTTGCTGACGCGCGAGGAGGCCAAGGCCCGCCGCGAGGAAGTGCGTGAGGAAGCCGACTTCTACGGCGCGATGGACGGTGCCAGCAAGTTCATCCGCGGCGACGCGATCGCCGGCATCCTGATCCTGTTCATCAACCTGCTCGGCGGCCTGGCGGTCGGCGTGCTCCAGCACGGCATGCCGTTCGGCGACGCCGCCGCCACCTACACCCTGCTGTCCATCGGTGACGGCCTGGTGGCGCAGTTGCCGGCGCTGCTGGTGTCCTCGGCAGTGGCCATGCTGGTCACCCGCGCCTCGCGCTCGCAGGACATGGCCCAGGCCATGATGGGCCAGGTGTTCGGTCAGTACCGCGCGCTCACCATCGCCGCGGCCATCATGGGCGTGGTCGGGCTGGTGCCCGGCATGCCCAACGTCGCCTTCTTGACGCTGGCCGCCATCCTCGGCTTCGTGGCCTGGAAGGCCTGGAAGAAGAGCACGGCCGCCGCGCGTGCCGCCGAGACGCCGGCCGCCAGCCGCGGCGAGACCCTCGGCCTGCCCGGTGCCACGCCCTCGCCCACCGCCGAACTGACCTGGGACGAACTGCGCCCGGTCGACCCGCTGGGCCTGGAAGTGGGCTACCGGCTGATCCCGCTGGTGGACAAGAACCAGGGCGGCGAACTGATGGCGCGGATCAAGGGGGTGCGGCGCAAGCTCACCCACGACATCGGCTTCCTGATTCCGTCGGTGCACATCCGTGACAACCTGGAACTGCCGGCCACGGCCTACCGCCTGCTGATCCACGGCGTGCCGGTGGCCACCGCTGAAATCCACCCCGACCGCGAACTGGCCCTGGACCCGGGCAGCGCGCTCGGTGCGCTGGAGGGCATCGCCGGCAAGGACCCCGCGTTCGGCCTGGATGCCACCTGGATCCAGCCGCACCAGCGTGCCCACGCCGAAACCATGGGCTACACCGTGGTCGACCCGGCCACCGTGGTAGCCACCCACCTGTCGCACCTGATCCGCGAACACGCGCCCGAACTGCTCGGCCACGAGGAAGTGCAGCAGCTGCTGGCCAACCTGGCCAAGAGCGCGCCCAAGCTGGTCGAAGACCTCACCCCGAAGTCGCTGCCGTTGTCGGCGGTGGTGCGGGTGCTGCAGAACCTGCTGATCGAACGCATTCCGATCCGCCAGCTGCGCAAGATCGTCGAATCGCTGGTGGAGAACGCGCCCATCAGCCAGGACCCGGCCACGCTGACCGCTGCGGTGCGCAACGCACTGGGCCGTTTCATCGTGCAGGAGATCGCCGGCATGTCGGCCGAGCTGCCGGTGTTCACCCTCAACCCGCAATTGGAACGTGTCTTGCAGGAGTCCACACAGGGCAACGGCGCCGCACTGGAACCCGGACTCGCTGAGCGACTGCACCAAAGCCTGGCCGAATGTGTCAGCAAGCAGGAAGCGAAGAATGAGCCGGCGGTCGTGCTGGTACCCGGCCCGGTGCGTGCCGCGCTGGCACGGCTGGTGCGCCACAGCGTCCCCTCGCTGTCGGTGCTGGCCTACAGCGAGGTACCCGAGGACAAACGACTGAAGCTGGTCGGCACGATCAGCTGACGTCGGAACCCCGACGGACATGTGCCAGAAAACAGACACACCCCCATTTCGATATCAACGCAGCAGGACATAAAGGGAAACCCGGACCGTGCAGACCACCGACAACCAGCGCTTCCCTTCCACCACCCCGCCGCCCCAGTCCCGGTACCACAGCATGAAAATCAAACGCTTCGTCGCTCCCGATATGCGCTCGGCCATGAACCTGGTGCGCAAGGAACATGGTCCTGATGCGGTGATCCTGTCGAACCGGCGGATCGAGGAAGGCGTCGAGATCGTGGCCGCGGCGAATTACGACGAAGGTGCGGTGCAGCGTGCGCTGGAAGCAGCGCGCAAGGACGTGGCCCCGGCCCCGGCGCCGCGACCGCGCAATGCCGCCGATGCGGTGATCGCCGCGGTGACCCGTCGCAAGCCGACCGTGGTTGCCGCCGAACCGGTGGCCGCCACCACCTCTGCGGTGGCCGCGCTGGCACGTGCCGCAGTGGGTGCCACCGGTCGTACCCTGGACACCGCCAACGAGATCGTGCCGCCGCCGGGCAGCAGCGGCTTCGCGGCCACCCTGGCCCGCGCCGCCACCGCCCCGGCGGCCGGCATGAGCGCGCTGCCGGAACAGATCTTCGCCCCGTTCAACGTCGAGCAGGCCGCCGCCGCGTCGCCGGCACCGGCACAGGCCGAGCCGGCCGTCGCCACCGTCGCCCCGCCGATCAACCGCGCCCGCTTCATCATCGACCCGCCGCTGGACGACGAACCGCACTTCCAGATGCATGTGCCGGCTGCCGCCGTGGCGATGCCGCCGCTGCCGGTCAGCGTCACCGTGCCGCCGGCCCTGCCGGTCGCCGAGGCCGTCGCCGCCGCCGTGCCGCAGGCGCTGGTCGCCGTCGCCGAAACGCGCGTCGAAAACCCGGCGCCGGCGGCCGTCACGGAACCGGCGCAGGCCCAGCCGCAGCCCGCCGCCGAACTGGTGGTCGTGCAGCGCGATGACGAAGAGATCCGCCAGCTGCGCCATGAAGTGGCCGGCATGCGCCACGTCATCGAGCGCGAAATGCATCGCTTCACCGACGAGCGCCTGCGCGGGTCGCCGGTACGCGCCGCCGCGCTGGACCTGATGGACGAATACGGCTTCGACGCCGGCATCAGCCGCGACGTGGCCATGCAGATCCCGCTGGACACCGAAGCCCACCGTGGCCGCGGGCTGATGCTGGGCCTGCTGTCGCGCAAGCTGCCGATCGCCCCGGTTGACCCGCTGGAGTCCGGCGGTGTGATCGCCCTGGTCGGCCCGACCGGTGCCGGCAAGACCACCACCATCGCCAAGCTGGCCTCGCGCTTCGCCGAGAAGCATGCCGCCCGCGACGTGGCCCTGGTCACCACCGATACCGGCCGCATCGGCGCCCGCGAGCAGCTGTACGGCTTCGGCCGCCAGCTCGGCATCGCGGTGCACGAAGCCAACAGCGGCAGCGACCTGAACCAGCTCCTGGAGCGCCTGCAGGACTACAAGCTGGTGCTGATCGACACCGCCGGGCTGGGCCCGCGCGACCGTGCCCTGGCCGCCCAGCTGCAGTGGCTGCGCGCCGCCGAGCAGATCCGCACCCTGCTGGTGCTGCCGGCCAACACCAGCTTCGGCGACATGGACGAGGTGGTCCGCCGCTTCAGTGCCGCCAACCCGCAGGGCGTGGTGCTGAGCAAGCTGGACGAAACCGGCCGCTTCGGCACCGCCCTGTCGGTGGCCGTGGACCACCGCCTGCCGATCACCTGGGTCACCGATGGCCAGGACGTTCCCGAAGACCTGCACCGGGCCAGTGCCGCCAATCTTGTACTTCGCCTTGAAGATTTGCGCCGCGCGGCCGATATGCCCTGCAACCCGGAGTTGAACCATGCCGTCGCGTGAGTACGCCAAGCTGACCAAGACCTTCCCGTTGTCTGCCACCCGCAGCCAGCCGCTGGGCCCTGTGCGCACCATCGCCGTCACCGGCGGCAAGGGCGGCGTGGGCAAAACCAACGTGTCGGCCAACCTGGCCGTGGCGCTCGCCGACATGGGCAAGCGCACGCTGCTGCTGGACGCCGACCTGGGCCTGGCCAACATCGATGTGATCCTGGGCCTGCAGCCCAAGCTGACCCTGGCCGACCTGGTCGCCGGGCGCTGCACCCTGGATGAAGTGATCATGGAAGGCCCCGGTGGCGTGCTGGTGGTCCCGGCCGCATCGGGTCGCCGGCACATGGCCGAACTGCAGCCGGCCGAGCACGTGGGCCTGGTCAACGTGTTCTCCGAACTGGAGCGCGAGCTGGACTTCATGGTGGTGGACACCGCCGCCGGCATCACCGACGGCGTGCTGACCTTCTGCCAGGCCGCCCAGGACACCGTGGTGGTGGTCTGCGACGAGCCGGCCTCGATCACCGACGCCTACGCCCTGATCAAGGTGCTCTCGCGGGAACGCGGCGTGGACCGCATCCAGGTGGTGGCCAACATGGTGCGCGACCCCAACGAGGGCCGCGTGCTGTACGAAAAGCTGACCCGGGTCTGCGAGAAGTTCCTGGCCGATGTGTCGCTGAACTACCTCGGCTGCGTGCCGCAGGATGACTGGCTGCGCCTGTCGGTGCAGCGCCAGCAGCCGGTGGTCAAGGCCTACCCGTCCAGCCCGGCCGCCCAGGCGATCACCGAGATCGCCCGCCGCACCGCCCGCTGGCAGGCCCCGACCGAGCCGCGTGGTGGGGTCGAATTCTTCCTGGAACGCATCCTCAAGCAACGCGGGGTGACCGCATGAAAGGCGCCGCACAATACAAAGAGGTGCAACGCACCGCCGCCAACGAATGCATTGCCCAGCATTCGGACCTGGTGCGCCGCATCGCCCACCACCTGGCCGCGCGCCTGCCGGCCAGCGTGGAAGTGGATGACCTGATCCAGGCCGGCATGATGGGCCTGATCGAAGCCTCGCGCAGCTACGACGCCGACCAGGGCGCCTCGTTCGAAACCTATGCCTCGATCCGCATCCGCGGCTCGATGATCGACGAGATCCGCCGGGGCGACTGGGTACCGCGTTCGGTGCACCGCCGCGCCCGCGACGCCGCGTCCACCATCCGCCGCCTGGAGCAGAGCACCGGCCGTGCCGCCAGCGCCACCGAAGTGGCCGCCGCCATGGACATGCCGCTGCCGGACTACCTGCGCCTGATGGAAGACGCCGCACGCGGCCAGGTGCTGAGCCTGGAATCGCGGATCGAGGACCAGGGCGAGCTGGACACCGTCGCCCAGGGTGGCCCGACCCCGCAGCAGGTGCTGGAGCGTGGCGAATTCGGCCGCGAACTGGGCAATGCGATCGGCCTGCTGCCCGAACGCGAACAGCTGGTGCTGTCGCTGTACTACGAGCAGGAACTGAACCTGAAAGAGATCGGCGCCGTGCTGGGCGTCAGCGAGTCACGCGTGTGCCAGATCCACGGCCAGGCCGTGCTGCGCCTGCGGGGCCGATTGAAGATCTTCGAGGCGGCCGACGCCGGCCTCGCGAACACTTGATACCGAGGAAAGTGCTTTGAACAAGAACATGCGTATCCTGATCGTCGACGATTTCTCGACCATGCGTCGTATCGTCAAGAACCTGCTGGGCGATCTGGGCTTCACCAATACGGCCGAAGCCGAGGACGGGCATGCCGCGCTGTCGCTGCTGCAGAGCCAGCCGTTCGATTTCGTGGTCACCGACTGGAACATGCCGGTGATGACCGGCATCGACCTGCTCAAGGCGATCCGCGCCGACGCCAAGCTGAAGACCCTGCCGGTGCTGATGGTGACCGCCGAAGCCAAGCGCGAACAGATCATCGAAGCGGCCCAGTGCGGCGTCAACGGCTACATCATCAAGCCGTTCACCGCGCAGACCCTGGAAGAAAAGCTCGGCAAGATCTTCGAACGCCTGGCAGCGAGCGCCTGATGGAAACCCTTCGCGACAAATCCGCGCTGGTCCAGCGCCTGCAGGACGCCCTGGCTGCGCTGGAAAGCGGCGATGAAGCCGGCTGGCGCCGGGAAATCGACGCGCTGGCTGCCTTGCGTACCCAGCCGATGATGGCCGGCCTGAACCGGCTCGCCCGCGAACTTGGCCAGGCCCTGGGCGAACTGCCCAGCCTGCCCAGCGAAGCCGGCGAGCTGGACGATGCCTGCGCGCGCCTGGACCACGTGGTGACGATGACCGAACAGGCCACCCACCGCACCCTGGACCTGGCCGAGGAATGCCGGGCGCTGACCGAACAGCTGCGTGCCAACGGCCTCACCGCCGACCAGGACCAGCAGCTGGACCGGATCCGCCACAACCTCACCGAGATCGCCCTTACCCAGAGCTACCAGGACCTCACCGGGCAGATCATCCGCCGCGTGGTGGGGATCGTGCGTCGCGTGCATGAAGGGTTTGGCGCACTCGGCCTGCCGCCGCAGGACGACACCGCGCACAAGCGTGACAACGGCCTGGCCGGCCCGGCCGTGAGTGGCCTGGACCGTCACCAGGTTTCACAGGTGGATGCTGACGACCTGCTTTCGGATTTGGGGCTGTAACACCATGAGCGCTGTTCCAGACGATATTGCCGCCGATTTCATCCTCGAGGCCCAGGAAATCCTGGACCGCCTTGGCGAACAGCTGGTGTCGCTGGAGCAGTCGCCCCAGGACAGTGACCAGCTCAATGCGGTGTTCCGCGGCTTCCACACGCTCAAGGGCGGTGCCGGCTTCCTCGGCATCCAGGCCATGGTCGAGCTGTGCCATGCCGCCGAGGAAACCCTGGGCATGGCCCGCTCCGGCAAGGCCACGCTGCAGGCCCACCACTTCGACGCCGCCCAGCAATCGCTGGATTACCTGCAGTCGATGCTGGATTCGGTCTCGGCCGGTACCGAGCCGGGCTACGCGCCGCCGGAGCTGATCGCACAGTTCGACGTCAACGGCCCGGCCACCCCGGCCGCTGCCGCGACGCCGGCCACCGGCGAACTGATCAGCGAAGACGAGTTCGAAGCACTGCTCGACACCCTGCACGGCGGCGCTGCCCCGGCAGCGGTGGCCAGGAAGGCCGACGACGGTCTGATCGGCGAAGACGAATTTGAAGCCCTGCTCGACCAGCTGCACGGCGGCGCCGTGCCCGGCGCCAAGCCCGCAGTCGCGGCCGCCCCGCCGCCGCGCGCACCGGCCGCACCGCCGGCCAAGCCGGCCGCCAACAAGCCGGTGGCCGAGGCCGAGCACACCGTGCGCGTGGACACCAAGCGCCTGGACGCCATCGTCAACCTGATCGGCGAACTGGTGCTGTCACGCAACCGCCTCAAGACCCTGCGTGCGCGCCTGCACGACGAAGAACTCGACCGCGCCGTCTCCACCCTGGACATCGCCACCGCGCGCCTGCAGTCGGCGGTGATGCGCACCCGCATGCAGCCGGTGGGCAAGGTGTTCTCGCGCTTCCCCAAGGTGGCGCGCGACGTGGCGCGCAACCTGAAGAAGGAAGTGGAACTGGAGCTGGTCGGCGCTGAAACCGAGCTCGACCGCAACCTGGTCGAGGCCCTGGCCGACCCGCTGGTGCACCTGGTGCGCAACGCCATCGACCACGGCGTGGAAACCCCCGACCTGCGTGAAGCCCAGGGCAAGCCGCGCAGCGGCCACGTGCGGCTGTCGGCGCAGCAGGAAGGCGACTACGTCAGCATTGAAGTGCAGGACGACGGCGCCGGCATCGATCCCGAACGGCTGCGCCAGAAGGCGCGCGAAAAGGGCCTGATCGATCCGGAAGCGGCGGCCCGCCTGACCAGCGAGGAATGCCTGCACCTGGTGTTCCTGCCGGGCTTCTCGACCAAGCAGGAAGTCACCGACATTTCCGGCCGTGGCGTCGGCATGGACGTGGTGCAGTCGCGCATCCGCGAGCTCAGCGGCCAGATCCAGATCCAGTCCGAGCTGGGCCGCGGCAGCCGCTTCATGATCCGCGTCCCGCTCACCCTGGCGATCCTGCCCACCCTGCTGGTGCAGGCCGGCGAAGACGTCTATGCCCTGCCCCTGGCCCGCGTGATGGAAGTGCTGCACGCGCCAAACACCTCGCTGGGCTGGTTCGACGGCCGCGCCGTGCTCGACCGCAAGTCGCACACGCTGCCGCTGGTGGACCTGCGCCATTGGCTGGCCGTCGCACCGGCCGCCTCGTCGCTGCTCACCATCGTGGTGCTGCAGGCCGGCGAAGCCCGCTTCGGGCTGGTGGTGGACCAGGTGCGGGGCCGCGAGGAAGTGGTGATCAAACCGCTGCCCAAGGCACTGCGCGGCCTGCGCGGCTACGCCGGTGCCACCCTGATCGGCGACGGCCGCATGTCGCTGATCCTGGACGTGGACGGCCTCCGCTAACCGCCTTGTAGAGCCGGGCTCTGCCCGGCTGCTTCCTCCAAAACTGTGACCGCCGCCCCACCGGATTCCTTCGGCATCTCAAGTCCCATTCACATACGCCGATAACGGACCCATGGACAGACTCAGCCTCATCGGACTTTTCCTCGCCCTGGCCTCACTGGTCGGCGGCAGCATCCTCAAGGGAGCCGGCCTGGCATCACTGTGGTCGCCGGCCGCCTTCGTGATCGTGATCGTCGGCACCATCGCCTCCATCCTGCTGCACACCTCGCCGGCGGTGTTCAAGCACGCCTTCAAGATTGTGCGCTGGGTCATCCTGCCGCCCAGCAGCGACCGCCACGAGCTGATCAAGCAGATCGTGGAATGGAGCAACATCGCCCGCCGCCAGGGCCTGCTCGGCCTGGAAGCCCAGGTGGACGCACAGAACGACCCGTTCCTGCGCAAGGGCCTGCAACTGCTGGTGGATGGCGTGGAGCCGGAAACCATCCGCCACATGATGGAAATCGAACTGAGCAGTCAGGAGCACCAGGACCTGGCCGCGTCCAAGGTGTTCGAGGGCATGGGCATCTACGCCCCCACCCTGGGCATCATCGGCGCGGTGCTGGGCCTGATCGCGGTGATGAAGAACCTGGCCGACCCGAGCAAGCTCGGCCACGGCATCGCCGCGGCGTTCACCGCCACCATCTACGGCATCGCCTCGGCCAACCTGCTGTTCCTGCCGGTGTCGGCCAAGCTGAAGAGCGTGATCCACCACAACAGCCGCGACCGCGAAATGATCATCGAAGGCCTGATCTCGATCGCGCAGGGCGAAAACCCGCGCAACATCGAAACCAACCTCTCCGGGTTCCTGCACTGACATGGCCCGTCGCAAGCATCACGAAGAGCATGCCAACCATGAGGCCTGGGCCATTCCCTATGCCGACCTCATGACGCTGCTGCTCGCCTTCTTCGTGGTGATGTACGCCATCTCCTCGCTCAACGAAGGCAAGTACCGGGTGATGGCCGATGCGCTGACCACCGCCTTCGGCGGCGCGCCGCGCACCATCAACCCGGTGCAGGTGGGCAACCAGCAGGTGCAGGGCGGCGGCTGGGACAGCCCGTCGGTGATCAAGGCCGGCAACCGCGTCGGCCCGGCCGCGCCGGCCCCGTCCAACGACCCCACCCTGCTGCCGGCGATGGCCTCGCAGATGCGCATGCCGGTCTCGGTGCGCAACCAGGAACAGCTGCAACGCGCCGAGCGCCAGCTCAATACCATTGCCGACAAGCTCACCGCCACGTTGGCGCCGCTGATCGAGCGCGGCATGATCACCGTGCGTCGTACCGAGCTGTGGATCGAGGTGGAGATCAACAGTGACATCCTGTTCCCCACCGGCTCGGCCACGCTGGACGTGCACGCACGCGACACCCTGTCCAAGCTGGCCCAGGTGCTGCGCGAGGCGCCCAACGGCGTCCGCGTGGAAGGCCACACCGACAACATTCCGATCGCCACCCCGTTGTTCCCCTCCAACTGGGAACTCTCGGCCGGGCGCGCGGCCAGCGTGGTCCACCTGTTCGCCGACCAGGGCCTGCAGCCGTCGCGGCTGGCGATGGTCGGCTACGGTCAGTTCCGCCCGCGCGAAGACAATGCCAGCGCCGAAGGGCGCAACCGCAACCGGCGCGTGATGGTGATCATCCTGGCCGACACCGCCCAAGGCGTGGATCCGATCGGGCCGCAGTTGACCGCCGAATCGGACCCGGCCACGCCCGGCAAGACCCCCTCCGTAACCCCCATCGCACCGGTGCAGTTGCCACCGGTGCCGGCCGGCAGCCGTGTGGGCGCCGCCGTCTCCCCTGCAATGAAGGAGTGAACCGAATGCGCATCTGGGCAATCGCCAATCAGAAGGGCGGCGTGGGCAAGACCACCACGAGCCTGGCCTTGGGCCGTGGCCTGGCCACCCTGGGCCACCGTGTGCTGCTGATCGATCTTGATCCGCATTCGTCGCTGACCCGCGCCTTCGGCGTGCCGCTGGACCCGCCGCCGCAGGGCGTGCTGGAACTGTTCGGCGCGCCGCCGGCCGAGCTGTCCTCGCTCAGCCGCCACAGCGATATTCCCGGCCTGGATTACGTGTGCGCGCAGGCCGCGCTGGCCACCCTGGAACGGCGCAGCGCCAACCAGCCCGGGCTCGGCCTGGCCCTGCAGAACGCCTTTGCCCGCCACCAGGGCCAGCACGACTACATCCTGCTGGACTGCGCGCCCACGCTGGGCCTGCTGATGATCAATGCGCTGGCCGCCGCCGACCGCCTGATCATTCCGACCCAGGCCGAACCGCTCGCGCTGCACGGCCTGGACGGCATGGTGCGGACCGGCGAGATGGTCGAACGCTCGCGCCGCCGCCCGCTGCCGATGTCAATCCTGCCGACCCTGTTCGACCGCCGCACCCGCGCCGGCAACGAAACCGTCAAGCTGATGCAGGACACGCACGGCCACCGCGTCTGGGAAGACGCGATTCCGGTCGACACCCGCATCTGCAATGCCGCCAGCCTGACCATTCCGGCGCAGTCCGACGACTACCCCGGCCGTGGCCTGGCGGCGTACCGCCGTGCCCTGGAATGGATCATGGCCGACGACGCACTGCAGATGGAGCGCGCGGCATGAACACCGCCGGCGTGCTCGACGACTACCTGGAACAACTGCTGGGTGATGCCGTGCCGGCGGCACCGGTGCAGGCCGACGTATCGACCCCGCCGACCGCCGCGATGGCCGCGCAGGACGACGCCGAAGCCGATGGCGTGGCCCGTGCGATCAGCGCCGAGTTCGCCCGCCACGCGCTGGCCGATGCCGGCACCGATCCGGACAGCGACGCGCCCGCACCCGCAGCGCAGTTCGACACCCCCACCGCCCCGGGCGCGCCGGCCAACCTGGCCCTGCTCGACGAGCTGATGAACGATCCCGCGCTCGGCCCTCCGGTCGACATCCTCGCGACCGTGCACGACACCCCGACTTCGCCCGGCGCGCCCGCCAACCTCGCCCTGCTCGACGAGCTGATGAACGACCCCGCGCTCGGCCCGCCGGTCGAGACCCTCGCGACCGTCCACGACACCCCGACCTCGCCCGGCGCGCCGGCCAATCTGGCGCTGCTCGACGAGCTGATGAACGATCCCGCGCTCGGCCCCCCGGTCGACACCCTCGCGACCGTCCACGACACCCCAACCTCCCCCGGCGCGCCGGCCAATCTGGCGCTGCTCGACGAGCTGATGAACGATCCCGCGCTCGGTCCGCCGGTCGCGGCGCTCCCCGCTGCGACTGCAGGCGCGGACGCGGGCAGGCCGAGTTGGGACGACCTTCCCGACGATGTGCTGCACGACAATGCGCCGGCCGTCGCAGCGGTGGCAGCACCGGTCGCCCCTGCCCGCCCTGTTCCCGCCCCCGCCCCGACACCCGCCGCCCGCGCCATGCCCCCACCGATGCCGATGAGTGCCCCGAGCGCCCGCAGCGCCGCGCCCGCGCCGGCTCACACTCGCCCAGGCAGCTGGCAGGAACTGCAGGCTCAGGCGCGCAATCCCGCCTCCAGCCCGCGCGAGAACCGTCGGGCCAGCGAGCGCACCTCGCGCTGGCTGCGCCTGCGTTGCGGCGCCCAGGCCTACGCACTGGAACTGCTCAAGGTGCAGGAAGTGGTGCTGCCGGTGCCGCTGCTGCCGTTGCGCGGTACCGCCGACGCCATGCTCGGCATCATGAACCTGCGCGGCCAGGTGGTACCGGTGATGGACCTGGGCATCCACCTGGGCGCCGGCCCGGCCCAGGAAGACGCCAACACCCGCATCGTGGTGCTCGAGGAAGATGGCGAAACCATGGGCCTGCGCGTGTCGGCCGTGGAAGACGTGGCCAACCTCACCGACTCGCAGATCGAGCCGCCCGATACCGCGCGCATCTGCCAGATTTCCAACGACCTGTTCCGTGGCGTGGCCCGCATCAGCGCCCAGCCGATGATCCTGCTGGACGCCACGCAACTGCTGAACTGAGCGGTAGAGCCACCTCTTGGGGCGGCTGCCGTCCGGTCCGACGCCGTGACGGCCTGGCAAACGCCTTTTGCCATGCCGTTGCCTGGCAGCCACCCATGGGGTGGCGCTACCCGCCACGCCACCCGACAGAACGATGAAGATCCCCCGGCGCGCCCCTAAAGCTTTGTGGGTTTGGGCCGTTATCTCTCTCGGAACCGTTTGTCCGGAGCAAACATGAGCACTGTTGCCCTGGGTGGTGATCTCGGAATCGAGACCAGCACCGAGCTGAAAACCCGCCTGGCCCCGTTGGTGGACCAGGCCGGCGACCTGACGCTGGATGCCAGCCAGGTAAGCCGTATCCACACCGCAGCAATGCAGGTCCTGTGCGCATTCGTCGACGCCCGCCGCCAGGCAGGCCACCCGACCGGATTCGACGGTTGCACTGCCACCTTCCGTGATGCCGCGCGACTGCTCGGCCTCACCCAGGCCCTCGGCCTGGACGCAACCCATGACAACCTGAAATCTGTGGAGAACGCTGCATGAGCGCACGAATCTTGGTGGTGGACGACTCGGCGTCGATGCGCCAGATGGTCTCTTTCGCCCTCACCTCGGCCGGCTTCTCGGTCGAAGAGGCCGAAGATGGTGCCGTCGCACTGGGCCGGGCCAAGGGCCAGCGCTTCAACGCGGTGGTGACCGACGTCAACATGCCCAACATGGACGGCATCTCGCTGATCCGCGAGCTGCGCCAGCTGCCCGACTACAAGTTCACCCCGATGTTGATGCTGACCACCGAATCGGCCGCCGACAAGAAGTCCGAAGGCAAGGCCGCCGGCGCAACCGGCTGGCTGGTCAAGCCGTTCAATCCCGAACAGCTGGTCGCCACCGTGCAGAAAGTGCTGGGCTGATCCCAGCGCGCCCCACCGCACCACCCTCCCTCCCTTCGCAACCGGACCCCACGCACCATGAGCATGGATCTGCAACGTTTCCACGCCACGTTCTTTGAAGAAAGCCGCGAGGGGCTGGATGCAATGGAGGCTGGCCTGCTGGCGCTTGAATCGGGCCAGCAGGACCCGGAAATCATCAATTCGGTGTTCCGCGCCGCGCATTCCATCAAGGGCGGCGCCGGCACCTTCGGCTTCGACGCGATCGCCGCGTTGACCCACGTGCTGGAAACCCTGCTGGACGAACTGCGCGCCGGCAAGCGCGCCCTGGAAGCCACCGCGGTGGACGCCATGTTGTCCTCGGTGGACGTGCTGCGCGCCCTGCTGCGCGAAGCCGAGCACGGCCAGCCGGCGGACCCGCAGGCTGTGGCGGCGATCAAGGCACGCCTGGAAGCGGTACTGTCCGGCCAGGCGGCGGCCGCCGCACCGGTGGCCGCGGCCAAGGTGGATGACACCCCCGAAGCGTGGCAGATCGGCTTCGTGCCCTCGCCGTCGCTGTTCATGAGTGGCAACGACCCGCTGCGCATCATCCGCGAACTGGAGCACCTGGGGTCGCTGCAGGTGGCCGCGCGGCTGGACCGCCTGCCCGGCTTCGACCAGCTCGACCCGCTTGAAGCTCACCTGGCGTGGGACCTGGGCCTGGTCGGCAAGGTGCCGCGCAGCAAGATCGAAGACACCTTCGCCTGGGTGGTGGACGACTGCGAACTGGACATCCGTCCGGCCGCACCGCCCAGCCTGGCCACCAGCGCCCCCGCGGCTCCTGCGGCTGCCCCGGCACCGGCTGCGGCCACGCCGGCTGCCGCCGCGCCTGCCGCTACCGCACATGAAGCAGAAACCTCGATCCGCGTCGCCGTGGAAAAGGTCGATGCCCTGATCAACCTGGTCGGCGAACTGGTCATCACCCAGGCCATGCTCAAGCAGGTCTCGCACGCACTGGACCCGGTGCATGCCGAACAGCTGTTCGCTGGTCTGGACCTGCTCGAGCGCAACACCCGCGACCTGCAGGAAGCGGTCATCGGCGTGCGCATGCTGCCGGTGGATGCGGTGTTCCGCCGCTTCCCGCGCCTGGTCCGCGACCTGTCCTCGCGCCTGGGCAAGCACGTGCGCCTGCGCACCATCGGCGAAGGCACCGAGCTGGACAAGGGCTTGATCGAGAAGATCGCCGATCCGCTCGTGCATCTGGTCCGCAACTCGATCGACCACGGCCTGGAAATGCCCGACGTCCGCCGCGACGCCGGCAAGGACGAGACCGGCACGATCACCCTGGCGGCCTCGCACCAGGGCGGCCACATCGTGATCGAAGTCAGCGACGACGGCCGCGGCCTGAACCGCGACAAGATCCTGTCCAAGGCCCTCGAGCGCGGCTTGAGCGTGCCCGACAACCCCACCGACGCCCAGGTCTGGGACCTCATCTTCCAGCCGGGCTTCTCCACTGCCGACGCGGTCACCGACCTGTCCGGGCGTGGCGTGGGCATGGACGTGGTCCGCCGCAACATCCAGGCGCTGGGTGGCGAAGTACAGCTGGAAAGCAAGGCCGGCAATGGCACCCGCGTGCTGATCCGGCTGCCGCTGACCCTGGCCATCCTCGACGGCATGACCGTGGCGGTGGCCGGTGAAACGGTGATCCTGCCGCTGGCCTACGTGCTTGAAGCCCTGCAGCCGCAGCCCGAAGACGTACGCACCATGGCCGGCGAAGGCCGCGTGCTGCGCGTCCGTGGCGAGTACCTGCCGATCCTCTCGCTCAGCGAGTACTACGGGTTCGGCGGGCGCACCAAGGACGACTCGCTGGTGGTGGTGGTCGAAGGCGATGGCCAGAAGATCGCGCTGGAAGTGGACGAACTGGTCGGCCAGCAGCAGGTGGTGGTCAAAAACATCGAGAACAACTACCGCCGCATCAGTGGCGTGTCCGGTGCCACCATCCTGGGCGATGGCCGGGTGTCGCTGATCGTGGATATCGGTGGCCTGGTGCGGTCGTTGCGGATGCCACAGGCGGCTTGATCATTCGCGATCGCGAAGGATCCCCAAGGTTTGCGTTGCAAACCTTGGGCGCGGCCTCATCAGCACCCAACACCCCCCGCCTGTCGGCGCGCCCCCGCTACTAGCGGGGGCTCCTCGTTTGTGAGTCCGCGGCCTTCGTCTGCATCCCCGATCATTCCGCCTGCCACCCCCGGTAGTGCCGGCCGCTGGCCGGCTCCTCATTCCGCCTGCCCCCCGGTAGTGCCGGCCGCTGGCCGGCTCCTCATCCCGCTTGCCCCCCGGTAGTGCCGGCCGCTGGCCGGCTCCTCATCCCGCTTGCCACCCGGTAGTGCCGGCCGCTGGCCGGCTCCTCGCGTTGTCGGCTGGGGTCCATGGGGTTGCCGGCCAGCGGCCGGCACTACCCATTGCTGCGGGTTTCCTGGTTGCCGGCCAGCGGCCGGCACTACCGGGTGCTGGGGGTTTCCTGGTTGCCGGCCAGCGGCCGGCACTACCGGGTGATTTGCCTCCGGCCGGGCCTGTCCGTTACGCGCCTTTTTTGAAACTGTGATCTTGATCGGCGGCGATACGTTGGCGTACTGAGCCGCCTCCTTGAGCCGCGAATCGAAAGCCTTGCGGTTGCTTGCTTATGCAACCAATGCGGGTTTGTGAGGCGCGGCTGCACGCCGCGAAAAAATGTGACATCGAACACTCAAGTTGCGGCGTTGCGTCGCCGCTATTTCGGGAGAGCGTTGACTTCTTCGTCACGCGCCCCTCGCCCCATCCCGCATTCGCCACGACCTCACGCCCAGCGCCCCCACGGCTGCGCGCCACTGCCCTGCCCGGAGTTCCTGCCATGAAGTGGTTCCACGATCTGCCCATCGCCCGCAAACTGGCCGTGGGCTTTACCCTCACCACCCTGATGACCGTCATCCTCGGCGCCTTCGCGCTGGTTCGCCTCAATGGCGCCAACGCCGAACTGGGCGCGATGGCCAGCAACGATATTCCGTCGGTGCAGCATCTGGGCGAAGTGCGCTCGCAGCTGGGTGAGTTCCGCACCTACGAAATGGCGCAGGTGAGCATGTTCGACCAGCCGGAAAAGGTGGCCGACTACAACAAGCGCATGGAGACCACCGCCAAGGTGGTCCGCGACGAATTGGCTGCCTACGCGGCACTGCCGGCCGGTGAGCGCGAGCGTGCCCTGTTCGCCAAGGTGTCCGCCGACACCGATGCCTACTTCGCCGCCAACGTCGAACTGCGCGCCGCCGTCGCCGCCGGTGATGGGGCGCTGGCCCGCCAGGTGTCCGACGAGAAGTCGCGCCCGGCCCGTCGCCAGCTGTTCGACGACCTCAAGGCGCTCGGTGCGTTCAGCAACGGCCTGATGGCAAGCAAGATCGCCGCGGCCAACGCCACCCACCGCACCAGCGTGATCGCCATCATCAGCTGCATGGTGCTGCTGTCGCTGGTGGCCGCCGCCCTGGCCTTCATGATCTCGCGCATCATCACCCGCCCGCTGGGCCAGGCCGTGCATGCCATCAAGTCGGTGGCCCGTGGCGACCTGAGCGTCACCATCCGCGCCACCAGCGCCGACGAGGCCGGGCAGATGCTGGCCGCCACCGGCGAAATGACCAGCATGCTGCGCCGCTATTCCGAAGAAACCCGGCAGATGGCCGCGATGCATGCCGGCCCGGATATCTCGCACCGCATGCCCACCGACTTCCCGGGCGTGTACGGCGAGCTGGCCGTGGGCACCAACACGGTGGTGTTCGACCACCTGGATGCGATCAAGGACGCCATCGCCGTGCTGAACCAGTACGCCGCCGGTGACCTGTCGCCCAATGCCCGCCGCCTGCCCGGCAGCCGCGCGATCCTGCACGAATCGATGGACGCGGCTAAGGCCAGCCTGCTGGCCATCAACACCCAGATCCAGTCGCTGGCCCAGGCCGCCGCGGCCGGTGATTTCACCCAGCGTGGCGATGCGCTGCGCTTCGATCACGATTTCCGGGTGATGATCGAGCACCTCAACACCATGATGGAAGTGGCCGACGGCAACCTGTCGCAGCTGTCGCACCTGCTGCAGTCGATCGCCAACGGCGACCTCACCGCACGCATGCAGGGCCAATTCCACGGCGTGTTCGCCAGCATGCGTGACGACGCCAACACCACCGTCGCCCAGCTGACCCAGATCGTGGGCCGCATCCAGCACGCATCGTCCAGCATCAGCACCGCCGCCGGCGAAATCGCCTCGGGCAACAACGACCTGTCGCGCCGTACCGAGCAGCAGGCCGCCAACCTGGAAGAAACCGCCGCCTCGATGGAGGAACTGACCTCCACCGTGCGTCAGAACGCCGAACACGCCCGCCAGGCCAACCAGCTGGCGATCGGCGCGCACGGCGTGGCCAGCCAGGGCGGCGACGTGGTCGGCCGCGTGGTCAGCACCATGCACGAGATCGACGCCTCTTCGCGCCGCATCGCCGACATCATCACCGTGATCGACGGCATCGCCTTCCAGACCAACATCCTGGCGCTGAATGCGGCGGTGGAAGCGGCGCGTGCGGGCGAACAGGGCCGCGGCTTCGCCGTGGTGGCCTCCGAAGTACGCACCCTGGCCCAGCGCTCGGCCAGTGCGGCCAAGGAGATCAAGGGCCTGATCGACGAGTCGGTGGGCAAGGTTGCCGAAGGCTCGGCGCTGGTCAACCAGGCCGGCGAGACCATGGGCGAGATCGTGGCGTCGGTACAGCGCGTGACCGACATCATGGCCGAGATTTCCGCCGCTTCGCAGGAACAGTCGGCGGGCATCGAGCAGGTCAACCAGACCATCACCCAGATGGACGAAACGACCCAGCAGAACGCCGCGCTGGTGGAAGAAGCCACCGCCGCCGCCCGTTCGATGGAAGAGCAGGCCGGCCACCTGACCGACGCCGTGGCACTGTTCAAGCTGGACGGCCAGGCGGCCCCGGTGGCGAGCGCGCCGGCGGCCAGCAGCCGTGCCCCGGCCATTGCGGCCCCGCGTGCGCGTGCAGCGGCAGCGCCGGTGCGCCGTGCCGCGGTGCGCGAGCCGGTGCTGGCCAACGAAGGCGACTGGCAGGAGTTCTGATCCGCCCTGCCCTGTGATGCGTGTCCACGGCACCCCGCTTCGGCGGGGTGTCGTGCGTTTGGGGCGGCCGAGCTGATCTACACGGATTGGCCCTACATTAATGTGAACCGCTGCCGATAAACGGACAGAGCCCCGGTAAAATCGCCGGCGGCGCCCACTCTATTCAGCACGCATCCATGTCCGAAGGCAGCTTTGAGGCACACGACGACGACCACGCCGCGCACGACGACGGCGCGGACGATCGTTACCTGGTCCGCAATCCCCGGCAGATCCGTCAATTGCTGCAGGCATTGATCGACCAGCGCTCGTTGATCAATGCGCATCTGGGCGGGCGGGACCAGTCGTTCCCGACGGCGATCCTGGAGCTGGACGAAGACGAGGACATGCTGCTGCTGGACGGCAGTCCGTCCGAGCCGGCGAACCGGGCGGCGGAAGAGGCTGGGCACCTGCTGTGCTTCGCGCAGCTGGACAAGGTGATGGTACGTTTCCGGCTGGACCATCTGGAGCGCGTGGGCAGTACGCACCATGTGGCGTTCCGGGTAGCGTTCCCGAGCGAGCTGGTGCATCTGCAGCGTCGGGAGCTGTACCGTCTGGAGACGCCGATCACCGATTCTCCGCAGTTGCTGTTCCCGATCAACGAGGACCGCAGCGAGGCGTTGAGTCTGCGGGTGGTGGACATCAGTGGCGGCGGGCTGGCGGTGACGGTGCCGGTAGACTGCAATGTGTTCGCGCTGCAGAAGCGGTATGACGCACGGCTGGACATGCCGGAGGGCGGGCCGCTGCAGATCGCGTTGATCGTGTGCAATCAGTTGGCGGTGAAGCTGCCGAACGGGGTGGAGATGAAGCGCGTGGGGATGCGTTTCGATTCGCTGCCACGCGGGGGCGACAGTGCGATCCAGCGCTACATCTTCCGCATCGACCGCCAGCGCAGCGCCCGCAAAAATGGGGAAATTTAGGCGGGCTGCTTTTTTGGAGCAACGGCAACTGCAACTGCAACTGCGGCGGTTCGGTCTGTTGGAGTGGGTCGGTACGGGTGGGTTGGCGGGACACGCCGTGAATCCATCCTTGGAGGCTCGTGGGCGCCATCCATGGCGCCCAACGGTCCCGCCAACCCACCCGTACCAACCCAGCACAGATGGCTTTCGCCGTGTTGAGATCAAGAGCACGCAGCGCCTGAGGGGTGGGTGTGGGTGCCGAGCAACGCTCGGCACTACCCCTCCCCACCCACGCGGCTTTATCCAACCGATCACGGGACCTGTGGGGCGGGCGGTGCCAGGCCCTGCCGGGACCGTTGGGCGCCATGGATGGCGCCCACGAGCCTCCAGGGATGGATTTACGGCGTGTCCCGGCAGGGCCTGGCACCGCCCGCCGTCCATCAGCAGCGAATCGCTGAAAACAGCCAACCACACCCCGTCTAAAGTCGCCCGACTCCAGGCCGATATTGAGCGTGACGCCCGGTTTTTCCTTACCGCCACGCCCGACCCAGGATTCCTTCCATGAACGACAGCAACCCCAACGCCGCCAGCAGCGGTGGCGAGTATCTCAGCTTCACCCTCGGCGCCGAGCACTACGGCGTGGACATCCTCAAGGTCCAGGAAATCCGTGGCTACGACTCGGTCACCCGCGTGCCCGATGCCCCCGATTACATCAAGGGTGTCATCAACCTGCGCGGCACCATCGTCCCGGTCATCGACCTGCGCCTCAAGCTGCGCCTGGAAAAGGCCACGTATGACGCCTTCACCGTCATGATCGTGCTCAACGTCGAAGACCGCGTCGTCGGCATCGTCGTCGACAGCGTCTCCGACGTCATCCCGCTCAACGCCGACCAGATCCGCCCCACCCCCGAGTTTGGCGCCGCCGTCGATACCCGCTTCATCTCCGGCATCGGCACCCAGGACGATCGCATGCTGATCCTGCTGGATATCGAAACCCTGCTCGACAGCGCCGACATGGGCCAGCCGGCCCAGGTCGAAGACGCCGCCGCCTGATCGTGCCCCGCCATCCCGGTCGATTCGACCGGGTTGTGAAAAAAGTTCTTCAGTTCCCTGCGCGACGGCCGATAGCTGCTTCAGGACCCGGCTGTGTAGGGCTGCCCAAGGCCGGGCCAACTCGTCCAATTTCCCCCGGAGATTCTTCCCGATGAAGTCCCTGCTTGCGCTGTTCTCGGTTGCCGTCCTCGCCTCCTCTGCCTCGTCCGCCTTCGCCCAGTCGGCCGAGATGATCCCGCCGGAAATGGCGCCGCGCTCGGTCGGCAAGGACGGCATGGTCTGCGGCAAGGTCGAAAAGGCCCGCTACGCCGAAGGCTCCGAAGGCCAGCCGACCTTCCTGTACATGGGCGGCGCGTTCCCGCGCCACACCTTCTCGGCCCGCATCGCCGGCGCCAACCGCGGCAAGTTCAGCTTCCCGCTGGAAAGCCTGGAAGGCAAGACCGTGTGCGTGATCGGCAAGATCGCCCGTGACGCATCGCGTGCTGAAATCGAAGTCAGCTCGCCGGCCGGCCTCAAGCTCGCCAACATCAAGTAATCCGCCGTACGCCATGCCACGCCGGCACTGGCCGGCGTGGTCGCTGCAACCGGGCACGACGCCCGGACGCGTTTGCCACTGGAGATCGCACCGCCCATGCCCTGGATCAACAACCTCAAACTGATGCCGAAGTTGATGCTGACTTTCGGTGTCCTCCTGCTGGTGATGCTGCTGCAGGGCATCGTGGCGTATCGCGGGCTTTACTCGCTCAACAACGTCACCACCGAACTGGCTGGCCACCGGATGGAGAGCATCCGCACCGCCGGTGAAATCCGCGGCATGGTCGGCGAATACCGCAACTCGGCCTACCAGGGCCTGATCCGCGCCAGCGACGACGTCAAGGCCGACGCCAAGAAGCGCGCCGCCGAACTGCGCGGCAAGATCGACCTGTCCATCAAGAAATACCCCGAATTGATCGACAATCCCCAGCAGAAGAAGCTGTTTGACACCTTCGCCAAGGATTGGAAAGACTCGCTGGCCTCCTACGATGCCGTCACCGAGATGCTGGAACTGGATCTCCCCGATGACGCCGTGGACACCTTCGTCGGCGAAACCCGCACCAAACACCTGAAAGCGTCCTCGGCGCTGGAAGCACTGATCGCCGAAGACAACCGCCTGGCCCGCGCCTCGCGCGATGAGGCCGAATCGACCTATGCCGCCTCGGCCACCCTCACCATCATCGCCCTGCTCGGCGGTGCCGCACTCGGTCTGGTGCTGGTGTACCTGTTTGCCCGCTCGCTGGTTGGCAGCATGCGCGGCGCCGTGTCGGTCGCCAATGACGTGGCCGGCGGCAAGCTTGACGGCCATATCGACGTCACCCGCAAGGATGAAGTCGGCGACCTGATGCAGGCCATGCAGCGCATGCAGCGCGACCTGCGCGAGCGCACCGAAACCGACCAGGCCATCGCCCGCGAGAACCTGCGCATCCGCACCGCGCTGGATTACAGCTCCACCGGCGTGTACCTGACCGACAACCAGCTCAACATCGTGTACGCCAACCGCGCACTCGAGCAGAGCCTGTCGCAGTACCAGGAGGAGCTGCGCAAGCACCTGCCCGATTTCGATGCCAATACCTCGCTGGTGGGCCGTCCGCTGACCGTGCTCGAGCACCGCGGCGAAATGGATGCCACCCTGCTGAACAACCTCAAGGCGAACGGCGTGGCCCGTCGCGCCATGCAGTTCGGCGATGCGCAGTTCGCCCAGGTGGTCTCCACCATCCGCAACGAAGAAGGCGAGAGCGTCGGCCACGTGGTCGAGTGGCGCGACCGTACGCCGGAAGCGCTGGTCGAAGCCGAAGTGGCCCGCGTGATTGCCCAGGCCGCCGCCGGCGACCTGTCCGGCCGCATCCGCGCCGAGGGCAAGGAAGGCTTCTTCCTGCAGCTGGCCCAGCAGATCAACGGCCTGCTGGACGCCAACGCGGCCAGCATCGAGCAGATCTCCGGCCTGCTCACCGCGCTGTCGCAGGGGGATCTCACGGTGCGCATGCACGGTGATTTCCAGGGCGTGTTCGCCACCATGCGCGACGACGCCAATGCCACCGCCGAACAGCTCAGCGGCATCGTCACCAAGATCAAGCACTCCAGCCAGGCCATCAGCTCGGCGGCCAGCGAGATCGCCACGGGCAACAGCGACCTGTCGCGCCGCACCGAACAGCAGGCGGCCAACCTGGAAGAAACCGCGGCCTCGATGGAGGAATTGACCTCCACCGTGCGCCAGAACGCCGAGCATGCCCGCCAGGCCAACCAGCTGGCCATCGGCGCGCACAGCGTGGCCAGCCAGGGCGGTGATGTGGTCGGCCAGGTGGTGACCACCATGAGCGCGATCCAGACCTCGTCCAAGAAGATCGCCGAGATCATCTCGGTCATCGACGGCATCGCCTTCCAGACCAACATCCTGGCGCTGAACGCAGCCGTGGAAGCGGCGCGTGCCGGCGAACAGGGCCGCGGCTTCGCCGTGGTCGCCTCCGAAGTGCGCACCCTGGCCCAGCGTTCGGCCGGTGCGGCCAAGGAAATCAAGGGCCTCATCGACGACTCGGTCGGCAAGGTCAACGACGGCTCGGCGCTGGTGCACAAGGCCGGCGCCACCATGGGCGAGATCGTCGCCTCGGTGCAGCGCGTGACCGACATCATGGCCGAGATTTCCGCCGCCTCGCAGGAACAGTCGGCCGGCATCGAGCAGGTCAACCAGACCGTCGTGCAGATGGACGAAACCACCCAGCAGAACGCCGCGCTGGTGGAAGAAGCCACCGCCGCCGCCCGCTCGATGGAAGAACAGGCCGGCCACCTCAGCGACGCGGTGTCGATCTTCAAGCTCGACGCGCACGACGTGGTGCTGCCGCCGGCAGCCGTGGCCACCCCGGCCCCGCGTGCCGCACGCCCGGTTGCCGCCGCCCCGGCCCCGGTCCGCCGCGCAGCAGCCCGCCCGGTCGCCACCGAACTGGCCGACGGCGACTGGCAGGAGTTCTAAGCGCGCCAGCAGCCTGTAATCCCGCATGACAAAAGGCCCCGATACCCATCGGGGCCTTTTTGTTGGCAAGGGCGCATGACCGCGCCCACCACGGTAGAGCCACCCCATGGGTGGCTGCACACGGTCCCGAAGGGTAGAGCCGACCGTTGGTCGGCTGCACACGGTCCCGGACGGTAGAGCCACCCCATGGGTGGCTGCACACGGTCCCGAAGGGTAGAGCCGACCGTTGGTCGGCTGCACACGGCCCCGGACGGTAGAGCCACCCCATGGGTGGCTGCACACGGTCCCGAAGGGTAGAGCCGACCGTTGGTCGGCTGCACACGGCCCCGGACGGTAGAGCCACCCCAACCTGAATACGCTCAGCCACCCACCCTCAATAGCCGCTGCCTTTGGCCGATAACAGCATTGCCGCGACACGTTCGTCGACCAAAGATGATGCCCTGCCCATGAATCTGATCAGCCGCTGGAACCAGTACTTCTCCAACCTGTCCGTCAGGCGCAAGCTCAACCTGCTCACCGCGTTGATCGCCGTCGGCGTCATCGCCCTGGCCGTGATCGCCGCGCGCATGCAGTACCTGGACCTCACCGATACCCGCAAGGACAGCCTGAAGATCCAGGTCGAGCTCACCTACGGCATCCTGGACCACTACCATCGCCTGGCCGAAACCGGCGAGCTGACCGAACCGGCCGCCAAGGCTGCCGCACTGGAAGCGCTCGCGCGCATGCGCGCCGACAGCGACGCCTACTACTACAGCGTCTACGACACCCAGTACCGCGTGCTCATGCATCCGTTCCGCAAGGACCTGATCGGCAAGGACATGCAGGCGTTCCGCTCCGAGGACGGCGTGCAGCTGTTCCACGACCTGGTGCAGGTCGCCCGCCAAGGCGGCGGCGTGGTCTCCTACAAGTGGGCCAAGGCCGGCGCCGAAGGCCTGTACGACAAGTCGTCCTACGCTGGCCTGTACAAGCCCTGGCAGTGGGTCATCAGCAGCGGCGTGTACATGGAAGACGTACAGCAGCAGGCGCTGGTGTTCACCGCCATCATGACCGCCAGCGGCGGCGCCGTGGTGCTGATCGTGCTGGCCCTGAGCTGGCTGATCGGCAACCGCATCACCCTGCCGCTGCGCCAGGCCACCCAGGTCGCCGAGAGCATCGCCGCCGGTAAGCTCGACAGCCGCATCGGTGCCCAGCCCCACGACGAACCGGGCCGCCTGCTGGAAAGCATGGCGCGCATGCAGCAGCAGCTGCACGCGGTGATCAGCGGCCAGCGCGACATGGCCAGCCGCCACGACGCCGGCCAAACCAGCTTCCGCATGGACGAAAGCGCCTTCCCCGGCGAGTACGGGCTGATGGTGCATGAAACCAACACCCTGGTCGGCGCGCACGTGCAGACCATGCAGAACGTCCTGCAGGTGGTGCAGCGCTACGCGGTGGGCGACCTGTCCGCCGAGATCGCGCGCTACCCCGGCGAGAAAGCGGCCATCACCGACACCGTCGATTCGGTCAAGCAAAACCTGGCCAGCATCAATGCCGAGATCAAGCGTCTGGGCGCGGCGGCGGCGGCCGGCGACTTCAGCCAGCGCGGCGACACCGCCCGCTTCGACCACGACTTCCGCCTGATGATCGCCAACCTCAACGCGATGATGCAGGTCAGCGACGACAACCTGGGCAAGCTCTCGCAGCTGCTCTCGGGCATCGCCGAAGGCGACCTCACCGTGCGCATGCACGGCGACTTCCAGGGCGTGTTCGCCAGCATGCGCGACGATGCCAATGCCACCGTGTCCCAGCTGACCCAGATCGTCGGGCAGATCCAGACCGCGGCAGGCAGCATCAACCAGGCGGCCGGCGAGATCGCCAGCGGCAACAGCGACCTGTCGCGCCGTACCGAACAGCAGGCCGCCAACCTGGAAGAAACCGCAGCCTCGATGGAGGAGCTGACCTCCACCGTGCGCCAGAATGCCGAGCATGCCCGCCAGGCCAACCAGCTGGCCATCGGCGCGCACGGCGTGGCCAGCCAGGGTGGCGAGGTGGTCGGCCAGGTGGTCACCACGATGAGCGCGATCGAAGCCAGCTCCAAGCGCATCGCCGAGATCATCTCGGTCATCGACGGCATCGCCTTCCAGACCAACATCCTGGCACTGAACGCGGCCGTGGAAGCCGCGCGTGCCGGCGAACAGGGCCGCGGCTTCGCGGTGGTCGCCTCCGAAGTGCGCACCCTGGCCCAGCGCTCGGCCGGTGCGGCCAAGGAGATCAAGGGCCTGATCGACGACTCGGTGGCCAGCGTGGCCGACGGCTCGGCGCTGGTGCGCAAGGCCGGCACCACCATGGGCGAGATCGTCGCCTCGGTGCAGCGCGTGACCGACATCATGGCCGAGATCTCCGCGGCCTCGCAGGAACAGTCGGCCGGCATCGACCAGGTCAACCAGACCGTGGTGCAGATGGACGAGACCACCCAGCAGAACGCCGCACTGGTCGAGGAAGCCACCGCCGCAGCGCGCGCGATGGAAGAACAGGCCGGCCAGCTGTCCGACGCCGTGGCCATCTTCCGCCTGGACAACCACGTGGCCGCCGCCGTCAGCGCGGTCACCGCGCGCGTGGTGGTGCCCGCCCCGGCACGGCCTGCGGCCCGTTCGGCCGCGCCCAGCCCGGTACGTGCCGCGCCCGCCCCGCGCGCGCCACGCACCACGCCGGACGACGGCAACTGGCAAGAGTTCTGAGCCTTCGCGGTGGCCACCCGGCCGCCGCCTCCCCACCCTCCTTCGAGTCCGCCCGTGTCCACGCCTTCTGCCCCTGCCACCACCGCCCAGAACGGCCGCGAATTCGAGTTCGCCGATCGTGATTTCCGCCGCGTCTGCGACCTGATCTACCAGCGTGTCGGCATCTCGCTGGCACCGGCCAAGCGCGACATGGTCTACGGCCGCCTGTCGCGGCGCCTGCGGGCGCTGGGCCTGCGCAACTTCCACGACTACCTGGATCAGCTCGAACGCGACGGTGGCGACGAATGGCAGGCGTTCACCAACGCACTGACCACCAACCTCACCGCGTTCTTCCGCGAACCGCACCACTTCGAAAAGCTCGACACCGAACTGCGCGCGCGGTCCGGCCACGGCACCCTGCAGCTGTGGTCGTGCGCGGCCTCCACCGGCGAGGAGCCTTACTCCATGGCCATCACCGCCTGCGAAGCCTTCGGCACGCTCAAGCCGCCGGTACGGATCCTCGCCACCGACGTGGACACCCAGGTCCTGGCCACCGCCAGCCGCGGTGTGTACGCCATCGACCGGGTGTCCGGGCTGGACCCGGCGATCAAGAAGCGCTATTTCCAGCGCGGCAGCGGTCCCAACGAAGGCAGCTGCCGGGTCAACCCGGCCCTGCGCGACCTGATCGACTTCCGCCCGCTCAACCTGCTCAGCAGCCGGTACGACGTCGGCGGCCCGTTCGATGCGCTGTTCTGCCGCAACGTGATGATCTATTTCGACAAGCCCACCCAGCGCGGCATCCTGTCGCGGCTGATCCAGCACATGGGCGATGACGGCCTGCTCTACACCGGCCACTCGGAGAACTACCTGCACGCCGCCGACCTGATCCAGCCGTGCGGGCGCACGTTGTACAAACGCGCCCCCGGAGCCCCGGTATGAACGCCGTGATCCGCAATGACGATGTGATGCGCTACTTCGACAGCCGCTTCAAGGTAACGGCCGCCAAGTTGTTGCCCACCCAGTACCTGGTGGTGGACGACGACACCGCGCTGACCACCACGCTCGGTTCGTGCGTGGCCGCCTGCCTGCGCGACCCGGTGCTGAAGATCGGCGGCATGAACCACTTCCTGCTGCCCGAGGGCAACGTCGGCGACGGCGCGCCCGCCCGCTATGGCAGCTATGCCATGGAACTGCTGATCAACGACCTGCTCAAGCGCGGCGCACACCGCAAGCGCCTGGAAGCCAAGGTGTTCGGCGGCGCCAACGTGTTGAAGGGCTTCACCAGCAACCCGGTGGGCACGCGCAACGCCGAGTTCGTGCGCCAGTACCTGCAGGCCGAGCACATCCCGGTACTGGCCGAGGATCTGTGCGGCATCCATCCGCGCAAGGTGTGGTTCTTCGCCGATACCGGCCGGGTGGTCGTGCAGCGCCTGCCGCATGCCCATGAAGCCGAAGTGGCCGCCACCGAATCGGCCGTGCGCGCCCGCCTGTCCAAGGCCCCGGTCACCGGTGGCGTGGAGCTGTTCGAATGACCCAGACCGGCCCCTGTCGCGTGCTGATCGTCGACGACTCCGCCGTGGTACGGCAGATGCTCAGCGAGATCCTCGCCAGCGACCGCGATATCGAGGTGGTCGGCACCGCCGCCGACCCGTTGCTGGCCCGCGAGAAGATCAAGCGCCTGGCCCCGGACGTGATCACCCTGGACGTCGAAATGCCGCGCATGGACGGCCTGGCGTTCCTGGAAAACCTGATGCGGCTGCACCCGCTGCCGGTGGTGATGATCTCCTCGCTGACCGAGCGTGGCGCCGATACCACCCTGCAGGCGCTCGCGCTGGGCGCGGTGGATTTCGTGTCCAAGCCGAAATTCGACGTCGCCCGCGGGCTGCAGGCCTATGCCGAAGAGATCATCGGCAAGGTCAAGATGGCCGCGCGCTCGCGCGTGCGTACCCTCGCCCGCCCCACCGCCCCGCGCATCACCCTGGACGCGGTGGGCCCGGCCGCCACGCCGCGCGCGATCCAGTTCCGCACCACCGACCGCCTGATCGCCATCGGCGCCTCGGCCGGTGGCACCGAAGCCCTGCGCGTGGTGCTGGAAGGCATGCCGGCCGACGCGCCGGCGGTGGTGATGACCCAGCATTTGCCCGCCACCTTCAGCACCCCGTTCGCCGAACGCCTGGACCGCCATTCGGCGATGTCCGTGCGCGAAGCCAGCGACGGTGAAGCGGTACTGCCTGGCCACGCCTACCTCCCGCCCGGCGGCAAGCACCTGCGCATCATCCGCGACGGTGCTCGCTGGCGCTGCCGCGTCGACGACGGCCCGGCCGTGAACCGGCACAAGCCGGCGGTGGACGTGCTGTTCCGTTCGGTGGCCGAAAGCGCCGGCGCCAACGCGATCGGCGCGATCCTCACCGGCATGGGCGACGACGGCGCGCGCGGCCTGCTGGAACTGCGCAACGCCGGCGCCCCCACCCTGGTGCAGGACGAAGCCACCAGCGTGGTCTGGGGCATGCCCGGCGCGGCCTACAAACTCGGTGCCACCGAAGAAATGGTCCCGCTGGAACGCATCGCCGAACGGCTGATGGCCATGGCGCGCGCATAACGCATGCCCGGCGGCACACCACCAGCCACGTAGCGCCGGGCTCTGCCCGGCCGTCCGAATCACGTAGCGCCGGGCTCTGCCCGGCTGGGGCGGTCCGCGCGAACGGCAGCCGGGCAGCGCCCGGCGCTACGGAATCTACGCATCACAACGAAAAACCCCCGGCTTTCACCGGGGGTTTTTTGTTTTCAGCCCATCGACCAACGGTCGATGGCTACCGGTTGCCGGCCATCGGCCGGCAACGCATCAGGCAGCAACCGTCTTGGCCACGTCCTGGTAGTCCTCGATCTGGTCGAAGTTCATGTAGCGGTAGATGTCCTTGCTGCTGGCATCCAGCACGCCGATGTCGGCCATGTACTCTTCCTTGGTCGGGATGCGGCCCAGACGCGAGCAGATCGCGGCCAGTTCGGCCGAACCCAGGTACACGTTGGAGTTGCGGCCCAGACGGTTCGGGAAGTTGCGGGTCGAGGTCGAGAACACCGTCGCGCCCTCGCGCACCTGCGCCTGGTTGCCCATGCACAGCGAGCAGCCCGGCATTTCCATGCGTGCGCCGGCGGTGCCGAAGGTGCCGTAATGGCCTTCCTTGGTCAGCTCCGAAGCATCCATCTTGGTCGGCGGTGCCACCCACAGCTTGGTCGGGATGTCGCGCTTGCCTTCCAGCAGCTTGGCCGCCGCACGGAAGTGACCGATGTTGGTCATGCACGAACCGATGAACACTTCGTCGATGGCCGCACCGGCCACGTCGGACAGCGTCTTGACGTCGTCCGGATCGTTCGGGCAGGCCACGATCGGCTCGTGGATGTCGGCCAGGTCGATCTCGATGACGGCGGCGTACTCGGCGTCGGCGTCCGGAGCCAGCAGCTCCGGGTTGGCCAGCCAGGCTTCCATCTTCTCGATGCGGCGCGCCAGCGAACGGGCGTCCTGGTAACCCTCGGCGATCATCCACTTCAGCAGCGTGATGTTGCTGG
This sequence comes from Stenotrophomonas sp. AC248, assembly GCF_979258185.1. Lineage (NCBI taxonomy): Bacteria > Pseudomonadati > Pseudomonadota > Gammaproteobacteria > Lysobacterales > Lysobacteraceae > Stenotrophomonas > Stenotrophomonas sp. AC248. The sequence continues at coordinate 2,010,045 of NZ_OZ409840.1, read as the reverse complement.
TGAGGTACTCGATGATCGGCTCCTTGTTCAGGTGCACCGAGCAACCGGCGGCCGAACGTTCGGCCGAGGCATCGGACAGTTCGAACGCCTGCTCGACCTTCAGCTCCGGCAGACCTTCGATTTCCAGGATGCGACCGGAGAAGATGTTCTTCTTGCCGGCCTTGGCCACGGTCAGCAGACCGGACTTGATCGCGTACAGCGGGATCGCGTTGACCAGGTCACGCAGGGTCACGCCCGGCTGCATCGTGCCCTTGAAGCGCACCAGCACCGATTCGGGCATGTCCAGCGGCATTACGCCGGTAGCCGCCGCGAAGGCGACCAGGCCCGAGCCGGCCGGGAACGAAATGCCCACCGGGAAACGGGTGTGCGAATCGCCACCGGTGCCGACGGTGTCGGGCAGCAGCATGCGGTTGAGCCAGCTGTGGATCACGCCGTCGCCCGGACGCAGCGAGATGCCGCCACGGGTGGAGATGAACTCCGGCAGGGTGTGGTGGGTCTTGACGTCCACCGGCTTCGGGTACGCCGCGGTGTGGCAGAACGACTGCATCACCAGGTCGGCCGAGAAGCCCAGGCAGGCCAGGTCCTTCAGCTCGTCACGGGTCATCGGGCCGGTGGTGTCCTGCGAGCCCACCGAGGTCATCTTCGGTTCGCAGTAGGTGCCCGGGCGCATGCCCTGGCCTTCCGGCAGGCCACAGGCGCGGCCGACCATCTTCTGCGCCAGCGAGAAGCCCTTGCCGGTATCCGGCGGGTCCATCGGCAGGCGGAACAGATCGGTCGGGGCCAGGCCCAGCGCTTCACGCGCCTTGGCGGTCAGGCCGCGGCCGATGATCAGCGGAATGCGGCCACCGGCGCGCACTTCGTCGAACAGCACGTCGGACTTGACCTTGAACTCGGCGATCACCGCGCCGTCCTTCAGGGCCTTGCCGTCGTACGGGCGCAGCTCGATCACATCGCCCATGTTCATCTGCGACACGTCGAGTTCGATCGGCAGCGCGCCGGCATCTTCCATGGTGTTGTAGAAGATCGGGGCGATCTTGGAACCCAGGCACACGCCGCCGAAGCGCTTGTTCGGGATGAACGGAATATCTTCGCCGGTGAACCACAGCACCGAGTTGGTGGCCGACTTGCGGCTCGAACCGGTACCGACCACGTCGCCCACGTAGGCCACCAGGTGGCCCTTGTCCTTCAGCGATTCCAGGAACTTGACCGGGCCGCGCTTGCCGTCTTCTTCCGGCTCGATGCCATCACGCTTGTTCTTCAGCATCGCCAGGGCGTGCAGCGGGATGTCCGGGCGGGTGGTGGCGTCCGGGGCCGGCGACAGGTCGTCGGTGTTGGTTTCGCCGGTCACCTTGAGCACGGTGATGGTCAGGCTTTCGGGCACCTGCGGACGGCTGGTGAACCATTCGGCATCGGCCCAGCTCTGCAGCACGCCCTGGGCGTTGGCATTGCCGGCCTTGGCCTTTTCCTGCACGTCGTGGAAGGCGTCGAAGACCAGCAGGGTCTTCTTCAGCGCGTCGGCGGCGATGGCGCCGACCACGGCGTCATCCAGCAGCTGCACCAGCGGGGCGACGTTGTAACCGCCGAGCATGGTGCCCAGCAGTTCGGTGGCGCGCTCGCGGCTGATCAGCGCATTGACTTCGCTGCCCAGGGCAATCGCGGCCAGGTACGAGGCCTTGACCTTGGCGGCGTCATCGACGCCGGCCGGCACGCGGTGGGTCAGCAGTTCCAGCAGGAACTCGGCTTCGCCGGCGGGCGGGTTCTTCAGCAGTTCGATGACGTCGGCCGTCTGCTGGGCGTTCAGCGGCAGCGGCGGGATGCCAAGCGCGGCGCGCTCGGCTACGTGGTGGCGGTAGGCTTCCAACATGACAACTCCCGGGATTTCTTTGAAAAGACTGCGATTGAATACAGCGGTGGAATAAGTGGGCTCAAGCGTGCGGCACGATCAGCTTCAGGCCCTTGAAGTAGTCGCGGTAAAACGTATCGTTCCAGGTGATCAGGCCATCGCACTGCAGCAGCGCGTGTGACCCGACCATGAAATCGTCCAGCCCGCGCCTGCTGGTGCCGCGCTGGCGGTGGCGGCGGTGCATCTCGCCGGCGCGCAATGCGGACTTGGCCTCCAGCGGGCTGAAATGGATACCCATTTCTTCCAGCGCGCCCTGCACCTCGGCGCCGCCGCGCAGCGAGGCGCAGATCTCAGCCAGGGTGACGCCGCAGATCACCACGCGCCCTCCGACCAGGCTTTGGCGCAGACAGGCTTCCACGGCGTCGGCCTGGGGGCCGTTGCTGAGCAGCTCGATCAGGACCGGCGAATCGACGGCAATCATGCGCGGCTCACTCGGCGTCGCGGACCGCGTCGACGGCGGCCTGGGCCGAATCGAAGCCATCCAGGGCGAACTTGCCGCGTGCGCGCGAAATCGCGTCGTCCACGCTCTTGCGCAGGATGATCCGGCTGCCGTCCAGTTCCACTTTCAGCTGGGTGCCCTTGGTCAGGCCGAGCGCATCGCGGACCGCCTTGGGCAAGGTGATCTGTCCGCGTTCTGCAACGGTGGCTTCCATCGGTAGGCCCTCCAAAGTATGCACAAATTATACATACTTCCGGGGGCATACTTCCACCCGAGGACGCGCCACGCCCCATCCCGGCCTTGCCGGCCAAAGGATACGCAGGTCCCCATGACATCAGCGATACATATCTCTATGTACCCTGAGACCCGATGCCGCAGGCCGAAGGCCGGCTGAATCGTTCATACTTGGAACGGTCACCGGGCCTATGGGCCAACGGCGAACGCAAGCAGGCCTGCCTCGGGCGGGCCAACGCAAGCCATCCGCAAGAGGAGTCACCCCGCATGAGCGATTCGTTCTCCACCCGCAGCCAGCTGGACGTCGGCGGCACGACCTACGACTACTTCAGCCTGCCCAAGCTCGGACAGCAGTTCGACATCTCCCGCCTGCCCTACTCCATGAAGATCCTGCTGGAGAATCTGCTCCGGCACGAGGATGGTGGCGCCACGGTCGGTCGCGACCACATCGAGGCAGTGGCCCGCTGGAACCCGACCGCCGAGCCGGACATCGAAATCGCCTTCATGCCCGCACGCGTGGTGCTGCAGGATTTCACCGGCGTGCCCTGCGTGGTCGACCTGGCCGCGATGCGCGATGCGGTGGTCAAGCTGGGCGGCCGCCCGGAACAGATCAATCCGCAGATCCCGTCGGAACTGGTCATCGACCATTCGGTGCAGGTGGACGTGTTCGGCACGCCCGACGCGCTGGACCTCAACGGCAAGATCGAATTCCAGCGCAACATGGAACGCTACGGCTTCCTGCGCTGGGGCCAGAAGGCGTTCGACAACTTCAAGGTGGTGCCGCCCAACACCGGCATCGTCCACCAGGTGAACCTGGAGAATCTGGCCCGCGTGGTGATGACCGCCGACAAGGACGGCACGCCGGTGGCCTACCCCGACACCGTGTTCGGCACCGACAGCCATACCACCATGATCAATGGCATCGGCGTGCTCGGCTGGGGCGTGGGCGGCATCGAAGCCGAGGCGGCCATGCTCGGCCAGCCGTCCTCGATGCTGATCCCGCAGGTGGTGGGTTTCAAGCTCACCGGCAAGCTGCCCGAGGGCGCCACCGCCACCGACCTGGTGCTTACTGTCACCCAGCAGCTGCGCAAGCACGGCGTGGTTGGCAAGTTCGTCGAGTTCTTCGGCGAAGGCCTGCAGCACCTGCCGCTGGCCGACCGCGCCACGATCGGCAACATGGCCCCGGAATACGGCGCCACCTGCGGCATCTTCCCGATCGACGAGGAATCGCTGAACTACCTGCGCCTGTCCGGCCGCAGCGAAGAACAGATCGCGCTGGTCGAGGCCTACGCCAAGGCGCAGGGCCTGTGGCACGACGCGCAGACCGCGCACGCCAGCTACAGCGCCACGCTGGAACTGGACATGGGCACGGTCAAGCCGTCGCTGGCCGGCCCGAAGCGGCCGCAGGACCGCGTGCTGCTCGAAGACGTCAAGCAGAACTACCGCGACAGCCTGGTGGGGCTGATCACCAACCGCGACAAGCGCAACGATGACGTGTCCAAGTTCGTCAACGAAGGCGGCGGCGCCGCGGTCGGCAACGAACAGCTGGCCAAGGGCTACAGCGATGTGGAACTGGATGGCACGCGTTTCCGCCTGAAGGACGGCGCGGTGGTGATCGCCGCGATCACCTCGTGCACCAATACCTCCAATCCGGCGGTGATGATCGGTGCGGGCCTGCTCGCGCGCAACGCGGCCGCCAAGGGCCTGGACCGCAAGCCGTGGGTGAAGACCTCGCTTGGCCCAGGCTCGCGCGTGGTCACCGATTACCTTGAAAAGGCCGGCGTGCTTACCGAGCTGGAGAAGATCGGCTTCTACGTGGTCGGCTATGGCTGCACCACCTGCATCGGCAATTCGGGCCCGCTGCCGGCCGAAGTGAGCGCCGGCATCGCCGCTGGCGACCTGGTGGTGACCTCGGTGTTGTCGGGCAACCGCAACTTCGAAGGCCGCGTACACCCGGAAGTCAAAATGAACTACCTGGCCAGCCCGCCGCTGGTGGTGGCCTATGCGATTGCCGGTACCACCGACATCGACCTCACCACCGAGCCGCTGGGCAATGACCGCGACGGCAACCCGGTGTACCTGCGCGACATCTGGCCGAGCAACAAGGAAATCGGCGATGTGATCGCCGCGACCATCGGGCCGGAGATGTTCAAGCAGAACTACGCCGATGTGTTCAAGGGCGACACCCGCTGGAACACCATCGCTTCGCCGGACGGCGACCTGTACGCATGGGACGGCGCATCGACCTACATCAAGAACCCGCCCTACTTCGACGGCATGACCATGCAGGTCGGTCACGTCGACGACGTGCACGGCGCGCGGGTGATGGGCCTGTTCGGGGATTCGATCACCACCGACCACATCTCCCCGGCCGGCAACATCAAGAAGGACTCGCCGGCAGGCCGCTTCCTGCAGGAGCGCGGCGTGCAGCCGGCCGACTTCAACAGCTACGGCAGTCGCCGCGGCAACGATGACGTCATGGTCCGCGGTACGTTCGCCAACATCCGCATCAAGAACCTGATGTTCGGGGGCGAGGAAGGCGGCAACACGCTGTACTTCCCCGCCGGCGGTGGCGAGCCGCAGAAGCTGGCGATCTACGACGCGGCCATGAAGTACAAGGCCGACGGCGTGCCGCTGGTGGTGTTCGCCGGCAAGGAATACGGCACCGGCTCGTCGCGTGACTGGGCGGCCAAGGGCACCAACCTGCTGGGCGTCAAGGCCGTGATCACCGAGAGCTTCGAGCGTATCCACCGCTCCAACCTGGTGGGCATGGGCGTACTGCCGCTGCAGTTCAAGGCCGGCGAGAACGCGCAGAGCCTGGGCCTGGACGGCTCGGAGACCATCGACATCACCGGCTTGAACGATGGCGCCAGCAAGACGGCCACCGTAACGGCCACCAAGGCCGATGGCACCCGCAAAACCTTCGAGGTGCACGTGATGCTGCTCACGCCGAAGGAAGTGGAGTACTTCAAGCACGGCGGCCTGCTGCAGTACGTGCTGCGCCAGCTGGCAGCCAAGGGCTGACCACCCCGGTAGGCCCCGACCGTTGGTCGGGGCTGCCGCGTACATGCCACGAAGGCGCCACGACCAACGGTCGTGGTCTACGCGTGCGCTCAGGGTGTGACGCTGTAGAGACGCCAAGGCGAGCTGACCGAGCCAATATCGTAGATCAGGCTCCCCAAGCCCTGGTCCATGACAGTCTCGCCCGCACTTGCACCGGTATTGCGGACGGTCACGACCATGTCGAATGCCGGATGCGCCGCTTGCCCGGTCCGTGAGCAGACAACGCCCCGCTCTTCGTAGTGCACCCGCGGCGTGAATCCCTCACCACAGGCGGCAGCAATGAAGCGATAGCCTCGATCCTGCTCGCTGCCCGGCATCAGCGCATGGGCGGCATAGGACACCCGGCCAGCGCCGCCGGCATAGGCGGGCACGCGGACCCGGAATGCGCCGACCTCGCCCGGCGCCAGGACCGGGTAGTCCAGCTGAACCAGTGGAGGGGGTGCGGCCGGCAGCATGGCGGCACTGGAAAGGACCAACGAACAGCACAAGGCAGATAGCATGCATCGGCTCCATCAAAGTGGCTTCAATGGTCCGGCAGTTGCTCACTGGCTGTCTATCGGAATGGCACGAAATGGAGGCTGGCCGTCGTGTGAGGGGGTCACCACATCGGCTGTCGACCGGGGCTTCTTCACGCCCCCTTCGCCTTTTCCATCCGGCCCGGTATGCTGCCCGGACGTGAACTGGCGGATACTCAGGGCCAGCACACACTTTCATCAACGATTCCTGGAGGGGGAATATGAGTCTGGAACGTCCCTGGCTGCAGAGCTATCCCAACGGCGTACCTGCCGAGATCGACGTCAACGAGTTCGCTTCGGTCTCTGCCGTGTTCGATACCTCGGTGGCCAAGTACCGCGACCGTCCCGCCTACTCCAGTTTCGGCAAGCAGCTCACCTATGGTGAAACCGACGCGCTGGTGGAGCAGTTCGCTGCCTACCTGCTCGGCGAGCTGCAGCTGAAAAAGGGCGATCGCGTCGCCCTGATGATGCCCAACTGCCTGCAGTACCCGGTGGCCACCTTCGGCGTGCTGCGCGCCGGCCTCACCGTGGTCAACGTCAACCCGCTGTACACCGCGCGCGAGCTCAAGCACCAGCTGGTGGATTCCGGCGCTGCGGTGCTGGTGGTGGTCGACAACTTCGGCGACACCGTCCAGCAGGTCCTTGCCGACACCCCGATCAAGCAGGTCATCACCACCGGCCTGGGCGACATGCTCGGTGCCAAGGGCCTGCTGGTGAACTTCGTGTTGAAGTACATCAAGAAGATGGTGCCCAACTACAGCATCCGCGGCGCGGTGCGCTTCAACCAGGCACTCAAGCTGGGCAGCCGCCACACCCTGCCCAAGGTCGAGATCGACCATGAGGATGTGGCTTTCCTGCAGTACACCGGCGGCACCACGGGCGTGGCCAAGGGCGCCATGCTCACCAACCGCAACCTGATCGCCAACATGCAGCAGGCCTCGGCGTGGCTGTCCACGTCGGGCATCGAGCCGGGCAAGGAAGTGATCATCACGGCGCTGCCGCTGTATCACATCTTCGCGTTGACGGCGAACGGCCTGGTCTTCATGAAGTTCGGTGGCTGCAACCACCTGATCACCAACCCGCGCGACATGAAGGGCTTCGTCAAGGAGCTCAAGGCCACCCGCTTCACCGCCATCACCGGCGTCAACACGCTGTTCAATGGCCTGCTCAACACGCCCGGTTTCGACGAGATCGATTTCTCCACCGTGAAGTTCACCCTGGGCGGCGGCATGGCCGTGCAGCGCGCGGTCGCCGAGCGCTGGAAGAAGGCCACGGGCGTGACCCTGGTCGAGGCCTATGGCCTGACCGAAACCTCGCCGGCCGCCTGCATCAACCCGCTCAACCTGGCCGAGTACAACGGCGCGATCGGCCTGCCGATCCCGTCCACCGATGCGTGCGTCAAGGATGACAACGGCAAGACGCTGACCCCGGGCGAAGTGGGCGAGCTGTGCATCAAGGGCCCGCAGGTGATGAAGGGCTACTGGCAGCGCCCGGAAGAAACCGCCCAGGCCATCGACGCCGACGGTTGGCTGCACACCGGCGACATGGCGCGGATGGACGAGCACGGCTTCTTCTACATCGTCGACCGCAAGAAGGACATGATCCTGGTGTCCGGCTTCAACGTGTACCCCAACGAGGTCGAAGACGTCATCGCGATGATGCCGGGCGTGCTCGAAGTGGCCGCGGTCGGCGTACCCGACGAGAAGTCCGGCGAAGTGGTCAAGGTGGTCATCGTCAAGAAGGACCCGAACCTGACCGCCGAGATGGTCAAGGAACACGCCCGGGCCAACCTGACCGGGTACAAGCACCCCCGGATCGTGGAATTCCGCAAGGAACTGCCGAAGACCAACGTCGGCAAGATCCTGCGCCGCGAACTGCGCGATACGCCACCGGCGTAAGCAGGGGTAGCAACCGCACTACCAAACGCCCGCAAGGCACCACCTTGCGGGCGTTTTTGTTGCCGGCAGAACATGCTGCGCTTTGCGACAGCGCCTCGGCTTACTTCCGGTAACGCTCCTGCAGGATCTTCAGATACTCGTCCAGCGGTCCCATCGCCATGCTTGCCCTGCGCGAATCCACCCCATCCGGGTCGGAAAGGGATTTTGCAACCGCCTTTCCCGCCACGATCTCAACCTGGGTACCGTAATACTGCTGCTTGCCTTCGGCCAGAAGAACGCGGTCGGTGAGTGCGGCGAACTGTTGCCTGGACATCTGGCGCGAATCCATCAACGGCCTGGCAAGCTCCAGAGCGCGCCGCTGAAACGCCGGATCATCGGTTGCGTGTTGAACCAGCAGGAAGGCAGTAGAGACGCCGTCCCGACCCACCATCTGTACGTCGGGAAATCCCACTTCGTTAAAAATTCTCTTTATCTCCCCGGTATTCTTTCTGTCAATTTCCCGCATCTCGGCCAGCAGCTTTTCCCGCGCCGCTCCAGTCGCCTTGGAAATCCCAGCCCGAGTGGCTTGGTCGCCTGCGATCATCTCTCCCAATCGTTGACGAACTGCAGGCTGGGTATACGGCTTGAAGTCCGCCGAGAGTCGTGGATCACCATTGATGTCGGAAAGGCGCTGCCCGGCCGCATGCGCGGACCTTGCTGAAGCGATTTGCTCCTCGACAGATGGCAAGCCATAAAAATCACGGAAGAATCGTGCTGCGGCGATGCCGTCCAGAACCGGGCTGATCGCAATCCCGCCGTCGACCAGACCCATGAGTGTTCCGTACGACTGCGTCTGATCGTGCCTGATCTGAACGTGATCGGAGAGCCGCGCGTAGCCAAGCGGATCTATGTCTACCCCCACCCGATCATCCAGGAGCCGCAGAAGCTGCTGCTGGAACTCAACATCGCTCGATGCGCGGAGCAACAGTTTGCCTGCATCGTCGATACCCTCCCTTCCCGCCGTATCAAACGTAGGCCAGCCTCTTGTTTCAAGCAGATCCCTGAAGCTCTTCAGTGCGGTTGGGGACAAGGGGTCTGTGCTGGCCGCCACCTGAGCAGCGATGCTTTTCCTGAGATCCGGGTCCGGACCTTTCGCGCGTGAAATCTCGATCGTGCGTTCCGCAGAGAAAGCTGTCGTCGCTCCACCCAGAAGTGCGATGAGCAAGACCGCTGACGTTGTCACGCGCCCAACGCGCGTGGCGAAAATTCTCTCCATTGCTCCCCCGTTTAAACCTGTCATCGCGCCCAGAACTACGCACGCGCCTTGCCCACTCCTTGAACGGTCTATTAGTTACAGATCGACAAGCAGCGGGCAAGTGGCCACAGGAGCCAGGGGCAGACCCGCGCAACCCCACCCTGACCCGATGCACCCCGCCCAGATTCGTTCCATTCCGAACGCTGCCACCCCGGGCCCAGAAACGCCGGGCCGCGTGCGGGGGAGTGCCCAAGAGCCCCGGGCCGCAAGGCTTTGCGGGCGTCAACGCGGCATGAAGCTGCCCAAGATGACAGCCACCGCCCCTGGGCCGGGTCACCCGGGGCTGCGCTTGGCCGGGGCAGCGCTTGCAGGCGGTTCACACCCCGCGCATAGAATCACTCGCCGCCGCACGTTCTGCTCGCCCCCTTCATTCTCCGTCCGCAATGCGGTCGGCCGGACGGTCTTACGGAGAACTCCCATGTCTGCAGTCCATCCCTTTGCCCCCCGCCCGCAGCTGCACCCGACCCTGCGCATCACCGAAGAAGCGCACCGTGACGTGTACTGGATCCACATGCACGCCAACCTGGTCGACCAGCCCGGTCGCCCCTGCTTCGCCTCGCGGCTGGTGGACGATATCGTGGGCTACCAGCGCGAGCTCGGCGAACGCCTGAGCATCTCCCACGCCTTGTCCCCGCACGTGGTGCTGGCGTCGGACAGCGACGTGTTCAACCTGGGCGGCGACCTGGAACTGTTCTGCCGCCTGATCCGCGAGGGCGACCGCCCGCGCCTGCTCGACTACGCCCAGCGCTGCGTGCGCGGGGTGCATGCGTTCCACGCCGGCCTGGGCGTGCGCGCGCACAGCATCGCGCTGGTGCAGGGCAATGCACTTGGCGGTGGCTTCGAGGCCGCACTGAGCTGCCACACCATCGTGGCCGAGGAAGGCGTGCTGATGGGCTTGCCCGAGGTCTTGTTCGACCTGTTCCCGGGCATGGGCGCCTACTCCTTCATGTGCCAGCGGATCAGCCCGCGCCTGGCCGAGAAGATCATGCTGGAAGGCAATCTCTACACCGCCCGCCAGCTGCACGAGATGGGCCTGGTGGACGTGGTGGTGCCGGTGGGTGAAGGCGTGGCCGCGGTCGAGCGGGTGATCAAGGACAGCAAGCGCATTCCGCACGCCTGGGCGGCCATGCGCGAAGTGTCGGAAGTGTCCAGCATGGTGCCGCTGCACGAAATGATGCGGATCACCGAGATCTGGGTGGACACGGCCATGCAGCTGGGCGAAAAGTCGCTGCGTACGATGGACCGGCTGGTGCGGGCACAGGGACGGCGCAACGGTGATGCCGGCTGAGCCTGGCCATGTTCAGGAGGGCGTGCACTCGTCGCCATCGGACTGCCGCAGGGCGACAGCCCGGGCGTCGAGTGCCTTCCTTCCCTGTCGCAACGCATTGCCCAGGGCGGCCGCGCGCGGGGTCCATTCGGCCTTGAGCTGCCAGTCGGGCATGCGCATCAGCTCACCCCCGGCATTGGCCACCTGGACCAGGCCGAGGTTGCTGGCCACCCCACGCAGCGCGTGGGCGTGTTCGCGCAGCTGATCCCAGGCCTGCTGTTCACCGCTGGCCTGGATACGGGCCATGCAACCGTCGACATCGCTCAGGCACTGGGCGATGAACTGCTTTTCAAACCCCTCCCCCATGCCCAGCGCGGCCAGCTCGTCGAGCACCGCCGGATCCAGCGCGCCGGCCACCACCGGCGCGGCGGGCACCGCCTGGATACCCGGCTCGGGCCGCGTGTTGGCGGCGATGTCGGCCAGGATGTCGAGCAACCGCGTGGCCACCACCGGCTTGGCCAGGAACGCGCGCGCACCGGCCTGTTCGCAGCGCAGGATCGAATCGGGCGTGACATCGGCACTGAGCACCATCACCGGGATGTAGGGCATGCCACTGGCCTGCATCACCCGCAGCTGCTTGAGCAGGTCCAGCCCGCTCATGCCCGGCATGTGCAGGTCGACGATGGCGGTGTCGAAGTCGGACTGCTCCAGCATGTCCAGCACCTGCTCGCCGCCATTGACGCAGACGACCTTGTGGCCGGCCTTCTCCAGCAGGCGCTGCAGCACCATGCGGTTGGCCGCATGGTCGTCGGCCACCAGCACGCGCAGGCTGCGCACCCGGGCGCGGTGGCGCAGGAACGGATTGGAGAAGGCGATGACGTTGCCATTCTCGGTGGTGTCGCCGGTCAGTACCGGGGTCATCGCCACGTCCAGCGCGATTTCCACCCAGAACACGCTGCCACGTGGGCTGTTGGGGGTATAGCCGATGCGGCCGCCCATCGATTCCACCAGGCCCTTGGCAATGGAGGTGCCCAGGCCGGTGCCCTCGTGGCGGCGGGCCAGGCCCACGTCGGCCTGCTCGAAGGCATCGAACAGGCGCTCGCGCAGCGCGGCCGGCACGCCGATACCGCTGTCGAGGATCTCAAAGCGCAGCATCACCCGCTCGCCGACCTGCCCGTCCAGCAGCGACACCCGCAACGCCACGAAGCCGTCATCGGTGAACTTGACCGCATTGCCCATCAGGTTGAGCAGGATCTGCTGCAGGTGGCCGGCATCGCCGTACAGCCGCGGCGGCACGTGCTCGTCCACCACGACGCGGTACTCCAGCGCCTTGGTGCGCGCCTGCGGGGTCAGGATCAGGTTGATCGCCTGCAGCACGTCGGCCAGGGCGAATTCGTGGCGCTCCACGCGGACCTTGCCGGCCTCGATGGCCGAGATGTCCAGCACCTCCTCCACCAGCGCCAGCAGGCTGCGCGCCGAGGCCTGGATGGTGTTGAGGCACTCGCGCTGCTCCTCGTCCAGGCGGGTGGTGGCCAGCACCTCGGTCATGCCCGCCAAGCCGTTCAGCGGGGTGCGGAATTCATGGCTCATGTTGGCCAGGAAGCGGCTCTTGGCCTCGTTGGCCTGGCGCGCCTCGGCCACCGCGCGGGTCAGCGCGTGCAGCAGCGAGTCGAAGTACAGCGGGATGGCCGCCAGCCCCAGCAGCAGCCCCCACGCCAGGTAGCTGTGCTGCTGCCAGTACGGCGCCAGCATGATCGTGCACAGGAACGCCACGCAGCCCATGGCCGTGGCCACGCGCAGGTAGGTGCTGCCATACCGCATGCCGTTGCCGATGGTGACCCACAGGCACACCGCGTACAGCGGCGCGGCCGGCTCGCCCTGGATGGTCATGATCAGCCCCATGCAGGAATAGTCGGTGAGCATGCCGATCACCCGGCGCACGTGCGATACGCCCGGCTGCAGCAGGATGGCCGCCAGCAGCCCGGCCGACACCGTCAGCTCGAAGGCCAGGATCAGCCAGGTGGCCAGCAGCGTATCGCCGTGGTTCTCCAGGTACCGCCAGCCCAGGTAGATGATGAACAGCGAGGTGATGGCGATGCGGATCAGGTTCTGCGCGTGCTCGCTGTCGGGCCGGCCGGACAGGCGCTGCTTGAACCGGGCCAGCAGGTGCTGCTTGCCGGCGGGGCCGGTGCGGGGAGAGTCGTTCATGGGGGGCACTCGCATGCGTCGGCGCAGCAGGGTCGAGCAGCACATCGGCACCACTGCCAGCCCCAACCAAAGGAAGAAAGCCAGCCTGGCGTTGTCCATCCAGTACGGGGTCAGCAACACGGTGGTACCAAAGCCGAGCATGGCCAGCGCGATGGCAGCGGCGAGGTAACGCTTGCCGTAGCGCAGCCCATTGCCCACCGTCACCCACATCACCACCGCATACACCCAGGCCAGCGGCTCGCCCATCTGGATCATGCCCAGCGCGATCAACCCGTAGTCGGCCAGCATGCCGACCACCCGCCGCAGGTGCGACCGCTGCGGCCGCCACAGCAGCCAGCCCAGCAACAGCAGCGACACGCCCAGCCCGGTCAGCGCCGTGGCCAGCACGCCGTGGTACTGGTCCAGCAGGTGGTTGCGCGCCCCCGCCAGCAGCACATACAGCAGGATCAGCGAAATCAGGGCGATCCGCACGACCACCTGCCCGTGCTCGGTATCCGGACGTTGCGCCAACCGGCGCTTCAGCCACGGGTACAGGGGCTGCATCTCACATTCCCGGGCGGGTCGAGGCGGTCGAGTGCTGGGCGCAGATCTCTTCCAGCTGCTCGCGACCCTTCATCAGCGCGTCCACGCAGCGCGGGTCGAACAGGCGGCCGCGCTGCGCGTACAGGTAGGCCATGGTGGCTTCCATCGTCCACGCTTCCTTGTACGGGCGGGGCGAGATCAGCGCGTCGAACACATCCGCCACCGCCACGATCCGCGCTTCCAGCGGGATCGCATCGCCGATCAGGCCGTCGGGGTAGCCGCTGCCGTCATAACGCTCATGGTGGCGCAGCGCGATCAACGCGCCCACCTGGATGAAGCGGTTCTGGCTGCCGCTGAGCAGCTCGTAGCCGATCCGCGGGTGCCGGCGCATGATCGCCAGCTCTTCTTCGTTGAGCTTGCCCTGCTTGAGCAGCACTGCATCGGGAATGGCGATCTTGCCCATGTCGTGCAGCGGCGCGGCCATTTCGATCAGCTTGCACTCTTCCTCGGGCAGGCCGAGTTGTTCGGCGATCAACCCGGCCACGTGCGCCATGCGCTCGAGGTAGGCGCTGGTGCCGGCATCACGGAACTCGATCGCACGCGCCAACCGCGACAGGGTTTCGCGTTCGCGCTCTTCCACTTCGTGCATGCTGGCCAGCAGGCGCTGCTCCAGCGACAGCGCACGCTGTTTGACGTTTTCCGATTGCTGGCGCAGCTGCAGCAGGTTGTAGCAGCGCGCGCGCAGTTCGCGCGGTCGGATGGGCTTGACCAGGAAATCGATCACGCCGGCTTCCAGCGCGGCCTGGCGGATCGGCTCGTCGCCGACCACGGTGATCAGGATCACCGGGATGTCGCGGTGCTTGGGCAGGCGGCGGAACCGGCGGGCGAATTCCAGCCCGTCCATTTCCGGCATGCGGTAGTCGAGCAGCAACAGATCGACCGGGTGCGACTCGCACCAGGCCAGCGCGGTGAGCGGGTCACCGAAGTCGTGCACGCTCAGCTCCGGCGCGATGTCCTCGATGACATGACGCAGCATGGTGCGCGCGGACGTCTGATCGTCAACGATGACAATATTCAAGGCTGCTTCCGCCGTCTTCCTGGACCACACTGGAACATGCTGCGGAAAGGATACTCCGCCACTCTGCACACTGGCACCTTGCATGGATCCGCCTCCCGTCGCGATCGCCCGGTTCATGATCGTAGCCGCAGTGTGATGCGGGCGTCACGCCCGCCCACTGCTCGATCATTGCCTGGCCATCACGCCGAACTGCCCGGATGACCACGCAGAAACGATACGCGCGCGGCCACGGCAGCGGAACCCCACCCGGGATGCCCGTGCCGGGCACCCGGACGCACGTCTCAGTTTTCCGGACGCATGTAGGGGAACAGCAGCACATCACGAATCGAACTGCTGCCGGTCAGCAGCATCACCAGGCGGTCGATGCCGATGCCCAGGCCACCGGTCGGGGCCATGCCGTACTCCAGCGCACGGATGTAATCGGCGTCGTAGTGCATGGCCTCGTCGTCGCCGCCTTCCTTGGCCGTCACCTGGGCCTGGAACCGGGCGGCCTGGTCTTCCGGGTCGTTCAACTCGGAGAAGCCGTTGGCCAGCTCCTTGCCGTTGATGAACAGCTCGAAGCGGTCGGTGTAGCCGGGCTGGTCGTCGTTGGCGCGGGCCAGCGGGGACACCTCGACCGGGTGGTCGGTGATGAAGGTCGGCTGCACCAGGGTGTGCTCGACGGTGGCCTCGAAGATCTCCAGCAGCAGCTTGCCCCAGCCGTAGGACGGCTTGATGCGGATCTTCAGGCGCTCGCAATGGGCGGCCAGCGCATCACGGTCGGTGCAGTCGGCGGCGCTGATCTCCGGGTTGTGGTGGCGTACCGCCTCGTCCATGCGCCAGCGGCGGAACGCCGGGGCCAGGTCGATGGTGGCACCGTCCCACTCCACCGTGGTGGTGCCCAGCACCTTGCTGGCCACGTCACGGATCACGCCTTCGGTCAGGTCCATCACTTCGGTGTACGTGGCGTAGGCCTCGTACAGCTCCATCATGGTGAATTCCGGGTTGTGGCGGGTGCTCACGCCTTCATTGCGGAAGTTGCGGTTGATCTCGTACACGCGCTCCAGCCCACCCACGACCAGGCGCTTGAGGTACAGCTCCGGGGCCACGCGCAGGTACAGGTCCAGGTCCAGCGCGTTGTGGTGGGTGGTGAACGGCTTGGCCGTGGCGCCGCCGGGGATGTAATGCATCATCGGCGTTTCGACTTCCAGGAAGTCGCGGCTGTCCAGCCAGGCGCGCATGGCGCGGATGATCCGCGAGCGCTTGATGAACACCTCGCGCGACTCCGGGGTCACGATCAGGTCGACGTAGCGCTGGCGGTAGCGCTGCTCCACGTCGGCCAGGCCGTGCCACTTGTCCGGCAGCGGGCGCAGCGACTTGGTCAGCAGGCGGATGCTGGTGGCCTTGACCGACAGCTCGCCGGTCTTGGTGCGGGTGAGCCCGCCTTCCACGCCGATGATGTCGCCCACGTCCCAGCCCTTGAACGCCGTGTAGGCATCGCCCAGGGTGCTGCCCTGCAGGAACAGCTGGATGCGGCCGGACTCGTCCTGGATCTGGGCGAAGCTGGCCTTGCCCATGACGCGCTTGGCCATGAGGCGGCCGGCCATCTTCACCTGGCGGTCGGTGGCTTCCAGCGCTTCGGCGGTCCACTGCTCGGCGTCGGCGAACTCGGCCTGCAGGGTGCCGGCGAACTGTTCGCGGCGGAAATCGTTCGGGTAGGCGATGCCCTGCCCGCGCAGGGCGGTCAGTTTCGCGCGGCGCTCGGCGATGAGGCTGTTCTCG
Organism: Stenotrophomonas sp. AC248; assembly: GCF_979258185.1. NCBI lineage: Bacteria > Pseudomonadati > Pseudomonadota > Gammaproteobacteria > Lysobacterales > Lysobacteraceae > Stenotrophomonas > Stenotrophomonas sp. AC248. The sequence goes on along the minus strand of NZ_OZ409840.1, from coordinate 1,993,863 downwards.
TCGACGCGGGGCTGCGGCGCGGCGGTCTGATCGTTCATGGCGTGGGTCTATGTATGTCGGGGGGAGGTACGGTCCCCGCCATCATGCCGATGGTCGGGGCGGATTGCGAAACCGGGCGCGGCCCGGGCACACCGGATCGGGGCCGCGCGCGGCGGCCCCGACGGTCAGGCGTCGGTGCGTTTGGCACCCACGGCCAGGCCGGACTTCAGGCTGGCTTCGACGAATTCGTCGAGGTCGCCGTCCAGCACCTTCTGCGTGTCCGACCGTTCGATGCCGGTGCGCAGATCCTTGATACGGCTCTGGTCGAGCACGTAGTTGCGGATCTGGCTGCCCCAGCCGATGTCGGACTTGGTGGCTTCCACCGCGTCACGCTCGGCGTTGCGCTTCTGGATTTCCAGCTCGTACAGCTTGGCGGCCAGCATCTTCATCGCGTTGTCGCGGTTCTGGTGCTGGCTGCGGCCGGTCTGGCAGGCCACGACCGTGTTGGTCGGAATATGCGTGATGCGCACCGCCGATTCGGTCTTGTTGACGTGCTGACCACCGGCACCGGAGGACCGGTACACGTCGGTGCGCAGGTCGGCCGGGTTGATGTCGATTTCGATGTTGTCATCGACTTCCGGCGACACGAACACCGAGGTGAAGCTGGTGTGGCGGCGGTTGTCCGAATCGAACGGCGACTTGCGCACCAGCCGGTGCACGCCGGTTTCGGTCTTCAACCAGCCGTAGGCGTAATCGCCTTCGACGCGCAGCGTGGCCGACTTGATGCCGGCGACGTCGCCACCGGACACTTCCATCAGCTCGGTCTTCCAGCCGCGCGATTCGCACCAGCGCAGGTACATGCGCAGCAGGATCTCGGCCCAGTCCTGGGCTTCGGTACCACCGGCGCCGGCCTGGATGTCGACGAACGCCGCGGCGTTGTCCATCTGGCCGGAGAACATGCGCTGGAATTCCAGCTGTTCAACGTGCTTCTGGTACTTGTCCAGGTCGGCGACCACGGCCAGGGCGGTATCTTCGTCCTGTTCGCTGTCGGCCAGTTCCAGCAGTTCGCCGGACTCGGACAGGCCATCCAGGATCGTGGCGATGCCGCCCACGGTCTTTTCAAGGTTGGCGCGTTCGCGGCCCAGGTTCTGGGCGTATTCGGCGTTGTTCCAGATATCCGGGTTTTCCAGTTCCCGGGTTACTTCTTCCAGACGCTCTTTCTTGGCGTCGTAGTCAAAGATACCCCCTGAGCGACAGCACGCGATCGGTGAGATCGGTGATGCGCTGGCGGACAGGATTGAGCTCGATCATGTCGGCAATTAGTGCGTGCGAAAAGACTGTCCATCATAGCCTATCCGGGGCTTTGAGGCCGCAACGGCCGGCGGCGGTGGCGCCCGGGCGGCCCGCGTCAGCGATGGGTGAACACGCCGGGCAGGCCAGAGGGTAGACTCCTGCCGCGCCCGGTGGCCCCCGCCAGCGGTCGCCCCCAATACCACCTACATGGAGTTTTACCCGATGAGGAAGTCATCCTCCGCTGTTCTGCTGGCCCTGGCCTGCTTCGCCGCTGGCAACGCCTCGGCCATCGACCTGAAGTCGCTGGCCGGCACCGGCATGAAGGCCGGCCAGGCCCTGACCCTGTCCGATGCCGACGTGGCCAAGGCCGCCGACCAGGCCTGCGCCTACATGGACAAGGACAACAAGATCGCCCCGGCCAACAGCCCGTATGCCCAGCGCCTGGCCAAGATCACCCAGGGCCTGGCCAACGAAGACGGCCTGAACCTCAACTTCAAGGTCTACCTGACCGAAGACGTCAACGCCTGGGCCATGGCCAACGGCTGCGTGCGCGTGTACTCGGGCCTGATGGACATGGCCTCCGACGATGAAGTGCGTGGTGTGATCGGCCACGAAATCGGCCACGTGAAGCTGGGCCACAGCAAGACCAAGATGCGCACCGCCATGCTGACTTCGGCCGGTCGCGACACCCTGGCCGCGTCCGGCAACGCCAACGTCGCCGACCTGACCCAGGGCCAGCTGGGCGAGTTGGCCGAAGGCTTCGTCAACGCCCAGTTCTCGCAGAAGGAAGAGAGCGCGGCCGACGAGTACGGCTACCGCTTCATGAAGCGCCACAGCTACGACCCGGCCGCGCTGGCCAGCATGTTCCGCAAGCTGTCCAGCGAAGGTGGCCTGATGTCCTCGCACCCGGGCTCGGAAGCGCGCGCCGGTCGCATCGACGCGATGATCAAGAAAGACGGCAAGCGCTGAGCTGCCTGACGGCATCCCGGGCATCCGGGGTGCCACGCCGGCTGGCGGCGCTCTGCCGTCAGCCGGTGGCCTGCGCCGCCAATGCCTGGCGGAACGACGGCAGCTGCCGGCGGCTGCACGGCACCCGCCCGCCATCGTCCATGTGCAGCAGCGCCTCACCGCCGTCCAGGGGCTCGATCGAGACCAGCCGGCGCACGTTGACCACCCAGCTGCGGTGGGCACGCACGAAGATCGCCGGATCCAGCCGCTCCTCCAGCGCCGCCATGGTGCTGCGCAACGGATAGTCATGCCCGCGCACGCGCAGGTTGACGTAGTTGCCGGCGGCCTGCGCGTATTCGATATCGGCGGTGGCCACCAGGAAATCGCGGCCGAGCTTGCGCACCAGGAAGCGTTCGGGACGTGCCACATCGGCGGGCTCCGCCGTGGGCGCGTCATCGGGCGCTGCTAGCAGATGCGCCTCGCCCTGCCGTCGCCGGCCGAACCAGCTGAAGAAGTGTTCGATCGCCACGAAACTGAAGAACGCGCGGACGTCCTTGAGGTACTCGTACACCAGCCGCGTCGGCCAGGGTGAGCCGTCTTCGTAGTGCTGGCCCAGCGCCGCATAGGACACATGACGGAGGGCCATCATCCCCAGCACATGCACCAGCGACCACGCCACGCTGGCCAGCAGGTACGCCGGCAGCCGTCGCTTCCAGGTATCGGCATGCAGCGGCCAGCGCTGGCAACCCCACCACAGCAACGGCAGGGTCAGCAGGATCACGACCACACTGCTGAGCTCCCAGATCATCGGTTCCCACAGTGCCAGGCCATCGCCACGGCGCTGGGCGTCCATCACCTCGACGAAGGCATTGGCGACCGCAGTCGTGAGCAGGATGGCCGACCAGACCAGGAAGCGGGTGGCGGGACGCCAGCGCACCGGCGCGGCGGGGGCCATGACAGGGTCCATGCAGAAAGGCCGGAAACGAGGGGCAGGCCCTGGATTGTAGCCGCCCGCCCCAGTGCAGACAGGGCGACGTCATCTGCGTCGCCCTGCCCTGCTCCCTGTCGAACCGCGGTGGCGTGCTAGCGCACCTCGAACTCGCCCACCAGCACCGTCTCGGCTTTGTCCTTCAGCCGCATCGTGACCTGCTGGTCGCGCTGCTTGCCGGTGCCCCAGTGCGTGCTCAGGCGCAGGCTCAGGGTGGTGGCGCCGGTGACCAGCTGCTCGCGGCTGCCGAAGAAGTTCGCCTCCACTTTGTACTTGCCGGGCTTGGCATCGCGCAGCGAGAACTGCTCGGGCCCGTAGCCGCCGGTGAAGTCCTGCGACATCTGCCCGCCCTGGTAGGTGAGCCGGTTGCCGTAGTAGGCGCGCTCGCCGTTGGGGTCGGTCACCCACAGGTCCATGTCGCTGTTGTCGCTGTCCCAGCTGAGCACCACCCGCAGGTCCAGCGGCAGCGCCCGGCGCAGCCGCGGATCGACGGCACGGGCATCCACGCGTTCGCGTGCGGCCAGGGTGTTGAGTTCGTCCAGCGCGATCAGCGAGATGCCGTCGAAACGACTGTCCCAGGGCCGCACCACCACCTCGTTGAGCGCGTCCAGCGCCGGCTGGTACTGGCCGCTGGCCTCCAGCGCCAGGCCCAGGTCGCGGAAGCTCTGCGGCTCTTCCTCGCCCAGCCGCAGCACCTGGCGGAACACCGGCACCGCCAGGTCCGGCGCATTGGCCTGCATCAGGCGGTAGCCGAGCACGCGCAGCACATGGCGGTTTTCCAGCTGCATCTCGGCCAGGTTGGACAACACGCGCAGGCCCAGCTCGCGCTGGCCGGCGGCCAGCAGCAGGTCGGCCACGTCCAGGTAAAACGCGCTGCTGTCACTGTGCTGCTCGCGTTCGGCCAGGTACAGCGCGTACAGCTGTGCGGGTGCGGCACCGCGCAGGCGTCGGGCATAGGCCGAATCGGGTTCCCAGGCGGCCAGCGTGACGGCGATGGCGCCGCTGTTGCTGCGGCTGCGCTTGCTGCCGGTGACGGCGACAGCCTCCAGGTCGCCACGCGGCGCAGCGGCCAGTGCCATCGGCGCCGGCGCCGGCGGTGCGGGCGGCGAAGGTGGGGTGACCACGTCATTGACGCGCGCCTCCAAGTAGACCTGCGCATCCGCAGCGGCAACCGCCATGGGCGCGGCCTTGGTCAGCACCGGTTGGGTCGCGGGCGCGCCCTTGGGCCAGCGCGTGTTCCACCAGCGCTCGCGTTCGGCGAACTGCAGCGCGATCTGGTCCAGGCGCTGCGCACGCGCCTGCTTTTCGTCGCCGATGCGCACGGCATGCAGGCGGTCGTAGTCGGCGCGCAGCGGCGCCGGGGCGCGGATGCCATAGCGCAGGTAGTCGTCCAGGGTCTCCAGCACCAGCAGCGAGGTGTCCGCACCGACCATCCCGAACTGCTGCGACAGCGTGCCGATCCGCGCGGCATTGCCCACCGGGTCGGCCGCGTAACCGGCCAGCGTGGCGCTGGCCCAGGCCTGCGCCACCAGCCCCCCGTCCAGTGCGCGGGCACCGGCCAACGTGATCCGCTGGGTGTGGTCGCGGCCATCGGCCAGGCGCACCTGCACCTCCACCACGCCATCATCGCGCTGCACCCGGCCGGACACCCGCAGCCAGCCCTGGCTGGCCGCGCTTGCGTCGGCCACCAGTTGGTCCACGCCGGTGCCGCGCAACGCCACGACCTGCGCCGGTTGCTGCAGCAGCAAGGGCAGCACCGCCTCGACCTCGGCCGCACTGGACAGCACCAATGCCTGCCCATGGTGGACCCCGGTCCATGCACGCAGGCGGGCACCATCGGTGCGCGCGCCGGCGCTGCTCAGCGCGTACAGGCGCTGCCCTGCTGCCAGTGTCGGCGGCGCCGGGGTGCCGTAGTTGGACAGGCCATCGCTGACCAGCAGGTACTCGCCGATGTCGGCGCGGGGGGTCCACGCGCCAAGCGCGCTGGCACCGTCCAGCGGCAGGCCGGTCAGGTAGGTCCGCAACGCGCTCCAGTCGCCGCCGTGGATACGGAAGCGGCGCGTCGGTTCGGCGCGGTCGCGCAGTACGGTCAGCTCTACCTCGCCGGTGCCCATCGCACCGAAGTAACGGTCCAGCACCGCGAACTCCGCGGCCCGGTCACGCTGGCGCGCCGAACCGGACGCGTCCCACACCAGCCCCACGCGCGTGGGCAGCACCCGCGGCGTGGCCTGTGCCGGCACAGGCACCTGCGCCAGCAGATAGCGCTGTCCCTCGTGCAGGCCGGTCACCACGTCCGGCTGCCGGACCTGCGGCAGACGCCACAGCACCTGGGCAGGCAATGCATCGCCGCGCCCCTGCCACTGCGCGACGTACGCGCCCTGCTCGGCGCTGAATTTCCAGGGCGACGGCTGGATCGTTGTCGGGGCACCGGTGCCCCGGGCTTCCATGCGCAGCACCACCTCGTCGGCGCCCCGCGCGAACTGCAGCGGCACGGCCCAGCGCAACCCCTTTGCATCCACGGGCAGGGTGTCACGGAAGGTGAGCACGATGCGGCGGCTGCCCTGGGCCGGGATCGGGTACACCCGCAGGCGGAACTGGTTGCCCGCGGTCTGCTCCAGCAGGCCCGGGTCGACCCGGCGCCGCTCGATCGCCTCGAATACTTGGCGGCCCTGTGCCTTGGGCACCGGCACCGCGTCGCGCAGCACGCCGTCGATGTCCAGCGCGAACCCGGCCACCTGCTGGCCGTCGGCCAGCGGGAACTCAAGCTGGCCTTCCAGCACGCGGCGGTTGGGGTTGAAGAAGGTCATCTCGATGCGGGTCTCGCCCAGGCCGGCCACCACGCGGCTGTCCAGGCGCACCTGGCGCAGTTGCACGGGCACCTCGGCCCCGGCCACCTGCAGCACCGGCGTCACCGGTGGCGGACGCGGCACGGTGCGTGCCTGTGCCTGACCTGCCTGCGTGCCCAGCAGCAGCATGCCCAGCATGCCGATCCCACGAAGTGTGCGTTGCATGTGACGCTCCTTATCCGATGACAGCAGGTTGAACGGATCATGCCGGCAAACGGGGTTGAGCCGATGCAAGGCTTGGCGTGCCCGCCGCAGTGGGCCAAGATGCCGCTCCCCCATTGCGTCATTACAAGGACGTCCCGCATGCGCCTGCCTGCCCTGCTCCCCCTGCTGTTGCTGGCCCCGTTGCTGCCGGCCCACGCCGCGCCCGCCGCCGTCAGTGGCGTGAGCTTCACCCACAACGACTGGACGCTGGCCTGCGACAACACCCGCACCTGCCGCGCGGCCGGTTACCAGAACGACGAGGACGGCGGCAATGCGCCGGTGTCGATCCTGCTGACCCGGCTGGCGGGCCCCGACCAGCCGGTCAAGGTCGAGGTGATGCTCGGGCAAATGGACGGACCAGCACTGCCCAAGCAGCTATCACTGCAGATCAACGACACCAAACTGGGCGCACTGGCCTACAAGGCCGCAGACGGCACCGCCGTGCTCTCGCCGGCGCAGGTGAAGGCCTTGCTGTCCACCTTGACCGGCACCAGCCGGATCGTGCTGACTGGCAACGACGGCAAGCGCTGGACGGTGTCCGATCGCGGCGCCTCGGCGGTGCTGTTGAAGATGGACGAGTTCCAGGGCCGGCTGGGCACGCCGGGCGCGCTGGTGCGCAAGGGGACCAAGGCGGAAAGCACGGTGCTGCCGGCCGTGCCGATGCCGGTGGTGAAGCTGGCCAAGGTAGTGCCCACCCGCCCCGCCGATGAAGCAGTGGGCGAATCGAAGGCGCTGCGCGCGGCGCTGGCCGCGGCGACCTCGGCCGACGACTGCGAGGCCCTGCACCCGGGCGACAGCGTGATCTCCAATGAGGGCCCGCAGGAGATCACCGTGCAGCGTCTGAGTGCGGACAAGCTGCTGGTCTCGCAGGCCTGCTGGCGCGCCGCCTACAACACCGGTGACGGCTACTGGGTGGTCGACGACCGTGCCCCGTACCAGCCGCGGCTGGTGACCACCTCCGGCGCAGGCGACGACGTGCGCACCATCGTCGAATCGCACAGGGGCCGCGGTCTGGGCGACTGCTTCTACACCACCAGCTGGGGCTGGACCGGCACCCAGTTCGTGAAGACCGACGTTTCCAGCACCGGGCTGTGCCGGTTGGTCTCGGCCGGCGGCGCCTGGGAAATGCCGACGCTGGTGAGCAAGGTGCAGGAGTAACCGAACCGGTAGACGTCGCAGTGAGGTGTCGCTGAGGTGCATCACCGCCGAGCGGATTCGTACAAATTTCATGGACCACGGCGACGGTAGCGACGACGCTATCCAGCCCGCCATGGACATCGTCCGATGCGCCTCCGTTACACGTGTCTTCCTCTCGCTGCTGCGTTGTCGCTGCTGGGCATTCTGCCGGGCCTCGCCTCGTCTCCGCCCAAAGGCATCGAGTTCGAGCATGGCGATTGGATGCTGGCCTGCGACAACACCCGCACCTGCCGCGCGGCCGGCTACCAGAAGGAGGCCGGCGATAACCTGCCGGTCTCTATCCTGCTGACCCGTCTGGCAGGGCCCCGGCAGACAGTCACGGGTAAGCTGATGCTGGGCCAGTACCACGAAGCCGAGCGGCCCTCACGGCTTACGCTGCAGGTCAACGACACCGAACTGGGACCGCTGGGATACGACGCGGACAAAGGCGTGGCGGTGTTCTCGGCGACACAGGTCACTGCTCTACTCGCCGCACTGACCCGCAACAGCCATATCGTGGCCACCGGCAACGATGGCAAGCGCTGGACCGTATCCGATCACGGCGCGTCGGCGGTGCTGCTGAAGATGGACGAGTTCCAGGGGCGGATCCGAACCCCGGGTGCGCTCACGCGCAAAGGCAGCAACGCCGAGGACGCAGTGCTACCCGCCCTCCCCATGCCGGTGGTGGACCTGGCCAACGTATTGCCCACGCGCCCCGCCGACAAAGCGCTGGCAGGGTCACCCGCGCTGCGCGCGGCGCTGGTCTCCACCACTTCTGCCGACGATTGCGAAGCCCTGCACCCGACATGGAACGCGATGTCCAATGAGGGCCCTCAGGAAATGAAGGTAAAGCGCTTGAGCGCGGACAAGCTGCTGGTCTCGCATCTGTGCTGGCGGGGCGCCTACAACAGGGGTGACGGCTACTGGGTAGTCAATGACCGCGCCCCGTACCAACCCAGCTGGGTCACTTACTCGGGTAGCAGCGACACAGTGCGCTCCATCGAAGAATGGCACAGGGGCCGCGGCTTGGCCGATTGCATCTACTCCACCACATGGGGCTGGACCGGCACCCGATTCGTGAAGACCTCGGTGACCAGTTCGGGGCTATGTCGGTCGATCGCGCTTGGCGGGCCATGGAACCTGCCGACCTTGGTCACCAAGGTGCAGGAGTAACCCCGCCGCGGCGGTGGACGGCGACGCTCAGGCGTCGTCGTCTTCCCAGCCATCGAACGGAAACAGCATCGGCAACAGGGTTCCCATCACCCCCATGCTCTGCATCACCGCATGGTCGGCGGTGTACGGGCGCGACCAGGTGGCATGCCGGGCGTGCACCGGCCGGTCGGGCGCATGGGCCAGGTGATCCACATAGACGGCGAGCAAGTGCTGCGCAGCCTGGTGACGTTCGCTGTCGGTCCGGGCGCTGCGCAATGCAGCATGCAGGGGGCGCAGCGGGGCGGGATCGGGCAGCTGGCAGGTGAACGCCAGCGCGCCGGTCTGGTCGTCTGCATCCCGGTAATCGTCCAGATCGACCGATGGCGCGTAGGCCGTGGCGACGCAGCGGGTCCTGGCCAGGCGCGCCATTACGGCGGCAACCGCGTCGTCGACCGTGACCGCGCCGGCCGGCGCGTCGCCCTCGCCCGCCACGCGCGCGGTCAACTCCAGCCCCAGCAACCACGCCACACTCTGGCGTGAGCCCTCCAGGTCCGGGAACTCGAAGCCTTCGCGGGTCGACAGTTCGGTGCGTGCAGCCTCATCGGCCTGCAGCACGATGCGGCTCTGCAGGTCGAAGCGTTCGATGGGCGATGGGCGCATATGGGCGTGTGTCGTAAAGGGGAGTCCGGTCAGCAGCAGGCAGGCCGACAAGAGCAGGCAACGGTGCGGTTCAAGCATCGGCGCAGTGTTCGATGATGAGCTGGATTGCGCCGCCGCCACGGTAGTCGTCGCTGACCAGACGGTAGGCGATATGCACGTGGTTGGCCGGGGCGGTGCCCTTCCAGCCACTGAAGTGGATCGCATTGATCGGTTCGGCACGGCCGGGCACGCGCAGGCTGAGTTTCAGGTGCTTTTCCTTCAGCACCTGCCAACGCGCCACCTGGAAATGACCGTCGAACAGCGGCTCGGGGAAGCCCTGCCCCCACGGGCCGGCCAGGCGCAGCGCTTCGGCATGGCGGAAATCGAGCTCCCCCGGCGCCAGCTCGCCATCGCTCAGCAGCAGTTGCTGCAACGACGCCGGGTCCATGCTCGACTCGACCACGGCTACGAATGCCTTCTGGAAATCATCGAAGCGTGCGTGCGGCAGGCTCAGGCCCGCCGCCATCGCGTGGCCACCGAACTTGTCGATCAGGCCCGGGTGCGCGGCATTGACCAGCGCCAGCGCGTCACGGATGTGGAAGCCGGGGATCGAGCGTGCCGAGCCGCGCAGTGAATTGCTGCCCGGTTCGGACGGGGCAAACGCAATCACCGGGCGGTGCAGGCGGTCCTTCATCTTCGATGCCACCAGGCCGACCACGCCCGGATGCCAGTCGGCATCGAACAGACACGCGGCGATCGGGCGTTCGCCTTCGGCCGTGAGCATCGCGCGCGATACCGCCAGTTCGGCGTCGTCGGTCATCAGCTGCTGCACCGCGCGGCGCTCGGCGTTGATCTGCTCCAGTGTCTGGGCGATCTCGCGGGCCTGGCCGCGGTCTTCTGTGAGCAGCAGTTCAATGCCCAACGCCATGTCTTCCAGGCGCCCGGCAGCATTCAAGCGTGGGCCCAGCGCGAATCCGATGTCGGTGGCGCTCAGCCGTGCCGGGTCGCGGCCGCTGGCCTCGATCAAGGCCTGCAGGCCCACGCAGCCCTGCCCTGCGCGCAGGCGGCGCAACCCGGCAGCAACCAGTGCACGGTTGTTGGCATCGAGCGCCACCAGGTCGGCCACGGTGCCCACCGCGACCAGATCCAGCAGGGTCAGCAGGTCCGGCTCGGGGGTCGCCGCAAAGGCGCCCTGTTCGCGCAGGTAGCGACGCAGCGCCATCAGCACGTAGAAGATCACGCCCACGCCGGCCAGCGCCTTGCTGGGGAAGGCATCGCCGCTGATGTTCGGGTCTACCAGCGCGTCGGCCGGCGGCAAGCGTTCACCGGGCAGATGGTGGTCGGTGACCAGCACTTTCCAGCCCAGTGCTTTGGCCGCCGCGACGCCGGCATGGCAGGCAATGCCGTGGTCGACGGTGACCAGCAGGCCTGGCTGCAGGTGCGCCAGGTCGGCCACCAGCGACGGCGACAATCCGTAGCCGTGCAGGATGCGGTTGGGCACCGCGTGCACCACGTCGCGCGCACCGAGCATGCGCAGTCCGCGCACGCCCACCGCGCAGGCCGTGGCGCCGTCGCAGTCGAAATCGCCCACCACCAGAATGCGCGCGTTGCTGGCAATCGCCTCGGCCAGCAGGTTCACTGCAGCCTGCATGCTGCCCATCAGCTCCGGCGCGTGCAGCTGCGCCAGCTTTGGCTGCGCCTGCGCCGCATCGGTGACACCGCGTGCGGCATACAGACGCTGCAGCAGCGGCAGCATGTCGTCGGGCCAGCCAGTCACGGGCGCTGCGTCGCGACGCTGCAGGGTGACGGCGTGCGTGGTGGTCGGGGAAGCGGAGAGCGGCGCAGCAGCGGCGGTGGAAGACATCGGCATCGCCGGGTTGCAGAGAGTGCCGCCATGATACCGGCTGGCTCCGGTAGCTGCTCTGCGGGTGTATCGGTCGACACATGCGTTCCCGTGCATGCGCCGATGTTGGATGCTCCCTGCCCGCTTTAACCCGACTATTTCATGCCTTTCTCTGCATTGCCGCTGCGCCTGGCCATGGCCCTCTCGCTGGCACCGGTCACCGCCGCAACGGCTTCTTCACTGGGCACGTCGTTCTTCGAGCACGATTGGCTGCTGGCCTGTGACAACACCCGTACCTGCCGCGCCGCCGGATTCAGCGCCGACGCACCGCTGGCCTTCAGCCTGCTGTTCGAACGTGCCGGCGGGCCGGATACCCCGGTCACGGCGATGCTGGGCTACGTGGACGGCGAGGAGTATCTCGATGCGGGAAGCGCGCCGCCGGCGGCCAAACCCACCGGCGCGCTGCAGCTGCGCGTAGACGGCCGTCCGCTGGGTGCGGTGGTTCCCACGCAGCCCGAGGCACCGGTCTCGCTCAGTCGTGCACAGGTAGACGCGCTGCTGGTGGCGCTGCGGCGCGATGCGCCCATCGCGATCGTGGATGCGGCCGGCAGCGCCTGGCCCATTTCCAACCGCGGTGCCACGGCCCTGCTGCTGAAGATGGACGCGGCGCAGGACCGGCTCGACACCCCCGGCGCGCTGATCCAGCGCGGCACTCGGCCGGAGTCGAGCGTGCCGCCGGCCTTGCCCAGGCCGGTGCTGAAGAATCCGCCACCGCTGGCGGAAACACGGCCGAACGATGCGGCGCTTGCCGAGCGCAAGGACCTGATGGACGCGCTGTTGGCCGGCCGTGACATGCAGGCGGTGTGCGCATGGCAGGAGGATCGGGTGGAATCGACATCACTGGACGTACACCGGCTGGACCCGGTGCACCTGCTGGCGTCCATGACCTGCCACGGGCCGGGCTACTACGCGAGCGGGCCGAGCTGGGTGATCCGCGCGCAACCGCCGTTCGAGCCGGCGCTGGTCACCACCGCACACGTGTTCCTGCGGCCTCCGGACGCGGTGCTCTACGAAGAGAGGGACGAGCGGACGCTGGGACGCTGCGGGTTCGGGCGCTACTGGGTCTGGGACGGCACGCGGTTCGTGGTGAGCCGCGAATACGTGACCGGGCTGTGCCGGGCCATGCCGGGCGGCTTCTGGCACCTGGCCACGTTCGAGACAGAATTGCGCTGAGCCCTGGCGCTGGCCAGAGGCAGGAACGCCGACCCTCGGTCGGCGCTGTACTCAGGTGTCGTGAAGCTGGACCGGCTTCTTCCAGAAGCGCCAGCGCTGGCCCTTGTCGATCTCGAAACGCACGCCGTCTTCGAAATCCAGGACCAGGCGACGCAGCTCGCCGCGCTGCACCGCCACCAGCAGCGGCCGGATCGCATCCTTGCCCAGCTGTTCAAGCGACCGCAGCTGGCGCAGATCCACCAGCGCGTCCACCTGCTGCTCGCCATCGGCGTGCACGCCGGCCGCACGGGCCAACGCCTGCAGCAGTGCCTCGCGGCTGCGTACCTGCGCGTGCGGGGTATGCACGGCCTGGGGAAGCTCACCGCCGCCCCAGAACCACAACGAATTGATGGCACGTTTGCCCGCCGCCGTGCGCTGCTCATTCCACGGGTGGGTATGCAGCACCACCTGCGCTTCGGTCAGCAGGGCACGCCAACGGCGCCCGGCGTCGCCTTCGGGCAGATGCGTGAACAGGTCATCGCCGAGCACGTCATCGGGGGAATCGAATACCGGCAAGGTGGTGCCCGGCGGCAATCGCAGGTACCAGCGCGACGGCACCGGCGCATCCAGGGTGAACCCGAACCCGGCAAACAGCGGCTGCAACGCCGGCAGCAGCTGGGCCACGTCTTCGGCGTCGGGCCGCAGCGTGTCGCCGTGGCCCATCATCCGCGCGCCCTGCATGTCCGGCACCACATGGGCCGGGTCGGCACGCAGCCAGATCGCCTCGCCCGCGTCGCCCACGTCCAGCTGGCGGGTCAACGCGGCAACCGGCCAGTGCGCCGGCTGCAGCTGGAAATGCCGCTGCAGCTGGGCGTCCTCACCGGCCTGGACACTGCTGCGTTCGGCCCGCCCGAGCGCCTTTGCCACGTCATCGGGCAAGGGCGTGGCCGGGAATCGGCTGCGCGCCGGCAACAGCAGCGTCGCGGTGGCCATCGTTTCAGTCCAGGTACTGGACGCTGACGATTTCGTACTCGCGCTGGCCGGCCGGTGCGTCGATGGTGACCGCATCGCCTTCCAGCTTGCCGATCAACGCACGCGCCAGCGGCGAGGAGATGGCGATCAGGCCGAGCTTGATGTCCGCCTCCAGGTCACCCACGATCTGGTAGCGCTTTTCCTCGTCGCTTTCCACGTCCGACAGCTCGACGGTGGCACCAAACACCACCTTGCTGCCGGCGTTGAGCTTGGTGATGTCGATGATCTCGGCGTGCGACAGCTCGCCTTCCAGCTGCTTGATGCGGCCTTCAATGAAGCCCTGCTCTTCGCGCGCGGCGTGGTACTCGGCGTTCTCCTTGAGATCGCCGTGTTCGCGCGCTTCGGCGATCGCCGCGATGACCTTGGGGCGCTTGACCGACTTCAGGTGGTCCAGCTCTTCGCGCAGACGCTGCGCGCCCTTCAACGTGATCGGTGCTCTCATGCGTTCAACTCCTTGTGCAGTTCCTGCAGCGACCAGACCGGGCCGGTCCCGCGGAATTCCAGTGATTGCACCAGCGCCTTGGCGCCGGCAATGGTGGTCGAATAGGTGACGCGGTGCTGCAGCGCCTCGCGACGGATCGAGAACGAGTCGTTGATCGCCGCACGCCCTTCGGTCGTGTTGACGATATACACGATCTCGCCGTTCTTGATCGAGTCGACGATGTGCGGACGGCCTTCGACCACCTTGTTGACGATCTCGCAGTCCATGCCGTGCTGCTGCAGCCAGGCACCGGTGCCACGCGTGGCCACCAGCGTGTAGCCACGCTCCAGCAGCAGCTTGGCCACCGGCAGCACGCGCTGCTTGTCCGGGTCACGCACCGACACGAACGCCTTGCCCAGCGGCGGGGCCTTGATGCCACCGGCCTCCTGCGCACGCGCGAAGGCGGCGCTGAAGCTGCGGCCCACGCCCATCACCTCACCGGTGGAGCGCATCTCCGGCCCGAGGATCGGGTCGACGCCCTGGAACTTGGCGAACGGGAAGATCGCTTCCTTGACCGAGTAGTAGTCAGGCACGATCTCCTTGAGCGCGCCCTGCTCGGCCAGGGTCATGCCGGCCATGCAGCGCGCGGCGATCTTGGCCAGCGCCATGCCGGTGGCCTTGGACACGAACGGCACGGTGCGCGAGGCACGCGGGTTCACTTCCAGCAGGTACACGATGTCTTCGCCGTTCTCGCCGGCCTGGATCGCGAACTGGGTGTTCATCAGGCCGACCACGTTCAGGGCCTTGGCCAGTTCCACCACCTGGCGGCGCAGCTCGGCCTGGGTCTCGGCCGACAGCGAGTACGGCGGCAGCGAGCAGGACGAATCGCCCGAATGCACGCCGGCTTCTTCGATGTGCTCCATCACGCCGCCGATCAGCACGTTGCCGTCCTTGTCGGCAATGATGTCCACGTCCACTTCCACCGCGTTGTCCAGGAAGCGGTCCAGCAGCACCGGCGAATCGTTGGACACCTTCACCGCGTCACGCACGTAGCGGGCCAGGTCGGATTCGCCGTACACGATTTCCATCGCGCGGCCGCCCAGCACGTAGCTCGGGCGCACCACCAGCGGGTAGCCGATCTCGCGCGCCAGCAGCAGGGCTTCCTGGTCGTTGCGGGCGATGCGGTTCGGCGGCTGCTTCAGGCCCAGCTTGTCCACCAGCTGCTGGAAGCGCTCGCGGTCTTCGGCCAGGTCGATGGAGTCCGGCGAGGTGCCGATCACCGGCACGCCGTTGGCTTCCAGCGCGCGCGCCAGCTTCAGCGGGGTCTGGCCGCCGTACTGCACGATCACGCCCTTGGGCTGTTCCAGCTCGACGATCTCCAGCACGTCTTCCAGCGTCAGCGGCTCGAAGTACAGGCGGTCGGAGGTGTCGTAATCGGTGGAGACGGTTTCCGGGTTGCAGTTGACCATGATGGTTTCATAGCCATCCTCGCGCAGCGCCAGTGCCGCGTGCACGCAGCAGTAGTCGAACTCGATGCCCTGGCCGATGCGGTTCGGACCGCCGCCCAGGATCATGATCTTGTCGCGGTTGCTCGGCGCGGCCTCGCACTCGTCCTCGTAGGTCGAGTACAGGTAGGCCGTGCTGGTGCCGAACTCGGCGGCGCAGGAATCCACGCGCTTGTACACCGGGCGCACCTTGTGCGCACGGCGCAGCGCGCGCACGGCCGCTTCGTTGGTACCGGTCAGTTCGGCCAGACGGGCGTCGGAGAAACCGGCGCGCTTGAGCTTGCGCAGGCGTGCGCCGTCCAGTGCGTCGATACCCTCGGCCGCGACCTGTGCTTCGGCCTGGATGATCTCTTCGATCTGGTCCAGGAACCACGGATCGATGTGCGACAGCGCGAACACCTCTTCCACGCTGAAGCCGGCACGGAACGCATCACCCACGAAGAACAGACGCTCCGGGCCCGGGGCCTTGAGCTCGCGCTTGATGGTGGTGATGTCGTCTTCGTTGGCCAGGTCCAGGCCGGTCGGGTCCAGCCCGATCTTGCCGGTTTCCAGGCCACGCAGGGCCTTCTGCAGCGATTCCTGGAAGGTGCGGCCCATCGCCATCACCTCGCCCACCGACTTCATCTGGGTGGTCAGGCGCGCATCGGCGGCCGGGAACTTCTCGAAGGCGAAGCGCGGAATCTTGGTGACAACGTAGTCGATCGACGGCTCGAACGAGGCCGGGGTCAGGCCGCCGGTGATCTCGTTCTTCAATTCGTCCAGGGTGTAACCCACGGCCAGCTTGGCCGCGACCTTGGCGATCGGGAAGCCGGTGGCCTTGGAGGCCAGCGCCGACGAACGCGACACGCGCGGGTTCATTTCGATCACCACCACGCGGCCGGTGGTCGGGCTGATGCCGAACTGCACGTTCGAGCCGCCGGTATCCACGCCGATCTTGCGCAGCACGGCGATGGAGGCATCGCGCAGGCGCTGGTATTCCTTGTCGGTCAGGGTCTGGGCCGGGGCCACGGTGATCGAGTCACCGGTGTGCACGCCCATCGGGTCCAGGTTCTCGATCGAGCAGACGATGATGCAGTTGTCGGCGGTGTCGCGCACCACCTCCATCTCGAATTCCTTCCAGCCCAGCACCGACTCTTCCACCAGCACTTCGGTGGTCGGCGACAGTTCCAGGCCGCGGGTCACGATATCGACCAGCTCTTCGCGGTTGTAGGCGATGCCGCCGCCGCTGCCGCCCAGGGTGAAGCTGGGGCGGATGATGGTCGGGTAGCCGACGCGGGTCTGGATCTCGATCGCTTCTTCCAGCGTGTGCGCGACGGCCGCCGACGGGCAGTCCAGGCCGATCTCGCCCATGGCCACGCGGAACAGCTCGCGGTCTTCGGCCATGCGGATCGCATCGCGCTTGGCGCCGATCAGTTCAACGTTGTACTTCTCCAGCACGCCGTTGTCGGCCAGGTCCAGTGCGCAGTTCAGCGCGGTCTGGCCGCCCATCGTCGGCAGCAGCGCGTCGGGCTTTTCCTTGGCGATGATCTTCTCGACCGTCTGCCAGTTGATCGGCTCGATGTAGACGGCGTCGGCCATCTCCGGGTCGGTCATGATCGTGGCCGGATTGCTGTTGACCAGCACCACGCGATACCCCTCGTCCCGCAGCGCCTTGCAGGCCTGCGCGCCGGAGTAGTCGAACTCACAGGCCTGGCCGATGACGATCGGGCCAGCACCGATGATGAGGATGGTTTTAAGGTCAGTGCGCTTTGGCATTGTCTTCTCTAAGTCAGTACAGCGTGTCGGGGTGATCGCACGCTGTCGATCAGGAAACTTCCGGGGGTGCAGCGCCGCGCCAAGGGCTGCGGCACTGCAGGGACTCGCGTTCCGTCGCGATGCCGCCGGGGGCACCGGCGGCGGCGGATCAGGCCTTGGCCTGCGCCATCAGGGTCACGAAACGGTCGAACAGCGGTGCCACGTCGTGCGGACCCGGCGAGGCTTCCGGATGGCCCTGGAACGAGAACGCCGGCACGTCGGTGCGTGCGATGCCCTGGTTGGTGCCATCGAACAGCGAGCGGTGGGTCACGCGCAGGGTGGCCGGCAGCGTGGCTTCATCCACCGCGAAGCCGTGGTTCTGCGAGGTGATCATCACCCGGCCATCGTCCAGGTCCTGCACCGGGTGGTTCGCGCCGTGGTGGCCGTGGCCCATCTTGACCGTCTTGGCACCGGAGGCCAGCGCCAGCAGCTGGTGGCCCAGGCAGATGCCGAACACCGGCAGCTTCTTGTCCAGGAACACCTTGATCGCCTCGATGGCGTAGTCGCACGGTTCCGGGTCACCCGGGCCGTTGGACAGGAACACGCCGTCCGGGTTCATCGCCAGCACGTCGGCGGCCGGGGTCTGCGCCGGCACCACGGTGATGTCGCAGCCACGCTCGGCCAGCATGCGCAGGATGTTGAGCTTTGCGCCGAAGTCGTAGGCCACGACCTTGAACTTCGGGGCGGCGCTGACGAACTCGTTGTTGTCCAGGTCCAGCTGGCCTTCGGTCCACGGGTAAGCCTTGTCGGTGCTCACCACCTTGGCCAGATCCATGCCCTTCAGGCCCGGGAACTTGCGCGCTGCTTCCAGGGCGGTCTCCACATTGATGCCGTCACCGGCCATCAGCGCACCGTTCTGGGCGCCGCGCTCACGCAGGATGCGGGTCAGCTTGCGGGTGTCGATGCCGGAGATGGCCACCACGCCGCGCTGCAGCAGCCAGTCCTGCAGCGACACCTGGCTGCGCCAGTTGCTGGGACGGCGCGGCACGTCGCGCACGATCAGGCCGGCAGACCACACCTTGTGGGCCTCGTCGTCCTGGTCGGTCATGCCGGTGTTGCCGATATGCGGGTAGGTCAGCGTGACCATCTGCCGGGCGTAGGAAGGATCAGTCAGCACTTCCTGATAACCGGTCATGGCGGTGTTGAACACCACCTCGCCGACGGACAGGCCGGGCGCGCCTACGGATTCGCCCTCGAATACGGTGCCGTCTTCGAGGACGAGGATTGCGGCTTGGGTCACGGAGATCTCACTTTGGCTACCGATGGGGGCACCGAAGTCACGCCTGCGCTCCACGAAAAAGCGGCTGCAAAAAAGCGCGGACTGCGGTGCGGGACCGGTCCGGCTGTCGTGATTCGGCGAGCGGGAATTGTAAAGGCAAGGGGGCTGCGACGCCAGCGTTTACATGCATGCGCTGACGTACGGGCGCGATCACCGCGCCCGGGGTTCAGCCAGCGCAGCGCTCGTGGCCCCGCCGGGCCGGTCGGTCCGGGTGGCCCGACCGGCCTGTTCAGCCAGCGCGTTCAGCCAGCAACGGCCGGGGCGGCCCCGGCCAGCAGGTCGCGGACCCGGTAGCTGCCGGGCGCGCGGCCGGCCAGCTGGGTGGCGGCAAACAGCGCGCCGCGGGCGAAGATGTCCCGGTTGGTGGCACGGTGGGTCAGCTCGATGCGCTCGCCCAGCCCGGTGAACTGGACCAGGTGCTCGCCCACGATGTCCCCGGCGCGCAGGCTGGCGTAGTGCGGGTCTGCCCCGCCCTTCTGCGCCGCGGCACCCAGCGTCAGCGCGGTCCCGGAGGGCGCGTCCTGCTTGTGCACGTGGTGCGACTCGACGATGTCGCAGTTCCAGCCGGCCAGCGCCGCCGCGGCGCGCTCGACCAGCTCGTCCAGTACCGCCACGCCCAGGCTGAAGTTGGACGCCCACACCAGCGGGATGCCGGCGGCCGCCTGGATCAGCGCCTGGCGCTGCGCCTCGCTGATCCCGGTGGTGCCCGACACCAACCCGGCGCCACGTTCGACGCACAGCGCCAGGATCGGGTCGAAGCCTTCAGGCAGGCTGAAGTCGATGGCCACGTCGAAGGTGGGCGCACCGGCCAGTTCGCTGCTGGCGAAATGCGGCACACCGTCCACCACCCGTTGCGCCGGTGAACGGCGCGTCACCGCGGCGACGATCTGCAGGGAAGCGTGTTCGGCGGCGAGCCGCAGCAGGGCCTGGCCCATGCGTCCGGACGCGCCGTGGATGAGCAAACGAAGAGGGGGAGTGGTCATGCCCGAAGGCTAGCGGTGCGGGCAGGCCTGCACAAGGGCAAATACGGCGCGCATGCTCCCGCTTGCTACCCTGTGCACCTGTTTTTTCAGGCCGTCACCCATGCAGCGTTCGCAGCAACGTGTACGTGTCACCGGCGACACGGTGCGCGACTGACATGCTCATTTCCGAAGTGGCCCGGCGCAGCGGCGCCAGCCAGAAGGCGATCCGCCTGTACGAGGCACGCGGCCTGCTGGCCACGGTGCCACGCGTCAACCGTTACCGCCACTACAGCGAACAGGACCTCAACCTGGTGCTGTTGATCCGCCAGGCACTGGTACTGGGCTTCCGGTTGGCCGACGTGGCCGCGCTGCGCCGCGATGACGGCAGCATCGACTGGGACCAGGTGCAGGCCCTGCTGGCATCACGCCAGCACGCCGTCCGCGCCGAACTGGCGCGGCTGCGGCAGCTCGACACCGCACTGACCGACCTGCGTGCCGAGGTCGCCCTGCTGGCGGCCGACGGACACCACGGCCCGCTCGATGTCTGCCTGACCCAGGGCGCGTGCGTGGCGGCTTGACTCTGCCCCATGGGGCAGACCGTAGCCTGCACCACCCCGCAACGAGCGCCCGCATGTCCCGATCCATCGTCATCCTGCTTGGCCATCCCGACCGCGACAGCCTGTGCGGCGCGCTGGCCGAGCGTTACCAACACGCCGCGTTGGCCGCCGGCCACCAGGTGCAGCTGTTCGCGCTGGGCGAGATCGACTTCGACCCGATCCTGCGCCACGGTTACCGTCAGATCCAGCCGCTGGAACCGGGCCTTGAACAGATCAACGCCGCCATCGCCGCCTGCCAGCACCTGGTGCTGGTGTACCCCACCTGGTGGGGCGGCATGCCGGCGTTGCTCAAGGGCTTCTTCGACCGCGCCTTCCTGCCCGGGGTCGCGTTCCGCTACCGCGCCGATTCGGTGTGGTGGGACCGCCTGTTGGCCGGACGCAGCGCGCGGGTGATCACCACCCTGGACACCCCGCCCTGGTACTACCGCTGGGTATACCGCATGCCGGGGCACCAGCAGATCCGGCGGACGATCCTGGACTTCTGCGGCATCCGGCCCGTGAAGATCAGCGGCTTCGGGCCGGTGCGCAGCGCTTCCGAGGCACAGCGCGAGGCCTGGCTGCAGCAGGCAGAGCGATTGGGCCACCAGGCCCGCTGACGCATCGTAGAGCCGGGCTCTGCCCGGCTTGTGTCAGATCCCCGCGCCATTGGCCGGAGAGCAGCCGGGCAGAGCCCGGCTCTACGCGGCTTGGGTCAGATCCCCGCATCATTGGCCGAAGAGCAGCCGGGCAGAGCCCGGCGCTACGCGCGCTGATTCAGTGCTGTTTCGGGGTGCTCGGGCCGCAGCTGTCACAGCCACCGCAGGCGCCACCGCCGCCGCTGGCCGGGGGCGCGATCTTCCGCCCCAGGGCCTGCAGCCAGGCGGCACGCTGCGGCTTCACCAGCCCCAGCGCGATCGCCCCGCGCGCCTTGCGCACGGTGCCCGGGAACTGCTTTTTCAGCACCACCCAGGCGCTGACCAGCACAATCAGCACCACCACGATGTACTGCAGCAGCAGGCCGGTGCTCATCAGCCGCCGCCCAGTGCCACGGTCACCTGGTAGGTGACCAGCGCGGCAAGATAGGCCGCGGCGAACAGGTAGACGGTGGCAAAGCCCACCTGCTTCCACGAATTGGTTTCACGCTTGATCGTGGCCAGCGTGGAAATGCACATCGGCGCGTAGATGAACCACACCAGCAGCGACAGGCCGGTGGCCAGCGACCAACCATGGGCCACCACCGGGGTCAGCGCCTGGATAGCGGCATCATCGTCGGCAGCGGACAACGCGTAGATCGTGGCCAGCGAGGACACCGCCACTTCGCGCGCGCCCATGCCCGGGATCAGGGCGATGCAGATCTGCCAGTTGAAGCCCAGCGGCGCGAAGATCGTAGTCATGGCATGACCGATCTGCCCGGCAAAGCTGTAGTCGATGGCCGGCATGGTCGCGTTGGCCGGTGCCGCCGGGAACTTCAGCAACACCCACAGCAGGATGGTCAACGACAGGATGATGCCGCCCACGCGCTTGAGGAAGATCATGCCGCGCTCGTACAGGCCGACAGCCAGATCACGCGGGTGCGGAATGCGGTACGACGGCAGCTCCAGCATCAGCGGGTGCTCGCTCTTGTCGCGGCGCCACTTCTTCATCACCCACGACATCGCCAGCGCGCTGAGGATGCCCGCCATGTACAGGCCGAACAGGATCAACCCCTGCTGGCTGACGAAGCCCCACAGGGTCTTGGCCGGAATGAACGCGCCAATCAGCAGCGCATACACCGGCAACCGCGCCGAACAGGTCATCAGCGGTGCCACCAGAATCGTGGCAAGGCGGTCGCGGGGGTCCTGGATGCTGCGCGTGGCCATGATGCCCGGCACCGCACAGGCGAAGCTGGACAACAGCGGGATGAACGACCGCCCGGACAGCCCGGCAGCGGCCATCATGCGATCCAGCAGGAACGCCGCGCGCGGCAGGTAGCCCGATTCCTCCAACGCCAGGATGAAGGCGAACAGGATCAGGATCTGCGGCAGGAACACCACCACCCCGCCCACGCCGGCAATGATGCCGTCGGTAAGCAGACTGGTCAGCGGGCCTTCGGGCAGCACCGTGGCCACAGTCTCGCCCAGCCAGCCGAAGCCGGCCTCGATGCCGTCCATCAGCGGCGTGGCCCAGGCAAACACCGCCTGGAAGATCAGGAACATCACCACCACCAGCGTGATCAGCCCGAACACCGGGTGCAGCAGCCAGCGGTCCAGCGCGTCATCGATCTTCGCGGTGCGGGTGGGCATGCTGACCGACGCGGCCAGGATGCCGCGCACCTGCGCGTGGTAATCCGCGTCCGCATCGGGCAGCGCCACGGGCGCCTGCAGATGCGGCACCATCGCGTCCAGCCGCGCGACCAGCGCCTGGGCACCGTTGCGGCGCACGGCCACGGTCTCCACCACCGGCACGCCCAGCGCCTGCTCCAGCGCCGGTACGTCGATCTTGATGCCACGGCGCTCGGCCGCATCCACCATGTTCAGCGCCACGATCATCGGCTTGCCCAGCTCGCGCAGTTCCAGCGCGAAGCGCAGGTGCAGGCGCAGGTTGGTGGCGTCGATCACGCACAGCAGCACGTCCGGCGCGGCCTCGCCCGGGTAGAAGCCCCGGCACAGGTCACGCGTGATGGCCTCGTCCAGGCTGGCGGGCTGCAGGCTGTAGGCACCCGGCAGGTCGAGCACGGCGAACTCGCGCCCGGACGGCGCACGCAGGCGGCCTTCCTTGCGCTCGACGGTAACGCCGGTGTAGTTGGCCACCTTCTGGCGGCTGCCGGTGAGCTGGTTGAACAGCGCGGTCTTGCCACTGTTGGGGTTGCCCACCAGCGCCACGCGCAGGGGCAGCGCCACCGCGCTCATGCCGCCGCTCCGGCCGGGATCGCGGTGACCAGGATGCGCCGGGCCTCGCTGCGGCGCAGGGCGAAGCGCGTGAACCCGACCTGCACCAGCAGCGGTTCACCGCCCACCGGCCCACGGGCTACCAGACGCACATCCTCGCCCTTGACGAAACCCAGCTCGCGGAGCCGGCGGGCGATCGCATCGTTTGCATGTAGGTCCTGCACGGCGTCCACCAGGGCGGAACCGTGCAGAGGCAGATCGGACAACGTCACGGAGCGCCTTCTTGCCAATCAGGAATGGTTATCAATTCTAGCATCGCCGCGCCGCGTCATTGCCCGTGCCCCATGGCCCGCTATGATCCGTACATGTATGGAGTAACCGCAGGCCCCCCATGAGTGATGCATTACGGATTGAACGCAGTGCCGCGGTACTGACGCTGTGGCTGAACCGCCCCACCCTGCACAACGCCTTCGATGCGGCGCTGATCGCCCAGCTCACCGCCGCGCTGGAAGCGGCCGGCCGTGACGAACAGGTGCGCGCGGTGGTGCTGGCCGGCCAGGGCGCCTCCTTCTCGGCCGGCGCGGACATGCAGTGGATGCGCGGCATGGCCGCCGCCAGCGAGGACGCCAACCGCGAGGATTCGCTGGCGCTGGCGCGGCTGATGCGCACCCTGGACGAGCTGCCCAAGCCCACCATCGCACGGGTCCAGGGCGCCGCCTTCGGTGGCGGGGTGGGCCTGGTGGCCTGCTGCGACATCGCCATTGCCAGTACCAGCGCCCGCTTCGGCCTGACCGAAAGCCGGCTGGGCCTGCTGCCGGCGGTGATTTCCCCCTATGTGATCGACGCGATCGGCCCGCGCCAGGCCCGTCGCTGGTTTGCCACCGGCGAGCATTTCGACGCCGAAACCGCGCTGCGGATCGGTCTGGTGCACCAGTTGATCGAACCTGAACGCATCGACGAGGCGGTCCAGCGCCAGCTGGGCCTGCTGGACAAGGCCGGCCCGGTGGCGTCGGCGTCGGCCAAGGACCTGGTGCGCCGGGTCAGCGTGGGCCGCGACCGCGACGCGCTGGACCGTGACAACGCCGCGCTGATCGCGCGCCTGCGGGTGTCGGCCGAGGGCCAGGAAGGCCTCGGCGCGTTCCTGGACAAACGCGCCCCGCATTGGGTCACCCAGGACTGAGGACACGCACATGCTCGACCATATCGGTATCCGCTGCGCCGACTTCACGCGCAGCCTGGCGTTCTTCCAGCAGGCCCTGGCCCCGCTGGGCATCCGCGTGGTGATGCAGGTCAGCGCCGAACAGACCGGCGACCATGACCATGCCGGCTTCGGCCGCACCGGCAAGCCGGACTTCTGGATCGGCAACGCCCCCGGCGCCCACGGCGGCGTGCACGTGGCCTTCAGTGCCGACAGCCGCGAGGCGGTGGATGCGTTCCACCGCGCCGCGCTCGCGGCCGGTGGCCAGGACAATGGCGCGCCGGGCATCCGCGAGTACTACCACCCCAGCTACTACGGGGCCTTCGTGCTCGACCCGGACGGCAACAACATCGAAGCGGTCTGCCACCGCCCGGGCTGAGCACCCCGGTCGCCCCCGACGACCGCGCTCCCCACCGCGGGCTGGCCGCTTTGTCGCCCAGCCCGCGTATCCCCCTTTCGTGGCCCGCCGGGGAACGCGGGCCACCCTCTTTCCCCTGGTATCCCTGTGACCCGACCCCTGCCCCTTCTGCAGCCTGCTGTGCGCCGTCCCGTCCGCCGGGAGGCCTGCCATGGATGATTTCGTCCGCATCGTCGAAGTCGGCCCGCGTGACGGCCTGCAGAACGAAGCCCAGCCGGTGGCCACCGCCGACAAGATCGAGCTGATCCGGCAGCTGTCGCTGACCGGCCTGCGCACCATTGAAGCCACCAGCTTCGTCAGCCCGCGCTGGGTGCCGCAGCTGGCCGACGCCGCCGAGGTCTACGCCGGCATCGCGCATCGCCCCGGCATCGCCTACCCGGTGCTGGTGCCCAACGAACAGGGCTACGACCGTGCCCGCGCCGTGGGCGTTTCGGAAGTGGCGGTATTCACTGCGGCGTCGGAAACCTTCAACCGCACCAACACCAACGCCGGCATCGACGAATCGCTGGCCCGCTTCGCGCCGATCCTTGAGCGCGCCAAGGCCGACGGGGTCAACGTCCGCGGCTACGTCTCCACCGTGCTCGGCTGCCCCTACCAGGGCGAAGTGGCGGTCAGCGAGGTGGTCCGGGTGGCACGCGCCCTGCACGACATGGGCTGTTACGAAATCTCGCTGGGCGACACCATCGGCGTGGGCACCCCGCGCAAGGCGCGCGCGATGCTGCACGCGGTGGCAGCCGAACTGCCGATGTCGGCGCTGGCCGTGCATTTCCATGACACCTACGGCCAGGCGCTGGCCAACATCGATGCGTGCCTGGAGGAAGGCGTGCGCGTGGTCGATTCGGCCGTGTCCGGCGCGGGCGGCTGCCCGTACGCCAAGGGCGCAAGCGGCAATGTCGCCAGCGAAGACGTGGTGTACCTGCTGCACGGCATCGGCATGCGCACCGGCATCGACCTGCCGGCGCTGGCCGCGACCGGCCGCTGGCTGGCGGCGCGGCTGGGCCGCGAGACCGGCAGCAAGGCCGGCAAGGCGCTGGCGGCCACATGAGCCGCCGCGGCCCGCGCAGGGACGTTGCGGCCGGTGATCACCTCACCGCCCACGTCCACGCGCTGGCCGCCATGGATCGCGCCCTGGCAAGCCCGCCGGGCGAGGCCGACCTGCGCACCCTGCTGCGCGAGGTGCAGCAGGCCCTGCAGGAAGCGATGGACGACCGCCAGCTGGCACTGCGCCGCTACACCGCCCTGTTCGATGCCGTGCCCGACCCGGTCAGCATCCTGAGCGAATCGGGCGTGGTGCTGGACCTCAACAAGGCCGGCGTGCGCGCCTATGGCCGCCCGCGCGAGGACATCGTCGGGCAGCCGATCGAACTGCTCAACCCGGACCTGCCCAACGACCACCTGGACCCGGTGTGGGAAGCGCTGCACCGGGGCGAAACCTACGTCATCGAAGTCACCAACATGCGCGGCGACGGCAGCCGCTTCCCGGTGGAGGTGCACTCGGCCGGGTTCGAGCACCAGGGCGAGCATTGCATCGTGGCCGTGGCGCGCGACCTGAGCAGCCGCTGGCAGGCCGAATCGCGCTACCGCCTGCTGATGGAGTCGATCGACAAGGGCGTGGTCCTGTTCGACAGCCACCTGCGCGTGGTCTCGGCCAACCCGGCCGCGCACCGCATCCTGGGCACCCCCGGCAACGGCGGCAGCCTGCAGGCGATGCTGGCCCCGGACGACTGGATCTGCGTGGACGAACACGGCCACCCGCTGACCCGCGAGCAATGGCCTGCGGCGGTCTCGCTGCGCACCGGCCGGATCATCCGCAGCACCATCGTCGGGCTGTACCACCGCCCGCGCGGCCGCATGATCTGGATCTCCACCACCAACGTGCCGGTGTTCGGCACCGGCCGCGACTGCCCGGACCACGTGTTCGGCATGTTCAGCGACATCACCGAACTCAAGCGCACCAATGCCCTCTTCGATCGCGCCCAGTCGCTGGCACACATCGGCGGCTGGGAGTGGGACCGCGGCCTGCAGCGGCTGTACCTCACCGACGAGGCCAATCGCATCCTGGGCCAGGAGCTGCCGCTGCACGACATGGCGCACCTGCTGGAATGCCTGCGCGTGGACGACCGCTCGCAGCTGCAGCAGGCGCTGCTGGACGTGATCGACAAGCAGGTGCCGTTCGAGCTGGAGCTGCAGGGTCAGCGCGGCGACGGGCATTCGTTCTGGGTACGCATGATCGGCGAAGCCGAAGCCGGCGACGTGGATGCCGCGCGCATCGCCGGCACCGTGCAGGACATCACCGCGCGCAAGCAGGCCGAGGAAACCCTGCGCATCCAGGCCCGTACTGATCCGCTCACCGGCATCATGAACCGCGATGCGGTGCTCAACGACCTGGCCGCTCGCATGGCCAACCCCACCCATTGCCGGGTGGCCGTGCTGTACATCGATCTGGACCGGTTCAAGACCGTCAACGACCTGCTGGGCCACAACGCCGGCGACGAACTGCTGATCGATGCCACCCGCCGCATCGCCACCGCGATCGGTACCGAAGGGCTACTGGCGCGCTTCGGCGGCGACGAATTCCTGGTGGTCTGCGACACCCGCGACCAGGCCGACCAACCCGAGCGTCTGGCCGAGGCGATCACGCGCGGGTTCAGCACGCCGTTCCGGTTCGGCAGCGACGAATTCGCGGTGACCACCAGCATCGGCATCGCCCGCGCGCCGCAGGACGGGCTGCGCCCGCAACAGCTGATCCAGAACGCCGACATCGCCATGTACGACTGCAAGCGGCGCACCCGCAACGGCTGGCAGGTGTTCTCCCCGGAGCTGGCGCAGCGCCAGCACGACCGCCTGCAGATCGAAAGCCGCCTGCACCGCGCGCTGGACGACGACGAGTTCCACCTGGTCTACCAGCCGCAGGTCAGCCTGCACGACGGCCGCATGGTGGCCGCCGAAGCCCTGATCCGCTGGCGCAACTCGCAGCTGGGCGAACTGCGCCCGGACATCTTCATCGCCCACGCCGAAAGCACCGGTGACATCGTGCGGATCGGCTTGTGGGTGCTGCGCGAGGCCTGCCGCCAGATCCGCCAGTGGCAGGATGCCGGGCTGGGCATCGTGCGGGTGGCGGTGAACGTGTCCTACCGGCAGTTCGTCGGCGAAGACCTGGCCCGCCACGTGCGCCAGGTACTGGACGAGTTCGGCCTGCCGGGCAGCGCACTGGAACTGGAGTTCACCGAGCGGGTGCTGATCGAGGACGCGCCGGACACCCTGCAGACCTTCGCGCGCCTGCGTGAAATGGGCGTGCAGCTGACCATCGACGACTTCGGTGAAGGCTACAGCGCGCTGAACTACCTGCGCCGGCTGCCGATACACGGGCTCAAGCTGAGCCAGCTGTTCGTCGAGGGCGTGCCGGGCAACCGCTCCGACGAGGCAGTGTGCGAGGCGGTCTGCGGCATCGCGCGCAGCCTGGGGCTGGGCCTGGTGGCCGAGGGCATCGAATCGGAGCCGCAGCGGCGTTTTCTGCAGGCGCTGGGGGTCACGGTCGGGCAAGGGTTCCTGTTCGCGCCCGGACTGGCACCGGATGAATTCGCCCGGCGCCTGACACCCCGTCACTGAGCCCGGCGCGCAGCGCACAACAGCGGCACCCCCGGCTTCCGCTAGAATCGGCGGTTCCTGATCCAGCGGAACCTTGCGATGCAGCTGTCTTCTGTCCGTGCCGTCATCACCGGAGGCGTCTCCGGCCTCGGCCTGTCCGTGGCCCAGTTCCTGGTTGCCCATGGCGGCAAGGTGGCCCTGTTCGATCTCAATGACGACAAGGGCGCGGCCGCCGTGGCGGCGCTTGGCGCCGACAACGCGCGCTACTTCACCACCAACGTCAGCGACGAGGCGGCCGTGGCCGCGCAGATCGACGCCGCACACGACTTCCTGGGCGGCTTGAATGTCGCCATCAGCTGCGCGGGCATCCTGGGTGCCGGCCGCGTGCTGGGCAAGGAGGCGCCGATGCCGCTGGCCAACTTCCAGACCACGGTGATGGTCAACCTGGTGGGCAGCTTCAACGTGGCCAAGGCCGCGGCCAACCGCATGCAGCACAACACCCCCGGCGACGACGGCGAGCGCGGGGTGATCATCAACACCGCCAGCGTGGCCGCCTACGAGGGCCAGATCGGCCAGGCCGCGTATTCGGCCTCCAAGGGCGGCGTGGTCAGCATGACCCTGCCGATGGCGCGTGAGCTGTCGCGCTTCGGCATCCGCGTGATGACCATTGCCCCGGGCATCTTCTGGACCCCGATGGTCGATGGCATGCCGCCGGCCGTGCAGGAATCGCTGGCGGCCTCGATCCCGTTCCCGCCGCGCCTGGGCAAGCCCGACGACTTCGCCGGCCTGGTCGGCCATATCCTGGGCAACACCTACCTCAACGGCGAAACCATCCGCCTGGACGGTGGCGTGCGCCTGGCGCCCAAGTAAACAGACACCCATCCCGCCGGGTGCCCGGACAGGCACCCTGACCTCCCACGAACCGACCTTCATTCCATGAAAGCCAACGACATCAAGAAAGGCAACGTCGTCGAATACAACAACGGCGTCTACCAGATCCGCGACATCGAGCGCAGCTCGCCGCAGGGTCGCGGCGGCAACGTCCGCTTCCGCTTCATCATGTACAGCGTGCCGGGCGGCAACAAGCTCGATGCCAGCTTCGATGCCGACGACAACCTGCCCGAAGTCGAACTGCTGCGCCGCCAGTCCACGTATTCCTACAAGGACGGCGACGCGTTCGTGTTCCTGGACGACGAGGACTACACCCCGTACATGGTCGACGCGGAAGTGCTGGGCGATGACGCCGGTTACATCACCGATGGCCTGACCGGCATCTACGTGCAGGTGATCGACGAGACCCCGGTGGGCGTGCAGCTGCCGACCAGCGTGGTGCTGGAAGTGGTCGAAACCCCGCCGGAAATGAAGGGCGGCACCGCCACCAAGCGCCCGAAGCCGGCCAAGCTCAGCACCGGCATTGAAATCATGGTGCCCGAGTACATCGCCAACGGCGAGCGCGTGCTGGTCAACACCGCCACCGGTGAGTTCGCCGGTCGTGCCGACTAAGCGCCTGGCGCTGGTGGGCTGCCTGTCCCTGCTTGCGGCGTGTTCGCCGCAGGCAGGCGACAGCGGCACGCACCCGGTCGACGCGGTGCCGGCCGCCGCAGCTCCCGTAGCGGCCACGCCTGCACCCGCGACGGAGGAGGCACCCGATGTTGCCGTAGCCGCCGCCGCCGATGCACCGCCCGATGCGGATGCGGATGCCGACGAGGACGTCGGCATGCCCGACCTGGAGCAGCTGGAACGCGCACGCGCTGCTGCGGGCTGCGAGGTGTCCGGCGACGTGGGTAACCTGGCCGACATCCGCATCTACTGCGCGATGCCCGCCGATGTGCGCGCCTTCCTCGAACGCGAAAACACGTGCCAGCACTTCGCCGGCGAAGAGCCCTACGACGAGGAACGCCGCCAGGAGCTGGAACAGGCCTCAGCGGAGTACTGCGACGGCCGCGAGCGGATCTTCGCGGCACTGTACGAACGCCATCACGACGAGTGCAAAATCCGCCACGCATTGCGCGGCGTCGGCAAGCGCTACGACCTGTTCACCGGTCCGGTACCGGCGGCCGACTGCCAGCCGTAGCGGCGACGCGTATGCGGCTGGCGTTTACGGCTTGGCGGCCAGGGCCGGAGCCCCGGCAAAATCCCCACAGCCGTGATACTGGCGGGCGCCCACGGTCAACATGGCCGTGGCACCGAACGCCTGCCCACTCATGTCGTCCTGGCACACCGTGCGCTGGAAGGTCAGCTTGACCGGCGTGCCGTCTGCGGCCGTGCCCGACCAGCCATCCTTGCCCTGGGTCGGCGCTGCGATCTCCAGCGTGCGCTGCCCGTAGTCGGTTTCCACGCGCAGGTGCGGCGTGGCGCCGGCGGCCACTTCGGCCAGCCAGCCCGGCTCGTTGCCGGTGGCGCGGAAGCCGGCCGCGGTGGCGTCCTGCGCGGTCGGCAGCGGCGCTGCAGCGCCCTGTTCACCACTGCCCGTGCAAGTGCGATCCGGCTCGCCCTTCAACTGCAACGTGCCTTCGGTGGTGCCCTTGGTCCAGAAGACATTGCCCTGCCCGTCACCGTAGCGCGCGCCGGACGCTGCCGGTTCCGATGCCATCGGGTAGGTGCGACCTTCCACCACCACGCTGGCCGAATCCTGGCCGCGGTAGGTGGCCTGCACGGCGACGTCGCCACACTGGAACGCGTAGCTGCGTTCGTCGGAGGTGGCAGCGGCCATGGGCGGCGGCGCCTCGCCCGCACCCGCCTCGCTGGCGTTGCCCTCGGCACGTTGCGCGGGCTGGCAGGCGCTCAGGCCGGTGGCGATGGCCAGGCTGAAAAGCCACGGGGATGCACGCATGTTGGACTCCTTGCGGTTGTTGCGTTCAGCGAACCATCCTAGCCCGCAGCCTGCAGCAGGAGGTGAAGCAGCCCTGACTCCATGGGCTGCAGCATCGGTTCAGACCCCGCGCGGCGGCAGCAGTCCGATTGACAGCAGGTGCACGCCGGCCGCGTTCGATGCGCTGGCCCACACCCGCAGCAGGCGCAGCGCACGCGCGTGCTCGCCGGCCGCGTCGGCATAGCGCAGCCGCACGTCGCTGGATACCAGGGTGAGCTGCCCGCACACCAGCGGTTCCACCGCAGCCTGCTCTAGCGCGGTGATCCGCAGCTGTCCAGTTGACCACGCCGTCAGACAGGGATGGGCGCCCAACCACTGCCCTGCCCCGTCGCTGAAAAACAGGGACGGCGACAGCCAGACCTGCAGTGCGTCCACGTCCTGCGCCAACAGCAGCTGCAGCACCTGCGCCTCGGCCGTTGCGATGGTGTGTTCAAGCACGGTCGTGCTCATGTCATTCCTCCCGGCGTCGCCGCCATGGCCAGCGCCAGCGGCGTGCGCCCTGCACCAGTACGTAGAACAGCGGCACGAAGAACACCGCCAGCACGGTGGCGGTCAGCATCCCGCCAAATACCCCGGTGCCGATCGCATGCTGGGTTTCGGCCGACGCGCCGGTGGCCAGCATCAACGGCACCACGCCCAGCGCGAACGCCAGCGACGTCATCAGGATCGGGCGCAGCCGCAGACGTGCCGCCTCGATCGCCGCGTCGACCAAGCTATGCCCCTGCAACTGCAGTTGGCG
Source organism: Stenotrophomonas sp. AC248 (assembly GCF_979258185.1). Classification (NCBI taxonomy): domain Bacteria; kingdom Pseudomonadati; phylum Pseudomonadota; class Gammaproteobacteria; order Lysobacterales; family Lysobacteraceae; genus Stenotrophomonas; species Stenotrophomonas sp. AC248. The sequence continues at coordinate 1,962,312 of NZ_OZ409840.1, read as the reverse complement.
CGCGAACTCCACGATCAGGATCGCGTTCTTGGCCGACAGCCCGATCACGGTGATCATCCCGACCTTGAAAAACACATCGTTGGGCAACCCGCGTAACAGCACGGCCGCCACCGCGCCCAGCAGGCCCAACGGCACCACCAGCAACACCGCCGCCGGGATCGACCAGCTTTCATACAGCGCGGCCAGCACCAGGAATACCACCAGCATCGACAGCAGCATCAGCCACGGCGCCTGCGCACCGGAGGCGCGCTCCTGCAGCGACTGCCCGGTCCAGGCCAGTGCGAAGCCGGCCGGCAACTGCCGCGCCAGCCGCTCCATCTCGGCCATGGCCTGGCCGCTGGACGCGCCTGCTGCCGCATTGCCGGACAGGCTGAGCGACGGGAAGCCCTGGTAGCGTTCCAGCTGCAGCGGCGTCTGCGACCACACCGGGGTGACCAGCTCGGCCAACGCCACCATGCCGCCGTTGGCATTGCGCACGTGCAGCTTGAGCACGTCGTCCACCTGCATGCGGTGCGGTGCGTCGGCCTGCACGATCACCTGCTGCAGGCGGCCTGCATTGGGGAAATCGTTGACGTACTGCGAGCCCATCGCCGCCGACAGCGTGTCGCTGATCGCACTGAAGCCCACGCCCATGGCCTGCGCCTTGTGCCGGTCGATCTCCAACCGCACGGTGCTGCCCGATGGCAGGCCTTCGGCATGCACGTCGCGCAGCAGCGGGCTGGCGGCGGCCAGCGCCAGCAGCTGCTGCTGTGCCGCCTGCAGCTGCGCCTGGCTCTGGCCGGTACGCGCCTGCAGGCGCAGGTCGAACCCGGACGAGGTGCCCAGGCTGTCGATGGCCGGCGGGGTCACCACGATCACCTGACCTTCCGGCGCAGCGGCCATGGCCTGCTGCGCGCGTTCAACCTCGTCGGCCACGGTGGCACCGGCGCGCGCGTCCCAATCGTTGAGCATGGTGTAAGCCATGGCCGCGTTCGGCCCCGACCCGGCGAAGCTGTAGCCCATGATCGCCTGGTTGGAGGCGATGCCCGGACGCGCGGCGATGTGTGCCTCGTAGCGTTGCATCACCTCCAGGGTGCGCTCGGCGGTGGCATCGGCCGGCAGCTGGATGGAGGTCATGAAGTAGCCCTGGTCCTCTTCGGGCAGGAACGCGCCGGGCAGCAGATGCAGACCCAGCCCCAGCGCCACCACGAGTGCGGCGAACACGGCCATGCTGCGTCCACCGCGCTGCAGGATGCGCACCACGCGCCCCTGGTAGCCGTCGGTCATGCGCGCCATGCCGCGGTTGAACGCGCCGAAGAAACCACCACGCCCGTGGTGGCCGCGCGTGCTCGGCTTGAGCAGCGTGGCGCACAGCGCCGGCGTCAGGGTCAGCGCCAGCAGCGCCGAGAACAGGATCGATACCGCCATGGCCAGGCTGAACTGCCGGTAGATCGCGCCCACCGACCCATCGGCGAGCGCCATCGGAATGAACACCGCGGTGAGGACCAGGGTGATGCCGATCACCGCACCGGTGAGCTCCTTCATCGCCTTGGCGGTGGCCTCGCGTGGCGGCAGGCCTTCTTCGGCCATGATCCGCTCGACGCCTTCCACCACCACGATGGCATCGTCGACGATGATGCCGATCGCCAGGACCATGCCGAACATGGTCAACACGTTGATCGAGAAGCCGGCCGCCAGCATCACCGCGAAGGTGCCCAGCAGCGCGATCGGCGCCACGATGGCCGGGATGAGCGTGTAGCGGATGTTCTGCAGGAACAGGTACATCACAGCAAACACCAGCACCATCGCCTCGACGAGGGTAATCAGCACTTTCTGGATCGAGATCGCCACGAACGGCGCGGTGTCGAATGGCACCGTGGACTGCATGCCCACCGGCAGGGTGGGTTCGAGTTCGGCCATGCGCGCACGTACCGCGCCGGCCACCTTCACTGCGTTGGCCCCGGGCGACAACTGGATGGCCGCCGCGGTTGCCGGCGCGCCGTTCTCACGGGTGGACCATGCATAGCTTTCTGCGCCCAGCTCGACCCGCGCCACGTCACCGATGACCACCCGGGAGCCGTCCGGATTGGCCCGCAGCACGATGGCGGCGAACGCCTCGGGCGTGCTCAGCTGGCCTTCCACGGTGAGGGGAATGGTGACCCGCTGGCCCGGCAACGCCGGCGAATCGCCGACCCGGCCGGGGGCGATCTGCGCGTTCTGTTCGCTGATCGCGGTGGTCAGGTCGCCCAGGGTGAGGCGGTAGGCCACCAGCTGTGCCGGGTCGACCCAGATCCGCATGGCACGTTCGGCACCGAACAGCTGCACACGGCCCACGCCATCGATGCGCCGCAGTTCTTCGACGATGTTGCGCGCCATGTAGTCGCTCAGGGCCACTTCGTCGAGGCGGCCATCGGTGGAGCGCAGCCCGACCAGCATCAGGAAGCCCGAATCGGCGGCCTCCACGCCAAGGCCGTTCTGGCGCACCGCCTGCGGCAGCCGCGATTCGATCGCCTTGATGCGGTTCTGGACGTCCACCTGGGCCAGCTCCGGATCGGTGCCCGGGCGGAAGGTAGCGGTAATGGAGGCCTCACCCGAGGTATCGGTGGACGAGGAGAAATACAGCAGGTGCTTGACCCCGGACAGCTCGCGCTCGATGAGCCCGACCACGGCATCGTTCATGGTCTGCGCCGATGCCCCGGGATAGCTGGCATAGATGCTGATGCTGGGCGGCGCAACGCTGGGATAGCGCTCGATCGCCAGGCGCGGAATGGCCAGCGCACCGGCCAGCACCACGAAAATAGCCAGCACCCACGCAAACACGGGGCGCTCAATGAAAAACTGCGGCATGCAACATCCTCTCGCCGTCGCACCGCGGCGAAAGCAGCCGGTGCAGTGGCATCGTCATCCACAAAAAAGATTCTTCGTCGTACTGCGGGATTGCTCAGGCCACTGCGATGCAAGAGCAAGAGCAAGAGCAAGGGCAAGGGCAAGGGCAAGAGCTACTGTCCGCGCCTGCACCGGGCTGGGCAGGTGCGGGTGGGGTTGCGGGACACGCTGCAAGTACATCCCTGTAAGCTCCGTCGCCGCATCCATGCGGCTCAGGGTCCCGCAACCCCACCCGCACCAGCCCCTGACACATGGCTGGCGCGCACAGGAAAGCAGAGCTTCCACTGCACCTGCGGCATTCGCTCCACAAGACCAAAGACAGAGGACCCCACGTCGATTGGATCGCGACAGGTGCCGAGAAACGCCGCCGTTGCACTTCGCTCGCCCAAGGCCACCAGCCCAGTGTCGAGGGTCGGGGTGGGTGGGTTCACGGGACCCTGAGCGCCATGGATGGCGCGACGGAGCCTACACGGACGTACTTGCGGCGTGTCCCGTGAACCTACCCGCCCCGGCCCAGCCACAGAGCAGGTGCTGAAGGCAGCTCTGGCCTTTCAGCTTTCGCTTTTCGCCTTCACACCAGCAGCAGCCGGCTGCCAAGGCCGGGCCGTCACCGCCATCCCTTCCTGCAACCGCTCCTGCCCTTCCACCACCACCCGCTCGCCCGCCTGCAGCCCGTGGCTCACCACGTACTCCCGGCCCACCAGACCATCCACCTCGATCGTCCGGATCACCGCCTTGCCCTCCTTACCCACCACCCACGCATACGACTGCCCGCCCGTACTACGCAGCACCGACTGCTGCGGCACCAACAACGCACCCACCTGCACCCCGCGCGGCACCCGCGCCCGCACGAACATCCCCGGCAACAACCGCCGCGCCGGATTGTCCACCACGATCCGCAACACAATGTCGCCCGTCTCCGCGTCCACATTGATCCCCGAAAACAGCATCCGCCCCTGCTCCACATACGGCGTCCCGCCCGTACCCAGCAGCGTTACCGGCAAACCTTTCGCCGCATCCAGCTGACCGGCCACCACCGCACGCTGAATACCCTCCAGCATCGATGCTGGCTGCCGCACATCCACGTACACCTGGTCCAACTGCTGCACCACCGCCATCGGCGTCGCATCGCTCGCCGTTACCAGCGCCCCTTCGGTCACCAGCGCCTGATCGATACGCCCCGCGATCGGCGACTCCACCGTCGCATAGCGCAGATCCAACTGCCGCCGCGCCAGCGTCGCACGCGCCTGTGCCACGTCCGCCACCGCCTGCTGGTGCTCGGCATGCGCATCGTCGCGCGCCTGCTGACTCACCGCCTGCGCCGCCGCCAGCGAACCCAGCCGCTCCGACTGCACCCGCGTCCGCGCCACCGCCGCCTCACTGCGCTGCAGCAACGCCCGCGCACTGTCCACCTCCGCACGGAACGCCGCCGGGTCGATCTGGAACAACGGCGTACCCGCCTGCACCTCCGCCCCCTGCGCGAACAGCCGCCGCTGCACGATCCCGCCCACCTGCGCGCGGATCTGCGCCGTACGCACCGCCGCCACACGCCCCGGCAACTCATCGTCGCGCTGCACCGTCGCAGGCGAAAGCGACACCACGCTCACCTCCGGCACCGCCACCGGCGCCGCCTCGTCCTTGGCACATGCCGCAAGCATGACCGCAAGCACCGCCCATACAGCGGTTTGAATCCTGTTGGTTTTCATCAGCTGCACAGGGCCACACGCGCGGCCAGAATCATGAATGGCGAAGTCTGCGGCGCCTGCGTGGGGTTTCGATGGAGGAACTGTGGAGATACGATGGAGCACAAGCACCTTCTGGCCCTGCCCCGCATGCACGCCACCGATTCGCCCAGCGCCGCCGCGCACTGGGACCGCTCGCTCAACGCGCTGGTCCTGATCGTCGAAGACGAACCGGAAATCGCCGACATCGTTGCCGCCTACCTCCATCGCGAAGGCCTGCGCACCGTGCGCGCGCAGGACGGGATCGGCGCCCTGGCCCTGCACCGCAGCGCCCGCCCCGACCTGATCCTGCTCGACGTGCAGATGCCCGGCATGGACGGCTGGACCGTGCTCAACACCGTGCGCCAGCGCGGCGACACCCCGGTCATCATGCTCACCGCCCTGGACCAGGACCTGGACAAGCTCACCGCACTGCGCATGGGCGCCGACGACTACGTGGTCAAACCGTTCAACCCGGCCGAAGTGGCCGCGCGCGTGCGCGCCGTCCTGCGCCGCACGCTCAATGCGCGTGGCCCGGCCAAACCCGGCATCCTGCGCGTTGGCAGGTTGGTGATCGACCCCGAAACCCACGCCGTACACGTCGAGGGCGACGGCTACAGCCACGAACTGCTGCTCACCCTGACCGAGTACAAACTGCTGCACTGCATGGCGCTGGCCCCGTCACGGATCTTCAGCCGCAGCGAACTCATGCACGAGTGCCTGCCCGAGAGCGAAGCCCTGGAGCGCACCGTGGACAGCCATGTCAGCAAGCTGCGCCGCAAGCTGGATGACGTGGGCCTGGGCAACGTGCCGGCCAGCGTGCGCGGCGTAGGCTACCGGCTGGCGGCCGACCACTGATGCGCCGCCCGGGCCTGAGCCGGCACATCGTGGTGTCGATGTCGCTGATGGTGCTGGCGGTGATCGTGATGGTGATCCTCAGCTCCTACCTGCTGTACGCGGTACTGGTGAACTTCTACCCCTACGCCGAAGAACCCACCGGCTGGGCCCCCACCGGCCCCGAACTGGTGTGGATGGCCGCGGTTACCCTGCTGGGCCTCGCCGTGGCCGTGGCTGCCTCGGTACGGCTGTCGCAGCGCATCCTGACCCCGCTCAATTCGGTGGTGGACAGCATCGGCAAGCTGGCCGGCGGCGACCTTGGCGCGCGGGCCGCCGCCAGCGACCGCTCGCTGGGCGAGGTGGCGCTGCTGGTGGACGACTTCAATGCCATGGCGCGCCGCCTGCAGAACATGGATGCCGACCGGGTGATGTGGCACGCCGCGATCGCCCACGAACTGCGCACCCCGGTGACCATCCTGCGTGGCCGCCTGCAGGGCCTGGCCGAGGGGGTGTTCCAGCCCGATGAAGCCCAGTTCCGCAGCCTGCTGGCGCAGGTGGAAGGCCTGTCCCGGCTGATCGAAGACCTGCGCGTGCTGAGCCTGGCCGACAGCGCGCGGCTGGACGTGCGCCGCGCGCGCAGCGACGTGGTGCATGAAGTGCATTCGGTCATGACCCTGGTCGATCCTGGCTTCCGCAGCGGCGGTTTCGTGCTGGAACTGGAAACCTCGCGCGAGGAGCATCCGGCCCACTGCGATCCCACCCGGGTGCGCCAGGCCCTGATGGCGCTGCTTGAGAATGCGCGCCGCTACGCCACGCCCGGGCGCGTGCGCATCGCCGTGCATGACACCGCCACCCACGTGCAGGTATCCATCGACGATGAGGGACCGGGCATCGACCCCGCCCTGAGCGCGCACATCTTCGACCCGTTCATGCGCGGCGATGGCTCGCGTTCGCGCCAGCGCGGCGGCAGCGGGTTGGGCTTGGCGGTGGTGAAGGCCATCGCCGATGCCCATGGCGGCCGCGTATCGTGCACCGCCAGTGCGCTGGGCGGCGCACGCTTTGTCATCGAACTGCCGCGTCAGTAGCAGTTTCCTCGCGCGCCAGGGTACGCATGCGCGCGCCCAGCCGGTCCAGGTTGTTCTCGATCGTGACCAGTTCCTGCTGCTGCGCGGCCGGCAGACGCGCGCGCAGCTGCTGTTGCAGCTGCTGCCACGCCGGTACGCCGCGGGCGCTGATGGCCGCGGTGGATGCCGCGGCAGCCGCCTGCTCGCTGCCCAGCGGCAGACCGTAGCCGCCGCCCGGCACCAGCGCCGCCGGGCTGACCAGCTGGCCGGTGTCGTGCAGCAGCGCCATCAAGGTGTCCCGTGCCGGGTCGGCGCCCTGTGCGCGGGTGCCAAGCGTGCGCTTGAGCTGGTCGCGCGCACGCAGTTCCTCGCGTTGGCGTGCCGCCTGTTCCAGCAGCAGCAACGCCGCCGTTGCGCGCAGCCCACCCTGCCCCAGCCACGGTGCACGCTGCGCCGCCGGACGCTGCAGCCATGCGGCCACCTCGGCAGTGTCCAGCGGCAGTTCGGCCCGGGCCACCTCGAACAGCTGCTGGTAGTGATCCTGCGCCGAGGCGAAGTAGTAGCCTTGGCGGGTCGCCTCGGCCCGGTTCTGCAGCACTGTGGGATCGGCGCGTCCCTCCCGGGTCAGGCGTGTCAGCAGGCCACGCGGGGTGATCCGGTTCAGGCCGGGCGTGGCCCAGGCCGGCACGCCTTCCTGCAGCAGCTTGCCGGTTTCCACCGCGCAGTTGTTGCTCACGAACAGGTACCTGCCGTCATAGCTCCAGTGCACCTGGGCCACGCGTTCGAGCAGGCTGGCAATCTCCCCGGGCTGCAGCTGCAGCGGCACCGAGGACAGCCCGCGCAGTTCCAGCTGGGTGTACTCGTTGATCACCTGGTTCAGCGGCAACACGAACAGCCGCGAGGGGTACGAACCGGTGAGCCCGCGCCAACTGGAAATCTGCACATCGCCGACAAACGCGCGGAACGACAGTACCCGGTGGTAGGACAGGTCCATCCGGCAGGCAGGCCCCGGCGCGCGGCCCGGCGCGCAGATCACCAGCCGCAGCATGCTGTGGCCCCAGCGGCTCATCAGCCGGTCGTTGCCCTCGGCGAGCAGGTAGTCCACCGCGTACACGCGGGCCGGATCCAGCTGCAGCAGCGATGCGGCACCCGATGCGTCGTCGGCCTGCACCAACGGCAGACGTGCATCGCAGTCCGGGGCGTGTCCGCTGGCACCGATCTGCGCGGTGAACCATGCATGCACTGCCGGGCGCCGGCAGGCATATGCGGGATCCAGCACGAAATGCTCGGCGTTGACCGCCAGGAACTCGGCCGGGCTGGTCCGCTCGTACTCGTCGGGGCTGCGCGTGCTGAAATGATTGCCGGTGCGACCCAGCCGCCAGGGGCGCTGCTGCCAGCCACTGAGGTCGCGCCATCGCGCGGTCTGCGACCAGCCGCCGCCCGGGGCGCGGTCCAGCACATGGGTAAGCTCATGAATCAGCGCGGCCTGCAGCGCGCGCGGCAGTGGCTCGCCCGTGCGTACGTCATCGAGCAGGTCACGGCGCAGGGTAATCGCGCCACGGCGGGTGCGGCCATGCACGTGTTTTGGAAGGGTGGACGACCAGCCGACCTTTACCGGGCGATCAAAACGGTCCTGCCAGGCGGCAGGTACTACGTGCTGCATGTCCTGCAGTGCACGCTCGGCGGCCAGGATCTGCTGCCCATCAAGTCCGTCCGGCTGCAGCTCTAACTGCAGCGCGGCCTGCGCGAAGGGACAGGCCAACAGCGACGCCAGGGCCGCCCAACGCCAGCGGCGGGCCCGGCGACGCGCCTGCATCAGCGTGCCAGCAGGGTCCGGGCCAACGCCAGATCGCTGGTATCACGCTGCGCGGCATCGTGCTCGCGCAGGTGCAGCAGGGCCGCTTCCAGGCGGGCGCCACGGATGGCCCCGTCGCTGGCAACGAATGCCGCCGCGTCTTCGCGCGCATCGAGCACGATCTTGTCATCGTCCGAGCTGGACGAACCGGCCGACGAGGCACCGGAGGCGGAGCCAGCGGACGAGCCGGCGAAACTGGAGGCCAGCGCCGGCAACGGCAGGGCAAGCACGGCGAGAAGCAGGATCGGACGCATCGTCATGGTGTCGTTCGAAGTGGGAAAGCGCAGAGCGTATAGCCTGCGTGAAGACCTGTCGCGTCCTACAGGTCGAACAGCTTGCCGGGATTCAGCAGCCCTTGGGGATCAAACGCACGTTTGACCGCCTTCATCAAGGCGATTTCCGGCGCACTGCGGGTGCTGTCCAGGTAACCCTTCTTGACCAGGCCGATGCCATGTTCGGCCGAGATGCTGCCATCGAACCGTGCCAGCACCTGGGCCAGCAGCTTGGTCACGTGCTCGCACTGGGTCAGGAATTCCGCATCTTCGGTGGCATCGGGCTTGAGCACGTTGATGTGCAGGTTGCCGTCGCCGATGTGACCGAACCAGACCACGTCGAACTGCGGGTACGCCTGCCCGATCAGCGCCTGGGTTTCGGCCATGAACGCGGGCATCGCCGAGATCCGCACCGACACGTCGTTCTTGTAGGGCTTGTAACGCGCCACCGCTTCGGTGATGCCCTCGCGCAGGCGCCACAGCTGCGCGGCCTGCGCATCGCTGGCACTGACCACGCCGTCACTGACCCAGCCCTGCTCCATGCAGGTCTCGAACGCCGCCATCGCGGCGGCTTCCTGGGCCTCGTCGCCGGCCGCGAATTCGGTGACCACGTAGAACGGGTGCACCTGCTCGAACGGCGCCTGCGCACCGTGCGCCAGCACGTGTTCCAACGCGCGGTCGGTGAAGAACTCGAACGCCTGCAGCTGCATCCGCTCACGGAACGCGGCGAACACCTGCATCAGCACCTCGAAGCTGGGCAGTGCCAGCAGCATCACGTTGCTGGCCGGCGGCGGATCGGTCAGCCGCAGCGTCGCCTCGACGATGACGCCCAGGGTGCCTTCGGAGGCGATCAGCAGCTGGCGGAAATCGTAGCCGCTGGAATTCTTGATCAGGCCCTTGTTGAGCTCCAGCAGCTCGCCACTGGCGGTGACCACCTTCAACCCGGCAATCCACTCGCGGGTGTTGCCGTAGCGGATCACGCGGATGCCGCCAGCGTTGGTGGCGATGTTGCCGCCGATCGAGCACGACCCACGCGCGGCGAAGTCCACCGGGTAGATCAGCCCGTGCTCCCGCGCTGCGTTGTGCACCGCTTCCAGCGCCATACCGGCCTGTACGGTCAGGGTGCGGTCCACCGCGTCGAAGGCCAGCGGCTTGTTCATCCGCTCCAGGCTGAGCACCAGTTCGCCGTTCGCAGCCACCGCGCCACCGGACAGCCCGGTGCGCCCACCCGACGGCACCACCGCCACCTGGTGCGTGCTCGCCCAGCGCAGGATCGCCTGCACCTCGTCCACGCTGCCCGGCAGGGCGATCGCCAGCGGCGCCGGGGTCCAGCGCCGGGTCCAGTCGCGCCCGTAATGCTCCAGATCGGCCGCTTCGGTCGTGAGCCGCAGCCCGGGGCAGTCCTGCAACAGCGAAGAAAGGCGCGGATCGGTCATGGCGGCAAGGCAGGACGAGGTAATTCCCAAGCGTAGCAGACCGCCACGCCGGGCCTGGCCGCCGGCATCCCCTTCAACGTGTCAACGGATGCATCTGAAACCATCGCCGCGCCGATTGGCGCACTGCACAATCCCCCGCCTGTTCTGGCATAGTTGGGCGCTCCCGCCCTACACGCTGCGCCCGCCCATGTCGCCGAAGAAGACCTCGTTCCCGAAGCAGGATATCCGCGTGCTGTTGCTGGAGGGGGTGAGCCAGACCGCGATCGACGTCTTCACCGCCGCCGGCTATTCGCAGATCGAACTGCACAGCAAGGCGCTGCCCGAGGACGAGTTGAAGGCGCGCATCGCCGAGGCGCACATCGTCGGCATCCGCTCGCGCACCCAGCTCAGCGCCGACGTGCTGGCCAACGCCAAACGCCTGATGGCGGTGGGCTGCTTCTGCATCGGCACCAACCAGGTGGACCTGGACGCGGCCGAACTGGCCGGCATCCCGGTGTTCAACGCGCCCTACTCCAACACCCGCAGCGTGGCCGAACTGGTCATCGCCGAAGCGATCATGCTGACCCGTGGCATCCCGCAGAAGAACGCCGAATGCCACCGTGGCGGCTGGTCCAAGTCGGCGGCCGGCAGCCACGAAGTGCGCGGCAAGACGCTGGGCATCATCGGCTATGGCCACATCGGCACCCAGGTGGGCGTGATGGCCGAGGCCATGGGCATGCAGGTGATCTTCCACGACGTGGAAACCAAGCTGTCGCTGGGCAATGCCCGCGCGGCGATCAGCCTGGACGACCTGCTGTCGCGCGCCGACATTGTCACCGTGCACGTGCCCGAAACGCCGGCCACGCAGTGGATGATCGGCGCCGAACAGCTGGCCCGCATGCGCCCCGGCGCGCACCTGATCAACGCCGCACGCGGCACCGTGGTCGACATCGACGCGCTGGATGCGGCCCTGCACAGCGGCCATATCGGCGGCGCGGCACTGGACGTGTTCCCGATCGAGCCCAAGGGCAACGGCGATGCCTTCGTGTCGCCGCTGACCGCGCACGACAACGTGATCCTGACCCCGCACGTAGGCGGCAGCACGCTGGAAGCGCAGGACAACATCGGCGTTGAAGTGGCGGCCAAGCTGGTGCGCTACAGCGACAACGGCAGCACCCTGTCGGCGGTCAACTTCCCGGAAGTGACCCTGCCCGAGCACGAGGACAGCCTGCGCCTGCTGCACATCCACCAGAACGTGCCGGGCGTGCTGTCCAAGGTCAACGAGATCTTCTCGCGTCACAACGTCAACATCGACGGCCAGTTCCTGCGCACCGATGCCAAGGTGGGCTACGTGGTGATCGACATCACCGCCAGCGAGGCACAGGCCGGCGCCGTGCGCGACGAACTGGCCGCGATCCCGGGCACGCTGCGTACGCGCGTGTTGTATTGACCTGGGTTCGTTGCCAGGGCCCGTCACCCATGGGTGGCGCGACTCCACGGCATAAGGTCATGCGTCGGGTGTAGAGCCCCCCTTGAGTCAAGGGGGGCGCGCCAACGGCGCGGGGGATGTGGGTGTTGGTGAGCGGGGCCCGCGTTTTGCGTAGCAAAGCGTGGGGGCGAGAGCGCGAATGCGCTATCGCCGCGCCATCCACCGCTTGGCCATGCGCGGCAACGAATCGTCACCATCCGGGGTTTCGACCGCCGCATTGGCCACGTCACGGATCTCCCGCCACGCCAGCGCCAGCGACTCTTCGCTGATCGCAAACTGTTCGCTGCCCACCGCCCGCACCACGTAGCGAGCGTCGTAATGCCAATGCCCAGGCACGTCCCTGCGTTCGGGAATCCAGTGCCTGTCGATGTCGAACAGCGCGCCATCTTCCAGCACCAGCCCGCTCAGCCCGGACTCTTCCTCCGCCTCCTTGAGCGCCACCCGGGCCAGGTTACGGTCACCGTCGGCGTGGCCGCCCAGCTGCAGCCAGCGGTCCAGCTTGCGGTGGTGGGTGAGCAGCACGCGCTCCCCGTCGGCACTGACCAACCAGGCGCTGCCGGTGAAATGACCGGCCAGGCGTTCGCGCAGGAAGGGGTTCTCCGGGTCGTCCAATAGTGTGCTGAATTCGTCAGCCAGGGCGGCGTGGGCAGGCTGGCGCTGCGCATACGCAGCCAGTTGGGCACGCAGTTCAGCATCAGCAACGACAACGGATTCAGGGTTCAGCGACATGGTAGCGGGGGGTTCGGGCGGAATTTGTCGATTATCGCCGGGCCATGCTGCATTTGTGCTTGTGCGCGGGCTTCAGCTTTGGCTAAGGTACAGCGGGCCCCGCACGCTGGGGCGCCCAGTTGCCATCAAGGTGCCCGGCAATGTACCGCGCACCTCACCTTTGTCCATTTAGGGAAGCACTGCATGCTGAAGTCTCTGTTGAGGGTCAAACCGGTTGAACCCGCCGGCCACGTCGACGCGGGTGAACCCATCGAAGGCAGCCTGGACGGCGAAGCCACACTGAAACGGACCCTCACAGCCAAACACCTCATCATGCTCGGGATCGGCGCGGTGATCGGTGCCGGCATCTTCGTGCTGACCGGCCAGGCTGCGGCCAACCACGCCGGCCCGGCAGTCATGCTGTCGTTCGTGTTCGCCGGCTTCGCCTGCGCGCTGGCCGGCCTGTGCTACGCCGAGTTCGCGGCGATGATGCCGGTCTCCGGCAGCGCGTATTCCTATTCCTACGCCACCCTCGGCGAAGGCATGGCCTGGTTCATCGGCTGGTGCCTGGTGCTGGAGTACCTGTTCGCGTCGGCGTCGGTCGCGGTGGGCTGGTCGGCGTACCTGATCAGCTTCATCACCACCACGTTGCACATGCCGTTCCCGGACGCGCTGAGTGCCGCGCCCATTGCCTGGAACGGGCATGAGTTCGCCGCCTCCGGCAAGCTGTTCAACCTGCCGGCGATGCTGATCGTGGCGGCGGTGACCGGCCTGCTGTATGTGGGCGTGACCCAGTCCGCGTTCGTCAATGCGATCATCGTGGCCATCAAGGTCTTCGTGATCTGCCTGTTCGTCGGCATTGGCGCGGCCCATGTGGACCCGGCCAACTGGCATCCCTTCATCCCCGAAAACACCGGCGTGTCCGGCGAGTTCGGCTGGAGCGGCGTGTTCCGTGCGGCCACCATCGTCTTCTTCGCCTACATCGGCTTCGATGCGGTCTCCACCGCCGCCGGTGAAACCAAGGACCCGCAGCGCAACATGCCGATCGGCCTACTGGGCTCGCTGGCGGTCTGCACCATCGTCTACATCATCGTGTGCGCGGTGCTGACCGGCATGCTGCCGTACCACCTGCTGGGCACCGACAAGCCGGTGGCCACCGCGCTGGAAGCCTACCCGAGCCTGTCCTGGCTGAAGACCGCCGTGGAGATCGGCGCCATTGCCGGCCTGTCCTCGGTGGTGCTGGTGATGATGATGGGCCAGACCCGCATCGCCTACACCATCTCGCGCGACGGCCTGTTGCCGAAGGTGTTCGGCAAGGTCCACAAGCGCTTCCGTACCCCGTACTGGGCCACGATCGTGGTCGGCGTGATCGCCGCCGCACTGGCCGGCATGGTGCCGCTGAACGTGCTCGGCGAGCTGGTGTCGATGGGCACCCTGCTGGCCTTCGCCACGGTCTGCGTGGGCGTGCTGATCCTGCGCTACACCCGCCCGGAGCTGCCGCGTCCGTTCCGCGTGCCGCTGGTGTGGGTGATCTGCCCGCTCGGCGCGGCGTCGTGCCTGTTCCTGTTCTGGCAGGCGTTCGTGGTGCATTGGCACCTGTTCGTGGGCTGGACCGTGCTGGGCCTGCTGATCTACTTCGGTTACGGCATGCGCCACAGCAAACTCAACACCCCGTCCGCCTGATGTACCTGACGGGCCGGCCCACGCGCCGGCCCGTTCCACATACGCTCCACCTATAAGAAAACACACCATGTTCAAGCAACTGTGGGCCACCAAGCACCCGCACGCCGCCCACGAAGACGCCAACGGCCTGAGCCTGCGCCGCACGCTCGGCCCCTGGGGGCTGACCGCGCTGGGCATCGGCGCGGTGATCGGCGGCGGCATCTTCGTGATCACCGGCCAGGCCGCGGCCAACCACGCGGGCCCGGCAATCATGCTGTCGTTCGTGCTCGCCGCGATCTGCTGCGCGTTCTGCGCGATGGCCTATGCCGAGTTCGCGGCGATGGTGCCGGTCTCGGGCAGCGCCTACACCTATACCTACGCCACGTTCGGCGAGCTGTCGGCCTGGTTCATCGGCTGGATGCTGGTGCTCGAATACGGTGTGTCGGCCTCGGCGGTGGCGGTGAGCTGGACCGGCTATTTCCTGAGCCTGCTCAGTCATTTCGACATCCACCTGCCCGCTGCACTGGTCAGCGCGCCGTTGGATGGGCAACTGCGCCCGACCGGGGCGATCGCCAACATTCCGGCCGCGATCCTGGTGCTGCTGCTGACCTGGCTGTGTTACGTGGGGATCAGCAAATCCTCGGCGATGAACATGGCGATGGTGGTGCTGAAGACGGGGCTGATCATCCTGGTGATCATCGCCGGCTGGAAGTATGTGGATCCGGCCAACTGGACGCCGTTCATTCCGGAGAACGCGGGGCCGGGCAAGTACGGTTTCGAGGGGGTGCTGCGCGGTGCGGCGATGGTGTTCTTCGCCTATATCGGGTTCGAGGCGGTGTCGGTGGCGGCGCAGGAATCGCACAAGCCGCAGCGTGACATGCCGATCGGGATGTTGCTGTCGCTGGTGATCTGCACGGTGCTGTACATCGCGATGGCGGCGGTGATGACCGGGCTGGTGCCGTATCAGTTGCTGGGTACGGACGAGCCGGTGGTGACGGCGGTGGCGGCGCATCCGCAGTTGGGTTGGTTGCGGATCGTGGTGGAGATCGGGGCGCTGATCGGGTTGTCGTCGGTGGTGCTGGTGATGATCATCGGGCAGCCGCGCATTTTCATGATCATGGGCCGCGACGGGTTGCTGCCGCCGGTGTTCACGAAGATTCATCCGAAGTACCGGACGCCGCACATCAATACGGTGATCACGGGGATCGGGATCGCGTTGCTGGCGGCGCTGTTCCCGTTGGATATCCTGGGCGAGCTGACGTCGATGGGGACGCTGATTGCGTTCGCGGCGGTGTGCGCAGGGGTGTTGATTCTGCGTCGTACGCAGCCAGACTTGCCGCGTCCGTTCCGGATGCCGATGGCGTGGTTGATCTGCAGTCTGGGGGTGCTGAGCTGTATCGCGCTGTTGACGGCGATGACGGCGCACAACTGGATGCTGATGGGGATCTGGACGGCGGTGGGCTTTGCGATCTACTTCGGGTATGGGTATCGGAATAGTCGGCTTGCCGGGAAGTAAGGGGTGGGTTTGTGCCGGGCCTGCGGCCCGGCGGCCCGCTTTTACTGCAAGTGCCAAGAGCCAAAGCAACCGCTACGGCGGCTCTGGGGTGCTGTGGGGTGGCGGGGCGGGGTGAGGCCGCGGGGGACGCCGCAAGTACGTCCTTGTAGGCTTGGTCGCCGCATCCATGCGGCTCACACCCCCGCAACCTCACCCCGCCCCACCCTCGACAGGTTCCGTGTGACGGTGCCAGGAGCAGATGGAGCGAGGGAGCGGGATGGTTATTGCCCGGTTTCGTTGGTTCGCGGTGATTGGTGATAAAAAATGAAGTCGAGGTAGGTGACGACCGTTGGTCGTCACGCTCTGGAGCCGGCCACTGGCCGGCTTTGCTTTTTCTCTCCCACCCCACCGGCTGGCACGCGCCTCAGCGTGTGGGGGGGCTGGGCGGGGTGGGGTTTGCGGGGGTGTGAGCCGCATGGGCCCGAGGCATGCCTCGGGCGGGTTGGGCAGGACGCCCAACCCCGGTCTTGCCGTGTGCGCACGAGAGCGCACACGCGCAAGCGGCGACCACGCCTACAGGGACGTATTCACGGCGTCCCCCGCAAACCCCGCCCCGCCCCGCCCCGCCCAGCCCAGCCAGGAAAACGGCTCTCGCAGTACCTGCTTTCAAGCATTTACAATGCCAGCCATGAACACCTTCCCCTACGATACGGCGCGCCTGAGCGAGCTGGCCCAGGTGCTGATCGACAACGTGCGTGAGCTGGCCCACTCGGGCTGGACACCGGCGACCAGCAGCAACTTCTCCCATCGCCTGGATGACCGCCATGCGGCGATCACCGTGTCCGGCAAGGACAAGGGTCGGCTGGTGGAGGACGACATCATGGTCGTCGACTTCGACGGCAAGGCCGTGGGCCGTCCGCTGCGGCCGTCCGCCGAGACCCTGCTGCACACCCAGCTGTATCGCCGGTTCCCGGAAATAGGCTGCGTGCTGCATACCCACTCGCCGGTGCAGACGGTGGCCTCGCGCCTGTATGCGCCGCAGGGGCATATCCGCCTGGAAGGCTACGAGCTGCTCAAGGCCTTCCACGGCAACAGCACCCACGAAATGGCCATCGACGTGCCGGTGTTCGCCAACACCCAGGACATGGACGTGCTGTCGGCCCAGGTCGACGCGCTGCTCGACACCCAATCCCTGTGGGGCTACCTGATCGACGGCCACGGCCTGTACGCCTGGGGCCGCACGATGGCCGAAGCACGCCGGCACCTGGAAGCCTTTGAATTCCTGTTCCATTGCGAACTGGAACTGCGCAAGCTGCGCGGCTGAAAGGCAGCGCGGCACCCCGGTAATGCCGGCCGCCGGCCGGCTCCACGCTATCCAGGTAGTGCCGGCCGCTGGCCGGCTCTTCCAGATCTTTTAACGTTCATGAAGAGCCGGCCAGCGGCCGGCACCACCGTGGGCTGCGGACTCTCCAGATTCCTGAAGGGAATCTGTATTCCGCCCTTCACCATCCGCCTGCGGCCCCTTCCCCGGCGCTGCGCTGGTACCCTTTCCTTCCCCCTTCTCCGCCTCGCTGCCGCCGCCATGAGCCGACTCCGCATTTTTGACGACACCGCCCCGGACGCCCCGCTGTTCGACAGCCGCGATGGCGCGGCGATCGCCGCCGAACTCAAGCAGATCGGCGTCACCTTCGAGCGCTGGCAGGCCACCCAGGCGGTCGCGCCCGGCGCGAGCCAGGAGGAGGTGTTCGCCGCCTACAAGGCCGACATCGACCGGCTGGTGGCCGAACATGGCTTCAAGAGCGTGGACGTGGCCTCGATCGCCCCGGACAACCCCAACCGCGCCGAGCTGCGGAAGAAGTTCCTCGACGAACACTTCCACAAGGAAGACGAAGTGCGCTTCTTCGTTGCCGGCTCCGGCCTGTTCACCCTGCACCTGGACGGCAAGGTCTACGAGATCGAGTGCGTCAAGGATGACCTGATCGCCGTGCCCGATGGCATCACCCACTGGTTCGACATGGGCGAAGAACCCAGCTTCGTCGCGATCCGCTTCTTCACCGAAGCCGACGGCTGGGTCGGCCATTTCACCGGCAGCGATATCGCCCAGCAGTTCCCGCGTTACCACCCCGCACAGCACCAGGCCGACTGATCCATGCCGCATCCAACCGTCATCCTCACCGATATCGAGGGCACCACCAGCAGCATTTCGTTCGTCAAGAACGTGCTGTTCCCCTATGCGCGCAAGGCCCTGCCGGCGTTCGTCGCTGCCCATGGCCAGCAGCCGGAGGTGCGCCGCTGGCTGGACGCGGTGGCCGTGGAGATCGGTGGCGCCTGCCAGGACAGCCTGATCGTGGAAACGCTGCAGGGCTGGATCGACCAGGACCGCAAGCACACCGCGCTGAAGGCGCTGCAGGGCATGATCTGGGAAAGCGGCTACCGCAACGGCGACTACAAGGCGCACTTCTACCCGGACGTGGCGGCCGTGCTGAAGGGCTGGCATGCCGAAGGCAAGCCGCTGTACGTATATTCGTCCGGCTCGGTGCCGGCCCAGAAGCAGTTCTTCGGTTTCAGCGAGGCCGGTGACCTGACCGGGCTGGTCTCGGGCTGGTTCGACACCGAAGTGGGCGGCAAGCGCGATGCCGACAGCTACCGCCACATCGTCAAGGCGATCGGCGTGCCGGCAGGCCAGATCGTGTTCCTGTCCGACGTGGTGGAAGAGCTGGACGCCGCACGCGAGGCGGGCCTGCAGACCCGCCTGCTCGACCGCCTGGACGACTACCCGCTGCCGCGCAACGGCGAAGCGACCCACGGCCACGACCGCGTCGAGAATTTCCAGCAGATCACGCTATAACCGCGAGGCGAACGGGGGCGGAGGCAGCAAGCGTCTTCAGGCCCACGTGATGGATAGCTGATCCGGGCGGTCCAACGGGATGAGAACCGTTGTGCCGCGCGACGAGGTGGCGCGAACGCCATCTTCCTCCAGCGCCACGCTGACGAATGGGTCCGTTCGGCGCAGCACCAGCAGCCAGACCAACGTATTGGTTGCCGCCTCACTCACCGCGATAAAGCCATCTTCACCTGCGGCGCAGCACTCGCCGCAGGTGATCCGCGTGTCTGACAGCGCGACGGTATTCAGGACTGCCAGCCCCTCGCAACCTTCGGCGTCGGCCTGCCACGCATCCGACGCCGGAACCCATGCCTTTTCCATCACCTGCGGGTGTGGCTCGGACGTTTCGAACAGGCAATAGAATCCATTGGCGAAAGCGAGTGAATTCTCGCGGGGATACGCTTCTGCCTGCCACCTGCTCTGGATGATGCGTCTGTCTGCTGCGAACACGCGCGTGGCCTGGTCAACGATACGTTGGAGAATACTCCAGGCGTGCGCAGACAGGCTGCCGCCGCTAGCGTGCGGCCATTGCATCGACCAATGAGGTGAGCCTCAACGCCTTCTGCAGCGATGCGAGGTCGGCATCCGCGTGCAGCCGAATCGTCACTGTCTCGCCCGGCACCAGGTCCAGCGCGTTGTCGTCAAGCGTGGCGTCCAGCCCATCGAAGGCGATCCACAGCGCACGCACCAACGTAGGCGAACGCAGGGTCAACACATACCCGTCGCCATCGGCGCGCAGTTCGCTGTCGATCGTCGCCGGTGACAGCAGCAAGGCCTTGGCCGGCGCGAAATACACCCGCTGCTGTGACAGCAACCTTCCGCCGTCGAACAACTCCACCACTGCTACGGTGCGTGCTGGATCGGCCCCCTTCAACAGGTCCGCATCGGCGAACCGGCCCACCTCCAGCGCGGACAACGGCGGCAAGGCCACCGTATGCCGCTGCTCACTGCGCAGCGCACCATCGAGATCCATCACGCGCAACCGCCACGTCGCCTGCAGGCCCTGCTGGCGGTCGTTGAGCAGGCTTACCCGGGTCATGCCGTCGTCGCGCAATGCGGCCACGGCCTGGTCGGCGAAGAAGCGCTTGGCGTGGAAGTGCAGTGCCTTCCAGCGGCCTGCGTAGTCGATGCTGGACCACGAGGCACCCGGCCACACATCGTTGAGCTGCCAGTACAGCGAGCCCATCGTATACGGCCGCGACGCGCGGTGGTGCAGCGCGGCCAGCTGGATGCCGTCGGCCTGCATCACCTGGCTGAGGTACACGAACGCCGGGAAATCGCGCGGCGTGCCGTACTCCTCTTCGATGTACTTCAACAGGCGCTGGTTGCCCTCGCCGGCCATGAATTTCTGGTGGGCGCGCACCGTGGCGCTGTCCACCTGCTGATCGGCGGTCGGAATGATGCCCTCCAGCGTACGCAGCGACGGCCATGCCTGCAGCCCGTATTCGGACATGAAGCGCGGGGTCTCGCGCAGGTACGCGGTCACCGGCAGCGCCGGGTTGCCCCAGACCTGCCAGTAGTGCTTGTCGCCCCGGGTGGAATCGTTGGCCTTGTCGTCCAGGTCGTTGCTGGGCGAGCTGGACCAGTACGGCACGCCCAGCCCTTCATCGGCCACCACCTGGCGCAGGTCGTTGCCGAACAGGTCCACGTAGCCCTGCCATACCTTCGCCGCGAAGGCCGGGTCGGCAGCGGTGAGGTCGCGGCCATGGCCCCAGTCTTTCCAGGCGGTTTCTTCCTCGTTGTTGCCACACCACAGCACCACGCTGGGGTGGTGGCGCAGCCGGCGCACGTTGTCGCGCGCCTCGGCCACCACGTTGGCGCGGAACGCCGGGTCGTAGCCGGGCTGCATGCCGCCGCCGAACATGAAATCCTGCCAGACCAGCAGGCCCAGCTCGTCGGCGATGTCGAAGAACACATCGTCCTCGTAGTAGCCTCCGCCCCAGTTGCGCAGCATGTTCATGTTGGCGTCGCGCGCGGCGGTGAGCTCGCGGCGGATCCGCGCGGCATCCACCCGCGCCGGGAACATGTCGAACGGGATGACGTTGGCGCCCTTGGCGAAGATCGGTACGCCATTGATGACGAACGCGAAGCCCTGCCCGCCCTGGCGGTCCACGTCACGGCGCAGCTCGACGGTGCGCAGGCCGATGCGCTGTTCGATCCGGCGCGCGTCTGCACCGCCCGGTGCCAGCGTGGCCCGCACGCTATAGCGCGCCTGCTCGCCCTGCCCCGCCGGCCACCAGCGGCGCGGCTGTTTCAGCGCGACCGGCACGGTAATGGCGTTGTCGCCGGCCTGCAGTGAGGCGTCACGATCGATACGGGCCACTGACACACCATCCGGGTCCAGCACGTCCACGCGCACTGCGGCAGTGCCACGCGCGGCGCTTTCCACCTGCACGGTGATCGCCAGATCGGCGTGCGCGGCGTCCAGCGCGCGGGTCTGCACGGCCAGGGTGGTCAGGCGCTGCGCATTCCAGCTGTCCAGCTGCACCGGGCGCCAGATGCCGGCCGTCACGTAACGCGGGCCCCAATCCCAGCCGAAGTGGTAACCCGGCTTGCGGACGAAGTTGCCGACCATCGCGTCTTTGGGCTCGTCGCCGTACGGCGAAGGGTAGTTGCCGGCGATCTTGTGCGGCATCGCCTGGACGCCCGGCAGCAGCGTGGTGATCGGGGAGCGCAGCACGATGCGCAGTTCATTGCCGGTGGCACGCAGCCGGCCGTCCACCCGCGCGCGCCAGGTGCGGTGGCTGTTGTTGGCCTGCAACAGCGGCTGGCCGTTCAAACTCACCGTGGCAAAGGTGTCCAGGCCTTCAAACGCCAGCTCGGCATGCGCGCGTGCCAGCGTGGCAGCGTCCACGTCGAAGCGGGCGCGGTATTCCCAGGCGGCCAGGCCGATCCACTGCAGGCCCGCCTCGGGCGCGCCCACGTAGGGATCGGGGATCAGCCCTTGAGCCAGTAGATCGGTATGCACCGCGCCCGGCACCTGCGCCGGGCGCCACTGCTGCAGGCCGGGGTGCGCGGCACCGCGCGCGTCACCGGGCAGCAGGCGGAATGACCAGTCTGCCGCCAATGGGGCGGCCGCGACGGGCGGTGCCCACGCGGCCAGCAGGACCAGCAACAGCCAGCAGGCCGGTGCAACGACATGGAAACGGCGGTGCGCGCGCATGGTGGCCTGCCTGGTTGTGGGAGCAGCCGACCAACGGTCGGCTCTACCGGGATTCTGGGGCAGCCGACCAACGGTCGGCTCTACCGGGATGTTGGGGCAGCCGACCAACGGTCGGCTCTACCGGGTTTGGGGCAGCCGACCGACGGTCGGCTTTACCGGATTCAACGCACTACGTTGAGCACTTCGTAGCACGCGCCCATGGTGTGGTAGTCGGTCTTGCCGGCCGGGCTTTTTTCGTCGCTGTAGGAACGGTTGTCCGCATCCAGGATGCGGTACCAGGCGCCGTAGCGGTGGTCGATCATGTGCTGCCAGGCATAGCCCCACAGCCGGTCGTACCAGTCCCAGTACTGCGCATCGCCCGTGCGCTTGGCCAGCAGCGCGGCGGTGGCCAGCGATTCGGCCTGCACCCAGAAATACTTGTCGTCGTCGCAGACGCTGCCGTCCGGTGCGAAGCCGTAGTACAGGCCACCGCGCTCGGCGTCCCAACTACGCGCCACGGCCACGTCGAACAGGTGGCGGGCGGTGGGGACCAGCCAGTCGGCCTGCACATGGCGGTCCAGGATCAGCAGCAACTTGGCCCACTCGGTCTGGTGGCCGGGCTGGAAACCCCACGGGCGGAACAGGTGCTTGGGGTTGTCACGGTTGTAGTCCCAATCGATCTGCCACTGGCGGTCGTAGTGCTCCCACACCAGCCCATCAGCCTGGGCCGCCTGGCGGCGGGTCATGTGGTCGGCCAGCAGCAGCGCGCGTTCCAGGTAGCGCTGTTCGCCGCTGGCCTCGAACGCGGCCAGCATCGCTTCGCACATGTGCATGTTGGCGTTCTGGCCGCGGTAGTCGCTGAAGGTCCAGTTCGCGTCCGCCTCGTCCTTGTACAGGCCGAACGACGGTTCCCAGAAGCGCAGTTCCAGCAACTGCCAGGTTTCGTCCATCCACCCGCGGGCCTCGCTGATGCCGGCCTTCAGCGCACAGCTGTAGGCCAGCAACACGAACGCCACGCCGTAGCAGTGGTTGGTGGCGTCTTCGACCACGCCATCGCGCAGGGTCCAGGCGTAGCCGCCGGTGGCCGGATTGCGGTGCACCTGGCGCAGGTAGCGCAGGCCGTGCTCGACCGCCGCCAGGTCCTCGGGCTTGCCGAACTCGCGGTAGGCCATCGCGTGGTTGAACACGAAGCGGGTGCTGCTCACCAGATGGCGGTGGCTGGCGTCGTACACGCTGCCATCGTCACGGTAGTAGTGGAAGAAGCCGCCGTTGGGGTCGATCTCGTGCGGCTGGTAGAAGGCCATGGTCTGCGCGATGTGCGCACGCAGGAACGCAGGCGAACGGAAATCAGGGGTGGGCGGAACCGGCGTGGTCATGCGGCGTCTTCCTGTTGTTGCTGCAGCAGCTGTTGGACTTCATCAAGGCTGGGCATGGCGGCGAACGCGCCCTTGCGGGTTACGGCCAGCGCACCCACCGCCGCACCGAAGCGGATGGCCCCGGTCAGGGCGGACGGGTCCTGGCAGAAGGTGGCGAAGGCACTGCCGTCGCCGCCGCGCTCGCCGATGCCGAACAGCAGGCCCCCCACGAACGCGTCGCCTGCCGCAGTGGAATCCACCGTCTGCACGCGGAAGCCGGTGAGCACGCCCTCGGTGTGGCGGGTGTGCCAGCGGATCGGGGCGGCGCCGTCGGTGATCACCACCGCCTGCGCCTGCGCGCCCAGCAGCCGTGCAATCACCGCGTCGCCACCACCCGCGTGTGCGGCGGCCAGGTAATCCAGTTCCTCGCGCGACAGCTTGACCAGCTCGGCCAACTGCAGGGCCTCCCACAGCCGCGGCAGCGGGTCCACGCCGGTCGGCCACAGCGCGGGGCGCAGGTTGAGGTCGATGCTGACCATGGCGCCGGCGGCGCGCGCGCGGCGCATGCCGTCCAGCGTGGCCTCGGCAATCTCCGCTTCGGTCAGGCTGTTGGAACACACATGGAAACTGCGCGTGCCGGCGAAGCAGTTGGGATGGAAGTGGCTGCTGCGGAACAGCAGGTCCGCGGCCGGCGGCCGGTAGAAGCTGAAGCTGCGCTCGCCGTGCGCGTCCAGGGCCACGAACGCCAGCGCGGTCTTGGCCGCGTCGGTGCGCACGATGCAGTCGGTGGCCACGCCCGCATCGGCCAGGCTCTCGGCAAGGAAGTCACCGAACATGTCCTGGCCGAGCATGCCGGCGAAATGGGTGTCGGCACCCAACCGTGCCGCCGCGACGGCGACATTGGCCGGCGCACCACCGGCGTATTGCAGGAACGCGCGCGGGGTGTCGGGCGTGGCCGGCGGTTGGGCAAGTAGATCGATCAAAATCTCGCCGAAACAGACAATCTTGCTCATTCGGGCCTCAGGCTCCCTGGCGGAATGCGGCGCTCGGGCGCGAACCCGACAGGCCATAGAAAATGATGTAGCCGTAGCAGACCAGCGGCAGGATGAAGGACGGCTGCAGCCCGATATGGTCGGCCAGCACGCCCTGCAGGTACGGCACCACGGCGCCGCCCACGATGGCCATGATCAACAGGCTGGACGCCTTGTTGGTCAGCGGTCCCAGACGCTCGATGCTGAGCGCGAAGATGGTCGGGAACATGATCGAGTTGAACAGGCCCACCGCCACCACCGAATACAGCGACACGTGACCCGAGCCGAGCATGGTCAGCGCCAGCAGCAGCACGTTGACCACCGCGAACAGGGTCAGCAGCAGGCGCGGCGAGAACCGCGTCATGATCGCCGAGCCGGCGAAGCGCCCGATCATCGCCAGCGTCCAGTACGCCGACACGTAATGGGTCGCCTGCTGCTCAGTGAAACCACCGATGGACGGCATCGACAGGTAGTTGACCAGGAAGCTGCCGATCGACACTTCGGCGCCCACGTAGAAGAAGATCGCCAGCACGCCGAAAAGCACGTGCTTGTGGCGCAGCGCATCCATCAGGGTGTGCGTGCCACTGTCACCCTGTTCGGTGGTTTCGGTCAGCGCCGGCAGGCGGAACAGGTAGACGAACACCGCCAGCAGCGCCAGCGCGATGGCCAGGCCCACGTACGGGCCCTGCACCGACTGCGCTTCCTGCACGCGGTAGGCAATCTGCTCGGCCGAGGGCAGCGCGGCGATGTCATCGGCGCTCTTGACCGTGTTGCCCAGGATCAGCAGCCCGCCGAAGATCGGCGCGATTGCCGTGCCCAGCGAGTTCAGTGCCTGGGCCAGGGTCAGCCGGCTCGACGCGGTCTGTTCCGGCCCCAGCAGTGCCACGTACGGGTTGGCGGCCACCTGCAGCACGGTGATGCCGGTGGCCAGCACGAACAGCGCGCCCAGGAAGGCTTCATACACGCGCAGTTCGGCGGCCGGCCAGAAGCCGAGTGCACCGACGGCCGCGATGGCCAGGCCCGCCACGATGCCCTTCTTGTACCCCAGGTGCGCCACCAGCCGGCCGGCCGGCAGCGACATCAGGAAGTAGGTGCCGAAGAAGGTGAACTGCACCAGCATCGCCTTGGCGTAGTTCAGCTCGAACACCGCTTTCAGATGCGGAATCAGGATGTCGTTGAGGCACGTCAGGAAGCCCCACATGAAGAAGATCGTGGTGGCCACGGCCAGGGCCATGCGCGTGTTGACCACGGGCGCGGACGATGACGAGGCAGGCAGTCGGGGCGTTGGAGAAATGGGCATTCAGGTACGCGCCTCGTTGCGCGGGCAGGTAAAGGGAAACGCCATCACGCAGCCACCGGGCCGCTGCTGGCGCGGATGCGCAGTTGTACGGGCGCCACGGTGCGTTGTGGCGCGGCATCGGGATGGTCCAGCCGCTGCAGCAGCAGTTCGGCCGCCTGGCGGCCCCGCTCGCGCGGGTTCACGGTGAGCGTGGTCAGCGGCGGCAAGGCCACCGCCGCTTCGGAGATATCGTCGAAACCGGTGACGGCGAAGTCCACGCCGGGGCGCACCCCGCGCGAGGCCAGGCCCAGCATCAGCCCGAGCGCAACGCTGTCGTTGTAGCAGACCGCCGCGGTCGGCGCCGGCACGCGCGCGAACAGTTCTTCGCTGCGCGCGGCCGCTTCCAGGCGGCTGGGGGCCGACTCGATCAGCCAGTCCGGATGCAGCTCCCTGCCCGCTTCGGCCAGTGCCTGCGCATAGCCCAACCGGCGCTGGTGGCAGGAACTGGAATCGGCATGGCCACCGAAAAAGGCAATGCGTTCGTGCCCGCGTTCGATCAGGTGGCGGGTGGCCAGGTAGGCGCCCTGCTGGTTGTCCAGGGTGAGGAAATCCCAGTCGGCACCGGGCGGCTCGCGGTTGAACAGCAGCACGTTGGCGTTGAAGCCCAGTACCTGGCGCAGTTCGGCCGCATCACTGCCTTCGGCCGGCGACAGGATCAACCCGGCCGGGGTGTGTTCCATCAGGGTGGTCAGCACCGCCTGCTGCCGCTGCGGCGATTCGCCGGTGCTGCCCAGCAGGGTCACGAACCCCTTCGCACCCAATGCCTCGTCCACCCCGGAGGCGAATTCGGCGAAGAACGGGTTGGACAGGTCGTTGATCACCAGGGCCACGCTGGACGAGGTGCGCCGGCGCAGGTTGGCCGCGCCGCGGTTGTAGACATAACGCTGGCGGCGAAGCTCGGCCTCGACCTTGGCGCGGGTGTCGACATTGACCAGCGGGCTGCCACGCAGCACCAGCGACACGGTCGCCCGCGACACGCCGATCGCTTCGGCGATATCTGTCACGGTGACGGCGCGCGTGCCCTTGCCCGCTGGTTTGACCTTGTCATTCATGGTGTCTGCCCGGTCCTTGTCATCCGGCAAGCGTAAACGATCGCATCGGCAAGCGGACCGCGCCCCTGCAGGCACGCAGATCGCGACCGCCGCCGATGCAACGGTTCATTCCAGCACCGCCCCGGGGGTGGCGCAGAACGAACGCGGCAGCGCCTCGGCCTGGGTGCCCCAGCCACGGGTCGGGGCCTGCGTGCCCAGCGCGAAGTCGATGCGACCGCCCTGCTGCAGCCGGTTCCAGTCCAGCCACACCGGGGCGTGCTCCTTGCCGTCCACGCGCACGCCCTGCACGTACTGCAGCGTGCGCCCGTCTGCACCGGCGGCGGCCAGGGTCAGCGTGCGGCCGGTGCCCAGGTCCACCTCCACCTTGTCGAAGCGCGGGGTGTGCAGCAGGAACTGGCCGCTGCCCGGCACCGCCGGGTACAGGCCGATCGCGCTGAACAGGTACCACGCCGACATCGTGCCCAGGTCATCGTTGCCGGTGACGCCATTGGGGGCGTTGGTGAACAGCTGCTGCGCGGCACGCACCACGGTGGCGGTCTTCCACGGCTGGCCGATGAGCGTGTACATCCACGGCGCGTGCAGGTCCGGCTCGTTGTTGGGGTTGTAGCGGTACTGGTTGTAGTAGCTGTACGGGCCCACCACCCATTCCTTGCGCGCGGCGGTCAGCGGCGACTGCACCAGCGCGTCGTAGGCGAAGAACGCATCCAGGCGCTTGCCGGCCTCTTCGCGGCCGTGCATGGCCTGCACCAGCCCCGGCACGTCCTGCTGCGCCAGCCACTGGTACTGCCACGCGGTGCCTTCATGGAAGCCATGGTGCGAGCGCGGGCTGTAGTGGCCGTCGGACGGCACGTACCACTTGCCGTCGTCCATGCGCGGACGCGGGAAGCCGCTCATGCCGGTCTCCTCGTCGCGCACCTGCGGGTCCCACACCTTGTGCCAGTTGCCGCCGCGCGCGCGCAGCGTGCCGGCGTCGTCGGCATGGCCCAGGCCATCGGCCATCTGCGCCAGCGCGCAGTCGGCCAGGGCGTATTCCAGCGTGGCCGAGCCGCCGTGGTGCGGGTCCACGTCCATGCCCTTGGAGGGGAACGCGCGATCGTAGGCGACGTAGCCGTTGTCCACGTAGCCGGGGTTGCCCGAGCGGCCGGCATGCCGCGAGTTCAGCGGCGGCTGCTCGAAGGCGTTGCGGCGCAGCGCGGTGTAGGCCTCGCCCTCGCGCCCGTCCAGCGCGCCGAAGCGCCACAGGTCGACCAGGAACGGGGTGACCGGGTCGCCGGTCATGATGTTGGTCTCGAAGTTGGCGTAGCCCCAGCGCGGCAACCAGCCCCCCTGCGCGTTGATGGCCAGCAGGCTGCGGCCGATGTCACGCGCCACCTGCGGGCGGGTCAGGGCCAGCCACTGGTTCTGCGCGCGGTAGGTATCCCACAGCGAGAAGTACTCGTAGTAGGTCCAGCCGTCGGCGCGATGGATCGCATCGTCGTAGCCACGGTAGCGGCCGTCGGCATCGCTGCCGGTCAGCGGCTGCAGCAGCGCGTGATACAGCGCTGAATAGAACACGGTGCGGTCGTCGCCGCTGCCGCCGTGGACGCGCGTGGTGGCCAGTTCACGGCGCCACTGCTGCTGCGACTGGCTGCGCATCTGCTCGAAGCCCAGCAGCTTGCCGCCCTGCATGCCCTCGCTGCGCAGGTTGTTGCGCGCGCCTTCTGCGTCTACGTGCGAGATCGCGCTGATCGCGGTGACCGCGCGGTTCTTGCCGGTATCGAAACTCAACCAGGCGCCACTGGGCTTCTGTTCGCCCTCCATGCGGTGGCGCGCGTCGGCCAGGCCGCCTTCTTCGCCCCAGGTGCCAAACGCCTTGAACGGGCGGTCGAACTCGATGCGGAACCAGGTGGTGTACTGGTGGCCGCCGCAGAAGCTCTTGGTGACCAGCTTGCCTTCGACCACGCGATCACCCACCACGTCGATCACGCTGCCGATCACCGAATGGCGCTCGTTGGCCTGGCCCACGTTGACCAGCACGTGGCCGGTGCCGGCGTCGACCGGGAAGGTGTACCGCTCGGCGGCGGCACGGGTGCGCGCGGTGGCTTCGGCATCGATGCCGCCGTAACCGGTCAGGCGCACCTTGTAGTAGCCGGCCTGGCCGATCTCGCCGTCGTGGGTGTAGGTGGACGCGTAGCGCTTGTGGTCGAAGCTCTTGGCATCGTCTGTGTTGAAGTCCCCGCCCTTGCCGATGCTGCCGGTGACCGGCAGTACCGACACCTGGCCGCCCTGCTCCCAGCACCCGGCCCCGGACAGGAATGAATGGCCGAACCCGCGGATCTTCGGATCGTCGTAGCGCCAGCCGGCGTAATGCTCGCCGATCGGGCTGACCTGGATCAGGCCGAACGGTGCCGACGCCCCCGGGAAGGTGTTGCCGTCATCCTTGCTGCCGATGAAGGTGTTGACCTCGCGCTCCAGCGCGACCGGGGCGGCGGCCTGCAGGACCGGCGCGAAGGCCAGCGCGAGCAGGCAGGCCAGGCGCGGCAGTGGGCGGCGCAACGGGGTAACGGCGATGACGGACGGCAGTCGGCGCATGCGTGGATCCTGTGGGTCGATGTCGGTACGGCAGACGGAAAAAGGCAGGGCGGATGCCCGCCATGGCGTGCCAGCCATTCCCCCGCTGGCACCGGTCCAGATCCACGTTGCCGTGAATTTAGATCGATTCAAGTAAAGCACGGAGATTTCGGCGGATGCATTCTGCGGCGCAACATGGTGCCGCTCGTTTTTCGTCTGGGAGGGCTGCCAGGGCCGTCGTTCCGGCCCTTGGTACGTGGGAGCTGCCTTTCGCCGGTTGCCACAGCTCCACCGACAACCCGGTTCTCACCACGGGACGATGGACCACCGGCTCCCGCCTCCGCCGTCCCGCGCAAGAAAACGTTTTCACTCCGCCGACGTCATCCGCCCGGTTCCCGGTCCGCCTTGGCCATATTGCGGAGCAGCATGCTTCCCTGCGGAACCCGTGCTAAAAATTCCCCGCCAATCGTTTAGATCGATCCAACTTCAAACGGTCACGATTGCCGGAGCGGTGGGTGGGGGCCCACCAGGCTGCATGCGGGACGCACGGGAGCTCAGCGCTGGCAACAGCCCTCCCAAAACATTAGATCGATTCAACAACGTATCGCCACCGTTTCAATCCAGGAGAGGGAGAGAGTGGAATGAACAAGATGTCCCGCATGCGCAACCGCGACACGCTGTCGGCCGCCATTACCGCCGCGCTGTTCGCCGCCGCGATGGTGCCCGCCAGTGCCTTCGCACAGCAGGCCAGCCCCGCTTCGTCGCCGGAGGCCACCACGCTCGACAGCGTGACCGTCACCGGCTATCGCTACGCCATCGAAAAGAGTCTGCAGCAGAAGCGCGACGCCAACGCCGTGGTCGAAGTGATCACCGCCGAAGACGTCGGCAAGTTCCCCGACAAGAACGTCGCCGATGCCCTGCAGCGCGTGCCGGGCGTGGTGATCACCCGCAGCGGCGGCGAAGGCAAGTCCGTCAGCGTGCGTGGCTTGGCGCCAGACCTGACCCTGACCCAGTTGAACGGCAACTTCGTCGCGTCCTCGGAGACCAACAACGAGGCCACGCGTTCGTTCAACTACACGCTGCTGCCGTCCAACATGCTGTCCAGTGCCGAGCTGTTCAAGTCGCCGGAAGCGCGCATTGATGAAGGCGGCATCGGCGGTACCGTAATTCTGCACACCCGTCGCCCGCTCGACATGGAAGCCAACTCCGGTTACGTCAACCTGGAAGGCACCTCCTCGGACACCAGCCACGACATCGATCCGCAGGCGTCGGCGCTGTACTCCTGGCACAGCAAGGACGAGCGCTTCGGCGTGCTCGTCGGCGTGACCCAGCAGAAGCGCACCAGCCGCACGATGGAAGCCAGCACCGAGGACTACCAGTGGTATGGCGACGGCACCACTGCCCGTGATGCCAACGGTGGTCTGTTGCCGCAGGATGGCATCCACTACTGGTGGGGGCAGTCCGGCTTCAACAACCAGACCGGCAAGAACTACAGCGAGTTCTTCATGCCGACGTCGGTCAATTTCGCGGTGAAGGAAGAGGAGCGCGAGCGCAAGGGCGGCCAGCTGACCTTCCAGTTCAAGCCGATCGACAACGTGACCCTGACCGCCAACTACTTCCGCTTCGAGCTGCAGGGTGACTACACCCAGAACATGCTCAAGGTGCCGGAGTGGAACCTGGCGCGCTACAACCAGGATGGCAACTGGGACGGTGGCCGGCTGCTCAACGGCCTGACCTTCGATCCCAGCGGCAGCATCGTCACCGGTGCGCAGTACGAAAAGCTGGCCGGCAAGGCCTACTACTGCAGCGAGGAAGAGGCCGCTGCGGCCGGCATGAAGCCCGGTGGCTGGGGCCCGGATGACTGCACCATCCCCACCCCGCAGCTGACCGGCGGCTACAGCAAGGAAAAGGCGCTCTCGCAGACCGCCGACCTGACCATCGACTGGGACATCAGCCCGCTGTGGAAGGCCTCCTTCACCGGCGGCCGTACCTGGTCCGAAGGTGGTCCGTCGATGAACTTCCGCATGTCGGCCAAGCCGCGCCGCAAGGTGGGAAGCGAGTGGCAGTCGGGCAATCAGTACACCGCGTGGGACCTGACCGGCACCCCGTCGGTGCAGTTCTCGCCGGACCTGCAGCAGCAGCTGATGGCCGGCATTGCCGAAGTCGATACCGGTTCCACCGATTCGTCGTGGATGAAGACCGAGGTTGAACAGAACTACTTCCAGGCCGATGTCACCAAACTGTTCGAAGCCGGCTGGCTGGATTCCATCCAGTTCGGTACCAAGTACCGCGATGGCAAGGTCCACCGCAACACCGGCAACACGTACTGGGTATGCCCGGGCCTGGACCCGGCCGACTACGACAACAATCGCTACCAGGCCGGTTGCGACCCCACCGCCGGCAACGCCCAGCCGGGCTTCTTCCTGTCCAACCCGATCAGCAACATCGCCGGCGGCTTCAATGCCAACGTGTTCCCGGGCGTCGACTACCCGGCTTACATCGACTACCTGAACAAGACCTACGGCGGCTCGCACAACCGTACCGAAGAAGACTTCGTCTACGACGTCAACGAGAAGATCTACTCCGGCTACTTCCAGGCCAACTTCCGTACTGAACGCGTCCGCGGCAACGTCGGTGTGCGCGTGGTGCGTACCAAGCAGTTCGCGCAGTCCAGCGATTCGGTCGAGCGCTTCAACGACTACTTCGTGGACAACGCCGCCGGTGCACCGATGAGCTGCGATGACCCGGCCGCCGATCCGACCCTGCGCTGCCAGGGCGGCTTCGTGCGCGTGCCGGACCCCCAGGCACGCGACAAGGTCTACACGCTCAGCTCGCTGGACAAGACCTACACCGACTTCCTGCCCAGCTTCAACATCGCCTGGGACATCACCGATTCGCTGGTGCTGCGCGGCGCGGCGTCGAAGGTGATCGCCCGCCCGAGTTACACCTCCATTGCCTACCCGGGTGGCCTGCGCTACGTCAGCGAGGAATACAGCAACGACCGTCGCGTCGCCGGTGGCACCGACACACCCGGCTGGTATGGCTCGGGCAGCAACAAGGCGCTGGAGCCGTTCGAGGCGGTGCAGTTCGACCTCGGCCTGGAGTGGTACTTCAAGCCAGGCGCGGTGGCCGGCGTGTCGCTGTTCCGCAAGAACGTGGACAACTTCACCGTGCCGGTGGTGCGCGACCAGCAGATGACCGTCGGCGGGCAATCGGTGACGGTGCAGAAGTACGAAACCCAGGCCAACGGCCGTGACGGCGTCTCGCAGGGCGTGGAACTGTACGGCCAGTACACCTTCGGCTTCGGCTTCGGCGTGCAGGCCAACTACACCTACAACGACACCAACCTGGCGTCGATCGTGCTCGATGGCGAAGAAATCGGCTCCTCGCCGCTGGTCGGCAGCGCTAAGAACCAGGCTAACGTGACCTTGTTCTACGAGAACGACACCTTCCTGGCGCGTGCCTCGTACAACCGTCGCGGTGAAGTGGTCGGCGGCCTCAACAATGGCCTGACCAGCTACACCGAGCCCTACGATCAGCTGGATCTGAACGTTGCCTACAACGTTACGCCGGACTGGACGCTGACCGCTTCGGTGCTCAATGCCACCAAGTCCGAACTGCGCAGCTACCTGGGCAACGACACCGAGGCCCGTCTGCTGTCCAACATCTATGCCGGCCGCCAGCTGTACTTCGGCGTGAACTACAAGTTCTAAGCGTCACCCGCCCCCGCCTTCGGGCGGGGGTAACGGTCCTCCACGGCAGCCGCGCTGGTACAGGTGGCTGCCGTTTTTTGTGGGCCTGGGGAAGCCGTCGCGGGATGCATTCGCCCCCGGTGTAGAGCCACCCCATGGGTGGCTGTCGCAGCCCTCGGTGGCTACACGCGGTGCCGGAACCAGGAGCAGCCACCCATGGGGTGGCTCTACCCGCCTGATTCTTAGATCTGGTCCAGCGCGGCGCGCAGCGCGGCGACTTCTTCGGCGTCGGTAACAGTCCAATCCGGCGACAGGCCCACCAGGGCTGGGTTGTGGTGGCGCATCGCCGAACGCTGCGCCGCCTTGGCCGATGCGTGCAGTTCAACACACCCCGTGCGTGCGGCCACCGCGGCGATGTTGCGCGCGTTGAGCCCTGCGCCGGCCATCACGCCAATGCGCGCGTTCGACTGCGCCACCAGCGCCGCCACCCTCTCCGCGCCCGCTTCGGCACTGGCCTGGCCGCCCGAGGTCAGCACGCGCTGGCAGCCCAGCGCGATCACCTGCTCCAGCGCGGCGGGCAGGTCGCGTGCGGCGTCGAACGCGCGATGGAACGTTACCTGCAGCGGCCCGGCAGCCGACACCAGCGCCTGGCACAGCGCCGTGTCCACGTTGCCGTCGGCGTCCAGCGCGCCAATCACCACACCGTCGCAGCCCAGCTGCCGGCAGTGGGCGATATCGCGCAGCATGATCTCCGCCTCGAGCGGGCCGTAGTGGAAGTCGCCGGGGCGCGCGCGGATCAACACGAACAACGGGATGCGCAGGCGCTCGCGGGCCACGGCAATGCTGCCGTAAGACGGCGTGGTGCCGCCCTCGGCGAGGTTGTCGAACAGTTCAATGCGATCGGCGCCACCGGCCTGCGCGGCCAACGCCGAGGCCACCGAAGTGGAGGCGATTTCCAGCAGCCGACGCGCCATGCTCAGGTCTGCTCGCTGGTGTAGACCGATGCCGAATCACGCAGGTCGTCCTGGCGATCCTTGTCGCATACCGCGTAGACGAAGCCACGGTGCAACGCATACGCGCCGACCTGGCCCTGCTTGTCCAGCGCCAGGAAGCACACCTGCAGGGTCTTGCTGGCCTCGGGGCGCTTGCGCACCAACCGGGCGATCGCCTCGCGGCAGGCCTCGGCGGGCGACCGGCCCTGGCGCATCAGCTCCACCACCAGGAACGACGCGGCGTTGCGCATCATCTCTTCGCCCACTCCCGATGCAGTGGCGCCGCCCACCTCGTTGTCCACGTACAGGCCGGCGCCGATGATCGGGCTGTCACCCACCCGGCCGTGCAGCTTCCAGGCCATGCCGCTGGTGGTGCAGGCACCGGCCAGGCGGCCGGTGGCGTCGATGGCCAACATGCCCAGGGTGTCATGGTTGCTGCTGTCGCCGGGACGCCCGCGGCGCTCGACGTTGATCTC
Organism: Stenotrophomonas sp. AC248; assembly: GCF_979258185.1. NCBI lineage: Bacteria > Pseudomonadati > Pseudomonadota > Gammaproteobacteria > Lysobacterales > Lysobacteraceae > Stenotrophomonas > Stenotrophomonas sp. AC248. The sequence continues at coordinate 1,928,416 of NZ_OZ409840.1, read as the reverse complement.
CGGCGTGTACTGGGCGGTCTTCAACCAGTCGCGCCACGCCTTCTCGGCTGCCGGCGTGAGCAGCTTCTGGCGCTCGAAGCCCTGCTCGACCGCGAACTGCTGCGCGCCCTGCCCGACCAGCATCACGTGCGGCGTGTTTTCCATCACTTTGCGGGCCACCGACACCGGATGCAGGATGTCGGTCAGCGCCGCCACCGAACCACAGCGGCCGTCGCCGTCCATGATGCTGGCGTCGAGGCTGAGCACGCCGTCGCGATCAGGATTGCCGCAGCGGCCCACGGTGGGGTTGCACAACTCGCTTTCGGCCCAGCGCGCGCCGGCTTCAACCGCGTCCAGCGCGCTGCCGCCGCCGGCCAACACCTTCCACGCCGCCTGGTTGGCGCCCACGCCAAAGTCCCAGGTGGACACCACCCGCGCGCCGCCGCCTGCCCGCGCACCGGCGCGCGGCAGGGCCAGCGCGCCTGCGGCCAGTACACCGGCCTGGAGGAACTGCCTGCGATCGGTCATCCCACCCACTCCCTGCAAGATTGGTCATCGAACCGCCCGCTACCGGGCGGACGCGTCATGCCACGGCGCGTTCGTGGCGCGCGGCGTGCCATACCGCCGCACCCAGCATGCCCAGTTCGCCATGTTCCACCCGCCACACCGGCACCTGCGCCAGCACCCGGCCCATCACACCCTTGGCCAGGAACCGCGCCTGGAAGCCACCCGCGTGCAGGAAGTGCGCGATGCGCGGCGGAATGCCGCCCACCAGGTACACCGACCGCGCACCGAAGGTGATGGCCAGGTCGCCGGCCAGGCTGCCCAGCCACGCGCTGAAGACCTCCAGCGTTTCCACCGCCACCGGGTCGTCGCCCAGATGCGCGGCGGCGATCAGCTGTTCGGGGGTGTCCCACTGCGGTGCCACGCCGCGAAGGCCGCACAGGCAGGGGTACAGGTTCATCAGGCCGCTTCCGGACAGGATGCGCTCTTGGTCCACGTGCGCCCAGCGCTGCTGCATCTGCCGCAGGATCTCCAGTTCCAGTGCGGTGCCGGCCGTGAGCGCGGCATGGCCGGCTTCGCTGGCCAGTACGGGTTGGTGCCCGCCTTGGAAACGCAGGGCCGCGCCGAGCCCGGTGCCCGGGCCGAGCACCAGCGCCGGCCAACGCGATGCGGTGTCAGGCGCGCCATTGAGCGGCACCAGGGTATCGGCCTGCACATGCGGGATCGCGTAGGCGACCGCTTCGAAGTCGTTGATCAGCGCCAATGAGCGCAGGCCGGCCTGGGTGCGCGTGTCGGCCACCGACACCGGCCACGGCAGATTGGTGTTGACCAGGTGGTCGCCTTCCAGCAGCCCGGCGATCGCCACCACGGCGCTGTCCAGCGGCTGCCCGGCGCTGGCGATGAAATCGGCCAGGATCGCGGCCAGGCTGGCAAACGCGGCACAGCTGTAACGGCGCAGGCCGACAAGCTGCGGCGGCTGACCGGCACGCAGTTCGGCCACGGCCAGGCGCGCGAACGTGCCACCGACGTCGGCCACGAGCAGCGTTTCAACAGACGATTCCCGACCGGGCGTCAGCAAAGACACATCGGAGGGGGCCGGAGAATGCTCCGGAAACGGTACCGCAACGCTCACTCGCAGGCCTTGGCTGGGGTCGAATAACCCGGTGCGATTTTCGGCGATCGCACCGGGTTTGCAAAGCAGGTCGCGCCGTACAGCGGCGTATGCAGCCGCTGCGCCGTGCGCGGCAGGCGCCCCATCAGGGCTTGCCGACCTGCAGGCGGTAGCTGGTGCTGGCCGAGGCGGTGGGGCCATCGGCGTGCACTGCGCGCACTTCCACCTTGTGCTCGCCCGCCGTCAGGTTGGTGGGCAGCGCGCCGCGCCACAGGTGCGGCGACGGCGTGGCTTCGGGAGAGCGATCAAAACCGCGCAGGCGCTCGGCCTGGTCGTCGGCCACGTTCTCCACCAGCAGGCGCGGGTCGGGCTGTTCCACCCGCTTCATGGTCTGCCAGGCGCCAGTGTCCACGCGGTATTCCACCAGCGTATCGGCCTGGCCCATGAACACGTTGGCGTACACGCCCCATGCCGGATAGGCGTCCTTGCGCAGCACCTTGGGCGCGTGCAGGGCAATCTGGTAGTCATCCGGCGCGCGGGCCACGTAATAGCGCAGGCCGTAGTCGCCGCCGGGCTTGACCGACAACACCGCATAGCCGTTCGGCGTGCCATCGCTCATGGTGGCATCGGGGATCCCGTTGCTGTCCTTCACGCCCGACCAGAACGCGCCACAGGCGGCGCCCACGTTGTACTCATGCAACGGCTTGCTGCCCTGCCAGCCCTCGGCGGCGCCATGGTAGTAGTGCTGCTGGGTGTGGCTGTGGCCGCTGAGCACCAGAACGTTGGGGAACTCCTTGAGCAGCGCGAACAGGCGCGTGCGGTCGGCGTGGCGGAAGGTTTCGCGGCCGGGCGCGGCATCGAACAGCGGAATGTGCATGCCCAGCACCACCAGGCGATCGCGCGGCAGGCCCTTCAGGTAGTTGCCGAGGAAGGTGAACTGGTCCGGGCGCAGCCCGCCCACGTAGCTCGGCTTGGCGGCAGGGTCGTAGACCACGTCGTCGAGGAACACGAAACTGGCCCCGCCCTCTTCCACCGCGTAGGTATCGGGCCCGTACACCGCGCGCCAGCTGTCCAGCGAGTGGCGGTCATCGCCGGCGTCGAAATCCAGGTCATGGTTGCCCGGCACGTGGAACCACGGCACCTGCAGCAGCGCGGTGGCCTTGTTGATGGTCGGGTACAGGTCCAGGTCGTCGTTGACGATATCGCCGAGCGTGGTGCCCAGCCGTGCCGGATGCTTGCCGATGATGGGGTCGACGATGGCGCGCTGGTAATAGTCGATGTCCTGCCGGCTGGCGGTCTGCGAATCGGTGAAGACCAGCATCTCAAACCCGGCGCGGGCGGCGTCGCTGCCCTTGGCCGGTTCCAGCGCGAAGTCCCAGTTGCGCACGTTGCTGCCGGTGGCGCGGATACCGTCGTACTTCAGCCGCGGCGAGCCCTGCGGCGCGTAGTGGCGCCAGTACGACGGCAGCCCGTTGCTGGCGGCCGGGAAGCGGTACTCATCGGGCTTGATCACAAACACCGTCTGCCCGTCGCGCACCGGCAGGCTGTAGCTGCCGTCGGCGGCAGTGCGCACGATCACCTCGCCGTTGGACACCTGCACCCCGGCCATGCCCGGGTCGGTGGGCCCGCGCCCGGGCTTGCCGTCGCGTTCCTGATAGACCTTGCCGGTCACGGTCACCTCGGCGGCCAGGGCGGGTGCGGTAGTCAACAGCAGGCAAGCCAGCCAGGCAGCAGTGCGGGTCATCGGGACGGTCCGTTCGGGGTGGGTGATTGTAAAGCGGCACATCATCGCTTGTGCCGCGTTTCACCGACGTTAAACGCGATTCATACGCTCACCCTGCGTGGCGCGCCGCCAACACGGCCACCGCGTCGGCCAGCGACAAACCGCGCGCGCGCAGCAGCACGATCAGGTGGAACAGCAGGTCGGCTGACTCGCCCAGCAGCGCCGCATCGTCCTGGGCCACCCCGGCCAGCGCGGTTTCCACCCCCTCCTCGCCCACCTTCTGCGCGATGCGGCGGATCTCGCCGTCGAACAGCGTGGTGGTGTAACTGCCCGGGGGGCGCTGCTGCTCGCGCTGGCGCACGAACGCATCCAGGCGGCCCAGGAAGTTGCCCGGGGCCCGCTCGAAGCAGCTGTCGCTGCCGGTGTGGCAGGTCGGGCCCGCCGGGCGCGCACTCACCAACAACGTGTCGTTGTCGCAGTCCACGCGCACCGCCACCACCGCCAGCACGTTGCCCGACGACTCGCCCTTGGTCCACAGGCGCTGCTTGCTGCGGCTGTAGAAGGTCATGTGGCCGGTGGCCAGGGTCATTTCCAGCGATTCGGCGTTGGCATAGCCGAGCATCAGCACGGCCAGGCTGTCGGCATCCTGCACCACCACCGGCAGCAGGCCGTCGCCCTTGCTCCACGCCAGTCCGTCCAGCGCCTCGCGCGACGGCAGTACCTCAATAGACATCTCGAACCTCGATCTGCTGCTCGCGCAGGAACTGCTTGAGCGCGGGAATGGCGATGGCGCCACTGTGGAAAACGCTGGCGGCCAACGCACCATCGACATCGGCCTGGTCGAACACGTCGGCAAAGTGCTGCATCTCACCGGCTCCGCCGGAGGCGATCAGCGGCACCTGGCACAGCGCGCGTGCCTGGCGCAGCTGGGCCACGTCGTAGCCGCGGCGCACACCGTCGCTGTCCATGCAGTTCAGCACGATCTCGCCGGCACCGCGGCGCTGCGCCTCGACCAGCCAGTCCAGCGTGCGCACCGGCACGGCCTGGGTCTTGTCCGGGTCGCCGCTGAAGCGCCGTACCCGCCATTCCCCGTCGGCCTCGCGCACCGAATCGATGCCGACCACCACGCACTGCACGCCGAACGCATCGGCCAGTTCCTCGATCAGCGCCGGGCGCCCCAGTGCCGGGGAATTGACCGAAATCTTGTCGGCACCGGCATACAGCACCCGGCGCGCGGTCTCCACGTCGGAGATTCCGCCGGCCACGCAGAACGGAATGTCGATCAGGCGCGCGATGCGCTCGATCCAGCCCACGTCCACCGCACGGCCTTCGGGGCTGGCACCGATGTCGTAGAACACCAGCTCGTCGGCGCCCTGGTCGCGGTAGCGCAGCGCCAGCTCGGCGATGTCGCCCATGTCGACGTGGTCGCGGAAACGCACGCCCTTGACCACGCGGCCATCGCGCACGTCCAGGCAGGGAATCAGCCGGCGGCTCAGCATGCCAGCGCCTCCGGCAGGGTCATGCGGCCTTCCAGCAGCGCCTTGCCCAGGATCGCGCCGCCGCAGCCCACCGCCTTGGCCTCGGCCACGTCGGCCGCGCTGCGCACGCCACCGGACGCCTGCACCGCCACGCCCGGCAACAGGGTGGCCAGGTGCTGGTACAGGCCGATGTTGGGGCCGGACAGCATGCCGTCGCGGGCGATGTCGGTGCACAGCAGGTGGGTCATGCCGGCCTGCGCGTACCGCGTTGCCAGCACATCCAGGGTGTCTTCGGCGGTTTCGGTCCAGCCGTGCACCGGCAGCAGCCAGCGGCCGTCGTCGGCCTGGCGGGCATCCAGCGCGATGGTCAGCCGCTCCGGGCCGAACTCGCCCAGCCAGCCGATCACCGTCTCCGGCGCGCGTACCGACACCGAACCGACCACCACCCGGGTGGCGCCCGCATCAAGAATGCGCGCCACGTCGTCGCGCGAGCGCACGCCGCCGCCGGTCTGCACCTTCAAGCCGGTCTGCCGGGCAATCGCCGACAGCAGCGGGGCCAAGGTGTAACCGCCGGCCCGTGCGGCATCCAGGTCAACCAGGTGCATCCAGCTGGCGCCGGCATCGGCGAATGCCTGGGCGCGCGGCAACGGGTCGTCGCCATAGGTGGTCTGCTGCGCGTAGTCGCCCTGCAGCAGGCGCACGACGCGCCCTTCGCGGATGTCCAGGGCGGGATAGACGGTGAAACTCATGACGGTTCGTTCTCGATGAAGTTGCGCAGGATCCGGGCGCCGGTGGCGGCCGAACGCTCCGGATGGAACTGGGCGCCGCTGTGCAGGCCGCGCTGCACCACCGCGGCGAACAGGCCGCCGTGGTCGCAGGCCGCCACCGTGTGCTCGCCCAGCGGTGCCGCATAGCTGTGCACGAAGTAGGCGCTGGCACGTTCGGGCACGCCGTCCAGCAGCGCCGAGTCGCGCAGCGGCCGCAGGCGGTTCCAGCCCATGTGCGGCACGCGGATGCCGGTGGCCGGGTGCAGGTGGCGGACCACCCCCGGCATCAGCCCCAGGCATTCCACGTGCCCCTCTTCGGAGCCCTCGAACAACAGCTGCATGCCCAGGCAGATGCCCAGCAACGGCACCTGCAGCTCGCGCAGCGGCTGCACCAGGTCCTGCGCATGCAGGCGCGCCATGCCGTGCGGGGCCGCGCCCACGCCGGGCAGGATCACCCGCGACACGCCCTGCAGGCCCTTCGCGTCGCGTACCAGCCGCACCTGCACGCCCAGACGTTCCAGTGCATAGCGCACCGACCCCAGGTTGGCGCCGCCCGCATCGATCAGGGCAACCTCGGTCACAGCGCCCCCTTGGTGCTGGGCAGTGCGGTGCCCTGGCGCGGCAGCGCCTGGCGCAGGGCGCGGGCCAGTGCCTTGAAGCACGCCTCCACCTTGTGGTGGTCGTTGTCGCCGCGCACGCTCAGGTGCAGGTTGAGCCCGGCGGCGTCGCACAGCGAACGGAAGAAGTGCGGCACCAGCTCGGTGGGCATATCGCCCACGCGCTCGCGCTTGAACTCGCCTTCGAACACGAAATACGGCCGGCCGCTGAAATCCAGGGCGGCGCTGGCCAGGGTTTCATCCATCGGCAGGGTGAAGCCGTAGCGGCCGATGCCGCGCTTGTCGCCCAGCGCTTCACGCAGCGCCTGCCCCAGGGCCAGGCCGGTGTCTTCGATGGTGTGGTGTTCGTCGATGTGCAGGTCGCCCTCGGCCTGCACGCTCAACGCGAAACCGCCGTGCTTGCCGATCTGCTCCAGCATGTGGTCGAAGAACGGCAGACCGGTGTGGGTCTGTGGCTCGGCGGTGCGGTCCAGGTCGACCTCGACGCGGATCCTGGTCTCCTTGGTATTGCGCTGCACGGTGGCGCGGCGCGGTGCATCGGCCAGTTCGTGGGCGATGCCGTTCCAGTCCCACTGCCCGCCGAACTGTTCGGTGCGCAGCTGGAAGCCACGGATCTTCATGTTCTCGGCGAACTGGATGTCGGTGGGCCGGTCGCCGACCATGCCCGAGCGGGCCCAGTCGATGCTGCGGTCCTGCAGGTAGGGCAGCATCATGCCGATGCCCGGCTTGCGGGTGGGCGCGTTGTCGTGCGGCCAAGTGCCGTCGATCAACACGTCACGGAACACGATGCCCTGGCTGGCGAAGATCTGCAGCATCAGGTCGTTGGGGCCGTCGAAGCTGGCCTGCGGGTAGCCTTCGCTGCCCAGACCGTCCTGGTTGCTGACGATCACGAACTGGTAACCGGCATCGCGCAGCTTGAGCATCGCCGGGATCACATCGCGCACGAAGCGGATCTTTTCATAGGCATCGATCTGGAAATCGGCCGGCTCTTCGATCAGCGTGCCGTCGCGGTCCACGAACAGGATGGGCGTCATGCCGCGACCCTCCGCGCAGCCAGCGCACTGAGCACACGGTCGTTCTCCATGGTGCTGCCGATGGTGATGCGCAGGGCGTCGTGCAGCTGCGGCGCGGCGCGCTGGTCGCGCACCACCACACCGGCCGCCAACAGCGCATCGAAGGCCTGCTGCGCATCACTGAAGCGCACCAGCAGGTAATTGCCCTGCGAGGGGTAGACGCGCAGCACGCCCGGCAGCACGGCCAGTGCCTGCTGCAGGCGGCCGCGCTCGGTCTTGATGCGCTCCACGCGCGAGGCGGTGAGCTGCAGGTTGCTGTCGCTCAGGCCAGCGAGGGCCAGCTCGGCGCAGGGGCCGGGAATCGGGTACGGCGCCTGGCAGCGGCGCAGCAGCGCGATCAGCGCCGGCGCGGCAATGAGGCTGCCGATGCGCGCGGCGGCCAGCGCGTGCGCCTTGGACAGCGTGCGCAGCACGGCCACGTTGTCGTAACGTGGCAGCAGCGTAACCGCCGACGGCAGCGCGGCGTACTCGGCATAGGCCTCGTCCACCACCACCAGCGCCCTGCCCTGCAGCGCCGTGGCCACCCGTTCCACCTGCTCCAGCGTGATCGCGCTGCCAGCCGGGTTCGAGGGCGAACACAGGAACACCAGCTTGGCGTTGCCGGCCAGCGCGGTGGCGATCATCGCATCGATATCGGCGTTGAGCGCATTGCCGTCGTCGCGCAGCGGCACCTCCAGCAGCGGCGCGTTCTGCAGCCGCGCGCACACCGCGTACATGCCGAATACCGGCGGGGTCACCAGCACCGCATCGCGGCCGGGCTCGCACAGCGCGCGCACCAGCAGGTCGATCGCCTCATCGCTGCCACGGCCGATCAGCAGCTGCTCGGTCGCGCAGCCATACAGTTCAGCCAAGCGTGCACGCAGCGCAGCCGGCTGTGGATCCGGATAGCGCCGTGCCCGGCCTTCGCTGTCGGCCGGGTTGGCCCAGGCCGACTCATTGGCGTTGAGCCAGACATCGCCGACCAGCGCGCTGCTGCGCGCCGACGAATAGCCGGCGAAGGCCTGCAGGTCCGCACGGACCAGCGACATCACCGCGTCCGGCGCGCTCATGCGGCCACCTGCATGCGCAGTGCCACCGCATTTTCGTGCGCGTCCAGGCCTTCGGCACGGGCCAGCGTGCGCGCGCAGCCGCCGATCGCGGCAATGCCCTGCGCGGTGGCCGACTGCACGCTGATCAGGTTCTGGAAGCTGGCCACGCTCACCCCGCTGTAGGCGCGTGCGGCGCCCGCGGTGGGCAGCACATGGTTGGTGCCGCTGCAGTAATCGCCCAGCGCCTCAGGCGTGTAGTCGCCGAGGAAGACAGAGCCCGCCGCCTCGACCTGTTCCAGCCACGTGCGGGGTTCGCGCAGGGCCAGGATCAGGTGCTCGGGTGCATAGCGGTTGCTGATCTGGAAGGCCTGGGCCAGCGAATCCACCCGGATCAGCTTTGAGGCCTGCAGCGCCTGGGTGGCGATGGCCACGCGCGACAGACGCGCCAGCTGCGCCTGCACTTCGGCGTCGACCCGCGCCAGCAGGGCGTCGTCGTCGGTGAGCAGCAGCACCTGCGAATCGGGGCCGTGCTCGGCCTGGGACAACAGGTCGGCGGCGACGAACGCGGGATTGGCGCCGGCGTCGGCGATCACCAGCACTTCGGACGGGCCGGCCGGCATGTCGATCGCCGCCGCACCGTCCTGCGCCACCTGCTGCTTGGCTTCGGTAACGAAGCTGTTGCCGGGGCCGAACAGCTTGTCGCAGGCCGGCACGCTGTCGGTGCCATAGGCCATCGCCGCGATCGCCTGCGCGCCGCCCAGCTTGAACACGCGGTGCACGCCGGTCAGGCGCGCGGCCACCAGCACCGCCGGGTCGGCACTGCCGTCCTTGCGCGGCGGCGTGCACAGCACCACTTCGCGGCACCCGGCCAATTGCGCGGGCACGCCCAGCATCAACGCGGTGGACGGCAGCGGGGCGCTGCCGGCCGGCACGTACAGGCCCACCCGGCCAATCGGCCGCACCACGCGCTCGCAGCGCACGCCCGGCGCGGTGTCCACCGCATAGCCCTGGCTCATGCCGGCCTTGTGGAACACGCCGATGCGTGCGGCCGCTTCAACCATCGCCTGGCGCAGGTCGTCCGGAACGGCCTGTTCGGCCGCGGCGAATTCGGCTTCGCTGACTTCAAAGGATTCGGGGGCCACGCCATCGAAGCGCAGGCTGATCTCGCGCAGCGCAACGTCGCCGTCGGCGCGCACGGCAGCGATCAACCCGGCGACCGCATCCCGGGTCTGCGCGGCCACGGCCTGCACCGGGCGCTGCAGCGCCTGCGCCTGGGCGCTGGCGTCCAGGGTGGACCACTGCACTACATTCATCGAAAGACGGTTCATGCCAGCGAACGCTCCACGCTCAATACCATCAGGCCCTGGGCGCCTGCGCGCTCCAGATCTTCCAACCGCTGCCACGTCAAGGCGCCGTGGCACATGGTCTGCAGGCGCAGGTGGCCGCCGTCGTCGGGCAGCTGCACCAGCGGGTCGGCATCGGGCAGCAGCCGGGTCAGCTCGGACACACGGTCCAGCGCGGCGCGGAACATCAGCAGCTTGCTGTCCTGCACTTTGACCACGCCATCCAGCCGCCGCAGCAGCATCGCCATCAGCCCGGCGCGGGCGTCGTCAGGGGTCTTCACCGGGCCGGCCAGCACCGCTTCGCTTTCCAGCAGCGTTTCCACCGGCTTGAGCTGGTTGGCGGCCAGGGTGGCGCCGCTGGAGACCAGGTCGCAGATCAGGTCGGCGGTGCCCAGGCGCGGCGCGATTTCCACCGACCCGGACAGTTCCACCACCTGCGCATCCACGCCGCGCGCGGCCAGCCAGTCGGCCAGGATCGCCGGGTAGCTGGTGGCGATGCGCTTGCCGGCCAGCTGCTCAACGCCGGTCCATTCCCATTCGTCGGGCACCGCCAGCATCAACCGGCACTGCCCGAAATTCAGGCCGCGCAGCGCCTGGTAGGCGTCCGGCAGGCCGATCCGGCGGCGCGCGGCACCCTGCTCGTCCAGCTCGTTGCGGCCGACGATGCCGAAGTCGCAGACGCCATCGGCGATCAGCCCGGGGATGTCGTCGTCGCGGACCAGCAGCAGGTCGACCGGCAGCGATTCGCCGTAGCAGAACAGCTTGTCGCGGCTCTGCCGCCAGCTCAGCCCGCAGGCGGTGAGCAGGCTGCGCGCCGGCTCGGCCAGCCGCCCGTTCTTCTGGATGGCGATCCGCAGCCGGTCACGGGCCGGGGCGTTCTGGGTTGCACTCATGGGGGAGGCTCTCTTACTCGGATTCGGGGGGCGTAGGCGTGGCGGTGACGGCAATGGCGGCGGTATAGCCGCCGTGCCCATGCTCCAGCGAACGCGCGACGCGCCCGGTGGTGGTCACGCTGACGCCGGTCAGTTCGTGGATTTCGCGATACGGCACGCCCTGCTGCAGCAGCGGCACCACCTTCCAGCGGTCCGACAGCGCCTCCAGCTCGGCCGGGGTGCACAGGTCGCGCAGGAAGGCGGTGACCTGTTCGGGGCTGGACAGCGCGGCGAAGGCCGCAGCCAGGCAGGCCAGATCGGCCTGGGCGTCTTTTTCTCGGGGGGCGGGGCGTAGTTTCATCGTATCAATGTAATAGCGTGCTATTACATTAGCGCAAACGACAACGCTCGGTCAAACCGGGTTGATGTCCGGACCGGGTTGGTTCAGGGGGCGGGAACGAAAAACGCCCGCTGAGCGGGCGTTTGTTTTGGGTAGCGGGCGCTTTAGGGGCGTACCGACCAACGGTCGGTACCTACCGGCACGTTACCTCGGCGCGGAGGGCGCCGCTGCGCAGGCACTCGCCGAACAGGCTGCCCTGGCGGCTGGGGATGGACTGGATGACTTCCAGCTCCCCTGCCCCGTCCGGGCACTTCTGCCCGGCCAACCCGCGCAGGTCACGCTGCAACTGCTCCCGGTCGATCACGTGGCAGCGGTCGACCGTCAGCCGGTACTGGCCCGGACCGATCCGCTGGCTGTGCAGCGCAGGATCGGTCCGGCACGCGGTCAGCAGGAGCAGCAGCGTTGCCGCCGCCCCCAACCGCCTCACGGCATGACCTTGGCCTGCTCCAGTTCCACCTGCAGGGTGCTGGCCAGTTCCTCGCGCGAGACTTCGAACTGCTGCTCGCGCAGCAGGTCCTTCACCGCCACCACGCCGCGGGCCAGCTCATCGTCACCGGCCAGCACCACGAAGCGGATCCCGGCCTTGGCCGCGTACTGGAACTGCTTGCCGATCTTCTTCGGCTCCATCTGCACTTCGGCGTTGATGCCACCGGCGCGCAGGCGGCGGGCGATGTCCAGCGACTGCGGCAGGCTGGCGTCGTCCATCAATGCCACCAGCGCGTGCACGCTGCTGTCTTCGATTCCGGCGATCAGGCCCGCTTCGCGCAACTGCCAGAACAGGCGGGTCAGGCCGATGGAAATGCCCACGCCCGGCAGCTTGGACTTGCTGTAGTGGCTGGCCAGGTCTTCGTAACGGCCACCGGAGCAGATCGAGCCGATCTGCGGGTGGTCGGTCAGCGTGGTTTCGTACACGGTGCCGGTGTAGTAATCCAGGCCGCGCGCGATGGAGAAATTCAGGCAGTACGCGGTTTCCGGCACGCCCAGCGCCTTGACCAGCTCCAGCACTTCGCGCAGCTCGGCCACGCCCACCTTCAGCGTCTCGCTGGCGGCCGCATCGGCCAGCAGCGCGTCCAGCTGCGCCAACGCGTCGGCGTGGCTGCTGGAGCGGACTGCGACGAAGGCCAGGATGCGCTCGACCTGCTCGGCCGGGATCTCAAAGCCTTCGCCCACCAACGTCTCGCGCACGTAGTCGGGGCCGCGCTTGTCCAGCTTGTCCACTTCGCGCAGCACCGCCAGCTGGCGCTCGCCGTCGGCCACGCCCAGGCTTTCAAAGAAGCCGCGCAGCAGCTTGCGGTTGTTCAGCTGGATGCTGAAGGCGCCGATGCTGAGCTCGGCGAACACCGCATGAATCACCGCCAGGACTTCGGCGTCATAGCGCGTGCTCAGGGTGTCCTTGCCGATCACGTCGATGTCGCACTGGTAGAACTCGCGGAAGCGGCCACGCTGGGCACGTTCGCCGCGGTACACGCGCTGCATCTGGTAACGACGGAACGGGAACGTCAGGTCATGCTCGTGTTCGGCCACGTAGCGGGCCAGCGGCACGGTCAGGTCGAAGCGCAGGGCCAGCTCGGGCAGCGTTTTGTCGCCGGCCTCGGCAGCGTTGGCCAACGCGCCGGTGGACTGCACGAAGTACACCTGGCGCTCGGTTTCACCGCCGGACTTGGTCAGCAGCACGTCGGACAGCTCGAACACCGGGGTTTCCACCGGCAGGAACCCGAACCGCTCGTAGTTGCGGCGGATGACGTCCAGCATGCGCTGGAACGCGATCTGCTCGCGCGGCAGCAATTCCATGATGCCGGGCGGCGTACGGGGCTTGATCACTTGCGGGACTCCTGCGAATCGGGGGATGAGCGTGGTGCATATTCTAGCCGCAGCCAGCGCGCGGGGCTGCGCTGATCGCGCCGGTCCGGGCCGATGGCCGCATGAAGTATCATAAGCAGGCCCCGCTCCCTGGTTCGACATGACCCGGCCCCACTCCGGTACCGCCCTTTCCGCCGTTGAAGATCCCGCCAGCCCGGGCTGCTCGCCGCTGCGCGACTGCCTGCACTGCTCGGTACGTCATCTGGCCGTGTGCTCGGCGTTGTCGCCGGACGAAGTGCTGGCGCTGGAACGGGTGACCGTGTCGCAGCCGGTGGCGCTGGGCGCCACCCTGGCCCGCAGTGGCGAACCGCGCCTACATGTCTATACCTTGACCGCCGGCGCACTGCGCCTGGTGCGGACACTGCCCGACGGCCGCCGCCAGATCAGCGGTTTCGTGCTGCCGGGGGATTACCTGGGCCTGAGCGGCAACGACCATCACCGCTACGACATCGAGGCCATCGCCGACAGCCGCGTCTGCCGGGTGGCGCTGCCGCAGATGAAAGAGCTGCGCGCCCGCTTCCCGCACCTGGAGCGCAAGCTGCTGCAGCGCGCCTGCCAGGAACTGGACGCTGCGCAGGACGCGGCCATGTCGCTGGCCCGCCTGCAGCCGGCGGAAAAGCTCGCCGATTTCCTGCTGCGCCTGGCCGCCCGCGAAGCCCGCCTGGGCGGCAACGGCCTGCGCGTGACCTTGCCCATGGGCCGCGGCGATATCGCCGACCACCTTGGCCTGACCATGGAAACGGTGAGCCGCACGTTCACCAAGCTGCGCCAGCAGGGCCTGATCGCCCTGCCCCACCTGAACACCGTCGAGATCCTCGACGAAGCCGCCCTGCACACACTCTCCGGCGAGTAACCGGTAGAGCCGGGCTCTGCGCGGCTGGCGACAGCCGCCCATGACCCCGGAACGAACGGCAGCCGGGCAAAGCCCGGCGCTACGTAAGCAGCCACTCCGGCGAGTAACGCGTAGAGCCGGGCTCTGCCCGGCTGGCATCAAGCGTCATGACCCCGGAACGAACAGCAGCCGGGCAAAGCCCGGCGCTACGCGAGCAGGACTTCGCGCAACGCCGCGTACTCCGGCGCGCACGGCTGCGCGTGCGCCGGCCGCTGCAGCAGCGCCGACAGCGACGGCGGCACGTCCAGCGCCTGGCCGATCAACGGTTCCACCACCGATTCGAACTTGGCCGGGTGCGCCGTCGCCGCGACCGCCCAGTCGCCCGGCATGCCATCGGCACGCAACGCCTCCAGCACCGCCACCGCGGTGGCGGTATGCGGGCAGAACACTTCGCCGGCCTGCGTCCAGCGCCGCGCGATCAACGCACGGATCGCCGCATCATCCACCGCCTCCACGTGCAGGTCCGCGCGCAATGCCGCATCGTCATCGGCATACAGCCAGCGCAGCCGTTCGAAGTTGCTGGGCGCGCCCACGTCCATCGCATTGGCCAACGTCGCCACGCTGGTGGCCGGCTGGTACGCGCCGCCGTGGAAGAAGCGCGGCAACACGTCGTTGGCGTTGGTGGCCAGTGCGATCTGCCCCAGCGGCAGGCCCATCGCCCGGGCCAGCAGCGCGGCCATCGCGTTGCCCAGGTTGCCGGTGGGGACGACCAGGTTGAGCACGTTGCCGGTGCGGGCGTGGTGCTCAAGCGCGGCATGCGCGTAGTAACTCATCTGCGGCAACCAGCGCCCCAGGCTGATGCTGTTGGCCGAACTCAGCGGCACCCGCGCCTGCAGCTCGCGATCGCCCAAGGCCTGCTTCACCATCGCCTGGCAGTCATCGAACGAGCCAGCCACGCGCAACGTGTGGATGTTGTTGCCGAAGCACCCCAGTTGGTGCGCCTGGCGGGGCGACACGCGCCCATCGGGGTACAGCACCACCACGCGGATGCCCGGTTGGCCGTGGAAGGCCGCCGCCACTGCCGCGCCGGTATCACCGGAGGTGCGCCACCACGATCGTCAGCGGCTGCTCGCGGTCACGCTGCAACCGGGCCAGGCTGGCAGCCAGAAAGCGCGCGCCGAAATCCTTGAACGCCGCGGTGGGACCATGGAACAGCTCCAGCACATGGTCGCCGGGGGTGCTCAATGCGCGCAGCGGCGCGGGGAAATCAAAGGCATCGGCGCACAGCTGCGGCAGGTGCGGTGCCAGCGCATCGCCGTCGAAGTACGGTGCCAGCACCGCAGCAGCATCCAGCGCCAGCGAGCCCTGCGGCTGCCATGCCGATGCCTGCGGGCGCTGCGCGGGAACATACAGGCCGCCATCGGGGGCCAGCCCAGCGGCAATGGCCTGGCTGAGCGTGGCGGGCGGTGCGGTGTGACGGGTGGAAACGAAATTCATCGGTCATCCTGGAAGAAAGTTAAGAAGCACCACACTCACAGCAGGTGCGCGCCCGGCGCGTTCAAGGGCGAGACCCAGCCCTGGCTGTCGAACCCGGCATCGGCGAAGGCCTGCTGCACCGCCGCCTGCGCCGCCAGCGCGGCGTCGCGCCGCTCGAACCAGGCGAACACGCTCGGCCCGGCACCGGAAATGCTGGCGCCCATCGCACCGGCCGCCAGCGCCGTATCACGTGCGGCATGGAAGCCGCCAATCAGCCCCGCGCGGCGCGGCTCTACCAGCACGTCGCGCAGCCCGGCACGCACCAGCGACGCATCGGCGGTGAAGCAGCCGCTCAGCACCAGCGCGAGGTTGGCGCTCTGTTCAACGAACTCCCCCAGCGCGTAGCTGCCCTGCAGCGCCGCGCGTGCGCGGCGGGTTTCCAGCACGGCCTCCGGATGCACCAGCAGGCTGTGCCAGGCGTCCGGCACCGGAATCGGCACCAGCCGCTCGGCCGTGCTCAACACCAGCCCGCCCAGCAGCATCGGGCCCAGGTTATCGCCGTGCCGCCCGCCGCTGGCCACCGCCTCGCCCTCCAGCGCGAACGGATACAGCGCCTCGCGCGGCAGGGGCGCGTCCAGCAGCGCATTGGCCGCCACCAGCGCAGCCACGCAGGACGCCGCCGACCCGCCCATGCCCGACCCCAGCGCGATGCCCTTGTCGATCTCCACCTCGAATCCGAACGGCAAGGCCAGCGCCTTGCGCAGCGCGATCAACGCCGCACCCGCGGTGTTGTCCGGCGCGTGCAGTGGCAGCGCGAACGGCGTGCCGCGGATGGCGTTGATACGCACCTCCGGCGCCGCGATGCGGCGCACGGTCACCGTGTCGCCGACGCCGGCGATGGCATGCCCCAGGATGTCGAAACCCACCGCCGCGTTGCCCACCGACGCCGGCGAGAACGCGCGTGCCACGTTGTCATCACCACGACTCACAGGCGCGCTCCTTCGCCCACCGCCACCCGCAGCACATCGGCGAATACGCCAGCGGCGGTCACTTCGGGGCCCGCACCCGGGCCCTGCACCACCAGCGGGTTGTCGCAGTAGCGGCGCGTGGTGAACTGCACCACGTTGTCGGTCAGGCGCAGGTTCGCGAACGCGTGCCCGCCCGGCAGCTCCACCAGCCCTACCTGCGCACCGTCAGGCGACAGCCGCGCCACGTAACGCAACACCGCGCCCCGCGCGTGGGCCGCGGCCAGGCGCTCGGCGAAGACCGCATCCACCGCATCCAGCCCGGCCATGAACTCCTCCACCCCGGCCTGACGCAGCGCCTCGGGCACCAGGCTCTCCACCTGCACCTGCTCCAGGCTCAGATCGCGCCCGGCCTCGCGCGCCAGGATCACCAGCTTGCGCGCCACATCCACGCCCGACAGGTCATCGCGCGGGTCCGGCTCGGTGTAGCCCATGCCGCGGGCCTGCGCCACCAGCTGCGAGAACGGCACCTGGCCGTCGTACTTGTTGAACAGCCACGCCAGCGTGCCGGAGAAGATGCCGTCGATGGCCAGCACCTCGTCGCCGGTATCGACCAGGTCGCGCAACGTGGTGATCACCGGCAGGCCGGCCCCCACCGTGGCTTCGTAGCGGAAACGTGCACCGCTGGCGGCGGCCGCCTCGCGGATGGCCTGGTAGCGCGGCAATGGGCCGGCGCCGGCCTGTTTGTTCGGGGTCACCACGTGGATGCCGGCCGCCAGCCACCCGGCGTAGCGGTCGGCCACCTCGGCGCTGCCGCTGCAGTCGATCACCAGCGCATGCGGCAGGTGGGCCGACAGCAGGTGTTCGGTGAAGGCCTCCAGATCGGTGGCGTCGGACGATGCGGTCAGTGCGCTGCGCCAGTCGCCGTGCAGGCCGCGCTGATCAAGCACCATGCGGCTGCGCGAGGCCACCGCGCGCAGCCGCAGGTCGACGTTGGCACGCCCGAGCAGCTGCGACTGCGCTGCCTGCAGCTGGTCCAGCAGCGCCGCGCCGACGTTGCCCGGCCCGATCACGCCCACCGAGAAGGTCTGCGGTGACAGCCAGAAACCGGCATGGGCGGCGCGCAGTGCCTTGGTGGCGTGGCGGCTGTCGACGGCGACCGAGATGTTGCGCTCGGACGAACCCTGCGCGATCGCCAGGATGTTGACCTGCGCCCGCCCCAGCGATTCGAACAGGCGTGCGGCCACGCCCGGCTGCCCGGCCATGCCATCCCCCACCGCCGCCAGCACGCTGACGTTGTCGGTGAGCTGCACGCGCTGCACCTGGCCCAGGTTGAGTTCATGGGCGAAGGCCTGCAGCAGTGCATCACGCGCGCGCACTGCCTCGGCCTGCTTGACCACGCAGCAGATCGAATGCTCCGACGACCCCTGCGAGATCATCACCACCGACACGTGCGCGTTGCGTAGCGAGGCGAATACCCGCTCGGCCGTGCCCGGCACGCCGATCAGGCCGGTGCCCTCCAGGTTCAGCACGGCCAGGTCCGGGCTCAGCGTCAAGCCCTTGATCGGCCCGGCAACGGTCCGTTCGGCGGTGATGCGCGTGCCCGGGTGGAGGGGGTTGAAGGTATTGCGGATGATGATCGGCAGCCCGCGCTCGATCGCCGGCGACATCGTCTGCGGGTGTACCACCTTCGCGCCGAAGTACGCCAGCTCGCAGGCCTCGTCGTAGCTGAGTGCGTCCAGTTGCACGGCTTCCGGCACCACGCGCGGGTCGGCCGACAGCACGCCGTCGACATCGGTCCAGATGTGCAGTTCATCGGCATTGAACAGCGCCGCGAAGATCGCACCGGAATAGTCGCTGCCGTTGCGCCCCAGGGTGGTGATGCGGTCGCGGCGGTCGCGGGCCACGAAACCGGTGGCGACCACGCGCGGCGACGGATGCGCCTCACGCCAGCGCGCCAGGCGCTGTGCGCTCTGCACCCAGTCCACGTCCACCCCCAGCTCGCCGCGATCCACCACCAGCACATCCCGTGCGTCCAGCACCGCGCACGCTTCGCCCAGGCTCTGCAGGTACTGGCCCAGCAGCTGCGCCGAGTACACCTCGCCCAACCCCTGCACCCGGTCCACCACTTCGACCGGCAACTCGCCGATCACCGCCAGCGCGCCGAGAACCTCGGCAAGGTGCTCGAACCGGGCATCAAGCCACTCCACCATCTGGCCGGCGTGTTCGCCCAGCAATGCCACCGCGGCGCCGCGATGACGCGCACGCAGCGCGTGCCACGCGTCGCGCCAGTGCGGCGCATTGTCGGCGGCCAGGCCGGCCACCGCGATCAGCGCATCGGTGACGCCCTTCATGGCCGACACCACGGTGACCTGCACCGCTTCCTCGCGCGCCAGCAGCAGCTGGGCGACATGGCGGTAGCGCTCGGCATCGGCCACCGAAGTGCCGCCGAATTTATGCACGATGGTGGAGGTGGCAGCCCGCAGTTCGGGGGCAGCGGGTTCAGCGGCAGCAGGCAGGACGGCGACGGATGACATGAAGACCTCGATTCGAGGCCCCGCATCGGGTCAGGTTGAAGGCGCTCCCCCGCAACCTGTTCCGGGTGCGGGGCCGTTGTTTTCGGAAATTACGCGAAGACGACGGGCCGCACCAGGCGAGTGGTGACGGTGGTAATGGTGGTGGTACCGGTGGTCTGCGCAGGCACGCCTCGACCGGCCGCGAGGGCGGCGGTGCAGAGCTGGGCGGTGGCGGCGATAGAGACCATGGGCCAAGAAAACTACGCCGGCGGGGGGCTTGTCAAGTGTTGCAGTGCAAGATCGAGCGGGGCGCGATCAGCCTGCATCGTCGGCAAAAAGGTTGCGAATGAGACCATGCAGCCACAGCAACGCACTCAGCCCACATGTTCCGCAATTGCCCGCGGCGGCCGATGCGCGTGGGCGCACATGAGCACCCCGGATACCAGGCACGCGATCGCGACTGTTTCCATCGGGGTCGGCCAGCGCTGTTGCCAGGCGAAGCCATACAGCAGCGCGAACAGGGTCTCGAACACGATCATCTGGCCGGTCAGGGTGAGCGGCAGATTGCGGCTGGCGCGGTTCCAGCACGCGTTGCCCAGCACCGAGGCCACCACCGCCACCCCGGCGCTGATCAGCCAGAACCAGCCCCAGTCCACCGCGGCGTGGGATGCGCTCGGCAGCAGGAACGCACTGGGCACCAGCAACAGCGACAGCGCGCCGGTCGCCACGCCGGTCAACAGCGACCAGTCGTGGCCGGACAGGTCCGGTCGGCGTGCCAGCCAGCGGCTGTTGCCAATCGAATACACCG
This sequence comes from Stenotrophomonas sp. AC248, assembly GCF_979258185.1. Classification (NCBI taxonomy): domain Bacteria; kingdom Pseudomonadati; phylum Pseudomonadota; class Gammaproteobacteria; order Lysobacterales; family Lysobacteraceae; genus Stenotrophomonas; species Stenotrophomonas sp. AC248. Next base: position 1,909,064 of record NZ_OZ409840.1, on the reverse strand, counting down.
CCCACGAAAACAGCGCGCCCACCGCGCACAGCAGGCCCAGCAGGCGACGGCCGGTGGACCCCTGCGCGTGCTCGGCCTGCAGCGCCTCATAGCCCACCAACGCCACCCCGGCCAGGCACAGCAGCAGCGCGGGCGCCAGCTTGCGCAACGGCACGGCGCCCTTCTCGCGCACGCCCGCCAGCGTCACCACCACCGGAATCAGGCCGACGATCAGCGACGCCGCCGCGCCACCGGCCCACTGCACGGCATTGGCCAGCAACACGAAATACACCAGGTTGCCGGCCAGGCTCAGCCACAGCAGGCCGCGCCATTCGGCCATGCCGATGCGCGTGCGCAGGTCGCGCCAACGGGGGGCCAGCAGCACCACGGCGATCAGCCCGTAGACCAGATAGCGACCGGCCGACAGCTGCACCGCACCGAACTGGCTCAGCATCGCCGGCGCCAGGAACACCACGCCCCACAGCGCGCCCGCGGCAATGCCGTTGGCGATGCCCACTCCCATCGATCGATTCATCTGCACGCGTGCACCGCTACCCGAAACAAGGCGCCAGTGTAGGCATCGGCACAGCGGCGGTCTTGACCCAGGCTACTGCCGCTGCCGGCGCCGGTATTCGGCCGGGCTCATGCCCCATTCGCGGCGCAGTGCCCGGGTCAACGCACTCTGTTCGGAGTAGCCCGCGTGCTGGGCAATCTGCGCGATGGCCAGGTCGGTGCCGGCCAACTGGCCAGCGCGCCCAGCGCAGACGGCAGCTGCTCAACCAGGCCTGCGGGCTGAGGCCGAACGCGTGCCGGAACAACGCGTGCACTCGGCTGCCACTCACGCCTACCTCGGCCGCGATGCGCTCCACCGGCCAGGCCTGACCGGGCTGGCGTTCAATGCGCGCGCATACCGCTTGCAGGCGGGTGGCACTGCCAGCCAGCGAAAAGGCCTCCAGCAGCAGCGGCATCTCACGCGCCACTACCGCAGGGTCGATCTGGCCGGTGCCCGCCGCGCTGACACGGCGCGCCATCGCACGTACGGGCGCAGGCAATGCCAGCACCGGGTGCCGCGCCAGGCGCTCCACGGTGTCGTCATCCAGCAGCGCAGCCGGGCAATCCACGATCAGGAAGTGATCGTCCTGCAGCGCGCATTGCGCGTGCCCTGCCGACGGCGCCACGAAGGCGCCCTGCCACACGTCCAGGCGTGCGCCGCACCCCTCCAGTTCGAACGTCAGTTCGCCCTGCAGCGGCACCACCCATTGCGCGAAGTCATGCCGGTCCACGCTGGACGTGCGGCCGTAGCGACGCAGGTTGAAGGCAGCGGTGGACATGGCCGAAGACAGTACGGAACCCGGGGGAAGGAGGAGTCTGCGCGCCCCCTGTGCCCGGTGCAACAAGGGCCGCGCGGGCCGGTGCTATAGTCGGGACCGTCCAGTCAGCAAGGAGTGCATGCCGTGACGTCCCCTTCCATTCCGCCTGTGCGGCAGCGCCGCCGGTTTCCGGCCCTGCTTGCGATCCTGGCCGTGGGGCTTCCCCTGACCACTGCCCACGCCGAATCCTCTGCCCCAGTGTCCGCCGCGCGTACTGCGCCGGGCCCGCAGTGCATGGACGCCAAGGGCCTGCTGGAGATGAACCAGAGCAGCCCCGACAGCATCACCTTGCTCGACCGCCACCAGTCACCGTGGCGGCTGCGCTTCAATGCTGCCTGCCCGGGACTGCTCGCCGCCGAAGACCCGCGCGTTGCCGCTGTCGACAGTTGGGTCTGCGGCACCGGCGATGAGCGGGTCGTCGCCGGCGACACAACCTGCACCATCACCGCGGTGGACCGCATCAGCCGCCGCGAATTTGCACAGCAGGCAAAGCAGAGCGGCGTTGCGCGCCCGGTCACGCTGGGCGAGGTGAATGTCACCGAGCAGCGGCGCACCTTCCGCGGTTCACCGTCGTACTGCTTCAGCACCCGCCATGTGCGCAGCTGGAGCGACAGCCCGCAGGGCGTCACCGTGGAAACCAACCCCCGATACTCCGGTGGCCACCGCCGCTACATCATCGAAGTGGCGTCATCCTGCGAGCTGGTGCACTCGCCACAGGTGCGTTTCCATTCCGGTTTCAATACCGGCGTGATCTGTGGGCACCCGGGCGACCGGCTGGAAGTGATCCCCACGGTGGACCCCATCCTGGTCGCGATTTCCGAACGTGGGCCCCTGCCGGAACCGCCCATCAACCGTACCCTGTCCCGCTGCGCGATCCTCGCCGTCTACCCGGCCGCGTCGTGACCGCCCTGCTTCGGGTCACCCTGAGTGATCGGCCCCAGCTGTTGCCACAGGTCGCGGCCTGGTACTTCCAGCAGTGGGGGCACCACGTGCCCGGCCGGACGTTGGCCGACGAGTGCGAACGGCTGGAGGTGTTCCTGCAGCCCGACGCCCTGCCGATGCTGTTGATCGCGATGCAGGACGATCACCCTGTCGCGGCCGCACAGCTGAAGTTCCATGAACGTGCGGAACGCCCGGAACGTCTTCACTGGCTGGGGGGCGTCTACGTGGATGCCGCGCAACGCGGCAAGGGCATCGCCGAGGCCCTGATCAACGACCTGATGGCGCGCGCCGCCAGCGAAGGCGTGCGCGAGGTCTATCTGCAGACCGAAGCCGATGATGGCGGCCTGTACCGCCGGCTCGGCTGGATGCCGCTGGAATCGATCGTGCATGCCGGCGGGTTTCCGGTGCGCATCATGGTCCGGCGGCTCGCGCCGCCGTGATCAGCGCACGCGAAGCGGCTGCGGGGCCGGGCGATCGGCCAGCGACCCCAGCGTGAAGGTGTAACCGGCCTCTTCCAACAGCTTGCGCATGCGCAGCTCGGCGCGCTTCGGATACGCCAGCGACAACGGCGCATGCAGCGCATAGGACGTGGACTTGCCCGGCATCGTGTCGCGGGTCACCGACGACTGGTTCGTTTCGCAGGCATTGGACCACAGGTCCGACAGCACCTTCGGTCCGATGGATTGATTGTTGCCAAGCCGAAGCGTCAGCCAACGCATGTGTTCCATAACAGATCCAGTCAGCCCTTTCGATCGAGTATGCACCAAATCCCCACCCCCCGTACGGCGGCGTTCGGCCGCCAGACGCAGACAGCCCCGGGCGTACCGGGGCTGTCTGCGCGGTGCACTGCGCGTGTTCATGCGGCGCCGATCAAGGCGCCGCGATGCCCTGCGGTCAGTGCTTCATTGCATGCTTGCGGTCGCGCATGACCGCATGGCATTCCTGCACCTGCGGCAGCAGCCGCTGCACTTCCTGGCGCGCGGCCGGGGTGGTGTCGCTGTCGGTGAGGGTGTCCTTGAACGCCTTCAGCAGGCGATCCTCGGATTCCTCCAGTTCAGCCACATAACCGTACTGCGTGTCGCCCAAGGTGGCGCGGACCTTGCCGTAGAACTGCTGCATCGACCCCACCACCGTGCCGTGGTCGGCCGGCTTGCCACCGGCGGCCACCACCGTGGCGCTGAGCGAGCGGACCAGTTCGTCCTTCACCCCGGCGATGCGGGTGAACAGCGCAGACAGTTCTGCGTCCTTCACCTTGCCGGCCGCCTCGGTGTAGAAATCCTTGCCGTCGCGGGCGATTTCGATCAGGTCATTCAAGGTGTGCGTGGTCTTGGTTTCGGTAGTCACTGCGATCTGCTCCTGAAGTTTCGGGCTTGCCCGTGCTTGGGTGGATCCACTTTTCCGCATCGCCAATGAAGTCGGCGTGACACTGAAAACAAGCGGTTCAGTGACGTATCGACGGCGCGTTGCGATTGTTTCCATCGCGTGTTCGCCATGCGATTGCGTCTTCACGACACGTCGCGACGTTGCTTCACGCGCGCCAGCACCTGCCCGGCTACCGCGGTGCCCAGCACCAGGCTGTTGGTGACCACGAACACCCAGGACTGCAACGCAATGCTGTACAGAATGAACAGCACTGAGGCACTGATCTGCCCGACGAACAACCAGGTGGACACCGCCTCGCTGTCGGGCGCGTGCCACTGTTTCCAGATCTGACGCCACAGCGTCGCCACCAGGATGCCGGTCGCCGCCCAGCCGAGCAGATCCACCGCTGCCATCAGCACGCAGCCGCTGGTTTGGTCGCGCTGCCAGCGAGCACTGCTTCGGGCGGATCCGCGTTGCCGCACAGCTGTGCTTCCAGCCGCCGCAGGAAGTCGCTGAATCCGTTCACCGCCCGCGCATGACGGCGGGCGCTGGTTACCACCTGTGGCGTGGCAAGGCGGGCCACGCGCGCGCCACTGGCCTGGATGGCCGCAATGAGGGCGACGTCTTCGCCGGTCACCAGGGGAAGAAATCCGCCGCTGTCGCGGTAGGCGCTGGCACTGAAGCCCATGTTCGCCCCGTGCACGTGCAGGTGGCCGTCCCGTGCCTGCTCGCTGGCCCCGAAGGCTCGCTGCACGGTCGGCGCATAGTCCTGCCAATCGTCCACAGTCACCACCCCGCAGAAAGCGCTGGCACCGCACTGCACCTGTTTCACCAGCCAATCGGCCGGCACGCGACTGTCGGCGTCGGTGCAGCCGATCCATCGCGCGCCCTGTGCCAGGGCGTGATCGCTGGCCACTGCACGCGCCACCCCCACACAGCCCGCCTCGACCCGTACGACCTGTACCCCGAAACGTCGGCATATCGCCGCCGTGGCGTCACTGCAGCGGTCCAGGGCCACGATGATCCGCACGTCTTCGCCGGCCAGGGCGCGATGCTGCGCGGCCGCCTGCAACGCCTGCAGGCAGGGACCGATCAGCCGCTCCTCGTTGTGCGCCGGTACGATCGCCGCGATCATCGCAGCCCCTCGTGCTCGGCAACCGAGCGGGTGTCGCGCGACCAGCCCTGCAGCAGCATGTCCGCATCGCACCAGGAGAACGCCCGCGGCAGCAACGCGTCCAACTGGGCATGCACGAACGCGGCCGAGCACCTGGCCTGTGCAAAGTCCGGCCGCCAGTGGCAGGCAATCAGCACCCCCTGCGCGTCCAGCGACGTGGCCAGCCGTGCCGCCATCGCCTGCATTGTGGGCGGGTCCAGGTAATAGCCCAGCTCGCTGAACACGATCAGGTCGAACGTGCCATCGGGCCACTGACGCGGGTGCTCGGCACGCTCGACCTGCACATGTGACTGTGCGGCCAAGGAAACGCGCGCCGCGCTCACCGCCTCTTCGCTCAGGTCGGTGGCCAGCAACTGCGCGCAGCGCGGCGCGAGTGCGGCGGTGAGCACCCCGTTGGAGCACCCCAGCTCCCAGCCGCGCAGGTAGTGGGCCCGTGGCAGGCTGGCCAGGGTCAGGGCACGCTTGCGCGCCTCGTACCAGCGGGTGCGGTACGCGAACGGGTCGTCCTGCTGGTAGAGCGCGTCGAAGTAGGCGGTCGTGTTCATCCAATCAACACCTCGTAGTCACGCTCGAAACGCTGCACCACCGTGGGTGGCAGGATGGGGTCGCAGTCCAGCCCGTCCACCGCGCCAAGCTGGGTCGAAAACTGGGTGATGGCCGCGCGCTTGCGCTGCATCAGCTGGGCGCTCAGCGGGACGCGCGTCGCGGACGCCCAGGCATGCGATACGTCGTGCGGATCCAGCCAATGCCAGCCCCACACCGGGAATTCGCGCAGCGTGCAGCCACGTGATGCGGCCGCGAGCGCGCAGGCGCGGCCCACTGCCTCGTGGTCGGGATGTGCATCGAGGCGCCACGGCCCCAGCACCAGATCATCGGCGCGCAGCAACGCCAGCAGGCGCGCCGCCAGCGCTGCTTCGCTACCGGCTACGGCACCGTCATCCATGTGGAACGCGTGATGGACACCATCGGCCAGGCCGAGGCAGTCCAATGCACGCGCGAGTTCCTGCTGGCGCGTGCTACGCAGCCGGCGCGGTGGCCACGCCGACTGACCGGGATAGCAGGCCTCACCATCGGTAACCGACATGACCACCACCGGCAGCCCAAGCGCCTGGGTAGCGGCCATCAGTCCGCCGCAGGCGAGCACTTCGTCGTCCGGGTGCGGCGACACCACTACCAGCCGTGCATGGCCCGCAAGCAACGTGGCGGCATCGCCCACCGGCAGCGCATCCAGCCACGCGCACGCCTGCCACTGTGCCTCGCTGACGCCGTCGCCGGCAATGTGGCGCGTTACAACGTCCATGCCCGCCCCTCGCGATGGCAGTCCATGCCCAGCTGCTGCCAGTCGCGGTCGGCGTGGCTCTGGCGGATGAACACGGTCAGGTCGCTCCAGCGCCGCGCGTGCTCCGGGTCCATGCACATGGGCCCCGGCCCAAGCGCCCGCGCGACCAGATCCAGGGTCTGCACGCAAGCGCGCTCCACCACGCTGCGCACCCTCACCACTTCGGTCATGTGGGCGTGTGTGGGGGCGGCGTCGATCAAGTCCGCCAGCTCACGCAGCAGCGCCGCGCACGCGGACAGGCTCATGTCGACCTGGCCCAGCAGCCCGGCTGCCACGCCCGGTTCACCCGCCTTGGGCGAGCACCGCAGCGGCGCGGCCAATGCCGTTGCCGCCCCGAACCAGCACGCGGCGATACCCGCGCCGCCATGCCAGAAACCGGGGCGTTGCAGGTAGGCGTCGGCCGCCCCGATCTCCACGGCCGGCACCCGCTCGAAATGCGCGGTAGCGCTGGGGATGCGCTCCATGCCGGTGGCCTGCCAGGCTTGGGTGTCGCACTTCAGGCGCGCCTGTCGCAGGTCCGCACGCAACAGCCGGCAGTGCCCGTCCACCCGCACCGTCACCAGCGCCGCGCCCACCCAATCGGCACCCGAGCACCACGGTTTGGCGCCACTCAGCGTTCTGCTGCCGGCATCGAAGGCCAGCGTCGCCGCCGGTCCTTCGGCGGCCCATACCGCCGCCAGTTCCCCGGTAGCCAGCGGCGGGGCGTCAAGTTCATGCAGAATCGCCGCGGCGTCATAGTGCGCCTCCAGCAGCTTGGCCAGGCATAGATCCTGCGCCCCGATCTGCGCCAACAGCCGCCAGCGCCCCAGCGTGTCGCCCGCCCCCGGCAGCGGCAGCGCGGGATGGCGGGCCAGCCATGCCTGCGCGTGCTGCACCAAGGCAGGCGTTTCCGTACGCGGCGTGGCGATGTTGCTCACCGTACCCATGTCAGGGCGTCAGGATCACCTTGCGGCAATCCTCCTGCTTGCGGTCGAAGATCTCGTAGCCCTTGGCCGCCTCTTCCAGCGGCATGCGGTGGGTGACGATCACCCCCGGATCGAGATTGCCTTCTGCGATATGGTCGAGCAGCTCCGGCATCAGCTTCTGAACGTGGGTCTGGCCCATCTTGAAGGTCAGCCCCTTGTCGAAGGCATCGCCGAGCAGGAAGCCGTGCACGAAGCCGGCATACACGCCGGGAATGCTCACGGTGCCGCCGCGACGCGTGGCCGCGATGCACTGGCGGATCGCCACGCCACTGCTGCCTTCCACCTTCAGCGTGGTCAACGCCGACTCGAGCGCACTGCCCTCGGCTTCAAACCCGACTGCCTCGATGGTGGCATCCACGCCGCGTCCGTTGGTCTGGGTGACGATGTATTCGGCCGGATCATCGACGCGCGTGAAGTCGATCGGCGTCACCCCGTAGGTGCGTTGCGCGAAGTCGAGGCGGTACGCCAGGTGATCGACCATGAAGATGGTCTCCGCCCCCAGCAGGCGGCAGCACGCCGCGCTCATCAGGCCAACCGGCCCTGCGCCGAAGATCGCCACACTGGAGCCGGGCTTGACCCCGGCATTGATCGCCGCCTGGTAGCCGGTGGGCAGGATGTCCGACAGGAACAGCACCTGCTCGTCGGACAGCCCGTCCGGAATCCGCAACGGACCCACATTGGCCTTGGGTACGCGCACGAACTCGGCCTGCCCACCCGACACGCCGCCATACAGATGGCTGTAACCGAACAGCGCCGCCGGCGGACGGATGCCCTTCTGATTGGTCGCCGCCCCCTTGCCGCTGTTGGTGGTTTCGCACGCGGCGAACTCGGCAAGACGGCAATGGAAGCAGGCGCCACAGGCAATCACGAACGGGATCACCACACGATCACCCGGGCGAAGGTCGCTCACACCGCTGCCGACCTCTTCGACAATGCCCATGAACTCATGGCCCAGCACGTCGCCGCTGTGCAGGTCGGGGATCTTGCCGCGATACAGATGCAGGTCCGAGCCGCAGATCGCCGTGGCGGTCACGCGCAGAATCAGGTCGTCGGGAGCCGCCAGCACCGGATCGGGGACGGTGTCGACACGGACGTCCTTGCTGCCGTGGTAGGTCAAAGCGCGCATATTCTGCTCCAGTGAGGGATGCACCATTGCTACGCCGTGCCGCGTACCGGTCGGGTGACTCAACCGTGTGCGCCATGTTGAGGGAGGGCGACGGGACGTTCACCCGGGCCGCAGGATGCTCGGGTTCCACCCGCACAGGAGTCAGCGAATGAACATACCCACCCACCCACGCGGCACGCCCGAAGACGATCAGCAGAAGGCGTTCACGCCGGACAAGGTCCGCAATGACGACGCCCGGTGGAAGGACAAGGACATGCCGGAACAGGACGACGGCAAGGTCACCCCGGCCGACTACGAGGCGCCCCCATCGAAGGACTGAGGCAGGCCACCCGTCGTACTACTGCTGCCCAGGCGGTGAGGCCGGCGGCGCTTCCACCGGCGGCGCTGCAGGGGTCGGATCGCCTTCAGGCGGCGCCTCGAGTGGCGGGACCTGCGCGGGAGGATCACCTTGGGGCGGTGCTTCGGCAGGCGGCTCCTGCACCGGCGGTTCCGGGCTCACCGGCACTTCCACCGGCGGCGCAACAGGCGACCCTGGCGTGGGCGTGGGGGGCGCGCCGGGCGGCGAATGCGACGATGCGTTCATCGGGTAGCTCCAACGGGTGGGATGGCAGAGCATCGCCGGTAGCGCGTCAACAACCGGCGACGGCACCGTGCACGTATCGACACGGTGACGCTTAGTACGAGGCCACGCCGGGCGCTATCCTGTGCCGCATTCCCGCAACGTGGACCGTGCACATGGCTGTTTCGAAATGGATGTCGGCGCTTCCGCTGTGCCTGCTGCTGGCCCCCGGCGCGCACGCCGCAGCGCCTACTGACGGCGTGCGCCAGGTGCCCAGCTTCGCATTGCCGGTGTCGCCCTATCTCAGCCCGCAGGCGCAGGACAGCGTACGCAGCGCAGTGATCCACGGCGATCCCACGGCCAAGCTGGACAATGCTGCGGTCCTTGCGCAGCTGGACAGTATCCGCAAGGGGACCGACCAATGGGCGTATGGCGAGATCGCCGAACTGCGCAAACGCTTCGCGATGGAGCTGCATCACGAAACCTGGGGCGGCATTCCGGTGGTGCGCGTGCAGCCACGCAGTGCACCGGCTGACCCCGCGAACCAACGCCTGCTGATCGAACTGCATGGCGGCGCCTTTGTGTTCGGACGCGCCGACAGCCTGGGCCTGCTCGAGGCGATCCCGGTGGCGGCGATGACGGGCATGACCGTACTTGCCGTGGAGTATCGCCAGGGCCCCGAGCACCGCTTCCCTGCGGCCAGCGAGGATGTCGCGGCGGTGTACCGGGCGGCACTGGCGCGGTTGCCCGCCGCGCACATCGGCATCTTCGGCTGCTCGGCAGGTGGCGTGCTCACCGGCGAATCACTGGCCTGGTTCGCGAAGGAGAAGCTGCCCATGCCAGGCGCTGCCGGCCTGTTCTGCGCGGGCGGCGATGCGCGTTACGGCGGGGACTCGCGCTACGTCATGGCCGCGATCAACGACGCCCTGCTGCCCCATGCCGACGGCACATTGCCCATCATGGAGGACCTCTACTACGGCGACGTCGACTTCCGCGACCCGCTGGTGTCGCCGGTGTTTTCCGAACCGCTGCTGGCGCAGTTTCCGCCCACGCTGTTCATCACCGGCACCCGCGCGGCGGAGCTGAGCAATGTGTCCTACATGCACAGCCGGCTGGTCGATCTGGAGCGCGTGTCGGACCTGCATGTGTGGGAGGGGCTGGGGCACGCGTTCCATCTGGATGCCAAGCTGCCGGAAAGCCAGCAGGCGTATCGGGTGATGGCGCGGTTCTTTGCGAAGCATCTTGGAACGGCGCTGCCCGCCAGCCGCCCCTCCCCTGCAGCGGCAGCTGCGCCTAGATGATCATGAGGACAATGGGCGACGACTGTTCGCGCGCCGCGCAACGCTCACTGAGCAGTTCCAGCGTCATGATGAAGGACTCGCGCAGCTCGCGCGGCATGGCGGCCAGGCCATCCACTTGCACCAGAACGACCTCCCCGGGCGCTACCACCACCCGGCTCATCCCTGCGTCGGGGTCGCGCAGGGAGGACAGGCAGTCAAGCAGCGCATGGCCGTTGCGGCCATAGAATGCCGGCAGGCCGAAAGCTGCAACGAAGGCATCGTGGTATTCGTCCCAGCTTGTGACCGGAGTGAGATCCAGGCGGATCGTGGCGCCAATGTTCAATGCCTGCATGTGCTCCGTCCTGGAGATTAAGGCCGATAGTCTAGAGCAGTGGCGGCGAGTTCCGCTCTACACCTGACGTTGACCATGACTGCACCGGCGCAGTTCACCTGCACTGGTCTACTTGCGTCTACTCCTTCAGCAACACGATGGATCAGCCAACGATGTCCTCCACAGGTGTCTTCCATCTGATTGAAGTTGCTGGCGATCGCGAGCTCTCCAGCGATCGCGCAGCGCGTGTCACTTCCGTGACCGCGTCTTGCCTCAAGTGCAACCACCACTTCACTGCGGCGGACGAATCAACACTGCTGGCAGTGCCCGGTGGCATTGCGATGCGCTGCCCAGGCTGCAAAGCGAGACAGGCGAGACAGGCGAGACAGGCCATCAGCAGCGTGGTGTTTGACGACTTCTTACGCAGGCGGGAATAACCTCTTCCAGCCGCTTTGGGGCACGTCCGGCGACGGACATGCCCCAAGCGCCTGCGCCCTCAAGCCGGGCCAGCACTGCAGTCTGCTATTGCCCTTTCTCGCCACCCAGCGCGCCGCGCAACTTGGCCTGCAAAGCACTGTCCGCGAACGGGTCGAACACGGTGGTGGTGTGCGCGCCCACCTTATACGCAGTAGCGTCGATGGCGCTTGCGGGCGGATAGAGCATACGCACCTGCGCGTGCTTCTTCAGCGAAAGCGCAGCAACACAGCCCATCAGCAGCACATACTTGAGCAACCCGCGCTCGGTCGCGTCGTCCGGTAGCGGCCAGGCCAGAACCCGCTCGGCGACGTCCAGCGTTTCGCTGTGGCGGCTTTCCCAGCCATGACTTGCGCAGTAGAGGGCAGCGGCGGCGATGGACGGCTGCGCGCCAAGGCGCTCCAGGACCTGGTCATGCAATGCGGGCGTCCAGCACTCGGACAACGCGAAACACAGCCCGCGCGGAAGGCCCCTCTCGTCCCACAGACGCGAGAACAGGTAAGCGGTGTTGCCCGATGCTTGCGGGTCCATTCTGCCCAGACTGACGTACAGCATATCGAGTGCTTGCTTGTGCGCATGCTCGCCCCGCTGCATGGCGGCCGACGCGTCTTCCAGCGCGATGCGGATGGTGGCGGTCATGTCCACAGACGTCATTGCCTCCAGTACGCGCCTTGCCGGGTGGTCGTCGCTGTTGTCAGGCGCAAGCACTGCCGCGCGGGCTTGCATGCGTGCCAAGGCCCAGTGGAACAGACGCTGGCGCTGGGTCGTGTCCAGCACGTCCCGCAGGCGTTTGATGTCCTCGCCGACCCGATCGGTCAGCACGCTGTTGAGCGGCGAGGCGTTCAACAGGGCCATCAGCGACTCGAACAGGCGCGCGTCACTCCAGAAAGCGCGCAGACCCACCAGGATGGCGTCAACCCGGTCATCGGCGTCCAGTTCCGCAAGATAACCATTGGCAGGCGGCTCTCCGATCATCGCGACCAGCAGGGGGACCAGTGCGCCGCCAGCATCGGTGACGCTGCGGCACAGTTCCGGCAACAGCGACGCCTGCAGTTCTCCGCTCAATTGCGGCAAGGCGCGCTGCACCAGCTCCATCCGCGTCGGCAGCGTGCTGTCGAGCAGATGGCCGATTGCCCATCGCCGCGCATCATCGTCGTCCGCCAGGTCCGGGCGCCGTGCCAGGCGTATGGCCATTGCATCGCGCGTGGCCGGAGCGGCTTGGGCGACGCCCTCGGCGAAGTCAGGCGCATCCCAGATGGTGAGCAGGTCCTCAGCCAGGCGACGGTTGCCAGCCAGCGCCTCGACACTGAGCGCCGGCTCCGCGTCGCCAAGCAACCGTTGCGCGTGCTCGGCCATATCCAGTACGCGCAGCATCAGGTCGTCCCATGCCAGCAACGGCTGAACGACGGTCAGGAGCGCGCGACCATCGCTGATGGCCTGGTGAACAGGGTGCAGGATGGCAAGGACCTGCCAGTGCGCCGTCGGTGACGCGGCGAGCAACTGCGTGGCCGCGTCCGCAGCCCCGCCTGCGTCCTCGCCCAGACACAGTTGCATGCGCGCGCGCAGAGCCCATGTCGCCGGGGCATCGGTGTCGGTGATCCGATCCAGCGCCTGCAGGGTGGCCGCCGGGTCCAGTGCGTCGGCATCGCGCTCCAGCGCGCTGTCGATGTGATCCAGAACCATGGCCCCTACCGACTTTGGCGATACGGCAAGCGCCCGCAGACGCTGCGCAACCGGCGCCTTGGCGTCGATCTGCGCCCACACCAGCATGCGTGCGCGGCGGTGGCGGAAATCGGGGACGACCGGCAGGTCTGCGTCGTCAGCCATTGTCCCGAAGGTGGCCACGAATGCGCGCAGCAATGGCGTAGCCACCTCGGCGACCTGCTCCAGCACCTGCGCAAGGCGCGCATCCTGGCCGAGCAGTCGCGTGTGCAGCAGCCAGTAAACGGCGAGGTGCACGTCCCCGCTCAGTAAGGGCAGTGCTGCCTCGAACTCGCGCTGTTCGTGTTCCTTGGTGGGGAACGTGCTCAGATAAAGGTTGAACGCTTCGGCACCCAGTTCATCCGGGCCCTGCAACGGTTGGCCCTGGTTGTCGCAGGCCGCCTGCGAAAGCGCCTGCATCACCCACTGGTAGCGCGTGAGCAGGCCGGCGGTGCCGCCGTCCTGCGGAGAGGGCGTCCATGCGTACTCGTGCAACAGCGCGGCCTCTGCATCCTCCCTGTCGTCGCCGACGTCCCACTCGTCGAGCTCGTCCAACTCCAGTTCCTTTTCCGACATCCGCGCCCGGAAGGCCCGGTAATCGGCCAGACTGGCGAAACGCGGTTCCACCAGCCGGGTCTCGTGGTCCTGCCACCACACCTGACCGCCTCCCCGGAGGTCCAGCAGGGTGTAGTTGTCGCCCTCGTCGTCGAGCACGACGAAGCCGGAAAGCGTCTTGTCGATGCCGCCGAAGTACCGCGGATTGTTGCCCAGGTGCGCGTGGACCAGATCGGGGACATCCAACGAAGCGAAATCGGCCGTGATCGCCGCAACGATCTGCTCGGTAAGCGGGAGCGCATAGAAGCGCGAGTAGGAAGAAATCAAGTCCACGATGTCGTCCATGTCTACGTAGGAAAGGTGCAGCGAAGCCCGGTGGTTCCATCCAGCTCTGTAGGTCGCGTGTCGCGCCTGAGGTCTGGTCCGGCCGGCGAGTTTACAAGATGGCAGCTGATCAGCGGATTAGCGCTACTGCCCCAGCGCGCACCTCTACGCGGGGGCCAAGCAGTGGCTTATTGTTGAAACCGAGGCCTGTTCGCGCTTGGAGAGTAGAGCGCCATGACGCCCGCGATGCGCCAGATGGAATGCTCGCCCCTCGTTTGGAGGAGTCGAGATGACCTCCGTGGGTAGCACGCCATACCGCAGAAGACATGATGCTCCTCGTCCGCCAATAGTGGGCCAAACACCACGGCGCTCAGATGCCAAGCCACCAAAATAGGAGCTCATTAGAGTGCTCAGATGCGCCGCGAGCAAGGCCGCGAGCCCGCTGACCATCAGCGCGAATCACCCTCCGGCCGAGGAGTGCGCCGACTTTCGTCGTGAAGCATCGAATTGGCCACGGCTTCGCTTTCTCTGTCGCAGCAAAGAACGCAGCCGGTGGGGGTATTGCCTCGCCGGCACTGGCTACCTTCCGACGTATCCTCCGGATCTCATCTGCTGCGCCGGCCATGGTGCAGATCAAGCTTCCGAAGAACTTAGAGATCAACACTGCGCGCAGGCTACGGGTCGGGTTTTCAGATTCGGCGACTGGCCGTAACTGGTCCGCCGTACAGACGGTCAGGGGAGCAGAACGCCGTCGCGCTCGGCGGCGGCGTTCTGCTACCGGTTTACTGGCAGACGTACTCTGTCGCCGATTCGACTATGTTCAAGTCGAGCTCTTCGTACTGGATCGCGACGGTTTCCATGAGGGAGAAATAGACCACTGTGCGCGCGCCGACGTTGCACGCGGCCGGCAGATCACCGGCGTAGGCGTTCCCGTTGATCGCATAAGCAATGCCGTAGCAAGTCGAGCCGATCTGGTACGGATTGTGGTTGCAGGCCATGCGCTGACTATTGGCCTCTGCGCTGGAGACGTCATAGTTGGCCGTCCAGCCACTGGCCGGATCGTTGGGGCAGCTGCCTGGAAAACCACTGATAGGATTCTGGCCGGCGTTGCAGGTGTAGTCAAAAGCGCTGATGTAAGCGCTCTGTCTGAAGTACGCGGTTCTGCCGCTGTCGACCCATTGACCCGCTGCGGCGTCTTGGGCGAAGGCGGACAGGCCAAGCAGGCACAGCGCAGCTGCGGCGAGAGGTGTAAATCCTTTCAACATGACTATCGTCCTCGGAATTGGCGTAGTGCACGCATCATGCGTGCCGGCTGAGTCTATCCAGCCTTTCCGGGCGCTAATATGACGAGATTGGCATTCTGAGCGTAAAAGCTAAATACGGCGCAGTTTGTCTACCCTCGACGCAGTTGCTCGCGCCACGCCCTTACCGCCCCACCTGTACGACGCCAAACAAAGCGACGGGGTAACTTAGGATCCGGCGGGCAAAGTGGACCATTAAGACATCGGAGTAAAACCGGAAAAACGAGCAGGGAAACCCCTATCATCTGGGGCATCCAAACCTGGAATGTACTCGGCCACACGAATGGGAGTGTGGTTATTAAGATTCCCTTTCGTGGAGATCTGCTTTAGTTGAACAGGGTAGAAGTCGAGCTCGGGCATTCCTCGAACGTGGTTGCGGGTCGGCTACTGGTCCAGACCCACCCCGACGAGAACGGCGGCAGCCGAATAAAGTCCGGGCAGTGGCGAAAGATGCCATTGAGCGCACCTGCTATGGCTGCCTTGGCTGAGCTCAGCGGATGCCAAGTCTGCGGGTGTCGGCGGGAGTCTTCACCACCTTCGGCACATTTTCTACGCGCACACGGCGATTGCAGGCGTGCAACATCGCGTAAGTGCTTGAAATATGGTGACCCCGGCCCGATTCGAACGGGCGACCTTCCCCTTAGGAGGGGGACGCTCTATCCAGCTGAGCTACGGGGCCAAGTGCGGAGCGGAAAATACCCGCCAGACCGCTGACTGCACGCGCCAGTTCGGCGTGCAGCCATCAAGGATACCCACATTCAGCGACGGGACCAAGGCCGTCGCCGCCGAATGCTGGCAGGCCGCCTCAGCGGATATCCAGTTCCGGGAAGCCCTTGACCAGTTCGTCCAGCGCCTTGATCTGGGCCAGGAACGGCTCCAGCGCCGACAGCGGCAGCGCGCTGGGGCCATCGCAGCGTGCGTGGTCCGGGTCACGGTGGGCCTCAAGGAACAGCCCGCCCAAGCCCAGCGCCATGCCCGAACGGGCCAGCTCGGCCACCTGGCGGCGGCGGCCACCCGAGGCTTCGCTGCCCGCGTCGCGGCGCTGCAGGCTGTGGGTCACGTCAAAGATCGCCGGCAGGCCGCCGGTGGACTCGATCATCTCGCGGAAGCCCAGCATGTCCACGACCAGATTGTCGTAGCCGAACTGCGAGCCGCGCTCGCACAGGATGATGTTCTCATTGCCGGCCTCGCGGATCTTGGACACGATGTGCTTGATCTGCGTGGGGCTGAGGAACTGCGGCTTCTTGATATTGACCGCGCGGCCGGTCCGGGCAATGGCCGCCACCAGGTCGGTCTGACGGGCCAGGAAGGCCGGAATCTGCAGCACGTCGACAACCTCGGCCACCGGGGCAGCCTGGGCCACTTCGTGCACGTCTGTGATCACCGGCACGCCGAAACGACGCTTGACCTCCTCGAAGATGCGCAGCCCCTCTTCAAGGCCGACGCCGCGGTAGGACGCGATCGACGAGCGGTTGGCCTTGTCGAACGAGGCCTTGAACACGTACGGGATGCCCAGCTTGGCCGTTACCGTGGTGAAGTGTTCGGCCGCGTGCAGGGTCGAATCCAGGTCTTCCAGCACGTTCAAGCCGCCAAACAGCACGAACGGGAGGCGATTCCCGACCACTACACCTTCTGCAACGGTAACGTTCATTCAAGACTCCTGGGGCGTTGTGCGCCGGGACGCGGCCCGGACAATGCGCCATTCTAGGCCGCACGGCCGCGATCGAACATGCAGGCGGCTATCCGGCTCAGCATCGGCACAGCCCGCCTGCCCTATGCTGCCCCCTCTCCCCCGCCTCACGTGACCGGATGTCTTCTTTGTGGGTCCATCTTTCCCAGCTCGGCGACAGCCGCTGGCTGCTGCCGCTGGGACTGACCCTGATGCTCGTCGCACCGGCCGCGAGCGCGCCGCTGCGCTGGCGGTGGGCGGTAGCGCTGGCTATCGCGGCGTCGCTGACACTAGCCTCAAAACTGGCCTTCCTCGGCTGGGGCGTCGGGCTGGCCCGGCTCGATTTCACCGGCTTCAGTGGTCACGCCACCATGAGCGCGGCCATCTATCCGGTCGTCGCCTACCTGTCCGCACATGGCCGGTGCCGCTCACCGCGGGGCTGGGCGGTCGCAGGCGTCGTGCTGGCCGCCGCCATCGCGTGGTCGCGGCTGCCGCTCAATGCCCACTCGCTGTCCGAAGTAGTCGGTGGCTGGCTGCTGGGAACGGCGGCCTCTGTGGCGGCGCTGTCGGCGCACCCGGCCGCGTTCACCACGCCGCCGCGCACCCTGGTGCTTGCCCTCTGCATGGGCCTGTTGATGCCGCTGACGATGCCAAGCGTGCGTACGCACGATCTGGTGGTGCGCCTTGCCACGGAACTGTCGGGACGCGACAGCGTGTTCGCACGTCATCATCCCCACCGGTGATTGCCAGAATTCCGACGGCCGCGCGCCGTGCGGAATGACGCATTAACCTTGACACTGCAGGGCGAACGCGGCCACCATACGCGTGAAATATTTACCTGACGGAGTAGGAGACCCCGTAATGAAGAAGATTATTGCCGCATTGGCCCTGTTGGGTATGTCGTCCCCGGTGTTCGCCCAGGAAGCACCGGTTGAACCCGGCGCAGAAGTGGCGAGCGCTGAAGTCGCAGGCACCGGAACCGCCAGCGGCGCCGCTGCCGGCACCCTGACCACCGCAGCTGCCATCGGTGGCGGCATCGCCGTCGCGGCCGTCGTTTACAGCGTCGCCTCGGACAGCAGCAAGGATGACGCCGGCAACAACAACGGCGGCGGCACCACGCCTCCGGGCCCGGGCGGCACCACGGGCACGACCGGCACCACCGGTACGACGGGCACCACCGGCACCAATTGATCCGCTAGCCGGAACAATGTCATCACGCCCTCGCCGGGCGCAGGTCCGGCGGGGGTTTTTGTTTTGCCCGACAGGGCCAGGAAGAATCATCGATGGACTGCAAGCGTCTCGGCGCCACTTTGGCACTCGCCCTCTCCCTGTCTGGCTGCATGTTCGCACCCGGTCAGCACATGCGCTCCAGCGCGTTCGCACGTGATGACCAGCCGGTCGGAAACGACCAGATCGAGCTGATTCCGATCACGCCGAAACTGATCGCCATGGACCGCGCCGCGCGCGACCTCCCCGGCCTGCCCACTGCGCTGACCAGTTATCAGCCCAAGGATTATCAGATCGGCGCGGGCGACGTGCTGTACATCACAGTATGGGATCACCCCGAACTGACTGTACCCGCAGGCCCGCAGCAGCAGCTCAACGCTGCTGGCCGCCCCGTGCAGTCCGATGGAACGCTCTTCTATCCTTACGTGGGCAAGGTAATGGCCGCCGGCATGACGCCGAGCCAGCTCCGCGAAGAACTCACCAGGAAGCTGGCGCGCTATATCGAGGCGCCGCAGGTGGACGTGTCCATCCTGACCTACGCCAGCCAGCGCGTCTGGGTCACCGGCGCATCGCGTCAGGCGGCCACGGTTCCACTTACCGTTACTCCGCTCACCCTGGGCGATGCCATCAGCCAGTCCGGTCTGGACGCCACCCAGGCTGACCTGTCCGGTGTGCGCCTGACCCGCGATGGCGTCACCTACACCATTGACCTGGATCGCCTCGGTCGCCAAGGTGGTGGCGCAACCAACATCTTCCTGAAGTCCAGCGACCACCTGTACGTGCCGTACCTGGATCGCAAAGAGATCTTCGTTGTCGGCGAAGTCAACCAGCCCGGCGCGATGAGCTTCAAGACCAGCGATATTTCGCTCAGCCAGGCCCTTGGGCGCGCACGCGGGATGCAGCAGACGACGGCCAACGGCAACGCCGTCTACGTGATTCGCGGCTCCCAGGACCTGCAGAGCATGCCGTCCACCGTGTATCACCTGGAAGCAAGGTCGCCGGCCGCGTTCGCCGTGGCCAGTCAGTTCGAACTGATTCCCGGTGACGTGGTCTTCGTCGGCGCAGCGGGCGTCACCCGCTGGAGCCGCTTCGTGAACCAGTTGCTGCCCTTCACCTCGATCATCAGCAACGCTGCAAGCGCGCGCAACGATCTCGAAAACTGACGGTGGTTCACTGATGAGCAGGAGCGCTCTCGCCGCCCCGACCAAGGCGCAGCGCGGCATCGCCGCGCTGCTGCTGATCACCCTTGCACTGACCGGTTGCGGCGTGGTGGCGCGTACCAGCATCCAGACGGCGCAGTTGGCCGTGAAGGGCACGCCGGACGTGCAGCCCTCCGCAGCCGAGGTGGCCGCCAAGCCGTATCCGCAGATCAAGGTCAGCGGCCCCAACGGCGGCGCCGTGCTGGTGCTGGGCAACATCGATGCCGGGCGGCAGGCGTGGTACAGCAGCGAGCGCAGCATCGTGTTCCTGCAGGATGGGCTGTTGGTTGGCACACATGGTGGCTCGCCGGAGCTGCAGCAGATGTGGATCGAGGGCGACAACCCGTTCCACACCCTGCACACGCTTCAAGGCAGCGTCACCGTCCAGCGTCGCTATGACTTGATGCCCGGCTATCGCTACGGCGTCCCGGTCACCGGCACGCTGGAGCGTCTGGGCACTGAACCGGTGGACATCCTCGGCAAGGTGCGCACGCTGGTGCACGTTCGCGAGACATTGCGTGGCACGCAGTGGAGTGGTGAGAACCACTACTGGGTCGACCCCGCCAGCGGCTTCATCTGGAAGAGCCAGCAGATGATCGCGCCGGGTACCCGACTGGACATCACACAACTCAAGCCGTACAGCCTGGACCTGCAACGCCGATGAAGCAGCGATTGTTCGCCCTCGCACTGGGCCTGGTCACCTGCGGCACCAGCATCGCCGCCCCCACGATCAACGTTGACGTCCTCGGCCAGGTGCGTGATCCCGGCACACAGGTTCTGCCGACCGGCGCCCGACTAAGCGATGCCGCGCTTGCCGCCCAACCGCTGCCAAGCGCCTACCCACTGGCAGCCGCATGGCTCCGCCAAGCCGAACAGGTGGCGCAGACGCGGCTGAAGGCCGGCGTCCTGTTCGACCTGGGCCAGCTCGAGGAGCGCGCCGATCGCGACCCCGACGGCGCGCAGGCGGCGACCGCGCTTGCCCGCGAGATCGACAGCATGCCGGTGACCGGCCGCGTTCCCGCGTTGCTCGCCGCGCGCAATGTTGAAGCCGCACTATCGCAGAACCGCCCGCTGGCCGATGGCGACCGCTTGGTTTACCCACCCCGCCCCGCCACTGTCACGGTGATGGGTGCGGTGGCCCAGCAGTGCGTGCTGGAACACGTGCCCGACCAGGCACCGCATACCTATCTGGCGCACTGCCCTGCCCTTGCCGCCGCCAGCCGCGATGACCTGTACGTCATCCAGCCCGATGGCCACGCGGAGAAACTCGGCATCGCCCTGTGGAACCGCTCACCGGCGTCCACGCTTGCACCAGGCGCCATCGTCTATGTGCCGCTGCAGGCCAGTACGCTCGGCCAGACCGCCCCCGATCTCAACGAGGAAGTCGCCCGCTTCCTCGCCACCCAGGTGCTGGATGCGCCCGGAGTTTCGCTTTGATTTCTTCGCTTCGCACACCGGCCGCGCGCCTTGCACTTGCCGCACTCAGCCTCAGCATTAGTAGTGCCCTGTACGCCCAGAACGCACCGGCACCCACCGCCAGTGACTGGGGCGGCATCGGCCTGTTGCAGACGCCAACGGCGCGCATGGCCGACGAGGGCGAGGTCGCCTTCACCGCCAGCCACACCTCGCCGTACAGCCGCTACAACATCGTGCTGCAGCCGCTGCCCTGGGTGGAGGGCGCGTTCCGCTACGTGTCGGTAGCCAATCGACGCTACGGTCCCGCCTGGCTCAGCGGAAACCAGAACTACAAGGACAAGTCGATCGACCTGAAGATCCGCTTGCTGGAGGAAAGCCGCTGGATCCCCGAAGTGTCCGCGGGCTTCCGCGACCTGGGCGGTACTGGCCTGTTCTCCAGTGAGTACCTGGTGGCCAGCAAGCGGATGGGCGCCTTTGACGCCAGCCTGGGCTTGGCCACGGGCTACATCGGCAATCGCGGGGATTTCAGAAATCCGCTCACCTCCATTGACGACCGCTTCGAGACACGGCCGAAAGCCCAAGGTACGGGCAGCCTCAACAGCGACGGCATGTTTCGCGGACCCGTCGGCGTCTTTGGCGGCGTGGCATACCAGACGCCATGGGAGCCACTGCAACTAAAGCTCGAATACGATGGTAACGATTACAAGCACGAGCCCCAGCAGAACAACCAGCGCCAGCGCAGCCCGTTCAACGTGGGCGCCACGTACGCCGTAAACAAGAACGTGCACCTGCATCTGGGCTGGGAGCGCGGCGATCTGGCGATGTTCGGGGTCACCCTGCGTACCAACCTCGCCCAAGCCAGCTCCATGCCGAAGCTGCTGGATCCGCCGCCGGTACCCTTGCGA
The DNA here is from genome assembly GCF_979258185.1 of Stenotrophomonas sp. AC248. Lineage (NCBI taxonomy): Bacteria > Pseudomonadati > Pseudomonadota > Gammaproteobacteria > Lysobacterales > Lysobacteraceae > Stenotrophomonas > Stenotrophomonas sp. AC248. The sequence continues at coordinate 1,887,866 of NZ_OZ409840.1, read as the reverse complement.
CAGCGGAAAGATGCGGACGAAGCCGTTGGCGCGAGCGAATCGGTCGCTGCCAGCGCGCCCGTTGACTGGGCCAGCGTAGCCAATCAGCTCGACCAGAACGCCGGCCTGCGAGTACAACGCATCAGCCAGCGCGGCTCGGAAGTCATCGTCAGTGGCGAGCAGCGGCGTTTCTACTATCCTGCCCAAGGCCTTGGTCGTACCGCCCGCATCCTCGATGGCAAGCTTCCTTCTGACATCAGTTGGTTTACGGTGCAGAACACCCGGCTGGGCATGCCGATTGTCGAGACCAGTATCGAGCGGGAGAGTTTCGTCGATCATCTCGAGCACAAGACCGAACTGAGCAGTCTGGCGGGTCACATCGAAATGACACCCCCTGCTGCGCAATACAGGGAAACGCTGTACCAAGCGCCGCCTCACCGTTTCGACGGCGCCTTCAATATCGGCTATCAGCAATCCCTCGGTGGACCTGACGGGTTCGTGCTCTTCCAGGTGGCAGGCACCTACAGCGCCAATGTCTACCTATCACGCAACCTGTGGCTTAGCGGCACGGTCAGCTACAACGCGTACAACAACTACGACAAGTTCCGCTACGACGCCCCCAGCCGCCTGCCACGCGTACGTACCAACCTGCGTCAGTACATGACGACCGAAGACCTGACCCTGCCCAGCCTGCAGCTGACTGGCACCCGTCGGCTGGGCCGCGACCTCTACGGCATGGCGTATGCCGGCCTGCTCGAGTCGATGTACGCTGGCGTCGGCGGCGAGGTTCTTTACCGTCCGCTCAATGAGCGCTGGGCCGTGGGTGTGGAAGCCAACTGGGTCAAGCAACGCGACTTCGACCAGCGCCTGAGCTTCCGCGACTACAGCGTTGCCACTGGCCATGCGAGCTTCTACTACATGTGGGGTGAGGAGCGGCGCATCGTGAGCGCACTCAGTGCCGGCCGCTATCTGGCCAAGGATTGGGGTGCAACGCTTGCGGTGTCCCGCGCATTCGACAACGGCGTCACCATGGGAGCCTACGCCACCAAGACGGACGTTTCCTCGAAGGATTTCGGCGAAGGCAGCTTCGACAAGGGTATCTACGTTTCGGTGCCGTTTGACTTCCTGTTGCCGCGTTCAACGCGTGCACGCGCCAACTTCCTCTGGAGTCCGCTGTACCGCGATGGCGGTGCCCGTGTGGGCCACACGTACAGCCTGTACCAGGCGACGTCAGAGCGTGATCCGGAGTTCTTCTTCGACAACCTGGATGCCATCAGCAAGTAGCGCATCCGATTGGGGCGCTGGATAGAAGAAAGGCCGGAAGCGCATGCTCCCGGCCTTTCTTCATTACCATACGGTCGGCGGCGCGCACGCCGTGCGCGCCCATCGCTTACTTTTCGTTGGATGCGTACTCGTAGTAGCCATAGCTGTAGTAGCCCGTGGCACGCTTCTCCACCGCATTGAAGATCGCGCCCTTGACCTGGATACCGTTTTGCTCGAATCGCTTCATCGAGAGCAGGATCTCCTTCGGCTGATTCACCCCGAATCGGGTCACCATCAACGTCGAACCCGCATGGCTGGAGACGATGGCGGCATCCGTCACTGCCAGGATCGGCGGCGTATCCACGATCACCAGATCGTACTCCGCAGACAACGCCTCGAGCATCGCGGCAAACCGCGGGTGCATCAGCAGCTCAGAGGGATTGGGCGGAATGTCGCCCCGGGTCATGTAGTGCATCTGCTCCAGGCCCGGGAACGCGTGGATCGCATCGTGGGCCGTCAGCTTGCCGGCAAGGACGTCGGACAAGCCACTGACGTGGCTGACACCGAGAACCTTGTGCAGCGTGCCCTTGCGCATATCCACGTCGATTACAAGCACCTTCTGCCCGGCCTGGGCGACCACCGCCGCCAGGTTGGCCGAGATGAACGTCTTGCCCACACCGGGACGCGGACCAGAGATGGCGATGACGTTGTTCTTCGCCTCCATCATCGCGAAGTGCAGGCTGGTACGCAGACTACGCAGCGCCTCCACGGCAAGGTCCGCCGGCTCTGCGGCAGCCAGCAGGTGCGATCGACCATCGGCCACAATCCGGGTCTTGCCCCCCTTGCCCTTCTGGATCTTCAGCAGATTGCTGGAGACACTCAACGGAATCGCTGCATACACCGGCAGACCAAGCTCTTCGATCTGCGCAGGATCTTCGACGCCTGGATTCAGCATACGAAGCAGGAAGGCGGCGCCCGAGGACAGCAGCGCACCCAGAATCACCGACACCAGGACGATCAGCCCCTTCTGCGGTTTGACGGGCTTGCTTACGTCGACGATTGCGTCGTCAACGATACGCACATTGCCCACCGTGCCGGCACGCGCCACGTCTAACTGCTGGGCCTGGTTGAGCAGAGCGGTGTAAAGCTCATTGCTGACCTGCAGATCACGGGTCAGACGCAGCAACTCCTGCTGCGTATCCGGCAACGCATTCACTTCGCGGCGGAAACCGTCCTTGCGGCCCTGCAGATCCGACAACTGCCTCAGCAAGGCCCGGTACGCCGGATGCTCACGCGTGAAGTTGCGATCCATCTCCGCCTGCTTCAGGCGAAGCTCCTGGATGCTGGTTTCAACGGCAACTTCCTGTTCCAGCAGACCCTTGGTCTGCATGGTGATGTCCACGGAATTGGCGCGCGACTGGTAGGTCGCCATCGCCACCTGCGCTTCCTCCACCTGCTTGCGCACCGTCGGCAACTGGTCCTTCACAAACTGAAGCTGCGAGCCGGCCTCGGCCGAGCTGCGATCGACATTCTGGCGGGCATAGGCCTCGGCAACCTTCTGCACGACAAGCTGGGCCAGAACCGGATCGGAATTGTCGTAGACAATCCGCAGGATGCCCGACTCCTTGCCCTGCTCACCGACCTTGATTTCCTCCTGCAAGCCGGCAACCACGTCCAATCGACGCAGCTTGGACACCGTAAAGCGCATCCCCGGTTGGGCGCGCAACTGCGCCACTTCAAGCCGGAAACCCTTGCGCTGCACCGCCTCGCCAACCCTGCCCTTGAGCAGGATGTCACCCTCGGCGTCCATAAGCTCAAAGGCACCCTTGGCATCGGTCACCGTCAACGTCAGAGGCTCGTCCACGTAAGCACGCGGAACTTCCAGACGGTGGATCTTAAGCATCTCGCCGCCCCAGCCGTAGCGGGACAGGCCCATCTTGGGCTCGGCCAGCTCCTCGGGATTGCGGGCTTCGAACCGGCGTACGAAGAAGCCACCCAGCAACGGGAAGCGCTTGGGCTTGGCGAGGATGTCGAGCTGCAGCTGATCCACCGCAGTGCCCACCACGGAGCGCGACGTCAACAGCGCCACTTCCGTCGTCGCCGCCGTGCTTCCGCCGCTGGCCAACGAGGTCAGATCCGCGAGACCGGGAATCGTCGGCATCTTCGATTCCACCTGGACCATCGCCTGCGCCTGGTACACCGGCGTAGAAAGCAGCGCGTAAGCGACACCAATGACCGCGAAGACGGCAGTAGTTCCGATGATCCACCACTTTCGGTCGATCAGAACACCCAACATCTCCCGCAGGTCAAACTCGTCGTCCCCGCGGACGGCGCGTGTAGGGTTTTCCTTCATCTTGGCTTCCATTTCACTCAATTGCACCGCAACCGGGCGGATCGTTACTTGATGTATTTGGACCAGCGATCGACACTTTTCTCGATCAAGGAGTAGACGTGCTCAAAGGCAATCCGTTGCTGCCGGTAGGGATCGGGCACTTCCAGCGAGTCCCAGCGTCCGAGCAGGAAGGTCTTGCCGCTAACTTGCGGTGCGTCACGGATGATGCGCGAGACATGCGCCTGCTCCATCACCAGGATCAGGTCAGCCGCCGCGAGCACCTCGGGCGTCGCCTGCCGTGCGCGATGTGCGTCCGGATCCAGACCGTGCTCGCGCAGCAGCGTAGCGGCCATCGGATCGACCGGCTTGCCAACGAGCGCCTGCAGACCCGCCGATGACACCTCCACACCCACCCTGTCACGCAACGCGTCGCGCATCAGGATTTCAGCGGTAGGGCTGCGGCAAATGTTGCCGACACAGACAAGCAACAACTTCTTGAACACAAATCCCCCGGATCATTCATCCATGAACCAAGCGCGCCGGAAACCGAGCGTTCGCTAGACAGCCAGAAAGTGTACAGCAGTTTTGACCGCAGCGGGCCACCGGGACCGCCGTAAGTGGCTGATACGGCTGGGCTGCGGGTCGCCAGCAACGGCCGTCCCGACTGCGAAGGTCACGGAGCCAGAAGGGCTCGAAGCGTAGGCGCTTATCGCCCCCACCTCATCTGCTACCATAGCTGATCGATTTTGCAACCGCCGTCACGTTACGCGCCATCACACCGGCATGCTGTTTGCAGGAGCGGCCCGAGAAGCTGGGCTGCCAGGCGCCGCTACTTCAATCAAGGAAGATCAGAACATGTGGATCGCGCCATCACGCCACCACTCAGGGCTTTGGAACATCGCGGCAGGCCGTTTTGGCACCGCGCTTGGGCTCGTCCTTCGTCTGGGCGACCCACTTCTTCTCATTGCCGGCGCCTTCGTCGCGTATGCGTGGCGCTTTGGGCATTTCCACATGCCCGTCGACTACTGGCGGCTGGTGGCCATCACCTCTTTGTTTGCCGTGCTGGTGCTGGGGGCCTCCAGGCTCTACGGCAGCTGGCGCGGGCGCGGACTGATCGCCGAATTTGCCCAACTGCTGTTGAAGTGGGTCATCATTTTCTGCGCTCTGGTGGCCTACACAACGGCCATCCAGGTCACCGACGAGCTGTCCCGCCTGTGGCTGGCCACGTGGTTTGGAGCAAGCCTGGCCGGCGTCATGACGCTGCGCGTGCTGATCCGGATCGGCTCGGCCTGGGTGCGGTCGCGCGGAATGGACCTGCGCAGCGCGGTGATCGTCGGCGCAAATCCCGATGCCCAGCACATCATCAATACCCTGCGGGACAACAGCTGGACCGGTATCACGGTCAGTGGCTGGTTTGCCGCCGAATCCGACCGCTGCACCCTGGACGGGGTGGCGGCACTGGGCGGCATCGAGGGCCTGGGCAGCTTCGTTGAAACCCAGCAGATCGACCAGGTCTGGATTGCACTGCCCATGCGCGATGAAGCGCAGATCACCGCTGCCCTGAACCAGCTTCAGCATTCCACGGCTGACGTGAAATTCGTGCCAGACATGTTCGGCCTGCACCTCATGAACCACTCTGTGGAACAGGTCGCCGGCCTGCCAGTGATCAATCTGCAGCAGACCCCGCTCCAGGGGGGCGCCCGGCTTCTCAAGGCAGTCGAGGACCGCGTGCTCGCCGCGCTGATCCTGCTGATCATTTCCCCGATCATGCTTGCCATTGCAGCCGCCGTGAAGATCAGCTCGCCCGGTCCGGTGTTCTATCGGCAGGAGCGCATGAGCTGGAACAACAAGACGTTCTGGATGCTGAAATTCCGCTCCATGCCCGTGGACGCCGAACAATCCACCGGAGCGGTGTGGGCCAGATCGGGGGAGAGCCGCGCCACGCGCATCGGCAGCCTCCTTCGCAAGACCAGTCTGGACGAGCTCCCCCAGTTCATCAACGTTCTGTTCGGCGATATGTCCATCGTTGGGCCGCGCCCGGAACGCCCGGTCTTCGTGCACCAGTTCAAGAATGAGATTCCGGCCTACATGAAGAAGCACATGGTCAAGGCCGGCATCACCGGCTGGGCCCAGGTGAACGGCTGGCGCGGCTCCACGGATCTGCAGAAGCGCATCGAGTGCGACCTCTTCTACATTGAGAACTGGTCCCTTTGGTTTGATCTGAAGATCGTTTTCATGACTCTGTTCAAGGGATTCGTGCACAAGAACGCATACTGAGAAATCTGACGCGCCGTACTTGCCGACACAGGTGTCACTCCTGACGGCGTGTTGCTGCGCGGGCCCTTTCGATGTATCGACCTGCCTGCCAACGCCCCTTTATTGCCCGACATGCTCATTACCCTGCTCATTGTGTTCACTGTCACCTGCGTCCTGGCAGTGATCTATCCCTACCTCATCTACCCTGCCTTACTCGCTGCATCGAAGGTCCGGCCCGTTCGCCTGGGACCATCGGACTGCGGAGATGGCGCCGACTTCACCCTGCTGTTCTGCGCCTACAACGAGGCGTCGGCCATGCCACAGAAGCTGGCCAATCTAAGGGAACTGCGCCAGCAGTACCCCGCGATGCAGTTCATGGCCTTCGACGACGGCTCCGCTGATGGAACCGCCGACCTGATCGCGCAGGGCGCGCCGTTCGTCACGCTGGTGCGCGGCGGCGGCAGGAACGGGAAGGCACACGGCATGAAGCTGATGGCCGGCCAGGCAAGGTCCCGCTATCTCATCTTTACCGACGCCAATGTGCTGCTGGATCTCCAGGCACCCCGCGCACTCTTCGCATGCTATGCCGACCAGGAGGTTGGCGGCGTCTGCGGCGCCCTCCATTATCTGGGCGCAGATGGATCGGCGACCGCTGCCGTGGGCGGGCTCTATTGGCGACTGGAAGAGAAGATCAAGGACCTTGAGTCCCGTAGCGGCAGCGTGATGGGCGCGGATGGCTCCATCTTCTCAATCCGCACAGCGCTGTATCCCAGTTTTCCCGATACCGTGCTCGACGACTTCACGGTCTCGATGGAAGTTGTCTTCAGGGGCTTGCGGTTGATCAAGTGCAACGATGTCGTTGCCTATGAGCAGCTGGTTTCGGTGCGTGCCGACGAATTTGCGCGCAAGGTACGCATTTCCGCGCGCGCGTTTCATACCCACGCCGTGCTGGCTCCAAAGCGGCGCCAACTGACGTCCGACAACAGATTCCGCTACTTCTCGCACAAGACGTTGCGCTGGTTCGGCGGGGCCTTCCTGCTGGCGGGTGCAGCGGCCGGCGTGGCTGCCATCAGCCTGCTCTGGCCCGTGCTTGGGATGGTGAGCGTGCTCGTGCTCATCGCCGTGGCGATCGTAGGCACGAAGACGACCAGGGGCCCACTCTCCTCACTTGTAGAGGTCGTGCTCGCCATGCTGGCCACGCTGCAGGGGGTTGCGCGTGCACTGCGAGGCCAGACGTTCGCGGTGTGGAATCCGGCAAAGTCCCGTTGAAAGCGGGCAGCATGCCCGACGGGAACATAGCGACGGTGCGAGAATCCCGCACCGGAGAGCTGCATGGATACAGGCTGCCGCACGGAAGCAACACAGCTGCACCACACGATTTGTCGAGAATTTATCCAGGAGAAAGCATGAAAGCAGTCATCCTCGCGGGTGGATTGGGAACGCGTCTGGCCGAGGAGACGGCCGTGCGACCGAAGCCGATGGTTGAGATCGGCGGCCATCCGATCCTCTGGCACATCATGAAGATCTACTCGGCCCATGGCATCAACGAGTTCATCGTATGCCTGGGGTACAAGGGCTACTACGTGAAGGAGTTTTTCGCGAACTATGCCCTGCACAACTCCTCGATCACGGTCGACATTGCCAACCGCTCGCTGGAGTTCAACGGTGATTCGCAGCTGCCACCGTGGAAGGTTCACCTCGTGGATACCGGCACCGAGTCGATGACCGGCGGCCGACTGCGCCGTGTTCGCGATTACCTCGGCAAGGATGAGCCGTTCTGCATGACCTACGGTGATGGCGTTGCCGACATCGACATCAGCTCGCTGCTGGCATTCCACAACGCCCATGGCAAGGACGCCACGCTTACATCGGTACGCCCGGCGGGCCGCTTTGGCGCCACGGTCATCCAGGACGGAAAGGTCACCGAGTTCACCGAGAAGCCGGCCGGTGACGGTGCGCAGATCAACGGTGGGTTCTTCGTCCTGCACCCTCGCGTCATCGACAGGATCGCGGGTGACAGCACGATCTGGGAACGCGAGCCGCTGGAAGGCCTGGCACGCGACGGCCAGCTCGCCGCCTTCGAGCACAAGGGCTTCTGGCAGCCCATGGACACGCTCCGGGACAAACAGTCCCTGGAAGCGCTTTGGGACGCCGGCAAGGCCCCGTGGAAGATCTGGGACTAAGCACATGCCGAACTGTGATTTTTGGAGCAAGCAACGCGTATTCCTCACCGGGCACACCGGCTTCAAGGGCAGTTGGACCGCGCTCTGGTTGGCCCGCATGGGCGCGCAGGTGCACGGCTACTCGCTGGCGCCCGAGACCGCCCCCAATCTTCATGACCTGATCGGCAACGCCAAGGGCATGACCTCCACGATCGGCGACATCCGCGACCCTCTCGCACTCCAGCGTGCGGTGGATGCCTGCGACCCGACGGTGGCGATCCATATGGCGGCCCAGCCCCTGGTCCGTCGCTCCTATCGGGAGCCGGCAGAAACCTATGACGTCAATGTCATGGGGACGCTGCACGTGCTGAACGCGCTTCGCCGCGCCCCCCGCCTGCGCGCGATCCTCGTCGTCACCACGGACAAGGTTTATATGAACGACGACTCCGGCCGTCCGTTCGTTGAAACCGATCCACTGGGCGGTCACGACCCCTACTCCAGCTCCAAGGCGGCGTGCGAGGAACTGGTCTCCTGCTACCGGCAGAGCTACTTCGAAGAGGCCGGGATCCGCGTGGCCACGGCGCGTGCCGGCAACGTGGTAGGCGGCGGCGACTGGTCGGAGGATCGCCTAATCCCCGACATCTGGCGCGCCATGCTTACCGGCCAACCAGTGACCTTGCGCAACCCCGGCAGCACCCGGCCGTGGCAGCATGTCCTGGACCCGGTGTCCGGCTATCTGGATTACGTCGAGGCACTGGCATCGGACGGCGCCGTGGCACTCCCCAATGCACTGAACCTTGCGCCCGCGACAGATTCCCCAATGAGTGTTCAGGCAGTCACTGAAACGCTTGGAGAGGCATTGGGCATGCGCGAAACATGGCGCCTGGACGAAGGCGACAATCCGGTGGAGATGACGATGTTGACCCTGGACGCCTCGCTGGCAACCCGTGTGCTCGGCTGGCATCCCCGCCTGACCGGGCGCCAAGCCGTCGAATGGTCTGCTGACTGGTACATCCGGCAGCACCAAGGGCAGGATGCCACCGCCCTCACCCTTGCCCAGATCGATGAATACGAAGGACTGGCGACGCGCTGAGCGCGCCTCCGGAAAGGAAACGACACCATGAAGTTCACCCCCGCCCCGCTGGATGGCGTGTACCTGATCGATCTGGAGCCCCGCAGCGATGATCGCGGCTTCTTCTCGCGCCTCTTCTGTCAAGACGAGTTCGCCGCGCATGGACTGGAAACGAACTTTCTGCAGTTCAACACCTCGTTCACCCGGGCGCGGCACACCCTGCGCGGCCTTCACTATCAGCTCGGCGACTCTGCCGAGGTGAAAGTTGTCAAATGCACGGCCGGCAGCCTGTACGACGTCGTGCTTGATCTACGCCCGGACTCGCCCAGCTTCGGCAAATGGTTCGGCGCAGAACTGAGCGCGGAAAACCGCCGGATGATGTATGTGCCTCGCGGCTGCGCGCACGGCTTCATGTCCCTCACCGACGATGTCGAAATGCTCTATTTCGTCAGTGCGGCATACAACAGCAAGAACGAGCGCTGTGTCCGCTGGAACGACCCGCGTTTCGGGGTGGAGTTCCCGCACGCGCCGCTTTCGATCTCCGAAAAGGACGCCGCCGCTCCGGACTTCGACCCGGCATGGCACCTGGACGCCAGCGTCACCAACACCCCATTCCCGCGGAGCTGAAATGCGCATTCTGCTCACCGGCGCCAGCGGCCTCATCGGACAGGCCGTGCACAGGAATCTCTCCCAGGACAACGAGGTAATCACCCTCGGCCGCAGCGCGCACGCGGACGTACGCCTCGACCTGGCTGACGTGGACGGACTGAATTCAGCAGCGCTGCCGGCGGCAGATGCCCTGGTCCACTGCGCCGGCATCGTCGACGAAGACTTCCGCGAAGATCCCGTCCGTGCTGCCAGAATGGCCATGTTCGGCGCGGGCGCGCTGGCGCGTCAGGCCGTCGCGGCGGGTGCCACGCGTCTTGCCTACATTTCCTCGGCACACGTGTACGGTCCGATGCTGGGCCACATCGACGAGCGCTCACCACAGAATCCGGTATCGGACTATGCGATCTCCCACTACGCCACCGAACAGGTCTTCCGTCGGTACGCACAAGGTGCAGTGACCGCCGCCGCATTCCGGCCATGCGCCGTGTTCGGCGCCCTGGGTGATCTTGACGCATTCCGTCGTTGGACGCTGATCCCCTTCTCCTTCCCGCGCGAAGCGGTGATGGATCGCCGCATCGTCATCCGCTCGACCGGGCAACAGCGACGCAACTTCGTGGGAACCGACGACATCGCGGACAGCGTGAGGCGCTGGCTGGATGCCTCATCTTCGGCCTGGCAGGTAATCAATCCCGTTGGCGACGCGTCCTGCACGGTGTTCGAGTTCGCCCAGCGGTGCGCTGCCATCTCTGATGAACTGGCCACGGGTAGCTGCATCGTCGAGCGTCAGCAGCCGAACGGGCCGCAGGCCGGAGATGATTTTGAGTACGCGTCCACCCTGCAGCCGACCACGGCTCGTCAGTCCATTGACGACTTCGCCCGCGGATTGATGAGCCAGCTGCTGCTCAAGGCCATGCCATGACGCCGCGCCTGACCATCGGCCTTATAATCTATAACGGCGTGGACATTGCACGCCGCTGTATCGACAGCCTGATCGGGCAGACCTACACGGACTTCGTCCTGTTGATCCACGACAATGGGTCGACCGACGGCACCAGCGAGATCTGCGCCGAGTACGCCGCCCGTGACCCTCGCGTGCGACACGTGCGACACCCGCAAACCATTCCGCAAAGCGATAACTTCCGCGGCGTACTGATGTCTGCGGACAGCGAGTACTACATGTGGGCAGCGGACGACGATATCTGGTCGCCGCAGTTCGCCGAGCTGTGCATCGCCCAGCTCGACGTCAACCCCGATGCGGTAGCGTGCTGCACCGAGGTGAACTTCCGTTACCCCGATGGCGATGTGCGCCGTGCACGCGGTACGTTTCCCATCGTCGGCACGCCCGACGAGCGGGTGCGCACCTACCTGCACAATCCGCGCGACAGCGCCAGGCTTTACGGCGTGTACCGCACCAAGTCACTCCAGGCCAGCTATCCAGCCGGATTGAACATGTTTGGCTACGATTGGCTGGTGGTCTGCCTGAGCATGCTTCACGGCCACCACCTACAGGTTGACGGCGTGCAGCTTCTGCGCAGCGGGCATGCGCCAGGAAAGTACTTCGAGCGCTATGACCGTCATTTCGTACGCGATACGGGCCTGGTCGGACGTCTGTCCTGGTTCCTGCCGCTATTGCCTCTGTCGCAGGCCCTGAAGGCTCACCTTCCCCGCAGCGCATGGAAGGCTTCACGGCTTCGCGTTGCGCGGCTCAATCTGATCCAGCTGCTGTTGTTGCTGAAGTGGAAGTGGCCCGTATTGAACAATACGTTCTTGCTTGCGCGGAAAGTCGATCGCCTCTTTACCAAGAAGCAACCCTAGCGGAGCCGTGTCGTGAGCATCTCGCCACATCTTGACAACAACTTCAACCTGCTTCGGTTGGTCGCGGCGTCATCGGTCATCTTCTCGCATGCCTATGACATCACCTCGGGGCTGCATGATCCGTTGAGCGCCGGAATCGGCTATTCTGCCGGCTGGGTTGCCGTGTCTGCGTTCTTCTCCATGAGCGGGTACCTCATATACAAGTCGGCGCTTCGCACGCCTTCTGCTGCCGATTACATGGCCGCCCGTTGCCTTCGGATCCTTCCGGGGCTCTGGACCATGCTCATCATTACAACGCTGGCACTTTCGTCAATCACGGCGCTTTCCCTGGTGGACTACCTGGGAACGTCCGAGACGTGGGAGTACATCTTCGGCAACGCGATCATGTACATGCCTCGCTACGAACTGCCCGGGGTATTCCTGGGCAACCCGCTGGCCGGCGTGATCAATGGGTCACTGTGGACGCTGCGATTCGAGTTCACCTGCTACATCCTGGTCATCGCTCTCAGCGTCAGCGGATTCTTTTCCCGCGAGCGCTGGTTCCGACTGTTTGCAGTAGTCGCCGTTGCAGGGTATCTGGCGTTCATTGCCCATGCCCTGCTGACGAATGCCACCCAATCAGCGCTCTTTGACGGAAACAGTGCCGCCAAGTTCCATCGGCTGGGTTTCGCGTTTCTGCTTGGCATGTTTTTCGCTCGATACCGCGATGGCATGCCTGTTTCATGGGCGATGCTCCTGGGCGTGTATCTGGCCGCGGCGGTCCTATGGCCGACCCCACTGTTCCAGCCCGCCCTCATCGCGGCAATTGCAGTCACCTGCTTCAAGATTGCCTTCGCCCCAATGCCCTCGCTTGACTGGGCGAAAACAATGCCTGATGTCAGCTACGGTGTGTACATCTACGCGTTTCCCGTCCAACAGGTATTCGCGTACGCCTTCCCGCAGTGGAGTCCTTTGCAGAATTCCCTCGCAAGCCTTCCCGCCACGCTTCTGCCGGCAATTCTCTCTTGGTATCTGGTGGAAAAACCCGCCTTGAGGCTCAAGGGAAAGTTTGTCTTCACACGGGCACGCGCCTGATTTCCCATGCCACCTGACCTCTAGAACACGTCGCGCGGCATTGCAGACTAATCCGCACACCGAAACAGATCTGCCGTCATTGCACGGGAAGCACAGAGAACAGACCCCTTGAACCTGAAGCGAAACTCTCTTTTCTCAGCGGCCGAAGTCGTCGTTGGTGGACTGGGACTATTCATCATCTACCGAAGTGTCGTCGTTGAGCTTGGCGTCGCCATGCTTGGCGTCTGGTCGATAGTGCTTGCCACTACCGCATTCGGGCGGGTAGCCGATGTCGGCATAGCTGCTGGCCTATCCAGGTTCATTGCCGCTGCACGTGGCCGCCAGGAGCATGTCCAGGTATCGCTCTACTTCTGGACAGCGCTTTCCACCATCGCCGTTCTCATGGCGGTCATCGCGCTTCTCGGGTGGCTGCCATTGAATGCCGCGCTGGGCTTTGCCCTGAGCGGCGTGGAGCTGACCGCGGCCCGGCAACTGTTGCCCTGGGCGCTGTTCACCTTCTGGCTGCTCAACATCAATGCGGGGCTGGCAGCCACGCTACTCGGCATTCAACGGTCGGACCTTCGCGCCCTTTCCTCCATTGGGGGCATGATCATCCAGGTGGTCGCGTCCTATCTCCTTGTCAAGTCACACGGGTTGCTCGGACTTGCGTGGGCACAGTCTGCCCAGTACCTCTTTACCATTGCGGCGTCGGCCATTTTTGCGCGCAAGTCCCACGCCATCCTGGGCCCTCCCCGCGTCTCAGGTCTGATCTTGAAGGAGATGTTCGGCTTTGGCGCAAAGCTGCAGATCGGTACGATCGCCAATCTTCTGTTTGAGCCCCTCTCCAAACTGGTCCTTGGAGCAGTGGCAGGCCCCGCATCCGTCGGCATCTTCGAGATGGCATATCGAATGGTCTATCAGATCCGGACAGTCGCGATCATGGCACTCCAGAACCTCGTGCCTGCCTTTGCAGAGCTCTCACAGCGGGATTCCACGGCAAGCAGCGCGCTCTTCATCAAGAGCAATCGCGTCGCTGCCCTCGCAGGGGGATCGCTCATGATCGCAGCCATTGGCGTAGCGCCATTGGTGTCCGTTCTATGGCTACAGACATACTCGAGTGAGTTCATGTTACTGGTCGCGATGATTTCGGTCTGCTGGCTGATCAACATCCTCTGTGCACCCTCCTACTTCTGGGGAATAGCGCACGGCACCATCAATGCGAACATCGGCGGACAGCTTCTCACCGGCGTACTGTCTCCTGCGCTGGCTTACCTTCTTGGCATTCAGTACGGGCCAACTGCAGCAGTGATTGGCATCCTCGCCGGCAAGGCCATAGGTGACATTCTGCCTGCCATATTCAATCGCCCAGCCCCCACCTGGTCAAGTGCCGGCGTCGCACAGCCGTGGAACCTGCTGGCCCTGGCCGCGACCCTTCTTTCGGCCACCCTCGCACATCATCTGTGGGGGAGAATGGCCGGTGATTTCCTCTCATCGCACCATGCCCTTAAGTTGATCACGTCATGATGAACCACGTCTACGCACCGCCCCACGCGCATGGAAGCTTCAGCCGCTCGACAGTAGGGCTGACGCTGCTGGTCGCGTTCTTCGTCGGCGCACACCTCAGACTGTCCATCTATAGCGGTGGCAGCGTACTGATTCCCCAGTTCATCTGCCTGGCCGCCGGCGCTGCGCTTGCAGCGCTGTATCACAGGGCGCTTCTCAAGGCGCTTCCGCTGATGCTTCTGCTTGCTGCGGCACTGGTGCTTGCCCCCATTCTGAACTTCCCTTTCCTGTCCACGTCCGCAGTGTTTGAGACGTACAAGGGCAGCATCCAGTTGCTGGTATCGATGACGCTCATGCTCGCTGTTGCCGCACTGGTAACGACCGTTGAGCCAGCGCGACTCGCAAAGCTTTCCACGCGCCTGTGGCTGTTCTTTGTGCTGCTTGCACTTCTTGAATTCGTCGCCTTGCGCGACGTGTTCGAGGCCATCAGCCAGGCGATCTACTCCGCATCTGGCCGTGGCGTGTACAACGGCGTCGAGCGCGATCAGCTCATGTATGGCCAGATCCGGCCCAAGGTCATGGCCACCGAACCTTCGTTCCTGGCCACCACCCTGCTCTGCCTGTGCACCATGGCGATCCTCAGCATGCGCTCGGCAGGTAAGCCACACGCGGTGAGGAACGGCCTGCTCATGCTGGCGGGTACTTACCTGGTCTGTCCCAGCATGATCATCGTGTTCTTCATGGCCGCCATCGCGACGTGGATGTACTGGCCGCGGACAAAGAAGGGGCGTGCATTGGTTCTGTTCCTTCTGGGCGGCGCGTTGGTTTCGACGCTGATTGCGCAGTCGTACATGACACAGCTCGCCGCCCTCAGCAAGCTGGCGCTTGGTGATCACGGTGCCACCGGCAGCTTCTTTGGACGCATCGCCGTGGGACCAAGCGTCGGCATCGATGTTCTGGAGCGCTATCCGTTGCTGGGCGTAGGTGTCGGTAATGCAGAGGCCGCGCGCCCGATCATCGACAGCAACTGGCTCAACAAGGGTGCTTTCGCTCTGTTCCCCTGGTTCGCAGACCCGACGCTGCGGGCGAATGATCTGATGTCGAACGGATTCTGGTGGCAGTGGATCTACATGGGGGCGGTCGGTGGCCTCCTGTTCATGGCCCTGACCAAGGCATTGCTGCGCACGATGGGTGTGGCCCTCCCGTTCCGGGCGATCGTGTGTGCGTGGATTGTCTGGTACGCCGGTGCGGCATTCGTCGATCCGATCTCCTGGTTCGCACTGGCCATATTCTGTATTCCGCCTCGCGCGCATGCCGAACTTGAGTCCCCCGTCCCGGACGTTGGTAGCGTTGTAGTCGCGCCTGGAGCGATGCATGCGCGATGATTCCCGCACGCAGCCCGCCCCGCTGGGTCTGGGATGCAGCCGACTCGGATCGGTCAATGGGGTTGCCGGCCCAGATGCCACCCGCTTGCTTGCAGCCGCTTTGGACGAGGGCTATCGGCTCTTCGATACGTCCAACGTGTATGGCCAGGGGGATAGCGAGCGGCTGATCGGCAACGTTATCGGCAACCGCAGTGACTGCCTGGTGTGCACCAAGGGAGGCAAGTATCTGCCCTTCTCCAAGCGCATTCTGGTACCGGTAAAGGGCCTGATCCGGCTTGTCGCGCGCCGATCCAACGCGGCACGAAACGGCGTAAGCAGTCTGCGTAGTCAGCCGCTGCCCACGCGCTGGGACACCGGCTTCATATCTGCGGCAATCGACGGCAGTCTGCGTCGACTGCGGCGTGACGCGATCGATGTCTACCTGTTGCACAGCCCGCAGGAAAGCACGCTGCGCGATGGGGAAGCCATTCAGGCGCTGTGCAACGCCCAGCAAGCCGGCAAGATTCGTGTCGTTGGCGTATCGGTCGATGACGTCGGCACGGCCATGGCAGCGCTGGCGGATCCGCGAATAGGCGCCTTGCAGCTTCCGCTCCATCCTGGTGCCCACGATTACGATCAGGTCCTGGCGCAGGCCTTCCAGCAGGGCGTGAAGGTCATTGCCCGCGAAGTCCTGGGTGGTCAGAGCGCGATGGCCGTCGCGCAGGATCCCTCGGCGTACGCCACGGCACGCATCCAGGAGCTGCACGATGATCCCCGTATCGCCACTGTCTTGGTAGGCACCACCAAGATCTCCAATATGAAGGTCGCTGCGCGGGCCGCTGGCCTGATCGCCAGCACACTGCCTGACCGCAACGTGGAAGCTGAATCGTGAACATTGCAATCGTGGGCTGCGGGTTTGTATTCGACATCTACATGCGGACCGTCAGGGCTCATCCGGAACTGGCCATCGTGGGCGTCTTCGATCTCAAAGCCGATCGGATGGATCGCGTGTGTGCCTACTATGGTCTTGAGCGCTATGCCTCGCTGGATGCCCTGCTGAAGGATGCCCGGGTGGATATCGTAGTGAACCTGACCAATATCGGTGCGCATTTCGACGTGAGCCGTCGGGCATTGAGTGCTGGAAAGCACGTTTACAGTGAGAAGCCCATAACCCGGGATCTGCAGGAAACCCAGGAACTGTTCGCCATCGCCGCGACCAAGGGCGTGCGCATGTACGGCGCGCCCTGCAATATCTACAGCGACTCGGTGAGGACGCTGTTCAAGGCGGTTGGCGACGGCGCGATCGGGAAACCGCTTCTGGTGTACGCCGAGCTGGATGACAACCCCATCCACCTGATGGAGTTCGAGAAGGTAAGAAGTCCCACGGGTGCCCCGTGGCCACTCGAGGAGGAGATCCTTGAAGGCTGCACCTTTGAGCACGTGGGCTACCATCTCGTCTGGATCTGTGGCTTGCTGGGCCCCGCAACGGCGGTTACCGCCTACTCCAATGAGCTGATTGAGGCCAAGGCAGCAGCCGTGCCCGGCCGCTCCGGGACGCCGGACTATTCGGTTGCTTGCCTGACGTTTGCCAATGGCGCATCGGCCCGGATCACCTGCAGCGTGGTGGCGCCCCGCGACCATCGCATGCGCGTGATCGGCACCGAAGGAGAGGTATCTACCGACAGCTACCGCCAGTACCGTTCTCCGGTCCACCTGGAGCGTTACTCCAAAGGCAGCCTGAGTGCGCGCAAGCTGCAGGTGCTGCGCAACAGCCGCCTGTTGGGCAGGCTGTTCGGCATCGGCGGGCGCCGCATGCGACTGGTACGGAACTGGAAGTCCGACGCGGTGGAAAAGGACCAATCGGTGCGTTCTTCCCTACGAACCCGCGTCAAGGAATGGGTACGTCGCAAGGAGGTTTACGCGCAGGACAAGTTTGTCGGCATTGCCGAGATGGCGCGCGAGATAAGGGACGGCCAGCCGCAGTATCTGTCACCCGATTTCATCGCACATCTGAACGAACTGACGCTGCTGATCCAGGGCGCAGGTCCTGAGGGCTTGGCGACGCGTCCCACCACAACGTTCGCACCACTTGGTCCCCTGCCAGGCACGCAGGACTACGGAACCCAGTATCTGGAGCGCCTCCACCCCACCCTGCTGGAGCGGATCGCCTCCCGATGAAGCACGGGACGCCGATGGCATTCTATCGGCGCCCTCCAAGGACGGATGCAACTGGACGACTACTTTGGAAATCAATCTACGAACTTTGCAAGCCGCATCGCGGCTTGATGCGAAGATGCTTGGGTATCATCTCAAGCGCGTGCTTCGCAACGTCCTTGCCCGGCAGTTTCCCAATGCCTACGCGCGACGCCTTGAGCGGCTCAGTACGCGTGTGCCTGCCATCGCCTCGCGCGTCACCGAAGCAACTGGGACGGCCGTGGCGTTCGTCTCCCGGTTCTATCGTGACGAGTATCTGGACGATATGGATGATGTGGCCCGTGGCCACTTCACCTTCTTCGGTCAATCCGTGGATTTCGGCAGTATCGGAGCGATCGATTGGCACCACACCATTGCCGTCGAGAAGGACCTTCATCTCTGGCGGATGAAGCTGGCGCACTTGGGATTCATCTGCCCCATGCTGGTTTCCGGCACGGTCACACATCACCACGCCGTCGAAGCGATCCTGGCACGCTTCAATGCCATCAGCAGCTTCGCGGTGAGCGGATGCTTCAGTTCCTACTGGTTCCCGTACAGTGCGTCGCACCGGATACTCAGCGTACTCAGTGGTTACCTTGTCGCACGCCAGGAGCGTACGCTCGCGCCCTCACTCGTCGCCGCCATCGAGGCGTTTCTCCGCCGCGATGTCGCCTTCGTGCTTGACACCATCGAGCATGAGCTCAAGAACAATCACGTAGAACGCAATCTGGCGGCGCTGTGTCTGTACTACAGCCACGCAGAAGAGGTTCCGACGTCGATCGCGGCGCGCCTGAACCACGACGTGCATCGGATCATTCTGGATTGCGTCCTCGAAGATGGACTACTTTCCGAGCGCTCGGCCATGTACCAAGGCTTGACCGTCATGGCCTTGCGCGTGTTCCGGGACACCCTGTTCCTGGCCGCCACCACGCGTGAACTTGCCCGCGAGCGCCTCGCCCTGGCCGAGCATGCGTGGGCGGTGATGTCGCATCCGGATGGTGAGATTGCACTGTTCAACGACAGTTGGTTCGGCGAAGTTCCTCCGGTCGGTGCATTGATGGAGCCCACCTCACTGCAGCCGCTTGAAGTGCTGCGGCATGCCGGTTACGCCCGCCTGCAGGATGAAAGCTGCTTCGCCTTGTTTGATGCCGGTGCGATTGGCCCGTACTGGAATCCGGGGCACGGGCACGCCGACTTCCTGGCGGTGGAGATCGACCTGCACGGCAGAAGGTTCATTGTGGATCCGGGCACTTACCAGTACTCGACAGGCGAGCGCAGACGCTTCGAGCGCTCGGCGGCCAGCCACAATGGTCCAGGCTGGCATGAGGTCGAGCCGGTCGAGTACAGCGGCTGTTTCAAGGTGGGCCGTATGAGCAAGGCGCAGCTGACCGAATGTGGCCCGGTCGCGGGCGGACATCGCGTGTCCGGGGCACTGCATCTCACGCATGGCACCGCAGATCGCAGTGTGATGCTGCGGAACGGTTGCCTGCATGTGAGCGACCGTTGGCACGGGGATCTTCCCCGGCCGCGCACCAACCTGCTCATCTCCGCCGATTGGCACGTGGTGTCGCGCGAAGGGAACCATCTGCAGTTCGCACAGGACGGGATCCTCGTCGATCTGGTGATCCGCAAGGGCCACGTGGCAGATCTCCGCGCCTCGTCCTGGGCCAGCCGCTACCTGCAGGATCGGCAGGGATGGTTGATCACACTGGAGCCCGGCGACACAGCCGAGCTGGACTGGGACGTGAGCAGTCCGGTCCCGGCCCCCATCCGCACCAAGGAACAACACGATGTCGTCCGTTCGCCGTAAGCGCATTCTCATCCTCAGCCGTCTTTTCCCGTACGCACCGGCGCGCGGCGGCGACATGAGCTATTCCAGGGGGCTGGCCATCTCGTTTGCCCACGTCGCAGACGTGACCGCAGTGGTTGCCACCAATGGCGTGCAGCCCGATGGTCCGGTCGACAAAGACGGGGTACGCTGGATCGTCGCAGGCGCTCCGCGCAAGGGACGCATGGGATCGGTCGCCACCCGCCTGCCCAACATTGCCTGGCGCGGACAGACCACTGCTTACACGAGGGCCTTGGCACTTGCCCTTCAGGAAGAGTGGGACGTGATCGTCATCGATCATATTGGGTCCTACCATGTTCTGCCCCAGGTAATGGCCTACCGCGCCCGTCGTCCGGCAACGCGCGTCTCCTACATTTCACATGAGCACGAAGCCTCGGTGCGCGTGGAGAAATACGCAGCGTATGGCGGCAATCCGCTGCTGCGCCTTGCCCTCAAACTGGATGGCATCAAGGTGGGCAAGGCCGAGCTTGACCTTGTGCGATCAGTGGACCTGCTATCACTGATCAACCCCGATGATGCCACACTCTACAAGGCCCAGTTGCCAGGTGTGCAGTACGTCACCTTGACCCCCGGCTACCAGGGCAACAGCGTGGTCCAACGCCAGATCGATGCCTCGGTTCCTCGACGCGTCGTGGTACTGGGCGGGCGTGAATCCCGTCAGAAGCAGGTGATCCTGGAGCGCTGGCTCGAGCATGCAGCGCCCGTCTTCCATCGTGCCGGCGTCGAGATGGCCGTGGTTGGGCCGATCGATGATGCACTCGGCGACACGTTGTCCAGCCGCTACCCGACCGTACGGTTCATGGGCTTTGTCGATGACATCGACGCATTCCTTGCGACCTGTCGGGCAAGTGTGGTCGCAGACTTCCTGGGCGGCGGCTTCAAGGTGCGCCTGCTGACCTACGTCTTCAACCGTCTGCCAATGTTTGCCATGAAAGGCGCCGTTTCCGGCCTGGGGGTGAGTGCGCCCAGCGCATTTACCGAGTTCAACGACCTGGCGGCGCTGGCACAGGGGGTTTGCGAACGCATTGATGATTTCGACTACCTCAACAGACTGCAGAACCATGCCTATGAGGGTACCCAGGGATGCTTCGATTGGGCCGATCGTGGCGTGCGCTTTCTGAAGGCGCTGGACGCAGGCCGGTGACTGCACAGTTCACGACGGTGACGCAGCGTTCCGGGCGCAACCAGGGCATTGAGCTGGTACGCGTCCTGGCTGCGTTCGCCATTGTCTGGTACCACTCGAAGGCGGCGGGAAGCGAGATCAGCTACAGCGGCCTCTCGGCATTCCTGATGCTCACCATGCTGTTCGAGGTGGGCAGCAACTGGTCACGTCGTGTGCGGATCGCAGCGCTGGCGCGCCGTCTGCTGATTCCGTGGGCATTCTGGTTTGTGGTGTTTGGTGCCATCAACCTTGCACGCCATCACCCCTTCATGTCGCTGGATTACAGCGGGGGCTGGGTCGCCGGGGTACTTGCCGGCAGCAGCATCCACCTCTGGTACATCCCGTTCATCTTCGCTCTGATCGTGACACTGGCGGCGATGAAGCGCTCCGTCGATCGCCAGGTGCTGTTCTGGCTGGCAATGACGGCGACCGTGGCGAATCTGGCGACGGTCGGGCTATGGGAACCCTGGTCGCGCCAGATTGGCTATCCATTGGCGCAGTGGATGCAGGCCTCCACGGCCGTGCTGATCGGGCTGTTGATAGGCCTCCACCGCAGCACCCGATGGGGTGCGCAAGCGCTTGCTGTTGCATTGATGCTGGTGGCGGCCACATGGGTGCTCTCCCCTTTGCCTGGCGTGGCACTGCCGCACATGATTGCCGCCTTGGTGCTGCTGGCCGCACTGCGCTGGGGAGACCGGATCCCTCCGTCGCCCGTGATGCAGACACTGGCCAATGCGACGTTCGGCATCTACCTGTGCCACCCGATTTTCCTCGGCGCGGCCAAACAGCTTCCACTCCATGTGGCGCTCCGAGTCACCTTCGCTTTCGTGGCGGCGGCCTTGTTCGTCATCGCCTACCAGCGCCTGAGGGCGCGGCTGAAGCAGCCGGCGTTACCCGTCGCCTGATCCCTGTGACGCCCCCTTCACCCTACGATGTGTCGCACTTGGAGTTTGTTCATTGAGTACTTCCAGCATTCTCATCTGCGGTGGCGCCGGCTACATCGGCAGCCACATGGCCCAATGGCTGGCCGAGCAGGGTCACACAGTCACGGTGCTGGACAACCTGTCGACCGGCCATCGAGGTGCGGTCCGTTGGGGCCGTTTGATCGAGGCCGACCTGATGGACCCGGCGGGGTTGAAACGCGCCTTCAGCGGGCAACACTTCGACGCCGTGATGCACTTCTGCGCGCGCTCCCTGGTCGGTGAATCTGTCGCAGAGCCTTATCCGTACTACAGCAACAACGTTACTGGCACGCTGAATCTGCTGGAAGCCATGCGTGATCATGACGTCAGCCAGATCGTGTTCTCTTCCACCGCTGCAGTCTTTGGCAACCCAATATCCGAGGCCATCGATGAAGAACACCCCAGGTCTCCAATCAATCCATACGGTGCCAGCAAGCTGATGGCCGAGCGTTTTCTGGCCGATGCGGCGCATGCTTACGGCCTGCGCTCTGTGACGCTGCGCTATTTCAACGCTGCAGGCGCGCTGCCCGAGCACGGCATCGGGGAAGCGCACGCGTGCGAGACCCACTTGATTCCAAACGTGCTTCGCGCAGCGTTGGGCCAGGGGCCAGCGCTGAAAGTGTTTGGAAACGACTACGACACCGCCGATGGAACCTGTGTGCGCGACTATGTCCATGTGCAGGACCTTGCTCAGGCCCATGCACTCGCACTCGCGTTCATGGCGCGCGAAGCGGGCGCGCACACGTTCAACCTGGGCAATGCCCAGGGGTTCTCCGTCCAGGAGGTAATTGCAACTGCCGCCTCCGTCACGGGCGTTCAGATTCCATACGATGTCGCGCCACGGCGCGCCGGTGACCCCGCCCGCCTGGTGGCGAGCAGCGAAAAAGCACGCCGGGTGCTCGGCTGGACGCCGCAATGGACGGCGCTTGAACCGATCATCGAGAGTGCTTGGCGCTGGCATCGCGACCCGCCGTCCTGGTCGCCTCACGCACATGCGCATGCACACGCACTGGGCCATATCGCCTGACCGATTCAGCGCCCGCACGCCGCTGCGGATGCAATCACGCTTACTTTATTGAATTTGAAAGCATTTTTTGAATTCTCCGTGGTCCACTGGGGCGCCTCACCACCAGCGCGCCCCTTCTGATAAGGGAAGCCCAGCTCCCCTCTGCTACCATCAGCGGTCAGCTTGCCGCCCCCCACCCTGCCAGCGGCCAGCGCCTTACAAACGCAACGCAACAGGAGTTTGCATGTCCTCTGATCTGCTCAAGGCCCTCGGCCTGGACGCGACCAACGCTGGCACCTACCTCGGCAATGGCGAGTGGTCCACCGCCACCAGCGCCGGTCTGATCACCCCGGTCAACCCGACCACCGGCGAGGCGATCGCCCAGGTCCACGCCACCACCGACGCCGACTACGAAACCATCGTGGCCCGCGCCCAGGAAGCCTTCAAGGTATGGCGCACCACCCCGGCCCCGCGCCGTGGCGAAGCCGTGCGCCTGTGCGGCGAAGCGCTGCGCGCCCACAAGGACGCACTGGGCTCGCTGGTCGCGCTGGAAATGGGCAAGAGCAAGCCCGAGGGCGACGGCGAAGTGCAGGAGATGATCGACATCGCCGACTTCGCCGTGGGCCAGAGCCGCATGCTCTATGGCTACACCATGCATTCCGAGCGCCCCGGCCACCGCATGTACGAGCAGTACCAGCCGCTCGGCCTGGTCGGCATCATCAGTGCGTTCAACTTCCCGGTCGCGGTGTGGGCCTGGAACGCCTTCCTGGCCGCGATCTGTGGCGATGTGTGCATCTGGAAGCCGTCCAACAAGACCCCGCTGACCGCCATCGCCTCGATGCGCATCTGCAATGAAGCGCTGCGCGGCGCCGGCTTCCCGGACATCTTCTTCCTGATCAACGACGCCGGCACCGAGCTGTCGCAGAAGATGGTGGCCGACAAGCGCGTGCCGCTGATCAGCTTCACCGGGTCCACCCAGGTGGGCCGCCAGGTCGCCGAAAAGGTTGCCCACCGCCTGGGCCGCTGCCTGCTGGAGCTGGGCGGCAACAACGCCATCATCCTGGACGAAACCGCCGACCTGAAGCTGGCCATCCCGGGCATCGTGTTCGGCGCGGTCGGCACTGCGGGCCAGCGCTGCACCACCACCCGCCGCCTGATCGTGCACGAATCCATCCATGACGACGTGCTGGCCACGCTGGTCAAGGCGTACAAGCAGGTGGAAGGCAAGATCGGCGACCCGACCGACCCGGCCAACCTGATGGGCCCGCTCAACAGCGACGGCGCCGTGCAGCAGTTCCTGGCCTCGATCGAGAAGGCCAAGGCCAGCGGCGGCACCGTGGAAACCGGCGGCACCCGCATCGACCGCGCCGGTAACTTCGTGCTGCCGGCCATCGTCACCGGCCTGAAGAACAGCGACGAAGTGGTGCAGCACGAGACCTTCGCCCCGATCCTGTACGTGATGAAGTACAGCACCCTGGACGAAGCCATCGACATGCAGAACGGCGTGCCGCAGGGCCTGTCCTCGTCGATCTTCACCACCAACCTGAAGGTCGCCGAGCGCTTCCTCTCGGCGGCCGGCTCGGACTGCGGCATCGCCAACGTCAACATCGGCACCTCCGGTGCGGAGATCGGCGGTGCGTTCGGCGGCGAGAAGGACACCGGCGGTGGTCGCGAGTCCGGCTCGGATGCGTGGAAGGTCTACATGCGTCGCCAGACCAACACCATCAACTACTCCGATTCGCTGCCGCTGGCCCAGGGCATCAAGTTCGACCTGTGATGCCCACGCCCGCTGCCCCATCGCTGGATTTCACCGGCCGCCGGGTACTGGTGGCCGGCGGCAGCAAGGGCATCGGGCGGGCAATGGCGCTGGCGTTCGCTTCGGCGGGCGCCCGCGTGTCGGTCTGCGCCCGCGGTGAGCCCGGGCTCACTGCGCTGCGCACCGATGCCCAGGCCCTGGGCCTGGACATCCACACCGCATCGGCCGACCTCGGGGTGCTGGACGACATCGGCCGCTGGCTAGCCGATGCCGCCCACGCGCTGGGCGGTATCGATGTGCTGGTCAACAATGCCACCGGCTACGGCATGGCCGACGATGAAGCCGGCTGGGAAGCCAGCCTGGGCATCGATCTGATGTCGGCGGTACGCGCCTCGCGACTGGCCCTGCCCTGGCTGCAGCAGTCCAGCGACGCCTGCATCCTCAACCTGGCCTCGATCGCCGCGCTGCAACCGCGACCGGGCGCTGCTCCGTATGCCGCGGCCAAGGCCGCACTGATGCACTACACCACCTCCCAGGCACTGGCGCTGGCCCCGCAGCGGATCCGCGTCAATGCCATTGCCCCGGGCTCGATCGAGTTCGAGGACGGCCTGTGGGCCCGTCGCCGCGAGCACGACCCGGCGCTGTACCACGCCACGCTGGCCAAAATTCCGTTCGGTCGCTTCGGCCAGCCGAAGGAAATCGCCGATGCCGCCCTGTTCCTGTGCTCGCCGCTGGCGCGCTGGATCACCGGCCACACCTTGAACGTCGATGGTGGCCAGGTCCTGATGGGCTGAGGCCCTGCCGGGTTGCACGCCGCCCGCGCCGATGGGCTAATCCCGGCGCAGGCACTATCATGGACGCTCTGCCATGGAGGAAACGGATGAACCAGCCCTATCGACAGACCAGCTCGCTGGCCGTAGTCAGCTTGATCATGGGCATCGTGGGCTGGACGGTCTTTCCGTTTCTCGGCAGTCTCATTGCCATCGTCACCGGCCACATGGCGCGCGCGGAAATCCGTCGCCAGCCGCAGGCCCTGGAAGGTGACGGCCTGGCGGTCGCTGGACTGGTACTGGGTTGGCTGGCGGTGATCGGCAGCATCCTGGTGGTGGTGGGTTTCGTGCTCTTCTTCGGTGGATTGGCCCTGTTTGCCGCATCCCAATCGTGAGGTCCCCATGAGTGCATCGGATTCGACCGAACGCTTCAGCAGCCGCGTCGCCGACTACGTCCGCTACCGCCCCGATTACCCGCCGGCCCTGCTGGACTGGCTGCATCACGATATCGGCGTGCCCACCGAGACCCTGGTCGCCGATATCGGCGCCGGTACCGGCATTTCCACCCGTCTGTTCCTGGCCAGCGGCCACCCGGTCATCGCGGTGGAACCCAATGCGGCCATGCGCGCCGCCGCCGAGCAGTGGCTGACCCCCGATTACCTGCGCCTGAAACTGGTCGATGGCACCGCCGAGGCCACCACCCTGGCCGACGACAGCGTTGGTCTGGTCGCTGCCGCCCAGGCCTTCCACTGGTTCGACACCGCCGCGGTGCGCCGCGAGTGGTCGCGCATCCTGCATCCCGGTGGGATGGCGCTGGTGTTCTGGAACTCCCGCCTGCTGGACGCCTCGCCGTTCCTGATCGGCTACGAGCAGCTGCTGCTGGAGTTCGGCACCGATTACACCCAGGTGGCCGAGCGCTACCAGGACGATGACGCCATGCGCGCCTGGTTCGGCGCGGGCCTGCGCGGCCTGGCCAGCTTCCCCAACGTGCAGCGCATGGATCTCGATGGCCTGCGTGGGCGCCTGCTGTCCTCGTCCTACGCGCCGCAGGCCGGCCACCCCCGCCATGCGCCGATGCTGGAGGCGCTGCAGCAGTTGTTCGATGCCCACGCCGTGGACGGCCAGGTTGCCTTTGAATACCAAACCCGTGCCTTTGTCGGCACGCTGGACTGATAGAACGCCATGTACTCGCTTGCCCGCCCCTTCCTGTTCGCCTTCGATGCAGAGCGCGCCCACGGCCTTGGCCTGAGCGGCCTGGAGCTGGCCTACCGCACCGGCACCACGCCCCTGCTGGCCGGCCGTATCGCACCGCTGCCCACCAAGGCCTTCGGCCTGGAGTTCCCCAATCCGGTTGGCCTGGCCGCCGGGCTGGACAAGAACGGCGAGCACATCGATGCCCTGCTGGCGCTGGGGTTCGGCTTCGTCGAAATCGGCACCATCACCCCGCGTCCGCAGGAAGGCAATCCGAAACCGCGACTGTTCCGGCTGCCGGCCCACCAGGCCATCATCAACCGCATGGGCTTCAACAACCTCGGCGTGGATGCACTGGTGCGCAATGTTGAACGAGCCAAGCGCCGCCACGGGCTGCTCGGCATCAACATCGGCAAGAACAAGGACACGCCCAACGAGCAGGCGTTCGACGACTACCAGCACTGCCTGCAGAAGGTGTATCCGCTGGCCGACTACATCACCGTCAACATCTCCTCGCCGAACACGGCCGGGCTGCGCGAGCTGCAGGAAGAAACGGCGCTGCGCCAGCTGATCTCGCAGCTGCGCGACAGCCAGGAAAACCTCGCCGCCAAGCATGGCCGGCGCGTGCCGATGCTGGTCAAGGTGGCGCCGGACCTGAGCGACCGCGACATCGATGCGGCCGCCCGCGTGCTCAGCGAATTGAAGGTGGACGGTGTGATCGCCACCAACACCACGATCGACCGCAGTGCGGTGGCCGGTGATCCGCGCGCGCAGGAGGCCGGCGGCCTGTCCGGCGCGCCGCTGCTGGGCCAGTCCACGCTGGTTTTGCGCCGGTTGCGCGCACGCCTGCCCGAGTCGATGCCGCTGATCGGCGTCGGCGGCATCCAGTCCGGCGCCGATGCGGTGGCCAAGATGTCCGCCGGCGCGGCCCTGGTGCAGTGCTACAGCGGCCTGATCTTCCGCGGCCCGGCCCTGGTGCAGGACTGCGTTGAAGCCATCCGCCGACGCCGCGAGGCCCCCAGCCGCGGTGCGGTTGCCCCCCTATGAGTAATGCAATGCCTGCCTGGACCCTGACTGAGAACGCGTCGCTGAAGGCGCTCAACACCTTCCACGTGGAGGCAAGCGCGGCACAGCTGCTGGAGCTGCACGACCCGTCGCTGCTGCCGGACGTACTGGCGCTGCCCCAGGTCGCCGGCGCGCCGCTGCTGGTGCTGGGCAGTGGCAGCAACGTGCTGCTGGCCGGCAACGTGGACGGCACGGTCCTGGTGTTTGCCAACCGCAGCATCGAGATCCTGGAACACCGCGCCGACCACACTGTGGTCCGTGCCGGCGCCGGGGTCAGCTGGCATGGGCTGGTGATGTGGTCGCTGCAGAATGGCCTGTCCGGGCTGGAGAACCTGGCGTTGATTCCCGGTACGGCCGGCGCCTCCCCCATCCAGAACATCGGCGCGTACGGCGTGCAGGTGGACGAGTTCATCCAGACCGTCGAAGCCTGGGACCGCGAGACCGCTGCGTGGGTTCGGCTGGATCCCGAGGCCTGCCAGTTCGGTTACCGCGACAGCGTGTTCAAGCAGATGCCGGAACGCTACCTGATCACCGCGATTGAACTGCGCCTGCCGTTGCTGCACGCCCTGCGCCTGGGCTATGCCGGCATCACGGAAGAAATGCAGGCCATGGGCGTGGAACTGCCGGTGGCCGCCGATGTGGCAAACGCGGTGATCAACATCCGCCGCCGCAAACTGCCTGACCCGGACGTACTGGGCAATGCCGGCAGCTTCTTCAAGAACCCGGTGCTGCCGCTGGAACAGGTGGAGGTGTTGCTGCAGCATTTCCCCGACCTGCCGGTGTACCCGGCCGACCAGGACACCCGGCGCAAGCTGTCGGCGGCCTGGATGATCGAGGCATGCGGCTGGAAGGGCTACCGCGACGGCGACGCCGGCGTGTCGCCGCACCATGCGCTGGTGCTGGTCAACCACGGCACCGCCAGCGGCGAGCAGCTGCTGGCGCTGGCGCGGCAGATCTCGGCCTCGGTGCTGGAGAAGTTCGGCGTGCCGATCGAACCGGAGCCACGCCTGATCGGCGCGCAGTGGTGACCCCGCCACTCGCCCTGCCCGCCCCCACTCCCCTGCGTGCGGCACTGCTGATGCTGGGCAGCACGCTGGCCTTCGGGCTGATGGCCGTGGCCATCCGCTATGCCACCCGCTCGGTGCCCACCCAGGAAGTGGCGTTCTTCCGCAACGCCTTCGGGCTGATGGCCCTGCTGCCGATGCTGCTGCGCCCGGGGCGCGCGTCGCTGAAGACCCAGCAGCTGCCCCGCTACCTGCTGCGCAGTACGATCGGCCTGGCGTCGATGCTGTGCGCGTTCTGGGCGATCGGCCACCTGCCGATGTCGCAGGCGATCTCGCTGTCCTACTCCACGCCGCTGTTCGTCACCATCGCCGCGGTGCTGTGGCTCGGCGAGACCGTGCGCGCGCGACGCTGGGCAGCGGTGATCATCGGGTTCATCGGCGTGCTGATCATCGTGCGGCCGGGCTCGACCAGCTTTACCCCCGGCACCCTGGTGGCGGTGCTGGCCGCGGTACTCAGTTCGCTGGTGGCGATCCAGATCAAGCAGCTGACCCGGGTGGACAGCGCCGATGCCGTGGTGCTCTACACCTACGTGTTCTGGGTGCCGCTGTCGCTGGTTCCCGCGCTGTTCGCCTGGGTGTGGCCGACCGGCATGGCGTGGGTGTGGCTGGCCGCCACCGGCCTGTTTGGCACGGTGGGCCAGCTGCTGTGGACGCGGGCGCTGCGCTTGGGCGAGGTCTCCGCACTGACCCCGATCAGCTTCATGCAGTTGCCGCTGGTTGCCGTGCTGGGCTGGCTGCTGTTCGGCGAAACCCTGGACCGCTGGACCGTGATCGGTGCCGGCATCATCCTGGGCGCCAATGCCTACATCGCCCATCGTGAAGCGGTACTGGCCCGCCACGCCAAATCCCAGGCTGTCACCGCCGCGGCGAAACCCGGCGAGTGAAACGCCTGAACCGCATGCGCGGTTGGATCTTCATTGAAGATCTCGCCGCGCGCCGGAATCACACGAGAAGCAGACGGGTCAATCCGCGCCGAACAGATCTCGCGTGTAAACCTTGTCCGCCACCCTGGCCAGCTCATCCGTCATGCGGTTGGCAACGATAATGTCGGCTTGTGCACTGAACGCATCGAAGTCATTGACGACCTTGGATCGATAGAACTCCGGAAGCGTCAGAACCGGCTCATGGACGATAACCTCGATTCCCTTTGCCTTGATCCGCTTCATGACGCCTTGCACCGCTGAAGCACGGAAATTATCAGACCCTGCCTTCATGACCAGCCGGTAGATGCCGACGACCTTGGGGTTGCGACGCACGATCTCGTCGGCAATAAAATCCTTTCGCGTGCGATTGGCCTCCACGATCGCATGGATCAGATTCTGCGGAACCTTGTCGTAGTTCGCCAGCAGCTGCTTTGTATCCTTCGGAAGGCAGTATCCGCCATACCCAAATGACGGATTGTTGTAGTGGTCTCCTATACGGGAATCCAGACTGACACCGGCAATCATCTGTCGGGAGTCAAGCCCGTGAGAGCTCGCGTACGTATCCAACTCGTTGAAGTAGGCGACGCGCATTGCAAGGTAGGTGTTGGAGAATAGCTTGATGGCCTCTGCTTCCGTGGCATCGGTAAAGAGCACCGGCACATCCTTTCGAATTGCCCCCTCCAGCAGAAGCCCAGCAAACACCGACGCCCGCTCTGACTGTTCACCGACGATGATTCGACTGGGATGCAGATTGTCGTAAAGCGCCCGCCCTTCACGAAGAAACTCCGGCGAGAACAGGATATTATCCCTGCCAAATTTCGCACGCAATGCACTGGTGCACCCAACCGGAACGGTGGATTTGATAACCACGACGGCATGCGGATTCACACGCATCACCTCTTTGATTACCGACTCGACAGAAGTGGTATCGAAGTAATTCGTCTTCGGATCATAATCAGTGGGCGTGGCCACAATCACAAACGTCGCGCCCGAATACGCAAGCTCGGAATCCAACGTAGCCACCAGATTCAGGCGTTTGCCTTGAAGAAACGCTTCGATCTCGCGATCTTCGATGGGCGCGCGCCCCGCATTGATCATTTCAACTCGGGCGCTGTCGATATCCAAAGCAACAACTTCATGGTGTTGCGCCAGCAACACCGCGTTGGACAGGCCAACATATCCAGTGCCGGCCACTGCGATCTTCATTCCAAGGTCCTTCTCAGGCAATTCAACGTACAAGAAGGAATGGTAGCAAATAGTCGAGTTGCGTCGTTTCTGCGCCCGCGCGCACGATCCACTCCATCTCCACGTGCAAACAGCCCGACCCTGTGCCGCCTGCCGGGGCCGGGACGATGTCCGCCGTTAGAGCCACCCCATGGGTGGCTGGCGCCCCAATGATCCCGGTCGCACGGCAGCCACCCCATGGGGTGGCTCTACCTCCCATGCCGGTCGCACCGAAGCCACCCATGGGATGGCGTTACCCCGCTTGCCCGGTGGCCGCGATCCAGCTGCGCGCCGCGCTGTCGACCACGTTGCCCGGCGCGAACTGCTCTTCCATGTAGCGCAGGGCCTGGCGACGCTGCGCCGGCGGGCGCGAGGCTGCACCCGGCTCCAACAGCAGGTCATGGAACTCCTGCACGTCATGCAGGATGCGCCAGTGCCGATAATAGGCCAGGCGCTCGAGGTCGATGCTCACCTCGCCGTAGCCCTCACCGAAGCCCGGCGGATCATCGCGCCCCCAACGCCCGCCCACGCCGGCACCGACAAACATCAGGTCGCGTTCGCGCGGGGCCAGCAGCATGTCGTCCCAGTCGATCAGGCACAGCCCGTGGTCGGCACGCAGCAGCAGGTTGCCGGCGTGCAGGTCGCCGTGGCACAGCACCCGCGCCCATGCCCGGCCCTGCAATCGCTCACGCAGCTGCGTGCAGTGCTGCCAGACCTCGCCAATACGGGGCCGATGCTGCTGCCAGGCGCGCAGGAACTGCGCGGCAAGATCATCACGCACGGGCCAACGCACGTCGGTGCGATGCAGCCACGCACCTACCCGCTCCACCGCGCTGTCGTCATCGAAATGGGGCTGCGCCAGCCCGGCGCGGAGGTCATCCGGCAAGGGCGTGTCGTGCACCTGCCGCAGCACTGCTCCCAGCCGCCGCCACTGCCCCTGCGACAGCGCCGACTCGAAACCGGATTGACCCTCGACATAGGCAAACAGCGTCCACTGCAGGCCGTCCATGCGCAGTGCCGGGGCGCCCTCCAGGGTGGGCTGTGGCGCGGCGATCTCGTCCAGGCCGCGCTGGCTGCGCAGGTACTGCAGCACCTTCCACACGGTCTCATCGACCGCGTAGCGCCGGCACTTCAGCCACCACCGCGCGCCATCGCGTGCGATCACCTGGTACACAGTGGCGCCCGCATCGGCACCGGTCGGCCGTTGCACCACCATGTTGGCCTGCACGCCCCATGCCTGCGACAACGCCAGGCCAATCTGGGACGTGGACAATTCCTGAGGATGCAGCATCAACCCGCCGTGTTGCACGAACACGCCATCACTATGTCAGAAACATACGTGGCGCACAGCGCAACCGATCACGAACCACACCGCTGCGCGCTGCCGTCAGGACGGCAGCGCGCGTTGGGTTACGGCATGAACTTCTTCTCTGCGCCGATCAGGATCGACTGCACGTCGCCCGCCTGGCTGTCGAACAGGAACTGGTACTCGAACCGGAACAACCAGCCGGAGGTGGACTGGAACGGCGCCCCGATGCCGAGCAGCGTGCGGCTGCGCGACTGGTCGCGCAGCGACGCCGAGTAGGCCGGGCCGGACAACAAGTCGCTGTAGCGCAGGGTGGCGGCATTGCTGCCCTGGAAATCACGCTGGAACTCGATGCGTGCGCCAGGCAGCCAGGTACCGCTGTCGGTGCGCACCAGGTACTCGCTGCGCAGGCCCAGGTTGCCGGTGCTGGTGCGCAGCTTCTGCTCGTCATAGGTCAGCGTGTCGCCCACCCGGCCCTGCTCGGTGTAGCCGTCCAGCGTTGCGTCGGCCACGTCCAGTCGTGCATACGGCGACAGCAGCAGGGTCTCGCTGCGGTGTTCGTAGCCCAGTGCCAGCGAGGCAAACAGCTGACGTCCATCGCGGCTGCCGTGCACGGTATTGCCATTGCCGGTGACGAAGCGCCGCGCGTCCAGCGACAACCACTGGTACCCCACCAGGCCATCGAGGTAGGTGTTGCGGCTCGGCCGCCAGCTGGCATACGTCGCCACGCTGTAGCTGTCCACGCTGCTGTGGCTGCCCTTGTTGCCGACATCGGCACTGTCGTGGCCGTAACCCACGCCCGCGCCGAGCGCCACGCCGTCACTGATCCGCGTGTCGGCGCCCATGCTCAGGCCGGACGTGGTGAAGTCCGCCGAGCTGCGGCCGTTGCGGTTATTGCCATTGCCGAAGCTGAGCGCGCCGCCGGTCCATACCGAAATACCGCCCGGCAGGCCGCCGGTGCCGCGGGTCGCATCGCCTGCCGTGGCATCGGCCGGATCTGCCGCAGGCTCGATCAGGTTCATGCGCAGGGAATCGGCCAGGCTCTGGTCCACTGCCGAGAGGTTAGCGCGCGGCCCTGTCCGTCCCGACGAGGCGGACGACAGGCTGATGCCGTTGCTGAAACCGTCGCCGCCGCCACGATGCAGGCTTTCCAGACGACGCTGGAAGTTGTTGATCTGGCCGGTGGCCATGCGCCGGGTGGCGTCGGCCTGCGCGTCCAGGATGCCCATCACTTCGGCGTCCTTGGTCGGGTCGGGGCGAGCGGTGATGGTCACCGCCAGCGCGGCCGGTGCGGAGGTCGCATAGGCGTTGCTCAGCGTGTACACCAACTGCGCCACGCCCGCATAACCACCCGCCGCGGCAAACTCCAGCCGGTAGCCGGCGTCGCTTGCCTTCACCGTGGCCGTACCCGCGTTGGCCGGCATCACCGACACCACGGTGGCAGCGGTGAACGGACCGCCGCGTGCGCCTTCGGTGAGCTCGACGCTGATGGTGGTACCCGCCAGGCCACTGGCCGTGAGCGCGGCAGCGATCGGCTGCGGGTTGACGGTGACCGTCACCTGTGCCGGGGCCGACACGCCGCTGCTGTTGGCCAGCGTGTAGGTGAACCCAACCGCGCCACTGGCCTCCAACGGCGCCGTGTAGCTGATCTGCAGGCCGGCGACGCTGGCACTGCCGGTGGCCGGTGCAGCCGCAATGGCGGCGGTGTCGAACGGGCCGCCGCTGGCGCCGGTGGTGGCATCGAAGGTCACAGTCTGGCCGGCCAGCACCGTCACCGTCTGCGCCGCCGCCACGGCCTGCGCCTGGCTGACGGTCACGGTGATGCTGCGGGTGCCGGCGTAGTTCTGCCCGTCACTTGCGCTGACTACGAAGGTGCTGGTGCCGATGCTGGTGGGCGTACCGCTGAGCACACCGTCGGCTGCCAACGCCAACCCGGCCGGCAGGCTGCCACTGGTCACGCTCCAGGTGTAGCTGCCGTTGCCACGGGTGGCGCTGAACGCATGCCGGTAGGCCTGGCCTACCTGCGGCGCGGCCAGCACGGCCGGG
The DNA here is from genome assembly GCF_979258185.1 of Stenotrophomonas sp. AC248. Taxonomy (NCBI): domain Bacteria; kingdom Pseudomonadati; phylum Pseudomonadota; class Gammaproteobacteria; order Lysobacterales; family Lysobacteraceae; genus Stenotrophomonas; species Stenotrophomonas sp. AC248. The sequence goes on along the minus strand of NZ_OZ409840.1, from coordinate 1,853,941 downwards.
TCGACCACGATCTGTGCCGGATCCACGGTCAACGTGTAGGCCTGGTCCACCGATTGCCCGTTGGCATCGGTGGCGCGCACGGTCAGCGTGCTGCTGCCGGCACTGACCGGCGTACCGGACACCACGCCACTGGCTGCATCCAGCTGTATCCCCGCAGGCAGGCTGCCGCCCTGCAGCGTGTAGGTGTACGGCGCCACCGCACCGCTGGCGGTCAGCGCCTGCGTGTAGGCCACGCCGACCACCGCGTTGGGCAGGCTGCCCGGGGTCACCACCAGGTTGGGCGCGGCCACCTCCAGCGTGTAGTTCTGCATCCGCTGGAACGGTGCGCCGGCACCGGTGGAGGAATCGGTCACGGTCACTGCAATCGGGAAGTTGCCACTCTGCGTGGCCGTGCCGGACAACACACCGGTGGCTGCATTGAGGCTGATCCCGGCAGGCAACGCACCGGTGGCGGTGTAGGTGTACGGCGCGGTGCCGCCACTGCCGGCGAAGGTGGTCGAATAGGCCACCGCGTAGTCGGCCTGCAGGCTGCCTGCGGCCGGGGTCAGTGCCAGCGTCGGCGCGCCGGTCACAAGCACCAGGCCCTGCTGGTTGGTGACGCCATTGCTGTCGGTGACGCGCACAGTGACGGCGAAGCTGCCGGCATGGGTCGGCGTACCGCTGAAGGCACCGCCGCTGCTGAACACGATGCCGGCAGGCAGCGCACCGGAGACCAGGGCGAAGCTGTACGGCGCGGTGCCGCCCGTAGCGGAGAGCGTGGTGCTGTACGCGCTACCCACGGTGGCGGCCGGCACGCTGGTCTGGTCGATGGACGGACCGGCCGACGTGCTCAGCGTGTAGCTCTGCGCGCCGGTATGCGGCCCTGCCCCACCCGAGCTGTCGGTTGCCAGCACGGTGAAGGTGCTGGTGCCCGACGCGGTCGGCGTCCCGGACAGCACGCCGCCGGTGGTCAGCGACAGACCCGGCGGCAACGCACCGGTGGCCGAGAAGCTGTACGGCGCCACGCCGCCACTCGCACTGAAGGTGGCGCTGTAGGCCAGGCCCTGCGCCGGCGATGGCAGCATTGCCGGGGTCACGACGATGGTGGGCGCAGCAACCTGCAGGGCATACGCCCGTGCGCCGGTCTGGCCGTTGGCATCGGTGGCCGTCACGGTGGTGTTGAACGTGCCACTGGCCGTCGGCGTGCCCGACAGCACGCCAGCGCCGGACAGACTCATGCCGGCCGGCAGTGCGCCAGCACTGACCACGAACGTATACGGAGCGATGCCGCCAGTGGCGGACAAGGCCTGCGAGTACGGAATGGCCACGGTGCCGCCGGGCACCGTCGTCGGCGCAACAGCGATGGTGGGCAACGCGACGACCACGTTGTAGTTCTGACTGATGCTGAAGGGTGCGCCTGCGCCACCGCTGGAATCGGTCGCGGTCACCGTGATCGCAAACGAACCAGGTTGGGTGGGCGTGCCCGACAACGTCCCGGTGGCCGCCGCCAGCGACATCCCGGTGGGCAACGTACCGGCCGTTACGGCATACGTGTAAGGCGCGACGCCACCGCCTGCGCTGAACGCCTGGCTGGAGGCCGCCGCGTAGGTGGCGTTGAGCGTACCGGCCGCCGGCGACAGGGTCAGGGTCGGCGCACCAATGGTGATGGTGTAACTGCGTTGCCCGTTCTGCGCAGCCGCATCGGTCACCTGCACCACGGCGGTGAACGAACCGGCCGTGTTGGGCGTGCCGGAAATCACGCCGCCGCTGCTCAGAGTGAGGCCCGCGGGCAGCGCGCCCGACACCAGGGTGAAGGTGTACGGTGCACCCGCGCCCTGGGTTACCGACAAGGCCGCCGTGTACGCCGCACCGATCGCCCCGTTGGGCAGGGTCGCCGGGTTGAGCACCGGAATGCCGGGCTGCACGGTGCCGTTGTAGGACCGGGTGCCATTGAAGGGGCCGACGCCGGTACTGCTGTCACTGGCCTGCACAGTGAACGCATACGGGCCTGCATTGATCGGCGTGCCGGACAACGTGCCGCCAGTGTTGAGGGTCATGCCGGCGGGCAAGGCACCTCCGACGATGCTGAAGGTGTACGGCGCCGTGCCGCCACTGGCACTCAGCGCCGCGCTGTAGGCTGCGCCCTGGGTGGGATCGGGGAGCGTTGTTGGCGTAAGGTCGATGGTGGGCGCACTGATCGTCATGGTGTAGGCATGCGCGCCCGTCATGCTGCCGGCATCGGTGGCCGTGACGGTCCAGTTGAACGAGCCCCCCGCCGTGGGCGTGCCGCTCAGAACACCCGCGGACGACAGCGTCACACCGGCCGGCAGTGAACCCGCGACGACCGCGAAGGTGTACGGCGCTATGCCGCCGCTGGCGGTCACCGTCTGCGAGTACGCACTGCCTACGCCCCCCACCGGCAGGCTCGCCGGCGCAATGACGATGGCAGGCGGCGCAACGTTGAGCGTGTAATTGGCCGAGACACTGAACGGCGCACCCGTGCCGGTGCTGCTGTCGGCGGCAGTAACAGTCAGCGGGAAACTGCCGGTCTGCACCGGCGTGCCGGACAACGTGCCGGTACTGCTGTTGAAGCTGAGTCCGGAAGGCACTGTGCCACTCAGGGAATATGTGTAGGGCGCATTGCCCCCCAGGGCGGTAAAGCTCTGGCTGTACGCCATTCCGTATGCAGCCAGCAGGGTGCCGCTTGCCGGCGACAGCGCAAGCGTGGGCGCAGCGATGTTGGAGGAGTAGGCACGCTGGCCTGTCTGCAGGTTGGCATCGCGGGCCTGGAAGGTCACGTTGAACGTGCCGGCCGCCGTTGGCGTGCCCGACAGCACCCCGGACGCCGACAGTGACACGCCGGCCGGAAGACTGCCCGCAACGACCTGGAAGGTGTACGGCGCCACGCCACCGCTGGCGGTCAGGGTCTGCGAATACGGCGCGCCCGCAGCACCGAACGGCAGCGTCAGCGGTGCAATGGCGATGGTGGGCGGGGACACCGTAAGGGTGTAGACGCGGCTGAACGTGTATGGCGCCCCGGCACCCGTGGTCGCCTCTGTCACGCTGACCGTGAAGGCAAACGCGCCCGCCTGGGTAGGCGTGCCGGAAAGCACACCCGTGGTGCCACTGAAGGTGAGCCCAGTGGGCAACGCGCCACTCAACGTGTAGGCGTAGGGACTGGTGCCACCGCTGGCACTGAAGCTCTGGCTGTAGGCGGACCCATAAGTACCATTCAGCGCAGCGCCAGACGGTGCAAGCGAAAGCACCGGCGTCGCGATGGTGATCGTGTACGCCCGCCCGCCGATGGACGCACCGGCATCGGCGACCTGGACAGTCACTGGGAACGATCCTACGGCAGTGGGCGTGCCGGAGATCTGCCCAGTGCTGGTATTCAAGGCCAGGCCGCCCGGCAAGGACCCAGCGACAATCGCAAACGTGTACGGCGCCCCTGCTCCGCCCGTGACCGTGAGCGATTGGGCGTAGGCAGCCCCGGCGGTGCCACCCGGCAGCGTTGCCGGCCCGATCACCGGGGTGTCCTGCTGCACCGTGCCGCTGTAGCCACGCGCACCGGTGTAGGGGCCGCTGCCGGAACTGCTGTCCGTGGCCGTGACGGTGAACGCGTAGGCCCCGGCGGTGGTGGGCGTGCCGGATAGTACCCCGGTCGGGGAGAGTGTGATGCCAGCCGGCGCTACGCCACTGGTCACCGCATAGCTATACGGCGCAGTACCACCGGCAGCGGTAATGGTCTGACTGTAGGCCGCGTTGCGGGTGAGCGTGGGCAAGGTGGTGGGCGCAATCGAAATTGTCGGTGCGGACACGACCAGCGTGTAGCCGCTCGCCCCCGTGTTGCCGGCAGTGTCGGCGGCGCGCAGGGTGAAGTTGAAGGTACCGCCTGCGGTCGGCGTGCCGCTCAGGGTGCCGTTCGTGGCCAGCGTGAGACCTGTGGGCAGTGCGCCGGTGACCACCGTATAGCTGTAGGGCCCGCCGTTACCGCCGGTGGCGGCCAGCGTGGTGCTGTAGGCAGTGGCCACGCCAGCGTTTGGCAACGTCGTGGGCGAGATGATAATCGGCGGAGCCGTCGAGACCACCATCGTAAAGGCCGTTGCGTCGCGATACGGGCCAGTCCCGGTGCTGCTGTCAAAGGCGCTGATGGAGGACGCGTAGCTGCCCACTGCGGTGGGGGTGCCCGACAGCACGCCGGCTGGACTCAAGACGATGCCCGGCGGCAGGTTGCCGGTGTCCCGGGCGAAGCTGGTGTACGGCGCCGTACCGCCCTGCCCGACCAGTTGATGGCTGTAAGGCACGTTCACGGTCATCGTCGGCGGGGGCAGCAAGGTGATGGTCGGCGTGTCCACCACGAACGTATAGGCCTTGCTGGTGGTCAGGCTGGCGGCATCGGTGACATTCACCGTGACCGAATAGGTGCCGCCGCCACTGGCGGTGCCCGAGAACGTGCCATTGCTGAAGGTGATGCCCGGCGGCAGCGTTGCCGCACCCAGGGTGTAGGTGTAGGGAGCAGTACCGCCGCTGCTGCCCATGAGCAGCGTGTAGCTTCCACCAATGATCGGCTTGGGCGCGCTGGCCGGCGTCACGGTGATGGGGGATGATGCGGCGCCGATGTTCACGGTGACATTGACGGTTTGGCCGTTGTCATCCTTGAAGGTGAACGTGTCGACCAGCGCGCCACTGCCGTTGTTGGTGTAGGTGACCCGGTTGGTCAGCGAGTTCACGCTCACCTGGCCGTGGGCAGTGGCGTAGTTGTTGGGATTGCCAACCGGGCCGCTGCCCCCGATGCCGCCGAAGGAATCGCAGGCGCTTGCATCGATGACGATGGTGCCGCCGGAGACCATGGGCGAGGTGGACGGCACGGTGTTCGCATCGGGCACCGTCATGTCAGGGCAGTTGGCAGCCTGCACACCGGCCGACCACAGCAACGCCATCCACAGTGGCGTCAATATAATGACGCGACGCAGTTTGAATGCCGACAGCTGATTCACCACGGCCAGCGCTGCGCGCTGGACCCACGTTCCCTGTGCCATGAATTTATCCCCTGAAACCAGGGCCGCACTTCCCCACGAAAACGCCCCCCGGCGGGCGTAGTAGGAAACCAGCGGCAGCACTTGTCAAGCACGATGTGTTTGATGAACAGTACAGCCACGCTTGGGGTCAGGAGCGGGAGCTGTAGTCAAGGAAAGGGGATAGCCACCGTGTCGGATGCATTTATGGGGCAGATAATCATCAACTCATTCGGTTTTGCGCGAAAATACACCGCCTTCTGCAACGGAGGCGAGCTGCCGATCGCGCAGAACCAGGCGCTGTTTTCGCTGCTGGGAACCTTCTATGGCGGCAACGGTGTTACCACCTTCAAACTGCCGGACATGCGCGGGCGCGCAGCGGTGGGGCAATCGCAGAATCTGCCGATCGGCAGCGCGGGAGGCACGGAACAGGTCACGCTGCTCTCGACCCAGATTCCGCAGCACACCCACATCGCCATCGCCACCAGCGACGACGGCACGGCCCGTACTCCGGTGAACAACCTTTACGCAAAAGCGGGCCGCAACCTGTACGGACCGTCCAACGCGCAGACGGTGGCACTGCATCCGTCGACACTTTCCAGCAGCGGGCAGACCCTGCCCCACGACAATATGCAGCCCTACAGCGTGCTTAACTTCTGCATTCTGCTGCAGGGCATCTACCCTTCGCGCAACTGATCGGAGATCTGGAATGAGCGAAACATTTATTGGTGAGATCCGGTTGTTGCCTTACAACTTCGCCCCGGCTGGCTGGCTGGACTGCGATGGCGCACTGGTGCCGATCAGCGAATACGACACGCTGTTCACCCTGATCGGCACCACCTACGGCGGTGACGGCGTAAACACCTTCGCATTGCCCAACCTGAGCGGACGCGTTCCGGTCCACCAAGGCACGATGCCTGGCGGCAGCACGCGGGTTCTGGGCCAATTGGGCGGCAGCGACACCGTCACCTTGACCCTGCCGCAACTGCCCGCGCACAGCCATCCCATGCTGGCCACCACTGCAGCGGCCAACTCGCCGAATCCAACGGCGGCCTCCGTGCTGGGCGCGGTCAGTGGCGACACCATGTACACCGCCGACATCACCGGGATTGAAAGCCGATCCCTGGCGGCAAGCATGCTCAGCCCTGCAGGCGGTGCGCAGCCGCATGACAACACCATGCCGAGCCTGACAGTGCGCTACTGCATCAGCATGTACGGCATCTACCCGAGCCAGGGTTGAACACCCGCCCTATCCACCATGGACCACAGCACTGCCACAGGGATTTGACCCATGACTGACCCGTTTCTAGGCGAAATCCAGATGTTCGGCTTCCAGTTCGCGCCCTACCGCTGGGCAATGTGCACCGGACAGATTCTTCCCATCCAGCAGAACACCGCGCTGTTCGCCCTGTTGGGCACGAACTTTGGCGGCGATGGCCGCGCCACGTTCGGCCTGCCCAACCTGCAAGGCAACGCGGCCGCCAGCCAGGGACAGAATGCGGGCGGCGTTCTGCGCACGCTGGGCGAGCCTTTTGGCACTGCCCAGGTGACGCTGTTGCCCACGGAAATGCCACCGCACACTCACGCCATGAACGTGTACGCGCAACGCGATCCAGCCAAGCTGCACGGCACACCCGCGCAGGGCGATGCAGTGACCATTCCAACCACCACCTCGCCCTTTGCCGACACCACGCCGTCCAATGCCAGTTTTGCACCGACCATGGTGGTGCCCACTGGCGGCAGCCAACCGCATGAAAACCGGCAGCCCTACCTGACGGTGAACTTCTGTATTGCGTTGAGCGGCGTGTTCCCGCAACGCCCTTGAACCACGCACTGCCCGGGTTTCCCCTGTCGCCGCCACCGGTCGTGGCGGCGACCTCCCCGTTGCATGCCTGTGGGGTAACCCTGCGTTGCGCCGAAGCAGCTGATCTGACCTTCCTGCGCGCGCTTTATCATCAATCACGCCACGCCGAACTGGCTGCAGTGCCGTGGCCACCGCCGTCCCGGCAGGCCTTCCTTGACAGCCAGTTCGAACTGCAGCACCGCCACTATGTGAGTCACTACCGGCAGCCCGAATTCCTGATCGTGACCCGCAACGATGCCGCGCTGGGGCGCCTGTACCTACATACCGAAAATGATGCGCTGTGCATCGTGGATATCCTGCTGCTGGACACCGTGCGTGGCCAGGGCGTGGGAACCGCCCTGCTCGGCCACGTGCGGCAACTGGCGCACCTGCGTGGCTGCCACCGCATCCAGCTCAGCGTGCTGCGCGACAACACCGCCGCGCAGCGCCTGTATCACCGTCTGGGATTCATCCAGAGCAGTGCCGATGACAGCCGCATCGGCATGTGCCTGCCCCTCAGTTGAACAGTGCCTGGTAAATGAACCCGGTACGATCGCGCGCGATCGGCACCAGGAAGATGCCGAACTCACCCAGCGCTTCATGCTGCATCGGGTAGGTTTTCTGCGGGAACACGATCGCCGCTTCGTGGCGGAACAGCAGCGAGAACGGTGCGCGTACCTGTCCCGGCAGTGACTCCCCCGGCTGCAACGGGCGCGCCTCGACCAGCACGAACGCGGTGTTTCCCACATCGCCCAGCGCAACCTCGAACGTCTGGTTCACCAGTCCTGCAAAATTGTCCAGGGCAAAAAACTGCATGCGCTTCCCATCCTTGCAACGCCAGGGTCAGGGAGCGAGTCTTGCACAAAGCCGTCGCGGGCGGAACAGCATGCGCGCGTGCCGGGGCAGACGCCTGCAACCGCCGCGCCCGGCGTCAATGGACAGTGCGGCCGGGCCAGCGCACGCAGCGATTGAACGTTTGCCCGTCAAGTTGACAGGCAAGGCAGTGGACGACGCGTCACGTGGTGCGCCCTTAGAAGAACTCGTCCAGCAGGCAATAAAACGCCAACGCCGCAGGATCGGGCACGGTGCCGTAGCGCGCAAAGAACGGCGCCACCCACTGCTCGCCGAGGTTGCTGGCAATGCTGCGCGCAGCAAGCGCGAGGTCCTGGTGGCGATCGGCCACGCCCAACCGTCCGCAGTCGATGAACCCGGTGAAGCAGCCCTGTGCCGCCATCAGGTTGGGCAGGCACGCGTCGCCGTGGGTCACGACCAGGTCCGCCTGCGCCGGCACGCTCGCCATCAGCGCCGCGAAGACCTGCGACACCGGTTGCCCCGCGCGCGCGTCATCGAAATCGTCGGCATCCACGGCGCCGGCTTCCATGCGTGCCCGTGCCGCCGCCAGGCGATGCGGCAGCCGGTGGTCAAACGGGCAGGTGTCGATCGGCAGCCTGTGCAGCACCTGCAGCGCATCGGCCACCAGATGCACGACCTGCAGCGGGGCGAGGTCCGGCGACGATGCCAGGTCACGGCCGGGCACCGCGCGCATCAGCAACCAGCGCCCACTGGCATCGTCGTGCGTATCCAGCACCTGCGCCGCCTCCACGCCCTGCCCCTGCAACCACCGCAGGCGCGCCACTTCATCCTGCAGTTCACCGAACGGATCATCGGCCGGCTCGCGCTTGAGGAACACATCCGGGCCGTCGACGCCGTGCACCCGGAACACATCCGCGCGTGAGGCGCCGATCGCCTGGGCCTCGATGCGGCAGCCGGCCAGGCGCTGGCGCCACACGTGGGGAAGAAGCCGGGTGCCCGCGGGCTCAGGGATGATCGTGGAAGATGGCATACCTGCATCGTGCGGCCGTCCGTATGAAAAGCAAGGGGCCGGCCGCCGCAGGTGACGCTCAGGTGGCGATATGGACCGCCAAGCCGGCCTGGCCCGCGGCAAGATCATCGCGCAGGCTCAGCTCGGGAATCTGGTAGTCACCGCCGTTCTGGCGCCGATAGGCAATCACCGGATCGCTGGTCAGCCCATCCAGGCGCGCGCCCAGTTTCTCCAGCTCATGCGGATACGAAGCTGCATCGACGCGGCTGCTGCGGTAGATCACATGCGCCGGCAGCACGTCGAACCCGGGATAAAACAGGATGCCGTGCTGGATGGGGAACAGCACGTCGTCGATCGGGCCGTTGATGCCGCGCGGGCCGTAGTGCGATGCCCAGCCGCCCGTGGTGACCACCAGCATGGCGCGCTTGCCGCTCATGGCGCCTTCGCCATAGCGGTCGCCCCAGTGGCTGTCAGAGTGCTCGCCGACACCGTAGGCGAAACCGTAGGCATACACGCGGTCGACCCACCCCTTCAGGATCGCCGGCATCGAGAACCACCAGAGCGGAAACTGCAGGATCACCGCGTCGGCCCAGCGCAGCTTGTCCTGCTCGGCCGCGATATCCGCGCTCTGCCTGCCGCTGGCGAACGCTTGGCGCGAATCCAGCGAGGCGTGGAACGGAAGCGCGGGATCGCGGCCGACATGGTCGTCGGCATCCACGTGGGATTTCCACTGCATGGCGTAGAGATCGGAGACCTGGACGGTGTGGCCGGCCCGCTCCAGGCGGTCGACGGTGAAGGTTTTCAATGCGGCGTTGAGTGAGGTGGATGCGGGATGGGCGTAAACAAGCAGAACGTTCATGGGCAGACCTGGGAGGGAATGCGGTGATGCTGCGCCGCGATTCGCTATAGTTGAAATGAATTCCCGCAATTCAAGGCATTGCCGTGGACAATATACTGAGGCGCATCGACCTGAACCTTCTGGTCACCCTGCAGGCATTGCTGGACGAACAGAACGTCACCCGCGCCGCCGAGCGCCTGCATCTGGCCCAGCCGACGGTGAGCGTGCAACTGGCCAAGCTGCGGCAGCTGTTCGGCGACCCGTTGCTGCTGCCGGGTCCGCGCGGGATGCGCAGCACCGCACGTGCCGATGCCCTGCGCGCGCCACTTGCAGAGGCGCTGGCGGCACTGCAGCGCGCATTGGCCCCGGTGCAGGCGTTCGACCCGGGCCAGGCCCGGCTCACATGGCGGGTGATGGCATCGGACTTCGGCGAAACCACTGTGGTGCTGCCTGCGCTGCCTGCCCTTCGCCGTGCCGCACCCGGTGTGCGCCTGGCCGTGATCGGCCTGGTGCCGGCGCAGATGGTGCCGCAAAGCGAGCGCGGTGACATCGACCTGGCCATCCACATTGCCTCCGAGGCACCGCCCGGCCTGCACCATCGGCCTCTGTTCCAGGAACGCTACGTGCTGGCTGGGCGCCACGACCACCCCAGGCTCAAGCGGCGGCCCACGCTCAAGCAGTTCTGCGCACTGGACCATGTGATCGTCTCGCCCGATGGCGGCGGCTTCCACGGCAATACCGATACCGCGCTTGCCCACGTGGGTGCGCGCCGCAACGTCGTGCTGTCAGTGCCGCACTTCCTGTTCCTGCGCAGCGTGCTGCTGCGCACCGACCTGGTGGCGATGATGCCTTCGCGGCTTGTGGCCCAGGACCCCGCCCTGAAGGCCGTGGAGGCGCCCATCGATGTACCCGGTTTCGAGATGGTGATGCTGTGGCACGAGCGCGTGCACCGGGACCCGGCCCACCGCTGGCTGCGCGAGCAGATCGCGGCGGCGATGGACTGATCAACCGGGCCCGGACCATCGGACCGTGATATTGCGACGCGTCATGTAAACGGTTACATCCCCTGCTAGCGTGTCCCTGCCCCGCTGTTGGGGCCTGATGACCGGGAGCGCCTCGATGCGGCTGCATGTTCAACGTTGGACTGTTGGGCCCACGCCCCGCCACCTGGCACGTGCCCTGCTCTTCCCCGCACTGGCGCTGGCCGCCACAGGCCTGGCGCAGAACCTGCCGCCCCGCACCCAATGGCAAGCCAGCAGCTCCTCGCAGCAGGTGCCCGCGATGGCGGTCAGTCACCTGATCGATGGCGACCCGAAGACCGTCACCGGCGGCGCCTTCAGCCCGGGCCACTGGTTCCAGGTGGATCTCGGCGCACCCGCCCAGTTGGGCGGCGCGCGGATCACCTGGGATGTCTCCAACCCGGAGGGCTACAGCCTGCAGACGTCGGTGGACGGCACGCACTGGCAGCCCGCCTACACCATGCGGGATTCGCTGGGCGGGATCGAAACCCTGTTCTTCGCCCCGCGCCAGGCCCGCTACCTGCGCCTGGCCAGCCCGGACAAGACCTCCGACTGGGGCGTGTCGATCTTCGAGCTTGAGCCGCTGGATACCACGGCAGCCGCACGCGTGGCCGGCCTGGATCCGGCCCAGGCGGCGGCGTTGTGGCAGGGCGACGCCAGCGTCCCGATGCCCGCACACGCCGGCGGCGAATCGCAGCTGGAAATCACCCTGCCGCGCGCGCAGTCCACCACCGGGCTGGCCGTCGACTGGGCCGGCGGTCACGGTGCCGCCCGCCTGCAGGCGCAGGGCACCGACGGCCGCTGGGTCGACCTCGCCCGCGACCCGCAGGCCGGCAGCCGCACCCAGAGCTGGTTGGCCGGCACCGCCGCCGTGACCGCAACGGCGCTGCGCCTGCGCGTGGCCGGCAGTGCCCCGCGGATCGCACGGTTGCGTCTGCTGGGACCGGCCGCGGTGATGACCCCGATGAAGCGTTATCAAGTGGCCGCCAGCGGCGCGCAGCGCGCCCTGTTCCCGGCCTCACTGCACCTGCAGCAGACCTACTGGACGGCGGTGGGCGTGCATGCCGGCCGGCAGAAATCGATCTTCGACGAGTATGGCAACCTTGAAGCGTTCAAGGGCGCGCCGCTGGTACAACCGATCTGGCGCAACGCCGATGGCACCACGGCCGGTGCCGCTGCAGCGCCGATAGCGCACGCCCTGCGCGATGGCTGGAAACCGATGCCGTCGGCCACCTGGTCGCCGCAACCCGGGCTGGAACTGCAGAGCGAAACCTTCGCCATCGAGCGCGGCGGCCAACCGGTCACGTTCGTGCGCCACCGGCTGCGCAATACCGGCACCACGCCGGTGGCGGGCACGCTGACGCTGGCAGTACGCCCGATGCAGATGAATCCGCCGTGGCAGAACGGCGGCCTGTCGCCGATCCGCGAGGTGGCCATCGAGGGCCGCGCGGTGCGCATCAACGGGCGACCGCTGCTGCAGTCGCTGACGCCGGTCGATGCCGCCGGTGCGGCCCCGTTCGGCAACGAAGGCAGCAGCGAGATCACCACGGCCATCGCCAGCGGCATGCTGCCCGCCGCCCAGCACGCCGAAGACGCCGATGGCCTCGCGGCCGCCGCGCTGGCCTACCGCGTGCAGCTTGCGCCCGGCGCGAGCCGCTCGGTGGTGCTGGCCTTCCCGCTGGGCACCGCGCCCACCGCCGCCAACGGCAGCCTGCCCGATGCACCGGCGCTGGACCTGGCCAACCTGCCCGCCGACCCCGACGCCGCTTACGACGCGCTGGCCACCGAGGTGTCGGCCGACTGGCAGGCACGGCTGGGCCAGGTCGGGCTGCGCCTGCCCGACCCGTCGCTGGTGGACATGCTGCGCGCGCAGGCCGCGTACATGCTCATCAACCAGACCGGCCCGGCAATGCAACCGGGGCCGCGCAACTACAACCGCTCCTTCATCCGCGACGGCATGGCCACCTCGGCGGTGCTGCTGCGCATGGGCGAGGCCAAGGTCGCACGCGATTACCTGGCCTGGTACAGCGCGCACGGCGTGCACGCCAACGGCCTGGTCTCGCCGATCCTCAACGACGACGGCAGCGTCAACACCGGCTTCGGCTCGGACATCGAATATGACAGCCAGGGCCAGTACGTTTCGCTGGTCGCCGATGTGGCGCGGCTGGACGGCGGTCCCGAATCGGTGCGCGCGTACCTGCCCAAGGTGAAGGCGGCGCTGCGCTTTCTGCAGGCGCTGCGCGAACGCACACTGGTGCCGGGCTACATGGCCAGCCAACCGTCACCGGAACGTTTCGCCGGCATCCTGGCCCCGTCGATCAGCCACGAAGGCTACCCCTCGCCCACGCACAGCTACTGGGATGATTATTGGGGCCTGAAGGGCTGGCACGACGGCGCCTGGCTGGCCGAATCGCTGGGCGACCATGACACCGCCCGCTGGGCGCGCGAACAATACACCGCACTGCACGATGCGCTGGCCGCCTCGATCCGCGCGACCATGGCGTGGAAGGGCATCGACTTCATTCCCTCCTCGGCCGACCTGGGCGACGGCGATCCGACCGGCGTGTCGATCGCACTGGACCCCACCGGTGCGCAGGACGTGTTGCCGGCGGAGGCGCTGCGCACCACGTTCGCGCGTTACCTGGCGGACGTGCGCAAGCGCAATGAGCCGGGGGCGTTGTATGCCTACACGCCGTATGAGATCCGCAACGTGCTGAGCTATGTGCATCTCAACCAGCCCGACGCCGCCGACGAGCTGCTGCAGGGCCTGCTGCACGACCGCCGCCCGCTGGAATGGCAGGTACTCGCCGAAGTGGTGCATTCGCGGCTGCGCTTCCCGCGCTACCTGGGCGACATGCCGCACACGTGGATCGGCGCGGAGTACGGGCGCACGCTGTTCGGCATGCTGATGCGCGAGGACGACGATGCGCTGTCGCTGTTGCCGGGCGCCCCACCGTCGTGGGTGGCCGGGGAAGGATTGGCGGTTGATCGCCTGCCCACCGCCTATGGCACCCTGCAGATGGAAGCGCGGCAGCAAGACGGCACGTTGCGGGTCACCCTTGGTCCGGGCCTGCGCAAGCAGAGTGCCGTGCGCGTGTGGTGGCCGGCACGCACGCGCCCGGCCAGCGTGCGCGTGGATGGGCGCGCGGTACGCGATTACGATGCCGACGGGGTGCGGCTGGCGCAGCCGTTCCGCACACTTGAAGCGCGCTGGTGAACGCAACAGACGAACAAAGGAACGCGAGCGCGATGGAGATGGACCTCAACGGCCAGAGCGTGGCCGCTACAACGCCAGCACAGGTGGACGCAGCCCTCGCACGGGCGAACACCCTGCCGGCCTTCGAGCTATGGGCGACTGCGCCGACCGGTGCCACCCTGTGCATGTTGCGCAACGGTGTCCATGCCTGGCTGATGTACATCGCGGTTGAAGGCGATGCCGGGGTGCGTTCCTGCGGTGATGCCACGCGCATCGGATCGGCCGACTACGTGCTCGGCAACGGGCAGGTGGACACCTACCCGCTTTCCTGGTGCGTGGCGGTCGAGCAGTGTTTCAGTGCCGTGTCCACCTTTCTCCACAGTGGTGGCGACAGGCCCGAGGGCATCGTCTGGCTGGCGTCCTGACGCTTACAGGTTCGGCAGCCCCGGCGGATTGGTCTGCGACTGCGCCACCGCTTCTTCGCTCACATTCCAGCGCTTGAGCGCCTGGGCATAGGTGCCCGAGGCAATCTGCGTGTTCAAGGCCTGGGTGATGGGTTCGGCCAACCCGCTGCCCTTGCGCGTGGTCACCGAAATCGCCGCCGCATCGGGCCAGCCGCCGGGGAACAGCCCCACCCGCCGCACCTTGCCGTCGCGCGCCGAATACGCCCCGGTGGCGTTGGGCTCGAAGGACACATCCGCGCGCCCGGTGATGACCGCCAGGCGGCCCACCACCGCGTCGTCGAAGTACTGGTACTCGACCGGTTTCAGGCCGGCGGCGATGTTCTGCTGGTCCCAGGCACGCAGGATCTGGTCCTGGTTGGTACTGGCCCCCACCACCACTTTCAGCCCGGCAACATCGGCGGGCGTGGTGATCTTCTGGATCGGGCCATCGGTGCGGGTGTAGATGCCCAGCAGGTCGTAGCGGTAGCTGGAGAAGTCGAACTTCTGCTTGCGCGCTTCGGTCACGGTGATATTGGAGATCACCGCATCGTACTTGCCCGACTGCAGACCCAGCGGCCAGTCGGGCCACGCCACCGGCACCAGCACCAGCTTCAGGCCCAGGCCGTCGGCGATAAGCCGGGCGATGTCCGGTTCGACGCCCACGATCTGCTTGTTGTCGGCGCCGTAATCGGCCAGCGGCAGCTGCGCCGGATGCGTGGCCACGGTCAACGCGCCTGGCGTGACGAAGGTGAAGCCCGCCGGGATCAGGGCCGCCGCCTTCGGATCCGGCGTGCCGTTCAAGGCTGGCGCGGCATCACCGGCCAGGGTGGCGCGCGCAGCCGGTGCCGCGTCGCTGCCCTGCTCGACGCGCGAGTAGACGATGCCGGCAACACCGATCACCAGCACCGCGGCAACCAGTGCACTGCCGGTGGAGACGCGTCGTTTGTGGGGGGCGTTCATGCGGTTTCCCTGCTGAAAGTGAAAGGGGGTTACAGCGTCTTTGCAAGGAACTCGGCGGTACGCGGCTGGCGCGGCCGATCGAACACCACTTCGGGCGGGCCCTGCTCTACTACCCGGCCCTGGTCCATCATCACCACGTGGTCGGCCACGCGGCGGGCAAAGCCGAGCTCGTGGGTGACGATCACCAGCGTGGTGCCCGAGCGCGCCAGCTCTTCGATCACGCTCAGCACCTCGGCCACCAGCTCCGGATCCAGTGCCGAGGTCGGCTCATCGAACAGCAGCACCTTGGGCTGCAGCGCCAACGCGCGGGCAATGGCGATGCGCTGCTGCTGGCCGCCGGAGAGCTCGCGCGGATAGGCGTGCGCCTTGTCGGCCAGGCCGATCCGCTCCAGCAGGTCGTACGCCTGCTGCTCGGCGTGCGCGCGGGCGAGGCCGCGCACCGCGATCGGTGCCTCGACGATGTTCTCCAGCGCGGTCAGGTGCGGGAACAGATTGAAGCCCTGGAACACCATGCCCACGTCGGCGCGCCGACGGCGGATCTCGCCTTCCGGCAATTCGTACAGCGTGTCGCCCTCGCGGCGGTAGCCCACCAGCTGCCCGCCCACGGTCACGAAGCCCTGATCCGCACGCTCCAGGTGGTTGATCAGGCGCAGCAGGGTGGATTTGCCGGCGCCGGACGGGCCGATCAGCACGGTGACGCTGCCAGCGCTCACCTCCAGGTGCACGTCCTCAAGCACGGTCTGGTCGCCGAACACCTTGCCCACGCCCTGCAGCGATACCGTGGCGCCGTTGCCCTGCAGCACCGGGGCGATCGACGGGCGCGAACCGGCACGGGCAGCGCTGCCCGCTGCAGGCGTACGCGGTGGCAACTTGGACACCGTACGTTCGCGCTGCAGTTGGCCGCGTGCGAAACGTCGCTCGATGCGATGCTGGGCCAGCGACAGCACGGTGAGGATGACCAGGTACCAGACCGTGGCCACCATCAGCAGCGGCACCACTTCCAGGTTGCGCCGGTAGATCACCTGCACCGTGTAGAAGAGCTCCGGCAAC
This sequence comes from Stenotrophomonas sp. AC248, assembly GCF_979258185.1. NCBI lineage: Bacteria > Pseudomonadati > Pseudomonadota > Gammaproteobacteria > Lysobacterales > Lysobacteraceae > Stenotrophomonas > Stenotrophomonas sp. AC248. The sequence goes on along the minus strand of NZ_OZ409840.1, from coordinate 1,837,776 downwards.
GCCAGCACGTAGACCACCGAGGTGCTCTTGGCCAGTCCGATCACGTCGTTGAACGCGGCCGGCAGGATCGAGCGCATGGCCTGCGGCAGGATGATGCGGCGGATCTGCCGGCCACGCGGCAACCCGAGCGCCGCCGACGCTTCGTATTGGCCGTGGTCCACCGAGAGAATGCCGCCGCGGATCACCTCGGCCGAGAACGCCGCCTGGTTGAGGGTGAGCCCCAGCACCGCCGCGGTGAACACGCCGATCAGCTGCGTGGTCGGGTACGAGAACAGCGTGATGCTGGTGAACGGCACGCCTAGCGCAATGGTGCTGTACAGATAGCCCAGGTTGTTGAGCAGCAGCAACAGCACCAGCAGCGGGATCGAGCGGAACAGCCATACGTAGCCCCACGACACCGCCGCCAGCAGCGGCGAGCCGGACACCCGCGCCAATGCCAGCACGGTGCCCAGGCCGAAGCCCAGCGCCGTGCCCAAGGCGGTCAGCCACAGCGTGCGGGCCAACCCTTCCAGCACCGGGCGGGCGAAGAACCATTCGGCAAACGTGCCCCAGCCCCAGCGCGGGTTGCCCAGCACCGACTGCAGGCCGAACAGGATCAAGGCCAGCGCCACCACGGTACCGGCCAGCTGCAGCGGATGCCGCGCCGGCACGATGCGCAGCGCAGGCGATGGCGATGGCGTGGCGGGTGCGACGATACCCGGCAGCGTGCTGGATGGGGTGCTCATGCGTGGACTCCCTGCCGCTGCGGCGGCGCGGCGTTGGCAGCCGGGTGCGGTAGTGGCAGGTGCTTTTCAAACGGCAGGTGGGCCACGGTTTCCGGGTCGGCCTGCAGGTCAAACAACGCGCGGTAGCCATGACCCAGGTACAGGCCCACCGCTTCGGGCTGGCGGAACCCGGTGGTCAGGTAGACGCGCCGGTAGCCCTGCCGCGCGGCCTGGTCTTCCAGCTCCTGCAGCACGCGTCGCGCGATGCCCTGGCGGCGCAGACCCGGCAACGTCCAGATCCGCTTGAACTCGGCGGTGTCGGCATCGCGGTGCGGCATGAAGGCGCCGCCGGAGATGGCCGCGCCGTCGCGCAGCAGCAGCACGAACGCCCCTACGGGTGCGGCAAAGGCATCGGGCGGGTAACGCTGCAGTTCTTCGCGGGCGCTGCCACCGATACGCCCGCGCACATCCGCGTAGCGGCTGTCGTACTCCTGCTCCAGCCCATCGAACAGCGGCTTGGCCAGCGGGTCGTGCACCGAGGTGTACAGGAACAGGTCGCTCATGCCGCATCCTCCACCAGGTAACGCTCGGCCAGCCGCGCCCACAGGCTGGCGGCCGGCGCGATGGCTGCATCGTTGAACACGTAGCGCGGGCTGTGCAGCGGCGCACTGTCGCCGTTACCCACGAACACGAAACTGCCCGGCCGGGCCTGCAGCAGGAAGGCAAAGTCCTCGCTGGCCGTGCGCGGCGCGAACCCGTCCACTAGCTGCTGCGCACCGAACCCGTCCAGCGCCACCTGGCGCACGAACGCGGTCTGCTCGGGATGGTTGATCACGCTGGGAAAGCCACGCGGGAACTCGACCTCGGCACGCGCACCGAAGGCGGCCGCGGTGTGTTCGGCAATCTCGGTGACGCGGCGGCGCAGGGTGTCGCGCACCTCGGGAAGGTAGGCGCGCACGGTGAGGGTCAGCTCGACCGCATCGGGAATCACGTTGGCGGCCTTGCCGCCATGGATGGAGCCCACCGTGACCACGCCCATCTGGCGCGGATCGACATTGCGCGACACCACGCTCTGCAGCGCGGTCACGATATGCGCGGCGGCCAGGATCGGGTCGACGCTGCCCTGCGGTTCGGCACCATGGCCGCCCTTGCCCACCACCCGAACTTTCGCCCAGTCCACCGACGCCATCGCCGGGCCGTCGACGAACCCAAAATGGCCCACCGGCACGCCGGGCCAGTTGTGCAACCCGTAGATCGCATCCACCGGGAAGCGCTCGAACAGGCCGTCGGCAATCATCTTCGTTGCGCCCGAGCCGGTTTCCTCGGCCGGCTGGAACACCAGCTGCAGGGTGCCGTCGAAGCGCCCGTGGTGGGCCAGGTAGTGCGCGGCCGCGAGCAGGATGGCGGTGTGGCCATCGTGCCCGCAGGCATGCATCAATCCCTCGCGCTGGCTGGCGTAGCCCAGCCCGGATTCCTCATGGATCGGCAGTGCGTCGATGTCGGCACGCAGGCCCAGGCGACGGCTGCCCTGCCCGCGCTGCAGCGTGCCCACCACGCCGGTACCGCCAACGCCGGTGGTCACCGCATAGCCCCACTGCTGCAGCAGCTCGGCCACGCGGGCGCTGGTGCGGTGCTCTTCGAAGGCCAGCTCGGGGTGCTGGTGCAGGTCGTGGCGGATCGCGATGGCGTCGGCGTTGCGCGCTGCAACGGCGGGCAGCACGCCGCCGTGCAGGGGAACGATATCAACCGGAGGCCGGTGCAGGATGTTCATCGTGATGCTCCTTCAGCCCGCCTTGCGCACGGGTGCGGTGTCGCCGGCATGGCGGCTGGCCTTGCGCGGCAGCCCCAGGTGGTCACGCAAGGTGCCACCCTCCAACGTGCCGCGGTGGTAACCACGTGCCTGCAGGATCGGCAGTACCTGGCTGACGAAGTCGTCCAGGCCCTCGCGCTGCACCGAGAAGCCGAGGATGAAGCCATCGCTGGCACCGGCCTCGAACCAGCGGATCAGCTCGTCGGCCACGTGCTCGGCGGTGCCGATGAAGTTCGGTCGCGGGCTGACCGCCTGCAACGCCACCTGGCGCAGGGTCAGGCCATGCGCGCGGGCGTCCTGCTTGATCTTGTCGGTGGTTGAACGGAAGGAGTTGGCGCCGATGTCGCCCAGCTCCGGGAACGGGCCGTCCGGGTCGTACTGGGTGAAATCGTGGTGGTCGAAGAAACGCCCCAGGTAGGCCAGTGCATCGTCCAGCCCGGCCAACGCAGCGATGGCCTGGTACTTGGCTTCGGCGTCTTCCGCGGTGGCACCGACGATCGGCCCGATGCCCGGAAAGATCTTCACGTCAGCGGCGCTGCGACCGTGTGCGATCGCCGCGTTCTTCACCTTCTGGGTAAACGCGCGGGTTTCTTCCAGCGACGGCGCGTGGGTGAACACCGCATCGGCGTACTTGCCGGCCAACGCGATGCCATCGTCGGACGCGCCGGCCTGGAAGATCACCGGTTGCCCCTGCGGCGAGCGCTGGATGTTGAGCGGGCCTTCCACCTGGAAGAACCGGCCCTTGTGGTCCAGCCGGCGGAATTTCCCGGGCGCGAAGAAGGTGCCGCTGTCGCGATCGCGCACGAAGGCATCGTCGTCCCAGGAATCCCACAGGCCCTGCACCACCTCCAAGTATTCGTCGGCGATCTGGTAGCGCAGCGCATGCTCGGGATGCGGGCGGCCGTAGTTGCGCCCGGAGCCCTCCAGCGGCGAGGTCACCACGTTCCAGCCTGCGCGGCCGCCGCTGATCAGGTCCAGCGAGGCGAACTGCCGCGCCACCGTATAGGGGTCGCTGTAGGAGGTGGACAAGGTGCCGGCCAGGCCGATTTTCGTGGTGGCCGTGGCCAGCGCCGACAGCAGCGTGATCGGCTCGAAGCGGTTGAGGAAATGCGGAATCGATTTCTCGTTGATGTACAGGCCGTCGGCAACGAAGCCGAACGCGATGCCATGGTCTTCGGCGGTGCGGGCCACGTCGATGTAGTACTGCAGGTTGACGCTGGCATCGGCCACGTTGGAGGGATGCTTCCAGGCATGCATGTGGCTGCCGGGGCCCTGCAGCATGATGCCGAACGGAATGGGACGCGGGGTCTTGCTCATGGCGTTCTCCTGGGGGATCAGGCCACCGCCGCGCGGGGCGCGGGCGACAGCAGTTCGAGTGAGGTGAGGCGTGCGTCGAGGTCGGCCACCGGCGCGTCCAGGATGAATTCGCCCACACCGAAGCGCTGGTGCAGGTCGTCCAGCGCGCGGCGCACATGCTGTGCATCGCCCGACAGCACGCTGGGATGGGTCTCTTCGATGCGGTAGTCGGCCACGCCCACCTGCCGCGCATACTCGGCGGCCGCTTCCGGACTGGGCAGGTTGACGGTCTGCCCCGGCCCCAGGTGCAGCTTGTAGATGCGCAACGCACCCAGATGGCGTGCGGCCGCCTCGGCAGTGGGCGCAGCGAAGGCCACCGTGGCCAGCAACGGCGCGTGCGAGGACACCGCGCGGTAGGCGTTGAACGCCGCTTCGATGCTGCGCGGGTCGCCATCGAAATGCGCCGCATAGACGAAGCGCCAGCCGAGCTCGGCCGCCAGGCGCGCGCTCTGCGGGCTTGCCCCAAGCAGGAAGCGCTCCGGCGGCGTCCGCGGCAGCGGCCGCGCCTGTGCGGCGGCATGCGGGTGGTCGGCGGGCAGGCTGCTGGACAGGAAGCCTTCCAGATCGTGCAGCTGCTGCTCGAACGCGCCGGCCGGCGTACGCCCGGCCGCCAGCGCCGCGGTGGAGGCCGGCAGTCCGCCGGGCGCCTTGCCGATGCCCAGGTCCACCCGGCCCGGGGCCAGGCTGGCCAGCAGGTTGAAGGTTTCGGCCACCTTGTACGGCGCGTAGTGGCGCAGCATCACCCCGCCCGTGCCGACGCGGATGCGCGCGGTCTGTGCCAGCACCCAGGCCGCCAGCACTTCCGGCGCAGGGCTGGCCAGCTGCGGGGTGGCGTGGTGTTCGGCGAACCAGTACCGGTGGTAGCCCAGGTGCTCGGCATGCTGGGCCAGGCGCAGGCTGTCGCGCAGCGCCTGCTCGGGCGTGCCGCCGTCGCGGATCGGGCTTTTGTCCAGCACGCTGGTCAGGTAGCTCATCGTGTGTTCCTTGCTCAGGGATGGGCCACGGGAATGCCCAGCAACCCGTTCAGTGCGGCCAGGATCGGTTCGGCACCGGAGATGTACTGGCGGTCGTCGTGCGCGCCACTGGCATGCGCCGACTGCACGCCCTGGGGCAGCACCAGCTTGGGCAGCGACTGGTCCTGTTCGCCGATCTCGGCAATCACTTCGCGGCGCGGCCGGGAAAATCCGATCCGGCGCACATCCAGCTGCGCATCCAGTCCCTCGATGCTCGACAGCGCACCTTCCAGCAGCAGACTGTGCCGGCAGAAGAAGCGCTGGCCCGGCAGCTGGCCGTCTTCGAATTCGCGGTCGAGCAGGAACAGGATGGGTTTGTTCGGGGGATAAGCAGACACGGATACGTTCCTCGTCGTGGCCGGCAGCAGCGCGCCGTTGGAACCTTGATGCTAGAGACGTGGCCGCGCGGGCCTGCGTCGTAACTCGACAATCAGCGGTCGGATCCGGCCACGCAAATGCGCGTTGGCCATATGCAAAACGCTTGGGGTTATGGGGCCGCTCGCAACCGCGGTGCAGCGGCAGCGCCCGCCCACCCCAGCGCCGGCGCGATCTGTTCGGCCACGATCTGCAGAATCCGCCGGTAGTCGCTGGCGGGCAGTTCATAGGGCAGCTCCACGCGCAGCTCGTCCACCTGCTGCAGCACCGGGTCGGCCTGCAGCAGGTCCACGATTTGCGCCGCGCTGCCCACCACGTCTGCGGCAAACAACGTGCGCCGCGGTCCTTGCGGTTCCAGCGTGCGCGCATGGCGCTGCGCGGCAAACGCGAGCAGCCGCTGGCGGGTGGCAGCGTCTGCGCCGTCCAGCGGCACCAGCACACGCCCGGCGGCAACGCGTGAGGTCGCGCCATCAGCCAGGCCGCTGCGATACGCCGCCAGGTGCTCGCGCTGGGTATTCACGAAATCCGCATGGGTTTCAGCGCGCGCCACGTTGCCCAGCAGCAGGTGCAGCCCCTGCTCGGCCGCCCAGCGTGCCGACGTCAGCGAACCGGCGCCATACCAGAGCCGACGTGCCAGCCCGGGCGCATGCGGCTGCAGCCGTGGGCGGTACTGTGATACGGCGTTGCCCACCTGCGTATCGGTGTCGCCCAATGGATGACCCTGCAGCGCCTCGATCAAGCGCCCCACCCGCGCATGCGAAAAGTCGATCCGCGTTGGATCGCCATCGAACAGCAGGTGGCCCACCAGGTCCGCAAACGGCGGCGGTCCGGCGCTCACGCCCACCTGCAGGCGGCCGCCGGACAGTACGTCCAGCAGTGACAGATCCTCGGCCAGGCGGAACGGCGTTTCGTAGCCCAGCTGGATCACCGCCGTGCCCAGTTCGATACGCCGGGTGTGCTGGCTGGCCGCCGCCAGGAACACCGCCGCCGAGCTGATGCCCGGCTCCAGGTGCCGGTGCCGCACCCACGCGCCGTCGTAGCCGAGCGCCTCGGCAAAGGCGATCAGCGCCAACGCATCGTCCAGGCCGCTGCGCGGATCGTCGGGCCGGTAGCTGCCGGGGGTGAGGAAGGCCAGATGCCGCAGCTGCATGCGCCGATGCCTAGGCGATGCGGCGCAACGGCAGCGGCGCAGCCGTCGGTGACAGGTGGGCCGCGGCACGTTCGGCGGCCAGCACGATCCGCGCCTGCAACGCGGCACTGCTGACCTGGTCGCCGCTGAAATCGGCCGGCGTGGCGTACACGCCGATCGGCAGCGTATGCGCCTGCAGGAAACTGAACAACGGGCGCAGCTGGTGGTCGATCACCAGCGCGTGGCGCTCACTGCCGCCGGTGGCCGCCAGCAGCACCGGCACATCCACCAGCGCCTCCAGCCCGATGAAGTCCACCAGGTGCTTGAACAGGCCGGGATACGAGCCGCGGTACACCGGCGCAGCGGCGATCAGCAGGTCGGCCGCTTCAATCCGCTGCAGCGCCTGTTCGATGCGCGGTTCCACCTCCTCGCGGGTAAGCGCCTGCCCCAGCGAGCGCGCGATCGGCGCCAGTTCCACCCACTGCACATCGATGTGCAGCCGGTGCCGCAGCTGCTCCAGCACCTGCCGTACCAGCAACAGCGTGCGTGAGTTGGCCGAGCTGTTCGGCGAGCCGATCAGCGCAACCACGTTCAATGCAGATGACATCCCAATGCTCCCTGTAAAGCCGACCGTTGGTCGGCTGCGGTAGAACCGATCGTTGCTCGGCTACGGTAGAGCCGACCGTTGGTCGGCTGCGTTTGCTCAGAACCGGTAGTTGATGCGCCCATACCAGAACGCGCCGATGGTGCTCAGCACATCGCCGGTGTCCCAGGTGGTTTCGATGCTGGCCACGTCGGTGGCGCTGCGGGCGTACTCGGGCACCTTGCGGGTGCGCTTGTCGAACACGTTGTTGATGCCCAGCGCCGCGCTCCAGCCACCGCCCAGCTCCGCGCTGCCGGACAGGTTGGTCACCAGCACCGGCGGCTGCTTGTACTCCACCCCGTTGTTGAGGCGCTTGATCGGCCCGTAATAGGTGAAATCCACATTCGAGCGCCAGCGCCCGTGTTGCCAGCCCAGCCCGGCCACCTGCGTGTAGGACGGCGTGCGGAAACGCAGCGCGTACTCGCTCGATTTGGTCAGCAGGTTGATGTTGGGCAACCCCTGCAGCACCGCGGGGATGTCGCGCACTTTCTGGATGGTGGTACGGCCCACGTTGGCGGCGTAGCTCCAGCGCAGTTTGCCCCAGGCGGTTTCCTGGTTGGCTTCCACGGTCAGCTCCAGGCCCCGCGTGCGGGTATCGCCTACGTTGGTGAAGTAGCTGGCATAGAACGCATCGCCGGGCAGGATGCTGATACCCGCCGTGCCCAGCAGTGCATCGATCGTGTTCTTCTGCGCAGCGCTCAGCACCGTGCCGCTGTTGTCGGTGATGCGCGCCGGGTCCTGCGCGTTGTAACCGATCTGGCTGGACTGACCGAGCTGGCCGCGGATGTCGATCTGGTAGGCATCCAGGGCCAGGTGGAACGCCGCGTTCGGGTCCCAGGTCACGCCGAGGCTGTAGTTGTCGGCCTTCTCCGGTTGCAGCGGCGTGGCACCCAGCGCCAGCGCGGCCGGCGAGGACACCTGCGCCACCAGCGTGGTGCCGCACGGGCAGCTGCCGGTGGCCTGGTAATACTGCGCGCCCAGGCTCGGGGCGTGGAAGCCGTTGCTCACCGTGGCGCGTACGCCGAACGCATCGGTCACATCAAAGCGCGTGGTCAGCCGCCCGGTCGATACGCTGCCAAAATCGGAGTGGTCTTCCCAGCGCGCCGCGGCATCCAGGTACCAGCGCGAGGTCACGTTGGTCGCCGCCCCCACGTACACCGCCTTGCTGTTGCGCGTGGCCTCCACCGCATCGGCGGTGGAATAGCCCACGAAGGCGGCCGCACCGAAGCCGGTATACGACTCCCACTGCCCGGCCCCGCGCTCGTAGCGCTCGTGCTGGTATTCGGCCCCCGCGCTCACCTCCAACGGCGAGGCGAAGGCGCCCACGTCGAAGCCACGGCGCAGATCCAGGTTGGCGATGCCCTGCTGGTAGTCCAGCTTGCCGTCATAGAAATCGGTGGGCGCACCGGGATAGGCCAGCGAGAAATTGGCCGAGTGGCGGGTATAGGTGCGCACCGTGTTGCGGTTGCCGGTGAGGCTGCCGTCGATGTCCCAGCCACCCCAGTGACCCTTGACCCCGGCGGTGCCGGTGTACTGCTTCTCCTTGGTTTCCAGTACCGGCAGGAAGCCATCGGGCCACACGTTCAGCACGCTCGGCGCCTTGTAGGTGCCGAAGATCGTCGCCGGCAGGCGGAAGTTCTGGATGGCCTGTGCGGTGCGGTCGCTGGCCGTCGCCGTGGCGTAGAACTGCGCGTTCTCGCCCAGGCCATGGCCTGCATTCACCGACAGCGCGGTGAGCGCATAGGACGGCGAACTGAGGATCGTGTTGGCTTCCGGATCGCGCGATGCCTCGGCCGGGTTCGGCGTGGCGCCGGCAGGCAGGCGGTTGTTCGGGCGCAGCGCCACCGGGTTGCCGCTGGCGTCCACCGCCGGGTAGCTCAGGTAGCCATCAATGTAGCGCCGCGTGCGGATCGCATGGTGCTGGCGGGTGTTCTCGCCGGACAGGCTGACGAACCCGTCCTGCCCCCACGGCAGCCCGATGTTGGCGCGCACGCTGGCGCGGGTGCCATCGCCATCGATGCTCTGCCCGCTCTCCACCGACACATCGCCGCCGTGCGCATTCGACTTCAGGATCACGTTGATCACCCCGGTGATCGCGTCGGAGCCGTACAGCGCCGATGCGCCATCACGCAGCACTTCGATATGGTCGATGGCCGATACCGGGATCAACGCGAGGTCGGTCCAGGCATGGCCCGGGTAACCGCCCCCGTTGGCGCCACTGACATAGGCGCTGGCGTTGCGGCGTTTGCCGTTGACCAGCACCAGCGTGTACCCCGGCGACAGGTTGCGCAGCTGGTAGCCACGGATCAGGCTCTCCTGGTCGCTCTGGTAGCCACCGATCTGGCTCAGCGACGGCAGGCTCCGCTGCAGTGCTTCCAGCAGGTTCGCCTGCCCGGTGGACGCCAGGTCCTCGGCCGAAATCACATCGATGGGCGTGGAGCTGTTCTTGACCGTGCGGTTGCTGGTGCGCGAGCCGGTGACCACCACCGCATCCAGCGTGGACGCGGCTGCGGTACCGGATGCCACCACCGCCTCGGGCGGTGCCTCCGGACCGGCGGCGTGGGCAGCGCCTGCACCCAGTGCAAGCGCGATCAGAACAGACAGGGAGGTCAGCGTCGGCACGCGTGCCGCAGGCAGGGAGCGGAAGGCAGGAGGCATGGGGACTCTTGAAGGAAGGAGGACGGTCAGGTCCGCGACGGTGCGTCGCAGGGCATCAACTCGCGTTGGACGCAGCGCACCGGCAACATCGCGACAGAGAGGGCAAGGACATCTCAGGGCCTGATCGGAAACAGGCCTCCATTCAATGGCCTGCACGCAGCGCGCAACAGCCGTTCACGCGCCACCCACCCGCAACATCGCGCCACGCACATGCCCGTTCGGCATGTCGTTAGACGCCGACACCGCGTGCACACCCTGCGTGGATGCCCCCATCGCCGTGCGTCGATGCGCGACATCGGCAGCCATATATCCCGATGTCATGACGTCATTAGCGCCCCGCCCTGCGTGGCAGCGCCCACCCCGCTAGCATCAAACGATGCCCTCCCCCCATGACCCGCACACCCCGCCCACCGTTGCCATCGCGGCCTGCCACGGCCAGGGCCTGTTCGAGTTCGGCTGCGCCGTCGGCCTGTTCGCCCCCATCCGCCCCGAACTGGACGTGGCCTGGTACACCACCCAGGTGTGCGCCGCCGAACCGGGACCGCTGCGTATGCTCGGCGGCACCCAGGTGCAGCTGCCTTACGGACTGGAGGCGCTGGAGCACGCCGACACCATCGTGGTGCCCGGCTGGCGTGATCCTGCCGAGCGGCCGCCGCAGGTATTGCTGGATGCGCTCATCCGCGCCCACCAGCGCGGCGCGCGCATCACCTCGATCTGTTCGGGCGCCTTCGTGCTGGCGTGGGCCGGCCTGCTCGACGGCCGCAGCGCCACCACCCACTGGCGGCTCACCGACACCCTCGCCCGCGAATTTCCCAACGTGCGCGTGCGCGAGAACGCGCTGTACGTCGACGAGGGCAGCATCATCACCTCGGCCGGTTCGGCCACCGGCATGGACATGATGCTGCACCTGGTGCGCAAGGATTACGGCGCGCGCGTGGCCAACCTGGTGGCCGAGCGGCTGGTGCTGGCACCGTGGCGGGATGCCGAGCGCAGCCAGCGCGTGGTGCGCTCGATACCGGTGGGTGAACCCACCCGGCTTGCCCGGCTGATGGAATGGCTGCGCCGCAACCTGCGCGAGGAACACTCGCTCAAGAGCCTGTCCGAACAGGCCGCCCTCAGCCAACGCACGCTGCAGCGGCAGTTCCTCGACGCGACCGGGTTGTCACCGATCGACTGGCTGATCCGCGAGCGCGTGGCCTACGCGCGCGAGCTGCTGGAAACCACCGACCGCCCGCTGCATTGGGTGGCCGAGCAGGCCGGGTTTGGTTCGCAGGAATCGTTCCGGCGCCATTTCCGCGGGCAGACTGCGCTCAGCCCGGCGACCTATCGCGACCGGCACCGGGAAGCTGCCACGGCGCGCGGCCCGGGCTGCTGACCGGCGACTGCCTCATCCGGCGCGCTGCAACTGGCGTGCGCCGTGCGACTGCGCACGGATATGCCAGCACTGCAGCGCGAAGCCGATCACGAACAGCACCAGCCCATCATCCAGCTCGGTTCACGGGCAGGTCGCGCGCATGTCGGCGATGCGGCATTGTGCAGGCCGCACTCCCGCGCTCCCTAGGTCATTGCACCTTTTGTGGGCCGGAAACCATCGCTATGGAGCTCCCCGAGCCGGAACAGATCGCCCGAATCAAAGCCCACGACCACGCCCACCGGCTCCACCGCACCCAGCAGTTGATGGATCCGTCCGTCCAGCGAAGCCTGGAGCAGCAACGTTGCGAACGCCAACGCAAACACTATGTGGCCGGGCGTGCCCAGTCCGGCGACCTCATCCGCGTTGCAGATCACGCCGGCCGCTTTCAAGGTTGCCGAGCCGAGGTAGGCCTTGTCGGGATAGTGGCTGGGGTTGCGCCACAACCACTCGCAGGCCTTGTCCTCCGGTTCGTAGTGACTCAACAGACCGAAATACAGGTCCGCGAATTCCACGCGGTCGCGGGTGGCACGTTCGCCCAGCCCGAAGTAGATCGCGCGCACCGGGAAGGGGCACGGTGCCCGCCGCAGCACACGGGTGAGCCACTTGCCCATGCCGGCACTCTCAACCGAACAATCAAGTTCCTTCAGTGCCGCCCAGGACGGGTGCGTGATGCGCTGGTCGCCCCAGTCCAGCAGCGTCTGCATGGACTGATTGACGTCCGTTGAGGCGCGCACCTCAGCAGCCAACAAGCGGTAGAAGGCGCGGTAATCCAGCTCTGGCATCGTGCTTCCTTGCAGGTAAGGGTGGAACCGCGAACTGTAGCGCCTGACGGCGGAATTCGATAAGGCGGCATCGTCACCCAGGCCGGTTCGGCCACCTGCATGGGCATGATGCTGCGCCTGGTGCGTGGATTACAGCGTACGCGTAGCAAACTGGTGGCACTGCCGATGCTGCGGCGGCCGGCACAAACCGGCCAGTCAGCGGGCTGTCCAGCCACCATCCATCGGAAGTGCCGTGCCGGTAATCTGAGCAGCGGCGTCCGAGGCCAGGAAGACCACCAGTTCCCCGAGCTGCTCGGGCGTAACAAACTGCAACGAGGGCTGTTTTTCGGCCAGCAGTGCGCGCGCGGCGGACTCCTTATCCGTTCGCTCCCGTTCCGCCAACGCGGTGATCTGCTGCTCGACCAGCGGCGTTCGCACCCAACCGGGGCAGATGGCATTGGCCGTGATGCCCGTGCCCGCGTTCTCCAGCGCCGTCACTTTGGTGAATCCCACCACGCCATGTTTCGCCGCCACATAAGCAGACTTGTTCACCGACGCAACCAGTCCATGCACCGACGCGATGCTGATCACGCGGCCGGATCCCTGCTGCTTCATGTAGGGCAAGGCGGCCGCTGTTGCATGGAACACCGCCGATAGATTCAGCGCGAGGATCGCATCCCACTTCTCGACAGGGAATGCCTCGATCGACGCGGTGTGCTGGATGCCCGCATTGTTCACCAGAATGTCGATGCGCCCCATCTTCTCGACGGCATGGGCAATCATTTCCCGCACCGCCTCACCACGGGAAAGGTCGGCGCCATCATGCGCGACCCTTACGCCAAAATCGGCCTCCAAGCGGGAACGGATGCTTTCGATCTCCGCCGCATCGCCAAATCCATTCAGCACGATGTCAGCGCCTTGCCGCGCGAGCGCAGTCGCAATGCCAAGACCGATACCGCTGGTGGAGCCAGTAACCACCGCGACTTTTCCAGTGAACATGGGCGAGATTCCATCGGGCGTAGGCCGCCAGTGTAGCGGCCGGGAAGCCCATCAGCGCATGCCGCGACCGTGACCTCTTGCCGCCGTCGGCGCTGAAGGCGTCCGGGATAACGCGCCTCACCAACTGGCGGAGATCCCGCGCAGTTCGCGAGGAATTCTCCGCAAGCACACGCGCTCAGAACGAACCGGCTTATTTCAACCGCTCAACCAGCCGCTGCCCCACCTCCAACGCCGAAGCCGGGTTCTGCCCGGTAATCAGCTCGCGGTCGACCACCACGTGGCCGGTCCACGGCGTGGTGTTGCTGCTGAACCGTGCACCCGCCCGCTGCAGCGCCGTCTGTGGGTAGAACTTCATCTCACCGCCACTCAGCAGTGGCTTGGCCTGCTCTTCTTCCTGGTTGCTGATCACCGTCATCTGGTAACCGCTGTAGATCCACTTCGGCGTGCTCGGCATGGCACCGGCTTCCAGCGTCGCTACGAAGCCCTGGGCATCGGGCAGCGTGGACAGCAGCGCGATCGGCCCGTGGCAGACCAGCGCGGTGGTCTTGTTGCGCAGATGGAAATCGGCCAGCAACCGGCCCAGCGCCGGGCTCTTCAGCAGGTCCTGCATCGGCGCGTGTCCACCGGGAATGTAGACCGCATCGAACTGCGCGTAACCCTGCTGCTCGACGCGCGCCAGGCTCAGCACAGGTGACGCCGTCGGCGAGGTCAAGGCCAGTTTTTCCAGCAGATCCTTATGCGCCTTCAACTGCGCGGCATCGTCGCCGAAGTAGGCCGGCGTCACCGATGACGCATCCATCGTAGGTGCCCGCCCCTGCGGCGTGGCAAAGGTCACCTCGTGGCCCGCGTCCAGCAGCAGCTTCACCGGCTGCATCAATTCGTTGAGATAGAAGCCCGTGGACAGCACCTTGCCGTCCTTCAGGTCCAGGTGGTTTTCATCGGACAGCACCACCAGCACGTTGGCGGCATGCGAGCCGGTCGCGGCCAGGGTCAGGGCCAGCGCTGCGGCCAGCCGGGTCATCAGGTTCATGGGGAGCTCGTTTCGGGGAATGGCCGCCACTTTATTCATCGCCCCAGCGGCGATAAATTGGCCTTCCCGCAAAACATCTGTTCCCCGGAGCGCCAAATGAGCCGCAAGTTCGACTACCTGGGCGATGTGGAGGTGTTTATGGCGGTGGTCGAGCACGGCTCGTTCACCGCCGGCGCGGTGGCGCTGTCCACCACCCCGTCGGTGCTGAGCCGCGCGGTCACTCGCCTGGAAGCCCGGCTGGGCCGGCAACTGCTGCAGCGGACCACCCGCCGCGTGGGCCTCACCGACGCCGGGCGGCTCTATCTGGAACAGGTGCGCACCGCCTTCGGCCTGCTGGACGATGCCGAACGCGACGTGCAGGGCCAGGACGGCGCGCTGGCCGGCCGCGTGCGCCTGAGCGTGCCGACCACCTATGGCCACTACCGGCTTCCGCCCGTGCTGGCGCGCTTTGCGCAGCAGTACCCGCAAGTGCAGGTAGAACTGAACATCACCAACCGCAACGTGGACCTGGTGGCCGAAGGTTTCGACCTGGCCATCCGCCTGGGCCAGCTGCCGGACAGCGGGCTGGTGGCGCGCAAGCTGGAAGACGCCCCGCTGCTGCTGGTGGCCGCGCCGGACTACCTGCAGCGCCGCGGCACGCCGCAGACGCTGGAGGATCTGCAGCAGCACCTGTGTCTGCCGTTCGTGATGCCGCGCACCGGGCGGTTGGCGCCGTGGGTGTTCCGCGCCGGCGGGCGCGACGTAGACTGGCTGCCGCGTTCGTCCATCGAGACCTCCGACGATGTGCTGGGCGTGGTGTCGCTGGCCGAACAGGGGATTGGGATCTGCCAGAGTTATGAGTTCATCGTGCGCGAGCGGCTGCAGCGTGGGGAACTGGTGGAAGTGCTGCCGCAGCTGCGTGGGCGGTCGCGTCCGTTCTCGGTCATCTATGCGCCGCATCGGCGCCAGTCTGCGGCGGCAAGGGCGATGATTGAGCTGTTGGGGAGTGCGGTGGTAACTGGGAATGGCGTTGGTTGAAGATGCGTCGTTCACCAGCGGCACAGGATCAGAGCCGGTTTTTGCATGTGCGGCTGATTGGACGCTGTTGCGATCCGGTGCCGAAGAAAAGACCTTTACCACATGGGCGATTGCGTCTCTTTGATACGCAACTAACAGAGCAGGTGCGCGAATGCGTTTGATGGCGACGCATGCTGCACGATTGGTGCATGCAACAGTAGGCCTTGGCTCCACATTTCCGCGATTTCTCGGAGATTTCTCCGCGAATTTCTATTGGCATTCGGAACATCGGCGCAATCACCTTGCGCGCCACCGACGACGGGTGGGACCGGCTCTGCAAAGCCATTTGATATACGCGCAAGTGATATACGCGCAAGTTGTTTCCGCTTGCCCGTCGGCACCGTCCTTAACCGGTGCCAGCGGGCAATCCGTCGGTGTCCATGGCTGACGGTGCGTGCGATTCTTCGGCGATGCATCGTCCGCCACCCTCCTTACGCTACGACTTTATGCACAGCGGGGCAATCCGATCGCTGAAGGAGGAATGCGTGCACGGACAGTATTCTAGAGAGCCTAGTGCACGCCACTCGGGTGATTGATGACTCGATCACCTTTTACAACCAATAGCGCCCTAATCAGGCATTAAAGATGCTGACCCCTGACGCGGCCTACACCGCTACATTAACCTCATGACCTGAGCAGAAATTGGTCGGTCATTACTCGCCTATATCGAGCGCCCCACACTGTTCGAAGCACCTAAATTCACAGCACCTTCTTCAGCGATACACAACAGGCACAGAGCGCCACCCGCTGGCTGGCTGGACCGACCAGCTTCAGTCAATGAACGGATCAAATTCGCGACCTTCTTCGGTTAGCTTATAAACACCATCTCCAACATCTTCAATTAGCCCCAAGCTTTCAAGCTCACTAATTGCATCGGAAAGATAAGGATCATCAGACCGGCCCTCCCGCAACGTGACATTCCTGATCGTCAACGCCAACGCGTCGCGATCAACCCTTGAGATGATTGGAGACGATTTCCTAATTGCAATTTCCATTATAGTATTGGCCGCTCGAGACAGGATATGCTTGGTGTTGAAATCCAGCTCAGCCTCTGTCGCTTCGATACGATCTGAAACCTCACCTAGAATTCTAAGCGCCTCGCTCACGGAATTTACAATCGTCAGCGTCTTCCCATCATTGACTTGAGAAAATTCATCTCTAAGAATCTTCTTGTTTTCTGTGAACGCCCTATCTTTTGATACGAGTATCAAATCTTCCTTACAGAAATCAAGCAATTCCTCCCACATTAGCTCATCGCAAACTGAGTGCCTATCAGGCGAAATTGGGGGATTCCCCAATATCTTCCGCATCTTGGCCCTAGCAATAAACTCCTCTTTCGTCTCTATGAAATCGCAAATTTCAGTCAGATTACCGTATGCCTCAAGAACAGGATCTTCTCCCAACTTAGCATCAATCATTGCTTCAATCTTGCCCTTCAAGTCTATTCCGAGCTTACGAACCTGAGATTGCAGATGAACTACCTCCCGATGCTCAGCCATATCTCGCACCACAGCGGTGGTAAATATAGAGACGGATGAGGTCCTACCAATATTTTTAGCGAGATCATTTAGCTGCGCTACCCGATTCCGCTTAAACTCCCTATACCCTTGCTCTGATATTATGAGAGTATCTTTCAGTTTTTTAAGCTCCTCAAACAAAGATAATCTATCACTCGCACCTCGATAGAAATCAAGAAACACATTAGTGTCCACAAATAATTTTGTCACACCCATCCCTATCCGATAATTAAATCACAACCCACCCCAAAACAAGAGCTTACGGCCGACATCAACACCAAATTCCCCAAGATATGATCCCTTCCACCCTCATGCGCAGCATTGCATGATCGCATTCTATTCACGACTGCTTGTTTGCCAATGCAATTAAGGATCGGCGAGCCGGCTCTAGGCCACCCACAGTCCCTTCCCGCAAAGACGCTACGACTTCCATCTGTCCGAAAGTTGCATCTTCACCTGAAGGCACAAAGAGCGTCAATCTCTACACAACTGTGAAGCCCTATTAGGCGCCGACGACAGCAACGGATCGCGCTCTGCCAATGAAAAGGGCAGAATACGACCGTCATTGCAGAAGGCCTTGATCTAACGAGTTAGTGGCATTGATTTGAGACCGTCAAAATTGGGGGTCATATTTTAAAGCAACCATCAACTTTCACTTCAACTGCGCGCATGATGTAACAGCTCACAGTTCAACAATACATTTAGGAGAATGTTTCAGTGTCAATTTACCTCAACTTCCCGCCACCTTCAAACTGGCAAGATTTTCAAGTTCTTGCCGCACGTCTTGTAGAACAAGTATGCGAGCCGACTACCGTTCGCGAGTATGGAAGACAAGGCCAGCGTCAGAACGGCGTGGACGTTTACGGCGAAATGCCAGGGGAACTTCAACTGGGCGTTCAGTGCAAGGAAATTAAATCGGGCGGCATACTAAATCTTAAGACACTCAAGATTGAGTGCGATGCAGCACAGGATTTCCAGCCGAATTTGGATTTCTTTGTGATCGCCACAACCTTAGCTGAGGATACTTCATTTCACAAAGATGTTACCACCCTTAATCAATCAAAAGTCTACCCGTTTAAGATTAGTTACTGGAGCTGGAACCACTTCAACGATAAGCTCAATCGATCTAGCAAACTAATGGCTGAGAGCTATAGAAATTACGCACAATCCTTTAACCTCAACGAGCAACTCCTTGATTTGGAAGCCATTGCCGAAGCCTTTTCTCGCCCCGCATTCATTGATGATTTTCACCACGAATTAAGTGCACTTGATTTCCTTGATGCTCTAAGTCATACACGACTATTCCTTCAAACGGGACTACTGAGAGATCGAATTTCCAGTGAGTTGCTTCGCGGAACTTACCCGCTCAGCATGCTGCCAACTGGGGAGAGCAAGAAATTGCGAAAACGTCTACTTGATGATGTCACTGAGATTCGAAAATTTGCTCTCAAGGATCATGCAGATGGGGCACTCAATAAATCGAAAGCGCCGAATTATAACGCCCTGCGGTACGCAGCAGTTTCGGAAATTAACAAGATTCTGGTGAATCGTGGACTTCCTAAAATCACCCCCAACTATCAAGCTTAGTTTGCAGACTCGTTAGGAATTGTATCAATTTAGCAGTATCCGAAAGAAATCACTGCAAGCCGTGCTCAGCATGGGATTCGGCTATTACTCTCGATCCATGCCAGATAAAAACCGCTCTTGCTGATGCAGGACGCCCTCCGAATTCATCAGGCCAAAAAAGCCGAAAGCCCGCAGTTGCGCGGGCTTCCGTTGTGTTTGTTGCGACTCGCTCGCGGCCGGTCTAAGCCGACGCGGGATTACTCCCACTCAATAGTCGCCGGCGGCTTCCCCGAGATGTCATAGACAACCCTTGAAACCCCCCGCAGCTCATTGATGATCCGGTTGCTCACCGTACCCAGGAACTCATACGGCAGATGCGCCCAGTGCGCCGTCATGAAGTCGATGGTCTCCACCGCCCGCAGCGCAATCACCCACTCATAAGCGCGCGCATCACCCACCACGCCCACCGACTTTACCGGCAGGAACACGGCAAACGCCTGGCTGGTCTTGTCGTACAGATCCGCCTTGCGCAGCTCATCAATGAAGATCGCATCAGCCTTGGCCAGCAGCTCGGCGTACTCACGCTTCACTTCGCCCAGGATACGCACGCCCAGGCCCGGGCCCGGGAACGGATGGCGGTAGACCATGCTGCGCGGCAGGCCGAGTTCGACGCCGAGGCGACGCACTTCGTCCTTGAACAGCTCGCGCAGCGGTTCCACCAGGCCCAGCTTCATGTGCTCCGGCAGGCCGCCCACGTTGTGGTGGCTCTTGATCACATGCGCCTTGCCGGTCTTGCTGCCGGCCGACTCGATCACGTCCGGGTAGATGGTGCCCTGTGCCAGCCACTTGGCGTTCTTCAGCTTGGTGGACTCTTCATCGAAGATATCCACGAACAGGTTGCCGATGATCTTGCGCTTGGCTTCCGGGTCGCTCACGCCTTCGAGCTTGCTGAAATAGCGGTCGGCGGCGTTCACGCGGATCACCTTGACGCCCATGTGCTCGGCGAACATCGCCATCACCTGGTCGCCTTCCTGCCAGCGCAGCAGGCCAGTATCGACGAACACGCAGGTCAGCTTGTCGCCGATCGCCTTGTGCAGCAGCGCGGCCACGACGGACGAATCGACGCCGCCGGACAGGCCCAGGATCACTTCGTCATCGCCCACCAGTTCGCGCACGCGGGCGATCTGGTCGTCGATGATGTTGGCTGCGGTCCACAGGGTTTCGCAGCCGCACACGTCCACCACGAAGCGGCGCAGCAGCGCCTGGCCCTGCAGGGTGTGGGTCACTTCCGGGTGGAACTGCACGCCGTACCAGCGCTTCTCTTCGTTGGCCATCGCGGCCACCGGGATGCGATCGGTCACGGCCGTCACGGTGAAGCCCGGCGGGGCCACGGAGACGTGGTCGCCGTGGCTCATCCAGACGTTCAACTTCGGCTCGCCGCCGTGGTCGCTCAGGCCCTTGAACAGCGCATCGGCGTGCACGACGTTGACTTCGGCATGGCCGAATTCACGCTGGTCGGCCGCTTCGGTGGCGCCACCGAGCTGGGCAGCCAGGGTCTGCATGCCGTAGCAGATGCCGAAGATCGGCAGGCCGCTGTCGAACACTTCCTGCGGCGCGGCGGGCGCGCCCGGCAGCGTGGTCGATTCCGGGCCACCGGACAGGATGATGCCCTTGGCGCCGAAGGCGGCAATCTCGGCCGGGTTGTGGTCCCACGCCCAGATTTCGCAGTACACACCAAGCTCGCGGATGCGGCGCGCGATCAGCTGGGTGTACTGAGCACCGAAATCGAGGATGAGGATCTTGTCGTTATGGATGTTGGTCATGGCGCCCTGGGCAATGCAGGAAAGAAAACAGGAAACGAATACGAAAACCGGCGGCCGATAGAGAAAGAGGAACGGGAATCAGCTTCCTCGTTCCTCTTTGCTCATGCCGCATCAGGCGCGGTAGTTCGGCGGCTCTTTGGTGATCTGCACGTCGTGGACGTGGCTCTCACGTTGGCCGGCGCCACTGATCTTGACGAACTTCGGCTTGCTGCGCATGTCTTCGACGGTGCCGCAGCCCACGTAACCCATGGTGGCGCGCAGGCCGCCCATCAGCTGGTGGATGATGCCGCCCACCGGGCCGCGATACGGCACGCGGCCTTCGATGCCTTCGGGCACCAGCTTGTCGGCGCTTGAGGCGTCCTGGAAGTAGCGGTCCTTGGACCCCTTCTCCATCGCGGCCAGCGAGCCCATGCCGCGGTAGCTCTTGTAGGAACGGCCCTGGAACAGCTCGGTTTCACCGGGCGATTCCTCGGTGCCGGCCAGCAGGCCACCGATCATGATGGTGGACGCACCGGCGGCGAGCGCCTTGCCGATGTCACCGGAGTAACGGATGCCACCGTCGGCGATCAGCGGGATGCGGTCCTGCAGCGCTTCGGCCACCAGGTCGATCGCGGTGATCTGCGGCACGCCGACACCGGCAACCACGCGGGTGGTGCAGATCGAGCCCGGGCCGATGCCGACCTTGACCGCGTCCGCGCCACAGTCCAGCAGCGCCAGCGCGGCTTCGCCGGTGCAGATATTGCCACCCACGACCTGCACGTTCGGGAAGTTCTTCTTGACCCAGCGCACGCGGTCCAGCACGCCCTGCGAATGGCCGTGGGCGGTGTCCACCACCAGCACGTCCACGCCAGCGGCGACCAGCGCTTCAACGCGGCGATCGGTGTCGCCACCCACGCCTACCGCAGCACCCACCAGCAGGCGCGTGGCGGTGTCCTTGGCGGCGTTGGGGTAGTCGGTGTTCTTCTGGATGTCCTTGACGGTGATCAGGCCACGCAGGGCGAAATCATCGTTGACCACCAGGATCTTTTCGATGCGGTTGCGGTGCAGCAGCTGCAGCACTTCTTCCGACGCGGCGCCTTCCTTGACCGTGATCAGGCGATCCTTCTTGGTCATGATGTGGCGGACCGGATCGTCCAGCTCGGTCTCGAAGCGCATGTCACGATGGGTGACGATGCCGACCAGCTGGCCGCCGCCGTCCACCACCGGCACGCCGGAGATGTTGCGCGCCTGGGTCAGGGCCAGCACGTCGCGGATGGTGGTTTCCGGGCCGACCGTGATCGGGTCGCGGATGACGCCGGCCTCGAACTTCTTGACCTGGGCCACTTCGGCGGCCTGCTGCTCCACGGTCAGGTTCTTGTGGATGATGCCCATGCCGCCGAGCTGAGCCATGGCGATGGCCAGGCGTGCTTCGGTGACCGTATCCATGGCCGCGGAGAGGATCGGAAGCTTCAGCCGCAGGTCGCGGGTCAGCCGGGTTTCCAGGCTGACATCCTTGGGCAGGATCGTGGAGTGTGCGGGGACGAGCGAGACGTCGTCGTAGGTGAGAGCTTCAGCCTGGATGCGCAGCATCGGCATACCCGAGATGTGGGGAAGCGCGACATTTTACCCTGATTCGGCCCGCTTGGGCAGGGGGCCGGTGCGACGCTGTGTCGCGCCGGCGAACGGTAGAGCCGACCGTTGGTCGGCTGCCCCTCGAGCGATGCGCCACCGCGCCAACGGCAGCCGACCAACGGTCGGCTCTACCGGGATGGCCGCCGCGGACCGTTGGTCGGCACAGGGCCCAGGCCGCATGGGCATGCGGGCGATGTGCCGACCCGGGGTCGGCACGGGCGGTCAGACGGCCGCTTCAGCCGCTTCCAGCGTGTTCTGCATCAGCGTGGCCACGGTCATCGGCCCTACCCCGCCCGGCACCGGGGTGATCCAGCTGGCGCGCTGAGCCGCGGCCTCGAAGCCGACGTCGCCGACCAGGCGGCCGTCATCCAGGCGGTTGATGCCCACGTCGATCACCACCGCGCCCGGCTTTACCCATTCTCCCGGCACGATGCCCGGGCGGCCCACCGCCACCACGAGGATGTCGGCGTCGCGCACGCTGCGCTCCAGCACGTCGCGCGGGGTGAACTTGTGGCAGCTGGTCACGGTGCAGCCGGCGATCAGCAGCTCCAGGCCCATCGGGCGCCCCACGTGGTTGCTCACCCCCACGATGGTGGCGTTGCGGCCGCGCACCGGCTGGTCGGTGTGGCCCAACAGGGTGACGATGCCGCGCGGGGTGCAGGGGCGCAGGCCGAACTCGCGCAGGGCCAGGTGGCCCACGTTCTCGGGGTGGAAACCGTCCACGTCCTTGCGCGGGTCGATGCGGTGGATCAGGCGGCTGGCGTCGGGAATGCCCGGCAGCGGCAGCTGCACCAGGATGCCGTGGATCTTGGGGTCGTTGTTGAGCTGGTCGATGAGCTCAAGCAGCTGGGCCTCGTTGGTGCCCGCCGGCAGGTCGTAATCGAAGGCCTCGATGCCCACCTTCTCGGCAGCGCGGCGCTTGTTGCGCACGTACACGGTCGAGGCCGGATCGCCCCCCACCAGCACCACGGCCAGGCCCGGGCGGCTGCCACCGGCGGCCAGGCGGGCATCCACCCGGACCTTCAGGCTGTCCAGCAGATCTTCGGCGATGCGGCGCCCATCCAGGATGCGGGCGGGAACGGCAGGTGCGGGGGTCGGTGAGCTCATCGAGGGCGGCAGGCGGGGGCGGCGGGGACGCCATTGTCCCCGATTAGGCCCGCCCCGCCCACCGGCGCGTCATTCCTCTTCCGGCACTTCGTCGGCGTTGAGCGTGCGTGCCTTGCGCTTGGGCGCGGTGAACGGCGTGGGCGTGGGCACGCCCGGCAGCGCCGTGCCGAACACCATGTGCGCCCCGGCGCGCATGCTGCCGCCGGCCATTTCCAGCTCGAAACGCTCGGCGTCGCGCTCGCGGATCTGCTCGGCGATCTCGCGCGCATCGTCCTGGTCGGCGCCCAGTTCCATCAGGGCGACCTGACCGAACTGCAACGCCGATTCGAAGGTCTCGCGGATCTGGTAATCCACACCGGCATGGATCAGCCGCAGCGAATGCTCGCGGTCGAACGAGCGCACCAGCAGCTTGGCCTGCGGGAACTGATGGGTGACCAGTTCCACGATACGGTCGGCGTCCTGGGCGTTGTTGACGCACACCGCGATGGCGCGCGCAGAGCCCGCACCGGAGGCGTGCAGCACGTCCAGGCGGGTGCCGTCGCCGTAGTAGATCTTGAACCCGAAGCGCTCGGCGTTGTGGATCATGTCCACGTCGTTGTCGATGATGGTCACGTCCACATCGCGCGCCAGCAGCGACTGGCTGGCCACCTGACCGAAACGACCGAAGCCGATCATCAACACGCTGCCGGACAGGCCGTCGGCTTCTTCAACGCCATCCAGCGACACTTCGCGGTCGGGCATCAGCTTGTCGTGCAGCAGCACGAACAGCGGCGTGAGCGCCATCGACAGCACCACGATCGCGGTCAGGTTGGCGTTGACCTCCACCCCGATCACGCCGGCCGCTGCGGCCGCGGAAAACAGCACGAACGCGAACTCGCCGCCCTGCGCCATCACCACGCCGCGGTCGAGCGCCTGGCGGTGGTCGCTGCCCATGATGCGCGCCACGATGTAAATGCACACGCCCTTGGCCAGCATCAGCGCGAACACGCCCGACACAATCAGCGGCCAGTTGTTGGCCACCACGGTGAGGTCCAGCGCCATGCCCACGCTGAGGAAGAACAGCCCCAGCAGGATGCCGCGGAACGGCTCGATATCCGCTTCGATCTGGTGGCGGAACGTGGATTCGCTGAGCAGCACGCCGGCCAGGAACGCGCCCATCGCCATCGACAGCCCGCCCAGCTGCATCAGCAGCGCCGCGCCCAGCACCACCAACAACGCGGCGGCGGTCATCACTTCGCGCGCCTTGGCCGCGGCCAGGATGCGGAACAGCGGATTGAGCAGGAACCGGCCCACCAGCACCAGGCCGACGATGGCACCGGCACCGATGCCTACGCTGACCCAGCGCGAACTGTCGCCGGCGTCGGCCTGCACGGGGGCCATGAAGGCCACCACGGCCAGCAGTGGCACGATCAGCAGATCTTCGAACAGCAGGATCGAGACGATCTTCTGCCCGGACGGCAAGGCAATGTCGCCGCGCTCGGCCAGCAGCTGCATCACCACCGCGGTGGAGGTCAGCACGAAGCCGAAGGCACCGATGAAGGCCACGTTGACCGGGAACCCGAACAGCATGCACACGCCGGTCAGCACCGCGCCGCAGACCACGATCTGCAGCGTGCCGAGCCCGAAGATTTCGTTGCGCAGGCCCCATAGGTGCGAGGGCCGCATTTCCAGCCCGATCACGAACAGGAACATCACCACGCCGAGTTCGGCGGTGTGCAGGATCGCCTGCGGGTCGGAGAACCAGCCGAAGCCGAACGGGCCGATGGCCAGGCCGGCAGCGAAATAGCCCAGCACCGAGCCCAGCCCCAGCCGTCGGAACAGCGGCACCATCACCACCGCCGCGCCCAGCAGCGCCACGACTTTCACCAGCTCACTGGCACCTGCTTCGACCGCCATGCGGTTGTTTCCCCGGACTACTTTAGATGGCTCAACGATAGGGCAAAGCGCCGGGCGGCAATAGCATCCATGTTGCGCATGATCGTGCCGAAAACAGAACGATGGGCCGGGTGGCGGCGAGGATCGTCCTGAAATCACGTAGAGCCGGGCTCTGCCCGGCTGGCCGACCCGATACGTAGAGCCGGGCTCTGCCCGGCTGACGGGCAACGTGCGAAATGCAGCCGGGCAGAGCCCGGCGCTACGCGGTCGCCGAAATCAGACAGCGCCCGGCGTTACGGTCCGCTGCAGAACGCGGCGTAATCGATGTACCCGGGAAACGCCTTCCCTGGCGCGCACAGCGGACAGGCCGGATCGGGGCGCAGCCGGGTCTCACGAAAACGCATGCCCAGTGCATCGAAACTCAGCAACCGTCCGACCAGCGGCTCGCCCATGCCGAGCAGCAGCTTGAGCACTTCGGTGGCCTGGAGCAACCCGACCATCCCCGGCAAGACGCCCAGCACGCCGGCTTCAGAACAGTTGGGCGCGAACTCCGGCGGCGGCGGCTCCGGGAACAGACAGCGGTAGCACGGCGCCTGACCACGCTGGCGGCCGGCGTCGAACACGCTGACCTGGCCGGTGAAACGCTCGACCGCGCCATACACCAGCGGAATGCGGTGCTGGAGGCAGGCATCGTTGAGCAGGTAGCGCAGCGGGAAGTTGTCCGAGCCGTCCAGCACCACGTCCACCCCGTCCAGCAGTGCATCGACGTTGTCGGCACTGACGCGCACCTGCACGGCGTCCACATCCAGGTGCGGATTGAGCGCCAGCAGGCGGTCGCGTGCCGACAGCACCTTGGGCATGCCGACGCTGGCATCGGTGTGCAGGATCTGGCGATGCAGGTTGCTGCGCTCGACCACATCGTCATCGGCGATGCGCAGGTGCCCTACCCCGGCCGCTGCCAGATAGAAGGCGGCCGGAGCACCCAGCCCACCAGCACCGAGCACCAGCACACGCGATGTCAGCAGTGTCTGCTGGCCTGCCACGCCCACCTGGGGCAGCAGCAGGTGGCGCGCGTAGCGCTCGTTGAAGTCGCGCTCCGCGTCGGTCTGCAGCGGCTGCACCAAGGGCAGGCCGTCGGCCCGCCAGGCGTTGGTGCCGCCGTCCACGGATGCCAACTGCGTATAGCCCAGGTCGGCCAGGGCGACTGCGGCATCCAGCGAACGCCTGCCGCTCTGGCAGATCAACACCACCTCGCGATCGGTGGCGGGCAGATGCGTAGAAAGCGATGCCAGTAGCTCGTCCTTGGCGATGCCGAGCGCGCCCTCGGCCATGCCGGCGGCACGTTCGTGCGCTTCGCGGACATCGATGAGCAAGGCGCCACGGGCGACGCGTTCGCGTGCCTGGGCGGGGGTGAGTTCGGGGATGGTGCGCATGGCCGGGATTATCGCGCACCGAGGCGCGCGCGGCGGGTTTGTCGCGGTTGCCGGCCAGCGGCCTACTACCGTCGCGTGTGCCCAGCAGCCGGCAGCGCCGCAATGAAAAGAGCCGGCTTTCGCCGGCTCTTCGTTGGGTCACTTGCCCTTGACGTGCTTGATCAGGCGCCGTTTGCGCTTGACCTGACGTTCGGTGAGCACGTTCTTCTTGCCCTCGTAGGGGTTCACACCCTCGCGGAAGATGAACTGCACCGGGGTGCCGACCAGTTTGAAACGCTTCCGGAAGAAGTTCTCCAGATAGCGCTTGTACGACTCCGGCAGGTCCTTCAGGCGCGTACCGTGCACGATGAAGGTCGGCGGGTTGGAGCCGCCCGGATGCACGTAACGCAGCTTGGACACGTGACCACGGATCGCCGGCGGCGGGTTGGTCTCGTAGGCCACTTCCAGCGCCTTGTTGACTTCGCTGGTGCTGAACTCATGCGTCGCCGAGGCATGCGCGGCGTGGATGCAGCGGAACAGCTCGCGCAGGCCCGAGCCATGCTTGGCCGAGATGCGCACCACTTCAGCCCACGGCACGAAACCGAGCTTGCGCGACACCAGCGCTTCGGCCTGCTCGCGCTGGTAGTCGGTCAGGCCATCCCACTTGTTGATCGCCACGACCAACGCACGGCCGGCATCGAGCACCGCACCCAGCACGCTGGCGTCCTGGTCGGTCACGCCTTCGGACGCGTCCAGCATCAGCACGGCCACTTGGCACTGCTCGATCGCCTGCAGCGTCTTGATCACGCTGAACTTCTCGACCACTTCCTCCACGCGCGCCTTGCGACGCAGGCCGGCGGTGTCGATCAGGCGGTACTCGCGACCGTCGCGCTCCATGTCCACCGCGATCGAGTCGCGGGTGGTACCGGGCACTTCGGACGCGATCATGCGCTCTTCGCCCAGCAGGCGATTGACCAGCGTCGACTTGCCCACGTTGGGGCGGCCAACGAAGGCAATGCGGATGCGGTTCGGATCGGTGTCGAGAGTCTCGGTGGTGCCCTCTTCAGGCAGCCGCTCCACGACTTCGTCCAACAGGTCGTCCAGACCCTGGCGGTGCGCGGCCGACACGGTCAGCATTTCGCCGAAGCCGTAACGGGCGAACTCCGAACGCACCGTGTCTTCGTTCATGCCGTCGATCTTGTTGATCAACAGCAACGTCGGACGCGCCAGCTTGCGCAGCCAGGACAGGATCTCGTCGTCCATCGGGCCCTCACGGGCATCGACCACGAACAGGATCAGATCCGCCTCGGCGGCGGCAGCGCGGGCCTGGCGGGCAGTAGCGCCGGCCAAACCTTCTTCTTCACCGGCGATACCGCCGGTATCGACCACCAGGAACGGGTGGTCTTCGTTAAGACGACAAACACCGTAATTACGGTCCCGGGTCACGCCGGGCTGGTCATGGACCAGCGCGTCGCGCGTACGGGTAAACGCATTGAACAGCGTGGACTTGCCGACATTCGGCCGTCCAACCAGGGCGACCAAGGGCAGCATCGCGGTAACTCCTTATTGTGCCAACCGGAATGCGGTCAGCTTTCCATCAACGTTCTGCACCAGCAGAATCCCATCAGCGGTTACCGGCTGCGCCAGGAGCGCGTCACCGCCACTCTTGGCGCGAGCGGCAAGCTCGCCATTATCTGTCCGCAACCAGTGCAGGTAGCCCTTGTAGTCGCCTACAACGACATAGTCGCCCTGCACCGCCGGCCCGGTCAGCGAACGGCGCGCCAAGGCGGTCTGCGACCACATCGCGCTGCCACTGCTCTTGTCCAGGCCGAACACGCCACCCTTGTTGTCGGTGACAAACACATTGCCCGAGGTCAGGGCCACGCCACCGGCGCCGCCATGATCACGCGACCACAGCGGACGGCCCGTCGGGCCTTCGATCGCCATGGTCTGGTTCTTGAAGCTGCCCACGAACAGCGTATTGCCTTCCAGCACCGGGGCGCCGTCCACGTCGGACATACGCTCCAGTTCGGTACGGCCTTCGCCGTTGGCGACCATCTGGTCCCACACGGTGCGGCCGTCGGTCATCGCCAGGGCCGACACGCTGCCATCATCGTTGCCGACGAACAGCACGCCCGGGCCAGCCACCACGGCGGCATTGCCGCGCACGGTCAGCGCCGGCAGCTCACGCGGGTTGAACCAGCGCTGGGTGCCGTTCTCGGCATCCAAGGCGGTCACGCGACCGTCGTTGCTGCGCACGAACACCATGCCCTGGGCGATTGCCGGGGCGGCGATCACTTCGCCGGGCACCTTGGCGCGCCACTTCTCGGCGCCGTCTTCGGCACCCAGAGCGATGACCTGGCCGTCCAGCGTCCCGATCACCACCAGGCCGCCACCCACGCCGGGGCCACCGGAGAGGCGCAGCTTGGGCTTCTTCTTTTCCTTGGCCGGCTCCCAGGTCCAGACCTTCTTGCCGGTCTGCAGATCGATGGCATGCACGCCGCCGTAAATGGCGGCCGCATACACGCGGCCGTCGGCCACGGTCGGGCCCTGGCGGACGCCGATGCGCTTCTCGCCCTTGCCGACGTTCACGCTCCAGAGCCGGTCGACCTTGGCGGTCGGCTCGAACTTCACCAGTTCAGCCGGCTCCAATGCCTTCTTGGCCGCTGCATCCTTGCCGGCGAACCACCCCTTGACGGTGGTGCAACCGGACAACGCCACGCCCAGCAGAACCAGGGTGGCAACGCGCTTGATCATGACCATATGCTTCATTACACCGACTCCGCAGCATCGGTGACGGTGCCACCGGCATCCATCACTTTGGTTTCAAGCAGGCGCCGCTGCGGCGCTGCCACGTCCAGCGTCTTGAGCGCCTTCTCATACTGTTGCCGGGCGGCATCACGCTTGCCCTGCGCCATCAGTGCATCGCCATGGATTTCCAGGCTGGCACTGTCGCTGGCGGTGCCAAGCGCCTTGATCGCATCCTCGGTCTTGCCGGTGGCCAGCAACAGGCGCGCGATGCGCTGCTCGATGACCGGCTGGAATTCCGGGTCAGCCTTGATCGCGCGCAGCGTTGCCAGCGCGTCTTCGTTCTTGCCTGCCTCGACCTGGGCCTTGGCCAGCTGCAGCGCCGCCAGGTCCGAATAAATGTTGGCCTTGCCGTCGTCAAGCGCCTTCACGCCCTTGGCCGCCTGGGCCAGATCCTTGTCCTGCAGGTGCTTGAGCACTGCCTGGTACTGGACGTTGGCGCCGGCCAGCTGATTGCTGTGGTCCTTCTGCCACCACTGCCAACCGGCGATGCCGCCGATTGCGATCGCCACGCCGGCGAGGATGCTGACACCATTCTTCCGCAGCCAGCCGCGGACGCGTTCACTTTGTTCGTGCTCGTCGAGCAGGTCGTCGATCGCCATGCGTACTCTCGCCCCGCCCGTAAGGAGGAGCTGTTTGAATTGGATTGGGAAACGCGACTCAGTGCGGAACTGGGGCCACGGAGCCGTCAGAGGATACCGTAAAGCGTGCCACGTTGGCTCGCTGGTACGGCGAAAGATCGACGATAGTGCCGGCCTGCTGAACCTCGACCGCCGACGCATTGCCCAGCACCATGCGGCCTACCTGGCCCGGCGTGAAGCTGCGCGCTTCGCCGGACTTGATCAGCGCCTTTTCCACGGTGCTGCCGTCGGGGGCGGCGATATCGACCCAGCTGTCGCCTTTGAACTGCAGGTTGAGCGCGCCGGTCGGCATCGCCGCGGTGGCCGCCGGGCGCGGCACCGGGGTCAGCGACGCCAGGTAAGGCGCCGAAGGGCTGCCGGTGGTGGCACTGGTGGGTGCCGGCGCCGCCGGGGTCGCCTCGGCAGGAACGGCACCGCCGCCCACCGGAACGGCCGCCGGGATCACATCCAGCGACGCGGTATTGGGGGTGTTGGCGCTGCCGTCGAAATGGCCCCGGGTGGCAAACCAGACCGGGACAGCCAGCACGGCCGTGATGCCCACATAGAGCACACGGCGGCCGAGGCTCTCGGCAATGCGCCTGGCCCGCGGGGTATGGGTGTGGCTGACCAGCTGCGGCGGCACCACCGGCCCGATCCGGGCCTGTTCCAGCACGTCGCCCAGATCGATCTTCAGCAGGCGCGCATAGCTGCGCAACTGGCCGCGCACGAACACCGGGGCGCCCAGGCGGTCCCACTGCTCGGCTTCCAGCGACTTCACCACCTGCACCGGCATGTGCAACTGCTGCCCTACCGCTTCAAGCGTCAGCCCTGCCGCTTCGCGCGCCTGGCGGAGACGGACCCCACAGCCGGCAGCGGCATCAAAAGCGTTCACAGTCTGGTCATCAATCACAATGCTTCAACCCCGGGAATTAGGAGCCGCATCCTGCGGAAATTCGTCGCGAATTCGCTGCAGATAGCGACCGGATGCAACCGTGTCACCCAACTGCGCCTCGATTTCAGAGGCAAGTTGTAACACGGAACGTGTGGCCGGTGCAGCCGCAAGACGACGTTGGGAGAAGGCGCGCGCCTCGAAATAGCGGCCTTGGGCGTACTCGCTGCGCGCCATCGACTCCAGCGCATAGGCGTTGCCCGGCTCAACCTGCAGGGCGGCACGCAGGTCGCGGGCGGCCCGTTCGGACTGGCCCGCCTCCAGCGCACAGCCACCGGCATTGGCCAGCGCCGAGGCCGGTGTGGCATAGCCCGGCGCAGCAAGCGCGCGGTCAAACCAGACCAGCGACTCGGCGGCGCGGCCATGTGTACATAGCCAGGCGCCATAATTGTTGAGCACATCGCCGCGTTCGGGCGCCAGTTCGGCCGCCTTGCGGTAGAGCCCGCCCGCAGCGACATCTTCGCCGCGCCGGGCCGCCAGGGTGGCCAGCATCAGATAGGCCTCTGGCCGGTCGCCGTCCAGCTTGAGCGCCGAACGGGCGTTTTTCTCCGCCGCTGCCAGCGAGCCGGATTGATAGGCCCGGTCGGCCAGCGTCATCTGGTCCTGGTAATTGAACCGGCGACGCGTTGCCGCGTTGTCGCGGACCTCATACGTGGGGGCTACCCCCAGCGCGGAGGCGGGGGGCTTCATGCCTTGTTTGCCGCAGCCGACCAATGCCAGCGCGATGAAAACAACGGCTGGCAATCGGAAATCAGGCAGCGGCATCCCGGCTTTTCCCATCCTGGAGTGTCTTGTTGAACTCGGCCTGGCGACGCGTGCGGTCCATCACCTGGCCCTTGAGTTGGCCACAGGCGGCGTCGATGTCGTCGCCGCGGGTGCGTCGGACCATCGTCAGGACCTGCGAATCCAGCAGGATCTTCTGGAAAGCACGGATCTCGGTGTCACCGGAGCGCTCGTAGCGGGTGCCCGGGAACGGATTGAAGGGAATCAGGTTGACCTTGCCCGCGTGCGACGTCTGCACGGCGTTGTCGAACTGGCGCATCAGCCGCGCCAGCTGGCGGGCGTGTTCGGGCTGGTCGTTGATGCCCTTCATCAGGGTGTATTCGAAGGTGACCGATTCGCGGCGCTTGTTGGCGCGCAGGTAGCGTGCGCACGAGGCCATCAGCTCGACGATCGGGTACTTCTTGTTGAGCGGCACCAGGGTCTCGCGCAGCGCATCGTTGGGCGCATGCAGCGACACCGCCAGCGACACGTCGCTCTCGGCGGACAACCGGTCGATCTGCGGCACCAGGCCGGAGGTGGACAGGGTCACGCGCTTGTTGGCCAGGCCGTAGCCAAGATCGTCGCGCATCACGCTCATGGCGCGCACGACGTTGTCGAAATTCATCAACGGCTCGCCCATGCCCATCATCACCACGTTGGTGAGACGACGCTGCTTGTGCGGGATGTTGCCCAGATGCCGCGCCGCCACCCACACCTGGCCGATGATCTCGGCGGTGGACAGGTTGCGGTTGAAGCCCTGGGTGGCGGTCGAACAGAACGTGCAGTTCAGCGCACAGCCGACCTGCGAGGACACGCACAGCGTGCCGCGGTTCTTGTCCGGGATGTAGACCGCCTCGATGGCGTTCTTGCCATCGTTGCCCATCGCCAGCAGCCACTTGTGGGTGCCGTCGTTGGAGGGCTTGTCGAACACGATGTTCGGGACCAGGACCTCGGCGTGCTGCTTGAGCTTGGCGCGCAGCGCCTTGCCCAGGTCGGTCATCTCGTCGAAATCGGTGACGTAGTGATGGTGGATCCACTTCATCACCTGGTGGGCACGGTAGCGCGCTTCGCCGAGTGTCTCGGCGAAGAAGCGCTCCAGACCCTCGCGATCGAGGTCGAGCAGGTTCTGCTTGGCCACAGCCACGCTCGGGATGAGCACGGATGGGATGGCGGTTGGCTGTACGACCTCGTTCACGGCATCACTCTCAGCGCGAGACGACTTCGGTCGCGGCGAAGAAGTAGGCGATTTCGATCGCGGCATTCTCAACCGAGTCCGAGCCGTGGGCGGCATTGGCATCGATGGATTCAGCGAAGTCGGCGCGGATGGTGCCCGCAGCGGCTTCCTTTGGATTGGTGGCGCCCAGCAGGTCGCGGTGGGCCAGGACGGCGTTGTCGCCTTCCAGGGCCTGGATCATCACCGGGCCGGAGATCATGAACTCGACCAGCGCGTTGAAGAACGGGCGCTCGCGGTGCACGGCGTAGAAGCCTTCGGCTTCACGGCGCGACAGCTGCTTGTACTTGGCGGCGACGACCTTCAGGCCGGCCTTTTCGAAGCGGGCGTAGATTTCACCGATGACGTTCTTGGCGACGGCGTCCGGCTTGATGATGGAAAGGGTGCGCTCCAGCGCCATGGGAATTCTCCGTTGGGCGGGCCACTGATCGGCCCGAGAGTAACATGAAAAAAACCCGCGTCGAAACGCGGGCTTAGCCTGATATACGTGAGGCAATTCTAACGTGTAACCCGCCCCCGCGGTAGTGCCGGCCGCTGGCCGGCAACCCCATGAACCCCAGGCGACGCGCCCCCGTTCAGCTGTCTTGGGTTGCCGGCCAGCGGCCGGCACTACCCCCGGGGCAGATGAACGAACCCCTCCTTCCATTGTGCGCCGCACAATGCACCCGCGCAGCCCCGGGTCTAATATCAAACAATCGTTTGATTGAACCCTGCCCGACCCATGGCCAAGCCCGCACACTTCTCCACCAAGGACCGCATTCTCGGCGCTGCCGAGGAGCTGTTCGCGCAGCATGGCTTCGCCGGGACCTCGCTTCGCCAGGTCACCAGCCAGGCCGATGTGAACATCGCGGCGGTCAACTACCACTTCGGCTCCAAGGAAAACCTGGTCAATGAGGTGTTCCGCCGGCGCATGGACGAGATGACCACCGCCCGCCTGGCCCAGCTGGACAGCGCCCGCCGCGAGCACCCCGGCCAGCTGCGCCCGGTGCTGGCCGCCTTTGTCGAGCCGGCGCTGGCGATGGCCCAGGACCGCCAGACCGGGGGCGCCTTCGTCCGTGTGATCGCCCGCGCCTACGCGGAAAAGAACGACAACCTGCGCAAGTTCCTGTCCGACCACTACGGCCACGTGCTGCGCGACTTCGGCAAGGCCATCGCGGCCTGCGTGCCGGAGTTGAGCAAGGAAGAGCTGTATTGGCGGCTGGACTTCCTGGCCGGCTCGCTGACCTATGCGATGGCCGACTTCGGCCTGATCAAGCGACCCGCCGGTGTCACCGAAGCGGCGCATCGTGCCCATGCCGCCCGCGAATTGATCCACTTCGCCGAAGCCGGTTTCCGCGCCAGCGCGGTCACCGATGCTCCGTCGACCTCCGTTTCCACCCCGTAGAGCCGGGCTCTGCCCACTGAACCCTCCGTAGAGCCGGGCCCTGCCCGGCTGCCAGACCAACAAAGGCTTATCGACATGTCCAATTCCCTGCTAGTCCGCCGCGCCGCCGTGTTGGGTGCCGGCGTCATGGGTGCCCAGATTGCGGCCCACCTGACCAACGCCGGCGTCGACACCGTGCTGTTCGATCTTCCCGCCAAGGAAGGTCCGGCCGATGGCATCGTGCTCAAGGCAATCGCCAACCTGGGCAAGCTCAGCCCTGCCCCGCTGGCCAGCAAGTCCTACGCCGAGGCGATCACCCCGGCCAACTACGAGACCGGCCTGGAGCAGCTCAAGGACTGCGACCTGATCATCGAAGCCATCGCCGAACGGATGGACTGGAAGCAGGACCTGTACAAGAAGATCGCCCCGTTCGTGGCCGACCACGCCGTGCTGGCCTCCAACACCTCGGGCCTGGGCATCAACAAGCTCGCCGACGTGCTGCCCGAGCAGCTGCGCCACCGCTTCTGCGGCGTGCATTTCTTCAACCCGCCGCGCTACATGCACCTGGCCGAGCTGATCTCGGCCAGCACCACCGACGCGGCCGTGCTGGAAGGCCTGGAAGCGTTCCTGGTCACCACGCTGGGCAAGGGCGTGGTGTACGCCAAGGACACCCCGAACTTCATCGGCAACCGCATCGGCGTGTTCTCGATCCTGTCCACCATCCACCACACCCAGGAATTCGGCCTGGGCTTCGATGAAGTGGACGGCCTGACCGGTCCGCTGGTCGGCCGCCCGAAGTCGGCCACCTACCGCACCTCCGACGTGGTCGGCCTGGACACCATGGCGCACGTGATCAAGACCATGGGCGACACCCTGCCCAACGATCCGTGGCATGAGTTCTTCAAGTCGCCGAAGTGGCTGGACGCGCTGATTGCCAAGGGCGCACTCGGCCAGAAGACCGGTGCCGGCATCTTCCGCAAGGTCGGCAAGGACATCGTGGTGCTGGACCTGGAGAAGCAGGACTACCGCCCTGCCGACCGCACCGCCGCACCGGAAGTGGTCGAGATCCTGAAGATCAAGAACCCGGCCGAAAAGTTCGCCAAGCTGCGCGAAAGCCAGCACCCGCAGGCGCAGTTCCTGTGGGCGACGTTCCGTGACCTGTTCCACTACAGCGCCTACCACCTGGCCGACATTGCCGAAACCGCGCGCGACGTTGACCTGGCGATCCGCTGGGGCTACGGCTGGTCGCTGGGCCCGTTCGAAACCTGGCAGGCCGCCGGCTGGAAGCAGGTGGCGCAGTGGATCGCTGATGACATCGTGGCCGGCAAGAGCATGAGCAACGCCCCGCTGCCCGATTGGGTGTTCGACGGCCGCGACGGCGTGCATGCCGCCGAAGGCAGCTACAGCCCGACCCGCAACGCCAAGCTGCCGCGTTCGGCGCTGCCGGTGTACCAGCGCCAGCGCTTCCCGGATCCGCTGCTGGGCGAGAAGTTCGCTCCGGGCGAAACCGTGTTCGAGAACGACGGCGTGCGCATGTGGCACGACGGCGACGGTATCGCAGTGGTCAGCTTCAAGACCAAGATGAACACCGTCTCCGACCACGTGCTCAACGGCCTGCAGGAAGCGATCAAGCGCGCCGAGCAGGACTACAAGGGCCTGGTGATCTGGCAGCAGAAGGAGCCCTTCTCCGCCGGTGCCGACCTGGCCGGCGCGCTCGGCCTGCTGCAGGCCGGCAAGGTCGACCAGTTCGAAGAGATGGTGCACAACTTCCAGCGCACCAGCCAGGCCATCAAGTACTCGCTGGTGCCGGTGGTGACCGCGGTGCGCGGCCTGGCCCTGGGCGGTGGCTGCGAGTTCCAGATGCACAGCGCCAAGAGCGTGGCTGCGCTGGAAAGCTACATCGGACTGGTCGAGGCCGGCGTCGGCCTGCTGCCCGCCGGTGGCGGCCTGAAGGAACTGGCCGTGCGCGCCTCGCAGGCTGCAGGCCCGGGCGGTGACGTGTTCGCCGAACTGAAGAAGACCTTCGAAACCGTGGCCATGGCCAAGGTCTCCAACTCGGCGGTCAATGCCAAGGAACTGGGCCTGATGCGTGCCACCGACAAGGTGGTGTTCAACAGCTTCGAAGCGCTGCATATCGCCAAGGCCGAAGTGCTGGCGCTGGCCGAAGGCGGCTACCGTCCGCCGATGCCGGCCCGCCGCATCCAGGTGGCCGGCGACGTGGGCATCGCCACCTTCAAGATGATGCTGGTCAACATGCTGGAAGGCCGTTTCATCAGCCCGTACGACTACGAAATCGCCGTGCGCATCGCCACCGTGCTGTGCGGTGGCGAAGTGGACCGCGGCACGCTGGTCGACGAAGAGTGGCTGCTGACCCTGGAGCGCAAGCACTTCGTTGAACTGGCCCAGCAGGAAAAGACCCAAGCCCGCATCGCGCACATGCTCAAGACCGGCAAGCCGCTGCGCAATTGATGGCGCGCCGGGCGCGACGGCCCCCGTCCGCGCCCGGTAGGTGCCGACCGTTGGTCGGCACACCTGTCCGCTTCTGGTAGGTGCCGACCGTTGGTCGGCACTCCGGCTAAAAATCTAGAGAGATCACTGCAATGACCAAGCAAATCCAGGACGCCTACATCGTCGCCGCCACCCGCACCCCGGTGGGCAAGGCGCCCAAGGGCGTGTTCCGCAACACCCGTCCCGACGACATGCTGGCCCACGTGCTCCGCTCCGTGGTCGCACAGGCGCCGGGCATCGACCTCAACCGCATCGATGACGCCATCATCGGCTGCGCGATGCCGGAAGCCGAGCAGGGCATGAACGTGGCCCGCATCGGCGTGCTGCTGGCCGGCCTGCCCGACACCATCGCCGCGCAGACGGTGAACCGCTTCTGCTCCTCCGGCCTGCAGGCCGTGGCCATGGCCGCCGACCAGATCCGCCTGGGCAATTCGGACCTGATGCTGGCCGGTGGCACCGAGTCGATGTCGATGGTGCCGATGATGGGCAACAAGATCGCCATGGCACCGAGCGTGTTCGACAACGACCACGTCGCCATCGCCTACGGCATGGGCATCACCGCCGAGAAGGTCGCCGAAGAGTGGAAGGTCTCGCGCGAGGAGCAGGACGCCTTCGCACTGGCCTCGCACCAGAAGGCCATCGCCGCGATCCAGAACGGCGACTTCAAGGACGAGATCAGCCCCTACGACGTGCGCACCCGCCAGCCGGACCTGGCCGACGGCCGCCGCATCATCACCCGCGACACGATCGTCGATACCGACGAAGGCCCGCGCCTGGATTCGTCCGCTGAAGGCCTGGCCAAGCTGCGCCCGGTGTTCCGCAACGGCCAGTTCGGCGGCACCGTCACGGCGGGCAACTCCTCGCAGATGAGCGATGGCGCCGGTGCGGTGCTGCTGGCCTCCGAGCAGGCGATCAAGGATTACGGCCTGACCCCGCTGGCGCGCTTCGTCAGCTTCTCGGTCGCCGGCGTGCGCCCGGAAGTGATGGGCATCGGCCCGATCGCCGCGATCCCCAAGGCGCTCAAGCAGGCCGGCCTGACCCAGGACCAGCTGGACTGGATCGAGCTCAACGAAGCCTTTGCCGCGCAGTCGCTGGCGGTGATCCGCGATTGCGGCCTGGACCCGTCCAAGGTCAACCCGCTGGGCGGCGCCATCGCCCTGGGCCACCCGCTGGGCGCGACCGGCGCGATCCGCACCGCCACCCTGCTGCACGGCCTGCGCCGTCGCCAGCAGAAGTACGGCATGGTGACCATGTGCATCGGCACCGGCATGGGCGCGGCGGGTATCTTCGAGTCGCTGTGATGTAGCGGGCGGTGCCGGCTCCAAAGGGCCGGCACCCTGCCCTGCTGGACGGCATCGAACGCTGGTTGATAAAGAATCGAACGGCCGCGGCAGGCATCGACCGTTGGTCGATGCGGGAAAACCAACAAAATGCAAAAAGGGCAGCCGCGAGGCTGCCCTTTTTTTGTTGGCGCGTGTACCGACCAACGGTCGGTACTTACCCGGGTGATCGCGACCGCGATCAACCCTCGGCCAACGCCTTCTTCATGATCTCGCGCGCCGGGCCGGCCAGCTTGTCGTTGTTCAACGCAAAGCGGATGGTGGCTTCGACCAGACCCAGGTGCGTGCCGCAATCGAAGCGCGTGCCTTCGAAACGGTACGCGTCCACGGGCTCGCTCTTGAGCAGCTCGGCGATGGCGTCGGTGAGCTGGATTTCACCGCCGGCACCGGTGCCGGTGGCTTCCAGCAGCTCGAAGATCTTCGGGCTCAGCACATACCGGCCGACCACGGCCAGGTCGCTGGGCGCGTCTTCCGGCTTGGGCTTCTCGACGATCGCGCTGATATGGCCCTGGCGGCCATCGAACGCGTCGGTGGCGACGATGCCGTAGCTGCCGGTCTTCTCATGCGGCACGTCTTCCACCGCGATGATGCTTGCACCGCTGGCCTGGTTCGCATCGGCCATCTGCTTGAGCGCACCATCGCCACGGTTCCAGATCAGGTCGTCGGGCAGCAGCACCGCGAATGGTTCGTCACCGACGATCGCCTTGGCACACAGCACCGCGTGGCCCAGGCCCAGCGCTTCGGCCTGGGTGACGAAGATCGCACGCACGCCGTTGGGCAATACGTGGCGCACCAGCTCCAGCTGTTCCAGCTTGCCGGCACGCTCGAGCTTCTGCTCCAGCTCGTAGGCCTTGTCGAAGTAATCGGCCACCGCATGCTTGTAGCGGTTGGTGATGAAGATCAAGGTGTCACAGCCGGCTTCGATCGCCTCGTCGACGGCGTACTGGATCAGCGGCCGATCGATGATCGGGAGCATCTCCTTGGGCACCGTCTTGGTCGCGGGGAGGAACCGGGTACCGAGTCCTGCCACGGGGAAAACCGCCTTGCGAATACGCTTGTTCGTCACAGCCTGTTGGCCTCTCGTGCCGGGAAAGGAAGTACTTTAGCCGACGCGACGTGATCGTCCTGTTGCAGGGGCGAGAACTCCGGCATGGTGGCGAACAGGATGCTGTTGATGGCGTCGGTGTCGTAGGTGGCGATGGCGTCGCGCAGGCGCGGTATGTTGCCCAGCACCTGATCGCGTGCGAACGTGCGCACGCCGGCCTCGAGAATCTTGGGATGCGCGGTCGGCCGGTAGTCCTCGTCGGAATAGAACAAGGTCTCGTGCAGCTTTTCGCCCGGGCGCAGCCCGGTGTAGATGATGGCGATGTCCTTGTACGGCTGCTTGCCCGCCAGACGGATCATCTGCTCGGCCAGCACCCGAATCGGCACCGGCTCGCCCATGTCCAGCGTGTAGATCGCGCCATGCGATGCCGACGCGGCCGCCTGCAGGATCAGCTGGCACGCCTCGGGAATGGTCATGAAGTAACGGGTGACTTCCGGGTCGGTCACGGTGACCGGCCCGCCCTTCATGATCTGGTCGCGGAACAGCGGCACCACGCTGCCGGCCGAGGCCAGCACGTTGCCAAAGCGCACCGTGACAAACCGCGTGTGGCTGGTTTTCTGGTCCAGGCTCTGGCAGATCATCTCCGCGTAGCGCTTGCTGGCGCCCAACGCGTTGACCGGATCGACCGCCTTGTCGGTGGAGATGAACACGAAATGCTCGATGCGCGCTTCCACGCAGGCACGCGCCACCGTTTCGGTCGACAGGATGTTGTTGCGCACGGCTTCGCGAAGCTGGCGCTCCAGCACCGGCACCTGCTTATAGGCCGCCGCATGGAATACCGCATCCACGCTTGCCAGCGACAGCGCATGCCGGATCACCGACGGATCGCCGCAGTCGCCCAGCACGGCCTGTACATCCAGGTCCGGGAAGCTGCGCGTCAGCTCGGCCTCGATCGTGAGCAGCAACAGCTCGCTCATCTCAAGCAGGATGATCCGGCCGGCACCGTGGCGCGCGCACTGGCGGCACAGCTCCGAACCGATCGAGCCGCCTGCCCCGGTCACCAGCACCGTGCGCCCGCCCAGCCAGCCGCGGATCAGCGACCAGTCCGGCAGGATTGGCTTGCGCCCGAGCAGGTCCTCGATCGCGACCTCTTTCAGTTCACCGGGCAGCGAATGCCCGAGCAGCACATCGTTGAGCTTGGGCACCATGCGGAAAGGCACGCCGGTGGCTTCGCACAAGGCGACCACCCGCTGCATGCCGACCGCATCCAACGACGGAATTGCGATCACCAGCAGCTTGGCTGCGGTCTCGCGCACCACCGACGGGGCATCGTCGAGCGTGCCCAGGATGGGCAGGCCCTGCAGCTTGGCGCCCTGCAGGTGCGGCGCATCGTCGAGCAGGCCCACCGGGTGGAAGTCGCCCGAGCGGCGCAGGTCACGGACCAGAGCTTCGGCCGCCTGGCCGGCACCCAGGATCAGGACGCGGCGGGCGCTGGCATCCGATTGCAGCGCCTGATAGTCCTTCCACGCGCGGTACAGCAGGCGCGGCGCGCCGAGCAGGGCCGACAGCGCGAACGGATAGATCACCAGCACCGACATCGGCACGCCGGCGAAGCGCTTGTAGGCCAGGGCCACGACAATGGCCAACAGGCCGATGAAGCTGGCCTTGAAGATGTTGAGCAGGTCGGCCACGCTGGCAAAGCGCCACAGGCCGCGGTACAGGCCCACCCGCCAGAACACCACGGCCTGGATCGCCAACACCAGTGAGGTGTCGATGTTCCAGAGAGGGAGGGAGGGGGCGTCGGCCAGCATCGAATAGCGGCCGGCATGCAACAGCTGCCAGCATGCCCAGACCATGAAGAGGTCGTGGGCCACGATCGCGGCGCGCGGGAGCAAACTGGTAAGACGGTCCTGCCAAGGCGTCATAAAACAAACAATCCTTCTAGTTGCGCATTCCATTGCGCAGGAGTAGCCACAAGCCGGTCGCGAACATCATCCACGCACCCGCTACGGCAGCCTCCCACCTCGGCTGCAGATCACTGCAAGCATTAAACACTGTAATACTGAACAGGCCAAAAACAAAATACAACCCGGTCACCAAGGTGTGACTTGCACCCCTTTTGACCGCGCGCTGGTAAAGGTGTTGGGTGTGGGCTTCCATCCACCGTTGCCCGGACAGCATGCGCGAAAGCAGTGTGAAGCCTGCGTCCACGAGGAAGGCCGAAAGGGGCACCAGTAACAGCAGCCAGTTGATCTCGGTGACCACGCTGGCCAGGCACACCAGGGCCGCGATCGCATAGCCCAGCGCGCCGCTGCCGACGTCCCCCATGAAGATGCGTGCCCGCGGGAAATTGAAGGGCAGGAAGCCCAGGCAGGCCAACGCCAGCACCACGCCGGCCAGCGCGAACGGGAGCGGCATCACCATCGCGAAGGCCAGCCCGGCCAGAATCGCCTGGGTAGTGGCGAGGCCGTTGATGCCATCCATGAAGTTCCAGATGTTGATCAGCGAGGTGGTGAAGAGGGCCGCCAGCACGGCGTGCACCAGGCTGCCACTGGCCTGCCAGACCAGGCCGCCGAGCAGCGCGGCCGCCACCATGTGCACCAGCAGCCGGCGGATGGCCGGCAGCGGGCGGTGATCGTCCCACCAGCCAATGCCGGCCACCAGCGCCAGCCCCAGGCTGAACACCCCCAGCGTTATGCGCGCGGCCGGCCACGCCACGGCGGCCGCGACGGCCGCCAGCAGCAGGGTCAGCACGATGGCGATCCCCCCCCGCGCGGGGTCGCCACGCCATGGCTGCGGCGTTCGCCGGGCTGGTCCATCAGGTTGCGGCGCAGCGCGTAGTGGCGCGCGCCCCAGGTGAGCGCCGCCGCGATCGCCAGCACCGCTGGCAGACCGATCATCCAGGCCACGGGCATGGCTTAGAGCACCGCGTAATTCAGCAGCGGCTTGACCGTTCCCCACTCCTTGCAGCTGGGGCATTGCCAATGGTGGGTACGGGCGCCGAAGCCGCAGCGGGTGCAGCGGTAAGCCGGGTTGCGCACCAGCAGCTGGTCGGTGATGTGCTTGAGGTCGTGCAGGGTGGCCGTGGAGTCGGCACCTTCGGCCAGGGTCAGGTCGATCAGCGCCGACTCGCCGCGCACCGAGGGGCGGTCCTTGAGCTGGCGGCCAAGGTAGGCACGCGCCGGGGCCACGCCCTCCTGCTCTTCCATCAACTGGGTCAACGCCAGCACCGGGGCGATGCCCCGATAGTGCTCGGTCATCTCCGACAGGAACGCACGTGCACCGCCGAGGTCGCCGACCTTGCGGTAGTTCTGCATGAGCGGCTGCAGCACTTCGGGCAGGTACTCGGGATCATTGCGTGCGGCACGCTCGAACGCGCGCACGGCCGCTTCGGCATTGCCGGCATCGGTTTCCAGACGCCCTTCAATGATGCCGGCGCGGACCGACATGGCATCGGCTTGGTAGGCGCGCGCGATGGCCGCCCTCGCCTCTTCGATCTTGCCTGCGCCCCGGAAGCGCTCGGCCAGTTCGCATTCGAACTGCCCGATCAGCTTGCCCATCGGCTCGCCGGTGACCTCTTCGAAGCGACTGGCGTTGTCGATCGCCTTCTCCCAGTCGCGCTCGGCCTGATAGATGCCGATCAGGTGCTTGAGCGCCTGCGGCGCCCGCTGGTCGAGCTGGGCCAGTTCGGTGAACACCGTTTCGGCGCGGTCCAGCAGGCCGGACTTCATGTAGTCCTCGCCCAGTGCCAGCAGCGCCTGGACGCGCTGTGCATCGGTCAGGTCGGCACGGTTGACCAGGCCCTGGTGCAGGCGGATGGCGCGGTCCACTTCACCGCGGCGGCGGAACAGATGGCCCAGGGCGACCTGGGTCTCAAAGGTTTCCTTGTCCAGCTCGGCGATATGCAGGAACAGCTCGATGGCCTTGTCCGGCTGCTCGTTGAGCAGGTAGTTCAAGCCACGGAAATAGGTACTGGACAGGCGGCTGACCTGGTTGTCGCCATGGCGCTGACCGCCGCGACGCCCGATCACCCAGCCGGACAACGCGGCCAGCGGAAGGAACAGGAAGAACCAGAACCACTCGGAGACAAATTCCATCGGGGCTCAGCGTCCGTCGAAAGTAGAAGAAGGGGTGGAAGCAGGTGCCACGACCACGGTCGGGCTTGCCTTCTGCGCTTTGCGCAGCTTGGCGTACAGCGGGATCACCAGACTGGCCAGCACGATGCCGCCGCCGATGAGCGCACCGGTCAACAGGGCGACAATGATCGCCAGGCCGGTGGTGGTGGTGATCTGGGTAAAGCCCAGACTCAGGACCATCTTGTCCGAGTTGAGCGCACCGATGATGAGCCCGGCGACGAGAACCGCCAGCAGGATAAGGAGACGTACGACTTTCATGGAGCAGCTCCAGTTCCGGGGGATTCAAGAGTAGCGGAATATAGAGCAGCGGGACAAAGAGGCCCGGAACGAAAAAGCAGCGGACCAACGGTCCGCTCTACGCGGGGTCGCTTTCCAGCGGCACCACGGCGCTGACGCGCTCGCGCAGTTCTTTGCCTGGTTTGAAGTGCGGGACATGCTTGCCCGGCAACGCGACCGATTCCCCGGTCTTGGGGTTGCGCCCCAGCCTGGGTGGCCGGTAGTGCAACGAAAAACTGCCGAACCCGCGGATCTCGATGCGATCCCCGCCAGCCAGCGCCCCACCCATCATTTCCAGCAACGACTTCACTGCCAGATCGACATCGTCCGACTTCAAATGCGCCTGTCGGCGCGCCAGGATTTCGATCAGCTCGGATTTGGTCATTACGGGCTCTTCGGGGGAACTCAGACCCTGAAACGGCCCGGACTGATGTCCGGGCCGTCCAGGAAACTACGACAGCGTGAGGCCGATTACTCGGACTTGTTGCTGTTCAGCTGTGCACGCAGCAGCGCGCCGAGCTGGGTGGTGCCGCTGGAAGCCGAAGAGGACTGGTATTCCTCCAGCACTTCGCGCATTTCCGCGTCGTCCTTGGCCTTGATCGACAGCTGCAGGGTACGACCCTTGCGATCCATGCCCACGAACTTGGCTTCCACCTTGTCGCCGACCTTCAGGAACTGGGTCGCGTCGTCGACGCGCTCGTTGGCAACGTCGCGTGCAGCCACGTAGCCTTCGATGCCGTCAGCCAGTTCGATGGTTGCGCCCTTGGCGTCCACTTCCTTGACCACGCCTTCGACCTTGGAACCCTTCGGATTGGCAGCCATGTACTGGCCGAACGGATCCTGCTCCAGCTGCTTGACGCCCAGGCTGATGCGCTCGCGCTCCGGATCGACGGCCAGGACGACGGCATCCAGGTTGTCGCCCTTCTTGTAGTTGCGGACCACGTCTTCGCCAGTGGTGTTCCAGCTGATGTCGGACAGGTGCACCAGGCCATCGATACCGCCGTCCAGGCCGATGAAGATGCCGAAGTCGGTGATCGACTTGATCTGGCCCGACACCTTGTCGCCCTTCTTGTGGATGGCAGCGAAGGTTTCCCACGGATTGGCGGCAACC
The DNA here is from genome assembly GCF_979258185.1 of Stenotrophomonas sp. AC248. Taxonomy (NCBI): domain Bacteria; kingdom Pseudomonadati; phylum Pseudomonadota; class Gammaproteobacteria; order Lysobacterales; family Lysobacteraceae; genus Stenotrophomonas; species Stenotrophomonas sp. AC248. Next base: position 1,793,768 of record NZ_OZ409840.1, on the reverse strand, counting down.
TGCTTCATGCCCAGCGAGATGCGGCGACGCTCCTCGTCGACGTCCAGGACCATGACTTCAACTTCGTCACCGACCTGCACAACCTTGGACGGGTTGACGTTCTTGTTGGTCCAATCCATTTCGGAGACGTGCACCAGACCTTCGACGCCCGGCTCGATCTCGACGAATGCGCCGTAATCGGTGACGTTGGAGACCTTGCCGAACACGCGGCTGTTGGCCGGGTAACGACGGGCGATGTTGTCCCACGGATCTTCACCCAGCTGCTTCAGACCCAGCGAAACGCGGTTGCGCTCGCGGTCGAACTTCAGCACGCGGACGTCCAGCTCGTCGCCGACGTTCACGACTTCGGACGGATGGCGCACGCGCTTCCAGGCCATGTCGGTGATGTGCAGCAGGCCGTCGATACCGCCCAGGTCCACGAATGCGCCGTAATCGGTCAGGTTCTTGACGACACCCTTCAGGATCGCGCCTTCCTGCAGCTTGTCCATCAGCTGCTCGCGCTCTTCCGAGTGCTCGCTTTCGACGACAGCGCGGCGCGAGACCACGACGTTGTTACGCTTGCGGTCCAGCTTGATGAGCTTGAATTCCAGCTCCTTGCCTTCCAGGTAGGCCGGATCGCGCACGGGGCGCACATCGACCAGGGAACCCGGCAGGAACGCGCGGACATCCTTGATGTCCACGGTGAAACCACCCTTGACCTTGCCGCTGATGCGACCGGTGATGGTTTCGTTCTTTTCCAACGCTTCTTCCAGCTCGTCCCACACCATCGCGCGCTTGGCCTTCTCGCGCGACAGGACGGTTTCACCGAAGCCGTTCTCGATGGAATCGAGGGCGACCTTGACGACGTCGCCTTCAGCAACGTCGATCTCGCCAGCGTCGTTACGGAACTGTTCGATCGGCACGATGCCTTCGGACTTCAGGCCGGCGTTGATCACCACGACATCGCCGCGGACTTCAACAACGACACCGCTGACGATCGAGCCCGGCTTCAGCTTGGCCAGATTGGCCTGACTGGCTTCGAACAGCTCTGCAAATGATTCGGTCATTAGATTTACTCTGTTGGACACATGGGCATTGGCCCCCGAAGGGAACCGCTTACTGCCCGCCTGTTGGTCGACCCCGGTACGGCGAGTCGTGTGTTAAGTAGGAAAACCGCCACGCACTATTGCGGGACGGAGCTTTTGTTGCCTTGCGATGTGCGACACCGCCGATGGGCTGGCGGTTCTCCTGTACAACGGATCAGGCACCCGAAACCGGAAGCAGATCCAACACGTTGGCAACGACTGCGTCGATGCCGATGCCACTGGTGTCGATGATGACGGCATCGTCTGCCGGCTTCAGGGGCGCCACTGTGCGCTGTGCATCACGGGCGTCGCGGGCCATGATCTCGCGCAGGAGGTCTTCAAAGTTAACAGAAACCCCCTTGTCTTTCAACTGCTTATGCCGACGCCCGGCACGCTCCTCGGCGCTGGCGGTCAGGAAGACCTTGAATGGGGCGTCGGGGAAGATCACCGTACCCATGTCGCGGCCATCGGCAACCAGACCAGGGAGAACCCTGAATGCGCGCTGGCGCTCTTTCAGGGCCGCCCGCACCTCCGGGATGGCCGCAATGGCCGAGGCCAGCGCGCCGGTGGTCTCCAGGCGCAGCTCATCGGTGGCATCGGTATCGTTGACCACCACCCGCAGCCCGCCATCGGCCGCTTCGCCGAACCGGACATGGGTGTCGAAGGTGCAGCGCACCAGCGCGGAGGCGTCGGAGGTGTCGATGTCGGCCCAGCTGGCGGCCACGCCCACGGCGCGGTACAGGGCGCCAGAATCCAGGTAATGCCAGCCCAGGCGGCGTGCGACAATGCGGCTGACAGTCCCCTTGCCGGCCCCGGACGGGCCGTCGATGGTGAGCACGGGAGGAAGCTGGTTCATGGGTTTCCCTGTGGAATGGACAGCCCATTCTAGCCCCCGCCCGGGGCCGCCTGAGACCTTTTTCGTGCAACCACTTGAAAGGATGGAAAAAAGACCGGTACAATTGCGGGCTTGAACGGGCGTCACCTGCCGATTGTCATCTGCATATCGCGGCCGCGCTCCAACCGAATCCAACGTTTACGCCGAGGTATGCAATGAAAGTCCTGTCTTCCCTGAAGTCGGCCAAGGCCCGTCACCGCGACTGCAAGGTCGTCCGTCGCCGCGGCAAGATCTTCGTGATCTGCAAGTCGAACCCGCGTTTCAAGGCTCGCCAGCGCTGAGCCTGAAGGCGTCACGGCCCACGGCCGCGACCAACCTGAATAAAAAGCCGCCTCCGGGCGGTTTTTTATTGCCGTTTTTGTTGTAATCGCCGGGTGGGTCACGACCGTCGGTCGTGGCCCCTTCCGTATTCTTGACCACTGGGGAGTAGATCGAGATGAAGCGTTACCTGACCACCCTGCCGTTGCTGGCCCTGCTGGCCTGCGCCAGCGCCCATGCCGACACGCTGCTGATCGACCGCAGCCAGGAAAAGCCCGCCACCGCCCTGCCCGTCCGCGGCCAGAGCATGCAGCAGGTGCAGTCGCAGTTCGGCGACCCGGGCGAGCGCCTGGAGCCGCGCGGCGGACAGAAGCGCCAGTGGCCGACCATCAACCGCTGGGTGTACCCGCAGTTCACCGTCTACTTCGAGAAGCAGAAGGTGATCGACGTGGTGGCCAACAAGGCCGACGCCAACGAGGTCGGCCCGAAGCCGCCGATCCGCTGATTCTTTCCTTTCTCCCGCCCGCCACACGGCGGGCCATCGCACCGAGACCATGAACGACACGCTCCGCTTTCCGGCCGAATGGGAAACCCAGTCCGCCATCCTGATCGCCTGGCCCCACGCCGACACCGACTGGGCCGACCGCCTGGGTGACGTCGAGGACACCTACATCGCCCTGGTGGCGGCCATCACCCGATTCCAGCCGGTGCTGATCATCGTTGCCGACGATGACCTGGAGGCCTACGCCGATGCGCGCCTGCGCTCCAACCGGATCGACGTGGACCGGGTCCGGTTCGTCACCGCGCAGTACGACGACACGTGGCTGCGCGATTCGGGCCCGATCACGCTCAAGCGCGCCGACGGCGGCTTCCGGCTGCTCGATTTCCGCTTCACTGGCTGGGGCGGCAAGTTCGACGCGAGCCTGGACGACCAGCTGGTCGGCGTACTGCACGCCGCGGGCGTGTTCGCGCCGAACGCGGAGGTGCAGAGCATTCCGTTCGCACTGGAAGGCGGCGGTATCGAAACCGACGGTGCGGGCACGCTGCTGACCACCTGGCAGTGCCTGCACGAACGCCACCCGGACCGCGAGCGCGCCTCGCTCAGCACCGACCTGGCGGGCTGGCTGCAGCAGGATCGTGTGTTGTGGCTGGACCACGGGTATCTGGAAGGCGACGACACCGACGCGCACATCGACACGCTGGCACGCTTCGCCTCGGTGGACAGCATCGTCTACCAGGCCTGCGATGACAGCAGCGATTCGCACTTCGCCGAACTGCAGGCGATGGGCAACGAGCTGGCCGCGCTGCGGACCGCCGACGGTGCGCCGTACCGGCTGTTCCCGCTGCCGTGGGCACAGCCGGTGATCGACGATGGCCGCCGGCTGGCGGCGTCCTACGCCAATTACCTGATCCTCAACGGCGCGGTGCTGATGCCGGCCTACGGGGATGTCGCCGACGAGGCCGCCCGCGCCGTGTTGGCGCAGGCCTACCCGGACCGCGAGATCGTCCCGGTGCCGTGCCGATCGCTGATCTGGCAGAACGGCAGCCTGCACTGCATCACCATGCAGTTGCCGGAAGGGTTGCTGGCGTAACGCCACACCGCAGATCGACACACTGGCGCCGGGCTTTGTCCCGGCGCTTTTCGTTTTCGGCAACGCACGGGTGTCTGCGCGCTCGCGGGACTGGCAGGTCGGGGCGAGCTTGCGGGGGATGCCGTGAACCCATCCTTGGGGGCTTGGTCGCCGCATCCATGCGGCTCACACCCCCGCAAGCCCGCCCCGACCCGCCTTCGACAGTGATCAGGTGGCCACGGAAAAAGACAGTGCGCATGACGGCGATTGCTCTCCCGTGGCCTCCTGCACACCGTCTGGGGCCGGCGGGGATGGGGGTGCGGGACCGTAGAAAACATGGATGTTTTCTACGAGCCCCCATGGATGGGTTCACGGCGTGTCCCGTACCCCCATCCCTGCCGGCCCAGCTCGGGCATTCCCAAGCCACGGCTGTCGGTTTGACGTGGTGGTGAGGCAGCCGGGCAGAGCCCGGCTCTACGGATACGGTCCAGCCGGGCAGAGCCCGGCTCTACGAGCAGGCGCCCGCCGCGCATTTAGCGCCCAGCACGCTGCGTGCACCCATCCGCGATAAACTGGGTTTTTCCCCCTGCAGGACCGCACCCGGATGAGCTCACGCCACACCCTTTCCGTCGCCCTGATCCAGGAGCGCAACCACGGTGACGCCGCCGCCAATCTGGCCGTGATCGAAACGCGCGTGGCGGAAGCGGCCGCCCAGGGTGCCAAGCTGATCCTGCTGCAGGAACTGCACAACGGCGCGTACTTCTGCCAGCACGAGTCGGTGGACGAATTCGACCTCGCCGAGCCGATCCCCGGCCCCAGCACCGAACGCCTTGGCGCACTGGCCAAAAAGCACGGCGTGGTCATCGTCGGCTCCCTGTTCGAACGCCGTGCCGCCGGCCTGTATCACAACACCGCCGTCGTCTTCGAAAAGGACGGCACGCTGCTGGGCAAGTATCGAAAGATGCACATCCCGGACGATCCGGGCTTCTACGAAAAGTTCTACTTCACCCCCGGCGACATCGGTTTCAAGCCGATCGACACCTCCGTCGGCCGCCTCGGCGTGCTCGTCTGCTGGGACCAGTGGTACCCCGAAGCCGCCCGCCTCATGGCGCTGGCCGGCGCCGAGCTGCTGCTCTACCCCACCGCCATCGGCTGGGACCCGGACGACCAGCAGGACGAACAGGGCCGCCAGCGCGATGCCTGGGTGCTCAGCCACCGCGGCCATGCCGTGGCCAACGGCGTGCCGGTACTGAGCTGCAACCGCGTGGGCCATGAAGCCTCGCCGCTGGGTGCCTCGGGCATCCAGTTCTGGGGCAACAGCCACGTCCTCGGCCCGCAGGGCGAGTTCATCGCCGAAGCCGGTGGCGAGCCCACCGTGCTCCTGTGCGACGTCGACCTGCAGCGCAGCGAGCACGTGCGCCGCATCTGGCCGTTCCTGCGTGATCGCCGCATCGATGCATACGGCGACCTGCTCAAGCGCTACATCGACTGACCCCCAGGACCCCCACCCCGTGACCGTGCTGCTGCGCGACGCCTGCGACACCGACATCGATGCCATCACCGCGATCTACGCGGTGGAGGTCACCGACCTGGTCAACACCTACGAGTACGACGTGCCCGACGCGGCGGAAATGCGGCGGCGCATGCACGACATCGTGGGCCGCGGCTTTCCCTACATCGTGGCCGAGGTCGATGGCCAGGTGGCCGGGTATGCCTACGCCAACACCTACCGCGGGCGCATCGCCTACCAGTGGACCGTGGAAAACTCGGTCTACGTGGATGCCGCCTTCCAGGGCCGTGGCGTCGGCACCGCGCTGATGCAGGGCCTGATCGACGCCTGCGTCGCACGCGGTTACCGGCAGATGGTGGCGGTGATCGGCGAGCCGACCAACACCGCCTCGATCAAACTGCACGAGCGCTTCGGTTTCCACACCGTGGGCATTTTCCGCGGCCTCGGCCGCAAGCATGGCCGCTGGCTGGACACCGTCCAGATGCAGCGCGCGCTCGGCGATGGTGCCGACAGCGCCCCTTCGAATGAATGATGCAATGACTGAACCCCAACTCGATGACACCGGCGACACCCTGTTCGCCGGCCAGCCCGTCCGCGTGGTCGAACGCGACGGCGTGCGCTACACCCTGCTCGGCACCGCGCACGTGTCCCAGGCCAGCGTGGAAGCGGTGGAACGGGCGATCGGCAGTGGCCGCTTCGACGCCGTCGCCGTGGAACTGGACGCTCAGCGCCTGCAGGCACTGACCAACCCCGATGCACTGGCCAAGCTTGATCTGGTCGAGGTCATCCGCAAGGGCCGCGTGGCGTTGTTCGCCGCCAACCTGGCGCTGGCCGCCTACCAGCGTCGCCTGGCCGAGCAGCTCGGCATCGAGCCGGGGGCCGAACTCAAGCGTGCGGTGACCCTGGCCAACGAACACAACCTGCCGGTGCACCTGATCGACCGCGAAGTGGGCCTGACCTTCAAGCGCGCCTCGCAGCGGCTGGGGTTCTTCGGCCGGATCAAGCTGGTGATGGGCCTGGGCGCCGGCCTGTTCGCGTCCGACGAGGTTGGCGAAGACGAGATCGAAAAGCTCAAGCAGGGCGACATGCTGGAAGCCAGCTTCGGCGAGTTCGCCAGCGAAAGCCCCGCGCTGTATGAAACCATCATCGGCGAGCGCGACCGCTACATGGCCACGCGCCTGCGCGAAGTGCACGACCCGGCCCAGCGCGAGGTGCTGGCGGTGGTCGGCGCCGGGCATCTGGCCGGCCTGGCCAAGTACCTGGAAACCGATACCGACGCCCCCGGCCCGCTGCGCGAGTCGCTGGAAGCGGTGCCGAAGAAGCGCAACATTCCCTGGATCACGCTGACCATCCTGGCGGTGGTGCTGGCCGGGATCGCACTCGGCTTCTACCGGGGCGGCCTGGGCATGGGCGGCGAGCTGCTGCTGACCTGGGCGATGTACACCGGCGGCCTGGCGGGCCTGGGCTGCCTGCTGGCGGGCAGCCATCCGCTGAGCATCCTGACCGCGATCGTGGTGGCGCCGTTCAAGCCGTTCCGGTTGAGCATTCCAACCGGCGCGTTCGCCGCGCTGGTGGAAACGCGCCTGCGCAAGCCGGCGTATGAGGATTTCCTCAAGCTGCGTGACGACGCGCAGAGCGTGAAGGGCTGGTACCGCAACCGGGTAACCCGGGTGGTGTTGACCTTCATGCTGACCAACCTGGGCAGCATGCTGGGGTTGTGGCTGACCGGGCTGCAGGTGTGGGGCAAGGTGGCGGGGTAAGCGCTGCGCGCGCCTGCACAATCGAGAGGCCACGCACTGCGTGGCCTTTTTTGTTGTCGGACGGGGTGTTGGGTGTCGACCGTGGATCGGCTGTGGTTCGTTCGTGTACCGGGCAACGGCCGGTATCTACGCATTCCGTGGAGCCGGCCAGCGGCCGGCACTACCGGATCCGGGCAACGGCCGGTGCCTACGCATCGCGGGCGAACGCGGATGCCCGGATACATCGGTAGAGCCGACCGTTGGTCGGCTGTGGTTCGTTCGTGTACCGGGCAACGGCCGGTATCTACGCATTCCGTGGCGCCGGCCAACGGCTGGTGCCTACACATTCCTTGGAGCCGACCAATGGTCGGCTCTACCGGGTTCTGTGGCGCTACGCGGCCGTTGCTGCTTCGCCGTTGGCCGGCAGGCCGCGGGCGCGGCGGATGATGCGGGAGACCGCGCTGCTCATGTCGTCGAGCATGGCGTAGATGGTCGGCAGGAACAGCAGGCTGACCACGGTGGAGAACGCCAGGCCGCCGGCGATGGCGCGGGCCATCGGGTAGTACGGCGGGCCGTCGCCGAGCAGCTGGGTGTCGGTCAGCGAGATCGGCACCATCGCCAGGATGGCCGTGCCCATGGTCATCATGATCGGGCGCAGGCGCTCGCGTGAGCCTTCCACCAGCGCCTGGGTGCGGCCCATGCCGCGCCGGCGCAGGTTGTTGATGTGCTCGATCATCACGATGCCGTTATTCACCACCACGCCCATCAGCACCAGGATGCCGATGAAGGACATGATCCCGAACGAGGTGCCGGTGATCCAGAACAGCCAGAATACCCCGAAGATCGAGAACAACACCCCGCTCATGATCGCCGCGGGGAACAGCAGCGATTCGAACACCGCGGCCATCACCACATAGATCATCACCAGCGCGATGATCAGGTTGAACAGCATCTGCTGCATGGCCTCGTTGTCGTTGCCGTAATCGCCGCCATCGAAGGTGAAGGTGTAGCCGGCCGGGAAGCTCATCGGCGTGAGGGTTTCCTCCATCGCCTTGCGTGCTTCGGGCGCGGTGACCTTCTCGGCCAGGTTGGCCTTGATGGTCAGCGTGGTCTGGCGGTTGGTACGGCCCACCTGGGTGGCCGAGGGCTTGATCGAGACATCCACCAGACTCAGCAGCGGCACCGAGCGACCGTCGCCGGTGCGCACGGTGAAGCTGGCCAGGTCTTCCGGGCTGCTCTGCTCGGCCCCGGCGAAACGTACCCATACCGGCACCTCGCTGTCACCGCGGCGGAACTCGCGCAGCGGTGCGCCACGCAGCGCCAGGCCGACGAAACTGGCCACCTGTTCGGCATTGAAGCCGAACGCGGCCGCGCGTTCGCGGTCGACGTGGATGGACAGCTCGCTGCCCTTCTCGCCATTGTCGATGCGCACGTCGCGCAGTTCCTTGCGCCGCGCCAGCAGCGGCACCACGTCCTCGCCGATCTCCTGCAGCATCTTGGTCGAGTCGCCCACCAACTGCACCTGCACCGACTGGTTGCCACCGCCACCGCCACCATCGCCGCCCTGGTTGCCGACGATGTAATCGGTGCGCGCCGATCGCGGCAAGCCCTTGCGCAGCGCCTCCTGCACGGCGGGCAGGTTGTCGGCATGCTTCTCATCGAAGGTCACGGTGGTGCTGCTGCCTTCCTGCTCGCTGTACCAGGAATAGACCTGGGTGATGTGCAGCTTCTCGCGATTCTCGTCCAGGTAGCGCTCGACGCGCGCGACCTCCTCGGACATCTGGCTGTAGGTGTAGGCCCCCTTCCAGTTGTAGCCGATGAAGATGTCCTTGCCGCCCTCGCCACCGAACATGTCGATCTTGGTCAGCTTCATCGGCACCAGGCTGATCAGCACCACCATGAGGATGCCGAACACGCTCCAGCCGCGGTGTTCCAGCGTCCACTGCAGCACCTTGGCGTAGCGGCGCTGCAGGCGGGCGATCACGCCGGTTTCCGAATGCACCAGCTTGGGCGTCTGCATGCGTGCGGACAGCATCGGGATCAGGCTGACCGCGACCAGCCATGAGGCCAGCAGCGACACCGAGATGGTGATCGCGATCTGCGCCATGAAGATGCTGATGTTGTTGGTTTCGCCGAACAGGTTGGGCACGAACACGATGCAGTGGCACAAGGTGCCGGCGCTCAGCGCGATGGCCACGTTGCGGGTACCGATGATCGAGGCCAGCCGTGGCTGGTCGGGCATGCGCTCACGTTCCTGGTAGATGCTCTCCACCACCACCACGGCGTTGTCCACCAGCATGCCCACCGCCAGCAGCAGGCCCATCATGGTCAGAATATTGAGGGTGACCCCGGCGAAGTACATGAAGCCCAGCGTGATCACGAAACAGATCGGGATCGCCAGGGTCACCATCAACGTCGACGGCCAATGACGCAGGAAGAAGAACAGCACCGTCACCGACAGCAGCAGGCCCACCGCGCCGGCCTCGGCCAGTTCCAGCAGCGAGGAGGTCACGGTCTTGCCCTGGTTGTCGATGACCTTGATCTGCACGTCGCGCATCGACGGCTGGGTGCGGATGGCCTCCACTTCCGCCAATGCGGCGCGCGAGACCTCCACCAGGTTGGCGCTGCGTTCCTTGTAGATGTCCAGGCCCACGGCCGGGTTGCCGTCCAGGCGACGGCCGTAGTTCATGCGGGTGGGCTTGAGCCGGATCTCGGCGATGTCGCCCAGGCGCAGGCCCTTGGTATCGATCACCAGGTCGCGCAGCTCCTGCAGGTCGGTGATTTCACCCACCGGCTGGATGCGCACGCGCTGGCCGTTATCGTCGATCTGCCCGGCCGAGATGGAGAAGTTCAGCGTGCGCAGGCGGTCGCTGAGCTCATTGATGCTGAGGTTGTGCGCGGTGAGCCGGTCGGGGCTGATCGCGATTTCCACTTCGTTCGGCGGTGCACCGGAGATGTTGACCCGGGCCACGCCGGGGATGCGTTCGATGCGCCGCTTGAACTCGCGGTCGAGCATGTCGTACGCGCCGGTCAGGTCGGTGCTGCTGGCCAGCCGCACCTTCAACACCGGTTCGTCGCTGCTGGACCACTTGAACACGTTGTAGCGCTGCAGGTCGTCGGGCAGGTCGCTGCGGATCGCATCGATGCGCTCACGCGCATCCGAGGCGGCGATGGCGATGTCGCGGTCCCAGTCGGTGAACTCGATGAAGATGCTGGCGCCTTCGGCGGTGGCCGAGGAGCGCATGCGCTTGATCCCGGTCATGGTGGCCAGCGCTTCTTCGGTGGGGCGGATGATGTTGCGCTCCACCTCCTCCGGGGTGGAGCCGGTATAGGGCACCTGCACGAACAGGAACGGCGCGGAGATGTCCGGCAACGCTTCCAGCGGCAGCCGGAACGAGGCGATCAGGCCCACCACCACCAGCGACACGAAACACATGATGGTGGTGATGGGGCGGCGGATGGAGAACTCGGCGATGCTCATGCCGGCTCCTGCGCAGGGCCACCGACGGACTCGGCGTGGCCGGCATGCTTGCGGCCGCGCTCGCGGTAGTAGGCATCACCGCGGCGGTCGAGCAGGTCGTATACCACCGGGATCACCACCAGGGTGAGCAGCGTGGACACCAGCAGGCCACCGATCACGGTGATCGCCATCGGCGCGCGCACTTCGGCACCCTCGCCCATCGCCACCGCCAGCGGCAGGAAGCCGAACAGCGTGCACAGGGTGGTCATGATGATCGGACGCAGGCGCGAGCGGGCGCCTTCCACCAATGCGTCCTGCTTGGGTACCCCGGCTTCGCGCAGCTGGTTGACCTTGTCGATCAGGATGATCGCGTTCTTGGTCACCAACCCCACCAGAAGGATCAAGCCGATGAACACCACCACCGAGATCGGCTTGCCGGTGAGCATCAGGGCCAGGATCGCCCCGACCAGCGCCAGCGGAATGGTGAACAGGATGACGAACGGGTGCAGCAGCGACTCGAACTGCGAGGCCATCACCAGGTAGACCAGGAAGATCGCCAGGCCGAAGGCGAAGATCAGCGAGCGCGCCGATTCGGCCAGCTCCTCGCCCTGCCCGCCGATGTGCATGCCCACGCCGGCCCCCAGCGGCTGCTTGGCCACCATGTCGTGCACTTCGCGCACCGCGCCGCCCAGGTCGATGTCGCGCAGGTTGGCCGAGACCACCGCCACGCGGGTCTGGTCGGCGCGATGGATCTCGCTCGGGCCGTTGGTGGCGACCACCTCGGCCACCGCGTCCAGCGTGACCGGACGGCTGCTGCCCGGGTTGACGATCAAGCGACGGATGCTCTCCACGCTGGCGCGGTCGCCTTCCTGCGCACGCACCAGCACGTCGATCTTGCGGTCGCGGAAACTGTAGCGGGTGGCCACGTCGCCGCGCACCTTCTTCACCACCACATCGGCGATCTGGCGGGTGGTCAGGCCCAGCGCACCGGCGCGTTCCTGGTCGAAGCGGATCTGGATTTCCGGGAAGCCCTCTTCCACCGTGGATTTGACGTCGGCGTAGTGCGGGTTGTTGCGCAGCATCGCAGCCAGTGCCTGGCCTGCGCGCTCCAACGTGGCCATGTCCTGGCCGCGCAGTTCCACTTCCAGCGGGGTGGAGAAGCTGAACAAGGCCGGTCGTGCGAAATCGACCTGCACGCCCGGGTGCTGCTGCATCGACTCGCGCAGGCGCTCGGTGATGGCCGCTTCCGTGCGCGCATCGCCGCCACCGGCCATCACCACGGTGAGCTTGCCGATGTTCTCACCGCTTTCGGTGGGGCTGGCATCCAGCCGCGTGCCGCTGCCGCTGACGCCATACAGCGAGGCGATCTGGTCGTCCTTGGCATGGGCCAGCTGCAGTTCGCGGACCAGCGCATCGGTCTGCTTGAGCGGCGTGCCGGCCGGCAGCTTGGCGGTCATTTCAAAGCGGTCCTGCGCCAGCTGCGGGATCAGGTCGGCGCCCAGCATCGGCACCAGCGCCATGGTGGCCACAAAGGCCAGCGCGGCAAAGCCCAGGACCTTGCCCGGATGATGCAGTGCGCCCGGCAGCAGCTTGAGGTAGCCGCGTTCGGCACCCGCGTAGGGCTTCATCGCCACGTCGCTGGCTTTGCGCATCACCGGCCCGACAACGGCCACCACGCCGCGCCACACGCGGATGATCGCCCAGGCCACGCCAAAGCAGGCCCAACGAACCAGCGCACCGACGCCGCGGCGGCCACTGGCCACCGGCTTGAGCCAGCGTTTTTCGGGCTGCCATGACGCGTGTGCCGGCTCGTCCGGGAACGCCAGCGGCGGGCGGCCCTTGAGCGAGCTCAGCATCGGAATCAGGGTCATCGACACCAGCAGCGAGATCGCAATGGCGATTGCCACGGTCAGCGCCTGGTCGCGGAACAGCTGCCCGGCGATGCCATCGACGAACACCAGCGGCAGAAACACCGCGATGGTGGTCAGGGTCGAGGCGACTACCGCCATGCTCACTTCGCGGGTACCGGCAATGGCCGCCTGCAGGATGCCCAGGCCGCGCTCACGCGCCTTGGCGATGCTCTCCAGCACCACGATCGAATCGTCCACCACCAGGCCGGTGGCCAACGCCAGGCCGCCCAGCGACATCACGTTGAGACTCAGGCCCATCTGGCCCATGAAGAAGAACGTGGTGATGATCGAGACCGGCAGCGACAGGCTGATCACGAACGTGCTCCAGCCATCGCGCAGGAACAGGAAGATGATCAGGATGGCCAGCAGGCCGCCGATCACCGCGTCCTTCTTCACGTCACTGATGGCGTGTTCGATGAAGCGCGACTGGTCTTCGATGGTGGTCAGCTGGGCGTCGCCGGGAATCTGCGCCTTGATCTGCTCCAGCTTCGCGCGCAGCGCCTCGGCGGTGGCCACGGTGTTGGCGTCGCCCTCCTTGTAGATCGCCAGTTCAACTGCTTCCTTGCCGCCCAGGCGGATGATCGCCTCGCGTTCCTTGTAGCCCTGGCGCACGCTGGCAACGTCCTTCAGCCGCACCGGCACGCCATTGGCGATGGTCGAGGAACTGCTGCTGGACGCGCTCTGCGCGGCCGAGGCGGCGGCAACGGCCGCATCCGAGCCGGTCGAGGCGGCAATGGCGAACATCTGCTGCATGGCCGCGTCGGCGGCGCTGCCGTTGCTGCCCTGGGTGGTCACCAGCAGGTTGCGGATGTCGTCCAGGTCGGTGAACTGGTTGACGGTACGCACCAGGAAGCGCTGCGAGCCTTCCTCCAGGCGACCGCCGGAAATATTGATGTTCTCTTCCTTGAGCCGCTTGATCACGTTGTCGATCGGCAGGTTGAGCTGGGCCAGCTTCTGCTGGTCGATGTCGACCTGGATCTCGTCTTCCAGGCCGCCGCCCACCTTGACCGCGGCCACGCCGGCCACCGGTTCGAGCTTCTTCTTCAGGTCTTCATCGGCGTAGCGGCGCAGCTCGGTGAGCTGGCGGACCGCGTCGGCATCGGTGGCGGCGTCGGCCTTGGCCGAGATCACCAGGCGCATGATCGGTTCGGTGGACGGATTGAAGCGCAGCAGCACCGGGGCCTTGGCCTCCAGCGGCAGGTTCAGCGCTTCCATCTTGTCGCGCACTTCCAGGCTGGCCTGGTCCATGTTGGTGCCCCAGGCGAACTCGAGCACGACGTCGCTCTGCCCGGTACGCGAGACCGACTTGAGCTTGCGCAGGTTCTTGACCACGCCCACGGCCTCTTCGACCGGTTCGCTGATCAGGGTTTCAATTTCGGTGGGGGCCGCGCCGGTGTATTCGGTGCGTACGGTCAGGGTGGGATAGCTCAGGTCGGGCAGCAGGTTGACCTTGAGGTTGCCCAGCGCGATGACGCCGAACAGCATCAGCGTCACCGTGCACATGGCGATGGTGACGCGGCGGCGGGTGGCAAATTCCACCAGCCCCCCGCCCTGTGCACCCGGGCGGTCGCCGTGGTGCGGATCGTTGCCGTGGTCGTTGCCGGCCGAGGTCATTGACGGCTCTCCGCCTTTTTCGCCGGTTGCGCCGATGCGGTGGCGGTGGCGGTGGCCGGCTTGTCGCCGATCACCTGCACCGCCGTGCCATCGCGCAGTGCCACCTTGCCAGCGGTCACCACCTGGTCGCCTTCGGCCAGGCCCTCGCGGATTTCCACCCACGGCCCTTCGGCATAGCCCAGCTTCACCGGTACCCGTGCCACTTTGCCGGCGCGCACCCGGAACACCGCCGGCTCGCCATCGTCGAGCAGCGCCAGGCGCGGCACCACCAGCGCGTCGGCGCGCTGGTCGTAGTCGATGCGGATGCGGCCGAACATGCCCGGCTGCAGGCCCTGTGCGTCTTCACCGAAGCCACTGACCACGCGGAAGGTGCCGCTGCCGGCATCGACCACCGGCGAGATGCGGTCGACCACGCCGGGGAACGACTTGCCCGGCAGCGCATCGGCCATCAGCGTCACCGGCTGGCCGGCGCGCAGCGTGGCCAGTTCGCGCTCGGGCACGTTGAGGGTGGCCTCCAGGCGCGAGTTGTCGATGATGCGGAAGATCGGCGTGTTGATCTGCACGAAGTTGCCGGTCTTGATCGAGCGCGAGGCGATCACGCCAGAGATCGGTGCAACCACGGTGGTGTAGGACAGCTCCAGCGTGGCCAGGCGGTACTGCGCCCGGGCGTTCTCCACGTCGTACTTGATCTGGTCCACATCGGCGGCGCTGACCATCTGCTGGCCGATCAGCTTCTGCGCACGCTGGTAGTTGTTCTCCAGCTTGCGCATCACCGCTTCGCTCTGCGCCACGGCCAGCCGCGCACGGTCCGGGTCCAGGCGCACCAGCGGCTGCCCGGCACGTACCGCCTGGCCTTCTTCGACCAGGACCGCCAAGGCAACACCGGATGTCTTGGCCACCACCTGCGATTCGGCGCGCGCTTCCAGCGCGGCGGTGCCGGTGTAGCTGGCGGCGACGGCGCGACGGCTGGCGGCGACTGCCTCGACCGGTACGGCGTCGACGGCTTTTTCAGCCTTGGGGTCTTTTTCGGCGGCTTGCGCATCGGTGGCGCCGGCGCCAGCGCCGCAGCCGCTGAGCAGCAGCGAGGTGGTGATCAGCAGTGCAGCGGCGCAGGTTCCGGTGCGGCCGTGCAGGAAAGAATTTCGCGACATCGTCGTGTCCCTGAGGGATGCGTGGGCAGGTGTGGTAGCAAAGTAATGCACCACGTCACGATCACACCATATCCCAAAGGTCATGGTGACCTGCGGCAACGCCCGCGCCGCCCCCGGTTTCAGCTAGATGAAAACGCAGGCTATACTCGGGGCCAGTTCCGTACCCCACGCCGGAACGACCAGACCCGTACACCGGAAAGGACATCATGCGCCCGCAGCCGCTCGCCGCTTGTCTTCTGGCCGTCCTCCTGCCCCTCGGGGCCGCCGCACAGGCCGCAACTGCTCCAGCAGTACCCGCCGCACCTGCCGCACCCGTACCCGCCCCTGCCCCTGCCGCTACCCCGACCGCCCCCGCCGCTCCGGCTGGGCTGACGGGCAGTTTCGACAATGGTCGGGTCCTGGCCTACACCTGCCAGGGGTGCCACGGCATCACCGGCTACAAGAACGCCTACCCCAGCTACAAAGTGCCCAAGATTGGTGGGCAGACCCAGCAGTACCTCAGCCAGGCGCTGAGCGAGTACCGCCAGGGCAAGCGCAAGCATCCGACGATGCAGGCGCAGTCCATGAGTTTCAGCGAACAGGAGATCGCCGATCTCGCTGTTTACCTGTCCACCGTCAAGTAAGCACCGCCCATGACGAAAGCCGCGCCCTTCAAGCGTTATGCCATCGCCCTGTCCGTTGCCCTGCTGCTGGCTGCGTGTTCGCAGTCGCAGGTGGAAAACAGCGCAGATTCCGCCGCCGACCCGGGCCACGCCAGTGGCGAGCACGGGTCCGGCTCATCGGCCGGTCTACCCACCGGACGCATCGCCGCCGGCGAGGCCCGTGCCCAGGTCAAGGGCAAGGCCACCGGCCAGAGCTGCATCGACTGCCACGGCGCCGACGGCAACAAGCCGATCGACCCGACCTACCCGAAGCTGGGTGGGCAGTATGGTGACTACCTGGCCCACGCACTGCAGGCCTACCGCGCCGGCGACCGCCAGCACGCGTTGATGACCCCGCAGGCGACCGACCTGAGCGACCAGGACATCGCCGACCTGGCCGCCTACTTCGGCTCGCGCCCCACGCAACTGCGGGACCTGCACGGGTTGAAATGACCACGGTAGAGCCGACCGTTGGTCGGCTGCCCTTCGTCCGGCGCCATGAACCCCAGAACCGGTAGAGCCGACCGTTGGTCGGCTGCCCTTCGTCCTGCGCCATGAACACCTGACCGGTAGAGCCGACCGTTGGTCGGCTGCCCTTCGTCCGGCGCCATGAACGCCCGACCGGTAGAGCCGACCGTTGGTCGGCTGCCCTCCGTCAGGCGCCATGAACGCCCGACCGGTAGAGCCGACCGTTGGTCGGCTGCCCTCCGTCCGGGCCATGAACGCCCGACCCAAGCCGGGCAGAGCCCGGCTCTACGGGCGCGTCACGCGTCCAGCTCTTCCCAGCGCGCGTACGCCGCATCCAGCTCGGCCTGCACCTTGGCAAGCTTCGCGTTGTGCGCCGCCATGTCCGCCGCACTGCGCTGATAGAACGCCGGGTCGTTCATCGCGGCGGTGAGGCCTTCGACGTCCTTCTCCAGGGTTTCAATCTTCAGCGGCAACTGTTCCAGCTCGCGCGCGTCCTTGTAGCTCAGCTTGCGCTTGGCAGCGGCCGGCTCGGCCGGTGCTGCCGCTACCGGAGCGGACGACTTGCCCGCCACCACCGGTGCCGCGGCAGCCGCCGCCGCCACGCGCGCGGCATGCTGCTGCCAGTCGCTGTAGCCGCCCACGTACTCGCCCACCACGCCGTCGCCTTCCATCACCATCGTGGAGGTCACCACGTTGTCGAGGAAGTCACGGTCATGGCTGACCAGCAACAAGGTGCCCGCGTAATCGCTGAGCAGCTCTTCCAGCAGCTCCAGGGTTTCCACGTCCAGGTCGTTGGTCGGTTCGTCCATCACCAGCAGGTTGGACGGCTGCGCGAACAGCTTGGCCAACAGCAGGCGGTTGCGCTCGCCACCGGACAGGCGGGTGATCGGCGCGCGGGCGCGCTCGGGCGAGAACAGGAAGTCCTGCAGGTAGGCATGCACGTGCTTGCGCTTGCCATTGAACTCGATGAAATCGCGGCCTTCGGCCACGTTCTCGATCGCGGTCCAGTCTTCGCGCAGCACCGCACGGTACTGGTCGAAGTAGGCGATCTGCAGGTTGGTGCCGGCGCGCACTTCGCCACTCTGCGGCTGCAGGTCGCCCAGCAGCAGCTTCAGCAGCGTGGTCTTGCCGCTGCCGTTCGGCCCGATCAGGCCAATCCGGTCGCCGCGCAGGATGACGGTTTCAAAATCCTTGACCATCACGCGTTCGCCAAAGGCGAAGGAGATGTCCTTGACGTCGATGACCTTCTTGCCGGAGTTCTCCGCCTGCGCCGCTTCCATGCGCACGTTGCCACCCAGTTCGCGGCGCTGCGAGCGATCATTGCGCATCGCCTTCAGGCGGCGCACGCGGCCCTCGTCGCGGGTGCGGCGGGCCTTGATGCCCTGGCGGATCCAGATTTCTTCCTGCGCCAGCAGCTTGTCGAAGCGCGCATTTTCCTGCGCCTGCGCATTGAGGCGTTCTTCGCGGCGGCGCTCGTAGTTGGCCCAGTCGCCCGGCCAGCTGGTGACCTGGCCCCGGTCGATTTCGACGATGCGGGTGGCCAGTGCACGCAGGAAGCGACGGTCATGGGTGACGAACACCACGCTGCCGTTCCAGTTCTTGAGGAACATTTCCAGCCAGTCGATGGCTTCGATGTCCAGGTGGTTGGTCGGTTCGTCGAGCAGCAGCAGGTCCGGCGAGGACACCAGCGCGCGGCCGAGCAGCACGCGGCGCTTCATGCCGCCGGACAGGCGCGCGAATTCGGCTTCGCCGTCCAGGTCAAGCTTGGTCAGGGTTTCGCTGACGCGCTGGTCCAGGCCCCAGCCGTTGGCAGCGTCGATCTTGGCCTGCACGGCCGACAAGGCATCGCCGTCGAACTCGTCGGCCATGCTCAGGTGATGGAACTCGGCCAGCCACTGGCCCAGCTCGCCCAGGCCGTCGGCCACCACGTCGAACACGCTGCCGGCGGCACCGTGTGGGACTTCCTGTTCCAGGCGGGTGATGCGCACCCCCTGCTGCACGCGGACTTCTCCGTCGTCGGGCTTGTGGTCGCCGGACAGCAGCTTGAGCAGGGTCGATTTGCCGGCGCCATTGCGGCCGATCAGGGCGATACGCTCGCCCGGTTCGATCGACAGTTCGGCTTTTTCCAGCAACAGGGGGCCGCCGACGCTGAAGTCGACGTTTTGCAGAGTAATCAGAGGCATCCGACCATTGTACGGTGTGGCGGTGTGCGGCGTCGCTCAACCGGACGCAAAAGCGTCCGCGGCCAGCCCCAGCAGGGCGCGCAGCGGCGGCGGTACGTGCTTGCCGGGGTGGTGGACCACCCACAACTGGCGCGACAGCGGCGGCAACGGGGTGTCCAGGATGCGCAGGCTGCCCAGCGCCACCAGATCGGCCACCGCGTGCCGCGACAGGCAGGCCACGCCCAGCCCGGCGGCGGCGGCCTGTTTGATGGCCTCGGTGCTGCCCAGCTGCATGGCGCGGGCGAAGTGGTGCAGGTGCGGCAGCAACGCCTGCTCCACCGCCTCGCGGGTCCCCGAGCCGGGTTCGCGCAGCAGCCAGCGCGCGGCAGACAGGTCGGAAAGGTCGGGGCGGGCGCTCAGCGGGGACGCGGCGGCGGCCACGATCACCAGGGCATCCTGCTGCCAGGGCAGCACGTTCAGCCCGCTCTCGTGGCACGGGCCTTCGATGAGGCCCAGGTCGACCTCCAGCCGCTGCACCGCCGCGACCACCTCGGCGCTGTTGCCGATACGCAGGTCCACGTCCACGTGCGGCTGGTCGGCCAGCAGCGCGGCGACCCGGGCGGGCAGCAGGTAGTTGCCGATGGTGGTGCTGGCCCCGATCCGCAGCTGCAGCGGTACCCCGGTGGCCGATGCCGGCCTCCCTGCCCCGGCCATCGCCTCCAGGTCCGCGGACGCGGCCAGCAGCCCGCGCGCCGGGTCCAGCAGGGCCCGGCCCTGCGCATTGAGGATCAGGCGGCGGCCAATGCGGTCGAACAGCAGCGACGGCAATTGCGCTTCCAGTTCGTTGAGCGCCGCACTGGTGGCCGACTGCGACAACGCCAGCTGCGCGCCGGCGGCGGCGGTGGAGC
Source organism: Stenotrophomonas sp. AC248 (assembly GCF_979258185.1). Classification (NCBI taxonomy): domain Bacteria; kingdom Pseudomonadati; phylum Pseudomonadota; class Gammaproteobacteria; order Lysobacterales; family Lysobacteraceae; genus Stenotrophomonas; species Stenotrophomonas sp. AC248. The sequence goes on along the minus strand of NZ_OZ409840.1, from coordinate 1,774,417 downwards.
CCGCGTCGGCCACGGCCACGAATACCTGCCATTGGCGAAGACTGATGCGCATGCGCGCATTAACCCATAAAACCGGTTGAAATCACATCAATAATGCGTTTTACAGGTTTATGGGCCAAGCGCAGGCTGGAGGCTCCCTACAAGGAGCCGCTTCGTGAACGCGTCCAGCCCCCGCCCTGCCCTGTTCCTGCCCGCCCTCGCCCAACGTTGGCGCGGGCGCCTGCCCGGTCTGCTGCTGGCGGGCGGTGTCGCCGTGGCGGCGATGGCGCTGGCCACCCTGCCGTGGCTGCAGGCGCACGGCATCAGTGCCCTCACCCTGGCCATCGTGCTCGGCATCGCGCTGGGCAACAGCGTGTACCCGCGCTTGGCACCCCGGGCCGCGGCGGGCGTGGGCTTTTCCAAGCAGTGGCTGCTGCGCGCCGGCATCGTGCTGTACGGCCTGCGCCTGACCTTCCAGGACATCGGCCAGGTCGGCGTGGCCGGCGTGCTGATCGATGCGCTGGTGCTGGCCAGCACCTTCGGGCTGGCGTGGTGGGCCGGCACCCGCTGGTTCGGGATGGACCGCACCAGCGCACTGCTGATCGGCGCCGGCAGCGCGATCTGCGGCGCGGCGGCGGTGATGGCCGCCGAACCGGTGGTGCGCGGGCGTGCCGAACAGGTCACCGTGGCGGTGTCGACCGTGGTGGTGTTCGGCACGCTGGGCATGTTCCTGTACCCGGCGCTGTACCAGCTCAACCTGGCGCATGGCGTGCTGCCGATGAGCGAGGCGTTCTATGGCGTGTTCACCGGCTCGACCGTGCACGAAGTGGCGCAGGTGGTCGCGGCCGGGCGCGCGGTCAGCGAAGGGGCCGCCGATACCGCGGTGATCGCCAAGATGGTGCGGGTGATGATGCTGGCCCCGTTCCTGATCGCGCTGTCATTGCTGCTGGCCCGTGGCGCCAGCGCCCAGCCCGGGGCAGCGCGCGCGAAGATCGTGGTGCCCTGGTTTGCCTTCGGGTTCGTTGCGGTGGCCGGGTTCAATTCGCTGCACCTGCTGCCCGCCGGGTGGGTGGCCATGGCCATCGAGGTGGACACGGTTTTGCTGGCCATGGCCATGGCGGCGCTGGGGTTGACCACCCATGTATCGGCGCTGCGCCAGGCCGGCATGAAGCCGCTGCTGCTGGCCCTGCTGCTGTTTGCCTGGCTGCTGGCCGGGGGCCTGGGCATCAACGCGGGCGTGCACGCGTTGCTGGGGTGAGCGCGTGCCGCGTGCAACACTGGGGCGATGAAGCGTGAGCGTGTTCCCCCCGTCGATCGCCGCCGCCTGCACATCCCGTACCGGCTGGTGCTGGATCGCTATGGCGCCGTCGATGAAGCCGAAGACGACCTGATCGACCTGCTGCAGCGGGTGCTGGGCCCGGATGTCGTGGTCCGCTGGGAGCAGGATGTCAGCCACCCCAATCCCTGGTTCCATACGCTGATTCTGGATGTCAGCGACGGCCCGGGCGCGTTCAGCCATGCCCAGCACACCGCGTTGATGGAGGGGCTGCGGGCGCTGGATCTGGCCTGAGCAGCGCCGGCGCACGCCCGACGGGCGGCGCAGCGGGTAGAATGCGCCATGAATGAATTCTCCGAACTGCCCCTGTCGGCCTCGCTGGCGGCGGGCATCGACGCGCTGGGCTATACCCAGATGACCCCCGTGCAGGCGCAGAGCCTGCCGGCGATCCTTGAGCGCCGCGACCTGATCGCCCAGGCACCCACCGGCAGCGGCAAGACCGCCGCCTTCGGGCTGGGCCTGCTGCAGGCCCTGGACCCGTCGGTGATCCGCGCCCAGGCGCTGGTGCTGTGCCCCACCCGCGAACTGGCCGACCAGGTGGGCAAGCAGATCCGCAAGCTCGCCACCGGCATTCCCAACCTGAAGCTGGTGGTGCTCACCGGCGGCATGCCGCTGGGCCCGCAGCTGGCTTCGCTGGAAGCGCACGACCCGCACGTGGTGGTCGGCACGCCCGGCCGCATCCAGGAGCTCGGCCGCAAGCGCGCCCTGAAGCTGGGCGGTGTCACCACGCTGGTGCTGGACGAAGCCGACCGCATGCTGGACATGGGCTTTGAAGAGCCGATCCGCGAGATTGCCGGACGCACCAGCAAGGACCGCCAGACGCTGCTGTTCTCGGCCACCTACCCCGATGAGATCCGCGAGATCGCCCGCGTGCTGCTGCGCGATCCGGTGGAAGTGACTGTCCAGGGTGCCGACAACGCACCGGCGATTCGCCACCTGTTCTGCGAAGTGGACCTGGCCAGCAAGCAGAAGGCGCTGGCCGGCCTGCTGCTGAAGTACAACCCGGAATCGACGGTGGTGTTCTGCAACACTCGCCGCGACGTGGACGACGTGGCCAATTCGCTGCAGCAGTTCGGCTTCTCGGCACTGCCGTTGCACGGCGAAATGGAACAGCGCGACCGCGATGAAGTCCTGGTGCGCTTCGCCAACCGCAGCTGCAACGTGCTGGTCGCCAGCGACGTGGCCGCGCGCGGGCTGGACGTGCAGGACCTGGCGGCCGTGATCAACTACGAGTTGCCCACCGACATCGAAACCTACGAGCACCGCGTGGGCCGCACTGGCCGCGCCGGCGCGTCCGGCCTGGCGGTGAGCCTGGTGACCGGCCGCGAGCGCAACCGCGCCGATGCGCTGGAAGCCGCGCAGGGCAAGCCGCTGGACTGGCAGAAGACCCCGCTGGCGACGGCCCGCCCCGCCGTGCTGCCGCAGGCCGCGATGGAAACCCTGCGCATCGATGGCGGCAAGACCGACAAGCTGCGCCCGGGCGACATCCTGGGGGCGTTGACCGGTGAGGCCGGGCTGTCGGCCAAGGTGATCGGCAAGATCGACATCTACGCCACCCGCTCGTACGTGGCCATCGCGCGCGAGCAGGTAGGCCGCGCGATCGACCGGCTGGAAGCAGGCAAAATCAAGGGCCGCCGCTTCCGCGTCCGCCGGATGTAACGGGGTAGAGCCGACCGTTGGTCGGCTTCCACCATGTCGAACTGCCGGGCAGAGCCCGGCTCTACGTGCCTGCCCGGTAGAGCCGACCGTTGGTCGGCTTCCACCATGTCGAGCAGCCGGGCAGAGCCCGGCTCTACGTGCCTGCCCGGCTTCAATACACCAGGTTGGCCAGCAGCGGCACGTCGCCGTCCCAGCGCTCGCGTCCGCCCAGCCCGGCCAGTTCCACCAGCACCGCCGCGCCCACGACCTCCACCTGCAACTGGCGCGCCAGCGACAACGCGGCCAGCAACGTGCCGCCGGTTGCCAGCACATCATCAACCACCAGCACGCGTGCACCGGCCGGCAAGGCGTCGGCGTGCACTTCAATGGTGTCGGTGCGGTATTCCAGCGTGTATTCCTGCTTCAGCGTGCGGCCCGGCAGCTTGCCCGGCTTGCGCACCGGCACGAAGCCGACGCCCAGCACGCGCGCCATGGCAGCGCCCAGAATGAAGCCACGCGATTCGATGCCCATCACCGCCTGCAGGTTCGCCGTGCGCCACGGCTGCACCATCGCATCGACCGCAGCGGCGAAATCATCGCCATTGGCCAGCAGCGGCATGATGTCCTTGAACAGGATTCCCGGCTTGGGGAAATCGGCGATATCGCGCAGGCGGCCGGCCCAGGCGGGCGTGGCGGAAGACTCGGTCATGGGGCGGGCAACGAACGGGGTGGCATAGGGTAAACGCTTCGGCGCGGCACTGCCCGTCTGGCCAGGCCGCTGCGTTGCTGCGTTCCATCGGTGGCACCCCGGGTTCACGCCGAAATCGCACAACGGTGCGATAATCGCCCTAACCGGCCGTTCACTCCGTTTCCGCGATAAGCAGCGAAGCATTCCCGCGCCCCTGCAGGGCAAGGCAATGCCGGGGTGAGATGGCCAACGGTCCCCGCCACGCATGGCGCGCGCGGGCCTGCCCGGTGCCGGTCGGTACCGGGTTTCCTGTAGAGGTTCATGCAACGTGGACGAGAACACGAAACCGTCGGCCCTGTGCCGCACCCTGGTGGTCCTGATTGGCATCGTGGTGATGCTGTTCGGCCTGGTTCTGCTGGTGGGCGGTGTGCGCCTGGCCCAGCTCGGCGGCAGCTGGTACTTCCTGCTGATGGGCGCCGCGTCGCTGGTGGCCGGCGGCCTGTTGGCCCTGCGCCGCCCACTGGGCGCGCTGCTGTATGGGGTGGCGTTCGTCGCCACCGTGGCCTGGGCACTGGCCGATGCCGGGCTGGAATTCTGGCCACTGGTGTCGCGGCTGGTGATGCCCGCCGTGCTGGCGATGCTGGTCGCGCTGACCTGGCCGGTGCTGCGGCGCAGTCGTGGCCAGCGCCTCGGGCGTGCGGCCTACGGCGTGGCCGCGCTGCTGCTGGTGGGCCTGCTGGGCACGGCGGTGTCGGCGTTCCAGCCGCGCCCGGTGGTCACCGCGCAGGGCGCGTCACCGGCCGTGGTGCCGGTGGCCAAGGGCAGCGAGCAACGTGATTGGCAGCACTGGGGCAACACCACCGCGGGCACCCGTTTCGCCGCGCTGGACCAGATCACCCCGGCCAACATCACCCAGCTCCAAGTGGCCTGGACCGCGCATACCGGCGACGTGCCGCAGAGCGATGGCTTCGGCGCCGAAGACCAGAACACCCCGCTGCAGATTGGCGACACGCTGTACCTGTGCACGCCACACAACCAGGTGGTGGCGCTGGACGTGGACAGCGGCAAGCAGCGCTGGGCGTTCGATCCCAAGGCGACCGCGCCGAACTGGCAGCGCTGCCGTGGCCTGGGCTATTTCGACGCAGGCCAGCCGCTGGTCGGCGCGCCCACCGTCGCCGCCGCACTGAGTCCTGCCGTACCGATCCCTGCCGCACCGGCCACCGTCGCCGCTGCAACGGCTCCGGCGCTGTGCGAGAAGCGCATCCTGATGACCTCGATCGACGCGCGCCTGTTCGCGCTGGACGCTACCACCGGCGCGCCCTGCCCGGACTTCGGCGAAGGCGGCGTGGTGGACCTCAAGCGTGGCATGGGCGAGATCAAGCCCGGTTTCTACACGCTGACCGCGGCGCCCCTGGTGGCCGGCGAACTGGTGATCGTGGGCGGCCGGGTGGCCGACAACATCGAGGTCAACGAACCCTCCGGCGTGGTGCGTGCCTACAACGTGCGCAGCGGCGCGCTGGCCTGGGTCTGGGACCTGTCCCGCGAAACCCCGGACGTGCCGCTGGATCCGTCCATCCACTACACCCGCGCCACCCCGAACGTGTGGACCTCGATGGCCTACGACCCTCAGCTGGGCCTGGTCTACCTGCCCACCGGCAACACCACGCCGGACCAGTGGGCCGGCGAGCGCACCCCGCAGGACGACAAGTACAGCTCGGCGGTAGTGGCACTGGATGTGGCCACCGGCAAGGAGCGCTGGGTCTACCAGACCGTGCACCACGACCTGTGGGATTACGACCTGCCCGCGCAGCCCACCCTGACCGACGTGCCCGACGGCAAGGGCGGCACCCTGCCCGCGCTGCTGCAGATCACCAAGGCCGGCCAGGTGTTCATGCTCAACCGCGCCACCGGCCAGCCGATCACCGAGGTGCGCGACATCCCGGCACCGCAGGGGAACGCCACAGGCGAGCGCTACTCGCCTACCCAGCGCCTGTCGGTGGGGCTGCCGCAGATCGGCGCGCAGACCCTGACCGAATCGGACATGTGGGGCGCCACGCCGATCGACCAGATGCTGTGCCGCATCCAGTTCAAGGGCTTCCGCTACGACGGCATGTTCACCCCGCCGGGCGAGGACCTGGCCCTGCAGTGGCCCGGTTCGCTGGGGGGCATGAACTGGGGCAGCGCGTCGGTGGATCCCACCACGGGCTACCTGTTCGTCAACGACATGCGCCTGGGGCTGTGGACCAAGCTCATTCCGCGCGCGGACATGACCGAAGGCGCCGGCGGCGTGGAAATGGGCGCAGCCTCGCAGACCGGCACGCCGTACGGCTCGCTGCGCGACCGCTTCCTGTCCAAGCTGGGCATTCCGTGCCAGAAGCCGCCGTTCGGCACGCTGTCGGCGATCAACCTGGCCACCCACCAGCTGGTCTGGCAGGTGCCGGTGGGCACGGTGAAGGACACCGGCCCGATGGGCGTCAAGATGCGCCTGCCGATTCCGATCGGCATGCCCACCCTGGGCGGTTCGCTGGCCACCCAGTCGGGCCTGCTGTTCTTCGCCGGCACGCAGGATTACTACCTGCGCGCCTATGACAGCCGCACCGGCGAAGAAGTGTGGAAGGCACGCATGCCGGTGGGCAGCCAGGGCACGCCGATCACCTATGTGTCGCCGAAGACCGGTCGCCAGTACGTGGTGATTTCCGCCGGCGGCGCACGCCAGTCGCCGGATCGCGGCGACTATGTGATCGCCTACGCGTTGCCGGCCACGCGCTGAGCCACGCGCGCCACGGTCTTCGCACCGTGGCGCGCAGCTTCGCTTCATCGCGTGCAGCCCTTACCATGCACGATCACCGAGCACGAACCACCGCCATGTCTGCCGCACCTCCCAGCCGTCGCCCCAAGCGCGCCCCTGCCCCGCCGCAGGATCGCGGGCTCAGCCACGAGCTGATGCAGCTGATCCAGGACAACCAGGGCGATCCGGATTTCATGACCTCCCTGGGTCGCGGGCTGGTGGTGCTGAGCGTGTTTTCGCAGCACCCGCGTGAAGTGACCATGTCGCAGATCAGCACCGAAACGGGCATCTCGCGCGCGGCGGTGCGGCGCGTGCTGTACACCCTGGAGAAGCTGGGCTACGTGGGCGAACAGGGGCGCGGTTTCGTGCTGCTGCCGCGCGTGCTGGGCATGGGCGGGGCGTATGTGGCGTCGTCGTCGATGACCGCGGCGGCGCAGCCGGTGCTGGATGCGCTGCGCGACGACGTGCACGAGTCCTGCTCGCTGGGCGTGCTGGATGGCGATGACGTGCTGTATGTGGCCCGCGCCGAAACCGTGCGGATCATGTCGATCGGGCTGCGCGCCGGCAGCCGCCTGCCCGCGTACTGCACCTCGATGGGCCGCGTGCTGCTGGCCGCGTTGCCGCACGACACGCTGGAAAGCTACCTGGAACGCAATCCGCTGCGGCCGCGCACCGAGCGCACCGTGACGCGCATGGACGAGTTTTTGGACACGCTGGAACGCGTGCGTCGCGACGGCGTGGCGCTGGTGGACCAGGAGCTGGAGATCGGGCTGCGCTCGATCGCCGTGCCGGTGCACGCGCGCAGTGGCGCGGTGGTGGGCGCGCTGAACATCGGCACCCAGGCCGGGCGGATCAGCCTGGGGGTGATGCAGTCACAGTTGCTGCCGCGGCTGCGGGAAGCGGCGCAGCGGTTGGGTACGTTGCTGCATTGAGGGGGGGTGCCGGCGGTGTCCGATTCCGTTCGGGTGTATCGGGATGCCGGCCAGCGGCCGGCGGTGTCCGGTTTCGTTCGGGTGTATCGGGTTGCCGGCCAGCGGCCGGCGGTATCCGGTTCCGTTCAGGTGTATCGGGTTGCCGGCCAGCGGCCGGCGGTATCCGGTTCCGTTCGGGTGTATCGGGTTGCCGGCCAGCGGCCGGCGGTATCCGGTTCCGTTCGGGTGTATCGGGTTGCCGGCCAGCGGCCGGCACTACCGGTGCTGGGCTTACCGCGGTGGTTCGTTGGCTTGTTCTTCGAGGATGGGCTTGGCCAGCGCGAACGCGTGGTTGGCGGCCGGTACGCCGCAGTAGATGGCGGCCTGCAGCAGCACTTCCTTGATCTCGTCCGGGGTGACGCCGTTGTTGCGCGCGGCGCGGATGTGCAGCTTGAACTCTTCGTCATGGCCCAATGCCACCATCATCACGATGGTCAGCAGCGAGCGGGTGTGACGTGGCAGGCCGTCGCGGGTCCACACCGCGCCCCAGGCGGTACGGGTGATGAAGTCCTGGAATTCGTGGGTGAAGTCGGTGCGCGCCTGCAGCGAGCGCTCGACGTGGGCCTCGCCGAGTACGGCGCGGCGCACGGTCAGGCCGGCTTCGTAGCGTTCCTGTTCGTCCATTGGGGATGCCTCGTTTTGGGTGGGGCGTACCGACCAACGGTCGGTACCTACGGTGTGGGGGCGTGCCGGTCACGATCGGTGTGGGGGTGTACCGACCAATGGTCGGTACCTACGATGTGTGGGCGGTCAGGGCGGCGGTGAATGCGTCGGCCGATTCGATGTTGCAGATGTGGCGGCCGGGCACGGCGACGGCGTGGCCGTGGGCGACCCCGCGCGCGATGGCCTCCAGGTCTGCGGGCGGGCAGACCGGATCGTCGTCGCCGGCGATGGCCAGGGTCGGCACGCCGATCTGTGCCAGCTGGTCACGGAAGTCCGCAGTGGCCACGGCATGACAGCAGCCAACGTAGCCCGCCACGCTGGTGGTGACAAAGCGCTGCAGGATGTCCTCCACCTGCGCCGGTTGCGCCGCGACGAAGGCCGGCGTGAACCAGCGTTCGGCCGTGCCTTCGCGCAACGGCAACAGGCCCTGCGCACGCACCTGCGCGATGCGCGTCTCCCAACTCTCGGCCGTGCCGATCTTCGCGGCGGTGGCCGCCACCGTCAGCGTGTGCAGGCGCGTGCCGGCATGCACGCCCAGCCATTGCCCGGTCAGGCCACCGATCGACAGCCCGCAGAAATGGCTGCGTGCCACGCCCAGGTGGTCCCACAGGGCCAGTACGTCCGCGCCCAGGTCGGCCACGCTGTACAGGCCTGGCGGTGCGCTGGAGTGGCCATGCCCACGGCGGTCATAGCGCAGGATCCGGAACCGCCCCGACAGGGCCGCCACCTGCGGGTCCCACATGTGCAGGTCGGTGCCCAGCGAGTTGCAGAAGGTCAACCACGGCGCATCGTCCGGCCCGTCAATGCGGTAATGCAGGCGATGTGTGTCCAGCTCAAGAAAATCCATTGCACCCCTCCAATAAGGGTCAGCGCTGCGCCAGCACGCGGTTGATCCAGGTGTCGGCCATGCCACGCCAGCTGTCGGGCGCGAACGACGCCGCCAGCTGCGTCGGCGACAGCTGCGCGCTCACGTCCGGCATCTCCTGCAGCACCTCGCGCAGGTGCCGCGACTGCGCCAGCGCCTGGCGCGCGGCCTGTTCCACCAGCGCATGCGCGGTGGCCTTGCCCAGCGTTTCAGCCAGCGTCACCGCCACCGCTTCTGCGTAAAGCAGGCCGCCGTGGCTGTCCAGGTGGTCGCGCATGCGCGCCCGGTCCAGCTGCAGGCCCTGCACCACCACGGTCACCTGGGCCAGGCTGCCGGCGCACAGGCGCACGATCTCCGGCACGGTTTCCCACTCGGCATGCCACTGCCCGGCCGCGCGCTCATGCGGTTGCGGCATCGCCACGAACAAGGTGGACAACAGGCCCGGCACCCGCGTGGCCGCGGCAATGGCCGCCACGCAGCCCACCGGATTGCGCTTGTGCGGCATCGCCGACGACCCGCCCCTGCCCTCGCCGGCCGGCTCGAATGCTTCGGCCACTTCGGACTGCATCATCAGCACGATGTCGGTGGCGATCTTGCCCAGCGTGCCGGTGAGCAGCGCGAACGCGCTGCCGAGTTCGGCCACCCGGTCGCGGGCGGTGTGCCACGGCAGCGCCGGCACCGGCAACTGCAGTTCGTCGCCCAGGGCCTGGGCCACGTCCAGGCCGCGCGTCTGCAGCGAGGCCAGGGTGCCGGCCGCACCGCCGAACTGCAGCACCAGCGTGTCGGCGTACAACGCCTGCAGGCGCCGTTGGCTGCGGTGCAATGCATCGAGCCAACCGGCCGCCTTCAGCCCGAAGGTCACCGGCACCGCCTGCTGCAACAGCGTGCGTCCGGGCAGGCCGGTATCGCGCTCGGCATCGGCCAGCACCGCCAGCGCGGTGCACAGCACATGCAGCCGCTCCTGCACCAGGCCTACTGCCTCGCGCAGCTGCAGTACCGCGCCGGTGTCGATGATGTCCTGGCTGGTGGCCCCCCAGTGCACCCAGCGCGCGGCGTCGGCATCGGCGTGGCGCACCTGCGCGGTCAGCGCCTTGACCAGCGGAATGGCCGGGTTGCCGGCCAGCAACGTGGCCTGGCCCAGGGCGGGCACGGCGTACAGGTCGGCCCGGCAGGCCGCTTCGATCGCGCCGAGCGCGGCCGGCGGAATCACCGCGCAGCGCACCTGCGCGCGTGCGAGCGCGGCTTCCACGTCGAGCATCGCCTGCAGGCGCGCGGTGTCGGTGAACACCGCGTCCACCTCCGGCGCGCCGAACAGGCCGCCAAGCAGCGAGGGGAAATCGCTCATCAAACGCCATCCAGTCAAAGGTGGACCCAGCTTACCTGCGCGTCGTCAGGCCGCGCGTGCAGGCCGGCATCAGTAGTCGAAGAACACGGTTTCCAGCTCGCCCTGCATGCGCACGTCCCAGTGGTACAGGCCGTTGCCCTGCGCCTGGGCGATGAGCGTGGCGCGGCGTTCGGCCGGCACCAGGGCCAGGATCGGATCGTCGGCGTTGCCCGGCGCGTCGCTGAAGTACACCCGCGCACTGGCCGCGCGCAACAGACCGCGCATGAACACCAGCACCATCAGGTGCGGCGCCTGCGGCTGCCCCTTGGGACCGGCCACACTGCCCGGGCGCACGGTGGTGAAGGCAAAGCGGCCCTGCGCGTCGGTGGGCACCCTGCCCCAGCCATCGAAGGCCGGGTCATGCGCGTCGTGGCGCGGGTCTTCCGGATGCGCGTAGATGCCCTGCGCGTCGGCCTGCCAGATTTCCAGCACGGCATCGGACACCGGCACGCCCAGGCCATCGAACACCTGGCCCTGCACCTGTACGCGCTCACCCTGCGCCTGGGCCGGCGCGATGTCGGTGCGGTACAGCGGTTCCAGGCCCAGCCGGTAGTACGGGCCCACGGTCTGCCACGGAGTGGATTGGAAACTCATCTGCTTACTCCCACACGGTCATCTTGCGACCGCGCAACACAATGTCGAAGCGGTAGCCGAGGGCGAATTCGTTGGCGGTGTTTTCCCAGTCGAACGAGGACACCATGCGCTCGCGGGCCTTGGCGTCGTCCACGCAGTTGTAGATCGGGTCGTACGCCAGCAGCGGGTCGCCGGGGAAATACATCTGCGTGACCAGGCGCTGGCCGATGCCTTCGCCATGCAGCGAAAAGTGGATATGCGCTGGTCGCCACGCGTTGTAGTGGTTGCGCCACGGGTAGGCGCCGGGCTTGATGGTGGTGAAGCGGTAACGGCCGTGGTCGTCGGTGAGCACCTGGCCGGTGCCGGTGAAGTTGGGGTCCAGCGGTGCGTCATGCTGGTCGCCCTTGTGCAGGTAGCGACCGGCGGCGTTGCACTGCCATACCTCGACCACGCTGTTGCGCACCGGGCGGCCGTTCTCGTCCAGCACCCGGCCACTGACCACGATGCGCTCACCCAGCGGCTGGCCCTTGAAGCCGGCGGTCAGGTCGGCGGCGTGTTCGCCCAGGGTGATGCGGTCCAGCGTGGGCCCGGTCACTTCGGACAGCGTGGCCGGAATCTGGATCGGGTCGCGCCCGGGGCCGCGCAGGCGGGTGGATGCATACGGCAGGTGGATGCGGTCCGGCTGGGTGCCGGGATAGGGCCTGCGATAGCCGCGCAGGTCAGTGGGATCGCTCATGGCGTACTCCGGTTGGCGGGCGGCCGTTGGGGCCGCAGCTGAAAGGCAGTGGCACGCTGCCATGCGAAGGCGGCAGCGGCCGTGAAGCAGGAAAAAGCAGGGGCGGTCACACGCGCTCGATGGCCAGCGCGACCCCCTGGCCCACGCCGATGCACATGGTGGCCAGGCCACGCCGCCCCCCGCTGGCTTCCAGCTGGCGCAGCAGGGTCAGGGCGAGGCGCGCACCGCTCATGCCCAGCGGATGGCCCAGCGCGATGGCACCGCCATTGGCGTTGACGTGCGCGGCATCGTCGGCGACACCGAGCTGGCGCAGGCACGCCAGCCCCTGCGAAGCAAACGCTTCGTTGAGCTCGATCGCATCGAAATCGGCGACGGACAGCCCGAGCCGCGCCAGCAGGCGCTGGGTGGCCGGTACCGGGCCCATGCCCATCACCGCCGGTTCGACCCCGGCACTGGCAAAGCCCAGGATGCGCGCGCGCGGGGTGAGGCCCAGTGCGCGCGCCTGTGCGCCCGACGCCAGCAGCACCGCGGCGGCGCCATCGTTGATGCCCGACGCATTGCCGGCGGTCACGGTGCCGGGCTGGCGGAACAACGGCTTGAGCGCGGCCAACGCGTCCAGCGTGGTGTCCGCGCGCGGGTGTTCATCGCGCGCCACGCGCACGGTTTCACCGCGCTTGCGCCCGGGTGCATCCACCGCCACGATCTCGCCGTCGAAGAACCCGCGTTGCTGGGCGGCGGCGGCGCGCTGCTGGCTGCGCAGCGCGAACGCGTCCTGGTCGGCGCGCGACACCGCGTACCGCTCGGCCACGTTCTCGGCAGTCTGGCCCATGGTCTCCACGCCATACAGCGCGCGCAGCTGCGGGTTGATGAAGCGCCAGCCCATGGTGGTGTCTTCCATCACCTGGTCGCGCGCGAAGGGCGTGCCTGCCTTGCCCATCACGAAAGGCGCGCGCGACATCGACTCCACGCCGCCGGCAATGGCCAGCCCGAGCTCACCGGCGGCGATGCCGCGCGCCACCGTGCCGATCGCATCCAGCCCCGAGCCGCACAGCCGATTGACGGTGCTGCCCGGCACGCTCACCGGCAGGCCGGCCAGCAGCAGGCTCATGCGGGCCACGTTGCGGTTGTCTTCGCCGGCCTGGTTGGCGCAGCCCAGGTAGACCTCGTCGATCAACGCCGGGTCCAGCTGCGGATGGCGCGCCAGCAGCGCCTTCAACGGGATCGCGCCGAGGTCATCGGCGCGCACGCCGGCCAACGCACCGCCGTAGCGGCCGATCGGGGTACGGATGCCATCGATGATGTAGGTATCGTGCAGGGTCATGTCAGGCTCCTTCGCTCATCTGCAGCGGCAGGCCGGTGAGCTCACGCAGCTGCTCCAGGCTCACCCCGTCCACCATTTCCAGCACGCGCGCGCCCGCCTCGCCCAGGTCGAACACGGCCACGTCGGTATACACGCGCGACACGCAGCGCAGCCCGGTGAGCGGGTAGCTGCACGCCTCCACCAGCTTGCTCTGCCCCTGCTTGGTCAGCAGGTCCATCATCACGAAGACCTGCTTGGCGCCGATGGCCAGGTCCATCGCCCCACCGACGGCAGGAATGGCATCGGCCGCACCGGTGCTCCAGTTGGCCAGGTCGCCCTGCGCAGACACCTGGAATGCACCCAGCACGCAGATGTCCAGGTGACCGCCCCGCATCATCGCGAACGAATCGGCATGGTGGAAATAGCAGCCGCCGGTGAGCAGGGTCACCGGCTGCTTGCCGGCATTGATCAGGTCTGGATCCTCTTCGCCCGCTGCCGGTGCCGGGCCCATGCCGAGCAGGCCGTTTTCCGACTGCAGGAAGATCTCCTTGTCGGCCGGCAGGAAGTTGGCGACCGTGGTCGGCAGGCCGATGCCCAGATTGACGTAGGCACCTTCGGGAATATCGCGCGCCACGCGCGCGGCCATCTGTTCGCGGCTCAGGCGGTTCATGCGCGGGCTCCAGCGGTGGCAGTGGCGGTGGCATCCAGGGCAACCACGCGCTGCACGAAGATGCCGGGGGTCACCACGGCTTCCGGGTCCAGGTCGCCCAGCGGCACCACGGCATCCACCTGCACGATCGCGCAGCGCGCGGCCATCGCCATCAGCGGGCCGAAGTTGCGCGCGGTCTTGCGGTACACCAGGTTGCCCCAGCGGTCGCCGTGGTGGGCTTTGATCAGTGCGAAGTCGGCGTGCAGCGGGTATTCCAGCACGTAGTGACGCCCGTCGATCTCGCGGGTTTCCTTGCCGTGGGCCAGTTCAGTGCCGTAGCCGGTGGGGGTGAAAATCGCACCCAGGCCCGAGCCGGCGGCATGGATGCGCGCGGCCAGGTTGCCCTGCGGCACCAGCTCCAGTTCGATCTCGCCGGCGCGGTAGGCCGCATCGAAATGCTGCGAGTCGGCCTGGCGCGGGAACGAGCAGACGATGCGGCGCACGCGCTTGTGCCGGATCAGCGCGGCCAGCCCGGTGTCGCCGTTGCCGGCGTTGTTGTTGATGATGGTCAGCCCGCGCGCGCCCTGCGCGATCAGGGCATCGATCAGGGCGTCGGGCATGCCGGCGGTACCGAACCCGCCAATCATCACCGTCGCCCCGTCGTGGATGTCGGCCACCGCTGCGTCAGCGTTGGCCACGGTCTTGTCGATCACTGCGTTGCTCCTTGCCGTGCCTTGCAGGCGGCGGCGACATACGGGGGAAAACGGGACGCGGACATGGTGCGCAGCGGCGACGACGCGGTCAATCCGACAATCGGACTCATGATGCGATAATCGCACACGTGGATGTCCATACCCGTCGGCTCAGTTGCGCGTCTGGCCAACGCCGACGCGCAGGCCCAGGCAGGCCCACGCCGCCAGTGCCAACGGCAGCGCACACAGCACGTAAAGCGCGGTGGGCGACCAGCCTGCATCGACCAGCAGGCCGACGGTAAGGGGCGACAGGATGGCGCCGACCCGGCCAATGCCGATCGCCCAGCCCAGCCCGGTGGTGCGCACGTCGGCGGCAAATACCACCGGCGCGGCGGCATACAGCCCGGCCATGGCGCCGAACAACGCCGCACCGATCACGAACGCCACGGGGAAGGCGATACCGAGTTGGGTGTTGAAACCGGCGAAGGCCAGCATCGCCACCATCGCCAGCAGCAGGCTGGCTGCGGTGAGCCGCGACAACGCCCAGCGCGACGCCAGCCAGCCGAACAGGCTGCCACCGACAATCCCGCCCAGGTTGAGCAGCACCCCGCCGGTGATGCCCTGCTGGGCCGACACACCCGCCGACACCAGCAACTTCGGCGTCCAGCTCAGCACGAAATAGAACGCGAACATGTGCAGGAAAAACGCCATCGCGATCAGCACCGACACCCGGCGCAGGTCGCCGACGAACAGCGCGGCGTAGCCCTTGCGCCCATCGGCGCGCACCGGTGCCGGCGGCAGCGCCTGCAGCGCGGGCATGTGCATGCGCGCCAGCAACGCGTTGAGCCGCGGCAAGGCATCCGGCGGACGCCGGGCCACCAGGAAATCCAGCGATTCGGGCAGGCACTTGAGCACCAGCGGGATGCACAGCAACGACGCGCCGGCGCCGATCAGGAATACGCTGTGCCAGCTGAAATGCTGCAGCATCCAGGCCGCCAGCACGCCGCCCAGGGTGGCGCCGATGGGGTAGCCGGTGGCCTGCAGCGCCACCGCGGTGCTGCGCCATTTGGGGTTGGCGTACTCGGCGGTGATCACGCCTACGCCGGCCAGCATGCCGCCGATGCCCACGCCGGTGAACACGCGCAGCGCGCCCAGTTGCCACGCGTTGCCGGCCAGCGCCGACAACGCCATGCCCACGGTGAGGATCACCAGGCACAGCATGATCATCGGCCGCCGGCCCCAGCGGTCGGCCAAGGGCGCCAGCAGGAACGAGCCCAGCGCCATGCCGACCAGCCCGGCGCTGAGCATGATGCCCAGCAGCTTGCCCGACAGCGCCCAGTCGGCCGACACGTGCGGCGCGGTGAACGCCATGACCATCACGTCGAAGCCATCGAGCATGTTCAACAGCACGCAGATGGCAATCGCCGTCCATTGGAAGGGACTCATCCGCTCGAGCACGAGCGGGGAAGCGGCGGCGGTGGCATGGCTCATACGGGGATCCTGCGACGACGTAGTGCGGGGGGCGTCCGGCGGGGAGGTCTCAACGACCGGCCTGGCTGGAGGCATGGATGACCTGGAGCACCTGCTGTAGCTGCTCGACCTCGACCTGGCCCGGCGCGGACGGGGTGCCGATCATGCCGAAGGTCAGCGCTTGGCCGAAGGTTTCCCCGGCCAGCCGCGAGACCACGCCAGTGCCGCCCATGGACATGGTCAGCAGCGGCTTGCTGCTGCGCTGGCGCACCTGCCAGGTGGCATCCAGCAGGGCAAGCACGTCGCCGGCGTCGCGCGGCATCACCGCGATCTTCAACACGTCCGCGCCCATCGCCTCCTGGCGCAGCAGCCGCGCCACGATCTCCTCGCGCGCGGGGGTGGCATGGAAGTCGTGGCTGGACATCACCACCTTCACCCCGGCCGCATGCGCCTGCGCGACCAGTGCCGCCACCCGCTCCGGATCGCGGAACATCTCCACGTCGATCAACTGGGTGAAGCCGCCGCGCAGCAGCGTGGCGTACAGCGCGGCGTAGTCGGCGTCGCTGATCGGCTTGCTGCCGCCTTCGGCCTGGGTGCGGAAAGTGAGGATCATCGGCTTGCCGTCCAGCGTGCGCGCGATGCGCTTGCCGAGGGTCACCAGCGCCTTGCCGTCGGTGGCGATGTCCAGGTAGTCGATGCGCCATTCGGCCAGGTCGGTGGCCGGGCTGGCGGCGATCACGGCGGCCTGCTGCAGCGCCTGTTCGGCGGTGGCACCGGTGATCGGCACGATGGTGCGCGGTGCGCCTTCGCCGATGCGCAGCGTACCTACCTGCAAGGGCGTGACCGGTACCGGTGCGGCGTGGGCAACGGCGGCCGCGCCGCCGAGCACGGCGGCCAGCATGAAGGGAGTGAGCGGACGCATGCGGTTCACCAGGAACGAGGGAAGGAAGGCGCGCATCAGAAGGTCACCTTGGCCTGCACGCCCACGGCCCACGCGTTGTCGGTGCGGGTGTAGGCGAACGTGCCGGGGTTGACGATGTACTGCACGTCAGGGCGGACCATCAGCCAGGGATTCACCTGGATGCTGTAGGACAGTTCGAACAGCTCCTCGGCCTGGCTGAGCTGGTACAGCGGCGAGTCAAGCGGCACGCCCGCGTCGGCCAGGGTGGCGCGGCGGGCGTCGACCAGGCGGCGGTTGATGTCCGCGCCCACGTAGCCCAGCGCGATGCTGTCCTGCGCGCGTGAGCCGATGCCCTGGTAGACGCCACCCAGCGCGTACCAGCGGCGGATCTGCGCGGTGTCGGTGTCCGACACCATGTACTGCGCGAAGGCGGTCAGCCCGCGCTGCGGGTCGCCGGCTTCGCGGGTAAGCCGCTGCTCGGCCAGCACATACGCACCGTGGCGGCCGGTGGTGGGCGAGGTATCCAGCCCGCGCTGGTCCACCCGCGAGGTGTCGTAGTAGCCGCCGAACTTGTACACGCCCGGGTGCGCCCCGCCCTTGTCCGGCGTCCAGGTCACTTCCAGCGGAATCAGCGAGCCGGTGGTGCCCGACACGAACGGACGGAACGCATTGCGTTCGATGTTGCCGCCCAGGTTCGGGTTGACCTGGAACCAGCCGGTGCGCACGTTCAGTGCCGGGCTCACCTGCTGGGCCACTTCACCGCCCCAGCGTGCCGTGGGGTAGTTGTACCAGCCGCTGTTGCCGGACATCGCCAGCGGATGCGCGCAGAAGGCGGCGTTGACGAAGTGGGTCAGCAGGCTGTGCAGGCCGAACTGGTTGCCCATGGCGTAGTAGCCCAGCTTGAAATACGACTGCCCGGCGTTGAACGTCTGGTCGTAGCTGGCCTCGGTGAGCCGGGTGTATTGCCCGCCGTAGGCCTCCTGGATCGGAAAGCGGTTGCCGACCAGATCGGCCGAGGTGCTGTTGCCGCGGCGGTCGTTGAGGGTGACGTGGAAGGCGCCGCCGTCCCAGCCGGCCAGGCGGCCCATGTCCAGGTCGACGCCGACCCGGACCTGCTGCGCATAGCGCGCGCCGGTGCGGCCGTAGCCGCCGTCGACCACGCCCATCGCCTCGCCCACGTAGTCGCCACGGAAGCGGAGGCCGCGTTCGTCCAGCGCGGTACGGGTGCCGCCCCAGTCGCCCGTGAGGGTCTTGCCGTCGTAACGATTGCTGTCCTGCGCGTGGGCCAGCGCGGGCGCCAGCACGGCAGCGGACAACAGCAGGGCCAGCGGAGTGGGGTTCGGAAATCGCATCGGAGTCTCTCGGGGTCGACGGGTCAGCGCAGCGACAGCGGCGCGCTCAACGGGGAGGTGGCACCCAGCGCGGACGTCGCGGTGGCGGTGAGCGTGGCGATACCGGCAGCCTCGCCGGTGGTCGGCAGCGCCAGCGTGAAACGGCCCTGCCCCTGCGCATCAGTGACGGCGTCGACGGTGCCGAGCAGGCGTTCGGCGTCGCTGCTGTTCGCGGCACGGTTGCCGAACACCTCCAGCTGGTAGCGCTGCCCCGGCACGCCCTGGAACACCCCCTGCACGGTGCGTGCGGTACCGGTGCCCTGCACTGCCTGCAGCACCGGCGCGGCCTGGCCCAGGTTGGGCGCCGGCTGGCACCCTGCGGTATCGGCGCCGCTGCAGATGCGCGCGCGTTTGGACGGGTCGGTATCCACCCCGCGCCCGCGCGAGCCCACGAAGTTCGCGTGTTCCAGCCCCGGTACGCCGAACACGATCGCCCCGCGCGGCTGGCCCGTGGCACAGGCGCCACCGGCTTCGCAGCGCGCGATCTTCAGCCCGTTGCCCACCATCTGGTTGGCGCTGAAGCGGTTCGGTGCGCTCACCGGCTGCGGACGCACCGCGATGCCGATGCCGTTGCCGGTGATCGTGTTGCCGTCCACCACGTTGTCGCTGCCGGTGACGCTGACCCCGATCGAATTGCCGGTGAAGGTGTTGGCCGCGATGTAGTTGCGGTTGCCCCAGTTGATCTGCAGGCCGTCGGAATAGTCGACGAAACGGTTGCGCACCACCGTGTTGTCGTTGCCCCACAGAATTTCGATGCCCTGCGACGGCTCCGGGTTGGCGGCGGTGGACTGGAACAGGTTGTCGGCCACCAGGTTCCAGGCCGCGCCGCGGGTCAGTTCCAACCCATCGCCGTTGTCGACGAACTGGTTGCGCACGATGCGGTTGTGCACGGTGGTGGTGGCGGTGGACTGGCCCTTGCCGTCGTCGCCGGTCAGCATGATGCCGGCGCCGCCCTTGTTGGCCACGATGCGGTTGTCGTGGATGTCGCTGTGGCTGCTGCGGTTGATCAGCACGCCGATGCAGAAGTTGCGGATCTCAAGACCGCTCAGCGCCACGCCCGTGGTGTCGCGCAGGACCAGCCCCGGCAGCGTGGTGGTGCGCACGTTGGTGCCGGACTGGCCCGGCTCGGCGCCCGGGCAGGCATCGGTGCCGGTGCCGGTGACGTAGCCGACGCCGTCGATGGCGACGTACTGGCCGGCGCTCGCCCACGGCGTGCCGACGATCTGCACCGGGCCGACGATCTCCGGCAGCGGCGACGCCGGGCGGATCACGTACGGCGCGCTGCCCACCGCGGCAATCTCGATGCGGTAGCGGCCGGGAGCCTGGTTGGCGGTGGTGATCGCCCAGCGCAGCGACCCGGGGGCGGCGTCGTCGGCATAGCGGTCCACATGCAGGACCTGCAGCACCTCGGGCAGCGGCTCGGCCTGGTAGGCCAGCGCCAGCGACGGCAGCAGGGCAAGCAGGGTCAGGGAAACAACAGACAGACGGCAACGCATGCGCAGGCTCCGCACAGGGAAAGGGACTCCGGCGGTCTTTCCCCTGTACCTGGCTTCAGTACCGTAGTGGCACTGCCCTCGCCCGCCAGAGGTGGATCGCTTGGAACGGGATTGAAAGTAGGTTTATCGCACTGCACCATTCAAGTGCGTTTATCGACTACGTGTGCGATTATCGGATTTCACCGCTACGACCATTGTCGTAGACGCAGGCACGACAACGGCCACCGCAGGCGCGGCGGCATGCAATAGCGTGCAGTCAGAAGGGTCGCAGTGAAGGCGCGGCGTACCGCGCACCCGGGCTCAGGAGCTGCAGGACAGCATCGAACAGCCTGCCTTGTCACGCGCCCAGTCAGGGCGCTTGCCGGCGAAATGCGCGCGGCCCGGTTGCACGTCGTAGGGGGTACGCAGCACTTCAAGCAGCGTGTGCACACCGCTCATGTCGCCCTGCTCGGCCTGTTCGATGGCCTCCTGCGCCAGCCAGTTGCGCAGCACATACAGCGGGTTGGCCGCCGCCATCCGCTGCTGGCGCATGGCCGCATCCAGCGTATCGGCACGCAGGCGCGCGGCGTACTGCTGCAGCCAGGCCTGCAATGCGGGCACGACGGCCTCGCGCCGCTCGGCGCTGTAGAAGGCCTCGTCCAGCACCTGCACCGACGGCGCCTGCGGATCGAGCGCCATCAGGCCGCGGAAGGCCAGCGTCATGTCCATCTCGCCGTCCTGCAGGATCTGCAACCAGGCGGCCATCATCGCCACGTCGTCATCGCCGCACTGGGCCAGGCCGAACTTGGCCGCGATGTCCTCGCGCTCGCGCTGGGCGTGCACGGCCTGGAAACGGGCCAGCCCGTCATGCAGCGGCGCGACGTCGTCAAACAGCGGCGACAGCGCCTGCGCCAGCCGGGTCAGGTTCCAGTACGCCACCTGCGGCTGGGTGCCGAAGCGGTAGCGGCGGCCCTGTGCGTCGGTGGTGTTCGGGGTCCAGTCGGGGTCGTAGTCGTCCACCCAGCCATACGGGCCGTAGTCGATGGTCAGGCCCAGGATGGACATGTTGTCGGTGTTCATCACCCCATGCACGAAGCCGACTCGCATCCAATGCGCCACCAGGATCGCGGTGCGCTCGCAGATCTGCACGAACCACTGCGCATAGCGCTGCGCGCCGGCATCGGCCAGCGCCGGGAAATCACGGGCAATGCAGGCATCGGCCAGCTGGCGCAGCAAGGCCACGTCGCCGCGCGAGGCCGGCAGTTCGAAGGTGCCGAAACGGATGAACGACGGTGCCACCCGGCACACCACGGCGCCGGGTTCGGCCTTCGGGTGGCCGTCGTAGAACATGTCGCGCACCACCGCATCGCCGGTGCCCACCAGGCTCAACGCGCGCGTGGTCGGCACGCCCAGGTGGTGCATGGCTTCGCTGCACAGGAATTCGCGGATGGACGAGCGCAGGACCGCGCGGCCGTCGGCCCCGCGCGAGTACGGGGTGCGCCCGGCCCCTTTCAACTGAAGTTCCCAGCGCGCGCCGTCGGGGGCCAGCAGCTCGCCCAGCGAAATGGCGCGGCCATCGCCAAGCTGCCCGGCCCAATGCCCGAATTGGTGGCCCCCGTAGTTGGCCGCCCACGGCTGCATGCCGGCATACAGCGCGTTGCCGCCGAACACGCGCGCGAAATCCGGGCTGTCGGTTAGGTCCGGGCCAAGGCCCAGCAGTTCGGCCACCTCGGTGGAAAGCGCCAGCAGCTGCGGCGCGGCCACCGGCGTGGGCATCACCGACGACCATGCGGCACCGCGTACCTCGCGCACGCGCGGGCCGGTTTCCTCGTCGCCGGGAAGGTCGCCGATGAATCGGTTGTCGAAGCGCAGGGGTTGGGTATCCATGCTCACCAGATGGGGGCGCCGCTGCGCCCCCGCAAGTTCACGCCGCGCCCGCGCCCAGGTCCAGCGCCCCGCCGCGCTCGGTGGCGCGCTGGTAGGCAGGGCGCTGTTCGATGCGCTGCAGGAAGCCCTGCAGCTTCGGGTACGCGTCCATGCTGCCTGCACGCGACGCGGCTGCCTGGATCGGGAAGCTCATCTGGATGTCGGCGGCGGTGAAGCGTTCGCCGGCGAACCACGGCGACTGGCCCAGCTCGCGCTCCATCCATTGCAGGTGCAGCTTCAGCTGCGGGCCTACGAACCCCTTCATCACTTTGTCGGCAATGCCACGGGCAATCGGCTTGGCAAAGAACGGCATGGGCGCCTTGCGTACCCGCGCGAACACCAGGCTCAACAGCAACGGCGGCATCGCCGAGCCTTCGGCGTAGTGCATCCAGTAGCGGTAGCGCACGCGTTCGGCGGCCTGGGCCGGCAGCAGTTCGGGCGACAGCTGGCGGGCGCTGTCGTAGCGGTCGGCCAGGTATTCCAGGATGGCCCCGGACTCGGCCAGCACCAGGGCGTCGTCCTGCAGCACCGGCGATTTGCCCAGCGGGTGGATCTCGCGCAGCGCCGGCGGCGCCAGCCAGGTGGTGGGGTCGCGCTGGTAGTTGACCAGCTGGTACGGCAGGCCCAGCTCTTCGAGCATCCACAGCACGCGCTGCGAGCGCGAGTGGTCCAGATGGTGCACCTTGATCATTGACGGGTCCGCAGGTTCAAAGCGACATCGTAACGAGGTACATGCCCTGCCGATGTCATCGGCCGCCCGCGGATGAAAAAACAGCACGCATAAAAAACGCCGGAAGCTTTCGCTCCCGGCGTTTCATTGCAACCTGACGGTAGCGGGGGGTCGATTAGACCGCCTGCACCTGATCAGCCTGCATACCCTTCTGGCCCTGCACGGCGACGAAGGTCACCTTCTGGCCTTCCTGCAGCGACTTGAAGCCGGTGCCCTGGATGGCACGGAAGTGCACGAAAAGGTCCGGGCCGCTTTCCGGGGTGATGAAGCCGAAGCCCTTGGCATCGTTGAACCACTTCACGGTGCCCTGCTGACGATCAGACATGTACTAACTCCTGAAACAATAGTTGAAATAATCGCGGCCGCCGCTTATCGGAGCCGAGACTGAGTTGCAGGCGTTGGTAAAGCGGATCGATGAGCAGATCGTGAGATCAACTGCACCAGGCCACGATTCACGGTGACCCTAGCAAACACAGTGTGGGTGACGATACTCGTGTTTTACCTAAAAAGCGATAGCTGGTTTATTCAGCCATCCCCCCGTCACGCCTGACGGGACAAGGGATTGGCGCATCCTACACGATTTCGCACGCCCCATTCAGACTTTTCCTACCTTAAGATCAGCCAAATGCCCGATTCAAGTTCCGCCATATGCCGCATCTGGGTTGATGCGGACGCCTGCCCCGGGGTGATCAAGGAGATCCTGTTCCGGGCCGCCGAGCGCGTGCAGGTGCCGCTGACGCTGGTAGCCAACCACTGGCTGCGCACCCCGCCCTCGCGGGTGATCGATTTCCTTCAGGTGCCGGCCGGGCTGGACGTGGCCGACAGCGCCATCGTCGAGCGGGTAACCGCCGGCGACCTGGTGGTCACCCAGGACATCCCGCTGGCGGCGCTGGTCATTGCCAAGCAGGGCGTGGCGCTGAACCCGCGCGGGCAGCTGTATACCCCCGACAACATGGCCGAGCGGTTGTCGATGCGCAATTTCATGGAGGAGCTGCGCGGTGCCGGCGTGCAGACCGGCGGCCCGCCGCCGCTGGGCCCGCGTGAACGGCAGGCGTTCGCGGCCGAACTGGATCGCTGGCTGGCGAAGCGTTCAGGGCGCTGAACCGGGAGGGCGGCCGCTGGCCGGCTCTTCATGAAATCCGGGCAGAACGTGCGCTGTCGGCCGCTGGCCGGCTCCTCACGAAATTCGGACACCACGGGGGCTGCCGGCCGCTGGCCGGCTCCTCATGAAATCCGGGCTCCACGGGGGCTGTCGGCCGCTGGCCGGCTCCTCATGAAATTCGAGCACCCCCGGTAGTGCCGGCCGCTGGCCGGCTCTGCATGAATCCAGGCGTCGCCGGGAGCCGGCCAGCGGCCGGCACTACCGGTTTTTGCGGGAGCCGGGCAGAGCCCGGCGCTACGGGGTTTTTGCGGGGAGTGGGCTGCCGGCCGCTGGCCGGCTCCTCATGATATTCGGGCACCACGGGGGCTGTTGGCCGCTGGCCTGCTCCTCATGAAATTCGAGCACCCCGGTAGTGCCGGCCGCTGGCCGGCTCTGCATGAATCCAGGCATCGCAGGGAGCCGGCCAGCGGCCGGCACTACCGGGGGGCCACCACGTTGGCTGTGAGCTGCTGGTCGCTGCTGAAATGACGCGGTTCGCCGGTCAGCGGGTCGAGGAATGCCAGCGCCTGGGCCAACAGCTGCAGCGGTGCCGCGGCGTCGCCCTCGCCCGCCGTGCGCAGCACCGGATACAGGTCGTCGCCCTCGATCGGGGCGCCCAGCGCGGCCATGTGCACGCGCAACTGGTGTTTGCGGCCGGACTCGGGGTGCAGCCGGTAGCGCCAGATCGGGCCGTCGGCGTCGATGACCTCGATGCGGGTGCGGGCATTGGGCTCACCGGGCACTTCGGCCATGCGGAAGAACGGTTCGCCCGCTACCAGCCGGGTATGCCGCTCCAGCGGAAAGGTTCGCCCGGGCAGCGCCGGGGCCAACGCCTCGTAGGTCTTGTCGATGCGTCGCTCGCGGAACAGCCGCTGGTAGGCGTCACGGGAATCGGGGCGGGTCGAGAACAGCACCAGCCCGGCGGTGAGGCGGTCCAGCCGGTGCAGCGGCACCAGGTCCGCATTGCCGGTGCGCGCCACCAGCCGCGCCAGCAGGGTTTCGCGCACGTGCGCCCCGGCCGGGGTGACCGGCAGGAAGTGCGGCTTGTCAGCCACCAGCAGGTGCGCATCCTGATGCACCACCGTTTCAAGGAACGGAATCACCGGCTCCTCGGCCACCTCACGGAAATACTGGATCTCCAGCCCCACCTGCCACGCCCGGTCCGGCGCCAGCGCCCTGCCCTGCGCGTCCAGCACCCGCCCGCGTGCAAAGCGGCTTTCCCATTGCGCCCGGTCGATCCGCGGGAAGCGCGCGCACAGGCCGTCGAGCAGCGTTGCCCACGCGCCCGGCGGCAGCTGCAGCCGACTGGGCGGGGTCATGCCGAGCCCCCGGTACCTGCGTCGGCGTCGGCAGGCAGCGCGGCCACCGCCAGCAATGCCCAGCCATCGCGCTCATCGCCCCGCACATCGGCTGCTGCCAGCCCGGCGTCGATCAGCGCGCGCATCACCGCCGGCCGGTGCAGGTTGACCCACTGACCGCCGGCAGTCCGCACGCTGCCCGTGGCCAGCCCCGCGTCGCCTGACAGGCGACCGCTTGCCGGATCGGCAGCGAAGCGGATACGCAGGCGGCGCCCGGCACCGTAAGCCGACAGCACCGTGCAGGCCGGGTCGGCGGTGACCGGCCCACGCCGGACGCTGCAGATGAAGGGAGCACCGTCGATGACCAGACGGCGTGGCGGGGAACGTGACATGCAGGGCGACAACCGGACCGCGAAGCGCCCAGCGTGCCACCAAACGCCCTCCTCCAGAAGCATCGCCCCGGACACCCCCGGGGCAAACCACTATCATGGTCCTCTTTGCTCCCGGTATCCCCATGGCCCTCACCGCCACCATCCGCAAGGCCGAACTGCAGATCAGCGACATGGATCGCGGCTACTACGCGACCCATAACCTGACCCTCGCCCAGCACCCGTCGGAAAACGATGAGCGCCTGATGGTGCGCCTGCTGGCCTTCGCGCTGAATGCAGAGGACCGCCTGGAGTTCGGCCGCGGCCTGAGTACCGACGACGAGCCGGACCTGTGGCACCGCGACTACACCGGCGACATCCTGCAGTGGATCGACCTGGGCCAGCCCGACGAATCGCGCATCCGCAAAGCCTGCAACCGCAGCCGACAGGTGCAGGTGATCACCTTCGCCGGGCACGGCGCCGATATCTGGTGGAGCAAGCAGGCCAAGGGCCTGGAGCGCTTCGACAACCTCTCGGTGCTGGATCTGGACAGCACCTTCGTGGAACGCTGGGCCGAGCAGATCCAGCGCGCCATGCGCTGGAATGTGCTGATCCAGGATGGCGAAGTGCAGCTGATCAACGACCAGATGCAGCTGGACGTGATTCCGACCTGGCGTAAGCGCATCAAGGAATGAGCCAGGCGATGAAGCCCATTGCATGCGACGTGCTGGTGATCGGCGCCGGCGCGGCCGGGCTGATGTGCGCGCTCACCGCCGGCCAGCGCGGCCGCATGGTGCAGGTGATCGACCATGCCAACAAGGTCGGCAAGAAGATCCTGATGTCCGGCGGCGGGCGCTGCAACTTCACCAACACCGGCACCACGCCGGCCAATTTCCTCTCGGCCAACCCGCACTTCTGCAAGTCGGCGCTGGCCCGGTATACGCCGTGGCACTTCATCGAGATGGTCGAACGCCACGGCATCGCCTACCACGAGAAGGAACTGGGCCAGCTGTTCTGCGACATCTCCTCCAAGCAGATCGTGCGCATGCTGATGGACGAGTGCCAGGCCGCCGGCGTGCAGGTGCGCACCGACTGCGGGGTGACCAAGGTCGAACGCGGCAGCGACCGTTTCCATGTCACCACCGCACAGGGGCAGTTCCATGCCGCCTCGCTGGTGGTGGCCACCGGCGGGCTGTCCATACCCAGCCTGGGCGCCAGCGGCTTCGGCTACGAGCTGGCCCGCCAGTTCGGGCATGAGGTGCTGCCCACGCGCGCCGGGCTGGTCCCGCTGACCCTGAGCGGCAAGCACCAGGAACGCTTCAACGACCTCAGCGGGGTGGCCCTGCCGGTGACGGCGCGCTGCAACGATGTGGCCTTCAGCAACTCCATGCTGATCACCCACCGCGGCATCAGCGGCCCGGCCATCCTGCAGATCTCGTCGTTCTGGCAGCCCGGCGACGACCTGCGCCTGGACCTGCTGCCAGGCCAGGACGCGGAAGGCTGGCTGCGCGCGATGAAGCGCGACCGCGGCGCCGCCGAACTGCGCACGGTGCTGTCCGAAGTACTGCCGCGGCGGCTGGCGCTGCGCCTGTGCGAGCACTGGCTGCCCGACCGCCCGGTCAAGCAGATCGACGAACCGCAGCTGCGCGAGGCCGCGGCCTTGCTGCAGGGCTTCCCGCTGGTGGCCAGCGGCACCGAGGGTTACCGTACCGCCGAGGTCACCCTGGGGGGCGTGGACACCCGCAAGGTGTCGTCCAGTACGTTTGAATCGCAGTTGGTTCCCGGCCTGCACTTCGTGGGGGAAGTGCTGGACGTGACCGGCTGGTTGGGCGGGTACAACTTCCAGTGGGCCTGGGCCAGCGGCCATGCCGCAGGCCAGGTGGTGTAAGCCGGCGGCGGATTCGTGACCGGCTACCGTTTGCCGCATGGACGTATCCACAGCCATCGTGTATCAAGTTTGCAGTCCGGGGAGTAGTGAATGCAGAACACGAATGACATGACCGTGCGCCTGCTGATCGTGGATGACAGCGGTGAAAACGCTGAAACCATCGTCAGCACGCTGCGCAACAGCGGCATCGCGGTGCGCCCGGCGCGCCCGCAGCACGCCGAGGAGCTGGCCCAGATCCTGGGCAGCCAGCCGATCGACCTTGTGCTGGCCGCGCCTGCGCAGAGCATTCCGCTGCTGCTGGTCACCCAGCAGATCGCGGCCAGCGGCAAGGACATCCCGATGATCCTGCTGGCCGAGTCGATCGACGAGAACGAATGGGTGGAAGCCGGGGCCAACGGCATCCGCGCCATCGCCCTGCGCAACCGCCCCGAGCACCTGCTGGCGGTGGTGCGCAACGAGTGGACCGACCTGCACGCGCGCCGCGGGCTGCGCCGCATCGAAGCGCAGATGCGCGAAACCGAACGCCGCTGCGATGCCCTGATCTCCTCCTCGCGCGACCCCATCGCCTACGTCCACGAAGGCATGCACATCCGCGCCAACGAGGCGTACCTGGAGATGTTCGGCTACGAATCCTTCGACGACGTCGAAGGTATTTCGCTGCTGGACATGGTGGCCCCGCAGCACGTGGACGGCTTCAAGCAGCTGCTCAAGTCCATGAGCAAGGGTGAGGCGCCACCGCCGCAGTACCAGGTGGATGCGCGCAACCAGGACGGCGCGGTGTTCCCGGCCACCATGGAATTCACCCAGGCCAGCTACGAAGGCGAATCCTGCCTGCAGGTGGTGTTCCGTCGCCGGCGGATGGAGTTCGACCCGGAACTGGCCCGCGAGGTCGAAGACCTGCGCCAGCGCGACCAGGTCACCGGCCTGCTCAACCGCCCCACCTTCATGCTGCACGTGGAGAACGCGGTGGCCCAGGCCGGCCGCAGCGAGGGCCAGTTCGGCCTGCTGCTGATCGAGCCGGACCACTACGCGCGCCTGCTGCCGGACATCGGGCTGGATTCGGCCGATGCGCTGATCGGCGCACTGGGCCAGGTGCTGGCCGCCAGCGTCGGCGATGTGGCACAGGTGGCCCGCTTTGGCGAGCACAGCTTTGCGGTGCTGACCGAAGGCGCCTACGCGCAGACGGTGGCCCTGGCCGACCAGATCCGCGACGCGTTCGCCGGCCAGGTGTTCAGCATCGGCGAGCGCTCGGCCACGGTGACCGTCAGCATCGGCGGCGTACAGGTGGGCGAGAAGATCGCCAGCATCGGCCAGGTGCTGGCGCGCGCCACCGAATGCCAGCAGGCGGCGTCGGAACTGGGCAACACCACCCGCATCTTCGATCCGGCCGCCATCGACCGGGTGGAAGAAGAACGCATCCAGCGCTGGGTCACCCGCATCCGCGAAGCGCTGGGCGGCGACGGCTTCCAGTTGCACTACCAGCCGGTGCTGAGCCTGCAGGGCGAGCCGCTGGAGCTGTACGAGGCGTACCTGCGCCTGGACAACAACGGCGAGCTGCTCAGCCCCACCGCGTTCCTGGGCATCGCCGAGGAACACGGGCTGCTGGCCGACATCAACCGCTGGGTGGTGGCGCACGCCATCGGCGTGCTGGGCGAGCGCGAGCGCGCCGGCCACCCCACCCAGATGATGGTCAAGATCACCCCCGAATCGTTCAACGACCCGCAGATGGTGGCCACCCTGCGCCGCGAACTGCAGGCCCAGGGCGTGCCGGGCGAGCGGCTGTGGCTGCATGCGCCGGAAGCGAAGGTGTTCACCCACCTGCGCAATGCCCAGCAGTTCCTGGCCGAGGTGGCGCCGCTGGGCTGCCGGATCGGCCTGGAGCAGTTCGGCTCGGGGCTGGATTCGTTCCAGCTGCTGGCGCACTTCCAGCCGCAGTTCCTCAAGCTGGACCGCGACTTCACCCGCGATGTGGCCAGCACCCGCGAGCACAGCGAGAAGATCAGCGAGATCACCGCACGCGCGCAGTCGGCCAACATCCGCACCATCGCCGAGTTCGTCGCCGATGCCAACTCGATGAGTCTGTTGTTCAGTGCCGGGGTGGACTACGTGCAGGGCGACTTCGTCGGCCCCGCCGGGCCGGTGATGAATTTCGATTTCGCGTAAGGGGCGTCACGACCAACGGTCGTGACCTACCGGTTTGCGTCACGACCAACGGTCGTGACCCACTACCGGGTGGCCAGCAGGCCGCGCAGCAGCAGATCAAGCGCGGCCTGTGCCTGGCGCAGACGCTCGGTTGCGTTGGGGTCCTCGGCAATCCAGAACGCCGCTTCGGCCAGGCTGCCGTAAATCAGCGAGGCCAGCGCCTGCGGGTTGGCGTCCGCCACCACACCCAGGCGCATGAGGTTCTCGATCAGGCCCTGCATCGAGGCGACGCAGTGGCGCTGCGCCTCCGGTGATGCCCCGCCCAGCACCGCGCGCGCATCGCGCAGCACGATGCGTTGGATATCCGGCTCCAGCGCCATCTGCAGGTAGGCATGGCAGCGGCGGCGGAACCCGTCCCATGGGTCGGCCGCAGTGGCCGAGATCGTCTGAAGACGGGCGTCCATGGCGGCGTCCAACTGCGCCACCAGGGCCTGCAGCAATCCCTTCTTGTCGCCGAAGTGGTGATACAGCGCGCCCCGGGTGAGCCCGGCCTGCGCGGTCAGATCGTCCATCGAGGCGTCCGCATACCCCTGCGCGGTGAACACCGCATGCGCGGTCGCCAACAGGGCCGCGCGGGTTTCTTCCATCTCGGCACGGGTACGGCGGGCCATGCGATCAGCTCCTTACATACGCTACGTATGATTATTTACATTCACCTCGTATGTATATAGGATTTTATTCATACACGCCGTATGTATGTTCGTCCGCCCATCGCGCGGACGGCCGAATCCTGGAGAAACCCGATGTTCGCCCCGTACCGAATCCTGTTCGCCGCCCCCGGAACCGGGCGTTTCGCCCTGGCCGGGCTGCTGGCGCGCCTGCCCCTGCCGATGACCGGCATCGGCATCATCACCCTGCTTGCGCAACTGCGCGGCAGCTACGCCCTGGCCGGCAGCGTGGCCGCCACCTTCGTCCTCACCTACGCGCTGCTGTCGCCGCAGATCTCACGCCTGGTGGACCGCCATGGGCAATCGCGCGTGCTGCCGGTTGCCACGGCGATCAGTGTGTTCGGCATGGCGCTGCTGCTCGCCGCCGCCTCGCGGCAAGCACCGGCATGGACGCTGTTTGTCGGGGCGGTGCTGGCCGGGTCCATGCCCAGCATGTCGGCGATGGTGCGCGCGCGTTGGGCCGCGATGTTCCGGGGGCAACCGCGCCTGCAGACCGCCTACTCACTGGAAACCGTGCTGGACGAAGTGACCTTCATTGCCGGTCCGCCGCTGGCGGTGGGGCTGTCGGTGGCGATCGATCCGCTGGCCGGCCTATTCGCTGCCGCCGTGCTGTTGGCCCTGGGCGTTGCCGCGCTGGTCGTGCAACGCGGCAGCGAACCGCCGCTGCAGCCCATCCATGCGGGGGACCGCCACGGGTCGGCGCTCGGCGTGGCGAACGTGCGTCTGCTGGCGTTGCTGATGGTGGCGATGGGCGTGATTGTCGGCACCGTGGACATCACCAGTGTCGCCTTCGCCGAGCAGCGCGGCGTGCCCGGTGCCGCCAGCGTGGTGTTGTCCGCCTATGCACTGGGCTCGTGCGTGGCCGGCCTCTTGTTCGGTGCGGTGTCGCTGCGTTGGCCACTGCGGCGGCTGCTGTTGCTGGGCGGCATGGCCACCGCGCTGTCCACCCTGCCCCTGCTGCAGGTGGACAGCATCGCCGCGCTTGCGGTGGCCGTGCTGGTGGCCGGGGTGTTCTTCGCCCCGACCATGATCGTGGCGATGTCGATCGTGGAACGGCTGGTGCCTGCGCATCGGCTGACCGAAGGCATGACCTGGCTGCTGGCCGGTCTCAACGTGGGCGTGGCGATGGGTGCGGCCGGTGCTGGCCAGATCGTGGATATCGCCGGTGCACGCGCAGGGTTCGGGGTCGCCGTGACCGGTGCTGCGTTGGTGGTGATCACCACGCTGTGGGTACATCAGCGGCTGCCCGGCAAGACTGGCACCGCACCCGATGCGGCCGAAGCGCCCGCCTCCCTTGCTGCAGGATCCGACCGATGACCCGCGTTTCCATTGCCCCCTCCTTCGCACCGCGTCCATGGTTGGCGGTGGTGGCTGCCGGCCTGGCCACGTTCTCGGTGGTCACCACCGAAATGCTGCCGGTAGGGCTGCTGTCGAGCATCGCCGAACAGTTGGGCACCCGCACCGGCACCGTGGGTCTGACGCTCTCGCTACCGGCGCTGCTGGCCGCGTTGTTCGCCCCGATCGCGGTGATCGGCGCCGGGGGCATTGACCGCCGCTGGATCCTGGCGGGCTTGCTTGCCCTGCTGGTGGTCGCCAACCTGGCCTCCGCGCTGGCGGTGGATATTTACTGGCTGCTCGCCGCCCGGGTGCTGGTGGGGTTCTGCATGGGCGGCATCTGGGCCATCGCCGGTGGCCTGGCGGCGCGGCTGGTGCCGGCCGAGGGCGTGGGCCTGGCCACGTCGATCATCTTCGGCGGTGTCGCGGCGGCGTCGGTGCTGGGCGTGCCGCTGGGTACCTGGATCGGCGACCTGGCCGGCTGGCGATGGGCCTTTGCCGGCATGGCGCTGTTCAGCGCGGCGGTGTTGGCGCTGCATCTTCTGGCGATGCCCGCGCTGCCGGTAGCGTCTTCGCCCACGCTGCGGCAGTTGTGCGGGCAGCTGGGCAACCGGGCATTGCAGGCAGGGTTGCTGTTGACGCTGCTGCTGGTCGGCGGCCACTTCATGACCTTCACCTTCGTGCGGCCGCTGCTGGTCGGCGTGGCCGGCATCGATCCGCGCTGGATGGGTGCGGTGCTGTTCGGCTATGGCATCGCGGGCATCGGCGGCAATTTCCTCGCTGGCACCGCGGCTGCGCGCCGCACGGCACCGACGGTCGCGGCCATTGCGTTGGGCCTGCTGCTCACGCCGGTGCTGTTCCTGACCATCGGCGACACGGTCGCCGGTGGCACCGCCGTGCTGCTGGTCTGGGGGCTGGCCTACGGCGGGGTGTCGGTGGCGCTAATGACCTGGGTGATGCGGGCTGCGCCGCACGCCGTTGAAATGGCCAGCGCGCTCTATGTCGGCGTGTTCAACGTCGGCATCGCGTTGGGCTCATGGAGCGGCGGCCAGCTGATGGACGGTCCGGGGCTGAACGCCATGCTGTGGACGTCGGCCGGCTGTGCCGGCGCCGCGCTGATTCTGGCGGCGGTGCTGACCGCACGTGGGCAGCCGCCGCGGACGCAAACGACAAACGCCGGGTAATCCCGGCGTTTGTCGTGAAGCTCAGGCGTGCCCTGGTGGGGCACCCTGGGTCAGGCCATGTCGACCAGGTTCGGAATCTGCACGTCGGTGGCTACGTCGGCGTCGTAATCCACGCCGTCCACGCCGAACCCGAACAGGCGCAGGAAGTCGGCCTTGTAGCCGGCCAGGTCGCTGATCTCGTACAGGTTCTCGTTGGTCACCTGCGGCCACAGGGCCACCACTTCGCCCTGCACGTCCGGCGCCATTTCCTTGTAGTCCGCACGCAGGCGGCCCGCGTCGTCGATCAGGTCAACCTGGCGGTCGCCATCGGTGAGCGCGTGGCGCAGGCGTTCGGTTGCGGTGCCGGTGTCCTTGCCGCCGTACACGATGTCATACAGCGTATCGAGCTGCTCGATGCAGCCTTCGTGGGTGCCCTTAGCCTTCATCACCTTGAACAGCAGCGACAGGTACAGCGGCATGGTCGGGATGGCCGAGCTGGCCTGGGTGACCACGGCCTTGAGCACCGACACGCGTGCATCGCCGCCGATGGCCTGCAGCTTTTCACGCAGGCCCAGTACCTTGTTGTCCAGGTCCTTCTTGGCCGCGCCGATCGAGCCGTTCCAGTAGATGGCCTGGGTGATTTCTTCGCCCACATAGGTGAAGGCGGTGGTGGTGGCGCCGTCGGCCAGCACGCCCGCTTCCAGCAGCGCGTCGATCCACATCTGCCAGTCTTCGCCGCCCATCACCGCCACCGTGCCGGCCACTTCTTCCGGGGTCGCCGGTTCAATGGTGGTCTGGGTGATCACTTCCTTGTCGGTGTCCAGGCCGCGCAGGGTGATCGGCGCGCCGATCGGCTTGAGCGTGGAGCTGATGATCTCGCCGGTCTTGGGATGCTTGCGGCGCGGCGCGGCCAGGCTATACACCACCTGGTCGACCTGGCCCAGGTCCTGCTTGATCAGTTCGATGACCTTGGCCTTCACTTCATCGGAGAAGGCATCGCCGTTGACGCTCTTGGCGTACAGGCCGGCCTGCTCGGCGTACTTGTGGAAGGCCGCGGTGTTGTACCAGCCGGCCGTGCCGGGCTTGGTTTCGGTGCCCGGACGCTCGAAGAACACACCCAGCGTGGCGGCATCGCTGCCGAAGGCGGCGGTGATGCGCGCGGCCAGGCCGTAGCCGGTGGAGGCGCCGAGCACCAGCACCTTCTTGGGGCCATTGGCGATCTTCGGCTTGGCCTGAATGTATTCGATCTGCTGCTTGACGGCCGCATCGCAGCCGACGGGATGGGTGGTGACGCAGATGAAGCCGCGCACACGCGGTTTGATGACCATGGAAACCTCGTTTGGACTGGCGCAGGCCGGGCCTGCGCGATGAAAAGGGGCGGTGCGCGCCACCGGGGCGGCTGCGCGGAACGCATGGGATCGTAGTGTGCGGGGCGGTGTTTCACAACCGACGGGGGTGTATGGCGGGTTGCTTGCCCCGGTGTTGCGAGGGACGGGATGGGCATGGCGGGACACGCCGTAAACCCGTCCTTGGGGGCTCGTGGTCCGCATCCATGCGGCCCAACGGTCCTGCCACGCCCATCCCGTCCCTCGCCCGACAGTGGGCTGCGCGCGGAGAGAAGAGCAGCCGGGCAGAGCCCGGCTCTACGCGCTGTGACGCCCCGTAGAGCCGGGCTCTGCCCGGCTGCCACACATCCGTAGAGCCGGGCTCTGCCCGGCTGGGCTTTTACCGCCGCGCAAAAGAAAAGCCGCGCAGGGCGCGGCTTTTCAGGTGCTTCATGCAGCCGGTGGCTTACGGACGACGCTCGAGCGCCTCGATGTCCTTGGCCTTGGGCAGCAGGTCCTGCTTGGTCACGCGCAGGGCGCCGATGGTCAGCATCGGCACGGCCACCAGGATCGAGGACAGCACCACGATCACCGCGCCCACCATGTGGGTTTCGGCCAGGCCTTCCATCGAGGTGCCGCCGTACATGTACAGCGCCAGGGCCGACAGGAAGAACATCACCGCGGTGATCACCGTACGCGACAGCGTCTGGTTGATCGAACGGTTCAGCACTTCCAGCGGCTCCACGCGCAGGCTGCGGAAGTTCTCGCGGACGCGGTCGAACACCACGATGATGTCGTTGATGGCAAAGCCCATCACCGACAGCAGGCCGGCCAGCACGGTGAGGTCGAACTCGCGGCCGGTGGCCGAGATGTAGGCCACCGTTACCAGCAGATCGAACAGCGCCACGATGCTGGCGGTGATCGCGAACTTCCACTCGAAGCGGAACGCGATGTAGATCAGGAAGCCCACCAGCATGAACAGCGTGGCGTACAGCCCGTTCATCGCCAGGTCCTTGCCGACCTGCGGACCAACGAACTCGTTACGCTGGATGGTGGCCTGGTTGTCGCTCAGCGAGATCGCCTTGACCACCGCAGCGGCGGTGCGCTGGTCACTGGCCGAATTGCCGGTGCCCGGTGCGTGCTCGCCCTGCGGCGCCAGACGGATCAGCAGGTCGGTGTTGCCACCGAAGCTCTGCACCTGGGCGCCTTCGAAGCCGTTGGCTTCAAGCTTGGCGCGGACGTCTTCGACGTCCACCTTGCGCTCGAAACGGGCCTCGATCAGGGTGCCGCCGGTGAAATCCAGCGCGTAGTTGAAGCCCTTGGTGGCGATCAGTGCGATCGAACCGATGAACAGCAGCAGGGTGACCACCATGGCGGCATGACGCCACCGCATGAAGTCGATCTTGGTGTCGTTCGGGAGGATGTGCAGCGGAAACAGTTTCATTGTGCGAGTCGTCCCGTCAGATGGCCACGTTCTGGAGCTTCTTGCGACGGCCGTAGATCAGCGTCGCCAGGGCGCGCGATACGGTGATCGCAGTGAACATCGAGGCGAAAATACCGATGATCATGGTCAGCGCGAAGCCCTTCAGCGGACCGGTACCGAATGCGTACAGGGCCACACCGACGATCAGGCCGGTCAGGTTGGCGTCGAGGATGGTGCCGCTGGCGCGGTCGTAACCGGTCACGATGGCGGTCTTGCCCGGCATGCCGGCCCGCAGCTCTTCACGGATACGCTCGTTGATCAGGACGTTGGCGTCGACCGACAGGCCCACCGACAACGCCAGACCGGCAAAGCCCGGCAGGGTCATGGTGGCACCGAACATCGACATCACCGCCACCACGATCAGCAGGTTGAACAGCATCGCCAGCGAGGTGATCACGCCGAACATGCGGTAGTACACGCTGAAGAACACCAGGGTGAACAGGAACGCGTAGACCACGGCGGTAATACCGTTCTGCACGTTCTCGGCACCCAGGCTCGGGCCGACCACGCGCTCTTCCACGAAGTCCATGGGCGCGGCGAGCGAGCCGGACTTCAGCAGCTTGGCCAGGTCTTCAGCTTCCTTCTTCTCCAGACCGGTGGTCTGGAAGTTCTTGCCGAACACGCCGTTGATGTTGGCCACCGAGATGACCTCTTCCTTGACGCGGAAGCTGCGCACTTCCTTGCCATCGACCATGGTCACCGTCGGGATGCGCTCGGTGTAGACCACGGCCATCGGCTTGTTCACGTTGGCGCTGGTGAAGTCGAACATGCGCTGGCCGCCGACGTTGTTCAACGTCACGCTGACCGCGGCCGAGCCGTTCTGGTCGGTGGTGGCCTGCGCGGCGACCATCTGGTCACCGGTGACGATCACGCGCTTGTTGAGCAGCACCGGGCCGCCGTTGTCACGGCGCTGGTAGACCTTGGCTTCCGGCGGGATGCGGCCACTGGCGATGGCGTCCTGCGCGTTGCCGTCGACCACGGCGCGGTATTCCAGCGTCGCGGTGGCACCGATCATGCGCTTGGCTTCGGCGGTGTCCTGCACGCCCGGCAGCTGCACGACCACGCGGTCGGCACCCTGGCGCTGGATGATCGGCTCGGCCACACCCAGCTGGTTGACGCGGTTGCGCAGCGTATTGATGTTCTGCTCGATCGCCCCGTTGGCGATCTGGTTCAGCTCGGTTTCCGGCACGGTGATGGCGATGCGGTTGCCGGTGACGTTGTAGCCCAGGGTGGGCTGCGCCTTGGCCATCACATCACGCGCCTTGGTGACCGCTTCTTCGCCGGCCGACGGGCTGATGGTGGCCACGATGCTGTTATCCGGGCGACGTTCCACCGACTGGTAAGCCACGCGGGCATCACGCAGGCTGGTCCGCACGTCTTCGGCGTAGGCATCCAGGCGCTTGTCCAGCGCAGCCTTCTGGTCGACCTGCAGCACGAAGTGCACACCGCCCTGCAGATCCAGGCCCAGCACCATCGGGCGACCGCCCAGCTTGGCCAGCCAGTCCGGCACGGTCGAGGCCAGGTTCAGGGCCACCACGTAGTTTTCGCCCACGCTGTCGCGCAGCGTGTCGCTGGCGGCGGCCTGTGCCTGCAGGTCCGGCAGGCGGACGATCAGGCTGTCGCCTTCCTTTTCCGCGCCCATGGTGGCGATACCGGCCTTCTTGAGGTCGGCCAGCACCTGGTCACGCAGCGCGTCGTCGATCTGGCCGCCACGGTTGGCGGTGATCTGGACGGCCGGGTCCTTCTGATAGACGTTGGGCAGCGCGTACAGGGTACTGAGCGCCAGCACGATCAGGATGAGGAAATACTTCCAGCGTGGAAATTCGAGCATTGCTTGGGTCCCGCGCGGCGCCCATCCCGGCGCCGCGGTTGTGCTTCGGAAAGGAGTGGCTTAGTTGGCCGACTTCAGCGTGCCGGTGGGCAGCACGTTGCCCACGGCGCCCTTCTGCACGCGGATGCGCACGTTGTCAGCCACTTCCAGGGTGATGAAGTTGTCGCCGATGTCGGTGACCGTGCCGGCGATGCCGCCGTTGGTCAGCACTTCGTCGCCGCGCTTGATCTTCTCCAGCATCGCCTTGTGTTCCTTCTGGCGCTTCATCTGCGGGCGGATCATCAGGAAGTACATGATCGCGATCAGGATGATCGGGAACAGCAGCGTGGTCAGACCCATGCCGCCCTGCGGCGAGCCGCCGGCAGCTTGGGCGTGGGCGGCGGGAATCAGGAAAGCGATCAGGTTCATCTTGTGTCCTTGGGTTGGGAGGCGCCCCGCCCAGGTGGGCCGGGGAGTCGCCGCGAAACGGGGGTCAGCCACGAAGTATGCCATGGCCCCGGGAGTTCGTCCTTGGGCCGTTTGGCAGGGTTTGCGCGCTGATTTGGACTGCGTGCGGCCCTTACAACGCCGGCGTGGCCATGCCACGGGCCGCGTAGAAGGACTCACGGAAGGCGGCAAAGGTTCCCGCCTCGATGGCCGCGCGCATGTCGGCCATCAGCTTTTCGTAGTAATACAGGTTGTGGATGGTGCCCAGCATCGGGGCCAGCATTTCGTTGCAGCGGTCCAGGTGGCGCAGATAGGAACGCGTGTAGCCACTGGTGCAGGCGTGGCAGCCGCAGCCCGGCTCGATGGTGTCCATGTCGCGCTGGTAGCGCGCGTTGCGGATGCGGATGGTGCCGGCCGAGGTGAAATAGTGGCCGTTGCGGGCGTTGCGGGTGGGCATCACGCAATCGAACATGTCCACGCCACGGGCGACGCCTTCGACCAGATCTTCCGGGCGCCCCACGCCCATCAGGTAGCGCGGGCGGTCGGCGGGCAGGATCGGGTGCATGTGGTCGAGCATGGCGTTGCGCTCGTGCTCGGGCTCGCCCACGGCCAGCCCGCCGATGGCGTAGCCGTCGAAGCCGATCTTCTGCAGGCCCTCGGCCGACCGGCTGCGCAGGTCGTGGTGGACCCCGCCCTGGACGATGCCGAACAGCGCGGCGTCGTTGCCCAGTTCGTCATGCGCGTTGCGGCTGCGCTGGGCCCAGCGCAGGCTCAGCTCCATCGAGGTGCGCGCCACCGGCTCGGTGGCCGGGTACGGGGTGCACTCGTCGAAGATCATCACCACGTCCGAATCGAGCACCTTCTGGATGCGCATGCTCTCTTCCGGCCCGAGGAAGACGCGTGCGCCGTCGTTGGGCGAGGAGAAGGTGACGCCCTGTTCGGTGATCTTGCGGCGATGGGCCAGCGAGAACACCTGGAAACCGCCCGAATCGGTCAGGATCGGGCCATCCCAGCGCGCGAAGCCGTGCAGGCCGCCGTGGTCGGCGATGACGTCCAGGCCCGGCCGCAGGTACAGGTGGAAGGTGTTGCCCAGGATGATTTCCGCGCCCAGCGCCCGGATCTGCTCCGGCAGGATGCCCTTGACCGAGCCATAGGTGCCCACCGGCATGAAGGCCGGGGTTTCCACGGTGCCACGGGGGAAGGTCAGGCGGCCCCGGCGGGCACGCCCGTCGGTGGTCTGGAGCTGGAACTGGAGTCGGGACATGGAGCGGGATTCGGGCAAATAATTGCCGATTATCGCCGAAAAGCGGCCGACATGGCCGGACGGGCACGGATCGACCCGCCAACCGTACCGGCCAACGGCCGGTACCTACCCAAACGCGTGGACCCACCGTCGATCGGCCACCCACACGGTGCACCCGGCATTTGGCCGGCCGCGCGCGCGCCGACGTAGAGCCGACCGTTGGTCGGCTGCCCGTGGGCCGGCTTCCCTCAATTCACCCCTGCGGGAACAACAACATCGCGTCGCCATAGCTGAAGAACCGGTACTTCTCCGCGATGGCGGCCCGGTAGGCCTCGAACACCCGCGCCTGGCCGGCAAACGCCGAAATCATCATCAGCAAGGTGCTTTCCGGCAGATGGAAGTTGGTCACCATCGCGTCCACGCTGCGGATCCGGTAACCCGGGGTGATGAAGATCTGGGTCTCGCCGGCATACGGCAGCAGTTCGCCTTCGCGCATCGCGCTTTCCAGCGCGCGCACTACCGTGGTGCCCACCCCGATCACCCGCCCACCGGCGGCCCGGGTGCGGCGGACCTGCTGGACCAGCTCGGCGCCCACGTTCAGCCATTCGCGGTGCATCACATGGTCGGTGAGGTCGTCCACCCGCACCGGCTGGAAGGTGCCGGCACCCACGTGCAGGGTCACATGGCCAAAGTCGACCCCCTTGTCCTTCAAGGCCGCCAGCAGCGCTTCGTCGAAATGCAGGCCGGCGGTCGGCGCGGCCACCGCGCCCACTTCCCGGGCGAACACGGTCTGGTAGCGCTCGCGGTCGTCCAGCCCCGGCTCACGCTGGATGTAAGGCGGCAACGGCAGCCGACCGGCATGCAGCAGCCACTGCTCCAGTGCCTCGGGCACGTGGAACTGCAGCACATAGAACTCGCCATCGCGCCCCAGCACCTCCGCCTCGCCGCCCGCGTCCAGCGCGATCCGGCTGCCGGGCTTGGGCGACTTGCTGGCGCCCACCTGGGCACGGGCCTGCTGCGCGCCCAGCAGGCGCTCGATCAGGATCTCGACGCGGCCGCCACTGGCCTTCTGCCCGAACAGGCGCGCGGGGATCACGCGGGTGTCGTTGAACACCAACAGGTCGCCCGGGTTGAGCAGGTCCGGCAGGTCGCGCACATGGCGGTGATCGAAGGCGGCCGGCGCCTGCGGCACCAGCATCAGGCGGCTGGCGGAGCGTTCGGCCAGGGGCGCCTGGGCAATCAGCTCGGGCGGCAGTTCGTAGTTGAAATCGGACTTCTTCAAGGCAGCGCACGGCAACGTGTAGGCAATGTCGGCCATTGTACGACTGGCCCTCGGTGGCAACGCAGCTTTTACCGAACGTCGCGCAAAATGCTGCTATGCAACAGTTTTTGACGGGGTTATCGCGCGAAAAACCGCGTGATAGCATCGGGCTGGAAGTCAGATGCACGAGCAGGAATACCCCGAGCGCGCGCGAATAGACGCGCGTTTTGCGTTTTGCGCCGTGCCGCCAATTGTTTCAGGAGATCTGCAATGAGCTTCATCGAACGCCTCGCCCCCCTTCGCGCCCAGCCCGGCACCCGCCTCACCGCCGGCCTGGATGACGCCACGCTGGAACGCCTGGCCGCTGGCCACCCGCACCTGGTTGCCGCGATCGACGCTGCCGCCGCCGAATTCGAGCGCGTGCGCGCCGATCTTGGCGCGCTGCTGGCCGCCGACGAACGCGCCCAGATCGATGCGATGCAGGACGGTTTCGTCAATTTCTATGCCGACGATGCGGTGACCCCGTATGTCGCCCTCGCCGCCCGCGGCTCCTGGGTGGTCACCCTGAAGGGTGCGGTGCTGTATGACGCCGGCGGCTACGGCATGCTCGGTTTCGGGCATACCCCCGAGGCGGTGATGGAGGCGATGGCCGCCCCGCAGGTGATGGCCAACGTGATGACGCCCAGCCTGTCCCAGCAGCGCTTCATCCAGGCGCTTCGCAAGGAAATCGGCCACCGTCGCGGCGGTTGCCCGTTCAGCCACTTCATGTGCCTGAACTCCGGCTCCGAGGCGGTCGGCCTGGCCGCGCGCATCGCCGACGTCAACGCCAAGCTGCAGACCGACCCGGGCGCCCGCCATGCCGGCGCGAAGATCAAGCGGGTGGTGATCAAGGGCAGCTTCCACGGCCGCACCGATCGCCCCGGCCTGTACTCCGATTCCAGCCGCAAGACCTACACCCAGCACCTGGCCAGCTACCGCGGCGAAGACAGCGTCATCGCCCTGGCCCCGTACGACGAGGAGGCGCTCAAGCGCGTCTTCGCCGAGGCCGAGCAGAACCGCTGGTTCATCGAAGCGGTGTTCCTGGAGCCGGTGATGGGCGAAGGCGACCCGGGCCGTTCGGTGCCGCCGTCGTTCTATGCGCTGGCCCGCGAGCTGACCCGCCAGCACGGCAGCCTGCTGCTGATCGACTCGATCCAGGCCGGCCTGCGTGCGCATGGCGTGCTGTCGCTGGTGGACTACCCCGGGTTCGAGGGCCTGGACGCGCCGGACATGGAGACCTACTCCAAGGCGCTCAACGCGGCGCAGTTCCCGCTGTCGGTCCTGGCCGTCACCGAACATGCCGCGCAGCTGTACCGCAAGGGCATCTACGGCAACACCATGACCTCCAACCCGCGTGCGCTGGACGTGGCCTGCGCCACCCTGTCGCTGCTGACCCCGCAGGTGCGCGACAACATCCGCGTGCGCGGCGAGGAAGCGGTGCGCAAGCTGGAGCAGCTCAAGAGCGACCTGGGCGGGCTGATCACCAAGGTGCAGGGCACCGGCCTGCTGTTCTCGTGCGAGCTGGCCCCGCAGTTCAAGTGCTACGGCGCCGGTTCCACCGAGGAATGGCTGCGCAACCACGGTATCAACGTCATCCACGGCGGCGAGAACTCGTTGCGCTTCACCCCGCATTTCGGCATGGACAGCGAAGAGCTGGACCTGCTGGTGGGGCTGGTGGGCCGGGCGTTGAAGGAAGGCCCGCGCCGGGAGCAGTCGCAGGCGGCGTGAGGCCCGTGGCCGTGCGGGTGTGAACCCCCATGGTCGGTTCCGCGATACGGCAGCCGACCAACGGTCGGCTCTACCCGGACAATGGCAGCCGACCAACGGTCGGCTCTACCGGCGATGGGCCGATTGGCCTCCGCGCCGCGAACGCGCGATAATCACCCCCCGCATTCGCGGAACGAACCCCGTCACGAGGCCGGAACATCGGTCATCGGCGGGGCTTTTTCGTTTCCGCCGCACCCGTTCCCGAACACAGGAAGATCCAATGAAGTCGATTTGCGTTTACTGTGGCTCCAACCCCGGCAGCAAGCCGATCTACACCGAGCGCGCCATCGCGCTGGGCGACCGCATCGCCCGCGACGGCCTGCGCCTGGTCTATGGCGGCGGCAACGTCGGCCTGATGGGCACCGTGGCCAATGCCGTGCTGGCCGGCGGTGGCGAAGTGACCGGCGTGATTCCGCAGCAGCTGGCCGATTGGGAAGTGGCCCACCGCGGCCTGACCGAGCTGGAGATCGTCGGCTCGATGCACGAGCGCAAGTCGCGCATGTTCGAGCTGTCCGACGCGTTCGTGGCCCTGCCCGGCGGCTTCGGCACCATGGAAGAGATCTTCGAGATGCTCACCTGGCGCCAGCTCGGCATCGGCAACAAGCCGTGCGCGTTCCTGGACGTCGACGGTTTCTACGCCCCGCTGATCGGCATGATCGACCGCATGGTCGAAGAGCGCTTCCTGCACCCGGAACAGCGCGCCGACCTCTGGTACGGCTCGGACATCGACGCCATGCTGGACTGGATGCGCGCCTATGAGCCGGCGCAGGCGTCCAAGTGGATCGATGAGAAGCGTCGCGCCGCGTTGGTGTGATCGCTTGATGCGGTGATGTGGGGGTGCCGGCCAGCGGCCGGCACTACCGGGCTTCGAAGGTTTCCATGGGGGCGGGGCGGCCCAGCAGGTAGCCCTGGCCGTAGTCGCAGCCCAGCTGCAGCAGGGTCTGGCGCTGGGCATCGTTTTCGATGCCCTCGCCCACCGTTTCGATGCCTAGCGTGCGGGCCAGCGACAGCACGCCCTGCACCAGCGCATAGGTGCTCTGCATGTCCTGCCCGTGCAGGCCGGCGATGAAGCTCTGATCGATCTTCAACGTCGAGATCGGGAAGCGGTGCAGGTAAGACAGGGCCGAGAAGCCCGTACCGAAATCATCCAGCTGCACCAGCACGCCGCGCTCGCGCAGCGTCTGCAGGATCCGCAG
This sequence comes from Stenotrophomonas sp. AC248, assembly GCF_979258185.1. Taxonomy (NCBI): domain Bacteria; kingdom Pseudomonadati; phylum Pseudomonadota; class Gammaproteobacteria; order Lysobacterales; family Lysobacteraceae; genus Stenotrophomonas; species Stenotrophomonas sp. AC248. The sequence goes on along the minus strand of NZ_OZ409840.1, from coordinate 1,731,628 downwards.
CGTGCGCGGACCGTCGTCGAGCAGCGCCACTTCGGTGATTTCCAGGCGCAGGCGATGGGGATCGGCACCGGCCGCCTCGATCAGCCCGAACAGGCGGGTGCTGAAATCGGCCGAACGGAAATGCCGCGGCGACACGTTCACCGACAGATAGCCCTCGCCGCCCCGCGCGAGTTGCCCGATCACGTCTTCATACAGCAGCCAGTCCACCTGCTCGATCAGCCCGCTTTCCTCGCCGAGGTCGAGAAACGCGCTGGGCAACAGCAGCCCGCGCCGTTCGTGGCGCCAGCGCAGCAGCGCCTCATAGCCCACTACCGCGCCGTCGGACAGCCGCACGATGGGCTGGTAATACGGCAGGAAGTCGCGGTTGATGATCGCCCGGCGCAGGTCCGCTTCCAAATCCAGGCTGCGCAGCGCTTCCTCGCGCATCGCCTCGTCGAACACCGCACAGCGGTCCTTGCCCTGGGCCTTGGCCCGGTACATGGCCGCGTCGGCGTCGCGTACCAGTTCTTCGCCATTGCGATAGCGCGGGTTCCACATCGCGATGCCCAGGCTGCCGGACGGAAACAGTTCGCGCCCCTTCACCCACATCGACTCTTCCAGCGCCACCAGCATCCGCTGCGCGAACTCCCGCGCCGAATCCAGCCCGTGGTCGCATTGCAGCACGATCGCGAATTCATCGCCGCCCAGCCGCGCCACCACATCGCCCGGGCCGATCATCGACACGATCCGCTTGGCCACCTCGACCAGCATCTGGTCGCCGGCCGCGTGGCCGATGCTGTCGTTGACCAGCTTGAACCGGTCCAGGTCCAGGAACAGCACCGCAAAGCGCGGGCCGTCGGGCACCCGCGCGCGGGCGATGGCATCTTCCAGCCGGTCCAGCAGGTGAAGGCGGTTGGGCAACCCGGTCAGCGCGTCGTGCATGGCCTGGTGGGTCAGGCGCTGCTCGGCGCGCAGGCGTTCGCCGATCTGCCCGAGCAGTTTGTCGTTCACCTCGGCCAACTCGCGGGTGCGCTCGTCCACGCGCTTTTCCAGCTCGGCGTGCGCGTTGCGCAGGCGCTCCTGGTCGCGCTGGCGGGCCAGGCCGTTGCCGATGTTCTGCGCCACGAAGGTGAGCAGGCGCTGGTCGTGCGCGGTGAAGCTCACCTCCGGCGAGTAACTCTGCACCACGATCACCCCGACCACGTCGTCGTCGCTCAGCAGCGGCACGCCCAGCCAGCAATGCGAACGCGCGCCGAACTCGCGCACCCGCCCGGCGTCGCGCAGGGCGTCGATGTGCTCTCGCGAGGCCAGCAGCGGCTGCCGGTTGCGCACGATGAACTCGGTCAGGCCCTGGCTGAACGGACGCGGCGCGCGCGACGCGTTGTACTCATCCACCGAGTACACGAAATCCAGCCCATCGCCGACCTCGTTGACCAGCGCGATGTAGAAATTGCGTGCATCCAGCAGCGTGCCCACCACGCCATGCACCTGCACGTAGAACTGGGCCAGGCTCTCGGCGCTCATCGCCATTTCGGCGATGTTGAACAACGCCAGCTGCAGCTTCTCGGCGCGGCGGCGTTCCACCACTTCGTCCTGCAGGCTGCGGTTGGCGCGCTGCAGTTCCAGTGTGCGCCGCTCCACCTGGCGCTCCAGCTGCACCTGGGCCTGACGGCGGTCCATCGCGGTGAGGATGTGCTGGGCCACGTAGCCCAACAGAGTGCGATCGGCCTCGTTGTAGCGCACCCGGTGCTCGTAGCTCTGCACCACGATGGCCCCGCACACGCGGCCTTCGCGCAGCATCGGCACGCCCAGCCAGTCCAGGCTTTCCGGCCCGCGGCTGGGGTCGTATTCGTCGTTCATCGCCGCCAGCAGCTCGTTGGACGGCCCGCTCAGCGGCTGCCCGTGGCGCAGCAGCGCGAAGGTCAGGCTGCGCGGCATTTCGTGTTCTTCGTAGCTGCGGTCCGGGTCGGCCACGAAGCTGTCGCGCTGGTCGGCGAAGTACAGGAAGCGCACCCGTCGGCGCACGTCGTCGTACTCGACGATGTAACAGTTCTGCGCGTACATCAGCGAATTGAGCACGCGGTGGAAGTGGCGCAGCATGTCGGCCATTTCCAGGTCCGCGCCGGCCAGGTCGGCAATCTCGTAGAGCGCCTGCTGCAGCCGTTTGGACGTCTCCAGCGAGCGGATCTGTGCGCGCTGCCGAGCCAGTGCCACCGCGTCCTGCAGCGCCTGGCGGGCAATGTCCCACCAGGCCTGGTCGGGCACGCCGCCGTCGGCGGTCAGCGCCTGGACGGCCAGTTCGCTGCCGTGGTCCTGCCAGCGACGCAGCGCGGTCTCGGCCCCGGTGGCACCGCCCAGCAGTGCCTCCAGCAGCGCGGCCGGGTCCTGCGCGGGGGCGGGATCGGCCTGGCAGCCTTCACCCAGGCCCGGATCGGACCAGGCCAGCGCCACCTGCGCATCGCCGGGCAGCAGCGCGCCCAACGCCTGCGCGAGCGCAGCGGAAACCACCGCGTCATGATCGGAATGCCGCACGGATGTCGCTACCTGGCTGGACACGATGCTGATCTCTTCTGGCGCCGGATGCCCGGCACCTCCCCTGTGCCCTGAGCATAACGCGGCGGGCGGGGGGCAATGGAAGCCCACAACCCCGTTCAGCACCTTCGGACGTTGAACAGGTCATGTCCCCCGTCCCCGCGCCCCTGGTGTCGCCTGCCCTCGCCGCCCCGCCCCGCTATGCGGACGGCGGCCCAGCGCTTACCCTGTGCGCCGTGGATGCCGCTGCCCTGCCAACCGACGAATCGCTGATGCTGGCCTGGGCCGGCGGGGAGCTGCGCGCGTTTGAAACCCTGTATGCGCGCCACCGCAGCCGTCTGTACAGCTTCCTGCTGCGCCAGCTGCGCGATGCCGCGCTGGCCGATGAAATGTTCCAGGACGTCTGGCAGCGGGTGATCGCCGCGCGCGCCGGCTGGCAGCCCGACGCCGCCTTCACCACGTGGCTGTTCCGGATCGCCCACAATCGGCTCAACGATCACTGGCGCGCCGCGCGGCACCGTCCGCCAGCGCCCGGCGACGCCGACGAGCGGGTGGCACGCATGAGCGATACCCGCACCCCGGAAAGCCAGCTGTCGGAGTTCGAACAACGCCGGCGCCTGCAGCTGGCGATGGAACAGCTGCCCGATGAACAGCGCGAGGTACTGCAGTTGCGGCTGGAGCAGGAACTGAGCCTGGAGGAGATCGCACAGATCACCGGCGTTGGCCGCGAAACGGTCAAATCACGGTTGCGCTATGCAATGGACAAGCTGCGCGCGGGGTTGTCCGAATGAACCGCTCGGATCCGCTGACCCCCGAAGAACGCGAACTGGCCCGCCTGCTCGGCCGTGCCGCGCCCAACGCACCGTCGGCCGCGCTGGACGAGGCGGTGTTGGCGGCCGCGCGGGCGGCCGTGCAGGCCGCACCGGTGGCCACGGCGGTTCCCTCCGGCGACGCGGACGCTGCATCACAACCGCCCAGGGCTGCCGCCCCCGTCACGCGCCGGCCGCGGTCGCGGCTGCCCGCCGCGCTGGGCCTGGCCGCGTCGGTGGTGTTCGCGGTCGGCATCGCCTGGCAGCTCAAGCCCGACGCCCCGACCCCGCCCGCGCTGGCTGAGGTCGCACCTGCGCCTGCAACCGCCGAGGATGCCGCGCAGGCACCGGCCGCCGATGCAACCGCCCCTGCCATGGCCACTGCCGAGGTGGCCGATGCGGCCACTGCGCCGGTGGCCCAGCCGCAGGCCAAGCAACGCTCGGTGGCCGCCGCGCCGCCTCCGCCACCCCACGACGTGCCGCAACCGATGGCGGCACAGCCCGCGCCCTCGGTAGTGGCTCCGCCGATGCCGCCTGCCCCGCCCGCACCCGCGGCCGCCCCGATGCAGGCCGCCGCTGCCCCGCGTGCAGACGCGTACGTGATGGACAGCGCAGAGGCGCGCCCCAACGACACCGTCACCGTGACCGGCGCGCGGGCGCGGGACGACGCGCTCACCGCCGCACCGGCACCGATGACCAACGAAGCGGCGCGCCCGATGAAAGGCGCACCCGGCGTGATGCGGCGCGCGGCATCGCCGGCCGTGGGCGGCGCGTTGTCGGCCAGCGCCGTCGATGCGGCCGTTGCGGCCGATGCCCTGCTGCCGCGCAAGCAGTGGCTCAAGCGCATCCGCGAGCGTCGCGATGCCGGCGACCGCGATACCGCGCGCGCCAGCCTGGAACGCTACCTGCAGCAGTACCCGGAAGCGCGCGTGCCACGCGACGTTCGCCAGCTGCTGGACAACTGAGGGGCACGTGACGACCCACGGTCGTCACCTACAATGGTGGCAATGCCCGATACGCTCGCCACCGTCGTCAGCCACAGCCTGGAGATCAAGCACAGCCGCTTCATCGCGCATGCCGCGCCGATCGACACGGCGGCCGCCGCGCTGGCATTCCTGCAGCAGGTGGCGATCCCCGATGCCACCCACAACTGCTGGGCCTACCGACACGGCAGCGAATACCGCTCCAGTGACGATGGCGAACCGGCCGGGACCGCCGGCCGACCGATCCTGGCCGCCATCGATGGCCAGGGCTTCGACCGGGTGATGGTGGTGGTGATCCGCTGGTACGGCGGGATCAAGCTGGGTGCCGGCGGCCTCGTCCGGGCCTACGGAGGCACGGCGGCCGAATGCCTGCGTACCGCGCCGCGCCTGCCACTGGTGGCCCTGGCCCGCTTGCACGTGCAGGCTGCATTCGAGGACCTGGGCGCATTGCATGCCGCGCTGTCCAGCCATGCGGCCGAGAAACTCGATGAATCCTTTACCCCGTCCGGGGTGGAAATGCGGGTTGAATTGCCGGCCGACCAGGCCGAGCCGTTGAAAAACCGCCTCCGCGACGCCACCCGTGATCGTATCCGCATCCAACGATGCACCGAACCAGGCCCCCTTGATGACTGACACCACCCCCGCCCCGACCCCCGCGCTGCGCCGCCTGGGCAGTCTGGGCACGCTGTGGCCGTTCGTCCGTCGCCATTCGGGGCTGTTCACTGCCTGGCTGGTCGCCCTGGCGGTGTCGTCGGCGGCCACGCTGAGCCTGCCGCCGGCGGTCAAGCTGATGATCGACCATGGCTTCAACAACAACGGCCAGATCAATCGCGCGTTCGGCCTGCTGTTCCTGGTCGCGGTGGTGATGGGGCTGGCCACCGCCGCGCGCTTCTTCTTCGTGTCGTTGCTGGGCGAAAAGGTCGTGGCCGACCTGCGCAGCCAGCTCTACACCCACCTGATCACCTTGGGCGCCGGCTTCCACGACCGCAGCCGCAGCGGCGAACTGGTGTCCCGTCTGACCGCCGACAGCGAGTTGCTGCGCAGCGTGATCGGTTCCACCATGTCGGTGGCCCTGCGCAGCAGCGTGACCGTGGTGGGCAGCCTGGTGATGTTGTTCGTCACCAGCCCGCGTCTGGCCGTGTGGTCGCTGCTGGGCATTCCCTTGGCCGTGCTGCCGGTGATCATCGGTGCACGCCGCCTGCGCAACATCGCCCGCGCCAGCCAGGACCGCGTCGCCGACGCCAACAGCCTGGCCGCCGAAACCCTGGGCGCGGTGCGTACCGTGCAGGCGCATGCACGCGAACCCTATGAACGCGGCCGCTTCAACGTCGCGCTGGCCGAATCGATCAATGCCGCGCGTCGCCGCATCGGCGCGCAGTCGATCGTCACCGCCACCGCGATCGTGCTGGTATTCGGTGCCATCGTGGGCGTGCTGTGGCTGGGCGCGCACGATGTCAACGACGGCCGCATGACGGCCGGCACGCTTGGCCAGTTCGTGTTGTACGCGATGATCGGCGGCGGCTCGGTCGGCGCGCTCGCAGAGGTCTGGAATGAGCTGCAACGCGCCTCCGGCGGCATGGGACGGATCGCCGAACTGCTGCAGGAAGACATCGAGATCACCGCACCGGCCAACCCGGTGGCGATGCCGCTGCCGCTGCGGGGCGAGATCCGCTTCGACAACGTGGTGTTCCACTACCCGCAGCGCCCGGACACCGCGGCGCTGGAAGGGTTCGACCTGCATGTGCGGCCCGGCGAGACCGTTGCCCTGGTGGGCCCGTCGGGCGCCGGCAAGAGCACGGTGCTGTCGATGCTGCTGCGTTTCCACGATCCGGCCACCGGCAGCGTCCTGGTCGATGGCGTGGATGTGCGCCAGGTCGACCCGGCGCAGCTGCGCGCGCAGATGGCGCTGGTCCCGCAACAACCCACGCTGTTTGCCGCCACCGCACTGGACAACATCCGCTACGGCCGATTGGAAGCCAGCGATGACGAGGTGCAGCGCGCCGCCGAGGCCGCCGAAGCCGACGAATTCCTGCAGGCACTGCCCGACGGTTACCTGAGCGAGCTGGGCGAGCGCGGCGCGCGCCTGTCCGGCGGCCAGCAGCAGCGCATCGCGATTGCACGGGCGCTGCTGAAGGATGCGCCGATCCTGCTGCTCGACGAGGCCACCAGCGCACTCGATGCGCAGAGCGAGCGCGCGGTGCAGCAGGCACTGGAACGGTTGATGGCGGGGCGTACCACGCTGGTCATCGCCCACCGCCTGGCCACCGTGCTCAAGGCCGACCGCATCGTGGTGATGGACCACGGCCGCATCATCGCCCAAGGCACGCACGAACAACTGCTGGCCGAGGGCGGGCTGTACGCGGAGCTGGCACGCCTGCAGTTCATCGATTGATGACGCACCGCTAACGCGGCCGGTTGCATGGTGCGCAGGTCACAGGTCGATGCCACTGCAGGAGGTGCTTCATGTCGTTTCGACAGTTTCCCGCTACCGACGCCTCGGGCGAAAGCTACGTCATCATCGAGTTCAAGCAGGACGAAGCAGCCGCCGCACCGTCGGCTGCGCCCGCGGACGCGAACGTCCGTTACGAGCTGGCCGATGGCCGCCACCTGGTCCGCGATGGCCGTCAGTTCCGCACCCGTGGCGGCGAATTGACCCTCACCACCTGAGCGCGCGGCGCGCCGGATCAGCGCGACCCAAAAAAGTTTGCGACAGGCTGGTCATTTTATGACCAGCCATCTTGACAGCCTTTGCCTGCAACGGCTGCACGCGGTTATCCACATGTTTGTGCGCAACTCATCCACACCCCCTGTGGATGAATGCGGCGTTGCAGCACGTCAGCGCGGCAGAACCCGGCCGATGCCGGTGGCATCAATTTCCACGGCGGCGCGCTGCAGCGCCTGCACATCGCTGCCGGCCACGAAGCCAACACGGAAATGCACTTCCCCGCCCGGCGTGCGCGAGGAGTGGATCGACGCCAGGCTCACCGCGTGCCGCTCGAACACGTGCAGCAGTTCGCGCAGCGAACCGGGCCGGTCTTCGGGAAGATGCACGCTGATGGCATTGCGCTCGGTCAGGTCGGCCAGCAGATAGCCCACCCGCTCGAAGGTGTAGTTGCCTTCGGCCAAGACCGTTTCGCCCTGGCTGTCACGGTTGTCCAGCAGCAGCTGCTGGCGGAACGCCGCACGCGCGGCATCATCGCCCTGCCCGACCTGCGCGCGCAGCTGCTGCAGCTGGGCCAGCAGCCGGTCCAGCATGGGCGCCACGTGCGGGTTGCCGAACTGGATGTCCTCGTAGATCGCCGGGTTCAGCGACAGGATCCGCGCGATGATCGCCGTGTCCAGTTCGAACGACGCCGAGCGGTACGGCATCAACGCGGGCAGCGCGCCCAGCAGCGGCGCGTACTCGCGTAGCACGCCGGCCTGGGCCAAGTGGGTGGCATGCACCATTGCCTGCACCAGCGCCATCACCTGGTCGTGGTGCTCGGGCGTGGCGCGCACGCATTCGGCTTCCAGCGCGTCGCACAACTGCTGCACCCACGGCTGCCACCGCGCCAGGCGCGCCTCGCAAACCACCATCACCCGGCCTTTCAGCGTGGGCGCCTTGGGCGGTGCGGTCATCGGGTGCAGGCCTACGACCTCGGCCTGCGAGGCCAGCATGGCCGCCACCGGCGCGCTTTTCACCGAGGTCACGTCCAGCCACAGACGCCCGGCCTCGCGCCCGGCCGACCGCGCGACGTAGTCGGCGATCAGCGCCGGCGTGTGCCGGATGGGCGCGGAGAAGACCAGCACATCGGCCTGCTCCAGCAGCTGGTCGGGCGTGTGCGACTGCGGGTCGGCGGGATCGTGGCCGATCACCTCCACCCCCATGCGCTGCTGCAGGAAACCGCGCAGCCAACGGCCATACGCGCCGGCACTGCCGACGATGCCCACTACCCGTGCGCTCACGCGATGCGCTCGGGCACGAAGCGCTGCGGCAGCGCCAATGCGGCCGGGGCGGCAGCCAGCACGTCGAACTCCTCGTGGCCATTGGCCAGCGTGGTTTCCAGCGCGACGTGCACGCCGGCGATGGCGCGCGAAATCGACTGTTCGAAGGATTCGCCGCGCAGCAGGAAGGCCACCAGCAGCGACATCAGCACGTCACCGGTGCCGGCCACGTCCACCGGCAGGTGCGGCGAGGACCAGCGCCAGATCGCCTCGCGGCTGACCGCCAGCGTGACCAGCTGGCCGGGCTCGCCGCCCACGCTGTGGGCCAGCACCCACTGCGGGCCACGCGCCAGCAGCGCCTGCGCGGCGGCAATGGCATCGTCTTCGGCCAGGCTGGGCATGCCGGTCAGGCGCCCCAGTTCGAAGGCGTTGGGGGTCACCAGCCATGCATGCGGCAGCAGCCGCTCGGCGAAGATGGCTTCCAAGCCGGGTTCGACGTAGGGGCCGGTGTGGGTGTCGCCAATCACCGGGTCCAGGCAGTAGCGCAGCTGCGGCGCGGTGGGCAGCACCTGGTCGAGCCAGTCGGCGAAGGCCGCACCATTGCCGACGCTGCCGAAGTAGCCGGACACCAGCATGCGGGCGCGCTGCGGCAGGCCGCGTTCGCTGGCCCCCAGCAGCAGCTCGGCGAACCAGTCGGCCGGCAGCACGCGGCCTCGCGTGGTCGGGTAGAACGGCGCGTTGCTGAGCAGCGTGGTGGGCACTTCGGCCACGCGCACGCCCAGCGCGCGCAGCGGCGGCACCGCCGCGCTGTTGCCGGCATAGCCGTACACCAGCTGCGACTGCACCGAGATGACGTCGACCGGCGACGGACCGTCCGGGCGCTGGCGGCGGCCGTGGACCAGGTGGCTTTCGAGGGATTCGTTCATGCCGCCATTTTACGCCCCGCGCCGCGCCGGTAGAGCCACCCCATGGGTGGCTGCGCTGTCCCGCCGCACCCCACGGGGTCGCTGCGCGGAGCTGGTCCACCGGTAGAGCCACCCCATGGGCGGCTGTCGACCCACCCGGCACCGCGTGCAGCCACCCATGGGGTGGCTCTACCTTGGGCCGGGCGGTGCAGCCACCCATGGGGTGGCTCTACCCCCGTCGTCGGCGCACAAAAAAGGCCCGCTGTTGCCAGCGGGCCTTGAGGTGCATCGCAGAAACGGCCTCGCTTACGAGGTCATCCGGTCCCAGAAGCCCTTCACGCCATCGATGAACGTCGCCGATTTGGGCGAGTGCTTGCGCGCTTCTTCGCCGGTGAAGGTGGTTTCAAACTGTTCCAGCAGTTTGCGCTGCTCGGTGGTCAGGTTGACCGGCGTTTCCACCACCACGCGGCAGTAAAGGTCGCCTTCGCTGCGGCTGCGCACCGAACGCACGCCCTTGCCGCGCAGGCGGAACAGCTTGCCGGTCTGGGTTTCAGCCGGAATGCGGATTTCCGCATAACCGCCCAGGGTCGCCACGCGGACGGTATCGCCCAGGGCCGCCTGCGAAATCCGGATCGGCACCTCGCAGTGCAGGTCGTCGCCGTCGCGCTGGAAGATCGCGTGCTCGCGCACCCGCACTTCCACGTACAGGTCGCCCGGCGGCGTACCGGCCGGACCGGCCTCGCCTTCGCCCGACAGGCGGATGCGGTCGCCGGTATCGACGCCCGCGGGCACCTTCACCGACAACACCTTGTCTTCCTCCACACGGCCGTTGCCGTGGCAGGTCTTGCACGGGGTCTGGATGATCTTGCCGCGCCCGTTGCAGTTGTGGCACGCCTGCTGCATGGCGAAAATGCCGCGCTGGATGCGCACCTGGCCGTGGCCATGGCACACGCTGCAGGTGTCCACCTTGCCGTCTTCGGACCCACTGCCATCGCAGTCGTCGCACTCGGCCAAGGTCGGAATCTCGATGCGGCGCTCCACGCCCATCACCGCTTCTTCCAGGTCCAGCTCCATCACGTAGCCGACATCGGCACCGCGACGGGCCTGGCGCTGACCACCGCCGGCAGCACCGCCGAAGATGTTGCCGAAGATGTCACCGAAGATGTCGCCCATGTCCGGACCACCCGGGCCACCACCGCCGCCACCCATCCCATGCTCGAACGCAGCGTGGCCGTGGGCGTCGTACATGCGGCGCTTGTTGGTGTCAGACAGGGTTTCGTAGGCTTCCTTGCACTCCTTGAAGGAGGCTTCGGCCGCCGCATCGCCCGGATTGCGATCCGGGTGGAACTTCATCGCACAGCGGCGATAGGACTTCTTCAGCTCTTCTTCGCTGGCGGTGCGGGACACGCCCAGCACTTCGTAATAGTCGCGCTTGCTCATAACTTGAATCGGTATCCGGAGGTCGGGATTCGTCAAAGCGGAAGAGCGGAACCACGTCCGCTCTTTCGTCGGGCGCCCCGACAAACCGTGTTACGGCTGCCAGGACCCAGGGAAAACGACAACGGGACGTTGCCTGCGCAACGCCCCGTGTCTGGGCCGGATCAGGACTTCTTGTCGTCCTTGACTTCGGTGAACTCGGCGTCGACCACATCGTCGTGCGCGCCGCTGTTGGCACCGGCGTCCGGGCCCGGGGCAGCACCGCCCTGATCGGCCGCGGCCGATGCAGCGAACAGCGCCTGGCCGGCTTCTTCCAGCACCTTCGACTTGGCTTCGATCTGCGCCTTGTCGTCGCCCTTCATGGCGGTTTCCAGGTCGGCCAGGGCCGACTCGACCTTGCCGATCACATCGCCACCGACCTTGCTGCCGTGCTCGGTGATCGCGGTACGGGTACCGTGGATCAGCGCGTCGGCCTGGTTGCGGGCCTGGACCAGCTCATGGAACTTCTTGTCTTCTTCGCGGTTGGCTTCGGCATCGGCGACCATGCGCGCGATCTCGTCCTCGGACAGACCCGAACCAGCCTTGATCTCGACCTTCTGTTCCTTGTTGGTCTTCTTGTCCTTGGCCGACACGTGCAGGATGCCGTTGGCGTCGATGTCGAAGGACACTTCCACCTGCGGCATGCCGCGCGGCGACGGCTCGATGCCGGACAGGTCGAACTTGGCCAGCGACTTGTTGAAGCGGGCCTGCTCGCGCTCACCCTGCAGCACGTGCACGGTCACGGCCGACTGGTTGTCCTCGGCGGTGGAGAACACCTGCGAGGCCTTGGTCGGGATGGTGGTGTTCTTTTCGATGATCTTGGTGAACACACCGCCCATGGTTTCGATGCCCAGCGACAGCGGGGTCACGTCCAGCAGCAGCACGTCCTTGACGTCGCCGCCCAGCACGCCGCCCTGGATCGCCGCACCCAATGCCACGGCTTCGTCCGGGTTGACGTCCTTGCGCGGTTCCTTGCCGAAGAACTCGGTGACCGCCTGCTGCACCTTCGGCATGCGGGTCTGGCCGCCGACCAGGATCACTTCGCTGATGTCGCTCGAACGCAGGCCGGCGTCGTTCAGCGCCACGCGGCACGGCTCGATCGACTTCTTGATCAGCTCTTCCACCAGCGCTTCCAGCTTGGCGCGGGTCAGCTTGATGTTCAGGTGCTTCGGGCCCGACGCGTCCGCGGTGACGTACGGCAGGTTCACTTCGGTCTGCTGGGCGCTGGACAGCTCGATCTTGGCGCGCTCGGCGGCGTCCTTCAGGCGCTGCAGGGCCAACGGATCCTTGCGCAGGTCGATGCCCTGGTCCTTGTTGAACTCGTCGACCAGGTATTCGATGACGCGGTTGTCGAAGTCTTCGCCGCCCAGGAAGGTGTCACCGTTGGTGGCCAGCACTTCGAACTGCTTCTCGCCGTCGACGTTGGCGATCTCGATCACCGAGACGTCGAAGGTGCCGCCGCCCAGGTCGTACACCACGATCTTGCGATCCTTGTTGTCGCCCTTGTCCAGGCCATAGGCCAGCGCCGCGGCGGTCGGCTCGTTGATGATGCGCTTGACTTCCAGGCCCGCGATGCGGCCGGCGTCCTTGGTGGCCTGGCGCTGGCTGTCGTTGAAGTAGGCCGGCACGGTGATCACGGCCTCGGTGACGGTTTCACCCAGGTACGCTTCGGCGGTCTTCTTCATCTTCTCCAGCACGCGGGCGGAGATTTCCTGCGGGGCCATCTTCTTGGCGTCGCTGGTCTGGACCCAGGCGTCGCCGTTGTCGTGGGCCAGGATGCCGTAAGGCACGTGCGCGATGTCCTTCTGGACTTCAGCGTCGGTGAACTTGCGGCCGATCAGGCGCTTGACGGCGTAGAAGGTGTTCTTCGGGTTGGTGACGGCCTGGCGCTTGGCCGAGGCGCCGACCAGCACTTCGCCGTCCTTGGTGTAGGCGACGATCGAAGGCGTGGTGCGGTCGCCTTCCGAATTCTCGATGACGCGGGCCTTGCCGCCGTCCATGATCGCCACACACGAGTTGGTGGTGCCGAGGTCGATACCAATGATCTTGCCCATGAGGGAGACTCCTGAAATGTCGGGGAACATCCGGCAGTTGCCGGGTTATGAATGGGATGTGTGGGACGCCGGGAGGACTTTCAAGCCACCCACCAAACACAGTGTCCGATGGCGGCCCAACGTGTTCAGCGTCCGTAGAGCCGGGCTCTGCCCGGCTGGCTGATGCCCGGCTGGCTGACGACCGGATCAGTCGCGGGCCACGACCACCAGGGCCGGGCGCAGCAGGCGATCGTTGAGCAGGTAGCCCTTCTGGAACACCTGGACCACGCTGCCGGGCGCCGCGCCGGGCGCGTCGACCTGGCTGATGGCCTGGTGGTGGTCCGGGTTGAAGGCCTGGCCGGTCGGGTCGAGCAGGGTCAGGCCATTGTCGGCGGCGACCTTGAGCAGTTGCTTGTAGGTCAGCTCCAGGCCTTCGCGCAGCGGGCTGGGCTCGGCACCGGCGCTGTTGAGGCCGGCGTCCAGGCTGTCGAACACCGGCAGCAGTTCGCCCAGCAGCTTTTCGTTGGCGAAGCGGCGCGCCTGTTCGACGTCGCGGGCCACGCGCTTGCGCTGGTTGTCCAGGTCGGCGCGCTCGCGCAGCGACTCGGCGCGCAGCAGGGCCACTTCATTGTGCAGGCTGTCCAGCTGCTGCTGCAGGGACGGCTCGGCAGCCGGTTCACCGGCGGGATTCTGGGATGCGATATCAGGCTGATCTTGGTTCATTTCCGGATCCTTGGCGGTGACTCTCCGCCTCCACCCACCCCTATGTGGGCGCGGGGTCCCGTTTCAAGAGTCCAGCGACGGGTTTTATGTGCGATCGCGGGACAATCCGCCGCCGGCCGGGTCGGCCAGCGCGGCGCCCAGCACCTGGGCGGTGGCCTCCACCAGCGGAATCATGCGGTCATAGGCCATGCGCTTGGGCCCGATCACCCCCAGCACGCCCAGCACCTGGCCACCGGCCGAATACGGCGCGGTCACCAGCGACACCCCTTCCAACGGCATCACCCCGGTCTCCTCGCCAATGAAGATGCGTACCCCCGGGGCCTGGATGGTGCGCTCGAGCAGCTGCAGGATCTCGCGCTTGCTGGCGAACACCTCGAACAGCTCGCGCAGCCGCTCCAGGTCGGACAGGTCCTGCACGCCCATCAGCCGGGTCGCGCCGGCCAGCACCATGTCGTCGGCCGGCGGCACCAGCGCCTGTTCGGCCAGCTCGATGCCGTGGGCCAGCAGCTGCTCCATTTCCGACTGCGCGTCGCGCAGCTCCAGCAGCAGGCGCTGGCGGATCTCCGACAAGGGCCGCCCGGCGCAGTTGGCATTGAGATAGTTGGCCACCTGCTCCAGCTCGCCGGGGCCGAAGCTGCGGCGGGGTTCGATCACCCGGTTCTGCACTTCGTTGTCGGCAAACACCAGGATGGCCAGCACCCGGCGCGCGTCCAGCGCCACGAAATCGATATGCCGGAAGGCGAACTGTTCACGCCGCGGCGCGCTGACCACGCCAACGAAGTGGCTCATCGCCGACAGCAGCTCCGAGGCACTGCCCAGCAGGGCCTGGGTGCCGCTGCCACTGGCCAGTTCGGTGCGCAGCCGGCTCAGCTCGCCCTCGCCGGGCGGCTGCATCTTGACCAGGCTGTCCACGAACACCCGGTAGCCGTGCGCGGTAGGCACCCGCCCGGCCGAGGTATGCGGCGAACTGAGCAGGCCCAGGTCTTCCAGGTCCCCCAGGATGTTGCGGATGGTGGCCGGGCTGACATCCAGCCCGGCCAGCCGCGCCAGTGTCTGCGAGCCCACCGGCTCGCCGTCCTGGATGTGGCGGGCGATCAGCGTCCGCAGCAGGTGGCGGGCGCGGGGCGCAAGATGTGACGCAGTGGGGTGCATGGAATCAGCCTGTGAGACGCCATCCTAGATAATGGCTCCGGGGACCGAAGGCAAGTTATTGGAGCTGTCCCCGCCCCATGCTAGCGTTGCGCGGCTCAAGAACAGACAACCATGCTCAAACATCTATCGATCAAGGATTTTGCCGTCGTCCGTGCTACCGAACTCGAATTCGGGCCGGGCATGACCGTGGTGTCCGGCGAAACCGGCGCCGGCAAGTCGCTGATGGTCGACGCCCTCGGCTTCCTGTCCGGGCTGCGCGCCGACAGCGGCGTGGTCCGCCACGGCGCCGCCCGCGCGGAACTGTCGGCCGAATTCGCCCCCGGCGAGGACGCCCCGGCGCGGCGCTGGCTGCGCGAGAACGAACTGGACGACGAGGACCAGTGCCAGCTGCGCCGGATCATCCGCGCCGATGGCGGCTCCCGCGCCTGGATCAACGGGCGCCCGGTCACCCTCACCCAGTTGACCGAACTGGCCTCGACCCTGGTCGAAATCCACGGCCAGCACGAACAGCAGGCCCTGCTGGCGCGGCCCTCGCAGCTGGCCCTGCTGGACGCGTTCGCGCGCAACGACGCCGAGCGCAGCCAGGTCCGCCAGGCCGCCGCACGCTGGCAGGCGCTGGTGGACGAAGCCGAAGCCTTGTCGCGCCAGGGCGATGTCAGCGACCGCATCGGCTACCTGGAACACCAGCTGGGCGAACTGCAGCGCGAAGACCTGGAGCCGGCCTCGATCGCCCAATTGGGCAGCAGCCATCGCCGCCAGGCCCACGCCAGCGCCCTGATCGCCGCCTGCGATGTCGCCGTGGCCCGCCTCAATGGCGACGAGGACACCTCGGCGCTGCAACTGCTGCAGCAGACCCGCCACGAACTGGCCCGCGTGGCCGAACACGACCCGCGCCTGGGCGAGGTGGACGCCCTGCTCGACAGCGCCGCCATCCAGCTGGACGAGGCCCTGGCGCTGCTGGACCGGGTGCATGACGACCTGGATGCCGACCCCGAGCAGTTCGAGGACATCGAACGCCGGCTTGGCCGCCTGCACGACCTGGCGCGCAAGCACCGGGTGCCGATGGAGACGCTGGGCGAACACCGCGACGCGATGGAAGCCGAAGTGGAGCAGTTGCGCGGCGCCGACACCCGCCTGCAGGCGCTGGCCGGCCAGATCGAGCGCGCCGCCGGCCAGTGGCAGACCGTGGCCGAGACGCTCAGCGCCAGCCGGCGCAAGGCCGCCACGGCGCTGTCGGACACCACCACCACCCTGATCGGCGAGCTCGGCATGGGCGGTGGCCAGTTCCTGATCGAGATCGAACCGCAGGCGGTGGCCAAGCCCGACCCGAACGGCGCCGAGCGCGTGGAGTTCCTGGTGGCGGCCAATGCCGGGCAACCGCCGCGTGCGCTGCGCAAGGTTGCCTCGGGCGGTGAACTGTCACGTATTTCGCTGGCCATCGAGGTGGCGGCGCTGGGCCTGGACGCGGTGCCGACCATGGTCTTCGACGAAGTGGATTCGGGCATCGGCGGCGCGGTGGCCGACATCGTCGGGCACAAGCTGCGCGCCCTGGGCGAGAAGCGTCAGGTGCTGTGCGTCACCCACCTGCCGCAGGTCGCCTCCAAGGGCCACGCCCATTACCGGGTCAGCAAGGCGCCGGTGGACGGCATGACCCAGAGCGCGGTGGAAAAGCTGGACCCCAAGGCCCGCGAGGAAGAACTGGCGCGGATGCTGGGCGGCGTGGAAGTCAGCAAGGAAGCCCGCGCGGCGGCGCGCAAGCTGCTGCAGGTGTGAGGCCGGGTACCGACCAACGGTCGGTACCTACCCGTGGCGGCACCTCGCCCGGTAGTGCCGGCCGCTGGCCGGCTCCTCGCGGACCCACTGCACCTCGCCCGGCAACCCCGGCCGCTGGCCGGCTCCTCGCGGACCCACTGCACCTCGCCCGGCAACCCCGGCCGCTGGCCGGCTCCCCCGATGCCGGACCCGCGCGATGCATCCACCCGCACGCCGTTCACCCCAACGGCTTGGCCAGGTCCACCTGGGCCATCAGGTAATCCAGCAGCGCACGCACCCGCAGCGGCAGGTACCCGCCCTGCCCCTGAAACACCGCGTGCACCTCTTCCAGATCGCCCGGATTGGCCTGCTCCAGCACCGGCAGCAGGCGCCCGGCCGCAACATCAGCCTGCACCTGGAACGCCGCCAGCCGCGCCAGTCCCACGCCCCCCAGCACCAGCCGGCGCAACGCCTCGCCATCGCTGGCACGCGCACTGCCGCCGGTCTGCACCACCTGCCGCTCGCCGTCGACCACCAGCGGCCAGCCGGACTGCGCGCGCGGGTGGGCGATATCCAGCCGGTTGTGCGCCTGCAGGGCGTCGGCGCTCTGCGGCATCCCATGCCGCGCCAGGTAGGCGGGCGCCGCCACGATCATCATCCGCGTCGCGCCCAGCCGCCGCGCCACCAGGCTGGAGCTCTTCAATGGCCCGGCCCGCACCGCCACGTCGGTGCGCTGCTCGAGCAGGTCGATGACCTCGTCGGTCAGCACCACGTCCACGCCCACCTGCGGATGCGCGGCCAGGAAGCCGGGTAACAGCGGCAACAGAAAGTGGTGCCCGAATGGCACGTTGGCATTGACCCGCAGGCGCCCGCGCGGCTCGGCATGGGCACTGGCGCAGCGCTCGGCCTCGTCCAGGTCGGCCAGCACGCGCAGCCCGCGCTCGTAAAACGCACAGCCCTCGGGGGTCAACTGCAGCTGCCGGGTGGAGCGCTGCAGCAACCGCGTGCCCAACCGCTGTTCCAGCCGGGACACCAGCTTGCTGACCGCCGAGGGACTCAGCTCCAGCGAGCGCGCGGCGGCCGAAAAGCCGCCGGTTTCGATGACCCGGACGAACACTTCCAGTTCGCCCGAACGGTTGATGTCGGTGCCTGCCATGGGGTGAATCCAATTCACAGATGATTGTCCGTGCGCAGTCTAGTTCACAGATGCAGCGAAGATCACGATGGCCGTCCCCTCCAACGGATCGCCCGATGAACGCCCTCACCCGCTTCACCGCCCTGGCCCTGCTCGCCGCATCGACCTCGGCGTCGGCCCAGCCGCCTGCCACCTGGGTGGCCAGCTGGCAGGCCAGCCCACAACCGGTATGGGACGCGTCGTTCCTGTTTCCCACCTTGGTCCCAGCCGCCCTGGAAGGGCAGACCTTCCGCCAGACCGCCCGCCTCAGCCTGGGCGGGGACCAGCTGCGGGTACGCCTGAGCAACGCGTATGGCAC
The DNA here is from genome assembly GCF_979258185.1 of Stenotrophomonas sp. AC248. Taxonomy (NCBI): domain Bacteria; kingdom Pseudomonadati; phylum Pseudomonadota; class Gammaproteobacteria; order Lysobacterales; family Lysobacteraceae; genus Stenotrophomonas; species Stenotrophomonas sp. AC248. The sequence continues at coordinate 1,713,867 of NZ_OZ409840.1, read as the reverse complement.
CGCGCCACTGCAGATCGGCGCGGCCAGCGTGGCCGGCGCTGACGGCCAGGCACCGCTTCCGCTGACCTTCGACGGGCGGGCCGGCACGCAGATCGCACCCGGCAAGGCGCGCCTGAGCGACCCCGTGGCGCTACCCACCCGCGACCGGCAGGCCGTGCAGGTCAGCGTCTACGTTCCCGCGCACACCCCGCTGCACACCTTCCATTGGGACGGCCGGCAAACCGCGTCGATCGGGGCCGGCGACCAGACCCTGGCGCCGCGGATGGATACGGCGTCCACCACCACTGCCCGCCTGTTCGTGACCGGAATCGAGGTGCAGGCCGCCGCCGGCGCCCGCAGCGTCGTGGTGATAGGCGACTCCATCACCGATGGCGCCACCGCCAGCCTGGACCGCGACCAGCGCTGGACCGACCACCTGGCCGAACGACTGGCCCCACGCGGCGTGGCGGTGGTCAACGCGGGCATTTCCGGCGGACGCCTGCTGCGCGATGGCATGGGCGAATCGGCGCTTGAGCGCTTCCAGCGCGACGTGCTCGACCAGCCCGGCGTCGCCAGCGTGATCGTGCTGATCGGCATCAACGACATCAGCTGGCCCGGCACCGCCTTTGCCCCGAACCAGGCCCGGCCCACGCTGGGCGAACTGCAGGCAGGCTATCGTGCGTTGGCCACGCGCGCCCACGCACGGGGCCTGCGCATCCTCGGCGCCACCCTGCCCCCGTTCGCCGGCGCCCTGCCCGGCACGCCGCTGGACGACTACTACGCCGCGGACAAGGACGCACTGCGCCGCCAGCTCAACGCGTGGCTGCGCACCGACAGCCCGTTCGACGCGGTGATCGACCTCGACGCGGCGCTGCGTGATCCGGCCGATCCCTCACGGATGGCGGCTGCTTACGACTCCGGCGACCACCTGCATCCGGGCGATGCGGGCAACCGGGCGATGGCCGAGGCGGTGGATCTGGAACCGATTCTGATGCGCCCGTGATATCCAGCGAGCGCCGCAGGGCGTCTCAATCCGGTCGTCCCTCTGGCATTCGTGCCCGCCTGTACCAACGGCCTCGACTGTCGATCCGCTCGCTGACGCGTACCCGAACGTCCTGCAGCGAGGCGCGGTTGGGCGCGCTGTACAGAGATGGGTCGTGCGCGCCTTTGCCATCGTCCTCCCAGGTGCAGACAGGGCAGATGTCATATTCACCCCGCTGGGAGAGGGTCAGGAACCCGCAGCAGGGGCAGGCCTCCAGCGGCGGCTCATTGCCGACCACGGCCACCGGTCGCCCCATACAGGCGGCCAAATGCGTCTCAAGGGCCTCGTTTGAGACCCCCAGAAGGACCACCTCGACGAAATGCCGCAGCAGGAACGCCTGCGCCGCCTCGTCGAACACACTGCCGTAGGGCAAGGGCTGGCCAGACGTCTCATCCAGATAGTCCGCAGACAGATGGTCCTCCAGCTCGGCTGTCGACAGCTGTGACAGGCGATCCACCGCCAACACGGCCAATGCAGCCGACCTTCCAACGCTACGCATTCCCGCTTCCCCGCATTCCGCACAATCCCTCAGAGTCGCGCCATCCGAAGACGCCGTCGAGGCCGATGGCGACGGCGACGGATAACGAAAAACCCCGGGCATGCCCGGGGTCTCGTCACACTCGGCTGTTCAAGGGGCTTACTTGCGCTTCTTGCGCACGTACAGCACCAGCGAGTGCTCTTCCAGCTCGTAACCGTGGTCCGCCGCGATCTTGCGCTGCAGCTCCTCGATCTCGTGGCTTTCAAATTCAATGATCTTGCCGCTGTCCACGTCCACCATATGGTCGTGGTGGCCGCCGCGGTCCAGTTCGTAGACGGCCTGGCCGCCCTCGAAGTTGTGCTTCAGCACCAGGCCGGCGGCCTCGAACTGGGTCAGCACCCGGTACACCGTGGCCAGGCCGATCTCGTCACCGTGCTCCAGGAGCTGGCGGTAGATGTCTTCGGCGGTCATGTGGTGCTGATGATTCTGGGCATTGCGCTGCTCAAGCAACGCCAGGATCCGCATCCGTGGATGGGTCACCTTCAGGCCGACTTTGCGCAGGTCGTGGGTTTCCATAGTTCTCCGTTCATTGGCGATTTAGCGCCAGCTGCCTCGGATTGGGTCGCGGCGACGCGTCGTGAGTGTATCATCGACTGGATTTCCCCAAACGCCATTCCCGATGCGCAATCTCCTGCTGGTCGCCGCCGTTGCCCTGTCCACCACGGGCTGCGGCATCATCTATAAGCAACCCATCTATCAGGGCAACCTGATCCGGGAGCAGGCCGTCGGTCAGCTGCAGGTGGGCCAGAGCAAGCAGCAGGTCAACGCTCTGCTCGGCACCCCCTCGATCCCGGACCCGTTCCACGCCCAGCGCTGGGACTACACCGCCAGCGAGCGGGTCAACCGCCTCGGCCAGACCGAAGTGAAGAACTTCACGGTCTACTTCGAGAATGACCAGGTCACCCGGTGGGACGGCGAGTACTTCCCCAACCAGGATGCCGAGCTTGCCAAGTCCAGCGTGCGCCAGTTCGGCCGCAACCTGGCCAAGGACAAGAAGAAGCAGCGCGGCCGCTGAGCCAGCCTGACCCGGCTTCAGCTGCTGGCGCGGGCGCGCCGGCGGCGGTTGTCCTTGGGATCGGCCAGCAGCGGACGCAACAGCTCGACCCGGTCTCCCTCGCGGAGCAGCTGGGTCGGGCGGGCCAGCACCCCGTGCACGGCCACCGCCGGGCACAGCGCACTGCCCTCCAGCGCAGCGGCCGCGATGGCCTCGCCAACCGTGGCCGTGGCGGGCAACTGCAGCTGCCGCGACACCACCCGGTCTGGCCAGGCCAGCACCACCTCCACCGCAATCACGGCTCAGTCCTGCGCATCGGCGACGCTGACGAAGTCATTGACCATGCGGTCCGCCAATCCCTGGAAGCCCAGCGCCAGCGCCGGCCCCAGCAGGCGCGAGGTGGGTTCGAACTCCAGGGTCAGGCTGACCTTGCAGGCATCCTCGGCCAGCGCATGGAATTCCCAGCGCCCGTGCAGGCGCTTGAACGGCCCGTCGCGCAGCTGCATATCAATGCTGCTCGGGCGCTGCAGGGTGTTTTCGGTCATGAACCAGGTCGAGAACGCGCCCAACCCCAGGTCCAGGCGCGCCACCAGGCGGTCCGGTCCGGATTCCAGGATCTGCGCAGCCGAACACCAGCGGAAGCGGCGCGGATAGGCATCGATATCATTGACCAGGTCAAACATGCGGGCAGCCGAATGTTCGACCAGGGCACTACGGCGGATAGTTGGCATTTCGATTACTGATTGCTGATGAATCGACCGGGGAGGCCCGAATCGGAGACAATACGGACATGAGCAAGAACAGCGGCAAGGATAAAGCAAAGAGCGCGACGGCCAACAAAACCATCGCGCTCAACAAGCGTGCCCGCCACGAGTACCACATCGAAGATCGCTTCGAGGCCGGCCTGGCCCTGCAGGGCTGGGAGGTCAAGTCGATCCGCGCCGGGCGCGGCAACATCGTCGATGCATACGCCTACGTGCGTGATGGCGAGATCTTCCTGATCGGGGCACAGATCACCCCGTTGATCCAGGCCTCCACCCACGTGGTGGCCAACGACCGCCGCGAGCGCAAGCTGCTCCTGCATCGCAGCGAGATCGACAAGCTGATCGGCCGGGTCCAGCGCGACGGGTACACGATCGTCCCGACGGCCATGTACTGGAGCAAGAACAAGATCAAGCTCGAGGTCGCCCTGGCCAAGGGCAAGCAGACCCACGACAAGCGCGACGCCGAAAAGGACCGCGACTGGGCCCGCGAGAAGTCGCGGACCATGCGCCGCCACAACCGCGACGCGTGACCGCCCCTGCCCCGCCACCCCGTATCGAACCGGCCACGGCCGACGACGCGGCGGCGGTGTTGGCCGGGCTGCGTGCGTTCAACCACGCCGCCTGTGGCACGGCACTGGACGACCAGCCCCTGCATCGGGTGATCCGCGACGCGGATGGTGTGCCCTGTGCCGGCCTGGTGGCCGATGTCTACGGCGGCTGGCTGATGGTGCACGCCCTGTGGGTGGACGCCAGCCAGCGCGGCCGTCGGCTGGGCCAGACCCTGCTCGCCGATGCCGAGCAGCAGGCGCGGGCGATGGGCGCCCATTCGGCCATGCTCGATACGTTTTCCTGGCAGGCCGAGGGCTTCTACCTCAAGCAGGGCTATGAGGTCTTCGGGCGGCTGGAGGACTTCCCACCCGGGCATCACCGAAGCTACCTGCGCAAGCGGCTGGCCAGCGCCTGAGCGCACACGGCCGGGCCACGCGCACGGCATTTTCCCGCAGCGCACCCACAAGTGTCAGAATCCCCGCTTATTACCCAGGCTGGAGCGTTGCGTGACACAGGAAATCCCCCAGGAAACCACCGCGAGCGCGGACCCGATCGCTGAAATCAAGGCCGATATCGCCGCCTATGAGTCGATCTTCGCCGAGCTGACCCGCGCGATGGACCCGGCCGCCCTGCTCAAGGTGCTGACCTACCTGGTGCGCAATGCCAAGCGCGACGCGTCCGAGAACCAGACCTTCGATACCCTCGAGCACCGCCGCCTGGTGGCACGCGTGGACGCGCTGATGGCGCAGGTCCAGCCGGAAGCCCGCAAGCAGGCCATTTCCCAGCGCAACGAGCAGAACCACCAGCGCAAGCTGAAGGCCAAGCACCAGGCCGACAGCAAGCGCCAGCGCGAAGGCAAGCGCTGAACCACCGCGGCACGCAGACAGAACAGGAACGGACGCCTGCCGGCACCTCATGGAAAAGAGTTACTTCGCCACATTGCTGGCACTGATCGTGCACCAGATCGACGCCGCCTACTGGCATGAGTGGGACCTGTTCCACCTGCCGGGCGGCGTGCAGGGCTACCTGCTGTTCAACCTGCTGGCCCTGCCGGTGCTGCTGCTTGGCTATCGGCACGTCGTACTGGGCAGCCCGCAGGCGCGGACGTACGCGCGGATCTGCGCGGCGCTCGGGATCGCCACCTTCCTTATCCACGCCGGCTTCGCCGCCGCCGGCGAGCGCAGTTTCCACCTTCCCCTGTCCATCGCGATCATCGCGGCCTGCCTGCTGGCCGGCCTATGGCTCGGGTGGCGCAGCCGGCGCACCGCGTCGGCCTGAGCCAGTCCACGCCGCCGGCAACGGCAGGCGCTGTACGTACTACCGGTGGCCCTTTCGGGATGCACCCCATTCCGCAAAGGACATTCACGATGCGCATGTTGACCCCACTGCTGTTGTTCGGTGCGTTGGCCGCCACGGCGACCGCGGCGACGGCCGCCAGGCCCGCCGCCATCCCCGCGATGCACGCCTGCACGGCCGACGAAGCGGACCGCCGACGCATCGCGGACGACCGCATGGAAACCCCCGATGACGCCGCCAGCATGAGAGGCACGGCCCTGCAGGAACCCGACGGCACCTTCGCGGCGGATCTGGTGCTGGCCCAGGCCGGTGATGCGCCTGCCCAGAACCGGGTGGGCCACGCCTACGCCACGGGAAGCGGCGTCCTCCGAGATCCGGATGAGGCCCTGCGCTGGTACCAGCGTTCGGCGCACCAGGGGCTTCCCGCCGCCCAGTCCAGCCTGGCCGAGGCCCATCTGTTCGGACTGGGTACGCCGCCCGACCTGACCCGCGCGATCACCCTGTACCGCCAGGCCGCCGCGCAGGGCAATGCGGAGGCGATGCGCCGGCTGGGTGACATCCACGCCATCGGCGGCCCCATCAACCGCTACAACCGCTACCCTGCCGGCGCCCAATGCATCGCGGTCGACCTTCCCGAAGCGGCGCGGTGGTACGTGAAGGCGGCCGAGGCGGGCGACGCGTTCGCCCAGGAACAGTTGGCCATCGCCTACCTCGCCGGGCTCGGCCTCGACCCCGATCCGGTGCAGGCCGAACGCTGGCTGGAGGCGATCGGGAAGGAGCGCCGCGCCCATGCGGTGTTCTACCTGGCCGACCAGTACCTGTATGGCCGCGGCGACGTCGTGCCACAGGACCTGGCCAAGGGCGCGCATTACACGTTGATCGCCGCCGAACTGGGCCACCCGCCCGGTCTGGCCCAGCTCGGCGCGCTGCACGAGTACGGCACGGGCGTCGAGCAGGACGACGTGAAGGCCTATGCCTACGCACTGGCGGCGCACGACGAGGGGCTTCCGATCGACGATCACCAGTTCACCAACCAGGTGGCCATGTTCCAGGCCCGCATGACCGAGGCCCAGCAGGCCGAAGCGCTACAGCTGTTCCGCAGCATCCGCCAACTGCTGCACAGCGAAGGGACCTACCTGTAAGACCGCCTCCGCGCGTACCGACGGGCTCGCGTGACTGTTCAGCTGGAGTGGAGTAGCATTGGCCCCGTCAAGTAGCGTCTGGGTCGCCAGACGTCTTGCGGTTCTTGAAGAAACCGGGGGTGCATTGGTTTCGACGGGGGTTGTGAAGTTACTTGGTGCATGCCGAGGGGGCAGCTTTCCTCGTTAATCCAGCAGCAAACTTTTAGTTGCCAACGACGACAACTACGGTTCGGACTTCGCAATCGCCGCCTAAACAGCAGCAGTTGCTTTAGTTCTACAGCCGCCTAAGGCGAACCCCCGAACCTACTTGTGCCCGTGCTCGTAGATGTAGGGTCATTATCACGGAACCGGTTGTGATGGCTGCCTGTCAGTCACGACTTAACTAAAGCAGGCTGGTCCTGGGGTGCGCTTTGCACGCCGTGCTGCCACAGGGCGAGATTCAACGGCGAGCTAAGCATGTAGTACCGGGGATGGAGTGCCTTCGGACGGCGGTTCAATTCCGCCCACCTCCACCAATGACGGGTTCGCAAGAATCCGAAGAAGCCCGGGAACCCTTACACAACAAGGGTTCCCGGGCTTTTTAATTTCCGGCATGGCTGTGCGCAGTCAGCCTATGCCTCGGCAAGATTGCGCTGCAGCAGGCCATCAGCCAATGCCGCGATCTCGTCTCCCCGGTGCACCCGGGCGAGCCAAGCCGCTGGGATGCCGGCCACGCCGTAGAAGGCACCCGCCAGCTGACCGACAACCGCCGCGGTGGTATCCGCATCGTCACCGAGGTTCGCCGCCTCCAGCACCGCACCAGCGAAGTTGTCGTGCTGGTGGAAGCACCACAAGGCGGCTTCCAGGCTGTCCACGACGTAGCCTGTGCCACGTACCTGGTCGCGCGTGGCGCTCCGGTATCCGCCGGCGGCGATCTCGCGCAGACGCTGGCTGGACACCTCGATGGCGGCCAGGTCCAACACCTTCGACTTGTCGCACCCTGCCAGCGCGCGTTCAAGCGCCACGGCCAGCAGGCGACACGCGTCCAGACACTCCCCCGCCGCGTGCGTCGTGCGGGAACTCAGCACGGCCATGGCCTGCAGCTCCGGCATGCCGGCAAACCGAAGGACCACGGGCGCCAAGCGCATGATCGATCCATTACCGGCGCTATCGGGGTCGGTGTTGCCCGCCAGAGGCTCCCCGGTCACGAGGTAGGTGTTGATCGCGCCGCGTGTTGCCACGCCGATATCGAAGCAGGTGCCCGTCGAGCTCCAGTAGCCATGCTGATACCAATTGGCGTAGCGGTTCATCTGATCCCGCGGATCGAATGCGTCGCAGCGGATCAGGCTCTCGGCGAGGCACAAGGCCATGGACGTGTCGTCCGTCCACTGTCCTGGCTCCAGATCGAAGGGCCCGCCGCCCACCATGTCGGTCAACGGTTCGAAGCTGCCGCGTGGCTTGAACTCCAGCGTGGTGCCAACGGCGTCGCCTGCGGCCAAGCCGAGCAAAGCGCCTCGGTATCGATTCTTCAGGTCCATGTGGCCATTCTAGGACAACAGCGCCACCCGCGATGCAGGCCCACTGCTTCAGGCGCGCGGTGAACACGCCGCGCAACAATCGCGACGTACGGCGCGCCGCCGTGGCCTGAGCCCGCTCTCCACAGCTGCTAATCTGATGCAGGAACTGACCCGCTTGCAGACAGACGTAGCGGCGAGCGAGGTTGGGCAGCGGCCATCGTGTATCCGGCCAACGCGCCTATTGAGTTGACCCCACCGCAAGGACAGAGAGTGCTTATCGTATTCAGCGGCCTTCCTGGCACCGGAAAAACCACTATCGCCAAGGGGCTCGCCGCGAAGATTGGCGCTCTGTATCTGCGGATCGATACGATTGAGCAAGCGATTCGAAACTCCGGTGCGCTTGCGCGAGACGTGGGGCCTAGTGGCTACATGGTTGCCAATGCGCTTGCGCTGAGCAATCTAACTCTGGGACGGACAGTCATCGTTGATGGTGTGAATCCCGTAATGGAGAGCCGAACTGCCTGGAGCGAGATCGCCTCGACGGCTGGCGTTGAGCTGGTGAATATTGAAGTGATCTGCTCGGATAAAAATGAACATCAGCGGCGCGTAGAAGCAAGGCCGGGTGATGTTCCGGGGCTGACACCCCCCTCTTGGCAATCTGTGTTGGATCAAGAGTATGAAGCGTGGGCCGATACACCGTTTTCAATAGACACCGCACTGATGTCACCGGTGCAAGCCGTTTCGATCGTCACCCAGCACCTGATTGCCGGTCGCGGGTGATCTGCACCACCTCGCCGGGGTCGTCAGGCGCTCGGGCCGCTGACAAGTCTTTGCTGAGAAACACGCGACGCGTTCCGGCCGGTTCGCACGGTATCTCGCCGAACACCTGCCAACCGTGCTTCACATAGAAATCCGGCGCCTGGAAGCTGATGGTGTACAGCACACCAGAGCAGCACCCACGCCGCCTGGCTTCGTCCTCAGCGGTCGCGAGAATGCGCGCGCCGAGGCCATGCCCACGCAGTTCTGCCGGAAGGTGGAACAGGTCAATGAACAACATCCCCAATGATGTCCGGCCAGTCAGACCGCCCAGCACCTTGCCGGTTTCGGGATCAGTGACCAGAACCGCCAACGCACGCCGGTCGGCGTAACCGGCCGCATCCAAATTGAAGCCATCCAATCCATTGGCGATCAGATCCAGCGCCTCTGCACCAGGCGAGTCTGTGATGGATATATCGAACTGCATGGTTCCATCTGCTGGCAGTGTTGGGACCTTGAATCCTAGCAAATCGGAGCTGCTCCTCAGCGACAGCGGATCATGTGGGCACCCTCCCCCGCCCGTTCTTTCGCCCGCCGCCTCAACACCCCGTCGTCCATCAGGTCCAATCAAACGAGAACAGCACGGTGCGGCTGTCCGGTTCGTACAGCATCACGATGGCATCCGGGCCGGTGGCACACCAGTTGTAACCGGCGACCGTGGCAACCGCGAAGAACGGTCTGCCCGCACGGGTGATACGCACATTCTCCGCATCGGCCGCGCGATCGCGCTCGTACATCAGCGGATCCAGCCACAGCTCGAACGCAGGCGGAATGGGCGCGGTCTCGGTCCAGTTGCCGTCGGAGATCTGTCCACCGAGTGTGTCCAGGTAAGCCTGCTCGTTGGGGCCGCCTTCGCCAAAGTGCGAATAGCTGGCCAACCGCCCATGGTCCTTGAAATAGGCCTTCGCCCTTTCGTAGCTGTCCCGCATTTCGCCGATGTGCTCCACCAGCTCCGGGTCCCGCACGTTGCTCCCCAGGAAGTAGCCTTCTTCCCCGAGGAAACGCATGCGGCTGTCGGTCGTCAGCTCGAACGCGATCCAGTTGGTGCCGATGCATGCGTTGTGATGCGCCTCGGTCTCTTCGCCAAGGCATCCTTCATAGGGCTCGACGGGGCACAGCATCGTGGCCACAGTGCCCGCCAATTCCGGACGCAGAATGCCCAGGTCCACGGAGATCAGCGGCAGTAAATGCGCCGCCAACCACGCCTGCCCGGGAGCGAATACGTCGGTGGGAAACGGGGTGAGGCCCGGCTGGAGCTCGCGGATATCGGTCTGGTAGAACATGGCGGTCCCTGCATGAGAAAAAGACGGTCGATACGTCGTAGTGTGCACCCGGCCAGCGAGCGAAGGAAACGCTGCGGCTCCGACGGCACCAAAAGCACGGTGTTGTGTTGCCCGATGGTGTGGTGTCCAAAGATGGCGAGCAACTTCCCCCACATCGCATCACGATGGGCGCACACCAGGAGACGCCCATGCACCGTTGGCATCTGAGCGGCCTTGACCACCGCCAATTCGAATACCTCGTTGAGGTGGATGACAGCGACCTCGCAGCGCGCGGGATCGTGCGCTGCGTAGCCACGCAGGATCACGGATTCCCGTGCCGCATCAGCCTCGTCGACGCACGCGTCGGCGAAGAACTGTTGCTGCTTCCCTACACGCACCTGGCATGCACCTCGCCCTACCGCGCATCCGGGCCGGTGTTCATCCGGTGCCAGGCAGTACGCTGCGTGTTGCCACCCGGTGTTGTGCCGCCCTACGTGCATCGCAGGCAGATGTCGGTACGCGCCTACGACGCCGGGGCATTCATGCTCAGCGGGCAGGTCTGCGAAGGCGCTGAAGTGGCCGCCACGCTGGACCAGTTGTTCGATGATCCCCACGTGCACCAGGTCCATCTGCACAACGCCGGGCGCGGCTGCTATTCCTGCCGTGCCGAACGCTGCACGACCGACGTTCAGTCCGACGCGACGCCGCCGTCGGTCGAGATCAATCCATAGACATCAAAGTCACGCGCCACACCCCGCACCTGCCGGAAGTAGCGTAGTCGGCCTTCGTGCTGGAAACCACAGCGGCGCAGCACGGCGGCGGAGGCCACGTTGGTGTCCAGCACGCATGCCTGGATGCGATGCCAGCCGAAGGCCGCCAACGCCCATCGGCTGACAGACTGGCACAGCGCGCTGGCGATCCCGCGCCCCCAGTACGCCGGGCAGAGTTCATAGGCGATTTCTGCGGTGCCATGCGGCCACTGGATGCTGTGGAAGCCGATGCTGCCCACCAAGGCACCGGCGCGATCCACGACGGCCATGCGGATCTGGGTAGGCGCGCGGGGTGTTTCCAGCGCGTCGAATAGCGGCGCCAGATCGTCCACGGAGGAGAGCTGCCAGCTAGTGTGTTCCAGTACGCCCGGTTGCATCAGGCAGGCATACCAGTCGGCGGCGTCGTCCCGCACCAAGTGACGCAGGCTGACCTCGGGGTGCCCGGAAGGTGGAATGCTGGTGCGCATGATGCTGGGTGCCGGTGCGGTTTGCCTCAATCTGCCCGCGTCACACCGGATGGGTCAACCGGCAGCCGCGCTCAGGTGCTTGTGGAACAGCCGCATCTCCTGCGCGTCGGGCGCGCGCTCCAAGAGCGCCTGGTAGCGTGCTTGCAGCGCGTCGTGTGCCGAGCGCCGGTGCAACAGATACAGCGCGGGATAGTCGGTGTTGGCTTCGATCCATTCCGCTGCGTCTGCCCTGCGGAACCACTCCAACGATAGCGTGACGCTCGCGGACAGCTGCGCCTGCCAGCCCGGCACTTCGTCGAGGCTGTCGAACGCGCGCAGCCAGATCCAGAAGCGCGCGTTGAAGGCATCCAGCGCTTCGGTGTCGTCCCTGAGGCTCCGCCAATCAGTCAGCTCCGCCACGACCGGGTTGGACACACGAGTCTTGATCGAGGATTCGACCAGAGCGGGCGACCAGGTTTCCGGGTAGTCGAATGCCTCGTCGCGCAGCGCCTGTTCCAGCACGGCGTTCACCCCCGCCATCAGCCCGCGATCGACCAGGCCAAGGGTGAGGTGGAGTGAGTACCACCCTTTCTGTTTGGACAACCCCACCGTGTAGCGGTGGGTCCGGCCGGAAGCACCGATACGCTCGAAATGGCGCCCGCGCTTGAGCACGAATCCCGCGGCCGCGAACTCGGCGGCGACGGCATCGGTCAGCGTCTTCAGCATTGCCTGGGTGGCCTGGGTCACGCGTGACGCTCCCTGTGACGGTGCCGACGGTCGCTCACGGCAGGGTGAATTTCCGGGCCATGCGCAGCGGCCACACCGAGGTGAACTGCGCGCCGCCGACCAGCCGGTAGGCTGCGGAGACGCTGTGCAGCACCCCAAGCCGGTCCAGCACGTCCTTGGCCCGCCGGAAGACCGAGCGCGGGTCGTCGGTGAACATGAACAGGTTGATCTCCTTGGCACTGATGTCGTGGCCGTCCAGCGCCGCCGTCGCGCCCAGGACCTGGCTGAGCTCGGCCTCCAGGGTGGCCAGGAAGGCCTCGTCGTCCAGTGACTTTCTCCAGAACTTGATCACAAGCTGGTAATCCATCGGGGGGCCTGCCGTTCAAGAAGGAACCGCCAAGGTTACCCTCCCTGGCGTCATCGACAACACCTTGATGTGCGGGCGATCATGCTCTGGTCATCCCTCCCGGACAGCGAAGATTGCCATGGCCCCCTTCCGTTCGATCCTGTTGACTGCCCTGCTCGCACTGGCCCCCACCCTGGCCGGCGCGGCCGACAAAGTCACCACCACGCCGGTGCAGTTCGCCAAGGGCACCAGCAGCGCCACGCTGCGCGGCACTGTTGCCGGCTACGACACCGTCCGCTATACGGTGGGCGCACGCGCCGGCCAGACCATGACCGTTACGCTGGCGGGCAGCGCCAATGCCAGTTTCAACGTGTACGCGCCAGGTGTGGTGCCCGGCCAAGGCGAAGCACTGGGAAGCACCGATGAGAAGCGGCGCTGGACCGGCACCCTGCCCGCCTCCGGCACCTACGTGGTGCAGGTCTATCAGATGCGTGCGCAGGCACGTCGCGGCGAGAAGGCACCGCATACGTTGACCGTCGCCATCCACTGACCATGGATTTCCTCAAACTGCTCCGGTCGCTGGAAGAGTTTCTCTACGAACTCTGTACCTGGTTCCTGTTCTTTCCGCGCACGTTGTACCGGGTGATCGTCTACCCGCGGCGCATGGCGCAGTACGTCAACACCGAGCTGACCCAGAAGCTGGACAAGCAGTTCGACGATGCGATCAGCCCGCCGATGTTCCTGATGCTGGCGGTGCTGGTCGCGCACGGCGTGGAGTTGCTGATGCACCAGCAGGTGACCGGGACCGGACAGCTGTCGCGCACGGTGTTCGGCAACGAGGAAAGCCTGCTGCTGTATCGCTCGATCACCTTCGCGGTGTGGCCGCTGATCAGCAGCGTGCACCTGCTGCGGCGCAAGAAGGTGGCGATGACCCGTGAATCCCTGCGCCGTCCATTCTTCATGCAGTGCTACCTGACGGCCCCGTTCGCCGTGGCGTTGTCGACCAGCATGGTGTTCGTGCGCCTTCCGGGCGCGCTGTCCACCCAGATTGGCATTGCGGTGTCGGTGCTGTCGCTGCTCTGGTATGCCGTGGTCCAGGCTGGCTGGCTGAAGGTGGCCCTGCAGCGTTCCTGGCCGAACACGGTGCTGTCGACCGCGTGGGTGCTGATGCTGGGCATCGTGATCAACAGCCTGATCGGCTGGATCCTGCTGGCGAACTGAGCGTGCGGCAGTGCAGCCTTTACTGCACGTCGCGCCACATGCTAGATAAGTCCTGCGCATGTGCGCTGCAGAAGCAAGGATACTGCTGATGAAACTGCATTTGGCCGCGATGGCCGCATTGGTAATCACGTTGGGCGCAACCGGAACCGTCGGCATGGCCAAGGCCTCGCCACTGGACGGTCATTTCACCGAGTGCGTCCCGTTCATGGTCGCCAAGTACGTGTACCACCAGCGGTGCACCACCTATTACCTGGACGAGAACGGCAATCGCCACGTTGCCAGTGTCTACCACATCGACCAGGACGGGCAGTGGTACGTGCCCAACGAGTAAGACGGCGGCGTTGAGCCGCACGGGGCAGGCGCGCTCCGCCTGCCCCTCCATCCGCCAATGCGTGCAATTCCCCCTGGCCCCATTCCATGCGACCCTTCGGGGAAACGTTTTCATGGGATGGAGGGATTCCAATGTTGTCTCGTTTTCGTCGTACCGCGCTGCTGGCGCTGATGGCCCTGTCACTGCCGGCCGGCCACGCACTGGCCGACACGGCTGCCCCGCTGCGGGTGATGTCATTCAATGTGCGCACCCCCGTGGATACCGAACCCGGCCGACGCTGGGACGACCGCCGCGATGCGATGGTCAGCCTGTTGCGTGAGCAGCACCCAGCGGTGTTCGGCACCCAGGAACTGGTGCAGAAGCAGGCCGACTATCTGGTTGCCCACCTGCCCGGCTACCGCTGGTTCGGCAAGGACCGTCGCGGCGGCAGCGGCGACGAACATATGGGCGTGTTCTACGACAGCGCGCAGCTGACGGTGGTGGAACAGGGCGATTTCTGGTTGTCCGACACCCCCGACGTGCCGGGCAGCATCACCTGGGGCAATCTCATGCCGCGCATGGTCACCTGGGCCTTGTTCCAGCGCCAGGCCGACGGCAAGCAGTTCTACCTGCTCAACACGCACCTGCCCTACCGCGACGAGGACGAGCCGCGCCGCGTGCTGGGCGCCAAGCTGATCGCCACGCGCCTGGCCACGCTGCCCAAGGACATCCCGGTGGTGGTCACCGGCGACTTCAACAGCGAACCGGGCAGCACCACCTACCAGGCGTTCACCGCGGCACTGGGCGATGCCCGCAAGCTGGCCACCAAGGTCGATGGCCCGCGGCTGACCTTCCACGACTTCACCGGCAAGCCGACCGTGGAACTGGACTGGATCCTGGTGCGCGGCTTCAAGGTCGACCGTTTCCAGACGCTCGACGATGCGCCCGGCGGCGTGCTGCCGTCGGATCATTATCCGGTGCAGGCCGAGCTGCGCTTCCCGGCCGCGACAGCGCGCTGAGGCAACCCGTGCAGGCCGTGCCGCACATCGCGGCGCGGCCTGGGCACCGTAGCGGCCGCTGCGGTTGGGACACCGTTGGCGGGGTCACGTCACGCCCCGTCGATGCCCGCGGTGCGATACCGGCACCCTCCCACCCTGGAGGTGTCCACCATGTCCCACCGCAGCCGCCTGGCCGGTTTCATCATCGATTGCCACAACACCCCCGCCGACGAAGCCGCTGCCTTCTGGTCGGCAGCACTGGGTTACCGCGCCCAACCGGCCTATAGCGAAGGAGGGGCCGAGTACGCCGACCTGGCCGGGGCGCCAGCCGGGCTGAATGTGGAAGTGCAGCGGGTGGACCACGCGTCACGCGTGCACCTGGATATCGAAAGCGACGACATCGACGCCGAGGCCGCGCGCCTGGAAGCACTGGGCGCGCGCCGGATCGGATTCGTCAAACGCTGGTGGGTGATGGAAGCCCCTACCGGACACCGGTTCTGCATCGTACGCATGCGCGATGGGCAGGAGGGTGCGGCGGTGAACCACTGGGATTGAGTCAGGGCCTGCGTTGGCTGGCGCGCTCCCCCAACAGCCGGCACAACGCCAGATGCTGGTCGCGCGCCTGGCAGATCCGGGCCACGATGGCCAGGAACACCCCGATAAGAAGGACGCCGATGGCCAGCAGCGTGTCGGGAAGCCTGGCAAAGCCGAGCGCCACGATCACTGCGGCAAGCACCAGCAGTGTGATCGCGCCGGGCGACAGTGCCGCCTGCCCGGTCTGCGCGGGCGTGGCGTCGCCTCGCCACGGGTTGGGTGTGATCATGGAAACGTCCCCGGTAAAAGGGACGTTTTGTATCACTTGGATTGATGTCTACGGCAGTGGCAAAGCCGCCAATGGCCTCTTTTCTGGCTCGCAGTCGCGGCAAACTCTGACGCAGCGCACAGGTGAGGGCGGCCAGGCCGCCCTCACCTGCCAGGTCAGCGCAGCGTGCCGGCCACGGCCGGTGGTGCGGCATCCTGCTGCTGGCCCCAACCACCCAGGGCCTTGTACACCCCCACAACGCTGACGTTGACCGTGGATTCGGCCGCCGCCAGTGCGTCGTCCGCCGCCAGCTGGGTGCGTTGCGCATCCAGCAGGGTCAGGAAGTCTTCCGAACCCTCGCGGTAGCGGATCTGCGCCAGCTGCTCGGCACGCCGCGCGGCCTGCGCCTGCTCGGCGACGATGGCCAGCCGCGACTGCTGCTTGGCATAGCGGGTGAGCGCATTCTCGGTGTCCTCCAGCGCCAACAGCACCGCCTTTTCGTACTCGGCCGCCACACCGTCGGCCTGCGCCTTGCTGGCACGCAGGCGCGCCCGCACGGTACCGAAATCGAACGCGGCCCAGCTGATCGACGGGGTCACCGACCACGCCTTGTTGGCGCCGTTGACCAGGCCGCTGGCATCGCCGGACAGGAAGCCGACGAAGCCGGTCAGGCTGATCCGCGGGAACAGATCGGCCGTGGCCACGCCCACGCGGGCAGTGGCGGCCGCCAGGCGGCGTTCGGCACTGCGCACGTCGGCACGCTGGCGCAGCAGGTCGGTGGTGTCACCCAACGGCAGCTGCTTGGCGTAGGCCGGCACTTCGCGCGGCTGCAGCAACTCGTCCAGTGCATCCGGACGCTGCCCCAGCAACACCGCCAGGCGGTGCCGCGACTGCACTTCGGCCACTTCCAGCAGCGGGATGTCGGCCTCGATCGCCTTCAGGCGTGCGCGGCTGCTCTGCACGTCCAGCTCGCTGCCGGCGCCCAGCTCCCAGCGGGCCTCGGTCAGGCGCTGGGTATCGCGCAGGTTGACCAGGGTGCGCTTGGCCACGTCGATGCGCTTCTGCGACCCACGCAGTTCGAAGTAGTTGCGCGCCACTTCGGCGGCCACGGTGACCTGGGCATCGGCAAGATTGTCCTGCTCGGCACCCAGGTCCGCGCGCGCCGCTTCGGCGGCACGGCGCTGGCGACCGAACAGGTCCAGCTCCCAGCCGGCGTCAAAGCCGAGCTGGTAGGTTTCGCTGAAGACGCGCTCGCCGCCCACGGTGGCATCGGGCTGCTTGCGGCGGTCGTAGCTGCCGCCGGCGGTGACGTGCGGCAGCTGGTCCAGCCGCTGTTCGACGAACACCGCGCGCGCTTCACGCACGCGGGCCATCGCAATGCGCAGGTCCAGGTTGGTGCCCAGTGCGTCGTGCACCAGCTGTTCCAGCACCGGGTCATCGAACTGCGCCCACCAGCTGGCTACCGGCGAGGCGGAGGTGAACACCGGCGCGGCGGCGCCCTGCAGGGTCACCGGCGTAGCCGGTGGCGCCTGGTAGTTGGGGCCGACGCTGACGCAGCCGGCCAGCAGCGCGCTGGTCACGGCCACGGTCAACAGGCGGATCACCATGGCAGCACCTCGCCGAGGTAGGTGAAGCTGCCGTTCGGGCCGTCGGCACCGATCAGCGCCATGCCCACGCTGGAGCGTGCGCCTTCGCTAATTTCGATCTCGCCTTCGCCACCGTTCATGTCGGTTTTGACGTAGCCGGGATGCACGGTATTGACCTTGGTGGTGCCTTCGCGCAGCTCATAGGCCAGCTGCACGGTCCAGGCATTCACCGCGCTCTTGGAGGCGTTGTAGGCCGGCACTGCGAAGCCATAGATCGGCGAACCCGGCTGGCTGTGCAGGGTCAGCGAGCCCAGGATGCTGGACACGTTGACGATGCGGCCCGCCGGCGAGGCGGTGATCAGCGGCAGGAACGCTTGGGTAACGGCGATGACCGCGAACACGTTGGTGTCGAAGGTCTCGCGCCAGGTCTGCAGGGTCTGCGCCGACGGTGCCAGCTTGATGTCATCGAGCAGGATGCCGGCGTTGTTGACCAGGATGTCCAGGCGGCCGTGACGTTCGGTCACGGTCTGCACGGCGGCGGCGATGCTGGCGGCATCACCCACGTCCAGCTGGATCGCCTCCACCGGCAGGCCTTCGGCCTGCAGCTTCAGCGCCTCGGCCACGGCGACGTCGCGCTTGCGCCCGGCCAGCAGCGTGTGCACGCCGGCCTGGGCCAGCTGGCGGACGGTTTCCAGGCCGATGCCGCGGGTGGCACCGGTGACCAGGGCGATCGTTTGGGTAGCGGTATTCATGTATGAAACCTCGCGGGGGATGGGATCAATGGTGGATGGTGGGTTCGCCGTGGGTCACCAGCTGCCCGCCGCCGTTACGGCTGACGAACTTGCGCAGGGCCACGTAGAACACCGGGGTCAGGAACAGGCCGAACAGGGTCACGCCCAGCATGCCGGCGAACACCGTGATGCCGGTGACAGAGCGCACCTCGGCGCCAGCGCCGTGCGAGAGCACCAGCGGGATGGTGCCGGCGATGAAGGCGATGGAGGTCATCACGATCGGGCGCAGACGCAGGCGGCAGGCTTCCAGCGCGGCCTCCACGATGCCCTTGCCGCCCATCTCCAGCTCCCGGGCGAACTCGACGATCAGGATCGCGTTCTTGCATGCCAGGCCCATCAGCACCACCAGGCCAACCTGCACGAACACGTTGTTGTCGCCACCGGTCATCCACACGCCGAACAACGCCGACAGCAGGGTCATCGGGACGATCAGGATCACCGCCAGCGGCAGCGACCAGCTTTCATACAGCGCAGCCAGCACCAGGAACGCCAGCAGGATGGCCACCGGGAACACGATGAAGGCGGCCTTGCCCTGGGTGGCCTGCTGGTAGCTCAGGTCGGTCCATTCGGTGGCCATGCCCACCGGCAGCACCTTGGCGGCGATGGCGGTGAGGTTGGTCATCGCTTCCGCTGACGACAGCATGCGCGGATCGGCCTCACCGGCCAGGTCGGCGGCCGGGTAGCCGTTGAAGCGCAGCACCGGGTCCGGGCCGAAGGTTTCCTTGACGGTGACCATCGAGCCGATCGGCACCATTTCACCGCGGTCGTTGCGGGTACGCAGCTTGCCGATGTCCTCGACGCTGTCACGGAACTGGCCGTCAGCCTGGGCGATGACCTGCCAGGTACGACCGAACTGGTTGAAGTCGTTGACGTACGACGAGCCCAGGTAGGTCTGCAGGGTGTCGAACAGCTCGGTCAGCTGCACGCCCTGTGCCTTGGCCTTGACGCGGTCCACTTCGGCATCCAGCTGCGGCACGTTGGCCTGGTAGCTGGTGATCGGGAACGCCATGCCCGGCGTCTGCGCGACCGCACCCTGCATCGACTGCACCGCGTTCTGCAACGCGCCGTAGCCCAGGTTGCCACGGTCCTGGATGAACATCTGGTAGCCGTTGCCGTTACCCAGGCCGAGAATCGGCGGCGGCATCATCGCGAAGGCAAAGCCCTCCTGCAGCCCGGCGATCTTCTGGTTGATCTCGGCGTTGATCTGCGCGGCGGTGCGGCCATGGCGCTCGTTGAACGGCTTGAGCGGAATGAACGCCACGCCGGTATTGGGCGTGTTGGTGAACTGCAGCGCGTTGAGGCCGGGGAACGAGATCGTGTGGGCCACGCCATCGGTTTCCTGGGCGATCTTGGCCACCTTGCGCAGCATTTCATCGGTACGCGCGATCGACGAACCTTCCGGCAGCTTCACGCCGGCGATCAGGTACAGCTTGTCCTGGGTCGGGATGAAGCCCGGCGGCACCAGCTTGAAGATGAAACCGGTCCCCACCAGCAGCACCGCATACACCACGAACACCGCACCGCGGCGACCGAGGATCTTCGACACGCCGCGCTCGTACTTCTCCGAGCTGGACTTGAAGAAGCGGTTGAACGGACGGAACACCCAGCCGAACAGACGGTCGATGATGCGGGTCGGGGCATCCTTCGGCGCGCCATGCGGCTTGAGCAGGCGGGCGGCCAGGGCCGGCGACAGGGTCAGCGAGTTGATCGCCGAGATCACCGTGGAGATGGCGATGGTGACCGCGAACTGCTTGTAGAACTGGCCGGTGACGCCCGACAGGAACGCCATCGGCACGAACACGGCACACAGCACCAGCGCGATGGCGATGATCGGGCCGGACACTTCACGCATCGCCTGATGCGCGGCCGCCAGCGGGGTCAGGCCTTCTTCGATGTTGCGTTCAACGTTTTCCACCACCACGATCGCATCGTCGACCACGATGCCGATGGCCAGCACCAGGCCAAACAGGCTCAGCGTATTGATCGAGAAGCCCAGCAGGTACAGCGCACCGAACGTACCGACGATGGACACCGGCACGGCGATCAACGGAATGATCGAGGCGCGCCAGGTCTGCAGGAACAGGATCACCACCAGCACCACCAGCGCGATGGCTTCCAGCAGGGTGGACACCACGGCCTTGATCGAGTCGCGCACGAAGATGGTGGTGTCATACACCGCTTCGTACTTCACATCGGCGGGCATGGTCTTCTGCATTTCGTCCATGCTGGCCATCACCGCATCGCGGATCTCCAGCGCGTTGGCGCCGGGGGCCTGGAAGATACCGATGCCGACCGCGTTCTTGCCGTCCAGCTGCGAGCGCAGGGTGTAGTCGCCGGCGCCCAGTTCCACCCGGGCCACGTCCGACAGCCGCACCACTTCACCGTCGGTACCGCTCTTGAGCACGATGTCGCCGAACTCCTTTTCGCTGCGCAGGCGGCCCTGGGCATTGATCAGGGTCAGGAACTGGCTGTTGGGCATCGGCTCGGCGCCGAGCTGGCCGGCCGAGACCTGCACGTTCTGCTCGCGCATGGCACCGACCACGTCACTGGCGGTCAGGCCGCGCGCGGCCACCTTGTCCGGGTCCAGCCAGGCGCGCATGGCGTAGTCGCCGCCGCCGAAGATCTGCGCGTCGCCCACGCCCTGGATACGCGCCAGGGCGTCCTTGACGTGCAGGCGGGCATAGTTGCGCAGGTACAGGGTGTCGTACTTGCCGTTGGGCGAGGTCAGGTGCACCACCATTAGGAAGGTGGGCGACTGCTTCTGGGTAGTCACGCCTTGGCGGCGGACATCCTCGGGCAGGCGCGCCTGGGCCTGGGCAACGCGGTTCTGCACCTTCACCGCCGCTTCGTCCGGGTCGGTGCCCGGGCGGAAGGTGATGGTCATCTGCAGCACGCCGTCAGAGCCGGCCACCGACTTGAGGTAGATCATGCCTTCGACGCCGTTGATGGCCTCTTCCAGCGGGGTGGCCACCGTTTCGGCGATCACCTTGGGGTTGGCGCCGGGGTACACGGTACGCACCACCACCGACGGCGGCACCACTTCCGGGTACTCGCCGATGGGCAGCATCGGAATGGAGATCAGGCCGGCGGCGAAGATCACAATCGACAACACCGCCGCGAAAATCGGCCTGTCGATGAAGAAACGGGAAAAGTCCATGGGTGGATTCCTGGGGTTTCACCATCGCCGGCGTGCACGACCCCGGCCGCTGTCACAGGTGACAGCGGTGGCGGGCTCCCCTGCACGGGGCGATGGCAGTCACGGTAGAGCCGACCGTGGGTCGGCTCCTACGTAGAGCCGACGGTCAGTCGGCTGCTCTTCAGTTCTTTGCAACAGCCGGCGCAGCGACCGGCGCGGCAACCGGCTGCATGGCAACGGCCTTGGCCTGCACCGGCATGCCGGGCATGAAGACCTTCTGCACGCCGTCGATGATCACCCGGTCGCCGGCCTTCAGACCCTGCTGCACGATGCGCAGGCCGTCGGCATTGCGGCCCAGCGTGATGTCCTGGCGCTGTGCCTTGCCGTCCTTGTCGACCACGTACACATACTTGCGGTCCTGGTCGGTCAGCACGGCCTTCTCGTCGATCAGCATGGCCTGGAACTGGCCGCTGCCCAGCAGCTGCACGCGGGCGAACAGGCCCGGGGTGAAGGTGCGGTCGGCATTGTCGAGCAGCGCGCGAACGCGGATGGTGCCGGTGCTGCGGGTGACCTGGTTGTCGAGGAAGTCGACCTTGCCTTCGTGCGGGTAGCCGTCCTCGCCCGACAGGCCCACCTTGACCGGCAGGTCGCTGTCACGCTCGCTCGGGCGCTCGCCCTTGCGCGCCATCTGGGCGTACCGCAGGAAGGTGGCTTCGTCGGCATCGAAGTACACGAACACCGTGTCCAGCGACACCAGCGTGGTCAGCACGCTGGCGCTGTCGCCGGCGGTGACCAGGTTGCCGGCGGTCACCATCGCGCGGCCGGCGCGGCCGTTGATCGGGGCGCGCACCTTGGTGAACTCCAGGTTCAACGCGGCGGCATCCAGCGCGGCCTGCGCGGCCTGCACGCTGGCACCGGCCTGGTCAGCCGCGGCACGCCGCTGCTCCCAGGTTTCGGTGGAGATGGCCTGCTGATCGGACAGCTTCTTGGCGCGCTCGGATTCGCTGCGGGCCAGGGTGGACTGGGTGCGGGCGCGCGCCAGTTCGGCACGGGCGCGGTCGTACTCGGCCTGGTAGCTGCGGGCGTCGATGGTGAACAGCACGTCGCCCTTCTTCACTTCCTCGCCTTCGACGTAGTTGACCTTGTCGATGTAGCCGGACACGCGCGGGCGCAGCTCGACGCTCTGCACCGCTTCAACGCGGCCGCTGAAGTCGTCCCACTGGCTGACGGGCTTGATCAGCACCGGCGCGGCGCTCACCTGCGGCGGCGGCGGCATGCCGGCTTCTTCTGCGTGGCCACCGCTGCAGGCAGCCAGCA
Source organism: Stenotrophomonas sp. AC248 (assembly GCF_979258185.1). NCBI lineage: Bacteria > Pseudomonadati > Pseudomonadota > Gammaproteobacteria > Lysobacterales > Lysobacteraceae > Stenotrophomonas > Stenotrophomonas sp. AC248. The sequence continues at coordinate 1,691,540 of NZ_OZ409840.1, read as the reverse complement.
CGGCGGCGGCGAGGATCGAGACGCCGGCCATGGCCAGCCGTCGGGTAAGACGATGCGGAGTGGAATTGGGGGAGGTCATGACATGCATCCGTACGGAGGGGTGGTATTCGAAAATCGGGGATAGTGCTGAACGTGGGTGGCGCATCCTGCGACCTCAACCTTGGTAGAGGTCAAGCAGCACCAGCGGTGTCGCGCGACATCGGGGGAGGCCAATCCCTGTGCAGCAGGCCGCGCGGCAGTTCGGCATCGCGCGCATCGCAACGCACGATGGCGCGGTTGTCGGTACAGGTGTCCAGCAGCGATACGAGGCGGCGGCCCACCAGCAAGGCGCTGGGCCACTCGATACAGGCGTTGGCCGCATTGGCCGGGGTGCAGACCGGGTTGCACACTTCCAGCATCTGCGCGCGTACGCCCAGCGCCTGCGCTTCCTGGTGCAGCACCTGCGCGTACATGCGGGTGGCGGACATGGTGATGGACGATTCACCGTGCCCGGCCCACGGCTTGAAGCCGGCCGGACCGCCGATCAACACATAGCGACGCGGATGGGTGCCACCGCGCAGCAGCGGCAGCAGGTGGCGGCCGGCATGCACGTGCGGCATCACGTCGGCCTGCAGCGCCTGCAGCAGCGCGTCGCCACTGCGATCGGTCACCCGGCCACGGTTGTAAGGCCCACCCATTGCATCGACCACGGCCGACAACGCGCGCCGGCGCGGCGCGATGCGCTCGGCCACGGTCTGCGCCGAGGCGTCGTCGCCGAAGGAACCCAGCAGGGTCTCCAGACCGGGCTCATCGGCGAACTGTTCCTGCAGGGCCGCCAGCCGACCGGGGTCGCGGCCGACCACCAGGACCGGGCTACCGGCCTCCAGCAGCGCAGCCACGATGCCCTGGCCGACACTACCGGTGCCGCCCAGAACAAGGACCTCGGGGGCCAGCGTCCCACTCATGGGACTTTCACTCCCGCCGCCGGGATAATCCCAATCCGGCCCAGTCGGCCCAGATCGCGATTGCCCAGGCGCAGGCTGCCGCCGCGCTGCATCTTGGCGGGCGGGGTGAACTCTCGGAAAGCCTTGTAGGACAAGGACGAGGGCCGCTTCTCAACGGTCATCGCCAGGTCCAGCGGGGCCGTTCGGCCGGTCAGTACGCGGCCAAGAATGTTCCGCAACCACATGGCGGAGGTCCTTCAATTCGGGAATGGCGCCAGATTAGTCCTCAAACTCCCACTTGATTAGTCCGGATTAAGGGGAATAATCGTCCCGTACCCGGCACAATCTTTCGGGCACCCTATCCCCTCCCCGACTTCGGACCCGTCATGGCCCACGATCTCAACGACACGCTGATCTTCGTCAAGGTGGTCGAGCAAGGCAGCTTCATCGCCGCCGCCACTGCGCTTGGCCTGCCCAAGACCACGGTCAGCCGCAAGGTGCAGGAACTGGAAACGCGCCTGGGCGCGCGCCTGCTGCACCGGACCACGCGCCGGCTGGGCCTCACCGAGGCCGGGTCGGTGTACCACGAGCATTGCCAGCGCATCGCACGCGAACTGGAAGAAGCCGAAGGTGCGGTCAACCAGCTGCAGTCCGGCCCGCGCGGCTGGCTGCGCTTCACCGTGCCCTACTCCATCGGCATCACCTGGATCGCGCCGCTGCTGGGCGAGTTCCATGCGCAGTACCCGGAAATCCAGCTGGACATGCACCTGGGTAACGAAAAGCTCGACCTGATCGCAGGCGAAGCTGACCTGGCGTTGCGCGTGGGCACCCTGCCCGACTCCAACCTGGTGGCGCGCAAGCTGGGCAGCCTGCGCACCCAGGTGTTCGCCAGCCCGGCCTACATCGAGCGCTACGGCGAGCCGCTGCATCCGGACGAACTGCAGTTCCATCGCATCCTGGCGATGCGCAAGGCGCGCAACCTCAACAACAACCGGTTCTTCTGGCAGCTGGGCGAAAACGGTGGCGACCTGCGCGACTTCCCGGTCAATCCACTGCTGGTGGCCAATGATCCCTCCGCGCTCAACGGCGCACTGGTGTGTGGCGAAGGGTTGCTGCTGACCGGTGACGTGATGGCCAAGCCGTTCGTCGAATCGGGCATGGTGCGCCGCGTACTGGCGGGCTGGACCGGCCCCGAGGTGGACTTCAACGCGGTGTTCGCCGGCGGCCGGCTGGTCTCGCCGAAGGTGCGTGCGTTCGTCGATTTCCTGGTGGCCAAGCTCGACTTCGACGCCAACTACATGCTGGCGCAGTGCCCGAACGCGAAGTTTGCCAAGCAGCAGAATGCGCAGGTGGAAGAGGAACTGCAGGCCACCGGCAAGCGGATTCTGGAGACGGTCACCGCGACCTGATCGCGGGTTATCGCACGCGGTGGATTACCGATCCATAACCACCGCCGGCAGGTGCCGACCGTTGGTCGGCACGGGCCCGCGAATGGGCGGGCGTGTTCATGGCGTACCGGCCAACGGCCGGTACCCACAAAAATGCCGCCTGCAAGGGCGGCATTTTTGCTCCGGCCGGTGACCGGAGCCGTAACGCTGCGCGTTACGCGTTATTGCCGAAGCGGAATCACCCGGATTTCCACGCGGCGGTTCTGCGCGCGGCCAGCGTCGGTGCTGTTGTCGGCGATCGGGTAAGCCTTGCCGGCACCCAGCGTTTCGATACGGGCACCCTGCACGCCCTGGGCGGTCAGGTAGGCAGCCACCGAATCGGCACGCTCCTTGGACAGGCGATTGTTGACCGCGTCGCTGCCGATGCTGTCGGTATGGCCCACCACCTCGATCATGGTCTGGTTGTACTCGGCCAAGGTGCTGGCCACGCCATTGAGCGAGCCGTAGAACTGCGGCTTCAGCGTGGACTTGCCGAAATCGAAGGTGATGCCATCCGGCAGGTTCAGGGTCAGGTTGTCGCCATCGCGGGACACGTCGATACCAGTGTTGGCGGTACGCTCGCGCAGGGCGCGTTCCTGGCGGTCCTGGTACTGGCCGATGGCCGCCCCGCTGAGCGCGCCGATACCGGCACCGATCATCGCGTGCTGGCGGCGCTCGGTGGCGCTGTTGCCACTGAGCAGGCCGGCGGCCACGCCCACGGCAGTACCGATCAGCGCGTTGCGGCCGGTCTTGTTCTGCTGCTGGGTGGGGTTGCCGTACTGATCGGACTGGGTATACGAGCCGCCGGTGGCGCAGGCCGTCAAGGCAGCGGCGGTCATCAGGGCCAGGGCCACGTTACGGGTTGCGGGTCGAATCATGGTGTTCTCCTTGGTTACCGGTCTACCGGCGTGCGAGCGCCCAAAGAATAAACACGCAGACGCGATGCCGGCATGACGATGCAAAACCCTGCGGGCTCCCCGTTCAGCTTTCTGAGCGGCGCCCGCGCGGCCGGGTTTACACGCTGCCGGTGTGACGGTAAGCAGCCAGCGCGGCATCCCGCCCCGCCGCCAGGTCCACCAATGGCAGGGTGGGATAGGTTGGCGCGTGCTCGGCCAGCAGGTGCGGGTGCTGCCACGGCGCAAAGCGGGCCTTCAGCGGCAGGGGGGCCAGCTCGGGCACCCACCGGGTGATGTAGCGCGCCTGCGGGTCGAACTTCTCCGACTGGGTGACCGGATTGAAGATACGGAAGTACGGCGCGGCGTCGGCACCGGTACCGGCCACCCATTGCCAGCCCATGGTGTTGTTGGCCAGATCGGCATCCACCAGGGTGTCCCAGAACCAGCGCGCGCCTTCGCGCCAGTGCTGGCGCAGGTGCTTGCACAGGAAGCTGGCCACCAGCATGCGCACCCGGTTGTGCATGTAGCCGGTGGCCCACAGTTCGCGCATGCCCGCATCGATGATCGGAATGCCGGTGCGGCCCTGCTGCCACGCCTGCAGCTGTGCGGCGTTGGGCGGCGCCCAGCGGAACCCGTCGAAACGCGGATTGAGGTTGTGGTCCGGGGTCTGCGGAAAGTGGTGCAGCAGGTGGTAGGAGAACTCGCGCCAGCCCAGCTCGCGGATGTAACCGTCGATGTCGGCGTCACGGCTGGCACTGCGTTCGTCCTGCAGCCGGCGCACGATCTGCCAGGGCGCGATCTCGCCGAAATGCAGGTGCGGCGACAGCAGCGAGGTGCCCACCCGGTCGGGCAGGTCGCGCTGCTGGCGATATCCGTTGAGCGCGCCGTCGATGAACACCGTCAGCGCCTCGTGCGCGCCGGCTTCACCGGGCTGCCAGTGGTCCCAGAACTGCGCGTCCCAGGGCAGCGGCGCGGCCAGCTGCAGCGCGTCCAGTGCAACGCCCTGCACCGCGTGCGCGGGCAAGGTCGCCGGCGGTGGCGTGGGGGCCGGCACCTGCAGGCGGGTCAGTGCGTTGCGCCAGAACGGGGTAAATACCTTGTACGGGTTGCCCTGGAGCGTTGCGATATCCCACGGCTCCAGCAACAGGCTGCCGTTGTGGCTTTCGGCGTTGATGCCCTGCTCGCGCAGCGCGCGCTTGATGGCCGCATCACGCGGTTGGGTGGCCGGCTCGTATTTGCGGTTCCAGTACACGGCCACCGCCCCGGTCTGCGCGATCAGGCGCTCCAGCTCGGCGTGGCTGCCGCCCTGGCACAGCACCAGCGCCGAGCCGCGCGCACGCAGGTCGGCATCCAGCGCTGCCAGCGACCGGTGCAGCCAGGCATTGGAGGCGCCACCCGGGGCCCAATCACCTTCTTCGTGCGGCGCATGGATATACACCGGTACCGGCACATGGCCAGCATCCAGCGCGGCCTGCAGGGCCGGGTTGTCCTGCAGCCGCAGATCACGGCGAAACCACACCAGCGCTACCGTCACAACCACCACCCAGGCGAAAAAACCGTGGCCATGATAGCCAGCCGCAGTGAAGAACACGCACTGGCCCGGCGCCACACCGGGTTTGTGCGCCGCCTCGATGCTGGCTAGTCTTCGCAGTCCCGCCCCGGATGGACCCGCACCATGCACGCACTGCACGCTTCGTTTGCCCGCTTCGGCCCGCTGAAGGCGCAATCGACCGACCTGTGGCAAGGCGACATCGCACTGCCGTCAGCGCTCGCCGCGTTCTATGCGCAGGTTGGTCCGTGGGGCGAGACCGTGAATGCCAGCGTCGGCCCGGTCGGCATCAGCGTGCCAGGAGTCAACGTCGCGTTCCCGCCGCTGCACCGTTTGTGGGCGCTGCAGGCAGGCTATCGCTGGGAAGGCGACGCCGGGGCGCGCATCGCGGAGTGGCCCGAACAGTGGCTGGTGATCGCCGACCAGAACGCGGACCCGTTCATCCTTGACCTCGACAGTGGCCAGGTGCTGTTTGCCTTCCACGGGGCGGGTACGTGGGAGGCAACGGTACTCACCGAGGACCTGCCCACCTTCGTCGCCGTCCTTGCAGCCGTTGGCACGGTGTACCTGGAGGCCGGCGACGACCTGGAAGACGACGACGGCGACCTTCGCCCGGCGCATCGCGACGCGGCCCTGAAGGCAGCGGCGGCCGTGCTGGGCGATGACGAGCCGGCGGACACCTTCTTCGAGACGCTGGAGTGGTGACGTCGGCAGGCGGCGGTGGGCACCAGGGCACGTCCTTCGCACGGCAGCCATGCGCCGTGCACCGGCCTTGCACGCGGCGGCGTTCAAGGTGGCTGCATGCGATGCCCCAGCCGGCTGCTGCCAGGGCGTAACCCACGGTCACCCCAGCCGGCACTTCCTCCCGTTGCCCAGGATGCCGCCCCATGACCCCGTTCGCGCCCGCTGTTGCCTATTCGCCCGACGTTGAACAGCGCGCGCCGGACGAAGCAGAGACGATCACCGCCCTGGCCAAGGTGTTCACCGATATGGCCCGCACCGTGGCCGACCATGACGGTCATGCGCATCGGGCGGTGCATGCCAAGGGTCATGCACTGCTGCGCGCACGCTTCCAGGTAGCACACGACCTGCCCGCCGACCTTGCCCATGGGCTGTTCGCCCGCCCCGGCGCGTATGACGCACTGGTGCGGCTGTCGTCACCGCCGGCCGAACAGCTGCCGGACAGCGTTTCCACCCCGCGCGCGATGGCCGTAAAGATTCTGGGCGTGCAGGGCGCGCGCGTGGAAGGCGGCGATGAGCAGCACAGCCAGGACTTCCTGATGGTCAACGGACCGGCGTTCACCACACCGGGCGTGCAGGGTTTCCTGCGCGCGGCGAAACTGCTGGCGGCCACCACCGAGCGCATGCCGCGCACCAAGCAGGTGCTGTCGGCGACGTTGCGCGGTGCCGAAGCGGCGTTGGAAGCAGTGGGCGGGCAAAGCGCCACCTTGAAGGCATTGGGCGGCGAGCCACAGCAGCATCCGCTGGGCGAAACCTTCTTTACCCAGGTGCCGTTCCTGTACGGCCCGTACATGGCCAAGTTTTCGTGGGTGCCGGTGTCACCTGCCCTGCTGGCGCTGCGTGGACAGCCACTGCCCTCCGGCGCCGATGCCCAGCGCGATGCCATCGCCGCATTCTTCGCCGACCTGGCCGCCCCGGTGATGTGGGAGCTGCGCGTGCAGTTGTGCCGCGACCTGGCGCAGATGCCCATCGAGGATGCCTCCGTGGCCTGGCCAGAAGGCCTCAGCCCGTTCCTGCCGGTGGGGCAGTTGTCGATCGGCGCACAGCCGGCATGGAGCGCCGATGCGGAAGCGCGCGAAGATGCCCTGGCCTTCGCACCCTGGCACGCGCTTGCTACGCACCGCCCGCTGGGCAGCCTCAACCGTGCACGCCGGGTGGTGATGGCGGCATCGCGGCAGTTCCGTTCCCGGTTCAACCGCTGCCCGATCCACGAACCGTGACCGCCCTCAGCGGACCCGCCGTTCCAGCAGGTAATAGGCCAGGTTGCCCAGCCCGGTAGCACCCAGCAACAGCGCGATCGCGCCCGGGGTCACCTCGTTGATGCCAAGCAGGTCGATCAGTCCAAGGCCCAGCGCCACCGCCACCAGCACGCTGCCCCAGTGCAGCGCCGACTGCCGGCGCTTGCTGGCGTCGCCATCGAGCAGGGAGCGCACCAACGCCTCGGACCCGTGCGCGGCGATGATCCGGCGCCGCGTACCGGCGTCGACCACGCTCTTGATGGTGTAGACGACGCCGAGAATCAGGATGATCGGCAGGATGAGGTTGAAATCCATGGAAGGCCTCGCTGTGGTGGGGGTGTGTGCAGAAGGAGATACGGTGCGGGCGGCGGCGGTTGCACCCAGCGCACTTGCAACCGATCGGCCGCAGGACGTATCCCTATGGGAATGCCCGACCCCATCGCTCCCGACGACGCCGCACTGCACGCCGACCACGCGCTGGTCACCGCTGTCCTTGCCGGCGCGCCGGGTGCGTTCGAAAAGGTGGTGCGCAGCTACCAGGGCCTGTGCTGGCATATCGTGGACCGCATGGTCCGCCATCCCGACGATACCCGTGAGCTGTGCCAGGAAACCTTCCTGCGCGTGCATCAGTCACTGCACCAGTACCGTGGCGAACGCCCCTTGAAAGCATGGATCGCGCAGGTCGCCTACTCGATGGCCAAGCGGCACCTCGAACGCCGTCGCATTCCCATCGCCGACAATGGCCCGGATGGGCAGATGCATGCCGCAGCAGAACGGGTCAGCGACGGGTTCGACCTGGAGACCCATACCAGCACGCAGGAGGACCACGCCCTGCTGCATGCCGCCATCGAGGCACTACCGCCGCTGCAGCGCACACTGCTCACGCTCTATCATCTGGAAGAGATGCCCATCGCGGAGATCGCCAGTGTGACTGCGCTTGCCGAAGGCACCATCAAGAGTCATCTGTTTCGCAGCCGCCGGCAGCTGCGGCAGATTCTGCACGCCCGCATGGGAGTTACCGCATGAACCGTGATCGCATCTCCCCTGTCGATGCCGACGAATGGGCGGCACAGGAGCAAGGTCGGCTGCATGCAGGCGACGCAGCAAACGCCCGTACCAGCGCGGTGTCGGCCGACTACCGGCAGATCGCGATGGCCCTGCGATCGTTGCCGCGCAGCGCGCCGCCACCGGACTTCACCGCCGCGGTACTGCGACAGGTCACCGTGCACGAGGCCGGGGTCGAGAAACGCCTGGTGCCTGTGCTGATCGCCGTGCTTGTGGTGGTGACCGCGGGCATGGTGCTGCTGTTCGGCCGGTACTGGTGGCAGCTGGTGCAGCTATACGTAGGCCACGATGGCATCCGCTGGGCCGTCGCCCTGGCTGCCTGCATGCTTGCCTCGCGGCTGTGCCGGCGTTGGTTGCGTCGGCCCGCCCCAACGATGGCTGACGCGCTGCACCGGCACGCTTGACCTCAACCATGCTTGAGGTCCGAAGATGTCTCCTCCCCTGAAGGAGTTGTCTTCGATGACCTACACCCTGCCCGCCCTGCCCTACGCCTACGACGCCCTGGAACCGCACTTTGACGCGCAGACGATGGAAATCCACCATGCGCGCCACCACCAGACCTACGTCAACAACCTCAACGCCGCGCTGGCCGACGCCGGCGTTGAACCGATGCCGGTTGAACACCTGATCGCCGATATCGAGGCGCTGCCCGACAGCGTACGCACCGCCGTGCGCAACAACGGCGGCGGGCATGCCAACCACAGCCTGTTCTGGACCGTGCTCAGCAGCAACGGGGGCAGCCCGGCCGGTGCGTTGGCGGCGGCAATCGAGCGTGACCTGGGCGGCTACGACGCCTTCAAGGACGCCTTCACCAAGGCTGCGCAGACCCGCTTCGGCAGCGGCTGGGCCTGGTTGACGCTGGGCCGCGACGGTCGTCTGCTGGTGGAAAGCAGCCCCAACCAGGACAGCCCGTTGATGGGCGCCTACGCCAACCTGTCCGGCGGCACGCCGATCCTGGGCCTGGACGTGTGGGAGCATGCCTACTACCTGCACTACCAGAACCGCCGCCCCGACTACATCGGCGCGTTCTTCCAACTGATCGACTGGAGCGAAGTGGCACGTCGCTTCGAGGCGGCGGGCGGGCGCTGATGCGCGCGGGCCCGGCACCTGCTGCGGCACCGGTCGTGGCCGCCGACGCGTCCGGTGCCGGGCCCGACACGGCTGCATTGCGCCATGTGTTCGGGCAGTACCCGACCGGCGTGGCGGTGGTCGCCGTGCACGGCGCGGCGGGCATGCCGGTGGCGATGACCATCAACTCGTTCACCACGCTGTCGTTGCAGCCACCGCTGGTGGCGTGGAGCATCGGCGAGCGCGCCGCCGACCTGCCCATGTTCCGCGACGCGGCGTACTTCGGCATCAGCCTGCTGTCAGCCGGGCAGGAAGCGGTGGCGCGCCACTTCGCCGACCCGCTGCGGCGTCGCACACCGGTCGCTGCGGACGTGCTCGACCTGGGGGGCGCCGCACCGCGGGTGCGCAAGGCGGTCGGCTGGCTGCTGTGCACGGTGGAGCGCAGCCTGCCACTGGGCGACCACGTGTTGATCGTGGGCCGGGTTGCCCGTTTCGAGGCGGCGCCAGGCGCGGCACTGGCCTACCACCGCAGCCGCTACACCCGTATCGATGGCCGCGCCGACGTGGATGCGTCGCCATGGACATGACCGCCCTGCAGCGCATGCTCGACGCCGGCCGCGACAGTGCGCTGCTGCGCTTCAGCCTGGGCAAGGGCCTGCTGGACGCGGGCGAGCCCGCCGAGGCGGCCGCGCACCTGCAACGCTGCGTGACGCAGGACCCGGCCTATTCGGCGGGCTGGAAACTGCTGGGCAAGGCGTGGCTGGCCGCCGGCGATGCCGATGCGGCGGCACGGGCATGGCAGGAAGGCATTGCCGTGGCGCAGCGCAACGGTGACAAGCAGGCCGAGAAGGAAATGGCGGTGTTCAAACGCCGCGTGGACAAGGCGACCGCCGCGCGCGGTTGAGCGCGCCTACGGCAGCGGCGGCGGCGTGGGCACGCGCTGGGATACCACCAGCATGTGGCCCAGCGGCACCATCACCGGCAGCCCCAGCACGCCGACAAAGGCCAGTGCGTTGAGCCGGTTGAAGAGGCCGGCAATCAGCAACGCCCCCAGGCACAGCAATGCACCGGTGCCGGTGCACCAGCGCGCCCAGCGAGGCGCGCCGTGCAGGGTCAGGCCATCGAGCAGGAAGCCGAACGCAAGCCGCCAGAAGCCGACCAGTGCCACGCTGGCCAGCAACACGCCGACCAGCATCGGCGCGTAATCCGGGTGGCCGGTGGGGCGCGACAGCATCAGCAGGCCGAAGCCATCGAGCAGGGTGACGGGCAATGCAAACACCAGCAACTCCAGCACCAGCAAGGCCACGCCAACCCCGTTCGCCCACTGCGACTTGCCCATCATCCGCCCCCCGGCTGTAGTGCGCCGAGCATACAACGGGCCGGCTAGCCCATGTACGTGGCGGCCAGGCGGCGCGGCGCGCTTTCTCAGCGCACCGGTCGTTGCCGGGTGGTACGCCACGACAGGGCAAGCATGTGTCCCAGTGGCAGCAGCATCGGCACGCCCATGACCCCGATGTAGGCCCAACCGGTGGGACGTTGGAATATGCCCACCGCCAGCCCCGCCGCGCATAGCGTCGCGCCGGCAGCGGTGCACACGCGTGCCCACAGCGGTGTCCCGTCCAGGCGCAGGCCGGCGCGATAGAACCCCAGCACCAGCCGCCAGAAGCCCATGAAGGCGATCAGGGCCACCACCACCGCCGCCCGCATCGGCACGTGGTCAGGGTGAAACGCAGGTCCCCACAACCACGCCAGCGCAAAGACGCTCAGCGCCGTCATCGGCACGGCCAGCAGTTGCAGTTCCCATGCCAGCAGCACCACACTCAGCTGCGTTGCCCAGCCTGCCTTCTCCATCGCCATGCCCTCGTCCATGTGGGCAGAGGATACATCGGCGCCGAAATGCCTCAATCGCCCTTGCGGCGCTGCTGCTGCAGGTCGAAGCGCTGCATCGAGGCACGGATCAGCGCCTTGGCCTCGGCGGCGGTTCCCCAGCCATCCAGCTGCACCGGATTGCGCCCTTCGGGCAGGTCCTTGTACACGCGGAAGAACGCTTCGATGCGCTGGCGTTCGATCAGTGGCAGGTCCTGCAGGTCGCGGATGCCGGCGTAGGTGGGGTCGAGCTTGTCGGTGGGTACGCCGATGACCTTCTCGTCATGTTCGCCGTTGTCCACCATCTTCAGGAATCCAATCGGGCGAAACCGCACGATGACGCCGGGATGCAGCGGCTCGCGGGTCAGCACCAGCGCGTCGAGCGGGTCGTTGTCGCCGGCCAGCGTGCGCGGCATCGACCCGTAGTTGGCCGGGTACGCCACCGGCATCGACTGGAAGCGGTCCACATGGACCAGGCCGTCTTCCTTGATCTCGTACTTGGTGAAACTGCCGGCCGGTATTTCCACTGCCAGGTTGGCCTCGTCCGGGGCCTCTTTGGGCTGGGCGGCCAGGAACGGGTGCAGCACGGCGTTGGTGGCGCCACCGGCACCGGCCAGCAGCAGCAAGGCGGCGGCGATGGCGGCCAGGGGCAGAACGCGTCGGGTGGTCATCTTGTTCTCCAGCATCGGCCGGGCGCGTCGCAACGGCCCGGCCCGGGGTTCATTCCCAGCAACGGTCGGCGCGGCCCTTGAGGGTCTGCGCGCGCGTGCAGTCACGGGGGGCGATGCGTCCCTGCGTCAGTTCGGTCTTGCGCTTGCGTCCATTGGCGGCACGGGTCAGTTCGAAGCCGTCATACAGCTGGCCGGTGACCGTGCGTGCTTCGTAACGCAGGTGCTGCGGGTCGATCTTCAGCACCTGGTAGAGCTGGGTGTCTTCGCCCACCGGCGCCATCGTCGCGCGCGCCTGCTCAGACAGGCGGTACTGCTTGGGACCGGCCACGGTGACCACGAACTGCGGGGTGGCGCCCTGCCCCTCGCCACGACGGCCGTAGGTGTGGTCGTGGCCCTGCAGCACCAGGTCCACCTGATGGCGGCGCACCACCGGCAGCAGCACGTCGCGCAGTTCGGCGTTCTCGCGGCCCTCGCGCGGCGAGTAGAACGGCTGGTGCAGCAGCACGATGCTCCACGGGTGCGGGTTGTCGGCCAGCACCGTGTCCAGCCATGCGGCCTGCGCCTGCGCGGTGCCCAGGTCCAGTGCCGAGGTGCCGTCGAGCACGGCGATGCGCACGCCCTGGTAGTCGAACCAGTAGGTGCTGGTGTCGGCGGCGTCCACGCCATTGCGCGGCAGCGCGAAGGTCACCGGCCAGTGCCGGCCCAGCACCCTTCGCTCCTGCGGGGTGTCTTCGAACTCCTCGAAATACTCGTGGTTGCCGATGGCCGGGGCCACCGCGGTTTCCTGTGGCAGCCAGCCCGCGGCGGCGAACCACTCGCCCCACTCGCTGTCGTCCTGGCCGTCGCCGCCGCTGACCAGGTCACCGGCGAACAGGCTCAGGCGCGCATCCGGTGCGGCCTTGATGCCCGCACGCAGCACGCGCGAGACGTGGCTGAGGTTCTTGTTCTGGGTGTCGCCGAAGTACAGCAACGTCAGCGGCTGCCGGGCGGTGCCTGCGGTGCGCAGCTGGTGCCACGCGCTCCAGGTGCTGTTGCCCTGCACCCGCCAGAGATACAGCGTGTCCGGCTGCAGCCCGGCCACGTCGGCGCGATGGTAATGGGCCGTGCCGTTCTCGGTCTCCAGCGCGCGGGTGGCCGCCTTGATGCGGGTGGGCGTGCCCACGTCCGGCGAGTCACCGGCCACCACCCACTCCAGGGTTGGCGCGCTGACGGAGGCATCGGTGCGCCAGGACACGCCGAAGCCGCGCGCGGCGTCCTGCGCCGGCGAGGCCACCATGCGGTCCGGGAAACCAGTAGCCGCATAGTGGCGGTTGCCGGCGGGCACCTGGGTGTTGGGTTCGGCAGCGCTGTCCGGTGCCTTTGCGGCGGCCGGGCCATTGCCCAGCAGCAACGCGGCCAGCAGCGCTGCGGTAGCGATCGTGGCGCGGGTCATGGCGCGCACTCCAGCGGCAACGACAACTGCCGGGCGACAGTGGCCCAGTCGAACGCCACAACGCCCTGGTCGTCATGCACGGCATACAGCACGCCGTGCGGGAACCGCGCAGATGCCGATTGATCCAGCCAGATGCCGTCAGTGTTGGCCACCGTGTTGCCCTGGAACGCACCGACATGCTTCAAGGTGTGGCGGTCGAACAGGTGGAACACGCTGCGCTGCTTGCCCTGCTCGGTGGTGATCCACCAGCCGTCCTTGCCGCAGGTTTTCAGCATCACGCCTTCGGCCTGCGCCTGGAAGGCATCGCGGCCAAAGGTGGTACCGGTGAAGCGGCCTTCCAGCGTGTATACCTTGATCTCGCTGGCGTAGGTCTCGTCTTCCTCGGCAATCAACAGGCGGTCGTTGGCCGGGTCGCCCCAGATCGATTCGACCACGCGCAGGGCACCGGCATCGCTGGTGTCGCCGATGCTGCCCACCAGGGTCGCGTCCAGCGTGTTCCCCTTCATCGTGAGTGCGTAGCGGCGCACGCGCTTGTCCAGTTCGGCCAGGGGCGGCAGCACGTCATTACCCTGCGCGTCTTCGCCGGCATCGTAGGAGTCGGTGACGTAGACGTCGTAGCCTTCGCGCTGCTTGTTCACCCACAGCCCATAGGGCTTGCGCAGGTCGGCGGCGGCGAACATCCCCAGCGGGGTGAAATCGGGCAGGTGCAGCACCTGCACGCGGTGGTTGTCGCGCTCCACCACCAGCACCAGGTCGTCGATCACGGCGATGCCGTTGGGGCGGTCGAACTGACCCGGTGCGGTGCCCTGGCTGCCCACGTCACGCAGGTGCGCGCCGGTCTGGCCGTCATAGACCACCAGCTTGTGGGTGGTCTTGGCGGTGGCGATCAGCCACTGCTTGCCGTCCGGAGCAGTCCAGCTGGCCGGCGAGTCGATGTTGTCGGCGGGGGTCATCGGGGTAAGGAAGGCTTCGGCCACCGTGGCCACCGAACGCGCTGCAGCCGCGCCGGCCGGCGCATCGGCCGCCGGGCCGGACGCCGGCTTGCACGCCGCCAGCAGGGCCAGGCTCACCACCGCCACGGCGTGTCGTGCGCGCATCACAGCGCGACCTTCAGGCCCAGCGCATAGGTGCGGCCATACTCTTCCATCTGCAGAGTGCGCGAGCGCGTGCCCTGGTACAGCTCCAGCGGCTTGTCGAGCAGGTTCTGCGCTTCCAGGTACACGCTCACGTTGGCGGTGATCTTGTAGTCCAGGCTGAGATCCAGCTGGGTGTTGGGCGCCACGTAGATGTCGTAGGCAGTGCTGTCACCCAGCGTGTCCAGGTACTCGCTGCGGTAGACCGCCGCCACGCGGGTGCTGAAGCCGGCCTTCTCATAGCCGATGTGCGCGGTGTAGACGTGCTTGGAGGCGCGCGGCAGCATGAAGTCGTCGCGCTCGCGGCCGGCCAGGCCCGGATCGAAGTCGGTATCCAGCCAGGTGCCGCTGGCGCCCACCAGCAGGCCGTCCCAGCCGGCCGGCAGGAACGCCAGCTGCTGCTGCCAGTTGAACTCCGCGCCCTTGACGGTGGCCTTGTTGCCGTTGATCACCCGGGTGACCTTGAAGTCCGGGTAGGCCGGGTCGGTCGTGCTCACCGTGTTGACGATGTAGCCGTCGATCGCCTTGTGGAACAGGCCCAGCGACAGGATGCCGGTGGTGCCGATGTACTTCTCGATCGACAGGTCGATGTTCTTCGATTCGTACGGGTCCAGCTGCGGGTTGCCGATGCGCACTTCCTCGTCACCACGGCTCAGGCCGATGCGCGGGGCGATGTCGCCGAACGACGGGCGCGAGACGGTCTTGTTGGCGGCCGCGCGCAGCACCCAGGCATCACCGGCGTCGTAGCGCAGGTGCAGGCCCGGCAGCACGTTGCTGTAGCTGCGGCTGACGGTGAGCGGGGTCACGGTGTAGGTGCGGCCATTGCTGGCCACGTCCACGCTGTTGCCGGTGGCGCTGAACTGGGTGTTCTCCACGCGCACGCCGCCGATGATGCGCAGTGCCCCGATGTCCCAGGTGCCCATTGCGTAGCTGGCGAAAATGTCCTCACGGGCGGTGTAGTCCTCTTCCAGCGAGGTCAGCGCATTGCCGCCGGCATCCTGCGGGCGTGCACTGTACTGGCCACCGAACTGCGCCCAGTAGCGGCGCATCGCGTCCGAGCTCATGCCCTGGCCCAGCGTGCCGCCACGGTGTTCGGGCGTGCCGGTGGTCCAGTCGGACAGGGCGATGTCCGGGCCAACGCGCAGCTCGCGCTCGTTGGTGTCCACGTCGCGGTCGCGCCAGCGGCCGAGCAGGCCGAACTTGTAGCTGGCGTTGTCGCCGTCGAAACGCAGGTTGACCTGCGCGCTGTGTTCCTTGTCGTCCACGCGCTTGGGCGACAGCACCATGCGGTCGAAGTCGTAGCTGCCGTTGTCCATCCAGCCCGCATCGCTCAGGGCGATGCGCGGCACGCGGCTGTTCTGGTCGACGGTGGCGGACAGGTCGTCACCGGCGTATTCGAACCGCGCTTCCATCTCGTCGTTGACGCGCTCTTCGGTGCGCGTATAGCCCACCTTGTAGTCGACCACCGCACCGCTCAGGCGGTTCTCACCGCCGACGCTGGCGGCGAACGTATTTTCCTTCTTGGTGCGGTAGCGCATGCGCTTCTGGATGCTGTCGGCGGCCAGGTCATCCACGCGGTACTGGTTGCCGCCCAGCGCGGTGATGCCTTCGTCACCGAAATCGAAGATGGTGCGCTGGCGCGTTTCGGCATCGTCGAACTGGCTGTACAGCGTGCGCAGGTAGTAGCGGTTGTCCTCGTCGGGATGCCAGTCCAGGTTGAGGTTGGCGCCGATGCGCTTGCGTTCGATCTCGTACTTGCGGCGCTGCAGGCTGTTGGCGAACAGGTCGTCCTTGGCGCCGCCCTCGAAGGTGCCGTACTCCACTTCGGTGTTGTCCGATTCGAAGCTGCGCTTCTGGTAGTTCACGCCCACCGCCACGCCGAAGGTGTCGGCGAACACCTCGCTGTAGTTGAAGGCCGCCTTGGGGCTGGTCTCACCGGACAGTTGCTGGTGGCTGGCTTCGATCTTGCCGCGCAGGCTGCGCCCGTCGCGATCGAAGGCCGAGGCCGATTCCACCAGGATCGCACCGCCGATGGCATCGCCGGGCATGTCCGGGGTGGGCGACTTGACCACGCGCAGGCGCTCGGTCGAGTCGGAAGGGATCACGTCCAGCGGTGCGGCGCGGCTGGAGTCTTCCGGGGTGCCGATGGCGATGCCGTCGACGCTGACACTGTTGAGGTTGGCGTCCAGGCCGCGGATCACCACGAAGCGGCCCTCGCCCTGGTCGCGGGTCACGCTGACGCCGGGCAGGCGCTGCAGCGACTCGGCCACGTTCTTGTCCGGGTACACGCCCATGGCGTCGGACGATACCGCATCCTCGATGGCGTCGCTGCTGCGCTTGAGGTCGACCGCGCGGGTCTGCGACTCCAGCTGCGGGCGGACTTCGACCCGGTCCAGGTCGATCGCCCCGGCCCCACTGGCCGCGGTGCCCACGCTGGTGTCGGCGGCGAACACCGACGGACTGGCCATCACCAGCAACGACAGGCTGATCGCCCGGCCCAACACGCTCTTGTTCTGCACGGCATTCCCCAACGGCGTAAAGATTGGGTCAGCACGGTATGTCCGGGAGGTTGCATGGGCGTGACACAGGGTGCTGCGGCGCCGGGCTTTGGCTTCGGTGGGGCTTGCGGCACACTAGTGGCCTTCCTGCTTACCGTTGCCTTTCCCCATGAAAATCGTCGAAGTGCGCCATCCGCTGGTGCAGCACAAAATCGGCCTGATGCGCGATGCGTCCCTGAGCACCAAGGATTTCCGCGAACTGGCCAACGAGCTCGGCGGCCTGCTGGCCTATGAGGCCACCGCCGACCTGGACACCGAAGCCCACACCATGGCCGGCTGGGCCGGTCCGGTGACGGTGCAGCGCATCGCCGGGGCCAAGATCACCGTGGTGCCGATCCTGCGTGCCGGGCTGGGCATGCTCAGCGGCGTGCTGTCGCTGATCCCGGCCGCGCGGGTCAGCGTGGTGGGCCTGCAGCGCGATGAGGAAACCCTGCAGCCGGTGCCCTACTTCGAGCGCCTGACCGGTCGCCTGGAAGAGCGCGATGCGCTGATCCTGGACCCGATGCTGGCCACCGGCGGCACCCTGATCGCCACCATCGACATGCTCAAGCGTGCGGGCGCGCGCCGCATCAAGGGCATTTTCCTGGTGGCTGCGCCGGAGGGCATCGCCGCCGTGCAGGCCGTGCACCCGGACGTGGAGATCTTCACCGCCGCCATCGATGCCCAGCTCAACGAAAAGGGCTACATCCTGCCGGGCCTGGGCGATGCCGGTGATCGCATCTTCGGTACCCGCGTGGTCGGTTGATCCACGCGTTGGCTGGCGGCCCTGCGCGGCCGCCGGCTTCTTCACGCGGCCTGCTCAGGGCGAGGCAGAAGCTGCGCGCAACCCTACCCGTGCGTGGAGTGTTGCCATGAAGACTGTGTCCCTGCTGGCCTGCCTGCTGCTGATCGGCAGCCCGGTGCTGGCCGATGCCGCTACCCCGCAGCAACAGCGCATGGCCGACTGTTCGGCCAAGAACAAGGGCAAGACCGGCGAGGACTACAAGTCCGCGCAGAAGGCCTGCCTGAGCGGGCCGGCCCCGGCGGCGACCACGCCGCAGGAACGCATGAAAACCTGCAATGCCGATGCCGCCGCGAAGAAGCTGGCTGGCGATGCGCGCAAGACGTTCATGAGCGGGTGTCTGAAGGCGCATTGAGGTTCGCGCCGGGTTTGGCCGGTGCGTGATTTGGGGCCGTGCCGACCAACGGTCGGCACCTACCGGTGCGCTTGGACGGACGCCCCGACGGTAGTGCCGGCCGCTGGCCGGCTCCACGTTATGCGTCCGAGGTTCAAGAGGAGCCGGCCAGCGGCCGGCACTACCATGACGTGCCGAGCGACGGTCGGCATCTACCGTCATTGCCGGGTGCATCAGGCCAGCGCGCGGGCCTTCAATTCGCCCTGCTCGTGGACGGTGCCGAACCGGCCCTTGTCATCGCGCACCACCTGCGCCAGCGCGCACTGCGGGTCGTGGGTAAAGAACAGGTGCACGTTGCGCGCCAGTTTGTCTTCCAGGAAGCTGCGCTTCTCGTCGATCAGCAGTTCGGCGTTGCGGTCGTAGCCCATGGTGATCGGCACGTGCACCCACGACCGACCCGGGATCAGGTCGGCGCAGAACACCACCCCGCCACGCGCCTGGCCATCGACCTGCTCGGGGCCGACGATTTCGGCCAGCATCAGGCCCGGGGTATGCCCGTCGCTGAAACTGAAGCGCACGCTGTTGCCCAGCGCCTTGGAATACGGCCCGTCCACGATCTCCAGCCGCCCGCTGGCCTGCAGCAGGCCGGGCAGCTCGGGAATGAAGCTGGCGCGGTCGCGCGGGTGCGGGTGCAGCGCCCGTTGCCAGTGCTCGGCGCCCACCAGGAAGGTGGCATTGGGGAACAGCAGCTCCAGCTCGCGCCCTTCGCTCCACTGTGCCAGCAGGCCACCGGCGTGGTCGAAATGCAGGTGGCTGAGCACCACCACGTCGATATCCTCGTGCTCGAAGCCGGCCTCACGCAGCGATTCCATCAGCACGTGGCGCGGTTCCTGCACCCCGTAGCGGTCGCGCAGTTTCGGCTCGAAGAACGCACCGATACCGGTTTCGAACAACACCGTCTTGCCCGCCAGCGGGCTGGCCAGCAGGGCGCGGCACGCCAGCTCGATCCGGTTCAGATCATCCGGTGCCGCCCATTTTTCCCAGACCGCGCGCGGCGCATTGCCGAACATCGCACCGCCGTCCAGCTTCTGTGAGTTACCGCGTATCGACCATAGTTTCATGCGCAAATTATCCGGCGGGACGCGTTAAATATTCGCTAGGCGCATCGGTTCATACAACGAAAAACCCCGCCGGCAGGCGGGGTTTTCGAGGGAACGGGTGACGCCGACTCAGCGCGCGGCGGCAGGCGTTACCGCCGCACTGCCCACCGGATTGCGCGGGTCGCTGCCGCCGCTGAGCACGTTGGCCTTGCGGTCCCACTCCACGGTCTGCAGGTTGCCCCACACATGGCTGGAGCCACGGCCGCCCTCGGCGCTGTCGCCAGGCAGCTCGATCTTGTGGCCCATCGCCTGCAGCTGCTTGATCGTGTCCACCGACAGCGCGCCGGTTTCGGCCGAGATCTCGTCGGGCAGCCACTGGTGGTGGTAGCGCGGCAAGGCGGCTACCTGCTGTGCAGTCAGGCCGTCGTCGTAGCCCAGGATGCCCAGCAGCACCATGGTGATGATGCGGCTGCCGCCCGGGGTGCCCAGAACCACCACCTTGTCGGACGATTCCATGAAGGTGGGCGTCATCGAGCTGAGCATGCGCTTGCCCGGCTTGGGCGCGTTGGCCGCATAGCCCATCACGCCGAACGCATTGGGCGTACCCGGCTTCAGCGCGAAATCGTCCATTTCGTTGTTGAGCAATACGCCGGTGCCCTTGGGAATCAGGCCCGAGCCGTACAGCAGGTTCACCGTCTGGGTGGCGCCCACGCGGTTGCCGTCGCGGTCGATGATCGAGAAGTGCGTCGTTTCGTCGTCTTCCAGCGGGGTCGGGTTGCCCGACAGCAGGTCGCTCGGGGTGGCCTTCTCCGGGTGGATCGTGGCGCGCAGGCCCTGGGCGTAGTCCTTGCTGGTCAGCACTTTCTGCGGAATCTGCACGAAGTCCGGGTCGCCCAGGAAGAACGTGCGGTCACGGTAGGCGCGGCGCATCGCTTCCACCACCAGGTGGGTGCGGTGGGCCTGGTCCATCGCTTTGAGATCCCAGCCTTCCAGGATCTGCAGCATCGATGCCAACGCGATGCCACCGGACGACGGCGGCGAGGCGGTGGTGATGGTCCAGTCGCGGTACTTGAACACGATCGGCTCGCGCAGCTTGACCCGGTAGCCGGCCAGCTCGTCGGCGGTCCACGTGCCGCCGGCCTGCTTCACGCCGGCCAGCAGCGCCTTGCCGGTCTGGCCGCGGTAGAAGCCGTCGAAGCCCTTGTCGGCCAGCCGCTCCAGCGTGGCAGCCAGTTCGGGCTGGCGGAACAGGTCGCCCTCGGCGATCGGCTTGCCGTTGCGCAGGTACACCTCGCGCGTGCCGGGGTAGCGTTCCATCACTTCGCGGCGCGATGCATAGCCCTTGGCCATGCGGGCATACACCGGGAACCCGTCACTGGCGATCCGCATCGCCGGGCCCAGCGAGGTGCGCAGCGGCAGCTTGCCGTGCTTGGACGACAGCTCCACCAGCGCCGCCGGCAGGCCGGGGATGCCGGCCGACCACGGGCCGTTGACCGAGCGGTCGCGGTCCAGTTGGCCCTTGCTGTCCAGGAACGCGGCTTCGGTGCCGGCCTGCGGCGCGGTTTCGCGCGCGTCCAGCATCACATCCTTGCCGGTACGGGCGTCATGCAGCAGGAAGAACCCGCCGCCGCCCAGCCCCGAGCTGATCGGCTCGACCACCGCCAAGGTGGACGACACCGCCACCGCCGCATCGAACGCATTGCCGCCCTTGGCCAGGATCTCCATGCCGGCCTCGGTGGCCAGGTGGTGGCCGCTGGCAATGGCCGCGCCGTCCGGATGGCTGGCCAGGAAACCCTGTGCGGGTGCGGCGGACCATGCCACCGGGGACCACAACAGGACGAGCAGCAACCAACGACGCGACAACATGTTCATTCGGATGGGGGCTCCGCATAAAGTTCGGGATGGTCGCGCTGCAGCCCGAACAACTTGGCCAGCAGGGCGTCCTGGGTTTCCGGGATGTCCGGATCGGGATCGATGCATTCGACCGGGCAGACGACCACGCACTGGGGTTCGTCGAAATGTCCCACGCACTCGGTGCAGCGGGCCGGATCGATCACGTAGATGGTTTCACCCATCGAGATGGCCTGATTGGGACAGGCTGGCTCACACACGTCACAGTTGACGCAGAGCTCATTGATTTTCAGCGACATGGCGTTACTCCACGCCCGCGCCGGCGGATGAAGACCGACCAGCGCATGCGCGCCGGCCGGTCATCGGCGGCTTCCTCGCAGAAGCCGCCCGGGCCACGCGGGACGCGCGGCCGCCACTGCACGGGTTACTTGGCTTCTACGAAGATGTACTCGGCGCCGGTCGGCTGGATGATGGACTGCACGCGGGCATTGTCAGCGGCCTTGCCGATGAACACCACGCGCACGTTCTTCATCGAGTCAGCCGGCACATCCTTGAACACGGCCTGGATCATGTCGGCCATCTTCGAGGACGCCGACGAACCGAAGGCCAGCATGTTGCCCGGCTGGATGCCACGGGCCACGGCCTGGGTGGCGCTCTCGACCTGACGCTCGTACTTGGCGGCGAACTCCGGGTCCGATTCCGGGGACAGGTAGTACAGGAACGGGCTGTTGGTGATGTTGCCCATGTTCTGCACGGCCACGGCCTGCAGGTACTTCTTCCAGCCGGCGTCGTCATTGGCGTCCGGGGCGACCAGCGCCTGCTGGGCTTCGGCGACCGGAGCAGCCTCTTCCTTCTTGCAGGCGGTGAAGGCCAGCGCGAACGACGCGATCAACATGGCACGCATGGTGTTGTTCATGGAATTCCTCCCTTGGTGATTCTTGGTATGTGTGGATCTGACAGGTGTTTACGACGGGCCCGACTTCGCTTCACGGACCTTGCGCAGCGCCTCGAGGACCGAGGCGGGCACGAAGCCGGACACGTCGCCGCCCAGGCGGGCGATCTCGCGGACCAGCGAAGACGAAATGAAGCTGTGCTGCTCGGCCGGGGTCAGGAACAGGGTCTCGACCTCCGGGATCAGGTGGCGGTTCATGCTCGCCATCTGGAATTCGTATTCGA
Organism: Stenotrophomonas sp. AC248; assembly: GCF_979258185.1. Classification (NCBI taxonomy): domain Bacteria; kingdom Pseudomonadati; phylum Pseudomonadota; class Gammaproteobacteria; order Lysobacterales; family Lysobacteraceae; genus Stenotrophomonas; species Stenotrophomonas sp. AC248. Next base: position 1,669,731 of record NZ_OZ409840.1, on the reverse strand, counting down.
AATCGGACACCGCGCGCAGCCCGCGCAGCAGCACCCCGCCCTGCACCGAGCGCACGAAATGCGCCAGCAGGGTATCGAAGCCGATCACTTCCACGTTGCGGTTGTGGCCCAGCGCATCGCGCGCCAGCTGCACGCGCAGCTCCAGCGGCAGCGTCGGGCCCTTGGACGGGCTCTGCGCCACGCCAACCACGACCTTCTCGAACAGCGGCGCGGCCCGGTTCACCAGGTCGATGTGACCGTTGGTGATCGGATCGAAGGTGCCCGGGTAAACGGCAATGCGGCGGTTGGCCACGGTCATACGTCAGCTACACGTTGTGATCTGGTGAAAGTGTAGCAGTGGCGCGGCGGTACAGGGCAAAACGCACCTCCCGGGTCCCGCCCTCGCGGTGCAGCAGCCACGGCGCGGGCACCCGCGGCGCCTGCTCGGCCGGTGCCTCCAGGTACAGCCAGGCATCGGCGGCCAGGTGCGGCCCCAACCCCGCCAGCACCTGGTCCCACAGCCCGGCGGCGAACGGCGGGTCCACGAACACGATATCGGCCTGCCCTGTCGGCGGCTGCGCCAGCCACTGCAGCGCATCGGCCTGCACCACCGCCACCTGCCCCTGCGCGCCCAGCTTGGCCACCGATTCGCGCAGCTGCCGGGCCAATCCGGCATCCCGCTCGACCAGCGTCGCCTGCCCGGCCCCACGCGACACCGCCTCCAGCCCCAGCGCCCCGCTACCGGCAAACAGGTCCAGCACCCGCGCGCCGCCAATCCGCGGCATCAGCCAGTTGAACAGCGTCTCCCGGACCCGGTCGCTGCTGGGTCGCAGCCCCGGCGACAGCGGCACCGGCAACTTCGTCCCGCGCCACTTGCCGCCGATGATCCGCACCTGGCCCACGGCCGCCGCCACCGGCGGGCGCGGCTTCATGCGCGGCTCCAGAAGGAAAGAGCGGACGGGTCGAACGAGCGGGAACAGGTCATGGGTACGAAGATCAGGCGATTCAGGGCGTCATTCTAGGCGGTCCGGCCACCGTCACCACCACGAGTACCGATTCCAGAACGACGAGCAGCCACGCATGGCGTGGCTCTACCGGCCGCTACCAACATCCCTGCCCCGGAACGAAGATCAGCCACGCGTGGCGTGGCTCTACCCGCGTCACTCGGAACGTCTGCCAGAGGCCGGTGGGGATGCGGTCCCGGGACCGTTGGGCAACATGGATGTTGCCCACGAGGCTCCAAGGATGGATTTACGCCGTGTCCCGGGACCGCATCCCCACCGGCCTCCCACGCAGACAGATAGGCGCCGCGCCTTTGGCTTCATGCTCTGGCGTCATGCTTCGGCTTCGGCTTCGGCTTCGGCTCCGGCCCCTGGCTCTCGCTCCGGCCCCCGCTCTTGAAAACCCACCCCACCACCCCTACCCCTTGAGCCAGCCGCCGCGCCGGGCGCGGCATCGTCCAAGGAGCATCGTCACCGTGACCGAGCAGACCCAAAAACAAACCCTGGGCTTCCAGACCGAAGTCAAACAGCTGCTGCAGCTGATGATCCACTCGCTGTACTCCAACAAGGAAATCTTCCTTCGCGAGCTCATCTCCAACGCCGCCGATGCCTCCGACAAACTGCGCTTTGAAGCGCTGACCCAGCCGGCCCTGCTCGAAAACGACGGCGACCTGCGCATCCGTGTCAGCTTCGATGCCGACGCCCACACCCTCACCATCGACGACAACGGCATCGGCATGAGCCGCGAGGATGCCATCGCGCACCTCGGCACCATCGCCAAGTCCGGCACCGGTGACTTCCTGCGCCAGCTCTCCGGTGACCAGAAGAAAGACTCCCAGCTCATCGGCCAGTTCGGCGTCGGCTTCTACAGCGCCTTCATCGTCGCCGACCAGGTCGACGTCTACTCCCGCCGTGCCGGCCTGCCCGCCAGCGAGGGCGTGCACTGGTCCTCGCGCGGTGAAGGCGAGTTCGACGTCGAACCCATCGACAAGCCCGAGCGCGGCACCCGCATCGTCCTGCACCTCAAGGACGACCAGCACGACTTCGCCGATGGCTGGCGCCTGCGCGGCATCATCAAGAAGTACTCCGACCATATCGGCCTGCCGATCCAGATGGTCAAGGAACACCACGGCGACGACGCCCCGGCCGAGGTTGAATGGGAAACCGTCAACCGCGCCAGCGCCCTGTGGACCCGTCCGCGCACCGAGATCAGCGACGCCGAGTACCAGGAGTTCTACAAGCACGCCGCCCACGACCACCAGGATGCACTGGCCTGGAGCCACAACAAGGTCGAAGGCAAGCTCGAGTACACCTCGCTGCTCTACGTGCCCGGCCACGCCCCGTTCGACCTGTACCACCGCGACGCGCCCAAGGGCCTGAAGCTCTACGTGCAGCGCGTGTTCGTCATGGACCAGGCCGAACAGTTCCTGCCGATGTACCTGCGTTTCATCAAGGGCGTGGTCGACTCCAACGACCTGTCGCTGAACGTCTCGCGCGAAATCCTGCAGTCCGGCCCGGTCATCGACTCCATGAAGTCGGCCCTGACCAAGCGTTCGCTGGACATGCTGGAGAAGCTGGCCACCGACAAGCCCGACGTCTACGCTGGCTTCTGGAAGCAGTTCGGCCAGGTGCTCAAGGAAGGCCCCGCCGAAGACTTCAACAACCGCGAAAAGATCGCCGGCCTGCTGCGCTTCGCCTCCACGCATGACACCAGCGGCGAGCAGAGCGTGTCGCTGGCCGATTACGTGGGCCGCATGATCGAAGGCCAGGACAAGATCTACTACCTGACCGGCGACAGCTACACCCAGGTCAAGGACAGCCCGCACCTGGAAGTGTTCCGCAAGAAGGGCATCGAAGTGCTGCTGTTCACCGACCGCATCGACGAATGGCTGATGGGGTACCTGACCGAGTTCGATGGCAAGTCATTCGTTGACGTCGCCCGCGGCGACCTGGACCTGGGCGCGCTGGAAAGCGCCGAAGACAAGCAGGCCCAGGAAGAAGCCGCCAAGGACAAGCAGGGCCTGGTCGACCGCATCAAGGCCGCGCTGGGCGAGGATGTCGCCGACGTGCGCGTGTCGCACCGCCTCACCGATTCCCCGGCGATCCTGGCCATCGGCGAACAGGACCTGGGCCTGCAGATGCGCCAGATCCTGGAAGCCAGCGGCCAGAAGGTGCCCGACAGCAAGCCGGTGTTCGAGTTCAACCCCGGCCACCCGCTGATCGGCAAGCTGGACCAGGAAGCCGACAGCGCCCGCTTCGACGACCTCAGCCGCGTGCTGTTCGAACAGGCCGCGCTGGCTGCCGGTGACACGCTGAAGGACCCGGCCGCCTACGTGCGCCGGCTCAACAAGCTGCTGCTGGAATTGTCGGCGTAAGGCGACCGATGGTGGGACGGGTGCGTGCCGACCAACGGTCGGCATTCGCACACACGGTAGTGCCGGCCGCTGGCCGGCTCATGGGAAACCACGCTGGTGCGAGGAGCCGGCCAGCGGCCGGCACTACCGTGCGATTCGGGGTCAGGCGCGCTTGTCCAGCAACGCGCCGAGCATCTGGTCGCTGCGGCGAATCAGCGTGGCGTTGGCCGCAAACGTCAGCACCGCCTCTTGCGCGGCAAGCAGGTCCGACACCGGCGCAGCCGGATCGGCCGCCACCTCGACCAGGCTGGCGTCCACCCCGCCGCCGGCAACCGCGGCCTGGGCCACGCCGATCCGGGTGGCCTCGGCCACCGGCAGGCGCGCCACGTTCGACGCGGCCGCCTGCACCCCAAGGGTCGCGGCGCGCAGGCCCGAGCTGGCAATGGACATCACGTTCACGGTCCTGCACTCCACGATGTACGACTGCGTCCGCATGACGCAGTGCTTCACAGCCGTTAGCGGCTGCCGCGGCGCTGGCTTAAGACGGCAGCCGACCAACGGTCGGCTCTACCCGACAGCCGACCAACGGTCGGCTCTATCCGGTGGTGGGTGGTGGCCGGTAGAGCCGACCGTTGGTCGGCTGCCCGCAGCAATGCACACCACCCACGTTCGCACTGCCGTCCAAGGGCGCAGTGGTAGCATATCCCCCTGATTTCAGCGCCGAATCCAATGCTCAGTTTCTTCCGTCGCAAAAAGACCCAGGACGCTCCCCAGGACGCGCCCAAGACCCAGCACTATTCGGCCGAAGAACTGGCCGCGGCGTTCCCGCAGGCCAGCCAGGATGGCCCGTCGGCGCCGGCGCCGATCGAGGCACCTGCTGCCGAGGTGCCTGCCGCTGAGGTGCCTGCCGCTCACGCGCCTGCTGTCGAGACGCCTGCTGCCGAGGCACCCGTTGCGCCGCTCGCCGCGCCGCTGCCGCCGGTTGCGCCGGTTGTACCTGCTGCCACCGTCGCGCCAGCACCGGTTACGCCCGAAGCGCCGGTCGCCGCGCCTGTGGCCGCGCCTGCCGTGGTTCCGGCCGCTGCGCCCGATACGGCTGCCGCCGTGGCGCCCGCCGTTGTCGCACCGACCACCCCGGCCCCGCTGGTGGTGGCCGAACCCATCGCCGCGCCCTTGCCGCCGCCGGTGCTGGTCGCCAACCAGATCACCCAGGAAGCCTCGCAGCCGCTTGCGACCGAGCCGGCTGAAGGCACCGCTGCCGCAGCACCGGGCAAGCTGGGCTGGCGCGACCGCCTGCGCAACAGCGTCATCGCACGCAGCTTCGGCGGCCTGTTCTCGCGCAATCCCAAGCTCGATGACGACCTGCTGGATGAACTGGAAACCGCGCTGATCACCGCCGATGTGGGCGTGGGCGCCACCACCGCGCTGGTGGAGGGCCTGCGCAAGCGCATGAAGGCGCGCGAATTCGCCGATGCCAACGCGCTGCTGGCTGCGCTGCGCAGCGACCTGATCGCCATCCTGCAACCGGTCTCCAAGCCGCTGGTCATCGACCGCAGCGCCAAGCCCTTCGTGGTCCTCACCGTCGGCGTCAACGGCGTGGGCAAGACCACCACCATCGGCAAGCTGGCCAAGCGCTTCAAGGACGATGGCCACAGCCTGATGCTGGCCGCCGGCGATACGTTCCGTGCCGCCGCCGTGGCCCAGCTGCAGATCTGGGGCGAACGCAACGGCGTGACCGTGGTGGCCCAGGGCCAGAACGCCGATGCCGCCTCGGTGGCGTTTGACGCGCTGCAGGCCGGCAAGGCCCGTGGCACCGAAGTGCTCATCGCCGACACCGCCGGCCGCCTGCACACCCAGGGCGGGCTGATGAACGAACTGGGCAAGATCCGTCGCGTGCTGGGCAAGATCGACCCGGCGGCACCGCACGAGGTGCTGATGGTGATCGATGGCACTACCGGGCAGAACGCGCTGTCGCAGCTGCGTCAGTTCCATGCCGCGGTCAATGTGACCGGGCTGGTGGTGACCAAGCTGGACGGCACCGCCAAGGGGGGCGTGGTGTTCGCGCTGGCCCGCGAGTTCGGCATCCCGATCCGCTTTGCCGGCATCGGTGAGCGTCCGGAAGACCTGCGGGTGTTCGATCCGGAAGCCTTCGTCGACGCATTGCTGCCCGAAGCGCTGGGCAGCTGATCCAACGGCGCGGTGGGCGTACGTCCCGCGCGTCCCCGGTGAATGCATCGCCGCACCCGGGTTGGTAGAGCCACCCCATGGGTGGCTGTATCGCACAGGATGCGTCGTCGGCAGTTTGCGCTGCCCCGCCCGGATAGAGCAGCCACCCATGGGGTGGCTCTACCCCCGTCCAGGAATCACCATGCCACGCCAGCCCACCGCCAGCACCCCTGTCCCCGCCGACGATGCCTTCGTCGCGCGGCTGCTGCCGTGGTTCGACGGGCATGGCCGGCACGACCTGCCGTGGCAGCATCCGCGCTCGCCGTACCGGGTGTGGCTGTCGGAAATCATGCTGCAGCAGACCCAGGTCGGCACGGTCATTCCGTACTTCCTGGCCTTCCTGCGCGTGTTCCCCACCCTGCCCGACCTCGCCGCAGCCAGCAACGATGCAGTGATGGCGCAGTGGGCCGGGCTGGGCTACTACGCCCGTGCCCGCAACCTGCATGCCGCCGCGCAGCGCTGCGTTGAACAGCACGACGGCGCGCTGCCGCGCGATGTCGAGGCCTTGAACGCGCTGCCCGGCATCGGCCGCAGCACCGCCGCGGCGATCCTGAGCCAGGCCTGGAACGACCGTTTTGCGATCCTCGACGGCAACGTCAAGCGGGTGCTGACGCGCTACCACGGCATCGACGGGTTCCCCGGCCTGCCCAAGGTGGAGAAGGCGCTGTGGGCCCTGGCCGACGCGCACGTGGCGCACGTACCCGACACGCGCATGGCCGACTACACCCAGGCGCAGATGGACCTGGGCGCCACCGTGTGCACCCGCAGCCGGCCGGCCTGCGTGATCTGCCCGCTGCAGGCGGACTGCGTGGCGCGCCGCGAAGGCCGCACCGACCAACTGCCCACGCCCAAGCCCACCAAGACCCTGCCCGAACGTGAAGCCACCGCACTGCTGCTGCGCGATGGGCACGGCCGCGTGCTGCTGCAGAAGCGCCCGGACACCGGCATCTGGGCGCAGCTGTGGACGCTGCCGCAGGCCGACACCGGCAGCGACCTGCAGGACTGGTTCGACACCCACGTGAGCGGTTCGCTGGATGACGCCGAGGTGCTGCCCGTGTTGGAGCACACCTTCAGCCACTACCGGCTGCACCTGCAGGTGCTGGTGCAGCGCGTGGACGGCCTGCAACGCGATGACCCGACGCTGCGCTGGGTGGCCGCCGCCGACCTGCCCAGCCTCGGCCTGCCTGCGCCGATCCGCAAGCTGCTGGACACCGGTGCGCCGCCGGCCCGGCCCAAGCGCCGTACAATGCGAAGCGCACCACCTTCACCCGAGTCCGAGTAAGCCATGCCCCGCACCGTTTTCTGCCAGTACGAACAACGCGACACCGAAGGCCTGGACTTCGTGCCCTACCCCGGCGAGCTGGGCCAGCGCATCTTCAACGGCATCGGCAAGAGCGCCTGGAGCGCCTGGCTGGCGCACCAGACCATGCTGATCAACGAAAACCGGCTGTCGCCGCGCGATCCCAAGCACCGCGCCTTCTTGGAAACCGAACTGGTGAAATACCTGTTCGAGAAGGACGCCGAAAAGCCGGCAGGTTTCATTCCCGAAGCGTGATTGCCGCCTGCCGACCATCGTGACCGGTACGTACCGGCCGTTGGTCGGTACATCGCCACCACGCAACGCCCGACCGCCAAACGGTCCCTACGTCGTCACTTCGCCGGCACGGCCTGCGCGTCCTGGCGCTCCTGCACCTGCGCCTGGCGCAGCTCCTTCTCGGTCGAACGCAAGGCCTGGACATCCAGCTTGCGGATGCTGCCGATGAAGCACGGCAGGGTGGGCCCCGGCGTCGGGTCACGCACCAGCACCTTGTCGAACCGCGCCGACACCCGCCCCATCTGGCTGGTCAGGCCGATGGCCGCGGCGTAGTCCAGGCCCTGGCACGGACCGCGCAGTTCCAGCAGATACGCCTCGCTGGGCCGGGTCCAGACCGCGAGCGCACTGTCGCCCAGCTCGGTCCAGCCATTCAACGATCCGAAGTACTGCAGGCTGTCCTGTGGCGGGCCGGCATGGGCCCGGTACAGCTCCAGCCGCTGCTGGCTGGACAGGCGCCCGGTGGTGGCGCACGCCACCAGGGCAAGGCACAGCACAGCCGCTCCGATCAGGGTCTTCATGGCACCACCTTCAAGGATGAACATGCCGATGATGCACCTGTTGGGTGAGGCCGGCGACAGGATCGCGCCGACCATTCAGCGGCCAGCTCAGACCTCGCTGTTGGCCAGTTCGTGCAGGCGCCCTTCGCGCAGCTCCAGCACGCGGTCCAGCTTGCGCGCCAGGTTGCGGTCGTGGGTCACCAGCACCAGGCTGGTGTGGTGCGCGCGGTTGAGTTCGAGCATCAGTTCGAACACCGTCGCGGCCGTCTTGTCATCCAGGTTGCCGGTGGGTTCGTCGCCCAGCACGCAGGCCGGCTTGTTGACCAGCGCGCGCGCCACGGCCGCACGCTGGCGCTCGCCGCCGGACAGTTCGCCCGGCTTGTGCTCCAGCCGATGGCCCAGGCCCACCGACTCCAGCAACAGCTGCGCGCGCTCCTTGGCAGCCGCCACTTCCTGGCCGCCCAGCAGCACGGGCATCATCACGTTTTCCAACGCGGTGAACTCCGGCAGCAGGTGATGGAACTGGTACACGAAGCCCAGCGCCCGGTTGCGCAGCAGGCCGCGCTGGCCATCGGTCAGCCCCGACATGCGATGCCCGGTCACAAATACCTCGCCTGCGGTGGGCGTGTCCAACCCGCCCAGCAGGTGCAGCAGCGTGCTCTTGCCGGCGCCGGACGCGCCGATGATGGCCACCGTTTCGCCGGCCGACACGGTCAGGTCCAGCCCGTTGAACACCGGGGTGTGCATGCGGCCTTCGGCGTACACCTTGGCCAGCCCCTGGGCACGGATCACTTCGTCGCCGCGATCGATCGGCTCATTCATAGCGCAGGGCCTCCGCCGGCTGGGTGCGGGCAGCGCGCCACGCGGGATACAAGGTGGCAAGGAAACTCATGGCCAGCGCGATGAGGGTGATGACGATGATGTCCGGTGCCTGCATGTCGGTGGGCAGGCCGGTGATGTAATAGACGTCCTCGGGCAACAGCTTGACGTTGAACACCGTCTCGATCGCACCGAGGATGCGTTCCAGGTTCAAGGTCAGGGTGATGCCACCGATCACGCCGGCGACGGTGCCGATGATGCCGATCAGCGAGCCCTGCACCATGAACACCTGCATCACTCCGCCCGGGGTCAGGCCGAGCGTACGCAGGATGGCGATATCGGCCTGCTTGTCGGTCACCAGCATCACCTGCGACGACACCAGGTTGAACGCGCCCATGGCGATGATCAGCGAGAGCAGGATGCCCATCACCACCTTTTCCATGCGCAGCGAGTGGTACAGGTTGGCGTTCTGCTGGGTCCAGTCGCTGACCCGGTACGCGCCGCCCAGGCTGTGGGCCAGGTCCACGCCAACGTCCAACGCCTTGTCCATGTCGTGCAGCTTGAGCCGCACGCCGGTCACGCCGTCCATGCGCAGCACGCGCTCCATGTCGGCCATGTTGGCAAACGCCACGCCCTTGTCGATCTCGTTGTAGCCGGCCTCGAAGATGCCGCTGACGGTGAAGCGCTTCAGCCGCGGCATCGCGCCCACCGGGGTGCCCTGCACTTCGGCCAGGGTCACCAGCACGGTGTCACCGACATTCACGCCCAACCAGATCGCCAGTTCCTTGCCCACCAGCAGGTTGTAGCTGCCCGGGGTGAGGCTGTCGAAACTGCCCTTGACCACTTTCTGGTTGATCACCGACACGCCCGGCTCCAGTGCCGGGTCGATGCCCTGCACGATCGCACCCTGCACGCGCGGACCGCTGAGCATGGCCTGGATCTCGATGTACGGGGCAGCGCCGGCCACGCGTGGATCCTTTTTGGCCGCATCCACCGCACGCTGCCAGTCCGACATCGGCGCGCCATCGCTGGTGATGGTGGTATGGGCGGTCATCTGCAGCAGGCGGTCACGGATTTCCTTCTGGAAGCCGCTCATCACGGCCAGCGTGGTGATCAGCACGGTCACGCCCAGCGCGATGCCGAGGATGGAGGCCATCGAGATGAAGGAGATGAAGCCGTTACGGCGCTTGGCGCGCAGATAGCGCAGACCGATCGAAACAGGTATGGGTTTGAACATGCAGGTGCGCCGGACAATTCAGGCTATGGTGCCACTGCTGGACGTGAACGGGAAATGCAGCGTGCGCGCACGGCCAGTCGCAGTTCACGTCGTTGCGCCGGGGTGAGCGTGTCGGGCCAGAACAGCCGCCAGTGGCGGCGTCCCTGCTGGCGCCAGGCCAGTTGCAGCAGCACGCCACGATCGGACAGCTGCAGGTCATCGACCGGCTGCCCATCCACCTGCGCCGGGTCATCACCGGGCGGTATCACGATGGCCTGGGCGGGCATGCGCCCGTAGCGCCACGCCCCGGTTGCGCCCATGGCCACGGCCAGCAGGGCGGCCGGCCAGTGCCAGCGGCCGGTCAGGTCGGTGCTGAACACCGCCCACGGCAGCAGCGCGGTGATCAGCCAGTGCGCTCCGCACTGCCAGCGGGAAGGCCGCCACTCAAGCCGGCAGGGCGCGGATCCGGGCGATGAGCGCGGCAGGCTGCGCATGCGGGCACTCCTCGTAACCCATGAACCAGCGCCACAACCTATCGTCTTCGCTTTCCAGCAGGAACAGGAAAACCTCGCGCTCTTCGGTAGGTGCCTGCAGCCAGCAGCGGTCCAGGTAACGCCCGAACAGCTGGTCCAGTTCACGCATGCCACGCCGGCAACGCCAGCGCAGCTTCTTCAGTTCAGTGGCTTCGTCCATCGATCAGGCTCCGGAAACAGCAAGGCCGGGCATGGCCCGGCCGAACGTGCAGCCGGGTCGCGCCCGGCGTTGATGCAGCCGGGCAGAGCCCGGATCCTTTCAGCGGGGCAGAGCCCCGCTCTACGTGCACAGCGGGGCAGCGCCCAGCTTAGGCGCGGCGCGCCATCATCAACTTCTTGATCTCGGCAATGGCCAGCGCCGGGTTCAGACCCTTCGGGCAGGTGCGCGAGCAGTTCATGATGGTGTGGCAGCGGTACAGCTTGAACGGGTCTTCCAGTTCGTCCAGGCGCGCACCGGTGTCTTCATCGCGCGAGTCGACGATCCAGCGGTAGGCCTGCAGCAGGATCGCCGGGCCGAGGTAACGCTCGCCGTTCCACCAGTAGCTCGGGCAGCTGGTGGAGCAGCACGCGCACAGGATGCACTCGTACAGGCCGTCCAGCTTCTTGCGGTCTTCCGGCGACTGCAGGCGCTCGCGATCCGGCGGCGGCGGGGTCTGCGTGCGGATCCACGGCTTGATCGAGGCGTACTGCGCGTAGAAGTGGGTCAGGTCCGGCACCAGGTCCTTGACCACGCTCATGTGCGGCAGCGGGTAGATCGGCACTTCGGCCTTGCCGCAATCGGCAATGGCACGGGTGCAGGCCAGCGTGTTGGTGCCGTCGATGTTCATCGCGCACGAACCGCAGATGCCTTCGCGGCACGAACGACGGAAGGTCAGGGTCGGGTCGACCTCGTTCTTGATCTTGATCAGCGCGTCCAGAACCATCGGGCCGCAGCTGTCCAGATCGATCTCGTAGGTATCGGTCCGCGGGTTGCTGTCGTCGTCGGGACTCCAGCGGTAGATCTTGAAAGTGCGCGTGTTCTTCGCACCGCTCTTGGCGGGGAAGTGCTTGCCCTTTCCGATCTTGGAATTCTTGGGGAGGGAAAACTCGGCCATGGCTGTTCTCGTTGGCTCAGGCGGCTCGCGCTGCGATGCAGGCGCGGCTAGCACGGAAGATGAGGAAGTTGACACCGCCGGCCCGCAGCGCGCGCACCACCCTGCCCGTGCGGACAGGAAGGTGGGCAGGCGCTGCGTGGCCGGAGGTCATCCCGCAGGTCTCTTAGTACACGCGCGGCTTCGGCGGTACCACGTCCACGTCCTTGCTCAACGTGTACATGTGCACCGGGCGATAGTCGAAGCTGCACTTGCCCTTGTCGTCGACATTGACCAGCGTGTGCTTCTGCCAGTTGACGTCGTCGCGGTCCGGGAAGTCCTCATGCGCATGCGCGCCACGGCTTTCCTTGCGCTGTTCGGCCGAGTTGATCGTCGCCACCGCGTTGAGCAGCAGGTTGTTCAGCTCGTAGGTTTCGATCAGGTCCGAGTTCCACACCAGCGAGCGGTCGGTGACCTTGACGTCCTGGAAGGAGTCGAAGATCTCGGCCATCTTGCTGCAGCCCTCTTCCAGGGTCTTGCTGGTCCGGAACACCGCGGCGTCGTTCTGCATGGTGCGCTGCATGTTGTCGCGGATGACCGAGGTCGGGGTGTCGCCGTTGGCGTAGCGCAGCTTGTCCAGCAGGCCCAGCGCCTTGTCGCACGCATCGGACGGCAGGGTCTTGTGCGGCGCGCCGGACTTGATGGTCTCGGCACAGCGGTTGGCCACGGCGCGACCGAACACCACCAGGTCGAGCAGCGAGTTGGAGCCCAGGCGGTTGGCGCCGTGCACCGACACGCAGGCCGCTTCGCCGATGGCGTACAGGCCCGGTACCACGGCATCGTTGTTGTCGCCCAGCTTGCGCACGACTTCGCCGTGGTAGTTGGTCGGGATGCCACCCATGTTGTAGTGCACGGTCGGGATGACCGGGATCGGCTGCTTGTGCACGTCCACGCCGGCGAAGATGCGGGCGCTTTCGGCGATACCCGGCAGCTTGTCGTCGATCACGCCCGGGCCGAGGTGGGTCAGGTCGAGCAGGATGTGATCCTTGTGCTCGCCGACGCCGCGGCCTTCGCGGATTTCGATGGTCATCGAACGCGACACCACGTCGCGCGAGGCCAGGTCCTTGTAGTGCGGTGCGTAGCGCTCCATGAAGCGCTCGCCGTTGCTGTTGCGCAGGATGCCGCCTTCGCCACGCACGCCTTCGGTGATCAGGCAGCCCGCGCCGTAGATACCGGTCGGGTGGAACTGCACGAACTCCATGTCCTGCATCGGCAGGCCGGCACGCATGACCAGACCGCCGCCGTCGCCGGTGCAGGTGTGGGCCGAGGTGGCGCTGAAGTAGGCGCGGCCGTAACCGCCGGTGGCCAGCACCACGCCGTGGGCGCGGAACAGGTGCAGCGAGCCGTCGGCCATGTCCAGGGCGAGCACGCCGCGGCAGACGCCTTCGTCATCGAAGATCAGGTCGAGCGCGAAGTACTCGATCATGAAGCGCGCGTTGTGCGCCAGCGACTGCTGGTACAGCGTGTGCAGCATGGCGTGGCCGGTACGGTCGGCCGCGGCGCAGGTGCGCTGCGCGGACGGGCCTTCGCCGTACTTGGTGGTCATGCCACCGAACGGGCGCTGGTAGATCTTGCCTTCTTCGGTGCGGCTGAACGGCACGCCGTAGTGTTCCAGCTCGATGATGGCCGGAATCGCTTCGCGGCACATGTACTCGATGGCGTCTTGGTCACCCAGCCAATCCGAGCCCTTGATGGTGTCGAAGAAGTGGTAGCGCCAGTCGTCTTCACCCATGTTGCCCAGCGCGGCGGAAATACCGCCCTGCGCGGCCACGGTGTGCGAACGGGTCGGGAAGACCTTGGTCAGGCAGACGGTCTGCAGGCCCTTGGCGGCAAGACCGAACGTAGCGCGCAGGCCAGCGCCACCGGCGCCGACCACGACCATGTCGTACTTGTGTTCCGTAATCTTGTAAGCGGACATCTAATCTGGATTCCTGTCTTGGTGCCTGGACTCAGGCAACGCCGAGCGCAATGCGGGCGACCGCAAAAACACTGACGATCGCGCCGAGCACGGCGATGAACTTCACCGTGGTCTGCAGCGCCAGGGCCAGCAGCGAGTTGTGGATGTAGTCTTCCAGCACGACCTGCAGGCCGAGCTGGGCGTGCCAGAACATCGCGACCAGGAAGCCGACCAGCAGCACCGCATTCCACGGCTTGGACACCGCGTCGGTGGCGGTCACGTAGTCGGCGCCGATCAGGCTCAGCACGAACACCAGGAACCAGATGGTCAGGCCGACCAGCGCGGTGGCGGTCAGGCGCTGCATCACGAAGTGCTCGGTACCGGTCTTGGCCGCGCCAAGGCCACGCACGTTCTTCAGCGGGGTACGGAACTTGTTCATGCGGCGGCTCCGGCGAAGACGTAGGCCCAGACCAGGGCGGTGATCACCAGGCTGGCGAAGACCGAGATCCAGCTGCTGCGCACGAAGGCAGGAATGGAGAAGCCGATCGCGAAGTCCTGCACGATGTGCCGGATGCCGTTGCACAGGTGGTAGGCGAAGGCCCACGTCCATGCAAACAGGAACAACTTGCCGTACCAGCTACCGGCGTGGCCGGTGAAGCAGTTCCAGGATTCAGGACCCATCATCAGGGCGAGCAGGCCGCCGGCGATGATCAGGGCTCCAACAGACAGAAAGATGCCGGATGCTCGATGCAGGATCGAGGTGGCCATCTGAATCTGCCAGCGATACACCTGAAGGTGCGGGGAAAGGGGACGTTCTCTGGCGGCCATTCGCTGGGCTCGTTGTCTCGGCTGGGCGGCGCAATGCCGCGTTGGCTCAATGCTGATCAAAAATCGATGCAGCGTCCGTTTTTCTCCCAGTCTCCATACCGCACCGGATCGAGTCCGCCGCGGCCACCAATCTCCACGGGCACCACAGGGGTCTGCGGAAGCGGCTGCTTCTCATCGACCTGCGGGGCTTCGGAGTCGGAATCTGGAGTGGGGGTTGTTTGGCCTATCATGGGTGGTCTCGCAACGCACAAATTTTAGACCCCGTTCACGTGCCTGACAACCTGCCCATGGATTTCAACGGTTTTCCGCGCCTCTCCGGTCACCAGCTGCTCAGTCTGGATGGTCCCGATGCGACCGCGTTCGCCCACGCCCAGTTTTCCAGCGACGTCACTGCCCTGCCCGTCCGGCATTGGCAGTGGAGCGCCTGGCTGAGCGCCAAAGGCCGCACCATTGCTGTGTTCCAGCTGATCCGGGTGGATGAAGAACGGATCCTGCTGGTGCTGGCCGATGGCGACGCCGATGCGATTGCGTCGCAATTGCAGCGTTTTGTGTTCCGCCGGAAGGTCAAGATCGCGGTGCGCGATGACCGGATCGTGGCCGGCAGCTTCACTGCGCCGGAAGCGGCGTCGGACGCCGCAATCGCGGTGCACGGTGAGACGCTGGAGCTGGATGTGGGCAGCGATGCCCTGCCGCGGACGCTGCGGATCGCGCCGCTGGACGGTGCCACGGCCACCGACGATGCCGGCTTCGTTCTGGCCTGGCGCCAATCGGATCTGCGCTACGGTGTGCCGCGTCTGGCCGCCGACCAGCGCGAGCAATGGACGCCGCAGCAGCTGGGGCTGGACCGTTTGAACGGGTACAGCGTCAAGAAGGGCTGCTACCCGGGCCAGGAGATCGTGGCGCGTACCCATTTCCTGGGCAAGGCCAAGCGCGCGTTGCAGTTGCTGCGGGTGGGCGATGGCACGCCCAGCGGTGCACAGGTGCAGCAGAACGGCGCGGCCATCGGCACGGTGGCCAGCGTGGCCGGCGACCTGGCGTTGGCGGTGCTGCCGCTGGAGATCGCCAGCGATCCGCTGTCGGTGGACGGCGTGGAAGCCGTGCACCTGCCGCTGCTGGATGGCCTGGCCCGGTAGGCATCGACCGTTGGTCGATGCGCCACATCAGGAGCGTTGATCGTGCTGCGTGGTTGCCGGCCAGCGGCCGGCACCACCCGATCACGCGGCACCGGTAGTGCCGGCCGCTGGCCGGCAATCCCGGAAACCCGCCCGCCACCTCAGGCCGCGTTCAACCGCTCGCCGCTCTCCGCATCGAAGAAATGCAGGCCCTGCGGGTGGATCGCCACGCGGATGGTCTCGCCCACTGCCGGCAGCGCCTGCGGGGCCACGCGCATCACCAGGGGCTGGCCGCCGCCGGTCATGTTGACGAAGATCTCGTTGCCCACCGGCTCGATGCCGTCGATGGTGGCCACAAACGCGGTTGCATCGTCGGCGGCGGCCGGCTGCAGGTGCTCCGGGCGCACGCCCACGGCCACGGTGCGGCCGATCCAGGCCGGATCGATCGCCGCCTGGCCCAGCGGCGCGGTCAGCTGGGTGTCCTGCACCACCACGCCACTGTCGTTGCGCTGCAGGGTCCCGCGCAGCACGTTCATCGCCGGGCTGCCCAGGAAGCCGGCCACGAACAGGTTGGCCGGGCGGTCGTACAGCGCCATGGGCGTGTCGATCTGCTGGATCACGCCGTCCTTGAGCACCACGATGCGCTGGCCCAGGGTCATCGCCTCGACCTGGTCATGGGTGACGTAGATCATGGTGGTGCCCAGCTTGCGGTGCAGTTGCGCGATTTCCGTGCGCACGCTGTGGCGCAGCTTGGCGTCCAGGTTGGACAGCGGCTCGTCGAGCAGGAACACCGCCGGCTCGCGCACCAGGGCGCGGCCCAGTGCCACGCGCTGGCGCTGGCCGCCGGACATCGCCTTGGGCAGCTTGTCGAGCATGTCGGTCAGGCCCAGCGTTTCAGCCGCTTCGGTCACCCGCTTGCTGATCGTGGCCTTGTCGTGGCCGCGCAGCTTCAGGCCGAAGGCCAGGTTCTCGGCCACGGTCATATGCGGGTACAGCGCATAGCTCTGGAACACCATGGCGATGTCGCGGTCCTTGGGCGCCACGTCGTTGACCACGCGGTCACCGATGGTCAGCGTGCCCCCGCTGATTTCTTCCAGGCCGGCCACCATGCGCAGCAAGGTCGACTTGCCACACCCCGACGGCCCCACCAGCACCATCAATTCGCCATCGGCCACTTCGAAGGTCGCGCCCTGGACGGCCACCTGGCCGTTGTCGTAGACCTTGCGAACGCCCTGCAACTGCACTTTTGCCATATCACCCATTCCAGTCCGCCCGCTGCCGGGCTGTTGATGCGGAACTGCCTTCGGCCCTCCCGATGGCAGGTCGATGGCGTGGTGCCGCATGACGGCGACCACTGCAATCGAATACAGTCTGCTCATTCTGCCATGTAAACGTTTTCACGTGGCAGTATCCGTTGGTCGGTCATGACCGCGACGCATCGGGAGCCGCACAGTCTCCCGATTCGCCCCGTGCATGCCCCATGATGCGCTGGCCCGGTGCCTGTTCATGTTGCACCCGCAGCACTGGACACCATGCCCAGCTGGACCCCCGAGAACATAGACGAGAAGCGATTGACAACGATGTCACCCGGATCTGAAACTCGAGCGATGCACGACACCCTCTTCCTGTTCGGCGCGACCGGCGACCTTGCCCAGCGCTACCTGTTCCCTTCGTTGCTGCGCCTGCTCGGCGACGGCCTGCTGCCGGAGGATTTCAAGATCCGTGCGCTGGCCTTGAGCCCGCACGACACCGAGGGTTTCCGCGACATCCTGCGCCCGCGCCTGCAGCAGGCCATGCCGATGGCCAGCCAGGACGACATCCAGTCGCTGCTGTCGCGCATCGACTACCGTTCGGTGGACCTGCGCAACGCGGACTCGGTGGCCGAGTCGGTCAGTGACCTGGTCAACCGCCACTGCGTGAGCTACCTGGCCATTCCGCCGGGCCTGTACATCTCCACCTGCGAAGGCCTGGCCAAGGGCGGCGCCCTGGCCGCACCGCACCGCCTGATGCTGGAAAAGCCGATCGGCAGCGACAGCGCCAGCGCCGAGGAGATCATCTCCACCATCGGCCAGTGGATCGACGAAGACCGCGTGTTCCGCCTGGATCACTACCTGGGCAAGGCCGCGGTACAGAACCTGATCGCGCTGCGCTTCGGCAACACGCTGCTGGAAGCCGTGTGGAACCGCAACTACATCGAGTCGGTGCACATCCTGGTGGCCGAAAGCGAAGGCGTGGACGGCCGCGACGCGTACTACGCCCGCTCCGGCGCGCTGCGCGACATGGTCCAGAGCCACATCCTGCAGTTGCTGTGCCTGGTGGCGATGGAGCCGCCGGCCTCGCTGGAAGCCGACCGCATCCGCGACGAGAAGGTCAAGGTGCTGCGCGCCCTGCGCCCGCTGGACGCCAAGCACGCCGCCCGCGACAGCGTGCGCGGCCGCTACACCGCCGGCACCATCAACGGTCAGCCGGCCCAGGCCTACCAGCCGCCGGAAGGCAGCGACGTGGAAACCTTCGCCGGGGTCACCGCGCATATCGACAACTGGCGCTGGTCCGGCGTGCCGTTCCACCTGGTCACCGGCAAGCGCCTGGCCGAGCGCACCACCCGCGTGGTGGTCACGCTCAAGCCGGTCACCCACTGGCTGTTCGAGCGGCCGCATCGTCGCAATGCCACGCCCAACCGCATCGTGTTCCAGTTGCAGCCGCAGGAGAACATCGAGCTGGGCCTGATGAGTTCGCTGGCCGGCCCGGAATGGGGCGCGCTGGAACTGCATCCGTTGGAACTAGAACTGTCCGTGCCGACCGGCCTGCACCGCCGCATCGCCTACGAACGGCTGTTCCTGGATGCGTTCAACGGCAACCACGCGCTGTTCGTGCGCGACGACGAAGTACGTGCCGCCTGGGCCTGGATCGACAGCGTCAGTGATGCCTGGAAGGCCGCCAGCCTGCCGCTGCAGCCCTACCCGGCCGGCGAATGGGGTCCGGCCGAAGCGGCCGGCTTCCTGCCGGCTGAAGTGGATGCCGACGCCGGCCGCAAGGACGGCGACGCATGACGCTGCAGAACCAACCGGTCCTGGTTGCCGATATCGGTGGCACCAACGCCCGCTTCGCGCTTGCCGACACCAGCCTTGAGGCTCCGCTGCAGCAGGACAGCATCCGCGAATTCGCGGTGGCCGATTTCCCCTCGCTCGGCGATGCGGCGCGGCATTACCTGGAACAGGTCGGCGCCTCGGCCACGCGCGGCGTGTTCGCCGTGGCGGGCCGCGTGGACGGCGATGAAGCGCGCATCACCAACCACCCGTGGGTGATCTCGCGCAGCCGCACCGCGCACATGCTCGGCTTCGACGAGCTGCACCTGATCAACGATTTCGCCGCCCAGGCGATGGCCATTTCGCTGCTGCAGCCGCAGGACGTGGTCCAGGTGGGCGGCGCGGCGTGGGTGCCGGGCAAGCCGGGCCAGCCGCGCAACTATGCGGTGATCGGCCCGGGTACCGGGCTGGGTGTCGGTGGCCTGATCCTGCGCCACGGCCGCTGCTATCCACTGGAAACCGAAGGCGGCCATGTCAGTTTCCCGCCGGGCACGCCGGAGGAAATCCGCATCCTGGAAATCCTCTCCGAGCAGTTCGGGCGGGTCTCCAACGAGCGCCTGATCTGCGGCCCTGGCCTGGTCAACATCCATCGCGCGGTATGCGAGATGGCGGACATCGATCCGGGCCAGCTGCAGCCGGTGGACGTGACCGCCCGTGCGCTGCACGGCGACCCGCAGGCGATGCGTGCGGTGGACGTGTTCTGCGCGGTGTTCGGCGCCATCGCCGGCGACCTGGTGCTGATGCAGGGCGCCTGGGACGGCGTGTTCCTGACCGGCGGGCTGACCCCGAAGATGCTCGATTCGCTGCAGCACTCCGGTTTCCGCCAGCGCTTCGAGCACAAGGGGCGCTTCTCTTCGATCATGGCCCGCGTGCCGTCGCTGGCGGTGATGCACCCGCATGCCGGCCTGCTGGGTTCGGCTGCCTATGCCGCCGATGTTGAACGCGACCTGCAAGGAAACAACGCATGAACAGCCTGGATACATCCGATCGCTTCACCCTGATCCGCCACGGCGACGCCGATGCCTGGATCGAAGCCATCGCCGCCGAAATGGCGCAGGCGTTGAACAACGATATCGCCACCTTCGGGCGCGCGCGCATGCTGCTGTCCGGCGGCACCACGCCGGCGCCGGTGTACCAGGCGCTGGCCGAACTGGACGTGCACTGGGACCGGGTGGAAGTCAGCCTGGTCGATGAGCGCTGGCTGTCGCCGCAGGACCGTGACAGCAACGCCTGGCTGGTGCGCGAGAGTTTCCTCGGCCGCGCCGACGGCGCGCATTTCGATCCGCTGGTGCGGGTCGGCAAGCCGCTGCCGGAATGCGTGTATACCGCCAACCTGCAGGCCCAGCACAGCCAGGCGCCGTGCCTGAGCGTGCTCGGCATGGGCAACGACGGCCACACCGCGTCGCTGTTCCCCGGTTCCAAGGACCTGGCCCGGGCGCTGGAAAGCACCCTGCCCTACGCCGCCCTGGACGCCACCGGTTGCCCGGGCGCGAACCAGTGGCCGCTGCGCATCACGCTGACCCCGCACGGGCTCAGGCACAGCGGCCAGCGCCTGCTGCTGCTGCGTGGCAAGCAGAAGCTGGAAGTGCTCAAACAGGCGCTGGAAAGCAACAACCCGCAGCTGTATCCCATCCTCAACGCGATCGACCTCGACGGCGCGAAACTGCGCGTCCACTGGTGTGACTGACCTGTCCCCGGTGTTGTTCGTCCGCCCTCTCATAGCCGGTAGCCAATGAGCCTGCATCCCCAACTCCATGCCATCACTCAGCGCATCGTCCAGCGCAGCGTCGCCTCGCGCGCGGCCTACCTGGCCGGGATCGATGCCTCGCTGCGCGATGGGCCGTTCCGTTCGCGCCTGAGCTGCGGCAACCTCGCCCATGGGTTCGCCGCGTGCGGGCCAACCGACAAGTCGCGCCTGCGCGGCGGTGTCACCCCGAACCTGGGCATCATCACCGCCTACAACGACATGCTGTCGGCGCACCAGCCGTTCGAGTCGTACCCGGAGATCCTGCGCGCCGTTGCGCGCGACATGGGCGCCACCGCGCAGGTGGCCGGCGGCGTGCCGGCGATGTGCGACGGCGTCACCCAGGGCCGTGGCGGCATGGAGCTGTCGCTGTTCTCGCGCGATGTGATCGCGCAGTCCACGGCGATCGGCCTCAGCCACGACATGTTCGACGCCACCGTGTACCTCGGGGTGTGCGACAAGATCGTGCCGGGCCTGCTGATCGGCGCGCTGGCGTTCGGCCACCTGCCGGCGATCTTCCTGCCGGCCGGTCCGATGACGCCGGGCATTCCGAACAAGCAGAAGGCCGAAGTGCGCGAGCGCTACGCGGCCGGGCTGGCCAGCCGCGAGGAGCTGCTGGAAGCCGAAGCGGCGTCGTACCACGGTGCAGGCACCTGCACGTTCTACGGCACCGCCAACTCCAACCAGACGTTGCTGGAAGCGATGGGCGTGCAGCTGCCGGGCGCGTCCTTCGTCAATCCCGATACGCCGCTGCGCGATGCGTTGACCCGCCGCGCCGGCGAGCGTGCGCTGGAGATCTGCGCGCTGGGGGACGATTTCCGTCCGCTTGGCCGGCTGATCGACGAGCGTGCGATCGTCAATGCGGTGGTGACGTTGATGGCCACGGGCGGGTCGACCAACCACACCATCCACTGGATCGCGGTGGCACGGGCGGCCGGTATCGTGCTGACCTGGGACGACATGGACGAGCTGTCGCAGCTGATTCCACTGCTGGCGCGGGTGTATCCGAACGGCGAGGCCGACGTGAACCGCTTCGCGGCCGCCGGCGGTACGGCGTTCGTGTTCCGCGAGCTGATGGAGGCCGGGCTGATGCATGCCGACCTGCAGACGGTGGCCGAAGGCGGGATGGCGCAGTACGGGCAGGAGCCGGCGCTGCGCGATGGCACGCTGGCGTACGTCGACGGGCTGCGCGAGAGCGCGGATGCGGACGTGGTGCGCGGTGTGGCCGATCCGTTCGAGGCCCAGGGTGGGCTGCGGCTGCTGCGCGGCAATCTGGGGCGTTCGTTGATCAAGCTGTCGGCAGTGAAGCCGCAGTTCCGTACGATCGAGGCGCCGGCGGTGGTGGTGGATGCGCCGCAGGTGTTGAACAAGCTGCATGCCGCCGGTGTGCTGCCGCACGATTTCGTGGCGGTGGTGCGTTTCCAGGGGCCGCGCGCGAACGGGATGCCGGAGCTGCATTCGCTGGCGCCGTTGCTGGGGCTGCTGCAGAACCAGGGGCGGCGTGTGGCGCTGGTGACCGATGGTCGTCTGTCGGGCGCGTCGGGCAAGTTCCCGGCGGCGATCCACATGACGCCGGAAGCGTCGCGCGGCGGGCCGCTGGCACGGGTGCGCGAGGGCGACATGATCCGCCTGGATGGCGAGGCGGGGACGCTGGAGTTGCTGGTGGACGCGGCGGAGTTCGCGGCGCGCGCGCCGGCACCGAACACGGCACCGGCGGCGCACGACATGGGGCGCAATCTGTTCGCGCTGAACCGGCGCGTGGTCGGTCCGGCCGACCAGGGCGCGATTTCGATTTCGTGCGGGCCGGCAACGGCCGACGGCGATATCTGGAATTACGACGCCGAGTACGACCTGGGGCGTGATGCGGCGGCGGCGGAAGCGCCGCATGAAGCCAAGGACGCCTGAGGCGACCGACGCAGCGGCGGCTGTCCCGTGCCGAGGGAGCGGTTGGCCCCCTTCGGGACAGGCCGTGAACCCATCCATGGGGGCTCGTCCAAAACATCCATGTTTTGGACGGTCCCGAAGGGGGCCAACCGCTCCCTCCCGACATATCGCGGCGCCTTGATGGCGTCGCTCGAATCAGCAAAGGGAAAGACAACAATGAGCATCGAGCAACATCAGAAGCGCGCAGCCGAGCTGCTGCATGCAGCCGGCATTCTGCCGGTGGTGACCGTGCATACGCTCGACCAGGCCCGTGCGGTCAGTGCGGCGTTGCTGGAAGGTGGGTTGCCGGCGATCGAGTTGACCCTGCGTACGCCGGTGGCGATGGAAGCGCTGGCGATGCTGAAGCGTGAGCTGCCCGATGTGGTGGTGGGTGCCGGTACGGTGCTGACCGTGGAGCAGATGCAGCAGTCGATCGATGCGGGCGCGGATTTCCTGGTGACGCCGGGTACGCCGGCGCACATGGCCGATGCGTTGGCGCAGGCGGCACTGCCGGTGGTGCCGGGTGCGGCGTCGCCGACCGAGATGCTGGCGCTGTATGCGCGGGGCTTCCGGGTGTGCAAGCTGTTCCCGGCTTCGGCGGTGGGTGGGCTGGCGATGATCAAGGGCCTGGCCGGGCCGATTCCGGACCTGAAGCTGTGCCCGACCGGTGGCATCACCGAGGACACCGCGGCCGAGTACCTGGAGCAGAAGAACGTGGTCTGCATCGGCGGCTCGTGGATGGTGCCGGGCAGCTGGATCGAGCACGGGCAGTGGGACAAGGTGCGCGACAGCGCGGCGCAGGCGGCGAAGATCGTGGCGCGGGTTCGCGCGCACTGAGGCACTGTCGGCGGAGCCCGCCACGCATGGCGTGGCTCTACCGGTAGGATGGCGCACCGAAAAAGGCCCGGCTTGCCCGGGCTTTTTTTTGCAAAAACGGGGACCACCTTTACGTCCGGCGCGCGGGACCCATGAAGGTCAAACAGCAGAAGTCCTGACGAGTGGGCCCCGAGTCACTTCGGAGCGATCTTCGTGAATGAAGGTCCATAGCTCCGACGGAACTGGTCACAACCCTCAATCAGCAGCGACCACGCTGCTGGCGGAACGCCGAACTCTTCTTCGGCCTGCTCCATCGCCTCTTCCAATGATTGATGCCACGTGTCAGCCAGGTGCGACATATCCATACCGAGCCTGTGAAGAAAATAGCCGACCGACTCTTCTTCGATCCGAAGAATCCTCGTATAAACACCTGCATCGAGGTTCACGATACCCGCGCCACCCGATGTGTCGGCACCGAAATGCGCGACATTGAGAGACCTGCTACCAGAATCACTGACGACCGCCTGCCAAATTCTCACGGCGTCACCCCCAAGTACAAGTTCTCCGTGACCGTACCAGCCTTGTTCCTGGTACAAATCTCACCGACAACGCGTTACATCGGCCGTGCCGGATCCACCAGACCGTACTGGCTGGCCATGCGGGCCAGCGCGATGTTGTCGTGGATGCCCATCTTCTCGAACAGGCGCGCCTTGTGCGTGTTGACGGTTTTGGCACTCAGGCTCAAGCGCTTGGCGATGTCTTCCTGGCGCAGGCCCTGGGTGAGCAGCAAGGCCACTTCCAGTTCGCGCGGGGACAGGGCGTCGAACGGCGACTGGGTGCCTTCGACGTTGGACAGCGCCAGGTTCTGCGCGATGCTGCTGCCCAGGTAACGCCGGCCCAGCGCGGCGTCGCGCACGGCACGCAGCAGTTCCTGTGCATCGCAGCCCTTGCCGATATAGCCGGAGGCACCGGCTTCGAGCAGGCGCTTGGGCATCGGACCGTCTTCGAGCACCGAGACAATCACCACGCGGGTGCCGTGGTCGCCACGCACCACCCGTTCGGTGACTTCCATACCACTGACGCCCGGCAGGTGCAGGTCGCACAGCACCACGTCCGGTCGCAGCTGACGGATGTCAGGCAACGCATCTTCGCCGGAGTCCGCTTCACCGACTACCTCGATATCGGTCTCGTTGGACAGGATCATCTTCATGCCGGTTCGCACCAGCGCATGATCGTCCACCAGATACACTCGAATCGTCATCCACGTACCTCTTCAAACGCTGCGAACGGGGGCAAGCCTAGCGGCGGGACGATGCGATAACAAGGAAGAAACCTTCCCGTCGGCGCGTTCTGGTGCCCGCATCACAACCAAGCTGGATTACCCCTACCCCTTAGCCTTTCACCCCAGGCCATATCGGTTTACTACGCCTATTACTCTACGCCTATACCCCGTCGCGATCGGCCTTTGCGGCCGAGGACCCGGCGAGGGGGCGGTGGCGCCAGGGATGCCGGCGCCTGAACATGACCAGGAAGCACCCTACCACCCAAACCAGGGCGGCACACCAACCGGCCAGGATGTCCGACGGATAGTGGACCCCCAGGTACACCCGGGACACGCTGACCAGCACGCTGAACCCGGGTGCCAGCACCAGCACCGGCCAGCGCCAGCGGGTGTTCCAGGCCAGCAGGGCCACCGTGACCGCCAGGGTCATCGAGCCCATCGCGTGCCCGCTGGGAAAGCTGAACGTGCTTTCCGGGGCGATCGATTCCCACAGGCTGGGCCGGTCGCGCTGGAAGAACTGCTTGCTGCCCAGGTTCAACAGCGCCGAACCGACGAAGCTGATGGCCACGAAACTGGCCTCGCGCCAGCGCTTGCGCCACAGCAGCGCCACCACGATGAGCACATCGGCCGGGATCAGGAACCACTCATAGCCCAGCTTGGAGAGCAGCGTGAAGAACTGGTCCAGCCCCGGCGAATGCAGGCCGTGCATCTTCCAGAGCAGCGGCGCATCGAAGTGGAACGATTCAAATTCGTGCACCTCGTCGGCCAGTGCGACGAAGCCGGCCAGCGGCAGCAACACGCCGGCGAACAGCAGGACGAACCGCCACGCGTTGTGCGCCATCCAATGGCGGAACCCCGCGACCGGCTCCTGGCCGGCCATTACGTCGGGCTTATCCGACGCTGCGGACATACTTTCGCTCAACGTAATCGTCGATCAGCGCCACGAAATCCTGGGCGATGTGGTCGCCACGCAGGGTCACGGCCTTCTCGCCATCGACGAACACCGGCGCGGCCGGGGTTTCACCGGTACCCGGCAGCGAAATGCCGATGTTGGCGTGGCGCGACTCGCCCGGCCCGTTGACGATGCAGCCCATCACCGCCAGGGTCATGTTCTCCGCACCCGGGTGGCTGATTTTCCAGACCGGCATCTTCTCGCGCACGTGGTTCTGCACCACCTTGGCCAGCTCCTGGAAGAACTCGGAGGTGGTGCGGCCGCAGCCCGGGCAGGCGGTGACCAGCGGGGTGAAGGCGCGCTGGCCGGTGGTCTGCAGCAGTTCCTGGGCGACGATCACCTCGGCGGTGCGCGACTGGCCCGGCTCGGGGGTGAGCGAAATGCGGATGGTGTCGCCGATGCCTTCCTGCAGCAGCACGGCCAGCGCCGCCGAGGAGGCCACGATGCCCTTGCTGCCGATGCCGGCTTCGGTGAGGCCCAGGTGCAACGCGAAATCCGAGCGCTGCGCCAGGTCGCGGTAGACCGCGATCAGTTCCTGCACGCCGCTGACCTTGGCCGACAGCACGATGCGATCGCGCGGCAGGCCCAGTTCGACCGCGGTATGCGCCGAATCCAGCGCCGAACGGATCAGCGCCTCGCGCAGCACCCGGCCGGCATCCCACGGGGTGGCGCGCTGGCTGTTCTCGTCCATCAGGCGCGCGGCCAGCGACTGGTCCAGCGAGCCCCAGTTGGCGCCGATGCGGACCGGCTTGCCATAGCGGATCGCAAACTCGATCAGCTGCGCGAACTGGGTGTCTTTCTTCTTGCCGAACCCGACGTTGCCCGGATTGATCCGGTACTTTGCCAGGGCTTCGGCGCAGGCCGGCTCCTGGGTCAGCAGCTGGTGGCCGTTGTAGTGGAAGTCGCCGATCAGGGGCACGTCGATGCCCATCATCTGCAGCTTTTCCACGATCCGCGGGATGGCCGCGGCCGACTCGGGGTTGTTGACCGTCAGCCGCACCATCTCCGACCCGGCCCGCCACAGTTCGGCCACCTGCTTGACGCTGGCGGCGATGTCGGCGGTGTCGGTGTTGGTCATCGACTGCACCACCACGGGGCTGCCCCCGCCCACGACCACGCCGCCGATGCGGACGGCCTGGGTCTGGCGGCGGGCCCACACGGTGGTGTCGGACGGTTGGGTCGGTTGGGTCACGGCGTCATGCATTCCCCATTTTAGCGCGCCAAGGGTGTTCACGCGCGCGGCGTGGCTACCGACCGTTGGTCGGTACTCATTCAACCGATGCGGCCGATTGTCGCAGGCAGGCCAGCCCCCGAGCGCATAGGATGTGCGCAATGACCGGCACCGACGCCCCCTTCCTCCGAACCCTGTGCAGCCTGCGCTGGCTGGCCGTGGCCGGCCAGGCCGCCACGATCCTGGTGGCCACCTCGGTGCTGGGGCTGGAACTGCCGCAGCTGCCGCTGTGGGCCGGCGTGGCCGCGCTGACCCTGTTCAACCTGTACGCGCAGCTGCGCGTGAACGACGCCGACACCGCGCCGGTGACCGCGTTCGGCCACATTCTGGTGGACGTCAGCGTGCTCACCTGGATGGTGGGCTGGAGCGGTGGCATCGGCAATCCGTTCGGCTCGCTGTTCCTGATCCTGATCGCCCTGGCCGCGCTCGCGCTGCCCCTGCGCTGGACCCTGGCGGTGGCCGCGACCTGCCTGATCGGCTATGCAGTCAGCGGCATCTTCGGGCTGCCTTTGCCAGCCGGCTACTTCACCGCCATGCAGATGCACCAGTGGGGCGTGGTCTGCAACTTCCTGTTGTCGGCCACGGTGGTGCTGGTGTTCGCCACCCGCCTGGCGATCGCCCTGCGCCACCGCGAGCATGAGCTGGCCCTGCTGCGCGAACGCTTCGTACGCAACGAAGGCATCGTGGCCCTGGCCACCCACGCCGCGTCGGTGGCCCATGAGCTCAACACGCCGCTGGCGACCATGACCCTGCTGGCCGACGACATCGCCGACCAGACCAACAGCAGCGAAGTGCGCGATGACGTGGATACGCTGCGCGAGCTGCTGGTGCAATGCCGCGAGCGGGTGCTGGCACTGGCCCGCCCGGCCGCCGGCGACGCCCCCGGGCGCGACACCGTGACCCTGCCGCAGGTGCTGGAACAGTGGCGGCTGGTGCGCCCGACCATCACCCTCAAGCGCAACGACGACGCACCGCTGAAACTGCCGCTGGACCCGGGCATCGGCCACCTGCTGATGGTGCTGCTGAACAACGCCGCCGACGCGGGCGAGAAGGCCGAGCGCCCGCAGGTGGACCTGACGCTGCGCATTGAAGGGGACACCCTGATCGGCGAAGTGCGCGACTACGGCCACGGCTTCGATGCCCGCCAGGCAGTTCTGCCCGGCACCCTGTTCAACAGCGGCAAGGCGCAGGGCATGGGCGTGGGCCTGGCGCTGTCGCACGCCACCATTGAACGCCTGGACGGCGAACTGTGGATGCGCCCGGCCAACGGCGCCGGCACCCGCGTCGGCTTCCGCCTGCCTTTGACGTCTTCGGAGACTTCCGCATGAACATTCCCCCCTGCCCGCTGCCAGCCATGGCCTGCTGGTCGACGACGACGAGCTGTACCTGCGCACCCTGCAGCGCAGCCTGGGCCGCAAAGGCCTGGAAACGGTGACCGCCAGCGACATTGGCTCGGCGCTGTTGCTGGCCCGGCAGAACCCGCCGGCATATGCGCTGATCGACCTGAAGCTGGGCTCCGAATCCGGCCTGTCGCTGATCCAGCCGCTGCGCGCCCTGCGCGAAGACATGCGGATCCTGCTGGTCACCGGCTACGCCAGCATCGCCACCGCGGTGGAGGCGATCAAGCTGGGGGCCGACGACTACCTGCCCAAGCCGGCCACGGTGCCGATGATCCTGCGCGCGCTGGGCGAAGAAGACGATGGCCCGGCCGACGATGGCGACCTGGAGCCGCCGGATGCGATGACCCCGATCAGCCGGCTGCAGTGGGAACACATCCAGCAGGCCATGCACGAAACCGGCGGCAACGTATCGGCCGCCGCGCGCCTGCTCGGCATGCACCGCCGCTCGCTGCAGCGCAAGCTGGCCAAGCGGCCGAGTCCGGAACGCGACCCGAGCCGGTAAGGCCGGGCGCGGGTTGGCCGCGCAAACGCGGGCGCACGAATCGGTAGAGCCGACCGTTGGTCGGCTGCGCAAACACGGACGCATCAACCGGTAGAGCCGACCGTTGGTCGGCTGCTCTTCACCACAACGATCAACACCGCGCGTTGCGCGCGATAGCCGACCAACGGTCGGCTCTACGCGGCCTTTAGCCGACCAACGGTCGGCTCTACGCGGTGGTCAGGCCGTCAGGCGGCCCAGCAGCTCCAGCGTCACCGGGTCGGTGATCGCATGCGCTTCACCCTGCAACGCCGGCAGCAACTGGCTGGCCAGCTGCTTGCCCAGCTCCACGCCGAACTGGTCGAAGGCGTTGATGTTCCAGATGATCGACTGCACGTACACAGCGTGTTCGTACATGGCGATCAGCGCGCCAAGCGACTGCGGGGTGAGCGCGTCGAGCAGGATCAGCGTGCTCGGGCGGCCACCGGGATACGCACGGTGCGGGTCGTCGCTGCCCTGGCCGTTGGCCAGCGCTTCGGTCTGTGCCAGCAGGTTGGCCATCAGCGCCTGGTGGTTGACCACGTACGGGTCATCGTTGCGCACGCAGCCGATGAAATCGGCCGGAATCACGCTGGTGCCCTGGTGCAGTGCCTGGAAGAAGCTGTGCTGCACATCGGTGCCTGCCCCGCCCCACCACACCGGCACGGTGTCGCTGGCAACCGGGCTGCCATCGAGCTGCACGCGCTTGCCCAGGCTTTCCATCACCAGCTGCTGCAGGTAGGCCGGCAACAGCGCCAGGCGCTGGTCGTAGGTCATCACCGCATGCGTGGCATGGCCCAGCAGGTTGCGGTTCCAGATATCGGTCAGGGCATGCAGGACCGGCAGGTTCTGCTCGAGCGGCGCGGTGAGCGCGTGTTCGTCCATCTGCGCGGCACCGGCCAGCAGCTGTTCGAAGCGCTCGAAACCGATCGCCAGCGCGATCGGGAACCCGACCGCCGACCACAGCGAGTAGCGCCCGCCCACCCAGTCCCACATCGGCAGCACGCGGCCGGCGGCGATCGAGAAGGCCTTGGCCGCCCGCTCCGGGTTGGCGCTGACCGCGTACAGGCGCTCGCTGCCGCCCAGCCAGTCATGCAGGATCTGCCCGTTGAGCAGGGTTTCCTGGGTACCGAAGGTCTTGGAAATCAGGACGCCGGCGGTGGTGGCCGGGTCGAGCGTGGCCAGCGTGCGCTGCATGGCGGCGCCGTCCACGTTGGAAACGAAATGCACGCGGAAGCGCGCGCCGCTGACCGGGCGCAACGCGTCGGCAACCAGGCGCGGGCCGAGGTCCGAGCCACCGATGCCGACACTGACGATGTCGGTGACGGTGGTCTTTTCCAGCGCGGCGATCAGGTCGCCCATCTGCGCGCGGACCTGGGCGGCGGTGGCGAAGGCTTCGCCGGCCACCGGTGCACCGCTGAGGTCGCCCCGCAACGCGGTATGCAGCGCCGCGCGGCCTTCGGTCAGGTTGACCGTTTCACCGCGGAACAGGCGCTGGAAGCCGCCGGCGACATCGCGCTCGGCGGCCAGCTGCAACAGTGCGTCCAAGGCCGCGCGGTCGTACTTCTGCCGCGCGAAATTGACGTACAACGGACCGACCCGCAGCCCCAGCGATTGTGCGCGGCCCGGTTCGGCGGCGATCAACGAAGGGATGCTTGCGCCACGCAGGCGCTGGGCATGGGAGTGGAGCGGGTCGAATCCGTTGTGCTGTGTCATGCGGCCTGGGTCGGGATGCTGTCGTTGGTGTGGGAGATCTGGTTCTTGCCGTCCACATATACCAACTTCGGCTTGAAGCTGTCAGCTTCTTCTTCGCTCATGCTGGCGAACGCCGCGATGATGATGATGTCGCCGACCTGCACGTGGCGCGCTGCGCCACCGTTGAGCGACACCACGCCACTGCCGGCTTCGGCACGGATGGCATAGGTGGAGAAACGCGCACCGTTGGTGACGTCCCAGATGTGCACCTGTTCGAACTCACGGATGCCGGTGGCCTGCAGCAGGTTGTCATCGATGGCGATGGAACCTTCGTAGTTCAGCTCGGAGTGGGTGACGGTGGCGCGGTGGATCTTGGTCTTGAGCAGGGACAGATGCATGGCAACGGGACAACGGTAAAGGAAAGGGAAATTCTAGCACCCGCCGGACAACCGGCAGGGCAAGCAGCGCCCGCCCGTGCCGGGGGCTGCCAGCGGTTCAGCATCGTCACGACCCACCCGCCCCGCGGTAGAGCCACCCCATGGGTGGCTGCGCGGTCATCTCGGGTCACATCCGCAGGACGGCGGGCGCCCCGGGGGTAGAGCCACCCCATGGGTGGCTGCACCGTCATCTCGGGTCACACCCGCAGGACGGCGGACGCCCCTGGGTCCCCCCCGCCTCAATCCCGAGGGTTGCCCCTCAGAACTCCAGGTTGTCGATCAACCGGGTGTTGCCGATGCGCGCGGCGATCAGGGCCACGCGGGTGCCGTCATTGGCGTCGGCCGGCTCGGACAGATCCGGCTTGCGCACCACCGCATAGTCCACCTGGAACCCGGCGGCCTGCAGGGCGGCGGTGGCCTCGGCTTCGATCAGGCTGCGGGTCTTGCCGGCGATGAAGCCTTCGCGCATGCCCAGCAGCACCTGGTGGATGGTGGTCGAGACCGGGCGCTGCTCGGCGTTGAGGTACTGGTTGCGCGAGCTCATCGCCAGGCCGTCGGTTTCACGCACGATGTCCCCGCCCACCACCTGGATCGGGAAGGCCAGGTCTTCCACCATCTGGCGGATCACCGCCAGCTGCTGGTAGTCCTTCTTGCCGAAGGCGGCCACGTCCGGCTGCACCTGGTTGAACAGGCGCGAGACCACCGTGCACACGCCATCGAAATGGCCCGGGCGGTGGGCGCCTTCCAGCAGGCCACTGATGCCCGGCACGTTGACGCTGGCCGCCAGTTCGATGCCGAAGGGATACATCGATTCGACGGTCGGCAGCCACAGCACGTCGCAGCCGGCCTGCTCCAACCCGGAGGTGTCGGCTTCCGGGGTGCGCGGGTAGCGGGTGAAGTCTTCGTTGGGGCCGAACTGGGTCGGATTGACGAAGACACTGGAGACCACGCGGTCGGCGTACTGCCGGGCCAGCGTGACCAGCGAGTAGTGGCCCGCATGCAGGTTGCCCATGGTGGGGACCAGCGCGACGCGCAGGCCCTCACGCTTCCAGCCGTTGACGACGGCGCGCAGGCGGGACAGTTCGGTGACGGTTTCGATCATGAGGCGTAGGCGTGTTCTGCGTCGGGGAAGGAGCCGTCGCGCACGGCGTCGGCGTAGGCACGGACAGCACCGGCGACCGAACCGCCGTCGGCAAGGAAATCCTTGACGAACTTGGGTCGGCGATGGCCGCTGTCCAGGCCGAGGAAATCATGCAGCACCAGCACCTGGCCGTCGCAGCCGGGGCCGGCGCCGATACCGATGGTGGGCACGGACACGTCGGCGGTGACCTGGGTGGCGACCGGGGTAGGCACGCACTCCAGCACGATCAGGGTGGCACCGGCGGCGACCGCCGCCTTGGCGTCGTCGCGCAGCTGCTGGGCGGCATCGCCCCGGCCCTGCACGCGGTAACCGCCCAGGCGCAGCACCGACTGCGGGGTCAGGCCCAGGTGCGAGCAGACCGGGATCTCGCGCTCGACCAGGTAGCGGATGATGTCCAGCTTGAACCCGGCGCCTTCGATCTTGACCATCTCTGCGCCCGCCTGCAGCAGGCGCAGCGAGGCATCCAGCGCGCGTTCGGGGGTGGCGTCGGCGCCGAACGGCAGGTCGGCCACCAGCAACGCACGCTGCAGCACACGGGCCACAGCGCGGGTGTGATAGACCATGTCATCGGTGGTCACCGGCAGGGTCGAATCATGCCCCTGCACCACCATGCCCAGCGAGTCGCCGATCAGGATCAGGTCCACGCCGTTGGCGTCGAACGCACGCGCAAACCCGGCGTCATAGGCGGTCAACATCACCAGCTTCTGGCCGTTGCGCTTGGCCTCGGCCAGGGCGGGAACGGTCCAGGGCTTGCTGTCTGCGTGGGTACTCATGAGCTGATAACCGGTGGCGATAAGCCCCGCATTATCCCCCTATTGGCGCGATCCCGCAGGCCTCGACCCGCATCACAGCATCCCGCACACGGCCGTGGCCGGGAATCACCGCGTCCGGGGCAACGTCGGCCAGCGGCAGCAGCGCGAACGCACGCTCGTGCAGGTAGGGATGCGGGACCTTCAGCTGCGGCAGGTCGATGACGTCCTCGCCGAACAGCAGCAGGTCCAGGTCCAGCGTGCGCGGCCCCCAGTGCACGCCCGGCTGGCGAACCCGGCCGAAGTCGCGCTCGATGCCCAGCAGCGCGTCCAGCAGCTCCGGGCCGCTCAGCGCGGTGTCGAGCAGCGCCGCGGCGTTGACGAACGCCGGCTGGTCTTCATTGCCCCAGGCCGGCGTGCTGTACAACCGGGAGCACGCGCGCAGCGTGGTGCGCGGGAGCCCCGCCAGGGCCTCGAACGCGTCGCGCAGGGTCTGCGCGGCGTCGCCCAGGTTGGCGCCCAATCCAATGCAGGCAGCGGTCACGTCTTACTCGCCCGTGGCGGCCCCGCCCGGACGACGACGCCGGCGCCGACGCTTGCGTGGTGCACCGTCTTCGTCGACCTCACCCTCGACATGCGCTGCATCCAGTGCCGAATCCAGCTCCGGGCCGGACTGCAGCTGGGCTTCGCGCCAGAACTCGACATCGGCGCTGTGCTCGCTGGAGGCCACCTGGCGCAACACCAGGAAGTCGTAGGCGGCGCGGAAGCGCGGATGGGTCAGGGTGCGGATCACGCGCTTGCGCTGGCGCGAGCTGAAACGCCCCTGCAGCAGCCAGATCTCCTGCATCGGCAGCGAGAAGCGGCGCGGCAGCGCGATGGTGGTCAGCTGGTGCAGGGTGACGCGGTCGGCAGCGCGACGCTGCGCCTCTTCCAGCGCCACGCCCTGCTTCTGCAGGCTGGCCAGGGCGCGGCAGAACGCCGGCCACAGCAGCAGCGCGAACAGGAACGACGGCGACACCGGCTCATCGTTGGCCACGCGCAGGTCGGTGTTGTGCAGGCCTTCGATGACCATCCGGCGCAGCGCGCCACTGCGGTTGCTGCGCAGCGCGGCGGCACTTTCCGGGAACATGACGTCCAGCAGGCCGTAACGCTCCAGGCCTTCGAAGCTGGCCACGCCGTGCCCGGACAGGAACAGCTTGAGCACTTCCTCGAACAGACGCGCCGGCGCGGCTTCGGCCAGCAGGCCGGCAAGCCGCGGCAGCGGCTCGGCGCTGGCGTCGTCGATCTGGAAACCGAGCTTGGCCGCCAGGCGCACCGCGCGCAGCATCCGCACCGGGTCTTCCTGGTAGCGCTTTTCCGGGTCGCCGATGAGTTTCATCAGGCGCGCCTGGACGTCTTCGAAGCCGCCGGTGTAGTCGCGCACCGAGAAGTCCTCGATCGCGTAGTACAGGGCGTTGCAGGTGAAGTCACGGCGGATCGCGTCGTCTTCGATGCTGCCGTAGACGTTGTCGCGGACCAGCATGCCGTTTTCCATCTCGCGGTCGCCGCTGCCATCGTCGATGTTGGCGCGGAAGGTGGCCACTTCGATGATTTCGCGACCGAACACCACGTGGGCCAGCCGGAAGCGGCGGCCAATCAGGCGGCAGTTGCGGAACAGCGCCTTGACCTGTTCCGGGGTGGCATCGGTGGCCACGTCGAAGTCCTTGGGGTTGCCTCCGACCAGCAGGTCGCGCACGGCGCCCCCTACAAGGTAGCCAGCGAACCCGGAATCACGCAGCCGGTACAACACGCGCAATGCGTTGGGGCTGATGTCCTTGCGGGAGATGGTGTGCTGGTCGCGCGGAATCACGCGCAGGCTGAACGGTGATGTAGCAGAAGAATTGATGTTGGCGCTTCCGGTTGAGTTTTCGGGATTGCCCAATGGCATCTAGGTCCATATACTAGCGCGCTGCGCAGTTCGCGACAAAGCCTGCTCCCTTCGTCTAATGGTTAGGACGTGGCCCTCTCAAGGCTAAAACAGGGGTTCGAGTCCCCTAGGGAGCACCAGTCGCGCTGCACGGAAGCCAAAAACCCCGCCACGGCGGGGTTTTTTGCGTTCCAGGCCCGGGGCCGCCAGCCCCTGCCCTGCCAGGCGCGCAACGGGGAGCACGTGCCACCCGCTGCATCGCCCGACCGGGTCGCCCCGGTCGGGCGCGCGCTCAGCCCTCCATCTGCTCCAGCTCCTTGCCCTTGGTCTCGTTGACGAAGCGCAGCACGAAGAACACCGACAGCACCGCGGCCACCGTATAGATGCCGTACGCCCCGGCCAGGCCGATGCTGCCCAGCAGGACCGGGAAGGACACGGTGATGGCGAAGTTGGCCGTCCACTGCGCCGCACCAGCCACCGCCAGCCCCGAGCCGCGGATCTGGTTGGGGAACATCTCGCCCAGCATCACCCACATCACCGGGCCCCAGGACATGTTGAAGAAGATCACGTAGACATTCGCCGCCACCAGCGCCAGCACGCCCATGCTGTCAGACAACTGCAGCTTGCCGCCGGCATCCAGCGACCCGCTGGCGAAGGCGATGGTGACCAGCGCCAGCGAGATCGCCATGCCCACCGAGCCGATCCACAGCAGCGGCTTGCGGCCGATACGGTCGATCAGCACCACGGTGACCAGGCAGGCACCGATGCTGAGCGCACCGGACAGCACGTTGATCAGCAGCGCGTCGTTCTCCGAAAAGCCCACCGCCTGCCACAGCACCGCGCCGTAGTAGAAGACGACGTTGATGCCCACCAGCTGCTGGAACACCGCCAGACCGATGCCGATCCAGACAATCGGGCGCAGCGTGCCGGTGGCCTTGCTGATCAGGTCCGAGAAGGTCGGGCGGTGCTGGTCCTGGGACAGCGAGCCTTCGATCTCGGTGATCTTGGCCTGGGCCTCGGCCGGCCCGTACAGACGGGTCAGTACCGCCAGGGCCTGGTCACGGCGCCCTTTGACCACCAGGAAGCGCGGGCTTTCGGGGATTAGCAGCAACAGGCACAGGAACAGCAGCGAGGGAATGGCCTGCATCCAGAACATCCAGCGCCATGCCGCCTGGCCCAGCCACAGGGACTCGGTGGAGGCGCCGGCCGCCTTGGCCAGCAGGTAGTTGCTCAGGAAGGCGCAGAACAACCCGCTGATGATCGCGATCTGCTGCACCGTGGCCAGCCGCCCGCGGTACCGGGCCGAGGCCACCTCGGCGATGTAGGCCGGCGACATCACGCTGGCCGCGCCGACCGCAAACCCGCCGATCACCCGGGCGATGATGAACACCGTGGAGCTGTGCGCCGCGCCGGCCCCCAAGGCCGAGAACAGGAACATCACCGCCGCGATGATCAGCACGCCGCGGCGGCCGAGCCGGTCGCCCAGGCGGCCGGCGAAGAACGCACCGATCGCGCAGCCGAGCAGCATCGAGGCGACCTCGAAGCCGATCCCGGCCGAGCTGGACTGGAAGGTGTCCTTGAGGCCATCGACGGTGCCGTTGATCACGCCGCTGTCGAACCCGAACAGGAAGCCGCCGATGGTGGCCACGCAGCTGATCAGGATGATGAAGCCGGTGTTCTCGCCGCTGCCGGCACGTGTACTGCTGAGCGAAGCACTGGTCATGGGAAACCCTGGGTTGAAGGGACGCTGCGCACGACCGCAGCAGGGACGGATGCCGCAGGTTCTCATACCTTTCGCGCCCGCTGGGCGGCGGCGGTGGGACCGGGACCTGGCGGCGGCCCGCGGCGGTGCGGGCGCATGGCCGCGCTCGACGACCGGTTGAACATCGACGCCCTCCGCTGCGACCATGCCCGTCTGGCCGCCCTGCCCACTCCCGGGCGTGGCGCGGCATTTGTCGAGGAACGCCTGCCCATGTCCATGTACGTTCGCCCGATCGACCCTTCCCGCTGTGGCGCCACGCCGAGGGTGCTGGTACCCAACGGTGCGTCGCGATGAGCCTCGAACGCGCGCCGGCCACGCTGGCGGTGGACAGCCGCTGCACCCACGGCGAGGGCGTGCTCTGGTGCGACCGGCGGCAGAGCCTGCTCTGGATCGACATCGCCGAACGCCAGTTGTGGCAGCACACGCCGGCCAGCGGCAGCACGCGCCACTGGGTGTTGCCGGACCGGCCCGGCTGCATCGGGCTGTTCGACGACGGCACGCTGCTGGTGGCATTGGTCAGTTCGCTGCACCGCGCGGACCTGGCCGCAGCCACCGACGATGCGCTGCCGCTGCAGTGGCTGGCCGACGTGGACCCACACAACGCGTACACGCGCAGCAACGATGGTCGCGCCGACCGCCACGGCAACTTCGTGTTCGGCACCATGAACGAACACCCGGCGCGCGCCGCCGACGGCCGCTTCTATCAGTACTCCAGCCGCCACGGCCTGCGCGAACTGCCGCTGCCGGGCATCGTGATTCCCAACGCGATCAGCTTCAGCCTGGACGGGCGCACGCTGTACTGGTGCGATTCGGTGACGCCACGGATCATGGCCTGCGATTACGACCCCGAGCGCGCCAGCACCGCCAACGTGCGCGTGTTCACCACGCTGGCCAACCGCGCCGCCGAGCCCGACGGGTCGGCGGTGGATGCCGGCGGGCGGGTCTGGAACGCACAATGGCGCGCCAGCCAGGTGAGCTGCTATGGCGCCGACGGCGCACTGCTGCAGGTGCAGCCGGTGCCGGTGAAGAACCCCACCTGCGTTGCCTTCGGCGGCGCCGACCTGCGCACCTTATACGTGATCAGTTCGCAGCTGGACCACACGCCCGAAGCCCTGGCCGCAAGCCCGCATGCGGGCAGCCTGTTCAGCGCGCGCCAGGACCACCCCGGCCTGCCGGAGAGCCGGGTCCACGTGGCCTGACCCGCTGCGGGTCGGGCATGCACCGGGCGCTTAGGCAGCGGCGACGCACGTGTACAGGGAATCCCCGCGCCCAGCGCGCGGGTGCGCAGACCCCGCAACCGCCCGGCCCGATCGCCATGCAGACCCCGCAACGCGTTGCCGCACAAGGGCTGCCCGCACTTACCCGGACATCTGGGCGGGCCGACTGAGCACGCCACGCCAGCATTCAGCCACAACCTGTTCTAGAATTACGCGGCTTAACGCCGGATTTCCCCATGCCTTTCGTTGTCACCGAAAACTGCATCAAGTGCAAACACACCGATTGCGTGGAAGTGTGCCCCGTGGATTGCTTCCATGAAGGCCCGAACTTCCTGGTGATCGACCCGGACGAGTGCATCGACTGCACCCTGTGCGAACCGGAATGCCCGGTCAACGCGATTTTCCCTGAAGACGACGTGCCCGCCGGGCAGGAAGCGTTCGTCGCCCTGAATGCCGAGCTGGCCAAGGCCTGGCCGGTGCTGACCGTGCGCAAGGACCCGCCCGCCGACGCCGGCGAATGGGACGGCAAGCCGGACAAGCTGCCCCTTCTGGAACGCTGAGCCGCGGCCTGCCGCAAACGAAAAAGGGCGCCTAGGGCGCCCTTTCCGTTTCTCCAACCGGATCCCCGAACGAAAAAAGGCGCCCAGGGCGCCCTTTTCGTTTCCCCAACCGGATCCCCGGTAGTGCCGGCCGCTGGCCGGCTGCCCTTCGCCCCAACGCCATCAGCGTCAGACCCGGGCAGGCACGCAATGCATCCCTGCCCGGCCAGCAACCGGACCTACCGCAGGCTTCCTTACGGAGCCAGCTTCGCCTTCAGCTCGCCCAGCAGCTTGGTCGGGGCGGCGCCGGTGGCCGGCAGGCCGCGCGGGTCGACAGCCGACACGTAGGCGCCGGCTTCAACACCGACCACGCGGACCAGGAAGTCGCTGCCTTCATAGGCCACGTCATAGGAGCCCAGCAGCTGTGCCTTGCTGGCGACCTTCACGCCGGCCACCGATTCCAGCGCGGTGCCGACCTTGCCGAACACCTCGTCCTTGCTGCCCGGCACGGTGAAGCCTGCGGCGTTGGTCGGGGCCTGGGTGGACGCTGCGGCCGGCGCGGGCTTGGCCGCCTGCGAGGCCAGCACCGGCACCTGGGCGGCCGGGCTGCCGCCCGGGGCGTTCAGGTCCGGCGGCACTTCCAGCGGACGCATTTCCGGCGCCAGCGCGTAGTCGCCCTTGGCCCCGCGCTTGAAGCAACCGGTGGTACCCACGAGGGTGGCGGTGGCCAGGATCGCGAAGGACAACACGCGGATGGCGGAAACGGATTGACGCATGGGAAT
This sequence comes from Stenotrophomonas sp. AC248, assembly GCF_979258185.1. Taxonomy (NCBI): domain Bacteria; kingdom Pseudomonadati; phylum Pseudomonadota; class Gammaproteobacteria; order Lysobacterales; family Lysobacteraceae; genus Stenotrophomonas; species Stenotrophomonas sp. AC248. The sequence continues at coordinate 1,631,366 of NZ_OZ409840.1, read as the reverse complement.
CTCCTGGGTGACCACGGGTGGTCAGTGGTTGGATAGTGCTTCCAGCGCACCGATATCGGTGGCCAGGTGTTCGGCAGCGGCATGGTGCGCCGCAGACAGGGACAGCAGCGGCAGGCGAAGCCCGTGGCCGATGCCGATCCGGCGCAGCAGGTCCTTCACCGGGATCGGATTGGACTCCACGCCGCAGAATTCATGGAACGGCTCCAGGCGGGCATCCCACGCCTCGGTCGCCTCGCGCTCGCCGGCCGCAGCCAGGTCGCACATGCGTCGGTACGCGCCCGGCAAGGCATTGGAGCCCACCGAGATCAAGCCATCCACGCCGGACAGGATCGAGCGCGCCGCAGTGCCGTCATCGCCACTGAGAACGGCAAAATCGGCCGAACGCAGCGCCAGCAGGGCCTGCACGCGGCCCACATCGCCCACCGCTTCCTTGATGCCCACGATGTTCGGGTGGGCAGCCAGCACGGCCACGGTCTCGGGCAGCATGTCGCAGCCGGTCCGGCCGGGCACGTTGTACAGGATCACCGGCAACCCGCCCTGGTCGGCGACGGCGCGGTAATGGGCGATGAGCCCTTCCTGGGTAGGGCGCACGTAGGGCGGGGTCACCACCAGCGCATGGGTGGCGCCGCTGGCGGCCGCCCGGCGGGTCTGTTCGATGGTTTTCGCCGTGCCCGACAGGCCCGTCCCGGCCAGCACCGGGATGCGCCCGGCCACGGCTTTGACCGCGCTGCGCAGCAGCTGGTCGTACTCGTCGTCGGACAGGGTAGCGGCCTCGCCGGTCGAACCGGCAACCACCACCCCGTGAACGCCACCCTCCAGTTGCAGATGCAGCAGGCGCTGCCAACCGTCGGGATCCAATGCGCCATCGGCCTTGAAAGGCGTGGCCAGCGCGGTGATGAGACCGGAAAGGGACAAGGAAACGTTGCTCGGAAGAAAGGGGGAACCCAGCGGGCCTAAACGCCGGCCGGATGTACGTTGCATGTTACTTGCGGGTCGAAAGCACGGGCAAGTATGCTGGACTCCGGCGAACGTGCCGTCGCCGGCCGTTCAGACTCACCTTGCATCACCCGGAACCCTCTTGACCGACACCACGCCGCGGCCTGCGCCGACCGAAAACCATCTCCTGATCAACGCCTACACGACGCATCCGGAGTCCCCCTGCTGCCCGTCACCCGGCGTATCTCCGACAGCGGTTGCAACCTGGTCGATGCACGCCTGGCCACGGTGGGCCGCGACGTCTCGGTGACCGCGCTGGCCACCGGCTCGTGGGACGCGGTGGCCAAGCTGGAAGCCATGCTGACCCGGCTCGAGCGCGAAGAGGGCCTGAAGCTGGTGTGGTACCGCACCGGTGCCAAGCAGGCGCAGTCCAACCTGCTGCCGTACATCGTGGAAGTGATCGCCGCCGACAAGCCGGGCATCCTGTTCCAGCTGGCCGATTTCTTCGACCGCCAGGGCATCACCATCGAGAATCTGCAGAGCACCCGCTACCGGGCGATGCAGACCGGGGCGGAGATGTTCTCGGCGCAGGTCACCATCGGGGTGCCGGCCAACATGCACATCGCCGCGCTGCGCGACGATTTCCTCGAGTTCTGCGACCACCTGAACCTGGATGCCATCATGGATCCGATGAAGTTCTGATCGTTCGCGCGTTCGTCACGGGCGCGCAGCGTTTCATGCAGTTGTAATGGCACGACCCCAGGATCCGGAAAGGAACCCATGAACGACGGCGACACCCTGGACAGCACCACCCTCGCACTGCCGCTGGCGCTGTCCGGCGGCGAGCACACCTCCCTCGGCGCACTCGCCGGCCAGTGGCTGGTGCTGTACTTCTACCCGAAGGACAGCACCCCGGGCTGCACCACCGAAGGCATCGACTTCAACGCCCTGCTGCCCGAATTCACCCGCCTCGATGCGCGCGTGTTCGGCGTCTCCCGCGATTCGGTCACATCCCACGACAACTTCTGCGCCAAGCAGGGTTTCGCCTTCCCGCTGATCAGCGATGGCGACGAAGCGCTGTGCACCGCTTTCGACGTGATCAAGCTCAAGAACATGTACGGAAAACAGGTGCGCGGCATCGAGCGCAGCACCTTCCTGATTTCGCCCGACAGTCGTATCGTGCAGGCGTGGCGCAAGGTCAAGGTGGCCGGCCACGCAGACACCGTCCTTGAAGCCCTGAAGGCCGCGAAAACCCAGTGACCAACCTGCACCCCCCAATGGCCATCACCCTGCCCTGCAGGCTGTGATGGCTTGTCCCTGTTCTGCCACCAGGAAATGACGATGACCCGAGGCAAGCGCATCTACGTTCTGGATACCAACGTGCTCATGCACGATCCGACCGCGCTGTTCAAGTTCGAGGAGCATGATGTCTACCTGCCGATGCAGGTGATCGAAGAGCTGGACAACGGCAAGAAGGGCACCACCGAGGCCAGCCGCAACGCGCGCCAGGTCAGCCGTTTCCTCAACGAGCTGGTGCAGGCCTCGGGCCTGGACAACCTGGCCGACGGCATTCCGCTGCTTCGGCCCAACGGGCTGCAGCTGCGCGGCAAGCAGAGCGTGGGTCTCCTGCGTTTCCAGACCAGTCATTTCGACGCGGGCAAGAGCTTTGGCGCGGTCATCCCGGACAACGCCATCCTCGGCGCGATCCTGGCGCTGAAGGAGCAGATCCCCGAGATCCCGGTGGTGTTCGTTTCCAAGGACATCAACCTGCGGATCAAGGCGGCCATCGCCGGGATCGTGTCCGAAGACTACGAGAACGACCGCGCGCTGGACGATTTCAGCCTGCTCTACACCGGCGCCACCGAACTGCCGGAAGACTTCTGGAAGAAGCACACCGACAACCTGCGCAGCTGGAGCGACAAGGGCCGCACCAGTTACGAAATCATCGCCAGCGAAGACGAGAGCTGGCACCCGAACCAGTACGCCTACCTGCCGGGCGACGATGAAGTCGAACTGCGCGTGGCCAAGGTGGACGGTGACAAGATCACCCTGTCGCTGGTCAACGACTTCCGCCACGGCAGCCACGCGGTGTGGGGCATCAGCGCGCGCAACCGCGAGCAGAATTTCGCCCTCAACGCGCTGATGGACCCGGAGATCGATTTCGTCACCCTGCTCGGCACCGCCGGCACCGGCAAGACCCTGCTGGCGCTGGCCGCCGGCCTGGCCCAGACCATGGACCAGCAGCGCTACCGCGAAATCATCATGACCCGTGCCACGGTCAGCGTCGGCGAAGACATCGGCTTCCTGCCCGGCACCGAGGAAGAAAAGATGACGCCGTGGATGGGCGCGCTCACCGACAACCTGGAAGTGCTCACCCACACCCAAGAGGGCGGCGCGTGGGGCCGTGCGGCCACCAACGACCTGATCGCCAGCCGGATCAAGATCCGCTCGCTGAACTTCATGCGCGGGCGCACCTTCCTGTCGCGCTACCTGATCCTGGACGAAGCACAGAATCTCACCCCCAAGCAGATGAAGACCCTGATCACCCGTGCCGGCCCCGGCACCAAGATCGTCTGCCTGGGCAACGTCGAACAGATCGACACCCCGTACCTGACCGAAACCACCTCGGGCCTGACCTACGCGGTGGACCGCTTCAAGAACTGGCCGCACAGCGCCCACGTCACGCTGCGTCGTGGCGAGCGTTCGCGCCTGGCCGATTACGCCTCGGAGGTGTTGTGAGCCGTTCCCTGTCCCGTGCCGTCCTGCCGCTGGCGCTTGCCGCGCTGGCGGCCGCCTGCACGCCTGCCAACGTCCGCCCGGGCGCCAGCGTGCCCACCGCAGTCAAGACCGGCCAGTCCTGGGTGGTCACCCGCCCGGTGATCGCCGCCCAGGTGCTGGACACCTGCTCACGTTCCAGCCCCGGCCGCGAGGCCGGGGCGGTCACCGGCTACTGGGCACCCAGCCGCCAGCAGGTGGAACAGCTGGAAGCCCAGCTGCCCGGCCTGGACGCCCAGGTGCCCCATGCGGCCGATTTCGACCGGCAGTACGTCGGCATCGAGATGGGCGGCAAGCAGCTGATCTACCTCAACGCCTTCCATCTGCCCGACGGCACCGATATCGACCCGGCCCGCGACGCCATCCGGGTCTGTGACGGCGGGGCGCAGTTCTGGGGCGCGGTGTTCGATCCGGCCACCGGCACCTTCTCCGATGTGCAGTTCAACGGCCCGCCGAAGGGCCGTTGAGCATGGCACTGACCGTGCCGCGATGAGCCGCCCGCACGCCGGATGAGCATCCGGCTTCCGACCTGGGTCTGGATCGGTGCGATCGCGCTGTCCTGCGTGGCCGGCATGGTCAACGTGGTCGGCTTCCTGGGATTCGAACACCAGGCGGTAAGCCACATGACCGGCACCACCAGCCAGCTTGGCATGGCGCTGGCACAACGCGACTGGCGCGTGGTCGGTCATCTGTGGGGCCTGCTGATCGCGTTCTGCCTGGGCGCGATGCTCAGCGGCATGATCGTGCAGGACAGCACCCTGCAGCTGGGCCGCCGCTATGGGGTGGTGCTCACGCTGGAATCGCTGTTGCTGCTGGCCGCCATCCCGCTGTTCAAACAGCAGCAGATCTGGGGCGCACTGGCCGCGGCGATGGCCTGCGGGTTGCAGAACGCCATGGCCACCACCTTCAGCGGCGCGGTGGTGCGCACCACCCACCTCAGCGGCATGTTCACCGACCTGGGCATCGGCCTGGGCCACCTGCTGCGCGGGCTGCCGTTGCCAATCCGGCGCTTGACCCTCAGCGGGCTGATCGTCAGCGGCTTCCTCGCCGGCGGCGTCCTGGGCGCATGGCTGTTCCTGCGCTGGGGGTACGACGCGCTGCTGGCCCCTGCCCTGCTGACCGGCTGCACCGGCCTGGGCTACATGCTGTTCCAGCAATGGCGGCGGTGGCGCCCGCACTGAGCAGCACGCCAGCGGCAAACATTGCACAATCGCCGCATGACCCCCTCTTCTCCCGTTTCCGCCCTCACCATCGCCGGCTCCGACTCCGGCGGTGGCGCCGGTATCCAGGCCGATCTCAAGGCGTTCGCCGCCCACCGCGTGCATGGCCTGTCGGCGATTGCCGCGCTGACCGCGCAGAACACCCGCGGCGTCACCGCGGTCCACGTACCGCCGCTGGCGTTCCTGCAGGCACAGATCGACGCCTGCTTTGCCGACTTCGACATCCACGCCGTGAAGCTGGGCATGCTGGCCAATGCCGACGTGATCGGGCTGGTGGCCGATGCGCTGGAGAAGTACCGCCCCACGCACGTGGTGCTGGACCCGGTGATGGTGGCCACCAGCGGTGCCAGGCTGCTGGAGGACAGCGCGCTGCACGCGATGCGCACGCGCCTGCTGCCACTGGCCACGCTGCTGACCCCGAACATTCCCGAAGCGGAGCTGCTGCTCGGCCGTCCCATCACCACCGCTGACGAAGCCGAGGATGCCGCTGCGGCCCTGCTCGATCTGGGCACCGGCGCGGTGCTGCTGAAAGGCGGCCACCTGCACGAGGGTGCCCGCGTGGTCGACCGCTACTTCGACGGCGTCACCCGCGACGAGTTCATCCACGCCCGCCTGCCGGTGGACGCCCATGGCACCGGCTGCACGCTGGCCTCGGCGATCACCGCGCAGTTGTGCCAGGGCCTGTCGTTGCCCAATGCCTGTGAAGCGGCCATCGACTACGTCGCCCGCGGCCTGCAGGGGGGCTACTACCCGGGGCGCAGCGAAGTGCTGGTGATCGACCACTTCGGCGCGGCGCGCCCGGCATGATCGAGGCGCTGACGTTGCCGGTCGTGGCCGCCGACGACCACCGTTTCGACCTGCTGGCCCGCGTGCCGGCGCAGCCACGCGCGTGCTTGCTGTGGTTGCCGGCACTGGGCGTGGCGGCACGCCATTACCTGCCGTTGGCCGATGCGCTGGCCGCGTACGGCATCGCCGTGTACCTGCACGAGTGGCGCGGCAACGGCAGCAGCAGCCTGCGCCCCTCGCGCACGCAGGACTGGGGCTATCGCGAGATCCTCTACCACGACCTGCCGGCCAGCCTGGCCGCACTCCCGCGGGACGGCGTGATGGACACCCTCATCGGCGGGCACAGTCTGGGCGGGCAGCTGGCCTGCTGCTTTGCCGGGCTGCACCCGGCGGTGTTCCAGCGCGTGTGGCTGGTCGCCAGCGGCACGCCGTACTGGCGCACCTTCCCCGGCCCGCGCGGCTGGACGCTACCGTTGATCTACCGCTTCCTGCCCTGGCTGGCGCAGCGCCAGGGCGTGCTGCACGGGCGCCGCCTGGGGTTCGGTGGCACCGAGGCACGCGGCCTGATCGGCGACTGGGCCCGGGTCGGGCTGACCAATCATTACGCCGGCGTCGGCATCACCGACGACCTTGAAGCCGGCCTGCGCACCGTGCGCGGCCGCGCCACGGCCGTGGTGATGGCGCAGGACTGGCTGGCGCCGGTCCCTTCGATGCAGGGCCTGCTGGCCAAGCTGCCGCAGGTGCAGGCCACGCTGCGCGTGCTCGATGCGGCGACGCTGGGAACCGATGCGGATCACTTCGCGTGGATGAAATCGCCGCAGGCCGTGGCCACGCTGCTTTTTCATTCATTTGAGTGAAGTTCTTCACAAAGGCGTTGACGAATGCGGCCCACATCCGCATAATTCCGCTCCTGTTGACGCGCCCGTAGCTCAGTTGGATAGAGTACCTGGCTACGAACCAGGCGGTCGGGAGTTCGAATCTCTCCGGGCGCACCATCAACAGGTTGCCAACTCCGCCGTTGGCATCAGCAGTACAACGTGATGTAAATGCGCCCGTAGCTCAGTTGGATAGAGTACCTGGCTACGAACCAGGCGGTCGGGAGTTCGAATCTCTCCGGGCGCACCATTACATCGCACAGCAGGCTCGCCTGCCCTCCCGTCGAACGTGGCAACACGTACGGCAGGACGCACAACCAGACAATGCAAATGCGCCCGTAGCTCAGTTGGATAGAGTACCTGGCTACGAACCAGGCGGTCGGGAGTTCGAATCTCTCCGGGCGCACCATTGCATCGATGAAAAACGGCAGCCCTGGGCTGCTGTTTTTTTTGCGTTCCGCATCGCCCAACGCGCGTCGACCGACCCCGACCAACGAACGACCGCGTAGTGCCGGCCGCTGGCCGGCTCGTCATGATCCTCGAACAACCATGCGTAGTGCCGGCCGCTGGCCGGCTCGTCATGACCCTCGAACAACCACACGTAGTGCCGGCCGCTGGCCGGCTCGTCATGACCCTCGAACAACCACGCGCAGTGCCGGCCGCTGGCCGGCTCCCCCTGCCCCTCGAACAAACACGCGTAGTGCCGGCCGCTGGCCGGCTCGTCATGAACGCTGGGAGATTTGCGTGGAGCCGGCCAGCGGCCGGCACTACGGAATGCTGGGATCGCCTGGAGCCGGCCAGCGGCCGGCACTACCGAATGCTGGGATCGCCTGGAGCCGGCCAGCGGCCGGCACTACCGCATTGGCCTGCGACACCTATCGCGCGATCATCCGCGCGGCGCTTGCGCCTGCAGTTGCGCCATCACCAGCCGGTCGGCCTCATGCGGCATCTGCGGCGCGGCGCAGCGCGCGTCGGCAGGACCCTCCTGCGCAAGCCAGTCATCCACCACCCCACCCAGCAGATCCAGCCGCAACGGCAACGTAATGTGGTCTTCGCCGCGCATTTCGATGTAATGCACACGCGGGCTGGCCAAGGCCAGTCGCCGCCCCTGGTCCACCCGCACGTGCTGATCATCCTGCCCGTGCACCAGCAATACGCAGGCACGCGTGTCGGCCAGCGCGCCGGCCACGTCGACGCGATCCAGGTCCAGGTCCAGGCGCTGGCTGGCCGCGGCAATCACCGCGTCGATGTCCTGCCCGCCGTAGCGCCAGCGCCCATAGGCCGCCATCGCCTGGGCCTTCCACGCGCTGGGCTGCAATGCCATCAGGTGCGGGATCATGCTGCGGATGGCATCGCCGGCATTGGCAAAGGACTCCATCGCCACCACACCGCTGACCCGGTCGCCCAGCTTGTCGGCGGCAAACACCGCCGTGGCCGCGCCGTAGGACACACCGAACAGGTACAGCGGCCCCACCACTTCGCCACGCGCCTGCAGCGCATCGATCACGTCGATCACATCGTCCGACTCGAACGTGCCATAGCCCGACGGACCCGCACCGGAATGGCCATGGTTGCGCAGGTCGATGGTGACCACGCGGTAGCCGGCCTGGGCCAGCTGCAACGACCACGGCAGCATCGCATCGCCGTTCATCATCCAGCCGTGCAGCAGCACCACGGTGCCGCGCGGCGGCTGCGCGCGGAACGGCGTAGGCAGCGCCAACGCAAGCCCGGTCTGCAGCGGCTCGCCGTTCTCGTGCTGCTGGGCCAGATATTCGTAACGCAGCCCGTACTGGCCCGGGTCGAACGCCCGCCAGAAGATCGGCACGCCGGCCCGGCTGGTGACCCGGCCATGCCGGTTGGGCACGCTGTCCACCGCTGCGGCAATGCGCGCGGTGTCCAGCAACGTGGACACGCCACCGGGCGCGACCAGCCGGTCGCTGAGCGAGGTCGAGGCAGCGGTGGAGGTGAGCGAGGAGCAGGCAGCCAGCCACAGGCCGGCCCCGGCCAGCAACAACAGCAGCAGGCGCTTCATGAGGGACACACGGGAAACCAGATTGAGCCCGGCAGGGTACCGACCGATGCCGAGGCGCTCTATCGCATCCACATGACCGTGCGATGACAGCGCAGCGGCGATTCAGCTTGACCGCACCGGGCCAGGCGTCCTATCCCAACCAGCTCTGCATCGTCGGCCACCAGCCGGCCATCACCGCCGGACCCTGCATGCGCGCCCGCCACCAGCGCAGCGCGGCCCCCTCCTCGCCCGGCCGCCAGGCCAGCCAGAAGGTCTCGTCGGGCTTGGGCTCTTCCACCTGCTTGATCACCAGCCGGCCCTGCTGCACCGCCTGCTGCACGTACGGCGCCGGCAGGAAACCGAACCCCAGCCCGGCGCATTGCAGGCGGAACTTGCTGACCGTATCGGGCACCGTCACCGTCTCCTGCCCCATCAGCAGGCCCACCGTGCGGGGCAGCAACCGCCGCGCCGAATCGGCCACCGCGATCGCACAGTGGGCCGCCAGCTGCTCGCGCGCCAACGGCCCGGGGGCGGCCGCCAGCGGATGCGAGGGCGACACCGCGAACACGAATTCCACCACGCCCATCGGCTCCACCACGTAGCCGCCACCACTCGGCCCTTCGCCGGCCGCGCCCACCAGCAGATCCGCGCGCCGGTCCAGCAGGGCCTCCCAGGTGCCCGACAGCGACTCGCTGATCAGCCGCACGCGGGTCTGTTCGGCCACTGCATTGAAGGCGCGCACGTCCTCGGCCAACAGCGCCGGCTGGAACATCGAGTCCACCGCGACGGTCAGCTCCGCTTCCCAGCCCGAGGCCACCCGGCGCACCCGCATCTCCAGCTCGCGCGCGGCACGCAGCAGGTGCCGCCCCTCTTCCAGCAGCGCCTGTCCGGCCTGGGTCAGCTGCGCGCGCGGGCCCACCCGGTCGAACAGCTGCACACCCAGGTCCTGTTCCAGCTTGGACACCGTGTAGGAAATGGTCGACGGCACCTTGTGCAGCGCCTTGCCGGCCGCGGCGAACGAGCCGCGGCGGTCGATGGCGTCCAGGATCTGCAGGGCATCCAGGCTGAGCTTGAGCATTCGAATTTTTCGATGATGGCTTGCGAAACTATCCGTTTTTCAAACCCCAGGCGCAAGCGGATACTGGCGCCAACAGGAAAGGGACGCGGCAAACGCCTCCCGGTCCACCATCGAAACCATCGAATACCCGAGGAGATCCACCATGCTGCAGATCCGCAAGAGCACCACCCGTGGCAAGGCCGACCATGGCTGGCTGAACTCCATGCACACCTTCTCCTTCGCCAACTACTACGACCCGCGCTACACCAGCTTCGGCCCGCTGCGGGTGATCAACGAGGACCGCGTGCAGGGTGGCCAGGGCTTCGGCACCCACAGCCACGCCAACATGGAGATCATCTCCTACGTCCTCGGCGGCGCACTGGAGCACAAGGACTCGATGGGCACCGGCTCGGTGCTGCGCTACGGCGACGTGCAGCGCATGAGCGCCGGCAGCGGGGTCAGCCACAGCGAGTTCAACCATTCGGCCGACGAGACGGTGCACTTCCTGCAGATCTGGCTGTTCCCCGACCAGGAGAACATCGCCCCGAGCTACCAGGAGACCCATTTCGCCCCCGAGGCCAAGCGCGGCCAGCTGCGCCTGATCGCCGCCAAGGATGGGCGTGACGGCGCCTTGCTGATCCACCAGGACGCCAACATCTACGCCACGATCCTGGACGGCAACGATCGCGTGCAGCTGCCACTGGCCCCGCGTCGCGGCGTCTATGTACAGGTGGCCCGGGGCCAGGTGCAGGTCAACGGCATCCCCCTGGACACCGGCGACGCGCTGCAGATCAGTGACGAGGCACAGGTGACGCTGGAAAACGCCACCGATGCCGAAGTGCTGGTGTTCGACCTGCCCCTGTAAGCCGGTGCGATGCACGCAGGCGGCCCCGACCCGATCGGGGTCGCCTGCTGCGCGTCAGGCCGTGGGTACCGGCGCATCCGCGGCGATCAGCTGCTGCTGTTTCAGTTCGGCCCAGAACGCGGCCGGGATGGCGACCGACATCGACGCCACGTTGGCGAGCACCTGTTCGGGCGTGCGCGCGCCAGGAATGACCGCCGACACCACCGCCGGCGCATCGGCAAACTGCAGCGCCGCGGTACGCAGGTCGACGCCGTGGCGGTCGCAAATGGCCTGCACCTTGGCGCGCTTGTCCGGCGCCCAGGCCGGCACCGTGCCGTCGTACAGATACCGCTCGCGCCCGGCCAGGTAGCCGGCCAGCAGCGGCGACCCCACCACCACCGACGCGCCGTGCGCGGCGATCTTCGGGAAGGTGTCGTGCAGGGCCTGGGCGTGGTCCAGCAGCGAGTACTGGCAGGCCAGCAGGAAGATGTCCGGGTCGGCCTCGTCGATCGCGCGCAGCGCAGGCTCGGGGCGGTTCACGCCGAATCCCCACGCCTTGATCAGCCCTTCTTCGCGCATGCGGGTCAACGCCGGCATCGCGCCCTTGGCCGCCTCGGCGAAGCGCTGCTCCCACGGCATGCCCAGGTCCTTCTCGTTGTCCGGGGACAGGTCGTGGATGAACACCATGTCCAGCTGCGACACGCCAAGCCGGTTGAGGCTGTCCTCCACCGAGCGCCGGGTGCCATCGGCCGAATAGTCGTACCGGTAGTGGAACGGTGACGGTTCCTGCCACATCGTTTTCTGCAGTGCGCCCGTCGTGGCCGTCAGCAGGCGGCCGACCTTGGTCGACAGCGTGTACTCGCGTGCCGGGTGGTTGTGCAGGTGATGGCCGTAGCGGCGCTCGCTGAGGCCCAGCCCATACCAGGGCGAGGTATCGAAACAGCGCACGCCGGCCGCATAGGCGGCTGCCAGCGTCGCCTCACTGATGGCATCGGTGGTGGCCGCAAAGCCATTGCCGATCGCCACTCCGCCCAGCCCCAGCCGGGTGTGCGGCCGGTAGCGCCCCGCCTGCCCCGCCGCGTTGGTGGCCAGCGTGCGCGCACTGACCTGCCCGCGCGTGGGCAGCACGCTGCCCGGGCCGGCGGCCTGGGCAAGCAACGGGGACGCCGCCAATGCGGCAGTGCCGACAGCGGCAGTGCCGACAGCGGCAGCGGAAAGAAACTGGCGACGTGCGTTCACGGCGGCTCCTGCAGGGCGGATCAATGTCCACCCTCGCATTCGCGCGGTGCACGCCATGCGTGGACGGCGTCAACGTAACGGCAACGGCGGCCTGGACCGCCTGCAGCACCCCGGCGCACTGGCCGGGGTGCCGCGCAGCATCAGAACTTGTAGTTCAGCGTCAGCCGCACATTGCGCGGTTCGCCCCAGGTGTAGGTGCTGTACCAGCTGAAGATCGTGTAGTAGTGCTTGTCCAGCAGGTTGTTGACGTTGAGCGTCGCCGACAGCTGCTCGTTGAACTCATACCGCGCCATCGCGTCCAGCAGCCAGTACGGCTCGGTGCGGTGGACCAGGCTGGCACCGTTGGCCGGGTTGGTGATGGTGCCGAAGGTGCTGCCCTGCCAGCGCGCACCGCCGCCCACGCTCCAGCCCTGCAGCGCGCCGCCCTGCAGGCGGTAGCTGGTGTGCAGGCTGAACTGGTCTTCCGGTTCCAGCGTGGAGACCTTGGTCGACTGCTGCCGCGCGATCTTGTGCGCGTAGCCGCCCTGGACCTGCCAGCCCGGCGCCACCTGGCCGGACATCTCCAGCTCGTAGCCCTTGGTGCGCACGCCCATCAGCCCGCGATAGGCGATGCCACCACTGGGGGTGCGGCCCCCGGTGGGTTCGGCGTAGTTGTCCTGGTCGAGCTGGAACACCGCCGCACTGGCGTTGAAGCGGCCCTCCAGGAACTCCGCCTTCAGGCCCGCCTCGTAGCTGCGCCCTTCCATCGGGTCGAGCGTCTTGCCCTGCTCGTCCTGGTTGCCCTGCGGCTTGAAGATGGTGCTATAGCTGGCGAAGACCGAGAAGTTGCGGTTGAGGTCGTAGACCACGCCGGCGTACGGCACGATCACGCCGCTTTCGTCGGTGTCCGGCGATGTGTAGTTGGCGATGCGGCTGCCGACGATCAGCTTGAGCGGATCGGCCAGGTCGAAGCGGGCCACCACGTACGCACCGCTCTCGCGGGTCACCTGGTTGTCGCCGTAGCCCCACTGCCAGTCCGGCTCGGGCACGTCACCGGTCCAGCTGTAATAGTCGGCCACGCTGCTGATGTAACCAGGCTGCGGCGAGTAACCGTTGTTGACCCAGCGCTTGCGCGACACACTGCCGCCCACCACCAGTTCGTGCTGGCGACCGAACCAGTCGAACTTGCCGCTGACATACAGGTCGGCGGCGTTGCTGGTGGTCTTGCCGATGTACTGGCCCAGCCACATGCTCACGCCCGCCCCCGTCACCGGGTCCGGGTTGCCACCGGCGGCCGCGCCGAGCGAGGCGTCGTAACCGTTGACCTGGTGGTTGAGCTGCAGCTTGGCCACCCAGTCATTGCCGAAGGTGTGCTCGAGCGTGGCGAAGGCGGTGCGGCTGTACTGGCCCCAGCGGCTCCAACGCGCCCCGTTGTTGAACGACCGCGGCATGTCGTTGAAGCTGCCGGTGCTGTCCAGCAGCGGAATGCCGCCCCAGCTGGAACCGCGCGGATCGCTGTCCTGATAGTCGGCGCCGACGGTGAGCAGCGTGCTGTCGTCGAGATCGGCTTCCAGGATGCCGTAGAACACCTGGTTGCTGCGCTGGTAGTGGTCCACGTTGGAGTGCTTGTCCTGGTAGGCCCCGACCACGCGGCCCCGCACGCGCCCGCTTTCGGTCAGCGGCCCGCCCACGTCCACCTCGGCGCGGTAGCTGTCCCACGAGCCCACGCCCAGCGTGGCGCTGCCGGCCAGTTCGCGGGTCGGCTTCTTGCGCACCAGGTTGATGGTCGCGCCCGGGTCGCCCATGCCGGTGAGCAAGCCGGTGGCGCCCTTGAGCACTTCCACGCGGTCGTAGATGGCCATGTCGCTGAGCGTGTTGCCGGCCGAGTACGCCGAATCGCGCGCCATCGGAATGCCGTCGTACTGGAAGTTCTGCACCGCAAAGCCGCGCGCGTAGTACTCGGTGCGCTCGCTGTCGTAGGTGACGATGCTGATGCCCGGGGTGACCTTCATGACATCGTCGATGCCATTGAGCGCGAAATCATTCATCTCCTGCCGGGTGATCACGCTGATCGACTGCGGCGTCTGCCGCGGGCTCAGTACCAGCCGGGTGGCGGTGGCGATGGTGCCGGGCGTGTACGAATCGCTGCCCTCGGTGACGGTACCCAGCTGGTTGGCGGTGACCTGCACGGTCTGCAGGGTCTGCGCCGCGTCGTCCTTGGGCGGTGCCGGCGCGTCGTCGGCCTGTGCGGCCGTGGCAAACACGGCAAGGCCAAGGGCGCTGGCCAGTGCCAGGCTCAACGGGGACAACGACGGCGACGACGCAGCGCGACCGACGCGGGTGGGGACAACACGGAACGAAGCAACGGACACGGCAACGCCTCCAGCAAGGAAGGAAGTCCTCTGGCGGCGGCTGGAGGGAAAGGGGGTTTGAAGGCTGCAACGCCTTCAGTGCGGCGCGATTCTACTCCCGCAGCCGCGGGCTGTCGCGGTCCGCGATGACGCAGCCTGCCTTGGCAACCGCAGGCGCCGGGCCCGTAGGCGGGCGCGAAATTAGCAAAACTACTAACTCACCGGTAGACTGTGTGCCGGCATGCGTCACCGCAGCGCATGCACTCACAACGGCCCACGAGGCACGCACATGATCGATTTCTCCCCCGCCCAGCGCGGCGGCCTTCCGCCCTTGACCGGCACCCGCTGGCCGATCCGTTGCGGCCACGGCTTTTCCGCCGAGGAACTGGCGCAGCTGCGCGACGGCCTGTGGCCCCGCGCCAGCGACGATCGCTGGGCGGTGTGGCTGGACGGCACCACCCTGCGGTGCTGGCGCGCGCTGACCAGCGGCTGCATCTACGAAAGTGTGATTGTCATGGCCGACGATGGCAGCGGTACCGCCGTGGTCCTGGATGTGCTCGACGACCCGACGCAGTACCAGCGCGCCGGCACCGACAGCGGCGAACTGGAACGTTTTGAAGGCGTGGTGCGGTTGGCGCTGGCACAGGCACGCGCGGCCTGATCACCGGGCGGCGCTGCCGCCCTGCCCTGCCACGGCGGGCCGGACCGATCCGGCCGCTGGGCGACGCCCGCGCTAGGCGATCAGGTCGCCCGGCACCGCCGGGGCATCCTGCAGCCCGGCCATGGCCTGTTGCAGTTCGCGCATCCGGAACGGCTTCTGCAGGCCATGTCGCGCCCGGAAGTTCGGCGGGATGGCGGTGCCGTCGTAGCCGGTGACGAACATGTACGGGATGCCGCGCGCTTCCAGCGCTTCGGCAATCGGGAACGACGGCGTGCCGCCGAGGTTCACGTCAAGCATGGCGCAGTCGATGCCGCCCCCCTGCAGCGCCGCCAGTGCCGCATCGACATTGGGGGCCACCGCCGCCACTTCATAACCAAGTTCAATCAGACAGTCTTCGACCATCATCGCCACCAGCGATTCGTCTTCGACCACCAGTACGCGCGCCTTCATCGTTCAACCTCGTGTGCATCGTCAGGCAGGGGGATCGATACGCGGAAGGTGACGCCCTCCGGGTCAAAGGCCAGGTCCACGTTCCCCCCCATGTCATGTTTGAGCCCGCGTTCAAGTAGCCGCGATCCAAAGCCGCGCTGCGCCGGCGGCTGTACCTGCGGGCCACCGCGCTCGCGCCACACCAGCTCCAGCTCCTCGCCATCGCCACGGCGGTTGCGCTGCCAGGCAATCTGCACCGACCCGTCCGGCGTGGACAACGCACCGTGCCGGGCCGCGTTGGCACACAGCTCATGCAGTGCCATGGCCAGTGCCATCGCACGGCGCGGATCGAGCCGGCACGATTCGCCCTGCACGTCGAACTGCCGTGCATCAAACCGGCCCTGTGCGGCCAGCCCACGGGCCAGCTCGGCCACGTCTGCGCTGTGCCAGTTCTCGCGGGTCAGCACATCGTGCGCGCTGGCCAGGGCGAGCAGGCGCTCTTCGATCTTGCCGCAGGCGTCGTCGATGCCGTCGGCATTGGCGAAGGTCTGCCGCGCGATCGACTGCACCGTGGCCAGCGTGTTCTTGACCCGGTGATTCAATTCGTTGACCAGCAACTGCAGGTGCTCGGCGTGGCGGGTACGTTCGGTGATGTCGCGGGTACTGCCGGCAATGGCTTCCACCTGCCCGTCCGGCCCGAACACTGGCGTAAAGATGTAGTCGTACACGCGGGTGCCTTCGGTGGTATGCGGGAACGGCACCTCGCCACGTACGGGTCGCCTCGTGGCGATCACCTGCTCGATCTCGTCGTCATGCATGGCGGCATGCCAGGGCGCGTAGCCCAGTTCCAGGCAGGTCTTGCCCGCCGCCTCCTCCCAGCGCATGCCCCACATGTCCAGCAACGCCTTGTTGGCATAGATGAAGCGGTGCTGCAGATCGAAGACATACGACAGATCCGGCGTGGCCTGCAGGAGGGCCTCGTAGATGCGCCACTTCGCGGTGTCGTGTTCGTGTTCGTGCAGCACAGAGGGGCCATCCACAGTTGGATGAGAACCATAGGTGTACGCCTGTGAAAGACGGGTCAGCGCAGCAGGCGGGCGTTCATGGCTGCATCAGCCACCAAAGGAAGGCGCTTTTCCTTGAAGCAGCCCTTCCCTGCAGACGGGTAAAAAAGAAGCAAAAAAAAGCCCCTGAGCTTGCGCTCAAGGGCTTTTCTCACATCTGGCGGAGCGGGAGGGATTCGAACCCTCGATAGAGTTTTAAGCCCTATACTCCCTTAGCAGGGGAGCCCCTTCAGCCACTCGGGCACCGCTCCAGTGTTCTGGTTCCGCCGCTGCGTTGAATCATCTCAGCGGGGGCGCGAATAATAACGTTTTCCGCGCCCGAAGGTAAAGCCTTAATCCGAAGAATTTTCACTTCCGGATGCATTCGGCTCATCGCCGCGCTGGATACGCTGGTAAATCTCTTCGCGGTGCACGGCCACGTCCTTCGGAGCAGTGATACCGATACGCACCTGGTTGCCCTTGACGCCGAGCACGGTCACGCTGACCGAGTCACCGATCATCAGGGTTTCGCCTACGCGGCGAGTCAGGATCAACATTTTTGCAAGTCTCCAGGGAACCGGTGGATCTTCCCCACCGGCTCGGCGCCCAGCCAAGGAACGCCACACGACAAAGGGAAAGGATTAGCCATAGTACCGTCAGGCCTCCCGCCCCTTCAAGGAGCAGGAAGCTTCAGGTGTTCAGATACGTGGGGTGACCCAGTCGACAACGGCCGCAAGGGCAGAAGCAAGGGCGGGCCCGTCCTCGCCACCACCCTGGGCGAGATCCGGGCGGCCGCCGCCCTTGCCCCCGGTCTGACTGGCGATATGGGACAACAGTTCCCCGGCCTTGACCTTGCCCATTGCACTGCCGTTCACGCCGGCGACCAGGGCTGCCTTGCCGTCCTGGGTGCCGGCCAGCACGATCACCGAGTCGCCCAGCTGCTGCTTGAGGCGGTCGATTGCGTCACGAAGCGCCTTGGCATCGAAGCCTTCCAGGCGCGCGGCCAGGATCTTGATGCCGTTGACCTCGACCGCCAACGCGCCGAGATCGGCGGTGGCGCCCGCAGCCTGCTTGGCCTTCAATGCGTCCAGTTCGCGTTCCAGCTTCTTCTGGCGCTCACCGAGCTGGCGGATCTTGTCGACCACGTCGCCGGCGTTGCCGCCGAGCAGCGACGCCGCTTCGCCGAGCACGGCCTCTTCGTGGGCCACGTAATCCAGCGCGCCCTGCCCGGTCACCGCTTCAATGCGGCGCACACCCGAGGACACACCGCCTTCGGAGGTGATCTTGAACAGGCCGATGTCACCGGTGCGGCCCACGTGGGTGCCGCCGCACAGTTCGGTGGAGTAATCGCCCATCTTCAGCACGCGCACGTTCTCGCCATACTTCTCGCCGAACAGCGCCATCGCGCCGAAGTCCAGCGCTTCCTGCATGGCCATGTTGTGCACTTCGACGGCGTTGTTGGCGCGCACCTGCGCGTTGACCTTGCGCTCGACGACCGCCAGGTCCTCGGCGCTGATCGGGGCGAAGTGCGCGAAGTCGAAGCGCAGGCGGTCCGGCGCCACCAGCGAGCCCTTCTGCTGCACATGGGTGCCCAGCACTTCGCGCAGGGCGGCGTGCAGCAGGTGGGTGGCGGAGTGGTTGAGGATGGTGGCGCCACGGCGCTCGCCATCGACCTGGCCACGCAGCACATCGCCGACCTTCAGGCTGCCCTGGGTGATCGTGCCGACGTGGCCATGGAACTGGCCGGCGAACTTCTGGGTGTCGCTGACCTGTACCTGGCCGCCTGCACCGGCGAGTTCACCGGTGTCGCCGACCTGGCCGCCGGATTCGGCGTAGAACGGGGTCTGGTCGGTGATCACGATCACCTCGTCACCGGCCTGCGCCGCGTCCACCGGGCGACCGTCCTTGAGCATGGCGAGCACGGTCAAGCCGTCGGCCTGCAGGCGGTCGTAGCCCAGGAACACGGTTGGCGTGAGCGTGGCCACCAGGTCGGCGGACAGGGTCACGCCGCCGCCGAACTTGCCGGCGGCGCGCGCGGTTTCGCGCTGGTTGTCCATCGCGGCGTTGAAGCCGTCCATGTCCACCGTCATGTCGCGCTCGCGGGCGATGTCGGCGGTCAGGTCGACCGGGAAGCCGTAGGTGTCGTACAGGCGGAAGGCATCCACGCCCGGGATCACGCCGTCACTGACCTTGGCCGCCACGTCGTCGAAGATCTTCATGCCCGCGTCGAGAGTTTCAGCGAAACGCTCTTCCTCGGCCTGCAGCGCGCGCACCACGGTGTCGGCCTGGGCCGGCAGTTCCGGATAGGCCACGCCCATCTGCTCGACCAGGGTCGGCACCAGCTTGCTGAAGAACGGCTGGCGCACGCCCAGCATCCAGCCGTGGCGCAGCGCGCGACGAATGATCCGGCGCAGCACGTAGCCGCGGCCTTCGTTGGACGGCAGCACGCCATCGACGATCAGGAACGAACAGGCCCGGATATGGTCGGCGATGACACGCAGCGACTTGTTCTCCAGGTCGGCCATGCCGGTCAGTTCGCTGGCCTTGCGGATCAGCGCCTGGAACAGGTCGATTTCATAGTTGGTGTGCACGTGCTGCAGGATCGCGGCCAGGCGCTCCAGACCCATGCCGGTGTCCACGCAGGGCGCCGGCAGCGGCACCAGGGTGCCGTCGGGCTGGCGATCGAACTGCATGAACACCAGGTTCCAGATTTCGATGAAGCGGTCGCCGTCTTCGTCCGGCGAGCCCGGGGGGCCGCCGGCGATGTGGTCGCCGTGGTCATAGAAGATCTCGGTGCACGGGCCGCACGGGCCGGTTTCGGCCATCTGCCAGAAGTTGTCCGACGCGAACGGCGCACCCTTGTTGTCGCCGATGCGCACGATGCGCGCTTCCGGGATGCCGATCATGTCGCGCCACAGCGCATAGGCCTCGTCATCGGTCTGGTAGACCGTGACCAGCAGGCGCTCGGCCGGCAGCTTCCAGACCTGGGTCAGCAGCTCCCATGCCCAGGCGATGGCGTCCTTCTTGAAGTAGTCGCCGAAGGACCAGTTGCCCAGCATTTCGAAGAAGGTGTGGTGACGCGCGGTGTAGCCGACCTGGTCCAGGTCGTTGTGCTTGCCGCCGGCGCGCAGGCAGCGCTGGACGTCCGCGGCGCGCACGTAGCTGCGCTTTTCCGCGCCAAGGAACACGTCCTTGAACTGCACCATGCCGGAGTTGGTGAACAGCAGGGTCGGATCATTGCCCGGCACCAGAGGCGCCGACGGCACGATGGTGTGGCCCTTTCCCTTGAAGAACTCAAGGAAATCGCTGCGGATCTGGGAGGTAGTGAATGTGACGGATGCGTTCATGGGGGCTGGCTTTATGCGGGCCGGCCGGTCCATGGCACTCAGCCCCAATGGCCGGGTGTCGCTGCTGGACCGCCGAAACCACAAAGGGTATCAGGCCCGGGCCGCTCAGTCGTCAGGGTCGTAGCGGGTGGCACGCCGAATGGTGTCGCCGTCGAACCCGCGCCGGGCCAGCAGATCGGCCGCTTTACGGCGTTGCGGCAGCTCCTGGGGGCCGGCCTCGCCGAAACGACGGCAGACCAGATCCCGGGCATTTTCGGCCCAATCGCCCTCGAAGGTGTCCATGGCCAGCGCGATCTGTTCGCTGTCCAGCCCATGCGTGCCCAGTTCGGCACGGATATGGATCGGACCGTAGCCGGTGTTGGCCCGGATCCGGACCAGGTTCTCGGCGAACCGGGTGTCGTCCTGCCAGCCCGCCTCGCTCAGCTTGTCGACCGCCGCCACGGCGGCCTCGGTCTCGATGCCCCGGGCCTGCAGCTTGCGGGTCAGTTCCTTGCGCGAGTGCTCCCGACGCACCAGCAGCCCCAGCGCCCGTTGGACCGGGGTCTGTTCACTGACACGGCGTTTACGGCGGGGTGCCGGGCTGTCGGAATCCTGCATGGCCACCTTTACTCAATCAAATGCGCCGTCCTTGGCGCTCCCCCCGTCGGGGGAATACGGAAACCGCGGTGCAGGGCGAGCGTCACTGACGGCGCTGCCCTGCCCCGCAGGAAACTCACTCGACGTCGTCTTCCACGTCGTCCCCGCCTTCACGGGCGGCCTCTTCCGGCTGGAACTTCTCGCGCAGCTCGGCTTCCAGGCGCTGGGCGATCTGCGGGTTGTCGCGCAGGTAACCGCGGGCATTGTCCTTGCCCTGGCCGATGCGCTCATCGCCGTAGCTGTACCAGGCGCCGGCCTTCTCGACCAGCTTGGCTTCCACACCCATGTCGATCAGCTCGCCTTCGCGGCTGATGCCTTCGCCGTACAGGATCTCGGTGATGACCTGCTTGAAGGGAGGTGCCAGCTTGTTCTTGACGACCTTGATCTTGGTCTGGTTGCCGATGATCTCGTCACCCTTCTTGATCGCGCCGATGCGGCGGATGTCCAGGCGGACCGAGGCGTAGAACTTCAAGGCGTTGCCGCCGGTGGTCACTTCCGGGCTCTGGCCCGGCATCATCACGCCGATCTTGTGGCGCAGCTGGTTGATGAACACCACCAGGGTATTGGAGCGCTTGATGTTGCCGGTGAGCTTGCGCAGCGCCTGGCTCATCAGACGGGCCTGCAGGCCCGGCAGCTGGTCGCCCATTTCGCCTTCGATTTCGGCCTTGGGGGTCAGCGCGGCGACCGAGTCGACCACCACGATGTCCACCGAGCTGGACCGCACCAGCATGTCGGCGATTTCCAGCGCCTGCTCACCGGTATCGGGCTGCGACAGCAGCAGGTCGTCCACGTTCACGCCCAGCTTGGCGGCGTAGATCGGGTCCAGTGCATGCTCGGCGTCGATGAAGGCAGCGGTGCCGCCCTTCTTCTGGCATTCGGCAATGGCCTGCAGGGTCAGGGTGGTCTTGCCCGAGGATTCCGGACCGTAGATTTCAACGACACGCCCCTTGGGCAGGCCACCAATGCCGAGTGCGATATCCAGCATCAGCGAACCGGTGGGGATGACCTCGACCGCTTCGACGACGCGGTCGCCCATGCGCATCACGGCGCCCTTGCCGAACTGCTTTTCGATCTGGCTCAGCGCGGCGGTGAGGGCGCGCTTTTTGTTTTCGTCCATCGGAGTGGTCCTTGCAGAGGTCGTGTCGGTGGAGGTGCTGTCTTTGGAAGTCTTCTTGGCCATGGGTTCACTTTAAGGCTGGCGTATCGCACAGGCTGAGATTCTGCCCGGCGTTCGGAAAAAAATTATCGGACATCCGTACCAACCTCAGCGGAACCAGAGAATCGCCACAAAAGACCGTGCAGGTTTTACGTAGTAGAGGGGTCAGCGGTTCGGCCGCAGCAGGCCGCAATAGAGGCCTTCGATCGCGAAGTCCTGGTCGGGCAGCACTTCGATCGGCTTGTAATCGGGGTTGCGGGGCAGCAGCCGGATGCGGTCCTTGCCCATCTTGAGCAGCTTGACGGTGATCTCGTCATCGATGCGCGCCACCACGATCTGGCCCGAGCGGGCGTCGCGGGTGCGGTGCACGCCGATCAGGTCGCCGTCGAAGATGCCTTCGTCGATCATCGAATCGCCCTGCACCTTGAGCAGGTAATCCGGCGCAGGCGAGAAGAACACCCGGTCGAGCACCACGAAATCGTCGGACCCGATGTCCGCGCCGATCGGCAGACCGGCAGCGACCCGGCCCAGCACCGGCAGGCGCAGCACGTGGTCGGGCAATGCGGGCACCGACAGCGAGGCCGGCAGGCCGTCCTGCAGCGGCGGCGCCTGCACCAGCCGGATGCCGCGGGCCTGCCCGGGAATGCGACGGATCGCCCCGGCCTGCTCCAGCGCTTCCAGGTGGTACTGGGCCGCGCGCACGCCCTTGAAGCCGAACGCGCGGGCGATTTCCGTCTGCGACGGCGGTGCGCCATCGGTCTCTATACGCTCGGCGATCAACTGCAGGATCGCCTGCTGGGTATCGGTCAGGTCCATGGTTAGTAGTATTACTACTAACGATGTGGGCACGCAAGTGCCCACAGAAGAAGAGCAAGCAGAGGCAGGACCATCCCACCCTCACCGAAGCCCTCAGCAGTTCGTAGCCACCGACCGTTGGTCGGTGACCGCGCGAACGCGCGGCCATGCATGGCGGCGAGGTTTCTTGTCGGCTTCGGCTCGGTTTCCGGGGTTTAGGGTGTGCAATCCCAAGGATCAGAGGTTCATGACGCCCGAAACGGAGAGCAGCCACCCATGGGGTGGCTCTACCGGGCGGGGTCTGATGTGCGGCAAGCGCGTGTGGACGAACCTGATCTGTGTTGGCTGGACCGGTAGCCACCGACCGTTGGTCGGTGACCGCGCGAACGCGCGGCCATGCATGGCGGCGCGGATCTTTGTCGGCTTCGACTGTGTTTCCGGGGTTTGGCGTGTGCAATCCCATGGGTCAGGGATTCATGACGCCGAAACGGAGAGCAGCCACCCATGGGGTGGCTCTACCGGGCGGTGTCTGATCCTTCGGCAAGCGCGTGTGGGCGAACCAGATCTGTGTTGGCTGGGCCGGTAGCCGCCGACCGTTGGTCGGTGGCCGCGATCAGGCGTTCATGGTCGGCGAAGGAAGGGCGGCGACGTAGCTGGAGGGTCATGAGGGCGGCCAGGTAGAGCAGCCGACCAACGGTCGGCTCTACGTGCAATCTGCCGCGTTGGCGGCAGATTGCGGGATCCTTCGGATCCCAGCGGCAAGAACCCTACGGGTTCTTGCCGCTGCGCCAGATCGAAAACAGTATCCACACGCCACAGAAACCCGCGCCGATGAAGCCGGCCACGCCCAGCGCCAGCAGCCAGCGGCTGGAGACGCCGCCTACGCTGTGCATGACGATGGAGGAGCCGATGATCAGCGCGGCGGTCACGATGCCCATCACCAGCCGGTTGGCGGCGCGGTTGACCTGGTCGCCGAAGCCTTGCAGCGCGGTGGTTTCTACTTTCAGCTGCAGGCGCCCGCGGCGCGCCATCTGCAGCAGGCGGCGGACGTCGCGCGGCAGGTCGCCGAGCAGGTCCATCACCCCGACCAGGCTGCGCTTGCCGCGTTTGAGCACCGCGCCGGGGGCGTAGCGCTGCCACATCACCCGTTCCAGGTAGGGCCGCGCCGCACTGGCCATGTCGAACTGCGGGTCGAGCTGGCGGCCCATGCCCTCCAGGGTCAGGAAGGTCTTGATCATCAGCGCCAGATCGGCCGGCAGGGTCAGCGAGTACTGGCGCAGCAGCGTGGTGATGTTGCCCAGCATCAGGCCCATGTGCAGGTCCTTGAGCGGCACGCCACGGTACTGGTCGACGAAGGTGCTGATGTCCTGCTGCAGCCGCGATTCGTCCACATCCACGCCACCGGCCCAGTCCAGCAGCACGTCCGAGACCGCTTCGGGCTCCTGGCTGACCAGCCCGTGCAGCAGCTGCGCGACCTGGAAGCGACGCTGCTCGGAAATGGCGCCGACCATGCCGAAATCGATCACGCCGATCCGCCCGTCGCGCAGGTAAATGATGTTGCCCGGGTGCGGGTCGGCATGGAAACACCCGTCCTCCAGCACCATCTTGAGCACGATGTGGGCGCCACGACGCGCCAGCTGCACGCGGTCCAGGCCGGCCGCGTCGACGCCGACCAGGTCGCGCCCGGGAATGCCATCCACGAAGTCCTGCACGTTCAGGCTTTCGCAGGTCCACTGCCAGTGCACGTTGGGTATCAGGATGTCCTGGCGCCCCTGGAAGTTGCGGGCGATGCGCTCGGCGTTGCGGCATTCGGCAGCGAAATCCAGCTCGCGACGCAGCGACACCTGGAACTGCTGCACCACTTCGGCCGGGCGGTAGCGCTGCAGGTCCGGCAGGCGCGCTTCGACGATCTCGGCCAGCCGGGCCAGCAGGCGCAGGTCGGCCTCGATCACTTCGCGGATGCCGGGCCGGCGGATCTTCAGCACGACCGCGGTGCCATCGTGCAGGGTTGCGCGATGGGCCTGGGCCAGCGAGGCGGCCGCCATCGGGGTTTCATCCAGCCACGCGAATACCTCGGTGGCTGGCGCGCCCAGGTCGGCTTCCAGCTGCTCGCGCACCTGCGCGTAGGGCAGCGCGGGCACGGCGTTCTGCAGTTCGGAGAATTCGGCGATCCAGTCGGGCGGGAACAGATCCACGCGGGTGGCCAGCACCTGCCCGAGCTTGACGAAGGTGGGGCCCAGGTCCTCCATTGCGCGACGCACCCGCACCGGGGCGGTCATGCGCAGCATCTCCGTGTCGTTCCAGTGCAGCAGGCGCCCGGCGCGTTCCAGCACGTCGGCCAAGCCGATCCGGCGCACCAGGTCGCCAAAGCCATAGCGGATCAGGACCGAGGCGATTTCCTGCAATCGCCCCAGGTCGCGCACGGTGCCCAGCGTTTCCCACATCGGTACAGCTCCTGTCGACGCACGCGCTCAGGATGTCACACCGGGGCGAAAATTCCCGTCAGTGCCTGCTGCACGGTCTGGCGGCGGATGGCATCGCGGTCGCCATCGAACTGGAACAGCTGCGCCCGGGCGTAACCGCCGCGTTGCTTCCAGCCGATCCAGACGCTGCCCACCGGTTTGTCCGGGCTGCCGCCGCCGGGGCCGGCAATGCCGGTCACGGCCACGGCCATGCCGGCGCCGGAATTGATCAACGCGCCGGAGACCATTTCCAGCACCGTTTCACGGCTGACCGCGCCGAACTGTTCCAGGGTGTGTGCGCGCACGCCGAGCAGCCGCTGCTTGGCCTCGTAGCTGTAGACCACCATGCCGCAATCGAAGAACGCCGACGAGCCGGCCACGTCGGTCATCGCCTTGGCGATCCAGCCGCCGCTGCAGCTTTCGGCGCTGACCAGTTGCAGGGCAGCCTGCTGCAGGCGCTGGCCGACATCACGGGCGAGGACGCCGAGTTCGGCATCGGTGGGGACGTGCATGGGGATCCTGGAACGGGGGACGAATGCCCCCGTTTTAGCCGATATCGACGGCGGTGTCGTGTGCGGGGCGTGCGGCGCAGTGTCGCGACCGGTGCCGACGGACGGCGGATGCATGTAGAGCCGGGCTCTGCCCGGCTTGAAGGTGTCGAAAAGCCGGGCAGAGCCCGGCGCTACGAATCGCGAACTGCCGGGCAGAGCCCGGCGCTACGAATCGCGAACTGCCGGGCAGAGCCCGGCTCTACGGATCGCGAACAGCCGGGCAGAGCCCGGCGCTACGGGCGTGGGCGCCGGCCGGGGCTACCACTCCGGCAGCTTTTCCGGCAGCAGGGCGCGGATCGGTTCGCCGCCCTCGCCCGCCGCCAGTTTCTCGGCCTCGGCGATGGGCAGGTCGACATCCAGCAGCCAGCCGTCTTCGTCGGCCTGTTCGCTGCGCACCACTTCCAGCTGGTGCAGGCGCGAGCGCAGCCGGCCGGCACTGGGCGGCAGCCGCAGTTCGCCGGTGACATGCTGCAGGCCCAGCCGCTTGCCCAGTACGGACTGCAGCAGCGGCAGGCCAAGCCCGTCGCGCGCGGAAATCCAGACCCGCTCACGGCGCGCCTCATCGGGGATGCCGTCCTGCGCGTCGTGACGCACGTCGGCACCGTCGATGCGGTCGATCTTGTTGAAGACCAGCAGCTGCGGCAGATCCCCTGCACCGACGTCGGCCAGTACTTCGTCGACCTGGGCGATGCGCTCCTCGCGGTGCGGATCGGCCGCATCGACGATGTGCAGCAGGAAATCCGCTTCGCGCGCTTCGCTCAGGGTCGAGCGGAACGCAGCCACCAGTTCATGCGGCAGGTCGCGCACGAAGCCGACGGTGTCGGCCAGCACGACACTGCCACCGGGCACGATGATGCGGCGCACGGTCGGGTCGAGGGTGGCAAACAGCTTGTCGGCGGCATATGCCTCGGCACCGGTCAGCGCATTGAACAGCGTCGACTTGCCCGCATTGGTGTAGCCCACCAGGGCCACGCGCGGCAACTCGCTGCGCACGCGCGCGCGGCGCATCTGGGTGCGCTGCACTTCCACTTTTTCCAGCTTCTTCTGCAGCTGCTCGACCCGCTTCTGGAGCAGGCGGCGGTCGGTTTCCAGCTGGGTTTCACCCGGGCCGCGCAGGCCGATGGAACCGCCGCGCTGACGCTCCAGATGGGTCCAGCCGCGGATCAGCCGGGTGGACATGTGGCGCAACTGCGCCAGCTCGACCTGCAGCTTGCCTTCGTGGCTGCGCGCACGCTGGGCGAATATGTCCAGAATCAACCCGGAACGGTCGATCACGCGCCGTTCCAGGAAGCGTTCGAGGTTGCGTTCCTGCCCCGGCGACAGCGCATGGTTGACCAGGATCAGGTCGGCGCCGGTGGCATCGGCCACGGCTTTCACCTCGTCCAGCTTGCCGGTGCCGATCAGGATCGACGGATTGGGCCGATCGATGCGCGCGGTCACGGTCGCCGCGATGCTGGCCCCTGCCGAGCGGGCCAGATCGGTGAACTCTTCAAGCACATCGTCTTCGAGCCGGCCGGAATGCGGCTGGATCAGGAGTGCGTGTTCGCCTCGCTTGGAACGGTCAAACACGCAGTTCTCCGAAAATACCGAACGTATTACTCAACGTCGTCTTCACCTTGGACGCCTTCGGCGCCACCTTCATTGGACTGCACATAGCCGCCGCCCGGGCCGACCCGCACGTTGCGTGCCGGTACCACGGTCGAAATGGCGTGCTTGTACACCATCTGGCTCACCGTATTACGCAGCAGCACCACGAACTGATCGAACGATTCAATCGTTCCCTGCAGCTTGATGCCGTTGACCAGATACACCGAAACCGGCACGCGCTCGCGCCGAAGTGCATTGAGAAACGGGTCCTGCAGCGATTGCCCCTTGGACATTGCCAACTCCTGATTATTGTTTTTATGGTCTTCCGGCAGTTCCACGCCCCCCGCCGCCCACCGGAATCCTTGATGGTACACGGGCCGGAGGGGAGAAGGCGTGGAGTCAGCGTGCGACGAAGGTCGACACCGCGTCTGCCAGGGAAGCCTTATCCAGATGGGGGTCGAACCAGCGCACATCAAGCTCGCCGCGCAGCCAGGTCAGCTGGCGCTTGGCCAGCTGGCGGGTGGCCTGGATGCCCCGGTCGCGGAACTGGCTGGCACTGCCCTGCCCGTCCAGGAATTCCCAGGCCTGGCGATAACCGACCGCGCGGATGGCCGGCAGGTCCAGCGGCGCCGCCACCCGGGTCATCTCCGGCAGGGCGCGCAGGGCGCGGACCTCGTCCAGGAAGCCGTGGGCCAGCATGGCGTCGAAGCGGGTCTCGATGCGCTGATGCAGGACGCTGCGCTCGCGCGGGGCCAGCACCAGTTTGAGGGTACGCACCGGCAGGCGATCCACGCCGGGCAGCTTCTGCCATTCGCTGATCGGGGTGCCGCTCAGCCGGTACACCTCCAGCGCACGCTGGATGCGCTGGGGATCGGTCGCGTGAATGCGCGCCGCGGCCACCGGGTCGATGCCGGCCAGTTCGGCGTGCAGCGCCGCCCAGCCCTCGGCGGCCGCCTGTTCGGCAATCCGCGCGCGGGTGTCGGGATCGGCCGGTGGCATCGGCGACAGCCCCTGCAGCAGCGCACGGAAATACAGCCCGGTGCCGCCGGCCAGGACCGGCATGCGGCCACGGGCGACGATGTCGGCGACGGCGCGCGCGGCATCGGCGGCGAACTCGGCCGCTGAATAGGTCTGCCATGGATCGCGCAGGTCCAGCAGGTGGTGCGGGGCCTGCGCGCGCTCGGCCGCATCCGGCTTGGCCGACCCGATCTCCAGGCCGCGGTAGACCAGCGCCGAATCGACGCTGACAATCTCGCCGCCCAGCTGTTGGGCCAGTGCGATCGCGGTGGCGGTCTTGCCCGACGCCGTCGGGCCCATCACCGCGATCGCCAGCGGACGCTGGTCTGCGCCCATCAGGCGTCGTCCGGCCAGCGCGGCATCGCCGGGGCGGCGTCCACGCGCGGCATCGGCACCGCGTCCACCGCCGCCCATACCTTGAGTGCGTCGACCGTGGCAGCCACGTCGTGCACGCGCAGCAGCATCGCACCGCGCTGGGCGGCAATCAGGTGCGCGGCCACCGAGCCGGCCACGCGGTCGCGCGGCTGCTCGCGGCCGGTCAGCTCGCCGATGCTGCGCTTGCGCGACAGGCCCGCCAGCATCGGCACGCCGAGATCGAGGAACCGCGCCGAGCGTGCCAGCAAGGTCATGTTGTGTTCGGTGGTCTTGCCGAAGCCGAAGCCCAGGTCGATGACCAGGTGCTTCTTGGCCACACCGGCCATCTCGGCCTGGAACATGCGCTCGGTCAGGAAGCGATGCACCTCGGCCACCACGTCGTGGTAGTGCGGGGTGTCCTGCATGCTGCCCGGCTCGCCCTGCATGTGCATCAGCACCACGGGCACGCCGAGGTCGGCGGCCGCGTCCAGCGCACCGGGCTGACGCAAGGCATGGATGTCGTTGATCATGCCGGCGCCAGCGGCCACGGCGGCACGCATCACCGCCGGCTTGAAGGTGTCGATGCTGATCGGCACAGCGGTTTCCGCTGCCAACCGCTCGATCACCGGGATCACCCGGCGCAGCTCTTCTTCCACCGGCACCGGCGCACTGCCGGGACGGGTGGATTCGCCCCCGATGTCCAGCAGGTCGGCACCCTCGGCCACCAACTGCAGGCCATGCGCGACCGCCGCCTCCACGGTGTCGTGGGCGCCGCCGTCGGAGAACGAATCCGGGGTGACGTTGACGATGCCCATCACGCGCGGGCGGTCCAGTCGCAGCACGCGGCCGCCGCAATCGAGCTGGGGGAAATGTCGAACATGGGCAGGTCCACGGAATACGCCAGCGCGTAGTTTACGCCGGCCCATCGCCACCAGCCCGGGACGCCTCGCTCAGCGTTGCTGGCGGCGCTTGCGATCCACGTACAGCGTCTTGGCAATGCTCAGCAGGATGCCCAACGCGATACCGATGCCCGCGCCCAGCAGGAAGTTGTCGCGGAACAGGCCGATGCCCACGCCCACCACCGTGGCGATCACCATTTCGGCGGTGTGCGACACCGGGGTCGGGGGCGGGATGGACATGGCAGCTCCGGAACGGACGACGAAAACGAGGGCGCCATTATGGCGCGGAAACGACGAAGGCCGGGTTGCCCCGGCCTTCGTCATTCACATCACTGCCTGCTTACAGCTGCTCGGCAGGACCGGCGATCGGCGGCACCGGACGGGCGTCGCCGCCCTTGTCGTTGTTGCTGCCGTTGCCACCGTCTTTGTTGGACTTTTCCCAGCCCATCGGCGGCGGCGGATCGCGACCTTCCATGACCGCATCGATCTGCGGCACGTCGATCGTCTCGTACTGCAGCAGCAGCTGCGACATGGTGTGCAGCTTGTCGAGGTTGGCGGTCAGCAGCTCGGTGGTCCGGGCGTAGGCCTTGTCCAGGATGCTGCGCACCACTTCATCGATGCGGCGCGCGGTGTCGTCGGAGACGCTCTTGTGCTGGGTCACCGAACGGCCCAGGAACACTTCATCGTCTTCCTCGCCGTAGGCGATCGGACCCAGCTCGTCGGACAGGCCCCACTTGGTGACCATGTTGCGGGCCATCTTGGTG
Organism: Stenotrophomonas sp. AC248; assembly: GCF_979258185.1. Classification (NCBI taxonomy): domain Bacteria; kingdom Pseudomonadati; phylum Pseudomonadota; class Gammaproteobacteria; order Lysobacterales; family Lysobacteraceae; genus Stenotrophomonas; species Stenotrophomonas sp. AC248. Next base: position 1,601,592 of record NZ_OZ409840.1, on the reverse strand, counting down.
GCGCGCTCGATGTCGTTGGACGCACCGGTGGTGACCTTGTCGGTACCGAAGATCAGCTCTTCGGCCACACGACCGCCGTACAGCGAGCACAGCTGCGATTCGATCGCCACGCGGTTCATCGAGTACTTGTCGCCTTCCGGCAGGTACATGGTCACGCCCAGCGCGCGACCGCGCGGGATGATGGTGACCTTGTAGACCGGATCATGCTCGGGCACCAGGCGGCCGACGATGGCATGGCCGGCTTCGTGGTAGGCGGTGAGCGTCTTTTCTTCTTCGCTCATCGCCATTGAACGGCGCTCGGCACCCATCAGGATCTTGTCGCGGGCACGGTCGAAGTGGTCCATGCGGACTTCCTTCTCGCCACCACGCGCGGCGAACAGCGCCGCCTCGTTGCACAGGTTGGCCAGGTCCGCACCGGAGAAGCCGGGGGTACCGCGCGCGATCACCATCGGCTCGACGTCGTCGGCCAGCGGCAGCTTGCGCATGTGCACCTTGAGGATCTGCTCGCGGCCGCGCACGTCGGCCAGGCCCACCACGACCTGGCGGTCGAAGCGACCCGGACGCAGCAGCGCCGGATCCAGCACGTCGGGACGGTTGGTGGCGGCGATGACGATCACGCCCTCGCCTCCCTCGAAGCCGTCCATCTCGACCAGCAGCTGGTTCAGGGTCTGCTCGCGTTCGTCATGACCGCCGCCCAGGCCGGCACCACGGTGGCGACCAACGGCGTCGATTTCATCGATGAAGATGATGCACGGCGCCTGCTTCTTGGCCTGCTCGAACATGTCGCGGACGCGGCTGGCGCCGACGCCGACGAACATTTCCACGAAATCCGAACCGGAGATCGAGAAGAACGGGACCTTGGCCTCGCCGGCGATGGCGCGGGCCAGCAGGGTCTTGCCGGTACCGGGCGGACCGACCATCAGCACGCCGCGCGGGATCTTGCCGCCCAGCTTGGTGAACTTGGTCGGGTCGCGCAGGAAGTCGACCAGTTCGCCGACTTCTTCCTTGGCTTCGTCGCAGCCGGCGACGTCGGCGAAGGTGACCTTGATCTGGTCCTCGCCCTGCAGCTTGGCGCGCGACTTGCCGAAGGACATGGCGCCCTTGGAGCCGCCACCGCCGCCCTGCATCTGCCGCATGATGAACAACCAGAAGCCGATGATCAAAATCACCGGGAGGAAGTTCATCAGGATGGCGCCCAGCGAGATGCCGCTGGACGGCTCTTCCTGGACGATTTCCACGTTCTTGCCGCGCAGCACGTTGATCAGGTCACGATCGTAGGGCGCGGTGATGGTGGCCGACTGGCCGCCACGGGTGGTGTAGGAAAGCTGGCTGGTGCCGCCGCGCACGTCACCGGCAAAGGTGACCTTCTGTACGTTGCCGCTGTCCACCTGGTCCAGGAACTGCGAATAGGTCGCGCCCTGGGCTCCCGCGCCGCTGCTCTTGGGCGAGAAGCTCTGGAAGACCACCATCAGCACCACGGCGACGACCACCCATAGCAGGAGGTTCTTGGTCAAGTCGTTCATCCTCATTGGCTCCGGTGTTCCTCTAATTCCTGACGCGATTCGTATGGTTGAGCTTACTTGATCTGCGCGCGTTTGCCCTGCCCCAAGGCATACACCTCGGGAGAGCGCTTGCGGGACGCTTCCGGCTTGCGGATGGCGACCTTGTCGTACCGGCGGCGCATCTCGCGCACGTAGTCGTCAAAGCCCACGCCCTGGAACAGCTTGATCAGGAACGCACCACCCGGCTTGAGATGGTTGTCGGCAAATTCCAACGCCAACTCCGCCAGGTGCATCATCCGCGGCTGGTCGACCGCGTCCATGCCACTTTTATTGGGGGCCATATCCGACAGAACAAGGTCTACCGGCTGATCCCCCAGCATCGCTTCAAACTCCGATAGGACGGTTTGCTCCCTGAAGTCTCCGTGAAGGAACTCCACGCCGGCCAGCGGCGGCATCTCCAGGATGTCCAGGGCCAGAACCCGGCCGGTGTCGCCGATCTGCCGGCGCACCTGCTGGGACCAGCCGCCGGGGGCCGCGCCCAGGTCGACTACCACCATGTGCGGCTTCAGCAACCGGTCACGCGCGAGCAGCTCCTCCAGCTTGTAAGCGGCGCGCGAGCGCATGCCCTCTGCCTGCGCCTTCTTCACGAAGGGGTCGGAAAAGTGTTCTTTCAACCAGCGTTGACTGCTCTTGCTGCGCGATACCATTGGTAATAGGGCCGGAACGGGTGGTCATGATACCCTGATCGCCCCAGTTAACCGCTTGTTCCTGAATGTCTATTGCCCTGACCTCTGCCCAGACCCGCTTCCTCCGCGGCCATGCCCATGATCTGAAAGCCCTGCTGCAGATCGGCGGCAAGGGGGTCACGCCGGCCTTCCTGGCCGAACTGGAGGAAGTTCTGGAACGCCACGAACTGATCAAGGTGAAGGTGGCCGCCGAAGACCGCGATGCCCGTGACGCCATGATCGCCGAACTGACCACCGCCTCTGGCGCCGCGCTGGTGCAGCGCATCGGCCATGTGGCCGTGCTGTACCGCCCGAGCAAGGAAATGCGCCAGATCGTGCTGCCGCGCGGCTGATCCGGACCCCACGATGCAACTGAGTCATGAACTGCCCGATTACGCCTACGCCCTGCGTGCCGCCGATGGCCGCACCGCGAAGGTGAATGACCGCACCCTGGCCAGCAGCTTCGTGCTGACCCCGGAGACGCTGATCGAGGCGTGGCCGGTGGTCAATATCGCCGAACTGACCCCCGAGCACCTGCAGCCGGTGCTGGCGCTGAATCCGGCGCTGGTGGTCCTGGGCACGGGCGAAACCCAGGTGTTCCCGCCGGCCGCCGTGATGGCCGCCTGCCTGACCCGTGGCATCGGCCTGGAAGTGATGAACAACCCGGCAGCGGCCCGGACCTTCAACATCCTGGCCGGCGAAGGTCGCAAGGTGGCGGCGGCGTTCATCCTGACCGGCTGAAACCGGCGATTTTCGTTCAGGAAAGGCCGCCGCGAGCGGCCTTTTTTGTGCCTATGGCCCCGGCCCGTACGTTGAGCCACCCCATGGGTGGGTACGCGGGTGCGGAAGGGCCTGCATGTTCCGACCCCGCAGCGACGCATGGCGTCGCTCTACCCGGTCGCGGAATACCCGGTAGAGCCGACCCGTTGGTCGGCTGCACGGAATACCCGGCAGAACCGACCGTTGGCCGGCTGCACGGAATACCCGGTAGAGCCGACCGTTGGTCGGCTACGCGGAATGCCCGGTAGAGCCGACCGTTGGTCGGCTACACGGAACACCCGGCAGACCCGACCGCCGGTCGGCTGCACGGAATACCCGGTAGAGCCGACCGTTGGTCGGCTGCCCCGATTACCGCGGCGGCAGGTACAGCAGCGGGTCGACCGGCTTGCCGTTGTAACGGATCTCGAAGTGGAGCATGTCGCGGGTGGTGCCGGTACGGCCCATCTCGGCAATCTGCTCACCCGCCTTCACGCTCTGGCCCTCGTTGACCAGGCGCTTGCGGTTGTGGCCATAGGCCGACAGCCACTGGTCGCTGTGCTTGATGATGATCAGTTCACCGAAGCCGACCAGGCCGGCGCCGGAATACACCACCACGCCCTGCGCCGTGGCGCGGACCGGCTGGCCGCTGCTGCCGGCGATGTCCACGCCCTGCTTGGTGACGTCGGCCCCCACGAACCTGCCCACCAATGCCCCATCGGCCGGCCAGCGCCAGCTGATGTTGCTCTTGATGGCGGTGGTCGGCGACGGCGTCGGCGTGGCTACCGGCGTGGTCGTGCCGGGACGCGGCGCGGTCACCACCGTGGTCGGCGCCCGACCCGGTGCGCCGCCACCCGGATACAGCTTGAGGGTCTGCCCCGGGTAGATGGTGTACGGCTCGGACAGCCCGTTCCAGGCGGCCAAATCGCGCGGGGTGATGTTGTGGATGCGCGCCAGCGCATACAGGGTGTCGCCCTTGCGGATCACCGCGGTCTGGCCCGGCTTGGCCACCGACGCCTGCGGCGTGGTGTGCACGGTGCCGCCCCGGCCGCCAGCCGGCTTCACCACCGTCGCGGTACCGCACGCGCCCAGCGTGGCCACCGCCAGCAGCAGCGCCGTGGCGCGCATTCCCTTGTTCAACCGATCAGCACTCATGCGAACTTCGACCTCCAGACAAGCCAGGCGACCAGCGCCACGACCAGCACGGTCGCGATCCAGCCCAGCGGTTCAATCCAACGCCGCAGCGCAGCTTCCGCGCGCGGTCCACCAATACGGATCACCGCGGCCAGCACGAACACGCGCTTGCCCCGGCCGATCAACATGCTCAGGAAGTACTGCGGCAACGGCACGCCGACGATACCCGATGCCCATGTGAAGACCTTCATCGGGATCGGCATGAAGCCACCCAGCACCAGGAAGGTGAACACCGCCCACGGCGACTCGGCCATCTTGGCCTGCACCACCGCGATGCCGCTCTCAATGCTGGTCAACATGCCCAGCGCGGCGAACACCGGCTTGAGCACTTCAAAGGCGTAATGCCCCAACGCGTAGCCGACCAGTGCACCGGCCATCGAGCCGGACAGGCTCAGGGTGGCAAACCACCAGCCGCGCTTGGGCTGGGCCACGCACATCGGTGCCAGCATCACCTCGGGCATCACCGGGAAAATGATGGCCTCGATGAAGCTGAGCACGGTGAGATAGGTCGGGGCGCGCTCGTGCGCGGCCCACTTCATCGCCCGCTCGTACAGCGGACCAAAGATCTTCATGACGTAACGCTCCTGGGAATCAATCCAGCATGCCAGACAGCAACGGCACGAACGTGACCGGTGCCAGTACCTGCTGTTCGATGCTGCCGTCATCGCGACGGGTCAGCTGCACCAGCGACTGCGCACCGGGGCCACCCACCGGGGCCACCAGGCGGCCGCCCACGGCCAGCTGTTCCACCAGCGCATCCACCAGTGCCGGTGCCGCGGCGGTCACCACGATCGCATCGAACGGACCGTGCTCGGCCCAGCCGGCGCGGCCATCGTCGTGCTTGGTGCGGATGTTCATGCCCAGCGCCCGGAAGCGCTTGCGCGCCTGCCGCAGCAGGTCGCCGATGCGCTCCACGGTGTAGACCTCCAGCCCTACCGCGCCCAGCACCGCAGCCTGGTAACCCGAGCCGGTGCCGACTTCCAGCACGGTCTTCGGTGCGCATTTCAGCACCGCTTCGGTCATGCGGGCCACCACCCACGGCTGGGAGATGGTCTGGCCATGGCCGATCGGCAGCGCGGTGTCTTCGTAGGCACGCGAGGCCAGCGCTTCGTCGATGAACAGATGCCGGGGGACCACGCGGATGGCATTGAGCGTGTCTTCGTCGGCGATGCCGGCCTCGCGCAGGCGCTCGACCAGCCGGTCGCGCACGCGCTGGGAGGTCATGCCGATGCCGACCGCTTCGGGCTGCAGGCGCAGGCGCGGGCTCATGCGGGCTGGTCCAGCGCGGCGGTCAGCCCACCTACCCAGCTGGCCACCTTCTCCAGTGCCTGGTAACGGGTGAGGTCGACCTGGATCGGGGTGATCGAAATGAAACCGTTGCGTACAGCGTGGAAATCGGTGCCGGGGCCGGAGTCCTGTTCGCGCCCGGCCGGGCCGATCCAGAACACCTCGTTGCCGCGCGGATCGCGCTGGGCGATGCAGCCTTCGGCACGGTGCCGGTTGCCCAGGCGGGTGACCTCGAAGCCGCGGATCTCGCTCCAGGGCAGGTCTGGCACGTTGACGTTGAGGATGGTGTCGGCAGGCAGCGGGTCGGCCTTGAGCCGGGTCACGATCTCCACCGCGGCGCGCGCGGCGGTCTCGAAGTTGCGCGGCTCGTGGTTGCGCGTCACCAGCGACATGGCCACCGCCGGCAGGCCCAGGAACCGCCCTTCCATCGCCGCCGACACGGTGCCGGAGTAGATGACGTCATCGCCCAGGTTGGCGGCGTTGTTGATGCCCGATACCACGATGTCCGGCTCGTATTCGAGCACGCCGGTCAGCGCCAGGTGCACGCAGTCGGTCGGGGTGCCGGCCACCGAACAGGTGTAATGGTCGATGCGCTTGAGCCGGATCGGCAGGTCCAGGGTGAGCGAATTGCTGGCGCCGGAGCGGTCACGGTCCGGGGCGAACACCGTCACTTCATGACCGGCGTCACGCAATACCGACGCAAGCATCTTGATACCGGGGGCGTCGACACCGTCGTCGTTGCTGACCAGGATCCGCATCTGCGATTTAACCGCTTGATTTTTCAAGACTTCGATTCCATCACTTTCCAGCGTTGGCGGGGCCGGCGCGTCCCCAGATGGGGCGGGTCGACCGCGCAAGTGCGTCAGCTATTGTGCCGCAAGCGGGCAGATCGTCCTACCCCGGAAACCGTAGGCAGCTGCCCTCGCCTGGCATTACGCTGTACGCATGTCACATCCTGAAGACGAAGACCCCGCCGCGCTGTTCCGTTCGGCCATCGGCGAGGTCAAACCCCTGCGCAAGCCCGCGGCGGCGCCACCGCCCACGCCCAAGCCGAAGCCGCGTGCGCGCATGGCCGAACGCGACGACCAGGAGGCCCGCGGCGAGTTCGCGCGGCTGCTGCGCGACAGCAGCCCGCTGGAAGCCGGCGACACCGCCAGCTACCGCCGCGACAACCTGCCGGCGCGCATGTTCCAGCGGCTAAAGCGTGGCCAGTATTCGGTGCAGGACGAGCTGGACCTGCACGGCGCCACGGTGGCGCAGGCCGAACCCCTGCTGCGCCAGTTCCTGCTGGAAGCGCATGCGCACGAGCATGGCTGCGTGCGCATCATCCACGGCAAGGGCCTGCAGTCCGACGGCGGCGCGCCGGTGTTGAAGAACCTGGTCGACCGCCTGCTGCGCCAGCGCAACGACGTGCTGGCCTTCCATTCGGCGCCGGCCGGCCAAGGCGGTACCGGCGCGGTGCTGGTGCTGCTGAGCAACCGATAACGCCCACCACGCAGCGCACATCGGTAGAGCCGACCGTTGGTCGGCTGCATTTCATTCCGATACCGGGGAACCAGGCACCGCGCGAAGCCGACCAACGGTCGACTCTACCGGACGCGGATCTGGCGGACCGTTGGTCGGCTGCATTCCGTTCCGGCGCGTGGATCTGGCGCGTAGAGCCGACCGTTGGTCGGCTGCATTTCGTTCCGGTACCGGGAACCAGGCACCGCGCGAAGCCGACCAACGGTCGGCTCTACCGGACGCGGATCTGGCGGACCGTTGGTCGGCTGCATTAGTTCCGGCGCGTGGATCAGGCGCGTAGAGCGGACCGTTGGTCGGCTGCATTCCGTTCCGATACCGGGAAGCCGCGCACCGCGCCAAGCCGACCAACGGTCGGCTCTACCTGGGTGTGGGTCTGGCCGACCGTTGGTCGGCTGCATTCCGTTCCGGCGCGTTGTTCAGGCGCCTGGCTGGCTGGCGTCTTCCACCTGCCCAAGCTCGTGCAGCACCGCGGTGGCATAGCAGCCCGGCGGCAGCGCGAAGCTCAGTTCCAGCACGTCCGGCTGCAGCCACTGGTGCTGCAGCATCGCCGGGCGCAGGCGCAGCGCACGGCGCTCCTGCTTCAGGCGCGCCCCTTCCAGCCCTGCGCGCAGCGCCAGCGACTGCTCGTCGCTGACTGCGGCCAGTTCCAGCGCCGCAGCCGCTTCACTGCTGCGCAGCTCGCCTTCACCCCACAACGGGCCGCTGGGATGGATGTCGAACCGCGCCAGGCGGTCGGCCAGCAGGTCGGTGAACGGCTCGGGGCCGAACACGCTGCGGCTGCCGTCCAGCATCCACACCTCGCCGTCCAGCGGGGCGTCCCAGTTGCCCTGCGCCACGCGCTCGGCGAGCACCTGGTTGAACAGCGCCGAGCGCGCCGCCGAGAGCAGCAGCGAGCGCTGGTCCGGGCGCATCCGGCGCCCGCCGAACATCGCCAGCGCGGCCGGCACGTTGCCACCGTCGCGACCGAAGCGCTGCTCGCCGAACCAGTTCGGCAGGCCGCGCGCAGCGATCAACGACAACCGCTCGTCAATCGCCGCCGCATCACCCTGCACGTCACGCAACACCAGCTTGAAGCGGTTGCCGGCCAGCGCACCGCGCTGCAGCTTGCGGTTATGCCACGTGGATTCGACCACCTCGACCTCATCGGAGGCCAGCAGCGCCGGGTCCGGCGCGATCCGCTTGGGCAGGTGCACGCTGAAACGCTGGGTGGTGACCGCATGGCGATCCTTCATGCCGGCGTAGCTGACCGCCATGTCCGGCAGCCCGGCCCAGCGTGCAAGCACCTTGGCCACGTGCACGGTATTGGCGCCGCGCTTGCGGAGGGTGAGCAGCAGGTGCTCGCCCTCCCCGCTCGGCTCGAACGCGGGCAGCTCGTCCACCTGGAAATCGTCGGGAGTGGTGCGGATCTTCGCGGTCAGCAACGGCGCGCCGAACGCCAGCGGCAGCGCGATCACAGCGCCACCAGCAGCACGACGGCCTGGGCGGCAATGCCTTCACCGCGCCCGGTGAAGCCCAGCTTCTCCGAGGTGGTGGCCTTCACGCTCACGCAGTCCAGCGCCACGCCGAGCACGCTGGCGATGCGCTCGCGCATGGCCGCCGCGTGCGGGCCCACCTTGGGCCGCTCGCAGATCACGGTGATGTCGGTGTTGCCGACCTGCCAGCCGCGTTCGCGCAGCAGACCGTTGCAATGGTCGAGCAGGTGCGCGCTGTCGGCTCCCTTCCAGCGCATGTCGGTCGGCGGGAAGTGCACGCCGATGTCGCCCAGCGACAGCGCGCCCAGCATCGCATCGCACAGCGCATGCAGGATCACGTCGCCGTCGCTGTGGGCCAGCACGCCGCAGCTGTGCGGCACGCGGATACCGCCCAGCATCACGTGGTCGCCCTCTCCAAAGGCGTGGACGTCGTAGCCCTGTCCGATGCGGACCGGCGGGAATGGTGCGGTGTTCATGGCAAAAACCTGCAGTTGTGGCGACGCGCGCGGACTCAGTACCCGCGACGCGCCAGCTCGAATTCAAATCGGGACAGATCGGCCGGGGTGGTGACCTTGAAGTTGTCCTCGCTGCCTTCCACCAGCAACGGGCGCAGCCCCTGCCGCTCCATCGCCATGGCGTCGTCGGTGACCTCCACGCCGGCGTCGGCTGCTTCCTGCAGGGCCCGTGCCAGCTGGTGGCGGCGGAACAGCTGCGGGGTCAGCGCGCGCCACAGGCGGGCACGCGGCTCGGTGGCATCGATGCCGCCGTCATCGCCGGCACGCTTGAGGGTGTCGCGCACCGGCGCGGCCAGGATCGCCCCGACCGGGTCATTGCGTCCTACTTCCAGCAGCCGGCCGAGGTCGGCGGCCGCCAGGTTGGGTCGTGCGGCGTCATGCACCAGCACGAAATCATCGGCCCGCACGCTGTCGGGCAAGGCCTGCAGCCCCGCCAGCACCGATGCGGCGCGGGTGGCACCGCCGATGCAGGTCAGGATCGGCTTGTCGGCCAGCGACTGCCAGCCCGGCCAGTCGGTGTCGCCGTCGGCGACCACCACCATCACCCCGGCCACGACCGGGTGCGACAGCAGGGCCTCCAGGGTATGGGCAAGCAATACCCGGTCGCCCGCGACCAGGTACTGCTTGGGAGTTTCCCCGCCGAAGCGGGTGCCGCGACCGGCCGCGGGCACCACCGCCCAGACCGTACCCATCAGGGCACGTCCTGGTGCGGGGCGTCAGGGTCGACGGCCACCGGCGCGCGCGCGGGCGCAACCGGGGCATCTTCCACCACGCGGTAGAACTTCTCGCCCGGCTTGATCATGCCCAGCTCGCTGCGTGCCCGCTCTTCGATGGCGGCCTGGCCTTCCTTGAGGTCCTTGACCTCGGCGGCCAGCGCGTCATTGCGCTGTTGCAGACCGGCGTTGTCGCGCTTCTGGTTGTCGACCTGGGCTTCCAGGGTCATCACTTCACCTGAATTGCCCGGGCCGAACCAGAAACGGTACTGCAGCCACGCCAGCAACAGCGCCAGCAGCAGCAACATCCAACGCCAGTTGCGCATGGGATCAGCGCTTCAGCGACACGAACGCATCACGGCCGGCGTAGCGCGCACCCGCACCCAGCGCTTCTTCGATGCGAAGCAGCTGGTTGTACTTGGCCACGCGGTCGCTGCGGCACAGCGAGCCGGTCTTGATCTGGGTGGCGGTGGTGGCCACGGCGATGTCGGCGATGGTGGTGTCTTCGGTTTCGCCCGAACGGTGCGAGACCACGGCCGCGTAGTTGGCCGCGTCCGCCATGGCGATCGCTTCCAGGGTCTCGGTCAGGGTGCCGATCTGGTTGACCTTGATCAGGATGGCGTTGGCGGTGCCCGAGGCGATGCCTTCCTTGAAGATCTTCGGGTTGGTCACGAACAGGTCGTCGCCGACCAGCTGCACCTTGCTGCCGATGCGGTCGGTGAGCAGCTTCCAGCCCGCCCAGTCGTTCTCGGCCAGGCCGTCTTCGATGGTGATGATCGGGTACTGCGCGGCCCAGTCGGCCAGGAAGTCGACGAACTGCTCGGAGGTCAGGCGCTTGTTCTCGCCCACCAGGTTGTACTTGCCGTTTTCGTAGAACTCGGTAGACGCCACGTCCAGGCCCAGCAGCACGTCTTCACCGGCGGTGTAGCCAGCCTTGCCGATCGCTTCGAGGATGGTATCCAGCGCTTCGACGTTGCTGCGGAAGTCCGGCGCGAAGCCGCCTTCGTCGCCCACGGCGGTGCTCAGGCCATGGCCCTTGAGCACGGACTTGAGCGAATGGAAGATTTCGGTGCCGGCGCGCAGCGCTTCGGAGAACGAGGTGAAGCCGACCGGCAGCACCATGAACTCCTGGAAGTCGACGTTGTTGTCGGCATGCGCGCCGCCGTTGATGATGTTCATCATCGGCACCGGCAGCGACGGGGTCACGCCGGTCTTGGCGGCCAGGTACTGCCACAGTGCCTGCTTGTGGGCGGCGGCAGCGGCGTGCGCGGTGGCCATGGACACGGCCAGCAGCGCGTTGGCGCCCAGGCGGCCCTTGTTCTCGGTGCCGTCGAGGTCGATCAGGCGACGGTCCAGGCCTTCCTGGTCGGCCGCGTCATAGCCCTTCAGCGCGTTGGCGATGGTGGTGTTGACGTTGGCCACGGCGTTGCGCACGCCCTTGCCCAGATAACGGGTCTTGTCGCCGTCACGCAGCTCCACCGCTTCCTTGCTGCCGGTCGAGGCGCCCGACGGAACCGCGGCGCGGCCGAACGAACCGTCCTCGAGGATGACATCGGCTTCCAGCGTGGGGTTGCCACGGCTGTCGAGGATTTCACGGGCGTGGATGCTGCGGATCGTGGTCATGGTGGGCCGGTTACCAGTCAGGAAGGGGAAACGCCAAAAAAGGAGCGCTGAAAAAGCTGCCGCGTGATTATCGCCATCCACCTGCCGCTTGCCAAATCGGCGTGCGGGCGGGCCGCGGCGACAGCGGCCTAGAACAGCGCCGGTACCAGCAGGGCCACCAGCAGCAGCGCCGTCAACACCAGCGCACACACGCCCCCGGCCGGTTGCCGGCGCAGGCGCATGGCCAGGACGCTGGCGACCACGCCGCCCATCAGCAGGCCGACGCCCAGCGCCAGGGTGAAATACAGGTACGGGGCGACGCCTTGCAGGGCATGGCTGCCATCGCCCGGCATGCCCATGCTGGTCATCACCAGCACCACCAGCATGAAGGTACAGGCCCAGGCGCCGATCGACAGCAGCAGCGCGGCCCAGCCCCAGGGCCAGGCGCGCCAGCGGCGGCGCACGTTCTGCGCCGCCGTTGTGTCCGGGCTCATGCCGGCCGCCCGGCAGGGCGACCGGTGCGCAGCGCGATCAGGCGCCCGCGTCCAGCGGGGCGCCGGCCTTGCGCTCACGCGCGGCACGGATGAAGCCGATGAACAGCGGGTGGCCATCGCGCGGGGTGGACAGGAACTCCGGGTGGGCCTGGCACGCCAGGAACCACGGGTGCTGGTCGCGCGACAGTTCCACCACTTCCACCAGGGTGTCGTCCATCGACTTGCCGGCGATCACCAGGCCGGCATCTTCCAGCTGGGTGCGGTAGCGGTTGTTGAACTCGTAGCGGTGGCGGTGGCGCTCGGACACCACGTCCTTGCCGTACAGCTCGCGGGCCAGGGTGCCCGGCTTCAGGCGCTGCTCCTGCAGGCCCAGGCGCATGGTGCCGCCGAGGTCGCTCTTGTCGTCACGCTTTTCCACATCGCCGGTGGCGGTGCGCCATTCGGTGATCAGGCCGATCACCGGGTTCGGCGACTGGCGATCGTTCTCGGTGCTGTTGGCGCCTTCCAGGCCGGCCACGTGGCGGGCGAAATCAACCACTGCGGCCTGCATGCCGTAGCAGATGCCGAAGTACGGCACCTGCTGCTCGCGGGCGAACTGCGAGGTCAGCACCTTGCCTTCGAAGCCGCGGTCGCCGAAGCCGCCCGGCACCAGGATGCCGTCGACGTCCTTCAGCGCGCCCATGTCGCTGCCTTCCAGGTCCTGGGCTTCCAGCCACTTCAGGTTGACCTTGGTGCGCTGGCGCAGGCCGCCGTGCTTGAGCGCTTCACCGACCGACTTGTAGGCATCCTGGTGGTCGACGTACTTGCCGACCACCGCGATGGTGACCTCGTCCAGCGGGTGCAGGGTGGCGTCCACCGCCGCTTCCCACTCGTGCAGGTCGGCCGGGCCGGCCTTGTCGCCGAGCTTGAACTGGTTGATGACGATGTCATCCAGGCCCTGGGCGTGCAGGCCCATCGGGATGCGGTACAGCACGTCCACGTCCGGCACGCTGATCACCGCGCGCTCGGAGACGTTGGTGAACTGGGCGATCTTGCGGCGCTCCGAGTCCGGCACCACCTGCTCGGAACGGCACAGCAGCACATCCGGCTGGATGCCGATCGAGCGCAGCTCCTTGACCGAGTGCTGGGTGGGCTTGGTCTTCAGCTCGCCGGCGGCGGCGATGTAGGGCACCAGGGTCAGGTGCATGAACAGCGCCTTTTCCGGGCCACGCTCGGTGCGCACCTGGCGGATCGCCTCCAGGAACGGCAGCGACTCGATGTCGCCCACGGTGCCGCCGATCTCGACCAGGGCCACGTCGAAGCCTTCGGTGGCCTCGTCCATGCAGCGGCGGATCTCGTCGGTGATGTGCGGGATGACCTGCACGGTGGCGCCCAGGTAGTCGCCGCGGCGCTCCTTGCGGATCACGTTCTCGTAGATGCGGCCGGTGGTGACCGAATTCTTGCGGCTCAGGCGGGTACGCACGAAGCGCTCGTAATGGCCCAGGTCCAGGTCGGTCTCGGCGCCGTCGTCGGTAACGTAGACCTCGCCGTGCTGGAACGGGCTCATGGTGCCCGGATCGACGTTGATGTACGGGTCGAGCTTCATCATCGTGACGGTGAGCCCACGGGCTTCAAGGATGGAGGCAAGTGACGCGGCGGCAATGCCTTTGCCGAGCGAGGACACTACGCCGCCGGTTACGAAGATCAAGGGAGTCATGGCTGGGGGTGTCCTGTCAGGAAGGGGGAGACGGCGCCGACGCGCAGGGCGGCGGACGACGTGAAGGGGAAAGGGGTGCGGATCCGGTCGGCCGGGGCGGTGGACACACGCGCCGGGGACGGGATCGGGGAGGCAGCGCGGGGACCGGTCGGCGAGGTCGGGGTGGCCGTGCCGGTCGCCGTTGGGACCGTCACCTCCTGCCTACCCTGCTGGCGATCGCGCACGATCAGGCCAGTCCATTCGCTGATGGATGACACGCACTGCTCCCGGAAAGCGCTAGTTTACAGATTGGAGGCCGCAAGCCCAAGCACTGGATTGCGGTCCCCACAAAAAAAGGCGCCCCGGCAAGGCCGGGGCGCCCATGGCAGCAGAAGAAGGCTCAGCGCTTCTTTTTGGCCTCTTCCTCTTCTTCCTTCTGCGGGGCCTGCGCGCCCTTGGCCTTCATGTCGGCCGTGGCCTGGGCCCGGCGCTTGGCCTTGGCGTCCGCCTCGGACTGCGCCTTGTCGGCCTGCTCGCCCTGCTGCGGCGTGGGCTGGCCCTGTCCGGCGTTCTGGGCCATGGCCAGCGGCACGGCCACGACGGCGGCGGCAATGGCAACGATGGTCAGCAACTTCTTCATGGGTCACTCCTCGCGGTATCGGCTTGGGATGGGGTCGCCGGGGTACGGTTTCCACCACGCACAGTGTATCCAACCCTGGTCGGCCGCCCCCTGAACGTGCGGCGTGCAAAAAAACCGTCCAGACCGCAAACTTCGCCGTCGCTTTGCGCTATATGAAAACAGATGAACGCCCGTTATAACGCCGCCGATATTGAAGTCCTGTCCGGCCTGGACCCGGTCAAGCGCCGCCCCGGCATGTACACCGACACCGCCCGCCCGAACCATCTGGCGCAGGAAGTCATCGACAATGCCGTCGATGAGGCCCTGGCCGGGCATGCCCGTACGGTCGAGGTCACCCTGTACAAGGACGGCAGCTGCGAGGTCAGCGATGACGGCCGCGGCATGCCGGTGGACATCCACCCCGAGGAGAAGATCCCCGGCGTCGAGCTGATCCTGACCCGCCTGCACGCGGGCGGCAAGTTCAACAACAAGAACTACACCTTCTCCGGCGGCCTTCACGGCGTGGGCGTGAGCGTGGTCAATGCGCTGTCGACCCTGGTCGAGGTGCACATCAAGCGCGAGGGCAGCGAACACCGCATCACCTTCCGCAATGGCGACCGCGCCAGCCCGCTGGAAGTGGTGGGCAGTGTCGGCAAGAAGAACACCGGTACCCGCGTGCGCTTCTGGGCCGACCCGAAGTACTTCGATACGCCCAAGTACAACCTGCGCGCCCTGCGCCACCTGCTGCGCGCCAAGGCGGTGCTGTGCCCCGGCCTGACCGTGAAGCTGCGCGACGAAGCCACCGACGAGCAGGACACCTGGTACTACGAAGATGGCCTGAGCGATTACCTCAAGGCCGAGCTGGGCGAGCGCGAGATGCTGCCGGCCGACCTATTCGTGGGCCACCTGAAGAAAGAGAACGAGATCGTGGACTGGGCCCTGGCCTGGATTCCGGAAGGCGAGCTGGTCCAGGAAAGCTACGTCAACCTGATTCCAACCGCCCAGCACGGCACCCATGCCAATGGCCTGCGCACCGGCCTGACCGAGGCGCTGCGCGAG
This sequence comes from Stenotrophomonas sp. AC248, assembly GCF_979258185.1. Classification (NCBI taxonomy): domain Bacteria; kingdom Pseudomonadati; phylum Pseudomonadota; class Gammaproteobacteria; order Lysobacterales; family Lysobacteraceae; genus Stenotrophomonas; species Stenotrophomonas sp. AC248. Next base: position 1,586,455 of record NZ_OZ409840.1, on the reverse strand, counting down.
TTCTGCGACTTCCGCAACCTGCTGCCGCGCGGGGTCAAGCTGGCCCCGGAAGACGTGTGGGACCGGGTGTCGTTCGTGCTGTCGCTGAAGATGACCGATCCGCAGTTCAGCGGCCAGACCAAGGAGCGCCTGTCCTCGCGCCAGGCCGCCGGGTTCGTCGAGGGTGCCGCGCACGACGCCTTCAGCCTGCTGCTGAACCAGAACGTGGACATGGGCGAGAAGATCGCCCAGCTGGCCATCGAGCGCGCCAGCGCGCGCCTGAAGACCGAAAAGCTGGTGACCCGCAAGAAGGTCACCCAGGGCCCTGCCCTGCCCGGCAAGCTGGCCGACTGCATCAGCCAGGACCTGTCGCGCACCGAGCTGTTCCTGGTGGAAGGCGACTCGGCCGGCGGCAGTGCCAAGCAGGCGCGCGACAAGGACTTCCAGGCGATCATGCCGCTGCGCGGCAAGATCCTGAACACCTGGGAAGTGTCCTCGGGCAGCGTGCTGGCCTCGGAGGAAGTGCACAACCTGGCCATCGCGATCGGCTGCGACCCGGGCAAAGACGACATCAGCGGGCTGCGCTACGGCAAGGTGGTGATCCTGGCCGACGCCGACTCGGACGGCCTTCACATCGCCACGCTGCTGACCGCCCTGTTCCTGAAGCATTTCCCGGCGCTGGTCGATGCCGGCCACGTGTTCGTGGCGATGCCGCCGCTGTTCCGTATCGACGTGGGCAAGCAGGTGTTCTACGCGCTGGATGAAGAAGAGAAGCGCACCATGCTGGACAAGATCGAGCGCGAGAAGATCAAGGGCACGGTCAGCGTGACCCGCTTCAAGGGCCTGGGCGAGATGAACCCGCCGCAGTTGCGCGAGTCGACCATCCACCCCGATACGCGCCGCCTGGTGCAGCTGACCATCGATGATGGCGAACAGACGCACTCGCTGATGGACATGCTGCTGGCCAAGAAGCGCGCGGGCGACCGCAAGCAGTGGCTGGAGAACAAGGGCGACCTGGCCTCGCTGGAAGTCTGATCGCAGCGCCAGCCGCCGCCCAATGAAAAAGCCCGCCTACTGGCGGGCTTTTTTTTGCTCTTCTGCCGTCCGTGTGAGGGGCCGGTAATGCACCCTGAACCTCTCCGGGCGCGGTCGTGTGCGGGAAACGGCGATAATCGAACACGGTTCACCGCCAGACCTTCAGATGATCGCCATCCGCCCCGCCCTGCCCGCCGACTACGACGCCATCACCGACGTGTGGGAGGCATCGGTACGGGCCACCCACGACTTCCTGCCCGAGCACGCCATCCAGACGCTGCGACCGCTGATCCGCGAGGTGTATCTGGCCGCGGTGGACCTGTGGGTGTATTGCGATGCGCAAGGCGCGATCGACGGCTTTGTCGGGGTCGCCGAAGGCCGCATCGAAATGCTGTTCATCCACCCGCAGCGGCGCGGCGGCGGCATCGGCAAACACCTGCTGCGACATGCCATCGAGACGCTCGGTGCCACCGCACTGGACGTCAACGAACAGAACCCGCAGGCGGTCGGCTTCTACCAGCACCTGGGCTTCGTCGTCACCGGGCGCTCGCCGCTGGATGGCCAGGGTCAACCATATCCATTGCTGCACATGGCGCTGCCCGATGCGGCCCGCCCCTCTTCCTGATCGAGTGTTCCCATGTATTTCGACCCGACCCTGCAGCTCCACAGCGCGCGCCTGGTACTGAGCCCGATCCGCGCCAGCGACGGCGCCGCCCTGTTCGCCATCCAGTCCGATCCGGCGGTGATGCGCTACTGGAACCACCCCGCCTGGACCGACATCAAGCAGGCCTACGCGCAGATCCTGGACGACCTGACCGCGATGCGGGCCGGCACCCAGCTCAAGTTGGGCATCCGCGAGCACGCCGATGCGCCGCTGCTCGGCATCTGCGTGGTGTTTGCGATCGATGCCGATTCACGCCGCGCCGAGATCGGCTACCACCTGGCGCCCGAGGCGCAGGGCAAGGGCTACATGCGCGAAGCGCTGCAGTGTTTCATCGACCACCTGCTGGACGACCGTGGCCTGCGCCGGCTGGAGGCCGAGATCGACCCGCGCAACGTGCCATCGGCGCGGGTGCTGGAACGGATCGGCTTCCAGCGCGAAGGCCTGCTGCGCGAGCGCTGGTGCGTGGGCGGGGAGCTGTCCGACTCGGCGTTGTATGGCTTGCTGGCGGGGGACCGCAGCGCCTGAGCAGTGTGTCGGGGGCGGACACCGGTTGGGGGGCGATGCGTCCTGCTGCGATGGATCCCGGTCGGGGCGCGCCGACGCGTCCTGCGGCAATATGGACCCCGGTAGGGTCGCGCCCCGGCCGACTGCCGATAACGGCGCAACGTTCGATGGTGGCGTGACATTCAAACGACATCCCGCCTTTCACCGTACGCGGATGCCGATCATTTCCATGCCGATATCGCGGCGGCGGGGGTTCACGGCAGTCGGCTGGGGCGCGACCCTACCGAAGCGCGTGCCGGACCAACGCGTCGCATGGGCCAACACCGATAGGGTCGTGCCGATGCGTCCCGCAGCAATGGGCACCCAAGGTAGGGTCGCGCCCCGGCCGACTGCCGATAACGGCGCAACGTTCGATGGTGGCATGACCCTCGAACAACATCCCGTCCGTCACCGCGCGCGCGGATGCCGATCATTTCCATGCCGATATCGAGACGGCAGGGGTTCACGGCAGTCGGCTGGGGCGCGACCCTACCGGCGTCCCGGCGTTCGGCGTCACGGCATCCAGCATCCCGGTGTCCTGCATTCGGCGCCCCGGCGTGCGGGAACGCGGGCCGAGGGCCCACGTCCTGCCGCCGCGTCGCCGGGATCTGTCGGGCATGCCTGTCTGATGCGTTGCTTGCGCCCACAAAAAACCCGCCTTTCGGCGGGTTTTTCGTGGCAGCCGGGCAGAGCCCGGCTCTACGGTCCGAGGGCTTATGCCCAGCCGAACAGTTCGAACAGGCGCAGGATCAGGTATGCGCAGCCGCCTGCCGCCGGGATCGTGAGGATCCAGGCCCAGACGATGCGCTCGATCACGCCGAAGCGCAGCGAACGCGGGTTCTTGGCGTAACCCACGCCCATGATCGCGGTGGAGATGCTGTGCGTGGTCGAGACCGGCATGCCGAAATGCGCCGCCAGGGTCAGGATCGTGGCCGAGCTGGTTTCTGCGGCGAAGCCGTGGATCGGATGCAGCTTGACCATCTTGTGACCCAGGGTCTTGATGATCTTCCAGCCACCCGACGCCGTACCGGCCGCCATCACCACCGCGCAGGTCAACACGATCCACATGGCGATGCCGTCACCGGCACTGGCCTGCGGGTGCATGAAGGCCAGCCACGACGGCAGGTCGTTCAGTGCACCGGTCGCCTCGGCGCCGATCAGGGTCATGGCGATGATGCCCATGGTCTTCTGCGCGTCGTTGTGGCCGTGGGCGAAGCCCATGTAGGCCGCCGACACGATCTGTGCCTTGCCGAAGAACGCATTGACGATGCGCGGACGCGCCAGGCGCCCGAGCCAGCCACCGGCCTTGGCCATGCCGGCGATGATCGCCCACAGCAGCAGCATCACCACGATGCCCAGCAGGAAGCCGGCCACCGGCGAGGTGATCATCGGCAGGAACACCTTCCACAGCAGGCCCTTGTTCTGGGCCCATGTGCCGATCCGCTCGGACCAGATCAACGCATCCCAGTTGTTGTGGGCCGCGGCCAGGCCGGCGCCGCACAGGCCGCCGATCAGGGCGTGCGAGGACGACGAAGGCAGGCCCTTCCACCAGGTGATCAGGTTCCAGATGATGCCGCCCAGCAGCGCGCACAGGATCACCTGCGGGGTCACATCGACCACGTTGGTGTTGAGCAGGCCCGAAGCGATGGTCAGCGCCACGGCGGTGCCGGTCAGGGCGCCGATGAGGTTCATGAAAGCCGCGAGCATCACCGCCCAACCGGGCGAGAGCACTTTGGTCGCCACCACGGTGGCGATGGAGTTGGCGGTGTCGTGGAAGCCGTTGATGAACTCGAAGACGAGCGCGGCCAGGATCACCACCAGGACAAGGGTCAGCATGCTGTGGCGTCCGTCAGCTGTTCTTCAGCACGATCTGGTACGCCACCACACCGGCCTCGCGGCAACGGTCGATGGCTTTTTCCAGGATCTCGAAGAACTCCTTGAGCAGGAACATCTGCAGGTTGTCCAGGCGGCCGGAGTAGATGTCGCGGTACAGCTCGAGCATCAGGCGGTCGGCTTCGTTCTCCAGCGAGCGCAGCTTCTCGTTGAGCGCGGTCATCCGGTCCAGATTCATGTGGCGCAGGTCGTTGACCATCTCCACCACCACGCTGGCGGCCTGTTCGAGCATCGCCGCGCGCGGCGCGAAATCGATGTGCTCCAGGTGGGCGGTGGCCAGCGAGTAGCGGTCGGCGAACTTCTCGACCTGCTTGGGGATCTTGTACAGGGCCGAACCCAGCGCTTCGATGTCCTCGCGCTCGATCGGGGTCATGAAGCTGTCCACCAGCGCCTGGCTGATCTTGTCCGAGGCGGCACGTTCGCGCAGGCGGGCCAGCTTGAAGGCGTCCAGCGCCGGCTGGCGGTCCGAATCGCGCAGCATGGCGTGCAGCGCCTTGGCGCTGTCCTGGGCGGCCTGGGCAGCCTCGTCCAGCAGGGTGTAGAACTGTTTGCCGGAGCCGAAAATGGTCTGCAGAGAGAACATTGAGAAACCTATTCGCCGTCGAGGAAGGACGGCACCGGGCGGAATTATGACGGTTTGATGTCCACTCCGGGTACTCCCCCCTGTCTTCACGCCGCAAAGGGGCTGCCTGAACGACTCTGTTTGCTTCCCTGCCCCGGCCTTTTGTTAAGATGCGCGGGCGCCTTCGGGCGCACTCTATGGACGACGACCCTTACCCCCCGCCGCACCGCCGCGCTCACGCGCCCTACGGTAGCCGCCATCGCTTGAACACGCCCTCCCTGCCACCAACCGGGGACGACGCCCGTGTTTGAACTGATTATTGTCCTGGCCCTGATCCTGCTCAACGGCTTCTTCGCCATGTCCGAGATGTCGGTCATGACCTCGCGCAAGAGCCGCCTGAAGCAGATGGCCGGCACCAGCAAGCGCGCCGCACGCGCGCTGGAACTGTCTGAAAAGCCCGAAAGCTTCCTGTCCACGGTGCAGATCGGGATCACCCTGATCGGCATCCTGACCGGTGTGTTCGGCGGCGAGGCGATCGGCCTGGCCATCGCCGAGTGGCTGCACGGTGTGTTCCCCGCCTTTGCCTATGCCAGTGAAGTGGGCAAGGCACTGGCCGTGGCCCTGATCACCTTCCTGACGCTGATCTTCGGCGAACTGGTGCCCAAGCGGCTGGCGATCACCCGCTCGGAGGACATCGCCGGGCTGGTCGCCTGGCCGATGGGCTGGCTGTCCCGGATCGCCTTCCCGGCGGTGTGGCTGCTCTCGCACAGCACCCGGCTGGTGCTGCGCGTGCTGGGCCTGGGCAAGGACGAGGCCGCATCGGTGACCGAAGAGGAGATCCGCATGCTGGTGGCCGAGAGCCACGAGGCCGGCGTCATCGACGCGCACGAGCGCGACATGATGAACCGGGTGATGCGCCTGGGCGACCGGACCGCCGACAGCCTGATGACCCCGCGCAACCGGATCGCCTGGCTGGACACCGTGGCCGACCCGGAGAAGAACATCGCCACGATGCGCGAGAACGAGTTCTCCCGATACCCGGTGTACCGGGACAACGACCAGGACATCGTGGGCGTGCTGGAAGTGAAGAGCCTGGTGACGCGCCTGGTGCGCGATGACCATTCGCTGTTCCAGCAGCTGCGCGAGCCGCTGTATGTGTCCGAATCCACCCATGCGATGAAGCTGCTGGAGATCTTCCGCGAGGAACAGCAGTCGATGGCGCTGGTGGTGGACGAGTACGGCGAGATCCAGGGCCTGGTGACCATCAGTGACCTGATGGGCGCGGTGGTCGGCCGCCTGCAGTCGGTGGAGAACGTGGACGAGGACGCCCTGGTGGTGACCCGTGAGGACGGCTCCTACCTGGTCGACGGCTCGCTGTCGATCGAAGACCTGCGCGAACTGATGGGCAATGCCGAACTGCCCGACGCCGAGGACGGCGACTACTACACGCTGGCCGGCATGTGCATCCACTTCTTCGGGCGCATTCCGCATGCAGGCGAGTATTTCGACTGGGCCGGCTGGCGCATCGAGATCGTCGACCTGGATGGCGCGCGGGTGGACAAGCTGCTGCTGCGCACGCTGTCCGAAGAAGAGACCGATGAACTCACCGGCTGATCCAACCCCGCCGGACGAGGGACGCCCGGCGTACCGCAACGAAGGCATCCGCACGTTGCTGGCGATGTTCGACCACGGCGACCCGGAGGAGCGGCTGCTGCTGGGCAAGATCCTGCAGGACCTGCAGCAGAGCGCGTTCGGCGTGTTCCTGTTCGTGGCGATCCTGCCGGCATTCATCCCGATTCCCGGGGTAGGCGGCGCGGTGAGTGGCCCGCTGATCCTGCTGATCGGCGGGCAGATGCTGTTCGGCCTGCGCCGGCCGTGGCTGCCGAAGTTCATTGCCAACCGCGGCCCGAAGCGCGGCACGATGCACCGGTTCCTGGCCCGAATCGACGGCCCCCTGCGGCGGCTGGACAAGCTGCTGAAGCCGCGCCTGCCGGCGCTGCTGGTGCCACTGCCGGCGCACGCGCTCACCGGCCTGCTGCTGATCCTGGTGGCGGTGCTGCTGTCGCTGCCGATCCCGTTCACCAACTACCTGTTCGGCTTCCAGCTGCTGCTGTTCGCGCTGGCGCTGCTGGAACGCGACGGCATGCTGATGTTGTTGAACTGGATCGGCGCGCTGGCCGCCGTGCTGTTCTTCGGCTTCAGCTCCGGCCAGTTGGTGAGCTACACGGTGGAACAGGTCCAGCGCTGGTTCTGACGCGCGCCTACCAACGGTCGGCGCCTACCGACGCGACACCACGCCCCCCCACCCGGACCGTCACGCCCCACCCGGACGGTAGAGCCGACCGTTGGTCGGCTGCCACCCGAAGCGGTAGAGCCGACCGTTGGTCGGCTTCCCACCGACAAGGGTAGAGCCAACCGTCGGTCGGCTTCCCGGAAATCGCCCGAAACCTGCCCCAAAAACCGCCCAACCATCACGCCCCAGGCTTGAGATCCACCGTACCGGTATCCGACAACGCGCCCGGGTCGTCCGTAACGGCCGACAACACGAAATACAGCGCGCTACCCAGCAGACCGCCGGGGCCATCCCAATACTCGGCCGATTCGGCGCTGACGTGGATCAGGCGCAGGTTGGGGTCGTCCTTGCCGCCGGGGAAGAACAGCTTCATCGCCGGCGACCACAGTTCCTCGATCTTCGCGCGGTCATCGACGATGCGCGCGGTGCCGGCGACCGACACATAGGTGTTGCCCGAGGGCGAGGAATAGGACACGTTGACGCGCGGGTTGAGCGCGATCTCGGCCACCTTGGGGCTGTCGGCTTCGGTGGCGAACCAGAGGTCGCCATCGAACTCGACTTCCTGCGTGCCGAGCGGACGGCTGTAGAGCCGGCCGTCGACACCGACGGTAGTGAACATGGCGATGTCGACATCGCGGATCATGCCCGCCAGTTGTTTGATGTGCTGTTGGCGGTCGTGTTCTGCCATGGACGTAGCTCCTGAAACGGGAGCCCCCATCACAGCCGATCGGCAGCCACGGCAGCGTGAACCATGCGGTCACGCCGCCTTCGCGCGCATTCGCAACGGTGTTCTTACGCGTTGGCCTTCCACGCCTGCATCGCCAGCCCGAACGAGCGCTTGCGCGCGGCATGGTCGAAGATGTTGGCCGTGAGCAGCAGTTCATCGGGCTTGTGGCGCGCAGCGAACGCCGCCATGCCCTCGCCCACCTGGCGCACGTCACCGACCACCGCGCAGGCCAGCGCGTTCTGCACGCCCAGCTTTTCATGCGGCTGCCAGAAGGCTTCGATGTCGTCGATCGGCGGCGGAATCAGCCCCGGCTTGCCGCGCCGCAGGTTGACGAAGCTCTGCTGCTGGGTCGTGAACAGACGCTTGGCCTCGGCCTCGGACTCGGCCGCCACCACGTTGATGCCCAGCACCGCGTACGGGGCCTCCAGGTACTGCGACCGGCGGAACTCGCGGCGATACACCGCCAGCGCCTCGTCCATCGCATCGGGCGCGAAGTGCGACGCGAACGCGAACGGCAGGCCCATCGCGGCGGCCAGGCGCGCGCTGAACAGGCTTGAGCCAAGCAGCCACACCGGCACCGGGATGCCCGCACCGGGCACGGCGCGCACGGCCTGGCCGGTCTGTGCCGGTTCGAAGTAATGCAGCAGTTCGCGCACGTCCTGGGGGAACTGGTCGGCGCTGTCGAAGTAGCGGCGCAGGGCGCGCGCGGTGGGCTGGTCGGTGCCGGGCGCGCGGCCCAGGCCCAGATCGATGCGATCGGGGTAGAGCGAGGCCAGCGTGCCGAACTGCTCGGCCACCTGCAGCGGCGAATGGTTGGGCAGCATGATGCCGCCGGCGCCGACGCGGATGCGACGGGTGCCGCCGGCCACGTGGCCGATCAGCACGGCCGTGGCGGCGCTGGCGATGCCCGGCATGTTGTGGTGCTCGGCCAGCCAGTAGCGGTGGTAGCCCCAGCCTTCGGCGTGCTGGGCCAGGTCCAGCATGTTGGCGAAGGCCTGGGTGGTGTCACTGCCCTCACACACGGGGGCCAGATCAAGAATCGACAATTGCATGGACGCGTTCCCTCCAGAAGTCATCCCACCCAGATGGGGCTGGCCACCGCCCGCCGCCAGTGCCGGTGGCGGGATGCTGATTCCTGCGGTTCGGCTTCGTGAGGATGCCGCGTAGCTGCCGGTCGTGCCGCGCCCTGCCCGGCCGCCAGCGCTCAGGCGGCTTCGGTACCGGGTTGATCGACCAGCGGCTGCAAGTCCGCGTCCAGCGCCACGCGCTCGTCGAACACGAAGCACCGGCCCTCGTAGCCTTCGCCGCCGACGGCCTCGAAGTACCCCAGGATGCCGCCGTCCAGCTGCAGCACGTTGTCCATGCCGTCGTTGCGCATCCACAACGCGGCCTTTTCACAGCGGATGCCGCCGGTGCAGAAGCTGACCACGGTGCTGTCGCGCAGCGCCTCGCGGTGCGGCGCCAGTGCGTCGGGCAGGTCGGTGAACTTGGTGATCGGCAGCACCAGCGCGTCCTGGAAGGTGCCGTACTCGATTTCCTGGGTGTTGCGGGTGTCCAGCATCACCACCGGCTTGCCGGCATCGTCATGGCCCTGGCGCAGCCAGCGCTGCACCGTGGCCGGGTCCACCGACGGGGCGCGCGGGTAGGCCAGCGGCTGCCCGTCGTCGATGCGGAAGCTGATGATCTCCGGCTTGACCTTGGCCTTGAGCCGCGCGAATGGCTGCATCTGGCTGTAGCTGGTTTTCACCCGCAACCCGGCAAAGCGCGGGTCGGCATGCAAGGCAGCGTAGAAATCGGCAATGCCGGTGTCGGTGCCGGCCAGGAACAGGTTGATGCCCTCGCCCGCCACCAGAATGGTGCCGCGCAGGCCGCCCGCAGTGGCGCGCTCCAGCAGCGTGGCGCACAGCGCGTCGGGGTCGGCGATGGGGGTGAAATGGTAGGCGGCGGTATTGGCGATCATCGGCCCATTATAAATGCCGACCGCCCCGCTGCCGGGGCAGTGACCGCCGGCGATTCAGCCGCGCAGCAGCACGAACGGCAGGAACACCAGCGCCGCCGCAGCAACCATGCCCAGCAGCACCGCGACCACGAACAGCGGCCGGCGCTGCAGCAGGCTGCCGAAGGTTTCGGCGGTGCCATCGCGCAGCGCCGCCTCGCGCTCGGCCCGCACGCGTACCCCGCGGGCCTCCTGGTAGGGCGCCATCACGGCCTTCGCCCGCGGCAGGTCCTCGTTGTCACGGATCCAGATCCCGCCCCAGGAGATCCCCCACGGGCTGGGCTCGGTGCGGTAATGGGCGATGCCCGCCTGGTCCAGCAGGGCGATCACGTCCTGGATTTCATCGTCCGCGACATTGCGCAGGTTGAGCAGCAGTTTCGACATGCGCCCATGATAGCGCCCGGCGATGCGCTACCCTTGCGTCCCGTTTTTGCGATCCGGAGCCGCCATGCGCCGCCTGCCCTCCTATCTGCTTGCCCCCCTGATGCTGCTGGCGCTTGCCGGCTGCACCCCGCCCGGTCCGCCCCCGGGCGGCACGATCGCGCAGTTCGAGAAGATCGATACCCAGCCGGGCACCGGCGCCGAGGCCACGCCCGGCAGCAAAGTGACCGTGCATTACACCGGCTGGATCTACGACGAGCGCACCGCCGACAAGCACGGCGACAAGTTCGACAGTTCGGTCGACCGTGGCGAGCCTTTCAGCTTTGACCTCGGCAAGGGCCAGGTCATCAAGGGCTGGGACGAAGGCTTCGCCGGCATGAAGGTGGGCGGCAAGCGCACCCTGATGATTCCAGCCGAATACGGCTACGGCGACCGGGGTGCCGGCCCGATCCGGCCCGGTTCGTCGCTGGTGTTCGATGTCGAGCTGCTCGACGTCACCCCGCGCTGATTGGCCTGCATGACCCTTTCCAGCACTGCCCCACGACGTGTGGCGATCATCGGCGGTGGCCCGGCCGGGCTGATGGCGGCCGAAACCGTGCGCGCCGCCGGCCATCAGGTTGATGTGTATGAGGCCAAAGGCTCGCCCGGGCGCAAGTTCCTGATCGCCGGCAAGGGCGGGCTGAACCTGACCCACTCCGATGCGCACGAGGTGTTCGTGGCGCGCTACCGCGAGCGGGCCAGCGAGGTGGGCGCATGGCTGGCCGACTTCGACGGCCCGGCACTGCGCGACTGGGCGCTGGGTTTCGGTGTGGAAACCTACGTGGGCAGTTCCGGCCGGGTGTTCCCGGTGGACCGCAAAGCCGCCCCGCTGCTGCGTGGCTGGGTGCGCCGCCTGAAGGAACAGGGCGTACGCCTGCATGTACAGCACCGCTGGACCGGCTGGGCAGACGACGGTGCCCTGCGCTTTGAAACGCCCGAGGGCGAGGTCACGGTGCAGGCCGATGCCGTGGTTCTGGCGATGGGCGGTGGCAGCTGGCCACAGCTTGGCTCGGATGCGGCATGGGTGGCACCGCTGGCCGCGCGCGGCATTGATATGGCGCCGCTGCAATCGGCCAACTGCGGCTTTGACGTCGACTGGACCGCGTACTTCCGCGATCGCCAGGCTGGTGCTCCGTTGAAGCCGCTGGTGGCCCATTGGGTCGCGCTGGACGGTCAACCACGCACGCTGCAGGGCGAATGCGTGATCAGCGCCGACGGCATCGAAGGCAGCCTGATCTATGCGATGGCCGCCGACCTGCGCGACACCCTCGCCCGCGACGGCGCGGTGACGCTGCATCTGGACCTGCTGCCCGGCCAGACCCAGGCGCAGCTGCTGGACAAGCTGCAGCGCCCTCGCCAGGGCCGCAGCTTCGGTGAGCACCTGCGCCGCCAGCTGGGCCTGGGCGGGGTCAAGTCGGCGCTGCTGTTTGAAGTGCTGGGCAAGGACGCCGGCCAATTGCCCGCCGACCGCATCGCCGCTGCATTGAAGCGCCTGCCGCTGTCGCTGCTGCGCCCGCGCCCGATGGCCGAGGTGATCAGCACCGCCGGCGGCGTCCGTCTGGAGGCGCTGGACGCGCAGCTGATGCTGCGGCAGATGCCGGGCACGTTCTGCGCCGGCGAGATGCTGGACTGGGAAGCGCCCACCGGCGGCTACCTGCTGACCGCCTGCTTTGCCAGCGGTCTGCGCGCCGGGCGCGGCGTGATCCAGTACCTGCAGACCCAGTAAACGGGCCGCGTTGAAACGCCGGTAACGGGCCGCGTTGAAACGGTAGTGCCGGCCGCTGGCCGGCTCCATGCACGCCTCGAAGCACCCTGATACCGCCGGCCGCTGGCCGGCTCCACGCACGCCCCGAAGCACTGCGGATACCACCGGCCGCTGGCCGGCTCCACGCACGCCTCGGAGCACCCTGGTAGTGCCGGCCGCTGGCCGGCTCCACGCACGCCTCGAAGCACCCTGGTAGTGCCGGCCGCTGGCCGGCTCCACGCAGATCCATGGGCACCGCGGGGAGCCGGCCAGCGGCCGGCACTACCTTGCACCACGAGCACCGCGGGGAGCCGGCCGGCGGCCGGCACTACCGGGTCAGGGGTGTTGCATGCGCACCGAGGCGAGTGCGACGCCGCTGGGGTGCGGGTAGGTTTCCTCGCGCAGCGCCCGGAAACCGCAGCGCTGGTAGAACGGGACCGCATTGAGCGAGGCCGACAGAACCAGCGGCCTGTCCGGATCGGCCAAGGCCTGCAGGGCCTGCATCAAGGCCTGGCCGATGCCACGCCCGCCACAGTCGGGGTCGACGAACAGCGCATCGATTTCATTGCCTGCCGTGTCGAGGATGCCGTACCCCAGCAGCTGCCCGGCCCCGTCCTCGGCCACCACGCAGCCGCCCTGCGCGATCAGCCCAGCGTACTGCGCCGGCGGCGGCGAGGCCGCCCACGGCGCGATCACCTCGGGCGGGTACGCCGTGCTGCACAGTTCACGCACGCAGCGGGTGCGCAGCACCCACAGCCGCTCGGCCTCCTCGGCCGTCCCCACCCGTAGTGCCGGGCTCTGCCCGGTAGCCCCGCCATCGCCGGCCGTCCCCACCCGTAGCGCCGGGCTCTGCCCGGCAGCCCCACCATCACGAACCGTTCCAGCCATCATCGCGACTTGCTCGTGCGCAGCGCCTGGATCCGCGCCGGCGGCTGGAACGAATCGCTGCGCGCGTCGCTCCAGTAATCATGGAACACCGCGTGATCGGGCACCTGCCGCAGCAGTTCACCCGGCGCCAGGTACCGGTACAAGGACGCCAGCGAGCGGATCTCCACCGGCGATACCCGCCGTAGGATGTGCTCCGGACCCAGTTCGGACGGGTGGTTCAAGCCGGCCGCGCACAGCAGGTCGCGCAGCGCGCGCACGGTGTTGTCGTGGTAACTGTGCACGCGGGTGGCCTTGTCGGCCGCATCCAGGTGGCGCCAGCGGTGCGGGTCCTGGGTGGCGATACCGGTGGGGCATTTGTCGCTGTGGCAGCTCAGCGACTGGATGCAACCCAGCGCGAACATGAAGCCGCGCCCGGCATTGCACCAGTCCGCGCCCAGCGCGATGGTGCGCGCGATCTCGAACGCACTGGTGACCTTGCCGGCCGCGCCCACCTTGATCCGGTCGCGCAGGTCCAGGCCGACCAGCGTGTTGTGGACCAGCAGCAGCGCTTCGTGCATCGGCACGCCCACATGGTCGATGAACTCGGCCGGCGCCGCCCCGGTCCCGCCTTCGGCGCCGTCGACCACGATGAAGTCCGGCAGCAGCTGGGTCTCGTGCATCGCCTTGGCAATGCCGAACCACTCCCACGGATGGCCGATGGCCAGCTTGAACCCGACCGGCTTGCCACCGCTCAACTCACGCAGGCGCGCCACGAACTGCAGCAGCTCCACCGGCGTGCTGAATGCCGAGTGCTTGGACGGTGACACGCAATCCACGCCCATCGGCACGCCACGGGTGACCGAGATCTCCGCGCTGACCTTGGCCGCCGGCAGCACGCCGCCATGGCCGGGCTTGGCGCCCTGGGACAGCTTGATCTCGATCATCTTCACCTGATCGGTGTTGGCATTGGCCACGAACTTCTCTTCGCTGAAACCGCCCGCGTCATCGCGGCAGCCGAAGTAGCCCGAGCCGATTTCCCACACCAGGTCGCCGCCCATCTCGCGGTGATAGGGCGAGATCGAGCCTTCGCCGGTGTCGTGGTAGAAACTGCCGCGGCGCGCGCCCTCGTTGAGGGCACGGATTGCATTGGCCGACAGCGAGCCGAAGCTCATCGCCGAGATGTTGAACACGCTGGCCGAATACGGCTTGGCGCAATTGGGGCCGATCAGCACGCGGAAATCACTGTGCGCGATCTCGGTGGGGGCCAGCGAATGGTTGATCCATTCGTAGTCCACAGCATAAGTGCTACGCAACGTACCGAACGGCACCACGTCCATTTCGTTCTTGGAGCGCTGGTAGATCAGCGCGCGCTGCTGCCGCGAGAACGGCACGTCCTCCAGGTCGCTCTGTACGAAGTACTGGCGGATTTCCGGGCCGATCGACTCCAGCCCGTAGCGGAAATGCGCCATCACCGGGTAGTTGCGGCGCAGCGTGCTGCGCTTCTGCAACAGGTCCCAGGTGCCCAGCACCACCACCGCGAGGGTGCCGCCGACGCCCCAATACCAGGCGGGCCAGATCGTGGCCAGCCACAGGCAGACCGGCAACAACAGGATGGCGAGCACGTAGACCAGGTAACGATGCATGGCTTTCCTCGATCAATAACGCATTCGAGTCTACAACCGGTCGTCGACAACGTCCCGCGGCCAGACCGATTTGACGTCGTACACCACCCCGTCGGAGGTGAGCAGTGCGCGGACGGTGGCCGCGTCGAACGCACGGAACTCGTCGTGGGCCACGGCCAGCACCACGGCATCGAACACGCCGGGATCGGCGCGCTCCACCCAGTGCACGCCGCTGCCGGCCAACACCGCCGGCCCGACCCACGGGTCCTGCACGTCCACCCGCGCACCGGCCGCCTGCAGCGACTGCGCCAGCTCCAGCGCGCGGCTGTTGCGCAGGTCCGGGCAGTTTTCCTTGAACGTCACGCCCAGCACCAGGATGCGCGCAGCGGCCGGCGCCTTGCCGCGCCCCGCCAGCAGCGCCAGCACGCGCTGGGCCACATGCGCACCGACCCGGTTGTTGACCTGCCGCGCGGTGTGGATCAGGTCCGGGTGGTAGCCCACGCTTTCGGACTTGTGCAACAGATAATAGGGATCCACGCCGATGCAATGGCCGCCAACCAGGCCCGGCCGGAACGGCAGGAAATTCCATTTGCTGCCCGCTGCATCCAGCACGTCTTGGGTATCGATGCCGAGCCGGTCGAAGATCAACGCCAGCTCGTTGACCAGCGCGATGTTGACGTCGCGCTGGATGTTCTCGATCACCTTGGCCGCTTCGGCCACGCGGATCGACGGCGCCGGCCACGTGCCGGCGGTGATGATGGTCGCGTACAGCGCATCGACGCGCACCGCGATCTCGGGGGTAGAACCGGACGTGATCTTGCGGATGTCGGGCAGGCGGCGCTGGCGGTCACCGGGATTGATCCGCTCGGGGCTGTAGCCGCAATGGAAATCGTGGTTGAACCGCAGTCCCGATCCCGCTTCCAGCAGCGGCACGCACACTTCCTCGGTGGTCCCCGGGTAGACGGTGGATTCGTAGATCACCAGGTCGCCCGGCTTGAGCACGGCGGCGATCAGCGACGAGGCGCTCCGCAACGGCCCCAGGTCCGGCTGCTCCAGCGCATCGATCGGCGTGGGCACCGTCACGATGTAAATGGTGCACGCGGCCAGTTCGGCGGGGTCGGCGGTGTAACGGGCGTGCCGTGCGGCGGCAAGCTCGTGCGGCTCCATTTCCAGGGTGTGGTCATGCCCACGCTGGAGCTCCTCGACCCGCGCGTGGTCGATGTCGAACCCGAGTGTTGGCTGACGGGCGCCGAACGCAACGGCCAACGGCAACCCGACGTAGCCAAGCCCGATTACCGCGATTTGCGGCGAATCTGCGGCGCCTGCTCCAGCGACCATCAGCCGCGCCCCAGGGGTAAGCAGCAACGGCAGGTAGGGGGCGGCAATGGGGCGGACTGACTCATGGGGGCGGCGCCGGGGAAAGAATGGCACAGCCTAACGCGGGAAGCCGCATGCCACAAAGAACAAAGCCGCCGCCCGCGGAGAGTACGGACGACGGCCAACAAATGGTCCAGCTGCGGTTACTACCCTTTCAGACAGCCTGGCGGAGTTTCCGCAGGACCGGTCACAGCTGGTAGAGAGATAGTAGGCGCGGACCCGTGATGTTCTTGTTACGGGAAACGAACAGTTGCGTTACGAGCCGAGCATGACCGCCGCCGGTTCCAGTTCACCGGTTACCCCGGTCCACAATTCAAGCAGGCGGGCGAACCCCACCCGGCCCTGGCCCTCGATCGGCGCTGCAGGGCTGAAGCCCTCCCAGGCGGTCTCGATCATGCCGGTGAGCACCTGCGGTTCGATCGCCGCCGACGCCATCGTCCACCGGGGGAAATGGCGGGTCAGGACCGAGCCACGTGCCAGCTCACGCAGGAACAGATGGCTGCGCGAATTCAGGACACGCTGGTAGACCGAATCGACGCCGTCTTCGGGGCCTTCGAAATACTGCAGGAAACGGGTGCCGTCGAACATGAGCACGCCGGTGACCCCGGCGACCTTGTTGAAGCTTGTCGCCGCGGCAAGGATGCGATCGATATCCGATGCTTGAATCCCTTCGAAGGCGACGCTGGTGTAGGCGATCGCACGCAACGGCATGCAGTCAGAACTCCCCTGAGAACTGCTTTGACTATGCCACGAACCTGCATGTGTAGATAGATGATCACGGGGCGCCACGGCACCGGCAGGCGTGCGTCCGCTTGTCGCAGGCTCAGGGCGCCTGGACCTCGAACCCGGCCTGCTCCAGGCGCGCCAGATAGCCACCGGGCTGCACCAGCAACGCCACCGGCACCACCGCGAAGGTGGTTGCGTTGCGCCCCAGCGCGGCCCGCGCCATCTGCACCCATTTATCCGCCGCCTGCTGGTCCACCCCGGCCAGGCCGCGACGGCGCCCGAACTCGCTGTCGGCGATCGCGCCCACGCAGGCGTCGTACTGGCTCTGCACCGCCAGTTGCTGCAGCGCCCCGGTGTCGCCCACGGCCCAGGCGTTGGCCCGCTCCACCAGCAGCGGCAACTGGTGTTCCACCACCTCCAGCGTGCGCTGGAAGCACGCGGCATCGGCCAACGTGCTGCCCCGCATTTCCTTCAACGCCGCGCGCGGATCCTCCACCCGGATTGCCACCCGGGTCGGCACCGGCTTCAGGCCCCGGGCCTTGTAGGCTTTCTCCAGCACACGGGTCATCGGCTTGCTGCCGCCAAGCCCCACCGACTTCAATGCATCGCCATACAGGCGGGCCGCCGCCACCAGCGGACGGTCCTTCTCGACGCCGCGGTCACGCCCCATGTAGCGCTGTTTGAGCGGCAGCCAGCGTGCATACAGCGCCGCCGGCAGGATCTCGTCCAGGCGCCGGCCCTGCGGATCGTGCGCGGCCTTCATCGCCGAGGGCAGCAGGGTCAATCCCCTGAACACCCCGATGTCGGCGTCCACCGTCCAGCCGGGTGGCCCCAGCACCTCATCGGCGCTGGCGATCACCGCCTGGACTTCATCGGCGCGCCACTCCAGCTTGGCCGGCAACGGTGACACCGTGCCCAGGATCCACAGTGCATGGCCGTCGCCGCCGGTCACCTTCCACATGCCGGGACCGGGCTGCACACCGGACACCACCACCGGCGCCAGATCGACCACCGCCGGCCCACTCGCGGGCGTCTGGGCCTGCGCGCCGGCCACGCACCACAACGCCATCGCCAGTACCGCCACCGCCTTCCCTGCCCGTGCCGCGCTCGCCATGCTGCCTTGCCTGTGTTGGGGTCGAACGCAGCCTACGGGGACCTCGGCGCGCCTGCGTAAAGTTTGCGTTTGGCCGCTGCCGGCATAATGCAGCCATCGGTCCCCAGGAGAAGATGCCATCGATACCCTTCGCAGTGCCGAGGCGCTGGCGCGCCGCGCCCATGCCAGCCAGATCGACAAGGCCGGCCACCCGTACATCGGTCATGTCGCGCGGGTAGCCGCGCGTGTGCGTGGCGACGCCGACGCCGAAGCGGTGGCCTGGCTGCACGACGTGGTGGAAGACTGCCCGGACTTCGCGGCCGAGGTGGACCAGTTCCCCGCCCACATCCGCGCGGCGGTCGCCTGCCTTACCCGGCGCAAGGAGGTACCGGCAGACGACTACTACGCCGCCATCGCACGCAACCCGCTGGCGCGGAAGGTCAAGCTTGCCGACATTGCCGACAACAGCGATCCGGCGCGCCTGCAGTACCTGCCCGTGGCGGTGTCGCAGCGGTTGACGCAGAAATATGCACACGCCCTGCTGGCCTTGGGTGCGGGACCGGTACCCGCCGCGAACTGACCGGCACGGTCATCCGGCGGGGACCAGACAGATGCTCAGACCCAGCGCATCGAACCGGCCCCGGTCCGGCACCGCGCCCTGCGTGACCAGCGCACACAGCACCCGCGAGAAGCGCGTCGGGTCGCCCACATAGTCGCGCAGCCGCAGCACCGCCCCGGGCGTGTGGCGCAGCACGTGCAGGCCGTAGTGCATCAGCACAAGGCGGGACACCAATCCCGCCGCTGGACTCGCCTGGGGTGACGCCGCATCGATCAGCGCGTCGAAGATGCGCGTTTCGTCATCGCGCAGCGTGGCCAGGAAGACATCCGGATGCGCCAGGGCTGCATGGGGTGCGTCCAGTGCCAGGCGCCAGGGCGGCGGCGCTGGCGTTTCCAGCCAGTGCACCCAGCCCAGGTGGAACGCGCGGGCCACTTCCAGGAACGGTGCGAAACGCCGACGTGGAAGGGCCAGACACTCATACATCGCGCCGACAACGACCGACAGCGGATGCGGGCCCAGCCGCTCGGCATGCAACAGCAGGCGTCCTTCGCCGAACTGGAGGCGGTCCCGCGTTTCATCATCGATGTCCAGCTCGAACAGCAGGAAGTACAGCGCATGCTGGCGCAGCGCCAGGTGCGCATCTGTCTGCTGCGTCAGCGTCAACAGGTGCAGCACGTGGCCGAACAGGGCGTAATCCTTGTTGCTGCGCTGCCCGGCGTCGACGGCAAACAGGTTCGCCGCCCGCGTCAGCATGAGCAGCAGCGCATGCATATCGGCCTCGGTGTAGCCACGGTCGCGCATGCGGCGCGCCAACGCGGGCACCCGGATCACGTCATGCCAGCGCACCAGTGCGATCGGACGGCCACGGTGGTCACGGGCCGACAGGTGCCAACGCCCGGGCTGCCCGTCATCCTCGACATGGAACAGCGGCCCCGGCGCGCGCGCAGGCGGCCCACCCTGCACGAACGCGGCGATGCGCTGGTTGAACAATGCGTCCAGGTTCATCCCTGCGTGGCAGGCCCGGTGGTGCACCGGCGACGGTCATTCATCGCCGTCGCGCGCGTCCGGTGCCTGCCGGTACGGCTCTTCGAACGGGCGGAAGTCGTGTTCGGCCAGCGCGCCCGCCACCCACTGCTGCACGCCCTGCAATGCCAGCACCGCTTCCATGTAGCGCTGGACGCGCGGGCTGACCGGCAGCGCATAGGTCTTCAGGCGCATCACCACCGGCGCGAAGAAGGCATCGGCAATGCTGAACGGGTCGAACAACAATGGGCCGTCGTGGCGCGCCAGCAGGCGTTCCCACAGCGCCTGCAGGCGTTGCAGGTCGTCGACAACGGCCGGCTGCTCGCGCAGCACGCGTGCGCCCACCTCGGGCAACGTGGCTTCGATGTTCATCGGAAAGTGCTGGCGCAGCGCGCCGAATCCGCTGTGCATGTGCGCGCATACGCTGCGCGCCAGGGCACGCGCCTCCACCGCCTGCGGCCACAGCGCGCGGTCGGGGAAACGTTCGGCCAGGTACTCGGCGATCGCCAGCGTGTCCCACACCACCAAGTCGCCATCCACCAGCACCGGCACCGTACCCGACGGCGACAGCGCCATGGCCTGGCGTTTGAACTGCGAGTCGGGATCGAAGCTATCGAACCGCAGCAACACTTCATCGAACGCAATGCCCGCCTGGGCCATCAGCACCCACGGACGCATCGACCAGGACGAGTAGTTCTTGTTGCCGATATGGAGGGTAAGCATGGCGGCGGCGCAGGCTGGCGAGGGAGCGCCCATGCTACCGGTATTCGGCGTGGACCCGGCGGCCACTCCGGGCAGCGCGGGGTTGGCGGTCCCGCCCTGCTGCAGCTCCCTCGCCTTCACGGAAACTCCGCGATAGCGGTCACATAACCGCATGACGCTTTCTCATACGCTGGCGCTGCCCATTCGGGCCTGACAACAACGGAGACAAGGATGAAAGGGAAGATTCGGCTTTCTGTCGCTTCGTTCATTGCGCTGTTGGCATTCGGTTCCATCGCCAACGCGGATCCCATCGCCTGCAACGCCGGTCGCGTGTTCTGCAACGATCAATACCGGCAATGCCTGGCCGATGGCCGCAGTGTCCCGGTATGTACGCAGCTGCGCGACGAGTGCGTCCGGGATTTCTGCCAGTAACACGTGATGCCACTGGCGGCGTCAACCCGCCGCCAGTACGCCTGCTGCGCAGCACAAAGCGCAGGTTGGAAGGAGGCATGTTCATCCTTCTGTCGGTCGTCAGATCGTTGATCGAATCTGGCGTTGACGGTCCAGAGCAGCTGGACCTCGCGCGGCTTGCTCATCAACATTGTTTGGTGCCCGGAGCCGGAATCGAACCGGCATGGAGTTGCCTCCGGCGGATTTTAAGTCCGATGCGTCTACCAGTTTCGCCATCCGGGCAACGCGGGGCATAGGGTGCCTGATCGCGCCCGGTTTGGGAATGCGCGGGCGTTTCAGAGGTCCGGCATCAGCACCTGCGACGGGTCATCGGGGTGGTACAGAATGCGCGCGCGCTCACGCGGGACCCGGGGCAGGTCCAGCAGGCTCACCACCTTGCGCACGGTCACCGTGTGCGTGGTGCCCTGCCGGTCCTCGAAGGCCAGCTGGAACGCCAGCTGCGGCTGGGCGTTGACCTCGGTGCCGGTCTGGCGCACGTGCAGGACCCGGGCGTCGACCCCGATGCCGCGGTAGTTGAGGGCTTCGGCGCGCCGGTCGATCCCCACCATGCGGGTGAACAGGCGGCCCAGCACCAGATAGCCGCACAGGCAGGCCGGCATGACCAGCAACGGATGCCACGGAGCCAGGAACGTCCAGCCCTGCCCGTTCCCCTGCCCCGGGTCGTTCCAGCACCAGGTGTAGTAGGCGGCCAGCGCAGCCAGCAGCACCACGCCGATCAACGCGCGGCGCAGCAGCCGGCCCCGGTCGATCTCCGGCATCGCCCCTTCCAGCACCACGTTGGGATACCCGCCCGGATCATCGCTGAGCAGCGCATCGAGCTGGTTGTCGGCCACGAACCGCTGCAGCTGCGGTTGGCTGTCCACCGCCAGCATCTGGTCCTGGATCGGCGTGCCGGACAGATTGTCGAAGGCCAGGGTCAGGCTCCATACACGCCAACCCCGCATCAGCCGCCCGGTATCCTGCGCCTGCACCACGCGGGCGCGGCGGCGGATCGCCGCACGCTGGATCGCCCGGGTGCGCGCCTGTGCGCGGAACGGCGCCCGCAGCAGCGTATGCACGTAGGCCGCCGCCAGCAGCGCCCACAGCAGGATCGACAGCGCCAACCACACGGTGGCGACGGCGGGCGACGTCCGGTCGGCCGCCTCGACCGGGTAGCCGATGCTGTAGTACAGGATGCACGGGAACGGAAGAGCGAAAAACAGCAGGTACGCTGCCCAGAAATACAGCATCTTCTTCATGCAGCACTCCACTGGCCGAGGCCAGCGGAGGGTACTACACGCGCATCACCGCGCCGATGACCGGCCCTCAGATGGCGCGCGAGTAGCGTACCGGCTGGTCCGGGCGTGCCAGATAGCGGTCGAAGCACATCGCCAGCAGCCGCAGCAGCGGGCGGCCACGCTCGGTGGTGCGCACCACGCCGTCGGCGTACTCGGCCAGGCCGTCGTGCTGCAAGGCCTGCAGCGCCACCAGCGCGTCGGCGAAATAGTCGTCGAAATCCAGCCCATGGCGCGTGGCCAGCGCGCGACCGTCCACCTCACCCTGGCACATCAGCTGGCCGATCAGTTCGGCGCGCACCACGTCGTCGGCATTCAGCTGCAGGCCGCGCCACACCGGCAACCGCCCGGCATCCACCGCCGCTTCCCAGCCCGGCAGGTCGCGCGGGTTCTGGCTGTAGCTGTCGCCGATATGGCTGATGGCGCTGGCGCCAAGCCCCACCAGATCGGTGTCGGCATGGGTGGTGTACCCCATGAAGTTGCGGTGCAGGTGGCCGGCGCGCTGCGCCTGCGACAGGTCTTCGTCGGGCAGCGCGAAGTGGTCCATGCCCACGTACTGGTAGCCGGCCAGCGACAGGCGCCGCACCGCCAGCCCCAACAGGGCCAGCTTCTGCTCCGGGCTGGGCAGCGCCGCATCGGGGATCTGCCGTTGCGCCTTGAACAGGTGCGGCAGGTGCGCATAGCCATAGACGGCCAGCCGGTCCGGCCGCTCGCGCAACACCGTTTCCAGGGTCTGCGCAAAGCCGGCCGGGGTCTGGTGTGGCAAGCCGTAGATCAGGTCCACGTTGACCGAGCGCAGGCCGTTTGCACGGCAGGCACGCAGGATCTCCAGGGTCGGCTCGACACCCTGCTCGCGGTTGATCGCCCGCTGCACCACCGGGTCGAAATCCTGGATGCCGAGGCTGGCCCGGTTGAAACCAAGCGCGGCCAGCGTGGCGATGTCGTCGGGACTGACGAAACGCGGGTCCAGTTCAATGGAGAAGTCACGGTGCGCGGCGGTGCTGAAGCGGAACCGCTCGCGCAGGCCATCGACCAGTTCGCGCAACTGCGCGGCGGCGAGGAAGTTGGGCGTGCCGCCGCCGAGGTGCAGCTGGATCACCTCGCGCGTGCCATCAAACAGCGGCGCGATCTGGTCCGCTTCGCTCAGCACGCGCGCCACGTAGGCCACGCCCTTGCCGTGGTCGCGGGTGATCACCCGGTTGCAGCCGCAGTAGAAGCACGGGCTGCTGCAGTACGGCACATGCACATACAGCGACAACGGCCGGGCGCTGGCATTGCTGGCGCCGATGGCCGCGCGCAGCTGGTGCGCGCCGAAGCCGTCGTGAAAATGCGGCGCGGCCGGATAGGAGGTGTAGCGCGGGCCGGGCCGGTCGTGGCGGCGCAGCAGGTCCGGGTCGAAGTGCCAGGCAAGCCCGGCGGCAGCAGGCGAGGTGATGTCCATGCCGCCAGCGTGCGCGCGGCCGGCCCCGCGCGCATTGAGCCAGATCAATCCAGGCGCGCGGCGCCGGCGATCGGCAGCTGCGGCCAGCGCAGCATCTGGAAGCGGCGCCAGAAGGTATCGGCGATCCGCGTGGCCACGTCATCGGCCAGGCGCTGCATCGGCGGGTTGGCGCATTCGGCGGTGGTCTGCCGGAACAGCTGCAGCCAGCGGTCGAACAGGTCGCGGTCCAGCTCGTCCATCGCCATGTGCTTGGGCATCGGCGCGCCGTTGAAGCGGCGCGTACCGCGCAGCATCGCCGACCAGAAATCGACCAGCTGCGCCAGGTGCGCGTCCCAGTCGTGCACGCGGGCGGTGAACACCGGGGCCAGGCGCGGCTCTTCGCGCACGCGCGCGTAGAAATCGTGCACCAGCCGGGTGACTTCCTGCTCGCTGCACAGGTCCAGCGATGGCGTGGGCAACGCGGTGACGGGCGGATGCTGCATGCGGTTTCTCTACGGCCGGTGGGGTGCTGCGCGTGGTGCCGAGCATGCGCGCGCAGGGGGCGCGCCATCTTGATCAGGATCAATGTCGGCGCAGATCGTGCGCCCTAGTCTGTGAGTCAAACACTGACCGTGGCTGCAATGACCGACCTGCACGACCCACCCGGGGCCCGCCGCCGCCGGCTGTTGATCCAGCAATGGGGCGCCATCCTGTGGCCCAGCTTCGTCGCCGCTGGCCTGGCCAGCATGGTGTTCTTTGCCATTGTCGATCCGCTGCAGTTGCGCGACATCAGCTTTCCGCAGCGTGCGCTGAGCCGTGAGCTGGGCTACACGCTGGGCTTCTTCATGTTCTGGGCGGTAACCGCCGCAGCCAGCGGCCTGACCTGGTATCTGTCACGGCCGCCGCGCCGCGATGACGACGACGAGCAGCTGGGGTGACCATGCCAGCCCGCCTTCACCTGCACCTGGTCGACCCTGCCCCGCCACCGCTTCCGCCGCCGCGTGGGCGACGCATGCCGCCCTGGCGTCCGCTGCTGTCGGCCGCCCTGTTGGCCGCCTTCTACGCACTGCCGTGGCTGCGCTGGAACGGTCGCCAGGCGCTGCTGTTCGACCTGCCGGGGCGCCGCTTCGACCTGTTCGGGCTGACCCTGTGGCCGCAGGACCTCGGGGTTCTGCTGGGGCTGCTGGCCGTGATGGCCACCGGCCTGGTGCTGCTGACCTCCCTGGCCGGGCGGGTGTGGTGCGGCCACGGCTGCCCGCAGACCCTGTGGAGCCGTCTGTTCCGCTGGATCGAGCAGGCCACGGCGCGCCACCTGCGCCAGCCTGCGCTGGCGCGCGCGGCCAAACACCTGCTCTGGGCGGTGGTGGCGCTGTGGACCGGGGTGACGTTCGTGGGTCTGTTCAGCCCGATCCAGGCGCTCGTGAGCAGCCTGTGGCCGCCGGCCTGGAGCGGCTGGGAAACCTTCTGGGTAGCCTTCTACGCCCTGGCCACCTGGGGCAACGCCGGCTTCCTGCGCCAGCAGGTGTGCATCGACCTGTGCCCGTTCGCGCGGATCTGCCCGAGCCTGTGTGATGCGGACACCCCGCAGGTGCAGTACGACGCACGCCGTGGCGAGCCGCGGGGCCCGCGCCCGCGCGGGCTGGGCGCGGTGATGCAGCGCGGCCGCGGCCTGCTCGATGCGGTCAGCGCCAGCGACTACGCCTTCCGCGCCGCCCATCCCGCCTTGGCGGGGCCGATGCCGCATTTTCCGGCCGACCGGCTCGGCGACTGCCTGGCGTGCGGTGCCTGCGTGACGGTGTGTCCAATGGCGTTGGATGTGCGCAGTGGGCCGCATGCGGACTGCATCGCCTGTGGTGCCTGCGTGGACGCCTGCAACACGCAGATGCGCGCGTGGCAGTTCCCGGCCGGCCTGCTCCGCCATGCCAGCACGGCCCACATGCAGCAGCGCCGCACGCGCTGGCTGCGGCCCCGCACGCTCACAGCACTGATCACCCTGCTGGTGCTGCTGGGTGTCGGACTGCATCGGCTATAGACCACTGACCCCTTGCCCCACGGCCGCCATTCCCCCGAATGGCACCGGCCCCCCCGACCGGAAACTCAGCGCAGGCGGGTACTGCGTGGCGGCACCATCTGCGCGCGCCGCACGATCCCCAACTGCTCGATGATCAACGCCAATTCATTGGTGACCTGGGTACGGCTGCGCCCTTTGGGCACCAACCGCTCCAGCACCTGCTGGTAGGTGGTCCAGAATTCCGGGCCGCAGCCATGCTTGCTGTAACTGGCTTCCAGCTCGGTGCGCACGCCACTTGCCAAGTCATGTACGTCGTAGTGCATACGACCTCCCTTGGACTTGCCTTGCATCGGAGACGAGCTACCACCCTGCGTGGTACAGGTTCACTTGCGCTTCACCCAAAATTTGCACGGTCCTCGCACCAAGTCAATCGGCAGGAGGCACTTTGACGAGGACATCGCTGAATGGTTCAGATGCGCCGCGCCCGTTCCGCCCAGGCAGGATGGGCGGAAAGTGTTGACAGGGTGATGTCAGAAACCGCTACGCGGCCCGGCTAGGACGCCAGCCGCCAGACCCCGTAGCCGCAAATGGCGATCCCCACGCCAAGCAGCGCCCACACCAGGCCATTGAAGCGCTTGAGCGCCTTGGCCAGCACCAGCGAGAACCCGATGCCGGCCAGGCCGATCGCCAGCCAGAGCACGCCGTTGACGTTGCTGGGTGATGCCCAGAACGAGCCAGGCGCCCCGGTGGCGGCAAACAGCTGGACCAGTGTCATGGCAGGACCTCGGAAGTGAACCAGCCTGCATCGTGGTCAACCGATCGTGCCGACGCGGTGAAGGCGCGGCTGCCGCAGGCTGGCTTACCCCGCTGTCGGCATCGCCGGGGGCGCGGGCAAGGTGTGCGCCAACAGGTCGAGCAGCCGGTCCAGGCCCGTGCTCACTGCTGCACCTTCATTGATGCGGCGTGCAAACCCGGCCCAGTCGCCGGCCGACAGCTGGCGGATCAAGGCCGGCTCTACCCCCAGCCAGCGCATGCCCCAGAACGGGAAGTAGCGCTGCGGCACGCGGCCCCGGCTCAGCTCCACGATGCCATGGTGGCTGCGTGCCTGCAGGATGCGCTCGTGCACGGCGGCCATGCCGTCTTCCGGGCCTTCGAAGTACTGCAGGAAACGGCCGCCATCAAACAGCAGCACGCCGGTGACGCCGGCTACGGTATTGAAGCGGGCGGCATCGTCGACCAACCCATCCAGAACGGTGCTGGACAAGCCGGCCGACGCCTCACTGACATAGGCAATCGCGCGAAGGGGCATGGGCGGGTCCTTGGATTGAAGGGAGATGCTGTCACTTTCAGCCGTGCGGATAAACCACGTCACTGAAGCGTTCAGATGTGAGCCGACCCGGCAAACGATAAAGCCCGCTTTCGCGGGCTCTATGCGTGATCAATTTGGAGGCCTGGACGGGAATCGAACCCATCTCAACGGATTTGCAGTCCGGTGCATAACCACTCTGCCACCAGGCCGGTGACCCTACAGCTTACCGGGCAATGATACCCCGATAAAACAAGACCCCGAGAACGGGGCCTGGTCAGGATTTGGAGCGGGAAACGAGACTCGAACTCGCGACCTCAACCTTGGCAAGGTTGCGCTCTACCAACTGAGCTATTCCCGCAAAATCAGGCGCGTATCTTACCGAAACCGCAGGTAACACACCAGCCTTTTCACACTTTATTTCACATCCCCGCCGGCGCTGCCGATCAGGATGCCCGCGTGCCACCGCGGAGAAAAACAAGGCCCCAAGGGGGCCCTGTCGAAATGTGGAGCGGGAAACGAGACTCGAACTCGCGACCTCAACCTTGGCAAGGTTGCGCTCTACCAACTGAGCTATTCCCGCAGACTTTCGCTTGCCCCGGCCGCACCGCACCGTGAAGTGCTGGAGGCTGCCGGCCCATCGACCTGCGTCGAAGGAGCGCTATTGTGTCGGGATTCCTTCACGCCGTCAACTGCCTGCAGCCGCTTCGATTTACGGTTGTTGCCCCGCCCAAGGCAGCCGGGGACGCCGCAGGCCTGAAACAGAGGACTGCAACAAATTGCATGGTCACGCGTGCGACCGCACAAGGACACTGGTGCGTTCGCATACCGGGACGTGAACATGCCCTTTTTTCCTCCGCACACCCCCATCCTTGAGCGCTTCAATGCCATGGGCCACATCGAGTCGCTGCTGCTGGATGGGCAACGCCACTTTTTCGGCCATGACCCGTTGACAGACCGCATCGTGTCGCCCTTGATCCAGGATCCGTCGGAGATGGCCGAGTTCGCAGCCCAGTGGATGCGCGGGCACGCCGGCCCGCGGGACGCGGCCTCATGGTTGACCGACATACATGCGGCCACTACCCGCTCCCGACGCTGGCCGACGCCGTTGGTGGTGGAAGAGCGCGACCGGATGGCCGTTGAAATGGCACTGCGCATGGCAGCACAACACGACATCCCTTCCCCCTTCGACGTACAGGACAACGTCGTGGATCTGCTGCACGCGGTCTACGGCGACATCGCCGACGGTCGGCTCCAGGCCATGTTCGACTGGGCGGTCGCTCTGGACCAGGCCGGCGAAGACGATGAACCGCTGGGCTGGGCCTTCGACGTGATCCATGGCGTACGCCCGGCGCCGGTCACGTTGTCGCATCGGGATGTCGCAGAAGCGCTGCGGCATTGCATGGGATCGTTGGCCGACGCCGATGTCGGCAACTGGATTTCGGTGTTCGGCGCCATCATCCGCTCGTGCGACGCCATTGCGGCCACGCCGTTTCCAACGCCAGCGCAGGTGAGCCAAACCCTGGCGGCCGACCGGCCCTTCGAGGTGGTCGGCTACGCAGACGTCGTCAACAAGGTGCCGGAGACCTCCCTGTTCCATCGCGCCGATGACGAATCCCTGCGGCCTGACCAGCAGATCGTCCTTCTCATCGACGGCGACCTGCATCTTGACCGCCTGGACCTGGACGATCCGCTTGCCCGCTGGCGCCAGCCAGATGCCGACGTTGTCCTGCCCTGGTTCATCCTGGTCACCGGCAACGTCGTCATTGAACAACACCTATGGAGCCTGGAAACCGATGGGGCCTGCGGCCTGGTCGTGCTGGGTCATCTGACGGCGCGCAACGCCATCGTAGGCGGCCAGCAGATCCATGTCGGCGGCAACCTCACGATCGAGGAGCTGTACTGGGGCGACTACAACCATGGGTGCCTGTATGTAGAAGGCGACACGACGGCCGCGTTGTTGATTCAAACCGACTACCACATGGACCTTGTCGGCAAGGTGAGCTGCCTCAAGCGCGTGGATGATCTGGACGAATTGGACGGCGATGAACTGATGAAAATCATTGCCACCGATTGCGTGATGCAGGCGGAACCAGAGCCGGCACCGGAGTGGTCACTCAATGCGACCGCCATGCTCGAACGACTGGAAGCGGGCCACAGCGTCATCTGCAGGGATGCGCTGGAACATCCCGATCCGCCGTTCACGATTCCATCGCTGTTCGCAGACGCCAACGTCAGTCCCGAGAACTTCCTCCGCCTCTCCGATCCGGACCTGCTACCCGAGGGAAGTTGCCTGCACAGTTTTCAGCGCGACGGACTCGACCTGACCGTGATGGCCTACTTGTCAGAAGAGCATCGCATCCCCCGACGCGCCATCCTGATCCAGGACATCGCGCGCAACATCGGGGTCAGCTTCACGCAGGAACCGGCGACGGCCCCTTGGTCGTGGCGGGATGTGGTGTCACTGCGCAGGCCGCAACGCGGCTGGGTATTGCTGAAAGCCACCTGTGACAACCTCGACACCCCGGACGCCGACTGGGTTGCGGTGGACGGCGTCACCTTCACGCCTGCGTACACCGCCCTCATCCTCAAGGGCTGGGCAGCTTTCCTGGAGTGGGCATCCTATCGGCACTGGGCCGCGTGCCAGATTCCCGCCGACCGGGTGCGAGGTCTGTTGGCCCTGCCTGTTGCCGCCCCCTATGACGACTACACCGATAGTGATCGCAACGGACTCTGGGTGGGCAGCTTCCACGCCGCCTTTCGGCAGCAACGCATCGGTGCCGACGGCGAAGTCCACCATCCGATCCTGCGCTTCTCCCGCAGCCGCTACTGTCGGGATAGCGATGAACACACGATGGAGAGCTTCTACTACGACCTGGAGCGCTGCCAGGACGGGCAGGAACGCGTTCGCGTGCGCCACCTCGCCGACGAGGACAGCGAACAGGCCGCGATTCCGCTGGATGCAGAGGGCGGCCCGCGGCTGGTTGAGGCCGTTCGACTCTTCCATCGCGCCGCCGGCTACCTGGAGAAGGTCAACGCAGCGCTCCTGGAAGGTACGCCGCCGTTCCATGCGACCGACGATGCATTCGCGATGCGTCACTGGCGCGATCGCGGGTATCTGCCGCGCTGACGGCTGGGGCGCGATGCAGAGCCCGCCCGATGACAGATCCCCTGGCTTCCAAAGGACTAAGCCCCCACCCGCATCCCGCGCCGATGGAAATACACCTGCTCGGCCACCCGTCGCATCGCGCCGGACTGCAGCACCAGGTTGAGCGGCCAATCCATCTGCAGGTGGTCCATCGCCCAGCGCAGCAGGCGTTTGCGGCGGAAGGTGGGCGCCGCTCTGCGTGCCACCACTTCTGCGGGCGGCCCATTGCCGCGCAGGTGCAGGCCGGCGGCATCGCCGATCGCCCAGCCATGCCGCCAGGACGAATGGATGCCGCCGGCCGACAGCGGCGACACGATGCCCGCCGCGTCGCCGGTGAGGATCACCCCGGGCGCGGTGATCGGACCGTCCGGCAGGCCACACGGCACCAGCCCGGCGCGCGTGGCGGTCGGCACCGCCGCGGCCGGCAGACCCACCACGTCGCGCACATGCTGCAGGAAGCCGTCCAGGTCGGGCTGCCGTGCGTGGGCCGCATCGTGTCGCAGCGCCAGACCCACCTGCACGCCGGTCGGATTCTGCGCCGCCCAGCCGATGTACCCCGGGGCGAAGCGCTTGCTGGCAAAGCAGTGCAGTGCCCCGGCTTCGGCCAGCTGGACGCCGCCAAACTCCTGCTCCACGCCATACAGATTGTCCTGCACGCGGCCCAGCCCGGTGCGCTGCGCAACGCGTGAGGTGGCGCCGTCGGCACCGATCAGATAGCGCGTGCGCCCTGCCCCCTCCACCTGCCAGCCGTCACCGTCGCGCCGTGCCTGGGTGAACGATTGCTGCAGCCGAAGGTCGACCCCATTGGCGCGCAGTTCGGCCGCCAGCCAGCGCAGCAGGTTCGGCGTGTCGGTGGTCATGAAGTAGTAGCCCGGTGCCGCCAGCAGCACGCTGCGCAGGCTGGGGGCGTACAGCCGCACCCGCTCTACCCGCTGCAGCAGCTCACCCGGCGCCCGGCCCAGCCACGTCTGTTCGATGGCCTCTTTGACGATGATGCCGGTGGTGTGCAGGCGCGCGCCGGGATCGGCCTTGCGTTCCAGCACGCACACGCGTAGGCCGTACTGGACGGCGGCGAGCGCGCAGGCCGCGCCGGCGAAGCTGGCACCAACGACGACAAGGTCCCAGTCGTAGGCGGTAGAAGACGTCTCCATCAACGGGGGGTCCTGTGCGGTCGAGGCGCACAGGATCGAATGCATGGAGGGGGAGGCAATGAAGTGCCGGTGAAGCGAGGATGAAGCGCCGCCCGTCCGCCTCACCATCCAGCGCGCATGGGAGAATCCGCGTTACGCCGGCGAACCACGCCGTCCCTTATAGAGCGCCATGACCAGCCGCACCTCGCGCAGTATCTTTTTCGGCATGGCCGGATTGTTGTCGGCCCTGCTCATCGCCTGCATGGCGACCCAGCTGGGTTCCAACGCCTGGATGCTGTTGACGGACCGGAGCAACACGCTTCCGACCGAGTCGTCGATCTTCTCGTTCGAGCCCTACGTGATCAACCAGGGGTCGTCGAACTATTGGCTGTACGGCAAGGACGGCCGGAACTACTACCACTTCGTCCACCGCGACGACGCCGCCTACGTGTATCTGCCCATCGACAACGCCTGCCCCGGCTTCCAGCGCGATGACATCCGCACCTGGTGCAATGTGCGCATCGGACAACGCCGCTGACGACGCACGCCGCGCATACGAAAAAAGCGACCCGAAGGTCGCTTTTTTCGTTGCCTCACACCGCGGTGAAATGCCGGTGGATGCTGTATCTGGAGCGGGAAACGAGACTCGAACTCGCGACCTCAACCTTGGCAAGGTTGCGCTCTACCAACTGAGCTATTCCCGCTTGGGAGGCGAAATTCTACAACCAAATGCGCAGGTGTCAACAGCCCTTACGCATTCTTTTTCGCACGGGCGGTTTCGCGGGCCAGGCGTTCGTCTTCACGCAGGCTCGGCCATGCGGCATGCAGGTACTGCAGGCCCGAGAACAGCGTGAGAATCGAGGCGATGGCCAGCGTCCAGTCGCCGATGTGGAACACCTGCACGCCCATCCAGATGTCCTGCATCGGCGTATGCGGTGCCACCGAATACAGCAGGCACAACAGCGCCACCATCTGCGCGGTGGTCTTGATCTTGCCGATCAGGGCCACGCGCACCTTGGCGCGCTGGCCGATCTCGGCCATCCACTCGCGCAGTGCCGACACGGCGATTTCGCGGCCGACGATCACCGCCGCCCACACCGCCATCCACGCGGTCGGATGGCCCTGCACGATCAGGAACAGCGCCACGGCCACCATCAGCTTGTCGGCCACCGGGTCCAGGAACGCGCCGAACGCCGATGCCAGGTTGTAGCGGCGGGCGATCCAGCCATCCAGCCAATCGGTGATGGCGGCCAGGCCGAAGATCGCCGCGGAGGCGAAATTGGTCCATTTGTAGGGAAGGTAGAACACCAGTACCAGCACCGGGATCATCAGGATCCGCAGCAGGGTGAGCCAGGTGGGGAGGGTCAACTTCATCGCATCTCTCTACTCGCCCGCCGCGTCGGGCGCGGGCAGTCCATGAAGGTTAGCGTAGATGCGTGCAGCGAGGGCGTCATTGATGCCCTCGACTTTCGCGATTTCGGCTTCGCCGGCCGCTTTCAGGCCGACCAGGCCGCCGAAATGCTTGAGCAGGCTGGCGCGGCGGCGCGGGCCGATGCCGGCGATATCCTCCAGCTTGCTGGTCATGCGGGCCTTCTGGCGGCGCCCGCGGTGGCCGGTGATGGCGAAACGGTGGGCTTCGTCACGCACCTGCTGGATGAACTGCAGGGCCGGCGAGGCCGCCCCGGGGCGCAGCTCGCGGCCATCGGGCAGCACCAGGGCCTCGTGCCCTGCCCGGCGCTCCACGCCCTTGGCCACGCCCACCAGCATCACCCCTTCCACGCCCAGGTCGGCCAGCGCCGCCTGGGCCTGGCCGAGCTGGCCGGCGCCACCGTCGATCAGCAGCAGGTCCGGCAGCACGCCGTCTTCTTCCACCGCACGGCGGAAGCGCCGCTCGATCGCCTGGCGCATGGCCGCGTAGTCATCGCCGGGCTCGATGCCGCTGATGTTGAAGCGGCGGTACTGGCTGCGTACCGGGCCGGCGGCATCGAACACCACGCACGAGGCCACGGTGGCTTCGCCCATGGTGTGGCTGATGTCGAAGCACTCCACCCGCTTGACCTGCTCGGCCAAGCCCAGCATCTGCCGCAGATCTTCGCTGCGCGCATGCTGGGCACTGCGGCTGCTCAGTTCGCTGACCAGGGTGATCTGCGCGTTGCGGCTTGCCAGTTCGACATACCCGGCGCGCTCGCCACGTACGTTCCACTTCAACTGCACCTTGACCTCGGCCGAGGCCGAGAGCGCGGACTCGATCAGGCTGGCGTCGGGGATTTCGCGGTCCAGCAGGATTTCGCGGGGCGGCGAGTGCTCGGCGTAATACTGCGACACGAACGCCGCCAGAATTTCTTCGGCGCTCTCTTCGCCGTTGGTCCGCGGGTAGAACGGGCGCGTGCCCAGGTTGCGTCCGTCACGGAAGGCCAGCAGCATCACGCAGGCATTGGCCCCGCGGGTGGCGCAGGCCAGCACGTCCAGATCAGCGGCGCGACCGTCCACGTACTGGCGCGTCTGCATGCTGCGCAACGCGGTGACCAGGTCGCGCAGCCGCGCGGCCTGTTCGAATTCCAGCGCGTCGCTGGCCGCCTGCATCTGGGTGCCCAGTTCGCGCGCGAGGAGGTCGCTCTTTCCTTCGAGGAACATCGAGGCACGGCGCACCGATTCGGCATAGTCCGTCGTGCTCACCAGATCCACGCAGGGAGCGCTGCAGCGGCCGATCTGGTACTGCAGGCACGGCCGCGAGCGGTTGCGGAACACGCTGTCCTCGCAGCTGCGCAGCTTGAACAGCTTGTGCATGAGGTTGAGCGTGTCGCGCACGGCGGTCACGCCCGGATACGGGCCGTAGTAGCGGCCCGGCACCGCGCGCGGTCCGCGATGCAGCGCGATGCGCGGCCAGTCTTCGCGGGTGAGCAGGACGTGCGGGTAGGTCTTGTCGTCGCGCAGGGACACGTTGTAGCGCGGCGACAGCGACTTGATCAGCTGGTTTTCCAGCAGCAGCGCTTCAGCCTCCGAGCGGGTCACGGTCACGTCCATGCGCGCAACCTGCGACAGCATCGACATGATCCGGGTGGTCTTGGGCGTGCCGTTGAAGTAGCTGCCCACCCGGTTGCGCAGCGCGCGTGCCTTGCCGACATACAGCAGGCTGTCGTCGGCGGCGTACATGCGGTAAACGCCGGGCGCGGTACTCAGGTGGGCCGCGAATGCCTTGCCATCGAAGGCGGGTGCGGTGGAAACAGTCATTCGCTGATCGGGACTTCGCTCAATACGCCACTGACAGGGTCGAAACGCAGCACGGCATGGGCGTCGGTCTCGGCGATCCACACCGCCCCGCCACCCAGCGCCAGCCCGGCCGGGCCGTGCAGACGACGCGGCAGTTCCAGCGTGCTCAGTTCACCGCCGCCCAGGCGCAGCGTGCGCAGGCGGCCATTGCCGGCATCGGCGATCCACAGCAACGGCGCATCCGGACTGAGCGCGATGGCCTGCGGATGCTGCAACTGGGCGATCGTACGCGGGCCATCCTGCTCGCCGAACGACCACAGGCCCTGCCCGACCAGCGTCTGCACCAGGTCGCCGCGCAGCTGCATGGCGCGGATCGAGGACCCCAGCGCATCGCAGACGTACAGCACCTGCTGCACGGCCGCCAGCGATGTCGGCTGTGCGAACGCGGCCAGGTGGCCGCTGCCGTCGCGCTCGTCGATGGCGCCCGAGCCGGCGCGCCAGTGCAGGCTGCGCTGGCCCAGGTGGTAGGTCCAGATGCGGTTGTCGCCGGCCATGGCGATGTGGATCTGGTTGTCGGCCACCGCCAGCCCCTGCGGGTGGTTGAGCGCGGTCTGGCGTGGCTGCGCCACCGGCCCCTCGATCGGCTCGCCCGGGCGGCCGGTGCCGCACAGCGTGTCGACCTGGCCGGTCAGCAGGTGGATGCGGCGCAGGGCATGGTTGCCGGTGTCGGCCACGTACAGCGACTCGCGCTCCAGGGCCAGGCCCTGGGGACGGTTGAAGGCGGCCTCGGCCGGCCCGCCGTCCATGAAATCGGCGGTGCCCAGCCCGAACTGGCGCAGCACACGCCCGCCGTGGCTGCATTCCAGCACGCGGTGGTGGCCGCTGTCGGCGATGTACAGGCGCTCGGTGGTGGCCACCAGCCCGGTCGGGAAGGACAGCGGCAGGCGCGGCTCGGGGTTCAGTTCGCGTACCAGCGCCATGTCACCGTCGACCGGTCGGGCGCCGCCCTCGCACAGCGCGTTGAGCGCGCGTTCCAGCTCGCCGCCGAACCCGACCAGGCGATCACGCTCGCGTCCCTGCGCATCCAGCAGGACCAGCGTCGGCCAAGCCGTCACGCCGAAGCGGCGCCAGCCATCCCAGTCCGCGTCGAGCAGCGCCGGGCCACTCAGGCCCTGCCGGCGCAGCAGCTTGAGCGCCTGCGCGGGGTCGCGTTCGCAGTCGAAGCGAGGCACCTGCAGGATCAGCAGCTGCAGCTTGCCCGGGTTGCGCGACTGCCATTGCGCCAACTCGGCCAACCGCTGCGCGCACCACACCGAGGCGGCGTTGACGAAGGCCAGCACCACCGGCCGCCCACGCAGTTCGGTCAGGGTGGTGGGCGTGGCGTTGAGCCACGTGGCAAATTCGGGCAGGTCCTGGACGGGCTGTACGTTCATGCCCCGATTATGCCGGAGTCGGCGTCATGCAATCGTCGTGCCGCGTCAATCCGACGGCGGCCCGCACACGCCGGCCGGTCAGCCCTGCGCCGCCAGCCAGGCTTCGGCCCGGGCCAGGTCTTCCGGGGTGTCGATGCCCGGCGGGAATTCGGCCGGGGTCAGCGCCACGCTGATGCGATGGCCCGCTTCCAGCGCGCGCAGCTGCTCCAGCGACTCCAGCTGCTCCAGCGTGCCCGGCGGCAACGCCGCGAACTGGCGCAGGAAGCCGGCACGATAGCCGTAGATGCCGATGTGACGCAGCCAGTGCGGCCCGGCCAGGGTGTCGCGGGAGCGCGCGAAGGCGTCGCGATGCCACGGAATCGGCGCGCGGCTGAA
This sequence comes from Stenotrophomonas sp. AC248, assembly GCF_979258185.1. Classification (NCBI taxonomy): domain Bacteria; kingdom Pseudomonadati; phylum Pseudomonadota; class Gammaproteobacteria; order Lysobacterales; family Lysobacteraceae; genus Stenotrophomonas; species Stenotrophomonas sp. AC248. The sequence goes on along the minus strand of NZ_OZ409840.1, from coordinate 1,550,852 downwards.
GTACAGCGCATCCAGGTTCTGCCGGCGCACCACCTTGACCGCGTTGGGGTCGAACAGCGTCTCAGCGTCTTCCACCGGGGTGGCCAGGGTGGACATCTCCGCCCCGCTGTAGACCAGCGCTTCGGCCACCGCGCGAATGCCTTCGGCCGGGGCGAACGGCTCGTCCCCCTGCAGGTTCACCACTACCGTGTCGTCGCTCCAACCGGCCTGTACGGCACATTCGGCCAGGCGGTCGGTGCCGGAGGCGTGGTCGGCCGAGGTCATCGCCACGCGCACGCTGGACAGGCCCTGCAGCGCATCGGCAATGCGGGCGTCGTCGGTGGCCACCCACACCTCGCGCGCACCGGCCAGCAGCGCACGCTCGGCCACGTGCAGCACCAGCGGCTGGCCACCCAACAGGCGCAGCGGTTTGCCGGGCAGGCGCGAGGCCGCGTAACGGGCCGGAATGGCGACAACGAAATCGAGGGGCTGGCTCATGTGCGGACTCACGAAAATGTCAGGGGACTCGAGACGACGGGCACCACGCTCAGCGCTTGCCCAGCTTGTCGACGCGGTCGAGCAGGTTCACCCAGAACGCGGCGGGCAGATCGGCCGCCAGCGGCACGGCGAAATGCCACTCGTTGGCAAACACCTTGCACTTCACCGCATCCTTTTCGGTCATCAATACGGGCAGTTCGCTGCCAAACCGTAGGTCGGCGGCCTGGTAGGCGTGATGATCGGGGAACGCGTGCGGCACCACGCCGATGCCCTGCGCGCGCAGCATGTCGAAAAAGCGCTGCGGGTGCGCAATGCCGGCCACCGCATGCACGCGCTGGCCACGGAAATGCGCCAGCGTGCGCGGGCGGCCACCGCTGAGCGGTTGGGCACTGTCGATATGCAGCTGCATCGGCCATTCGCCGAAGCCGCACGCCGGTTGCGCGCCAACGCCATCACTGGCCTGGCCCATGTTGACCACACGGAAATCGCAGTCGTTGGCGCGGCTGACCGGCTCGCGCAATGGGCCGGCGGGGATCATCCGCCCGTTGCCGTAGCGACGCTGCGCGTCGACCACTTCGATCTCGATATCGCGGGCCAGCCGGTAATGCTGCAGGCCGTCGTCGCAGACGATGATGTCGCAGCCGGCCTCGACCAGCGCCTTGCCGGCGGCCAGGCGATCGGCATCCACGCGGACCGGCACGCCGGTCTTCCACGCGATCAGCACCGGTTCGTCGCCGCCGATGGCGGTGGACGTGGTGGCCTCCACCCAGCGCGCCGTGCCCGGCTCGTCGCGGCCGTAACCGCGACTGGCCACGCCGGGCTTCCAGCCGGCGTCACGCAGGCGCTTGACCAGCGCGATGGTCAGCGGGGTCTTGCCGGTGCCACCGGCCGTGACATTGCCCACCACCACCACCGGCACCGGCAGCGCGTGGCGTTTCAGCCAGCCCCGCCGATACAGCAGCCTGCGCAGCGCAATGGCGCCGCCGTACAACGGCGCAAGCAGCCGCGCCGGCAACGGAATGGCGCTGCCGTCATACCAGTACGACGGCGTGCGGGTGCCCTTGGCCGCCATCAGGCCTGCCTTTCGCGGAACTGCATCTTGTGCAGGTGCTCGTACAGCCCGCCGAGGGCCAGCAGCTCGTGGTGGGTACCCCGCTCGACGATGCGGCCGTGGTCCATGACCAGCACCTGGTCGGCGTGTTCGATGGTGGACAGGCGGTGTGCGATCACCAGCGTGGTGCGCTCGGGCATCAGGCGCTGCAACGCGTCCTGGACCAGGCGTTCGGATTCGTTGTCGAGTGCGGCGGTGGCTTCGTCCAGGATCAGGATCGGTGCATCGCGCAGGATCGCGCGTGCGATCGCCAGGCGCTGACGCTGGCCGCCGGACAGCAGCGCGCCGTTTTCGCCCACCGGCGTCTGCAGCTGTTGCGGCATGCGCTCGATGAACTCCCAGGCATTGGCCGCTTCGGCGGCGGCGCGGATCTGCTCTTCGCTGGCGTCCATGCCGTAGGCGATGTTGGCGCCCACGCTGTCGTCGAACAGCATCACCTTCTGCCCCACCATCGCCACCTGGCGGCGCAGGTCGGCCAGCGGGTAGTCCTCCAGCGAAACGCCGTCCAGGGTGATGCGGCCCCCGTTGGGTTCGTAGAAGCGCGGCACCAGCCGGATCAGGCTGGTCTTGCCGCTGCCGGAGCGCCCGACGATCGCGGTGACCGTGCCCGGCTTGGCGACAAAGCTGATGTCATCCAGGGCGATGCCGGTGTCTTCACGGTAGCGCAGCATCACGTGCTCGAAGGCGAGCTCGCCACGCGCACGGCCGATCTTCTGGATGCCCTCGTCACGCTCGACCGGCAGGTCGAGGATGCCGAACAGGCGCTCGGCGGCAGCCACGCCACGCGAGATCGAGGTCTGCACGCTGGTCAACCGGCGCAGCGAGGGAATGATAGCCATCATCGAGGTCATCAGGCCCATGAACTGGCCTGCGTTGAGCTTGCCGGCCAGAGCTTCGCGGGTGGACACCCATACGATCACCGCCAGCGCCAGCGCGGCCAGGAACTGCACCGTGCTGGACGCCAGTGCACGGGTGGTCTCCACCTTCATGTTGAGGCCGAGCATGCGGTTGGCCAGGCGGGCATAGCGCGAGATTTCATGCGCCTGGGTGCCATGCACCTTCACTTCCTGCTGCGCGGCCAGCGACTGCTCGGCGGTCTGCGCCATGCTGCCCATGCCGTCCTGGATGCCACGGCTGATGCGGCGGTAGCGCTTGCCCACGAACGACACGATCACGCCGATCAGCGGCACCACCACCAGCATCGCCACGGTGACCTTGACGCTCATCTGCAGCATCACCACCAGCATCGCGATGATGGTCAGGGTGTCGGCCACCAGTGTCTTGAGCGCGTCGGCGCTGGCCTGGGTGACCTGTTCGGTGTCGTAGTTGAGGCGGCTGACCATCACCGGCGTCGCCTCGCTGTCAAAGTGCGAGGACGGCAGGTGCAGGTACTTTTCCAGCACCTGTTCGCGCAGATCACGCACCACGCTGCGACCGGTGCGGGCCAGCGCGTAGTCGCTGACCAGCGTGGCCAGGCTGCGCATCATGAACAGGCCGAGGATGGTCAGCGGCAGGATCACCGCCATGCGCGGCTCGGGGTTGACGAAGCCGCGGTTGACCAGCGGCTCCATCAGCTTGGTGAAGTGGTAGCCGGCAAGCGCTTCGACGACCATGGCGATCACCGCGGCCACCATGAAGGTCCAGTAGGCGCGGGTATAGCCGAGCAGGCGCTTGTAGATCGGCCAGATCGGGGCGTGTTGTTTACTCATGGATGCACCTCCGGCGCAGTAGCGATGGCGATGCGGCGGAAGCCGAGCTGGCCCAGGGCATCCTGGGCAGTGACAACGGCCTGGTAAGGCGTGCGCGCATCGGCGCGCAGCAGCACGGTCTGTTCACGGTCGCTGCCAGCCACCGCGGCGATGGTCTGTTTGACCGCCTCCACGTCGGTACGCAGCACTTCCTGGTCGTTGATGAAGTAGCGCCCTTCGGCGTTGACCAGCACGCTGAGCGAACGCGGCGGCTCGCTGTTGTCCTGCTGGCTGGCGGTCGGCAGCTGCAGTTGCAGGGTCGAGCGCGCGTCGAAGGTGGTGGTGACCACGAAGAAGATGATCAGCACGAGGATCACGTCGATCAGGGGTACCAGATCGATATGCGGCTCGTCCTGGACCCGGTCATTGCGAATACGCATCCGTCAGCCCTTGGCCGTAACGGGTGCGGCCGGCGCGGCGCTCTGCGCACGGGCGCCGGTGTTCATCACCCCGGGGCGACCGTCCAGCGCATCCAGCAGCGCGCTGGCTTCCTGCTCCATCTCGATCACGTAACCGCCGATGCGGCCCTTGAAGTAGCGATGGAACATCAGCGCCGGAATCGCCACGATCATGCCGGTGGCGGTGCACACCAGCGCCTTGCCGATACCGCCGGCAAGCTGGTTCACGTCGCCCACGCCGTGGTCGAGGATGCCCAGGAACATCTGGATCATGCCCACCACGGTGCCCAGCAGGCCCAGCAGCGGGCCGGCCGAGGCGATCGTGCCCAGGGCGTTCAGGAAACGCTCCATGCGGTGCACCAGGTGCCGACCGGCATCCTCGATGCGCTCGCGGATCTGGTCGCGCGGGCGGTTGCGCGCTTCCAGCGCCACGGCCAGCAGCGCACCCAGCGGCGAGTTGGCGCGCAGCGACTGGATGTGGCTGGGGTCGAGTTTGCCGCGCGCGGCCCAGTTGCGCACTTCCTGGCCCAGCCCGGGGGGCAGGACCTCGTTACGCCGCAAGGTCCAGAAACGCTCCAGGACAATTGCCAAAGCCAGTACGCCCAACAGCAGCAGCGGCACCATCGGCCAGCCACCGGCCTTGACCAGTTCCCACACGTTTCAACCCTCCGGCCCATCAGCCGCTTGTTTGACCGCCGATAGGATAGCAGCCGACCGCGCCCGCTCCGCGGCATCCCACCAACGCGGCTGAAAAACCCGCTGTTCACGCACGTGCAGGCCTTCACGCCCGAGCCAGGCGCGCAGCGCGCCACTGTCGGCGGTGTTCAGCACTTCGGCTCCGGCGCCTTGCCAGCGCGCGACCACCGCTGGCCGCGGGTGCCGGAAGCGGTTGCCGTGCCCGGCCGAGACGATCGCCAGCCGGGGCGCCACCGCGGCCACCCAGGGAGCACTGGAGGAGCCGTCACTGCCATGATGCGGCACCACCACCAGCTCGGCCCGCAGCGTGGACGCGGCCTGCAGCAGCTCCGTCTCGCTGCGCGCACCGATATCGCCGGCCAGCAGGATCGCGCCCTGCGCGGTCACGATACGCAGCACGCAGCTGCTTTCGTTGCCCTGGTACGGGGCGCCCGGGCGGGGGTGCAGGAACTGGAAGTCGACCCCGTCCCAGCGCCAGGACTGCCCTGCATGGCAGGGCGCATCGATGCCTGGCAACGCACCCTGCGGCGCCAGCAACGGTGCGCGCGGGAAGCCACGCTTGACCGCCGCAACGCCGCCGGCGTGGTCGCGGTCGCCATGGCTGAGCACGAGGCGATCCAGCCGACCCTCGCCCAACGCGTGCAGAGTGGGCACGACGATCCGCTCGCCCGCGTCGAACCCGCCCGTCGCAGCGGGGCCGGTGTCGTACAACAACCGGTGGGTGCGGGTCCGCACCCATATGGACATGCCCTGCCCCACATCCATCACCAGCAACTCCACCTCACCGTCGCCTGGCCGCGACTGGGCCGGCCACAGCAGCGGCAGGCACAGCAGGACCGCCGGCAGACGCCCACCGCTACCGCGTGGCAGCAGCAGCCACGCAACCCCGAGCACCGCCGCCGGCAGCGCCGCGTCGCGGGCCTGCGGCAGCCACCACAGCGCCAGCGGGCTGCGGGCGGCGTAGCCGAGCAGCCACCAGCTGGCCTCGAAACACCACGCGGCCAGCTGCCAGGGCCAGCGCCCTGCCCCCTCCACCAACGCTTCCAGTGCAGTGCCCAGCAGCGCCAGCGGCACCACCACCAGGCTCCACCAGGGAATCGCCAGCAGGTTGACCAGCGGCCCGGCACGCGAGGCCTGGCCGAACAGCGCCACGGTGAGCGGCAGCAGCGCCAGCGTGGCCACGCCCTGCGCCGCCAGGAAGGTGCGCAGCCAACGCGGATCGCGCCCCGGCAGGCACCACACCAGCCACAGCACCCCGGCGAAGCTGAGCCAGAAGCCGGGCGCCAGCACGGCCAGGGGATCCACCAGCAACACCGCCAGTGCGGCCAGCGCCAGGGCCTGGCCGACCGTCACCCGGCGCCGGCTGCAGCGGGCGGCGGCCAGCACGGCAATCATCAGCACGGTGCGCACGGTCGGCAGCGCAAAGCCCGCCACCGCGGCGTACAGCGCCGCCCCGGAGACGGCGGCAACGGCCATCCCCAACGGGCGAGGCCAACACCGCCCCAGCGGCGGCCACACGCGCCAGGCGCAGCCGGCCAGCCACGCCGCAAACCCGGCGACAAGCCCGACGTGGAAGCCGGAGATCGCGATGAGGTGGGTCAGCCCCAGTGCGCGCAGGTCGTCCCAGTCGGCCTGGGTGAGCGCCCGGGTATCGCCCAGCGCCAGGGCCTGCACGAAACGCGCGCCGCCCCCCGTTACCTGGGCGGCGATGCCCGCCGCCATGCGTTCACGCCAGGCGGGCACCCCGCTGCCGGGCGCCAGTAAACGGGCGCTGTCCGGTTCACGGACCTGTCCGGACCCTGCCACCCCCTGCAACAGGGCGTGGCGTTCTGCATCGAAGCCACCGGGATTGCGCAGCCCCCGTGGCGGGCGCAGCCGTGCATGCAGCCTCCAGCGCGCCCCCGCCTGCACGCGCCGACGCGGATCCTCGCTGCTGTCGGACCGGGCATGCCACCCCATCGCGAACACGCGGTCGCGCACCTCAACCGGTAGCGCCGGATCGTCGTCGACGCGAAACAGGAACCGGCTGCTGCGCCCACCGTGCTCGGGCAGGCTGATCACCCGGCCCTGCAACACGTGATCGATCCCCGCCGCCGCGGCAGGCAGCTGCCGCGCAAGCGCCGTGTGCCCGTGCAGGCAGGCGCAGCCCACTCCAAGCAGCGCCGCGCCCAGCCAACGCCATCGCGAGGGCCAGCACCACACCAGCAGACCGACACCGACGGCCACCATCCCCAGCCCACGCGGCAGCAGCTGCGGCGCAAAGACAATGACGCACACGCCCACCAGCAGCGCCGCAGCGCACGCCTTGCCGAACAGGGGAAGTGGAACCGCCGCTGGCACACCGTCACGGCCTGCCGCGATGACCATGCAACGCTCCGGGCACAAAACCCGATGCTGGGCCGGGCCGGATACCTGCGCTATCGGGCAGGCCGTCGTCTGGATGTCGGTGAATGTCGCGGGTGCCGCCATGGCGACCCGACCAACGCCGACCCAAACGAAAAAGCCGACCTGATGGTCGGCTTTTCTGTGGGTCCCACTGCAGTCTCTGCGACTGGAGTGGTGGGCGGTACAGGGTTCGAACCTGTGACCCCTACCATGTCAAGGTAGTGCTCTACCGCTGAGCTAACCGCCCGTTTGCTGCTCCTGCGCCGCTGCGAATGCGTCGGTGCAGGCCGCGTATATTACGGACGTCCCCCGACAAGCGCAACACTTTTGTGAAGGTATTTCACAACGCGTTGTTCAGCCCAGACTGGCCTCCTTCAGCTGCCGGATCTGGTCGCGTACGTGCGCGGCATCTTCGAACTCCAGGTCGCGGGCATGCTGGTACATCTTCTGCTCCAGCGCCTGCAGCCGCTTGGCGATCTGCGCTGGCCCCAGCGTGCGGTAATCCACCGCCTCTTCGGCCACCTTGCCACCGCGGCCCTTGCCCTTGCCGCGCGACTCTTTCTCGGCCGCATCCGACCGTGCGCCTTCAAGCACATCGGTGATCGGCCGCAGCACCGACTTCGGCGTGATGCCATGCAATTCGTTGTACTCGACCTGCTTGGCGCGACGACGGTCGGTCTCGTCGATCGCCGCCTGCATCGAGCGCGTGATCTTGTCGGCGTACAGGATCGCCTTGCCGCGCAGGTTGCGCGCCGCGCGGCCAATGGTCTGGATCAGCGAACCGGTGGAACGCAGGAACCCTTCCTTGTCCGCATCCAGAATCGCCACCAGCGACACTTCGGGCATGTCCAAGCCTTCGCGCAGCAGGTTGATGCCCACCAGCACGTCGAACTTGCCCAGGCGCAGGTCGCGGATGATCTCCACCCGCTCCACCGTGTCGATGTCCGAATGCAGGTAGCGCACGCGGATGCCGTGCTCGGTGAGGTAGTCGGTGAGGTTCTCGGCCATGCGCTTGGTCAGCGTGGTGACCAGCACGCGGTCGCCGAGCTTGATCCGCTCGTTGACTTCGCTCATCAGGTCGTCGACCTGGGTCCCCACGGGGCGGATCTCCACCACCGGATCGATCAGGCCGGTCGGGCGCACCACCAGTTCGGTGATCTCATCGCCGGCTTCGCGCAGTTCGTACGGACCGGGCGTGGCCGACACGTAGATGCTGCGCGGGCACCGTGCCTCCCACTCCTCGAAGCGCAGCGGGCGGTTGTCCAGCGCCGACGGCAGGCGGAAACCGAACTCCACCAGGGTTTCCTTGCGCGACCGGTCGCCCTTGAACATCGCGCCGATCTGCGGAATGGTCACGTGCGACTCGTCGATCACCAGCAGCGCGTCGGCCGGCAGGTAGTCGAACAGGGTCGGCGGCGGCTCGCCCGGGGCCTTGCCGGTGAGATGGCGTGAATAGTTTTCGATGCCGTTGCAGAAGCCGACCTCGGCCATCATCTCCAGGTCGAACTGGGTGCGCTGCGCCAGGCGCTGCGCTTCCACCAGCTTGTTCTGTTCGTACAACTGCTCCAGGCGCGGCTTGAGCTCGGCCTTGATGGTTTCCACCGCCGCCAGCACGCGCTCGCGAGTGGTCGCATAGTGGGTCTTGGGGTACAGCGTGTAGCGCATCAGCTTGCGCAGGCTTTCACCGGTGAGCGGGTCGAACATGCTGATCTGCTCGACCACCCCATCGAACAACTCGATACGTACCGCTTCACTGTCCGACTCGGCCGGGAACACGTCGATGACCTCGCCCCGCACGCGGAACGTACCGCGCTGCAGCTCGTACTCGTTGCGGGTGAACTGCAGCGAGGTCAGGTGGTTGATCAGGTCGCGCTGCTCGATGCGCTCGCCGGTGGACAGGATCAGGCGCAGCGACAGGTAGTCTTCCGGCGCGCCCAGGCCGTAGATCGCCGACACCGTGGCCACCACGATCGCGTCCGGGCGGGACAGCAGGGTCTTGGTCGCGGCAAGGCGCATCTGCTCGATGTGCTCGTTGATCGAGCTGTCCTTCTCGATGAAGGTATCCGACGCGGCCACGTAGGCTTCGGGCTGGTAGTAGTCGTAGTAGCTGACGAAGTACTCGACCGCGTTGTTGGGGAAGAACGACTTGAACTCACCGTACAGCTGCGCGGCCAGGGTCTTGTTCGGCGCCATGATCAGCGTCGGTTTCTGGACGTTCTGGATGACGTTGGCAATGGTGTAGGTCTTGCCCGAGCCGGTCACGCCGAGCAGGGTCTGCTTGGCGATGCCCGCCTCGAAGTTGGCCGTCAGCTTCTCGATCGCCGCGGGCTGGTCGCCGGCCGGCGAATACGGGGAGACAAGTTCGAAGCGATCGCTCATGGTGCCGCCATATCCGGGGCCTACCAGTATACCGGGGGCAATAGTGACGGCCGGCTGAGGGGAAGGCCGAGGGGGAGGCGGGGCGTTGGCCGGTAGCCCCAATCGCGGCCGGGAGCGCATGTTCAGGCCTTGCCATCAACGGTTCTGAACCATGCATATCGCATTTCACCCCCGGGCAACGGCCATCGGGATCGGGCTGGTCCAGGTGCTGGTTGCCTTGGGCATCTCGGCGATCCTCGCGTCGCTTGCCCTGCCAGGCATTCAGGCGCTGCTGGACCGCACCCGTGCCGACGGCGTGCGCCTGCAGCTGATGTCCGCCTTTGCCTCTGCGCGCAGTACCGCGCTCAGCCGCCGGCATGCGGTAACGGTATGCGCCAGCCAGGATGGGCAGCAGTGCGGCGATGACTGGAGCGCAGGGTGGTTGATTTACCGGGACCACGACGACCTGGCACAACCGGCAGGCCCTGCCGAGGTGCTGCATTACCATGCCGGCACCCGCGCTGGCGCGGTGCGGGCAAGCGCAACTTCGGGGCGGCCGCGCCTGCGTTACGGCCCCAACGGGCGCAGCTTTGGCCGAAACCTGACCATTACCCTGTGCGTCCGCGGGGAACGCCATGGCGAGGTAGTCGTCAACAACAGCGGCCGCGCGCGGTCACGCACCTACCGCGATCACCAGCCTTGCCCGTGACCGCCGAAGCCGCGGCCCGGAAACGACAAAAGCCGCGATTTCTCGCGGCTTTTGCAGAATCTGGCGCCCGAAGTTGGACTCGAACCAACGACCCCCTGATTAACAGTCAAGTGCTCTAACCGGCTGAGCTATTCGGGCGGGGAGCCGAATTCTAGAGGTTGCCGCGAAACGATGCAACACCCTGCCCCGCACGGCGCTACCAGCAGCCGGAAACCGTCGCCTCGGCGGGCGTCTTTACACTCGCCTGGTTGATGGACATCGTGCCGCACTTGTCCTTGGTCTGCGCGCCCTGCGGCGTGGCCGTGATGGTGAAGGTACCGGCGGCCTGCTGGATGCCCAGAGTGTACCAGGCCGTCGCCCCTTCGCGGGGCGACCGCGTCGAGGGCAGTGCAAAGCCCTGGTAGGTGTTCTGCACGGTATGGAAGCGCTCGGCCATCTGGCTGTACTCCACCAGATCGGCCTTGGCCTGCGCACGCCGCGATTTACGCACCTGGTCCTGATAGGTCGGCACCGCGACCGCTGCAAGAATCGCCACCACGGCCACCGTGATCATCAACTCGATCAAGGTGAAACCGAGCGACCGACGACGGTCGCTGCAGGCCCGGTAGAACTGTGTAGAACGCATGCGCGTGCTCCGTTACTGAATCTGGCGCCAGGATTGGCGACCACAGGGGTAAGGCAGGTACATCGGCTGGGCGCCGGCCACGTTGACCACCATCCAGCACCCGCTGCCCGGCACCGCCGGCGGTGCGGCCCCGCCGCCCGGGTTGGCAGGCGCCTGCAGACGCGGCACCACCGACACGGCCACGTCCTTGACTGGTGCGGAACCACCGGTATCCAACGCCACCGCGGCCGTCCCAGCGGCATACGCCTTGCCACCGGGAGAGCCCACCCGCACGGTCGACAGCGCTGCGGCACCGGATCGGGCATCCAGTCCGAACAGCCAGTTGTTGCCGATCGTGCCGCACCCGGTCGCGTTCGCCAATGCTGCATAAGTCGGCATGAACACCACGCCGGACACGATGTCCGGATACCCTACCGCCCGCTCACCCTTTGGCAGGTCGATGTACCAGCCAACAGCGTTTGCAGGCGTCGTCCCGACCGTCATCGACCGGGACGTGCCGTCGGCACCGGCTGCAACCACGTAGGGCTGCAGCGAAGCACGCGTGACCGTCGTGATCGTAGTTCCGGACAGGTCAGTGAAACCGTACAGAGACTGCGTGGTTTCATCGGCCTTGTCGTTGACGAAGGAGAAGCTGCCGGTGCCGAACATCAACAGCACACCGCCACCTTCGCCGGCAGCGGCCGTCAGGCCACCGGTGATGGGCTGGCGGTAGACCATCTTGGATTCGGTGCGCGACAGCGTGGTGAACACCGGCGTGGTAACGCTGTCGGCCTTGTCCAGCAGGTCGAAGCGCCACACCGCACCGTTGGCATCTGCACCATAGACAGTATCGGCATAGCCGTCCCGCACCGCATTGGAAGGCGTGGCGTTGTCCTTGCGATCCAGCACCACGATGTTGCCCAGGCCATTGACGCCGCTCGGCGTACCCGCGCCGGATTCCGTTGCCTCGATCATGCGCACCTTCGGATCACCGGTACCGATGTCGACGATGAACAGCACCGCCTTGCCATTCTGACTGTTGTAGCCATTCCCGAAGATCGCCTTCCAGGTCACGGTGTTGCCCGACTTGACTGGCACGATGACCGGCTTGCCCAACACGTGGCCGATATTGTTTCGAATCTCGGGCGTTGCACCGGTGAGATCATTGATCTCCCACAACCGGCTGCCACTTCCGAAGCTCCCGGGCTTGGTCACGTCCAATGCGAACACACCGCGCCCACCGGCGCCGGTGGTCCCTACCAACGTGGTATGCCAGGCACTCTCATAGTACGTGTCACCCACCGCGAGCGGACCGTCCACGAAGTAGCGGTGCGGCACCTGGTCGGCGACGTTGAGTGGGTTGTAAGGCTTTAGCAGGTTACCCATGTGACCAATGGACGTCGCGGGAATGTACGCGAACGATTCACGACCGCCACTGCCCGCCGTCGCACCCTTTGCATCCAGACCGCCCTCGAAAGCATGCAACATGCCGTCGTTGGCGCCCACGTAGACCATGTAGTTGTTGGCCAGCTTGGATTTCATGTAGGCGTCGTACGTGGTGCCCAAGTCGCCAACCAACGACCGGTAACCGTAGTCGTCGATGGGTGAACTGATCTGCGGCGACGAATTGATGATGTCGCCCAGGATCGCAGTCCGGTCACGCAGCTTGCCGCCGTTGCGGACTTCTCCGCTGGTATCGCCGCGCAGGTAGGCCACGGCAGATGCCGCCGTCGCACCCAGCCCGGTCAGACCCGCCGAATCACAGCGACTCATGCCCGGATAAAGGGCGCTCGGGGTTCCGCACAGGGTATCCAGCGTCACAGTAGAAGAACTGAACTCACTCACCGAGGTGCCGTTGGCGTAATAGATCTTACGGGCGGCCGCAGCGGGGAACCGGGTACTGGCCTCCCAGATCGCCGTGTACTTGGCCTCACGTGTGGCCGGATCCACCGTGACCTGGCTCGCCGAGAGACGACTGAACCAGTCGGTGCCTTCGTTGGCCACTACGTAGTTGGGGCTGACTGTGAGCGAGCCCGCGCCGATACGCGCGCCCGTCAGTGCGATGGTCCCGGACGGCGAGGAGCCCGAGGACACGGCCGACAGTACCCGGCGCATCGCCGCAGTCACTTCTGCGGGTGTCTTGGCATTGATGAACTCGCCACGGGTGTTGATCGCAGCATGCCAGAGTTCATCGATGACACGGCCGTCATCGGAGTCCATCGGGTTGCCGTTGGCATTCCAGTTTGGCGTGGTTGTGTACGGGTCCTTGGTGGCCGCCTGGTTCACCTCGTAGATTTTGCCCTGAGCGCCCAATGTGACGCCATAGAAGTTCATGTGCAGGTCTGTCTGGCAGTCCAGGCGCTTCCAGTCGGCCGAAGACTTGCTGAGGGTGTCGCATTGCTTGCTTACCGGGACCTGCCCAGCCGGGAACGCAGCACCGGTGCGCAACGGAACGAGCGAGCCATCGTAGTACGCAGCCGCAATGTCGGCGATGGTATTGGTGTAGTTGTCCGCAAACGGAGCGCCGGTGAAATGCGTGGTCCCACTGGAATCGGCGTTCGCGTAGTCCGTGCCCTTGGGTACCTTGCTGGTAGTATTGGTGTAACCATCGGTAAAGAGCATGCCGCCGTTACGCTGGCAGGCGAGCGCCACAGGCGCCCCGGCCCCGGTGCGCCTGAACTGCTTGCCAAGGAAGTCGACCGCTTCGCGATTGGGCGTGCCGCCGCTGGGTTTCAAGGAGTAGATCTGCTGGTACAGCGATGCCCGCTCTTTGACGACGTCGTACATGGTGACGTCGGTGAGCTTGTTGATCGTGAAGTAGCCCACTCGCATGTTCTCGATCTCGCCCATCGCATGGGACGACGACCCAACCATCGACAGGATGCGATTGCGGTGGTACTGGAACCAGTTCGCGAAGTTCTTGATGGCGTCACTGTAGCCACTATCGTAGTTGCCCGGCACGATGGTGTAGCGCCGCATATCACAACTGGGGCCACAGGCATTCTTGATTACCGGACGGCTGGCATCGTCGTCCCTGTAGCCGGCCGGCGCCGGATCCTTAGCGGGCAGGTAGAACGTGGCGGGGAAATACTGCAGCGGTATCAGACAGTTGCCAGGCGAAACCCAGTCATCGGCCAGCGTAACCCACTTGCGGCCACTATCCTTCAGCCCATCGTCCCTGTAACGCAGCCTGTTGTTCGAGTCATAGTAGCTACTGTTGCAGATCTGCCCGTCTGCGTAATACACCGAGCCCTTGGGCAGGGTCATGCCTGCCAGTACCTGGAACTGTTCAGCGGTCGAGGCGCGCGACGATTCCATGTTGTAAGTGACCGCGTAGGGAACGGCGAAATCACTGCCCGACCGAGGATCAGCACGGGTCGAGCCGATCAAGGCATCTGGCTGCAGAGCATTGCCCTTGCTGTCCTTTTGCGCCATCCGCCAGGGGTCGTACTTCACAGACGGGTTGAAGTAACCCGCGTTGTAAGTCGGCGAGCGCGCGAAGCCAAACGCATCGAACGGCGGAATCGCCCGTCCGTAGCTGTAGGAGCTGTTGTAGCCGTTGTGCGGAAACAGGTAGAGGTAGCAATCAATCGAATTGCCATCACACGAGGTGCCAACGTCATAGAACACGCCCGCCGACTTGAAGAAGCTGCTGCCATTCCACTGCATGCGCCCGTCGCCGCCGACGAAGATGCGCTCGAACGTCATCGAGTTGGAGTCATCGACTGCCATGATGAAGGCCGGCGTCGCCGAGCTCACGGTATTGAGCGGCTGCTGACTCAACTCACCCTGAGCCTGCGCGGCGAAGAGGCTGTAGACGAAGTAGGCACCTGAGCCGACCAGCAGCAACCCTGCCGCTGCCGTGATACCGAATTTGCGCGTAATCATGACGGCGGCCTCAGAGCTTGAAAACAGTGTCGATGACAGCTGACGAGGAAGGCCCCGCCGGCACATCGGTTGAGAAGGAGGTGATCTGGTAGATCGGTGCGGTCGGGTCGAGCGGCTTGCCCATGCCCAGCGAACCACCGCCGATGATGCAGGAGTCGATCCGGCGCACATTGACCGCGTCGGCAGCGGTAATGACCGTGTCCCGGCCCCACTTCACCGGATCGTAGCCATCGTCGCAGTTGAGCTTGATGTTGCTGTCCTGGATCGGTGCGTCGCTGGCCAGGGAGGTGCGGTTGGCGATCGCCTCGATGGCATGCTCGGTGCGCCGGGTCAGGCCCTCGGTATTCTGGAATGCCGTGTTGGTCGCCCGGTAGTTGGACGCCATCTTTTCCTGCATGCCCGCCACCTGCATGCCGGCGATGCCGATCAAGGCCAGCAGGATCAACATGATCAGGGCGACGTACAACACTGCGCCGCGCTGTTGTGCGGGCGCCACGAATGCTCTGGAAGACCGGTTCATGGCATCAATTCCCGAAGAGGCGGTTGCGCAGCGCGATGGAGGATTCGTACGCGGCGCGGTAGCGTGTGTCGTTCTTCGCCGCCGGCGCGAAACGCAGGCCCAGCGAACGCGGGTCGTTGACGGCCGCCACCGACGCGGTCGCCGTCGCCGGCCCCGGACTGCGGGCCAGCACGCCTACCTGCACCAGGCCCACGCGCCGCCACTGGCCTGCCCCGGCAGCGTCGTCGGTGGTGGCCACCGCGGTGGCGATGTTCTGCACGGTAATGTTGCCGGTCGGCAGAGTGGTCTGGCTGATGATGGGCGTCGCATCCAGGCCGTACATCACCTGCAGGTTCTCGATGCCCTCGACCAGTTCTTCAGCCGCATCGTAGGTGCCGCCCTTGTTGGCGCGCGCGCGCATCAGCGCCGGCTCGCCACTGGTGGAGGTGCCGATGAAGTAAACAATCGACTCGGCGCGGTACAGCATCGTTTCGCCGGTCGGCTGCACGTTGTAACGCTGCAGTGATGGCCCGGCGGCGGTGACCACGCCGGCAGCGTAGGAACCAATGAAGATGTCGGCGTGGCTGCAGTCGGCAATACCGAACACACCCGGCGCAGTCACGCCATCCTCGGTAAGACGCTTGCCGAGTTGAGCATCGAAGCCGACCTTGCTGTTGGCGCCCGTACTGATGCTGGTTACCGGCACGCCCACGGGCGCCATGAACCGCAGCACCAGAATGTCGCTGCCACCGCGCACCGGCAGGCTCTTCAGCGCATCGGGCAACCCGGCGGTGGGCGCTGCCCACGTGGTGCCCAGGGTCAGGCTGTTGGTGGGCCCGGTATTGGGCGCTTCGTAGCCCTGCACCGACACCGAGAAGTCCAACGGATGGCCGCTACCGGTCGTGGCTGCGGCAATGTTAACGACCGGGTCGCCCTGGTTCTTGACGAAGTGGGCCTGGTCGTTGACGCAGCCGAAGTGGCCGGCCATGCGGATATCACGCTGCAGGAACTCCAGCGCGAAGCGCGCGTTTTCCTGCGCGCGCGCAGCACCGGCGGCAAGCTGGGATGCTTCGCGCGATGCCGAGAACACCTGGATGACGCCCAGCATCAACACCAGGCCGATCACCATCGCGATCATGACCTCGATCAACGAAATGCCCGCGACGCGACGCGAACTGGCCAGGACGGGGCTCATAGCTGGGTCACCGCGGTGAAGGTGGTGGTGGTGTTCGGGTTGGCCTTGTCCCATCGCTGGTCGCCCCAGGTGATGCCGACAGTGACCCGGCCATTGGCGTTGACCACCGTCGCGCTGGCACCCTCACCAAGCGCCTGTACCACCTGGCACTGCCAGCGGGCGATGTTCTGGCCGATGTCCACCGTGCCGGTCGGCCGCGAGCAGGCAGTGCGGGTCACTGCGCCGGAGGCGAACGTGGCGTTGGTGTACCAGGCCGACTGGAAGCGGTTGGCGCGCATCTGGTCGATCAGGTCATAGGCAAGATTGGTCGCCTGGGTGCGGTAATTGGCACTCTGTACGAAGCGCACATTCATGGTCTGCAGCAGGGCAAAGCCAAGCAGGCCGAAGGCCAGCACGATGATGGTGATCAGAACCTCGATCATGCTGAAACCACCGGCGGCACGGCGGCCACCTGGCGCACGGAAGCGTTTCATGAGCAGTTCTCTTTGAGGGTGCTGACTTGCCCGGAGGCATTCACGGTCAAACGGCGGCGCAACTGCTGGGTGCCACACTTGCTGGGCTGCAGGCTGATTTCCTGCGGATCGGCACTGCGCCGACGACCGTGGCCGTCAAACGCGATGGCCGCCGACGACGGTCCGGCCGTCTGCAGCGCCGGGTTCACCACCACGTAGCGAAGCACGACTTCGCCGGTGGAGTAGCCGCTGTCGCCGTCCACATCGGCCCAGGCCAGCATGCCCTTGCTC
Source organism: Stenotrophomonas sp. AC248 (assembly GCF_979258185.1). Taxonomy (NCBI): domain Bacteria; kingdom Pseudomonadati; phylum Pseudomonadota; class Gammaproteobacteria; order Lysobacterales; family Lysobacteraceae; genus Stenotrophomonas; species Stenotrophomonas sp. AC248. The sequence goes on along the minus strand of NZ_OZ409840.1, from coordinate 1,534,041 downwards.
CAGCTGCCGTCGCAGCTGGTGCCGGTGGAACTGCCACAGACGCCACCGCCCCGCTTGTTGCGGATGGCCTCGCTGCGCGCCAGCGCAACCAGCCCGGATGCCTCGTTGATGCCGGAGGCGACCCGGTTCGAGCGCAGCGTGCTCTGGAAACTCGGAAAGGCGATCGCAGCCAGGATGGCAACCACCGCAACGGTGATCATCAACTCGACCAGTGTGAAGCCTTTGGATCGGCGGACGGACATGGAACGCTCCCCAGCGTGATGGCATAGAAGATGAACGCCCCGCCGCCCGGCGGCAAGCGGCGGCAGGACGAACGGTCGCCCGGGGGCGACAGGCGTCAATCGGTTGACACGACAAGGCAGGGTCGCAGGCCTCGAGCGGGTCGCCAGCTCCCCGGCCAGCACCCCACCCTGCCCGCCCTGCGTGACCCGGACCACCCCGGCCCAGGTCACCGCTCAGCTCAGGCCAGGACCTTGTAGCAGGGCTGGTATTCGCCCGAGATCTTCATCCGGCGCTGCTCGACGAAGGCGCGCAGCAGCTCGTCCAGGGCCTGCATCATGTCGGCGTCGCCGTGGATCTCGAACGGGCCGAACTCCTCGATCCGGCGCATGCCGTCTTCCTTCACGTTGCCGGCGACGATGCCGGAGAACGCACGGCGCAGATCGGCCGCCAGGGCATGCGGCGGACGCCCGTGGTGCAGGTCCAGCGCGGCCATGGCTTCATGGGTCGGCACGAACGGCTGCTGGTACTCCCACGGAATCTCGATGGACCAGTTGAAGAAGAACGAATCCTTCTGCTCCAGGCGATGCTCGCGCACCCGCTTGATGCCGGCGGACATGCGCCGCGCCACCGCCACCGGGTCGCCGATGATGATCTCGTAGCGTGCGGCCGCCGCATCGCCCAGGGTCAGGCGGATGAAGCGGTCGATCTGCTCGAAGTACGGCGCGGCCACGGTCGGGCCAGTCAGGATCAGCGGGAACGGCAGGTCCTTGTTTTCCTCGCGCAGCAGGATGCCGAGCAGGTACAGGATTTCCTCGGCGGTGCCGACGCCGCCGGCGAACACGATGATGCCGTGGCCGATCCGCACGAACGCTTCGAGACGCTTCTCGATGTCCGGCATGATCACCAGGTGGTTGACGATCGGGTTCGGCGACTCGGCGGCGATGATGCCCGGCTCGGTCAGGCCGATGTAGCGGGTGACGTGCTTGCGCTGCTTGGCGTGGGCAATGGTGGCGCCCTTCATCGGGCCCTTCATCGCGCCCGGGCCGCAGCCGGTGCAGATGTCCAGGCCGCGCAGGCCCAGCTCGTAGCCGACCTGCTTGGTGTACAGGTACTCATCGCGGCCGATCGAGTGGCCGCCCCAGCACACCACCAGGTTCGGATCGCCCGGGTTGAGGATGCGCGCGTTGCGCAGCAGCCCGAACACCGCGTTGGTGATGCCTTCGGAGGATTCCAATTCGGCCGCGTAGGCCGGGCCCATTTCGATGGCCATGTAGGCCAGGTCGCGGACCACGGCGAACAGCAGCTCGGCGACGCCGCGGATGATCTCGCCATCGACGAAGGCCATCGCCGGTGCGTTCACCAAGTCGATGCGCACACCGCGATCCTGCTGGGCCACCTGGATGTCGAAATCGGGGTACAGATCGCGCGCCGCGCGCGGATCGTCGGAGGCGCTGCCACTGGTCAGCACGGCCAGCGCGCACCGGCGCAGCAGCTCGTGCATGCCACCGCCGGACGCATCGCGCAGGCGTGCCACCTCGGCGCGCGACAACACATCCAGTCCACCGCGCGGGTAGATCCGCGCGTCCTGCACCGGCAGCGTCCGCGCCGGGGTTTCGGTGATCTTCATTTCCATTCTTTTCGCTTCCTCAAGGTAGACGACTGTACTGCTGCCCCCTTAAAAAGCAAAACGGCCGGGAAACCCGACCGTTGGATACATCCTGACGTCAGCAGGCCATTTGGAGCCGCTGCGGCGCGCTGATTTCCGCGCAACCCATTGAGAGTACATGGACCGGACCCATGTGGCAAGAAGACCGATACACACGGGCGAGGTGCCACAAAAAACGGCCGGGTCTCCCCGGCCGTTTTCAATGACACGTCAAGCTCGCTGGATCAGAACTTGTACTTCAGGGTCAGCTGCATCGACCAGCGCGACACGGCGGTGTTGCCCTTGTCGTTGTTGTTTTCCTGGATCGCAGAGCTGTCCGCACCAGTGAAGGAGTACACGTACTTGCCGGTGGCCGGATCGATACCGGCGTAGTTGGCTACACGGCGGGTCGAGTAGAAGCCGTAGTCGTCGATCAGACCCCACTTCTTGTTCAACAGATTGCCGACATTCATGATGTCCAGGGCGATTTCACCCTTGTGCTCCTTCATGAAGCCCGGGAACTCCTGGCTGATACGCACGTCGAAGGAGTTCGTCCACTTGGACCGGTGCTGATTGGCCGGGACCACGCCGCCACGGAAGGCATCGAGCTCCGGATTCTGCGCCAGCCAATCGAAGAACTGCTTCTCCATCGCCGCGCCACCGGTGAACAGCACGTCACCCGGAGCATTCGGCACGTAGAACAGGTCGTTGGTGGTGGCACCGTCGCCGTTGGCATCGTTGTAGAAGATGTAGCTGAACGGACGACCCGAACGGCCTTCGTAGAACATGCCGACGCGGGTGGCATTGTCACCGAAGAAGTTGTGCTTCCACTCCAGGGTGCCGGTGATGCGGTCCTTGATCGCGTAGCGCGAGTTGTAGGCCACGTCTTCGTTGGAATTGAAGATCGGCGTGTTGTTCCAGTTCGAGGTGTTCTGCGAACTGGTCAGCGGGCTGACTTCCTTGGACTGGGTGTAGGTGTAGCCCAGCGACCAGCCCCAATTCTCGGTCAGCGGCTTGGCCAGCGAGAAGGTAGCCTGGCTGCCACGGCCCTTGTCGGTATTGCGCATGACCAGCACATCGCCCATGTCGCTCGGACGGTTGGCGCGGTCGACAGCGGACTTGGTACCGGTCGTGATGCCGTAGTCGACACCCTTGTCGACACGGGTGTTGGCCTGGTTGCGACCCGCTGCGTTCCAGTAGATCGCACGGCCATCGGGGCCGTAGGTGGTCGGTGCGGCCACGTCCAGGCGGTCAAAGTAGATGCCGTCCTTGACCTTGGTCACCAGCACTTCCGCCGACGCCACGATGCCGTACCACGGCAGCTCATGATCGAACGCCAGGTTGGCCTTCCACACCGACGGCAGGCGGGTGCCCGGGGCGATGATGTCCACGTTCTGGCGCGCCGACGCCGGGCCACCGGCCGGAACGTACGGGTTGTTGCCATCCGGGGTGAAGGAGCCCACCGGCGGGTTGCGCTGGTCATACTCGATGTAGTTCAGACCCGTGTTCTGGTACGCACCGGCCAGCCACACGTTCGGAGCCGCGCCGCCGAACAGGCCCACGCCACCGCGCAGCTGGGTCGGACGGTCGCTGTCGAAGGTGTAGTTGAACCCGACACGCGGCTGCACCAGCGCCTTGTCGACCAGCTGGGTGTTGTTGAACCCGTACAGCTGCTCGATGCGCGGGTTGTACAGACGCTGATCACTGAAGTCAGGCATGTCCACGCGAACGCCGAACATCAAGCTCAGGTTGTAGTTGATCGCCCAGGTATCCTGCACGAACACGCCGGTGTTCTTCAGGGTGAAGTCGGCCGGGATATCGTCGCGGCTGCCATCGGCGCGCGGCGCACGCAGCTGGTAGCGCGAGGCGGTGCCGTTGATGAAATCGTTGACGCTGCTGAACTCATATACGCCGTTGAGGTTGCGGCCGTAGAAGTTCATCAGGTCGTTCTTCGAGTAATCGAAGCCGAACTTGACGGTGTGATCGCCGACATACCAGGTACCGGCACCGAAGGCGCTCAGCTCCTTGGATTCCACGATGTTGACGTGGGTGTTCTGCTCGGTACCGACGTACAGCGAGTCGTTGCCCGAGCGGATGCGGATCTGCGGCATGTCGACCAGCGGAACGCGGTTGGCCGAATAGTCCTTGTGCGAGATCTTGAACTCGGTCGAGAAGTTCTCCGACCAGTCACTGAACAGTTCGCCCATCCAGGTTTCATACTGGGTCGGCTGCTGGTACCAGAAGTTGCTCAGCGAGATGGCACTGCTGGAAACCTGCGGGAAGCGAACGACGTTCTGCTCCATCTTGTTGTAGCGCAGGGCGGCACGGTGGTTCTCGTTGATGTTCCAGTCCAGCTTGACCGCGTATTCCTCGATCTCGGTCTTGCTGTTGGGCGCCGACAGGGTGCCCGGATCGTAACCCAGACCCTTCAGGTAGTCCTGCACGCGGGTGACATCGGCGGTGCTGATCGTGCCCTTGCCGATCGGGGTATCGCTCAGGCTGATGCCGGCGGCCGAACGCTCATACTTTTCGTAGTTGCTGAAGAAGAACAGCTTGTCCTTGACGATCGGGCCGCCGAAGGTCATGCCATAGGTCTTCTCGTCTTCGAACCCGTTGAAGTCCTGCGTGTCACCTTCCAGGCGCGACCGGACCATGTCCTTGTCGCGGTAGGAGCCGTACACGGTGCCATGGAATTCGTTGGTACCCGACTTGGTCACGGCATTGATCACCGCACCGGTACCGCCGGCGATGGTCGTGTCGTAGTTGGCCAGGTCGATGTTGATTTCCTGGATGGCGTCCATCGACACCGGCTGACGCTCGGTCGGCAGGTTGTTGGAGCCCAGGCCGAACGGATCGGAGGCGCTGATGCCGTCGATGCGGATGGCGTTGTAACGGGTGTTCTGGCCGCCAGCCGAGATCGCGCCGTCAGCCTTGCTGACCTGCGAGATACGCGGATCCAGACGCACGTAGTCCTGGATGTTGCGGTTGGCCGACGGAAGCGCATCCATCGTTTCGCGGGTCACGTTGGTGCCGGTGCCCATCTTGGTGGCACTGAAGATGTCCAGACCGCCCGCAATGGCGACGACCTGCACGGCATCGAGGTTGGTGGCTGCGACGTCACCGGCCAGGTTGGCGTTGACGGTGTTTACCTGATTGAGGTTCAGGTAAACGCCGTCTTCGGTCTTGGTGCCTTCACCGGCCTTGTTGATGGTGATGGTGTACGGACCACCCACGCGCAGGCCGCGCGCGTTGTAACGACCCGACGCATCCGTGGTGGCGCGGCTGACGGTGCCCGACTCGGTATGCGTGATGGTGACTTCGGCACCGACGACAGGCGAACCTGCGGCGGACGTGACCTGGCCGCCGACACCGGCAGAGGTGCTCTGGGCGAAGGCGGGAGCGGCGGCAAGTGCAGCCACGAGACCAAGAGTGAGCTTGGACATCCGGAGGTGGGTCATTTTGGGGATAGCCTCGATGCGAGATTGGGGATGGCGGAGAAAAAAACGCGCCCAAGCAGCCTTGCTGGCGGCTGACTGGACTTTTGATCTGGGTTCCCTAGCCGTTGGCTGGTTTCAGCCGCAACGGTTAACACTAGATTAACACGGTAGCTTCGGATTGTGACGGTTTGGCGACAAAACACACGCCATCACAACGGTATCGTGACGCTTTCTTCACATTCAGGATGGACCGGCTGAATGGCGGGGATATGACAGCGCGCGAACCCGTAGAGCCGGGCAGAGCCCGGCGCTACGCGGCGGGGGTGTGGATCTGGCCGCGGTGGGGCGCACCGGCGGCCGAGAGCAACAGCACGGCGGCCTGCGAGCAGTCGGCCGGATCGCGGGCGCTGCGGTCTTCATCCAGTGAGAAGGCCCGGGCACGCAAGGCCGTGCGCATCGGGCCCGGCTGCAGGCCGCTGACCCGGACCGTGCTGCGGCCCAGCTCGTCATGCAGACTGCTGATCAGGCCGCGCAGGCCGTGCTGGGCGGCGCCATAGCCGCCCCAGTACGCCTGCCCTACCCGCCCGGGATCGTCCACGGTGAACACAAGTGCGGCATCGTCACGTTGGCGTAGCAGCGGCAGGCAGGCCTGGGCCAGCCACGCCGGGGCGGTCAGATTGACGTGCACCGCCCGGGCGAAGGCGGCCGGGTCGGCCAGTTCGAACGGGGTCAGGCCGGCGAAGTCGGCGGCGCAGTACAGCAGGCCGTCCAGACGGCCAAGTTCGCTCTGCAGGCGCTCGGCCAGTGCGGCGTAGTCGTCGGGGGTGGCCCCTTCCAGGTCCATCGGGTACAGCAGCGGCTCGGGGCCGGCGGCCTGGACGGCCGCGTACACCCGGTCGAGCCGGCGCGGCTTGCGCCCCAGCAGGACCACCGTGGCCCCGGCCTCGGCACAGGCCACGGCAGCGGCACTGCCGAAGCCACCGCCGGCACCGGCGATGAGGATGACGCGATCGGCAAGCGATCCAGTCCCGACCACAACGGACGGGACCGCACTCATGGGAGTGACGCCTCTTCCACGATGCGCTTGAGCTCGCCCGATTCGAACAGCTCCAGCACGATGTCGCAGCCGCCGATCAGCTCGCCGTGGATGAACAGCTGCGGGAAGGTGGGCAGGTTGGAGAAGCGCGGCAGGTTCGCGCGGACCTCCGGTTCCTCAAGCACGTTGACCGTGCGCAGCGCGACCGCGCCGGCAGCCATCAGGGCCTGGATCGCCCGGCTGGAGAACCCGCACATGGGGTACTGGGGGGTGCCCTTCATGAACAACACGAGGGGGTAACGCTCCACTTCGGTCTGGATCTGCTGCATCACCGCCACAACGACTCTCCCTGCGGGTGGGACAACCCGGCCTGGCCGGTCGGATAGACTTCCCTCAGCGCCATTGTAAGCCTTCCGGCCCTGCCTCCGGCGCCCCCGTCCCCAATCCAATGCGAGCCATGCCCCTCGACCTGCCCCGCCTGCCCTACGACCGCACCGCCCTGCAGCCACACCTGTCGGCCGAAACGCTGGACCTGCACCACGGTCGCCACCATCGCGCCTATATCGAGGCGGTCAACGCGCGCATCGAAGGCACCGAGCTGGCCGACCTGCCACTGGAGGACATCGTGCGGCAAAGCCAGGGCAGCCTGTTCGATGCCGCCGCCCAGGCCTGGAACCACGCGTTCTACTTCCAGTGCCTGCATCCGCGCGGCGGCGGCGATCCGAAGGACCGGCTGGGCGAACTGGTGACCCGCCACTTCGGCGACGTGCGCCGGTTGCGCGAGGAGTTCGAGCGCGCCGCGCTGGGCCTGTTCGGCTCGGGCTGGGTATGGCTGGTGCAGCACCCGACCGGCGCGCTGGCGATCCAGAGCACGCGCAACGCCGGCACGCCACTGACTGGGCACAGCACCCCGCTGCTGGCCTGTGATGTGTGGGAGCACGCGTATTACACGGACTACCAGAATGAGCGCGCGCGCTATCTGGAGGCGTTCTGGAAGCTGGTCAATTGGGATTTCGTGGCGGCGCAGTTGCGCGATTGAGCCGTGTGTACCGACCAACGGTCGGTACCTACCCGGGGCGTTGACGGTCGGTATGGACCGGGGTTTCGGGGTGCTGCGTGTACCGGCAGATTCCGGTAGGTCACGACCGTTGGTCGTGACCGGGGCGCCAGCACCCTCCCGCCGTTCTACCCGCGCAGCACCGCGACCACCGGGGCCACCTGGGCGCCGCGATCGAGCTGCCCGCCCACGTTTTCCAGCGCATCGGCCAGCGTGCCCGCGTCGTCATCGCGCAGCGTGGCATGGCCCACCTTGCGGCCGTCGCGCGGCTGTTTGCCGTAGTCGTGCCAATGCCCGCCGGGCTGGCCCAGCACAGGCTCGGCAGCCGGCATCGCGCCCAGCCAGTTGAGCATGCAGGCCTGCCCCAGCATCCGGGTGTCGCCCAGCGGCAGGCCGAGCACGGCGCGCAGGTGATTCTCGAACTGCGAGGTCTCGCTGCCTTCGATCGTCCAGTGGCCGGAGTTGTGCACGCGCGGGGCCATCTCGTTGACCAGCAGTTCGTCGCCCCGGCAGAACAGCTCCAGCGCGAACACGCCGACATAGTCCAGACGCTCGGCCAGCGCGCGGGCATGGCCGATGGCCGCCTCGTGCTGGGCCGGGCTCAACCGCGCCGGGGCCAGACTGGCCGACAGCACGCCGTCCACATGCCAGTTGCCGGTCACCGGCCAGGCACGGAACTCACCGTCGCGACCGCGAACGGCCACCACACTGACTTCGCGATCAAAGGCGACGAAGCCTTCCAGGATCAGGCCGGTCTTCTCGACGTACTCGCCAAGCGTGGCCCAGGCCGCATCGATATCAGCCGCGCTGCGGATGCGGAACTGGCCCTTGCCGTCGTACCCCAGGCGGCGGGTCTTGACGATGCAGGGCATGCCGAATTCGGCCACCCGGGCAGCCAGTTCGTCGCGGCTGCGGATGTCGGCGAACGGCGGCAGCGGAATGCCCAGCTGCTGGAACAGGGTCTTCTCGCTCAGGCGGTCCTGGGCCACGGCCAGCGCATCCGGGTTGGGATACACCGGCACGCGCTCGGCCAGGAAGCGGGCGCTGTGCGCGGGCACGTTCTCGAAATCGAAGGTGACCACGTCCACGCGGGCGGCAAATGCGGCCAGCGCGGCCTCATCATCGAACGCGGCCACCTGCAGCGGCGCCACCTGGGCACCACAGGCGTCGGCAGCCGGGTCGAACAGTTCAAAGCGCAGCCCAAGCGGCGCGCCGGCCAGCACCATCATGCGGGCCAGCTGGCCACCGCCCAGGATGCCTACGGTTCGGGTGCTCATTGACGCGGATCGTCGTGGGCCATGACGTCTTCGGTCTGGCGGGCGCGGAATGCGTCCAGCGCTTGGCCGATCGCCGGCTGCTCCGGGGCCAGCATCGCGGCCGCGAACAGCGCCGCGTTCGACGCGCCGGCGTTGCCGATGGCGAAGGTGGCCACCGGGATGCCGGCCGGCATCTGCACGATCGACAGCAGCGAATCCATGCCGTTCAGGGCCTTGGACTGCACCGGCACGCCCAGCACCGGCACGGCGGTCTTGGCCGCGATCATGCCCGGCAGGTGGGCCGCGCCCCCGGCACCGGCGATGATCGCGCGCAGGCCGCGGCTGCCGGCCTGCTCGGCATAGGTGAACAGCACGTCCGGCGTGCGGTGCGCCGAGACCACTTTCACTTCATAGGGAACGCCGAGCGCATCGAGCTTCTGGGCGGCGTGCTGCATGGTTTCCCAGTCGGAGCGGGAACCCATGACGATGCCGACGAGCGGCGCGGATTGGTTGGGGGTCATTGGCCGTCACCTGCCTTAAAGACGTATTCTAGCCATCTTCCACGCAAGACGAAGAATCCATGGATCGCAAGCTGCTTGACCTGCTGTGCTCGCCCGACACCCGCCAGCCCCTGTCCCTGCTGGACGCGAAGGGCCTGGAGGCACTCAACCGCGCGATCGGCGCCGGCACCGTGCTCAAGGCCGACGGCAGCACCCAGGCGCTGGCCCTGCGCGAGGCGCTGCTGACCCGCGACCGCAAGCAGGTGTTCCGCGTCGACGACGGCATTCCGGTGCTGCTGGCCGAGGAGGCCATCGCCACCGCGCAGATCGCCGACTTCCCGGAAAAATGAGCCGGGCCGAGCTTGCGGCACCCGATGCCGCCGGGGTAACGGCCGATGTGGCACGGGCGCTGGCCGAGGATATCGGCAGCGGCGATGTCACCGCCGCACTGCTGCCCGACCGCCCCGACAGCGCCTACCTGCTGTGCAAGCAGGACGCGGTGATCGCCGGCCGGCCGTGGTTCGACGCCACCCATCGCGCCCTGGACCCGCAGGTCCAGATCGACTGGCGGGTGGCCGAGGGCGACCACGTTGCCGCCGGTACGGTGCTGGCGATCCTGCACGGGCGCAACCGCAGCCTGGTGAGCGCCGAACGCACGTCGCTGAACTTCCTGCAGACGCTGTCAGGGACGGCCACCACGACGGCGCGCTACGTGGCCGCCGTGGCGGGCACCGGCGCACGCATCCTGGACACCCGCAAGACCCTGCCCGGGCTGCGCGTGGCCCAGAAGTACGCGGTGCGCTGTGGCGGCGGTGACAACCATCGGCTGGGATTGTTCGACACGGTGATGCTCAAGGAAAACCACATCCGCGCCGCGGGCTCGCTCACGGCGGCGGTGCAGTCCGCACGGGCGCAGTGGCCGCAGTTGCCGCTGGTGGTCGAGGTCGAGGATCTGGACCAGTTGCGCGAAGCGCTGGCCGTGGGCTGCGAGCGCATTCTGATCGACGATTTCGACGCCGATCTGCGCCGCGAGGCGGTGCGGATCGCGGCCGGGCGGATTCCGCTGGAAGTCTCCGGCAGCGTGGGCCTGGACGGGCTGCGCGCGATCGCCGAGGACGGGGTGGACTGCATCTCGATCGGCGGCCTGACCAAGCACGTGCAGGCGATCGACCTGTCGTTGAAATTGGGCCCGCCGCCGGGTTGAGGCGCGCGCGTGTCGACCAACGGTCGACACCTACCGGGCTGGTAGCGCACGGCCGTTGGTGGTGCGGCATCGGCGCGCGGCGTTCACGGGATCGGCAGACCCGGTCTGCGAGGCTTGCCCTGCCCCCACCCGGAGAGCGCGTATGCGCCCCTTGTTCCTGCTTGCGTGCCTGTCGCCGCTGGCGACACTGCTGCCGGCCACCGCGTCCGCGGCCGAGGTCTGCGACATCCCGCCCCGGTTCGGGCTGAGCCCACTGGCGGTGAACATCGTGCAGACCGCCTGCAACGAACATCGGCTCTGGTATCGCCCGTTCATCGACCGCGACGGCCGCGTGGCCAGCATCAGCGCGACCGAGGCCGAGGACGTGCACCTCGCCGACAACGGCATGGTCGCCTGGCAACGCGTGGTGGGGTACTGGCGCCAGAGCGGTACGCTATCGCCGATGGGCGGGCAGCCCGGTGCAACCAGCTGCATGGCCCCGCCGGGCACGCGCTACACCGATACCGACTGCCGGGCGTTCCTGATCGACAACCCGTGGTCGGCCGCCTTCATTTCCTGGGTGATGACCCGCGCCAGCGTGCCGGGCTTTACCCGCTCGCCCCGGCATATCGACTACATCCGCGCGGCGTACCAGAACAGCGGCCCGTACCGGATGGCCGATCCGGCGCAGGAAAAACCCGCGCCGGGCGACCTGCTGTGCTACCTGCGCGATCGCCGGGAAGCGCTCAGCTACAGCGGCCTGGTGCAGTCGCTGGGCAGTGGCGCGGTGACCCACTGGAAGTCGCATTGCGAGGTGGTGATCGCGGCCAACATGGGCGGCGACCGCACCCTGTACCTGATCGGCGGCAACGTGATGAACACCGTGGCGATGCGCAAGCTGTCGCTGGACCGCAGCGGTCGTATCGAACTGCCGCCGGCCAAGGCCAATGCCAGCGATGGCATGGAACTGGGGTGCACGCCGGGCCGCGAAGAGGAATGCAACTTCAACCGGCAGGACTGGGCCGCGCTGCTGAAGCTGGTGGCGACCGCGCCTGCGGCGCTCCCGCCCTCGCCCACGACACCATCACCGGCCGTGGATGGCATGCCACCGGGCCCCGCCCAGCCGTTGCCGCCGCCACGCCCGGTGCCGGTGTCGCCTGCTGCGCCGGGGTCGGCACCGGTCCCGGCACGGCCGTCGTCGTTACCGGCTACGCCACCCCAACCTCCCGTGCCATTGCCCGCGGCCACGCCTCGTACCGACGGATGACGGGCGCGTACCTGGCTTGATCCGGGCACGATTCGCCGCCATCTTGGGGGTTCCAGCCGCTCAGAACGTCCCGAGTCACCCATGCCCAGTTTGATCCTGTTGATGATTGCCGGTGCGTTCGCGTACGCGTTCTGGAACTCTGCACGCGCCGCCGCCGAGCGTGCCGGCGAGCTGGGCCGCAACGCCTGCCGCGCCGCCGATGTGCAATGGCTGGACCAGAGCGTGCATTCCACCGGGCTGCGTGTCTGCCGCAAGCCCAACGGCTGGCTGGGCTGGGAGCGCACGTTCAAGTTCGAGTATTCGCACGATGGCGTGGACCGCCACAGCGGCCGCATGGTGCTGCGCGGGGACGAGCTGGTGTCGTTCGTCGGACCCTCAGCGGCCCGCATCAGCGAGATCCGGCGGAGCGTGGACACCAGCGGCGCCGAAGACGTCTGACCCCCGGGGGTACAGCCGACAGTTGGTCGGCTGAAGCATCCCGCGGTACAGCCGACCGTTGGTCGGCTGCCGCATCCCACGGTAGAGCCGACCGTTGGTCGGCTGACGTGCCCCGCATTTTGTCGTAGAGCCGACCGTTGGTCGGCTGCCGTCGTTCGGTTGCCGTGGATTTCCGCGGAGAGCAGCCGACCAACGGTCGGCTCTACCGGGGTGGAATGGCCGCCTTGCGGCGGCCATGCGTGTTCTATTTCACCACGCGCAGATGCGGGCGGCCGCTGGGCTTGGGCGGCACGTCATCGGGCGGGGTCGGGCTGTCGTCCGGCGGCAGCTCATCCTCCGGGCCCGGCTCGTGGCCGGGGATGTCATCCGGCAGCGCCATGCCCTGCCCGGTCTCGCGCGCGTACACGGCCAACACGGCCGAAATCGGCACGTGCACCGGGTAGCTGGTGCCCGAAAAGCGCGCCGAGAAACTCACGCCGTCGTTGTCGATGCGCAGCTGTACCACGGCGCGTTCGGCGATGTTCAACACCACCCGGCCGTCTTTGACCGCGCTCTGCGGCACCTGCACGCCCGGCATCCCGGCGTCGACCAGGATGTGCGGCGTCAGGTCGTTGTCATTGATCCATTCCACCAAGGCCCGCAACAGGTACGGACGGTGGCTGGTCATGCGGAAAGTGTCTTCAGTCATGGGGTAGAGCCGAGCCTTGCTCGGCTGCGGGGATCCGATTGCGTAGTGACAAGTGTACGCGCCCGCCTACCCGCAGGTCAGCCTCCGCGCGCGCCCGCCCTGCGTTTTCATTCAGTGCACCGGCCCGTTGACAGCGCCGGTGCGCCCGGTCAACCCGGCAGATCGCGCAGCTTCTTTTCCTGGTCGGTCAGGCTGCGGATGAAACCGGGATGGCGGAAAATGCGGTTGCCGTAGTCTTCGATCGACTTGCCGTCCTTGGGCAACGGCACGTCCAGCGACTGCAGGCGCCAGATGATCGGGGCCATGGCGCAGTCGGCCAGGCTCATCTCCGGATTGAGGAAGAACTTGCTGGCCTTGAACAGCGGCACCGCGCTGGTCAGCAATTCCTTCAGCCGCTTGCGACCGGCTTCGGCCTGGGTCTTGTTGCCCAGCTGGATGGCCTGCACCTGCGGCACCCAGTCGTGTTCGATGCGCAGCATCGCCAGGCGGATGCGCGCGCGCGACAGCGGATCGACCGGCATCAGCGGCGGGTGCGGGTAGCGCTCGTCCAGATACTCACTGACCACCGATGCCGCGTACAGCACCAGCTCGCGCTCCACCAGGGTGGGCACGGAGTGGTACGGGTTGAGGTCGATCAGGTCCTCGGGCGGATTCTGCGGGTCGACCGGGACGAAGTCGTAGCTCACGCCCTTGGCAGCCAGTACCAGGCGCACGCGATGGCACAGGACATCGTCGTTCGAGGAAAACAGCGTCAAGGTGTTTCGCATGCGTACGCTCGCCGCCATCAAAGGCTCTCCAACGTCCGGTAACCGCCGGTCGTATCGGCGCCGCCAGCCCATTGCCAGCGGTCGTCACAGTACCCGAGTGTGCAACCGCCCATCACAAAAGCCAATAGGCCGATCGACCCCTGCCGGGATCGATCCACGCTCGGTGGCGCCTGGAGGCTCAGTGCACGTCCTTCCAGTATTCCTTCTTGAGCAGGTAGGCAAGGAAGGTCAGCAGGGCCAGGAACAGGATCACCCAGACGCCCAGCTTCTGGCGCTTGAGCGCAGCCGGCTCACCGGCGTACTCCAGGAAGTTGGTGATGTCGCGCACCGTCTGGTCGTACTGCTGTGCATCCACGTTGCCCGGCTGCTCGATCTTCAGGCCGATCACCGGCGGGTCGGCGCCCGGGCTTTCCGCCTTGCCGTGCACCGCGTGCTGCAGGCCCTGCATCTCCCACAGCGGGTTGGGCATGGACGCATTCGGGAACAGGCTGTTGTTCCAGCCCAGGGGCCGAGACGGATCCACGTAGAACGACTTGAGATAGGTGTACACCCAGTCGCTGCCACGCACCCGGGCAATCAGGCTCAGGTCCGGCGGCATCTTGCCGAACCACTTTTCCGCCTGCGCCTTGGGCATGCTTACCGGGATCTGCTCGCCGATCGGGGTGCCGGTGAAGTTGAGGTTGTTCATCACCTCCTCCTCGCTAAGCCCGAGATCGGCGGCCATGCGCGAATAGCGCAGGTACTTCAGCGCGTGGCAGCCCGAGCAGTAGTTCATGTACAGCTGCGCGCCACGCTGCAGCGAGGCCCGGTCGCTCAGGTCGTTGCCGGCCTGCAGGGTCTTGCCGCCCTCGGCGGCACCGGCGATGGCGCTGCTCAACATCAGCGCGGCCGCGCAGGCCAGCCGGACAATCCAGTGGTCAGTCATGCGTGGTCACCCGATCCGGTACCGGTTTGGTCCTGTCCAGCCTGGTCCATAGCGGCATGGTGATGAAGAAGGCGAAGTACAGGAAGGTCAGCACGCGGCCCACATAGGTTTCGTGGGCGTCGGTGCCAGGGCCCGAGCCGATCACGCCCAGCCAGACGAAGCACACCGCGAACACGCCCAGCAGCACCCGCGACAGCCAGCCACGGTAGCGGTAGGACTTGACCCGCGCACGGTCCAGCCACGGCACCAGGAACAGGATCGCGATGGCCGAGAACATCACCAGCACGCCACCGAGCTTGTTGGGCACCACCCGCAACATTGCGTAGTACGGGGTGTAGTACCAGACCGGCTTGATGTGTTCGGGCGTGACCAGGCGGTTTGCCTCGGTGAAGTTGTCGTGTTCCAGGAACAGACCCCCGAAGGCCGGGGCGAAGAAGATGATGAAGGCGGCGATGATCAACAGGAACCCGGCGCCCACGCCATCCTTGAGCGTGTAATACGGGTGGAAGGGGATGCCATCGGTAGGCGCGGTGGCCGACCAGCGGTTGCCCTTGGGACCCTTCTTGATTTCCACGCCGTCGGGATTGTTGGAGCCCACCTCGTGCAGCGCGCCCAGGTGCAGCACCACCAGCAGCAACAGCACCAGCGGCAGGGCGATCACGTGCAGGGCGAAGAAGCGGTTGAGGGTGGCGTCGCTGGGCAGGTAGTCGCCCATGATCCACTCGGTCAGGCCGGTCCCGATCACCGGGATCGCGCCGAACAGCGAGATGATCACCTTGGCGCCCCAGAACGACATCTGGCCCCAGGGCAGCACGTAGCCCATGAAGGCTTCGGCCATCAGCACCAGGTAGATCAGCATGCCCAGGATCCACACCAGTTCGCGCGGTTTCTGGTAACTGCCGTACAGCAGCCCGCGGAACATATGCAGGTAGACCACGATGAAGAACAGCGAGGCCCCGGTGGAGTGCATGTAGCGGATCAGCCAGCCCCACTCCACATCACGCATGATGTATTCGATGGAGGCGAACGCTTCGGCGGCGTTGGTCTTGTAGTGCATCGTGAGGAAGATGCCCGTCACGATCTGGTTGACCAGGATCAACAGCGCCAGCGAACCGAAGTAGTACCAGATGTTGAAGTTCTTCGGCGCGTAGTACTCGCTCACATGCTTGCGGTAGACCGGCATCAGGCCCGGTGCGCGGGCATTGACCCAGTCGGCGACGCCGGTGGCGGTGCGGGTAAGGATGTTGGCCATGATCAAGCCGCCCCCTGCGGGTCAACGCCGATGATGATGGTGTTGTCGTCCTGGTAATGGTGCGGCGGCACCAGCAGGTTGATCGGTGCCGGAACATCCTTGAACACACGACCGGACATGTCGAAGCGCGACTTGTGGCACGGGCAGAAGTAACCGCCCTTCCACTGCGGGTCGTAAGGCTCGGGACGGATTTCGGCGACCATTTCCGGCGAGCAGCCCAGGTGGGTACACAGCCCGACCAGCACCGACACGTCGGATTTGATCGAACGGAACTCCGGGTTCTGCTTGAGCACGTACTCGGGCTGCTGGTCCTTCTCGCCGGATTCGGGATCCTTCAGGCGATCGTCCAGGCCATGCAGTGCCTCCAGGATGGCCTTGGAACGCTTGACGATCCAGATCGGCTGTCCACGCCACTCCATGACCAGTCGCTGGCCTTCCTGCAGGGCGCTGATATCGGCAATCACAGGGGCACCGGCCAATTTGGCGCGGGCACTGGGATTCCAGGACTTGATGAACGGTACCGCTGCAAATCCGACGCCGACTGCTCCGACCACCGCGGTGGTTGCTGAAAGGAATCGTCGACGTCCGGTGTTGACTGGATCGTTTACCCCATCGTTGGCCATCCGGCACTCCGATATTGATTTAGGTAGCTTGAGGCTGCCAGTGGACCGGTGGGGGCCAGTCCACATTGAATCTGCCGCGAGTGTAGCTGAACCGAAGTCGGCCACACAACGCGGTACTACGGAACAACATTACTGCAGGACATTACGCCATGAAGGGCCGCCAGCGCCATGGGCGCGGTGCCTCATTGGGTGGTGGCCTGCGCACCGCGGTAGCGATCGGCCAACTGCGCCACCCGCTTCACGTAGTACTGGGTTTCGCTGTAGGGCGGCACGCCACCATGGCGATCCACCGCGCCCTCGCCGGCGTTGTAACCGGCTGCGGCCAGGGTGAGGTTGCCATTGAAGCGCTTGAGCAGCCACGACAGGTACTGCACGCCGCCGCGGATGTTCTGCGCTGCGTCATAGGAATCGGTGACGCCGAAGCGCCGCGCGGTGGGCGGCATCAACTGCATCAGGCCCTGTGCCCCGGCGCGACTGAGCGCGGTCGGGTTGTAGGCCGATTCGGCATGGATGATGGCACGCACGACGGCCTCTTCCACCCCGAACTCGCGCGCAGCGGCGGCGATTTCGGTCTGGAAGGCCGTGGTGTTGAGCCGCACCGAACCGAAGTTGACCCCCGGGTTGGCGCCGCAGGCGTAGCAGCGCTCGATGAAGCTGTAGTGGATGGTGCGCACCTGGCCAAGGCTGGCCAGCTGGGTGGGACGGGCACTGGTGTAGTGGCGCACCCCGTCCTTCATGTAGGAATAGACCTGGCCGTTGACCACCCGTCCGGCCTTGTTGGGCCGCGGGGCGGGCGCCGCCGCCGGGGCGCTGAGCACGGTGGCCGGCTGGGCCGGCGCGCTGGCGGTCAGTGCGGTGCCGGTGCTGGCGCGATCGGCCGCGGCCGGGCTGGCGGCCGGTGCCGCAACGACAGCGGATGGGGTCGGTGCAGGCGGCACGTACCGGCGTGGGGCGTCCCGGCCGGGCCGGTAACTGCTGACCACGCTGCAGGACGCGCCCGCCACCCGCTTGCTGACGTAGCTGGGAATGTTGTCGGCCCCGATGCACTTGTACAGGGTGCCCGCACTGGCCGGCAAAGCGGTCAGCGCAGCCAAGGCCAGCGCAGCGATCCCCAAGATCCCCTTCATGGCGGCGAGTGTCCCAAGTTAACGGAGCGTTGCCAAGTCTTTGACGCGCCACTGACGGACCGCCGGCTCCAACCCCGACGGCCGTCACATCGCGGGCCGGCCCGGGCGCCCGGCGCCCTCCCCCTTCCCCGCTACAATGGGCGGCTTCCCAGCAGCCTTCCCGGCTGCCTGCCCGCCCACCCGACTGGAATAAGCGCCATGACCGGGACGCCAGCTTCGACCGCGCCGACTTCGGCCGGCTCCGCCTTGCCTGCCTCCGCTTCGCCCGATTCGCCCCGCCCCGACCTGATCCCCCTGCCCGGCTCCCGGCCGAAGGTGGACGGCCCGGTGCGCGGCAAGCTGTACATCAAGACCCACGGGTGCCAGATGAACGAGTACGACTCGTCCAAGATGGCCGACGTGCTCGCCGCCGCCGAAGGCCTGGAGCTCACCGACGACCCGGCCGAGGCCGACGTGCTGCTGATGAACACCTGCTCGATCCGCGAAAAGGCGCAGGAGAAGGTGTTCAGCCAGCTGGGTTACTGGAAGGCGCTGAAGAACAACGGCCGTGGCGTGATCATCGGCGTGGGCGGCTGCGTGGCCTCGCAGGAAGGCGAGGCGATCATCAAGCGCGCCCCGCACGTGGACCTGGTGTTCGGCCCGCAGACCCTGCATCGCCTGCCCGAGCTGATCCGGCAGCGGCGCGAGTCCGGCAAGTCGCAGGTGGACATCAGCTTCCCGGAGATCGAGAAGTTCGACCGCCTGCCCGAGCCGCGCGCCGACGGTGGCTCGGCCTTCGTGTCGATCATGGAAGGCTGCTCCAAGTACTGCTCGTTCTGCGTGGTGCCCTATACCCGTGGCACCGAAGTGAGCCGTCCGTTCGAGGACGTGGTGGTGGAAGTGGCCCAGCTGGCCGCCCAGGGCGTGCGCGAGATCAACCTGCTCGGCCAGAACGTCAACGCCTACCGCGGCCCGTATGGGGAGGGCGAGTTCGCCGATCTCGGCCTGCTGATCCGCACCATCGCCGAGATCGACGGGGTGGGCCGGATCCGCTTCACCACCTCGCACCCGCTGGAGTTCAGCGACTCGCTGGTGGACGCCTACCGCGACGTGCCGCAGCTGGCCAACTTCCTGCATCTGCCGGTGCAGGCCGGCAGCGACCGGGTGCTGTCGGCGATGAAGCGCGGCTACACCGCGCTGGAATTCAAGGCCAAGATCCGCAAGCTGCGGGCGGTGCGCCCGGACATCTCGATCAGCTCGGACTTCATCGTCGGCTTCCCCGGCGAGACCGACGAGGATTTCGAGAAGACCATGAAGCTGATCGAAGACATCGGCTTCGACCACAGCTTCTCCTTCATCTATTCGCGCCGCCCGGGCACGCCCGCGGCCGATCTGGAAGACACCATCAGCGACGCCGAGAAGCACGCGCGGCTGTCGCGGCTGCAGGCGCGGATCAATGAACATGCCGCCGGCATCTCGGCGAAGATGGTCGGCACCGTGCAGACCCTGCTGGTGGAAGGTCCGTCCAAGCGCGACCCGAACGAGTTGACCGGCAAGACCGAGAACATGCGCTCGGTGAATTTCCCCGGCCACCCGCGCCTGGTGGGCCAGTTCGTCGACGTGGTGATCACCGAGGCGTACAGCAATTCGCTGCGCGCGCGGATGGTGACCGCGTAACAGCGTGCCGACCAACGGTCGGCACCGACCCCACCGTTGACCCGTATCCGCCGGCCCCGGTAGATGCCGACCGTTGGTCGGCACTCCGGATCATTGTTGCCACATGCCCACCGTCGGTCGGCGTTGCTAATCCAACCGCTTGCGGAACCGCAGGATCGCCAGGGTCATCATCACCGCGATGAAGGCCAGCAGTGCCAGCACCTCCGGCCACAGCTCCCACCAGCGCGCGCCCCGCAGCATGATGCCGCGCACCAGCCGCAGGAAATGGGTCAGCGGCAGCACCTCGGCCAGCCACTGCACCACCCTGGGCATCCCCGCGAAGGGGAACATGAAGCCGGACAGCAGGATCGACGGCAGGAACACGAACATCGTCATCTGCATGGCCTGGAACTGCGACTGCGCCTTGGTCGAGATCAACAGCCCCAGCGACAGGTTGGCGGTGATCAGCAGCATCGCCACCAGGTATACGTCCAGTACGCTGCCACGCACCGGCACATCGAACAGCCACATGCCCAGCAGCAGCACCAGCGTGGTCTGCACCAGCCCGATCGCCGCATACGGCAGCACCTTGCCGATCATCAGTTCGCTGCGGGTCAACGGCGTGGCGATCAGCAGCTCCATGTTGCCGCGCTCGCGTTCGCGCACGATCGCCACGGCGGTGAACATCACCATGGTCATGGTCAGGATGATGCCGATCAGCCCCGGCACGATGTTGATCGCCGAGCGCCGCTGCGGGTTGTAGAACGCCACCACGCTGATCTGCCCGGCACTGGCTACCGCGCCGCTGCGCAACGGCCGATCGTTGCCCACTGGCTGGGTACTCAACGGCACCTGCGCCAGCTGCACCGCCGCGCTCTGCACCACGGTGTCGCTGCCGTCCACCATCACCTGGACGGCCTCGCGGCCGTCGAAGCGGCGCCGTTCGAAATCCGGCGGCACCACCACCCCGATGCTGATGCGTCCCTCGCGCAGCGCCTGCACCAGCTGCTCGGGCGTATCCACGCGCAGGATCGGGTGGATCACCCCGGTGGCCACCATGTCCATCAGCAGCGCACGTGAGGCCGAGGTTCCGGCCTGATCGGCCACGCCGGTGTCGAGGTGGCGC
This sequence comes from Stenotrophomonas sp. AC248, assembly GCF_979258185.1. Classification (NCBI taxonomy): domain Bacteria; kingdom Pseudomonadati; phylum Pseudomonadota; class Gammaproteobacteria; order Lysobacterales; family Lysobacteraceae; genus Stenotrophomonas; species Stenotrophomonas sp. AC248. Next base: position 1,513,857 of record NZ_OZ409840.1, on the reverse strand, counting down.
AGGTTGAGATTGATGGCATAGCCGAACAGCACCAGCTGCATCACCGGGATGCCCACGATCATGGCCAACGTGATGCGGTCGCGGCGCATCTGGCGCAGTTCCTTCAGCACGATCGCCCACAGCCGGCGCAGGCTCATGGGGAGGTGTCCTGCGCCGCAGTGCTGTCGCGTCCTCGCGTGGCCGACACGAACACGTCTTCCAGGTTGGCGGCCGCCGGCACGACCTCGGCGCCCTGCCCGCCGCTGCGCAGCGCCTGGCGGATGCGGTCCTCACCTTCGCCGGCGTGCGCCAGCAGCACGCGCAGGGTGTTGCCGATCTGGGCCACGCTGAGCACGCCAGGCAGGCCCGCCAGCAGGCGCTGGGCCTGCCGCGGCTGCTGAGCGGCCACCTCCAGGGTGCGGCCCTGCAGCGCGGCGGTCAGCTCGGCGGGGCTGCCGTCGGCCACCAATGCGCCCTGGTCCAGGATGGCCAGGCGGTGGCAGCGTTCGGCCTCGTCCATGTAGTGGGTGGACACCAGCAGCGTGGTGCCGGCATCGGCCAGGTCGAACAGCTTCTCCCAGAAGTCGCGGCGCGACTCCGGATCCACCGCGCTGGTGGGCTCGTCCAGGAACAGCAGCTCGGGCTGCTGGATCACCGCCCCGGCCAGTGCCAGGCGCTGCTTCTGGCCGCCGCTCAGGGTTCCGGCCAGCTGCCTCTGGCGGTCTTCAAAGTGATACTGCGCCACCAGCGCATCGATGCGCTGGCGTGCGGCAGCGCGCGGGATGTCCTGCACGGCGGCAAGAAACTCCAGGTTTTCGCGGACGGTCAGGTCGTCGAACAACGAGAAGCGCTGGGTCATGTAGCCGATGCGCCTGCGCAGCGCTTCGGCCTGCTCGGGGATGCGCAGGCCGAGCACCTCGATGTCGCCCTCGCTGGGGGTGAGCAGCCCGCACAGCATGCGGATGGTGGTGGACTTGCCCGAACCATTCGGGCCAAGGAAGCCGTAGACGTTCGCGCGGGGCACGCTCAGATCGACGTGGTCGACGGCCACCAGGTCACCGAAGCGCTTGGTCAGGCCGCGGGCGCGGATGGCCAGCGGCTCCCCACCTGCCCCCGCCGGTTCGGGCAGTACGGCCGCAGCGGGATCGGCCGGCGCCGTCGGGACCATCAGAACGTCACCCGCACCGGCACCCCGGCGGGCAACCGGGCCAACGCGGCGGTGTCCGTACCGACCAGTTCAATTTCGGCCAGGTAGCTCAGCCGCGCCGCGTCCTCACCGGTGAGCGCGTAGTACGGGGTGAACACCGGGTCGCTGCGCACCGCCCGCACCCGACCGGCCAGGGCGCCGTCGCGCCCCTGCAGGTAAACGTGGGCCGCCTGCCCCACCACCACCGACGGGCGCAGCGCCGAGGGCAGGTACACCCGCGCATACGGATGGTCTCCCACCAGCAGCACGGCCAGCGGCGCGCCCACCGGTGCCTGGTCCCCCAGCCGGTACGGCAGCGCGTCGATCACCCCGGCGCGCGGTGCCACCAGTGCCAGCTTGCCCAGCGTAACCGCCTGTTCGTCCTGTTGGGCCTGCGCGGCCTGCAGCGACGCGGCGCCCTGGGCCACCTGCTCGGCGCGGGTGCCATGCTGCAGCGCCAGCAATGCCTGTTCGGCGGCCTGCACCACGCCCGTTGCATTACCAGCGGCGGCGCGGGCGCGGTCGACGTCGGCCGCCGCCACCAGGCGCTGCCGTCCCAGTGGCTGCAGGCGGGCGTAGTACGCCGATGCGTCCGCGGCCTGTGCGCGCGCGGCGGCCAGATTGGCGCGGGCCTGGGCGATGTCTTCCACCCGTGGGCCATGCTCGAGTTCCTCAAGCGCCTGTCCGGCGCGTTGCGACTGGGCCTGCAATGCGGCCAGCTGCGCGGCAGTGCGGGTGGCGTCCAGTTGCAGCAAGGGAGCGCCGGCGGGCACGTGCTGCCCTTCCACCACCGCGACCGCGACGATGGTCTCCGCGGCGGGCGCCGGTACGGTGATGCGGTCCCATTCGAGGGTGCCAAGGGCTTCAGGCGGCGCAGGGTGGCAGGCGGCGAGCAGCGCGGTCGAGAAGCAGAGTGCCGACAGGCGGCAAAGCAGCGTTGGCGATGGCATCGCAGCGTTCCAGACGGGACCGGATGCTGCCATGCTGCCTCTCCGAACAGCGGCTGCCCGTGAAGGCCTGGGGCGCGACGCGTACTGCGGCCCGTGAATCGTCCACCATGGCGGAGCTACCTGCCTGCCCAGGGCGGCCCTGGCTCTTTCCCACTGTGCCCGCCCTCAACGCCGCACGTCATATCCCGCTGTATGCGAGGCGACGACGGGTCAGACCATAGGTGTCGTGGAGCAGCGCCTCGATCGCCTGCGAGCCTTCGGCAAGCACGTTCCCGTCCGGACTACCGCATTGCGTCTCCCCTGCACCGTCCCCCGCACCCGCTGGCTTCAACCAGCACGCCAGCTCAAGCCGCTCCTGCCCCTTGCGGTCATAGCGATACACGCGGTACGCGGCGCTGCCGTCCCCCAGCAGCGTCTGTCTGAAGCCCGCACGTCGGCCGGCACCTGCAAGATCTTCGCCAACGGCGCCAAGGCCACCAGAGCCGTAGCGGATCACCTGCTGCACCTTGCCTGCTGCGTCGTAGTCTTCCTGACGCAGCACAAGCTGCGACCGCCACACCCGCTGGACAGGGACATGGCTGCCGGCGGCGAACACTTCCTCCACCCGTACGTCCTTGCCATAGCCGTAACTGCGCACACGCGGGTAGCTGGCCAGGTTCGCAAAGCCATCGCGGGCGGCCGACATCGGAAGATCCGCTTCGGGGAAATCGTAATGCACGCTCGCCTTGGAGCGCCCATCCGTCTGTGGCCGCTCCCGATAGATCGGCTGCGCATCGTCGGCGGCGAAATCCGGCGGATACGCGTACAACGATGCAATCCCGCGTCCCGACGCAATCCGTGCCCCAACCGTGTTATCGGCAGCGGCGACGTCCGGCCGGGGCGGCATGAGGAACGTGGCGGTCCCTGTCCAACCCGCGTTGTCATAGCCATCCGGCTGCATCAACGCCACGGCGCCCCCGTCCGGGAGCGAGGGCGGTCGGGATCGCAACAGGGCCAGAACGGTACCGTCGTCGTTGTACATCACCCGCAGCGAATCCACGTTGTCTTCGCTCAGGTCCGCACACGCCTTGCCGGAGTCCCACCGCCCGACGCCGGCCGTGTCGATTGACCATGTCAGGCGTCCAACCTGGTCATACCGTGCGCAGTACAGCAGACCACTCTTGGGCGCCAGCCACGCGACACCGTCGGGTGGCAGCACATCGGGGCCGACGACATCACGCACTTCGACAAGGCGCCCCGCCCGATCATAGTGGTAGAGCCGCACCGCGCCGACGAAGAAATTCTTCGACCAGCGCCTGGCGCCTTCTGCGACGGGTGTTACGGCATCAACCTGCTTGACGGCACCGTCACCGTGACGCGGTTGCCAGCGCTCCTCCCTGCAGACGCGCCACGTGTCTTCAATGCGTTCCCCATGGATGGCGGTACCCCCCGCCGCACCAAACATGTCATTCGGCGGATCCTTCTGTGCCTGCGAAACCTCCACGTCGGGCAGCACAGCGCGGTTCTGCGCGTCCGTGCGGAACGGGTCGATACGGGTGTCGAACCCATCGGTGTTGCCCGTCATGAAGATTCCGGACGCTCCAGAGGATGTCCCTGCTGCTGCAGCATCTCCCGTGCAGGCCGCTGCCAGCGGCGCGCCAAGCATGCCTGCAACGGCGAGCACGCTGGTGACTGTCCGTTGAGACTTCCTTTTACTCGGATCATCCATGACGTTTCATCCGTAGTTTTGTAAACAGCTTCCGCGTGGTTCGCCTGCAACCGCCTGAGCCACGCCGATTCGACGACCTTACTTGGCAAATATCATCATCAGCAGCACCATCAGCCCCCCGAGGGCTGCCTGCACCGCGCCAACTGCCGCAGCGGCCATCACGGCAACGATCATGTAGCCGATGTAGAACATCGCGCCCAGCCCGAACAGGTTGAGCCCCAGCGCCAGCATTGCCGAGCGCCAGGCCTGCCGCCGCCGGAACAGACTGACAACGCCCAGCAACAGGCCCGCAAGGAATACGATCAACACGGAGAGCAGTATCACGGCGACGGTAATCACGCGCCGTTCGGTGATGGACTCCCACTCGACGGCCAAGGCGGCGACGGCCAGACCGATCAAGACCAGCAGGCCGAGGAACGACAAGGCCAGCGCGCTCTTTGTCAGGCGTGAAAGCCGCGCTGACGCGCCGCCGTCACCGATCGGGATGCCCAGACCCTCCTCAGGCGGGACACCTTCGGGCACCTTGGCCGGCACAGTCATCGCGCTTCGCCGTAGCTCAGCTTTTCCAAGTCATATCCGTACGTCTTGGCCATGTAGCTGTCGATTGCCGCCAGCCCTTGAACCACCATCTTTCCATCGGGCGTTCCACAGCGATTGGCGACGTTCTTCATGCCGTAGATCAGCGCTTCTTCCCTGCTGCGCTTCGGTGTTGGATCGGGCGTCCACCATGGGAAATGGCGGAGGGGTTTGTTGCTGGGGACATCGTGCTGCCAGCAGACGAAGGTCAGACGCTCCTTGCCTGCTGTGTCGTAGTCGTAGACGCGGTAGCTGGCGTAGCCGGTGGTAGTGGGCGTAACCTTCAGCACGCCACTTTCGGCATAGCCTTTCAGGTCTTCCTCGTAGGCATCCTGCGGTGCGGCACCGTATTGAACTACGCGGATCAGCTTGCCATTGCCGCCGTACATCTCCTGACGATTCAGATCCAAGCTGCGCCACTGCCGCTGGCGCGGCTTTCTGGAACCAGCGTCGAAGACTTCTGACACCGTCATTCCGCTCCGATGAGGAAAGATCCTGACCCTGGGGTAGCTACCGATCGCAGCGAATCCCTTGTCTATCACCGACAAGGGCACCGGTGAACCAGGAAACCGGTACTCAAGCATCGAACCGCCGGCATCGCCACGCGCCGCATACGAGGGCTGCGCGTCTGCTGCCGCGAATTCCAGAAACGTTGTACTGAGGTTGGTCAGTTCATCTTTCGCATTGAAATGAAGCTCCACGCGCGCCTGCTCGCCGGACGGAAGCCGTTCGGGCAGCCAGATGGACCCGTAGCCTCCGCCGCCAGACTTTCGCTGGCTGTCGGAGGCGTCGGCATCGCCCTCTCCGTAGTAGTTCAGCATGGCGCGCAGGGTTCCATTGGCGTTGTAGCGATACCGCTCAAGCGAATGCTCGCCAGCCTTGAGCTGGCCAGCACGAGAACGCCGGGTCCTTGCTGACGCTAGGCCCCGGCAAGCCTGCAGACTGCACCAACCTGCCATCCTCGTAGCGGAAGCAGTACAGGACGGCCCGTGCAACGATCTTCAACGGGTACTTCGGGTTGAGCCTGTTGGCCTCAGGGGACATGTACCTGTCCACCTCAATGAGATTATTGGACCCATCGTAGTAGAAGGCGGTTGCCGAGCTCATGTAGTAGTGCGGCAGCAACTTCACCAGCACGGGATGTCTTTCCTGCGCTGGCGTAGGCATGTACGCAATGGCCGCCACCCTTCCATCACTGTCCCGAAGACGTTCGGGCTTCCCACCAAGACTGTCTCTTACAACAGCGTTCAAGGTTCTACTCTTCCAGGTCTCCACCCGGCAGACCCGCTTACCGCCTCGCCCATCATCTTCAGTGAATACAACGTCCCCTCCCCATTGATCGAACTTTCCGGCCTTAAGCTCTTTCAGCGCGGGAGAAACGGCAGGCGGTGCCAGTCGACCGCCCGGCAAAAGACGGGGAGTGGCGACGCCGACGCCCCCACCTTGTCCATTACTGAATAGCAGGCTTACCCCGGTTGCAGGCGATGCCAGAGGGTCCAGCCTGTCGGTGCATGCAAGCGCGCGGCCGCCGGAGCAGAGGGCACCTGTGATGACCAGGAGGGACAACAGGGACTGCCTGATTTTCATGTTTGCTCCGTGGGGGATTTCACGTCCAAGCGAGCAAGCGCCTGCAGGGTGCCGCTGGAACCGCCTTGAACGGCCGGACGAGCGGCAATGAGTTCTACAGGCATTGCAGCAGCAGGATCATCCATCCCGTGCCCCCATTCAAGCGGCATCGACACCCAGAATCCTCTGACCCGGTCCCCTGCCCCGCTGCCTTTCAGTCGTGAGAGCGCCTTGGCAATGTTGTGGCGACCCACAGTGCGCGTCGCCTCGTCGACCTTGGTGCTTGCCACTTCCATGTACTGCGCTTGAAGGTCAGGTGGCTGCGCGTAGATGTAGCGCGCGATTGCGTCCTTTTTCTCATTCCAGCCACCGGAAGGAAATCCATCGAAGACTGAGTCGTAGCGTGCCATGGAATTCCTCGGAACGTTCGTGAACACCTCTTCGTATATGGATGCATTCTTTTCCGCAAGGCTACGGATGTAATCCGACGTATCGGCACTCGCCGGCAATTCAAGGTTCAGCTCGGCATGGTCCTGCTTCACGATAGGAGGATGAAATCTTCTGTCGGTTGCATCCGTAAATCCGCCTTGCTTCTTGATTGCGCCAAACACAACCTCTTCCTGAATCGACATGCCCAGGAACTTCTTCCACAGGCGCATCCGAAGGTCCTGTGCAAACTTTCGCGTCACGACCCTCACGCCATTGCCCAGGTCACGCACCGATGTCGCCGTATCCACAATCACCGCAGCGATCTCGGTGTCGCCGTCGCCCTGCAGGCTTCGATCGTTACAGTTGGCACTTCCGATGATGGCGACCGCATCGTCAACGATGAGCAGCTTGGAATGCACGTAGCACTGCTCGGTCACCAGATAGAGTGGTGGACTGCCCTTGCTGCCCCCGGCAGTTTGCGGCCCGCGGCTATAACTGTCGTGATTGATGTCTTTCAGGACACCGTAGCTGCGTAGATTCAAGACTGTCAGGTACTTCTTCCAGCCACCTGCCGCAACTTCGTCTCGCAGATCTTCTTCGCTGACGCTTACGTCGCGAATATCCTTGCGTTTGGCCACGAGGGTGCGACTGATTCGGCGAATCAGACTGTCGTGACCACGCAACAGCGTCTGCTGCGCCCAGTAGTGCTGCTTTACCACGGCACCGTCTTTCACGTTGCCTTCCGGATGCACGGGAAGCGTTATGTAGACGTGGAACCCTTGGCCACTCCGTATTGCCTTTGCGATGCGGGTGGCAATGGTGTCAACAAGTGTATTGCGCGCGGCGGAGGGCACGCCCTGCTTCTTTGCAAGAACATCAGCAATGGGCGTCTCGGGCAGTACAGCGTCCAGCGGACCCGCAGCAGCGCCCAGCACGCGCGCTGTTCGCTGTGCCTTCTTCTCCTGGGCCGGCGTTGCAGGCCCCCGCTGGCCGCCCTTGATGATGGTGTCCAAACGTCGCCCAGGATCTGCATCCGAGAAGCCGCAGTCGGAAATCAGGAACTGGGTTTCAATGTAGACGAACGCCTTGGCGGATGCGATGCAGTTCAGCATGGCATCCTGGATCGATCTCATAGGCAGGCTGCGCTCCCAGTACGGCTTCAGATCACTGCCATCGTCCATATTCAACCGATATTGTCTGCAGCCTTTCCGCTCCATATCGTGCAGTGCGGTGCCAGACGACCGGACGATCTGCACGCTGACCTCGCCTGCGCTGCCCCTGCTGCACAGGTCTCCAAACAGTGCCGTTCTTCCGCCCATTGCATCCAACCAGGCATCCGTCAGCGCAGTGAGCTCAAGACCCCGTCCCAACGACTTCTGCTCCGGCACGCCAGCACCCAGATCGTTTGCCTGTCCAATGCCGGCATTGACGACAGCATTCGCTCCTCTCCCGATCAGCGATTCACCGCGTTGATTCTGCCAGACCATTGCATTCCATCGGTGCATGAAGTTGCGGCAGATATCGAAAACAGCCGGGCCCTCCAGCCGTGCATGCACGTCCTGCCAAGGCATGCGTGGCTGACGACCACTGTCCAGCAGGCTCTGGGCACGGTTGATCGGGGTGTCCAGCCATTTCCGGAAGGACTCCCACGACTCCTTGGCACGCTCCAACGCAGCCAGTGCTTCTGCGCGCGCCTTTTCGACGTCCTTTACAAGCTGAGATGGATCAGCGGCATAGGTGCCCAGTCGATCGACAACTTTCACGGCGCGATCGTAGCTCTTCAGGAGCTCGGCTTTCTTTTCGTTGATCCAATCATTGATAGCCTTGGCTTGAATTGAAGTGAACGCGTCCACTGCATCCGAAGCCGCATTGGCAGCGCCTCCGGCATTGCCCTTCGCAGCCTCATCTGCGGCACGGTTGCTTGCAGCAATCACCTCACGATACTTGTGCCGTGCCTGGTCGAGATCGATCTTGATGGAATTGAGGACCTTTCCTACGGTCCGCACCACCTCGATCATCTCCTTGATTCCCTTGACGTCTGTCATTTCCTGAAGAACTGAAATGATTGCATCGCTAAGGACCTGCTTGCCCTTCTCTTCCAGGCGGGGCGTGATGGCGGCCTTGTCCGCGTAGTCCAGAAGTTCGGCCAGCGCTGCTCCGTCCTCCCATTGCTGCTTCATGCGGTCGAAGGCAACCGTAAGCCCAGGTAGATAGGCCGGCGCGAACCCCGGGCGCGTCCTCCCAGCCACATCAGGGCCCGTCTCCTTCTTGGGTTGAGTCAACGTCACTTCATCCGCCGTCATGCCGCGCGGTTTCATCAAGCAGTTGTTGTAGTGGTCATTCAGTATGTGTAGTCGGGGGTCGCAGACGACGTCGAAGTTGCCATCATCCCAGCGCCCATGTGCAACATCCAACCCACCTACAAAGCCAATCTTCCCGTCAACCACCAGAATCTTCTGATGGTGAGAGAAGCCGATATTGAAAGGATCCGTACGTCCCGTTGCCGGGTTATGAAGTCCAACTTCGATGTTTCCAGGCGTCTTGTCATCCCGCATCATGTAGAGCGCGGTCCGTGCTTCGTTCTCATGCGTGTACGCGGCGGCTTCGATGCTGTCATACAGCAGCACCCGCACATCCACCCCACGCACATTGATCGCGTCATACAGCAGCTCGCTCAGGCGACCGCGGTGCCCGGCCTCTCCCCGTCCGGTCAGCTCCGTGTCGAAATTCATCTGCCAGTCGGCGATGAAGATGAATTTTTTCGCGCCGCGGATCGCCTCGGCCATTGCATGCATGGCCGAGCGCCCGTCGGTGTAGGACTTCACCGCGTTGCCATGCCGTACCGGGGCGAACTGGCGATCCGGCGGCGCGTAGTAGTCACCGCTGGAGGTACCTACCTGGCCGGACTGGCAGGTCAGCGCGTTGCGCGCAACCGTACTGGTAGTGGTGCCGTCGGCCATGGTTCAGAGCTCCTTGCGCTGCTTGGGCGTGGTGGTCAGCAGGGACTGGAACTCGTACTCCACCCGGTGGCGGATGGCGCGTAGCGCATCGGCATCGGGCAGGTGCTGCAGGTCCTTGCTGTAGTTGTTGGCATCCAGGGTCTCGACGATCTCGCGTACCCCGGGGCCGGTGCTGAACTGGCGCATCTGCAGCGGGATGGCGTCGATGCCGTGCACCAGGTACAGGCGCCCGGGGAACCGCGCCACGGCGTCCCAGACGGTCTTGCAGTCGGCATCGTCAAGGGCGACCTTGCCGTCGTCGTCGGCGCTGCCTTCCTTGAGGACTTCCACCCACTGTCCGGCATCCACCGCATGCAGGTTGTCCGGCGTATCGCTGGCGCTCTGCCGGGTGCGCACGATTTTCCACGGCTGGCCGGCCAGCGCGATGCCCTGCGGGCCAGGGATGTCCTGAAGACGGAAGGCGAAGCTGGGCAGTACATCGGGGGATTCGCTGCGCGGCATGGTGGGCAGCGGATAGGTCAGGTTCGCGGGGCCAACGAAGGATTTCTGGCCCGCGTGCACGGTGATGTTGCCGGGGCAGGTCACGGTCAGGTTGCCGCCGGCCAGAGTGATGCTGGCACCGCCGGCCGTGGCGATATGTACGGTCTTGGGCGCGGCCATTTCGACCGCCGCGCTGGCACTAGCCGCGCGCAGGGCGTTGCGCGCCTGCAGCAGGATCTGGTTGTCCTGGGCCTGCACGATCAGCTCGCCCTGCCCGCTCACCACGCTGAGCGTGTTCCCGGCGGCCGTGCCCACGGTGGCCGCCAGCACGCCGATGGCCTGGCTGGCGTGGACACGCGCCTGGCCTTGGACGACACATTCGGACGCCTGCCCGCTGGCCAGGCTGAGCACCTCGCCCACCGCCCATTGCAGGCCCTGCCCCGCGACCTGCACCAGACCGTCGCTGCCAGACAGGCCCAGGGTGGCATCGCCGCTGTGCGGCAGGCGCCCTTGTCCGCCACCGCTGGCGTACGCTGGGGCGTCGGCCCGACCACTGTCGAAGGCGTCCCCGGCCACGGTGGTACGAGTGCTGCGCAGCAGGCTGGCCAGCGGCGCAGGCGCATCCTGCTGGCCCGCCACGCCGGCGTGCGCGGCGACGGCGACGCTGCGGTGCACGCGGGTGGCCTGGTGCTGGACCCGGCCAAGTTCGTTGAGCTGGGTCAGCAGCGCACTGGGGGCGACCGCCTCACCGGCCGGCGCGCGGGCGGCGCGCGGTTGCGCGCTGAGCCACAGGCCGGCGCGGGCCCGCACGGCCCCCCAGGCGTCGGTGCGCAGCTCGTTGCCTTCGCCGCGCAGGCTGCCGCGGAAGTTGTCGGCCTGGTGGATCAGGTGCCCCAGGTTGAGCTGGGTGCTGGCATGGGTCGTGGCCAACTGCAGGCGCAGCTGTCCGTCGCTGTCGTCGAACAGCAACCGCGAGTGCCCCTGGCCGTGCCACTCGCGCGACTGGATGCCCCACAGCGCGGCCGGGTTGCGGTGCGCGTCTTCGCCGGCGCCCATCGCATGCCAGGCGGGCGCGTGGCCACCGGCCAGGTTGCCCTGCGCACTACTGCGGGCATCCCCCGCCTGCGCATAGGCGCCCCGTTCGCTGGTCGCCGACGCGCCGGCCGGGGTGGCGGCCGTGCCGGCTTCGCCGCGACCGTTGTAGAGCGTACCGACGATGAGCGGGCGGTCGATGTCGCCTTCCAGGAAGGTCACCAGCACCTCCTGCCCTACCCGTGGCAGGAACTGTGCACCCACCCCGGGGCCGGCGTAGCGTTGGGCAACGCGCAGCCAGCTGCTGCCATCGTCGCCGCTGCCTGCCCGCTGGAAGTGGAAGCGCACCTTGATCCGGCCCAGATCGTCACAGGACACCTCGCCGCTGTCGCTGCCATCAGCGGCAATCACCCGCGCGGTCTGGTAGCCCGGTGCCAGCGGCCGCGGATTCAAACGCAGGCCGGTGCCGTCTTCGCGCGCCGGGCGCCACGCCACGGCGCGGTCCACGCCCTCGAAGGCGTTGGCATAGCCCAGCGTTTCGGCCCGCGTGCACAGCTGGCGCTGGCGCGCCGGCGTTTCCAGCCCGGCCATCGGCGCCGGTGGCGCATGGCCCAGGCGCTGCAGCAGCGCCTCGCGCGCGGTGGTGGGAAAATTGTTGCTGGCCTGATGCCAGATGCGCGTCACCAGCACATTCGGCACGCCGGCACGGTCGGACAGCGGCCACTGGCGCAGGGTGAACCAGGTACCCGTGCGAAGCCCCGGGGCGGTGCTGCTGCCCACCCAGCTGGCGCTGCGCGATTCGTGCGCCTGGGCAGCCAGGCGGCTGTAATGGTCGGCCACGCCGCGGTTGGCGAACGCATAGGCGCCCACCGGGGTGTACGCCTCCAGGGCGGTCTCCCCGCGTTGCGCGGACAGCACCGGGGTCTGGCCCTGACGCGCCTGCTGGCCGAGATAGTCGTCACTTGCCAGCACCAGCGCGGTTACGCCGATACGCCGCGAACGTCCCAGCGTCAGCACGCTGTCGGTGGCCTCGGTGGCGTCCGCGCGGTGGAAGCGCAGCCCGCCGTCGCGCTCGGAGGTGGCGTCCTGCGCCTGCGCGGCGCTGTCGGCGAAGACCACCAGTGCGTGCCCGGCAGGCGCGTCGGCGTCTTCTTCGATGCGCCAGCCCAGGCCCTCTTCGGCGAGCAGGCGCTGCAGGAAGTCCAGGTCCGATTCGCGGTACTGCACGCAGTAACTGCGCCGCGGCACGGCGGCGAGAAAGTCGATCACTTCGTCGCTGACCCGCCAGGTACCCTGGGCGGCATAGGGGTCCAGAACGGCCTGCAGGATGTCCAGCACCGCCCGTTCCTGGAACACCCGGCTTTGCCGCGCCTGCCCCAGCAGCCAGGTCCACGGCACCAGGCACAGGCGATAGCGCGCCAGCCCGCCATCGGACGCCACGCAGGCCGCCTCGGACACTACGCCACTGCGCAGTACGTCGTGCCCGCCGGCCTGCCGCGAGGACAATGTGGCGGCAACGCCGAGCCAGGCATCCACGTCGAGCAGGGCATCGTTGGCCAGCACGTCCACCCACCATTGGAAACCGTCGGACAGCTGTTCGTGCCCGCACCAGCGCTCCACCAGCAGCGCCTGGCCGTTGGCCAATGCCAGACGGTGCGGACGACTGGCGCCGTCCAGCCCGGCGACGCCGGCGAACAGTGTGATTGCATCCTGCATCGTGCCCATCCATTGCAGCCGTCCGGCCGCGTGACCTGCCCAGCATCCATGGCGCACCCGGCCCGCCGGCATGGCGGCAGCACGCTGCACCTCCCACTCTGTCGCTACCGTCGAAACGCACGCCGCCGCATTATCTGCAGGCTCTCCCCGCCACACAGACGCACGCACCAAGCTGCATGGACGAAGAATATAGTGAATCGTCGCGGCCCGATATCCGGGGCAACTCTGACGATAATGTAGGAAAACCCCTACTCGCACGGAACGCGCGGGCCTGAAGCGTCGCCGGATGTCTGCCTTGGCCCATCAACATAACCAACGACATAATTCCGGCCGATTCCGCCACGCAAATATCGTCAAATTCCCAACGCCCCACCAGGGCATGCACCGGCTACAGCGCGCCAGTGCCCGAGGGCGTGCCGCGTACAGGTCGGGCTGGCGGCGTGTCCTGTTCCTGAAGCGACCGGCCATTTTTTCACCAGCCCTTGTTCAACCTTGTCGCACAAGGGCTGGCACGGGATATCCACAGCTTTGCCAACGACTCCCCCACACCCGGTGTGGACAACCGGCACCGGTCTGGCGGCTGCACGGGCTGCGCGCTACCCTGTAGACCCTTTCCCTGCTTGCGGCCGCGGTCCCCTGGATCGAAGGCTGCCAGACGCAATGACCGCACTCTCGCAACGCGATTTCACCCTGGCTCCCGAAGACAACGAACGCCTGGCCAACCTCGCCGGCCCGTTCGATGAGCACCTGCGCCAGATCGAACTCAAACTGGGCGTGGAAATCGCCAACCGCGGCCACGTGTTCCGCGTGACCGGCCCGCGGCGCCTGGCCGAGGAAGCGCAGCTGTTGATCGAAGCGCTCTACGCCGAAGCGGCGGAGGTGACCTTCGACAATCACGCCATCCACCTGCGCCTGAACCAGGCCAATGTCGACCAGGTGGTCGAACGGGCCTACGAAGCACAGGAAGTGACCATCAAGGTCAAGCGCGGCACGGTGCGCGGCCGCGGCGCCAACCAGGCGCGCTACCTGCACCAGATCACCACCCACGACATCAATTTCGGGATCGGCCCGGCCGGCACCGGCAAGACCTTCCTGGCCGTGGCCAGCGCGGTGGACGCGTTGAACGAGTCGCGCGTGCAGCGGCTGATCCTGGTCCGACCGGCGGTGGAGGCCGGCGAGAAACTGGGCTTCCTGCCGGGCGATCTCAGCCAGAAAGTCGACCCGTACCTGCGCCCGCTGTACGACGCGCTGTATGAAATGCTGGGCGTGGAGAAAGTACTGAAACTGCTGGAAAAGAATGTCATCGAAATCGCGCCGCTTGCGTATATGCGCGGCCGCACGCTCAACGATGCCTATGTGATTCTGGACGAAGCGCAGAACACCACCGTGGAGCAGATGAAAATGTTCCTGACCCGGCTGGGCTTCGGCTCCACCGCGGTGGTCACCGGCGACCTCACCCAGACCGACCTGCCCAAGCACGTGAAGTCCGGGCTGCGCGACGCGATCGAGGTGCTGCGCGACGTGGACGGGGTCAGCTTCACCTTCTTCGAGGCCCGCGACGTGGTCCGCCACCCGCTGGTGGCGCGCATCGTCAGCGCCTACGACCGGCGCGACCTGCAGCAGGTGAATCCCGGCGCGGAGTAGCCGTACACTGCTGGCACTCCCGTCGCACAGGAAGTGCCATGAATCGTACCTGCGTGCTGTTGTGCCTCTGCCTGCTGGCCGCCGTGCCGGCAACGGCGTCGGCCACTGAAAAAACGGCCGCCCCCGCGCGTCCGTATGTGGAAACCAGCTACGTGATCGCCCCCAGGTCGGTGGGCGATTTCACCCTGGTACGCAGCAGTCTCGATCCGGATAACCGGTTGGCCGGGGCCAGCCTGCTCTACCGCGCCAAGGATCACCCCGAAGCGACGATCAACCTGTACATCTATGCAGCGGGCCGCCTCGATCCGGATACCGCAGTGATCGAGGGCATGCAGGCGTTCGGCGAAGGCATGAAGCATGCCGTCAAGGACGGCACCTATTCGCGCCAGCAGACGCTGGGGCCGGCTGACGCATTCCGGCTTACCCCTGCGCCACCCCCGGCGGCGGCCAACGATGAGGAGGCCGTCATGCGCGACGCCATTGCCAACGCCGGCGGGGTGAACGGGCAGAAGCTGCGCATGGAACTGCATCGCGCGCCGGGCGACGCCCCGCTGCGCTCCAATGCGTATCTGTTTTACAAGCAGCTGTACTACGTCAAGGTGCGCATCTCGGCCGCGCAGCCGGACATCGGCGCCGAGGCATTCGACGCGCTTGCGGACCAGGCCACGCGCGCACTGGTGCCGGCGGTGCAGGTGGAGAACGTTGGCGGCTGCGCCGCCGGCGCCATCCAGGTCGACTCCAACGCCTCCGATACGCAGATGATGCACGCAATTACCCGCCAGCTCAGCCAGCAACAGGGGTATCACTGCCACGGCTCGGCCAGCACCGTGCGTATCGAGGAGCGCCGTGCCACCGCCGATGTCATCGAGATCGCCTACGACGCCGACGACTGGAAGTCGCAGTGAGGCGTCGCACGCGCGATACTGTGCCCTCCTGATTGATCTGAATTACCGGTATCGCCATGACCAAGGGCCCCGTCCGCCTCGATGTAGCCGTCAGCTACGCCCTGCCCCGCGCCGGGCTGCCCTCTGCGGTGAGCTTCCGCAAGTGGGTGGCTGCCGCGCTCAAGGGCCGCATCCGTGAAGCCGACCTGGCCATCCGCCTGGTCGATGCCAAGGAAGGTCAGTCGCTGAACCGGCACTACCGCGGCAAGGACTACGCCACCAACGTGCTCAGCTTCCCGGCCGAAGTGCCCGAGGGCCTGCCCAAGGGCGTGAAGTTCCCGCTGCTCGGCGACCTGGTGATCTGCGCGCCGGTGGTGGCCAGCGAAGCGGCCGAGCAGGACAAGGCGCTCAATGCCCACTACGCGCACCTGACCGTGCACGGCGTGCTGCACCTGCTCGGCTGGGACCATGAGGACGACAAGGAAGCCGAGGCCATGGAGCAGCTGGAACGCGACATCCTGGCTGAACTGGGCATCGACGACCCCTACGCCAACGAGCAGTAAGCCGCGCCGCCCGGCTCCCCACGGATTCCAGATGACCGCTTTCAAGACCCTCTGCCTGGGCCTGCTGGCCCTGCTGCCCGCCGCTGCGTCGGCCTCCCCGCTGGACCTGGCCGCGCTGATCGAGTGCCGCCAGAGCGTGGCCGACTACCGGGCGGTCGGCCCGGTCGTGGCCGACCCGCTCAAGGCAGTGGCCAATGGCCTGCAGCCGCTGCCGCAGGGCAACCAGTTCATGACCGAGTTCCGGCTGGCCACGCCGCTGACGGTGTTCGGGCAGCGCACCGAGTACGTGGCGGTGGCCGGCGCCAGCATCATGGCGATCCTGGACCTGGCCGACCCGCGCCCGCTGGCGAAGACACTGGCGCTGGAGGACGGGGTGGACAACCCGGGCAAGTTCATGGCCGGGCGCGAGCTGGTCAGCCGCGATGTCACCGACCCGACCACCGGGGAGCCGATGATCGAATCGATCATCCTGAGCCTGTCCACGGTCAAGAGCCACCCGGGCAAGACCCTGGCCGGCTGCACCTACAGCCTGGACCTGCCCGCGGAGGAGGAGGCGCCGGCACCGGCCCCCACCCCGCCGGCCGCCTCGGTGAATGCGGCCCCGTCAGGCGGGCGCTGACAGGGCCCCGCATCCTGCTAGACTGAATCCAACGCCCGGTTCGCCGGGTGCCCTTTTTCCAGAGATGTCTGAAGACGACAGTAGTAGCTCCACCCTGGAGCAGAACGAAAAGAAGCGCAGCTGGCTCGAACGCCTGACCTCTGCCTTCTCCGGCGAACCCCACACCCGCGACGAGCTCGTGGCGGTGCTGCACACCGCGCACGATGATGGGCTGATCGCTGCCGATACCCTGCGCATGATGGAGGGGGCGATTTCCGTCGCCGAACTCACCGTGGGCGACGTGATGATCTCGCGTTCGCAGATGGTCTCGCTGCCGGTCGAAGCGCCCTTCCTTGAACTGATGAAGCAGGTGGTCGAATCGGGCCACTCGCGCTTCCCGGTGCACGGCGACAACAAGGACGACATCCTTGGCGTGCTGCTGGCCAAGGACCTGCTGCGCGGCGTGGTTGCCGACAACGGCCCGGCCAACGTGCGCGAGCTGCTGCGCCCGGCGGTGCTGATCCCCGAAGCCAAGAAGCTCAATGTGCTGCTCAAGGAGTTCCGGCTCTCGCGCAACCACATGGCCATCGTGGTGGACGAGTACGGCGGTGTCGCCGGGCTGGTCACCATCGAGGACGTGCTGGAGCAGATCGTCGGTGAAATCGACGACGAGCACGACGAGGCCGAGGACCACACCGCGCAGATCGCCATCCAGGCCGACGGCCAGTACGTGGTGGACGCCCTGACCGCGATCGAGGACTTCAACGAGCGCTTCGGCGCCAGCTTCCCCGACGACGACTACGACACCATCGGTGGCCTGGTCACCGAGGCGATCGGCCACCTGCCCGAAACCGGCGACGAGCTCAGCCTGGACCGCTTCGTGTTCCGGGTGGCGCGTGCCGATGCCCGCCGCGTGCAGGCGTTCCATGTGACCGTGCTGCCGGCCGATACGAACAACGAGGATTGATCCACGCCATGCGGCCCCTGCTGAAGCGGTGGCCGTCGTGCCGCCTGTTGTTCCTGTGCTGGATGCTCACCCTGGCCAGCCTGCCGTTCGCGGCGCTGGCCCAGGATGCGACGGCCCCCGTCACCGTGCCGGTGGCTGACTCCGGCGCGAACGCCTCGGCGGCACCGCGCATCGGCGTGGTGACCATGCAGCCCGGCGAGATTTTCTTCGAGCGCTTCGGTCACGACGCGCTGGTGGTGGTGGACCCGGTAACGGGCCAGGCCACCTCCTACAACTTCGGTTACTTCGATCCGGGTGAAGCGGACTTCATCGGCCGCTTCGTGCGCGGCGAGATGATGTACTACCTGGTGGCACTGCCGCTGGACGAGGACATGGCCTACTACCGTGAGAGCGGTCGTGGGGCCAGCATCCAGTGGCTGGACCTGGACCCGCAGCAGGCGCGCGCCCTGGCCGCCTCGCTGGCCGAGCGCGCCAAGCCGGAGAACGCGCGCTACCACTACGACTACTACACCGCCAACTGCGCCACCATGGTCCGCGATGCGGTGGACCAGGCGCTCGGCGGCGGCCTGCATTCGCAGCTGTCCGGGCGCTCGCGCGGTAACACCTACCGGAGCGAATCGGTGCGGTTGGCCTCGCCGTCGCCGTGGATGTGGCTGGGCTTCGACATCGGGCTGGGGCCGTTCGCCGATCAGCCGCTGTCGCGTTGGCAGGAAGCCTTCGTGCCGATGCGCCTGGCCGATGCGCTGCGCCAGTCGCGCAACAGCGAAGGCCGCCCGCTGGTACAGGCCGAGCAGGAACTGCTGCCGCACCGCATCGCGCCGGAGCCTACCGAATCCCCGCGCCGCTGGTGGCCCTGGCTGCTGTGCGGCCTGCTGGCCGCGGCAGGCGTGTGTGCACTGCGCACGCGCCGACGCCTGCTGGGCGGCATCGCGCTGCCGGTGTGGCTGTTCTGCGGTATCGCCGGTGCGTTGCTGACCTACCTGTGGGGCTTCAGCGCGCACCAGGCTGCGTGGGCCAACCGCAACCTGCTGGTGCTGTCGCCGCTGTGCCTGCTGTTGCTGCCCGGTGCCATCACGCTGCTGCGCGGGCGCACCCCGCGTGCGTGGTTCCGCTGGGTGCTGTGGGCGGTGGCGCTGCTGGCGTCGCTGGGCCTGGTCCTGCACTGGCTGAGCCTGCAGGCGCAGGTCAACCTGCAGTGGATCGTGCTGCTGCTGCCGGTGCACCTGGCACTGGCATGGGCGCTGGGCCGTCGTGACGCATCTGTCACGGGCCGCTGACGCAGGATGCCGCCCATGGAAAGTACCGCACCCGTGAACCCGCCCTGCGTCATCAACTGCGTGCACTACGATGATCAGGGCATTCGCCATGACATCAGCCTGGATGCGATCAGCGATGTGATCGAAAGCGGCAACGGCTTTGTCTGGGTTGGCTTGTACGAGCCGGCCGACAGCGTGCTGCTGAAGCTGCAGGAAGAATTCTGCCTGCACTCGCTGGCCATCGAAGACGCACGCAACGCCCACCAGCGGCCCAAGGTGGAGTCGTATGGCAACTCCTTGTTCGTGGTGGTCACCACCGCGCAGATGGTGGATGAGCGCATCGCCTACGGCGAAACCCATGCCTTCCTTGGTCCCCGCTTCCTGGTGACGGTCCGCCATGGGGCGTCGCTGTCCTATGCCGCGCCACGCGCCCGGGTGGAGCGCGAGCCGGAGCTGCTGCGCACGATGGGGCCGTCGTACTGCCTGTATGCGGTGCTGGACTTCGTGGTGGACAACTACCTGCCCATCACCCAGCGCTACCGCGACACGCTGGAGCTGCTGGAGAAGGACATTTTCTCGGACAGTTACAAGCGCCAGACCGTGGTGCGGCTGTACGAACTGAAGCGCGAGCTCAACAAGATGCGCATGGCGGTAGCGCCGCTGCAGGACATGCTGGCCCAGATCAAGCGCTACCAGGGCGAGCTGGTGCCCGACGAGGTCAAGCTGTACCTGCGCGATGTGCATGACCATGCGGTGCGGATCAGCGATGTGATCGACACCCTGCGCGAGATGCTGGGCACGGCGCTGAACGTGAACCTGTCGCTGGTGACGCTGGCGCAGGGCGAGACGGTGAAGCGGTTGGGTGCGTGGGCGGCATTGTTGGCGGCGCCGACCCTGATCACCAGCTGGTATGGCATGAACTTCACCCACATGCCGGAGTTGGACCAGCCGTGGGCGTACCCGGCGATGATCATCGGCGTGGGCGCGATCTGCGTGGGGTTGTACCGGCTGTTCAAGCGGGTGCGTTGGCTCTGACGTTGGCCGGCCGCCCGTTTCGGGCGACGGTGCCGGGTGTACGTCAAGGATGTCGTCGTTACGGGCAGCCGACCAACGGTCGGCTCTACCCCCGGTTTGAACGATGCGATGCCCGGTAGTGCCGGCCGCTGGCCGGCTCCTGGCGATGCCGGATATATGCGACGTGTGCCGGCGTTACGGGCAGCCGACCAACGGTCGGCTCTACCTCGGTTTGAACGATGCGATGCCCGGTAGTGCCGGCCGCTGGCCGGCTCCCGGCGATGCCGGATGTACGCGACGTGTGCTGGCGTTATGGGTAGCCGACCAACGGTCGGCTCTACCGATCCGATGTCCGGTAGTGCCGGCCGCTGGCCGGCTCCCGGCGATGCCGGATATATGCGACGTGTGCCGGCGTTACGGGCAGCCGACCAATGGTCGGCTCTACCGATCCGATGTCCGGTAGTGCCCGCCGCTGGCCGGCTCCTGGCGATGCCGGATATACGCGACGTATGCCGGCGTTACGGTAGCCGACCAACGGTCGGCTCTACCTCGGGGTGATCGTCGGTAGGTAGCGACCGTTGGTCGCTACCCTCTTCAGATCAGGCCACGTATACCGTTTTGATGTTCATGAACTCATGGATGCCGTGGTCGGCCAGTTCGCGGCCGAAGCCGGAGCGCTTGCTGCCGCCGAACGGCAGGCGGGGGTCGCTTTTGACGATGGCGTTGACGAAAGCCGCGCCGCATTCCAGCTTCTTGGCGATGGCTTCGCCGCGCACCGCGTCGGCGGTCCAGACGCTGCCCCCCAGACCGAAGGTGGTGTCGTTGGCCACGCGCAGCGCCTCGGCATCATCGCGCACGCGCAGGATGGCCGCGGCGGGGCCGAACAGTTCTTCCTCATAGGCCGGCATGCCCGGCCCGACGTTGTCCAGGATGGTGGCCGGGTAGCCGGCATGGCTGCCCGCCACCGGCTCGCCGCCGAGCAGCAGCTTGGCGCCCTTGGCCACGCTGTCCTGCACCTGGCTGTGCAGTTCGTCGCGCAGGTCAGCGCGGGCCATCGGGGCCAGCGTGGTGCGTTCGTCCTGCGGGTCGCCGTACACGCGCTGCGCAGCGGCGGCCACGAACTTTTCCACGAATGCATCGGCGATGGCATCCACGACGATGAAGCGCTTGGCGGCGATACAGGTCTGGCCACTGTTGTCGAAGCGCGACTTCACGGCGGCGGCGACGGTCTTGTCGAGATCGGCATCCTCGAGCACGACGAACGCGTCGCTGCCGCCCAGTTCCATGACGCACTTCTTGAGCTGGTCACCTGCATTGGCGGCAATCGAGCGCCCTGCCCGTTCGCTGCCGGTCAGGGTGACGGCCTTGACCCGCTTGTCGCGCAGCACGTCGGCGGCCTGGTCGTTGTCGATGTGCAGGACGTCGAACACGCCGGCGGGCAGGCCGCCATCGCGGCATACGGCCAGGATCAGGTCGGCGCACTGCGGGACGTTGCTGGCATGCTTGAGCAGGGCGACGTTGCCGGCCATGAAGGCCGGCGCGAGGAAGCGGAACACCTGCCAGATCGGGAAGTTCCAGGGCATCACGGCGAACACGCAGCCGATGGGCTCGTAGCGCACGTAGCTGCGTTGGGCCTCGGTGTCGATCAACTGCGGCTTGAGGTAGTCGGCGGCATGGTCGGCGTAGAACTCGCAAGCCTGCGCGCACTTCTCCACTTCGGTCAGGGCTTCGGCCTTGAGCTTGCCCATCTCACTGGTCATGGCCCGCTGGATGTCGTCCTTGCGGGTACGCAGCTGCGCGGCGATGCCACGCAGGATGGCGCTGCGCGCCTGCAGGGATTGGCCAGACCAGGCCGGGAACGCGCCGGCCGCGGCGGCCAGGCGCTGTTCAACCTGGGCGGCATCGAGCAGTTCATGGCGGTAGGTGACCTGGCCGGTCGCGGGATTGACGATTTCAACGGTCATCGTGGTACTCCGGAAGACAGACCACCATTCTGCGCCCGGTGTTGTGATCCGGATGTTGCCGGGGTTGGCGGCGAGCCGGGAGTGGGTTGCGACGTGGCGTCGCAGGTGCCAGAGCCAAGCCAAAGCGAAGCCAGAGCGTGGGCAGTCGCCTCTTCCGGGCGGGCATGGGGCGGGTGAGTTGCCGGGGCACGCTGCAAGTCCCGCTCCGCGGCCCGGCCCAGCCGCTGGCGGCTGTGCGTTCAGTCGCATGCGAGGCAGTGCCTCGCAAACAATGCGTCTTCACCCATGTAAGCTCCGTCGCCGCATCCATGCGGCTCAGGGCCCCGTCAACTCACCCGCCCCATGCCTGGACAGTTGGCCGGTTGCCGCGCTGAGGGGCAAGAGCAGCCTGTCGCGTTGGTGGGGAGAGAAGAGCAGCCGGGCAGAGCCCGGCTCTACGCGGCGCGGCGCGGGTCGGGATGGATCGGATGGATCGGATGGATCGGATGGATCGGATGGGATCGGATGGGATCGGATGGGATCGGATGGGGACGGATCGGGACGGATCGGGACGGATGGGGTCGGTGCGGACCGGGTCTGATCGGGACGGATGGGATCGGGACGGATGGGGTCGGTGCGGATCGGATCGTGAAAGGTAGAGCCGGGCTCTGCCCGGCTGGGACGGTGGAACACCGTCCTGCTTCCCCCTCCCCAAAAACGCGGCAACTGCCTTGCGCCGTTGCCCTGCGCCTTCAACAAAAGGGCAGGCATTCTGTCGGGCGTCGGCGTGGGTGGGTTGGCGGGACCGTTGGGCGCCATGGATGGCGCCCACGAGCCTCCAAGGATGGATTCACGGCGTGTCCCGCCAACCCACCCACGCCGACGCCACTCAGAACATGCAGCCCCGCTGTTGCTGTTGCTGTTGCTGTTGCTTCAACAAACAGCCGCGCCCCCTCACCCCTTGTCCTGCAACGCCATCTGCATGTCGCGCTGGCGGCGCTTCTCGCCGCGGGCCGTCACGAACCACCCCACCACCGCCGCGACCGACACCGCCAGCACCATCAGCGTCGCCAGTGCATTGATCTCCGGCTTGATCCCCATCCGCACCGACGCGAACACCTTCATCGGCAGCGTCGTCGAACTCGGGCCCGCCACGAAACTCGCAATCACCACATCGTCCAGCGACAGCGTAAACGCCAACAACCAGCCCGCCACCAGCGCCGGGGCGATGATCGGCAGCGTGATCTGCAGAAACACCTTCAACCGCCCCGCCCCCAGATCCATCGCCGCTTCCTCCAGCGACCGGTCCAGCTCCTGCAGCCGCGACGACACCACCACCGTCACGAATGACAGCGTAAACGTCACATGCGCAATCCAGATGCTCGTCACCCCGCGTGCCGGAAAGCCGGGAATACCGCCCATCGCTACCAGCAGCGTCATCAGCGAAAAGCCCAGGATCACCTCCGGCATCACCAACGGCGCGGTGATCAGCGCACCGAACACCGTCTTGCCAGGGAACCGCTTGAAACGCGTCATCACCATCGCCGCCATCGTGCCCAGCACCGTCGACGCACAGGCCGTCCAGAACGCCACCTTCAGGCTGATCCACAGCGCATCCAGAATCTGCCGGTTGTTGAACAGCTCCCCATACCAGCGCGTGGAAAAGCCCGACCACACCGTGGCCAGTTTGGATTCGTTGAACGAATAGATCATCAACAGCAGGATCGGCAGATACAGAAAGCCGAAGCCCAGCCCCAACACCGACCAGCTCAGCCACCGGTTGCCGCGCACCATGCTCATGCCAGCTTCCCTTCCAGCTCACGCTGCTGGACCCGGTTGAACAGCAGGATCGGCACCAGCAGCAACAGCAGCATCACGATCGCCACCGCCGAAGCCGTCGGCCAGTCGCGGTTGTTGAAGAACTCGCCCCACAGCACCCGCCCGATCATCAGCGTGTCCGGACCGCCCAGCATCTCGGGAATCACGAACTCGCCCACCGCCGGGATCATCACCAGCATGCACCCGGCGATGATGCCGGTGCGCGACAACGGCAAGGTGATCCGCAGGAACGCCTGCCACGGCTTGGCCCCCAGGTCGTAGGCCGCCTCCAGCAGGCGGTTGTCCAGCTTGACCAGGTTGGCGTACAGCGGCAGCACCATGAACGGCAGGTAGCAGTACACGATGCCGATGTAAGCGGCGGTCGGCGTGTACAGGATCTGCAACGGCGCATCGATCACCCCGAGCTTGAGCAGCAGCTGGTTGAGCAGCCCGTTGCGGTCCAGGATGCCGATCCACGCATATACCCGGATCAGGAACGAGGTCCACGACGGCAGCACCACCAGCATCATCGCCACGTTGCGCGCGGCCGGCGACATCCGCGAAATCACGTAGGCCATCGGGTAACCGATCAGCAGCGTGAACAGCGTGGCGATCACCGCGATCTTGATCGAACTCAGGTAGGCCAGCACGTACTGGCTGTCCTTCACCAGCGCCGCGTAGTTGCCCAGGTTGAGCTTCAGCGAGAACGCCCCGTCCACGTATTCCAGCAGCCAGGTATACGGCGGCGAGCCCACCTGCGTGCGCGCGAACGAGATCATCAGGATGATCACGAACGGCACCGCGAAGAACAGCAGCAGCCACAGGTAGGGCGCGGCGATCACACTGCCGCGGGTGCCGGGGAGCCAGCGCTTCCAGACGGCGGCGTTCATGCGGTGAGCACCACGCCGTCGTTGTCGCGCCAGCACACCCACACGCTGTCGCCCCAGGTCAGCCCGTCGCTGGCCCAGCGCTGCGAGTTGGCGAAGTTGGACAGCACCTTGGCCCCGCTGGGCAGGCGCACGTGGTACACCGAATGGCTGCCGAAGTAGGCGATCTCCTCGATCACCCCCCGCGCCTTGTTGGTGTCCCCGGCCGGCTCGTCCTTGCCGATCATCACCTTCTCCGGGCGCAGCGCGAACGCCACCGGCTGGCCTTCGTAGCCGGTGATGCCGTGGGCCACGTAGATCGGCGCGGGGAACAGCGGCGTGCGCACGGTGACGTACTCCGGCAGGTCCTCGTCGATGACCCCGTCGAACAGGTTCACCGAGCCGATGAACTCGGCCACGAAGCGGTTGGCTGGCTGCTCGTAGATCTCATCGGGCTTGCCCACCTGCTGGATCCAGCCGGCGTCCATCACCGCGATGCGGGTGGCCATGGTCATCGCCTCTTCCTGGTCGTGGGTGACCATCACGCAGGTCACGCCCGAGGTTTCGATGATGTTGACCAGCTCCAGCTGCATCTGCGAGCGCAGCTTCTTGTCCAGCGCGCCCATCGGCTCGTCCAGCAGCAGCAGCTTGGGCCCCTTGGCCAGCGACCGCGCCAGCGCCACGCGCTGCTGCTGGCCGCCGGACAGCTGGTGCGGCTTGCGCTTGGCCAGCTTGCCCAGCTGCACCAGCTCCAGCATCTCGCCCACGCGGGTGCGGATCGCATCGCGGGCCAGGCCGTCCTGTTTCAGCCCGAAGGCGATGTTCTGTTCCACCGTCATGTGCGGGAACAGCGCGTAGGACTGGAACATCATGTTGATCGGCCGCTGGTACGGCGGCAGGTCGTTGATGCGCTGGCCATCCAGCTCGATGCTGCCCTTGGTGGGGGTTTCGAACCCGCCCAGGCAGCGCAGCAGCGTGGACTTGCCGCTGCCGGAGCCGCCGAGCAGGGCGAAGATTTCGCCCTTGCGCACGTCCAGGCTGACATCGTCGAGCGCGACGAAGCCGTCGAATTCCTTGCGCAGCGCGCGGATGGACAGATAGCCCGGCTCGAGGACCGGCACGACCTCGCCTTCCGGCTTGGCATCAAATGGCATGGGGGGCGGCTCCAGGAGCGGCAGCGGACGGGGGGAGGATGGCATTTTACCGGTGGTGGCCGCGTCATGCTGTGCCCCGCCGGGGATCCGGACGTTCATGGGCCCGGCCGGGCCGGTGCCCTGCCCGTCCGGAAACGGCAACGCCGGCCCGGGGGCCGGCGTTGCAGGGGGCACGCAGGTCCGCTCAGCGACCGGTCTTCACCTCGGTCCACAACCGGGTGTAGAGCTTGTCCACCTCCGGCGTGTTGATCGAGTAGGTGAACATCTTGGCGGCCACGTCGGCCGGCGGGTAGATGGTCGGGTCGGTGCGGATCGCCTCGTCCACCAGCGGGGTGGCCTTGGTCACCGGGTTGGCGTAGTGGATGAAGTTGGTGTTGGCCGCGGCCACCTTCGGTTCCAGCAGGTAGTTGATGAAGGCATAGGCGGCCTCCGGGTGCTTGGCATCCTTGGGAATGGCCAGCATGTCGAACCACTGCGGGGCGCCTTCGCGCGGGATCGAATAGGCCACGGTCACCCCGTTGGCCGCTTCGGCGGCGCGGTCGCGGGCCTGGATGATGTCACCCGACCAGCCCACCACCAGGCAGGTGCCGCCATTGGCCAGCGAGCCCACGTACTGCGAGGAGTGGAAGTTCTGCACGTAGGGGCGGATGCCCTTGAGCAGGTCGGCCGCCTTCTGCAGCGTGGCCGGGTCCTGGCTGTGCGGATCCTCGCCCAGGTAGTGCAGCGCGATCGGGATCATGTCCGACGGCGTGTCCAGGATGGTGATCCCGCAGTCCTTCATCTTGGCGATGTTTTCGGGCTTGAAGATCAGGTCCCAGCTGTTGGCGATGTCGGTGCTGCCACCGAAGCGCTGCTTGAGCAGCTCCACGTTGTAGCCGATGCCGGTGGTGCCGATCATGTACGGCACGCCGTACTCGTTGCCCGGGTCCTGCTGGGCGATGCGCTTCATCACGTCCGGGTCGAGGTTGGCCAGGTTCGGGATCTTGCTCTTGTCCAGCGGCAGGAACACGCCGGCCTTGATCTGGCGGCCGAAGAAGTTCAGCGTCGGCACCACCACGTCGTAGCCGCTGTTGCCGGCCAAGAGCTTGGTTTCCACCATTTCGTCGCTGTCGAACACGTCGTAGGTCACCTTGGTGCCGGTGGCCTTTTCGAAGTTCGGGATGGTGTCTTCGGCGATGTAATCGCTGTAGTTGTAGACGTTCAGCACCTTGCTGTCGTCGTCGGACTTGCCGCCGCCACAGGCGCTGAGTACGGATACGGCAATGCCGAGGGTGAGGATTCGCAGCTTCATCGGACTCTCCACAGGTCAGGTGCGAGATGGGGGAACCGGCCAGACCGGCATAACGGGTGCCAGCCTAACGGGCATGCCCACATTTTCCCAGCACATGGCCCTCACGGCCATGCCGGATCTGGCGACGCGGCGCCGTTCAGACGTTGAGCAGCAGGAATTCACGCTCCCACGAGCTGATCACGCGGAAGAAAGTCTCGTATTCCTTGCGCTTGACCGACACATAGGCCCGGCAGAAGCGCTCGCCCAGCATCTCGCGCAGTTCCGGGCAGCCCTCCAGCCCGTCCAGGGCCTCGCCCAGCGAGCGCGGCAGGTCGTAGCCCAGTTCCTTGGCGCTGCCGCTGATCGGCGCGGTGGGGGAGCCCTGCTCGCGGATGCCGAGCAGGCCGGCGGCCAGGGTGGCGGCGATAGCCAGGTAGGGGTTGGCATCGGAGCCGGCGAACCGGCTTTCCACCCGCATGTTCTCCGGCGTATCCAGCGGCACGCGCAGCCCGCAGGTGCGGTTGTCGAAGCCCCAGTGCACGTTGCTCGGGGAGACCTCGCCGAACATCAGCCGGCGGTAGGAGTTCACGTTCGGCGCGAAGAACGCCATCGCCGCCGGCACGTACTTCTGCAGGCCGGCCAGGTAGTGCCCGAACAACGGGCTGAAATCCTCACCGCCGTGCTCGCCGGTGAACACGTTGCTGCCGTCGCTGATCCGCAGCAGGCTCTGGTGGATGTGCATCGCACTGCCCGGCTCGTTCTCCATCGGCTTTGCCAGGAAGGTGGCGTAGATGCCGTGGCGCATCGCCGACTCCCGCATGGTGCGCTTGAACAGGAACACCTGGTCGGCCAGATCCATCGCATTGGCGTGGGTGAAATTGACCTCCAGCTGTGCCGCGCCGGATTCGTGGATCAGCGTGTCCACGTCCAGCTTCATGGCATCGCAGTAGTCGTACATCAGATCGAGGATCGGATCGAACTCGTTGACTGCATCGATGGAGTAGGACTGGCGCGCGGTTTCAGGACGCCCGGAGCGGCCGGCCGGCGGCAGCAGCGGGAAGTCCGGGTCGGTGTTCTTCTGCACCAGGAAGAACTCCAGCTCCGGCGCCACCACCGGGCGCAGGCCGAGTTCGGCATAGGCATTGAGGACGCGCCGCAGCACATTGCGCGGCGCGAGTTCATGCGGCTCGCCGGTCTTGGTGAAACAGTCATGGATGACCTGGGCGGTGGGATCGGTGGCCCACGGCACCATGCGCACGGTGTCGGCATCCGGGCGCAGGATCATGTCCGAATCCGACGGTGAGGTCAGCTCGTAGTAGTCGTCCGGGAACTCGCCGGTAACCGTGGTGGCGAAGATGCCCTCCGGCAGGCGCGTGCCGTAATCGTGCGAGAACTTGTCGGCCGGAATGATCTTGCCGCGCGCGTTGCCGGTGATGTCCGGCACCAGGCACTCCACCTCGGTGATGCGCCGGTCCTTGAGCCAGCGCAGCAGCGTGCTTTCTTCGGGCACGGGCGGCGGAGCGGCTTTGCGCGAAGAAGAGGCCGCTTTGCGCGGGGCTGTGGCTTTACGCGAACGCGTTCGGGTGGTCATGACCGGTCTGCTTTGCAGGAGTAACGGCGACAAGCATCGCCGAAGGCTTGGAAAATGCGGTGATGGAAGGGATGGTCGGTAACACGCCATTCCGGGTGCCACTGTACCCCGAGCACGAAGGTGTGGGCGTCGCTGCGCGCGGCTTCCACCAGGCCATCGTCGGCGCGGGCCTCCACCCGCAGGCCGTTGGCGAGGCGATCAATGCCCTGCCCGTGCACCGAATTGACCTTCACACGGTCTGCGCCGGCCCATGCCGCCAGCCAGCCGCCGCCGGTCAACTGCACGGCGTGCGCCGGCGCGTACTGCTGCTCCACCGGCGCGGCCGGGTCCTCGCGGTGATCGGCCAGCCCGGGCACCGCGTGCACGCGCGCATGCAAGGTGCCGCCCAGCACCACGTTCACTTCCTGGAACCCCCGGCAGATCGCCAGCACCGGCATGTCGCGTTCCAATGCGGCCTGCAGCAGCGACAGCGCATTGGCGTCGCGCGCCGGGTCGTGCCGGTTGCCCGGCCAGGTGGGCGCACCGCCGTAGTGATGCGGCTCGATGTTGCTCACTGCACCGGTCAGTAACAGACCGTCGAGCCGGTCCAGCCAGTGCGCGGCCGGCAACGGGGGCTGCAGGCTGGGCAGCAGCACCGGCGTGGCACCGGCCGCCACGGCCAGCGCATGCACGTACTTCTCGCCGGCCACCGCGAAACGGTGGTGGCCCAGCGGCGTACTGTCGGTGGGCAGGCCAACCCAAGGGGGCGCGACCATGCGGCATGCTCCGATGACCTGTTGCCACGGTAGCGCCGTGGCCGGGCGTGGCGCAACACGCCTTGCCGGGGGCATGCGCCCTCACATGCCGGCTGCGATGCCTGCGACAGACTGCGCGCTGTCACCGCGCATCGTTGCTGGCATGCTGTCACCATGATTGACGTCCCCACCGCCCCCTGCAGGTGCACGCCGTGAGCCGCGCTGGCCAGGACCATGTATCCAGCTGGTATGCCGACAGCCTGCCGGCGCAACCGCTGCGCCCGGCCCTGGCCGGCGACCACGCTACCGATGTGTGCGTATTGGGCGCGGGCTACACCGGCCTGTCAGCAGCGCTGTCGCTGGCCGAGCGCGGCTACCGGGTCAGCGTGCTGGAAGCGCACCGGGTGGGCTGGGGCGCTTCCGGGCGCAATGGCGGCCAGGCCATCGTCGGCTACGGGTGTGAAGTGGATACGCTGGAACAGCTGGTGGGCGCCGAAGACGCGCGGCTGCTGTTTGACTATTCGCGCGACGGCATGGCCTTGCTGCGCCACCGCCTGCAGCACTACCAGATCGACTGCGACTGGCACGATGGCCACGCCAGCGTGCCGATCACGGCCCGCCAGGAGCGCGCGCTGCGTGCCGGGCTGCTTGATCTGGCCGAGCGCTACGACTATCCGCTGCAGTGGTGGGACCGTACCCAACTGCAGGCGCAGCTGGACAGCCCGCGCTATACCGGGGCCATGTTCGATGCGGCCAGCGGCCACCTGCAGCCGCTGGCCTATGCACAGGGCCTGGCACGCGCGGCAGAAGGCCTGGGCGTGGTGATCCACGAGCAATCGCCGGTCATCCAGTTGGTGCGGGGCCCGCGTCCGCAGCTGCGCACCGCTCACGGCAGCATCAGCGCCGACCACGTGGTGATCGCCGGCAACGCCTGGCTGCAGGGCATCGCCCCGGAGCTGGAAACCCGGATCATGCCGGTGGGCACCTATATCGGCGCCTCGCAGGTGCTGGGTGCCGAACGCGCCCGGTCGCTGATCCGCAACGGCATGGCCGTGGCCGATGTCAGCTGGGCGCTGGACTACTTCCGGCTCAGCGCCGATCACCGCCTCTTGTTCGGCGGGCGCGCCAGTTACTCCGCCCTGCCGCCACCCGGGCTGCGCGGGGTGATGACCCGGCGCATGCACCAGGTGTTCCCCCAGTTGGCCGACGTGGGCATGGAACAGGTCTGGGGCGGCTACGTCGACATCACCCGCAACCGCGCGCCGCATTGGGGCCGGCTGACCCCCAACGTGTACTTCGCACAGGGCTTCTCGGGCCATGGCGTGGCAGCAACCGGGCTCGCCGGCGCCGTGCTGGCCGAGGCCATCGCCGGGCAGAACGCGCGCCTGGATGTCTTCGAACGCATCCCCCACCGGCCATTCCCTGGCGGCCGGCTGCTGCGCACGCCGCTGCTGGTGGCGGCGATGTCCTGGTACAAACTGCGGGATGCGTTGTGGTGAACAGCGATGGAGATTTCGCTTCAACAGAAATAGCGACATGCATCACATTCAGATATAGATAATGCGCGGCCCTTCACGCCCGCCGCGCCTCATTGAATTCCGATAATCGCCCGCGACGATTGCATGCGCAGGGATCAGTCGATACTGTCGCGCTGATGAGTTTCCATGTCGACACGCACGGGTATCGGCACGAACAGCAGGAGGGACCAACGATTGGATTGGTGGAGAAATGGACTTCAACTCAACCTGCGTATCCGGCCAGCCGGGTTCGCCGTTGCCGTGTTGTACGCCTTCGCCTGTTGGGGCGCACGACAGATATCGCTTGATCAGTTCTATCTGCCCGCCGGCGTCCGGGTGGCCGCCCTGCTGCTCTGCCCTGCCCGACTCTGGCCGTACCTGATCCTGGGTGAGTACGCGTACTTCGCTCAGATGCGGTATCCCATGATCGACAAGTACGGGCTGGCCTGGGTCGTGATCGCGTCAGCATGCATGATGCCGGCGGTGGCTCTGGTGGTACGCCTGCATCGCAGGATGATGACGGCGCAGACGGAGGTGTGGCTTCTCTCGGTCGCCGCGACCGCCGCACTGGTGGCCACGGTTCTGAAGCTTGGACTGTCGCATCTGTTGTGGCCCATACCGCCCAGCCTGCCCATCCTCAGCAGCGCAGCGCGATTCGCACTGGGCGATTACATCGGAATACTGACGCTCGCCCCCTTGGCGCTGCTCTGGACTAAACGCGGAGCGCGCTACGACTGGCAGGCATGGCGCGGGCTCCCGACGGTCATCGCGCTGTCATCCCTGCTGGTGCTTGCCGTTTTGACCCGCCTGGCCGCCGCCGATGGCGACGTGACCAAAACCAGCCTGCAACTGATGATGGCCCTGCCCGTGGTTGCCTTGACCTGCATGCAC
Organism: Stenotrophomonas sp. AC248; assembly: GCF_979258185.1. Classification (NCBI taxonomy): domain Bacteria; kingdom Pseudomonadati; phylum Pseudomonadota; class Gammaproteobacteria; order Lysobacterales; family Lysobacteraceae; genus Stenotrophomonas; species Stenotrophomonas sp. AC248. The sequence continues at coordinate 1,482,565 of NZ_OZ409840.1, read as the reverse complement.
GGCTGGCGTGGCGCCGCGGTAGGCGTGCCGCTGCTGAACCTGATCATCAGCGCGACCACCCCAAGTACCGGCCTGCCGGGCTCGTTCGACGCGCCCACCTTCGCCACCCAGCAGATCATCGCGCTTGCCGGTACCGCGCTGCTCGCCTTGGGCGCGCAGATCAGCCACTACTTCCACCAGTACGCGCGCCGCGACCTGGACGGCAAGCGGGCACTCACGCTTTCCAGGACAGCGCACATCGCCAGCGAGATGGACCTGCGCGAACGGGCGCTCGGCCTGAGAAAGATCGCCGATGGTCTGGACGTATCCATCCAGGAAACGGTTGAACTGCTGAGGCGGCACGGGCACCACGAGCCTGCCGAGCGGCTGCTGCGTGCCTCGGCGGCCCATTCGCGGCAATTCCGTGAGCAGACCAGCATGGTGTACCCAACGGCGCTTGAGCAGGTGGGTCTTTACCTTGCCCTGCAGGTAAGCGGTGCCCGTGAAGCGTGGGACGCGACCGACAGGGTATCGCGCCCTCGCCTGGGAGGAGATCCGTGCAGGTTGAGCGTAGGACTTCAGTTGGCCACCTACCGGACGCTCACCGACGCGGTATCCATTCTCCTCAAGAACGAATACGGGCAGATTCAAGTACGCGCGCGTTGCGGTCAGTTCCAGCAGCACCGCGGCATTCTGGTCACCGTGGGGCTGTTGGACGTCAACCGCACCCTGTCCCCGGCAACCATGGCCTTGGTCACCGAACGTCTGGCAGCGCGAGCGTTGGCCTATGGCGGAACCGTGACCTGCCACCGCAATCGGATCCGAATGCTTCTGGTGGATGCACCCGCACCTACCGCCAGACAGTCGGTGCAGACCCCACTCGTGCTACGCGAAAACGCACTCTAGCGTCGGCCCGGGTGCCCTGCAGATCGCGACGGGGATCTACAGGTGGCCTGAGCCACCTGCAGACGTTTCCTGCTCCCTGCTGGACCACGCAGGACATCAACCGCCGTTGGCGGGAACCTCGACGGACCAGATGGCGTCATTGCCCTCGCCGTACACCACCAGCGCGAACTCGGCACGCCTGTACACCTCGCGGCGCACGGCGTTGCCCGGCACGACCAGGCGTTGCGACGGCAACGAGGTGCGCGCGGGGCTCTTCCCGGCCGGCAGGGTGAAGAACTGGTCGTCGATCTTGCCGACGATCACGCGCACCTGGCCTGCAAGATCATTTACCTGGTAATACGAGATTCCATCGCGCTCAAAACCGTAAACCAGCCAGTTGGGATCCTGGCTCAGGTTCACGGCCAGAGGAAGCGATTCACCCATACCGCTTTTGGCCAACGCAATACCGTTGCCATCGCTCGGACAGCAGGCGGCTGCCGCAACGAACGGCATCGAGAGCAGGCTTACGGCCAAAACCACATCACGAACGCGGGAAATTCGCACAAGCACCTCCAGAGTATAAGTAATGGAAACAGCCAGACGATTCTATCGTTGCCACGGGCATATATTCCTTGACAGTATTCCTAAAGCGAAATGACCCAGTTTCGCTTGCCGCGCCAGCATGGGTATCAGGCCCCGGCAGTGTCATCAGTGCCACGCAGCGCGCGGCTGACGTTTTCGCAGGCCCGGTCTGGCGCCCGGGGTCCCACCGGCGCAGCAGCTTGGGGCGCCCAGCATCGCCCGGCCCAACCGGCACCGCTGCGAGGCCAGCCAATCCACCCTAAAGTTGCATGTGAAATCGCCGCTATATCTGCCGACCCACTCGAAATCGAGCGTACGCCACATGCCGGCTCTGTTGCAGGGCGCTTTCGACAGCGACCCCGGTGATGCCTTACCCCAGCGGATCCTGCTGGTGGAAAACTCGCGCACCTTCACCAGCATGCTGCGCGAGGCGATCGAGCAGCGGCTGGAGCTGCCCGTGTTCGTGGCCACCAGTCTGGCCGAGGCCGGGCGGCTGCTCGACGAGGAACAGGGCTGGTTCCTGGTCCTGACCGGGCTGGTGCTGGCCGATGGCGACCGCGACAATGTGGTGGAGTTCTTTCTGTCGCGCGGGTTGCCCACGGTGGTGGTCAGCGGCGTCTACGACGAAGACCTGCGCAAGCGCGTGCTGCAGCAGCAGATCATCGATTACGTCCTGAAGAACACCCCCGGCAGCATCGACTACCTGGTGTGGCTGGTGCAGCGGCTGGAGCGCAACCGGCGCATCGCGGCCCTGGTGGTGGATGATTCGATGTCGGCGCGGATGTACGCCGCCTCGCTGCTGCGCATGTACGGCCACACCGTGTACGAGGCGGCCGACGGCGCCGAGGGCCTGAAGGCGATCGAGGCGCACCCGGCGATCCGGCTCGCCGTGGTCGACCAGGAGATGCCCGGCATGGAGGGGGTGGAGTTCACCCGCCGGCTGCGCACCCTGCGCTCGCGCGACAAGGTGGCGGTGATCGGCATTTCCGGCAACACCGACCCCTCGCTGATCCCGCGCTTCCTCAAGAACGGGGCCAACGACTTCCTGCGCAAGCCATTCTCACGCGAAGAGTTCTTCTGCCGCGTGTCGCAGAACGTGGACCAGCTTGAGCTGATCGGCACCCTGCAGGACCTGGCCACGCGCGACTTCCTGACCGGGCTGCCGAACCGGCGCAGCTTCCTGGAACAGAGCCAGCGCCAGCTGCCGCAGCTGCACCACAACGATGATCTGGTGGCGGTGGCGATGATCGACATCGACCACTTCAAGCACATCAACGACACCCACGGCCATGAGGCCGGCGACGATGCGCTGCGCGCCGTGGCCGCTGCGGTGGCGGGCCACGCCCGCGACCAGGACCTGATCGCCCGCTTCGGCGGCGAGGAATTCTGCCTGCTGGTGCCGGGGCTGGAGGAAGACGAGGCGCGTGGCTACTTCGAAATGCTGCGCGAGCGCATTGCCGCGCTGGAGGTGAAGCTGGGCGACACCACCCTGCGCATGACCGTCAGCATCGGGCTGTGCTGCCTGCGCCCGCAGCGCGATTCCCTGCACCGTCTGATCTCCGAAGCCGACCGCCAGCTGTACCTGGCCAAGGCTGGCGGGCGCAACCGGGTGAGCTGTACCAGCGTGGCCAGTGCCGCCCGGGAAACCGCGCTGGCGCCTTGATCGAGATCAACGCGAGCGTGTCGCGATCGACCTAGAGTCGTTCCCAGTTGAACACCACAGGGAACGCACCATGGCACTTCTGGTCTGGCAGGACGACCTGAACATCGGCATCGACGTCATCGACCACCAGCACATGCGGATCGTGGAGATGCTCAACCACCTGCACGTGGCGCAGACCAGCCTGCAACGGCTGGCGGTGGCCGAGGTGATCGACGAACTGGTGGACTACACCATGTCGCACTTCGCCTTCGAGGAAGAGCTGATGGAGGAAGCCGGCTACCCGTTCTGTGCGGCGCACAAGCGCGTGCATGAGATTTTCATCAAGCGCGTGGCCGAGTACCGCCTGCGCTTCCAGGCCGGCGAAGACATCAGCGACGAACTGCGCACCATGCTGTCGCGCTGGCTGTTCAACCACATCCGTGGCGACGACAAGGCCTATGCGCCGCAGGTCAAGCTGCACCTGAACCAGTTCGCCCGCGAGCACCAGCAGGGTGGCTGGCTGGGGCGCACGCTCAAGCGCTTCTTCCGCTGACGGCCGCGCGCCGGCCCATGGCCAGCAGCGCCAGGATGGTTACCAGCGCGGTGCCGCACAGGTAGAAGCCCACCGCCAGCAGGCCGAAGCGCTCGGCCAGCCAGGTGGCCACATACGGCGCCGGGGCCGCGCCCAGGATGCCGGCCAGGTTGAACGACAGCGACGCCCCGGTGTAGCGCACCTGCACCGGGTAGATTTCGGCCAGGAAGGTGCCGCACGGGCCGTAGGTGAGGCCCATCAGGAACAGCCCCAGTGACAGGAAGCCCAGCACCAGCCACGGGCTGCCGGCCTGGAACAGCGGGGCGAACACGATGCCGAACGCGAGGATCAGGCCGCTGGCCACGATCATGGTGCGGCGCGTGCCCCAGCGGTCGCCGTACAGTGCCGACAACGGAATGCCGGCCGCGAAGAACAGGATGCCCACCATCTGCAGCAGCAGGAACTGCTCGCGGCTGTACTGCAGCACGGTGGTGCCGTAGCCCAGGGTAAACACCGTCATCAGGTAGAACAGCACGAACGTGGCGAACGCGCCCAGCGTGCCCAGCACCAAGGTCAGGCCGTGTTCGCGCATGACCGTCCACATGGGCAGCTTGACCCGCTCGTTGCGGTCCAGCGCGGCCTGGAACTGCGGGGTCTCATGGATGTTCAGGCGGACCCACAGGCCCACCGCCACCAGCAGCGAGCTGGCCAGGAACGGAACGCGCCAGCCCCACTGCAGGAAGTCGGCATCGCTCATCGCCCGCCCCAGCAGCAGGAAGATGCCGGCCGACAGCAGGAAGCCCAGCGGCGCACCCAGCTGCGGGAACATGCCGTACCAGGCGCGCTTGCCCGGCGGCGCGTTCTCGGTGGCCAGCAGCACCGCCCCGCCCCACTCACCGCCCAGCCCAAGGCCCTGGCCGAACCGGCACAGCGCCAGCAGGGCCGGGGCGAGGATGCCGATGCTGGCGTGCGTCGGCAGCAGGCCGATCGCCACGGTGGACACGCCCATGGTCAACAGTGCGGCCACCAGCGTGGCCTTGCGTCCGATCCGGTCGCCGTAGTGGCAGAACACCGCCGAGCCCACCGGCCGCGCGATGAAGGCCACCGCGAAGGTGGCCAGCGACTGCAGCAGGGCCGCGCCGTCGCTGCTGTCGGGGAAGAACAGGTGCGGGAACACCAGCACCGCCGCCGTGGCGTAGATGTAGAAATCGAAGAACTCGATGGTGGTGCCGATCAGGCTGGCCAGCAGGATCCGGCGCGGGGAGTTGGCAGCAGGTGCAGCGGGAGTCGACATCGGGCACACGCAAAAGGGCAGCTGCCCGATTCTGCCATGGCCGCACGACGCTGCGGCCGATGGTTGCAGACGTGACCGTCGCCGCCGGCACGCTGGCCCGGCGCGCTCACTCGCCCAGGTGGATCCAGGTGGCCTTGAGCTCGGTGTACTTGTCGAAGGCGTGCAGCGATTTGTCGCGGCCGATGCCGGACTGCTTGTAGCCGCCGAACGGCGCGGTCATGTCGCCGCCATCCCACTGGTTCACCCACACGCTGCCCGCGCGCAGCTGGCGCGCCACCCGATGCGCGCGGCCCAGGTCGCGGGTCCACAGCCCGGCGGCCAGGCCGTAGCGTGAATCGTTGGCCAGCCGCACCGCATCGGCCTCGTGGTCGAAGCCCAGCACCGACAGCACCGGCCCGAAGATTTCCTCGCGCGCGATGCTGTGGCCGGCGTCCACCTCGTCGAACACGGTGGGCTGCACGTAGCTGCCACCGGCCACCACCTCCACTCGCTTGCCGCCCAGCAGCAGCCGCGCGCCTTCGGCCTGGCCGCGGTTGATGTGCTCAAGCACGTGGTCGGCATGGGCGTTGTCGACCAGCGCTCCCATCGGCGCGTCCGGATCGAATGGGTGGCCGGGCTGCATGCGCCGTGCATGGGCCAGCACGCGGGTCACGAATTCGTCCTGGATGGAGCGCTGCACCAGCAGCCGCGACGCCGCGGTGCAGACCTCGCCCTGGTTGTAGAAGATGCCGGTGGCGGCCGCTTCGGCCGCCTTGTCCAGATCGGGCGCATCGGCGAACACCAGGTTCGGGCTCTTGCCGCCGCATTCCAGCCAGGTGCGCTTGAGGTTGGACAACCCGGCGCACTGCAGCAGGCGCCGGCCCACTGCGGTGGAGCCGGTGAAGGCCAGGGCGTCCACGTCCATGTGCAGCGCCAACGGCTCGCCGGCGCGCTTTCCGTCGCCGGGCAGCACGTTGAACACGCCTTCGGGGATACCGGCCTCGGCGACCAGTGCCGCCAGCCGGATCGCACTCAGCGGCGACCGCTCGGACGGCTTGAGCACCAGCGAATTGCCGGCCGCCAGCGCCGGGGCGATCTTCCAGCAGGCCATCAGCAGCGGGAAGTTCCACGGCACGATGGCCGCCACCACGCCCACCGGCTCGCGGCTGACCAGGCCCAGCATGTCCGGTGCGGTCGGGGCGATCTCGCCGTACACCTTGTCGATGGCCTCGGCGGTCCAGCGCAGGCAGCGCACCGCACCCGGCAGGTCGCCCTGGCGCGCGTCACGCACCGGCTTGCCCATGTCCAGGCTTTCCAGCAGCGCCAGCTCGTCGGCGTGCTGTTCCACCAGGTCGGCCAGACGCAGCATGAGCGCCTTGCGGTGGACCGGCGCAGCGCGCGACCAGTGCCCGGCATCGAAAGCGCGCCGTGCGGCCGCCACCGCGCGGTCCACGTCGGCGCTGCCGCAGTCGGCCACCTGGGCCAGTACGCGGCCGTCGATCGGGCTGATGCAGGCAAAGCGCGCGCCATCGGCGGCGTCCACGTAACGGCCATCGATGAAGGCCTGGCCATTCACCACCAGCGCATCGGCCTGGCGTTGCCATTCCTCGCGGGTACGGGCAGCGGTCATCGGGGTCTCCAGCAGTGGCTATCGGCCCCCTTTATACCCACCGTCCTCACCCCGCGCCGTGATGCATCTGCGATAGAGTCGTGACCATCCGGTTCCCTGCGGAGTTGCCGATGCGCCGTGCCGAACACCCGTTGTCGTCCCTGTCCCAGCAGCGCCCCGACACGATGGACGCGTTCTGGATGCCGTTCAGCGCCAACCGCCAGTTCAAGGCGTCACCGCGCCTGCTGGTGCGGGCCGAAGGCATGTATTACCACGATGTCGACGACCGCCCGGTGCTGGATGCCGCGGCCGGGTTGTGGTGCTGTAACGCCGGCCATGCGCGACCGCGCATCGTGCAGGCGATCCAGCAGCAAGCCGCCACGTTGGACTTCGCCCCGCCCTTCCAGATGGGCACGCCGTTGCCGTTCGTGCTGGCCCAGCGCCTGGCCGCGCTGGCACCGGCACCGCTGAACCACGTGTTCTTCAGCAACTCCGGTTCCGAAGCGGTGGATACCGCGATGAAGATCGTGCTGGGCTACCACCGCCTGCGCGGTGAGGGGCAGCGCACCCGCTTCATCGGCCGTGAAAAGGCCTACCACGGGGTCGGGTTCGGCGGCATGTCCATTGGCGGGCTGCCCAACAACCGCAAGCAGTTCGGGTCATTGCTGGCCGGCAGCGATTTCCTGCGCCACACCCTGGACCTGCAGCGCAATGCGTTCAGCCCCGGCCTGCCACGGCATGGCGCCGAGCTGGCCGAGGACCTGGAGCGGCTGATCGCGCTGCACGATGCCTCCACCATCGCCGCGGTGTTCGTCGAACCGGTCGCCGGCTCGGCCGGGGTGATCCTGCCGGCGCCGGGCTACCTGCAGCGGCTGCGCGAGATCTGCGACCAGCACGGCATCCTGCTGGTGTTCGACGAGGTGATCACCGGCTTCGGCCGCGTAGGCAACGCATTCGCCGCGCAGCGCTTCGGGGTAACCCCGGACCTGATGACACTGGCCAAGGGGCTCACCAACGGCGCGGTGCCGATGGGTGCCACGCTGGTGTCCGATGCGGTGCATGCGGCCTTCATGCAGGGCCCGCCGGCGGCGATCGAGCTGTTCCACGGCTATACCTATTCGGCCCACCCGCTGGCCTGCACGGCCGCGCTGGCCACGCTGGACACCTATGCCGAGGAGCACCTGTTCGAGCGTGCCATCGAGCTGGGCGAGTACTGGCAATCGGCGCTGCACAGCCTGCGCGGCCTGCCGCACGTGGTGGACATCCGCACTTTCGGGCTGATCGGCGCGGTGGAGCTGATGCCGCGCAAGGATGCGCCCGGCGCGCGTGGCTATGAGGTGTTCGAGCGCTGCTTCCGCGATGGCAGCCTGCTGGTGCGCTGCACCGGTGACGTGATCGCGCTGTCGCCGCCGTTGATCATCGACAAGGCGCAGATCGACCGCATCGTGGAGATCCTGGGCGACATGATCAACGCCACCGCCTGAGGCCGTGCCTGCCGGCCGGCCTGTCTGAACCCGGCGACCGGGACGCGACTACCCCGCCCCATTACAATGGTCGGTCACGTTGGCTCGCGTACCGGATTGCATGGACATTGTTGTCAAAGAAGAACTCAAGGCCTACATCGATCCCCTGACCACCGACGAGCACGACGCGCTGGAGCGCAGCATCCTGGCCGAAGGCTGCCGCGATGCGCTGGTGCTGTGGGGCGATGTGCTGGTGGACGGGCATAACCGTTTCGGCATCTGCCAGAAGCACGACTTGCCGTTCCAGACCGTGCAGAACACCCGTTTCCAGTCGATGGACGACGTGCACCTGTGGATGATCGAGCAGCACCTGGGGCGGCGCAGCGTGTCGGACTTCCAGCGCGGCGTGCTGGCCCTGCGCAAGCGCGACATCCTGGCCGAGCGCCATCGTGCCGAGCAGGCCCAGCTGCAGAAGGAAAGCGACGGCGAGATCGCCGATGCCAGCCCTGAAGGCGATGAGGACAGCCCGCCGTGGGCACCGGCGCCGAAGGTCAGCCGCGCCGACATGGCCCGCGAAGCGCGCCTGAGCAGCAGCCAGGTGACGATGATCGAGCGCATCCACAAGCAGGCCGCGCCGGAGCTGGTGGAGGCGGTGAAGACCGGGGTGATCTCGATCAGCGCCGCCGCGGCGGTGGCCGACCTGCCCGAGGATGAGCAGCGCGCTGCGGCCGTGGGCGGCAAGGACGAACTGAAGCAGGCCGCCAAGCGCGTGCGCGAGGCCAAGCGCAAGCCGCGTAAGCCGGTGCAGGAGGTGCTGCACAGCGCCGACGGTGACACCGAGGTGGACCCCAGCCGCGAAGCCGAGATTGCCGACGCGCTCAACGCATTGGGCGAAGGCCCCGCCGAACTGCGCCAGCGGGTGATTGCGCTGACGCTGGAAAACGACGCCCTGCGCCAGCAGCTGGCGGCACTGCGCAAGCAGCTGGCCGAGTAACGCCGGGCTCTGCCCGGCTGCAGCGCGATCCCCGTAGAGCCGGGCTCTGCCCGGCTGCGCTTCGTGCGTGCAACGCCGTGGCCTTTCGGACGGGGTGCGTGGTTGCCGGCCAGCGGCCGGCACTACCGGTTGGCTTCGGTACGGGGTGCGGGGTTGCCGGCCAGCGGCCGGCACTACCGTTCTGTCGGGGTTCGCCTGGTTGCCGGCCAGCGGCCGGCACTACCGGGTGCTCATACGGGGGTGGGTAGACTGTGGGGATGACGCCTATTTCTCCGCCCGATCCCCGCCGCGCGCAGCTGCGCCGTCTTAAACTTATCGCGCTGGCGATGCTGCTGGCCATGCTGGCCGGCTTCGTCATCAGCCATCTGCAGGGCGAGCGCGGCATCTGGGCGTGGGTGTCGGCGTTCTGCGAGGCCGCCGCCGTGGGCGCGCTGGCCGACTGGTTCGCCGTGGTGGCGCTGTTCCGGCGGCCGCTGGGCCTGCCCATTCCGCACACCGCGATCATCCCGCACAGCAAGGACCGCATCGCCGACAGCCTGGCGGTGTTCGTGCGCGACCAGTTCCTGGAACCGCAGGCGCTGCTGGCGCGGTTGCAGGTGTTCGATCCGGCCAGCCGGCTGGGCAGCTGGCTGGCCGACCCGGCACGGTCGCGGCTGTTGGCCGACATGGCCCGCGGCTGGGCACTGCAGGCGCTGGACTTCCTGGACGAGGCGGCGGTACGGCGCAGCATCCAGGGCTTTGTGATCCAGCAGCTGCGCCAGTGGAATGCCGCAGCCACCGCCGGCGAGCTGCTGGGCCTGCTCACCGCCGACAACCGCCACCAGCGCGTGCTCGACGAGGGCCTGACCCGGGTCAGCGAGTGGCTGGACAACGAATCGGTGAAGCAGCGCGCGTCCGAGCTGATCGTGCGCTACATCCAGCGCGAGTGGCCCAAGCTGGCCAGCACCGTGAACTGGGTCAAGCCGATCGACGAGATCGGCGACAGCCTGGCCGAGCGCATGGCGCACGCGGTGCTGGCCGAGCTGCAGCAGATTCTGGCCCAGCCCGAGCACCCGCTGCGGCGGGATTACGAAACCTGGCTGGCCGACTATATCCAGCGCCTGCGCACCGACCCGGCGCTGGCCGGGAAGATCGACCAGATCAAGCAGCAGATCATCGACCATCCGGCCGTGCAGGACTATGTGCAGGGCCTGTGGGAGCGCATCCACGCCAGCCTGCGCGCGGACCTGTCCAGTGAGGACTCGGCACTGGCCGGCCACCTGCGCCGCAGCCTGGCCTCGGTCGGGCAGGCGCTGCAGGACGATCCGTCGCTGCGCGATGCGCTCAACCAGCACCTGATGGACGGCGCCGAACGGCTGACCAGCCGCCTGCGCGAGGGTGTCACCCAGCACATCGCGCAGACCGTCAAGGGCTGGGACGAGCGCCACCTGGTCGAACAGCTGGAACTGAGCGTCGGCCGCGACCTGCAGTTCATCCGCTTCAACGGCACCCTGGTGGGCGGCCTGATCGGCCTGCTGCTGCACGCCCTGACGGTGTGGATGCACTGGTAGGCACCCCGCCCGGTTGACGGATTGACCGGGTGTTTTTGTGAATTGGTTCGCGTATTCTGCCGCGCATTCCGGGCTGGTGTGGCCCACAGGGGGAATGATGCAACGGACCATCCTTGCGCTGGCGCTGTGCGCGCTGGCCAGCAGCGCCCATGCCGGGCGCGTGTACAAATGCGCCGCCGGCGGGCAGACCATCTACCAGACCGTGCCCTGCCCGCCCGAGCAGGACACCGGCGTGACCCGACCGATCACCCGCGACCCCAAACTCAGCTGGGAAGAACGCACCCGCGCCCAGCGCGAGCTGTACGACGCCCGCCGGCGCATGCAGGCCGATGCCGGCCGCGGTCAGCCGGCGGTGCGCGGTACGGTCATCGACGGTTCGGTGGACCCGGAAAAGTGCGACGACCTGCGTGTGCGCCGCGACATCAGCGAAGCCTTCGGGCGCACCGCGCCGCCGCGCATCGAAGACGAGATCAAGAAGGCCTGCGCGAAGCGGTGAGTGCAGCGGGCATCTGCCCGCTTGCAACCAGTATCCAATCAGATACACTCATCGTCATGACGTCGGTGCGGGCAACCGAGGACTTCGACAGGTGGCTGCGCCGGTTGCGCGACACGCGAGCGCGCGCGTTCATCGCAGAACGCATCCAGCGCCTGGCCCATGGGCTCGAAGGTGACGTCAAGCCGGTCGGCGGCCGTGTCAGCGAGCTTCGCATCCATCATGGCCCGGGGTACCGCGTGTACTTCACGCGGCGTGGCAAGCAATTGATCATCCTGCTCTGTGCGGGCAGCAAGGACAGCCAGGCATCGGACATCAAGAAGGCGCAACGGATCGCCGACCAGCTCTAGCGCGCACTGCCACGCGGCTCTCTCTCCAGGAATCTCTCCATGCGCAAGCCTCACCTTCTCGCCTTCGACCCTGCCGACCACCTGGTCGACGACGCCGCCATTGCGGTGTACCTCACCGAGGCGCTGGCCGCCGACGACGCGGTGCATTTCCAGGATGCACTGCAGGCCGTGGCGCGCGCACGCGGAATGGCCCACATCGCCGAGTCGACCGGCCTCGGCCGCGAGAGCCTGTACAAAGCCCTCAAACCCGGCGCGCATCCCCGTTTTGACACGGTGCAGCGCGTGCTTGGCGCACTCGGCGTGCGGCTGACGGTGACACCGCTGGATCACTCCGGGCAGGCCTGAGCGTCCCTACCCCAGCGCCGCACGTACCGCGCCCACCAACGCCGCCATCTGCGCCGGCGTGCCGAAGATGCCCGGCGTTACCCGCAGGCAGGCGCCGGAGGCCAGGCCGTCACGCGGCACCACGAACACGCCCGACTGCCGGACCATCTGTTCGGCGGTGGCGGTGGTGTCGGCCAGAGTGGTCTGCCCGCGCAGGCGGAAGGCGGCGATCGCGCTGGACAGCCGTGGATCGTCCGAGGCCAGCAGTTGCACGCCCTCTTCGTCGCGCAGCGCGTCCAGCCACAGGTTGCGCAGGTACAACAACCGGGCGCGCTTGTTGGCTACCCCGATGCGCTGGTGCAGGTCCAGCGCGACCGGCAGCGCCATGCACGCGGCGAAGTTGACCGTGCCGGTGTGGATGCGGGTGTCGATGCGGTCATCGTCGGCCTCGCCCATGTACGGGTCCAGGTCGCGCACGCGGCCGCGCCGCACGTAGATGGCGCCCATGCCCACCGGCGCGCCGATCCACTTGTGCAGGTTGATGCCGACGAAATCCACCCCCAGCGCGCGCAGCGGGGTATCCACCTGGCCGATGCCATGCGCGGCATCGAGCACCACCTCCGCGCCGGCGGCACGGGCCAGCGCCGCGATCTCGGCCACCGGCAGCAGCATGCCGTTGCGGTGGTTGACCTGGGTGAGCAATAGCAGGCGCGTACGCGGGTAGCGCTGCAATGCCTGCCGGTAGGCTTCGACGATGCTGTCGTGGTCGAACGGCTCGGGCAGCACGATGCGCTGCGCCGCCACGCTGCGGCGGGCGTGCAACCAGCGCATCGCGCTGATCATGCTGTCGTAGTCGGTATCGGCGTACAGCACGGTGTCGCCGGGGGCGAGACGGTTGTAGCCGCCGATCAGGACCTGCATCGCCTCGGTGGCGCCCCGCGTGAGCACGATCTCATCGGCATGCACGCCCAGCACCTCGGCCAGATGCGTGCGCGCCTGTTCCAACAGGGGTGGAAACGCCCGCCGCCCGAACCACGCGTTGCCGGCGTTCACCGTGGCGGTGGCCTGCTGGTAGGCCTGCAGTACCGGGCGTGCCATCGCGCCCCAGTACCCGTTGTCGAGCATCACCACCGCATCGTCGAGGTCGTACAGCGCCCGCACGTTCGCCCACCAGGCTTCGTCGGTGGCCAGCAGGTCGGGTGCGTGGTTGGTGATCGTCGGCAGTTCCAGCCCCTCCATCATTACGTGTCCGCATCGGTATTAGGCAGGCCTCAGTCTGCCAGTGGAGCGGCGTGCATGACCACGCCCCGGGCACGCATTGAACGGATTGATAACACTTGCCGAACGAAATGATAATGACTATCATTCACGCATTGGCTGTACGCCTAGCCCCTCCGGCCCCGGCAGCGCACTGCGCACCCAGGTCCTGCCCCGTGTACACCCCCAACCGACCCGATCTGGAGCCCGCACCTGCCGATGGCGGCGAAGCGGTGCGCCAGACCAATCCCGCCGGAGATGCAGGCTTCCCCTGCCCTACCACGGTTGTCATGTGGCGCCCCGCACCGCGCGGCCCGCAATGGATTGCACCGCCGCTTTACCACCCTGGACACCTGACATGACCGTTCCAACCGCATCGCCGCTGATCCGCCCCTCACTGCTGAGCCTGGCCCTGCTTGCCGCGCTTGCCGGCCATGCGCCGTTGGCGCTGGCCGAGACCGATCCGGGCGATGCAACCACGCTGGACACGGTCAAGGTCACCGCCGATGGCGACATCCCGACCTCGTACACCGTCAAGCAGGCCCGCACCGCGACCAAGCTGGACCTGTCGCTGCGCCACACCCCGCAGTCGGTCACCGTGCTCACCCGCCAGCGCCTGGACGACATGGGACTGTTCGCCCTGTCCGACGTGATGGGCCAGGTCACCGGCGTGCACGTGTCGGTGACCGACAGCGAGCGCATCAGCTATATCTCGCGCGGCTATGCCATCAACAACTTCCAGATCGACGGCATGCTCAACACCTTCGGTGGGTCGCTCAAGACCAATACCGACAGTGCGATCTACGAGCGCATCGAAGTGGTCCGCGGCGCCACCGGCCTGACCACCGGCGCCGGCGACCCGTCGGGCACCATCAACATGGTGCGCAAGCGCCCCACCGATGCGGTGGCGATGAGCGCCGGGATCACCGTGGGCCGCTGGGGCAACCAGCGCCTGGAAGCGGACATCGGCGGCCCGGTCGCCCTTAACGGTCGCGTGCGCGCGCGGTTCGTGGCCGCCAAGCAGCAGAGCGATTCGTTCCGCGATGTCTACGCGCTCGACAAGGACGTGTTCTACGGCATCGTGCAGGCCGACCTGGGCGACAGCACCCTGTTCGAGGTGGGCTATGAGTACCAGTCGCCGAAGACCACCGGCGTGACCTGGGGCGTGGTGCCGTATTGGGGAGCCGACGGTACGCCGGCCAACCTGCCGCGTTCCACCAACATGTCCGCCGACTGGAGCAGTTGGCCGATCGTGGAGAAGACCACCTTCGCCCGCCTGGAGCAGCAGCTCGGCAATGGCTGGGCGATCAAGGCCGCCGCCACCCAGGCCAAGCGCGATACCGACGGCAGCGTCTGGTACGGCGCGGCCGGCTACCCGCGTGCGGACGGCACCGGCGTCACCGCCTATACCAGCCACTTCGCCGAACGCAGCGAAATGAAGGTGTTCGACCTCAACGTCAGCGGCCCGTTCCGTCTGTTCGGCCAGGAGCATGAGCTGGTGGCCGGCATCGGCCAGTCGGTGCGCGCCAGCGAGGTGCCCGACATCGACATCCCCGACTTCCCGGCCAGCTATGTCCAGGTGCCCGACTGGCGCAACTGGACCGGCCAGGTCCCGCAGCTGCCGATCCAGCGCCTGGGCCGCATCGCCTCGGAAAACGAACTGCGCCAGCGCGCCGCCTACGTGGCCGCCAAGCTGCAGTTGGCCGATCCGTTGCTGGCGGTGCTGGGCGCGCGCTACGGCAGCTGGGAAACCCGTACCTGGGCCTATAGCTATGACGCGGCCGGCAACCGCAACGGCACCACCCGCGGCGGCTACAAGCCGGACGACTCGCTCACCCCGTACTTCGGCCTGATCTACGATTTCACCCGGCAGCTCAGTGCCTACGCCAGCTACACCGACATTTTCCAGCCGCAGTCCTACCGCGACCGCAACAACAACTACCTGGAGCCGGTGGTCGGTGACATGTGGGAAGCCGGCCTGAAGGGCGAATTCTTCAACGGCCGCCTCAATGCCTCCGCGGCGGTGTTCAAGGGCGTCAAGGACAACGTGGCCGAACTGGACGACGCGGTGCCGCCAGGCAGCCTGCCCGATGGCACCGATGCCTACCGTTCCACCGGCAAGGGCAACAAGGTCCGGGGCTGGGAAGTGGAGACCCAGGGCAGCATCACCGAAAACTGGAACATCTCGGCCGGCTTTGCCCATACCACCATCCGCAACCAGGCGGGCGTGTTGCAGAACACCACCAACCCGATCGACACCTTCCGCCTCAACACCAGCTGGCGTCCCAGCGGTGCCTGGGACCGGCTGTCGCTGGGCGGTGGCGTGAGCTGGCAGAGCAGCATCTACCGCAACAGCACCAAGCCGCGCGCCGACTACCTGACCAGCGGCCGCACCGAATCGGCACGCATCACCCAGGACGCGTTCTACCTGGTCAATGTGTTTGCCGGCTACCGCTTCAATGACAACTTCTCGGCCCAGCTCAACATCAACAACCTGCTCGACAAGAAGTACTACAGCAACGTCGGTTTCTACAACGGCGTGTACTGGGGCGAGCCGCGCAACGTGATGTTGAACCTGCGCTGGAAGCTGTAACCGTTCTCCAAGGGAACGTTGCCTGGTGCAGCGACACGGCCACGGATGGCCACTTTTCCATGCATCACCGGCCGCGGCCGGTGATGTCCGTTGTTCGACATGACATTGCAGGTTCCCCGTGGACAGCACGCCTGACGCCAGCTGGTTCAGCCGCTTCGGAAGTTTCTTCGCCCGCCCCTGGTTGGGGGTGGCGTCACGCTCGTTCGCCGCGATCTTCGGCGGCTACGCGTTGGCCGCCACCTGCTCGATGTTCTTCGCCGTGGCCCTGCCCATCGCGCGTGGGCAGGCCGTGCTGACCGGCATGCTGGTGGCCATCGTGCTGTGCGCCTGCGCGGCGTTGTGGGCGTTCGCCACCCGTACCGCGCTGCGCGCATGGGTCGGCATCCTGATTCCCACCGCGCTGTTCTGGGTGGGTACCGAACTGCTGAGGGCGGGCGCATGAAGAACGGATTCCGCCAATCGATGGCGTGGCTGCACACCTGGACCGGGCTGCTGGTCGGCTGGCTGCTGTTGCTGATTTTCATGGCTGGCACGGCCAGCTACTACCGCGAAGAGATCAGCCGTTGGATGCGGCCGGAACTGCCGCGCAGTTCGGTGTCCAGCGAGGTGGCCGCCGAGCGCGCCATTGCGTTCCTGCAGCACAAGGCACCGCAGGCCGAAAGCTGGAACGTGACCCTGCCCGACCCGCGCAACCCGGCCATGCGGATGTTCTGGCGCAACCCCGAATCGATGGTCAAGCCGCCGGTGGAAGGGGAGAAGCGCCGCCGTGGCGGTGGCCGTTTCGGCGATGCCACCGTGGACCCGGGCACCGGCGAGGAAGTGGCCGCACGCGAGACCCGCGGCGGTGATTTCTTCTACCGCCTGCACTTCGACCTGCACTACATCCCTGTGTACTGGGCGCGCTACCTGGTGGGCTTCTGCGCGATGTTCATGCTGGTGGCGATCATCACCGGGGTGATCACCCACAAGAAAATCTTCAAGGACTTCTTTACCTTCCGCAAGGACAAGGGCCTGCGTTCGTGGCTGGATTTCCACAACGTCAGCGCGGTGATGGCCCTGCCGTACCACGCGATGATTACCTACACCGGCATCGTCACCCTGATGTTCATGTACCTGCCGTGGGGCGTGAACGTGGCTTACCCCAAGGACGAGGATGCGTTCTTCAGCGAGGCCTTCGCGCGCCTGGCCGATATCGACACACCGACCGAAGGCACGGCCACCGCACTGCCCATCCAGCAGTTGCTGGATGCCGCGCGCGCCGAGTGGAAGGGCGCCCAGGTGAGCGGCTTCACCCTGTATCACCCCGGTGGGGCCAATGCGGTGATCGATGTGTACCAGCGTGATGGCAAGCGGCTGTCGGTGGATACGCCGTCGTTGCGCTATGACGCGGTGAGCGGCGCGCTGATCGAGGCCAGCCCGCTGTCCGGTGGCGCCACCCAGACCCGCGGGGTGATGTACGGCCTGCACCTGGCCCGCTTTGCCGACTGGGGACTGCGTGCGTTGTTCTTCGTGTCCGGCCTGATCGGCTGCCTGATGGTGGCCAGCGGCGTGGTGCTGTGGGCGGTCAAGGAACGGCCCAAGCATGCCAAGAGCGGAAAGATCGGCTTCGGCCTGCGCCTGGTGGACGCACTCAACATCGGCGCGGTCGCCGGCCTGCCGATCGCCTTCGCCGCCTACTTCTGGGGCAACCGGCTGCTGCCGGTGCAGATGGCCGAGCGCGCCGATGCCGAAGTGAACGTGTTCTTCTACGCCTGGGCTGCGGCCCTGCTGGCGGCCTTCATCTGGCCCAAGCGGCAGATGTGGGCATGGCAGCTGTACCTGGGCGCGGCGATGTTCCTGTTGATCCCGGTGATCAATGCCCTCACCACCCACGCACACCTGGGCGTGACCCTGCGCACCGGCGACTGGGTGCTGGCCGGGTTCGACCTGATGATGCTGGCCTTCGGTGCGGTGCTGGCCTACTGCGCGCTGCGCATGCAGCGTTGGCAGCCGGCGTTGAGCGCGGCGGAGAAGAAGAAGCGGCAGGCCGTCGCGGCGGCAGCGGCCAAGGCGCAGGAGAGCGCGAACGTGGAGGCCAACGCATGATGCTGCTGGCCCTCACCGTGAGCTTCTCGGCCTTTACCGCGCTGTCGCTGGCCATGGACAAGCACCAGCTGGACCTGCACGGCAAGGCGCCGGCCAGCCCGGCACGCATGCGGCTGTGGCGTTGGCTGGGCTGGGCGCTGCTGACGCTGTCGTTCGCGCTGTGCGTATGGGACCACGGCTGGGCCGCCGGTCCGGTGCTGTGGCTGGGTGCGATGACGGTCAGCGGCATGCTGATCGCCTTCGGCCTGTACCCGTTCCGGCCACGCTGGATCGCGCCGTTGGCGTGGGCGTTGCCGGTGATCGGGCTGGCGGTGGCGCTGCTCGCACGCTGACCGGCGGCCGAACAGGGTAGAGCCGACCGTTGGTCGGCTATCGCGATGCCTGAGCGGGTAGAGCCGACCGTTGGTCGGCTATCGCGATGCCTGAGCGGGTAGAGCCGACCGTTGGTCGGCTATCGCGATGCCCGAACGAAAGGCAGCCGACCAACGGTCGGCTCTACCGGGACCGGCAGCGTCAGGGGACCAGCGAAAACACGTGCGCCGGTGCGGCCATGTCGTCGATGACCAAGCGGTTGCGTGCCACGCACTCGTGCAGCGCACCGGCCTTCACCGCCACCCGTTCGCTGGCCAGGTTGCCCACCGCTACGACGATCTCCACGCGCTGCAGCTGCAGCGACCCGAATGCGTGGGCCGCAAGTGCCTGCACGACGCGGGTGGCAACGCCCTGGCCCTGCCCCGCCTGCCGCACCCAGTACCCCAGGTTGCAGAAGCGATGATCGCGCCGGATGGCGTTCAATCCGGCGCCGCCCAGAAACGCACCGGTGTCCGGGTCGAACACGCCGTACTCGTACGCCGTGCCCGCCTCCCAGCCTTCGCGGCACGCCTGGAACCACTGCAGCGCCTGGTCGTCGCCGTAGTCCACCGAGGACCACGGCATCCAGCGCCGCATGCCCTCGGCCGATTCCCGCACCGCCGCGGCGAAAGCAGCGGCATCGGTGTCCTCGAAGGGACGCAGCAGCAGTCCGTGGGTGTGGAGGTGGCGATCGTCCATGCGGCCCTTTTCCGTCATGCGCCGTAGCGGCGTAGTTCCCATGCACGGTGGATGCGCGGGTTGCGCTCGAAGTCATCGCCGATGGTGTCGGCGGAGATCTCCTTGCACTCGGCGAACTCCTTGATCGCTTCTTCGTCCAGCTTGAAGCGGCGGAAGTTGTTGGAGAAGTACAGCACGCCTTCCGGGCTCAACCGCGCCACGGCCGCGCGCAGCAGGCGTACGTGCTCGCGCTGCACGTCGAAGTCTTCGGCGCGCGCGGAGTTGGAGAAGGTCGGCGGATCGCAGAAGATCACGTCGAAGCGGTGCCGCTCGGCCTCCAGCCACGCCAGCGCATCGGCCTGGATCAGCTGGTGCTGGCTGCCGCCCTTGCCGTTCAAGGCCAGGTTGTCGGCGCACCACTGCAGGTAGGTGCCGGACAGGTCCACGCTGGTGGTCGATGCCGCACCGGCCACCGCCGCCTGCACACTGGCCACGCCGGTGTAGCAGAACAGGTTGAGGAAGCGCTTGCCGATGGCCTCCTGGGCCATGTGCCAGCGCAACGGACGGTGGTCCAGGAACAGGCCGGTGTCGAGGTAATCGAACAGGTTCACGCGCAGCAGCGCGTCGTTCTCGCGCACCAGCACGAACTCGCCACGCTGCTCGAAACGACCGTACTTGCTGCCACCCTTACCGCGTTCGCGCGACTTCAGTGCGACCTGCTCGGCTGGCACCTGGAACACCTCGCGCGCGGCCGACAACAGCTCGTTGCGGCGGCGGCGCACGTCCACGTCGGGAATGGTGGCCGGTGCAGCGTATTCCTGCACGTGCAGGAAGGTACGGCGTGCGCCGGCGTCTTCTTCGTAGACGTCGATGGCGGCGGCGTATTCGGGTAGGTCGGCATCGTAGACGCGGTAGCAGGTGATCGCTTCGCGTGCGCGCCAGTTCTTGAACTTCTTGATGTTCTTGCGCAGGCGGTTGGCCACCATCTGCGCGCCTTCGCTGAGCTCACGCGGCTGCCCGGCGTTCTCGCGCTGCGGCACCGCGATGGGGTCGCAGACGATCAGCGCGCACTCGATGGCGCCGTTGAACAGCTGGTACTTCTTGTTGGCGCGCAGGCCGGTGGCGAAGGCCAGGTCGGCGCTGCCGCACAACAGGCTGGCGCGCCACTGCGGCACCGCGCGCTTGAGCGCGTCGCCGAGCTGGCGGTACAGCACCGCATCGGCGGCCAGGCGCTCGTCATAGGGCGGGTTGCAGACCACGCAGCCGGTCTCCTGCGGCGGCACCTGCACATCGGTGATGTCGCGTACGCCGAACCAGATGGCATGGCCTACACCGGCCGTTTCGGCGTTCTGCTTGGCCGCATGGATGGCGTGCGGATCGACGTCGCTGCCGTGGATCACCTGCTTGAGTGCGCTGCGGCCGGCGGTTTCGCGGGCGCGCGCTTCCTCCATCAGACTGTTCCAGGCGTCGCGATCAAAGCCCAGCCAGCGGCTCGGCGGAATGCTGCCGTGGCGCTGCAGGCCCGGGGCCACGTCGGCGGCCATCAAGGCACCTTCGATCAACAGGGTGCCGCTGCCGCACATCGGGTCGAGCAGGCCACCGCCTTCGCTGTGGATCTTCGGCCAGTTGGCGCGCAGCAGCACGGCGGCGGCCAGGTTTTCCTTCAGCGGCGCATCGTTCTGCGCCATGCGCCAGCCGCGGCGGTGCATCGGGCCACCGCCCAGGTCGATCGAGATCGTGGCCCGGCCCTTGCGCAGCGACAGGTTGATGCGCACGTCCGGGAAGTCGGTGTTGACCGACGGCCGCTCCAGGCCCTGCGAACGCAGGCTGTCGACCACGCCGTCCTTGACCCGCTGGGCGGCGAAGCGCGCGTGGGTGATTTCGGTCCCGGAGACGTGCGCGTCCACCGACAGGGTCAGCTCGGGGCTGATGTGCTGCTCCCACGCCATCGCCGACACGCCCTGGTAGAGCGAGCCTTCATCGGGGCAGTCGAACTCGGTCAGCGGCCACAGCACCCGGCTGGCCAGGCGCGACCACAGCACCACGCGCTGCGCCTGCGCCAGTTCGCCCTCGGCGTTGACGCCGGAAATGGTGGCGGTGGCCTTTTCCAGGCCAAGCGCCAACAGTTCGTCGGCAAGCAGGTACTCCAGGCCCTTGGCGCAGGAAACAAAGAATTTCACAGGATCGGTATCGCAGGTCAGCGGAGAAGGGGTGCCCTCGGGCACGGCAAGCAGCCCGGCGCGGGCGCCAGGAGGTCCATTGTACGTGACCGGGGCAGGATCGCCCCGACGGTGCGGCCGGACCACCGGATCCGGGGCACGGCCCCACGGCGGGTCGCCACGCCGTCAACGCCCCGTCGGCTTCGCGACGCACGGTCGGCCTCAACGCACGGTCGGCCCTCAACGCACGGTAGACACCGACCGTTGGTCGGTGCGCTGTCCGGGTCGGTCCGCCGTCACAACGACAGCAACAATTCCTCGAACGCCCGGGCCGACACTTCGACGTGATTGTTCAGCCGGTGCCCGTCATCGACCAGCAGCAGCCGCGCCGAGCGGGCCTGGGCCCAGGCAATCACCTGTGCGGCGGGAATCAGTTCGTCATGCCAGGCATGCACCACGCTGGTGGGCACCGGGGCCGCGTCCAGGGCCGGCATCGGGCCCATGGTGGTGGGCGGCACCATCAGGAACAGGCCCCGGGTGGGAACCTGCAGCGAGGCGATCGCCGAGATGTAGGCGCCCAGGCTGGAGCCGGCCAGTACCACCGGTCCGCGCTGCGCGGCGCCGGCGGCCAGCTCTAGCAGCCGCTGCAGGCGCGCACGCACGTCGCCCACGCTGCTTACCGCGCGCATCGCGTCGAGGTCGGTGTAGTCGGGGCGTTCATGGGTCCAGCCCAGGCGCTGGGCGACCTCGGCCAGCGCGGTCACCTTGGTGGCGTCCGGGCCGCTTTCAAAGCCGTGGGAAAGGATGCAGTGGCCGCGGCTCATGCACGCACCGGGCAGGAATCGATTTGAGCGTTCATGGCGGAATGCTAGCATCGCGCCATGCCCGGCCGCGCCCCGCCACCGATCGATCCGCAGCCCCTGCCCTACCAGGACAGCCTGCAGGCGCGTGTGCCGGCGCAGGTCGACCTGGTGGTGATCCACTGCACCGAACTGCCCGACCTGGCGATGGCGCGCGCATACGGCGAGCGCGTGCTGTACGACAGCGGCAGCGGCAACAGCGGTCACTTCTACATCGACCGTGACGGCCGCATCGTGCAGTACGTGGCGGTGGACCGGGTGGCGCACCATGTCAGCGGCTACAACCCGCGCTCGATCGGTATCGAGCTGGTCAACCGCGGGCGCTACCCGCACTGGCTGGATTCGCGCCACCAGGCCATGGACGAGCCCTACGCCGATGCCCAGATCGCCGCGCTGATCGACCTGCTGCAGCACCTGTGCCAGACCCTGCCAGCACTGCAGTACATCGCCGGGCACGAGTGGCTGGACACGCGCGAGGAAGTGGCCAGCGACGATCCGGAACGGCGGGTGCCGCGCAAACGCGACCCGGGTCCATTGTTCCCGTGGCCACGCGTGTTGGCGGCGGTGGCGCTGCAGGAAATGCGGGGGTGAATCGGGTTGCCGGGCAGAGCCCGGCACTACGGGTTTGGTTGCGGGGCAGAGCCCGGCACTACGGGTGCGGGCATCAGCCGGTGGCGACCGGGCGCGTGGGGTCGCTGACCCACCCGCTCCACGAATCGGCATAGACCTTTGCGCCGTGCAGGCCGGCCACTTCCATGGCCAGCAGCAGGTGGCAGGCGGTGACGCCCGAGCCGCACATCAGCACGACCTGTTCGGGGGCATGGGTGCCGATCAACGGCTGCAATGCGGCGCGCAGATCGGGGGCCGGGCGCAGGCGGCCGTCTGCCACGTTCAGCGCGAACGGGCGGTTGACCGCGCCGGGTACGTGGCCGGCCACCGCGTCGAGTGGCTCCACGTCGCCGCGGAAGCGCTCGCCCGCGCGCGCATCCAGCAGCCACCCCGGTGCGTGCTTGAGGCGCGCGGCGACTTCGTCGACCGTCGCGATCCGGCCGCGATCGAAACGGCCTGGATAGGGAGGCAGCGGCTCCACCACCGGTTGGTCGGTGGTCAACGCCAGGCCAGCGGCCTGCCAGGCGGCCACGCCGCCGTCGAGCACCGCCACCCGGGCATGGCCGATCAGGCGCAGCAGCCACCACAGGCGCGCCGCGGCCATGCTGCCGTCCGCAGCGTCGTAGACCACCACCTGGGTATCGGGCGCGATGCCCCACCTGCCGAGCGTGGCGGCGAACGTGTCACTGTCGGGCAGCGGATGGCGGCCCTGGCCGGTCTTGCCCAGGTCGGCCAGGTCACGGTTGAGATCGGCGTGCAGCGCGCCCGGAATATGCCCCTGCGCGTATGCCTGGGCACCGGATTGCGGATCGGTCAGCGCGAACCGCGCGTCCATCACGCGTACCGCAGTGCTGGCCGTGGCGCGCGCATCCAGCACGCGGGTGCCGGCCTGGCCCAGGGTCGCGGCCAGATCGGCGGCATCCACCAGCGTGGTCCAGGTGGGAGTGGCGGTGTTCATTCGGTCTGCTCCAGGCGGCGACGCAGGTTGTAGAGAATGGCGGCGGTGGCGCCCCAGATGCGCTGGCCGGGCCAGCCGTACTCCAGCACGTGGCGGACACGGCCGCGGTGCTCGATGTCCACGTGGCGCAGGTTGTCCGGATCCATCAGGTAGGCCAGCGGCACTTCAAACACTTCGGCCACTTCGTCCGGCTGCGGCACCGCCACGAACGCCGGGTCGATCACCGCCACCACCGGCATCACCCGGTAGCCGGTGATGGTCACGAACGGGTCGAGATAGCCAAGCACCTGGACCTGCTCGGGCGGCAGTGCGATTTCTTCCTGGCTTTCACGCAGCGCGGCGGCCACCGCATCGCGATCGTCCGGCTCGGTACGTCCACCGGGAAAGCCCACCTGCCCGCCGTGCTGGCGCAGCGTTTCGGTGCGCCGGGTCAGAATCACCTGGGCCCCTTCTGCGCGCGGCACGATGCCGGCCAGCACTGCCGCTTCCACCGGCGGGCCGGGCGGCAGCAGATCAATCAGTTCGCTGCGGTTCCAGCCATCGCCGGTCGGCGGCTGGTCGAGCGGGTGCAGGGCGCGCAACAGGCGCTCGTGTTCGGCCAGCGAGCCGCGCAGCGATTGCCGCAACTGCTCGCGCAGCGGCAGCGTGTGCTGCATGACGTGGTTCTGTTGGTGTCGAGTCATCGTGGACCAGCGGGTGATTTCATCCACGCTGCGCAGGCAGCCCGTGCAAAGGCCGGCGCGATCCAGCGCGCAGATGCCGATGCAGGGCGTAGGTATTGCATGCGTGGGGTCTGCCAGGGAATTCACCGGGCAACATTAGCGCGAATACACGGGATTTGCGCGGTTTCCAGGCGCCTTCGGGCCGCGTCTGCAGTACATCCAGGCGCGCGTGACGCCGCACGGCCGGGCACAAAAAAACGCGCCGGTGATTCACCGGCGCGTTCGGGGTGCAACGACAGATTACTTGACGCTGACCAGCTTGATCTCGAACTGCACAGCCACGTTCGGCGGGAACGGGGTGCGCGGGTCGGCACCGTAGGCCTGTTCCGGCGGCAGGGTGACTTCCCACTTCGAGCCAGCCGGCATCTGCACGAGCACTTCGCGCATGGCCTTCATTTCGACTTCGCTGACCTTGATCGACGGAATCTGCTGCGCCGGACGCGCTTCAGCCGGACGGGTGCCGTACGGGTACGGACCGGCAACTTCCAGCTGCACGACGCTGGCCTGGGTCGGCTTGGCGCCCTTGCCGGCTTCAACCACGCGGTACTGCACGCCGCTCGGCAGCGCCTGCACGCCGGCCTTGGCCTTGTTGGCGGCCAGGAACTGGGTGCTCTTGGTCTTGTTGTCGGCCGCGGCCTTGTCGTATTCGGCCTTGGCGGCCTGGGCACGACCCTGCTCGCGCTTCTGGAAGGCTTCGACGGCCGGCTTCAACTGCTCCGCCGTGATCGACGGCTGCTTCTTGGCGTAGGCATCCTGCAGGCCCTTGACCACCGAGTTGATGTCCAGCTGCTCGCCGCGTGCGGTGAGTTCAGCGAGGTTGTTACCGTAGTCGTAACCGAAGTAATAGCTCAGCTTGCCCTTTTCGGACGAGGTGTCCTGGGCGAAGGCATTGCCCGTCAGGGCCAGGGCCGCGACGGCGACCGCGATAGAACGCAACTTCATCAAACGTTTCTCCAGGGGTGGTAACTCAGGACGCATTGGGCCGCCCTGAGGCGACGGGTTAGGATAGCCGCCGCAACGTTGAACCGCCACTAACGACGCAGGCTCTGACCTGACTTCGTTTCAAGAGTTCAACATCACTTTTTTTTAACGTTTTCAGGAGTCCTGCCGTGGCCGACGCCCCCATCGCCCCCGCCCCTATCGACGTTGCCGATGACGGTGCCATCCGCACCGTGACCGTGAACCGGCCGGACAAGCTCAATGCCCTCAACCGCGCCACGCTGGAGGCCCTGGATGCGGCGTTTGCCGCGGCCGCTGCCGATCCGGCGGTCCGCGTGGTGGTGCTGACCGGCGCCGGTCCCAAGGCCTTCGTGGCCGGCGCGGATATCGCGGAAATGAACGGATTGAGCCCGGTTCAGGGACGGGACTTCTCGCTGCTGGGCCAGCAATTGATGCGCCGCATCGAGCGGATGCCCAAGCCGGTCCTGGCCCGGATCAACGGATTTGCGCTGGGCGGCGGCCTGGAACTGGCCATGGCCTGCCACCTGCGCATCGCCGCGGACACCGCCAAGGTCGGGCAGCCCGAGATCAACCTGGGGCTGATTCCCGGCTTCGGCGGCAGCCAGCGCCTGCTGCGCCTGTGCGGCCGCGCCGCTGCGTTGGAGCTCTGCCTGCTAGGCACGCCGATCGCCGCCGCGCGCGCCCTGCACTTGGGCATCGTCAATGAAGTGGTGGCTACCGATGCGCTCGACGCGCGCGTGGCCGAGCTTGCGTTGCAGCTGGCCAAGGCCGCGCCGCTGGCGTTGCGCGGCATCCTCGATGCGATCCACGTGGGCGGCGAATGCGCGCTGGGCGAAGGCCTGGAGTACGAAAGCGCGCAGTTCGGGCTGATGTTCGCCACCGAGGACATGCGCGAGGGCACCGCCGCCTTCCTTGCCCGGCGTCCGCCGGTGTTCCAGAACCGCTGAGCCATGCACGCCGCACCTGCCCTGCCCGCCCGCCTGCTGTTGCTGGTGCTCGATGACGACCTGGACGCTGCGCTGGCGGCGGGCCTGATGGACTACGTGCCCTCACCGGGCGACGCCGCACTGCTGCCGGGCCACCCGGATCTTGCCGCGCGCCTGCTGCAGGCCCAGCAGCAGCTGTACCGTGCCTGGGCCGCGCGTGCGCGCTACCAGCAGCGCACGCAGCGGCTGGCCCGCCGCGCCGCCGAACGCGAGGCGCGCCGCGCACCGCCGGCCCCCACACCCGAACTGAAACCGGCCCTGCCGCCCGCCGCCGCCGCGATCCTGGCGCGCGCGAAGGCCAAGGCTGCCGGCAAGACTTCCTGATGAGCACGATGAAGAGCACCCCGGCGGCCAAACCTGCGCCGCGCAGCGCGCGCATGCCCAAGGCCGACGTGATCGAAATGTTCACGCGCCTGCGCGAACTCAACCCGCACCCGAAGACCGAACTGGAGTACAGCTCGCCGTTCGAACTGCTGGTGGCCGTGGCGCTGTCTGCACAGGCCACCGACGTGGGCGTCAACAAGGCCACCCGCAAGCTGTTTCCGGTGGCCAACACGCCGCAGGCGATGCTCGCGCTGGGCGAAGACGGCCTGAAGAAATACATCGCCACCATCGGCCTGTTCAACGCCAAGGCCAAGAACGTGATCGCCGCCTGCGCGATGCTGATCGACCAGCACGGCGGCGAGGTCCCGCGCGACCGTGCCGCGCTGGAGGCGCTGCCGGGGGTGGGCCGCAAAACCGCCAACGTGGTGCTCAACACGGCGTTCGGCGAGCCGGTGATGGCGGTGGACACCCACATTTTCCGCGTATCCAACCGCACCGGGCTGGCCCCGGGCAAGGACGTGCGCGCGGTGGAAGACCTGCTGGTGAAGGTGATCCCGGCCGAGTTCCTGCTCGATGCGCACCACTGGCTGATCCTGCACGGCCGCTATGTGTGCAAGGCGCGCAAGCCGGACTGCCCGCAATGCGTCATCCGCGACCTGTGCCGGTTCAAGCAGAAAACCGCCGCCTGAGGCGGTGTCGCGACTGCCATCTGCACGCAACCCGGCGGTCATCTGCGTCGGGCATCAATGGCAACCCCTGACGGCGCCTGACCCGGGCCGGCCGTCGGTTTGTCTGAAACTGTCATATTTACGCAATCTTCACTAATTAGCCTGCGCAGCATCTTCCCACCTGCCTGCAAGGCTCCTCTCCATGAAACTGCATCGCCAACTCCTGACCGCGGCTGTTGCGGCTGCGCTGTTCGTCCCGGCTGCCCACGCCGAAGTGGCCATCGATGTGATCGGCGGTTCGGAGATCACCTTCGAAGGCCTGGTCCAGGCCGACGGCAACTGGTTCGACAACGACCTGACCGACCTCAACGGCGGTGATGCCGGCAACGGCAAGGACAGCGAGTTCGAACTGCGCCGCGCCGAACTGGTGCTCAAGGGCAAGGGCCCGGGCAACATCGAATGGGTGGTCGGCTACGACGCCAAGGCCGACAAGTTCCTGGACACCAACCTGAAGTACAAGCTGGCCGGCAACGCCAACCACTTCGTGCAGTTCGGCCAGTTCAAGCAGCCCAACAGCCTGGAAGAACTGTCCAGCACCAAGAACAACGACTTCATTTCCAAGGCGGCCGTCACCAATACTTACGCGGTGGCCCGTCGCCTCGGTGGCGCCTACAGCATCGGTGACAACAACTGGTCGGTGACCGCCAGCGCCTTCGGCCGCGAGCTGACCCGCAACCTGGCCCACGGCAGCGGCTACGGCGCGCGTGGTACCTGGGCGCCGATCAACGACAAGGGCCAGGTGCTCCACTTCGGCCTGAGCTATGTGGACTACGACACCGACGCAGACACCCTGCGCGTGCGTGCCCGTCCCAACGCCGACCTGGCCACCGCGCGCCTGGTCGACAGCGGCAACCTGGTGGACACCGACCGCGTGAGCACGATCGGCGCCGAAGCGATGTACATCGGCGGCCCGTTCAAGGCCCAGGCCGAGTACTACACCAGCAAGGCCAAGCGCTATACCCGCGACAACTACACCAGCGACGGCTTCTACGTCAGCGGCCTGTGGAACATCACCGGCGAGACCTGGGGCTACAAGGGCGGCACGCCGACCACCGGCCTGCCGGATGAGCCGGGCCGCGGCATGTGGCAGCTGGGCGCGCGCTACGACCACATGGATCTGAACGACGGCAACGTCAACGCCAACCCGGTGGCCGGCCGTCCGCCGATCGTCGATGGCGTGCTCGGCGGCAAGATGGATATCTGGACCGTGGGCGTGAACTACTACTGGCGCTCCAACACCAAGTTCGCGCTGAACTACGTGATGGTGGACAGCAAGAAGTACAACTCGACCGCGCGTGCGTTCGTCAACGACGACCCGAACATCCTCGAAGCACGCCTGCAGTTCTTCTGGTAAGCGTGGCGGTAAACGTGTGACAGAAAGGGCGCAGCTTGGGCTGCGCCCTTTTTTGGTTCTTCTCCCATCTGAGGGAAGCGTCTTGTTCCAATGGCCGTCGCAGAGTGGCACGACGCGACGCGGGTGGCCGGGTGTGCAGGCGCCGATTGGATCGGCTTGCCTTCCGATCGGGCCGGTCGCGAGCGTCAGGGCCCCGTAGCAGCCGGTAGGCCCCTGGTGCAAATGTCCCCCGGCCGCTGGGCCACCTCCTCCTTTATTTTGCCCAGGAGCCTACCGGCTGCTACGGGGCTCGGCTTGCGGTGCGCAGGTGGACGCCACGCTTTTTGGAAGGCTGTCGGTGGTTCGGGCGCTGGGCCCCCATGCATGCCCTTGGAGGCGAAATAAAGGAGGAGGTGGCGGCCGCAGGCCGACGCCGGAGGACATTCGCCGGAAAGGGCATGGGGGCCCAGCGCCCGAACCACCGACGGCCGCGTCTGGACAGCGCCAAGGCACGTTTCTGCCTGCCCCTCAGATGGGCGAAGAACCTTTTTTTGCGTGGGCGCCCGTGCGTTGGTTGCGTAGCCACCCGTGGGGTGGCTCTACCCGGTTGCGTCGCGTTGTCACGCAATGACGGGGCGCCCGCGCGCGTATGCTGGGCGCCCCCTGGCCCGTGGATGTTCCGATGCGTATCGCCCTGTCGTTGTTGCTGGCTGCCCTGTGCGGCACCGCCCTGCCCGCCCGCGCGCAGGACTGCCACGATGCGCAGGCGGCCGCGCAACAGGCGTACCTGGAGCGGGCAGGCAATGTGCTGCCGGACCGCGCCGGCTACACCCGGGACACCACGGGCAGCGTCTGCCGGCGCTGGCCGGCCCGCCCCGGGCTGACCCTGCTGGCCACGCCGGTCTGGCGCGATGGCGGCGACCACGACTCCCGCGATGGCGACGTAGAGGTGATGGTGATCGACTCCGACACCCTGGCACCGCGCGCCTGGACGGTGCTGGCGGGCGCGCTGGACAGCGACGCGGTGTTCTTCGACGGCATGCGCCTGGATACCGCGCGCTACCAGCTGGCCGCCGACACGCTGGCATTCGGGCTGCGCCTGCAGCGACGCAATGGCTCCGGCCCCAACCCGTTCAGCGAGGAACAGCTGCGGCTGCTGGCGATGCAGGGCACGGGCCTGCGCGAACTCAACCTGCCGCTGGTGACGCGTCGCTACCAGGCCGAATGGGACACGCGCTGCGCAGGCGAGTCCACCGATGTGACACGCACGCTCTCGGTGGGCCGGCAACCGCAGCACGGCCTGGCCGAGCTGATCGTCAGCGAGCGCCGGGTGACCAGCCGCAGTTGGATGGACGGCGAGACGTGCCGCGACCAGGACACGCCGGTGGACAACGAACGCCACGTGCTGCGCCATGACGGGCGCCACTACGCGGTTCCGGAGGCGTTGCGCCCGTTGTGACGGGCACCTCATGACGCATGTCACGGTGCGGTCATATGACAGACGCTGCGCTGTCATCGAACCGTTATGGAATGAGCACCGGGCGGGACACCCCGCACCGTCATCCATCCCAGGAGCCACCCCGTGATCCACGCCTTCAAGTCGCGCGCCGCCGTTGCCGTCCTCGCCGCGTCGTCCGTGTTCGCCGCCAATGCCGCCGATGTGACCGGCGCGGGCGCCTCGTTCATCTACCCGGTCATGTCCAAGTGGTCGGCCGACTACAACACCGCGACCGGCAAGAAGGTCAATTACCAGTCGATCGGTTCCGGTGGCGGTATCGCCCAGATCAAGGCGGCCACGGTGGACTTCGGTTCGTCCGATGCGCCGCTGAAGCCGGAAGAGCTGGCTGCGGCCGGTCTGGCCCAGTTCCCGTCGGTGATCGGCGGCGTGGTGCCGGTGATCAACGTGGCCGGTATCGCACCGGGCGCACTGAAGCTCGACGGCCCGACGCTGGCCAACATTTTCCTGGGCAAGATCAAGACCTGGAACGACCCGGCGATTGCGGCACTGAACCCGGGCGTGAAGCTGTCCGACGGCAAGATCACGGTTGTGCACCGTTCGGATGGTTCGGGCACGACGTTCAACTTCGTCAACTACCTGTCCAAGGTGAACCCGGAGTGGAAGAGCAAGGTCGGCGAAGGCACCTCGGTACAGTGGCCGGTGGGCATCGGCGGCAAGGGCAATGAAGGCGTTGCTGCGTACGTGAAGCAGATCAAGGGCGGCATCGGCTACGTGGAGCTGTCCTACGCGCTGCAGAACAAGATGTCGTACGCGGCGATGAAGAACGCGTCGGGCAAGG
The DNA here is from genome assembly GCF_979258185.1 of Stenotrophomonas sp. AC248. Taxonomy (NCBI): domain Bacteria; kingdom Pseudomonadati; phylum Pseudomonadota; class Gammaproteobacteria; order Lysobacterales; family Lysobacteraceae; genus Stenotrophomonas; species Stenotrophomonas sp. AC248. The sequence goes on along the minus strand of NZ_OZ409840.1, from coordinate 1,451,989 downwards.
TGGTGCTGCCGAGCGATACGTCGTTCGCGGCGGCCGCCGCCAGCGCTGACTGGGCGAGTTCGAAGGACTTCTATCTGGTGATGACGAACGCGCCGGGCGCGGACGCCTGGCCGATCACGGCGACGAACTTCATTCTGGTGCGCAAGCAGCCGAAGAACGTGGCCAACGCGAAGGCGACCCAGGAGTTCTTCCGCTGGATCTACAAGAGCGGTGATGCGCAGGCCAAGCAGCTGGACTATGTGCCGCTGCCGGACACGCTGGTGAAGCAGATCGAGACCTACTGGTCGCAGAACCTGAAGTACTGATCGGCAACAACGAGGCAATGGCGGCGGCAGGTCCTCTCTCCCCCTGCCGCCGCCGGGCGCGGATCGAAAGATCCGCGCCTTTTCTTTTTTGTGGGGTTTGTTTTTTTTAGAAGCTTAAAAGCCCAGAGCTGGAGCTGGAGCTGGAGCTGGAGCCGGAGCCGGAGCCGGAGCCGGAGCCGGAGCCCAGAGCCGGAGCTATTGCCAGAGCTTGGCGTCGTGACGGGTCGGTTCTGCTGGCTGGGCTGGTGGGGGTGGGCAGCCAGGGCACGCTGCAAGTCCCGCTCCGCGGCCCGGCCCAGCCGCCGGCGGCTGTGCGTTCGGACGCATGCGAGGCAGTGCCTCGCAAGCAATGCGCCCTCACCCTTGTAAGCTCCGCCATCGCATCCATGCGATGGAGGGCCCCGGCCACCCACCCCCACCAGCCCCCGACAGTTTCCTGGCCGGTCAGCGAAAGCGCCTGCGCAATGAAGCGGGAGTGCGGTTGGATCTGAGTTGCCCTGGCCTGGCGTCTGGGATCTGGATGCCGGGATGGATGTCTGAGGGTGAAGATGAGGGTCTTGCCTTTGGCTTATCCACGGCCTCCGGCCAACTTTCAGGGGCGGGGAGGTGTGGGTTCGCGGGACCGTGTACGGCATGGATGCCGTACACGAGCCCCCATGGATGGGTTCACGGCGTGTCCCGCGAACCCGCACCTCCCCGCCCAGCCCGGGCGCAGGTTGCCCGCGCGGCTTCATGCTTTCCCCTGGAGAAATCGACCAGAACCCAAGCCCCACAAGGCCTCCACGTGCACCCGGTCACACCGTCATACGGCTGTAACAAAAACATCATTTCATAGCAGCGTCGCCGGAGAGACCGGCCCCTATCCCGCTACGGAGTGACCGATGAAACTGCACACGGCTGGCTTGACCGCCCTTTCCCTGGCCATCGCGCTGGGTCTTTCCGCCTGCAAGCCGGGCGCCGAAGGCCAGGCTGCCGCGCCGGCTACCGACGCTCCCGCGGCTGCGCCCGCTGCCGGTGATCGCCTGACCGCTGAAATTTCCGGCGCCGGCGCGTCCTTCATCTTCCCGCTGGTGTCCAAGTGGTCGGCTGACTACAACACCGCCACCGGCGCCAAGATCAACTACCAGTCCATCGGCTCCGGCGGCGGCATCGCGCAGATCAAGGCCGGCACCGTCGACTTCGGTTCTTCCGACAAGCCGCTGAGCAGCGAAGAACTGGCCCAGGCCGGTCTTGGCCAGTTCCCGTCGGCGATCGGCGGCGTGGTGCCGGTGGTCAACATCGACGGCCTGGAAGCAGGCAAGCTGCGCCTCAACGGCGCGCTGCTGGCCGATATCTTCCTGGGCAAAGTCAAGACCTGGAACGACCCGGCCATCGTGGCCGCCAACCCGGGCGTCAAGCTGCCCGACGGCAAGATCACCCTGGTCCACCGCTCCGACGGCTCGGGCACCACCTTCAACTTCTCCAACTACCTGTCCAAGGTCAGCCCGGACTGGAAGAGCAAGGTCGGCGAAGGCACCTCCGTGCAGTGGCCCGATGGCGTGGGTGGCAAGGGCAACGAAGGCGTGGCCTCGTACGTGAAGCAGATCAAGGGCTCCATCGGCTACGTCGAACTGGCCTACGCGCTGCAGAACGGCATGCCGTATGCCTCGATGCAGAATGCCGCCGGCAACTGGGTGCAGCCGAGCGCGGAAACCTTCGCCGCTGCCGCCGCCAGCGCCGACTGGGCCAGCGCCAAGGACTTCAACCTGGTCATCACCAACGCCCCGGGCGACCAGGCGTGGCCGATCACCGCCACCAATTTCATGCTGATGCACAAGCAGCCCAAGGATGCCAAGCGCAGCAAGGAAACCCTGGCGTTCTTCAAGTGGGCCTTCGAAAACGGCCAGAAGCAGGCCAACGAACTGCATTACGTGCCGCTGCCGGCCGAGCTGGTGACGCAGATCGAAGGGTACTGGGCGGCTGAATTCAAGTGATCCAGACCGGACCCGCGCGTTGCGCGGGTCCGGAGTGTGGCGCCATGACACCGTTCTGCCAGGCATGGCCTGGCACTACCCCACCTAATTTTGGGCCCCCGCCTTTCCCATGAATGCCATCGCCCAGCCTGTTCCCGCACCGTCCACCCGCGACCTGCGTGACGCCCGCAATGACAAACTGTTCCGGTGGGTCCTGATCGCCACCGTCATCCTGGTGCTGGTGGCCCTGGCCTGCGCCGCGCTCTCGATGCTGTGGGGCGGCCGCCATGCCCTGCAGGAGCAGGGCCTGAGCTTCTTCTATTCGTCCGAATGGAATCCGGTCGAAAACAAATTCGGCGCCCTCGCGCCCATCTACGGCACCCTGGTCACCGCGTTGATCGCGATGGTCATCGCCGTGCCGGTGAGCTTCGGCATCGCCTTCTTCCTCACCGAAGTGGCGCCGCGCTGGTTGCGTGGCCCGGTCGGTACCGCCATCGAACTGCTGGCCGGCATCCCCTCGATCATCTACGGCATGTGGGGCCTGTTTGTGCTGGTGCCGGTGATGACCGAGTACGTCACCCCGTTCCTCAACGACCACCTGGGCACCCTGCCGATCATCGGTCCGCTGTTCCAGGGCCCGCCGCTGGGCATCGGCGTGCTTACCGCCGGCTTCGTGCTGGCCATCATGGTCATTCCCTTCATCTCCTCGGTGATGCGCGAAGTGTTCCTCACCGTGCCGACCCGCCTGAAGGAATCGGCGTACGCGCTGGGCTCCACCAAGTGGGAAGTCAGCTGGGACATCGTGCTGCCCTACACCCGCTCGGCGGTCATCGGCGGCATCTTCCTGGGCCTGGGCCGCGCGCTCGGCGAAACCATGGCGGTGGCCTTCGTGATCGGCAACAGCGTGCGCCTGTCGCCGTCGCTGCTGGAACCGGGCACCACCATTGCCGCGCTGATCGCCAACGACTTCGGTGAAGCCACCGAAACCTATCGCTCGGCGCTGCTGCTGCTCGGCTTCGTGCTGTTCATCGTCACCTTCGTGGTGCTGGCAATCGCCCGCCTGATGCTGATGCGTCTGTCCCGCAAGGAGGGCAACTGATGTCCACCGTCGCCAAGAGCTCTTCCCAGCCGCTGTACCTGCGCCGCCGCATCGTCAATATGGTCGCGCTGCTGATGTCCTGTCTGACCGCGCTGTTCGGCCTGTTCTTCCTCGGCTGGATCCTGTGGACGCTGGCCTCCAAGGGCCTGGCGGGCATCAACCTGGACCTGTTCACCAAGATGACCCCACCGCCGATGCAGGAAGGCGGCCTGGCCAATGCGTTCTTCGGCAGCGCGGTGATGTGCGGCCTGGCCATTGCCATCGGCACGCCGCTGGGCGTGCTGGCCGGCACCTGGCTGGCCGAGTACGGCAACTTCCGCAAGGCCGGCACCGTGGTCCGTTTCGTCAACGACATCCTGCTGTCGGCACCGTCGATCGTGCTGGGCCTGTTTGTCTACACGCTGTACGTGATGCAGACCGGCGGGCAGTTCTCGGCCTTCGCCGGTGCGCTGTCGCTGGCCTTCATCGTGCTGCCGGTGGTGGTGCGCACCACCGATGAGATGCTGCGCCTGGTGCCCTCGCAGATGCGCGAAGCGGCGCTGTCGCTGGGCATCCCGCAGTGGAAGGTGACCGTGCAGGTGCTGTACCGCAGCGCCGCCGCCGGCATCGTCACCGGCATCCTGCTGGCACTGGCCCGCATCTCCGGTGAAACCGCGCCGCTGCTGTTCACCGCCTTCGGCAACCAGTACTGGAACAGCAACGTGTTCCAGCCGATGGCCTCGGTCCCGGTGGTGATGAACCAGTTCGCCGGCAGCCCGTATGAATCCTGGCAGGTGCTGGCCTGGGCCGGCGCGCTGGTGCTGACCGTGTTCGTGCTGCTGGTCAGCCTCTCTGCGCGCGGCATCCTGCTGCGCAACCGTATCTCCCATGACTGACCTTTCCGCGGATATCGCCATGAACGATCTTTCCAACGCCGTGCCGATGCAGCGCATCGTGGTCCCGGCCTCGCATGAAAACCTGCAGACCCCGGCGCCGATCAAGCTGGCCGCGCGTGGACTGGACTTCTACTACGACAAGTTCCATGCGCTGAAGAACATCGAGCTGGAGATCCCCGAAAAGCGCGTCACCGCCCTGATCGGTCCGTCCGGCTGCGGCAAGTCCACGCTGCTGCGCATCTTCAACCGCATCTACGCGCTGTACCCCAAAATGGAGGCGCGCGGTGAGGTGCTGCTGGACGGCGAGAACATCCTGGCGCCGAAGTACCCGATGAACCGCCTGCGCAGCAAGGTGGGCATGGTGTTCCAGAAGCCGGTGCCGTTCCCGATGACCATCTTCGAGAATGTGGCCTACGGCATCCGCCACCACGAGAAGCTGTCCAAGGCCGACATGGCCGTGCGCGTCGAGCAGGCGCTGCGCCAGGGTGCGCTGTGGGACGAGGTGAAGGACAAGCTCAACCAGAGCGCGCTGGGCCTGTCCGGTGGCCAGCAGCAGCGTCTGTGCATTGCCCGTGCCGTGGCGCTGCGCCCGGACGTGCTGCTGCTGGACGAGCCGACCTCGGCGCTGGACCCGATCTCCACCAGCCGCATCGAGCAGCTGGTGGAAGAGCTCAAGCACGATTACACGATCGTGATCGTGACCCACAACATGCAGCAGGCCGCGCGCGTGTCGGACTACACCGCCTTCATGTACCTGGGCGACCTGATCGAACACGACCGCACCGAAGTGATCTTCTCGCAGCCCAACAAGCAGCAGACAGAAGACTACATCACCGGCCGTTTCGGCTGATCCCGGCCACGAACCTTTGGATGACACCCGCATGAGCATTCCCAACGACCATATCGTCAAGAGTTACGACGAAGAGCAGCAGCGGCTGGTGGCCGAGATCGTGCGCATGGGCGAGATGGCGGTCGCACAGCTCGAGGCGTCGATGGACGTGATCGAAAAGCGCGACGAGAACGCCGCCCAGCGCATCATCGCCAACGACGAGGCGATTGACGGCCTGGAGCAGCAGATCAGCCACGACGTGATGCGTCTTGCACTGCGCGGACCGATGGCGCGCGACCTGCGCGAGATCCTGGCAGGCCTGCGCATTCCGGCCGATATCGAGCGCATCGGTGACTACGCCGCGAACGTGGCGAAGCGTTCGATCGCCCTGAGCAAGGTACCGCCGCTGCCGCAGATCCAGGGCCTGCGTTCGCTGGGTCGGCTGGCGGCCCAGCAGGTACGACGCGCGATCGAGGCCTACCGCGACAACGACGCGGCCGCAGCGCTGGCACTGCGCGACGACGACGCACGGCTGGACGCACAGTACACCGCGCTGTTCCGCGAGCTGCTGACCTACATGATGGAAGACCCGCGCAACATCACGCCGTGCACGCACCTGTTGTTCATGGCCAAGAACCTGGAACGCGTGGGCGACCACGCCACCAACATCGCCGAGAACGTCTGGTTCCTGGTACACGGCGAGCAGGTCCTGCCCCCCGCGAAAAGCGCGACGAAACCAGCAGCACCGATCACGTCTGAACTGCCTGATGGTAGAAAAGCAAAAGCCGTTGCCTTCGGGTGGCGGCTTTTTTTCGTTTCGGGCTTCCATGTCGCCCAAGAATGGAGCTCAACAGCTGCAGTCTTCTCGTTGACCTGAGTTGGGCGGGGGTGTGCGGGTTCGCAGGACACGCCGCAAGTACGTCCGTGTAGGCTCCGTCGCCGCATCCATGCGGCTCAGGGTCCCGCGAACCCACACACCCCCACCCTAGACAACTGGTCGGCAGCCATAGAAGAAGCAACGCACTGCAGAGCTACATCGCAAGCGCAGACATCCCCTGCTTTTTCGATGCGATCCGACTCACTGTCATAGGTGGGTACGGGTGGGTTGGCGGGACCGTTGGGCGCCATGGATGGCGCTCACGAGCCTACACGGACGTACTTGCGGCGTGTCCCGCCAACCCACCCGTACCCGCCAAGCCAGGCACGCCCGCACCACCGGCTGTGGCTGTGGCTGTGGCTGTGGCTGTTGCTCCAGCTCTGGCTTTTCGCTTCTAAAAAGAAAAACAACCACCCCCACACTTCACGAAACGTTGAATCCTGTGTGAGGATTCGTTGAGCCGGGCCGGCCCACCATGGCCACACCTGCTGACCCCACGCAGCCATCCCGGGCCCCGGCCCATACCAAGGAGCACCACCCGATGAGCAATCCCACCCGTTCGCTGTCCCTGCTGGCCGCCACCGCGCTTGCCGCCGGCCTCGGCGTCACCGCGTCGGCGTCTGCGCTGAGCATGACCGACCTGGCCCAGGGCTACCTCGTTGCCGGACAGGCCGCGACCAAGGCCGCCGAAGGCAAATGTGGTGAAGGCAAGTGTGGCGCCCATGGCGACAAGGCCGGCACCAAGGCCGCTGACAAAACGGCCACCGCAACCGGCGCCAAGGCCGCCGAAGGCAAGTGTGGCGAAGGCAAGTGCGGCGCCGACAAGGGCAAGGGTACCGACGCAAAAACCAAGGCCGCCGGCGACAAGAAGGCCGCGGAAGGCAAGTGCGGCGAAGGCAAGTGCGGTGCCAAGCACTGACCGCATCGCCCCGGGCATGCACCGGTCGCCGCTGCCTGCGGCGGCGACCGGGCTGGGCCTGCGCCGCGCACTGCTGCAGACCCTGCGTGATGCCCCGGCCGGCGACCTCGACTTCCTCGAATGCGCCCCGGAAAACTGGATCGGCGTGGGCGGCCCTGCCGGGGAGGCCCTGGCCGACCTCGCCCAGCGCTACCCCCTGAGCTGCCACGGCCTGTCCCTGTCGCTCGGCAGCACCGCACCGCTGGATACCCAACTCCTTGAACAGGTGGGCCGGTTCCTCGACCAGCACCGGGTACCGCTGTACAGCGAACACCTGAGCTACTGCAGCGACGATGGCCACCTCTACGACCTGCTGCCCATCCCCTTCACCGATGAAGCCGTGCACCACACCGCCGCGCGCATCGCCCGCGTGCAGGATGTCCTGGGCCGCCGCATCGCGGTGGAAAACGTCTCCTACTACCTCGCCCCCGAACCGGCCATGGACGAACTGGCCTTCACCAACGCCGTGCTGGCCGAAGCCGATTGCGACCTGCTGCTGGACGTCAACAACGTCTACGTCAACGCCTGCAACCACGGCTACGACGCCGACGCGTTCATCGCCGGGCTGCCCGCCGAACGCATCGTCTGCCTGCACGTGGCCGGGCACCTGGACGAAGCCGAGGACCTCAAGATCGACACCCACGGCAGCGCCGTGATCGATCCGGTCTGGAACCTGCTGGCCCGCACCTACGCGCGCATCGGTGCACGCCCCACCCTGCTCGAACGCGATTTCAACTTCCCGCCCTACCCCGAACTGCGCGACGAACTGCGCACCATCCGCCAGCTTATGGCCGCATACGCCGGAGCCACCCGTGACTGACGCGCCGGCCCGCCTGCACGCCCAGCAGCGGGCACTCACCACCCACCTGCGCGACCCGGCACAGGTAGCCTCGCCCGCCGGATTGGATGCACGGCGCGTGGCGGTTTACCGGCGGCTGGTGTTCAACAACCTGCTGGGCCTGCTGGGCACCGGCTTCCCGGTCTGCGTGCAGCTGCTGGGTGATTCCGAGTGGACCGTGCTGGTAAGGCGCTTCGTGGCCGAGCACCGTGCGCAGACCCCGCTGTTCACCGAGCTGGCCGCCGAGTTCGTGCAGTGGCTGCAGGCCCAGCCGACGCTGCCGCACCCGGCGCTGGCCGAACTGGCCCACTACGAGTGGGTGGAAACCGCGTTGTACCAGCTTGATGCCCAACCACTGCCGGCCACGCCCGGGTGGGACGCGATGCACGCCCCCTTGCAGCGTTCGCCGTTGGCGTGGCCGCTGCTGTACCACTGGCCGGTGCACCGGCTGGGCAGCGACGACGCCCCTCACACGCCCGGCGACGTCCCCACCGGGCTGCTGGTGCGGCGTGACCCGGATGGGCAGGTGTGTTTTGCGTCCATCAGCCCGATGGCCGCGCAGTTGCTGGAACAAATCGGCCAACAGCCCGGCCATGCCGGCACGTGGCACCTGCAGCAGCTTGCACGGGCCCACGGCCTGGCCGCCGATGCACTGCTCGCCCCCGGAGCAGCATTGCTGCGCCAGTTCCACGGCAGCGGCGTTATCGGCCCGGCCCCGCCCGCTTCCTGATCCCCCACCAAGGATTCCGTTGATGAAGACACCGTACCTGGCCGCCCTGCGCGGCCGGCTGGACCCGCTCGGCCCGTGGATTGCCCCGCTTGGCCTGCGCCTGCTGATGGCCTGGGAGTATTTCGAATCCGGCCGCGAGAAACTGCACGGCAGCAACTGGTTCGGCGACCTGCAGCAGGCGTTCCCGTTTCCTTTCGACCAGATACCGGCCGGCATCAACTGGCAGCTGGCCACGTGGTTCGAGCTGGTGGGCGCGGGCTGCCTGCTGGTCGGCCTGGGCACGCGCATGGCCGCCAGCAGCCTGCTGGTGCTGACCGCGGTGGCCACCGCCGCCGTGCATTGGCCCATGCACTGGGACGGGCTGGGCGAGCTGGCGATGGGCTATGCCATCACCGACCAGGGCTTTGGCAACTTCAAGCTGCCCGTGCTGTTCATGGCCATGCTGCTGCCGCTGGCCCTGCAGGGGGCCGGCCCACTGAGCCTGGACCGGCTGCTGCAACGCTGCCTGGCACGCACGCCTGCGCTGGCCTGAGCGCGGGGGGCGTACAGCCCCCCTCTGCTAGAATCGCCGCATGACAGATGCCGCCTCGCCCCACACCGCCGCTCCGGCGCCTGCTGCCCCGGCAGTGAACCTGGCCATGTCCCAGCGCTTCCGCGGCTTCCTGCCGGTCGTGATCGACGTGGAGACCGGCGGCTTCGACTGCAACCGCAATGCGCTGCTCGAAATCGCCGCCGTGCCGATCGAAATGGACGAAAACGGGCTGCTGTACCCCGGCCAGACCGCCAGCGCCCACGTGATCCCGGCCGAAGGTTTGGAGATCGACCCGAAGTCGCTGGAAATCACCGGCATCATCCTCGACCACCCGTTCCGCCTGGCCAAGTCCGAGAAGGATGCACTGGACCACATCTTCGCGCCGGTACGTGCGGCGGTGAAGAAGTACGGCTGCCAGCGCGCGATCCTGGTCGGGCACAACGCGCACTTCGACCTGGGTTTCGTCAACGCCGCGGTGAACCGGGTGGGCCACAAGCGCAACCCGTTCCACCCCTTCAGCGTGTTCGACACAGTGACCATGGCCGGCATCGCCTATGGCCAGACCGTCCTCGCCCGCGCCGCCGCTGCCGCCGGGCTGGGCTGGGACGCCGACGAAGCGCACAGCGCGGTGTACGACACCGAGCAGACCGCCAAGCTGTTCTGCACCATCGCCAACGCCTGGCCGCGGTAACCCGGTACGCCCCTCGAAGGTAGAGCCGACCGTTGGTCGGCTGCACCCGATGTGCCGCTTCGCCTGGTAGAGCCGACCGTTGGTCGGCTGCCGTTCGCGCCAACCGCCTGCATGCCACGCACCACGAACAGCCGACCAACGGTCGGCTCTACCCGATGTGTCGCTTCGCCGGGTAGAGCCGACCGTTGGTCGGCTGCTCTTCGCGCCAACCGCCTGCATGCCACGCACCACGAACAGCCGACCAACGGTCGGCTCTAACCGATGTGTCGCTTCGCCTGGTAGAGCCGACCGTTGGTCGGCTGCCGTTCGCGCCAACCGCCTGCATGCCACCCACCACGTACAGCCGACCAACGGTCGGCTCTACCGGGGTGTCGCTTCGCCGGGTAGAGCCGACCGTTGGTCGGCTGCTCTTCGCGCCAACCGCCTGCATGCCACACACCACGAACAGCCGACCAACGGTCGGCTCTACCCGATCGCGGTGCGGTCGCGGCCTTCGCTCTTGGCCCGGTACAGCGCGCGGTCGGCGCGCTGGTAGAGCAGCATCGGGGTGCGGTCGGCGGCGTCCAGTTCCACCAGTCCCGCGCTGAAGGTCACCTTCAGGCCCGGCACGCCGGCCCAGTCCGGGTGGTCATGGAACAGCCCGCGCAGGCGCGCGCACACCTGCGCCGCTTCGGCCAGGCGAGTGTCGTTGAGCAGCAGCGTGAACTCTTCGCCGCCCGTGCGCGCGGGCATGTCCGAATCGCGGCAGGCCGAGGCGATCACGCGCGCCACTTCCACCAGCACCACGTCACCCACGCTGTGGCTGTGCTGGTCGTTGACCTCCTTGAAGTGGTCGATGTCCAGCACCACCAGGCACAGCGGGTGGCCGCTGCGCTGGGACCGGGCGAAGTCGCGCGCCAGTGCCTCATCGAAGGCCCGCCGGTTGGGCAGACCGGTCAACGCATCCTCGCGTGCCTGCCGGCCGAACTGCTCGGCCTGCACCGCCAGCCGGTCGGCCAGTTCGGTTTTTTCCTGGTTCAACGCCTGCAGGTTCACCGTCTGCGCCTGCAGGTCGCGGGTGGCTTCATCCACCATCCGCGCCAGGCGCACGTTGCTGGCCTTGTAGCGATGGATCAGGTACAGGTACAACGCGATCAGACCGCCCAACAGCAGCAGCGCGGCCACCACCTGCACACTGCGGCGCTGCCACAGGAACGGTTCAACGGTGAATTCCCACACCGCCTCGCTGTCACTCCAGCTGCCACCGGGATGCGCGGCGGACACGTGCAGGGTGTAATCGCCCGGCGGCAGGCCGATGAACTCCACGCTGCGCTGCTGGCCGCGTTCGATCCAGCCCTTGTCCAGGCCGCTCAAGCGGGTGCGGTAGCGGATCCGCTCGGACATCAGGTAGCTCAGGCCCACATAGCTCACGCTGAGCCGGCGTCCACCGGGAATGCTGTTGTGGTTCTCGCCCTGCCAGTGCAGCGGCTTGCCATCGACCTGCACGCTTTCGATCACCGCCGGCGGGGCCAGCCGCTCGCGGAAGCGCTGCAGGCGCAGCGGGTCGACCATGCTCAGGCCGCCTGCGGTGACCACCCAGAACGTGCCGTCCTGGCGCAGGATGGCCGACGGGCCGGAACTGCCGTTGGCCTGCGAATTGGCCATGCCGTCGATCTCGTTGTAATGCTCCACCTCGACCCGCGGTGCGCGGCCATCGGCTACCTCGTTGAGCATCGCCATGTCGGTGCGCAGCACGCCGCGGTTGCTGCTGATCCAGACGTTGCCGATGCGGTCGGGCACCAGCTGGAACACGGTGTCCACCGGCATGCCCTGCTCCAGCCCGACCCGTGCCAGGCGGCCGTCCTGCCAGCGGTACAGGCCGCGGTCGCTGCTGACCCACATCGCATCGCCCACCTGCTGGAAGCCGAACACGCTGCGACCGCCGCCCAGCGGGGCCAGGTCGATGCTCTGCACGCGGTTGCCGCGCAGCACGCGGATGCCCTCGATGGTGCCGATCCACAAGGCGCCGTCGGCGTCGTGGGCCAGGGCGGTAATCAGGCCGCCCGGCATGCCCGGCGCACGCGGCACTTCCACGCCGTGGTCATCGATGCGCACCACGCCCTTCTGGGTGCCGGCCCAGACCACGCCGGCGCGGTCCACGCTGATGGCGCGGATGTTGCCGCCGGGCAGGCCATCGGCGGTGCCGTAGTTGCGCAGGGTGCGGCCCTGGGCATCCAGCCGGAACACCCCGTCGCCGAACGTGCCGACCCACAGATCATTCTCGTGGTCCTGGGCCAGGCTGAGCACCGAGGGGGTCTTGCCGCCGCTGTTGCGCAACGCCACCGGCGAGAAACGGCCCTGTGCATCGCGCCGGTCCAGACCGCTGGCACTGCCGATCCACAGCTGCCGCTGCTGGTCCTCCAGCACCGTGCGGATGTAGTCGCCGCTGAGCCCGTCGCGCTCGGTGAAGCTGCTGAACAAGGTTTCGCGCAGCCGGTACAGGCCGCCGTTGGCGCCCACCCAGATGCTGCCTTCGGCGTCCTCGCGCAGGCTCACCACGCGCCCGCCGGGCAGCGACAGCCCGGTGGGCAGGCGCTCCAGGCCATGCCGCGACAGCCGCAGCAGGCCCTGGTTCTCGGTGCCCAGCCACAGGTCGCCATGGCGATCCTGCAGCATCGCGGTGATGTGCATCACCCCGGGCAGGCGGTGCTGCAGCTGCGGCACGCCATCCTGCATGCGGTAGATGCGTTCGCCGGCCACGATCCAGACCACGCCGTCCGGCCCGCGGTAGGGCCACACCAGGCCGTGCCCGAGCCCGAAACGCTCGGGCGCACGGCGCAGCACGCCGTCGGTGTCGCGCACCACCAGCCCGTCCAGGGTGCCCACCCAGACCCGGTCCTGCGCGTCCACCACCAGTTTGGTGAAGCTCATGGCCATCGGCACACCGGCCGGCGGTTTCTGGTACTCGATGCGACCGTCCGGGGCGAGGCTGCCGATGCCCTGCCCTTCGTAAAGCAGCCACAGGCGGCCGTGGCTGTCCATCTGCATGGCCTGGATCAGCACCTGCGGCGTACCGGGCTGGTGTTCGTAGACCTGCCAGCGCCCGTCGCTGCCGCGCCGGGTCACGTTGCCGCGTGAATCACTGATCCACAGCCCACCGCTGCGGTCCACCAGCAACGCGCCCACGCCGTTGTCGCGCAGGCCCGGCCGAGTGCTGCGGTCGAAGACGGTGAAATCCAGGCCGTTGTAGCGCACCAGCCCTTCCCAGGTGGCGAACCACAGGTGGCCTTCGGGGGTCTGGGCGATGTCGCGCAGCGAGTTGTGCGGCAGGCCATTGCGCGAGGTCCACACGTCGATGGCGTAGTCGCGCAGCGGCGGTGGCCCGTCCTGCGCCCCCACCGTGGACGGCAGCGCGCACAGCAGGCACAACCACACCAAGGCAGTGCCAAGACACCGGGCAAACTGTCGATGTACCGGCCGCCACCGGCTCCCGCGCCCCCCTGGGTTCATCCGTGGGGACCGGCCGGGAAACAGCCTGGGCGCCGCGCGGCAAGCGGCGATGCACCAATGGGGCAACCGACGAAGAAAGGCACGCTCATGCGGGATAACGCGGGGGGAGTTGCCCATAGTAGGCAAAACCGCGCGTGTGTGTGGCGAGAATGCTCAGCCCGGGCGCCAGGTCCCCACGCGCAACGTGGCCGGCCATTCCACCACCGCCTCCAGCCCACCCTGCGGATGGTTGCGCAACAGCAACCGCGCCCCGTCTTTTTCGGCCAGGGCACGCGCGATGGTCAGGCCCAGCCCGGCGCCACCGGTCTCGCGCGAGCGCGAGGTTTCCAGCCGCACGAACGGATCAAACACCGCCTCCAGCTCTTCTTCCGGCAGGCCGGGGCCGCTGTCACGGATTCGCACGACCACCCGCTCGGCATCCTGCTCCACGCTGACCCGTGCCGAGTGCCCGTAGGTGACCGCGTTGTCGACCAGGTTGGAGAACAACCGGTGCATCGCCAACGGGCGCAGCATCAGCACCGCCCCGCTGGGGTGTTCGAAGCGCACGTCGGCACCGGCTTCGCCGGCGTCTTCCACGATGCTCTCCAGCAGCGAGTCCAGGTCCAGCGCCGCGCGTTGTTCGGCGCTTTCGGCACTGCGCGCCAGCTCCAGGCCTTCGCGGATCAGCGCCTGCATCGCGGCCAGGTCGCCCACAAGGCGCTCGCGCAGCGCTTCATCGGCGACATTCTCCAGCCGCAGGCGCAGCCGGGTAACCGGGGTCTGCAGGTCATGGGTGATTGCCGCCAGCATCTGGGTGCGCTCGCCAAGGTGGCGCTGCAGCCGCTTCTGCATGGCATTGAACGCTTCTGCGGCGCGGCGCACTTCCAGCGGTCCGGTCACCGGCATCGGCGCGCCCTGCAGGTCATCGCCCAGTGCCGCGGCGGCCGCGGCCAGGCGTTGCAGCGGCGCGCTGGCCATGCGCGCCACGATATAGGCCAGCACCGCGATGGCCAGCACCAGCAGGGTCAGAAACAGCGGGTCCACGGCCAGGATGCCGTTGTGGGCCACCGCCGGCGAGTCCAGCGCCAGCTGCAGCGGCGTGCCGTCGCTCAGGCGCAGCGACACCATGCGGCAGCGGGGCGGAATGAAGGCCGGGTCGCGCTCGCGCGGCGGGCCGTTGCGCGGCTTCTTCGGGTGCGGCAGCTCCGGCAACGTGGGCAGGCAGGAACGGAACGAGGTGAAGGCCACCTGGCTGCTCGACACCGGCCCGGGGCGATCGTCCAGCACTTCCATCAAGGCCGCGTCCGGGCGCCCTACCCGGGCACCGGGCGGCAGTCGCCGCACGCTTGGGCCGCCGCTGTCGAGCAGGCGCTCACGCAGCTCGGGGTTGCCATCGAGCAGGTTCACGTAGCCCTGCAGCCGGTCGGCGATGCGGTTGAGGTTCTGCCGCTCGAACTCCTGCTGGCGCTTGGAACTGGCCAGCATCGTCGCGCCGATCGCGGCCACGCTCATGCCCAGCAGCAGGATCACGAACAGGCGCCCCACCATGGAGGCGAAGAACCGGCGCAGGCGATTCATTCCAGCGTCACTGCCGTGGCCAGCACATACCCTTCGTTGCGCACGGTCTTGATCAATCCGTCGCTGCCGCCGTCGTCGGCCAGCTTGTTGCGCAGCCGGCTCACCTGCAGGTCGATCGCGCGGTCCTGCGATTCATAGGTGCGGCCGCTGCTGAGCGCCACCAGCTGCTCGCGTGACAACACCTTGTTGGCGTGCCCGACAAACACCCGCAGCAGCCGGAACTCCGCGCCGGACAGCACCACCACACGGCCATCGGGATCGAGCAGGTGGCGATGCTCCAGGTCGAAGATCCAGTGCGAGAACCGGGCACGGCGAATGGCCAGCGGCTCCAGGTTGGCCGGCAGCGCTTCGGTACGGCGCAGCACGTTGCGGATGCGCGCCAGCAGTTCGCGGGGCTCGAAGGGCTTGCCCAGGTAGTCGTCGGCACCCATCTCAAGGCCCAGCACGCGGTCGATCGGCTCGCTGCGCGCGGTGAGCATGATCACCGGCGTGTTGGAGCGCGCACGCAGGTCGCGGCACAGGGTAAGACCGTCTTCGCGCGGCAGGTTGAGGTCGAGCACGATCAGGTCCACGTGCTCGCGCTCGAGTACCTGGCGCATGCCATGGCCATCGCCGGCGGTGCTCACCTGGTAGCCGGCACGGCCCAGTTGTTCGGCCAGCAGCTGGCGGATGTCGTTGTCGTCGTCGACGATCAGCAGTCGATGCATCGGGTTGGGAGTCTCCATGCGGCCATGATCCCCTGTCGGGAGCTGAACCGCATCCAGTGGTTTACGTACACGTGTTTCAAGGGCCGCCACAGACACACAACGACACACACCGGCCCCGGTCTGGTTACGCCGCGACACATGGCGAGTGTTGAGCCTTCGCCGAGCGGTCTTCACAATGCTGACAACGCCGCACGCCGGCCTGCCGAGTAGACGATCATCGTGAAGCCCCGCCTGCCCACCACCCGTCGCGGCCGTGTGCTGCTGTTGATCATCGTGATTGCCGTGCTGGGTGCGATTGTCGCATGGACCCTGCGCAAGCCGGCCGCACCGGCCCTGGCCACCACGCCGGTCAGCCGCGGGGACATCGAACAGACCGTGGAAGCCACCGGGGTGATCGACGCCTACAAGCTGGTCAGCGTCGGCGCGCAGGCCTCGGGCCAGATCAAGTCGCTGAAGGTGCAGCTGGGCGATAGCGTCAAGCAGGGCGACCTGATTGCCGAGATCGACGCCACCACCCAGCAGAACCAGGTGCTCAACGCGCAGGCCACGCTGGACCAGGTCAAGGCCCAGCGCTCGGTGCAGCAGGCCAGCCTGCGTGAAGCAGAACTGGAATTCGCCCGCCAGCAGCAGATGCTCGCCGCCGAGGCCACCTCGCGCGCCGAGTACGACGCCGCCGATGCCAAGCTGAAAACCGCGCGTGCCCAGATCCAGTCCTACGACGCACAGATCAAGGGCCGCGAAACCGAACTGGGCACCGCCCGCGCCAACCTGGCCTATACCCGCATCATCGCGCCGATGGACGGCACCGTGGTCGCGGTGGTGGCCGAGGAAGGCCGCACCGTCAACGCCAACCAGACCGCACCGACCATCGTGATGCTGGCGCGGCTGGACCTGGTCACGGTCAATGCCGAGGTGTCGGAGGCGGACGTGGTGAAGATCAAGGCCGGCATGCCGGTGTACTTCACCACGCTGGGCGAGCCGGACCGCAAGTACCACGCCACCCTGCGCCAGGTGAACCCGGCACCGTCGTCGATCGCCAACGACAGTTCGTCCAGTTCCAGTTCGTCCAGTTCCAGCGCCAGCAGCGCGGTGTACTACAACGCACTGTTCGACGTGGAAAACCCCGACGGCACGCTGCGCATCGACATGACCGCGCAGGTGTCGGTGATGCTCAAGCAGGCCAAGGGCGTGCTGACCATTCCGGCCGTGGCCCTGGGCCCGAAGACCCGCGATGGCCAGTACATGGTGCGCGTGGCCGATGCCGACGGCATGCCCACGCCGCGCAAGGTCAAGATCGGCATCAACAACGGCGCCACGGCCGAAGTGCTGTCCGGGCTGAAGGAAGGCGAGAAAGTGGTGGTGGGTGAAGGTGGCGCTGCCGCCGGCGGCAGCGGCAGTGGTGGACGCGGCGGTGCGCAGGTGCGGATCGGTGGCCCGGGCATGGGCGGACCGCGTCGATGACCCCGGCATCCACCGGCACGCCGCTGCTGCGGCTGCGCGACCTGCGCCGCGAATTTCCCGCGGGCGATGAGACCATCGCGGTGCTGCGCGACGTCAACCTGGACATCGCCGCCGGCGAGATCGTCGCCATCGTCGGCCAGTCCGGCTCGGGCAAGTCCACGCTGATGAACATCCTCGGCTGCCTGGATCGTCCTACCCGTGGCAGCTACCAGGTGGCCGGCCGCGAGACCGGCAGCATGGAACCGGACGAACTGGCCGAGCTGCGCCGCGAGCATTTCGGCTTCATTTTCCAGCGCTACCACCTGCTCGGTGATCTGGACGCACGCGGCAACGTGGCCGTGCCGGCGGTGTATGCGGGCAGCCCGGGGCCGGTGCGTACCGCGCGTGCCGAGCAGCTGCTGCAGCGGCTCGGGCTGGGCGACCGCATGAACCACAAGCCCGGCCAGCTCTCCGGCGGCCAGCAGCAGCGCGTGTCCATTGCGCGTGCACTGATGAACGGCGGCGAGGTGATCCTGGCCGATGAGCCGACCGGCGCACTGGACACCAAATCCGGCGAAGAAGTGATGGGCATCCTCGGCGAGCTGCATGCCGAGGGGCACACCATCATCATCGTCACCCACGACATGAGCGTGGCCGAACACGCCCAGCGCATCATCGAGATCCGCGACGGCGAGATCATCGCCGACCGTCTCAATCCGAATGCGCCGCGCTACCGCGCGCAGCGCCAGCCGACCGTGGCCGCCGGCAAGGGCAACAGCTGGCGGGCCGCTCGCGATCGCTTCACCGAAGCCTTCCGCATGGCCCTGCTGGCGATGAATGCCCACCGCCTGCGTACCTTCCTGACCATGCTCGGCATCATCATCGGCATCGCCTCGGTGGTCTCGGTGGTGGCAATGGGCAATGGCTCGCAGCAGCAGATCCTGCAGAACATCAGCGCGCTGGGCACCAACACCATCGACGTCTATCCCGGACGCGGTTTCGGCGACATGCGCTCGGCGCGGGTGCAGACCCTCAAGGCCAGCGATGCCGATGCGCTGGCGCGGCAGAGCTACATCGACAGTGCCACGCCCAGCGTGTCGTCCTCGGTAACCGCGCGCTACCGCAACCAGTCGGCCACCGCGCAGGTCAGCGGCGTGGGCGAGCAGTTCTTCCGGGTCAAGGGCGTCACCCTGATCGCCGGCAGCTTCTTCGACACCGATGCGGTACGCAGCCTGGCCCAGGTGGCGATCATCGATGAGAACACCCGCACCCAGTTCTTCCCCAACGGCGAAGACCCGGTGGGCCAGGTGATCCTGCTGGGCAACGTGCCGGTCCGCGTGGTCGGCGTGGCCCAGCGGCAGAGCTTCGGCTTTGGTGGCAGTACCAGCTTGAGCGTGTGGGTGCCCTACACCACAGTGATGTCGCGCATGCTGGGCCAGAGCCATGTCTCCAGCATCACCGTGCGCGTGGATGACGCCACCCCGATGGATGCCGCGCAATCGGCGATTTCCAAGCTGCTGATCATGCGGCATGGCGCCGAGGACTTCTTCCTCAGCAACAGCGCCGAGATCCGCCAGACCATCGAGCAGACCACCCGCACGATGACGCTGCTGATCAGTGCGATCGCCGCGATCGCGCTGCTGGTCGGCGGCATCGGCGTGATGAACATCATGCTGGTGTCGGTGACCGAGCGCACCCGCGAGATCGGCGTGCGCATGGCGGTCGGCGCGCGGCAGAGCGACATCCGCCAGCAGTTCCTGATCGAGGCGGTGCTGGTCTGCCTGCTCGGTGGCCTGCTTGGCGTCGGTCTGTCACTGGTGGTCGGCTGGCTGTTCGGCAAATTCGCGCCGGACTTCCAGATGCTGTTCTCGACCGCATCCATCGTGGCCGCGTTTGCCTGCTCCAGCCTGATCGGCGTGGCGTTCGGCTTCCTTCCGGCGCGCAATGCCGCCCAACTTGATCCCGTGGAGGCGCTGGCGCGCGAATGAAGATTTCTCCTGCCCTGTTGCACCCTGCTTCGCTGCGTCCGTTAGCCCTGGCCTGCGTGACCGCGCTGGCTTTGTCGGCCTGTGTCAGCACCGGCCGCTACCCGATCGATGCACCGACGGTCCCGGCCAGCTACGGCCGTGGCGATGCCGCCTTGAACACCCCCACCGAGGCGGTCACCGAACAGCCGCATGCGGCGACCGCCGATGTCCGCAGCGATGCCTGGTGGACCCAGTTTGGTGACCCCGGCCTGGACCGCGTAGTTGATCGCGCCCTGGCCGCCAACACAGACCTGGCCTCTGCCGGGCTGGCCGTGCAGCGCGCGCGCCTGCAGGCCGGGCTGGCCGACAACGCGCTGTGGCCGCAGCCCTCGGGCAGTGTCAGCAGCAGCGGCAACCGCCCGATCGACCAGCGCGCGGACTGGAACCGCGGCAGCTCGGCCGGCGTATCCCTGCAATGGGAGATCGACCTGTGGGGGCGCCTGCGCACCCAGCGCGACATCGCCCAGTGGGAAGCCCAGGCCAGCCAGGAAGACCTGCAGAACACCGCCCTGCTGGTGATCAGCGACGTGGCGACGCAGTACTGGACGCTGGCGTTCCTCAACCAGTCCATTGCCGCCGGTCAGGCCAACCTGGAACGGCTGCAGCGCACCCGCGAGCTGGTCCAGGCCCGCTTCGATGCCGGTGCGGTGTCGCGGTTGGAAGTGCGCCAGGCTGCCCAGAGCCTGGAAGCCCAGCGCGCCGCGCAGAGTGCACTGGAGCAGCAGCGCGTTGCCGCCCGCAATGCGTTGACGGTGCTGCTGGATGGGCAGCCGCTGGCACTGGCCGATGAGCCGCAGCAGTTGGCGCGTGTGGGCAGCCCGGTGGTGGGCGAAGGCCTGCCGGCCGATCTGCTCGGCCGCCGTCCGGACCTGCGCGCGGCCGAACTGCGCCTGCGCAACAGCCTGAAGACCATCAAGGTGACCGCCACCCAGTACTACCCGGCGCTCAGCCTGACCGGCAGCGTCGGTACCGGTGCCACCTCGCTCTCCGACGTGCTGAAGAACCCGGTGGCCACCCTCGGTGCCGGGCTGTCGCTGCCGTTCCTCAATGTGCGCCAGGCCCAGTTGAACACCCGGCTGGCCGGTACCGATTACCAGATCGCCGCCAACGGCTTCCGCCGCACGCTGTACACCGCGCTGTCGGAGGTGGACAACGCCCTGTCGGCACGCACGCAGTTCGCCACGCAGGTGGCGGCCTCACAGGCGTCCTACGACGAAGCCGTCGCGATCGAACGGATGTACGAGGTGCGCTACCGGGTAGGCGCCACCGACCTGCGCACCTGGCTGGAAGCGCAGCAGACCCGGCGCGATGCCGAACTGTCGCTGGCCTCGGTGAGGCAGCGGCAGTTGATCAACGACGTAACGTTGTTCAAGGCATTGGGCGGCAGCGCAGGCTGACACCCCGGGGGGTAGAGCCGACCGTTGGTCGGCTATCGACCCACCCGGTAGAGCCGACCGTTGGTCGGCTGTCGACCCACCCCGGTAGAGCCGACCGTTGGTCGGCTTTCGTACGCCGCATAGAGCAGCCGACCAACGGTCGGCTCTACCCCCTCGCGCGGGTGGGTTACAGGCCGCGCTGGCGGACTGCTTCGAACAGGCTCACGCCGGTGGCGACGGAGACGTTGAGGCTTTCGATGTCGCCCGGCATCGGGATCTTGACCAGGCCATCGCAGTTTTCGCGGGTCAAACGACGCAGGCCGTCGGCTTCGCCGCCCAGCACCAGCGCCACGTTGCCCTTCAGGTCGATGGAGTACAGCGACGCGGTGGCTTCACCGGCCAAGCCGTAGATCCAGACGCCCAGCTTCTGCAGGTCCTTCAGGCAGCGCGACAGGTTGGTCACCGCCACCACCGGGATGCGGTCGGCCGCACCGGCCGAGGTCTTGCGCACGGTCGCGTTGACCGTGGCCGACTTGTCCTTGGGAATGATCACCGCGGTGGCACCGGCGGCCGCCGCGCTGCGCAGGCAGGCGCCCAGGTTGTGCGGGTCCTGCACCTCGTCGAGGATCAGCAGCAGGGCCTTGCCCTCGGCCGCCTCGACCAGGCCTTCCAGTTCGTTCTCACCGTAGGTGCGTGCCGCCTGATAGCGCGCGGCCACGCCCTGGTGGCGTACCGAGCCGCCCACGCCGTCGAGCGCCTGGGTGTTGACCTTGCGCACGTCGATGCCCTTGCGGCGCGCGTTCTCTTCAATCTCCACCAGCCGCGGATTCTTCGCGCTGGCCTCGATCAGCACCTCGCGGACGTTCTCGGCATCGTTCTCGATCGAAGAGGCGACAGCGTTGACGCCGACGATCCACTGGCTTTGCTTGCTCATTGCGGGGGCACGACCGGTACAGGGGGTGGTAATGGTAGAGCATCAAGGCCCCGCCTGCCCCGCCGGGTGTTCACGCCGGGGGCCCGACCCCGGGGGTGCGGCACGCTCAGGGGGTGTCGTGGTCGGGGTGCTGGTGGCTGACCAGGCCCTGCAGCAGGGCCATCTCGGGGTCATCCTGGTCACGGATCACGCGCAGCGACGCCAGGGTGTCCACGAACGGCAGCTTGGCCTCGGTGCCGTACTGCACGGTGGGCGGCAGGCGCGCGGGTTCGTCGAAGGCACCGGCAGCAATGGCCATGCCGTCGGGTGCTTCGTAGGTCAGCGGCGTGCCGCAGTCGGGGCAGAAGCCGCGCTGGACCAGGTTGGAGGAGGCAAAGCGGCGTGGCTCGCCCCGGGTCCAGGTGAAGTCGACGGTGCGCACGGAGACCAAGGGGGCGTAATAGGCACCGAAGGCTTTCTGGCACATCCGGCAATGGCAGATCGAACTGTCGGTGAGTTCGCCGCGGACGTGGAAGCGGATGGCGCCGCACTGGCAGCCGCCGCTGTATTCGGGGAGGTCGGGCATGGGCGCGCTCCGAATCGGGAATGCGGGGCCGATCAACGCGTACCGACCAACGGTCGGTACCCACCGGATGACGGTCGGTACCCACCGGATAACGATCGGTACCCACCGGTTTGGGTGTGGCCGCACCGGCAGGGCGGCCGCGGCGTACCGGCCGGTGGCCGGTACGCCCGTCTTTCAGTACTTCTGCTTCTTGCGCTTGGCCGGCTGGCCGCGCGGTGGCAGTTCGGCCACCTCGTCGCCCTGCTCCTCGACCAGACGGAAGTCGATCTTGCGCTCTTCCATGCTGGCCTTGAGCACCAGGATCCGCACGCGGTCGCCCAGGCGGTAGGCCTTGCCGCGGCGTTCGCCGCTGAGCGTCTTGCGGGTGGCGTCGAACTGGTAATAGTCGTGCGGCAGCTGGGTCACGTGGACCAGGCCGTTGACCTTGGATTCGTCCAGTTCCACGAACAGGCCGAAGCTGGTCACGCCGCTGATCACGCCCTCGAACTGGCCGCCCACGTGCTTTTCCATCCACGCGGCGCGGTAGCGTTCGTCCACTTCGCGCTCGGCCTCGTCGGCCCGGCGCTCGCGTTCGGAGCACTGCAGCGCCAGCGCGGCCATCTCTCGCGGCGAGTAGGTGTACTTCTCGGCCGGTGCGCCGCTGAGCGCATGCTTGATCGCACGGTGCACCAGCAGATCGGGATAGCGGCGGATCGGCGAGGTGAAATGCGCGTACGCATCCAGCGACAGACCGAAGTGACCCTGGTTGTCCGGCGAATACACCGCCAGGCTCTGGCTGCGCAGCAGCACCGATTCCAGCAGGGCCGCGTCGGGGCGCTCGCGCACCTTCTTGAGCAGCTTGGTGTAATCGCCCGGCTGCACCTTCGACCACGGCGGCAGGCTCAGCTTGAATTCCTTCAGGAACTCCAGCAGGTCGTCGTACTTGGCTTCCGGCGGCTTGGCGTGGTCGCGGAACGGCGCCGGCACCTGCTTGTGCAGCAGGTAGCGCGCGGCCTGCACGTTGGCGGCGATCATGCATTCTTCGATCAGCTTGTGCGCATCGTTGCGCACCAGCATGCCGGCCTGGGTCACTTCGCCGGTGTTGTCCAGCACGAAGCGCACTTCAGAGGATTCAAACTCGATCGCGCCGCGCTTGGTACGGGCCTTGGCCAGCACCTTGTACAGCTGGTGCAGGCGCTCGACCTGCGGCAGCACCGCAGCGATCTCCTTGCGCACCGCCGGGTCGTTTTCACCGACCGCCTGCCAGACCTGGTTGTAGGTCAGGCGGGCATGCGAATTCATCACCGCTTCGTAGAAGCGCGAATGGATCACCTCACCGTCGCGGTTCACCTGCATGTCGCAGACGAAGCACATGCGGTCGACCTTGGGCATCAGCGAGCAGATACCGTTGGACAGGGTCTCGGGCAGCATCGGCACCACGAAGCCCGGGAAATACACCGAGGTGGCGCGCTTCTGCGCTTCGTCATCCAGCGGGGTGCCAGGGCGGACGTAGTTGGACACGTCGGCGATGGCCACCACCAGGCGGAAGCCTTCGGCATTCGGTTCGCAGAACACCGCGTCATCGAAGTCCTTGGCGTCCTCACCGTCGATGGTCACCAGCGGCGTGCTGCGCAGGTCCACGCGGTTGCCCAGCATGGCCGGCTCGACCACCAGCGGCACCGAAGCGGCCTCGTTGAGCACCTCCTGCGGGAACTCGAACGGCAGTTCATGGCCGTGGATGGCGGTTTCCACGATCAGCGAGGCGGTCAGCTTGTCGCCGAGCACCGCGATGATGCGGCCGATCGGCGGGCGGCGGGTATCCGGGGCCTGGGTCAGCTCGCAGACCACCAGCTGGCCGTCGCGGGCCTCGCCGGTCTGGTCCGGCGGGATCTGGACATTGCGCTGCACGCGCTTGTCGTCGGGCACCACGTAATTGATGCCGAACTCGACGCTGAAGCGGCCGATCAGGCGGGTCATACCGCGCTCGAGCACGCGGGCGATGCTGCCCTCGCGGCGGCCGCGGCGATCGATACCGGTCACGTTGGCCAGCACGCGGTCGCCGTGCATGACCTTGCGCATTTCATACGGCGGCAGGAACAGGTCGTCCCCGCCCTCCACCGGACGCAGGAAGCCGAAGCCTTCCGGGTTGGCGATGACCACGCCGGTGATCAGGTTGGTGGCCTGCACCGGGGCGAAACCGCCGCGGCGGTTCTGCACCAGCTGGCCATCGCGCACCATCGCGCCCAGGCGCTTGCCCAGCGCGTCGGCGCGGTCAGGTTCGGTCAGGCCCAGGTGGATGCCGATTTCCTCGGCGGTCTGCGGGCCATCACAGCGGTCAAGCAGCTGCAGGATGGCTTCGCGGCTGGCGATCGGCTGCGCATAGCGCTCTGCCTCACGCTCGGCATGGGGATCGATCACATTCATGTCGGTAGCAGTGGGATGCGGGCGGCGACGGGTCGGGATCGGCGCGCCGGCATCCGGCTTGGGGCCGGACCGCTTGCCACCGCGCGACGGCGCTGGGGTGTTCATTGATTCGGGCATCCACGGTGGCAGCTTGCCGGCCTTCTTGGCGGCAGCGCGGGGCTTGCCCGACGGACCGGCAGCCTGCTTGGGCGCCGGGGACTTGGGGGCTTTCGCGCCCTGGGTCGGTTTCTTTGGTTTCATTGGCCTCCATGGTAACCGCTGACAGTGTGCAGAACCGGTCATGGGCGCGGCATATGCAGGTTTGTGAAGAAATTTAACAAAACCGTTGACAAGCCCCTGCGGCATCTTCACAATTCGCCTCCTGAGTCGCCCAGGTGGCGGAATTGGTAGACGCACTAGCTTCAGGTGCTAGCGGGGGCAACTTCGTGGAGGTTCGAGTCCTCTCCTGGGCACCATGACTCAGACAATGATCAAACCCGCGCAAGCGGGTTTTTTCGTTTCCGGGGTCTGCTCGTCACAGACGGGGCGTGTCAGGCATCCGGATCGTAGTAGCGGCGCGCCAGCCCCGCCCGCCCGGGAAAGTGCTTGAACCAGGGCCGGGCCGCATCGATCACTGCGGCCACCGCCGTGTGCGCCATCAGCCGCTCCACATAGGCAGACAGTGCCGCGTGCGCGTCCGGCACCGGCACGTAGGCCACGGCATAGAACAGCGCCGGTGCCGCAGCGCAATCGGCCAGGGTGAACGCCTCGCCCGCCAACCAGCGTCGCCCGTCCACCTGCCGGTCCAACAGCGCATAGCTGTTCAGCAGCGTCGCGCGGGCGGCGGCGGTCGCCGCGCCACCGGCGTCGCTGGCGGGCTGCAGCAAGGCGGCGGTGAGCGCCTGCATCGGCGTCATCACATACAGGTCGCAGACCCGGTCCCAGAACCGCACCTCCAGCGCCTGCGCCGGATCCTGCGGAATGAGCCGCGGCCCGTCGGCGGCATGATGGCGCTGCAGGTGCTCGATGATGATGCTGGTTTCGCCGATGGGCCTGCCCTGCTCGACCAGCAGCGGCATTTTGCCCAGCGGCCACAGCGCCCGGAACGCCGCGCGCTCGACCGGGTCGCCGAGGTTCAACAGCCGCGCGTCCAGCGCCACGTCCAGGACGTGGGCGGCGATGAGCACCTTCTGGCAGCAGGAAGACAGCGGATGGAAGTGCAGGATCGGGGTTTCCATGGGAACGCCTTGCTGCCGGGTGGGATGAGTATTTTCAGCATCCCCCGCCCGGGTCAAGCCGCGCCGCGCCACCGGCCGATGCACTCTGTGCGGATATGCCGTCAGGATGCATTGACAGCCCTGTCATGCTTCCGCATAATTCGCCTCCTGAGTCGCCCAGGTGGCGGAATTGGTAGACGCACTAGCTTCAGGTGCTAGCGGGGGCAACTTCGTGGAGGTTCGAGTCCTCTCCTGGGCACCACGACTCGGTAAATGATCAAACCCGCGCAAGCGGGTTTTTTCGTTTCTGCGGTGCGATGTTCTGCGTGTCGCATGCACGCTGCGTCCGACATGCAGGGCGATGATCCGGCAGTGCGCGACGAGCGAAATTTTCCGCGACATGCTGTTGACACATTGGTGGTTCTCCCGCAGAATTCTCCTCCTGAGTCGCCCAGGTGGCGGAATTGGTAGACGCACTAGCTTCAGGTGCTAGCGGGGGCAACTTCGTGGAGGTTCGAGTCCTCTCCTGGGCACCATGACTCAGACAATGATCAAACCCGCGCAAGCGGGTTTTTTCATGTCTGGGGTTTGGGGGGGTTCTTTTTTTTAGAAGCTAGATCAAG
The DNA here is from genome assembly GCF_979258185.1 of Stenotrophomonas sp. AC248. Classification (NCBI taxonomy): domain Bacteria; kingdom Pseudomonadati; phylum Pseudomonadota; class Gammaproteobacteria; order Lysobacterales; family Lysobacteraceae; genus Stenotrophomonas; species Stenotrophomonas sp. AC248. The sequence goes on along the minus strand of NZ_OZ409840.1, from coordinate 1,425,986 downwards.
AGCTGAAGCCGGAGCCAGAGCCAGAGCCAGAGCCAGAGCCAGAGCCGGAGCGTTGGTTGTGCGCGTGCGACGGGGTGGTCGGGGGTGTGTGGGTTCGCGGGACACGCCGTGAATCCATCCCTGGAGGCTCGTGAGCGCCATCCATGGCGCCCAACGGTCCCGCGAACCCACACACCCCCGCCCCAGACAGTGGGCCGGTGCCCATGGAACAACAACGCAACGCCGCGGTAGAGCCGACCGTTGGTCGGCTGCTCTGCCTCTCGGCTGCTGAGCTGTTGCGCTGTTGCGCTGTTGCGCTGTTGCGCTGTTGCGCTGTTGGGCTGTTGGGCTGTTGGGCTGTTGGGCTGTTGGGCTGTTGGGCTGCTGGGCTGCTGGGCTGCTGGGCTGTTGGGCTGTTGGGCTCTTGGGCTCTTGGGCTCTTGGGCTCTTGGCCGTTCGCTCTTCGTCGCGCACCGACTCACTTTCAAGGACGGGTACGGGTGGGTTGGCGGGACCGTAGAGCGCCATGGATGGCGCGAACGAGCCTACAAGGGTGAAGGCGCATTGCTTGCGAGGCACTGCCTCGCATGCGACTGAACGCACAGCCGCCAGCGGCTGGGCCGGGCCGCGGAGCGGGACTTGCGGCGTGTCCCGACAATCCACCCGTACCCGACCAAGCCAAGAGACATACAGACGATGCGCTGTTGCTCTGCTGTTGCTCTGCTGTTGCTCTGCTCTGCTCTGCTCTGCTCTGCACGTGCTCTTCCCAGCCAACATGAAAAAAAACCCCGCCTTTCGACGGGGTTTTTTCGTTTCAGATCAGACGCGGATCAATGCCCGCCGGCCGATGCTGCGCCCGCCCCTGCACCGAACGGCGGCTTGGCCAGCCACAGGAAGGCGATGATCGCCAGGAAGATCCAGCCCAGCAGGAAGAAGATGTCGTTGAAGCCCATCTGCGATGCCTGGTGGTTGATCATGTTGTTCAGCGCTGCCGCCCCGTGTTGCAGGTTGCCCTGCCCCATCGCCGCTACCTGATCCTGCATGCCCGGCTGATATGCCGAAATGTGCTCGGTCAGATCCGCGTGGTGCACCTGCGTCCGGCGTGCCCACAGCCACGTCGTCAACGATGCCGCGAAACTGCCGCCCAGCGTACGCAGGAACGTTGCCAGCCCCGACCCCGCCGCGATCTCGCGGCCGTCCAGGTCCGACAGCAGAATCTGCAGCACCGGCATGAAGAACAGTGCCACGCCAATGCCCATGATCAACTGCACGCCTGCCACGTGGGCATAGTCCACCTGCAGGTTGAAGTCCGAACGCATGAAACTGGTGAAGGACAGGAACACGAACGCGAACGACGCGATCATGCGCATGTCGAACCGCGAGGCGTACTTGCCCACGAACGGCGTCATGATCACCGGCAGAATGCCGATCGGCGCCGTCGCCAGGCCCGCCCAGATCGCCGTGTAGCCCATGTCGCGCTGCAACCACTGTGGAATCAGCAGCGACACACTGAAGAACGCCGCATACGCCACCACCATCGCCAGCGTTCCGGCGCGGAAATTGCGGTGCCGGAACAGCTTCAGGTCGACGATCGGGTCCTTGTCGGTCAGCTCCCAGATCAGGAACACCGCCAGCGCCACCACCGCCACGCAGGCCAGCACCACGATCTTGGTCGAGGCGAACCAGTCCTCATCGTTGCCCAGGTCGAGCACCAGCTGCAGCGCGCCCACGCCGATCACCAGGGTGATCAGGCCGACGTAATCCATCTTCGGCTTTTCGGTCTGCTCCGGGCGGCCCTTCAACTGGCTGCCTACCACCATCGCCGCAAAGATGCCCAACGGCACGTTGATCAGGAAGATCCATTCCCAACTGTAGTTGTCGGTGATCCAGCCGCCCAGGATCGGGCCGCAGATCGGCGCCACCACCGTGATCATCGCCAGCAGCGCCAGCGCCTGCCCGCGTTTCTCGCGCGGGTAGATCGAGACCAGCAACGACTGCGTGATCGGGTACATCGGACCGGCCACGAAGCCCTGCAGCGCGCGCGACAGCACCAGCATGCCCATGCTCTGGGCCAGGCCGCACAGCAGTGAGGTGATCACGAACGCCAGCGTCGCCCAGACGAACAGCTTGCGTTCGCCGAAGCGGCGGCTGAGCCAACCGGTCAGGGGCAGCGCGATCGCGGTGCTCACCGCGAACGAGGTGATCACCCAGGTGGCCTGCTGCGAACTGGCGCCGAGGTTACCGGCGATGGTGGGCAGCGACACATTGGCAATAGTGGTGTCGAGCACCTGCATGAACGAGGCCATCGCCAGGCCCACGGTGCACAGGGCCACGCTCGGTGGCAGGAAGCCGGCGGCCGCACTGGGCGCCGCCGGTGCGCCCGGATTGCCGGGCGCGGCTGGAGCTTGGGCGGACATGGTGACCTCAGCTCGCCTTGGCCTGCTGCGGCAGGTTGCGCTGGATGATGGCGTGGATCGCATCATCGGCGCTGTGCAGCTGCTTGGCGTAGACGTCGGTGTCGAAGACCTGGCCCTTGGCGGCCTGGGTCGGCAGCACCGTGCCCTTCTGGTCGCGCAGGCTCACTTCGGCCTTGATCGACAGACCGATGCGCAACGGGTGTTCGGCCAGCTGCTTGGCGTCGATGGCGATGCGCACCGGCACGCGCTGCACGATCTTGATCCAGTTGCCGCTGGCGTTCTGCGCCGGCAGCAGCGAGAACGCCGAACCGGTGCCCAGGCCCAGGCTGTCGATGCGGCCCTTGTAGGTCACATCACCACCGTACAGGTCCGAGCGCAGCTCCACTTCCTGGCCCAGGCGCATGTGGCGCAGCTGGGTTTCCTTGAAGTTGGCTTCCACCCACATCTGTTCGGTCGGCACGACGGCCATCAGGGCGTTGCCCGGCTGCACGCGCTGGCCAACCTGCACCGAACGACGGGCAACATAGCCGGCCACCGGGGCGACGATACCGGCGCGGGCATTGTTGAGGTACGCCTGGCGCAGCTGCGCGGCGGCGGCCTGCACGTCCGGCTGGGTGGCGATCACGGTGTCATCGACCAGCGCGTTGTTGCGCTCGAAGGTCTCGCGCGACCCGGCCACGGCCGCTTCGGCGGCAGCCAGCTCGTCACGCGCGTGGGCCAGTTCTTCGTTGGAGATCGCACCGCTGGCGGCCAGGCCCTTGCGGCGGTTGAAGTCGTCGCGGACGCGCTTCAGGGTCACCTGGCGGGCATTCAAGTCCGCCTGGGCGCCTTCCACGCTGCGGTACAGGCCGCGGGTCTGGCGCACGGTCTTGGCCAGGTTGGCTTCGGCCTGCTGCAGCGCCACTTCGGTGTCGGCCGGGTCCAGCTGCACCAGCAGCTGGCCACGCTCCACGCGCATGCCGTCATCGGCGTTGATCGCCACCACGGTACCGCTCACCAACGGGGTGATCTGGACCTGGTTGCCCTGCACGTAGGCGTCGTCGGTGTCTTCGAACCAGCGGCCGAACATGAAGTACCACAGCGCCAGCGCCGCCAGCAGCAGCACCACGATGACCAACAGGCCGCGCAGCAGCTTGCCGCGACGGGACGGAGCTGCCGGGGCGGCAGCGGGAGCGGATGTCTGGCTCATGGGATGTGTCTCAGGAATGCGTGGAATCAGGGGCGGTGGCGAGCGTGGCGGTGTCGCCGGACGGGGTGAACCCACCGCCCAGCGACTGGCTCAGCCGCACCGAAACAAGGATCTGCCGGGACTGCAGTTCGGCCAGCCGCTGCTGGGACACCAGCAGCTGCTCTTCGACCACCAGAACCTCCAGGTAGCTGCCGATGCCGGCGCGGTAGCGCTGCTCGGCCAGGTCATGCGCTGCGCGGGCGGTATCCACCGCCTGCTGCTGCGCGGCGGCCTGGCTGGCCAGCGAGCGCACCGCGTTGACCTGGTCGGCCACATCGCGCAAAGCGTTCACCACCGACTGGTTGTAGTCGGCCACGGCCAGGTCGTACTGGGCGTCGGTCTTGTCCAGGTTGGCGCGCAGGCGGCCGCCATCGAAGATCGGCAAGCTCAGCGCCGGGCCGAGGAAGGCGAAGGTGGAGCCGCTCTTGAGCAGCTGGTCCACTTCACTGGACACCACCCCGCCCAGCGCGGTCAGGTTGAGGCTGGGATAGAACTGGGCCTTCGCGGCATGGATCTCGCGGTGGGCCGCTTCCACGCGCCAGCGCGCGGCCACGATGTCCGGGCGGCGGCCCAGCAGCGCGCTCGGCAACACGCCGGGCAGCTGCAGGGCCAGCGGATTGAGCACCTGCGGGCGCTCGATCTGCAGGCCGCGGTCCGGGCCCTGCCCGACCAGCGCGGCCAGCGCGGTGCGGGCCTCGTCGATCTGCTGCTGGGCGGCCTGTTGCTGCTGCTGCGCGGCCGGAATGCGCGCTTCGGCCTGGCGGGTCTGCAGGTCGCTGTCGATCCCGGCACGGCGGCGCTGGGCGGTCAGGTCCAGGGTCTTCTGCGAGCGCGCCAGCTCTTCGCTGGCCACGTCGTGCAATTTGTAGGCGTAGCCCAGCTGCGCATACGCCTCGGCAATGGCCGCCGACAGGTTCAGGCGTGCGGCCTGCGCGTCCACTTCGGCGGCATGGCCACTGTCCACGGCCGCTTCCCAGGCGGCGCGCTTGCCGCCCCACAGGTCGATGCCGTAGCTGAAGCTGAGGTAGGCCTGGCCGCTGCCGGCATAGCTGCCACCGAGCTCGTCGCCGACCATCGATTCGGGCAGGCGCACGCCGGTGTAGCCACCGGAGGCGGACACGCTGGGCAGGCGCTCGGCGTGGGCGGTACCGATCCGGGCGCGGGCCTGGCGCAGGCGCGCATCGGCCGCGTCCAGGCCGGGGTTGCGCTGCAGGCCTTCGGCGATCAGGGCGTCCAGCTGCGGGTCGCCCAGTGCGCGCCACCAGTCGGCGGCCGGCCAGCCGGGTTGGCTCAGGCCAGCGGCAGACAGGGTGCGCTGGGTCTGCAGGCTGTCGGCATCCAGCAGCGTGGCCTGCGGCTGCAGGCCGCGGCTGCTGGCACAGGCGGCCAGCGCCAGCGCAAGCACCGATACCAGCACCGGGCGCAGCGGACGCAGCGAAGAAGTGCGATCAAGGGAGGAGGTCATGGCGTAATCAACGAGTCACGTACACGGGTCATGAGGGAAAGCAGCTGGGCGCGCTCGTCGGTGGACAGGTCGCGCATGGCGTCATCGATGGTCTGGTCGCCGCGCTGCTTCAGCCGGGCCCACAACTGGCGGCCTTCATCAGTCAGTACGATCTGCAACGCCCGCCGGTCCTGGGCATGCGGCTCGCGCCGCACGCAGCCCATGGCTTCCAGCTTGTCCAGCAGGCGGGTCACCGCGCTGGGCACCTGGTCCAGGGCCTGGGCCAACTCGTTGGCGGTACACGGGGCCTTGGCCGCGAGCACCTTCAATCCGAGGTAGTGGGTGAAACCAATGCCAAGGTTTTCCTCGGCCATCGACGTGTCGAGCTGACGGACAAGGCCGTCGCGCACCTGGCGCAACAGCAGCCCGAAGCTGGGAGGAGTGGTTTCAGGGCAGATCATCATGGGGCGGCACTTTACTTCCAGAAAATATATTTCTCAATGGAAATATTCAATCTGGAACCAAATGCTGTGTTGCAACAACCGGAACAATGCGGGCATGGCTACCTTAATGGCCGCTTCAGCTGGCCGGGTATTACAATTTGGACAATGGATAACACATTCAGGCCAGACTCGGCTTCAGCCGCCACCCAGATGATCCGCAACGAGGTGCTCGACTGGTTCGAGCGCGACGATGGGCTGGGCGTACTGGGCTTCCAGGTCGACAGCGCGCGCGGGCTGGAACGCGAGATCGATTGGCACCAGCACCACCGCGCCCAGCTGATCTGCGTGGAGGCCGGCCTGCTCAACACCCGCACCCGCCACGGCAACTGGTCGCTGCCGCCCGGCTGCGCCGGCTGGATGCCGCCCGGCGAGCCGCACACGGTGGACATCTCCGGGCCGCTGCGCGGCTGGGGACTGATCATCAGCCCGGCGCTGGCCCACGACCTGCCGAGCGAACCCTGCGTGGTAGCCATCTCCGACCTGCTGCAGGCCCTGGCCATGCGGGTGACCCGCTGGACCCCCGCCGCGGCGGCCGACCTGCGCCAGCAGCACATGATCGAGGTGCTGCTGGACGAGATCCGCAACGCGCCACGCCAGCGCATGCACCTGCCGATGCCACAGGACCGGCGCCTGCTGCGGATCGCCTCGCAGCTGATCGCCGACCCGGCCGACGGCCGCAGCCTGGAACAGTGGGCGCAGTGGGCCGGGTTGTCACCGCGCACCCTCACCCGCCACTTCCGCGACGAAACCACGCTCAGCTTCGCCCAGTGGCGCCAGCAGGCCCGCCTGGCCGACGGCCTGCGCCGCTTGTCCGACGGCCACAGCGTGTCCGATATCGCCCACGAACTGGGCTTCAGCAGCCCCAGCGCGTTCGTTACCGTGTTCCGCCGGCACTTCGGCTGCCCGCCCGGGCGCTACCTGGCGCGCAGCGGCCAGCCCCTGAATCCAACACGCGGCTTGGCATCCCCGGCCGCATCCGGATAATCGACCGCCTGCGAGGGCGACAGCCGTCGCCGTCCCTTGCCACAGGTAACAATCCCGCATGACCGATCTTGCCCGCCCCGCCTTCCACGGCTTTGAACAGCTGCCCCTGCGCGAGTACGCCGAACGGGCGTACCTGGACTATTCGATGTACGTGGTGCTCGATCGCGCACTGCCGTTCATCGGCGACGGCCTGAAGCCGGTGCAGCGTCGCATCATCTATTCGATGAGCGAGCTGGGCCTGAATGCCGCCTCCAAGCCGAAGAAGTCCGCGCGTACCGTGGGTGATGTGATCGGTAAGTACCACCCGCATGGCGACAGCGCGTGCTACGAAGCCCTGGTGCTGATGGCCCAGCCGTTCTCCTACCGCTACCCGCTGATCGAAGGCCAGGGCAACTTCGGTTCCACCGACGATCCCAAGTCGTTCGCGGCGATGCGTTACACCGAATCCAAGCTGACCCCGATCGCCGAGGTGCTGCTGGGCGAAATCAACCAGGGCACCACCGACTGGACCCCGAACTTCGACGGCACCCTGGAAGAGCCGACCTGGATGCCGGCGCGCCTGCCGCACCTGCTTCTCAACGGCACCACCGGCATCGCCGTGGGCATGGCCACTGACGTGCCGCCGCACAACCTCAACGAGATCGTCAGCGCGCTGCTGCACCTGCTGGACGATCCGGACGCGACCGTTGCCGACCTGTGCGAGCACGTAAAGGGCCCTGACTACCCCAGCTTCGCCGAGATCATCACCGCCCCGGCCGACCTGCGGAACATGTACGAAACCGGCTACGGCAGCGTGCGTGCGCGCGCGACGTACTTCAAGGAATCGACCAACATCGTCATCAACGCGCTGCCCTTCCAGGTATCGCCGTCGAAGGTGATCGAGCAGATCGCCGCGCAGATGCGCGCCAAGAAGCTGCCGTGGCTGGAAGACATCCGCGATGAGTCCGACCATGCCAACCCGGTGCGGGTGGTGCTGGTGCCGCGCTCCAACCGCGTCGATGCCGACCAGCTGATGGGCCACCTGTTCGCCACCACCGACCTGGAGCGCAGCTACCGGGTCAACCTCAACGTGATCGGCCTGGACGGGCGTCCGCAGGTGAAGAACCTGAAGATGCTGCTCAGCGAATGGCTGCAGTTCCGCGCCACCACCGTCACCCGCCGCCTCACCCACCGCCTGCAGAAGGTCGAGCGCCGCCTGCACCTGTTGGACGGCTTGCTGGTGGCCTTCCTCAACCTGGATGAAGTGATCCGCATCATCCGCACCGAGGACGAGGCCAAGCCGGCGCTGATCGCGCGCTTCAGCCTGAGCGAGGAACAGGCCGAGTACATCCTGGACACCCGCCTGAAGCAGCTGGCCCGCCTGGAAGAGATGAAGATCCGCGGCGAGCAGGACGAGCTGGCCAAGGAGCGCGACAAGATCCTGGCCATCCTGGACAGCAAGGCCAAGCTGAAGAAGCTGATCCGCGACGAACTGACCGCCGATGCCAAGAAGTTCGGCGACGACCGTCGCTCGCCGCTGGTGCAGCGCGGTGCGGCCCAGGCCATCGACGAAACCGAGCTGGTGCCGAGCGAGCCGATGACCGTGGTGCTGTCGGAGAAGGGTTGGATCCGCGCGGCCAAGGGCCACGACATGGACCCGTCCACGCTGTCTTACCGCGACGGCGATGCCCTGCTCGGCTCGGTGCGGGCGCGCAGTACCCAGCAGGTGGCGTTCCTGGACAGCGAGGGCCGTGCGTACTCCACGCTGATCCACACCCTGCCCTCGGCCCGTGGCAACGGCGAACCGCTGACCGGCCGCTTCTCGCCGGCCGCCGGCAGCCAGTTCCTGACCCTGGCCAGCGGGGAAAACAACACCCGCTTCGTGCTGGCCTCCACCCACGGCTACGGCTTCGTGACCCGCTTCGAGAACCTGACCGGGCGCAACAAGGCCGGCAAGGCAATGCTCAACCTGACCTCCGGCTCCAAGGTGCTGACCCCGGCCGTGGTGGCCAACCCGGAAACCGATCGCATCGTGGCGGTGACCAGCTCGGGCAACCTGCTGGCGATCGCCGCCGGCGACCTGCCGGAACTGGACAAGGGCAAGGGCAACAAGATCATCGACATCCCCAAGGCCAAGCTCGCCACCGAGCGCGTGGTCGCCGTGGTGTCGGTGGGCCCGGGCAACACCCTGCTGGTACGCAGCGGCACGCGCACCATGAACCTGTCCTTCAAGGACCTGGAAACCTACCTGGGCACGCGCGCCACGCGTGGCCACCTGCTGCCGCGTGGCTGGCAGAAGGTGGAAGGGCTGGCGGTGGAATAACCGCAAGCAATTCGCGCAGATGAAAAAACGGCCGGGGAAACCCGGCCGTTTGCGTTCCCACACGGCCCCACCGCGCGTAGAGCCGACCGTTGGTCGGCTGCACGATCCCCGTAGAGCCGGGCTCTGCCCGGCTGCACTTGCCGCGCGTTGCACGATCCCCGTAGAGCCGGGCTCTGCCCGGCTGCATCCGCCGCACGTTGCGCGGTTGCCGGGCAGAGCCCGGCACTACGCATTGCTGGCGAACGTGTCCGGAAAAGGAAAAAGCCGGGAAATCCCCGGCTTTTTCGTTCGTCGCTGGCTGGCGGATGCTGGCGGGCGGACGATGGCTTCTGCAGCGTGCTGGCGAAGGCTGGCTGGCGTGCAGAAGCGGAACAAAGGCACCGGTAGTGCCGGCCGCTGGCCGGCTCGACGCGATGCCCGAAGGCAGGTCAGTGCGCAGGCGTACCCTTCGCATCCATCTTGCTGGTCTGGTACAGCGCCAGCCCGATCCGCTTGATCAGGCCCAGCTGCTGTTCCAACCACCAGGCATGGTCTTCTTCGGTGTCCTTCAACTGCACCAGCAGCATGTCGCGGCTCACGAAGTCCTGGTGCTGCTCGCACAGCTTCATGCCGGCGGCCAGGTTGTTGCGCACGCTGTATTCGGTGTCCAGGTCCTTCTGCAGCATCTCCTCCACGGTCACGCCCGGCTCGAAGCCATGCGGACGCATGTCCGGGGTGCCACCGAGGAACAGAATCCGGCGCAGCAGCGCATCAGCGTGCTGGGTCTCTTCTTCCATCTCGTGGTTGAGGCGCTCGTACAGCGCCATCAGGCCCTGGTCTTCGTAGCGGCGCGAATGGATGAAGTACTGGTCACGCGCAGCCAGTTCGCCGCGCAGCAGTTCCTTCAGGCACGCGATGACGTCCGGATTGCCTTTCATGTAGGGGTGCTCCTGATGAATCAATGCGCGCATGGTGCCCCATCCAGAATTCCAATGATCTAATCGGAATCAGTTGCAGTTGCGCTTGCAGCGGCCTCCACGTGGCGTTCACAGCCCCTACAATCCAACGCATACCACCATCGGGGGATGCTGCATGCGTCGTTGGCTTACGCGGTTGCTGTGGGTGTCGCTGGTGTTCGGCGTCGTGCTCATCGCCACCCTGTGGTGGCTGCTGCGCGGCAGCCTGGCGCACCTGGACGGCGCGCTGCCGGTGGATGGGCTACAGGCACCGGCCACCGTCAGCCGCGATGCGCGCGGGGTGGTCACCATCGACGCGGCCAGCCAGGCCGATGCGATGCGGGCGCTGGGGCTGGTGCATGCGCAGGAACGCTACTTCGAGATGGACCTGATGCGGCGCAGCGCCGCCGGGGAACTGGCCGAGCTGTTTGGCCCGGCCGCCGTGCCGGTCGACCAGCGCATGCGCGTGCATCGCCTGCGCGCCCGCACCCACGCCCACCTGGCCGCGGCCGTCGGTACCGACCCCCTGCCCCTGCAGGCCTACGTGGCCGGGGTCAACCAGGCCCTGACCGACCTGCGGGTGCGGCCCTGGCCCTACCTGCTGCTGCGCCAGCGGCCCACCCCCTGGCTGGCCGAGGACAGCGTGCTGACCGGGCTGGCGATGTACGCCGACCTGCAGGACCCCACCAACCAGACCGAACTGGCCATGGCGCGCATCCGCGCGGTGGTGCCGCCCGCGCTGTACGCCCTGCTCAGCCACGACGGCAGCGAGTGGGATGCACCGCTGTTCGGCGCGCCACGCGGCAATGCGGTGCTGCCGGGACCGGACGCGGTGAATCTGCGCGCGCCCGCTACCGCGCGCTCGGCCAGCGCCGCCGGGCACGCCGACCCGGACGTGCATGGCAGCAACAACTTCGCCGTGGCCGGTGCACTTACCGCCGATGGCCGCGCGATCCTGGCCGATGACATGCACCTGGGGCTGCGTGCGCCGGCCCTGTGGTTCCGGGTGCGGCTGCGCTACCCCGACGCCCAGGCGCCGGGCGGCACAGTCGATGTGAGCGGCTTCTCGCTGCCCGGGCTGCCCGCAATCGTGGTGGGCAGCAATGGCCACGTGGCATGGGGCTTCACCAACAGCTACATCGACAACGCCGATTACGTCCACGTGTCGGCACATGCGCCCGGCACCCTCGACGGCATCACCACCCACACCGAGCGCATCCGTGTGGCTGGCCAGCCGGACACGATACTGCGCGTGCGCGAGACGGCCTGGGGCCCGATTCTGCACGAGCGTCCCGACGGCAGTGGCGAGGCACTGCGCTGGACCGCACAGCTGCCCGGCGCGGTGCGCCTGGACTTCGCCGACATGGCGCGAGCGGCCACCCTGGACGACGCGCTGCAGATCGCCGACCGCGCCGGCATCCCGACCCAGAACCTGCTGCTGGCCGACCGCCAGGGCCGCATCGCCTGGCGACTGATCGGTGCCCGCCCGGACCGCAGCGCGGACTGCCCGCCGGCCGGCGCGGCCACGCCGGTGGCCGCGCACTGCGCGCCCTGGCCGATCCGCAGCGACGCCTCGCCGGCGCTGATCGACCCGGCCAACCACCGTTTGTGGACCGCCAACGGCCGCGTGCTCGATGGCAGCGCGCTGGCGGTGGCGGGCAACGGCGGCTATGACCTGGGCGCGCGTGGGCAGCAGATCCGCGATGGCCTGTTGGCGAAGGAACGCTTCGACGAACGCGACCTGCTGGCCATCCAGCTCGACGACCGCGCCGTGTTCCTGCAGCGCTGGTGGACGCTGCTGAGGCAAGTGGTCGAACACAGCGACGACCCGGCGCTGCAGCGACTGGAGCGGGCCAGCCGGCAGTGGGACGGGCGCGCCGCCGCCGATTCGGTGAGCTACCGGATGACGCGCGGCTTCCGCGGCATGGTGTTGGACAGCGTATCGGCGGGCCTGCTGGCACCGGCGAAGCAGCGCCTGGGCGATGCCTACCTGGAGCCGCGCCTGGCGCAGATCGAAGGCGTGCTGTGGCCGCTGGTCAACGAACGCCCCGCGCACCTGCTGCCGCCGCCATATGCCAGTTGGGACGCGCTGCTGGCCGACGCCGCCCGGCGCCTGGAGGCCGACCTGGCCGCGCAGGGGCCGACACTGGCCGAGCGCAGCTGGGGCGAGCGCAACACCGCGGCGATCTGCCACCCGGTCAGCCGCGCCCTGCCCGCCTTCGCCCGGTCATGGCTGTGCATGCCGGCCGACCGCCTGCCAGGCGACCGCGACATGCCCCGCGTGCAAGGCCCGGCGTTTGGCGCGTCCCAGCGCATGGTGGTGTCGCCCGGGCATGAAGCCGACGGCATCATCCACATGCCCGGCGGCCAGAGCGGGCACCCCCTGTCACCGTTCTGGGGGGCCGGGCACGAGGACTGGGTCAACGGCACGCCGACACCATTCCTGCCCGGTGCGACGGTGCATACGCTCCGGTTGGTGCCGACGCGGGAATGACGGGGTGACGGACGGTGACGGAGCAGCCGACCAACGGTCGGCTCTACCGCGATGTGGGGTCCAACCCCCACCCGGACGTACCGAAGGTGGGTCGGTACGCCAGACCGGTACGTAACGACCGTGGGTCGGTACACCGCACCCGAGCCTGCCGACGGTCGGCCGATACGCCCCACCGGCAGGTACCGACCGTTGGTCGGTACACCGCCGAAATTCAACGTCGGCAACGTTCGATCAGGCTCAACAACGGCCCGGTCATCGCCGTGGTCACCAGCGCCATGATCACCAGCACGGCGAACAGGCGGTCGCCCAGGAAGCCCAGTTCGTAGCCCAGGTTCAGCACGATCAGCTCCATCAGGCCGCGGGTGTTCATCAACGCGCCCAGCTTCCACGCCTCGTGGTTGCCCATGCCGGCGCTGCGCGCCGCGCTCCACGTACCGAACAGCTTGCCCAGCGTGGCCACGGCGATCACCACCACGCACAACAGCAGGTCGCTGGCCTGCAGGGCGTCGGCGCGCATGCGCAGGCCGGTCATGGCAAAGAACAACGGCAGCAGCAGCGTGACCGCGAACGGTTCGACCCGGGTGGCCACGGTATGCCGCAGGGTGGCGTTGCCCGACACCGCCACGCCAGCGGCGAACGCGCCAAACAGCGCATGGATGCCCAGCATTTCGGTGATCAGTGCGCAGCCCAAGGCCATCAGCAGCATCACCAGCAGCCAGCGGCCTTCCTGCCCGGCTGCAATCACCTGCCGCGAGAACCACGGCCGCACCAGGCCCAGCATCACCCCGACAAACACCACCACGCAGACCAGGTTGAGCGCTGCCGGCACCCAGCCCTGCGCCTGTGCGGCCGCCACGATCAGCGCCAGCAGGCACCACGCGGTGGCATCGCCGAGCGCGGCGCAGGCGATGGCGGTCTGGCCCAGCGGTGTGGTGGTCATGCCACGGTCGGCCAGGATGCGCAGCAGCACCGGGAACGCGGTGATGCTCAATGAAATGCCCACGAACAAGGCGAACCCGGTAAACCCGATCCCGCGAGGCGCGTGCGCACCGTACAGCCAGATCGCCAAGGCCACGCCCAGAACGAACGGCACTGCGATGCTGGCATGGCTGACCACGAACGCAAATCGGCGGCGACCGCGCAATCCGCCCAGGTCCAGTTCGGCACCGGCCACCAGCAGGAACATCAGCACGCCCAACTGGCTCAGCAGCCCCAGCGAGCCCAATGACGCGGCCGGGAACAGCGCGCCGTGCACCTGGGGCAACAGCGCCCCCAGCACCAGCGGGCCCATCATCAGCCCGGCGGCCATCTCACCGATCACGCCCGGTTGGCCGAAGCGCCGGAACAGCCAGCCGGCGCCCTTGGCCACCAGCAGCAGCACCAGCAGCTGCATCAGGAACAGGCCCAGCGGGGCATGCAGGTGCGCGGCCCAGTCGGCGCCCAGCGACGATTGCGCCCGTTCCACCTGCACCGCCACGGTGGGGCCGGCATACCGCGCCAGGCCCAGGCCCACCAGCAACGGCAGCGCCACCCAGCCCAGGTAACGCCACGCCAGCCCGCTACGGCGCATGCCGCCGGTGGTATCTGCTTCCATTCCCGATCCCCATCGATTGAGGGAGCGATTCTAAGGGCTGGCGGTATTCCCGCCAGCCCTGCCACGTGCGATCAGGCCAGGGCCTGCTCGTGCACGCCGGCCACCGCGCGCCCGGACGGATCGGCCATGCTGGCGAAGCTGGCATCCCAGGCGATCGCCGCCGGCGAGGAGCACGCGATCGACTTGCCGCCCGGCACCGTTTCAGCCGCCGCCTGGGTCGGGAAGTACTGCTCGAACACGTGGCGGTAGTAGTACGCCTCCTTGGTCTGCGGCGGGTTGTGCACGAAGCGCTTGTCGGCCGCGGCCATCACCCGGTCGCTGATCTGCGCCTCGGCATGCGCCTTGAGCCCGTCGATCCAGCCATAGCCGACCCCATCGCTGAACTGCTCCTTCTGCCGCCACAGGATCGACTCGGGCAGGTACCCTTCGAACGCTTCGCGCAGCACCGCTTTTTCGATCCGGCGGGCGCCCTGCGGCCCCTGCCCGACCATCTTGTGCTTTGCGTCGATGCGCATCGCCACATCGAGGAACTCACGGTCCAGGAACGGCACGCGCGGCTCCACGCCCCAGGCCATCATCGACTTGTTGGCGCGCAGGCAATCGTAGTTGTTGAGTGCATCCAGCTTGCGCACCAGCTCTTCGTGGAACTCGCGTGCGTTGGGCGCCTTGTGGAAGTACAGGTAGCCGCCGAAGATCTCGTCGCTGCCCTCGCCGGACAGCACCATCTTCACCCCCATCGCCTTGATCCGCCGCGCCAGCAGGAACATCGGCGTGGAGGCGCGAATGGTGGTGACGTCGTAGGTTTCCACGTGGCGGATCACCTCCGGCAGCGCGTCGAGGCCTTCTTCGAAGGTGTACTCGAAGCCGTGGTGCACGGTGCCCAGCGCCTCGGCGGCGATGGCTGCGGCGGCCAGGTCCGGCGAGCCCTTCAGGCCGATGGCGAACGAATGCAGGCGCGGCCACCACGCTTCGCTCTGGTCGCCATCCTCGATGCGGTGCCGTGCGTACCGCGCGGCGACCGCTGCCACCAGCGAGGAATCCAGCCCGCCGGACAACAGCACGCCGTACGGCACGTCGGTCATCAACTGGCGGTGCACCGCACGCTCGAAGGCTTCGCGCAGTTCCACCCGGTCGGCCTCCACCCCTTCCACCGCGTCGTAGTCACGCCACGGCCGCACGTAGTAGCGGGTGAGCGTATCGGTGGCGCTGTCGTACCAGTGGCCCGGCGGGAACTGCGCGGCATCGGCGCAGATGTCCACCAGCGACTTCAGTTCCGAGGCGACCACCAGGCGACCGTCCTTGTCGTGGCCCCAATACAGCGGCACCACGCCGATCGGATCACGCGCGATCAGCACCCGCTGCTGGTCCCGGTCCCACAGCGCGAAGGCGAAGATGCCGTTGAGGCGGTTGAGGAAGGAGGCCGGGCTGTCTTCGCGGTACAACGCGTTGATGACTTCGCAGTCCGAGCCGGTCTGGAACGCGTAGGGCTGGGCCAGTTCGGCCTTCAGTTCGGTGTGGTTGTAGATCTCGCCGTTGACGGCCAGGGCCAGGCCGCCGTCCTGCGACAGCAGCGGCTGCGAGCCACCGGCGGGATCGACGATCGCCAGGCGTTCGTGGACCAGGATGGCGCCGGCATCGACGTACACCCCGCTCCAGTCCGGGCCGCGATGGCGCTGGCGCTGGGACAGGTCCAGCGCATGGCGGCGCAGAGCGGGAAGGTCGTCGCCCGCCTGCAGGCCGAAAATACCGAAGATCGAACACATGGGAACAGCTCCTGATGATGGGGGAATACACGTGATGCATGCGTTCGAGCGGCCATAAAAAAACCCGCATCGGACGATGCGGGTTTTCTGGAGTCCGGGCGTGTTGCTTGTACTAGCCCTGGTCGCAGTCCCGCATCGGCCGCGCACGATTATTCGCGCGCAGATTGCTGCGGTTGGTATTGGTGACGGCGGTGGCCAGGAACGAGGACATGGATCGACCGTAACCGGGTTTTGGCGGCCGTGCAACTGTTGCGATGGCAACCATGCGGCCGTCGGCACCGCAGGGGTACAGCCGACCGGGGCGATAATCACGCCCCCTCTGCACGACCCGGCTGGAATGACCCTTCGCATCGGACGCATCGCCCCCCGCATGGGCGGCATCGCCCTCACCCTCGCCCTGGCCGCGTGCGCCAGCACACCGTCACGCACCCCCGCTGCACTGGTCCAGGCGGTGGAGGCCAAGGCCGCCGACGGCCGCTTCGACAGCGCCTGGGAGGCGGCCCGCACCTATGAACGGTTCAACGACCCCCGTGCCGTGGGCTGGTACGAGCGCGCCGCCGCAGCCACACCGTGGACGTTCCACAACCCCCAGGCCGAAGAGGCGCTGGGCCGGATCTGGACCGACGGCCAGCTGCTGCACGGTGACGGCCCGCACGTGGTCCAGGGCGCCGCGCTGCGCCCCTCGCCGCGCCGGGCCGAGCGCTGGTACCGCGCCGCCGCCGAACACGGCAATCCGATGGCCATGCTGATGCTGGCGCGCTTCCATCGCGAGCGTGGCGAAGCCGCCAGCGCTTTGCGCTGGGACCTGCGCGCGACGATCTACAACCACATGCCCTCCGAATCGTCGCGGCTGCCGCAGGCCATCGCGCCGCAGGACGACGCACTGCACCCGCTCGTGCTGGACATCCAGAAACGCGCCCGGCGCGGCGACGCCGACGCCCAGGTCGACCTGGGCACGCTGTATGAAACCGGGATGGGCGGCCTGCCCCGCGATGGCAACCAGGCACTGCGCTGGTACCGGCAGGCAGGCGACCAGGGCAATGTCTACGGGCAGTACTTCAGCGGGCTGCTGCTCGGCCGCGGCCGCGCCGGCGTGACCCGCGACCTGGACGCCGCCGCCGGATGGTTCACCAGGGCCGAGGCGCAGCAGTTCTACCTGGCCGGCGAATCGTACTGGCGCGAGCGAATCAAACCGCCCTTCTGGACCTTCGATTGACGCCAACCGGTAATCGGCTGCACGCCCACCCCGGTAGAGCCGACCGTTGGTCGGCTACCCACCCACCCAACCCGGGTAGAGCCGACCGTTGGTCGGCTGCACGTCCACCCAACCCGGTAGAGCCGACCGTTGGTCGGCTGCACGTGCCGGCGTCAACGGCAGCCGACCAACGGTCGGCTCTACCCGCGGATGGGACGTCGGATTGGACGTCGGATTTCGCATCGGATTGAACGTCGCATTACGCGCCGGGAAGCTTTGTACACACTCCGCACCCACCTTCAAGACTCCCGCCCACGCCACACATCACCCAGAATGGCCGCATGACCACCGCCATTTTCCGCGACGACACCATCACCCGCGCGCGCATGCAGACGATCATCGCCGCGCATCCGCGTGCCGCCGTCTTCGAGGGCTGCAACTTCGACCAGGGCGACTTTTCGCGTCTGGACATGGACGGCTTCCAGTTCAACCAGTGCTCGGTGGCCGGTGCGAACTGGCTGGCCGCGTCGCTGGAGGAAAGCCAGTGGCTGAAGTGCCGGGGCGGGCAGTGCGACTTCAGTTCGGCGCTGCTCAGCGATGCGCGCTTCTCGCATTGTGATCTGAACAACAGTCACTGGCGCCGCGCGACCCTGTCCTCGGTGCAGTTCCACGACTGCAAGCTCACCGGCGCGCACCTGCAGGAAGTGACTGGCTGGGCACTGGAATTCCGCGATTGCCTGCTGGTCAGTGCCGACCTGCGCGGCCTTTCGTTCCGCAAGGCAGACCTGCAGGGGATGGATTTTTCCGATGCGGAGCTGTCCGGCTGTGATTTCCGCGATGCGGTGTTCACCGGCGGCAGCCTGCGCAACGCACAGACCCGGCTGACCCGGTTCGAGGGCGCCGACCTGCGCGGCACCGACATCAGCGGGCTCAACGTGATGGACGCCAAGCTGTTCAAGAAGGCGGTGATTTCGCAGCAGCAGGCGGCCGCCGCGCTGGCTGCGTTCGGGTTGATCGTGGCGTAACGGCGAACCGACCAACGGTCGGTTCTTACCTGATACGGTCGGTTCCTACCTGACGCTGTAGGCGCCGACCGTTGGTCGGCGCAGCATGTAAACCCGGTAGTGCCGGCCGCTGGCCGGCTCTCGTGATTGCCAGACGAAAAGGAGAGCCGGCCAGCGGCCGGCACTAATCGAGCGGCGGTTGATTCAACCCGATGGCGTCAGGCGAGCAAACGCTCTATCAACCGCTGGTACAACGCCGGCAGCGCCTCCAGATCCGCGACCCGCACGTTCTCGTCCACCTGGTGGATGCTGGCATTGACCGGCCCCACTTCGATGCACTGCGCGCCCAGCGGTGCGATGAAGCGCGCGTCGGAGGTGCCGCCGCCGGTGCTCTCTTCCGGCGGTGCGCCGGCGAATTCGCCCAGCACCTCACGCGCCACGCGGCGCAGGGTGCCTTCCGGGGTGTAGAACGGCTCGCCGCTGCGATGCCACTTCAGCGTGTAGTCCAGGCCATGCGCATCCAGCAGCGCGCCGATGGCCTGCTCCAGCGTCGGCGCGTTCCAGTGCGGGTTGTAGCGTAGGTTGAACAGCACCTGCAGCTCGCCCGGAATCACATTGTTGGCCCCGGTACCGGCATGGATGTTGGACACCTGCAGGCTGGTCGGCGGGAAACTTTCGAAGCCATCGTCCCAGTGCCGTGCGGTGAGTTCGGCCAGTGCCGCAGCGGCCAGATGGATCGGATTGCGCGCCTTGTCCGGATACGCCACATGGCCCTGCACACCCTTCACCGTCAGCGTCGCCGACAGGCTGCCGCGGCGGCCCACACGCAGCAGGTCGCCCAGCACTGCGGTGGACGACGGCTCACCGGTGATGCACCAGTCGATGGCCTGGCCGCGTTCGCGGAAGATGTCGGCCACGCGACGCACACCGTCGATGGCATCGCCTTCCTCGTCGCTGGTCAGCAGCACGGCCAGCGTGCCGGGATGCTCGGGATGGGCAGCCACGAACTGCTCGGCAGCGACCACGAACGCGGCCACGCTGCCTTTCATGTCCGCCGCACCGCGCCCGTACAGCACGCCATCACGGATCTGCGGATCGAACGGATCGCTGGTCCAGGCCTCGACCGGGCCGGTCGGCACCACGTCGGTATGCCCGAGCAGCACCAGCACCGGCGCGCCCTGGCCGTGGGTGGCCCACAGGTTGTCGACCTCGCCCAGGCGCAGGTGTTCGCAGTGGAAGCCGGCAGCCGCCAGCCGCGCGGCCAGCAACGGCTGGCACCCGGCGTCGTCGGGGGTGACCGACCGCCGTGCGATCAGGTCGCAGGTCAGCGCAAGCACATCGCTCACGCGCCCACCCCGAACCGCTGCTTGAAGCCGTTGTCGGTGAAGCCCTGGGTCATCACGCCATCGGCGGTGACCACCACCGGGCGCTTGATCAGCTGCGGGTGCTCGCGCAACAGCAGCTTCCACTCGGCATCGGACGCGGCCGCCTTGCGGTTGTCCGGCAACTGCCGCCAGGTGGTCGACGATTTGTTGACCAGGGCAGCGAAGCCGCCCGCCTGCCCGGCCCAGTCGACCAGCGTTTCCGGTGTCGGCTTCGCTTCGCGGTAGTCGACAAACGCATACGGCACCGCGAAACGATCCAGCCACTTGGTGGCCTTCTTGCAGGTGTCGCAGTTCTTCAACCCATACACGGTGGTGGTCATGGCAGGACTCAGTCGGCCAGGCCGCGCAGCAGGTCGTTGACGCTGGTCTTGCTGCGGGTCTTGGCGTCCACCTGCTTGACGATCACCGCGCAGTACAGCGAGTGCGAGCCGTCCTTGGACGGCAGCTGGCCGGACACCACCACGCTGTACGGCGGTACCGAGCCGTAGCTGATTTCGCCGGTGGCGCGGTTGTACACGCGCGTGCTCTGGCCCAGGAACACGCCCATGCCGATCACGCTGTGGTGGCCGACCACGAAGCCTTCCACCACTTCCGAGCGGGCGCCGATGAAGCAATGGTCTTCGATGATGGTCGGGCTGGCCTGCAGCGGCTCGAGCACGCCACCGATGCCGGCGCCGCCGGACAGGTGGCAATGCTTGCCGATCTGCGCGCACGAACCCACCGTGGCCCAGGTGTCCACCATGGTGCCTTCGCCGACGTAGGCGCCGATGTTGGTGAAGCTCGGCATCAGCACCACGTCCTTGCCGAAATACGTCCCGCGACGGGCAATCGCACCGGGCACCACGCGCACGCCGGCGCGGCGGAACTTGGCCTCGTCAAACCCGGCGAAGCGCGATTCCACCTTGTCCCAGAACGGTGCGGGACGCGCATCGACCACGGCCATGTCGTTGACGCGGAAGTACAGCAGCACCGCCTTCTTCAGCCACTCGTTGACCTTCCAGCCGCCGTGGCCATCGGGCTCGGCCACGCGGAATTCACCGGTTTCCAGGCCGTCGATGACGCGGCCGACCAGCGGCTTGGTCGAGCCTTCCAGCTCATGCAGGGTCAGCGTGGCACGGCGCTCGAAGGCGCTCTCGATGCCGAACTTCAGCTCTTCCACGCCCGGCGTGGCCGGCTTGCGCAGCGACTTGCGGGCAATGGTGGCATCGCGGCTGGCGCTGCGCTTGGCCGCGCTCTCGGCCGGGGTGGCGGCCTTGCTGGCCGGGGCCTTCTTCGCAGCGGCCTTCTTCACCGCCGGCACCTTGGCGGCGGCAACGGGCTTCTTCACGGCGGCCGGTGCGGCAGCGGTCTTCTTGGCTGCCGCGGTCTTGGCGGCAGTCTTCTTGGCGGGCTTGGTGGCCATCAGTGGGGGTCTCCGGCGTTTCGATCGGGGTCCAGGCACGCGAGCATCGCGTCGTGCAGCTGCTGCCTGGCAGATTCGGTAAGGGGGTGGTCGTGCTCATCGCTGATCACGAACATGTCTTCGGCGCGCTCGCCGAAGGTGGCGATGCGCGCGTCGTGCACGCGCAGTCGCTGGTTGCGCAGCACGAACGCCACGTCGGCCAGCAGGCCGGGGCGGTCAGGGGCGATCAGGCTGAAACGGGTGCCGGGGCTACCATCGCTGCCGTCGCGGAATTCGATGCGCGGTGCAAAGCGGAAATGCCGCAGCTGGCGCGGGATCACCCGCCGCGAGGGCCGCAGCCGGGTCAGGTCGCCGGCCAGCGCATCGCGCAGCGCGGCTTCCAGGCGTGGCGCGTCACCGTCGGCGAAGCTGTCGGCCGGGGTCACTTCGAAGGTATCGAAAATGGTGTCGACCGGGCCGTCCAGCACACGCGCACGGTGAATGCCGTAGCCCTTGCGGTCCAGCGTCATCACGATCGCGGCGAACAGGCCATCGCGGTCCGGCGACTGCACGAACACTTCCAGCGCGTGGTCGTCCGGGGTGATCCGGCGCACCTTGACCAGGGTCTGGCCGGGCTTCACCGGCACCAGTGCGGCGGCCTGCCAGGCCAGCTGCTCCGGGCGCAGGCGGATGAAACTTTCGTCGGGCATCACCGCGAACTGGCGATCGATGGTGGCGTCGTCGTAGCCGCGCTCGCGCACCAGCGCACGCACCGAATCCCGCGCTTCGGCGACCCGCTCGGCGGCCGGCATCTGGTTTTCCAGGCCGTCGCGCAGCGCGCGCCGTGCGGCGAAATACAGGTCGGCCAGCAGCCGGTCCTTCCACGCATTCCACAGCTTGGGGCTGGTGCCGGCGATGTCGGCACAGGTCAGCAGGTACAGGTAGTCCAGGCGGTCGCGGCTGCCCACCAGCGTGGCGAAACGGTGGATCACCTCCGGGTCGGAGATGTCCTGCTTCTGCGCGGTCACCGACATGCGCAGGTGCTGTTCCACCAGCCATGCCACCAATTCGGTGTCCGACGTGCTCAGCGCATGCGCCTGGCAGAACGCGCGCGCATCCACCGCGCCCAGTTCGGAGTGGTCGCCACCGCGGCCCTTGGCGATGTCATGGAACAGCCCAGCGAGCAGCAGCAGTTCGGGCTTGCGCAGGCGCGGCCACACTTCGTGGGCGATCGAGAAACGGTCGTCGGCGCGGCTGCTGGCGAACAGGCCGATGTTCCGCAGCACCATCAGCGTGTGCTGGTCCACGGTGTATACATGGAACAGGTCGAACTGCATGCGCCCGGACACCTGCGCGAAGGCTGGTACCCACTGGCCCAGCACGCCCAGCCGCGCCATCCGTGCCAGCGTATCGACCGCGCGCGGGCTGCGCAGCAGCGCCATGAACTGTTCGCGCGCCGCGACGCTGGCATCGGTGTAGGCCGGCAGCTCCGGCAGCGCTTCGGCCAGCGCACGCGCGGTGAGCGAATGCAGGCCGCGCACATCGGGGTTGTAGGCCCAGCTGGAGAACAGCGCGAACACCTGTTCGATGTCGCCCTGCGGCCAGCGCGCGTCGTTGGCGGCCAGGTAGCCGCGGCGCAGCGAGAAGCCCACGCTGACCGGCTCGGGCACCGCTTCGCCGTCGAACTGTTCCTCGAAACGCTGCAGCAGCCGGTCGCTGATCCGCCGCACCACGCTGGCGCTGCGGTAGAAGCCCTGCATCATCTTTTCCACGGCCAGGCTTTCAAGGTCATCCTCGAAGCCCAGGCGCGCGGCCAGGGTTTTCTGGTAATCGAAGCGCAGGCGTTCTTCGGGGCGGTTGGCCACCAGATGCAGGCCGAAGCGCAGCCGCGCCAGCGCGCAGCGTTCGCGCTTCAGCGCGGCCGCTTCGTCGGCGCCCAGATGGCCCAACCCGACCAGCGCTTCAAGGTCGCGCACGCCGAACGCACGCAGGGCCATCCAGCCCAGCGTATTGAGATCACGCAGCCCACCCGGGCCGTCCTTGATGTCCGGTTCCAGGTTGTCGGCGGTGTCGCCGAAGCGCTGGTGGCGGGCAAGCAGCTCTTCGCGCTTGGCCAGGAAGAATTCGCGCGGCGGCCACAGGCCGTCGGTGTTGACCGCCGCCTTCAGCGCGAGGCGTGCCGCCTCATCGGCCAGCAGCGGCCGCGACTCGATCAGCGCGGTCATCACGGTTTGATCCGCACTGGCCTCGATGCACTCGGCCGCTGAGCGCACCGCGTGGCTGACCGGCAGCCCGCAGTCCCAGAGCAGCGCGAACAGCCGCGCCAGGCTGGATTCGTGCTGGCGCTGGTGACCGGGCTCGCCGAATACCAGCAGGTCGATGTCCGAGCGCGGGAACAGTTCGCCGCGTCCGTAACCGCCCACGGCAAACAGCGCCAGGCCGCTACCGGCCGGCAGGCAACGCTGCCAGGCCAGCCGGATCAGGTGGTCGGCCGCACGCGCGCGCAACGCCAGCAGGCGCTCGATGTTGTCGCCCTGGTCGAAGCGGCGGTACAGCCGCGCGTCGGTCTGCTGCAGCGATTGCCGCGCCAGCGCCGACCATTCCAGGTCGGTGACGGACGCTGCCGGCGCGTCCAGCATCGGGCTCGCCGGCAACATGCTCAGACCTGCGATTCGCCGGGCGAGAGGGTCAGCACGTCCACGCCGGTCTCGGTGACCGCGATCATGTGCTCCCACTGTGCCGACAACTTGCGGTCCTTGGTCACCACGGTCCAGCCATCGGGCAGCACCTTGTTGTAGCGGGTGCCCTCGTTGATCATCGGTTCGATGGTGAAGGTCATGCCCGGCTGCAGCACCAGACCCTGGCCCGGGCGGCCGTAATGCACCACCTGCGGCTCATCGTGGTAGACCTTGCCGATGCCGTGGCCGCAGTACTCGCGCACCACGCTGAAACGCTCGCCTTCGGCCAGGCTCTGGATGGCATGGCCGATGTCGCCCAGGGTGGCGCCCGGCTTGACCGCACGGATGCCGGCCCACATGGCCTGGTAGGTGGTGTCGACCAGACGCTTGGCCATCGTCGACGGCGTACCGGCGTAGTACATGCGGCTGGTGTCGCCGTGCCAGCCGTCCTTGATCACGGTGACATCGATGTTGACGATGTCGCCGTCCTTGAGGACCTTGGCTTCGCTGGGAATGCCGTGGCAGATCACGTTGTTGACCGACGTGCAGACCGTCTTGGGGAAGCCACGGTAGCCGACGTTGGCCGGCGTGGCCTTCTGCACGTTGATGATGTGGTCGTGGCAGATGCGGTCCAGCTCTTCGGTCGTCACGCCGGGCTTTACATACGGGGTGACGATGTCGAGCACCTCGCTGGCCAGGCGGCCGGCGATGCGCATCAGTTCGATTTCCTGGGGGGTTTTCAGATTCACGCTCATGGCGCCCATTATCGCCGATCCGGGACCAATCTGAACGGGATCGGGTGGAACGCTGACAGCCGGGATTGGGGCTGGGCCTTGGTCAGATAGCTGAACCAGCGTGATCTGCATCGCAAAACGCGCCCCCATGCCGAAAACGGCCATCGATTTCCCCGGATCTCACGGCTCCCATACAGGGCCGAACCTATAACCGGGACAAGACCGCAGTAGAAGTCCGGCAGCATCGTGTTGTTCAGCAAGGACCGTCGTCCAAGGAGCATGCCCATGCGATTTCTCCGCACTACCGTACTCAGCCTGGCCGTCGCCAGCCTGGCCGCGCCCGCCCTGGCGGCCGATACCACCACCTTCAACGTCAAGATCATCATCACCAAGGCGTGCACGATCACCGCCGCGGCCGCCACCGACGTGGACTTCGGTTCGGCTCTGTCCACCGCTACCACCCCGTCCAACGCGCAGGGCACGATCACCGCCCAGTGCTCGGCGCTGACCCCGTATACGGTTGCCCTCAACGCAGGCGCCAATGCCGGCACGGCCAGTGACGTGACCACCCGGCGCATGAAGAACACCGACGTCAGCGTGACCGCCAACAACTTCGTCGGTTACCAGCTGTACCGCGACGCCGCGCATACCGATGTGTGGGGCGCCACCACCGGCACCAACACCGCCGCCGGCATCGGCACCGGCCTGGCACAGACGCTCAACGTCTACGGCCAGATCGCCAACCCCAGCGTCAACAACGCCGCTGCGGGCAACTACCAGGACACCATCACCGCCACCATCACCTACTGAGGGTCCGCCATGCCGATTTCCGCAGGGCGACGCCCGTGGCGGTTCGGGTACGCGGCCCTTGGCTGGCTGTGGCTGCTGATGGGGAGCGCCACCGCCGCGAGCCTGCAGGTCGCCCCTACTTCGTTGCAGCTCACACCGCGCCAGAACGCCGACGCGCTGTGGCTCACCAACAGCGGCACCGCACCGGTCCAGGTGCAGGTGCGGGTGTTCGAATGGCGCCAGGACGGCGGCCAGGACCAGCTTCTGCCCACCACCGAGCTGCAGGTGAGCCCGCCCATGCAGGCGCTGGCCGCCGGCCAGCAGCAGCTGATCCGGGTGGTGCGCAGCGACCCCGCCCCGCCCACCGCCCAACGCGCCTACCGGGTGGTGGTGGACGAACTGCCCAGCGCGGTGCCACAGGGCACCGGCATGCAGTTCGTGCTTCGCTATTCGATGCCGGTGTTCATCCAGCCCGCGGGCGAGGCCCCGCTCAAACACGCGCTGCAGGCCCGCCTGCTGCGGCTTGATGACGGGCGGCCGGCCCTGGAGGTACACAACAGCGGCAACAGCTATGCGCAACTGGCCGATATCGGCCTGGGCAGTGCGGATCGGCCGCAGATCGTGCACCCCGGCCTGCTCGGCTATGTCCTGGGCGGACAGACCATGCGCTGGCCGCTGGATGTTCCGGCGGCCCGCCTCGCAGGCGCCACGTTCTCGGCGAAGATCAATGGCGAGTCGGCCCAGACGCCGCTGCCCGTCGCGCCTGCGGCTCGCTGAGGCCTGCATGCGGATGCTGCTCACCGCGACGCTGGCACCGTGCGCGGCGATGGCGGCCGACGCGGACATCGGGGTGTCCGGCGAAGCCCTGCTGCCGCCGCCGACGCCACTGACCGCCGGGCAGACGCTGTACCTGGAGGTGACCCTCAACCAGGCGCCGCGCGGCCTGCTGCCCTTCACCGAGCTGCAGGGCCGGCTGATGGCCTCGGCCGCGACCCTGCGCCAGCTGGGCTTTTCCGCGCGGGGCGAGGAACCGGTCGCGCTGGACCTGCTCAGCGGCGTGGTGGTGCGCTACGACGCGAGCCTGCAGACGCTGGCCCTGGACGTGCCGCTGGAGCAGCTGTCGTTGCCGACCACACGGCTGGAGCGCCCGGCCGAAACCGCACCGGCAGCGGCGGCATCGCCCGGCGCGCTGCTCAACTACGACGTGTACGGCAGCCACACCGAAGGCGGCGGCAACCTCGCCCTGACCACCGAACTGCGCCTGTTCGGGCTGGGTCGCGGCGTGTTCGAATCCAGTGCACTGCTGCGCACCTACCAGGATCCGGAAGACCGCCAGTGGCGGGGGAAAGCGTGCGCCTGGATACCGCGTGGCGGCTGGATTTCCCCGATTCGGCCGTCACCCTCACGGTGGGCGACTTCTACAGCGGCTTCGTCGACTGGAGCCGCCCGGTGCGCATGGGCGGCGTGCAGATCGGGCGCAACTACGGCCTGCAACCCTATCGCGTACTGACCCCCACCCCCACCTTCCTCGGCGAGGCGGTGGTGCCCTCCAATGTGGAGCTGTATGTGGACGGCCTGCGCCAGTACAACGGCGAGGTTCCGGTCGGGCCGTTCCAGCTGGCCGCGCAACCCGGCATCAGCGGCATCGGCAACGCCCAGGTGGTCATCACCGACGCGTTCGGCCGCATGCAGACCCTGGACTTCGCGTTCTACGGCGCCCAGCAACTGCTGGCCAAGGGGTTGTCGGACTGGTCGGCCGGCGTGGGCCGGATGCGCCGCGACTACGGCATCCGCTCGTTCGGCTACGAAGCGCCGGTGATCGGCAGCGCGACCTGGCGCTACGGCGCCAGCGACAGCTTCACCGCCGAGACGCACCTGGAAGGCGGCGGCGGGGTGCTCAATGGCGGGGCCGGTGGCTGGTGGCTGCTCGGCGGCGCCGGCGTGCTCAACGCCGCCTACACGCACAGCCGCCTGGACAGTCTGCAGGGCGGCCAGTATTCGCTGGGGTACAGCTGGAACAACCGGCGCTTCAACCTCAACCTGCTCACCCGGCGCACCCATGGCGACTACCGCGACCTGGGCGCGCTGCAGAACACGCTGCCGCCGGACATCAGCGAACAGGCCACCGTGGGCCTCAACCTGGCACGCGCCGGCTCGCTCAGCGCCAGCTACCTGCGGCTGCGCTATCCCGACGGCGATGACAACCGCTATGCCAGCCTGTTCTGGTCGCGCAGCTTCGGCGAGCGCTGGTCGGCCTACCTGTCGTTCAACCAGAACCTGTCCGACAGCGACGACCGCAGCGCGTACCTGTCGGTGTCGGCCGCGCTCGGCCGCAACCGCCAGAGCAGCGTGTCGGCGCAGCGCAACGGCGAGCGCGTGACCTACGTGGCCGACGTCTCCCAACCGGTGCCAGGCGATGGCAGCCAGGGCGGATACGGCTGGCGCGTGCAGGCGCGCGGTGGCGATGACGGCGCCGGCGGGCTGGCCGAACTGGGCTGGCTCAACCAGGTAGGCCGCTACGCGCTGGGCTATTCACGGCAGGGCGATTTCGACTACGGCTATGCCAACGCCAGCGGCAGCCTGGTGTGGATGGGCGGGCACCTGTTTGCCGCGCGCGAAGTAACCGATGCGTTCGCGCTGGTCTCCACCGATGGCCACCCCGGCATTCCGGTGCGGCTGGAAAACCGCCTGATCGGCAGTACCGACCGCAACGGCCTGCTGTTGGTGACCTCGCTGCTGTCCTGGCAGCGCAACCGGCTCTCGATCGACACCCTGGACCTGCCCGCGGACATGCGCGCCGACCGCGTGGATGCCTGGGTCACTCCGCGCCAGAGCGCCGGGCTGGGCGTGGACTTCGGCCTGCGCCGCACCCTGGCCTGGAGCGTGGTGCTGCAGGATGCCGCCGGCCTGCCGCTGCCGGTGGGCAGCACCGTGCTGCTGCCCGGCGGGCGTACCGCCACGGTGGGCTACGACGGCGAGACCTACCTGGAAGACGTGGCGTTGCCGGCCGACCTGCAGGTGCAGCTGCCGGCCGGCCGCTGCAGCGTGCGGCTGGCCCCGGCCGTGGCCCCCACCTCGCCCGGCACCACGCGGATCGGCCCGCTGCGCTGCCTGCCGGTGCCCGCGCGATGAACGCCGTGCGGTTGATCGCCGTGCTGCTGGTACTGGCGCTGGCCTGCCATATCGCCCCGGCGCGTGCGGCTACCACCTGCACGGCCACCGCGCCGACCGCACTGGCGTTCGGCACCATCACCAACGGTGCCGCCACCGCGACCAACGCCGTGACCAGCTTCACCATCACCTGCACCACCGCCGCACTGAGCGTCCTCGGCAGCGCCAGCGTGCGCGCCTGCCTGAAGATCGGCACCGGCAGTACCGGCAGCACCCTGCTGCCCACCCGCAGCATGACCAACGCCAGCGCCGACCCGATGGCCTTCCAGCTGTACACCAATGCGGGGCGCACCACGGTGTGGGGCACGGTACCCGCCGGGACCCCGCCCGCTGCGGTGGTCACGCTCAGCTACGCCGTGCCGCTGCTCACCGGCGGCAGCGGCGCCCAGACCATCACCGTGTACGGGCAGGTGCCGGCCGCGCAGGTGCTGTCGGCCGGCAGCTTCGCCAGCACGTTCACCGCCGCCAACGTCAGCCTGGAATACGCGTACAACGAGAGCGTCATCGGTACCGCGCAGCCGCCGGCGCTGTGCACCACGGCCAGTGGCGTCAGCGGCCACAAGACCGCCGACAGCGCCTTCCCGTTCACCGTCAGCGCCAACGTGCTGCCCCAGTGCAGCACCTACGTCACCACGGACATGGATTTCGGCAGCAATGCCGGGGCGATCACCGCCAACCTGGACCGCACCTCCACCATCGGCCTGACCTGCATCAACCGCACCGCCTACAGCATCGGCCTGGACAACGGGCAGAGTGCGCAGGGCACCACCCGGCGCATGCGCTTCACCGCACCGGACAGCAGCGTCTACTACATTCCCTACAATCTGTACCGCGACCCGGCACGCTCTCAGCGCTGGGGCAACACCCTCAACACCGACACCCAGTCCGGCACCGGCAACGGCGCGGCGCAGACGCTGACGGTATACGGCCGGGCCCCGCCTACCACTGGCGCGATACCTGCGCAGGGCAGCTACAACGACGTGATAACCGTCACCATCACTTATTGAACTAGTCCACACATAGACTCAAGCGGGTGCGATCCCGGCCGTTAACGGTCGCATCCCCCGCCGTGCGATGTTCGATGCCCCCGCGATCGCCTTCCGTCGTCCTGGCCAGCCTGCTGGCGCTCTGTGCCGCCGCATCGCCCGCCACCGCCCGCCCCGCCGCGGGCGGCAGCGCCGGGCTGCGGATCGGGGTGCGGATCGTCGCGGACTGCAGCCGCCCCGGCACGTCCCGCGAACCGGCCTGCCGACCCGCACAGCAGCGCAGCGACGGTCGCCAGCCGGTCCCCGCCCAGGTGACGGCCCTGAGCCCGGCGCCCGCGACATCGCGCCCCGGGCAGCCGGACGTGGTCACGGTCACTTACTGATGCGACCCGCCGCGGCGCTCGTGCTCGGTGCGCTGGCGGCACTGCCTGTGCACGCCCTGGAGATCAGCCCGGTCCGCGTGTCGGTACCGGCCGGCCCGGCCCATGCCGAGCTGTGGCTGGCCAACCCCGACGGCGCAGCCTGGTCTGGCGAGGCCCGGCTGTACCGCTGGGAACAGGCGGGCGACCAGGAACGGCTGGTGCCCGCCGCGGACCTGGCGGTGAGCCCGACCCGGCTGGAGATCGCGCCGGGCCAGCGCCAGCGGGTCCGCGTGGTCCGCCTCGGCGCCGTGCCCGACGCCGTCCAGCACGGCTACCGGCTGGTGATCAGCCCGGACCCGGGCGCCGGCGTTGCACGGTACTCACTGCCGGTGTTCGTGGAGCCCGACAGGCCGGGGGTGCCGCTGCCACGGGTGCAGGTCGGCACCGATGGCAACCCCTCGGCGCCGCGCCTGCGTCTCTATAATGACGGCGACGGCCATGCCCACCTGGCAGATCTCGTCTTCGTGGACGCCCACGGGCGTCGCCACCCGCTGATCGAGGGCCTGGCCGGCTATGTGCTGCCGCGCAGTGCCCGCAGCTGGGACCTGCCGCCGCGGCCGGATGGCTACGCCGGCGGCCAGTTCCGGGCCCGGCTCAACGATGCCGCCGACGCCCCACTTCCCGCCGCGATTGCGCCCGCCCCCGGCACCGGGCTATAATCGACCGGATCCCTGCCGCCTTGGCGCGGGAATACGTCAACACCGGACGTCACCGGTGAATTCACACCTGCCGCCCATATCCGTGCCGGGGTGCTCCGCAAGGAGTTCGGTCACGGAAGCGACAGGGAAGCCAAACCCCGGAACCACCCGCCTCGCGGCGGACCGCCCTCTATTACCCGTGGCGGCCGGTTCCCTATCAGGAGTTACTGCAATGCCTCAGGTCACCATGCGTCAGATGCTGGAAGCCGGCGTCCACTTCGGCCACCAGACCCGTTACTGGAACCCCAAGATGGGCCAGTACATCTTCGGCGCCCGCGGCAAGATCCACATCATCAACCTGGAAAAGACCGTTCCGCTCTTCAATGACGCGATGAACTTCATTTCCAGCGTTGCGCAGAAGCGCGGCACCATCCTGTTCCTGGGCACCAAGCGCAGCGCCCGCGAGTCGATCCGTGAAGAAGCCGAGCGTTGCGGCATGCCCTTCATGAACCAGCGTTGGCTGGGCGGCACCCTGACCAACTTCCGTACCGTGAAGCAGTCGGTTGCCCGCCTGAAGGAACTGGAAGCCGGCGAAACCGACGGCAGCTTCGAGAAGCTGGTCAAGCACGAAGTGCTGGGCCTGCGTCGCGAGCGCGACAAGCTGGAAGCCTCGCTGGGCGGCATCAAGGACATGAACCGTCTGCCCGACGCGATCTTCGTCATCGATATCGGCCACGAAGACATCGCCATCAAGGAAGCCAAGAAGCTCGGCATCCCGGTGATCGCCGTGGTTGATACCAACTACAACCCGGAACTGGTCGACTACGCGATCCCGGGCAACGACGACGCCATCCGTGCCGTGCAGCTGTACGCCCGCGCCGCTGCCGACGCCGTGCTGGAAGGCAAGGCTGCTGCGCCGCACGCTGCCACCGTCCGCGAAGAAGAGTTCAGCGAAGCCGCTGCTGGCGAAGAAGCCAAGCCGGCCCGCCGCGCTCCGGCCAAGAAGGCTGCTGCCGCTCCGGCCGCTGAAGCTCCGGCTGCCGACGCTCCGGCGGCTGGCGAAGCCCAGGCCTGATCCAGGCCCACGGTGGGCGCCACGCGCCCACCGTTCCTGTCCGCTGCCGATGGCGCGACGACAGGACACTGTCACACGGGCCGGCCACCATGCCGGCCCAACCCCTTTCTTTCGTGAGGAAATCCCGTGGAAATCACTGCTTCCCTGGTCAAGGAACTGCGCGAGCGCACTGGCGCCGGCATGATGGAGTGCAAGAAGGCACTCGTCGAAAACGGCGGCAACATCGACGCCTCGGCCGAATGGCTGCGCAAGTCCGGCCTGGCCAAGGCCGACAAGAAGGCTGACCGCGTGGCTGCCGAAGGCATCATCGTGGCTGCACAGGACGGCAACAAGGCCGTGCTGGTGGAAGTCAACTCGGAAACCGACTTCGTCGCCAAGGACAGCAACTTCCTGGACTTCACCAAGGCTGTCGGCGCTACCGCGCTGAGCTCCGGTGCTGCCGACATCGACGCACTGAAGGCCGCCAAGCTGCCGACCGGTGAGACGATCGAAGAAGCCCGCGCCGCGGTGATTGCCAAGGTCGGCGAGAAGGTCGACGTGCGTCGCATCGTGCGTCTGGAATCGACCAACAACGTTGCTGCCTACGTGCACGGCGGCCGCATCGGCGTGCTGGTGGAACTGGCCGGCGGCGACGCCGAGCTGGCCCGTGGCCTGGCCATGCACGTGGCTGCGATGAACCCGCCGCACAACAAGGCGGCCGATGTGCCGGCCGAGTTCGTTGCGAAGGAAAAGGAAATCGAGCTGGCCAAGATGACCGACAAGGACAAGTCCAAGCCGGCCGACATCCTGGAAAAGATCATCAGCGGCAAGATCGCCAAGATCGTGAACGAAGTGACGCTGTACGGCCAGCCGTACGTGCTGGACACCAACCAGTCGGTCGAGCAGGTGCTGAAGGCTGCCGGCGCGGACGTGGTGGGCTTCAAGCGCCTGGCCGTTGGCGAAGGCATCGAGAAGGTGGTGGAAGACTACGCCGCCGAAGTGATGAAGCAGGCCGGTCTGGCCTGATCCACTACGCTGTCGCTTCGGTGATGGCGGGTTGATCTGCTTCTACGAAAAAACCCGGCTTCGGTCGGGTTTTTTTGTGGGTGTTTGTTTTTTTTCGAAGCGTGAAGCGCAGAGCGTAAAGCGCAAAGCTGGTTTCCTTGCTGTTTGCGGTTCCGTGCGGGCTGGCAGGCTTACCCCCTGCCGGGACACGCCGTGAACCCATCCCTGGGGGCTCGTGGGCGCCATCCATGGCGCCCAACGGTCCCGGCAGGGGGTAAGCCTGCCAGCCCCGACGTTGTTTCGCTAACGGATGGATGGGTAACAGCGGGGCTGTGTTTTTTGCAGTTGATTGTTCTGGTTGGGCTGTCGGTGCGGTTGGTTGGATTTGATGGTTTGGATGGTTTTTGATTTGGGGTGGGTATTGGGTGGTTTGGAGCAGCCGACCAACGGTCGGCTCTACCCCCATACCTCAATGAATCCGCCACCCAATATCCCCACCCACCCACCCGCCGGCCAAGGGCCGGCCACGAACCAACCAACAATCAACCAATCACTCGCCAGCCACCAACCCGCAGCAAACCGACACCCCACTGGCCGCCGGCTGCTGCTCTCCCAACCGCACCCGCACTCTGTCGGGGGTTGGTGCGGGTGGGTTGGCGGGACCGTTGGGCGCCATGGATGGCGCCCACGAGCCTCCAGGGATGGATTCACGGCGTGTCCCGCCAACCCACGCGCACCGACCCAGCCCCCAGCACCGCGGCGCCGCAGTTGACGTTGCAGTTGCAGCTGCAGTTGCAGTTGCAGTTGACCTTGACGTCGCCGTAAAAAAGCCGCGCGCCAGCGCACAACCATCAACCCACCCTCACCCCTTGGACTGGAACGACACTTCCTCGTACGGCTGCACCACCACCCAGCCCTCGCCGGCAAACCGCATCTGCAGGCTCTCGCCCGACCCGCGCCCCACCAGCGTGCCCAACGAAATGTCCGCCACGATCTCCGGCACCAGCGACCCCGACCAGGCCACCGTCGCGTTCGGATCGGTGAACACCGGACCCGTCTGCGCGTTCACCGGCAGTGTCATCGGCTCGTAGTGCGACGTCATTGCCACGATCCCGTGCCCGCTCAACTGAATGTTGAACAGACCGCCCGACAGCATCCCCGCCACCTTCTTCATCATCGTGATCTTCGACGCGATCCCCGTCTCGAAGGCCAGCACATCATTGCCGTTCACGAAAATCGACTCCCCCGCCAGCCGCAGCAACGTCACCTGCTTGCCCGCGTCGGCCAGGTACACCCGCCCCTGGCCCTCCACCTTCATCAACTGCAGACCCTCGCCGGTCACCATCTTCTTCAGCAGCGTGCCCAGCCCCTGCTCCAGCAGCCCCTGCCGGGTGAACTTCACCCCGCCCTTGCGGGCCACCATCGAACCGGCCTTCGCCCAGAC
Organism: Stenotrophomonas sp. AC248; assembly: GCF_979258185.1. Lineage (NCBI taxonomy): Bacteria > Pseudomonadati > Pseudomonadota > Gammaproteobacteria > Lysobacterales > Lysobacteraceae > Stenotrophomonas > Stenotrophomonas sp. AC248. The sequence goes on along the minus strand of NZ_OZ409840.1, from coordinate 1,392,457 downwards.
CATCCCATCCACCCGGACCTCCAGCATGTGCGGGCTTTCCAGCTCGAACGCATCCGCGCTGACATCCTTCTCCTGGGTGGTGGACAAAAACTCCTGCAACGTCTTTACGGCCATGTCGTGCGTCATCCATGCAAAGGGAGCGCGAATGGTAGCGCCCCTCCCCCTGCGCCGGGGAATGTGTTACCAAGGGCGCGATGACCCCGCCCGCCGCGATCTGCCCGTTGGTTTTGCAGTACGTGGCGCATCGGCAAACGCAGTGCCGACGCCAATCGACCCACCAACGCAAGTATCAACGCCAAAATCTGTGACGCACTCCATGTATTCTTGCCCCAACACACCATCAGTCATGCCATGCCTCCCGAGCTGACAGCCGCCCTGGCGCTCTGCCGCAACCTGCCCTCGCCGCCCGGTATTGCCCTGCGCATCATCGAACTGGCCCAGGACCCGGAAGCGGACATCACCACCGCCGCCGACATCATCGCCATCGACATGGCGCTGAGCGCGCGCATGCTGCGCATCGCCAACTCGCCGTTGTATGCCAGCCGCCGCCGCATCGAAAACCTCGGCCAGGCGCTGACCATGCTTGGCTTGAATGCCACCGTCAGCCTCGCGCTCGGCTTCACCGTCACCCAGGGCCTCACCGCGCCCGGCGACGGCCAGGACCTGCGCGAACGTGCGTGGCGGCGCAGCATTCTCAGCGCCCTGGCCGCCAGCCTGCTGGGCCAGGCGCGCGGCCTGCGCAAGGCCGAAGAACTGATGCTGGCCGGCCTGCTGCAGGACTTGGGCATCCTGGTGCTGGCCCAGGCCCAGCCGGACACCTACCTGCCGCTGCTGCGCCAGGCCGCGGACAACGACGCGCTGGTCGCGCTTGAGCGCGAACACCTGCAGTGCACCCATGCCGACGTCGGCGCCCTGATGGCCGAGCAGTGGGACCTGCCGCGCTACCTGGTGGACAGCATCGCCCGCAGCGAATCGCCTGCCGCGGCCGAAGACAACTTCCAGACCTGCGTGGCCCTGTCCGGTGCCGTCGCCGATATCTGGCTCAGCGCCGACGCCGACGCCGCGCGCGAGCACGCCCTGCACCTGGTCCACGAAACGTTGCAGCTGGACAGTGCCCAGTTCGACCAGGTGCTGGCCCGCATCAGCGACGCCCTGCCCGACATCAGCGCCCTGTTCGAGACGCCGTTGCTGTCGCCCTCGCGCGTGCAGCAGCTGATCGACCACGCCCAGGAACTGGCGACCCTGCGCAACCTGCGCGAAATGCAGGATGCCGCCCAGGCCCGCCAGCGCGCCGACGAGTTCGAAGCGCGCGCCAACCGGTTGGCCGAACAGGCCCACCGCGACGCACTGACCGGCGTGCTCAACCGGCGCCAGCTGGAGGCGGTGCTGGAACAGGAATTCCTGCGTGCCACCCGTCACGGCTGGCCCCTGTCGGTGGCCTTCATCGACCTGGATGACTTCAAGAAGATCAACGACGCCCACGGCCACCTGATGGGCGACCAGGTACTGCGCGTGTTCGCCGGCAAGCTGCAGGAGCAGCTGCGCACCAGCGATACCGTGGCCCGCTTCGGCGGCGAGGAATTCATCGCGCTGCTGCCCAACACCACCGAACTGGTTGCACTGGAGGTGGTCCGCCGGGTGCTGGCCAACATCGTCAATACGCCGATGGCCGAGGTGCCCGACGGCCCCCTGTTCGTGACCTTCTCGGCCGGCGTCGCCACCCAGGGCGGCTACGAGCGTTTCGCCGATGTTCAGGACCTGCTGAAGGCCGCCGACGATGTGCTCTACCGGTCCAAGAACCTGGGCCGCAACCGTGTCATCGCGCGCTCTCCGGGAACGGCGCCGGCGTGAACCGGACGCCCCTACCCGCGAGGGACGGGCCCCGGGCCTGCGCCGCAGCGCAGCAAAATAAACGCACGGGCAGAGCCGGCTTCCAGTAGAATTCCCGCGTTTTCCACGCATCCAGAGGTCACCATGTCCAGTCTTGCCTATCGCCGCATCCTGCTGAAAGTTTCCGGGGAGGCGCTGATGGGAGACGAGGACTACGGCATCGACCCCAAGGTCATCAACCGCCTGGCCCGTGAGGTCATCGAAGCCCAGCAGGCCGGCGCGGAAGTGGCCCTGGTCATCGGCGGCGGCAACATCTTCCGCGGCGCCGGCCTGGCGGCCGGCGGCATGGACCGCGTCACCGGCGACCAGATGGGCATGCTGGCCACTGTGATCAACGCGCTGGCCATGCAGGACGCACTGGAAAAGCTCGGCGCCAAGGCGCGCGTGATGAGCGCCATCAAGATCAACGACGTGTGCGAGGACTACATCCGCCGCCGCGCCATCCGCCACCTGGAGAAGGGCCGGCTGGTGATCTTCGCGGCCGGCGTCGGCAGCCCGTTCTTCACCACCGATTCCGGCGCTGCCCTGCGCGCCATCGAGATCGGCGCGGACCTGCTGCTGAAGGCCACCAAGGTCGACGGCGTGTACGACAAGGACCCCAACAAGTACAGCGATGCGGTCCGCTTCGACAGCCTGACCTACGACGAAGTGATCCGCCGCGGCCTGGAAGTGATGGACACCGCCGCCTTCGCCCTGGCGCGCGACAGCGACCTGCCGCTGCGCGTGTTCGACATGGGCCAGCCGGGCGAACTGCTGAAGATCCTGCACGGCGACAACATCGGCACCCTGGTGCGCGGTCGCGACCAGGCTGCCTGAACGACGTAGTCATCCCGGCAGCCGGCCTGTAGCCGCGCCTGCCGGGTGCAGGTACCTGCGGGCGTCGGCCAACGGCCGGCCCCGATAAGGCGGGCTGCCCCCTTATTCGCCTATAATCGTCCGATTACCAGCTACATCCAGGATTCGGGCGATGCTCAACGATATCAAGCAGGACGCGCAGACGCGCATGGCCAAGAGCATCGATGCTCTGAAGCACACCCTGACCTCCATCCGCACCGGCCGCGCCTCGCCGGCGCTGCTGGACCGCATCACGGTCAAGGCTTACGGCACCGACACCCCGCTGAACCAGGTCGCCTCGATCAGCGTGTCCGAAGGCCATTCCCTGGTCATCACCCTGTTCGACAAGGGCATGATCAAGGACGTCGAGAAGGCCATCTACGCCTCCGACCTCGGCCTGACCCCGAACGTGGCCGGCACCGTGATCCGCCTCAACCTGCCGCCGCCGACCGAAGAGCGCCGCAAGGAGCTGGGCAAGCAGGTGCAGAAGGAAGGCGAAGGCGCCAAGATCGCCATCCGCAACATCCGCCAGGACGCCAACAAGGCCATCGCCACCCTGATCAAGGACAAGGCGATCAGCGAAGACGACAAGAAGCGCGGCGAAGACGACATCCAGAAGTTGACCGACAAGTCGATCAAGGACGTCGATAGTGTCGTGGCCGAAAAAGAAAAGGAACTGATGTCGGTCTGAGCCCCATGTCCCAGGCCCCGACCTCCAGCACCCCTGCGGCCATCCCGCGCCACGTTGCCATCATCATGGATGGCAACGGGCGGTGGGCGCAGAAGCGACGCCGCCCGCGCCTGATCGGCCATCGCGCCGGCGCGCGCGCGGTCAACCGCACCATCGATTTCTGCCTGGAACGCGGCATCGCCGCGTTGACCCTGTTTGCCTTCTCCAGTGAGAACTGGGGCCGGCCAACCGACGAGGTCGACGCGCTGATGAAGCTGTTCCTCAATGCGCTCGACCGCGAAGTGGACGAGCTGCATCGGCGTGGCGTGCGCGTGCGTTTCATCGGCGAACGCGAGCGCTTCGGCGCCGGGCTGGTCAGCCGCATGCAGCTGGCCGAACAGCGCACCGCCGACAACCGCGCGATGACCCTGAACATCGCCGCCAGCTATGGCGGCCGCCAGGACATCGCCCGCGCGGCGCGCGAACTGGCCACAGAGGTGGCCGCCGGCCGCCTGCTGCCCGAACAGATCGACGAAGCGATGCTGTCCAGCCGGGTCGCCCTGGCCGACCTGCCGCCACCGGACCTGTTCATCCGCACCGGCGGCGACACCCGCATCAGCAATTTCCTGCTGTGGCAGCTGGCGTATACCGAATTGTGGTTCACCGACGTGCTGTGGCCCGAGTTCGACGCCGCCGTCCTGCAGCAGGCGCTCGACGCCTATGCCGCCCGTGAACGCCGCTTCGGCCTGACCAGCGCCCAGATCGCCGCCCTGGCCACCGAGACGTCCACCCCATGACCAAGACCCGAGTCATCGCCGCGCTGATCATGGCGCCGGTCGCCATCGCGGCCATCCTGCTGCTGCCGACCCAATGGCTGGCCGCCGCTGCCGCCGCCGTGTTCCTGATCGGCCTGTGGGAATGGCTGAAGCTGGCCGACGTGGACGACACCCTCGCCCGCACCGTGCTGCTGGTGCTGAACCTGCTGCTGATGGTGCTGATGGTGTGGGCCGGCGACGGCTCGCTGGTGCTGTACCAGATCGCCGCGCTGGTCGGTATCGCCTGGTGGCTGATGGCGCTGCTGTGGCTGCGCTTCTTCACCTTCGGCGCCAGCCCGAGCAGCCCGGCGCGTGCGCTCAAGCTGCTGGCCGGCACCCTGGCCATCGTGCCCGCGTGGGCCTCGCTGGTGCTCATCCATGCCAGCGGCAGCAACGGCCACCTGTGGCTGCTGACGGCACTGGCCGTGGTCTGGGCGGCCGATTCGGGCGCCTACTTCGCCGGCCGCACCTTCGGCCGCACCAAGCTGGCCCCGCGGATCAGCCCCAACAAGACCTGGGAAGGCCTGGCTGGCGGCATGGTGGCCGGCCTGGCGGTCGCGCTGGGCTTTGGCTACATGGCCGGCATCGACAACGCCCACGTGCTGGGCCTGATCATCACCGCCGTGGTGACCGTGTTCGCCTCGGTACTGGGCGACCTGTACGAGAGCCTGATCAAGCGCCACGCCGGCGCCAAGGACTCGGGCCACATCATTCCCGGCCACGGTGGCGTGCTGGATCGCATCGACGGCGTGCTTGCCGCCCTGCCCGTGTTCGCACTGGGCAAGGAAATCTTCGGATTCTGAACATGGTCAGCGTTACCGCTCCCCGCCGGGTCGCCGTGTTCGGCGCCACCGGCTCGATCGGCGCATCGGCGCTGGATGTGATCGCGCGTCATCCTGACCGCTACCGCGCCAGCGTGCTGGCGGCCGGGCGGCAGGTGGAGGCGCTGGTGGCGCTGTGCGTGCAGCATCGACCCGACCATGCCGTGATCGCCGACGACACCCTGTTCGCCGCGTTGCGTGACGGTCTGCGCGACGCCGGGCTGCCTACCCAGGCCCACGCCGGCGCAGCCGCGCTGGACCAGCTCGCCGCCAGTGCCGAATGCGACACCCTGGTCGCCGCCATCGTCGGCGCCGCCGGGCTGTCTTCGACCCTGGCCGCCGCCACGGCGGGCAAGCGCATCCTGCTGGCCAACAAGGAGTCGCTGGTGCTGGCCGGCGAGCTGTTGATGCGCCAGGCGGCCGCCGCCGGGGCCGAGATCATCCCGATCGACAGCGAACACAGCGCGATCTTCCAGTGCCTGCGCTCGCGCGATGCCAGCCTGGAGGGCGCCGGCGTCCGCCGGATCCTGCTGACCGCCTCGGGCGGCCCCTTCCGTGGGCGCAGCCGCGCCGAACTGGGCCAGGTCACCCCGGCGCAGGCCGTGGCGCACCCGAAGTGGTCGATGGGGCCGAAGATCTCGGTCGATTCGGCGACGTTGATGAACAAGGGCCTTGAAGTCATCGAGGCCCACCACCTGTTCGGCGTCCCGGGCGAGCGCATCGAGGTGCTGGTGCACCCGCAGAGCCTGGTGCATTCGCTGGTCGAATTCGTCGACGGCTCCACCCTGGCCCAGATGGGCCTGCCGGACATGCGCACCACCCTGGCCGTGGGCCTGGGCTGGCCGCAGCGGATCGAATCCGGGGTCGGCGGGCTGGACCTGCTGACCCAGGGACGGCTGGATTTCGAGGCGCCCGACACCGACGCCTTCCCCTGCCTGGGCCTGGCCTGGCAGGCCATGGCGGCCGGCGGTACCGCACCGGCGATCCTCAATGCTGCCAATGAAGTGGCTGTTTCAGCATTTCTTCAGGGAAAAGTCGCTTTCCTTGCCATTCCGGCGCTGGTGGCTAACGCTCTGTCAACACTGTCGGTCGAGTCCGCCGATACACTGGCGGTCCTGCTGGCTGCCGACCAGCGTGCCCGCCTGATCACCCAAGCCGCCATCGACCACGCCTGAATGCCCTTCCCGCCTCTCTCCAGTGCTGTCCACCATGGGTGAATTCATCGGATCTGTCTGGTGGATGATCGTCAGCCTCGGCGTGCTGGTGACGTTCCATGAATTCGGCCACTACTGGGTGGCGCGCCGCTGTGGGGTGAAGGTACTGCGGTTCTCGGTCGGCTTCGGCCGCCCGCTGTGGATGCGGCGCAACCGCGCCGGCACCGAGTTCGCCATCGCGGCCATCCCGCTCGGCGGCTACGTGAAGATGCTCGACGAGCGCGAAGTCGAGGTGCATCCGCACGAGCGTGACCAGGCCTTCAACCACAAGAGCGTGTGGCAGCGCATCGCGATCGTGGCCGCCGGCCCGGCCGCCAACCTGCTGCTGTGCATCGCCCTGCTGTGGGCGATGTTCGTGCTGGGCAAGCAGGACTACTCCCCCACCATCGGCCGCACCAGCGGCATGGCCCAGGCCGCCGGGCTGCAGTCGGGCGACCGGCTGATCAGCGTGGACGCGCGCAGCGTGGTCACCGCCGGCCAGGCCAGCATGGCGCTGACCACCGCCGCCATGGACCGCCACGACGCCCGCCTGGAAGTGCTTGACGCGCAGGACCGGGTACAGACCCGGGTGCTGCCGCTGTCGCAGCTGCCGCAAGGCTTCGACGAGCGCCGCGTGCCGGTGCTGGCCGGGCTGACCTGGCAGTTCTGGCTGCAGCCGGCGCTGGTCGAAAAAGTCGTGCCCGACTCGGCCGCCCAGGGCGTGCTGCTGCCGGGCGACCTGATCGTGGCCGTGGACGGCCAGCGCATCGACGCCATCGACCAGGTGTTCACCGAAATCCACACCCTGGGCAAGCGCGGCGGCCCGGGCATGATCGAAGTGCTGCGCGGCGGCGAACGCCTGGCGCTGGAAATCACCCCGCGCCAGGGCAAGGACGGCCGTGGCCAGCCGACCTGGCAGATCGGGATCGGCTTTGCCCAGTCCAGCGCCCCGGCCTACGACGCCGAACTCAAGTACGGGCCCCTTGCGGCACTGCCGGTGGCCCTGCGTGAAACCGCCCGCATGGCCGGTGATTCGCTGGGCATGATGCGCCGGATCGTCACCGGCAACGCCTCGCTGCAGAACATTTCCGGCCCGGTCACCATTGCCCGCGTGGCCAATGTGTCCGCCCAGCGGGGGCTGGACTGGTTCCTGTTCTTCCTGGCCCTGCTGTCGCTGAGCCTGTGCATCATCAACCTGTTGCCCATCCCCATCTTGGACGGCGGGCACCTGCTGTATTACCTTATTGAGTTGGTCAAGGGCAGCCCGCTGAGCGAGCGCGCCATGGCTGCCGGCCAGTACGTCGGGCTGGCGCTGCTGGCCGGGCTGATGGGGTTGGCGTTCTACAACGACATCCTCGGCCTGGCCGCGCGATGAACTTTTTCCCTTTTGTCGTCGTCTTATGCGCCGGCATCCCGCAACATTGCATTCGACTCCAACCGGACGTGACATGACGCGACTCCCCAATCGCCGCCTGCTTGCCCTTGCACTCGCCGCCGGTTTCGGCGCGCCCGCCCTGGCCCAGGCAGCCGAGCCCTTCACCGTCAGCGACATCCGTGTCGATGGTCTGCAGCGCATCACCTCCGGTACCGTGTTCACCTACCTGCCGGTGGAACGTGGCGAAACCCTGACCGACAACAAGGTCGGCGAGAGCATCCGTGCGCTGTACAAGACCGGCTTCTTCGAAGACGTGCAGCTGGATCGCCAGGGCGACATCCTGGTGGTCACGGTCAAGGAGCGCCCGGCGATCAACAAGTTGACCGTCACCGGCAACAAGGACATCAAGAGCGACCAGCTGCTCAAGGGCCTGAGCGACATCGGCCTGACCGAGGGCGGCACCTTCGACCGCCTGAGCCTGGACCGCGTGACCCAGGAACTTCGCCGCCAGTACAACGACCGCGGCAAATACAACGTGGACATCACCCCCACGGTGAGCCCGCTGGACCGCAATCGCGTGGACATCACCATCGCGATCAAGGAAGGCAAGGCCGCCAAGATCCAGCACGTGAACCTGGTGGGCACCGAGAAATTCGCCTCCGAAGACATCCTGGAAACCTGGGAGTCCAAGGAGCACAACTGGGCCTCGTGGTACCGCCGCGATGACCAGTACTCCAAGGAAAAACTGTCCGGCGACCTGGAAAAGCTCAATTCCTGGTACCTGGACCGCGGCTACGTGGACTTCAGCATCGATTCCACCCAGGTCTCGATCAGCCCCGACAAGCGCGACATGTTCATCACTGCCGGCGTGACCGAAGGTGAGCAGTACAAGATCTCCGACATCAAGGTCACCGGCGACACCATCCTGCCGCAGGAAGATGTCGAGCGCATGGTGATCCAGAAGTCCGGCGACACGTTCTCGCGTGCGCTGCTGGAATTCAGCTCGGACGCGATCACCAATTCGCTGTCCAACATTGGTTACGCCTTCGCCAAGGTGAACCCGATCCCGACCAGCAACCGCGCCGACCGTACCGTGGCGATCAACATGCAGGTCGTGCCGGGCCCGCGCGTGCAGGTGCGTCGCATCACCTTCAAGGGCAACACCCGCACCTCCGACGAAGTGCTGCGTCGTGAAATGCGTCAGTTCGAGAACAGCTGGTACTCGCAGGCCGCGATCGATCGTTCCAAGATCCGCCTGCAGCGCCTGGGCTACTTCGAATCGGTCGACGTCGAGACCCCGCCGGTCACCGGCAGCAACGACCAGGTCGACGTGGTCTACAACGTCAAGGAAACCACGTCGGGCAGCTTCGTGTTCGGCCTGGGCTATTCGCAGTCCTACGGCATGACCACCTCGGTGCAGCTGTCGCAGAACAACTTCCTCGGCGGCGGCAACCGCGTGTCGGTTGAAGCGTCGCGCAGCAGCTACCTGCAGCGTTACGGCTTCAGCTACACCAACCCGTACTTCACCGATGACGGCGTGTCGCTGGGCTACAACCTGTCCTGGCGCGAACTGGATTACTCCGACTTCAACACCGCCCAGTACAACAGCACCAACCGTTCGGCGCAGATGGTGTTCGGCGTGCCGATCACCGAGAACGACACGGTCTCGCTGATGGTCGGTATCGACAGCAACCAGATCAACACCTACCAGGGCTCGACGCCGCAGTCGATCATCGATTACATCGATGCCATCGGCACCAAGACGTTCCACTCCTGGCGCACCGAACTGGGCTGGGCCCGCGATACCCGCAACGATTACTTCATGCCGACCCGCGGTACCTACCAGCGTATCGGCCTGGAAACCACCCTGCCGGGCTCGACGATCGAGTACTACAAGCTGAACTACCAGTTCTCCAAGTACTGGCCGATCATCCCGTCGCTGGTCATCAACACCCGTGCCGAAATCGGCTACGGCGACAGCTATGGCAAGGACATCACCCGCGACCTCTGCTACACCGCACCGACCGCGGCCAACCCGAATCCGACCCAGACGGTGGACTGCAACTCCGCCTCGGCCGACTACGTGAAGACCGTGACCGCCACCGGCTTGCCGTTCTACGAGAACTTCTACGCCGGCGGTACCAACTCGGTGCGCGGCTTCGAAGACAACACGCTCGGTCCGCGCGAATGGACGCCCGGCTATCCCAACGGCCAGCCGCTGGGTGGCTCTCTGAAAACCGTCGGTTCGGTGGAGGCTTACTTCCCGCGCCTGTTCGACAGCCCGTCGGCCCGCATCTCGGCCTTCGTGGACTTCGGCAACGTGTACAACGGCAGTGACAACTTCAAGGCCAACGAACTGCGCGTGTCCACCGGTGTGGCCCTGCTGTGGCGCGCCCCGGTCGGCCCGATCTCGATCAGCTATGCGTTCCCGCTGAAGAAGAAGGACGGCGACGAAATCGAGCGCCTCCAATTTACCTTCGGCGGTCAGTTCTGACCGACGAAGCTAAATTGCCCAAGGTTTGCGTTGCAAACCTTGGGGCCCACGATGCTTCCTATCCCCCGCGCCGTTGGCGCGGCCCCCTTAACAGAAGGGGGCCTTTCCACCAGATGCGCTACGAGACGCCGGGCTTTGCCCGGCGTTTTCGTTTGTGGGGTATCGGCCATTGGCCGGCTGCGCGGGATGGTGGGAACTCCGTGCCGACCAACGGTCGGCACCTACCGTCGCGTGGGATCGGATCTGCTGGGGAGCCGGCCAGCGGCCGGCACGACCGGCGGCGTGGCCGATCCGCCTGACAGCGGTAGTGCCGGCCGCTGGCCGGCTCCACGGAAAGCCGATCCGACACGCCGGTCGCTGCCGACCGTTGGTCGGCACGGCCCTTCAACCACCGCGCGGAGCCGGCCAGCGGCCGGCACTACCGCCGCGCTTGCGACCCACTGTCTGGGCAGAAGCCGATAGCCCGCCGGTAGGCAAGGCCCCACCCCGCATGACCGAACCTGCGCCACACGGTAAACTTCCGCCGTGAATACTCCTACCTACACCGCCCAGCAACTCGCCGAGCAGTTCGGCCTGCAGGTCCATGGCGACGGCAGCACCGCCATCCATGGCGTGGCCACGCTTGCCCATGCCGGCCCCGGCCAGCTCACCTTCCTTGCCAACCCGCGCTACCGGGCCCAACTGGCCGACAGCCAGGCCGGCATCGTGGTGCTGCGCGCCGAGGACGCCGAGGCTGCCCCCGGCAGCGCCCTGATCGCCAAGGACCCGTACACCACCTTCGCCAAGATCGGTGCGCTGTTCGACATCGCCCCTGCGCGACCGCCCGGCATCCATCCCAGCGCCGTCATCGACCCGACCGCCCAGGTCGCCGCCAGTGCCCACATCGGCCCGTTCGTCAGCATCGGCGCCGGCAGCGTCGTGGGCGAGAACTGCATCATCGGCACCGGCAGCATCATCGGTGAGAACTGCACCCTGGACAGCGGCTGCGAACTGATCGCCCGCGTCACCCTGGTCACCCGCGTCAAGCTTGGCAAGCGCGTGCGCATCCATCCCGGCGCCGTGCTGGGCGCCGACGGCTTCGGCCTGGCCATGGATGCCGGCAAGTGGATCAAGGTGCCGCAGCTGGGCGGCGTACGCATCGGCGACGATTGCGAGATCGGCGCCAACACCTGCGTCGACCGCGGCGCCCTGGAAGACACCATCCTCGACGAGGACGTGCGCCTGGACAACCTGGTGCAGATCGCCCACAACGTCCAGATCGGCGCCCATTCGGCCATCGCTGGCTGCACCGGCATCGCCGGCAGCGCCAAGATCGGCCGCTACTGCCTGCTTGGCGGGCATGTGGGCGTGGTCGGCCACCTCGAAATCTGCGACAAGGTCGTCATCACCGGCAAGTCGGTGGTGCGCAACTCCATCCACGAGCCGGGTGAGTACTCCTCCGGCACCCCATTGACCGACAACCGCACGTGGCGCAAGAACGCCGCGCGCTTCAAGCAGCTGGACGCCCTCGCACGTCGGGTCCTGGCTGCTGGCAAGGAGAAAGAATGAACGACACGCTGCAGCTCCCGATCGACATCACCCAGATCCAGGAGCTGATCCCCCACCGCTACCCGTTCCTGCTGGTGGACAGGGTCGTCGAACTCGACGTCGAGACCAAGCAGATCGTGTGCCAGAAGAACGTCAGCTACAACGAACCGTACTTCCAGGGCCACTTCCCGGGTCGCCCGATCATGCCCGGCGTGCTGATCATCGAAGCGCTGGCCCAGGCCGGTGGCGTGATGACCCAGTTGACCCTGGGGCGTGACGCGCAGTCCAAGCTGTTCTACATGGTCAAGGTCGAAAACGCCCGTTTCAACAAGCAGGTGGTTCCCGGCGACGTGCTCATGCTGCATGTGCAGATGAAGCGCCTGATCCGCAACATGGGCTGGTACTACGGCGAAGCCCGGGTCAACGGCGAAGTCGTGGCCAGCGCGGAAGTCATGTGCGCCGGCGCCAAGGGCTGAGCCACCACGGAGGCAGGAATGACTGACAACGCACCACGGATCCATCCCACGGCAGTGATCGAGGAAGGCGCGCGCCTGGCCGACGACGTCCAGGTCGGCGCCTTCACCCTGATCGGTGCCGATGTCGAGATCGGCGCCGGCACCGTGATCGGTCCGCACTGCTCGATCCACGGCCCGACCCGCATCGGCCGCAACAACCGTTTCATCGGCCACGCCGCGATCGGCGGCGAACCGCAGGACAAGAAGTACCGCGCCGAACGCACCGAACTGGTGATCGGCGACGGCAACGTCATCCGCGAGTTCGTCACCATCAACCGCGGCACCGAAGGCGGCGGCGGCATCACCACCGTCGGCGACGACAACTGGATGCTGGCCTACACCCACGTGGCCCACGACTGCCACGTCGGCAGCCATTGCGTGTTCTCCAACAACACCACGCTGGCCGGCCACGTGAGCGTGGGCGACTACGTGATCATCAGCGGCTTCGCCGGCGCGCACCAGTTCTGCCGGATCGGCGCGCACGCCTTCCTGGGCATGGGCGCGCTGACCAATGGCGACGTGCCGCCGTTCACCATGGTGGGCAGCGACTCGCTCGGCCGCCCGCGCGGCATCAACAGCGAAGGGCTGAAGCGTCGTGGTTTCGATGCCGAGCGCATCGCCAGCATCAAGCGCGCCTACCGCACCCTGTACGTGGCCGGGCTGCCGCTGGCCGAAGCCAAGGTGCAGCTGGCCGAACAGGCCGAGCACAGTGCCGACGTCAAGGACCTGCTGGACTTCATCGAGCACGCCGAGAGGCCACTGCTGCGATGACGGCCTCTGGCGGGCACACTCCAGCGGGCACCACCGCCCAGGTCATCGAACTGGCGGCGGTGATGGGCGCACTGGACAACGCGGTTCCGTCGGCAACGTCGAACCGGCCGGTGCGGATCGCGCTGGTGGCCGGCGAGGCCTCCGGCGACCTGCTCGGTGCCGGGCTGGTGCGCGAGCTGAAGGCGCGCTTCCCGCATGCCGAGTTCGCCGGCATCGGCGGTGACGCGATGCGCAGCGCCGGCTGCCAGACCTGGTTCGACGCCAGCGAGCTGGCGGTGATGGGCCTGACCGAGATCCTGCGCCACCTGCCCCGGCTGCTGAAACTGCGCGGCGAGTTCCGTCGCCGTGCACTCGACTGGCAGCCGGATGTCTTCATCGGCATCGACGCCCCCGATTTCAATCTGGGCGTGGAGCGCTGGCTGAAGGAACGCGGCATCACCACGGTGCACTACGTGAGCCCGTCGGTGTGGGCCTGGCGCGAAAAGCGCGCCGAGAAGATCGGGGCCAGCGCCGACCTGGTGCTGTGCCTGTTCCCGATGGAACCGCCGATCTACGCAAAGCACGGCATCGATGCGCGCTTCGTGGGTCACCCGATGGCCGACGATATTCCGCTGCACAGCGACCGTGACCAGGCACGCATGGCGCTGGGCCTGCCGTCGAATGCAAAGGTGCTGGCCGTGCTGCCGGGCAGCCGGCTGGGCGAGATCGGCAAGCTGGGTGAACCCTTCTTCGAAGCCGCCTGGCAGGTGTCCGAGCGGATTCCGGGCCTGCACGTGGTGGTACCGGCGGCCAACCCGGCCTGCCGCCAGTTGATCAGCGAGCAGTTGTCGCGCTCGGCGTTGCCGGTGGCCTATTCGCACCTGCTCGATGGTGATGCACGCAACGCGATGATCGCCGCCGACGTGGTGGTGCTGGCGTCGGGCACGGCGACATTGGAAACGATGCTGGTGAAGCGGCCGATGGTGGTGGGCTACCGCGTGGCCGAGCTGACGTACCGGATCGTGAAGGCGCTGGGGCTGATCAAGGTGGACCGGTTCGCGTTGCCGAACATTCTGGCGGGCAAGGACCTGGCGCCGGAGTTGATCCAGCACGACTGCGTGCCGGACAAGCTGGCCGCGGCGATTCTGCAGTGGTTCGATCATCCGCAGCGCGCGATCGACCTGCAGGACACCTACCAGCAGCTGCACCTGCAACTGCGCCAGGATGCGTCGGCGCGTGCGGCCGATGCGGTGGCCGAGCTGCTGGCGCGCAAGGCGACGGCATGAGCCGGCGGCACGCGGCGGCGGCGTCGATGGCGCTGTTCGACGGGGCGGCGCTGGCCACGGTGGCACCGCGTTACGTGGCCGGGGTGGACGAGGCCGGTCGCGGTCCGCTGGCCGGGCCGGTGGCGGTGGCGGCGGTGGTGTTCTGCCCGGACCGGCCGCGGTTGAACGGGCTGGACGATTCCAAGCAGTTGACGGCGCTGCGTCGTGACCAGTTGTTCGACAAGATCCAGGACCGTGCGCTGGCCTTCCACGTGGTGATGGTGGAGGTGGGCGAGATCGATGCGCTGAACATCTACCAGGCGACGATGCTGGGGATGCGGCGTGCGGTGGAGGGGGTGTCGCACGTGGCGCAGTTCGCGCGGATCGACGGGAACGTGGTGCCGAAGGGGCTGCCCTGTCCGGCGCAGGCGCTGGTGGGCGGGGACGCGCTGGACCGGGCGATCATGGCGGCGTCGATTCTGGCCAAGGTGACGCGCGATCGTTTCATGCTGGCGTTGCACGAGGAGCACCCGGAATACGGGTTCGATCAGCACAAGGGCTATGGGACGCCGGCGCATCTGGCGGCACTGCGCAGTCACGGGCCCTGCCCGCAGCATCGCCGCAGCTTTGCGCCGGTTCGCGCTTGTTTTGAGGTGGTGTAGGGGTTTTTTATGCTGCGCATGGCCGAGGCGGGAGCCATTGCAACAGCAACAGCAACTTCAACTGCAACTGCCACAGCCGGGGGCCCGGTTGCTCACTGTTGGGACGGTACGGTTGGGTTGGCGGGACACGCCGCAAGTACGTCCGTGTAGCATCGCCGCAGCTTTGCGCCGGTTCGCGCTTGTTTTGAGGTGGTGTAGGGGTTTTTTATGCTGCGCATGGCCGAGGCGGGAGCCATTGCAACAGCAACAGCAACTTCAACTGCAACTGCCACAGCCGGGGGCCCGGTTGCTCACTGTTGGGACGGTACGGTTGGGTTGGCGGGACACGCCGCAAGTACGTCCGTGTAGGCTCGTTCGCGCCATCCATGGCGCTCTACGGTCCCGCCAACCCAACCGTACCGCCCCTCGACAGACCACCCGTAGCCGTGAGTGACAGCGGCCTTTTGGTTTCGGGGACGTTCTCTGTGAATCCACGCACTGGGGCTTCGGCGTCGGATTCGTAGATTGGGTAATTCGGTAATTCGGTAATTGGGGATTGTGGGTATTGGGGTTTGTTCGTAGGTGCCGAGCGTTGCTCGGCACTGCCCTCCCCCCAATCGACCACCCAACCGCCCTGGCTCTGGCTCTGGCCTCGGCCTCGGCTCCTGCTCCGCTCCTGCTCCCCCATGAGCAAAGCCGCACTATCGGGGGGTGGGGGAGGCAGGGTTGCGGGACCGTAGAGCGCCATGGATGGCGCGAACGAGCCTACAAGGACGTACTTGCGGCGTGTCCCGCGACCCTGCCTCCCCCGCCCCAGCCCTTCGGCACCCGCACCCCGGGCTTGTAGCCGTTGCCGTTGCCGTTGCCGTTGAACTTGACCTCAGCTTCGAAAAAAACAAAAACCAACCTGAACCCCACAACCCACCCCGCCCCCTGTAACACCCCTGTCAAGCCTTGTTCGCTCAGGCGCGCGCCGCTACCCTGACCGGGCATTACATTGGCCCGGCATGTCCACTTCCCGTTTCGTACATCTCCACGTCCACACCGAGTTTTCGCTGGCGGATTCGACCATCCGTGTCCCGGCGAAGCCGGATCAGGCTGACCCGAAGAAAGCCAAGCAGGCCAACCTGCTCAGCCGCGCGGTGGAACTCAAGCTGCCTGCCCTGGCAGTGACCGACCTGAACAACCTGTTCGCCCTGGTCAAGTTCTACAAGGCCGCCGAAACCGTGGGCATCAAGCCCATCGCCGGCGCCGACATCATGATCGCCGAAGAGGGCATGACCCCCTGGCGCATGACCCTGCTGTGCCGCGACCGTGAGGGCTACCTCAGCCTCTCGCGCCTGCTCACCCGCGCCTGGATGGAAGGCCACCGCCCCGAAGGCGGCGTCGCCGTGCATCCGGACTGGCTCAAGGCCGGCTGCCACAACCTGTTTGCCCTGGCCGGCCGCGACAGCCTGGCCGGCCGCCTCGCCGGCGAAGGCCGCCACGACCTGGCCGAGCAGCAGCTCGCCGACTGGCAGCGCGTGTTCGGCGACGGCCTGCACCTGGAGCTCACCCGCACCGGGCGCGAGGGCGAAGAAGCCTTCAACCAGTTTGCCCTGCTCGCCGCAGGCCAGCGCGGCCTGCCCGTAGTGGCCAGCAACGACGTGCGCTTCCTGCAGCCGGAGGATTTCGCCGCCCACGAAGCGCGCGTATGCATCTCTTCCGGGCGCGTGCTCGACGATCCCAAGCGCCCGCGCGATTACAGCGACCAGCAGTACCTCAAGTCGGCCGACGACATGTGCGCGCTGTTCGCCGATATTCCCGACGCGATCGACAACACCCTTGCGCTGGCCGAACGCTGCAACATCGAAATGCGCCTGGGCACCTACTTCCTGCCC
Source organism: Stenotrophomonas sp. AC248 (assembly GCF_979258185.1). Classification (NCBI taxonomy): domain Bacteria; kingdom Pseudomonadati; phylum Pseudomonadota; class Gammaproteobacteria; order Lysobacterales; family Lysobacteraceae; genus Stenotrophomonas; species Stenotrophomonas sp. AC248. The sequence continues at coordinate 1,375,787 of NZ_OZ409840.1, read as the reverse complement.
AACTACCCGGTGCCCGAAGACGAAACGCTCGACAGCTGGATCTGCAGCGAATCGCGCAAGGGCCTGGAAGCGCGCCTGGAAAAGAACCCGCTGGCCGAAGGCAAGACCCGCGCCGACTACTTCGAGCGCCTGGAATTCGAGCTGGCCACCATCATCAAGATGGGCTTCCCCGGCTACTTCCTGATCGTGGCCGACTTCATCCAGTGGGGAAAGAACCAGGGCATCCCGATCGGCCCCGGCCGTGGTTCCGGTGCCGGCTCACTGGTGGCCTGGGCGCTGCAGATCACCGATCTCGACCCGATCCCGTACAACCTGCTGTTCGAGCGGTTCCTCAACCCCGAACGCGTGTCGATGCCCGACTTCGACATCGACTTCTGCATGGACCGCCGCGACGAAGTCATCGACTACGTCGCGCGCAAGTACGGCCGCGAACGCGTCAGCCAGATCATCACCTACGGCACCATGGCCGCCAAGGCGGTGGTGCGCGACTCCGGGCGCGTGCTCGGCTTCCCGTATGGCCTGGTCGACGGCGTCTCCAAGCTGATCCCCAACATCCTGGGCATCTCGCTCAAGGACGCCATGGGCGAAGGCAAGGATTCGGAGATGGCGTCGCCGGAGCTGATCCAGCGCTACCAGAACGAAGACGACGTCCGCGACCTGATCGACCTGGCCCGCCAGCTCGAAGACCTCACCCGCAACGCCGGCAAGCACGCCGGTGGCGTGGTGATCGCGCCCGAGCCGCTGGCCGAGTTCTGCCCGCTGTTCGCCGAACACGACGAAGGCGGCCGCGGTCGCAACCCGGTTACCCAGTTCGACAAGAACGACGTCGAAGAAATCGGCCTGGTGAAGTTCGACTTCCTCGGCCTGCGCACGCTGACGATCATCGACTGGGCGGTCAAGGCGATCAACAAGCGCCACGAACGCGCGGGCATTCCGCCGGTGGACATCACCGCGCTGCCGCTGGACGACGTGGCCACCTACAAGGACATCTTCGCCAACGGCAACACCGGCGCGGTGTTCCAGTTCGAATCCTCGGGCATGCGCCGCCTGCTCAAGGACGCACGCCCCGACCGCTTCGAAGACCTCATCGCACTGGTGTCGCTGTACCGCCCCGGCCCGATGGACCTGATTCCCTCCTTCAACGCGCGTAAGCACGGGCAGGAAGAAATCATCTACCCCGATCCGCGCACCGAAGCGATCCTGAAAGACACCTACGGCATCATGGTGTACCAGGAGCAGGTGATGCAGATGGCGCAGATCGTGGGCGGTTACTCGCTCGGCGGCGCCGACCTGCTGCGCCGCGCGATGGGCAAGAAGGTGCCGGCCGAAATGGCCAAGCATCGCGAGATCTTCCGCGAGGGCGCGGCCAAGGACGGGGTGAGCGAGGCCAAGGCCGACGCCATCTTCGACCTGATGGAAAAGTTCGCCGGCTACGGCTTCAACAAGTCGCACGCCGCCGCCTACGCGCTGGTCAGCTACCAGACCGCCTGGCTCAAGCGCCATTACCCGGCCGAGTTCATGGCGGCCACGCTGTCCTCGGACATGGACAACACCGACAAGGTGGTGGGCTTCCTGGCCGAAGTGCGCAACCTCGGCCTGACCGTGCTGCCGCCGCGCGTGAACGAATCGGCCTACATGTTCGAAGCCTCCAGTGCCGACACCATCGTGTACGGCCTGGGCGCGATCAAGGGCGTGGGCCAGGGCGCATGCGAAGCGGTGGTGGAGGAACGCGCGCGTGGCGGCCGTTACGAATCGCTGCTGGATTTCTGCATGCGCGCCGAGTCGGGCAAGCTCAACCGGCGCACCCTGGAAGCCATGATCAACTGCGGCGCGATGGACGGCCTGGGCAAGAACCGCGCCTCGTTGATGCTGCAGCTGCCCGAAGTGCTCAAGGCCACCGACCAGATCACCCGCGAGAAGGCGTCCGGGCAGAACTCGCTGTTCGGTGCCCCCAGCCCGCAGGCCACCGCGCAGCAGCTGGATCTGCCCGAAGCCAAGGAATGGGCGCTGAACCAGCTGCTCGACGGCGAGCGCGACACGCTCGGCTTCTACCTGAGCGGGCATCCGTTCGATCCGTACGCCGACGACGTCAAGGAACTGGTCGGTACCGACCTGGGCATGCTCGAACGCCTGATTCCCCCGGCCCGTCCCAGCAAGGACGGCGAGAAGCGCGCGTGGCGCCAGGAAACCCCGGTGATCCTGGCCGGCCAGGTGGTGGGCGTGCGGCGCAAGGGCGAAAGCCAGGTGTTCATGCAGCTGGAAGACAGCAAGGGCCGCGTGGAGTGCAGTGCCTTCACCGACGGCCTGGCCGAGTTCGGCCACCTGATGACCAAGGACCGCATCCTGATCGTCAAGGGCGGCCTGCGCGAGGATGAATTCAACGGCGGCTACGCGCTGCGCATCCGCCAGTGCTGGGATTACGAAGAGGTGTGCGCCAACTACGCCACCCGCCTGTCGCTGCGCCTGGACCTGCGCCAGGACGGCCCGGTGTGGGAGCGCGTGAACGCCCTGCTCGACCGTCACCGCCCCGGCCGCACGCCGCTGCGCATGGACCTGCTGCTGGGGTCCGAGCAGGGTCCGGTGGCCGGCATGCTCGACGTCGGCGGCGACATCGCCGTGCGGGTGGACAGCCAGCTGGTGGACGCGCTGCGCGCCGACCCCGCCGTGCGCACCGTGAAGGTCCGCTACAGCCCGCCCTGGGCGAACTGATCCGCTCCACCGTTCCACGTCCCACCGTTCTTCCGCTACACGACAGGTAACCGGTTTTGATCACACGTTTTGCCGGGCTGCTGCTTGCCGCCCTTGCCCTCAGCGGCTGCACCAGCCCGTCCCAGACCTTCGAGATCGACAACCCGGGCGACACCCCGCTGACCCTGCGCATCGACGGCAACGAACTGCCGATCGCCGCGCACGCCTCGCGGCCGGTGAAGCTCAAGCCCGGCGAGCACCACCTGCAGACCCCGGCCCTGGGCGATGTGCGGTTCATCGTTTACGCGCGCGGCAAGGGCGGCCTGATCAACCCGACGCTGGGCGAGTATGTGATTGCCAGCGAGGTCTACGTCACCGGGGAAGACAAGCTGCGCCACTTCGGCACCGTGGACAACCACATCGCGCTGGGCGGGGTCGGCTTTGATGGCCCGTACAGCACGACCCACGCGCTGTTCATCGACCACGCCTGGACCTTCGGCGTGCGCGAGCCGTTCCCCGACGAACAGACCGTGGCCCACGTGGACGAGACCGGTGGCCGGATCAACACCAAGATCTTCACCGCCGCCGATTTCATCGACTACGCCGAGGCGCGCAGCGGCCAGCCCGGCGCCTACCGGCGGCAGCAGCCGGCCGGTTACCAGGCCCCGACCTACACGCTGGAGCCGGCGCCGACCGCCCTGCCCGCGCTGGACCCGGCCTTCGAACGGCATGCCGCGCCCCTGCGCGAACTGTATGCGCGCTACCTGAAGGCCACCACCGCCGACGCCCAGCTGCAGCTGCAGCAGGAGGCGTTCCAGGCGCAGATGGCCTTCACCGCCGCCACCGCCGCGCTCGGCTCGGGCTTGCCGGTGGAGGCCAACGAGGCCTACAACACCTTCGTGCAGACCCGCGGCAGCCTGATGGGCAGTGCCGCGCTGGTTGTGCCCTGAGCTGACTGGCGCGACCCGCCCCGCTGCGCTACCGTCGGTTTCCAGACGACGGCGTACGGGGCTTTTCGGCGCATTCGGCTACACTTTCCCTCTTTACTTCACGACGGTTTCCGATGAATCCGAACTACCTCGACTTCGAGCAACCCATCGCTGATCTGGAGGCGAAGATCCAGGACCTGCGCAGCGCCAGCGCCGGGCCTGCGGTCAATGTCGAGGCCGAGGTGAACGCCCTGCAGGACAAGCTGCGGGTGCGTACCGCGCAGATCTTCCGCAACCTGACGTCGTGGCAGGTCCTGCAGCTGGCCCGCCATCCCTCGCGCCCGTACACCGCCGACTACATCCGCATCTTCTGTGACGAGTTCCAGGAGCTGGCAGGCGATCGCGCCTTCGCCGACGACAAGGCCATCATGGGCGGCCTGGCCCGCATCGGCGGCCGCTCGGTCATGCTGATCGGCCACCAGAAAGGCCGCGACACCAAGGAAAAGATCAAGCGCAACTTCGGCATGCCCAAGCCGGAGGGCTACCGCAAGGCGCTGCGCCTGATGAAGATGGCCGAGCGCTTCGGCCTGCCGGTGCTGACCCTGATCGACACCGCAGGCGCCTGGCCGGGCATCGATGCCGAATCGCGCGGCCAGTCCGAGGCGATCGCCCGCAACCTGATGGAAATGGCCGAGCTGAAGGTACCGGTGATCTGCACCGTGATCGGCGAAGGCGGCTCGGGCGGCGCGCTGGCGCTGGGCGTCGGCGACCGTACCGTGATGCTGGAGTACAGCGTGTACTCGACCATCACCCCGGAAGGCTGCGCCTCGATCCTGTGGAAGGACGCCGGCAAGGCCAAGGAAGCGGCCGAGCAGCTGGGGATGACCGCCCCGCGCCTGAAGAGCCTGGGCCTCATCGACAAGATGGTGCGCGAGCCCACCGGCGGCGCCCACCGCAACCCGAACCAGATGGGCAAGCGCCTGAAGGCCGTGCTGCTCAACGAACTGGACGCCCTGCAGAAGCTGTCGGTGGACCAGCTGCTGGCCCGGCGCTACGAGCGCCTGCGCAGCTACGGCACCTACGAGACCATCTAAGCGGATTGTCTTCCGGGTGGAACGAAAAAAGCCGGACGCGAAAGCGCCCGGCTTTTTTCATGCCCCTGACCCGTCCTGAATGGAGTTGACACCTTTTCCCACAGGAAGAGGAATGTTCAATGAATTCAACACTCAGGCGCAGCCAGCGGGATTACTCGTTGGCCTTCAAATTGTCGGTGGTCGACCAGGTCGAGCGCGGGGAGCTGACCTACAAAAAGGCCCAGGAGCGATACGGGATCCAAGGAAGGAGCACTGTCCTTGGCTGGCTTCGCCGCCATGGTCGGCAGGATTGGTCCGGTGGTGCATCATCTGCCCCCATGACCACTTCACCCAAAAGCGGGACGGCCAAGCCGCTGACGCCGGAACAACAGATCAAGGCCTTGCAGGTGCAACTGCGGGAGGCCAACGAGAAAGCGCAGCTTTTCGAAGCCATCGTCGATGTCCTCAAAGAGGACTACGGGGTACGCATCGTAAAAAAGCCTTCCGGCAAGTCCTCACGCAAGGTCGCCTCCAAGGCGTAAGCGTGGCAAGGGCTTGCCGACATTTCGGCATTAGTCGACAGGCGTACTACCAAGCCGGCCATCGCCAGCAACGGCAGCTGGTCGAGGGCGCACGGGCGATCGCCTTGGTGGGTGGCTATCGGGCGCGACAGCCCCGCATCGGCACCCGCAAGCTCCACGGTCTGATCAGGCCGGCACTGCAGGCATCGGGGATAGCGATGGGACGGGACCGCCTGTTTGGAGTCCTTCGTGATGCCCGGCTCCTGGTTCCCATGCGGCGGGCATATCACAAGACAACCGACAGCCATCACCGCTTCCGACGGCACCCCAACCTGCTCAAAGCTGGCGAGGGGCGCGTGGTACCCACCGGCTGCGAGCAGGTGTGGGTCGCCGACATCACCTACCTGCCGACGCAAAGAAAATTCGTCTATCTGAGTCTGATTACGGATGCTTGGTCACGCAAGATCGTCGGCTGGAGTGTGCACGACACGCTGCAGACCGAGCAGGTTGCCCAGGCGTTGCAGATGGCGCTGAAAGGACGAAAAACGCGTCAACAACTGGTCCACCACTCCGATCGAGGTATCCAATACTGCTCGGATTACTACCAGAAGATCCACGCCGCGCACGGCGTGACCTGCTCGATGACCGACGGCTACGACTGCTACCAGAATGCGTTGGCAGAACGGGTAAATGGGATCTTGAAAGGCGAGTTTCTGCTGCATCGCCCTCGGGACCTGGCGCAGGCGCGGCAGATGGTGGCCGAGTCGGTGGCGATCTATAACGCCGAGCGGCCGCACCTGTCCCTTAAAATGCAGACGCCCGATGCAGTGCATCGGGCGTCCTTGGCCGCCTGACGGCGGCCGCTACATCCGCCACAGGTGTCAACCTATGGCAGGACGGGTCACCCCCACCGGGTAGAGCCGACCGTTGGTCGGCTATCGAGGTCGAGAGCCGGCCAGCGGCCGGCACTACCGGTAGAGCCGACCGTTGGTCGGCTGCCGTTGCCGTTGCCCAACCGTTGCTCTACCCGATCGGGTAGAGCCGACCGTTGGTCGGCTGCGGTTGCTCCCCTCAGAACGGCTTGGCCAGCACCAACCACACCACCCCGATGAACAGCACCAGCGGCAGTTCGTTGAACCAGCGCAGCGCGCGCGAGGTCGGCAGCGGCTTGCCGCGCACGTTGCCCTTCAGCAACCGACCGGTCCAGGAGTAATACACCAGCAGCAGCACCACCAGGCCCAGCTTGGCGTGCAACCAGCCGGCCGCACCCGGGGCCACCATGGTCGGGAATTCGGGGATCACCTTGTAACCCAGCCACAGCACCAGGCCCAGGATCAGCGCGAAGCCGAACATCATGTGGCCAAACTTGTACAGGCGCAGGCCCATCAGCTGCAGCCGCTCGGTCACCGGCAGCTGGCCGGCGGTCTCGCTCAGGTTCACCAGGATCCGCGGCAGGTAGAACACCGCCGCCATCCAGGCCACCACGAACAGCAGATGGAAGGTTTTGACCCAGTAATAGCTCTGCATGCGCTCGCTCCAGCGGCTGGCGTAGGTTGTCGGGCATTCTCGCACGCCCGAGTACAGCCGCCCCATGCGTGGATGGCGCGACCAATCGCCACACCACCGCCACCCAGGCCACCGCGCGACACCGTACGATAGGCGCCGTTTTCACGACTTCGCATGATCGCCATGGACAAGACCTACGACGCCGACTACTTCAAGCGCTGGTACCAGGCCGACCAAGCCGGTGGTGCCGCGCGCCTGGCGCGCAAGGTGGCCTTGGCCGTGGCCAGCGCCGAGTACTACCTGGAACGCCCGATCCGCAGCGTGCTCGACATCGGCTGCGGCGAAGGCGCCTGGCGCGCACCGCTGCTCAAGCTGCGCCCGCGCGTGCAGTACCTGGGCTTCGACAGCAGCGCGTACGCCATCCAGCGCTATGGCCGCAGCCGCAACCTGCACATGGCCAAGGTCGGTGACTTCGCCTGGTTGCGCCCGTGTGCGCCGGTCGACCTGCTGGTCTGTTCGGACGTGATGCATTACGTGCCCAGCCGCGAGCTGCGCCCGGCGCTGGACGGCTTCGCCGAACTCACTGGCGGCGTGGCGTTCCTGGAGGCGTTCAGCGCCGAGGACGAATTCGACGGCGACCATGAGGGCTTCCAGGCGCGTCCGGCGCGCTGGTACCGCAGCGGACTGAAGAACGCCGGGTTCACCGCGCTGGGCTCGCACTGCTGGCTTTCTCCGGCCTTGGCCGGGCATGCGGCCGCGCTGGAACGCGCCGACCGCTGAATCTCGATAACAACTGAGACAGTCCCCGTATTAACGCGCCGATCCCGCCGGTAGGCTATGCTGCGCGGCAACATAAGACCATACATATTCGGACGCCATGCTCTATCAACTGCATGAGTTGACCCGCAACATGCTCGCCCCGTGGGTTCACCAGGCCCAGGCCAACGCCAAGTTCTTCGCCAACCAGGGTCACTGGTGGTCGCAGATGCCCGGTGCTGATCGCCTGTCGGCGGTCAACGAGCTGTTCCATCGCATCGGCAAGGATTACGAGAAGCCCGAGTGGGGCATCAACGAAATCGAGGTCGATGGCGAGCGCGTGCCGATCGTGGTGCACGAGGAAGTCAGCAAGCCGTTCTGCAAGCTGCTGCGCTTCAAGCGCCACAGCAACGAAGCCGACCAGCTGCACACCATGCTCAACCAGCCGTTCGTGCTGGTGGTGGCGCCGCTGTCGGGCCATCACGCCACGCTGCTGCGCGACACCGTGCGCACGCTGCTGCGCGACCACCGCGTGTACGTCACCGACTGGGTGGACGCGCGCATGGTGCCGGGTAGCGAAGGCGAGTTCGGCCTGGACGATTACATCGCCTACGTGCAGGAATTCATCCGCCACCTGGGCGCGGACAAGCTGCACGTGGTGAGCGTGTGCCAGCCGACCGTGCCGGTGCTGGCGGCGGTATCGCTGATGGCCAGCCGTGGCGAACCGACGCCGCGCACGCTGGTGATGATGGGTGGCCCGATCGATGCCCGCTGCAGCCCCACCGCGGTGAACAACCTGGCCACGCAGAACCCGTTGTCGTGGTTCGAGAACAACGTCATCCATACCGTGCCGGGCACCTACCCCGGCGCCGGTCGCCGCGTGTACCCGGGCTTCCTGCAGCATGCCGGGTTCCTGTCGATGAACCCGAGCCGGCACTTCAGTTCGCACTGGGATTTCTACGCCGACCTGGTCAAGGGCGACATGGAAGACGCCGACGCGCACCGTCGTTTCTACGACGAGTACAACGCGGTGCTGGACATGCCGGCCAAGTACTACCTGGACACCATCGAGGTGGTGTTCCAGCAGTTCCTGCTGCCGCGTGGCGAGTGGTACGTCAACGGCGAGCACGTGAACCCGGCGGCGATCACCGGGACGGCCCTGCTGAGCATCGAGGGCGAGCTGGACGACATCGCCGGGCTGGGCCAGACCGAAGCGGCGCAGGCGCTGTGCAGCGGCATTCCGGCCGAGCACCGTGAGCATTTCATCGTGGAAGGCGCCGGCCATTACGGCATCTTCAGCGGCCGCCGCTGGCGCGAAACGGTGTACCCGAAGGTGCGTGATTTCTTCGCGGCCCATGCGCAGACCGCCGCGACCAAGCCGAAGAAGGCCGCCAAGATCACCAGCAACGTCACCCCGTTGCGGCGCAAGGCGGGCTAAGACCGCCTTGCCATGCGTGCGGCGCAGCCGCATCGCATCCGGTAGTGCCGGCCGCTGGCCGGCTCCTCGTACATCCTGCATTGCCTGGAGCCGGCCAGCGGCCGGCACTACCTGGTTTCGTTCTGCGTTGCCTGGAGCCGGCCAGCGGCCGGCACTACCGGGTTTCGTTCTGCATTGCCTGGAGCCGGCCAGCGGCCGGCACTACCGGGTTTCGTTCTGCGTTGCCTGGAGCCGGCCAGCGGCCGGCACTACCGGGTTTCGTTCACCGGGCAACCGTCGGGATCTACAGCCGCACCAGCAGGTGCTTGGCCATCATCCCGTGCAGGCGGCCGATGCCGCGTGCCAGGTGCAGGGTGACGAACAGCAGCAGCACCCCGGCCACCGCCAGCAGCGGCGTGGCCCACATCGACAGCATCTGCTCGCCTTCGATGTAGATGCCCGGTATCTCACCGGTGAACAAGGCTGCGACCGGCGCCCAGATGAAGCTCAGCGAGATCGACAGCAAGGTCACCGCGATGGTGAAGTACACGATGCCCAGCGGCAGCATCAGCACGAAGTACAGCAGCGTCAGCCAGGTGCGGCCATCGGTGAACATGTCGCCCACCCGCTGCAGCCAGCTGCGGCTGCGGTCGGAATAGGTCGGCCGGCGCGGCATGCGCTCGCCCAGCAGTGCTTCCACCAGCCGCCCTTCCAGCAGTGACAGGCCGCGGACCGATCCGAAGAACAGCACGGTGATCGGAATGCCGATGATCAGCACCATCAACCCCAGCGACAGCGACAACCCGGTTACCACCCAGGTGAAGAAGAACGTGCCGGTAGCCAGCGACAGCAGCATGTAGAACAGCGCCCCATAAGTGCGTGCTTCCAGCGCTACGCCGAAGAACCGGGCCAGCGCCGAACGCGGCTTGGGCGTGGCAGGCGGCGGCGTGCCGATGCTTGCCGCGGCCGCCGCCCCACCGACAGTGCCAGTGGCCACCACGGCCCGGCGCAGCGGCGCGGCACCCGCGCTGGGCGTCCGCAGCGCGCGGTTCACGGTGATTTCGGTTTCGCGGTAGATGTCGGCCACTTCTTCGGGTGCGCCGTAACTGCTGGCGACGTCGGCGATCACCTCGGCCTCGCTGCGGCCGGGCTGGGCCGCCAGCTCGGAGCGCAGGTACTCTTCGGCGTCGTACAACGCGTCCTGCACCATCGCCGGGTCGGCGTCATGCAGGGCGGCGCGCAGCTGCGCCAGGTACTCGGGAATGGTGGTCGGCAAGGCCCGACCGGCCACGGACGCGATGTTCATTCAATTACCCCTTCCAGGACGGAATCGACGGAATCACGGGTAGCGCGCCACGCGGCGGTCCATTGCCGGAGCACCTCACGGCCCGTGTCATTGATGCGGTAGTAACGTCGCGGCGGACCGGCCATCGACGGTTCAACATGGCTTTCCAGCAACCCGGCCCCTTCCAGGTTGCGCAGCACCGGGTACAGCGCGCTCTGCTTGCCGCTCAGCACGCCTTCGCCGACCCGCTCCAGCTCCTTGGCGATCAGGTAGCCGTACAGCGGCTCGCCGGCCTTGGCCAGCACCGCCAGCAAGGCCAGCGAGACCGTGCCGGAGCTGAGCTCCTTCTGGAACTTCTTCAGGTAGGCATCGTGGTCGCTCATCGCGTTCTCCAACTAGCGTGGAGTCAACACTAGTGTGAAGTCCGGTATAGCGAATGTGCCCTTAGTCACCGTGCCGGTTGGGAGTCCGTCGGCCACCCGCCTGCCCGGCACAGCTCTCCGTCAACCGGCTTGCCTCTCTGGAAAGCGATTCCCTCTCCTGTCTGCCCTCGCCCACCTCGCTGTTGCTCCGGGAGTTCAGCGCTGCCTTCGTCAGCAACAGCGAGCGGGTTTCAAGCCTGCCGTATGGCAGCGAGCACCTGCGCGGCGGCCGGATCCGCCAAGGCGTGCCTGCCCTCTTCAAGGCGGCTGACCAACGCCTGCCGACGGGCGGCCCCCAGCGGCGAGTAGCGCCGGCTCACCCGAAGCCAGTTTTCCACCAGTTGCAGGTGCCAGGCACGCTCATCGGGGCGCTGCGGTACTGCGTCCAGCAGCAGATCGAGGTGCTGCCACAAGGGCAGCATCGGCAACTGTCCGAGCAGGCCAGACTGCGCCACGGGCGAAGGACCGTCGTGACAGAACGCCAAGAGCCGCGCCGGATCCAGTTCGGTGGCCCACAGTGCTGTCGCGCCCGCCAACAGCTGGTTCACGGTCCGTCCTGGCGCTTCCAGCGCCACACGCAAGAACGCCAGACTGGCGCCACCCTCGGCCCGTAGCCAGCCGCGTAGACAGTTGCGTTGATGACGCGCCGATACCTGGGGCAGCAGGGTGCGCAATCCATGCACATCGCCAGCCTCGGCATGATCGCCAAGAGCCTCCAATGCCTCGCGCCAGCGCCCGCGTGTACGGTGCTTGAGCTCGTCGCGCCACAATTGGATTGCAGAGGTAGCCTGACGCTGTTGAAGCAACCACGCCGCCAGCCTGCGCACGCTGCGCGAACGGTCGAACACAGCAGCGTCGATGCACGCATCGAGGCCAGGCGCTTCGCGTTTGACCAGCGCGCGCAGTGCCGCGCCACGTACCCTGCTCGAGGGGGCGGACAATGCGAGGACACATTGCGCTTCGACCTGTGCGGGCTCGCCGTGTTCCAGAAGATGGTCAAGCGCCAGATGCGAGACATGTGGATCACTGTCCAGCAGCGCGTGTGCGCGCAGTTCCGCCTGGTCCGGATGGATCTGCAGAGCGATGGCATAGGCCGCCAGCCGGGTTCGTGCATCGGTATGGCCCAAGAGCCCTTCCAGTACGACCTGAGCAGAGGGCGATGACAGCCAGGCGAACAAGGTTCCCTCAAGCCACTCCCGCTGCACGCGCTGCGCATCCCGCAAGCGGACTGCAATCGGCCAGGCCGCCAGCACGTGCTGCACCGAGCACTTCCCGAGGAGAGTCATCACCACCTCCTGTGCCACGACACGCACCTCGACCACCCAGTCATTGCAGCGGAGCAAGGCACAGGACAGGGTCAGATGGCCGGGCACCGAACGCATCATCCGGAGCGCAGCCTCGCGCGTGTGACCATTGCCATCGGAGCCCGCCAGGAACAGTGCCACCGCCTGCACCTCAACCGGCGCATCCGGACAGGCCTGCAGGCAGGCGAGCAGTCCATCATCGTTGGGGGCCCACCAACTGCGTCGACGCTCATCAAGATCGAACAGGCCCCGTGGCGGCAACGCCTGCAACCAGCACACGCGGTCCACACCTTCATCCACGACCCCCTTCAGGATCGGGTCGATCATCGCGCGCAGTGCGGCTTCGGGCGCTTCCAGGTGCGACATCACCATCGCGTGCTTCCATGGGGAGGATGACCATCGTGCCGCACACGCATTGATCGGGCCAGCACGCCACCGTGGCGCAGGCGCGCACTCTCGCGCAGAATCAGGACCTCGTTCATGTTCCGGGGATCCCATGCCACAGCATCGCCGCTTTGCCCTGACCGCCCTCGCCCTCGCCTGCCTGCTGCCCGCAGTGGCCAGCGCGGCCACACCCTACCGCAGCCCGCAGCAGATTCTGGATGCCTCCCCGGCCAGCGATTGGCGCACGCCGGACCCGGCCAATGTGCTGTACATGAACCTGCCGGCCGGGCGGGTCACGATCGAGTTGGCCCCGGCGTTCGCGCCCCAGCACGTGGCCAACATCCAGACGCTGGCGCACGAACATTTCTGGGATGGCGAGAGCATCTACCGGGCCCAGGACAACTTCGTGGTGCAGTTCGGCGATGCCGATGCCGACGATGCGGCCAAGGCCAAGCCCCTGGGCAGTGCCAAGCGCACGCTCCCGGCCGAGTTCCAGCGCGACAGCAAGGGGTTGAAGGTGAGCGTGCTGCCCGACCGTGACGGCTGGGCCGACCAGACCGGCTTCGTCGATGGCTTCCCGGTGGGCCAGGACCGGCAGGACGGGAAGACCTGGCTGGCGCACTGCTACGGCGCGCTGGGTGCCGGGCGCAGCAACGAGGAAGACAGCAGCATCGGGGCGGAGCTGTACGTGGTGACCGGGCAGTCGCCGCGCCAGCTCGACCGCAACATCACGGTGGTGGGCCGGGTGCTGCAGGGCATGGAGCTGCTGAGTGCGCTGCCGCGTGGGCCGGCGCCGATGGGGTTCTATGCCGACGCCGCGCAGCGCACGGCGATCCAGTCGATCCAGCGCGCCAGCGATGTGCCGGCGGCGCAACGGCCGAAGCTGGAGGTGCTGCGCACCGAGTCGAAGACGTTCGCCGATGTGGTGGAGGCACGCCGCAACCGGGTGGATGATTTCTACAAGCGCCCGGCGGGGCACATCGACCTGTGCAACATCGCGGTGCCGGTGCGGTAAGGGTGAGACAACCGACGCTTCGGCGTCTGGTTTTTCTGCGCTTGAGGCAGTCCGGTAGCCCTGCGCAGGACACGCCGTGAACCCATCCTTGGGGGCTCGTCCACAACATCCATGTTGTGGACGGTCCTGCGCAGGGCTACCGGCCTGCCTCTGGACAGATTGCGCGTGCGGTTGGGTAAGAGGCGTTGGTAGAGCCGACCGTTGGTCGGCTGCCCCTGCCCGCGAGCGCACGACCTACCGCTTCTGCGACGCCGCCACGCTACCCAGGATCAACGCACCGGCGACCACCATCGCCCCGGTCACCGCTTCGCCCAGGAACAACCAGGCAAACAGCGCGCCGAACATCGGGACCAGGTAGGTGACGGTCGAGGCGCGGGCCGGGCCGATGCGGGCGATGAGGCGGTAGAACATCAGGAACGCTAGGCCGGTGCACACCACGCCCAAGGCGATGGCGCAAACCCAGGACACCGTCGGGATCGGGCCGGTGGGCCAGTGGGTAAGCGCCATCGGCAGCAGCGCGATGGCGGCGCAGCCGAGGGTGGCCCCCGCGGATGCGGCGGGCGGCAAGCCGGTCATGTGCCGCTTCACCAGGTTCACCCCCAGGCCGTACAGCAGCGCGGCCAATGCGCCGGCGATGACCGCCGCGCCGATGCTCAGCCCCGACACCTTGGCGGTGGCCAGCACCACCACGCCAGCGAAGCCGACCAGCAGCGCGATGGCGCGGCGCATGCCGATCTTTTCGCCGAAGAACAGGAAGGCAATCAGCGCGGCGAACAGCACGGTCATGGCATTGCAGATCGCCCCGATCGCAGCCGGGGCGTGTTGCGCGGCCCAGGCGAACAGCACGAACGGGATCGCGGAGTTGATCACGCCGATGGGCGCCAACCACAGCCAGCGCCGTGCCGGGAACTGCGCGCGGGCTTGCCACAGGAACGGCAGCAGCACGAGCGCGCCCAGCAGCAGCCGCACTTCCACCAGCGCATAGGGGCCGAAGCTGGGCACCGCCACGCGCATGAACAGGAACGAGCAGCCCCAGATCGCGCCCAACACGGTCAGTTCCAGCGGGGTGCGCCAGTCGCGTTCGACCACGGCGCTGGCCAGCGGTGCGCCGCTCATGGACGCACCCCGGACAACAGGCAGATGCGTGGCTGAATGGCGGTCGCGGACGGCAACATGGGGGCGGCTCCAGGGGACAGGGGCACAGCATCCGCCTACCGGAAGGGGCCCACAAGCGCGTAGTATCCGGGCAAGCCACAAATCTCATTTGGGTCTCGTCCATGATCCTGCGCCCTGCCCTGCTGCCCGCGCTGGGGGTCTTCGCGGTCGCCGCGCGCCACCAGAATTTCGCCCATGCCGCCGAAGAGCTGCACCTGACCGCCAGTGCGGTCAGCCACCACGTGCGCAAGCTGGAAGTGCTGCTGGGCACGGTGCTGTTCCAGCGCCACGCGCGCGGGGTGCGGTTGACCGCCGAAGGCCGCCAGCTGGCCGATGCCGCCGCCGCGGCGTTGAGCGATCTCAACGCGGTGGCCGGCAACCTGCATCCCCAGGCCGACATCGTGCCGCTGCGGGTGACCACCATCCGCTCGCTGTCGTACTGCTGGCTGGTGCCCCGGTTGGCCCGCTTCACCGCCCAGTACCCGCAGGTGCGCATCGAACTGCAGACCAGCACCGAGCTGGTGCGCTTCGACGAGGCCGGGCCGGAACTGGGCATCCGCTACGGGCTGGGGCAATGGCCCGGCCTGCGCGCGCATCACCTGATGGACGACGAGCTATGCCCGGTCGCGTCGCCCGCGTTGGCCGGCGTGGCGGCCCTGCGCGAACCGGCGCAGATCGCGGCGTTGCCCCTGATCAGCGACATGTCGCCGCAGGGCTGGCGCGACTGGTTCCGCGCCGCCGGGGTGCGCGGTCTGGAACTGCCGTCGGTGCATTCATTCAGCGACAGCACCGACGCGATGCGCGCGGCGGTGTATGGCATCGGCGCGGTGCTGGCGCGCAAGCACATCGCCCAGCCGTATCTGCAACGCTATGAACTGGTGCGGTTGCCCGGCCCGGCCCTGAAGGCGCGCTATGCCTATTACGTGGTGCATGCCGAACACCGCCCGCTCAGCCCTACCGCGGTGGCCTTCATGGATTGGCTCAAACGCGAAGCGCTGGATGAGCGCACACCGATACCGGCGCTGCCGGATGAACTGCTGGGCCGGCCCGCATTGTCCGGTGCGCGGTAGCGCCCATCCTCACCCGGCCTTGTCCACGCGCTGGCTAGGCTGGAGTTCCTTTCCCCCAAGGCGTGTTCCATGGCCCTGTTGCGACTCAGAATTACCGGCAGCGATGACGACGCGCGTGCCATCACCGACCTGCTGCAGAGCATCGAAGGCATCGAGCATGTCGAAGAAACCGACGACCTGATGCCGCACATGGACGATGACGATTCCAGTTCGGCCGGCCTGTCCGACGACATCGGCCCGGGCATCCACGAGCTGGAAGTGGAGGTGGGTAATGCGCTCGCCGCCCAGCGCGTGCGCGATGCGGTGCAGGAACTGGCGTTGGAGCTGGACGTGTTCGTGGAATACGAACACGACGAAGGCTGATGGCTGCGCGGTGCCGGGTTTGACCGGCACCGCGCCTTGCCGCGTCAGCTGGCCCGTGCGGCCAGGCGGCGCTTGCGGCGGCGCCACAGCACGCTGCCGATCCAAGCGAACACCCAGGCCACCACGGCCCACGGCAGCAACGCCGACAGCGCGCGGATCAGGAAGGCCACGCTGGTGGTCAGCACGGCGCCGGACTCGCTCAGCGCTTCACCGATCTGGCTGCGGCTGCGCTGCCCGGACGGGGTGTGGAACTGCATCGTCACCAGCTGCGTGTCGATACGGCGGTGCTGCTGGGCCGCCTCCTTGTTGGCCTGCTCGACCCCGGCCTCGATTTCCGACAGGCGCTGGGTGATGGTGAGCAGGTCGGCGAGCTTGATGTCCTTGCTGTCCTGGTAGGCCAGCAGCCGCTCGTGTTCCTTCTGCAGGCGCGCCTTGGTCAGTGCGGTATCGGCCACCTGCTGGGCGAGGTCTTCGGCATGGGTGTTGCGCGAGGCCACCTCACCGCCCTGCCCGGCCAGCCCGATCAGCGGCTCAACCCCCTTGGGCGCGATCCGCACCTTGACCGAACCGCTGGGGTATTCGCCGCCCTGCTGGCCCACCTGCAGGACCGCGCAGTCACCGAACCGCGCGGACTGGCACGCCTCGGCGATCTGCTTCACGCGCGGGGCGATACCGGCCGCGTCCAGGGTGATGTCCAGATCGTGTTCGTAGGCCAGCATCGCGCCTTCCGGCGATGCCAGTGCACCGGCGCCCGCGTCGGCGGCCGCTTCGCCGTGCTTCTGGGCCGCGCAGCCGGCCAGCCCGAGCACCAGCATCCCTGCCCATGCACCCTTGGGGTGCCACATCGTCCGTTTCATTTATTTGCTTGCTCCGTCGAAGCGATTGATCGTGAGCCCGTCCAGGTCCACCCCGGGCAGGCAACGTACGTTCACCGCCACCATCCTGCTTCCACTGCGGGGGTCCACGCCCTCGCTGAACGGGGCGGTGCCACAGGTACGGCAATGGTGGTGTTCCAGGTGGTGCTGGTTGAACTGGTAGGTGGCCACGTCGGCCGGATCGGTGGTCAGCCGCAGCGCCTCGCGCGGGCCGAACCACAGCAGGCCACCGCGGCGACGGCACAGCGAACAGTTGCAGTCCAGGGCCTCGGTGATCGGCTCGGCCGCCTCGACCACGAACGCGATCTGCCCGCAATGGCAGCTCCCTTCGTACTGCATGGCGCACCCTCCGGCTGGGAAAGGGCCATGGTAATCCAATGGCACGGGCGCGGCCGGGCGCGGGGGCCTATGCTCGGCGATTGACCACAGCACAGGATCGCCGATGCGCCAGCATCTTCTCGCCCTCGCCCTGATCGCCGCCCTCGGCGGCTGCCAGCAGGCTGACGCCCCGCCCGCGGCACCCGGTACGCCGGCCGCCGCTGCCCCCGCTGGCGACGCCGCCGTGGACGCCGCCTTCGCCGACCTGTCCAAGCGCGCGCTGGATACCTGGATGCAGCTGTCGCCGATCAGCGCCACCCAGATCGGCGACCACCGCTACGATGCGGAGATCGACGACCTGAGCGCCGCCGGCCAGCAGAAGATGTTGACGGCCTACAAGGGCCTTGTCGCCGACCTGGACCGCATCGACGTCAGCAAGCTGTCGCGCGAGAACCAGGTGGACGCGGCGATCCTGCGCAACCAGCTGCAGTCGGAAATCTGGAGCGCCGAGGTGCTGCAGTCGTCCAAGTGGGATCCGCAGATCTACAACGGCGTTGCAGGCAGCGCGATCTACGGCCTGATGGCACGCGAGTTCGCACCGCTGCCCGAGCGCCTGAAGTCGGCCACCGCGCGCATGGAGAAGCTGCCGCAGATCTTTGCCCAGGCCCGTGAGAACCTGGACCCGGCCCGCGTGCCGAAGATCCATGCCGAGACCGTGGCCAAGCAGAACCGCGGCATCCTGAGCATCGTCGATACCTTCATCACCCCGCACATCGGCGAGCTGCCGGCCGAAGACGGCAAGCGCCTGCAGGCGGCCATCGATGGCTTGAAGAAGGCCGTTGAAGAGCAGCAGACCTGGCTGGACAAGACCCTGGTGCCGAATGCCAAGGGCGACTTCCGCATCGGTGCGGAGCTGTACGACCAGAAGCTGAAGTTCGCCTTGAACTCGTCGCTGTCGCGCGCCGAGATCGGTGAGCGCGCGCGCGCCGAACTCAAGCGCGTGCGCCAGGACATGTACGGCATCGCGCAGACCGTGCTCAAGGACAAGCCGGGTGCCCCGGCACTGCCGGCCAACCCGAGCGACGAACAGCAGCAGGCCGCGATCGAAGCAGCGCTGGAGCTGGCCTACGCCGACAAGCCGGCCCGCGACAAGGTGGTCGACGATGCCAAGGCCGCGCTGGCGCAGTCCACCGAGTTCGTGCGCAAGCATGACCTGATGACCCTGCCCGATTCGCCAGTGGACATCATCCTGATGCCGGAGTTCCAGCGCGGCGTGGCCGTGGCCTACTGCGATTCGCCGGGCCCGCTGGACAAGAACCTGAAGACCTTCTACGCGGTCTCGCCGATTCCCGACGACTGGAACGACAAGCAGGTCGACTCGTTCCTGCGCGAATACAACAGCCGCATGATCCACCTGCTGAGCATCCATGAAGGCACGCCGGGCCATTACCTGGAAGGCTGGCATTCGGGCAAGTTCCCGTCCACGCTCCGCGCGGTGCTGCGTTCGGGCCTGTTCGCCGAAGGCTGGGCGGTGTACACCGAGCGGATGATGCAGGAGCAGGGTTACCTGGACAACGATCCGCTGTTCCACCTTGTGCAGCTGAAGTTCTACCTGCGCACCATTTCCAACGCGATCCTGGACCAGGGCGTGCACGTGGACAACTGGACGCGTGAGCAGGCGATGCAGCTGATGACCCACGATGCCTTCCAGCAGGAAAGCGAAGCGTCGGGCAAGTGGGTGCGTGCACAGCTGACCTCGGCCCAGCTGCCGACCTACTTCGTCGGTGCGCAGGAACACTTCGACACCCGCAAGGCCGTGCAGGACAAGCAGGGCGCGAAGTTCAACCTGAAGGCCTACCACGACCAGATGCTGTCCTACGGCGCCCCGCCGGTGCGCTTCGCGCGCCAGCTGATGCTGGACCAGCCGATCGAGTAAACCCGCCTGGTTCCTCGTCAGACAGGCAACGGCCCGGTGCGAACCGGGCCATTTTTTTGTGTGGTTTCGTAGAGCCGGAGCAGCCGACTGACAGTCGGCTCTACCCCCCCCCCGGCAGCGTCGGCATCGGTTAGGCGTCGGCGGCGACGAAGCCGCCGGTCTGGCGCGCCCACAAGCGCGCGTACAGGCCGCCGGCCGCGATCAACTCAGCGTGCGTGCCGGTTTCCACGATGCGCCCCTGGTCCATTACCACCAGCCGGTCCATGCGCGCGATGGTCGACAGACGGTGCGCGATGGCAATCACCGTCTTGCCCGCCATCAGCTCGTCCAGATTGTCCTGGATGGCCGCTTCCACTTCCGAGTCCAGCGCCGAGGTCGCCTCGTCCAGCACCAGGATCGGCGCGTCCTTGAGCAGCACGCGTGCGATTGCGATGCGCTGGCGCTGGCCACCGGACAGCTTCACCCCGCGCTCGCCCACGTGCGCGTCGTAGCCCTGGCGGCCTTCGCCATCACGCAGGGTGTCGATGAATGCTTCCGCACGCGCCTTGGCCACGGCGGCGCGCAGCTGCGCGTCGGTGGCGTCGGGGCGGCCGTACAGCAGGTTGTCGCGGATCGAGCGATGCAGCAGCGAGGTGTCCTGGGTCACCACGCCGATCTGCCGGCGCAGGCTTTCCTGGGTGACGCTGGCGATGTCCTGGCCGTCGATGCGGATCTGCCCGCTTTCCAGGTCATACAGACGCAGCAGCACGTTCACCAACGTGGACTTGCCCGCACCCGACGGCCCGACCAGGCCGATCTTCTCGCCCGGCTTCACGTCCAGGTCCAGCCCGGCGATCACCCCGCCGGTCTTGCCGTAGTGGAAGTGGATGTGGTCGAAATGCACCCCACCCTGCGTCACCTGCAGCGCGGTCGCGTCGTCGCGATCCTGCACGGTCAACGGCTGGGAAATGGTGGTGATGCCGTCCTGCACCGTGCCGATGTCCTCGAAGATCCCGTTGATGGTCCACATGATCCAGCCGGACATGTTGTGGATGCGGATCACCAGCCCCGTTGCCAGGGTGATGGCGCCCACGCTGATGTGCCCGCCATTCCACAGCCACAGCGCCAGGCCGCAGGTGCCGGCGATCAGGAAACCGTTGACGATGGCGATGGTCAGGTCCATGCCGGTGGTCACCCGGGTCTGTCGGCGGTGCTTGGCCGCCAGCTCGTCGATCGCCTCGGCCACATACGCCTGCTCGCGCCCGCCGTGGGCGAACAGCTTCAACGTGGGGATGTTGGTGTAGCCGTCCACGATCCGGCCCATTGCCTTGGAGCGCGCTTCGGAGGCGATCCAGGCACGTTCCTTCGCACGCGGCACGAAGTACCACATGATCACCACGTAGGCGGCCATCCACAGCAGCAGCGGAATCATCAGCCGCCAGTCGGCCTGCGCGAACAGGTACAGCGCCGTGCCGGTGTACACCACGATGTACCAGAGCGAATCGACCATCTGCACGGCCGATTCGCGCAGCGAGGTACCGGTCTGCATCACCCGGTTGGCCATGCTGCCGGCGAAATCGTTCTGGAAGAAGCTCAGGCTCTGCCGCACCACGTAGTTGTGCATCAGCCAGCGCGAGCGATTGCTCAGCCCCGGCACGATGGCCTGGTTGACCAGCAGGTTGTGCAGCCCCATCAGCACCGGGCGCAGCAGCACGGTGATGACCACCATCCACAGCAACTCGTTGGCGTGGCGCTGGAAGAACCCGGCACCGGGTTGTTCGGCCACCATGTCCACGATGCGGCCGAGGAAGTCGAACATCGCCACTTCCACCAGCGCCAGCAGCAGCCCGGCAATCAGCGTGGCCAGCAGCACCGGCCACACCGGGCGCAGGTAGTGGATGTAGAACGGCACGACCTTGCGCGGTGGCATGCGCCCGTCGATGGGCGGAAAAACCGGAATCAGCGACTCGAACCAGCGGAACATTCCATTACCCCGAAGCAAAGCAGGCCGCGATTATCCCACCGCGGCCTGCTGCATGCCTTTACCTGCAGCTCACGCCGCGCGTGCGGTTCAGCCCTTGACGTCGGTCTTGATCGGCACCAGCAGCAGATCCTGGAAATCGAAGCTGAAATCGGTCAACGACGAGATGGCCTGCATGCGCACATCGCGGACCTTGCCGTCCGGGTCCAGGCTGAAGGTGACGAAGGCATCGGCGTTGAGCGAGCGGTCGTCCCAGCGCACGATGAAGGTGTCGTGCTGCCAGTGCTCCAGTTTGCCCACCAGCTGCGCGGTCCTGCCGAAGCGCAGGCGCAGTTTGCCCGCGCTCTGCTCGACGAAGACGTCGCCATACCACGCGTCGCGGTAGCCGCCCGCGTAGCTTGCGAGCGGCAGCGAGGGCGTGGATTTCGCGTCGCGTGCGGCCTGGTGGGTGGCCCAGCCTTCATCGGCCTTGTCCTGCGCCTTGGCCACGGCCGCGGCATAGGCCGCCACCCAGTCGGTCTGCGGTGCACTCAGGTAGGCGTCCAGCACGTCCATGGTGATGGCGTTGAAGGCCGCGCCCACTTCCTGGTTGGTCAGCACCACGATGCCCAGCTTCTGTTCGGGCACCAGCGTCACCCGCGACACCATGCCCGGCCAGCCGCCGGTATGCCAGACCAGTTTCTGGCCGCGGTAGTCGCTCAGGCTCCAGCCTTCGCCATAGCCGGCGAAGTTCGGGCGCGCGGCCGCCAGCTGCGGCACGCTCGGTTCGGGTACCACCTGGGGGGTGATCATCTGCCACATGCCCTGCTGGCTTTTTGCGCTGAACAGCGCCGTGCCGTTTTCCAGCGTGCCGTGGGCCAGCTGCACGTTCATCCAGCGCGCCATGTCATGCACGCTGGAATAGATGCCGCCCGCACCGGCGTTGTTGGACCAGGTCAGCGGCGCCACCGTGCGCAGGGCCTTGAAGTCGTACTTGGCATGGCCAACGGCGGCGTTGTCGCCCGGCTGCAGGTGGTCGGCGTTGTAGCGGGTGCCGGCCATGCCAACCGGGGTGAAGATGTGCTGCTGCAGGAAATCGGCGTAGGACTGCCCGGACACCTGCTCGATCACCTGCTGGGCCACTGCATACAGGATGTTGTCGTACGCGTAGCGGTCACGGAAACCGGCCTTCAGCGGCACCTTGGCCAGGCGAGCGACCACTTCCTGGTTGCTGTAGGTCGTGGTCGGCCAGAACAGCAGGTCGCCCGCGCCCAGGCTGAGCCCGCTGCGGTGCGAGAGCAGGTCGCGGATGCGCATTTCGCCGGTGACGTAGGCGTCGGACATGCGGAACCCGGGCAGGTGGTCGATCACCCGGTCGTCCATCTTCAGCTTGCCCTGCTCGGCCAGCAGGTTCAGCGCGGTGGCGGTGAACGCCTTGGTGTTGGAGGCGATGGCGAACAGGGTATCGGCCTGCACCGGTGCCGGCTTGCCCAGCTCGCGCACGCCGTAGCCGCGCTCGAATACCACCTGGCCATCCTTGACCACCGCCACCGCGATGCCGGGTACGTCGAATGTGCTGCGCGCACGCTCGACCGTGGCGTCCAGCCGCTGCAGTTCGGCCGGCACTGCCGCCGATGCCAAAGGTGCGCATGCCAGCAGCACAACGCCTCCGATCCAGGATGTGTTCAAGCAGTGTCTCCAGTTGCGTGTCGCGGGGGCGTTGAGGCGCGCAGGCGCGCCTTGGGCCGGGTTTCGCACGATGGTAACGCGGGGGCGCTCAGGCTCGCCTGTGCCAGAAGGCGGACCGCCCCGGAGCCCTGTATGACCGCGCCTGCCGACACCGTATCCACCGTCATTCCCTGCCTGCGCTATCGCGATGCGCACGCCGCCATTGCCTGGCTGCAGCGCGCGTTCGGCTTCGAGCCGCAGGCGGTGTATGCCGATGGCGACGTCGTGCACCACGCGCAGCTGGTGTACGGCCACGGCATGATCATGCTCGGCTCGGTCGACAACGCCAGCGAGTGGGGGCGCTACAGCGTGCACCCCGACGAGGTGGACGGCCGCCAGACCCAGAGTGCCTGCGTGATCGTGGCCGACCCGGATGCGCACTACGCGCGCGCCGTGGCCGCTGGCGCGCAGGTGGTGATGGACATCGCCGACCAGGCCTATGGCGGCCGCGGCTACGCGTGCCGCGACCTGGAAGGCTACCTGTGGTGGTTCGGCAGTTACGACCCGTGGCGCGCCCACGCGGGCGACACATGACGGCGGCAGGACGCATCCGTACCGGCATCGGCGGCTGGGTGTTTCCGGGTTGGCGCGGCGGAACCTTCTATCCGGCCGGCCTGGCGCAACGCGAAGAGCTGGCGCACGCGAGCCGGGCGCTGGGCTGCATCGAGATCAACAGCACCTTCTACCGGGCACAGAAGCCGGCCATCTACACGCAGTGGCGCGAGCAGACGCCGCCCGGGTTCCGTTTTTCGGCCAAGGCGCCCCGCACCGTCACCCAGACCCATGACCTGACGACGGTAGGCGCGCGTGCGGAGGCCTTCATCGACGGCATCGTCGCGCTGGGCGATCGGCTCGGACCGCTGGTGTGGCAGTTCGGCGACACCCATCCGGCGGGCGCGCAGGAGTTCGACCGGTTCCTGGCGCAGCTGCCGCGCACGGCCGACGGGCGCGCGTTGCAGCACGCGCTGGAGGTGCGCAACCCGGCCGCGTGGAGCGCGGAACTGGTGGCGGTGGCGCGCGCGCACAACGCCGCGCTGGTCTTCAGCGGCTCCAACGACTACCCGAGCTTTGCCGACCCCACCGCGGACTTCGTCTACGCGCGGCTGATGCATGCGCGCGCGAACCTGCGTGCTGGCTACCCGGAGCGCGCATTGGAACAGTGGTGCCTGCGGGCGATGCGCTGGGCCCGCGGCGAGGACAATCCGGACCTGCCGCATGTAGCCGCCGAAGCGCCGACCTCGGGCCCGCGCGAGGTGTACATGCTGTTCATTGGTGCGGCCAAGCAGCGCAATCCCGGCGCGGCGATGGCGTTGCGCGACCAGTTGGCGCGCGTAGGCGCCACGTAGAGCCGACCGTTGGTCGGCTGCCATTGCGCCCGGCGTCAAACCCGTATCGACCAACGGTCGATACCTACCGCACGGTGCGTGATCGCGCGCCCATCCGCATGTCGATCCGCCACAGCAACGCGGCCAGGGCCACGAAGGCCAGCCCCACCACGGCCGCGTTGCGTGCCACGCCCACCGCACCCAGCGCCGCCAGATCCAGGAACGGATACGGGTACTGCCCGCTCCATCGCCCCACCAGCAGCGCCCAGCCGAGGTAGAGCGCCGGGAACAGCAGCACGCCGCCCAGCTGGCGCCAGCGCAGCTGTCCATGCGGTCCGGCCAGCCAGCCCAGCAGGTACAGCACGGGCACCACGTAGTGCAGGCCGGTGTCGGCCCACCAGTGCAGGCCCTGCGGGTGCCACAGCGTGCGCAGCACCAGCACGTAGACCAGGCCGGTGATGCCGATGTACACCGCCACCGCGGCGCTGGGTGCCGGGGCGGCCATGCCGCCGGTGCGTCCCCGCAGGCGCGCCAGACAGACGGCAGCCACGCCGATGTTGCTGAGAATGGTGAAGTAGCCCAGCAGCCGCAGCAGTGCCTGACCGCTGCCGGCGGTGGCCCCCACCGAGGCCAGCAGCACCGCGTACTGCAGCGTGATCGCGGCGACGGCGACGACGGCGGTCAGGCCGGCCCACGCGCGCGCCCTGGCGGACGGCACGGCAGGTGCGGCGGCGGGCGGACGCGGGGCGTGGACATGGGGCTGCATGTGCGCAGGATGCCATGCCAGGTGCCGCGCGGTTGTCGCGGTCGGCCGCGGCTTGCCGCACAATATCGCGATGCCGATGACCGATACCCGCCGCGCGCTGCTGCAAATCCATTTCTGTGTGCTGCTGTGGGGCATTACCGCCATCCTCGGCAAGCTGATCACCCTGCCCGCGCTGCCACTGGTGTGGTGGCGGATGCTGCTGGTGGTGGCGATGCTGGCCGTGCTGCCGCGGGTCTGGCGCGGCCTGCGCCAGTTGTCACCGGCGCTGTTTGCCGGCTACTGCGGGGTCGGCGCGCTGGTCGCGCTGCACTGGCTGACCTTCTACGGCGCGGTGAAGCTGGCCAACGCATCGGTGGCCGCCACCTGCATCGCACTGGCCCCGGTCTTCACCGCGGTGATCGAACCGTGGGTGGCCAAGCGGCCGTTCCAGCTGCGCGAACTGGCCTTCGGCATCGCCGTGCTGCCGGGCGTGGCGCTGGTGGTGGGTGGCGTGCCGCATGGCATGCGCCTGGGGGTCTTGATCGGGGCGCTGTCGGCGCTGCTGGTGGCGGTGTTCGGGTCGCTCAACAAGCGTCTTGTGAGCCATGCCGACCCGCTCACGGTGACGGCGCTGGAACTGGGTGCCGGTACCGTCACCCTGACCCTGTTGGCACCGCTGCTGCCCTTCCTGCTGCCGCCGCTGGCCGGCCCGTTGTGGGTAGTGCCCAGCCTGCACGACGGCGTGCTGCTGCTGGTGCTGGCCGGGGTCTGCACCCTACTGCCGTTTGCGCTGGCCCTGGTCGCGCTGCGCCATATCAGCGCCTACACCTCGCAGCTGGTGACCAACCTGGAGCCGGTGTACGCGATCCTGCTGGCGATGGTGCTGCTCAGCGAGCAGCGTGAACTGACCCCGGTGTTCTACGTCGGCGTGGCCATCATCGTCGGCGCGGTGTTCCTGCACCCGTTGTTGAACCGGCGCAAGCGGGTGCAACACCCGGAGATCCTGGGCACGGCCGAGGCGCACAACGTCGTCGATTGAACGCCGCATCGTGCCGACCGACGGTAGCCATCTACCGCGACGGCCAGTGCCAGGCGGGTGCGTCCAGCAGCCCCTGTCCCATCACCTCGGTTCGGCTGAACGGTTTGTGCAGCCCGATGGTGTGGCAGGCCGGTGCCTCCTGCAGCGCCGCGATCAGCCGGCTGGCGTGCGACACCACCCACAGCTGGCTGCGTGCACTGGTCGCGATGATCAGCCGCGCCAGCGCGGGCAGCAGGTCCGGGTGCAGGCTGGTTTCCGGTTCGTTGAGCACCATCAACGGTGGCGGTCGCGGCGTATGCAACGCGGCGACCAGCAGCAGGTAACGCAGCGTGCCGTCGGACAGTTCCGTTGCCGCCAAGGGCCGCAACAGACCTGGCTGTAGAAACTTGAGCGCCAGGCGTCCTTCGTGTGCGTCGATGTGCACCTGTGCGCCCGGGAAGGCGTCGTCCACCGCACGCGCCAGCGCAGGCGCGTCGCCGATTTCCAGGATGGTCTGCCAGGCGGCCGCCAGGTCGTGGCCATCGTGGCTGAGCACCGGGGTGCGGATCGCCAGCGTGGGCTGCCGTGCCGGCGCGCCGCTGTCGGTGCGGAAATGATCGTGGAAGCGCCAGCGCCGGATGTACTCGCGCAGCTGCATCACTTCCGGCATGCGCTGGGGGTCGGCCAGCTGGGTGAAAAAGCTGTCGAAGGCCGACAGCGGTTCGTCCAGCCCTTCCCAGCCGTGGCCGCTGCGGCGCCGCACGCGCGCGCCACGGCGCTCCACCAGCAGCGTGCTGCTGCGCAGGAACGGCCCGGCCCAGATGCACTCGGACTTGATCTGCGGCTCCAGATCGAACATCGACTGGCTGGGCACGGGCAACCCCAGGTCGATGGCATAGCCGAACGTCTCGGCGGCGAAGCCCAGCCGCAGCGACACCGGCTGCGTGCGCGCCGTGCCCTGTACCGGGACCTCGCCCTGGCGCATGCGCCGGTCGATCTGCTCGGGGCCGGCCCACAGCGCCGAGCCCAGCCCGCCCTCGCGGGCCAGGGCCGCGGCGACCCCGCCCTGCGCGGTCTCCGCCAACAGCCGCAGCGCGCGGTACAGGCTGGACTTGCCGCTGCCATTGTCGCCGGTGACCAGGTTCAGGCGCTCCATCGGCACCACCAGCTGGTGCAGGGAGCGGTAGTTGGCAATGGCAAGGGTCTGCAGCATGCGCAGGGCTCGGCGTGGAGGGCCTGGCAGTCTGCGGCAGCGCGTTCGCAGGCGGTGCGACGCGCCTAGTCCGCGCGCACCACCCGGTTGCGGCCTTCGTGCTTGGCCCGGTACAGCGCCGCGTCGGCACGTGCCAGGGTCTGGTCCACGCCGTCGCCATGGCGATGCGCGGCCACCCCGATGCTGATCGTCAACGGAATGCCCAGCGGCAGGTCGGCCACGGCCATGCGCAGGAAGTCGCACTGCAGCTCGGCGGTGCCGAGCGTGGTGTCGGGCATCAGCACCACGAACTCTTCGCCCCCGTAACGTGCCGCCAGGCCCTGCCCGGCGAAATGCGCGCGCAGCAGGCGCGACAGTTCGGCCAGCACGTGGTCGCCGGTGGCGTGGCCGTACAGGTCGTTGACGTTCTTGAAATGGTCGATGTCCAGCAGTGCCACCGCGGTCTGCCGCGGCTGTCCGTCCGCATCGGTGACCGCCGCTTCCAGCGCCAGGCTCATCGCCCGCCGGTTGGGCAGCCCGGTCAGTGGATCGGTGCGGCTCTGCTCGGCCAGGTCGGCGTTCTGCTGTTCGAGCAGGGCGTTGTATTCGGACAGGCGTTGTTCGTACCAGGCCCGGTCACGCATGTGCTGCTGGATCTCATACGCGTAGCGGCGCAGCTCCATCACCAGCGACACCTGGCGCGACAGCGCCACCAGCGCCTGGGCCTGGTCGGGCCGCAGGTGCCCCGGGTTGGCGTCGAACACGCACAGCGTGCCCAGCGGCAGGCCATCGAAACTGAGCAGCGGCGCGCCGGCATAGAAGCGGATATGCGGGTCGTCGACCACCACCGGGTTGTCGAAGAACCGCGGGTCCTGCCGTGCGTCTTCCACCACCATGACCTGGTCAGGCTGCAGGATGGCATGCCCGCAGAAGGAGATATCGCGCGAGGTTTCCGTGGCGTCCAGCGCCTGGCGGGCCTTGAACCACTGGCGGTCGCGGTCGACCAGGGTCACCGCCCCCATGCGGGTGCCGCACAATGCCGTGGCAATGGTGACCAGATCCTCGAAGGACCGCTCTTTGGCGGTATCCAGGATCTGGTAGCGCTGCAGCGCCAGCAGGCGCTGCTCTTCGTTGTCCGGCAGGGACGGCTTGATCATCGGCGGCAGGCAGGCGGGTTGTGCCTGCGCAGTCTAGCCGGACGGCCAGCTCACCGCGTGATGCGCGTCCTTACCATTCCAGCTGCTTGGGCAGCAGGCCCTTGAGCTCGGCGTCGGTCAGGTTGCGCCACTGGCCCGGCTTGAGGGCGCCCAGCTTGATGTTGTCGATGCGCACGCGGCGCAGCTGGGTGACGCGGAAGCCGAAGGCCGCGGCCATCAGGCGGATCTGCCGGTTCAGGCCCTGCTGCAGGGTGATCCGGAAGCCGAACTTGGCCAGCTTGCTGGTGCGGCACGGCAGCGTGGTTTCGTCGTGGATGCGGACACCGCGGGCCATGCCACGCAGGAACTCGTCGGTGACCGGCTTGTTGACCGCCACCATGTATTCCTTCTGGTGGCCGTTCTCGGCGCGCAGGATCTGGTTGACGATGTTGCCGTTGCTGGTCAGCAGGATCAGGCCTTCGGAATCCTTGTCCAGGCGGCCGATCGGGAAGATCCGCTGCTCGTGGCCGACGAACTCGACGATGTTGCCCTTGACCGTGCTTTCGGTGGTGCAGGTGATGCCGACCGGCTTGTTCAGCGCGATGTAGACGTGTTTGCGGCCGCCGGCCTTCTTGGCTTCGCGGGCACGCAGCGGCTGGCCGTCGACCAGCACCACGTCACCCTCGCCGACCACCGCACCGGTACCGGCCGGGTGGCCGTTGACGGTGACGCGGCGTTCGCCGATCAGGCGGTCGGCTTCACGCCGGGAACAGAAGCCGGTTTCGGCGATGTGTTTGTTGAGTCGGATTGTCATCGGCCCATTATCCGGCAAACCCGGCCCGCGCAGGGCGCCGGCTGTTCACACACGCAGCGGCGCGTCGGCCGGGGCGGCCTGGTCGGCGTCGAATACCTGGTTGCGGCCGGCCCGCTTGGCGCAGTACATGGCGTGGTCGGCGCGGCGCAGCAGCGAGGTCAGGTCGTCGCCGTCCCCGCGCAGCACGGCCAGGCCGATGCTTCCCGACACCTCCAACCCCGGCACGGCCAGCACCCGGGTCACCGCCTGCACCTGCTGGCGCACGGTTTCCAGGCGGGCGAAGGCGCTGGCACGGTTGGCGCCCGGTAGCAGCACCAGGAACTCCTCACCGCCCATGCGGATCACATCATCGTGGTTGCGCACCGAATCGCGCAGCTGGCGCGCCACCGCCACCAGCACCTGGTCGCCCACGGCATGGCCGAACTGGTCGTTGATGTCCTTGAACAGGTCGATGTCCAGGAACCCGATCGCCAGCGGTTGTTCGTCCTGGACGGCACGTTCCAGGTAGTGGGCCAGCTTGCGCAGGCCGGCGCGTCGGTTCGGCAGGCCGGTCAGGGCATCGGTATCCGCCAGCTGGCGCAGTTCGTCGCGCTGCTGGCGCAGCCGGCCCAGGCGCAGGTTGAGCGCGTAGGCGGCCATCATCAGGAACCAGGTCGTACCCAGCTGCAGCGACTCGATCCGGTAGGCCACCAGCCACTGCGCGTGCAGCGCATCGGCCATGATCATGATCCACCACGGCAGCAGCGCGCTCAGCCCGGCCAGCGCATAGCGGTCGCGGTGCAGCACGCCCCAGCTGCCGGCCGCCAGGCAGGCTACGCAGCCCAGCACGAACAACGCTTCCAGTCCGGCGGCCACGCCCGGCAACACCGCAAAGTGCATCCAGGGCACGCCCAGACCCAGCGCGAACAAGCCCCACAGCAGCACATGCTGGGCCGGCCGTGACCCTGGCCAGCGGCGGTCGCCGCCACACAGGCGCCACAGCACCGGCAGCAGCACTGCCTCGGTGAACGCGGTCAGCGACACCAGCCACCACGAGGCCCGGTTCTCGACCGGCAACCACGGCTCGGGATACCCGCTCAGCCCGCCCAGCACGGCCTGCCACAGCACCAGCAGCAGGCAGATGGCCACGTAGATCAGGAACGAGCGGTCCTTGGTGGTCACATAGCCCATCAGCGCCGACAGCGCCAAGGCAATGGCCACCGCCACGCAGGCCGCGCGCACCAGCAGCCGGGCGGTGTCGTCCTGCTGCACCGGGCTGGGCGCGCCCAGCTGCACGGTGGGAATCCAGCGGGGTTTGATCGGCGCGGCCCACGACACCACGATCGGTTCGTGATCGCCGGCAGTGGGCACCACCACCATGCCCACCCCGGCCCGGAAGCGGGAATCACGGGTGCGCGCATCATGCATGCTGCCGCAGATCTGGCGGTCACCGTGGCTGATCCGCACCTCGCCGGCCAGCACCCCGAACACGTCCACCGCCTGCGGCTCACCGGACCAGCCGCCCGCGGGCGCGGGCACGTGCAGCACCTGCTGGTGGCGGGCCAGCACTTCGGCAGTGCAGGCGCGCTGGGGGGTGCGTTCAGCCGTAGCGGCGCCCAGCAGCAGCACGTCGGTGCCCACCCGGGTGGTGGCGGCGAGCACGGTGTCGGCGGCCGCCCAGGCCGGCAGCAACAGCAGGGCCAGCAGTACCTGCACTGCGCCCCATTCCATCCACCTGCCGCGCCATCCCCTCACACCCTGCCCCAACCTCGATGCCGCCACGCAGGTCGCGCGCCGCCCCTGGCGGGGATTATCGCCCGAACCTGGCGCTTTCACGCAGCCCATCGCCGCGGGCGGCGCGGGCCATTGGTCTCATGGCAGGCCCGGCCGGCCCTCCGAGGGCAACGCGCTGCGCCCCGGCCACAGCGCCGGCTGGGTCATCCGCTCCAGCGCCATCGGTCGCTCGATCGCATACCCCTGCAGCCCGTCCACCCCCAGCACCTGCAGCTGTTCGGCCACCTCGGTCGATTCCACCCATTCGGCAATCACGGTCATGTGCAGCTCACGGCCAATCTCGGTGATCGCGCGCACCGCCGCGCGGCTGACCGGATCGATGTCCATGTCGCGCACGAATACACCGTCGATCTTGAGCATGTCCGCCGGCAGCTGGCGCAGGTAGCCGAACGAGGACAGCCCCGAGCCGAAGTCATCCAGCGCTACCTGGCAGCCCCGCGCCTTGACCGCTTCGATGAAGCTGCGCGCCTGGGCCAGGCTGCTGATGGCGGCGGTCTCGGTGACCTCGAAGCAGAGCTTGCGCGCCAGCCCGCGGTTGCGTTCCAGCAGGTCGCAGACGAAGGCCAGGAAACTCGGCTCGGCAATCGACTGCGCCGACACGTTGACGTTGCACAGGCCCAGCCGCTGCACGTGCGCCGGGCACACCTGCAGGTGGCGGAACAGCAGCCCCAGCACGTGCCGGTCCAGTGCCATGCCCATGCCATAGCGCTCCACGGCCGGCATGAACTCACCGGGGGCCTGCAGTACCCCGTCGGGGTTGCGCATGCGTACCAGCACTTCGTAATGCAGGAAGCCCGGATCGCCGACGCGCTCGATGCGCTGCGCATACAACAGCATGCGGTTCTCGGCGATGGCACTGGTCACCCGCGCCAGGCGTTCGGCTTCCTGCCGGCGCTCGTCCAGCGCCATGCGGCTTTCGTTGTAGCAGTGCACGCGGTTGCGCCCGGCTTCCTTGGCGGCATAGCAGGCACTGTCGGCCGCACTCATCAGCCAGTTGACGTCCACCGCCTCGCGGGTGACCTCCACCACGCCGACGCTGCAACTGACCCGCAGGCTGCCGTCGCCATGCTGGAAGTTGGCCTGGCCCAGCGAACGCACGATCCGCTGCAGCACCTGCTTGGCCTCTTCCTGGGCCGCATTGGCCAGGAACAGCGCGAACTCGTCGCCGCCCAGCCGCCCTACCCAGTCACCCTCGCGCACCGACCCCACCAGGTAATCGGCGAAGTTGCGCAGCAACTGGTCGCCCGCGGCGTGGCCCAGCCCGTCGTTGACCAGCTTGAAATAGTCCAGGTCGATGTAGCACAGGCTGTGCACGCCGCCATGGTTGCGCACGTCGATCAGGGCCTGCTCCAGCAGGCGTTCGATCTCGCGCCGGTTGATCAGCCCGGTCAACGGATCGTGGCTGGCGTGGTGTTCCACCTCGCGGGCCAGCGCATGGTTCTGCGACACGTCTTCCACGATGGCGAACACCGACACCTCGCGGCCGGCCGTGCGCACCAGCGTGCCGCTCCAGCGGCCCCACATCAGCCCGCCATCGGCGCGCCGGAAGCGCAGCTCGGCCGGGCGCAGCTGGCGCCCCCAGTCGATCTGGCCCGCGTCGTCGAGCACCAGTTCGCCCTCGGCCACCAGGTCCTGGATGGACAGCCCGAGCAGCGCATCGCGCGAGTAGCCCAGGATGTCGGCCATGGCCTGGTTGACCTCCATGACGCCACCGGTCTGGTCGAATTTGAGCATGCCCACCGTGGCCTGGTAGAAGGCCGCACGGAAGCGGCTTTCCTGTTCCAGCAGATCGTGCCGCACCCGTCGCGACAGCATCACGGCCACGAGGGTGATCAACAGCACCGACAATCCGCCCACCAGCAAGGTGGTGATGCGCACGATCGAGGCCGTGCGCTGCAGCGACATCGAAAAGGCCTTGGCACGGGCCTGCAGGTCACGATCCAGGGCCTGCAGCTGGTCCAGCAACAGCGCCTGGGTCACCGGTTCCACGTCGCGGCGGGCGTGGAGGACCTGCGCCGCGCCGACCAGGCCGGCCAGCTCCAGCAACGGGGCGTCGGTCTGTCGCCACAGCCGCACCGCGTCCTTGAAATAGCCCAGGTGGCCCAGGTACCGGAACGACAGGATCAGGCGGTTGATGTCACCTGGCGCGTTGCCGCCGGCCAGGAACCCGCGCCGGGCCCGGGCCAGGTCGGCGTCGTCCTGCTCCAGCGCGCGCCGCGCGTCCAGGTCGCCCAACGGCACGGTCAGCGCCTGGCGGGCTTCAGCCAAGTCACGCGGTCGACCGTGGTTGATATAGCGGCTGAGCGCGAAGCTGGCCTGCTGCTGGCTCCGCGACCAGTGGCTCTGCCCCACGATCCACGCGGTGGACGCGGCCTGCAGCTCCTGGATCAGCGCGGAAATGCCCACCAGGCCAATCGCCATGCCGGTCAGCAGGACGAAGCGCAGGGTCAATCCCCGCGTGAGATACGGTACCGCTGTTGCACCAACATCCCTGCCAGTTGCCAGCATCGCGGATCCCCCCGGAGCCGTGGAGTGGGTGGTGTATCGAGCCCATCAACCTTCAGGCTAGATCGGGGGATGTTGAAACGGTGCGAAACCGAGCGGCGGCGCGTTGCGGCATTTCCGCCCCCCGGAAACGACAACGCCAGCCCGAAGGCTGGCGTTGTCTGGATCGCGTGGGCGATCAGCCGTTGCGCGGACCGCGCGGCTTGAAGCCGTCGCGACGCGGCGGGCGATCATTGCCGCCCGGGCCGCCCGGACCACGATGGCCACCCGGACCACCCGGACCACGCGGCTTGCCACCGAACTTCGGCTTGAAGGCCGGGCGCGCCGACGGGGTCAGGTCTTCACCCGGCTCGACCTTGCGCATCTGAAGCTGCTGGCCCGAAACCCACACCTTCTTGAGGTGGGTCAGCAGGTCCTGCGGCATTTCGGCCGGCAGGTCCAGCACCGAGAAGTCGTCGTGGATGTCGATGCGGCCGATGAAGCGGCTTTCCAGCCCGGCTTCATTGGCGATCGCGCCGACGATGTTGCCCGGCTTGACGCCGTGCACATGGCCCACTTCGATGCGGAAGGTTTCCATGCCCGGCTCGGCGGCACCGCGCGGGGCGATGTCACGGCGCGGGGCGCGTTCGAAGCCGCCGTCGCTGTTGCCGAAGTCGCCTTCCGGACGCGGCGGACGCGGGCCGCGGTCGTCTTCACGACGCGGGCCACGCTCGAAGCGCGGCTCGAAACGGGCCGGACGCTCGCCACGGTCGTTGCTGCGCTCGTTGCGCTGGTGCGGGGCACGCTCTTCACGGGCACCACGGACCGGCGGGGTCAGCAGGAACGGCGAGTCGCCCTGCAGCAGCTTGGCCAGCGCGGCGGCGATCTCGATGGCCGGCACGTTCTTCTCGCCTTCCAGGCGCTGCAGCAGGTCGCGGTAGAACTCGGTGCCGCCGGCATCGAGCACATCGCTGATGCGGCTCATGAACTTGGTGATGCGGGTGTCGTTGACCGCGTCCACGCTCGGCAGCTGCATCTCTTCGATGGGCTGGCGGGTGGCGCGCTCGATGGCACGCAGCATGCCCTTTTCACGCGGGGTGGCGAACAGGATCGCGTCACCGGTGCGGCCGGCACGACCGGTACGGCCGATGCGGTGCACGTAGCTTTCGGTGTCGTACGGGATGTCGTAGTTCAGCACGTGGCTGATGCGCTCCACGTCCAGACCACGGGCGGCCACGTCGGTGGCCACCAGGATGTCCAGCTTGCCTTCCTTCAGCATGCCGATGGTGCGCTCGCGCTGGGCCTGCTGCATGTCGCCGTTGATGGCGGCCGCGGCCAGGCCACGCGCCTGCAGCTTCTCGGCCAGCTCTTCGGTGGCCGCCTTGGTACGCGAGAAGATGATCATCGCGTCGAACGGTTCCACTTCCAGGATGCGGGTCAGCGCGTCCAGCTTGTGCATGCCGCTCACCCACCAGTAGCGCTGGCGGATGTTGGCCGAGGTCGTCGTCTTGCTGACGATGGTCACTTCGGCCGGGTTCTTCAGGTAGGTCTGCGCGATGCGGCGGATCTGCGACGGCATGGTGGCCGAGAACAGGGCGACCTGGCGGGTCTCCGGCAGCTTCTTCAGCACGGCTTCGACGTCGTCGATGAAGCCCATGCGCAGCATTTCATCGGCTTCGTCCAGCACCAGCGTCTTCAGCTCGGACAGGTCCAGGGTGCCGCGCTCGAGGTGATCGATCACGCGGCCCGGGGTGCCGACGATGACGTGCACGCCACGGCGCAGGGCCTGCAGCTGCTGGCCGTAGGGCTGGCCGCCGTACACCGGCAGCACGCGGAAGCCGGGGATGCCCGACGAATAGGTCTGGAACGCCTCGGCGACCTGGATGGCCAGTTCGCGGGTGGGCGCCAGCACCAGCACCTGCGGCTTGGTCTGGTTGAAATCGAGGTTGGACAGCACCGGCAGCGCGAAGGCGGCGGTCTTGCCGGTACCGGTCTGGGCCTGGCCGAGCACGTCGCGGCCTTCCAGCATCGCCGGGATCGTGGCAGCCTGGATGGGCGACGGGGTTTCGTAACCGACGGTGGCAACGGCCTGCATCACAGCGTCGGACAGGCCGAGGTCTGCGAACAGCAGCGGCGCGGAGGTTTCTTGGGACATGGGGAACTCCAAAGCACTGCCGTTGAGGAGGCAGTGAGATAAAAAAGGGGATGGTCCGCGCTTTGGGCGCCCTTTCTTATCGCGTGCCCTAGCGCTGCTCGGTCGGAGGAGAATTCACTCGCTCAGGCCGCGATGATACTCCATCGTTCCTGAACAACGCGTACAGATTTCCGCATGGATGCCGTTCTGCCGCCTGCTGGCGCACAATACGCGCCCTCTCCCGGCCCGGTCCCACGTCCGCGCCCCTTCCCAGGATACCCGTTCCATGCAGACCCTCGAATTTGAACTGGACCGCGACTACGTCGAGCTCAAGCAGCTGCTCAAGCTGGCCGACCTGGTCACCAGCGGCGGCGAGGCCAAGACCGTGATCGGCGACGGCCAGGTCCTGGTCGACGGCGAGGTCGAACTGCGCAAGGCCTGCAAGATCCGCGGCGGCCAGGTGGTGCAGTTCGGCGACACCACCATCAACGTACTGGCCGACAGCGACGCTCCCTGACCCACCTCAGACCCGCGCGTCGCGCTGGGTCAGGTGGGCGGCGATCAACTGGCGGAACGGGGCCACCCCGTGCGCCAGGCGCAACCCGGCCCGGCGCAGCATCCGCGCGGGCAGGCGGTCATCGGTGTACAGCGTGGCAATGGCATTGGTGGCCTCGTACAGCGGGCGCGAGGCCAGCCGGTGGCCGCGCTCAAAACTGGCCAACCCGGCCGGTGCGCCGATGTCGCCGCCGCGGGCCGCCGCCTGGTTCAGCACGCGGGCCAGCCGGTGCGCGCCGGCCAGCCCCAGGTTGAACCCATGCGCGGTGACCGGGTGCATGCCCACGGCTGCATCGCCGATCAACGCGCAGCGATCGCCCACGAACGCATGGGCATACACCCCCACCAGCGGATAGGCCACCGGGGCCGCGCTGGGCACCATCGCCCCCAGCCGCTGCTCGAACAAGCCACTGATGCTGTGCCCGAAACGGGCCGGGTCCTGCGCCATCAAGGCCTCGATCAGGCGCGGCGGCAGGGTGATCACCGCCGAGGCCTGGTCGCCATTGAGCGGCAGCAGCGCCATCGTGCGACCGTACCCGAACCACTCCCACGCGGTGTGCTGGTGCGGCACCTCGATCTGCATCCGGCAGACGAGCATCGACTTGCCGAAGTCGCGCATGCGCGCCCCGATCCCGAGCATGCGCCGGGTACTGGAGAAGCGGCTGTCGGCGGCCACCACCAGGCGCGCGGCCAGGCGGCGTCCATCGGCCAGGGTGACCACGCTGCGCCCTGCCCCCGGCACGATGCCGGCCACGCGCGTTTCATCCAGGATCTGCAGGCCCGGCTGGTCCTGCACGCTGGCCCAGGCGGCGCGGCGGATCAGATGGTTGGGTACAAGCCAGCCCAGATCCTGCGTATCGCGCTGGGTGGCGGCAAAGGTCAGCGCGAACGGCGAGCTGCCGTCCATCACCTTGGCGTCGCGCAGCGGGGAGATCTCGGCCGGGTCCAGCCGCTGCCAGATGCCCAGCGTCTCCAGGATCTGCCGCGAGGCATGGGTCAGCGCAATCTCGCGGCCATCGAAGGCGGCCTCCGCCAGTGCCGCGCGCGGCTGCTGTTCCACCAGCGCCACCTGCAGGCCGCTGCCGGCCAGCGCGCGGGCGAAACACAGCCCGGCCGGGCCGGCGCCCACCACCACCACGTCCACCGGCTGCTCCGGCATGCACTGCTCCTGGGTGGGTTGGTCCGACATGTCCGATCCTGCGGT
The DNA here is from genome assembly GCF_979258185.1 of Stenotrophomonas sp. AC248. Lineage (NCBI taxonomy): Bacteria > Pseudomonadati > Pseudomonadota > Gammaproteobacteria > Lysobacterales > Lysobacteraceae > Stenotrophomonas > Stenotrophomonas sp. AC248. Next base: position 1,338,723 of record NZ_OZ409840.1, on the reverse strand, counting down.
GACTGGTCCATGCCAGCTTAGCGCCGATCGCGCGCGCCCCGCCTTGATCTGGATCAGCGGCCGCAGCCGCCGTTCACTGGTGCGTTACAGCAACGCCCACAGCAACAGCACGATGCCCACCAGCGAGGCCAGCCACACCAGGCTGCGCACGTACGGCACGCCGGCTGCGTACAGCGGCAGATACACCACCCGTGCCCAGAAATAGAGCTGCGCGGCCAGCGCGGTCAACCCGTCCTGACGCTGGGTCAGCACCACCGCCAGGATCGCCGCCGCGAAGAACGGGAAGGTTTCCATGAAATTGGACTGCGCACGCTGCAGGCGCCCGGTCAGCGGCCGCACCGGTGGATTCTGCCCATCGCGGGCCGACGCGTTCCACTGCAGCCCGCGCTCGCGGGTGACGGCGGTGGAGGCGGCGAACAGGTGCACGATGCCCAGCACCATCGACCACACCAGCATCTGGATCTCGATACTCATGCTGCACTCCTCAGGAAATGACGGGGTCGATCAGGGCGTAGCGGCGCGCACGCTGTAACCGGCCAGGCGCCAGACCCGGTCTTCGTCCAGCCGGAACGACACCAGCTCGCGTACCGGCTGGGCGCTGTTGGCAAACCGGGTGGGGAAGCTGACGTTGATGTACAGCCCTTCGGGCACGGTTGCGCCGGCGGCGTACTTGACCCGGGTCACCACCGGCTGGCCGCGCGCCGCCAGCGCGCCGAGGCGCTTGCGGTCGGCGTTGAGCTGGCTGACGAAGGCCTGTTCGGTGACCGACTTCTTCGCCACGGCCGAGGCGCCTTTCCATGCCTCGGCGGCGCGGTTGGTGTCCACCAGCTGCGCCACCTGCAACGCGGCTGCGCTCATTTCCGCATCCTGCTTGTACACCTGCGCCTGCTGCGCCGGGGTCAGGGCCGGGCGTGCAGCGGGTGCGGCGGCCGGTGCCGGGCGCGCAGGGGCCGGCGCGGGCGTGGCCGGCGGCGGGGTCTGGGCCTGGGCAACAGCAGCAAGCAGGAGCGAAGACAGCAGCAGCGGAACACGCATCAGGACACCGTTGGCTGGAAGGATCCAGACCAGTCTACGGGAACCCCGTGAGTGGTTCGTCAGTTGCGTTCGGCGGTTTCCGGCGAGGGTTGGCCGACGTCGCTGGCAGTGCGCTCGGCCGGCGCGTCATGGCCGGGCGCAACGCTGGACGGCAGCAGCGTGGACACGTCGATCTCCGACAGCGGGCTCTCGTCCGGGCAGGTGGCGTCGGGGAAACCGTAGCGCTGCTTGAGCGTCTGCCCGCAGCTGTTGACGGTCTCCAGTTCGGTGCCTTCGCGCTTGCAGGTCTGGTCGAAGGCAATCAGGAACGCGTCCTTGCGCCGCACGAAATCATCGCCGCATTTGCGCATCTGCTTGATCCTCTCCAGGTCGTCCTGCACCGCGTTGGTGCCATCCAGCCCGAACTGGCGCAGCTCGTCGCTGGTCAGCAGGCGCAGGCTGCGGTTGGGCACGGTCATCATCAGGTCGGCCACGCCCACCGCCACGCCATTGCGCTGCAGGTAGTCCTTGACGTTGTCGTAGACCTCATGGAGCTCGCGGTTGAGTTCGGCCCGCGAGGTCGCCTTGGAACTGATCCGCATCATCCGATGGATGCCGACCTTGCCGGCCACCAGGCGGTTGTCGCCGGCGGCCAGCACGAACACGCAGGCGCTGTGGCAGACCGAGCCTTCGCGGATCCAGATGGTCCAGTTGGATTCGCCGATGCGGTCGCCGGCCACGATCGCCGCTTCCACCTGGCCACCGCTGGAATCCAGGTCGAGCACACGCTTGGAGATGCGTTGCGCGTCGGCCACCATCGCCAACCGCGCCACCAGCTCGGAAAAGCCGGGGTTGATCTTGCCCACGTAGCGCACCCGCACCAGCCCGCGCTCCACGCACGGTGCCAGCGCGGCGTCGATGCTGGCGCGGTCCAGCGTTTCCAGCGCGATGCCATCGCCGCCTTCGCCGGCGTAATCGGTGTCGCAGCTCACCCACGCCTTGCCGTTCTCCAGCGCAGCCTCGCCCCAGCCCTGGTCGCCGCGCTTGGGCGGCAACGGGGCCGGTGCCGGCGCATCGGCGGCGTTGAACGACACCATGTGGTCGCCATCGGCGGTCTGTGCACGCACCGCCTTGTCGGCGGCAGTGACGTTGCCGGGATTCTCCAGCTGGCTGCAACCGGCCAGACCCAGGCACAACAGGGGCAACCACCACGACTTGAGCAACATGAACGACCCGGTATCCGTACGAAGGAGCGCGCGCAGCGGCGCGTGAACACACAGTCTAGTGCGCGCGACCGTCTGCGCGGGAACCTGCCCTGAACCAGCGCGACCGGCCGTGGCATTGCTGTCCGAAAATGGCGAGCCGAGCGCCGCGGCCGGGCATAGACTGGGCCCCATGAACACCGCCCTGCCCCTGGACTACGCCGCCTGCGAAAGCGCCCGCCTTGCCCGCGATGCGCGCTTCGACGGGGTGTTCTTCACCGCCGTGCGCAGTACCGGCATCTACTGCCGGCCCGTGTGCCCGGCGCCCCCGCCGAAGCCGCGCAACGTGGACTACTACCCCACCGCTGCGGCCGCCGCGGCGGCCGGGTTCCGTCCCTGCCTGCGCTGCCGCCCGGAACTGGCGCCGGAGGCCCAGGACGCCCTCAGCAACGAAACGCTGCAGCGCGCCCTGGCCCTGATCCACGATGGCTACCTGCAGGACGCCGCCGTACCCGCGCTGGCCACCCGGCTGGGACTGAGCGCGCGCCAGCTGCAGCGCCTGTTCGTGGCGCGCCTGGGCGCGGCGCCGGCGCAGATCCATGCCACCCGCCGCCTGTTGCTGGCCAAGCAGCTGCTGACCGAAACCGCGCTGCCGGTGACCGACGTGGCCATGGCCGCCGGCTACAACAGCCTGCGCCGCTTCAACGCCGCCTTCGTGGACGGCTGCGGCATGCCGCCCACCGCGATCCGCCGCCAGCGCGGGGCGCTTGATGATGGCGCGCTGACCCTGCGCCTGGGCTATCGGCCGCCGCTGGATTTCGCCGCGATGCTGGATTTCCTGCGCCGCCGCTCCATTCCCGGCATCGAGTGCATCGACGCGGACAGCTATCAGCGCGTCATCGGCCCGCCCGAACGGCCCAGCGTGCTGCGGGTCAGCGCCGACCCCAAACGTGCCGAGCTGCGCCTGCAGCTGGGCCAGGTCGACCCGCGTGCCATTCCCGGGATCGTGCGCCGGGTGCGTCGCATCTTCGACCTCGATGCCGACCTGCGCATCGTGCACGCCACGCTGGCGCAGGACCCGCTGCTCGCGCGCGGCATCGCACTGCGCCCCGGGCTGCGCGTGCCCGGTGGCTGGGATGGCTTCGAAGTGGCGGTGCGCGCGGTGCTCGGCCAACAGGTCAGCGTGGCCGCCGCCACGACCCTGGCGCGGCGCGTGGTGGATCGGTTCGGACAGGACCTGGCGGGCATGCCGGCCGGACTGGACCGCCAGTTTCCCACTCCGCAGGCGCTGGCCGAGGCGCCGCTGGAAAGCATCGGGCTGCCGAAAACCCGCGCCGCCACCGTGCGCGCCGTGGCCCTGGCGGTAGCAGAAGGCCGCCTGGATTTCAGCGCCGGCCAACGGCTGGAGAGTTTCGTCGAACGCTGCGTGGCGTTGCCCGGGATCGGGCCGTGGACCGCGCATTACATGGCACTGCGCGCACTGGCGCTTCCCGATGCCTTCCCCGCCGGCGACCTGGTGCTGCAGCAGGTGCTTGGCGGCCAGACCCGCCTGAGCGAACGCGCCACCGAAGCGCGCTCGCAGGCCTGGCGACCGTGGCGCGCCTATGCGGTGCTGCACCTCTGGCACCTGTCCACCCCCACTTCCGGAGCGACCCCATGACCCTGTTCTACGACACCTTCGACAGCCCCATCGGCGCATTGACCGTGGCCGGTGACGCCCAGGGCATCCACCACATCCTGTTCGAGAACAACCGCTACGACGCCAAGGGCCGCGCGCAGTGGCAGCACGACGCCGATGCACTGCGCGATGCGCGTACGCAACTGCTGCAGTACCTGCAGGGCGAGCGCCAGCGCTTCGCCTTGCCGCTGGCCCCGCATGGCACGCCCTTCCAGCTGCGCGTGTGGAAGGCGCTGGCCGACATTCCGTTCGGCCAGACCTGGAGCTACGTGGAGCTGGCCCGCCACATCGGCCACCCCACGGCCAGCCGCGCGGTCGGTGCCGCCAACGGCCGCAATCCGTTGCCGATCGTGCTGCCCTGCCACCGCGTGATCGGCAGCAGCGGCGCACTCACCGGCTTCGGCGGCGGGCTGCCGACCAAGGCCGCGCTGCTGCAGCTGGAAGCGCACACTGGCGCGCTGTTCGCCTGATCGCGCAGGTGATGCACACCGCGCACCTGGCCTGACCCTGCCATCGGTTGTCTTCGCCGCGTCACCCCACCGGACTATCATGGCCGGATGACTTCCGTCCGCCTTTCGTTGGCGCTTGCCGCCACCCTCGCGTTGACCAGCTGTGCCAGCGTTCCTTTCGACTCTGCGACGGCGGGCCGCGTGCCGGTTGCCGCGCCCGCCACCACGCCGAAGCTGCTGCTGGTGTCCATCGACGGCCTGCGTGCGGACATGCTCGACCGCGGCATCACCCCCAACCTGTCGCGCCTTGTCGACGGGGGCGTGCGTGCACGCTGGATGACGCCGTCCTATCCGTCCCTGACCTTCCCCAACCACTACACCATCGTCACCGGGCTGCGTCCGGACCACCACGGCATCATCCACAACAGCATGCACGAGGACGCACTGGGCAGCTTCCGTCTGAGCAAGCGTGAAGCGGTGACCGATGCACGCTGGTGGGGCGGCGAGCCGATCTGGGTGGGCGCGGAAAAAGCCGGTGTGCGCACCGCGACGTTGTCCTGGCCCGGCAGCGAAGCCGCCATCCAGGGCGTACGCCCCAGCCAGTGGCGCACCTACGATGCCAGCGTGCCGTTGCCCGACCGGGTGGACCAGGTGCTGGGCTGGGTCGGCCAGACCGATGTCGATGCGCCGCGGTTGGTCACGCTGTACATGGAACAGGTGGACCACGCCGGCCACGACCATGGCCCGGATTCGCCGGAATATGCCGCCGCGATCGGCGAGGTCGACCAGGCCATCGGTCGGCTGCTGGACGGCCTGCAATCGCGCGGGCTGGAGAACAGCACCAACGTGATCGTGGTGTCCGACCACGGCATGGCCAGCGTGCCCGACGGCCAGACCATCGCCATCGAAGACATGGTCGACCCGACGATTGCCACGGATGTGTCGATGGGGCAGTCGGTGGGGTTTGCGCCCTTGCCGGGCAAGCGCCGCGAAGCCGAAAAGGTGCTGCTGGGCGCACATGCGCAGTACGACTGCTGGACCCGGCAAACGTTGCCGGCGCGCTGGCACTACGGGTCCAACCCGCGTATTCCGCCGATCGTGTGCCAGATGCACGAGGGCTGGAACGCACTCAGCCGCGCCAGCGTGGCCACCCGCGCGCCCGGTACCCGTGGTTCGCACGGCTACGACAACGCCCTGCCCTCGATGCGCGCGGTATTCATTGCACGCGGTCCATCGTTCAAGCAGGGCCAGACCATCGCAGGCTTCGACAACGTCGACGTGTATCCGCTGCTGGCGCGCCTGTTGGGCGTTCCAGCGGCCCCCAATGATGGCGATGCCGAGCGGCTGCTGCCGGCGCTGCGCTGATCTGCATGCCGCGCGCGCCGCGCGGCCTGTGCGTGACGCATAAAAAAAACGCGGCGCAAGCGCCGCGTTTTCTTCGACCCGCCAGGCGGGATCAACCGGCCTTGGCGACAGCCTTCTTGGCCACGGCCTTCTTGGCCGGTGCCTTGGCAACGGTCTTCTTGGCGACCGGCGCAGCTGCGCCCACGGCCACCTTGCTCACCACGTGCGAGCGCGAATTGCCGTAGCTGGCGTTGAAACGCTTGCCCTTGGCGGTCTTGCGGTCACCCTTACCCATGTCGTCAACTCCTTAGTCTGAAACCTGATTCTGATTACCCCGCACTGACACGGGTTCGGCGGGGCCGCCCTCTCAGGCGCCCCCGCGCACGATCTGGAAGCCTACCATGCGCGCTCTCAATGAGCACAGCTGGCGTCATGGACGTGGCCGTGGTTCAGGCGCAGGTTGACCAGATGGGCCACGCCGACCAGCACGCCGCCCAAGGTCATCACCACCGCATGCGGCACCGCCGAGTGATGCAGCGGGTCATACAGCAACCCCGCCCACAGCGCGGTCAGGCCCGGAATCAGAAAGGCCAGCGCGCGCAACGCGCCGTGCCGGCGCCAGCCCCAGACCAGGCTGAACAGGCCCAGCAGGGTGACAAAGCTCACCAGAGCCAGCTCTACGCCGTCGCCCATCCAGACCGACAGCCCCAACGACGGCGCAGCCGCCAGCAGTACCGGCAGCACAGCGCAATGCACGGCGCACAGCAACGAGCCGGTGGCACCGAAACGATCCAGCAGATGGCGAACACGAGCGAACAGGGGCATGACTTCCAGCAGGGTCGGCGAAGCGTTATGGAATAATATAACATCAATCCTGACGCGCACCTTTGCCTCCCCCTGACTTGCCCTCCCCCGTCCCGTTACGGGATTCGCGCGCCCTACCATTGATATATTGTAACAATTGACCGAAGGCCCTTGCCCTATGCGCTCCAGCTCCCTCCTGCTCACACCCCACGCCCTGTCCCTGGCGCTTGCCGCCGCCCTGCTGCCGTCGCTGGCCATGGCCGCGGACGCCCCCGGCAGCCACCGCGACGGCCACCTGACCGAACTGTCCACCGTGAAAGTCACCGCCTCGCCGCTGCAGGGCGATGCCGAATCGCTGGCCCGCCCGGTGGACGTGCTGGCCGGTGAGCGCCTGGACGAGCAGAAGGCCGGCACCCTGGGCGACACCGTGGCCAAGCTGCCCGGCGTGCAGAGCACCTTCTTCGGCCCCGGCGTGGGCCGCCCGATCATCCGTGGGCAGGAAGGTCCGCGCGTGGCGGTGCTGTCCAATGGCATGGGCAACATGGATGCCTCCACGGTGAGCGCCGACCATGCCACCAGCATCGAGCCGTTCCTGGCCGATCAGATCGAGGTCCTGAAGGGCCCGGCCACGCTGCTCTTCGGCAGTGGCGCGATCGGCGGCGCGGTGAACGTGGTGGACGGCCGCATCGCCCGCGAACTGCCGGACCGTCCGCTGAGTGGTCGCGCCGAACTGCGCGGCAATTCGGTCAATGATGAGCGCAGCGGCATGTTCCGCCTGGACGGTGTCAGCGGCAACGTCGTGCTGCATGTGGACGGCCTGGTCCGCAACGGCGATGACTACCGCATTCCCGGCTATGCGGTGATCGACGGCCTGGAAGACCACAGCGGTCACGACCACGCCGAAGGCGACACCGACGAACCGCGCCGCGGCCGGCTGGACAACAGTTCGATCCGCACCCGCGCCGGTGGCGTCGGTGCCACCTGGCTGGGCGATGACGGCTACTTCGGCGTGTCCGCCAGCACCTACCGCACCAACTACGGCATTCCCAACGGCGCGCACGTGCATGCCGACGACGACCATGGTCATGACCACGATCACGACCATGGCGACGAGGAAGAAGGCGACGAGCATGACGTCCGCATCGACATGGTGCAGAACCGCTTCGAGGCCAAGGGCGGCATTTACCAGCCGACCTCGTTCCTGAAGAACATCAACCTGCGTACGGCCTACACCGACTACGAGCACACCGAACTGGAAGCCGGCACGCCGGCCACGCGCTTCACCAACCGTGGCATCGAAGGCCGCCTGGAAGCGGTGCAGGAACAGATCGGCGGCTGGGACGGCGCGTTCGGCCTGCAGTTCGGCAACAGCGACTTCGGCGCGAAGGGCGAGGAAGCGTTCGTGCCGGACACGGGCACGAAGAACATCGGCCTGTTCGTGCTGCAGGAAAAGCAGTTCGGCCCGTTCAAGCTGGAACTGGGCGGCCGCCATGACCAGGTGAAGCTGGACCCGACCGGCGATTACCGCGCGCGTAAATTCGACGCCACCAATCTCTCCGCGGCCGGCATCTGGACCCTCAACGACGCCGTCGATCTGCGCTTCGGCATCGACAGCTCCGAGCGCGCCCCGACCAACGAAGAGCTTTACGCCGCCGGTGCGCACATCGCCACCCGCTCGCTGGAGATCGGCGATGCAAACCTGAAGACCGAACGCGGCCAGCGCGTCGAACTGGGCATCCATACCCACAGCGACCGCGTCGACTTCTCCGCCTCGATCTACCAGACCAAGTTCAAGGACTTCATCTACCTGGCCGACACCGGGGTGGTCGAATCGCTGCCCGTCCGCCTGTGGACGCAGCAGGACGCCACCTTCAAGGGTGCCGAAGCGGAAGCGCTGTTCCACCTGTTCGAGGGCAACGCGGGTGATTGGGATCTGCGGGTGTTCGGCGATTACGTGAAGGCGGAGCTGGATGGCAGCGGCAGCCGCAACGTGGACATCGCCGTGCCGCACGGCGATCACAACCACAACTACACCGTGGAGCTGGCCAACACCGGCTATCTGCCGCGGATCGCGCCGGGCCGGGTGGGCGCGGACCTGCGCTGGTCGCGTGACGGCTGGCGGGCATCGGTGGGCGCAGTGCGTTACAGCAGCCAGAAGGACGTGGCGCAGAACGAGGATACGAGCAAGGGCTACACGCTGGTGGACGCGCACCTGGCCTACCGTTGGGACCGCAACGACAGCAACAGTTACGAGGTCTTCCTGGACGGCAACAACCTGACCAACCAGGAAGTGCGCCCGCACACCTCGCTGCTGCGCGACTACTCCCCACTGCCGGGCCGCGGCGTCGCCTTCGGTATCCGCGCCTTCTTCTAAGACACTCGTTTCGACTGGGGTCGTTTGATCACCCTGAGGGGGCCGAAAGGCCCCCTTTTTTTCTGAAGCTAAAAGCTTGTTGTTCCACTGTCTACCTGGGTGGGTGGGGGTCTGTGGGTTCACGGGACACGCCGCAAGTCCCGCTCCGCGGCCCGGCCCAGCCGCTGGCGGCTGTGCGTTCGGACGCATGCGAGGCAGTGCCTCGCAAGCAATGCGCCCTCACCCATGTAGGCTCCGTCGCGCCATCCATGGCGCTCAGGGTCCCGTGAACCCACAGACCCCCACCCTCGACAGTTTTACGGTGGCCCAAAAAAACAAGAGCAATCGAAAGCGCTAAAGCAACAGCAACAACAGCAACAACAGCAACAACAACAACAAGATCAACAAGATCAACAACAAGATCGACTGCCATCGCAACTGCGAAAGCAATTTCTAGAGCAACAGCCGCTTCGATCACCAATGCCAGCGTCGCAGTAAACAAAAGCCCCGATGCCCCAGCTGTTTGCCAGCACGCGCGTGATCTGTGAGATGGGTGGCGGGTACGCGGTTCCAGGACCGTTGGGCGCCATGGATGGCGCCCACGAGCCCCCAGGGATGGGTTCACGGCGTGTCCTGGAACCGCGTACCCGCCGCCCATACACGCCAACCACCGGCCACCGCCAAACCGCTCCGGCTCCGGTTCTGGCTTCGGCTCCAGCTCTGGCCCTGGCACTTGACCTTTTACGTGCATATACACGTATGATCCAGCCAGACCACCCGGCGCGCCCCAATGGACCCCACCACCGCCAGCCCATGCACCTGCTTCCGCCTGCGCCGCGCCTCGCGCCAGCTCTCGCAGATCTATGACAGCCACCTCGCGCCCGCCGGGCTCAGCCTCAACGCCTACTCCATCCTTCGCCGCGCCCCCGCGCCCCGCCAGCTTGGCGAACTCGCCGACGCCCTCGGCATGGACCGCACCACCCTCACCCGCAACCTCAAACCCCTCCTCCTCGCCGGCTGGCTCCAGGAACAACGCGGACACGATGCCCGCCAACGCCTCATCGCCATCACCCCCGCCGGCAAAGCCGTCCTGCGCCGCGCCCGCCCCCTCTGGCAGCGCGCCCAGGCACACATCGAACGCGCCTTCGGCACCCTCCCCACCACCCACCTCAACACCCTCCTCGACCAGCTCGACCACGCCCTCGCGCCTGGAGCCCCCGCATGACCGCCCAGCCCGCCACCCCGCGTGCCCCGACCATGCACTGGGGCCTGCTCGTCGCCGCCTCCGCCATCCTCATGGTCACCATGGGCGTGCGCCAGACCAGCGGCCTCTATCTCGACCCCATCCACCGCAGCACCGGCGTCAGCATTGTTGAAATCAGCTTCGCCCTCGCCATCGGCCAGTTCGTCTGGGGCGCCGTACAACCCGTCTTCGGCGCCGTGGCCGACCAGCGCGGCGCGCTCCCCGTACTGCTGTTCGGTGGCGTCCTGCTCGCCATCGGCCTCCTGCTGGCCCCCTACCTCACCAGCCCGCTCGGCCTCAGCTTCAGCCTCGGCCTGCTCATGGCCGCCGGTGCCGGCGCCGGCAGTTTCTCCGTACTGATCGGCGCCACCGCGCACCGCCTGCCCGCTGAAAAACGCTCCTTCGCCGCCGGCCTCATCAACGCCGGCGGCTCGCTGGGCCAGTTCGTGTTCGCCCCGCTCGTGCAATGGATCATCAGCAGCGCCGGCTGGGCCCGCGCCATGTTCACCATGGCCGCCATCACCCTGCTCTCGCTCCCCCTGGCCTGGCCCCTGCGCCGCCGTGCCGGCGACCACGCCGCCGGCGCCAGCAGCGACGAGGACGGCGGCCTTCGCGCACAGCTGCGCCTGGCCGTGCGCGACCGCAGCTACTGGTGCCTGCACCTGGGCTTCTTCACCTGCGGCCTGCACATCGCCTTTCTGGTCACCCACCTGCCCGGCGAAATCGCCCTGTGCGGGCTGTCGCCCACCGTCGCCTCCACCTCGATCGCGCTGATCGGCCTGTTCAACATCGCCGGCAGCCTCATCGTGGGCGCGCTCGGCCAGCGCTACCGCATGAAGTACCTGCTGTTCTGGATGTACGCCAGCCGCGCGGTGATGATCGGCCTGTACCTGGTTGCCCCGCCCACCCCGACCACCTTCTACGTGTTCTCCGCCGCGCTCGGCTTCACCTGGCTGGCCACCGTGCCGCCTACCGCCGGCCTGGTCGGCAAGCTGTTCGGGCCACGCTACCTCGGCACCCTGTTCGGCTTGACCCTGCTCTCGCACCAGCTCGGCGGCTTCTTCGGTGCGTGGCTGGGGGGCGTGGCGCTGGCCCATTCCGGCAACTACCTGTGGATGTGGTACGCCGACATCGCGCTGGCCGCCATCGCCGCCCTGGTCAACCTGCCGATCCGCGAGGCGCGCTATGGTTGCCACGGTGTCCCCACCTCCCGTTGATGCCGGTGTACCGATGACCGATTCCTTCCCCGCCGGTTCACGCCTGGACCGTGACGCACTGGTCGCGCTCATCGCGCGCATCCAGGCCGCACCGGGCACCGAACAGGACACCGATGCCGATATCCAGCGGCTGGTGGACGCTGTGCTCGATCCGGACGCGGTGAACTACATCTTCCATGCGGACCTGTCCGCGCCCCAGATCGCCGATCGGATCCTGCAATACCGTCCGCGGGTGCTGTGAGCTGACACTGCCAGGGCCCGCGATCGTCGACGGCTTCACGCCCCGCAGACCTTTCCGCATCCTGCCCCACCCCCGTCTCATCGGCCCCTTCCGTTGCGGACATTTTCGTCCGAAGATGTCTCATGACCTCCCAACGTGCCGATGCGGCTGCCCGCCGCGCCCTCATCCTGGACGCCGCCGATGCGGTGTTCGGCCAGCATGGCGTCACCGCCCCGCTCGACCTGGTGGTCGAACGTGCGCAGGTCGGCCGCGCCACGCTGTACCGCAATTTCCCCGACCGCACCGCGCTGGTGGAGGCGCTGCTGCAGCGCACGGTGGCCCGCATCAACCGCCAGGTGCAGAGCCTTGGCGAACGCGATGATGCCTTGTTCGACGTGCTCGAAAGCATGGCCGCCCGCATCGTGCAGTCGCCGGCGTTGTCGGACTACTGGCGCGCGGTGGACCCCGATGACCCGGCCATCAAGGCCGCCCGGCACACCATCTGGGGCCTGCTGGAAGCGCCGATCCAGCGCGCGATCGCCGCCGGCCTGTGCCGGGCGGACCTGCAGGTGACGGACATTTCACTGATCTCAGGCATGCTGGGAGCCGCGCTGCGTGGCAAATCCCGCGAAGAGCGGGCCAAGCTGGTGGCGCGCGCCCTGCAGTTGCTGCGTACCGGACTGCAGGGACCCGTCGACGCGGAGGGCTGATGGCGCAGTACCTCAAACCGATCCCGGACTGGGAAGACCACGAAAAGCCGACCCTGCCCGGCTCGGCGTCGATGCCGTGGCATCCCTGGCACCGGCGCGTGGCCTATGCCGCCGTGGCGCTGCTGGTGGGCATCACCGGCGGGCTGGGCAATGCGCTGGTCACCGCCAACCTGCCTTTCATGCAGGGCCAGCTCGGCCTGACCCCGGCGCAGGGCAGCTGGCTGGTGGCCGCCTATGCGATGGTCAATGTCACCGCCAACCTGCTCGCCTTCAAGTTCCGCCAGCAGTACGGCATCCGCCTGTTCGCCGAAATCGGCCTGGGCCTGTATGCCGCGCTGGCGGTGCTGCACCTGTTCGTGGGCAGCTATGAAACCACCGTGCTGACCCGCGCGGCCAGCGGGTTCGCCGGCGCTGCCTGCAGCACCCTGGGCACGCTGTACATGCTGCAGTCGCTGCCGCGCAAATACACCGGCAACCTGCTGGTAATCGGCGTGGGCATCTCGCAGCTGGCCGTGCCGATCGCCTGGCTGGTGTCGCCGGGGCTGGTGGACACCGGCCAGTGGCACAACCTGTATCTGTTCGAGGCCGGGCTGGCCCTGTGCGCGTTTGCCGCGGTGGTGGTGTTGAAGCTGCCGCCAGGCGTGCAGATCAAGGCCTTCGAGCCGCTGGACTTCCTCACCTTCGCCCTGCTCGCCCCGGCGGTGGGCCTGCTGGTGGTGGTGCTGGCGCAGGGCTACGTGCGCTGGTGGCTGGACACGCCGTGGCTGGGCTGGGCGCTGGTGGCCTCCGTCGCGCTGGCCACCGCCGGCTTCATCCTCGAGCACTACCGGCGCAACCCGCTGCTGCAGACCCGTTGGCTGGCCAGCCTGCCGGTGCTGCACTTCATCGTCGGCGCGTTCCTGATCCGCTTTCTCACCACCGAGCAGTCGTACGGCGTGGTCGGGTTGATGCGCCAGCTGGGCATGGGGCCGGACCAGATGCGCCCGTTGTTCGGGGTGATCCTGGCCGGCGTGGTCACCGGCATCGCGGCTGCCTCGCTCACCTTCGGCCCCAAGCGCATCATCGCCCAGCTGCTGATGGCCATTCTGCTGCTCGGCAGCGCGGCCCTGCTCGACCAGAGCCGCACCAGCCTGGATCGCCCGCACGATTTCTACGCCAGCCAGTTCCTGGCGTCGGTGGGCGCCGGCATGTTCATGGGGCCGTTGATCATGCTTGGCATCACCCAGGCATTGAAGCAGGGTGTGGACCACATGATCACCTTCCTGGTCACCCTGTCGATCACCCAGACCCTGGGCGGGCTGGCCGGCTCGGCGGTGCTGGGCACCTACCAGCTGCACCGCGAGCAGCTGTATTCCAGCGCACTGGTCAGCCAGCTCGACCCGGCCGACGGCGTGGTCGCACAGCGCCTGAAACAACAACAGCAGCTCTACGCCGGGTTGATCACCGACCCGGTTCAGCGCAGTGCGCAGGGCACGGCGCAGTTGGCGCTGACCGCCCGCCGCGAAGCCAACGTGCGCGCCTTCAATGATGTGTTCCGGCTCAGCGGCACGGTCGCGCTGGGCTTCCTGGGCTGGTTGCTGCTGCTATCGGTGCGTACCGCCGTCCTCAAGCAGTGGCGCAAGCGCCACCCTGCCCCCTCTTCCCCTTCAGTCGCGGCGCCGTTGCCCGCCCCGCCCCGATGAGCCCCCCCATGCCCACGCCCCCGCCCCGCGACGACAGCGCACCCGAGAACGTCAACCCGGCCCCGCCGACCGATGCCGCCCCCGCCAGCAGTGCGGCCGCGCCGGGTGCGGTGCCGCCGCCGAGCGCGCCCAAGTACCTCAAGCCGAGCACCCGCAGCGTGGTGATCATGATCGCGATCGCGCTGCTGGGCATCGCGCTGATCCTGCGCGCGTGGTCGTTGTGGCCGTTCGACAGCACCCGGGTGAGTACCGACAACGCCTACGTGCGCGGCCAGATCACCGTGCTGGCGCCGCAGGTCAATGGCTATGTCACCGAGGTGCTGGTCAAAGATTTCCAGCACGTGAAGCAGGGCGACCCGCTGGTGCGCGTCGATGACCGCATCTACAAGGAAAAAGTGGCGCAGGCCCAGGCCGACTTGGACAGCGCCAAGGCCGCGCTGGCCAACTCCGACCAGGCCCAGGCGCAGAACCGCGCGCAGATTGGTGCCGCGCAGGCCAACCTTGTTGCCGGCCAATCAGAGCTGGCGCGGTCACGCACCGAGCTCAAGCGCTATGAAGCCCTCGCCGCGCAGCAGCTGGTGGCGCTCAGCGACCGCGACAAGCTGCGCACCGGGGCGCAGTCGGCGCAGGCGGCCGTGCTGCAGTCGCAGGCGCAGATCCGCATCGCCGAGGAAACGCTGACCTCCACCCAGGTGGCACGCAAGAGTCTGGAAGCCCGCGTGGAAACCGCACAGGCGCAGCTGGAACTGACCCGGATCGACCTGGCCAACACGGTCATCCATGCCCCGCGCGACGGCCAGATCAGCGAAGCCTCGGTGCGCCTGGGCCAGTACGTCACGGCCGGCTCGCAGCTGCTGTTCCTGGTGCCGGACACGCTGTGGGTGGTGGCCAACTTCAAGGAAGGCCAGACCTGGAAAATGCGCATCGGCCAGCCCGCCTCGTTCAAGGTGGATGCCTTCGACGGTGAAAAGCTGCACGGGCACATCGAACAGATCGCCCCGGCCACCGGCTCGGAGTTCAGCGTGCTGCGCCCGGACAACGCCAGCGGCAACTTCACCAAGGTGGTGCAGCGCCTGCCGATCCGCATTTCCATCGACCCGGACCAGCCGCTGGCCAAGCGGCTGCGCCCGGGCATGTCGGTGGTGGTGAAGGTGGATACGGCGGCAGACGGCAGCGATACCGCCGCGGCGGAGCGCCGATGAAGTTCAACGCACTGGCGCAGAAGGCGGCCAAGGGCAGTGCGCCGGCGGCTTACGGTGGTGCGCTGGAGGTGGAGCAGCTGATCGCCTTCGCCCTCGAACATGGTGCTGCGGGCGCCGACGAAATCGAGCGTCTGTGCGCCCTGCATGGCTGGTTGGAGGACGGCCTGCTGCCGGATGGCCGTCGCGTGGTGCCGTTCGCGCGATGGGCGACCGCCTGCGCGGCGTACGCGCGCGACGGTGTTGCCGGACTGCGCGCCCTGCTGGCCGATCCGGTGATGGCCGCCTTCGCAATCGACGTGCTTGAAGCGGTACGCACGCGCGACGCCGTCGCCGAACTGCTTGCCTACTGCGAACGTGCCGACTGGCGGGCGAGCGACGCGGACGCAGCGCCGTGGAGGGCGCTGGGTGCGTTGAACCTGCAGCTTTCCTTCGACGACAGTGTGCCGATCGATGCGACGCTTCAGCATGCGCTGTACGAGACGGCCGTGAAGGCATGGGATGCGACCTCTGTTACGCACCTCAAGGCCGTCTCGCTCTACGCCCTGCGCGGCGCCCCCGTGGCCGCATCGCTTGCGTGGGTTGATGCGCTGGTCGTGGCGGACCCCGATCTCGTATCCGCCCGCCGGGGCGTCCTGAAATGTCTCACACGCCGCCTGGATGCGAACTACGCAGCCCCGGACGCCCGGAAGCGGCGTGAGATCGCGAAGGCACGCAGCAGGGCCACCTGATCACCGGGGCGGCCAGGCATGGCGTGGCTCTGCCAAGGGGATGATCGATCCGGGAGATCGCGTAGAAAAGGCTCTTCTCCCATCACCATCAGAGGGGGGCGTCTTTGTTGCAAGGGCGGGTGCCGGGGTGTGCGGGCGCCGTTTGGATCGGCCGGCGTCTCCGATCGGGCTGGTCGCGAGCGTGAGGGCCCCGTAGCAGCCGGTAGGCCCCTGGCGCAAATGTCCCCCGGCCGCAGGGCGGCCTCCTCCTTTATTTTGCCCAGGAGCCTACCGGCTGCTACGGGGCTCGGCTTGCGGTAAGCAGGGGAAGCCAGGCTTTCTGGCCCTGTCGGTGGGTCGGGCGCTGGGGCCCCATGCCCTTGGAGGCGAAATAAAGGAGGAGGTGGCGGCCGCAGGCCGACGCCGGAGGACATTCGCCGGAAAGGGCATGGGGGCCCAGCGCCCGACCCGCCGACGGCCGCGCCTGGAAAGCGTCAAGGGGCGTTTCTGCTTGTCCCGCATATGGGCGAAAAACCAAAGAAAAGCCGCGCAGGGCGCGGCGATTTTTGCAGGGAGCGCACCGACCAACGGTCGGTACCTACCCGGCGCAGCGCGCGCAGAGGCCGTGCACTTCCAGGGTCTGCGCCTGCGGCTGGAAGCCCAGCTCCTTGGCGCGCTTTTCCAGCTGGCTCACGATCTCCTTGTCTTCCAGTTCCACCGCACTGTGGCAGCTGTTGCAGATCAGGAACGGCACCGAATGCTGTGCGCTGCTGGGATGGTGGCAGGCCACGAACGCGTTGACCGATTCGAGCTTGTGCACGAAACCGTTGGCCATCAGGAAATCCAGCGCGCGGTACACCGTGGGCGGGGCGTCGGCACCGACGCCCTTGCCGTTGCGCACCCACTCCAGCAGTTCGTAGGCCTTGACCGGCTTGCCGGCCTCGGCGATGAGGCGCAGCACGTTGGCGCGGATCGGCGTCAGGCGCAGCCCGCGTTCCGAGCACACGCGTTCCACCACCTTCACGAAGTCGGATGCGTCGTGGACGTGGTGGTGCGGGGCGGTACAAGCGGTTTTGGCAGGCATGCGCGGTCTCCTGTGGTCAGGCCGTCGGTACTTTAGTGAGTGCGACGTCGATGCGTTTCAAGGCCTCTTCACGCCCGGCCAGGAATACCGTCTGTGAAATGTCCGGGCTGACCTGGGTGCCGGTGATGGCCACGCGCAGCGGCTGGGCCACCTTCCCCATCCCGATCTCCAGCACCGTGGCCACCTCATGCAGCGCCACCGACACGCCCTCGGCGGTCCAGTCGGAAACCCCTGCCAACAGCTCGCGGGCCTTGCCCAGCGGCAGTTCCGCGCCCGGCTTGAAGTGCTTGGCCACGGCCGCCTCGTCGTACTCGGTCAGCGGCTGGTACCAGACCACCGCCTTCTCGGCCATCTCCTTCAGGGTCTGCACGCGGTCGCGCAGTGCCACCACCACGTCGGCCGGGGCCGGGCCGGCGGCCAGATCCAGGCCCAGCTTGTTCAGCTGGTAGACCAGGTGCGGGGCGATGCTGTCCGGCGTTTCGGTCTTCAGGAAGTGCTGGTTGACCCAGCCCAGCTTGGCCATGTCCAGGCGCGCGGCCTTGGAATTGCAGTTGGTCACGTCGAACAGGTCGATCAGCTCCTGGCGGCTGAACAGTTCCTGGTCACCGTGCGACCAGCCCAGCCGGGCCAGGTAGCTCAGCAGCGCATCGGGCAGGTAACCGGCGTCCTTGTACTGCATCACGTCGGCCGCGCCGGTGCGCTTGGACAGCTTGGCGCCCTGCTCGTCCAGGATCATCGGCATGTGGCCGAACTTCGGCACGGGCGCGCCGATGCCTTCGTACAGGTTGATCTGGCGCGGGGTGTTGTTGATGTGGTCATCGCCGCGGATCACTTCGCTGATGCGCATGTCCCAGTCGTCCACCACCACCGCGAAGTTGTAGGTGGGGAAGCCGTCCGGGCGGAAGATGACCATGTCGTCCAGCTCGCTGTTGGCGATCTCGATGCGGCCCTTGATCAGGTCGTCGAACACCACCGTGCCCTCGAGCGGGTTCTTGAAGCGGATGACGCGGTTGGGGTCGTCCTTGTACGGCAGGCCCAGGTCGCGCGCGGCGCCGTTGTAGCGCGGCTTTTCCTGCTTCGCCATCGCCGCTTCGCGCATCGCGTCGAGCTCTTCGCGGGTTTCGTAGGCGTAATAGGCCTTGCCGTCGGCGACCAGCTGCTCGGCCACTTCCAGGTACCGGGCCACGCGCTGGGTCTGGTAGATCGGACCTTCGTCGTAGCCCAGGCCCAGCCAGTCCATTGCCTCCAGGATCGCGTCGATCGCGCCCTGGGTACTGCGCTCGCGGTCGGTGTCTTCGATGCGCAGCACGAATTCGCCGCCACGGTGACGGGCCACCAGCCAGCAGTACAGCGCGGTGCGGGCGCCACCGATGTGCAGGTAGCCGGTGGGACTGGGGGCGAAGCGGGTGCGGCAGGTCATGGAAGGCTCGGGGAACGGGAATCCCCCGATTTTACCATTACCCCCGGGAGGGCACGGAGGCGGCGGGCGCCCCCTCCGTCCGGCCTCCTTACGGCTACGGCTGCGGCGCGGGCTTGCGCGGGAAGGACTGCTCGCGCATGGCCGCGTGGTAGGCGAAGGACGCCACGATGGCGGCGGCCTGCTTCAGGTCTTCCGGTTCGGCGTGGTCCCAGGTATCGAGGTGGCTGTGGTGGACGTTGGTGAAGTAGTCCAGCCGGTCCTGGATGAACTGGAAGCCCGGCAGGCCGATGCGGTCGAAGCTGATGTGGTCGGTGCTGCCGGTGTTGCGGGTGGCCACGGTGGTGGCACCCACGTCATGGAAGGGGGCCAGCCAGGCCTCGAAGATCGGCACGGCCGCCATGTTCTCCTGCGCGTAGATCCCGCGGAAGCGGCCCGAACCGTTGTCCATGTTGAAGTAGACCTGGAACTTGCTGTAATCGCGGGTCTTCTGCAGGGCACCGGTCGGTTCGCGCAACGAGGCCGGCAGCGCCTTCTGCGCCGCATCGGCAGGCTCGGGGAAGCCACCGAAGTGCTTGGCCACATAGGCCTGCGAGCCGATCAGCCCTTGTTCTTCACCACTCCACAGGGCCACCCGGATGGTGCGCTTCGGCTTGGCGCCAGCGGCCTTGAGGATGCGCATGGCCTCCATCATCACCGCCACGCCGGCGGCGTTGTCGGCGGCGCCGGTGCCGCTGTGCCACGAATCCAGGTGCGCGCCGATCATCACCACTTCATCGGGCCGGCTGCTGCCGCGGATCTCGGCCAGCGTGTTGTAGCCCGGCTGGTCGGTCTGGTCAGTGAAGCGCGCCGCGACATCCACGCGCAGGCGCGCGGTCTGCTTGGCCTCCAGCGCACGCGCCAGCGGATTGAAATGCTCGGCGATCATCGCCAGCTCGGGAATGCCGGCCGATTCACCCGCCTTGCGCGAGCCACCGCCGGCAACACGGATGATGCCGTTGTCCCAGCCGCTGATGCTGATTGAGGCCAGTGCGCCTTCGTCGACAAAGAAGGCGTTGACCTTGGCCGCCAGCGCCTGCTTCTCCTGGTACTCCTTGACCCGCTTGGCGCGGTCGGCCGCCACGTCCTTGTCCTTGGGCAGGGTGAATTCCTGCAGGCCCTCCAGCGAGGTTGCGTCATGCCGGTGCGAATCGGCGTCGGTGCCCCGCTTGTACTCGCGCGCCTCGCCCAGCAACAGGATCTTCCCGCGCAGTTTGCCGCGGTACTTCTCGATGTCGTCGGGCTTCTTGATGTCCACCTGCACCAGCTCGCCCTCGACCGGGCCCTGGGTACCCGGCGTCCAGGCCTTGGGCAGCGCATGCAGTGGCTGCACGCGATCGCCCAGCATTTCCACGCTGGCCGAGGTGAATTCCCAGCCACGGCCGAAGGCATCGAAGGCTTCGTCGTGGACGTTGTCCAGCTTCCAGTCGTTGAACCGGCCGCGCGTCCAGGCATTGGCGCGCCCCATCGCCGGCGAGTTGGTCAGGCGCGGCCCGATGCGTTCGGTGAGGTAGCTGAAGGTGTCCATCACCTGGGACTGGTGGAAGGCCTGCTGGCGGATCTTCCCCACCATGTCCAGGTCCACCGTTTCGCGCTGCTGCGCCATTGCATTGCCACCCATCGCCAGCGCTACAGCCAGCACGCCCCACTTCAGCCCGCTCCACTTCAACACGCCCCACCCCGGCCCTTCGGCACTGCTCGTCAAGCCATCGAGTCTAGCCAGCGCGAGCGCCTGGCCCCCGTCCCATCGGTCATGTGCGCACGCATGGATGTGTCCGGCGGGCGCTGCTCAGCCGGTCCAGCCCAGCCACAGTTGAGCGCTGCCCGGCACCAGCAACAGCCAGTGCCGGCGGTCAACGCTGCTGCAGCCATACACCGCCGCGTGCGCCGGCCAGTCCATGGGCAGCCCGGCGATGCCGATCTCGGCCAGCGCCGCATTGCCGGCCTTCCATGGCCGGTAACGCGGCACCTTTCCGGCCAGGGCACCGCGGCCCTGGCGTGCGCCGGACAACCAGTCCAGGCCTTGCTGCTGCACCCCTTCGCAGGTCCGCGCCGCGAGCTTGAAGCGCACCAGGCCGGGGGCGATGCGCGCCCCCGGCAAGGCCGCCAGCACGCTGCTGGCCTGCAGCAGCGCGTCCACTTCCAGCAGTTCCGGAATGCCCTGCCACGCGCGTTGCCGCAACCCGTTGCGCCAGCTCATGTGCCTCTCCTTACTTCAGGCTCGCGCCGACTTCGTACCAGTCGATCCGGCGGGTGATCCACATGGCGCTGGCCAGCACGCCGAACAGCAGCAGCGAGCCCATCAGCAACGCGTTGTTCTCCGAGATCAACAGGCCGTACAGCGCGCCGTACAGCACCGTGAGCATGCCGGCAAAGCCCAGGCCGCGCGTCCAGCTCTTCAACACCCCCGACAGATACACCGCCTGCACCCCGATGCAGGCCACCGCCGACACCAGATAGGCCAGCCAGAACGGAATGTGCTCGGACAGGCTGAGCAGCAGCAGGAAGAAGATCGCCAGGGCCAGGCCCACCATCAGGTACTGCAGTGGATGGATGCGCAGGCGCTTGATCAGCTCGAACAGGATGAAGCCGACGAAGGTGAGCAGGATGAAGAGGATGCCGTACTTGCTGGCCCGATCGGCCTGGGTGTAGATGTCCACCGGGTTGACCAGTTCCACGCTGACCGTTTCCGGGTCCAGGTCCTTGCTGTCGCGCAGCTGGCGCTGTGCTTCGGAGGCCAGCGAGGAGACGGCCCACTGGGCGTCGAACCCGGTGTCGGTGACGGTGCGCTGGTTGGGCAGGAAGCTGCCGCCGAACAGCGGGTGCGGCCACGGCGAGCGGATCGCGATGCGGCTGTCGTCACCCACCGGCACCACCGCCAGCGAACGCGTGCCGTCGAGCACCATGTCCAACTGCAGGCGGCTGCCCTTGAGCATGCCGCCGATGCTGTCGTCGAAGTCGCGCAGCGGCACGTGCAGACCCTTGCCAAGCCCGTTGACCTCGCCAATGCCCGGCTGCAGCGTCAACGCCTGGCCATCGACCTGCAGCGTGGGCGAACCGACCAGGCCACGCAGGTCGGCGATGCCGACGGCCAGGTAGGGGGTGCCATACACGCGCCCGGCCTTGATCGGGTAATCATCGTCGGCGAACTCGGCGGTGATCTTCGCCTTCCAGCTGTATACCGGCACCCGGAACAGGCCGACGCGGCGTTCGTCGGGCTGCATCTGCCCGTCCACCCGCAGCGTGGCCGGCATCTGCAGCCAGTAGCTGTGCTCGGTCTGGATTTCCTTCTTCTTGTTGCCGGCCGCGTCGACCACCTCGACCTCGCGGGTATCGGTCCACGGCACCACGCGCACCGGGCCGGTCAGGGTCTGCGCGCCGGCGCGGCTCTGCGACACGCGCAGGTAGGCTTCGTCGCGGTACGCCTCGCGCTCCTTGATCACGCCCTTGATCATCATCAACGGGATCAGCAGCAACAGGATCAGCCCGCCGACAATGGCGAACCGCAACAGCATCTTCAGGGATTTCATGGCCCGTCCTCGGTTGGGAGGGGGCCAGCTTCGGGCGCGGTGGTGTGCGGGGTTTGTGCTGAGTTTGAAGTCTGTGTGAAGTGCCCGCGGCGACTGGGCTCAGCGCCGGATCGGCGCGCCCGGGTCGCGCTCTGGCAGCCACAGCGAGGCCAGCGCACCGCCGCCTTCGCGGTTGCGCAGCTGCACCCGCCCACCATGCAGGCGCGCCACTTCCTGCACGAACGACAGCCCCAGCCCGGAGCTGCGCAGGCCGGTAGCGGGCCGCGCCAGCGAATAGAAGCGCTCGAACACGCGGTCCAGCGCATAGTCGGGCACGCCGCTGCCGCGGTCGGCCACGCGCAGCACCACGCCGTCGCCCTCGCGCGCGGCGCTCAGCTGCAGCCGGCTGTCGGCACTGGAAAACGCCAGCGCGTTCTCCAGCAGGTTGTTCAAGGCTTGCCGCAACAAATAACCGTCGCCCTGGATGACCAGGCCATCGGGGACCTCCACGTCGATCGCCACCGCGGCCGCCTGCGCGCGCACTGCCACCGCGCTGGCAGCGGCCTGCAGCAACGGGGCGAGCGCGATGCGTTCGCGCTTCTGCAGCCAGCCGTGCTGTTCCACTTCGGCCAGCGCCAGCAGCTTGTCGATGGTTTCGGTGAGGCGCTGCTCCTGGCCCTGGATGCTGCGCGCGAAATGCACGCGGTCGGCATCGGGCAACGGTTCCTGCAGCAGCTCGGCCGCACCGCGGATCGCGGCCAGCGGGCTCTTCATTTCGTGGGTCAGCGACTGCACGTACTGCTCCACGTAGGCCTTGCCCTCCAGCTTGCGGCGCATGGTTTCCAGCGCTTGGCCAAGGTCGCCGATCTCATCGCGGCGCGGCTTCGGCGGCGGCACCGGTTCGCCGGCGCTGACCGCCTTGGCGTAGCGGTTAAGCCGGTTCACGCCATGCATCAACCACGCCGTCATCAACAGCCCGATCAGCGCCGACAAGCCGATCAACCACGCGCCCCGCCGCATGATGGCGCGCTGGCTGGCGGCAATGAACGGGTCGATGCTGCGGTTGGGCTGGGCCAGGCTGAGCACGCCGATCAGGCGCGTGGCATCGGCCGGGTCATGGATCGGCGCGGCCACGTGCATCACCGAATGGGTGTCGTCGCCGGGCGTTTCCGGGCTGGAGCGGGCGCCGTATTCGCCGCGCAGGGTGCGGTAGACATCGTTCCAGCGCGAGTTGTCGCGGCCGATGCCCTGCCCGGTGGAGTCGTACACCACGATGCCCTTGGCGTCGGTGATGGTCACCCGGTAATCCAGCGTGCGCTTGGGAAAACGCCACACCATCGCCTTGGGGTCGCGGCGCTGCGCGCGCGCCAGGCTGGCCACGAACGCACCGTTGCGGATGCGCCCGGCCTTGAGGTCGGCAGCGGCCATCTCGGCCAACACGTTGGCAGCGTCGACCAGAGTCGACTCCATCGCCTGGCGCACGCCCGGTTTGACCTCGTTGACGAAGATGCGCATCACGAAGAACGCGGCGATGCCCACGATCAGGAAGAACCCCAGGAACAGCTTCAGGCCCAGCCGCATGGCTCAGACCTCCAGCGCGTAGCCGAGCCCGCGATGGGTGCGGATCGGGTCGGGGTCAGCCCCTGCGGCACGCAGCTTGGCCCGCAGCGTCTTGACGTGGGTATCCACGGTGCGGTCGGCGCTGTCGGCGTCGGTGTCCCAGCCACGGTCCATCAGCTGGGCGCGGCTCAGGATGGACCCCGGGCGCTGCAGCAGCGCGGCCATCAGTGCGTACTCGTAGCGGGTCAGCTCCAGCGGTTGCTCGGCGAAGCGGATGCGACGGCCCTCGCGGTCGATCGCGAAGCGGCCGTGCTGCTGCCAGCCGGCCTGCTCGGCCGGGGCGCTGCTGCTGCGGCGCAGCCGCGCACGCACCCGGGCCACCAGCTCGCGCGGCGAGAAAGGCTTGGCCATGTAATCGTCCGCGCCCAGTTCCAGGCCCAGTACGCGGTCGAACTCGTCGTTGCGCGCGGTCAGGAAGATCACCGGCACCTCGCTGAAGGTGCGCAGGCTGCGACACACATCAAACCCGCTCATGTCCGGCAGCCCCACATCCAGCACCACCACGTCGAAGGCCTGCTGGCGCAGGGCCTCCAGCGCGCCACCGCCCAGCAGGCAGTGCTGGGCGCCGTAGCCCTCGCTGCGCAGGGCATACAGGACGGTGTCGGCGATGGCGGTTTCGTCTTCGACGACCAGGACGTTGTGCAGGGGGCGGTTCATGCGCGCAGCATAGCCGCTGGGCCCGCCGCCCCGTACACTGCGCCGATGAATTACCGCCACGCCTTCCATGCCGGCAACCATGCCGATGTGCTCAAGCACATCGTGCAGCTTGCCCTGCTCGACACCTTCAAGCGCAAGGACAGCCCGTTCTTCGTGCTGGACACCCACGGCGGCGCTGGCCGCTACCTGCTGGCCAGCGAGGAAAGCCGCAAGACCCTGGAGGCCGAGGACGGGGTGATGCGCCTGATGGCCCAGCCCACGCTGCCGGCGGTGGTCGAGCGCTACCTGAAGGCCGTCCAGGCCGACAACCCGGTCGGGGCCATGATCAGCTACCCGGGCTCGCCACTGCTGACCGCCCGCGCCCTGCGCGAGCAGGACCGCATGGCGGTCTGCGAGGTGCAGGACGACGAGGCCGCCTCGCTGAAGGCGCTGTTCGCCCATGACAGCCGGGTCGGCGTTTACCACGCCGACGGCTACGCGCAGAACCGTGCCCTGCTGCCGCCCAAGGCCAACGGTGTGAAGATCGGCCGCGGGCTGGTCCTGATCGACCCGCCCTACGAGGGCCAGGACGCCGAATACCAGGCCATCCTGGCCTCGGTGAGCGAGATCCTCGGCCGCTGGCCACAGGCCACCTTCGCGATCTGGTTCCCGATCAAGCAGCGCCGCACCATCCTGCATTTCCTGCGCAAGGCCTGTGCGCTGCCGGTGAAGTCGGTGCTGACCGCCGAACTGCTGATCCGGCCGGACGACTCGCCGCTGCGGCTCAATGGCAGCGGCATGCTGCTGCTCAACCCGCCTTGGCAGTTCGACCAGGTGCTGGCCCCGGCCATGCCGGCGCTGAAGCAGTTCCTGGGCGAGGCCGGCGCCAGCACCCGGCTGCAGTGGCTCAAGCAGGCCGAATGAGCGTCCTTGCGCGCCCCTGAACGGCGTGAGCGTTCCGTTCACGGAACCGGCGCCCCGGGATGCGAGAATCCAAAGACCACCTAGGAATCACCGGTATGGCTACCCGTAACCGCATGCCGCCCTGGCACGAGATTTTCAAGGCACCCAGTGGCCACGAGCTGCTGATCCGCCCGATCCGCCCCGAAGACGGGGCGCCGCTGCATGCGGCCTTCAGCCTGTTCGGGCCCGAAGAGATCCGCGACCGCTTCCTGCAATCGGTGACCGAGCTGTCGCCGGAAACCACCCAGCGCCTGACCCACCCCAATCCGAAGAGCGAAATCACCCTGGTGGCGGCCGAGTCGCTGCCCGCCGGTGAAGCCGTGGTCGGCGCGGTGGCACGGGCTTCGATCATCCAAGGCACCCGCGAGGCCGAGTACGCCATCCTGGTCAGCCGCTTCCTGGTGGGCCAGGGGTTGGGCCGGCAGCTGATGCGCAAGCTGGTCAAGTGGGCGCGCGGCAAGTACCTGGATCGCCTGTACGGCGACGTGGCCGAAGAGAACGAGCCGATGAAGCAGTTGGCCGCTTCGCTGGGCTTCAAGCCGGTGCCGCACCCGCAGGGCACGCCCGGGTTGGTGCGCATGGTTTTAGAGCTCGATAGCTGAGGATGTGCCGGCCAACGGCCGGCACCTACCTTTTGTGCGCGTGCCGGCCAACGGTCGGCACCTGCCTTTTTGCGCGCGTGCCGGCCAACGGTCGGCACCTGCCTTTTTGCGCGCGTGCCGGCCAACGGTCGGCACCTGCCTTTTTGCGCGCGTGCCGGCCAACGGCCGGCACCTAGCGGGGCTTTGCCACCCGACACGCAACGGTGAGCGGGGCGGGCCGAGCGGCGACGAGCCGGGCTGACATGGCCGTGACTTCGGCGTCTGCTAAAATCGACGGTTCATGTCACGTCCCTCCTATCCCGCTCCGCCGCTGCCCCGTTCCGGCCAGCTCCGCGCCTGGTGGCGCGCTCCCGCTTCGGCCACGGCGTTGGCCTGGTACGTCGCCCGTGCCGCAGAGGTCCATGACGGGCCCCTGCTGGTCATCGCACGCGACAACCACGGGGCCAACCAGATCGAATCGGATCTGCGCACCCTGCTGGGCAGCGCGTCCGCGCTGCCGGTGGTCGCGTTCCCGGATTGGGAAACCCTGCCCTACGACGCCTTCAGCCCGCACCCGGACATCATCTCCCAGCGCCTGGCCGCGCTCCACCAGTTGCCCACGCTCACCCGTGGCATCGTGGTGGTGCCGGTGCAGACCCTGCTGCAGCGGCTGGCCCCGCGCAAGTACATCATCGGGGGCAGTTTCGACCTGAAGGTCGGCCAGCGCCTGGACCTGGATGCGGAGAAGCGACGCCTGGAAGCGGCGGCCTACCGCAACGTGCCGCAGGTGATGGACCCGGGCGATTTCGCCGTGCGCGGCGGGCTGCTCGACGTGTTCCCGATGGGCGCACAGACGCCGTTGCGCATCGAGCTGCTGGACGAGGACATCGATTCGATCCGCGCCTTCGACCCGGAGAGCCAGCGCTCGCTGGACAAGGTGGATGCGGTCCGCATGCTGCCCGGCCGCGAAGTGCCGCTGGACGACCTGGCCGTGTCGCGGGTGCTGGCCACCCTGCGCGAGCGCTTCGATGTGGATACCCGGCGCAGCGCGCTGTACCAGGATCTCAAGGCCGGGCTGGCCCCGGCCGGCGTGGAGTACTACCTGCCGCTGTTCTTCGACCAGACCGCGACCCTGTTGGACTACCTCCAGCCGAACGTGCTGCCGGTGGTCGGCGCCGGCGTGGGCGAAGCGGCCGCCGCCTTCTGGGCGCAGACCGGCAACCGCTACGAGCAGCGCCGGCATGACGTGGAGCGCCCGTTGCTGGCGCCGCAGGAGCTGTACCTCAGCCCGGAAACATTGAACTCCACCCTCAATGCCCTGCCCCGCATCGAGATCTGGAACGCCGACCACGCGCGCATCGACGACGCGCAGCCGCTGGGCGACCAGCCGTTGCCGCCGCTGCCGGTGGCCGCGCGCGATGCGCCGGCCGGCGAAGCACTGAAGTCCTTCATAGGCCACTACCCGGGTCGGGTGCTGATTGCCGCCGATTCGCCGGGGCGCCGCGAAGCGCTGCTGGAAGTGCTGCAGGCAGCCGAGCTGAAGCCGCCGGTGGTGGTCGACCTGCCGGCGTTCCTGGCCGACGCCAGCAACCGCTTTGCGATCACCGTGGCGCCGCTGGAAGACGGTTTCGCGCTGGACACGCCGCAGATCGCGGTGCTGACCGAGCGCCAGCTGTTCCCCGAGCGCGCCGGCACCACCCGCCGCAGCCGCCGCGTGGGGCGCGAGCCGGAAGCGATCATCCGCGACCTCGGCGAGCTCACCGAAGGCGCGCCGATCGTCCATGAAGACCACGGTGTGGGCCGCTACCGCGGCCTGATCGTGCTCGACGCCGGCGGCATGCCGGGCGAATTCCTGGAGATCGAATACGCCAAGGGCGACCGCCTGTACGTGCCGGTCGCGCAGCTGCACCTGATCAGTCGCTACTCCGGCGCATCGGCCGAAACCGCGCCGCTGCATTCGCTGGGCGGCGAGCAGTGGAGCAAGGCCAAGCGCCGTGCGGCCGAAAAGGTCCGCGACGTGGCCGCCGAACTGCTGGAAATCCAGGCCCGCCGGCGCGCCCGTGCGGGGTTGGCGCTGCACGTGGACCGCTCGATGTACGAGCCGTTCGCGGCCGGATTCCCGTTCGAGGAAACCCCCGACCAGCTGGCCGCCATCGACGCCACCCTGCGCGACCTGGCCAGCAGCCAGCCGATGGACCGCGTGGTCTGCGGCGACGTCGGCTTCGGCAAGACCGAAGTGGCCGTGCGCGCCGCGTTCGCCGCCGCCAGTGCCGGCAAGCAGGTGGCCGTGCTGGTGCCGACCACGCTGCTGGCCGAGCAGCACTACCGCAACTTCCGCGACCGTTTCGCCGACTGGCCGCTGCGCGTGGAAGTGCTGTCGCGCTTCAAGACCACCAAGGAAATCAAGGCCGAGCTGGAGAAGGTCGCCGCCGGCACCATCGACGTCATCATCGGTACCCATCGCCTGCTGCAGCCGGACGTGAAGTTCAAGGACCTGGGCCTGGTGGTGGTGGACGAGGAGCAGCGTTTCGGCGTGCGCCAGAAGGAAGCGTTGAAGGCGATGCGCGCCAACGTGCACCTGCTCACCCTCACCGCCACCCCGATCCCGCGCACCTTGAACATGGCCATGGCCGGGCTGCGCGACCTGTCGATCATCGCCACCCCGCCGCCGAACCGGCTGGCGGTGCAGACCTTCATCACTGCCTGGGACAACGCGCTGCTGCGCGAAGCCTTCCAGCGCGAACTGGCCCGCGGTGGCCAGCTGTACTTCCTGCACAACGACGTGGAAAGCATCGGCCGCATGCAGCGCGACCTGGCCGAACTGGTGCCCGAGGCCCGCATCGGCATCGCCCACGGGCAGATGCCCGAGCGCGAGCTGGAACGGGTGATGCTGGACTTCCAGAAGCAGCGCTACAACGTGCTGCTGTCGACCACGATCATCGAATCGGGCATCGACATCCCCAACGCCAACACCATCATCATCAACCGCGCCGACCGCTTCGGCCTGGCCCAGCTGCACCAGCTGCGCGGCCGCGTGGGGCGCTCGCACCACCGCGCCTATGCCTACCTGGTGGTGCCGGACAAGCGCGCGATGACCCCCGACGCGCAGAAGCGCCTGGATGCGATCGCGTCGATGGACGAGCTGGGCGCCGGCTTCACCCTGGCCACCCATGACCTGGAAATCCGCGGTGCCGGCGAACTGCTCGGCGAAGACCAGAGCGGCCAGATGGCCGAGGTGGGCTTCAGCCTGTACACCGAACTGCTGGAACGGGCGGTGCGCAGCATCCGCCTGGGCAAGCTGCCCGACCTGGATGCCGGCGAGGAAGTGCGCGGTGCCGAGGTCGAACTGCATGTGCCGGCGCTGATCCCCGACGACTACCTGCCCGACGTACATACCCGCCTGACCCTGTACAAGCGCATCAGCAGCGCGCGCGACACCGATGAACTGCGCGAACTGCAGGTGGAGATGATCGACCGCTTCGGCCTGCTTCCCGACCCGGCCAAGCACCTGTTCGCCATCGCCGAACTGAAGCTGCAGGCCAACGTGCTGGGCGTGCGCAAGCTGGAACTGGGCGAAAATGGCGGGCGCATCGTGTTCGAGGCCAAGCCGGCGATCGACCCGATGGCGGTCATCCAGATGATCCAGAAGCAGCCCAAGCTGTACACCATGGACGGCCCGGACAAACTGCGCATCAAGCACCCGTTGCCGTTGCCCGAAGACCGTTTCAGCGCGGCCAAGGCCCTGTTGTTGACCCTGTCGCCACGCTGATCCCTGTTTCCCCTGTGACCCTCCGCTTCTGCGGGCCGGAGGGTTTTTTCCCTGTTATCTGCCCGCGACAAGGAGAGTTGCTTTGAAACGATTCCGTACCCTGCTGCTGGCTGCCAGCCTCGGCCTGTTGAGCGCCTGCGGTGGCAGTGGCAGTGGCATGAGCGCCAGCGAATACCTCACCGAGAACGTCGCCTTCTGGAACGGCGCTGCCAGCACCGTGCAGGAGTGGACCGTCGGCAACAAGAGCGAGCCGCTGCAGAAGGCGCTGGCCACCGGTGAGGGCCTGGACACGCTCAAGCCCGGCCTGGAACGCGCCCGCACCGAGATGCAGCAGTACCTGACCCGCATCGACCAGATGCCGCCGGACGAGGATGCCAAGGACGTGCACCAGAAGCTGCGCGCCTACGTGCAGAGCGCCGAGGAAATGTTCGGCATCCTGGTGGAAATGGCCGCGCTGCCGGCCGACAAGACCAAGGAACAGGTCATGCCGCTGGCCGAGAAGCTGCAGACCGTCGGCAACCGTATCGATACGGAAATGCAGGCCCTGGACGCGGCGCAGGATGCGTACGCCAAGAAGCACGGCATCCAGCTGCAGAGGCATTGATTCCGCCGCTCCCGGTCGCTTCGGCGACCGGGAGCGTGGCAGTATTTCCCCGTGACCGATTACTCCCCACACGACGCCCCCGCCGCATTGGCCTGCTCCATCGACGCGCTGTCGGTGTCGCTGCAGCTGCGCGATGCCTACACCCGCCACCACTGCGACCGCGTCGGCCTGCTGGCCCGCTCGCTGGCCCGGCACTGCAGCCTGGACCCTGCCCAGTGCGACCAGATCGAACTGGCCGCCTGCTTCCATGACATCGGCAAGATCGGCATTCCCGACGACGTCCTGCTCAACCCCGGGCGGCATGACCACGCCGAGCAGGCGATCATGCGCCAACACCCCGAACACGGCGAACGCATTTTCCTGGCCACCGGGCGCGCCGACGCCGCCGACGTGGCCCGCCTGATCCGCGCCCATCACGAAGCCTTCGACGGCAGCGGCTATCCCGACGGCCTGCGCGGCGAGAGCATTCCGCTGGGCGCACGCATCCTCACCATCGTCGACGCCTGGGACGCGATGACCAGCGACCGTCCCTACCGCGGCGCCATGGAGCGCGGCCGGGTCATGCGCATCCTGGACGATGCGTCCGGTGGCATGATCGACGCGTACCTGCTGGATGCCTTCCAGGACCTGCTGCGGCGCGAACCGGCGCTGGCGTAAGGCCCGAACGCAAGGTCCATGAGCCCAACGTATAGAAGCGGTCCTGCCCCACAGTGGTAGGGTCGGATCCCGATCGACCGCACGCCACCATTCAACACGCGACGAACGCATGACCTGAGAACGGTGAAGGCGCTTTCCCATTCAAGGTCCATGCGCCAAAGCGTGTTGACCCGCTCACGGAAGTTGATTGGGATCCAACCCTACCTCCGCGTGCCACGGCAACGCGGGCGGAGAACACTCTCGATCTCCGTTCCAATGCCGCGCACCACCGAGCGCCTGCCCGACCGAGGTAGGGTCGGATCCCAATCGACCGCAGACCATCATTCAACGCGCGACGAACGCATGACCCATGAACGGTGAAGGCGCTTTCCCGTTCAAGCTCCATGCGCCAAAGCACGTTGACCCGCTCACGGCGGTTGATTGGGATCCAACCCTACCTCCGCGTGCCACGGCAACGCGAGCGGAGAACACTCTCGATCTCCGTTCCAATGCCGCGCGTCACCGAGCGCCTGCCCGACCGAGGTAGGGTCGGATCCCGATCGACCGCAGACCATCATTCAACGCGCGACGAACGCATGAGCTGTGAACGGTGAAGGCGTTTTCCCGTTCAAGCTCCATGCGCCAAAGCACGTTGACCCGCTCACGGCGGTTGATTGGGATCCAACCCTACCTCCGCGTGCCACGGCAACGTGAGCGGAGAACACTCTCGATCTCCGTTCCAATGCCGCGCGTCACCGAGCGCCTGCCCGACCGAGGTAGGGTCGGATCCCGATCGACCGCAGACCATCATTCAACGCGCGACGAACGCATGAGCTGTGAACGGTGAAGGCGCTTTCCCGTTCAGAGTCCATGCGCCAAAGCGTGTTGACCCGCTCACGGCAGTTGATTGGGATCCAACCCTACCTCCGTGTGCCACGGCGACGCTCGCGGAGAACACCCTCGAACGCCGTTCCAATGCCGCTCGTCACCGAGCGCCCGCCCGATCGAGGTAGGGTCGGATACCGATCGACCGCAGACCATCATTCAACGCGCGACGAACGCATGACCTGAGAACGGTGAAGGCGCTTTCCCGTTCAGAGTCCATGCGCCAAAGCGTGTTGACCCGCTCACGGCAGTTGATTGGGATCCAACCCTACCTCCGCGTGCCACGGCGACGCGGGCGGAGAACGCTCTCGATCTCCGTTCCAATGCCGCGCGCCACCGAGCGCCTGCCCGATCGAGGTAGGGTCGGATCCCGATCGACCGCACACCACCATTCAACACGCGACGAACGCATGACCTGTGAACGGTGAGGGCGCTTTCCCGTTCAAGGTCCATGCGCCAAAGCGTGTTGACCCGCTCACGGCGGTTGATTGGGATCCAACCCTACCTCCGCGTGCCACGGCAACGCGGGCGGAGAACACTCTCGTTCTCCGTTCCGATGCCGCGCGTCACCGAGCGCCTGCCCGACCGAGGTAGGGTCGGATCCCAATCGACCGCAGACCATCATTCAACACGCGACGAACGCATGAGCTGAGAACGGTGAAGGCGCTTTCCGGTTCAAGGTCCATGCGCCAGAGCATGTTGACCCGCTCACGGCAGTTGATTGGGATCCAACCCTACCTCCGCGTGCCACGGCGACGCGCACGGATCGCCAGGCATGGCCAACCGCCTCGCAGCGATGCTCCAACAAAAAACCCGGCTTGCGCCGGGTTCTTTGTTTCACTCAACCGCGTGCGATCACCAGATCACAACACGCTTGTCATCGGCACGCACCATCGCATCGCCCGCCTTGCACTCGAACGCCTTGGCATAAGCCGGCATGTTGGACGGTGCGCCGTTGGCGCGGAAGTTGGCCGGGGCGTGCGGGTCGGTGTTCAGACGCACGCGCAGCTCGCCTTCGTTGAAGTTGCGGCGCCACACGGTGGCCCAGTTCATGAAGAAGCGCTGGTCCTGGCTGTGACCGTCCACGGCCACGTTGGCCTTCGGGTCTTCCTTCAACGCCATCTGCAGCGCGTCGTAGGCCACGGTCAGGCCGCCCAGGTCGCCGATGTTCTCGCCCAGGGTCAGCTTGCCCTTCACGTTCACGCCCGGCAGCGATTCATAGCCGTCGAACTGCGCCACCAGCTGGTCGGTGCGGCCGGTGAAGGCCTTGCGGTCGCTGTCGGTCCACCAGTTGTCAAAGTTGCCGTTGGCGGCGAACTGGCTGCCCGAGTCATCGTAGCCGTGCATCATTTCATGGCCGATCACCGCGCCGATGCCGCCGTAGTTCAGCGCCGGATCCGCCTTGGCATCGAAGAACGGCGCCTGCAGGATGGCGGCCGGGAACACGATCTCGTTCTTGGTGGCGTTGTAGTAGGCGTTGACGGTCTGCGGGGTCATGCCCCACTCGGTCTTGTCCACCGGCTTGCCGATCTTGTTCAGCATGTAGCGGTAGTTGAACGCGCGCGCGGCCTGCATGTTGCCCAGGTAGCTGTCGGCGTTGGTTTCATAGCCCGACCAGTCGCGCCACTTGTCCGGGTAGCCGATTTTCGGGGTGAAGCTGGCCCACTTCTCCAGCGCCTTCTTGCGGGTGTCCTCGCCCATCCACCCCAGCTTCTCCAGGCGCGCCTTCAGCGCCACCGAGAGGTTCTCCACCAGGTGCTGCATCTGCACCTTGGAGTCGGCCGGGAACACCGCGTTGACGTACAGCTGGCCGAGGCCTTCGCCGATCGCGCCATTCACCGATTCCAGCACACGCTTCCAGCGCGGCTGCATTTCCTTCTGGCCACGCAGGGTGGTGCTGTAGAAGTCGAAGTTGGCCTTCTCGAACGCGCTGCTCAGGTACGGCGAGGCATCATCGATGGTGTGGAAGCGCAGGTAGGCCTGCCAGGTGCTGGCCGGCACGTCGGCGAGCATCTTGTCCACTTCGGTGAAGAAACCCGGCTGGGCCAGCGAGAACTTCTGCGCGGCCGGCACCTTCAGGGTGTCAAACAGCGCGGTCCAGCTGAAGTTCGGAGTCAGTTTGTCGGCTTCGGCGGCGCTGACCGGGTTGTAGCGCTTGGCCGGATCGCGCAGTTCGATGCGCGACAGCGAGGCCTTGGCCAGGCGGGTTTCGAAGTCCAGCACGGCCTTGGCCTCGGTCTTGGCCTGCGCGGCATCCACGCCGGACAGGGTCAGCGCCTGCGCGATGTAAGCCACGTACGCGTCGCGGATCTTGGCCTGCGCATCATCGACGTAGTAGCCCTTCTCCGGCAGGCCCAGCCCGCCCTGGCCCACGTAGGCGATGACGTTGGCCGAATCCTTGTAGTCGGCATTGGCCGACAGCGAGAACAGCACGCCCTGGCCCTGCGCCTGGCTGTCGCGCAGGTACTGGGTGATGGCGGCGGTGTCGTTCAGCGCGGCGATCTTGTCCAGCTGCGGCTGCAGCGGGGTGATGCCGGCCGCTTCGATCTTGGCCTCGTCCGAGCCGGTGCTCCAGATGTCACCGATCTTGGCTTCCACCGAACCGGCCTTGGGCTTGCTGGCGGCGGCCTGCTGGACCAGCGCGTGCTGCACTTCCAGCGAACGCTCGCGCAGGATCTCGAAGCTGCCCCAGGTGGTCTGGTCGTTGGGCACCGGGTTGGCAGTGAGCCACTTGCTGTTGACGAAGCCGTTGAGGTCCGTGCAGGCGGCGATCGACGGGTCCAGGTCGGCGCTGTTGAGCGAGATCAGCGCGGTCTTGATCTGCGACTGATCAAACGCCGGCGTGGCCGCATCGGCGGTGGCGGCAGGCGCGGTATCGGTCTTGCCGCAGGACGCCAGCGACGCGGCGATGGCAACGGTCAGGCCCAGCGGGACCAGCTTGGAAAACTTCATTCGTCTCTCCGGCTACAGATGGATGCATTGCCCGGCGGGCGGGCAATCAGGCAGCGTAGCGCGGGAGCGGCGGCGGGGGACCGGCCAAAGGTCACACCATCACACGCCGGTAGAGCCACCCCATGGGTGGCTGCGTGAACCGTGCATCGCGTGCAGCCACCCATGGGGTGGCTCTACCCGCAGGGGTAAAGAAAAGGCCGGCTTGCGCCGGCCTTTCGTTGTTATTTCGCCTTGCCCTGGTTGGCCACCGCTTCGGCGGCCTTGCGGGCGGCCTCCGGGTCGCCCAGGTAGCGGAACGACTGCACCGTCAGGTCGTCGTTGAGCTCGAACAGCAATGGAATGCCGGTCGGGATGTTGAGCTCCAGGATGGCTTCCTGCGAGACGTTGTTGAGGTACTTGTACAGCGCGCGCAGCGAATTGCCGTGCGCGGTCACCAGCACCGTCTTGCCGTCCTTCAGCTGCGGGGCGATCGCATCGAACCAGTACGGCAGCACGCGGTCCAGCGTGGTGGCCAGCGATTCGGTGCCCGGCAGCGCGTTGCGGTCCAGGCCGGCGTAGCGGCGGTCGTGGATCGGATGGCCCGGGTCTTCGACGTCCATCGCCGGCGGCGGAATGTCGTAGGAGCGGCGCCAGATCTTGACTTGGTCCTCGCCGTGCTTGGCCGCGGTCTCGGCCTTGTCCAGGCCCTGCAGCCCGCCGTAATGGCGTTCGTTCAAGCGCCAGCTCTTGCTCACCGGCAGCCAGTCCTGGTCCAGCTCGGCCAGTGCACCCTGCAGGGTGTGGATGGCGCGCTTGAGCACCGAGGTATGCGCCACATCGAACTGCAGCCCTTCTTCGCGCATCAGGCGGCCGGCGGCGGCGGCCTCGCGGCGGCCCTGTTCGGTGAGTTCCACGTCCACCCAACCGGTGAAGCGGTTGTCCAGGTTCCACTGGCTCTGGCCGTGGCGCAACAGTACGAGTTTCCGGGTCACTGCAGTATCTCCGACAGATGGCAAGGCAGACCCGCATTGTAGCGGCAAGCCTGCCCTGCCCCGCACCCGGCAGCCGGGCGGGCCGGTTCAGGGATGTGGATGACCGTGGTGGCCCTGCGCGTCGGTGCCGGTGCGACCGCTTTCGGTGGCAGCATGCGTGTGATCGGCATGGGCATGGGCGTGGTCGCCGTGGTCATGGCCGGCATGCGCATCGCCCGCCTTGGGGCTGCCCACGCTGCAACTGTCGCCGCAATGATCGGCTTCGATCTGCAGGGTGACATGCTCGATCTCGAACCGGTCATGCAGCGTGGTGGTCAGCGCGCGTCGCAGCGCATCGGCCTCCACGCCGTCGGCCATCACCACGTGCGCGGTCAATGCCGGTGTGCTGGATGCCAGCGCCCATACGTGCAGATCGTGCACATCGACCACGCCGTCCTGCGCGCACAACGCCGCGCGCACGGCCGCGATGTCGGTGCCCTTGGGCACGCCTTCAAGCAGCACGTTGATGGCCTCGCGCATCAGCACCCACGTCCGCGGAAGCACCCACAGACCGATCAGCACCGCCAGGATCGGATCGATCGGTTTCCAGCCGGTCCAGCGGATCAGCAGCGCGCCGATGATCACCGCAACCGACCCGAGCATGTCGGCCCAGACTTCCAGGTAGGCGCCCTTCACGTTGAGGCTTTCGCCGCTGCCCGCACGCAGCAGGCGCATCGAGATCAGGTTGATGACCAGACCAAACGCGGCGATCACCAGCATGCCGGTGGAGGCGATCTCCTGCGGCTGGCGGAACCGTTCGATGGCTTCCCAGAGGATGTAGCCGGCCACCACGAACAGCATGCCGCCGTTGAACATCGCGCCCAGCGCTTCCAGCCGCGCGTAGCCATAGGTGCGCTTGGCATCCGGCGGGCGGCGACTGAGCCGCACCGCCACCAGTGCGATCATCAACGCCAGCGTATCGGTGGCCATGTGCGCCGCGTCGGACAGCAGCGCCAGGCTGTTGGTCCAGAACGCGCCGGCCACTTCCACCAGCAGGAAGGTGGTGGTCAGGCCCAGCGCCCACCACAAGGGTTTTTCGTGGCGGATTTCGCTGGGCAGGTGATCGTGGTCGTGACCCATGAAGGTGTCTCCGTTGCAATGCGCGCAGAGTAAGCAGGCAATGCGGCGGAGACTATTACACTTGGGCTCGCGTTCATTCTGTAACTTCATTACAGCCACGCGCGGCCGTTAACCTTCGACGGCCTGTGTGGCGGGAAGAGCAACCATCGTGGATATCGTTCCAAACCTGGATGAGGCCAGCCGGCCACTGGCCGATGCATGGCAGCAGACGCTGCAGGCCACCCGCCCCGAGGCGGCCGCACTGCTGGCCGATCTGGCAGCCCACTCGCCGCCTGACCTGGCCCATCACTTCTATGACGTACTGCTGGAGGACCCGCGCGCCAGCCGCTTCCTGTCCCACGACCAGGTGCGGCTGCGGCTGAAGCCGGCCATGCAGCGCTGGCTGACCCAGCTGCTGACGGCCACGCCCGCCAGCGTCGCCGCACTGGTGGCTGCGCAACGGGTGATCGGCGACGTGCATGCGCGCGTCGGCATTCCGGTGGACCTGGTCACGCGCGGCACGCGCGTGCTCAAGCAGCGCCTGTTCGAGCGGATCGTCGCCCAGGCACCGAACAGCCACGTGGCGTTCGACGCCATCAGTTGCCTGAGTGCCTCGGTGGACATCGCCCTGGAAGGCATGACCCTGGCTTACACGCACGCACGCGAGCGCTCCTCGCGCACCGATGCGGCGTACCGGCTGTTTTCGCTGGTGCAGAACGTCAGCACCGAACGCGAACGCCAACGGGCCCTGCTGCTGGATTGGGAAAACGCGCTGCTGTACGCCATCGCCAGCCAGGCCACCGACGCCGATACCGTCGATCTGGCGCACTCCGACTTCGGCCTGTGGTTCACCCACAAGGGCATTCCCAGTTTCGGCGAAAGCAGTGAGACCGCGCAGGTGGGCACACTGGTGGCCCAGGTGGACGCGCAGCTGCACGCCGCACTGGCCCATGCCGATGTGGCCGCACGCTTCGGCGCGCTGCAGGGCATCCGCGAGCAGCTGGCGCGCATCCGCACCCTGATGGGCATGCTGTTCGAGCGGATCGGCGAACTGGACGCAGGCAGCGATGCCCTGACCAACCTGCTCAATCGGCGCTTCCTGCCCACCGTGCTGCGCCGTGAGATCGAACTGGCCACCTCGGCCAGCACCCCCTTCTCGGTCCTGCTGCTGGACCTGGACCATTTCAAGGCGATCAACGATGCGCACGGGCACGACGGCGGCGATCGCGCCCTGCAGCACGTGGCCGCGCTGCTCGGGCAGCTGACGCGTGGCAGCGACTACCTGTTCCGCTATGGCGGCGAGGAGTTCGTGGTGGTGCTGGTGGCGGCCACCGCGGCACAGGCCGAGGTGATCGCCGAGAACCTGCGCCGGCAGATTGCACAGGCCCCGGCACAGCTGGCCGATGGCACCGCACTGGCATTGACCGCCAGCATCGGCGTGGCGGCGCACGATGGTCACCCGGACTATGAGCGCTTGATGGCGCGCGCCGATGCAGCGATGTACCAGGCCAAGAAGCGCGGCCGCAACCGCGTGGTGCTGGCCGACGATACGTTGCCGGAAGCGCCGGGCCGTCAGGCCCTGCAGCGCGGCTGAGTCACCCGCCAACCGCCTGTTCCTGCACATCCATCGGTACCAACGGCGCATGCCCACCGCATGCGCCGCCGAGTAGGATCATCCGGTGCGCCTGCGCACGCCTTTTTCTGCCTGGACGTCGCCGATGCCTGCCTGCCGTTCCCTGCGCGCGATGCACGCGCTGCTTCCCTGCCTGCTGTTGCTGGCCACGTCCACAACCAGCGCGCGCGAGGTGGCCGCACCGGCCGAGCACGTCGATGCAGACGGCCCGTACGTGTTCGTTACCGCCAAGGGCCACGAGGCAGAGTGGATCTGCAACGACCACATCGTGCGCCGTACGCTGAACGCCCGCGGCGATACCACCCAGGTGCTGCCCGAGTGTGGCTACCCGCATCCGGTGACCGTGCTGCCGCCGCGCACTGCCGAGGTGGCGCAGTATCCGGCCACGCCCCGCATCGTCGCGGTGTCGGACATCCACGGCCAGTACGACCTGCTGGTCAGGCTGCTGCGCGCCCACCACGTGATCGACGCGCACGACCAGTGGTCGCTGGGCGGTGCCACCCTGGTGGTGGCCGGGGACGTCTTCGACCGCGGCCCACAGGTGACCGAGGCGTTCTGGCTGCTGTACAACCTGCAGCAGCAGGCGCGCGCGGCCGGCGGCGCGGTGCACTTCGTGCTGGGCAACCACGAAACGATGGTGCTTTACGACGACCTGCGCTACGTGAACCCGAAGTACCTCCGGAGCGCGCAGCTGCTGGGCCGCAGCTACCCGGCGCTGTACGGGCCGGATTCGGTGATCGGGCAGTGGCTGCGCACCCGCCCGGTGCTGCTGAAGATCGGCGACACGTTGTTCCTGCACGGTGGCATAGCACCGGAGAACCTGGACCTGGTGCGCGGCATGGACGCCACCAACGCCACCTACCAGGCCGCCGTGGGGCTGCCGCGCGATCAGGTCAAGGCAGCGCCTGACACGGCGCGCCTGTTCGACGGCAAGACCAGCCCGATCTGGTACCGCGGCTACTTCGACGGGCAACTTGACACCGCCCAGGTCGATGCGCTGCTCACCCAGCTGGACCTCAAGCGCATCGTGGTCGGGCACACCTCGATGCCGCACGTGAGCAGTTTCCACGGCGACCGCATCATCGCCATCGACAGCAGCATCAAGAATGGCGAGAACGGCGAACTGCTGTTCATCGAGGACGGGGTGCTCAGCCGCGGCCTGCTCGACGGCAGCCGGGTGCCGCTGGCCGAGGGGACGATGGGGCTGGAGGACTGAGCCCCGGCGTTCCGGCTCAGCCCTGCTGCGGCAGTGGCTGAGCGTTGACGGCAGCGGCCTTGGCGCGCACCGGTCGACTCGGGAAGGCATGCCGCACGATGCGCCACATCACCTGGCCGAACTGCTTCGGCAACGAGCCGGTGTTGTAGTGCTGGCCGTAGCGTGCGCAGATCGCCTTCACGTCCACCGCGATGGCTGCATAGCGGTTGGCCGGGATGTCCGGGAAGAAGTGGTGTTCGATCTGGTGGCTGAGGTTGCCCGACATGACATTCATCAGCTTGCCACCGGTCAGGTTGGACGAGCCGCGCAGCTGGCGCAGGTACCAGTGGCCACGGCTTTCGTCGCGCACGCATTCCTTGGGGAAGGTCTCGGCGTCGGCGGTGAAGTGGCCGCAGAAGATGATCACGTAGGTCCACACATTGCGGATCAGGTTGGCCACCACGTTGCCCAGCAGCACCGGCAGGAAGAACGGGCCGGCCAGCGCGGGGAACAGCAGGTAGTCCTTGAACATCTGCTTGCCCATCTTGCGGCCCACCGGGCGCGCCTGCGCCAGCAGCTGGCGGAAGGTGATCTTGCCGGCGAACCAGCGGCCCAGGCGCAGGTCCTGGATGGCGATGCCCCATTCGAACAGCAGTGCGAACACGACCGCCACCACCGGCTGGGTCAGGTAAAACGGGCGCCAGCGCTGTTCGGGGAAGATGCGCAGCAGGCCGTAGCCGATGTCATCGTCCAGCCCGCGCACGTTGGTGTAGGTGTGGTGGCGGAAGTTGTGGGTCTTGCGCCAGTTGTCGGCGGTGCCGACGATGTCCCATTCGTAGGTACTGCCCTGCAGCTGCGGGTCGCCCATCCAGTCGTACTGGCCGTGGATGACGTTGTGCGCCAGCTCCATGTTTTCCAGGATCTTGGACAGCGCCAGCAGCACCACGCCGGCGATCCACGCCGGGATCAGCACGCTGTGCACGAAGGCACCCAGGAACAGGAGCGCGCGGCCGGCCACGCCGGTCCAGCGCACGCCGGCCACCACGCGGCGGATGTAACGCGCGTCGGCGGCCCCCAGCGTGGCCAGCTGGCGCGCACGCAGCGCATCGAGTTCATTGCCGAACGCATCCAGTTCGGTAGGCGACAGCACGCGGTTGTGCACGGAAGACATGCTCAGAGCTCCAGGATCAGGTCGGTGCTGGCGCTGTTGACGCACAGCTTCACTTGCGTGGCCGGTTCATCAGCGTAGTCGCCGGTCAGGGTGTGCCGGGTGACGCCGGACGCCTTGCCGCACACGCAGGTATTGCAGATGCCCATGCGGCAGCCGCTGGCCGGGCGCAGGCCTTCGGCTTCCAGCGCCTGCAGCAGCGAGGTGCCGCGCGGCAGGGTCAGGGTGCGGCCACTGCGGCGCAGTTCGACCTGCACCGTGCCGGTTTCCGCGTCGGGCAGCAGCGGCGGGGTGAACGCTTCGAACTGCAGCGCGGCCACGCTGCCCTGCAGGCGTGCGCGGGCAGCATCAACGAAGCCACCCGGGCCGCACACCAGCACCTGGGCCGCACGGAGGTCGCCCAGTGCATCGAACGCGTAGGCATCCACGCGCGGCGACGCGGCGTGTGGGTCGCGGGTCAGTGCCAGGTGCACGCGCAGGTTCGGGTGACGCGCGGCCAGTGCCGCCAGTTCGTCGGCAAAGCACAGTTCCTCGCGGCGGCGGGCCCAGTACACCAGGTCCACCGTGCCGGGCATGCCGGCGGCATCCAGCTGGCGCAGCAGCGCACGCATCGGGGTGATCCCGCTGCCGGCGGCCAACAGCAGCAGGCGCTGGGCCTGGCGCGGGTCCACGGTCATCTCGCCGAAGGCCTGGCCCAGTTCGAACGCCTCGCCGATCACGGCATGGTGGGCCAGGTGCTGGCTGACCTTGCCACCCTCGATCGCCTTGACGGTGATCGCCAGGGTGCCATCGGCCAGCCGCGTGGGGCTGTAGCTGCGCGACAGGCGACGGCCATCCACGTCCACCCCAAGGGTGACGTGCTGGCCCGGCTGCATCCCACGGAAATGCCGGTTCGGGCGCAGCACCAGGGTGACCGCATCGGCACTGGCCTGCTCGCGCGCCACCAGCCGCGCCCGCGCCCGGCGCAGGGTCCACAACGGGTGCAGGCGCCCGGCCCAGAAGTCGAACAGCTCCTCGGACACCCAATGACGGGGCGAGATCGGGTTGCGGCGGCGGATCGGGGGGCGGGGTTGGGCGCTCATGGGGTCACTATACGCACGCACATACAGGCGTGTATACACTTGTATATTGACCGGACGGGCTATGATTCAGGGACTTGACCGCCCTGCCCCCGATGACCTCCCCAGACCTGCCCCTGTCCGCTGCCGACGATGCCCATCCGGCGCGCAAAGCCTCGATCTCGCGCGACGACCTGCTGGCCGCCGCGCTGGCCCTGATCGGCCCGCACCGCAGTGTCTCCACGCTGAGCCTGCGCGAAGTGGCCCGCGAGGCCGGCATCGCCCCGAATTCGTTCTACCGCCAGTTCCGCGACATGGACGAACTGACCGTGGCGCTGATCGATCTGTCCGGGCGTTCTCTCCGCACGATCATCGGCGAGGCGCGCCAGCGCGCGGCGTCGTCCGAGCGCAG
This sequence comes from Stenotrophomonas sp. AC248, assembly GCF_979258185.1. Classification (NCBI taxonomy): domain Bacteria; kingdom Pseudomonadati; phylum Pseudomonadota; class Gammaproteobacteria; order Lysobacterales; family Lysobacteraceae; genus Stenotrophomonas; species Stenotrophomonas sp. AC248. The sequence continues at coordinate 1,296,668 of NZ_OZ409840.1, read as the reverse complement.
CGTGATCCGGCTGTCGGTGGAGACCTTCTTCGAGCAGCTGCGCGCCGACCACAAGCTGCTGCACGTGCTGCTGCGCGAAGGCAGCGCCGGCTCGGACGCGTTCAAGCAGGCAGTGGATCGCGAACTGAACTACTTCGAAGACGAACTGCGGGTCGACCTGATCCGGCTGGCCGCCGCCGATGGCGGCGCGGTGCTGCACGAACCGGCGCTCGCGTCCAAGGCGATCACCCGGCTGGTGTTTGCCATGGGGGCCACCGCCGTGGACCAGCCGCAGGAAAAGGACGCCGAACTGATCGAGCAGCTGTCGCAGATGCTGCGCATGATCATCACCGGCGCGCGCACCATCGCCGGGAATCCGCCGACGCGTTGACCGGTGTCGGTCGACCCACGGCCAACCCCAACGTGAATGCCCCGGTAGGCGACCACCGTTGGTGGTCGCGCAACGTACCGACCAACGGTCGGTACCTACCGTTTGCCGAGTTTGTCGCCGAGGCGGTCCAGGCGGGCCGAGACCTCCTTCAATGCCAGGCTGCCCTTGCTGGACAGCCACGACAGTTCGTCCTCCATGAAACCGCGCTTGTCCTGCGCCTTCTCCGCGTCCGGCAGCGGCGGCAGGATGTGGGCGAAGTAGCTCTTGCCGAGCAACCGATGCAGCACCCGCTCGCCCGGGAACGGCTCGCCGTTGTTCAACGCCCGCGCCGCCTTGAGCAGGTTGCGCACGTCGTACTGCACCGGGCTGATGTCCGGCACCTGCTTGGCCAGCCCCAGCAGCGTGTACACCGCCACCCGCGCGGTACGCACCGAGCTTTCCATGGTGAAAATCACATCGTTGCGGGTTTCCACGAACTGGCCGAGCAGGCCCAGGTTGGTGCAGCCGGCCGGGACGACGTGCGGGCGATCGCCAGCGGCACGCGGCATGAACTGCGCGGTGATGTACGGCATCAGCGCCAGCCGGACCTTGGTGGCCTCGGCCACCACATCCAGCTGGTCGCCAATGCCCAGGTGGTGGCACAACTCGGCCAGGATCTCGCGACCGGTACAGGCCGGCATAGGCTTCTTGATGTGGTTGCCGTCCTGGTCCATCAGCAGTGCGTACACCCAGACCACCAGCACGTCGCGTGGCTGGTCGACGAAATGCGGCTGGCGGTTCACGGTGAAGCTGAGCACCCAGTTGGAGTCGGTGATGGTGATGACCCCGCCGGTGACGGTACGGCCCGAATACGGGTCGTTGACCGACAGCGCGGCGATCTTGTCCACCAACGGTGACGGACGGCAGGTGAGCGTGGCCGACTCCCACATGGAGCGGTCCACGTCGCCGTAGAACTTGTGCGGCTTGCCGAACACCGGCGACTGCCGCGCCAGGTTGCGCCACAACGACCAGTCGCTGTCTTCGCCCGGTTCGTGGCGATCACGCTGCAGCACCGGCGCGGTATCCATGTCGCCGTAGGCGGTGCCTTCGGTCATCGAACCGGTCAGGGCGAACACCAGGTCGCCCTCGCCCACCGCGATGCGGTCCTCGCGCCCGCCCACCTTGCAGCGGATCGCAGTGACGGTGCGTGCATCGCCGTCCACGGCCATTTCCAGGTCATGCACGCGCGTATCGAACTGGATCTGCACGCCCTGCGCACGCAGCATGCGCGCCAGCGGCACCACGAAACTCTCGTACTGGTTGTACTTGGGAAATACCAGCGCCGACATATCGTTGAGGCCGTCGATCGCGTCCAGGAAGCGGTGCATGTACAGCTTCATCTCCAGCAGGCTCTGCCAGTTCTCGAAGGCGAACATCGATCGCCAGAAGAACCAGAAATTGCTCTGCAGGAAGCCTTCGCTGAAGTAGTCCTCGATGGTCACATCGTCCAGCTCTTCCTTGCGCTTGAGCAGCAGTTTCACCAGTTCCCACTGCTGGCCACGGCTCAGGCCGAAGGTCGAGAAATCCTGGACCTTGCCCTGCTGGTGCAGCAGCCGCGCCTTGGACCAGTTCGGGTCGTGGTCGTTCACCGCGCGGTACTCGTCCAGCACGCTGAAGCCCTCGGGCAGTTCCAGCGCGGGCACATCCTGGAACAGGTCCCAGAAGTTGTCGTAGTTCCAGTTCATCTCGCGCCCGCCGCGCACCAGGTAACCCTGCTCGGGATTGCCTGCCCCATCGAGCGACCCGCCTTCGATGTCCAGGCTGTCGATCAGGGTGATGTTGGCCGCCGGCATGCCGCCATCGCGGATCAGGTAGAACGCCGCGGCGAGCCCGGCAATGCCGGTGCCGATGATGTACGCATGGCGCTGCGCGATGCCTTCCGTCGGCAGCGGGCGATTGCGCATGTAGGCGCCCATCGTGTCCGGCGGCGGCAGGGTGTTGAGCGGCTGGTTGGACCAGTAGGTGCCACTGCCGTCGGGCTCATGGTCGAACGTGGGCGACGTGGCGGGCGTAGCGGACTGCGCGGGCTGCTGGGTCATTGCACCTATCCTTCTGGTCTGCAGGGGTATCGCATGGCCGCTCGCGGCCTTGCGCCGACGGTAGCACCGCCGTGCTTTCCGTCAGGTTACGCCGCCGATCCCGCCGCGCCTTGATCGACATCAATACGCACGGCATCGCCTGCGTGCGAGCGAACGATGATGCGAGGCACCGCATCTCAACGCGGTTCGCAGACCGCCGCCACCGCACGTGACCGGCGTGAAGACCCGGGCTTCACGCGGCGCGCACCATACTTTGCCGAATGCTTTACATACGGAACGCCCATTCGTGAGCCGGCACACGGCGCTTGCGCGCGCAAAGAAAGGACTTCACTGCACCGCCCTGCTCCTGTGCAGCGGCGCGGCCATGGCCCAGTCGCCCATCGGCGAGACGGCCGTTCCGGCGCTGGACTGGCAGCAGTCGCAGCAGCGCCTGGAACAGGTGTCCGACGCACTGGCCGCCGCCGATGCCTCGGTGCGCAACAAGCAGGACCTGCAGGACGCCACCCGCCTGCTGCGCCTGCCGGAGATCACCGGTGAAGTGCGCCGCCTGCAGTTCCAGAAGACGCTGACCCTGCCCCTGGGCTCGCTGGCCCCGGTGGCCGAGGCGTTCGGCATCGAGTCGCCGTTGCAGTTCACCGAGCGCGACTGGCGCACCCGCCCGGTCGTCACCGCGGTGCTGCCGCTGTACACCGGCGGTTTGATCCCGGCTGCGCAGCAGGCCGCCGCCGGCGCCACCGCGCAGGCCAGCGCCGAACGCGAATCGCAGCGCCAGTCGTTGAGCGTGCAGCTGGCCCAGGCCTACTTCGGGCAGCGCCTGGCCGAGCAGGCCGTGGACGTGCGCCGTGACGTGCGCGACGGGCTGCAGCGCCACCTCGACGATGCACTGAAGCTGGAACGCGAAGGCTTCGCCACCCGCGCCCAGCGCCTGCAGGCCAACGTGGCCCGCGACAAGGCCGAGCGCGACTACCAGAAGTCGCTCAACGACCTGCAGACCCTGAAGGCCGCGCTGGCCACCCTGCTGCGCAGCGGGGGCGAAGTGCGCCCGCTGTCGCCGTTGTTCGTACATCGCACGCCGATCGGCGCGCTTCCCAGCTTCGAACGCGATGCGCAGGCCCGGCAGCCGCAGATCGCGCGGCTGCGCGCACTGGTAGCTCAGGCCGAGCAAGGCGTACGCGTGCAGCAGGCCAAGCTCAAGCCCACCGTGTATCTGTTTGGCCAGTACGACTTCCTGCGCCGCGACGAAATGCTGACCGACCCGGACTGGGCGTTCGGCATCGGCCTGAAGTACACCTTCCTGTCCCCCAGTTCACGCCCGGCGCAGATCAGCGCCGCGCGCGCGCAGCAGGAGCAGGCCGAGGCCGGCCTGCGCGAAGCGGAAAACCAGGTCACCCTGGGCGTGCGCAAGGCCTGGTACGAACTGGATACCGCACGCCAGCAGTTCCTGCTGCTGGACAGCAGCATCGAACAGAACCGCGAGAACCTGCGCCTGCAGGAGTTGGCGTTCCGCGAAGGCCAGGCCACCTCGCTGGACGTGATCGATGCGCGGCTGGGGCTGGGCGGTGCACAGGTGGAACGCGCACAGGCGGCGTACCAGTACGACGTGGCGCTGGCACAACTGCTGGAGATCAGTGGACAGATGGACCGTTATGACGAATTCCGCCGCCAGGCCGACGAGGTGATCGCGCATGAATGACACACTGCAGGCGCCCGCCGATGCGCCGCCGCCGAACAAGCGCAAACTCGGTATTGCCCTCGCGCTGGTGCTGGCGATCGTGGTGGTGGTTGGCCTGTGGCTGGCCTGGCGCAGCCCGGCCGAACAGCTGCAGGGCATGGCCGACGCCGACACCGTCAACGTGGCCGCCAAGATCACCGCACGTCTGGCCGCACTGAAGGTGCGCGAAGGCGACCGGGTCCAGGCCGGCCAGGTGCTGTTCGTGCTGGACAGCCCGGAAGTGGCCGCCAAGGAAGAACAGGCGCAAGGCGCGCTGGAGGCTGCCAGCGCCGTGGCCGACAAGGCCGATGCCGGCGCGCGCAGCGAAGACATCCGCGCCGCGCAGGCCAACTGGAAACGCGCTGAAGCCGGTGCCACGCTGGCCGATGCCACCTACCAGCGCGTGCAGAACCTGTTCAACGAAGGCGTGATGACCCGGCAGAAGCGCGACGAAGCGCTGGCCCAGGCACGCAGTTCGCGCGAGCTGTCCAATGCCGCCCGTGCGCAGTACGACCAGGCGCTGGCCGGCGCGCGCGAGCAGGACAAGCGTGCCGCACAGGGCCAGGTCCGCCAGGCACGCGGCGCAGTGGCCGAAGTGGATGCCGCGCGCGAGGAGGTCAACGGCCGCGCGCCGCTGGCCGGCGAGATCAACAAGCGCATGGCCGATGTGGGCGAACTGGTGCCGGCAGGCTACCCGGTGTTCACCCTGGTCGACATCGACCGCATGTGGGTATCGGTCAACCTGCGCGAATCGCAGATGCGGGGCCTGAAGATCGGCAACCGACTGCGCGGTCAGGTCCCCGCGCTGGATCGCGATGTCGAGTTCGAGGTGTACTTCATCAACCCGGCCGGCGATTACGCCACCTGGCGCGCTACCCGGCAGTCGTCGGGCTACGACGTGCGCAGTTTCGAGATCCGGCTGCGCCCGGTGGCGCGCGTGGAGGGCTTCCGCCCTGGCATGAGCGTGCTGTTCGCGTGGCCGCAGGGATGAACCGGTCGCGGCGGGCGGGCTTCGGCGCCGCCTTCCAACGCGAGCTGCAGCACCTGCGTAGCGACCGCGCCGACCTGCTGCTGGTGACACTGTTGCCGCTGCTGATGCTGGCGGTGATGGCCTGGTTGTTTGCCGCGTCGGTGATGCGCGACATCCCCATTGCCCTTGTCGACCTCGACCACAGTGCCGAGAGCCGCCTGCTGGCCCGCATGCTGGATGCCAGCCCGGGCATCGCCGTGGCCAGCCAACCGGCCAGCCTGGCCGATGCACAGGCCGAGCTGCGGCGGCTGGAGGTCTTTGCCGTGGTGCTGGTCCCCCGCGACGCCACCCGCCAGGCGCTGCGTGGCAGCCAGGGCACCGTGTTCGCCTACTACAACGCGACCTACCTCACCACCGGGCAGTCGGCGGTGCGCGATATCGTGGAAGCGGTCGGTGCCTGGAACGCGCGCCTGCTGACCGGCGGCATCGGCAAACAGGTCGGCCCGGCCAAACTGCGCGCGCCGCCCATCGCGGTGCAGTCGGACATCCTGCACAACCCGGCGCGCAGCTACGAACTGTTCCTGCTGCCCCTGCTGTTTCCGGCAGTGTTGTCGCTGGGCCTGGCGCTGGCGGTGGCCGCCAGCCTGGGCCGCGAGGTGCGCGACGGCCAGCTGCGTGCGTGGCTGGGCAGCACGCCCTGGGCGGCCATCGCCGGCAAGATCTGCCCCTATGTCGCGCTGTTCTCGGTGTATGGCGCACTCGGCGTGCTGTACCTGGCGCTGCTGCGCGGCGACGGCATCGCCGGCAGCCTGCTGTTGCTGATGCTGGGCCAGCCGCTGTTCTACCTCGCGTGCGCGGCGGTGGCGCTGCTGTTTGTGGGGCTCACCCGTGACATGGGCACCGCGCTGTCGGCCATCGGCTTGAGCATCGGCACCGCGCTGGCATTCTCCGGGGCCACCTTCCCGGTGGTGGATGCGCCGCTGTTCACCCGCATCTGGAACCTGCTGCTGCCGCTCACCGCCTACGTCAAGCTGCAGACGCAGCAGCAGTTTGTCGGCGCGCCGTGGACGGTATCGCTGTGGCCGTTGGCTACGCTGCTGCTGATGGTGCTGGTGGCCGGCGGCATCGGCGGCTGGCGCCTGATCGTCGCAGCGCGCGCCCTGCCCACGCCGGTGGCCTCCAACGGGGCGGCCGCATGAGCCGCTTCACCACCAGCCTGCGCCAGACCCTGCGTGCGGTGCTGACCGACCGCTATGCGGTGGTGCTGATGATTGGCGCGGTGGTGCTGTACTCGTTCTTCTACCCGGCCGCGTACCGCCACCAGGTGGCCAGCAACCTGCCCATCGTGGTGGTCGACCACGACCAGAGTGCCACCAGCCGCGAACTGCTGCGGCGCGTGGACGCGTTGCGTACCGTTCGCATCGTTGCCCAACCCGCCACCCTCGACCAGGCCCGCCACGCGCTCGAGCGTGGGGAGGCCGAAGGCATCCTGCTGATTCCCGCCCAACTGGAGCGCGACATCCTGCGCGGCGGCGCCGGTCACCTGGTGTTGATGGGTAACGGTGCCTACCTCGGCCGGGCCAGCTGGGTACTCGGTGGCGTGGCCGATGCACTGACCGCGTTCGCGCGCGAAACAGCGGTCTCGCAGGCCGCCTTCATGGGCGCCCCGCAGCCACCGCCGATCACCCTGGTGCAGCGGCCGCTGTTCAACACGCTGGAAGGCTACGGCAGCGCCATCGTGCCCGGTGTGGCCGAATTGATCGTGCACCAGACGCTGTTGATGGGCATTGGCGTGCTGCTGGGTACGCGGCGTCGGGCACTCGGCCGGCGCCTGCGCTTCGACCTGCCCACCCTGGCCGGCATGGCGCTTGGCTTCGGCATCATCGGCCTGCTGGGCCTGCTCTACTACGCTGGCTTCACCGCGTGGGTGCAGGACTATCCGCGCGGCGGAAATCCGCTCGGGCAATTGCTGGGCGGGACGTTGTTCATTGCCGCCACGGTGGCGTTCGGCCTGTTCGTCGGCAGCTTCTTCGCCACCCGCGAACGCGCCTTCCAGGTGGTGATCGCCTGCTCGATCCCGCTGTTCTTCCTGGCCAACCTGTCCTGGCCCGCGGTTACCTCGCCGCCAGCGCTGGTCGCCTTGGCACACCTGCTGCCCACCACCACCGGCATCAACCTGATGGTGCGCCTGAACCAGATGGATGCCCGCCTGGGCGAGGTCAGCCATGAGCTGTGGACGCTGGCCGCGTTGCTGGTGCTCTACGGTGCGCTTGCCGTGTGGCGGCTGGGCGCGCGCCGGCGCACGCCCTGAGTCAGCGCGAAGCGTCCGGCGCGTACCAGAACGGAATGCGGAACTCGCGGTGGCGCATGGCGCCCCGCTCGGGCCCGCCGGCATTCCAGACCAGCCGCAGGTCGTGGCGGCCGGGTGACAACGCCGACAGCGGCAGGTAGCCGACCAGGCCCCGCATTTCCAGGTCGCGCCGCTCCATTGCCACGAATCCGTCCAACGCGACCGGCGTGCCATCCAGGGTGACCGCCCAGAAGCGCGCCACGCACTGCACCGCCGCCGTTTCAGCCGCCGGCCCGCGCAGCCGGTTCTCGCCGCCGGGCAGTGCGCCGCACAGCCGCCGTGCCAGTTCATTGTCACGCTGCGGCTGGTGCGGAATGAACACCCGCAGCAGCGCACCCTCCACCACGTCGGTGGGAATCATCGGGTAGCGCAGCAGGCGATCGTGGTCGGCACGCAGCGACTCGTAATGCGCACTGACCATGCCCTCGTCCACCGCTTCGGTGGTGATGACCTCATAGCGGTTGAACAGCGAGAACTTGGCCGAGCTGATCGCCTGCAACCCACCGATGGACATCGCCACCATCACCGCGACGAAGTACGCCACCATGAAATTGCGGGCGTAGCGGTTGCTCTGCAGGGTCAACTGCACCGGCAGCAGCAGGCGCATCGGGATCAACCACTGGTTGAAGGCAAGCACGCGATGGGTGATCCGTTCCAGCCCCGGGCTGGCCACGCCGCGCAGGTGCCGGCGCGCGATCACTTTCTCGAGTACCAGGGGCACGCAGTTGCTCAGCACCAGGACGGTGAAGAACAGCCCGGCGATGATCAGCATGAAGCGGTCGGCATTCCCGAACAGCGCGCCGATGGCGCCGGCGACGGCGAACAGCAGAACCGCGCCCGCGCCGATCAGCACCATGGTCAGGGCGAACAGCAGGGTGGCCGAAAACAGCGTGGACGCGGCGCGGTCGGCGTTGGCGATCACCCCGTCCAGACTACCCACGCGTGCCTGGTAGAACACCCGCGACACCCGCCCCATGAGCGGTATCCGTTCCCAGCGGATTCCGTCGGGGAAGTGGACCTTCAACCCGATCAGGCCCACCCAGTACCCGCGGATGGCGAGGTGTGCGATGAGCGCTACCGCCACCACGTAGCACAGGCCCACGCTGGTGCTGAAGCCAAACCACAACGCGTAGCCGTAGACGCCCTCGGTATGCACGGTACTGGTGGCCCACGCCTCGAAGATGCGCCCCGGCACGGCCAACAGCGCGAACGCCAACAGGCCCGAAATGAACAGCTCCAGCTCATCGGTGCGTTCGCGCAGGCGTGCGAAGCGTCCCTCGTGGTCCGGCGCCGTTGGCGGGTGGCCGGGGGTACTGCCAGGCTCCAATGCTTCGCTCACGGGCAGCTCGTGCTGGGGTGTGTTGCCGGAGTATACGGCCGGTCCCCGAGGTTGCCACTGGCCCGGACACGAAAATGCCGGCCCCCAGTGGCCGGCATCGTGTCATCGCTACAGGGGGCGCAGAATCAGCGGTACTGACGCTCGCAGCGGCGCTCGACCACGCGGTCGCCGTTCTTCTGCTGGCTGCGTCCCTGGATGTTACGGCCTGCAGCGCCACCCGCGACGGCACCGGCCACCGTCGCCAGCTTCTTGCCGTTGCCACCGCCCACCTGGTTGCCCAGCAGGCCACCCACCACCGCACCCGTGGCGGTACCGGCGATACGATTGGGGTCCTTGGCGTTGCGCTGCACTTCCACGTTCTTGCAGACCACCTTGCTGCCGTCGTTGAAACGGCGGCCTTCGTCCTTCGGACCATAGGTCTGCGCAGCGGCGCCGAACGAAGCGGCCACCAGCGCGCCCATGCACATCACACGTTGAATCGTCTTCACGTTCGTCTCCTCATTCGCAGGACATGGGGCCAGCCTGCGCCCGTTGGCTGCAACCGGCAGTGAAAACATGTCGAGGCCACGTCAATGTCGTGATTGTGTTCAGGCGGCGGACACCTGCGGGCGATGCGGCGCGGCGTCGACGCAGGCGTGTCCAACGGCCCGGTATGATCCGGCGTGACCCTCTCACCCACGCCGTGGTGGACCTCCATGCGCTGCACTGGAAAACCATCTTTTGCTGCCAGCCCGTGGGTAGCGCGATGAGATCCCCCTCGCTGCTTATCGACGGCAGCGCGATACACGACATCGCCAGCTTCTATGCCGAGATCAACCGCGTGTTCATGGCCGACGAAGACTGGCAGCTCGGGCCCAGCCTGGACGCGCTGGATGACCTGCTGTACGGCGGCTACGGCGCAATGGCCGGGCATGCGGCAGTGAGCGTGCACTGGAAAGACATCGCACACAGCCGTGTGGCACTCGGCGAGGCAGCAACGCGCGTCTGGCTGCAGGAAAAACGCGCGCGCCCCGGTACCTTCAATATCCGTGCTATCGATGCCCAGCTCGAAGCGTTGGAGCGCGGCCAGGGGCAGACCTACTTCGACATCGTGATGGACATCTTCGCCGCGCATCCCAACGTGCGGCTGACCTCCTGAGGGGACACGCATACTGCGAACATGACGGCCGCGTTGCCCGGCGCGACACAGAAGGATCATTTCTGCCTTGCGCGTCTGGCCAGGTCTTCCACACCGCGCACAAGCGACACCGCTGAGACCGCTGAGACCGCGCGGGAGTCTCCGCTTGACGACGCAGCTTCTGGCGCGTGGAACGTGTATGCGTACATCGAGGAGTACGCGTTGATCACCTGCACCGCGACCCAGGCACTGCAAGCGGATTCGGAAGCCCGGCGCGTGCCCTCACGATAGTTCGGCGACTGAAGAGCAGCATTGAGGTATGCAGGGAAGGCCGTACTCCCGCCCCCGGACGCATCACCGTCAAGCCCGCTGTAATGGGAAAGATCCTCACTCGGCGACCATCGCATTTGCCGGTCGTGGGTCAGACCCGCCGGAGAGATCATGCCCAGGACACATGCAAACACAGCCGTGCTTGTCAGTGCGCGTAGCCATTGCTTCACGGTGGTACCTCGCCTTGATGCATCCATGTCGGCCGTGGGTGGGCGTGCGTGTGCGGTGGTCATTGCAGCTACCCGTCTACGCGGATCCGATCAGGGCGCTTCGCCATAGAACGTGATTCCTGCTGGGCACAAGCTCGGACACAATTTCGTTGAATACGCTGGGCGGGTCCGAGAGCGCATCGATCCGCAGCGTAAATCCCTGCCCCTCCTCCGCCTCGTAGGAAATCAATTCGGCAATGGCGCCGGAGGCACACTGCATTCCGATCGATCGCCATGGCCCCAGACCGGGTTCATTGCCCCGGACCAGATCGCAGCCAAAGTAGCCGGTCACATCCGCGTCCGTGATGGAGAGCTTGGCCACCTCAACATAGGACCCACCCGGCCAGCGCATGCCGCTCATAAGCGGCAGCAGGGTCTTCTTGGCATCGCGCATAGGGCTTCCTGGCATCCGTCGGAGGGTGTCACGTTACACTTGGCGTCACGCCGACGAAGGGCTTCCCCCTCGATCGCACCCACCAGATCCATGGTCAATCCCACCCGGTTCCCGCGCAGCGCCACCAGGGTACCGATTCTCCCCGTGAGCACCCGGATTGACCGCCAGTTTCGTAAGGACGTTTCTTGCAAACCACTGATTCGACAATGAAATCCAAGGACAGCAAGGGGGCCGCGGAACATACCCCCTGATGAAGCAGTTCTTCGCCGCAAAGTCCGAGTACCCGGACCTGCTGCTGTTCTTCCGCATGGGCGATTTCTACGAGCTGTTCTACGACGACGCGCGCAAGGCCGCGCGCCTGCTGGACATCACCCTTACCCAGCGCGGCAGCTCCGGCGGCGCGCCGATCCCGATGGCCGGCGTGCCGGTGCATGCCTATGAAGGCTACCTGGCCCGGCTGGTGGCCTTGGGCGAATCGGTGGCGATCTGCGAGCAGATCGGCGACCCGGCCCTGGCCAAGGGCCTGGTGGAACGCAAGGTGGTGCGCATCGTCACCCCCGGCACGGTCACCGACGAAGCGCTGCTGGACGAGCGCCGCGACACCCTGCTGATGGCGCTGTCGCGCGGCAAGCACGGCTATGGCCTGGCCTGGGCCGACCTGGCCGGTGGCCGCTTCCTGGTGAACGAGGTGGATTCGGAAGACGCGCTGGAGGCCGAGCTGGCCCGGCTGGAGCCGGCCGAGCTGCTGGTGCCCGATGAAGAAAACTGGCCCGAGTTCCTCAAGCACCGCAACGGCATCCGCCGTCGCGCGCCGTGGCTGTTCGACGCCGACAGCGGCCGCCGCCAGCTGTTGGCGTTCTTCAAACTGCACGACCTGACCGGCTTCGGCATCGACGACAAGCCGCGCGCCACCGCCGCGGCCGGCGCGCTGCTGGGCTATGTCGAAGAGACCCAGAAACAGCGCCTGCCCCACCTGACCGCGATCGCCACCGAGACGGCCAGCGAGGCCATCGCGATGAACGCGGCGACGCGCCGTCACCTGGAACTGGACACGCGGGTAGACGGCGATACCCGCAACACCCTGCTCGGCGTGCTCGACACCACGGTGACCCCGATGGGCGGGCGCCTGCTGCGGCGCTGGCTGCACCGCCCGCTGCGGCTGCGCGAGGTGCTGGTGCACCGCCACGATGCGGTGGCCACGCTGATCGACCGCGGTGCCGAGGGCGACATCCGCGATGCCTTCCGGGCGCTCGGCGACCTGGAGCGCATCCTCACCCGCGTGGCGCTGCGTTCGGCGCGCCCGCGCGATTTTTCCACCCTGCGCGATGGCCTGGGCCTGCTGCCCGAGGTCCGCGCGGTACTGGCGCCGCTGGATTCGCCGCGCCTGGTGGCGCTGCATGCAGCGCTGGGTGAGCACGACGAATGCGCGCACCTGCTGGCCAGCGCGATCGCGCCGACGCCCCCGATGAAGCTGAGCGATGGCGGCGTGATCGCCGAAGGCTTCGATGCAGAGCTGGACGAACTGCGCCGCCTGTCCACCCATGCCGACCAGTTCCTGATCGACCTGGAGCAGCGCGAGCGCATCAGCAGCGGCATCGCCACGCTGAAGGTCGGCTACAACCGCGTGCACGGGTACTACATTGAAATCAGCAAGGGCCAGAGCGACAAGGCGCCGGTGCACTACACCCGCCGCCAGACCCTGACCAATGCCGAGCGCTACATCACCGAAGAGCTGAAGTCGTTCGAGGACAAGGTACTGTCCGCGCGCGAGCGGTCGCTGTCGCGCGAGAAGGTGTTGTACGAGCAGTTGCTGGACACGCTGGGCGGGCAGTTGGAGCCGCTCAAGCAGTGCGCCGGTGCCTTGAGCGAGCTGGACGTGCTGGCCGGTTTCGCCGAGCGCGCCCAGGCGCTGGACTGGGCGCGCCCGGAACTGGAAACCGCACCGTGCCTGCGCATCGAGCGTGGCCGCCACCCGGTGGTGGAAGCGGTGCGCGAGCAGCCGTTCGAACCCAACGACCTGGACCTGCACCCGGACCGCCGCATGCTGGTGATCACCGGCCCGAACATGGGCGGTAAATCCACCTACATGCGCCAGAACGCGCTGATCGTGCTGCTGGCCCACATCGGCAGCTTCGTGCCGGCCAGCCGCGCGGTGATCGGCCCGATCGACCGCATCCTGACCCGCATCGGTGCCGGCGACGACCTCGCGCGCGGGCAGTCGACGTTCATGGTGGAAATGGCCGAAACCAGCTACATCCTGCACCACGCCAGCGCCCACTCGCTGGTGTTGATGGACGAGATCGGTCGCGGCACGTCCACCTACGACGGCCTGGCCCTGGCCGACGCGGTGGCGCGCCACCTCGCCTACCAGAACCGCTGCTACACGCTGTTTGCCACCCATTACTTCGAGTTGACCGCACTGGCCGACGAGCAGCACGAAGGCGGCACCAGCGGTATCGCCAACGTGCATCTGGATGCAGTGGAGCATGGCGACGCGCTGGTGTTCATGCATGCGGTGAAGGACGGCCCGGCCAACCGCAGTTTCGGCCTGCAGGTAGCCGCGCTGGCCGGACTGCCGAAATCCACGGTGGCCCAGGCCCGCCGGCGTCTGGCCGAACTGGAGCAGCGTGGCGGGGAAAGCCACGTCGCCACGGTCACCCCGCAGGCCTTGGATGCACCGCAGCAGTTCGGCCTGTTCAACGCGCCCAACACCGCCGCGCAGGACGCGCTGGCCGCGATCGACCCCGACGAGCTCACCCCCAAGCAGGCGTTGGAAGCGCTGTACCGGTTGAAGGCGCTGGTCTGACCGGCGCCCGGCACGACCAACGGTCGTGCCCTACCGGGCGATGCGAGGACGCCCACGCGCCCACGCAGTGGCACCCGACCGTCGGTCGGGCTGGCCACGACGAACCCAACGACGCCACCCATCGGACAGCCCCGGTAGTGCCGGCCGCTGGCCGGCTCCACGCACCCCCACCGCAGCACGACCAACGGCCGTGCCCTACCGGGTGATAACCGGGCACCGCCCACGGAACACCACAACGGGGGCGACCGACCATTGGTCGGACGGCCCCCCACACCGGTGGCACCCGACCGTTGGTCGGGTGGCCTCTTCCCCCGGTAGCACCCGACCGTTGGTCGGGTGGGCCCTTCGCATCCCCGTAGTAAATCCGGCGGTATGCTCGGGCGGTCCGCCACCTGCCTGGAGTCCGTCGTGAACAACGCATCGCTTGCTGCTTCCCTCTTCCAACAACTGCAGCAGGGCCAAGGCCTGCAGCAGGTGTCCCAGCAGTTGGGCATCGAACCTGCCCAGGCCAGCAGCGCCGTCGGCGCCGCGCTGCCGCTGCTGCTAGGCGCGATGGGCCGCAACGCCCAGCAACCGCAGGGCGCCGACGCCCTGCTTGGCGCACTGCAGCGCGATCACGCGCCGGCCGCCGGGGGTGGCTTCGATCTGGGCGGCCTGCTCGGCAGCGTGCTGGGCGGCGGCGGTGGCAACGCCACCAACGGGGCCGGCATCCTCGGCCATGTGTTTGGCGGCAACAGCGACCGCGCCGCGCAGGGCCTGAGCCAGGCCACCGGGCTGGACAGCAGCAAGACCAGCCAGCTGCTCGCCATCCTCGCCCCGATCGTCATGTCCTACCTGGCGCAGCGCTTCGCCAACGGCGGCAACGCCGGCCAGCTCAGCCAGGCGCTCGGCCAGGAAGCGGAAGCGGCCAGCAGTGGCGGCCTGCTCACCTCGGTGCTGGACCAGGACGGCGATGGCCAGCTGGGAATTGGGGATCTGCTCAAGCTGGGGGGCGGGTTGCTCGGCAAGCGGTGATGTCCGATTGACCATAGGGTGCTGGGAGCCGGCCAGCGGCCGGCACTACCGGCGGGCCGCTTTGGTATAGGCCTGTCCTATCGCTTTGGTTGATTCGTTCGAATTTACCGAATGCCTGAACGTGCTTAACGTAGAGGCATTCCCGCAGGAGATCCTCGGATGCATCGATTGACCCCATCGCGCACGCGCGTCCAATCCATGCCCATCGACCGTGCCGGATGCTCCTCGCCCTGAGCGAAGCGCTCTTTCCGATTGCCCTGCCCAACCGCGGCAGGTGCCCACATTCGCAAGTACACAGGTAGCGACCCATGAAAAGCGAAGCCAAGTGCCCGTTCAACCACGCCCTCGTCGGCGATGCCACCACCAACCGCGACTGGTGGCCCAAGCAGCTGCGCGTGGACCTGCTCAACCAGCATTCCAACCGTTCCACCCCGCTCGATGACGGCTTTGACTACGCCACCGCGTTCAAGGGGCTGGACTACGCCGCGCTCAAAGCCGACCTCACCGCACTGATGACCGACTCGCAGGAGTGGTGGCCGGCCGACTTCGGCCATTACGGCGGCCTGTTCGTGCGCATGGCCTGGCACAGCGCCGGCACCTACCGCATCGGCGACGGGCGCGGCGGCGGCGGTCGCGGCCAGCAGCGCTTCGCCCCGCTCAACAGCTGGCCGGACAACGTCAGCCTGGACAAGGCACGCCGCCTGCTGTGGCCGATCAAGCAAAAGTATGGCCAAGCCATCTCCTGGGCTGACCTGCTGATCCTCACCGGCAACGTCGCGCTGGAATCGATGGGCTTCAAGACGCTGGGCTTCGCTGGTGGCCGCCCCGATACCTGGGAACCGGACCAGGACGTGTACTGGGGCCGCGAAACCACCTGGCTTGGCGGCGACGTGCGTTATGCGCATGGCTCCGAGGGCGTGCAGGAAGACCACGGCGTGCTGGTGTCCGATGACGACGCCGACGGCGACGTGCACTCGCGCGACCTGGAGAACCCGCTGGCGGCCGTGCAGATGGGCCTGATCTACGTGAACCCGGAAGGCCCGGACGGCAATCCTGATCCGCTCAAGGCCGCCTTCGACATCCGCGACACGTTCGGGCGCATGGCCATGGACGACGAGGAAACCGTTGCCCTGATCGCCGGCGGCCACAGCTTCGGCAAAACCCACGGCGCCGGTCCGGCCGACAACGTCGATGTAGAACCGGAAGCGGCGGGCCTGGAGAGCCAGGGCCTGGGCTGGGCCAACAGATTCGGCACCGGCAAGGGCGGCGACACCATCACCAGCGGCCTGGAAGTGACCTGGACGCGCACCCCGGCGCAGTGGAGCCACGACTTCTTCGAGATCCTGTTCGGCCACGAGTGGGAACTGACCAAGAGCCCGGCAGGTGCCCATCAGTGGGTGGCCAAGGACAGCGAGGCGATCATTCCCGACGCGCATGATCCGTCGAAGAAGCATCGCCCGACCATGCTCACCACCGACCTGTCGCTGCGCGTGGACCCGGCCTACGAGAAGATCTCGCGCCGCTTCCTGGCCGAGCCGCAGGCCTTCGCCGACGCCTTCGCACGCGCCTGGTTCAAGCTGACCCATCGCGACATGGGCCCGCGCTCGCGCTACCTGGGCCCGGAGATCCCGGCCGAGGAATTCATCTGGCAGGATCCGGTGCCCGCAGCGACACGGCCGTTGATCGACGCCCAGGACATCGCCGGCTTGAAGCAACAGATCGCCAGCGCCGGGTTGAGCGTGGCCGAGCTGGTGTCCACCGCGTGGGCGTCGGCATCAACCTTCCGCGGCTCGGACAAGCGTGGTGGTGCCAACGGCGCGCGCATCCGCCTGGCCCCGCAGAAAGACTGGGCGGTGAACCAGCCGCAGCAGCTGGCCAAGGTGCTGGCCGCGCTGGAGAAGATCCAGTCGGGCTTCAACGGCAGCGGCAGCAAGCAGGTATCGCTGGCCGACCTGATCGTGCTGGCCGGCGGCGTGGGTGTTGAACAGGCGGCCAAGGCCGGTGGCCACGACATCAGCGTGCCGTTCACGCCCGGCCGCACCGATGCCAGCCAGGAACAGACCGACGTGGACTCGTTCGCGGTGCTGGAACCGTATGCCGACGGCTTCCGCAATTACCTCAAGGGCCGTTACAGCGTGCCCGCCGAGGTGCTGCTGATCGACAAGGCGCAGCTGCTCACGCTGACCGCGCCGGAGCTGACCGCGCTGGTCGGCGGGCTGCGCGTGCTCGGTGCCAACGTCGATGGCAATGCGCAGGGTGTACTGACCGATCGCCCGGGCACGTTGAGCAACGATTTCTTTGTCAATCTGCTGGACATGCGCACGCAGTGGAAGGCCGCTGGCGGTGGCTATGAAAGCAGCGGCGCCAAGCGCTGGACCGGCAGCCGGGCTGACCTGGTGTTCGGGTCCAACTCGGTGCTGCGTGCCCTGGCCGAGGTGTACGCCAGTGCCGACGGCGAGAAGAAGCTGGTCCAGGATTTCGTTGCCGCCTGGACGCGGGTGATGGAACTGGATCGCTACGACCTGCACGCTTGAGTGATCCAGGGGACCGACCTGCGGGTCGGTCCCTTCAAGCGTCCGTCGACATGCAATGCCACGGCCTGCAGCCGCATGCGGGTATCAGCGGCCGGCAGCGCGCAGACGTTTGAGGATCGGCGCGAACTGTGGGCTTTCGGTGCGCATGGGCGTAGGCACCTTGCCCGCCTCCACGTCACGCCAGTACGACGCCGGCAGTGCGGCGTCGCCCAGTTCGTAGTCCATGCCATCCCACGCGTCTTCGCGGAAGGCGTAGAACGCCCAATGCACCTTCTGTGCCTCGAGCACGCGCAGGACATCGTCCAGATAGGCCGGGCAATCCGGCCAACGGCGCATGCAGCCGAACTCACCGACCACCATCTGGCTTCGCGCCACGCCATGCTCGTCGGCCCACGCCAGGGGCTGCTGCAGATAGCTGGCCACGCGCGTTGCATTCCACTGCGTCTTGCCCGGGCCGAACGGCACCACGGCCGGATACCGATACGGCGTGGCCCGCTTCTGGTTGGGGGCGCTGGTGGCCGCATACGGCTCATACATGTGCACGCTGTACAGCAGATGCGGATCTTTCAGCGGCGCGGGCCAGTACGCCAGCGCGTCCGCCGCGGCATACCAGCCCGGGTCCAGCATCAACGGCATCTCGGCATCGACCTCGCGCACGGCCGCGATCAAGCCGGTGTAGAAGCGTGGCAGATCACGCGGCCCGTCCTTCACGGTGGCATACCACGCGCGCATCGCGGCCGGGTCGGCATGCTCGCGCAGCGGGGTGCCGTACTCCGGGGCGGGCTCGTTGATCAGGTTGTACGCCACCAGCGCCGGGTGCCCGTGCAGCGCACGCGCGAGGTCGCGCCAGAACGCCTGCGCGGGCCGATGGTTGTCGAACGACTGCCAGAGCCGCTGGTCGACCACCCCGCCGTTCTTCTGCTTCCAGCGCAGCAGCGGCAGCGACAAGGGCACCAGCACCACCTTGATGCCGGCGGCATCGGCATCGTCGAGCACCCGGCGCAGGGTGGCGACGTCGGCCGGCACCAAGCCCTGGTAGCGATCGGCATTGCCCATCAGGAAATCGCGGCCGCCGGCCGAACGCCACTTGTCCGGTGTCAGCCGTACCCAGGTGGCGCCGGTGGCACGTAGCGCATCGAAATAGGCGCGGTCCGGTGGCTGTTCGTTGAAGCTGTTGCCGCCGCGCTGCGGCTGGCTCCAGAAAGTGTTGACGGCGGCCTGCGCGCTGAAAGCGAACAGGCATAGCAGCATGCAGCAAAGGCGAATCGACAGCGGGCGCATGGGCGCACCTCCTTGAGCGAAGCGGCAGCCTGACGCATGCCCATGGACCACACCGTGACTAAGGCCCTGTTTCCGGCATCAATAGTCACAATGCGTGGAAGCCACGAAACCACTAGAGCGAATCGATGTCCCCAAGCGCACGAATCAAGCGACGTGCGCGCTTGTCCGGCCGATGCTCCGGCGGCAGGTAACCGTTGCGCGCAGCCTGCCGTTGGGCATGCGCCTCGGCCCGTCGCGCGCGCGACGCCTCGCTTTCCTCGTACAGCTGCTGCGCCACCGGTGCCGGCCCGCGCAGCTCGCTCAGGCCGCGCACCTGCACCTCGTAGACGTCGTCGCCCCGGCTGATCTGCAGCTGCTCGCCCACGCGCACCGCGCGCGAGGATTTGGGGCGTTGCCCGGCCACGTCCACTTTGCCCGTCTCCACGGCCTGCTTGGCCAGACTGCGGGTCTTGAAGAAGCGTGCGGCCCACAGCCACACGTCCAGCCGCACGGCGGCCAACGGCGTTGCTTCGATCATGCGGGTTGTTCAGCTCCCCGGCTCTGCCGGTCGTCGGTTCAAGGGTTGCGGCGCCGCCGGATTGCCGCGGCAGCCGGTGCCACCGATCAGCACGGGCACGCCCGCATCGAGATCCCGGCGCTCGCTGCCGACCTGGCATTCCGGTCGGTCCATGGGCCGCACCTGCGCATCGCCGAGGCGGTCCATACCCGAAGAACATGCGGGCAGCACCGCGGCAATCAAGAGCAGCGCCAGCGCGGGCATGAACCGGTCAGCAAGCGCGGCGCGCCGGCACCTGTTGCGGATGAAGGTTGGCATCGCGATGTTCCCCTGACGGGCTTGATGCTAGTGTGCCTCTCCCCGAGCCCGATCTCCACCGCACATGGCCAAGGCGCCGCTTGACCTGACCACCGGCCCCATCGGGCGCAACCTGTTCCTGTTCGCGCTGCCGATCCTGGCCGGCAACATCGCCCAGTCATTGAACGGGTCGGTGAATGCGATCTGGGTGGGGCGGTTCCTCGGCGAAGCGGCGCTGACGGCCACGGCCAACGCCAACAACATCATGTTCTTCCTGATCGGCTCGGTGTTCGGCATCGGCATGGCCGCCACCATCCTGATCGGCCAGGCCATGGGCGCGCGCGACATCCCCCAGGCGCGCCGGGTGATGGGCACCAGTGCCACCTTCTTCATCGGGCTGTCGGTGGTGATCGCCATCGCCGGCTGGTGGCTGTCGCACCCGCTGCTGGCCGCGATGGGCACCCCGGCCGAATCGCTGCCGCTGGCCGAGGCGTACCTGCGCATCATCTTCCTGGCGATGCCCACGCTGTATGCCTTCGCGTTCCTGAGCTCGGCGCTGCGCGGTGTTGGCGATTCGCGCACACCGTTCCGCTTCCTGCTGCTGTCGGTGGTGCTGGACATCGGCTTCAACCCGCTGCTGATCTTCGGCATCGGTCCGTTCCCGCAGCTGGGCATCGCCGGCGCGGCCTGGGCAACGCTGATCGCGCAGACGCTGTCGTTGATCGGCCTGCTCTGGTACATGCGCAACAAGCGGCACGTGCTGTGGCTGGGCCGCAAGGACATGGCCATGTTCCGCATCGACCCCACCATCCTGCGTGCGCTGGTGGTCAAGGGCGTGCCGATGGGCCTGCAGATGGTGCTGATCTCGCTGTCGATGATCCTGATGATGAGCATGGTCAACGGCTACGGCACCGACACGGCCGCCGCCTACGGCGCATCGCTGCAGCTGTGGACGTACGTGCAGATGCCGGCGATGGCGATCGGCGCGGCCTGCTCATCGATGGCCGCGCAGAACGTGGGCGCCGGCAACTGGGATCGCGTGCGGGGCACCGCGCGCAGTGGCGTGCTGTACAACTTCCTGCTCACCGGCGTGCTGATCCTGCCGCTGATCCTGCTGGACCGCTACACGCTGGCGCTGTTCCTGCCCGAGGCCAGCGAGTCGCTGGAGGTGGCCCGCCACCTCAACCACATCGCGGTGTGGTCGTTCCTGTTCTTCGGCGTGAACTTCGTCATCTCCGGCGTGGTGCGCTCCACCGGCGCGGTGATTCCGCCGCTGTTGATCCTGGCCGTTTCGCTGTGGGGCATCCGCGTGCCGTTCGCCGAACTGCTGCAGGACAGCTGGGGTGCCGACGCGGTGTGGTGGAGTTTCCCCGTCAGCTCGTTCTGCGCGATGCTGCTGTCGCTGGCGTACTACCGCTGGGGCGGCTGGCGCAAGGCGCACATGCTGCCGACTCATCGCGAGGAACTGGCGGCCCCGGCCGAAGTGCCGGCCATGCCGCCCTCGCCCGTGGCCGACCTCAACCCGGAAGCGCCGCCCTCGGCGGCCCCGCAACCGGTGCCGACCCGCACCGGTTAAGCCGCGCGCCCACCCGGCAGGCTGCGCCAGGCCGGCAGCCGGTAGCGCTGCTGCTGGGCGCGCATGATCAGCCCCATGATCACGCCGAACAATGCGCCGGCCAAGCAGGCGCTACCCGCGATCCCCCACGTCTTCAGCGGTACCAGCAGCCCGAACAGCGGCAGCATCAACACGCCCCAGGTCACGCCGAAGAACACGCCCATCGACAGCGCGTTGGCGGCGAACCCGGCCAGCAGCGGTGGCGGCACCGCGATGCCCAACCGCCACAGCAGCCGGTGCAACGGCGGCGCGCGCAGCGTTTGCGGAACACCCGCGTCGTGCATGAGCTGCAGCGCGGTGCGGACCTTGGCGGGGTAATGGGGCATCGTCGTCCTGACTTGAGCGGGGGGGTTACCGTAATCGGTGCGTGGCCGGTAGGGCAACTCCAACGGACACCTGCGGATCATGCCCACGCCGTTGGCCTGCGCCACAAACGAAAACGGCCACCCGAAGGTGGCCGTTCGTTGCGCGACAACCGGGGTTGTCGGCGCGGTATTACTGGGCAGCCTTGGCAGCAGCCAGGCGGGCCTGCTTGGCCTGCGCAGCGGCAGCCAGATCTTCCTTGATGCGGGCAGCCTTGCCTTCCAGGCCACGCAGGTAGTACAGCTTACCGGCGCGGACCTTACCACGACGCTTCACTTCGACCGAGTCGATGATGGCGCTGTGGGTCTGGAAGACGCGCTCGACGCCGTAGCCGTGCGAGATCTTGCGGACGGTGAAAGCGGAGTTCAGGCCGGCGTTCTTGGTGCCGATCACGACGCCTTCGTAAGCCTGGACGCGCTCACGGTTGCCTTCCTTGACCTTCACGTTGACGACGACGGTGTCACCCTGGCTGAACTTCGGCAGCTCGCGGGTGATCTGGGCGGATTCGAAATCCGCAAGGATGGTTTTGTTCAGCTTGCTCATGGGTGCACCGATAGTGTTCGGGTGGTCGTGTCGTTCGACAACGTGGGCTCATGCAGTCACCGGACTGTGCTGCACGTTTTTTGTAGGGTTTCCACCACCGGACGCAAAGGCCTGATGGGAATCGCCAATGATAACCGAAGATTCCCGCCCCGCGCTAGGGGGAAGGGTCGTCGGCAAGGGCCTGCCGGGCCTGCGCGAGCAGAATCCGGTCGGCCTTGGACAGCTGGGCCTCGTCAAGCAGGTCCGGCCGCCGGGTTGCGGTCCGCAGCAGCGACTGCTGGCGGCGCCAGCGGGCGATGGCGGCATGGTTGCCCGAGCGCAGCACATCCGGGACAGTGCCCCATTCATGCTGTGCCGGGTGGCTGAAATGCGGGCAGTCCAGCAGCCCCTGCGGGCCTTCGAAACTGTCCTGGGCCGCCGATTCGGCATCGCCCAGGGCGCCCTCCTGCAACCGGGTGACGGCATCGACGATCACCGCCGCACCCAGCTCACCGCCGGACAGGACGTAATCGCCGATCGAGATTTCCTCGCTGACCTCCGCATCGAGGAACCGCTCATCGATGCCTTCATACCGCCCGCACAGCAGGATCATGCGCGGCAACGCGGCCAGCTCGCGAACCTTGGCCTGGGTCAGCGGCGCGCCCTGCGGGCTGAGGTAGATCACCGGCGCAGGCGCCGGATCGGCCGCCTTGGCCGCGGCCAGGCAGGCGCGCAGCGGCTCGATCAGCATGACCATGCCAGGGCCGCCGCCGAACGGACGATCGTCCACCCGGCGGTAGTTGCCTTCGGCATAGTCACGCGGATTCCAGCCATGCAGGTCGAGCAGGCCGCGCTCGGCGGCACGGCCGACCACGCCCAGCGCGGCCGACTGTGCCATGAACTCGGGGAACAACGTGATGACGTCGATGCGCACCGGATTAGAACTCCGGGTCCCAGTCGACCACGATCAGGTTGGTCTCGAAATCCACCGAGACAACGAATTCGGGCTGCACGAACGGAATCATCCGCTCACGGTCGCCCTGCACCACCAGCACATCGTTGGAGCCGGTCGAGAACAGGTGCGAAGCCCGCCCCAGTTCGACGCCGTCAACGGTACGCACCTGCAACCCTTCGAGGTCGACCCAGTAATACTCGTCGGCCTTCGGCGGCGGCAGTGCGCTGCGCGATACATAGACTTCGGTTCCGTACATCGACTCGACCACATCGCGGTCGGTGATGCCCGGAAACACCGCGACCAGATGCTTGCCGGACTGACGTCCGCGTGCCCCGGTCAGGGTGCTCTCCTGGCCGGCGGGCGTACGCAGGATCCAGGGCTGATAGTTGAAAATGGCGGTACGCGGCTCGGTCCAGGACTCGAGCTTGATCTCGCCTCGCACACCAAAAGCGCCGACAATCCTGCCCAGCAGGATCCGGCGCTCGGTATCTTTCATCTGAATAGACCGAATGGGCCGCGGCAGGCGCGGCCCTTCAGGATCAGGCCGCCGAGGCCTGGGCCTTGGTCGCTTCCTTGTACAGGTTGCGAACCTTGTCGGTCATCTGGGCGCCGTTGGCAACCCACTTGTCGACCAGCGGCAGGTCCAGCACGATGCGGGATTCCGCACCCTGGGCCACCGGGTTGTAGTAACCGACGCGCTCGATGTTGCGGCCATCACGGGCGCTGCGCGAGTCGGTCACGATGATGTGGTAGAAGGGACGCTTCTTGGCGCCGCCGCGGGTCAGTCGAATCTTGACCATGGTGTTGTTTCCTCAATTGCCCAGTCGCCAGGATGGCGCGGTAAGCCGGCGATTATAGCGGCGGCCTGCCGCCATTCCAAGCCTGTGAAGACCGGCCAAGCTGAATAGCGCGCTAACCTGCGCTACTGATGCCCCCCAGAGGCTGCCAGGGGGCGGCCTCCAGGCTGCCCCGGGCCCACTGGCAGAACATCTCGGACCGGGCGAAGACCACCCCGTCGATCGCTTCTATCGGCCAGACCCCGGCCGAATTGCAGGCGATGGCACCACTGAACCGGTCCAGCTCGGCCAGCGCCACCGGGCGCACCTGCTGCTGCGCCGCTGCGAACCCGGCCTGCAGCAGCCGCTCGTGGGTACCGCGCAGGGCCGGCGCCTGCGGCCACACGACCTGGTCGTCGTGCAGGAAGGCGATGTTCCAGGTGCTGCCCTCGCTGACCTCGCCGTCGTCGGTGACAAACAGCGCATCATCGAACCCGTCCTGCACCGCCCGCCGACGCTGTTCGAACAGCGCGAAGGTGCCTACGTGCTTGAGGTGCGGCAGCTCGCGCTGGTACACCACCGAACGCACGCGCCGCGCCGTGGCCGGCATCGACACCGGCGCTGCGACGGTCACCAGCACATCCACCGCGACCGGGCGCAGCGGTTGGCGGAAATCGAACGCACGCGAGAACACCGTCACCCGCAACGCGGCATCGCGCATTTCTTCGGCGTGCAGCGCGTGCTGCATCCAGGCCTGTACCTGCGCCACATCCAGCGCGGTGCCGAACAAGGCCTCGGTGCCCTCCTGCAGGCGCTGCAGGTGCAGGTCCAGGCCCTGCACCGCGCCACCGCGCACCTGCAGCGAGGTGAAGTGGCCGTAGTTGGTCAACGCGCCGGCAAGATCCTCGACGCTGGCGCGCTGGCCGTTGCAGTAGAGCGTCATTCCAGCAGCGCCCGTGCGTCGGACCACATCTGCTGCAGTACCTCGGTGGCCGGGCGCGCCGGTGCCATCCAGGCCGATTGCCCGGCCCAGGCCTGCATGGCGTCGATGCGGTGCTCGCGGTTGGCTTGCGCGCGCATCGGCGCACTGAGCCCACGCTGCACTGGATACGGCCGCGGCGGCGGCGCGTCGGGACCGGCAGCGGCACGCACGTAGGCGGTGGCCAGCCCGCGACCAAGACGGCCACTGAAGGCCCGCGTCGGCCAGGTGTCTTCCGGCTCGGCCGCGGCCAGCGCCTCCGACCAGGCCGGGTCGATCGCGCATTCGGGGGTGCGCAGGAAGGCGGTGCCCACCTGCACCGCACTGGCACCGAGCAGCAACGCCGCCGCAACGCCGCGCCCATCGGCAATGCCACCGGCGGCGATTACCGGCACCTGCAGGTTGTCGGCCAGCCGCGGCAGCAGCGCGAACAGCCCCACCAGCTGGCGCTCAGCCGCGTCCGGCTCGAAGGCACCGCGATGGCCGCCCGCTTCAAAGCCCTGCGCGACCACGGCATCGGCACCGGCGGCCTGCGCGGCCAATGCTTCGGACAAGGTGGTGGCGCAGGCGAACCAGGCGATGCCGGCGTCCTTCAGACGCTGCACCTGGCCGGCGTTCAACACACCCATGATGGTCGAGGCCACCGCCGGACGCGCGGTGATCAGCGCATCGAACTGCGCATCGAAATCGGCCGGGCCGGCATCGGCGGCACTGGCTGGCACCTCCGGCCCCCACTGCGCCAGGAATGCGCGCGTGGCGGCCTCGGCCTGCGCATCGCGCTGCGGCGGCGCGTCGGGCACCCACACATTGACCTGGGCCGGCCCGCTGGACTGCGCGCGGAAATCGTCCATCCACGCCACGATGTCCTGCGGCTGGGACAACACCGCACCCATCGCGCCCATGCTGCCGGCGGTGGCCAGCGCGGCCGACAGCGGCACCGGGCAGGCGCCGGCCATCGGGGCGAGCAGGATCGGGGCCTGCAAGGCAAAACGCCGACAGAAACTGTCGGCGCGTTCGAGGATCGGCGAAAGACTCACGCGCGGCGCACCTGTAGGGTCAGACCCGGCCAGCATACGCCGCACCGCCCTGCCCGGCATGCACGCCGGCAGGATTCAGCGCGCCGACACCGCGTAGGTGCGGACCAGCTGGCTGTCCATTTCTTCGTTGAAGGTGAAGGTCACATAGCGCGCGTCGTCGGCGGAGAATTCCTCTTCGACCACAGCCCGACCGATCTCGGTGCCGTCGGCATCCAGCGCGCGTGCCACCAGCTTGCCCTTGAACGGCTTGTCGGCCACCACGTACACCGCCGCGTCCTTGGAGCCCATGCCACGGCTCTTGCCCTGGGTCACGGTCAGGCCGCGCGCGGCCAGACCGGGGTCGGTCTGCAGCGTCACGCTCATGCGCTTGTCCACGCCCTCGCCCAGGCCGGCGACGAAATCGGCGGCGGTGCCGCTGATGGCACTGCCTGCCTTCTGCGACATCGACGTGTCGTCCTTGCAGGCGGCCAGCGCCAGGACCAGCGCCACCACCACGATCGACTTGTTCACGGGCATTCCTTTGAGAGGTTCAACAGCGGGCTAGTCAATCACCCGGCCAAGACGCTGGCAAGAGGCAACAGCGCAGGCCGATGACGCATGCGGACATTACGTTGAAGCAGAGGCGCGCGGGGCCCGCAGGCCTTCCGCGCACAGGGTGCTCAGCGGAATGGCAGGCCGCCGCGGCCGCCCATGGCCCCCATCATGCCCTTCATGCTGCGCATCATGCCCTTCATGCCGCCACCGGCCATCTTGCTCATCATCTTTTCCATCTGCTGGAACTGCTTCATGAGCTTGTTGACGTCGGCCGGGGTCAGGCCGGAACCGCGCGCGATGCGGGCACGGCGCGAGCCGTTGAGCAGGCCCGGGTTGCGGCGTTCCTTCTTGGTCATCGAGTTGATGATGGCGATCATGCGCGGCACTTCCTTGCCCTGGCTGACCTGCTGCTTGAGGTGCTCGGGAATGTTGCCCAGGCCCGGCAGCTTGTCCATCAGGCCACCAATGCCGCCCATGTTCTGCATCTGCTCGAGCTGGTCGCGCATGTCGTTCAGGTCGAACTTCTTGCCCTTGGCGACCTTCTCGGCCAGCTTCTGGGCCTTGTCCTTGTCGACCTGCTGCTCGACCTGCTCCACCAGCGACAGCACGTCGCCCATGTCCAGGATGCGGCTGGCGATACGGTCGGGGTGGAACACGTCCAGGCCGTCGGGCTTTTCGCTGACGCCGACGAACTTGATCGGCTTGCCGGTGATGTAGCGCACGCTCAGCGCGGCACCGCCGCGGGCGTCACCGTCGGTCTTGGTCAGCACCACGCCGGTCAGCGGCAGCGCTTCGCCGAAGGCCTTGGCGGTGTTGGCCGCGTCCTGGCCGGTCATGGCGTCGACCACGAACAGGGTTTCAGCCGGGTTGACCGCCGCGTGCAGCGCCTTGATCTCGGCCATCATGGCGTCGTCGATGGCCAGGCGGCCGGCGGTATCGACGATCAGCACATCGGCGAACGACTTGCGTGCGTCATCGATGGCCGCGCGCACGATCGCTTCGGGCTTCTGGTCGGCACTGGAGGCAAAGAACAGCACGCCCACCTGGTCGGCCAGGGTCTTGAGCTGCTCGATCGCGGCCGGACGGTAGACGTCGGCCGACACCACCATCACCTTCTTCTTGCGCTTTTCCTTCAGGTGCTTGGCAAGCTTGGCCACCGTGGTGGTCTTGCCCGCACCCTGCAGGCCGGCCATCAGGATGATCGCCGGGGCCGGCACGTTGAGGTTGAGGTCCGACGCTGCCGAGCCCATGACCGTGGTCAGCTCGTCGCGCACGACCTTGATCAGCGCCTGGCCGGGGGTCAGCGACTTGAGCACTTCCTGGCCGACGGCGCGCACCTTGATGCGCTCGACCAGCGCCTGCACGACCGGCAGGGCGACGTCGGCTTCGAGCAGCGCGATGCGCACTTCACGGGTGGCCTCGCGGATGTTTTCCTCGGTGAGGCGACCGCGGCCACGCAGCCGCTCGATGGTGCCGGAGAGGCGCTGGGTCAGGGACTCGAACATGGAGGCAACCTGTTCAGAACGAAAGACAGAGAGACGCACAGTATAGCGGGTCCACCAAGCACCCCGGACCGCACCTGCGCCCCGTGGCCGCAGGCATCGCCAGCACCCCGGGGGTATGCGAAACTGCCACGATGACAATCGTTCTCATCGCGACCCTGCTGTACCTGACCGCCACCGCCCTGCTGGTGCGCGCCGTCAGCCGCGATGACGCGATCCGCTCACCTGCCTGGCTGTGGCCGGCGCTGCCGGCCATGCTGCTGCACGGCGGCTACCACGTGCTGGTGGCGATGCGCACCACCGGCGGCCCGGACATGCACTTCTTCGCCGCGCTGTCGCTGGTGGGCCTGGGCATGGCCTGGCTGACCTCGCTGGTGGCCGCGCGCGGGCGCATGGCAGCGCTCGGCGTACTGGTCTTCCCGATGGCCGCAGCGGTGCTGTGCATCTACCACGGGTATGGGCACGAGCCGAGCAAGCCGCTGGGCTGGCAGTTGGCCACGCACGCATGGATGGCGCTGCTGGCCTACGCCACCCTGAGCGTGGCCGCGCTGCTGGCGATCATGCTGTGGCTGCAGGAACGTGCGCTGCGCCGCCGCGACTTCCGTCCCTGGCTGCGGGCCCTGCCGCCGCTGGCCGACCTGGAGGCCCTGCTGTTCCGGGTGATCACGGTCGGCTTCGCGCTGCTCACCCTGACCCTGGTCACCGGCGTGCTGTTCGTCGATGACCTGCTGGCCCAGAAGCTGGTGCACAAGACCGTGCTCAGCGTGCTGTCGTGGATCGTGTTCGGCACGCTGCTGATCGGCCGCCGCCGGTACGGCTGGCGGGGCGCCAAGGCCGTGCACTGGACCCTCACCGCGATGGCGCTGCTGCTGCTGGCGTTCTTCGGCAGCCAGTTCGTGATCGAACTGGTGTTCGGCCATTCCAGGTAGAGCCGGGCTCTGCCCGGCTGCGTGATCCACGGGTTGCCTCGTAGAGCCGGGCTCTGCCCGGCTGCTGATCCAGGGTTGCCGGGCAGAGCCCGGCACTACGCTCGGCTGCTGATCCAGGGTTGCCGGGCAGAGCCCGGCACTACGGGGGTTCCCATTGCCGGGCGGGACCCGGGCAATGGGTTACATCGGCGCCGACAACAAGGCGCGCTGCGATTGCCCGCTGTTGGTGATCATGTCATCCACCCGCCAGCAGCCATCGTCGGCGCGCACCAGCGTCAGGCGGGTCAACCGCGCGGCCTTCCACACCCGGTAGCGCGCTTCCACGGTGACGCGCGTGGCCTGCGTCGACGGCGTGGCCGTGAACACCGGCGGCGCATCGATCTCACCGTCCTGCCCATCCAGCCACGGATCGCTGTCGAACCGGCAGATACCCTCCTCCACCCGCTGGCATTCGCGTTCGGCCGCCAGCAGTTGGGCGAAACCGGGGGTAAGCACGCTCGGCGAGGTGGCGAGGAAATCGTCCGCACTGGCCTTCAGGAAGGCCTGCCCCACTGCCACCGGATCGCTACAGGCCGGCGCGGCCTGTACCACCGGCACGCACAGCGCCATCAGCACCATGCCACCGCACATTTTCCAACCACGTGTCCGCATATCCCGTTCCCTTCCCTGTGAATGGGCCAGGCGCCCCAGTGGCGCACCCGGCCTGGCTCTTATAGACCGTAGCGCTCGATCACGTCCACATGACGCTGCTCGTCCTGGCCACAGGCCTCGGCCAGGCGCAGCCAGCACAGCCGGTGCGGCCAGTGCGCGGTGGCCTCGAGCAGGAACCGGTGCAGGTCCAGCGGCGGCTGTTCCAGCGGCTGCGCCAGGGTGAACAGCACGCCCGGCAGCGGCGCATCGTCGCCCTGGGCATCGGTGAGCTGGTAATCGTCCGGGCTGTGCGTCCACAGCTTCCAGCCCCGGGCCTCCACGGCCTCGGAGAATGCGGTCCACGCGTCTTCACCGGGGTGCACGCCATCGACCAGCCAGCTGCCTGCATAGCCACCGCGCTGAAGCAGGTGGACTTCGGCGTAGGTGGGCATGAAGCGCTCGCGCTCCTGCTCGTCCTCCGGTGCCGGATGGACCAGTTCGGCGTCGAACACCACCCAGTCATCCACGCGCTGGCGGCGGTTGGCCGGCGCGTTCTCGACAATGCGCGCGGTGACCGGGCCGGTGCGGCGCGCATAGTATTCGATCGGCTCGCCGCCGTCCGCGCAGCGGATGATCACCCAGCCGAAGGATTCCTCGACCGGGCCATCGGTGCTTTCCAGTTCCATGCCGATGGCCGCTGCCGAGCCACGCACGGCGGCCCAGTCGCGGGCGGCACTGGCGGCGGTCATGTGGTCCCAGTGCGCGCTGCGCGGCTCTTCCAGCACCTCGGTGAGGTGACGGTACTGCGCGGCCGCGTCCTGGAAGCGCTGCATGGCCATCAGGGCCATCGCCAGCAGGTTGCGGGCGCCATGCGACTGCGGCGAAAGTGCCAGCAGCGCGCTGCTCGCCTGCTCCAGCGCGGGCCAGTCGGAGAGCTTGTGCGCCATCTGCGCCTGGCACCACAGTGCGAACACCGGCACCCGCGCCTGGTAATGCTGCGCCAGGCGATCCACCCCAGCCTGGTCGCCACGCTGCACCAGCAGGCCCATCAAGGAGTACGCCGGGGGAGCATCCTCATGCGCGTGGCGCTCGACGAACGCCCACAGCATCGCAATCGCGTCATTCTCGGCGCCGCAGGCATTCAGCGCCGAGGCGGCGACATCCAGCATCGCCGCGTCGTCGGGACGCTGCTCCACGCCCTGCAGCAACCACTGCGCCTCGCGTTCCGGGTCGCGCCCGTCGCCCTGCTCGCCCTGTTCGACCAGCCAGTCCAGCAGGCCCTCGGCGGGCACCGGCAACGCCGCCGCGCCGGGGGCGGCATCGAGGCGCGCAGCCATCGCGGCCACGGCCTCGCTTGCACCGCGGTCCTGGCGCAGGCTGCCCAGGTGCTCCCGGGCCAGCGCCAGGTGGCGCCGTGCGGTCCACACCGCGCCACGCTGCAGCGCCATGTCCACGCACAGTCCGGCAATCTCGATCACGAAGCGATGCGCGCCGACTGCTGCGTAATGCGCCAGGGTCGCGCTGAGCCGGCGGCCCAGGTCCCAGCTGTTGCGCTCGGGTGCGTTGCGCACCAGCAGCGCCACCGTATGCGCCCACATGCGGCGGTAGTTCGGCGACAACTGGTTCCATGGCACCAGCGATTCCAGCGCTTCTTCATCGCGACCCAGCTGCGCCAGCGCCCATGCGCGCGACAGTTTGCGCGGGATGGTGCAGTTTGCCGGCTCGTAGTCACCCTCGGCATCCACCTCGGCCTGGCGCGCGTCGATCAATGCCAGCGCCTCGGCCGCGCGGCCGCTGGCGAGCAGGATCTTGATGCGCATTTCCGGGAAGCTGTCGTACACCTTGCCGCCATGCGCCAGCACGGTGCCGGCCTGCACGTCCAGGTAATCCAGGGCGCCCTGGCTGTTGCCGTCGTCCAGCAATGCATCGGCCTTCTCGCAGCTGAGGCACTGGAAGCATGCCCAGCTCGGATCGATCCGCGCCAGCGTTTCCTCGCAGACCTCGATGCGCTCGGGCACCCAGCCGGGGCCGTCGATGTTGCCGTAACAGGCGGCCAGGTCCTGGGTTACGCAGATCGACTGCGGGCACTCCACCGTGTCGGCACGGTGCGCGCGCTCGAACAGCGCCACGGCGTCACCCAGCGCCGACTCGCCTTCCAGGCGGTTGCCGACGCGGTTGCGCATGTCCCAATGGCCGACGAACACGTCCAGCCACGGATTGCCCAGCGTTTTGCCCAACGCACGCGCTTCGGGCAGCAAGGCGTCCACACGGTCCAGGCGCAGTTCGCAGACTTCGTCGGTCAAGCGCGTCAGCAGTTGTGCGCTCTGCGCCTGCCCGGCTTCGCCAAGATCATCCTGCAGTTTTTCCACCCAGTTCCAGATATCCATGCGGTCGTGTCGTCCTGCAGTGCGTAATGATGAAGAAAGGGAGTATCAGCGCGCCTGCAGCATCTGCTGCAAGGCATCGGCGATGTCGCCGAACGCGCGGTTGAGGTCGCTACTGGCCGCGCCGCCGTCCTGGGCGCGACCCTGCGCGCTGACGATCACCTTCAGCGAGCGCAGCAGGCGCGCGGCGGACGCGGCCTGCGGGTTGCCGGCGCGCATCGCCGCCAGCAACGCCTGCACGGCGGGGTTGTCCAGGTTGAGGTACAGGCGCGAGGGTGCGCGCGCGACGATCCGGGCGGTGAACTGGCGCGCCAGCCGCAGCGCGGCCATTGATACACGCTTGTCGTTTTCGTCGTCTTCCAGGCGGCGTTTCAGCTCGGCCTCGCGGTCGGGCACCACCACCACCGGCAGTTCGGCCGGGCTGAAATGCGCCGGCAACAATTGCTCACCGTCGCCCAGGTGGGTCTGCAGCCACTCCATGTCCGCCTCGGGCAGCGTATCGGTGCGGAACAGCGCGCGGTTGCCTTGTTCGGTGCCCAGCTCCACCAGGCGCATGCCCTTGGCCTGGGTCCAGCGGCGCAGGAACGGCACCACCGCGTAACGGTTGCCATGCGCCACCGGCACGCCCATCGCGCGGAACAGCATTTCCTCGAAACCGCCGCCGTTGTCCAGGATCACGTGGACCGCACCGCGCGACGGCAGTTCGCTTGCCTTGATGTCGCCCTGCGAGCTTGGCACGCGCACGTGTTCGAGCAGCAACTGGAACAGGCGGTCATCGCACAGCGAGGCACCCAGCAGCGCTTCATTGTGCCGCGCCAGGATGCGTCGCCAGGCCTCCGGCTGCTGCCGTGCGATCTCCACCAGCCCATCGATGAGCGCCTCGCCCAATGCATGCTGGACTGCGCTGTAGGTTTCATCGCGCTGCAGGTCCTCGCGGCTGGCGGTAGGCGTCAACCGGCTGGATTCAATGACACCACCGATGAAACCGGCCCAGGGCGGCAGCAGCTCGCGTGCGTCGTCATCGAGCAGCATGCCGCGCACGAACACCGAGAGATTGCGGTTGTCGCTGGTGCCGTAGGTGGCGCCGTCCTGTACCCAGAGTAGGCCCACCGCATCGCTGCCGCCATCGGCGCGCAGCGGCATGCAGGCGATCGGCTCGAAGCTGCGCTCGAAGTGCGCGGCGAACTCCAGGCCGCGGCGCTGCGCCTGCAGCGGGTGCATGACCACGCCGGCCTGCGGACGCCACGGCGGCGGCTCGGGGTTGATCGCGCGCGCATCCTGGCCGATGTGGATCGGCTCGCCCAGCAGCGCGCAATAGCGGCCGAGGATATCGCGCAGGTTCTGCTCCTGCGCCAGGTGCACGTAACTGCCATGCAGTTCCAGCACCACTTCGGTGCCGACCGCGCGCGCCGGCATCGGGGACACCGTGTACTGCTCGGCGTTGCTGGAGACATAGCAGTGGCCCAGCATCGGCTGCTGGTAGGAGGTGGTGCGCACGGTCACCCGGCGCGCCAGCACGAACGCGGACAGGAAGCCCAGCCCGAACATGCCGATCAGGCCTTCGTCGTCCTCGCCGGCCTGGCGCAGGCCACGGGTATAGCCCACGCCAACCGTGGCCAGGTAATCGTGGATTTCCTGCTGGGTCAGCCCGGCGCCGGTATCGATGATGCGCACGATGCCGTTGACCGCATCGCCGTGCACCTCGATCCGGCCCGGCTCCTGCCAGTCGGCCTGTTCCAGGCGCCGTCGCACCAGCGAATCGTGCGCGTTCTGCACCAGTTCGCGCAGTGCCACCACCGGGGTGGAATACAGATGCTTGCCAAGGACAGTCATCAATCCGTTGAGGTCGACACCCGCGCGACGGATCTCGCTGGCGCCCTGTACATCCAGGGGAGTCTCTTGCATGGAATCGTTTTCTCTGGCGGGCGCACCCCGGCCGGGATACGCGCTGGAACGAGGATTTCAGGGGAGGAAAACTAGCACAGCCTGGCCGCGCATTACCTGCGCGGCGGGTGCCTCGGAAACACCGCGTTCAGATCGCCTCGATCGCCTCGGACAGCCGCTCCACCGCGATCACCTCCATGCCCTTCACGCTGCCGGTCTTGGGCGCGTTGGCCTTGGGCACGATCGCGCGCTTGAACCCATGGGTGGCCGCTTCGCGCAGGCGATCTTCGCCGTTGGGCACCGGGCGGATTTCGCCCGACAGGCCAACCTCGCCAAAGGCAATGGTCTTCTCGGCCAGCGGCCGGTCCTGCAGCGAGGACAGCACCGCCAACAGCACCGGCAGATCTACCGCGGTTTCCTGCACCCGGATGCCCCCCACCACGTTCACGAACACGTCCTGGTCGCCGGTGAGCACGCCGCCGTGACGGTGCAGCACCGCCAGCAGCATCGCCAGCCGGTTCTGCTCCAGCCCCACCGCGACGCGGCGCGGGTTGGACAACGGCGAGGTGTCCACCAGCGCCTGCACCTCCACCAGCAGTGGCCGGGTGCCCTCGCGGGTGACCATCACGCAGCTGCCCGGCTGCTGGGTGCTGCCGCCGGACAGGAAGATCGCCGACGGGTTGGAGACTTCCTTCAGGCCCTTCTCGCCCATCGCGAACACGCCCAGTTCGTTGACCGCCCCGAAGCGGTTCTTGAACGCGCGCAGCAGGCGGAAGCGGCTGCCGCTCTCGCCTTCGAAGTACAGCACCGCATCGACCATGTGCTCGAGCACGCGCGGCCCGGCGATACCACCTTCCTTGGTGACGTGGCCGACCAGGAACACGGCGGTGCCGGTTTCCTTGGCGAAGCGCACCAGCCGCGCGGCGCTCTCGCGGACCTGGCTGACCGAGCCGGGCGCGGCGGTCAGCGATTCGGTCCACAGGGTCTGGATGGAGTCGGCCACGATCAGCTTCGGCCGGGCCACGCTGGCGTGCTGCAGGATCGCTTCCACCTGGGTTTCGGCCAGTGCGTTGACGTTGTCCAGCGGCAGATCCAGCCGCACCGCACGGCCGGCGACCTGCGACAGCGATTCCTCGCCGGTGATGTACAGCACCGGCAGGGTGGCGGCCATCTTCGCCACCGCCTGCAGCAGCAGCGTGGACTTGCCGATGCCCGGGTCACCGCCGACCAGGATCACCGCGCCCTCCACCAGGCCACCACCGAGCACGCGATCGAACTCGCCGATGCAGGTACTCACCCGCAGGTGTTCGGTCTGCTGCACGTCCTTGAGCGCCATGATCTTGGGCGCGTCGACCTTGCCCGCCCAGCCCGAGCGGCGCGACGCCGGCGAGGCCTTGCCGGCGGGGGTCGCGCTTTCCAGAGTGATCTCGGTCAGCACGTTCCAGACCCCGCACTCGCTGCACTGGCCCTGCCACTTGCTGTATTCGGCGCCACATTCACTGCAGACGTACGCGGTGAGTCGCTTGGCCATGTCCACTTCCACTTCATCGGTTGTCGGGCAGGATAGCCGAGCCGCGTCGCAGCAACCGAGACGCCGCCTCACCCCCATCGCTAAAGATCCTCCCGGCGATGCCGATACCACAGCGGGCGACTGCCCCTTCCGTTCTTTTCCAGGCTTTTCCATGACCGGCACCTACAGCCAGAGTCTTGTCGTGTTCTCGCTGCTGGTCGCCATCCTCGCCTCGTACACCGCGCTGGACATGGCCGGTCGGCTGGCCAGCACCCAGGGGCGGGTCGCCCGCTGGTGGCTGGCCGGCGGCGCCGGTGCGATGGGGCTGGGCATCTGGTCGATGCACTTCATCGGCATGCTGGCCTTCCACCTGCCGATCCCGGTGGGCTACGACCTGGGCATCACCCTGTTCTCGCTGGCGGTATCGGTGGGCGCGTCGGCCTACGCGCTGTGGCTGGTCTCGCGCCCGGCACTGCCGTGGACGCGGCTGTGCGCCGGGGCGGTACTGATGGGCCTGGGCATCGCGGCCATGCATTACCTGGGCATGGCCGCACTGCAGATGCAGCCGGGCATCGAGTACGACCCGTTCTGGTTCACGCTGTCGCTGCTGATTGCCGTGGTTGCGGCCGGTGCAGCCCTCTGGATCGCCTTCCGGCTGCGGCTGGAACAGCGCCGTGCACTGCTGCTGCGTGGCATGGCCTCGGTGGTGATGGGGCTGGCCATTGTGGGCATGCACTACACCGGCATGGCGGCGGCGAACTTCCCCGCCGGCAGCATCTGCGGCGCGGTGATCGGCGACGGGCTGGACAGCAAGTGGCTGGCGGTGCTGGTCATCGTGACCACCCTGGCCACGCTCGGCATTGCCCTGCTGGCCTCGGTGTTCGACCGCCAGATGCGCACCCGCACCGGCCTGCTGGCCGATTCACTGGCCCACGCCAACGAGAAGCTGCTGCAGGCTGCCCTGCACGACCCCCTGACCCAGCTGCCCAACCGCATGCTGCTGCAGGACCGGATCGAACAGGCCATCGAGAAGGCGCAGCGGCGGCAGTTCAGCTTTGCGGTGATGTTCTGCGACCTGGACGGCTTCAAGGCCATCAACGATGCCTACGGCCACCAGCTTGGCGACAAGCTGCTGATCCAGATGAGCGAGCGCGTGAGTGCATTGCTGCGCAGCCACGACACCTTCGCGCGGCTGGGCGGGGATGAGTTCGTGATCGTGTTCCAGGTGGACGATCCCGAAGATGCCGCCGTGGTTGCCGAACGCATCATCGCCTGCGTGGCCGAGCCGTTCCTTATCGATGCGCTGGAGTTGCAGGTCACCGCCAGCCTGGGCATCGCGCTGTACCCGGCCGATGCCACCGACGAGCGGGCGCTGATGGCGCATGCCGACGCGGCGATGTACCACACCAAGGATTCGGGCCGGAACGGCTATACGTTCTTCACCGAATCGATGCATGTCAGCGCCAACCGCCAGCTCAAGCTGCTGCAGGAACTGCGCCGCGCCATCCAGCGCGACGAACTGGTGCTGCACTACCAGCCCAAGTTCCCGGCCAATGGCCAGGCCCTGATCGGCGCCGAAGCCCTGGTGCGCTGGCAGCACCCGGAGCTGGGCCTGCTCAGTCCGGACAGCTTCATTCCGGTGGCCGAACGCAGCGGCTTGATCCTGCCGCTGGGCGACTGGGTGCTGGACCGGGCCTGCGCGCAGCTGCGGCAGTGGCACGACGCCGGCCACCCGGACTGGTCGATGGCCGTGAACCTGTCGCCGCTGCAGTTCGCCTCGAGTTCCCTGCTGGAAACGGTGCGGCGCACGCTGGAAAAGCACGCCCTGGATCCGCGCCACCTGACCCTGGAAGTCACCGAAACCACCGCCATGAAGGACGTGGAAGCCAGCCTGCAGATCCTGCACGGCCTGACCGACATGGGCGTGAACATCTCCATCGACGATTTCGGCACGGGCTATTCCAGCCTGCTCTACCTCAAGCGCATGCCAGCCACGGAACTGAAGATCGACCGTGCGTTCGTGCGCGACTTGGAAGACAACGCCGAAGACGCCGCGATCGTGTCCTCGATCATCGCGCTGGGGCGCTCGCTGCAGCTGCAGATCGTCGCCGAAGGCGTGGAGACCGATGGCCAGCGCCAGTACCTGAGCGACCTCGGTTGCGACCTGCTGCAGGGATACCACCTGGGCCGGCCGGTGGCCGCCGACGCGTTCCTGCGCCTGGCACAGGCGGCGTAGGAGACCGCACGCACCGCGTCCGCCGGTAGGGTCGAACCTTTGATCGACTGCCGGTAACGGTGCAACGTGCGGTGGCGACATGACCGTTGAACGGCGCAGGTCCTGCCCTGCGATTGAACGATGCCGGCTCTGCGGTGACCGTGCGTGGCCGCGATGATTGCCATGCGTTCGTCGGGTGTGGACGGGATATCGGCGGTCGTTTGGGAACCGACCCTACCTCGGCGGGTGCCAGATTGCCGGTAGGGTCGAACCTTGGTCGACTGCCGGTAACGGTGCAACGCGCGGTGGCGACATGACTGTTGAACGGCGCGGGCTCTGCCGTGCCATTGAACGATGCCGGCTCTGCCGTTGCCGTGCGCGGCCTCGATGATTGCCATGCGTTCGTCGGGTGTGGACCGGATATCGGCAGTCGTTTGGGAACCGACCCTACCTCGGCGGGTGCCAGATTGCCGGTAGGGTCGAACCTTGGTCGACTGCCGTTAACGGTGCAACGCGCGGTGGCGACATGACTGTTGAACGGCGCGGGCTCTGCCGTGCCATTGAACGACGCCGGCTCTGCCGTTGCGGTGCGCGGCCGCGATGATTGTCATGCGTTCGCCGGGTGTGGACGGGATATCGGCAGTCGCTTGGGAACCGACCCTACCTCGGCGGGTGCCAGATTGCCGGTAGGGTCGAACCTTGGTCGACTGCCGGTAACGGTGCAACGCGCGGTGGCGACATGACTGTTGAACGGCGCGGGCTCTGCCGTGCCATTGAACGACGCCGGCTCTGCCGTTGCGGTGCGCGGCCGCGATGATTGTCATGCGTTCGCCGGGTGTGGACGGGATATCGGCAGTCGTTTGGGAACCGGCCCTGCCTCGGCGGGTGCCAGACGCAGAAAGGCCGCCCGAAGGCGGCCTTTCTCCGTGCAGCAACGTCGCGAGGACGTCAGTGCATCATGTGCACGTTCATGTTGTGCATGACCCACAGCGAGCCGGCGACGATGATGCCGATCACCACCACGGTGAAGGCCGCCGCGCTGACGTTCCAGCGCTGCTCCGACGAGCGGTTCAAGTGCAGGAAGAACACCAGGTGCACCAGGATCTGCAGCACCGCGGCGATCACGATGATCACGCCGGTGGTGAAGGTCGGCAGGTTGCCGTGCATCACCAGCCAGAACGGGATGATCGTCAGGATCGCGGCCAGCGCGAAGCCGACCAGGTACGACTTGACGCTGCCGTGGCTTTCGCCGCCGGCACCATGGTCGTGTGCGTGGTTGTCGTGTGCGGACATTACAGCGCTCCCTTCAGGTAGACGACGGAGAACACGCCGATCCAGATCAGGTCCAGGAAGTGCCAGAACAGGCTCAGGCACGCCATACGGGTCTTGTTGGTCGGGGTCAGGCCGTTCTGCTTGATCTGGATGAACATGATCAGCAGCCACAGCAGACCGGCACTGACGTGCAGGCCGTGGGTGCCCACCAGCGCGAAGAACGCCGACAGGAACGCACTGTGGTCCGGACCGAAGCCCTCATGGATGAGGTGGTTGAACTCCCACACTTCCATGACCATGAAGCCGAAGCCCAACAGCCAGGTCAGGCCCAGCCAGAGGTACATCTGGCCCACCTTGTGCTTGTGCAGGGCAATCATGCCCAAGCCGAAGGTCAGCGAAGAGACCAGCAGCAGCGTGGTTTCCCAGGCAACGAAGGTCAGGTCGAACAGATCCTTCGGGCCCGGGCCACCGTTGGTGCCACCGGACAACACGATGTAGGTGGCAAACAGGCTGGCGAAGATGAGGCAGTCGCTCATCAGGTACACCCAGAAACCGAAGACGGTATTGCCGCCGGTGTCGTGGTGCTCGTGGTCATCATGGCCGTGGGCCGCCGCGTGCGCGGCGTGCCCATGGTTCATGGCGTTGGAGGTAGTGCTGCTCATGCCTTCAGCTCCGCTTTCACCAGGCCCTGCGCCACCAGGTGGCGACGGTGCTCATTTTCGATGCGCTCCACTTCGGCGGCGGGCACGTAGTAATCGGTGTCCTTGTCGAAGGTGCGCCAGATGAAGGTTCCGATCATGCCGACGATGCCGACGATGGCCAGCCACCAGATGTGCCAGATCATCGCAAAGCCCAGGACCAGGCTGAAGGCACCGATCACCACGCCCGTGCCGGTGTTGCGCGGCATGTGGATGTCGGTGTACTTGGCCGGGCGCTCCCACGCTTCACCACGCTGCTTGCGCTCCCAGAACTCGTCCAGTTCGGTGACGCGCGGCAGCGAGCCGAAGTTGTAGAACGACGGCGGCGAAGAGGTTTCCCACTCCAGCGTACGTGCATCCCACGGGTCGCCGGTCAGGTCGGCGGTCTTCTTGCGATCGCGGATCGACACGGCGATCTGGATCACCTGGCACAGGATGCCGGCGCCGATGATGAACGCACCGAACATCGCAATCACCAGCAGCGGCTGGTATTCCGGGTTCGGGTAGCTCTGCATGCGGCGGGTCATGCCCATGAAGCCCAGGATGTACAGCGGCATGAAGGCCACGTAGAAGCCGATGAACCAGCACCAGAACGCGCGCTTGCCCCAGGTTTCATTGAGGCGGAAGCCGAACATCTTCGGCCACCAGTAGGTGATGCCGGCAAACATGCCGAACACCACGCCGCCGATGATGACGTTGTGGAAGTGGGCGATCAGGAACAGGCTGTTGTGCAGCACGAAATCGATGGCCGGAATCGCCAGCATCACGCCGGTCATGCCGCCGATGGTGAAGGTGACCATGAAGCCGATGGTCCACAGCACGGGCGTGGTGAACTGCACGCGACCGCGGAACATGGTGAACAGCCAGTTGAAGATCTTCACGCCGGTGGGAATGGAGATGATCATCGTCGTTATGCCGAAGAAGGCATTGACGTTGGCACCCGAGCCCATGGTGAAGAAGTGGTGCAGCCACACGATGAACGACAGGACGCCGATGCAGGCGGTGGCGTAGACCATGCCCTTGTAGCCGAACAGCGCCTTGCGCGAGAACGTGGCGATGACCTCGGAGAACACGCCGAAGGCCGGCAGCACCAGGATATAGACTTCCGGGTGACCCCAGATCCAGATCAGATTGATGTACAGCATGGCGTTGCCGCCACCGTCGTTGGTGAAGAAGTGCGTGCCCAGGTAACGGTCCAGGGTCAACAGCACCAGGGTGACGGTCAGCACCGGGAAGGCGGCGATGATCAGTACGTTGGTGACCAGCGCGGTCCAGGTGAACACCGGCATGTGCATCAGCTTCATGCCCGGGGTACGCATCTTCAAAATGGTGATGAAGAAGTTGATGCCGCTCAGCGTGGTACCCAGGCCTGCTACCTGCAGGCCCCAGATGTAGTAGTCGACACCTACCCCTGGACTGTATTCCTTGCCCGACAACGGCGGGAAGGCCAGCCAACCGGTCTGCGCGAACTCACCGACGCCCAGCGAGATCATCACCAGGCCCGCGCCCGCCACGAACAGCCAGAAGCTGAGCGAGTTGACGAACGGGAAGGCCACGTCGCGCGCGCCGATCTGCAGCGGCACCACGACGTTCATCAGGCCGGTGATCAGCGGCATCGCCACGAAGAAGATCATGATCACGCCGTGGGCGGTGAAGATCTGGTCGTAGTGATGCGGGGGCAGGATGCCTTCGTTACCGCCGGCGGCCATGGCCTGCTGGACACGCATCATGATCGCGTCGGCGAAGCCGCGCAGCAGCATGACGAAGGCGATGACCAGGTACATCACGCCGATCTTCTTGTGGTCCACCGAGGTGAACCACTCTTTCCAGAGATAGCCCCACAGCTTGAACTTGGTGATCAGGGCCAGCACCAGCAGGCCACCGATACCAGCACCGATCAACGTGGTGATGATGATCGGATCGTGCGGGATGTCGGCAAATGTCAGTTTACCCAACAGATTCATGCTTATTCTCCCGAGCCTGCGTGGCCGGTGTGACCGGCGGCGGCATGCTCGTCTGCAGTGTGTTCGGCGTGCTCGGCGTCAGCACCCGCGGCATGCGCCGCGTGCGTGTCGTCGGCGTGCACGTCCGCCGGGGCAGGACCTGCAGCGGCAGGCATGTCGTGGCCGGCGTGGCTTTCGCCTGCGGCGCCGTCATGGCCCATCGCGTTGTGGTCGTGCTTCATGCCGTAGTGCTGGTTGTCGCCCATGTGCTTGGCGATGACCCAGTCGAACAGGCCGGCTTCGGCGGTACCGAAGTACGTCACCGGGTGCCAGTCGTGGTTCTTTTCGGCCACCAGCGCATTGAACGCGGTCTTGTCCAGGGTCGCCGTGTCGGCGCGGACCTTGGCCAGCCACTGCTGGTACTGCGCATCCGTCACCGAATGGGCGCTGAAATGCATCTTGCTGAAGCCCGCGCCGCTGTAGTGCGAGGACATGCCCGGGAACTCACCGGTCTCGTTGGCGATCAGGTGGAGTTTGGTCTCCATGGCCGTCATCGAGTAGATCATGCTGCCCAGGTGCGGGATGAAGAAGGCATTCATCACCGAATCGGACGTGATCTTGAAGTTCAGCGGGGTATCGACCGGGAACGTGATCTCGTTGACCGTGGCGATCTTCTCTTCCGGATAGATGAACAGCCACTTCCAGTCGAGCGAGATGGCTTCGATCACCACCGGCTTCTTGTCCGACTCCAGCGGACGGTACGGGTCCAGCGCGTGCGAGGAACGCCAGGTCAGCACGGCCAGCACCAGCACGATCATGCACGGGATCGACCACACCACCACTTCGATCGCGGTGGAGTGCGACCACTTCGGCTCATAACGGGCCTTGGTGTTGGTCGCGCGGTACTTCCAGGCGAAGGTCAGGGTCATGATGATGACCGGCACGACGACCAGCAGCATCAGCACGGTAGCCGTGATCAGCAGCGTCTTCTCATCGTGGCCGATCTGGCCCTTGGGGTTGAGGATGGCCGAGTTGCAGCCCGTCAGGAACACGGACAACGCGAACAGCAGGCCCGGACGCAAATAGCGTCCAAGGGGTTTCAACGGAATCATCGGTCGATCCAATTGCGTAGGGAATGCCAGCTCAAGCGCGCCCCGTCCCGGCCAAAGGCCGGTTGTGCCGGTCCAGGGGGACAGGCACAGGGGACGATCATGTCAGCCCTCTAATTTTAGGCCGTCATGCATCATTTAAGAAAGGCATTGACAATGATCCAGCGCAGGAAAGCCCCGTTTTGGCTGCGACACGTTGTCGCAGTGCGGGCAATACGCCCGATTCAGCACGCCAACACGTTCATGTATAGACATGAATGCCCTGCCCGTCACCCGAGCAGCCACGACAGCAGCAGCGTGCACAGGCAGACATAGCCGAGCAGCGCCAGGCTCACCGCCAGGGTGGTGCGCATGATCGCCGATTCCTGGCCCACCAGCTTCACCGCCGCGGCCGCGATGGCGATCGACTGTGGCGACACCAGCTTGGCCATTACCCCGCCGGCGGTGTTGGCGGCCACCAGCAGCGCCGGGCTGACCCCGATCTGCGCAGCAGTGACCGCCTGCAGGTGGGCGAACAGGGTGTTGCTGTTGACCACCGAGCCGGTGATGAACACGCCGGTCCAGCCGATCACCGGCGCCAGCGCCGGGAACACCCCGCCGGCCTGGGCCAGCGCCAGCCCGATCGCGGACGAGGCCCCCGAGTAATTGGTGATGTAGGCCACGGCCATCACCAGCGCCACGGTGGCCAGCGGCTTCCACATCTCCCGGCCGGACTGGGCCAGCTCCTCGCCGGCCGCGCGCAGGCCCAGCTTCGGCGACAGCACCACCGTAAGCAGCGCGGCGATCAGGATCGCGGTGCCCGAGGCGTTGAGCCAGCCCACGGTCCAGACCGCCGACAGCGTGTGCGCGGCGGCCACCAGCGGCGGCAATTCCTGCACGCGCTGGTGGAGCAGGCTGACCGGCAGGTGCAGCACCGTGGACCCGAGCGCGCCATCGGCGGCGAACAACGCCTTGAACGCCGGCAGGCTCCAGACCAGGATGGTGGCGGTAAGAATGTAGAACGGCGACCAGGCCAGCAGCACCTGCCGCAGCGTCCAGCGCTGGCTGGACACCGGCGGCGCCTGCGCCTCGCGGTAGATCCGGCGCGGGCGCCAAACCTGCATGAAGGCTGCCAGGCTGCCCATCGCGGCCAGCGGCCCGATGATATCCACCAGTTCGGGCCCCAGCAGGTACAGCACAAGCGTCTGGCTGCCACTGAACACGCCGCCGACCACCAGCAGCACCGGCCAGGTCTCGCGCACCCCGCGCCAGCCGTCCAGCAGCAGCACCAGCACCGCCGGCAGCAGCAGCGCGCAGAGCTGAACCAGCGGAATCAGCATCTGCGACATCTCGCCCAGCCCCACCCCACCCTGCTGCGCACCCACCAGCACCGGAATGCCGATCGCGCCGTAGGCACCGGCCGCGCCGTTGGCGACCAGGCACAGCATGGCCGCCTTCAACGGGCGGAAGCCGAGTTCAACCAGCAGCGCGGCGCAGATCGCGATCGGCACGCCGAAACCGGCGGCGCCTTCGAGGAAGCCGCCAAAACAGAACGCGATCAGCAGCACCTGGATGCGCTGGTCCTCGGAAATGGTCGCGATGCTGCCGCGGATCACCTCGAACTTGCCGCTGCGGATGGCCAGTTTGTACAGCCAGACCGCCATCAGCACGATGAAGCTGATCGGGAATACGCCGTTGGCAATGCCGAGCAACGCCGCCCCCAGCAGGGTGTCCAGCGGCATGCCGAACACCAGCGACGACACCAGTGCCGAGACCAGCACCGCCAGCAGCGCGGCGGTGAGGCCCTTGAGGCGAAGCACGGTGAGCGCCAGCAGGAACACCAGCACCGGCAACACGGCCAACAGCGCCGAGAGATTCGCATTGCCGAGCGGATCGTAGTTCTGATGCCACATGGTCAGCCCCTGCGGTGGGAAAAGACGGGGAACAGCGGTACGCGTGGATCAGGGCAGCGGCACCGCATTGGGACACGGCCGGCCAGCGGCGAAATCCCCCAGGTTGCGCAGGGTGATCTCGGAAATTTCCTGCAGCGCCTCCACGGTGAAGAAGCCCTGGTGCCCGGTGACCAGCACATTGGGGAAGGTCATCAGGCGCTGGAAGGCGTCGT
This sequence comes from Stenotrophomonas sp. AC248, assembly GCF_979258185.1. Lineage (NCBI taxonomy): Bacteria > Pseudomonadati > Pseudomonadota > Gammaproteobacteria > Lysobacterales > Lysobacteraceae > Stenotrophomonas > Stenotrophomonas sp. AC248. Next base: position 1,252,411 of record NZ_OZ409840.1, on the reverse strand, counting down.
CATCGATGATCTCCCCGGAGCGGTCCTGGAAGAACAGCGCGCTTTCCTGCTCGTACACGTCGATGGCCAGGTACCCCAGGTGCCGCGCCTTGAGCGCACCAATCACCGCGTGGGTATCGACCAGCCCGCCACGCGAGGTGTTGACCAGCATCGCGCCGGGCTTCATCCGCGCCAGCGAGGTGGCGTTGATCAGGTGGTGGGTGTCCGGGGTCAGCGGGCAATGCAGTGACACGATGTCCGCGCGCGCCAGCAGCTCGTCAAGCGCGACGAAGGTACCGATCGCATCGAACGCGGACGACGGGTACGGATCGTGGCCGAGCACGGTGCAGCCCATGCCCTTGAAGATGCGCGCCGTGGCCAGGCCGATCTTGCCGGTCCCCACGATGCCCACCGTCTTGCCGTAGAGCGTGCGCCCGAGCAGCCCGTCGAGCATGAAGTTGCCTTCGCGTACCCGGTTGTAGGCGCGGTGGGTGTGCCGGTTGAGCGTCATGACCAGCGCCAATGCGTGCTCGGCCACCGCCTCGGGCGAATACGCCGGCACCCGCGCCACGAAGAAGCCCAGCTGCCCGGCCATGGCGAGGTCCACGTTGTTGAAGCCGGCGCAGCGCAGCAGGAGCGCGCGCACGCCCAGGGCGTGGAGGGCCTGCAGCACCGGCGCGTCCAGACGGTCGTTGACGAAGACGCAGACCGCCTCGCAGTCCTGCGCCAGCGCCGCGGTATGCACGTCGAGGGTGGCGTCGAAGTAAAGGAACTCCACCGGGCGGGCCGCATCGGCACGCTGGGTGGCCTCCTCGAGGAAGCGGCGGTCGTAGGGCCGGGCGCTGAAGACGGCAGTTCGCATGACGGGCTCTCCGGGAATTCCAGCCCCACCATACCGCTCCTCGATGACACACGGAAACACGCGCCAGATACCGGCCCCCACCATGGACCCGGCTGCCCACCTGCCCTAGTATTCGCCCCTTGGGAAACGCCATGGGTAAACGTACTTGGGCAGTTTTGAGCGCTTCAACGGCCGCCGCAGCGGTCAGGGCAACGACGTCGTCATCCTCTCCCACGGCTTCGGCACCGACCAGACCGCGTGGACGGCATTGCGGCCCTGGTTCGACCAACGGTTCGACGTGATCTCGTTTGATCTCGCCGGCTGCGGTCCCAACGGCGCGGACACCTACGATTTCGACCGGCATGGCGCGATGTTCGGCTATGCCGACGATCTGCTCGATATCGTCGACGAGCTCGACCTGCACCGATTTACGTATGTCGGGCACTCGATGAGCGGCATGATCGGGGCGGCCGCCGCGGTTGCACGCCCGGAGCTGTTCGAACGCGTCGTGACCATCGGCGCTTCGCCGCGCTACCTCGACGATGACGGCTACACCGGCGGCTTCAAGCCGCAGGACCTGGACAACCTGTTCGAGAGCATGCAGGCCAATTACCAGGCTTGGGTGGCCGGGTTCGCGCCCATGGTGGTGGGCGTCGAGGACAACCGCGTGCTCGCGGACTTCTCGCGCACGCTGTTCCAGATGCAGCCGGACATCGCGCTCAACACCTCGCGCACCATTTTCACCTCGGACATGCGCACGCTGGCGCCGCAGTTGTCCATGCCGGTGCACGTGATCCAGACCGCGGTGGACATGGCGGTTCCGGTCGAGGTGGCCCAGTGGCTGGCCGATACCATCGACGGGGCAACGCTGGATATCATCGATGCGTCGGGGCACCTGCCGCATATGACCGCCGCCGACGAGGTGACCCGAATCCTGGAACGGCGATTGATGGGGGCGGCGGCTTGAACGCGCCCAGCAGCGAGGCACTCGCGGCGCTGTGCAGCTTCGCCCGGCTCACCACCCACGCAGACCTGGCCCTGGCCGTTGAACTGGATGCGCAGGGCCGTTCGACGTGGTCGACCGGATCGCCCGCGTTGCCACTGTCCGGCTTCAACCTGGCGCGCAGCGGCATTCTCGAGCGCGCCTGGCAGGGCCAACCCGTGGACGCGGCCGGCTTCCGCCTGCCGACGGCCATCCTGCATGCCCTGCAGGGTGCCCCCACCCACCTGCTGTATGTGCCGGCCCCGTCGGCCGACAGCCCGCACAGCGGCCTGTTGCTGCTCTGGAAACACCAGGCGCCTGCCGAGGGGATCACGGCCCAGCTGCCATTGCTGTCCAGCAGCGTGGCCGGACTTCTCTCCGCGCGACGCGAGGCCACCCGCCAGCTCATTGCACACAATCAGTTCATCGATCTGGTGGAAAGCGTGCCGGCCGGCATCGTGCTGATCGACGGCGATGGCGTGGGCGCGGTGATCAACGAACGTGCTGCGGCACTACTGGGCTGTGCCGCAGGCAACCTCCGCGCCGCCGACCTGGCCGGCCCGATGCGGGCGCTGCGCCTGCGCAGCGACAATCACGCCGAGCTGGAGCAGGCGTATGCCGCGCAGATGGGCAACGTCAACTTCGCCGCCACGTTGAACTGGACGTTCGGCGAACGCACCTTCGAGGTGGACACCCACCCGGTGCGCGGCAACGGCGAGCATGGCCGCATCTGGCTGTTCACCGACGTCACCGCCGACCTGTTGATGGCCGCCGAACTGCGCCGCCTGGCGTCGTCGGACCCGTTGACCGGCGTTCCCAATCGACGTCATTTTGAGGAACGTTCCGCGCAGATCATCGCCGCCCGCGAAGCCAGCGGACATTCGGTGGCGGTGCTCATGGTCGACGTGGATCATTTCAAGGCGATCAACGACACGCACGGCCACCCGGTGGGCGATGAAGTGCTCAAGATCGTGGCCCGGCGCTGCCGCGACGCGCTGCGCGACCGCGACCTGTTCGCGCGGTTCGGCGGTGAGGAGTTCATTGCACTGCTGTCGGCGCCTGTGATCGATGAAGTACCCGCCGCCGCCGAGCGCCTGCGCAATGCGATTGCCGCCGAGCCGATCACCGTGGGCGGCACCCGCATTGCGGTGTCGGTGAGCGTGGGCGGTGCGGTGGGCGAAGCGCTGCCGGGCTGCGATGCGACGCTGCTGGAGGACCTGGTGGCGCGTGCGGATGAGGCGTTGTACCAGGCGAAGACGGCCGGGCGTAACCGGGTGAGCATGGCGGCGTAGGCTGATCGGTCTCGACCATCACCGGCACGGGTCGCGCAGGCCTCAGTTCTGGAGCGGATCGATCTCGACCTTTCCGTCATCCCCCACCCACACCCTGCACAACCGGCCATCGCCTTCGTACTCGCAGGACCAGGCGGTGTCCGAACGCGCGTCGCTGATGAACGTCATGCCCGTTTCCTGGCGGCATCGGCATTGCCATACGCCTGTAGCGTTCGTCACCAAACCTCAGGAGCGAGGCAAAACAGCGCGCCGCCATCGGCGCTTGGATAGAGGGCTATTGAAGATCGCCCCCTTGTCACCGCAGTGCCTCGATGGTCTGAACATACAGGACGTCGTCGGAGCATCCACCGCCTTCAATGCGCCTGTCTCTGATGTCGTACCACAGTAGATTCAAAGACCGCGGCCGAGAATCCATGGTCCCGGTGAGTACCACGGCCTTTCCATCCCACGCACCAGATCTGCGCAGGACGTTCTTGGGTAGAGCGAGATCAACGCACTCGCCCGACTGCGTCTGGAGTGAGCCCAATCCATGCCCACCGACGTACACCGTCATGACCCCGCGGAGTGTTGTTTCGCCCTGAACAGCGGGGAGGTGGGTTCTGCACGATGTGGCACATATCACCAGTGCAGCTACAGCCAACAGCTTTCTGACGCCCATGAGATGCTCTCCGTTTCGACGCACCGTCAATCTCGCTTCAATCGTGAGCCCGGTTGTTCAGGCCATTCAGCGCGTGACCTTAAAGTCTGGCGCCTCGTCAGTTCTTAAGGGAGGTCGCAGATCCCGCATTCGCCGATCTGCGATTTACAGCGCCCACCCAAAGGCTCCACTGCACCGGCGAGCACTGCCGACGGTGCACTGTCGGCAAGCTCTCCACGTCGTGACACTTACTGCGCAATATTCACTGTCTCCTGCCGGAACGGAACAGAGTTGGCCGAACAACCCGTCGCGTTGCAGGCCCTTACGACATGCGAAGAGGCACAGTAGTAACTGCCGGACCGCGTCAGGTCGTTCAACGGACCCGAATATTGGATCTGGCTCGTGGGCACCGATACCAACTCGTAGCGTGTCGTACCCTGCGATACCGTCCAACGCACTGAACAACTGAACTGCAGCGTCGCCCCCACCTTTCGCTGCGTCTTCACGGAATAGGTGATCGATGGCGTTGCCGGGATAGGCTCAGGCGCAATATTGAGCCCCACCACGTTGGAGTAGTCGCTACATCCAGCCAGATTGCATGCCTGGATGCGTATTCCATACGAACCCGTGTCAGGGCGATTGATCACGTGCCACAGCGTGTCAGCGATGGCCACCTGCCCCCACGCTCCTCCATTGGCGGAGAGCTCCACCCGATAAGAGTGCGATCCGCCGCCGTCGCCTGCGTTCCAGCTGATCACATAGCCGTTCTCACCGTTGTAGGTTGGGCCACTGAGCTGGGGCGGCGATGGACGTCGCAGCACATTGATTGACACGACCGACGAATAGGGCCCAATCCCGGATACGTTTGCTGCCCGCACCCGGTAGCTGTACTGCCCGATAGCCCTTCCTGAGTAGGTCCGGACGACACCGCCACTTTCAGGTGCCGGGGTCCAGGCACCCCCATTGACGCTCTCCTCAAGCAGATAGCTGCCAGCTGTCGCCACGCTCGTCCAACTGACGGTGTAGCTGCCATCGGGCGAGAACGAAGGAACGCTGATCGTGGCAGCCCCGGAAGGCGGGTACAGCACCACCACCACCACCGCAGCACTTACGTTGCCACAGCCCCCCGCGCTACATGCCGATGCCCGGTAACTGTAGGTGCCCGCCATCTTTCCGCTGACAGCGAGCAACGCCGCCGCTCCTGCGTGCACCTGTTGCCAACCTGCGCCGTTGGCACTTTCTTCAAGCACGTAGCGGTTGGCACCTGCCACCGCAGCCCATTGAACCACGTAGGCGCCATTGGGGCTTCGCGGAGGAGCACTGAGCACCGGCACGCCGCTTGGTGGAAACGCCACCAGCACCGTGACAACAGGACTGGCGGTACCGCAGGCTCCCCCTGCACATCCAGCCACCCGATAGGCATAGCTACCGGCTGATTTCCCTGCCAGTGCGTGCGAGGCGGCCGATGTAGTGGCGATAGTGGACCAACCACCGCCGTTGACGTTCTCCTCCAGGCGGTAATCCGTCGCGCCATTGGCCTGCGTCCAACTGACCGTAAAACGACCGTCGGTGGAAAGCGCGGGCACACTGGCCGTTGGTACGCCGGAGGGCGGAAGCTGAACGCGCACGCTTGCCTCGGCACTCCATTCGCCGCAAGCGCCGCTTTTGCATGAGCGGACCCGATAGGCATAGATGCCGGAGCCATGTCCCGTGGCATTCCAGGACGTCGCGGCACCGGAGTAGACCGCGCTCCAAGCGCCGCCCCCCACTCGCATCTGGAGTTCATAAGTACTTGCTGATGCAACGCTGGTCCATGCGACGGCGTAGGCGCCACCAGGACTGAAGGACGGCAGCGTCAATACAGGGCTGGACATCACTTCTCCTGTCTCGACCTGGGCAACCAGGCTGCCGTTGAGGTAGACGTACTCGTCCCCCTTCCCCGCCGCATCCTGCTGCCGCCTCAGCACTCCGTCAAAGCCATAGAAGGAAAGACGTGAAGCACCGCCGGGACGAATATTGGCCACGCGACGGCCATGCCCGTCATAGCGGTAGGACTCCACGCCCGCTACCTGCCGCAGGCGATTGCCATGGTCGAAGGCAAACTGCATTCCGTTCTTGCTCTTCAGATTGCCCTTTGCGTCATAGGACAGCCCAATAGTGGTTGCCCCCGCGTCATCCCGGATGTTGGTGAGGCGATTGCTGACGTCATACAGATAGTTGAACTGACGTTTGCCTCCGAGATGCGAGGACCGAAGGTTGTCGATGGCATCGTAGGAAAACCTGGCGATACCATCGCCACCGAAGGAGGGAGAGACCGCCCGTACCAGTCGGTCAAGGCCGTCGTACTGCATCGTCCGGGTTCGGGTCGCATCGTGTCCGTCCTGTATAGCCATGACGTTGCCGGCGCTGTCGTAGGTGTAACCATTGTCCAGCACTGCCCCGTCCTGCACGCGCGCGGGAAGCTGGCGCGCGTTCTGTTGCATGGTGTGCTGAATACCGTTTCCGTACGCGAAGCCCTTCATCCCACCATTGGGGTGATAGCTGACCGCTTGCGCATAGGTCCCCGCACGTGTTGCCTGGCCCAGTGCGTTTGGTGCGTAGTCCACGAACAGGCCGCTGGGGTAGCGCACACCAGACAATGTGGCGTTGCTGTCGTATGCATAGCCCACCGACCAGTTGTGTGCCCCCAGCTCGCCGCCCGATTCCCCTGTCAGCAGCCCGCGACGGTTGTAGGCATAGACATTTATCACGTCGGGTGAACCCGCAGCCTTGGTCACGATCTGGTCCGGCTTCCCAGCGCTCGTGTAACGCCAGAGCTGGTCGCCATTCCCGTCAGGGAAGACCAGCGTTCTCAACCTGTTGCGTGAGTCATATGTGCGGGTGACCCGGACGGCGGCCGTACCCGCCCCGTCACCGCTGGCACTGCACGCGCTATTGGCTGCCAGGCCGGCTGCCGACCATGTGACATTGCCAGCGCCGTCATAGCCGGTCAGGGTTGCCCCGGTTTCTGGTTCGATCTGGCGACACAGCCGGCCCTGGGCATCGTAGGCGTAGCTGCGGGTCAGCTGGGTGGTACCGTCCGCGCTGCCTCTTGAAATCGTCAGCGGGCGAGCGAAGACGTCGCGGGCAATCCGGGTGACGACGCCCTCCGGCTCGGATACCACCAGGGCAGATTCGTACGCGGGTTCGTCGAATGCCTGGAAGCGAGTAAGCACCGATCGGCCATCGGCGCGTGTGACCTTGGAGTAGGCCCCCTCACCATCAGACGCATAGACCGTGGTGGTGGTCAGCAGGCCCAACTCACTGTTCTGCGATACGCCCGTCACCCGACCCAGAGCGTCGTAACGCGTCCAGACACCCACATCGGAATTGCTCGACGTGGAGGGATACGACGCAAACAGCTTGCGACCCTCGTGGTCATACTCGATGCCGCTGAACCGCTCCGTCGCTGCAACGTTATTGGCGTCAAACTCGCGAACCAGAAGGGGACGCCACATCGCGTCGAGATAGCTGATCTTGCGCGCAGCCCCTGTCTCTACCGTGTGCCGCCAGTGCCCGGCGGGCAGTCCGTACTCCGCACCTGCAACCCGTTCGAAGGTCTGCACGACAGGATTCCACGCCACCGAGTCACCTGCCGCATAGGCGGTGCGCACAATCCTGCCCATGACATCGTACTGATAGCTCGTGGCGTAGCCACCTTCGTCGACCGCCTGGGTGATCCAACCGTTGTCATCCACAACAGCGGACACGGATGCCCCATCTGCAAACGTGACGCGCTGCGGCACGCCGAGCTTCCAGGCACCGAGGGCGGTCAGGTTTCCATTACCGTCACGCACCGAGCTGACCGTACCGTCCGGTCCATAGCCAATCGTCTGCGCGACACGCCCGAACTCCTTTTGAACTTCCGGCGCAGCCTGGGCGTTGTACTGCGTTTCATAGGCCAGCACACCATTCACAGACAGGCTTTTAGCCTGACCCATCACCCATTTCCCTACATTGTCATGGTACTGCGTCGACTCGCTGCGCGCCGCAGCCCCAGGCACGCTACTTTGCTTGCGAACAATGACCGGGCGCGCCAACGAGTCGAACTGTTGGACGCTGAGGGCGAAGTTGACGCCGTCCTGGGTAATGGTCTTGGACACCAGCGGCCGGTGCAGCTCCGAGGGAAATCCTGCTTGCCGGTACCGGGGACTGACGCCCCATCGCGCGGGATAGACCCCGTCGGCCAGGCTGAAGTCGTAGCGCAGCTGCTCACTGCGCAACGTTTCCCCGTTGCTGCCCTTGTGAACGGTGCCCAGCAACTTTCCTTCGTTGTAGCGATAGGAGTTTCCATAGCGATACTGAACGGAGGAGCCGTCCGGAGCCGTGATGGTTGTACCCTTCGCTCCCGCACAATCGTCGGACGTGCAGAGCGGCGCGGTGCAGTCGAGCACCTCGGGCGGGCAGATCGGAAACTTGCTGTCAGTGCTCAGATATTTGTAGCTGCTCCCCGTGGAGTACTCATAGGTCCACAGCATCGGCGCAATGCCCACACCGCTCAGCTCTTTGCGAAGCAGGGAAAGGCCGTGGTGGGCCGGAGGAATCCACGCAATGTCGTCACTGCGGTCGTTGAATGGCCGCGTCACGTTCTTGCAGTACAGCGGAACATTGCTGCGTCCATGCAGCACGATGCCCACCGTGAACTGTGCGAGAAGCCCGGAAGGGTGCACCATGCTTCCCGAGAACTGGCTGGGCTCCATCAACGTTCCCTGGCGCGTGCAGTTGCGCGTGACCTGATCGCCCGGCTCTACCACTGCGTACGCGATGTGCGCCCTCCCCAGTCCGCGCAGATCGATCTGCCATTGCGTCTGGTCCGGCAGACGAACGCTGCTCAGGGAGCGCTTTCCGCTGTCACTGACGTAGCCGTAGTTCCAGACCCGTCCGTTAGCTTCGACCTGGCTGATGTTTCCCGACGTGTCATACCGCACCGCAATCCACCGACCATCGCTGCTCTCGATGCGGGTCAGCTTGACGGCTTGGTTCCACGTATTTGCATATGTGTAGGCGACCCAGTTCCCGTATTTGTCCTCTACGCGCGTTGGGTAGATGGAATTCCTGCTACGCGGAATGCGGCGCTCGACGGTGTGGGAGATATTGGACACCGACTCTGCTGTCTGCGACACGAGCGAAGGCTCGACGTCCTGTGCCATCCAGTCGAACCGATACCGGTTCCCGTTCGGCGCCACCGCCAGAAAGCCCTCGCCACTGCCATTGGCCAGCGAAGGCAGGCAGGAAATGCGGATATTGTCGCCGGCGGTCCAGTAGTAGGTGGCCGCATCGCCCGGAACAGGCACGTTCCCGGCGATGTAGAGCAACTCCCCGCCGCCTTCGGGAATCTGCAGGTTGACGCCATCCCAGTACTCATCCGGCCTGACGTATTCGGTGCCCACCCGGATCGGGAGGGGCCGTGCGTCAGAGACGTTCGGCACTGAGCAGCGCCGGTTGGGCTCTTCCAGAAGCGAAACTTCCCAGTTCGGTGCAAAGTCGGCCGACAACGAAGGCAGCTGCACCTCCCAGTCCGCCATCGCGAAGCTGCGGTAGAACACACCTGGGATGGGGTTGTTTCTCACCCGGAAGGACCGCTCGAACCTGACGGGCAAGTCGTTGTTCCCCGGGAGATCCACATCCGTCATCTTGAAGGATATGCCACCCATATACGTGTCAACCTCTTCCCCGAACGCAGCACTCCCTACCTGTGTCGGCTGCGTGGCACGCCCTACCCGGCTTCCGTACTCCTCCCAGACCCTCCGCTCCTGTGCGTGCAGGCCGTAGGATGAAGCCAGCGTTCCCAGTACAAGTGCGCCCACGACAAACTTCAAGTTGAATCCGTTCAACGTCAACTACTCCCGTAGGTTCAACTTCCCAGTTTGAATGAAGGTGTCATTTCCACTACCCATCATGCGGTTCCCGCACCGGCAACAGCGGAACGTAACCCATCAGAGCCTACTGTGCTACTACCATCCAAATTTTTCCGAAGACATCGGGGCAGCCTCGATCAGCGAGGCCATTGGACACTTTCCTATAAGTTGGAATGAAGCCAACTTATCAAGCCAACGCGCCCCATCCGCGCGGACAACAACCATCCGCAACTAGCAGCAGAGACGCCGAGCAAGCAATCTGTCCGTCAGCGGCCCCTCACCGAACTCACTCTTGCACGCCTCCATTCGGGCGTCGTGTCTTGGATTACTGGGAGAGCTTGCATTGATATTGTTGGCTGATGTCCATCCTTGGGACTGAGCCCCACCATTACTTTCAATAAGGCGCTGCTCGCATCCAGCGATTGCATCAGGATTTGAAGAGCTCTTGTCCACCCTGGCAGGAGCGTACCCATCTGCAGTTTTGGCTTGATGATCTGGCTGAGCTGTAGGCTTTGCCACCTGCTGCTCAGGTGTCCCTGAGGGCGGATGACATAGTCCGGACGGTCCGTAAGTGGCGACAGACCGCGGACAAAGATAGATAAAACAAGCAACCAACTTAACCAGAGAAACAACCTATCCAGAACCAAAGCAAGCGTGAAGTTTCGCTACCAGATCATCGCCTTGTACAACGACACTGAACTCGGGCGAACAGGCAACCAAATAGCAGTCAACCAGTATTACTCCCCTTGGAGCATCGAGAGATAGAACAACAGAATCCTCAGTCTGCGCTGAAAGCGGAAGCAGCCCCGCCACGCGCACCCCTCGGACCGGCGCACCTCCAAGGAAATCCTTTTCATGAAAAGAGATTACACCGTCAACGGGACCAATATTGTTACTAATGCAGTCCATTATTCTGCGGGCACTCTCTAGATCAACAGATGCCGCGACAAGCCCTGGAGCGTCGTGCAGGTTGGAGGGCCATTCAACATTAGCGACTCCAGGGATATTGCAGAAATCCGCCAGGTTGAGACTAGTACCCATGCACTCATTGACCGACCTGACCAAACGAGGAGCATACCTGTCCCGCTTCTCTACGTTTTCCCGCTGAAGTATGGCATTCAGCCTTACCGCCTTAGCTCTGCGAGTCCTTTCCTCCGACATGGCTACTCTCCTCTCCGCTTATAGTCCACTCGAATTTTTCCCTCATTTTGAATTCTTGGCCGTCCTGCGCTGTCCATCTGCCCGTTAGCTTTCACTGTACCCACCTCAATCTGTGGCATCCCCGCATGCTCTCCCCTGATGTCTCGAGATACTTGTACCGACTTCGTCTCAACCTCCCCACCAGGCTTCGCGACTTCGTAGCTTTGTTGACGGCCAACTTGTGTACCGTCACGCGCCCGTCCATTTGTTTGACTCACAGGTTGCTGGCTCGTTGGAATTTTTCCCTGTCGCTTGGCCTCTCTGGTCGACGCACGCTGGCTAAGTCTTTCCGCCGATCCAACGGCACCCTTCAGGGGAGAGAGAATTCGTCCACCGGGCACGGCATCTGCAATGGCATCTCCCACAGATCCACTTTGAATTTGTTCGCCTTGGGCGGGAGCATTGGCAGGGTCCGAGTGCGTTAATGCCATTACGAAAAAGATGACCACGGGAACGGGACAGACAGGGCAACGTCCATCCGGATCCGTGAAGCGGTAAGGATTGTTGTACGCGTACGCGTACCGATTGAAGTGTCTCCAATCGCCACCATCTGCCGTCACCGGATCCACCGAGAGGAACGTTCCCAGTTGCGGATCCATGTACCGCTGCTGCATGTAGCTCAGCCCGGTGGCCGAGTCGCTCACATGCCCTGTGTACCCCGGCCCATCCGTGACCTGATCACCTACAACGGCACCGTAGGGTTCGTATTCATAGCGCTTGGTCACGTTGCCGTTGGCATCACTCTCAGCCACAACTGAGCCCAAGGCATCGGTATGGATGTAGGTGACCGTTTGCGCGCTTGCGGTCGGGACCGCAGCCAGACCCAGCGACAGCACAAAGCATAGCCAAGCGCCTACCGCACCCAGCTTCCGAACTCGATCTTCAACTCCCCTGGAGCGGGTCGACACACTGCCTGCAGCTCCCCCGAACCTGCGCATCCTTCCGATCCCTGAAAGAGCCTTGAAGCAAGGCTTGGTATTGATAGCACAGGAACGATCGGCCAGGAATCCAACGGTGCCATTGAGGCCAATCACGCCATCCTGACGGGAGCAGCGCTCTTGGCGCTATGCGCCAGCGAAGCCGGATCGGGTCGTGGTGGCGATGTCAGTCCGGGGTGCGTCGAACGGACCTGAGGTGGCCGGCCATCGGCCGGCACCACCCGCAAGCGATACCAAACATGAAGCCCCGACCAAGGCCGGCGCTTTCTGCTGTATCTGGTGCCGGAAATAGGGACCGAACCTACGACCACTACCCTTATGGCGAGGAGATCAAAACGTTATGGTGTGTATCAAAGAAGACTCGCGCGCAGTCTTGCGAGAATACGAAATACTCAAAAAAGTGCATTTCGCTGAGCAAAGTTGCAACTTCCGAACCATGCTCAATTCTCAACACCGGCCACGGCGGTGGCTCATCATCGGTGATGGCAAGAAATACGGGATCTTCCATGTCAGCCAGAAACACCGCAATCTGCTCCCTCCAACCATGGCCTGATGTGCTGTAGCGAACGAAACGGGACGTCTCCAAAGACTCCCACCAATAGTGCCTGGTTGAATCAATCCCATGTATCTCGACCAGCCTTCGAAGCAGCACATCCGCATCAGACGCTACTGAAACACTGCCATACCCAAGAGAGCAAATTTGTTTAGATGCCGCCACAGCACCACTATCTTTCGTGCTCATTGGTCTTTCCTATCCGGCCTTGATGGAGGGCGTTCTCCGGAATATGGGATATTTCCCGGCTGTGCACCACCGCCGCCTCTCTTTCCCGCAGACTGCCAACTTATATGCTGGGTGTCATGGTGAGGCCCCGGACTGGCATGTGGTCCATCGTATCCAATCTTCGCCCCACCCTCCCCGTTGAATTCCACAACTGTACCGGTCTTCTCATCAACCTTTGAGAAGGTAACCTTGCTGGGATCATTCATCCCAGCGCTCTCAAACGCACCACGTCTCGCGGAGTCGAAGCTGTCTCCCGCTTTTTCTGCCGTACGTGCACCTTCAACAGCCTTCTCAATTCCTCTCGCTGCCTTGATCGCCGTTCCAGCTCCGCCGGGAACGAATGGCAGGGCCGCCGCAGTTGCATCTATCGCTACCCCAATAGAATGGACGATGCTGGCACCTACATTGCCTTGACTGAAGTTCGAATAGGCGCTGGCCGCACCCATCGCGATGTTGGCAACAGTCCATACGGCCTCGACGATGCGACCGTCAGGGTCTTTGAGCCTGTAAGGATTCCCGTTCGCGTACAGGTATCGATTGAACTTCCCCAAAAGCTGCTCATACGCCGTGACCGGATCCACCGACAGGAACACGCCCAAGTGCGGATCCATGTACCGCTACTACATGTAGCAGCTCACGGCCGCGGTCAATGAGATATCCGAGGCCACGCACGGGCAAGTTGCACTGACACCGTATGCAGCTGGGTTGAGTTAGTCCTTGCCATTTCATTATCTTCAGACATGCGCCATTCATCATTATATGAATAAACAGGCTCAGCTCCAGATAACGATGCTACCGTCGGGCCCGTTCAGCTGCATGGCTTCCGGCCCGGAGTATCCGTCGTCTGTCAAGTCGACGGTGAGAAAATTATCGCCCGAAAACATCATGGTCATTTTGACGTCATCGACCAGGCAATCGACCAACTTCAATCGGAGCGACGCATGCGTCAGTGCGCCCACCCGCTCGCCGCAGGAGAGCGTGTATCCGTTATAAATATGAAGCGACCATCCATCATCAGTTCCAACCTGGAGCTGCTCATCCTCGACGGTCAACGTTACATACTTGCCCTTGAGATGTTGAAAAGCGTCTGATCGATGCTCGTTCATGTGACGTATCTCACCCTACTTGATTGGAAAATGCGACTTTGAATTGGGCAGGGTCTTTCCTGAATATGGATCAACACCTTGCTTACCTGCGTTCTCATATTTGATGTAGCCCGCCGGGTATCCGGGACTGGCCCCCTTTGGCGGCGTCGGATCCATCATCCGCATCGTTGCCACTTGTCGGTTGGCGCCCCCCGCCCCACCTGTAAAGGCGACACCGGTTTGCTTGCCCCCCGGATTTTTCACTGGAGAGGGCCCTGTTGAGCCTGGGGGCACAGGAAACGCCGTTCCGTTTGATGAGACAACAAAATTTGGAGAGGAAGCAGGTGCTGGAGCGGCAACTGAAGCAGATGTTGACGCCGCTGTTGTTGGTGCGGGTAGTGCCCGAGACTGTTGTGCAGAGTCGATCGCGCCTGACATCAACGAGGCGGCGGCAGGACCAACGACGGGAGTTGCTCGAATTATCGCGTAGGTCAACACAAGGGCCGCGGGACCAAATGTGTTGTACGCGGCAGGATCGCTTGCTACCGAATCAGCGTGTCGCTCGGCTGCACGCTCCTGACGACCGTCAGGGTCATTAAACCGGTAAGGATTGTTTGCAGCGTATTTGTATCGGTTGAAGGACGATCCAGGATTGTCGTGTGGTGTCACCGGGTCCACAGACAGGAACACCCCCAACTGCGGATCCATGTACCGCTGCTGCATGTAGCTCAGCCCAGTTGCCGCATCGCTCACATGCCCTGTGTACCCCGGGCCATCTTCAACTTGGCCACCAACCACCGCTCCATACGGCTCGTAGTCATAGCGCTTGATTACGTTGCCACTGGCATCGCTCTCAGCCACAACGGAGCCCAGTGCGTCAGTGTGGATGTACGTGACCGTCGTCTGGGCAGTTGCGGCTGGCGACAGGCCAGGGCCGATCAGCAGCACGCAGCACAGCCAGGCGCCTAATGCTCCCAGCTTCCGAATTCGACCTTCAATTCCCCTGAAGCGGGTCGACACAACGCGTACAGCTCCCCCTAACTTGCGCATCCTTCCAATCCCTGAAAGAGCCTTGAAGCAAGGCTTGGTATTGATAGCACAGGAACGATCGGCCAGGAATCCAACGGTGTGATTGAGGCCAATCACGCCATCCTGACGGGAGCAGCGCTCTTGGCGCTAAGCGCCAGCGAAGCCGGATCGGGTCGTGGTGGCGATGTCAGCCAAGGCGCATCAAGCGGAGCTGAGGTTGCCGGCCCGCGGCCGGCGCTACCAACGGCCGTGTCGCCACAAACAAAAAAGCCCCGACCAAGGCCGGGGCTTTCTGCTGTATCTGGTGCCGGAAATAGGAATCGAACCTACGACCTACGCAATGAGGAAGTCCGGACCTGCATCAACTATTCGAGGCTTTCGGCCTCAAGCCGAGCCTTGATCTCCTGGAGCGTCGCTCGTGCTCCAGGGAGATCCTCATGGATGTCGTCTGAAAGATACACGTTGTTTACAAACTCACGTGGCCGCATATAGAACGAGCCTTCGTCACTGGTGACCACCCAAAAGCGTGAAGCTCTTGGATCGGTGATTTCGAACAACCCTGAAGGGACAGGAATCAATCGTCCGAACTCATCTTCGACTCCGTAGAGAGTCAAACCATGGTATTCGCCCTTCTCGAAGATGCAGGCAACCGTGTACACAAGGTACTCATGCCCAATGTTGATCGGGAATTCCCTCCGCCGATCTGTACCCAACGAAGGCGACACATCCATGCCCATTCTCAACGCCTGTACTTTCATACGACACTCACCTATGGATTGATCACAGTTTTTGGCTCGATGATCTGACCAGTCTCAGAATTGCGGGATGTTGTAGAACCACCATCGGCGTGTCGCTCGACATGGTGCCTCGTTGCGCTCTCATCCAATCAACGTGATCATTGAGCGGCGCTTCATCCGCCTTACGAACGATCGCATGGATTCCGATGACTTTGCCACCGGAATTGTTTATCTCAACGCCATTGAGGAGTAAAACTACCGTTCGCAGTAGTAGGGGTAGACAGGAAATGATAGCGAGCGAACTGCGTCAGCTGCGATGACTTCCGCATCGCCAAATGCTGCATAGGCAATGCTGGCCCGCAAGGTTTGACCTGGCTCCAAGCGAACCTCGCCACATCCTCCGGGGCAGTACGCGGTCATAGCTGCTTTCGGATGCAGAGGGCCGTTGGTCGTGGTCAAGACGGCTCCTTCGTAACCCATCGGAAACGTTCCATTTTCGATAGGCCAGCTTTCCTTTGACAGGCAAAGAGGCCCGTCAGCGGCAGAATCCAAGACTACATCGTATCGCTTTTCCGTCGCGCGGTCAGTCACAGAAACGCTGAAATCCTTGGAGTCCGCACGCCGAAGCTGAGTTGCACAGGCCGGTATCAACATGCACAACAAGGCAGCCACCAATAACTTTTTCATCGAGCCTGATCCATGATGTGGTCCGGATTGATAAGGCGCTGCTCACTGGGCAACGTCTTGAAGATATTTTGCTGCTGAGGGGTTCCAAACTTGTATGCCGTGTCTCCATTGAAGAACTGGTCCTTATAGCCCAGCACGGCATGTCCGGTTTCGTGGCCCACCCCCCAGGCCAATTTGGAGGAATCACTAAAACTCGCATGCGTAGTGTTGACGATGACCATTTTCGGCCCGGTAGTAGGCACCCCCGCCAAGGTATCTCCAGCGCCCCCATACGTGGCGGTGATTTGTGCGCCCGTCATGCCATTGGCCGGAATGGCTCCTGCGCTGGTATCCCGCAATGCCGCAGCCATGGAACTCATATCCGAGGCTGCCTTGGACATATTCTCTGCCGTCGCTGAGCCAGCGCCAAAGTTCCGCTCAAATGCCTTCTCGGCGCGCTGAAGCGATTTACCTCCTTCGGCCATGGCGCCGGTGATCTTTCCAGCCGCCTTCTCCAAGCTACCTGCGGCACTTTGTTGGGCGCGGTCGAACTGATTCCATTGTCTCTCGGTCCAGCCCGTACCACGTGACAGGCGTCCGTCTGGGTCGGTGAAGCGATACGGATTCCCGTTCGCATACCGATACCGATTGAACTGCCCCACGGGCTGTTCATACGCCGTCACCGGATCAACCGACAGGAAAACCCCCAACTGCGGATCCATGTACCGCTGCTGCATGTAGCTCAGCCCAGTTGCCGCATCGCTCACATGCCCTGTGTACCCCGGGCCATCTTCAACTTGGCCACCAACCACCGCTCCATACGGCTCGTAGTCATAGCGCTTGATTACGTTGCCACTGGCATCGCTCTCAGCCACAACGGAGCCCAGTGCGTCAGTGTGGATGTACGTGACCGTCGTCTAGGCAGTTGCGGCTGACGACAGGCCAGGGCCGATCAGCAGCACGCAGCACAGCCAGGCGCCTAATGCTCCCAGCTTCCGAATTCGACCTTCAATTCCCCTGAAGCGGGTCGACACACCGCGTACAGCTCCCCCTAACTTGCGCATCCTTCCAATCCCTGAAAGAGCCTTGAAGCAAGGCCGGGTATTCATAGCACAGCAATGGCCGGTTGCGGTTTCGAGGTCAGGAACGGTGCCAGGACCTAAGCGCCTGGGAAGCCGCTGGGGCGAGTCGCGCGGCTCGGAAATTCTGGGCTGCCAGCCATGGGCTGGCACTACTGGGCGCCGGCCAGCGGCCGGCGCTACCAACGGCCGTATCGCCACAAACAAAAAGCCCCGACAAAGGCCGGGGCTTTCTGCCGTATCTGGTGCCGGAAATAGGAATCGAACCCACGACCTACGCATTCATACATCTACCCGCGCGTACTCGTCCGCAGGGAACTGCCAATTTTTGGGGGCTCCTCCAGGAAACGACATCGAAAAGGCACCGGGAATGTCGACAGCTACTGCACTGAATACCTCTCCGCCATCCTTTGAACGGAACTCTATTCCCGCATCGACAAGGATGCCATCACGTTGCCACCGGAGGATGCTGATCTGGCCTACCACAAAGCCCACCGGTTCTGAGAGGCCAACCTGATCCCCATCGCTGACGGCACTTGGTGCCAAAGCAAGATTGATCGTCCCATACTCATCCCAGCCACGAACCAGGGTGCTGGATGAAGTAATTTCAAGTGAGTACCCAGAACTGAACTCCAGACAGGCCCACCACGCAAGATCCGAGCGCTGAGCAGCAGGAATGCAGCAACGCGTTACTTCCGCCCCACGCAACAAATCAAGTTGATCGAAAGAATCCAGCCCCTTAAGCTGCGCTGGAAGGTAGAGCGATCCATCAGCTAGAGAATCAATCGTAGTGAAGGGTTTCATGTGGTTTATTTCCGTTAGCGGGAATGTCTATGCTCTTCCCACCTGAACTGTTGGTGTCGCGACCGAATACGCCGTTCTCTCCGATTTTAGCTCCTGGCGGAGCGCTGTCTCCCTTCACTGCAGGCCTCGTATCTCCGGCAAGTGTCTTGAGGTCATCGTCGTAGTTGCCTGTCCCACCATTCTCAGGTGTCAAATTTCCACTTGTGTTTCTTGTACCTGCCTTGTTAGGTCCGGCGAGCGGGCTACTTTGGTCTCCAACCAAGCCGTTAGGCAACGCTGGCACCTTTGGTTTGCCTGCATCAGCGCCCCCACCACTTGGGTCACCGACCTCTGCATTTTGGAACAGGCGTTTGACGCCCCTATCGATCGCCTTCGCAGTCTCAGCTCGCTGCGCTGGCGTCGTAGTGGCGTAGTAAGTAACACCAACGACGATGGGTACGAGAACCAACGGCGCCACCATCGTGGCATTCCGCCCATCCGGGTCCGTGAACTTGTACGGATTCCCGTTTGCATACCGGTACCGATTGAACTGTTCCACAGGCTGCTCATACGCAGTCACCGGATCCACCGACAGGAACATCCCCAACTTCGGATCCATGTAGCGCTGCTGCATGTAGCTCAGGCCAGTGGCCGAGTCGCTTACGTGCCCGGTGTATCCCGGCCCATCCGCGACCTGACCACCTACGACTGCCCCGTAAGGTTCGTAGTCATAGCGTTTGGTCACGTTGCCGTTGGCATCGCTCTCGGCCACAACGGAGCCCAGTGCATCGGTGTGAATGTAGGTGACCGTTTGTGCGCTTGCGGTCGGCACAGCAGCCACACCCAGCAACAGCACGCAGCTCAGCCAGGCACCTAATGCCCCCAACTTCCGAATTCGATCTTCAAATCCTCTGAAGCGGGTCAACACACCGCTTGCAGTTCCCCCGAAACTCCCCATCCCTCCAATCCCTGAAAGAGCCTTGAAGCAAGGCCGGGTATTCATAGCACAGCAATGGCCGGTTGCGGTTTCGAGGTCAGGAACGGTGCCAGGACCTAAGCGCCTGGGAAGCCGCTGGGGCGAGTCGCGCGGCTCGGAAATTCTGGGCTGCCAGCCATGGGCTGGCACTACCGGGTTGCCGGCCAGCGGCCGGCGCTACCAACGGCCGTATCGCCCCAAACAAAAAGCCCCGACCAAGGCCGGGGCTTTCTGCTGTATCTGGTGCCGGAAATAGGAATCGAACCTACGACCTACGCATTACGAATGCGCCGCTCTACCAACTGAGCTATTCCGGCTGAGCAGGTAATTCTACGGTGGAGGCCCCCAAGCGGTCAATTGGCACCGCCCCACCCCACCAGGCGTTGACGCAAGGCCACCTACAGTGGCCCTGTCCCGCTTGGAAGCCCGCGATGCCCGCCTGTTCCCGACTGACCGGCCTCATGCTGGCCGCCCTGCTCTGCACCGGCAGCGCCGCCGCCGAACCCGCCCGCCAGACGCCGCAGCCACCGGACCAGCAGTGGCAGCCGCTGTTCCAGCAGGTCCAAGGTGCTCACCTGTTCAAGGACCAGAAGACCTTCGCCGACGCCATTCCGCGCGAGGACGCCCGTGCGCTGCTTGATCACTGGCAGCAGGCGCAGACGCGGCCAGGCTACAGCCTGCCCGCCTTCGTCGCCGCCCAGTTCACGGTACCCGGCGATACGGCCGCCTACGTGCCCCCGGCCGGCGAAAGCCTGCGGGCCCACATCGACGGCCTGTGGCCGGTACTGACCCGCACCACCCGCACTGTCGACCCGCACGGCTCACTGCTGCCGCTGCCCAAGCCCTACGTGGTGCCGGGCGGGCGTTTCCGCGAGGTGTACTACTGGGACAGCTACTTCACGATGCTGGGGCTGGCGTCCAGCGGGCGCTGGCAGCAGGTGCGCGACATGGTCGACAACTTCGCCTGGCAGTTGGACCAGTACGGGCACATCCCCAACGGCAACCGCAGCTACTACCTGAGCCGCTCGCAGCCGCCCTTCTTTAGCGTCATGGTGGATCTACTGGCCACCCACGAAGGCGATGACGCCTACCGCCGCTACCTGCCCCAGCTGCGGACCGAGCATGCGTTCTGGATGCGCGGTGCCGACGGCCTGCCACCGGGTGCGGCCAGCGAGCGCGTGGTGCGCCTGGCCGACGGCCAACTGCTCAACCGCTACTGGGATGCGCGTGCGGTACCGCGTACTGAATCGTGGACCGACGATCTGGCCACCGCGGCGCAGGCGCCCCGACGCGCGCCATCGCAGGTGTATCGCGACCTGCGCGCGGGCGCGGAATCGGGCTGGGATTTCAGCTCCCGCTGGTTGGCCGACCCGGCCGCGCTGGGCAGCATCCACACCACCACCATCGTGCCGGTGGACTTGAACAGCCTGCTGTTCCATCTGGAAAAAACCGTGGCCCGCGCGAGCAAGGTGGCCGGTGACCGCGCTGCTGCACGCGATTACGAGCAGCGGGCGCAGGCGCGCCAGGAGGCGATCAATACGCTGCTCTGGGACGCCGCCCAAGGCTGGTATGTGGATCGTGATATCGGGCGCGGTCAAACCCGCCCTGCTCTCACGGCAGCGGCGCTGTTTCCGCTATGGCTGCAGGTGGCCACCCGCGCGCAGGCCCGGCAGACGGCAGCGGCGGTGGATGCGCAGTTGCTGCGCCAGGGCGGCCTGCTCACCACCACGGAGCGCACCGGGCAGCAGTGGGACGCGCCCAACGGCTGGGCGCCGCTGCAGTGGATCGCCGTGGATGGGCTGCAGCGCTATGGCGAGAACACACTGGCGCGTCGCATCGGCACGCGCTTCCTGCACACCGTGCAGGCCGTGTACGACAGCGAAGGCAAGTTGGTGGAGAAGTACGTGGTGGACGGCTCGGCCGGCGGCGGCGGTGGCGGCGAGTACCCGCTGCAGGATGGCTTCGGGTGGAGCAACGGCGTGACCCTGGCGCTGCTGGACCGGCTGTGTCCGCCGCGACGTATGTGCGTCAGTGCACAGGATGTGGGCGCCGCAGACTGAGCTGCGGCGCAGCGGCAATCAACTTCCGCGCGTGCCGTGGGCGCCCGGTACCGACCGCGCAATGCCGTATTGCGCGGCGTAATACGTACTCAGCACCAGCAGGCTGGCCATCGGCAACCCACCGCCGAAACGGTCCCAGGCCAGCAGGCAATCGCTGGCCACGAACAACACCGCGCCGCCGGCCGCCCACGCCGTGCTGCGCCGATCGATGCCGTGCGGTGCCGGCGCGCGCCAGTGCCGGGCCAGCGCGAGGATCGCCATGAACGCCAGCACCACCACGTAGGCCAGGACGGGCACGCGCATGTCGGCCGGAAGGTGCGGCCACAACGCGATGAGATTGCCTGCGGCGAACGCGCCAAGCAGCACGACCGCCACGCCCAGTCCGCGCCCGGCGTGGATGCCGGCGCGGAACGCGACGATGTAGCAGACATGCGCCAGCAGGAACGCCACCAGGCCCGGCACGAAGGCGTCCATCGGCAGCATCAGCGCGATGTCGCCGAGGCAGGAAAGGCCCATACCGGCCAGCACCGCACGGCGGTAGCCGGGTGCCGGTGACATTGATGAGGCCACGGCCTGCCATGCGATCGAAGCGATCAACAAGGTCGCCAGTGGTTTGGCCAGCCAGTGCACCCAACGTCCATCGCCGTCCAGGCCCGCGCCGACGATGGCCGCGATGGCCACGGCCACGATGAGTACATCGCGGCCGCGCGAGGTCATCGGGCTCTCCACAGCTCGGCCAGGCGATCAGGCTTGCCGGCGATGCGCTGCAGCGACGGGTACAGCAGGCCACCGTGGTAGTCCAGGCTCACCGTGTCGATGCGGTCGAAACTGCGCACCAGCAGGGTGATCGGCGCCTTGTCGGTCTTGGCGGCCGTCACTGCGTCTTTCAGTACGTCGCCCTTGAACACGCGCCCGTTGACGGCCAGCACCGTCATGCCCGGCGCCAGGCCGGCGTTGAACGCCGGGCTGTCCCACAGCACGTCGGTCAGCGCGCCGCTGTTGGCCACGCTGACGCCGAGCGAGTAGGTCAGGTTTATACCGGCGGCGCGGGTTTCCTGGGCCTTGACCGCATCGCTCGGGGTATCGGTGTAGACCAGTTTCCAGCCGGCCGCTTCCAACCCGCCGGTCAGCGATCCATGCCCGTCCAGGCGCTCGCGCAGGAAGCTGGCCCAGTCAAACGGGGCGATCCCGTTCAAGGTGCGCACCACGTCCTCGAAGGTGTAGGGATGGACGTTCCAGTCGCCATCGTTCACGCCGAAGAACGCCTTGGCGAAATCGTCGAGGCTGCGTTTGTTGCCGGTCAGCGCGCGCAGCTTGCCTTCCACTTCCAGCCACACCATCTGGCCACCGGAGTAGTAGTCCTCGCTCAGCTGGTAGTTGCGGAACGCCAGCGCGCGACGCTGGGCGATGGTGGGATCGTTGGTGGTGTCCTGCAGCGCGCGCCACGCCAGGCCCGGCCGGCCGCGATCGTAGGTGGCTGCCACGTTGGCCAGGGTTTCGCGGGTCTGCTGCACGCTCCACAATCCCGAGCGCGCGGCCAGCACCTGGCCCCAGAACTGGGTCTGGCCTTCATACAGCCACAGCAGGCTGTCGCCCATCGGCACGTTGAAGTTGGGCGTGGACAGATCCGCACCGCGCCGGTACTTGCCATTCCAGGAGTGGTTGAACTCGTGCGGCAGCAGGTCGCGGCCCAGCCAGTTCTTGTCCCACTCGGTGAAATAGCCCGGTTCGGCGCTGTTCTCGCTGGAGCGCTGGTGCTCCAGGCCGATGCCGCCAAGCTTGCTGGTCAGCGCCAGCAGGAAGTCGTAATGATCAAAGTGGCGTGCGCCGTACAGCTTGTAGATCTGCTGCACCAGCGCGCGGTGCGCCTGCAGCTGTTCGGGCTTGGCGACCAGCGATTTGGCATCGTCGGCAAACACGTTCAGGCGCACCGGTACCTTGGCACCCGGATCCAGGTCGAACTGCTGGTAGTAGCGGCCGGCAAACAGCGGCGAATCGACCAGGTGGTCGTAGCTGATTGGCTTGAATACCACGGTGTCGCCGTCGCGGCGCTCGGTTTCCAGCGCGGTGGCGTAGTTCCAGCCCTTGGGCAGGGTCACGCTGGCCTGCGCCTGCAGGTTGCGGGTGATCACGCCGGCCGGATACAGCGAGTTGGCGTTCCACTGCAGGTTGAGCATTTCCGGGGTCATCACCACCCGGCCCTGGCTGCCGCCCTGCGAGGACAGGAACTTGAACTCGGCCACCACTTCGCTGGCACCGTCGGGCACATTCACCTTGAAGGCGTAGACGTCGTACTGATCACGCGTCCACGGCAGCGGCTTGCCGTTGGCGGTGACCACCAGCCCGGCCACCTTGTCGATCGGGCCGCTGGGCGAATGCGCACCGGGCAGCCACTGTGGATACAGCAGGGTGAGCGGACCGGGCTTGGCCGGAATGGTCGCCTTGACCTTGAAGATGCGCCGGCCGATGTCGCGCGCGTCCACCTCGATGCGCAGCACACCCGGCCAGGCAACATCCTGCGGGGGCGGCGTCTGCGCCTGTACGCCGGTGGCGGTAAGTGCCAGCAGCACGGACAGGACGGTGGTACGCATGTTCATCGGCAACGCTCCGGCGGTGATAGAGCCGATCCTAGCCCTCGTCACTGCCCTTCCCCATGGCCAAAGGTCATGCGTGGGGCAGCGGCCAGAACGGGCAAAGCATGGGCAGCGGGGCGCGCCATTCACCGGGGCCACGCCACACCGGCCGCACCCTGCAGTGTTGGAGACGCTGCGCATGCATGAACGCTGATTGTCGGGACCGCTGGTTGTCTCGGCAGCAGTCGCCACCGCCGCATTGACGAGCAGTTGGCCGCGCTGCCACTCATGAAGGCTGCTCCGATTGCCGGGGCCGGCTCAGCTATGGCTCTGGATCCTGGCGTTCAACTCGTTCGGTCCACACCTTGCCAGTTCGCTGGCCACCGAGGTGGCGCAGGTCGATCCCTTGGTGTTGAGCCGAGACGTCGCGGCGATGGTATTCCGCAGCTCCATCCTGATGCCACATGCCAATTCGCCCGTGACGAAGCAGTTGCGGGATTGGCGCCGCTGGTTGATCCGCACCTGCTGGCGCGTGCACGCAAAACCGGCATGCGGGGCGTGCGCTCGCATGGGTGATCGGTGGGTAGTCCGTAGCGTTGGCGCTTGAGTAAGTCACCACGCCGTGGATGAACTGCCCGGCACTGTCGGGACTAGGCTAGGCCACTGGCGACGCGTTGCGCGCAGGCCGCTCAGCCCGCGCGCAGACCAATGGTGGTACTGCAAGCCGAGCGAACCTACACCAGCGAAAATTTCCAGATTCCAACGTTCAACGACCGGCGCCAGGCGACGATGGCGTCGTCGCGGGCGCGTATGCACATTTGGAGTGGCAGCAGGCACCCGCGGGCAGCGCGCGGAGCTCGCTGCGTAGCTTAGTGGTGGCACCGCACATCGGCTACATGCTCTTAGGCAAAGGCATCATCCTACCCGTGCGAGATTCCGGGGAGAGGCCCAACACCGGTTCAGAGCCTCCAGTGCCAGCGGTTGTCGGAGGGCGAGTTGGAAAGACTGGATGCAGGGCTGACGGGGCAGGAGGCGCAAAGCCTAGCGCGATGGCTGATTATCAGGTGCGCATTCCGCCACCAGACCACTACTGCCGAACGCGCCCATGCCTGAGCAACCAATCTGAGAATGCCTGATACATGCAGCGCATCCAAGCGTTGGGCAGTGGCAAGCTTGCAATGGCAGGAGCCAATAGTACGCGCTCTATCTGATCTGGCCCCATGCCCAACTTCAGCATTTCCTCAATCTGAGCCACGACTGTTCCGCGCTGCTCGGCCGCCTTCACTGAGTAACGGCTTGGAAGATTCAACGACTCGAAGTGATGACGAACCCTCTCTCGCTCCAAGCCCCGCCAGTCAGCAGGCGCACTCACAGAATACGCAATAACACTATCATCCGCGGATGGCCAAGCAGTGAATTTAGCAAAGACCCATTGAGTGGAGAAGAACTTCTCATTCTCCCAGTACGGATGGATCAACTGATTCTCATAGCTCAAGGAAAAAACCTCGCCCTTCTCTCCCATGTTGCAATCCCTACAACTTGGAACAAGATTAGCGGGTGAAACAGCGTAGGCAGGGAACTTCGCCTTTGGAAGAAAATGATCCAAATTCGAAGGCCTTCCAATTCCCCCACAGAAAGGACAATGCTCTCGAGCCGCGAGCATCAGACGTTCATACACCTCTCTCGCAGGCTTCCCCTTTGCAGAAAAATACTGCTTGTACATTTTAGTGAGATCAGCGGGCGAAAGATCACCAACCGCTATGGAGTCGTCGGAGCCCTGGAACGGCAGAATTTGATAAAACCCACCCACCTCTGCACGGACTTCATAATCCAGCGCCATCTCCAAGAGCGCCTGTCGACTCGATTCGAAGCGGGCTTTAAGCGATCTAGATCCTGTAACTCCTTCTGCACATAGCGCAAGCACGTCAGCATACTCCATGGCGGGACGCTCGATCCTATTCATTCCCCACCCTTGCGTGTACCAACGCAGCCAAAACCGCCCTTCCTTCAAACCCCAGCTGACCACCATACAAAGAAATAACCTCATCAAAGCTCATTCCCGCATCAACGGACTTAGCCAAGAGGTCATGAAATCCAGACCTTGCCACCTCAAGCCCGAAGACTTCAGAAGTGAGAATTCCGACATTTTCACCAAATGTCTCGATCAGAGGTGCATCCACAGCAATCCTTTTCTTTACCCTACAAATTTTGGATACACAATCCCTCGGAAGCTCTTGAAGAACCACAGGAGAATGCGTAGCCACTATCGCAACGCCGTTTCTATCCTGAAGTAAATCGGAAAGTGCCCGGACGAAAGCAGAAAGGAGCGGAGGATGGAGATGGCTCTCAGGCTCATCGAGAAGGACAAGAGTCTTCTCCTCGACACGAGATACCAACCTTGTCACCGTCAACAAAACGATGGCATGCCCCGAACTCAACTTGTGAAGAAACTCTTCAATATTGAGCCTAAATTTCCTCAATCCATCCGACAAGCCAGGCGAGCTTTGCTGATCGTAATAGCTCGGCAGCTTGAGTAAATCCATGGATGCAAATACATCATCGGAGTTCAGCTTTTCAATCGCAGCAATCCAGCGAGACTTCTTCCTTACATTTGAGAAGCACTCTATCAAACCTTTCGCAAGATCAATCCGAAGTGCTTCGATAGTACGCAGCCCCCCTGGATTCCTCCTATCCTTCAAACCCACATAGAAATAACAAGTCCCCTTAGTCGGGTCCGGCTGTTCCTCAGGAGGATCAAAAGGATCAAACGCACTAAATGAAACAGAAACAAGCGCACTAAAATAATCTTTATCAATGGGCACGTCAGCAAAGTCGTCCCTCTGAACAAAACTATCTGATCCACCCGGCGACATTACAGCATTGATCATCCCATTGAGAATCGTAGTTTTCCCAACACCATTTCGTCCAATGATCGCATGTATGTTTGTACTAGGAGAAGATTCCGCCTCGACATTGAAGTCCATACGCAATCCATCAAAATCTCCAACCGGGGATTTAATGAATGAAAATTTGTAATTTGTTAGTTCGGCAGCGCCCCTTAGCACTCGTCCGTATTGCCCCTTCACAAGCGAAACACTTACATGGCGGAGAAGAGACGTCTTAAGAACTGCCTCACTCTCCACCCCGGCAATTAGTTCCGGGAATGCAACAAGGTCTCGCACTGATCGAACTAGCACGTCGCGATCCTTAGGAAGGAGACTGGATAAGCGCTTGTAATAATCCACGTCCTGCCCGAGAGAGAAGAACGACTCATCGAGCTCTTCGAAGAATGAACCCAGCACGCTATAGGTTGACTGTTCCTCCGCCTGCCCTTTGAATCCAATCTTTAACTGACCTAGCTCATGCTCGACTCCTTCGGAATCAAAAAATCGAGCGTAGAACATCGTAACGAAGGAATAATCGTTCCAATGATCCACATGGAGGTGAACGGTTCGGCGAGACGGCGCCGGATTTCTTCCGGATCTCGGCACTATAATGAACTTAATAAGCTCTTCCATGAGATTCTCCATTCATACGAGGCATATCGTACAGCGCAGGAGCTCAATGCAAATGGGGATTGCAACGAGGCACTCCGTACAGCCAGCTCAATTTGAGTGGTTGGGCGGCAACAAATTCCCGGACAGATTTGCCGCGTCAGCTGATCAAACGCAGCCGCAGTTCCTTGGGCAGCGCGAACACCATCGATTCCGGTTCGCCGTCGAGTTCGCCGATGCCGGTGGCACCCAGCTCCTTCAAGCGTGCGATCACGCCGTCCACCAGCACCTGCGGTGCCGATGCGCCGGCGGTCAGGCCGATGTGCTTCTTGCCCACCACCCAGGCCGGATCGATCTCGTGGGCGCCGTCGATCAGGTACGACTCCACGCCTTCACGGCGCGCCAGTTCACTGAGGCGGTTGGAGTTGGAGCTGTTCGGCGAGCCCACCACCAGCACCAGGTCACAGCGCTGGGCCAGGTCGCGCACGGCGTCCTGGCGGTTCTGGGTGGCGTAGCAGATGTCGTCGTTCTTCGGCCCCTGCATCGCCGGGAAGCGCGCACGCATGGCCTCGATGATGCCGCGCGTGTCGTCCACCGAGAGCGTGGTCTGGGTGGTGTAGGCGAAGTTTTCCGGCTGCTCGATCTCCAGCGTGGCCACGTCTTCAACGTCTTCCACCAGGTAGATGCGGCCGGTGCCGCGTTCGCGGTTCCACTGGCCCATGGTGCCTTCCACTTCCGGGTGGCCGGCGTGGCCGATCAGCACCACGTCGCGGCCGGCCCGGCAATGCCGGGCCACTTCCAGGTGCACCTTGGTGACCAGCGGGCAGGTCGCATCGAACACCTTCAGGCCACGGCGCTCGGCTTCCTGGCGCACGGCCTGGGACACGCCGTGGGCGCTGAAGATGACCGTGTTGTCGTCGGGCACTTCGTCGAGTTCCTCGACGAAGATCGCGCCGCGCGCCTTCAGGTCATCCACCACGAAACGGTTGTGCACGACCTCGTGGCGCACGTAGATCGGCGCCCCAAGGGTCTCGATCGCGCGCTTGACGATCTCGATCGCACGATCGACACCGGCACAGAAACCACGCGGATTGGCGAGCAACACGTCCATCGGTCAGATACTCCGGCCGGCACGCGGCCGGTTGATTGCAGGAAACAGGAGGGAATTATCCCGCTTTTTTCTCGGACTTGCCGTCGAACAGGCCAAACACAGCGATCCCGACCGCCCCGACCACGATCGCCGCATCGGCGATGTTGAACGAGGGCCAGTAATGGTCGCCGATGTGCCACTGGATGAAGTCCACCACGTGGCCGTGCATCAGCCGGTCGATGACGTTGCCGATCGCCCCGCCGATGACCAGCGCGTAAGGCACTGCGCTGCGCCAGTGGGCACGGGCGGTGCGCGACAGCCAGAACGCCATCAGGCCGCTGATGCCCACCGCCAGCGCGGTGAAGAACCACAGCTGCCAGCCACCGGCATCGCTCAGGAAGCTGAACGCCGCACCGGTGTTATAGGTGCGGAACCAGTTCCAGAAGCCCTCGATGACCACCACCGGCTGGTACTCGGGCAGGCTGGACAGCACCCAGGCCTTGCTCCACTGGTCCAGGCCGATGATCGCCACCGAAAGCAGCAACCACACCAACGCATTGGGACGCGGACGGACGGCGCTCATCAGAACCACCGCCGATCTTCGCCGGCACCGTCGATGTTGGTCACGCAGCGACCGCACAGTTCCGGATGGGCCGCCACCGTGCCTACATCGGCACGGTAATGCCAACAGCGCACGCACTTGGTTTTTTCGGTCGGCTGCGCACTGACAAACACCTCATCGGTGGTCGCCGGGCGCACCTGCACATCGCCACTGATCAGCAGGAAGCGCAGTTCGTCAGCCAGCGGCTGCCAGCGGGCGGCGGTGTCCGCGTCGGCGGCCACGGTGATCTCCGCTTCCAGCGCCGCACCGATGGCACCGTTGGCGCGCATCGGCTCGAGCACCTTGGACACCTGCTCGCGCAGGGCCAGCAGCTGGTCGAAATCGGCGGCGGTGAGCGGCGCGTCGGCCGGCAGCGGTTCCAGACCGTCGTACCAGGTGGCAAACAGCACGTTGTCCTTGCGTTCGCCCGGCAGGTAGCCCCACAGCTCGTCGGCGGTGAAGCTCAGGATCGGGGCGATCCAGCGGGTGAACGCTTCGGCGATGTGGTACATCGCGGTCTGCGCCGAGCGGCGGCCGCGCGAGTCCACCGGCATGGTGTACAGCCGGTCCTTGGTGACGTCCAGGTACAGCGAGCCCAGGTCGACGCTGCAGAAGTTCAGCAGCAGCTGCACGATCTCGGCCATGGTGTAGCTGGTGTAGGCGGCCTTGATCTTCTCCTGCACCTCGAAGGCGCGATGCACGATCCAGCGGTCCAGCGCGACCATGTCGGCCGGCGCCACCAGGTGCTGGGCCGGATCGAAGCCGTCCAGGTTGCCCAGCAGGAAGCGCGCGGTGTTGCGCAGGCGCCGGTAGGCGTCGGCATTGCGCTTGAGGATCTCCTGCGACAGCGACATTTCATTGCTGTAGTCGGCCGAGGCGATCCACAGGCGCAGGATGTCCGCACCCAGCGTCTTCATGATGTCCTGCGGCTCGATGCCGTTGCCCAGCGACTTGGACATCTTGCGGCCCTTCTCATCCACGGTGAAGCCATGGGTGAGGCACTGCTTGTAGGGGGCATGCTTGTCGATGGCCACGCCGGTCAGCAGCGAGGACTGGAACCAGCCGCGGTGCTGGTCCGACCCTTCCAGGTACAGGTCGGCCGGCTTGCCGAAGCCACGTGCCAGCAGCACGCCTTCGTGGGTGACGCCGGAATCGAACCACACATCCAGGATGTCGGTGACCTTCTCGTACTGCGCGGCGTCGTCACCGAGCAGCTCGGCGCTGTCGAGCGAATACCAGACGTCGATGCCGCCCTGCTCCACGCGGTCGGCCACCTGCTGCATCAGTTCAACGGTGCGCGGGTGCGGCTCGCCGGTTTCGCGGTGGGTGAACATCGCGATCGGCACGCCCCAGGTGCGCTGGCGGCTGATGCACCAGTCCGGGCGCCCTTCGACCATGCCGCCGATGCGCGCCTTGCCCCAGCTCGGGAACCAGCCGACGTTGTCGATGGCGGCCATCGCATCGCTGCGCAGGTTGGCCTTGTCCATCGAGATGAACCACTGCGGGGTGGCGCGGAACACCACCGGGGTCTTGTGACGCCAGCAGTGCGGGTAGCTGTGCACGATCTCGACGTAGGCCAGCAGCGCACCGGAGGCGCGCAGCACGTCCACGATCAGCGGCTGCGCCTTCCACAGGTGCACACCGGCCAGCTCGACATCGCCGGCCGGCGGCGTCGAAGACAGGTACACGCCGCGGCCGTCGACCGGGTTGATCTGGCCTGCGTTGTACTTCTCCATCAGCCCGTACTGCTGGCTGACCACGAAATCTTCCTGGCCATGGCCCGGAGCGGTGTGCACCGCACCGGTACCGTCTTCGGCCGAGACGTGCTCGCCGTTGAGCAGCGGGATGTCGCGGGTGGGATAGAACGGATGGGCCAGCAGCAGGTTTTCCAGCGCCGCACCGGTGGCGTGGCCGTGCACGACCAGCCCATCGACGCCGTAGCGCTGCAGCGAACGCTCGGCCAGCGCGGCCGCCAGCACCAGCCAACGACGCGTGCCGTTGTGGGCCGGGCCTTCGGCCAGCACGTACTCGATCTCCGCACCGAGGGACACCGCCAGCGAGGCCGGCAGCGTCCACGGGGTGGTCGTCCAGATCGGCACGGCCACCTCGACATCGGCCGGCACGGTCGCGCCGAAGCGCGCGGCCAGCTGCGCGCCATCACGCGCGGCGTAGGCCACGTCGATTGCCGGCGAGGTCTTGTCCTGGTATTCGATTTCCGCTTCCGCCAGGGCCGAGCCGCAGTCGAAGCACCAATGCACCGGCTTGGCGCCGCGCACGATGTGGCCGTTGGCGAACACCTTGGACAGCGCGCGGATTTCGTTGGCCTCGAAATCGAAGCTCAGCGTCTTGTACGGGTTGTCCCAATCGCCGATCACGCCCAGGCGCTTGAAGTCGCGGCGCTGCAGCTCGATCTGCTCTTCGGCGAATTCGCGGCACTTCTGGCGGAACTGCGCGGCGTCCAGCTTGACCCCGACCTTGCCCCACTTCTTCTCGACCGCGATCTCGATCGGCAGGCCGTGGCAATCCCAGCCCGGCACGTAGGGCGCATCGAAGCCGGCCAGGTAGCGCGACTTGACGATGATGTCCTTGAGGATCTTGTTGACCGCATGGCCCAGGTGGATCTGGCCGTTGGCGTAGGGCGGGCCGTCGTGCAGCACGAACAGCGGGCGACCCTGCGCGTTCTCGCGCAGGCGGGCGTACAGGCCCTCGTCTTCCCAGCGCGACAGAATGCCCGGCTCGCGCTTGGGCAGGTCGCCGCGCATCGGGAATTCGGTTGCCGGCAGATGAAGGGTGGCTTTGTAGTCCTGGCTCACGCAGTGGCTCGCAATCTGTGTTCGGAAAGGATGTGACGCGCCTGTTCGGCGTCACGGTGCATCTGGTCGGTCAACGCAGCCAGATCTTGGAACTTCTCTTCATCGCGCAGCTTGGCGACGAATTCCACTTCAATATGACGACCGTACAGGTCGCCCTGGAAATCGAACAGGTGGGCTTCCAGCAGCGGCTCCACGCCGTCCACGGTGGGACGGGTGCCGAAGCTGGACACCGACGGCCACGGCTGGTCGAACACGCCGTGCACCCAGGTAGCGTAGATGCCCGACAACGCCGGGGTCTTGGGGAAGCGCAGGTTCGCCGTCGGGAAGCCCAGCGTACGGCCCAGCTGGCGCCCACGCACCACCCGGCCGCCGATCGAGTACGGGCGGCCAAGCAGGTCGTTGGCGTGGGTGAAGTTGCCTTCGCGCAGCAGCTGGCGGATGCGGGTGCTGGAAATGCGCTCGCCGTGCAGGTCCACCGGCTCGATTTCGCCCGCCGTAAAGCCCTGCTCCGCGCCCATGGCCTGCAGCAGCGCCAGGTCGCCGCGACGGCGGTTGCCGAAGCAGAACTCCGGGCCGATCCAGACTTCACGCGCACTCAGGCGCTGCACCAGCAGCTGCTGGACGAAGTCTTCGGGCTGCATGGCGGCCATGCGCGCATCGAAGCGCAGCAGGCCCACCGCATCCACACCCAGTTCGTTGAGCATGGCCACTTTGTCGCGGGCCAGGGTCAGCCGCGGCGGCGGCTCGCCCTGGGCGAAGTACTCGCGCGGCAACGGTTCGAACGCCACCGCCACGGCGGCCACGCCCAACGCGCGCGCGCGCGCCACCGCATGCCGCACCAACGCACGATGGCCGAGGTGCAGGCCGTCGAATGCGCCGATGCAGACCACGCTTCCGTGCGGGAACAACTGCCCGCCTTCAATGCTTCTGAACAACCTGCTCATCAACTGGGAATCCGGCCCACCAGGCCCGATAGAGTGCAAGGGATAGCCATGAAGTATAGCCGGGGTGTCCACGGATCAATGCTCGCGCAGGTGGCGCGGGCGGAACCCCATCGCCACCAGGGCCACCAGGTAGGTCAGGCCGCCGCCGCCGACCAGCAGCGCGAGGTTGCCCATCCGGTGCCACTTGTCCATCTCGGTGAAGCCGGACATGCCGTGCAGCAGGCCCAGCAGCACCGCCACCATGGCCGCGCAGGCCAGGCCCAGGCGGGTCACATAGCCGCCCCAGCCGGGCTTGCGCTGGTACACATCGGTCTTGCCCAGCCAGTACCAAAGCAGGCCGAGGTTCAGGTAACTGGACAGCGCGCTGGCGATGCCCAGCGCCAGATGCAGGCCCGGCTGCTTGCCCAGCGCCACCCACACGCCCTGCGATTTCAGTTCATCCGGCACCATCACCTGGTACAGCACGGCCAGCAGGATGAAGTTGAAGACCATGTTGGCCACCAGCGCGGCGATACCGGCCCGGACCGGGGTGCGGGTGTCCTGGCGCGCGTAGAACGCCGGCAGCACCACCTTGAGCAGCGCGAACGCCGGCAGCCCGAAGCTCAGGCCGTACACCGACAGCGCGGTCATGCGGGTGTCGAAGGCGGTGAATTCCTTGTACTGGAACAGCGTGGCGATCAGCGGCTCGGCCAGCAGCACCAGGCCCAGCATGGCCGGCACCGAGATCAGCAGGGTCGTGCGCAGGCCCCAGTCCAGCGCGCTGGAGAAGCCGGCCTTGTCGGTGCTGACGTGGTGGCGGGCCAGCGCCGGCAGGATCACCGTGCCCAGCGCGACGCCGAACACGCCCAGCGGCAGCTCCAGGAAGCGGTCGGCCAGCGACAGCCAGGACTGCGAGCCGTCGGTCAGCTTGGCCGCGATCACGGTATCCAGCAGCAGGTTGATCTGGGCCACCGAGGAGCCGAACAGGGTCGGCACCATCAGGGTGAGCACCTTGCGCACGCCCGGATGCCGCCAGCCCCAGCGCGGCAGGGTCAGCAGGTTGATGCCCTTCAGCGAGGGCAGCTGGAACAGCAGCTGCAGCAGGCCCGCTGCCAGCACCGCCCAGCCCAGGGCCAGGATCTGCTTCTCCGGGGTGCCGCCCAGCCGGGGCGCCAGCCACACCGCGCCGGCGATCATGCACAGGTTGAGGATGACCGGGGTCAGCGCCGGCATCGCAAAACGCTGGAAGCTGTTCAGGGCGCCGCCCGCCAGCGCGGTCAACGACACGAACAGCAGGAACGGGAAGGTCAGCCGGAACAGGTCGACCAGCAGGCCGTGCTTGGCCGGGTCGGTGTCCACCCCGCTGGAGAACAGGGTCGCCAGCTGCGGCGCGAAGATCAGCGCCAGCGCGGTGACCAGCATCAACACGCCGCCCAGGGTGCCGGCCACCCGCGACATCAGCTCGCGCAGCTCGGCGTGGGGGCGGGTTTCCTTCACTTCCGTGAACACCGGCACGAAGGCGGTGGCGAAGGAGCCCTCCGCGAACAGCCGGCGCAGGAAGTTGGGCACTCGGAAGGCCACCCAGAAGGCGTCGGTCACCGCATTGGTGCCGAACGTGGTGGTGATGACCTGGTCGCGAACCAGCCCCAACACCCGCGAAATCATGGTCATGCTGCTGAAAGACAGCAGACCCCGCAACATCCTTGGTGAACTCACCCGTGTTCCCTCTTGACAATTGACTTGACGTACATTTTTCGAGCCATCATACTTTCCAGCTTGCTGTTCCCATTACACCGATTTTTCAGGAAACCACCACTGTGGCCAATATCAAGTCCGCCAAGAAGCGCGCCAAGCAGACCGTCGTGCGCAACGCGCGCAATACGGCTCAGCGTTCGATGCTGCGCACCGCTGTCAAGAAGGTGATCAAGGCTCTGGATGCCAATGACGCCGCCGGCGCCGAGGCAGCCTTTGCTGTTGCCCAGCCGATCCTCGACCGTTTCAGCTCGCGTGGTCTGATCCACAAGAACAAGGCTGCTCGCCACAAGAGCCGCCTGACCGCGCGCATCAAGGCCATCAAGGCCGCCTGATACGGCGCTGCGGGTGTCGTAGAGCCACGCCCCGCGTGGCTTCGACCCAACCGCAGAAAAAGACCCGGCCCCGGCCGGGTTTTTTGTTGCCCGCAGAACCGTAGCGCCCTTGGCGGCGACATCATGAGCAAGCCGCCCCGTAGCGCCGGGCTCTGCCCGGCTGACCTTCGCAGCGATATCGTGAGCAAGCACCGTCGTAGCGCCGGGCTCTGCCCGGCTGCCCTGCGCGGCAATATCGTGAACGTCGGACGCCAGCCGGGCAGAGCCCGGCTCTACGAGGCCATTCAAACGCAGCGTCCGCAAGACGATGCCCTGCACACGCGGTGCGGGCGCACCACAGAAAAACCCGGCCGCAGCCGGGTTGTTCAGGGGCGCGCGGAGGCGCTCAGTACGCATCGCGCGCTTGCGCCTCGTCTTCCTTCTGGCGATCGAAGAAGGCCATGATGTTGGTCATGATCGGCCAGGTGCCTTCACGGCCCAGCGCCGAGACCAGGTACCACGGCTGGGTCCAGCCCAGCTCGGCGACGATCTTCTCGGCCGCGGCCTTGGCCTCGTCCTCGAACATCAGGTCGGCCTTGTTCAGCACCAGCCAACGCGGCTTGTCCAGCAGCTCCGGATCGTGCTTTTCCAGCTCGCGCTCGATCGCACGGACCTGCTCGATCGGCGAGACACCTTCCACGCCACCTTCCATCGGGGAGATGTCCACCAGGTGCAGCAGCAGACGGGTGCGCTGCAGGTGGCGCAGGAACTGCGCGCCCAGGCCGGCACCGTCGGCGGCCCCTTCGATCAGGCCCGGAATGTCGGCGATGACGAAGCTGCGGTAATTTTCAACGCGCACCACACCCAGGTTCGGGTACAGCGTGGTGAACGGGTAATCGGCCACCTTCGGCGTGGCGGCGGACACCGCACGGATCAGGGTGCTCTTGCCGGCATTGGGGAAGCCCAGCAGGCCCACGTCGGCCAGCAGCTTCAGCTCCAGCTTGAGCAGGCGCTCTTCACCCTCTTCGCCCGGCAGCGCCTGGCGCGGCGAACGGTTGGTGGAGCTCTTGAAATGCATGTTGCCCAGGCCGCCGCGGCCGCCCTTGGCCACCAGCAGGCGGTCGTCGTGCTGGGTCAGGTCGCCGATGATTTCATCGGTGGCCACGTTCATGACCACGGTGCCAACCGGCACGGTGATGACCAGGTCTTCGCCGCCCTTGCCGTAGGCCTGGCGGCCCATGCCGTTCTCACCGCGCTGCGCCTTGAAGATGCGCTCGTGGCGGAAGTCGACCAAGGTGTTCAGGTTGGCGTCGGCGCGGATCCAGACGTTGCCGCCATTGCCACCATCGCCACCGTCCGGGCCGCCCAGCGGAATGAACTTCTCGCGACGGAAACCGACGCAGCCGTTGCCGCCATTGCCGGCGGTGACCTGGATTTCTGCTTCGTCTACAAGTTTCATGATTCTGGATGCCAACTGGAGGCGGCGGGCAGCGGATGCACCCGACCGCAGAGTCTAACGTCCCCGGTACGATCCGTGGACGGTGGCGGGAAGGATCCCCGCCCATGTTCGAACAAAAACAAAAAACAAAAACCCCGCCGAAGCGGGGCTTTCGTCAGCGGCCCCACGCGCTAGGCGTGGGCGCCTGCGTATCGCGAAGATCAGGCTTCGGCGACGACGCTGACGGTACGACGCTTCTTCGGGCCCTTGACCGAGAACTCCACCTTGCCGTCGACGAGCGCGAACAGGGTGTGGTCACGGCCGAGGCCAACGCCGCTACCCGGGTGGAACTGGGTGCCGCGCTGACGCACGATGATGTTGCCGGCATCGATGGCCTGGCCACCGAAGATCTTGACGCCGAGGTACTTCGGGTTGGAGTCGCGACCGTTGCGCGAAGAGCCTACGCCTTTTTTATGTGCCATGACTGGTTCTCCTTATTACTTGCTGCCACCGGCAATGCCGGTGATCTCGATTTCGGTGTAGTACTGACGGTGACCCTGGCGCTTCATGTGGTGCTTACGGCGACGGAACTTGATGATCCGGACCTTGTCAGCACGACCCTGGGACACGACCTTGGCAGTGACCGAAGCGCCGCTCAGAGCGTCGCCCAGCTTGATGCCGTCGCTGTCACCCAGCATCAGGATGGTGTCGAACGTGATCTCGTTGCCGACTTCGACTTCGAGTTTTTCGACGCGGAGCGTTTCGCCCTGCGCCACGCGGTATTGCTTACCGCCGGTTACCAGTACTGCGTACATGACCAGACTTCCTCTGTAGTTATTGTGGTCTATGGACTGCTGCCATCGAGGGCAGACAGAAGCGGGATTTTAATGACTGGTAGTGGGTCGGGTCAAGTCACCCCCCGCCTTGCCCTGTCTGGGGCTGAATCCTGTTCAGGTAACGCCCCGGCAGGTCTCAGGCGGTGAGACCCGGGGCTGGCAATGTGCGCGATTGCCCCCAAATCCCAAGCTCGGTAGGCTGACCGATTGCCGTCTCCGCTTGCCCCACCCGCTTGCCGGCCCTCCGGGCCAGAGCCCCACAACGGATCCCCCATGGCGATGGATTTCATCCGCATCCGCGGCGCGCGGACGCACAATCTCAAGAACATCGATCTCGACCTGCCCCGCGACAAGCTCATTGTCATCACCGGCTTGTCCGGCTCGGGCAAGTCCTCGTTGGCGTTCGACACCATCTACGCGGAAGGCCAGCGTCGTTACGTGGAGTCGCTGTCGGCCTATGCCCGCCAGTTCCTCAGCGTGATGGAAAAGCCGGACCTGGACCACATCGAGGGCCTGTCCCCGGCGATCTCGATCGAGCAGAAGTCGACCTCGCACAACCCGCGTTCCACCGTGGGCACCATCACCGAGATCTACGACTACCTGCGCCTGCTGTACGCCCGCGTCGGCAGCCCGCGCTGCCCCGACCACGGCTACCCGCTGGAGGCGCAGACGGTCAGCCAGATGGTCGACCACGTGCTCAGCCTGGATGCCGAGCAGCGCTACATGCTGCTGGCCCCGGTGATCCGCGAGCGCAAAGGCGAGCACGCCCAGGTGTTCGACCAGCTGCGCGCGCAGGGCTTCGTGCGCGTGCGCGTGGACGGCATCCTGCATGAAATCGACGCGGTGCCGCCGCTGGCGCTGCGCCAGAAGCACACCATCGAGGCGGTGATCGACCGCTTCCGCCCGCGCGAGGATATCAAGCAGCGCCTGGCCGAGAGCTTTGAAACCGCGCTGAAGCTGGGCGACGGCATGGTCTCGGTGCAGTCGCTGGACGTCGAAGACGCGCCGGCCCACCTGTTCTCGTCCAAGTACAGCTGCCCGGTCTGCGACTACTCGCTGCCGGAGCTGGAACCGCGCCTGTTCTCGTTCAACTCGCCGGTCGGCGCCTGCCCGGGCTGCGACGGGCTGGGCATGGCCGAGTTCTTCGACCCCTCGCGCGTGGTGGTGCACCCGGAGCTGTCGCTGTCGGCCGGTGCCGTGCGCGGCTGGGACCGCCGCAATGCGTACTACTTCCAGCTGATCGCCTCGCTGGCCAAGCACTACAAGTTCGACGTCGATGCGGCCTGGCAGACCCTGCCCGAGGACGTGCGCCAGGCGGTGCTGTACGGCAGCGGCGAAGAGACCATCACCTTCACCTACTTCACCGAAGCCGGCGGCCGTACCCAGCGCAAGCACCGCTTCGAGGGCATCATTCCGAACCTCGAACGCCGCTACAAGGAAACCGAATCGGCGGCGGTGCGCGAAGAACTGGCCAAGTACATCAGCGAGCGCAACTGCCCTGAGTGCCAGGGCCAGCGCTTGAACAAGGCCGCGCGCAACGTGTTCGTGGCCGACCGCGCACTGCCGGAACTGGTGGTGCTGCCGATTGATGAAGCGCTGAAGTTCTTCAGCGGCATGACCCTGCCCGGCTGGCGCGGCGAGATTGCCGGCAAGATCGTCAAGGAGATCGGCGAGCGCCTCGGCTTCCTCGTCGATGTGGGCCTGGATTACCTCACCCTGGAGCGCAAGGCCGACACCCTGTCCGGTGGCGAAGCCCAGCGCATCCGCCTGGCCAGCCAGATCGGCGCCGGCCTGGTCGGGGTGATGTATGTGCTCGATGAGCCGTCCATCGGCCTGCACCAGCGCGACAACGAACGCCTGCTCGGCACCCTCACCCGCCTGCGCGACCTTGGCAACACCGTGATCGTGGTCGAGCACGACGAAGACGCGATCCGCCTGGCCGATTACGTGCTGGACATCGGTCCGGGCGCAGGCGTGCATGGCGGCGAGATCGTCGGCCAGGGCACCCTGCAGGACATTCTGGATGCGCCGCGTTCGCTCACCGGGCAGTACCTGTCGGGCAAGCGCGCCATCGAGATTCCCGCACGCCGGCACAAGCCCAACCCGAAGATGACGCTGCACCTGCGCGGTGCCAGCGGCAACAACCTCAAGGGCGTGGACCTGGACATTCCGTCGGGCCTGCTGACCTGCATCACCGGCGTGTCCGGCTCGGGCAAGTCGACCCTGATCAACGACACCCTGTTCTCGCTGGCCGCCAACGAGATCAATGGTGCCTCGCACCCGATCGCGCCGTACAAGGAAGTGGACGGGCTGGACCTGTTCGACAAGGTGGTGGACATCGACCAGTCGCCGATCGGCCGCACCCCGCGCTCGAACCCGGCCACCTACACCGGTCTGTTCACGCCGCTGCGCGAGCTGTACGCACAGGTGCCCGAAGCGCGTGCGCGCGGCTATTCGCCGGGGCGCTTCAGCTTCAACGTCCGCGGTGGCCGCTGCGAAGCGTGCCAGGGCGATGGCCTGATCAAGGTGGAAATGCACTTCCTGCCGGACGTGTACGTGCCCTGCGACGTGTGCCATGGCAAGCGCTACAACCGCGAAACGCTGGAGATTCTGTACAAGGGCTTCAACATCAACGACGTGCTGCAGATGACCGTCGAAGATGCGCTGAAGCTGTTCGAGCCGGTGCCGAGCATCGCGCGCAAGCTGGAAACGCTGGTCGACGTGGGCCTGAGCTACATCAAGCTGGGCCAGAGCGCGACCACGCTGTCCGGTGGTGAAGCCCAGCGCGTGAAGCTGTCCAAGGAACTGTCGCGGCGCGATACCGGCCGCACGCTGTACATCCTGGATGAGCCGACCACCGGCCTGCATTTCCACGACATCGAAGCGCTGCTCGGCGTGCTGCACAAGCTGCGCGACGAAGGCAACACGGTGGTGGTGATCGAGCACAACCTGGACGTGATCAAGACCGCTGACTGGATCGTCGATCTGGGTCCGGAGGGCGGCCACCGCGGTGGCACCATCCTGGTCACCGGTACGCCGGAAGACGTGGCGGCCTGCCCGACCTCGTACACCGGCCAGTTCCTGGCCAAGATGCTGCCCTCGATCAGCGCCCGCCCGCAGCAGCCCGCCGCGATGGCCAACAAGCCCGATGCGCGCCCGCCCCGCAAGGCCAAGCCGGAGAAGCCGGCCAAGAAGGCGGCCGCGGCAAAGAGCACCGGCAAGGCCAGCAAGACCAGCACCGCCAGCAAGAAGAAGAAGGACGCCTGATGAGCAGCGAACACAAGATCCTGGCCCGCGTACCGATCAGCGTGCGCTGGCGCGACATGGACAGCATGGGCCACGTCAACAACGCCAAGTACATCTCTTACCTGGAAGAGGCGCGCGTGCGCTGGATGCTGGGCGTGGACGGTGTCGCGATGACCGACCGCATCGCACCGGTGGTGGCCGCCACCAACGTCAACTACCGGTTGCCCATCGTGTGGCCCAACGACATCGTGGTGGAGCTGTTCGTCGAACGCCTGGGCAACAGCAGTGTCACCATCGGCCATCGCATCGTGGACGAGAAGAACGACAGCACGCTGTATTCGGATGGCAACGTGGTGGTGGTGTGGATGGATACCCAGACCGGCAAGAGCGCACCGCTGCCCGACGCGATCCGCACCGCCTCCACCTGATGGGTAGTGCCGGCCGCTGGCCGGCAGCTTCATGACGCCGGACGGATGCATCTGGTTGCCGGCCAGCGGCCGGCAGCTTCATGACGCCGGACGGATGTACCTGGTTGCCGGCCAGCGGCCGGCACCACCGGGATTTCCTCGGGCGCCATTACCGCGTTGTGTGCAAAGGATCGCCATGTTTCATCAGACCGATGTCCGCGTGTTGCAGCCGGGGCTTACGCCGTTTCCCGTCGATGTGTTCGCGCCCGACCAGCCCTGGCTGGCCGACCACCTGCTGCCGTTGATCGGCATCGACCTGGGCCTGCTGCGGCCGGAACTGGCTGGTAGCGTGGTCACGCTGCTGTGCCCGATCGAGCCGTACGAAGGCTGCCTGGGCGATGGCACCGAGGCGCACCACAACGCGTTCACCGGCAGCAACTGGCTGGCCTTCGAACTGCAGGCCGACAACCGGCTGCGCTTCCTCGGCAACGAAGGCTATTTCCAGCGCGCGCCGCAGAACAGCGATGCGCTGCCAGTGGATGAGGACCTGCGTGAGCACGCCGCGGAAATGCAGGACAGCCATGCCGCAGCCCGTGCGTATTTTCAGCAGCACGGCATGCTGGTCAGCGGCGTGGACGTCGATGACGATGACGAAGAACCGCAGCAGCAGGCCTACCTGGACAACCTGGGCGGCCCGTTCTGGCACGGCAACTGGACCGACTACAGCACGATCCCGTCGGCATTCCGGATCGAAGACCTGGCCGGCACCACTCAGCGCGGCACCCTGCACTTCCGCAACGAAAGCGCACACCTGCCGGACGACGGCATCCGCATCACGCGCGACGGCGAGCCGTTCTTCCACGTCGCCGATGTCGCGTCCTACAACTGGTGCGCCGGCGGCGCCGACGCGATCCTGATGTTCTACGAGCCGCGCAGCCGGACGGTGTTGTTCACCTTCGACTGGTCGTGACAGACCGCGCCGTGGTCGTGAACGGCAGCCGCTGAACGCCTCACGGCGCCGTCTTGCGGACCTGCAACACGCCATCCACCTTGCGCCCATCTTCAAGACTGAGCCGCAACGGCAACGCGGCGCCCTCCTTCAGGGTCACCTCGGGCTGCATCAGCATCAGATGCAGGCCACCGGGTTTGAGTTCGACCGTAGCGCCCGCCGCAATCGGCAACCGCTCCACCTCGCGCATGCGGCTGATGCCCTCCACCAGGGTCGTTTCGTGCAGCGACACATCGCCGAAGGCCTTGCTGCCGGCGCCGACCACCACCACCGTACTGCGGCAGTCGTTGCGGATCGTGCCGTAGCCGGCCGCCATCGGCATCGGCCCCGGCGGCAGCCGTACCCAGCCCTCGCGCACCGACACGCAGGCCGGCTCGGCAGCGACGGCCGATGTTGCGAGCGCACACAGGCCCAACAATACGCACACGAATGGTTTGGTTATCATCGCCTCAGTTTCCCGTCCGCAACGAGATCGCAGCATGACGACGCTTATCGAGGTGATCAACCATGGCCCCATCCGCGAACTGCGGCTGGCGCGGCCGCCGGTCAACGCGCTGGACACCGAGTTGTGCCGCCACCTGATCCACGCGATCAACCAGGCCATGGCCGATGACGCGCACGGCATCGTGCTGTCGGGCAGCGCGCGCATCTTCAGCGCCGGCATGGACGTGCCGCACCTGCTCGGCCATGGCGAGGACAGGCATAAGCTGCTCGACAGCTGGCAGGCCTTCTTCGGCGCAGTGCGCACCCTGGCCGAATGCCGGGTACCGGTGGTGGCCGCGCTGACCGGGCATGCGCCGGCCGGCGGCTGCGTGCTGGCGCTGTGCTGCGATTACCGGATTCTGGCGCGCAGCCCGGACCCGGCCCAGCCAACCGTGATCGGCCTGAACGAGGTCCAGGTGGGGCTGGTGGCCCCCGAAGGCATCCAGCGCCTGATGCGCCGCGTGGTCGGCCATCAC
The DNA here is from genome assembly GCF_979258185.1 of Stenotrophomonas sp. AC248. Lineage (NCBI taxonomy): Bacteria > Pseudomonadati > Pseudomonadota > Gammaproteobacteria > Lysobacterales > Lysobacteraceae > Stenotrophomonas > Stenotrophomonas sp. AC248. Next base: position 1,209,994 of record NZ_OZ409840.1, on the reverse strand, counting down.
CGCGCCACCCAGCTGCTGGTGGGCGGGGAGATGGTGCCGGCTGAGCGTGCGCTGGAAATCGGGCTGGTGGACGAACTGGCCGACGCCGCCCAGGTGGTGCCGCGCGCGGTGGCGTGGCTGCAGCGCCTGCTCAAGCTGCCCCGCCAGCCGATGCTGCTGACCCGCGCCATCGCCCGCGCCGACCTGCACGAAGCCCTGCACGCCGACCTGATCCAGCTCGACCGCTTCGTCGAGGCCTGGTACGCCCCGGACGCCCAGCAGGCGCTGCAGCAGCTGGCAGCCCGACTCGGCAAGGCCTGACCCGGTAGTGCCGGCCGCTGGCCGGCAACCACGCACTCCTTTGATCGTTCATTGCCTGGTTGCCGGCCATGGGCCGGCACTACCTTATAATTCGGGCTTGCCCCCTGCAGGTTGCTTCCCTTGTCCGACACGCACGAACCCGTCGTCTCCGAGCTGATCGACCTGCTCACGCTCGAGCGCCTGGAAGACAACCTGTTCCGCGGCCAGAGCCGCGACATCGGGACCAAGTACGTGTTTGGCGGCCAGGTGCTGGGCCAGGCGCTGTCGGCCGCGCAGGCCACCGTGGACAACGGTCGCCACGTGCATTCGCTGCATGCCTACTTCCTGCGCGCGGGCAACATCGACCACCCCATCGTCTATGACGTGGACCGCACCCGCGACGGCGGCAGTTTTTCGGTGCGCCGGGTCACCGCGATCCAGCACGGCAAGGTGATCTTCTTCTGCGCGGCCTCCTTCCAGCAGGCCGAACAGGGCGCTGAGCACCAGCACAAGATGCCCGAAGTGCCGCAGCCGGAAGACATCGAACCCAACCGCCCGCTGCCGCCGGAGGTGCTCGAACGCCTGCCGATCAAGGTGCAGCGCTGGCTGTCGCGCGGCGGCCCGTTCGAGTTCCGCCACGTGTACCCGCGCGACGAACTCAACCCGCCCAAGCGCCCGCCCTACCACCAGGTCTGGCTGCGCCTGAATGAAAAAGTGGGCGATGCGCCGGAGCTGCACCAGGCGCTGCTGGCCTATGCCTCGGACTTCCACCTGCTGGGCACGGCGACCTTCCCGCACGGCATCAGCTACTACCAGCCGCACGTACAGATGGCCTCGCTCGACCACGCGATCTGGTTCCACCGCCCGTTCCGCGCCGACGACTGGCTGCTGTACTCGCTGGACAGCCCCAGCGCGCAGGATTCACGCGGACTGGCCCGTGGCCAGTTCTTCACCCGCGATGGCCTGCTGGTGGCGAGCACCGCGCAGGAAGGCCTGATCCGCGTGGTACCCGACAGCGCCGCGGCGGCCGCCGTTCCGGCCAAGGACTGACATGAGACAGATTTTCAACAGCCAGCGCGTGGAAACCGTGGAAGGCGTGGCCCAGCTGCTGCGCGATGCCGGCATCGAGGTGCGCATCACCAACGGCCGTTCGTACCACAGCAAGCGCGGCAGCCAGTTCAGCTATCTGGATACCAGCAAGGCCACCACCCATCCCACGCTCTGGGTGGTGCATGCCAATGACCAGCCGCGTGCGCGCGAGATCCTGCGCGACGCGCGCCTGCTGGAAACCACGCGGCGCGACCACCCCACCGCCGAGTTCGCCTTCCGCGACCAGGTGGGCGAGGTGGCCCCGCGCCGCAACTGGGCCTGGCGCATCCGCATCGGCCTGCTGCTGGTGATTGCCGCCGTGGCGATGGTGGTGGTGATGCGCCACCGCAACGCCCCACCGGTGGCCCCGACCCCCGCCGTACAGCAGGCCCCGGCCGCAGCCCCGGCCCAGCCCGCGCCCCCGGAAGAAGAGGAAGTGCGGGTACGGATCCAACCGGCGAAGTAACCGGCAATGCCGGGCGCTGCCCGGCCGCCCCGTAGAGCCGGGCTCTGCCCGGCTGCCCGTACGGCCGGCTCCACGTAGAGCCGGGCTCTGCCCGGCTGCCCGACAGCCCGCCCACGTAGAGCCGGGCTCTGCCCGGCTGCCCGTACGGCCTGCCCCATGCAGAGCCGGCCAGCGGCCGGCACTACCGGGCACAAGCAACCGGCCCCTACCCCGTCACATTCTTTCGCGGCCATCGTCATACTCGGATCACCTCCGGAAATTCCGCCATGACGCCCCTGCTGACCGCCACCCTGGAACGCGAACTGCCCGCGGCCGCCTCCGGCTGCACCCAGTCGTACGGGCGCATCGTGCTGGCCTGCCAGAACACCGTCACCGCGATCGCCCTGGCGATCACCCGCGACGTGCAGGCCAGCGAGGACATTGCGCAGGAGGCCTTCATCAAGGCCTGGCAGCAGCTCAACCAGCTGAGCAATCCGTCCAGCTTCCTGCCGTGGCTGCGCCAGATCACCCGCAACCTGGCCCGCGACTGGCTGCGCGCCAACCGAGGCCGCCCGCTGTCCGGCGAAGCGGCCGAGATCGCGATCAGCATGGCCGCCGACCCCGGCCCGACCGCACCGGAGCGCCTGCAGCGGGTGGAAGAGGAACTGGCGGCCGAAGAGATCATTTCGGCCCTGCCCGAAGACGCCCGCGAAACCCTGCTGCTGTACTACCGCGAGGGCCAGCGCTCGCAGCAGGTGGCCGACCTGCTGGGGCTCAGCGATGCCGCTGTGCGCAAGCGCCTGTCGCGCGCCCGTGCCAGCGTGCGCGAAGAGATGCTGCGCCGTTTCGGCGATTTCGCGCGCAGCAGCGCTCCCAGCGCCGCGTTCGCCACCACCCTGGCCTCGGCGCTGATGATCGCCGCGCCCGGCACCGCCAGTGCCGCGATCCTGCTCGGCACCGGGCTGGGCACCGGCAAGCTCGGCCTGGGCGGGGCCACGGTCTCCGGCGGCACGGCCCTGGGCTCGCTCAGCGCGGCGTTCAGCCAGAATGCGGCACCGGGCGAGATGCTGAGCCTGGGGGCGGCCATCGGCGGCCTGGTCGGCGGCATGCTGGGCAGCTATCTCGGCGGGCGCTACCTGCTGTCGTATGCCGAATCGTCCGGCGAACGCGAACAGATCCGCCGGTTCGTGGTGCTCAGCAGCGTCACCGCGATGGTGATGTGCCTGTCGGTGTTGATGCTGAGCGTGCTGGAAGCGCCGGTCTGGATGCTGTTGTCGGCGATGGCGCTTGGCATGGCCGCGGTCAACTACCAGTGCCTGTACCCGCTGCAGAAGGTGATGGCGCCCATGCTGGCGCGCGATGCGGCGCGCCACGGCCGCAATGGGCCTAGCTGGGCCTATCAGCTGATGTACGGCCGCTGGGCGATCGTGCTGGTGACCCTGGGCGTGGCCGCACTGGTGCTGTACAGCCTGGTGCGCACCGGGCGGCTCTGAACGAAAAACGGGCGCCGGTCGATGACCGGCGCCCGTGCGTAGTACAGCGGGGGCTTACTTGGCCGCCGGCGCCTTCGGCGGCATCGGCGGCTTGCCATCGCGGTGGCCGCCACGCGGGCCACCCATCGGGCCCTTGGCCGCGTCGAACTCGGCCTTGCTCAGCTGCCCGTCCTTGTTGGTGTCAGCGGCGGCGAACCACGCATCGCGGTGCTGCTTCCGGCCCAGCTCGCGGTCGGCCTTGTCCAGGTAGCCGTCCTTGTTGACGTCCATCTGATCGAAGCGCGCGGCCAGGCGCGGATCGGCCTTGGCTTCCTCGCGGCTGATGCGGCCGTCCTTGTTGGTGTCCAGCTTGGCCATCATCTCGCCACGGCCACCCGGGCCGCGGCCATGCCGCTTGCCGTGCCAACGCGGCAGTTCGTCGCGCGACAGTTTGCCGTCCTTGTTCTTGTCCAGCGTGTCGAACTGCGCGGCCAGACGCGGCGCCTTAGCGGCTTCGGCACGGTCGATGACGCCATCGCCATTGGTGTCCAGCTTGGCGCGCGGCGGCGCACCGGCCGGGGGCGGAACATCAGCAGCCATGGCCAGGCCGGCGGCGCCGGTGGACAGCAGCAGGGCCAGCAGCAGAAGGGGTTTGCGATTGCGCATGGGTCACTCCGGTAGGGGAAATCGGCGTGCGGTGCATCGGCACCCACGCCTACAACAACGCGCGGCCGCCGGCGGCGTTGACAGCCCCGCCGGTCATGTTCATCTGGCGGACAGTCGCGCCGGCTGCGACGCCCCGGCGCTATGCTGTGGGCATGGCAATGCATGGCGACCGCGACGACGAGCTGCGACTGTTCCAGACCGGTGACCACCCCTGTGGTTACTGGCCGGAACGGGCCGCGCGCGACCTGGTACTGGACCCGCACGATGCGCGGCTGGGCACGCTGTACCCGATGGCGCTGAGCTGGGGTTTCCGGCGCTCCGGCGACCTGGTGTACCGGCCGCACTGCGCCAACTGCCACGCCTGTGTGTCGGTGCGCATTCCGGTGGCACGCTTCGCGCCGGACCGCAGCCAGCGCCGCTGCCTGGCCCGCAACGCGGACCTGGAGGTGCGGATCGTGGCGGCCGAGCAGACCGAAGAGCAGTTCGCGCTCTACCACCGCTACCTCACCCACCGCCACGCGCAGGGCGGCATGGACGGGCACGGGCCGCACGAGTTCGACCAGTTCCTGATCGGGCAATGGGCACAGGGCCGCTTCATGGAACTGCGCGCGCCCGGCCAGCCCGGCAGGCGCGGCGATCTGCTGGGCGTGGCGGTCACCGATGTCACCCCGCAGGGGCTGTCGGCGGTGTACACTTTCTTCGACCCCGAGCATGCGCACCGCAGCCTGGGCACGTTCGCGATCCTGCAGCAGATTGCCTGGGCCCGGCGCGAGCAGCTGCCGCACCTGTACCTGGGCTACTGGATCCGCGACCACCGCAAGATGGATTACAAGCGCCGCTTCCGTCCGCTGGAGGCCTACGACGGGCGCCGCTGGCACGAATTCGACGACGCCCGGGAAGGGCGCTGACTGACCCAGCAATGCAATGCGCGCCGGTGCAGAATAGGCGCATGAAAGCCCATCCCCTGATCCTCGCCCTGGCCCTGCTGTGCAGCGCCTGCGCCCAGACACCCGCCAAGACCGCCATGCAGGAAGCCGCCACCGAACCGCTGCGGATTGCCACCTACAACACCTCGTTGTACAGCGACGAGACCGGCGGGCTGATCGCCGAGCTGGAAGGCGACAGCGAGCACGCCCGCAAGATCGCCGCGGTGCTGCAGCAGGTCCGCCCGGACCTGGTGCTGCTCAACGAGTTCGACTACGACGACGCGCACCGCGCCGCCGACCTGTTCCAGCAGCGCTACCTGGAAACCGCCCAGCCCGGCGGCGGCAAGCCGCTGCACTACGCCTACCGCTACCTGGCGCCGGTCAACACCGGCGTGCAGAGCGGTCTGGACCTGGACAACAACGGCCAGATCGGCGGCGATGGCCGCGCCCGTGGCAACGACGCCTGGGGCTACGGACTGCACCCGGGCCAGTACGGCATGCTGGTGCTGTCGCGCTACCCGATCGACGAGGCCAAGGTGCGCAGCTTCCAGCTGCTGAAGTGGAGCACGATGCCCGGCGCGCTGCGCCCGATCGACCCGCGCACCGGCAAATCCTTCTACAACGACCATGTCTGGTCGCAGCTGCGGCTGTCGTCCAAGTCGCATTGGGACGTCCCGGTGACCACGCCCAATGGCGTGGTGCATGCGCTGGTGTCCCACCCCACCCCGCCGGTGTTCGACGGCCCGGAGAAGCGCAACGCGGCGCGCAACCACGACGAGCTGCGGCTGTGGCAGGACTACCTCAAGGACCGCGACACCTCGTGGCTGTGCGATGACCGTGGCCACTGCGGCGGCCTCCCGCAGGACGCGCGCTTCGTGATCCTCGGCGACCTCAACAACGACCCGGTCGATGGCGATGGCCGCCACGAAGCAATCGTCGAACTGATCGAAAACCCCCGCGTCCTGCGCTACCCCACCCCGCGCAGCGTCGGCGCGGAGCAGACCAGCCTGGCGTATGCGGAGAAGGGCATCGTCCGCAAGGGCGCGCCGTTCCATGCCACCGGCGATTTCGGCCCGAAGTCGGGCACGATGCGGCTGGACTACGTCCTGCCCTCGGTCGGCTTCAACTACATCGGCAGCGGCGTGTTCTGGCCGGCCAACGAAAGCCCGGACGCGAAGATCGCCGATGGCAGCGACCACCATCTGGTGTGGGTGGACGTGCGTTGACAAAAGCGTACCGACCAACGGTCGGTACCTACCGGTAATCCATCCCCGCGATAGGCGACGACGGTTGGTCGTCGCCCCCGTTCGATCACCGCAATTCGATCCCGATCGCTTCCGCCGCCTCACGCGCGATCTTCCGCGCGGCATCGATGTCTTCGCCACGCGCCAGGGTCACGCCCACGCGGCGGTGCCCATGCACGCTCGGCTTGCCGAACAGGCGCAGCGCCGAATCCGGCTGCACCAGCGCTTCGGCCACGTTGCTGAAGAACGGCACGCCTTCGCCGTGGGCCAGCATCGCGCACGAGGCCGACGGACCGTTCTGGCGTATCAGCGGGATCGGCAGGCCCAGGATCGCGCGTGCATGCAGGGCAAATTCGCTCAGCTCCTGCGATGCGAGCGTCACCAGCCCGGTGTCATGCGGGCGCGGCGACACTTCGCTGAACCACACCTCGTCGCCCTTCACGAACAGCTCCACGCCGAACAGGCCCCAGCCACCGAGGTCGTCGGTGATCGCCTGCGAGATTTCCTCGGCACGCGCCAGCGCGCGCGGCGACATCGGCTGCGGCTGCCAGCTTTCGCGGTAGTCGCCGTCCTTCTGCCAGTGCCCGATCGGTGCGCAGAACGACGTCCCGCCCGCATGCCGCACGGTCAGCAGGGTGATTTCGTACTCGAAGTCGATGAAGCCTTCCACGATGCAGCGCCCGGCACCGGCACGGCCGCCGGTCTGCGCGTACTCCCAGGCCGGGGCGATGTCGGCCTCGCTGCGCAGCGTGCTCTGTCCCTTGCCCGAGGACGACATCACCGGCTTGACCACGCACGGCAGGCCGATCGCGGCCACCGCGGCGCGGTACTCGGCCTCCGTATCCACGAACCGGTACGGCGAGGTCGGCAGGCCCAGGGTTTCAGCGGCCAGCCGGCGGATGCCTTCGCGGTCCATCGTGAGGCGGGCGGCGCGCGCGGTCGGAATCACCCGCAGGCCGCTTTCCTGCTCCAGCTGGACCAGGGTTTCGGTGTGGATGGCTTCGATTTCCGGCACTACCAGGTGCGGCTGCTCCAGGGCGATCAGCGCGCGCAGCGCCATCGCGTCCAGCATGTCGATCACGTGCGAGCGGTGCGCCACCTGCATGGCCGGCGCATCGGCATAGCGGTCGGCGGCAATCACCTCCACGCCCAGGCGCTGCAGCTCGATGGCGACCTCCTTGCCCAGTTCACCGGAGCCCAGCAGCAGGACGCGGGTGGCGGAGGGAGACAACGGCGTGCCGAGCGTGGACATGGCGGTATTCCGGGGCAACAGGGTGGGAGCGCATTTTAAGGCTTCCTCGCGGGCGAAACCGGGCACTTGCAACCTGATATCAATTTGATATCGTTTCAGTCAACCACCCAAGGACGCCCCGCCATGAAAGAGATGCCCACCCGTTCCCTGTCCGGCCTGCCGTTCCTGCTCGGGGTACTGGTCCTGCTGGGGCTGTCCGCGTGGCTGTTCATCGCAGGCGCGCGCACGCTTCCGGTGTCGCCCGGCCTGATGTTGGGCGGCGTCGCGCTGGCGATCGTGGCCATGCTCAGCCTGACCGGCCTGTACACGGTGCAGCCCAACCAGGCCGTGGTGCTGAGCCTGTTCGGCAAGTACGTGGGCACGGTCAAGGACAACGGCCTGCGCTGGAACAACCCGTTCTTCAGCAAGAAGAAGGTCAGCCAGCGCGTGCGCAACTTCGAAAGCGGCAAGCTCAAGGTCAACGAACTGGACGGCAGCCCGATCGAAATCGCCGCGGTGATCGTCTGGCAAGTGGTGGACGCCTCCGAGGCGGTCTACAACGTGGATGACTACGAGAGCTTCGTGCACATCCAGTCCGAATCGGCGCTGCGCGCGATGGCCACCAGCTACCCCTACGACCAGCACGAGGAAGGCCAGCTGTCGCTGCGCAGCCACGCCGCCGAGATTTCCCAGCACCTCAAGGACGAACTGGCCGAGCGCCTGGCCGATGCCGGTGTGCAGGTCATCGATGCGCGCATCAGCCACCTGGCCTACGCACCGGAAATCGCGCAGGCGATGTTGCAGCGCCAGCAGGCCAACGCTGTGATCGCCGCGCGCACGCGGATCGTCGCCGGCGCGGTGGGCATGGTGGAAATGGCGCTGGCCGAGCTGCAGAAGAACGGCGTGGTGCAGCTGGATGAAGAGCGCAAGGCGCACATGGTCAGCAACCTGCTGGTGGTGCTGTGCTCGGACCGCGGCACCCAGCCCGTGGTCAACGCCGGCTCGTTGTACTGAGCCATGAGCGAGAAGAAAGCCTACCCGCTGCGGATCAACGCCGACATCCTGGCGGCGTTGCAGCGCTGGGCCGATGACGAACTGCGCAGTGCCAATGCGCAGATCGAGTACGTCCTGCGCGATGCACTGCGCAAGGCTGGACGCCTTCCCAAACCCGAGTCGAGCAAGGAGAGCAAGGAATGAGCAAGCGCTGGAGCTACCTGACTGTCGAAGTAAAGCCGTCGTGGACCGGGGTGAAGTCCGATGAGCTGCAGACCGAACTCAACCGCCACGGCCAACTCGGCTGGGAGCTGGTGAACGTGCTGCAGACCCAGCCGATGGGCGTGGCGGTGCTGATGTTCAAGAAGGAGGTCTGAGGTGGTCGCCCTGCTTTGGCGCGGTGCTGCACTGCTGTTGTCCACGCTGGCCTTTGCCGCCTCGGCCGCCACGCCACCCCAGGAGGTGGCTACCCGGCTGCTCGACCATCTGCAGGCCGGTGACGGTGCCGCCGCCGTGGCGATGTTCACCCCGGAAATGGCCAAGGCCGCCCCCGCGCCCGGCTTGCTGGCCCTGTGGCAATCGTTCGGCGAACCCCGTGGCCGCGGCGCAGCGGAGGTCATCTCCACGAGCCACCGCCCCGACGTGGTGACGCAACCGCTGCAGTTTGCCGCCGGCACCATTGCGGCCACCGTGGTGGTAGACGACCAGGGCCGTATCGCCGGGCTGCTTTTCAAGCCCGCCGCGCCTGCCGCCGCGCCGCCGGTACCGGCCGATGCCCCCTACGCCGAAGTGCCGCTGGACGTGGTGACCGCCACGGGCACCCTGCCCGGCACGCTGGCCCGGCCGCAGGGCGACGGCCCCGTGCGCGCGGTGGTGCTGGTACACGGCTCCGGACCACAGGACCGGGATGAAACCATCGGTGCCAACCGTCCGTTCCTGGACGTGGCGCGCGGCTTGGCCGCGCAGGGCATCGCGGTGCTGCGCTACGAAAAGCGCAGCCGCGTGCGGCCGCAGGATTTCAGCGGCAACCGCTACACCGTGGACGATGAGACCACCCACGACGCCATCGCCGCCGTAGCGACGCTGGCCGCCCAGCGCGGGATCGATCCGCGCCATGTCTACGTCATGGGGCACAGCCAGGGCGGGATGCTGGCGCCGCGCATCGCCGCGCAATCGGGCAAGGTGGCCGGGCTGATCCTGTGGGCGGCACCGGCCCGGTCGCTGCTGACCCTGCTGCCCGAACAGAACCGCTATCTGCTCGGGCTGGACGGCCAGATCAGCGCCGACGAACACGTGTTCCTGGACACGCTGGACCGCCAGATCGCCGCGGCCCGCAGTGATGCCGACGTGGCCCCGGCCGACCTGCCGCTGCGCATGCCGGCCCACTACTGGCGCACATTCGAGGCGATCGATCCGGTCGCCGATGCCCGGGCGTCGCCGCTGCCGATGCTGTTGCTGCAGGGCGGCCGTGACTTCCAGGTGGTGGAGACCGATTGGCAGCTGTGGCAGCGCGGCCTGGCCCGCCAGCGCCAGGTCAGCTTCAAGCACTACCCGCCGTTGAACCACCTCGGCATCGCCGGCGAAGGACCGGGGTCGCTGCAGGAGTACAGCCGGCCGGGCCACGTGCTGCCGGCGCTGATCGACGATGTCGCCGCGTGGATAGCGGCGCAGCCATGAGTGTGGCGCGCGCGACCGACACCGCCTTTGCCGTGGCTCCGGCCCCGATCTGGCGCCTGCTGTGGCTGTGGGTGCCGATGCTGGCCGTGGCGGCGGTGATCGTGGCCACCACGCTGCAGTCGGCCCAGCGCACCCCGCACGAACTGGGCCTGACGCTGCCGTTCCTGGCGGTGCTCACGGCGGTGCTGAGCGCGGCGTTCTTCCGCCGCCGCATCCACCTGCAGGGTCGCGAACTGGAGGTGGTGTCCACGTTCTATCGCAAGCGGGTGGCGGTGGACGCCCTGCAGCTGGACCAGGCGCGGGTGGTGGACCTGGCCGAGCATGGCAGCCTCAAGCCGATGGTGAAGACCAACGGCTACGGCATGCCCGGCTTCCTGTCCGGGCACTACCGCATGCGTGACCGGCGCAAGGCGTTCTGCCTGCTCACCGATGCCAGCCGCGTTCTGTATCTGCCGCTGCGCGATGGCAGCGTGCTGGTGCTCAGCCCGGAAAAGCCCCGCGACCTGTTGGCGGCCCTGCAGGCGCTGGCCGCGCCTGGGCGCACGCACTAAGCTTGTCGCATGCGCCGCGCCCCTGCCCTGCTGATCAACACCGCCGACATCGAACTGTGGCCCGGCGGCCTGCTGCGCGCACGCAGCAACGCCGACGCGCGCGCGCTGGCCCAGGCGCGCTGGGTACTGCGGCGCAAGCGCGATGGCCGCTATCTCGCTGTTGCCACCGCACACGGCGTGCTGCCCCTGGTGCCGCGCCTGATGCGTGAGGACGGGATTGAAGCCGCGCTCGACGCGCTGGACCAGCAGGCGCTGGCCCCTGCCCGTCGCGCGGCGGCCGACAGCACGCTGCTGCCACTGAGCGGCCTGCAGCAGCGGCTGGCGCAGCTGGAGATCGATGCAGACGGCTATGAAGCCGCTACCGGGCTGGCGCTGGAGGCCGAGCCGGCGCAGCTGCACCTGGCTGGGTTCGATCGCTACCGGCGCCCCCTGTGGTTGCGCCGATCTGCCGCACGCGGCTGGCAGCGCCTGCAGCTGGCGGCCGCCGCCGAGGGCGTCGCGCTGGATGCGATCTCCGGTTACCGCAGCCATGCCTATCAACTGGGCATTTTCGAGCGCAAGCGCGCGCGCGGGCTGGCCGTGGCCGACATCCTCCAGGTCAATGCCGCCCCCGGCTACAGCGAACACCACAGCGGTTTCGCGCTGGATATCGGCACGCCCGGCGAACCGCCGGCCGAAGAGAGTTTCGAACACACCGCCGCGTTTGCGTGGCTGCAGGACAATGCGGGGCGGTTCGGCTTCCAGCTGAGCTACCCGCGCGACAACACGCACGGCATCGTTTACGAGCCTTGGCACTGGTGCTGGCGTGCTGGAAGCCCGGTGGGCTGAGTCGTATGCCCGGCTGCGCTGGGCTGGCATGGCCGCGTAGCGCCGGGCTCTGCCCGGCTGCACTTGGGCTGGGATGGCGTTCCCGCGTAGAGCCGGGCTCTGCCCGGCTGCTTTTTTGCTGGCGTGGCGTTGCCGGGCAGCGCCCGGCACTACGAGGTTGCGTTGCCGGGCAGAGCCCGGCGCTACGGGATCTTGCGTTGCCGGGCAGAGCCCGGCACTACCGGTTGGTCTAGTCCTGCGAGCGGTTGGTTGTTTCTTTGGCGTCCGCGCTGAAATCGGCGATGCGCCACAGGTACAGGCTGGCGTAGGTGCGGTACGGGCCCCACTTCTCGCCGCGCGCCTGCAGTTCCTTCGGGGTGGGCATGGTCTCGGCCTTGTCCACGCGCTGGGCGCCCTTGCGGATGCCCAGGTCGTCGATGGGCAGGATGTCCGGGCGGCCCAGGCGGAACATCAGCATCATTTCCACAGTCCAGCGGCCGATGCCGCGGATCGGCACCAGCGCGTCGATGATCGCGTCGTGCCCCATCACCGACATCCGGCGCAGGTCGGGAATCTGGCCGTCGGCTTCGCGCCGGGCCAGGTCGCGCAGCGCCAGTGCCTTGTTGCCCGATACCCCGCAGGTGCGCAACGCGGCGTCGTCGATGCGGCCCAGCGTATCGGCATGCAGGCGCTGGCTGCCAATGGCTACCTCTACCCGCCCTACGATGGTCGAGGCGGCCTTGCCGCTGAGCTGCTGGAACAGGATCGCGCGCGCCAGCGCATCGACCGGGTCGAAGCGCTTGGCCCAGCCGGGCTGGGCATCAATCGGACCCAGCCGTTTCATCCACGTGCCCAGGCGGCGGTCGCGTCGGCTCAGCCAGGCGTGTGCCTCCGCTACGTCGAAGCCGCGAGCGAAGCGTGGCATGTCAGCGGCGCAGCGCGTTCAGGCCGTACGCCAGCCAGCCCAGCATCAGTGCGGTGCCGCCGACCGGCGCCAACTGCGTACTGAGCTTCCACAACGCCCCAGCCACCAGGCTGCCGGAGAACAGCAGCGTGCCGATCAGCAGCACATACAGCGCCAGCTTGCCGAGGCTGTTCTGCTGGGTGGGCCCGAGGACCGCCAGGGCCACCCCGTGGCCGAACGCATACAGCGCGGCGGTGGTCACGTGCGACTGTGCCAACGGGTCGGCGATGCCATGTGAGGCGTAGGCCGACAGGCCCACGGCGGTGGCGGCCAGCAGGCCGCCGAAGCAGGCCAGCAGGGAGGGTTTGCGTGCGCGTCGTTCCAGGTTGAGCATGCGGGCATCCTTCGATGAATGCTCCGCGGGCGGAGCAAAAAAACGCGCCGCAGGAAGCGGCGCGTTTTTCGTCGTGCGTTACATCACCGGTGACCGTCGGATTACTTGACGGCCCAGTAGATGTCGTACGTGCCTTCCGGCGTGAACGACTTGTCCACGCCGTCCTTCCAGGACTCGTACGGACGGTCGATCACTTCGTTGCCGTTGGTCACCGACCACGCACGCAGGGCGTTGCGGGCGATGTCCAGGCCAGCCATGTGGCCGGTGTAGGCCGCGTGGGCCGAACGGTGCGGAGCGACGTGCACGTACTTCACCGGGGCACCGGCGTCGATCTTGACGGTCAGGGCATCAGCAGCAGCACCCTGGGTGCCCTTCTTCTTGACCGGCTGGGCCACGTCGAAGGCGTACTTCTCGGCGCCGAAATCGGTGGTGATGATGCGGAACGGACCGGCGGCTTCGAGGTCATTGGCCTCCATCACGCGCTTGATCCACTCCTGGTTGTCCTTGATGGACTTGGTGATGGTCTCCTGGCCGCGATCGACGTTGCCGGCGGTGACCACCAGCAGGTCTTCAACCGGGACGTCCACGATGGCCAGATCGGTCAGCGGGGCTTCGGCGGTGCGGTAGTCGATGTTGGGCACGGTGGCCAGCATGTTGGCCATGCGCGACAGACCCAGCTTCAGGTCGTCACCGACGTGACGGCTGACATACAGACCCGCGTAACGGCCAAACAGGTTGAAGCCGTACTTGATGCTGTAGTCCTGGGTGATCTTGACGTTGCGGCCACCCTTGCCGGTCGGCTCCAGGGTGAAGCTGGTCTTCTTGTCGTGGCCCTTGGTCGGGTCCTCGATGGCGATGGACACCAGCTTGTTCTTCTCCGACTCGGTGATCTCCCAGCTGCCCTGGCCCAACGAGCTTTCCTTGGAAGAATAATCCAGACGTGCGCCAACGCCGGCAGCAGGGCCGGAGAGCTTCAGTTCAACGGCGGGATCGCGCAGTACGAGCGGGTTCCAGTCCTTGAAGCGGCGCAGGCTGTTGACCGTGTCGAACACGATCGTCATCTTGCGGTTGGTCTCGATGCTTTCGGAAATATGGCGCTCGCCCGGCAGACATACGCCAATGATGACGAACAGGCCAGCCACGATCCCCAAGGCGATCAGGAACTCGATAATACGGGTCATTCAGAAGTCTCCGGGGCCGATCCCACGGCCGGGTTGATTGAAGCGAAGCGCCAATCCTAGCAGGCTTCGCGGGTGTTGTAGATCAGGATTGGCGCACCGGTTTCCATGCCGGCAGCGGTTTTGCATAGACAAGGAGCGGAACGATAACGTATCGCGCGTGTCAGCACGTAGCGGTTCGGGAATATTTCTTTGCCGGATTCGGCCGAATGGGCCGTTTCTCGGCGCGCAGCCCTTGTGGCACAAGGGATCCGGCGCATATTCAGGATATTGCACAAAGACCACCGGCAACGGCTCGCCGGTGGCCCTGGCGCGGTCTCAGACCAGTTGCAGCTCGAAGGCCTTCAATACCGCGCGGGTGCGGTCGCGGACGCCCAGCTTGGACAGGATGTTGGACACGTGGTTCTTGATCGTGCCCTCGGCCACGCCCAGTGAATTGGCGATCTCCTTGTTGGAGAAACCGCTGGCCATCAGCCGCAGGATCTCGGTCTCGCGGTCGGTCAGCGGGTCCGGCCGGTCCAGGCTGACGAACTCATTGCGCATGTGCTCCAGCCCGGACAGCAGCCGCTGGGTCACCGCCGGCTGCACCAGCGAACCGCCGTCTGCCACGGTGCGGATCGCGCCCACCAGCTGTTCCAGGGTGACGTCCTTGAGCAGGTAGCCCTTGGCACCGGCCTTGAGCCCGGCCAGCACCAGCTGGTCGTCGTCGAAGGTGGTCAGGATGATGGTCGGCGGCAGCTGGCCCAGCCGGGACAGCATCTGCAGCGCCTCCAGCCCGGACATCACCGGCATGCGCATGTCCATCAGCACCACGTCCGGACGGATCTGCGGGACCACCTCGACCGCCTGGCGGCCGTCGGCGGCCTCGGCGACCACTTCTATCCCGTCGTCGAGCGCCAACAGCGAGCGGATCCCCTGCCGCACCAGGGTTTGGTCGTCGACCAGGCAGACGCGAATCATCAACGAACTCCTCAAGTAACGGGGGCCAGCATCAGCACTGGCGCGCCGGGAACCGAGGCGCGCAGGCGGAAGCCCTGACCCCGGCGGGTTTCAATCTGCAGCTCACCGCCACATTGATACAAGCGTTCACGCATGCCGCGCAGGCCATTGCCGACCACGATGCCGTCCGCGCCCACCCCGTCATCATGCGCCTGAATGACCACTTCGCCGCCACTTTCGCGCCGGACCTGGATCCACAGGTTGCGCGCGTTGGCGTGGCGCACCGCGTTGGTGATGATTTCCTGGGTGCAGCGCAGCAGCACATGGGCGCGCTCGGGGTCTTCGACGTTCAGCGGTTCGGCGATGTCCAGGTGGATGGCCAGCGACGGCACCTGTTCGGTGAGCGGGCGCAGCGCGGCGGCCAGGTCGATGGCGCCACTGTCGCGGATCTGGCTGACCGCCTCGCGCACGTCGGTGAGCAGCAGCTTGGCCAGGGTATGGGCCTGGTGCACATGCTCCTGGGCCTGGCCGTCGGTGAGGTGGCCGGCCACTTCCAGGTTCAGGCTGAGCGCGGTGAGGTGGTGGCCCAGCAGGTCGTGCAGTTCCCGCGAGATGCGGGTGCGCTCGTTGACCCGGGCGCTCTCGGCCAGCAGCACGCGGGTGGCACGCAGCTCCGTGTTGAGCCGGCGCTGTTCTTCACGGGCGTCGGTCTGCTGCCGCGCGACCAGGCTGGTCACGAAGATGAACATGGAGAACCCGCCATACAGCAGCGACTGCATCAGCGCCTCGAACAGCGGCATGCGCAGGATCAGGTAGTACACCGGCAGCACCGCCAGCTGGCTGAGCAACAGCCACAGGACCCCGCCGCGCACCTGCAGCATCCAGGGGATGACCCCGGCGGCCACCATCATCAGGATGCTGCCCAGGCCCGACCCGCTCAGGTAGCTCACGCCCAGCGCCGAGGTGGTGAGCAGCAGCAGCACCACCCGGTCGTACCAGGCCGAATGGCCGCCGCCATCGCGCAGGCCGCGGGTCAGCCAGAAGTAGCAGGCGCCGAAGGTGAGGTAGGCGGTGAACAGCCAGACCGCCCAGCTGTCCAGGCCGTCGCCACGGTGGCGCAGCAGCGACTCGTATTGGGAATAGACCACGGGCAGGCCGACCATGACCCAGGTGAACAGGCCGGCCAGTCGCAGTACTCGGGTTTGGCTCAGGTATCCCAACATGGACGCATCTTAGGCTGAACCTGCGCCCCTGCACTCCCACATAAGTCATGGGCGGCGATTCGCCCGGGCCCGCCACCCGTGCAATAATCCGATGAGGGTCCCTTGATGGACCAACCGCGTTACCCCACGGAGTCACAATGTCGATTGTCATCCGCGACGTGCGCGAGCACGAGCTCGATTCCGTCCTGGCCCTGAACAACAACGCCGGCCTGGCCATCCTGCCGCTGGATGCCGCCCGCCTGCGCCTGTTCTATGAAACCGCTGAGTATTTCCGCGTCGCCGAGCGCGACGGCAACCTGGCCGGCTTTTTGATCGGCTTCGGCAGCGACAGCCAGCACGACAGCAGCAACTTCGCCTGGTTCCAGCAGCAGCTGGACAGCAAATTCTTCTATATCGACCGCATCGTGGTCGCCAGCCGCCGTCGCGGCGGTGGCGTCGGCCGTGCGTTCTATGCCGATGCACAGAGCTACGCCGAGCTGCGCTACCCGCAGATGACCTGCGAGGTGTTCCTGGACCACGGCGCCGACGCGGCGCTGCTGTTCCATGGCAGCTTCGGCTTCCGCGAGGTCGGGCAGAACAACATGGCCCACGTCGACGTGCGCGCCAGCATGCTGCTCAAGGACCTGTGCAGTTACCAGTGGGTACACGCTACCTACGGCGACCAGCTGCCCGACGTGCCCTGGGTGGGCCATCGTCGCGAGCCGCTGCGTGCGCACCGGCCGACGGGGACCTGAGGTGGCGGCGAACATGGATTTTGAACAGGCCGGTGAACTGAAGATCGGCCAGGTGGGGATTGCCAACCTGCGCATCCGCACCTTGGATGTGGAACGCCTCACCCGCGAGATGCACGACCGCGTGGCGCGTGCGCCGAAGCTGTTCGGGCGCGCCGCGGTGATCCTGGATTTCGGCGGGCTCAGCCAGATCCCGGACGTGGCCACGGCCAAGGCACTGCTGGATGGGCTGCGCAGCGCCGGCGTGCTGCCGGTGGCGCTGGCCTACGGCACCACCGAGACCGAGCTGCTCTCGCAGCAGCTGGGGCTGCCGTTGCTGGCCAAGTTCCGCGCGCAGTACGAACGCGCCGAGCTGGACGCGGTCCCGGTCGCCCCGCCGCCGCCCGCCCCCGCCCCTGCGCCTGCGCCTGCGCCGGAACCGGCACGGCGTGCACGCGCGGCCACGCCGGCCGCCGTACCTGCCACCCCGGCCAAGGCACCGCAGCCGGGCCGCATGCAGACCAGCAACGTGCGCTCGGGCCAGCAGCTGTACGCAGAGAACTGCGACCTGACGGTGATGGCCACGGTGGGCGCCGGGGCCGAGGTGATCGCCGATGGCAGCATCCATATCTACGGTACGCTGCGGGGCCGTGCCCTGGCCGGTGCCCAAGGCAACACCACGGCACGTATCTTCTGCCGTGAATTCCATGCTGAACTGGTCGCCATTGCCGGCCATTACAAGGTACTGGACGATGTTCCGGACACGCTGCGCGGCAAGGCCGTGCAGGTGTGGCTGGAGCAGGACCAGATCAAGATCGCGGCGCTGGACTGATCCGGCGCCCAACCATATGAATCAGGAGAAGTCCTTTGGCTGAAATCATCGTAGTCACTTCCGGCAAGGGCGGCGTGGGCAAGACCACCAGCAGCGCCAGCCTGGCATGCGGCCTGGCGCGGCGCGGCAAGAAGGTGGCGGTGATCGACTTCGACGTCGGCCTGCGCAACCTGGATCTGATCATGGGGTGCGAGCGCCGGGTGGTGTACGACTTCGTGAACGTGGTGCACGGCGAAGCGACGCTCAAGCAGTCGCTGATCAAGGACAAGCGCTTCGACAACCTGTACGTGCTGGCAGCCTCGCAGACGCGCGACAAGGATGCGCTTACCCAGGAAGGCGTGGGCAAGGTGCTGAAGGACCTGGCCGCGGACGGTTTCGAGTACATCATCTGCGACTCGCCGGCCGGTATCGAGAAGGGTGCGTTCCTGGCGATGTACTACGCCGACCGTGCGGTGGTGGTGGTGAACCCGGAAGTGTCGTCGGTACGCGACTCGGACCGGATCATCGGGCTGCTGGACTCGAAGACGCACAAGGCCGAATCGGGCCAGAACGTGCCGGCGTTCCTGTTGCTCACGCGCTACAGCCCGGCCCGGGTGGAAAGTGGCGAGATGCTGAGCATCACCGACGTTGAGGAAGTGCTGGGCCTGAAGGCCATTGGCGTGGTGCCCGAGTCGGGCGACGTGCTCAATGCGTCCAACAAGGGCGAGCCGGTGATCCTGGACCCCGAATCGGCGGCGGGCCAGGCGTATGAAGATGCGGTTGGCCGCATTCTTGGCGAAGAGCGTCCGATGCGCTTCACCACCGTGGAGAAGAAAGGCTTCTTCAGCAAGCTGTTCGGAGGGTAAGCATGGGACTGTTCGATTTCCTGAACCGGAAGAAGACGACGGCCGAAACGGCGAAGAACCGCCTGCAGATCATCATTGCGCAGGAGCGCAGCCATCGCGGTGGCCCAGACTACCTGCCGCTTCTGCAGCGTGAGCTGCTGGAAGTGATCAAGAAGTACGTGAACATCGACGCGGATGCGGTGAAGGTCGATCTGGTGAAGGACGGGGAGCACGATGTGCTCGATATTTCCGTCGCCTTGCCGGAAGGCCCGCAGCAGCCCTGAGCCTTGTCGCCCCTTCCCGACGGGAGGGGCGGTTGAATGCATGCCATGACGACCGACGTTGCCGCCGCCGATGTGCAGGTTACCTGCGTCGGCGATATCCACTTTGATGATGCCGTTGCCCTGCTTGCCGCGCACGACCTGCGGCTGCACCGGGTAGCCGCCGCCGCGCCGATTCCAGGCAGTTACTGGGGCGAGCCGGAGGCGGGCATCATCGGCAGCGATGTGTACGTGCGCGACGACACGCCGGTGCACTCGATGCTGCACGAGGCCTGCCACCTGATCGTGCTGCCACCGGAGCGACGCGCGCTGGTGCACACCGACGCCACCGATTCGGTCCCCGAAGAAGACGCCACCTGCTACCTGCAGATCGTGCTGGCCGGGCAACTGCCCGGCGTGGGCAGCGACCGCCTGATGCTGGACATGGACGCGTGGGGGTATACGTACCGCCTTGGTTCCACCCGGGCGTGGTTCGAGCAGGATGCGGAAGATGCCAAAGCGTGGTTGCTCGAACGCGGCCTTCTTCCTGCGTAAATCCGCACGCGCGGTCATTCCTGGCGGCCTTGATCCCCGGTAGTGCCGGCCGCTGGCCGGCAACCAGGCGATGCGTCACTTGTCCAGGAGATTGCCGGCCAGCGGCCGGCACTACCCGGATCAGCCCTGCCCCGCCATCGCGCGCAGGGTGATGCCCACGATGTAGGCCAGATACGTCCCAGTGGCATACCCCATCGTCCCCAGCAGCACCCCAACAGGCGCAAGCGAAGGATGGAAGGCCGCCGCAACAACAGGCGCAGACGCCGGCCCGCCGATGTTGGACTGCGAACCAATGGCGAAGTAGAAGAACGGCACCTTCAGCACCCGCGCCAATGCCCACAGCAACACGATGTGCACCGCGATCCAGATGATGCCCAGCAGGAACAGCCACGGCCGGTCCAGCAGCGCCAGCAGATCCATCTGCATCCCGATGCAGGCAATCAGGAAGTACAGCAGCAGCGAGCCCAGCTTCGACGCCCCCGCCCCTTCCAGGTTGCGCGCGCGCGTGAAACTCAACGCCAACCCGCACGTCGTGGAAATCACCACCACCCACACGAACGGCGCGTCCAGGCTGAACTGCGACGCCCACGACACATGGCCCTTGAACCACGCCGACAGCGGCCCTGCGATCGCGTGCGACAGCCCCACCGTGCCGAAGGCCACTGCCACGATCAGCATCAGATCGGTCAGGCTCGCCACCCGCTCATGCTCGCTGCGGAACTTCTCGATACGCAGCTTCAGCTCGTCGATGCCCGACGTATCGGCCCCGCTGCGCGCATCGATTTTCGCCGACCGCCCGGCCAGGAAAATCAGCGCCGCCATCCACACATAGCCCACGCCCACGTCCACCACCGCGAACTGGCCGAACGTGGTGGCGTTGACGTCGAACACCTCGCGCATCGCCAGCATGTTCGCGCCGCCGCCGATCCAACTGCCGGCCAGCGCCGCCATGCCGGCCCACGTGTCGCCGGCCACCGTGTCCGGGTGCAGCCACTTCATCAACTGGAACGCCACCACCGCACCCAGCATGATGCTGAAGGACGCGCCCAGGTACATCACGATCAGTTTCGGCCCGAGCCGCAGGATGCCCTTGATGTCCACCGCCAGGGTGAGCAGCACCAGCGCCGCCGGCAACAGGATGTCGCGGGCGATCGGGTTGTACAGGTGCGTGTTCTGGCCGTCGATCAGCCCGAACGTGTTGTAGATGCCCGGGATCAGGTAGCACAGCAGCAACGCCGGCACGACGGTATAGAAGCGCTTCCACACCCCCTGCTCGCGCGAGGCGGTCCAGAACACGGCGCCGAGGGTGGCGGCGATCAGGCCGAAGACGACGATGTCGTTCTGGATCAGGGCGGGAGCTTTCACGGGTGTGGAGTACCTGGAGGAGGGGCGTGCGATTCCACACGTTTCGGGAAAACAATCACCGGTAGAGCCGACCGTTGGTCGGCTGCCGTAAAAGAGCAGCCGACCAACGGTCGGCCCTACCGGTTACACCGCCGACGATGACCGGTTACACCGCCGACGATGACCGGTTACACCGCCGACGATGACCGGTTGCACCGCCGGCGATGGCCGGTTGCACAGCCGCCGATCACCGGTGATACCGCGGCCAACAAGAGCCGGTGCCATGAAGAAGCGCCGCCCCATGGGGCGGCGCGTCCATCCGGCTTATTCGCCGATGTGCTGCTTCAGCCAGCCGTTGACGGTGTCGTGCCACTGCACGCTGTTCTGCGGCTTGAGCACCCAGTGGTTCTCGTCCGGGAAGTACAGGAACTTGGACTCGATGCCCTGGCGCTGTGCTGCGGTGAACGCGGCCAGGCCCTGTTCGACCGGAATGCGGTAGTCGAGCTGGCCGTGGATGATCAGGATCGGCTTCTTCCAGTCGGACACGTGGTTGACCGGGTTGAACTTCTCGTAGTTGGCCGCCTTCTGGTACGGCGTGCCGCCCTGCTCCCACTCGGTGAACCACAGCTCTTCGGTGGCGTAGCCCATCATGCGCTGGTCGAACACGCCGTCATGGTTGACCAGGCACTTCCACGGCGCATTCCAGTTCCCGGCGATCCAGTTGACCATGAAGCCGCCGTAGCTGGCGCCGAGCGCACAGGCCTTGTCGCCGTTGAGGAAGGCGTACTGCTTCTGCGCCGCGGCCCAGCCCTTCTGCAGGTCTTCCAGCGGGCGGTCGCCCCAGTGCTGGCTGATTGCGTCGGTGAACGCCTGGCCGTAGCCGGTGGACCCATGGAAGTCGATCATCACCACGGCGTAGCCCTGGCCCGCATAGGTCTGCGGGTTCCAGCGGTAGCTCCAGCCGTTGCCGAAGCTGCCCTGCGGGCCGCCGTGGATCAGGAAGGCCACCGGGTAGGTTTTGCCTTCCTGGTAGTTGTACGGCTTGACCACGTAACCGTGCACGGTTTCGTTGTTCCAGCCCTTGAACTGGAACTGCTCGTAATCGCCGAAGGCCACGTCCGGCAGCATCTGCGCCGCGCTCGGGGTGATCTCGCGCGGGCTGCTGCCGTCGGCGCCGGCCACCACGATCTGGTCACCGCTCTTGAGGCTGTTCTTCGTGTACGCCAGGGTGGTGCCGGCAATCACCGGCGAGCCGATGCTGCCGCCCTCGGCGACGACCGTGGCCTTGCCGCTGGCGATGTCGATGTTGAACAGGCGGTGCTCGCCCAGGTCATCGGCGGCGGTGTAGAAGCTGCTGCCGTCGGCGCTCAGGACGATCTCGCCGGCCGAGCGGTCCCAGGTCGGGGCAATCTCGCGGGCCTTGCCGGTGGCCAGGTCCAGCGCGATCACGCCGAAGCGGTCGGCTTCGAAGCCCGGGCGCTTCATGGCGCGGTAGTACAGGGTCTTGCCGTCGGCGCTGAACACCGGGCCGGCATCCCAGGCCGGGTTGGCGGCGGTCAGGTTGACCGGCGCCTGCTTGCCGTCCACATCCAGCTGGTACAGGTCGAAGTTGGTCGACCACGGTTCCTGCTTGCCGGCCACGCGGATGGAGGCCACCACGGTCTTGCCGTCCGGCGCCCAGGCAAAGTCGTCATTGCCGCCGAACGGCTTGGACGGCGCATCGCCATCCAGGGTGGCGCTGATCGCCGAGGCGCCCTTCACCGCCGCGCCCTTGGCGGCCGGCAGCGGGGCCACGAACAGGGTGTTGCGGCGACCATCGTTCCAGGTGTCCCAATGGCGCACGAACAGGTTGTCGAACACTTCGCCGGTGTTCTTGCGCGCCTTGTGCGCGTCCAGCTTCTTGCTGGTGCAGGCCAGGTCCGAACCACAGGCCTGGAACACGCCACTGCTGAACACCACGCGGTCGCCCTGCGGGGAGATGTGGAAGCCGTCCACGTCGACCGGGAAATCGGTCAGCTGGCGCGGGGTGCCGCCGCTGATCGGCTGCACGTACAGCTGCTGGCTGCCGCCCTTGGCGCTCAGGAAGTACACGCTCTGGCCGTCGGCCGACAGCGCGGCCGAGTTGACGTTCCAGCCGGCCGGGGTGAGCGGCTTGGGCGGAGCGGCATCGCGGGTGCGCAGGTTGCGGATGAACAGGCCGGTGCTGGCCTTGCTGTCGGCGCCGACCACGCGCTTGGCGAACACCACGTTGCCACCGTCGGCGGTGAGCAGCGGGGCCGAAACCCGATCCAGCGCGATCATGTCGCGCACATCCAGGCCACGCGTGGCGGCCAGCGACGGCAGCGCGGTCAGCAGGCACAACGGCAGCAGGGCGTAACGAAGTTTCATCGGGTTCTCCGCGGAACGGCAAAACGCCGATGGTAGGGCCGAGGGGGTGGCCCTTGCAAAGGCCATCGGTCATGGCGCTGCCCGGAAACGACAAACCCCGCCGGGGCGGGGTTTGTCGGGCATCAGACCAGGTCGGTCAGACCTTGCCGCCGGACCGCTTGCCGGTGCGGTAGATCAGCCAGCCCACCAGGAACAGCACGGCCAGGCCGATCCAGTCGGCACCCGGCAGGGCGAACGGCAAGGCCAGCACATCGGCGCGGCCGCTGAGCACGATCGGGATCGCAATGGCGATACCCATCAGCGCTTCACCGGTGATCAGGCCGGCGGCGAACAGCACGCCCGGCTTGTGCACGCAGTCGCGGCCTTCTTCGTCCTCGGCACGCACCTTGTGGAAGCGCTCGACCAGGTAGGAGATCAGGCCGCCCAGGAAGATGGGCACCATCAGCTCCAGCGGCAGGTAGATGCCGATCGCCGCGGCCAGCACCGGCACGCGGAAACGGGAACCGCGCGACTTCAGCCAGCCATCGAAGGCGATGATCAGCGCACCGATGCCCGCACCGATGGCGATGAAGGTCCACGGCAACTGGCCACCGAACAGACCCTTGGCCACCGAGGCCATCAGGTTGGCCTGCGGCGCCGCCAGCGCGTTGGGGTGCGCGGCGGTCGGCGCACCGATGCCGTACGCGGTGGCCAGCAGGTTCAGCACCGGCGCCATGATCAATGCGCACGAGAACGCACCGATGCCCAGCATCAACTGCTGCTTCCACGGGGTCGCACCGACGATGTAGCCGGCCTTGAGGTCCTGCAGGTTGTCACCGCCGACCGCAGCGGCGCAGCACACCACCGCGCCGATCATGATGGCCGCCACCGCACCCAGCGGGGCACCGCCCACGCCGACCGGGGTCAGGCCGCTCTTGCCCAGCAGCACTACCAGCACGGCCGAGGCAAACAGGATGGTGGAGATGGTGATGCCCGAGACCGGGTTGTTGGACGAGCCGATCAGGCCGGCCAGGTAGGCCGACACCGAGACGAACAGGAAGCCGGCGACGATCATGATGATGGTCATCGGGATCGACACGTGCCACTGGCCCACGATGGCCTGGTACAGCGCCAGCAGCGGCAGGGTGAACACCACCAGCGCCACCAGCATCCACTTCATGGGCAGGTCGCGCTCGGTCTCGGCCAGGGCCGGACCGCCACTCTTGCGCGCGGCGGCAAAGCCGCTCTTGACGCCGCTGAGCAGTGACTTGCGCAGCGAAATCAGGGTCCACACGCCGCCGATCAGCATCGCGCCGACGCCGAGGTAACGCATCTTGGCGCTCCAGATCGCAAAGGCCGCATCGGTGGAGGACGCACTGACGATCGAGGCGGCCAGCGCCGGGTCGCTGTCCATGAAGAACGCCTGGTACAGCGGAATGGCGATGTGCCAGGACAGGATCGAGCCGGACACCACCACGATGCCGACGTTGAGGCCGACGATGTAGCCCACGCCCAGCAGCGCCGGCGACAGGTTGGTGCCGATGAAGGCGGTGATCTTGGAACTGCCGATGTAGGCCGACTGCGCCCAGGCATCGGGAATCAGGCGCATGCCGCTGGCGGCAGCGACCTTCACGAACGCACCGATCACGGCCGACACGGCCAGGATCTTCAGGCCCGGGCCGGGGTTTTCACCGGCCTTGAGCACTTCGGCGGCCGCCTTGCCTTCCGGGAAGGGCAGCGGGTCTTCGACGATCATCGAACGCCGCAGCGGCACCGAGAACAGCACGCCCAGCAGGCCACCGAGGCCGGCGATGCCCAGCACCCACCAATACTTGAAGTCCGGCCAGTAGCCCATGATCACCAGCGCGGGGATGGTGAAGATGACACCGGCGGCGATCGACGAGCCGGCCGAAGCGCCGGTCTGGACGATGTTGTTTTCAAGGATGGTGCCACCGCCCAGCAGGCGCAGCACGCCCATGGAGATGACGGCCGCGGGAATCGCGGTGGCGATGGTCAGGCCTGCGAACAGACCGAGATAGGCGTTGGCGGCCGACAGCACCACCGCCAGCACGATGGCAAGCACCACCGCGCGGAGGGTGAGCTGCTTGGGCGCAGCGTCGTTGTTCATGGATGCCCCTGATGGCAAAAAATCCCTGCCACGCTAGCGTTCATGTACGGGCAAGTCCAGTAGTGCCGGCCGCTGGCCGGCAACCTTGCACCACCCGATCCAGGCCCCCGTTGACCTACGCGTGCCGCCGCAGCCGCGACACGCCGGACTCGGCAACGTCCACGGCCGGGCCCGCCCACTTTAGTTATGTTATATCCTATCGCACCGAGCAACTGGCGCTGCTGTGACGTATCCCCCCACCTCCCGCCTGACCTCCATCGACCAGCTGCGTGGCACCGTCATCGTGCTGATGCTGCTCGACCACGTGCGCGAAACCTTCCATATGCACCAGCAGGTCGGCGACCCGATGGCGGTGGACCAGGTCGAGCCGGCACTGTTCGTCAGCCGGTTGCTGGCGCACCTGTGTGCCCCGGTGTTCGTGCTGCTCACCGGCCTGTCGGCCTGGTTGTACGCCAATGGCAAGCCGGATGGGCGCCGGGCCGCGTCGGCCTTCCTGCTCAAGCGCGGCCTGTTCCTGGTGGCGTTGGAACTGCTGGTGGTCAACTTCGCGTGGACGCTGCAGTTCCCGCCCAGCGTGATGTACCTGCAGGTGATCTGGGCGATCGGTATCAGCATGATCGCGCTGGCCGGGCTGCTGTGGCTGCCACGCGGCGCACTGGCGGTGCTGGCGCTGGCCGTGATCGCCGGCCACAACCTGCTCGATGGCGTCCGCGTGCAGGGCGACGGGGCGCTGGCCGTGCTGTGGAAGGTGCTGCACCAGCGCGACTGGATCGCCGTGACCGACGGGCTGCGCCTGCGCACCTCCTACCCGGTGCTGCCGTGGATCGGCGTCATTGCGCTGGGTTGGGTGATCGGCCCGTGGTTCGCGCGCGGCGGCGATGCCCTCCTGCGCCAGCGTCGCCTGTGGATGGCCGGCGCCGGTGCGCTGCTGGCGTTCGTCATCCTGCGGGCAGTAAACCTCTACGGGGACAGCCCGTGGCAGTCCTTCGCCACAGTGGGCAGCACGCTGATGAGCATCTTCAATGTCACCAAGTACCCGCCTTCGCTGCTGTTCCTGCTGCTGACCCTGGGCATCGGCCTGCTGTTACTGCGCCTGTACGAGCAGCCGCGCGTGGCCCGGGCGCTGGCGCCGCTGGCCGACATCGGCGCGGCACCGATGTTCTTCTACCTGCTGCACCTGTACGTGCTGAAGCTGCTGTATGTGCTGGCCGAAGCCCGCTGGGGGCACACCCACGGCGCGTATTTCGCCGTGGACCACGTGGCGAGCCTGTGGGTGATCACCGCGGCGCTGGCACTGGCGCTGTACTGGCCGACCAGAACATTCGCGCGGTTCAAGGCGCGGCGGCGGGATCTGGCCTGGCTTCGCTATCTGTAAGCGCGCGATGCCGGGATGGTGAGGCTGCCGGCCAGCGGCCGGCACTACGACAATGGAGCGGCCGGCAGTACGAGAGCGGAGCGCCCGGCACTGCGGGAGCGGAGCGGCCGACACCACGACGGCGGAGCGGCCAGATGTGGCACGGCTGTCCCTTCGCCCCGGGCCTATACTCGCCCCCTTGTCCGCCCTGCCCGATCCCTCGATGACCGCAGCCGCCCTGCCCGCCTCCGCCACGTCCACCGCTACCGACGACTTCCTCGGCCATCCCAAGGGCGTCTACGTCTGCTTCTTCACCGAGATGTGGGAGCGGTTCTCGTTCTACGGCATGAAGGCGCTGCTGTTGCTGTACCTCACCAAGTACCACCTGTTCGGCGACAAGGCCGGGCTGGACCTGCTGGGGGCGTATGGCGGGCTGGTGTACTGCATTCCGGTGTTCGGCGGCCTGCTGGCCGACCGCTGGCTGGGCATGCGCAAGGCGGTGGTGTTCGGCGGCGTGCTGCTGGTGCTGGGGCACCTGGGCATGGCTTTTGAAGGCCACGCGGCCACCCGCATCGACGGCCAGGTGGTGCGCGATGATGCCGCGCTGGGCATCACCTACCTGTCGCTGGCGCTGATCATCATGGGCGTGGGCTTCCTCAAGCCCAATATCTCCACCATCGTCGGCAAGCTGTACCCGGAAAACGATCCGCGCCGCGATTCGGGCTTCTCGCTGTTCTATGCCGGCATC
Organism: Stenotrophomonas sp. AC248; assembly: GCF_979258185.1. Taxonomy (NCBI): domain Bacteria; kingdom Pseudomonadati; phylum Pseudomonadota; class Gammaproteobacteria; order Lysobacterales; family Lysobacteraceae; genus Stenotrophomonas; species Stenotrophomonas sp. AC248. The sequence goes on along the minus strand of NZ_OZ409840.1, from coordinate 1,182,854 downwards.
AACCTGGGGGCGCTGTTCGCCTCGCTGGTGTGTGGCTTCCTTGGCGAGGCCTACGGCTGGAAGTACGGCTTCGGTGCCGCCGGGATCGGCATGGTGATCGGCCTGGGCATGTTCCTGTGGGGCCAGAAGTACCTGCAGGGCCACGCCGAGCCCACCGACGTGCCCGCCCTGCGCCAGCGCGTGCTGGGCATCCGCCGCGAATGGCTGATCTATGCGGTGGCCGTGCTCGGGGTGGTGCCGGTGGCAGCGCTGATGTGGGCCGCTGCCAATGGCGCGTTCGCGCTGGGCGGTGAAATCAGCCTGGCGCTGATGTTGATGATCGTGGTGCTGGGCGGCGTGCTGGTGTGGTTCGCCTGGTTCACCGGCACCCGCTGCACGCCGGTGCAGCGCCAGCAGATGATCGCGCTGATGGCGCTGATCTTCATGGCGCTGGTGTTCTTCACCCTGTATGAGCAGACCTACGGTTCGTGGGTGACCTTCACCGACCGCCTGCTGACCAAGGACCTGGTGCCGTCGCTGGTGATCCAGGGCGGCACGCCGCTGCCGTGGTCGATCGCCTCGCTGCTGCTGGCGCCGCTGGGCTTCGTGGTGGCGGCACGGCTGTCCGAGCGCAACCCCGGCTCGACGGCTCCGCGCAACCTGTTCGTCGGCATCGTCGTGCTGATGCTGGTGATGCTGGTCCGCGACTGTCTGGTGATTCCGCAGACCGCCGGTTCGCTGACCTACCTGGGCGGGTTGTTCCTGGTGGTGTTGGCGCCCTTGTTCGCCACGTTGTGGGCCTGGCTGGACCGGCGTCGGCTGGACCCGTCCAAGCCGGTGAAGTCGTCGTTCGGGCTGATCTTCGCCGCGCTGTCGTTCGTGCCGTTGGCACTGGCTGCGCAGCAGGTGGGCGCGACCGGGCAGATGGCCAGCGTATGGTGGCTTGTGCTGGCCTACCTGATCCTGGAGATCGGCGAGATGTGCCTGTCGCCGGTGGGTCTGTCGGCGGTGACCCAGCTGGCCGCACCGCGCGTGGTCAGCCTGATGATGGGCACTTGGTTCCTGGCCACGGCGTTCTCCGAAACGCTGGCCGCGCTGTTCGGCAAGCTGGCCGCGATCGAAGTGCCCGAAGGCCAGACGATGAACATCGCCAGCGCCGCCGCCAGCTACGAACACCTGTTCTGGCTGCTGATGTGGATCGGCCTGGGCTGCGCGGCGGTGGCCCTGGCCTGCTCGCCGCTGCTGAAGAAGATGATGCACGGGGTGAAGTAAGCCGCGTGCGGGGCCATCAACAACAACGGCACCTCGCGGTGCCGTTGTTGTGTCTGCGCTGTGCGTCGGCTCAGGGCTGGGCCGGCTTGCTGGCAGCGGCCGTTTCTCCGCCCAGGTGCCGGGACAGGAACGCCAGCAGCTTGGTGTAGTACTCGCGGCGGTGCGGGTCGGTGTAGAAGCCATGACCTTCGGTCGGGTAGTACAGCGATTCCACCGGCACACCAGCCTTGTTCAAGGCCGCTTCCATGCGCTTGGTGTGCTGGATCGGCGCGCGCTTGTCTTCGCCGCCGGCCGCCAGGAACACCGGCACCTTGATCTGCGCGGCCAGGTTGACCGGTGACATCGCGCCCAGCTGCTGCGGGTTGCCCAGCCATTCCTTCAGGTAGGTTTCGCCCGAGCCCTGGCTCTGGATGTCGCCATTGGTGAACATCATCGGCAGGTCGTATACGCCCACATAGCCGGCCGCGCACTTGTACAGCGCCGGCTCCTTGGCCGCCCCCATCAACGCGGCGTAGCCGCCGTAGCTGGCGCCGTAGATGCAGATGCGCGCGGGGTCGGCATGGCCCTGGGCGATCGCCCAGCGGGTGGCGTCGGTGACATCGTCCTGCATGGCCCCGCCCCACTGGCGCGCACCGGCCGAGCGGTACGCACGCCCGAAGTTGCCCGAGCCGCGGAAGTTCACCTGCAGCACCGCATACCCGGCCGCGGCCAGCAGCTGCGGTTCGATGTCATAGCTGCCGTCATCGAAGATGCCGAACGGGCCGCCATGCGGCAGCACCACCAGCGGCAGCTTGGCGCCGGCCTTGCCAGCGGGCACGGTGAGGAACCCGTTGATGTCCAAGCCATCGCGCGCCTTGAATGCCACCGGGGTGACCTTGGCCGACATCGTGGCGTCGACCCAGCTGCTACGGCTGATCAGGTGCTCGGCCTTCTTGGCGTCGGTGTTGAAGATGTAGAAGTCGCCGGGGTTCTGTCCGGACCACGCTTGGACCAGCAGCTGCTTGCCGTCGCGGGTGCTGGAGGTGATGTAGATGGCATCGCCACCGAACGCCGCTTCGAGGCTGCGGTACAGGCGCGCGTCGGCCGAGGTTTCATCAAAGAAGCGGGTGCGCGGCTTGTCGCCCAGGTACAACGCGCCCACTGGAATCGAGGTGCCGGGGCGGCGGATGATCCGGCTCGGGTCCACCTGCGGGTCGCGCAGCAGCGGGGTGCGCTTGCCGGTGGCCGGGTCCCACGACACGATCACGTCGGGGCCCTTGTCCTGTTCGCTGGTGAAGTAGGCCAGGCTGTTGTCGGCCGAGAAGCCGATCGCCTGTTCGATCCGGCCATTGACCGCTTCGTCGTTGACCAGCTTCCAGGTGTCGCCACTGGCTTCGCGGTAGTACAGCTTGTTGACGTTGTCGGCACCGGCGCCGTGGGCGAACCGCACCTGGCCAGCGTTGTCGCTGGTGAAGTCGGCGCGCCGCACCGGCGAGCGGGCGATGGTGGTGCGACGCCCGCTCTGTACGTCGAGGCGATCAACGCGGGTGAAGGGGTCTTCGGCGAACGGCCAGATCGAGACCAGCACGTTGCGGTCGTCCTGGGCCAGCTCATCGAACATGAAGGCGGCAACGGTTTCGACTTTCTTGGGCTGGATGCGCGTGCCGGGGCCGCTGCCTTCCACGCGATAGCCGACCAGCAGTTCGCCACGGCCACCGTCGGCGTTCATGGCGTACAGCTCGCCGGTGAGGCGCGGCTGGTCCAGCGAGCCCATTTTCTCGGCCAGGCCGATCAGGACGCGCTCGCGGTTGACCCAGTCGAACTCGGTGGCATGGTTCTTGGGCGGCGGCACGAACGAGCCGACGATCTTGCCGTCGGTGCGGCGCAGGATGGCCAGTGCGGTGCGGTCTTCCATCGGCACGGTGGCCGCGTAGTACTCGCCATCGGGCGAGATCTTGATATCGGTGAACTGGTCACGCTTGAGGTAGTGCTCCAGATCCACTGCGCTGGCCTGCCCGGCCAGCATCCCCATGGCGATCAACGCCACCCACGTCGTCGTGCGCATCCTTATCCCCTGTACGTCCGGACACCTTGTCCGGGTGGCCGATTCTAGGCGTAAGCGCCGCGCGGGTGCCAGTGAGCGTCAATTCCGGCAGGCGGTGTCGCTCTTGCCCCGGGAGGATGGTGCTTCTCCCTTCGAATGGGGACAAAAAAACAGTTCTTCGCCCATCTGAGGGGAGTGTCTTGCAGCAAGGCCGTCGCAGCGTAAGCACGACGCTACGCGGGTTGTCGGGTGTGCAGGCTTGGATCGGCTGGCGTCTCCGATCAGGCTGGTCGCGAGCGTGAGGGCCCCGTAGCAGCCGGTAGGCCCCTGGCGCAAATGTCCCCCGGCCGCGGGGCGGCCTCCTCCTTTATTTTGCCCAGGAGCCTACCGGCTGCTCCGGGGCTCGGCTTGCGGTGCGCAGGTGGACGCCACGCTTCTTTGACGCTGGGCGGTGGGTCGGGCGCTGGGCCCCCATGCCCTTGGAGGCGAAATAAAGGAGGAGGTGGCGGCCGCAGGCCGACGCCGGAGGACATTCGCCGGAAAGGGCATGGGGGCCCAGCGCCCGAGCCGCCGACGGCTGCGCTTGGAAAGCGTCAAGGCACGTTTTTGCTTGCACCGCATATGGACGAAGAAGCAAAAAAAATGGCACCGCAAGCGGTGCCACTCCAGGAATACATTGAGGAGAGAGTTCAATGCATGCCGCGGAACGCGAGGGTCAAGGCGAGGATCGACAGGATCACTGCGATGGTGCCGTCGAGGATGCGCCAGGTCTTCGGCTTGGTGAACAGCGGGGCCAGCAGGCGCGCGCCCAGGCCCTGGGCGGTCAGCCACAGGCAGCTGGCGGTGAACACGCCGGCCGCGAAGGCCATGCGCGCATTGCCGAAGTTTTCGGCGATGCCGCCAATGACCATCATGTCGAGCCAGAAATGCGGGTTGATCAGCGAGAAGCCGACCGCCGACATCAGCACCGCGCGGCGCGACGTGCTGTCGCCGTCGTCCACGTGCATGCCGCCGCCACCGGCCAGCGCGCGCCGCGCCGACTGCCAGGCGTACCACGCCAGGAAGGCCACGCCGCCCCACAGCACCACGGTGGTCAGCCACGGCAGCGCCTGGGTCAGCGTGCGCAGGCCGGCCACGCTGGCGAAGATGAAGATGCCATCGATGGCCGCACAGGTGGCCACCACCGGCACGATGTGCTTGCGCAGGATGCCCTGGCGCAGGATGAAGGCGCTCTGTGCACCCACCACCGCGAACAGGCCGATGCCGGTTGCCGCACCACTGAACCACGCGGCCAGACCGGGGCCGCCGGAGATGAAGGAGAACATGGGATACCGCCTTGTCTTGCTTGTGGGGGCGGTGCCTCGCCAAGGCGTACAGCACCGGATGGCGCATATTGTCGCGCCGCAACATGGAAAAGTAGAGCTAAACTTGCTTAACCACCATTAGCCAGGCTTAAGACCATGCGGATCGACCATGCCCAGCTTCGCGCCCTTGCCGCCGTGGTCCGCGAGGGCAGCTTCGAGCGCGCCGCGCAGTCGCTCAATGTCACCTCCTCCGCGGTTTCGCAGCGGATCAAGGCACTGGAAGACCGGGTGGGACGGCTGCTGGTCAAGCGGTCTTCGCCGGCCGTGGCCACCCCCGAGGGCCAGGTGCTGGTGCAGCTGGCCGAGCAGACCGCCCTGCTCGAGCACGACGCCCTGCACCGGATGGGCCTGGCCGACGAAGACCTGCCGCAGGCCAGCATCCCGGTGGCGGTGAACCACGACAGCCTGGAAACCTGGTTCCCCGAGGCGGCGCGCAGCTTCGCCTCGCAGACCGGGACCACCCTGGACCTGCGCCTGGAAGACCAGGACCACACCGTGGCGCTGCTGCGCCAGGGCGCGGTGCTGGGCGCGGTTACCACGCTGGATGAGCCGGTGCAGGGCTGCCAGATCCACGCGCTGGGCAGCATCCGCTATGCCGCCACCTGCACCCCGGCGTTCCACGAAAGGCACTTCTCCAAGGGGGTCAACGCGCAGTCGCTGGCACAGGCCCCGGTGCTGGTGTTCAACCGCAAGGACGACCTGCAGGCGCGCTTCGCCCGGCGTCTGGCCGGCGAGGACCTGCCGCTGACCGCGCCGACCTGGTGGATTCCCTCCACCCGCGCCTTCGTGCAGGCCAACCTGGGCGGGCTGGGCTGGACCATGAACCCGCTGCCGCTGGTCAAGCGCCACCTGGAAGCTGGCCGACTGGTCTACATGAAGCAGCGCGCGTGGGAAGACGTGCCGCTGTACTGGCAGCACTGGAAGGGCGATGTGCAGACAATGGCCCTGCTCACCCGGGCCGTGCTGGCCGCCTCGGCGGCGCTGGTAAGAAAGAAGCGATAACCGCCAGCCCGTAACGCCGACCGCTGGCCGGCTGCAGAAATCCAACGCCCCCGTGCAACGCCGACCGCTGGTCGGCTGCACAAATCACCGTTCACACCCCCGGTAGAGCCGACCGTTGGTCGGCTGCACAAATCCACCGTTCACACCCCGCGGTAGAGCCGACCGTTGGTCGGCTGCACAAATCCACCGTTCACACCCCGCGGTAGAGCCGACCGTTGGTCGGCTGCCTGACCAGGGCCGTACCCAAGCCCTACACGACCCGACCACCCCGCCCAGCGCAGCATCAGCGCAATCCAGCCACGGGGGCCTCAATGGACAGCGATCCGGTCTACCTGCATATCCGGGTGGTGCTCAGCATCATCCTGGGCCTGAGCATCACCACCCTGCTGCGCGGGCTGGCCTCGATCATCGAGCACCCGAAACGACGTGGCTGGTCGTGGATCCACCTGTGCTGGGTAGTGTGGGCGCTGGTGTCGGTGGTCACCTTCTGGTGGTGGGAGTTCCGCCTGGGCGAGGTGCGGCACTGGAACGTCGAGACCTACCTGTTCGTCATCGGCTACTGCGCCTCGTGGTTCATGTTGTGCACCCTGCTGTTCCCCGACGACGTGCGCGAGTTCGGCAGCCTGGAAAACTACCTGCTGCAGCGGCGCGGCGGATTCTTCGGGGTGCTGGCGCTGATCACCGTGCTGGACCTGGTGGACACCGCGATCAAAGGCCACAGCCGCTGGCAGATGCTGGGCCAGGCGTACTGGGTGCATACCGTGCTGATGCTGGCCATCGCCGCGTTGGGTATGGCGATGAAAACCCGGCGGGGCCACCTGTGGCTGGCACTGGCGGCGCTGGGTTACCAGTGCGGGTATTTCGCAGCGGAGTACTTCACGCTGGGGAGCGATTGAGCGCGCCTGGAGGAAGCGTGGATACGGCGTGGGAACAGGCTGCGTCTAATCGGTACCCGGGTCTGCGCCGACCCGGAGCGTGGTACGAATCATCTGAGCTTCTGCGCCTCGCCATGGTTGCACGCTGTACCCGAATTCCACCGTGACGTCAGCCGGCTGACCGGGCTGCTGGCCGATGTCATGCTGCATCAGTATCCAGCGCAACCGTCGGGATTGCGCAGGTTCGATCACCTGCAGGTGATCAAGAAGCCGGGAATTGGGAGGTCCCATCCGATTCCGAATGCGCTTTCCAGAGTGGTTGTCCACAAAGGTGATTGTCGGCCCACGGCGTTGGTAGTACTCCAAGGGCAGGACGACCGGTTCTGATCCCGTATTGCGTATCTCCAGTTCGACATCGAGCCTGCCGTCGGAGAAGCGGCAGCGGGCATCCAGGCAGCGCGCATGCAGTTCAACGGACGCTTCGGCCTCACCTGCCGATACCGACAGGTGAGGGAGAGACACCAAGGCCAGCAGGAACAGCGCCCTGCACCAGCGCATCGGATATCGCTTGTCCATCACCCGATTCTTCCCGGGCCGGTCGACCGCGGCAGTGGATGTACCTGGCAGCGCCGTCATGTCGCCGGGAACGGCGCGCCTCAGCGCGCGCCCTCGCCCACCCGGCCGTCCACGATGTGCAGTTTGGCGCGGATGATGGTGGCGTCTGCGCCCTTGCGCTCGGGCGTGATGTTCAAACCGAACACCGCGTCCAGATCGATCGGGCGCAGTGCGAAGTCGGTGATTTCCTTCGGGGTGATCGGCCAGGTGAAGCGCACCGACTGGCCCGGGGCCAGCGTCTCCAGGTCCTTGAGCATCAGGCCGTCGACAGGATTGCGCCGCAACTGCTTTTCCTTGCCCGAATGGCGGTCCACCAGGCGCACGGCCGGGCCGCGCTTGCGCAGGAAGGCCACGGGCAGCGACACGTTGTTGCGGCCGCTGTTGCGCAGCTCCAGCTCGACACGCACGTCATCGCCAAGGAAACGGCACTGGGCATCATCGATGCAGCGGGCGTGGAGTTCGATCATGGGGGCGGGTTCCGGGGTCTGGGCAAACGTGGGTGAGGCGGCAAACAGGGCAATCAGCGGAATCAGGAAACGGTGCATGTTATCTCCCGGCCAAGGTCGCGGCGGAGTAGTTCCTGCACCTCGCGACCTATGTTCCAGGCGTGCCTGGGGTGGGTACGGGTGGCATGGTAGGTGGACATGATGGTGGCCAGCGCATCGGTGCTGTCGCGGAACGCCAGCGCCTCCACCGTGGCCGGATCGACACTGCCATCCGGGCGTATGTAGCGCACGGTGTCCGGGGCGTCGTCTTCGTTCTCCGAATACTCGTCGGGCAGGCCCAGGCAGTGGGCGAACTCGTGCGCGTAGGTCCACCCGTCGGTGGTGGTGGCAACGTAGACCGTGGGCGGATCGACCATTTCGCGATCGTAGTCCTTGTGCAGCAGCAGTGTGTAATCCTGCCCGGCATCGACCCACTGGATCTCGTAGCGGATCGGGAAGGACCGCGTGCCGCACTGCGGGTCGTTCACCGCCAGGGTGAACTTGCCGTTCCAGTGGCTGGCCACGCCTTCCATCATGCGCAGTTTGGCCGTGGTGACGTCGCCCGGCGTGACCCCGGCCAGCGCGGTGACGCGTGCCTTGATCGACACCACCACATCGCCACCGGATTTGGCCGGCACGGCAATGTGGTAGGACACCGGGAACGGGCCTTCGTACTTGGTGCCCTGCGGGTCGAGGGTTTCGAAATAGCGGCCATCGGCATCCACCGCGATCTGCGCTTCATGGTCGCGCAGCCAGCACTGCGGCGGCGGGGTCTGCGACGGCGGCGACGCGGCGGCGGTCTGTTTCAGCACCGCCCCGGCCAGCGACACCGCCGCAGCGATCACCGCCGCCTTGCCTGCGCCGCCACTGCTGCCCTTGGCCCCCCCGCTGCCACCGGCATCCACGCTGACCATCGCCTGCTGGCCAGCCAGCAGCGTACAGCCGCAGCTGGCCTTGTCGCCGTGGCGGGCCACCGGGTTGCCGTCAATGATGAGAGTGGCGTCGCCGCTGGCGATCACCCCGGGGCCATGCACCTTGCAGACCACCGGGTCGTTGACCCGGGCGACGGCGCGCCCGTCGATATCCGTGAACGGGGAACCGGCTACTACCGTACCGCCCAGATGGAGGTGGTCACCGACCACGACCAGCATCCTTGCCATTGCGTACCTATCTTTATTTCGACGTATTCAGCCTTGTCAGTTTAACCGGAGACTCCCTGCCACCGGCACCCCGTCGGATGCTGCGTTGCACCAAATCCGTACCAAAAAGGGCTAAAATCCGTGCCAGGAAGCCGCTTTGAGCCCGTCTTCACAGGCTTGCGCGCCAACGGCGGCATCCTTTCCATATCTCCCCCCTTTGAGATTCCCATGAAAAAACTCGCGAAGGTCGTCCTCGGCCTGTTCGTGCTGCTGCTATTGGTGGCGGCCGTGTTCCTGTACTGGCCGCTGCATCAGCGCTCGGTCCCGGCCGCCGGCAACGACAAGCCGGTAGACGTCGTGCTGGTTGGTGGCGGCATCATGAGCATCACCCTGGCCACGTTCCTGCAGGAGCTGCAGCCGGACTGGAACATCCAGGTGTATGAGCGCCTGGACGGCGTGGCGCTGGAAAGCTCGGACGGCTGGAACAACGCCGGCACCGGCCATTCGGCCTTCGCCGAGCTGAACTACACCCCGGAACTGCCCGATGGCAGCATCGAGACCAAGCGCGCGGTGGGCATCGCCGAGCAGTTCGAGATCTCGCGCCAGTTCTGGTCGCACCAGGTGAAGGCGGGCCGGCTCAGCCAGCCGTCGGACTTCATCAACCCTACCCCGCACATGAGCTTCGTCTGGGGCGATGACAACATCGCCTACCTGCACAAGCGCCAGCAGGCGCTGGTGAAGAACCCGCTGTTCTACGGCATGCAGTACTCCGAAGACGCCGCGCAGATCAAGCAGTGGGCGCCGCTGCTGATGGAAGGCCGCGACCCGAAGCAGAAGGTGGCCGCGACGTGGATGCCGCTGGGCACCGACGTCAACTTCGGCGTGATCACCCGCCAGCTCACCGCCGGCCTGCAGCGCAGCCCGAACTTCCAGCTGCACCTGCAGCACGAAGTGGGCGCGCTGCGCCAGAACGATGACAAGACCTGGAACGTGACCGTGAAGGACCTGACGTCCGGCACCGAGTCCACGATCAAGTCGCGCTTCGTGTTCATCGGTGCCGGTGGTGCGGCGCTGAAGCTGCTGCAGCTGTCGGGCATTCCCGAGTCGAAGAACTACGCTGGCTTCCCGGTGGGCGGCCAGTTCCTGGCCTTCCAGAACCCGGCCGTTGCCGGGCGCCATTCGGTAAAGGCCTACGGCATGGCCGAAACCGGGTCGCCGCCGATGTCGGTGCCGCACTTGGATGCGCGCAAGCTGGACGGCAAGCCGGTGGTGTTGTTTGGTCCGTTCGCCCTGTACAGCACCAAGTTCCTCAAGCACGGTTCGTGGTTCGACCTGTATTCGTCGGTGAACCACAACAACGTGGCCGGCATGCTGGACGTGGGCGCGGAGAACCTGGACCTGGTGAAGTACCTGATGGGCCAGGCGCGCTTGAACGATGCCGACCGCCAGGCCGAACTGGTGAAGTACTTCCCCAACGCCAAGCGCGAGGACTGGAAGCTGGTCACCGCCGGCCAGCGCGTGCAGATCATCAAGCGCGATCCGGAGAAGGGTCCGGTGCTGCAGTTCGGCACCGAGATCGTGACCGACAAGGACCACACGCTGGCCGCGCTGCTGGGTGCCTCGCCGGGTGCCTCGACCTCGCCGCCGATCATGCTGGACCTGCTGAAGAAGGCGTTCCCGCAGCAGATGGCTGCCGGCTGGGAAGCGCGCCTGCAGCAGATCGTGCCGTCCTATGGGCGCAAGCTCAACGAGAGCGCGGCGCTGACCAACGAGATCCGCCGCCAGACCAGCGATACGCTGAAACTGCCCTACCTGGACGTGCCGGTGGAGACCTCGCCGGCGGTGATGCTGACCCCGCCGCCGGCCAACGCGCCGGCGCAGAAGCAGAAGAGCCGCAACGCCAACGAGGAGCTGCAGGCGCTGTAACGCCTGCCGCGTGCGTGAATCAGATCCGGCCCCATCGTGGGCCGGATTTTTTTTGCGTTCTTCGCCCCTGATCAAGCGGGGTAAATAGAAGCGTGCTTTGAATTTTTGCGGGCGCGGTTGTTGGCGGATCGGGCGCTGGGCCCCGATACCCTTTCCGGCGAATGTCCTCCGGCGTCGGCCTGCGGCCGCCCCCTCCCCCTTTATTTCGCCTCCAAGCGCATCGGGGCCCAGCGCCCGACCCGCCGACCACCTCCCAAAAGCGTGGCGTCCACCTGCGCACCGCAAGCCGAGCCCCGTAGTGGCCGGTAGGCTCCTGGGCAAAATAAAGGAGGAGGCCGCGACCGCGGCCGGGGGACATTTGCACCAGGGGCCTACCGGCCACTACGGGGCCCTCACGCTCGCGACCGCCCCGATCGGAGACGCCGATCCAAACGTCACCTGGCACACCCGGCCACCCGCGTAGCGTCGTGCTCACTCCGCGACGGCTCTTGCAACACGACGCTCCCCTCAGAGGGCCTCCGGCCGCATTCAGTATTTGTAAAGCGAATGAGAACGCTTTACATTTACGCACCCCTGCGCTGCCGGCGCGGGCCGGGACGGCCTCAATGGACTGCCGCCGGGCCTGCTGCACGCCCCACGGCCGCAATGGCGCCACCCGCTGGCTCCCACCCCAGAAGGATCTACCGCCTGGCGCCCGAGCGCCCGACGTGCTGTGCCTGCCGCCTGCTGTTTCCCTCCCGAGACCGATTCGAGACCTGCGCATGTCCCTCCGCGATCTTTCGCCCCGCCCCCTCCGCCGCGCCCCGCTGGGCCTGGCCCTGCTCTCCGTGCTGTCGCTGGCCTCGCCCCTGGCCCAGGCCGACACCGCCGCCGACGCCAGCGATGCCAAAACCCTGGACAAGGTCAGCGTGCTGGGCGAGCGCGCTGCGCCGTCCAGCACCACGCGCCTGCCCATCAGCCTGCAGGAAACCCCGCAGTCGTCCAGCGTGATCGGCCTGCAGCGGCTGCAGGACGAATCGCTGTTCAGCCTCAACGACGTGATGCGCAACGTCACCGGCGTCAGCGTGTCCTTCTATGACACCCAGCGCCCGCTGTACTACGCGCGCGGCTTTGCCATCACCGACTTCCAGGTGGATGGCATTCCCACCTACAGCGGCTCGACCAACCAGGAATACGACACCGCCTTCTACGACAGCGTGGAAGTGATTCGCGGCGCCAACGGCCTGCTCAGCGGCGCCGGCGTGCCCTCGGCCACGGTCAACCTGCTGCGCAAGCGCCCGGGCAAGGAGTTCGACGCGTCCTTCTCGGTCAGCGCCGGCAGCTGGGACTATCGCCGCATGGAAGCGGACGTGACCGCGCCGCTGACCGCCGACGGCCGTTTCCGCAGCCGCGTGGTGGCCGCCTACACCGATCGTGATTTCTATTACGACCGCTACAAGGAAAACAAGATGGCCGGCATGGCCGTGCTCGAAGGTGATCTCACCGACAGCACCACCGTGACCGTGGGCTACCAGACCCAGGACAACAACCCGGTCGGCTCGACCTGGGGCACCGTGCCGTTCTTCGACAGCCAGGGCAACTTCGCGCACCTGCCGCGCTCGACCAACGTGGCCCCGAAGTGGAGCTACTGGCAGCGCGAAACCAGTACCGTGTTCGCCAACCTGGAACAGCATTTCGGCGAGAACTGGCTGCTCAAGGTCAACACCGCCTACACCCGTGGCAACGTGCAGAACGTGCGCCTGTATGGCACCGGCTACCCGGACCCGACCACCGGCGCGGGCATCTACCTGCGTACGGCCGCCGGCGATTCTGAAGACACCCGGCGCAACGTGGATGCCTACCTGAGCGGCACCTTCAATCTGTTCGGCCGCGAGCATGACGTGACCCTGGGCGGGCAGTGGTCCGACCTGGAAAGCACCACCAACACCCTCGCCCTGAACTACCCCACCGACTGGGCGCGCTGCGGCACCGAGCGCTGCTACTACATTCCCAACATCCGGTCGTGGGACGGCGACATTTCCGAAGTGACCTACACCCGTACCGGTGCCCGCCGCGTGGCGCGCACCCGGCAGAGCGGCGTGTACCTGGCTACCCGCCTGCGCCTGGCCGATCCGCTGTCGCTGATCGCCGGCGCGCGCCTGAGCCGCTGGGAGACGCTGACCCGCGCCTACAACGTGGCCGGTGCGTATACCGCCACCAGCGGCGCCTACAAGGTGAAGGACGAAGTGACGCCGTACGTGGGCCTGGTGTATGACATCACCCCGCAGTTCTCGGTCTACGGCAGCTACACCGAAATCTTCAATCCACAGAACTTCAAGGACAAGAACGAGAACCTGCTGGCGCCGGTGCAGGGCTCCAACCTGGAAGCGGGCATCAAGAGCCAGTGGTTCGACGGCCGCCTGACCGCCAACGCGGCGGTGTTCGAGGCCAAGCAGGACAACTACGCGATGCGCGACATGAGCGTGCCGGACGGCTCGCTCAGCGACGGCAGCTCGGCCTACATCGGCGTCAACGGCACCAAGGCGCGCGGCTGGGAAGTGGACATCAACGGCGAGATCCTGCCGGGCTGGACGGTCAATGCCGGCTTCACCCACGTCAAGGTGACCCGCGCGGCCACCGACCAGCTGTACGCCAACCCGGCCGAAGACCTGCTGCAGCTCAACACGCAGGTGCAGCTGCGCGGCGCGCTGTCGCGCCTGAGCGTGGGCGGCGGCGTGCAGTGGCAGAGCAAGGTGCAGGGCTACAACATCCCCTACCCGCTGGGCGGCACGGTCACGGTGAACCAGCCGGCGTATGCGCTGGTGCAGTTCAACGCCAACTACCGCCTCACCGACAACTGGACGGCCACCCTGAGCGTGCGCAACGCGCTGGACAAGACCTACTGGGCCAACCTGGACTACAACAACTACGGCGAACCGCGCTTCGTGGCGGCCAGCCTGCGCTGGACGTTCTGAGGCTGCCGGGGGTCATGGGGTTGCCGGCCAGCGGCCGGCACTACCCGGACCACACACGTAGAGCCGGACTCTGCCCGGCTGCGGACCACTCACGTAGAGCCGGGCTCTGCCCGGCTGCCGGACCACACACGTAGAGCCGGGCTCTGCCCGGCTGCGGACACCGGCCGGGCAGAGCCCGGCGCTACGGCGTCCCACGCCATCAACCTGAACAGGCCCGCCGCTCGGCGGGCCTTTTTTTGCTGCACTGCGGGTTGCGCACGGCTCCATAATTATGGCGTAATTATCTCAACGCCAATCGGAAGTCCGTCGATGAACCCGAGCTGGGACACACTGGAGCGCGGCCGCCAGGCACGGCTGGAACGCGCCGCGCCATGGGCCAGGGGCCGTGAGGTGGCGGCCGGCGATGTCGCCGCGCTGCTGCACGCCCTGCTTGAACCGGGCGACAAGGTCTGCCTGGAGGGCAACAACCAGAAGCAGGCCGACTTCCTCGCCCAGGCCCTGGCCGACCTCGACCCGGCGCGCGTACACGACCTGCACATGGTGCAATCGGTGCTGTCGCTGCCCGCGCACCTGGACGTGTTCGAGCGCGGCATCGCCTCGAAGCTCGACTTCTCCTTCTCCGGGCCGCAGTCGGTGCGGTTGGCCAACCTGGTCGCCGAAGGGCGCATCCAGATCGGCGCGATCCACACTTACCTGGAACTGTTCGGCCGCTACTTCATCGACCTCACCCCGCGGGTGGCGCTGGTGGCGGCGCAGGCGGCGGACCGGCACGGCAATCTCTACACCGGCCCGAATACCGAAGACACCCCGGTGATCGTCGAAGCGACCGCCTTCGGAGGCGGCATCGTCATCGCGCAGGTCAACGAGATCGTCGATACCCTGCCCCGCGTCGACATCCCCGCCGACTGGGTCAACTTCGTGGTGCAGGCGCCGCGCCCGAACCACATCGAGCCGCTGTTCACCCGCGACCCGGCACAGATCTCCGAGATCCAGGTGCTGATGGCGATGATGGCCATCAAGGGCATCTACGCCGAGTACGGGGTCAACCGCCTCAACCATGGCATCGGCTACGACACGGCGGCGATCGAACTGCTGCTGCCCACCTATGCCGAATCGCTGGGGCTGAAGGGCAGGATCTGCCAGCACTGGGCGCTCAATCCGCACCCGGCGCTGATCCCGGCCATCGAGTCGGGCTTCGTCAAATCGGTGCATTCGTTCGGCTCGGAACTGGGCATGGAGAAGTACATCGCCGCGCGCGGCGATGTGTTCTTCACCGGTGCCGATGGGTCGATGCGCTCCAACCGCGCGTTCTCGCAGACCGCCGGCCTGTATGCCTGCGACATGTTCATCGGCTCCACGTTGCAGATCGACCTGCAGGGCAACAGCTCCACGGCCACCCGCGACCGTATCGCCGGCTTCGGGGGCGCACCCAACATGGGCTCGGATGCGCGCGGTCGCCGCCATGCCAGCGATGCCTGGCTCAAGGCCGGCCAGCAGGCCGCACGCCCCGGCGACATGCCGCGCGGGCGCAAGCTGGTGGTGCAGATGGTGGAAACCTTCCGCGAGCACATGGCGCCGGCGTTCGTCGATCGCCTGGATGCGTGGGAGCTGGCCGAACGCGCCGCGATGCCCCTGCCGCCGGTGATGATCTACGGCGACGACGTGAGCCACGTGCTCACCGAAGAAGGCATCGCCAACCTGCTGTTGTGCCGCACTCCCGAAGAGCGCGAACAGGCCATCCGTGGCGTGGCCGGTTACACCGCGGTGGGCCTGGGCCGCGACCGGGCCATGGTCGAGAACCTGCGCGACCGCGGCGTGATCCAACGCCCCGACGACCTGGGCATCAACGTACGCGATGCCAGCCGCGACCTGCTGGCCGCGCGCTCGGTGAAAGACCTGGTGCGCTGGTCCGGCGGTCTGTACGACCCGCCCAAGCGCTTCCGCAACTGGTAAGGGACAGGCCCATGGAAACCCTCACATATCGATTCGACGGCACCACCGCCGTGCGCTTTCCCACCGAGGCGGTACTGGTCGGCGTGCTCGCGTCGGGCAACCTCGAAGTGCTGCTGGAACCGGCCGCGCTGGACGGCGCCATGGCGGTCCACATCGTCACCGCTGCGAAGGGCTTCGGCACCATCTGGGCCGCGGTGATCGGCGACTTCGCGCAACGCCATCCGCTGCGTGACGTACAGGTATCGATCAACGATGCCGGCGCCACCCCGGCCGTGGTCAGCCTGCGCCTGGACCAGGCGGTGCAGACCCTGCGCAGTGGAGCCCAGCCATGAGCATCGCCCACCGCCACAGCTATTACGAAGCCGATGCGCGCGAGCGTATCGCCGGCCTGCTCGATGCAGGCTCGTTCAAGGAACTGCTGGGCCCGGCCCGGCGCGCGATGAGCCCGCACCTGGCGCAGCTGGACCAGCCCGCCGCGTTCGACGACGGCATCGTGGTGGGCGAAGGCCTGCTGCGCGGCAAGCACGTGCTGGTGGCCGCACAGCAAGGCCACTTCATGGGCGGCGGCGTGGGCGAGGTGCACGGCGCCAAGCTCACCGGCCTGCTGCGCCGTGCCGCCGAACAGCGCCCCGACGGCGTGCTGCTGCTGCTGGATACCGGCGGCGTGCGACTGCATGAAGCCAATGCCGGGCTGATCGCCATTTCCGAGATCATGCGCGCCACCCTGGCCGCGCGTGCCGCCGGGGTGCCGGTGATTGCCCTGATCGGCAGCGGCAACGGCGCGTTCGGCGGCATGGGCATCGTGGCGCGCTGCTGCACCACGGTGATCATGTCCGAAGAGGGGCGCTTGTCGCTGTCCGGGCCGGAGGTGATCGAAACGGTGCGCGGCGTGGAAGAGTTCGACGCCCGCGACCGCGCCCTGGTGTGGCGCGTCACCGGCGGCAAGCACCGCTACCTGATCGACCAGGCCCAGGTACTGGTGACCGATGCGATCAGCGCCTTCGCGCAGGCCGCCTTCGATGCACTGGGGCCCGATACCGACAGCACCGACACCGATGCGGCACTGGCCGCCTTGCAGGCCCGCCATGCCGCATTGCAGGCACGGGTGCAGGCCTGGGGCGGCTGCCGGGATGGGCTGGACATCTGGGCGCTGCAGGGCATTGCCGATCCGCAGCAACTGCCGCTGCTGGAGACCGACGCCTTCCTTGCCGCCACCGCCGCCCGGAGACTGCCATGAGCATGCCCTTGAACACGCTGCTGGATGCGCTGTTCCCGCGCGGGCACGCCGTCGCGGTGAACGATGCGGTGCTGACCGGCAGCGCCAGCACCGACGAAGGCGAGGTGACCGTGATCGGCACCACCGACAAGCTTGAGGTCGGCGTGGACCATGCGCTCACCCTGGCCGCCGCCGTGCTCGCCAGTACCGCCGCCGATCCTCGGCGGCCGATCGTGATGCTGGTCGACACCGCCGGCCAGCGCCTAGCCCGACGCGATGAACTGCTGGGCATCAACGGCTACTTCGCCCACCTGGCGCAGACGCTGGACCTGGCCCGCCGCCGCGGCGCGACGCTGGTCACCCTGGTGTACGGCGAATCGGTGAGCGGTGGGTTCCTGTCCTTCGGCCTGATGGCCGACCACATCCACGCCCTGCCCGACGCACAGGTGCGGGTGATGGACCTGCGCGCCATGGCGCGCGTCACCAAACAACCCCTGGAAAAGCTGCAGGCGCTGAGCCAGAGCTCACCGGTGTTCGCGCCCGGCGTGGAGAACTACGTGGCCATGGGCGCGGTGCACACGGTGTGGGAGCACGACCTGGCCCAGGCCCTGCTGGAAGCGCTGCGCACACCCGCCGACGGCGATCGCCGCGCGGTCCTCGGCGCGCAACGCGGCGGTCGTACCCTGGCCGCGTCGGTCGCTGCGGCGGTGGTGGCCGGCGATGCCTGAGCAGCCTGCCCGCCACACGCTGGTGTGGATGTCCGCGCAGGCCCACTGGCGCGCCGACGTGCCCGCGCAGGACCCGCGCCTGGCCACCTGGTTCGCCCAGGGCTGGCCGGCGGTGGTGGCGCGCCGCGCCGCCGACGATCCCGATCCGCGCGTGCGCCTGGGCGTGCCGCTGCCGCCGAACGAAGGCAAGCAGCGGCTGGCGTTGCGCGTGCCGCTGCAGGACATCGCGCGGCAGCAACCACCGCTGGCGTTGCACGCGCTGATCGCCCGGCCCGACCGCCTGATCAGCGCCGAGTGGTACACGGCGCTGCAGGGACTGGACGCGATCGCACCGGCACGGGTGTTTGGCGCGTTTGCCTGGCAGGCCCTCACCGGGCTGCCCTATGTGCACGCCCAGTCGGACATTGATCTGCTGTGGCAGGTGCACGCGCCGGAAGTGGCCGACCGCCTGGTGCAACGGCTGCAGGCGTGGGAAGTGCGCGAGGGTCGGCGTGTGGATGGCGAGCTGTGCCTGCCCGGCGGCGCGGCGGTGAACTGGCGCGAGTACGCCGGCAGCGCGCGGGAGGTGCTGGTCAAGCGCATCGACGGCGCCATGCTGGCCCCGCGCGACACCTTGTTCGTGCCCGCCGGTGTTGCCGCATGAACGCCGTGGTACAGGCGCATCCCCCGGCGGCTGCACAGGTCGACTGCGCGCGCCTGGGGCGGCTGGCCATCGTCAGCCTGCACGCCGAACTGGCCTGCGCGCCCAAGCCGGGGCTGGTGACGCCGTTCGACTGCGGCAGCCACACCGACATGGATGCCGGCAGCTTCCTGCGCAGCCTGTTCGCGCTGCGCCACTATTTCCGCCACGTGGCCCAGGCCGGCGCTGACAGCGCTCCCTTCTCCGTGTTGCGCGGCCATGGCATCGCCGCCGAAGCGGCGATGCTGCGCGCCACCGGCGGCATCAATACCCATCGCGGCGCGATCTTCAGCCTGGGCCTGCTGGTGGCCGCGGCGGCCGCCTGCCGGCGCGAGCGCCGCGGCGTGATTACCGCCGACGCCGTGTGCGTGGCAGTGCAGCGCTGGGCGCCGGCGCTGGCCGTGGCCCCGCTGGATCCAAACAGCCCCGGCCAACGCGCACGTGCACAGCACGGCATCGCCGGGGTCCGTGAGCAGGCCATCGCCGGCTATCCGCTGCTGCGTGACATCGGCGTGCCCGTGCTGCGGAACGCGCTGGCGGCCGGGCTGCCGCGTGAGGCCGCGCTGTGCCACACCTTGATGCACCTGCTGGCCCACACCGATGACCTCAACCTGCTGCATCGCGGCGGTGCGCAGGGACTGGCGTGGGCACGTGCGCAGGCGGCGAGCTTCATCGCCGACGGCGGCGCCTTTTCACCGCACTGGCGTACCCGCCTGCAGCAGCTTGGCGATGCCTTCGTGGCGCGCCGGCTCAGCCCCGGTGGCAGCGCCGATCTGCTGGCCTGCAGCTGGTTCCTGCTGCAGCAGGAGCGCGTATGACCCTGGCCCTGCTCTGCCCCGGCCAAGGTGCGCAGCATCCGGCGATGTTCGACCGGGTGCGCGACCTGCCCGCCGCACGCGAGGTGCTCGACACCGCCTCCGCGCTGCTGGGCCGCGATGTCACCGCAGCGGCGGCGGCAGACGATCGTTTCGACAACACGGTGGCCCAGCCGCTGCTCTGCGCGGCCAGCCTGGCGCACTGGCACGGCCTGCGCGAGCGGTTGCCGCCGCCTGCGCTGGTGGCCGGCTACAGCATCGGTGAACTGGCGGCGCAGTCGATTGCCGGCAGTTTCAGTGCGGCCACCTGCCTGACGCTGGCGTCCCAACGCGCGCAGCTGATGGATGCCGCCAGCCCGCCCGACGCGGGCATGCAGGCGGTGCTGGGCCTGCCGCGTGCCGCTGTCCAGGCGCTGTGCGAGACACACGGCGCGTACATCGCCATTGCCAACGGCGCCGATCATTTCATCTTGGGCGGGCGTCTGCTCGCGCTGCATGCGCTGGCCGCTGCCGCCGTGCAGCAGGGTGCCGACGTGCGCGTGCTGCCGGTGTATGTGCCGGCCCATACCCCGCTGCTGGCCAGCGCCGCCGACGGCTTCGCCCAGGTACTCGCGCAGGCGCCCTTGCAGGCGCCGCAGCTGCAGGTACTGGCGGGCATCGATGCACGTCCGGTGCGCACGCGGGCCGCGCTGGAACAGAGTCTGGCCGCGCAACTGGCGCAGACCATCGAGTGGGCGCAGCTGATGCGCCAGGCATTCGAGCGCGGCGCGCGGGTGTTCCTGCAGTTGGGTCCCGGCACGGCGCTGGCGCGCATGGTGGCCAGCGCGTACCCGTGCTGCGAGGTGCGCGCGGTGGAAGAGTTCCAGCAGCTGGAGGGCGCGGCGGCGTGGGTACATGCCGCGCTGGGCCGGCAGCAATGAAGGTGGGAGTTGCCTGTAGCACGCCGTAACCCGGGATGGCGGGTTTCCATCCTTGCTGTACGCGAGTCAAGTGTCTGGGAGGGCGCATGAGTCCACAAGTCGCAACGATCATCGGTCTGGTGATCATGTTCATCGTCGCCACCGCCTTGCCGATCAACATGGGTGCGGTCGCGTTTGCATTGGCCTTCATCATCGGCGGTGTGTTCGTCGGCATGGAAGGCAAAGAGGTGCTGGGCGGATTCCCCGGGGACCTGTTCCTGACCCTGGTCGGCATCACCTACCTGTTTTCCATCGCCCAGAAGAACGGCACCATCGACCTGCTGGTGCATTGGGCGGTCCGTGCGGTGCGTGGGCGCATCGTGGCCATTCCGTGGGTGATGTTCGTGGTGACCGCCGTGCTCACCGCATTCGGTGCGCTGGGACCGGCCGCGGTGGCGATCATCGGTCCGGTGGCGCTGCGGTTTGCCAAGCAGTACAAGATCAACCCGCTGCTGATGGGCCTGCTGGTCATCCATGGCGCGCAGGCCGGCGGTTTCTCGCCGATCAGCGTGTACGGCAGCATCACCAACGGCGTGGTGCAGAAGGCCGGGCTGGAAGTGACCGAGATGGCGGTGTTCCTGACCAGCCTGGGCTTCAACTTCATGATGGCCACGATCTGCTTCTTCGCTTTCGGCGGCGTGGCGCTGCTGCGGCGCGGTGCGGTGTCGGTGGGCGGTGGCGTGGGTACGGCCGAGCTGGCGATGGCCGGTGGGCCGCAGGCGTCGTCGCGGCAGTTCGCGATTGAAGGCCACGGTGCGCTGGTGTCGGCCGGTGGCGGCACGCTGTCCAACGACCCCGATGCACTGGAGGCGGTGGGCATCACCCGCGAGCGTGTGTTCACCCTGATCGGCCTGCTCGGGCTGGGCGTGGCCGCGCTGATCTACAACCTCAACGTTGGCCTGGTGTCGATCACCGTTGCGGTGGCGCTGGCACTGCTGTCGCCGAAGAGCCAGAAGGGCGCGGTGGACGGCATCAGCTGGTCCACGGTGCTGCTGATCTGCGGCGTGGTCACTTACATCGGCGTGCTGCAGGAAGCCGGCGCGGTCGACTTCATCGGCAACGGCGTATCGCAGATCGGCATTCCGCTGCTGGGCGCGCTGCTGGTCTGCTACGTGGGCGGCATCGTCTCGGCGTTCGCCTCGTCGGCGGCCGTGCTGGGCGCCACCATCCCGCTGGCGGTGCCGTTCCTGATGCAGGGGCACCTGGGCGCGGCGGGCGTGATCTGCGCGCTGGCGGTCTCCTCGACCATCGTGGATGTCAGCCCGTTCTCGACCAACGGTGCGCTGGTGGTGGCCTCGGCCGCCAAGGAAGAGCGTGAATCGCTGTTCCGCCAGTTCCTCATCTACAGCGGCCTGGTGGTCGCCTTTGGCCCGCTGCTGGCCTGGCTGGTGTTCGTGGTGCCGGGCTGGATGTAAGGCTACGTGCTGTCGCCCCCTGACTCAGGGGGCTTTCCGCCCGGAAGCATGCTGTCAGGGCCGGTCAACGAACGGAGGGATTACAATTCCGCATGGCCATTGCTCCCGCACCACGCTCGACCAAGAAACGCGCCCCGCTGTACGAAGAGGTGGCCGAGCACGTGCGCGAGCGCATCTACGACTACCGCCTGCCCCCGGGCGAGTGGATCGACGAGCCGGCGCTGTGCGAGGAGCTGGGCATCAGCCGCACTCCCCTGCGCGAGGCGCTGAAGCTGCTGGCCGCCGAAGGCCTGGTGCAGATCGATGCCGGGCGTGGGTGCCGGGTGACCCGGTTGACCCTGGAAGACCTGAACCAGCTGTTCCCGGTGATGGCGATGCTGGAAGGCCGCTGCGCCCACGAGGCCGTCAAACATATCGACGATGCGGGCGTGCAACTGCTGGAAGAGCTGCATGCAGCCATGGAGGCCGCGGCCGCCGAGGGCAACATTGCCGAGTACTACCGCAACAACTACCGCATCCACGAGACCGTGCAGCACTACGCCGGCAACCCGTGGCTGATCCGCATCACCCATGACCTGCACCGCATCCTGAAGATGCACCGCGGCCGCCAGCTGCTGGCACCGGGTCGCACCGCGCAATCGCTGGCCGAACACCGTGAATTGCTGGCGTGCTTCCGTGAGCGCGATGCCGAGGCGGCCGAACGCACCATGGAACGCCACCTGCTCAGCCAGGGCCAGGCGCTGGCCGCCTACGTCGCCTCGGGCGGCCTGCTGAACGTGCCCGCGCCGTTGCCCACCGAGGGTGGGACCTGACCCCCCGGTAGTGCCGGCCGCTGGCCGGCTCCCCGCAGACCCGCCTCACCGGTAGTGCCGGCCGCTGGCCGGCTCCTCGCAAATCCACCTCACCGGTAGTGCCGGCCGCTGGCCGGCTCCTCGCGATCCAACATGGTGCAGAGCCGGCCAGCGGCCGGCACTACCAGTGCGCGCGATGTTCCGGGGTGCGCGCGATGTTCCGAGGTGCGCGCGGTGTTCCAGGGTGCATTGCGGTGTACCGACCAACGGTCGGTACCTACCCGGGTGTGCGCGGCGGACGGGTTTCGCGCAGGGTCCACATCACCGGCAACACCAGCAGCGCCACCACGGCGATCATCGCGCCGGGCACGGCGGCCCAGCCGGTCTGGCGCACCAGCAGCTCGGCCAGCAGCGGGGTGGCGCCGCCGAAGAACGCGGTGGCCATGGTGACCCCCAGCGCCAAACCGCTGAGGCGGCCCTCGCCGGGAAACTGTTCGGCGGTGGCCGGTGCAGCCACCGCGCTCACGCCGCCGGCCAGACAGGCCAGCACCACCGCCGCGCCGCCAATCAACCAGGTATTGCCCCCGGCCATCAGGCTGAACATGCTCAACGGCAGCAACGCCGACAACAGCGCCAGGGCGATCAATACCGGTCGCCGCCCGATCCGATCAGACAATGCGCCAGCCAGCGGGGTCACCACGATCACCGCCACCGCGGCCACCGTGGACAGCCACAGCGCCTCCGATTCCCCCACCTCACCGGCCGATCCCAGGAACGCCGGCACGTAGGTGATGCCCACGTAATAGGTGATCGAGCCGAGTGCGGAAATCGCGAAGGTGCGGGCCACCGCGCCCCGGTGGTAACGCCAGGTGTCGCGGATCGGCGAGGTGGGCACGGTGCCGGCCGCCTGTTGCCGCTCGAACTCGGGCGATTCGTGCATGGTCGAGCGTGCCAGCAGGATCGCCCCGGCCAACGCCGCGCCGACGAAGAACGGAATGCGCCAGCCCCACCCGTCCAGCTGCGCGGTGCTCAACACCGCCACGGTCAAGGCCGACAGCGCCACCGCCAGCAGCGCACCGACCTCGCTGGCCGCCGAGGCCAACGAGGTAACCAGGCCACGCCGGCGGGCGGGCGCGGTCTCCAGCAGGTAGGCCACCACGCCGGTGTATTCACCACCTACCGAAAACGCCATCAGGCAGCGCAGCAGCAACAGCAGCACCCCGGCGCTGGCGCCGATGCTGTCGAAGGTGGGCAGCAACGCGGTGGCCAGCATCGCCAGGGTCATCAGCAGCATCGAGGCCAGCAGCATGTAGCGCCGCCCGAAGCGATCGCCGAGGTGGCCAAAGCACAGCGCACCCAGCGGGCGCATCAGGTAGGACACCGCAAACCCCGCCAGCGTGGCCAGCAGGGCGTTGTCGCCGCCGCCAAAAAACACCCGCGACAGCACCGTGGCCAGGTACAGGTACAAGGTGAAGTCGTACCACTCCACCACGGTCGACAACCCGGCCACGATCATCGAACGGGTACGCGCCGGGGCCGACGACGGCGCGCTCACCGGCACCGCCAACGCGCGGGTGCGCTGTCGACACGACAGCGGGACAGACTCAACGGCATCACGACTCCCACCTGCACTGGAATGCCGCCGAGCCTACGATATGCGACCGCGCAGCAGGCTCACGCAGTCACCACATCGCGACCGCGCAGAAACCGCCGGACCACCTCAGGCCGCCTGGGAGGCCGCCTCGCGCGTGTAGCGCAGCAGCCGCCCGCGCCCCGGCGCATCGCCTTCGTCATCAAACAGGCCGTAGGCCTCGTCCACGGTGTAGCCCTGCGCGGCCATGGCACGCGAGAACGACCCCACGTTGCCGCGCCCCGGATCGGTGAGCAGCAGTTCGACGGTGGGCCGTGCGTGGCGCTCCATCATGCGGGCGATCTGCAGCGCGTGGCCGCGCTCGTACAGCACGTCGCTGCCGATGATCAGATCGAAGCGACCGAGTGTCGTATCTGGCAGTTCCCACGGCAGATCGCGGTAGTGCAGCGCGGGCAGGTCATTGAGCCCGGCGTTGTAGGCCAGGAACGATTCGGCCAGCGGGTGGTGGTCGCTCGCCACCACGTCGGCGCCGCGATGGGCCAGCACCAGGCTGGCCAGACCGAGCCCGCAGCCCAGTTCCAGCACGCGTTTGCCGGCCACGTCGAAGCTGTGCATCGTTTCGGCCAGCACGCGACCGGCCGGCCAGATCTGGCCGAACAGGCTCCACAACGAGGAATGGATGCCGGCGCGCTGGGCGCGACCGGTGGGATCGGCGAACTGTTGCAGATCACTGAGCGCGCGGATACGGAAGTCGTGACCCCCGACCGGGATGGTGAGAATGCGGGTGGTATAGCCCGGCATGTGCGCTCCGTTGGACACGGGGAGCACGGCGGCCCTGTTGGACGCCGTACCCGAAAAGTGGAGCGAAGCGGGCGGTCAGGTGCAGACCGCGCAGGACGCGCGTAATGGCGTGTGACGCAGCCATCCTACAGCAGCTTGCCCACCGGCAGTTTCACCCGTCTGATGCCTTCTACGGCGGCCCATACGCCCGTTGTGTCAGTACTTCACCTGGCAGTTGGGGCAGAAGAAGGTCCGCCGCTTGCTGCGCCCCGGGTAGGTCTTGGATAACGGCCCGCCACAGCACGGACACGTCCGTTTGGTGTGCACCTGCCAGTGCTGGCGCAGCGTGCCGGCCTTCTTCCAGGCCAGGAAGGCCTCGCTGTAGGTGCGCGCGTCGGCGATCACCTTGCCCAACGTGCGCGGCGGGATGCTGCCCACCGTCGATTCGGGATGCACGCGGGTGCGGAACAGCACCTCGTTCTTGATGATGTTGCCGACCCCGGCAAAGATCGCCTGGTCCAGCAGCGCATCGCAGATCAGGGTGTCTGGCTGCTGCTTGAGCCGGCGCCGGGCCAGGCGCGGATCCCAGTCCGGCGAGAGCACGTCGCCACGCCAATCGTAGGTGTCCTCCAGCGGTCCTTCGATGTACTTCAGCGACGAGGCGTAGATGTTCAACTCGCCGTTGTCGAACTGCAGCGACACGCGCGGCGGTGAGGGCTTGCGTTCGTCGATGCGGTAGCTGCCGAACATCAGCATGTGCACGCGCAGGCTGAAGCCGCTGAACTGGATCAGAAAATGCTTGCCCCAGCTGCGCAGCGCCAGCACCCGCCGCCCTTCCATGCGGGTGAGGTCCAGGCTGCTGTTGCCCAGTGCGCGGCGCACGGTCTTGCCGCGGAACTTGGCGGTGGCTTCGCGCAGAATGACGATGGAAGGGCCTTCAGGCATGCGCGGCGATCTCCTTCAGGCGCAGGGCATTGGCAATCGCAAAGCCATGCGCGGTGTTGTCGAAGATCACCCACGGTGCCTGCGCCTGCCCAGGCTGGTGCACGACCTGTGCCGCCAGATCGGCCAGTGCGGCATCGGGGTAATCGCTGTAATACATGCGCGGCGAACCGTGCCACCGCCAGTAGTGCCAGCCCTGCGCGCCGCCAGGCAGCGCGCCGGCGGCAACGCGCGCCGGATCCACTGCGGCCCGGGAAATCGCGTGGCGCTGCAACAGCGCATCGGCCTGCGTGCTGAACCAGCTGGCATGGCGGGGCTCGCAGACCACGGGCACCGGGCTGCGTCGACGCAGCGCGCGGAAAAAGCTCCCGGCGCGGCGCGTGTCCAGTACCAGCGATGGAGGCAACTGCAGCAGCAGGGCGCCCAGCGTGCGCCCCAGTCCGCCCACCTCGTCGAGGAAGCGGTCCAGCAATGGGCCCACGCCGACCAGTCCCGAATCGTGCGAGATGGTCCGCGGCAGCTTTACCGAGAAGCGAAAGTCGGCCGGTACGGTGGCCGCCCAGCGCGCGTAGGTCGTGCGTTGGTGCGGCCGGTAGAACGAGGAGTTGATCTCCACCACGTCAAAGCGCGTGGCATAGCGCGCCAGCAGGCTGTCGCCGGGCCCGAAGTGGGTGGCGTAGCGGCTGGGGATCGACCAGCCGGCACACCCGATCTTCGGCATACGCGACGCAGCCATGCGTGCCTCCTTCAGCGCAGGATTTCGCCTTGGTCTTCCCCATCCCAGTAGTGGATGCGCGCCGCAGCCACCTGGATCAGGACCAGCCCAGGACTGTCCACGCCCTGCTCGAACCAGCGCTCCAGGTCTTTCACCCAGTGCTGCTGCATCACCGCCTTGTCGCGGATCAGGGTCGCCCTGCCCTGCACCGCCACGAACAGCGGCGGCTTGCCCAGCAGCGACTTGCTGCCGGTGAAGCTCAGCGCCACCTTCGGGTCGTGCGTGATCTCGCGGACCATGTCGGTGTCTTCGGTGGTGAAGAACCAGCTGTCGCCGTCGTAGTCCACATCACCGTTGTTGCTCATCGGCCGAGCCGCGATCTCGCCGCTGTCGGCATGGGTCTGCAGCATGGTGAAGTCGATGTTGGCCATCTTCTTGGCCAGTTCGGGCAGGGTCAGCGTGGTCATGGCGGATCCGGGTTGGGGACAGGGTGCCAGCGTCGGCGCGCCACGGTGACCGCGCCGTGCACGGTTCCTGTCATACCCTTCACGCGCGGGCGCGGGCGCTCAGTTCCGGAGCAAGGCGAGAATGGCCTGACGCTCCTCCGGTGAGCGCTGGAAACCGATCGGATACACCGGCGCATGCTGCGGGCCGACCAGCAGAAAGATGCCGCGTGATCCCACCAGTTCTTCCTGCATCGTGCCCAGACGGTAGTGCCACATCTTCCATAGCGGCACGGTCACCGCAACGGGTATGGCACCGTCGCGCGGCGACAATACTTCACTGATCTCCAGCTGCAGGCGCATCTGGTTGGTTTCGCCGGGACCGGTACGCGCGTCAGGGGCAAGGACGGGCACTCCACGCGCATTGACCATGTCCACCGCGCGGATGGTGGCCACCACGATGTGATCCGACTCTGCGACCATCTCCTCCAGGGACTTCGGCACTATGGAGGTCGCCGAGGCTGGAAATGCGCACAGTGCGACGATCAGGCTCCACAGGTAGTTCATGTCTGATTCCTGGTTGGACGAGGATCGGGAGAGAACGCCTACACTACATCCACCGCCCAGGCGACCCACAACGCCAGGCCGAGAACCGCAGGGCATCACGCCATTGGCCTGCGCACGCACCTCTTCGCGCATGCGTCGGGCTGATTATGCGCGAATGGTCCCACAGCCACGCATGGCGTGGCCCTACCGGGGGCGCGCGTCGATGAACACGGGTTGGAGTGGAACCACAGGTCCTGCCACGGGTCTTCGCCCTTGAGGTCGGCCAGCGGGGTAGGCACGCCCGTGTTGCTGCCGCGGGCGCGCACAAGACTCCGCAGGCAGGGACAGGTAACGCCCAGGTCGCGCTTGAAAAGGCGCTTGACATCAGTGCGCTGGCGGAACACCATCAGTTAACGAATTAGTTAACTACCACCCATGGACCGCATCTTCGAAGCCCTCGCCTCCACCGCACGCCGGCAGATCCTGGCCTACCTCAATGGCGGCGAGTTGAGCGCGGGCGAGCTGGGCGAGCGCTTCGATTTCAGCAAGCCGGCGCTGTCCAGCCACCTGCGCATCCTGGAAGACGCCGGGCTGATCGAGCGCGAGAAGCGCGGCCAGTTCGTGTATTTCCGGCAGGTGCCCGACACGCTGGCCAATACCCTGTTCGCGTGGGCCGCCGAGGTCTGTCCGGTGGGCGGCCCGCTGCAGCGCGAAAGCCGCGCCCGTGCGCGCCGCAAACCCACCGCGTGAGCTGAGCGACCCAACGACAAGGAGATCGGCATGCTGGACACCGCCCACGTGAGTCGTTCGTTTCCCAGCATCAGCCTGCCCTCCTGCGGCGATGGCAGCCCGGTCGAGGTAGCGTTGATCGCCCAGCTTGGGATCGGTGCCGGCGATGCGCTGCTGCGCGATGCGGGCCTGCGCCAGGCGCAGCATCCGCGCTTCGTTGATGCACTGGACGAACCCTCCGCGCGGCTGGGCGGCATGCACCTGGCGCACGGCGATGCCTCGTCGCTGTACTCGTTCTCGGTAGGCCGGACTGGGCATCCGTTTCATCGCCATGCCGGCCCGCGCATGTTCACCGCCATTGCCGGCAGCGGCGGCGCCCAGCTGCGTTTTTCCACCGTGTCCGACGCACAGCTGCAGCAGGACCTGGCCGCCTTCGTGCGCGCCCTGCGCTGCATCGACGTGCCGCCGGACTGCCTGTTCACCGTGCGCTTCGGCAGCGGTACCTGGCACCAGTTCGTGTCGCGTCATCCCCGGCACCCGGCGCTGTTTGCGTTGTCCTGCCATGCCGATGAGCGCAGTGGCGCATTGAGCGAGGCGCAACGTGTGCGCATCGATGCAGGCGCCGCCGACATTCCTTCGCTGACCGACACCCTGCCGTCGGCGTTGCAGCAGCTGCTTGACCAGACCGACCTGGACCAGCTTCCGCGGGTGACGCTGTCGCTGCGCGCACCGGCCGCGTCGGTGCTGGCCCGCTGGTGCGCCGGCAGCCGCGACCTGGTCGGGCGGGTGCGCAGCGGCCTGGCGCGGTTGCGCCCGGCCCATGGCTACATCGGGCAGCGCGCGGCATGCGGCACGCTGGCCACGCAACCTGCAGCGCCGGCCGATTCACTGCTGCAGCACGCGTTGCCGCAGGGCTTCGACCACCAGGATTACACCTGTCTCACCCTGCCCGCCCACAGCCTCGGCGGGCACTCGGCGCGTGCGCTGCTGGAAGCGGTGCTGGAGGGATTCGTCCGCAACCCACCGCCGGGCGTGGGCCGGCTGATGGCCCTGCGCAATGTGCTGGTGACCCCCTTGCGGCTGCGCACCTCGCCGCTGGGCTGCCCGGTGTCCTCGCTGCTGTCCGACGGGCCCGGCGAGCGTTTCGCCGGTCGCTTCCCGGTGCATGCCCAGGCCACCGACGCCGCCGACCGCAGCGCCGAAGTCCTGCTCGGTGCCGACGACCGCCACCTGCAGTTCCGCTCGTGCGTGCGCGTGCAGGTGCTGGACGATGGTGCGGCGGTGATCGCATTGGGCACCCGGGTGCGCACGCTCAATGCGTTCGGCCGCCTGTACATGGCGGCGATCAACCGGGTGCACCGCCGCCACGTCAGCCCGGCGATGCTGCGCATGGCCGTGGCACATGCGCTGGCACCGGAACTGGCCACCGCGATATCGCTGCAGGACACCGCCCTGGCCTGATCGGGTGGGCTCAGCGCTGGCGACCCCCGAGCCGTGCGACCTGCGCGGCCAGGTCGCCCGCTGCGCACTGGCCGAAGCGGGCCAGCGGAATGTCCGCCATGCCGCGGCGCGTGCCTTCCTGGAAGGCCGGATCGGGCTGACCGCAGTGCGGGCAATGCAGCTCCACCGACCAGGCCGAGCCTTCAGGTGGATCGGCCAACGCGGCAAGCACCGGCCACAGCGCGGTGTCCGGATCGTCAGCGAGCAGCGCGGCGACCTGCGCTGGCACCGCGCTGAAGCCGTCCACGATCGCGTGCTGGCGTCCGTCCACACTGCACAGCATCAGCGCGCCGTACACCGCATCGCCCAGGCTGGGATGGGCAAACGCCTCACCGCAGTGGCTGCAGCGGGCATCAAACAACGGCACGGTGCGCACGGTCTGCATGCTCAGCCGCCGTTGTACGGCCCGGTGCCCGGGTAAACCTGCAGCAGCGCGCGGGTGAGCGTGCTGGGGTACACGGTGAGGTGGTCTTCGGCCGGGACCACCCGGTTGTCCACCTGCAAGCCTTGGTAGCCGCGCTGGCGCAGGCGATCGGCGAAGGCCTGCGTATCGCGCACCATGTCGTTGCGCGGGCCATCTACCGTATCGGGCGTGGGCGTCTCTTCACTACCGATCGCCAGTAGTACCCGTGCCGGCAGTGCGCGGTGCTGCTGCGCGTAGTCCTGTTCAAGGCGGTCGATATAGTGCCCGTCGAACCACAGCGACGGGCTGGACAGGATGTAGGTCTGGAACATCTGCGGGCGTGTGAGCAGCACATAGGTGCCGAAGAGACCCCCGTAGGAATGCCCGGCGAAACTGCGCCGTGCCGGATCGGTGCGGTAGCGCGCGTCCACCGCGGGCAACACGTGCGTGGCCAGGAAATCGCGGTAGTGCGCGGCACCGCCGTAGACCACGTCGTTGCTGTAGTCGTCGTCGGCAGTGCGCTGCGGCTGGGTGGGCGTGTAGTCGCGCGAGCGGCTCTGCTTGGAGGTCAGCCCCTGCTGCGGCGGCAGCCCGACCAGGATGAAATCTTCCAGGTTGGCGCCGCCCTGCCCCACCAGGTTGCGCACGCTGCGCACCAGCGGAAAGCTGTACAGCGCGTCGGTGACGAACAGCACCGGGTAGCGCCGCTCCGGGTGCTGCGCGTAGCTGGCCGGCAGCGCCACCCAGATCGGGTAGTCGCGCCCGGCCGGATCATGCACGCTCCAGCTCTCGGTATCGGGCAGGACCACGCCTGCCGCCGGCACCGCCGCCGCAGGTGCACTGCGCAGCGCATCGCCGTGCAGCGCACAGCCACCGGTGGTGGCCAGCACCATCATCGTTCCCAGCACGTTGCGCATTGCTTTCATCCGCGTTCTTCCGCCGTATCAGCGCGCAAGCGTCGCAATTCCCTGCGGGCTTGCCAAGCCGGGGCGTTCAGCTGCGGTGCGGCCGGCCGCGCCCTGGCGCAGGGTAATCAGCGTGATCTCCGACGGTACGCCGATGCGCGCGGCGAATCCGGCTCACAGACCGGCGCCGTTGCTGACATACAGGGTCATGCCGTCCACCGTGTAGCGCCCGGACACGTAGCCACCGTTGGCGTGCTTGACCAGCTGGTCCATGCCCAGGATGTGACCGCCGTGGGTATGCCCGGACAACTGCAGTGCAACGCCGTGCGCGGCGTTCGCGCGCGCCGCACCCGGGCGGTGGTCGAGCAGGATCACCGGGGCGCGCGGATCGGCGCCGGCCAGTGCGGCGGCCAGGTTCGGCATGGGCAGGCCATAGCGCACGGCCACCGGGTCGGTGACACCGGCAATGGTCAGCACGGCGCCGTCGCGGCGGACCTCGGTGTGGGAGTTCTCCAGCACCTGCATGCCCTGCGCGCGGAACGCCTGCATCCAGTCGGCGTACTGCGCGTAGTACTCGTGGTTGCCGGTGATGGCGATGACACCATCAGGGGCGCGCAGCCCGGCCAGCGGGGCAAAGTCGGCGGCACGTGCCGCCACCGTGCCGTCAATCAGGTCACCGGTGATCACCACCAGGTCCGGCGACAGCGCATTGCTGTTGGCCACCACCTGGGCCACCCAGCCACCGGTGAGCAGGCGGCTGGCGTGGATGTCGGTGAGCTGCAGCACGCGGTAGCCGTCGAACTGTGCCGGCAGGCCATCGAGGGTCACCTCGATCTGCCGCGTCTGCGGCACGGCCATACCCTGCCAGATGCCATAGGCCGATACCACCAGTGCAGCGCCCATCGCGGCTGGCCGCAGCCATGGGGTGCGCAGTGCGGCGGTGGCACGGGGGCGGCGCAACAGGCGCGCGCCCAGCAGCAGGATATCCAGCAGCAGTACCGCCAGCGCGCCGATCAGCAGCGCGGTGAAGCCGGTGGCCAGCACCGCGATGACCGGCTTGGGAAGTTCCGGCGAGGCCATGGTGCCGGCGAACCGGGCCACGATGCGGTGATGCAGGGCCAGCGACACCACCAGCAATCCAAGCGGGCCGCGCAGCGACAGCGACACCCGCAACGGCCACACCACACGCCACACCACGTACAGCGCAAGCAACACACCAACAACACTCAGCACAGGCAGATCCAGTTTCAATGGGGGAGAGCCGACATCGCCGCTACACGGCGACAAGGCAGCCCCCATCTTTGCCGAATCCGCCGGTGGCTGCCACCGCGCCACTGTCATGTGGGCCGCGATGCGCCTCGCGGCCGGCGTGCGACCACCTATCGCCGCGGAGTGCGTGACCTGCTGGTAGGCGCCGCGGCACGCGTGTCCGCTGGCGTCTTTGTTGCGGCACGTCTGCGCGCTGGCGGCGTTTTCGCTGTCGTGGCCGCCACGTTCGCTGCCACCGCCGCACGGATCAACGCCTTCAAGGCCGTCGCGTTCATGGTCTCGCCTTCATGCAAATCGATCGCCCGGCGCGTGGTGCCCGTCAGGCTCGCGTTGAACAGCCCGGCCGGATCCGCCAGTGCGGCGCCCTTGGCGAAGGTCATCTTGACCGCCCGCGCGTAGATTTCGCCGGTGCACAGGATGCCGTCGTGCTCCCAGACCGGCACGCCGCGCCACTTCACCGTTTCCACCACGGCCGGGTCGGCCTGGTGGATGATGCGGCGCACGCGCGCCAGGGTGGTACCGCGCCAGTCGTCGAGGCCGGCAATCTTCGCGTCGATCAGTTGCGCGGCCGAAGGCCCCTCCGTGTCGGCCGATGCGCTCGGGGTGACGCTGGAGGTAGCCTTGGTCATGGGAATGTCCTGGCAGGGATGACGGTTGGAAGGCGCCACCGGCACGCGGGCCGGTTACATGCGCTCGCCGGGCAGGCGGCTGGCCTGGCGGACCCAGGCGCTGAACTGCGCCTCATCCAACGGCACCGTTTCGCGGATATGCAGGTAGCGCGTGTCCTGGCTCTTCGACGGCTCCGGCGGCACCGGCTTCAGCGCGGTGCCGCGGAAGAAGGCCACCTTGATGTACCCGGTGAAGCAATGGAGGCTCAGGAACCAGCCGTCATCGCCGGCGGCATACAGCGGTGAATTCCACTTCACCGCCTTGCGCACGCCCGGCACCGCCGCGCTGATCAGGGCATCCAGGCGTTCACCCACGGCGCATTTCCAGCCGGGCATCGCCGCGATGTAGGCCTGCACGGGCGCGTCGCCCTCGCCTTTGGCAATCTGCGGATTGCCGCCGGCCAACAGGCGCGGCGCGGCGTTGGCGGGCGGAGTGGTGGCAGACGGTGTCGATCGCGTTGGCATGGTGTACGCCTTCCGGAAGCAGATCAGAACCGCCTTATAGACCCCAGCGCATGGGATGGCAACGCGGGCAGGGCTCAGCGCGCGTAGCGGTACACCCGATCGTGCGGATCGCTGCGCGGGGCGCCGGCATCCAGCGTTCCGCCCAGCCGCTGGGCCACCCGCGCCGAACCGGGGTTGTCGGCCGCCACGTAGCTGACCAGCGTGGCCACGCCCAACGTGCCGAAGGCCCAGTCGCGCATGGCCTGCGCCGCCTCGGTGGCATAGCCGTGCCCCTCGTGGCCGGCATACAGCAGCCAGCCCAGCTCCTTTTCCGGAAACAACGGGCCGTCGTTGATGCCGATCTGCCCCAGGCAGGTGCCGGTGTCGGCGTGCTCGATCATCAGCGCACCGTGGCCGAAGAAGTGCCAACAGGCCTGGTCATGGCAGAACATGCCCCACGCCGCGCGCAGGTCGAACGGACCGCCCAGCCCGCTTGCGCGCGGCGACGCCAGGAACGCGGCATACGCGGGAAAATCGGCGATGGCCTGCGCGCGCAGCAGCAGGCGCGGGGTGCGCAAGGTGATCGGGGCGGCGGGCGCCATTTCAGGGTCCCAAGGTGGACAGGCCGGCATGGTCACGCGGGGGCCACCGGCCGATCAAGCCCCTGGACCGGCGTGGCTGAACAAAACCCGCCAGCGCGGCCGCCAGCACTTGCGCCGGGAAGGTCGCGCGCCTATAAATGAGCAAGCACTCACTTACTCATTCCCATGGCCCGCCCGCTCAGCGAACAGAAACGCGACGCTATCCTCGACGCTACCGCCAAATTGGTGGCCGCGCAGGGCATTGGCGCGTCCACGGCGCAGATCGCACGGGCGGCCAAGGTGGCCGAAGGCACGGTGTTCACCTACTTCGAGACCAAGGACGCGCTGCTCAACGCGCTGTTCGTGCGTCTGGAAACCCGGCTGGCCATGGTGCTCGGCGCGGACTTCCCGGACCAGGCCGACGCCCGCGACCTGGTGCTGCATGCCTGGAATGCGTTGATCGCATGGGGCTCGACCTACCCCATTGATCGCATGGCGCTGCGCCAGCTCAAGGTGTCCGAGCGCATCAGCGCGCACACCCGCAGCGAATGCGCGGGCCTGTTCGGCAGCATGCTGCAGGCGCTGGAAACCAGCCTGGCCGGCCACATCGATCCCGAACGGCTGCCGTTCTACCTGGGCCGGGTGCTGATCAACCTGCTGGAAACCACGCTGGAGGCGATGGCGGCCGACCCCGCGCACGCCGCCACGCTGCAGCAGGCCGGGTTCGACCTGTTCTGGAAAGGCATCCAACGATGAACCCGTTTTTTCCTCCATTAAATGAGTGCGTACACACTCATAAACCAGAAGGCACCGCATGAGAGCCCTCCCCCTGCTTGCCCTTGCCTTCTCCCTCACCCTACTTATCGGGATGACCCTGACCGTGCCTATCGCCCCCAATGACCAGTCGCCGCAGATGCACGACGGCCACTTCACCAACGTTGCCCCCAAGCCCAAGGAAACCGTGACCGGTACGCTCAAGCTGCTGTGGGAATTCCTGTTCGACCGCCCCGCAGGCAGCACGCCACCCGCGCCGCCACCGGTGCGCGCGATCACCGCCGCCGAGCTGGCCAGTGCCCCCGAGCACAGCCTGTACCGGTTGGGCCATTCGACCCTGCTGGTGAAGCTGCGCGGCGGCTGGTGGCTGACCGACCCGGTGTTCTCCAAGCGTGCCTCGCCGGTGCAGTGGATGGGCCCCAAGCGCTTCCACGCCCCGCCGATCGCCCTGCACGACCTGCCGCCCATCCGTGGCGTGCTGCTCTCGCACGACCACTACGACCACCTCGACCGCGCCACCATCAAGTACCTGGCCAGCCGCGCCGATGTGTTCCTGACCCCGCTGGGCGTGGGCGACCGGCTGATCGCCTGGGGCGTGCCGCGCGACCGCGTGCGCCAGCTGGACTGGTGGCAGGAAACCGAGGTGGACGGCGTGCGCTTCGCGGCCACCCCGGCCCAGCACTTCTCCGGCCGCGGGCTGCGCGACGGCAACCGCACGCTGTGGGCGTCATGGGTGATCCTGGATGACGGCCTGCGCCTGTTCTTCAGCGGCGACACCGGCTACTTCGACGGTTTTCGCCAGATTGGCGAGCGCTATGGGCCGTTCGACGTCACCTTCATCGAAACCGGTGCCTACGACGCCAAGTGGCCGTTCGTGCACATGCAGCCCGAGCAGACCGTGCAGGCCCACCAGGACCTGCGGGGCCGCTGGCTGCTGCCGATCCACAACGGCACCTTCGACCTGGCCCTGCACCAGTGGGACGAGCCGTTTGAACGGGTCAGCGCCCTGGCGCGGCAGCGCGCCATTCCGCTGGCAACACCGGGCATGGGCGAACGCCTGGACCTGGACGCCCCGCAACCCGGCACGCCGTGGTGGCGCCAGGTGAAGGCCGAACAGGACGCGCGCCGGATCACCCCGGTGGGCAGCGCGATGTGATCAGCGCAGGCCGACCACCGCGATGATGACCACCGCGATGCACCAGGTGATCGCCGTGCACAGGCGCACCTGCTGCACGGTCAGGGGGTCGGTGAACAGGTCGACCAGGTCGAAGCTGAGCAGCGAAAACAGCCCCTGCACGCGCTCGGCGCCGCCCAGGAAGACGATCCAGAAACTCACCGCAGTGATGGCCAGCAACAGCAGGAAGAACAACATGGACAGGTCCTTGATCCGGGTGATGCTGGAAGAGGCACGGCGACCCGGGCAGGTGCCGGGCACTGCCGCAGCATAAGCCAACGCACCCCGGTTGCACGCGCAGCCGGGATGCATCTGCTACCGTGCCGGCAGCCGTCCGACTGCCCCTGCAATGCCCCTGCCGACCCAACCCGTGTATTTCCTGCCGCTGAGCGAAACAGCGCTTGCCGCGTTCCTTGATGTGGGGCAGATCCCGGCCAGCGCGCTGGAGCGTGCCGGCCTGTTCGCCGCAGCGCTGTGCCAGGGGCGCGCCCATCACAGCGCCGCGCTGACCCGCCTGATCGACCAGGCCTGCGCGCTGTTTGCCGCGCAGCCCGACGATGCCGATGCCCAGTTCAAGGCCCTGGCCGCCGGCATGCCTGGCCAGCTCAACGACGCGTTGCAGGCGTTGGCCGCACAGAGCGTGGTGCTGGGCCCGGACGCGGTGGTGGCCGAGTTCTGCCGGATGTCGCCGACGGACTACCCGGTCGACCCGTTCCAGGCGGCCTGCCGCACCACCCTGGAGCCGCACACCATCCGTTTCTATACCGACGCCGCCGGTGAAGAACCCGACGACGTCGGAATCGATAGTGCGCAGGCACCGGCCTATGTCGAGCGCACCCACGATTACACCGCCGAGCAGGCCCGTGCACTGCGCGCGATCGTGGCCAACGATGACGAACACATCGACCTGGACGCCTATGCAGGCGCGGGCAAGACCCACCTGATCCTGCAGCTGCTGGACAGCGCGACCCGGCGCTACACCTACATCGCGCCACGCCCCAGCCAGGTGCAGGCATTCCGGCGCCGGCTGAGTGGCGCGCTGCCGATCGAGATCCTGTCGCAGATCAGCTTCGCCAACCAGATCGCCGGCGCCGCGTTCCGCCAGGGCATTCTGGGCACCGCGTTCCGCCCGACCTTCCAGATCAGCAAGGCCTCGTTCCGGGATATCGCCCAGCGCATCGGCCTGCAGCCGATCGGCAACCATGCCCCCACCAGCGTGCTGCGCGTGGCCTTCGACGGCATCGCCGCATGGTGCCGGTCCCCGGCCGAGCGGCTGGAGCCGCGCCACTTCGCCCGCGCGTTGCCGTGGGCGATGATCGATGCCGGCCCCTACATCGCCGCCGCCGAGCACGTGTGGCGCTGCATGTTCGACCCGACCGTGCAGAAGACCCCCCTGCTCAGCCTCAACGTCGACCACATCGGCAAGTGGCTGGCGCTCCATCGCGCGCGCATTCCGACCCTGTGGGGCACGCTGCTGATCGATGAAGGTCACGACATGAGCCCGGCCTGGAAAGGCCTGTTGTCCGGCTACGAAGGGTCGGTGATCAGCCTGGGCGACCCCAATCAGCGCCTGGTGGGACGTGCGCCGCGCTTTGCCACCGGCATGAAGCTGGAGATCGCCCAGTCCGTGCGCCAGGGCCGGCTGGTGGAGCAACTGGTCAACGAGACCGTGGCGCTGGACGCCACCGGCTTCTTCGACGGGCCGTTCGAAGGCTCGGCCGACCAGCCCACGCTGACCCGGACCTACACCCGCTGGGACGAGGTTCCCGGCAAGGGTGCGCGCGTCTTCGGCAACCCATGGCGGCTGCTGGAAGAAGCCCAGCGCCTGGCTGCCGCCGGCATCCCGTTCGGCATCCACCCCGACACGCTGACCAGCGTGGGCCGCGAGGTGAACCGCGGCGAAGAGGCCTACCGCGAAATGACCTCGCATGGCGGCAGCAGCCAGCGCTGGGAAGCGCTGCTGGCCGAATGCAGCGAGCAGGACATGCCGCAGATCCCGCGCATGTTCATGCGCGGCTACAACCGTGACCGCTTCATCGAACTGGGCCAGCGCCTGGCCGAGTTCCACGACGCCACGCTGCAACTGCTGCTGGTGGAGCATGCCAAGAACACCGAGTTCGCGGTGGTGGCGATGTCGATGTGCTGCTTCCGCACCGGCTTCGGCCGGGGCTACGCGCACAACCCGGTGCGTGCGGCGTACACGGCAATGACGCGCGGCACCCAGCAGCTGTGGCTGCCGGCCGGGGCGCTGGACGAACTGGGCCAGAGCATCGCCCGCTTCCAGGCCAACCGCACCGACTACCGCCGCAGCAAAATCACCCGGCGGTAGCGCCGCCCAGGGTGTGCGCGGTCGCGCTCAGATCCAGCGCTGGTCCAGCAGTTCGCGCTTGATGTACGCATAGAACACCGGCGCGGCCACCAACCCGGGCAACCCGAACGCCGCCTCCATCACCAGCATCGCCAGCAGCAGCTCCCAGGCCCGTGCCTGGATCTCGCCGCCGACGATGCGCGCGTTGAGGAAGTACTCCAGCTTGTGGATCACCACCAGGTACAGCAGCGCAGCCATCGCCACGTAGAACGACACCGACAGCGCCACGATGGTGATGACGGTGTTGGAGATGATGTTGCCCACCACCGGCAACAGACCGGCCAGGAAGGTGATCAGCACCAAGGTCTTGGACAGGGGCACGTGCACCCCGAACAGCGGCAGCACGCCGAGCAGGAAGATCGCGGTGAACAGCGTGTTGAGCAGGGAAATCTTGACCTGTGCGAACACCACCTGGCGGAACGCAGTGGCCAGCCGCGAGGTGCGGCCGATCAGTTCCTGCGCCAGCGGGCCCATCTTCGGCAGCGGCAGTTCGTCGTACAGCGCGATCATCGCGCCCAGCACCATGCCGATCAGTACCCGCACGCTCACCTGCACCACCGACGTGCCGGCCACACCCAGCTGGCGCTGGTGTTCGGCGGCCCAGTCGTTCAGTGCCGCGCGCAGCGCGGTAAGGTCTTCGGGGATATAGGGTTGCAGTAGCGCGGGTACCTGGTGGCGCGAGGTATTGAGAATGTCCATCAGGCGCGCCAGCAGCACGTCCGGGCCGCCGGTCTCGTTGCGGAAGAACGCCGCGATGCCGATGCCGGCCAACACCAGCACGCCGATGATCACCGCCGCCAGCACGATCACCGCGATGGCCCGCGCCCGCCCCGGCCGCAGCCGCCCTTCCACCACCGATGCCAGCACGTGGGTCAGCTGGAACACCAGCAGGCCCGACAGCAGCGTCACCACCAGGCCCAGCTTCAACGCCAGCCACATGCCCAGCAGCATCAGCAGCCAGGCCGCGATGCGGGCGGTGGGGGGCCTGGGTAACGTGGGGATCACAAGGGACATGGGGGAGCATCCGGCGGGGTCGGCCCATGGTAGTGGATGCCGATGGCAGGGCGGGTGACCCGCGGGTGACCCGCACGTGACCCACCACCCGGCATGCGCAGCGCGCTTGCCCGCCTGCGGTCAAGGCTACCTGCGTGGTGGTCACCCGGTGCGCTTGTTCCGTCGTTGGCCGACCAGCGCGATTGCACCGCCGATCGCCAGGTAGAACAGGCCTATCAACACCCGACCCGCAGGCTGCACAACGAACATCACCTCGCTGTCGGCACGGAAGAACGGTGCGCCGATCCACGCCGCGAGCGGAAGGTGGTACAACTGATGGAGCGCGAACAACGCCAGGTTGTCCGCCCGCGCCAGTAGCCATGGCAGCGCGATCCAACCCAGCAGCAGGCTCCATCCAAGCGCAGCGCTGCGTCGCTTCAGGCTACTCACGGCCGCGCCCGGTTGCGGTTGCGAAGGAATACCCCGAGGCACGCGCCCGCGATACCGGCGAGCACTGATACGGCAATGTTCACTGCGTTCACCGAAAGAATTTCCAAGACCCAACCGCCGCCCGTGGATGTATTCAGGTGGTAGATCGCCAATGCCCAGAAGGCCGCGTACGTCACGCCGACCACCACGGCGAAACCATAGCGCCTGGAAATCAAGCCTGCCGCCACTGCGAACAGCAGTCCGGATTCGCACGAGACGATGTCCGCCACGCCGAATTCGAACCGGCCCTTGGCCACTATCGCAATCTGCAGAAAATACGCGGCCGCCAGTGACAGGGCCAGCAGGGTCAGGAAAGCAGCAACCTGTCGTGCCATCGCTCTGCGCTCCTCTCCATGTGATTGCACACCGTTCCGTAGTGGCTGTTCGAGTGATCTTATCGTGCTGCCCCCGCCCCACGGGTAGCTGCACGTGGTGCAGGTCGGAACAGCAGCCACCCATGGGGTGGCTCTACCGCGCCTGGGCCCCTGCCATTACCTGCTCCCCGGCGCAGCCGTCGAACCCCGCACCATCAAGCTGAAATCCAGGGTCTGCTGAAGCGGCACATCGACACGTTCGATGATGGCAAGCAGCAGGTGGACCGCGCGGGCGCCGATCTCCCGCATGGGTTGCCGGATGGTCGTCAACGGGGGCGTGAGGTAACGCGACGACGCCAGGTCGTCGAAGCCGACGACGGACAGGCCATTGGGCACGCCGATGCCCAGATCCCGGCAGGCCGCCAGCACGCCCAGTGCCATCTGGTCGCTGAAGCAGAACACCGCTGTCGGCACCGACGCGCGGGCCAGCAGTTCCATCCCGGCCGCATGGCCGGATTCCACCGAGAAGTCACCCGGGACAACGCTCAGGTGACGCAGGCGACCGCGCGCCTTGCCGGCGGCCCGAACCCCTTCCAGTCGCTGCTGGTGCAGGGGATTGTCCGGCGGCCCGCCGACCACGGCGATGCGTTCGTGTCCCAGGCCATACAAGTGGTCCATCACCGCGCGCGCGGCAGCCGCGTTGTCGATGTGGACGCTGGGGATGCCCAGCGCGGGATCGAACTCGCAGCCGTTGACCACCGGCGCGGCACTGCCCTGCTGCTGGACGATGTCACGTGCCGTAGGCGGGAGGCGATGCCCCAGCACGATCAGGCCGTCGGCCTCGTTGCGCCGGAGCATCTGCGCGTAGCGCTCCTCGCGCTCGGGCAGGTTCTGGGTATCGCCCAACAGCACGGCGTAGCCAACGGCCTGCGCCGCGTCCTCCGCGCCCTGCAGGATCTGGGCGAAGAACGGGTTGGCGATGTCCGGCACGGTGACCAGGATCTTGCCGCTGCGCTGGGTCTTGAGCGTTCTGGCCACCGTGTTGGGGACATAGCCCAGCGCGGCGGCCGCCTGCTCGATGCGCGCGCGCGTGGCCGGCAGCACTTTCTCCGGCCGGGACAGCGCCCGCGACACCGTGCCGGCCGAGACGCCGACGTGCTTTGCAATGTCGTAGATGGTGGCCATGGCGTTACCTCTTCCTTCCGCTGTGCAGTGCACAACGGGTCTTTCGAATGCCCCTGCTAGGATAATGCAATCGATTGCATCGAGGGCGAATCCTCTTGAAAACGCTCAAGGGTCCAGCGCTGTTCCTGGCGCAGTTCATCGGCGACACACCTCCTTTTGATCGGCTGGACACGCTGGCCGGCTGGGCCGCGGGGCTGGGCTATTCTGGCGTACAAGTACCGACCAGCGCGCCCCACCTGTTCGATCTGGCCGAGGCGGCGCGCAGCCAGACCTACTGCGACGACGTCGCCGGCATGCTGGCCGGGCACGGCCTGCAGATCACCGAGCTGTCCACCCATCTGCAGGGGCAGCTGGTTGCCGTGCATCCCGCCTACGACAGCCTGTTCGACGGCTTCGCGCCGCCGGACAAGCGCGGCGATCCGGCCGCCCGCCAGGCCTGGGCAGTGGAACAGCTGCTGCTGGCGGCCAAGGCCAGCCAACGCCTGGGGCTGACGGCGCATGCCACCTTCTCCGGCGCACTGGCGTGGCCCTACTTCTATCCTTGGCCGCAACGCCCGCCCGGACTGGTGGAAGAAGCCTTCGCCGAACTCGGCCGCCGCTGGCGCCCCATCCTGGATGCCTTCGACGCCTGCGGCGTGGACCTGTGTTTCGAGATTCACCCGGGCGAGGACCTGCATGACGGCGCGACCTTCGAGCGCTTCCTCGACGTGGTGGACCACCATCCCCGCGCAAAGATCCTGTACGACCCCAGCCATCTGCTGCTGCAGCAGATGGACTACCTCGGCTTCATCGACCGCTACCACGCGCGCATCGGCATCTTCCATGTCAAGGACGCGGAGTATCACGCCAGCGCGCGCAGTGGGGTGTATGGCGGCTACCAGGACTGGATCGATCGTCCGGGCCGGTTCCGCTCGCTCGGCGATGGGCAGATCGACTTCAAGGCGATCTTCTCGAAATTCGCGCAGTACGACTTCCCCGGCTGGGCGGTGCTGGAGTGGGAGTGCTGCCTGAAGCATCCGGAAGACGGTGCGCGCGAGGGCGCCGCGTTCATCCGCGACCACATCATCCGCGTGACCGAGCGCGCCTTCGACGACTTTGCCGACAGCGGCACCGATCCTGGATCACTGCGCCGCATGCTGGGGATCTGAGCCATCACTGCCTGGGAGGGCAAGCCATGACGCACACCATGTCGCGCTTGGGCGCGATGATGTTTCTGCAGTTCTTCATCTGGGGCGCGTGGTTCGTGACCCTGGGAACGTACCTGGTGCAGGGGCCGTTGCAGGCCAGTGCGAGCCAGGTGGCGACGGCCTTCCTCAGCCAGTCCATCGGCGCCATCGTCGCGCCGTTCCTGGTCGGCCTGATCGCCGACCGCTACTTCGCGGCGCAGCGCATTCTCGCGGTGCTGCACCTGGCCGGCGCGGTGCTGATGTGGCTGGCGTCCACCGCAACCGATTTCCGCATGTTCTTCGCCTGCGTCATGGGCTACATGCTGCTGTTCATGCCGACGCTGGCATTGGCCAACAGCGTGGCGATGCGGCACATGCAATCGCCTGAGAAACACTTCCCGCTGGTGCGGGTGGCCGGCAGCGTCGGCTGGATCGTGGCGGGCGTGCTGATCGGCTGGCTGGGCTGGGAACAGGCACACCGGCTGGAGCTGACCTTCCAGATGGCCGCGATGGCGTCGCTGGCCCTGGGCCTGTATGCATTCACCCTGCCGCACACGCCGCCGCTGGCGCAACAGCGCGACGCCGGTCTCGGGCAGATCCTGGGGCTGGATTCGCTGCGGCTGCTGAAGTCGCGCGCCTACCTGGTGTTTTTCCTGTCCTCCATCGCCATCTGCGTCCCGCTGGCGTTCTACTACAACTTCACCAACCCGTATCTCAACGATCTGGGCGTGCGCAGCGCCGCCGGCCTGCAATCGCTGGGCCAGGTGTCCGAGGTCCTGCTGATGCTGGCCATG
The DNA here is from genome assembly GCF_979258185.1 of Stenotrophomonas sp. AC248. Classification (NCBI taxonomy): domain Bacteria; kingdom Pseudomonadati; phylum Pseudomonadota; class Gammaproteobacteria; order Lysobacterales; family Lysobacteraceae; genus Stenotrophomonas; species Stenotrophomonas sp. AC248. The sequence goes on along the minus strand of NZ_OZ409840.1, from coordinate 1,139,891 downwards.
CCGTTCCTGTTCGTGCGGCTGGGGGTCAAGACCATGCTGGCGGTGGGCATGGCCGCGTGGGTGGTGCGCTACGTCCTGTTCGCCTTTGGCGATGCAGGCAGCGGCTTCTCCCTGCTGGTGATCGGCATCGTGCTGCACGGTATCTGCTACGACTTCTTCTTCGTCACCGGCCAGATCTACACCGATGCGCATGCCGGCCCGGCCGCGCGCAGCAGCGCGCAGGGCTTCATCACCCTGGCCACGTATGGCGTGGGCATGCTGATCGGCACGTTCCTGTCCGGCGCGGTGGTGGAGCACTACACCACCGCAGCTGGCCCGGACTGGCAGAAGATCTGGCTGTTCCCGGCAGGTGTGGCGCTGGTCGTGCTGATCGCCTTCTTGCTGCTGTTCCGCGACCGGCCGGTGGTCGCGGTCGCCCCTTCCACACCCTGAGGACCCCACCCGATGCCCAAGCTTGGAATTGCCATCGTCGGCACCGGCATGATCGGCGCCGTGCATCGTCGCGCGGCGCTGCTGGCCGGTGCGGAGATCCGTGGCGTGGCCGCCTCGTCACCGCAACGCGCACGCGACGTGGCGGAGGCGTGGGGTGTTCCGCGTGCCTATCGGGACATCGAGGACGTGGTCGCCGATCCACAGGTCCAGGTGGTGCACGTCTGCACGCCCAACCATCTGCACCGCGGCATGGCACAGGCGGCGCTGGAAGCGGGCAAGCACGTGATCTGTGAGAAGCCGCTGGCGACGACGCTGGAAGACGCCCAGGCCCTGGCTGCACTGGCCGCCTCGAACGCGTTGGTCGCCACGGTGCCCTTCGTCTACCGCTACCATCCGGTGATCCGCGAGGCCCGCGCCCGGATCGCGCAGGGCGAACTGGGGCCGCTGCACCTCATCCATGGCAGCTACCTGCAGGACTGGCTGCTGGACCCGGCCAGCAACAACTGGCGCGTGGACCCGGCGCTGGGCGGCGCGTCGCGCGTGTTCGCCGACATCGGCTCGCACTGGTGCGACCTGGTGGAATGGGTCAGCGGCGAGCGCTTCGCCGAGGTCAGCGCGGCGTTCGCCACGGTGATCGCCGAACGCAGCACCGACACCGGGCAGAGCTTCACCACAGCGGTGGCCGGTGGCGCGATGCAGCCGGTTGCAAGCGAGGACGTGGCGGCGGCGATGTTCCGGACCGGTGCAGGCACATTGGCGTCGCTGACGGTCAGCCAGGTCTCGGCTGGACGCCACAATCGCCTCTGGTTCGAGATCGATGGCGCCAGGGCCAGCGTGGCGTTCAACCAGGAAGACGCCGAGCGGCTGTGGATCGGCCTGCCCGACCAGCGCGAGGAAGTCTTCGTGCGTGGGCCGAGCGCCGGCAGTGCCGAACAACGCCGGCTATCGGTGTTGCCCGCCGGGCATGCGCAGGGTTACGCCCAGTGTTTCGAGGCGTTTGTCGCCGACACCTATCGCGCCATCGAAGGCGAGCAGCCGCAAGGCCTGCCCACCTTCGAAGACGGCGTGCGCTCGGCGCTGATCGTCGACCGCGTCATTGCATCGGCCAGGACACGCGCCTGGACCACCATCAGCTGAATCCCGGGAGACTTTCTTGATGAACACCTCTGTTCGCGGAACTGCAATCCTCGCCCTGCTGCTCGCTGCCCTGCCCGCCTTCGCGCACGACATGGCCACTCCGCAGAAGCCCATCGCAGTGCAGATGTACTCACTGCGCAACGCCGGCTCGCTCGACCAGCAGTTGAAGATCGTCCATGACGCGGGCGTAGGTGCGGTGGAAACGGTGGGCACGCAGGGCGTCAGCGCCCCCGAACTCAAGCGGTTGCTGGACCGATACGCGATCAAGGCGATTTCGTCGCACGTGCCCCTGGCCGAGCTGCGCAAGGACCTGCCCGGCGTGGTGGCCTTCAACCGGTCGATCGGCAACACCACGCTGGTGGTGCCTTACCTGGATGCGAAGGATCGGCCCACAGACGCCGCAGGCTGGACCGCACTGGGCCAGGAACTGGGCCGGATCTCCAAACAGGTACGGGCTGAGGGCATGCGCCTGGCCTACCACAATCACGACTTCGAGCTGGTCGACTTCAATGGCAGGACCGGCCTGGAACTGCTGTTCGCCGCGGCCGGGCCTGACCTGCAGACCGAGCTGGATCTTGCCTGGGTGGCGCGCGCCGGCTACGACCCGGCGGTGATGCTGGGCAAGTTCCGCGGCCGGCTGTTCGCCGTCCATGCCAAGGACAATGCGCCCAAGGGCCAGGCCGAAGACGAAGGCGGTTTCGCCGCGGTCGGTCAGGGCGTGCTCGACTGGAACGCGATCCTCCCGGCGGCGGCGGGTGCCGGTGTGCAGTGGTACATCGTCGAACACGACCAACCCCGTGATCCTGCCAAGGTCATCAAGACCGGTGCCGATTACCTGCGCGACCACCTGACCGTCAGCCTGCCCGCCCGCGCACCGCGCTAGCCCGCAAAGGAGCCCTGCTTGAAAACGACCCTGATACTGACGCTGGCCCTGTGGGCGGCAACGCATGCCCCGGCGGCGTGGTCCAAGGACGACCCTGCGGCGGGCGCGAAGCTGTACGCGAGCAACTGCACGGCCTGCCATGGCGCGGACCGTGCGGGCATGCCCGGCGCGTTCCCCGCGCTGACCGACATCGGCAAGCGCATGACGCCGGTGCAGATCAAGGAGAAGATCAGCAAAGGTGGCGGGCTGATGCCGCCCTTCTCCCACCTGTCACAGCAGGAGATCGACGACATCAGCAGTTACCTGGCGAAGTAGCAGGCCGGCACTGGCACCGGTCCTGCGCCGTCAGAGTTCGCGTACCCAGATGTTGCGGTAGCTGACCTTGGCATCGTGCTCCTGCAGGTAGAGCGGCGCGCACCCGTGTGGCGCGTACGACGGTGCGCCGATGTACTCGGTCTTGCCCGAGAGAACGGTGTCGTCCTGCACCAGAACACCGTTGTGCAGCACGGTAATGCGCGCGGGCGAGATGAGCCCGCCACCCGGCGAGAAGCGCGGCGCCTTCCAGAGGATGTCGTAGGCCTGCCACTGGCCCGGCGCACGCGAGGCATTCACCCGTGGCATGGCCTGCTTGTAGATCGAGCCAGCCTGGCCGTTGGCGTAAGTCGGGTTGTTGTAGCTGTCCAGCACCTGCAGCTCGTAGAGCTCCTGCAGGAAGATGCCGCTGTTGCCCCGGTTCTGACCGTCGAACCCCTTCGTGTCGGTGGGCGTGCGCCACTCGACATGCAGCTGGATGTCGCAGAAGCGCTGCCGGGTGCGGATGCCCTTGCTGCCCGGAACCACCGTGAGCGCGCCGTCGGCTATGCGCCAAGGCACGCGTCCGCCCTGCTCCGACTCCCAGGCAGACACATCCTTGCCGTCGAACAGCACGATCGCATCGGAAGGAGCCTTGCCCGGCGGCGTGGACACCACGGCAGGCACGGGCGTCCACACCTCGGTCTTGGCTGGATCGCGCGCAGGATCAGTCTCGGCCTGCGCAAACACGGATGCGGTGGCCAGCAGGCCCGCTGCGACGTGGAGAGACCTGATCAACGTGCTGCGGTCCATCAGCTGGTCCCCCAGGCGGGCGTGCCAGGAACATAGGCCAGATCGCCGTCGTAGCGACCCGGTACCGCGACGTAGCGCAGCACGTCGGTCGCGCCAACCTTCGAAGTGAAGAAGCCGAAGATGGCGAGCTGCTTGATCATCGTGAAGTAGTGCGGCATCGCTTCTCCTTCCTCGGCGGTGCCGGTCTCGGTCACGTCGACCGCGTGTTTCCGGGCCTCTGCATCCAGCGCGCGCAGGAGTTCGGTGCGGGCCTGCGGCGCAAGCGAAACGAACCGGCCGCCCGCGCGTTTGTCGATATCGGCCAGGCCGGCCCGGAACGTCGCCTGCTGCCGGGCCGTGTAGCAGTCGGTGACGAACCGCGCCATGAACAGACCGGCCCCGGCGTCCTTCGCGCCCGGCGTTGCGGTGCGCGGCAGGATGGTCTCGGCGATCTCATCCAGCGTGCCTACATCGGCGTCGGAGAAAGGCGTCTTCATCCCTGCGGCGGGCGCCTGGCCCTGGACGAGCGCGGGCAGGCCGATCATGGCCGCGCCGGTGGCGGCGACGATCATCTTCAGCAGTTCGCGGCGATCCATCAGAGGTTCCCCGCTTTCAGTTCGCGCACGGCGTGGTCGGCAGCGCGCGCGGTGAGTGCCATGTAGGTCAGTGAAGGATTCACGCAGGCGCTGGAAGTCATGCAGGCACCGTCGGTGACATAGACGTTGGGCGCATCCCATACCTGGTTGTGCTGGTTGAGTACGGAGGTCTTGCGGTCACGGCCCATGCGCGCGGTCCCCATTTCGTGGATGCCCTTGCCCGGGGCGTAGTCGTTGTCGTGCATCTCCACGTCCTTCACACCGGCGGCTTCCAGCATCTCGGCGGCATCGGCGGCCATGTCCTTGCGCATCGCCTTTTCGTTCGCGCGCATGGACACGTCCATCGCCAATACCGGCAGGCCCCACTTGTCCTTGCGCTCGGCGTCCAGGCGGATCGTATTGTCGTGGTGCGGCAGCATTTCGCCGAAGCCGGTCATGCCGATGCGCCAGTCACCGGGAACGGTCAGCGCCTCCTTCAGGTCGGCACCGATGTTCAGCTCGGCGATCTCGCGGGACCACCCGTTGCGGCTGGCACCGCCCTGATAGCCAAACCCACGCAGGTAACCGCGCTTGTCCGCAGCGACGTTGCGGAAACGGGGAATGTAGAAGCCGCAAGGACGGCGGCCGAAGTAGTACTTGTCTTCATACCCTTCGACCCGACCGGAGGCGCCCGCGCCGAAGTGATGGTCCATCACGTTGTGCCCGAGTTCGCCGGACGAGGATCCCAGCCCACCGTCCCAGACATCGGTCGCCGAGTTCATCAGCAGCCAGGTCGAATTGAAGGACGACGCATTGAGGAAGATGACCTTGGCCGTGTATTGGTAGGTCTGGCCCGTCTCGGCGTCGATGATCTCAACGCCGCGCGCACGCTTGCGGTCCTTGTCATAGAGCACTTCCTTGACGATCGAAAACGGCCGCAATGTCAGGTTGCCGGTCTTCATCGCCGCCGGCAGCGTCGCCGACTGGGTCGAAAAATAGGCGCCAAAGGGGCAGCCCAGGATGCACTTGTTGCGGTACTGGCAGTTGACCCGGCCCTGTTCGGGCATGGGCTGGGTGATGTTGGCGGTGCGCGAGTGGATCATATGGCGCGTTCCGCCAAAGGCTTTCCGGATCCGCGCGGCCACGTCCTTCTCGACGATGTTCAACGGGATCGGCGGCAGGAACTCGCCATCGGGCAGCACATCCAGCCCCTCCCGGGTGCCGGCGATACCCGCGAACTTCTCCGCATGGTCGTACCACGGTGCGATGTCGGCATACCGGATCGGCCAATCCGTGGCGATGCCGTCCTTGAGATTCGCCTCGAAGTCCAGGTCGGAGAAGCGATAGCTCTGCCGCCCCCACATCAGTGACCGCCCGCCGACGTGATAGCCGCGGAACCAATCGAATCGTTTGGTCTCGGTGTAGGGCGATTCCTTTTCGTTGGCCCACATGCCCTCAAGGTTCTCGGCCAGACCGTAGTCGCGCATCAACACCGGATAGTCGGCCTTCATCGCCTGGGTGGGCCGGTTGCGGTGCGGGAAATCCCACGCCTCCTTCATCGCGTTGACGTAGTCCTTGACGTGCTCGATGTTGCGTCCGCGTTCCAGCATCAGAACCTTGAGACCTTTCTCGGTCAGTTCCTTCGCCGCCCAACCGCCGCTGATGCCGGAGCCAACGACGATTGCGTCATAGTGATTGTCTGCCATGGGTTCTACTTCACCTGGGTGGATAGCGTTTCAGACGTCGCAGAGGCGGATCGCCTCGCGCAGCGAGCCGACGGGATCCGGCGCGGCAGGCATGAACTCCTGCGCCAGATACCCATCAAAACCGGTGTCGCGGATCGCGCGACAGATGGCGGGGTAATGGAGCTCCTGCTGGTCGCCGATCTCGTGTCGGCCAGGCACGCCCGCGGTGTGGTAGTGCTTGAAGTACGCGTGATGCCGGCCGATGGTGGCGATGATGTCGCCCTCCATGATCTGCATGTGGTAGATGTCGTATAGCAGGCCGAAGTGATCCGAGCCGATCCGTCGGCACAGCTCGACGCCCCATGCGGAGTGGTCACACAGGTAGTCGGGATGATCGACCCTGGAGTTCAGCAGCTCCATGACCAGCACCACGCCGCGCTTCTCGGCATGCCCGAGGATGCGCTTGAGCCCTGCTTCGGCATGGGTCATGCCCTCCTGGGGATCCATGCCGTTGCGGTTGCCGGAGAAGCAGATGAGGTTGCGATAGCCGGCATCGGCTACCAGATCGATGTGCCGGGTATAGCGCTCGACCAGCTCCTCGTGGAACTCGCGGCCGGCAAAGCCCTTGGTCAGGCCCAGCTCTGCGCCGTTGCACATCGCGCTGTCCACGCCATGGGCCTTCAGCGTGGGCCAGTCCTCCGGCCCCACCAGATCGATGGCGGAAAACCCGATGCCCTTCACCGTCTGGCAGAGCTGGGCGATCGATTGCTGCGGGAACGTCCAGCGGGCGACGGAGTGCTTCAGGTTGCCCTTGAGCGGCGCGGTGGCTGCGAACGCGGGCAGAACGGCCGCTGCGCCGAGGCCAACGCTCCCGGCCACCGCCATGCGCAGCGCATCGCGCCGTGTGAGCCCCGGGGCCGGGTCGGGTCCGATCGAATGGATAGGCATCCACTTTCCGGCCTCCCAACCGGTATCACACGCTGACGATTCGGTTTAATGCAATCGATTGCACCATAGAGGAGCGCGTCTTTTTTTTGCAAGACGCAGTGCACTAAAAACCTATGCTGCAGAGCACAAAGCCCACGTGCGTTTGGCTCGACCTTGGGGCTTACGTCGGTATCGTCGGGCGCTGGGAGAAGCAGACCAACGGTCGGCTCTACCGGTGCGCGTGCAATCTTCCCGCGCAGACAGATCCGGTTTCACGGGCGCCTGCGTTGCCCGAACCGTTGATCGGTCTGCGTTGCTCCCCGTGAACAGGCGAAGACCCACAAAAAAGCCCCGTAAGAACGGGGCTTTTCTTGAAACTCTGCCGGGATGTACCGGTGAGTTTTGCTTAGAACGGAATGTCGTCGTCAGCGAAGTCGTCCATCGGCGGGGCCGGCTGCTGCGGCTGCTGCTGCGGGCGCTGCTGGCCGTAACCACCGCCCTGCCCGCCCTGGCGCTGACCACCGCCACCGCCGCCACCGCCGTACTCCTGGCGCGGGGCCTGCTGGCGCTGCGGACGCTCGCCGCCGCCGTAGTTGCCACCGGCACCGGCGCCTGCACCGCCGCCACCGCCGCCTTCACCGCGGCCGCCCAGCATCTGCATTTCGTCGGCGATGATGTCGGTGGAGTACTTCTCCACGCCATCCTGGCCGGTGTACTTGTCGTACCGCAGGCTGCCTTCGACGTAGACCGAGCTGCCCTTGCGCAGGTATTCGCCGGCGATTTCACCGAGCTTGCCGAAGAACACCACGCGGTGCCATTCGGTGCGCTCCTGCTGGTTGCCATCCTTGTCCTTGCGGACGCTGGTGGTGGCCAGGCTGATGCGGGTGATCGCCATGCCGCCTTGGGTGTACTTCACGTCCGGGTCGTTGCCGAGGTTGCCGACCAGGATGACTTTATTGATGCCGCGCGCCATAGGGTTGCTCTTCCGTTGTCCGAGGGCAGGCCGCAGTCATAACACAGCGCCGTGCGGGCTGCAGATACGCAGGGCCACCCACGGGAGAATGGGGTGGGGTCCAGAATGCCCCATCTTACCATCGCCGCCCCGCCCGCCCCCGTCAGGATTCCGGCCAGAACCCGTCGGATTCCCCCGCAGCCCAAGGCCGGCAAGGCCCGCGCCGGTCCAGCCAGGCCGCCTCCCGCCCGGCCGCGCCCACCCGCGCGGCCGCATGGCATCATGCAGGTCGTCGTTCCCGCCGTTCCCAGCAATGACCATCCGCGGCAAAGCCACCTCCCTGGACATCGCCCACCTGGCCGGGGTGTCGCAGCCGACCGTCTCGCGCGCCCTGCGCGGCAGCCCGATGGTCAATCCGGAAACCCGCGAGCGCATCCTGCGCATCGCCCGGGAGCTGAACTACAAGGTCGACAAGAACGCCTCCAGCCTGCGCCTGCGCAATGCCGGCACGCTGGCCCTGCTGTTCTTCGAAGACCCCACCAACGACGACTCGCTGATCAACCCGTTCTTCCACGCCATGCTGGGCTCGATCACCCGTGCCTGCGCGCTGCGCGGCTACGACCTGCTGGTGTCCTTCCAGCAGCTGTCCACCGACTGGCAGGCCGATTACGAAGACAGCAACAAGGCCGACGGCATCATCCTGCTCGGCTATGGCGACTACCACGAGTCGCGCGAGCGGCTGCAGCGGCTGGTTGAACAGGGCACCCACTTCGTGCGCTGGGGCGCGGCCCTGCCCGACCAGCCCGGGGTCTCGATCGGCAGCGACAATTTCCAGGGCGGGTTCGACATCACCGCCCACCTGCTCGACCAGGGCTGCCAGCGCATCGCCTTCATCGGCCACGCGTCCAGCCACTATCCCGAGTTCGAGGAGCGCTACCGCGGGCATGTGGCGGCGATGGCGGCACGCGGCATCCGCGCCGAACCGGGCCTGCAGCACGACGCGATCACCACCGAGCAGGACGGGTTCGACGCCTGCCAGGCGTTGCTGGCACGCGGCGAGACAGTGGATGGCGTGTTCGCGGCCAGCGACCTGATCGCGATCGGCGCCATGCGGGCGCTGCGCGAGCACGGTCTGCGCGTGCCGCAGGATGTGGCCCTGGCCGGCTTCGACGATATCCCGCTGGCCGCATCGGTGTCGCCGCCGCTCACCACCGTGCAGCAGGACACCAAACAGGCCGGGCAGCTGCTGGTGGAAAAGCTGCTGGCGCTGATCAGCGGCGCGCCGGTGGACGGGCAGACCATTCCGGTGAAGCAGGTGCTGCGCGAGTCGTCACGGCGGCGTTGAGCGCGGCCCCGCCGCAAGCTTTGCCGCACCGTAGGACGCCGCCAACGGCCGCGCCAGGATGAAGTCCTGCATCAGCCGCAGGTAGCCGTCGGGCTGGCGGGTGGAGACGCGCTCGCCGGCCGCGTCCCGTTCGAAGTCGTACATGCCGTGGTCGGCATCGGGAAACACCGCGGTCTGGATCGGGCGGCCATCGCGTTGCAGCCAGGCCAACCGCTGCAGGGTTTGGCCGGGCGGCGCGTCGCGGTCCTGCCCGGCCAGCAGCCACAGCTGCGGCACGTCCAGGTGTTCCAGCACCGGCAGCGGGTCGTAGTCGGCCGGCACGCCCTCGAGCAGGCGCGGGCCGTCGACGCGCACGGTCGCTTCCGGGGTCGCCAGCAGGTAGCCACTGATGTTGCCGCGCACCGCCTTGAACCAGGGCAGGTGGCCGTAGCGGGCTTTGACGGACGCCATCTGCGTGAACCCGTCGGTGAAGCCGCTGCCGACAATGGCCGCCGACGCGTCGGCCACCTCCATCGCCTTGGCGGTGTCATCGGCGCTTACGCCTGCGCGTGCCATGTCATAGGCGATGGCTTCGCGATCCTCGTCCAGCGGCGATACCGCCAGCCCGAAACTGACAATGACGAAGTCGACCGGCTCAATGCGTGCCGCCAGCGGCGCCACCCACCCGCCCTGGCTGCCGCCCTGGTAGCCGAGCCGGCCGGCCCGCGCGCCCGCCAGGCGGCGGGCCTGGCGTGCGGCGTGGATGGCGTCGTTGGCCAGGGTCAGGTAGTTCTGGGTGTAGCGCCCGCCCGAGGCACCGGTGCCGCGCTTGTCGTAGGCGAACACGCCGATGCCGGCGGCGGCGAATTCGCGCTGCAGCGAATAGGCCGGCAACGCGGCATCGTGCTCGGCGCCATGCACCAGCACCACGATCGGCACCTGGCTGTTGCCCGGCGGCAAGGTCAGCCGCCCGGCCAGCGTGACGCCGCCGGACACGAAGCGGGTGTCGGTCTGTACCAGTGCGATGCGCTCACCGGGCTGGCCGTCGAAGCGGATGGCCGTGCTGCCGCATGCAGGCAGCACGACCGTGTGGCCATCGGCGCGGTCAGTCCAGCCCAGCGTACTGGCCCAGCGACGATGGCCGCGCGCGTGCAGCTGCCCGGTGCGTCCGTCCGGGAGCCGCCAGCGCAGCTGTTCGGCCGTTGCTCCCGGCCCGATGTCCAGACTGCCGCCATCGGCCATGCGGTAGCTGCCGACCGCGCACTGCGCGGCGGTTGCGGCATCGGGCGCCGGCGCGGCGCTGGCCAGTGCGCTGCTGGCCAGCAGCGCCCACAACGCGCTCCCGCGCAGGGCCGTGCGGGTCAGATGGAGGTGGATCGGCATGGCACGCTCCTGCAGTGGATGGCCCAGCCTGCCTGCCCGGCTGGCCAGGCGCCAGCGCGGTGCGATGAAACCGATCTGGCCGCGATGAAGCCCGTCGTGCCGGGAGCAGAGGGGCGCCGCTCCCGACCGCACCCATGACTTACGGGTGATGTGGCCGGGCCGCTTTGCCGCGATAAGTCGTTCACCATTCAGGGGAAGGTGTCCGACGCATGCTGCAGATCCGCTCGCTGTCCAAGACCTACGCCAACGGCGTGCACGCACTCAACGGCGTCACCCTCGACATTCCGCGCGGCATGTTCGGGCTGCTCGGCCCCAACGGCGCGGGCAAGTCATCGTTGATGCGCACGCTGTCCACGCTGCAGGAAGCCGACAGCGGCAGCGTGACCCTGGAGATTCCCGGCGAGCCGGCCATCGACGTGCTGCGCGACAAGGATGCGGTGCGCCGCCGGCTGGGCTACCTGCCGCAGGATTTCGGGGTGTACCCCAAGGTCAGCGCACTGGATCTGCTGGACCACTTCGCCGTGCTCAAGGGCATCACCCACAAGGCGCAGCGCCGCGAGGTGGTGGACGGGCTGCTGCAGCAGGTGAACCTGTGGGATGCCCGCAAGCGCAAGCTGGGCACGTATTCGGGCGGCATGCGCCAGCGCTTCGGCATTGCCCAGGCGTTGCTGGGCGACCCGCGGCTGGTGATCGTCGATGAGCCCACCGCCGGGCTGGACCCGGAAGAGCGCAACCGGTTCCTCAACCTGCTGGCCGCCATCGGCGAGAACGTGGCGGTGATCCTGTCCACCCATATCGTCGAAGACGTCACCGACCTGTGCCCGAGCATGGCCATCATGAACAAGGGCCAGGTACTGCTGACCGGCAAGCCGAGCGATGCCATCGACGCGTTGCAGCAGCAGGTCTGGCGCAAGCAGGTGGACAGTGCGGAACTGGCCAGCCTACGAAGCCAACCATGTGGTGCTGTCCACCCGTCTGGTGGGCGGCCGCCCGGTGATCCACGTGCACAGCGCCAGCGACCCCGGCGACGGGTTCCAGCCGGTGGCCCCGGACCTTGAGGATGTGTATTTCCAGCGACTGCGCCTGCAGTCGCGGGCCGCCTGACCGGAGCGCGCCGATGATCACTGCCTTCTTCCGCTTCGAGCTGCGCGAGCAGCTCCGTTCCCCGCTGCTGTGGCTGCTGTCGGTGCTGTTTGCCGCGCTGGCCTTCGCGGCGGCCTCCAGCGATGCCGTGCAGATCGGCGGGGGTGCCGGCAACGTGCACAGCAACGCCCCGATCGTGATTGCCCGCTTCATGGGCATCTTCACCATGATGGGCATGCTGGTGTCCGCGCTGCTGGTGAGCAACGCGCTGCTGCGCGACTTCGAGCTGGGCACCGCCGAGCTGATCTTCGCCAGCCCGATCAAACGCCGTGACTACCTGGCCGGGCGCATCCTGGCCGCGCTGTGCGCCGGTCTGCTGTTCTACCTGATCATCGCGCTGGGCCTGCTGCTGGCCCCGTTCATGCCGTGGGTGGACCCGGCACGGATAGGCCCCACCCCGCTGCGCGCCTACGCGTGGACGTTCGCGGTGATCGTGCTGCCCAACCTGGTGTTCACCACCGCGCTGCTGGCCATGCTGGCCGCGCTGACCCGCTCGATCCTGTGGGTGTACATCGGCCTGGTGGGCTACTTCGTGCTGTACGGGGTGAGCGCCTCGCTGCTGCGCGACATCGACAACACCTGGATCGCCACGCTGGCCGAACCGCTCGGCATGCGTGCGCTGGGCCGCACCGTGCGCTACTGGGCGACCGAGCAGAGCAACACCCAGCTGCCGCAGCTGGCCGGCTACGTGCTGGCCAACCGCGCGCTGTGGCTGGGCGTGGCGGTGGCGCTGTTCGCGGCGACCTTCGCGCTGTTCCGCACCGAGCGCAGCGGCAGTGGGCGCCGACGCTGGGGCCGCAAGCCCGCCGCGCCGACCGCCGCCGCCACCCGCCCCACGCAGCTCACCGTGCCGCGCATCCACCCGACCTTCGGCGCCGTTACCGGCTGGCGGCAGTACCTGCGCCAGGTCCGCTTCGACACCGCCGGCGTGCTACGCAGCGTGCCGTTCCTGGTGCTGCTGGTGCTGGGCCTGGCCAACTTCATCCCGGGCGCGCTGTCGCAGGAGACGCTGTACGGCACGCCGATCTACCCGGTCACGGCGCAGATGCTCGGCGCGCTGCAGGGCGCCTACAGCTGGCTGCTGGTGATCATCGTGCTGTTCTACGCCGGCGAGCTGGTGTGGAAGGAACGCACCGCGCGGCTCAATGAAGTCAACGACGCTATGCCGGTGCCCAACTGGGTGCCGCTGCTGGCCAAGTTCAGCGTGCTGGTGATGGTGATCGTGTGCTTCCAGGCGATTGGCGCGCTGGCCTCGATGGCGTTGCAGCTGGGCCAGGGCTACACCCACCTTGAGCCGTTGGTGTACCTCAAAACGCTGGCGCTGGGCTCGGTGTTCTACGTGCTGATGGGCGGCATGGCACTGGTGCTGCAGGTGCTGACCAACAACAAGTTCCTCGGCTATGCGCTGCTGATCGTGGTGATGATCGGCCAGGTGGCGCTGGGAATGCTGGACTACACCCAGAACCTCTACAACTTCGGCAACTGGCCCAACGCACCGTATTCGGACATGAACGGCTTCGGCCACTTCCTGACCGGGCAGCTGGCCTTCCAGGGCTACTGGGGCCTGTTGCTGGTGGCGCTGCTGTGCCTGGCGTCGGCGTTCTGGGTACGCGGGGTCGGCATGGGGCTGCGCCAACGCCTCGCCCTGGCCGGACGCCGCCTGCGCGGCCCCGCCGGCGTGGGCGCGGTGGCGGCCTTGCTGGCCTTCGTCGCGGTAGGCGGCTGGCTGTACTGGAACACCAACATCCGCAATCCGTTCCTCTCTCCGGACCAGCAACGCGACCTGCAGGTGCGCTACGAGCGCGAGCTGTCCAAGTACCGCCACCTGCCGCAGCCGCGGATCACCGCGGTGGACAACCGCGTGGACCTGCACCCGGAAACCCAGTCGGTCACCATTGAAGCCGACTGGACCGTGCGCAACACCCACGCCGCGCCGATCACCGATATCCATATCGCGATGGGCGATGACCGCCAGCTGGTGGCGGTGGAGCTGGGCGGGCAGACGCTGGCCTTCCACGACGTGGACCTGGGCTACCGCATCTACCGCCTGGCAACGCCGCTGCAGCCGGGCGAGGAGCGCCGCGTGCACTTCCGCGTGGACCAGCACCCGAACGGCATCACCGCCGGGCAGGCGCCAACCAACCTGGTGGCCAACGGCAGCTTCTTCAACAGCCGCATGCTGCCCTCGTTCGGCTACGACGCAGGCAACGAGCTGGACGACCGCAACGAGCGCCGCAAGCGCGGGCTGGGTGAGCCAACCCGCATGCCCAAGCTGGAGGACGAGGCTGCGCGCGCCAACACCTACATTTCCGATGATGCCGACTGGCTCGACTTCCGCACCACCATCTGCACCGCACCGGACCAGATCGCGCTGGCACCCGGCTACCTGCAGGAGGAGAAGACGGTGGACGGGCGGCGCTGCTTCCGCTATGCCATGGACCGGCCGATGCTCAACTTCTACGCGTACCTGTCCGCGCGTTGGGAGGTCAAGCGCGGCACGTACAAGGACATCCCGATCGAGGTGTACTACGACCCGCGCCACGGCTACAACGTGGACCGGATGATCGAGGCGGTGCAGAAGTCGCTGGCGTACTACGAGGCCAACTTCACCCCGTACCAGCACCGCCAGGTGCGCATCATCGAGTTCCCCGGCTACCAAAGCTTCGCGCAGTCCTTCGCCAACACCATTCCCTACGCCGAGTCGATCGGCTTCATCGCCGACCTGCGCGACCCGGACAAGATCGACTACGTGTTCTACGTGACCGCGCACGAGATCGCGCACCAGTGGTGGGCGCACCAGGTGATCGGTGCCAACGTGCAGGGGGCCACGGTGCTGTCCGAGTCGCTGTCGCAGTACTCGGCGCTGATGGTGATGGAGAAGACGTACGGCCGCGCGCACATGCGCCAGTTCCTCAAGACCGAACTGGACCGCTACCTGGCCGGGCGTGGCGGCGAGCGCATCAAGGAGCTGCCGCTGGAGCGGGTGGAGAACCAGCAGTACATCCACTACGAGAAGGGTTCGCTGGTGTTCTACCGCCTGCGCGAGGAGATCGGCGAGGCCGCGCTCAACCGCGCGCTCAAGCGCTTCCTGCAGGACAAGGGCTACCAGCAGCCGCCGTACACCACCTCACGCGAGCTGCTGGGCTACATCCGCGCCGAGACCCCGGCCGATCGCCAGCAGGTGGTCACCGACCTGTTCGAGAAGATCACCCTGTACGACAACCGCCTGCTGGACGCCAAGGCGCGCAAGCGTGCCGATGGCAAGTACGAGGTCACCCTGAAGCTGCACGCCGAAAAGCGCTACGCCGACGGCGGCGGCAAGGAGACGGCCGGCACCATGGACGACTGGATCGAGCTGGGCGTATTCGCCAATGCCCCCTCGGGCAAGGAGCGCGACCAGAAGGTGCTGTACCTGCAGCGCCACCACGTCACCGAGGCGGCGCCGACGATCACCGTGGTGGTGGACGGCAAGCCGGACGAGGCCGGATTTGATCCGTACAACAAGTTGATCGACCGGGTCAGCGACGACAACCGGCGCAAGGTGAGCCTGTAGCGCCGGGTTCTACCCGACTGTCGGGTACAACCGCAGTGGAGCAGCGGGGCAAAAGCCCCGCTCTACCCGAGGGATTGCCTTACTGCCGCGCTGAACTCATCGAGCAGGAACGGCTTGGCGATCATCGCCATGCCCGTTTCCAGAAACGCTGCGCGCTCCTGCGCCTTTTCCGCATAGCCGGTCATGAACAAGATCGGCAACACCGGGCGCGACTGTCGCGCGATCTCGGCCAGCTGGCGGCCGTTGAGCCCGGGCAGCCCGACGTCGGTAATGAGCAGGTCGATGCCGCGCGCGGACTGCAGGATCGGGATCGCGCCATTGGCATCGCCCACCACCTCCACCTGATAGCCGAGGTCCTCCAGCACCACCGTCACCAGCATGCGTACCTGTTCGTCGTCTTCGACCACCAGGATGGACTGGCCGGCGCCCAGCGAGACCTGGGCCGCACTGACGACCGGGTCCGGCTCCGCCGCAGGCTCGGCCAGCGGGATGTAAAGCGAAATGGTGGTGCCCTGGCCGGGCACGGAGTCGATGGCGATGTGGCCACCGGACTGCTGCATGAAGCCATACACCATCGACATGCCCAGGCCGGTGCCCTTGCCGATCGGCTTGGTGGTGAAGAACGGCTCGAAGGCGCGCTCCACCACCTCCGGCGGCATGCCGGTGCCGGTGTCGGCGACCCCGACGACCGCGTAGACGCCGGCCGGGATCGTGGCCGACACGCCCTCGCCCACCCGCACCAGCGACGTGCTGAGTTCAAGCTGGCCGCCATTGGGCATTGCATCGCGTGCGTTGATCGCCAGGTTCAGCACCGCGCTTTCGAACTGGTTGGTGTCCAGCGCGGCATGCAGCGGATCGTCCGCCAGCCGGGTCTGGATGTGCACCGTTTCGCCCAGCGTGCTGCGCAGCAGGTGCTGCAGCGACCCCACCAGTTCATTGAGCTCCACCGGCTTGGAGTCCAGCGACTGCCGGCGCGAGAACGCCAGCAGGCGCTGGGTGAGGCTGGCCGCACGCTGGCTGGACGCGGTGGCTGTGTCCAGGAAGCGCTCCAGGTCATCGTAGCGGCCCTTTTCCAGCCGCAGCCGCACGATGTCCAGCGCCGACAGGATGCCGGTGAGCATGTTGTTGAAGTCGTGCGCGATGCCGCCGGTAAGCTGGCCGATGGCCTCCATCTTCTGTGACTGGCGCAACGCGGCTTCGCTGGCTTCGCGCGCGGCCATCTGCGCTTCCAGCTCACGCGTGCGCTGGGCAACCATCATCTCCAGCTGCTGGGCGTGCTGCCGGCTGACCTCCAGGGCCACCTTGGAGGCGGTGATGTCGGTGACGAACACATGGAAGCCGTCGGGGCTGCCATCGGCGCCGAAGCGCGGCGAATAGCGCACTTCCACATCGCGGCGGCGGCCATCCCGGCGCGGCCAGCTGGTCTCGAACAGCGCTTCGCGCCCGGCCAGCGCGCGCGCCATCGCCGGCTTGCGCGACTCCCACGCCTCGGCACCGATCACCTTACTGACATGCTGGCCGATGACCTCACCGATCGGCAGGTCGAACCAGGCTTCGTAGGCCTTGTTGGCAAACCGGTAATGCAGCGAGCGGTCGATGAAGGCGATGAGCACCGGCATGGCGTCGGCGATCAGGCGCAGCTCGGCTTCGCTGCGGACCAGCGCCACGCGGCTGTCGGCCAGTGCCTGCATCTGGTCGCGGACCACGTACTGCTTCTCGCGTGCACGCAGCGCGCCCTGCACCGCGCTGAGCAGCGAAATGCTGCCCAGTGGCCGGTCCAGCTCGATCACGTTGAGCGTGCGTGGCAGCAGGCCATCGGCCGGCGACCGGCGGTGCGCGCGCGGCGAGCGCAGCAGGATGAACGGCAGGTCCGACCAGGCCGGTTGCTGCGCCAGCGCCTCCACCAACGCATCGGTGCCGCTTGCGACCGCCTCTTCGGTGACCAGCACCGCCCCGGCGCGCGCATCCAGCGCGTCGCCCAGTGCGGCCAGGGTCGGCGCTATCGCGGTGGCCAGCCCGGCACTGTGCAGCACCGCGGCGATGCTCTCGGCATCGCGTCCAAACGGGGCAACGATGTGGACAACGCCCGCCCCGCCGCTGTCATCCGGCATAGGGATGGCCCAGCAACGCGCCGTTGTCGCCGACGAACTCCGGGGTGCCGGTCAGGATGCCCTTGAATTCCTTCAGCGGGCTGCTCAGCGACACCCCGCGGCCGTCTATCTTGAGCTCGCGGATGGTGTCTTCATGGCCACCGCCCCGGTTCTTGATCACCGAGACGGCCTTGCGGATCCGGCCCTGTGCCTCGAAGAAGCGGAACAGGATGACCGCATCGGCGATGTAGGACACGTTGATGTTGCCGGTGGACATGGTGCCGACCAGTCCGTGCTGCGGATTGATCAGGAACGTCACCACGCCCTTCTGGTTGAGGTAGGAGAGCATCTCGTGCAGCTGCAGCATCAACTGCTTTTCCTGCGGCATCGCCGCGACATACCCGTTGAGGCTGTCGATCAACAGCACGCTGCAGCCGCGTTCCTCGACCGCGCGCTGGATGTTCCAGGAAAACTCGCCCGGCGAGATCTCCGCCGGGTCCATCTGCATGATCTCCAGGCGACCGGCCTGCAGGTGCGCCTCAAGGTCCATGCCCAGCGCCTTGGCCCGGATCAGCAGCGTGCCTACGCGCTCATCGAACTCGAAGATGCAGCACTTCTCGCCCCGCTCGCAGGCGGCCCAGATGTACTGCAGGGCCACGTTGGTCTTGCCGCTGCCGGCCGGGCCGGTCAACAGCGTGCAGGTGCCGCGCAGCGGTCCCCCGCCGAGCAGGTGATCGATCGCGGGCACGCCGCTGCTGATCGTGGTTCCCACGAACTGCTCGTGGTGCTGGGACGCGATCAGGCGCGGAAACACTTCCAGCCCGCCTTCGCGGATCACCATGTCATGGTAGCCAGCGACGAAATCCACGCCGCGCAGTTTCTGCACCTGCAGCCGACGACGTGCGGCGCCAAAGTCCAGGGTCAGCCGCTCCAGCGACAGCACGCCGTGGCACAGGCTGTGCAGCTGCCCGTCGCGGTCTTCGCTGGTGGAGGTGAGGTCATCGACCAGAAACACGGTCGTACTCTTGGGCGCGAAGAACTGCTTCAGCGCCAGGATCTGGCGACGGTAGCGCAGCGAATCCTGCGCCAGCAGGCGCAGCTCGGACAGCGAGTCGAACACCACCCGGCTGGGGCGGATGCGGTCCACTTCCCCCAGGATCAGGTTGACCGTTTCATCCAGCTCGACCTCCCAGGCGTGCAGCACCGACTGCAGCCGGCCGTTGCCCAGCGCGTCCTCGGCCGAACCCAGTTCGAACAGGTGCAGCCCTTCCAGCGACCAGCCGTGTGCGCTGGCGACTTCGCGCAGCTCCTCGGCGGTCTCGGACAGGGTGATGTACAGGCAGCGCTCGCCCTTCTTGAGTCCCTGCAGCAGGAACTGCAGCGACAGCGTGGTCTTGCCGGAGCCTGGGGGGCCTTCCAGCAGGTACAGCCGCCCTTGCGGGAAGCCGCCGCGGAGGATCTGATCCAGGCCCTGGATGCCGGTGGTGACGCGGGAAGTTTGTGTCTGCATAGGTTCGCCAATTTCGACGCGGCGAGTCTAGCAACGGCTTCTGTGTAGATATTGTGTGACCGGCACCTCTCGACGAGGACCGATTAAGTAATGTCGATGCCGCGTAAAAAGCAACCGTGCCCCACGCGTAGAGCCGGGCTCTGCCCGGCCGCCCCACCCCGTAACGCTGGGCTCTGCCCGGCGGCCGTCGATCAACCAAAATCCTTCAAAATCTCGCCGATCCCCGCCGCCGACAGTTCCAGCCCCAATCGCGTCCCCGGGTTGACCACCACGCCGTAGCCGCCGGGCACCCGCTTCAACACCTCGATCATCTGCATCCGGATCGTGTGCGGCGCCTGCTGGCTGTGGAAGCCCACCCGCGCCATATCGGTGAACACGGCCACGTGCAGCACGCCCTGCTTGTCGAACAGCAACGGGTCGAACCCGCTGCCGTCGGGGGTGACCAGGCTGCCGGTGAGCAGCACCACCTCGGAGGCCACGAAGGCCTTCATGAACAACCCGATCGGCAACTGGCCGTCCATCGCGGACTGCAGCAGGGTTTCGATCGGCGTTTGCGGGGGCAGTTCGGTCATGGGCAACCTGTCGGGGCGTGGCGGGCCGGAATTGTACCGGTAGTGCCGGCCGCTGGCCGGCACGCCGATCGCACCACAGTATCCCGCGAGCCGGCCAGCGGCCGGCAGAACAGGTCAGCGGGCCAGCCGTGCGCTGCGTGCCTGCTGGTCAGCGATGGCGCGCTGCAGTTCGGCCTGCAGGTCCTTCTGCTTCACCGGAGCATCCAGCAGATACACCTTGACCCCGTGCGCCGGCACCGTGGCCTTCAGGCTGCCGCCCACCTGCTGGCTGCCCCCGTCCAACGCGTCGTGCCACTGGCCCGGCTGCAGATAGCGACGAACCTCAATGCTGCGCGCGGTGTCGCCCTTGTTGAGCAGCACCAGTGCGGTCTGGGTGGTGTCGCCGTGCTGGAGCACGCGGAAGAACACCGCTTCGTCGCCTTGCAGCCGCTCATTGACCTGCAGGCCGCGCTGCAGCGCCGGGGTCGCCTCGCGCAGGGTGGCGATGCGCTGCAGCGGCCCGAAGATCGGGCTCTGCGGCGCGGCGTCCACGCGCGGCTGGCCGAAGTAGGCGCGATTGCCGGCGTGCTCGGCACGGCTGCGCATGAAGCCGGTTTCCGAGCCGTAGTACAGCACCGGAATGCCGCGCGCGGTGAACAGCCAGTTGTGCGCGTCGATGAAGCCGGCGTCGGTGGCGTCCAGGCGGGCCATGTCGTGGTTGTCGTAGAAGCTCATCAGCTCGTACGGGTTGGCGTACGGGCCGCCCACCAGGTGCAGCGGTTCGGCCAGCGTTTCAAAGCCCTTCTGCTCCTTGCCGAATACCGACGACAGCGCGCCGCGCAGCGGGAAATCCAGCACGCTGACATTGGCGTTGGCCGGCCAGGTGTGTTCGGCGATCTTGCTGGCGTCGTAGTCAAACGCTTCGCCGAACATGAACATGCCCGGGTGCGCGGCGCGGATGCGGCCCACGAATTCGTGCCACCACGGATGCGGCAGCCAGCCGATGGTGTCGATGCGCAGCGCATCCACGCCCTGCGCGGTCCACTGCAGGTAGGCACCCACCAGGTAGTCCATTACCGCCGGGTTGTGTTCGTTGAAGTCGGACAGCTCGGCCAGGTTGCCGTCGAAGATCGAGCCGTTCTTGCCGTCGACCGGGCCGGTGGTGTTGTAGAACGCATGCAGCCGGTTGTGCTGCGGGTCCAGCTGCTGCGGCGGCAGGTTCTGGTGGTCGGCGACCAGGGTGCCGTCCTTGTCGAAGATCTGGCCGAACTGCGGCTGGCGCGTGGGCATGGTCCAGGCCGGCGAACCGTGGTTGCCCACGATGTCCAGCACCACCTTCAGCTTGGCCGCGTGCAGGCCGCGGGTGAGCCCGGCAAAGTCCAGGTCGGCGCTGGGCAGGTGCTCGTCCAGCGTGTAGAAATTGACGCCCCAGTAGCCGTGGTAGCCGGTTTTGCCGCGGTCCGTCAGGGTACTGGTGCAGCTGATCGGCTTGCTGCCGGTGAACGCCTCGTCGGGGTTGTCCACGATCGGCGTGATCCACACCGCACCGAACCCAAGGCGGCGGATGTAGTCGGCATTGTCCAGCACGCCCTTGAAGTCGCCACCCAGGTAGCCGATGTTGCCGTCCACCTTGTCCGGGCACGGCACCGGGATGTCGAAGGTGCGGTGTTTGCCGCCCTGGTCGCGGTGGTCGTTGGACGGATCACCATTGACGAAGCGGTCGGTGACCACGAAGTACACCGCATCGCTGGCGAACGGCTCGGTGGTACCGATGTAGTCCGGGCGCGGCGCAGCCACGGCCTGGCCGGCGGACAGAACAAGCAGGACAGCAACAGACAACGCACCACGCATCACACCACCTCCGGACGGGACGGAACCCGCAGCACGCACAGACCGGCCACCAGCAGACTGCAGCCGCCCAGCACCAGCACATGCATGGGCTGGCCACCCAGCCAGGCACGCAGGGCGAAGCCGAGCGCGCTGGCGGCCACCAGCTGCGGGATCACGATGAAGAAATTGAAGATGCCCATGTACACGCCCATCTTCGCCGCCGGCACGCTGTCGGACAGCAGTGCGTACGGCAGCGACAGGATCGAGGCCCAGGCTATGCCCACGCCCACCATCGACAGCAGCAGCCAGCGCGGATCGTCAATGAACATCATCGAGATCAGCCCCGCGCCGCCCAGCCACAGGTTGAGCAGATGGCTCCAGCGCAGCCCGAGCGCGCGCACCATCGGCGGGATCAACAGCGCCGCCAGCGCGGCGAAGCCGTTGTAGGCCCCGAACAGCACGCCCACCCAGTTGGCGCCTTCGTTATAGGCCGCCGATTCGGTCTCGGTCGCACCGAAGTGGACGCCGGCAACGGCACGCGTGGTGAAGATCCACATCGCAAACAGCGCGAACCACGAGAAGAACTGCACCCATGCCAGCCGCCGCATGGTGGTCGGCATGGTGCGCAGGTCGCCCACGATCTGCGCCAGCATGTGGGTGCCGGGCACTACCCGCGCCAAGCCCAGCAGCACGCCGTACGCGGCACACAGCCCGGCCAGCACGTACAGCATCTTGTCGCCCCGGTACCAGGCGATGAGCCCGGCCAGTACCACGCCCACCCCCAGCCACAGCGCCGCCTGGTACCACGGTGCCGGCCCGCGCAGGGCGGCACCGGCCTGGTGCGCGGGCGGCTCGGCGTCGGCGAACCCGGCCAGCTCGGCCGGCGAGTACTCGCGGGTGCTGAACACCGTCCAGCAGATGGCCGCCAGCAGCACCACCGCGCCCACGTAGAACGCGTAGCGCACGGTGTCGGGCACCTGCCCTGCCCCGGCGGTGTTGGCTACGCCGAAGTGGGCCAGCAGGAAGGGCAGGAAGCTGGCCACGATTGCGCCGATGCCGATGAAGAAACTCTGCATCGCGTAGCCGGTCGGCCGTTGCCGCGGCGCCAGCTGGTCGCCGACGAAGGCACGGAACGGCTCCATCGACACGTTGATGGACGCGTCCAGTACCCACAACGTGCCGGCGGCGATCCACAGCGTGGGCGAGTTGGGCATCACCAGCAGGGCCAGCGTGGTCAGCACCGCGCCGATCATGAAGTAGGGGCGACGCCGGCCCCAGCGGGTCCAGGTGCGGTCGGACCAGTAGCCGATCACCGGCTGCACCAGCAGCCCGGTCAACGGCGCGGCGATCCACAGCCCGGGCACGGCATCCATCGGCGCGCCGAGGGTCTCGAAAATGCGGCTGGCATTGGCGTTCTGCAGCGCGAACCCGAACTGGATGCCCATGAAGCCGAAGCACATGTTCCAGATCTGCCAGAACGACAGCGTGGGCTTGTCGGGGCGGCTCATCGTGCGTCCCCGTCGGTGGCGGCAATCGGCGCGATCAGCAGCGCGCTGACCGTGGCCTGGTTGAGCACGCCGTCGCGCCCGCCCTTGCCGCCGTTGTAGGTGGCAAAGTGCGCCAGTGCGCTCATGTTGACGCCGTCTTCCAGCGCGAAGCGACAGCGCCCCCTGGGCAGCTCGAATTCGGCGGCGGTGGAGTCCTGCGGACCTACGCTGTGCGGCATCACCACGCTGGCACGCTGCGCCGGCTGGCCCGGGCACTGCACCACCAGCTGCTTCACCGCAGCGGTCACACCGGTGTTGATCGGGCCATTGGGGTTGTCGTAGCGCAGGCGCACGCGCACCCGGGTGGCCTTGGTGGCGGTCCAGTTCCACGTGGTGGACCCGCGCAGCCGCTGCTGCGGTCCGATGCAGGTCGTCGGGCTGTGCAGCGATTCAAGCGCACCTTCGCGGCGGGTGAAGCTCAGGCAGTGCTGGTCGCCGTCGTCGGTAAGCAGCAGCGGCGAGGCGGCGGTGACGGCGCGACCATCCCGCCACAGTACGTGGTTGGCCGGGATCGGGATCGACCATGCGGTGCCGCGCGCGGTGGGTGTCGGTGCGGCGGGCGTGGCGGGGGCGTAGGCGGTTGCAGATCCAGACGCGGCCGGGCGTGGCTCGGCGCTGCCTGCGGCGGCCTGGGCCACCAGATGCACGGTGACCGTGTTGCCCCGGCGCACGATCTTCTTTGCCACCAGCAGGTCGCCGTCCAGCGTGCGCGGGCGCGTGAGGATGTAGCGGCGCTGGCCGTCGTCCAGTTCGATGCTGCGGCGCGTGCCGAACAACTGCGGCACCAGCGCGGTCGGCAGTTTGGGCGCCGCCGTGCCGTCGGCTTCCACGCCGAACACACCTTCCAGCACCATCGACAGGTAACCGGCCACCGACCACAGCTGGCGCGGCGAATTGACCACCGGGCCGCTCAATGCGCCCTCGTCGACATGCACGGCCAGGCTGCGCATCTCGTAGTTTTCCATGTTGGAACCGGCCAGCGCGCTGCCACGCATCAGCGATTCGATCTCCAGCTGGATGCGTGCGGCATCGTCCAGCCGGCGCGCGGCGCGCAGCGAATACGCGCTGACGAACGGCCAGACCGCGCGGTTGTGGTAGATCGGCTGCTGCGCTTCCTGCGGCCATACCACCGGGCTGCCGCCCTCCACCGCCGGGTAAGCGGCCAGCGCGCGGCGCGCGCGGTCGGCGGGAAACACGTCGGCCAGCACGCCCAGCGAGAGCGCCAGCAGGTCGTACTTGGCATAGGGCACCGGGTGCGCCGCCTCGCCGATGTAACTCATGTACATACCGGCATCGTCGCGCCAGAAGCGCGCGTCGATCTGCGTGGCCAGCGCAGCGGCCCAGCCGGCGTACTGGCTGGCGCGGGCGTCGCCGCGGGCGCGCGCCAGCTGCTCGGCCAGGCGCAGCGCCTGGTAGTGCAGAACGTTGGTGGACAACGCGAAGGAGTCGCCGATGAAGCGCACGTCCTGGCGGGTCCAGTCCGGGTAAGTCTGTTCGCGCCAGTCCAGGAACGAGGTCTCGCCGCGGTACAGGCCGATGCGCGCATCGAACACCGCCGCGCGGTCCTGCGCCAGGGTGGCCTGCAGCGCCTGCCAGGTCTGCTCGGCGAAGGCCGGGTCATCCTGCAGGTGGCGCGCGGCCAGGAACCACACCACCCGATCACTGCTGATCGGCCAGCTGCCGCCCGAGCCGGTGTCCTGGGCCACGAACAACCCCGGGGTGCGCCCGTCGCGCGCAGGCGACAGCTTGAACTGCAGCGACTGCCGGGTACGTTGCGGGTCCAGCCGGGCCAGTGCCAGGTCGGCTGCGAAGCTGACATCGCGGGTCCACACGTAGGGCCAGCGCTCGCCGGTCTGGAAGCAGTCGCACGGCACCGGGTTGCCCTGGTTGAAGGCCGGGTCGCGGATCGCATCCACGCGGTCGGCGTCCATCTCCTGCTGGGCCAGTGCGAACAGGGCATCGAACAGCACGCTGTCGGTGCGGCTGCGCATCGGCTGGGCGGCAATGGCCACCGTCTGGCCGGCGGCCTGCAGGCGGAAGCCGCCATCGGCGGCCGTGTCGGCGCGCGCGGTGCGGCCGTCGAAGGTCAGGTCCGCCGCGGTTGCGGTCGAACCCAGCGCCAGCCCAAGGGCAGCGGTCAGGCAGATCATCTTCAGCATCGAAGCGGCTACCCGGCTTGCGCCCGGCGCCTCCCTCCCTCTTTGCACGCGTTGTGGTTACGCAACGCACGGTGCCGGCCAAGGTCGGTACCTCCCGGTCTGTGCACCGGTGTGGCGTTGCGCTCGCGGCCCCCTCCCAGGGTGCCTGGCCCCATGGTAGACGGCAGGCTCCGGTGCGCGCCGCCTTGCATACGTATTCATGGCGCAGCGGCGGGACGAGCGGGACGGCGTGGCTATAGTCCGAGCCAGACAACGGCCGCCTTGGGAGGGGAAAATGCCGACGAAACAGCCGCATTCACCGCGTGGATCACGCACTATCAGCGGCTTGCCCTGGCTGGCTGCCGCCGTGCTTCTGCTGGCCTTCGGCGCTGCCGCCGAACCGGTCACGGTGGCCAGCGTGGCGTCGCCGGGCAAGGTGCTGCGGGTGTCGGTGCAGCTGGATGGCGGCACGCCCAGCTACCAGGTGGAACGCTTGGGTGACACGGTGGTGGCGCCGTCGCGGTTGGGCTTCCAGCTGCGCGATGGCCGGCTCGACCGCGATCTGGAGGTGCTCGGCCAGCACACGCGTGCGTTCGACGAGACCTGGGAACAACCCTGGGGCGAGCGCCGCCGGGTGCGCAACCACTACAACGAAGTGGTGGTGCAGCTGGGCGAGCGCAGTGGGGCAAAGCGCCGCTTCGAGGTGGTGTTCCGCGCCTTCGATGACGGCGTGGGCTTCCGCTACCGCTTCCCCGAGCAGCCGGGCCTGCGCGAGGCGATCATCGACGACGAACTGACCGAATTTGCGATTGCCCCGGCCGCCACCGCCTGGTGGATCCCGGCCGGCGAGCCGATCCACTACGAGTACCTGTACCAGCGCACGCCGCTGGACCAGGTGCCGTTGGTGCATACCCCGATCACCCTGCGCAGCAAAGACGGCCTGCACATCGCCATCCATGAAGCCGCCCTGGTCGACTACGCAGGCATGTGGCTGCGCCGCACCGACGGCCAGCGCCTGCGCGCGCAACTGTCGCCGTCGGCCGAAGGCTGGAAGGTACGCCGCAGCGTGCCCTTCGATACCCCGTGGCGCACCCTGCAGATCAGCGACCGCGCCGGTGGACTGGTGGAATCGGACCTGATCCTCAACCTCAACGAACCCAACGCGCTGGGCGATGTGAGCTGGGTGAAGCCGTCCAAGTACCTGGGCGTGTGGTGGTCGATGCACCTGGACCACGAAAGCTGGGCCACCGGGCCCAGGCATGCGGCCACCACCGCCAAGACGAAGAAAGTGATCGACTTCGCCGCCGCACATGGCTTCCGCGGTGTGCTGGTGGAAGGCTGGAACCCGGGCTGGGACGGCAACTGGGTAGGTAACGGCTACGACTTCGATTTCACCCGGCCCACCGCCGACTTCGATATCGAGGCGCTGTCGGCCTACGGCGCGAAGAAGGGCGTGCACCTCATCGGCCACCATGAAACCGGCTGCGCCATCGAGCACTACGAAGACCAGCTGGGCGCCGCGCTGGACCTGTACGCGCGGCTGGGCGTGGATGCGTTCAAGAGTGGCTATGTGTGCGACGACGGCCAGGTGGACCGGCGCAACCCGGCCGGCGGTCCGCTGTGGCGCGAGTGGCACGACGGCCAGTTCATGGCCCGCCACCATCTGAAGGTGGTGCAGGAAGCGGCCAAACGCCACATCGCGGTGAACCCGCACGAGCCGATCAAGGACACCGGGCTGCGCCGCACCTACCCGAACTGGATCTCGCGCGAAGGCGCGCGCGGCATGGAATACAACGCCTGGGGCCAGCCGCCGAACCCGCCCGAGCACGAGGTCAACCTGGTGTTCACGCGCATGCTGTCCGGGCCGATGGATTACACGCCCGGCATCCTGAGCCTGAAGGGCCGCGGCGGGCAGGCCATTCCCAGCACGCTGGCGCGGCAGCTGGCGTTGTACGTGGCGATCTACAGCCCGATCCAGATGGCCGCCGACCTGCCCGAACACTACCTGCAGCACCGCCAAGCGTTCCGCTTCATCGAGGACGTGGCGGTGGATTGGGAGGACAGCCGCGTGCTCAATGGCGAGGTGGGCGACTACGTGACCCTCGTGCGCAAGGACCGCAACAGCCGCGACTGGTTCCTGGGCAGCATCACCGACGAACACGGCCGCGTGCTGCCGGTACCGCTGGGCTTCCTGGACCCGGGCGTGCGCTACCGCGCCGAGATCTACCGGGACGGCGACGGCGCGGACTTCCGCAGCAACCCGTTCGCCTTCGTGCGCGAAACCCGCGAGGTCACCAGCGCCGACGCACTGGTGCTGACGCTGGCCCCCGGCGGCGGCCAGGCGATCCGTTTCACCCCGTTGTAGGTGGCTACGCCAGCCCCGGGTAGCGCCCGACCGATGGTCGGGCGACGCACGCGGCGCCGGCCCATCCGTGCGTGGATACGGCGTGCCGACCAACGGTCGGCACCTACCGGGCGCGTGTGTGTCGGTGCGGCTGTGATGACGCACCTGTAACCGATTCCAACGCTGCAAATGCCATTGAATACGTATGCAGGGTGGTTCCCGCAGCCGACCCGCTGCCTACCATAGCCACGCAGTCAACGGCCACCGTGCCGTGACGCTCCCGGTTCTCCGGGCAACCAAAAAATCGATTGGCAACATTGCCTGGGAGGGGAAAATGTTGAACCGCAAGCGCAGCGCGCTGAGTATCGCGCTGGCCGTCGCCCTGACGCCGTTGATGGCGTCGGCGCAGACCGCCGAACCCACTACCGCCACCCCGTCGAGCGGGACCGCGGCCACCAACCTGGATACCGTGCAGGTCACCGGTATCCGCCGCGGTATCGAGAACGCCATTGCGATCAAGCAGGACGCCACCTCGGTGGTCGAGGCGATCTCGGCCGAAGACATCGGCAAGCTGCCCGATGTGAGCATCGGCGAATCCATCTCGCGCCTGCCCGGCCTGGCTGCCCAGCGCGTGGCCGGCCGTGCCCAGGTGATCAGCGTGCGCGGCCTGTCGCCGGACTTCGCCACCACCCTGCTCAACGGGCGTGAAGTGGTCAGCACCGGCGACAACCGCAGCGTCGAATTCGACCAGTACCCCTCGGAACTGGTCAACGGCGTGGTGGTCTACAAGACGCCCGATGCGGCGCTGGTCGGCCAGGGCCTGTCGGGCACCATCGACATGCAGACCGCGCGCCCGCTCAGCTTCGCCGAGCGCGTCATCGCCGTCAGCGGCCGCTACCAGAAGAGCTCGCTGGGCAAGGCGGCCAATGTGGACCCCTACGGCAACCGCTTCAGCGCCAGCTACATCGACCAGTTCATGGACAACACCTGGGGTGTTGCGATCGGCTACGCGCACAGCGACATGCCGATCCAGGAAAACCAGGTGGGCCTGTACGAGCCGTGGACCACTGAAAACACCGACAACGGCAACCGCCCCGGGCTGGCCCCGGGCACGGTGTTCTCCGACGGCATCAAGGCCCTGCGCCGCACCGGCAACACCAAGCGCGACGGCGTGATGGCCACCGTGCAGTTCCGCCCGTCCAACGTGTGGACCAGCACCCTGGATGCGTTCCACACCGAAGCCGAGCAGATCGACACCGCCAACCAGTTCGAGCTCAATCTCAGCAACTACAACGGCAACTACACCCCGGGCCTGCTGATCAGCAACCCGCAGGTCAATGCCGATGGCACCTTCACCGGTGGCGTGGCCAGCGGCGTGTATCCGCTGGTGCGCGGCATGTACAACAAGCGCAAGGACAAGATCGATGCGTTTGGCTGGAACAACGAGTTCAACTTCGAATCGGTCAAGGTGGTGGCGGACGTCAACTACTCCAAGGCCACCCGCGACGAACTGAACCTGGAAAACAACCTGCAGCTCACGCCGATGCCGCAGCTGGATACGGTGGGCGTGGTGGTGAACCCGAACGGGTTCTCGCAGATCCGCCCGGGCCTGGACTATTCCAACCCCGATGCGCTGTTCCTGACCAACACCATCTACGGCTCCGGCTACGGCAAGGTGCCGCAGGTGGAAGACCGCCTGAAGGCCGCGCGCCTGCAGGCCACCTTCGCGCTGCCCGAGGCGATGAAGTGGTTTGCCGACGTGGACGTGGGCGTCAACTACGCCGACCGCCGCAAGGACAAGACCCAGGCCGAAGGCAACATCCTGCTTGGCGACCAGGGCGATGCCAACATCGCCGGCGACCTGCAGTACCGTCCGGTCAACCTGGGCTTTGCCGGGCTGGGCAGCATTCCGGCCTGGAACGTGCCGGGCGCGGTGGACCGCTACATGGTGTTCAACCCGGTCACCAACCTGGACTACCTGATTCCCAAGGCGTGGACGGTGCAGGAGAAGACCAGCACGGCGTGGGTGCGCGCCAACATCAATACCGACATCGGCGCGGTGGGCGTGCGCGGCAACATAGGCGTGCAGATGGTGCGCACCGACCAGAGTTCGCAGTCCAACTATTTCGACCGGTCGCGCCCGGCCGGGCAGGAAGTGCTGCCGATCGATGCGGGCAAGACCTACACCGACTGGCTGCCAAGCTTGAACCTGGTGTTCATGTTCCCGCACCAGCAGACGCTGCGCTTCGCCGCGGCCAAGCAGGTGGCACGTCCGCGCGTGGACCAGATGCGCGCCGGCCTGGAGTTCGGCGTGGATACGGCCACCGGCAAGCCGGGCGGCAGCGGCGGCAATCCGCTGCTGGATCCGTGGCGCGCCAATGCGTTGGATCTGTCGTATGAAAAGTACTTCGGCGAGAAGGCCTATGTCGCGGCGGCGATCTTCTACAAGGACCTGAAGTCGTATGTCTACACGCAGTCGCGCGATGACTACGATTTCAGCGACCTGCTGGCCAGCTACGTGATTCCGCCAGGCATGACCGCCCCGCTGCTGACCACCGGCACCTTCTCTTCGCCGGAAAACGGCAAGGGTGGCAAGCTGAAGGGCCTGGAGCTGACGGCGTCGTTCCCGCTGGACATGTTCACCGACAGCCTGCGCGGGTTCGGCGTGCAGGCCAGTGCGACGTTCAATGACAGCAACATCGAGATCCTGGACCCGGAAAGCGCGTCCAGCGTGGGCAGCGATCCGATCAGTCTGCCGGGGCTGTCCAAGCGCGTGTACAACTTCACTGCGTACTACGAGCGGAGTGGGTTCGAGGCCCGCGTAAGCCAGCGTCGTCGGTCGGACTTCATTGGCGAGATCGGCAACTTCAACGGCAACCGCACGCTGCGCTACGTGGTGGGCGAGAACGTGACCGACGCGCAGATCAGCTACACCTTCGCCGACGACAGCAGCCTGCACGGGCTGACGCTGCTGCTGCAGGGAAGCAACCTGACCAACGAGCCGTACCGCACCTATGCCGGCACCAAGGACCGCCCGCTGGAATACATCGAGTGGGGCCGCACCTACATGCTGGGCGTGAACTACAAGTTCTGATCCAACGGTAGCTGCACCAACAAAAAACCCCGCTGCTTCGGCAGCGGGGTTTTTTGTTGTGCCATGAACGGCGGCGGCGGTCGGCGGGTCGGGCGCTGGGCCCCGATACCCTTTCCGGCGAATGTCCTCCGGCGTCGGCCTCCGGCGTCGGCCTGCGGCCGCCCCCTCCCCCTTTATTTCGCCTCCAAGGGCATCGGGGCCCAACGCCCGACCCACCGACCAGAGCCAGAAAAGCCGCGCTTCCTGCTGCGCACCGCACGCCGAGCTCCGTGGCCGCCGGTAGGCCCCTGGGCAAAATAAAGGAGGAGGCCGCCACGCGGCCGGGGGACATTTGCGCCAGGGGCCTGCCGGCGGCTACGGAGCCCTTCGGATCGCGGCACGCCCGAGCGAAGACACCACCAGATCCACATTGCCCCTGGACCGGGGAGAAGACAAAAAAAAGGGCGAGGCCATCAAGCCCCGCCCTCTCAATACCACCGGAAATCGAATCAGCCCAGGCGCGCGCAGTACATCGACTGCGCCGGCAGTACCAGCGTGCCGTTGTCGGCCTGGCCCACGTCCGGGCCCGGTACGTGCATCGGCTGCCAGCTGCCGGCGGGCAGCGCCACGTGCGCGGTGTCGGCCGCCAGATTGAAGGCCAGCAGCAGCGTCTCCCCCGCATGGCGGCGCTCGAACATCAGCACCGGCTCGGCCGTTTGCAGGAAGACGATGTCGCCCACCAGCAGCGTCGGCATCGTCCTGCGCCATGCCAGGAACTGGCGGAACGCGTTCAACACCGAGTGCGGGTCGTGTTCCTGCACCGCCACCGCTGCGGCGCGGTGCTCGGCCGGAATCGGCAGCCACGGCTCACCGCTGGTGAACCCTGCCAACGGCGCATCGATCCACGGCATCGGCGTGCGGCAGCCGTCGCGGCCCTTGAAGTTCGGCCAGAAGGTGATGCCGTAGGGATCCTGCAGCGCCTCGAACGGCACGTCCGCCTCGCCCAGGCCCAGCTCCTCGCCCTGGTACAGGCAGATCGAGCCACGCAGCGAACACAGCAGCGCCACCAGCATCCGCGCCAGCCGCGGCTGGGCCGGATGGCCGCCCCAGCGGGTCACCGCACGCTCCACGTCGTGGTTGGAGATCGCCCAGCACGGCCAGCCTTCGGTCATCGTCGCTTCCAGCCGCGACACGGTGTCGCGGATGTAGCCGGCGCTGAAATCCTTCACCAGCAGCTCGAAGCTGTAGCCCATGTGCAGGCGGCCCGGCGCGGTGTACTCGGCGGTGGTGGCCAGCGAGTCCTCGGCGGAGATCTCGCCCAGGCTCACGGTGCCCGGGTACTCGTCCAGCAGCCCGCGCAGGCGCTCGATGAAGCCGATGTTCTCCGGCTGGGTGTTGTTGTAGTAGTGGTACTGGTAGGCGTACGGATTGTCCGCGCTGAAGCCACGGCCCACGCGCTTTTCCAGCGGCTTGGCCGGGTTGTCACGCAGCTGCGCGTCGTGGAAGCAGAAGTTGATCGAGTCCAGGCGGAACCCGTCCACGCCCCGGTCCAGCCAGAAGCGCACGTAGTCCAGCGTGGCCTGCTGCACCGCCGGGTTATGGAAATCCAGGTCCGGCTGGTCGGCCAGGAAGTTGTGCAGGAAGTACTGTTCCCGGCGCGGTTCCCATTGCCAGGCCACCCCGCCGAAGATTGACATCCAGTTGTTGGGCGGCGTGCCGTCCTCGCGCGGGTCGGCCCACACGTACCAGTCCGCCTTCGGATTGGTGCGGTCCTGGCGGCTCTCGCGGAACCAGGCGTGGTCGATCGAAGTGTGGCTGAACACCTGGTCGATCATCACCTTCAGGCCCAGCGCATGCGCCTTGGCCAGCAGCCGGTCGAAATCGGCCAGCGTGCCAAACAGCGGGTCCACGTCGCGATGGTCGGCGATGTCGTAGCCGAAATCGGCCATCGGCGAGGTGAAGAACGGCGACACCCAGATGGCGTCCACGCCCAGCGCGGCCACGTACTCCAGCCGGTCGATGATGCCGGGCAGGTCACCGACCCCGTCGCCGTTGGCGTCGAGGAAACTGCGCGGGTAGATCTGGTAGATGACGGCACCGCGCCACCATGGAGTCTGCGACATCGAGGGCCCCCCTCCGGGCTTCCATGCACCCGCCGAACGGGGTGCCAAAACGAACCCGACAAGCTTAGCCCTGCACCTTCAGCGATGGCGCTGCATGCATACGTATTCACGTCATACGCGCCGATGGCGCCCTCCGGGCCGACCTGTGGGACCACCGGGCGCCGGGGTCATGGTCAGGTGCCGCCGGCCCCTCCGGCGGGCCGGATGACCGCCCGCGCGCCGGGCAGCGGGCCGCGGCCGGCCTTCGCGGGCGAAACACGACGGCACCGCCTATAATTAAGGTCAAGCCTGAAAGTCAGACCGCATGACCATCACCGAAGACACCCGCCCCGCGCTGGGCCTGCCCCAGATCCAGACGCTCGCCGCGACCGACATGGCCGCCGTCGATGCGCTGATTCGCCGCCGACTGTCCTCGGATGTCGTGCTGATCAACCAGATCGCCGACCACATCATCTCCGCCGGCGGCAAGCGCCTGCGGCCGATGCTGGTCATGCTGGCCGGCCACGCGGTGGGCCAGGCCGGCCCGGAACACCACCAGCTGGCGGCGATCATCGAGTTCATCCACACCTCGACCCTGCTGCACGACGACGTGGTGGACGAATCCAACCTGCGCCGCGGCCGCAGTACCGCCAATGCCCTGTGGGGCAACGCGCCGAGCGTGCTGGTGGGCGACTTCCTGTACTCGCGCAGCTTCCAGCTGATGGTCGAACTGGACCGCATGCCGGTCATGCGGATCCTGGCCGACACCACCAACCGCATCGCCGAAGGCGAGGTGCTGCAGCTGCTGCACGTGCATAACCCCGATACCGACGAAGCGGCCTACCTGCGGGTGATCGAGCGCAAGACCGCCGTGCTGTTCGCGGCCGGCACCCGCCTGGGCGCGCTGGCCAGCGGGGTCGATGAGGCCACCCAGCAGGCGCTGTACGACTACGGCATGGCGCTGGGGTATGCCTTCCAGATTGCCGATGACGTGCTGGACTACTCGGCCAACGCCGACGAGCTGGGCAAGAACCTCGGCGACGACCTGGCCGAGGGCAAGGCGACGCTGCCGCTGATCCACGCCATGGCGCATACCGACGCGACCACCCGCGAGCGCCTGCGCGCGATCGTGCAGACCGGCGACGCCGACGCCATGCCGGAAGTGCTGGCCGCCATCCACGCCACTGGCGGCCTGGAATACAGCCGCGCCCGCGCCGTGGAATACGCCGATGCCGCCGAACGCGCGCTTGACGGCCTGGCCGACAACGACGCCGTTGCCGCCCTGCGCGGGCTGGCCCGTTACGCGGTGCAGCGTTCGCATTGACGGGGTGTGCTGGCTGACCGCCGGCACCGGCCCTCACCGGTAGAGCCGACCGTTGGTCGGCTGCCTTCCTCCCAACGCCGCGATACCCGATACATGCACCGCGCCATGCGCGGTGCAGCCGACCAACGGTCGGCTCTACCGGATTGTTCGTATCGGCACCCGAGGCAATCTGGGCCCACCCAGGTAGAGCCGACCGTTGGTCGGCTGCTCTCCCTCCCAACGCCGCGATACCTGACACATGCACCACGCTCCGCGCGGTGCAGCCGACCAACGGTCGGCTCTACCGGGTTGTTCGTATCGGCACCCGAGGCAATCTGGTCCCTCCCAGGTAGAGCCGACCGTTGGTCGGCTGCCCTCCCTCCCAGCGCCGCGATACCCGATACATGCACCGCGCGCTGCGCGGTGCAGCCGACCAACGGTCGGCTCTACCGCTTGCCTTTGCCGACCAACGGTCGGCTCTACCGGCGGCGCGTCTCGAAACGCTCGTCGAAGAATTCGTCGAGCGCCTTCCAGGCGCGTTTGGCGGCGCGTTCGTTGTACAGGCAGCCCGGCGGGCTGTTGGCGTCGGCTTCGGCGAAGCAATGCACCGCGCCGCTGTAGTTGGTGAACTCCCAGTCGACCTTGGCCGCGTTCATTTCCTGCTCGAAGCTGGCGATGTCGTCCTTGCTCACGCCCTTGTCGTCAGCGCCATTGAGCACCAGCACCGACGGATGGGGGCCACCGGCCTTGGCCGGCAACGGTGAGCCCAGCCCGCCGTGCAGGCTGACCACGCCGGCCAGCGGTGCGCCAGCCCGGGCCATTTCCAGCACGGTGGTGCCGCCGAAGCAGAAGCCGACCGCGCCGATCCGCGATGCATCCAGCGGCGCCTTGCCGGCCTGGGCCTTGAGCACGTCGATGGCCTTCAGCGCGCGCGCCCGCAGCACGGGGCGCTCGTTGCGCAGCTTGGTCGCCACCGGCCCCGCCTCGGCGTCGGTCTTCGGGCGCACGCCCTTGCCGTACACATCGGCCACCAGCACCACGTAGTCGTCGCCGGCCAACTGCTTGGCCTTGGCGATCGCCGAGTCGTTGACCCCCTTCCAGTTCGGCACCATCACCAGCCCGGGGCGCTTTTCGCTGTCACCGTCGTCGTAGACCAGCACGCCACTGAAGGTGGTGCCGTCCAGCTGCCACTCCACCGGCTGGGTCTTCATTGCCGCCATCGCCGGCAGCGCCACCATCCCCAACAGCACCGCCGCCCCCCACCGCCATTGCCTGACCATGCGCCTGCTCCTCCGGATAAGAACCCCGAGTGTAGGACGGCCAGGCGAACACCCCGTGTAGAGCGGGGCTCTGCCCCGCTGTGCACATCCCGTAGAGCGGGGCTCTGCCCCGCTGCCCTTCCGTACCACGCGGAATCCAAAGCAGCGGGGCAGAGCCCCGCTCTACGAAAATCTGTCACCCTTGTCGGCCGCTTCTGCACGGACGCTGTTCCATGACGCTTGTCGACCGCTTCCTCACCGGCCTGGTGCCCCGCCTGCCCGACGACGACGTCGCCATGTGGGCCTGGACCGAAGGTGCCAGCGCAGCCGACCTGCAGCGCCTGCGTGCCCGTTGGCCGCAGGTGCCCGACAGCCTGGTGGAACTGCTGGGCCGGATCGATGGCACGCATTACCGTGCCTACCCCGCCGGCGAAGTCTGCGTGCTGATGCTTGGCTCGGACGTCGGCCACTATCCGTACTACCTGCGGTCGGTCGAACAGATCTTCGAAGACACCGCCCAGTGGGACAGCTGGGGCGAGAGCATCCGCTCGATCTACGAGGAATGGCTGGAGGAAGACCCCGACATCCTCGGCGCCGGCATCGATGCCGACCTGCCGATGGGCCAGCGCCTGTGCTTTTCGCACTGCTGCAACAACGGGGGCACCTCGGTGCTGTACCTGGATTTCGATCCCGCGCCTGGCGGCACCGTGGGCCAAGTGGTGCGCTACCTGCATGATCCGGACAGCTATGCGGTGATCGCGCCGGGTTTCGATGCGTACCTGGAGCAGTTGATCGAGGGCGAGTACCTGTTCATGGCTGAGCAGGACGGGTGATGGGTTGAAGCCCGGTGGGATCGGGTGCACGCGTGGGGCGCGGGGTCGTTTGCCTTGGGGGACGCAGCCGACCAACGGTCGGCTCTACGAATGGCGATGAGAGCCGACCCATCGTCCGGTGCGGCAGCCGACCAACGGTCGGCTCTACCAACGGTGACGAAGGCCGATCCACCGTCCGGTTCGGAAGCCGACCAACGGTCGGCGCTACGCGATGCCGATGCCGGCGATGGCGGTGATGGCGTCCGGGTCGAACCCGGCCAGTTCGGCGAAATGGCGGCCGCGGGCGACGTAGTCGCGGTAGACGCCGTAGCTGGGCGCGCCCGGCGACATCAGGACCACCCCGCCCTGATCGCCCAGTGCGGTGCGGGCCAACTGCAGTGCTTCAGGCAGGTCGGCGGCGGCATGCAGCCCGAAGCGGCCGGCGTCGGCCAGCGGTTGCAGCAGCGCATGGATGCGCGGGCCGTTGGCGCCCAGGGTGATGATCTCCACCGGCGGCACGTCGTGGGCCATGTGCTGCACGAAGTCGTGCCAGTCCAGCCCGCGGTCATGGCCGCCCACCAGCAGCGCGATGCGCTGCCCGGCGAAACAGTCCAGCGCCGCCAGGCTGGCGTGCGGGGTGGTGCTGATCGAATCGTTGACGAAGGTCAGGCCATCGCGCGTGCCCAGGGTCTGCAGGCGGTTGGGCAGCGGGCGGAAGTCCTGCACGGCCGGTGCCAATGCCGCGGCATCCAGCCCCAGCGCCTCCAGCGCGGCCAGCACCGCGCACAGGTTGCCGCGGTTGTGCCGCCCGGGCAGTGGCGTGTTGGCGGTATCGAACACCGCGTGTTCGCCGCGATACACCACCTCGCCCCGCATGTGCCAGCCCTGCGGCTGGTTGAACCACACCACCTGGCTGTGCGGCAGCGACAACGCGGCCAGGTGCGGGTCGGCGGCATTGAGCACGGCGATGCGCGGCTGCGCCTCGGTGACCAGGCGCAGCTTGTCGGCGATGTAGCGCGCTTCGCTGCCGTGCCAGTCCAGGTGTTCGGGGAACAGGTTCAGCACGATCGCCACCTGCGGGTGCGCGCCACTGCGCGCGACCTCGCCGGTCTGGTAGCTGGACAACTCCACCGCCCAGTACTGCGGCGCCGGCTGCGGGTCCAGCACTTCCAGCAGCGGCAGGCCGATATTGCCCACCAGCGCGGTGCGTGCGCCGGACGCGCGCAGCAGGTGCGCCAGCAGCGAGGTGGTGGTGCTTTTGCCCTTGGTGCCGGTCACGCACACAGTGTCATGCACGGTGCCATCAGCCGCGGCGTGTTCGGCAAACCACAGCGAGGTGCCGCCGATGAACTGTGTGCCCGCCGCCGTCGCGTGCAGTGCCGCCTCGCCATACGGGCTGATGCCCGGCGATTTGATCACCACCTCGAACGCGGCCAAGGCCTCGCCGGTCACGTCCGAACGCACGGTCAACGCACCGGCGGTTTCCGCGCGTGCGGCAGCGGCCTCGGCGTCGGGGCAGAACAGGGTCAGCGTCAGCGATGGCAGCCGCTGACGCAGCACGCCGAAGGCAGCGCGCCCTTCCCGTCCCCAGCCCCACAACGCAACGCGCTTGCCCTCAAGCTGCGAAATTCGCACGCAGGCGCTCCCAGATCCGCGCCGGAATGCGGTGCTCGCCTTCCAGCACCAGCAAGGGCGCGATGCCCAGCTCGGCGCTGTCCAGCTGCGGCTGGATCTCACTGACGAAGCGCTTCACCAGCGCATCTTCGGCCCACTCCGGGCGTGCCGCCAGGGTGGCCATGGCCGCGCGCGATTCGCGGCCTTCGCCCACGCATTCGAACGGTTTGTGGTCCTGGAATTCCAGCAGCGCATCGAAGCCGCCGGCCTGTTCCGCATCGTCCAGCAGGTTGCGGCCGAAGATCGCCACCAGGCGGGTCTTGGGCATGAACGGGGCCAGCGCCAGGAACACGAAGTGGCACTTCGGGCAGACCCCGCACCAGCGGTTCACCGGGCGCTCGCCCAGGATGTGGAAGTTGCGGTTGCAGCTGGAGAAGTGCGCGTCGTAGAAGTCGCTCTTGGCGAACTGCCGCGCCACCGCCAGCTCCGACAGCGGGCGCAGCAGCGAGTAATAGTGCAGGTCGGCGGCCACGTGCTGCTCAAGGTATTCCCCGAACGCCTGCTCGAACGCCCAGCCCTTGGACCACTGGTGGTTCACCTCGCCGGTGCCGGGAATCTGGCTGCCATAGCTGGCCGAGCGCTCGTTGGAGAACACCACCTGGTCCACGCCCTGCAGCAGCGCCGCCAGCACCATGATCGCCGAGTTCACCGCGGTCACCGGGATGTGCCCGTTCCACGCGCCCTGGCGGTTCAGGTCGAACAGTTCCGGGGCCAGCGCGCGACCGATGTTCAAGGTGGGCAGGCCGGTACGCTCGGCGCAGGCGCGGATCAGCTGCGAACCGCCGATCCAGGTGACCGTTTCGGCAATGCCCAGCCCGCGCAGGGCCTCGATGCTGACCAGCGAATCCTTGCCGCCGCCAATGGCCACCAGCGCGTGTTCGCGCAGGCCCACCGCCGGGGCGCTGAACGCCTCGCCGTCCACCGGCAGGCGGAAGCGACCGCGCAGGTTCAGGCCGTTGCGGTAGGCGAACTCGCCCAGGCCGTTGAGGTAGATCTCCTCCACCAGCGCCGCGGTGGCCGCGTCGATGCTGTAGCTGTCGATGCGGACCTGTTCGGGCACGCCGGCCTTGTAGTAGCTCACGCCGGCAATCAGGTGCAGCAGGCGCAGGGCGCGCTGCACCGCCTCGGCACGCGCGCCGTCCAGCGCGAACGGTGCGCCGGGAATGGTGACCGTCTCGGTCAGCTCGGGGCCGTCGTCGAAGGCATAGACCAGCTGCGCCACGCCGGTATCCGCGGCGAACTCGCAGCGGACGAAGCGGAAAACGGCAACCTGGTGTTTATCGAAAGCAGTCATGGTGTATCCGGTTCAGAGGGCGGCCGTGCGTGTGCACGGCGCGTCTTCAAGGGTGGGCGGCAGGCGGCGGTCAAGGACCGTCATCGATGACGTCCTCGCGCGGCAGCTCGCGCTGGTTGTAGGTGTTGGCCATGACGTAACCGTAGGCACCGGCATCGGCGATCAGCATCACATCGTCCGGCGCGGTCGAGACCGGCAGCTTGCGGCGCTTGCCGAACACATCGCTGGACTCGCAGATCGGGCCGACCACGTCGAACGCAGCCTCGGCGTAGCCGCCGAGCCGGCTCAGGTTCTCGATGTCGTGCCAGGCGTCATACAGGGCCGGGCGCATCAGCGTGTTCATGCCCGCATCCAGGCCCACGCGGCGCACGCCGTCCTTTTCGATCACCTGGGTGGCCGTGGCCAGCAGCACGCCCGATTCGGCCACCAGGTAGCGGCCCGGTTCGATCGCCAGCCGGAACGCCGGGTGCACCGCCTTGACCTCGGCCAGGCCGACGGCCCAGGCGTCCAGGTCGAATGGTTCGTCGTCGGCGCTGTAGGGAATGGGCAGGCCACCGCCAATGTCGATGGTTTCCACGCTGCCGATGCGCCGCGCGAAACCGGCCAGCTCATCGCACATCAGGCGCCAGTGCTGCGCGGTTTCCACGCCACTGCCCAGGTGCGCATGCAGGCCCACCACGCGGGTGCCCAGCTCGGTGGCCAGGCGCACGAACTCGTCCACGCGGGCGATCGGCAGGCCGAACTTGGAGTCCTTGCCGCCGGTGCGGACCTTGGCGTGGTGGCCTTCGCCACGGCCCAGGTCCACGCGCAGCCACAGTTCGCGGTTGCGGAACAGGTCCGGCCAACGCTGCAGCGCCTCCACGTTGTCCACGGTCACGGTGACGCCCAGCGCGAACGCCGCGTCGTACTCGCTGCGCGGGGCGAAGCTGGGGGTGAACAGCACGCGCTTGGGCGACAGCGTGGGCAGCGTGTTGAACACGTGCTTGAGCTCGCCGTGCGACACGCACTCCAGGCCGAAGCCCTCCTGCTCCAGCACTTCCAGGATGGCCGGGTGCGAGTTGGCCTTGATCGCGTAGTAACGCTGGTCGATGGCCTTGATCGCGGTCAGCGCGCGCGCACGGGCGCGCACCGTGGGCAGGTTGTACACGTAGCGCGGCGTACCGGCCTGGGCGAGCGTCAGCAGGTGCGCGCGCTGGCCCCGCCACCAGGCGGTTTCGCGCGGGCGCACGGTGCCGGCGATCTCGCGCCAGCGCGGGCCGAACACTTCGCCTTCTTCCACCGGCATCGCGCCGCTGTCGATCAGCTCGGCGTGCAGGATCGGCAGCAGGCCGTCGGCGTCGGCTTCATCGATGACGAAGGTCAGGTTGAGGTCGTTGGACGACTGCGAAATCATGTGCACGCGCTCGCGCCCGAACGTGGCCCACACGTCCGACAGCTTGTGCAGCAGCGACCGCATGCCGCGCCCGACCAGGGTGATCGCCGCGCACGGCACGATGATCTTCACCTTGCAGATCTGCGACAGATCGGCCGACAGCGCGGCCAGCACGTCGGTGTTGACCAGGTTCTCGGACGGGTCAAGCGACACGGTGACGTTTGTTTCGGCCGAACCGATCAGGTCCACCGACAGCCCGTGCTTCTTGAACAGCCCGAACACGTCGGCGAGGAAGCCCACCTGCTGCCACATGCCGATGCCTTCCATGGACACCAGCACGATGCCGTTGCGGCGGCTGATCGCCTTCACCCCCGGCACCAGCGCGGCATTGCCGTCGATGCTGGTGCCCGGCAGTTCCGGGCGCTCGGTGTCCAGGATGGCCATCGGTACGCCGGCGTCACGGCACGGCTTGATCGAGCGCGGGTGCAGCACCTTGGCGCCGGTGGTGGCGATTTCCTGTGCTTCGTAATAGTCCAGCCGGGTCAGCAGGCGCGCATCGGGCACGTCGCGCGGATTGGCGCTGAACATGCCCGGCACGTCGGTCCAGATTTCCACGCGGCTGGCGCCCAGCAGCGCACCGAAGTACGCCGCCGAGGTGTCCGAGCCGCCGCGGCCGAGGATGGCGGTGCCGCCATCGGCGTGGCGCGAGATGAAGCCCTGGGTGATCAGCATGCGCGTGGGCTGGGCGCGGAAACGCGCGGCCCAGTCGGCATCGGCACGCCACTGGCAGTTCACCGACAACCGCTGCGACCAGTCGCTCTGGTTGGGCTGCGGCGGCAGCGCATCCAGCCACTGCCGCGCGTCCATCCAGCCGAAGTCCAGGCCGCTGGCATGCAGGTACGCCGCGCCCACGGTGGAGGACAGCAGCTCGCCCTGGCCCAGCACATCGGCCTGCCAGTCCAGCGGGCGGCTGGCCGCGCGCGGGTCATCGAGCAGTCCGGACAACCCGGCCAGGCGTTCATCCAGCGCGGTGGCGTCCAGCCCCAGCTCGCCCAGGAACTCGCGGTGGCGGGCCACCAGCGCGTCCACGCGGGCACGGCTGTCGGCGGCGCCGTCGGCAATGGCGGTCAGTTCGTTGGTGACCCCGGACAGCGCCGACACCACCACCAGCACGCGCGCGCCGGTCTCCTCCGCACGTTTTTTCGCCAGCTTCCCGATCGTGTCCCAGCGGTGACGACGCGACACGGAGGTGCCGCCGAACTTCAGTACGATCCAACGATCGACAAGGGGGAAGCTGACATGGAAGTAAAGAGGGTTTCGTAGTGAGGGGGGATTCGCCCGGCACACCGGCCGAACTCCCGATTCTATGCCAAGCCCGGCCCCGGCAGGGCCTGCGCGGCCACCTTGGGCGCCCCGAAACCGGGCCCGGGGCCGTCCCGGATTGGTAAGCTGCCCGACCGTTTCGCAGACCCTGACGCCATGACTTCCCGCCGTTTCCTGCAGTTGGACGTGTTTTCCCCTTACCCCGGCGCCGGCAACCCCCTGGCGGTGGTGCTGGACGCCGAAGGGCTGGACGAGGCGGCGATGCAGGCCATCGCGCGCTGGACCCGGCTGCCGGAGACCACCTTCGTGTTCGCACCGGAGGCGCCCGGCAGCAGCTACCGCCTGCGCATGTTCAGCCCGCAGAAGGAAGTCCCCTTCGCTGGCCACCCCAGCGTGGGCACCGCGCACGCGGTGCTGGAGGAAGCGGTGGCCGCGCCGGTGGACGGCGTGCTGCTCCAGGACGGCATTGCCGGCACGCTGCCCTTGCAGGTGGAGGGCACGGGCGCGGCCCGCACCATCGCCATCCGCACCCCGCGCGCCAGCGTGGCCGAGGTGGCGCAGCCGGGCGACCCGCGCCTGCAGGCCGCACTGGCCGGCTGGGCGCTGGGCGCATTGCCGCCGGCGCGCATGGCCGGTGGACGCAGTTGGTGGGTGGTGGAACTGCGCGATGAGGCCACCCTGCGTGCGCTGCGGCCCGACTGGGACGCAATTGCCGCACTGGCCGAAAGCACCGACAGCATGGGTGTGTTCGCCTATGCGCGCAGCACCGGCGAGTCGTGGGACCTGGCGGTGCGGGCGTTCGTCGGCAATGGTCGCCGCTTCGAGGACGCCGCCTCCGGGGCCGCCAACGCGGTGCTCGCCGCGTGGTTGGACACCCGCAATGCGCTGCCCGGCGAAGGGCGCCGCTACGTGGTGAGCCAGGGTCGCGAAGTGGGCCACGACGCGCGGCTCAGCCTGTATATCGATGCCGACGGGGATGTGTGGTCGGGCGGCCAGGTGCAGACCGTGATCCGCGGCACCCTGGACTGGTAGAACCAGCCGCGGCCTGCCCTACGGGTACCGCGGCCCTGCGGGTGCCGGCCATTGGCCGGCACCCCTGAAGCAGCCGTCGGGCGTTACGCCAGCTCGGCTTCCATGCTGATCGGCACTGCGCTCAGCGCCTTGGACACCGGGCAGTTCTGCTTGGCGTCATCGGCGATCGCCCGGAACTGGGTGGCGTCGATGTTGGGCACCACGGCCTTCACCTTCAAGGTGATCTGCGACAGCTGCGGGCCGCCTTCCATGGAAAGATCCACCTTGGCTTCGGTATCCAGCGAGGTCGGCACGAACCCGGCCTCGGTGAGCTTGGCCGACAGCGCCATGGTGAAGCAGCCGGCGTGCGCGGCGGCGATCAGTTCTTCGGGGTTGGTGCCCTTCTCATCGCCAAAGCGGCTGCTGAAGGCATACCGGGTCTTGTCCAGCAGGCCGCTCTGCGGCGTGCTCAATTGTCCCTTGCCTGTCTTGAGGTCACCTTCCCAGTGCGCGGTGGCATGACGCGAAATACCCATCGGTGTGTCTCCTGCGGATGAATGGCAGGTCCAGCATGGACGAGGCGGCGTTAGCACGGCGTCGGTCCGGCGGCCGCGCCCACGCCGGGCGCTGACCCAGGCCCCGTCGCCGCACCACACGGCAACAGGAAAACCGCTGTTTTCAAGGGGTTTGGGCGGTAGCGGCAGGCCGCCAGGCGATCCTGACCGACGCCACAGGACCGACCGTCGGCCCTGTTTTTCGGGCATGTGCTGATGCACTGCAGTAACCGGCAGGCAGGAAATCGCGAACTTTTATGCGATTGCCTATTGGCGGCGCCGCCTGGTTGGCCTACATTTCGCTTGCCGACCGGGTTCGGCGCGACCAAACAACCAACCGTTCACGGAACAGGAAACCATGGCAAAGACCGCTAAGAAGGCTGCCCCGAAGAAGGCAGTAAAGAAAGTCGCTACCAAGGCAGCCGCCAAGCCGGCCGCTCCCAAGCCGATCAAGGACGTACTGAGCAAGTCTGGTCTGGTTGCACACATCGTTGAAACGTCCGGCGTTGTCGCCAAGGACGTGCGCGCCGTGCTCGCCTCGCTGGAAGGCGCCGTCGCCGCTTCGGTGCACAAGAAGGGCGCGGGCAGCTTCACCCTGCCGGGCCTGCTGAAGATCACCACCGTCAGCGTTGCGGCCAAGCCGAAGCGCAAGGGGATCAATCCGTTCACCAAGGAAGAGCAGTGGTTTGCCGCCAAGCCGGCTTCCACCAAGCTGAAGGTGCGTCCGCTCAAGAAGCTCAAGGACGCTGCGCTCTAAACAGCGCGTTTCCTGCAGCACCGAACGGGACGGCCTTGGCCGTCCCGTTCTTTTTTGGCGTCTTTCGTTTGGGAACACTCAGCTGGAATGGCGCCAGAACCAGCGCGGCTAGTGCGGACGGTACCGTGTGTGGGCAGATGCGGAGGGATGGGCGGGACACGGAAACGCAGAGCGTTCACTGCATTCGCAAACAAATCTCTTTGGGGCTCACCTATCCCGGCTCTGTCCCGATGCAGGCAACAGCGCCAACCGTCTGTCTTCCCCGGCGAGGAGACAAACAAGCGGTCTTTGCCCCCCCTCGCACGCAGCGAAACACAGCGTTGCCAATTGGGGCAAACCGTCCCGCATGCCGCGCAAACGCTGCGCCCACGGCCATCTCCGGCCGCGTGCACCGGCGTGGAACGCACACGGTGGAACACTGCGTGCGGCGGCGCCCGTCGCCGCCGGCCACGGGCACGCCTATGGTGGGTTCGTCCCCCCAACACCTGCCGCCATGACCAGCCCCTCCCAGCGCTACCGCATTACCGTCACCCCGATCGAGAAGGACGGGTTGCAGTGCAGCGGACGCTGCACGATCGAACTGGAACACCGCGCGCAGCAGGACTGGATGCGCCTGCTGGAAATCGCGCGACGCCAGACCGGCCTGAGCGGTGACGAGCGTGCCGCCGCCATCGTCGCCACCCAGCTGCTGCACGACTTGGCGCGCCGCCACGCACAGGACCCGAGCCACCCTCTGAC
Source organism: Stenotrophomonas sp. AC248 (assembly GCF_979258185.1). Taxonomy (NCBI): domain Bacteria; kingdom Pseudomonadati; phylum Pseudomonadota; class Gammaproteobacteria; order Lysobacterales; family Lysobacteraceae; genus Stenotrophomonas; species Stenotrophomonas sp. AC248. The sequence goes on along the minus strand of NZ_OZ409840.1, from coordinate 1,095,532 downwards.
GGCGCTTCAGCCGCAGCTGGGCGACGTGCTGCAGGCGCTCGAGGCGATCCAGCAGGCACCCTGATCACCGCAACAGGCCGCTACACTCTGCCCTTGCCCGGGGAGAGTCCAATGCGTCGTGCCGTGATCCTGTTGCCGCTGCTCCTGCTGGGTGGGTGTTCCTGCCAGCGCCACGGGGATGACAGCACTCCCCCCCGGCGCCACCGACCGCCGATGCACCCGTCGCCGCCACCGATCACGCCCCGGCTACCGCCACCGCGCTGGCGGCGGCTCCGCTGGCGGCGCTGAGTGCCGTCGCCGCGGGCGCCGATGATGAGAGCACCGTGGTGCGCGACTACTTCAATGCGTTGATGCGGGGCGACCGTGCCACCGCCGACGCGTTCTGGAGCGGCGGGCAGCCGGCCTCGCACGCCGATGACGCGGCGCTGCGCCGCCTCGCCGATCACCCCGACCAGGCCGACGTGCGCTCACTGCGCATGGATAGCGACCTGCCCATCGCCCGCGACGACGCACAGCCCTCGCGCCTGCGCGAAGTACCGGTGCGGATCCGCGTGGTCACCGGCGAGCGCACGTTGCGGTTCCAGGGCTGGTACCGCCTGCAGCCGCGGGCCGACGGCAGCGGCTGGGAAATCCACGGCGCGTCGCTGCAACCGGTACTGGACTGACCGCCCGGCAACGACAGCGCCACGTCGAGGCGGCGTCCAAGCTGGATTCAGCCGGAAGCGCTATCGTTGGCGTCTCCTCCTTCGCCACGGCCCGCCCCCATGAACGCACGCCCGTTGTTGTCCCGCCTCGCCGCATGCACCGTGCTGATCGCCGCCGCGGTTGGTGCGCAGGCGGCGCCGAGTGTGTCCGGTCGCCAGTTGTCGGTAGGCGCCAGCGACGTGCAGCAGTACCTGGACGGCAGCTTCCCGCGCACCCAGGATGCGCTCGGCGGCCTGATCGCCATGACCATGAGCCACCCGCAGCTGGCGCTGCCGCAGGGCAACCGCCTGGACCTGGGGTTTGATGTGGCCATGGCCACGGCCGGCAGTGCGCCGGCCGCGCTGGGCAAGGTGAAACTGAGCAGTGGCCTGCGCTACGACGCCCAGACCCAGGGCTTCCACCTGGACCAGCCGACCGTGGATGACTTCACCCCGGCCAACAACGGCGGGCGCCTGGATTCGCGCACGCGCAGCCTGCTCAATGCCTGGCTGACCGACTATGCGCGCCGCGAGCCGATCTACAAGATCGACCCCACCGTGGCCAGCGTGCTCGGCGCGCTGCAGGTGCAGTCGGCGCAGGTGGAGAACGGCAAGCTGGTGGTGACCTTCAACCAGGACCTGGGCAAGCTGGTCCCGGCGGGTATGTTGGGCAAGTGATGCAAGGGCGTACCGACCGTTGGTCGGTACGCATCACGTCGGTACGCGCCCCGTCGGTCCCCGCTCCGATCAACCGGCCAATGCCTTGGCCACCGCGTCGGCGAACGGGGGAATGTCATCGGGCTTGCGGCTGGTGATCAGGTTGCCGTCCACCACCACCTCGGCATCGCGCCACTGCGCGCCCGCGTTGGTCAGGTCGGTTTTCAGCGACGGCCACGAGGTAACCGCGTGGCCTTTGGCCAACCCCGATTCCACCAGCAGCCACGGGCCATGGCAGATCGCCGCGACCGGCTTGCCCGACGCGCCAAATGCCTTGATGAAGTCCACGGCCTGCGTGTCGATGCGCAGTTTGTCGGGGTTGATCACCCCACCCGGCAGCACCAGCGCGTGGTACGCGTCCGGTTTCGCCGCCGTCAGCGCCTGATCCACCGCCACCGATTCGCCCCAGTCCTTGCCCCTCCAGCCGCGGATCTGGCTGGCATCGCCCGGCGCGATGACCGTGACCGTGGCGCCCCAGCCTTCCAGCAGGCGCTTGGGTTCCTGCAACTCGGACTGTTCAAAACCGTCGGTGGCCAGGATCGCCACCTGCTTGCCGTTGAGTGCGTGTGCCATGAAAAGGCTCCGGTAGAAAGGAGCCTTCAGTCTGCCGCGCCGCGTATTGGGCAACGGTGACCGGCATGTGCAGGCCGCGTGGGCAGTGCCGGCGGCCACCGGCACCCCGCGCACGCCGCCGGATCAGCGCTTGGGCTGCAGCATCGTCCCGGTGCACTTCTTCGACCCGCAGCGGCATTCCCAGATCTTCTTCAGGCGCGCGGTGTGGCGCTCGGCCAGGGTGATGCCGTAGTTGTAGGTCAGCTCGTCGCCCGGCTTGATGTCCTTGATCGCCTCGATGAACACCTTGTCCTCGCGGCGGTTGTCGCCCTCGGCTTCCTCGATCACCGCTTCGCAGTTCGGGTCGCAGCTGTGGTTCAACCAGCGCGCGTCGTTGCCTTTGTAGTTGGCATCGATGACGTAATCGTCGTTCAGGGTGAACAGGAACGTGTGCCCGCTCTCGACATCCCCGGTATCATCGGCATCCACATCGGCGTGGCTGCGCAGCAACCCCTTGTACTGGATGACCCGCTCGCCCTGCTTGATCGGCGCCAGCGCGAACACGCCATTGCCGTGGATGGAGGACTTGCGGGCTTGGATCTTCTTGGGCATGTGGCTGGCCGTTGCGGAAGGTAAGCCCCGATTCTCGCTTAATCTTTGTGATTGCCAAAGCCACGCGACACCCAGCCCCTGCAACGCCTCGCCGGATCGCCCCTGAACGGGGTGGGTTGGATGCCCGCGGAGAAAAGCGTACAATTTCAGTCCGCTTTACGATTCCACCCTCCCCATGCTCCGCGTCACCAAACTCACCGATTACGCCACCGTCGTGCTGACCGTGCTCGCCGCCCGCCCGGGCGAAGTGCTCAGTGCGACCGAACTGGCCGAGTTCGCCAGCCTTGAACCGCCCACCGTCAGCAAGCTGCTCAAGCCGCTGGCCCAGGCCGGGCTGGTCGAAGGCCTGCGCGGCGTGCGCGGCGGTTACCGCCTGACCCGCCCGGCCGAGCAGATCACCCTGTTCGAGATCGTGGAAGCCATGGAGGGCCCGCTGGGGCTGACCGAGTGCGCCCACGAGCACAGTCAGTGCGGGCGCGAGATGCAATGCGGCGCGCGCAGCAGCTGGCGGCTGATCAACGACGTGGTGTCCGAAGCACTGCGCGCGGTCAGCCTGGCGCAGATCCTGCCCCCTCTTCCCCTTGTTGATGCTTCGCGCCGCGTGATCGCGGCCGATGTCGTCTCCTGATCCACAGGCAGCCCCCATGGCCACCGATATCCTCGACACCGTCGCCACCGGCGACACCCCCAACCGCGAGATCCACGAGCAGCTTGGCCGCAAGTATTCGGCCGGCTTCATCACCGATATCGAATCGGACTCGCTGCCGCCTGGCCTGGACGAGGACACCATCCGTGCCCTGTCGGCCAAGAAGGAAGAGCCGGAATGGATGACGCAGTGGCGCCTGGACGCCTACCGCCACTTCCTGACCATGCCGATGCCGAACTGGGCCAAGCTGCAGATCGCCCCGATCGACCTGCAGTCGCTCAGCTACTACTCGGCGCCGAAGGGCCCGAAGTATGCCTCGCTGGACGACGTGCCCAAGGAACTGCTGGACACCTACGACAAGCTGGGCGTGCCGCTGCACGAGCGCGCCAAGCTGGCCGGCGTGGCCGTGGATGCGGTGTTCGATTCGGTCTCGGTGGGCACCACCTTCCGCAAGGAACTGGCCGAGAAGGGCGTGATCTTCTGCTCGATGTCCGAAGCCATCAAGGAGCACCCGGAACTGGTCAAACAGTACCTGGGCACCGTGGTGCCGGTTGGCGACAACTACTTCGCCGCGTTGAATTCGGCGGTGTTCTCCGACGGCAGCTTCGTGTTCATTCCCAAGGGCGTGCGGTGCCCGATGGAACTGAGCACCTACTTCCGCATCAACGCCGGCCACACCGGCCAGTTCGAGCGCACCCTGATCATCTGCGAGGACAAGGCGTACGTGTCCTACCTGGAAGGCTGCACCGCGCCGATGCGCGATGAAAACCAGCTGCACGCCGCGGTGGTCGAGCTGGTGGCGCTGGAAGATGCCGAAATCAAGTATTCCACGGTGCAGAACTGGTACCCGGGCGACGAGAACGGCGTCGGCGGCATCTACAACTTCGTCACCAAGCGTGCCGAATGCCGTGGCGCGCGCAGCAAGGTCACCTGGACCCAGGTGGAAACCGGCTCGGCGATCACCTGGAAGTACCCGTCCTGCGTGCTGCTGGGCGATGACTCGGTGGGCGAGTTCCACTCGGTCGCGCTGACCCATCACCGTCAGCAGGCCGATACCGGCACCAAGATGATCCACATCGGCAAGCGCACCAAGAGCAAGATCGTCAGCAAGGGCATCAGTGCCGGGCGTGGCCAGAATACCTACCGTGGCCTGGTCAAGGTGGACCGCAACGCCGACGGCGCGCGCAACTACACCCAGTGCGACTCGCTGCTGATCGGCAAGACCTCCGGCGCGCACACCTTCCCGTACATCGAGGTCAAGAACCCGAGCGCGACGGTGGAGCACGAGGCAACCACCTCCAAGATCTCCGACGACCAGCTGTTCTATTGCCGCGCGCGCGGCATCGACCAGGAAAACGCGGTGTCGATGATCGTCGATGGCTTCTGCAAGCAGGTCTTCCGCGAGCTGCCGATGGAGTTCGCGGTGGAAGCCAAGAAGCTGCTGGAAGTGTCGCTGGAAGGGTCTGTGGGTTAACCCCACCGCCGCCTTCGTTTGAATTTTTCAGCCACGCATGGCGTGGCGCTACCCCGGATTCGTATCATGCTGAAGATCGACAACCTCCACGCCCGCATCGGCGAGAAAGAAATCCTCAAGGGCCTGTCGCTGGACGTGAAGCCCGGCCAGGTGCACGCCATCATGGGCCCCAACGGCGCCGGCAAGTCCACCCTGGGCAACGTGCTGGCTGGCCGCGACGGCTATGACGTGAGCGAGGGCAGCGTGCAGTTCGAAGGCCGCGACCTGCTCGAGCTGGCGCCGGAAGAACGCGCCGCCGCCGGTCTGTTCCTGGCCTTCCAGTACCCGGTGGAAATCCCCGGCGTCAACAACACCTACTTCCTGCGCGCCGCGCTCAACGCCCAGCGCAAGGCGCGCGGCGAAGAGGAACTGGATTCGATGCAGTTCCTCAAGCTGGTGCGCCAGAAGCTGGCCGTGCTGCACCTGAAGGACGAACTGCTGCACCGCGGCGTCAACGAAGGCTTCTCCGGTGGCGAGAAGAAGCGCAACGAGATCTTCCAGCTGGCCGTGCTTGAACCCAAGCTGGCGATCCTGGATGAAACCGATTCGGGCCTGGACATCGACGCGCTCAAGAGCGTGGCCGACGGCGTCAACGCGCTGCGCTCGCCGGACCGTTCGTTCATCGTCATCACCCACTACCAGCGCCTGCTCGACTACATCAAGCCGGACGTGGTGCACGTGCTGGCCGACGGCAAGATCGTGCAGAGCGGCGGCCCGGAACTGGCCCTGGAACTGGAAGCCCACGGCTACCACTTCCTGAAGGACCGCGTGGTGCCGGAGGCAGCGGTCTGATGAGCGCCCTGCTCGATTCCCTTGCCAGCGGCTTCTGCGGCAGCGACGCGCGCCGCGCCGAACTGGACGCCGCCCTGCAGGCCGGCCTGCCCGGCCCGCGTACCGAAGCCTGGAAGTACACCTCGCTGCGCCAGCTGGAACGCCGCAGCTTCAGCCCGGCGCCCCTGGCCGCCACCGACGTCGATGCCGCGCTGCTGGCCGACATTCCGTCGCCGCGCCTGGTGTTCGTCAACGGCCGTCCGTCGCAGGAACTGAGCGATGTGGCCGCGCTGCCGGCCGGCGTCCAGCTGCAGACCCTGTCCTCGGCGCTGGCCGCCGGCGACGAAGCCCTGCGCTTTCTCGGCCGCCGTTTCGAGCGCAGCGACGAAGTGTTCGCGCGCCTCAACGCCGCCCTCGCCGATGAAGGCGTGGTGGTGCGCGTGGAAGACGGTGCACAGGTCGAACTGCCGCTGCAGCTGGTCTTCATCAGCGTGGCCGGCGAGACCGACCTGTCCTGGCACCATCGCCACCTGATCGAACTGCGCGCCGGCGCTGCGCTCGGCGTGGTCGAACACCACCTGCATGTAGGCGATGCCGCGCACCTGGGCAACACCCTGGTGCACGTGCACCTGGCCCAGGACGCCGTGCTCTCGCACGCCCGCGTGCAGGCCGACAGCGGTCGCGCCACCACTCTGCTGCGCACCGATGCCGTGCTCGCGCGTAACGCGCAGTACCGCCGCATCGACCTGGAACTGGGCGCCGCATTGAGCCGCCACGAGCTCAACGTGCGCCTGGAAGGCGACAACGCCCAGCTCACTGCCAACGGCGTGCTGCTGGGCAATGGCCGCCGCCATATCGATACCCGCCTGGGCATCGAGCACATCGCCCGCGACACCAGCTCGCAGATGCTGTGGCGTGGCGTGGCGGCCAACCGCAGCCGCGTGGTGTTCCATGGTGGCATCCACATCCGCGCCGGCGCCGATGGCACCGATGCCAACCTGTCCAACAAGAACCTGCTGCTGTCGGCCGATGCCGAGATCGATACCCAGCCCACGCTGGTGATCGACGCCGACGAAGTGAAGGCCGCCCACGGTGCCACCGTCGGCCAGCTCGATGCCAACGCCCTGTTCTACCTGCGCTCGCGCGGGTTGGCCGCCGACCAGGCCCAGCAGCTGCTCAGTGCGGCGTTCTGCCATGAACCGCTGAACGCACTGGACGCCCGCCTGACCGAACAGCTGCGCCGCCAGCTCGACATCGCCCTGGCCCAGGCAGGCGTGGCATGAACCTCTCCACCGCGCGCCCGGCCCCCGATACCGCGGTGGCCCCGGACTGGGACCGCGTCCGCCTGGACTTCCCGCTGTTGATGCGCGAAGTGCACGGCAAGCCGCTGGTGTACTTCGACAATGCCAACACCGGTCAGAAGCCGGTGCAGGTCATTGGCGCGGTGGATGAGTTCTACCGCCGCTACAACGCCAACGTGAGCCGCGCGGTGCACGCGCTGGGCACCGAGGCCACCGATGCCTACGAAGGCGCGCGCACCAAGCTGGCGCGCTTCCTCAACGTGCGCGCCAGCGAACTGGTGCTGTGCAGCGGCACCACTTTCGCACTCAACCTGGTGGCCTATTCGTGGGCCCTGCCGCGGTTGAAGGCCGGCGATGTGATTCTGGTGTCGCGCATGGAGCACCATGCCAACATCGTGCCGTGGCAGCTGGTAGCCGAGCGCACCGGCGCCACGATCCGCGTGGCCGAAATCACCCCCGACGGCGCGCTCGACCTGGACGCGCTGCGCCGTGCGATGACCGCCGAGGTCAAGCTGCTTGCCGTGGCGCACGTGTCCAACGTGCTGGGCACGGTGAACCCGGTTCGCGAGATCTGCCGGGAAGCGCGCAAGCGCGGCATCATCACCGTGGTGGACGGTTCGCAGGCCGTGCCGCACCGCAAGGTGGACGTGGCCGCCATCGGCTGCGACTTCTATGCCATCACCGGCCACAAGATGTGTGGCCCCACCGGCACCGGCGCACTGTGGGCACGCCGCGAGCACCTGGACGCGATGCCGCCGTTCATCGGTGGCGGCGAGATGATCAAGGAAGTGAGCTTCGAGGGCACCGTGTTCAACGATGCCCCGCACAAGTTCGAAGCCGGCACCCCGAACATCGCCGGTTTCATCGGCCTGGGCGTGGCGGTGGACTACCTTGAATCGCTCGGCCTGGACCACGTGGAAACACGCGAAACCGAACTGCTGGCGCACTTCAACGAAGAACTGGGCAAGATCGACGGCCTGCGCATCTTCGGCACCACGCCGGACAAGGCGGCGGTGGTGTCGTTCCTGATCGAAGGCGCCCACTCGCACGACCTGGCCACCCTGCTGGACCTGGAAGGCGTGGCCGTGCGGTCCGGCCAACATTGCGCGCACCCGCTGTTGCAGTACTACGGGGTGGCGGCGACCTGCCGTGCATCGCTGGCGTTCTACAACACGCACGACGAGATCGAGCGCTTCATCGTGGCGTTGAACAAGGTGCGCAAGCTGCTGGGCTGACGGCAGCCGAACGTTGGGTACCCCGGAACGCCGCGAGAGATCGCGGCGTTCTGCGTTCCGGCGCTCCCGGTGGCCCCACGTTCGCTCCGGGCACCGTAGCCCAGGGCACGCCGCCAGCGGCCCAACAATGCGATAATGCGAACACTTCTCATTTGCGCACTTGGCGATGTCGTCTCCCCTCCTTCGCACGGGCCAGCCGCACGTCGGTCCGCCGTTGTCGCCCCGCCTGCCGGCGTTCGGCGAACGCCATGCGCGTGCCCTGGCGGCCGGCATCACAGCGTTGGCCCATGTGGGCGTCTTCGTTGCCCTGCTCTGGACGCAGACCTATTCGCCCGCCAACCTGCCCCCACCGCCGGCCGAGCGCACCCAGCTGATCCTGCTGCCGCCGCGTGCGCCCGAAGTGCCGTTGGAAGAGATCGTCGCGCCCACGCCCAGCACCGCCGCATCGGTGGCCAAACAGAAGCCCGAACCGCCACGCCCGCTGCCGCAGACACCGCCACGCGCCACCGCCAACTGGGTCATTCCGCCGCCTACACCACCGCAGCCCACCCCCGATTCACCCGCGCCCCAGCAGCAGGAGGCCTCGGTTGCCGCCGCACCGCCCAGCCCGCCGCTGCCGGCCGGCCCCAGCGAAGCCACGCCCGGCCGCGACAGCTGGGAGGGCCGGGTAATGGCGCGCCTGGAGCGCTTCCGGCGTTACCCCAACGCCGCCCGCGCGCGTCGCCAGGAAGGCATCACCCAGCTGCGGGTCAGCGTGGCCCGCGACGGCAGCCTGCTGGCGCTCTCGCTGGAAGCCACCTCCGGCTTCCCGCTGCTGGACCAAGCCGCGCTGGAAACCTTCCGCCGCGCCGCGCCGTTGCCCAAGGTGCCGGAAGAGCGCCCGGCACCGGTGGAGCTGTCGTTCCCGGTGGAGTTTTTCATGCGCTGAAGCGCGTACCGGCCAACGGCCGGTACCTACCCGGCGCCGCGCCCCCCGCCTAGAATGGGCGGCATGAGCACCCTGACCTTCCGCGCGGCCACTGCCGCCGACATCCCCGCCCTGATCACCCTGGTCACCTCGGCCTACCGCGGCGACGCCAGCCGCGCCGGCTGGACCACCGAAGCCGACCTGCTGGACGGCGCCCGTATCGACGCGCAGGGCCTGCAGGCCGACCTGGCCAAGCCGCGTTCGACGATCCTGCTGGCTGAGCGCGATGGCTACCTGCTGGCCTGCGCGCACGTGGCCGACGACAACGGGAAGGGCTATTTCGGCATGTTCTCGGTCGACCCCGCCCAGCAGGGTGGCGGCATCGGCAAGCAGATGATGGACGCTGCCGAGGCCCACGCCGCCCGCGAATGGGGCGTGTCGGTGATGCAGATGACCGTGATCGACGTGCGCGAGGAGCTGATCGCCTTCTACGAGCGCCGTGGCTACGCGCGCACCGGCATCAAGAAGCCGTTCCCGTATGGCGATGAGCGCTTCGGTATCCCCAAGCGCGACGACCTGCGCTTTGAGATCCTGGAAAAGCCGCTGGTGGTCCCGGCGTGAGCGACACCTGGACCTTCGTCTGCGCCAGCGCCGACCTGCTGCCGGGCGAGATGAAAAGCACCTTCGACGAGGTCACCGGTACCCCGATCGTGGTGTTCAACCTGGACGGCGAGCTGTACGCCCTGGAAGACCAGTGCACCCACGACGAGTTCGAGCTGTCCTCGGGCACCTTTGACACCGCCGAGGCCAGCATCGAATGCGTGCTGCATGGCGCCCGTTTCGACATCCGCGATGGCCGCGCCCTGTGCGCCCCGGCCTATTCGCCGGTGGCCAGGTTCCCGGTCAAGCGCGAACACGACGGGGTCTGGGCCCGCGACGACCGCGACTGACAGCCGTCACCGTGACACTCCGAACCTGTGCCTCGCGGCTGCAAGCTCGCGATCACAGTCCATTCGCGGTCTAGCCAAAGCGCAGCTACCTGCGCTTTGGCTCAGCCATAGGCTGTGCCTGAAAAGCCTGCCCCACCGGGTTGCGGCTGAGCAATGCGGCCCACTCCTCGATCCGCGCCGTACATTGCGGGGTAGTCTGAGCAAGCTTCACTACCAAGGTCGGCGGCGAAAATGGCGACGTAAGCCGGTTGTCATCTCTGGCCTGGAGAATTGCGACGCGCTCCAGCACCGCGGAACTTCTCATATCCAGACGATCTGCTGACACCACGGGGAATGACTCAAGTACCCGTTGAGCAGCGTCCGGTGGCGCACCCGGCACAGACTTGACCTGAATCACGCGCGTGAGCGTGCGCGGCAGCGCGTCCTGCTGCCATCCGAGCTGCTGCATGCCGCGCGGCAGGATGATGGACGTACGGCCGTCCAGGACAGGACGATCGAGAGTCGCACCCGCCATTGCGGAGAGAATCGCAGGTGAAACCTGTGCGCTCAACAGGTTGATCGTACGCCGATCCCTGGCCTCCACAGCCACCGATTGCAGCTGCAACGTTCCCACTGCCGCGACGCATGGGTCGGTCCTCGCCGCGCCCAACACCGCCAGCGGCACGAAACGCTGCGCACTGCGACGTGGCGGCTCACTCTGACTCTGCTTTGGACTGATTACATACCAACCGCCTGAACGGGTATCGGCCGTGGCAACGACACTCGATGAAGCGAGCACCGACCCCAGCAACATCATTCCCCACACCCTCATGACCGATCTCCTCTCACCATGGCACCAGGCTCCATACGTCTAATCAGCCAAAGCTCGACCAATGCATACCCCCATGCCACCAAAACCAACACACCGAAGAACACCACACCGAACCTCAGCAATGGGCCGGAATACGGAAGGAACATGGCCACCGGCAGTAGCAGAAGCACCGGCACGCTGACCAGAACAGCCTGCAGCGTAACGTCCTGGAGGAAAAAACATACGGCCCTGCGAGGTGATGCGCCAAGCAGCTGAAGCAAGCCGATCTCCCTCACTTGCAGAAAAGACTGTCCAGCCAACAACAGCAGAAAGCAGACGCTGCTCACCACAATCCCGAACGTACGCAGGTAGTCCGTCGTCCTGTTGAGTCTCCGCCTGTGCTCCACGTCAGAGATGGGCATTGCATCACTTCCAGGGCGATTGATCTTCACTCCCACCCCTGCCTCGGCAAACGCGGCGGAGATCGTCGCTTCTTCCATGGGAAGCGACAGCATCGCCTTCGTGATCATCCACGTCCAGCGAGGCCCCGAGACCTGCTCTGCAAACGGCAGCGACACCACCAGAATCCGCGACTCCGTTGCATGCTGCACGGCACGCCACGCGGCGGGAGCTTCAACCACTTGACACTCCATACCCAGCGGGAAGCGAATCACTTCCTGTGAAACCGAAGGCTCTTCCCCGCCAATCCAAACACATCGCGGGTGGTGTGCCGCGGCCAGCGCCTCATCGTTGACCGCGACAGCCAGCCTCTGATTCCGGACAGCCCCCTCATCTCCCACCTGCACCGGCTGTTCCGTGGCAAGCAACCAGATGCCTACGTTGGTTACGCCTGATAATTGATCAAGCACGCGTTGATCCAGATAAGGTGCGACCAGATCGTTGTAGCCTCCACCCGTGGGTGACGTCGTCAGGACATACAGTTCGTTGCCGTCGAACAGAACCGAATCCGCCAAGCGTTGATTCACCTGCCAGGCGTAGTACTGCATCCATCCAAGACCGCAGAAAACGACACAGACCGACAGCAGCGCCAGCACCAATCGTGCGGGCATCAGCCACATCCGCTGGAGAGTGAGCTGCAGCATCAAGTGGACAGATCAGGTGCCAGCAGTTGACCTCCTCGAAGCTCGAGAACGCGTTGCATCTTCCTGGCAGCCTCCCAACTGTGCGTGACAAGCACCAGGACGCCTCCGCTCTCGACGTGGCGGAGCAACTCGTCGGTGATAGCCGCAGCTGTCTCCGCATCCAGATTTCCCGTCGGCTCATCAGCCAGAAGAATCTCCGGCTCACGCAGCAGGGCACGAGCGATCGCGACGCGCTGCGCCTGGCCGCCGGAAATCTGATTGGGCTTTCTCGAGTGCATGCCATCCAGCCCCAGGCGATCCAACAACCCGACAGCTCGATCTCGCCATCTCGAGCCGCTCAAACGGGCGACCCGCGAAGGTAGCAATACGTTGTCAAGCAGACTCAATTGAGGGAGAAGGCAAAAGTTCTGGAACACATAACCGGTATGTTCGCGGCGGTAAATGGCCATGGCATTTGCATCCTGCAACGGCATGGGTTTTCCCTTGAATCGGTACTCGCCAGCTTCAGGGCGCAACAGTCCCCCCAGGATACCAAGCACCGTCGACTTGCCAGCCCCGCTCTGCCCGACGATTGCGACCGACTCGCCGGCACCCACACTCAGGTCACATCCGTCCAGGACGGGCGCCTGGCCCGACCTCGCATACGCATAGCGCACTGCACCAAGACCAATCAACTCACTGGCCATTCCGAGCCCCATCGATGTTGAACGAGAGTGCTACAAGATCCCCGTCCGCAATGCCCTTGGTAACCACCCAACCCGAGCCCTCGCGTTGCGCAACCACCGGGGTAACCACGAACGCACGGCCCCTCCGCACCCGAACCACTTGCCTCCCCCCTCAGTGCCGACCGCGGACGCTGGCAACGTGTTTGAATCCGCGGCACCGGGTGCCTCGATGGCGATCGCGGCATTCGCCCCCACCCTCCACCCTGCATCAGGAGGCGCAAAGTCCGCCTCAAACTTCAGCCGTGGTACGCCCGACACCATCTCCACGGCAGGGGATACATGCGTGATCGCCGCTTCTACGGCACGATTGCTCCGAACATCAAGGGTGACCTTTGCGGGCATACCCACCCTCAGGTTCCAGGATTCAGATTCCCTGGCATAGCATTCGGCACGAAGCGTTCCCACGTCGGCGACCTCGAACAGTACGTCCCCGCCGCCGAACTGGCTCGTACCCGATCCCACGATTGCGCCTTCTTCTACGAAACGGGAAAGCACGACACCGTCCAGCGGGGACCGTATCTGTGCCAATCCGAGATTTCGAATGATTTCGCGCTCCTGCAACTGCATGTCCTGCAAGGAAATCGACAGCTGCTCCAGGCTTGCGTCGCGCTCGTTCATCTCCATTGCCTCCGAGCCATAGCGCCCCACGACGGCGGAGCTGCGGGCAGCCGGACTCAGGTACTCCGCGCGTGAATTGATCTCGTCAATGGCCTGCTTTGCGCGTCGTGCGCGCTCGCTCTGCAGGCGCAGCAGCTTCATCTCGGACTGCACGCGACGCTGGGCCAGCTCGTTGCGTTCAAGATCATTCTTGAGCGCACGCGTATCAATGCTGGCAAGCAATGCCTCCTTGGTAATCTCATCACCTGGCGCGACTTCGATCACATTGACCCGTCCTGCCACTTCTGACTTGATCTTCACCAGCGTCTTGGCTCGAATGACGCACGGTGACGAGGTCCGCTCGGTCGCCTGCGATTGCCCGAACACCACGGTTCGATCGGCAACGACGGACTCAGTCTCTCCTTGGTCGCAGCCGGACAACAACGACGCCAACCCAACCGCCAACAGCACAGATCGGACAACCATCTTCAACTCTCTCCGGCCAGCGTGCGCAATGGCTCTTGTTCAAGGGACGCACGCGCGACCCACAATGTACCCAACAGCAGCGCCAGTAAAGCCAGGAGCAGCACGCCCATCGATACCGGCAGGTGATTCAGTTGCCCCATGAAGACCGCGACGCTGGAGACTGCAACAAAGCCCACCAGCGACGCCAATGCCAGCTGCCCCAGCCATCGCCCGTAAACCACACCGAACGCATCTACGGGGGTAAATCCCAGCGCCACTCTCAAGGCCATTTCAACCTCGTGCTGGCGCAGCTTCAACCAGGCTGCGCCCAGGCCAGCAACCAGGTAAAGAGCGACAAGTAGAATGCGCAGCCAGATCAGCCAGGTGCGCACCTCCGCATCGCTGACTACAGGCGGGAAGTACTCATCAACGGCACGTACCACCGGGCGCACGCCGAGGGAGCTTGTGCGTTCAAACTCATCAAGATAGGCCCCCATTTCAGCCTTGGCATCCGCCAGATCGGCACCATCGACCAGCAGAACCAGATAGAGCGCCGCCGGCTTCATTACACCGCTGATCTGATCAGCATCACGATGGATGTAGGCGACATTCTTCCCTGGCTTGAGTCCGGGAGGATCGGCAAGTGTTTCTCTGGAGAGCGGAAGAATCGCGCTTCCAGACTGGCGTGCGAACTCGGCAGTCTCAGCAGGCAGCTGCGCCAGGATCTCGCTGGGAAGACTCAACGTGACCTCGCCGGACCCAAGCCGCAGCGCTTTACGGGTGGTTTCAGAAAGCACTAGAGAGCCATCTTCCAGTGCATTCTGATCCCCGAGACGAAACGCACTGACGTCCCGGGCATCAATCCCGTAAACACTGACTTGAAAGGGGGGAGCGCTGGCCGCGCTGGCTTCCCAGTTCTGCACCGACCATGGGTGAACGGAGCTTACGAACGGGCGCCGCAGCAGCCATTCAAGGCTGGCAGAGGAAAGAAACTGCGTGGAAGCCTGTCCTCCGCCGCTCCCCGGCGCCTGTGTTGGGGCCGCGCTGGCATCACGCGCGACCATCCGTGCCGACTGCTCGCCACTGATGATCAGCGTGCGATCGAAATGATGTGCTCGCCGCTGATTCTCGATGTTCTGCACGTAGTCGGCAGCCAGCCACTCGCCGCCCGCATGCACGGCACTCAGACATCCAATCAAGATCAGACAGAACCAATCGAACTTCTGCATTGTCTCATTCCAACCTTGTCAGTCTGAATCCAGCAGCCACCATCAACTCCTGCAGGCTTCCTGGACCACATGTGTGTGCCACACCAACCGCCAGCAGGTAAGAGCCAGGACTTTCGAAACGATCCAGGGTTTCAATCCATCGCCGATTCCTTCCGGCCACAACGCTCTTCCAGTACTCCGACTGTCGGCCACCTGCAGCAATCTTTCTGCAAAGGGCCGCATGGTCGCCGGACAGATAGGATCCTGCCAGCTCCTGGAGCTCAGCCTCATATTGGTCGTCATCAGCGAGCGCATCACGCAGCATTTCCGCCTGGGCCGCGCCTGACAAGTCGTTGAAAGCGGCAAACAGCGTCGACGCCTGTTCCAAGCCGTCATACGTCCTTGTGACATCGGCGGTCAACTTCAGTATTTCCGACTCTGTGCTCCCAAGCTGACTCTTCATACGAATGCGGGCCAGACGAACCTCCCCCACGGCCATTGCGATTTCCCAGTCAGGCTTGTCGGCAAGTGCGCTCCTCGCAGCAGCAGGCATCGCAGACAGGCGCCGCGATATCGCGTCCCACGTATTCGCCGGCAGCGGCTTCTTCCGTTGTCGATCAGGCCTAACCCGGTCGAACGGAGGCCTCTCAAAATAGATGTGTGTTGCGTTCGCCGTCAGTTTCCGCAGATCCTGCCTGAAATGCAGAGCTGTCGCTCGCTGTTGGCGATTCTCCACTGGAATAGCGTGCATCGTGGCGACAACGACGCCCTTCACGTTTCCTCGCTCAAATTGCCACGCGATGATCGAGGACGCACTCACCGGCGCGCTGGACGCGAGCAGAAGCCAAGCAAGGGCAAAAGCCCTTGCTTGGCTAAACGGCAATTGACTTGCCTGCAACATCAGGACTCGATCGGGCTTTCTTCAACAACGTAGACCCATTCAACAGAAGCAATGTAGCCGGCCAACTTGCCGTCAACATAGACCGGGATGTAGCGAACGACTTCTACCCACGGAGCCACACTGTCAAGCACCATACTTGGCGATGCCGATACATTTCCGTTGGGAGCAAGAACCCCGGCAGCACCAAAAACCAGCGCCATAGCGAGCAGCTTTATTCTGTTCATGTGCAATGTCCTTATTTATCAGAGTACGAACTTCCTTATTCGTTTAACTACTCAATCCACACTACTTGTCCCTGCAGGAACGGGCCGATGATGCCGAGGTCAATTCATATTTGTCAATGAACCATGAACGGGCAAATATGCGTCGCGTGCGCGCACATACGACGCGTGGTAGGCAAGCAGCGCTGGCTATGCCTCAGCCCTTTCCGCTTGCCCGTCCAGTGAACATCTGGACTGAACGGGGATGTTTTGAAAATGCGAATCGCTAGCATTACCATGTGCACCGCGGCCGCCCGGCCGCGCCTGCCTGGTAAACCGTGTCCGCCACCCGTTCCGCCCTCGGTGTTGCTGCCCTGTGGGCCACGCTCTGCGTGGTGCTGCTGGCTGCGAGCTGGCTGAGCGGCGCACGCGCCAGCATCCCGCTGGCACCGCCGGCCGTGGCACTGTCCGCGCTGTCCCTGTCGCCTGTCGATGCCACCGCCACGCTACCGCAGACACCGGCCCCCTGCCCCGAACCCCCGGCCAGTGAACAGGCCGCCACCACCGAAGGCGGCGCCGATCCTGACACCAGCGCCGCGGGGGTGGCCCTGCGCCTGCGCCGCACCGCCTGGGTGGCGGTGGTGCCGCTGTGGCCGGCCGATGCGCTGCGCTGGCAGCGGATGGAACCGTCGCTGCGGCTCAACCCCGGCCACGCCCCTCCCCACGCCTGATCCCGCTGCCACGCACCGCGTGGTGGCCCTGCCCTGCCTGCGCGTCGCGCAGCCAGCGGCCGCGCCTGTTCGCCGCTTCCCCTTTTCCGTTGTCCTCACCTGTTCGCCGTGACCGCCGTTTCCGGCCGTCCGTCGTCGTCCGCACCTTCAGGAATGCCCATGACCGTCCGCCCGACCCCGTTGTCGTCCGCCCTGCTGCTGGCCATCGCCGCGCCCGCCCTCGCCCACGCTGACACCGATACCGCCGCCGACCCGCAGCGCGCGACCGAACTGGACGGCGTGGACGTCCATGCCGAACGCGTGCGCGCGCAGTCGTCCAAGTTCACCGCGCCGCTGCTGGACACCCCGAAGTCGGTGAGCGTGATTTCCCAGCAGGTGATCGAGCAGACCGCCGCCACCACCCTGCTGGACGCGCTGCGCACCGTGCCCGGCATCACCTTCGGTGCCGGCGAAGGCGGCAACCCGACCGGCGACCGGCCCTTCATCCGCGGCTTCGATTCGGCCTCGGACATCTATGTGGACGGCATCCGCGATGCCGGCAGCCAGACCCGCGAGGTGTTCGCCATCGAGCAGATCGACGTGGTCAAGGGCCCCAGCTCGGCTTACTCCGGCCGCGGCTCGGCCGGTGGCACCATCAGCCTGGTCAGCAAGACCCCGAAGCTGGACAACTTCGTGCAGGGCTCGCTGGCCGCGGGCACCGACAGCTACTACCGCGGCACGCTGGATGCCAACCAGGTGATCGGCGATGGCATCGCCGCGCGCGTGAACCTGATGAAGCACGACGCCGACGTGGCCGGCCGCGATGAGGTCAACAGCCGCCGCTGGGGCATCGCCCCGTCGCTGGCGTTCGGCCTGAACGGCCCGACCCAGGCGGTGATCAGCCACTACCACATGGAAACCGACGACCTGCCCGACGCCGGCGGCTTCCCGTACAACAACCCGTTCGCCAGCGGCCCGAACCTGCCCTTGAATGGCGACGGCAGCCCGATCGTGACCAACCGCGACGCGTTCTACGGCTTGGTCGACCGCGACTTCCAGAAGACCCGCGCCGACATCACCACCTTGAACCTGTCGCATGATTTCGGCGGCATCGTGCTGCGCAACATCACCCGTTACGGCGACACCCGCAACGACTACCTGTGGACCCAGCCGGACGACAGCAAGGGCAACCCGAACCTGTTCGGCACCGTCTGGCGCCGCACCAACTCGCGCGCCACCCAGACCGACAGCTTCGTCAACCAGACCAGCGTCACCGGCGAGATCGAGACCGGCCCGCTGCGCCACAGCTTCAACGCGGGCGTGGAGTACAGCAGTGAAAAGACCGTGCGCGGCAACTTCGTGATCGGCGATGTGGTGCGCCCGAATGGCCAGACCACCGGCGGCACCAACAACCCGCTCACCGGCAACCAGAGCTGCCCCACCACCGGCGCGGCCACTGGTTACAACTGCACCGACCTGACCAACCCGAACCCGCACGATCCGTGGTCAGCCAGCCATACGGTTACGCGCAGCAACCCGCTCAACGATGTGCGCCAGACCACCCGCACCAAGTCGGCGTATGTGTTTGACACCATCAGCTTCAGCGAGCAGTGGATGCTGAACCTGGGCGCGCGTTTCGACGACTACAGCACCCACCAGTTCGTGCCGACCGCCGCGGCCAACCTGCAGCACCTGCGCAACGACACCTCCTTCTGGAACGGCCAGGCCGGCCTGGTGTTCAAGCCGACCCAGAACGGCAGCATCTACCTGTCCTGGGGCACCTCCTCCACCCCGGTTGGCGTGGATGGCGGTGATGGCGCAGACGGCATCAGCGCCACCATCCAGGACCTCAAGCCGCAGCGCAGCCGCAACATCGAGCTGGGCACCAAGTGGGACCTGTTCGATGCACGCCTGTCGCTGACCGGTGCGATCTTCGAAACCGAAATGACCAACGCACGCGTCACCAGCGATGCCGGCACCACCCAGAATGCCGGACGCAAGAAGGTCAAGGGCGCGGAGATCGGCTTCAGCGGCACGATCGTGGACGGCTGGCAGGTCTTCGGTGGCTACACCTACCTGGATCCGGTGGTCGAGGACAACGGCTTCGCGCTGGTCAATGGCGCCTACGTGCCGTCGCCGTTCAACGGCAATGTCTTCCCCAACACCGCCAGGCACAGCGCCAGCCTGTGGACCACCTGGTCGCCGTTGTTCGTAGAAGGGCTCAGCCTGGGCGCCGGTGCCAACTACGTGGGCAAGGTCTACGGCAACGTCAACAACACCAAGTGGGTGCCGTCCTACACCCGTTGGGACGCGATGGTCGGCTACGCCTTCAACCCGCGCTACAGCCTGCAGTTGAACGTGCAGAACCTGACCAACAAAACCTACTTCACCAAGGCGTACGCTTCGCACTACGCCGCCATCGCGCCGGGCCGTTCGGCAACGCTGGCCTTCAATTTCAAGTTCTAAGCGATACGCTCCCTCCCGCACCCCGGTGCGGGAGGGGCTGGAGCCGATCATGCTGCTGCACATCCCCGACGTCCTTACCGCCGACCAGGTCACCCTGGCCCGCAAGCAGCTGGCCACGGCCGGCTGGACCGACGGACGCCTGACCGCCGGCTACCAGTCCGCGCAGGCCAAGCACAACCTGCAGTTGCCCGACACCGATCCGGCCGCGCGTGCGGTCGGTTCGGCCATCCTGGATGCGCTCGGCCGCAACAGCACGTTCTTTTCCGCCGCATTGCCGCGGCGCATCTTTCCGCCGTTGTTCAACTGCTACCAGCCGGGGCAGAACTTCGGCTTCCATGTCGACAACGCCGTACGCTACGACTACAGCGCCGAAGGGCAACCGCAACCGGTGCGCACCGACCTGTCGGCCACCTTGTTCCTGAGCGACCCGGACGAATACGACGGCGGCGAACTGGTCATCGAAGACACCTACGGCAACCAGCGGGTGAAACTACCGGCCGGGCACATGGTGCTGTACCCGGGCACCAGCCTGCACCAGGTCACCCCGGTGACCGCCGGCGCGCGGCTGGCCTCGTTCTTTTGGATCCAGAGCATGCTGCGCGACGATGGCCAGCGGCGCCTGATGTGGGACCTGGACACCTCGATCCGCCGCCTCACCCACGACCACCCCGAACACCCCGCGCTGGTCAACCTGACCGGCGTGTACCACAACCTGCTGCGGCAATGGGCCGATGTCTGAGTCCGCACTGCCTGCACTCGACGTAGCGGCACTGGCCGCCCAACTACAGCATGAGCCGGCCGCCGCACTCGCCACGCTGGAAGCCACCGCCCAGCGCGGCGACCCGCAGGCGCAGTTCCTGCTCGGCCAGGCCCGGATGGAAGGACGCGGTATCGCGTCCGATGCCGCCGCGGCCGTGCTCTGGTTCGAGCGCGCTGCCAACGGTGGCCTCGCCCTGGCCATGAACATGCTCGGGCGCTGCCACGAACTCGGCACCGGCACCCCGCTCAACCTGGCGCTGGCAGCGGTCTGGTACCGCAAGGCGGCCGACCATGGGCTGGAGTGGGGCCTGTACAACCTGGCCAACCTGCTCGGCACCGGCCGTGGCGTGCCGCGCGATGACGCCGCTGCGTTTGCGCTGTACCTGCAGGCCGCGCGCGCCGGCCATGCCAAATCGATGAACCTCGTCGGGCGCTGCCTGGAAGACGGCGTTGGCGTGGCGGCCGATCCCGCCGCTGCGCCGGCCTGGTACAAGCGCTCGGCCGAAGCCGGCGACTTCCGCGGCCAGGCCAGCCATGCCTCGGTGCTGCTGGCCACCGGCCACGTTGACGCCGCCGCGGGGTGGCTGCAGCGCGCGCTCAGCCAGGGCAGCCCGGCGTTTCTGGCGCACATCCGCCCCACCTTGGCGGTGTCGCCGCACCCGCAGATCCGGGCACTGGTAGAGCATCCATAGGCGATTCCGTCGGGAGCCTGCCCATTCGCAAATCATTCCCATTTGCGTCCGTAAACGTATCTCACTACAATCCGCCGCGCCACGCCTCCGTACGCGTGGCGCGGGGCATCCGTGCCCCCCTTCGCCGAATGTCCTGAGCAGGGAATCCCACTTGCGCCACCCGCACCGCCACCGCAGCTTCGCCCCCGCCATGCGCGGGCAGCGTCCGGCGTTGGCGAGCGTGCTGGCCTGGCTGGCCCTGGTGGCGATGCTGCTCACCGGCCTGCCGGTGCTGGAGCACGCCGTACCAGGCAGCAGCGCCATGGTGCTGCAGATGCCGGTGGAAGAACGCCCGGCTGGCGGCGGCGAAACCGCCGCGCAGGAAGACGCACCGGCCAAGCTGCGCCGGGTGGCCAGCGCGCGGGCGTCGCGTACGCCGCTGCCGCCATTGCCCGAACCGGTGGATGCACTGGGCGCGCTGATGGCCACGATGATCGCCTTGCCGCCGCAGGTATCGCCGTCTGTTGATTCGGCACCGGCCACGCCGTTGCCGTCGGCCCCGGGGCTGCGCGTACAGCGCGGCCAGGCGCCACCGCAGGGCTGATCCCGCGCATCGCCTGCGGCGCCAACGCGCCGTCGATGCCGATCACCGCCTGTCTGCCCGCCCTGCGGGTCCCTTCCTGATCTGTGGTGCGCGGCGTGGCCTGCTGGCCGCGCCCGCGCGCGTCTGTCTGCTTTCCTTCGAGGTTATTGCCATGGCCCAGCGCCAGCGTCGTCATACGTCCCTTTCCCGTTGTTCGCTGAGCATCGCCCTGCTCGGCGCGCTCAGTGCCCCGGCCTTCGCCAACGGTGCCGCTGCCAGCTCGCCGACCACCCTGGACAAGGTGGTGGTGACCGCCGCCGGCTTCGAGCAGAAGATCACTGACGCCCCGGCCAGCATCAGCGTGGTCAGCCGCGAAGAACTGAGCAAGCGCCCGTACACCAGCCTGGTGGATGCGCTGCGCGACGTGGAAGGCATCGACGTGGGCATGGAAACCACCGACAAGAACGGCCGCGCCACCATCTCCATGCGCGGCATGCCGTCCGAATACACCCTGGTGCTGATCGACGGCCGCCGCCAGAGCAACGTGGGCCAGCTGTACCCGAACAACTTCGGCGGCGGCCAGTTCGCCTACCTGCCGCCGCTGGATGCGATCGAGCGCATCGAAGTGGTGCGCGGCCCGATGTCCACCCTGTATGGCTCCGATGCGATGGGCGGGGTGATCAACATCATCACCCGGCGCAACCAGGACAGCTGGCACGGCTCGGTCACCCAGGGCTTCACCGTGCAGCAGGACGACCAGTTCGGCGATGCGCGCACCACCGATGTGTATCTGACTGGGCCGTTGCTCAAGGACCGCCTGGCCCTGGCGGTGCGCGGCAGCTACTACGACGCCAAGGCATCCAACCCGGAGTGGGATGACCTGCCGCTGCCGGACGGCACGCTGTGGGAGCGCAGCATCGGCTTCGGCGGTGGCGGCAAGGCGGTGGCCAACACCAACTGGAATACCGGCCTGCGCTTGAACTGGACGATCAACGACGACCACGACCTGAGCCTGGACTACGACGTCTCGCGCCAGAAGTACGACAACAGCGAAGGCCAGACCGGCACCCTGGACAGCGCCGCCAGCCTGTGGCGCGTGGGCAACGCGACCATTCCCAATCCGAACGGCAGCGGCACGGTCACCCGCCGCGTGGTGCAGCCGCGCGTGGGCTACACCGCCTACCAGCGCTATGAGCGCGACCAGCTGGCGTTGAGCCACCAGGGCCGCTACAGCTTCGGTACCTGGCAGACCACGCTGACCCACACCACCAGCAACAACCTGGGCCGCTCGCTGCCGCTGACCCTGGACGAGCGCGCGGACCTGCAGACGCTGTGGAACGATGTGTGCGCACGCACCGGCGCGGCGGCCAACTGCGCCGCAGGGCGTGGCAATGCGCTGACCGCCCTGAACGCCAGCGAGCAGGCCCGCCTGCAGGCGTTCCTGCCGCGCCCGCTGCGCACGATGGAGCTGGAAGGCTACGTGTTGGACACGATGCTCGACATGACCTTCGGCGCGCACAAGCTGACCGTGGGTGGCCAGTACAACGACACCGACATGGTGGACGGCGTGTTCGGCATGGACGGCGCCGGCTACCGTGACAACGTCAAGCAGCAGCACCGGATGTGGTCGGTGTTCGCCGAGGACAACTGGTCGCTGACCGACGCGCTGACCGCCACGGTGGGCGTGCGCTACGACGACCACAACATCTTCGGCAGCCACGTCAGCCCGCGCGGGTATCTGGTGTGGAACGCGAGCGACGCGTGGACGATCAAGGGCGGGGTGAGCACCGGCTACAAGACCCCGCGCCCGGACCAGCTGTTCCCGGGCGTGACCGGGTTCGGTGGCCAGGGCGTGCTGCCGCTGGTGGGTTCACCGAACCTGCAGCCGGAAACGAGCACCAACTATGAGGTGGCGGCGTACTACGCAGGCAGCGACTGGGGCTTCAACGTCACCGGGTTCCTCAACAAGTTCGACGACAAGATCGCCAGCGGCGGCACGTTCCCGAACTGCGAAGTGGCCCCGGCCGGCAACGGCTACTGCGTGGACGTGGGTCCGGGCTGGGCAGCGCTGGGCTACAGCACCTTCAGCCAGAGCGTGAACATCGACAAGGCCGAAACGCGTGGTGTCGAGGCGGCGGCCTACGTGGACCTGCTGGACAGCCTGCAGCTGCGCGGCAACTACTCCTACACCACGTCCGAGCAGACCAGCGGCGTGGACAAGGGCAAGCCGGTGGGCGGCACGACCACGCCGGCCCGGCACATGGCCAATGCCAGCCTGAACTGGCAGCTCAACGATGCGGTCAGTCTGTCGCTGATCGGCGAAGGCCGCTACGACCGCTACCGCGACACGCTGGTGGGCAACGTGGGCGGGGTAAGCACGTCGCAGGTGCGGTATTACGAGGACTACACGATCTTCCACCTGGGCGGCAGCTGGAACATCAACCGCTGGCTGACGCTCAATGCGCGGGTGAACAACCTGTTCGACAAGGACTTCGTGTCGCAGTCGTGCGTGTTGATCAGCGACAGCGAATACAACTGCGTGGACGACTACGCGACCAAGGACCAGCGCCGCAGCTACTGGGTTTCGTTGAACGCGAAGTTCTGAGGAACAAGTGCGTCGGGGCTTTTTTGGGTCTATGGCTGGGTCGGTGGGGGTGGGGTTGCGGGGCACGCTGCAAGTACGTCCGTGTAAGCTCCGTCGCCGCATCCATGCGGCTCAGGGCCCCGCAACCCCACCCCCACCGACCCCAGACAGGTGGTCGGGGGCCCCGGCGCAGTCAAGGGCGGGGGAGCAAGAGCAAGAGCAACAGCAAGTGCAACAGCGAGTGCAACAGCAGCCGAGCAACGCTCGGCTCTACCGGATCGGGGCCTGGTTTTCGCCGAGCCATGCTCGGCACCCCTCTCCAAAAAACGGCCAACAGTCCGCTCTTCCCATGCGCGCCGACCCTGTGTCCACGCGACGGCGGGTATGGGTTCACGGGACCCTCCACCGCATGGATGCGGTGGCGGAGCCTTATCTGACCGGAATCTGGCAGTTTAGGTGTCGAGAGCCGGCGTGGGCCGCCGTGTGAGCCTGGATCTCGACGATCGCCGTGTAGCTTGGCGCCCACGCCGGAATCTCCCTTGATCCGCCCGAACAGTTGCTGGAGCTGTCACTCGAAGCGATAAGACTGGGCAAGCGGGGAGCTCTCGACCCTTCCAGACTATACGGAGTCGGGCGATGAACGGGATCGGGATTGATGTAAGCAAGCGCCGGCTGGATGTTGGAACCTCCGACGGCCAAACCCTGCAGGTCAGCAATGACCCCTCCGGTTTCACTGAATTGGACCTCTGGCTGAGGCAGCGCCCGAGTAACCAGATCGTGCTGGAGGCCACCGGTGGCTACGAACAGCCTGTGCTGGATTTTCTGCACAAGGCCGGTCATCCGGTGGTTCGGGCCAATGCCTTGCGGGCGCGGAAGCTTGCTCAGGGGCTGGGCCAGAGGGCCAAGACCGACCGCTTGGATGCCTATGCATTGGCACAGATGGCCACGCTGGTGAAGCTGCCGGCCTATCAGCCGTTGGAGCCTTGGCAGCAGAAACTGCGGGAGTTTGTGCGGGCACGTCGACAGATGATCCAGGCCTTGGCCGTCGCGCGACAGCAGCAGGAAATGGTGGGTGATCGTGAACTGCGCCGGCTTTTGCAGGCCAACATCACCCACCTGAAGACACTGGTCAAACGCCTGGGAAAGCAGATTGCCGAGCAGCTCGCTCAACAGCCCCAGCTCACGGTTCTGAAGTCGATGAAGGGCGTGGGGCCGGTGGTACAGGCGGTGCTGGCCAGCTACCTGCCTGAGCTGGGCCATATCAGTGGAAAGGCCATCGCCAGCCTGGTGGGCGTGGCGCCGATGTCCCACGACAGCGGGACGATGCGTGGAAAACGAAGCATCCACGGCGGTCGAGCCGAGATCCGTCAGGTGCTTTACATGGCCGGCATGTCAGCCCTGCAGCACGAACCGCGCATACGGGACTTTTACCGGTCGCTACGGGCCCGCGGCAAGGAGGCCAAAGTAGCCATCGTGGCGGTAATGCGAAAGATGCTGGTGATCCTCAACGCCCGCGTGCGCGACGCTCAAAGCGGACCGATCCCCGCCTGAAGCGCGCCCGGGCACATCTCCAACGGCTGCCGGCCAGCGGCCGGCACTACCGTGCCCGTCTGCTGGAGGGGCCGAAGCCTCCTCCAGCAACACAGTTGCTACACGGGTGAGGGCGCATTGCTTGCGAGGCATCGCCTCGCATGCGCCCGAACGCACAGCCGCCAGCGGCTGGGCCGGGCCGCGGAGCGGGACTTGCGGCGTGTCCCGTGAACCCATACCCGCCGTCACGCCCCCACACATCAAAGTGCTGCTTTGCTTGAAAGCTTTGAGCTTTGGCCAAAACCACCCACAAATTGCGAACCATTCTCATCAATGGTGTAATTCGCCATTCGATCAAAGTCCACCCCAGTGCCCACTCCAACCTCCAGCGTGCAGCAGCAACAAAGTCGCGGCTTCTGGCTGCGCACCCTGCACCAGTGGCACTGGATCAGCTCGGCCGTCTGCCTCATCGGCATGCTCCTGTTTGCCGCCACCGGCATCACCCTCAACCACGCCGCCAGGATCGAAGCCACCCCGCAGGTCGTCAACCGCCAGCTGGACCTGCCCGCCGACCTGCTCGCCACGCTCGGCGACCGCGCCGACGGCAACGCGCCCCTGCCCCGTGCCGCCACCCGCTGGCTCGATGCCCAACTGCACATCGCCATCGGCCGCCGCCCCGCCGAATGGTCCGATGGCGAAATCTACCTCTCCATGCCCAGCCCCGGCGGTGACGCCTGGCTCAGCATCGACCGCGACAGTGGCGCCGTCGAATACGAAGCTACCACCCGCGGCTGGGTCTCCTACTTCAACGACCTCCACAAAGGCCGCAACGCCGGACCCGCCTGGGGCTGGTTCCTCGACGTGTTCGCTGCCGCCTGCCTGGTCTTCTGCATCACCGGCCTGTTCCTGCTCCACCTGCATGCCCGCCAGCGGCGCATGACCTGGCCCCTGGTCGGCCTCGGCCTGATGATCCCCCTGCTCATCGCCCTCATCCTCATCCACTGATCGCCCCCACGGAGCCGCACCATGCGCGTCACCCTGACCATCGCCCTGAGCGGCCTGCTCGCCACCAGCCCCGCCTACGCCGCCACCCTCGACATCAACGTCGAAGTGCCCAAGCTCACCGTCGCCGAATATCACCGCCCCTACGTCGCCGTGTGGCTGGAAGGCGCCGACCAGAAAGTGGCCGCCAACCTCTCGGTCTGGTACCAGCAGACCGGCAACAGCGAAGGCCATGGCACCAAGTGGCTGCCCGACCTGCGCCAGTGGTGGCGCAAGAGCGGCCGCACCCTGGACGTGCCCGTCGACGGCGTCACCGGCCCCACCCGCCCCGCCGGCAAGCAGGCCCTGTCGTTCAACGACAAGCAGCCCGCGCTGAAGGCCCTGGCCCCCGGCAACTACACCCTCGTGGTCGAAGCCGTGCGCGAAGTCGGTGGCCGCGAACTGCTCAAAATCCCCTTCACCTGGCCGGTCACCACCGCCCAGAACGGCAAGGCGCAGGGCGCCACCGAACTCGGCCTGGTCACCCTCACCGCCAAACCGTGACCTTCCGCCCGTCTTCGCCGGCGGGCACACCACACCCCCGCACCGCCGCGTAGCATCGGCGGTCGGACCGTTCCCCGTTCACCGGGCACGTCCCTTGCACCTGCCCCCTTACATGGAGTTGTTGATGAAGCGCTCGCTCGTCCTAGCCGCCGCCCTGGCCGCCGCACTTCCGTTCTCCGCCCTGGCCCACAAAGCCTGGCTGCAGCCCTCGCAGACCGTCGTCGCCGGCGAGAAGCCGTGGATCACCGTCGATGCGGCCGTGTCCAACGACCTGTTCTACTTCAACCACGTGCCGCTGCGCCTGGACAACCTGATCATCACCGCCCCGGACGGCACCCTCGTGCAGCCGCAGAACGCGGCCACCGGCAAGTTCCGCAGCGTGTTCGATGTCGAGCTCACCCAGCAGGGCACCTACCGCCTGGCCACCGTCAACAACGGCCTGTCGGCCAGCTGGGAAGAAGACGGCAAGCCCAAGCGCTGGCGCGGCACCCCGGCCACCTTCGCCACCGAAGTGCCGAAGAAGGCCAAGAAGCTGCAGGTAGCGCAGTCGGTCGGCCGGGTGGAAACCTTCGTCACCAACGGCACCCCCAACGACACCGCGCTGAAGCCGACCAAGCAGGGCATCGAAATGGTCGCACTGGGTCATCCCAACGACCTGGTTGCCGGCGAAGCCGCCCGCTTCCGCGTGCTGGTCGACGGCAAGCCGCGCGCCGGCCTGGCCTTCGAGATCACCCGTGGCGGCACGCGCTACCGCAACGCCCAGGAAGAGATCAAGGTCACCACCGACAAGAAGGGCGAGTTCAGCGTCACCTGGCCCGAGGCTGGCATGTACTGGCTGGAAACCGGCAGCGAAGACAAGAAGACCTCGCTCAAGCAGGCCAAGACCCGCCGTCTGAGCTACGTGGCCACCCTCGAAGTGCTGCCGCAGTAACCCGCGCAGTTCCACTTCAGGCCGCACCGGCGGCACGCCCCCTCCCCGGCGGAGGGGGCCTTTGACCAGGATCGATGATGGCGCGGGCCGCATGCCCACCCTGCCCCAGCCCATGAATGACGTACCCCTCGACATCGCCAGCCTCGGTGGCCAGCACCATGGGCACCACCTGGCAGGTAAAGCTGGTGGTCGCGCGCGCGCGCGATCTGCACCCCCTGCATGCCGGCATCCAGGCCCAGCTCGACGCCATCGTGGCGCAGATGAGCACCTGGGAAGCCAACAGTGACATCGCCCGTTTCAACCGTGCCGCGCCCGGCAGCGCACAGCGCGTGCCCGACCTGTTCGCACGCGTGGTGGACGCCGCCGTGGACATCGCCCGCCGCAGCGCGGGCGCCTTCGACCCCACCGTGGGGCCGCTGGTCGCGCTGTGGGGATTTGGCGCGCACGCCCACGCACAACGCATTCCCGACCCCGCCACGCTGGCCGCCACCCGCGCCCGCTGCGGCTGGCAGCGCCTGCACTGGGCCGACCAGACCCTGCAGCAACCCGGTGGCGTGGAACTGGATCTGTCCGCCATTGCCAAAGGCTTCGGCGTGGACCAGGTCAGCGCCTGGCTGCGCCAGCAGGGCGTGCACGCCGCGCTGGTGGAAGTGGGCGGTGAACTGCACGGCTACGGCCGCAAGCCCGATGGCCAGCCATGGCGCGTACTGGTCGAAGCCGGTCCCGAGGAAGAGGCCAGCGCCGCGCTGCCACCGCGGGTGCTCGCACTGGATGACCTGGCCGTGGCCACCTCCGGCGACCGCTGGCACCACTTCGAACAGGACGGCGCGCAGTTCAGCCACACCCTGGACCCGCGCACCGGCGCGCCGGTCACGCGTGCCGCCGCGGCCGTCACCGTGGCCGCACACGATGCGATGCACGCCGACGGCTGGGCGACCGCGCTGACCGTGATGGGCGTTACGCAGGGCCTGGCCTTCGCCCGCGAGCACGCGCTGGCCGCACGTTTTGTCAGCCGCGGCGCGCACGGCATCGAAGAACACATGAGCCCGGCCTTCGCGCAGCTGCTTGATGCACCGCCGGCGCCGCGCGCATGAGCCGTCCGTCGCGCGCCACGGTCGGCAACGTGCTGGTGATCGCCCTGCTGGTGGTGATGGCGTGGCTGCTGCTGCGCCTGCACCTGCAGGAACCGTGGTGGCAGGGCGCACCGCTGGCATCGCACTGGCGCATCGCCGCCGCCAGCGTGTTCGGCTATGCCGTGCTCTGCGCCCTGATCTGGTGGCGGGGCCGGCCGCGCGACGATGCCGCGGTGGCAGGCGGGCAGGCACCACTGCTGCTGGTCTGGGCCAGCCAGACCGGCTTTGCCCAGCAACTGTGCGAACGCAGCGCCGAGGCCCTGCGCGCGGCGGGCATACCGGTGCGGCTGCGCGGCTTGCACCAGGTGGACGCCAGCACGCTGCAGCAGGCCACGCAGGTCCTGTTCATCGCCAGCACCACCGGCGAGGGCGATGCGCCCGACCACGCGCTGCCGTTCCTGCGCACGGTGATGCCACAGGCGCTGGCACTACCGCAGCTGCAGTACGGCGTGCTTGCACTGGGCGACCGCAGCTACGGGCACTTCTGCGCGTTCGGCCACCAACTGGATGCGTGGTTGCGCCAGCACGGTGCGCACCCGTTGTTCGACACCGTGGAAGTGGACAACGCCGACCCGGCTGCGCTGCGCCACTGGCAGCAGTTGCTGGGCCAGCTCGGCGGCACCGCCACCGACCTGCCCGACTGGACCCCGGCCGATTACCTGTACTGGCAGCTGCGCAGCCGCACGCTGGAAAACCCGGGCAGCCCCGGTGCCGGCACCTGGCGCGTATCGCTGGTGCCCGCCGACGGCGTCCTGCCCGCGTGGCAGGCCGGCGACGTGGTGGAAATCGGCCCGCGGCATGCGCCCGCCGCGGTGGATGCGTGGCTGGCCGCCACCGCGCTGGACGGCACGCAGCAGATCGACGGCGACACCCTGCACACGCACCTGTCGCGCGCGCATCTGCCCGATGCCGATGAAACACCGGACAACGATGCGGCGGCATTGGTGGCGTCATTGCGCCCGTTGCCGCACCGCGAATACTCCATCGCCAGCATGCCCGGCGAAGGCCACGTGCAGCTGCTGCTGCGCCGGCAACTGCGTCCGGACGGCACGCCCGGTCTGGGCAGCGGCTGGTTGTGCGACCACGCAGCGCTGGGCGGCCGCATCGACCTGCGCTTCCGCAGCAACCCGAATTTCCATGCCCCTGCGCCAGACGCCCCGCTGATCCTGATCGGCAACGGCACCGGCATCGCCGGCCTGCGCGCGCACCTGCGTGCCCGCATCGACGCCGGCGCGCGGCGCACCTGGCTGCTGTTCGGCGAGCGCACGCAGGCGCACGATTTCTACTTTGGCGACGAACTGACCGCCTGGCAGCAGGCCGGCTGGATCGAACACCTGGATACGGTGTTCAGCCGCGACGGCGGCGAGCACCGCTACGTGCAGGATCGCCTGCAGGCCCACATCGACCGGCTGTGGGAGTGGTCGCGCGAAGGCGCCACGATCCTGGTCTGCGGCAGCCTGCAGGGCATGGCCCCGGCCGTGGACGCAGTGATCGAACGCGCGTTGGGCCGCGAAGGCAAGGAAGCGCTGATCGTGGCCGGCCGCTACCGGCGCGACGTGTATTGAGTGCACGGACGCGCCGCGCGCCGGTGACGTTGGTGCCCAAACGACCGCCGAAGATCTTTCGCACCACCACCGGCTCCCAATCGACGCTGATGACCGTTGGCACCACCACCGGTAGGGTCGGTTCCCAAACGACGGCCCATAACGGTGATCGCCGCGACGAACGCATGACCCGCAACGGAGCCGCCTTCGACACAGGTCATGCCACCACCGAACGCTGCACGGGCTATCGGCAGTCGATCGGGATGCGACCCTACCAAGGCAGATCACGCCGCCACCGCCCCCAATAAACGGCCGATGACCTCTCGCACCAACGCCGGCTCCCAATCAACCGCCGATGACCGTTTGCACAACCACCGGTAGGGTCGGTTCCCAAACGACTGCCGATGACGGTGATCGGTACGGCGAACGCATGACCCGCAACGGGGCCGCCCTCGATACAGGTCATGCCGCCACCGAACGTTGCACACGCTATCGGCAGTCGATCGGGATGCGACCCTACCAGGGCAGTTCACGCCGCTACCGCCCCCAATAAACGGCCGATGACCTCTCGCGCCGCCACCGGCCTCCAAACGACCGCCGATGACCTCTCGCGCGACCGCCGGCTCCCAATCAACCGCCGATGACCGTTGGCACCACCACCGGTAGGGTCGGTTCCCAAACGACTGCCGATGGCAATGATCGCCGCGGCGAACGCATGACCCGCAACGGGGGCGCCTTCGACACAGGTCATGCCACCACCGAACGCTGCACGGGCTATCGGCAGTCGATCGGGATGCGACCCTACCAAGGCAGATCACGCCGCCACCGCCCCCAATAAACGGCCGATGATCTCTCGCGCCACCGCCGGTTTCCAAGCGACGGCCGATGACCTCTCGCGCGACCGCCGGCTCCCAATCAACCGCCGATGACCGTTGGCACAACCACCGGTAGGGTCGGTTCCCAAACGACTGCCCATAACGGTGATCGCCGCGACGAACGCATGACCCGCAACGGAGCCGCCTTCGACACAGGTCATGCCACCACCGAACGCTGCACAGGCTATCGGCAGTCGATCGGGATGCGACCCTACCAAGGCAGATCACGCCGCCACCGCCCCCAATAAACGGCCGATGACCTCTCGCACCAACGCCGGTTTCCAAGCGACGGCCGATGACCTCTCGCGCGACCGCCGATGACCGTTTGCACGACCACCGGTAGGGTGGGTTCCCAAACGACTGCCGATGACGGTGATCGACGCGGCGAACGCATGACCCGCAACGTGGCCGTCTTCGACACAGGTCATGCCACCACCGAACGCTGCACAGGTTATCGGCAGTCGATCGGGATGCGACCCTACCGTGGGCTCAGTCGAATCGCGAGCAGTTCACCGCCGCCACGCAACGCAAATCGCGTGCGCGGGCCGGCCGCCAGCCAGGCGGTGTCGCCGGCTTCCATTGGCGGCAGGTCGGTGTCGCCCTCGAACTGCGCCTGCCCGGCCAACAAATGGATCGCCCACGCCGTGGTCGGTTCGGTGAAGAAGAACATGCTGCCCACCAGCGGTCGGTGCAGCAGTTCGGCCTCCAGTGCGTCGCGGCGCCACATCAGGTTGAAGTCGTGGGTGAGCCCGTCCACCAGCTCGCCGTGGATCTCCGCTTCGCCGGCAAAGCGCACCCGGTCGTGCGGCGGCAGCAGCGTCTGCACGGCCCCGTCGGCGAAGCGCAGACGCAGGCCTTCGCCGCGCAGCAACACCAGTTCGCGCTCGATGCCGGGGAACGAGGAGAACGCCGCATCCTGCTCGATCTCGGCGATCGACAGGCGCACCTGCCAATCATCGGTGTCGGGCACGCGCAGAATTTCCCGCGTCCAGCCCAGCCCATTGCGCCAGCGCTCGCGGCGGTACTCAAAACTTGGAATCACGCGCGTGGCCGCGCTCAGGACAGGGTCGGTCGACATGCCCGCATTGTGCCTCAGCCGGCGCGGCCGCCGCAGTCCGGACCCAGCAGCTGCGAGCGCGCCAGCCAGTCCTTGTCGGGGTAGTAGGCGAACACCATCGCACCGTCACGCAGGCTGTTGATGAGCGGCTTGGCCACGGTCAGCCGTACCGCCGGGCAGCCGAGGCTGCGGCCCAGCCGGCCCTGCAACCGGGCCATCGTCGGGTTCACATACGGCGCACCGTGGATGACGATGGCGCGGTCGCGCGCTTTGTCGTTGAAGCCCGGCTCCAGCCCTTCCAGGCGCAATGAATACCCATTGCCGCCCATATAGGTTTCCTTGGCGGTAAACGCGCCCAGGCTGGACATGAAGCTGCCATCGCGATTGGAAAAATGTTCGGTCTGGTTGCCGCCGCTGTTGCGGCCATGCGCCACCCATTCCTCGAACAGCAGTTTCTGCCGGGCCAGGTCGAACACCCACATGCGCTGCTCGGTGGACGGGCGCGAGTAGTCGATCACGCTCAGCCGGGTCGGGTCGATGCCCAGCTCCGGCCGCCGCAGCGCGCAGGTCATCGCCTTGGCCGCCAGCTGCAGCACCTTGCGGTCGGCGCCCGGCGCCGCGCGCGCCAGCATGTCGGCCAGCTTCGCCGGCGGCAGCGGTGCCGGCGCGGCGGCAGCGCACGCGCCCACGGCCGACCCGGCCAGCGCCAGCCCACACAGGGCAGTTCGAGTTATCCGGGTCACGCGCATGGACGACATACCAACAGGGCCAATCCCTACAAGGTGGACCCACCCGCGTCCGATTCCAACACCGGCTGCAGGTTCTGTTCATCGGCCACCGGGCGTACCGCCGGCAGGCTGGTCACCAACAGCGTGGTGCCCGGCACCAGCGCCTTGTACAGCTGCTCGGCAAATTCAGGCGGCAGCGCCATCGGCAGGCTGGGGGTAGCCAGCAGGTCCGGGCTGGCGTTGCCGGCGCTCTGCCCCAGCAACGGGTAGGCGGTCCACTTGTGCAGGCGCTGGTGCGCGTCCAGCGGGCTGGGCACGTCCGAGTAGCCCTGCTGCATCACGAACAGGGTGGTGCCCTCGAACGCCGGCAGCGCCTTGGCCTCCAGCCGCGATTCGCCAATCAGCACGCCATCACGCAGCACGTACAGGCGCTGGTCGTGCAGGCTGACCAGGATGCCCACCTGGCCATTCGGCGCGGCCGCGTCGTTCCAGTAATGCGCCGGCGCATCGGTGGTTTCCACCAGCGGCTTGCCGGTGCTGTTCACCGGGGCCAGCACCGCCGGGTAGGCCAGGGTCATCGGCGCGCTCTTGGCGTCGGCCACCACCACGGTGTCGCCGCGCTTGGTTTCACCGAACAGCTTCTGTGCGAACGCCTGCGGCAGGCGCACGCAGCCGTGCGAGGCCGGGTGCCCGGGCAGGTTGCCGCCGTGCAGGGCGATGCCGTCCCAGGTCAGCCGCTGCATGTAGGGCATCGGCGCACTGTTGTAGAGGTTGGACTTGTGGTCCTTGTCCTTCTGCAGAATGGTGAACACACCGGTGGGGGTTTCATGCCCGGTCTTGCCCGAGCTGATCGTGCTCAGGCCGATGGCGATGCCGTTGCGGTACACATAGGCGCGCTGCTCGTCCAGGCTGACCACCAGCACGATCGGCCCGGCCGGCGAGATTTCCGGATGCCAGAGAAATTCGCCCGGCTTGAGATCGGTGGGCCCGCGCGGTGCGGCGGTGGCTTTTTCGACGGCGGCTGCGGCCGGCGGTGCAGCGACCGCAACCGAGCAGAGTCCGCTGGCGAACAGGGTGGCCAGGGCCAGGGTAAGCAACGCGCGGCGTGGTGCCATGGGGTCATTCCATCCAGTGATGCGCAGACGCTACACCAACGCGCTGCATGAAACAGGTGTTCGCAGGGCGGGGAGCCGCCGCCACGCAGCGTGTGGCGCCAGCGGCGCGAACACACCACGCCGTCCAAAAAGAAATTGCCCGGCCACGCATCCCTGCGCAGTACCGGGCAATCGTCACATCCTTGTCGGCATCCCGCCTTCCCCCTGTGCATCCTGCCCAGTATGGGTGCCGGCCATGCTCCCTGCACTCGGCCGTATCCTGTTCCGCCATCACAGCCCTTCCCGGGTCTGGATGCCACCGTCCTGGTGGATCCGCGCCATTCCTTCCGCGCCCGCATCCCTGCGCACCGCGTCCCTGCGTATGTCGGTGTCACCGCGCGTCCTGCGCGGCAACCAGTGACAGGCTCCCTGCCCGTCCCCGACCTGTCCTGTCTGGTCAGCGCCTCGGTACGGATGCCGGCAACGCCCTCCTGGGCGATTCCGCGGCGGGACTCTTCATGATCCCCGTCGTCATCCGTTGTCGATTCCGTTCGACCGTTGCTGTCCCTATCCCCTTCACCCGCGTCAAATCCTCGACGCGAAGGAAGTGGCCGTGTTGTCGCCGGTACGCGACGATCGCGTCGGCCTTGTGTGGCCCCACGTTCGCCAATCCCTGCTGCAGCGTCGACGCATCTGCTGTATTGATGTCGATCCGGTCGGATGCTTGCGCAGCCCCCATCAGCAACAGTCCCAGCACCAGCGCCTTACACGAAAACCAAGGCCCCACCTTGCTACTCCTTGTGGCTCGGAACCGGTGCCTGCCGGCTATCCCGTCGGAAGCTCCAGCGTGCCTCGCCACATACACACAGCCTATCGTCCACAGCAGCTTCACACAGCCAGCCAAATACCTGACGTTGTGTAGGGAAATCCCTACCCCTCTCCCGGGCGTAGAATGTGAGGACTTGCCAATGCATCCGGAGTGTCAGATGGACAGCACCAAACTCGGCCAATTCGTCAGTGAGAAGTGGGACAGCGAAATCGTCCCGCAATTGGTCGATTACATCCGTATTCCCAACAAATCGCCGATGTTCGACGCAGATTGGGTGGCCAATGGGTACATGGAGCAGGCCGTTACCCTGATGGAAACCTGGGCCCGTGCCCAGAATCTGCCGGGCCTGACGGTGGAGGTGGTGCGCCTGGAAGGCCGCACGCCGCTGCTGCTGCTGGAAATCCCCGCCTCCGGCGCCGAGACCGGCGACGACACCATCCTGCTGTACGGCCACCTGGACAAGCAGCCGGAAATGACCGGCTGGGACGACGACCTGGGCCCGTGGATTCCGGTGCTGCGCGGCGACAAGCTGTACGGCCGCGGTGGCGCCGACGACGGTTACGCCATGTTCGGTTCGCTGGCTGCCGTGCTGGCGCTGCAGGAACAGGGCCTGCCGCATGCGCGCTGCGTGGTGCTGATCGAAGCCTGCGAAGAATCGGGCAGCTACGACCTGCCGGCCTACGTGGACCACCTGGCCGACCGCATCGGCAAGCCGTCGCTGGTGGTGTGCCTGGATTCGGGCTGCGCCAACTACGACCAGCTGTGGTGCACCACCTCGCTGCGCGGCCTGACCGGCGGCAACTTCTCGGTCAAGGTACTCAACGAAGGCGTGCATTCCGGCGATGCCTCCGGCGTGATCCCGTCCAGCTTCCGTCTGCTGCGCCAGCTGCTGTCGCGCATCGAGGACGAGAACACCGGCCGCATCCTGATCGACGGCATGAATGTCGAGATCCCGGCCGAGCGCCTGGAACAGGCCAAGCGCGCCGCCGATGTGGTAGACACCGCGATCTTCGAGAAATTCCCGATGGTCGACGGCCTGAAGCCGATGAACGAAGACCTCACCGAGCTGGTGCTCAACCGCACCTGGCGCCCGGCGTTGTCGGTGACCGGCGTGGACGGCATGCCGCCGCTGGCGTCGGCCGGCAACGTGCTGCGCCCGCATACCGCGGTGAAGCTGTCGCTGCGCCTGCCGCCCACCGCCGACGGCAAGGCCTGCGGCGAGCTGCTCAAGGAAGCGCTGCTGCGCGATCCGCCGAACGGTGCGGAAGTGAAGCTGGACCTGGAAAAGGCCTCCAGCGGCTGGAACGCCCCGGCCATGGCGCCGTGGCTGACCCAGGCCATCGACGATGCCAGCCAGACCTTCTTCGGCAAGCCGGCGATGTACATGGGCGAAGGCGGCTCGATCCCGTTCATGGGCATGCTGGGTGAGAAGTTCCCCGGCGCGCAGTTCATGATCACCGGCGTGCTGGGCCCGCATTCCAACGCGCATGGCCCGAACGAGTTCCTGCACATTCCGATGGGCAAGAAGGTCACCGCGTGCGTGTCCAAGGTGATCAGCGAGCACTACGCGGCCAGCCTGCGCGGCGAGACCAGCGGTTCGCCGGTTGCCGCCGACAGCGGCACCCGCCACGGCGGCCACGGCTGCTGCTGATTGCGTGATGCCGTGACGGACGCAGCCTGGCCTTGCTAGGCTGCGTCCATCCTTCGACGGCGCAGATGGCATGAACGGACTGTTTGGCAGCACCAGCTGGCTCTACATCATCCTGGTCGGCTTCGTGGTCGGCCTGCTCGGGCGCTTCTTCATGCCCGGCAACAATCGCATGGGCTGCCTGCTGACCATCGTGCTGGGCATCGTCGGCGCACTGCTGGCCGGCTGGTTCGGCCAGTACATGGGCTGGTATGCCGCCGGTGAGCCGGCCGGTTTCCTCGGCGCGGTCCTTGGTGCGGTGGCCGTGCTCGCAGTGCTGCGACTGGTCAGCGGCGGCGACAAGCGCTGAGCCCCCGCACGTTTCCCATTCCCCTGGCGCCCCCCGGTGCCGCTTCGACGTACCTGTCCATGAACGATCCTGCTTCCGATCCCCTGCGCGCCGAACTGCGCCGCCAGTGGGCCAGCACCGCGCTGAACGACCCGCAGCTGGCGCTCGACCGCGCCTCGGTCGACGCCGGGTTCCGCAGCTACTGGCGTGCCACCAGCACGCGCGGCAGCCACATCGTGATGGACTCCCCGCCCGGGCTGGAGGACGTGCGCCCGTGGCTGCGCATGCACGACCTGCTGGAACCCAACGGCGTGCGCGTGCCGCAGGTGCTCGAGCGCGATGTCGAGCAGGGCTTCCTGCTGCTGGAAGACCTGGGCGGGCCCACGCTGGCCCGGCACATCGACGACCGCAATGCCGATGCGTGGTTCGATGCCGCGTTCGCGCAGCTGATCCGCCTGCAACAGATTCCCGTGCCCGAGGGCATGGGCAGCTTCGGTGAGGCGCTGCTGC
Source organism: Stenotrophomonas sp. AC248 (assembly GCF_979258185.1). Lineage (NCBI taxonomy): Bacteria > Pseudomonadati > Pseudomonadota > Gammaproteobacteria > Lysobacterales > Lysobacteraceae > Stenotrophomonas > Stenotrophomonas sp. AC248. Next base: position 1,058,131 of record NZ_OZ409840.1, on the reverse strand, counting down.
AGCGCGACGCCGGGCTGTTTGACGAATGGTTCCTGCAGCGCCACCTGGGCCTGCAGCTGGACTGTGGCGAGCTGGAGCAGCTGCAGTTGGTACACCGGCGGCTGATGGACAACGCGCTGAACCAGCCGCAGGTGCTCACCCACCGCGACTTCATGCCGCGCAACCTGATGCCGGTCGACGGCGGCCCGGCCGTGCTGGACTTCCAGGACCTGGTGCGCGGGCCGATCGCCTACGACCCGGTGAGCCTGTTCAAGGATGCGTTCCTGAGCTGGCCGCTGGCCAAGGTGGATGCGTGGCTGGCGCGCTACCACGCCCAGGCGCTGGCCGCGGGCCTGCCGGTGCGGCCGTGGCCGCAATTCCTGCGCGACGCCGACTGGATGGGCGTGCAGCGCCATCTGAAGATCCTGGGCCTGTTCGTGCGCCTGCGCGACCGCGACGGCAAGGGCCACTATTTCGACGACGCGCCGCGCTTCATCGCCTACCTGGACGAAGTGCTGCCGCGCCATCCCGAACTGGCCGCGCTGGACGACCTGCTGCAGCGGCGCATCAAACCGGCGTTGGCGCAGCTGGCCAGCCCGGTGCTGGCGCGCCCATGAAGGCACTGATTTTCTCGGCGGGCAAAGGCGAGCGCATGCGCCCGCTGACCCTGCACACGCCCAAGCCGCTGCTGCGGGCCGGCGGCAAGCCGTTGATCGCCTGGCACCTGGAAAAGCTGGCCGCTGCGGGCGTCCGTGAGGTGGTGGTCAACACCTCGTGGCTGGGGGACCAGTTCGCCCCCGCCTTGGGCGACGGCGCGCGCTGGGGCCTGCGCCTGCACCTCATCGACGAAGGCCCGGTACCACTGGAAACCGGCGGCGGCATCCTCAACGCCTTACCGCTGCTCGGCGATGCGCCGTTCCTGGTGGTCAACGGCGATGTCTGGACCGACCTGGATTTCGGCACGCTGCCGGAGGCACCGGCGGGCGATGCGCACCTGGTGCTGGTCGACAATCCGGTCCAGCATCCGCGCGGCGATTTCATCCTGCATCCCGATGGCCGCATTGATGAAGATGGCGACGCCGCACGCCTGACCTATGCCGGCATCGGCGTGTACCGCCCGGCCATCCTTGACCGCTGGCGCGCGGTGATCGGCGCCACCGCAGGCGCGGCGGCCCAACCGCCGCAGTTCGGCCTGGCCCCGCTGCTGCGGCATGCCATGGGCCAGGGCCGCGTGGGCGGGCAGCATCACCGCGGGCGCTGGACCGACGTGGGCACGCCGGAGCGTCTGGCGCAGCTGGACGCCCAGTTGCAGTCCCGGCACGGGTAAAACACCGCAGGCACGAACCTGGGCGACCCGGTGGTAGAGCCGACCGTTGGTCGGCTGCTCTCCGCCCGAGCCGACCAGAGCAGCCGACCAACGGTCGGCTCTACAACCGGTGCGGGCCGTCTTCCAGGACCTGCCGCAGGAACGGCACGGTGATGCGTCGCTGTGCGGCCAGCGATTCGCGGTCCAGCCAGTCCAGCAGGCTGACCAGGCTGCCCAGTTCGCGGCCGGTGCGGGTCAGCAGCCATTCGATCGCCGCCTCGTCGATGGCCAGGCCACGGCGCAACGCGCGTTCGCGCAGCACCGCCGCGCGGCCTTCGTCATCCAGCGGCTGCAGCTGCACGCGGACGCACTGCTGCAGGCGCGAGCGCAGGTCCGGCAGCACCAGGCCGAGCTGGTCCGGCCCGTGCTGGGCGGTATACAGCAGGGTGATGCCGGCACTGCGCGCGCGGTTGTGGAAATCGAACAGCGCCACCTCGTCCTCGCGCTGCCCGGCCACCGCATCCAGCCCATCCAGCGCGACCAGGTCGCGCCCTTCCAGCGATTCCAGCGCGGCACGGGTGCGCCCCACCACCGCCTTCAGCGGCAGGTAGGTCGGCTGGCGGCCGACCTGTTCGGCCAGCGAGCACATCGCCAGCGCCTGGTGGGTCTTGCCGGTGCCGGCCGCGCCTTCCAGGTACACCCAGTCGTGCGCGGCCCCCACCGCGATCGCACGCAGCTGCGCCAGCGCACCATCCGGTGCACCGATGAAGGTTTCCAGTCGCTCGTCCTGCGGGTAGCGCAGGGCGAGCGGCAACTGCGGAACGACGCTCACTTCGAGTCAGGCGCCTTCGGTGAGGTATCCACGATGATGGTGGGCGTGTCGATGTAGGAATCCAGCACGATCGCCGACTTCTCGCCGGCATACAGGTCGCTCTGGCGGTAACGCTGGTGTGCATAGCGCAGCAGCACGTTGCTCACCGCCGCCACCGGCAGCGCCAGCAGCATGCCCAGGAAGCCGAACAACTGGCCACCGGCCATCACCGCGAAGATCACCGCCACCGGGTGCAGGCCGATCTTGTCGCCCACGATGCGCGGGGTGAGCACGTAGCTTTCCAGCAGCTGGCCGACGGTGAACACCACGCCGACCAGGATCAGCAGCTTCAGGTCGAAGCCCTGCGCCTGCACCAGCGCGGCACCGATGGCCATCACGATGCCGGTGGTGGCGCCCAGGTAGGGAATGAAACTGATCAGGCCGGCCACCAGGCCGATCAACAGGCCCAGCTTCAGCCCCACCAGCGACAGGCCGGCGGCATACACCACGCCCAGCGCGATCATCACCAGGAACTGGCCGCGGATGAACGCGCCCAGCACCTCGTCGGACTCGCGGGCCAGCTTGGTGATGGTGCCGATGTGGTTGCGCGGGATCATCGACGCCACCCGCTCCACCAACTTGTCCCAGTCACGCAGGAAGTAGAACGCCAGGATCGGCAGCAGCAGGATGTTGACCACCCAGGTCACCATCGTGAAGCCCGAGCGCGACACGTAGCCGAAGAAGGTCTTGGCGAAGCCGCCCGCCTGCTGCCAGTGGCTGCGTACCCACTCGATCAGCCGGTCCGGGTCCATCCACTGCATGATCTCCAACCCGGTCTTCTGCTCGAACCACGGAATGCCGGTCTGCATCAGCCACTGCTGGGCCTGCGGGATGGCCGCCACCAGCGTGGCGATCTGGCGCTCGATCATCGGCACCAGGATCAGCAGCGCGGCGGTGATCAGCAGGATCATCGCCACGAACACCAGCACCACGCCGGTGTTGCGCGAGCGGCCGGTGGCTTCGATGCGGTCGACCAGCGGGTCGCCCAGCCACGCCAGCGCCAGGGCCAGCACGAACGGGGTGAGGATCGGGCCCAGCAGCCAGATCACCCAGCCCACTGCCAGCGCCGCCAGAACGTACTTGAGGCGGCGCAGGAACTGCGCGATCTCGGCTTCGGGAGTGAGGATCATCGCAGTCGGTACTCGTTGCTGGCCGGGGGCGGCGGGGTGCCGGGGGCGTCATCGCCGTCGACCGGCACCGGCAGCGGGGCCAGCGGCACGATCACGCCGTTGTCGCCGAGCATGCGGTTCAGGCCGGACAGGCCGGTGGTCATCTCCAGCGACAGCTCCAGGCGGTTGCCCGACGCGCGCAGCGGGGTGATGTTGCGCACCACCGGGTTTTCACGCAGGCCGGCGGCCAGGCGCAGGTAGTCCTCGGCACTGTCCAGCCCGCTCACCACGATGGTGTAGCTGCCGGCCGCGCCGGTGGCGGCCCCGGCCTTGGCGTACCGCCGGACCAGCGCGTCGGCGGTGCCGTCGGCGCCGCTGGCCATGGCACGGCGGGCGTCGGTGTCCTTGGTGGTCCACTTGTTCAGTTCCTTGCCACCGTCCACGAACACCCAGTCGGCCACCCAGCCGCCGTTGGCGCGGTACAGCTTGCCCACCAGCTGCATCGGCGGGGCGTAGCGCGAGGAGGCGCGGGCCACCGCGGCGGTGTCCTGGCGCCAGATGGCGCCCACCACCGCCTGCTCGGCGGCGCTGCCACCGGGCAGGCCCAGCTTGTAACCGCGTTCGATGGCGCGGTTCAGCAACGGGCGGGCGGCGTTGGCCTGCTGCACGCTGACCAGACGCGGGCCGCTGCCATCGTCGATGGCCAGCCAGACCACCGGCTTGGGCCGCGGCTGCGGCCACAGCGGCAGCCCCAGCGCGGAAATCAGCCCATCCACGTCGTCCTGGCGGAAACGGGCCACCAGGGTGGTGCGGAAACTGGGCGCCCCGCTGGCCGAGGTGCTCTGGTCCTGCCGATAGTCATAGCTGGCCACGTAATCCTTGGCCCCGCGCAGGGCCTGGGCCACGCCCGGGCGGCCCATCACGCTGCGGTCGCCCGACAGCTTGGCCAGCACGTTGCCCAGCGCGCGCGCCAACGCGCCATTGCGGTCGGCGTCGGCCTGGCTGTTGACCGGCACTTCGGCCTCATAGGCGCCCGTGGCGCTGGCCACGTCGCCTTCGGTACGCAGGCCGCTCTGGGCCATCGTGGCCACCGGCAGGCATAGCGTGAGGAGCATCATCAAAAAGAGGCTGCGGCGCATCAGGACTTCCATTGAGCGTATCCGGGGGGAATTGTTGCCCGAATAGGGCCTGCGCGCCAACGTGGCCTGTTAAAATCGCCGATTCACCCCAGCGCAGCGCCGACGCCCGTGACCAACTCCCCGTCCAACCCCTCTCCCCTGACCTACCGCGACGCCGGTGTCGACATCGACGCGGGCAATGCACTGGTCGAGCGCATCAAGCCGCTGGTCAAGCGCAGCTTCCGCCCCGAAGTGATGGGCGGGCTGGGGGGCTTCGGCGCGCTGTTCGACCTGTCCAACAAGTACCGCGAGCCGGTGCTGGTGTCGGGCACCGACGGCGTGGGCACCAAGCTGAAGCTCGCACAACAGCTGGGCCGCCATGACACCATCGGCATCGACCTGGTGGCCATGTGCGTGAACGACGTGCTGGTGCAGGGCGCCGAGCCGCTGTTCTTCCTGGACTACTTCGCCACCGGCAAGCTGGACATCGACACCGCCGCGGCGGTCGTGGGCGGCATCGCCAACGGCTGCACCGAGGCCGGCTGCGCGCTGATCGGCGGCGAAACGGCTGAAATGCCCGACATGTACGCCCCGGGCGAGTACGACCTGGCCGGTTTCACCGTGGCCGGGGTCGAGAAGAGCGAACTGAAGGACGGCGCCAGCGTGGCCGCCGGCGACGTGCTGATGGGCATCGCCTCCTCCGGCCCGCACTCCAACGGGTACTCGCTGGTGCGCCGCATCTACGACCGCGCCGGCCAGCCGGCGGACCTGGAGCTCGACGGCGGGGTCAAGCTGGTCGACGCGCTGATGGCCCCCACCCGGCTGTACGTCAAGCCGATCCTGGCGCTGCTGAAGGAACATGGCGCGGCCATCCACGGCATGGCCCACATCACCGGTGGCGGCCTCACCGAGAACATCATCCGCGTGGTGCCCGATGGCCTGGGCCTGGACATCCAGGCCAACGCGTGGACCCTGCCGCCGGTGTTCCAGTGGCTGCAGAAGGAAGGCGCGGTGGCCGACAGCGAGATGTGGCGCACCTTCAACTGCGGCATCGGCTTCGTGCTGATCGTGGCCGCTGACCAAGTGGAGACCGTGTCCGCTGCCGTGACCGCACAGGGCCTGGACCACTGGACCATCGGCACGGTGACCGTCGCCGACGGTGCCGAGCGCGTCAAGATCGGTTGATCGCGCCCATGGAGCCCCGCATGGATGCCCTCGCTCCACCGCCGCTGCCGCCCCGGTTGCCCATGGCACCGCCGCGCGGCGGCCAGGACGACGCGGCGCAGCTGCGCCTGTTGTCGGTGCTGCACTACGTAATGGCCGGCTTCACCGCGCTGTTTTCCTTTTTCCCGGTGATCTACCTGGTGCTGGGCATCGCGGTGCTCAGCGGGTCCATGCCGGTGGACAGCAGCACGGCGTCGTCGCCGGGCGAGGTCCAGCTGATGGGCTGGGTGTTCACCGGCCTGGGTGCGGTGTTCTTCGTGGGCATGCTCGGCATGGCCGGACTGGTCGGCTACGCCGGGCGCTGCCTGGCGCGCGAGCAGCGCCACACGCTGTGCATGGTCGCCGCCGGCGTGTGCTGCATGTTCATGCCGCTGGGCACCATCCTGGGCGTGTTCACCCTGGTCACCCTGACCCGCACCTCGGTGCGTGAGCGCTTCGCGCACGGCGCCACCCCGCCCCCTTCCACGCCCTGACCTGCCGGCTGACGCGCATGAACCACCGTGGCCGCAGTGCCCGTCCGTTTTCGATGGCCAAGAAGCTCGCCCTTGCCGCCGTGTTGGGGGTGTTCGCGGCCAGCTGGATCCAACCGCTGTGGCCGCTTGAGCAGACCCTGCACAGCTCGCTGACCGTGATCGGTCTGGTGGCGCTGTGGCGGGTCGACCGCCGCTGGGGGCTGGGCAGCGGCGCGTTCGCCGCGATCTGCGGCTTCATCGCCATCCACTGCATCGCCGCGCGCTGGCTGTATTCCAACGTGCCCTACGACGCGTGGCTGCAGGCGGCGCTGCACTGGTCGCCGAACGCCGCCTTCGGCTGGCAGCGCAACCACTTCGACCGGCTCATCCATTTCCTGTACGGCGTCTGCTTCACCCCGGCGCTGCTGCAACTGGCGCGCCATGCGTGGCCGGCGCTGCGCATCGGCCAGGCCTTCACCCTGGCGGTGATGGTGGTGATGTGTTCCAGCCTGGCCTACGAATGGCTGGAATGGGGCATTGCGCTGCTGCTGTCGCCCGAAGCGGCCGAGGCCTACAACGGCCAGCAGGGCGATATGTGGGACGCGCACGCCGACATGCTGCTGGCCACGCTGGGCAGCCTGCTGGTGTGGCCGGTGGCGCAGCGGAGCGTGCAGCGATGAGCGCACCGGCACGCCTGGCGGTGCTCGCGTCCGGCCGCGGCAGCAACCTGCAGGCGATCACCGCGGCCATCGCGGCCGGCCAGCTCGATGCGCAGGTCGTGGCGGTGCTGTCGGACAAACCCGATGCGCCGGCCCTGCAGCAGGTTGCTGCCGAACAGCGCTGGGCGCGCTCGCCGAAGGCCTTCGCCGACCGCGCCGCCTTCGATGCTGCACTGGGCGACGCACTGGCCGGGTTCGCCCCGGACTGGGTGGTCTGCGCCGGTTACATGCGCATCCTGGGCCAGGCCTTCGTCGAACGTTTCGACGGCCGGCTGGTCAACATCCATCCGTCGCTGCTGCCGCTGTACAAGGGTCTGCACACGCACGCCCGCGCACTGGAAGCCGGTGACGTCGCGCATGGCGCCAGCGTGCACTTCGTGGTGCCCGAACTGGATGCCGGCACCGTGCTGGCGCAGGCGCGGGTGCCGGTACTGGCCGGCGACACCCCCGAAACACTGGCCCAGCGGGTGCTGGCGGTGGAACACCCGCTGCTGATTGCCAGCCTGCAGTGGCTGGTGTCGGGCCGCGTGGCTGAACGGCACGGAGAGCTGGTGGTCGACGGTCACCCCCTGTTTAGCCCCTTGCGCCTAGATTCCGCCGGTAAGCTGAACAGGTGAGCGGCGCGCACACGCGCTGCTGATCCGGACGCTGGCATCCTCCCCCTTCCTCCTTTCCCGTGCCCGCATGAACACCTCCCTGTCCAAGCCAGTGCTGCTGATTGCATCCCTGCTGTGCACCGTGGCGATCGCACAGGCACAGGAACCGCCTGCGGCCGCGCCGGAACAGGCGGCCGCGCCGTTGCCGGTACCGGCGATCAGCTGGGAAGCGCCGCCGCTGGAGCCGTTCACCGCCACCTACCAGGCCCTGTACAAGGGCAAGGATGCGGGCGACGCCACCATGAAGGTGACCCACACCGGCGGCGCGCAGTGGCGGGTGGACATGCAGGTCGTGGGCCGGCGCGGCTTTGCCAGCGTGCTGGGCCTGAACCTGGAACAGAGCACCGTGTTCGAGAAGCAGGGCGAGGTCTACGTACCGATCAGCCAGGCCACCGTGCGCAAGGGCCTGTTCCTGGGCAAGAAGGTCAGTGGCACCTACAACTGGCAGGCCGGCACCGCGCAATGGCTGGGCGACCTGAAGAAGGAACGCACCCAGCCGATTCCGCTGCAGCCCGGCGACCAGAGCGCGCTGCTGATCAACCTGGCGATCATGCGCGACGCCCGCCCCGGCAGCCAGATGCACTACCGCTATGTCGACGTGGGCCGCGTGCGCCAGCACGACTACCAGGCGGCGGCCGACACCGAGAACGTGCAGGTCGGCGACCTGTCCTACAACGCGCTGCGGGTCCACCGGACCAACGGCGGCAATGACGAAACCATCCTCTGGATCGCCAACGGTGTTCCCACGCCGGTGCGCATCCTGCAACGCGAAGATGGGGAAGATCGGATCGATCTTCGCCTGATCGAATACCAAGGAGTCTGAGCAATGAACCTGATGAACCGCCCCCTGAGCTGGCTCGCCGCTGGTGCCCTGGCCCTGGTCAGCCTGCCGGCCATGGCGCTGCAGCCGTTCAAGGCTGACTACCTGGCCAGCTACATGGGCATGCAGGCCAACGGCACGATGACGCTGGCCAGCGAGGGCAGCAACAAGTGGCGCTACAGCCTGAACGTGAAGAACCAGCTGGCCGATCTCAGCCAGAGCACCGTGTTCGAGGAAGCCAACGGCCGCCTGCGCCCGCTCAGCAGCAACGACCGTTCGGTGCTGCTGGTGAAGAAGCGCAACGTGGATGCCACCTACAACTGGTCCAGCAACCAGGCCACCTGGACCGGTGACGTCAAGGGCGACCGCCGTGGCCCGGTGGCGCTGAAGACTGGTGACATGGACGCGCTGCTGATCAACCTGGCGATCGCGCGCGACCTGGCCGCCGGCAAGCCGCTGAACTACCGCATGGTGGACGAAGGCCGCATCAAGCCGATGAGCTACAAGGTGGTCGGCCAGGAAAAGATCACGGTGGGCGGCAAGTCGTATGACGCCACCAAGGTGTCGCGCACCGACGGCAACAAGGAACTGATCGCCTGGATCGTCAAGGAGTTCCCGGTACCGGCCCGCCTGCTGCAGCGTGAGGGCGGCAAGGACGCGCTGGACCTGACGATCAAAGGGATGAATTAAGCGCGGGCGGTAGAGCCGACCGTTGGTCGGCTGCTTGCATGGGTACCGACCAACGGTCCGTTCCTACCGATTGCGGCGTGCCGCCACCACTGCGGCGCGTCGCCATTGCAGCGTGTGGCCATTGCGCTATGCCGCCATTCCCGCGGTAGAGCCGACCGTTGGTCGGCTGCTTGCATGGGTACCGACCAACGGTCGGTACCTACCGATTGCGGCGTTTCGCCATTGCGGCGTGTGGCCATTGCTCTATGCCGCCGGATACAAAAAAGCCCGCTTGCGCGGGCTTTTTTTCATTCTTTCTTGGCCTCGTCGCCGAACACCGTCTTGCAGTCCACGCGGATCTGCTCGCCGTTGCTGCGCCAGTAGAAGGTGCGGCAGTGCCGGTTGCCTTCCTGCTGGTTGGTCACGCCCACCGCATAGAACGCCTGCAGCACTTCGGTGCGGCTGACGGTACCGTCGGCGTTCCAGTCCATGTCCTGCTGCTCGATGCCCTGGGTAATGGCGATGTTGGCGTACCAGGCATAGCCCAGCCACGCCAGCACCACCAGGATCAGCACCAGCAGCGCCTTGCGGCGGCGGGTGAACGAGCCGCGCAGGATCATGCGGCCACGCGCCGGATGGTCGCGCCCAGCGAAGACAGCTTCTCTTCGATGTTCTCGTAGCCACGGTCCAGGTGGTAGATGCGGTCGATGGTGGTGTCACCGTCGGCCATCAGACCGGCCAGGATCAGCGACGCCGACGCGCGCAGGTCGGTGGCCATCACCGGCGCACCGCTCAGGTGCTCGGCACCGCGCACGATCGCGGTATGGCCTTCCACCTGGATGTCCGCACCCAGGCGCAGCAGTTCGTTGACGTGCATGAAGCGGTTTTCGAAGATCGTTTCGTTGATCACGCCCACGCCGTCGGCCACGCAGTTGAGCGCCATGAACTGCGCCTGCATGTCGGTCGGGAACGCCGGGTACGGCGCGGTGGTCAGGTTGACCGCGCGCGGGCGCTTGCCTTCCATGTCCAGGGTGATGCTGTCTTCGGTGGTCTCGATCTTCGCACCGGCTTCCACCAGCTTGGACAGCACCGCGTCCATGGTGTTGGGACGCGCGCGGTTCACCGTGACCTTGCCGCCGGTCATCGCCGCGGCCACCAGGAAGGTGCCGGTTTCGATGCGGTCGGGCAGCACTTCATGACGCCCGCCGGACAGCTTCTCCACGCCTTCGATCACCAGGCGGGCGGTGCCCAGGCCTTCAATCTTCGCGCCCAGTGCGATCAGGCAGTGCGCCAGGTCGGTCACTTCCGGTTCCATCGCCGCGTTGTCCAGCACGGTGGTGCCTTCGGCAAGCACGGCGGCCATCAGCACGTTCTCGGTGCCGGTGACGCTGACCATGTCGAAGGTGAAGTGCGCGCCCTTCAGGCGCGTGGCGACATGCGCCTTGATGAAGCCGTTCTCGACGGTGATTTCCGCACCCAGCGCCTGCAGGCCCTTGATGTGCTGGTCAACCGGGCGCGAGCCGATGGCGCAGCCGCCGGGCAGCGACACTTCGGCCGCGCCGAAGCGGGCCAGCAGCGGGCCCAGCACCAGGATCGAGGCGCGCATGGTGCGCACCAGCTCGTACGGGGCCACGTGCTGGTTCACCGGGCGCGGGTCGACCACGATCGCGCTGCCGCGCGACAGCGTGCCCTGGTCGATGGTGACCTTGGCCCCCAGTTCGCCCAGCAGCTTCACCGTGGTGACCACGTCGTGCAGGTGCGGCACGTTGGTGATTTCCACCGGCGCGTCGGCCAGCAGGGTGGCGCACAGGATGGGGAGGACGGCGTTCTTGGCGCCGGAAATGTTCACTTCACCGTGCAGCGGCTTGCCGCCGGTCACTACAATCTTGGCCATGGAATCTACTTTGAATGAGGTAGAGCCGACCGTTGGTCGGCTGATCTAATTGGTCGGCTGATCTAATTGGTCGGCTGATCTGATCGGTCCGCGGACTAACCCGCTTCGGCCGGGGTCACCGTCTTCAGCGCCAGCGCGTGGATCGCCCCGCCCATCAGATCGCCCAGGGTGGCATAGACCATGCGGTGGCGCGCCAGCGGCAGCTTGCCGGCAAAGGCGTCGCAGACCACGGTGGCCTCGAAGTGAACGCCATCGTCGCCCTGCACGTCCGCGCGGGCGCCGGGCAGGCCGGTTTCGATCAGATTGCGGATGGTCTCGGCGTCCAACGGGCTTTCCTAATAAAATGAGCGCTCATTCTACTCTTCCGCGTGGCGCCCGCATGGCTGTATCGCCCCTGCTCCCCCATCCGGCCGACCCTGCGGCATTGGTCGCCAGCGGCCGCCGCGTGTTCCAGATCGAGGCCGACGCCCTGGCCGCCGTGGCCGGCCGGCTTGGCGATGCGTTCAGCCAGGCCTGCCAGCTGGTCCTGCACGGTAAGGGCCGGGTGGTGGCCACCGGCATGGGCAAGTCCGGCCACGTGGCCCGCAAGATCGCCGCCACCCTGGCCTCCACCGGCACCCCGGCCTTCTATGTGCATCCCGGTGAGGCCGGCCACGGCGACCTGGGCATGATCACCGAAGACGACGTGGTGCTGGCCCTGTCCTACTCGGGCGAGTCCGACGAACTGCTGATGCTGCTGCCGGTGCTCAAGCGCCAGGGCAACCGGCTGATCGCCATGACCGGCCGCCCGCAGTCCAGCCTGGCGCGGGCCGCCGACGTCCACCTGGACGTCAGCGTGCCCGCCGAGGCCTGCCCGCTGGCGCTGGCCCCCACCTCCAGCACCACCGCCTCGCTGGCCATGGGCGATGCGCTGGCCGTGGCCCTGCTGGACGCACGCGGCTTCACCGCCGACGACTTCGCCCGCTCGCACCCGGCCGGCAGCCTCGGCCGCCGCCTGCTGCTGCACATCACCGATGTGATGCACAGCGGCGAGGAGCTGCCGCAGGTGGACGCCGACGCCAGCCTCAGCGAGGCGCTGCTGGAAATGAGCCGCAAGCGGCTGGGCATGACCGCCGTGGTGGACGCCGACCAGCGCCTGATCGGCCTGTTCACCGACGGCGACCTGCGCCGTGCGCTGGACACCGAGCTGGACGTGCGCAGCGCGAAGATCGCCGAGGTGATGACCCGCCACCCGCGCACCATCGGCGCCGACCAGTTGGCCGCCGAGGCCGCCCGGCTCATGGAGACCCACAAGATCACCGGCCTGATGGTGGTGGACGGCCAGGGAAAGCTGGTCGGCGCGCTCAACATTCATGACCTGTTGCGGGCGCGGGTGGTTTAAACCACAGTTGCCTTCCTCCATTCAGCCACGACCTGCCCCCTGCCGATGCCCTATTCCCCGTTGCCCGGTTTCCCGTCCCACCTGCATGCCGTTGCCGGCCGCATCCGGCTGGCCTGTTTCGACGTGGACGGCACGCTCACCGATGGTCGGCTTTACTACGACCGTGACGGCAACGAGAGCAAGGCGTATTACGTGCAGGACGGACTTGGCCTGAAACTGCTGCAGCAACACGGCATCCACCCGGTGTTGATCACCGCGCGCAACAGCCTGTCGGCACAGAAGCGTGGCGCGGACCTGGGCATCGACACCCAGATCGCGGTGGGCGACAAGCTGGCCAGCGTACGCGCGCTGTGCGCTACCCACGGCATCGGGCTGGACCAGGTCGCCTTCATGGGCGACGACCTGCCCGACCTGGCCCCGCTGTGCGCGGTAGGCCTGGCAGTGGCACCGGCCAATGCCCATCCCTGGATTGCCGAGCGCGTGCACTGGCAGACCCGCAGCGATGGCGGCCGTGGCGCGGCGCGCGAGCTGTGCGACGTGCTGCTGGCCGCACAGGGCCACGTGGACGCGGTACTGGCGAGGTTCGGCGCATGAACTGGCGCACCGTTCTGGGCGGTCTGCTGCTGGTGGCTGCCGTACTCAGCGGCTGGTCGCTGCTGCGCCACCGCGACAAGCCGGCCGCGCAGGCCACCGACGACGGCAGCAAGGATTACGTGCTGCACGACTTCCAGATCATCGCGCTGGATGAGCAGGGCAAGGAATCCACCACCCTGCGTGCGCCGTTGCTGGAGCGGTCGCGCAACGACGAAACGATGAGCATCACCACCCCGCTGTTCCTGCTGCCCGACCAGGACGGCAACCACTGGGAACTGCGCAGCGACACTGGCTGGGTCAGCGCCAAGGGCGACCAGCTCAAGCTTGCCGGCAACGTCAGTGGCGACAGCCCCAAGGTGGCCAACGTGCCGCCCACCACCTTCCGCACCGACCACCTGGACGTGTTCCCGAAGGAAAACCGGGCCAAGACCGATGCGCTGGTGACCATGACCCGCCCGGGCATGACCCAGTCCGGCGTGGGGTTCGAGCTGGATTCCAAGAACAAGACCTACCATTTCCTGAGCCAGTCCAAGGGCCGCTACACGCCCCAACGCTGAGCCGGTGCACCCGCAGGCGACGTCCTCCTGGACCGGCGCCGCTGCATCGCCCCACCCGCCGGCCAGGCCCGTGCCTGGCCAATGCCCCCTTACCCCGTGGCTTCCGGCCACGCCCCTTCTCCGGCAGGACAGACCCTTTCATGAAGATCCCATTTGCAGCCCTCTGCGCGATCAGTCTTCTGGTGCCCACCTTCACCAGCGCGAAGTCCACCGACCGCAACCAGGACATGACCATCGACGCCGGCGCCCAGTCGGGCACCCTGGTCGGCGATGGCAAGACCACCCTGTCCCAGGGCGTGGTGATCACCCAAGGCACGCTGGACCTGCGCTCGTCCGATGCCGAGATCTACATGAAGGACGGCGAGGCGGTACGCGCGGTGTTCACCGGCAAGCAGGCCAAGCTCAGGCAGCAGCTCGATGACGGCAGCTGGATGGACGCCAGCGCCGACCGCATCGACTACGACATCAAGTCCGAGGTGCTGGTGATGACCGGCAACTACCACGTCAAGAGCGCGCGCGGCACCAACGCCGGCCAGAAGATGACCTACAACACCCGCACCGGCGAAATGAACAGCGGCGGCGACGGCACCCGCGTGCGCACCGTGATTCCGCCCAAGAACAAGACTGCGGCGCCCGCCGCGGCCACCCCGGCCGCCAAGACCACTGTCCCCACTGCCGGGAGCAAGAAGTAATGCTCGTCGCCAAAGGCCTGCGCAAGCGCTACAAGCAGCGCGAAGTGGTCAAGGACTTCGGTCTGACCCTGGAAGCCGGTGAAGTGGTGGGCCTGCTGGGCCCCAACGGTGCCGGCAAGACCACCTGCTTCTACATGATCGTCGGCCTGGTCGAAACCGACGCCGGCAGCATCGTGCTGGACGGCAAGGACATCACCGGCGACCCGATGTACACCCGGGCCAAGCAGGGCGTGGGTTACCTGCCGCAGGAACCGTCCGTATTCCGAAAGCTGACCGTGGCCGACAACATCCGCCTGGTGCTGGAGCTGCGCGAGGACCTGGACAAGGCCGGCCGCGAGGACGAGCTGAATTCGCTGCTGGACGAGCTGCAGATCGGCCACGTGGCCGACCAGCTGGGCGCCAGCCTGTCCGGCGGTGAGCGCCGGCGCTGCGAAATCGCCCGCGCGCTGGCCGCCCGGCCGCGCCTGATCCTGCTCGATGAACCCTTCGCCGGCGTGGACCCGATCTCGGTCGGCGAGATCCAGCGCATCGTCACCCACCTCAAGCAGCGCGGCATCGGGGTGCTGATCACCGACCACAATGTGCGGGAAACCTTGGGAATCTGCGACCGCGCGTATATCCTCAACGAAGGCAGCGTACTGGCGCAGGGGGCACCAGAGGCGATTCTGGCCAACGCCGATGTCCGTCGCGTCTACCTTGGGGACACCTTCAAGCTCTGACGCCCGGCCGCTGCGGCGCCTTCCCTTCGTTCGGCACAGGCATGAAAGCACGGCTGCAGACATCGCTGGGACAACAACTGGTCATGACGCCGCAGCTGCGTCAGGCGATCAAGCTGTTGCAGATGTCCAGCGCCGAGCTGGAGCTGGAAATCGCCGAGGCGGTGGAAACCAACCCCCTGCTGGACTGGGCCGAGAACGCCGAGCCCGCCTTGGAGGTGGCGCCCAGCGACGACGAGCGCCCGCCCACCCCGACCGACACCCACGGCGACGGCGAGCACCAGGCCTCAGCCAGTGAAGACTGGGCCCCGGGGGAAGGCGACTGGAGCAGCGGCAACAGCGGCGGCTCGTTCGACGATGACGACAACGGCAGCGCCGCCGAGCGCGTGGCCGACACCGACAGCCTGGTCGACCACCTGCTCTGGCAGCTACATCTGTCGCACCTGTCCACGCGCGATCGCAGCATCGGCGCCGCACTCATCGACGCGTTCGAGGACGACGGCTACCTGCGCGAGCCGCTGTCGGCCATTGCCGAGACCCTGCTGCCGGCCATTCATGCCAATGACGCCGAGATCCTCACGGTGCTGCACCAGATCCAGCGCTTCGACCCGATCGGGGTCGGCGCGCGCACGCTGGGCGAATGCCTGCGGCTGCAGCTGGACGTGCTGTGCCCGGACACCCCGGGCCTGGCCCTGGCGCGGCGCATCGCCGATGGCCCGCTGGAGCGGCTGCCGCGCAGCGGCGTGGCCGGGCTGGCGCACGAACTGCGGGAACCGGTGGCCGAGGTGGAGGTGGCCGTGCAGCTGCTGCGCACGCTGGACCCGCGCCCGGGCACCCAGATCGGCGAGCTGGCCCATGACAGCTACGTCGTGCCCGACTGCGTGGTCTGGCGCCAGAATGGGGTCTGGCGCGCCGCGCTGGCCAGCCATGCCGGGCCGAAAGTGGTCATCCACCGCGGCTACGAACAGATGATCCGCCGTTGCGGCGAGGCCGACGCCGGCTACCTGCGTGCGCACCTTCAGGAAGCGCGCTGGCTGCTCAAGGGCCTGGAGGCACGCGGGGAAACCCTGCTGCGGGTAATGCGCAGCCTGCTGCAGCAGCAGGCCGCGTTCCTGGAGTTCGGCGAACAGGCGCTGCGCCCGCTCACCCTGCGCGAGGTGGCGGCCGAACTGGGCCTGCACGAATCGACCATTTCCCGGGCGATCGCGCGCAAGTACGTGCGTACCCCGCGCGGCACCCTGGCACTGCGCAGCTTCTTCGCCTCGGGCATCGACACCGACAGTGGCGGCGAAGCGTCCAGCACTGCCATCCAGGCCATGATCCGGCGCCTGATCGACGACGAGAACCCGCGCAAGCCGCTTTCTGACGCCAAGCTGGCTGACCTGCTCAAGACCTCGGGAATACCGGTAGCGCGGCGCACCGTGGCGAAGTATCGTGAGGCCATGAACATTTCCGCCTCGCACGAACGGGTACGAATCGCCTGACGCACCGCGCCCGGCGGAAAGGTTCATTGGCTCATCCGAACAAAGGAGAAACCCGATGCGCATCGAGACGTTTGGCAAAGACGTAGAAGTCACCCCGGCCCTGCACGAGTACGTGGAAACCAAGCTGCAGCGCCTGGGCAAGCACTTCGACCAGCACTGCGAGGTGCGGGTCACCCTGGAGCTGCGCAAGAACGAACACCACGTCGATGCCAGTGCCAACGTCCCCGGCCAGACCCTGCACGCCGAGGCTGGCGGTCAGACCATGTATGCCGCGATCGATATCCTGGCCGACAAGCTGGACCGCCTTGTGATCAAGCACAAGGAGAAAAAACAGCAGCACGCGCCGCTGCCAGTGGGCGACAATGACGACTGACGTCCTCGTTCTTCCCCTGACATGCCCTTGACTGATCTCCTGGCGGCCGTGCGCACGCAAGTGTTGCCGGCCGCCGATCGCGACAGCGTCCTGCATGCCGCCGCCCGGCTGCTGGCCTGCCGCGAAGCCAATGCCGACCTGATCTACCAGAACCTGTGCCAGCGCGAGCAGCTGGGCAGCACGGCGATCGGCCACGGCATCGCCATTCCACACGGTCGCGCGCCGTTGCTGGAGCGCCCGCGCGGCGCCCTGCTGCGACTGGAACGCCCGGTCGAATTCGGCGGCGACGAACCGGTGGACCTGGTGTTCGCCATTGCCGTCCCGGCCCATTACACCCATCAACACCTGATGCTGCTGTCAGAGCTGGCCGAGTTGTTTTCCGAGCCGGACATCCGCCAGGCGCTGCGCGAAGCGCGCGACGGCGAGGCACTGCGCCAGGTCATCGAATTTCCCCCGCCGGCGAGTGCCGCATGAATACCAGCATCACCGCGCGTGAGCTGTTCGAACAGCAGCGCGACCGCCTGGCCCTGCGCTGGGTGGCCGGGCAGCAGGGCGAGCGCCGCGAACTGGAAGCGGGCAACACCGTCTCGCGGCGGCCGTCGCTGGCCGGCTACCTCAACGCGATCTACCCCAACAAGGTGCAGATCCTGGGCACCGAGGAGCTGTCCTGGCTGGACTCGCTGGACTCGCGCCAGCGCTGGGAAACCATCGAGCGGATCATGCATTCGCACCCGCTGGCGCTGGTGATCACCCGCAACCAGGCGTGCCCGGAAGACCTGCGCGCAGCCGCCGACGAATCGCAGACCCCGCTGTGGATCTCGCCCAAGCGCGGCCACGAACTGCTCAACCACCTGTCCTACCACCTGGCGCGCACGCTGGCGCCGCGGGTGATCCTGCATGGCGTGTTCATGGAGATCTACTCCATTGGCGTGCTGATCACCGGCGAAGCCGGCTCGGGCAAGAGCGAACTGGCCCTGGAGCTGCTCAGCCGCGGGCACCGGCTGGTGGCCGACGACGCCCCGGAATTCACCCAGATCGCCCCGGACGTGCTCGACGGCACCTGCCCGGAACTGCTGCAGGACCTGCTGGAAGTGCGCGGCCTGGGCGTGCTCAACGTGCGCGAGATGTTCGGTGACACCGCTGTAAAGAAGAACAAGTACCTTCGGCTCATCGTGCACCTGACCAAGCCCATGACCGAGCCCACCCCGCATGGTTACGAGCGCCTGACCGGCGATTCCGGCACCCGCCACGTGCTGGACCTGGACGTGCCGCTGATCACCCTGCCGGTGATGCCCGGGCGCAACCTGTCGGTGCTGACCGAAGCCGCCACCCGGCTGCACATCCTGCGCACCAAGGGCATCGATCCTGCGGCGATGTTCATCGCCCGCCACAGCAACCTGTTGGAACGCCGAACGCCATGAACACCCCCGCCTCCGCCCCGACCGCCGCCACCCTGATCATCGTCAGTGGGCTGTCTGGTTCCGGCAAGACGGTCGCATTGAAAACCTTCGAAGACCTCGATTACTACTGCTCGGACAACCTGCCGATCAACCTGCTGCCGGACTTCGTGCGCAGCCTGCTGGCCGGCCATGATGCCGATGCACCGCGCCGCCTGGCCGTGGGCATCGACGTGCGCGGGCAGAGCGACCTGAGCCAGCTCTCGCACTGGCGCGAAGATGCGCTGGCGGCCGGCCTGGACGCGCAGCTGCTGTTCTTCGATGCCACCGACGAAACCCTGCTCAAGCGCTACGCCGACACCCGTCGCCGCCACCCGCTCAGCCAGCTGGGCCTGTCGCTGCCCGAAGCGATCGCGCGCGAGCGTGAACTGACCGCCCCGCTGCGGCGCGCCGCCGACGCGGTGATCGACACCACCACCCTCAACGTGCACCAGTTGCGCCGCAAGGTGGTCACCGAGTTCGCGCTGAACCATGGCAGCAAGCTGTCGCTGCTGTTTGAATCGTTCGCCTACAAGCGCGGCGTGCCGGCCGAAGCCGACTTCGTGTTCGACGCCCGGGTGCTGCCCAACCCGCATTGGGACCCCGAACTGCGCCCGATGTCCGGGCGCGAGCGCCCCGTGCGCGAGTACCTGGACGCCCAGCCCGACGTGCAGCGCTATGCCGGCCAGCTGATCGACTTCCTGGATACCTGGCTGCCGCGGCTGGGCAACGACACCCGCAGCTATGTCACCGTGGCCTTCGGCTGCACCGGCGGCAAGCACCGCTCGGTGTACCTGGCCGAACGCATGGCCCGCCACGCCCGTGAGCAGGGCTGGCCGGAAGTGGCCACCTTCCACCGGGAACTGGATTGACGGCGTGCCTGGGGCACCCGATTTGGAACACAGAAATGTCGTTGGATTGGGGGCTGTGCGCGCGGAAGCGCTTTTTTTGCGGCCACTGGAGCACTTTGAAATGTCACCCGACCGACGATCGGGCGCTACCCGGGGTAGCCCGCATGCGGGCTACCCCTACCCCCAATTCATGTTGACCTGTTAACGTTCGGGGATGACCTGTGGCATTCTCCTCGTAACACACCCCGGCGTCGGCACGTCCCTGTTGGATGTGGCGACCCGGCTGCTGCGGCACCTGCCGCTGAAGACCGAAGCTTTCGAAGTACCGTTCGACGCAGACCTGGACGTCCTGCTCCCACTCGCCTCGGCCGCCTTGCGCCGGGTGGACAGTGGCCAGGGCGTGCTGATCCTGACCGACCTGTACGGCGCCAGCCCCAGCAATCTGGCCGGGCAACTGGCTCGTCTGGGCACCCCGGCTCGCCGGGTTTCGGCGCTTAGCCTGCCGATGTTGTTGCGGGTGATGAATTATCCGGAACAGGGACTGGATCAACTGCCTGCCACTGCCGCGGCAGGCACTCGCAATGGAGCGATTGTCGACGATGCTTGAACGTGAACTCACCGTATCCAACCGCCTGGGCCTGCACGCCCGCGCCACTGCAAAGCTGGTGCAGGAGCTGGCCCCTTTCCGCTGCAACGTGACCATGGCCGCCAAGGGCCGTGAGATCAACGCCAAGAGCATCATGGGCGTCATGCTGCTGGCCGCCGGCCAGGGCACCCCGGTCACCGTGCGCATCGACGGCGAAGACGAAGCCGCCGCGATGGACGCGGTGGTGGGCCTGTTCGAGCGGCGCTTCGACGAGGACAACTGACCATGCCGGGGCAGCCGTCGCGACCGGGATCGACCGCCGCCAGCCGGACGGCGTCCGGCGCGCTGCTGTTGACCGGGCACGGTGCCTCGCGTGGCAATGCGCTCGGCCGCGCCCGGGTGAGGCTGCCGCACGCGCTGGAAGTGGCCGAGCAGCGCATCCCCCCGGCCAAGGTGGAGGCCGAACTGCAGCGCCTGCACCAGGCCGTGGACGCGGCGCGTGCGGAAATGCACGACCTGCGCCAGCGACTGCAGGGTGCCCTGAACAAGGAAGTCGGCGAATTCCTCGACCTGCACGCACTGCTGCTGGACGACCCGGAGCTGCTGTTCGGGCTGGATGAGCTGATCCGCAGCGGCCCCTACAGCGCCGGGTATGCGCTGCGGGTGCAGCGCGACCGCCTGGCCAAGGTCTTCGACGGCATGGACGATGCCTACCTGAAGAGCCGCATGGACGACCTGGACCATGTGATCGGCCGCATCCATGCCTTCCTGCAGAAGCGCCCGCCGGACGTCAAAGGCATGGCCGGCGAAATACTGGTCTGCGACAACATCGCCCCGTCCGAGCTGGCCCAGCTGCAGGCGCACGGTGTGGTCGGCATCGTCACCGCCGGCGGCAGTGCGCTGTCGCACAGCGCGATCCTGGCCCGCAGCCTGCACCTGCCGCTGATCGTCAACGTCCCCAACGTGCTGCAGAAGGTCGCCGACGGCGACGTGCTGATCATGGATGGCAGCGACGGCACGGTCACCATCAACCCGCAGGCCCCGGACCTGCGCGACTACCGCGTGCGCCTGCGCGAGCACGCGCGCGAACAGCGCGAACTCGGCCGCCTGCGCACCAAGCCGACCCGCACCCGCGACAACGTCGACATCGCGCTGCTGGCCAACGCCGAATCCAGCGAAGACGTCACCCAGGCCCATGCACTGGGCGCACACGGGCTGGGTCTGTACCGCACCGAATTCCTGTTCCTGCAGCGCAACGAGCTGCCCGATGAGCAGGAACAGTTTGAAACCTACCGCGATGCCGCCCTCGGCATGAGCGGGCGGCCGGTGACCATCCGCACCCTGGACCTGGGCGCGGACAAGGCCGACCGCACCGGGCTGACCCTGAGCAACGAGGAAAACCCGGCGCTGGGCCTGCGTGGCGTCCGCCTGTCGCTGGCCCGGCCCAAAGTGGCTGACACGCAGTTGCGCGCGATCCTGCGTGCCTCGGCCTACGGCAAGCTGCGCATCCTGATCCCGATGGTCAGCACCCGCGAGGAAATCCTTGCGGTGCGCCGGCGCCTGGCCAAGCAGGCCGAGCTGCTGCGCGCCGAAGGCCATGAGGTGGCCGAGCACATTCCCTTCGGCGCGATGATCGAAGTGCCCGCCGCGGCGATCGCGCTGGAGAGCTTCATCGACCTGGTCGACTTCCTGTCGATCGGCACCAACGACCTGGTGCAGTACCTGCTGGCGGCCGATCGCAACAACGAAGCGGTGACCGAGCTGTACTCGCCGTTGCATCCGGCGGTGGTGCGCCTGCTGGCGCATATCCTGCGCACCGGCCAGGCCTACGACATCCCGGTGGCGGTGTGCGGCGAGATCGCCGGCGACCCGCGCATGACCCCGCTGCTGCTGGCCCTGGGCCTCACCGAGTTCAGCCTGCACCCGGGCACGCTGCTGGAAGTGCGCCGCGCGATCCGCGACAGCGACCTGTCCGTGCTGCAGGCGATGGCGCCGAAGCTGATGCAGGCGCGCGACCGCCGCGGCATTGAACGCTGGATCGAAAAAGCCCGGTAGTGCCGGCCGCTGGCCGGCTCCGCATGAACCTTCGGATCGGCATGCGTGGTTGCCGGCCAGCGGCCGGCACTACCGTCGTTGAATGCGCGCGTCCCACGCGCATCGCCGTCGGCGGCCTACCCGATTGACACACAAGCACGCGATAATGACGCGCTGACCACCCCGCATGCCGCATCCTGTCCGGATCGCGGCCTTTTCTTTTCCCGCAGGAGCTGCCCATGGCCGAAGCCGTACGCCACGACAAGACGGCACGCCAGCTGCGGCTGTTGTCCGATGCACTGGACAGCGGGCGACTGGGTCCGGTGCGCCGGCTGGTCAACACGCTGGCGCCGGCCGAGATCGGCAACCTGCTGGAATCGCTGCCGCCGGGCAAGCGCGAAGTGGTGTGGGGCCTGGTCGACCCGGAAGACGATGGCGAGGTGCTGGTCCACGTCGGCGAAGAAGTGCGCGAAAGCCTGCTGGCCGACATGGACCCGGACGAAATCATCGCCGCGGTCGAAGACCTGGACATCGATGACCTGGCCGACCTGGTCGAAGACCTGCCCGACACGGTCATCGACGAAGTGCTCAAGTCGATGGACCGCGAGAACCGCGAGCGGCTCGAGCAGGTGCTGTCCTACCCCGAGGACAGCGCCGGCCGCCTGATGAACCCGGACGTGGTGACCGTGCGCGCCGACGTCAATGTGGACGTGGTGCTGCGCTACCTGCGCCTGCGCGGCGAACTGCCCGACCACACCGATCACCTGTTCGTGGTCAGCCGTCGCCACCAGTACCTGGGCCGGCTGTCGCTGGCCGCGCTGGTCACCCACGAAGACAACACCCCGATCAACCGGCTGATCGACGACGAGCAGCCGGCCATCGACGTCGGCGAGGGCGCCGAGGAAGTGGCCCGGCAGTTCTCCGATCATGACTGGGTGTCCGCGCCGGTGGTGGACGACAACAACATCCTGCTCGGCCGCATCACCATCGATGACGTGGTCGACATCATCCGTTCGCAGGCCGAGCACCAGGCGTTGGGCGCCGCCGGTCTGGACGAAGAGGAAGACCTGTTCTCGCCGATCAAGCGCGCCGTGCGCGGCCGCGTGGTCTGGCTGGGCATCAACCTGTGCACCGCGTTCCTGGCCGCCAGCGTGATCGGACAGTTCGAGCTGACCCTGCAGAAGGTGGTGGCGCTGGCGGTGCTGATGCCGATCGTGGCCGGCGTCGGCGGCAATGCCGCCGTGCAGGTGCTGACCCTCATGGTGCGCGGCATCGCGCTGGGCCAGGTGGGTCCGAGCAATGCACGCATCCTGCTGTGGAAGGAATCGCGCGTGGCGCTGATCAACGGCACGCTGATCGGCACGGTGGTGGGCATCATCGCCTTCCTGTGGTTCCACAGTTTCCTGCTGTCGCTGGTCATCACCCTGGCGTTGATCATCAACTTCTGCGCCGCTGCGCTGGCCGGCGTGCTGCTGCCGCTGATGCTCAAGCGCATGAACGTCGATCCGGCCGTGGCCGGCACCGTGGTGGTGACCGCGGTCACCGACGTGATGGGCTTCTTCAGCTTCCTTGGGCTGGCCACCCTGATCCTGCTGCACTGACCCTGGACCCCGCATGGCCGTGACCCTCGACAACTACTTCGTCCCCGGCTGGCGCGACGCGACGTATACCTGCGCCGCCTGCGAATGGCAGGGCAGCGCGCGCCAGATGCCGATGGAACTGCACGAAGACGAAGCGCAGTTCGACTGCCCGCAGTGCGAAAACCCGATCCTGCTGGTGGTCCACCCCACCCTGGCCCAGGTGCAGGCGGCCGCCGCCGACGGGCATCCCGAGGCGATCGAGCAGATGGAGATCCTGGCCGCCGCGCCGCGCCCGGACTGATGCACTGCACGATGCCCCGGCGCGCCAGGGCGCCTAGACTGAAAACGCTTTCAGTCGAGGATGGACAATGGCACGACGCACCGGGTGGCTGCTGTGGGCAATGGCGATGGTGACGCTGGCCGGGTGTGCGCCCACCCGCGAGGAGGTGGGCCGGTTTGAAGCCCGCGCGGTGAAGGTTGACGGACGTACCGCGTATTACCAGGTCTTCGTGCCTCGCAGCGCACGGGCACAGGCCGATCGCCTGCCGGTTGTATTGTTCCTGCACGGTTCGGGCGAACGCGGCAACGACAACCAGGCCCAGACCGAGGCCGGACTGGGCCCGTACCTGCGCCGCCATGCCGATACGTTCCCCGCGCTGGTGGTGCTGCCCCAGGCGCCGGACGACGGCGAATGGTCGGGTGACAACAACCGCGTCGCGCTGGCCGCGCTGGATGCCACCGTGGCCGAGTTCAACGCCGACCCGCAGCGCCAGTACCTCACCGGCATGTCGATGGGCGGCTACGGCAGCTGGAACATCGCGCTGGACAGCCCGCAGCGCTTCGCCGCCATCGTGCCGGTGTGCGGCGCGGTACTGGCCCCGCGTGCGGTGCGCCCGACCCTGTTCGTGGAAGACGTGGCGCATGAAGCCGACCCGTACGCGGCCATCGCCCAGCGCCTGAAACACACCCCGATCTGGATGTTCCATGGCGCACGCGACGACGTGGTGCCGCCGGAAGACGACCGCCGGCTGAAGGCGGCCTTCGAGCAGGCCGGGGCCAAGGACGTGCGCTACACCGAGTACCCGGATGGCAACCACAACGCCTGGGATGCCACGTATGCCGATGACGCGATGTGGGCGTGGTTGTGGGCGCAGAAGCGGTAAACGTAACGCCGCATACCGGGTTCCTGGATCCCGCAACCGGGTAGTGCCGGCCGCTGGCCGGCTCCTCACAATCCAACCGGGTAGTGCCGGCCGCTGGCCGGCTCCTCGCAATCCAACCGGGTAGTGCCGGCCGCTGGCCGGCTCCTCGCAATCCAACCCGGTAGTGCCGGCCGCTGGCCGGCTCCTCGATACCGCTGGATTCATGCAGAGCCGGCCAGCGGCCGGCACTACCCGTTTGCGGCCGGCGGCCTGCATTGCCGCGGTGTTGCACCACGGGCGCGTGCGCGCTTGCCTGACACCCTTGCGCTGGGCGATGAATCACGATGCCCCATGAGCTCTTCCCGACTGCGCATCGGCCGTTGTTCGCTTCCCGGGCAGACGTACACCCTGACGATGGTGTGCCACAACCGGCACCGCTGGTTTGATGATCCCGGCATGGCCGCCATCGCCATGCATCACCTGCGCGACATCGACCAACGTGGTTACGCCCGGTCACTGGCCTGGGTGGTGATGCCCGATCACGTGCATTGGCTGGTGGAACTCGGGACCCAGCCGCTGGAAGGTATCGCGCGCCGTTTCAAATCATCGAGTGCCCTGGCCATCAACCGAGCGCTCGGTCGCGGTGGCGCGCTGTGGCAGGCTGGCTATCACGATCACGCCGTACGGTCGGACGATTCGCTGCATCGCCATGCCATGTACATCCTGGGCAATCCGGTCCGGGCAGGCCTGACTGAGCAGATCGAGGACTACCCGTACGCCTGGAGCCTATGGACCGGGTAGTGCCGGCCGCTGGCCGGCTCCTCGTATGGACCCACCGGCAATGCCGGCCGCTGGCCGGCTCTTCGTATGGACCCACCGGCAATGCCGGCCGCTGGCCGGCTCTTCGCATGGACCCACCGGTAGTGCCGGCCGCTGGCCGGCTCTTCGTATGGACCCACCGGCAATGCCGGCCGCTGGCCGGCTCTTCGTATGGACCCACCGGTAGTGCCGGCCGCTGGCCGGCTCCTCATACCGCTGGATTCATGCAGAGCCGGCCAGCGGCCGGCACTACCCCTGCGCGGGTGGTTGGCTGGGGAGCCGGCCAGCGGCCGGCACTACCCTTGGGCGGGTGGTTGGCTGGGGAGCCGGCCAGCGGCCGGCACTACCGTGGTGCGGGAGGTTGGAGGGGCGGCGGCGGGCACGGACGTATCCGGATGCTCCGCACGCCGCACATTCCGCGCCTCACCCCAACAACGTTTCCAACACTGCCATGCGGACGGCGACGCCGTTCGCGACCTGGCGCAGTACCCACGACTGCGGGCCGTCGGCCACTTCGTCGGTGACTTCCACGCCGCGGTTGATCGGGCCCGGGTGCAGCACGGCGGCATCGGTGCCGGCGCGCTTGAGGCGCTTCGCGTCCAGGCCGTACTGCGTGTGGTACTGCTCGATCGACGGCACCAGGCCTTCTTCCATGCGCTCACGCTGCAGGCGCAGCATCATCAGCGCATCCACGCCTTCCAGCATGGCGTCGAAATCCTGGCCGACGATGCAGCCTTTCAGGGTGTCATCGTCCGGCAGCAGCGACTGCGGGCCGCACACACGGATCTCGCCCACGCCCAGCGTGCGCAGCGCGTGCAGGTCGGTGCGGGCTACGCGCGAGTGCTTCACGTCGCCGACGATCACCACCTTCATCTTGGAAAAATCGCTGCCCTTGGCCTGGCGCAGGGTCAGCATGTCCAGCAGGCCCTGGGTTGGATGCGAGCTGCGGCCGTCACCGGCATTGACCAGCGCGGTGCCCTCGCCTGCGGCGGCCGCCAGTGCCGCCACGGCGCCGTCGTCGGGGTGGCGCACCGCGAAGCCGCGCACGCCCATCGCTTCCAGGTTCTTCAGCGTGTCGCAGGCGGTTTCGCCCTTGCGCGTGGACGAGGTGGACGCGTCGAAGTTCAGTACGTCCGCGCCCAGCCGCTGCGCGGCCAGCTGGAACGAGCTGCGCGTACGCGTGGACGGTTCGAAGAACAGCGTGCATACCGCCGCGCCGCCCAGCACGTGGCGCTTGTTGCCCACCCGGCCCACTGCCGCATCGCGGATCTGGCCGGCACGGTCGAGCAGCTGCAACAAGGTTTGACGGGGCAGACCTTCCAGGGTCAGCAGGTGGCGCAGGCGTCCATCGGAATCAAGTTGCGAAGCGGTCATGGGCGGGAGTCTGTGAGTCAGGAAACGGGGGTGGCATCGTCCGGGCAGGACAACCAGCGCTCGATGATGACCGCGGCGGCCACGGCATCGAGGGTGGCAGCATCGCGGCGACGCTTGCGGCCTTCGGCACGTTCGACGGCAAACCGGCGGGCCGCTTCGACCGAGCTGGAGCGCTCGTCGACCAGCACCACCGGCAGCTTGAAACGCTCCCGCAGCTGGCGGGCAAAGCCCTGCGCACGCTTGCGGTTGGGCTGGTCCTGGCCGTCCAGGGTGAGCGGGTCGCCCACCACCAGGCCGTCAGGCCGCCATTCTTTGATCAGGCGCTCCACCGCGGCCCAGTCCGGGCCGTTGCCGTGCACATCCACCACCGCGATCGCGCGGGCGTGGGTGCCGAACGAACTGCCGATGGCCACGCCGATGCGGCGCGAGCCGACGTCGAAGCCCAGCACGGTGCCATCGCGGCGGATGGTGCCGGGGGCGGCTGCAGCGGGCGGCGGCGGGGTCGGCTCAGACATGTCCGCTGTAATCGGTCAGCAGGAACAGGTCGACGCCAATGCGCGAGGCGGCGCCCTGCCAGCGCTGTTCGAACGGCGTGCTGAACAGCAGTTCGGTATCGGCCGGCACGGTCAGCCAGCTGTTTTCACCCAGCTCGCTTTCCAGCTGGCCTTCGCTCCAGCCGGCGCAGCCGAGGGTGACCAGCGCGTTGCGTGGGCCTTCGCCGCGGGCCATCGCCTCGAGGATGTCGCGCGAGGTGGTCAGGTACACGCCCTCGCCGACGGCCAGGCTGGAATCCCAGCTGCGCGCATCGTCATGGATGACAAAGCCGCGCTCGGGATGCACCGGGCCGCCGTTGAGCACGATCTGGCCACGCAGGTCGGGGCTGTCGGTGGTGATTTCCATCTGCGCCAGCACGTCGCCCAGGGTGTACTCGGACGGCTGGTTGACCAGCACGCCCATGGCACCGTTGTCGTCGTGCTGACAGATCAGCGCCACGCTGCGCGCGAAGGTGGGATCGGTCAGCGACGGCAGCGCGACCAGCAGGTGATGGGCGAGGGAGGTGGAGAGCTCGGACATGGGCCCATTCTACCCGCTGGGCCCGGGACACGGGCGTGAGCGCTGCTAGGATGCAGGCCTTCCAGGAAGGATCGCACCGCATGACCGCCAGCCCTGCACTCCCTACTGCGTCGCGCAGCGCCATCGTGCTGATCGCGTTGCTGCAGGGGCTGATGCTGTACGCCGCACAGGAAGCCGCCGACAGCTGGCCCTTCCACGATCTCGGCAACCGCGTGTGCTGGTATGCCTGGGTGCTGAGCGTGCCCACCGCCGTCGCCCTGACGCTGGTGCAGCTGCGTGATCGACGCCTGTGGCTGCATGCCGGGCTGGCCACGGTGCTGGTGCTGGCCCTGGCCAGCGGCATCGGCTGGACGCTCGGTGGCGGCGCCAAGGGGCTGGAGCAGAGCGGCGTGCTGTGGCCGTTCTCGGTCAGCATGGCCATCGCGGTGTTTGTCAGCCTGCCGTGGTGGCAGTTCCGCCTGCAGCACGGCCACTGGCGCGCGTCCTACGCCGCCCTGTTCGAACACGCCTGGCAGAACGGGTTGACGCTGGCACTGGCGGTGGCTTTCACCGGCCTGACCTGGCTGCTGCTGTGGCTGTGGGCGGCGCTGTTCCAGCTGGTGGATATCGGCTTCTTCCATACCCTGTTCCGCGACGATGCCTTCATCGCGCTGGCCACCGGCACGCTGTTCGGCTTTGGCGTGCTGATCGGGCGAACCCAGCACCGCGCCATCCAGACGGTGCGTTCGGTGCTG
Organism: Stenotrophomonas sp. AC248; assembly: GCF_979258185.1. Lineage (NCBI taxonomy): Bacteria > Pseudomonadati > Pseudomonadota > Gammaproteobacteria > Lysobacterales > Lysobacteraceae > Stenotrophomonas > Stenotrophomonas sp. AC248. The sequence goes on along the minus strand of NZ_OZ409840.1, from coordinate 1,029,887 downwards.
TTCGCGGTGGGCCGTGGGCTGTTGCCGCTGTTGGCCTTCATTGCGCTGCTGTTCGTGCTCAGCCTGCCGTTCACCGGGCTCGAGCCGCTGTGGCGCACCCGCTCGGCGGCCAGCCTGCTGATCACCCTGTCGCTGCTGCTGGTGGTGTTCGTCAATGCGGTCTACCAGCACGACAGCGAGCAGCCACCCTACCCGGCCTGGCTGCGCCGCTTGATCGAGGCCGCCCTGCTCGCGCTGCCGGTATACGCGGCCGTGGCGCTGTACGCGATGGGGCTGCGCATCGCCCAGTACGGGTGGACCCCGGAACGCTTCTGGGGCGCGCTGGTGGCGGTGCTGGTATGCGGCTACGCGTTGGGCTATGCGCTGGCGGTGCTGCGCCCGGGCGCGCGCTGGCTGCAGCGGCTTGAACCGGTGAACCGCTGGATGTGCTGGGCGGTGCTGGGCAGCGCGGTGCTGGCCAACTCGCCGCTGCTCGACCCGCTGCGGATCAGTGCCGGCAGCCAGCTGGCGCGCGTGCAGGCCGGTGCACCGGCGATCGACGCCGAGCAGGCCACTACCCTGCGCTTCGCCTACGGCCGCCACGGCGTGGACGCGCTCAAGACGCTGCAGCGCGACCCGCGTTTCAGCCAGGATGCACGCGCCGCCGGCGTGATCGCCTCCGCGCTGGCCCGCGACACGCGGTGGGGCCGGGACAATCAACTGGGTGACATCGACGATGGCATTGCCGACCTGCCTGCACTGCAGCGCCAGCTGACCCTCGCCAAGGGCCTGCCCACCCCGGACCCGGACTGGTGGCAGGCCGTGCTGGCGCGCACGCTGGCCACCAGCGACTGCCTGGACGTGGGCCAGGACTGCGTGGTGCTGCGCCGCGACCTGGACAGCGACGGCGTGGACGAGGTGCTGCTGTGCAACCTGTCGCCGCATCGTCGCGCCTACTGCCGGGTGCATGCCCGTGACGCAGGCGGGTGGCAGGACGTCGGCACGGCGTCCTTCCCGGAAGGCGACGGCAGCGGCGGGGTCGCCCGTGGCAACACCGCGTTGCGCGACGGCCAGCTGCACCTGCAGGCACCGCGCTGGCCCCGCCTGTCCATCGACGGCGGGCCGGCCCAGACCATCGACGAAACCGCCTACAAGGAATCACGCCCATGAGCGGCTACTGCCTCATCGCCCCCGGCCACCCGGTCCACGGCCATTACCACGACCACGAATACGGCTTCCCGCAGCGCGACGAGCGCGAGCTGTTCGAACGGCTGCTGCTGGAAATCAACCAGGCCGGCCTGAGCTGGGAAACCATCCTGAAGAAGCGCGAGGGCTTCCGCGCGGCCTATTCCGGCTTCGACGTGGATACCGTGGCCGCTTACGGCGAGCGCGACATCGAGCGCCTGCTCAACGATGCCGGCATCATCCGCAACCGGCTCAAGGTGCACGCAGCGGTGCACAACGCGCAGGTGATCCAGCAGCTGCGCGCCAGCCACGGCAGTTTCGCGGCGTGGCTGGACGCACACCATCCGCAGGACAAGGCGGCGTGGGTGAAGCTGTTCAAGAAGACGTTCCGCTTCACCGGCGGCGAGATCACCGGCGAGTTCCTGATGAGCCTGGGCTACCTGCCCGGCGCGCACAGCCCGGACTGCCCGGTATACGCGCGCCTGCAACGCCTGCGTGCCGGCCAACGGTCGGCACCGACCGGGTGATGCAGGGGGCTTACACCCCCATGTAACGGCCCGGGCGGTGGTTGAACATCAGCACCAGGCTGAGCACCACCGCACCGATCGCCGAGTACATCACCTGCGACGGGGACAGCACGAAGAACGCCACGCACATCAGCAGGGTATCGAAGGACATCTGCACCTTGCCGGCGCTCCAGCCGCGGGTGCGCTGCAGGTACACCGCCAGGATGCCGATGCCGCCCAGGCTGGCGCGGTGGCGGATGTAGAACAGGATGCCGAGGCCGGCCAGCGCGCCGCCCACCAGGGCCGAATACAGCGGGGCGATATGGGCGAAATCGGCCCAGCGCGGCAGCAGGTCGGTGAGCGCGCCGCACGCGGTGACCGCCGCGAACGTCTTCAGGGTGAACTCCCAGCCCATCCGCCGCACGGCCACCCAGTAAAACGGCAGGTTGACCAGCACGAACACCAGGCCGAAGTTCCAGTCGAAGGCGTAGTGCGCCAGGAAGGCCAGCCCGGCCATGCCGCCGATCATCAGCCCACCCTTGGCGAAGATGGCCAGGCCCAGCGAGGCCACCAACGTGGCCAGGATCATGCCCTGCACGTCCTCGGCCACCGAATGGCGCAGCGCTTTTTCATCGGCGACGGTGCCGGCACTGTCCGGCGGCGGGGTCAGCGGGCCAGCGGTGACCAGGTGGCCGTCAGCGTCGTCGCACGGCGCGGGGCCATGGGAATCAAGGGACATGGGGGTGGGGGCTGTGCGTGGGGAGCGGTATTAGACACGATCAGCGTGACAGTTGCAGGTGAAATGATTCAGACAGCCATCCAGCTGCTGCCCGGACCTGCGGCGCTCGGCGGCTCCAGCCTGAAAACCGCCTGGCCCAGGCGCTGGCGCACCACGAACACGCCCTGCTCCCACGCCGAGCGCTTGAACCAGTCGCGCTGGTCCAGCGCGGCCGGGCTGCGCATCGGGTGGCAGGCGATGAGCGCCCCGCCACGGTCCAGCACGCGTGCCTGCCAACGCTCGCCGAACCCGGCCCCCAGGCCGCGGTAGACCCGGACCCAACCGGCCCGGCCGGGCAGCGCCCGCCCCAGCCGTGCCACCTCGTCCTCGCGCTGGAAGCCCTGTGCGCGCACCGCAGCGGCAGCCGCCCGCCACGGGCCGGGATCGGCCCCCACGCGGTCGATCAGCGCCAGCCCGTGCTGTTCGATCAACGCCAGTACCGCGCGCTCGCGGGTTGCGGGGTCGCTGCCGGCGTAGGCAGCGAAATCGAACGGGTCCACGCACACCACGCTGGCCCCGGGAAAACGCTGGTAGCGCGGTTCATCGCCGGGCGGACCGCATTGCAGGGTCAGCAGGCTGGCGCCATCGAGTACGTAGTCGCGCGGCAACGCCGCCATGAAGAGCGCGGCCACATGGTAGGCGTCCGCGCGAAACGGAACGCCGTCGAGCACGCGCCCGGCGTGGGTGCCGTCGGGGCTGGATTCCACGCGTAGTTCGGTGAAGCGGGGCATCGCGGCGTGACTCCTGTCGGCGGCAAGGCCGCACAGCATGCCACTGTCACGCGGGCCGCTGCGCTCAACCGACCCGTGCAGCGGCCAGGTGATGGGCCACCAGCGCGTTGGCGTGGCCATGGCCCAGGCCGTGCTCGGTCTTCAGGAAGGCCACCAGCTCCATGTGCTTGAGCCCGCCTTGGGCCACCAGCAGCGCCAGCCAGTGGCCGACCGGCTGGCCGTAGGTCTTTTCGATGGACGGGAAGTACGACGCCGGGCCTTTCAGGGTGGGGGTATCGCTCATGGCGGATGCCTCGCAGGGGTGGCGCGCCGCCGGAATGGCGGGGCTCGTTGTGTATGACGTGGCGGGGGGCGCGAAATCGACACGGGCTTTCATGCCCGCTGAACACCCCGCTGCCGCAGCATGCCAGGGCACCTCCGCACCCTCCCCTCGTCCTTTGCAGGAGTCCGCGTCATGCCCTACCTGACCACCGCCGACAACACCCGGATCTTCTACAAGGACTGGGGCCAGGGCCAGCCCATCGTGTTCCACCACGGCTGGCCGCTCACTGCCGATGACTGGGACACCCAGCTGCAGTTCTTCCTGCTGCAGGGCTACCGGGTCATCGCGCACGACCGCCGTGGCCATGGCCGGTCCTCGCAGACCAGCGGCGGCCACGAGATGGACACCTACGTGGCGGACGTCAACGCGCTGGCCGACCACCTGGACCTGCGCGATGCGGTGCACGTGGGTCATTCCACCGGTGGCGGCGAAGTGGCGCACTACGTGGCCCAGGCGAAACCTGGCCGGGTGGCCAAGGCGGTGTTGATCGGCGCGGTGCCGCCGATCATGGTGCAGAGCGAGCGCAACCCGGGCGGAACGCCGAAGGCGGTGTTCGACGGCTTCCGCCAGCAGCTGGCTGCAGGCCGCGCCAACTTCTACCGCGAGGTGCCCATTCCGTTTTACGGTTTCAACCGCGACGGTGCGCCGGTCCAGCAGGGGGTGGTCGACAACTGGTGGCGCCAGGGGATGATGGGGGCGATCAACGCGCACTACGACTGCATCAAGGCGTTTTCGGAAACCGACTTCACCGAGGATCTGAAGAAGATCGATGTGCCGGTGCTGGTGATGCATGGCGATGACGACCAGATCGTGCCGATCGCCGATTCGGCCGAGCTTGCGATCAAACTGCTCAGGCATGGCACGTTGAAGGTCTACCCGGGGTATCCGCACGGCATGTGCACCACGCATGCCGAGGTGATCAACCGGGATCTTCTGGCGTTTATCCGGGGATGAGGGGCGTACCGACCAACGGTCGGTACCTACCCGGGGTGGTTGGGTGATCGGGGTACCGACCAACGGTCGGTACGTACCGGGGTGATTGGATGATCGGGGTATCGACCAACGGTCGGTACCTACCCCGGGATGGCGGGGTGATCGGCGTGCCGATCACGGGGCCGGTAGCGCACGACCGTTGGTCGTGCGTGCGCCTTGCAGGTATCAGCGCGCGACCAGCTTCTGTCGCGCGGCGTTGTAGCGGTCGCCGACGATGGCGATGCTGTCCAGCGCTACGCCGATCTGCTGCAGATCGTCGGTGCTGAGCTGCAGCGCGACGGCGCCGAGGTTTTCCTGCAGGCGGTGCAGTTTCGTGGTGCCCGGAATCGGCACGATCCACGGCTTGCGCGCCAGCAGCCAGGCCAGTGCAACCTGGGCAGGCGTTGCACCCTTGGCGGCGGCAATCGCACGGATCCGATCTACCAGCACCTGGTTGGCCTGGCGCGCGTCGGCGGCGAAGCGCGGCACGCTGTTGCGGAAGTCGTCGGCGGCGAACGCGGTGTCGGCGTTGATCGCGCCGGTCAGGAAGCCCTTGCCGAGCGGACTGAACGGTACAAAGCCGATGCCCAGTTCCTCCAGTACCGGCAGCACGCTCTGCTCCGGTTCGCGCCACCACAGCGAGTACTCGCTCTGCAGGGCGGCCACCGGCTGCACCGCGTGCGCGCGGCGGATGGTATCGGCACCGGCCTCGGACAGCCCGAAGTGCTTCACCTTGCCTTCGGCGATCAGGTCCTTGACCGTGCCGGCCACGTCTTCGATCGGCACGTTCGGGTCCACCCGGTGCTGGTAGAACAGGTCGATGCGGTCGGTCTGCAGCCGCTGCAGGCTGGCCTCGGCTACCGCACGGATGCGTTCGGGGCGGCTGTCCAGCCCGGCATCGGCGTGGCCGTCCTTGAACCCGAACTTGGTGGCGATCACCACCTGGTCGCGATACGGCGCCAATGCCTGGCCGAGCAGTTCCTCGTTGCGGAACGGACCGTACACCTCGGCGGTATCGAAGAAGGTCACGCCCTGTGCCACGGCCGCGTGCAGCAGGGCGGTGGCGGTACCGTTGTCGGTGGCCGGGCCGTAGCCGAAGCTCAGGCCCATGCACCCCAGGCCCAGCGCGGAAACGCGCAGGCCGCTGTTGCCCAGTTCTCGTGTCTGCATGGTGGTGCTCCTGCCGGCGGGGTCGGCGTTGATGGGGGATGCCCATCTTGAACCGCCCGACGGCAGGAAATGAACCGGCGTGATCGCTGGTGGTAATGAAACAGGCTCATCAATCCAGCGCTATGCCCGTGCCTGCCTCAGCGCTCCGTATCCGGCAGTGACAGCCCGAACAGCACCAGCAGCAGGAACCCCGCCCCGAACAGCAGCAACAGGATGTGCCACACCCCGAAACGGTCCATGCGCTGCATGTCCACGCCTTCCTCGCGGTGGTAGCGCCGCAGCAGGCTGTTGATCGGCAGAATGGGCACGAAGGTCAACAACGACACCAGCCCCATGCCGCCCGGCAGGCGTCCGCCCAGGTTGAGCAGGAAGTACACGGCCGCCAGCAGGCCCGGCGCGAAGGCCAGTTCGCGGCGGCGGCTGACGGCGATGTCACGCAGGTCGCTGAAGCACAGGAATGACCACAGCGGGGCGAACAGGGCCCGTGCCCAGGGCCACTGGGTGCCGCCGGTTTCGCGCTTGATCGCCCGCCAGTTCTGCCAGAACCAGTACAACGGGTACAGCCCGAGCGTCACCAGCGACAGCGAGGCCAGTTTCAGCGTGGGCGGTGAGTAGTACGCGGCAGCGACCACATCGCGCGTGGCGATGCGGGGTGCCGGGGTAAACGGTGGTGCTGCGACCGGCAGAGTTGCCGGCGCACGGTAAGGATCGTCCACTTCCATATGCGGATCACCTGTAATGCATCTACCGGCGAGGTGCCGGCGCCCCCTGTATCCCGGGAACCCGGGACGGCGCGACTATCGCAGAGCGCCGGGGGTTTTTCCAGATCCCCCGCGGCCCGGCGCGCCAAGGCTGCCGGGGCACGGGCGCGCGTCGTGCGCGCCCGGTGCGGTCAGCGGACCTCGGAGATCTCCACCCCGTCCAGGCCCTGCGACAGCGTGCGTGCGTCGCCGCCCTGCGACAGCTTGATGCGCAGGCGCACTTCGTTCTGCGAATCGGCGTAGCGCAGCGCGTCTTCGTAGCTGATCTCACCGGCCTGGTACAGCTCGAACAGGCTCTGGTCGAAGGTGCGCATGCCCAGCTGCACCGACTCCTTCATCACTTCCTTGAGCTTGTGGATCTCGCCATCGCGGATGTAGTCCTGCACCAGCGGCGTGCCCAGCATGATCTCCATCGCCACCTTGCGCGACTTGCCATCCGGCGAGGGAATCAGCTGCTGCGCCACCACGCCCTTGAGGTTCAGCGACAGGTCCATCAGCAACTGGTTGCGGCGGTCTTCGGGGAAGAAGTTGATGATGCGGTCCATCGCCTGGTTGGCGTTGTTGGCGTGCAGCGTGCACAGCACCAGGTGGCCGGTTTCGGCGAAGGCGATGGCGTGGTCCATGCCCTCGCGGGTACGCACCTCGCCGATCATGATCACGTCCGGTGCCTGGCGCAGGGTGTTCTTCAGCGCCGCTTCCCAGCTGTCGGTATCGATGCCCACTTCACGCTGGGTGATGATGCAGCCCTCGTGCTTGTGCACGAATTCGATCGGGTCTTCGATGGTGATGATGTGCCCGGTCGAGTTGTGGTTGCGGTAGCCGATCATCGCCGCCAGCGAGGTCGATTTACCGGTACCGGTAGCGCCCACGAACAGGATGATGCCGCGCTTGGTCATCGCCAGCGTCTTGATGATCGGCGGCAGGCTCAGCTCTTCCACGGTGGGAATGCGCGTCTCGATGCGACGCAGCACCATGCCCACCTGGTTGCGCTGGTAGAAGCAGCTCACGCGGAACCGGCCGACGCCGGACAGGCCGATGGCGAAGTTGCACTCGTGGGTCTTTTCGAACTCTTCGCGCTGCGCCGGCGTCATCACGTTGAGCACCAGGTCGCGGCTCTGCTGTGGCGTGAGCGGGGTCTGGGTGATCGGCGAGATCTTGCCGTTGACCTTGATCGCCGGCGGCATGCCCGCGGTGATGAACAGGTCCGACGCCTTCTGGTGCGCCATCAGCTTGAGGAACGAGGTGAAGTCGATGGTCGTGGTGGTGGTGTTCATTGCGGTGTGCTCCGAAGATTGCCGGGAGCCGGCCAGCGGCCGGCGATGCAGGACGCCGGGCAGCGCCCGGCTCTACCATCATTCGAAGATCCGCTTGTCCTTGGCGTACTCGCGCGCCTGGTTGCGGGTGATCAGGCTGCGCTTGACCAGGTCCTGCAGGTGCTGGTCCAGAGTCATCATGCCCATCTGCTGGCCGGTCTGGATGGCCGAGTACATCTGCGCCACCTTGTCCTCGCGGATCAGGTTGCGGATGGCCGGGGTGCCCACCATGATTTCCCATGCAGCGGTACGCCCGCCACCGACCTTCTTCAACAGGGCCTGGGAGATCACCGCACGCAGCGACTCGGACAGCATCGAGCGCACCATCGGCTTCTCGCCGGCGGGGAACACGTCGATGATGCGGTCGATGGTCTTGGCCGCCGAACTGGTATGCAGCGTGCCGAACACCAGATGGCCGGTTTCCGCGGCGGTCAGCGCCAGGCGGATGGTTTCCAGGTCGCGCAATTCGCCGACCAGGATGATGTCCGGGTCTTCACGCAGGGCCGAGCGCAGCGCTTCGTTGAAGCCGTGCGTATCGCGGTGCACTTCGCGCTGGTTGATCAGGCACTTCTGCGAGGTGTGCACGAATTCGATCGGATCCTCGACGGTGAGGATGTGGCCGTATTCGTTCTTGTTGATGTGGTCGATCATCGCCGCCAGCGTGGTCGACTTGCCCGAACCGGTCGGGCCGGTGACCAGGATCAGGCCCTGCGGCTGGTCGATCAGCTCGCGGAAGATCGGCGGCACGGCCAGGTCTTCCAGGGTCAACACTTCCGAGGGAATGGTACGGAACACCGCACCGGCACCCCGGTTCTGGTTGAACGCATTGACGCGGAAACGCGCCAGCGATGGAATCTCGAACGAGAAGTCGACCTCGAGGAATTCCTCGTAATCGCGGCGCTGCTTGTCCGACATGATGTCGTACACAAGCGCATGCACCTGCTTGTGGTCCAAAGCCGGAATGTTGATGCGACGGACATCGCCGTCCACGCGGATCATCGGCGGCAAGCCGGCCGACAGATGAAGATCCGACGCTTTGTTCTTTACGGAAAACGCCAACAGTTCGGCGATATCCATGCGCTGCTACTCCCCATGACTGCTGCGACTGGAAGGTTCTTTCCCCGGGCGGCAGTATAGCGTTCCTGATCTACCGGAAAACGCCCGTGTCCGCGCTGCCCCTGTCCACGATATTGCTGAACCTGCGCAACGCGGCTGCCGCCGCCGGGCGGCCAGACCCGGTGCTGTTGGCGGTCTCCAAGACCCAGCCGGCCGAGGCGGTGGCGGCACTGGCCGCCCAGGGCCAACGTGCATTCGGCGAAAACTACGTGCAGGAGGCCGTGGCCAAGATCGACGCACTGGCGGCGCTGGGGCTGGAATGGCACCTGATCGGCCACCTGCAGTCCAACAAGGCCGAGCTGGCCGCACAGCGCTTCGACTGGGTGCAGAGCGTGGACCGGCCCAAGCTGGTGGCGGCGTTGGCCGCGCACCGGCCGGCGGCGCTGGCCCCGTTGAACGTGCTCATCCAGGTCAACATCGACGACGAGGACAGCAAGCATGGCTGCGCCCCCGAGGACGTGCCTGCGCTGGCCGCTGCCATCGAGGCCGCGCCACGCCTGCAGCTGCGCGGGCTGATGGCCATTCCCGCCCCGTGGCCCCAGGCCGAGCGCCGCCAGCAGGCGTTCGCGCGCATGCGCGCCCTGTTGGACACACTGGCCGCGACGCATCCGCAGGTGGACACACTGTCGATGGGCATGAGCAGCGACTACGCCGAGGCCATCGCCCAGGGCGCCACCCTGGTGCGGATCGGCACCGCCCTGTTCGGCGCGCGCCCGCGCCCGGCCTGACTCCCTTTCATACGCACTACCCGGAGATTGCATGAGCGCCATCACACTTACCTTCATCGGCGGCGGCAACATGGCCCGCAGCCTGATCGCCGGGCTGGTCCGCCAGGGCGTTGCGCCCGCGCATATCCACGTGGCCGAGCCGGTCACCGCGCTGCGCGAACAGCTGACCGCCGACTTCGGCGTGAAGACCTACGCCAGTGCCACCGAAGCGGCCGCCCAGGGCGAGGTGTGGGTGCTGGCGGTGAAACCGCAGGTGCTGCGCGATGTGTGCGCGTCGCTCGTGCCCTTGGCCGGTGCCCGGCAGCCGCTGGTGGTGTCCATCGCCGCCGGCATCACCAGTGCGCAGCTGGAACGCTGGCTGGGCGGCAGCGCGGCGGTGGTGCGGGCGATGCCCAACACCCCTGCCCTGCTCGGCGCGGGGGTGACCGGGTTGTATGCCACCGCCACGGTGAGCGATGCCCAGCGGACCCAGGCCGATACCGTGCTGGCCAGCGCCGGGCGCACCGTGTGGATCGACGACGAAGCCCGCATGGATGCGGTGACCGCGGTGTCCGGCAGTGGCCCGGCGTATGTGTTCCTGCTGGCCGAAGCGATGGAAGCCGCCGCGGTGGCCCAGGGCCTGCCGGCCGAGGCAGCACGCACGCTGGTGGTGCAGACCCTGCTGGGCGCCAGCCGCATGCTCGACGAATCCGGCGACGCCCCGGCCGAACTGCGCCGCCGGGTGACCTCGCCCAACGGCACCACCCAGGCGGCGATTGAATCCTTCCAGGCCGACGGTTTCGAGGCCATCGTCGCGCGCGCGATCGACGCAGCGACCCGGCGCGGCCAGGCGCTGTCGGCCGCGAACGACTGAGACACCGACGGCCGATTGATCCCGATGCCCCGCCCCTCTCCGGGACGGTAGAGCCACCCCATGGGTGGCTGAAGGAAACCCCGATCGCAAGGTAGAGCCACCCCATGGGTGGCTGACGGAAACCGTGATCGCACGACAGCCACCCATGGGGTGGCTCTACCGGTCCAGCTCGACAGCCAACCATGGGGTGGCTCTACCGGGTCATCCGGTCCAGCAGAAAATCCACGAAGCTGGACAACTTCGGCCGCGGGCGGCGATCCGGCAGGTACACCAGGTGCAGCGGACGCGGTTCGGGCAGGTAGTCGGCCAGCACCGGCTGCAGGCGTCCGCTGGCGATGTCGTCGGCCAGCAGCACCGCCGGCTGCAGGATCAGCCCGGCCCCGGCCAAGGCGGCACGGCGCAGGCCATCACCGTCGTTGCACAGCAGCCGCGAATGCTCCGACCAGTCCTGCTCGGGATGCCCGCGCAGACGCCAGCCATGGCCCCCGCGCCAGGCCACGTGGGTCAGGCAGTCGTGATCGCGCAGCTCGCCGGGATGCTGCGGAATGCCCTTGCGCTGCAGGTAGGCCGGCGCGGCGCAGATCTGCATCGCGTACGGCGGCAACGGCCGCGCCACCCATTCGGCCGAGCCGATCCGCCCCATCCGCACCACCGCGTCGAACTGCTCCTCGATCAGGTCCACCCGGCGGTTGCTCAGGTCCAGCTCCACCGTTACCTGCGGGTAGGCGGCCAGGTACTGCGCCACCAGCGGGGCCAGCACGCAGCTGCCCCAGGTGACCGGCGCGCTGATCCGCAGCAGCCCCTGGGGCTGGGCCTGAAGGCCGGCCACGCTGGCGTTCGCCTGCTGCACCTGTTCCAGCACACTGCGGCAGCCGGCCAGGTAGTTGCGCCCGGCATCGGTGAGGCTCTGCCGGCGCGTGTTCCGCTGCAGCAGGCGCACGCCCAGGTGCGTTTCCAGCTGCTGGATGTACTTGCCCACCATCACCGACGACACCGCCATGTGCTCGGCGGCGGCATTGAAGCTGCCGTGTTCGACCACGGCCACGAAGGCCTGCATGCAGCGCAAGGTATCCATTGGTAACCACTGGTTTGCAATCTGCAAAGCATACGCCGGTTACCGAACTGCCGCCGCGGGCGCAGACTGGCTGCACGTCCTTTCTGGAGCCTCCCGCATGAAGATTCTTCTCGTCGGTGCCAGCGGCACCCTTGGCCAGGCCGTCGCCGCGACCCTGGGCACCCATCACCAGCTGATCCGCGCCGGCCGCCATGGCGGTGACGTGCAGGTGGACCTCACCGACGATGCCAGCGTGCAGGCCCTGTTCGCCCAGGTCGGCACGGTGGACGCGGTGGTGGCCACCACCGGCAAGCTGCATTTCGGCCCGCTGGGGTCCATGACGCCGGCGCAGTTCAACGTGGGTTTGCAGGACAAGCTGCTGGGCCAGGTACGGCTGGCGCTGGCGGCCCAGCACCACCTCACGGCCGGCGGCTCGATCACCCTCACCAGCGGCATCGTCAGCGCCCAGCCGATCCGCGACGGTGCCAATGCCACCGCGGTGAACGCCGCGCTGGAGGGCTTCGCGCGTGGCGCCGCCTGCGAACTGCTGCCGCGCGGGCTGCGCATCAACGTGGTCAGCCCGAACGTGCTGGTCGAATCCCTGGCCGACTACGGCGCCTACTTCCCCGGCTTTGAAGCGGTCACCGCCCAGCGCGCGTCGCTGGCCTACCAGCGCAGCGTGGAAGGCGTGCAGAGCGGGCAGGTGTTCAACGTATGGTGAGGTGTGGCCGTGGGCGGACGATGCGTATCGACCAACGGTCGATACCTACCGGCGTCAACGACCGAACGTTGATGAAACGGCAACGACCGAACGAAACGGTAGCTACCGACCGTTGGTCGGCAGAACGGTAGTGCCGGCCGCTGGCCGGCTCCCCGCGGTGCCAGCCGCACGCCCTGTAAGCCCCCTCACCCCCACCGCTGCGGTCCATCGCCCTGGTCGCCCAGCGCATCGCCCGGGTTGGCCAGCCTGCAGCGCTTCAACGACAGGCAGCCGCAGCCGATGCAGTCGGTCAGCTGGTTGCGCAGCAACAACAACTGCTCGATGCGCTGGTCCAGCTCGCTGCGCCACAACGCCGACATCCGCGCCCACTCGGCCTTGGTCGGCGTCTTGTTCTCCGGCAACGCCGCAAAGGCGGTCGCCACCGCTTCCAGCGGCATGCCCACGCGCTGGGCCACGCGGATCACCGCGAGCCGGCGCAGCACATCGCGCGCGAACCGGCGCTGGTTGCCGGCGGTGCGCAGACTGCGGATCAGCCCCTTGCGTTCATAGAAGTGCAGCGCCGACACCGCCACCCCGCTGCGTTTGGCCACTTCACCCACACTCAGTTCCTGCGCGATCACTGCTTGACCTCAACCATGGTTCAGGTGGCATCCTGCGTGACGCGGGGATGCGCTGCAAGCACACCCTGCCCGTCCGCTGCCTGGTATCCCGCATGTCTTCCGATGTAACCGCCGCCGCCGCCGCCGCGGCCCCTGCCGACGTGCCAACGCCGTCGATCCTGTCGCCCCGCTACCGCGCCACCACCATCGGCATGGTCGCGCTGGTCTCGTTGTATGGCTTCGAAGCGCTGGCCGTGGCCGCCGCCATGCCCACGGTGGCCCACGAACTGGACGGCCTGCGCCTGTACGCGCTGGCCTTTGGCGGGACCCTGGCCACCAGCGTGATCGGCATGACCCTGGCGGGGCGCTGGAGCGATCGGCTGGGGCCGGCGCGGCCGCTGTGGCTGGGCCTGGGCTGCTTCATCGCCGGGCTGCTGCTGGCCGGTTTCGCCCACACCATGCCGCAGCTGGTGCTGGGCCGGCTGCTGCAGGGGCTGGGGGCCGGTGCGGTCTCGGTGTCGCTGTATGTGATGGTCGGGCGCACCTTTCCCGAGGCGATGCGGCCGCGTGTTTTTGCCGCGTTCTCGGCCGGCTGGGTGGTGCCGTCGCTGATCGGGCCTGGCATCAGCGGGCTGATCGTGCAGCACCTGGGCTGGCGCTGGGTGTTCCTGATCGTGCCCCTGCTGGCGGTGCCGGCCGCCCTGCTGCTGCGCCCCGCCCTGCGCGACGTGGGCGCGCCGCCGCCGTCGGCACGCAACGATGACCGCGTCATCCGCTGGGCGATCGGGGCCGCCGCCGGGGCCTTGCTGCTGTACATCGGCGGCCAGCAACAGGGCTGGACCGCGTTGGCGATGCTGGCACCGGCACTGGCGCTGTTGGCGCTGTGCAGCTGGAAGCTGCTGCCCACCGGCACGCTGCGGTTGCGCCGGGGGCTGCCCAGCGTGATTGCGCTGCGTGGCATCGCTGCGTCGGCCTTCTTCGGCTGCGAAGCCTTCCTGCCGCTGCTGCTGCAGCGCGAACGCGGGCTGAGCCCGCTGCTGGCCGGGGTGGCGCTGAGCCTGGGCGCGCTGGGCTGGTTCAGCGGCTCCTGGCTGCAGGGCCACCAGCAACGCGGCTGGACGCGCCAGCAGTTGCTCATCGTCGGCGCGCTGCTGATGTGCGTGGGCATCGTGGCCACGTCGCTGGCGATCCAACCGGCCACGCCGTTGTGGTTCGCGCTGGCCGGCTGGACCCTTACCGGCTTTGGCATGGGCCTGATCTACCCGGCGCTGTCGGTGCTGACCCTGTCGCTGTCGCCGCCCGCGCAACAGGGCGCCAACACCTCGGCGCTGCAGCTGAGCGAAGCGCTGGGCGTGGCCACCACGCTGGCGATCTCCGGTTCGTTGTTCGCGCTGTTTCTGCAGGGCAACGTGATGCTGGGCTACCTGCTCACCTACGCCATCATGCTGGTACTGGCCGTGGCCAGCGTAGTCGTCGCCCGGCGGATCTGAACACCGCACGCGCGTAGAGCCGGGCTCTGCCCGGCTGGACCGTGGAGCCGGGCTCTGCCCGGCTGTCTTTCACCGCGAAGGGCAGCGGGGCAGAGCCCCGCTCTACGAGCGACCGCACAGTGCCGGTCGGCCCGGTTCGACGATGAATGCACATTGCCGATCGATCCGTTCGCCGCTGAATGCACATCCCCAAACGCGCCCGTTTCCCGCCGGGCGCGTTTCAGCAGGCCGGTCCCCGCTTCAGGGGTGCGTGTCGCCCACTTCCTTCAGGTCTTCGCGCAGGATGCGACGGATTTCCAGCACGGCCTGCGGGGTTTCCTGCACGCTGTGCCCGGAGATGATCACCTTCTCCGACACCGCCCCGTCCAGGTGCGCGCTCCAGTACGGCACCAGGCCATCGTCGGACTGCTGCAGCGGCACGTCGGGTTTGCGCTGGGCAATGATCGAGTGGTACTTCAGCCCCGGCATGATCGGCAACGCGCCGGCCGCCTTCACGAACGGATCGCTGGCCTTGAGGTTGTCGATGCTGTTGGGAATCTGCAGTTTGGTCGGCTGCGCTGACTGGCTTTCCGACTGCTGCAGGGTCTGGAACACGTCATCGAACTTGCCCAGGATCGTGATCGGCAGGCGCACCAGGCGCCCGATCAGCCGCCCCAGCCGGTTGCCGGCGATGTCGGTGCCCTTGTGCGGGGCGGCGATGAAGATCGCGCGCTCCACATTCGCCTCGGCGTTGAAATGCAGCAGCGGTCCCAGCTTGGCCTGCACCCGTTTCAGGCGCTCGCCCTTGAGGTCGTAGTTGGCCAGCAGGTCGTTCCACAGCACGTCACCGGAGGACGTCACCAGCAGCCGGGCCAGCACGCCGCCCATGCTGTGGCCGATGAACACCATGTCCTTCGACGCCGGGCTGCTGCCGGTCGGGTCGAAGTGCTTGAGCGTGTTGTCGAACGCCGCGTCGATCTCGAACCGGTTCAACGCAATCGGCGCGTTGGTCGGGTAATACACCTGCCACACCTGGAAGTGCCTGCGCAGCTCGGGATCGCCCATGATCTCGTTGGCCACGTTCACCCACGCCTCCGGGCTGCTGCCCAGGCCGTGCAGCATGAAGATGATGCGGCGGTTGGGGTCCCACGGCTGCATCAGGTACATGTGCGGTTCGCCGATGCCCTCGCTCAGCCCGAACAGCGTGCGCAGCGACTGCGTGGCAAACCCCGACTGCGCCAGCCACATGCCGTAGGCGGCGGTGAAGTTGCCGGCCAGCGGCACCTTCTCGCCGTGCAGGTCCACGCTTTCGGTGGACTCGGGCGAATACACATCGAACAGCACCTGGGTGGTGTCGAGCACCTGCTGCAGGCTGTCGCCCTTGAAGCGCAGCAGCGCGGTGGCGTTGATCGCCGACATCTCGCTGTACTGCGGAATCTCCGCCTTGGTGCCGTCGGCGGCGGCAATCAGTTTGGGCGGGTCCATCACCACCACCAGCTCGGCGCCGAAGCCATCACGCCGGTAGGTGCTGCGCAGGCCGGCAAAGCTCACCGACGAAGCCGACACCATGCGGGTGGGAATGCTGGGCATGCGCAGTTCATCGAAGTCAGACGTCAGCGTCCAGCGCTCGCCCGCCACCGGGGCGTTGTAGTCCTCGCCCTCCAGCGCACTCTCGCGTGCGCGCTTGAACACCACCGCTGCGGTCTGCTCGGCGGCGTAGTTGTAGTAGTCGCGCACCTGGGTCTGGCGGTCTTCGAAGGCACGGTCCGACGGCGTGCGCCCGCTGAAGAACAGGTAGGCATAGGCGTAACGCGCCGCTTCCAGCCATGCATCCAGCGCCGCATCGCTCATCGGATGCTTGTCGCGGTCCTTCGGCTTGGGGCTCAGCCCCAGCGCGGTTTTCACCCACAGCTCCGACAGCGCCGACAGACGCTGTTCTTCCGGCAGTACCGCGGTGTCTACCAGGGTCTTCTGGCAGGTGACCACGTCCTTGGCGCACAGGTCCTCGTCCAGCCCGACCACGCTCAGGGTTTCCTGCGACGCCGCACTGAGCTTGCCCGAGGTGAGCACGTCGCCGCGCTTGTTGGCCAGGTAGTCGGTGGGCGCGACCTGCTTCATGGTGACCATGGCGCAGCCGCTGGACAGCAGCAGCGACAGCACCACCGCCAGCAGCGGCAGCAGGCGGCGGGAGAACGCGTGGGGCGAGGTCATGGTGCGGTTCCTTGGTGCATGCCCGGCACGCCCTGGCGGATCAACTGCGAGAACGCCGGGTCGTTGCCGGCGGCGCGGGCGCGGTCGGTGATGCGGCCCCGCGCCTTCAGCGTGGCAAAGTCCACGCCGGGGGTGAGCACGCCCAGGTCGCGGGCGTATTCGGCGAAATAGCCCGACACCAGCAGCCGGTAGTCCAGCGGCAGGCCGGGGGCGATCTGCTTGGCCAGCTCATAGACGATGGTGGTGCAGTTGCTGGTCAGGGTGTTGTAGAACGCCGGGGCCGCGTCCAGCTTGCGCGCCTCGCCCAGGTAGGACACGAACAGGCCCTTGAGCTGCTCACGGGTCATGCCCTGCAGGCGGTACAGGTACACGTCTTCGCCCCGCACGTTGCTGCGCACGCGGATGATGTCGGTCTCTTCGGCCGCCACCAGGGTCATTTCGAATTTGCGGAAGAACCCGCCCAGCGCCGAGAACGACTCGCCGCGCTCCTTGCGGATCTCCAGCGAGAACACCAGTTGGCGACCGTCGGCGAAGCCGAAGGAGATCAGCGTGTGGGCGATCATCGGCCCCATCCAGTACGACATCACCAGGTCGGCCGAGCGCAGCTGGTCCAGGTCATAGCTGCGGCGCACCCAGTGCACGTCGTGGTCGTCCTCGCTGCGCCAGGTGAAGGCGCGTACGTTGTCGAGCACCACGTGGGTGCCGTCAAATTCGACCACCTTCAGCCGTTGCGCCACGTCGTCGGCCCACACCCGGTCCTGGCGCGGGGTAAGCAGCAGCCACCAGACGCCGCACAGCACCAGCGCGCCCACGTACACCGCACCCGGCCAGCGCCCTGCCCGCGCACGCGCCACGCCCACCGCCGTGGTCAGCGCAAAGCCCGCCCACGCCGCGATGGCCACCCAGCGCAGCCAGCCCGGTCCGGGCAGCTGGTAGGCCAACAGGCCGGTCACCCACAGCGCTGCGACCAGCATCAACAGCGCCAGCCCCCATCGTCCTGCCTTCTTCACGCGTCGGTCCATCGTTGGTTCGGGGGCGCTAGTTAGCCACAACCGCGGTGTGGGTTACATGTCCGCGTGTTCAGCTTGGGCCGGCGGCATACTGGCGGCGTCCCCATTGCGCACAGGAGGCGCTTGCGATGCCCGGTATTCATTCCATCGGCGGGGTGCCGATCCAGCGCCACCACCTGGCCCGTTGCCACTGCGGCGCGGTGGTCCTGCGCCTGCACCTGCCCGACGGCGTGCTGTCGCCGCGGCGGTGCGACTGCTCGCTGTGCCGGCGCAAGGGCGCCATCGTCGGGTCGGTGAAGCTGGCCGACCTGGAGGTCATCGAAGGCAAGCACGCGCTGCGGCTGTACCAGTTCAACACGCACGTGGCCAAGCACTGGTTCTGCGGCACCTGCGGCATCTACACCCACCACCAGCGGCGCTCATCGCCGGACGAGTACGGCTACAACCTGGGCTGCCTGGACGGGATCAATCCGTATGCGCTGGGCGAGGTGCCGGTGAACGACGGGGTCAACCACCCTGCCGACCGGCCGCCGGCTCAGTGACTGCGTCGCCGCGCCGGGGTACCCACTTTCTGCCAGGGCGCCATGCGGGTGCGGCCCGCGCGTGCAGGCCGCTTCAGCAGCAGTCTGCGCTGGGCGGCATCGGGCAACGGCGGGGGCGTAGCGGCCTCAGGGGCCGGGCGTGCGGGCCAGAGTCGGTCAAGCAACCACATGGCATGTCTCCGTGGGGGACGGGGACGTGTCACGTTACCGGCGCCCCGGCATAGGCCAGGTGAGGTCGGCACGACAGCCATGTGACGGCCGCGCCGCGCCGGTTACGCGGTCGGCACGGGCCTGCCCAGCCGCCGCACCAGCACGAAGAACAGCGGCACCAGCACGATCGCCAGCAGCGTGCCCGACAGCATGCCGCCAATCACGCTCATGCCGATCTCGCGGCGGCTGACCGCACCGGCGCCGGTGGCCAGGGCCAGCGGAATGACGCCGGCAATGAACGCCAGCGAGGTCATCACGATCGGACGCAGGCGCAGGCGCGCGCCCTGCAGCGCCGCGTCCACCGCCGAACTGCCGGCGCGGTACCGGGCCTCGGCAAATTCCACGATCAGGATGGCGTTCTTGGCCGACAACCCGATCGTGGTGAGCAGGCCCACCTGGAAGTAAATGTCATTGACGAACCCGGCCGCCGTGGTGGCCAGCACGGTACCCAGCACGCCCAACGGAATCACCAGCAGCACGGCCACCGGCACCGTCCAGCTCTCGTAGAGTGCAGCCAGGCACAGGAAGATGAAGGCGATCGACGCCGCATACAGCCACAGCGTCTGGTTGCTCGACAGCTGTTCCTGGTAGGACAGCCCGCTCCATTGCAGCTCGAAACCGGGTTCGGCGGCCACCAGCGCCTGCATGCGCTGCATCGCCTCGCCGGAACTGCGTCCTTCTGCGGCGCTGCCTTGGATTTCCATCGCCGGCAGGCCGTTGAAGCGCTGCTGCAGCTGCGGGCCGCGCGCCCAGTGGCTGCTGGCGAAACTGGCGAACGACGCCATCTGCCCGTCACTGCCGCGCACGTACCACTGGCCGATGTCGTCGGGCACGCTGCGGTAGGGCTGATCGCCCTGCAGGTAGACGCGTTTGACCCGGCCACGGTCGAGGAAGTCGTTGACGTAGGTACCGCCCCAGGCCGCGGCCAGGGTGCTGTTGATGTCGGCCTGCGCCAGCCCCAGCGCACTGGCCTGGGCGTGGTCGATATCCAGGTGCAGTTCGGCCTTGTCGCCCAGCCCGTTCAAGCGCACCGAGCTGAGCCCGTCGTCCTGGTTGGCCGCGCCCACCACCCGCTGCTGCGCGGCCTGCAACGCAGCGCGCCCGGCGGCGCTGCTGTCCTGCAGCCACAGTTCGAAACCGCTGGACTGGCCCAGCCCACGCACTGCCGGCGGGGCCAGCACGTTGACCTTGGCATCGGCCAGCCCGCGGAAATGCGCGTTGGCCCGCGCGATGATCGCCGCGGCGGTGTTGTCACCATCGCGCTCGCCCCACGGCTTGAGCGCCAGGAAGCCCTGCCCGGCATTCTGCCCGGTGCCGGCATTGTTGCGCCCCACCACCACGAACGCCGCTTCCAGGTTCTGCTTTTCGTTCTGCTGGAAGTACTGGCTGATCTGCGCGCCCAGCGCCTCGGTGCGCGCCATCGGCGTGCCTTCCGGGGTGGAAAACTGGAACATCACCTGGCCCTGGTCTTCCACCGGCAGGAAGCCGGTGGGCATGCGTGCGTACAGGGCCACCATGGCCACGATCACCAACACGTAAAACGCCATCCAGCGCTTGGGCGCGGCCACCACACCGCCCAGCCGCCGCCGGTAACCGTCCTGGCTGCGCTCCACGCCGCGGTTGAACCACGCAAAGAAACGGCCCGGCGGTTTCTGTGCCGCCGATGGTTTGAGCAGCGTGGCGCACAGCGCAGGCGTCAAGGTCAGCGCGACCAGCGCCGACAGCGCCATCGCCGAGGCAATGGTGATCGAGAACTGCCGGTAGATGATGCCGGTGGAACCGCCGAACAACGCCATCGGCAGGAACACCGCCCCCAGCACCACGGTGATGCCGACCAGCGCGCCGGTGATCTCGCCCATGGATTTTTCGGTGGCTTCGCGCGGCGGCAGGTGTTCCTCGTGGATGATGCGCTCCACGTTCTCCACCACCACGATGGCATCGTCCACCAGCAAGCCGATCGCCAGCACCATCGCAAACAGGGTGAGCGTGTTGATGGTGAAGCCAGCCACCGCCAGCACGCCGAACGTGCCCAGCAGCACCACCGGCACGGTGATCGCCGGAATCAGCGTGGCACGCACGTTCTGCAGGAACAGGAACATCACGATCACCACCAGCACGATGGCCTCGATGAGCGTGTGGATCACTCCCTCGATGGAGACCCGCACGAACGGCGTGCTGTCGCGCGGGTAGGCCACTTGCACCCCGGGCGGGAAGCCCGGGCGCAGTTTCTCGAGGGTGGCGCGTACCGCGTCGGCGGTTTCCAGCGCGTTCGCACCGGAGGCCAGCGTCACCGAGAAGCCCGCCGCCGGGTAGCCGTTGAGGTAGCTGCTGGTCTGGTAATTCTCCGCACCGATCTCCACCCGCGCCACGTCGGCCAGGTGCACCGCCGCGCCACTGGGCAGCGTGCGCAGGATGATCGCGCGGAACTGTTCGGGGGTCTGCAACCGCGACTGCGCGGTGACCGTGGCCGTGAGGCCCTGCGTGGGCGCGGCCGGCAACGCCCCCAGTTCACCGGCGGTCACCTGCGTGTTCTGCGCTTCGATGGCGCTGCGCACATCGGCGGGCATCAGGTTGAAGGCACGCAGCTTGTGCGGGTCCAGCCAGATGCGCATGGCGTACTGCGCACCGAACACGTTGATCTCGCCCACGCCCGGAATGCGGCTGATCGGGTCCTGCACGTTACTGACCAGGAAGTCGGATACGTCCACGCGTTCCATGCGCCGGCTGGTGTCGTACAGCGACACCACCATCAACGCATCGCCCTGCGACTTGGCCACCGTCACGCCCTGCTGCTGCACTTCCTGCGGCAGCCGGTTGATGGCCTGGTTGACGCTGTTCTGCACCTGCACCTGGGCGATGTCCGGATTGGCGCGCTGGTCGAAGGTGACCGTGATGCGCGCCTGGCCCGAGGACGAACTGGTGGAGGAAAAATACAGCAGGTGGTCGATGCCCTTGATCTGCTGTTCGATCACCTGGGTGACGCTGTCTTCCACGGTCTGCGCCGAGGCGCCGGTGTAGTTGGCGGTGATGTTGACCTGCGGCGGGGCGATGTCCGGATACTGCTCCACGGGTAGCTGGGTCACTGCAATCGCGCCGAGCGCCATGATGCAGATCGCCAGCACCCAGGCGAACACCGGGCGATGGATGAAGAAGCGCGGCAGCATGCGCTCAGCCCTTCCCGGCGGGGGCGGCGGCAGGCTTCACCCGTACCGGCATGCCGTCGGCCAGGCCCTGCGCGCCGGCCACCACCACCCGTTCGCCGGCCGCGATGCCATCCAGCACCAGCCATTGGTTGCCCACCGCGCGGGCGGTGCGGAACACGCGCAAGCGCGCCTTGCCATCGGCGTCCACCACCCACGCCTGCGCCTCGCCCTTGGGGCTGCGGTCCACCGCCGCCTGCGGCACCAGCAGCGCCTGCTGGCGGATGCCCTGGCCCACCTGGCCACGCACGTACATGCCCGGCAGCAGTTGGCCGGCCGGGTTGGGGAACTGCGCGCGCAGGGTGATGCTGCCGGTGGCCTGCTCGACATCGATGTCGGCAAATTCCAGCGTGCCCGGCAGCGGGTAGTCGGTGCCGTCGGACAGGCGCAGCCGCACCGGCGCGGTACTGGCCTGCACACCGCCCTCGGCAATCGCCCGGCGCAGCGCCAGGTATTCGTTGCTGGACTGGGTGATGTCCACGTTCATCGGGTCCACCTGCTGGATCCGCGCCAGCGGTTCGGCCTGGCCGGAGGTGACCAGCGCGCCCGGGGTGAACAGCGCGCGGCCGATCCGGCCGGCGATCGGCGCGGTTACCGTGGCAAAGCCCAGCCGGGTACGGGCGGTATCGCGCGCGGCCTGCGCGGCCTGCACCGCCGCAGCCGCCTGCTGCCCGCTGGCGATGGCGTCGTCCACGTCCTGGCGCGCGGCCAGCTGGTCCTTGCCCAGCGCCTGCAGCCGCTGCGCGCGCAGGCGCGCGGCCACCGCCGTGGCTTCGGCGGTCGTCACGTTGGCCTGGGCCTCGTTCAGCGCGGCCTGGTACAGCGCCGGTTCGATCTGGAACAACGGTTGCCCGGCCCGCACCATCTGGCCCTGCTCGAACAGCCGCGCCACCAGCACCCCGTCCACCTGCGGGCGCACCTCCGATTCCTGCGAGGCCACCGTGCGCCCCGGCAACTCCTGGTCCAGCGCCAGCGGCTGGCCCTGCAGGGTCAGCACGCTCACCTCCGGCGCGGCGGACGCCGCCTTGGGTGCGTCCTTGCCGCATGCCGCCAGCAGGGTGGCCATGCCGACGGCGAGCCAGAGCGCGCGCCAGGCCCGGGGAGACGGCCGGTCACGGGCCGGGAAGGAGGAATACGTGGGGATCATCGGGTACGGGGTTCCAGGCGTGGGGGAAGCGCTGGCCGTGCCGCCACTGCAACGGCGCACGGCCCGGGGACGTCGATACCCAAGGCAGACGTCCTGTGTGGACACGCCCGGCCAGGGCCGCAGCGGGGTTCCACGGGGCCGAATATAGAAGACGCAGCAGCGTGATCCAGCGAAGAACGCATGAAACATTTTTCATTTGCAGTGGCTGCCCCCGGTTGCGACGATGCGCAGGACCCAGCCTTCAAAGTGGCCCATGCCGCGCGTACTCACCATCGAGGACGACCTTGTCACCGCCGAGGAAATCGCCACCGAACTGCGCAGCCACGGCTTCGAGGTGGACCTGGTGGCCGACGGCGACACCGGCCTGGCGATGGCGCGTCGCGGCGACTACGCGGTGATCACCCTGGACCGCATGCTGCCCGGCATCGACGGCCTGGCGCTGGTCACGGCGTTGCGGCGCGACGGCATCACCACCCCGGTGCTGATGATCAGCGCGTTGTCCGACGTGGACGAACGCGTGCGCGGGTTGCGCGCCGGCGGCGACGACTACCTGACCAAACCGTTCGCCTCCGATGAAATGTCCGCGCGGGTGGAAGTGCTGATCCGCCGCCACGGCCAGGCCAGCGTCGCCGACAACGTGCTGCGCGCCGGCGACCTGGAACTGGACCTGATGACCCGCTCGGTGCGCCGCGCCGGGCAGGAGATCGCGCTGCTGCCCACCGAGTTCAAACTGCTGGAATTCCTGGTCCGCAACGCCGGCCAGGTGGTCACCCGCAGCATGCTGTTCCAGGAAGTGTGGGGCTACCACTTCGACCCTGGCACCAACCTGATCGACGTGCACATCGGGCGGGTGCGCAAGCGCATCGAACATCCCGGCCGCGAGCAGCCGATCAAGACCGTACGCGGAACCGGCTATGTCCTCGACCCACACCCCTGAGCAATGGCGC
Source organism: Stenotrophomonas sp. AC248 (assembly GCF_979258185.1). NCBI lineage: Bacteria > Pseudomonadati > Pseudomonadota > Gammaproteobacteria > Lysobacterales > Lysobacteraceae > Stenotrophomonas > Stenotrophomonas sp. AC248. Next base: position 1,006,363 of record NZ_OZ409840.1, on the reverse strand, counting down.
TCCTCCAGCAGCCGCCTGCTGGGCCTGTACTGCATCCTGTTCGTGGCCTGGTCGAGCATGCTGCTCGGGGTCATGTACTGGCGCATCTCCGACTATCTCAACGACCTGTCCGAATCGGGCCTGCAGCAGCGCGCGCACCTGTTCATGACCTTCGAGGGCCCGGCGCTGGATGACGCCTTGCGCGACAGCCTCCGCTACGACCTGCACCAGGTATACGCCTATGGCCTGTTCACGGCCGCCGGGCAACCGCTGGCGGGTCCGTTGGTGGCCGTGCCTTCGGAGCTGCCCCTTGACGGCCGCTCGCATCCGGTGGACGGCTGGGTCCTGGCAACGGGCGCGCGTGATGAAGGGGGCAGCGCACTCGGCGTGGCCACCCACGACGGCCGGGTGCTGGTGTTCGTCCGCCAGAACGGCAAGCTGACCGCGGTCAACAGCATCATCCTGGACGCCCTGCTGTGGGGTGTGTCGCTCACGGTCATTCCCGGGCTGGCCGGGTGGCACATCCTGCGGCGGCGCCCGCTGAAGCGCATCCAGCAGATCGAGGCGGCCACCAACCGCATCGTCGCCGGTGATCTGGGGCAGCGCCTGCCGGTGTCGGACCGGCGCGATGAGATCGACCGTCTGTCCAGCATCGTCAACGCCATGCTCGAGCGCATCGAGCAGCTGATGACCGAGGTCAAAGGGGTGTGCGACAGCATCGCGCACGACCTGCGCACGCCGCTCACCCGGCTGCGCGCCCACCTGTACCGCACCCGGGTAGCGCTGGACGAACACGACCCGCATGCAGACCAGATCGACAAGGCGCTGCTGGAAACCGACCTGCTGATGGCGCGCTTCGCGGCGCTGCTGCGCGTGTCCGAACTGGAAAGCCACCAACGCCGCTCGGCCTTCATCGATATCGACGTGGCCGACCTGCTGCAGGAGGTGCATCAGTTCTACCTGCCCCTGGCCGAAGAGAAGCAGCAGGTACTGGCACTGGAAATCGCACCGTCGCTGGCGCCGGTGAGCGGCGACCGCGAACTGCTGTTCGAGGCACTGGCCAACCTGCTGTCCAACGCGTTGCGCTTCACCCCCGAACACGGACGCATCCTGCTGCGGGCGGTGGACGAAGGCGGCGCCACCCGTATCGATGTCATCGACAACGGCCCGGGTATCGCCCCGCAGGACCGCACCCTGGTCTACCAGCGCTTCTTCCGCGGCAACGCCGAGGCCGGGCATGGCGAAGGCTTCGGGCTGGGGCTGTCGATCGTGGCGGCGATCGTCGGCCTGCATGGGTTCCGCCTGCGTACCGACGCCAGCCCGGACGGCGGTGCCTGGCTGAGCATCCGCTGCGTGGCCGACGCCCTGCACTGACGACACCCCCATCCGTTCAGTTTGAGAATCATTTGTATTCGCAATAGGCCATCCGGATAATCCGTCGCCACCTGCCTGCCCGGACCACCCCGATGCCCGCCCTGCCTTGTTCCCGCACCTTGCTGCTGTTGTCGCTGGCTACCCCCACCCTGCTGGCCTCGGCCATCGCCCAGGCCCAGGACGCCAGCGCCGCACGTACCCTGGACGCAGTGAGCGTGGTGGCCGAGCGCGCCAGCACCGCCACCAAGACCGACACCCCGCTGACCCAGACCCCGCAGGCGATCAGCGTGGTAACCCGCGAGCTGTTCACCGACCGGGGCGCGCACAACCTGCAGGAAGCCCTGCGCTACAGCGCCGGTGTCACCGCCGATGCCTACGGCCTGGACACCCGCAGCGACGGCAGCACCGTGCGCGGCCTGGACCCGGTGCAGTACCTGGACGGCCTGCGCCGCAGCTACGGCTTCAACCCGATGGCACGCACCGAGGTGTATGGCCTGGAGCGGGTGGAAGTACTGCGCGGCCCGTCGTCGGTGCTGTACGGCGCCGGCGCCACCGGCGGCATCATCAACGCCATGACCAAGCGCCCCACCTTCACCGACATCGGCGGTGAGCTGGGCGTGCAACTGGGCAACTTCGACCGCAAGCAGTTCCAGGGCGACATCGGCGGCAGCCTCAACGACGCTGGCACCGTGGCCGGCCGCGTGGTCGGCCTGGTCCGCAACGCGGGCATGCAGACCGACGGCGTCGACGACGACCGCGTGTACATCGCCCCGTCGATCAGCTGGCGCGGCGAGCGCAGCACGCTCACCCTGCTGGCCAGCTACCAGCATGACAAGACCGCCTCCAGCCAGCAGTTCCTGCCGGTGGTGGCCACCCTGAACGCACCGGCCGGCCGACCGCGCCTGGACCCGTCGACCTTCCTGGGCGACCACGATTTCGACACGCTCGATTCGCGCGTGTACAGCCTCACCGCGTTGTTCGACCACGCCTTCAACGACACCGTCAGCCTGCGCTCCTCGGTGCGTTACCTGGACGGCAAGACCGAATTCCGCGAGCTGTACCCGGACACCTACACCAACCCGACCGACCCGTTCATCGATGCCGACAAGCGCGTGGTCAACCGCAACGCTTACGGCGTGCGCCCGGACGTGCGCGTGCTGACCAGCGACACCGCGCTGCAGTTCGACGTGGCCACCGGCGCGTTCCAGCACCTGCTGCTGGCCGGCGTGGACTACACCGACTACCGCGAGGAATCGCTGAGCCTGGATGCCACCCCGACCCCGATCGATATCTACGCACCGGTTTCCACCGGGGTGACCATCAACGGCTGGAACCGCCTGCCCAACCAGCGCACCACCCAGCTGGGCGTTTACGTGCAGGACCAGATCCGCTGGGCCGACCGCGTCTCGCTGGTGCTCGGCGCGCGTCGCGACCATGCGCGCAGCAAGACCGAAGGCCTGGCCAGCCAGACCGACAACGCCACCACCTACCGCGCCGGCCTGATCGGCGATATCGGCGCGGGCGTATCGCCGTACATCAGCTACAGCGAGTCGTTCCTGCCAGTCAACGGCCAGGACCTGTACGGCCGCGCGTTCAAGCCGATGCAGGGCCACCAGACCGAAGCGGGTGTGAAGTGGCAGCCGGCGCGCGCCGTGCTGGTCACCGCCTCGCTCTACCGCATCACCGAAACCAACCGCCAGACCAACGATCCGGACAACGTGCTCAACGTCATCCAGACCGGCGAAATCCAGTCCAAGGGCGTCGAACTGGAAGGCCAGTTCTCCTTCGCCAACGACCTCACCATCACCGCCGCCTACGCGCGCAACAAGGCCGAAGTCACCAAGAGCAACTTCGCCATGGAAGTGGACCAGCGCCTCAACGACACCCCGCAGGAGCTGAGCTCGCTGTGGATCGCCAAGGGCTTCACGCTCGATGCCGACGCGCGCCTGCGCGTGGGCGTGGGCGGCCGCTATGTCGGCAACACCCAGTCGCTGGGCTACGGCGGTTTCATCCGCACCCCCAGCTACACGCTGGTCGACGGCCTGTTCGAAGTGCAGGTCACCGACTGGACCATGGCGCTGAACATCACCAACCTCACCGACAAGAAATACTTCGCGCCGTGCCGCAACTTCGGTGACTGCTTCACCGGGAACCCGCGCACGGTCACCGGCACGATCAGCTACCGGTTCTGATCGCCGCCGGTGCCGGCGACCGCCCCAGCAGCGCATGCACCAGCAGCGCGCTGCCGGCGGTGAGCACGGCCAGCCCGCGCAGCAGCGCCACCAGCGCCTCGCTGCTGGCCTGCTGCAGCGCCTGCGGCGGTAGGCCCGGCAGCAGTGCGGCGGCCTGCGCCAGCGACCCGGTGGCCAGGTAGGCGCCGGCCCGCGCCAGCGTGGCGGCCGGCAACCCGCCGTCCACCGCCAACCGCTGCGCCACCAGCATCGCCAGCAACGCAGTGACCGCAGCCAGCGCGATGCCCTCGCCGGCCACCCGCACCGTCCCGAAGATCCCCGCGGCCATGCCCGCGCGCTGCACCGGTACCACGCTCACCGACAAACCATCCATCAGCCCCCACGGCAGCGCGGTGCCCGCGCCGATCAGCAGCAGCGCCGGCCACCACTGCGCGGGTGGTGCGTGCAGCACCTGGCGTGACAGCGCATACAACCCCGCCGCACACACCAGCAGCCCCAGCACGCACAACCGCGCCGCGCCCACCTGTCGCGACCAGCCGGCTGCCAGCATCGGCAGCACCAGCATCGGCGCCGACAACGCCAGCATCTGCAGACCCACCCGGCTCGGCGACTGACCCTGCACCCCGAGCAGGTGCAACGGCAGGACCACCAACAACACTACATAGCCGAGGCAGGTGGCCACCGGCAGCAACTGCACGCCCAGGAAGCGGCGCTGCGCGAACAGCGACAGATCCAGCAGCGGCGGCCGCGCACGTGCTTCCACCCGCACGAACAGCACCAGCAACAGCAGCGTGGCCAGCGCCGCGCCAATCACCTGTGGCGACCCCACCCCGTGCTCGGCCAGCACCAGCAGCGTCACCGTCAGCGCGGCCAGCATCAGGCTGAAGCAGAGCATGCCGGCCACGTCCAGGCGCGCCGGCGGGCCGCGGCTCTCGTCCAGGTGGCGCAAGGCCAGCGCCCAGCCGGCCAGCGCCAGCACCCCACCACTGGCAAACACCGCGCGCCAGCCCAGCGTCTGCAGCAGCAGGCCGGCCAGCAGCGGCCCCAGCGCCAGCCCCACCCCGAACATCGTGCCCATCAGCGCGAACACCCGCGTACGCGCATGGCCCTCAAAACGCTGCGCCAACGCCGCACTGCCCGACGCCAACGCGGCGGCGGCCGCCACGCCCTGGACGCCACGCGCCAGGTCCAGCGCGCGCAGGTCCGCGGCCAGGCACACCGCCAACGTCGCCAGTGCGAAGCCCGCGCTGCCGCACAGGAACAGCCGGCGGCGACCCCACCGGTCCGCCAGCCCCCCGGCGGCCAGCAGCAGGCTGCCGAAGCTGAGCATGAAGGCGTTGGTGACCCATGCCAGCGCGCTCGGCGCGCCCTGGAACCGGCCGGCCAGCGCGGGCACCGCCACCGCACCGGCCGAGAACGACAACGGCAGCGCGAGCGCCACCAGACACACCGCCAGCACGCCCCAGCGCGGATCGCGGCGCAGGTCATCACGGGACAACAAATACATGGTGGTTCCAGACAACAAGGGGAAATTGACGATACAGCGGCGTCTATTCGGCAAAAATGCCCGCCAAGGCATTTGATTACGGACGTTTGTTCCGCAATCATCGCCCCCATGGATTCGCTTACCGCCCTGCTCGCCTTCGTCCGCACCGCCGAAACCGCCAGCTTCGTCGGCGCTGCCCGCAGCCTGGGCCTGTCACCTTCCACGGTCGGCAAGCGCATTGCGCGTCTGGAGCAGCAGTTGGGCGTGCGCCTGTTCCAGCGCACCACGCGGCGGGTGCACCTCACCGAAGAAGGCGAGCTGCTGCTGCAGCGCTGCCGACGCGCGTTGGATGAGCTGTCCGATGTGCAGGCGGACCTGGCCCAGCGCCAGCAATCGCCCCGCGGCCTGCTGCGGGTGGGCCTGCCCACCATTGGCTACCGTTTCCTGCTGCCGCTGTTGCCGCTGTTCCGGCAACGCTATCCGGACGTGCAGCTGGAGCTGGACTTCAATGACCGCCTGGTCGATGTGGTCAGCGAAGGGCTGGACGTGGTGATCCGCAGCGGTGAACTGGCCGACTCCAGCCTGATGGCGCGCCGCCTGGGACCGTTCCACTTCGTGCTGTGCGCCGCGCCGGCGCACCTGCATGCGCACGGGGAACCGGCCACGCTGGCGCAGCTGGCAACGCATCCGGCGGTGCGCTTCCGCTACCCCACCACGGGCAAGCTGCAGCCGTGGTTGCTGCCCGGGCACGAGGGCGATGCCGGCGCCGCGCTGGCCACGGTGATGACCTGCAACAACATGGAAGCCCTGCTGGCCGCCGCCATGGGTGGGCTGGGCGTGGCGTGGATGCCCGACTTCCTGGCCGCCGACGCGCTGGCCGACGGCCGGCTGCAGGCGCTGCTGCCCGACCAGCCGCGGCAGCCCGGCCAGTTTTCACTGCTGTGGCCGGGCACGCGGCAGCCCAGCGCGCGCCTGCGGGTGTTCATCGACTTCATGGCCGAGCACCTGTTCAACGCCGCGCCGTCGCCGCCTGCGCCGCGCCCGCGGCGCTGACCGCGCCGGCTGCATCCCGTACCATCGCCCGCATCCCCGCCAGCCCTGCGCCAGCCGAATGCAACGATCCACCCTCAAAGCCTGGTTCCTCGTGCACAAGTGGACCAGCCTGGTCTGCACCGTGTTCCTGCTGCTGTTGTGCCTGACCGGCCTGCCGCTGGTGTTTGGCGAAGAGATCGCCCATCTGGCCGAACCGCATGTGGACGCACCGGCCACCGATGCCGCCCCACGCGATCTTGACGCACAGGTGCGCACCGCGTTGGCGCAGTATCCGGGCAACGTGCCGCTGTTCGTCGGCTGGGACCCGGACGCGCCCACCGTATACGTCAACACCGGTACACGCGCCGACACCCCGCCGCCGCAGATGCAGACCGCGCTGCTGCATGCGATCAGCGGCGAGGTGCTGCCGGCCGCGCAGTTCAACGAAGGCGTGATGTACTTCCTGTATCGCCTGCACACCGACCTGTTCCTGGGCCTGCCCGGCATGCTGTTCATGGGCGCGATGGGCCTGCTGTTCGCCGTGGCGATCATCTCGGGCCTGGTGCTGTATGGCCCGTTCATGCGCAAGCAGCCGTTCGGCACCCTGCGCACCGGGCGCAGCCGCCGCTTGGCCTGGCTGGACCTGCACAACGTGCTCGGCATCGTCACCCTGGGCTGGGCATTGGTGGTGGGCATCACCGGGGCGATCAACACCATCGCCAAGCCGCTCGAACAAGCCTGGCAAGGCGAACAGCTCGGCGAATTCGCCGCGCGCTACGCCGGTCAGCCACGCCCCACCACGCTGGCCTCGCTGCAGGCCGCGGTGGACACCGCGCGCGCCGCCGAACCGGGCATGCGCCCGGCCTTCGTCAGCTTCCCCGGCACCGGCTACAGCGGCAACCACCACTATGGCGTGTTCATGCAGGGCAACAGCGCACTCACCGAGCGCCTGTACCGCCCGGTGCTGATCGACGCGCAGACCGGCGCGCTCACCGCGCAGCCGCAGCTGCCGCTCTACATGAGCGTGCTGCTGCTCAGCCAGCCGCTGCACTTCGGTGACTACGGCAAGCTGCCGTTGAAAATCCTTTGGGCGCTGCTGGATCTGCTCACGATCGGCGTACTCATCAGCGGCCTGTACCTGTGGTTCAAGCGCGGCAACACCGACGCGCGCGTGAGTGAGATCGAACGCGCCGCACGCACCGGAGCGGCCGAATGAGCGGACCCTCCTCCGCCCCGCGCAGCCCGTTCGTTGCCCCGGCCTGGATCGCCCTGGCCAGCCTGCTCGGGCTGGTGAGCGCCCTGCTCGGCGATGGCATCTTCGATGCGGTGTCGTGGGTGGTCTTTGCCGGGCTGGTGGCGCTGGCCGTGCGCGCGTGGGTCAAACGCACCCGTTAAACTGTCCGGCCTGCACACCGAAAGGCCACCATGACCATCACCTACCGCAGCGTGCTCAACCACTTGGCCGGCGGCGAACTGGTGGAAGCCATCGAATCGGACGTGAAGCGCTGCGCGCTGCGGGCGCGCCTTGCCCCGGACAAGGCCGCCCGCGATCCGGCCGAGATCGGCGCGGAGGTCATTGCCACCCTGATGCTGCGCTGGCAGTGCATCCTGGACAGTGACGACAGCATCACCACTCCGCTGTACCGCCACACGACCGCACTGGCACTGGCCACCGCGCTGCACCAGCAGGGCTTTCACGCACCTGCGCTGACCGCCCGTGCTCTCACCGCGATCACCGCGCTCAACGACGCCGTGGCCCTGAGCGATCACTTTTACCGCAAGAGTGGCGAGATCCGCGCGCTGCTGCAAAGCGCACCGCTGATGCCCGCACGCCGTCCCCCTCACAAGAAATCGCTCACGCTGTGGCGCGCCGGCGACGTGGCCTCGGTGCAGGTGGACGACCACTTCCACGCCATGTACGTGCTGCAGGTCGCCCACGGCGCACCAATCGTCGAGTTCTACGACTACGTGGACCGTCAGCCGCCCACGATGGACACCCTGCGCGCGCTGCGTGCGCGTGGCACGCCGGCGTCGGACGAAGGCAGCTATCTGGATCGGCACGCCCTGTTCGGGCTGGTCCACCAGCCCGATCCTGCCCACCAGTTCGTGCTGCTCGCCAGCGCGGTGGACGGCCCGGACAACCAGCACCTGCAGCGACGCGACGGCCTGTACGTCGTCAGTGATGTGTTCCGCCTCACCCAGGGTCTGCGCGCCCGGCATCCTGCACAGCGGTGACCGTCGGCACGACCGCGACGTGAGCGCCGCGCAATGTCGGCGCCTGCGCGCCGCTGCGGGCGGCCGTCAGCGCGGTTCCGCCACCGTCGGCGCAATCGCCGGCCACTGCCCGGCAATGTCCTCGATGCTGCCGGCACGCACCGCACGCAAATCGCGCGGATACGCCACGCCGTCGGCCTCGGTGCTGCGCGTGGCGTGGAACTGGCCGTTGCTGGCCCGCAGGATCCAGCCGCCGTCCACGCATGCACGGGACACCAGGAACGCCACGCCCGGGGCCACCGCGTCCGGGTGCAGCTCGTCCGGCTCGCCTTCCACGCCCCACATGCGGGTCTTGGCCACCGGCGACACCGCGTTGACCACGATGCCGTGCGCTGCGCCCTCGGCGGCCAGCACGTTGACGATGCCCACCGCCGCCAGCTTGGCCGCCGCATAGGCCGCCAGCCCCTTCTGCACATACTGCGGGTACAACGCACGGTCGGACGTGGTGAGCACGATGCGACCATGGCGATTGGCCTGCATCGACGGCCACGCGGCCTCCGCCAGCCACAGCGGCGTCTTGGCAGCGAGGGTCATCATGCGGTCGAAGTGCTCGTCATCCAGCGCCTCGATCGGCTGGTATTCCACCCAACCGGCGTTGTGGATGATGAAATCCAGGCGACCGTGGTGCTGCAGGATCGCGGCGACCAAGGCCTGGCAGTGGGCGCGCGTGTCGATGCTGCCGTGTGCCGCATGCACGCCCAGCCCGCCCTCGCGCAGCAGCGCGACCGTGCGGGCAATCCGCTGCGGATCCTGGCCGGTGCCATCCAGCCCGGCCCCCACGTCGTGCATCACCACCTGTGCGCCGCGCTGGGCCAGCAGGCGGCTATAGGCCAGACCCAGCCCGCTGGCCGCGCCGGTCACCAGGCCCACCTGGCCGTCGAAGGAAACGGGATTCGATGTCGTCATCCGCACAGCATCGGGCAGCGACGGGGTGCGCCGCCAATATCTGTTGCGTGCCGTGGCGATACGCTGCGCGTATCGTCAGCGCTGGCGCGTGCCCGGGCCGGGCGGCCTGCGCTGAAGACGGTACGTCGTGTAGGCAATGGCCAGCCATAGCAGCAGGTAGAGCAGCAGGCCGGTGCCCACCGACAGCACGTCGTTGGCCTCGGTCCGGGCCACCAGCCGCCAGGTATCCACGCCCGCGGTGCCAAGGCCAATGAGCAATACGCCCACGCCCACGAACGTGCCCAGCCACCGCACCCAGGCATGCCGGCGGACCAGCAGCAAGGGCAGCAGCATCACCAGGGTGGCCGCGAGCAGCAGCAGCGTCATGCCAGTGAGCAGGCCGGTGAAATCCGACGCCAGCGCCGGCAGTGGCAGACAGGCCAGAAGGCCCACATACAACCGCGCCAGGCGCCTGCCCAGGCACGGACCCGCGAGGTACGCGCTCACCGTGCTGCCGCCTGTGTCCGCGCGAGCACGCTCACAAGGGAAGCCGGTTGGCCACGAAGTTGACCACATTGCCCATCGCCTCCGGATCCACGTTGCTCAACCCCACCAGTACATAGCCCTGCTCGGGAAGCACATAGAACACCGCGTTTGCGCCGGGTGCCCCGCCTTCGTGCCCATACACACGCTCCCTGCCCTGGCCACGCACCATGAAGCCATAGCCATACCACGCCATGGTGTTCTGCGGCGCGGTGGCTGCGGCCAATGCACGCGGAGCCAGCAGCTTTCCCGTGCGCAGTGCCTCGCCGAACTTCAGCAGGTCGCCCACCGTGCTGTAGCCCCCGCCCGCCGAGGTGCCGCGCCAGGGCAGCGACGCCGTTTCCAGCGTCCATTTTCCATCCACCCGGGTATACGCGTTCGCCCTTGCCGGGACCGGGGTCGACTCCGGCAGTGATCCGGTCGCGGTCATGCCCGCAACCCGGTAGACGTGGGTATCCACATAGTCGTAGTAAGACTGCCCCGACACCGCCTCGATCACCGAGCCCAGCAGAATGTAGGCGTAGTTCGAGTACTGGTCCTTGCTGCCCGGCGGGAAGGCCAGCGGCTCGTCGGCGAACACCGCCCAATAGTCCTGCAGGGTGCGCAGCGCAGCGGCATTGCTGCTGGCCTTCTCGCCGAAAATGTCGCCAAGCCCACTGGTGTGGTTCAGCAGCTGGCGCAGCGTGACTGCATCGGCCACCGCACGGTTCGGATAGGTGGGCAGGTGTTTGCCCAAGGAATCCTCGAGGGTCAACTTGCCCGCCTGCTCCAGCTGCAGGATCGCCACGGCAGTGAACATCTTGTTCAACGAGGCCAGGCGGAACCGCGTGTCGGGGGAGACGGCCAGCGCACGCTGGCGGTCGGCCAGGCCACCGTGCCACTGCATGCGCACCTCGCCGTTCCTGGCGACCAGGAAGGCACCGGCCACCTCGTCCGACGCCTGCAATGCGTCGAGCCGGGTCGTCGCCTCGGCCAGGAGGGCGGCTTCGGGCACACGCTTGGGCGCGAACCGGGGCGGCGTTTCGGCGCCTTCGAACTGGAGCGTGGTCGCGCCTGATGTTGGGTCGACGGTCGCGGTGACGAGCATCGCGCGGTCATTCACCGTTGGCAGCACCAGTACCTGCGCCGTGCCTGGCTTGCCCGGCCTGGCTTCGAGGATCTGCAGGGCGCCGGTGTCCTTGCGGAAATCCAGATCGGCCTGGCCTTTGGAGCGCATGCCGTACGTCTCGCGCACCGCGCGCAGGGCATCGCCATCGGCGTTGTTGAAGGCGGCCAGCCACGCCGTGAGGGCCTGTTGGGCCGTGTCCTGTTTCGCCACCGGTGGCTTGGCATGGGACGCCAGTGAGACCAGCAGCAGGGCTGCAATTCCGACAATCATCAACCGCCGCATGCATTCCACCTCGTCCGTTTGGAGAATGTCCACCGCGCCGGGGCAGGTGCGTGGCCGGGACACTATCGGATAGATGGCGGCCGGTTTCAACGGCGGCGCAGGACGTGGCGGAACGGCCTCGGCATGCACGTCTCTACCGCCGATTCTGATTGGAACGCGCATCAAGCGGCCGATCGCGACACGCTCTGACAGTGAGGGATGGTTATGTAGCCGTGCCGCCAACTCACTTCCCCGTCGCCAAGCGTGCAGTGCGGCACAGCCGCCGCCGACGGAGCGTCACGCTTCGCGCACGCCGTGTAGTTTCCCTACATCGAAGCACCTTGAGCAGGCGTAACACCGGGATACCGGATGCAGCCACGCATCCAACTTCCAGGAGCAATACATGAAGCTCAGTCCGTTGGCCCTGGCCGTCGCGCTGTTCGCATTGCCTGCCCATGCGCAGGATGAAGAAGGCTGCCCCACCGATGAAGAAATGGTCGCCAGCATGACGCTGGACGAACTGCGGCAGTACGAGCACAGCCTGCAGAATCCGGAGATGTCCTTCGAAGAAGCCTGCAAGGACGCGACGGACAAGGATGAGGAAGAAGCCACTGGATCGCGAAAGCACTACTGCGTAAAACGGGTCGCGACGTACTCCTCGCACAACCCGGAAACGGGTGAGGAAGAAGTGGCAAACGTGACGATGTATGACTATGTGTCTGTCCCGCAAAGTCGTACCGCATGGACGCACCGCGTCCGCGTCGAGTTTGAAGCCATACAAGGCAACGCAATGGCCGGGCTGATCGTAGCCCCCGATCTATACTGCGGCAGTTGCACTGAGAAGCAGCAGTTTGAGCCACAAACGCTGAGTGGACCAGGAATCTACGAATTCTCCGCAGCGCTTCGCTTCGATACGGACGATGGCAAGACCAGTCAGAACACACAGCTGGTTTTGACCCGATTCAACGTCGACCAGACGCCAATACAAATGGTCGCGCCGCAATTGCGCTGCGACACGCTGTCCAAGAAGCGAACATCTGGGTGCAGATTCCTGGAGTATCCCGCAGTGTTTGACGTCAGCCTTTCCGACTCGGAAACGGATGAATCGGCAACGCACATCAAAGTCGCGCAGGAGATTCTTCCTGGCATGATAGGACGCTGGCATGTAGATCCTGCGCGCCGCGGTGCGGCATTGACCCGCACGAGAGATGACAAGATCAACAATGCCAATCGAAATGCATCGGGAACACTGTGCAGGAAGCGATTTCCGGAGGGCTACGAGGCAGGTCTCAACTGCGATGAGTACCCCTTCGCATCTACCAACCAAGGCGCTTCTTTGGTCCCGGAAACCTCAATGTCCGTCAAGTACATTCTTGGCGCGGACAACCAGAAGGTTGGCAATCGACTAGGAGGGTTCCTGTGCACGGAAGCGAGGGTGCTCGATGGGGAGGAGTTCTGGGTGAGGGTAGTGGAGTAGTAGAAGTGCAGATCGGAAATGCCAGACCAACTGTAGCTGGCAGACGGAGCTTATGCTCTGGCCCGCCATGATCTCAGCAAAGTGTACATGCCAGGAAGAAAGCCACGTGTCCGCCTCAACATCTCAAGGTACGAGCGCGACAGAACTCCCTTGAACTGCCAAGGATCGAGAAGTCCATGAACGAACAAGACTGGCGCCGCCTCCTCACCGATCTCAATCAAGCATGTCTCACCAGCATCCCGTACATCGTGGCGAACCCTCCCCCTGAGTTGGGGATGCAGCAGTTTGTCGACCGGCACTCAAACAGCGCAATGGCTCAGGTTGCGATTTCTGCGATGGCCGGGCACGCTACCTGGCTTGGTATGCCGCCTGCAACGCAGGTGCAGATCACATCCGCCGAACAGCGGCTGGGCGTCACGCTGCCCTCTACCTACACGGCATTTCTTCGCGTTTCGAACGGCTTTCTCATGCCAGGCCAATCAACAAGCTCGATCCTGCCTGTAGAACTGATCGCGCACCTCGGCGACGACCATGCAGACGTAGCACGGTTCTACCGAGAGACATTGGACACCTGGCCAGCTGAAGTGGACGACTACGTCCAGAATCGCCTTGAGGGCACGATCCAGCTTTCGGGCCCACCCAATCACCGCCCCGAATTCGTCCTTCTTGACCCACAGGAAAAGTCACCAAAGGGAGAGGTGGAGGTGGTGAAACTCGTTCATGAGGGCGCGGAATACATCGATGGTTTTGAGCAGTTCATGGAGCTCCAGCTCTTCTCAGTGAATTACGGCCTTCGCCTGTACCAGGAAAAATAGACATGAGCGCCTTGTGGAAAGAGCTTCTTGTGGAGCTCAATGCAGTGGGACTGGCGTGCATTGAACGCGGCAGGGATGATGCCATTGAGTACCTTGGCCTGGAGCCGTTCATCAACGGATTCCCAGACGCCCCTCTAGCGGTGCTTGCATCAAAGGTTGGTCGTGAAGAACTGACATGGCTGGGTCAGAAGGGCGCAACACCCCAACAGATCGCTGACGCTGAAGAGCGACTTGGATTTAGGTTCCCTGACAGCTACCGGGAGTTCCTCTTGGAGTCGAACGGCTTTCTAGTTCCTGGAACTTACTGTTGCGTCCTGCTTCCCGTGGAGCTGGTCCGAAAGTTCGGGGACGACAATGCGCAGATCGTCGCGATGTGGGCGAATGCGCACGCCAAGGACCCGCTACTTGATATCGAGGATGTGACCTATCGCATGGGCGACGCCATCCAGGTAACCGCTGAGCCTTCGGACTATGACTGGTTCGTCCTGTTCGACCCGATCAATGCGAGCCCCAAAGGCGAGCCATGGACGGTCATGTACAGCCGCCAGGGATATGACTGTGAGGAGACTTTTTTGGATCTCATCCAGGAGCTCGTCAGCTCCTACCAAGCAAGCTTTCGCAGATGAAAGACCCACAACTGTGACCCATGAGGCGGCGTTGGTGATCGGCTCATCCACCTAAACCTGGCGTTCGCTTCTGATCGAACTTAACCAACGTTGCCAGGAGATCATCCCGCACGCTCTGGCCCCTCCTTCGCTGGGACTCGGGATGACCAAGATGATAGAAGGGTATCCAAGCGGCAGTATGACCCTGCTTGCTGTAGACACACGAAGGAACTGACCACGTAGTTGGCATGGACGCCGTAGGGAGCGCCAGAGGCCGAGCAACACCTCGGCCTCGAACTACCGACGCGTTACCCGGCACTACAACCGCACCGGCTCCACCACCACCGCCGTGCCGTAACACAGCACCTCGGTGAGACCGGTCATCACATCGGTAGCGTCATAGCGCATCGCGATGATCGCGTTCGCCCCCAGCATCCGCGCGTGCTTGGCCATGTCGCGGTAGGTTTCTTCCCGGGCCTGTTCGCAGAGTTCGGTGTAGATGGTGATGTTGCCACCGAAGATCGTCTGCAATCCGCCCAGAAAATTGCCCACGATGGAACGCGAGCGCACCGTGATGCCGCGCACCACGCCCAGACTGCGCACAACGCGGAAGCCGGGCAATTCCATTGCCGTGGTGACCATCGAATCGTCCAGACGCGGCGCGGACGGCGGCCGTGGTCCGCTGTTGTAGGGATCTGCCATTGCTACCTCGATCTGCGTTGAGAACATGACCGACAACAACGCGTGCGTCGGTATCGGTTTGAACAGGTTGGGCGGGGCACCCGTTTCCCCCGGGTGCCTCCACGATCTTATGGCGCCGATAAAGACCCAGCAAGCCATCAACGAGGCCGGCGCAACGTCCTGAAACCCCGATCAGGGATACCGCGTCGGTGCGCGAACATCGTCGCCTGCCACGCGCGACGTGCCCCGCCACACTGCAGACGTCAGCACTACCAGACATAGCCATAGCAGCCCATAACCAATGACGATGGCCACCTGCGTCGGTGCATCGGCACCCCCGCGGTCTGGCCAGAATCGCCACGTATCCACGCATGCGACGTACACGCCGATCAGCAGCACGCATGCGCCGACCAACGTGCCCAGTCCGCGCACCCAGGCATGCCGCCGAAACAGCGCCAGCACACCGAGGACCACAACCGCGGCGACCAGTATCGGCAAGCCGACGAAGACGGTGAGCATGCCTGCCGGATCCGCCGCCAGCGCCGGGAGCGGCATGCACAGCAGTGCAGGAAGCAACCACCCTGCACGTAGCAAAAGGCGCACAGTCGGCGTGGTCAACTGCGCGGCATGGCGGCGCATCAGGCCAGCCCCAGCCGCCGGACCTGGTAGACAGCGACATTGGCCGCAGCCAGCGCGCGCACCACCTCGGGAATCAACTGCATCGGCAGGTCCAGTTCGTAGCCGTGGTCACGGGCGAGAAGCGCCTCAGGGACGAAGTGGAACGCAGGATGATCCGCACTGCGCTCGACCAGGAACGCCGTGATGGCGTCACGCGCAATGAAGTCCGACTCCCCTACTTCGACGTACACCCGGTACAGCGCATTGCTGTAATCGGCCGGGGTGCCAACGGCGGAAGCCGTTCCAGCGGGAGCCATGCACATCTCCGGGTCAAAGGGGCGGGAATGCCTGCATGGCCACCTTACCGCACCCGCTGCAAGCGGAGGCGCCGGGAAAACGCCCAACAAAAAAGCCCCCGTTTCCGGAGGCTTTTTCGACTGAATCGTGGTGGGCGGTGCAGGGTTCGAACCTGCGACCCTTGCCGTGTGAAGGCAATGCTCTACCGCTGAGCTAACCGCCCGATGCTGCTGAGCCGCTCATTATAGGGCGGCAATTTTCGGCGTCAACGGTTTCGCCGAAATTTCTTCACATCGTGTGCGTGGGCTTGTCCGAGGTCAGGATGCCGGCCAGCAACGTCTCGATCTTGTTGCGCACGTTCTCTCCCTCGGCCCCTTCGGCCAGCTGCACGCCGATGCCGGCCGCGCGGTTGCCCTGGGCGCCGGCGGGGGTCACCCAGATGACCTTGCCGGCCACCGGCAGGCGCTCGCTGGAGTCCGGCAGGGTCAGCAGCAGGAACACCTCATCGCCCAGGAAGTAGCGCTTGGGGGTGGGGACGAAGACGCCGCCGTTCTTCACGAACGGCATGTACGCGCTGTACAGCGCGGCCTTGTCCTTGACCGCCAGCGACAGGATGCCCTGGCGGGCGTTGGTGGCACTCATGCTCTATTCCCCTTTGCTTGCCGCTCGTTGACCTTGTTCCAGGCCAACAACAATTCCACCACCGCAAGGTCGGCGCGCACGGTGGTGCGCAGCAGATCGCGGGTACGGTTGGCGGCGTCGAACCACGCCGCCAGCTTGTGCAATCGGTCCGGATCGGTCAAGCCGCCCGTGCTGGCCTGGGCCAGCGCCAGATCGGCGGCGTGACGCAGGCGCAGCGCCGCGTTGTCGTCGGCGGTCCAGCGCTGGGCCAGCTCCACCGCACCGGCGCGCCCGGCCACCAGCGCCTCCAGGTCGGTGGCCACCTGCCGGCGCAGCGCCAGGCCATCCTCGCGCAGCCAGTCGTCGGCCTGCCCGGGGTGGCCGCGCGCGGCGTCCAGGGCCTCTTCGGCGCTGCGCGGGGTGTGGCCCTGGGCGTGCAGCCAGGCCAGTGCTTCCTCACGCGGGGGCAGCTTGAACTCCAGTCGCTGGCAGCGGCTGCGCACGGTCGCCGGCAGGCGCGCCGGGTCGCTGCTGATGAGCCACAGGTAGCGGCCCGGCTGCGGCTCTTCCAGGGTCTTGAGCAGCGCGTTGCAGGCCGCGCGGTTGATCGCATCGGCCGGGTCGACGATCACCACCTGGGCGATGCCGTACTGCGGGGTCAGCGCCAGCTTCTGCGAGATCTCGCGGATCTGCTCGATCACGATCTCGGTGCGCAGCTTGTCGCCGGATTTGTTCGGCACGAACGAGATCAGCTGCAGGTCCGGGTGGGTGCCGGCGGCGATCAGCTGGGCGCTGCGCTGGGCAGCGGCCGGTTCACCGCTGCACAGGATGTGCTGGGCCATGCGCAGCGCCACGGCGCGCTTGCCCAGCCCGGCTGGGCCGCAGATCAGCAGGCCATGGCCCAGGCGCCCGGCGTCCAGCGCGGCCACGGTCTGGTCATAGGCGCGCTGCTGCCACGGGGAAAAGGTCTCACTCATGGGAAGGCTCCGGTGCCAGCCAGGCATCCACCGCCGCCACCACCGATGCGGCAACGCCGACCTGGTCCTGGCTGGCGTCGATCAGGCGGAAACGGGCGGGGTCGGCGCTGACGCGCTGGCGGAATACCGCGCGCACGCGCTGGAAGAAGTCGTCCTGCTCGCTCTCGATGCGGTCCGGCCACAGGTCGCGGCCATTGGCGCGGGCGCGGCCGACGGCCACATCCACGTCGAGCAGCAGGGTCAGCCCGGGCAGCAGGCCCACCGCGCGGCGCTCGAGGTCGGCGATCCACGCCGCGTCCAGGCCGCGACCGCCGCCCTGGTAGGCGTAGCTGGAATCGGTGAAGCGGTCGCTGACGACGTAGCAGCCGCGGCGCAGCGCCGGCTCGATCACCTGGCGTACGTGCTGGGCCCGCGCGGCGAACACCAGCAGCAGCTCGGCCTCGGCCGACAACGGCTCGGCGGCGATCTCCGCATCAGGGGTGAGCACCAGCGCGCGGATGCGCTCGGCCAACGGCGTGCCGCCGGGCTCGCGGGTCAACAACACCTCGTGGCCGCGTGCGTGCAGGGCCTCGCGGATGGCATTGATGGCGGTGGTCTTGCCCGCGCCTTCGCCACCTTCCAGGCTGACAAAACGCGGGTGGCGCAGCAGCGAGGCGGTCATTGCGGTGCGGCCTGGCTGCGCTGCTGGCGCAGCTGCTGCAGGTAGCGCGCCACGGCGGCGTTGTGGTCGGTGTAATTGGCCGAGAACACGTGCGCGCCGCTGCCATCGCCCACCGCCACGAAGTACAGCGCATCGCCGGCGGCCGGTTGCGCGGCGGCCTGCAGGGCGTCGCGACCCGGCATGGCGATCGGAGTCGGGGTCAGGCCAGCCCGGGTGTAGGTGTTGTACGGCGTATCGGTGGTGAGGTCGCGCTTGCGGATGTTGCCGTCGTAGCTGCTGCCGATGCCGTAGATCACGGTCGGGTCGGTCTGCAGGCGCATGCCGATCTTCAGCCGGCGCATGAATACGCCGGCGATCTGCGGCCGCTCGCTGGGCAGCGCGGTTTCCTTCTCGATGATCGAGGCCAGGGTCAGCAGTTCGTACGGCGTGTTCAGCGGCAGATCGTCGGCACGGCTGTCCCACGCGGCGGCCAGTTCCTTTTCCATCGCCGCGTGCGCGCGCTTGAGCACGTCCACGTCGCTGTCGCCGCGCTGGTACACGTAGGTTTCGGGCAGGAAGCGGCCTTCGGGGTGTTCGCCGGGGAAGCCGATGGCCTTCATCAGGGCAGCGTCGTCGAGGCTGTCGGTGGTGTGCACCAGCGGGTCGGCGCGCTTGAGCGCGGCCCGGACCTGGCGGATGTTCCAGCCTTCCACGATGGTCACCCGGTGCTGCAGCACGCGGCCCTGGCGCATGCGCAGCAGCAGCTCGCGCGGGGTCAGGCTGGGGTCCAGCGCGTATTCACCCACCTTGAGCTTGCCGGCCGCATCCAGCTGGCGCGCCAGCAGTTGCCACTGGGTGTCGCTGCCTTCGTCCACGCCGGCCGCACGCAGCTTGCCCAGCACCGTGTTCAGGCCGTCGCCGGAGGCGATCACCACGCTGGGCTGGTCCGGGGTCAACGGCGCATCGGCGAAGCCGCGCTGGCTATGCCAGAACCACGCCCCTGCACCAGCCAGCAGCAATGCCCCCAACAGCAGCACCGCCAGCACGGCCAGACATCCCCGTTTCGCACCCGCCATGGTCACCTCGAATGGTTTTCGCCGCCGCGCAGCATACCGCGCGACCGCTGCACACGCCCAAACGGCTCAGTCATGCCGGCCCAGCGCACGCATCAGGCCACGCGCCTTGGCGCGGGTTTCGTCCAGTTCCTTGTCCGGGTCCGAATCGACCACGATGCCGGCACCGGTGCGGAAGGTGGCGCTGGCCGCGGCCACTTCGGCGGTGCGGATCAGGATGTTCAGGTCCAGGTCGCCATCGCGGTTGAGCCAGCCGAACGCGCCGGTGTAGGCGCCACGCGCGGTCTGCTCCAGCTCGGCGATGATCTGCATGCAGCGTACCTTCGGGCACCCGGTGATGGTGCCGCCCGGGAAGGTGGCGGCGATCACCTGGCCGGGGCTCACGCCCGCGCGCAGGCGGCCGCGCACGTTGCTCACGATGTGGTGCACGTGGGCGTAGCTTTCCACCGTCATCAGCTCGTCGACCTCGACGCTGCCGGGCGTGCAGATGCGACCCAGGTCATTGCGCTCCAGGTCGATCAGCATCACGTGCTCGGCGCGTTCCTTGGGGTGGCCCACCAGCTCCTGGATGCGCGCGGCGTCATCGTCGCCGGCAAAGCGCGGGCGGGTACCGGCGATCGGCCGGGTCTGCACGTCGTGGCCATGCACCGACACCAGCCGCTCCGGCGAGGAACTGACCACCGCCCTGCCCTGCGCCATGAACAGCCCGGCGAACGGGGCCGGGTTGGCCACCCGCAGCTGCGCGTACAGCGCCTGCGGCGACAGCGTGCTGGCGAACTGCGCGTTCCAGCGCCGCGACAGGTTCACCTGGAACACATCGCCGGCACGCAGGTACTCGATGACCTTGCCCACGCCGTCGGTGAAGCGCGCAGGCGCATCCTCGCCCACCTCGGCCGGCGGCTGCCAGGCCGGCAGCGGCGGCAACGCACGTGCGGCGTCCAGGTCGGCCAGCAGGGTCTGCAGCAGTGCGGCGTGGTCGGTTTCGCACACGGCGTGGTACTGGCCCAGCACGCGGTCGTGGAGCACCGCTGCGGGGCAGCGCAGGGCCAGGGCGGCGGGCAGCCCGTCGGCGCGCGCGGGCAGCTGCAGCACCGTTTCGATCTGTCCGGCCAGTTCGTAATCCAGCATCAGCGCCCAGCCACCACGGAACGGCAGCTGGATCTCCTCGCGTGGCTGGCGCAGCGCCGCCCACTGCGCGTCCAGCACGCCCAGGAAGGTGCCCGGATGGGCAACGCCTTCGGCATCGCGCACGACGCCATCCGCGTGCAGCGCGAGCACCTGCCCGTTGCCCATCAGCAGCAGGTCCCAGCGGCCCTGCGCGGTGCCCGAGGCGGTGGACTCCATCAGCAGCGGATAGCGCGATGGCGCCACGCGCTGCAGCGCGAGCAGGTCGGTGGTGGCGGGCAGCGGATGGGTCAGCAGCATGGCGGGGAACCGGAAGGTGCGGGAGGGCCAGATACACCAAGGCCGCCAAGATGGCGGCCCGGGTGCGGGTACGGCAGCGCGGCGATCAGACGCGCTTGAACACCAGCGTGCCGTTGGTGCCACCGAAGCCGAAACCGTTGGACATCACCACGTCCACCTTGGCCTGGCGTGCTTCATTGGGCACGTAATCCAGGTCGCAGCCTTCGCCCGGCTGGTGCAGGTTGATGGTCGGCGGAATCACGTTGTCGCGCAGGGCCAGCACCGAGAAGATCGCTTCGACGCCGCCAGCGGCACCGAGCAGGTGGCCGGTCATCGACTTGGTCGAGCTGACCATCATCTTGTAGGCGTGGTCACCGAAGGCGGCCTTCATCGCCATGGTCTCGCCGAGGTCACCCAGCGGGGTCGAGGTGCCATGCGCGTTGAGGTAGCCGATCTGCTCCGGGGTCACACCGGCGTCCTTCATGGCCATGACCATGCAGCGCGCGGCGCCTTCGCCGTTCTCGCTCGGCGCGGTCATGTGGTAGGCGTCGGAGCTGGCACCGAAACCGGCCAGTTCGCAGTAGATCTTCGCGCCACGGGCCTTGGCGTGTTCGTACTCTTCCAGGATCAGGATGCCGGCACCATCGCCGAGCACGAAGCCGTCGCGGTCCTTGTCCCACGGCCGCGAGGCCGCTTCGGGATCATCGTTGCGGGTGCTCATGGCCTTCATCGCGCAGAAGCCGCCCAGGGCGGTCGGCGAGGAACCACGCTCGGCGCCACCGGCCACCATCACGTCCGCATCGCCGTACTGGATCATGCGCATGGCGGTGCCGATGGAATGGTTCGAGGTGGCGCAGGCCGACACCGCCGAGAACGACGGGCCCTTCAGGCCGCTGATGATGCTCAGCTGGCCGGGCAACATGTTGATGATGGTCTTGGGCACGTAGAAGGGCGAGATCTTCTTGCCCTCATGGAAATCGATGGTCTGCTCTTCGATGCCAAGCAGGCCGCCGATGCCGGCGCCGACGATCGCGCCGATGCGCTCGGCATTGGCGTCGGTGATCTCCAGGCCGGAATCGTGCAGGGCCATGAACGCTGCGCCCAAGCCGTAATGGATGAACGGGTCCATCTTCTTGGCATCCTTGCCGCTGACCCGGTACGTGCCGAACAGTGCGTTGTCGGCGGTGATGTCAAATCCCTTGACCTCACCTGCAATTTTGGTGGTGAACCGTTCCAGGTAGCTGTCGGCAACGTTGGTCAGCGCAGCGATGCCCGAACGGCCTTCGCTGATGCCCTTCCAACTGGTGTCCAGATCATTGCCAAGGGGCGAGACCATGCCCATGCCGGTGACGAC
This sequence comes from Stenotrophomonas sp. AC248, assembly GCF_979258185.1. Classification (NCBI taxonomy): domain Bacteria; kingdom Pseudomonadati; phylum Pseudomonadota; class Gammaproteobacteria; order Lysobacterales; family Lysobacteraceae; genus Stenotrophomonas; species Stenotrophomonas sp. AC248. The sequence continues at coordinate 984,667 of NZ_OZ409840.1, read as the reverse complement.
GACGCGACGCTTCATTGCTGATTCTCCTGGCCCGTGGTTCACGGGTATGACGCGGTGTAACGCTCAAATGCACAGGGCCGCAAGTGCGGCCCCATGGGATTGCCGCGCGCGGCCGGGGCTGGTGCCACCGCCGCGCGCAAGCCGCCTGACATCAAGCCTTGACGTGGGCGTTGATGTAGTCGATTGCAGCCTGGACGGTGCTGATCTTCTCGGCTTCTTCGTCCGGGATTTCGCACTCGAACTCTTCTTCCAGCGCCATCACCAGTTCAACGGTGTCCAGCGAGTCAGCGCCCAGGTCATCGACGAACGATGCGCTGTTGGTGACTTCTTCTTCCTTGACGCCAAGCTGTTCGACGACGATTTTCTTGACGCGTTCTTCGATGGTGCTCATTGGATATCGCTCCAGATGGAGTAGTGGTTCAAAAATGACGCCATCCGATGTCGGATGACCGTGGGATAGTGTAGTGGAAACCGGCGATGCCTTGCATTGCCGCAAAACATCTTTCAGATCAACCACTTGCGGCGCGATCCGTGCGCCACATGCTTACGGCATGTACATGCCGCCGTTCACATGGAGGGTTTCGCCGGTGATGTAGCTGGCCGAGGGACCGGCCAGGAACGCCACCGCGTTGGCGATGTCGGACGGTTCACCCAGGCGTTCCAGGGCGATCGTCTTGACCAGGCCGGTGCGCTGTTCTTCCGGCAGGGCCTTGGTCATGTCGGTGTCGATGAAGCCGGGAGCGACCACATTGACGGTGATGCCGCGCGAGCCGATTTCCTTGGCCAGCGACTTGGAGAAGGCAATGATGCCGGCCTTGGCGGCGGCATAGTTGGCCTGGCCGGCATTGCCGGTCACGCCGATCACCGAGGCGATGTTGATGATGCGTCCCTTGCGGGCCTTCATCATGCCGCGGATGACCGCCTTGGAGGTGCGGAACACGCTGGTCAGGTTGGTGTCGAGGATGGCCTGCCAGTCCTCGTCCTTCATGCGCAGCAGCAGGTTGTCGCGGGTGATGCCGGCGTTGTTGACCAGGATGCTGATGGCGCCGAATTCCTTGGCGATACCGTCCAGCACGGCGTCCAGCGCGGCGGCGTCGGTGACGTTCAGCGCGCGGCCGTGGCCACCCACGGCGGCCAGGCGCTCGCCGATGGCGGCGGCACCGGCGTCGGTGGTGGCGGTGCCGATGACGGTCGCGCCCTGCGCGGCCAATGCGTCGGCAATGGCGGCGCCGATGCCACGGCTGGCGCCGGTCACCAGTGCGATTTCACCCTGAAGGGGCTTGCTCATCTGTAGTTCCTCGAACGGGACCGGTCCACGCGCCAGGCCGGGGCCGGGCGACGCAAAGCCAGTCAAAGGATCAGGCGGCCCAGGTTTCGCGGGCTGCCTCGAAATCGGCGGGCGTGGACAGTGTGCGCGCGTCCAGCGATTTGTCGATGCGCTTGATCAATCCGGTCAGGACCTTGCCCGGGCCGCACTCGGCGACGCGGGTGACGCCACGGGCGGCCAGGGCCTGCACGCAGCCGGTCCACTGGACGGGCAGGTAAAGCTGCTGGACCAGGGCCTGGGCGATGGCCTCGACGCCGTCGTGGATGCGGGCGTCGACGTTCTGCACGACCGGCAGCGCGGGCGCGCGCCAGTCCAGGCCGGCCATGGTTTCGGCCAGGCGGTTGGCGGCTTCGCGCATGAGCGGGGTGTGCGAGGGGACGCTGACGGCGAGCTTGACGGCCTTGCGGACGCCCTTTTCGGCGAGCAGGGCCAGGGCGCGGTCGACGGCGGCAGCGTCGCCACCGATGACGATCTGGCCGGGCGAGTTGTAGTTGGCGGGCACGACGATCTGGCTGCCGGCCGCCTGTTCGCAGACGTCCAGGACCAGGGCGTCTTCGGCGCCGAGGACGGCGGCCATGGCACCCACGCCGGCGGGGGCGGCTTCCTGCATGAGCTGGCCACGCAGGCGCACCAGGTGGGCACCATCGCGCAGGGTCAGGGCGCCCGCGGCAACGAGGGCGGTGTACTCGCCCAGGCTGTGGCCGGCCAGCACGGCGGGCTTGGCGCCACCGACGGCATTCCAGACGCGCCAGACGCCGATGCTGGCGGCCAGCAGGGCGGGCTGGGTAAATTCGGTGCGGTTGAGCATTTCCTCGGGGCCGCCCTGCGACAGCGCCCACAGGTCGACGCCGGCGCCATCGGAGGCCTCGGTGAAGGCCTCGCGGACCTGCGGGTGCAGCTCAGCCAGTTCGGCGAGCATGCCCAGCGACTGCGAGCCCTGGCCGGGGAACACGAATGCGAGATTGGAATCGGTCACGCGGTCATCCGCCTGCAAAAATCGAACGGCGAATGATAAGGGGGAATACCGCCCTCCGTCTGTACTGACGCGTATGTGGCTTGGCCGCTTTGAGCGCAAGCATGGAGCCAGAGCGGTCAGTCACTGTCGGGAAGTGGGCTGGGGTGGGTGAGGTTGCGGGGCACGCTGCAAGTACGTCCTTGTAAGCTCCGCCACCGCATCCATGCGGTGGAGGGCCCCGCAACCTCACCCACCCCAGCCTCTCCAGACATGGCTGGTGCGCAACGTAGATCAAGAGCAGCGCAGCGGCCTGCTTTGGGTTTGAGAGGTGCCGAGCTTCGCTCGGCACTACCCCTCCCCCCTCTCACGGGCGGGGATGCTCTGCTGAGGCTCAGCAACGCTGAGACGAAGTGCCGTTGATTGCCCATGCCCGCCCGGAATCTCTCGGGGGTCGGCGTGGGTGGGTTGGCGGGACCGTTGGGCGCCATGGATGGCGCCCACGAGCCCCCATGGATGGGTTTACGGCGTGTCCCGCCAACCCACCCACGCCGACCCGGCACGCCGCAAGCGAGCAACAACGCTCTGGCTCTACGCTCTTAAAAGCTCTGGCTTCAAAAAAAAGCCCCACCCGATCAAACCAACAACTGCAGGATGTCGAGGTCGCCGTCGGAGAAGAAGTCGTAGCAGATCACCGCCAGCATCAGCACCCCCAGCGTCGTGGCCCCGTGCACGATCAGAATCGCGTGGGCCAGCGCGCGCGCCGAACGGCCCATCTTCAGACTCGCCCGGGCCAGCCCCTGCAGCCGCCCCGACACCGCGTGCGCATGCGCGATCACCGGCGCCTCCACCCCGTCCATCGCCTGCGCCATCAGCGCCTGCAACTGCTGCGGACGGTCCTCGTAATACTTCGCCACACCGTAGCCGAACATCAGCCAATCGCGTGCCTGCGCCTGCGCCAGGTCCATCACCTCCAGCGGGTCTTCCTCGAAATCGATGAAGCCCACCTTCGCCCCGTCCCAGGTCAGGTTGCGCGGCAACGGCTGCCCAAAGTAGGCCCCCTTCGCATGCGCTGCCGCAATCGCCTGCATCGCCGCCGCCACCAGCACGTCGCGCCCGGCCGCATCCGCCTGGCGCAGACAGGTATTGAACGAACTGCCGTTGTCTTCCAGCACCAACGCCGCGTGACCACTGCCGATCACGTGCGGCACGTTCACGCCCTGCGCGGCCAGCTCGCCCAGACGGCGCGCCTCGGTTTCCTTCGCGGCATCGCCACCGCGATGCGGCGGCGGGCGCAGCGCATCCAGCTGGAAACGGTGTGCAACAAAATTGAGCAGGCCCAAGGCTACCGCGCGGCTTCCTTCGCCGTACTGCTTCAGCCAGGCACGTTGCCCTTCAATGACGATGGGCTCAACCATGACAGGTCTCCTGAAATGCATACGGCCCCAAATGGGGCCGTAATGAAAACGTCACGTTGTCGTAACGAGCACTATCAATAGCGCAGCAGAGCCGAACCCCAGGTGAAGCCGCCACCGAAGGCTTCCAGCAACAGCAGCTGGCCACGCTCGACGCGGCCCGAACGGATCGCCACGTCCAGCGCCATCGGCACCGAGGCGGACGACGTATTGCCGTGCCTGTCCACCGTCACCACCACCTGCTCCATCGACATGTCCAGGCGCTTGGCCGTGGCTTCGATGATGCGCAGGTTGGCTTGGTGCGGAATCAGCCAGTCCAGGTCGGCCTTGGTCAGCGCGTTCGCTTCCAGGGTTTCGTCGACGACCGAGTCCAGCGCCTTCACGGCGTACTTGAACACGTCGTTGCCCTTCATCAGGATCGCGCCGCGGGCGTTCTCGCCCTCGCCGAAACCAGCCGACACGCCCACCGGGTTCCACAGCAGCTCTTTCTTGCTGCCATCCGAATGCAGGTGGGTGCTAAGGATGCCGGTGTCTTCGTCGGCCTTCAGCACGACCGCGCCGGCGCCGTCGCCGAACAGCACGCAGGTGGTGCGCTCGGTCCAGTCGACGATCCGGGTCAGGGTTTCCGCACCGATGACCAGCACATGACGTGCATCACCGGAACGAATGAATTTGTCCGCCACGCTCAACGCGAACACGAAGCCCGAACAGGCGGCGTTGACGTCGAAGGCAGGGCACCCGCTCGCACCGAGCTTGGCCTGGATCAGGCACGCGGTGGAGGGAAAGATCAGATCGGGCGTGGTCGTACCCACCACGATCATGTCCAGCTGCGAAGCGTCGATACCGGCCGCTTCCAGCGCACGCACCGCGGCGTGATAGCCGAGGTCGCTGGTGGTTTCGTTTTCCGCTGCAATGTGCCGCTCACGGATACCCGTTCGCGACTGGATCCACTCATCGGTGGTGTCGACCATTTTCTCCAGATCCTGGTTGGTCAACACTTTTTCGGGCAAATAGCTACCAGTGCCCGCGATCCTCGAGTAGATCCGCTTGCTCATTGCATGTCCTGTAGCACGGCCATCAACACCGACAGCCGGGAAGAATGGAGTAAAGGCCGCTGCCCGACCGGGCAGCGGCCTTCACGGATCAATCTTCTTCGACGGCCGAATTCGACTTGGTCGCAATCACCTTCTTGCCACGGTAGAAACCGTCAGCGGTGATGTGGTGACGCAGATGCACTTCACCGGTGGTCGGATCGGTGGACAGCTGCTTGGCGCTCAGGGCGTCATGCGCACGGCGCATACCGCGGCGGGACGGGGTGACACGGGATTTCTGCACAGCCATGGGATTGCTCCAAACTCGGTTCGTTTTGCTTCGTCGTTTCGTCGCGCAGGACGCCAGCGCCCAGCACAGTCTTCGCTTTCGCCGCAGCCGCCGACGACAATCCGGCTGCTATTGTTTTTTCAGTGCCGCCAACGCCGCGAACGGATTGGCCTTGCTGATTTCTTCTTCGGTCGGTGCCCAGTCGCGGTCCACTGCCTGCCCATCGGGAGACAACGGCACAACGGGCACGGCCAGGACCAGTTCGTCCTCGACCAGTTCCAGCGGTCGCAGCATGCCGTCTTCGGGCACCAGCCACGGTTCGTACCCTTCCGGCAACGAGGATTCTTCCTCTTCGCTGCGGATCAGGCCGAGCCGCTGCACCATCGAGACCGGCAGCAGGAAGCGCTGCAGGCTGCGCTGACAGATCAGCGGCAGCGCGGTTTCAATGGTCAGTTCAACATAGGATACCCGCAGGATGTCGTCGTGCGCGAATTCCAGTGCATAGGTGCACTGACCTTCGGTATCGGCAACAAGCCCTTGCAGGCGGGTCAATTCAGCTAGATTCACCTGGCCGTCGAAGCACCTGCGTGCTGCAACCATCCGCCAAGCATCCAGCAATTCGGGCACGTTCGCGGACATAAGCCGCTGAATGTTAAGGACCGTCTGCCCGGCTGTCAAATCCCTCGTGTACCGGCTTGCCCCGCCCGGCCGCCGCGGCCAGACTGCCGACCCCACCAACCGGTATTTTCGCATGCTTCCGCCCGTGCTTGCCTCCACCTCCCGCTACCGCCTGGAACTGCTGCAACGGCTGGGCCTGGCCCCCGACTGCGCACGCCCGGACGTGGATGAGACCCCGCAGCCGGGTGAAACCCCGCGTGCGGTGGCGGTGCGTCTGGCCCGGGCCAAGGCCGCCGAGGTGGCCGCCCGCTACCCCGGGCGCTGGGTGATCGGGTCGGACCAGGTCGCCGAGCTGAACGGTTCCCCGCTGGGCAAGCCGGGCACGGTGGCGGCCGCACAGGCGCAGCTGGCGGCGATGTCCGGCCAAGTGGTGGCGTTCCATACGGCGGTCAGCCTGCGCTGCGACGATCGCGAGCTGGCGGCCTGCGACCTGACCCGGGTGCACTTCCGCGCCCTGGATGCGGCCACGATCGCCCGCTACGTGGCTGCCGAGCAGCCGCTGGACTGCGCCGGCAGTTTCAAATGCGAGGGGCTGGGCATCGCCCTGTTCGAGGCCATCGAGAACCGCGACCCCACCGCGCTGATCGGGCTGCCCCTGATCGCCACCAGCCAGCTGCTGCGCCAGGCCGGCTACATCCTGCCCTGATCCCTGCCGCCGCGCACGCTCAGCGCGCGGGCACCTGCAGTGCCTGCTCCTGCCACGGCTCCACGCTGCCGTCGCGCCCGTGCAGGCGCAGGCCCAGCCAATGCCTGCCCGGCGCCAGCGCGCGCGTATCGACCCGGGCGGTGAAGCCCACGTTGGGGTGCTGCGGATCGTTGGAGTTGGTCCAGAAGCTGGTGATGTCGTAGGTGCGGCCGTAGTCCGCCTCGGCCACGGCCTTGCCATCCAGCAGCACCTCCACCCGCGACAGCCCCACCCCGTCCTTGAAGGCCCAGCCGCGCACTTCCACCACGCCGGTCACGGTTGCGTCCGCCTGCGGCGTGTCGATCCAGGCCATCGCCGGGGTCACGCACGGGCCGGACGCGCGCTCGGCCGGCAGCTTGAACAACAGGAAGCGCTGGTAGCCATGATCGTTGCTGACCACCCGCGGCGGCGGCAGCGGGCCCACCTGCTCGCACACTGCGTGGTAGCGCTGCAGCAGGTCGCGGTAACGCTGGTCGCTGGGCGACAGCACCAGCAGCATCGGCGCGTTGCGCCGGCCATCGTGCAACAGCCCCCACAGCCCCAGCTGCGCACTGCGACCGTGCTTGTCGTTGAGCGGGTGGCGCAGCACTTCGATGGACGGATCACGTAGCTGGAAGCCGAGCTCGGCGCCTACCTTGAAGTTGCCGGCCAGCACCCGGGTACCTTCGGGCATGCCAGCGAGTTCGTCGCGCACCGCGGCGGCCAGCGGTTCCCAGCCGGCGAAATTGCGCGGGTAGTATTTGTCGCCGGCCAGCTGCTCGCGCAGGCTCGGCGTGGACGCCATCAGGTAGTAGCCGAAGGCCAGTGCCAGGCCGGCACCGGCCAGCCACCAGCCGGCGCGCCGCAGCCAGCGCGGCCAGCCGTTGAGCACCACCGGCACCGCCACCAGCAGCGCCAGATACCCCGGCAACGGCCAGTGGAAGCTGATGCGCTCCACATCGGTGAAGAAGCCCAGCCCGAAGATCGCCACCGTGGAGACCGCGCCCACCAGACCGAAGTAGCGCCACTGCGCACGCGCACCGCCACCGCTGCGGGTGCCGGCCAGCGCCACCTTCCACATCGCCATACACAGGATCGGGGTGACCAGCATCGGCTGGATCACCAGGAACCACAGACCACTCCATTCGAATGCCCACGGGTGGCGTTCGACCACCTGGAATTTCAGGCCGGCATCCTGGTTGTCGGCATTCCACGACAGCAGCGGCAACCACGCCAACACCCCCACCGCCAGCGCCACCCACACGCGCGGATCGCGCAGCATGCGGCGCCCCTGCGGCAACAGCAGCAGGGCGATGAAGCCAACCACGATCACGCCGATGAAACGGTAATGGCTGAGCGCGCCGATCATCAGGCCCAGTGCCAGCTTCATGGCCGACGCAGCGTCGACGTTGCGCAGCAGGCGCGCGCCGGCATCCAGGCACAGCACCGCGGCCAGGGCCATCGGCACGTCCGGCACCGCCAGGATGCCCAGCGTGCCCGACAACGGCATCAGCAAGGTCAGGCTGCCGGCCTGCCAGCCGGCCACTGCACCGAACCAGCGCGTGGCAATGCGCGAGACCAACCACGGCAGCGCTGCGCCGATGGCCAGGAACGGCAGGCGCTGGGCCAGCACGTGCGCGCCGCCCAGTTCCACCCCGAGCCGCGACAGCCAGGCCGTCAGCCCCGGCAGGTCGGAATAGGCCGCGGCCAGGTGCTGGCCTTCCTGCCAGTAGAACGCTTCGTCCACGAACAACGGCAGACGCGCGGCGATCACCAGCTTTACTGCGGTGACCAGCGTCCACAACAGCAGAAAAATTGTGCGTGCGCGTTGTTCGCCCTGCATTGCTCTATAGAATCGAAGGAATCATCGACACGAGACGGACATGGAAAATTCGCCCCAGGTGCCAGCCATGCTAACCGATGTAGTGCGACAGGCCCTCCGCAGCGCCCAGGACCAGGTCAACGGGCTGGTGCTGGGCAAGGCACATGAAGTGCGGCTGGCGTTCGTCGCCCTGCTGTCGGGCGGTCACCTGTTGATTGAAGATCTGCCGGGCCTGGGCAAGACCACGCTGGCCCATGCGATGGCCTCCAGCCTCGGGCTGGGCTTCCAGCGCGTGCAGTTCACCTCGGACCTGCTGCCCGCGGATGTGCTCGGCGTCTCGGTTTACGATGCCGCCAGCCGGCAGTTCCAGTTCCATCCCGGCCCGGTGTTCACCCACGTGCTGCTGGCCGACGAGATCAATCGCGCACCGCCGCGCACGCAGAGCGCGCTGCTCGAAGCGATGGCCGAACAGCAGGTCACCCTGGACGGTGTCACCCACCCGCTGCCCGATCCCTTCTTCGTGATCGCAACGCAGAACCCGGTGGACCTGTCGGGTACGTTCCCGCTGCCCGACTCGCAGCTGGACCGCTTCCTGCTGCGGCTGGCACTGGGCTACCCCAATGCCGAATCCGAACGCGAGCTGCTGCGCGGTACCGACCGCCGCCACCTGATCGCACAGGCGCAGCCACGCCTGGACGAGGCACAGGTGCGCACGCTGCGCGACGCGGCCCGCCAGGTGCATGCCAGCGACGCACTCATCCACTACGTGCAGGCCCTGCTTACCCGCAGCCGCCAGCACGCCGGCGTGCGCGTGGGGCTGTCGCCCCGCGCCGGGCTGGCCCTGCTGCACGCGGCCAAGGCGCATGCGCTGCTGCTCGGTCGCACGCACGTGGTGCCCGAAGACGTGCAGACCCTGTTCGTGGCCGTCGCCGGCCATCGCCTGGTGCCCGAAGCAGAAGCCAGCACCGGCCCGGCACTGGCCCGCGCGATCCTCCAGACCGTCGCGGTGGATTGAGATGCGCCGCGGCTGGGGAGACCGCTGGCAGAAGCTGCAGTTGCTGGCGCGGCCACGGCAGCCCGAAGCGTTGCCGCGCCGGCTGGACCGGCGCCGCATCTACGTGCTGCCCACCCGCTTCGGCATGTTCGTGACCACCCTGCTGGTGGCGATGTTGCTGGGCGCGCTGAACTACAACAACAACCCGGCATTGCTGCTGGCATTGCTGTTGGCCACCGTGGCGATTGCCAGCACCATCAGCGCGCACCTGCAGTTGTCCGGTCTGCAGATCGATGCGGTGTCGGCCGAACCGGTGCATGCCGGCCAGCCGATGCGGTTGCGGATCAGCCTGTCGCGGCCCGACGCGCGCGCACGACGCGGGCTGGAACTGGCCCTTGATCAGGCGGTGGCCTTCGGCCATCTGCTGGACACCGACCAGATCGAAGTGGACCTGATGCTGCCCACCGTGCGACGCGGCTGGCTCGACCTCACGCGCATCCGCATTTCCACCACCCAGCCGCTGGGCCTGGTGCGCGCCTGGTCGTGGGTGTGGCCCGACGCGCCGCTGCTGGTCTACGCCGCCCCCGAACTCCAGGCGCCCGCGCTGCCGGAAAGTGGCGGCGACCCGCTGCATACCCGCGTGCATGCCAGCGGCGATGAGCTGCATCAACTGCGCCCCTACCGCGCGGGCGACCCGCCGCGCAGCATCGCCTGGAAGCACTCCGCCCGGCGCGACACCCTGCTGGTGCGCGAGTATGAAAAACCGGTGGGCGTGGACGTGCTGCTGGACTGGCGGCAACTGGCCGCGCTGCCGGTCGAAGCACGCATCGCGCGGCTGGCGCGCTGGGTGGACCTCGCCGAGCGCGATGGCCGCCGCTACACCCTGCAGTTGCCCGGGCAGCCGATACTGGGGCCTGGCAATGGCAGCGCCCACCACCACCTGTGCCAACGCGCACTGGCGCTGATGCCGCATGGCTGAGCCCACCTCCCCCACCCTGAGCCCCAGCGCGCGGCGTTGGACCCTGGCCAGCGCCGCGCTCGGCCTGGTGCCGCTGCTGCTGCAGTTGCCTGACCTGCTCGCCGCCATCATCGCGCTGGTCGCGCTGGTGACCGCCCTGGCGGCCCGCCAACGCGTGCTGCCTGCCGTGCTGCGCCTGGCCCTGGTGCTGTGCATGCTGGCCGCCATTTACTGGCAGATGGGCGCACGCCCCGGCCGCGATACCGGCTGCGCATTGCTGGCGGCCATGCTGGCACTGAAATCCAGCGAACTGCGCAGCCTGCGCGATGCCCGCAGCCTGCTCGGGTTTGCCCTGTTTGCCCCGTTCGCCGCCTTCCTGCTCGACCAGGGGCCGCTGACCATGGCGCTGGCCGTACTGGCCGCGCTGACCGCCCTGCTCGCCCTGCAGCGGCTGGCCCATGCCGAAGGCCAAGCGCCCAGCCCGCGCCTGGGCGGCCAACTGCGCGGCGTTGGCCGCCTGGTTGCACTGGGCCTGCCCTTGGCGTTGGCCGGGTTCTGGCTGTTCCCGCGCCTGAGCGAGCCGCTGTGGGGCATTCCCGACCGCGCGGTGGGCAAGCCGGGCCTGTCCGACCGCATGGAACCGGGGCAGTGGCTGGACCTGATGGCCGACGATGCGCCCGCCCTGCGCGTGACGTTCTTCGGCGCGGTGCCGGCGCCCGAGCAGCGCTACTGGCGCGGCCCGGTGATGACCCGCTTCGATGGCCGCAGCTGGACCCGGGATCAGGACGCCCGGCAGCGCCCACCCGCCGCGGTCACCTCGGGCACGCTGCGCTGGGATTACCAGATCGATTACGAGCCCACCGACCGCCGCCAGCTGGTGGCATTGGACCTGCCGCTGCAGGCACCGCCCGGCAGCGCGCTGGATGCCGACCACAGCCTGCGCAGCCGCAGCAACCTGAGCACCCTGACCCGCTGGCGCCTGCAGTCCGCCCCGCCCAGCCGCTACCGCGACGCACTGCGGCCGTACGAGCGCCAGCAGGCACTGCAACTGCCGGACGGCTTCAATCCGCGCACGGCCGCGCTGGCCCGGCAGTGGCGCGCCGAGGCCGGCAGCAACGATGCGGCCATCGTGGCGCGCGCGCTGGACTGGATCCGTGCCCGCTTCGCCTACAGCCTGACCACGCCGCTGCCCGGTCGCGATGGCGTGGACGAGTTCCTGTTCGACCAGCAGGTCGGCTTCTGCCAGCACTTCAGTTCGGCGTTCGTGGTGCTGATGCGCAACGCCGGCATTCCCGCACGCGTGGTGACCGGCTTTGCCGGCGGCGTGCGCAACCCCTACGGCAACTACTGGGTGGTGCGGCGCATGGATGCCCATGCCTGGGCCGAGGTGTGGTTGCCCGAGCGCGGCTGGGTACGCGTGGACCCGACCGCCGCGGTCGCCCCCGAGCGCATCTACGACACCTTGGAAGACCGTCTGCAGGGCGGCGGCGGGGCCACCCTGCAGAGCCGCTGGCTGCAGCTGGGCCAGGCCACCGACTGGCTGCGCCGGGGCTGGAACGACCTGGTGCTGTCCTTCGATGCCGATCGCCAGCAGCGCATGCTGCGCCCGCTGGGCATCGACAAGCTGGAACCGGCACAGCTGATTGCCGTTTTCACGGTCTTCGCGCTGGCCACGCTAGGCTGGATGGCGTGGCTGCTGGGCCGTGGCGAACGCGAGCGCGATCCATTGCTGCGCGCCTGGCACCGGCTGGGGCGGCGCTACGCCCGGCTTGGCCTGGCGCGTGACAGTGCCGAGCCAGCGGACCGCTGGGCCCAGCGCGTCCACCAGCAGCGGCCCGACCCGGCGCTGTTGTCGCTCAGCAGCCGTTTCGTTCTCGCGCGCTACGCTGGCGCGGACGTCGACCTCACTTCATTATTGCGCGACCTGCGCAGGCATCGCCCGTCCTCCGGAGCATCCCCATGAAGATCCAGATTCTGCTTCCCCTCGCTGCTTCGCTGGCGCTGGCCGCCTGCGCCACCGCGCCCAAACCGCTGCAAGGCCAGTTCAGCATGGTCAGCCCGCGCGATGCGGTGCCCACCCAGCAGGTGGGTACCCCGGTGCGCTGGGGTGGCCGCATCATCGAAACCAATCCGGTGCAGGGCCAGACCTGTTTCCAGATGATCTCGCGCCCGCTCAACGGCAGTGGCCGCCCGAGCACCACCTCGGCTGATGCCAGCGACGGCCGCTTCGTCGCCTGCCGCGCCGGCTTCTACGACCCGGCCGTGTTCGAGCCGGGCCGTGATGTGACCTTCATCGGCAAGATCGCCGGTTACGAGAACACCCGCATCGGCGAGTACGACTACCGCCTGCCCAAGCTCGATGCCGATGTCATCTACCTGTGGCCGGAACAGCGCCAGGTGGACGTGGTGCCGGCCTACCCGTACGGGCCGTGGGGTCCGGGCTGGGGCCCGGGCTGGGGCTACCGCGGTTGGGGCTGGTGGTAAACGGGTAGATACCGACCGCAAAGGTAGCTGCCGACCGTTGGTCGGTACGCCTTGCAAAAAAAGCCGCCCAAGGGCGGCTTTTTTGTTCCACCGCGGGCCGATGCAGCGCGGTGTGGCATCGACCATCGCGTGCAGCCACCCATGGGGTGGCTCTACCCCGGGAGGCCGTCGGCGTGGGGTGCCTCAGCCGTTCGGCGTGCCGAAGTGGCCCAGCGGCGCGCCGGCCAGCAGGTGCAGGTGGATGTGGAACACGGTCTGCCCGGCGTCCTCGCGGCAGTTCATGACGATGCGGTAGCCGTTCTGGGCGAAGCCTTCGCGGCGGGCGTACTCGGCCGCCGCCAGCGCCAGCTTGCCGATCAGGTGCGCCTGCGCGGGCTGCACGTCGTCCAGGGTCGGGATCGCCTCGTTCTTGGGAATGAAAAGCACGTGCACCGGCGCCTGCGGCGCGATGTCCTTGAAGCCGAGCACGTCGTCGTCCTCATAGACGATAGTGGCCGGGATTTCACGGCGGATGATCTTGCCGAACAGGGTGTCTTGGCTCATGGGGCACCTCTTTGGAACACGGGCTAGGAGAGTAGCGCGGATGCGCTGCCGGTTTCGACGGGTGCGGCGCGGTGCACGGGCGCTGCGGTCAGCGCGGCCAGCCGACCAACGGTCGGCTCTACCCTGTCGGCGCGGCGCGGTTGCCCGGGGTCATTCCTGGATTTCGGTGCGCGTGCCGAAGGCGTGCGACAGCGTGCCGCGGTCCACGTATTCCAGTTCGCCGCCCAACGGCAGGCCCTGCGCCAACCGGCTGGGGCGCACCTTGTGTGCGCGTGCCAGCTGCGCCAGGTAATGCGCGGTGGCTTCGCCCTCCACCGTGGCGCTGGTGGCGATGATCAGTTCCTGCACCTCACCCTGTTTCAGGCGGGCCTCCAGCTGGTCCAGGCCGAGTTCGCGCGGGCCCACGCCGTCCAGCGGCGACAACCTCCCCTGCAGCACGAAGTACACGCCGCGGAACCCCGTCGCATGCTCGATCGCCAGCCGGTCGGCGGGCGATTCCACCGCGCACAGCTGCTGCCGCTCACGGCTGCCGTTGGCGCACACCGCGCAGGTCTCGGTCTCGCTGAAATCGCGGCACTGCACGCAATGGCCGATACGTTCGATGGCCTTGGCCAGCACCTCGGCCAGCTTCTGCCCGCCCACGCGCTCGCGCTCGAGCACGTGGTAGGCCATGCGCTGGGCGGTCTTCTGGCCAACGCCCGGCAACACACGGAAGGCCTCGATCAATTGTTCGAGCAGGGGCAGGCTCATGGCGATGGGCTCATCTCAGAAACGAACGCGCGAAGCCCGAAGGCTTCGCGTCGCGGTCACCCCACCGGTACCGGGCACGGGCCCGGCACCTGCGGTGGGTCAGAACGGCAGCTTCATGCCCGGCGGCAACTGCATGCCGGCCGTGGCCGAGCCCATGCGGTTCTTCGATTCGGCGTCGATCTTGTTGGACGCATCGTTGAAGGCGGCCGCGACCAGGTCTTCGGTCATTTCCGCATCGCCCAGGATCGACGGATCGATACGCACCTTGCGGCACTCCTTGGTGCCGGTCAGGGTCACGCTGACCATGCCACCGCCGGCGCTGCCGGTGACTTCCAGCTTGGCGAGGTCTTCCTGGGCCTTCTGCAGGTTTTCCTGCATCTTCTGGGCCTGCTGCATCAATTGGGCGATGTTGCCGCGCATGTCGTGTTACTCATCAAAAGGACGGATGGAATCGGTCACGACCCGCGCGCCGTGCTGCTGGATAAGCACCTGCACCTGCGGGTCGGCCATGAAGGCGGCTTCGGCCGCCTGTTGCCGCTCGCCACGCTGGCGGTCGGAACGCTGGTGCAGCGTTTCGGCCTCGGCGTCGCCATGTTCGATCACGATCCGCGGGGTCTGCCCCAGCGGGCCGGACAGCGCATCGGTCAGCGCCGCCAGCGAACGGTCCGAACACAAGTACTCAAATCCGGGCGATACCGCCAGTTTCAAGATGCCGTGCTGAAAACTGATGAACGCCGCGTGGGCCGCCAGCTGCCGCGAGGGGCCGTTGAGCTGGCTCTGGGCGACCAGTTCCAGCCAGGCTTCGGGCGAGGCCAGGGCGATTGGCGCGGCAGCCCCTGCCTCGGCGGCCGGCGCCGAGGGCGCAATGGCGATGCCCTGCGGGCGCGCCACGGCAGCCGGCGCTACCACGGGGGCCGGGGCCGGGGCGGCAGGACGCGCCGGCGGCGCCTCCCATGGTGCCACCATGGCCGCGTCGGGGCTGGCCAGTTCGGCGGCCAGCGCCTCGTCACGCTCCTCGGCACCGGCCTGGTGCCACGGCGGCAGGTCGTCTTCAGGCGCCGGCTCTGCCGCCGGCGGCGGGGTCGGCCGGGCGGGTTCCGGCGCGGCGGCCGGGGCAGCCACAGGGGCCGCCACCGCAACTACCGGGGCCACCGGGGCCACCGGGGTGACGCTGGCTGCGGCCGGTACCACCCGGGCGACCGGCGCGGCGGCCACGGCGGCAGGCGCTGCCGCCATGCCGCTGCCCTGGGCGGGGCTGCCAGCGCCGTTGTTCACCTCGGTGCCGGTGCCCGGATCGCGCGGCACCGGCGGTACCGCGGCAGCCGGGCGGAACGCCAGCATGCGCAGCACGGCCATTTCGAAGCCCGCACGCGGGCTCGGGGCCAGGTACAGGTCGCGTCGACCACCCAGCGCCATCTGGTACCAGAGCTGCACCACTTCCGGGCGCAACCGCTGGGCGAACGCCGCCGCATCGATACCCTCGCCGTCGGACTGCGCGCCCGGCACCAGCTGCTGCACCTGGATGCGGTGCAGGGCCTCGGCCAACGCCTCGAGCACGCCACTCCAGTCTGGCGAGAACTCGGCCAGCGCGGCGACCACCTGCAGCAGGCGCACGCCGTCGCCATCGGCCAGCGCGTCCAGCATGGCGGCCACCTGGGTACGGTCGACCGTGCCCAGCATGGTGCGCACCACGTCTTCACGCAGCGCGCCGCCCGCGTAGGCGATGGCCTGGTCGAGCAGCGACAGACCATCACGCAGGCTGCCGTCGGCGGCCTTGGCCAGCTGCACGATCGCGGTCGGGTCGGACTCGATCTCCTCGGCCGCCAGAATCCTGGTCATCTGGCCCTGGATCTGGTCTTCGTCCAGCCGCTTCAGGTTGAACTGCAGGCAGCGCGACAGCACCGTCACCGGCAGCTTCTGCGGGTCGGTGGTGGCCAGCAGGAACTTCACGTGCTCCGGCGGCTCTTCCAGCGTCTTCAGCAGCGCATTGAACGCCGCCTTGGAGAGCATGTGCACTTCGTCGATCAGATAGACCTTGTACTTGCCACGCGAGGGCATGTACTGGGCGTTCTCGATCACCTCGCGGACATCATCCACGCCGGTGTTGGACGCGGCATCGATCTCGAGCAGGTCGATGTAGCGCCCGGCGTCGATATCCAGGCAGGCCGGGCACTGGCCGCACGGGTCGGCGCTGGTGCCCTGCTCGCAGTTCAGCGATTTGGCGAAGATACGCGCGATGGTGGTCTTACCCACCCCGCGGGTACCGGTAAACAGGAACGCATGGTGCACCCGGCCGCTGTCCAGCGCATTGCTGAGCGCACGGACCACGTGTTCCTGGCCCACCAGCTCGGCAAAACGCTTCGGACGCCACTTGCGGGCAAGGACGAGATAGGACATCAGGCCACCGTCTTCATCGGGACGTCCATTGTGCCACGCCTGTCCAGTCCTCCCGCCCCGGCGGCGTACCGCTTGTGCGAATGCAATTCCCCCGCTAGAATCTGCGCCCCTGCAGCGGGTTATCGCAGCAGGTCCGGAGAGGTGTCCGAGCGGTTGAAGGAGCACGCCTGGAAAGTGTGTAAGCGTCTAAACCGCGCTTCGGGGGTTCGAATCCCCCTCTCTCCGCCACACACATGAAAAGGCCGCCCTACGGGGCGGCCTTTTTGTTTGCGCGACGCAAAAGAATCCCCGGTCGAGCCACCCCATGGGTGGCTTCGCTTCCCGGCCTGCAGCCACCCATGGGTTGGCTCTACCCCTTGCCCAGCTCCCGCTTCAATGCATCCAGGGGCCGGCCACCGCCGGTGACCTGTACCGGCCGGGTTTCCACCACCAGCAGGCCCGCGGCATCGCCGGATTCGCCCAGGTGCACCCAGATATCCCGGTCGGCACGATGGATCACAAAGGTCTGGGCCGGGGCGTTGTAGATGTCCCCCAGCCCGCCCACATAGGTGACCGCTGCCTTGCTGTTGCCGATCGCGCCGGACGCCTCGGCAGGCAACGTCCCGCTGAAGATGCGCTGGCCGCCCAGTGACTCCACCCGCGCCTGCACGTGGCGGCTGAGCGCCACCGGCGAAAACGCGTGCGCGCCGTCGCTGTGGATCATCGTCGAGTACACCGTTCCGTCCACCCACTCCACGCGGTCGCCGGTCCAGAACGGCACGCGGTCGAATCCGCCCTGGAGCTCGTCCTGGCGGACGTACCCCGGCGGCAGATCCAGATACGGGAATGGGCCCAAGGGTGCACGCGATACCGGCAACGTGGCGACCTTGAATGCGAGCGGCGCCGAACCAGTGCCAGGTGCGGGCGACGATGCGGGCGCAGCGCCCGTTGTAGATGCCGCGTCCTGCGCGACGTCGGGCGCAGGCTGGCAGGCGGCCATGGCCAGCACCAGGCCTGAATAGAACGCGCCGCGCAGCAGGCGCAGACGCATCGGCCCGGGCTGCGTCGTCATCGGGCGCGCCGTAGGTGCGGGTTCATTGCAGACACGGGGTGCAGCATGCGACATGTTGATGATCCTCATCACGCCCGACGTGGGCATCCATTCCCTGTGAAGCAAGCATAGCAACGGGCGACGCAGATCCGCATGCGTCACGGCAGCATGCTCCAGTGCACCTTGCCGCGATGGCCCTTGCGCAGGCACAACCCGCGCGCGGGAAATGCCACGACGGCGTCGGTGTCACCCACGGTCACCTCGCCCGGATGCAGCGTCCAGCGCGCGTCCGGCGCCGGTGGCGGAATATCGAAGCGGATCATGATGGCCTGGTTGAGGTCTCCGCCCTGGCGCGGCCCCCAGATGACATCGCTGTTGAGGTCGAGCCGGCGCGCGTCGTACCGCTCCGGGCGGCGCTGGCGGGCGCTCAATGCCGTGCTGAAACCGCGATACAACGCCGGATCGGCGGCGATGCGTTGGCCGTCTTCGCGGACCAGGTACGCCCCCGCCGAGGAATACCACAGCGGTACCGGCGCTTCGCCCGGGCCCCACACGGTTGGCGCGTACGGGCCGTGCCGGCGCGTGTCGTAGCGCCGCCGCCCTTCATTGCTCGCACTCAACGCCAGCCATACCACGTTGTCTGCCTGGCCCGGCGCGGTCTCCACCAGCCAGTAGTCCAGCACCAGCGCGATGCGGCGTGCCGGCTGCCCCGCCATCGCCGGCAGCGTCGCCTGTGCCGGCGCGTGACCGACCGTGTCGCAGACCACGGCCGTGTCCTTGACCACGTACGTGCACCCCGACACCGACGACGCCAGCACGACGCATGCGGCGATCTTCGCTCTGAACATTCCGGCCTCCTGCCTCACCTGTCCGCCCCGATGGTAGCGCGGCGGACCAACAGCGGGTTCCGTGGCACAGTCGCGCTACCCCGCCACTGCCAGCCGTCCCATGTCCACGATCCGCGCCTTCACCGCCGCCGATGCACCCGCCTGCCTGGCCATCTTCGATGGCAATGTGCCGCGCTTCTTCGGCGCGCATGAACGTGCGGATTTTTCCACCTACCTGCAGCAGCCTGCGCGCGCTGCGGACTATCTGGTGATCGAACGCAGCGACCGGGTGGTGGCCTGCGGCGGATTGGCGATGGACGATGCGCTGACCGCCGCGTTCTGCTGGGGCATGGTCGACCACACCGTGCACCGGCAGGGGTTGGGCCGTGAGCTGGCGCAGGCGCGCCTGCAGCAGGCACGCGCACGTGGCGCGCGCCGCGTGGTGCTTAGCACCAGCCAGCACACCTGCGACTTCTACAGCGCACTGGGATTCGGCATCACCCGGGTCGTGACCGATGGCCACGGCCCGGGCCTGGACGCGGTGGACATGCAATGCGTGCTGTCGCTGGGTTGAACGCCGAAAGGTATGCGCGCAGGGCCACCACGCAGGGCGTGGCGCCCTCGCCGCTACCGCGTGGACTCAGGTGCTCGACAGCTTCATCAGCACCAGCCCGCTCACGATCAGCACCGCCGCGGCGATACGCATCGCACTCACCTGCTCGCCCAGGAACGTGATGCCGATGATGAACGCCCCCACTGCGCCAATACCGGTCCAGATCGTGTACGCGGTGCCCAGGGGCAAGGTGCGCATGGCCAGCGACAACAGCCAGAAACTGGCGATCATGGTGACCACGGTGATGATGCTGGGGGTGAGCTTGCTGAAGCCGTCGGACTGCTTCATCGCGAACGCCCAGACAATTTCCAGTACGCCGGCTGCCAACAGATAGATCCAGGCCATGTGGCCCTCCTTTGAT
Organism: Stenotrophomonas sp. AC248; assembly: GCF_979258185.1. Classification (NCBI taxonomy): domain Bacteria; kingdom Pseudomonadati; phylum Pseudomonadota; class Gammaproteobacteria; order Lysobacterales; family Lysobacteraceae; genus Stenotrophomonas; species Stenotrophomonas sp. AC248. Next base: position 965,532 of record NZ_OZ409840.1, on the reverse strand, counting down.
AGGGGCCAGGCCGTCCTGGTCAGTGTGTCCCGCTGCGGGGGAGGCCGTTCCTCCTGCGGCGATTCTAGCAACGCCGGACCATGGCCGGCACCTGCATGCCCGGCGCTTTTCGCGGGGTTCAGCCCCCGGCTACCGCCGATTCAGCCACACGGACGCTCGGCAGGCATGGCATCCTGACCCGCCCTGGCACAGGAAGGCCCGCATGACGCTTGATTCGACGCTCGCCCCTTGGCTGGAACAAGCGCTGCAGTCGCCACTCCCCGACGCGGTGGTGGGCCTGTCATTCAACCTCAGCGAAGGTGCGGCGGGCGACGATGCCGGCTTCTGCATCGAACTGGTCGGTACCGACCGTTTCGATGCACAGGATCCTGACTGGGCCTGTGATGAAGTCTGGGCACCGGAGGTCCGCGAAATCGAAGTGCCGTATTCGCTGACCGGCCACCACTGGGAAGATTGCCTGACCGCGCTGCACACCGCGTTGCTCCAGGCCCTGGCCACGCCCCGCTTCGGCCCGCGCCTGACCGCGCAGGTGCAGGGCATCGGGCTGGGCTTCGTCGATGGCGACCTGCAGCTGCTGTGGCAGCGTGACGGCTGAGTGGCGCGCCGCTGGCACTGCACGCGGCGCATGCGCTAGAATGCGCGACTGCACTGCGGGGCTGTCCCTGCACTGCACCTCCGGCACCCGCTGATTTTGATCACCCGGTGTCTGGAACGTCTCTATGGTGGCCCCGTCGGCCCCTCGCGACGCTAGGTCGAAAATCCCGCCAGGGCCGGAAGGCAGCAACGGTATCGATCGACGCGGGCGCCGAGGTCAGCCGGCGGGGCCGCCACCTTTTTGGGCCCCTGCCATCGCGCGCGTAGCGCCGATCGTTGGTCGGCTGATCCGTAGAGCCGACCGTTGGTCGGCTGCCCTCAGCTCCCCGGATGATTACGTCAGCCGACCAACGGTCGGCTCTACGCCGGGCGTGCCCTGGTGGAACAGCACGCGCCACCCCACATCGTGCAGCCGCCACAGCGAACTGCGCAGCACCGCGCGCTGGCGCACACCGTCGACCACATACCAGCTGCAATAGCGCACCTGCGCCACGGTCGGGGCCAGCAGGGAAACGCGGTAGTCGTCGGAGATGATCTCCACCACGGCGCGCTCGGCGGGAATCTCAGCCAGCGCGGCAGCGCGCCCGTAACAGGTGCCCGAGCTGCCGATTTCACTGAACTCCGGATCGAGTAGTGCGTCCAGGCGCGCGGCATCGGCACGCACCACCGGATCATGCAGGGCGCGTTCGAGCGCTTCCAGATGGGCGGCAAGCGCGGTGCTGTCCGTCGCCTGCGCCATGCTCAGGGCGGATCCTGCGTCAGCACGTGCAGGGCGGTCGGCGCGGCCAGCGCCACACGCTCGCCCGGCAGCGCCACGCGATGCCCGCGCTGGCGAAGCGCGGCCCCATCGGCCTCGCTGGCGTAGTGATACAGCATCATCCGCGCCTGCAGCGCACTGCTGTACTCACGCTCCAGGTCGTCCACGCCGGTATGCGACGGGTTGCCGTGCAGGCCGCAGTCGTGGGCGATCAGTTCGTTGTCATCGGCGTAGCGGGCCAGCATTTCCGGAATCGGGCGGGTATCGCCGCTCCAGGTCACCGCGCCCTTGAGGCGCAGGCCATAGGCGGTTTCCGGCCAGTGGTGGCGCACCGGGAACACTTCCAGGCGCACCCCGTCGTGCCAGAACGCATCGCCCACCACGATCAGCTGGAAGGCGTCCCAGAAGTTGGCGCCGCCCTCGGCCAGCACGTTGGGATAGTCGGCCACGCGCTTGTGCAGCAGCGGCACCACCGTGGCCGGCACGTACACGCGGATGCGCCCGCGCCGGTGCGGCGAAAAATACGCATCCACGAACAACCGCTCGAAACCGGCCACGTGGTCCAGGTGCACATGGGTGACGAACAGCGCCTGCGGCACCTGCCCATACTGCGCCAGGAAGGCGGTCAGGCCTTCGCCACCGCAGTCGATGGTGAGCCACGGCCGGCCGTCACGCTCGATCACCGCCATCGGCGAGCCCAGCTGCACGGCCGACGCATTGCCGACCCCCATGAAGCGCAGTGCCCAGTCCATCAGTAGCCCCGGTTCCAGGCCAGGTCGTAGGCGCGGCGCAGCCGTGCATAGTCTTTTTCCACGTCTTCCACGCTGCGCTCGCCGCGCAGCTTGAGCAGCGACCGCAGCAGGCGTTTGAGATTGCGCTCGCGCCAGCGCGTGGCCGGAATGCGCTGCACGCCGCGGTCGAAGTCGATCAACCAGCCGTGGCCGTTGGCATCGAACAGGATGTTGTGTGCGTTGAGGTCGGCGTGGTCCAGCCCGGCGCGATGGAAGCGCGCGACCAGCCGGCCGGTTTCCTCCCACGGGGCGCCGCGCCCGGCGACCAGCGCGCGATCGGCCAGCGAGCGCACGCCCTCCAGCCGCTCCATCAGGATGGCGGCGCGGTAGCGCATGCCCTCGCGCATGTAGAACGCGGCGATCGGGCGCGGTACCGGCAGCTTCAGCGCGCGCAGGGCGCGCATCAGGCGGAATTCGGCAAAACTGCGGGTGCGGTCGGCGCCGCGCCACAGGTAGGCGTCGCGGCTCAGCTTGGCCGCCATGCCGCCGCGCAGGTACTGGCGCAGCACGCATTGGCCGAACGGCGCATCCACGAACCAGGCACCACCGCGGCCGCCATCACCGACCGGCCGCGCCCGCTCGGCCCAGTGGGCCGGCGAGAACAACTCGATCTCGGCTTGCCGCAGCCGTTCGCGGTCGAACAGAATGGCACCCAGTCCGCGTCCATCACGGCAGGGCGTCAGCGCTTCATTGGCGTCGAATGCGACCATTCCTTCGAGTCTAACAACACCATGGCACCAACGTCCTCTTCCTTGTGTCTTTTGCGTTTGTCCGCCCTGGGCGATGTCACCCACGTGGTGCCGCTGGTGCGGACCCTGCAGCAGGCCAGGCCGGGCACGCCGCTGCACTGGATCATCGACAAGGCCGGGCACAAACTGCTCGACGGCCTGCCCGGCGTGGTCTTCCACCCCTACGACAAGAAGACCGGCCTGGCCGGCATGCGGGCGCTGAAGGCGACCTTCCCGCCCGGCCGTTTCGAGGCGCTGCTGCAGATGCAGGTGGCCTTCCGCGCCAATGTGCTGTCGGCGTTCGTGCCGGCCGTGCGCCGCATCGGCTACGACAAGGCACGCTCGAAGGACCTTCACGGGCTTTTCATCAACGAACGCATTCCCGACCGCCCCGGCATCCACGTGCTGGACGCGATCGGCAGCTTCAGCGAGCCGCTGGGCATCGTCCAGCAGCAGGTCAGCTGGGATCTGGCGGTGCCGCCTGCCGCGGTGGAATGGGCGCAGGCACAGTGGCAGGACGACGGCCGCCCGGTGCTGATGATCTCGCCCTGCTCCAGCCATGTGCGCCGCAACTGGTACGCCGACCGCTACGCCGCCGTGGCCAACCATGCCACCGCGCGCGGCTGGCGGGTGGTGCTGTGCGGGGGCCGCAGTGAACTGGAGCGCGGCATGAGCGATGCCATCCTGGCCCAGCTGACTACCCCGGCGCTGGACCTGGTGGGCAAGGACACGCTGAAGCAGCTGCCGGCGCTGCTGGCGCGTGCCGCGCTGGTGATGACCCCGGACTCCGGCCCGATGCACATCGCCAACGCCATGGGCACCAAGGTGCTGGGCCTGCACGCGGCCAGCAACCCGCACCGCAGCGGCCCCTACTCCGACCGGCGCTACTGCGTGGACCGTTACGACGATGCCGCGCGCAAATTCCTGGGCAAGCCAGCCAGCGAACTGAAGTGGGGCGCGAAGGTGGAGTTCGACGACGTGATGCAGCTGATCACGGTGGAGGACGGGGTTGCGGCGTTCGAGCGCTACGTGGCCGATCACCGGCCCGGGTAATCGGTTGGCCGGGAACGTCCTCCGACGTCAGGCGATGCGGGGTTGCCGGCCAGCGGCCGGCACTACCGGGCCGCGTAATCCTTGTACGACTTCTCTTCCACGTAGCTCGAGCCCAGCGCCAGGTTGATGGCCTTCTTGATGCGGGCGCGCTCGTCGTTCTGCAGGTACACGCTGCGGGCCAGCGCGACGAAGTCCTCGTTGAAGGCCTGCGCCTTGTCCTGCAGGCGGATGTTGTCCTCGATGTCCCACAGACGCTCGTTGACCGCCTTCAGGTCGGCACGCAGGCGCGCGATGTCCTTCACCGCGGCCGGGTGCGCCATCCAGGTCTTGTCCAGCGCGCTCAGCTCGGCGTGGATGTTGGCCAGCTTGGCCGCATCGTCGATGCGCTCGGATTTGATCTGCAGGATCGAGATCTTGTCCAGCAGCTCGCCAAAGGACACGGGAACAAGGATTTCAGCGGTCATGGGGGCCATCCGTTACAGGTGGCCGCCAGTTTAACGGACGTGGCGTGGAACGCAGGTCAGCGGTTGTCAGCCGTTGCTCCTGCCTTCGCGTTCGGCAGTGTCTCCGTTGGCGCGCAACCCGAACCAAGGCACAAGCCCCTCTGTTGAGGGGCTGCCCCGACAGGGGCGGGGAGAGGCAGGCAAAGGGACCGGGCCCAAACGCTGCACAGCAGCGTTTGGGGCGACGGCGCGCAGCGCCGTCGCATCCCGCGCCAGACACAAAGAAAAAGGGCCGCCCAACGGGCAGCCCTTTTTCTTTGTGTCTGGCGGAGAGGGGGGGATTCGAACCCCCGAGGCGCTATAAACGCCTGCCTGATTTCGAGTCAGGTACATTCAACCGCTCTGCCACCTCTCCAGATGGTCCCGGCGAACCGGGACGCGAATGATACGGGCAGGACGCGCTGACGACAAGTCATTCCGCACCGGCGAAGTGAATTTCTTCTGTATGGATGCCTTGCCGGATGTCCGGCGGGCCGCGATCATGCCGTTATCCCCCGCAACGCCCCTTTGGCTGCAGCCCACCCATGATCGAATTCGGACATCTCACCCACCCCGGCCTGCGCCGTGACCTCAACGAGGACACCTACTACGGCGATGGCGAACTGGCGTTGTGGCTGGTGGCCGATGGCATGGGCGGGCACGCCTGCGGCGAAGTGGCCAGCGCGCTGGCGCGCGAGACCATCGTGCGCGAGATCCGCCACGGCGCCACGCTGGCGCACGCCATCCGGGTGGCCGATGAGGAGATCATCCGCACCTCGCGCCGCCGCAACGACAGCCTGCCGATGGGCACCACCGTGGTGGCCGCGCGGGTCCAGGGCAACCGGTACGAAGTGGCCTGGGTCGGCGACAGCCGCGCCTACCTGTGGCGCGACGGCCAGCTGGCCCAGCTCAGCCAGGACCACAGCGTGGTGCAGGAAATGGTGGCCCAGGGCAACCTGACCGCCGAGCAGGCGCGCGCGCACCCGCACCGCAACGTGGTGACCCAGGCATTGGGGGTTACCGACCCGGCGCACCTGAATGTGGCCACCACCACCGGCGAACTGCGCCCGGGCATGCAGTTGCTGCTGTGCAGCGACGGGCTGACCGAGGAAGTGGAGGACACCGGCATCGCCCGCACCCTGGCCTTCGATGACGCCAGCGCGCAGGAATGCGTGGACACGCTGGTGGCGGCCGCGCTGGATGGCGGCGGGTCGGACAACATCACCGTGATTCTGGTGCGGTGCCATTGATTGACCCCGGTCACGACCAACGGTCGTGACCTACCGGTTCATTGCGTGGATCACGACGGCCGGTGCATCACGGTCGGTGGATCAGGACCGTTGTGTGGATCGCGACCGTTGGTCGCGATGCATTTACGCCACCGCCTCTTCCACCTTCGGCCCATCCCAGATGGCATGGCCGGCCTTCTTGCGCAGCTTGGCCAGCCGCGCTTCGTGCGCCTCCAGCTCGGACGCCGTGGCAACCACGCGCGGGCGCGGCAGCAGGCGTGAGGTATCGAAGGCCTGCGCATGCGCGGTGCCGCGCTGCCCGTCATCGGCCGAACCAAAGCCGATTTCCTCCTGGCCGGAGGTCAGTGCGATGTAGACATCGCCCAGGATCTGCGCATCGAGCAGGCCGCCGTGCAGCTGGCGGTGCGCGTTGTCCACGCCGAGCCGCTTGCACAGCGCGTCCAGCGAGTTGCGCTGGCCGGGGAAGCGCTCGCGCGCCATCTTCAGCGTATCGACCACCGTGCAGCGGTCGGTGATCTTGCCGTACTGGTCGCCCAGCAACGACAGCTCGTTGTCGAGGAAGCCGATGTCGAAGGCGGCGTTGTGGATGATCAGCTCGGCGCCGTCGATGAAGGCGAGGAACTCCTCGGCGATCTGGGCGAACACCGGCTTGTCGGCCAGGAACTCCAGGGTCAGCCCGGTGACTTCCTGCGCGCCCTGTTCGAATTCGCAGTCCGGCTTGATGTACTGGTGGTAGTTGTTGCCGCTGGGACGGCGTTCAAGCAGTTCCACACAGCCGATTTCGACGATGCGGTTGCCCTTCCGCCATTCCAGGCCGGTGGTTTCGGTATCAAGGATGATCTGACGCATGGGCTCAGTGTACCGGGCCGGCGGCGCGGATCCGGACCGCGGCGTCGCGCGCCAGCTGGTCCACGCGTTCATTGTCGGGGTCGCCGGAATGGCCCTTCACCCAGCGCCAGTCGATGGTATGCATCAGCGTGGCCGCATGCAGGCGTTCCCACAGTTCGCGGTTCTTGACCGGGTCGCCGCCGGCGGTCTTCCAGTTCTTGCGGATCCAGCCCGGCATCCACTGGGTCAGGCCCTGGCGAACGTACTGCGAGTCGGTGTAGAGCACGATGTTGCACGGCTCGGTCAACGCTTCCAGCCCGGAGATGGCCGCCATCAGCTCCATCCGGTTGTTGGTGGTATGTGCTTCACCGCCGCTGAGTTCGCGCTCCTGCGCCTTGTAACGCAGCAAGGCCGCCCAGCCGCCGGGGCCGGGATTGCCGAGGCAGGAACCGTCGGTGTGTATTTCAATTGTTTTCATTGCAGTCCAGATCAGGTCGCCACGGTGCCGTGCCATCGACGGACCGGCAGTGGCGTAGGTCCCGGCAGGGCCGGGGTGCGTTTCTCGGCGGTGAACAGGCAGGCCGCCCGCAGCGGCGCGAAGCTGCGTTGGCCCGGGGCGCGGTCACGCCACATCGGTCCCAGGTAGCTCAGCCCGTCACAGGTCAGGCCCGCCTGCTCCAGGGTGTGCCGCAACCGTTGCGGGCTGCGCACCACCAGGCCGTGCTGGCGCCACTGGCGGCGGTACGGGCTGAACGGATTGAGCGTGGACAGCCACAACCGCCCGCCCGGCATCAGCACCCGCTCGCACTCGCCGATCAGCTGCTCGGCATCGCGTGCGGTCACGTGCTGCAGCACGATGGCGTTGACGCTCTCGTCCGGCAACGGCAGGGGCAGGCCACAGCGGGTGTCGCCGGCAAAGCCTGCGCCGTCGCGGTGCAGGCGCAGGCCGCGCCCGGGAAGGTCCGGCAGGGCCGCCCAGGCGGCCGTGGGCGCCACCCACAACCATGGGGTGACCGGGCGCTCGGCCAGCAACGGCGTCAGCCACTGGAACTCCAACTGGCACAGCACATGTGCCGGTTCAGTATCAAACCAGGATGCGACTGACGCTTGACGGGGGCTCGGCGTGGCGGGCATGGTCCAATTCTATGCGACTCACTGCCCTACCCGCATTTGCGGACAACTACATCTGGGCGCTGGTCGCCGACGACGGCCAGGCGGTCGTGGTCGACCCCGGCGACGCCGCCCCCGTCCTGGCTGCCGCAACGCAGCAGGGATGGACCCCCACCGCGATTCTGCTCACCCACCACCACAACGACCACATCGGCGGCGTGGCGGCCCTGCAGGCCCGGTATCCGGGGCTTGCGGTGTATGCACCCGACGATCCGCGCATCCCGATGGCTACCCACCGGGTGGCTGAAGGTGAATGCATTCAGGCAGCAGGCCAAAGGTTCCACGTAGTATCCGTGCCCGGCCACACCCGGTTCCACATCGCGTTTCACACCGCTGAACATCTTTTCAGTGGCGATGCGTTGTTCAGCCTGGGCTGTGGCCGCATGTTCGAAGGTACGCCGTCCCAGCTGCTGGCATCCCTGCAGAAGCTGGCGTCCCTGCCCCCGCACCTGCTGTTGTGCTGCGGGCACGAATACACCGTGTCAAATGCCGTCTTCGCGCGGCATGTCGACCCCACCAACGCTGCGTTGCTGCAGCGCCATGAGGAGGCCCTGGCCATGCGCCGCGATGACCGTCCTACGCTGCCCGTGTCACTGGCCAGCGAGCTCCACTGCAATCCGTTCCTGCGTACCGGAACGCCGTCGATCCAGCAGGCCGTCAGTGCCCACCTGGGTCGCCCCGTCACCGATGAAGTCGATGTCGTCGCAGGCTTGCGCGGCTGGAAAGACGGATTCGGTACATGAGCCGGCGATTGTTGCCGCTCGCGCTCGGCCTGGCGCTGTCCCTGGCCGGTGGCGCGAGCGCCCAGTCGTTGAGTGCGGGAATGTCGCAGAACGTGGCCGGGCTCTCCCAGCTGCCCCTGGACCCCGCCGCCCTGCCGCCGGTATCGGTGCGCAACGGGCAGGAAATCTTCGCCAGCTTCCGCGATGGCCTGGCCGAACCCACCTGCAACGCCGAGGCCACCAGCCCGCGGTGGCAGAAGCAGTTCGCGCATGCCCCGTCACGGCTGGCCAATACCGATGACGATGCCCTGGTGCTGTTTGGCTACGTGGTCGAAGAACTGCGCCGGTCCAACCTGCCCACCGAATTCGCGCTGATTCCGTTCGTGGAAAGCGGCTACCGGCCCAATGCCCGCAATGGCAGCGGTCCCGCCGGGCTGTGGCAGTTCATCGCCACCACCGCCAAGAACCACCGCGTACAGATGACCCCGGGCTACGACGGTCGCCTGTCCGCAGTGGATTCCACCCAGGCCGCGGTGCGTTACCTCAAGACCCTGCACGGCATGTTCGGGGGCGACTGGCGCCTGGCCACCATGGCCTACAACGCCGGCGAGTACCGGGTGCTGCAATCGCTGCGCAAGGCCGGCATGAACGCGCAGAACGCGCGCCCGGCCGAATTGCCGGGGCTGTCGCCGATCACCTATGCCTACGTCGAGAAGCTGCACGCCCTGGCCTGTGTGCTGGAAAACGCCGAAACCAAGCCAGGCGTGATGGCCTCGCTGGACCGCACGGTGCCGGTGCTGAAGGGCCACACCCTGCCCGCGGGCACCAGCGTCCAGCAGTGGGCCGCACAGCGCTCGCTGGACCCGGCGCGGATTGCCCGGCTCAACCCGGCACTGGCGAGCGGCAAGGGCCGCCCCAGCGGCCAGGTGACGGTGCTGGCACCGGCCACGCACGCGCCGGTCGACGCCAGCGCAGCCGTGATGGCCGCCGTGGCCGCCGTGGAGTCCCCGGACCGCACCGAGACCGCGCCGGCCGCCAAGGCCACTGCGCCGACCGCGCGCGCGGCCCGGACCGTGGCCAGCAGTGCCGACCGGCCGCGCAACCGCCGCCACACCGTGCGCGACGGCGAGTCGCCGTGGACCATCGCGCGCCGCTACGGCATGCCGCTCAAGGCGCTGTTGTCGCTGAACGGGCTTACCGGCAGCAGCGTGCTGAAGCCGGGGGCGGTGTTGCGCGTGGAAGATTGATACGACGCGCCGGCCCGGCCGGCCTGATCGGTTCGATGCGGTACCTACGATGCCCGGCCTTGCCGGGCATCGTCGTTTCCGGCGCCCGGCATGGTGCGGGTCTGCCGCGGACGGCAGCGCCGGTTCGGGTCATGCCGACATCGCGCTGATCGGCTGGGTCTGCAGCCGGCTGGGGCGCGACCCTACCGGGATAGCGAGCGTGCGAGCCATCAGGTGCGGCCGACAGGTTGCGCCGCGATGGATCCAGCCTCGGCCGCCGTGCGCCCCGGCCGCCCACCAACCTCGGCCCAAGGCGCGGCGGCGGCGCATGACCGCCGCCGGTGACGGATCGGCCTTCGGGCCTGCCCATAACGCAGAAGGCCCGGCAATGCCGGGCCTTCTGCTGCCACTGCAACCGGATCGGTTACAGGTTCGCCTCTTCGGTCTGCACCTTGTAATGCTTGCGCATCGCGTCGATGTAGGCCTTGGCGGCGGCCATGCCATCGATCTGGTTGAGCTGATCGGTGAAGGCCTTCTTCTGCTCCGGCTGGATCTCGGCCAGGTTGGCCGGATTGACCTTGTTCACCGCAAAGACCAGGTAACGGCCCTGCATGGCGACCTTGCCGTAGCTCGGCTTGCCGTCGGCCGGCAGTGCCGCGGTGAACACGGCGCGGTTGATTTCCGGGGTCGGCACCGGCTGGGTACGCGGCAGGCCCGGCAGCGGGGTCACCTGCAGCTTGTCGCTGACGGTGAGGGCCTGCAGGGTCTGGCCGGCCTTGAGCTTGGCCAGCACCGCATCGGCGGCCTTCTCCGACGCCACACGGACACGCTCGCCACGGATGGCGGCAATCACCTGTTCACGCGCCTTGGCCAGCGGCATCGCCTGCTCGGGGCTGTGATCGGTGACGCGGATCATCACGGTGTGGTTCGGCTCCAGCTCGATCGGATCGCTGACGGTGCCGTCCTGGGTGAGCACGTCGGAGAACGCGGCGCGCAGCACGGCCGGGTTGGCCGCGATGCCACTGGCGGTGGTGCGGGTGAACGGCCCCAGGGTCTGGACCGGCAGGCCCATGTCCTTGGCCGGGCCTTCCAGCGAGGTCGGGTTCTTGTACACCAAGTCGACCAGGCGGCCGCTCAGGTCGGTGAACGCACGCTCGTTGTCGGCCTTGAGTGCCTCGGCGGCGAGCTGGTCGCGCACCGCTTCGAACGGACGGCCTTCGCCGCCCTTCTTTTCGCGCAGCAGCAGCACGTGGTAACCGAAGTCGGTCTTGACCGGCCCGGTCACTTCGCCGGCCTGCATGTTGAACAGCGCGTCCTCGAACGGCTTCACCATTGCGCCACGCTCGACCCACCCCAGATCGCCACCGTGTTCCTTGGAACCGGGGTCTTCGGAGTTGGCCTTGGCCAGTGCGGCGAAATCGGCACCGGGCTTGCGCGCGTCGGCGGCAATGCGGGTGGCCTTCTCTTCGGCGGCCTTGAGCTTGGCCGGGTCGCTGCCATCGGCGGCGATCAGGATGTGCGAAGCCAGGCGCTGTTCCGGGGTGGCAAACCGCGCCTTCTCGTCTTCATAGCGCTTGCGCAGGGCGGCTTCGTCGGCCGGGGCGGCCGCCGGCAGGTTCGCACCGTTGATTTCGACGTATTCGAGCGACACGGTTTCCGGCTGGCGGAAATCCTTGGTGTGGCTGTCGTACCACTGCTTGATCTGCGCGTCGGTGACCTCGGCGGTGTCGGCCGGCAGTTCCGGCAGCGCGGCCAGTTCGACGTCGCGGGTTTCGCCCAGCAGCTTGAGCAGGCGCTCGGCTTCGGCGGCGGTGGCAAAACCGGACACCTGCAGCGCTGACGGAATCACCGACTGCTGGATGCTTTCGCGCACGAGAGCCTCGAACTGGGTCGGGGTACGCGGCGGATTGCCACCGGCCAGCGCGAGGCGATACTGGTTGTCGTTGAACTTGCCGTCCGCGCCGATGAAGGCCGGGATCGCGGCGATGTATTCGCGCACGGCGTTGTCGCCGATGACGATACCGGACTGTTCACCGGCCAGGCGCACGACCTGTTCGTCGATCATCTGGTCCAGGACGGCGAGCTTGTTTTCGGTGCTTTCAAACTCGCGCGGGTCGAAGTTCTCGCCCTGCTCCTGGCGCGCCTGCTGGCGGGCCTGTTCGAAACGCACGCGGAAATCCTGCGAGCTGATCTCGTGGTGCTGCCACAGGAACGACATCGGCCACCACGACGGCGCCGAGCGCCACCAGGTCGGCGGTGCCGCCACCTTGGCCACGTTCTGCGCACCCACGCCACCGAGGTAGCTGGAGTCGATCACGAACAGGAACGGAATCATCAGCAGCCCCAGGATCACGGTAACGATCCAGCCCGAGGTCTTGTCGCGAAGTTTCTGCAGCATGGGAAAAATCATGGCCTGAGTGGCGAGCCGGGCAGTGTAACCCGCTTCCGGCGTGGCTCCAAAACCATCGCGGGCAGGCGCGGCGCCGCCATCGCAACGGCTGCGGGCCGCCGGATGTCGCCATCACACCGATCCCGGCAGGGGCCGCTGGCCGCGACGCGGTTGACGCCGCCGCGGCACACAGAACTGTTTCTTCTGCCAGCGGCTGTTGGTGGATCGGGCACTGGGCCCCATGCCCTTTCCGGCGAATGTCCCCCGGCGTCGGCCTGCGGCCGCCCCCTCCTCCTTTATTTCGCCTCCAAGGGCATGGGGCCCAGCACCCGACCCACCAACGGGAGCCAGAGATGCCTCGCTCCGGGGCTGTCCGCATGCCGAGCCCCGTAGCGGCCGGTAGGCTCCTGGGCAAAATAAAGGAGGAGGCCGCCAGGCCGGGGGACATTTGCGCCAGGGGCCTGCCGGCCGCTGCGGGGCCCTCACGCTCGCAGTAGTCCCGAACGGAGCCGCGCCCCCGATCCACACCGTCGCCTGGACAACCAAGACGCACGTGCACGGATGCACGCCATCTGCGCCGGGCGTTGCAACACGACGTTCCCGTCCGCGGGGAGAAAAACCAAAAAAAAAGCCCCTGGTTTGCACCAGGGGCTCTTCAAAGATTGGCGGAGCGGACGGGACTCGAACCCGCGACCTCCGGCGTGACAGGCCAGCATTCTAACCAGCTGAACTACCGCTCCGCGCTTGAAACTTTGCAGGCGCTCATTCTATCCGAAGATATTCAGAAAACCTACCCCGATGACTGCTTTTTTCGAGGATTTTTTTAAAACTGGCGGAGCGGACGGGACTTGAACCCGCGACCTCCGGCGTGACAGGCCAGCATTCTAACCAGCTGAACTACCGCTCCGCATTTTAACTTTTTCAGCCGACCAACGGTCTGCTTTACCAGCTGACCAACGGTCAGCTCTACCATCGGCGGAGAAAACAAGGCCCCCGATTGCTCAGGGGCCTTCTTGAAACTGGCGGAGCGGACGGGACTTGAACCCGCGACCTCCGGCGTGACAGGCCAGCATTCTAACCAGCTGAACTACCGCTCCAAATCTCAAACGTTTACTGCGGTGCTGTGGTGGGTGCTGAGGGTTTCGAACCCCCGACCCTCTCCGTGTAAAGGAGACGCTCTACCGCTGAGCTAAGCACCCCAGCAAGCCGCTTAGTTTACGGCATCCTTCAGGGCTTTGCCAGCCTTGAACGACGGATTGTTCGATGCAGCGATCTTGATGGTGTCGCCGGTCTTCGGGTTGCGGCCGGTGCGGGCAGCACGCGCGCGAACCTGGAACGTACCGAAGCCCACCAGCGTCACAGCGTCACCGCCCTTCAGGGCCTTGGTGATGGAAGCGATGACGGCATCGACGGCGCGGTTGGACTCGGCCTTGGTCAGGTCGGCGGCCTCGGCAACGGCGTCGATCAATTCGGTCTTGTTCATTCTGTACAGCTCCTTTGGCGGGGATTCCGCATGTTCGACAGTGAAGCATCCGACCCAGACTGCGGCCGGATGCCAGTGAAGTTCTCGATTCGCCGACGTCAGTGCGTACTGACTCGCGAGTGGTGCTTTTATACCAGTGGACCCCTACCCGCGCAAGCTGAAAAGCCAATAACGACGCGGGTTTCGGGCATTTCGACAGCACACGTCAATGCTTGACGCGCGTGTTGGAAGCTGTCTTGCTCTTGCCGCGCACTGTGACGCGCGCCCCATCCTTCTTGGCCTTCTTCGGGGTGAGCGGGGTCTCCAGGGCCAGGTCCAGCACTTCTTCGATCCACTTCACCGGGATGATCTTCAGATCACGGGTAACGTTGGCCGGGATGTCCGCCAGGTCCTTGCGGTTCTCCTCGGGGATGATCACCGTGGTGATGCCGCCACGCAGCGCGGCCAGCAGCTTCTCCTTCAGCCCGCCGATCGCCGTGACGCGGCCACGCAGGGTGATCTCGCCGGTCATCGCCACTTCGGCCCGGATCGGCACCTTGGTCAGCGTGGACACCAGCGACGTCACCATCGCGATGCCGGCACTCGGGCCGTCCTTGGGGGTGCTGCCGTCGGGCACGTGCACGTGCACGTCGTGCTTCTGCAGGAACTCGTTGTCGATGCCCAGCCGCTCGGCGCGCGAACGCACCACCGACAGGGCGGCCGAGGCCGATTCCTTCATCACGTTGCCCAGCTGGCCGGTCAGGATCAGCTGGCCCTTGCCCGGGACCAGGGTCGATTCGATCTGCAGCAGGTCGCCGCCCACTTCGGTCCAGGCCAGGCCCGTGACCAGGCCAATCTCGTTCTGTTCCTCGGCGCGACCGAAATCGACCCGGCGCACGCCCAGATACTTGTCCAGGTTCTTGCCGGTGACCACAACCAACGCCTTCTTCTTCGCACCGGCCTTCTTGCTGGCCTTGGCCGGCTTGGGCAGACCGGCCGGGCCGGCCAGCGCGATTTCCTTGACCACCTTGCGGCAGATCTTGGCCACTTCGCGCTCGAGGTTGCGCACGCCCGATTCGCGCGTGTAGTAGCGCACGATGTCCTGGATGGCGTCAGCCTCGATCTCCAGTTCCTCCGGCTTCAGGCCGTTGGCCTTGAGCTGCTTGGGCACCAGGTAGCGCATGGCGATGTTGAGCTTTTCATCCTCGGTGTAGCCGGGGATGCGGATCACTTCCATGCGGTCCAGCAGCGGGCCGGGAATGTTGAGCGAGTTGGAGGTCGCCACGAACATCACTTCGGACAGGTCCAGGTCCACTTCCAGGTAGTGGTCGTTGAACGCGTTGTTCTGCTCGGGATCCAGCACTTCCAGCAGCGCCGACGACGGATCGCCACGGAAGTCCATCGACATCTTGTCGATTTCGTCCAGCACGAACAGCGCGTTCTTGCTGCCCACCTTGTTAAGGTTCTGCACGATGCGGCCCGGCATGGAACCGACATAGGTGCGACGGTGGCCGCGGATTTCGGCCTCGTCGCGCACGCCGCCCAGGCTCATGCGCACGAACTTGCGGTTGGTCGCTTTGGCGATGGACTGGCCGAGCGAGGTCTTGCCCACACCGGGCGGGCCGACCAGGCACAGGATCGGGCCCTTCATCTGCTTCACGCGCGACTGCACCGCCAGGTATTCCAGGATGCGGTCCTTGACCTTGTCCAGGCCGAAGTGATCGGCATCCAGCGTGTCCTGCGCGGCCTTGAGGTCCTTGCGCACCTTGGTGCGCTTCTTCCACGGCACGCCCAGCAGCCAGTCCAGGTAGTTGCGCACGACCGCCGCTTCAGCGGACATCGGCGACATCTGCTTGAGCTTGTTGAGCTCGGCCTTGGCCTTGGTTTCCACCGGCTTGGGCATGCCCGCCTCGGCGATCTTGCGGGCCAGTTCGTCCAGCTCGCCGGGCGCATCGTCCAGGTCACCCAGTTCTTTCTGGATGGCCTTCATCTGCTCGTTGAGGTAGTACTCGCGCTGGCTCTTTTCCATCTGCGACTTCACGCGGCCGCGGATGCGCTTTTCCATCTGCTGCACGTCGATTTCGCCGTCGACCAGGCCCACCAGCATTTCCAGCCGGTCGCCGATCTGCAGGGTTTCCAGCAGGCGCTGCTTGTCGGCCAGGCGCACGCTGATGTGCGCGGCGATGGTGTCGGCCAGGCGCGCGGGTTCATCGATGCCGGCCAGGGTCTGCAGCAGTTCCGGCGGCAGCTTGCGGTTGGTCTTGACGTACTGCTCGAACAGCGACATCAGCGAGCGGGCGATCGCTTCGATCTCGCGCGGCTCGCGCGACTCGTCCGATTCGATTTCGGTGGCGATGCCCTGCAGCGCGCCGTCACGCTCGGTCACCTGGGTGACGTTGACCCGCGACAGGCCCTCGACCAGCACCTTGATGGTGCCATCGGGCAGCTTCAGCAGCTGCAGCACCTGGGCCAGCGTGCCCACCTGGTACAGGTCGGCGGCGGTGGGATCGTCGGTCTCGGCCGACTTCTGCGCCAGCAACAGGATGCGCTTGTCCGCCGCCATCGCCTGTTCCAGCGCGTGCATGGACTTGTCGCGGCCGACAAACAGCGGAATGACCATGTGCGGGAACACCACCACGTCACGCAGCGGCAGTACCGGCAGGTCGAGAGTCTCAGTTGGGGAACGGGCCATGTGGGCTCCAGTGGAACAGTGGGGATGGCCTCCGGGCGCCTCGCCCGGATACAAAAAAAGCCGATGGCCTCGTTATGGGGCCATCGGCTTCTAGATGCAAGCTGTTCTGAAAAACTTCTATCAATTCAATTGCTTGAACCGATTATTCAGCGCCAGCCGCCTTCTGTTCAGGCGCCGGTGGCGTCTGGTAGATCAGGTACGGCTCGGACTTGTGCTCGATCACCGATTCATCCACCACGACCTTGCTGACGTTCTCGGCCGACGGCAGGTCGTACATGGTGTCCAGCAGGACCGATTCGACGATGGTACGCAGGCCACGGGCACCGGTCTTGCGCTTGAGCGCCTTGCGGGCGATCGCGGCCAGGGCGTCGGGGCGGAACTCCAGCTCGACGTGTTCCATCTCGAACAGCTTCTTGAACTGCTTGGTGATGGCGTTCTTCGGCTCGGTGAGGATGCGCACCAGGGCGGCCTCGTCCAGCTCTTCCAGGGTCGCAACCACCGGCAGGCGGCCGACGAATTCCGGGATCAGGCCGAACTTGATCAGGTCTTCCGGCTCGACTTCGGCCAGCACCTTGCCGATTTCCTGCTTGCGCTCGGCGCTCTTGACCTTGGCACCAAAGCCGATGCCGCCCGAATCGTTGGAACGCGCCTGGATCACCTTGTCCAGCCCGGCAAACGCACCGCCGCAGATGAACAGGATGTTCTTGGTGTCCACCTGCAGGAATTCCTGCTGGGGATGCTTGCGCCCGCCCTGCGGCGGCACGCTGGCCACGGTGCCTTCGATCAGCTTCAGCAGGGCCTGCTGGACGCCTTCGCCGGACACGTCACGGGTGATCGACGGGTTCTCGCTCTTGCGCGAGATCTTGTCGATTTCATCGATGTAGACGATGCCCTGCTGTGCCTTCTCGACGTCGTAGTCGCACTTCTGCAGCAGCTTCTGGATGATGTTCTCCACGTCCTCGCCCACGTAACCGGCTTCGGTCAGCGTGGTGGCGTCGGCCATGGTGAACGGCACGTTGAGCAGGCGGGCCAGGGTTTCGGCCAGCAGCGTCTTGCCCGAACCGGTCGGGCCGACCAGCAGGATGTTCGACTTGGCCAGTTCGACCTCGTCGTTCTTCTGCCGGCTCTCGATGCGCTTGTAGTGGTTGTACACAGCCACGGCCAGCGTGCGCTTGGCCCGGTTCTGGCCAATCACGTACTGGTCAAGGACCTCGAGGATCTCGCGCGGCTTGGGCAGCGAACTGCGCGCCGACTGCGCCTTTTCCTCAAGTTCTTCACGGATGATGTCGTTGCACAGCTCCACGCACTCATCGCAGATGAACACGCTCGGGCCCGCAATCAGCTTGCGCACCTCATGCTGGCTCTTTCCGCAGAAAGAGCAGTAGAGGATCTTGCCGGTGTCCGTGGAACGACCTTGGCGGTCTTCGCTCATGCTTCGCTTACCCAGTTACCCCACCCGCTGAACGGGGGTTCGATTCGAGAATAACACAGGGTCGGGGGGACACCAGTCCGCCCGACCCTGCGGAAACAAGCCGGTTTGCCGGCCTGGATGCGTCATCACGCCGGGGTGATCGACTCTTCCGGACGGCGTTCAAGCACCTGATCGACCAGACCGTAAGCCACCGCATCGGCGGCGCTCTTGAAGTTGTCGCGCTCGGTATCGCGCGCGATGGTCTCCAGCGACTGGCCGGTGTGCTTGGCCAGCACCTCGTTCAGGCGCGAGCGCAGGGTCAGGATTTCACGGGCATGGATGTCGATATCCGTGGCCTGGCCCTGGAAGCCGCCCAGCGGCTGGTGGATCATCACCCGCGAGTTCGGCAGCGCATACCGCTTGCCGGCCGCGCCGGATGCCAGCAGCAGCGCGCCCATCGAGGCGGCCTGGCCGACGCAGATGGTGCTCACGTCCGGCTTGATGTACTGCATGGTGTCGTAGATCGCCATGCCGGCGGTGACTACGCCACCGGGCGAGTTGATGTAGATGCTGATGTCCTTTTCCGGGTTGTCCGCTTCCAGGAACAGCAGCTGCGCCACCACCACGTTGGCCATGTGATCGTCGATCGGGCCAACCAGGAAGATCAGACGCTCTTTCAACAGGCGCGAATAGATGTCATAGGCGCGCTCGCCGCGGCTGGTCTGTTCGACCACCATCGGAACCATGTTCAGGGCTGTGGTTCGGTTGTCCATTAGTGAGGCACCTATTTTGGGGGGAACAACCCCGCGCCGGGGCGCGGGGCGTAAAACGCGGGCCGCTTACTGGCGGATCGCGTCCTGGAACGACAGCTGTTCTTCGGTGTGCTGGGCGCGCTCGGCGATCCAGTCGATCACCTGCTCTTCCATCACGCGATTCTGCAGCCCACTCATCAGCTGGGGGTCATTGCGGTACATCTCAATGACCTGCTCCGGCTCTTCGTAGGTCGAGGCGATCAGGCGCATGGTTTCATTCAGGCGCTTGGGATCCAGGCGCAGGTCGTTCTTGCGGGCCACTTCGCCCACCAGCAGGCCGACCAGCACGCGCTTGGCGGCGGCGTCCTTGAAGCCTTCATGGGCATCGGCCGGGATTTCGCCCGGGTTGCGGCCGCTGCGGCGGATCTGCTCGATCTGCTGGCCCAGCATGGCACGGGCTTCGTTCTCGACCAGGCGCGGCGGCATTTCCACCGACGCATAGGCGGCGATCAGCTGCTCGCCCACTTCACGGCGCAGGCGGTTCATCAGGGCGCCCTTCAGCTCGCGCTCCAGGTTGGCGCGGATGTCCTTGCGGAACTGCTCCTCGTCACCGCCCTTCACGCCGAAGCTCTTGATGAAGTCTTCGTCCACGTCCGGCAGCACCGGGGCGGAGACGTCCACGGCCTTGACCGTGACCTTGACCTGCTTGCCGGCCAGGGCCGGCACGCGCCAGTCAGCCGGGAATTCGACGTCCAGGGTCTTTTCTTCACCCTTGGTCATGCCGACCAGGCCCTGCTCGATCTGCTCGAACATCATGCCCTGGCCCACGATGACGCTGCCCTTTTCGCTGCCTTCGGCCGGCAGGCGCTCATCGCCGGCCTGGGAGAAGGTTTCCAGCGCGACCAGGTCGCCTTCCTGCGCGCCACGGGTGACCGGGCTCCAGCTGCGGCGCTGTTCGCGCAGGTTGGTGATCATCTGGTCGATGTCGGCATCGCTGATGTCGGCGGTGTGGCGCACCACGGTCAGCTTGCTGACGTCCACGTCGCCGAAGTCCGGAATCAGCTCGACGGTGGCCACGAAGGAGAATTCGCCTTCCTCGCCCTTGTCGATACGCGGGGTGCCGGCGATGCGCAGCTCGTGCTCACGCAGGGCGGCATCGAAGGTCTCGCGCAGCAGGCCGTCGACGGCTTCGCTGCGGACCTGCTGGCCGAAACGCTGTTCGATCACCTTGGCCGGGATCTTGCCCGGGCGGAAGCCCTTGATCCGCGCGGTGCGGGCGATTTCGCCCAGACGGCCACTGATGTGGGTCTGCAGGCGGTCTTCCGGCAGCGAGAAGGTCAGGCGGCGTTCCAGATTGCCAGTGGATTCGATCGAAGCTTGCATGTTGACTCCTGCCACCGGCGGCAACGCCCCCGGCACGATGTGATGGATGGAACGGGTTTAGAACGCGGGGTCGTTGACGCGCATGCCCGCCGCAGCCCTGTAGTTTCGCCGATAACGGCCAGCGCCGCCAGCGCGGGCCGGGCGCGGCCGTGAAGGCGCACCAGGGCAGCATGCCGCCGTCTCCCGGGATCCGGGACGTGCCCATCGTCATGGTGCCGGCCAGCGCCGGGAATGGGATGGTGCGAAAGGGGGGACTCGAACCCCCACGCCTTGCGGCACTGGAACCTAAATCCAGGGCGTCTACCAATTCCGCCACTTTCGCGAGCAGATGCTCAGCCCACCATTGTTGCAGGGCTGGAGCCAAAGAAAAAGCGCTGTCGGCGCCACCGGCCGGCGGCGCGCCACGCATTCAGGCCTCTGGCCGGCCCGGCGGCGCGGCTGGCGCTTGCACGGGCGCGGCGGGCATGGCTTCCAGCAACCGCTGCGCCAGCGCGCGGTAGATGGGCTGGCGGCAGACCAGCGACGACACCGCGCGGGCCAGCAGCACCGCCGCCAGGATCGGCAGCAGCATGTCGGTGTTGTCGGTCAGCTCCATGGAGATGACCGCCGAGGTCAGCGGCGCCTGGGTGACGCCGGTGAGGTAGGCACACATGCCCAGCAGCACCACCGCCGACGGGTCCACCCCGGGCAGCAGCGCGGCCAGGTTGTGGCCGATGCCGGCGCCGACGGCCAGCGCGGGCGAGAACAGCCCGCCCGGGATGCCGGCGATGTAGGACACCAGGTTGGCGGCAAGCTTCATCAGGCCGAATTCGTGTCCGACCAGCGCCTGCCCCTGCACCAGGCCGCGGGCCTGCTCGTACCCGGTGCCGAACGCGCCCGCGCCGAACACCAGCCCAAGCAGTGCCAGCAGCAGCCCGCAGGCGGCGGCGAACAGCACCGGTCGCGCCGACCGCGCCCGCCCCAGCCAGCGCGGGCGTCCGTCCATCGCGGCCAGCACCACGCGGCTGAAGAGCCCCCCGGCCAGACCACCGACCACCCCGCACAACAGCACCGCCAGCCAGCCCATGCCGAGCGGCAGTGCCACATCCACCCGGCCGAAATAGGTGTAGTTGCCCAGCAGCCCCAGCGAAACCACGCCGCCGACGATCACCGCGGTCAGCAGCGCGCCCGAGAAGCGATGCTCCAGCCGCCCGGACAGCTCCTCGATGGCGAACACCACGCCGGCCAGCGGGGTGTTGAACGCCGCCGCGATACCCGCCGCACCACCGGCCAGCAGGAAGTGGCCGGCGTGGCGCGGGTCGCGGAAGCCCAGCGCACGCCCGATCACGTACATCAGGCTGGCCCCGACATGCACGGTGGGGCCTTCGCGCCCGACCGACGCCCCGCCCAGCAAGGCCAGCACCGTGAGCCCCAGCTTGCCCGCGGACACCGGCAACGACAGGTTGCGCTGGCGGAAGTCGGCATCGGGTTTGTCCAACGCGGCGATCACCTGCGGAATGCCGCTGCCGCGGGTGGGCTTGAGCGCACCGTGGGTGAGCCAGGCCAACAGGGCGAACACGGCCGGGGTGAGCAGCAGCGGCCACCACGGCGAGGCATCGTAGATGCGCCGGAACAGCGCGAATGCCGCGTCGCTGGCCTTGGCGAACAGGATGGCGGCCAGCGCCACCGCCACTGCCCCGCCCCACAGCGCCAGGCGCTCGAACCATTGCTGCCGCGAGCCGAGCCAGCGCGTGCGCGACGAAGGTGACGGGGTATCCATGCCGATAGTGTTCCACCGGACCGATCCACGCGATGTGCAGTGACTGGCGGCAGCGGCGGCCGAATCAGTCGGTTGGCACGGCCTGGGCGGGCTGGAAGTCACCGTCGGCCAGGTCGGTACGCAGCACGGTCTGCGCGTAAGGATGGGCGGGCACGTCTGCGAGCGGGATGGCAGGCACGAACGTGCCCGGCGCCATGTCATGGCGAACCACCGTGGTGGCGTACTGCGCCTGCACCGACGGCGGCGCGGCCTGCGGCGGCGCGTCGGCCGCCAGCGCGGTACCGGCAAAGGCGGCCAGCATGAGTCCGGCGATAGTGGGAAGAGTCATCGTTGCTGCCCTCGAACAGGCGCCATTGGCGCGGTACGTCGAGTGAAACGCGGTTGCCAGGCACAGACCGTGCGCGGCGTTGCAGGTTGGGAAAACGCCTTGACGTGTTCGGCGCGGCGGGCGGCGGGAAGTCATGGCAACTCCGTGCGCGATGGAGATCCTGGCGCGTTGGACCGTTGCCGAGCGTGGCTCGGCACTACCGGGTTGCGTCGCACGCGAACGCCGGGCAAGAAAAAAGCCACCTGGATGACCAGGTGGCTTTCGTCTTGGTGGGCTGTCAAGGATTCGAACCTTGGACCTATTGATTAAGAGTCAACTGCTCTACCAACTGAGCTAACAGCCCGAAAATCGGGAGGCGAATTATGCTGGATTTCCCGCCGGGGATGCAAGCACTTTTTCTAAACGGGCGAGAAACACCGCTCCGCGGTAGAGCCGGGCTCTGCCCGGCTGGCAGAGCTTCGATCCCGCTCGGCTCTACGTGGTTGCCGAGCGTGGCTCGGCACTACCAACGCCCACAGAACCGCAGGCAAGAAAAAAGCCACCTGGATAACCAGATGGCTTCTGTCTTGGTGGGCTGTCAAGGATTCGAACCTTGGACCTATTGATTAAGAGTCAACTGCTCTACCAACTGAGCTAACAGCCCTGAAAACTCAGACGCACATTGTAACGCGTGTGTCGTCTTTTGCAACCCTGATTCACTTTCGGCGAACCAGTTTCAAATCAGTGGGGTGGCTGAGGGGACTCGAACCCCCGACCTCCGGAATCACAATCCGGAACTCTAACCAACTGAGCTACAGCCACCACTGAAACCTTTGCTTCCTGACGCATGCACCTGATGGTGCGCCCGACAGGAATCGAACCTGTAACCGCCGGCTTAGAAGGCCGGTGCTCTATCCAGTTGAGCTACGGGCGCCCTGGCTGGATTATCGCATTTCAATCCTGTTTTGAGCAGGCTTGGTCGGGGTAGAGGGATTCGAACCCCCGACATCCTGCTCCCAAAGCAGGCGCGCTACCAGACTGCGCTATACCCCGGCGGTTTGATCCCTCGAGGTTCCCCCCGAAAGAGTCGGCTATTGTGGGAATGTGCGCGGCATCTGTCAACGCTTTTTTCACGTTGTCGTGCATGCCCCGATCCGGCAACAGCGTATCGGCTATTCTCGGCACAGCGGCCGGATGGTCGGCACCCTACCCTTCAAGGAGATTGGCAATGCGCAGCGGCAACCCCGCACTTTCCGAATCGACGTTCCTCGACCTGGCCAGCGGCTCGGTGGTGACTTCGCCCGATCAGGTGATGACCATCAATGGCACCGTCAACAAGACCGGCGTGCTGTTGCTGCTGACCGTGCTGACCGCGGCGTACGCGTGGAGCCAGGCCATCGACGCCTCCGGCCTGCCCACCTCCAGCGCCATGCTGTACGCGATGGGCGGTGCGATCGGCGGCCTGGTGCTGGCGCTGGTGACGGTGTTCAAAAAGGAATGGTCGCCGGTGACCGCGCCGATGTACGCGCTGGTGGAAGGCCTGTTCCTGGGGTCCATCTCGGCCCTGTTCAACGCCAAGTTCCCGGGCATCGTGATGCAGGCGGTGATGCTCACCTTCGGCACGCTGTTTGTGATGCTGGCCGCTTACCGCAGCGGGCTGATCAAGGTCACCGAGAACTTCAAGCTCGGCGTGGTCGCCGCGACCGGCGGCATCGCGCTGCTGTACCTGGCCTCGTTCGTGCTGGGCTTCTTCAACATCAACATCCCGATGATCCATGAAGGCGGCTGGGTCGGTATCGCCTTCAGCCTGTTCGTGGTGGTGGTGGCCGCGCTGAACCTGGTGCTGGATTTCGACTTCATCGAAACCGGTGCCGAAGCACGCGCACCGAAGTACATGGAGTGGTACGGCGCGTTCGGCCTGATGGTGACGCTGGTGTGGCTGTACGTGGAATTCCTGCGCCTGCTGTCGAAGATCCAGCAGCGCTGAATCACCACCAGGGAAACACCCAAGGGCGCCTTCGGGCGCCCTTTTCATGCGCCGGCCTGGCGGGCCAGCAGCGTGGGCACTGCCGAGGCCAGCAGCGCCACGCCCGAGGCGGTCAGCAGGCCCAGCACGATCTGGCGGAAGCGCGCTTCGCTGATGCCGATGTAGAGACGGGCACCGAGCAGCGTCGGCACCAGCATGGCCGGCGCGACGATGGCGAAGTACGGCAGCATCTGGCGGGTGACCACGCCACTGCCCAGGTACACGCCCATGGTGACCAGCAGCATGGACAGGTTGAAGTTCTGGATGACCGCTCGCTGCTCGTCCTTGCCGAAGCCGCGCAGCGTGGCCCAGAGCGTTGGCACCGGCCCGGCGAAGCCACCGATGCCGCTGAGCACACCACCGGCCATGCCGGCCACCGTGTCGCCCAGGCGACCACCGACGGTGATCGGCGGCAGGGAACGCGCCATCAGCATCACCGGGCACCACAGCGCAAGAAACC
Organism: Stenotrophomonas sp. AC248; assembly: GCF_979258185.1. NCBI lineage: Bacteria > Pseudomonadati > Pseudomonadota > Gammaproteobacteria > Lysobacterales > Lysobacteraceae > Stenotrophomonas > Stenotrophomonas sp. AC248. The sequence continues at coordinate 941,290 of NZ_OZ409840.1, read as the reverse complement.
CACCCAGCAGCGCCTTGAACCACGCCATGTCCAGGTGCGGCAACACCGCCACGCCAAGTGGGATGCCTGCCAATCCGCCCAGCACGAACGGCAGCAGCAGCCGCAGGTTGAAGCCACGGCGTACGGTGAACACCGCCAGCAACTGACCCACCAGCGCACCGAACACCGACAACGTGGCCGCCAGCCGCGGGTCCAGGGTCCACGCCCAGAACGACATCGCCACCATGCCGAACGCAAAGCCCGACAGGCCCTGCACGAACCCCGCCACGATCGCGCCCAGCGCGACCACCAGATACACCGAATCCATTCACGCGTCCCGTTGCTGGGCGACCGCTAGACGGCCGCGCTGACCAGCCCAGCGTAATGCGCGGCCAGGTAGTCCACCAGCGCGCGCACCTTCGGTGCCAGCGAACGTGCGTGCGGGTACAGCGCGAAGTAGCGCCGCTCACCGGCATGCCATCCCGGCAGCACGCGGATCAGGCGACCGGCGCGCAGGTCGTCCTGCACGGTCAACGCGGTGAACAGGCTGATGCCCATGCCCGCCTGCACGGCGGCGTACAGGGCGGGCGTGGCATCCACGCGCAGGCGCTGGCCGGCGTCCACGCTGGCCTGTGCACCCCGCGGCCCGTGCAGGTGCCACGGGGTGCTGGCGGCGCCGGGCTGGAACGCCAGCAGCGTATGGGCGTGCAGGTCGGCCACCTGGCGCGGCAAACCATGCCGGGCCAGGTAGGCCGGTGCGGCCACCAGGATGCGCGGGCAGCAGGCCAGCTCGCGCGCCACCAGTTGGCTGTCGGGCAAGGTGGCGGCAATGCGCAGGGCCATGTCAAAACCGCCACCGACCACGTCGACCAGCTGGTCGTCGGCGCACAGGTCCAGCGACACCTGCGGATAGCGGGCCAGGAAACCGGGCAACCAGTGCGCCAGCTCCTGGCTTGCAACGACCTGCGGCACGCTGATCCGCACCCGGCCGCTCGGCGCTGCCTGCACGGCGCGGGCGCGGTCGTCGGCCAGTTCCAGCCGCTCCAGCAAGGCCACGGCATCGCGGTAATAGTCACGCCCGGCCTCGGTCAGCGACAGCCGCCGGGTGGTGCGATCGAGCAACCGGACCTGCAGATGCTCTTCCAGCTGCCGCAGTTGCCGCGACATGGACGAGTGGGTGGTCCCCTGCCGCTCGGCGGCCGCACTGAAGCTGCCGGCCTCGACGATGGCGCGCAGCGCGCGCAGGGCGGCGAAGTGGTCCATCGACAGGCAGCTCCAGGTGGGTGGCAGGACCCGCGGTTGCGGGCCCCGCCAGCTTATCAAGCGCCGTTGCCGGCCTCGCGCACCGGCAGGGCCAGGATCGCGTCGGTGGCCATGACATCGCCGAACGCATCCTGGATCTGCGCCAGCGACGCCTCGTGCAGCGCGCGGTGGCCGATGCGCTTGCCGTCGGCCAGGTCCAGGTCGCGGCTGGCACTGGCGTCGGACGCCACGAGGACGCGATAGCCGCGCGGCGCGGCCGCCGCATCGCGGGCGGCACCGACGACGCAGGCATGGGTCTGCAGCCCGGTGATGATCAACGTGTCGATGCCGGCGTCCTTGAGCGCCTTGTCCAGCACTGCGGCCGAGCCACCGGCGAAGACGCTGACGTTGTCCTTCTCAATGACGGTTTCGCCACTGCGCGGCTGCATGTCGCGATGGAAGGCGACGTTGACGCTGCCTTGCGCGAACAGCGGCGCGCCCGCCGGCAGCACATGCTGCACGTGGATGACGCGGATGCCGTGGGTATCGGCGAAGTCGACCACGCGGCGGGTCTGGCGCAGTGCGGCCACGCCGTCGGGAATGACCATGCGGCCCCCGGCAAAGCCTGCCGCGGCATGGGCATCGAAGTACTCGTTCTGGACATCGATCACCAGCACGGCGGTCTTGGCGGCGTCCAGCGCGGCGATCGCCGGGGCACCGGCCAGGTGGCGGATGGTGGGATGGGTCGGTTCGGCGGCTGCCACCGGGGCGGTGGCAGCCATGCCGGCCAGGCTGGCAAGGCCGAAGGCGGTGAGGTTCATCGTGGTGTTCCTGCGCGTGGAAAGTGGGCACAGGATGCTGCGCGGATCTCGCACTAACCAGCCCTCTGACCGCACAGAATCTGTGCCCAATTCGCACAGATAACGTCCCAGGCCCCCAACGCAACGGGGCGCCCGAAGGCGCCCCGTTGTGGACTCTGCCGATGTCGACCGACCGCTTACAGGCGGCTGGCGATGGCCTGGGCGAAGCCCATGGTGTTGCCGGTGCCGCCGAGGTCGCCGGTCAGCGAATCCTTGGCTTCCAGGGTGGCGACGATGGCCTTGCGCAGCCGCTCGGCGTTGTCGGTCTGGCCGACGTGGTCCAGCATCTGCGCGGCCGCCAGCAGCAGCGCGCACGGATTGGCCTTGCCCTGGCCGGCGATGTCCGGCGCGGTGCCGTGCACGGCTTCGAAGATGGCCGCGTTCTCACCGATGTTGGCACCCGGGGCCAGGCCCAGGCCGCCCACCAGACCAGCGCACAGGTCGGAGATGATGTCGCCGAACAGGTTGGTGGTCACGATGATGTCGAACTGTTCCGGACGCATCACCAGCTGCATGCAGCAGTTGTCGACGATCATTTCCTGGAACTCGATGTCCGGGTACTTGGCCGCCACTTCGCGCGCCACGGCCAGGAACAGGCCCGAGGTCGACTTGATGATGTTGGCCTTGTGCACGGCGGTGACCTTCTTGCGGCCGGTGCTGCGGGCCAGCTCGAAGGCGTAGCGCACGATGCGCTCGGAGCCCTTGCGGGTGATGCGGGTACCGGAGAACGCGGTCTCGCCGTCGGCCGACACTTCCTGGCCTTCAGCCAGGTAGGCGCCTTCGGTGTTCTCACGCACGGTGATCAGGTCCACGCCGTCGCCGAAGCGCGACTTGGTGTTCGGGAACGACACGGCCGGACGCACGTTGGCGTACAGGTCGAAGTGACGGCGCAGGCTGACGTTGATCGAGGTGAAGCCGCCACCGACCGGGGTGGTCAGCGGGCTCTTCAGGGCGATCTTGTTGCGTGCGATCGATTCCAGCGTGGAAGCGGGCATCAGGTCGCCGTGCTTTTCCAGCGCGACCAAGCCGGCGTCGGCGTCTTCGTATTCAAAGCCGGTGTCCAGCTTGCCGAGCACGAACAGGGTAGCGTCCATGATCTCCGGGCCGATGCCGTCACCGCGGATGACCGTGATTTTCTGCGTCATTGATGTGTATTCCGAACCGAGGGGGAGCGCCGTCCGTCAGCTACGCGGAGCACGGGCGCAAGGGAAGTTTCATCGGCAATTATGCCTGACCCGCCCAACGGACCCAAATCCGCCATTGGTAGTGCCGGCCGCTGGCCGGCAACCAGACAGCCCCACACACCGGCAGCCAGCGCCCCACCGGTAGCCACCGACCGTTGGTCGGTGGGCACCCAATGCCGAACATGAACAGAAACCCGCCGGCGCGTCGCCGGCGTCATCAGGGAGGGCAGCGCCGCGGCCGCCCCAACCTCAATGTTCGTGAACAGCCGGTGCGGCGGCGCCGCCTTCGAGCTGGTCCAGGAAATCGACCGCGCGGCGCAGGTGCGGAATCACGATGGAGCCGCCGACCACCAGGCCCACCGAGAACGTCTCGAAGAACTCCTCGCGGGTCACCCCGGCGTCCTTGCACTGGGCCACGTGGTAGCTGATGCAGTCATCGCAGCGCAGCACCATCGAGGCGACCAGGCCCAGCAGCTCCTTGGTCTTCACATCCAGCGCGCCGGCCTGGTAGGTCTGGGTGTCCAGCGCGAAGAAGCGGCGGACCACCTGGTTGGGCTCGCCCAGGATGCGCTGGTTCATGCGCTGGCGGAATTCGGTGAACTCGGCGATGCGGTCCTTGCTGCCGTCGTCGGCCGCGCTCACGCCTGGCCCTCGCCGGCCAGCAGCGGTTCCAGCTTGCCGGCCCGGTGCAGCGCCATCATGTCGTCATAGCCGCCCACGTGGACGTCGCCGACGAAGATCTGCGGCACGCTGGTGCGGCGGGTCTTGGCCATCATCTTGTCGCGCTCGACCGGGTCCAGGTCGATCCGCACTTCGGTCCAGTCGCGCCCCTTGCTCTTCAGGAAGTTCTTGGCGGCCACGCAGTAGGGGCAGACGGCGGTGGAATAGATGGTGATGGCGGGGGCCCCACCCGGGTTGGACGCAACATCTTGGCTCACGGGAAACTCCACGGACAAACGAGTGTCTGTATATGGTAGCTGGCCGCTGGTTTTTCCATGTCATGACCGCAACACTGTGGATTAACCGCAGATTGGCATGGGGCCTGTCACGCTGCCGCCCTGGTTCCCCGCCCTGCCCGTCCTGGAGCTTCACTTGCGCCCTCTGCTGCTCTCCGCCGCGCTCACCCTCGCCCTGGCCACGCCGTTGGCCTCGGCCCAGGACTCCAAGCTGCCGGACATCGGGTCGTCGGCCGGGGAACTGCTGACCCCGGCGCGCCAGGCCGAGTACGGCGGGATGATGCTGCGCGAGCTGCGCAACTACGGCTTCCTGCTGGACGACCCGCTGGTGGACGACTGGCTGCAGAACATCGGCACCCGGCTGGGCTCCAACAGTGCCCAGCCGCGCCAGTCCTACACGTTCTTCATGCTCAAGGACCGGCAGATCAACGCCTTCGCCACGCTGGGCGGTTATGTGGGGGTCAACGCGGGCCTGGTGCTGACCGCCGAACGCGAGGATGAGGTGGCCGCAGTGCTGTCCCACGAAATCGCCCATGTCACCCAGCAGCACGTGCTGCGCGGGGTGGAGCGCGCCCAGCGCGACCAGATCCCGATCCTGCTGGGCATGCTGGCGGCGGTGGTCGCCGCGCAGCAGGCCGGCGGCAGCTCCTCCGGCGATGCGACCATGGCCGCGATCACCTCGGGCATGGGCCTGATGCAGCAGCGCCAGATCAACTACACCCGCAGCAACGAATCCGAAGCCGACCGTCTGGGCATCCGCACGCTGGCCCGCAGCGGCTACGACGTGGATGCGATGGCCGGCTTCTTCGAACGCATGTCCGCCTCGATGCGCGGCAACGCCGGCGGCTACTCGGTGCCCGACTTCCTGCAGACCCACCCGGTCAACACCACCCGCATCAGCGAGGCCAAGTCCCGCGCCGAGCAGATGAAGAAGGACACCGTGCTGCTGACCACCGAGGTTCCCGGTGGGGTCCGCCAGGAACGGGTGAACCCCGCCGACCCGGCCCTGTCCGACCCGATCGTGCGACGCGGCAACCCGCTGCTGCCGGCCTCGATGCAGCTGTCGGTGAATGCCCTCAGCCGGGGCGCCAGCGGCCAGTTCGAATGGGCGCGCGAACGCCTGCGGGTGCTCAGCGCCGATACGCCGGGCGACGTGGTGCGCGAGTACGAAAACCTGCAGCGCGCGCAGAAGGACGGCTTGAGCCCGGCGCAGCGCTACGGCCTGGCCCTGGCACGGCTGCGCAACAGCGGGGCCGCGCAGGCCCGTACCGACCTTGTCGCGCTGCTGGGCGACCATCCCGACAACCTGTGGGTCGCGGTGGCGCTGGGCCAGGCCGAGTCGCGCGCCGGCCAGGCCGCCCAGGCCAACGCCCGCTTCGAGACGCTGCTGCGCCAGCACCCCGGCAGCCGCCCGGTGGCCCTGACCTACGCCGAAATCCTCAACGAGCAGGGCGGCCGCGAGGCCGGCCAGCGCGCGCAGGCGATGCTGCGCCCGCTGCTGTCGCAAAGCGGCAATGATCCGGTGTTCCAGCTGCGTTATGCCCGGGCCAGCGAACTGGCCGGCGACACCGTACGGGCCAGCGAGGCGTACGCCGAGGCGGCCTACCTGAACGGCCGGCCGGAGCAGGCGCTGATCCAGCTGCAGGCCCTGAAGAAGCAGCCCGGGCTGGACTATGTCGGCCGCGCGCGGGTGGATGCGCGCATCGAGACCATCACCCCGACCGTGCTCGAAATGCGCCGCCAGGGCATCAGCGACCCGGAGCTGGAACGGCGTTGAGCCGGCGACCGCGCTGCCGGCAGATGACCAGCGCATGGCAATCGGCATCGATCGCCGCCCCGGTCGTCACAAACATGTCATGAAACCGTAGTCTACTGGGCTCAATCCCGGTCTGATAAGCAATACGGTGCGCACGTGCAGAAACGCATTCTGATCGTCGATGACGAACCCGCGATCCGCGAAATGGTCGCCTTCGCCCTCCGCAAGGGCGACTACGACCCCATCCATGCCGGCGATGCGCGCGAAGCGCAGACGGCGATCGCCGATCGCGTCCCCGACCTGATCCTGCTGGACTGGATGCTTCCGGGCACCAGCGGGCTGGACCTGGCCCGGCGCTGGCGCAAGGAGGCCCTCACCCGCGAGGTGCCGATCATCATGCTGACCGCGCGAGGCGAAGAGAACGATCGCGTCGGCGGCCTGGAAGCCGGTGTCGACGACTACGTGGTCAAGCCCTTCTCGGCCCGCGAACTGCTGGCCCGGATCCGCGCGGTGATGCGCCGCGCCCGCGACGATGACGAGGATGGCAGCGTGGCGGTCGGTTCGATCCGCATCGACGGCGCCGCCCACCGCGTGTTCGCTGGCGACCAGCCGGTGCCGATCGGCCCCACCGAATACCGCCTGCTGCACTTCTTCATGACCCACCCCGAGCGCGTCTATACCCGCGCCCAGTTGCTGGACCATGTGTGGGGCGGCAGCGTTTACGTGGAGGAACGCACCATCGACGTGCACATCCGCCGGCTGCGCAAGACGCTGGAACCGTTCGCGGCGGAAAACATGGTGCAGACCGTGCGCGGCGCCGGGTATCGCTTCTCCACCTCGACCTGATCACGGCGCTGCTTCTGCTAGGCTCAGGCAGCTGCAGCAGCTGCAGCAGCGGGGCAGAGCCCCGCTCTACGCAGCGGGGTAGAGTCCCGCCCTACGCAGCGGGGTAGAGTCCCGCTCCACGTTTGGTAGCGGGGCAGCGCCCCGCTCTCCCCGGATCACACCGGGGACCGCACTTTCCGCGAGACCGCAATGCCGCGCCACATCCGTTCTGCCTGGTTGAAGACACTGGCCACCCTCGCCCTGCTGCTGCTCGCCGCCGGCGTGCTGGGGCTGCTCACCGGCCATGTGTGGATGTGCATCGCGCTGGCCTCCATCGGCGCGTTGGCCTGGCATTACTGGCGGCTGCGCCGGGTGCTGCGCCGGCTGACCGCCCGGCAGCGCTGGGACATGGGCGGCGGCAACGGCGTGTGGAACGAACTGGACCGCCTGCTGTACCGCAACCAGCTGGAAATGCGCACGCGCAAGCGGCGCCTGCTGGACATGCTGCGCAGCTACCGCGCCGCCGCCGCCGCCCTGCCCGACGCGGTGGTGGTGGTGGACCGCAACAGCCAGCGCGTGCAGTGGTTCAACGAAGCGGCCACCTCGCTGCTGGGCCTGCACCATCCCGGTGACCTGGGCGAGGCTCTGGTCGAGCGCCTGCAACCGATGCCGCTGGCCCACTGGCTCGCCGGCGGGCGCAATGCCGAACCGATCCTGGACGTGCCCTCCCCGGTCGACCCGGCGATCCGGCTCAACCTGCGCCTGATTCCCTACTCGCCGGACTACTGGCTGCTGATCGCACGCGATGTGAGCAAGCTGCTGCGGCTGGAACAGGTGCGCCGCGACTTCGTGGCCAATGTGTCCCATGAACTGCGCACGCCGCTCACAGTGGTGCACGGCTACCTGGACATGATGGAGCCGGAGGACTTCCCCGGCACCGGCCCGATGCTGGAAGAGATGCGCAAGCAGTCCCAGCGCATGGCCCAGCTGGTCGAAGACCTGCTCACCCTGTCGCGGCTGGAATCGCAGGAACACACCGAAGAAGAGACCGTGGCGATGGCGCCGATGCTGGCCACGCTGCGCCGTGAGGCCGAGGCGCACAGCCAGGGCCGCCACCAGATCAGCGTGATCGACAGTGCCGGGGTCGATCTGCAGGGCTCCAACAAGGAACTGCACAGCGCCTTCTCCAACCTGGTCACCAACGCGGTGCGCTACACCCCGGCCGGTGGCCGGGTCGAAGTAGAGCTGGCGCGCGAGGGCCAGGGCGTGGTGCTCAGCGTGCGCGACACCGGTTACGGCATTCCCGCCACCCACCTGCCGCGCCTGACCGAACGGTTCTACCGGGTGTCCAGCAGCCGTTCGCGCGAAAGCGGTGGCACCGGCCTGGGCCTGTCGATCGTCAAGCACATCCTGGGCCTGCACCATGCACGCCTGGAGATCCAGAGCGAGGTCGGCAAGGGCAGCGTGTTTGCGTGCCACTTCGATGCCGACCACGTCCGCGAGCGCGCCGACGCGGCCTCCCTTTCCTCTTCCGAAGACCTTTCCGCATGAGCACTCTCGTTCCCATCGCCGTGCCTGTGGACAACGATCCACTGCGTGACCCGGCGCTGTACATCAACCGCGAGCTGTCGCAGCTGGATTTCAACTTCCGCGTGCTGGCCCAGGCGATGGACACGCAGGTGCCGCTGCTGGAGCGGCTGCGCTTCATGTGCATTTCCTGCACCAACCTGGACGAGTTCTTCGAGATCCGCGCCGCCGCGGTCCGCCATGCGCAGGAGTTCGGGCTGCCGCCGGCCCCGGATGGCATGACCCCGCAGGCGATTCTCAACGCGATCCACGATCGCGCCGCACAGCTGGTGGACCAGCAGTACCGCTGCTGGAATGAAACCCTGCGCCCGGCACTGCACGACGCCGGCATCGACGTGCTTGGCCGGCACTCCTGGAACCACCGCCAGAAGCGTTGGCTGCGCGCCTATTTCCGCAACGAGATCATGCCGGTGCTGTCGCCGCTGGGGCTGGATCCGTCGCACCCGTTCCCGAAGATCCTCAACAAGTCGCTGAACATCGTGGTGGTGCTCAAGGGCACCGATGCGTTCGGCCGCGCCGGCCACCTGGCCATCGTGCGCGCGCCACGCTCGCTGCCGCGCATCATCCAGCTGCCGGAAAAACTCGGCGGCCCGCAGACCTATGTGTTCCTGTCCTCGGTGCTGTCCACGTTCGTCGACGAACTGTTCCCGGGCATGGAAGTCCAGGGCGCCTACCAGTTCCGCGTGACCCGCAATTCCGAACTGGTGGTGGACGAGGAAGAAGTGGAAAACCTGGCGCTGGCGCTGCGCGACGAGCTGGTCGACCGCGGCTACCGGCCGGCGGTGCGCCTGGAGATCGCGCAGGACTGCCCGCGCGACATCGTGCGCACGCTGCTGCAGAATTTCGGCCTGACCGAAAACGCGGTGTACCGCATCGACGGGCCGGTCAACCTCAACCGCGTGATCCAGCTGTACGACCTGCTGGCCCGCCCGGAACTGAAGTACCCCACCCTCAGCCCGCGCGTGCTGCGCGACGGCGACGGCATCTTCGACGTGGTGGCGCGCAAGGACGTGCTGCTGCACCATCCGTTCGATGCGTTCACCCCGGTGCTGGACCTGATCAAGCAGGCCGCGGTGGATCCCAACGCGCTGGCGATCAAGCAGACGCTGTACCGCACCGGCAAGGATTCGCAGATTGTCGATGCGTTGATCCAGGCCGCGCGCAATGGCAAGGACGTCACCGTGGTGGTGGAACTGCGGGCGCGCTTCGACGAAGAGGCCAACCTCGGCCTGGCCGACCGCCTGCAGGAAGCCGGCGTGCAGGTGGTGTACGGCGTGGTGGGCTACAAGACCCACGCCAAGATGCTGCTGATCGTGCGCCGCGAGGGCCGCAAGCTGCGCCGTTATGTGCACCTGGGCACCGGCAATTACCACAGCGGTACCGCACGCGCGTATACCGACCTGAGCCTGATCACCGCCGACCCGGACATCGGCAACGACGTGCACCTGCTCTTCCAGCAGCTGTCCGGCCTGGCGCCGCGAACCAAGCTCAAGCGCCTGCTGCAATCGCCGTTCACCCTGCACCCCGGCCTGTTGCAGCGTATTGAACGCGAGACCCGCCTGGCCACCAGTGGTCGCCCGGGCCGGATCATCGCCAAGATGAACGCCCTCAACGAGCCGCAGGTGATCCGCGCGTTGTATGCCGCCTCCCAGGCCGGCGTGCAGATCGACCTGATCGTGCGGGGCGCCTGCACCCTGCGCCCGGGCGTGCCCGGGGTGTCGGACAACATCCGGGTGCGTTCGATCGTCGGCCGGTTCCTGGAGCACAGCCGTGTCTACTGGTTCGGCAACGATGGCGCCGCCGAGCTCTACTGCGCCAGTGCCGACTGGCTGGAGCGCAACCTGCTGCGCCGGGTGGAAACCTGCTTCCCGATCCTGGACCCGGAGCTGGCGCGCAAGGTCTACCGTGACGTGCTGCAGAACTACCTGGACGACAACCTCAACGCCTGGCAGCTGCAGGCCGACGGCAGCTACCGGAAGTGCACCCCGGACCACGACGAGCCGCCGCACGCGGCGCAGATGGCGTTGATGCAGGGCCTGTAGGTACCGACCGTTGGTCGGTACGCGTTGATAGCCCGAGTCGGTACGTTCTTGCGTGCCGACCAACGGTCGGCACCTACCGGCCGGGCAGCCGCCTGCCCCCTTCGATGCGACCGGTCGTCGCAGCCTGCCCATGTGAAGGGCGCGCGGTGACTTCGCGACCCACCCTTCGGCTAACATTCGCAAATGCCGCATACCTCCACGACTCCGCCCGCCCTGCAGGATGGCGACCTGCTCGCCGCCATCGACCTGGGTTCCAACAGTTTCCACATGGTCATCGCGCGCTACACGCTCGGGCAGCTGCGGGTGGTCGACCGCCTGCGCGAGACCGTGCGCATGGCCGATGGCCTGGATGGCAAGGGCGGCCTGTCCGCCGAGGCGCGCCAGCGCGCGCTGGAATGCCTGGCGCGGTTCGGCCAGCGCATCCGCGCCATTCCCTCGGTCCGGGTGCGCGCGCTGGCGACCAACACCGTGCGCCAGCTGCGCTCGCCGCAGGCCTTCCTGATGCCGGCCGAGACCGCGCTCGGGCATGCCATCGAAGTGGTCAGCGGCCGCGAAGAGGCCCGCCTGATCTACCTGGGCGTGGCCCACGCGCAGCCGCCCAAGCCGGACCAGCGCCGGCTGGTGATCGACATCGGCGGCGGCTCCACCGAATTCATCATCGGCCAGGGCATGCAGACCCTGGAACGCGAAAGCCTGCAGGCCGGCTGCATCGCCAGCACGCGCCGGTTCTTCCCGGGCGGCAAGCTCAGCCGCAAGCGCTGGAAGGATGCGCTGACCGAGATCGGCGCGGAGTTCCAGCAGTTCGCCAACAAGTACCGGGCGCTGGGCTGGCACGAAGCGCTGGGCTCGTCGGGCACGCACAAGGCGATCAGCGAGATCTGCGCCACCATGAAGCTGAGCAAGGGCGCGATCACCGCCGAAGCCCTGCCGCAGCTGCGCGATGAGCTGCTCAAGGCCAAGCGCATCGAAGACATCAACCTGCCCGGGCTGTCGGCCGACCGCCGCCCGATCATCGCCGGCGGCATCCTGGTGCTGGAGGCGGCCTTCCAGGCGCTGGGCCTGCAGAAGCTGCTGGTCAGCAAGGCGGCCATGCGCGAAGGCATCCTGTACGACATCCTGGGCCGCGCCAGCGAAAACGACCTGCGCGACGAATCGGTGGCCGCGCTGACCCTGCGCTATGGCATCGACATCGTGCAGGCCGACCGCGTCGAGCACACCGCGATGAACCTGCTGGCCCAGGTGGAAGACAGCTGGGCGCTGGACCCCGACGACGCGCGCATGCTCGGCTGGGCCGCGCGCCTGCACGAGCTGGGTCTGATGATCGCCCACAGCGGTTACCACGTGCACGGCAGCTACGTGCTGGAGAACTCGGACATCGCCGGCTTCTCGCGGCAGGAACAGCAACTGCTGGCCGCGCTGGTCCGCAGCCACCGCCGCAACATCTCCAAGTCGGCGTTCGAGGCGCTGCCAGAGCGCCTGCTGCAACCGGCACGGCGCATGACCGCGCTGCTGCGGCTGGCGGTGCTGCTCAACCGCGCCCACGAGGAAACCCCGATGCCGGCGCTGGAACTGACCGCCGACGACAGCCGCCTGGCACTGATCCTGCCGCAGGCCTACATCGATGCGCGGCCGCTGCTGCGCGCCGACCTGATCGGTGAAACCGAGGGCATGGCCGGGCTGGGCGTGCAGTTCCGGCCGTTCGTGGCCTGAGTTCAGCGGCCCGCGCACCGCCGCGGGCCGCCCTCCCTGCGTCTTCTGTGCCGCGTGGCGGTACCGGGCGGCGGTAGTCCCACCATGTCCCCTTGCCCTGACCGCGCCCCACCCCGGCGGGCGGCGGCTTCGTCGTGGCCGTTTGCCAGCCGCTCCAGCTGCCGGGCGCGGGGGGATTTGCGCGGGAACCATGCCGCATTGCATCAAATTGCTACATTTCGACACAAACCGATACGTAGCGCCCCCTGAACCGCCACGACAAGTCATTGCTTCTCTTGCAGTTTTGTCTCGCTCGTTAGAAGACCGTGAGAATTTCTTCGCGGACTATTTACAAAGTATTAACGACCGAGACTATGATCAAGGAACCGGCCTTCACACGGTCGGATTTTTGGGGACGCGGGAACTTGGGCCCGCCGACTCTTTTTGATCCAGTTCCAAACGAGAGAGAGAGCCACATGAATTCACGCACCAACGTACTGGGGCAGGCGATCCGCTATGCCCTGGTCGCCGGCACCGCAGGCCTGATGGCCGCCCCGGCGATGGCACAGGACGCGCCGGCAGCAACCAACCTTGACCGCATCGAGATCACCGGTTCGCGCATCCGCCAGGTCGACGTGGAAACCGCCCAGCCGGTGCTGGCGCTGACCCGCATGGACATCGAGCGCCAGGGCTTCAGCTCGGTCTCGGACATCCTGCAGAACGTCACCGCCATGGGCAGCCCGACGATCAGCCGTGCCAACGTGCTGACCGCCGGTGAAAATGCCGGCGGTACCTACGTCGACATGCGCGGCCTGGGTACCCAGCGCACGCTGGTGCTGGTCAACGGTCGTCGCCTGGGCATCAGCACCTCCGGCTACCAGGACCTGTCGGTCCTGCCGGTGTCGGCGATCGAGCGCATCGAGATCCTGAAGGACGGCGCCTCGGCCATCTACGGCTCCGACGCCATGGCCGGCGTGGTCAATATCATCACCCGCAGCAACGTCAACGGCGTGACCGCCAACGTCTACCACGGCCAGTTCAGCGAAGGCGACGGCGCGCGTGACCGCTTCGACGTGGTTGCCGGTTGGTCCAACGACCGCCTCTCGGCCACCTTCGCCGCCGAGCATTCGGAAGAAAAGGCCGTGTGGGCGCGTGACCGCGGCTTCAGCCAGTACAGCAACACCGACCGCCACCCGACCGAAGGCTGGACCACCACCAGCCAGTGGGGCCAGTTCACCGGCCTGAAGGGCGGCCCGGGCTGCACCAAGACTGCCGGTTGCGACTACTCGCTCAACCGTGGCGCCGATCCGACCAAGCCGGGCAACTACCACCTGACCGACCCGGCCGCGTTCACCGGTGACACCAGCAACACCAACGATCAGATGCACCTGAGCTATCCGATCAAGCGTGACTCGGTGTTCTTCTCCGGCCAGGCCGACATCACCGACAACGTCCGCTTCAAGACCGAACTCGGTTACAACAAGCGTGAGTCGACCCGCGTCACCGCCGGCTACCCGCTGGCCTCCAGCGCGCTGGGGGCCAACAACGTCGGCAATATGTCGATCGACAGCTACTTCAACCCGTTCGGCAACAAGAACGGCTACGCTGCCCCGACCGCGATGCAGTGGAACCGTCGTACCTGGGAACTGCCGCGTACCAGCACCAGCGAGCTGAAGACCTACCGTGCCGTGGCCTCCTTCGAGGGCTCGTTCGACCTGGGCGAGCGCTACTTCGATTGGGAAGTGGGCTACCAGTACAGCAAGAACGAGCTGACCCAGCACACCACCGGCAACCTGCACAAGCAGCGCGTCATTGATGCGGTGGGGCCGTCGTACCTGAACACCGCGACCGGCAAGGTCGAGTGCGGCAGCGCTGCCGCCCCGAAGGCCAACTGCATGGTGTGGAACCCGCTGGTGCCGTACGGCGTGCAGAACCCGTACGGTCTGGACGGCAACCAGGCGCTGCAGGATTGGCTGTTCCCGGAAGAGAACGCCACCGGTCAGACCTCGACCAAGAACTGGTTCGCCAACCTCAGCGGCAGCGCGTTCACCCTGCCGGCCGGCGATGTCGGCTTCGCGTTCGGCCTGGAAAACCGCGAAGAGAACGGCAAGTTCGTCCCCGATGCGCTCGCCCAGACCGGCGCGACCACCAACCTGGCCGCAGGCCCGACCGGTGGCGCGTACAAGGTGAAGGAAGCGTACCTGGAGTTGAACGTGCCGGTGCTGGCCGACCTGCCGGGTGCCAAGGAGCTGAGCTTCAGCGCCGCGACCCGCTACTCGGACTACAACACCTTCGGTGACACCCTCAACAGCAAGTTCGGCTTCAAGTGGCGTCCGCTGGACCAGCTGCTGGTGCGTGGTACCTGGGCCGAGGGCTTCCGTGCCCCGACCATCAACGACCTGTTCGGTGGCGGTTCGGAAACCTTCGCGACCTTCACCGATCCGTGCGACAGCGTGTATGGCTCGGCCAAGAGCAGCAGCAGCGTGCGTGCCCGTTGCGCGCAGGACATCGCCAACGTCGCCACCTTCCGTCAGCTTGATTCGACCCGTCAGCCCACCTCGGGTTCGAGCGCGGCCACGCCGGTCCCGTTCACCTCCGGCTCGAATCCCAACCTGCTGCCGGAAACCTCGACCAGCAAGACGCTGGGCGTGGTCTGGAGCCCCACCTTCATCAGCAACTTCAATGTGTCGCTGGACTGGTGGAAGATCCGCATCGACAACACGATCGTCTCCGACAGCCCGAATCAGATCCTGATCGACTGCTACGAGCAGAACATCGAGTCGCGTTGCGCCCGCTTCTCGCGTGATCCGGTCACCGGCATCGTCACTGGCCTGAAGTTCGGCAACCGCAATGCCGGTTTCGCCGAGACCGAAGGCTACGACATGGACCTGAGCTACCGTCTGGATACCGACTACGGCAAGCTGAGCACCTCCTGGTCGACCACCTACGTCAGCTCGAACATCTACCGTTCGTCCAACGACGCGGCGACCGTGCCGACCACCATCAACGGCATCGCCGCCAACACCGGCATCGGCTTCCGCGTGCGCTCCAACGCCACCGTGGGCTGGGATCTGGAGAACTTCGGCGTCAGCTGGAGCGCGCGTTACTACTCCGGTGTGAAGGAGCAGTGCCTGAGCCTGCCGAACCATCCGGACGAGTGTTCCGATCCGGGCGTGTATGCACCGTGGTACAAGGGCGCACGCAACTACAACGAGCGTGGCTCGGTCACCTTCCACGACGTGCAGGCGCGCTACAAGCTGCCGTGGAACGCCACCGTGTCGATCGGCGCCAACAACGTGTTCAACCGTCTCGGCCCGGTGATGTACACCAAGCCGAACTCGGTGTACTCGTACTACGGCGGTTTCGACATCGGTCGCTTCGTGTACATGCAGTACAAGCAGCAGTTCTGATCGCTGCCCGGTAATACCGCAACACCCAACCACGGCCCTTCGGGGCCGTGGTTTTTTTTGGTTCTTCGCCCATCTGCGGGGCAGGCAGAAACGTGCCTTGATGCTTTCCCGGCACACAGCCGGCGGCGGATCGGGCGCTGGGCCCCCATGCCCTTTCCGGCGACGCCCCCGGCGTCGGCCTGCGGCCGCCCCCTCCCCCTTTATTTCGCCTCCAAGGGCATGAGGGCCCAGCGCCCGACCCACCGCCCAAAAAGGCGTGGCGTCCACCTGCGCACCGCAAGCCGAGCCCCGTAGCAGCCGGTAGGCCCCTCGGCAAAATAAAGGAGGAGGCCGCTTCGCGGCCGGGGGACATTTGCGCCAGGGGCCTACCGGCTGCTACGGGGCCCTCACGCGCGCGACCGCCCCGATCGGGGACGCCAGCCGATCCAAACTGCGCGTGCAGAAGCTGGGGGCGTCATCGGCCGGTCATGCGCGCGTCATGGGCGCTACATCGCGCGCGCCCAGCATGGCCACATACCGGAGGCCCGCCATGCGCTATGCCATCGTCACTGAAACGTACCCCCCCGAAGTCAACGGCGTTGCCCTGACCGTGCAGGGGCTGGAACAGGGACTGCGCGCGGCTGGCCACCAGGTGGACCTGGTCCGCCCGCGCCAGGCCACCGAAGCCGACACCGAGGAAGGCACCCTGCTGGTGACCGGCGCCGGGCTGCCGCGCTACCCCGGCCTGCGTTTCGGGCTGCCTGCGCCCAAGCGCCTGGCCCGGCAATGGCAGCTGCAGCGCCCCGATGCGATCTACATCGCCACCGAAGGCCCGTTGGGCTGGTCCGCACTGCGCACCGCGCGCCGGCTCGGCATCCCGGTCGCCAGCGGCTTCCACACCCGCTTCGACGAGTACCTGCCCGACTACGGCGTGGCCTGGCTGCAGGCCGCTGCGCTGCGCTGGATGCGGCGCTTCCACAACCAGGCCGATGCCACCCTGGTGCCCACCCAGGAACTGCAGCAGTTCCTGGGCGAACAGGGCTTCGACCGCGTGCGCCTGCTGGCCCGTGCGGTGGACAGCAGCCAGTTTGAACCACCGCGGCGCGACCCCGCACTGCGCGAGGAATGGGGCATCGATGGCAACGGCTTTGCGGCGATCTACGTGGGCCGCATCGCGCCGGAAAAGAACCTCGGCCTGGCGGTGAAGGCGTTCCGGCGCCTGCAGCAGATACGCCCCAAGGCGCGCTTCATCTGGGTGGGCGATGGCCCCTCGCGCGAAAAACTGGCGCATGAAAATCCCGACTTCATCTTCTGCGGCGTGCAGCGCGGCGACGCGCTCGCGCGCCACTTCGCCAGCGGCGACCTGTTCCTGTTCCCCAGCCGCAGCGAGACCTTCGGCAACGTCACCCTCGAAGCGATGGCCAGCGGCGTGGCCACCGTGGCCTTCGATTACGGCGCGGCACGCGAGTACCTGCGCACCGATGAGAACGGCATGGCGGTGAACACCGACAGTGAGTTCGTCGCCGCCGCGCTGCAGCTGGCCGGCGACGATGTGCTGCGGGCCCGGCTGGGCCGCAACGCGGCCACCGCCATGAAACGGCTGCATCCACAGCAGGTGGTGGCCGAATTCGATGCCTTGTTGTCCGAACTGGCCACGGCCCGGAGGCCCCATGCCGACCACGCCGCTTGACGCCCTGCGCGGGCACGAAACCCGCTGGTGCCGCCGCGCCAACCACTACTGCAGGCGCCGCCGGGTACGCCGCGCGTTCGCCGTGGTCAGCCGGCTGGGCGATGGGGTGTTCTGGTATGCGCTGATGGCCGCACTGGTGCTGCTGGACGGGTTTGAAGGGCTGCAGGCCTCGCTGCACATGGCCGCCACCGGGCTGATGGCGTTGCTGCTGTACAAGGGTCTCAAACGCTGGACCCGACGCCCGCGCCCGTATGCCGCCGACCTGCGCATCCGCGCCTGGGTCGCGCCGCTGGATGAATTCAGTTTCCCTTCCGGGCACACCCTGCACGCGGTGTCGTTCACCATCGTCGCCCTGGCCTACTACCCGTGGCTGGCACCGCTGCTGGTGCCGTTCACCGCCGCGGTGGGACTGTCCCGGGTAGTGCTGGGCCTGCACTATCCCAGCGATGTGCTGGCCGCCACGGCAATTGCGACAGCCCTGGCCGGCGCCAGCCTTCGGTGGTTGCCGCTGCCGCTGTAACCTGGGGTGCAGGCCGCAGCAGAGCCGCCCGACCCGTTTTACAATGCGCGCATGACCACGCTGTTCATTTCCGATCTGCACCTGGACCCGAGTCGTCCAGCCATCACCGAGCTGTTCCTGGCGTTCCTGCGCGATGAAGCGATGCAGGCCGACGCGCTGTACATCCTGGGCGACCTGTTCGAAGCCTGGATCGGCGATGACACGCCCTCGGCCGCCGCCGACGCGGTGGCCGACGCGCTGCATGCCGTGTCCGATGCCGGCGTGCCGGTGTACTTCATCCGCGGCAACCGCGACTTCCTGGTCGGCAACGACTACGCGCGCCGTGCCGGCTTCCGCATCCTGCCCGACCCCAGCGTGATCGACCTGTACGGTCGCCCGGTGCTGCTGCAGCACGGCGACCTGCTGTGCACCGACGACGTGGCCTACCAGCAATTCCGCGCGCAGACCCGCGACCCGGTGTTCCAGGCGCAGTTCCTGTCCCAGCCGCTGGCCGCGCGCATCGCCTTCGCGCAGAAAGCGCGCGACGCCAGCCAGGCGCGACAGTCGGAAATGAAGCAGGACGACCGCGCCAGCTTCGAGACCGTCACCGACGTGGCACCGGCCGAAGTGGAGGCCACCTACGTACGCCACGGCGTGGACACCATGATCCACGGCCACACCCACCGCCCGGCGATCCACGCGCTGCAGGTCGGCGATCGCCCGTGCACCCGGATTGTCCTGGGTGACTGGTATGAACAAGGGTCGGTGCTGCGCGTGACCGCGCAGGGCTGGAGCCTGGACACGCTGGCGCGCTGAGCCGATAAAGGATCACGGATGATCGACCGTCCACCGGCCCTGCTGCTGGCCGCGCTGCTTTCGCTGGGCGCGCCTGTGGCAGCCAGCGCCGCCCCCGCCGAAGCCACTGGGTCACCCCAGGTGGAACAGATCCCCCCCGACCCGCACGCGCCGCAGGTGGGCAGCGGCCCGCACCGGTACCAGTTCGTGCTGCGCGATACGGTCAGCGCCGCACCGGCCGCACTGCGGCCGTTCGCGCTGTCGCACACCGCGTTCGACCTGCCGTTCGTGGCCGCGGAGAAGGATGTTTACCAGGGCATCACCGATGCGCAGGGACGCACGCCCGTATTCGCGTTCGAACAGGCGCCTCCCGCGCAGGGCTGGGTGCTGCTGGAACGCTTTGGCAGCGGCCCCTATGGCGAACGCATGCGGCTGCAGGCCGGCGATGGCGAGGGCGTTGGCGCGATGGCCTACGAGCTGGTGGTCTGTGGCAAAACCCCGCGGCTGTATCGCGGCGTGACCACGGCCGACGGCGACACCGCGTATACGGCCACCAGTGCGATCGTGAACCTGTTGCTCTTCATCGATGCCGACAGCACCGCCGCCGGGGGCGACAAGACCGCCGGTCGGATCGAGGCCGGCGATGGCCAGACCGCGCTGCGGCGCTGCCGCCCCGACGCGGCAGATCCCGCCTGACCCAAGATGCCCTGCCCGCCACCGCAGCGCGCGGTGGCAGGCAGGGCGTTGGCCAGAGATCAGCGGAAGGCGGCCACCGCAGCCTTGGTGTTGACCAGCACGCGCTGGTTGTCGGCGCTGCTGGCAATGCCCATCGGCACGCCGTTGTAATTGATGTTCGGGTTGGACCAGAAGTTCAGGCGCGGGCAGCCCGCCGTGCACGCATAGGCCATGATCGTGCGCCAGCGCGAACCGCTCGACGGCTCGTAGCGGTAGCCGTGGCCATACGCGTACGGCGAGGTGCTCGGGTCGGTGGCGATGTCGTGGCGCGCACTCTGCAGGTGGCCGATTTCATGAGCGAAGGAGTAGTAGCCGGTAGCGCAGTCCCAATGCACCGCCGCGAACGCGGTGGCGGCGGTGGAGCCGATGCCGGAGGCCAGGCCGCACGAGCTGGCGTTGTTGATCACCAGCACGGCGACGTCGGCGCGGGTGGTGTTGCGGCTGGTGTGGATGCTGTCCATCACCCCGTCGCTGGTGTTGCGGAAACGCGACAGGTCGGTGGAGAAGCTGCTTGATTCCACATAGGGGGTGGTCTCGTAACCGGCCAGCTGCAGGGTGATGCCCACGTTGCTGTTGACGTAGCCCTGGTTGGATTCGGCCACCGCCAACTGCACCAGCGACTGCATGTTGCCGCCGTACGCGGCCACCGCGCCGTTGGTGGCCACCACCAGCACCCGGATGGTGGCCGGCGTTCCCGATGACGCAGCGGCGATGCCGGCGCGGTCGCTGACCGGCATGGCCACCTGCGGCAGGCTGTTGTAGTCGGCCGGGTGGTCGGCCGGCATGCGCGACTCGTCCACTTCCACCAGCACATGGCGGCCATCGCTGAGCGGGCGCAGGCGGTACAGCTGGCCGTCCTTGCGGATGGAGCCAGTCACCGTGTCGCCGTTACGCACCAGGATCACCGAGTTGGCCGGGTCGTTGGCAGCCGCCCGCGCGCCCAGTTTGGCGCTGCGCGACTGCAGCTGGCCGTACCAGACGCTGCCGCCGTCCGGCAGGGCCTCGACGCGTTGCTGCAGCGCCTGCACCGGCGTCCCCAGCAGCTCGAACTCGAGCTGGCGCTGGCCGGCATTGACCGCTGCGGCATCGATCCGCACCTCCTGCACCGCCGCGGTGGACGCGGCCGACAGCACCGCCTGCGCGGCGGGCTGGTTGGCACTGCCGGCACGGCTCAGCACCGTGACCGGTTCGAACAACGGGGCGGCGCTGGCAGCGCCTGCCGCCGCCATGCACAACGTGATGACACCTGCGGCCTTGCTCATCGATCTGGACATCGTGTCGTCTCTCTCTGAGTGGAAAACGGGGGTGGACATCGTGGTTACGGTGCTGCCCCTGCGAGCGGGCCCGCCCATATGGCTCCACTTGATCGCGTGAATTCAATAGACAAGGTCGATCACTTTTCCGAACTGTGACCGCCGACCGCGCGGTTCAGCGACGTCGCGTCCGTGTCGTTTTCGCGCTAACGTCGTCACATCCACTGGGAACAGACGGCCATGGCAGGACAGCCCCCTCCGGCACCCACGGCGACGCTGTCGCTGCAGATCGGCCTGTTCTTCGACGGCACCCGCAACAACGCCGACAACCTGTTGCGCGCGTCACGCCCTCCCGGCAGCACCACGCCCACCGCACGACCACCGGCGCCGCTGGTGGCCGATGACGCCTCGCCGTACCAGAGCCGGCTGACCAGCAGCTACAGCAACGGGCTGACCAACATCGCGCGGCTGCATGCGTTGTATCCCGACGACCGCGCGCAGCGGGCGCGCGGCCCGGTGGTGTCGCTGGCGATCTACATCGAGGGCGCCGGCACCCGCACCGGCACCGATGACGACCTGATGGGCCTGGCCTTCGGCATTGGGCGCACGGGGGTGCGCGCCAAGGCGCGGCGGGCGCTGGACGAACTGCTGCCCGATGCACTGCGGGCGCTGGCGCGTAACCATCCGCAGGCGGTGCTGGAAACGCTGCATATCGACCTGTTCGGTTTTTCGCGTGGCGCGGCGTCCGCGCGCGATGCGCTCACTCGGCTCAACCGCGCCGACGGCCGCGCGTGGTTGCGCGAGCAGGTGCACCGCACCGGCTGGCAGGTGGCCAACGAGGCGACCGTCCCCGCACGGCCGGCGCGCTTTGTCGGGCTCTTCGATACGGTGGTGGCGATCAACCCGCAGCAGCGCGACGAACTGCCCGATGTCGCGCTGCCGGCCGGGTGCGCCGCCAAGGTGCTGCAGATTGCCGCGCGCGACGAACACCGTTACCACTTCGCGCTGACCTCGGTGGCGCCGCAACATGAAGAGATCGCCCTGCCCGGCGTGCACGCCAACATCGGCGGCGGCTACGACCAGCGCATCGAGGGGCCCAAGCTGTTGACCCGCCCGCTTGGCCAGCGCGTTACAGGGCACGGCCTGGCCGACACCGAGGTGCCGCCGCTGCACCTGCTACAGGGCACCCAGGTGTACCGGCAGGCGCTGGCGGCGTGCCAGCGTTGGCAAGCCGCGCTGGGATTGGGCGATGACGCGGTGTGGGTGGATGTGTGGCACCGCTGGCAGGCGCAGCGGGTGGCCGGCAGTGCCAGCGTGCTGCCGCAGTGGGTGCTGTATGCGCATGCGGCGGTGGTGTTGAAGCGCGACATCGACGGGCGCTACCAGTGGGTGGCCTTGCGGCTGATGCAGCAGCGTGCGGCCGCGGCCGGCGTGCGCTGGTTGGCCGATGCCGATGACGTGGCCGCGCTCACCCTGCCCGACGTGCTACTGCCGATCGCAGCGCGGCTGTTGTCGGGCCAGGCGTTGGATGCGGCACAGGAACAGCTGCTGCGGCAGCACTACCTGATGCAGTCGGCGCATTGGAATTTCGATGCGCTCGGCGATACCGCGCTGTTGTACGCCGCCGATGAAGGCACCCGTGAATTGCCGTATCGCCCCGGGCCGGGGCTGTTCTACATCAACCGGCCGACCGAGGACGGCAAACGCGTGGTGTTGCCAAACGCGTGATTTACGTGCAGCCATCCAACGTGATGCGCCAGCCACCAAACGTGATGCGCCAGCCACCCATGGGGTGGCTCTACCGTGTCGCGTGATGCGGTAGAGCCACCCCATGGGTGGCTGCACCATGTTGGGTGGCCGCACCCGGTGTGGGGTTACCGCACCGGGCCGCTGGTGCGGCCGGCCTGCTCGATGAGGTTGGCCAGTTCTTCTTCGTCGAACCCGGCCAGCAGGCGCGCCTCCAGGTTGAAGGGGCCGTAGAGGAAGCCGCCGGCGTACTCGTTCAACAGCGCGATGAAGCGTTCGCGCGGTTCGACCCCGGCGCGCTTGCAGTACCAGTGATACCAGCGCGACCCGGCCGCCACATGCGCCACTTCCTCGCGCAGGATGATCTCCAGCACATCGGCGGTGGCGTGGTCATTGGCCGACCGCAGTTTGTTGATCATGCCCGGGGTGACATCCAGCCCGCGGGCCTCCAGCACGCGCGGCACCAGCGCCATCCGCGACAGCCCATCGTGCGCGGTCTTCTCGCACATTTCCCACAGGCCGTTGTGCGCGTCGAAATCCCCGTAATCGAACCCCAGCGCCTGCAGCCGCCCGTGCAACAGCATGAAATGGCGCGACTCGTCGTCGGCCACGCTCACCCAGTCGGCATGGAACGCACCGGGCAGGCCACGGAAGCGGTACACCGCATCCCAGGCCAGGTCGATGGCATTGAGTTCGATATGGGCGATGGCATGGATGAACGCCGCGCGCCCCTCCACACTGCCCAGCCCGCGCTTGGGCAGGTCGCGCGGGTGCACCAGGTGCGGCCTGGACGGCCGGCCCGGCATGCGGATCGGCGCGGGCGGTGCGGCATCGGCGCGGGCCTTGAGCTGGCCCGCGCGGAACTGCACCGCGTAGGCCTGGGTCAGCGCGACTTTATGCAGCGGGTCCGTTGCGGCCAGGCACTGCTGCGCGGCACGCAGCAGGTCACCGGCCGCCTCCAGCGGCAACTGCTCAGCCATCGATGCACCCTCAGGCGCGGCGCTTGTGCTTGGCATCGTCCGAGCGCAACTGCTGGATGCGCTCGAAGTACCCCGGCTCGATACCGGTCGGGTAGACGCCGTTGAAGCACGACGAATCGAAGGCCTTCAGCTCCGGGTTGCCTTCGCGCACCGCCGCTTCCATGTCTTCGATGTCCTGGTAGATCAACCAGTCGCAACCCAGGTGCTTTTCGATGTCTTCGATGCTGCGGTTGTGCGCCACCAGTTCTTCGGCGGCCGGCATGTCGATGCCGTAGATGTTGGGGTAACGCACCGGCGGCGCGGCGCTGGCCAGGTACACCTTGCGCGCACCGGCGTCGCGCGCCATCTGCACGATCTGCTGGCTGGTGGTGCCGCGCACGATCGAGTCATCCACCAGCAGCACCACGCGGTTGCGGAACTCCAGGTGGATCGGGTTGAGCTTGCGGCGCACCGATTTCACGCGCTCGCCCTGCCCCGGCATGATGAAGGTGCGGCCGATGTAGCGGTTCTTGATGAAGCCTTCGCGGTACTTCACCCCGAGCGTGTTGGAGATCTCCAGCGCGGCGTCGCGCGAGGTGTCCGGGATCGGGATGATGGTGTCGATGTCGTGGTCCGGGCGCAGGCGCAGGATCTTCTCGCCCAGCTTGATGCCCATGCGCATGCGCGCCTTGTGCACCGACACGTTGTCGATCATCGAATCGGGACGTGCGAAGTACACGTATTCGAAGATGCACGGGCTGTGCTCGGCCGGCTCGGCGCAGACTTCGGAGAACAGCTCGCCACGCGCGGTGATGACCAGCGCTTCGCCCGGGCGCACGTCGCGCACGCGCTGGAAGCCCAGTACGTCCAGCGCGGCCGATTCGGAGGCCACGATGTATTCATCGCCTTCGGCGTGGGCGCGCTTGCCCAGCACCAGCGGCCGGATGCCATGCGGATCGCGGAAGGCGACCAGGCCCAGGCCCAGCACCACGCTGATCACCGCATAGCCGCCCTTGACCCGGCGGTGCACGCCGGCCACGGCGCGGATCGCCGCTTCCGGGGTGAGCTGGCGCTGCGCGTCCAGTTCGTAGGCGAACACGTTCAACAGCACTTCGCTGTCCGAATCGGTGTTGACGTTGCGGCGGTCCTGTTCGAACACCTGCTGGCGCAGGGCTTCGGTATTGATCAGGTTGCCGTTGTGGGCCAGCGCGATGCCGTACGGCGAGTTCACGTAGAACGGCTGCGCCTCGTCCATGCCTTCCGAACCGGCGGTCGGGTAGCGCACGTGGGCGATGCCGACCCGGCCTTCCAGGGTCGACATCCGCTTGGCGTCGAACACGTCGCGGACCAGGCCGTTGGCCTTCTGCACGCGCAGCCGTGTGCCGTCGGCGGTGGCGATGCCGGCCGCGTCCTGGCCACGATGCTGGAGGACGGTCAGGCCGTCATACAACTGCCCGGCGACGTTCTGGTTGCCGACGATTCCGACGATGCCACACATGGTGCGAATCTCCGCTGGGCTGTGCCCATCTACAGTGAAGGTGGCCGTGCCTGGCCGGGGGACCCGTTCCGTGCCGGAACAGGCTGATCCGGGCGCACGCGCGCCGGATCGTTGTGCTGCGAGGAACCTGGGCTGCCGCTGCGCGCCCCCACGTCGGTGGGGTCTCCCGCCTGCTGCGGGGTTTCATCCAGTGGTCGCGGCCATCCGCGCCCTGCCAGCAATCCGCCAAGCACGCCATTATCGCCTGTCAGGCCCGGCTTGCCCAACTCCGCGCCGGGCAGTTGCGCCGCATTCACCTCCGGCAACGCCGCCGGCAGACCGGCCAGGCCCTGCAGGGCGTCCACGCCGGGCAGTTGCGGCAGCTCGGGCATGCCCGGCATGCGCGCCTGCAACCAGGCCACGCCGGGGTCGAGCACGCCCCGCAGTTGCGAGTCGCGCCAGCTGGGTTCATTGGCCATCGGGGTGTAGGACGCCGCCAGCAACAGCACGCAGCCGATCACCGCGCCCCGGGCCACGCCCAGTACCCCGCCCAGCAGGCGGTCGGCACCGTTGAGGCTGGTGGCCCGTACCAGCTGGCGGATCACCAGGCCGATGGCCCACACCGCCACCATGACCAGCAGGAACACCGACACATAGCCTGCGATCACATGGCCGGTGCCGGGTTCGGCCGACGCTGCCCACCAGGTGGCCACGTCCTGCCCGAAGACCAGCGCGGCCCAGCCGCCCAGCACCCACGACGCCAGGCTGATGACGATGCTGACAAAGCCGCGCAGCACGCCGAGCAGTGCCGACAGGGCGATCACCACCAGCAGGGCGATATCGATCATGCGCGCCCCCGGCACCGGGGCCGTGCAGGCTCAGGGCGCGCGGACGCGTGCGGCATCAGGGATGCGGCCGGACCATGCCTGCCACGCCCACCTTGGACGCCACCTGGGCCTTGAGGTTTTCGGCGTCGGCGCGGTTGGCGACCGGACCGACACGGACGCGGTTGAGCGTGCCCTTGTCGGTGCGTACCTGTTCCACGAACGCGCTGAACCCGGCCGCGCGGACCTTGTCGCGCAGTGCATTGGCTTCAGCGGCCTGGCCGAACGCGCCCAGCTGCACGGCGAACCCGATGCTGCTGGCGGCCGGCGCCGCCGGGGTGGCCACCGGCTTGGCGGCGGCGGTTGCCGCCGGATCCGGCTTGGCCGGCTCAGGCTTGGCCGGGGCCGGCTTGGGCTCGGGCTTGGGCGCCACCGGCTTGGTCGCGGCGACCGGCTCCGGCGGCAGCGCTTCAGTCTTGACCGCCGCGCTGGATGGCGCAGCGGCCGCGCTGGACGCAGTGGCAGGGGCGGCAGTGGCAGCCGGCGTCGGCGTCGGGGCAGCGGCCACGGCCGTGTCGGCGCGCGCATCCAGCGTCACTACTTCGGCCTTGACGTCATTGCGCACCTTCACCGCTTGCAGGCGGGCGGCTTCGGCCTGGGCGCGATCGGCATACGGGCCGACGCGCACGCGCCACGCCTGGCGGCCATTGATGGTGGCCGGCTCGGCAAACCCGGGCAGCTGCGATTTTTTCAGGTAGGCGATCACCGCGTCGGCATCGGCCTGGCTGCCATAGGCGCCAAAGCTGACCGCGAAGTTGCCGGCCGCCACGGCGGGCGAGGTATCGGCTGCGGCGGCCGCCGGGGGGGCGTCCACGCCATCCTGCAGCGGCTGGGTGGTCGATGCCCCCTGCAGGCCTGTGGCCGCACCGGTGGGCGCGACCAGCGGCAGTTCGCGGGTTTCGAACTGGCCGTCCGACGGCGCTGCCGGCGCACTGATGGGCACGCTGGCCACGCCACTGTCAGGCGCGGGGCCTTTGACCAGCATGGGCAGGAAGATCACAGCCAAAGCCACCAGAACGATGGCACCAATCAGTCGCTGTTTCAGAGGAGTATCCACGGAAGGCAGGCAGGGCGGCGCGGCGGAATGCCACGGCGATTATACGGGTGTCGGCGTGAGCGGCGACGGCGGCGGCTGAACGGCCGCAGCGCGATGAAAAGGGTGGCTCAGTCCGCTGCGTCCAGCCACTGCAGCGCCTGTGCGGCGGTATGGAACGAGCCGAACACCAGCACCCGGTCGCCCGCGGCGGCGGCAGCCAGCGCGGCCTCCAGCGCATCGGCAACGGTGGCGTGCTGCTGGGCAGCGGCCGCGGCGGTGTCGAGCAGGCGTGCCTGCAGCGCCTGCGCGCTCTGCGCGCGGGCACCGTCCAGGCCGGCCAGGTGCCAGTCATCCACCTGCCCACCCAGCGCTTCGACCACGCCGGCCGCGTCCTTGTCCTGCAGGGCGGCAAACACCGCCCGGGTGCGCCCGGCCACCGGTGCGGCCTTCAGTGCAGCCGCCAGTTCGCGCGCGGCCTGCGGGTTGTGGCCCACATCCACCAGCACGTCCACGTCGTTGCGTTGCACGCTCTGCAACCGGCCGCGGATGCGCGCATGGGCCACGCCTTCGGCGATGGCCGCGCGCGGCAGCGGCTTGTCCAGCGTACGCAGCGCGGCGATCGCCGAGGCCGCATTGCGCAGCTGGATCGGCCCGCGCAGTGCCGGCGCCGGCAATTCAATGCTGAACCCCACATCGCGCCAGCGCCACTGCTGTGCGTCGATGACATCGGCGAAGAAATCGCTGCCGCCGCGGATCGCGTTGGCCCCCAGCAGGTAGGCACGTGCCAGCACGCTGGACGGCGGATCGGTTTCGCCCAGGATCACCGGCTTCCAGCCGCGGATGATGCCGGCCTTCTCCACGCCGATCGCTTCGCGGTCCTCGCCCAGCCACTCGCTGTGATCGATGTCCACGGTGGTGATCACCGCGACGTCGCTGTCGACGATGTTGACGGCGTCCAGGCGGCCGCCGAGGCCGACTTCCAGCACCGCCAGGTCCAGCCCGGCCTGCCCGAACAGGTACAGCGCGGCCAGCGTGCCGTACTCGAAATAGGTCAGCGTGGTGCTGCCGCGTGCGTCTTCGATCGCATTGAACGCGGCCATCAGCGCTTCGTCCGTGACGTCCTGCCCATCGATGCGCACGCGCTCGTTGTAACGCAGCAGGTGCGGCGAGGTGTACGCGCCCACCTTCCAGCCGGCGGCCCGCGCGATCGCCTCGATGAAGGCCACCGTGGAGCCCTTGCCGTTGGTGCCGCCCACGACCACGGTGTGCTCGCCCGGCTGCGCCAGCCCCAATGCCTGCGCGACGCTGCGCACGCGCTCCAGGCCCATGTCGATGGTGGCCGGGTGCTGCTGCTCGATATGGCTGAGCCAGGCGGAAAGGGTCTGCGGTCGGGCGGTGGTCATGGGCATTGGATCAGTGAGGCGAACGACGGAATGGGACGCGGGACGGTTACAGCGCGCGGTGCTTGGCTTCGCCGAAGAACGGGGTGTGATGCGCGCAGTCGTTCAGGCGCACCAGTTCGAGCTGGTCCAGGTCGGCACCTTCGAGCAGGTTCAGCGTGGTCGGGGCCTGGCGGAAGGTCCACAGGCGCGACAGCGGCAGGCCGAGGATGCGGCACAGGATCACGCGGTTGACCGCATCGTGGGCGACCACCAGCAGGGTGTCGTGCTCGCCCAGGCCTTCGGCGGCACGCGCCAGGCCACGCCAGCTGCGCTCCAGCACCAGGCGCAGCGATTCGCCACCGGGCATCAGCACGGTGTCGGGCTCGTCGCGCCAGGCCTGCAGGCGCGACGGATCTTTTTCATGGATTTCACTGGCCAGCAGCCCTTCCCACTCACCGTGCGCGATCTCCTGCAGCTCCGGTTCGGTCAGCAGCATCGACGCACGCTCGGCACCCAGCGCCAGCTGCGCGGTACGCTGCGCACGCGACAGCGGCGATGCCACCGCGCGGGTGATATCCACCGACTTCAGGCGCTCCCCGAGGGCCTGGGCCTGGGCTTCGCCGATCGGCGACAACGGGATATCGATCTGGCCCTGGTAACGGCCTTCGGCATTCCACGGCGTTTCACCGTGGCGGGCAAGCAGGATGCGCATGCGTACTGGGAGTCCTTGGGGGAGGAAGGCTGTCGCAATCGTTCACATGACGTGAATGAGCGCGCAGCACCGCATGATACCCGGTAGATGCCGACCGTTGGTCGGCATGCCGCCTGTGCCCTGAACCGCCTGCATGCCGACCAACGGTCGGCATCTACGCGGATGGGTGCGGGTCGGCATCTGTCGCCGGTAGGTACCGACCGTTGGTCGGTACGCGCGGCACGCCCGATCCCCCAACGAAAAACCCCGCGGCTTTCGTCGCGGGGTTTTGGGGGTCACTTCGCCAGATTCAGCTCTTTCAGCAGCTGCGGCGCGGGCGCCACTTCCTGCATGATCCACTGCATGTAGCGGCTGTCCACCGCGATCATGCGGGTCATCACCGGGTCGAACACCCAGTTGGAGCTCACCGACTCCCAGTTGCCGTCGAAGGCCAGGCCCACCAGCTTGCCGTGCGCATCCAGCACCGGCGAGCCGGAGTTGCCGCCGGTGATGTCCAGGTTGGACAGGAAGTTCACCGGCACCGAGCCGATCCGCTTGTCTTCCAGGCCGCCATAGCGCTTGGCCTTGACCGCATCCAGCAGCGCCTTGGGCGAATCGAACGGATCCACGCCGGTTTCCTTGGCGGCCACGCCTTCCAGGGTGGTGAACGGGGTGTAGTTCACGCCGTCCTTGCCATAGCCCATCACGTTACCGAAGGTGATGCGCAGCGACAGGTTGGCATCGGGGTAAACGAAGCCGCCCTTGCTCTTCTTGTAGTCCGCCACGGCCTGCAGGTACAGCGGGCGGGCGGTCAGCGATTCGCCTTCGCGGATCTTCTTCTGCTCCTCCTGCTTGAGCAGCGACGGCATCGCCGCCACGGCGTACTGGATCGCCGGATCGGTGCTGGCCTCGAAGGCGGCGCGGTCGGCCTTGAACCAGGTCAGGCGCTTGTCCAGGCTGCCCAGTTCGGTCCCGCCCAGCTTGGCCACCAGCCCCTTCACCGCAGCGGCATCACTGCCGGCCAGCCACGTGTTGAGCACGTCGTTGCTGCGCTGATCGGCCGGCAGGGCGACGTACTGGTCCAGCAAGTAGGTCTGCAGCTGCTGGTCCATCTTCGCCACGTAGCGGCGATCCATCTGCTTCAGGCCGCCTTCGATGGTGGTCAGGTCGCGCTCCTGGAAGCCCGCTTCGCGCTCGGCATCCGGCTTGGCGCGCTCGATCGACAGGCGGTACAGCGAAAGGGCCGCGCCCACCGCCGAGGTGCTGTTGAACTGGCTCACGAACAGGTCGCGCTCGCGCGTGGCCTTGCTGGTATCCAGGTGCTTGATCAGCTGCGCGTGCGCGGCCAGCGCCGGCTTGCCTGCCGCGCCCTGCTGCTTCAGCCAGGCCAGCACGGCCGCTTCTTCGGCCTTCTTCTGGCCGGCAGCGTCGATGCGCTTGAAGCCTTCCAGCTGGCCGACGTAGTTCTTGGCCACGTTGTTCATGCTGGCCGCGGTGGCGGCGTACTTCACCTTGATGTCGGCGTCGGCCTTGCCGGCTTCGTCGATCATCTTCAGCACCGCGTTGTAGTGCTGGGCGATGGTCGGGTAGGTCCAGCCCGCGGTTTCGTTGAACTCACCGGCCAGCGCATAGCGGTTGGTGCGGCCCGGGTAGCCGGCCACCATCACGAAGTCGTCGGCGCCCAGCGGCTGGTCGGCGAATTTCAGGAAGTGCTTGGGCTGGTAGGGCACGTTGTCGGCCGCGAAGGCCGCCGGCTTGCCGTCCTTGCCCACGTAGGCGCGGTAGAACGAGAAATCGCCGGTGTGGCGCGGCCACATCCAGTTGTCGACGTCGCCGCCGAACTTGCCCACGCTGCCCGGGGGCGCATAGACCAGGCGCACGTCCTTGATTTCCATGTTGCGGAACAGGCGGTAGGTGTTGCCACCGGAGAAGCTGAAGAGGCGGCAGCGGAAACCGGCATCGGCCTCACACGCGGCGGTCTGCGCCTTGTCGAACGCATCCAGCGCGCGGGTGCGGGCCAGCGGGTCCTTGCCGGCGGCAGCGATCGCGGCCTTGGCCTGCGCGGTCACGTCGGTGATCTGGTCGAGCACGAACACGCGCGCGTTCGGGCCGGCGCTCAGCTCATCCTTCAGGGTCGGCGCGTTGAAGCCGTCCTTGATCAGGTTCTTCTCGGCGGTCGAGTTCAGCTGGATCGCGCCGTACGCGCAATGGTGGTTGGTCACCACCAGGCCCTGCGGGGACACGAAGCTGGCCGTGCAGCCGCCCAGTGCCACCACCGCGCCCATCGGGTCGCCGGTGAGGTTGGAGATCTGCTCGGCGGACAGCTTCAAGCCCGCCTGCTTGAGCGGCCCGGCAATCTCCGGCAGCTGCTGCGGCACCCACATGCCTTCAGCGGCATGGGCGACCTGGACCAGCCCAAGGCTGGCGACGACGGAGAAAGCGAGCAGGTTCGAGCGCATTGAGCAGCCCCTGGTGAAAGAACCGCCGAGTGTAGCCCAGCCCCCTGCCCCGGCCCGAAGCCCGGAAGTCATGGGGCGCGCCAGCCGGGCAGGCGGGCGGCCCTGCCAGCCGGGCAGAGCCCGGCTCTACGCACCCCGCGGGCAGGCCGGTGCAGGACGGTTGCGCCGCAGGGATGCTGACCACCAGCCGGGCAGAGCCCGGCTCTACGCCCTCCGCGGGCACGGACAGCCGGCTGGAGGTGGCGGGCAGGCCGGTGCAGGACCGTTGGGCCGCATGGATGCGGACCACGAGCCCCCATGGACGGGTTCACGGCGTGTCCTGCACCGGCCTGCCCGCCACCTCGCTCGCCAGAAGCAGGCGCTGCCGCCCCGCTAAACCACCCGCAATGCAACATGGGAAAACCGCCCGCGGCCCTATAATCCGCGTTTTCCCCCAGACGAGTTCCACCCCGATGGCGCAGCAAACAATGAAGGCCCTGGTCAAGCGTGAAGCCGCCAAGGGCATCTGGCTGGAAGAAGTTCCGGTCCCCACCCCGGGCCCGAACGAGGTCCTGATCAAGCTGGAAAAGACCGCCATCTGCGGTACCGACCTGCACATCTACCTGTGGGACGAATGGAGCCAGCGCACCATCAAGCCCGGCCTCACCATCGGCCACGAATTCGTCGGCCGCATCGCCGAGATCGGCCCCGGCGTCACCGGCTATGAAGTCGGCCAGCGCGTCTCGGCCGAAGGCCACATCGTCTGCGGCCACTGCCGCAACTGCCGTGGCGGCCGCCCGCACCTGTGCCCCAACACCGTCGGCATCGGCGTCAACGTCAACGGTGCCTTCGCCGAATACATGGTGATGCCGGCCAGCAACCTGTGGCCCATCCCCGACCAGATCCCGTCCGAGCTGGCCGCCTTCTTCGATCCGTACGGCAACGCCGCGCATTGCGCGCTGGAGTTCAACGTCATCGGCGAAGACGTGCTCATCACCGGCGCCGGCCCGATCGGCATCATCGCCGCGGGCATCTGCAAGCACATCGGTGCGCGCAACGTGGTGGTCACCGACGTCAACGACTTCCGCCTGAAGCTGGCCGCCGACATGGGCGCCACCCGCGTGGTCAACGTGTCCAACACATCGCTCAAGGACGTCATGAAGGACCTGCACATGGAGGGCTTCGACGTCGGCCTGGAAATGAGCGGCAACCCGCGCGCCTTCAACGACATGCTCGACTGCATGTACCACGGCGGCAAGATCGCCATGCTCGGCATCATGCCCAAGGGCGCCGGCTGCGACTGGGACAAGATCATCTTCAAGGGCCTGACCGTGCAGGGCATCTACGGCCGCAAGATGTACGAGACCTGGTACAAGATGACCCAGCTGGTGCTGTCCGGCTTCCCGCTCGGCAAGGTGCTCACCCACCAGCTGCCGATCGACGACTTCCAGAAGGGCTTCGACCTGATGGAACAGGGCAAGGCCGGCAAGGTCGTGCTGAGCTGGAACTGAGGCAGCGCGGTCACGGCCCACGGGCGTGACCTGCCGCGGCGGCGGTCGTGACCCGACCGGCGATTGCGGCGTGCCCTCGGTAGGTACCGACCGATGGTCGGTACACGCCCGCAAACGAAAAAGGCGCCTTTCGGCGCCTTTTTCATGTCCATCGCAACGTCAGGTCATTTGCCGACCGAGGCGGTGAACACCACGCGGTTGTCGGCCAGCTTGCCCGAGTTGTCGCGACCGTTGCCATCGGTGCCGTAGTACCCCAGGCCCAGGGTAACCATGCCGAAGCTGCGGTTCACGCCGACGTTCCAGTCGGTGTAGTCCTTGGCGATACCGTCCTCGAAGGTGCTGCGGCCGACATTGGCAGTCAGGTTGAACTCCTGCGGCAGCGCCCACTCACCACCCACCGCGTAGTACCAGCCGTCGGTGTCGGTGTTCCAGACATCGTTGGTGTAAGCCACGGTGAGGTTGTAGTGCTCGGCGAAGGTGGTCTTGGTGATCAGCTCGGTGTACGCCAGATCGCTCGCCCCCGGATAGCTGTAGTGGTTGAGCATCACATCGAAGTTGACGTTCGGGCTGACATCCACCCCGTAGCCGATGAAGTAGTCGACTTCGAGATCCGGGCTGCCGTCGCCGAAGTCCACCCCCGAGCCCCACACGCCGGCGTACAGGCCCACCGGGGAGGTGTAGGTGAAACCGGCTTGGCCGGTCGGGTTCTCATCGGTCTGCGATACCCCGCGGAACACGTAATCGGACACACCGGTGATGTTCCAGCTGAACGGCGATTCGGCCTCGTCCTGGGCACTGGCGGCAAACGGGGCAAGCAGGGCGGCGCAGAGCACAGCGGCGGCGGTACAGCGCGTGGCGTGGTTCATGCGGGGGTCTCTCCGGGACGTGGGGTGGGCGGTACAGCGGGGTTTACGGTTTTTTAACCTGATTGATATTGCGATGCAACAATCACGTGTGCAACCGTTTCGCGCGCCGCCGACCTGCCAGGACCCCGCCAGCGCCCCCC
This sequence comes from Stenotrophomonas sp. AC248, assembly GCF_979258185.1. Lineage (NCBI taxonomy): Bacteria > Pseudomonadati > Pseudomonadota > Gammaproteobacteria > Lysobacterales > Lysobacteraceae > Stenotrophomonas > Stenotrophomonas sp. AC248. The sequence goes on along the minus strand of NZ_OZ409840.1, from coordinate 907,679 downwards.
GGGCCCGGCGCCGACAGGTAAAATCCCGGTTTTCCCGTGCCGAAGACTGCCTGCCATGAGCGACGCCACCTCCGCCCCGCTGACCCAGCACTACGTTGAAGAACTGGAGGCGATCCGCGCCCAGGGCCTGTTCAAGTCCGAACGCATCATCACCAGCCCGCAGTCGGCCGAGATCACCCTGGACGACGGCCGCACGGTGCTGAACTTCTGCGCCAACAACTACCTGGGCCTGGCCGACCACCCCGACCTGATCCAGGCCGCCAAGGACGCGCTGGACAGCCACGGCTTCGGCATGGCCTCGGTGCGCTTCATCTGTGGCACCCAGGACCTGCACAAGCAGCTGGAACAGCAGATCGCCGCCTTCTTCGGCAAGCAGGACACCATCCTGTACGCGGCCTGCTTCGATGCCAACGGCGGCCTGTTCGAGCCGCTGCTGGGCGAGAACGACGCCATCATCTCCGACGCGCTCAACCATGCCTCGATCATCGACGGTGTGCGCCTGTGCAAGGCCAAGCGCTTCCGCTACGCCAACTGCGACATGGCCGACCTGGAAGCCCAGCTGCAGGCTGCCGATGCCGCCGGCTGCAAGACCAAGCTGATCACCACCGACGGCGTGTTCTCGATGGACGGCTTCATCGCCCCGCTGGACGAGATCACCGCGCTGGCGAAGAAGTACAACGCGCTGGTGCACATCGACGAATGCCATGCCACCGGCTTCCTGGGTGCCACCGGCCGTGGCTCGGCCGAGGTCAAGGGCGTGCTGGAGAAGATCGACATCATCACCGGCACCCTGGGCAAGGCCATGGGCGGCGCGCTGGGCGGCTTCACCTGCGCCAGCGCCGAAGTGGTCGAACTGCTGCGCCAGCGCTCGCGCCCGTACCTGTTTTCCAACTCGCTGCCGCCGCACGTGGTCGCCGCCGGCATCAAGGCGTTCGAGATGCTGGCCGCCGCCGACGACCTGCGCAATACCCTGGCCGAGAACACCGCCTACTTCCGCGAGAAGATGACCGCCGCCGGTTTCGACGTGAAGCCGGGCGTGCACCCGATCAGCCCGGTGATGCTGTACGACGCCCCGCTGGCGCAGAAGTTCGCCGAGCGTTTGCTGGAAGAAGGCATCTACGCGATCGGCTTCTTCTTCCCGGTGGTGCCCAAGGGCCAGGCGCGCATCCGCACCCAGATCAGCGCCGCGCACACGCGTGCCCACCTGGACCGCGCGATCGATGCGTTCACCCGCATTGGTGTGGAGCTGGGTGTGATCAAGGGCTGAGTGCTTTAGCCGACCAACGGTCGGCTCTACCGTTGTTGTGGGTCGTGGACATCGGACACGCGCATGACCGGGTTGGACACGACCGTTGCGGCTCATGAACATCCGATACAGGGGCATGTAACCGGGGTAGAGCCGACCGTTGGTCGGCTGCCCTTCGTCCAGGGTCATGAACATCTGACACAGGGGCATGTAACCGGGGTAGAGCCGACCGTTGGTCGGCTGCCCTTCGTCCAGGGTCATGAACATCTGACACAGGAGCATGTAACCGGGGTAGAGCCGACCGTTGGTCGGCTGCCCTTCGTCCGGGGTCATGATCATCTGACACAGGGGCACGCGGGCGTGCCCCAGCCGACCAACGGTCGGCTCTACCGGCGTTGGCGCGCATGACCGGGGTGGACCCGGCCGTTGCGGGTCATGGACATCCGCCCCGCGCGCGGGGTTACTTCTTCTTTTTCTTCTTGTCCTTGGCCTGTTCCTTGCTGGCCACCACCACCGGTGCGGCGACCGGGCGGTCCTGGCCGTTGCCTTTGGCCACGCGGATGCCGTTGGCCTTCATCCAGGCGTCGAACTCGTCGGCGGACATTTTCTTGTCGCCGTTGCTCATCATGAAGCGGTAGCTGCCGCGGCCGTCGAGCTCAGGGGTCTTGACTTCCACCACCTTGTCAGCCGCCGGCGCGTCCGCCTTGGCGGTGTGCTTGTGTCCGCCGCAGGCAGTGAGCAGCGCGGCCGATGCCAGCAGGCAGGCGCCGCGGAACAGGGAAAGGTTGAGGCGTTGGGCGTGCATGGGGGAATCTCCCGGGAGTGAATGGAACGTCGGGTACAAGGCCATCCATTGCCCGGTTCGGTTGGCCTGCCACGCACGGGCAGGCCAGGAAATCACGGCGGGGCCGCGGCACCGTCGGCCGCGGCATACAGCAGGTCCAGGTCGTGCGCGCTCAGTTCGCGCCAGGTGCCCTTGCCCAGCGCACCCATCGGCAACTGCCCGATGGCCACGCGCACCAGGCGCAGCACGTTGATGTCGAATGCGGCCAGCAGGCGGCGGATATGCCGGTTGCGGCCCTCTTCCAGCACCACTTCGAGCCAGGCAGTCTTGTCGCCACTGCGCAGCAGGGTGGCGCGACGCGCGCGCAGGAGCTCGCCTTCGTCCTCCACGCCGGTGCACAACGCCTGCAGCTGCGCCGCATCGGGAATGGCGTCGATCTGGACGTGGTAGGTCTTGTCCGGGCCGGTGGTGGGATCTGTCAGGCGCGCGGCCCATTGGGGGTCGTTGCTGAACAACAGCAGGCCTTCGCTGGCTTTGTCCAGGCGCCCGACCGGGGCGATCCACGGCAGGCCGGCACCATCGAAGCAGCGGTAGACGGTGTCACGGCCCTGCTCGTCCTGCGCGGTGGTGACCAGGCCGCGCGGCTTGTTGAGCATCAGGTGGATGCGACGCGGCGCGTCCAGCGGCTGGCCATCGACGCGCACGTGGTGGCGACCGTCGATGATGGGAAATTCGGGGTTGTTGATGACGCGGCCATCGACGGTGACACGCCCGGCCTGGATCCAGCGCGCGGCTTCGGTACGCGAACACAGCCCGGCCTTGGACAGGACGCGGGCCAGGCCATGGCGCGGCGCGCTGTCGGTGCGCGCTGCGCTTACCGGTGACGCACGCCGCTCGGGGCGGCGTGGTCGAGATGCAGGCGCGGCAGGGGGCCGGCGTGTGCTCATCGTGCTCCGCGCAGGCGGCTTACTTCTTCTCGCCCGGCTTGGTGTCAGCCGGTACTTCGGCCGCGGCCGGCGCTGCAGCGGGAACCGGGCGCGCCTTGACCACGCGCACGCCACGGGCCTTCATCCAGGCATCAAATTCTTCAGCGGTCATGCGCTTGCCGTTCTGGCTCATGTCGAAGCGCCACGGCGTGTTGTCGAACTCGGTGGCCGGCTTGTAGGCGGCCGGGTCGTTGGCCTTGATCGCCGGTGCGCCGGGCATGGCCTTGGCGATGTTCTGGCAGCCGTCGATGCGCAGGCGCTGCAGGACGCGATCAAGCGACTGCTGCTGGTCGAAGTTGGAGGTGAGCACGCCGGCAGGCATGCCGAGCTGCACATTCCGGATGTAAAGCTCTTCTGCGACCGGGGCAATCGCGGTGGCCGGCAGCGGCAGCGGCGAGGCGCTGGTGGCATGCGCCGAGCAATCCACTGCTGCGTAGGCGGTGGGAACCAAGGCCAGGCCGAGCACGGCGGCCAGTGCGATACGCAGCATGGGATGCATCCAGGGAAAAGGGGCGACGCGGCGAGTTTAACAGCGCCACAACGGCTTTCAAGATCCCACATTCAATGAATACGGCAACTTGTTGGATTTATTGTTGATTTCTTGATCAAGAGCGTGAGGCAAGGATCAAGTGCGGGGCCCATCATGTCCGCTTGTCCCGGGCTGGGCTGGTAGGGGTGGGGTTGCGGGACACGCCGTAAATCCATCCCTGGAGGCTCCGTCGCCGCATCCATGCGGCTCAGGGTCCCGCAACCCCACCCCTACCAGCCTCCGACACATGGCTGGTGCGCACAGAAAAGACGGAGCGCGACGCCGCTGCCTGCTTTCGCTCGTCGCTTTTCATTGGCCACCGGCCCACTGTCGAGGGAGGGGGGGTGTGGGTTCGCGGGACCCTGAGCCGCATGGATGCGGCGACGGAGCTTACATGGATGTACTTGCAGCGTGTCCCGCGAACCCACACACCCCCGCCCAGCATGGGACCAGGCGGCAACGACAGCTTTCTGGCTTTGGCTTTTGGCTTTTGACCTAAAAAAAAGACAAAAAAAAGGGCCCGGCAATGCCGGGCCCTCTTCTGAGACTGTACTACCAGAAGGATTAGTTCTGGACGTTCAGCTCGGTACGACGGTTCTTTGCACGACCTTCCGGGTTGTCCGAGCCATCCGGGTTGGTGTTCGGCGCAATCGGACGGCTCTCGCCGTAGCCGATCGGGCCCACCAGACGCGAAGCGGACACGCCGTTCTTGGTCAGGTAGTCATACACGGTGGTGGCGCGACGCTCCGACAGCTTCTGGTTGTAAGCGTCGGTACCCTTCGAGTCGGTGTGACCGGCAACTTCAACACGCAGATCCGGGTAACGCTTCAGGATCTCGGTGGCTTCGCTCAGGATCGCCACGGCGTCCGGACGCAGGGTCGCCTTGTCGAAGTCGAAGTTCACACCCTTCAGATCGATCGAGACCGGGACCGGGCAACCGTCCGGACCGATGGTCTGACCCGGCTGCGAATCCGGGCACTTGTCGTCGCAGTTGTTGACGCCGTCACCGTCGTCATCCAGATCGGCGCAGCTCGGAGCCACCGGAGCCGGGGCAACCACAGCAGCGGTCGGGGCCGGGCCCAGCGGGATCACGACGCCGACCGAAGCCAGCACGTCGCCGAACCAGCTCTCGTCCGGAGCGGAGATGCTCTGGTCGTCGAAGTCAGCGCGGTAGGCCACTTCGGCGCGAACAGCAACGCGCTTTTCGAAGGTGGTCTGCAGGCCGACGCCGAGCTTGGCGGCGAAGTTGCCGTCCTTGCGCTCACGCGGACCATTCAGGCTGTTGGCAGCGTACTCTTCTTCCGACTTCTGGTAGCCCAGACCCATCAGCAGGTAGGGGTTCCAGCCGCGGCCTTCAGCGATGAAGTGGCGACGCATGTCCAGCGACACGCCGTACTGGCTCCAGTTCAGATCCTGGTTGGCGTCGAAGTTCGGGTTCTGGTAGTTCAGCTCACCGTCCAGCGACCAGTTGGGGCTGATGAACTTACCGAGGCCCAGGGTCACGAACGGAGCGTCGTTGGTCAGACGGTCGTTATCCTGGAAGTTGAAGCCGGCCGAACCGGTCAGGTACCAGCGGTCGTCAAAATCCTGCGCCGATGCAGCCTGGGCGAAAGCCAGACCGCCCAGCAGCGCGGCAGTGAGGATCTTCTTGTTCATTGAGTACAGCTCCTATTTCGGGGGTATGAAACCGGTAGAGGCATGGGCCAGCACCTGCGTCGTTTTCAGACTGCCGATTCAGCACGCCACCGCCGCGAACATTATGCTCAGGAGGGTGAAGGTGATGTTAACAGTCACGTAACATGTGAAGACGACCGCCAGACCTCTACCGGCCCAGCTGGTGGCACCCTATACAGGTTGATGAAATTGCGCAAGACCCAGCAATGGCAAGGGATCTGACCGGATTTTGCTACCTGTGGACTGCGCCATCGCAGTATTCCGTGAAAAAGCAGCACCTGCCTTGATTCAGCGCAAGAACAGCTTTGTTGGCGGACGTATGATGAGGAACGTCCTGCACCGGAGCTGCCATGAAAGCCGTGGGTTTGCGCCAGTATCTGCCGATTGACGACCCCGCCGCACTGCTTGATCTGACCCTGCCCGACCCTGCTCCACCCACGGGTTCGGACCTGTTGGTGCGAATACAGGCCGTTTCCGTCAACCCGGTGGATACCAAGCAGCGCGCGCCGCGCCCGGCGCACGAAGATCCCCCGCGCATTCTTGGCTACGACGCGGCCGGAACCGTCGAGGCCGTCGGGCCGGATGTGGTGGCGTTCGTACCCGGCGACGAGGTGTATTACGCCGGCGATGTGACACGCCCCGGCAGCAACGCGCAGTGGCACCTGGTCGACGAACGACTGGTCGGGCGCAAGCCGACCACGCTGGATTTCGCCGAGGCCGCCGCACTGCCGCTGACCACGCTGACTGCCTGGGAACTGCTGTTCCAGCGCATGCCATTGCAGTTTGATGACCGTCGCCATGCCGGCCAGGTGCTGCTGGTCATCGGCGGTGCGGGCGGCGTGGGCTCCATCGCCATCCAGCTTGCCCGGCATGCCGGCTTCACCGTCGTCGCCACAGCCTCACGCGCCGCCTCGGTGCAGTGGTGCCTGCAGATGGGCGCCCACCATGTGATCGACCACCACCAGCCGTTGCCGCCACAGCTGCAGGCACTGGGCATCGCGCAGGTGCAGGCGGCGCTCAACCTGGCCGACACCGACCGCTACTGGGACGTGCTGGGCGAACTGCTCGCACCACAGAGCCATGTCGGCCTGATTGTCGAACCGCGCGACGCCTTGCGCATCGGCGATCCCTACAAGGCCAAGTGCATCGGCATCCACTGGGAATTCATGTTTGCGCGCGCGAAGTTCCGCACGGCGGACATGATCGAACAGCACCGCATCCTGAACCGCGTTGCAAGCCTGGTCGATGCGGGCGAACTGCGCAGCACGCGCAGTGCGCACCTTGGCCTGATCAACGCCGCCAATCTGCGCGAGGCCCACCGGCAACTGGAAAGCGGTGGCACGGTCGGCAAGCTGGTGCTGGCGGGCTGGTAGATGCCTGCGCCGGCAGCACAGGTGTCGGCGCATATTGGCGTGCATCTGTATCTGTCCGGCGTGGCGGGCGCGCCCTACATTCAAGGGCCCCTCCGGTGACACCTGCCATGCCCACGTCATTCCCCCTGCGCCTGTTGCAACTGTTGCTTGGCCTGTTCCTGTACGGCATGGGCGCGGCGGTGATGATCCGCGCCGCGATCGGAGTGGCGCCGTGGGATGTGCTGTCGCAGGGCATCGCATTGCAGACGCCGCTGTCGTTCGGCGTGGCCACCAACGTGATCGGCGCACTGGTGCTGTTGCTGTGGTGGCCGATTCGCCAGAAGCCGGGGCTGGGCACGGTCCTCAACGTGATGCTGATCGGCCCGAGCGCGCAGTTCGGCCTGTGGCTGCTGCCGGAGGTGCACGGTCTGGCGTGGCAGGTGCCGGTGTTCGTGTGCGGCCTGCTGATGGTGGCCGTGGCCACCGGCCTGTACATCGGCGCACGTTTCGGCCCCGGCCCGCGCGACGGTCTGATGACCGGCCTGCACGCCCGCACCGGCTGGCCGATCTGGGTGGTACGCAGCTTCATCGAAGGCACCGTCCTGCTGATCGGCTGGTGGCTCGGCGGCAATGTCGGGGTGGGCACCCTCGCCTTCGCCCTGCTGATCGGCCCGCTCTGCGGCGTGACGCTGCCGCTGTTCGGCATCCGCAAGCCCGCCCCGGCCCCCGCCACCCCGTAACGCCTCCGCCTACGCGTACCGACCAACGGTCGGTACCTACCGCGATGCATCCCATGCCCCGTCGCCCCCCGCGATGCATCCCATGCCCCGTCGCCCCCCGCGATGCATCCCATGCCCGTCGCCCCCCGCGATGCATCCGGTAGTGCCGGCCGCTGGCCGGCTCCACGCACGCCCCCGGCCTGCCAGGCAACGCGTGGGGCGGCAGCGCGAATGCGATGGCGTAGTCCCCCCTTGCTCTTGGGGGGCATACGCGGCACGCTTCACGCTTCCGTACGCAAGCGTATCGACATGTCGCCAGCCGCCGAATCCCCCGCTTACCCCCATCTGTTCGCCCCGCTGGACCTGGGCTTCACCCAGCTGCGCAACCGCGTCCTGATGGGTTCCATGCACACCGGCCTGGAGGACCGCGCGCGCGATTTCCCGCGCCTGGCCGCCTATTTCGCCGAGCGCGCGGCCGGCGGGGTCGGCCTGATCGTGACCGGGGGCTTCGCACCGAACGTGGTCGGCTGGCTCAAGCCCTTCGGCGGCAAGCTGTCCTGGCCCTGGGAAGTGCGTCCGCACCGCCAGGTGACCGCCGCAGTGCACGACAACGGCGGCAAGATCTGCCTGCAGCTGCTGCACGCCGGGCGCTATGCCTACCACCCCTTGTCGGTGGCCCCCAGCAAGCTGAAGGCGCCGATCAATCCGTTCACCCCGCGTGCGCTGAGCGCCGGTGGCGTTGACCGCCACATCGCCGATTACGCGCGCAGCGCGCGGCTGGCGCGCGAGGCCGGCTACGACGGCGTGGAAGTGATGGGTTCGGAAGGCTATCTCATCAACGAATTCATCGCCCCGCGCACCAACACGCGCACCGACCGCTGGGGCGGCGACGCCGCGCAGCGCATGCGCTTTGCGGTTGAAATCGTGCGCCGCATCCGCGAGGCCTGCGGCCCGGACTTCATCATCATCTACCGGCTGTCGCTGGTGGACCTGGTCGAAGGCGGCAGCAACTGGGATGAAATCGTGCAGCAGGCCAAGGCGATCGAGGCGGCCGGCGCGACGTTGATCAACGCCGGCATCGGCTGGCACGAAGCGCGCATCCCCACCATCGCCACCTCGGTGCCGCGCGCGGCCTTCGCCGGGGTCACCGCCAAACTCAAGCCGCATGTGCAGCTGCCGGTGATCGCCACCAACCGCATCAACATGCCCGACGTGGCCGAGCGCATCCTGGCCAGCGGCGGCGCGGACATGGTGTCGCTGGCACGGCCGCTGCTGGCCGATCCGGAATGGGCCAACAAGGCCCGCGCCGGTCGCCCCGAAGCGATCAATACCTGCATTGCCTGCAACCAGGCCTGCCTGGACCACGTGTTCGAGAACAAGACCGCCAGCTGCCTGGTCAACCCGCGCGCCGTGCACGAAACCGAGCTGGTCTACCGCCCGGTCACCGCCGCCAAGCGCGTGGCCGTGGTCGGCGCGGGTCCGGCCGGGCTGGCCTGCGCCACGGTCGCCGCCGAACGCGGCCACCAGGTGACCCTGTTCGACGCCGGCAGCGAGATCGGCGGCCAGTTCAACGTGGCCAAGCGCATTCCGGGCAAGGAAGAATTCCACGAGACCCTGCGCTACTTCCGCCACAAGCTTGAGCAGACCGGGGTCGAGGTGAAGCTGGACACCGTGGCCGACGTCGCCGGCCTGGCCGGTTTCGACGAGGTGGTGGTGGCCACCGGCATCACCCCGCGCCGGGTCGACTTCCCCGGTGCCGACCACCCCAAGGTGGTCAACTACCTGGACGTGCTGCTGGGCCGGGTCCAGGCCGGCGCGCAGGTGGCCATCATCGGCGCCGGCGGCATCGGCTTCGACGTGGGCGAGTTCCTGGTCCATGACGGCCCCTCCAGCGCGCTCGATCCCGCCCGCTGGATGGCCGAATGGGGCGTGGACCCCAGTTTTGAAGCCCGCGGTGCGCTGGCCAAGCCCGCGCCCGAAGCACCGGCGCGCAAGGTCTGGCTGCTGCAGCGCAGCCCGGGCAAGCCCGGCGCGCGCCTGGGCAAGACCACCGGCTGGATCCACCGCGCCACGCTCAAGGCCAAGGGCGTGAAGATGCTGGGCGGCGTGGAGTATCTGGGCGTGGACGATACCGGCCTGCGCGTGCGCATCGAGGGCCAGGAACAGACCCTGCCGGTGGATCACGTGGTGGTCTGCGCCGGCCAGGAACCGCGCCGCGATCTGCACGCCGCGCTGCAGGCGGCCGGGGTCAACGCGCACCTGATCGGCGGCGCCGACGTGGCCGCCGAACTGGATGCCAAGCGTGCGATCCACCAGGGCAGCCACCTCGCCGCGCAGCTCTGAAACGGGTCGCTGGCGACCTGAATACGGGCCCGGAAGCCCATTCCGGCCCGCGCTCCGAACCTGAATGTCAAGCTTTCAGGTTCAGGATGCATTGGGAAATGGCCCCCTATCGTGCGCCAACTTTCCCGCTCACCACCCAGTTCGAGTGAGCGCGCGGACCCCACGTCTTGTTCGGGTCCGCCCCCGGGCGACCCCGATGGTCGCCTCCCCATGACGCCAAGTCGTATCCACGCCCCGTCCGTATGATCGGATGGACAAGCCAGGTGCGGCCTACACGGAGCAAGGAGATTTATGAAACTGGCCTGGATTCTCTGGCTGTCGCAGTTGTTGCCGCAGCCGGCCGCCGATTCGTTGTGCCTGAGCACGACCGTCTACCTGGAAGCGCGTGACCAGACCCTGCGCGGCCAGCAAGCCGTTGCCGAAGTGGCCCTGCGCCGCCTGGACAGTGGGCTGTGGGGCGACTCGATGTGCAAGGTGGTGACCGCGCGCAAGCAGTTCGCCCCGACCATCGTGGCGCCCGGCACCCAGCTGGGCAATGCCGACGCCTGGCAGGAAGCGATGACGGTGGCCTTCGATGCCGAGCGCAACTGGGCCCTGCCGGTGGGTGAGCGAAAGGAGATCGTGCCCGGTGCCAGCCACTTCGCGGCCCTGGCGATCGCCAACCCCAGCTGGCGCAATGCCTACCAGGTGGCCACCATCGGTGACCACACGTTCTACCGCGTGCAGAAACTCAAGCCGCGCACGTCGTAACGGTCTGTTACGGCCATACCGTTGAGGATGCGGGGCCTGCTCTGGAATAGTGGGCAGCTGACCTTCCACCCATCCGTCAACGGAGTTCCCATGAAGCTGTACAGCAAGCCCGGTGCCTGCTCCACCGCCGACCACATCGCCCTGCAGTGGACCGGCCAGCCGTTCGAGGTGGAACTGCTCGACAAGGACACGCTGAAGGCGCCTGCATTCCTGAAGATCAACCCGGCCGGTTCGGTGCCCGCGGTGGTCGATGGTGATTTCATCCTGACCCAGAACGCGGCCATCATGGGCTACATCGCCGACACGTACCCGCAGGCCGGCCTGGCCGGTGACGGCAGCGCCCAGCAGCGCGCCGAAGCCACCCGCTGGCTGTCCTTCGTCAACTCGGACCTGCACCCGGCGTTCAAGCCACTGTTCGGCCCGGCCAACTTCATTGAAGACGACAGCCAGTACGACGCCCTCCGCGCCACCGCGCGCAAGCGCCTGCGCGGCCTGTTCGAGCGTGCCGACAAGCAGCTCGCCGACCGCCCGTGGCTGGCCGGTTTCCGCAGCTTCGCCGACCCGTACTTCTACATCACGCTGCGCTGGGCGGCCGGCGCCAAGATCGACCTGAGCGGTCTGGACAACATCGCCGCGTACAAGACCCGCATGGACGCCGATGCCGGCGTGCAGGCCACGCTGAAGGCCGAAGGCCTGAGCTGAGTCGTTCCACGCGACATATATATAAGCGAAGCGCCCGGCACTGCCGGGCGCTTTTTTTGGGCGGCCCTGTCCCTCGGTAGAGCCACCCCATGGGTGGCTGCCCCCGAATCCGGCACCGCGCACAGCCACCCATGGGGTGGCTCTACCGAATCGGGCACCTCGCACAGCCACCCATGGGGTGGCTCTACCGAATCGGGCACCGCGCGCAGCCACCCGTGGGGTGGCTCTACCCGACGGTGCGCACCACGTTGCCCTGTGCGTCGCGCAGCTGGGTGGGTTCCACCCGGATCCGCAGGCGGCCACCGGGCAGCGGGTAAACGCCGCGCTGGGCGTGCAGATGGTCCAGCAGCGCACGCAGGGTGGCCGGGCTGAGCACGCATCGCGCGCTGTCCGGCGCGATCTCCAGCTGGTCAGCCTCACCGGGCTCGAAGCGCCAGCTGCGCTGTGCGTTGAGCAGGGTCAGCGCGTGGCCGTGGTCCAGCCGCAACGGCAGCAGCTCCAGCACCCCCGGCACCTGGCCGGCGCCCAGCACCAGCTCCACGCTGTCGCCCTCGGCCGCCCAGTCCAGCGTTTCCAGGAACAGCAGGCCGGTGGTGGAGCCGTCACGCGCACTGCCCGCCTCCACCTGCGCGGCCAGGGCCGGGTCGGCCAGCAGCGAACCGCGCTGCAGGTCGGTGATCCACAGCGGCATGGCCGGCAGCAGCGCGTCCAGCACGCCCTGGGTGGACCAACGCCGCACCGCCGCCATTTCGTCATCGACCAGCCCGACGATCTGCAGGAAACGCACGCGGCCGTTGGGGGTGTCGCGCGGCGGCAGCTGCGGATCCTCCACCAGCGCCAGGTGGCGCAGCACGGTGTCGGTGTCCAGCGCGATCGGACCGTTGGCATCCAGGTGGTGCCCGGCCTCGAACACATTGCCGCTGCTGAAGACATAGCGCGCCAGGTTCTGCAGCAGGTTCATCGGCCACACCGGCGGCGCGTCGTCAGGCCCCTGCCCTGACGCGGCGGCCAGGCGGAACGTCAGCTCGAAACCGTAGCCGCTGTCGGCCGCATCGTCACTCTGCTTGTCGTACAGCTCGGAGAAGCCATAGGTGACGTAATGCCAGTGCGGGCGGGGCGATTCGGCCCAGTACACGCTGATCCCGTCCAGCGGGTCGTTGCCGCCCAGAGTGTGAGGCAACGCCGTACCGAAGTGCCGGGGTTCCTGCCCCGGGTACAGCGCAACCAAGGCCGCGTTGATGGCATCCCAACCGGGGGTGCCGTGGTCATCGTGCGTGAGGTCCATCGCGGTGCTCCTGCAGGTGTAGCCGGGCAAGGTAACGCCCCCGCGCCGCAACGACCACCCTTGCAGGCGCCGGCGATTCAGCCAGGCACGGGTTCGGCGCTGGCGTCGGGCTGCAGCTGCGGCGATGCGTCGAGCAGCGCATGGGTGTCGCTCAACCAGCGGCTGGCCAACGCCGGGCTCTTGGCCTTGGCGACGGCGGCGGCCATGTCCGGCCACAGCTTTTCCAGCCCTGCCGCATTGGTGCAGCGCTCGATCTTGAGCTGCATGAAGTAGCCCTTGAGGCCCAGATGGCGGCGCACCGATTCGCTCATCCAGTCGTACAGGCGCTTGTACAGATCCGGGTCCTGCTCGCGCCCGGCGGTGAGCGCACGCGCGGCGGGCGGCGCGACGGCACCGCCGACCACGTCGATCAGACCCATCTCTGCCAACTGGGCCAGCGCGTCGTCCGGCGCGCGCAGGCCCGGCAACAAGGCGGTCAACGCATCGTCATCGCGCTGACCATCCACCATCAGCAGAATGGAGCGCAACGCCGGCGGCAGCCGACGTGCACGGTCTTCGATTTCCTGGCGGCCGGCGGCCGTCTTGCCATGGATGTAGGCCATGTACTTCCCCCTGTTGCGTGCTGCATTGCCACGCCCGTCCTCCGGCCGTTGGCCGGTGCACGTGCGCCCCCTTGCGACCGTTCCAGGCGGATCTCCACGCCGGCGTCCCCGCGCGCCGTGTCCCCAGCGCGCGACGCCCGGCCCTGGGGCCTGCAGCGGTCACTCCCGGAGCTTACCTGAGGCTGGCCGACACCGATAATGCGTTGCAGCACGCGCCGGTCACCGCCCCAGCGCGCGCCGGATCTCGTCCAGCGCCGCCGGATCATCCAGCGTGGACAGATCACCCGGATCGCGCTCTTCGGCCAGCGCCTGCAGCGAGCGCCGCAGCAGTTTGCCCGAGCGGGTCTTGGGCAGCGCATTGACGATATGGATGTGCGCCGGCCGCGCCAGTGCACCGAGCGAGTTGGTGACCCGCTGCATCATCTCGGTGATCACCGTGCTGCCATCGCCGTCCACTGCCTGGCGCAGGGTGACGAACACCAGCGGCACCTGGCCCTTGAGCTCGTCCTTGACCCCGATCACCGCCGCCTCGGCCACCAGCGGGTGGCCGGAGATGCACTCTTCGATCTCGCGCGTGCCCAGCCGGTGCCCGGCCACGTTGATCACATCGTCGGTGCGGCCGAGGATGAAGGTGTAGCCGTCCGCGTCGCGGATCGCCCAGTCCAGCGAGCTGTACAGCAGCTCCTTGAAGTGGCTGAAATAGCTCTGCAGGAACCGGTCGTCGTCCTTCCATACCGTGCTCATGCACCCCGGCGGCAACGGCGGGGTCATCACCAGCACGCCCTTCTGCCCGGGCGCCACTTCATCGCCGGTGTTCTCGTCGATGACCTTCATCTTGTAGCCGAGGTTGGGGAACCCGGGCGAGCCGAACCGCACCGGCTTCATGTCCACCCCGGGCAACAACGTCAGCGCCGGCCAGCCGGTTTCGGTCTGCCAGTAGTTGTCGATGATCGGCTTGCCCAGCGCGTCGTTGATCCAGTGCGCGGTGGGTTCGTCGAGCGGCTCGCCGGCCAGGAACACGTACTTGAGCGCATCCAGGTCGTGGCGCGTGATGAAGTCGGTGTCGTGCTTCTTCAGCACGCGGATGGCGGTGGGCGACGAGAACAGCGTGCGCACGTTGTACTGCTCGCACAACGCCCACCAGATCCCCGGGTCCGGGTTGGTTGGCAGGCCTTCGTACAGCAGCGAGGTGCAGCCGCCGATCAGCGGGCCGTACACGTTGTAGGAATGGCCCACCGCCCAGCCCACGTCGGAGGTGGAGAACATCACCTGGCCCGGCTTGCAGTCGAACACGGTCTGCATCGACTGCGCCATCGCCACCGCGTAGCCGCCCACGTCGCGTTGCACGCCCTTGGGCTTGCCGGTGGTGCCGGAGGTATACAGCAGGTAGCTGGGCTCGCTGGCTTCCAGCCACACCACCGGCACGTCCTGGTCGCCCACATCGGCGCGCAGCGTGGCGTAGTCGACATCGCGACCGGCCACCTTCGGTTCGGCCGGGTCCAGCCCGCGCGAGACGATCAGCACGTGCGGCGGCGGCGAGGTGGCTTCGGCACATGCCGCATCGACCATCGCCTTGTACGGAATCACCTTGCCACCGCGTTTGCCGGCATCGGCAGCGATCAGCAGCTTGGGTTCGGCATCGTCGATGCGCAGCGCCAGGTTATGCGCGGCAAAGCCGCCGAACACCACCGAGTGGATCGCCCCGATGCGCGCGCACGCCAGCATCGCAAACACCGCCTCGGCCATGTTGGGCATGTAGATCACCACACGGTCGCCACGCTGCACGTCCAGGCGCTGCAGCACCGCTGCGAAGGCATTCACTTCGCGGTACAGCTGCCGGTAGGTGATCTCGCGGGTGACGTTGGTTTCGGTGGAAATGGCCACCAGTGCCAGCTGGTCCGGGCGATCGACCAGGTGGCGGTCCACGGCGTTGTAGCAGAGGTTGGTTTCCCCGCCGACGAACCAGCGCCGGAAGGGCGGGTTGCTGTAATCGAGGATCTGCTCCGGCGCTTTATGCCAGTAGATGCGCTGCGCCTCTTCGGCCCAGAACGCTTCGGGTTCATCCACCGAACGCCGGTACATTTCTTCGTAACGCATGACAGCCCTCCCAGACAGAATCATGGGATCGAGCATAGTCCGATGGCGGCGAACGAACCGCCCGACCTTGGTCGTACACCGGGCCGGCCAGCGGCCGGCACTACCGGGGATTGTCGAGAGCCGGCCAGCGGCCGGCACTACCGGGGATTGTCGAGAGCCGGCCAGCGGCCGGCATTACCGGGGCGGCGGTTGGCGTTTCCCACAAAAAAACGCCGGGCAATGCCCGGCGTTTTTCAACAGCGTACCGGCACAGGGCCGGCAGGTCGCCGCCGGTCGATCAACCCAGCAGGTGGGCCACGCCGCTGCGCTCTTCTTCCAGCTCGGCCAGGGTCTTGTCGATGTACTTCTGGCTGAAGTCGTCCACCGGCAGGTCCTTGACCAGGGTGTACTCACCGTTTTCGGTGGTCACCGCAAAGCCGAAGATCACGCCTTCCGGAATGCCGTAGGAACCGTCGGACGGCACGCCCATGGTGACCCACTTGCCGTTGCTGCCCAGCACCCAGTCGCGCACGTGGTCGATGGCGGCATTGGCGGCCGAAGCGGCCGAGGACGAACCACGGGCCTCGATGATCGCCGCGCCGCGCTTGCCCACGGTCGGGATGAAGGTACCGGCGTTCCATTCCTGGTCGTTGATCGCATCGGCAACCGACGCACCGTCGGCGGTGGCGAAACGGTAGTCCGGGTACATGGTCGGGCTGTGGTTGCCCCACACGACCAGCTTCTCGATGCCGCCGACCGACTTGCCCAGCTTGGACGACAGCTGGCTCAGCGCGCGGTTGTGGTCCAGGCGCAGCATGGCGGTGAAGTTGCGCGGGTTCAGGTCCGGCGCCGACTTCATGGCGATGTAGGCGTTGGTGTTGGCCGGGTTGCCGACCACCAGCACCTTCACGTTGCGGCTGGCGACCTTGTTCAGCGCCGCGCCCTGCGCGGTGAAGATCTTGGCGTTTTCCAGCAGCAGGTCCTTGCGCTCCATGCCCGGGCCGCGCGGACGCGCGCCGACCAGCAGGGCGATGTCGGCGTCCTTGAAGGCCACTTCGGCGTCATCGGTGCCGACCATGCCGGCCAGCAGCGGGAAGGCGCAGTCTTCCAGTTCCATCATCACGCCGCGCAGCGCGGCCTGGGCCTTGTCCACCGGCAGCTCGAGCAGCTGCAGGATGACCGGCTGGTCCTTGCCCAGCATTTCGCCGGAGGCGATGCGGAACAGCAGGGCGTAGCCGATCTGGCCGGCGGCGCCGGTCACGGCAACACGAACAGGTGCTTTCATGGGGATTTCCTCTGCTAAGAAGCTGTAGTGCCGGCCGCTGGCCGGCTAAGTAGCTGTGTGGGAGATGGCCGCGCGGGCGGGGGCATGCCTGGCGGGGCGGCCGAAACGTAGAAACGGCCCCCTTCGCAGGGGGCCGTTCAAGGGGTGGATCAGGCCGGGATCAGCTTGTTCCACTCGGCCACGCGCTCGGCCTGGGCGGCCAGCACGGCGTCGGTGTCGCCTTCCAGGGTGATCGAATGGATCACGTCGCCCTGCTTGACCGAGTCCACGATGGCCTGACCGTCCAGGACCTGGCCGAACACGGTGTGCTTGCCGTCCAGCCAATCGGTCTTGATGTGGGTGATGAAGAACTGGCTGCCGTTGGTGTTCGGACCGGCGTTGGCCATGGACAGCGAGCCGACCTGATGGCGCACGCCGTTCTTCTCGTCTTCGAACTTGTAGCCCGGACCGCCGGTGCCCTGACCCTTCGGGCAACCGCCCTGGATCATGAAGTCCGGGATCACGCGGTGGAAGACCAGACCGTCATAGAAGCCGCGCTTGACCAGGTTGACGAAGTTGGCAACCGTCAGCGGGGCCTTGTCGGCGAACAGCTCGACCTTGATCGGGCCCTGGGTGGTGTCGAAAGTGGCGATGAGGGACATGCAAATCCTTGGGGTACGGGGGTTTGTCGTTAGCTCCATAGGATACACCGCGCCCCCTGACCAACGGGCGCCTGTTGGACAAACGCGTCGCCACGCGCCCAGGCACCTCCGCGCCGGCACGGAAACGCTTTGCTGAATGCCTCGGGGACGGCGGTAGTGCCGGCCGCTGGCCGGCAGCCAGGCAAAACCTGCTGGAGATCATGGGTTTGCGAGCCCGTTGCCGACACTACCTGAATGGGGATGCGGGACAACCTGAAACGCACTTTTCGCGATTGGTCATGTTGGCCGTATAATGTTGGACTTCTTTTTCCAAATCCGGCGCCGACTGGCCCCCTTTCGCATGTCTATCGAAAATCTTCGCAACATCGCCATCGTCGCCCACGTCGACCACGGTAAGACCACCCTCGTCGACCAGCTGCTCAAGCAGTCCGGCACCCTCTCCGAGCGCACCGTGCTCGCCGAGCGCGTGATGGACAGCAATGACCAGGAAAAGGAACGCGGCATCACCATCCTGGCCAAGAACACGGCCATCACCTGGGAAGACAAGAAGACCGGCATCAAGAACCGGATCAACATCGTCGACACCCCGGGACACGCCGACTTCGGCGGCGAAGTGGAGCGCGTGCTGTCGATGGTCGACACCGTGCTGATCCTCGTCGACGCGATGGACGGCCCGATGCCGCAGACCCGCTTCGTCACCCAGAAGGCCTTCGCGATGGGCTTCAAGCCGATCGTCGTGGTCAACAAGGTCGACCGCCCGGGCTCGCGTCCGGATTGGGTGATCGACCAGGTCTTCGACCTGTTCGACAAGCTCGGCGCCACCAATGAACAGCTCGACTTCCCGATCGTCTACGCCTCGGCCCTGAACGGCTACGCCGGCCTGGAAGACAGCGTGCGCGACGGCGACATGACCCCGCTGTACGAAGCGATCATGCAGCACGCGCCGAAGCCGGAAGTGGACCCGGATGGTCCGTTCCAGATGCGCATCAGCCAGCTGGACTACAACAACTTCGTGGGCGTGATCGGCATCGGCCGCATCCAGCGCGGCACCCTGAAGAAGAACATGCAGGTTGCGGTCATCGACCGTGAAGGCAAGAAGCGCAACGGCAAGGTCGCGCAGGTGCTGGGCTTCCTGGGCCTGGAGCGCATCGAGCAGGACTCCGCCGAAGCCGGTGACATCGTCGCCATCTCCGGTATTGCCGAGCTGACCATCTCCGACACCCTGTGCCACCCGGAAACCCCGGAAGCGCTGCCGGCACTGACCGTCGACGAGCCGACCATCTCGATGACCTTCCAGGTCAACAACTCGCCGTTCGCCGGCAACAAGGACCTGTCCGGTGGCAAGTTCCTGACCAGCCGCCAGATCAAGGACCGTCTGGACCGCGAGCAGGTCCACAACGTGGCCCTGAAGGTCGAACAGCTGGAAGACGCCGACAAGTTCCTGGTCTCCGGCCGTGGCGAACTGCACCTGTCGGTGCTGATCGAGAACATGCGTCGTGAAGGCTACGAGCTGGCCGTGTCGCGCCCGGAAGTGATCATCAAGCAGATCGACGGCCAGGCCATGGAGCCGATCGAGCAGCTGGTGGTGGACATCGAAGAACAGCACCAGGGCGGCGTCATGGAAAAGCTGGGCACCCGCAAGGGCCAGCTGAAGAACATGGAGCCGGACGGCAAGGGCCGCGTGCGCCTGGAATACCAGATCCCGGCCCGTGGCCTGATCGGTTTCCAGAACGAGTTCAAGACCCTGACCCAGGGTTCGGGCCTGCTGTTCCACGTGTTCGACCATTACGGTCCGAAGGAACAGGGTTCGATCGCCAAGCGCCAGAACGGCGTGATGATCGCCAATGCTCCGGGTGCCACCCCGGCGTACTCCCTGGGGCCGCTGCAGGAACGCGGCAAGCTGTTCGCTGCTGAAGGCGACAACGTGTATGAAGGCCAGCTGGTCGGCATCCACTCCAAGGACAACGACCTGACCGTCAACGCCATCAAGACCAAGCCGCTGACCAACATGCGCGCGTCGGGCAAGGACGATGCGATCCAGCTGACCCCGGCGATCAAGTACTCGCTGGAACAGGCCCTGGACTTCATCGAAGACGACGAGCTGGTCGAGATCACCCCGAAGGAAATCCGCCTGCGCAAGAAGGGCCTGACCGAAAGCGACCGCAAGAAGGCTTCGCGCGGCGGCTGATCGGACCCATTGTCGTGATCGACAAGCCCTACAACCCGGATCCTCACAAGCATCCGGGGTTGCACCTGATCGCCTTGCTGGAAGCCAGCAAGGCGGTCCTGGCGCTGTTGGCGGCAACCGGGCTGGAAATGCTCGGCCCGCAGCCACTGCGTGAGGCGGTCAATGCCCTGATCCGGCGTTTCAGTCTGGACCCGGATCACGGCACCCTGCCCTCGCTGCTCAACATGATCAATCCCGATGCGGTGCATCTGGCCGCGGTGGCCATGCTGGCCTACGGGGTGCTGCATCTCTTCGAGGCCTGGGGCCTCTGGCGCGCCAAGGCCTGGGCCTCCTGGCTGGGCTGCGTCACTGCCGGCATCTACCTGCCGTTCGATATCTACGCCATCATCCGCCACCCTGGCTGGGCCTCGTGGTCGGTGCTGGTGATCAACCTGATCGTGGTCGGCGTACTCGCCCGCGATATCCGCAAGCGTCATCCCACGCCGACCGCCCCGCACTGAGTTGCAAAGCGTGGCACCGGCTGGTTAGCCTGAGCGCCGGTTCCCGGGACACCCTGATGCGTCTGCCGCTGACATCGATGGTGATGATCGTGTCGCTGTGCGGCTGCGCGCCTGCGCCTGCGCCGGTTCACGCCAGCGAAGCCAACGCCGCCCCTGCCGTGTCGGCCCCCGATACGCCCTTCGCCTACGCCGAGACCGACATCGTCGACCTGCAGGCGCAGATGACCGCCGGTGCCCTGGACAGCGTCACCCTGACCCGCGCCTACCTGGAACGGATCGCGCGCATTGATCGCGCCGGCCCGCGCCTGAACGCGGTGATCGAGCTCAATCCCGACGCCCTCAAGGACGCCGCCGCGCTGGATGCCGAACGCCGGCACGGGCAGCTGCGCGGTCCGCTGCACGGCATCCCCGTGCTGCTCAAGGACAACATCGGCGCACGCCCGATGAGCAACAGCGCCGGCTCGCTGGCACTGGCGAAATTCCGCCCCGACGACGCCTTCCTGGTCACCCGCCTGCGCGCGGCCGGCGCGGTGGTGCTGGGCAAGACCAACCTGAGCGAGTGGGCCAATTTCCGCTCCAGCCAGTCGATCTCCGGCTGGAGCGCACGTGGCGGCCAGACCCGCAACCCCTACCGGCTCAGCCACACCCCCTGCGGCTCCAGCAGCGGCAGCGCGGTGGCGGTGTCGGCCAACCTGGCTGCGGCAGCGGTGGGCACCGAAACCGACGGCAGCATCGTCTGCCCGGCGGCGATCAACGGCGTGGTCGGCCTCAAGCCCACCGTCGGGCTGATCAGCCGCGAAGGCATCATCCCGATCTCCTTCAGCCAGGACACCGCCGGGCCGATAACGCGCAGCGTCGCCGATGCCGCCGCCCTGCTGACCGCCATGGCCGGCCGCGACGACGCCGACCCGGCAACCGCGACCATGCCCGGGCGCGCGGTGTACGACTACACCGCGCGATTGAACGCCGACAGCCTGCGCGGCGCGCGCATCGGGGTGCTGCAGGGTCCGCTTGACGATCTGCCGGGTATCGCCCCGGCGCTGCAACACGCGATCAGCGTGCTGCGCGAGGCCGGCGCCGTGGTGGTGCCGGTGCAGTTGCCGACCCAGGGCCAGTGGCAGGATGCCGAGCGCATCGTGCTGCTGCATGAGTTCAAGGCCGGCCTGCAGCGCTACCTCACCCGCTACAACGCACCGGTGCGCAGCCTGGACCAGGTGATCGCCTGGAACCGGGAGCACGCCGACAAGGAGCTGATGCCGTTCGGCCAGGACCTGATGGACGAGGCGGCCGCGGTGGGTGGGCTGGGCGATGCGACCTACATCGCCGCGCGCAGCCAGGCACGGCGCCTGGCCGGACCGGAGGGCATCGACGCCGCCCTGCGCGCGCAACAGCTGGATGCACTGATCGCACCGACCACCGGTGTCGCCTGGCCGATCCGCGCCGGCGCGGGCGATGATTTCCCCGGCGAGAGCTACAGCGCCGCCGCCGTGGCCGGCTACCCGAGCCTGAGCGTGCCGATGGCGCATGTGGACGGCCTGCCGCTGGGCCTGTTGTTCATGGGCACGGCCTGGAGCGAACCGCGCCTGATCGAGCTGGCCTACGCCTACGAACAGCGCACCCGCGCCCGGCGCCCACCGCGGTTCCGGACCAACAGCCTGCTGCCGCATATCAGCCCGCCCTGAGGTGGCGTACCGACCAACGGTCGGTACCTACCGGGCTTCGGCACGTTCGCGCCACCGATCCATCCCCCGTTCGCCGGGCCACACCCCGGTAGCGCCCGACCGTTGGTCGGTCGACGACGCACCGACCATCCACGCCCGTTACGGTTCCGGCTGGATCGCCGGCGCGCCGTCCTCGGCGCCCGGCGAGCGCACATCGTCGGCCGGCTGCGAACGCGGGCCACGCAGACCGGGATCGGGCTGCTGCAGCAGTTCGGCACGGGTGCGCGGCAGCGCCTGCGGGTGCTCGCGGGCCAGGAAGTCCAGCATCCGCTCGCGCACGATGCAGCGCAGGTCGAAGGCATCGCCGGAATTGCGCGCACTGACCAGCAGGCGCACCTGCAGCGTGTGGTCGGTGGTCTCGGTGACCTGGGTCACGCACACCCGGCCATCCCACAGCGCCTCGCCCTTGCAGATGCGCTCCAGCTCGGCGCGGATCGCCGCAATCGGCGCCCGGTAATCCAGCCACAGGAACGCGGTGCCCAGCAGGTCGGCGCTGCGCCGGGTCCAGTTCTGGAACGGGTTCTCGATGAACCACGTCAGCGGCACTACCATTCGCCGCTCGTCCCAGATGCGCACCACCACGTAGCTGCTGCCGATCTCCTCGACCCGCCCCCACTCGCCCTCCACGATCACCACGTCGTCCAGCCGGATCGGCTGGGTCAAGGCAATCTGCAGGCCGGCAATCAGGTTGCCGAACACCGGCTTGGCGGCGATACCCGCGACCAGGCCGATGATGCCGGCCGAGGCCAGCAATGCGGTGCCGATCTGCCGCACCATCGGGAAGGTGAGCAGGATCAGCGAGATGCCCACCAGGATGATCGCGCCCATCAGCACGCGGCTGAGCACCCGGGTCTGGGTCTGCACGCGGCGCGCCTCGAGGTTGTCGGCCACCTCCATCGGGTGGTCGCGCAGGATCGCCTGCTCGCCGGCGGCCACCGCGCGCACCAGCAGCCAGATGAAGCAGGCCGTCAGCCCGATGTGCAGCATGCGCAGCGAACCCTCCAACCAGCGCCCCTGCAGCGGCGTGGCCTCCAGCGCGGGAATCAGCAACAGCAACGGCAGCGCGAACGCCAGCGGGCGGCTGATCACCCGGGCAATGCGCGCACGCCGGTAGTCACGGCCCTTGAGTCGTCGGGTCAGCGCCATCAACAGCCACCAGCCAGTGAAACCCACCGCCAGCGCGATGCCGATCGGCCACAGATACAACGCCGCCTGTTGCCAGTCCACTGTCACTGCACGCTCCTGCGGTCTTCAACGGAAGACCGCAGGGTGCCAGCGCGGCGATGACCAGCGTGTCAGCCGGATGTAAGCCGCGCGTGGACGGCGGCGGCTACATCAGGCGGCGTAATGCTGCTGCTTGCGCACGATCGCCATGGCGATCTCCAGCGACTGGTCGTAGTTCAGGCGCGGATCCACCGACGACCGGTAGGCACGCTCCAGGTCGCGTTCGGTCAGCTCGCGCGCACCGCCGGTGCATTCGGTCACGTCCTCACCGGTCAGTTCCAGGTGCACGCCGCCCAGGCGGGTACCGGCGGCGGCATGCAGGTCGAAGGACAGCTCCACTTCGCCACGCACGTTGTCGAAGCGACGGGTCTTGTAACCGTTGCTGGTGCTCTCGGTGTTGCCGTGCATCGCATCGCACACCCACAGCACGCGGCGACCGTCGCGCTTGACCGCATCCAGCAGCGGCGGCAGCTTCTCGGCGATATGCGCCGCGCCCATGCGGTGGATGAAGCTCAGGCGGCCGGGTTCGTCATCGGGGTTGAGCACGTCGATCAGGCGCAGCAGCTGGTCCGGCTGCACCGACGGGCCCACCTTGATCGCAATCGGGTTGCGTACGCCGCGCAGGTATTCCACGTGCGCGCCGTCGAGCGCAGCGGTGCGCATGCCGATCCACGGGTAGTGCGTGCTCAGGTTCAACCAGCCCTGCTGGCGCGGCACCTGGCGCGTCAGCGCCTGTTCGTAGGGCAGCAGCAGCGCTTCGTGCGAGGTGTAGAAATCGATCCGGTTGAGGTTGTGCACGCGCACCCCGGCCAGCGTCTCCATGAAGTGCACCGCGTCGCCGATCGACGCGACCATCTTCTGGTAGTCGGCGGCCAGCGGCGAGTGCTGCACCCAGTCCAGGTTCCAGTACTCGGGATGGTGCAGGTCGGCGAAGCCACCGTCGATCAGCGCCCGCACGAAGTTCATGGTCATCGCCGAATGCGCGTGAGCCTGCAGCATCCGGCGCGGATCGGGCAGGCGGGCGGCCTCGGTGAACTCCGGCGCGTTGATCACATCGCCGCGGTAGCTGGGCAGGGTCACGCCGTCGCGGGTTTCGGTATCGGCCGAGCGCGGCTTGGCGTACTGGCCAGCGAAGCGGCCCACCCGGATCACCGGCTTGCGCATGCCATGCACCATCACCAGGCTCATCTGCAGCAGCACCTTGAGCCGGTTGGAAATGGTGGTGGACTCGCAGTCGCTGAAGTTCTCGGCGCAGTCGCCGCCCTGCAGCAGGAAGCGCTTGCCCTCCTGCGCATCGGCCAGCTGCTGCTTGAGCGCCAGGATCTCCCAGGAGGTGACCAGCGGCGGCAGCCGCTTGAGCTCGTGCAGGGACGCGTCCAGCGCCAGCGGGTCGGGATAGGTCGGCATCTGCAGCGCGGTCTTGCCGCGCCAGCTTTCCGGCGACCAGGCGGTATCGACGGCGGTCGCGACAGGATCGGCTACGGGCGGGGCGGACGGGCTCATCACGGACTTCCGGCAGGGGGTGGGGACCGGCCATGGTCGCAGAGCGCGCCGCCGACGCAAAGCACCGCGCGCCCGGCGGCGGCAGCTGAACGCCGGAAAACGGCCGGCGCGATCGGCCACGAACGGCATGCCCAGAGGCCGGCGGACAGGCGCATGATTTGTTACGGAGTAACACTGCCAGGCCGGCACCCCCTTCCCTGCCCAGCCCAACGCCGCCCCCATGAAGCCCTCTGCGCTCACCGCCGCCATTGCCTTCGCCCTCACCGTCACCAGCCTGCCCGCCCTGGCCGACGCGCCCGCCACGCCCGCCGTCACCGACCTGGATGCGGTCACCGTCAGTGCCCAGCTCGACCAGGCCCGCAACACCCTTTCGCCGGACATCGGCAGCAGCCAGTACCAGATCACCGCCGAGGACATCCAGAAGCAGCCGCTGGGTGCGTCGGCCCCGCTCAGCCAGGTACTGCTGCAGGCCCCTGGCGTGGTCCAGGACAGCTACGGCGGGGTCCACGTGCGGGGCGATCACGCCAACCTGCAGTACCGCCTCAACGGGGTCCTGCTGCCCGAATCCATCTCCGGCTTCGGCCAGACCCTGGACGCGCGCACGATCAAGAGCATCCGCCTGATGGATGGTGCGCTGCCGGCCCAGTTCGGCGAGCGCACCGCCGCCGTGGTGGACATCACCACCCGCAGCGGCGCCGAGCTGGGCAATGGCGGCAGCGCCGGCATCACCACCGGGTCGTTCGGCACGCTCAACCCCAACGCCTCCTGGTGGGGCAGCCAGGGCCGCTGGAGCTGGTACCTGACCGGCAACTACAACCAGAACGAGGTTGGCCTGGAAAACCCGACCGCCTCGCGCCGGCCCGATCATGACGACACCCACCAGGGCAAGGCGTTCGCCGACCTCACCTACCTGGTCAACGACAGCACCCGGCTGAGCCTGTTCGCCGGGTTCGCCAACAACCGCTTCCAGATTCCGACCAACCCCGGCCAGGAACCGCAGTTCGGCTACCTGGATACCGCCGGGCAGGAGTCGGCGCAGCTGGACGAGACGCAGCGTGAGACCACCCGCTTCGGCATGCTGGTGCTGCAGGGCACGCTGGGCGACACCGCCTACCAGGTCTCGGCCGGGCAGCGTTACAGCGACCTGGCGTTCAACCCGGACGTGGCCGGCGACCTGGTCTTCAACGGGGTGGCCTCGCAGGTGCAGCGCAGCAACCGCGCCACCACCGTGCAGGCTGACTTCTCCACCCCGCTCGGCGACAACCACACCCTGCGTTACGGCCTGTATGACAACAGCGAACGTGCGCGTGCGGGCAGTACCGCCTGGGTGTTCCCGGTCGATGCGGACGGCCACCAGGCCAGCACCACGCCCCTTGTGATCCCCGACACCAGCGCCTTCCACGCCAGCACCGCGGCGCTGTACGTGCAGGATGAATGGCGCATCGGCACCGACTGGACGCTCAACTACGGCCTGCGCGGCGACCGCTACCGGGCCTTCGGCGGCACGGAAGGCCAGCTCAGCCCGCGCCTGGGCGTGGTCTGGAATGCCACCGACAGCACCACCGTGCACGCCGGCTACGCGCGCTACTTCACGCCGCCAGCCAGTGAACTGGTGGCCGGCAGCGACATCGCGCTGTACGACGGCACCACCAATGCGCAGCCGGCCATCGGCAGCACCACGCCGCTGTCCGAGCGCAGCGACTACTACGACGTGGGGATCTCCCAGCAGGTTGGCGAGCACCTGACCCTGGGCCTGGACGCGTACGACCGCAAGGTCGATCGCCTGCAGGACGAAGGCCAGTTCGGCGCTGCCTATATCTACTCCACCTTCAACTACCGCCGCGGCCACATCCACGGCGTGGAGTTCAGCGCGGACTACAGCCGGGGGCCGCTCAGCGCGTACGTCAATGCGGCCTACAACAAGGCGATGGGCAAGCAGGTGCTCACCGGCCAGTACAACCTGGACCCGGAGGCGCTGGCCTACGTGCAGGACAACTGGATCCACCTGGACCACGACCAGAAGCTGACCTCGTCAGGCGGGGTCAGCTACGCCTTTGCCGGCCACAACCGGGTGGGCGCGAACTACGTGTTCGGCAGCGGGCTGCGCTCGGATACCGAGGGCGTGCCCAACGGCGGTGAGCTGCCGTCCTACCTGCAGGTGAACCTGAGCGCGGCGCATGATTTCAACGCCGACAGTGGGCACCCGCTGCACGCGCAGCTGGCGCTGGTCAACGCGCTGGACCGCAGCTACCAACTGCGCGACGGCGGCGGCATCGGGGTGTTCGCGCCGCAGTGGGGCCCGCGCCGTGGCGCCTACCTGAGCCTGCAGCAGGACTTCTAAGCGGCTACCCGGTCCGCCGGCCATATGCCGGCGGGCCCGGGATGCGCCGGATCAGGCGCGGCGCTTTCGGGACGAGGCGTACAGGGCCCAACCGGCCAGCAGCACGAACCACACCAGGCTCCACATGGGCATGGTGAGGCCGAGGAAACGCCAGTCGATGTTGCCGCAATCGCCGGTGCCGGTCAGCACGGTGCGGAACACTTCGAGCGGGCCCATGGTTTCGCTGAGGAAGGCCAGCGGCGGGCCGCAGCTGGAGCCCATGTCCTTGGGCAGCAGCTGCACATAGACGTGGCGGCCGGCAATGCCCATACCGACGGCGGCGGCAATGAAGGCCAGCACTCCATAGGTGCCACGGCCGGCACGTTCGCGCGGGCCATGCAGGGCGCCAATCAGGAACAGCAGGCCGAGCGCGGCGAACGCCAGGCGCTGGAAGATGCACAACGGGCACGGCTCCAGCCCGATCTTCAGCTGCAGGAAGATCGCATAGGCGAGCAGCCCGGCGCAGATCAGGAACCCCAGCAGGAACTGGGCGCGGTAATTCCAGCGCAGTGGATTCATTGGCAACACTCGTGAACGTGCAAGGCGCCAAGATTAACAGGGCGCCGCAGGCCCCGGCCCCTGCCGTCCTACCGGCTATCGGCCCGCTGGACCAGACAGCGTGTTCCAAGGTCCACACCCACGCTGTGTTGCCCAGTAGGGGCGTCGGCACGGGTGGGTTGGCGGGACACGCCGTAAATCCATCCTTGGAGGCTCCGTCGCGCCATCCATGGCGCTCAGGGTCCCGCCAACCCACCCGTACCGCCGCCTGGACAGTTGGCTGGTGCCGCAGCATTGAACAGCACGCCATCGAGCGGTGTGGTTGGGCTGCACAGCCGCCGTCAAGGCACGCTGGGGTCGACAGCACGGCTTTGCCCTTCCCGTGCGCACCGACCCACTGTCCAGGCGCTGGTGGGGGTGGGTTTACGGGACCCTGAGCCGCATGGATGCGGCGACGGAGCTTACATGGGTGAGGGCGCATTGCTTGCGAGGCACTGCCTCGCATGCGTCCGAACGCACAGCCGCCAGCGGCTGGGCCGGGCCGCGGAGCGGGACTTGCAGCGTGTCCCGTAGACCCACCCCCACCAGGGCCCATCGCAGGAACCGACGTACTGCACTGCCGCCCTTGCCTTTTCTCACGGCCACAAACGGAAAAACCCGGCACAAGGCCGGGTTCTTCACCGAATTACGGGTGTTGCGCGTCGATTATTCTTCGACGGCTTCAGCCACGGCAGCCGGACGGTCGACCAGTTCGACGTAGGCCATCGGAGCGTTGTCGCCAGCGCGGAAACCGCACTTCAGCAGACGCAGGTAGCCACCCGGACGGGTCGCGTAGCGCGGGCCCAGGATGGTGAACAGGTTGCCCACGGCTTCGTTGTCACGCAGACGGGCGAACGCCAGACGACGGTTGGCGACGGAGTCGACCTTGGCCAGGGTGATCAGCGGCTCGGCGACGCGGCGCAGTTCCTTGGCCTTCGGCAGCGTGGTCTTGATCAGCTCGTGCTTGAACAGCGACGCAGCCATGTTCTTGAACATTGCTTCGCGGTGAGCGCTGGTGCGGTTGAACTTGCGGCCGGACTTCATGTGACGCATGGACGTGATTCCTTGATTGAATGTTGGATCGGTTGGGTATCGCTGTCGCCATCCTGGCGTTGCTGCTTGGACTGCGGTTGGTCCGATGCCGGCCCTCCTGGCCGACCGTCACCGCAGGCTATGGGCCTGTCGATGCGAGGTACTGCGGGTAAAGCCCCCGCACCCGAAGGTGCGGGGTCAAGCATCTTGCGTAGCGCTGGATCAGCCGAGCATGCCGTGCTGGGCGACACCGGCCGGCGGCCAGTTCTCCAGCTTCATGCCGAGCGAAAGACCGCGCTGTGCGAGGACTTCCTTGATCTCGGTCAGCGACTTCTTGCCGAGGTTCGGGGTCTTGAGCAGTTCCACTTCGGTCTTCTGGATCAGATCGCCGATGTAGTAAATGCTCTCTGCCTTCAGGCAGTTGGCCGAGCGAACGGTCAATTCCAGATCGTCGATCGGGCGCAGCAGCACCGGATCCACGCCGTTGTTGGCCGGCTTGGCAGCACCGCGGTCGCGGTGGGTGAAGTCACCGAAGACCGACAGCTGATCGCTGAGGATATCCGCGGCAGTGCGCACGGCTTCCTCGGCATCGATCGTGCCGTTGGTTTCGATGTCCAGCACCAGCTTGTCCAGATCGGTACGCTGTTCAACGCGGGCCGCTTCCACCGAATAGGCGACGCGACGGACCGGCGAGAACGAGGCGTCCAGGACCAGACGACCGATGGCACGGGTTTCTTCATCCGGACGACGACGCGCGGCCGCCGGCTGGTAGCCGAAACCACGCTCGACCTTCAAACGCATATTGATTGCCGTGTCCTTGGTCAGGTGGCAAATGATATGGTCGTTGTTGAGGATCTCGACGTTGTGATCGACCTTGATATCGGCAGCAGTCACGACACCCGGACCCTGCTTGGACAGCGACACGGTTGCGTTGTCACCGGTATGCATACGGATCGCCACGTCCTTCAGGTTGAGCAGGACTTCAAGCACGTCCTCCTGCAAGCCTTCAAGGGTGGTGTACTCGTGCAGCACGCCGTCGATCTCAACTTCCGTGATGGCGAAGCCCGGGATGGACGACAGCAGCACGCGACGCAGGGCATTGCCCAGCGTATGCCCGTAACCACGCTCCAAGGGTTCGATAACGACCTTGGCGCGGGTGTCGGTAAGGCGTTCGATCTGCGGACCGCGAGGACGCAGAACCTGGTTGGCGGTAACCGTCATGTTGCGGGTTCTCCTAGTGAATCCCCGGCCGTCGCCGGGGATTCTCCAATGTGAATTACTTCGAATACAACTCGACGATCAGCGCTTCGTTGATATCCGCAGGCAGGTCCGCACGATCCGGAACCGCCTTGAAGATGCCGGCGAACTTGCCGGAATCCACTTCAACCCACGACGGACGCAGGTCGTGCGTGGCCGACACGGTCAGGGCTTCCTGAACGCGCAGCTGCTTGGCAGCCTTCTCGGACAGCGCGACAGCGTCGCCAGCCTTGACCTGGTAAGAAGCCAGGTTGACCGACTTGCCGTTCACGGTGACACCGCGGTGCGAGACCAGCTGACGAGCAGCCGGACGGGTCACAGCGAAGCCCATGCGGTAGACAACGTTGTCCAGGCGGGTTTCCAGCAGCTGCAGGAGGTTCTCGCCGGTGTTGCCCTTCTTGGTCGAGGCCTTCTTGTAGTAGTTGCGGAACTGACGCTCCAGCAGACCGTAGATACGCTTGACCTTCTGCTTTTCGCGCAGCTGGGTAGCGTAGTCGGACAGCTTGCCCTTACGGGCAGTGGCGCCGTGCTGGCCGGGCTTCTGCTCCAGCTTGCACTTGGAGTCCAGCGCGCGCGCCGGGCTCTTGAGGGAAAGGTCGGCGCCTTCGCGGCGGGCGAGCTTACAGGTAGGACCGATATAACGAGCCATTTCTTATCGCTCCTTTAGACGCGACGCTTCTTCGGCGGACGGCACCCGTTGTGCGGGATTGGCGTCACGTCGATGATGTTGGTGATCTTGTAGCCCACGTTGTTCAGCGAGCGCACGGCCGACTCACGACCCGGACCCGGGCCCTTGATGCGGACTTCCAGGGACTTGACGCCGTAGTCGAGCGCGGCACGGCCGGCCTTCTCGGCAGCCACCTGGGCAGCGAACGGGGTGGACTTGCGCGAACCGCGGAAGCCAGCGCCACCGGAGGTCGCCCACGACAGAGCGTTGCCCTGGCGGTCGGTGATGGTCACGATGGTGTTGTTGAAAGAAGCGTGGACGTGGGCGACGCCGTCAGTGACGACGCGCTTGATCTTCTTCTTGGTCTTAGCGACGGGCTTAGCCATTTCTTAGGTCCCTTACTTCCTGATCGCCTTGCGCGGGCCCTTGCGGGTGCGGGCGTTGGTACGGGTGCGCTGGCCACGCAGCGGAAGACCGCGACGGTGACGCAGACCGCGGTAGCAGCCCAGATCCATCAGGCGCTTGATCGCGATACCGATTTCACGGCGCAGATCGCCTTCCACGATGTACTTGCCGACTTCGAGACGAAGACGCTCGATTTCCGGCTCCGACAGATCGCGGATCTTGGTGGTCGAGGTAACGCCTGCGGCGTCGCAGACCTTCTTCGAACGGGTACGGCCGATGCCGTAAATGCTTTGCAACCCGACCCAGACGTGCTTCTGGGCTGGCAGGTTGACGCCTGCAATACGCGCCATGACGCGGTTCTCCAGCTGAGTGATGGCCGACAGCGCACCATGGGGCGCGCCAATCCGGCAGGATGGATCAAAAAAGTGAACTAGCGATACTAACAAGGTTCCGGTTTACTTGGAAGCCCGTGAAACACAAGGTTTCACGAACTTGGCCCAGGGAGTGTGCCCAGGCTCCGGCGCCGGATCAGGTTGACTCCAGGAATTGGCACTTTCGTACCCTTCCCGGTGACGCCCGCGCTACTCCCGCGCGGGACCACCCGATCTCACCCCCACCCGGAACCGCTGCGGGGGCCGCCCTTCGTTTGTGTGGCCAGGTCCGCGAAGCGGAGGACCATCACGTCAGGAAGACGAAAGTGTAACAGGCTTATCAGCCGCGGGCAAAACCGCCGCGATTGCCGCCCTTCAGGTTGGCCTTTTTCAGCAGGCTCTCGTACTGGTGCGACATCAGGTGCGCCTGGATCTGCGCAATGAAGTCCATCACCACCACCACCACGATCAGCAGCGAGGTGCCGCCGAAGTAGAACGACGCGCCCAGCTGGGTGCGCATGATTTCCGGCAGCAGGCAGACGATCACCAGGTACAGCGAACCGGCGGCCGTCAGGCGGGTCAGCACGGCGTCGACATAGTCGGCCGTTGCCTTGCCCGGACGGATGCCCGGAATCAGCGCGCCCGACTTCTTCAGGTTGTCGGCGGTTTCCTGCGAGTTGAACACCAGCGCGGTATAGAAGAACGCGAAACCGGTGATCAGCGCAGCGAACACGATCATGTGCAGCGGCTCGCCCGGACCCAGCGCGTTGGCCACCTTCTGCAGCCAGGTCGCCGAACTGGCCTGGCCGGACCACATGGCCAGGGTCGTCGGGAACGCAAGGATCGACGAGGCGAAGATGGCCGGGATCACGCCCGCCATGTTCAGCTTCAGCGGCAGGAACGAAGTCTGGTTCATGTACGCGTTGCGACCGCCCTGGCGGCGCGCGTAGTTCACCGTGATCCGACGCTGGCCACGCTCGACGAACACCACGAAGTAGGTGAAGGCCAGCACCACCAGCACGATCAGCAGCAGCGCGATGAAGCTCATGTTGCCGTCGCGGTAGGCTTCCACGGTGTGGATGACCGCGCCCGGCAGGCCGGCCACGATGCCGGCGAAGATGATCAGCGAGACGCCGTTGCCGATGCCACGCTCGGTGACCTGCTCGCCAACCCACATCAGGAAGATCGTACCGGCGGTCAGCGCAACGATGGCGGTGAGCACGAAGCCCATGCCCGGGGCGTACACAACCGGCGCGCCGCTCGGCGACAGCTGGTTCTGCAGCGCCAGCGCGATGCTGCCGCCCTGCACCACTGCCAGCAACACGGCACCGATGCGGGAATATTGGGTGATCTTGCGACGGCCCGACTCACCTTCCTTCTGCATTGCCTTCAATGCCGGGAAGATATGGACCGCCAGCTGCATCACGATGGACGCCGAGATGTACGGCATCACGTTCAGCGCAAAAATGCTGAAACGGTGCAGGGCGCCGCCCGAGAACATGTTGAACATGTCCACGATGCCGCCGCCCTGCGCCTGCATGAGCGCAAGCATGGCATCGGGATTCACGCCCGGCACCGGCACATAACAGCCGATGCGATAGACGATCAATGCCCCGATGACGAACAGCAGACGCTGGCGAAGTTCCGTGAACTTGCCGAGCCCGCCGCCGAGGTTGCCAATGCCAGCTTGCGCCATGTCTTACTCCTGTACGCTGCCGCCGGCAGCTTCGATCGCGGCCTTGGCACTGGCCGTTGCAGCGACGCCCTTCAGGATGAACGCCTTGGTGACGTCGCCCTTCATGACAATCTTGGCCCGCTTAGCGGAGCTCGGGACCAGCTTGGCAGCGCGCAGCGCGGCAAAGTCGATCTCGCCGGCTTCCAGGCGTTCCAGCTGGTAGGACAGCACTTCAGCGGTGTCCTTGGCAATCTTGGAACGGAAACCGACCTTCGGCAGACGACGCTGCATGGGGGTCTGGCCGCCTTCGAAGCCCGCCTTGATCTTGCCGCCACCCTTACGGGCGAACGAACCCTTGTGGCCGCGGCCGCAGGTCTTGCCCAGGCCGGAGCCGATACCACGACCGACGCGGGTACGCTCTTTACGAGCGCCCGGTGCCGGGCTCAATTCATTCAGATGCATGGTCATTGGATTATTCCTCAACCTTGACGAGGTAGTGGACCTTGTTGATCAGACCGCGAACCTGCGGGCTGTCCTTCAGTTCACGGACATCGTTCAGCTTGCCCAGACCCAGCGCACGCACCGACAGGCGATGACGCGCCTGGGCACCACGCAGGCCGCGAACCAGACGGACCTTGACGGTCTTGGTGGTGTCATTAGCCATGGTTGAGATCCTCTACCTTCTTGCCACGCTTGGCCGCGATGCGGGCCGGCGACTGCATTTCGCTCAGACCCTTCAACGTGGCGCGAACCAGGTTGATCGGGTTGCGCGAACCAACGGCCTTGGCCAGCACGTTCTTGACGCCAACGGCTTCCAGGACGGCGCGCATGGCACCACCGGCGATGACACCCGTACCTTCCGA
Source organism: Stenotrophomonas sp. AC248 (assembly GCF_979258185.1). Lineage (NCBI taxonomy): Bacteria > Pseudomonadati > Pseudomonadota > Gammaproteobacteria > Lysobacterales > Lysobacteraceae > Stenotrophomonas > Stenotrophomonas sp. AC248. Next base: position 874,382 of record NZ_OZ409840.1, on the reverse strand, counting down.
GGCCGGCATCATGAACACGCGGGCTGCGCCGTGGCCGGACTTCACCGGGTGCCACAGGGTGCCGTTGTTCAGATCGACGTCGGCCAGGTTCTTGCGCGCCTGCTCCATCGACTTCTGGATGGCGACCGGCACTTCGCGTGCCTTGCCATAGCCGAAACCGACCTTGCCTGCGCCGTCACCGACCACGGTCAGTGCGGTGAAGGTGAACTGACGACCACCCTTGACGGTCTTGCTGACGCGGTTGACCGCGACCAGCTTTTCGATCATGCCGTCGTCGACTTTCTCTTCGCGGTTACGGTCGCGATCGCGACCCCGCTGCTGACGTTCTTCTGCCATGTTGATTCCTTGATTGATTGAGTATGTACGGCTCGAGGCCGCTTATAGCTGTGAAGTGGTGCGGTGAATCGTTCGCCCCTGCAGAAGAAGGACGTCGCCCGGCGCAACCCGCGCCGGCAGGCAGGTGGAGGCAGGGCTGAGCCCTGCCCCCGAATCCCTTAGAACTGCAGGCCGCCTTCGCGGGCTGCGTCGGCCAGTGCCTTGATGCGGCCGTGGTAGCGGTAGCCCGAGCGGTCGAAAGCGACCTTCTCGATGCCCGCAGCCTTGGCGCGCTCGGCGACCAGCTTGCCCACCTTGGCGGCGGCGTCGCTGTTCTTGCCGTTCTTCAGGCCTTCCTTGACGTCGGCCTGGGTGGTGTTGGCGGCAGCCAGCACCTTGGAGCCATCGGCGGTGAAGACCTGGGCGTACAGGTGCTGACCGGTGCGCAGCACCGACAGACGCGGCACGCCGAGAACGCGGATGTGTGCACGGGTCGACTTGGCGCGACGCAGGCGGGCGATGTTCTTGTTGATGCTCATGATTTGAGTTCCTTGAAAGCTGAAGTGAAGCGGGCTTTTGCTTTGAGAAACCCAGCCAGTGATGGCCGGGTTTCCGTGGAAGTTCCCGCGCCTGATTAGGCCTTCTTGGCTTCCTTACGAATGATGACTTCGCCGGCGTACTTCACACCCTTGCCCTTGTAGGGCTCCGGCGGACGGAAGCCACGGATCTTGGCGGCCACTTCACCAACGCGCTGCTTGTCGGTGCCCTGGACCAGAACTTCGGTCTGGGTCGGGGTCGAAATGGTGATGCCTTCCGGCGCCACGAACACGACCGGGTGCGAGAAACCGAGCGACAGGCTCAGGTCCTTGCCCTGCATGGCGGCACGGTAGCCGACGCCGACCAGCTCGAGCTTGCGCTCGAAGCCTTCGGTGACGCCGTGGACCATGTTGGCCAGGATCGCGCGCACGGTGCCGGTGAGGGCAAGCAGGCTCGGATCGTTGGCGGCCAGGTTGGCAACGCCGTTTTCGACGGTGATTTCAACGCCAGCAACCTTGGGCAGCGACAGGGAGCCCTTCGGGCCCTTCACGCTGACGGATTCCGGCTGGATGTTCAGTTCAACGCCCTTGGGCAGGTTGACCGGCTTCTTGGCTACGCGGGACATAGTTGGTTCCTTCTCGCCTTAGGCCACGAAGCACAGGACTTCGCCGCCGACGCCCAACTGGCGCGCCTGCGCATCAGTCATGATGCCCTTGGAGGTGGAGATGATGGAGATGCCCAGGCCGTTGAGGACCTTCGGCAGCTCAGACTTGCCACGGTACTGGCGCAGGCCCGAACGCGAGAAGCGCTTCAGGGTCTCGATGACCGGCTTGCCTTCGAAATACTTCAGGACGATTTCAAGCTCGGCCTTGTTGTTCTCGATCTTGGTCACGCGCAGGTCGGTGATGTAGCCCTCGGCCTTCAACACTTCTGCGATTGCAACCTTGATCTTGGAGGACGGTGCCTTCACCGTCTGCTTGCCAACCGCGGCCGCATTCTTGATGCGTACCAGCAGGTCGGCGATGGGATCAGTCATGCTCATAGTCGATACCTTTGAGTGCACCGATATCCGCTTTCGCGAAAATCTTGCTGTGTTCCTGGGATGGGCCAGAACCCTTGTTACCTGTTCAGCGGACCAGCGGTCCGCTCTACGCCAGCCCCTGTGACGGAGCAAGACGCGGGAGTATACGGCAAAAAGAGCCCGACTTGCGTCGGACTCCTTAATTGGGAACAAACCTGAACAACCGGTCAGTCCCCCTGCCCCACATCCAGGGGATGCGGGACAGGTTCCGGGACGAATCCCTTACCAGCTTGCCTTGCGCAGGCCCGGCACGTCGCCACGCATGGTGGCTTCGCGCAGCTTGTTGCGGCCGAGGCCGAACTTGCTGTAGACGCCACGCGGGCGGCCGGACAGTTCGCAACGGTTGCGGTGGCGGCTCGGCGACGAATCGCGCGGCAGCTTCTGCAACTTCACGACAGCGTCGGCCTTGTCGGCGTAGGAAGCGGTCGGGCTGGAGATGATCTTCTTCAGCTCTTCACGCTTGCCAGCGAACTTGACGGCCAGCTTGGCGCGCTTCAGATCGCGGTTGACCATGGAGGTCTTTGCCATTTCGGTTTCCTCGACGTATCAGTTACGGAACGGGAACTTGAACGCTGCGAGCAGCGCCTTCGCTTCCGCGTCGGTCTTGGCGGTGGTGGTGATGGCGATATCCATGCCGCGGATCGCGTCGACAGCGTCGAAGTCGATTTCCGGGAAGATGATCTGTTCCTTCACGCCCATGTTGAAGTTGCCGCGACCGTCGAAGGAACGACCCGAGACACCACGGAAGTCGCGCACGCGCGGCAGCGAGATGTTGATCAGGCGATCCAGGAACTCATACATCTTTTCACGACGCAGCGTGGTCTTGCAGCCGATCGGCCAACCATCGCGGATCTTGAACGAAGCCACCGAGACGCGGGACTTGGTCACGATCGGCTTCTGGCCGGAGACCTTGGCCATGTCGGCGACGGCGTTTTCCAGGATCTTCTTGTTCGTGGCTGCTTCGCCGACACCCATGTTCAGGGTGACCTTGACCAGCTTCGGAACCTGCATCGGATTGGTGTAGCCGAACTGCTTCATCAGCGCCGGCACCACTTCTTCCTTGTAGAACTTTTCGAGACGGGTATTCATCAGCGCATCCTCAGGCGTCGAGCGCCTCACCGCTGGAGCGGAACACACGCAGTTTGCGTCCATCCTCCAGCACCTTGAAACCAACGCGTTCGCCCTTGCCCGAAGCCGGGTTCAGCACATTCACGTTGGAGATATGGATCGACGCTTCACGCTCGACCACGCCGCCGGCAACGCCTGCCTGCGGGTTCGGCTTGGTGTGGCGCTTGACGATGTTCACGTTGGCGACGATCACACGATCGCCGTCGACGCGGACGACTTCGCCCTGCTTGCCCTTGTCCTTGCCGGTGTTGACGACGACCTGGTCGCCCTTCTTGATACGGTTAGCCATGATTATCTCCTGTCGCTCACAGCACTTCGGGAGCGAGCGAGACGATCTTCATGAACTTCTCGGTACGAAGTTCACGCGTCACCGGTCCGAAGATGCGGGTGCCGATCGGCTCTTGCTTGTTGTTGAGCAGGACCGCGGCGTTGGCGTCGAAACGGATCAGCGAACCGTCGGCGCGACGCACACCCTTGCGGGTACGCACCACGACGGCGTCGAACACTTCACCCTTCTTGACCTTGCCGCGCGGGATCGCATCCTTCACGGTGACCTTGATGATGTCACCGATGTGGGCATAGCGACGCTTGGAGCCGCCCAGCACCTTGATGCACATCACTTCCTTGGCACCGGAATTGTCCGCGACCTCGAGGTAGCTCTGCATCTGGATCATGATTCAGATCTCCTTATTCAGCCGCACGCGTGATGACTTCCACCACGCGCCAGTTCTTGGTCTTGGACATCGGAGCAATCTCGGTCACGCGGACGACATCGCCTTCGTTGCAGGCGTTGTCGGCGTCGTGGGCGTGCAGCTTGGTCGAACGCTTGATGTACTTGCCGTACAGGGCGTGCTTGACCAGGCGTTCCACCAACACGGTGACCGTCTTGTCCATCTTGTTGCTGACGACACGGCCTTCGACCGTGCGCAGCGCTTTGTTTTCAGTATTGTCGCTCATCGCGGCCATCCTTACTTGGTGCTGCCGAGCAGGGTCTTGACGCGAGCAATCTCGCGGCGGACCCGGCGGGTTTCGTGAGTCTTCGGCAGCTGGCCAGTAACCTGCTGCATACGGAGCGAGAACTGCTCCTTACGCAGGTCGGTCAGGTGGGCCTTCAGATCGTCAGCCGACTTTTCGCGAAGTTGTTTGATATCCATTACATCACCGTCCGGGTCACGAAGGTGGTGGTCACGGAGAGCTTGGCAGCTGCCAGGCGGAACGCCTCGCGAGCCACGCTTTCATCCACACCTTCAATTTCATAGATCATGCGGCCGGGCTGGATCTGGGCTACCCAGTACTCCACGTTGCCCTTACCAGAACCCATTCGGACTTCGATGGGCTTCTTGGTGATCGGCTTGTCGGGGAACACTCGGATCCACATCTTGCCGCCGCGCTTGACGTAGCGGCTGATCGAGCGGCGAGCCGCTTCGATCTGACGCGCGGTCAGCTGACCATGAGCGGTTGCCTTCAGGCCGTACTCGCCGAAGCTGACAGCGTTGGCGCTCCAGCTCAGGCCATCGTTACGGCCCTTGTGTACCTTGCGGTACTTGGTTCGCTTGGGTTGCAACATTGTCGTTACCTCGCTTCACGAGCCGGGCGCTGACGGTCACCGCGGTCGCCGCGATCGTTACGATCGTTGCGCGGGGAATCGTCCTGCTTTTCCTGGCCAACCTGGGAGAAATCGAAAACCTCGCCCTTGTAGATCCAGACCTTGATGCCGATGATGCCGTAGGTCGTCTTGGCTTCAGCGAAGCCATAGTCGATGTCGGCACGCAGCGTGTGCAGCGGCACGCGGCCTTCGCGGTACCACTCCGAACGGGCGATTTCTGCACCGTTGAGGCGGCCACCCACGTTGACCTTGATGCCCAGGGCACCCAGGCGCATCGCGTTGCCGACCGAGCGCTTCATTGCGCGGCGGAACATGATGCGACGCTCCAGCTGCTGCGCGATCGACTCGGCAACCAGCTGTGCGTCCAGCTCGGGCTTGCGCACTTCGGTGACGTTGATGTGCGCCGGAACGCCCATCATCTCGCTCACTTCCTTACGCAGCTTTTCGATGTCCTCACCGCGCTTGCCGATCACCACGCCCGGACGGGCGGTGTGGATCGTCACGCGAGCGGTCTTTGCCGGACGCTCGATAAGGATCTTGCTGATGCCGGCCTGCGCAAGCTTCTTGCGCAGCATTTCCCGCACCTTCAGGTCGGCCGCCAGGTAACCAGCGAACTCGCCCTTGTTGGCGTACCACTTGGAGTTCCAGTCCTTGGAAATACCGAGGCGGATACCAATCGGATGAACTTTATGACCCATGGTGTTTTCCTTTCCGCTTACTTGCCGGCGCCCACAACCACAGTGATGTGGCTGGTGCGCTTGAGGATGCGGGTGCCGCGGCCTTTCGCCCGCGCCATGAAACGCTTCAGGGTCGGACCTTCATCTACCATGATGGTCTGAACCTTCAGCTCGTCGACGTCGGCGCCCTGGTTGTTTTCGGCATTTGCGATAGCCGACTCCACCACCTTCTTGATCAGGTGGGCAGCCTTCTTATCCGAAAACTTCAGCAGGTTGACCGCACGCTCGGCCGGCAGGCCGCGCACCTGGTCAGCGACCAGGCGGGCTTTCTGCGCAGAGATGCGCGCGGAGCGCAGGATTGCTTTCGCTTCCATTGTCATCTCTCCTTACTTGCCCGACTTCTTGTCACCACCGTGACCCTTGAAGGTCCGGGTGATGGCAAATTCGCCGAGCTTGTGGCCGACCATGTTCTCGTTGACGAGCACCGGAACGTGGTTCTTGCCGTTATGAACGGCGATGGTGATGCCTACCATTTCCGGCAGGATCATCGAACGGCGCGACCAGGTCTTGATCGGCTTCTTGCTACCCGCAGCGGCCTCCACCTTCTTGACGAGGTGGTGATCGACGAACGGGCCCTTCTTGAGTGAACGTGCCATGGTCGATTAGCCCCTACGATCGCGGACGATGAATTGCTGGGTGCGCTTGTTCTTGCGCGTCTTGTAACCCTTGGTCGGAACACCCCACGGGGTGACCGGATGCGGATTACCCTGGCCGGCCTTCGCCTCACCACCACCGTGCGGATGGTCAACCGGGTTCATGGCAGCACCACGAACGGTCGGGCGGACACCGCGCCAGCGCTTGGCGCCAGCCTTGCCCAGCTTTTCCAGGTTGTGTTCGTCGTTACCGACTTCACCGATGGTGGCGCGGCACTCGACCGGCACCTTACGCATTTCACCCGAGCGCAGGCGCAGGGTGGCGTAGATACCTTCACGAGCGACGAGCTGCACGGCGGCGCCGGCGGCACGTGCGATCTGAGCACCCTTGCCCGGCTTCAGTTCGATGCCGTGGACAGTGGTACCGACCGGGATGTTGCGCAGCGGCAGCGTGTTACCGGTCTTGATCGGCGCATCCGAACCCGCGATCACCTGGTCACCGGCCTTCAGGCCCTTCGGTGCGATGATGTAGCGGCGTTCGCCGTCGACGTAGCACAGCAGGGCGATATGGGCGGTGCGGTTCGGATCGTATTCGATGCGTTCCACGCGCGCCGGAATGCCTTCCTTGTTGCGCTTGAAGTCGATGACACGGTAGTGCTGCTTGTGGCCACCACCAACGTGACGGGTGGTGATGCGGCCGTGGTGGTTACGACCACCGGACTTGCTCTGCGGCTCCAGCAACGCTGCGTGCGGTGCGCCCTTGTGCAGATCGGGCGTAACCACGCGCACGGCCGAACGGCGGCCGGGGGAAGTGGGCTTGAATTTCATCAATGGCATGGGATGTACCTCAGGCCTTGGCCGTTACATCGATGGACTGGCCATCGGCGAGACGCACGTATGCCTTGCGCCAATCGCCGCGACGGCCGGTGCGGTTACGGAAGGACTTGTTCTTGCCCTTCACGTTCAGCACGTTGACCGACTCGACCTTGACATCGAACAGCTGCTCAACCGCGGCCTTTACATCAGCCTTGGTCGCTTCGTTCGACACTTCAAAGACATACTGGTTGGAATGTTCCTGCAGGCGCGCGGTCTTTTCGGAGACTCGCGGAGCGCGAAGAACGCTGAAGATTTTCTCGTTGGCGCTCATGCCAGCCACTCCTCGACCTTCTTGACCGCGTCAGCGGTGATGACGACCGTGTCGGCACCGACCAGCGACACCGGGTCCAGGCCCTGCACGTCACGCACTTCCACGTAGGGAATGTTGCGCGCCGACAGGTACAGGTGCTCGGAAGCATCTTCGGTGACGATCAGCGGACGCTTGCCCACTTCCAGGCCGGCCAGCTTGGCGATCAGAGCCTTCGTGTTGGTCGCTTCGACATCGAAGGACTCCACGATGGTCAGACGGCCCTGACGGTTCAGCTCGGACAGGATCGCGCACATGGCTGCACGGTACTGCTTACGGTTGACCTTCTGCTCGAAGCTGCGCGGCTTGGCCGCGAAGGTGACACCGCCGCCGACGAAGATCGGAGCCGTCAGTGCGCCATGACGCGCGCCGCCGCCCTTCTGCTTCTTCGACTTCTTGGTGGTACCAGCCACTTCAGAGCGAGTCTTCTGTGCCTTGGTGCCGGCGCGGCCGGCGTTGCGATAGGCGACGACGACCTGGTGAACCAGATCTTCGCTGAAATCGCGACCGAACACGGCGTCGGAGACCGAGACCTTGTTATTGCTACCCGTGATAACGAGTTCCATCGTCATCTCTCCTTATGCCTTGCTCGCCGGACGGACGATCACGTCGCCACCCGCCGCGCCAGGAACGGCGCCGCGAACCGCGATCAGACCGCGCTCGACGTCGACCTTGACAACTTCCAGGTTCTGGGTGCTCTGCTGCACCGAGCCCATGTGACCGGACATCTTCTTGCCCGGGAACACGCGACCTGGCGTCTGGCGCTGACCCAGCGAACCCGGCGCGCGATGCGACAGCGAGTTGCCGTGGGTAGCGTCACCCATACGGAAGTTGTAGCGCTTGATGGTGCCCTGGAAGCCCTTACCCTTGGTGACACCCTGGACGTCGACGATCTGGCCGACTTCAAAGATGTCCGCCTTGACTTCGCCACCGACGGCGAAATCGCCGAGCTGGGCGTCTTCAACGCGGAATTCCCACAGGCCACGGCCCGCGTCGACCTTCGCCTTGGCGAAGTGACCGGCTTCCGGCTTGTTGACCAGGGCAGCGCGACGCGCGCCGACGGTCACCTGCACGGCGCTGTAGCCGTCAGCTTCGACGGTCTTGATCTGCGCGATGCGGTTCGGGGTAGCTTCAATCAGGGTTACCGGGATGGCCTGGCCATCTTCGGTGAACACGCGGCTCATGCCAGCCTTGCGGCCCACGAAGCCCAACGAATATTTCTTCGTCATGGTCGTAGTCCTCAGGTCAGCTTGATCTGAACGTCGACGCCGGCAGCCAGTTCGAGCTTCATCAGCGCGTCCACGGTCTTGTCGTTCGGGTCAACGATATCGAGCACGCGCTTATGCGTGCGGGTCTCGTACTGGTCACGCGCGTCTTTGTCGACGTGCGGGGAAACGAGAATGGTGTAACGCTCGATCTTGGTCGGCAGGGGGATCGGGCCACGCACTTGCGCGCCGGTCCGCTTTGCCGTTTCTACGATCTCGCTGGCCGAACGGTCGATCAAACGATGATCGAACGCCTTCAGCCGAATCCGGATCTTTTGGTCCGCCATGACGGTGGGTTCCTTCGTTAAAAGAGCGACGGACAAGGCCTCTGGGTTGCCTTGTCCCATGAATATCCTGAATGCAGACGCCGCACATTCCCGTGCGGCGACAAGATCTTTCCGTAGACCTCAAAAATCGAGGCAGACCGGTCTCCCGATCTGCCCAGACAAAAAGTATAGCGCGCATACAACGCGGCGGTCAACAGGGGACCTGTTGACACTGCCTGAATGGCGCGACCCTTCCTGGTCCGGGGAACACGAGGTGCGTCCTGCGCCTCTTTTCCCATTTAGTTCCGCCCCGATGCCCTACCCAGGCAACATCGGGGCGAAGATTCTAGCAGATTACGCCAGGATCTTGGAGACCACGCCGGCGCCGACGGTACGGCCGCCTTCGCGAATCGCGAAGCGCAGACCTTCGTCCATGGCGACCGGGTTGATCAGGGTGACAACCATCTTCACGTTGTCGCCCGGCATCACCATTTCCACACCTTCCGGCAGTTCGCAAGCGCCGGTGATGTCGGTGGTACGGAAGTAGAACTGCGGACGGTAGCCCTTGAAGAACGGGGTGTGACGGCCGCCCTCGTCCTTCGACAGCACGTACACTTCAGCGTCGAACTGGGTGTGCGGCTTGATCGAACCCGGCTTGGCCAGGACCTGGCCACGCTCGACGTCGTCACGCTTGGTGCCGCGCAGCAGCAGACCGGCGTTGTCGCCTGCCTGACCCTGGTCGAGCAGCTTGCGGAACATTTCCACGCCGGTGACGGTGGTCTTCTGGACCGGACGGATACCGACGATTTCGATTTCTTCGCCGACCTTGATCACGCCGCGCTCGATACGACCGGTCACCACGGTGCCGCGGCCCGAGATCGAGAACACGTCTTCCACCGGCATCAGGAACGGCTTGTCGATGTCACGCTCCGGGGTCGGGATCCAGCTGTCGAGAGCTTCGACCAGCTTGATCACGGCCGGCACGCCGATATCGCTCTGGTCGCCTTCCAGCGCCAGACGGGCCGAACCCGCGATGATCGGGGTGTCGTCGCCCGGGAAGTCGTACTTGCTCAGCAGCTCGCGGACTTCCATTTCGACCAGTTCCAGCAGCTCGGCGTCGTCCACCATGTCGGCCTTGTTCAGGAACACGACGATGTACGGCACGCCGACCTGGCGCGACAGCAGGATGTGCTCGCGGGTCTGCGGCATCGGGCCGTCAGCAGCGGAGCAGACCAAGATCGCGCCGTCCATCTGGGCGGCACCGGTGATCATGTTCTTGACGTAGTCAGCATGGCCCGGGCAATCCACGTGGGCGTAATGACGCTCGGTGGATTCGTACTCGACGTGTGCGGTCGAGATCGTGATGCCACGTGCCTTTTCTTCCGGCGCGGCGTCGATCGAGGAGTAATCCTTGAACTCGCCACCGAAGCGCTCAGCACCGATCTTGGTCAGTGCGGCGGTCAGCGTGGTCTTGCCGTGATCGACGTGACCGATGGTGCCGACGTTGACGTGCGGCTTGGTGCGCTCGAACTTACCCTTTGCCATTGTTGTAGCCCTTGAATGTCAGAAAGAAAGAGGTTGAGACCTGAGCTTACGCTCAGGCCTTCTTGATCACGGATTCGGCGATGTTGTTCGGCGCCGGCTCGTAGTGGTCGAATTCCATCGTGAACGTTGCGCGACCCTGGGTCTGCGAACGCAGCGAGGTGGCGTAACCGAACATTTCGCCCAGCGGGATCATCGCGTTGATGATGCTCGCCGAACCGTCACCGGTGGTGCTCGAACCCTGCAGCACGCCACGACGACGGCTGACGTCGCCCATCACGTCACCCTGGTAATCCTCCGGGGTCACGATCTCGACCTTCATGATCGGCTCCAGCAGGACCGGCTTGGCCTTCTGGAAGCCCTGCTTGAAGGCCATCGAGGACGCGAGCTTGAACGCCATTTCCGAGGAGTCGACGTCATGGTACGAGCCGAACACCAGCTTCACCTTGACGTCCACGACCGGGAAGCCCGCCAGCGGACCGCTGGTGATGGTTTCGCGCAGGCCCTTTTCGATCGACGGAATGAATTCCTTCGGAATCACGCCACCGGTGATGTCGTTGATGAACAGGAAGTCATCCTTGATCGCCGGGGCGATCTTCGGATCGGCACGGTCTTCAGCGGTGATCGGCGACAGCTCGATCACGACGTGACCGTACTGACCCTTACCACCGGACTGCTTGGCGTGCTTGTAGTCCGACTTGACGTCGGCCATCTGGATGGTTTCGCGGTACGCAACCTGCGGCTTGCCGACGTTGGCTTCAACGTTGAACTCGCGCTTCATGCGATCCACGATGATGTCCAGGTGCAGCTCGCCCATGCCCGAGATGATGGTCTGGCCGGATTCTTCGTCGGTCTTGACGCGGAACGACGGATCTTCCTGAGCCAGACGGCCCAGCGCCAGACCCATCTTTTCCTGGTCGGACTTGGTCTTCGGTTCGACGGCCATCGAGATGACCGGCTCCGGGAACACCATGCGCTCCAGGATGATCGGGTGGTCCTGCGAGCACAGGGTGTCACCGGTGGTCGTGTCCTTCAGGCCCACGGCCGCGGCGATGTCACCGGCCAGCACTTCCTTGATTTCTTCACGATCGTTGGAGTGCATCTGCAGGATGCGGCCGATGCGCTCCTTCTTGCCCTTCACCGAGTTCAGCAGCTGGTCGCCAGCGTTCAGCGTGCCCGAATAGACACGGAAGAAGGTCAGCGCGCCCACGAACGGGTCGGTGATGATCTTGAACGCCAGGGCCGAGAACGGGGCCTTGTCGTCGGACTTGCGGCTCAGCGCAACGGTTTCATCGTCGACGTCGGTACCGGTCACGTCCGGCACGTCGATCGGCGACGGCAGCAGCTGCACCACGCCGTCCAGCATGGCCTGCACGCCCTTGTTCTTGAACGCAGAACCGCAGTACATCGGCACGATGTCGGTAGCCAGGGTGCGCACGCGCAGGGCTTCGACGATCTCGGCCTCGGTCAGCTCTTCGCCGCCCAGGTACTTTTCCATCAGCTCTTCGCTGGCTTCAGCCGCGGCTTCGATCATGTAGGTGCGGGCCTCGTCGGCCTCCGCCTGCATGTCGGCCGGGATTTCCAGGTACTCGAACTTCATGCCCTGCGAGGCTTCATCCCAATGGATGGCCTTCATCTTGATCAGGTCGACCACGCCCTTGAAGCCGTCTTCAGCGCCGATCGGCAGCTGCATCGGCACGGCGGTGGCGCCGAGCTTGGCCTTCAGCTGGCCAACGACCTTGGTGAAGTTGGCACCGGTGCGGTCCATCTTGTTGACGAAGGCAATGCGCGGCACCTTGTACCGGTTGGCCTGGCGCCACACGGTTTCGGACTGCGGCTGCACGCCACCGACGGCGCACAGCACGAACACCGCACCGTCGAGCACGCGCAGCGAGCGCTCTACTTCGATGGTGAAGTCGACGTGTCCGGGGGTGTCGATGATGTTGAAGCGATGCTCCGGCAGGGACTTGTCCATGCCCTTCCAGAACGCAGTGGTCGCAGCGGACTGGATCGTGATGCCACGCTCCTGCTCCTGCTCCATCCAGTCCATGGTGGCAGCGCCGTCGTGCACTTCACCGATCTTGTGGCTCTTGCCGGTGTAGAACAGGATGCGCTCGGACGTGGTGGTCTTGCCGGCATCGATGTGAGCCATGATGCCGAAGTTACGGTAACGCTCGATGGGAGTGGTGCGGGCCACGGGAGCCTCTCAATTTCTTGGAATTCGGATGGCCGAACGCCGCCTTTCGGCGGCCTTCGGATTGGCGCGGCACCCCAGGTGCCGCGAAGCGGCACTAATACGTAGTGCCGCTCTGCCTGTTTTGCAAGGCCGTCAAACTCACCAGCGGTAGTGGGCGAATGCCTTGTTGGCTTCGGCCATGCGGTGGGTTTCTTCGCGCTTCTTGATGGCGCCGCCACGGTTTTCCGAGGCGTCCAGCAGTTCGGCAGCCAGCTTCTTCGGCATGGTGTTTTCACCACGCTTACGGGCCGAGTCGATCAGCCAACGCATGGCCAGGGCCATCTTGCGCGACGAACGCACTTCGACGGGCACCTGATAGGTGGCACCACCGACGCGACGGGACTTGACTTCGACCGACGGAGCCACGTTGTCCAGAGCCTTCTGCACCAGCTCGACGGAGTTCGGGTTCTTTTCGCCGATCACGTCCATGGCACCGTAGACGATCTTTTCAGCGACCGACTTCTTGCCGCTCAGCATCACCATATTGATGAAACGAGCGATGGTTTCACTTCCGTGCTTCGGATCCGGCAGGACAGAGCGCTGCGGCGTATTACCTTTACGAGACATGTGTACTTTCCCTTAGCTCTTCGGACGCTTGGCGCCGTACTTGGAACGGCCCTGGCGACGCTTGGCAACGCCGGAGGCGTCCAGCGAGCCACGCACGGTGTGGTAACGCACACCCGGCAGATCCTTGACGCGACCGCCACGGATCAGGACCACGGAGTGTTCCTGCAGGTTGTGGCCTTCGCCGCCGATGTAGCTAATCACTTCTTCCTGGTTGGTCAGGCGAACCTTGGCAACCTTGCGAAGCGCCGAGTTCGGCTTCTTCGGAGTGGTGGTGTACACGCGCGTGCAGACGCCACGGCGCTGGGGGCACTTATCGAGGGCCGGGGAGGCACTCTTATAAGTGGTTGCCTGCCGCGGCTTGCGGACAAGCTGATTGATCGTCGCCATCAGTATGTTCTTCTGAGAGAGGCCAGTGAAAAAACCGGCCATGAATGCGGATATGTGCGAGCAGGCAAGAAACCGGCCTGCTGAGACAGACGATTGTAGCAACCTGGCGAAAACGCAGTCAAATGCGCACGCGCCAAGCCAGCCCTGATCCCGGGCCGTTACAGGGGAGCCTTCTCCATGCCCCCCGTTCAGGTTGTCAACCCGGTCCTTTGAGAGACCGGGCCGGCATCCTACCTCATCGGCAGCCATCCGGCCAGTGGCCGGTGGCGTCCGAGTGGCGGGGTCCGGCGGCCAATGGCCGGGGCCCTACCCTTTCGATGACCCGGCCAACGGCCGGGTCCTACCTTTTGGTCCAGCCAACGGCTGGACCCTACCTTTTGGTCCGGCCAGGGGCCGGACCCGTTCATCACTCGTCAGCCTGCTCGGCGTCGGTCGATTCGACCGCCACTTCCGGGGCAGCCACGGCGACCGGTGCGGCCGCGACCGGGGTGCCGGCCAGGGTCTGCATTTCCGAATCGGTCAGCCCGCTCGCGTTGCGGCGGCGGTTGGCGTGGTACGACAGACCGGTACCGGCCGGGATCAGACGGCCGACGATGACGTTTTCCTTCAGACCGCGCAGGTTGTCCTTGGTGCCGCGGACGGCCGCCTCGGTCAACACGCGGGTGGTTTCCTGGAAGGAAGCAGCCGAGATGAACGATTCGGTGGCCAGCGACGCCTTGGTGATACCCAGCAGGACCGGATCGAAACGGGCAATCAGCTCGTTGCGGGTGGTCAGGCGTGCATTTTCCTCGATGACGCGCTGGCGCTCGGCCTGCTCGCCATTCAGGAACTTGCTGCTGCCCTGGTCGGTGATTTCGACCTTGCGCAGCATCTGGCGGGTGATCACTTCAATGTGCTTGTCGTTGATCTTCACGCCCTGCAGGCGGTACACGTCCTGGATTTCCTTGACCAGGTAGGCCGCCAGCGGCTCGACACCCAGCAGACGCAGGATGTCCTGCGGGCTCGGCTCGCCGTCCACGATGGTTTCGCCCTTGGTCACGTGTTCGCCTTCGAACACGATCACCTGACGGTACTTCGGGATCAGCTCTTCGTGTTCCGAACCATCGGTGTCCTTGATGATCAGGCGCTGCTTGCCCTTGGTGTCCTTACCGAAGCTGATGATGCCCGAACGCTCGGCCAGGATCGCCGGATCCTTCGGCTTGCGCGCTTCGAACAAGTCGGCCACGCGCGGCAGACCACCGGTGATGTCGCGGGTCTTGGACGCTTCCTGCGGGATCTTGGCGACCACGTCACCCACGCCGACGGCGGCGCCGTCCTGCAGGTTGACGATGGAGCGCGGCGGCAGCAGGTACTGGGCCGGCAGATCGGTGTTCGGGATGGTCAGGTCATTGCCCTTGGCATCCACGATACGCACGATCGGACGGAGGTCCTTGGCCTGCGAGCCACGACGCTTCGGGTCGGTGATTTCACGCGACGCCAGGCCGGTCAGTTCGTCGGTCTTCTCGATGACGGTGACGCCGTCGATGAAGTCGATGAAGCGGATGAAACCCGCCACTTCGGACACGATCGGGTGGTTATGCGGGTCCCAATTGGCGACGGTCTGGCCAGCCTTGACCGAGTCGGCGTCCTTGGAGGTGATGGTGGCACCGTAGGGCAGCTTGTAGCGCTCACGCTCACGACCGTGGGCATCGAGCACCGAGATTTCACCCGAGCGCGAGACCGCAACCAGCGAACCGCTGGCATGGGCCACCGACTTGAGGTTGTTGAACTTGACCGAACCGGTGGTCTTGACCGTGATGTTGTCCACGGCAGCCGCACGCGATGCCGCACCACCGATGTGGAACGTACGCATGGTCAGCTGGGTACCCGGCTCACCGATCGACTGCGCGGCGATGACGCCGACCGCTTCGCCGATGTTGACGATGTGGCCACGGGCCAGATCGCGGCCGTAGCAATGGGCGCACACGCCGAAGGCCGAGGCGCAGGAGATGGTCGAACGGACCTTCACCGACTGCACGCTGGCATCTTCAAGCTTGGCCACCCACGCTTCGTCCAGCAGCGTGTTGCGGGTCACGATCGGATCTTCGTCGTTGCCCGGCAGGAACACGTCCTCGGCCACGACACGACCCAGCACGCGGTCCTTCAACGGCTCCACGACGTCGCCGCCTTCCACGATCGGGGTCATGGTCAGGCCTTCAGTGGTACCGCAATCCACTTCGGTGATGACCACGTCCTGCGCGACGTCCACCAGACGACGGGTCAGGTAACCCGAGTTGGCGGTCTTCAGCGCGGTATCGGCCAGACCCTTACGGGCACCGTGGGTGGAGTTGAAGTATTCCTGTACGTTCAGGCCTTCACGGAAGTTCGCCTTGATGGGCGTTTCGATGATCGAGCCATCCGGACGCGCCATCAGGCCGCGCATACCGGCCAGCTGGCGGATCTGTGCCTGCGAACCACGCGCACCGGAGTCGGCCATGATGTACAGGGAGTTCATCGACTTCTGGTCGATGGTCTCGCCCTTGGCATTGATGACCTTTTCGGTACCGATGGTGTCCATCATCGCCTTGGCGATGCGCTCATTGGTGCGCGACCAGATGTCGACCACCTTGTTGTAGCGCTCGCCGGCGGTGACCAGACCCGACTGGTACTGCTCCTGGATTTCCAGCACTTCGGCTTCGGCCTCGGTGAGGATGCCCTTCTTCTCGTCCGGGATCAGCATGTCGTCGATACCGATCGACACGCCGGCGCGGGTTGCGTAGGCAAAGCCGGTGTACATCAGCTTGTCGGCGAACACGACCGTGTCCTTCAAGCCCAGCTGGCGGTAGCTGGAGTTGATCAGGCGGCTGATGTTCTTCTTGGTCAGCTCGGTGTTGGCCAGCGCGAACGGCAGGCCTTCCGGCAGGATTTCAGCCAGCAGGGCGCGACCGATCGTGGTGTCCACGATCGAGGTCTTGTTCTGCTTGTTGCCGTCTTCGTCGGTCACCACTTCGGTGATGCGGACCTTGACGCGTGCGTGCAGTTCCACCACGCGGTTGTCGTAGGCGCGCTTGACTTCGGCGATGTTGGCGAAGGCCATGCCCTCGCCCTTCTTGTTTTCCAGCGAGCGGGTCATGTAGTACAGACCCAGCACGACGTCCTGCGACGGCACGATGATCGGCTCGCCGTTGGCCGGCGACAGGATGTTGTTGGTGGACATCATCAGCGCACGCGCTTCCAGCTGGGCTTCCAGCGAGAGCGGCACGTGGACGGCCATCTGGTCACCGTCGAAGTCGGCGTTGAACGCGGTGCAGACCAGCGGGTGCAGCTGGATGGCCTTGCCTTCGATCAGCACCGGCTCGAACGCCTGGATGCCCAGACGGTGCAGGGTCGGCGCACGGTTCAGCATCACCGGATGTTCGCGGATGACCTCTTCCAGGATGTCCCAGACTTCGGCTTCTTCGCGCTCGACCAGCTTCTTGGCGGCCTTGATGGTGGTGGCCAGGCCACGACGCTGCAGCTTGGCGAACACGAACGGCTTGAACAGCTCAAGCGCCATCTTCTTCGGCAGGCCGCACTGGTGCAGGCGCAGGTACGGACCGACCACGATGACCGAACGGCCCGAGTAGTCGACGCGCTTACCCAGCAGGTTCTGGCGGAAGCGACCCTGCTTGCCCTTGATCATGTCGGCCAGCGACTTCAGCGGGCGCTTGTTGGTGCCGGTGATGGCACGGCCGCGACGGCCGTTGTCCAGCAGCGCATCGACCGATTCCTGCAGCATGCGCTTTTCATTGCGCACGATGATGTCCGGCGCGTTCAGCTCGAGCAGGCGGCGCAGGCGGTTGTTGCGGTTGATGACGCGGCGGTACAGGTCGTTCAGGTCGGAGGTCGCGAAGCGGCCACCGTCCAGCGGCACCAGCGGACGCAGGTCCGGCGGCAGCACCGGCAGCACGGTCATGACCATCCACTCCGGACGGTTGCCCGACTCGAGGAAGGCTTCGACCAGCTTGATGCGCTTGGTGAGGCGCTTGAGCTTGGTTTCCGAACCGGTGCTGGAGATTTCCTCGCGCAGGCGGGTCATTTCCGACTGCAGGTCGATGGTGCGCAGCAGCTCGTACACGGCCTCGGCGCCCATGGCGGCGTCGAAGTCGTCGCCGTGCTCCTGGCGGGCCTGCAGGTACTGTTCTTCGGTCAGCAGCTGGCGGCGCTCCAGGGCGGTCAGGCCCGGCTCGGTCACCACGTAGGCTTCGAAGTACAGCACGCGCTCGATGTCACGCAGGGTCATGTCCAGCATCAGGCCGATGCGCGACGGCAGCGACTTGAGGAACCAGATGTGCGCGACCGGCGAGGCCAGGTCGATGTGGCCCATGCGCTCGCGGCGCACCTTGGCCAGGGTGACTTCGGTGCCGCACTTTTCGCAGACCACGCCGCGGTGCTTCATGCGCTTGTACTTGCCGCACAGGCACTCGTAGTCCTTGACCGGCCCGAAGATGGCGGCGCAGAACAGGCCGTCACGCTCCGGCTTGAAGGTACGGTAGTTGATGGTTTCCGGCTTCTTCACTTCGCCGAAGGACCACGAACGGATCAGGTCCGGCGAGGCCAGCGCGATCTTGATCGCGTCGAAGTCCAGCGTCTGGCGCTGCTGGTTGAAGAGGTTCAGCAAGTCTTTCATGGTGTTTCTCCGAAAGGAGGAAATCTTGTCGATGGGCTGTCAGCGAACAAACGGGTGGCGCGGCTGCCGGGGCAGCCGCGCCTGCGCCATCAGTTGTCTTCCAGTTCCATGTTGATGGCCAGCGAGCGGATTTCCTTCACGAGAACGTTGAAGGATTCCGGCATGCCCGCGACCATCTCGTGCTCACCGTCGACGATGTTCTTGTACATCTGGTTGCGGCCCTGCACGTCATCGGACTTCACCGTCAGCATTTCCTGCAGGGTGTAGGCCGCGCCGTAGGCTTCCAGCGCCCAGACTTCCATTTCACCGAAGCGCTGGCCACCGAACTGCGCCTTGCCGCCCAGCGGCTGCTGGGTAACGAGCGAGTACGGGCCGGTCGAACGGGCGTGCATCTTGTCGTCGACCAGGTGGTTCAGCTTCAGGTAGTGCATGTAGCCCACGGTGGTGTGGCGATCGAATGCCTCACCGGTGCGGCCGTCATACAGCTGGGTCTGGCCGCTCAGCGGCAGGTCGGCCAGGGCAAGCATGTGCTTGATCTCGGCTTCGGTGGCACCGTCGAACACCGGGGTGGCCATCGGCACGCCGTCGGTCAGGTTGCCGGCCAGGCGCAGCAGCTCCTCGTCGCTGAACTGGGTCAGGTCGACGTGGTTGGCGTGCTGGGTCTTGTCGTGGTTGTAGACATCGTCCAGGAACGTGCGCAGGTCGCTGATCGCGGCCTGGGCTTCCAGCATGCCCTGGATCTTGCGACCCAGGCCCTTGGCGGCCCAGCCCAGATGCACTTCCAGGATCTGGCCGATGTTCATACGCGACGGCACGCCCAGCGGGTTCAGCACGATGTCCACGGTTTCGCCCGAGGCCATGTACGGCATGTCCTCGACCGGCACCACGTTGGAGACCACACCCTTGTTGCCGTGGCGGCCGGCCATCTTGTCACCCGGCTGGATGCGACGCTTCACGGCCAGGAACACCTTGACCATCTTCAGCACGCCCGGGGCGAGGTCGTCACCGGCGGTGATCTTGCCGCGCTTGTCGGCGAAGCGACGCTCGAATTCCTTCTCGTGCGCCTGGATCTGCTTCTGGGCGCGCTCGATGGCTTCGGAAGCGTCGTCGTCCTTCATGCGCAGCACGAACCAGTCGGCCTTCTTCAGGCCATCCAGGTACGCGTCGGTGACGGTGTCGCCCTTCTTCAGGTTGGCACCACCGTTGACCACCTTGCCCACGATCTGCGAACGCAGACGGGCGTAGATGGCGCCTTCCAGGATGCGGAACTGGTCGTCGAAGTCCTTCTTGACGCGCTTGATTTCAGACTCTTCGATCTGACGGGCGCGCTTGTCCTTCTCGATGCCGTCGCGGGTGAAGACCTGCACGTCGATGACGGTGCCGTCCATGCCCGGCGGCACGCGCAGCGAGCTGTCCTTCACGTCCGAGGCCTTCTCGCCGAAGATCGCGCGGAGCAGCTTCTCTTCCGGGGTCAGCTGGCTTTCGCCCTTCGGGGTGACCTTGCCGACCATGATGTCGCCGGCACGCACTTCGGCGCCGATGTACACCACGCCCGACTCGTCCAGACGGTTCAGCGCCTGCTCGGACACGTTCGGGATGTCGGCGGAAATTTCCTCCGGCCCCAGCTTCGTGTCACGCGCAACGCAGGTCAGTTCTTCGATGTGGATCGTGGTGTAACGATCCTCTTCCACCACGCGCTCGGAAAGCAGGATGGAGTCTTCGAAGTTGTAGCCGTTCCACGGCATGAACGCGATCAGCATGTTCTGGCCCAGGGCCAGTTCGCCGATGTCGGTGGACGGACCGTCAGCCAGCACGTCGCCACGCGCCACCACGTTGCCCACTTCCACCAGCGGACGCTGGTTGATGCAGGTGTTCTGGTTGGAGCGGGTGTACTTGATCAGGTTGTAGATATCCACGCCGGCGTCGGTCGCGTCGGTGATCTCCACTTCGTTGACCTTGACCACGATGCGGCCGGCGTCGATCTGCACGATCTCGCCACCACGACGGGCATTCACGGTCACACCGGAGTCACGGGCCACGGCGCGTTCGATACCGGTACCCACCAGCGGCTTCTGCGCACGCAGGGTCGGCACGGCCTGGCGCTGCATGTTGGCGCCCATCAGTGCACGGTTTGCGTCATCGTGCTCCAGGAACGGAACCAGCGCGGCCGCGATCGACACGGTCTGCATCGGCGAGACGTCCATGAAGTGGACTTCCGCCGGCGGCTTCAGCAGCGACTCACCCTGGAAACGGCACGGCACGAACTGCTCGGTGAGCATGCTCTTGGCATCGGTCAGGGCGTTGGCCTGGGCGATGACGTACTCGTTTTCTTCGATGGCCGACAGGAACTCGATCTCGTCGGAGACCTTGCCGTCAGCAACCTTGCGGTACGGGGTCTCGAGGAAGCCGTACTGGTTGGTGCGGGCGTACACGGCCAGCGAGTTGATCAGGCCGATGTTCGGGCCTTCCGGCGTTTCGATGGTGCAGACGCGGCCGTAATGGGTCGGATGAACGTCGCGCACTTCGAAACCGGCACGCTCACGGGTCAGGCCGCCCGGGCCCAGGGCCGAGACGCGACGCTTGTGGGTGACTTCCGACAGCGGGTTGTTCTGATCCATGAACTGGGACAGCTGCGAGGAACCGAAGAATTCCTTGATGGCAGCGGCGACCGGCTTGGCGTTGATCAGCTCCTGCGGGGTCAGGCCTTCGGATTCGGCCATCGACAGGCGTTCCTTGACCGCGCGCTCGACGCGGACCAGGCCCACGCGGAACACGTTCTCGGCCATTTCACCGACCGAACGCACACGACGGTTGCCCAGGTGATCGATGTCATCGACCACGCCGCGACCATTGCGGATCTCGGTCAGGACCTTGATCACTTCCAGGATGTCGGAGGTGTCGGCGTGCTCGGCGACCAGGCGCTTGGACTCTTCGTCGTTGCGCTCACCGAAGTACTTGCGGTCGTACAGCACCGCTTCGCCGGTCACAGCCTTGCGGCCGACACGACGGTTGAACTTCATGCGGCCGACCGTGGACAGGTCGTAGCGCTCGAAGGTGAAGAACAGGTTGTGGAACAGGTTCTGCGCGGCATCCTTGGTCGGCGGCTCGCCCGGACGCATCATGCGGTAGATTTCGACCAGGGCTTCCAGCTGGGTCTTGGTCGGATCGATGCGCAGGGTGTTGGACAGGTACGGGCCACGATCCAGGTCGTTCACCCACAGGGTGCCCACGGCATCGACGCCGGCCTTGCGGAAGGCCTGCAGCTGTTCGTCGGTGATTTCGTCGTTGGCCTGGGCCAGCAGTTCACCGGTGTTGGCGTCCACCACGTCGTGCGACAGGATGCGGCCGACGATGTAATCGTCCGGCACGGCCAGGGCGGCGATGCCCGAGGCTTCCAGCTGCTTGACGTGGCGCGCGGTGATGCGCTTGCCGGCTTCGACGATGACCTTGTCGCCGTCGGCCAGGTCGAAGTTCAGGGTTTCGCCGCGCAGACGCTCGGCCACCAGTTCGAGCTGCACACCTTCATCGGGGTTGATGTGGAAGGTGTTGATCTCGAAGAACTCGGCCAGCATTTCTTCATTGCTGTAGCCCAGCGCACGCAGCAGGATCGACACCGGCAGCTTGCGGCGACGATCGATACGGGTGAACAGCGCGTCCTTCGGGTCGAACTCGAAGTCCAGCCAGGAGCCGCGGTACGGAATAATGCGGGCGCTGTACAGCAGCTTGCCCGAGCTGTGGGTCTTGCCACGGTCGTGGTCGAAGAACACGCCCGGCGAACGGTGCAGCTGCGACACGATGACGCGCTCGGTACCGTTGACGATGAAGGTGCCGTTGTCGGTCATCAGCGGGATTTCGCCGAGGTAGACCTCCTGCTCCTTCACGTACTTGATGGCCTTGGTCGACGACTCGCGGTCGTAGATCACCAGGCGCACGGTCACGCGCAGCGGCGCGCCGTAGCTCATGCCGCGCTGGCGGCATTCGCGCTCGTCGAAGACCGGGTCGCCGAGCTTGTAGCCGACGTATTCCAGGGCAGCGTTGCCGCTGTAGCTGGCGATCGGGAAGACCGACTTCAGGGCGGCGTGCAGGCCCAGATCACGGCGCTTGGCCGGATCAATGTTTTCCTGCAGGAATTCGCGATAGGAATCCACCTGGATGGCAAGCAGGAAAGGCACTTCGAGGATCGAGCGCTGCTTGCCGAAATCCTTGCGGATACGCTTCTTTTCGGTGAACGAATATGACGTCATGGGGTCTCACCTTGGCTGTGCGGGCCGCCGTACAGGCGCGACCCGAAGGGAACATGAAAATTGTCAGTTGGAAGTCGCTGGTATTGCCGGCACCAGCACGCCTTCTCTTGCTACTTCCAACTGCCAACTCGTCTGCATCCACTACCCTGCCGGCGCGCCAGGGGCGCTGCTGTTACAGGGTATGACCGCAGCCCGTGTTGGGCTTTACATCGGGTAATGCGTTGAAACGACCAAAGGCCGGGGGCTTACGCCCCCAGCCTTGGCTGCATCGCCGTGATTCGATGGCGAGGCAAGGAACTGCTTACTTGACTTCGACAGTCGCGCCAGCAGCTTCCAGGTCCTTCTTGAACTTGGCAGCGTCGTCCTTCGAAGCGCCTTCCTTGATCATGCCGCCGGCTTCAGCCAGGTCCTTGGCTTCCTTCAGGCCCAGGCCGGTGATGGCGCGGACAGCCTTAATCACTTCGACCTTCTTCTCGCCGGCCGACTTCAGGATGACGTCGAACTCGGTCTGCTCTTCCACGGCAGCAGCCGGGCCAGCAGCAGCAGCTGCGGCGACCGGAGCAGCGGCGGAGACGCCGAACTTCTCTTCGATGGCCTTGACCAGCTCCATCACTTCCATCAGGGACTTCTCGGCGATGGCGTCGACGATCTGTTCGTTGGTAAGGGACATTTTGATTACCTTTGGATAATTTTCTGGGTTGAGGTTCCGTCAGGAACCACGGAAACGTCGACTCAGGCGGTCTCGGCAGCCGGTTCGGCAGCATCGGCAGCGGCTTCTTCGCCACCACCCTGCTTGTCGCCGATGGCCTTGATGGCGCGGGCGAACATCGTGACCGGCTCGGTCAGGACGCGGGCCAGCATGGCCAGGGCCTGATCACGGGTCGGCAGCGAGGCCAGCACGTCAACATGGCCAGCCGGGAACAGTTCCCCGCCGATGGCCACGACCTTTGCCTGCAGCTTGTCGTTGGTCTTGGCAAAATCCTTGATCAGGCGACCGGCTGCGCCGGGCTCCTCGAGCGAGAACGCGTACAGCAGCGGACCGACGAGTGCGTCTTTGGCGCACGCGTAGTCGGTACCTTCCACTGCACGTGCCGCCAGCGTGTTCTTGACAACTTTCAAGAAAACGCCGGTTTCGCGTGCCTGCTTGCGCATCGCGGTCATCTGGGAGACCGTGGTGCCAGCGTATTCGGCTGCGATCAAGGAGTGAGCCTTGGCGGCGACTTCTGCCAGCTCCGCGACTACTTCTTGCTTCTGGGACAGATTGAGAGCCATTGCACTCCTCCAATTGAACTCCGCTTACGGCTCCTGCCGTGTGCGGTCCTGGGCGGCATCCGTCCTGGACGCCGGGAACATCGGGTTGATGTTCCAAGGGTGGGCCGTTCTAGACCTGGATGGCCAACCTGGGAGAACCCAGACGTGCGTAAACCAGAAAAACTCCAGAAGGGCACCATCTACGCAGGGTGATTCCCGAAGGAATCGATTAAGCGGTCGGTACTGCGCCGGCGGCGACTCCCTGCCAATGCGAGCATCCCTGCCCGTCGCCGGTATGTACTGACCGCGCCTGCGGTCTTTGACGGCTATCGTCACGGGGCGGACCCCACTTCGATTGCCTTCAAATATCGCGGGAGCCGGACGTGTGCCCGGCTCCCGCTTGAAACGATTACTTCAGGGTCAGCGACGACTGGTCGACGGTGACGCCCGGGCCCATCGTCGAGCTGACCGATACCTTCTGCAGGTAGGTGCCCTTCGAGGTAGCCGGCTTGGCCTTGATCAGGTCCATCAGCAGCGCCTGCAGGTTCAGCTTCAACGCGTCTTCAGCGAAGTCGGCCTTACCGATGGTGCAGTGGATGATGCCGGCCTTGTCGGTGCGGTAACGCACCTGACCCGACTTGGCATTCTTGACGGCTTCGCCCGGGTTGGCCGACACGGTGCCGACCTTCGGGTTCGGCATCAGGCCGCGCGGGCCGAGCACGGTGCCCAGCTTACCCACGACGCGCATGGCGTCCGGGGTGGCGATGACGACGTCATAGTTCAGATCGCCGGCCTGCATCTTCTCGGCCAGGTCTTCCATGCCAACGGCTTCTGCGCCAGCGGCCAGGGCTTCGTCAGCCTTGGCACCGGCCGGTGCGAAGACGGCAACGCGCACGCTCTTGCCGGTACCGGACGGCAGCACGGTGGAACCGCGCACCTGCTGGTCGGACTTCTTGGCGTCCACGCCCAGGCGCACAGCAACGTCGAAGGACTCGACGAACTTGGCCTTGGTAGCGGTCTTCAGGATCTTGATCGCGTCCTCGAAGGCATATGCCTTACCCGGGACGACGGCGGCCTTGATGGCCTTCTCACGCTTGGTCTGTGCCATCTTCTTAACCCTCCACCACGAGGCCCATGGAACGGGCAGAACCGGCAATCGTGCGCACCGCGGCGTCCAGGTCGGCGGCCGTCAGGTCGGCTTCCTTGGTCTTGGCGATTTCTTCCAGCTGCTTACGGGTCACCTTGCCCACCTTTTCGGTGTTCGGGCGCTTGGAGCCCGAGGAGATGCCAGCAGCCTTCTTGAGCAGCACGGCAGCCGGGGTGCTCTTGGTGATGAAGGTGAAGGTACGGTCCGAGTAGGCCGTGATGATGACCGGCACCGGCAGACCCGGCTCCAGCTTCTGCGTGGCGGCATTGAAGGCCTTGCAGAATTCCATGATGTTCAGGCCGCGCTGACCCAGCGCAGGACCGACCGGCGGCGAGGGGTTGGCCTGACCGGCCTTCACCTGCAGCTTGATATAACCGACAACTTTCTTTGCCATGAGTATGCTCTCCGGGTGCTAGCGCCTTACGACAACAGGCTCCCCATCGGACCGGGAATCACGCGTCCCGGCATCGCGTTTTGAATTCACGCAGAAGGCCACCTCGCGGCGGCCCTTGCTTTTGCCAGCTTCCTGGCAGGAAGCCGCGCACTATATCAGGTTTTGGGCCGCCTGTCTGAATACGGCAGGGCGGCAGCGTAGAGCGGGGCTCTGCCCCGCTTCGCGGCAACGCCGGGCAGAGCCCGGCGCTACGTTGTTCAACCGGACCGTAGAGCGGGGCTCTGCCCCGCTGGACGTTCACATTCAGCCGGGCGGGCTGTTCAGCCGGGCAGAGCCCGGCTCTACACGCGCGGTCAGACGGCCTTTTCGACCTGGCCGAACTCGAGCTCGACCGGGGTGGCACGACCGAAAATCAGCACCGAGACGCGCAGACGGCTCTTCTCGTAGTTGACTTCCTCGACCACGCCATTGAAGTCGTTGAACGGGCCTTCGGTGACGCGGACCATCTGGCCCGGCTCGAACAGCACCTTCGGACGCGGCTTTTCAACACCTTCCTGAACGCGGTCCAGGATGGCAGCAGCCTCTTCGTCGCGGATCGGCAACGGACGGTCAGCGGTACCGCCAATGAAGCCCATCACCTTGGACGTATCCTTCACCAGGTGCCAGCTTTCATTGTCGATGCGCGGAATGCCGTTTTCTTCGTGGGTCTCGATCTGGACCAGCACGTAACCCGGGAAGAACTTGCGCTCGGAACGGCGCTTCTGGCCGGAACGCATTTCGACCACTTCCTCGGTCGGGACCAGGACATCACCGAAGCGCTCCTGCATCTCGTCACGCACGATGCGATCGCGCAGAGCCTGCGCAACCGACTTTTCGAAGCCCGAATAGGCGTGAACGACGTACCAACGCTTCACTGGTTTCTCCTTATCGACCCAGGAACCACTGGGTCGCTTTCTGAATCAGGAAATCAAATCCGCCCAGCAGCAGGCTGAGGATGATCACGACAACGATCACCACCCAGGTCATGCGGATGGCTTCCTGGCGGGTCGGCCAGACTACCTTGCGCAGTTCGAAACGCGATTCGGAAAGGAATTCACGCGTGTCGCGACCTTTGCCGGTCATCAGGAACACGCCTACGCCGGCCACCAGGCCAACGACAACGGCCAGACCGCGAAGCGGACCGGCCCATGCACTCTGGGACGCATGCTCAGGGGTGCCGAACCAGTACCAAGCAAAAAGACCCGCCAGCACCAGGATGGTTGCGGCGGCGTACTTGACGATGTCACCTCCAGTGGAGGTGTTGTCTTTGGAATGCTCGATCTTGCTGTTCATCCGGCTCTGGCTGCTAAGGCGGCATGGCCGCTGGAAGGGAGAAGTGGCACGCCAGGAGGGACTCGAACCCCCAACCTGCGGTTTTGGAGACCGCTGCTCTGCCAATTGAGCTACTGGCGTACTGAAAAACTGCCTTCCCTTAGACGGCGAAGGCGGACCGAGGTTCCCGGCCCGCCATTCGCGAGACCGGCGGAGCTATGCAACCGCCGGTATTACGAAATTACGCGAGGATCTTGGAGACCACGCCGGCGCCGACGGTACGGCCGCCTTCGCGAATCGCGAAGCGCAGACCTTCGTCCATGGCGACCGGGTTGATCAGGGTAACAACCATCTTCACGTTGTCGCCCGGCATCACCATTTCCACACCTTCCGGCAGTTCGCAAGCGCCGGTGATGTCGGTGGTACGGAAGTAGAACTGCGGACGGTAGCCCTTGAAGAACGGGGTGTGACGGCCGCCCTCGTCCTTCGACAGCACGTACACTTCAGCGTCGAACTGGGTGTGCGGCTTGATCGAACCCGGCTTGGCCAGCACCTGGCCACGCTCGACGTCGTCACGCTTGGTGCCGCGCAGCAGCAGACCGGCGTTGTCGCCTGCCTGACCCTGGTCGAGCAGCTTGCGGAACATTTCCACGCCGGTGACGGTGGTCTTCTGGACCGGACGGATACCGACGATTTCGATTTCTTCGCCGACCTTGATCACGCCGCGCTCGATACGACCGGTCACCACGGTGCCGCGGCCCGAGATCGAGAACACGTCTTCCACCGGCATCAGGAACGGCTTGTCGATGTCACGCTCCGGGGTCGGGATCCAGCTGTCGAGAGCTTCGACCAGCTTGATCACGGCCGGCACGCCGATATCGCTCTGGTCGCCTTCCAGCGCCAGACGGGCCGAACCCGCGATGATCGGGGTGTCGTCGCCCGGGAAGTCGTACTTGCTCAGCAGCTCGCGGACTTCCATTTCGACCAGTTCCAGCAGCTCGGCGTCGTCCACCATGTCGGCCTTGTTCAGGAACACGACGATGTACGGCACACCGACCTGGCGCGACAGCAGGATGTGCTCGCGGGTCTGCGGCATCGGGCCGTCAGCAGCGGAGCAGACCAGGATCGCGCCGTCCATCTGTGCGGCACCGGTGATCATGTTCTTGACGTAGTCAGCATGGCCCGGGCAATCCACGTGGGCGTAATGACGCTCGGTGGATTCGTATTCGACGTGCGCGGTCGAGATCGTGATGCCACGTGCCTTTTCTTCCGGCGCGGCGTCGATCGAGGAGTAATCCTTGAACTCGCCACCGAAGCGCTCAGCACCGATCTTGGTCAGTGCGGCGGTCAGCGTGGTCTTGCCGTGGTCGACGTGACCGATGGTGCCGACGTTGACGTGCGGCTTGGTGCGCTCGAACTTACCCTTGGCCATGGCTGCTTATCTCGAAATCGTCTGAATGGTGGCACTTAGATGGTGCTCACGAAAGGAATCGAACCTTCGACCTCCTCCTTACCAAGGAGGTGCTCTACCGACTGAGCTACGTGAGCGAGTTTTGTATTATGGCACGAATTTGATTAGATTCAAACTCATTCAATGGAGCGGGAGACGGGGATCGAACCCGCACCATCAGCTTGGAAGGCTGAGGTTCTACCATTGAACTACTCCCGCATCGGAAGCCTTTGCCACAACATGAAACTGGTGGAGGGAGGTGGATTCGAACCACCGAAGGCGTAAGCCAGCAGATTTACAGTCTGCCCCCGTTGGCCGCTTGGGTATCCCTCCTTACCACCCTGTCCCGTGGCGCCGAAGCGTTTTCGGTGTGGGGTGGAAGAGCCGTGAATTTTGGGGATAAACAGGGGCTCTGTCAACACTCTTTTTCAACTTTTTCACACGAAGTGCAAAAAGCCCTGACGTAGCGGGCTATTGCCCGGGCAGCGGCAGCGATTCGTCGGCGAAGATGGCCACGTGCGGCACGCCATCGGCGCCGATCCAGCCCCGATACATGCCCTGCGTATTGAACGGCGCAGCAACGCGACCGTCTGCCGCGAGCACGATCGCGCCGCCGTCGCCACCGAGTGCGGGAATGCGCTCGTTGATCACCGCACGTCCCGCTTCCACCGGCCCCTGCTTGAGGTACTGCATGCGCGCGCAGATGTCATGCGCGGCCGCCGTGCGGATGTAGTACTCGCCCCAACCGGTCCCCGACACCGCACAGGTGGCGTTGGCATACGTGCCGGCGCCGATGATCGGCGAATCCCCCACGCGACCGTAGCGTTTGTTGGTCATGCCGCCGGTCGAGGTGCCCGCGGCAAGATGGCCGCTTACATCCAGTGCGACCGCGCCGACGGTGCCGAAGTGGCGCGCGGTTTCCAGGTCGGCGTGCGCCTGGCCGCTGGCCTCTTCCTTGAGCGCCTTCTGCAGCTGTTGCCAGCGTTTTTCAGTGCGGAAGTAGGCCGGATCGACCAGCGCGATGCCCTGGCTGGCGGCGAAGGTTTCCGCGCCCTGCCCCACCATCATCACGTGCGCGGAGTGCTGCATCACCGCTTCGGCCAGCAGGATCGGGTTGCGCACCCGCTGCACGCCGGCCACCGCGCCGGCCTTCAGCGTGGCCCCGTCCATCAGCGACGCATCCAGTTCGTTGCGGCCGTCATGGGTGAACACCGCGCCCTTGCCGGCGTTGAAGGTGGGATCGTCCTCGAGCACGGTGATCGCCGCGGTCACCGCATCCAGCGCGGGTTTGCCGGCCTCCAGCGCCTGGTGGCCGCGGAGCAGCGCCTGGCGCAACGCGGCACGCGCGGCCTTCTCTTCTG
This sequence comes from Stenotrophomonas sp. AC248, assembly GCF_979258185.1. NCBI lineage: Bacteria > Pseudomonadati > Pseudomonadota > Gammaproteobacteria > Lysobacterales > Lysobacteraceae > Stenotrophomonas > Stenotrophomonas sp. AC248. The sequence continues at coordinate 845,133 of NZ_OZ409840.1, read as the reverse complement.
CCGGGGTCAGGTCCTTGCGCTCCACACCGGCGCCGCCGTGGATGACCAGCACCGGTGCGGCGGCGGTGGCCGCCAGCGGCATCGACAGGCACAGCGACAACAGCAACGCGGTTGAACGGGACATGGGCGGCACCGGCAGGTTGGGACACCCATCATGGCCGCAGATGCGCGGTGCGGGTAGGCCCGCGCCCTGCCCTGCCGGCGCGCGTGCGTGGCCGGGGCGTCCCCACGGGCAACGGGCGTGGGCTACCGGAGCTCCAGGCCGCCGTCGCGGATGTCGGCGGTGACCTGGAAGGCCGCGTCGTCCACGCGGAACCCGTCCAGGTGCAGCAGGCTGCCACTGCCCACGCCGGTGACCGGAATGGCGTGGAAGTCGAGCGGTTCGCCATCGCGCAGGCGGTCGGCGGTGTGCCGCGGCATCACCAGCCAGGCGTAGCCGCCATTCCTGCTGAGCACGCGGCCGCGCCCATCGGCTTCCACGCACAGGGCGGTGTCCTCGTCCACGCCGATGCCCACCATGTCCTCGCGCCCGGCCTGTTGCGCCGCCCGGGCCACGAACACGATCAACCGGCCGAGGCGGTCGCGCTTGCCGAAATGGGTGTCGGTGACCACGTTGGACAGGTACGGCATGGTCAGGAAGTCGCTGTCCAGGGTGACCTCGCCCCCCATCGGATCGCGCAGTGCGCGGGCCGAGGTGATGCTGCCGCCATCCATCGCGCCGTAGCTGTAACCGCCCAGGATGGCCAGGCCGGCGCTGGTGCCGGCGATCGGTCGGCCCGCACGGACGTGCGCGTTGAGCGCCTCGTTCAGCGCGGTGCCTTTCCAGAAGCGGATATAGCGGGACTGGTCGCCGCCGGCGATGAAGATCGCATCGGCCGCGGCTACCACCCGCAGCACCGCCGGATCATCGGCGCCCCGGCGGCTGTCGAAGACCACGGTCTGCACCGAGGCGGCACCGCCGATATCGCGGTACAGGCGCTCCTGCAGGTCGTCGGCGCCGGAGGCGCGCAGGATCACCACGCGCCCGTGCCCGGCGCGCTGCAGCCACCACTGGAAGGCCTCGGGAACCCATTCACCCCCGCCCATCAGCATCATGGCCGGTTCGGTGTGGGCGGCTGGCGCGGCATCGAGATCACCCACCTCGTAGTAGTGGTAGCCAGGGTCCAGGACAGACTGTGCGTGGCTGGGCAGGGGCAGACTGAGCAGCAGCCCCAGCATCGGCGCGAACGGGCGGAAAGCCTTGTGCACGTTGATCTCCCTGAACAAAAACCGGGTGTAAGCGCTTTCACTCTTTGCCAGAGAAATCGGTAGTGGTCAAGCCCGTAAAAAAGGCGTTAAATGCGCGCCGTCCATTCGCGAAATGTGAATGGGGGACAGGCCTCCCTCGAGGCCGACACTTTCTTCTCGAGAATTCTCATGCGTAAACAGGCGATGGCGTGGTCGATCCAGCTGGCGTTGATGGGTGTGGCCGCAACCGCAGGCGCCCAGGCGCCGGCCGCGTCCGGGGTGCAGCAACTGGACACGGTGCAGGTCACCGGGTCGCGCATTCCGCGCGCCCAGGTCGAGGGCCCGGCACCGGTCACGGTGATCACCGCCGAGCAGATCCAGGCCAGCGGCTTCACCAGCGTGCCGGACGTGCTGCGGTCGATGTCCCAGAACGGCGGTGAGACCCAGAGCCAGCAGTCCTCCAGCGGCGCGGACTTCTCGCCGGGTGCGCAGCAGGTCGACCTGCGCGGGCTGGGCCCGAACCACACCCTGGTGCTGGTCAATGGCCGCCGCATCGCCGACTTCCCGATGCCGTTCCAGGGCCGCAGCAACTTCACCGACGTGTCCAACATCCCGATCGGGATGATCGAGCGGATCGAAGTGCTCACCGGCAGCGCCTCGGCGATCTACGGCTCGGACGCGATTGCCGGCGTGGTCAACTTCATCCTCAAGAAGCACGTGGATGGCACCACGGTGGACGTGCGGATGGGCACGGCCACCGAAGGCGGCGCCGATTCGTTCGACATCAGCCTGGCCAGCGGCTTCGATGCCGGTCGCTTCAGTGCGGTGTACAGCCTGGAACTGCAGTCGCAGACGCCGCTGTGGGCCTACGAGCGCAGCCAGCAGGATTCCACCCTGGACGCCCCCACCGAGAGCGCCCGCGCCGCGCGCCGTGCCTACCTGCGCACCGATTACAACGACGATTACCTGGACCCGGGCCAGGCCACCTGCGATGCGCTGGCCGGGCAGAACCGCGGCAGCACCCAGTATGCCGAGCGCCCGCGCTACGGCTTCTACTGCGGCAGCGACCGGTCGATCGGCTACGGCACGATCCTGAGCAAGCGCCGCGGCGTGAACGGCTACGCCTCGCTCAACTATGCCTTCGACAATGGCACCCAGTGGTTTGCCGACGTGCAGATGGGCTACCACGACATCGCGCTGATGCGCGACGTGACCCAGTGGGGCCGGATGGCCGCCGACGGCAACGAAGACGGCTACTTCTACAACCAGGCCACCGACCAGGTGGAGTTCTGGCAGCGCCAGTTCTCGCCCGAGGAAATGGGCGGCCTGCGCAACGGCATGATCCGCAGCACCCAGAAGACCTTCAGCGTGACCACCGGCTTCAAGGGCAGCCTGGGCCCGAACTGGGACTACGAGGCCTCGCTGAGCCATTCGCAGTACCAGTCGTCGATCCGCTGGCCGCAGATCATCGCGTCCAAGGCCAACGCGCTGTTCCTGGGCGAGCAGCTGGGCGAGTACACCGATGAGGACGACAACGTGTTCCCGGTGTTCAACGCCGACCCGGCGCGCCTGTACCGGCCACTGAGCCGCAGCGAGTACGATTCGATCGCCGCGAAGACGACCTACACGCCGAAGTCGCGCACCGATACGGCCGCACTGACCCTGACCAACGGCGAGCTGTTCGAACTGCCGGGCGGCAAGGCCGGGTTCGCCGCCACCGCCGAGTTCGGCAACCAGTCCTACGCGCTGAACCCCGATCCGCGGGCGACCGAATACTACTACTACAGCTGGAAGGACTCGGACGGCCATGGCAGCCGCAACCGCTGGGCCACTGCGGCCGAGCTGCGCCTGCCGCTGCACGACACGCTCAACGTGAGCGTGGCCGGCCGCTACGACCAGTACCGCTATTCGGGCAACAGCATCGGCAAGGCAACCTGGAGCGGCGGTATCGAGTGGCGCCCGATCGACAGCCTGCTGGTGCGGGGTTCGTACGGCACCGCGTTCCGCGCGCCGGACCTGCACTACGTGTACGCCGGGCCGGGCAACGATGAAACCAGCAACAACGACTACTACGCCTGCCAGCTGGACGGCGCGGATGATTGCTCGGACTACGAAGAGAACCTGATCCGCACGCGCGAGGGCAACCGGAAGCTCGACCCGGAGACCAGCACGTCGTGGAGCGCCGGGTTTGTGTGGTCGCCGGCGGTGGGTCTGGACCTGTCGGTGGACTGGTTCGACATCGACATGCGCGACCAGGTGAAGGACATGGACGTGGGCACGATCCTGCGGGATGAAGCGGCCTGCCGTCTGGGCGGCGCCGATGCGAATTCGCCGACCTGTGTCGATGCGATCAGCCGCGTCACCCGCACCAGCGACGGCCGCCTGTACGGGGTGCACGTCAACCCGGTCAATATCGCGCGCGAGACCACGCAGGGCATCGACGTGGGCGTGCGTTACCGGCTGACCACGGGCATCGGCGATTTCATCCTGAGTGGCAACCACACCTGGGTGAAGACGCACGATTTCCAGCAGTTCGACGGCGATGTGGTGGAGGACAAGTTCGCGGTGAACAGCGGGTTCGACATTCCGCGCACCAAGACCAGCGCCAGCATCACGTGGGAGAACGATACGTGGTCGGCGACGCTGTACGGGTCGCGGCTGGGCAAGCTGCCGACCTACGACAGCTATGACGAGAGTTTCGATCCGGAGAGCGGCGACAGCCCGTGGATCGGGGCGACGTACCGGTACAACGTGTCGGTGCAGTACCGCGTGGACGACCATTCGCGCCTGTCCCTGTCGGTGGTGAACGTGGGCAACAAGATGCCGCCGAAGGACGCGACCTACACGTCCTACCCGTACTACGACGTGTCGTGGTTCGATACGGTGGGCCGTACGATCAACCTGCAGTACACGCACAAGTTCGGCGGCACGGCGCTGTAAGCGGCGCGGTTGCAGCGGATGCGGGCGAAAAGACGGAGGCAGTGCCTCCGTCTTTTTTTTGGCGATGCACTTCCCAAGCGACAAGGCACAAGCGATCACGGTGTGCTGGCGACTGCGCGGGGCCGACCATGCAGAGACCCAAGCGGGTAGTGCCGGCCGCTGGCCGGCTCCTCACCATCCCGAATGCGTCCCTCGCGGTTCTCCACACCCGACGTGGAGAGGCGTGGGGGTTTGGTGTGGACAAGTAGGTGCAAGCCAACCACCGCAAGGCTTTCAGGGCGTGGTGATTTTTTGTCCACGCGTGTAGAGGGTTTTCCACATCGCACGTGGAGAGCGATGGGGGTTTACTGTGGACAACCCGGTACGAGCGATACGCTGCAAGGGTTTCCAGCGGTGGTCATAAATTGTCCACGTTGCTTGCGGGGTGGGTGTGCGGGTTGCCGGCCAGCGGCCGGCACTACCGGGGCCGGGGTTTTCCACATGGGGCGTGGAGAGCGGTGGGTGTTTGTTGTGGACAAGTAGTGCCGAGCCATGTGCGGCAGGCGTTTTCAGCGCTGGTGTTTTTTTGTCCAGCGCAGCAATGGGGCGCGCAGGATGTCGGTTTTCTGCACACGTCATGCGGTTCTTTCCGCGCGCAGGCCCCGGCCTGGCGCCCTGGTCATGCGCTAGGCGCTACAGGTCAGCTTCCGCCAGGCCTCTCGCATGATGGCGCACACCGCCGGATCCTCGACCGCATGCTGCTGGTTCCAGACGCCCCCGGCGTCGGCCGCGTAGAACAGATGCACGGGTTGGAACGACGCCGGGTCGGCCCCCTGCAACAGGTGTCCGTCGAACCAGACAGCGCCTTGGCCGATGCACCACGGCCCCTGCACAGCAGCGCTTCCCGGCGCGCTCGGCCCCAGCCGCGTGAACGTGGCGCCGGTGACGTCGTGGAACCACAGGTGAGAGGCGTCCTGGAAGTAGCCCTGGCCCAGCCCAACGATCGAGCGAGGATCGGCGCCGTCGCAGAGGCGACCATGCAGATAGACGCCCTGCTGCCCGCGTGCCATGCCATCGCCTAGCACCTCGAAGCTCGCCGGCAACTCGGGCAGGCGGCACATGTCGTGCCAGACGTGGACTTCGTCGGCATAGTAGTCGTCGCTGGAGGCAAGCCGTTTGAACCGCACCGGATCGACATCGTCCGCGTGCAGACCACCGCCATCGCGGTGGGCAAGGTAGGCGCGGCGATCAACGATCACGGCCTGGCCGACCACGCGCGGCGCACACGCCAATGCCACGACGCGTCGCCCGTTGTAGTAGAGCTGACCGTCATCGGCCCAGAGTCGTCCTGCCAGCCGGCGGAATCTGTAGGGGTCGGCGTCCACCACGACGTTGTCGGCGTGTACGCCGCCGTAGTAGACCGTCTCGCCATCGGTAGCGTAGGGGTCGTAGTCGTCGTACAGGAGGATGTTGTCGGGCGATGCCCTGCGCACCCACGCGTTTCCCAGCCTCTGGAAACGCAGCACCAACGCGCGGAAGTACAGCGCCTTCTGGTGCCTGCGCTGCTCCGGCACCCACCCGAGCAGCGTGTCGACCCGCGGCATCAGCGCCGTCAGTGCCCCGGGCGGAAGGCATGCGGCGTCGTGCACCCTGCCGTGACCAATGCGCCAACAGGCCAGCTCATCCACGTCCCCGTAGGGATACCGGCCCGCGCAGACGTGCCCTGCTGAGGCCGTGAGCCGTGCCAGTGCATTGAACAGCGCCAGCGCCGGTGCGGCATCGTCCAGATTCCTGCCCCCGCTCTGGAAGAACAGCAGCAGCTGCTGATCCGGCAGGTACTGACAGAGGAAGGGCGCGTCGGGGTCGCGGTCTGCGTCGTCCACGAATGCGGCGAGTACGTCCAGCACGGTCTGGCCATCGGCGAGTGCGAGCTTCAGCCATGCCTGGAAGGTTTTCTGTGGAACCTGGATCTGTGCAGCCAGGGAGAAGGGTTCGCTCATCGGATGACGCTCCATCAGGGGTGGCGGCCGGTGCGCTGCCGGGGCTCCCTGATACTTACTGCTGCCCTGCCCTGCTTTCCATCCGATTAGTTGCAAATGGCTGTGCCGCCAAGCGGAACACAGGGTTTTTCCACAGCGTGCGTGGAAAGCGGTGGGTGTTTGCTGTGGATAAGTAGGCAGGAAGCAAATGCGGCAAGCGTTTCCAGGAGTGGTCAATTAATGACCACCGATTGCAATCCAGCCGACAGCCCGTCGCAGATCGGCTCCACCGTCCGGACTATGCTGCGCTACCCGTTGTCGATGGAGAAAACAGCTTGCGCAGGAGCAATCCCCGCATCGCCGTTGTCGGTGCCGGCATCATCGGCGCCTCCGTAGCGTGGCATCTGACGCGCGCGAGTGCAGCCGTCACGGTGCTGGAGCGCAGCGCCGATGCGTCGAGCGGGGCGACCGGCAGCTCGTATGGCTGGGTGGGTACGGGCAGCATGCTGCCGGGCGATTCGCCGTCGCGCTTTGCCATGATCCGCGACGCCTTGCCGGAATTTGCCCGGCTGGCGAACGCGCTGGGGCCATTACCGATCGCGGCGCGCGGTGCGCTCGTATGGTCCGGCACGGACGCTGAAACCGACGCGTTTGTAGCCCAGCAGCGAGAGGCCGGTATCGGTATCGAGCTGCTGGATGGCGCAGGAATCACGGCACTGGAGCCGCATCTGAAGGCGCCGGCACTGGCCGCATGGGTGCCCGGGGATTTCGCCCTCGAACCCGCCCTGCTGACCGCGCAGCTGCTGGCCAGTGCACAGGCATCGGGCGCACGCGTTGCCTTCGATCTGGAGGTGTCGGCCATTGAGACGCGCAACGGCCGGGTTACGCGGGTGGTGACAGCGGAAGGGTCGCATGCCGTGGACGCCGTGGTGCTTGCCAATGCCGCCAGCGCCGTGCCCCTGGCGGCACGCCTGGATATCCACCTGCCCGTGCGTGAGGCGCCCGCGGTGCTGTTGGCGTTCGACGCATTGCCCGGGCGTCTCCATCACCTGCTGTGCGCTGCGGACCACGAAGTCCGGCCACGCCTCGGCGGTGGAATGCTGGTTGCGGCCGACATGCCCGTCGAGGGCGATGCCGGGCTGGACAGCCTCGCCCGTCAGTGCATGGCCGATACGCAGGCCCTGCTCGCTGCCCCTGCCGTACTGGTGTTGCGCTCGGTGAGGGCCGTGCAACGGCCGTTGACTTCCACGGGCATGCCGATCCGGGGTTTCATGCCGGGCATTGACGGTCTCTACGCTGTCATAGGCCACCCGGGCGTCATGCTGGCGCCGTGGCTGGGCCGGCTGGCCGCGCAGGAGATCGTTGCCGATTGAGCGCGGGTACGGGGCGCTTCCGCGAGGTGGTATGCGCGGGCAAAGAAAAGGCCCCGCGCTGCGGGGCCTCTCTTGTACCGACATCAACGTGCGATGGAATCAGACGTTGAAGCGGAAGTGCAGGATGTCGCCTTCCTGGACGCGGTATTCCTTGCCTTCCAGGCGCAGGCGACCCGCTTCCTTGGCACCGGCTTCGCCCTTGTACTTGATGAAGTCGTCATAGGCGATGGTTTCAGCGCGGATGAAGCCCTTCTCGAAGTCGGTGTGGATCACCGCGGCGGCCTGCGGGGCGGTGGCGCCCTTGCGCACGGTCCAGGCACGGACTTCCTTCACGCCTGCGGTGAAGTAGGTCTGCAGACCCAGCAGCTGGTAGGCGGCGTAGATCACGCGGTTCAAGCCCGGCTCGGACAGGCCGAGGTCGGCCAGGAACGTGTCGCGGTCTTCGTCGTCCAGCTGCGACAACTCTTCTTCGATGGCCGCCGACACCGGCACCACCTGCGCGCCTTCGGTGGCAGCGCGGGCGCGTACGGCGTCCAGGTGCGGGTTGTTCTCGAAGCCGTCTTCCAGCACGTTGGCGATGTACATGACCGGCTTGAGGGTGAGCAGGAAGAGGTCGCGGACCAGCGCCTTCTCTTCCTCGTCCAGGCCCGCCGAACGACCGGCCTTGCCGTCGGCCAGCGCGGCCTGCAGCTTGGCCAGCACCGGCTTGCGTGCCGCCGCTTCCTTGTCGCCCCCCTTGGCGGCGCGCTCGGCGCGGTTCAGCGCCTTCTCGACGCTGTCCAGGTCGGCCAGGGCCAGCTCGGTGTCGATGGTGTCGATGTCCGACAGCGGGTCGACCTTGTTGTTGACGTGGATGACGTCGGCGTTTTCGAAGCAGCGCACCACGTGGGTGATCGCATCCACTTCGCGGATGTGGGCCAGGAACTTGTTGCCCAGGCCTTCACCGCTGGCGGCACCGGCCACCAGGCCGGCGATGTCGACGAACTCGACCGCGGTCGGGATGACCTTCTGCGGGTTGATGATCGCGGCCAGCTCGTTCAGGCGCGGATCCGGCACCGGCACGATGCCGACGTTCGGTTCAATCGTGCAGAACGGGAAGTTGGCCGCGGCGATGCCCGCCTTGGTCAGCGCATTGAACAGGGTCGACTTGCCGACGTTGGGCAGACCGACGATGCCGCATTTGATACCCATCTTTGACAACCTCTGGGGTGGTAGGTACCGACCGTTGGTCGGTACACCGTGGTTATTTCGGGGTGTGGAGGCGCTTCATCGCCTCACTGTAATCGCCGGATACCGCCAGCGGCAGCACGTCGATCGCATCTTCGATGGCACGACCAATCAGCACATCATCGTCTTTGCTGGCACGCCCCAGCACCCACGGGACCACGCGGTCCTTGTGGCCGGGATGGCCGATGCCGATGCGCAGGCGGTGGAACTTGCCGTGGCCGAGCAGGCGGATGGTGTCGCGCAGGCCATTCTGGCCGCCGTGTCCACCGTCGAACTTGAGCCGGGCCACGCCAGGCGGCAGGTCCAGTTCGTCGTGCGCCAGCAGGGTTTCTTCCGGTTCGATCTTCCAGAAGCGCTGCGCGGCGGTGACCGATTTGCCACTGAGGTTCATGAAGGTGGCGGGCTTGAGCAGCCACACCGAGTGCCCGGCGATGTCGACCTTGGTGGTCTCGCCGAACAGCTTGCTGTCCACGCTCCAGCGCGCGCCGGCCTGTTCAACCAGGGCGTCAATGAAACGAAACCCGGCATTGTGCCGGGTCTGGGCGTGCTCGGGTCCGGGATTGCCCAGACCAACGATCAATCGCAATCCTGTCATCACTCTTCTTTCGTCGGTACCGGCCCTGTGCCGGCACATACAGAAACGGCGCCTGCCCCGAAGGACAGGCGCCGCAATCACTTACTCTGCAGCCGGCGCTTCGTCGGCAGCTTCTTCCTTGCCGAGCTTGGCGGTGACGATCGCGTCGTCATGGTCCTTGCCCTGGGCCAGGGCCGGGATCTCGACGCCCTTCGGCAGCTTGATGTCCGACAGGTAGATCACATCGCCAGCCTTCAGGTCGGCCAGGTCGACGTCGATCGACTCCGGCAGGTCCTTCGGCAGGCAGGACACGGTCACTTCCTTCAGTTCGTGGGTGACCACGACGTCGGCAGCCTTGCCAGCCGGCGAGGTGTCTTCGTTGATGAAGTGCAGCGGGACGTTGGCGGTCAGCGCTTCGTTCTCGTTCACGCGCAGGAAATCCAGGTGGATGATCAGCTGCTTGAACGGGTGGCGCTGCATGTCACGCAGCAGGACCTTGGTGATCTGGCCATCCAGGTTCAGGTCCAGGATCGACGAGTAGAACCACTCGTTCTGCTGGGCAAGCCAGGTGGCGTTGTGGTCCAGGTTGATGTTGATCGGAGCGGCGTCGCCGCCGTAGACGACGGCCGGGATCACGCCGGCGTGACGCAGGCGGCGGCTCGCACCCTTGCCCTGCACGTCACGAGCGGTGACCTTGATTTCATGGGTCTTGGACATTGTATTGACTACCAGTTGGTGCCTTGCCGGATGGCTTGGCGATGAAGGGCACGTCCGCGACCAGACGTACCCGGGGCCCGCCCACCGTTGCCGGCGGGCGGAAAAATAATCAGTCCACGTACAGCGAGCTGACCGACTCGCCGAAGGCGATGCGGCGCATCGTTTCGGCCAGCATTTCCGCCACGCTGAGCTGGCGGATCTTGCTGCACACCCGCGCCTCTTCACGCAGCGGGATGGTGTCGGTCACCACCAGCTCATCGAGCTGGGAGTTGTTGATGTTGTCCACCGCCGGGCCCGAGAGCACGGCGTGGGTGCAGTACGCGGCCACCTTGAGGGCGCCACGCGCCTTCAGCGCCGCGGCAGCCGCACACAGGGTGCCGGCGGTATCGACGATGTCATCGACCATCACGCAGGTCTTGCCTTCGACGTCACCGATGATGTTCATCACGGTGGAGACGTTGGCGCGCGGACGGCGCTTGTCGATGATCGCCAGGTCCGCATCGTCAAGCCGCTTGGCCACCGCACGTGCGCGCACCACGCCGCCCACGTCCGGGGACACCACGATCAGGTTTTCCGTGCCGTAGGCGCGCCAGATATCGGCGAGCAGCAGCGGCGAGGCATATACGTTGTCGACCGGCATGTCGAAGAAGCCCTGGATCTGGTCGGCATGCAGATCCACCGTCAGCACCCGGTCGGCGCCCACGGCACTGAACATCTTGGCGGCCACCTTGGCGGTGATCGGCACGCGCGAGGAGCGCATGCGGCGATCCTGGCGCGAGTAGCCGAAGTACGGCACCACCGCGGTAACACTGTTGACCGAGGCGCGCTTGAGCGCATCGATCAGCACCAGCAGCTCCATCAGGTTCTCGGCGCTCGGCGCGCAGGTCGGCTGGATCACGAACACGTCCTGCTTGCGGACGTTTTCCTCGATCTCGACCTGGACTTCACCGTCGGAGAAGCGCGACACCAACGCCTTGCCCGGTCGCACCCCCAGTTCCTTGCAGATGCTCTGCGCAAGGCGCTTGTTGGCGTTGCCGGAAAATACCAGCAGGTTGGGGTGATCTTGCATCATGACGGTCTCGGGCGGGAGCGATTGGAGAACTCGGCCGCCGGCACCCTGGAGTGTCTGCGGTGACAACACCGCGGATCATCGGCCGTGCCCGCGCAGGCATGCGCATGGGAACGCGGCTGACATCCGCAAGTGGCAGGGGCGGGAGGATTCGAACCTCCGAATGCCAGGATCAAAACCTGGTGCCTTGGGCCTCTTGGCGACGCCCCTGCATCAAAATCAATAACGCTCGAGTACATCAAGCAGTGGCGAGCGCTCCACGCCCGCAGCCACCCATGCCCGCAGTTCTTCCGGCAACTGCGCCAGGCCCTGCTCTGCAGCAGCGCGCGTGGCGAAGGCGACGAAACAACCGCTTCCCGACCCGGTGAGTCGTGCCCGGCCGATCCTGCTCAACGCTGCAAACGCTGCCTCTACGGCAGGTTCGCGACGGCGCAGTACCGGCTCGAACGCATTCCCGAGCAAAGACCCGGAAGCGAAGTCCGCTATTTTCGCCACTGGGGCGTCGCGCGTCAAATGCGGATCTGCAAAAAGTCCGGCGGTCGGGGCGTGCACCCCCGGATCGGCGACCACATACCAGGCCGGCGCGAGGGCAATCGGGGTGAGCTGCTCGCCCACCCCGTCGGCCCAGGCGTTGTGTCCCCGGACGAAAACCGGCACATCCGCGCCCAGCTGCAGCCCCAACGCGGCCAGCGCATCGACGTCCAGGCCGGCGTTCCAGAGGCGGTTCAAGCCCACCAGCACCGTGGCGGCATCGGACGACCCGCCGCCGAATCCACCGCCGGCCGGAATGTGCTTTTCCACGCCGATATCCGCACCTTGGGCGACATTGGCGGTACGTTTGAGCAACAGCGCGGCACGCACCGCCAGGTCATCGGCCTCGGCCACGCCCGCCAGCGAGGGGCCATCGCGGCGCACCTGGCCGTCTTCACGCACGCGCAGCCGGATCTGGTCGCCCCACGCCAGCAGCGCGAACACGGTCTGCAGCTGGTGGTAGCCATCGGGCCGGCGGCCGGTGATGTTCAGGAACAGATTGAGCTTGGCCGGGGCCGGCCACTGCGACCAGCCCGCGTTCAGGTCCGGAGCGCTCATGGACGGCCGAGTGTCCAGCTGTCGACGACCACGCGCACTTTGGCGTCGCCGCTGGTCGCTTCGATCCGCCGCGGCAGCACCGGGCGGTCACCCTCGGCCGGGTACCAGTCCAGGTACTGGATCTGCCAGCCCATTTGCTCGACCCGACGCGGCCGGCCGTCGCCGTCGCGCTCAACGCGCTCGGCGGCGCCGGTGTCATCGGCGACCAGGCCCCGCACCCAGTCGGGCAGCTGGTTGACCGGGATGTCCCAGCCGGTCGCCTCCAGCAGCACCTGCTGGGCGTCCTCGCCTTCACGCGGACCGCCCTCCAGGCCTTCCAGGCGCCCGCCTTCGTGATGGCTGTCGCCGGTCAGCTTCCAGCTCTGGCGGGTGACCGGTGCACTTAGCTCCACCACGTAGCGACGCGCATCCTGCTGCCAGTCGATGCGGCCGTTGCCGCCGTTGCGCCCCTTGTTGACCGCGACGCGGCCCTGGAAGCTCCACTGCGGCTGCGCGCGGACGGCGGCCACGCGGGATGCCTCGGCTTGCTCGGCCTCGGCCGACACGGTGGTCACCACGGTGGGCGCGGCCGGGGCCTTGCGCTCGTCCAGCGACACGCAGGCCGACAAGGATGCGGCCATCGCCAGCGCGGCGCCGGCCTTGAACAGGTTCAACGTCATACGCCGTATTTCTCGATCACGCGCTGCAGGGCGCGGTTGTCAGGGTCCAGTTTGCGTGCCTCGTCGAGGAAACGCCGTGCCTCGTCCTTGCGGCCCAGCACCCAGAGCACCTCGCCGACGTGTGCGGCGACCTCGGCGTCCTTGCTCAGGGTCCAGGCGCGGCGCAGCTGCACCAGCGCTTCTTCGTTGCGGCCCAGGCGATACAGCACCCAGCCGTAGCTGTCGACGATGGCCGCGTTGTCCGGCTCGGCAACGCGGGCGCGGTCGATCAGCTCCAGCGCTTCCTGGTAGCGCTGGGTGCGGTCGGCCAGGGTGTAGCCCAGCGCATTGAGCGCGGCCACGTTCTCCGGGTCGGTCACCAGGATCTTGCGCAGGTCGGCTTCGGCGCGCGGCACATCGTCGCGGCGCTCCCAGGCCAGGGCGCGGGCATACAGCAGCGCGTTCTCATCCGGGTACGCCGCCAGGCCACGGGCCAGGGCGTCCAGCTCACCGGGCAGGTCGTCGCCGCGCTGGCGCAGTTCGGCCTCCAGCAGGTAGGCATCGCGCCGGGCTTCGTCGTCGACGGTGGCGTCGGACTGGATGGCATGCACTTCGGCGAACGCCTTGTCCGGGCGGCCCGCGTCGTACTGGGCGTTGGCGGCACGCAGGCGCGCTTCCGGCAGCTCCTCGCCCCCGGGCACGCTGTGGTACCAGTCCACCGCTTCGGCCGGGCGCTTGAGGTACTCGGCGATCTTGCCCAGCAGCAGGCGCTGGGCGGGGTCGGGCTTGGCGGCCTTGGCCGACAGGTCCTTGTAGAGCAGCAGCAGGCCCGCGTCGTCCTTCTGCTTGGCCAGCAGCGAGGCACGCATGCCCCAGGTCTGCACGTCCTGCGGTCCGACGGCCAGCACGCGCGCGGCCGAGCGCGGATCGCCGAGGCTGTCATAGGCGATGGCCAGCGCGTTGCGCAGTTCCGGGTCTTGCCGGCTCTTGGGCTCGACCCCGCGCAGCAGCGCCAGCGCGTCCTCCTGCTTGCCGGCCTGGGCCAGCTGGCTGGCATTCAACAGCGCCACGCGCGGTTCGTTCGGGAAGCGTTTGACCACTTCATCGACCATCCGCTTGGCCAGGTCCGGGCGCTCCATGCGCATGGCCAGGCGGCCCAGCTCCTGCCAGACCTCCAGTTGATCGGGAATCGCGTTGTCGTCCACCAGCCCGCCCAGCACCTGGGCCGGCACGGCGGGGTCGCGCCCGCCGCCGATCAGCGCGGCGATGGCGAACTTCCAGCCGCGCGGGTCCGGGTCCTTCAGCAGCGCCCCCAGTTCGGTGCGCGCGCCGGCGATATCGGCCTGGCGCATGTCCAGCGCGGCGGCGGCGCTGCGCATGGCCAGGCTGCGCGGGGCGCGGGCCTCCCATAGCGCCAGCGCCCGGGCGGCACGCTTGTCGTCGTCGGCCAGCATGGAGATGCGGGTGGCGCGCTCGGCCAGCCCGGCGTCGTCGGTGCCGGCCTCGGCGGCCTCCAGGTACCAACGCGCGGCGTCGCCGAGCTTGCCGGCCTGCAGGGCGAACTCACCGGCCATGACCGGGGTCAACGGCGCGGTCTGGGCCGCTGTGGCCTTGGCTGCCGGGGCTGCAGCGGGGGCCGGCGGCGCCGCCGCCAGGGCGTTGGCGACGGACAAGGACAGCAACAGAACGCTGGAGATGCGAATCAATGCGGGCATCGGGGGCTTCTGGCCTTAAAATGACGACTTGAATGGCCAGCAGCTTATCGCAAGCAACTGAACAATGACCCTGTGGGTGCTCGGACTGAATCACCAGACCGCGCCAGTGGAACTGCGCGAACGCGCGTCCTTTGGCGGCGACGCCCTGCCCCAGGCATTGGCGTCGCTGCGCGATACCCCGCAGGTGGCCGAGGCCGTGCTGCTGTCCACCTGCAACCGCACCGAGCTGTACGCCGTGGCCGAGTCCGGTGACGCGCTGGCGCAGTGGCTGGAATCCCACGCCGGGCAGCTGCACGGCTACCTCTACCAGCACGCCGACGCCGACGCGGTGCGCCACCTGTTCCGCGTGGCCACCGGGCTGGACTCGATGGTGCTGGGCGAGCCGCAGATCCTGGGCCAGGTCAAGGACGCCTGGGCCATCGCGCGTGACCACGGCCTGCTGGGCCAACGCCTGGACCGGCTGTTCCAGCAGACCTTCTCGGTGGCCAAGCGCGCGCGTACCGATACCCGCGTGGGCGCCAACCCGATCTCGGTGGCCTCCACCGCGGTGCGCCTGGCCCAGAACTCGTTCGCGCGGCTGGAAGATTCCACCGTGCTGCTGGTGGGCGCCGGCGAAACCATCGAACTGGCCGCCCGCCACCTGAGCGAAGGCAAGGTGCGCCGCCTGCTGGTGGCCAACCGCACGCTGGCCCACGCCCAGGAACTGGCCAGCCGACATGGCGGCGTGGCCCTGCCGCTGACCGAACTGGAGCGCCACTTGGGCGAGGCCGACGTGGTGTTTTCGGCCACCGCCGCACGCGAGCCGGTGATTGCCCGCGCGCATGTGGCCGCCGCGCTGAAGGCCCGCAAGCACAAGCCGATGCTGCTGTTCGACCTGGCCGTGCCGCGCGATATCGAGGCGGGCGTGGGCGAGCTGCCCGATGCGTTCCTGTATACCGTGGACGATCTGGAACGGGCGGTGGAAGACAACCGCCGCAGCCGCCGCGAGGCCGCTGCCGAAGCCGAAGCGATCATCGAACTGCAGGTGGCCCGCTTCGTGGAAACCCTGCAGGCCAGCGCCCACCAGGCGCCGCTGCGGCAACTGCGCGCGTACGGCGAAGCGACCCGCGTGGAAATGCTGGAGAAGGCCCGCCAGCAGCTGGCCCACGGCAAATCACCGGACGAAGTGCTGGAACTGCTGGCCCATGGCCTGACCAACCGCCTGCTGCACCCGCCCACCGCCGCGCTGCGCGCCGCTGCGCTGAGCGGCGATACTGAGCTGACCCGCGCCGCCGAGCGCCTGTTCCCGGCCAAGCCGGGCTACCAACATCCTGCTGTGAAGACTGATGACGCCGACCCTGCGCCGTAAGCTGGAAGCGCTGGCCGAACGCCGCGAAGAACTGGAACGCCTGCTTGCCGACCCGGCCGTGGTGAACGACAACGATCGTTTCCGCGCGTACTCGCGCGAGTTCGCGCAGCTGCAGCCCATCGCCACGGCCCTGGCCGACGAAGCCCGTGCGCTGGCCGACCTGGCCGCTGCCGAAGCCATGCGCAGCGACCCGGACCTGCGCGAGCTGGCCGAAGAAGAAATCACCGCTGCGCAGCAGCGCCTGCAGCAGCTGGACCAGGAACTGGCGCTGCTGCTGGTGCCGCGCGACCCGCGCGACGACGGCAACCTGTTCCTGGAAGTGCGGGCCGGTACCGGGGGCGATGAGGCCGCGATCTTCGCCGGCGACCTGTTCCGCATGTACGCCCGCTACGCCGAGCGCCAGGGCTGGAAGGTGGAGATCGAATCGGACAGCCCCGGCGAACACGGCGGCTACAAGGAAATCGTAGCGCGCGTAGTTGGCCGCGGGGCCTATTCCAAATTGAAGTTCGAGTCCGGGACGCACCGCGTGCAGCGCGTGCCGGCCACCGAATCGCAGGGCCGCATCCACACCTCGGCGGCGACGGTGGCGATCATTCCCGAAGCCGACGAAGTGGATGACGTGGTGATCAACCCGGCCGACCTGCGCGTGGATACCTTCCGCTCGTCCGGCGCCGGTGGCCAGCACGTCAACAAGACCGAATCGGCGATCCGCATCACCCACGTGCCCTCCGGGGTGGTGGTGGAATGCCAGACCGAGCGCAGCCAGCATGCCAACCGCGACAAGGCGATGAAGCGCCTGAAGGCCCAGCTGCTGGATGCCGAACGCAGCAAGCAGGCCGCGGCCACGGCCGAAAGCCGCCGGCTGCAGGTGGGCAGCGGCGACCGCAGCCAGCGCATCCGCACCTACAGCTTCCCGCAGGGGCGCATCACCGACCACCGCGTGGAAGGGCTGACCCTGTACGACCTGCCCAACATCATCGCCGGCGAGCTGGACACGCTGGTGGAACGGCTGATCCACGAGCACCAGGCCGACGAGCTGGCGCAGCTGGCGGCGGGCACCTGACCATGAACGCGGACCGGCAGCAGCTGCGCCTGGCGGTGCAACGCCAGCCGGCCGATTTCATCGCCTGGGTCATGCTGGCCGATGCCGAACTGGAGGCCGGCGATGTAGCAGCCGGCGAGCACGCCGCCACGCGTGCCCTGCAGTTGCGCGACCACCACCCCGAAGCGCTGGCCCGGCTGGGCCGTGCACGCTGGATGCAGGCGCGCCACGCCGAGGCGGCAGCGTTGCTGCGCCAGGCGTCCGACAGCGCACCCCAACACCCCGGAATCGCCCTGTGGCTCGGCCACGCGCTGGAGGATGCCGGCCAGCCGGAGGCCGCCGCCGACGCCTACCGGCATGCGCACACGCTGCTGCCAGGCGAGCCCTACATCACCGCCCAGCTGCTCAACTGGCAGCGTCGGCTGTGCGACTGGCGCAACATCGAGCGCCTGTCGGCGCAGGTGCGCCAGGCCGTCGCGCAGGGCCAGGCTGCGGTTGAGCCGTTCGCATTCCTGAGTGAAGACGGCAGCGCCGCCGAACAACTGGCCTGCGCGCGGCAGCGCGCGGCGGCCATCCGCGCCAGCGTGACGCCGTTGCCGGCGACCGCGGTGCGCCGCCAGGGCCGTCTGCGCGTGGGCTTTCTGTCCAACGGCTTCGGCGCACATCCCACCGGGCTGCTGATCGTGGCACTGCTGGAACAGCTGGCCGCCGCCGGCCGCCTGGACCTGCACCTGTTCGCGCTGACCGGCGACGATGGCAGCACCCTCCGGGCACGCCTGCAGGCGGCCGCCACGCAAGTGCACGAGGTGGGCGCACAGTCGCACCAGCAGATCGCCACGCGCATCCGTGACACCGCCATCGACGTGCTGTTCGATCTGCGTGGCTGGGGCGGCGGCGGTACCCCGCAGGTGCTGGCGATGCGCCCTGCCCCGGTCCAGGTGAACTGGCTGGCCTATCCGGGCACCTCCGGCGCGGACTGGATCGACCATGTGCTGGCCGACGCCTTCGTGCTGCCCGCGCCGCTGGCGGCCGGGTTCAGTGAACTGGTGCGGTACCTGCCGCGGGCGTTCCAACCGTCGGACAACACCCGCGTGCTCGCCGCGCCGCCGTCGCGCGAAGCGTGCGGGCTGCCGGCACAGGGCGTGGTGCTGTGCTGCTTCAACAACAGCTACAAGCTCAATCCGCGCAGCGTGCAGCGCCTGTTCGCGGTGCTGCACGGCGTGCCCGGCAGCGTGCTGTGGCTGCTGTCCGGCCCGGGCAACGCCGATGCGCGACTGCGCAGCGCGGCGCGCCAGGCGCAGCTGGATCCGGCACGGCTGGTGTTCATGCACAAGCTGCCGCACCCGGACTATCTGGCGCGCTACCAGCATGCGGATCTGTTCCTGGACACCCACCCCTACAACGCACACACCACCGCGTCCGATGCCCTGTGGGCCGGCTGCCCGGTGCTGACCTGCCCCGGGGCGACGTTTGCCTCGCGCGTGGCGGGCAGCCTCAACCATCACCTGGGGCTGGCACACATGAACGTGGCCGACGACCGCGCCTTCGTAGCCACCGCCATCGCGTTGGGCAACGACGCCCCGGCGCTGCAGGCGCTGCGCGCGGAACTGGCGCTGCGCCGCGGCGACAGCGGCCTGTTCGACATGGCCGGGTTCGCCAGTGACTTCAGCACGGTGGTGGAAGACCTGGCGCGCGAACGCGGTTGGCAGGGAGCAGCGTGACATCCGGCGCGGGATCGCCACGCGTGCTCGCGCTGCTGGAAGAGCAGCGCGTACAAGCGATCGCGGCGCTACGCGACACGGCTGGCGACCCTGCCGCGTTGGCGTGGAAGTGCGAGCTCGACCTGGCCATCGCCCGCCTGCAGTGGTGCGCACAGCACGCGATCGATGGTCGTGCCGTGGCCACGGCGCTTCCCTGGCCGGCCGACGCGTTCGGGTCGTTTGCCGTGGTCGAATGCAACGATGAGGGTGAGCCGGTGGCAGACCGCATGCTGCAGAGGGCCGGCGAACCGGTGGTCCTGCTGCCGGGCGACCTCCTCGTGCACCGGCCGCGTGCGCTACCCGGCGACGCCGACAACGGCTGAACTTTCGCTGCGCTAGGCTCGGGGTTCCCGACGATGACCGAGGCACGTGGATGGGCAAGCTCAAGCGCAAGGAATACGAGGCCCTGCTGGAACCCATGCAGCTGGAGCTGATCGCGATGGCGCGCTGGGTGCAGCACACCGGGCAACGCGTACTGGTGCTGCTCGAAGGCCGCGATACCGCCGGCAAGGGCGGTGCGATCCAGGCCATCGCCGAGCACCTCAATCCGCGCCAATGCAAGGTGGTGGCGCTGCCCAAGCCGACCGACCGCGAAAGCACCCAGTGGTATTTCCAGCGCTATATCGCGCACCTGCCGGCCGGCGGCGAAATCGTGCTGATGGACCGCAGCTGGTACAACCGCGCCGGGGTCGAGCACGTGATGGGCTACTGCAGCGAACCGGAGTACAAGGCGTTCCTGGCCCAGGCGCCGGTGGTCGAGAAGCTGCTGGTGGACGATGGCATCCTGCTGTTCAAGTACTGGTTGGGCGTGGACCAGGCGCAGCAGGAAAAGCGGTTTGCCGAGCGCCACATTGACCCGCTCAAGGGCTGGAAGCTGTCGCCGGTGGACCTGGAGTCACGCAGCAAGTACAGCGCCTACACCGACGCGCGCGAAGCGATGCTGCGCGCGACCCACCGTGACGAGACGCCATGGACGCTGGTGGACTTCAACGACCAGAAGCGCGGCCGGCTGGCGCTGATCCGCAACCTGCTCGACCGCCTGCCCGATACCCGCGTGGACGAACCGGAACTGGCGCTGCCGCCGTTGAAGGGCAAGCTGCACAAGGAGCAGTTCGGGGTGCTGCCGCCGATCGAGGGGTTCGAGATCCCGTAACGCCGCGCCCCCACGTAGAGCCGGGCTCTGCCGCGCCGCGTGGTGACCAGGCGCCGTGAGATCAACGCATCGCCATGCATCCGGGACCTGCCGCATGGCGACGAAACGTAGTGCCGGGCTCTGCCCGGCAGCTTCACAGGAGCGCCGCGGACACCTGCTGCAGGCGTACCGTCTTGGAAAGCAGCCGGGCAGAGCCCGGCTCTACGTGGGGTGCGGCACGTCATGGGCGCATGGCGATGCGTTCAACGTCATGGCGCGTACGTACCCCGCGGCGCGGCAGAGCCCGGCTCTACGGCTCAGCCTTCCTTGATGCGCGCTTCGATGTCGTGCGCGGTGACCGGGCCGAGGAACTCCTTGGCGACCTTGCCATCGGGCGCGATCAGGTAGGTCAACGGCAGGCCGCGCGGGATGGCGAAATCCTCGGGCGGGTTGTAGGTGTCCACGATGACGATGGGATAGGTCACCGGGCGCTTTTCAAGAAACGCCGTCATCTCGGCCGGCTCGATGTCCTCGTACGCCAGGCCGACCACCTCGATCTCCGTGCGCATTGCGTGCAGCGCCGACAGCTCCGGCATCTCCTTGCGGCACGGCGCGCACCAGGTGGCCCAGAAATTGACCACCACCCACTTGCCGCGATGTGCGGCCAGGTCATAGGTGCTGCCATCCAGGGCCGGCAACGTCAGGGTGGGTCGTTCGACGGTCTTGCGATCGGTCGGCGCGACCTCACCGGCCGCCGGCGTGGCCGGCTCTGCGACGGCGGCAGGAGGCGTGGCGGGGGCGGGCGCGGTGGCATCCGGTTGCGCGGGCTTGTTGCAGGCGGCCAGGGCCAGCAGGCCCACGGCCAGCAGCAGGGGCTTGGCGGTCATGGTGTATCTCCGGGGGTCGAATAGATATCGCTGACGCGGCGCTTGAGCAGTTCGCGCAGTGGCAGCCGCAAGGCATCCAGCGCCAGTACGGAGGCCTGGCCCAGACTGTCGTCGCGGTACGGCAGGTAGGCTTCGCGTACCGGAATGCGCATCTGCGTGGTCTCGTACAGGTCAGACAGGGTGAGCTTGTCCAGGTCGCGCGCCAGCAGCCATTCGCCGCGCTCGTCGCGCCGTACCACGCGGATGGCCTCCAGATCGCACAACATGGTCTGCAGCAGCGAATCGGTGAGCATGGGCTCCAGCCGCAGGATCTCGTCATCGTCCAGGCTGTGGCCTTCGGCCCGGGCCTGCTGGAACCGCCCGATCAGGCGCAGCAGGCCATAGATCTCGTAGCCGGTGGGCAGGCGCAGCTCGGCCGGCTGGTAGCGGAAGGCGGCGATCGAGGACGCCAGCGAGGCCCCCAGCAGCACCGACACCCAGCACAGGTAGATCCACAGCAGCAGGATCGGCACGAAGGCGACGGTGCCATAGAGCTTCTGGTAGGACTGGAAACTGCCCAGGTAGGCGCCCATGCCCCACTTCACCAGTTCCAGCATCACCGCGGCCAGGATCGCGCCGGGAATGGCATGCCGCCACTTCACCGTGTGGTGCGGCACCACCCGGTAGACCAGCGTGATGCAGACGAACTCGATCAGGATCGGCGCCACGGTCAGCGAGAAATTGGCCAGCCAGCGGCCTTCGCTGGTGCCGAACAGGGGCAGCGCGAACACCCGCGCCGATACCGCCAGCGAGGCGGCAGCCAACATCGCGCCGAGGGTCAGCACGGTCCAGTAGACCAGGAAGCGGGTCAGCTTGGGCCGGGTGGAGCCCACGCGCCAGATCTGGTTGAAGGTTTCTTCCACGCTGTTGAGGGTGATCAGCAGCGACACCACCAGCGCGATGAAACCGGCGGCGGTGAGCTGGCCGGCGCTGGCCGAGAACTGGCGCAGGTAGCCTTCGGCAGCGCGCGCGGCGTTGGGCACGAAGTTGGAGAACACGTAGTCGCTGAGCTGGTCGCTCCAGCGGTCGAACACCGGGAACGCCGACAGCACGCCGAATACCACGATGGCCAGCGGCACCAGCGCGAACACGGTGGTGTAGGCCAGCGAGGCCGCGGCCTGGAACAGGCGGTCGTCCAGGAAGCGCCGCCAGAGGAAGCGGCCGAAGCTGGCGGCACGCTTGCGATCGCGCACGCGCTCCATCCAGAGGTTCACGGTGTCGAGGGGTTCCATCGGCGCAAGGGTACCCGAAGAGGGGTGTGCGGGACTGCATCGCATCGCCATACTGGCCGCTGGTCCGGATGAGATGACGCGCGATGGCGGAAATACTGGTGCTCTACTACAGCCGCGGTGGTTCGGTGGCCCGGCTGGCCCGCCAGATCGCACGGGGCATCGGCGAGGTGCCGGGCATGAGCGCGCGGCTGCGCACGGTGCCGCCGGTGGCGGCGGTGACGCAGACTGCCCGCCCGCCGGTACCCGAGGATGGCGCGCCCTACGTGGACATCGGCGATCTGGCCGAGTGCGACGGCCTGATCCTGGGCAGCCCGACCCGTTTCGGCAACATGGCCGCGCCGGTGAAGCATTTCCTGGATGGGCTGGGCGCCGAATGGGTCAATGGCACGCTGGTCGGCAAGCCGGCCGCGGTGTTCACCTCGACGGCGTCGTTGCACGGTGGCCAGGAATCGACCCTGCTGTCGATGCAGGTGCCGCTGCTGCACCACGGCTGCCTGATCGTCGGCATTCCGTTCACCGAGCCGGCGCTGAGCCACACCACTACCGGCGGTACGCCGTACGGCGCCAGCCACGTTGCAGGGGCCGACGACAACCCGGTACCGAGCGAAGATGAGGCGATCCTGGCGCGCGCGCTGGGCCGGCGCGTGGCCGACATCGCGCGGCGGCTGGCATGAACGGCCGCGCGCAGGACGCCATCCTGGCGCTGCTGCTGGTGGCGTTGGCGGCGGTGTACGCGCTGTGGTTCGCGCAGGACCGGCACTGGCTGGCCACGCAACTGGTGTTCACCCTGCCGCCGCTGCTGCTGGCGCTGGGGGTATGGTTGCGGCGCGGGAAGGCGGCCTTCTGGGCGGGGGTGCTGGCGCTGTTCTGGTTCAGCCACGGGGTGATGAGCGCCTGGAGCCACCCGGAAACAGCCGGCTGGGCATGGGCGGAGCTGCTGCTGGCGCTGGCGGTGATCGGGGTGGGCAGTGGCCCGGGGCTGCGCCGCCGCTTCGGGAAACGCTGACCGGTTGGCGGCCTGCGGCTGCGGGGCGGCGCTGGCGGTCGTATCATCTGCATCCCGGCGCGGGCTGCCCGCACGGTTCTGACCGCTATCCAGGAAGCCTGCAATGGACGAACTACTGATCATCACCACCGGTGGCACGATCGACAAGATCTACTTCGACGACAAGTCGGACTACCAGATCGGCGATCCGCAGATCGGGATGATCCTGCGCGAGCTGGGCGTGACGTTCCGTTTCAATGTGATTCCGATCCTGCGCAAGGATTCGCTGCACATCACCGATGAGGACCGCGAGCTGATCCGCGCGACCATCGCCGCGCAGCCGACCCGCCACGTGCTGGTGACGCACGGCACCGATTCGATGGTGCAGACCGGCCAGGTGCTGCGGAGCATCGCCGACAAGACGATCGTGATGACCGGCGCACTGAGCCCGGCCCGCTTCCGTGGTTCAGACGCAGAGTTCAACATCGGCTGCGCGATCGGCGCAGTGCAGTCGCTGGCCAGCGGCGTGTACATCGCCATGAACGGCCGCATCTGGAACCCGGAGCACGTGCGCAAGAACGTCGCAGCGAACCGGTTCGAAGAAGCCTGAGAAAAAGCCTGATCGGCTTGCGCCTCTAAAAGCTGCATTCCCAGCCGCACCTGGCTGGGTGGGGGTGTGTGAGTCCGCGGGACACGCCGTAAATCCATCCCTGGAGGCTCGTGAGCGCCTCGCTCGTTTGTGCAGTCCTGCACAAACGGCAAGACCGGGGTTGGGCGTCCTGCCCAACCCGTCCGGCGCATGCGCCGGACCCATGGCGCCCAACGGTCCCGCGAACTCACACACCCCCACCCCAGATAGTCAGTCGGTGGCCTGGGCAAGGCCAAAGCAGCACAGAGCAGCACAGAGCAGAGCAACACGTCTGCGCTCTAAGATGCCGCTTCTTCGTTGCGTACCAGCACACTGTCAAAGGCTGGGTACGGGTGGGTTGGCGGGACCGTTGGGCGCCATGGATGGCGCTCACGAGCCTTATCTGATCGGAATCTGGCAGTTTAGGTGTCGAGAGCCGGCGTGGGCCGCCGTGTGAGCCTGGATCTCGACGATCGCCGTGTAGCTTGGCGCCCACGCCGGAATCTCCCTTGATCCGCCCGAACAGTTGCTGGAGCTGTCACTCGAAGCGATAAGACTGGGCAAGCGGGGGAGCTCTCGACCCTTCCAGACTATACGGAGTCGGGCGATGAACGGGATCGGGATTGATGTAAGCAAGCGCCGGCTGGATGTTGGAACCTCCGACGGCCAAACCCTGCAGGTCAGCAATGACCCCTCCGGTTTCGCTGAATTGGACCTCTGGCTGAGGCAGCGCCCGAGTAACCAGATCGTGCTGGAGGCCACCGGTGGCTACGAACAGCCTGTGCTGGATTTTCTGCACAAGGCCGGTCATCCGGTGGTTCGGGCCAATGCCTTGCGGGCGCGGAAGCTTGCTCAGGGGCTGGGCCAGAGGGCCAAGACCGACCGCTTGGATGCCTATGCATTGGCACAGATGGCCACGCTGGTGAAGCTGCCGGCCTATCAGCCGTTGGAGCCTTGGCAGCAGAAACTGCGGGAGTTTGTGCGGGCACGTCGACAGATGATCCAGGCCTTGGCCGTCGCGCGACAGCAGCAGGAAATGGTGGGTGATCGTGAACTGCGCCGGCTTTTGCAGGCCAACATCACCCACCTGAAGACACTGGTCAAACGCCTGGGAAAGCAGATTGCCGAGCAGCTCGCTCAACAGCCCCAGCTCACGGTTCTGAAGTCGATGAAGGGCGTGGGGCCGGTGGTACAGGCGGTGCTGGCCAGCTACCTGCCTGAGCTGGGCCATATCAGTGGAAAGGCCATCGCCAGCCTGGTGGGCGTGGCGCCGATGTCCCACGACAGCGGGACGATGCGTGGAAAACGAAGCATCCACGGCGGTCGAGCCGAGATCCGTCAGGTGCTTTACATGGCCGGCATGTCAGCCCTGCAGCACGAACCGCGCATACGGGACTTTTACCGGTCGCTACGGGCCCGCGGCAAGGAGGCCAAAGTAGCCATCGTGGCGGTAATGCGAAAGATGCTGGTGATCCTCAACGCCCGCGTGCGCGACGCTCAAAGCGGACCGATCCCCGCCTGAAGCGCGCCCGGGCACATCTCCAACGGCTGCCGGCCAGCGGCCGGCACTACCGTGCCCGTCTGCTGGAGGGGCCGAAGCCTCCTCCAGCAACACAGTTGCTACACGGACGTACTTGCGGCGTGTCCCGCCAACCCACCCGTACCCGGCCAAGCCAGCGCAGGCACAAACGCCCGGCCGTTGATCCTGCTTCGGCTCAAGCCCTGGCTCTGGCTTCGGCTTTCAGCTTCTAAAAAAAAATCCCCCCAAAAAAAAACGCCCCGACCGAAGCCGGGGCGTGCCCATTGGAGAGGGATCTGGGCTCAGTACTGCGCGGTCAGAGTGACCCCGGAGAAGGTCGAATAGCCCTTCACCCGCACGTGCCAGGTACCGGCCGCCGGTGAAGTGATCGTGCAGGTCTCGTTGTTGCCGCTCAGGTACGGACGGCAGTTGTACACCGTGTCGGTCGGCGCGCTGCCCGAACGCACATACAGATCCGCATCACCACTGCCACCGGCGATGCTCACCTTCAGCTGCGAACGGCCCGACGGCACCACCACCGTATAGGACAGCGATGCCCCGCTGGCCGCGCCCAGACCGCTCACCGGCACATTGTTCTGCAGCACCGTCCCCGTGCCCGGGTTCGGATTGGTCCCGCCCAGCGCCGCCGTGACCGCCGCATCGGCGTCCACAATGCCCGCGCCGCACCCGCCGCTGCATGCGCCCGGCAATGCCCGTGCCGTGTTCTTCAGCAACGTCTCGATCGCCGCCGGCGTCAACGCCGTCGGTGCCACCGACTGCACCAGCGCCACCACGCCGGCCACGTGCGGCGCCGCCATCGACGTCCCGTTGTAGGACGCGTAGGACGCCGTGCCCGGCACCGTCGTGCCGCTGTTGAGCGTGGACAGGATCGCCTGGCCCGGGGCCGAAACATCGATGCCCGCACCGTAGTTGGAGAAACTCGCGCGCGCACCGGCCGACGTCGTGGCCGCCACCGCGATCACGTTCGCGCAGTTGGCCGGCACCGACGAAGACACGTTGGTGTTGCTGTTGCCCGCCGCTACCACCACCGTGGTGCCGCGCGACACCGCGCCGTTGATCGCGTTCTGGTAGGTGGTCGAGCAGGTGCCACCGCCGCCCAGCGACATGTTGATCACTTCGGCCGGGTTGGCATTGGCCGGCACGCCACTGACCGTGCCGCCGGAGGCCCACACGATCGCATCGGCGATGTCGGAGGTGTAACCGCCGCACTTGCCGAGCACACGCACTGGCACAACCTTCGCGTTGAATGCCGTACCGGCCACGCCGGTGCTGTTGTTGGTCACCGCCGCGATGGTGCCGGCCACGTGGGTACCGTGCCAGCTCGAGTTCGACGCCGGAATGCCCGAGCCGCACTCGTTGGCGGCGTACCAGTCGCCTTCATCGTTCGCGTTGTTGTCACGGCCGCCACCATCGCGCGCCATCGCCGCGTCGCTGATGAAGTCATAGCCGGGCAGGATGTTGGCGTTGAGGTCCGGATGATTGGTGATGCCGGTGTCGATCACCGCCACCACCACGCCGGTACCGGTGGCCTTGTCCCATGCCGGGCGCACGTTGATCGAGGCGTTGCTGGTGCCGAAGCCCCACTGTTCGGACAGGCGCGCGTCGTTGGGCACCAGGGTGGCGTGCATCAGCTGATCGACTTCGACGTATTCCACGTTCGGGTCGGCCGCCAGGCGGCGCATCAGCAGTTCCGACTCGGCCGCATCCAGCGGACGGTCGGCCTTGACCACGGTCGGCCCAATGGCCAGCTGGCGCAGCTTCTGCAGGCCCAGCGCGCGACCCTGCGCAGCCGGTACGGCCGAGGCCGCCGCCTTCAACGAGCTGGCCAGTGCGGTCGGGGTGGCGACCAGGTTGGCGCCATCCTTGTATTTGACGATGAAACGCTGGTGCGTCGGTGCCGACGACAAGCCGCTCAGCTGCACATCGCCGGCGAATGCCGGGGCGGCCAGCAGCAGGGTGGACAGGACGGACGCGCCGAGTACAACCAATGCACGCTGACGCAAACGGGGTTGCGAATCATGAGACATCGGATTTCCCTTTCAGACTGTGGATGCCGCGAACGCGGCTGAATTTCCAGTCCCGACCCGGGGGCTGTTGAACGCGATGGCGCGGATCGAGACCGGTTGTTGGATCGGTTCCCCTGAAATCAAACCGCCCATCGCGAACCTAGTGGGTCGCTGCGGGTTCAACAATGTTTCAGCCGCACTTCAGCGACATGAAATGTCGGATCTGAGACTTTTCGTGTCGAAGGTTTGTGAAAGTGAAGGAACTTGGCGCCTTCCGACCGGTCACATCGCGCCATCGAATGTCTGTTTCGGCTGTCTGCATCGGAAAACGGCGGACAAGCCTTGCGCAACGGGGCCTGCGCGGCGCTGCCACCGCTGGACAATGCGCCTCCGCGTGCGGCCGCCAGTACGACGCCCATGAAAAACCCGCCTGTTGCCAGGCGGGTTTTTCAGGAGTCATCCGGGTGCGGGGCGCTTACGCGTCCAGACGCACCAGCCAACCGTGGCGGTCCGGCAGGCGGCCGTACTGGATGTCGGTCAGCTCCTTGCGCAGCGACATGGTCACTTCACCGGCCGGCGCGTTGATGTCGCCGACCGAGAAGCCCTCGCCCTTGAGCTGGCCGATCGGGGTGACCACCGCAGCGGTACCGCAGGCGAACACCTCGGCGATCTCGCCGGAGGTCACGCCCTGCTTCCACTCGTCGATGGTGACCTTGCGCTCTTCGACCTTCATGCCACGGTCGCGGGCCAGCTGCAGGATGCTCTCGCGGGTGATGCCTTCCAGGATGCTGCCCGACAGCGCCGGGGTCACCAGGGTGCCGTCCTTGTAGACCAGGAACACGTTCATGCCGCCCAGTTCTTCCAGGTACTTGCCCTCGACCGGGTCCAGGAACAGTACCTGCGAGCAGCCCTGGGCCTGCGCCTTCTGCTGCGGCAGCAGCGAGGCGGCGTAGTTGCCACCGCACTTGGCCGCACCGGTGCCGCCCTTGGCCGCACGTGCGTACTCGGTGGACAGCCAGATCGACACCGGGGCCACGCCCTTGGCGAAGTACGGGCCCGCCGGGCTGGCGATCACGTAGTAGCCGGCCTTGTGCGCGCCGCGCACGCCCAGGAAGGCTTCATCGCCGATCATGAACGGACGGAAGTACAGGCTGGATTCGTCGGCCGACGGCACCCAGCTGGCATCCACGGCGATCAGCTGCTTGAGCGATTCGACGAAGATGTCCACCGGCAGTTCCGGCAGCGCCAGGCGCTGCGCCGAGCGCTGCAGGCGGCGGCCGTTGGCGTCCGGGCGGAAGGTCCAGATCGAGCCGTCGGCGTGGCGGTACGCCTTGATGCCTTCGAAGATTTCCTGGCCGTAATGCAGCACCGCCGCGGCCGGGTCCAGCTGCAGCGGGCCGTACGGGCGTACGTTCGCGTTGTGCCAGCCGGTGTCCTTGTCCCACCGCACTTCCACCATGTGGTCGGTGAAATGCAGACCAAAACCGGGGGCGGCCAGGATGCGCTCGCGCTCCTCGCTGCTGCGCGGGGTGGCGGAACGGGTGGTGTTGAAGCTCACGGAAGACTGGGACACCGGATATTTCCTGTTCTGGTTACGGGGAACGCCGCGACGCCTGCTGGCGGTGGGCGGTTACAACATGCCGGTTTCGAGCCGGGCGGCCTCGGACATCATGTGGCGGCCCCACGGCGGGTCGAACACCAGCTCGACGTCGGCCTGGGCCACCGTCGGAATCATCTCCAGCTTGCTGCGCACGTCATCGACCAGGATATCGCCCATGCCGCAGCCGGGCGCGGTCAGGGTCATGGTGACGTCGATCTCGCGCCGGCCATCGTCCAGGTGCTTGAGGTCGACCTCGTACACCAGGCCCAGGTCCACGATGTTGAACGGGATTTCAGGATCGAAGCAGGTGCGCAGCTGCTGCCACACCAGTTTTTCGACTTCGTCATCGGAGGCGTTTTCAGGCAGCTCCAGCGCCGGCGGCGGTTCCTTGCCGATGGCGTCGCCGTCCTTGCCGGCGATGCGGAACAGATTGCCTTCGACGAAGACGGTATAGCTGCCACCCAGGGCCTGGGTGATGTAGCCATAGCTGCCAGCGGGCAGCGTGACCGTTTCGCCCTGCGGGACCATGACGGCCTCGCAGTCGCGTTCGAAGTGGACAGGTTCACTGCTACGGGAATACATGTGGATCGATATGGGGGTCGCGGCCAATTCCCGCAAGGCGACCATTTTAGCCCAGCGGCCGCCCACGCGCCGGTCACCCCGCAAGCCGGTATCCTGTGGGCACTCACAGGAAGATTGCATGTCGCCCACGTCCGTGCCTGTCCGGAGCCGCCATTGGCTCTGGCCCCCGATGTTGCTGCTTGGTGTCGTCACGGCCACGTTGGCCTGGTTGTTCATTGCCCTGCTCAGCGGCCGCCAGGCCGGCTGGATGGCGGTGCTGGCGGCGCTGGATATCGCCTTCATGCTGCGCCTGGGCACCTTCCGCGCCGGGCCGGCCCGGGTGGTGGTGACCCTGCTGGCGACCCTGCTGGTGGCGCTGGCGGCCAACTGGGGCATCGCCTCGGCCTACCTGGGCGGCTCGATGGGCCTCAATCCGTGGGATTCAGCGTTGCGCATGGGCCCATTCATGGCCTGGACGCTGCTCGGCCTGGCCAACGGCGCGGTGGAATGGCTGTGGCTGGGCGTGGCGCTGGTGATCGGGTGGTGGGTGGCGAAGTAGCCGCCCTGCATGCCGTCGGTAGTGCCGGCCGCTGGCCGGCTCTTCATGACCCCCGGACGGAAACGCGTGGGTATTCACGCATCGTGGGGAGCCTGATGCATCGTGGGAGCCGGCCAGCGGCCGGCACTACCGGGTCGCTGATGCATCGTGGGAGCCGGCCAGCGGCCGGCACTACCGGGTCGCTGATGCATCGTGGGAGCCGGCCAGCGGCCGGCACTACCTCTCTGTTTAATGTCCGCCGTCGAGGGCTTTCAATTCGCTGACCAGCGCGCTGGCCGCACCGGCGCCATCGCCGTACAGCATGCGGGCGTTGTCGGCGTAGAACAGGGCATTCTCGATGCCGGCAAAGCCGGTGCCCTTGCCGCGCTTGATCACCACCACATTGCGCGCGTTGACCACGTCCAGGATCGGCATGCCGTAGATCGGGCTGGCCGGGTCGGTGCGCGCCACCGGGTTGACCACGTCGTTGGCGCCGATCACCAGCACCACGTCGGTGTTGGGGAACTCGGGGTTGATGTCGTCCATGTCGGCGATCAGGTCGTAAGGCACGCCCGCTTCGGCCAGCAGCACGTTCATGTGGCCCGGCATGCGCCCGGCAACCGGGTGGATGGCGAACTTCACCTTG
Organism: Stenotrophomonas sp. AC248; assembly: GCF_979258185.1. NCBI lineage: Bacteria > Pseudomonadati > Pseudomonadota > Gammaproteobacteria > Lysobacterales > Lysobacteraceae > Stenotrophomonas > Stenotrophomonas sp. AC248. The sequence continues at coordinate 814,662 of NZ_OZ409840.1, read as the reverse complement.
ATGCCGCGGTCGATCAGGCGCTGGGCCAGTTCCCATACCTTGTGCTGCGCCTGGGCCACGGCCATGCCGTAGCCGGGCACGATCACCACGCGCTCGGCGAAGGCGAGCATGGCGGCCACGTCGCTGGCCTCGATCGGCTTCTGCGCGCCGCTGATTTCCTGCGCCACGCCACCGCCGCCGAAGTTGGAGAACAGCACCCCGCTGATCGGCCGGTTCATCGCCTTGGCCATCAGGCGGGTCAGCAGGATGCCGGCGGCGCCGACCATCATGCCGGCGATGATCAGGGCCTCGTTGCCCAGCACATACCCTTCGAATGCCACGGCCAGGCCGGTGAAGGCGTTGTACAGCGAGATCACCACCGGCATGTCGGCACCGCCGATCGGCAGTGTCATCAGCACGCCCAGCGCCAGCGCGACCACGAAGAAGGTGATGATCGCCACCGGGCTCAGGGTGACCGCCGCCCAGACGCCGAGCACCACCATCGCCAGGGCAACCAGCAGGTTGAACGCCTGCTGCCCGGGGAAGGTGACGCGCCGGTCGAGTCGGCCGTCCAGCTTGGCCCAGGCGATGATCGAGCCGGACAGCGACACCGCACCGATCGCCGAACCGATCACTGCCAGCGCCAGCACGGTGGCCGACGGCTGGCGCGCGGCCAGGTCGGCCAGCGCCTGCTCGCTCCAATGGGTGGTATCGCGGTTGGCCAGGAACGAGAAGCGCAGCAGTTCCACCGCGCCGATCGCCGCGGCCGAACCGCCGCCCATGCCGTTGTAGAGGGCCACCATTTGCGGCATGTCGGTGATCGCCACGCGCTTGGCCGACCACCAGGCCACGCCGGTGCCGATCGCCACGGCCGCCAGAATCAGCGGAATGTTGTGCAGCTCGGGCAGGAAGAAGGTCGCCACGGTGGCGATCAGCATGCCCAGCCCGGCCCAGCGGATGCCGCTGCGTGCGGTCATCGGCGAGGCCATGCGTTGCAGGCCCAGCAGGAACAGGGTGGCGGCCACCAGGTAGCTCACCTGCACCAGCCACTGCAGCAGTTGCGCGGTGCTCACGTTCAAGGCGCCTTCTCCCCGGCGTCGCGCTTGGCGCTCGGCTTGAACATGTCCAGCATGCGCTCGGTGACCACGTAGCCACCGGCAGCATTGCCGGCGCCCAGCACCACCGCGATGAAGCCGATGATCTTCTCCAGCGGCGTCTGCGCGTGGCCCAGCACCACCATCGCGCCGATCAGCACGATGCCGTGGATGAAGTTGGACCCGGACATCAGGGGGGTATGCAGGATCACCGGCACCCGTGAAATGATCACGTGGCCGGCGATCGCGGCCAGCATGAAGATGTACAACGCCACGAACCCGTCGCTCATTGCAGTGTGTCTCCCAGGCGGTGATCCCGTCCCCCCATCATAACCATGCGCTGAACCGTTCTGCAGGCCGGTCAACCGATGCCGCCCCGGTGCGTTGTCACAGGTACCCCCCTGCGCGAGCGCTACCCTGTGCTGGTGAGCCCCACCCTGCAAACGCTGCCCACCGAGGCCGACCCCGCCCCGCCGGTGTCGCTGGACGCGTTCCTGGCCGGCATCGGGCCGCGCGCGTTCCGCTTCGCCGAGGCCGGTCTGCGCCAGCGCGACGATGCGCTGGACGCGGTGCAGGACAGCATGCTGCGGATGCTGTCCTACCGCGACAAACCGGCCGCCGACTGGGCGCCGTTGTTCTGGAGCATCCTGCGCCGCCGGGTGGTCGACCTGCAGCGCCGGCGCGGCTTCCGGCTGCGCTTCTGGCGCAGCAGCGACGAGGCCGGCAGCGAGCACGACATCGACTGGGCCGACCACGCCCCCGGTCCGGCACAGGCGCATGAGCAGCGCGAACAGTACGCGCAGTTGGTGCGTGCACTGCGCGAGCTTCCCGCCCGCCAGCGCGAGGCCTTCACCCTGCGCGTGCTGCAGCAACTGGACGGCGCCACCACCGCGGCGGCCATGGGCTGCAGCGAGGGCGCGGTCAAAACCCATCTTTCGCGCGCCCGGCAGGCGCTGCAGCAGCACCTGGAGATCGCCCTGTGAGCCGCCCCGTTACCCCGCCCCTGCACGATGATGACGCCCTGCACGCCTTGCACGCGCAGGCCCTGCAGCAGGTGTCGCCGGCCACCCTGGCGCGGCTGCGCAGCGCCCGCCACGCGGCCGCGCCACGCCGCAGCCGCGCGCATGGCTGGTGGATGGCCACCGCCTGCTCGGCGGTGGCCGCGCTGGCGTTGGGCTACAGTTTCACCGCCAACCCGCCCAGCACCCCGGCCACGCCCACGGTGGCATCGGCGGTGGATGACAGCAGCGATGTGCTCGACGAGAATCCCGACCTGTACGTGTGGCTGGGCACGACCGACCTGGCAATGGAGTGAACATGACACCGCGACTGATCCTGGCCTTGGCGCTGCTGTCGACGAGCGCGGCCAGCGGGGCGCAGGCCCCTACCCTGCCCGAGTGGGATCGGCTGACCCCGCAGCAGCGCGAGGCGCTGATCGCGCCCGTGCGCGACCGCTGGAACGATGCCCCGCCGCCGCAGCGCGAGCGCATGCTGCAGCACGGACAGCGCTGGCAGGGCATGACCCCGGAACAGCGCGAGCTCGCCCGGCGCGGGCGCCATCGGTTCGAGAACATGAGCCCGGAGCAGCGCGAGCAGGCCCGCGCGCTGTTCGCGCAGATGCGCGAGCTGAGCCCGGCCCAGCGCGACGCGCTGCGTGAGCGCTGGTCGAAGATGACCCCGGAGCAGCGCCAGGAATGGTTGAAAGCCAACCCGGTGAAGGATCTGCCGCCACCGAAGCGGTGATGTCCCGGGCGGCGGCGTTGCGGTGCTTCCAGGTGGTGCAGCCACCCATGGGGTGGCTCGGGCGTGGGGTTGCGGCACCCCATGGGTGGCTGCACAACATCAACCCCTCGTGGCATCCCGGGGCGCAGACGGTTTCCCGCCGGGTAGAGCCACCCCATGGGTGGCTGCCTGGATCAAGCGGCGGCCACCCAGCGGGTTTTCGCCAGCAGTTCGTCGTCCCAATCGAAGGCGATCGCCCCGTCCTTGAGGAACAGCGCCACGAAGTTGTACAGGTTGCGCGCGTACATCTCGCTGGCGTGCACCGCGCCGCGGCTGGCCAGGTCGAGCGGGCCGTCCACGGTGACCCCGTCCAGCGCGATGGTTTCACCCGGGCGGGTGGCCTCGCAGTTGCCGCCGGTTTCGGCGGCCAGGTCCACGATCACGCTGCCCGGCTTCATGCCCTGCACCATCGCGGTACTGACGATCTTCGGCGCCGGTCGGCCCGGCACGGCCGCAGTGCAGATCACCACGTCCACCAGGCGCAGGTGCTCGCCCAGCCGGCGCTGCTGCTCGGCGCGTTCTTCGTCGGTCAGCGGCCGCGCATAGCCGCCCTCGCCCACGGCGCTGACGCCCAGGTCGAGGAACTTGCCGCCCAGTGATTCGATCTGCTCGCGGGTTTCCGGCCGTACATCGAAGCCTTCCACCTGCGCGCCCAGTCGGCGTGCGGTGGCGATGGCCTGCAGCCCGGCCACGCCGGCGCCCACCACCAGCACCCGCGACGGGCGGATGGTGCCGGCGGCGGTGGTCAACATCGGGAAGAAACGCGGCGCCAGCTGCGCGGCAATCAACGTGGCCTTGTAGCCGGCCATGCCGGCCTGTGAGCTCAGCACGTCCATCGACTGCGCGCGGGTGGTGCGCGGCAGGCGCTCCAGCGGAAAGGCCTGCAGCCCGCGCGACTGGATCAGGCCGGCGCGTTCGGCGTCGGCCTGCGGGTGCAGCATGCCGACCAGGCTGGCGCCGGGTTTGAGCTGGCCCAACCGTGCATTGTCCGGTGGCTGCACGCACAGCACGATGTCGGCCGCGCCCAGCCGCGTGTCATCGGCCGGCTGCGCGCCGACGTCGATGTATGCCTGATCGGGAAAACCGGCGGCCTGGCCGGCCCCGGGTTCGAACCACACGGTCGCGCCCAGCGCGGCCAGCTTGCGTGCCGTTTCCGGCGTCATCGCCACGCGCCGTTCCCCTGGCGCGCGTTCGGATACCACCAACACCTCGACAGCCATGCGTGTCCCCGACGATCAGCAGAGTGTGGGGGGATCGTAACCTACCGGTTCGGTTTGAGTAGAAACCATGCGGCGGTGGGGCAGGCGTGGCCGGGCAGAACCGGCGCTGCCTCAGTGAACGGTGGCGTTCTTGTTGTCCAGCCGGTCGATCACACCCTGCATGGCGCTGTCGAAAGCACCATCGTCGATGTGCGCGCGCAGGCGGCCCAGCCGCACCATCACCGCCAGTTCTTCCGGCGAGGCCACGCAGAAGCGCACGCCACGGCGGTTGACGAACAGCAGACGCTGGGAAATCGGGCTCACCCAGGACAGCTTGCCGGCCTGCACCTTGCCGTCCTTGTCGACGAAATCCAGCCAGCTGCCAATCTCCAGGCCGCGGAAGCGGTCGGCGTCGGCGTTGTCGAAATCGGTCACGTCGACCTTGCCGCCCAGCTCTACCGCCGCGCTTTCCTGCACGGGCGGGGTGGGCAGCGCCACCTGGGGCAGTTCGGGCAGCGCGCGCTCCAGTTCCGGGCGTGATTCGGCGATGGCCTGCAGCGTGTCATGCAGGGCGTCGATCGCCCCGGTGGCGGCATCGGCGTGCACGCCCACACTGGCAAACACCTTGCGCAGTGCCGGGTGCCAGGCCTGCAGCCACGGCTTGCCGACGATCTGCCGGCGCGCCTCGGCCACTTCTTCCAGCATGCCGTCGGCCAGGGCCAGCGCCTCGCCCACCGACGCCCCGTCCTCGCCTTCGCGCAGCACGGTCAGGGTGAGGTGGTGCTGCCAGGGCTGGCGCAGGAATTCGGCAATCGCCTGCGGCAGGGTCACATCGGCAATGCGCCGGTCCAGCTCGGCAGACGAGCGGCTGCGCGCCATCTCCAGCTTTTCCTGACCGCGCTGGGTTTCAGCCGCGCGGCGCTCGGCGATTTCGATACGGCGCCGATGCTGGGCCAGGAAATCGCGGAATTCTTCTTCCAGGGTCAGGAAGATCGCCAGGTTCTCGTTGAACTCGGCCACCAGGCGTTCGATGATTTCCTCGACCTTGCCCATCAGCACGCGCTCGGCCTGGCTCTCGCCGGTGTTGCCTTCGCAGGCCTCGGCCAGCGAGTTGAGCAGCTTGCGCGCGGGGTGGGTCTTCTGCACGAACATGCGGCGGTCGAGCATGGCGACCTTGACGAAGGGCACCACCAGCCGCCCGATCAGCTCGCGCGAGCGGCCTTCCAGGTCGCGCTCATCGAGCATCACGTCAAACAGCATGCCCACCAGGTCGATCGCATCTTCGTCCTGCGGGTCCAGCCGCGCCTGCGACGGGTCCACGCCAAGCCGGGTGGCGCCCGACAGCACTTCACTCTTGAGGCGCTGGGCCAGCGATTCGCCGTCTTCGCCGATGGCCGCGCGCAGGGTGGCACTCGGCGTGGCCTGCAGCAGCGACAGCACCGACATCATTTCGCGCTGGCTCAGCGGACGCTGCTGACCCACGGCCACGCTGGCCGCCGAGGTTGCGTCTTCGCGTACGTGCCGGGTCTGCTGCAGCAGTTCGTGCAGCGCTTCCAGCAGCATGCCCTGGTTGCCACTGAGGCTCTCGCCCGCCTCGGCTGCGGCGGCCTGACTGGCGCCGGCCGATTGCATCCGTCCGCGGCTTTCGGCCCAGCGATCGGCAAACCGCCGTGCCCAGGCCGGCGCAGCAGCATCGTCGTCACCGCCCTGGCCGTTCTGGTCCAGCGCATCGACCAGGGCCTCCAGTTCGTGCCGCGGGCTCGGCGGCCGGGGTGCCGGGCGCCGTGGCGCGGCCATCTGCGGCATCACGCCGGCGGCAGCGAGCTGCTCGTCCAGCGCTTCGTAACGCTTGCCGATCGGCGCGTGCAGATCGCGCTCGCACAACTTGATCAGGACCAGCCGCACCTCCGGGGCCAGTTCACAATCGGCAAAGGCCTCATGGATGGCCACGCCGATGTGCTCGGGGCTGATCGGATTGCTGTCGGCGTTCAGTTCCAGCCCGCCGGCGATCCAGCCCAGGCGGCGGTCCAGCCGCGCCAGCACCGGCTTCCAGTCGCGCAGCAGCACGGTGGCGAAGTTGCGCACCGCCAGCCGCGACTCCAGCACATGCTCGGGCACCAGGCTGAGACCGTCTTCGATCTGCCCGGCCAGGGTGGCCTCGGCCGACAGCGGCTGACCGCGCTCCAGCGCCTCCCAGGCCTGCGCCAGGTGGGTACGGAAGCCGGCCACGATGTCCTCGCGGCGGCGGCGCAGTTCACGCATGCCATCCAGGAACAGCAGTTGCGACGCGCCGGCGGTGCCGGCACGGTCGAACAGAACGTCGTCAAAGCGGGCCAGCACGGTCGCGAACGACTCGGTCAGCGCGGGCAGCGCTGCCTCGCGGGCAAGCTTCAACAGTGCCGGGTGATGACCCGGCTGCCCCAATGTATTGGGCGTGGCGATCATGCGAAAAGGCTCCCCACCTTCGCAGGCACAGAATGCAGCATGGAAACAACAGATACCGGTGCCCCCCAGGCACCCGCGTCCGGATGGTAGGTCGCCCCACCGGTCAGGGACAGTGAAACAGTCCGCACTTTGAACCTCACGACCGGGGTACCGGCAGGCCTTGTATCGTACGGCCAGCGTCGGCGGGAAGCGAGTACAGCCACGTGAAGCAATGCCATTGATTAGGTGATGTTCATCACGCTTTGTCGCAAATCGATCGGAGATCGCCGCTGGGCGCGTCACAAACTGCCGCGACTATACTGGGCGCACCGTGAAAACTGATCGAGTGAACATGTCCGAATCCCCTGCGCTGCAAGCCCTGGACGCCCGCCGCTCGGTGCCCGCCAAGCAGCTTGGCGAGCCCGGCCCGGACCCGGACACCCTGCTGCGGATGCTGGCATCGGCGGTGCGCGTGCCTGACCACGGCAAGCTGGTGCCGTACCGCTTCCTGCGCATCGCCGGCGATGCACGTCACAGTCTGGGCGCGTTCCTGGCCGAGCGCAGCCAGCAGCGTGACCCCCAGGTGGCGCAGGCCCAGCTGGACAAGGACCGCCAGCGGTTCTCGCATGCGCCGGTGATCATCACCGTGGTGGCCAGCCCGCGCCCCAACCCCAAAGTACCCGAGCAGGAACAGCTGATGACCGCCGGCTGCGTCTGCTTTGCCCTGCTGCAGGCCGCGCAGGCGCTGGGCTTCGGCGCGCAGTGGCTGACCGCCTGGATGGCCTTCGACCCGGCCGTGCATGCCCACCTGGGCCTGGCCGAGGGCGAGCGCATCGCCGGGTTCATCCATATCGGCACCCCGAAGACCGCGGCCCCCGAGCGCGACCGCCCCGACCCCGCCGCGCTGCTGCAGGACTGGGTGGGCTGAGATGGCCGAGTTGTCTGTCGCGCCCCCCGCGCCGCGCCCACCGCTGTACCTGGTCGATGCCAGCCTGTACGTGTTCCGCGCGTGGCATTCGATGCCCGATGAATTCCAGGACCAACAGGGCTGGCCGACCAACGCGGTGCACGGGTTTGCCCGTTTCCTGCTGGACCTGATCGAGCGCGAGCGCCCGCGGCATATCGCCATTGCCTTCGACGAGGCCCTGGACAGCTGCTTCCGGCACCGGCTGTACGCCGCCTACAAGGCCAACCGCGATCCGGCCCCGGACGCGCTGCGCCGTCAGTTCGCCCACTGCAAGGCCCTGTGCATGGCGCTGGGGCTGGCGGTGCTGGCCCACCACGAGTACGAGGCCGACGACCTGATCGGCAGCGCCCTGCACGCACGCCGCGACGCCGGCATGCGCGGGGTGATCATCTCGGCCGACAAGGACCTGTCGCAGCTGCTGTACGAACACGACGAACAGTGGGACTACGCACGCAACCAGCGCTGGGGCATGGCCGGGGTCAAGGCCCGCCACGGCGTGCATGCGCACCAGATCGCCGATTACCTGGCGCTGTGCGGCGATGCGGTGGACAACATTCCCGGTGTCACCGGGGTGGGCGCCAAGTCGGCCGCGGTGCTGCTGGCCCACTTCGGCAGCATGGACGTGCTGTACGAACGCCTGGACGAAGTGCCGTTCCTGCGCCTGCGCGGCGCGGCGCAGATGGCGGTGCGGCTGCGCGAACAGCGCGAGCACGCGCTGCTGTGGCGGCAGCTGACCACCATCGCGCTGGACGCGCCGCTGGACTGCGCCGATGCCGATTTCCGCCGCGGCAGCGCCGACCCGCAGATGCTGCAGGGCCTGTGCGATGCGCTGCGGTTCGGCCCGTTGACCCGGCGCCGGCTGTTCAGCGCCGCCGGCCTGCCCGATTCCCCCTCCATTGCCAGCGAGTTCGCATGAGCCCCAACACGCAACCCCCGAAGGTCGTCTACGAAGGCAAATACCAGCGCATGGTCGTGCGCGGCACGTGGGAATACAGCGAGCGTACCCATGCCGGCGGTCTGGCCGCGATCATCATCGCGGTCACCCCGGAGGACAACGTGCTGTTCGTCGAGCAGTTCCGGGTGCCGCTGCAGGCCAACACCATCGAGATGCCGGCCGGCCTGGTGGGCGACATCGATGCAGGTGAGTCGATCGAAGTGTCGGCGGTGCGCGAGCTGGAAGAAGAAACCGGCTGGACCGCCGACCACGCCGAGGTGTTGATGATCGGCCCCACCTCGTCGGGCGCCAGCAGCGAGAAGATCGCCTTCGTGCGCGCCACCGGCCTGCGCAAGGTGGGCGATGGCGGCGGCGATGCCAGCGAGAACATCACCGTGCACGAAGTGCCGCGCGCACGTGCGGCGGCGTGGCTGGTGGAGAAGATCGGCCAGGGCTACGAGCTGGACGCCAAGCTGTGGGCCGGGCTGTGGATGATCGAGCACCATCTGGACGGCACCCCGCGTGGCTGATTCGTTCGCTCCGCCGATCGCGTCGGGCGCGCTGCTGGGACCGTCCGACCCGGCACCGTTCATCGTGCATCAGGCCCAGGGACGCTCGCCGTACCTGCTGATCGCCGACCATGCGGGCCAGCAGGTGCCGGCCGCACTGGGCAGCCTGGGTCTGCCCGCGTCCGAACTGGACCGCCACATCGGCTGGGACATCGGCATTGCCGGGGTCACGGTGGAACTAGCGCGCCTGCTGGACGCCTGGGCGATCACCCAGACCTATTCGCGGTTGGTGATCGACTGCAATCGCCCGCCGGGTGCACCGGGGCGGTTCGCGCCGCTCAGCGACGGCACCGTGGTGCCGGGCAACCAGGGGCTGGATGAAGCGGCACAGGACGCGCGCGTGCAGGCCATCTTCGCGCCGTACCACGGCCGCATTGCCACCGAACTGGATGCCCGCGCCGCAGCCGGCATGCCCACCGTGCTGATTGCCATGCACAGCTTCACGCCGGCGATGCAGGGCGTGGCGCGGCCGTGGCATGCCGGTGTGCTGTACCAGCGCGATGCGCGCTTTGCGCATGCGTTGATGCACGCCTTGCAGGCCGAAGGTGACCTGGTGGTGGGCGACAACCAGCCCTATGCGGTCAGCGACGCCACGGATTACGCGATCCCGGTGCACGCCGAAGCGCGCGGGCTGGCACATGTGGAACTGGAGATCCGCCAGGACCTGATTGCCGACGCCGCCGGGCAGCAGGCCTGGGCACGGCGGTTGGCGCGGGTGTTGCAGACGTTGGCGCCGGGGTTGGGTTGAACGCGGTGGTGGTACCGCAGCCGACCAACGGTCGGCTCTACCCGATGGGTTGCCATGGGAACGAACGGTAGCGGGTGACCTGCAGCGCCAGTCCGATCGCCGCGAAGCGGGCCTGCAGTTCGGCGCTTGCCGCGCGGTCGACGTTGCGGGCCACTGCCAGCGGCAGTGCACGCACCTGCGCCAGCGCCTCGCCCACCGATAGCGCCTTTACCTCGGCCACCAGGCTGGCCGCCGCTTTGCGCTGCGCCGGCTCAACCGTCTCCAACGTCAGGTCGAAGGCGGCATACAACCCGGGCGACAGCCCCTGCCGATCCGCTTCCTCGCGGTCACGCGGTGCTGGCTCACCGTGGTCGAGGAACGTGTCGTGCTGGCTGTAGTAATCCAGCGCCTGCGCATAGTCGTCCAGCCCGGACAGGGGACGGGACAGCTTCTGCACGTCCAGAATGCTCGCAACGGTGATCGCCTCCAGATAGAGCCACAGCCGTGGTGAAGTGGTGATCGGGGGCTCGGGTTCGCCATCGCCGTCGTCGGTGGCGTCGTCACCGCGCCTGGTCTGCGGATGGAACCCGACCGATGCGGCATCCCCCTCCTGGGCCCAGACCCAGCCATAGGTCTTCCACACGGCATCGTCGTCGTTGCAGGCCACGATCAGGTCAAGCAAACCGCGCAGATCCAACAGGTCAGTCATGGCGCCATGTTGCCATCGATGACGCGCGACAGCGGCAGCGCCGCGTCATCCGGCTGCGGCGGCTGCGGCCGCAACCACACCGCCACGCCCACCCCGAGCAGCGCGAACACCGCCGCGCCGTACTGCGCGTTGACCAGGCCATGCAGCGCTTCGGGGCTGGTACCTGCAGCATCCACGCCGCGCCCGGCGTTGGCCAGCATGACCAATACCGCCAGGCCCAACGCGCCGCCGATCTGTTGCGCGGTAGCGGCCATGCCCGACGCCACGCCCTGCTGCGCGGCCGGCACGCCCTGCCCGGCCACGATCCACATCGCCGTCCAGGTCATGCCCTGGCCGATGCTCAGCACCACGATGCCCGGCAGCAGTGCCCAGTACGTGGCCCCGAAAGGCAACGCAATCGCCACCGCGGTGATGCCGACCGCACCGGCGGCCATGCCCAGCGCCAGCACCTGCCGCGGCGAGCGCCGGGTGAGCATGCGTTCGGTGATCTTGATGCCGAAGGTGCACACCAGCGTGGGCGGCAGGAACGCCAGGCCGGCCTGCAGCGCGCTCCAGCCGTAGCCGTCCTGGAAATACAGCGCCAGGAAGTAGTACTGCACGCCGAAGCTGCTCATGAACAACAAGGTCAGCAGCATCGCCGCACGCAGGCTGCGCAGGCGCAGCAGCGCGAACTGCATCAGCGGGTCGCGGCTGCGCTGTTCGATCTGCACGAAGGCGACCAGCAGCAGCGCCGACACCACCAGGCACCCCAGCGTGCGCGGTGCCAGCCAGCCCCACTCCGGGCCCTGCACCAGGGTGGTGACCAGCAGGCTGCCGCCCAGGGTGACGGTGAAGCAGCCGGCCAGGTCGAACGAGCGCCCCACCTGCGGTGCGGGGTCGCGCGGCAGCCACCAGCCGCCCAGCAGTGCGCAGGCACTGGCAAAGGGCACGATCACCAGCAGCACCGAGGACCAGCCGAAGCTCTGGGTGAGCACGCCGCCCAGCAACGTGCCCAGCGCCAGCCCGCCCGCACTGGCCATCGACCAGATCGCCAGCGCGCGGTTGCGCGGCGCGCCTTCGGCGTACAGCGTGTTGATCAGCGCCAGCGTGGCCGGAAACAGCAACGCCGCGCCGATGCCCTGCACCGCGCGCGCGCCGATCAGCAGCCAGGCGCTGGTGCTGAAGCCGCCCACCAGCGAGGCCAGCGCGAACAGGCCCATGCCCAGCCGGTAAATGCGGCGCCGACCGAGCAGGTCGGCCGCACGCCCACCCAGCAGCAGGCAGCCGCCGAACGCCACCGTGTAGCCGCTGACGATCCACTGCAGCTGCTGCGCGTTGATCTGCAGCTGCACGCCCATCTCATGCAGGGCGACGAAAATGATGGTGGCGTCCAGCGCGATGATCAGCTGGGCCATGGCCAACAGGGTCAACGCCAGCCGGGGCGGGAAGGAATGCGGGGAGTGGGTCATGCCGGTCGGTGCGTGGGGAAGGCGGGCAGTCTCATTGATGACGCCAAACAAAGAAACCCGGATACTTCGATTTCTGTCATGCATTTTTGCATCAATCGGAGCCCGCCATGGATCTCAATGCCGTGCGCATGCTGGTGCAGGTTGCCGACGCCCGCAGTTTCACCGTGGCCGCCGGCCAGCTCGGCATCAGCCAGTCGGGGCTGTCGCGGGCGATCAGCCGGCTGGAAGGCACCCTGGGCGTGCGCCTGCTCCACCGCAACACCCGCAACGTCAGCCTGACCCCGGACGGTCGCCAGTTCGTGGACCACTGCGCCCCGCTGTTGTCCGGGCTGGACGACGCCGAGCGCCGGCTCGGGGACCGGCCCTGCACGCCGTCGGGCGTGCTGAAGCTGACCGCGCCGTCGATGTTCGGGCGCAAGGTGCTGGTGCCCCTGGCCGGGCAGTTGATGGCGGCGCACCCGCAGCTGCAGTTCGAGCTGGTGCTCAACGACCGGCTGGTGGATCTGGTGGAGGAAGGCTTCGACGCCGCCCTGCGCACCGGGACGATCAGCGACGTGCGGATGGTGGCGCGGCCGCTGCGGCCGTTGCATTGGGTCACCGTGGCCTCGCCGGACTACCTGGCCCGGCACGGTGCACCGGCCAGCGTGGATGCCCTGCAGGACCACACCTGCCTGGCGGTGCGCAACCTGCGCAGCGGGCGACTGGTGGACTGGCAGTTCCGCGAAGACGACCACCTGCGTGAATTCACCCCACCGGCGCGGATGGTGTTCGACAGCGGCGACCCGCTGGTAGAAGGCGCGCTGGCCGGGGTGGGCATTGTGCAGGTGATGGATTTCGCGGTGGCCGACGCGCTCGCCGCAGGGCGGCTTCAACGCGTGCTGCAGCCGTTCGAAGGTCGCAGCCGTGCGTTGTCGCTGGTGTACCCGCCATCGCGGCAGGCCTCACCGAAGATGAAGGTATTGGCCGACGCATTGTTGGCCGGCCATTGGTAGGTGCCGACCGTTGGTCGGCACGCGTCGATTCAGCCGGCGAAGCGATCCGTGGCGCGCACCAGGGCGTCCACGTTTTCCGCTTCGAACGCCGAATGGCCCGACGCCGGGCTGATTTCCAGCGTCGATTTCGGCCAGGCCTTGTGCAGTTCCCACGCGTTCTGCAACGGGCACACCACGTCGTAGCGGCCATGCACGATTACGCCGGGGATGTCGGCGATGCGGTGCACGTCGCGCAGCAGCTGCTCTTCCACCTCGAAGAAACCACCGTTGACGAAGTAGTGGTTCTCGATGCGCGCAAACGCCAGCGCGAACTGCGCGTCCTGGTGGCTGTCCACGAAGTCCGCGTCCACATGCAGGAAGCTGGTGGCCCCTTCCCACACGCTCCACGCCTTGGCGGCGGCCAGGCGGGTAGCCTCGTCATCGCTGGTGAGGCGGCGGTGGAAGGCCGAGATCAGGTCGTGGCGCTCCACTTCCGGGATCGGCTTGAGGTAGTGCTCCCATGCATCCGGGAACAGGCGGTTGGCGCCTTCCTGGTAGAACCATTCCAGCTCCCAGCGGCGCAGCATGAAGATGCCGCGCAGCACCAGTTCAGTCACGCGCTGCGGATGGGTTTCAGCGTAGGCCAGCGCCAGGGTCGACCCCCAGCTGCCGCCGAACACCTGCCAGCGCTCCACCTTCAGGTGCTCGCGCAGTTTCTCGATGTCGGCCACCAGGTCCCACGTGGTGTTGTCCACCAGGTCGGCATGCGGGGTGGAACGCCCGGCACCGCGCTGGTCGAACAGGATGATCCGGTACTTGGCCGGGTCGTGGAACTGGCGCATTTTTTCACTGCAGCCGCCACCGGGGCCACCGTGCAGCATCACCACCGGCTTGCCGTCGGGGTTGCCGCACTGTTCGAAATACAGCGTGTGGCGATCGTCGACCTTCAGCGTGCCGACGTCGTAAGGGGTGATGGCGGGATACAGCGTACGCATGACAGAACTCCGTTGTTGGGCACAGGCGCGGACGAGCGGGTTCACCACTCGCGCGGGCTGGTCAGATCATCAACATCCACATCGAACCCGTAGCTGCGCGCGATCAGCTCGAAATCGGCGCCGATGTTCTCGCGGGCAGCGGTTTCCAGCTCGCTGTCCTGCGCTTCGAACGCTTCGCCGAGCACATTGAACTCCAGCGTGGCGGCATGGGTGAGCGCCATCAGCGCGGCACCGTCGGCCGGGCGTTCGCGTTCGATGCGTTCGCACAGGCGCAGCAGGATCTGCTGGCCCTGGGCCACCAGTGCCGGCGGGAAGTACGCATCCTCGACCATGTCGGCGAGGAACGCGTGGGACTGCAGCTGCGCGTGGGAAACAGAGGGGCTGGCAGTGGTCATGGCGCTTCCTTTCAAGTGGACCGCCATTCTACCCGCGCGATGTTTCAGGCAGCGTCAGCGCACGCCCGGCAGACAGCCGCGCGTCACCCGGTCGCGTTGTTCCAGGTCGCGCTCGGTGTGCACCTGCTCGAAACCGGCGTGTTCAAACAGTGCGCGGATCGCCGCGCCCTGGTCCCAGCCGTGTTCGATCAGCAGCCAGCCACCGGGCAGCAGGTGCGCGCCGGCGCCGGCGACGATCAGGCGGATGTCGTCCAGGCCGTCGATGCCGGAGGCCAGCGCCGTGGCCGGCTCGTGGCGCAGGTCGCCCTGCTGCAGGTGCGGGTCGTTGCTGGCGATGTACGGCGGGTTGCTCGCAATCAGATCGAAGCGCATGCCCTGCAGCGGCGCGAACCAGGCGCCCTGCACGAACCGCACGCGCGCCAGCCCGTTGCGCGCCGCATTGCCACGCGCCACGTCCAAGGCGGCGGCGCTGAGATCGGAGGCGGTCACGTCGGCCTGCGGGCGCTCGCTGGCCAGGGCCAACGCGATCGCTCCGCTGCCGGTGCCCAGGTCGGCCACCGCCAGCGCGGTGTCGACCGGCAGGCGCGCCAGCGCCAGTTCCACCAGCAGCTCGGTTTCCGGCCGCGGAATCAGGGTGGCCGGGCTCACCGCCAGGTCCAGCGTCCAGAACCCCCGATGGCCCAGCAGGTAGGCCACCGGTTCGCCGGCCAGGCGCCGGGCCAGCAACGCGTGAAACGCCGCCACATCGCCCGCCTCGACCGGGTCGGTGGCGTGCGCGAACAGCCAGCTGCGCGGCTTGCCCAGGACATGCAACAGCAACAGCTCGGCTTCATGCCGGCCCTCCACCCCGGGCAGGGCCGTGGCGGCATCGGCAAGCAGCTGGCGCAGGTCACGGGGAGCGGCGGTCATCGGGCAGGTTGGAAAAGTGGGCGGGCGCGCAGTGTAGTGCACCGGGCCAGGACCCCAGGACGTCCGAAGACCGGCCGTGGCGACGCCTCGGCATTGATTGCAGCAATGTACGAACCAATATTCGGTTGAGCTGATCTATCGCCGTTACGCGGCCAGCCCGGGTCTTCCAGTCGATTCCGTTCAGCCAACCGCGCGCAGGAATAAGGAGCGGCTATTGCGCCGATTACCCCATTCAGCCCGAATGTCATTGCGCTGCAACGCTTTCGGGCGAAACAGGGGCTGACATTCATCGCACGATCAGCCCATATTGATAGTCTGTGACTATCGTATAGATGCAATCAATGGATTGTCCTTATGGGAACGGAGCCGCTAACCTGTGTTGGTCGCTTCACCCACCCCCTTCACCAAGAGGAACATCAATGTCGCTCATCAATACGCAGATCAAGCCGTTCGAAGCCAACGCCTACCAGAACGGCGAGTTCATCAAGGTTTCCGACAGCACCCTGAAGGGCCAGTGGTCCGTGCTGATCTTCATGCCGGCCGCGTTCACCTTCAACTGCCCGACCGAGATTGAAGACGCCGCCGACCATTACGCCGAGTTCCAGAAGGCCGGTGCCGAGGTGTACATCGTCACCACCGACACCCACTTCTCGCACAAGGTGTGGCACGAAACCTCGCCGGCCGTCGGCAAGGCCCAGTTCCCGCTGGTCGGCGACCCGACCCACCAGCTGACCCGCGCCTTCGGCGTGCACATTGAAGAAGAAGGCCTGGCCCTGCGCGGCACCTTCATCATCAACCCGGAAGGCGTGATCAAGACCCTGGAGATCCACTCCAACGAGATCGCCCGTGATGTCTCCGAGACCCTGCGCAAGCTGAAGGCTGCCCAGTTCACCGCCGCCAACCCGAACCAGGTGTGCCCGGCCAAGTGGAAGGAAGGCGAAAAGACCCTGACCCCGTCGCTGGACCTGGTCGGCAAGATCTAAGTCGTTTCCCATCCCCATTCCCGCTCGACGGGAATGGGGGTGAACCCAAGCCGGTGCGCACGCGCCGGTTTGGGTTCACCCCCATGTCGCGCAGATGCACCCACGGGGTTCGTCGACGCCGTCTGCTTGCCTGAATCAAGGAGTTTCTCGATGTTGGATGCCAACCTCCAGTCCCAGCTGAAGACCTACCTGGAACGTGTCACCCGCCCGATCCAGATCACGGCGCACGTGGACGACGGCGCCAAGTCGCAGGAGATGCTGGAGCTGCTGAACACGCTGGTCGCGCTGTCGGACAAGATCACCCTGGACGTGCGCCGCGACAGCAGCGAGCGCACCCCGTCGTTCGCGCTGACCACCCCGGGCCAGGACATCCACCTGGCGTTCGCCGGGCTGCCGATGGGCCACGAGTTCACCTCGCTGGTGCTGGCCCTGCTGCAGGTGGGCGGTCATCCATCCAAGGCCACCGCCGAGCTGATCGAGCAGGTGCAGGGGCTGGAAGGCGAGCTCAAGTTCGAAACCTACTTCTCGCTGTCCTGCCAGAACTGCCCGGACGTGGTGCAGGCGCTGAACCTGGCCGCGGTGCTCAACCCGCGCATCCAGCACGTGGCGATCGACGGCGGCCTGTTCCCGGCCGAGGTCGAGGCGCGCCAGATCATGTCGGTGCCCACCGTGTACCTCAATGGCGAAATGTTCGACCAGGGCCGCATGACCCTGGAGCAGATCGTGGCCAAGCTGGACACCGGTTCGGCCAAACGCGACGCCGAGAAGATCGCCGCCAAAGCACCCTTCGACGTGCTGGTGATCGGCGGTGGTCCGGCCGGTGCCGCCGCGGCGATCTATGCCGCGCGCAAGGGCATCCGCACCGGTGTGGCGGCCGAGCGTTTCGGCGGCCAGGTGCTGGACACCATGGCGATCGAGAACTTCATTTCGGTCAAGGAAACCGAGGGCCCGAAGCTGGCCACCGCGCTGGAACAGCACGTGCGCGAGTACGAGGTGGACATCATGAACCTGCAGCGCGGCACGGCGTTGACGCCGGCCGGCGATGACGGGCTGGTGGGGATCACGCTGGAGAACGGCGCGGTGTTGAAGTCGCGCACGGTGATCCTGTCCACCGGTGCGCGCTGGCGCCAGATGAACGTGCCCGGCGAAGACCAGTACCGCAACAAGGGCGTGGCGTACTGCCCGCATTGCGATGGCCCGCTGTTCAAGGGCAAGCGCGTGGCGGTGGTGGGCGGCGGCAACTCGGGCGTGGAAGCGGCGATCGATCTCGCCGGCCTGGTGTCGCATGTGACCCTTCTGGAATTTGATGACAAACTCCGGGCCGATGAAGTGTTGCAGAAGAAACTGCGCAGCCTGGGCAACGTCACCATCATCACCAGCGCCCTCACCCAGGAAGTGCTGGGCGATGGCCAGAAGGTGACCGGGCTGGTCTACAAGGACCGCGTCGGTGGCGATGCGCACCGGATCGAACTCGAAGGCATCTTCGTGCAGATCGGGTTGCTGCCCAACACCGAGTGGTTGAAGGGGTCGGTGGCGTTGTCGCCGCGTGGCGAGATCGTGATCGACGACCGTGGCCAGACCAGCGTGCCCGGCGTGTTCGCGGCAGGCGATTGCACTACCGTTCCGTACAAGCAGATCATCATCGCGATGGGCGCCGGTTCGACCGCCGCACTGAGTGCTTTTGATCACCTGATCCGCACATCCGTTCCCAAGAGCAGCGGCGCTGTCGCCGAAGCTGCCTGAAACGTCAGGGTCCCGGTTCGCCGGGACCCACCTGCTGGGTAAGCCACGCCGTCACCCGGTCCATTACCGCTTAGAGGTCCAAGGAAATGAACCTACGTGATCTGAAATACCTGGTGGCGCTGGCCGACCACCGGCACTTCGGCCGCGCCGCGGCGGCGTGCTTCGTCAGCCAGCCCACCCTGTCCACCCAGATCCGCAAGCTGGAGGACGAACTGGGCCTGCCCCTGGTCGAGCGTGCTCCACGCAAAGTGATGCTGACCCCCGCCGGGGTCGAAGCGGCGGCGCGTGCGCGCACCATCGTGGCCGAGGTCGAGCAGCTGAAAGAAGCCGCACGGCGCAGCCGCGATCCCGAAGCCGGGACGGTGCGGCTGGGCATTTTCCCCACGCTGGGCCCGTACCTGCTGCCGCACGTGATTCCCAACATCCGCGAACGCTTCCCGCAGCTGGAGCTGCTGCTGGTGGAAGAAAAGAGCGACGAACTGCTGGCGCGGCTGCGCGAAGGCAAGCTGGATGCCGCGTTGCTGGCGCTACCGCTGGACGACGACCAGCTGCACGCCGAATTCCTGTTCGAGGAACCGTTCCTGCTGGCCGTCTCCGGGCAGCACCCACTGGCGCGCCGGCACCACCTGGATGTGCAGGAGCTGTCCACCCAGAAGCTGCTGCTGCTGGAAGACGGGCACTGCCTGCGCGACCAGGCGCTGGCGGTGTGCCGGCTGTTCGG
Source organism: Stenotrophomonas sp. AC248 (assembly GCF_979258185.1). Lineage (NCBI taxonomy): Bacteria > Pseudomonadati > Pseudomonadota > Gammaproteobacteria > Lysobacterales > Lysobacteraceae > Stenotrophomonas > Stenotrophomonas sp. AC248. The sequence continues at coordinate 796,113 of NZ_OZ409840.1, read as the reverse complement.
CGCCAATGAGAAGTCCGAGTTCCGCGCCACCAGCCTGGAGACACTGCGCCAGATGGTCGCGGCCGACGTGGGCATCACGCTGTTGCCGACCTTGTCGGTGAAGCCGCCGGTGCCGCGTTCGGAAAACATCCGCCTGCTCGATTTCCAAGGCGACGACCGGCCCAGCCGCCGCATCGCGATGGCATGGCGGCGCAGTTCGGCGATGACCGGTTTCCTGCAGCAGCTGGCGCAGCAGTTCAAACGCCTGCCGCAGGAGCTGTTCACCCTGGACAACGCCGATTCCGGCGTGCCCCTGACAGCGCGCGGCAACGCCTGACAGGCCGGATGAACCGGCTGCATCGGTCCCTGCACCGCACGGGTCGCATCCGTCTTCGATAGGCAGCACAATAGAACCCAGGCGGCGCCAGCAGGCGCCGCCTTTTGCATGGGCCATCATTACTCGCAAGGAGCTTTACATGTCCACTTCCAGCGGACTTCCCCCGTCGATCATCGTTTCCAGCCACGACATGGATCGTCTGGACGCCATGCTTGAATCCCCCGCCGTCAGCCAGACCCCGGCCGCCGTGGCGCTGGCCAAGGAGCTCAACCGTGCCACGGTGGTGGCGCCGGACCAGATTCCCGACGGCACCGTCATGATGCATTCGCGCGTGGAATGCGAAGATGAGCTGCAGAACGAAAAGCACGTGCTGACGCTGGTCTATCCGCGCGAAGCCGATGTTGAACAGGGCAAGGTGTCCATCCTTGCGCCGGTGGGTACCGCCCTGCTGGGCCTGTCGGTCGGCCAGACCATGGATTGGGACGCCCCGGGTGGCCGCAAACTGCGCCTGCGCGTGACCGCCGTCCACAACCAGCCCCACGCCTGACCTTCCTGCCGCCGCGCAGGTTCCCGTTTTCGTACCAGGAGTCGCAATGAACACCGTTTCTCCGTCCAAGCTCAGCCAGCTGCGTGATCTGTCCGTCGTGGTAGCCGATACCGGCGACTATGAGGCGATCAAGCGCCTGAAGCCGGTCGACTGCACGACCAACCCGACCCTGGTGAAGAAAGCGCTGGACCTGCCGATGTATGCGGACCTGATCGAGCGCGAACTGGCCTGGGGCCGCGAGCAGGCCGGCGAGCGCGAGACCATCGTGCACGCCGTGGCCGACCGCCTGACGGTGGGCGTGGGCACGCTGTTGAGTTCGCTGGTGCCGGGCCGGGTGTCCACCGAGGTGGACGCCGACCAGGCCCACGACACCGCCGCGACGGTGGCCAAGGCGCGCCAGTTCATTGCCATGTACGACGCCGCCGGCGTGCCGCGCAGCAAGGTGCTGATCAAGATCGCAGCGACATGGGCGGGCGTGGAGGCGGCGCGGGTGCTGCAGGCCGAGGGTATCGACTGCAACCTGACGCTGATCTTCAACCCGACCCAGGCGCTGGCCTGCAGTGAAGCCGGCGCGTTCCTGATTTCGCCGTTCGTCGGTCGCATCCTGGACTGGTACGTGGCCAACGGCCAGGCCCCGGCCGACATCGATGCCGACCCGGGCGTGGTGTTCGTGCGCGGGGTGTACGCCGAGTTCAAGCGCCGCGGTTCGCCGACGGTGGTGATGGGCGCATCGTTCCGTTCGACCGCGCAGATCGAGGCGCTGGCCGGTTGCGATCGGCTCACCATTTCGCCGGACCTGCTGGAGAAGCTGGACGCCGACCACGGTGCGCTGCCGCGCAAGCTGGTGGCCGGTGCAGCCGAGCCGGTGCAGGTGGCGGCGATTGACGCGGCCCGCTTTGCAGCCGATCTGGCCGCCGATCCGATGGCTACCGAGAAACTGGCCACCGGTATCGACGCGTTCGCCAAGGACCTGGAAGCGCTGCGCCAGACCATCCGCGAGCGCCTGTAAGCGCGCCGGTTCGCGGACGACAAAAGGCCCCGCACTGCGGGGCCTTTTGGTTTCTCAACCCTCAACAACGGGGTAGAGCCGACCGTTGGTCGGCTGCTCCCACCGACCGTTGGTCGGCTACCCCCACGTCACTGCAAGGGCACCCGACCAACGGTCGGCTCTACCGCATCGCTCACGCATCCACACCAATCGGGCAACTCACCCCCGTACCCCCGATGCCGCAGTACCCGTTCGGGTTCTTGGCCAGGTACTGCTGGTGATAGTCCTCGGCGTAGAAGTACGTCGGCGCCGGGAACACGATCTCGGTGGTGATCGCGCCCAGGCCGGCATCCTCCAGACGCTGCTGGTACGCGTCGCGGCTGGCGAGGGCCGCATCGAACTGGGCCTGGCTGGTGGCGTGGATGGCCGAGCGGTACTGGGTGCCGGTGTCGTTGCCCTGGCGCATGCCCTGGGTGGGGTCATGGTTCTCCCAGAACACCTGCAGCACCTGGCCCAGCGAGATGATGGCCGGGTCGAACACCACCTCCACGATCTCGGTGTGCCCGGTCATGCCGGAACAGACCTCTTCGTAGGTCGGGTTCGGGGTGGAACCGCCGGCATAGCCCACCGAGGTGGCGTACACGCCCGGCAGCGTCCAGAACTTGCGCTCGGCGCCCCAGAAACAGCCCATCGCCACGCGGATACGCTGCAGGCCGGCGAAACCGTCCTTGAGCGGGTGGCTGTTGACGTAATGCTGGTTGTGCAGCGGCAGCGGCTGGTCCCGGCCGGGCAGCGCCTCGTCCGGGCGCGGCAGGCGCTGCTTGAACGCACCGATGCCCAACAGGCCCTTGGCAATTCCCAACATGGCGGTCTCCTAGGCCGGCAACAGGCCGGCGCTTTCGTCACCGTCGAATATGGGGTCGTCCGGGGCGCCACCCAAGTCGAGCCCGGCCACGATGCCCTCGGCCTCCGGGCGGGCCAGGTCGGGCACGCACACCCGCAGCACCCCGAACAGCGGCAGCTCGCCCATCCCGCCCAGCAATGACTCGCCGAACACGAACGCGGGGATCCCGGCGTCCTCCAGCGCATGCTTGACCAGATGGGCGTCAAACAGGTTGTCGGCCTGGTAGATCACGTGCATGGGCGGGCTCCGGCGGGTATGGCCCCAGCATACCCCCGGGGGCTGAAGGCATGCCGACCCACGCGCTCCCCCTGCCGGAACAGTGTGGGGAAACGCTCGGCATCGCCAACTGCGCATGGGTAGTGCCGGCCGCTGGCCGGCTCTGCACTGGGTAGTGCCGGCCGCTGGCCGGCTCTGCACCCTGCCAGCAGCACGAGGAGCCGGCCAGCGGCCGGCACTACCGGTTCTTTCCTGGGTCATGGGGAGCCGGCCAGCAAAAGGCGTGCCCACCAACGGTCGGCACCTACCCGTTTAGCCTGTCGCCTTGCGACAGGCTAAACTGTTGGTCTTTCTGCCTTTTAGACTGCGACCGCGCACCATGTCCGAGCCTACTGCCGCCCCCACCGACGCCCTTCCGGAAGCCCACGAAAAGCGGGATTTCATCCGTCAGATCGTCCGTGAGGACCTGGCCGCGGGCAAACATGCCGCGATCAAGACCCGCTTCCCGCCCGAGCCCAACGGCTACCTGCACATCGGCCATGCCAAGTCGATCTGCCTGAACTTCGGCATTGCCGGCGAGTTCGGCGGCGTGTGCAACCTGCGCTTCGACGACACCAACCCGGCCAAGGAAGACCCCGAGTACGTGGCCGCCATCCAGGACGATGTGCGCTGGCTGGGGTTTGAGTGGAACGAACTGCGCCACGCCTCGGACTACTTCGACGCCTATTACCTGGCGGCCCAGAAGCTGATCCGCGACGGCAAGGCCTACGTGTGTGACCTGTCGGCCGAGGAAGTGCGCGCCTACCGCGGCACCTTGACCGAGCCGGGCCGCCCCTCGCCGTACCGCGAGCGCAGCGTGGACGAGAATCTGGACCTGTTCGCGCGCATGCGCGCCGGCGAGTTCCCGGACGGTGCCCGCACCGTGCGCGCGAAGATGGACATGGCCAGCGGCAACATCAACCTGCGCGACCCGGCGCTGTACCGCATCAAGCACGTCGAGCACCAGAACACCGGCAACGCCTGGCCGATCTACCCGATGTACGACTTCGCGCACGCGTTGGGTGACTCGCTCGAGGGCATCACCCATTCGTTGTGCACGCTGGAATTCGAAGACCACCGCCCGCTGTACGACTGGTGCGTGGACAACGTCGACTTCGCCCACGACGACGCGCTGACCGCACCGCTGGTCGAGCGCGGCCTGCCGCGTGAGGCGGCCAAGCCGCGCCAGATCGAGTTCTCGCGGTTGAACATCAACTACACGGTGATGAGCAAGCGCAAGCTGATGGCGCTGGTCACCGAACAGCTGGTGGACGGCTGGGAAGACCCGCGCATGCCGACCCTGCAGGGCCTGCGTCGCCGTGGCTACACCCCGGCCGCGATGCGCCTGTTCGCCGAGCGCGTGGGTATCAGCAAGCAGAATTCGATGATCGATTTCAGCGTGCTCGAAGGCGCGCTGCGCGAAGACCTGGACAGCGCCGCGCCGCGTCGCATGGCCGTGGTCGACCCGGTCAAGCTGGTGCTGACCAACCTGCCGGAAGGCCACGCCGAAACGCTGACCTTCTCCAACCACCCCAAGGACGAGGCGTTTGGAACCCGCGAGGTGCCGTTCGCACGCGAACTGTGGATCGAGCGCGAGGACTTCGCCGAGATCCCGCCCAAGGGCTGGAAGCGCCTGGTGCCGGGCGGCGAAGTGCGCCTGCGCGGCGCCGGCATCATCCGCTGCGATGAGGTCATCAAGGACGCCGAGGGCACCATCACCGAGCTGCACGGCTGGCTGGACCCGGAATCGCGCCCGGGCATGGAAGGCGCCAACCGCAAGGTCAAGGGCACCATCCACTGGGTCAGCGCGGTGCATGCCGTGGCGGCCGAGATCCGTCTGTACGACCGCCTGTTCTCGGTGCCCAACCCGGACGATGAAACCGACGGCAAGACCTACCGCGACTACCTCAACCCCGACTCGCGTCGCACCGTCACCGGCTATGTCGAGCCGGCCGCGGCCAGCGCCACGCCGGAGCAGTCGTTCCAGTTCGAGCGCACCGGCTATTTCGTCGCCGATCGCCGCGACCATACCGCCGCCACGCCGGTGTTCAACCGCAGCGTGACCCTGCGCGACACCTGGTCGGCGTAAGCCTGCATGCCGGTGCCTGGCACCGGCCACCCTGCTGCGCGGCCCCGCACCGGCGGCGCCGCGCCGCCACTCCCCACGCCAGCGGCGCATCCCCTGCGCCCCCAGCCCCGTGGCCGCGTTCAGCGCGGACACGGCATCCCTACGCGCGGCCCGATACACTGCCGCTGCTCCATATTTGAAGAGGCCCACGCCCCGATGCTGTACGCGCAAGTCCACCTCACCCTGCCCGCCTGGATCCACGACCAGATCGACCTGGCCCGTGTGTATCCCGACGATGCCGCCAAGGTCGCCCTGGCGATCGAGCTGTCGCGCCTGAATGTCGAGGCGGAAACCGGCGGCCCGTTCGGCGCGGTGGTGTTCGGCCCGGACCACCGCGTCATCGCCGCCGGCGTCAACCGCGTGGTGCCGCACAGCACCTCGCTGGCCCATGCCGAGAACATGGCCTACATGCTGGCCCAGCAGCGCCTGCAGACCCCGCGCCTGAACGACGTGCTGAGCCCGATCACCCTGGCCACCTCGTCGCAGCCGTGCTGCCAGTGCTACGGCGCCACCATCTGGGCCGGCATCGACCGACTGCTGATCGGTGCCAGTGCGCAGGACGTGGAAGAACTCACACCGTTCGATGAAGGCCCGCTGCCGGCCGACTGGGTCGGTGAACTCAACAAGCGCGGCATCGAAGTGGTGCGCGACATTGAACGCGACGCCGCGCGCGCCGTTCTGCGCCAGTATGGGGAGATCAACGGTGCGCATTACTGACCGCCGCGCCTCGGGCGCGCTGCGATGAGCGGCCTGCTGTGTCTGTGCCGCCAGGGCTTCGAGCCGGAACTGGCCGGTGAACTGTCCGAGCGCGCCGCCTATGCCGGCATCGCCGGCTATGCGCGCACCCAGCGCAATGACGGCTACGTGCTGTTCGCCACCGACGAAGGCGCCGCGCTGTCCAAGGCGCTGCCGTGGCGGTCGCTGATCTTCGCGCGCCAGAAGCTGGTGGTGCTGGCCGAACTGCGTGAGCTGGACCCCAGCGACCGCATCACCCCGATCATCGCCGCCCTGCAGGGGCAGCAGCGCTTCGGCGACATGTGGGTGGAACATCCCGACTCGGACGAAGGCAAGCCGCTGGCCGGCCTGGCCCGCGCGTTCGGCAATGCGCTGCGTCCGGCGCTGCGCAAGGCCGGCCTGCTCACCGACAAGGCCAACACCGCGCTGCCGCGCGTGCACGTCGTGTTCGTCGATGGCCGCCATGCGTTTGTCTGCGTAAGCGACACCCGCGACAGCGCGCCGTGGGCGCTGGGCATTCCGCGCCTGAAGCTGCTGCCCGATGCCCCGTCGCGGTCGGCGTTGAAGCTGGACGAAGCCCTGCTCACCCTGCTCACCCCGGAAGAACGCGAACAGCTGGTCAAGCCGGGCATGCGCGCGGCCGACCTGGGCGCCGCGCCCGGCGGCTGGACCTGGGTGCTGACCCGCCAGCACGTCAAAGTGATCAGCGTGGACAACGGCCCGCTGCGCGAGCACGTGCTGGAGACCGGGCTGGTGGAACACCTGCGTGCCGACGGCTTCCATTGGCAGCCCGACACGCCGCTGGACTGGATGGTCTGCGACATGGTGGAACAGCCGCGCCGGGTGGCCGAGCGCATGGCCACCTGGTTCCGCGAAGGCTGGTGCAGGCATGCGATCTTCAACCTCAAGCTGCCGATGAAGAAGCGCTGGGACGAAACCCGCCTGTGCCTGGACCTGTTCCAGGAACAGGCCGGCAAGCCGCTGGTGGTGCGGGCCAAGCAGCTGTACCACGACCGTGAGGAAATCACGGTGCTGGCCTCGCCGCTGCGGTGATCAACGCGGTACAGCCGGGCATGGCCCGGCTCTCCCTGCCCACGTAACTCACGGAGTCTGCATGCGACCTCGCCCCACCCTGATCCTGCTGCTGTGCCTGCTGCCTTCGCTCGCTTTGGCGCAAGCCTACACGCCGTCGCCGGCGATCAGTGAACCGCTGCGCGAGGTCCCCGCCAGCGTACGTACGCAGTCGCTGTCCGAGGGCCGGGTGACCCACCAGGTGACCTTGGCCACCCCGGCGGGTGAGGCGGCGGTGACGGTGCGGTCGGTGCAGCCGGTGAGTGTGGTGGGCCAGTACCGGTTCGCGTTCGCGACGCTGGACACCGATGGGGATGGCTTCATCAGCCGCGCCGAAGCACAGGCCAACCCGGCGTTGGCCGATGAATTCGGCGCCCTGGATGTGAAGCGGCGCGGCAAGCTGGACCGTGCCGACCTGTCCGGCTGGCTGACCGACTGAGGCGGGCGCGCCCAGCGCACCACCATCGCCACGTAGCGCCGGGCTCTGCCCGGCTGCGCGTTGCCGACATTGCGATGGCCTGACGCAAGCCGGGCAGAGCCCGGCTCTACGGCCCAACGCACCGCCACCGTCACGTAGAGCCGGGCGCTGCCCGGCTGCGCGGTCTCACACGCCGGCGGCGCGCTTCCAGAACATCGACACCAGCGGCGGCAGTTTGCCGGCGCAGCCCAGTACGCGGCCGCGGGCCAGGGTGAGGTGCAGCTCGTCGTTGGAAAACACGGTGTTGATCGCATCGAAACTGTAGGCGGCCACGGTGTTCTCGCTGCGCCGTTCACGCGCCCAACGCTGCAGCCGGTGCGGTGACATCCAGTCCTGGCGGCGCTGCTGCGCCTGCAGGACCAGCGTGCGCAGCGCGGCCACGTCGCGCAGGCCCAGGTTGACCCCCTGCCCCGCGAGCGGGTGCACCACGTGCGCCGCATCGCCCAACGCCAGTACGCGCCCGGCCACGTAGCCGGTGGCCAGCTGGCGACGCAAGGGGAAGGCCGCCCGCCGCGATGCCAGCGTCATTGCCCCCAGCCGCCCGGCGAAGGCCTGGGTGAGCTCACGCCCGAAGGCGGCCTCGTCCAGCGCAAGCACCCGCTCGGCCTCGGCATCGGGCAGGGTCCAGACAATCGAGCTGCGCTTCCCGGCAATGGGCAGCACCGCGAGCGGCCCGGTCACCAGGAAGCGCTGCCATGCGGTGGCTTCGTTGTCGTTTTCGCTGTCCACGTAGGCGACCACGCCGCGCTGGCCATAGTCCTGGCGGCTGACCTCCAGCCCGGCCAGACGACGCAGGGTGGATTCGGCACCGTCGGCAGCAATGGCCAGCGATGCTTCCAGCCGGCGGCCATCCTCCAACCGCAGGCGCACGCCGTCGGCCTCCTGTTCCAGCGCTTCCACGCGCGCCGGGCAGCACACCTGCACGCCGGCCGCCGGCAGCGCCGCCCACAGGCGGTCCACCAGCAGGTCGTTCTCCACGATCCAGCCCAATTGCTCGCGGCCAAGGTGGTCGGCATCGAAGCGCAGTTCATCGCCGCCACCGGCGTCCCACACGCGCATGCGCCGGTAGGCACAGGCACGCGCCGCGGTGACAGCCGGCCATACCCCGAGCGCGGCCAGCAGGGCCGCGTTGTCCGGCGCAAACGCATAGACGCGCAGGTCCGGCTGCTGCGGCTGCCACGGCGCCGGCTCGCGGCCTTCCACCAGGGTGACCTGCAGCCCCGTGTCGGCCAGCGCCAGCGCACAGGCCGCGCCCACCACGCCGCCGCCCACCACGATCACATCGCGCGCGCGCCGGCTCATACGCCCGCTCCACGGCACAATGCCGGCACTTCGCCACGGAAGCCCATCGCCCCGCCGACCAGCATCGACTGCATCGGGGTGGCCTGCGCGGCCAGCAGCCCCAGGCTGCGCAGCGGCCGCATCAACGGCGCCGGATTGCTGGTCAGGCGGGCCAGCCCGCCGGAGAAGGCGATGGTCTGCGCGCGGTCTTCGGCGCGGCGCGCCACGTGCGCCTGCAGCAATGCGTCGCTGCCGGGGTCCTGCGCATCGGCCACCAGCTCGGCGAGAGTGAGCGCGTCACGCAGGCCCAGGTTGAAGCCCTGCGCGCCCAACGGATGAATCGTCTGCGCGGCATTGCCCAGCAGCACCGCGCGCTCGCCCACCAACGCCTGGGCCAGTACCTGGATCAGCGGGTAGGCGCTGCGCGGGCCGCTTTCCAGCAACCGCCCGGCACGCCAGCCGATCGCGTCCTGCAGCCGCTGCAGCCACGCCGCATCGTCCAGCGCGTGGACCGCCTCGGCCTGGTCGCGGGCCACCCCGTGCACGGCGCCAAAGTGGCGATCGCCACGCGGCAACAGCGCGGTGGGGCCGGTGTCGGTGAACCGCTCATAGGCCGTTCCATCGGGCGCACGCGCGCCACGCACCCGCGACACGAACAGGGTCTGCTCGAAATCGTGTTCGTCCACGCCGATGCCCAGCCCCTCGCGCACGCCACTGCGGGTGCCGTCGGCGCCGACCACCAGCCGCGCCAGCAGGCAGCGCTCGCCGCTGTCGTCGGCGATGAATACCTGGCGGTAGCCGTCGACCGTGGCGCCCAGCCGCACGAAGCGCGCCGGGCGGTAGCGGGTAAGGTGCGACAGCGCCTGCAGGCAGGTTTCCAGCGCGGTGCCGAAATCACGCGCCACCACCACCTGGCCGAACCACGGGCGCTGGTACTGCGCGGCGTCCATCTGCACCCGGCCGAAATCGCCGGCGCGGCTGACATGGATGCGGGTGATCGCACCGGGCGCGGTGCCCAGCCGCTGCATCACGCCCAACGCGGTGAGCGCGTTGACCGTGGCGGCGGCGAAGCTGAGGTTGCGCTGGTCGAACACCGTCGGCAGGGTGCCAGCCGGGGTGGCTTCCACCAGCCCGACGTCACGCCCGGCGCGGTCCAGCGCAATGGCCAGGCTGGCACCGACCAGCCCGCCGCCCACGATCACTACGTCATGTCGTTCACTCATGCCGCCATGATAAGCGCTGGGCCGTTCCCGGCGCGTGCGGCGGCCTGCCGCAGCAGGCGCTAGAATGAATGCCTGACCCTTTCCCGTGGCTGCCATGTCCACCACCGCCCAACGCGCCTTCGTCCTGTCCGTGCTCGTACTGCTGATGGCCGCCACCCGGGTCAATCACTTCATGGCGATCCCGGATGCCTCCTGGGCCGTGTTCTTCATCGGCGGGTTCTACCTGCGCAGCTGGACCCGCTGGGCGTTCCCGCTGCTGATGGCGCTGGCCATCGTGATCGACATCCTGGTGATCCGCAGCAGCGGCCAGCAGTACCTGCAGCATTACTGCGTCTCGCCTGGCACCTGGATGCTGCTGCCGGCGTACTTCTCGATGTGGGCCGGCGGCATGCTGCTGCGCCAGGGGTACCACGGCGCGCAGTGGCTCACGCTGGGCAAGGCGGCCCTGCTGCTGGTGGGCGCGGTAGCGGTCTGCCACCTGTTCGCGCAGGGCGGGTTCTACTGGAGCAGCGACATGGTGGCCGAACCGACCGCCGCCGGTTGGCTGAAGAACTACGCCGACTGGTTCGTGCCCTACCTGCGCACTGCCGCGATCTATGTCGGCCTGGCCGCCGCGCTGCAGCTGACCACCGAACAGGTCGGCAAGCTGCTGCAGGCGCGCCACGACGTCCTGCGCTGAGCGGTCGGCACGCATGGGCAACCGGCTTTCACGCATCTATACCCGCACTGGCGATGACGGCAGCACCGGGCTCGGCGACGGCAGCCGGGTGCCCAAGGATGCCCAGCGGGTCAACGCCTACGGCACCGTCGACGAGGCCAACTCGGCGCTGGGCGTGCTGCTGGCGGTCGCCCTGCCCGACGACATCCGGGCGCTGCTGACCACCGTGCAGCACCAGCTGTTCGACCTGGGCGGGGAGCTCTGCATTCCCGGCCACGCGGCCATCCAGGCGGCCGACATCGACGCCCTGGAGCAGCAGCTCGACCATTACAACGCCGATCTGCCCGCCCTGAAGGACTTCATCCTGCCGGCCGGCGGCGAGGCGGCCGCACGCTGCCACCTGGCCCGCACCATCGTGCGCCGGGCCGAGCGCGAAACGGTGACCCTGGCGCGGCTGGAGCCGGTGCGCGCCGAAGCCATCGGCTACCTCAACCGCCTGTCCGACCTGCTGTTCGTGCTGGCCCGGGTGCTGGCCCGCGCCGACGGGCACGGTGAGGTGGTCTGGCGCCACGAACGCCGCCACGCCTGAGCCCTCCTTCCGCCCCACCGGAACCCCTGCCCGCATGCTGGTCTTTACCCACCCTGCCTGTCTGCAACACGATCCCGGCCGCGGCCACCCCGAATCCCCGCAGCGCCTGCAGGTGGTGCTCGATGCCCTGCTCGCCGCCTTCCCCGACCAGCTGGACTGGCGCCAGGCGCCGCCGGCCAAGCTGGGCGAGCTGGCCCGCGTGCACGACAGCGAGCTGATCGACCTGGTGCTCAAGGCGCAGACCGAGCCGCTGCGCCAGATCGACATGGACACCCTGACCTCGCCCGGCTCGGCCAGCGCGGCCCTGCATGCCGCCGGCGCCGGCGTGGCCGCCGTGGACGCGGTGATGCTGGGCGATGACCCGGTCGCGTTCTGCGCAGTGCGCCCGCCCGGCCACCACGCCACGGCCAGCACCGCGATGGGGTTCTGCCTGCTCAACAACATCGCCGTGGCCGCCGCCTATGCGCGCGACCGCTACGGCCTGGAACGCATCGCCATCGTCGATTTCGACGTGCACCACGGCAACGGCACCCAGGACATCTTCATCGCCGACCCCGGCGTGGCCTACTACAGCACCCACCAGGCCGGGCTGTTTCCCAACTCCGGGCTGCGCCGCGACCGCGGTGCCGGCAACCTGATGAACATCCTGCTGCCGCCGGGCAGCGGCGGGTTCCGCTTCCGCAACACCTGGGCCGATGAAATGCTGCCGGCCATCGACGATTTCCGCCCGCAGCTGCTGCTGATCTCGGCCGGTTTCGATGCGCATCTGCGCGATCCGCAGGCCGACCTGATGCTGGAGACCGACGATTTCGCCTGGATCACCGCCGAGCTGCGCGGGCTGGCCCGGCGTCATGGCGGTGGCCGGGTGGTGTCCATGCTGGAGGGCGGATACGACCTGCAGGCCTTGGCCGAATGCAGCGTGGCCCACGTCGGCCAGCTGCGCTGAGCAGCTGCGCGGGTCGAGCCCGCGCATGAACCTGAACCCTTGGCCGGGCAAGGCCTTCATTGCCCCTATGCAAGGGATGGGGCAAGCTACGATCCGTTTTCCCCCGAATCCGACTCCCGCGTGCGCCGAGCCCTCCGCCTGCTGCCTCTCCCCCTGAGCATCGCCATCTGCCTGCCGGCCATGGCCGACGACAAACCGGTGAACTGGGGCCTGTGCCCGGCCACTGACGTGCTGCCCGTGTTCGACGATGCGCCCAAAGCCGACAAGGCCGCGGCCGCCACGCGCGACCAGCAGGACACCGACATCGAGGGCGACCAGCTGTTTGGCACGTCCACGGTGCCGCAGTACCAGGGCAACGTCGCGCTCAAGCGCGGCGACCAGTTCCTGGGTACCGACCACCTGAGCTTCGACACCGAAAGCGGCAACTACATCGCCGAGGGCAACGTCCGCTACCAGGACTCCTCGATCCGGATGGTGGCCAAGCGCGCCGAAGGCAACCAGGAAGCGGACACCCACAAGATCAGCGACATCCAGTACCAGCTGGTGGATCGCCGTGGCAACGGTGGCGCCGAATCGGTGGACCTGCAGGGTGCGGTCGGGCAGATGCACCGCTCCACCTACACCACCTGCGACCCGTCCCAGCCGGTCTGGAAGCTGTCGGCACCGCAGATCGAAGTGGACAACGACGAAGGCTTCGGCACCGCGCGCAACGCCGTGCTGCGGATCGGCAAGGTCCCGGTGCTGTGGGCCCCGTACTTCAAGTTCCCGATCGACGACCGTCGCCAGACCGGCCTGCTGTACCCGCAGCTGGGCCTGTCCGGGCGCAACGGCTTCGATTACGCCCAGCCGATCTACTTCAATCTGGCGCCGAACTACGACGACACCCTGACCCCGCGCTACATGAGCAAGCGCGGCCTGATGCTGGACAACGAGTTCCGCTATCTCTACGACGGGGGCCGCGGCACCCTGCTGACCGCTTACCTGCCCAACGACAAGCTGCGTGACAAGGATCGCGGTCGGGTCGAGTTCGAGGGTTACCACAACCTCAACGCCAACTGGCAGGCGCGCGCCAATATCGCCTGGGTCAGCGACGAGCGGTATACCGAAGACTTCTCCAGCAAGCTGCTGGGTGTGACCGCGTCCAACCTGCAGAGCCAGGTGGGCATCTACGGCACCGGTGAGAACTGGACCGGCGGCCTGATGGCCGATTACTGGCAGCTCACCGACTACACCCTGACCGAAAGCTCGCTGCCGTATGCGCGCCAGCCGCGCGCGTTCTTCAACTGGGACAAGCCGCTGTTGCCGTGGCTGGAAACCGGCGTATACGCGGAAGCGGTGCACTTCACCCACGACGACATCAACGTCAAGTTCGGCCCGGAGCAGGAATACGAGCGTACCGGCCAGGTGGTGCAGCAGTTCAACGGCTCGCGCCTGGACGTGAAGCCTTACGTCTCCCTGCCCTTCAGTGGTCCGTCCTGGTACGTGACGCCGACCATGGCCTGGCGTTACACCGCCTATGACCTGGACCAGGGGCTGGCCAACGATGTGCGCCGCCAGGCGCTGATCGACGCCGGCGTCGATCCGGCCACCGCCACCCCGGACCAGCTGCGTGGCAATACCTCGCCCAGCCGCAGCATGCCGGTGGCCAGCCTGGATGCGGGCATGTTCTTCGACCGCGAGACCACCATCGGCGGCAAGTCGTTCCTGCACACCCTGGAGCCGCGCCTGTTCTACCTGCGCACGCCGTACCGCGACCAGAGCGAGCTGCCGGTCTTCGACACCCGCGACTTCACCTTCAGCTGGGGCCAGCTGTTCCGCGACTCGCGCTATACCGGCGCCGACCGCCAGAACGATGCCAACCAGCTGACCATGGCGCTGAGCACCCGCTTCATCGACCAGACCACCGGGCGCGAGCGCTTCTCCGGCAGCATCGGCCAGATCCTGTACTTCGATGACTCGCGGGTCACCCTGCCGGGCCAGCAGGCCCAGGTCGAGCAGGGCAAGTCGGCGTGGATCGCCGATGCCAATTACGCCGTCAACGACCGCTGGACGCTCGGGGCCACCTACCAGTGGGATCCCAAGTACAAGCGGGAGGACCTGGCCAGCCTGCGGGCGCGGTATCTGATGTCCAACGACGGCGTCGTCAACCTGACCTACCGCTACCGCATCAACGCGGCAGCGCCGATCACCGCGACCAAGGAAGAACGCACGCTGCTTGAACAGGTCGACCTGTCGTTCCTGTACCCGATCAGCCCGCGCTGGAGCCTGGTGGGGCGCTACTACTACTCCCTCGAAGACAAGAAGCCGCTGGAAATCATCGGTGGCGTGCAGTGGGACAGCTGCTGCCTGGCGGTTCGCGCCATCGCCCGCCGCTACGTGCGCAACCGCGAGGGCGAGCTGAACAATTCCTTCCAGATCGAGTTCGTGCTCAAGGGCTTGAGCTCCATCGGCCAGAACACGGACCGCACCTTGCGCCGTGCTATTCTCGGGTACTACCGAGACGACCTCTATCTCGTGCCGCCCAGCAACACCGGGGCCGACCGCGACGACTACGATCCGAATCAGATCCCATGACCAAGACCCTTCCCGTTCTACTCGCTTCCCTGCTGGCGGTATCCACCGTCTCAGCACCGCTGCAGGTGCTGGCCCAGCAGAGCCAGCCGCTGGACCGCATTGCCGCCATCGTCGATGAAGACGTGGTGCTGCAGAGCGAACTGGACCGTGCGATCCAGAACATCAAGGCGCAGTACGCCGGTCGTGAGAACCAGCTGCCGCCGGAAGACGTGCTGAGCCGCCAGGTGCTTGAACGCCTGGTGCTGGTCAAGCTGCAGGTGGCGCGCGCCCAGAGCAGCGGGATCAAGATCGGCGACCAGGAGCTCAACCAGGCCCTGAACGCGATCGCCCAGCAGAACGGTTCCAACCTGGACGCCCTGCGCCAGCGCCTGGCCCATGACGGCATCGATTTCAACGATTTCCGCAACTCGGTCCGCGATGAAATCACCGTGCAGCGCCTGCGCCAGAGCTTCGCGCAGAGCCGCATCAGTGTCAGCGAGGGCGAAGTGGATGCCGCGCTGAAGCAGCAGGCCTCGGTGGGCACCCAGTACCATCTGGCCCACATCCTGATCGGCCTGCCGGAAGGCGCCACCGCGGATCAGATCAGCACCGGCCAGAAGAAGGCCGATGGCGTCAAGGCGCTGCTGGACAAGGGCGAACTGGACTTCAACGCGGCCGCCGTCCGCTTTTCGGACAGCCCCAACGCGCTGGAAGGCGGCGACCTGGGCTGGCGTTCGCTGGATGAAATTCCCAACGCATTCGCGCAGATGATGGCGCAGATGAAGGCGGGCGACGTGGTCGGCCCGATCCGCGGCCCGAGCGGCTTCCAGCTGCTCAAGCTGGTGGAAGTGCGCGATGCCAGCGCCGCCGCCAGCGGCCAGACCATCACCGAGTACCATGCCCGCCATATCCTGGTGCGCATCACCGACCAGCAGGACAATGCCGCGGCCAAGGCCAAGATCGAAACGCTGCGTGCACGCATCGCCGGCGGCGCCGATTTCCAGGCGGTGGCCAAGGAAGCGTCGGAGGACAACAACAGCAAGGGCCAGGGCGGCGATCTGGGCTGGTTCCCGGCCGATGCCTTCGGCCCGGACTTCGGCAAGCAGGTGGCGGGCGTGGAAGACGGCGGCGTGAGCCCGGCCTTCCGCACCGATGCCGGCTGGCACATCGTGCAGCGCGTTGCCACGCGCCAGACCGATGCAACCACCGACAACCAGCGTGCCCAGATCCGCGAGACCATCGGTCGCCGCAAGCTGGAAGAAGAGTACAACCGCTACTTGCAGGAACTGCGTGGCGAAGCCTACGTCAACCTGCGTACGGGCGCGGACGCCACCGGCACCGGCACCGGCACCACCACGCCGCCGCAGTCCTGAGGTTGCCCCGATGATCCCGCAGCTCGCTCTGGTACCGGGCGAGCCCGCCGGGATCGGTCCGGAACTCTGCATCCGCCTTGCCCAGCAGCCGCGCACCGAGTGCCGGCTGCTGGCCTTCGCCGACCCGGACACCCTGCACGCCGCCGCCGCGGCGCTGTCGCTGCCCCTGCAGCTCCTGCCTGAAGATGCCATCGCCCGCCAGCCGGGCGATCTGCGTGTGCGCGCAGTGCGCAATGCCGTCCCCTCGCGCTTCGGCCACGCCGACCCGGCCAATGCCGGCGCGGTGATCGGCGCGCTGCTGCAGGCCGGCCAGGCCTGCCTGTCCGGTGAACTGGAGGGCGTGGTAACCGGCCCGGTGCACAAGGCGGTGATCAACCAGGGCGGCATTGCCTACAGCGGCACCACCGAACTGCTGGCCGACCAGGCCGGCGTGGAAGTGGTGATGATGCTGGCCAACAACATCGTGCGCGTGGCCCTGGCCACCACCCACCTGCCGCTGCGCGCGGTGGCCGATGCCATCACCGCCGATGGCCTGGCGCGCACCCTGCACACCGTGCATGCCGCCCTGCAGCGCGACTTCGGCATCGCCGCGCCGCGCATCGCGGTGCTTGGCCTGAACCCGCATGCGGGGGAAGACGGCCACCTGGGGCGTGAAGAGCTGGACCTGATCATCCCCCTGCTGCAGCGCCTGCGCGACCAGGGCATGGACCTGATCGGACCGCTGCCCGCCGACACCGCGTTCCTGCCGGCCAAGCTGGCCGGGTTCGATGCGGTGCTGGCGATGTACCACGACCAGGGCCTGCCGGTGCTCAAGTACAGCGGCTTTGAACAGGCCGTCAACATCACCCTGGGCCTGCCCTATCCGCGGGTGGCCGTTGACCACGGCACCGCGCTGGACATGGCCGGCCGGGGCATCGCCGACCCTTCCAGCCTCCTCGCTGCCACCGCGCTGTGTGCCCGGCTGGCGCGGCAACGTAAGATGGTGCCATGACTTCCTCGTATTCCTCCTCGGCCGGCGGGTTCACCGCGCCGCCCAAAAAGCAGCTTGGCCAGCACTTCCTGGCCGATCGCAGCTACATCGACAAGATCGTGCTGGCGGTCAACCCGAAGGACGACGACCGCCTGGTCGAGATCGGCCCGGGCCAGGGTGCCATCACCCTGCCGCTGCTGCGCCGCCATCCGCGCCTGACCGTGATCGAGTTCGATCGCGACCTGATCGCGCCACTGACCGCCGCCGCTGAACCGCTGGGCGAGCTGACCATCGTGCACCGCGACGTGCTGCAGGTGAACTTCACCGAGCTCGCCGGCGACGGCCAGATCCGGCTGGTGGGCAACCTGCCCTACAACATCTCCTCGCCGATCCTGTTCCACGCCATGGAGCATGCGGCGGTGATCCGCGACATGCACTTCATGCTGCAGAAGGAAGTGGTGGACCGCATGGCTGCCGGCCCCGGCAGCAAGGTCTACGGCCGCCTGAGCGTGATGCTGCAGGCGTGGTGCAAGGTGACGGCGCTGTTCGTGGTGCCGCCCGGTGCCTTCCGGCCGCCGCCGAAGGTGGACTCGGCCGTGGTGCGGCTGGTGCCGCGTGATCCGGACACCGTCGGCATCATTGACCGCAAGCGCTTCGCCGATGTGGTCCGGGCCGCCTTCGGGCAGCGCCGCAAGACCCTGCGCAACGCCCTGAACGGGGTGGTCACGCCCGAGCAGTTCGAGGCTGCGGGCGTGCGCAGCGATGCCCGTGCCGAGCAGCTGGAAGTGGCGCAGTTCATCGCCTTGGCCAACGTTCCGCAGGTGGCGGCCGACGACGCGCCGCAGGGATGACCGCCCCGCCCTGCGCCGCTGACCGGGCGCAGGCACGTAAAACCGCTTGAATTCCCTGAAGGAGCGCGCCATCCCATGGCGCGCTCACCTCAAACTGCACGACATTCTCTAAACTGCCTGCATGAACGACGCTGCACACTATGCGATCTCGGTCGAGGTCGCTCCGCGCTTCCTCGACGACCAGTCCACGCCGGAGGACGGGCGCTACGCGTTCGCCTATACGATCCGCATCCACAACCACGGCCGCGTGGCCGCCCGTCTGGTGGCGCGCCACTGGCGCATCACCGATGCCAACGGCCGCATCGAACACGTGGATGGCGACGGGGTGATCGGCGAGCAGCCGCGGCTGCGCCCGGGTGAAGACTTCCGTTACACCTCCGGTGTCATGCTGGAAACGGAACACGGCACGATGCAGGGGCATTACGACATGGTGGCCGACGATGGCACCGAGTTCGCCGCCGCCATCGCGCCGTTCGTGTTGACCGTTCCGCGCACACTGCACTGATGGAGGCGCGCGCATGAGTGTATGGGCCATCGGCGACCTGCAGGGCTGCTACGACGTCACCCAACGGTTGCTGGAGAAGATCCGCTTCGACCCGGCGGTGGATACCCTGTGGTTCTGCGGCGACCTGGTCAACCGGGGTGGGCAGTCGCTGGAAACCCTGCGCCTGGTCCATTCGCTGCGCGACAGCAGCGTGGTGGTGCTGGGCAACCATGACCTGAGCCTGTTGGCCGTGGGTGCCCGCACCGAGGAAGAGCAGCGCAAGGTCAACCCGGACCTGCTGCGCATCGTGCAGGCCGACGACCGCGACGTGCTGCTGGACTGGCTGCGCCTGCAGAAGCTGGCGCACGTGGACCGCGAACTGGGCTGGATGATGATCCACGCCGGGCTGGCCCCGAAATGGACCACCCAGCTGGCCGAGAAGCATGCCCGCGAAGTGGAGGTGCAGCTGCACGGCAGCGGCTACCGCAAGCTGTTCCGCAACATGTATGGCGACAAGCCCAGCTGGTCGCCCGGCCTGGCCGGGTACGACCGCTCCCGCGCGATCATCAACCTGTTCACGCGCATGCGCTATTGCACGCCGCGTGGGCGCATCGGGATCGAGGACAAGGGCACCCCGGGCACGCAGGAACAGGGCCTGTACCCGTGGTTTGAAGTGCCCGGGCGCGCCGAGCGTGACCTGAAGATCGTGTGCGGGCACTGGTCGGCCCTGGGCCTGACCATCACCCAGGGCGTGCATGCCATCGATACCGGCGCGGTATGGGGCGGCAAGCTCACCGCGTTGCAGTTGGATACCGACGAACTGCGCGTGGTGCAGGTTCCGGGCCGCGATGTGCCCCGGCCGGTGTCGCCGCCGCGGCCGCCGGCACGGCGTCCGGCCGGCGATGGCGAGCCGCAGGGCAATGGCCGTCCACCGCGGCAGCCGCAGGGCCAGCGTCGCGAACGCGGCCCGCGCGGCCCTTCGTCGCCGCGCCGCAACCCCGAACCCGCCGGCGACACCGGCGGAAGCACCCCGACCCCGGCATGATCGGCACGGGGCGGCGGCTGCGGGTGGGTCTGGCAGCACTGCTGGCCCTGGCCGGTGTGGCCTGCCAGCGCAGTCCGACGCCGGCCGACGCTGACGCCGGCGCGCCGGTCGCCACGCCCGCCCCCGCCGCAAGGCCACCCTCGCTGCCCTCGCCGCCGCTGGTGGCCGCCGCCCGCCGCCAGATCGGGCAGACCGTGCGCTACGACCCCGCCTATGCCGTGCTGGGCTATCCCGGTGGCGACGTCCCCATCGACGGCGGCGTGTGCACCGATGTGATCGTGCGCGCCCTGCGCACCCAGGGCCTGGACCTGCAGCAACGTATCCACGAGGACATGCGCGGTGCGTTCCGTGCCTACCCGGCGCTGTGGGGGCTGTCGCGGCCGGACCGCAACATCGACCATCGCCGCGTACCGAACCTGATGCGCTGGTTCGAGCGGCAGGGCTGGCAGCAACCGGCCTCGCGCCAGGCGGCCGACTTTGCCGCCGGCGACATCGTGGCCTGGAAGCTCAACGGCAACGGGCTGCTGCACGTGGGCATCGTCTCCGACCGTCGGCGCAGCGACGGCACCCCGTTGATCCTGCACAACATCGCGCGCGGCACGCAGGAAGAAGACCTGCTGTTCGCCCACACCATCATTGGCCATTACCGGCCGCCCGCCTGAGCGCTGGCCACCGCAAGGACGCGCCCATGCCCGAACCGTCTCCCGCCACTCCCACGGCATCATTGGCAGGCATGCAGGCCGCGTTCGACGCGCTGCTGGCGCCCATCGGGTTCCAACGCACGCGCAAGATGCTGTGGGTGCAGCGCCATGCGCATACCGCCAGCTTCGTGTTCCTGCAGCGCGAAGGCGCCGGCCGGGCAAGCATCGACACCTCGCTTGCGCTACGTCTGCAGGCCGGCGTCCGCGTGCTCGACAGCGATTTTCCGGCGCTGGCCCTGAACGGGCCGGACAGCCAGGACGCGTTGCTGGCACTGCGTGAGTCGCGCTTCCACCTGCGCTTCAACCTGGCATCGGGGCATGGCCGTGAGCGCTGCCTGGCCGATCTTGAGCGCTACACCGCCGAGGTGCTGCAGCCATGGTTCGCGCGTTTCGCCGCACCGGAGGCATTGGTGGCGGCACCGTCGTTCGTACCGGCCGCCGGCCTGCAACGCGATGCCGCGTTGAATGACAACGACAAGGCCTGCCTGCAACATGCCCTGCAGCACAGCGCCGAGCCGGCGCGGCTGGCCGCATCCTTGAAGTTGCTGGGCATCAGAACGCGCGCATGACGTCGGGCTCTGCCCGGCTCTACGGCGCTTCCCTTCGATGGGTGCACGGGCGTCTGGCACAAGCCACGTAGCGCCGGGCTCTGCCCGGCTGCCTTTCGGGGGGTGCGCACGCTGCTGATACCAGCCGGGTAGAACCCGGCTCTACGGGTGTCGCGTGTAATCCACGAAGTCGAACGCGGCCGAATGCCGTGCGTCGGCCGGGTGGTGCTCGCGTGCCACTTCCACCCACAGCGCCGGGTCGACCGGCGGGAAGTGGGTGTCGGCGGCCACCGTGGTGTCCACCCAGGTCAGGTGCAGGTCGGTGGCCTGGGCCATCGTCAGGCGATACACCTCGCCCCCGCCGATCACACACAGTTCGTCGGCACCGCTGGCCGCGGCGAAGGCCAGCGCGTCGTCCACCGAGGCCACCGCCTGCATGCCCTCGAACGGCACCTGGCCGCTGCGGGTGAGCACCAGGTTGGGACGCCCCGGTAGCGCGCGACCCAGCGACTGCGCCGTCTTGCGCCCCATCAGGATCGGCTTGCCCAGGGTCAGCGCCTTGAAGCGTTTGAGGTCATCGGGCAGCTGCCACGGCAACTGGTTGTCGTGGCCAATGCCGTGGCTGCGGTCCAGCGCGGCGATCAGCGACAGCTGGATCGCCGTCATACCGCCACCGGCGCCTTGATCGCCGGGTGCGGGTCGTAACCGTCGATGCGGATGTCATCGAACTGGAAGCCGAACAGGTCGGTGACCGCCGGGTTCAACCACAGCTGCGGCAGCGCGCGCGGCGTGCGCGACAGCTGCTCGCGCGCCTGCTCAACGTGGTTGGAATACAGGTGCGCGTCGCCCAGGGTATGCACGAAGTCGCCCACGCCCAACCCGGTGGCCTGCGCCACCATGTGGGTGAGCAGCGCGTAGCTGGCAATGTTGAACGGCACGCCCAGGAAAATGTCGCCGCTGCGCTGGTACAGCTGGCAGCTGAGCTTGCCGTCCACCACGTAGAACTGGAACAGGTTGTGGCACGGCATCAACGCCATCTGCGACAGCTCGCCCACGTTCCAGGCGCTGACCACCAGCCGCCGCGAATCAGGGTTGCGCTTGATCTCCTCCACCAGCCACTGCATCTGGTCGATGCTGCCGCCATCGGCGGTGGCCCAGCTGCGCCACTGCTTGCCGTAGATCGGGCCCAGGTCGCCGTTGGCATCGGCCCACTCGTCCCAGATGCGCACCTGGTTGTCGGTGAGGTAGCCGATGTTGGTGTCGCCCTTCAGGAACCACAGCAGCTCATGGATGATCGAACGCAGGTGCAGCTTCTTGGTGGTGACCAGCGGGAAGCCGTCGCCCAGGTTGAAGCGCATCTGCCAGCCGAACACGCTGCGCGTGCCGGTGCCGGTGCGGTCGGACTTCTCGGTGCCGTTCTCCAGCACGTGCTGCAGCAGGTCCAGGTACGGCTTCATGCCTTGGCCCCCGCAGTCTGCACCGGCAACTGCGGCTGCAGCACCGGGGCGCGGCGCGACAACGCCAGCAGGACCAGGCCGAAGGCGATCAGCGGCACGCACAGGATCTGGCCCTTGGTCAGCCAGCCGAAGGCGACGTACACGCCGTTGTCGGGCATGCGCACGAACTCCACTGCGAAGCGGAAGATGCCGTACAGCAGCGCGAACAGGCCGGCGATGACGTAGCGGTGGCGCGGCGTGGCCGACACCGCCCACAGCACCAGGAACATCACCAGGCCTTCCAGCAGCGCTTCATACAGCTGCGAGGGATGGCGGGCGTATGGGTTGAGCGCGCCGGTGGCGAACTGCGCCTTCAACGTGGCCAGGTCCAGCCCGTTCAACGGCGCCGGCAGGCCACTGGGAAACACCACGCCCCAGTTGCCGCCGGTGTACTTGCCCCACAGCTCGGCACCGATGAAGTTGCCGACGCGGCCGAAGCCCAGGCCCAACGGAACCAGCGGGGCCACGAAATCCAGGGTATCGAACAGGTGCAGGCGGTGCTTGCGCGACCACCACCACGCGGCGAACAGCACGCCCAGCAGGCCGCCGTGGAAACTCATGCCGCCGTCCCACACCTTGAACAGCAGCAGCGGGTTGTGCAGGAAATCGCCCAGCGCATAGAACAGCATGTAGCCCACGCGCCCGCCCACCACCACGCCGAGCATGGCGTAGAACAGCAGGTCGGAGAAACCGTCGGCATTCACCCCCGGCAGGCGCCCGGCCGCGATCCGCTTGCGCCCCAGCCACCAGGCGGCGGTGAAGCCGAGCAGGTACATGATGCCGTACCAATGCACTTTGACCGGCCCAAGCGAGATGGCGATGGGGTCGATGTCGTGGAAATAGATCATGAAGGACGCCTTGCAGGGATGCAGATATTCTAGCGCCGCCCGGGAGCGGCCTCGCGGCGGCCCCGATCGCGCGATTGCCGGGCTTCAGCCCAGAATCTGCGGCGTGTTCGGCAGGCCGTCATCCTGTGACCCCGGAACCGGCGGATAGTGCCCGGCCAGCAGGTCCGATACCTCCTCGATGGCCAGCAGTACCGCGTCCTGCAACGCACCGTCGCGCAGGCGCTGCTGCATGTGGGCGCAGATGGCCGCCCATTGCGCCTCGCCCACCTTGCCGCGCAGGCCGCGGTCGGCGACCAGCTCGATGGCGTGGTCGGCCAGCAGCAGGTACACCAGCACGCCGTTGTTGTGTTCGGTATCCCACGTGCGCAGCTGCGCGAAGGCATGCTCGGCGCGCTGGCGGGGGCTGACCCGCTGCCACAGTGCCAGCAGTGGCAGGTCCGCTTCCACCGCAAACATCACCTGGCCACCGTGCCGGCGCTCGCCCGCGGTGATCGCGTCGGTGATCGCCTGCAGGCGTCCGGGCGGGAACGCGCGCCGCACCGAAGGGGAAAACACGTGCCGAAGCCAGCGCATCACCAGCCTCCCGAGGCGCCACCGCCCCCTGAACGTCCACCGCCGCCGCCCCAGCCGCCGCCACCGCCGCCGAAGCCACCGCCGCCGCCCCAACCACCGCCGCCACTGCCCCAGCCTCCACCACCGCCCCAGCCGCCATTGCGCGCGAACGCGCCGGCCCGGCCCGAGGACAGGCCGACGAACAGGCCGATCAGGCCGGCCAAACCACTGGCCAGCCACAACGAGGTGAACAGGAAGGCGACCACCGCCGCGCCGCCGCCGCCCAGCAGCGCGCGCACCGGGCGCGGCAGCCAGCCGAGGATGGCGCGCAGGAAGCTGCCGACGAAGAAGCCGATCACCAGCGCGAAGGTCCAGCCGCCGCCATCGGGGTTGGGGCTGGCGCGGTGGGTGCTGACCGGCGCCGGCAGTGCCTCGCCGTCGATCAGTTTGACCAGCGCGGCGCTGGCATCGGCCAGGCCGCCGGCGTAGTCGTTGGCGCGGAAGCGCGGGGCCAGGTACTCCTGGATGACGCGGTTGGCGATGGCGTCGGGGATCGCCCCTTCCAGCCCGTAACCGGGTTCGATGCGAACCCGGCGGTCGTCCTTGGCCACCACCAGCAGCACGCCGTCGTCCACGCCCTTGCGGCCGATCTGCCACTGCTCGAACACCCGCTGGGTGTACTGCTCGATCGACTCGGGCGCGGTGCTGGGCACCATCAGGATCTGCAACTGGCTGCCCTTGCGCTGCTGCAGGGCCAGGGCCTGTGCCTGCAGCGCCTGGACCTGGGCGGCGTCCAGGGTGCCGGTGGTATCGACCACCGGCGAGGACAGCGGCGGGATCACCGCCTCGGCTTGGGCAACAGCCGGCCCGGCCAGGCAAAACCCGGCCAGCACCAGACCGCGCAGCAGGCGAAGAAGGCGCATCGGGTTACTGCGCCGGGGCCTGCTGCGGCTGCGGCTGCGGCTGCGGCGCGGGGGCCGGGGCCGGCGCCTGCGAACCGAACTTGACCGCCGGCGGCTGGGAGATCTGCGCTTCGTTGTCCACGGTGAAGTTCGGCTTGACCTGGTAGCCGAACAACTTGGCGGTGATCAACTGCGGGAACTGGCGCAGGAAGGTGTTGTAGTCCTGCACCATCTGGATGTAGCGGCCACGCGCCACGGTGATGCGGTTCTCGGTGCCTTCCAGCTGCGCCTGCAGGTCGCGGAAGCCCTGGTCGGACTTGAGGTTCGGGTAGTTTTCGGTGACCACCAGCAGCCGCGACAGCGCGCCGCTCAGTTCGCCCTGGGCCTGCTGGAACTGCTTCAGCGAGTCCGCATCGTCGGCGTTGACGTTGATCTGGCCCACCCGCGAACGCGCGTTGGTCACGTCGGTGAGCACCTGGCGTTCCTGGTTGGCATAGCCTTCCACGGTCTGCACCAGGTTGGGAATCAGGTCGGCGCGGCGCTTGTACTGGTTGAGCACTTCGGCCCAACCGGCCTTGACCTGCTCATCCTTCTGCTGGATGGCGTTGTAGCCGCAACCGGACAACAGGGCGGCCAGCACGGCCAACAGCAACAGGCGGGAGAACGATCGCATGGCCGGCTCCGGATCTCGATGAACGGGACCCGGAGCATGCCACGTTTGCGGTAAAGCCGATGTGGGTAACGGCGGTTGGTCGGTACCCACGGGTTGCCGACCCGGGTCGGCACCCACGGAACACCGACCAACGGTCGGTATCTACCAGTTGCCGGCGCCCGGCACGTTATGGGCCACGGCACGGCGGCGCATCAGCAGGTTCAGCCATTCGACCAGCACCGAGAAGCCCATCGCCGCGTAGATGTAGGGCTTGGGCACGTGCACGCCCAGACCGTCCAGGATCAGCACCGCACCGATCAGCAGGATGAAGGCCAGGGCCAGCATCTTCACGGTCGGGTTGGCGTCGATGAAGCGGCCCAGCGGGTTGGCCGCCAGCAGCATGACCGCCACCGACAGCAGGATCGCGGCCACCATCACCG
Source organism: Stenotrophomonas sp. AC248 (assembly GCF_979258185.1). Lineage (NCBI taxonomy): Bacteria > Pseudomonadati > Pseudomonadota > Gammaproteobacteria > Lysobacterales > Lysobacteraceae > Stenotrophomonas > Stenotrophomonas sp. AC248. The sequence continues at coordinate 770,579 of NZ_OZ409840.1, read as the reverse complement.
GCACGTGGTCGGCGATGCCGACGGCGGTGATCACCGAGTCCAGCGAGAACACGATGTCGATCACCGCGATCTGCGCGATGACCATGCCGAACACGGCCGAGGCCTTGGTGGTGGTGGGGTCTTCGTCTTCGCCGCCGGTGATCAGCTCGCGGATTTCCATGCCGCCCTTGATGATCAGGAACAGGCCGCCGAGGATCAGCACCAGGTCGCGGATGGAGATGCCGATACCGGCCACGGTGAACAGGTTCGCTTCCATGTGCGCCAGGTAGGCCAGCGACACCAGCAGCAGGATGCGGGTGATGCAGGCCACCGCGATGCCGAGCTTGCGCGCGAACGGACGGCGCGACTCGGGCAGCTTGCTCACGGCGATGGAGATGAAGACCAGGTTGTCGATGCCGAGCACGATTTCCAGGGCGCTCAGCGTGAACAGGGTCAACCAGACGTTGGGGTCGGACAGCAACTCAAGAAACATGGACATGGATCCTTACAAGGGGGAATGCGCCGTGGGGGCAGCTCAGAAGAAGCGGGGCAGCAGGACCAGGCCCCAGCACAGCAGTACGTTCATCATCAGCACGAACACGGCCGCCGAGCCCATGTCCTTGGCGCGCCCGGCCAGTTCGTGGAATTCGGCGCCGTAGCGTTCGATCACCGCTTCGATGGCCGAGTTGGCCAGTTCCATGGACAGCACCAGCAGCATCGAGCCGATCATCAGCGCGCGCTCCACCGGGGTCTGGCCCAGCCACAGGGCCAGCGGGGCCAGCACCACCAGCAGGTAGACCTCCAGGCGGAACGAGGACTCGTGCAGCCAGGCGGCCCGCAGACCCTGCCAGGACCACACCGCCGCCTTGAAGATGCGCCGGGGGCCGCGCGGCATGTGCCCGATTTCGTCAGCCACGGGGGCACGCTCCATCACGCAGGGCGGGCCGGGACACGGGGAACAGCGCGCAGCAAGGGGTCATGGGCAGGGCTGAATGGGCAGGCAATCCGTCATTTTGCCACAAGCCTGTCGCACCTTCGTCGGAGGCGGCCGGGGCCGGGGCGTGCTAGTGACGGGCCCGGCGCCGGCAACGCGTGGCGCACAGCCCCGCCACGGCGGGTAAAGCGGTGCCGGTCACCAGCTTCTATGATGGGGTTTCAACCGAACCGGGCGCTCGATGGGGCGCCATGCCGAGGAGTCTGCCGATGCGTTACCGCTGCACCCGCCCCCTGTTGCTCGCCCTGGCGCTTGGCGCCGCCCTGCCCGCGTTTGCCCTGTCCCCGGCCAAGCCGCCGCAGGTGCCGGCGCAGGTGTCCAACGTGGCCTGGGCCCAGGACATGGCCGCTTTCGCCAAGGCAGACGCCACCACCCCGCCGCCGCGCGGGGGCATCGAGTTCATCGGCAGCAGTTCGATCCGGATGTGGGACACCCTGGCCGCCGACTTCCCGGGCCAGCCGGTGTTCAACCGCGGCTTCGGCGGTTCGGAAGTGCGCGACAGCACGTGGTACGCCGGGCAGGTGGTGGTGCCGTACGCGCCGTGCAAGGTGTTCTTCTACGCCGGCGACAACGACCTCAACAGCGGCCGCAGCGCGGTGCAGGTGCGCGACGATGTGCTGGCGTTCGTGCAGCGGGTACACCGCGATCTGCCGAAGACGACGGTGGAGTACATCTCGATCAAGCCGAGCCCGTCGCGGGCGAACCTGTTGCCGGCGATCATCGAGGCCAACGCGATGATCAAGGCGGCGCTGGCCAAGCTGCCCAATACGGGCTACACCGACATCTACACGCCGATGCTGGGCAGGGATGGGCAGCCGCGCGCGGCGTTGTTCCGCGAGGACATGCTTCACATGACGTCGGACGGGTATGCGATCTGGCGGGCGGCGTTGGCGCCTAAGGTGTCATGCGATTGAAGCAACGGCTGAAGCCGGTTTGCTGAGGGGTGGCCGGGGTGGGTGAGGTGGCGGGACACGCCGTAAATCCATCCCTGGAGGCTCGTGGGCGCCATCCATGGCGCCCAACGGTCCCGCCACCTCACCCACCCCGACCCTCGACAGTAGGTCGGCGCGTTGGGGAAAAGAGGAAGAGCGTGCCGACCAACGGTCGGCACCTACCACGGCGGGTGTGCGTTGTCGGAAACGATCCGCGAACGCGTTTGCCGGAAACCATCCGGCAACACACCCGGTAGAGCGGACCGTTGGTCCGCTGCCTGGATCGGTAGAGCGGACCGTTGGTCCGCTGGCCGCGCGCGGCGCGGCAATGATCAACACGCGAAAAAGATGCCACCGGAACAACACCGGTAAAGCCGAGCCATGCTCGGCTGCTCCTGCCCTCCCCACCCGGCCCGACCCACACGCAGAAAAACAGAACCAGCAGCCGTTGCCCTGAAACTCCCTACCGGTACAACACAGCCGCCTGCGTGCCCTGCCCCAACTCGCTGTCCAGACGCACCTCCCACCCGAACCGGTCGCACAACCGCCGCACGATCGACAGCCCCAGCCCCGTGCCCTGCGGCCGCGTCGGCTCGGCCCGGTAGAACGGCTCGAACGCCCGTCCCAACGCCTCGGCCGACATCCCGATCCCGGTGTCGCGCACCACCACCCGATCGTCCAGCACATCCACATCGATGCGCCCCTCGTCGGTGTAACTGCAGGCGTTGCGCAACAGGTTGCTCACCACCACCTGCAGCACCCGCGGCGGTGCGTGCAGCTGCACCGGGCCTGCGCTGTGCAGGTAAATCTCCACCGGCCGACCCGCCATCAGCTCGCGCGCGTTGTCCACCTCGTATCGCACGATCTCGTTGACGTCGAACAGTTCCACCTGCGGCTCCACGTCCGCCTCGCGGGCCAGGATCAGGAAGGCGTCGATCACCGCCTCCATGTCGCGGCCTGCGCGCTGGATGCGGTTGAGTCCGCGGCGCAGGCGCGGCGTCAGCTCCTGGTCGCCCAGGGCGATATCGCTGGCGACCCGGATCACGGTCAACGGCGTGCGCAGCTCATGGCTCGCATCCCGGGTGAAGTTGCGCTCGCGTGCCACATGCGCGGTGACCCGCGTGGCCAGCGAATGCAGCGCCGCCGCCAGCTGGCGCGTCTCGCCCTGCATGTCCGCCGGCAACTTGTCCGGTGCCAGATCCGCCGCTTCCGGATGCCCCGGGTCCCAGCGCGACACCCGCCGCGCCAGCCAGTTCACCGGCGACACCAGGCGCTTGGACGCCCGATAGGTCACCCACGAGGCGCCATACACCGCCAGCAACGTCAGCAGCACCGGCACGATGCCGAACCAGAACGCCAGCATCTCCGCGCGCGAGCGCAGGAACACCAGGTACAGCCGCCCTTCCGGGCGCGCGTCCACCAGCACCAGCTGGTCGTCTGCTTTCAGTTCGTGGAAGCCCGGCGGCAGCGCGCGCAGGTTGGCCGGCAGGCTCAACGGCGAACGCCCGGTTTCGAGCAGGTAGCCGCGGATGTTCTGCGTGTTCGGCGGCGGCTGCATCGGCGAGGCGTCGTAGAGCTGCCAGTAGTACGTCGCCTCCTCCTTCAGCGCGCTGCTGACCAGGCTGTGCTTGATCACCAGCGACACCAGCCATGCGCCCAGCAGGATGCCCAGGCTGGCCAGCACGGCTTGAAGAATGAAGACGATGCGTATCTTGCGCGGCAGACCGTGCGGCATTACGGGGTCCAGGGCGGTTCGCCGCGATTATAGGGAAGCGCGCCGTGATTCCGTCGTGCAAGAAACGACAACGACCCGCAAACACGCGGGTCGTTGTCTCGATCGGGGCCGTTCACGGCCCCTCCGGTCATGCGCCAGCCACTGCGATGTGCATCAGCTCATCGGCTGGGCGATGTCGGCGATGCGGTAACCCGCGCTCTGCACGGTGTGCAGCAGGGGGCGGTCGAACGGCTTGTCGATGATCTTGCGCAGGTTGTACAGATGGCTGCGCAGGGTGTCCGAGTCCGGCAGGCCATTGCCCCAGATCTCGCGCTCGATTTCCTGGCGGGTCACCACGCGGGGCGATTCGCGCATCAGGATGGTCAACAGGCGCAGACCGATCGGCGACAGCTGCAGTTCGGTGCCCGCGCGGGTGGCCCGCATGCTCACCGGATCCAGCACCAGGTCGGCCACCTTGAGCACTTCCGAGCCCACCTGGCGACGTTCGCGACGGATCAGGGCACGCAGGCGTGCCTCCAGTTCCTGGATCGCGAATGGCTTGGTCAGGTAATCGTCGGCGCCAAAGCCCAGGCCGGTCAGCTTGTCGTCCAGCGTATCGCGCGCGGTCAGCATCAGCACCGGGGTCGACTTGCGGGCGTCGTTGCGCAGCCGGCGGCAGACTTCAATGCCGTCCAGGCGCGGCAGCATCAGGTCCAGCACCACCACGTCATAACTGTTCTCCGCCGCAAGGCGATAGCCGTCCAGCCCGTCCTGGGCATAGTCGACTTCGAACCCGCGGCCTTCCAGATACTCACCGATCATCTCGGAAATATTGCGGTTGTCCTCGACCACCAGCACCAGGCCGGAGGTCTCCTTTGTCTGACGCATGGGATTCCCTCTTTCTTCAGCTTTGTGAAACATGCCGCATCGGCAGTGGAGGCGGTGTGAAGTCGCTCACACCGGAATCGAAATCGTTGTCAGAGCAGGGGTTTGAGGTGCGGCCAGACGTTGTCCAGCACCCGCGGCTGGGCCGCGGCGGTGGGATGCAGGCCGTCGGCCTGCATCAGCCCCGGCTGCAGCGCCACGCCGTCCAGCAGGAATGGCAGCAGCGGCACCTTGTACTGGCTGGCCAGGCCGGCATACACGTCCTTGAGGCGCTGGCGGTAGGCCGGGCCGTAGTTGGGCGGCACATCGATGCCCAGCAGCAGCACCTTCGCGCCAGCCGTCTGGCTGGCCACGATCATCTTCTCCAGGTTGCCGCGCAGCTGCACCGGGGTGAGCCCGCGCAGCGCGTCGTTGCCCCCCAGCTCGATCACCACCACCGCCGGGCGGTGCTTGGCCAGCAGGCCCGGCAGGCGGGTGAGCGCGCCGGCGGTGGTCTCGCCGCTGATGCTGGCGTTGATGATCGCCGGGGCCGGCTTCACCTGTTGTTTGACCCGCTGCTGAAGCAGGTTCACCCAGCCCGTTTCGGCCGGGATATTGTGGGCAGCACTGAGGCTGTCGCCGACCACCAGCACCGCGTTGGCCGGGGCGGCACCTTTGGCACACGCCAGCAACGGCGCCAGCAGCAATGCTGCCAGCATCCAGACCATCAGGGCCGCGCGGCCCTTCCACATCGCTCGGTACATTGGAGAATCCTCATCGACAGCCTGTCCCCCCGCAGCGCGTCCGTCGCCATCGCCGCCCATGACGTGGGCAAATCCGCGCGTGGCCCGGAGGGTGAAGTCCACATACTGGACAACATTGGCATGACCGTCCATGAAGGCGAGAGCATCGCCATCGTCGGCGCTTCAGGTTCCGGCAAGACCACCCTGCTCGGCCTGCTGGCCGGACTGGACCTGCCCAGCCGCGGGCGGGTCACGCTGGCCGGGTCGGACCTCAATGCCCTGGACGAGGAAGACCGCGCGCAGCTGCGCGCCCGCGAAGTGGGCTTTGTGTTCCAGAGCTTCCACCTGCTGCCGGCGCTGACCGCCGAAGAAAACATCGCACTGCCGCTGGAGCTGGCCGGGCGCGAAGATCCCACGCGCGTGCGCGAGGTGCTGGCGCAGGTGGGGCTTACCCATCGCGCCCGCCACTACCCGCGCCAGCTGTCCGGCGGCGAACAGCAGCGCGTGGCCCTGGCACGGGCATTCGTGGCCAAGCCGCGCATCCTGTTTGCCGATGAGCCCACCGGTAGCCTGGACCAGGCCACCGGCCAGCAGATCAGCGACCTGCTGTTCGCCCTCAATGCCACCAGCGACACCACGCTGGTACTGGTCACCCATGACCTGCGCCTGGCCCAGCGCTGCCAGCGCATCTACCGGCTCGATGGCGGGCGGTTGGTGGACAACGCGGCCGGCGTGTCCGCATGAACGTGGTCACGCATGCCGCGCGCGCCCTGCGCCGCGAATTCCTTGCCGGTGACCTGCTCACCGTCTTCGCCGCGCTGGTACTCGGCGTGGCGGTGATGACCGCGGTGGGCACGCTGGTCAACCGGGTTACACTGGCCCTGACCGGCAGCGCCGCCGAAATGCTGGGCGGCGACCTGGGCCTGAACGCCCGCGACGACATTCCGCAGGCCTTCGCCGATGCCGCGCGCGAACGTGGGTTGGCCAACACCCGCATGGTCAGCTTCCCCACCGTGCTGTTCCATGGCGAGGCCAGCCAGATGGCCAACATCAAGGCGGTCAGCGACGGCTATCCGCTGCGCGGGCAGCTGCTGGTCAGCCGCGGCCTGCGGGGCGGCACCCCTGAACCGGCCGGCGCGCCGCCTGCCGGGCAGGCCTACGCCGATCCGCGGCTGATGCAGGCGCTCGGCCTGACGGTGGGCGACGCGCTGGAGTTCGGCGCGGGCAGCCTCACCGTTACCCGCGTGCTGCAGGCCGAACCGGATACCTCCGGCGAGCTGATGCAGCTCTCTCCGCCGCTGCTGGTCAACCGCGCCGACGTCGACGCGGCCGGCCTGCTCGGCCCCGGCAGCCGCGCCTCGTACCGGATGATGTTTGCCGGCGCACCGGACGCCATCGCCGACTTCCGCGCGTGGCTGGCGCCGCAGGCCAAGGGCTACCGCATCGTCGGCATCGCCGACACCCAGCGCGGCGTGCGCGGTGCGTTCGACCTGGCCGGCCGCTTCCTGTCGTTGGCCGCCCTGCTGGCGGTGCTGCTGGCCGGCGTGGCCACCGCGCTGGCCGCCAACCGGTTCGCACTGCGCCGGATCGACCAGGTGGCCATCCTGCGCTGCCTGGGCGCGCGCCAACGCGACATTCTCAGCGCCATGGCGCTGCAGCTGGTGATGCTGGCGGTGCCGGCGTGCCTAGTCGGGATCGGCTTGGGCATGGCCGCGCAGGCCGGGCTGGTGCAGGCGCTGGGCGGGTTGATTCCCAACCGCTTGCCGCTGCCGCAGGCCACCCCGGCGCTGAGTGGCGCGGGTATCGGCCTGGTGCTGCTGCTGGGCTTCGGCCTGCCGCCGCTGCTGCGGCTGCGCCGGGTGCCGCCGATGCGCGTGCTCAACCGCAGCTTCGCCGCCCTGCCGCCGAGTTCGCTGCTGGTTTACGTGGCCGCGCTGGCCGCCACGGTGGCGCTGACCGTGCAGGCCACCGGCGATGTGAAGCTGGCCGCCTGGGTGCTGGGTGGATTGGCCGCCCTGGCCGCCCTGGCCGGCGCGCTGGGCGCGTTCCTGCTGTGGCTGCTGCGTGGCCTGCAGCCGCGCCTGCGCGGGCGCTGGAAGCTGGGCCTGGCCGCCCTCACCCGCCGCCGTGGTCTGGCGGTGCTGCAGCTGGTGGGGCTGTCGCTGTCGCTGTGCGCGCTGTTGCTGCTGTCGGTGATCGGGCCGGGGCTGCTGGCGCAGTGGCGCGACCGCCTGCCGGTGGACACGCCCAACTACTTCCTGATGAACATCCAGCCCGAGCAGCGCGACGCCGTGCTGACCACCCTGCAGGGGCTGGGCGTGGCCGCGCCGGGGATCGAGCCGTTCAGTACCGGTCGCCTGCTGGCGGTCAACGACCGGCCGCCGCAGCGGCAGGAACGGCAGGACAACAGCAACGACGACGATGATGCCAACCGCCCGGTCAACTTCTCCTGGCGGCATGATTTCCCGCCGGCCAACACGCTGCTGAGTGGTCGCTACTGGGCCGTCGGCAGCACGGCGGCGGAGGCCTCCATCGAACAGGGCTGGGCCGAGCGCTATGGGATGAAGCTGGGCGACACGGTGACGCTGCAGATGGGCGAGCAGCAACGCAGCTTCACGGTGACCAGCATCCGCAAGGCCGACTGGGATTCGTTCCGGGTCAACTTCTTCCTGCTGCTCAACGAAGGGGCGGTAGGCGATGCGCCCTACAACCTGATCACCGCCTTCCACCTGCCACGTGCGCAGGCCACGCAGCTGGCCGCGCTGACCCGCGATTACCCGAACATCTCGCTGCTGGATATCGACGGAATCCTGCAGCGGGTACGCGAGGTGGTGGACCGGGTGACCCAGGCGGTGCAGCTGGTGATGGGCTTCAGTCTGCTGGCCGGGCTGCTGGTGCTGCTGGCGGCGCTGCAGGCCACGGCCGGCGAGCGCCGTTACGACAGCGCGGTGCTGCGCACGCTGGGGGCCACGCGCACCCAGCTGCGCGGGGCGGTGCTGGTGGAATTCGGCGCGCTGGGGCTGTTGTCGGCGCTGCTGGCGGTGGGCGCGGCGGCGCTGCTGGGCAGCGTGGTGGCGCGGCAGGTGTTCGAGCTGACCCTGAGCCCGCCGTGGGGACCGCTGCTGGTTGGCGGCGTGATCGGGGTGGGCCTGAGCATGCTGGCCGGCTGGTGGGGCACGCGGCGGATCCTGCACACCCCGCCGGCGCTGGCATTGCGCGAGGTGTGAGGCGGGCGCGGCGCTCAGGCCGCGTCGCGACCGACCGTGGGTCGGTTGGCGTTTGAAGCGCAGCCACGCATGGCGTGGTTCTGCCGGGGTTGGTCGACTGCACTCCAGAAAAAAGAAGCGTCTCCGATCGGGGCGGTCGCGAGCGTGAGGGCCCCGTAGCAGCCGCTAGGCCCCTGGCGCAAATGTCCCCCGGCCGCGGGGCGGCCTCCTCCTTTATTTTGCCCAGGGGCCTACCGGCTGCTACGGGGCTCGGCTTGCGGAAGAACCAAGCAGAATTCTCTGGCGCCGTCGGTGGGTCGGGCGCTGGGCTGCCATGCCCTTGGAGGCGAAATAAAGGAGGAGGTGGCGGCCGCAGGCCGACGCCGGAGGACATTCGCCGGAAAGGGCATGGGGGCCCAGCGCCCGACCCGCCGACGGCCGCGTCTGGAAAGCGCCAAGGCACGTTTCTGCCTGCCCCTCAGATGGGCGAAGAACCTCTTTTTGGCTAAGCGGGTGGGCGAACTCAGCGGGCGGCGTCGGCCGGTGCCTTTTCCACCCACTGCTTGAACACCGCGTCGATCTGCGCGTCCTTCACTTTCTTGCCGTCCTGGAGATCCTGGGCCTGGGTGAACAGCGGAATGATCATCGCCATCCCGTCCAGCTTCGTTTTCAGGTGCACGCCCGGCGCCTGGCCCAGGAACCCGTCCCAACGCTGGCGCACCTTGGCCCAGTAGCCGGCGGTGGCAGTCCAGTAGTCGTAGGCCGGTTTGAAGTCGACCTCGGTGGTTTTGGTGTAGTCGTTGAAGCCGAACTCGCGCGCGATCTCCTGCTGGCTGCCGTCGGCGTTGCGCAGGACCTTGGTGTTGAACTGCTCGTGCGTCCATCCGTTCGGCGTCAGCGTGTGCCGGTTGACCACCGCCAGCGCGTTGTAGTCGCTGCGGCGGGTGTACTCACGGCGCGGCAGCGGGCGCCAGCTCAGGTCGCTGGTCCACGTCGCCACGCCGTTGTCGTAGACCCAGGTGCCCGTGCCGCAGTAGCGCGGCGCATCGCTCACTTCGTACACGCACTGGGTCCAGGCACCGGCGTTGACCGCGGCCGCAATGGTGCGCACCTGCCAGGTCTGGTCGGCACTGAACTCGAACCGGTGCGGTGCTTCGTACACCCAATCCTGCCGCCAGTGCTTGGTCACATGGCCGCTCTTGGGATCCACCAGCAGGTGCTGCAGGACCACCCGCGTCGGGCTGTCCTCCACCACGATCACCACCTCGTTGCCGCCGCTGCGCACGGCCGGCGCGCGCTCGTAACCCGGCTTCAACAGCACCGTCTCGTCGAAGGCGAAATCGACTACGTATTCGCCCTTCATCGCCACGATGCTGTCGTGGTCGCGCTGCAGGTTCGAGGGCTGGGCGTGGGCCATACCACTGCCGGCAAGCAGCAGGCACGCACTGGCTATCTGGTGTTTCATCCAAGGAGTTCCTTCAAGGTTGGCTTGCATCGCATCGTGTTGGTTACAGCCGCACCAGCGGCGGCGCACTGCGGTCCAGTGGCGTCGGCGCCTGGCGCGCCGCCGTGGCGCAGCAGCAGTCGTCGACCCACAGCTCACCGTCTGCGCCTTCCACCCGTGCAATCCGCCGCGCCGCCGTCGCACCCAGTGCCGACAGCGAGGCCAGGCTGGCCGACAGCCCCTGGCCGTCGTTGGCATGCAGGCGCAGCGCGCACATCCGCCATGGCTCGCCGCCCAGGCGCGTGGCCAGCCGGCGCCACAGGCGCTCGGCCACGCCGCCATCGTTGACCGGCTCCGGGCGCGCCGGGAAGGCCGTCACCAGCCGGTCCCAGGCCAGGAAATCGCTGTCGGGCAGCAGGTACAGGCGCCAGCAGCAGCGTCCGCGCGCATCGGCGAAGCACAGGCTCTCGCGGATGCCCTCGCTGTCCATGCCCTGGCAGGCATGGGCCGACACCGCGTGCTTCCAGCCGCCCAGCTCGCTGCTGTCGGGCCGGTACAGGCACAGCACGGTGCCCAACGCCGCCAGCTGCGTTGGCGATGGCAACGGTGCCGTACTGCGTGCACCGGCGAACGTACGTACGGCAGACAGGGCTCGGCTCATGGCGGCTACCAGCTCACGGCTAGGCTGGCCGACACGGTGCGGCCAGGGTTGGTGAAACGATCGGCCACGCTGCTGGTGGACACCAGCGACGAGGTGATCCCGGAATAGTCGATGTAACGGCGGTCGCCGAGGTTGAACACCCCGACGTTGATCTTCGCGCCTGGCGCGAAGTCCCAGTGCGCCATCAGGTCCAGCACGCCGTAACCGGCCGGGGCGAACGGCGTGGTGTTGGCCACGGCGGCCGGCGGCAGGCGGTCCTTGCGCCGGGCGAAGGTGCCCACCAGTTCCACGCCCCAGCGGTCGCGGTCGAAGGCCAGGCCCACGGTGCCGCGCAACGGATCGATGGTCGACAACGGCACGTCTTCGGTCTTGTTCTGGCCGTGTGCCCACGCCACCGAGCCGTTCAACGACCAGCCGTCCAGCGCGCTGCTGAGCTGGCCGAACTCGACCCCGGCCTTCAGCTCGGCGCCGTAGATGTCCGCGTCGGCCACGTTGCGCGACTGGAACACCTGCAGGCCCTGGTTGTTGAACCCGACAAAACCCTGCGACTCGATGAAATCCTTGTAGCGGTTGTAGTAGCCGCTGACGCTGGCATACGCGGCCGCGCCGATGAAGCGCACGCCCAGTTCCAGGCCATCGCTGGTTTCCGGCTTGAGGTCCGGGTTGGGAATGGCGGTGTAGCCGAACTGCACGTTGGTGAAGCCCAGGTTGACGTCATTGAACGGCGGCGAGCGGAAGCCATGTGCGTACCCGGCAAACAGCGACCACTGGTCGGCAAAGCGCCAGACCAGGCCCAGTTTCGGCGACACACTGGTCTTGGTCAGGTCCGACACGGCCACGCCGGGGTTGTCGGTGCTGAAGATGCCATCGGCTTCCGGGCGCAGTTCGTAATGGTCCACGCGCACGCCGGGCACCAGCGACAGGCGTCCGTCGGCGAAGCGCATTTCATCCTGCACGTACAGGCCCAGCTCGGTGGTCTTGCTGATCGGGAAGTCGCGCACCGGGAAGGTGTCGGGCAGGATCGTGGTGTTCACCACGCCCTTGGCGTTGACCTGGAAGCCGTCGCGCTTCTGGTGGGTCTCCGTCCAGGTGCCTTCCAGCCCGTAGGTCAGTGCATGCTCGACCGACCCGGTCTGCAGGCCCTTGTGGAACACCGCCTGCAGGCCGTACACGCGCTGGTCGAAATTGAATTCGCGCTCGCGGCGGCTGGCGTTGTCGCCGCTGCCCCGGTTTTCATAGGTGCGCTGGGTGGTTTCGCTGTCCTGCCGGTACACCTGCCAGGACAGGTCATCGGCGAAGCCCTGGCCCAGGTTGTCCATCTCGTGGCCGAACGACACGCGGGCCCGGGTCTGGTGGTCGCGCGCCTTCATCGCGGTGGTGGTCGCGGCGGCGATCACCGGCGCAGGGGGCGCCACCGACGACAACACGTTGGTGTCCACGCTGTCTTCGTTGCCTTCCACGGTCAGCTTGAAGCGCTGGTCTTGGCTGGGCGCAAACACCAGCTTGCCCAGCACGCTGCGACCGTCGCGGTCCTGCGGGTTGGCCGCGGTGCGGGTGCTGTCATTGCTGCGCCGGTCGCCCATGCTTTGGGTTTCCTGGCCCTGGCGGTGGTTGACGTTGACCATGCCGCTCCAGCGGTCGCCGCCGAAGGCGGTGGTGACGCTGCCCAGCAGCCCGTCCCACTGCCCGTCGTAGCCAAACTTCAGGCCGACGTAGCTGTTTTTGCCGTCCTTCAGATAATCGGCCGGGTCCTTGGTGACAAAGGCGACCACGCCGCCCAGGGCGTCCGACCCGTACAGCGCGCTGGCGGGTCCGCGCACGATTTCCACGCGCTTGAGCGTTTCCAGATCGGTGAAGTTGCGGTTGGCATCGGAGAAGCTGCCGATCGCGAAGGCCTTGGGCATGGCAATGCCGTCGGTCTGGATCAGCACGCGGTTGCCGTCCAGGCCACGGATGCGGATGCCGCCCAGGCCGAACCGCGCCGGGCTGCTGGTCACCGACAGGCCCGGTTCGTAGCGCACCAGGTCTTTGAGGTCGCGCACCAGGTGGTTGTCCAGCTGCTCGCGGTCGATCACATCGACAGTGGCCGGCACGTCGCTCAGCGCGCGTGCGGTGCGCGTGGCGGTGACCTGCACGGGATCGAACTGGCGCGCGTCGGGTGCAGCATCAGCATCGGCAGCCGCATGCGCGGCCATCGGCAAGGCCAGCCACAAGGCGGCGCTCAGGGCAGTCGGACGGTTCTTCATGGAGGGCGGGCGATTGGCGTGACGCGGAAGGAGACCCCCGACCGACGCCAGCGACCCAAGCCGCTGACGAAGAATCGAGGGGGAGAGAGCGGTGGTGCACGCGTGCCCGCCGGGTCCGGGGGGAGGTGCGGACCCGATGGGCCATGCGCGGGCGGGTAGCGGTGCAGCTGGGCTGCCTGGCGGTAGACAGCCGACCAACGGTCGGCTCTACCCGGCTCTATTTGGTCAGGATCAGCTTGTCGTTGCTGGTATGGCGCAGGCGGTAGAAGCGGTCGCCGTGCTGGATCAGGATTTCGCGGCGTCCCTTGAGCAGGGCTTCGCTGTCGATCACTTCTTCGGGCGGGACCACGCGCACCGGACGGTCGCGGAGGGTCAGCGTTTCGGGGCGCAGCAGTACAGCAGCTTGAGTGTTCATTCGTCTGGACTCGTGCGAGGGGCGAGTCAAATGATAATGATTCTCAGTTGACAATCAACAACCATTCTCACTTTGATTGATGGCATTGATGATTGATTTTCTCTTTTCGATTGATCGTATCAATCGAAAGGTGCGCACGGACCGTCGGTAGAGCCGAGCGTTGCTCGGCTGGGCCACCGGGATGTCCGGGTTGCTCGGCCCATCCAGCCGGGCAGAGCCCGGCTCTACGGGGATCCTGATGCAAGCCGGGCAGAGCCCGGCTCTACGGGGGCTGGTTTCAGCCGGGCAGAGCCCGGCTCTACGCGGGGCGCGCCGGGACGCGCGTCAGGCGAAGATCGCCTCTACCTGCTGCCAGGTGGCCTCGTCCACCTGCGCCAGCAGGTCCAGCGCGCCCAGGTTCTCTTCCAGCTGGCTGACCCGGCTGGCGCCGAGGATCACGCTGGAGACATTCGGGTTGCGCAGGCACCAGGCGATGGCCAGCTGCGCCGGCGACAGGCCCAGGCCGGCGGCCAGCGCGGTGTAGCGGCGGACCTTGTCCAGCCGGTTGCCGGCCGGGTCCAGCACCATGTCCTTGAGCCAGCCCATCTGTTCCTGGCCCAGCCGCGACTGCGCGTCCACGCCGTCGTTGTACTTGCCGGTCAGCAGGCCCGAGGCCAGCGGCGACCAGATCGTGGTGCCCAGGCCCGGGTCGGCGTACAGCGGGGCGTACTCCTGTTCCACGCGCTCGCGGTGCAGCAGGTTGTACTGCGGCTGCTCCATCGAAGGCAGGTGCAGGTGCTGCGCGCGCGCCACGGCCACGGCCTCCTGCAGCTGGGCCGCCGACCACTCCGAGGTGCCCCAGTACAGCACCTTGCCCTGGCGGATCAGGGTGTCCATGGCCAGCACGGTCTCGGCAATGGGGGTGTCCGGGTCCGGGCGGTGGCAGTAATACAGGTCCAGGTAGTCCACCCGCAGCCGCTTGAGCGCGGCGTGGCAGGCGTCGGTCACGTGCTTGCGCGACAGCCCGTGCTGGGTCGGGCGCGGGTCGTCCACGGCGCCGAAGAACACCTTGCTGGACACGCAGAAGCCGTCGCGCGGCAGGCGCAGGTCGGCGATCACATCGCCCATCACCTGTTCGGCCCGGCCGCGCGCATAGCCCTCGGCATTGTCGAAGAAGGTGATGCCGTGGTCCCAGGCGCTGGCGACCAGATTGCGGGCCTCGTCGCGGCCGATCTGGTCGCCAAAGGTGACCCAGGCCCCGAAGGACAGGGCCGACACCTTCAGGCCGGTGGATCCAAGACGTCGGTATTGCATGGGATTGTCCTCTGCTGCAGGCCCGCAACCGGGCCGGAACGGTGCCGGCCAGTGTAGCCGCCCGCCGCCCGCAAACCCTTGCCGATGCTTGCCCGATCACGGCCGATCGACCCGCAGACGCCGCTTTTCCTTGCCCCGCCCCTGCCACCGCTATAGGCTTCCCGTTTTTCGCGGCACCCCCAAGGGAAGTCTCATGGTCGAAGGTTTGGGCAGGATTGGCTTCGGCCTGTTCGGGTTGGCGGTGCTGATCGGCATCGCGTGGCTGTTCTCGAACAACAAGCGCGCTGTGGACTGGCGTCTGGTGGTAACCGGCATCGCGCTGCAGATCGCCTTTGCGGCGGTGGTGCTGCTGGTGCCCGGTGGCCGCGACGTGTTCGATGCGCTGGGCAAGGGCTTCGTCAAGATCCTGAGCTTCGTCAACGAAGGCTCCAAGTTCATCTTCGGCAGCCTGATGAATACCGAGCAGTTCGGTTTCATCTTCGCCTTCCAGGTGCTGCCGACGATCATCTTCTTCTCGGCGCTGATGGGGGTCATGTACCACCTCAACGTGATGCAGGCGATCGTGCGCGGCATGGCCTGGGCCATCACCAAGATCATGCGCGTGTCCGGTGCCGAAACCACCAGCGTCTGCGCCAGCGTCTTCATCGGCCAGACCGAGGCGCCGCTGACGGTGCGCCCGTACATCGCCAAGATGACCCAGTCCGAACTGATCACGATGATGATCGGCGGCATGGCGCACATCGCCGGCGGCGTGCTGGCGGCCTACGTGGGCATGCTGGGCGGCAACGATCCGGTGCAGCAGGCCTTCTACGCCAAGCACCTGCTGGCGGCCAGCATCATGGCGGCCCCGGCAACCCTGGTGGTGGCCAAGCTGCTGGTGCCCGAAACCGGCACCCCGCTGACCCGCGGCACGGTCAAGATGGAAGTGGAGAAGACCTCCAGCAACATCATCGACGCCGCTGCGGCCGGTGCCGGCGACGGCCTCAAGCTGGCGCTGAACATCGGTGCGATGCTGCTGGCCTTCATCGCCCTGATCGCCCTGCTCAACGCCCCGCTGACCTGGCTGGGCGAGATCAGCGGCCTGCAGGCCATGATCGGCCGTCCGACCGACCTGTCGACCATCTTCGGCTATGTGCTGGCCCCGATCGCCTGGGTCATCGGTACGCCCTGGGCCGATGCCACCACGGTAGGCTCGCTGATCGGCCAGAAGGTGGTCATCAATGAGTTCGTGGCGTACTCGGAGCTGTCCAAGATCGTCAACGGCCAGGTGCCGGGCATGAGCCTGTCGTCCGAAGGCCGCCTGATCGCCACCTACGCGCTGTGCGGTTTTGCCAACTTCAGCTCCATCGCCATCCAGATCGGTGGTATTGGTGGGCTGGCCCCGGAACGCCGCCACGACCTGGCCAAGTTCGGCCTGCGTGCGGTGCTGGGCGGCACCATCGCCACCTTCATGACGGCGACCATTGCCGGCGTGCTGACGCATTTCAGCTGATATCCGTTCTTTGAGAAACAGTCTTTATGAGTAGCAATGTCGTCGTCGTCGGTTCCTTCAACGTGGATCATGTCTGGCGTTGCGAGTCGCTCCCGGCTCCGGGCGCGACCATCGCCGGGCGCTACAGCACCGGCCCCGGCGGCAAGGGCTTCAACCAGGCCGTGGCCGCGTGCCGCGCTGGCGCCGCCACCACCTTCCTGTGCGCGCTGGGCGACGATGCCGGCGGTGCGATGGCACGTGGCCTGGCCGCGCAGGACGGCTTCGCGCTGACCGCCGAGGCCAGCACCGAGCCCACCGGCACCGGTGGCATCTACGTGGATGCCCGCGGCCGCAACACCATCGTGATCGGCCCGGGCGCCAATGCCGCGCTGAGCGTGGACTTCGTGCAGGCCCAGCGCGAGCTGCTGGGCGGCGCCAAGGTGGTGCTGGCCCAGCTGGAATCGCCGGTGGAAACCATTGAAGCGGCGCTGGCGCTGGCCCGTGAGGCCGGTGTCACCACCGTGCTCAACGCGGCCCCGGCCGACGCCCCGTCCAGCATCGGCCTGCTCAAGCTGGCCGACGTGCTGACCCCCAACGAGACCGAGTTCGCCGCCCTGCTCGGCCGCCACGTGGGCGAGCGTGTGGATGCCAACGACGTGGCCGCGCTCGACGGTGCCAGCCTGCATGCGCTGTGCCGCAAGCTCACCGGCACCGGCACCGTGGTGGTGACGCTGGGTTCGGTGGGCGTGTTCGTGTCCCACGCCGAAGACAATCCGCGCGGCGATACCCAGCCGTACTACCGGGTGGGCGCCGAGCAGGTGCAGGTACTGGACACCACCGGTGCCGGCGATGCCTTCAACGGCGCCCTGTGCGCCTCGATCGCGCAGGACCCGGACGCGGCCTTCATCCGCCACGTGCGTTTTGCCAACCAGTTCGCCGGCCGCTCCACCGAGAAGGAAGGCGCCGCCGTGGCGATGCCGCACTTCACCCCGGGTGATGTCGAAAGCAAGTAAGCGTCACGGTTGCGTAATACCAAGGCCAGCGTTCGCGCTGGCCTTTTTTTTAAGCCTGCGTTGACCCTTTGCAGGCGCGGTTGTTGGTGGGTCGGTCGCTGGGCCCCGATGCCCTTTCCGGCGAATGTCCCCCGGCGTCGGCCTGCGGCCGCCCCCTCCTCCTTTATTTCGCCTCCAAGGGCATCGGGGCCCAGCGACCGACCCGCCAACGGCCACCAAAAGAGCACGGCTTCTCGCTTGCACCGCAAGCCGAGCCCCGTAGCCGCCGGTAGGCTCCTGGGCAAAATAAAGGAGGAGGCCGCCCCGCGGCCGGGGGACATTTGCACCAGGGGCCTACCGGCGGCTACGGGGCCCTCACGCTCGCGACCGGCCTGATCGGAGACGCCCGCCGAACCAAACGGCGCCTGCACACACGGCCATACGCGAGAGGCGGCAGGTACTCATCGTGGAGCGGTGAATGCACGATGCCTACCGCAAAACTGGGGCCCGCGTGATCCACAGCGCCAGCGCCCCAAGCACCAATCCGGCAAGTACGTCCAGCAGATCGTGCTGCCAGGTGGTCACGGTCGACACCAGGATCAGGCCACAGGCGCCGTGCCACAGCCAACGCAGGGGCGCCGCGTCGGCCTGCAACCAGCGCCGCCATGCCTGCCATACCAGCACCCCAACCGCCGCATGCAGCGACGGCGCCATGTTGAACGGCGCTTCGAAGGCCCGGAGTTGTGCGAACAACAGCCCGCTCGCGCCATCCGGCTGTGGCACTACACGGACATTGCCGGTCGGCCAGCACACGAACGCGAGCATGCAGGCGGCCTGCACCAGGGCGATGGCCAGCGCATGGCGGCGCAGGGCCGATCGGGTCGGGAAGATGAAGAACGTCAGCGGGTACAGCAGATTCAGCGCCAGGTAGGGCCAGATCGTCCACGCCCAGAACGGGATCGCATCATCCCAGCGCCCGTGCAGGCTGTAGGTATGGGACTGGCTGGCGGCCCATTGGTTGGTCCAGCTGTAGCCATGGATGAACATCGCGCCGAGCAGCAGCATCCACAGCATCGCCTCGCGCCAGGGCGGCTGGGGGACCGGAGCGGTGGCAACAGGCGGTAGGGGCACGCGCGCACCGTAGCAGAACGTGGCCTGCCTGTTTGCCGCTATTCTTGCGCTTTCGCCGATACAGGGACTGTACGCAGTGGCAGCAGCAGGCAGTCAGGAACACGCAGGCCCGCACGCGGACGCACCGCGCTGGACGCGCAATCCGGCCTGGGCCCTGTTTTCGCAGACCCATGCGCAGCGCCAGCTGCTGCTGGTCTCCGGTGGCGCCGATGAGGTGTACGTGGTGGATGAGGCCGATACGCCCACCGTCGTCGAACGGATCCTTGGCCACTGGGAAAACGACACCCTGGCGGCAGTGCAGGACGACGCTGACTGCGGCCCGGCGATCCGCCAGTTGATGCGCCTGGGTGTGCTGGTGCCGGTGGCGGCCGCGCGCAGGGTGCAGCGCTATGCACTCGATTGGCTCGGCACGCCCCTGCCCGGGTTGGCCGACGCCTTCGACCAGCATGCCAGCGCGGATCTGCAGCGCATCGATGCGCCCGCCGAGGCCGACCTGCGGGTGCTGGTCCGGCACGGGCTCGGCTGGGAACAGGCCTTGGCCCGCTACCGCGCGCAGATGCCGGCACAACCGCATCTGCTGGTGGACATCAGTTATCACCACACACTCGCGCTCGGTCCCTATGTGGTGCCCGGCCAGACCGCCTGCGTGTATTGCCTGGGCAACCGCGTGCTGCGCCGCTGGGGCGAAGCCGTCGTGCCGGCGATGCCGGCGGTCGCAGCGCAGCCGGCGCGCATCGCGGCGCTGGTCGCGCCGCTGCTGGATCAGCCCGCCCTGTTGCTGGGCTATCTCGAACGCAGCGTCTGGCTCGACCTGCATCGCCTGCACGGCGAGCGCGACCGGGTGCTGCGGCTGCCGTGGTGCCCCGCCTGCCAGGGCGGCGAGGCCGCAATGGCGGCGCCGCTGTCCTTGCCCTGGGACCTCCAGCGCCCGTGATAATGTGGCTTACGCGCCGGGCGTTTCCGCCTCGGTCAATGGAGTGACCGTATGTATCGCCTGCCGACCCAGTTCGATGCCAGTGCCTCGCGCCAGGACCTTGCCGCCGCAGGTGGGGGCTCGACCTCGACCACCTGCAGTTCCTGCATCGTGACCCTGCTCGGCACCTCGGTGTTGTCGGCGGTGGTGCTCGGCGGGTTGGAACCGATCGCGCCCGCGGTCGCTGGCAGCGAAGCACGCGCCACGGTCGATACCGTCGCAACGGACACCGACCTCCACACCCCGCCACCGGCCTCGCTGCAGGAACCGGCCATCACGCCGGATCCGGACCTGGCCGCGCCCGCCACATCGGCCGCGCCGGTGGTCGGGATGAGCCGCACGGGGCGGATACTGCTGGGGCTGTTCGCCTTGCCGCTGGCAGCCGTCGGCGGCGGCATTTTCATGGGCACCGCCAACCCGATCTTCGGCCTGTTCGTCGCCGTCGGGCTGTATGTCGGCCTGTACGCCTTCGTCTACGAACGCTCGGGGCGGTCGTTCGGGCGCGGCATCGGCATCGGCATCGCCCTGCTGCTGGGCCTGTTCGCGGTCGGCGCGCTCGAGATGATGCTCTGGCTGAGCGTGATGAAATGAGCCGCTCCGCCGTCGATGCGGCGGAGCCCGGAACGCCCACGCTGTCTTCGTACCTGCTGCATGGCGCGGCGCGTGCGCGCTGCGGTCTGGTGCGGCCGGCGCAGGCCATCGACGCCAGCGCCTGCGATTGGACCGGCCCGCTGTTCGAGGGTCGGCGCGTGCACAATGCGGCCACCCCGGCCGACCCGGCCAATCCCTGGCAGGGCGTGTCAGGCGCGGTCGCACTGGATGCCGATGCGGCCGCTGACGGCGCAATCGCCGAGGCACTGGAGCGGCTGGCCGCGGCGCAGGCGGGATTCGAGGTGCGCCGCCGGGATGCGCTGACGCCCGCGCAACGCCTGGACGAATCGGCCTTCGCCTTGTTCTCGGCACGCCAACGTGCGACCCCCGGCTTCCCGTGGCCGATGCCCGAACACGACGGCGATCTATTCGCGGCGGTGCATGCGCTGGATGACAACCGCGAGGCCTGGGTGCCGCAGGAACTGGTGGGCCTCGGGCCGCGCAGTGGTGTGGCGCGCGTGCCGTCGACGTCCAGTGGGCTGGCGGCCTGGCGTGATGGTCACGATGGCGCGTGGCTGGCGTTGCTGCGCGCGGCCCAGGAGCTGCTGGAACGCGATGCGCTTGCGGTGACCTGGCTCAATGGCGTGGCCGGCCGGCGCATCGCGCTGCCGGCGCACTGGCACGCCCATGTGGACGCGCGCGGCGGTGAACTGCAGGCGTTCGACCTGACCCAGCACTGGAACCCGCACCCGGTGATCGCGGTCGCCGGCGGCATCCCGTTCAACGGCCGCCCCCGCTACGTCCTCGGCATCGCCTGCCGCGCCGATCCGGGCGAGGCACTGCAAAAAGCACTGCTGGAATGGCAGCAGGCACTGACCTTTGCCGCGCATCTGTGTGGCCGCGAAAGCGCCCGGCTGCCGCGTGAACCCGCCGCGCTGCGCAGCTTCGACGAACATGCCGCCTTCTACACCCTGCGCCCGGCGCTGTGGCCACAGGTGCCGCTGCTGCGGGCGGCGGACGACAGCACCTTGAAGCTGCCCCCGCCGGGCGCGGCGGTCCGCCCCGCCGCGCCGCGCGCGATTGCCGAGCTGGACATGCTGCGGCGTCGGCTCGGCAGTGCCGGCATCGCGCTGTACTACCGCGAGTTGACCACGACCGATGTGGCGGCGGCCGGACTGCGGGTGATGCGGGTGCTGTCGCCGCAGCTCAGTGGTCTGCATGCCGACGAACGCGCACCGTTCCTCGGCGGCCGGTGCCAGGACGTGGCCTGGCGGTACCCCGGCGTGCCGCACAGTGGCGCGTTTCCCACTCCCTTCCCGCATCCATTGGGCTGATGCACGAGGTCCGCATGCCGTCACCGCCCTCCCCCTGGCACGATGCCCCGCTGTTCCATCTGTTCTGGCACAACGGCGAACTCAATCCAGCGCGCGCCGAGGTGATGCGCACGCGCATCGCCGAAGATGCCGCACGCCCCTGGTCGCCACCCCGCCCGATGCATGCGGCCGCCGGCATCGCCCTGCCGGACCCGGTGCATCCCGGTGACGCCCTGGCGCAGCGCCACAGTGGCCGCCGCTTCGGTGACGCACGCTGGGGCGCGCAGGAGCTGGGCCGCGTGCTCGCCCCGCTGCGGGCCCGACCCGGCGACAGTGACACCCGGCGCCTGCCGTCCGGTGGGGCCAAGTATCCGATCCAGGCCTATGCCGCGCTGTACGGCGCCGACGATGCGATCGCCGCAGACCAGGGCATCTGCTGGTACGACCCGCTGCAGCATGCGCTGGTGCCGGTGGCGCCCTGCCCCGCGTGGCCAGCGCTGGCCAGGTTGCTCGGCGTGGACTGGTCGGAGCGGCCGGCGGCCGTGCTGTTCCTGATCGCCGAGCCGGCCGGCACGCTGACCAAGTACGGCGAGCGCGGTGGCCGCTTCGTGTTGATCGAGGCCGGGGTCTGGTTGGGCGCGCTCGGGCAGCAAGTGGCCGCGATGAACGCCGCCGGCTGCGCGATCGGCTCCTTCGAGGATGCCGCGGTGCTGGCCCTGCTCGGGCTCGACCCACAGCGGCATCTGGCCGTGTTGGCCTATGCGTGTGGTCCGGCGCCTTGACCACCGCCGGCGTCGCAGCACCCAACTCCCCAGCATCCCCGTCCACTGGGGGCGGAGGAACCAAGGGTCAAGCATATGCTCATGACCGGAGCGCATCAGGCCCTTCCGGATCGGCCTGAACAGGCAGTCCCCGCGCGCGGCCGGCACGGCCGGGGCGTTCTACAATGCGCGCATGCAGATTGGCCCCTACAACATCCAGCCCAACGTGGTGCTGGCGCCGATGGCCGGTGTCACCGACAAGCCCTTCCGCCTGCTGTGCAAACGGCTGGGCGCGGGCTTGGCCGCCTCGGAGATGACCATCTCCGACCCGCGCTTCTGGACCACCCGCAAGTCGCTCCACCGCATGGACCATGCCGGCGAGCCGGACCCGATCAGCGTGCAGATCGCCGGCACCGAGCCGCAGCAGCTGGCCGAAGCGGCGCGCTACAACGTGGACCACGGCGCGCAGATCATCGACATCAACATGGGCTGCCCGGCCAAGAAGGTCTGCAACGCGTGGGCCGGGTCGGCGCTGATGCGCGATGAGGACCTGGTGGCCCGCATCCTCTCCGCCGTGGTGCAGGCGGTGGACGTGCCGGTGACGCTGAAGATCCGCACCGGGTGGGATTGCGACCACCGCAACGGCCCGCGCATCGCGCATATCGCCGAAGACAGCGGCATTGCCGCGCTGGCGGTGCATGGGCGCACGCGCGACCAGCACTACACCGGCCAGGCCGAGTACGAAACCATCGCCGCGATCAAGGCCGCGCTGCGCATTCCGGTGCTGGCCAACGGCGATATCGATTCGCCGCAGAAGGCGGCCCACGTGCTCGCCGTGACCGGCGTGGATGCGGTGATGATCGGCCGCGCCGCGCAGGGCCGGCCCTGGATCTTCCGCGAAGTGGCGCATTACCTGGCCACCGGTGAACTGCTCGCCCCGCCCTCGCTGGACGAGGTGCGCGACATCCTGCTGGGCCACCTGCACGCGCTGCACGACTTCTACGGCGAGCCGCAGGGCGTGCGCATCGCGCGCAAGCACCTGGGCTGGTACGCCAAGGACCGGCCGGAGAATGCCGCCTTCCGCGCGGTGGTCAACCGCGCTGACGACGCGGCCAGCCAGATCGCGCTGACCACCGACTACTTCAACGCGCTCGCCGCCGGCCTGCCGCTTGCCCACGCCACTACCGACGCGCACGTTGCCGTTGCCCTTTGATCCGCCGAGCCACGCTCGACGCTACGTGACCCTGCTCCCATGACCCCGCCGATCACCGCCCCCACCTACCTGCACGGTTTCTCCGATACCGAGCAGCACCGCCTGGTCACCCAGGCCCGTCTGTTCGAATCGAGCATCTTCAGCGGCATCGACTACAGCAACGCCCAGCGGCTGCTGGAAGTGGGCAGCGGCGTCGGCGCGCAGACCGAGATCCTGCTGCGCCGTTTCCCCGAGCTGCACGTCACCGGGGTGGACCTGAGCCAGGCGCAGCTGGACACCGCACGCGCCAACCTGGAAAAGACCCCGTGGTGCAGCGAGCGGTACACCCTGCAGCAGGCCGATGCCGGCGACCTGCCGTTCGGCCCGCGCCAGTTCGATTCGGCGTTCCTGTGCTGGGTGCTGGAACATGTGCCGTCACCGGCGCGCGTGCTCAGCGAAGTGCGCCGCGTGCTCGCCCCCGGCTCGCCGGTGTACATCACCGAAGTGATGAACGCCTCGTTCCTGCTCGACCCGTACTCGCCGCACATCTGGCGCTACTGGATGGCGTTCAATGATTTCCAGTACGACCACGGGGGCGACCCGTTCGTCGGCGCCAAGCTCGGCAACCTGCTGCTGGCCGGCGGCTTCCGCGACGTGCACACCGAGATCAAGACCATCCACCTGGACAACCGCGAGCCGGCGCGGCGCAAGACCATGATCGCGTTCTGGGAACAGCTGCTGCTGTCGGCGGCCGACCCGCTGCTGGAGGCCGGGCTGGTCGATCGCGACACCGTGGACGGCATGCGTCGGGAATTCAGCCTGGTCCAGAACGACCCCAACGCGGTGTTCTTCTTCTCGTTCGTGCAGGCACGCGCCACCGTTTACTGACCCACCGCTACGTGGTTCCCTTCTGCTATCTGTTTGAGCCAACCGGTTAGAATCGGCCTCAGGTTGGTGCCCAGGAAAGGCGCGCGCCAGATCCTCGCCGTGCTGCCACTGCAGTCGTGGTGCACCGAGTTCTGCGCCCGAAGGGAAGCCACATGAAAGAACGCACGTTGGCCGGAAATGTCCGGCTGCCACAGCCCGCCCATGACACCGGCCTGTTGAGCGGGCTCGATCCGCGCCAGGCGCGTATCTGCATGGCGGTCATCGCGGTGCTGTGCGTGCTCTATGTGGTCTTTGCCCTGACGCCCTCGTCCTACGCGATGGCCAGCGAGTACCTGGGGCTGGCACCGATCGAACCTCTGCTGGGCAGGGCGCGCGGCATCCGCATGGACGAATGGATGGTCTACACACCCTACGTGCAGATCGCCGTGGCCAACGACTTCGGCCCGACCAACGCGTTTTCGCCGTACCACGAGACCCTGCGCTCGTTCCAGGCGTTGCCGCTGCTGGACTGGGGGCTGCCGTTCAAGCCCTACCACTGGGCCTTCTTCGTGCTGCCGCCGGCCAACGCCTATTCCTTCTTCTTCATGTTCATGTCGATGGCCTTCCTGTGCGGCTGGGCCCTGTTCCTGCGCCAGCTGCGGCTGCCGCCGCTGGCCGCGGTGCTGATCGCGCTCACGCTGTATTTCTCGCCCTATGTGCAGGTCTGGTGGACCAGCAACGCCGGCGCCTTCGCGCTTGCACCGTGGGCGGCCGTGGCCTGGCTGCGCATCGACACCCGCTGGCTGCGTATCCTGGCCAGCGCCTACGCGCTGGTGGTGTGGCTGCTGGCCATCGCCTACCCGCCCTTCATCATTTCTGCCCTGCTGACCATGGCCGTGCTGGTGCTGGCATTCCGCCGCGATGCACTGACGCTGCCGCGCCTGTTCGATGCCGCGCTGGCCGGTGCACTGGCCCTTGCGGTGTTCGTCGGCTACTTCCACGACGCAATCGAGGTGATCCGCAACACGGTTTACCCCGGGCATCGCGAAAGTGCGGGCGGTGGCGTCAGCTGGATCACGCTGATGGCCCACCTCTTCCCCAACCTGATGACCCGCGGCTTCTATCCGCTGCCGGCCTTCAACTATTCCAACGCCTGCGAAATCGCCGTGCTCGGCAGCCTGTTGCCACTGTTCACCGCGGTGCTGGCCGACTGGACCAAGGTGGTGCGCTGGGCCCGCGCCAACCGCCTGTCGGTGGCAATGCTGGTCGGTGGCACGCTGCTGATCGCCTGCTGGGTCTTCCTGCCGGTGCCGCTGGCCGTGGGCAAGCTGACCGGGCTGTACATGGTGCCGCCCAGCCGCGCCGTGCTGGCGTTTGGCCTGCTCTTGAACATCGGCTGTGCAATCGTGCTGGTGCAGGGCGGCACGCGCCTGAGCCGCGGCCGCCTGCTGCTGCTGGCCGCACTGCTGGTGATCGGTAGCCTGGCCAAGCTTGCGTTCGGAGAAGGCAGCTTCAGCCGGCTGCACACCACCGCCGATGCCTGGCCGCTGCTGTGCGTGGGCGTGCTGGCCCTGGCCGCACGGCGGCCGCGGCTGGCCGCGCACCCGGCGGCGCTGGTGCTGGCGGTCGCCATGCTGTGCAACGTGCTGATCAACGGCCTGTTCAACCCGGTGCAGTCGGCACAGCCGATCTTCGCCATGGACCGCGACGCCGTGCTCGAGTCCATGCAGGCCCGCGGTGGGCAGCTGGCACCGGACGGTTCGCTGGTCGTGGAAGGGCGGTACGGGGCCATGTTCTCCGGCATCGGCATCCCGGCGGTCAACCACACCCTGTACTTCCCGCAGCTGGCCTACTTCCGCCAACGCTTCCCGTCGATGTCCGAAGAGGCCTTCAACACCACGTTCAACCGCTACCACCATGTGATGGTCAGTGATGTGGTCGAGCCCCGGTCGATGTATGCCGATCTGGTGGAAGTGCCCGCCGCGGCGATGCTGGCCGAACCCTGCACCCAGAAGGTGCCGGCCGACTGCGCGCCGGCGCCGTTGCCGGTCGGGGATGCGCCGTGAAGATCGCTGTCGTCATCCCCTGCTACAAGGTCACCCGCCATGTCATGGACGTGCTGGCGGCAATCGACGACGCCGTGGCCGCCATCTACTGCGTGGACGATGCCTGCCCCGATGGCAGTGGCGCGTTGATCCAGGCCACTTCCACCGACCCGCGCGTCACCGTGCTGTTCCATCCGCACAACCGCGGTGTCGGCGGGGCGATCAAGACCGGCTACCGGGCCGCCATCGCCGACGGAATGGACATTCTGGTCAAGGTCGACGGCGACGGCCAGATGGATCCGGCGCTGCTGATGGACTTCGTGGCACCCATTGCCGACGGCACGGCCGACTACACCAAGGGCAACCGTTTCTGGAACCTCAGCCATATCCGGCGCATGCCCCTGCTGCGGCGGGTGGGCAACCTGATGCTGTCGTTCATGACCAAGGCCTCGTCCGGCTACTGGCAGGTGTTCGACCCCACCAACGGCTACACCGCCATCCATGCCCGCGTGGCCAGCCATCTGCGCCTGGATGCGGTCAGCGACCGCTACTTCTTCGAGACTGACATGCTGTTCCGGCTCAACACCATCCGCGCCGTCGTCCAGGACGTCGCCATGGACGCGCGCTACGCCGATGAGACCAGCAACCTGCGCGTGAGCCGCATCCTCGGGGAATTTGCCTTCAAGCATGTGCGCAATACGCTCAAGCGCATCGGCTACAACTACTTCCTGCGCGACCTGTCCATCGCATCACTGGAGCTGATTGCCGGCCTTGGCCTGCTCGCGTTCGGCAGCATCTTCGGCCTGTACCACTGGATCGCGTCGGCATCCGCCGATGTCACCACCCCGGTAGGCACCATCATGATCGTCATGGTGGCCCTGATTTCCGGGCTCCAGTTCCTGCTGGCCTTCACCGGTTTCGACATCGCCAACGTGCCGCGCCAGGTCCTGCACCGGTCCATCCAGGTCAACCGCGCAGCGCCGCCGGCGGCCCGACCGCGCTAACGCGCGGGCCGCCGCCGGATCAGCGCACGGTGTTGGCCGCTGCGCTGTCGGCGGCCGCCGCCTGGCCATGCGGCGCCTGCCAGATCCGCGCCCACATCTGCGCGAACCGCTGCTTCACCCTCGCCCTGCCCTGTTCGCCTTCGTAGGCCGGGCGCAGCTGCTCGGGCACGATGGCGGTCCACTGCCCGCCCTGCGCACGCGCCACCGCGAAAGTGAAGGTGTAATCCGGCTCCAGGCCCATGCGCAGGTCGCTGAGCAGCAACCGGCCGTCCACCACCTGGGCGCGCATGAAGCCGCGGTTGAACCACTGCAGCCGCTGCACCGCCGGAATGCCCGCCGCCTCGGCCTGGCGCAGCGCCTGCACGTTGGAGGGATAGCCCTGGAAATGCATCGGGCCCTTGTCGGCCACCAGCGAGCGCTCGCCGATGACGTAGCCGCTGGGGGTCATCGCCACCACCTGCCAGAGCAGCGTGTTGAACGGGGTGGCGCACCGAGAAGCGGGGCGCATCGCCCAGCCCCATCGCCGCCAGCGCGCGGTCGGCCTGGCGCTCGACGCTGTGCTTGGCGAGCAGCGACCAGCCCAGGTAGCCGCAGCTGAGCACCAGCCCGGCCACCAGCGCCTTCTGCGCCACCGGGCGGGCGCGGGCGAACCAGGCCACCGCGCAGCCGATCAGCAGCCACACGGTGTACAGCGGGTCGATGATGAAGACGCTGGACCACATGGTCGGCGCCGGGGTGAACGGCCACCACAGCTGGGTGCCGTACACGGTGAAGGCGTCCAGCAGCGGGTGGGTCACCAGCGCCAGCAGAATCGCCCAGAACCAGCGCCCCGGTGCCTGCGCGACCCGGCCATGGCCGAAGCGCTTGAACAGCCACCAGATCAGCGCGGCCACCCAAGGCAGCACCAGCAGCGAATGGCTATAACTCCGATGTTCGGTCATCAGCGCCACCGGGTCGGCGGCGGTGAAGGCCAGCAGCAGGGAATCCAGGTCCGGCAGCGTGCCCAGCGCAGCACCGGCCAGCAGGGCGGCGCGGCGGTGGCCGGCGGGGGCGATGACGGCGGCAACGGCGCCGCCCAGTACGATCTGGCTTAGGGAGTCCATCGGCCGATGGTATAGGGTGTGAAGGTCGGCGTGGCGGCTTCGTGGCTGTCACGCTGGTGGAACACTGGGCCGCGACGCTGGGGCCCAATCGCGTGTTGACGGCCCCTGCGCCGGGCACGCGGGCTTAACCACCGGCAACTCCCCGTGGCGCACAATGCAACGGCGCGACTTGCCGTGTATCATTCGCGCCCATCTTTCCATCCGAATCAAAGGATATTACGCCTGATGTCCAGCTACCTGTTCACCTCCGAATCGGTCTCCGAAGGCCATCCGGACAAGATTGCCGACCAGATCTCCGATGCGGTGCTGGACGCGATCCTTGCCCAGGACCAGCGCGCCCGCGTGGCCTGCGAGACCATGGTCAAGACCGGCGTTGCGATCGTGGCCGGTGAAATCACCACCAGCGCCTGGATCGACCTGGAAGCCCTGACCCGCAAGGTGATCCTGGACATCGGCTACGACAGCTCCGACGTCGGCTTCGACGGCGCGACCTGCGGCGTGCTGAACCTGATCGGCAAGCAGTCCCCGCACATCGCCCAGGGCGTTGACCGCAAGAAGCCCGAAGAAATGGGCGCTGGCGACCAGGGCCTGATGTTCGGCTACGCCACCAACGAGACCGACAGCTACATGCCGGCCGCGATCCACCTGTCGCACCGTCTGGTCGAGCAGCAGGCCAAGATCCGCAAGAAGAAGAACTCGCCGCTGTCCTGGCTGCGCCCGGATGCCAAGAGCCAGGTCACCCTGCGCTATGAAAACGGCGTGGTCTCGGCCATCGACGCGGTCGTTCTGTCCACCCAGCACGCCCCGGGCGTGAAGCAGAAGGACCTCATCGAGGCCGTCCGCGAAGAGATCATCAAGCCGGTGCTGCCGGCCAAGTGGCTGCACAAGGGCACCAAGTTCCACATCAACCCGACCGGCAAGTTCGAGATCGGTGGCCCGGTGGGCGACTGCGGCCTGACCGGCCGCAAGATCATCGTGGACACCTACGGCGGCTGGGCCCGTCACGGTGGTGGTGCGTTCTCGGGCAAGGATCCGTCCAAGGTCGACCGTTCGGCCGCTTACGCTGCCCGCTACGTCGCCAAGAACGTGGTGGCGGCCGGCCTGGCCGACCGTTGCGAAGTGCAGGTCTCCTACGCCATCGGCGTGGCCGAGCCGACCTCGATCTCGGTCACCACCTTCGGCACCGGCAAGATCAGCGATGACAAGATCGAAAAGCTGATCCGCAAGCACTTCGACCTGCGCCCGTACGGCATCATCAAGATGCTGGACCTGATCCACCCGATGTACCAGCAGACCGCCGCCTACGGTCACTTCGGCCGCAAGCCGAAGGACTTCAGCTACCTCAACGCTGCTGGCGAAACCGTCAACGCGACCGCCTTCTCCTGGGAGAAGACCGATCGCGCCGCCGCCCTGCGTGCGGATGCGAAGTTGAAATAATCAATCGGTAGAGCCGACCGTTGGTCGGCTGGCCGCGCGCAGCGCGGCAATGATCGAAATAAACGACGGGCCGCGAAAGCGGCCCGTCGTCGTTCGGGCACCCCGCCCAGCCGACCAACGGTCGGCTCTACCGGGCGGGCAACCGGCGCTACACTGCCGCCATGTCCGAATTCAAATCCAACCAGCTGTCCATGACGGTGTTGATGTCGCCGGAGATGGCCAATTTCTCCGGCAAGGTCCACGGCGGCGCGATCCTGCGGCTGCTCGACCAGGTCGCCTATGCCTGCGCCAGCCGTTATGCCGGCCGCTACGTGGTCACCCT
Organism: Stenotrophomonas sp. AC248; assembly: GCF_979258185.1. NCBI lineage: Bacteria > Pseudomonadati > Pseudomonadota > Gammaproteobacteria > Lysobacterales > Lysobacteraceae > Stenotrophomonas > Stenotrophomonas sp. AC248. The sequence goes on along the minus strand of NZ_OZ409840.1, from coordinate 740,886 downwards.
CTCGGTGGACCAGGTGATGTTCCGCCAGCCGATCGCGGTCGGCGAGCTGGTCACCTTCCTGGCCTCGGTCAACTACACCGGCACCTCGTCGATGGAGATCGGGGTCAAGGTGGTGGCCGAGGACATCCTCAAGCGCAGCGTGCGCCACGCCAACAGCTGCTTCTTCACGATGGTCGCGGTGGACGAAGATGGCAAACCCACCGCGGTGCCGCCGCTGCAGCTGGAGACCAGCGACGAACGCCGCCGCCACGCCGCCGCGCTGATCCGCCGGCAGCTGCGCGAAGAGATGGAGCAGCGCCATCTGGAGCTGCTGGCGTCCAACCCGCCGTCGCCGGAATAACCCACCGCGGGTAATGGCTGTTGGTCGGTATGGGGCGCCTTCATTGCCGGGCATCGCGCGCCATGACCAACGGTCATGGCCTACCGGGGTCGGGCATTGCGCGTGCGTGGCGATGGATTTCCCGGTAGGTACCGACCGTTGGTCGGTACGCATTGCCCGCCATCACCCGGTGTTCTGCACGCCCTGCGATACGCCGTTCACGCACGCCACCAGCGCGCGCAGGACATCGTCGTCCTCGCCGCCGCTGGCACGCCAGCGGCGCAGCAGGTCCACCTGCAGCACGCTGATCGGGTCGATGTAGGGGTTGCGCAGGCGGATCGACAACGCCAGGCGCTGGTCGTGCTGCAGCAGTTCTTCCTGCCCGGTCAGCGCCAGGATCTGCTGGGCGGTCAGGTCCAGCTCGCGCTGGATCTGCGGGAAGAACGTGCCGTGCAACGGTCCGGACAACTGCGAGAACTGCTCGGCAATGGTGATGTCGCCCTTGCTCAGCACCATCGCGATGTCGTCCAGGAAGGTGCTGAAGAACGGCCAGTCACGCGCCATCTCCTTCAGGGTGTCCGCGTGGCCGGCCTCGATCGCGGCCTGCAGGCCGCTGCCCACGCCATACCAGCCGGGAATCACTGCGCGCGCCTGGCTCCAGGCGAACACCCACGGAATGGCGCGCAGGTTGGACAGCGCGGCATCCTCGCCCAACCGCCGCGACGGGCGCGAGCCCAGCGTCATCCGCTCGATCACGTCGATCGGCGTGGCCTGGCGGAAGTACTGCATGAAGTCTTTCTGGCCCACGAAGGCGCGGTAGGCCTCGGCGCTTTTCTGCGCCACCCGATCCATCACCGGGCGCCACTGTTCCTCGCGCGGTTCTGCTGCACGTGGGCGCAGGCTCGAACGCAGCACCGCGCCGGTGGATTGCTCCAGCGAGCGCAGCGCCAGCGCGCGGATGCCGTACTTGCGGTGGATCACTTCGCCCTGCTCGGTCACGCGCAGGCGGCCGTCGATGCTGCCGCGTGGCGAGGCGTCCACCGCATGGGTGGTCTTGCCGCCCCCGCGGCTGATCGAGCCGCCGCGGCCATGGAAGAACGTCAGGCGGATGCCGTTCTCGGCAGCCACCTCCAGCAGTTCCACCTGGGCCCGCTGCAGGCCCCAGCGCGAGGCGGCGATGCCGCCGTCCTTGCCACTGTCCGAATAGCCCAGCATCACCATCTGCACATCCCCGCGCGCGGCCAGATGGGTGCGGTAGACCGGGTCGGCCAGCAGGTCGCGCAGGGTGTCGGTGCCGCGCTTGAGGTCGTCCACCGTTTCGAACAGCGGGGCGATATCCAGCGGCACCGCGCCGGCGTCGTCGACCAGCCCGCCCCGGCGGGCCAGGGCCAGTACGGCGAGCACGTCGCTGCGGTCGTGCGCCATCGAAATAATGTAGCTGCCCAGCGCGTCGGCACCGTGGCGGCGGCGTGCATCGGCCAGCGCGGCGAACACCGCGTCCAGGCGCTGACCGCCCTCCTCGGTACTCGGCGGCAGCGCCTGCTCGCCGCTGGCGAACGGCGCCAGCCGGGCCGCGCGGGTGACCGCATCGGCCGCGTCCCAAACGTCCTGGCCATCCAGCACGCTGGCCAGTGCGCGGCCGTGCACGCTCGACTCCTGGCGCACGTCCAGCCGCGCCAGGTGGAAGCCGAAGGTGCGCACCCGCCACAGCAGGCGACGCACCGCGAAGCCGCCGGCATGGTCGCCCTTGTTGGCGTGCAGGCTGTCCAGGATCAACTGGATGTCGTGCTCGAGTTCCTCCGGCGACGCATAGGCGCCGTCGGCGTCGTCCAGGGTGGCCTGCACGCGCGCGCGCATGCGGTCGTTGAGCAGGCGGTACGGCATGTCGGCATGGCGTGGCCGTGACTTCACCTGGGGTAGCAGCTGTTCGTAGTGCGCCACGCGCGCCTGCAGCGCGTCACTCACCGCGATCCGCTCGGTGGACTGGCTGAGCAGGCTGGCCAGCTGCAGCAGGTCTTTCTGGTAACGGCCCAGCACCGCCTGGCGCTGCGCGTCCAGGGTATGCCGGATGGTGCCGGCGTCGACGTTGGGGTTGCCGTCCATGTCCCCGCCCACCCACGTGCCGAAGCGCAGCAGGCGCGGCAGTGGCAGGTCTTCGCCGTAGGTATCCAGCAGCGCCTGCTGCAGCGATTCGTACAGCACCGGAATCACCCGGTACAGCACCTGCACCAGATAGAAGCCGACATGCTCGCGCTCGTCGTCCACGGTGGGGCGCACCGGCGAGGAATCGGTGGTCTGCCAGGAGGCGGTGAGCGCCATGCGGAAGCGCGCGGCGTCGGCGGCGGCTTCACCGGGGGTGCGTTGGCCGTCGAGGTTGTCGACCAGGCTGGCGACCATCAGCTGCTCTTTTTCCAGCAGCGCGCGGCGTACCGCTTCGGTCGGATGCGCGGTGAACACCGGCTCGATGTCGATGCGTGGCAGCCACTCGGCCAGCTCGGCCAGGGTCACGCCCTGCGCCTTGAGGTTGAGCAGCGCATCCTGCAGGCCATCGGGCTGCGGCGCGGCGGTGCCGGCGCGCTGGTAGTCGCGGCGACGGCGGATGCGATGCACGCGCTCGGCGATGTTGACCACCTGGAAGTAGGTGCTGAACGCACGCACCATCGCTTCGGCACGCTCGGGTGGCAGGCCGGTCAGCGCATCGTTGAGGTCGGACAGCGGGGCGTCGCTTTCGCGGCGGGCGATGGCGCGCGTGCGCACCTGTTCCACGTCATCGAAGAACTGCGTGGACACCTGCTCGGCAAGCAGGTCGCCGACCAGTGCGCCAAGTCGGCGTACGTCGTCGCGCAGGGGAATATCGGGAGTGGCAAAGACGATGCTGCTGCGGTACTCGTTCATCTGCGACGCACTGGCCTCGGGAACGGAATCCGCTCAAGCCTAACCCACAATCGGGTCAATGCTGCGTCGCGCAAATAGTTACATCTGGTAGTGCCGGCCGCTGGCCGGCTCCACGTGATGTCCAGCATTGCGGGGAGCCGGCCAGCGGCCGGCACTACGGGTCACCTGCATTGCGAGGAGCCGGCCAGCGGCCGGCACTACGGGTCACCTGCATTGCGGGGAGCCGGCCAGCGGCCGGCACTACCGGTCACCTGCATCGCGAGGAGCCGGCCAGCGGCCGGTACCTACCGGGTGCTTTTCAGCGCTTCTTCTTGATCGGCGTACCCGGGCCGACGGTCTGCTCCAGCCAGCGCTCGCTTTCGGCCAGCATGGTCATGATCGATTCGCGTGCGCGGTACGCATGCGATTCGTTGGGCAGCATCACCAGCCGCGCCGTTCCGCCCAGGCCCTTGACCGCGGCGAACATGCGCTCGCTCTGGATCGGGAAGGTGCCGGAGTTGTTGTCGTCCACGCCATGGATGAAGAGGATCGGGTCCTTGATCTTGTCGGCGTAGTTGAACGGCGACATCTTCTGGTACACGTCCTGGGCCTGCCAGTAGTTGCGCTCTTCGGCCTGGAAGCCGAACGGGGTCAGCGTGCGGTTGTACGCGCCGCTGCGGGCGATGCCGGCCTTGAACAGGCGCGTGTGCGCGAGCAGGTTGGCGGTCATGAACGCGCCGTAGGAATGCCCGCCGATGGCGATGTGGTCGCGATCGGTCACGCCCCGCCGCACCACTTCGTCCACCGCCGCTTCGGCGTTGGCGATCAGCTGTGGCAGGTAGGTGTCGTTGGGTTCCTTGTCACCCTCGCCGATGATCGGCATCGACGGGCTCACCAGTACCGCGTAGCCCTTGGCCAGGAAGGCCTGCGGACCCCAGTAGCTGATCGCGTTGAAGCGGTACGGCGAATCGGTCACCTGGCTGGCGGCGGCAGCGGTCTTGTACTCGCCCGGGTAGGCCCACATCAGCAGCGGCAGCGGCCCGTCCTTCTTCGGGTTGTAGCCCGGCGGCAGCATCAGCGTGGCGGTCAGGTCGACGCCGTCGTTGCGCTTGTAGCGGATCTGCTCCTTGCTCACCCCACGCAGCTGCGGCAGCGGGTGGGCGAAGTGGGTCAGCGCGCGCGGGGCGGCGTTGGCTTCGGCCAGCGACTGCACGTACACGTTGGTGGGCTCATCAGGCGTCTCGCGGGTGATCAGCAGCGAGGTGCCCTCCTGGTCGAGCAGGGCCACCGGCGCGGCGTATCCGGGCGCCTGCGAATGGAACAGGCGCGTGGCCTGCTTGCTGTCCAGGTCGAAGCGATCGACGAACGGGCGGTCGCCTTCCGGCGAGGCGCCCTGGCCGTACAGGAAGATGCTGCGGCCATCGGCGGTGATCTGCAGGCGCGCGCGCCCGTTGACGTCGCGCACCAGGCCCGGCCGGCCCGGATCGTTGTAGCGGTCCTGCGAGGACCGCGACGACAGCAGTTGCGGCGCCTGCTCGGCCTGGTCCGGGGCGATCCGCCACTGCTTCACTTCGCGGCTCTTCCACCACGACTCGTTGAGCAGTGCGAGGTCGCCACGCCCCCACTGGATGCCGGCATAGCGGCTGCCCAGCTGGGCCAGGGTGATCGGCGGGGTGTCGAACGGGGCGGCCTGCATCAGCACCGCGTCGCGCACCTTGGCTGCGCGGTTGGGGTCGCCCCCGTCCTGCGCTTCGGCCCACACCAGCGTGGCCGGTGCGTCGGCGCGCCAGCTGATGCTGCGCACGCCGGTGGGCACCGCGTCGTTGCCGGTCGGCAGCCCTTCCACCAGCGGCAGCGTGCTGACGGTGTGTTGCAAGGTACCGTCCACGGCCGACAGCACTTCGATGCGGCGCGGGAAATCATCGGCCGGCACCAGGTAGGAGTACGGGCGCAGCACGCGCTCGGCCAGCAGGAAGCGGCCGTCCGGCGACACGTCCAGGTCCAGGTAGACACCGCTGGAGGACAGCGGCGCTGGCCGACGCCGTTGAGCGTGACGCGCACCGGCTGCGCGCTGGCGTAGTAATCGAACAGGCGCGCATCGGCCTCGTTCTTGAGCAGGTCCTGGTAGGTCCGGATCGCACGGACGCCCGCATCGGCCTCGGTCTGCTGGATCGCCGGACCAGCAGGCACGCCACCGGCCGCCGGGGCCGGGCCCTGGCCCTTGCGCTGCTGGGTCACCACCAGGCCGCGGCTGTCGGGCAGCCAGGTGTAGCCATCGCCCAGCACGGTGTTCAGATCCGACAGCAGGCGCCGCGCCGACCCGGCGGCGATATCGACAATCCACAGTTCATTGGCACCGCTGGCCGCATGCACCTGGTTGAAGGCCAGGTACTGCTGGTCCGGCGACCACGCCATGCCGGCGATCGACAGCGGCTGCGGCAGGCCGGTGATCTGGCGCTCCTTGCCGTCGGCCACGTTCAGCAGCCACAGCTTGTTGCCGAAGCTGAAGCGGCTGGCGGCATGCGTGGCCGGGTTGATGCGCAGGCCGGCCAGTTTCAGCTCGGGCTGGGCCACCTCGGCGATGGACGGCAGCGACGGGGTCTGCAGCATCGCGGCGATATCGCGGCGCGGGGACAGGCTCAGCGTGGGCGCACGCGGCGCATCCACCACTGCCTGCAGCGCGGCCGAGGGCAGCGCGTAGCCCTGCTCGCCCTTGGCGCTGGCCACCTGCGGGGCGGAGGCCTTGCCTGCGGGCGCAGCCACCGCCAACGGGGCCACCGCCAGCAAGGCCATGCCCATCACCAGACTGCCCCAGCGCGCGCGGCGCCGACGATCATTGCGTGTCATGTTCGATCCCTGTGCTGATGCAAACCTTGGACCTTAACAGCCGGGCGCCGATCGCCCCCCTGCCGATGGTTGGGGGCCGCCGCCGATTCATGCCAACGCACCCTGCCGCGATATAATGGGCGGCCCTCCACCGAGGGGCGCTGCGACCGTTCCGGACCCTGTCCGGCCGGCCAGGCTCGGTGGCCAGGATTGTTCCAACGGCGCCCGGCGATTGCGAGTTGTGCTGTCATGCGGGTGTCTGATTGCCGACATCGCGTCTGACGAGCATGGCTTGTCACTACCGGAGCTTACGAATGAATGCTGTTGCCAAGACCTTCTCCACCGAAGGTGATTACAAGGTTGCCGATATCACCCTTGCCGACTGGGGTCGCAAGGAACTGGACATCGCCGAGCATGAAATGCCGGGCCTGATGTCGATCCGCCGCAAGCACGCCGCCACCCTGCCGCTGAAGGGCGTGCGCGTGACCGGCTCGCTGCACATGACCATCCAGACCGCGGTACTGATCGAGACCCTGAAGGACATCGGCGCCGACGTGCGCTGGGCGTCCTGCAACATCTTCTCGACCCAGGACCACGCGGCCGCCGCGATCGCCAAGTCCGGCACCCCGGTGTTCGCCTGGAAGGGCGAGTCGCTGGAGGAATACTGGGACTGCACGCTGGACGCGCTGACCTTCACCCTGCCCGACGGCACCCTGACCGGCCCGGAGCTGGTGGTGGACGACGGCGGCGACGTGACCCTGCTGATCCACAAGGGCTATGAGCTCGAAAACGGCAGCGACTGGGTCAACGAAAAGGCGGCCTCGCATGAAGAACAGGTCATCAAGGACCTGCTCAAGCGCGTGGCCAAGGAGCGTCCGGGCTACTGGGCCCGCGTGGTCAAGGACTGGAAGGGCGTCTCCGAAGAGACCACCACCGGCGTGCACCGACTGTACCAGCTGGCCCAGGCCGGCACCCTGCTGATCCCGGCGATCAACGTCAACGACTCGGTCACCAAGAGCAAGTTCGACAACCTGTACGGCTGCCGCGAGTCGCTGGCCGACGGCCTGAAGCGCGCGATGGACGTGATGCTGGCCGGCAAGGTCGCCGTGGTCTGCGGCTACGGCGACGTGGGCAAGGGCTGCGCCGCGTCGCTGCGTGCCTACGGCGCGCGCGTGGTGGTCACCGAGATCGACCCGATCTGCGCCCTGCAGGCGGCGATGGAAGGCTTCGAGGTCAACACCATCGAATCCACCCTGGGCCGTGCGGACCTGTACGTCACCACCACCGGCAACAAGGACATCATCCGCATCGAGCACCTGAGTGCGATGAAGGACCAGGCCATCGTCTGCAACATCGGCCACTTCGACAACGAGATCCAGGTCGATGCGCTGGTGGGCTTCCCGGGCGTGCAGCACGTGAACATCAAGCCGCAGGTGGACAAGTACATCTTCCCCAACGGCAACGCGATCTTCCTGCTGGCCGAAGGCCGCCTGGTGAACCTGGGCTGCGCCACCGGCCACCCGAGCTTCGTGATGTCCAACTCGTTCGCCAACCAGACCCTCGCCCAGATCGACCTGTGGGCGAACAAGGACAGCTACGAGAACAAGGTGTACCTGCTGCCCAAGCACCTGGACGAAGAAGTGGCCCGCCTGCACCTGGAGAAGATCGGCGTGAAGCTGACCACCCTGACCCAGGAACAGGCCGACTACATCGGCGTGCCGGTGGAAGGTCCGTTCAAGCCGGATCATTACCGCTACTGATCGGCCTGCCGATCCTGTTGCGATGAAATGGAACGGGCGCCGAAAGGCGCCCGTTTTTTGTGGCGGAAGGCCCTTCAATCCTGGCCGAAACAGCTGCGGTCGTCGTTCAGGGCGTCCTGGCACTGCCCCGCGAATTCGGCTTGCCAGCGCGGCAGCGTGAACCCTTCCCTTTCCTGGAAAGACACCGTTTCGCCAGCAAGCACGTAGCAGCGGTTCTGCGACAGTCGCAGCGCCGTCAGGGCGTCACCGGCGGCCCAGCAGTCATCGATGCAGGCCTGCATCAGCGCGTAGTCCGGATTGGTCTTGACGCCGCCGAAGGCGAAGCCCATCCGCTGCACCAGCGCGATCACCGGGTCGATGCTGGCCGGGGCAGCGCGCAGGATGTGCAGCACGCCGGGCGTGGGTATGCCAAACGCCCAGTTGGCAAGCACGGCCGAACGTGCCGCGTCGATCGCCGCATCGCGCTGCCCCTGCCGCATGTACTGGCTTGCCAGCAGTGCCCAGCCCTGCTGAAGCTCCGGGAACGCGGCGCATGCTGCGCGCAGCAATTCAATGGCCTGCTCGACCTGCCCCGCCAGCACCTGCGCACGCGCCTGCTCCAACTGCTCGGTTGGCGAACCGGGATCTTCAACCTCATGCTCGCCATACTCGCCTTCGTTCAGTTCCAGCCAGTGCGAGAACACCTGCACCGAGGAATGGCGCAGTTCCATACGCCATTCGTCATGGAACATCTCGCAGACGAAAGGCGCATCTCCTTCACGCCCCAACGGCCAATACAGCCCGAAACAATCGCCGTTGCCAAGCGCGCCTTCCGCGATCGACACAAACCCCTGAGGGGGATACGGTCCGCGCGCCACATCACTGTCGAAACTGAGCGCGTTGAATTGACCAGAGAGGCGCATGGGATCTTTCCAGACGGGAATGTCACCATTATCGCCGCGGGCGCAGTAGCCTCGGTCAAGGCAGCCGGTCCGCACCACGCTACGATGCCCCCCATGACCCCGGCCATCAACCTGCTCAAGAAGCACGGCATCGTCCACAGCGTGCTGTCCTACCCACACGATCCCGATGCCGCCTCCTACGGTGGCGAAGCGGTGCAGCAGCTCGGGCTGGACCCGGCGCAGGTGTTCAAGACCCTGCTGGCCAGCACCGAGAAGCACGAACTGCTGGTGGCGATCGTGCCGGTCAGCGGCACGCTCGACCTGAAGGCGCTGGCCGAGGCCGCCGGCTGCAAGAAGTGCGAGATGGCCGACGTGGAGCAGGCGCAGCGCGCCACCGGCTATCTGGTCGGCGGCATCAGTCCGCTGGGACAGAAGAAGCGGCACCGCACCTTCCTGGAGGCCACCGCGCAGGCGCTGCCGGTGGTGCACGTGAGTGCCGGGCGACGCGGGCTGGAAGTGGCGCTGGCACCGGCCGACCTGCTGCAGCTCACCGGCGGTGCGTATGCACCGATCGGCAAGACGCGATGATCGGCAGCCTGTTCGAGCGCCTGTTTGGCACCCCCCTGCCGCCGCTGCAGGAAGGCCGCCCCGGCACCGCCCTGCTACAGGCGCTGGGCAGTGGCGACTACGGCCTGCTGCGCACCGCAGCGGCCACCATCGCCCTCAGCCGCGAGGCGACCCTGCTGGATGACCTGGCGTTGCAGCTGCCGTACGTGGAGGCGGCCCGCGCACGCTACAACACCGACCCGCAGTGGATCCGCGAGCACTACGAACTGGACTTCGTGCTGCGCAAACTGCGCCACTGGCGTGATCGCAGTGGCTGCCTGTGCCAACTGTATCCGCACTGGATGCATTACGAACCCGGGCGTGAGATCGCCAGCGGCCATGTGATGCCCATCGCGACCGGTGTCGCCGAGGGTGGCTGGGGCAATACGCAGGACGCCACCTGCACCGTGTGCGGGCGCGGGTGGCGCTGCACCGACCGCGAGTACCACGCGCCGTGGTGGGAGTGGACCCCACTGCCGCATCGCTGATCGTGACCCCGGGGGTAGAGCCACGCCATGCGTGGCTGCCGAAGCCCGCGCCGGCAAAGACCGCACGTGACGTGGGCTGACTAGTTCAACGTGAAGTTCACCGGCACCCGGAGCCGGGAAATTTCCGGCTGCTTGCCTCGGGCGTCAAACGTCCAGTCCTGCGCGGCCGCCATTGCCGCCTCATCCAGGTCCGCGTGGCCAGCTGGATCGCTCCAGCACCGCGCCGAGCGTCCGGTTCTGATCGTCAATCAACATGATCAACACCGCTTCCCCCTGTCGTCCTTCCCGGTAGGCACTGGCCGGGTACCGGGGAGGATTCATCCGGGTACTGTAGATCGAGACGTCGCTGTCTTCCGGACCCGGCTCCGGCGTGGAGGCCACACCGAATACGCACCGCTTGTGCGGAACGGGCTGGGTCAACGTCAGGCGCATCCGGACCGGTTGGGTATCGGTGTCGTCACCGGCAAGCGGCTCGCTCTCATCGGTCACCACGACCTCGCCACAACGGCGTGTCGCCAAGGCGGTCAGCAGGGAGGCCTGCGAACGCGCCGCCGCGGCGCTGGTGGCCACCGCCTCGAAACGGCATCCCGCCGTGCCCTGCTCCAGGTGCGGCGCCGACATCCGAGAATCGATATAGCCGCTCGAGGGCAACATTCGACACCCTTCCTGTGCCCCCAGATCCGCGGCAGGTGTCGCACAGCCTGTCGAGAGCGAAGCAGTCAGAAGCAGCAGGGCGCATCGATTGCGCATGGTCGGTCCTCCGTGAAAGGGCCGGAGTCTAGCAATGCACCCGCGCGCGATCAGGGCCGACATCACATACAACGCGTTTGGACGCCTCGTCGTCGGGCCCATCCCAACGATGGCGGCCCGATCCGCTGCAGAAATCAAGCACTCCGATACCCGACGCAGTGTCGGTACCGGCACACAATGCGGGTGCACCCATCCAGCCGGCCGGCCGGCACGATCCAACGGTTACGGCCGCCAGTTGGCGTTGCTCTCCCAGAACGCCACCGCACGCGCATAGGCCTCGCGGTCGAGCGGCACGCCCGAACCGCCTTCGTCCACGCCCAGCGCATTGCGCATCATGGTGATCGGCGCCATCGGCACTTCGTCCGGTTCGGCGGTGTAGATGCAGCCGACGATGCCCCAGTCGGCGTCGATCGGCGAGCCTTCCTTGGCCAGCTGCTCGGCGCTGTAGAGGATCACCACCAGGTAGTTCGCGCGCGGCGATTCCACGCCCTCGAACCAGCGCACCAGCACCGGCAGTTCGTTGCGGTTGCGCGCTTCGTACGCACTGTGCAGCTGGTGGCGGTTGGCGTCGGTGATCGGCACGGTCAGGCAGCGCGTGCTGGTCCAGTTCTCGTACACGAACAGCTTGCAGAACGGCGCGTAGCCGTCGAGCACCTTGAACGGCGCATGCGCGTTGAGGTGCGCCTGGAACTGTTCGGCGGTGCAGTCCTGGATGGTGTTGCCGCGTGGGACGCGCGGGAACAGGCGGGGACGGGCGAATTCGGTGAGGACGATGGACATGGGGCACGCGATGGCTGGCAAGCGCAGAGGGTAACCCAGGGCGTGTGCGTCAACGCGCTTTCCGCGCGCCAGCGGTGAAGGCCACGGCACTGGAAAGACGCGCGCATGTGTAGGAATCTCTGGCAACCGGGTCGCGTCGCGCCCCTGCCCAAGGATGAAGCGCCATGCCTGCAGCAAAGGAAGCAGGACCCACCACCGCGTTGCGCCGCCGGTTACGCGTTGCCCTGCGCGCGGGGATGATCTGCGTAGCGGGCGGGCTCGCACTGTGCGTCCTTTGCCTGTGGTGGCCCAGCCCGCCGGCCCCGCTTCCGGATGCTGCCAACAGCCGCCTGATCGTCAATGCGCGCATCATCGACGTGCGCCTTGGCAGCGCGGGTTCGCCTACCCACGTACTGGTCGAAGCAGGACGGATCGTGCAGGTAGGACCGGCGGTGAAGGCCGACGCAGGCGTGCCGGTGTTCGACGCCGCGGGAGGCTACCTGCTGCCCGGCTTCTGGGACATGCACACGCATGCCTTCCAGCTGTCGCCCCAGCTGCACTTCCCCGTGTCCGTGGCCAACGGCATCACCGGAACGCGCGACATGATGGATTGTCCGCAGGTCCGGGACAGCCTGATCGCCTGCGTGGCCGACAAACGCCGTTGGACCGGACTGGCCGAAGCCGGTCGCATGACGGCACCGCGCTTCGTGGAAGTGGCCAGCTTCTACTTCGAGGACCCCGCGATGACCCCGGCGCAGGCGGCAGCGCGTGCGGCGGTCTATCAGGCCAGGGGCGTGGACGCGTTGAAGGTCTACAACAAGGTCGCGCCAGCCACCTATCTGCGGCTGGCAGCCGAGGCCCGGCGCCTGGACATGCCCTTGGTCGGGCACCTGCCCAAGGCAATCCGCCTGGACGATGCCCTGCGGCAAGGTCAGCACAGCTTCGAACACGCCCATCTGCTCGCCCGTCACTGCTTCCGCGATGCCGACCACTGGCGCAGCGGTACGCTGGATCAGCTCGATCCCATCGAGCTTAGCGAACGCATGGTGGCCGGGTATGACGCGGCGGCCTGCCAGCGGGGCATCGATGCGATGCGCGCGGCAGGCAGCTGGTGGGTCCCCACCCACGTCACCCGCGAAGAGGATGCGCGCGCGACGGACCCCTCGTTCCTCGACGACCCACGGCTGGTCTATCTCGACCCGCTGTCGCGCTGGGCCTACAAGGACGATCTGGCCGCGACGGCGGCGCGATACCCGGGTCCACGTGGCCACGCCGCACTCAACCGCTACTTCGATCACGGCCTGGCGTTGACCGCCGCGGCGTACCGCGCAGGCGTACCGGTGCTGGTCGGTACGGATACGGCCATTGGGGGCTTCCGCTTCCACGACGAGATGGCGCTGCTGGTGCGCGCCGGACTGTCGCCGGCCGACGTACTGCGCGCGGCGACACTGGATGCCGCCCGCTACGCGGGGAAGGAACACGAGCATGGTTCGGTGGAGGTCGGCATGCTCGCCGACATGGTTCTGCTCGATGCAAATCCCCTGGAAGACATCGCCCATACACGCCGGATCCAAGCCGTGTTCATGGGCGGGCGATTGCACGACCGGAAACACCTGGACGACCTGTTGGCGTTCGCCCGCGCCCAGGCGCGATCACCCGCGGTGTCGGCCAAGCTGGTGTGGGGTTTCCTGCGCAGCCCGGTCAGCGCGGAGCTCTGATCGTCCAGCCCCGGTCTGCATGACACGCTACGCCATCAGCCCAGGATCGCCTCCAGCGCCTGTTCCAACCTCGAGTGCTTGAACATGTAACCATCCTCCAACGCGCGCGCCGGCACCACGTTCTGCCCGGTAAGCAGCAGCCCGGCCATTTCCCCGAACGCCAGCTTCAGCGCGAAGGCCGGCGTGGTCAGCACCGCAGGCCGGCCCAGCACCTTGGCCAGGGCGCGCGCGAATTCGGCATTGGTCACCGCCGCCGGTGCGGTGCCGTTGTAGGCGCCGCGGGCGGTGTCATTGCTCAGCAGCCACAGGATCAGCCCGACCAGGTCGGCACGATGGATCCAGCTCATCCATTGGTCGCCATCGCCCATCGGCCCGCCCAGGCCCAGCCGGAACGGCGGCAGCATCCGCGCCAGCGCGCCGCCGTCGCGATCGAGCACGATGCCGGTGCGCACCACGCAGGTGCGGACGCCCAGCGCGTCGGCCTTGAACGCCTCGGCCTCCCACTGCCGGCACAGCATCGCGGCGAAGTCATGGCCGGGCGAGGCGGCCTCGTCCAGCGGGGTGGCATCCCCCGGCCCGTAGTAGCCAATCGCCGAACCGGATACCAGCACCTGCGGCGGCGTCGGCAATGCCTGCATCCACGCCAGCAGCGCGCGCGTGGTGCCGATCCGGGAGGCGTGGAAGGCCTGCTTGCGGGCGTCGGTCCAACGGCCCTCGGTCAGCGGCTCCCCGGCCAGGTTCACCACCGCCTGCACCGGCCCCACGTCGTCCAGCCGCCCCACGTACTGCACGCCCGGCGGCGAGGTGCGGCCGGGGGTACGGGTCAGCACGCTGACCCGGTGGCCCTGTTCCAGCAGACGTTCGCACAGTGGGCGGCCAATGAAACCCGTGCCGCCGGTGATCAGGATGTCCATCTTCACTCCGCCCTCTCTGGACAGGCACTGTAATCGACATCGCGTGCAGGTCACGGCAGCACTCTTTTACATTCATCGCGATGAAGCGATATGATGGCCGCACACCCGCTGCCGCCGCCGCCCATGACCGCCATCAGCTTCGAGTTCTACCCGCCCAAGACCGATGACCAGCGCGCCCAGCTCGACCGCACCGCGGCCAAGCTGAAGGCGTTCGCGCCGGAGTATGTGTCGTGTACGTTCGGTGCCGGCGGCTCGACCCTCAGCTACACCTCCGAAACCGTGCGCCACCTCAAGCAGCACCACGGGTTCGAGGCCGCACCGCACCTGTCCTGCGTGGGCGGCAGCCGCGAGGAAATCCGTGAACTGCTCAAGCTGTACCGCGCCATCGGGTGCCGCCGCATCGTCGCCCTGCGCGGCGACCTGCCCTCGGGCATGGGCCACCCCGGCGACCTGCGCTATGCGTCAGACCTGATCAGCTTCATCCGGGCCGAGCACGGTGATGCGTTCCGCATCGAAGTGGGCGCCTACCCCGAGACGCATCCGCAGGCCAACGATGCGCTGCTGGACCTGAAGCACTTCAAGACCAAGATCGATGCCGGCGCCGATGCCGCGATCACCCAGTACTTCTTCAACGCCGATGCGTACTTCCATTTCGTCGATGCGGTGCGCGCGCTCGGGGTCACCGTGCCGATCGTGCCGGGCATCATGCCGATCTCCAACTTCAGCCAGCTGCGCCGCTTCTCCGAGCAGTGCGGCGCGGAGATCCCGCGCTGGATCGGCAAGAAGATGCAGGCCTACGGCGACGATGCCGAATCGGTGCGCGCGTTCGGTGCGGAAGTGGTCGCCGGGCTGTGCGAACGGCTGGTGGCCGGCGGCGCGCCGGGGCTGCATTTCTACACCCTCAACCTGGCCAAGCCGACCACCCAGGTGTTGAAGCTGCTCAAGGGCTGACACCGGCGCAAATCGCTTGCAGATAACGCCGGCGCGGCTACTCTGCTGCGATGAAACTGCTTCTGCCGCTCCTGCTGTGCGCGCTGTGCCTGCCTGCCCCGGCATCGGCGCAGGCGCAGCGCGTGAACCGGTGCACCAACGCGCAGGGCCAGACCGTCTTCACCGACCGTCGCTGCGATGCGCTTGGCGCCACCGAGCGGATGCCGGCCCGCACGCCCACCGTGGGCAACACCGGCATCTACCGCGCCGGCTGCGCGCGTCGGCTCAGCGAGTTGACCGGACAGATCCGCGATGCGGTCAGCCAGCAGGACGTGAACCGGCTGTCGTCCATCTATCTGTGGAGCAACGTCTCCAACGCCACTGCCAACCAGATCATCGGGCGGCTGGAATCGGTGGTGCAGCGGCCGCTGGTGGACATCGCGCCGGTGTATCCGGCCAGCGATGAGAGTGCGCTGGTGGCGCCTGACGCTGCGCCGGTGCTGGGCAGCGATGGGCAGCCGCTGGCGGAGGTGACGCCGCGGCGGCCGCGCCCGGTGGGGCTGCGGCTGGAGCAGACGCTGGGCAACACGGCGACGCCGGCGCGCACGGTGTTCGGGCTGCGGCGGCAGTACGGGTGTTTTTGGATCACGTTGTAGCGCCGGTTGGCGGGGATTGCCGGCCAGCGGCCGGCACTACCGGGGTTTTGGGCGTAATGAGGTTGCCGGCCAGCGGCCGGCACTACCGGATTTTGGGCGCAATGAGGTTGCCGGGCGGCGGCTGGCATTACCGCGGTATGCGGTCGGATCAGGTGGGCCAGAGCGCGCGGATGGCGGCGATGCCCTGGGCGCCGTGTCGGCGGGCCTGTTCGATGTCGTCCGGGTGCAGGCCACCCAGCGCATACAGCGGCAGCGAGACCTGCTCGCGCAGGGCTTCAAATGCGTCCCAGCCCAGCGGCGTGCCGCCAGGATGGCTGGCGCTGGGCTGGACCGGGCCGAGCACGGCGAAGTCGCAGCCCAGCCGTTGCGCGGCCTGCAGCTGTTCCAGGTCATGGCAGGAGGCGGCCACCAGCTGGTCGGCCGGCAGCGGGCGGGTGTCCAACTGCAGCAGCTGTTCACTGCCCAGGTGCACGCCCACGCCCAGCCGCTGGGCCAGGTCGATGTCGCGGTTGAGCAGCCACTGCACGCGGCCACGGTGCGTCTGGATGGCCTGTTCGGCCAGCGCCACCCGCGCCGGGCTGGCGGGGGTGCGCAGCTGGATCCGGCTGACCCCTGCGGCCAATGCCTGGGCCAGGCGCTGGTGCCAGTCGTGGTGGGCCTGGGCGTGGTCGGCCTCGGGCTCGGGGGTGATCAGGTAGCGGTCGGGCTGGCGCAGCGCGGCCACCACCGGCAGGTCGGCCGGCGGCATCGAATAGCGCGACAGCTTGTCCGGGGTCACCCAGGTGATGGCCTGGCCCTCACGCCCGCGCGGGCTGCCCTTCCAGCTGCTGATCCGGCGTACTTCCAGCCGCAGCCGCTTGTCGGGGTAGATCTGCGGCACGTCCATGATCCACTCGCCCACCTCCGCTTCGATCCCCAGCTCTTCGCGCAGTTCGCGCACCAGCGCCTGCTCGGAGCTTTCGCCGGGCTCGCGCTTGCCGCCGGGAAACTCCCAGAGGCCGCCCATGTCGCGGTCTTCGGTACGGCGGTTGAGCAGGATGCGGCCGCGGGCGTCGGTGATGACGCCGGCCACGACGTGGATCGATCGTTTGGGGGATGGCATGGGGGGAGCATGCCCAATACCGCGGTGCTGGCGCAATCCCGGAAAGCATCGGCCGGTGCCGGGCCGATGTGCAGCCACGCATGGCGTGGCTCTACCCCCAGATAGCAGACGCCCCGCACTTGGCGGGGCGTCCGGGGATCAGGTGAGCTGACCGTGGCAGTGCTTGTACTTCTTGCCACTGCCGCAGGGGCACGGGTCGTTGCGGCCCACCTTGGGCTCGTCGCGGTTGACCTGGGCCACGCCGTTCTGCGCCGCTTCCACCTCTGCTGCCTCTTCGTCGGCGCTGTAGCTGCCGGCGTCCTGGTGCTGGAACTGCGACTGCATCAGGCGCGCCTGGGCCTGCTGGCGCTCGGCCTGCTCCAGCGCTTCCACTTCTTCTTCGCTGCGGATGCGCACGCGCGCCAGCAGGGTCACCACTTCGCGCTTGACGTTCTCGAGCATTTCCGAGAACAGCTCGAAGGCTTCCTTCTTGTATTCCTGCTTGGGCTGCTTCTGCGCGTAACCGCGCAGGTAGATGCCCTGGCGCAGGTAATCCATGCGTGCCAGGTGCTCCTTCCAGCTCTGGTCGAGCACGGTCAGCATCACGTGCTTTTCCAGCGCGCGCATGGTGTCTTCGCCCACGCCGGTTTCCTTCTCGGCGAAGTGCGCATCAATGCGCGCCTGCACCTTCTCGGCGATGGCTTCGGCGTCCAGTTCTTCGTGCAGCTTGACCAGCCCCACCACGTCCATCTGCACGCCGAGGTCGGCGGCAAGGGTGGCCTCCAGGCCCGGCAGGTCCCACTGCTCGTCGATCGAGTTCGGCGGCACGAAACGGGCCACGATGTCGTAGATCACGTCGCCGCGGATGCCGTCCACGTTGTCCTTCACCGACTCGGCGTCCAGCAGCTCGTCGCGCTGGGCGTAGATCACCTTGCGCTGGTCGTTGTTGACGTCGTCGAAGTCGAGCAGGTTCTTGCGGATGTCGAAATTGTGCGCTTCCACCTTGCGCTGCGCCTTTTCGATCTGGCGGCTGACCAGGCGGTCTTCGATGACGTCGTCTTCCTTCATGCCCATCATGCGCATTGCCTTCTGGACCCAGTCCGAGGCGAAGATGCGCATCAGGTTGTCTTCCAGCGACAGGTAGAAACGGGACGAACCCGGATCACCCTGGCGGCCGGAACGACCGCGCAGCTGGTTATCGATACGGCGCGATTCGTGGCGTTCGGTGCCCACGATGTGCAGGCCGCCGGCGGCCTTGACCGCGTCATGGCGCTTCTGCCACTCGGCCTTGACCTGGGCGCGCTGTTCGTCGGTGGCGTCTTCGCCCAGCTCGTGCAGCTGCGCTTCCAGCGAACCGCCGAGCACGATGTCGGTACCGCGACCGGCCATGTTGGTGGCGATGGTCACCGCACCGGGCATGCCGGCGTTGGCGATGATGGTGGCTTCGCGATCATGCTGCTTGGCGTTGAGCACTTCGTGGTGCACGCCGGCCTTGCGCAGGTGCTCGGACAGCATCTCCGAGGTTTCGATCGACGTGGTACCCACCAGCACCGGCTGGCCGCGCTCGTTGCAGGCCTGGATGTCGGCCAGCACGGCGTTGAACTTGCCGGTACGGTTGAGGAACACCTGGTCCGAACCGTCCTTGCGGATGGTCGGGCGGTTGGTCGGGATCACCACCACTTCCAGGTTGTAGATGCTCTGGAATTCGTAGGCTTCGGTGTCGGCCGTACCGGTCATGCCGGACAGCTTCTTGTACATGCGGAACAGGTTCTGGAAGGTGATGCTGGCCAGCGTCTGGTTCTCGCGCTGGACCGGCACGCCTTCCTTCGCTTCCACCGCCTGGTGCAGGCCATCGGACCAGCGGCGGCCGGCCAGGGTACGACCGGTGAATTCGTCCACGATCACCACTTCACCGTCGCGCACGATGTAATCCACGTCGCGCTGGTAGATGGCATGCGCGCGCAGGGCGGCATTGAGGTGATGGACCACGGTCAGGTTCTGCGCCGCGTACAGGCCTTCGGTCTCGGCATTGAGGATGCCTGCTTCCACCAGCAGCGCCTCGGCGTGCTCCATGCCCGCTTCGGACAGGTGCACCTGCTTGCCCTTCTCGTCGACCCAGAAATCGCCTTCGCCGTCTTCGGCTTCCTGCTTGATCAGGCCCGGAACCACGCGGTTGACCCGGATGTACAGCTCCGGGGAATCGTCGGCCGGACCGGAGATGATCAGCGGGGTACGCGCTTCATCGATCAGGATGGAGTCAACTTCGTCGACGATGGCGTAGTGCAGGCCGCGCTGGTAGCGGTCCGCGCGCGACAGCGCCATGTTGTCGCGCAGGTAGTCGAAACCGAATTCGTTGTTGGTGCCGTAGGTGATGTCGCTGGCATAGGCCTCGCGCTTGTCACCGTGCGGCATGCCCGGGTAGACCACGCCCACGCTCAGGCCCAGCCAGTTGTACAGCTTGCCCATCTGCGCCGAGTCGCGGCGAGCCAGGTAGTCGTTCACGGTGACCACGTGGACGCCCTTGCCTTCCAGCGCGTTCAGATAGACCGGCAGCGTCGCCACCAGGGTCTTGCCTTCACCGGTGCGCATTTCCGCGATCTTGCCCAGGTGCAGCACCATGCCGCCGATCAGCTGCACGTCGTAGTGGCGCATGCCCAGCACGCGGCGGCTGGCCTCGCGGCAGACCGCGAACGCTTCCGGCAGCACCTTGTCCAGGGCTTCACCGTCAGCAATGCGCTGCTTGAACTCCGGGGTCTTGGCCTTGAGCTGCTCGTCGGAGAGCTTTTCGATTTCCGGCTCCAACGCATTGACCTTGGCGACGATGCGGTTGAGCTGGCGCAGCTGTCGTTCATTACGACTGCCGAAGACGCGGGTAAGCAGGCTGTTGATCATTGAAGGAACCGGTTGGAATGAGACGCCCCAACGGCCACGCCCTCCCCGGGGGATGCGTCGGCCGCAAACGAAACAGGGCGCACTGCGCCCTGTCTATGGCAATACCCATTGTAGCTTGGGTCGGCCGTCAGGGGTTTCAACCCCGTGGCGGTAGTGCCGGCCGCTGGCCGGAAGCCGCGTTCGGCCACCTCGAAGGCGTGCCGGCCAGCGGCCGGCACCACCCGACGGGTTCAGCCGCGCGAAACGCGGCCGACCGGGGTATTGCCGCCGTCACCGAGGAACTTGCGCGGGTTGACCACCTGGCCACGTTCCCACACCTCGAAGTGCACGTGGGCACCGGTGGAACGGCCGGTGGAACCGGCTTTGGCCACTTCCTGGCCGGCCCGCACCAGGTCGCCCGGCTTCACCACCAGGCGCGAGTTGTGCGCGTAGCGGGTGACATAGCCGTTGCCGTGGTCCACATCGACCACGTTGCCGTACCCGCCCTTCACGCCGGCGAAGCTGACCACGCCGTCGGCCACCGACATCACCGGGTCACCGACCTTGGCGTGGAAGTCCATGCCCTTGTGGGTAGCCGCACCGCGACCGAACGGATCGCTGCGGGTGCCGAAGTTGGAGGTGATGTAGGTGTTGCGGATCGGCATGCGGCCGGGCACCGCGTTCTGTTCGAGCTGGTGGTCGAACATCAGCGACTCCATCACCGACAACTGGCGGCCTGAAGCAGCAAAGCGCTGCTCCAGCACCTGTAAGTCGGCATTGACCGCGCTGACCGGGATGTCCTGGGTCGGGCCGGGCTCGCCTTCACCGAGGCCGGGGGTCTCGTTGAAGTCGAATTCGCCGTCTTCCAGCTTGCCCATCTGGGTCAGCCGTTCGCCCAGGGCGTTGAGACGGGTGGCCTGCGCCTGCAGTTCACCCATCCGCGCTGCCAGCGCGTTCACCTGGGTCTGGGCGTCTTTCTGGGCCTGCGCCAGCTCGCGTTCCTGCTGGGCGACCTTGGCGTGGAGCCGGGAATCATTGAACATGCTGCCGCCGATGCCGGCACCGAAGCCGATCAGGCAGCCAACCCCCAGCACGCTGCCCAGCAGGGCCCGGGGTGAATCTTCGAAGTAGAAACGCAAACGCGCCAGGGGCGTCTTGGCCTTTCCTTCACGCGTTTTGATTACGATCTTTTTGAATGCCATCAGTGAGTTTTCATGTCTGAGCCGAAATCCAGTGCGCGATCCCCATCCACGCCGAAGCCGGCGCTGGATGCGGTGATGGCGGACAAAGCCGGTAACCCGCTGCGCCGAGCCTTGTGGCTGGACGCACTGGACCGTCAATTGCGCCCCCATTTACCGCCTGCACTGGCCACCCGTTGCCGGCTGGCGAATGTAAACGGCGAGCACCTCGTTTTTCTCGTCGATTCCCCCGTGTGGCACGCCAAGCTGAGGCTTGCCGAAGCACAGTTGATCGACGCGGCCCGGTCCATCGGGCTGAAGGTCACCAAGGTGACCGTCAAAACTGCGGCTGCCCCTCCTCCACGCTCCCCAGCGATCGATAACAGGAATGGCCCCCACGCAGTTTCAGCCGCCACGCACAAAGGGCTACGCGACGCGTTGGCCTGCCTGAAGGATATGGATTTCACCAAATCCTGAAGACATCGGGGCATCCGTCCCCTTCCCCGACGCGTCACGAGCACGTGAACTTGTCAGGGAACCGGCCAGCATCGTAGCCGTGGAACGTCGCCCAGTCGTTAGTCTTTTATTAAAATTGCGTTAAATTCAGCAAGAACCTCGATCAGGTTCACAATTCCGTGACCTGTGCACGTCCACGGTTCATTGACATCAAGATCACCCCGCGGTGATCCCGAAAACGCAAAACGGCGCCCTGGGCGCCGTCTGTTTTTCAATGAAATCAATGCGATACCCGGCCGGCAGAGCCACCCCATGGGTGGCTGCCACGTAAGGCCCGGATCAGGCGTAAGCCGGCACCCCATAAACCACCGGAGCCGTAGCGGCCGCGGCGTCATAGCTCACCCACTCCCACGCCGTGGCGTCGGCCATCAGCGCGCGCACCAGCTTGTTGTTGAGCGCATGGCCGGACTTGAAGCCTTCGTAGGCCCCCAGCACCTGGCCGCCGGCCAGGTACAGGTCGCCGATGGCGTCGAGGATCTTGTGGCGCACAAACTCGTCGGCGTAGCGCAGGCCGTCGTCGTTGAGCACGCGGAATTCGTCGAGCACGATGGCATTGTCCATCGAACCGCCCAGGCCCAGGTTGCGCTCGCGCATGTACTCCAGGTCACGCATGAACCCGAAGGTGCGCGCGCGGGAGATTTCCTTGGTGTAGGCGGCCGTGGAGAACTCGATCTCGGCGCGCGACTGCTTGGCCGGGATCATCGGGTGATCGAACTGGATGGTGAAACCGAGCTTGTAGCCCTCGTAGGGCTCGAAGCGGGCGACCTTGTCGCCTTCGGTCACTTCCACCGTCTTGAGAATGCGGATGAAGCGCTTGGGGGCGTCCTGCTCGGCGATGCCCGCCGATTGCAGCAGGAACACGAACGGCCCGGAGGAACCATCCATGATCGGCAGTTCGGCCGAGGACAGCTCCACGATGATGTTGTCCACGCCCAGGCCGGCCAGTGCCGACATGAGGTGTTCGACGGTCTGGATCTTGGCCTCGTGGTAGGTCAGCCCGGTGCACAGGGTGACTTCGGTGACCAGGTCCGCGCGCGCGGGCACTTCCACGACCGGCTCCAGATCGACCCGACGGAACACGATGCCATGGTTGACCGGGGCCGGGCGCAGGGTCATGTAGACCTTGTCACCGCTGTGCAGGCCAACGCCGGTGGCGCGGATCGTGTTCTTGAGGGTGCGTTGCGGAATCATGGGGAGCAGGACCGGGAGAGCGCGCAGTCAGCGCGACGGTGACAAACAAGAATAACACGCAGTACCACCACCCCTTTCTGAACCGAAAGACGGGCGGCAGACTGCCGGGCCACTCCGGGCCCGGCAGCAAGGGACATGGAGGCGCCTACCGGGGAGGACAAGGCCCCGGCATGCAATCCTCAGTCCGCCTGGCGGCGCAGGAACGCCGGGATGTCCAGGTAATCGTTGGGCAGTTCAGCAGCCGCCGGGCCGGACGACGACGGGGCCGACGACGCCGGGGTGTCCGCGCTCGGACGACGCAGGCCCATGCCCATGCCCATCCCGCCCACTGCCTTGGAAACCGCATCGCCGCCGGTGTCGAACTCGCCGAACTCCGGCTGGCCGGTGGTGGCGTTGCGGACCAGCTTGATCGGCGCGCGCTCGCCCGGACGCTGGGTCTTGGACGCCACGACACGGTTCAGGCCGGTGGCCACCACGGTCACGCGGACTTCGTCCTGCATGTCCGGGTCCAGCACCGTACCGACCACCACGGTGGCATCTTCGGAGGCGAAGCCATCGATGGTGCGGCCGATCTCGTCGAACTCGGCCATGGTGAAGTCGGCGCCGGCGGTGATGTTGACCAGGATGCCGTTGGCACCGGCCAGGTTCACATCGTCCAGCAGCGGGTTCTGGATGGCCGCTTCAGCGGCGGCCTGGGCGCGGTCATCGCCGCGGGCGGTGCCGGTACCCATCATCGCCAGGCCCATTTCGGACATGACGGTGCGCACGTCGGCGAAGTCGACGTTGATCAGGCCCGGACGCACGATCAGGTCGGCGATGCCCTGCACGGCGCCCTGCAGCACGTCGTTGGCGGCACGGAAGGCCTGGATCATGGTGGCGTTGCGGCCCAGCACGGTGATCAGCTTTTCGTTCGGGATGGTGATCAGCGAATCGCAATGCTGGCTCAGTTCCTCGATGCCCTTCAGCGCCACCTGCATGCGGCGACGGCCTTCGAACGGGAACGGCTTGGTGACCACGGCGACGGTCAGGATGCCCATCTCCTTGGCCAGCTGTGCCACCACCGGTGCTGCACCGGTGCCGGTGCCGCCGCCCATGCCGGCGGTGATGAACACCATGTCCGCACCCTGCAGCGCGTCCATGATGCGCTCGCGGTCTTCCAGCGCGGCCTGGCGGCCGACTTCCGGGTTCGCGCCTGCGCCCAGGCCCTTGGTGACGTTGGTACCCAGCTGCAGCTGCAGCTTGGCACCGCAATTCTTGATGGCCTGCGAGTCGGTGTTGGCGGTGATGAATTCCACGCCGTCCACACTGGTGCTGACCATGTGCGCCACGGCGTTACCGCCGCCGCCGCCCACGCCGATCACCTTGATCACCGCATTGGGTGCCATCTTTTCAATCAGTTCGAAATGCGCCATGTCCGTGTCCTCGTTGTATCCGCTTTCGGTGGCATGGGCGGTCAGGCCTCCTGCCTTTCGCGCGTCATGTTGCCGTTGCGGCTGTGTGGGTTGTGTGTTGCCGGTGCTGCCGTGTTGCGGTGGTGCGTTGCGTTGCAGTGGTGCCGGGGGTGCAGGTGATGCAGCCGACCAACGGTCGGCTCTACCGCGGGCCGCGTCAGAATTCGCCGCGGAACCAGGTCTTGAGTTTTTTGAACATGCTGCCCGCGCGCCCGGTGGGCAGCGACGGACGGCGCGGGTGTTCGATCTGGCTGCCCATCAGCAGCAGGCCAACGCCGGTGGCGTGCACCGGATTGCCCACCACTTCGCCCAGGCCGGTGACGTGCTGCGGAATGCCCACGCGCACCGGCATCTGCAGCATTTCCTCGGCCAGTTCGACCACGCCTTCCATCTTCGAGGCACCGCCGGTGAGCACCATGCCGGCGCGCACCAGTTCCTCGAAACCGGAGCGACGCAGTTCGGCCTGCACCATCTCGAAAATTTCTTCGTAACGGCCCTGCACGGCCTGGGCCAGGGCATGGCGCGGCATCCGGCGCGGCGGACGATCGCCGACGCTGGGTACCTGGATGCTCTCCTCGGCGGTGGCCAGCTGGGCCAGCGCGCAGGCATAACGCACCTTGATCTGCTCCGCTTCCGGGGTGGGCGTGCGCAGCATGTGGGCGATGTCGTTGGTGACGTGGTCACCGGCGATCGGCAGCGAAGCGGTGTGGCAGATGGCGCCCTGCACGAACACGGCCAGGTCGGTGGTGCCGGCGCCCATGTCGACCAGGACCACGCCCAGCTCGCGCTCGTCGGCGGTGAGCACCGCCACGCTGGAGGCCAGCGAGGACAGCACCAGGTCGTCCACCTGCAGGCCGCAGCGCTGCACGCACTTGCTGATGTTGGCCGCGGCCGACTGCGCGCACACCACCAGGTGCGCATGCACCTCCAGGCGCACGCCGGTCATGCCGACCGGGTTGCGGATGCCTTCCTGCGAATCGTCCAGCACGTACTCGCGCGGAATGGCGTGCAGGATCTTCTGGTCGGCCGGGATCGCCACCGCCTTGGCCGCGTCGAGTACCCGGTCCAGGTCGCCCCAGGTCACTTCACCGTCGCGGATCGGCACGATGCCGGGGGAGTTCTTGCACTGCACGTGGTTGCCCGAGATCGAGGCATACACCGAGCGGATCTCGCAGCCGGCCATCAGCTCGGCCTCTTCCACCGCGCGCTGGATCGACTGCACGGTGGATTCGATGTCCACCACCACGCCGCGCTTGAGCCCGCGCGATTCGTGCGAGCCGATGCCGATGACCTCGATCGGGTTGCCCGGCGAATACTCGCCGACCAGCGCCACCACCTTGGAGGTGCCGATATCCAGGCCAACGATCAGTGATTTGTCACCCTTGCGATTCATGTCCTGTCCTGCGCCGGCTTTGGCGCGGTTGCGGCCGGGGTACCCCAGCTCAGCGTGAAACCATTGGTATATCGGAGGTCGGCGCGTTCGATCGGCGCCGCCTGGTTGCTCAGCTGCGGCAGCACGCGCACGAAACGCTGCAGGCGCGAACGTGCGTCATCGCGGCCCACCACCACTTCGGTGCCATTGCTGAGCAGCAGCGACCAGCTGCCACGCGCGTCCATGCTGACCCGCTTGACGTCCACCCCGGCCGGCGCGAACAGCGCCCGGGCATCGTTGTAGAGCGCCACCACTTCCTCGGTCTGGCTGTCCGGGCCATCCAGGTCGGGCAGTGCCAGGTCCTGCAGCTTCTTGGGCGTGGCGAAGAGCTTGCCCTGCTCGGACAGCAGGCGGTCGTTGCCCCAGCGCGCGAACGGCTTGTGCTCGACCAGGCTGATTTCCAGCACGTCGGGCCACTGCTTGCGCACCTGCGCGCTTTCCACCCACGGCAGCTGCTCGATGGCGTCCTGCGTGTCCTGCAGCTTGACCGCGAAGAACCCGGCCTTGGCGTACGGCAGTACCACCTGCTGCAGCTGTTCGGCTGGCACCCGCTTGAACTCGGCGTGCACGCGCAGCTTGGCCAACGGCCAGCGTTCGGCACCGACCCAGCCGTTGAGCACCGCCACCACGGGCAGCGCTACGACCGACAGGGCCAGCAACCAGACGAAGATGCGCAGCACCGCGTTCATGCGTGGGCACGCTCCCTGTCCAGGTCCTGCAGGTGGGTCGGCAAGGTCTGTTCCAGCACGCGCCAGACCAGTTCCTCGAAGCCGATGCCCGCCTGCGCGGCAGCCTTGGGCACCAGCGAATGGCTGGTCATGCCCGGCGCGGTATTCACTTCCAGCAGGTAGAAGCGGCCGCTGTCGCGGTCGCGCATGACATCCACCCGGCCCCAGCCGTGGCAGCCGGCAGCCTGGAAGGCGGCCAGCGCGATGCGGCGGATCTCGGCTTCGTCATCGCCGTCCAGGCCGGGGCACAGGTACTGGGTGTCCTCGGCGATGTACTTGGCGTTGTAGTCGTACCACTGGCCCTTGGGCACGATGCGGATCGACGGCAGCGCCTGGTCGCCCAGGATCGCCACGGTAAGCTCATCGCCCACCACCATCTGTTCCATCAGCAGCTGGCCGTCGTAGCGCGCGGCCAGGGCCACGGCGTCGTCCAGGCCGGCGTCATCGCTGACCCGGCTGATGCCCACGCTGGAGCCTTCATTGGCCGGCTTGACCACCACCGGCAGGCCCAGCTCGGCGGCGGCGGCGTGCACTTCCACGCCCTCCACCAGCTTGACGTAGCGCGGCGTGGGCAGGCCCAGCGACAACCACACCTGCTTGGTGCGGATCTTGTCCATGCTCAGCGCCGAGCCGAGCACCTTGGAGCCGGTGTACGGCACGCCGAAGGCGTCCATCAGCCCCTGCACGATGCCGTCCTCACCGCCGCCGTTGTGGCCGTGCAGGATGTTGAAGACGCGGTCGAAACGCTTTTCGACCAGCGCCAGCGCCAGCGCCGGGATGCCGTCCACGGCCACCGCGTCGACGCCGCGCGCGCGCAGCGCGGCGATCACGTTGCGGCCCGAATCCAGCGACACCTCGCGTTCGCTGGAGGTGCCGCCAAGCAGCACCGCGACGCGGCCGAACACGGCCGGGTCGGTGACGCGCAGCGACGGGAAGAAGATCGGGTTCATGCCGCCGGGGTCTCCGTGAAGCCTTCGGTTGCGATCAGCTGGGCCACGTGGCCGATATCGCCGGCGCCCATCAGCAACAACAGGTCACCGTCCTGCAGCACGTCGGGCAGCACGTGCGACAGCTCGGCGGTATGGCCCACCACGACCGGCTCGCTGCGGCCGCGCGCCCGGATGGCGCGCGCCAGCGAACGCGAGTCGGCGCCCGGAATCGGCGCTTCGCCGGCCGGGTAAACCTCGCTCAGCACCAGCGCATCCACTTCGGACAGCACCGCGGCAAAGGCATCGAACTGGTCGCGGGTACGGCTGTAGCGGTGCGGCTGGAACGCCACCACCAGGCGCTGGTCCGGCCAGCCGCCACGGGCGGCCGCGAACACCGCGGCCAGCTCGCGCGGGTGGTGACCGTAGTCGTCGATCAGGCGCACCCGCGCACCGCTGTGGGTGGTGACGATGCCCAGATCATTGAAGCGGCGGCCGATGCCGGCAAAGCTTTCCAGCGCGCGGGCGATGGCGTCCGGGGCGACGCCCAGCTGCCAGCCCACGGCGGCGGCGGCCAGCGCGTTGAGCACGTTGTGCGCACCCGGCAGGGCCAGCGTGACCGGGTAGCTGTTGCCTTCGGGCAGGCGCAGGGTGAAGCGCATGCGCGGGCCGTCCTGGACCACGTCCTCGGCGCGCACGTCGGCGTTGCTGCTCATGCCGTAGCTCATCACGTGGCGCGGGGTCTGCGCGGCCAGCGCGGCCACTTCCGGGTCATCGATGCACAGCACGGCCAGGCCGTAGAACGGCAGGCGCTGCAGGAATTCGGCGAAGGCGGCCTGGACCCGGGCGAAATCGTTGCCGTAGTTTTCCAGGTGGTCCGAATCGATGTTGGTGATCACCGAGACCAGCGGGTTCAGGCGCAGGAAGCTGCCATCGCTTTCGTCGGCTTCAGCCACCAGCCACTGGCCGCTGCCGAGTTTGGCGTTGGCACCGGCCGCCAGCAGCTGGCCGCCGATCACGAAGGTCGGGTCCAGCCCGCCTTCGCTCAGCACCGCTGCGGTCAGGCTGGTGGTGGTGGTCTTGCCGTGCGTGCCGGCCACCGCGATGCCGCGGCGGAAGCGCATCAGCTCGGCCAGCATCGCCGCACGCGGCATGATCGGAATGCGCTGGCTGCGCGCTTCCATCAGCTCGGGGTTGTCGTCGCGGATCGCGCTGGACACCACCACGCAATCGGTGCCCAGCACGTTGGCGGCCGAATGGCCGCGCATCACGCGCGCGCCCAGGCTGGCCAGGCGGCGGGTGGCGGTGTTGTCGGCGTTGTCCGACCCGGACACTTCATAGCCCAGGGTCAGCATCACTTCGGCGATGCCGCTCATGCCGGTGCCGCCGATGCCGACGAAGTGCACGCGCGGGAAGGCGCGCACCAGGTCGTTGGTGTCGTGCAGGCGGCGGATCATGCGCGGCCCCGCGTCGGGCAGGCGCGATGGCGCGTGGCGGTCTTCATTTGGATTCCTCGAGGATGATGTCGGCGATGCGCTCTGCGGCATCGACCTTGGCCAGGGCACGCGCGGCATTCGCCATCTGCATGCGACGGGCGGAATTTTCGGACAAATCGCGCAGCACGCCTTCCAGGTGCGTGGCCAGCGTTTCATCCTGCTTCAGCAATACGGCCGCGCCACGGTCGACCAGATACTCCGCGTTGCGGGTCTGGTGGTCATCCACGGCGGCGGCGAAGGGCACCAGCACGCTGCCCACGCCCACCACGCACAGCTCGGCCAGGGTCGAGGCGCCGGCACGGCACACCACCAGGTCGGCCCAGGCGAATGCCTCGGCCATGTCGGCGATGAACGCATCCACGCGCGCGGTGACACCGGCGGCCTGGTAGGCGCTGACGGCTTCGCCATGCAGCTTCTCGCCGCTCTGGTGGCGCACGTCGATGGCGACAGCGCTGCCCAGTGCGGCCAGCGCCTTCGGCACGGCGTTGTTGAGCACGCGCGCGCCCTGGCTGCCGCCGAGCACCAGCAGGCGCAGCGGCCCCTGGCGGTTGGCCAGGCGCACGTCGGGCGGCGCGATCGCGGCGATCTCGGCACGTACCGGGTTGCCCACGGCCTCTTCGCGCTGGGCGAAGCTGCCCGGGAAGCCGGTCAGCACGCGGCGCGCGAAGCGCGACAGCACGCGGTTGGTCAGGCCCGGCGCGCGGTTCTGTTCGTGCACCAGCAGCGGCAGCCCGTGCAGGCGCGCGGCCAGGCCACCAGGACCGGACGCAAAGCCGCCAAAGGACACCACCGCACGCGGCTGGCGGTCGCGGATCAGGAAGCCGGCCGCGCGCACCGCGCGCAGCAGGCGCCCCGGCGCGCCGAGCAGGGCCAGCTTGCCCTTGCCGCGCAGGCCGCTGATGGCCAGCGTGTCGATGTGGATGTCGTGCTGCGGCACCAGGCGCGTTTCCATGCCGCCGTCGCTGCCCAGCCAGGTCACCGGAATGCCGCGCGCACGCAGCACCTTGGCCACGGCCAGGCCGGGGAAGATGTGGCCGCCGGTACCGCCGGCCATGATCATCACCGGGCGCTCGGAGGAAGCGGGTTGGGTGTTCATGCCATCCTCCCCAGGGTTGGTTCGATGCGCTGCTGCATGCGGCTGGTGCCACGCGAGGCGCTGTCACGCGGCAGGCCATCACGCGGGCTGCCGTCATGGGCCTTGGTGTCCTGCATGGCGGCGGCCACGGACGAGGCACTGGCGCCCCTGCCCGGCTCGGCGTCCATCGGTTCGTCGCCTTCGGCCGCGCCCATGCGCACCGCCTGGCGGCGCTCGGCGCGATCCAGTTCGTAGGACACGCGCAGCAGCAGTCCCATCGCCACGCAGGTCATCAGCACGCTGGAGCCACCGGAGGAAATCAGCGGCAGGGTCAGGCCCTTGGTCGGCAGGATGCCCAGGTTGACCCCGATCGAGACGAAGCTCTGCATGCTGATCCACAGGCCGATGCCGAAGGCGATGTAGCCGGAGAAGTGGCGCTTCATTTCCACGCAGCGCATGCCCAGCCAGAAGGTGCGACCTACCAGCAGTGCGTACAGCGCGATGATCAGGCAGGTGCCGATGAAGCCCAGCTCCTCGGCGGTGACCGAGAAGATGAAGTCGGTATGCGCTTCGGGCAGGTAGTACAGCTTCTGCACCGAGTTGCCCAGGCCCACGCCGGTCCACTCGCCGCGGCCCACGGCCATCAGCGCGTTGGACAGCTGGTAGCCGTCGCCCTGCTGGTCGGCCCACGGGTCCAGGAAGGAGGTGATGCGGCGCATGCGGTAGGGTTCGATGATCGCCAGCGCGCTCATGCCCACCATGCCGATGATCACCGGCATGGACATGCGCGGCATGTTGACGCCGCCCAGCACCAGCATGCCGGCGGTGATGGCCAGCAGCAGCGTGGACGAACCGAAGTCGGGCTGCAGCAGCAACAGCACCACCAGCGCGCCGGCCACGCCGAGCGGCTTGAGCATCGCCGGCCAGGTGGCGTTGACCTCGTCGCGGAAGCGCACCAGGTAGCTGGACAGCCACACGATGTAGAGCACCTTGACCGCTTCGACGGTCTGGAACTTGGAGATGCCCAGGTTGATCCAGCGCCGGGCGCCGTTGACGCTGCTGCCCAGGCCGGGCACGAACACCACCACCAGCAGCGCGAAGCAGCCCAGCAGCAGCACCTGGTTGTACTGCTCGATGCTCTTGAGCTCGGTGCGCATGGCGATGCCCGCCAGCACGATGCCGATGGCCAGGAAGATCAGGTGGCGGTTGAGGTAGTAGAACGGACTGCTCATCAAGGCGATCGAGCTCGACGCGACCATCACCACGCCCAGCCCGGTGAGCGCGATGATCGCGCCCAGCAGCCACTTGTCGAAGTGGCCTCCGATGGCTTCAAGGCGGGTTGCCTGGCGCGACAGGTCGTTCATCAGCGGACCTTCAACGTGGCCAGGCCGATCAGCACCAGCACCACCGAGATGATCCAGAAGCGCACGATCACGCGCGGCTCGGGCCAGCCCTTCAGCTCGAAGTGGTGGTGGATGGGCGCCATCTTGAACACGCGCTTGCCGGTCAGCTTGAACGAAGCGACCTGGATCATCACCGACAGCGTTTCAATCACGAACACGCCGCCCATGATCACCAGCACCAGCTCCTGGCGGGTGATCACCGCGATGGTACCCAGCACCGCACCCAGCGCCAGGGCGCCGATGTCGCCCATGAACACCATGGCCGGGTAGGTGTTGAACCACAGGAAGCCCAGGCCGGCACCGGCAATGGCCGCGCAGATGATGACCAGTTCACCGGCCCCGGGAATCTGCGGAATCTGCAGGTAGTTGGAGAACACCACGTTGCCCGAGGCATAGGCGAACACGCCCAGCGCGCAGGCCACCAGCACGGTCGGCATGATCGCCAGGCCGTCCAGACCGTCGGTCAGGTTGACCGCGTTGGAGAAGCCGACGATCCAGAAGTAGGCAATGGCCACGAAGCTGATCCCGGCCAGCGGCAGCGCCACCGACTTGAACATCGGGATGTAGAAGGTCAGCGCGGCCGGCACGTCGGCGGTGTAGAACAGGAACAGACCGGCGGCCAGGCCGAAAATGGACTGCAGCAGGTACTTCCAGCGCGACTTCAGGCCGTTCGGGTCGCGCCGCACGATCTTGATCCAGTCGTCGTACCAGCCGATGGCGCCGAAGCACAGCATCACCGCCAGCACCACCCACACGTAGCGGTTGCGCAGGTCGGCCCACAGCAGCACCGACAAGGTGATGGTGAGCAGGATCAGCGAGCCGCCCATGGTCGGCGTGCCGGCCTTGGAGAAGTGGGTCTGCGGCCCGTCGGTGCGGATCGGCTGGCCGCCCTTGAACTGGGCCAGCTTGCGGATCATCGCCGGGCCCAGCCACAGCGACAGGAACAGCGCGGTCAGCGCGGCAAGAATGCCGCGCAGCGTCAGATAGCCGAACAGCCCGAACAGGCTCTCCAATTGCTGCAACCATCGGGCCAGTTCAAGCAACATGGGGGGTTTCCTCTCCTCGCGCCAACAGCGCTTTCACAATTTTGTCCATGGCGCTGCCGCGCGAGCCCTTGACCAGGCAGCGCACGCCAGCATGCAGGTCGGAGGCAAGCACGGCGGCCAGCGTGTCGTGGTCCTGGAAGTGCCGGCCGCCGTCGCCGAAGGCGCTCGATGCGGCGGCGCTCAGCGGCCCCAGCGTGTACAGGCGCTTGATGCCGGCATCGCGTGCGCGGCGACCGGCCTGGGCATGCAGCGCCTGGCCGTCCGGGCCCAGTTCGCGCATGTCGCCCAGCACCAGCCAGCCTTCGTCCTTGCCGCCGGCCAGCGCGTCGATCGCCGCGGCCAGCGAGCCGGGGTTGGCGTTGTAGCTGTCATCGATCAGCACCGCGCCGTTGGGCAGCTGGTGCGCAACCTGGCGGCCCGGCACCGGTTCGGCGCGGGCCAGGCCCAGCGCGATCTGGTCCAGGCCGATGCCGGCGGCCAGCGCCAGCGAGGCGGCGGCCAGCGCGTTGCTGATGTTGTGGCGACCCGGCAGGGCCAGCGCGATTTCCACCTGGTGCTCCATCGCATCCTGCGACCGCACCACTTGCGCATCCATGCGCGGCGCGGGCTTCACCGTGAGCAGGAACTGGCTGCCGGTGGCGCTCGGTCGGATCGCCAGCGCGCTCACGTCGGCGCTGTGGTCCAAGCCGTAGCGCAGCACGCGGCAGCGCGGCGGCTGGCCCACGATGTGCTGCTCGAACCAGATGCCGAAGGCATCGTCGGCGTTGATCACCGCCACGCCATCGGCCGGCAGCGCCGCGTAGATCGCACCCTTGGTGGTGCGGCAGCGCCCTGCAGGCTGCCCATCCGCTCCAGGTGGGCCGGGGCGATGTTGTTCACCAGCGCGTACCGCGGGCGCACGATGTCGGTCAGGTAGGCAATGTCGCCCGGCTTGCCGGCGCCCATCTCGTAGACGGCGAAATCGGCGTCTTCGGGGGCATCCAGCACCGCCAGCGGCAGGCCGATCTCGTTGTTGAGATTGCCCGGGTTGGCGTACACCACCTTGTGTTCTTCGCGTGCGACCTGCTGCAGGATCGCCAGCAGCAGCGTCTTGACGCTGGTCTTGCCGTTGCTGCCGGTGATGGCGAACACACCGGCGGCACGGTCGCGCTGCATGCCATGGGCAATGCGGCCCAGCGCGTGCTGGGTGTCGGCCACCAGGATCTGCGGCAGCGCCACGTCGAGCAGGCGCTCGACCAGCATCGCCGAGGCACCGCGCGCGACGGCATCGGCGGCGAAATCATGGCCGTCGAAACGGTCGCCACGCAGCGCCACGTACAGGCTGCCCGGGGCGAGCGTGCGGGTGTCCTTGCTGATGGCGTCGATGGCGGTGTCGTCGCCATGGATCTCGCCACCGGCCCAATGTGCGATCAGCGACAGCGGGGTGCGCTTCATTCTGCGACCTCCTGCGCGGCACGCGCGGCCAGCACGCGGCCCGCCACCTCGGTGTCGTCGAAGGCGTGCCGGATACCGTGCACTTCCTGGTAGGGCTCGTGGCCCTTGCCGGCAATCAGCACGATGTCGCCGGCACCGGCCAGGCCGATCGCGGTGGCGATGGCGGCGGCGCGGTCGCGCTGCACGAGGGCGGCGGCGGGATTGGACAGCCCGGCCACGATGTCGGCCACGATCACGTCGCCGTCTTCGCCGCGCGGGTTGTCGTCGGTGACGATCACTACGTTGGCGCCGCGCTCGGCAATGGCGGCCATCTGCGGCCGCTTGCCGGTGTCACGCTCGCCGCCGCAGCCGAACACGCAGACCAGGCGCCCGGCCAGGTGGTCGTGCAGGCTGGCCAGCGCCTGTTCCAGCGCGTCGGGGGTATGGGCATAGTCGACCACCACGGTGGGCAGGCCGTGCTCGCCGCCAAGCCGGTTCATGCGCCCGGCAATCGGCTGCAGCTGCGACAGCAGCGCGGCGATGTCCGCCGGCGCATTGTCCAGCGCATACAGGGCGCCGGCCACGGCCAGCAGGTTGTCCACGTTGAAGCGGCCCAGCAGCGGCGACTGCACCGGGTAGCGCGCACCATCGACCACCAGGTCGAAGGCGATGCCGCGGCCGTCCAGCATCAGCGAATCAGCGCGCAGGGTGGCCTGCTGTGCGCCGCGCGAGCTCAGCCCGATCTGGCGTACCGAGGCACCGACAGTGCGCAGCAGTTCGCTGCCGAAGCTGTCGTCCAGGTTGACCACCGCGGCCTTGAGGCCATCGCGGTGGAACAGCTTGGCCTTGGCCGCGCCGTACTGCGCCATGTCGCCGTGGTAATCGAGATGATCGCGGGTGAGGTTGGTGAACACCGCCACGTCGTAGTGCACGGCATCCACGCGGCCCTGGTCCAGCGCGTGCGAGCTGACTTCCATTGCCACCGCGCGCGCGCCGTCGTCGCGCAGCTGCGCGAGCACTTCATGCATCTGCAGCACCAGCGGCGTGGTGAAGCCGGTCGGCACCACGTGGCCATACAGACCCACGCCCAGGGTGCCGATGCTGCCACTGGCGGTGCCGAGCAGGTGCCAGGCCTGGGCCAGCAGCTGCACGGTGGAGGTTTTGCCGTTGGTGCCGGTCACGCCCACCATCGTCATCGCGCGCGACGGATGGCCGTGGAACTGGTCGGCCATCGCGCCCATGCGCGTACGCAGGCCGGGCACGGCGATGGCGTCGGCCGGGGCCGGCAGCTCGGCCGGTGCCGGCGGCTCGAACAGGATCGCGCCGGCGCCATTGGCCTGCGCCTGTGCGACGAAGCCCAGGCCATGCGCGCCGAAGCCGGCGATCGCCACGAAGGCATTGCCCGGGCGCACGGCGCGGCTGTCCAGCACCAGGCCGGTGATGGACGGGTCGTGGCTCAGCGCCACATCGGGGATCAACTGCGAAAGCAACATCGTCTGGCTCATTGGGTGCCTCCCTGCGCGGGCGGCACCGTGGCGTGCGCGCTGGGCAGCGCGGCATCGAATTCGGCGGCGGCATCCGGGGCGATCACCGTTTCCGGCGGCGGCACCGGCAACGACGAGGTGGTATGCCCCAGCTTTCCGGACTGCTGCGCCGCCAGCCACGACTCGATGTCGTCCGGCGGCACGTCCATCAGGCGCAGCGCGCCTTCCATCACGTTGTGGAACACCGGCGCGGACACCAGGCCGCCGTAGTACTTGCCGGCCTGCGGGTCGTTGATCACGATCACCGTGGCAAAGCGCGGGTTGGTCGCCGGCACCACGCCGGCGAACAGCGCGTTGTAATGCCCGCGCTCGTAACCGCCGGGGCCCGCCTTGCGCGCGGTACCGGTCTTGCCGGCCACGTGGTAACCCAGCACGGCCGCCTGCTTGGCGCCGCCCTGGGTGACCACCGTTTCCATCATCGCCACCACATCCTTGGCAATGTTGGGGTCGATGATCTGCTTGCCTTCGTTGCGCTGGCCCTTGACGAAGGTCGGCGCGATCAGACGGCCGCCGTTGCCCAGCGCCGAATACGCGGTGGCGATCTGCAGCGGCGTGACATTCAGACCATAGCCGTAGGACATGGTGGTCTTGGTGGCACCGTCCCAGCGGCCAGGCCGCTTCAGCACGCCGGCCGACTCACCGGGAAAACCGCTGTGCGGGGACACGCCATAGCCGAAGCTGTGGACGTGGTCGTAGAACACCTGGTCGGGCATCTTGGCGGCGATCTTGGCCGCGCCGATGTTCGAACTGCGGGTGATCACGCCGGTGACGTTGAGCACGCCGTTGTTGCGCGGCACGTCCTTGATGGTGAACCGGCCCACGGCCATGTAGCCCGGGTTGGTGTCCACCGTGGTGTCCTTGGTGACCACGCCGGACTGCAGCGCCGAGGCGATGGTCAGCGGCTTCATGGTCGAGCCGGGCTCGACCAGGTCGGTCACCGCGCGGTTGCGGCGGGTGTCCGGGGCAGCGCCGCCGACCGAATTGGGGTTGTAGGTAGGCAGGTTGACCATGGCCAGGATCTCGCCGGTGGCCACGTCCATGATCACCATCGAACCGCCGGCCGCCTTGTTGGCGATCAGCGCGTTGCGCAGTTCCTTGAAGGCCAGGAACTGGATGCGGCGGTCGATGCTGAGGGTGAGGTCCTTGCCCGGCTCGGCGGCGCGCAGCAGATCGCTCTCCACCGTGTCGCCCTTGCGGTTGCGGATCACCCGCTTGGCGCCGGCCTTGCCGCGCAGCCATTCGTCGAAGGCCAGCTCCAGCCCTTCCTGGCCGCGGTCGTCGATGTTGGTAAAGCCCAGCACGTGCGCCATCGCCTCACCCTGCGGGTAGAAGCGGCGGAACTCGCGCTGCGAGGCCACGCCCGGAATCTTCAGGGCCACCACCTTCTCCGCGTCGTCCGGGTTGATCCGGCGGCGCAGGTACATGAATTCCTTGTCCGACTTCTGCGACACCTTGGAGGTCAGCTCGTCCAGCGGCATGCCCAGCGCGGTGGCCAGCTCCGGGATGCGGTCGGGCGCGCGCAGCAGTTCCTGCGGGTTGACCCAGATCGAGGCGACCGGGGTGGACACCGCCACCGGCTCGCCGTTGCGGTCGGTGATCATGCCGCGCGAGGTGTTGATCGGCAGCTCGCGCAGGTACCGGGCTTCGCCCTGGCGCTGGTAGAAATCGCTGTTGATGATCTGCACGTAGGCGGCACGGCCGACCAGCGAGACCGAGCACAGCCCAAGCGCCAGACCCACCCACTTCAGGCGCTGGCGCAGGTTGAAACTGTTGCGGGTGCGGTTGCGACCGGATTTGTTCATGGCCGGATCACCACTACGTCGGCCGCTTCCGGGAACTTCATGCCCAGCTTCTCGCGGGCCACCCGGTCAACCCGGGTCGCCTCGGCCAGGGTCGCCTGCTCCAGCTGCAGGCGGCCGAATTCAATGTTGAGCTCATCACGCGCACGCTCGACCTTGGACAGCTCGATGAAGGTCTGGCGGTGGCGGTGACGCATGAACACCACCCCGATCGCCGAAGCGACGGTGCAGGCCAGCAGCACGATGAGCAGCAGGCGACTCACCCGGCCACCTCGCGCTTTTCGGCGACGCGCAGCACGGCGCTGCGCGAGCGCGGGTTGCCCGCCAGCTCGTCGTCCTCGGCCTTGATAGCGCCGCCGTGCAGGTCCAGCGTCGGCACGAACGCGGCCAACTCGGGCAGCCGGCGATTGCTCGGCGGGGCCTTGGCGTGGCGGTTCATGAACTGCTTGACGATGCGGTCTTCCAGCGAATGGAAGCTGATCACCGCCAGCCGGCCACCGGGCTTGAGCCGCGCCATCGCCGCGTCCAGGCCCGCCTCAAGGTCGGCCAGTTCACGGTTGATGTGGATGCGGATGGCCTGGAAGCTGCGCGTGGCCGGGTGGATCTTGTCCTTGCCACGCGGCATCACCGAGGCGATCAGCTCGGCCAATTCGGCGGTGCGGGTGAAGGGCTGCTTGTCGCGGCGGGCCACGATGGCCTTGGCGATGCGGCGGCCCTGGCGCTCTTCGCCGTAGGTCCACAGCACGTCCATCAGCTCGCGTTCTTCAACACGGTTGAGCCACTGCGCCGCGCTTTCGCCGCTGTCCGGGTCCATGCGCATGTCCAGCGGGCCGTCCTTGCCGAAGCTGAAACCACGCTCGGCCACGTCCAGCTGCGGCGAGGACACGCCCAGGTCGAACAGCACCCCGTCCAGGCCGTCGGCGGTGGCGTCCCAATGCAGCAGGTCGGCGAAGCTGCCCCGGAAGATCGAGACGCGCGGGTCCGGCGCGAAATCGCGCTCGGCTACCGCAATCGCTTCGGGATCCTTGTCCATGACCAGCAGCCGGCCTCCAGGACCGAGTTGCTCGAGCACGCCGCGGGCGTGACCGCCACGACCAAACGTGCCATCGAGATACGTACCGTTTTCGATCACCCTCAGGCCGTCCAGGACCTGTGTGTACAGAACCGGCAGGTGCCCCGCCGGCGACTGCGACACCGGAAGGTGACCGGTCTGCGCTGCTCCGCGCATCCGGGCACCCCGGCTCACAACTTCAGGTCGAGCAACCCATCGCCCAGATCCCCGTCAGACAACGTCTGCTGGATCAACGCGCGATGTGCCTGCTCGCTCCACAATTCAAATTTGTCGCCCATGCCGAGCAGAACCGCCTTCTTTTCAATGCCAACGGCACCGCGGTGGCTGGCAGGAATACTGATGCGGCCGTTGCCGTCCAGCTCCAGATGCGCGGCCGAACCGACCAGCTTCTGTTGCAGCAGACGCACGACGCGCTGTGTGTTGGGTTTGGCCATGACGTCGTCGCGGACCCGTTCCCACTCGGTTTCGGCATACAGCCACAGGCAGCCGGACTCGAAGGGGTTGTAGGTCAGGACCAGGCGGTTGTTGCTCACACGCGCGACAAGGTCACGATGCGCGGTGGGAACCGCCATGCGTCCTTTATCGTCAACCGTGATGGCCGTCTCGCCCTGAAACACGACGCGTGCACCTTTCCTTCGCCCGGATGAAACATTGAACCACGAAAAACCACAAAAAACCCGGTTTTGCCTCTGTTGCCCACCTTAGCAGTGCCGATTGGGTTGTCAACAACTTTGCGAGCGGGAAATCACTTTGAACATCAAGGGCTTGCAGCAATGTTTAGAGACTTGTTCAAGGCTTATCCACAAGTTGCTGTTTCGTCTCATTTTTTGAGATTGGGGCGAAGTTCAGGCCTGTGTAGAGGGCGTGAAACATAGGCGCGTATTCATGCCAAGGCCCGTCGCCATTGACCCTGCCTTGCGCAAACCCGGCACAATGCCGGCCATGTGCCTGCTTGCCCTTGCCTGGAAGACCCACCCCCGCTGGCAGCTGCTGATGGCCGGCAACCGCGACGAGTTCCACGCCCGCCCCACCGCCGCGCTGGCGGCCTGGCCGGCGCCCGACCACGGGCTGCTGGCCGGACGCGACCTGCGCTCGGGCGGCACCTGGGCCGGGGTCGGACCCGGCGGCCGCATGGCGGTGGTGACCAACGTGCGCGACCCGCTGGCCCGCCAGACCGGCCCCTCCCGCGGCGCACTGGTGGCCGACTACCTGCGTGACACCGCCCCGGCCGCCCACTTCGCCGATGCGCTGGCCGCCCGCGCCGCCACCTTCGCCCCGTTCAACCTGCTGTTGGCCGACCGCGACAGCTGCCAGTTCCTGGGCAACCACCCGGCGGGCCGGCAGGCGTTGGCGCCCGGCGTACACGGCATGTCCAACGGGCCGCTGGATGCGCCGTGGCCCAAGACCGCGCGCTTGAACGCCGCCGTGCAGGGCTGGATCGCCAGCGGCAGCGACGACCTGGCCCCACTGTGGGCGGCGCTGGCCGATGAAACCCGGGCCGACGACAGCGCCCTGCCCGACACCGGCATCGGCCTGGAGCGCGAGCGCTGGCTGAGCGCGGCATTCATCCGCAGCCCCGAATACGGCACCCGCGCCAGCACGCTGATCGCGTTGGATGCCAACGGCGAGGGCTTCATCCACGAGCGCCGGTTCGGGCCGGACGGCAGCTGCATTGGCGAGACGCGGCTGGCGGCAAGGGCGCAGATCGGCGCACTTTGACGTTGCCAAGCCGATCTTCAGGGACCGGGCATTGCGGCACTTCAGCCACAAGCAAGGGTGTTCACGAAAGTTTAACGCCGCTGCGACAGAAGGCATTCCCGACCCCTCGGTCCCGATGGAGCCGGTTCTGTGAAGGATGCCGGCCCGACTCCGCCTCCAGGGCGCCTTGACCCGACGCGCTGCGTGCCGAGGATGGCGGGGCGGCGCCGTTGCCGCGTCTCCACTCGGTACGGAGCTTCCATGCGACGACGCATCCTCCTTCTTCTGATCAGCCACCTGGTTGTGCTTGGCGTGGGCTTCGGCCTGGGCGTGTACTTCCTGCCGATCCTGACCGCACCGGACGATCCGCCGGCTCAGCAGGTACAGGCCGCGATGGAGCAGGCCCGCTACCACGCCAGCCTCCACCGCGACCAGAAGGGCAGCGATGCGCTGCATTGGGCCGATGGCGCGCTGAGCGTGAGCGCCACCCAGGTCGCCTTCACCGGCAAGATCGCCCCGGGGCCCGACTACAAGGTGTACCTGACCCGCGAGTTCGTCGACACCAAGGCCGGCTTTGAACGGATCAAGGCCGATGCGGTGCGGATCGGCGAAGTGAAGACCTTCAACCGCTTCCTGGTCGAGGTGCCACCGGGCGTGGATGTCGAGGAATTCACCACCGTGGTGGTGTGGTGCGAGCGCTTCGCGCAGTTCATCTCGGCCGGGCAATACCGAGCGCCGGGGTGATCGCCCGCCCTCCGCACGCCGGGATGTGGGACAATGCGCGCGGCGGAGTCGGCCAGACAGTCGCGTCATCCCTTGCGGATGCCGAGGAAAGTCCGGGCTCCATAGGGCAAGGTGCCAGGTAACGCCTGGGCGGCGCAAGCCGACGGAAAGTGCAACAGAAAGATACCGCCTACGTTTCCTTCGGGAAGCCGGTAAGGGTGAAATGGTGCGGTAAGAGCGCACCGCGAGTCTGGCAACAGACCGGCACGGCAAACCCCACCTGGAGCAAGACCAAATAGGGACCTAATGGCGTGGCCCGCGTCGGGTCCGGGTAGGTTGCTTGAGCGCTGCGGTGACGTAGCGCCTAGAGGAATGACTGTCCACGACAAAACCCGGCTTATCGGCCGGCTCCGCCCTTTCATTGCATTTTGCAATGAAGCCCCACGGTTTGCGGCGCAAACCGTGGGCCCCGGGCGCCACCAGCATCCAATTCCCCGCGGCTGTCGCCGCGCCCCCTTTACTAAAGGGGGCTGTGCCTCCAGACGGTTGGCGTGGGGCGGCATTCAATCTGCACGCGCGGTAGAGCCACCCCATGGGTGGCTGCCTTACGTTTTGGCACCGCGTGCAGCCACCCGTGGGGTGGCTCTACCTTTTCCGGCAGCACGTGCAGCCACCCATGGGGTGGCTCCACCCGCCCACGTGGGGCGATCAACTGCCGTACAACGCCTTTCTGGGGGCACCGGTTATCTCGGCGGCGAGCTTGGCTGCGGTCGACGGCGGGAGGTGTTCGCTGAGTTTGGCGTACATGCGGCGGCCGGCGGCCAGCTGGGCCTGCTCGTCGTCGGCGGCGCCCTGGACCATCACCACGAACTCGCCCTTGCGCTGGTTGTCGTCGGCTTCCACCTGCTGCAGCAGCGAAGCCAAGGTGCCGTCGAGTACGGTTTCAAACAGCTTGGTCAGTTCGCGCGCCAGCACCGCCGGGCGCTCGGCGCCGAAGGTGGCGACCATGTCGGCCAGCGATTCGGTGATGCGGTGCGAGGATTCGTAGAACACCAGCGTGCGGGTTTCCGCGGCCAGGCCCTGCAGGCGCTCGCGGCGGCCCGAGCCCTTGGCCGGCAGGAAGCCTTCAAAGGTGAAACGGTCGCTGGGCAGGCCAGCCACGCTCAACGCGGCAATGGCCGCGCAGGCGCCCGGCACCGGGCTGACCCGGATGCCCGCCTCGCGGGCGGCGCGCACCAGGCGGTAGCCCGGGTCACTCACCAGCGGGGTGCCCGCGTCGCTCACCAGCGCCAGCGATTCGCCGGCCTGCAGGCGGGCCACGATGCGCTGCGCCAACGCTTCTTCATTGTGGTCGTGCAGGGCCACCAGCGGTTGCTGGATGCCGAAGTGGGCCAGCAACTGGCCGCTGCGGCGGGTGTCTTCGGCGCAGATCGCCGCCACCGAGCGCAGCACGTCCTGCGCCCGCGGTGTCAGGTCGGCCAGGTTGCCGATCGGGGTGGCAACGACATACAGCGTGGGGACAGCACTCATCGCAACGGCACTCGTGGGTCAAGGGTAGAATCGTACCGTTCCCCGGCCACGGCCGCTGCCCCCATCGAATGGACCTGATCATGAACAAGCCCGTCGCACGGATCTC
This sequence comes from Stenotrophomonas sp. AC248, assembly GCF_979258185.1. Taxonomy (NCBI): domain Bacteria; kingdom Pseudomonadati; phylum Pseudomonadota; class Gammaproteobacteria; order Lysobacterales; family Lysobacteraceae; genus Stenotrophomonas; species Stenotrophomonas sp. AC248. The sequence continues at coordinate 699,126 of NZ_OZ409840.1, read as the reverse complement.
CGCCCTGTCGTTGTCGCTGCTGCTGCTTGCCGGCTGCGCCACGACGAGCCTGACCAGCGCGCCCGAATCGCCGGCGCAGGCCCAGGCGTTGGCATTGATCGATCAAGGCAAACCGCGCGATGCTGCCGTGCAGCTGGAAGCGCTGGCCAACACGCTCAAGGGCGCCGCCCGCGCCGCCGCACTGGCCGACGCCGCGTTCGCCTGGCACGAAGCCGGCGACGCCGCCCGCGCACGCACCCTGCTGGCACAGATCACCCCGCGCCAGCTCAACGGTGCCAGCCTGCAGCGCTACCACCTCACCAGCGCCGAACTGGCGCTGGCCGACAAGCAGCCGGCGCAGGCCCTGGCGCTGCTGAAGGAATCGGCCGACAACGTCGCCCCGCAGTTGCGCACCCGCTGGCAGCTGGCCCGCGCCAACGCGCTGCAGGCCACCGGCGACCTGTTCGGTGCCGCGCAGGAGCGCGCCCGCGCGCATGCCGCGCTCACCGGCCAGGCCCGCATCGACAACCAGCAGGCCATCGCCAGCGTGCTGGGCACGCTCGACGACGCCACCCTGCGCGCCCGCGCCGCCGCGCTGCCGGCCAACGAGCCGCTGTACAACTTCGCCGGCCGCGCCCTGATCGCGCGTGGCCTGCCGCTGCCGCGTCCGTTCGATCGCGAACAGGCCCTGCAATTCGACACCAGCAAGCGCCCGCCCGCCATGAGCGATGGCTACCGCCCGCCGGTGAAGATGGCCGTGCTGCTGCCGCTCAGCGGTCGCCTGGCCACGGCTGCGCAGCCGGTGCGCGACGGCCTGCTCAGTGGCTACTACGGTGAAAGCCGCCGCCGCCCGGACATCCAGTTCATCGATACCGCCGGCACTGCCGCCGGTGCCGTGGCGGCCTACGACAAGGCGGTCAATGCCGGGGTCGATTTCGTGGTCGGCCCGCTGGGCCGCGACGAAGTGGACGCGGTGTTCGGCCGCGCCCAGTTGCCGGTGCCGGTGCTGGCGCTGAACCGTGGCAAGAGCAGCCCGCCGGCCGGCAGCGCCGGTTTCTCGCTGGCCCCGGAAGACGACGGCATCATCGCCGCCGAATACCTGCGTGGCCGCGAGCGCAGCAAGGTGCTGGTGGTGCACAGCAATGACGACAACGGCCGCCGTGCCGCCGCCGCGTTCCGCGAGCGCTTCGCCCAGCGTGGCGGCCAGGTGGTGGCCAGCATCGGCGTGGGCGAGACCGTGGGCAACATCGACGCGCAGATCCGCAATGCCGGCGCCGTCGATGGCGTGCTGCTGGCGGTGAAGGCCCCGCAGGCGCGCGCGCTGGCCCCGCAGCTGGCACTGGCCGGCGCCGGTGGCGCCACCCGCGTGGGCACCTCGCAGCTCACCGTGGGCGCCGGCAAGGCCGAAGAAGACATGGCCCTGGACGGCATCGTGTACCCCAACGAAGCGTGGAACGTGCGTGGCGTGCCGGGCCTGCCGTCGGCCAGCACCGCCGGGCAGATCCTGCCCACCGCGCGTGGCGCGGCCGGCCGCCTGTTCGCGTTCGGCTTCGATGCGTGGAAGATCAGCGCCTACCTGGACAAGATGGCCAACGAAGGCGGCCTGCCCGGCGCCACCGGCACGCTGTTCCTGGACAGCAACGGCAACGTGCTGCGCGTGCCGGCCTGGTCGACCTTCAGCGGCGGCCGGCCGATGCCGATCGCCAGCGCCAACTAAGCCCCATGCCAACCGCGCGGGCACAGCGGGGCGCGGCGGTGGAAGCTGCCGCGCAGGCTTACCTGTGCAATGCCGGGTTGCAGCCGATCAGCGCCAACGCGCGCTATCGCGGCGGTGAACTGGACTTGGTCATGCGCGACGGCGACACCACGGTGTTCGTGGAAGTGCGCTACCGCGCGAGTGCCGGGTTTGGCGGCGGCGCGGCATCGGTGGACCTGCGCAAACGGCGCAAGCTGGTGCTGGCCGCGCAGCTGTTTCTGTCGTCTCACCCGGCCCTGGCGACGCGGCCTTGCCGGTTCGATGTGATCGATGCCTGGGGGGAACCGCCGCAGTTGAACTGGCTGCGCGATGCATTCCGGCTGGAGGATTGCTGATGGATCGGTGGGATGTGGATGATTCCGGCATGGCGTGCAGCCGGGCAGAGCCCGGCTCTACGCGGCGGTGGGGTGACTCCGGCATTGCCTTGCGCCGGCCAGCGGCCGGGGGCGTGGCGCATGCCTAGTGTGTTCACGCATGCGGCAATTCCGTTGGCGCTGTGGTGTGCGTCCGATCGCGGGCGCATCTCTGCGCCGTTGCTGGCCGCCGGCGTGGTCGCGGCGATGCTGCCCGACGCCGATGTGCTGGCCTTCGCGCTGCACATTCCCTATGCCGACAGCTTCGGCCACCGTGGGGCCAGTCATTCGATCGTGTTTGCCGCGGTGCTGGCCGTGCTCGCTGCCCTGCTGCATACGCGCCTGCGCGCCAGTGCAGTGCAGGCCGCCGCGTTCGTTGGCATCAGTGCGCTGTCGCACCCGCTGCTGGACGCGTTCACCTCCGGCGGGCTGGGTGTTGCCCTGTGGTGGCCATGGAGTGGCGAGCGGTTGTTCGCGCCGTGGCGCCCGATCCGTGTGTCGCCGTTCGCCGGGCAGTTCTTCAGCGCGCGCGGGCTGGCCACTGTTGTGTCTGAACTGCGTTGGGTGTGGTTGCCGCTGGCCGCCGCCGTGATCGGCTGGAGGCTGATCCAACGCGCCCCTGTGAATTCCCGGAACGCCTGATGTCGACCACCGCCGCCCTGCCCACTGCCTTCCTGTCCACCGTGCATGCCCTGCTGGGCGACGACGGCTGGCGCACCGATGACGCGGCGCTGGCCGCCCACGCGCAGGACAACTCCTGGCGCAGCCAGCTGCCGCTCGGCGTGGCGTTCCCGCGTGACCGCGAGCAGGTGGTGGCGCTGGTCCGCGCCTGCCGCACGCACCATGTGGCCGTGGTGGCGCGCGGCGCGGGCACCGGCACCACCGGCGCGGCGGTGCCGGTCAACGGCAGCATCGTGCTGTCGTTCGCGCGCATGGCGCGCATCCTCGACATCCAGCCCGGCAACCGCTGCGCGGTGGTCGAACCGGGTGTGCTCAACGGCGACCTGCAGCAGGCGCTGATGCCGCACGGCCTGTTCTGGGCACCGGACCCGTCCAGCGCCGACATCTGCAGCATCGGCGGCAACCTGGCGTGCAATGCCGGTGGCCCGCGCGCGGTGAAGTACGGCACCAGCCGCGACAACGTGCTCGGGCTGGTGGCGGTGACCGGCGCAGGCGACCTCATCCACTGCGGCGGCGCCTACACCAAGGACGCCACCGGCTACGACCTTACCCACCTGCTGGTGGGCAGCGAAGGCACGCTGGCGCTGATCGTGGAAGCCACGCTGAAGCTCACCCCGCTGCCGGTCGCCCAGGCCGGGCTGCGCGTGTTGTATCGCGATGCCGATGCGGCCGCGGCGGCAGTGTCACGGCTGATGGCGCAACCGGTGGTACCCACGCGGCTGGAATTCATGGACGCGCGCAGCCTGGCGCTGCTGCGTCGCAATGGCGCGGACGTGCCCGAGGCCGGCGCGATGCTGCTGGTGGAAGCCGACGGCGACCACGACACCCTGCCCTACCTGCTGCAGGCATTGGCCACCGCCGCCGAGGGTGACGGCCTGTTGGCTCTGGACGTGGCCATGGAAGGGGCCGCACGCGAGAAACTGTGGGCCGCGCGCAAGGCGCTGTCGCCTGCGCTGCGCAGCATCGCCCCGGGCAAGATCAATGAAGACGTGGTGGTGCCGGTGTCGCGCATTCCCGACCTGGTGGCCGGCGTGCAGGCGTTGGCGCGCGACTACACACTGACCATCGTCACCTTCGGCCATGCCGGCAACGGCAACCTGCACGTCAACATTCTGTACCACCCCGACGACGCCGACGAAAACGCACGCGCGCATGCCGCGCTGCCGAAGATTTTTGAACTGACCTTGGCGCTCGGCGGCACCTTGTCCGGTGAGCACGGCATCGGGTTGGCCAAGCGTGATTTCATGGCCCAGGCCTTTTCACCGGCCACGCTGGCGGCGATGCGGGCGATCAAGCACGCGCTGGATCCCGATGGCATCCTCAATCCGGGCAAGGTGCTGCCGCCCGCATAAGGACCTGCGTTGATGTGGGCGATGAATCCCGCGCTGCGCGCGGCACACCCAGTTGTGCGACGCGTGCTGCGCTCAGGGGTTGGCGTCGAACACCACGGTCATGTCACCAGACCAGTGTGAGCCGGGCGTCCGCAGCATTTCCGTCACCGCCTCACGTTCGGCGGTGAAGCGCAGCGTCGAACGCCGCTGCATCAGGTAACCGTCCGGGGTGAAGCGCGGTGCTTGTGCATCGTTCGACGACAGCGCGGTGAACTGCGCCGGACGGCCGTCGCGGAGGTTGGTCATGCCGGGCAGCGTCACGTCGACATCCACCGGCACCACCACGTCATCCGCGTGGTTGCGGATGCCACAGCCGGTGCCCGCCGGATGCTCGCACAGCAGCTTCATGCTGAAGTCCATCGAGGTCGTCAGATGGAAGGGCAGTTCCTGCCGCAGTCGTACCGGTGCCTTGCCGTGATCGATCCAGGCGGACCAGCCTCCTGCCGGTGCAAGCTGCACGCGGGGAGACTCGCTGGGGAAGCGGACCTGGAAGTCGTGAATCACGTCGAAGACAAAGTTCATCCGGACCATCTGCACGCCGGTGATGTTGTCGCCCAGGTCGATGTCCGCTTCTGCACCACCGGTCGTCCAGCTTTCCTGGGCCATGTAGCGACCGTCCTGAAGCGTCGTCGCATTGGGAAGTGTGACCTGGATACCGAGCCCCACGTTCCGATAAAAGTAGGTGCGATCAGCTCTTGGATGGATGCTGTAGCACTCCGTGGGACTCGATGGCGTACGGACGCTCCAACCGCCATTCGACCAGCCAACCCCGCCCGCCCCTCTGATAGCCGTACAGCCACCGCTGATGCCGTAGTACCACGGGTCCACGCCACGGTTGAAGCTGATGCTCAATGAGATGGCAACGAAACTGATGGTCGCCTCGAAGGTGTGCCCAGTGGTGGCCTCCTGCAGGGTGATGGTTCGCGGCGGTGGGAAACGGACATAGGTGGTGTCACGCCGTGACGCATCGTCCCCGGGACCGGATTTCTGCCAATACTCCCTGTTGCCGAGATCGAAGATGTAGGCCCCACTCGCGTCACATTGGGCGGGCCGCCAGGTGCAGAACGCACCGCGTGGTGTCGTGTTTCGAAAATCGGTATTGCCAGGATCCAGCGCGCTGGGTCTGAACTCGCCTGTGACGGTAACGTCCACCACCTGAGCGGCAGCAGGCAGAGCCATCAGCGTGGTCAGCACCACGAGCCATCGAATGCGAATGCTCATCTTTTCAACCTGCCTGATTCGTCGGGACAACGGACTACTTCACGACCACCGATGGCGGGCAGCCGATGCCACCTACCATCAGCACATCTCCCTCGCGGGGATGTTGCCCTTCTTCCATGGTCAGCACGCAGCTGACCAGACTCGGGTAACGCAGCTCCACCACCGGCGCGCGCGCACTCAGTTCCAGGGTGAAGAAGCCGTCTTCCTGGCTGACGCTGCGCCCGGCATGGTTGATCACCTGCACGCCGCGTACGCCGTTGCCATCGGCATCCAGCACCTGGCCCATCACGGTGAAGGTGCGCAGCACATCCATCGTGGTGTACATGACCCCGCCCTTGTTGAGGTGATAGCTGAACGTGGCCGGCTGCAGGGTGGCTGCCGGCGCATGGCGGCCCTCGAAATCGAACTGGATATGGCCGGCCCGATAGGCGGTGGCGGGGACGAAATTGCGGCCCGGCCGCAGCACGACGCTGCCACCGCGATGGTCATCGGCGCGGAGTGCGACATCCGGGTAGTCGCTGCGCACATCAACGATGACGCCGGTATCCATGCCACCGCTGCGGCCCTGGCCGAGCACCGCCGCGTGTCCTGCGCCCAGCACCAGCGTACTGTCGAGGTTGGCAGTACCGCTGAACCTGCCGCTGTCGGCGGCACGATACATCTGCACGTCGCCCTCCAGCAGCGGGCTCTGCAGATACGCGCCGGCACCGGCGCCGATGCCACCGCGCTCGGCGCTGACGGTACCGTTCACGCTCTGCAGCAGCGCTCCATCCACGCGTTGCGTGGCCGCCGCAGTCACGTAGGTGTCGCGTTGGCCGCCTTCGCCGGTGCGGCTGCCCAGGCTTCCGCTGTAGCTGCGGCGCTCACTGCCCAAGGACACGCTGAGGGTCAGATCGATCCCGCGCTGCCGACGATACTGGGTGTACCGGTTGCCGGGGCGATCATAGGCCGAGACCCGCCAGTTGGCGTCGTGCTTGCCGAACAGGGTGTCACGGCGACCGTACGACACGTCGATGCCGGTGCCGCGGGTGAATCCCGAACTGCGCGCCACACGCAGGCTGGCGTTGTCACGGTGGCTGAAACGGTGGGTGATGGAGACGGCCGATGTGTCCTGCCAGCCGCCTTGGGTCTCCCAACGCGGCGCGGCACCGGCGCCAGGCACTACCCGCTGCCGTTGTTCGGCCCAGCTGCGCGCGTGGTTGGCGACCACCGATCCGCCGCGATAGCGGTACAGCGCCTGCAGATCGACGCCGCGCCCGGCATCGCCGGAGGTGTAGAAGTTGGTGTACGTACTGAAGCGGTCGCTGGCCTGCCAGTCCATCGACAGACCCGTGGCATGGCGCTGGCCGATCTGCTGCACGGTGGCACCGGCCACCGCGCGCGGATGCAGCAGGTAGTTGACAACGGCGCCCGCGGCGATCTTTCCTTCCTGGCTTGCGCGGCCACTGTCAAGCAGGCCGCGCTGCTGGCCGGCGAACGCGCTGTAGCGCCAGCGTCGCGTTGGATCGCGCCAGCGGCTGGGCTTGTGGATGGAGGCGGTTTCGCGTGACACCTCGCGGCCGTCTTCAAGCACGCGCAGTTCCACGTTGTAGATGCCGCCGGGCAGGCGTCGTGTATCGACTTCCTGGATACCCGGGGTGACCGCCTGGGTGGACAGCAGGTTGCCGTCGCGAAGGATCTCCACCACGCCTTCGCGGCTGGCGGTGACATATACCGGGTAGGCGCTGGCGCTGCGGGTGTCGGCCAGCAGCACATCCGATGAACCCAGCATCAGGCCCAGTGCCGTGTCGTTCTGCGTGCCGGGCGCGCGCGGCTGGCGGATGATGCCCTCGAAAGTGGGCAGGAAATAGCCGGCACGCACGAAGTGGTCACCCAGTTCGCGCTGTGCGTACAGCGCGCTCAGGTAGTGCTCGGTGCGATCCGGCTGCGCGTAGTACTGGTAGCTGCCTACCGTGCTCCAGTGGCCGATACTGCCATTCAGTTCGGCGCTGTAGCGTGCACTGGTCGGTTGGTCCTCGCCGGCGTACACGGCCAGGCTGTTGCGCACGATCAGGCCGTGGCTGCCGTGCGCAGGCAATGCAACATGGCGGGCGTCCTGCTGTGTCCCCGCCGGGGTCAGCAGGGTAAGCAATGAGTTGGCCAGGCTGTAGTGCAGTGCGGACAGTCCGCGGCAGTGTGGGCTGCATACGCCCAGCGCCATCGGCTCGGACAGCTGCTCGGCCCAGCGTGCACGTTCGGTCTGTGGCCAGGGGCTGTCATGGCTTTCGCCAAAGCCGATCAGCTGCATGCGGTTGTCTTCATGCAGCAGCACCTCGGCATCGCCGAGGTACTGCCCGTCGAGCTCCACCCGCACGGTCAGCGGGTTGCCGAACAGGTGGTCGCGGAACTCCGCCGGCATGCGCTCGCGCTGTTCCAGAAGGCTGGGCAGCTCACCCAGCGCCAGGCCCGCGGCCTGCGAGGACGCGGCAACGACCACGGCACCGATGGCGACGGTCAATCGAGCCAGGGGCAAGCGTACGCGATGGAGGCTGGGAAACACGGTGTTTACTCCGGCCTCCCTGCCGCATCCGTGGATGCGGCAGGGAGCACCTGCAGGGCTCACGGATCGGCGATATCGCTTTCGAAGATCATGTGGAACTGGCCGCCATAGCTGCCCTGCTTGTAGCCGTCGGTCGGCACCGTCGGGGCGATGGCAAAGGCCAGCGACCTGCCAGCGGCGGCCTGCTGCGCGTTGGCAACGGTGATCCTGGCGACGGCCGTGGCCGGCACGACCACGTTGTCCAGCTTCACCACCAGGTCCACGACATCGGCAGCCGAGGCCATCTGCGCCGGGGCCGAGAGGTAGGCGGTGATGGCGGCCGACGACTTGACGTTGATGACACGGCCGGTCAGTTCACCCAGCTCCTGGCGCGCGGTATTCCACGGCAGGTTCTGCGGCAGGCCTTCCCAGCCGTCCGGCGTGGACACCTGCAGACCGGCGGTGTTGGGAACGTCGGCCGTGACGTTCACGGTGATCGACTTGGTTTCGATGGCGGCGTGGCTGAGCGCCGGGGCCAGCAGCGCCGCTGCGGCAGCGGCCAGCGCATAGGTTTTCAAGGACATGGTGTTGCTCCAGGAAGAGTGGATGGATACGAAATGCCAGGACACGGGCACAGCAACCCCGGCGGGTGCCTGGCGGACCCGGTGGGGCATGAACAAGGGGAGGAACGGAACGATCAGCGGCGCGAATCGATACTGCGCTGGCTGTCGCCCTCCTTCAGGTCATAGCGGAGGAACTGGCTGTCGTCGCGCTGCAGCGCGTAGGAGCGCCCGGGGCGGACGTGGACGATGATGCCGGGTGTGCAGGTGTCCGGGCTGGCACTCTCGCACTGGCGAAGGTTGTCCAGCACCACGGTGGCGTTGCCGTGGTTGTACACGCGGTCATCCTGCACGCGGGTGTCGTAGGTGGCGTGTTCCGGTGCGATGAACAGGATCGTGCCGTAGCCGGTGAACATGCGAATGGACGCGCTCAGTTCCGCTGCTTCGCGCGCCTGTTCTTCGCTGAGCGAAAACTCCTCGGCGCTGGGTGCCACCGGGATGAAGCGCAAACGGTAGTAGCGTTCCTGGTCGCGTGCACCGCGATACACCAGGCGCGTGGCCTGTTGGCCGTTGCCGGCAATGATCAGGCGGCTGGGGCTGGCGATGACACCGTGCGCGGCAGGGTCGTTGCGTACCAGCGCCGCACCGTCCACCGGTGTTTCACTGGCCTTTCCGTCCGCATCGAAGTGCATCTGGGTCACTTCCACGCGCACGTAGGCGGTTGCGTCACCGGTATTGCGGATGCGCTTGAGCAGGTTGCTGTGGGTGGGTTCCAGGTAGTCGAACAGCACACCGACATTGATCTTGGGCGTTCGTGCATGGGCTGTGCTGGCGACAATGGCCAGTAGAAGAAAACAGAGGACGCGTTGCATGGCGAGCCCGTGGGGAGGCGAGTGGCTATTTCATAGGAAGTTCCCATCGCCATCCATGCAAGATGTTGCAAATGTCGTCGTGCTGGCCAGCCCGCAGGATGTTGCTGAGACCCACCGGCGCAGCCCGGGCGATGACAACGCGCGATTTCCGTCCTGCCTCTTCTATCGATAATCCGCTGTCAGTACCGCCTCGCCAATGATCGTCCCGGGATGCAGGGGCGCGGCGGTGCGCCTGTAGCGCGCGGTGAATGGAACGTCCTGGCTGCCCTTGCTGGACCAGCCGTGCTGCCAACGCTGTCCGAACTGCACCGGGTTGCCTGCACGCAGCATTTCCAGCTGCACGCCCCCTGCATCGGAGGCCGCCGCAGGCGTCAGCAGACTGCCAACGTTGCCGGCGTCATTGGCATCGGTCAGCACCATCTCCACGCCCACGTTTGCGCTCGGGCAGGTCATGGCCATTGCCACCGCCTTTTCCCCGGCCGTACTGCCCGGTGTCGCCAGCTGATCGGCGGACACCGGATCCAGCGATTGCGAACTGTCGGCCAGCGTACAGGTGAGCGTGGGCACGTTGATCTCCAGCCGCACATGGTGCTGGATGCTCTGCGATGGGTCGCTCTCGTCCCAGGAGGTGGCCGTGCCCAGCGACGTCATCGGGATGCTTTCCATGGCACCCCCGCGGAAGAACAACATGACGCCATAGCTGACGACGACCGGCTCGCTGATCGCTGAGACAATGCCCGGGTTGCGATGGTGCTGCCCTGGGACCACCGCGTCCTGGCTGGCGCGGTGGCCATTGACCAACGTCTGCACCGAGTGCACGAATCCGATGAGAGGTGAACGGGGGCCGAGGCTGTAGACGCTGTAGGTCCGGCCGTCATCCGCAGCGATCTCGCGTTCATAGGTCAACCCGGTGAACGTCACGTCGGTCAGGAATGCGTTCTGGCCCGCGCTGCACATGAAGCCATCCATCACCTCACCATTGGCTTGAAGGGCGAACCGTCGGTTGGGCAGGTCCAGGTTGGGCATGGTCACGCTGATGACCAGGTCCTGGTCGCCGGGATTCAGTCGCACACAGCCGGCATGCGCCGCCGATGCAGCGGCCAGCGCAAACAGGGTCCATGAACAACGCCACAGAATCGACAGGGGAAAATCAGGTGAACGCTGCATGCTGCCGGCCTCTACTTTGCGTGCCGCAACGGCACAATGGAAGACACCCGCAGCGAACGGCCAACACCGCGCCAGCGTCTCACGTCGGGGGCCATGCGCGCACGCCATCAGGCGTGCGCGCATGGTCCCCTGGTGCAGACGATAGAGCACGGCTGCGCGAGCGCCCATGCAACTTGTTGCGTATGCAGCTTCGCCGAGGCATCGCGCCAGCTGGCAGCGCTACCCGTAATCGGCAGTCAACACGGTCTGACCCTTGATGATGCCCGGCACCAGCGCATCGGACGTGTGCAGATAGCGTGCGGTGAACTCATGCAGCAAGGTGCCACCGGTGGGCGAATCGAACTGCCACGACTGGCCGAACTGCACTTCCCGGCCTTCGCGCAGCAATTGCACACGCACGCCCTGGGCATCTGAATCGGCCGTCGGCGAGAGCTCGCTGCCGGTGTTGGACGCGTCGTTGGCATCGGTCAGGGCCATCTTGGCGCGTGGCGGATCGGCAGCGCACACCATGCGCAGCGCAACGCCCTTTTCCTTGGCCGTATCCCCTGGGGGGAACAGCTCGGCCACCTGCACATCATCCGGAGACTGGGACGCGTCTTCCAGCGGACAGGTGGTCGCGGGGAATGTCAGCTTGAACTGTACGGCGACGCGGCCGTTGAGGAACGGACACTTCGGCACCTCGAAATGCATGGTGCCGCCCCCAGTTCAAACGTGCGCAGGCGGCCGCCCCGGGTGAAGAACAGCACCCGGGCATTGAACTGATGGGCACCCCTGGGCGTAAACATGATCGAGGTCGGCACGCTCTCACCCAGCTTCAACGGTACCAGGGAGTCGGGCCTGAACGGCAAGGCCTGCTGGTAGGCGAACGCAATCAGCGCCGAGTCGGGTGCGGATAGGTAGGCGGGCACGCAGGCGCGCATTTCCACCAGCGACTACATGGCCAACAGCGCGGCCGCCGCCGACAACCCAAGCGGCCACCGCCTGCCCGCACGCCTGTGGACCACGGCGCTCACTGGTAATCCGCCGTCACCACGATTTCCGTGGACACAGCACCGGCTTCCGGCACGGCAGCGGTGGGCAGGTAGTACGCCGCGCGCAGGTCGTAGCGCGCGGTGGTACCGGTCACCGGCACTTCGATGCCGGTGTCGCCGTCCTTGAGGTAGTTGCTGCCCGTGGTGCCCGACAGCAGCGAAATCGACACCCCGCTTGCAGGGTCGGTGGCTTCGGTGTTCTTCCAGCGCGTGGCATCGCCATCGGCCGGGGTTCCGGCGAAGGACAGCACCGCCTTGGTGACGCCCACGCAGCCGTTGAACTCCAGCGCGCCGGACTTGATCTGGCTGTCCGCACCCGGGGTCAGGTCGCTGGCCTTGACCGGGTCCAGGGCGATCGGCGCGGCGGTGAGCGTGCAGGTGCCGGGCAGCACCCGGCCGCTGATGGTGAGGGTGGCGGCCAACGCGGCCGGTGCGCTGGCCAACAGGGCGGCGCAGAGAGTGGCGCGCAGGGCAATGGGGGGAATGGCAGTCATGGAGCAGCTCCTGGGGGGATGAAGGAAGAAAGCGGATGTCAGGGAACGGGCGGTGCATCGGCGCCGCCGAGCGCAGCCTGCAGGCCCGGGCTGGGCACCGGCAGCGGCGTGCAGATCGCCTGGCTCCAGGACAGGCCGTAGGCATCGGGTGCATCCGGCGTGGTGTATTCCAGGCGGCAGCGCTGCGCGCCGTCGGGGTCGACAATCAAGGCGCCCTGCGCCGGCGCGCCCCGCAACTGGATGACGCCGCCCTGCCCGACCGCACCGAATGCGCGGCCGGCTTCATCTTCGACGCGGGCGGCGAACGGTAGGGGCTGGCCCAGGGCATCGGTAGCATCGATGAACAACGTGCGCTCGCGCGTGGCATTGAAGGCCACCCGCACGATGCTGCGGCGGTGGGCGCAACCCGCTGCGAGGTCTGCAGCAGTTCCACGTCCAACGGCAGCCCGGACGGGTCCAGATCGATCTGGTTCCAGCGGTAGGGGCTGACGTGCGGCAGCAGCGCATAACCGTTGCGCGCCACGCGGGTGGCGTTGCCGTAGCCCACCTTCGCTCCGTGCGCACCGTCTGCCTGGATCAATGCAAAGCCGTCGCCAACGGGCGCGCCCAGGTTCACGCCGCCCGCATGCAGCACCAGACTGCCGGCTGCACCCAGTGCAAGCGCACTGTAGTTGCCGGAGCGGCTGTAACCGGCATTGAAGTTGCCCAGGCCCCCCTGGTAGGCGGCATACGCACTGGAACTGGACTGGCCGGTACTGGCATCGCTGGCCGACACGCTGTAGCTCAGCGCCCGGGTTTCCCCCAGCATGCCGTTCACGCCCAGCTGGGCCTGCTGGCCGCTGCCACCGTGGCTGACCAGGCTGCTCAGGCGCGGCGCGCTCGGACTGCGGCCCAGCGGCACGCTCACGCTGACCGCGTAACGGGTGTCCTGGCGGCCGTTGCCCAGCTGGTAGCGCAGTGCCGAGAGACCGTAGTTGGCGCGGCGCCATGAACTCTGGAAGCGCAGCTGGAAATCGTTCTGACGGTCGGCGCTGTCCCAATAGCTCACATGGCCGCCACTGAGCGACAGCGTGCTGCGCTCGCCCAGCCGCTGCGAGAAGTTCACCTGGTAGCGCTGACGCGCGCGGCGGCCATAGCCCCAGTCGTCGCTGCGCGCGTCGGCGAAGTCGGTCAGGGTCAGGTAGCCCTGGGTGCTGTAGCGGTGCGCGGCCAGGCCGAAGTTGGTGCCGGTGGCGGCCACATAGCGCTGGAAGTTGACGCGCAGGCTGTTACCGGTGACCTGCGCGCCCTGGCTCAGACGCGCACGCGAATGGGTGAGATCGACACCGAACGCACCGATCGGCGTGTTCACCGCCCCGCCCAGCAATGCGGCCTGGAAGCCGTCGCTGGCCTGCACGCCGCCCAGCGCGGTGAACCGGTTGCTGAGGCCGCGCACATAGGTGCCTTCGGCAAAGCGCAGGTCTTCACCGCCGCGACGCGACGCACGCAGCGCACCCGCGGTGGCGCTGAAGCGGCTGGCACCGGGGCGCAGGGCCTGCGGTACCGCCGAGAAGCTGACCTTGAAGCGCTGCTCGCGGCCATCGGTTTCGGTCACGGTCACCTCCAGGTCACCGCCAAAGTTGGTCGGGTACAGGTCCTCGATCGAGAAGGGACCCGGTGCCACCGTTACTTCATGGATGACAGTGCCGTTCTGGCGGATGGTGACCACCGCGTTTCCCTCGGCGATGCCCTGCACCACCGGTGCGAAGCCGCGCAGCGAATCGGGCAGCATGCGGTCATCGGTGGCCACGCGCACGCCACTGAAGGCCACGCTTTCGAACAGTTCGCCGCCGGTGCTGCTCTGGCCCAACAGCAACTGGCTGTTCCATGCGGGCAGGTCGCGCTGCAGGTGGCTGCTGATCACCTCGTGCTGCGCGCCGTACGTGCCCTGACTGAAGAACGCGCGATGGCGCAGGCGCCATGCACCGAGGTTCAGCCCGGCATGGATGCTGGCCGAGGTGGAGTTCTGCGCAGTGCTGCGGTTGTGGTTGAGGCTGTAGTCGAAAAAGGCGGCCGTGATGCCATGGTCGCGCAGCCCGGGGGCCACGTAGCCACGCGCCGTGGCTGCCTGCGCCGCCTGCGGAATGCTGACAAGCAACTGCAGTGCGCCACTGTCGAAACTGACCGTGGCACCGTCCACCAGCGCCGGCACATCCACGCAGGCGGCCGGGTCGTCGCCGAGCGCGGCCAGGTAGGCATCCTTGAGCCCCAACTGGCGCACCAGCGTCACCGGCAGGCAAGGCACGGCGCCCAGTGATGCCGGCGCTGCCACGAAGGTGATGTCGCGGTTCTCGCGGAATTCCCCGTTGACCACCAGCTCCAGGGGATACACGCCGGGCGCCAACGGGTTCCCCTGCACGTAGCGTTGCATGTCGATGGTTTCCCCACCGATCAGGAAGCCCTCACTGAACTGGAGCCCCTCTGAATCCGCTGCACGGGCGCAGAAACTCACCACCATGCCAAGTGCCGCAGCGACGGCGAGCGTCAGACGGTTTGGGGAAGGACACGGAAGAGAGAGCAGAGACTTCGAGCATGGATGCATGACGGCGGCACTTCGATGACGGTCGAGATCGACATCGCCCTGTGTATGAGGCCCGCAGCGTAGACCCGCATCTGCCGCCGTCCCATGCAATTAGTTGCAATGGTCTATGCATCAACCCGCATAAAACAGACATTGCCTATTCCGCCTACGTCCCGCCGAGGTAGCAGGGTTGAACGCGTCCACGACGTGTACCCGTCGCGGTGTCGTCTTGAGCAGCTACGCGGCGACACATGGGTACTACCAATCGTTTACAACTTATTGCATGGCCGCAACGAATACCGAGGTAGAGAATGCGCCTGAAATCCCCGCAACCAGAGCATTCAATATGTCGAACAAACTAAGTGTAGCGATCCTCTCCCTGCTGGCCGCCGCAGTCGCGCCATCGGCCATGGCCGAAAATCTGGAGATCACCGGTGAGCTGATGACGTCAACCTGTGCAGTGCAGTCCACCGGCGGCACCATCACCGTGGCCATGGGCAAAGTTGACCTGAAGTCGGTCAATGCCAATACCCGCGCTGGCCAGAAGAATTTCAGCATCGGCCTGGACTGCTCCGGTTCGGGTGCCGAGCAGGAAGTGGGCGTGCGCTTTGGCGGCACTCCGCACGGCAGCACCGGCAACCTGGGCCTGACCGCCACGTCCACCGCCGACAACGTCGGGGTTGCCCTGTATGACGCAAGCGGCAATCACCAGAAGATCGGTGAGGACCCCACCCAATGGGTGATCATTCCGGCCGATGGCAGCGGCCAGCTCGATTACAGCGCTTGGTACGCCTCGCCCGGCCAGGACGCGATCGCAGGGACGGCCAATGCCTCCGGCGACTTCGTGGTGCTCTACAAGTAACCATCGCGCAATGCCCTCGTGCCGGCGCCTATCGCGCCGGCATGGGCGTTCCTTTCAAGCAGATGAGCAATGAACATGCGCACTACATCGCGGGCAGCCGCTCTGGTGGCACTGCTGCTGAGCAGCCATTCCGCACTGGCAGCCGTGACCCTGCAGGGCACCCGCATCGTGCACGACGCCGGTAAAGGACGCGACGTCACGGTAAAGGCCAGCAATATCGGCGACCAGCCCGCCATGGTGCAGGTCTGGATCGACGCGGGCGACAGCCATGCACGCCCTGAAGACGTGCGCACGCCGTTCCGGCTGACCCCGGCCGATCCCCGCCTGCTGCGGGCTCACCAGGGCCAGGCCTATCGTGTTACCTATGCACCGCGCCCGTCGGAGCCGGCACTGCCGACCGACCGCGAATCGGTGTTCTATTTCAACCTGCTGGACATTCCGCCCAAGCCGACCGACGCGGCAGACAAGAACCTGCTGCAGTTCGCGGTGCGCACGCGGGTGAAGCTGTTCCACCGCCCCGCCGGGTTGCCGGGCAACGCACGTGACGCCGCTGCTGCGCTGGTATGGACGCACGCCGACAACGCGCTGGACGTACGTAATCCCAGTGCGTACCACGTAACGCTGAGCACGCTGACGTTGGCCGACGGACGCAAGGTGGACGTGGATATGATCGCCCCGGGCCAGCAGGTGCGCTATGCGCTGCCGGCCGGTGCGGCGATGCCGGCGAAGGTAACGTTTCAGTGGCTGGATGATTACGGCACCCCGCGCGACCAACAGGCCACGGTAGGCGCCCCGTAACACCGCGCATTGCGCGCCGTAGAGCCGGGCTCTGCCCGGCTGCGCTGGAACATCCGCAGACAGCAGCCGGGCAGAGCCCGGCGCTACGATGACGAACAAAGCAGTGAGGAGCCGGGCATTACCCTGCTCCTTTCTTTATTACCAGCGCACGCGCATGCCCAACTGACCCCCAACGTTGCGGTAATCGTAAGCACCCCGCTGCACGCTCATGCCGCCCCAGGCCGACCAGCGCTGGCCCAGCGTCAGCTCCGCACCCGCCTGCACTTCGTAGCGGTCACGCGGCACGTCGGCACCCAGCGTTTCGCCGTTGAAATCCAACGTACTGGCCCGCATGCCGCGCAGCAAGTTCACCGCCATATACGGCCGCACGATGTTGCCGGCACGCATGTCATGGCCAAACACGCGTACACCCAGGCGGCCGCTGACGCCGCTGCTGTCTGCGTTGTCGATGCGCGTGCCATTGCGCTCCACATACCGGTCCACGCGATGGTGCACGCGATGGTCCACGTGCGACAGTTGCAACTGCGGCTGCACGTAGAGTGCGGCATTCGGTCCCTGCCACACGTTGAAGGAATAGCCGCCTTCAACGGACGTGTTCAGCACGCGGGCGTCGTACTGCTCGCGCGGCAGGTCCACGCCGTTCACGCGGTTGTCGAAGCGGCCGCGCTGCACGCTGGCATTCAGATAGGCACCTTCCACATGGCCCGGCCGTTGCAGACAGGTGGCGTACGCGCCGATGGCAGTGCCGCGCACGCGGCCCTTTGCGGTGTAGCCGGTCAGCGTGGACACCACGGTGTTATCGGCGCGCCCACTGCCGAGCGTCAGCCCCACCGTTGCGCCGTTGCGCTGCCACACGTCGCTGCCTACCTGCAGAGGCGTTGCCGTCCAGCACCGAGACCGCCTGGCGGAGCTCGCCATCGGTGCTGATGCGTGAACCCGACACCTCCAGCTGCGCATCGTTCATCAACAAGAATGCCGACACCGTTCTGTGTGGTGATCGAGGACCCCACCACGCGCGCGGTCGCGTTGCGCTGGTTGATGTTGATGCCCGCGCTGACACTGGCAAGCACGCCGTTGCGCATGTCGAGCGTCGCGCCCTGCATCATGAACACGTCGCTGGAGGCGGCCTATCGCTTCACCATCGGGCAGATCGGCAGCACCGCGCTGCGCCTGCAGCCGGAACTGCAACTGGTCTACACCGATGCCACCACGGATCGTCACGAAGAGAGCAACGGCACCATCGTGCGCAGCGTGGGCGATGACGGATTGTCGGACCGCTTGGGCCTGCGCCTGCAGGGCGAATCACGCGCGACGGTGGGTGCGGCGGTGAGCCCGTACCTGGCGGTGAACGGGTACCGCGATGGCAGCAGCAACGGCATGGCGTTCGATGAAGACGTGCTGCAGGCAAGCCTGCCGCGCAACCGGTATGAGATCAGCGCGGGTGGCCGGGTGGACTTCCGCTCGGGGCTGAGTGGCTGGGGTGGGCTGGGCGTGATGCGCGGCGACCATGGGTACCGCGAAGCGACAGCGAACCTGGGGATGTCGTACCGGTGGTGAGGGTGGGTCGCGCGCGGTGAGGGGGTCGGGAGCCGGCCAGCGGCCGGCACTACCGGGGTGGCGAGGTGATCGTAGAGCCGGGCTCTGCCCGGCTGCTCAACTCACTCCGCGAAGTGCTGGTACCCGCCGGGGCCGGTTTCGCCTTCGCAGTGCACGCCCTGCCCTTCCACGATGCGGCCGATGCGGGTGAGCGGCAGGCGCAGCGATTCGGCCACGGCATGCAGCGCCTCGCGCTGGTCGGCGGCGGCGGTGAAGCACAGTTCGTAATCGTCGCCGCCGCGCAGGGCACATGCCCGCGCGGCATCGCGGCCAAGGACCGCACGCAGCGCCGGTGACAGCGGCACGGCGTCGGCATCCACTTCGGCACGCACGCCACTGCGCGTGGTGATGTGGCCCAGGTCGGCCAGCAGGCCGTCGGAGATATCCACCGCGGCATGCGCAAAGGCGCGCAGGCGCAGGCCCAGCGTCACCCGCGGGGTGGGCCGCAGCAGGCGCAGGCGCAGTGTTTCGTAGTCGCCCAGCACGGTGGCGGTGGCGATGTTCAACTCGCCGCGCTGCCACAGCTGCAGCGCACCGGCGGCATCGCCGAGCGTGCCACTCACCCAGATGTCGTCGCCCACCTGGGCGCGGTCGCGGCGCAGCGCCTGGCCGCGTGCCACCTGCCCCATCGCCGTGACCGACAGCGACAGCGGGCCACGCGTGGTGTCGCCGCCGATCAGCGCAATGGCGTGTTCGTCGGCCAGTGCGAAGAAGCCGTCGGCGAAGGACTCGATCCAGTCCGGGTGCGCGTCGGGCAGCGACAGCGCCAGCGTGCACCAGGCCGGGCGTGCGCCCATGGCGGCCAGGTCGGACAGGTTGACCGCCAGGGTCTTCCAGCCGATGTCGAAGGGCATGGTCTCGGCCGGGAAATGCACGCCGCTGTTGAGCGTATCGGCGGTGACCACCAGCTGTTCGTTCGGTCGCGGCTGCAGCAGCGCGGCGTCATCGCCGATGCCGAGCACCACGTCGTCGCGCTCGGCGGTGCGGGCACGGATGCGGTCGATCAGGGCGAATTCGGCAAGGGACATGGGGCGCTCCCGCGGTTGTACGTGCCGCGCAATGCGCGGTGGGCGGTTGTACGTGCCGCGCGGCGCGCGGTTGTCGGTTGTACCTGCCGCGCTGCGCGCGATGGGCGGTTGTGCCGGCCGCGCTGCGTGCGGTGGGCGGTTGTGCCTGCCGCGCTGCGCGCGGTGGGCGGTAGTGCCGGCCGCTGGCCGGCAACCTCAGCGTCCCGGCGGTTGCCGGCCAGCGGCCGGCACTACCAGACGGGTCATTACCACCGGCGGGTCATCACCACCGGCGGGTCGTTGCCACCGGCGGGTCATTATCACCGGCGGGTCATTATCACCGGCGGGGCATTACCACCGGCGGATCATTACCACCGGCGGGTCAGTGACCCGATTCGACCTTGCGCCATTCCACGGCCGCGCGGTCCAGCACGCCGTTGACGTAGGTGTGGCCATGCTCGGAGCCGAAGCGCTTGGCCGACTCGATGGCTTCGTTGATGACCACGCGGTACGGCACGTCCAGGCGGTAGCGCATTTCGAAGGCGGCCACGCGCAGCGCGGCGCGTTCGATGGCGTCCACTTCGTCGATGCTGCGGTCCAGGTACGGGGTCAGTGCCTCGTCCAGGTCCTTGCGGTTGTCCAGCACGCCGTGGATCAGCGCTTCAAAATAGGCCAGGTCGGCGATTTCACGCGCCTGCTCGTGCGCGAACTGGGCAATCACGGTCTGCGCATTGCCACCGGAAATCTGCCACGCATAGATCGCCTGCAGGGCACGACGGCGCGCGCGCGAGCGCAGCACGGGGTCGATGCCATCACGGCGGACGGGTTTACCGGAGGGCTTGCCCGGGTTCGACTTGTTCACGGCAACTGCTCCAGAAGATTGACCATTTCCAACGCCGTCAGTGCGGCTTCCTCACCCTTGTTGCCATGGCTGCCGCCGGCACGGGCCTCGGCATCCTCGGCGCGTTCCACGGCGAGCACGCCATTGAGCACCGGCACGCCGAAATCCAGCTGCACGCGCATCAGGCCTTCGGCGCAGCCATCGGCCACGTGTTCGTAGTGGCGGGTGTCGCCGCGGATCACACAGCCCAGGGCGATGATCGCGGCATGTTCATGCGCGGCGGCCAGGCGGGCGGCCACCAGCGGCAGTTCCCATGCGCCGGGCACACGGATCACGTCGATGGCGGCTTCGTCGATGCCGTTGCCGGCCAGGCTCTGCCGCGCGCCAGCGACCAGGACGTCGGTGATGCGGGCATTCCAGCGGCTGGCGAGGATGGCGAAACGGGCCTTTTCCGGAGTACGGAGGTCGCCTTCGTAGTGGCTCATGTTCGGCGTGGGGTCCAAAAGGTTGACTAGTTTAACGCGGGCGGGCCAGTTACGCCGGACAAGGGCCGGCGGCCATGGCCGCGTAGCGCCGGGCTCTGCCCGGCTGGCATTGCCTGGCCCTGTAGAGCCGGGCTCTGCCCGGCTGGCGTTGCCTGGCCCCGTAGAGCCGGGCTCTGCCCGGCTGGCGTTGCGCGGTGGTTCGTGGGGGTAGCCGGGCAGAGCCCGGCTCTACGGGCGGGCGGTCAGGGGGTGACCGTTTCCACTACTTCCAGCCCGTAGCCGGCCAGGCCGATCTGGCGGCGGGGGGTGCCCAGCACGCGCAGCTTGCCCAGGCCGAGGTCGGACAGGATCTGCGCACCGGCGCCGTTGCGGCGCCACTGGCTCACATCCTTGTCCTTGCCCGGGGTCACCGGGGCCGGCTGTTGGCGCAGGCGGGCCAGCAGGCTGTTGGTGTCGCGCGGGGCCGACAGCACCACCATCACGCCGCGCTCGGCGGCGGCAATGGCGCGCAGGGCGTCGGTGGAGGCCACGCCGAAGTCGTCGCGGCGCCAGTGCAGCAGGTCGGCCAGCGGGTTTTCCACCTGCACCCGGACCAGGGTGGGCTCGGTGTCCGGGGTGCCACGGACCAGGGCGAAATGCAGGTCGTGGGCAATCCGGTCGCGGTAGGTGACCAGCTTGAAGGGGCCGAACTCGGTGTCGATCTCGCGCTCGTCCACGCGTTCGACCGTCTTCTCGGTGGCCAGGCGGTAGGCGATCAGGTCGGCGATCGAGCCCATCTTCAGGCCGTGCTCGCGGGCAAACACCTCCAGCTCCGGGCGGCGCGCCATGCTGCCGTCGGGGTTGAGGATCTCCACCAGCACGCCGGCCGGCTCCAGCCCGGCCAGCATGGCCAGGTCCACGCCCGCTTCGGTGTGCCCGGCGCGGGTGAGCACGCCGCCCGGCTGGGCGATCAGCGGGAAGATGTGGCCCGGCTGGTGCAGGTCGGCCGGCTTGGCGTCCGGCTTCACCGCGGTGCGGATGGTGTGGGCGCGGTCGTAGGCCGAGATGCCGGTGGTAACGCCCTCGGCCGCCTCGATGCTGACCGTGAAGTTGGTCTGGAACTGCGCGGTGTTGGCCTGGACCATCGGCGCCAGGCCGAGGTCGGCGGCGCGCTCGCGGGTGAGCGGCAGGCACACCAGGCCACGGCCGTGGGTGACCATGAAGTTGATGTCCGACGGCTTGACCAGCTCGGCGGCCATGATCAGGTCGCCTTCGTTCTCGCGGTCTTCGTCATCGACGATGACCACCATGCGGCCGAGGCGGATGTCTTCCAGGATCTCCGGAATGGGGGCGAAGTTCATGCCGCATCTCCTTGTACGTGCGAACCGGTGGCCGGCACACTGATCAGGCGTTCCACGTAGCGGGCCACCAGGTCGATTTCCAGGTTGACCGCGCTGCCCACGCCGGTGGCGGCGAAAGCGGTGTTGGCCACGGTGTGCGGGATCAGCGCGACCTCGAAGCCCTGCGCGTCAACCTCGTTGACGGTCAGGCTGACGCCGTCCACGCAGATCGAGCCCTTCTTGGCGATGTAGCGCAGCAGCGCAGCCGGCGCGGCAAAGCGCCAGCGCTGGGCGCGGGCGTCGTCATGGATGGAGAGCACCTGGCCCAGGCCGTCGACATGGCCGCTGACCAGGTGGCCGCCGAGGCGGTCGGTCGGGCGCATGGCGCGTTCGAGGTTGATCACCGCGCCGTCGGCCAGCTGGCCCAGCGTGGTCAGGCCGAGGGTTTCAGTGGACGCGTCGGCCTGGAAGGACGTGGCGTCGTGGGCGATGACGGTCAGGCAGACGCCATTGATGGCGATGCTCTCGCCCATCTGCACGTTGTCGAACGGCAGGGTGCCCACGTTGAAGGTAAAGCGGACGTCGCCGCCGAGGGTGTCGCGTGCGGCCAGACGGCCGACGCCTTCGATGATTCCAGTAAACAAGGAACGTTCTCCGCGAAAAGTGAGCGAAAAACGCCGCAAGGCATATAGGTGCACACCGAGCCCAAGGCCCGGTCGCACCGTCTTCTTTCATCCGGACTATACCGTCGGCTCCGGCATTGGACCGGATCTGCTGACCTTCCGGCGGGGCCGGAAGCGCTCGCGGGCTCGTGCTTGCGCACCTACCGCCGGTGGGGAATCGCACCCCGCCCTGAAGACGTTTGTGTACCGGCGAGCCGGCGCGGCCATTGTAACAGGGCAACCTGACTGCTCGCTTTTTGTGAAGTTCTGGTTAAAATCCGCTCGCGCGGCAGTGATCGCCGCTCCTGTCGCCCATTGATGGGTCGGCTGAAATGGACCTCAACACCACCCAAGGAACCTGCATGCGCAAGATTCTCCTGGCCGCCGCCCTGCTGGCCGCCGCCCCGCTTTCCGCCGTTGCGGCCGAAGGCCTGAGCTACACCTACGTGGAAGGTGGCTGGACCCAGCTGCAGCTGGACCGCAATGGCGCCCCCTCCAAGCCGAAGCTGGACGGCGGTTACGTCCGCGGCTCGTTCGCGATCGCCGAGCAGGTGCATGTGTTCGGTGCCTACAGCACGGTGTCCAAGACCAACACCTACGACCTGGGCAGCTATGACGTGCGCGTCAAGCAGGAGCTGAAGCAGCCGGAGCTGGGCATCGGCTACCACATGCCGATGAGCGACCGCGTCGACTTCACCACCGACATCGCCTGGCTGCGCATCAACAATGAAGCCAAGTACGAAGCCGACGGCTTCGACACCGAGCGCTTCAAGGAACACACCAACGCTGCCCGCGCCACCCTGGGCGTGCGTGGCAAGCCCTCGCCGCGTACCGAAGCCTGGTTGAAGGCCGGTTACATCGACGGCAGCGACATGGACGGTACCTGGACCGGCACCCTTGGTGGCCAGGTGAACTTCACTCCGACCTGGGGTCTGGTGGGTGAAGTGCAGGCGTACGACGAAGTCACCCAGTATTCGGTGGGCGTGCGCGCGAGTTTCTGATCGGGCTGCAGCGGTTCGCCGCTGCGCCGTGATCGAACGGGTCCCGAAAGGGGCCCGTTTTTTTGCTTCTTCGCCCATCTGAGCGGAGCGTCTTGTTGCAAGGCCGTTGCAGAGTGGGTACGCCGCGACGCGGATAGCCGGGGGTGCAGGCCGGCTGGCGTCTCCGATCCGGCCGGTCGCGAGCGTGAGGGCCCCGTAGCAGCCGGTAGGCCCCTGGTGCAAATGTCCCCCGGCCGCGTAGCGGCCTCCTCCTTTATTTTGCCCAGGAGCCTACCGGCTGCTACGGGGCTCGGCTTGCGGTGCGCAGGTGGACGCCATGCTTTTTTGACGCTGGTCGGTGGGTCGGGCGCTGGGCCCCCATGCCCTTGGAGGCGAAATAAAGGAGGAGGTGGCGGCCGCAGGCCGACGCCGGGGGACATTCGCCGGAAAGGGCATGGGGGCCCAGTGCCCGACCCGCCGACGGCCGCGCCTGAAAAGCGTCAAAGCACGTTTCTGCTTGCCCCACAGAAGGGAGAAACACCTTTTTCCGGTTCTTCTCCGGCGCGCCATCGATGGGCACGTGAAATGCGCTAGGCTTCCGCGCCCTGCATTGGACGCTGACCGCCATGAAAACCCGCCACGTACTGGCCGCCACCTCCCTGTTGCTGTGCATGCCGCTGCTGGCCACTGCCGCTGCACCGGCACCGCTGACGCCCGAACAGACCTTCGACCTGTATGCCCGGGTGATGCTGGAAGACGACGCCGCGGCGGCACGCGCGCTCAATGACGCGCTTCGCCCTGCCTTCGATGGCCAGGACTCGCTTGAATTCAACAAGGGCGCGTTCGCCGGTGCGCTCGCCGCACCGCTGCAGGGCCTGCTCGCGGCAGCGGGCAGCGACAACGCGCGTATCGAGGCGATGCCGGCCGTAGTCGCGGCCAACCTGGGCAAGACGCGGTGCCGCGCGCAGGGCAGCACCCTGCGTGACAACGACGCCGTTGACGGCGCGAAGGTCGCCACGGTCGATTTCACCTGCCAGGTGACCGTACTGGATAGCCTGCGCCCGCTGTTCGACGCCAGCGTGGCCGACAACACCCCGGCCGGGCTGAAGCGCTTCACCGACGGCTACGTGGCGGCGGTCAGCAGCGGTCCGCGCCGCGAGGTACGCGGCAGCGTGGATCTGTACCCGGCCAAGGACAACGGCTACTGGTACAGCGGCAACCTGGACGCGCTGGTGGCGCCGGTGGTGGAGGCGCTGCTGCCGTTCGATGCGTGGCAGCAGGAGGCGGCCGCGAAGGACGCGCCGACGGTGACCGGCGTGGCCAGCTGCGACCTGTTGTTGCAGCAGCACCGGCAGTGCGTGGCGAAGATCGCGCCGGAGCAGCTCAATGGCGTGGATGCGATGGCCGACGAGTTGCGGGACAAGGCCCAGACCCAATCGGTGGAGGCCATGGTGCAGGAGTGCAAGGCGCTGCGCTCGATTGCCGAAATGATGTGGACCGACGCCTGCCGTTGAGATGAAAGCCGGCCCTGATCCCCGGATCAGGGCCGCAGCAGCAGCCGCAGGTCGTCGCCCACCTGGCGCTGGTCCACCACGCGCATCCGACGCTGCTGCTCCATCGCATGGATGCCCAGCCCGGACAGCAGCGGCAAGCCGTGTTCGCCCAGCAACGTGGGCGCCTGGTAGAGCAGCAGCTCATCCACCCAGCCGCCGGCCAGCAATGCGCCGGCCAGCGTCGCACCGGCTTCGGTGTGCACTTCGTTGATCTCGCGCGCGGCCAACAGCGCCAGCACGGCGCCCAGGTCGAGGCGACCCTCGCGGCTGGCCACGCTGGCAAAGTCCGCATCGGCCGCGTCCGGCGCACTCACTGCCGCCTCGTGCAGGTACAGCGCGCGACCATTTCCTTCGCGCACGCGCGCGCATTCCAGCGAGCGCAGGCGTGAATCGAGTATCACGCGCAGTGGCGGCAGCACCTCGGTGTCGGGCAGGCGCACGGTCAGCATCGGGTCGTCGGCCAGCACGGTGTCCGCGCCGGTCAGGATGGCACCCGCACGCGCGCGCCAGTGCTGCACGTCCTCGCGCGCGGCCGCGCCGGTGATCCACTTTGATGTGCCGTCGGCCATCGCGGTGCGGCCATCCAGGCTGGCGGCCAGCTTCACCCGCAGCCACGGCCGGCCGCGCTCGATGCGCGACAGGAACCCGCGGTTGAGGTCGCGCGCCTGCGCGGCCATGAGGCCTTCGGCAACCTCGATCCCCGCTTCCCGCAGCAGCACGAAGCCGCCGCCATCGACCTTCGGGAAGGGATCGCGCATCGCCGCCACCACGCGGGTGATACCTGCTTCGATCAGCGCCAACGCGCAGGGCGGGGTGCGGCCGTGGTGCGCGCAAGGTTCCAGGGTGACGTAGGCGGTGGCACCCCGCGCGCGGTCGCCGGCCTCGCGCAGTGCAAAGACTTCGGCGTGCGGGCCACCGGTGCGCTGGTGCCAACCCTGCCCTACCACCTCGCTGCCGTGGGCGATCACACAGCCCACCATGGGATTGGGCCGCGCGGTGTACGCCGCCCGTTCGGCCAGACGCAGCGCCTGGGCCATGTGCAGGTGGTCGAGCGCGGAAAATTCAGTCATGGCAATGATCAGTCGGCGGCAGGCGTGCAGCGCCGATGGTAGCCCAGCCGGGGGCGCCGCGAGGCGACCGGCATCAGCCCTTCTTTTTCTTTTCCAGCGGAATCACACCGCCCAGCAGCTGCAGTTGCTCGGTGCTGGCCGGCAGGTCGCGTTCGAGTTTTTCGATTTCCTCGCGGAAATCGGCCACGTCGCCGAAGCTGCGGTACACCGAGGCGAAACGCACATAGCCCACATGGTCGAGCTTGCGCAGTTCATTCATGACGAACTCGCCGATCTTGATCGACGGGATTTCGCGTTCGCCGCAGACACGTGCCTGCTGCATCACCGCACGCACCGCCAGTTCGATTTCGTCTTCGGGCACCGGGCGCTTCTGCAGCGCGCGATCGAAGCCACTGCGCACCTTGCGCGCGTCGAAGGCTTCGCGGCTGCCGTCGCTCTTGACGATGGCCGGCAGTTTCAACTCGATGGTTTCCAGGGTGCTGAAGCGTTCGTTGCAGGCCTCGCACTCACGCCGACGCCGGATCGTCGCCCCGTCTTCAGAGACGCGCGAGTCGATTACACGGGTATCGGCATGCTGGCAGAACGGACAGTACATGGAACGCCTTGCATCAGGAAAACGTCATGCCGTGGTCACGGCAGCGTCGCAACGGTACCTGAGAAGGACAGCCCGCACAAATATCAGGTGCGCAGGGTCATCGTCCCGGCCCCCTCCCGCCACCGCAGCCAGGCCAGGTGCGCCGCGCAACCGGCCAGCGGCGTGCCGGCCCACAGGTAACGCCCGTACTGGCTGGACTCCAGGCCGCTGCCGAACCGCAGCATGGCCCACCACGTCACGGCCTGCACCAGCAGCGCGGCCAGCAGGAACCACCAGGCCCGGGCGCTGCCTTGCCGCAGCGGCCGGCGCCGCACTAACCAGTCCCAGCCCAGCCGCGCCATCGCCGCAGCGCCCGCCAGCACTGTGCCGTACCACGCCAGGAAGCCCCGCCGCAGTCCGACCAGCGAAACACCGCCTTCAAAGGCGGCCAACGGCACGATCGTCACGAAGCACGACAACGAGACGAGCATCAAGGGCAGACCTACTGCCAGCAGATGGACGGCGAAACCGATCTGATACCGGGAAGGCGAGGGAATCAACTGCGGAGGGACGGGATACGTCACGTGTTCTGCCTCGAAACAGCCGCACGTCACGGCAACGGGCCACGCTAGAGGCAACCGCCCCGACCGAATATGCAATTAATCCGAAAAATCGTGGCTGCCTGACCAGGCGGGCCAGCCTGCCGCGGGCTGCTCGAGCGCGCAGGTCAGTCCGCGTGCGGTACGCGGGCGATCACGCCACGACCGCATGGCGTCCCTGCACCAGGCGGTCAGCCGTGCAGACCCGCCCGGCGCAGGCGACGTCGCTGCACCAGCAGCAGTGCCGCGGGGAAGAGCACCGGGGGTCCCGCCAACAGGAGCAGCACGGGGGTGTGGCCGGGCATCCGGTCTGCCATCGCCATGCCCACCAGTGCCAGTGCGGCAGCCATTCCCGCCCCCAACAGATACCACCAGGCAGGATGCAACCAGCGCAGGCCCTCCTGCCCGGCCAGCAGCCATGCCGCGCTGAGGCGCACCCAGGCCAGCAGGCCGAGCAGGCCAGCCAGGCCCCACCCGACCAGTACCGGCGGCGGCGGCAAGCCGGCATGCGTCGGCTCGGTCAGCCCGACCCACACCCCCAGCCCCGCCCCGGTCACGCCCAGCACCAGGCCGGGCAACCCGAACAGGGCTGCCACGGCCAGGTAGAAACGGCGCTGATCGAACAGATCGATCAACCGTAGACCGGATACTTCGCGCACTGGGCGCTCACCGCATCACGCACGCGGGCGATCACGGCCTCGTCAGCCGGGGCGTCGAGCACGTCGGCGATCCAGTTGGCCAGGTCCACGCAGTCCTGCTCCAGGTAGCCACGGGTGGTGACGGCCGGGGTACCCAGGCGCAGGCCGGAGGTCACGAACGGCGAACGCGGGTCGTTGGGCACCGAGTTCTTGTTGACGGTGATGTGGGCCTTGCCGAGGGCGGCTTCGGCATCCTTGCCCGACACATCCTTGCCGATCATGTCGACCAGCATCAGGTGGTTCTGGGTACCGCCGGAGACGATCTTGTAGCCGCGCGCGATGAGCGTGTTGGCCATCGCCTGGGCGTTCTTGACCACCTGCTGCTGGTAGGTCTTGAAGGCCGGTTCCAGCGCTTCCTTGAAGGCCACGGCCTTGCCGGCGATGACGTGCATCAGCGGACCGCCCTGGATGCCCGGGAACACGATCGACTGCAGCTTCTTGACCAGGTCTTCGTCAGCGCCCTTGGCGATGATGATGCCGCCGCGCGGGCCGCGCAGGGTCTTGTGGGTGGTCGAGGTGACCACGTGGGCGTGCGGCAGCGGGCTCGGATACACGCCCGCGGCGACCAGACCGGCCACATGCGCCATGTCCACGAACAGGTAGGCACCGACCTTGTCGGCGATGGCGCGGAAGCGCGCCCAGTCCACCACCTGCGAGTACGCCGAGAAACCGGCGACGACCATCTTCGGCGTGTGCTCGACGGCCAGGCGTTCCACTTCGTCGTAGTCGATCAGGCCGGCTTCGTCCACGCCGTACTGCACCGCATTGAAGAGCTTGCCCGATGCGTTGACCTTGGCGCCGTGGGTCAGGTGGCCGCCATGGGCCAGGCTCATGCCCAGGATGGTGTCGCCCGGCTGCAGCAGTGCGAAGTACACGGCCTGGTTGGCCTGCGAACCGCTGTGCGGCTGCACGTTGGCGTAGTCGGCATCGAACAGCTGCTTGAGGCGGTCGATGGCCAGCTGCTCGGCGATGTCCACGTACTCGCAGCCACCGTAGTAGCGCTTGCCCGGGTAGCCTTCGGCGTACTTGTTGGTCAGCTGGCTGCCCTGGGCTTCCATCACCGCCGGGCTGGTGTAGTTCTCGCTGGCGATCAGCTCGACGTGGTCTTCCTGGCGCTGGGTTTCGGCGGCGATGGCCTTGGCCAGTTCGGGATCGTAGGTTTCGATGCGGACGTCACGCGGGAACATCGGTTACTCCAGGCAGGCAGAGGGGGTACAGCGCGAGCTCTGGATTGTAGTCCCCGCGGCCCGGGGTGACCAATCCGGGCGCGCGGGCCCCGGAACGCGGAACGGCGCCCCGAGGGGCGCCGTCCAGGCCGGGCAGCGTGCCTGCCGCCGGGCTTACCGGTTGTTGATCACGTAGTCGGCAATGATCCCGGTGGCGATGGCGACCAGCAGCAGGTTGCCGCGGTCGTCGCGGATCCAGTGGTGGTCACGCGGCGGGCGGCGCACCGAGTAGCGGCTGTAATCGTTGACCACGTACACCGGGCCGCCGTAGTACTCGCGGTAGCGGTGGCCGCGCGCCCAGCCGTAGGAGCCGTAGCCCGGGGCCGGGCGATAGACCACGCGCGGCGGCGGTGCCGGGCGGTAATACCCGCGGTTGTCGTAGTAGCGACGGTCATGGTGGGCCTCGCGGCGGCGGTCGTCGCGCCAGTCGCGGCGATCATGCCGGTCGTGGCGATCATGCCGGCGGTCGTGACGGTCATCATGGCGGTCGTGCCCACGGCCGCGGTGGTCGTTGTCGGCGAAGGCCGGTGCCACCGTGCCCAGGGCCAGCAGCGAGGCGACGGCCCCGACCACAAATCGATTCATGCGCATGATTGGCCTCGCTTGGTGGGTTGATGGCTCCATCATGCTGACGCCATCTGAACGGTTTCCGGCTGGAAACGGTTTCCATTTCAACGGCTTTGACGGCCCATTCAGGCCCCGGCAAGCCCCGCCCCATGGGCAGACCGGCGTCTGTCATCGCTTCCGGCTATAATCGGGGGTACCCCTTTATTCATCTGTTCCTGTTCCGCCTGGAACGGGCGCAGGGTTGCGCCTTCGGAGACCTCATGTCCTCGCAATACATCTACACCATGAACCGCGTCAGCAAGGTGGTCCCGCCCAAGCGGCAGATCATCAAGGACATCTCGCTGTCGTTCTTCCCGGGTGCCAAGATCGGCCTGCTGGGCCTGAACGGCTCGGGCAAGTCGACGGTGCTCAAGATCATGGCCGGCGTGGATACCGACTTCGAGGGCGAAGCCCGCCCGCAGGCCGGCATCAAGGTCGGCTACCTGGCCCAGGAACCGGAGCTGGACCCGACCAAGACCGTGCGCGAGTCGGTCGAGGAAGGCGTGGGCGAAGTGCTGCAGGCCCAGGCCGCGCTGGATGCGGTGTACCTGGCCTATGCCGAGGAAGGCGCCGACTTCGACAAGCTGGCCAAGGAACAGGAGCGCCTGGAGGCGATCCTGGCCGCCGGCGATGCGCACACCCTGGAAAACCAGCTGGACGTGGCCGCCGATGCGCTGCGCCTGCCGCCGTGGGAGGCCGTGGTCGGCACCCTGTCCGGTGGTGAAAAGCGCCGCGTGGCGCTGTGCCGCCTGCTGCTGCAGAAGCCGGACATGCTGCTGCTCGATGAACCGACCAACCACCTGGACGCCGAGTCCGTGGAATGGCTGGAACAGTTCCTGGCGCGCTACACCGGCACCGTCGTGGCGGTCACCCATGACCGCTACTTCCTGGACAACGCCGCCGAGTGGATCCTGGAACTGGATCGCGGCCGCGGCATTCCGTGGAAGGGCAACTACACCGACTGGCTGACCCAGAAGGACGACCGCCTGCGCCAGGAAGACAACCAGGAAAAGTCCCGCCAGAAGGCGATCCAGAAGGAACTGGAATGGTCGCGGCAGAACGCCAAGGGCGGCCGTACCAAGGGCAAGGCGCGTCTGGCCCGCCTGGAAGAACTGCAGTCGGTGGATTACCAGAAGCGCAACGAGACCAACGAAATCTTCATTCCGCCGGGCGAGCGCCTCGGCAATGCGGTGATGGAGTTCAAGAACGTCTCCAAGAAGTTCGGTGATCGCCTGCTGTTCGACGACCTGAACTTCCTGGTGCCCGGTGGCGCGATCGTGGGCATCATCGGCCCCAACGGTGCCGGTAAGTCGACCCTGTTCAAGATGATCACCGGCCAGGAAAAGCCCGATACCGGCGAGATCGTGGTCGGCCCGACCGTCAAGCTGTCCTACGTGGACCAGAGCCGCGACGCGCTGGAAGGCAACCACAACGTCTTCCAGGAAATCGCCGGCGGCCTGGACATCCTCAACATCAATGGCGTTGAGATCCAGTCGCGCGCCTACATCGGCCGCTTCAACTTCAAGGGCCAGGACCAGCAGAAGCTGGTGGGGTCGCTGTCCGGCGGTGAGCGTGGCCGCCTGCACATGGCCAAGACCCTGCTGCAGGGTGGCAACGTGCTGCTGCTCGATGAACCGTCCAACGATCTGGACATCGAAACCCTGCGTGCGCTGGAAGATGCGCTGCTGGAGTTCCCGGGCAACACCTTCGTGATTTCGCATGACCGCTGGTTCCTGGATCGCATCGCGACCCACATCCTGGCGTTCGAAGGCGACTCGCACGTGGAGTTCTTCCAGGGCAACTACCGCGAGTACGAAGAAGACAAGCGCCGCCGCATGGGCGACGACGCCGCACCGAAGCGCCTGCGCTTCAAGGCGCTGAAGTAACGGAACGAGAAACGGCCGCGCACTGCGCGGCCGTTTTGCATTCGGGTCGGTACCCACCGCTAGCCATAGGCAGCAGGATGCAACTTATTGCATATCCATAGATAACGACTTCAGGTCTCCTACGCACCTCACGCAATTGCACCCCACGCAGTTGCGACCAACGTAGGACACCACCAATGAAAGCACTGGTCATGAGTACCGCAGCCCTGCTGCTGTCGGGCACCGCCGCGGCGGCCCCGGCGAACTGGGAAGGCAGCTACATGGGCGTTCAGGCGAGCCATGCAGAAGGCAAGAGCCAGGACCGCAGCAACGCCAACGCCTCTGAAAAAAGCCCGCGCGGGTTCACCGGCGGCGTGCAGGCCGGCCGCACCTGGCAGTTCGACAGCAACGTGGTGGTGGGCGTCGAAGGCGGCCTTGCCTTCGGCAGCATCGACCGCGACTGGAAAGACCGCGAAAACCACCCGCACAGCCCGTACTACGGCAAGGACGCAGTGACCCGGTCGGGGTCGGTCAACCTGATGCTCGGCTACGCGGTCGGCCCGGTGCTGCCCTACCTGACCACCGGCGTGACCGTGGCCCGCCAGGAATACACGCTGGGCTGCGACACATCGCTGGTCGAGGCAACCAATGGCTGCCGCGTGGCGGAATTCGAGACCGGCGCCCGCCATGTCTCCACCGGCGTCAATGTCGGTGCAGGCGTGCTGGTGCGGGTCAACGAGCGCCTGTCCGCCGGCGTCGAGTACCGCTACACCAACCTGGGCTCCAGCCCGGTGCAGCTGCACGATCCGAACTACCCCGACGCGGCCCGCCGCAGCTTCCATACCGACTACAGCAGCGTTACGCTGAAGTTGAATTACCACTTCTAACCCGCCACACGACGCACCCGCAGGTCCGCCTGGGCGAGGCAGTGCGCCCCCGGCACGAGAGATCTGCGATGTCCCTGTTCGAACGCGTCTTCCAGCTCCAGCAGCACGGCACCTCCGTGCGCACCGAGGTGCTGGCCGGGCTGACCACCTTCCTGACGATGTCCTACATCGTCTTCGTAAACCCGGACATCCTGGCCACCACCGGCATGGACCCGGGCGCGGTGTTCGTGGCCACCTGCCTGGCCGCGGCACTGGGTTCGCTGGTGATGGCGTTCGCCGCCAACTTCCCGGTGGGCATGGCCCCGGGCATGGGCCTGAACGCGTTCTTCGCCTTCACCGTGGTCGGCGCGGCCGGCCTGCCGTGGCAGCAGGCGCTGGCGGCGGTGTTCATATCCGGGCTGGTGTTCCTGGCGCTGTCGCTCACCGGCGTGCGCGCCTGGCTGGTGGCGGGCATTCCGCCCTCGCTGCGCGCGGCGATCGTGGCGGGCATCGGCCTGTTCCTGGCGATCATCGCGCTGCAGAAATCCGGGGTGATCATCGCCAACACCGATACGCTGGTGGCGCTGGGCCCGCTCAATACCGCCCCACCGCTGCTGGCCCTGGCTGGCTTCCTGCTGATTGCGATCCTGGAAGCGCGCAAGGTGCGCGGCGCGATCCTGATCGGCATTCTGGCCGTCACCGGCGCGGCGTGGCTGCTCGGTGACGTGCAGTTCCATGGGCTGGTGTCGCTGCCGCCCAGCCTGGCCCCCACCTTCCTGCAGTTGGACCTGCCCGGGCTGCTGCACCACAACGGCGGCGCGCCGATTGCGGTGTTGCTGCAGGTGGTGCTGGTGTTCGTGCTGGTGGAAGTGTTCGACGCCACCGGCACGCTGTACGGCGTGGTGGGGCGTGCGGGCCTGCTCAAGCTGCCGGGGGCGCCCAAGCGCTTCGGGCGTGCGCTGCTGGCCGACAGCACCGCCATCGTGGCCGGCTCGTTGCTGGGTACCAGCAGCACCACCGCGTTCGCCGAAAGCGCGTCGGGCGTGCAGGCCGGTGGCCGCACCGGCCTGACCGCGCTGGTGGTGGCCGCGCTGTTCCTGGCCGCGCTGCTGTTTTCGCCGCTGGCGGCGATGGTGCCCGGCTATGCCACCGCCCCTGCCCTGCTGTTCGTGGCCGGGCTGATGCTGCGCGAGCTGGTGGACGTGGACTGGAGCGACCTGACCGAATCGGTGCCGGCCGCATTGTGTGCACTGGCGATGCCGTTCACCTACTCCATTGCCAACGGCCTGGCGTTCGGCTTCATCGCCTATGCCGTGCTCAAGGCCGGCACCGGGCGCTGGCGCGACGTGCACCCGGCGGTGTGGCTGGTGGCCGGCTTGTTCGTGCTGCGCTACGCGCTGGAGTAAGCCGCACCCCCGGTAGGGTCGCGCCCCTGCCGACTGCCGTGACCCGTCCAACGTTCGATGTCGGCATGACGCATGAGCGAAGCCGGCGCTGCAACGTCGAAACCGATCATCTCGATAAAGGTCATGCCATTCCCGGATGTGGGCAGAGGGTCGGCAGTCGGCAGGGGCGCGACCCTACCAGCAACGGCGACGGCGATTTCGGTGGGGATTTCGGTGGGGATTTCGGTGTCGATTTCGGTGGCGATTTCGGTGGCGATTTCGGTGTCTGAGTCGGCGGCAGAGTTGGCGTTGGCGTTGGCCCCTCCAACTGCACCTGCAACTGCGCCGTGACCATGCCGCACCCCCGGTAGGGTCGCGCCCCTGCCGACTGCCGTGACCCGATCAACGTTCGATGTCGGCATGACGCATGAGCGAAGCCGGCTCTGCACTACGCAACGCGATCATCCACGGCCAGGGCGCACGCCCCGCGGTTCACCCCTACGCAACGCGGCTCTGGGATGATGGGGCATGAGCGATTCTCCCCTGCCTGTCGATCTGTCTTCGCCGTTGCGTCGCCGGCTGCTGCGTGCCGCGCTGCTGGCGCCCGCCATGGGTGCACTGGCCACCCTGCCCGGCTGTTCGATGCCGGTGCAGGTAGAGGGCACGTTCCTGCAGCCCTGGCGCAGCCACCTGGACTGGACCATGGCCGATTGGCAGCGCTCGGTGGGGCTGGCCCAGCGCTTGGGCTGCAAGCAGCTGGTGCTGCAGTGGACCGGTATCCACGGCGCGCCGGAAGGCGATTGGCACCTGTCCGATGCCGGCCTGCGCATGCTGTTCACCGCCGCAGGCGAAGCGGGCATCACGGTGCGGGTGGGGCTGCCCTTCGAGCAGTCGTGGTGGCAGGCGATCGGCGGCGATGACGCCGCGCTGCAGGCCTTCTTCGCCAGCAGCCTGGCGCGCGCCCAACAGTGGCTGGCGCAGGCACCGTGGGCACGCCTTCAGGCCTTCGGCGGCTGGTACCTGCCGTATGAGATCGAGCAGTACCACTGGGCCGATCCGGCCCGCGTGCAGTGGCTGGGCCAGTGGCTGCACGGCCTGCATGCAGCGGCCCAGGCGCGCGGCGGCGACTGCGCCATCTCCACCTACTTCAGCCGCCTGCAGACCAGCGGCCGCCTGGAGACGGTGTGGGCCAGCCTGCTGGACCAGGTGCCGCTGCGGCCGATGGTGCAGGACGGCGTGGGCGTTGCCGGGGCCGGCAATGTGCAGCAGCTCAAGCCGTTGCTGGCGATGCTGAAACAACGCGGCGTGGCGTTCGATGCGATCGTGGAATTGTTCCGCGAGCTGCCCGGTGAGAATCACGACGGCACCCAGTTCAAGGGCGAAACCGCCGACGCGGCGCGGATTGAACGCCAGCTGGCGTGGGCGCGCGACAGTGGCGCCGAACACGTGCTGGTGTATGCGCTGGACCCGTGGTTGTCGCAGGACACACCGCAGGCGAAAGCGTTGCGGCGGCAGTGGGGTTTGTAGGGCGCGCGTGGTGTGTACCGACCAGCGTTGGGGCGTACCGACCAACGGTCGGTACCTACCGGGGCTGACGCGGTTACAACGTGCGGCCGATGATCTCGCGCAGGATTTCGCTGCTGCCACCGAAGATGCGCAGCGCGCGTGCGTCGGTCCAGGCGCGGCCGATGCCGTACTCGCTGCTGTAGCCGTAGCCACCATGCAGCTGCAGCAGGTCGTCGAGGATCGTGCCCTGCAGTTCGGTGGCGTTGAGTTTGGCCATCGCCGCCACCGTTGCGTCCAACCGGCCTTGCAGCTGCGCGGCCAGGCACTGGTCGAGGAAGCTGCGTAGCATCGCCAGCTGGGCCGCCGCGCCTGCCAGCACGAAACGGGTGTTCTGGTGGTCGATCAGGAAGCGCCCGAATGCCTTGCGCTGGCGCACGTAGGCCACGGTTTCATCGAGCATGCCCTCGGCCGATGCCGCTGCGCGCAACGCGATGGCCATGCGCTCGGCCGCCAGCTGTTCGCCCAGGTAGTCGAAGCCGCGCTGTTCTTCACCCAGCAGGTGCGACACCGGTACCGCCACGTCCTGGAAGAACAGCTCGCTGGTGTCCTGCGCGTGCTGGCCGATCTTGGCCATCGGTGCGCCGCGGGTGACGCCGGGCAACGCGGTGTCCACGCAGAACAGGGTGAGCCCACGCGCGCCCAGCTCGGGCGCCACGGTGGCCACCACCACCACCACGTCGGCGTTGCTGCCGTTGGTGATCCAGGTCTTCTGGCCGTTCAGCAGGTAGTGCTCGCCCTGGCGTTCGGCACGGGTGCGGACCGCCTTGAGGTCGCTGCCCGCGCCCGGTTCGGTCATCGCAATGGCGCCGATCGCCTCGCCGCGCGCCATCGCTGGCAGCCAGCGCGCGCGTACTTCATCGCTGCCGTACTGCATCAGGTACGGCGCCACCATGTCCGAGTGGATCGAGAAGCCGATTCCCAGGTAGTTGGCGCGCGCCAGTTCCTCGATCACGCAGGCGGCGTGGCCGATGTCACCGCCCAGGCCATACGGCTCGGGCAGCTGGCAGTTGAGCAGGCCAGCCTCCCCGGCCGCACGCCACAGCGCGCGCGGGGTGATGCCGTCGCGCTCCCACTGTGCGTAGTGCGGGGCGATCTGCTCGGCGATGAAACGCCGCACCTGCGCGCGGAACAGCGCGTGGTCTTCACCGAATACCGGACGGGTGTGCATGGATCAGCGGCCCACCGGGTCGGTGCCGCTGAGCTGGCCCTGCAGCACCGGGGCGGCGGCGCTGCCGGTCAGGAACAGGCTGTAGTGGTCGCCGGGCTGCAGCGCCGGCAGGGCCAGCGGCGCGCTGTCCTTGCCGCCGCAGCCGGCCACCAGGCGTGCCTTGACCGGGTTGATGCCGCGCGCACTGCTGCTGCCGCTGGCCACCGCCGGGAACACCACGGCGCCCTTGTCGGCCATGGCCAGGCGCCCCTGCGCGCAGCCGCTGGCCAGGTTGTAGAAGCGGATCTCGGCCTTGAGCGCATCGCTGGTGCCGCCGCCATCGGCGAGAGCGGCCAGCGGCTTTGACGGGGCGGCGGCGTCCAGCACCAGCGTAGTGAAGCTGCCGGCGGCCACCTGCGGCTGGCTGCGCGGCTTGCCGGCCACGCGCACGGTGAACGGCTTGCCGCCCTCCACGATGGCGTAGCGGCTGGCCCGCGTAGCCGGGCCGATGCTCTGTTCGGCGCCCGGACCGACGGCGACCTTGAGCGCGGCGCTGCCCGGGTTGAGCACGCGCACGAACGCCGAACCGGCTGGCGGCCGTGCCGCATACAGCTGGGCCAGGCGACCTTCGGGGGCGGTCTGCTGGGCAGTGGCGGCCAGCGGCGAAAGGGCCAGCACGGCGGCGGCGAGCGAGATCAAGGGCAGTTTCATGCGGTGGGTTCCTGGCGGCGAAGCGTGCGCGCCATTGCGTAGCGCTGCTCCAGTTGTCGGCGATCCACCTTGTTGCTGGTGCCGGTCGGCAGCGCATCAACGGCGATCAGTTCAGAGGGAATCATGTACGGCGGCACGCGACGGCCCAGCTGCGCCTTCCAGTCCTGCAACGACGCCGGCAGCGGCTGCACCGCGCCTTCGCCGGGCTGGGACAGTTCGACGAAGCCGATCATGCGCACCAAGGTGCCATCGGGCCGGCGCAGAACCACCGCCGCGCCGGCCACCACGCCGTCCAGGGTGGACAGCGAAGCATCCACTTCGGCCAGCTCGATGCGGTAGCCGTTGAGTTTGATCTGGTCATCCTTGCGGCCGCGGAAGGTCACCCGCCCTTCCGCATCCAGGTCGCCGAGGTCACCGCTGCGGTAGGCCCGCTTGCCGTGATGGGTGAACAGCACGCCCTGGTCCAGGTCCGGGCGATCCAGGTAGCCGCGCATGACGTGGTCGCCGGCCATGCAGATTTCGCCGTCGTCGATGAAGACCTCGGCGTAGGGCTTGGCCACGCCGATCGGGAACGGGTTGGGCGCGGCCGCGCGCAGCGCCGGGTCGATCTCCACCCAGGTGGTGGAACAGGTGGCCTCGGTGGGACCGTAGGAGTTGATGATGCGCGCCTGCGGGAAGCGTGCCCACAGCTCTTCGGCCACGCGTGGGGTGAGCGATTCGGCGCCGAACACGAACACGCGCAGCGAGGGCAGGTGCTCGGCGTTGAAGCGCGGGTTGAGCATCTGCTGGCGTACGAACGAGGGCGTGGAGGCCCACACCGCCACCGCCGACTGACGCAGGTGTTCGACAAACCGTTCGCTGTCGGCGATCACCTCGCGCGGGCACAGCACGCAGCTGCCGCCGGTGCCGAGCGCGCCGCACAGGTCGAACAGCGAGAAGTCGAAGCTGAAGAGCATCTGGTTGAGGAAGGCCGGCGCCTCGCCCAGCTGCAGGCAGTCGGTGATCCAGCCGGTGAACAGCGCCACGCTGTCGCGGCCGATCTGCACGCCCTTCGGGTCACCGGTGCTGCCGGAGGTGAACATGATGTAGGCCAGGTCCGGCACGCTGAGCGCGCGCGGTGCGTCGGCACCGGGCCCGAAGGTGTCGGTGGCGGCATCGTAGACCGCGCCGGCATGGGTGAGCTGGGTGATCCGCTGCAGCCGCGCGGCCGGATTGATGGTGTCCACCGGCACATAGGTGACGCCCATCTGCAGGCAGCCCAGCATGGCCACCACGAACGCAGATTGCTTGTGCCCGGAGATCACCAGCGCGTAGCCGGGCTGCACGCCGGCCGCCTGCGCGCGCCCGATCCAGGCCTGGGTAGCTGCATGCAGCGCGGCCCAGTCCAGGCTGCCGTCGGCATCGTGCAGGGCCGGTGCATGCGGGGCGTGCTCCAGCGCGACGAAGCGGCAGTTTTCGAAATCGAAACGCATGCGGACAGCTCCTGCAGGTGGGGTGGGCTCAGCGCTGGTGCGCGGCCACGTAGTCGGCCAGCACCTGCACCGAATCGACCAGCGCATCGATCTCATCGACCGGCAGGGTCACGCCCAGGCGGTCCTTGACCTCGACCATCAGCTGCACCTTGGACATCGAGTCGAACAGCGACTCCATGTATTCGTCCGGCTGCACGCGGGTGCCGATCACCGCTTCGACGATGTCGATCAACTGGGCCTGGAGGGTCTGGATATCCATCGGGTTCACCTTGTCAGAACTGGAAGTAGAGGAAACGGGATTCTTTGTGCAGGCTCAGCAGCGACAGCCCCAGCATCAGCAGCATCACCAGCAGCCACTGCCAGTTGGGCTGCCAGCGCATCCACGCGCGGGGCGCCGGGCTGGGCTTGGCCAGCGACGGGCCGTACACGCCCATGATCTGCTGCGCGTTGGGTGCCAGCCAGACGATGGCCAGCAGCACCAGGATGTAGAGCAGCTGCACGTGGTGGCCAGCCAGCAGGCGCCAGCTGTCGCCCAGCCCCATGCCGC
The DNA here is from genome assembly GCF_979258185.1 of Stenotrophomonas sp. AC248. Taxonomy (NCBI): domain Bacteria; kingdom Pseudomonadati; phylum Pseudomonadota; class Gammaproteobacteria; order Lysobacterales; family Lysobacteraceae; genus Stenotrophomonas; species Stenotrophomonas sp. AC248. The sequence goes on along the minus strand of NZ_OZ409840.1, from coordinate 660,108 downwards.
CAAGGTAGCCCAGGTTCTCCAGGCTTTCCCAACCGCGCACGCCGAACATGGCCTGCACCAGCTCCCAGGCATCGTGCACGCCGTCGGCGCGGAAGAACGCCTGCGCCACCAGTACCGCACCGAAGGTGAGCAGCACATAGCCGGCGTGCTGGTACCAGCGCAGCTGGCGCAGCGCGGCCGGCTTGCGGCCGCCGACGAACACGCGCCAGGCATGGTTGATGGACAGGTAGCCGGCATGCAGCAGGCCGAAGATCAGGAACTGCAGGCCCGCGCCGTGCCAGATGCCGGCCAGGCCCATCGCCCACACCGTGGGCAGCACGATCATCGACAGGAAGCCGCCCGCCGAGGCCACCGCGGCCGGGCCGGTGGCGCGGCCATGGCGGGTGCGCCAGCGGGTGACCGCCATCGCCACCGGGTAGTACAGGTAGGCGGTGATGTAACGGGTGAGCGTCATGTGCCAGCGCGCCCAGAAGTCGATCACGCTGGTCGCCTTGTAAGGCGAATTGAAGTTGAGCGGGAAGCGGATGCCGAACATGCGCGCCAGGCCCAGCGCCATGTCCGAGTACCCGGAAAAATCGAAGTACAGCTGCAGCGCGTAGCTGAGCGCGGTGGCCCAGGCGCCCCAGAACTGCACCTCGCCGGTGGAGGCGAAGCCGGCATCGGCATACGGGGCGATGGTGTCGGCCAGCAGTACTTTCTTGGCCAGCCCGATCACGAACAACATGCCGCCCACCGACAGGTTGTCGGCCTGGAACCGGTAGGTTTCGCGCTTGCTGAACTGCGGCATCATCTCCTTGTGATGGAGGATGGGGCCGGCGATCAGGTGCGGGAAGAAGGTCACAAACAGCACGTAGCTGAGCGGGCTGCGGTCGTTGACCACGCCGGCGCGGCAGTCGAGCAGGTAGCCGATCTGGGTGAAGGTGAAGAAGGAGATACCCAACGGCAGGATCAGCGCATCCATCGGGCCGACGTTGAAGCCCATCTCGCCGACGAAGTTCACCATCGCCGCGAAGTACTTGTAGTGCACCAGCAACAACAGGTCGGCAGCCACGCCCAGCACGGTGGCCAGCAGCTGCAGTTTCGGTCGCTTGGCCAGCGACAGGATCACCAGGCTGACCAGGTAGTTGAAGACGATCGAGCCCGACAGCAGGATCACAAACTGCGGGTTCCACCAGCCGTAGAACACGATGGACGCCACGCACAGCCACAGGGCGGCCAGGCGTGGCTTCACCGCGCCCAGGGCGTAGTGCACGCCCAGCGCGATCGGCAGGAACACCAGCAGGAACAGGAAGGAGTTGAAAAGCATCGTCCGTAGCGCTCAGTCGATCTCGGCCAGCGTTGCCTGCTCACCGTCGGTCAACGGCAAGGACAGGGCCATTTCAGAAAATTCCCAGACCACCAGCTTCAGCGTGGGCGGCCACTGCGCACGCTGCGGCCAGGCGGCCAGCAGCGCGCCGGAGAACTGCCCGCCATCCAGGCTCTGGTTCCACACTTCGCGCCCCAGCGCATTGCCCAGGCGTTCGGCGAACAGGCTGCGGCGGCCGTTGGAGCTGCCCAGCAACAGCACCTCCACCGGCGGGGTGTCATCGAGCAGGCCACCACTGCGCACCGGCGCGATCACCTGTTCGGGCTCGCGGTCCAGCGCCGGGCGCCAGGCCGGCGGCGCCTTCTCCAGCCCGGCGAGCACGATCAGGTCGCCCATGCGCGGCTTGGCCGCACCGGGCGCGCCCACCTCGAACGCCTGCGCGCCACGCCCGCCCAGCAGCGGCAGCGCCGAGGCGGCCACCGCGTCGGCGGCGCGCTGCGCGCCGATCCGGTTCATGTGCACGTCGGTGCGGAAAAACACCGGCGCCGTGCCCTGCTGCAGTACCGGCAGCAGGTCTGTGGAGGCCACCTGGGCGGCACCCAGCGCCTGCTGCCACTGGCCCAACCGCGCGCGCATGGCCGTTGAATGGCGCAACCCGCAGGTATGCGCCTGCTCGATCCGTGACTTGTCCGGCACCACCACCACCAGCACCTGTACGCCCTGCGCCTTGAGCTGCGTGGTCCAGTGCTGCATCAGCCGCACGCGTTGCTGCAGCACCTGCTCGCCCGCACCCGGCGGCGGGCGCAGCCCGTCGCGGTAGAACAGCCAGTCCGGGCACCCCAGTGCCACCTGCGGCCCCAGGTCGCCGAGCAGGCGATAGCGCAGCGCGGCCGTGGCCAGGTCGGCCTGGGCCTGCACCGGCAACTTGAGCGCTTCGTTGATCGCGCGGCCAGCTTCGCCGTCGGCCCAGCGTGCCGGTGCCAACGCGGCCGCGGGGATCTTCGCCTTGCCCAGCATCCAGCCACCGGCCAGCAGGCCGATGACCAGCAGCGCGATCACCAGCGCGGCGGTGGGACGGTGGGCACCGGGCGGCGCGGCCGGTGGCAGGGGCGCGGGCGCGCCGGGACGTGCACTCATCGGGTTACTGCCCCAATGCCTTGTTCACGCGCGCGGTGAACTGCGCCGGGGTCATGATCGACGCGTTGTCCCACTGGCCCTGGGCCTGCGGACCGAACCCGTACACCGGTTCGAACATCTGCCAGACCAGTACCTGCGGCGGATTGGTACGGAAGTCGTCGGACTCCAGGTACTCCAGCAGCATGATCCACGGGCCCACGTTGCCGGCCTTCCAGTTCACCGTGACCGGGCGGTCCAGCGCGTTGGAAAGCTTCTGCGGGAAACCGAAGTAGGCCTGCACCATGCTGTGCCCGGTCACGTGCACCGGTGCCTTGCCACTGTCGAGCAGGCCTTGCGATTCGGCGGCGCGGCGCACGGTGAAGGTTTCGCGGCCCACCGCGGCACGCTGTTCCGGTGGCAGGAACAGTTCGGCCAGGTCGCCATAGCGGCGCTCGCGGGTTTCCTTGCCCAGCGGCGTGCCCGTGCCGGGCTCGCCGGCCAGGTTCGGCACGGCCTGCTTGATGCGTGCCGCCAGCGCATCGGCGGTGGCATCGGCGGCGGCCTGGGTCCAGTGCTGGTCGCTGCGATAGAACACGTCGGTGCCGCCCGCGCGCACGCCGGCCAGCACTTTGCGCGCATCCAGTGCATCGACGCCGGCCTTCTGCAGCGAGCCAAGAATGGTGTCGTAGCGCTTTTCCACCGAAGCACTCACCACCTTGCCCGCGGGCAGGCGATCTTCGTAGAACAGCACCTTGTCGGGCAGCAGCAGCAGCTCCAGGCGCACGCCACGTGCGGCAAGGCGGGCCTTGGTTTCGGCGATCAGGCGGGTGGAGGCATCGACCGCCTGCATGTCCACCTCGCTCAAGCTGCCCCATGCAGGGAACAACCAGCCGTCCTTGCCGACCAGCACGATGGCCGAGTCGTCCTTGCTGGCGGCGGGCGGTGCGGCGGCGGGCGCCTGCGCCTGCGCGACACCGGTACCGGCCAGTGCGCACAGCACGGCCAGCAGCGGCAGACCGGCACGCAGGCGACGGCGGGGAGCGGTGGGGGTCAGCAAAGAATGCGTATCCATGTCGTTCATGCCTTTTCCAATGTCAGTAGTACAAGGTAGCGGTAGCGAACAGACCCTTGGCGCGCTGCGTATCGCCGCCGCCCAGGGCGAACCGGTACTGCACGGCCAGGTCCAGGTAGGACCGCGCCGCGTTGTAGTGGTCTTCGCGGAACCAGTAGCGCACGCCCACGCCGGGGCCGGCACCGAGCGACCAGCTGCGGTCGGTGTCGGACAGGTCGAACGATTGCGCGCCGATCAGCGGGTAGGTGATGCCGCGCACCTTGGAGCGCTGGTCGATCCAGTCCGCGCCGATCACCAGGTACGGGCTCAACACCCAGCGGGTCTGCTCGGCACCGAAGCGGTAGCTGCGGCCGGCGCGCAGTTCGGCGGCACCGAACCACTGCTGGCGACGCAGGCGACCGTCGGAGTCGGTCAGCCGCGCCACGATGTCGCCGTTGCTGTCGATCTGATCCACGGTGAAGCGCGCGCGGTTGTCATCCCAGGTAAAGCCGGCCTGGGCGTACCCACTGAGCGTCCACCACTGGTTGACGTCGGTGCGCACACCGGTGCCTTTGTAGAAGCCGTAGGTGAGGTAGGACATCCAGCCGCCGGCGTTGTCCTGCAGACGGTAGCGGGCCGCGGTGGTCATCTGCAGCGGCTGGCTCGATTCGATCTGGATCCGGCACTGGATGGCGGCCGAATCCGGGTACACGCCACCATTGCGGGTGGCGGTGCCGAGGAACTGGCGGCGCTCGATGCCGGCGCTCAGGCCGGTCTGGCCGAAGGTGTAGCGCGCGCCGAACGCGCCGATGGTGGACGGCCACCCGGCGATCGACCGCGAGCGGCTGAGCCGCTCGGCGCGCGTGCGGGCATCCTCGCTGGGAATGCCGGTGCACGGGTCCACCGCCTGCAGCGATTCGAAGGTGCCGCCTTCGTCATACAGCGTGTTGGCCAGGCGCGCATACAGTTCCATCGTGCCGTGCTGGTTGTTGAGTTTCTGCGGCCGCCAGAACGCTTCGAGCGTGCCGAACACCGAGTCGCCGGGCGTGCTGATCGCCGCACCGCCCAGGTTGGTGGCGGCCTGGCGCGCGCCGCGATAGCCCGCCGACAGCGTCATGCCCCATTCCCGCGAATAGTTGGCGATGGAGCTGCGCGTGTTGTAGCGCTGCGCGGCATCCAACGGCAGCGTGCCGGCGTCGGCGCTGTCGATCGCCCCGCGCAGCAGCGTCACCGCCTGCGGGTGCTGGCCGAGTGCCGCGTTGGAATAGGCCTGGTCCAGCACCACCGTGGGCGGTGCCTTGCCGGTTGCCTCGGCCGCCTGGAAATCGCCCAGTGCGCTGCGCGGATCACCCGCGCGCTGGTTGAGGTAGCCACGCTGCATCAGCAACCCGGCATCCTGCGGCGTGGTGGCCAGCGCGGTATCCAGGCGCTGGCGGGCTTCTGCCTGCTGGGTGCGGTCGCCGGCGGCCAGCGAGGTGGTGAGCAGCGACTGCAGTGGCGCGCTGTCCTGCGCGGCCTGCACGGCCTTGCGCGCTTCTTCGATGGCCTGCTGGTAGTCCTGCCGACCGTAGGCGGCATAGGCACGCTGGGCGGCGCCGCCCTCGCCCTGCAGGTCGGTGGGGGTCAGTTCGCATTGGGTGCCGTAGGGCGTTTCGCGGCACTGCTGGATCGGCGCGGGATAGCTGGTGTCGGTGAGCGCCACGCCCGGTCGCGCCGAGCGCATCGAACGGGTACGCAGCGCCACCGCATCGGCGATGGCACGGCGCGTATCGGCATCTTCGTCGGCCAGCGGATCGGTGCGCAGCGGGGCCAGCAGGCGCTCGGCACGCTCACGGTCACCCGCGGCCAGCGCCGCATCCACCGCCAGCAGGCGCACGTTGCGTTGCTGCTGGCCATCCAGCCAATCCTGGGCCAGCACGCGGTCGAAGTCTGCATTGGCCTGCGCGCTGCGGCCCAGCCGTTGCTGCAGGTAGCCGCGCATCACCAGCGCGTTGGTGTCTTCATTGTCCTGTTTAATCGCATCGGACGCCGCATCCACCGCCTCGGGCAGCTGATTGCTGAGCAGCAACGCGGTCATCAGCAGCAAGCGATGGCTGCCCGACTCCGGCGCCAGTTCCACCGCTTGGCGCGCAGGTGCAACGGCATCCTGCGGACGCAAGGCGATCAGCGCCTGGTAGCCGGCCTGCGCCGGTACGACTGCCTGCTCGCGTTTGATGCGCAACTGCGCGGCAAGAATATCGGTGCGGTTCGGCGCGCCCAGCGACAGCGCGGTGGCCGCCGCCTGCTGCGCCTCGTCCAGCTTGCCGCCGGCCTCCAGCGAGGCCACCCACAGGATCGCCCAGGCGCCCTGCTGCGGTTGCTGGCGGAAGGCCTGCTCGGCCTTGCTGGCCGCTTCTTCCATGCGGTCGCTGTTGAACGCCTCGTAGGCCTGCGCCGCCAACGGGAAGGCGCGTTGATAGGCCAGCTCGGCCGCGGTCGGGCGTGCGGCGGTGGCACCGCGCACGCCGGTGGCGGGGGCCGTGCCGGCACGCGGTGCAGCGGCGGCCAGGCCCGGCAGGGCCGGGTCGGTGATGCCATCGGCAAGTGCCCGTCGCGCCAGCGCGCGCGCCTCGTCGCTGCGGCCCAGCTTCTGCGCCGCGTAGATCTGCAACAGGCGCAGGCGCGCCACGTCGGGCCGCAACCGCACCGCTTCGCTGGCGGTACGGTAGGCCTGTTGATAGTCGCCACGGTCGTAGGCACCGAAGGCCTGTTCGGCGATGCGGTAGGCGTTGCCCGACAGCGGCAGCGATTCCTGCGCATGCACGCTGGCACTGCCCAGGCCGATCAGGCTCAGCGCGATCACGCTGGAAAGCAGGGTGGTTCTCATGCCTTCAGCTCTCCGGTGGCGCTGTATTGGGGTTGGCCCGAGCGGCGGTGCTGCTCGCGCACTGCTTCGGCAATCGCCGCTTCGGTGGCGACACCGTGCTTGACCAGATAGTCGCCGATGCGGCCGTCGCGCTGCGGCTTGTATTCGTCCAGCACGCGTTCGAACTGGTCGCGTGCGATCAGCCGCATCTCCACCAGCAGGTCGCCCAGTAGCGGCACGGCGTCGATGCGGTAGGTTTCACCGCTGATCAGGCGCAGGCCCGCATTGATTTCGCTTTCGCGCGCGATCGACTGCGTCAGTGCGGTGGCATGCACATCGTGCAGCAACTGGGCCTGCTCGGCCTCGCTGAGCGGGTTGGCCACCGCGACCGACAAGGTATCGGCGGTGCTGCCCGGCAGCGGCAACAGGCGCCACTGCACGCAGGCTTCGACCGAGAGCGGGAACTGCCCGGCCTGCAGGTAGTCGACATCGATCACCGCGCGGGCCAGGTCGCCCTGGAAGGCGATCGCCTCGGCCAGGGTTTCATCGTCCAGCCAGCCCTGCGACACCAGGATGCGGCCCAGCGGTTGCTGGCGTCCGCCCTGCTGTTGCTGCAGCGCCTGCTCCAGCCGCTCCGGCTCCACCGCCTGCCAGGTGGTGAGCAGTTCGCCCAGGCGCTTGCGGGTCTGCACCAGCTGCGAGGCACTGGGGAAATCGTGCATGGTCTTGTCCCACACCATGCGCTTGCCGAACAGCAGGTACAGCAGGAACATCCGCCACGCGCGTGCGGTGGCCATGAAGTTGATCATGTTGCCGACCACCATGCGCGGGATCGACATCAACCCGTGTTCCCAGCCGTACAGCTTGTTGACGAAGTAGAAGCGCTGCACCACGCGGGTGGCCAGCGCGGCGGTGGTGATCAGCGCCACGTTCATCTGCCAGGTGCCGGCCTGGAAGATGGTCGGGAACTGCGTGGTCCATACCCCGGTCACCTTGAGCAGCCAGAACAGCAGCAGCTGCAGGAAGATGATGTAGGCGATGATGCTGATGAACGAGGTGACGATGCCCTTGCGGTCGCGCGCCAGCAGGTATTTGGTGGCCAGCGAACCGCGCCAGCCCAGCGTCTCCCAGCTCTGCAGGCCGATACCCAGCACCCAGCGTGCCTTCTGCCGGTACGAGGCGCGGAAGTTGTCGGGGAAATACTCGCGCACGCACAGCGCCATCGACTGGGTGCTCTCGCGCACCGGGCCCCACCCGAACCACGACGGCCGGCGCACGCGGAACTGCACCGGGAAGCGGGCGAAGATCGAATGCATGCCCATCGCCGCCAGCCGCGCACCCACGTCGTAGTCTTCGGTGAGGCTGTCGGTGTTGAACGGCTGGTTGTCGGTGGCCTCACTCAGCGCCAGCAGCGCCTTGCGCGAGAAGCAGGTGCCGACGCCGGCCGAGGGCACCATGCCGGACACGCTTTCGCGCACCACCAGGTCCTTGGCATGCCATTCGGCGAACTCGTCCATGTACACGCCGGCGATCAGCTCGTACCACTCGCGGTCCAGCGAGGTGACCGGCAGCTGGATCATGTCCTTGCGCGGCAGCAGGTAGTTGAAGAAGCGCAGCTCCATCGGGTGCAGCACGTCTTCGCTGTCGTGCAGGATCACCCCGGCAAATTCGATGTCGTGGCGCTTCTCGTAGTCGAAGATCGACAGGATCAGCCAGTTCAGGCAGTCGGCCTTGCTGGTCGGGCCGGCATGCGGCACTTCCACGCGGCGCAGGCGCTTGTAGCGCCGCCGCATGCGCTCCACTTCGGCGATGGTCTCGGCGTCGTTGGGATAGGTGCCGACAAAGACGATGTACTCGCGGTAGTCGAGCACATCGATCATGTTCTCCACCATCTGCGCGATCACGTCGTACTCGGCCCAGGCCGGCACCATGATCGCCAGGGGTTGTTCCGGACGCTGCAGCAGGTCCTGCTGGGTCAGCGGGCGGTATTCGCGGCGCTTCTTGACGGTCAGGGTGCGCCAGCTTTCGCGCACCCAGTACCAGATGTCGATGAACAGGTCGTCGAGGCTGGAGATCAGGATCAGCACGGCGACCGCCGCTGCCACTGTTTCCAGGGCAGCGTAGTAGTTGGCCAGCTGGATGTTCCAGAACAGACCGTCCACGGCCGGTCAGTGACCGTTGCTTGCGGACGTGCGGCGACGACGGACCTGGGTTACACGGGCCGCCAACAGCGCGAACACCACCAGCCCGACCAGGACCAGCAACCACACCATGTGCTGTTGCCACCAGGGCTGCGGATTGCCGCTCTCGGCCAGGCGCGCGCCATAGGGGTCGTGGCTGTCGAAATCGCTGACCACGCCGCTGCCGTCGAGCACGGCCAGATCGCCACGCAACAGACGGAACGGCTGGTCCAGCGCCGGGCCCTGCGCGCCGAGGTCGTTGTAGAGCACGCCGGTATGGCCGCCCCCGTCCACCACCTGCACGGCTGCGGCACGGTCCAGGCCGGCCAGGTCGAGCAGCGGCTGGGTGGCACCTTTGACCACCAGGCGGCCGTCCTTCAGACCGGCCGGCGTGACCCCGGAGGGGGCCAGTGCGAAGGCCAGGTAAGGCCGCCCCGGGCTGATCGCGGTACCGGCAGCGACCACCTTCAGTTCAGCCGCCTGCGGCGACACGCCGACCGCGCTGGCGATGGCGATCACCTTGGCCAGCGACGCCGGGGCGTCCTGCAGCCAGCTGGCCGGCACGAACACCTCATTGGCGTGGGCCAGCTGGCTGGCGGCACCGACGAAGTCGGCGTCCAGGGTGCGCTTGGCCAGCGTCAGGTGGCTGCTGGGCAGGATCGATACCGGGAACGCGGTGGCCGGGTCATGGCAGTACGGACGCGCCGGCTGGCGCAGGAAGCTGATGCGCACCTCGTTGCGTGCGGCCAGCGCGTAGGCCGGCACCTTGGCCACCAGCCGCTGCGGCTTGCCGTCGGCGGCGAGCACCTTGGCGCCCAGCAGGTAATCGTTGAAGTAGAGGCTGGCCACCGCGCCCTGCCCGGCCGCGTTGGGTGCGGCGGACACATCGACCACCACCTGGTCGGGCAGTCGGCCGTCGGCCGACAGCGCACCGAGTGCGAAGCTGGCGGTGCGATCGCCGCGGGTCACGATGTCCAGGGTGCCGGCGATATTGCCCAGGCGGCTGAGCAGGACCGCGTTGTCACCCACCGGTGCCGGGCTGGCTTCGGCCACCTGCAGGGTGTGGCCCAGTGCATAGGCGCGCCACTGTTCACTAAGCAGGCCGGCCACCTTGGCGCCGGCGTTGGCCGCCACCACCAGGGTCGGGCGCCCGGCCACGGCGGCGACGCTGACCGACGCGGTGCCGGTGCCCTTTTCCAGCGCGGCCATGTCGCTGCCCCGCCAGGCGGTGAAGGCGCTGGCGGCATCGCCGCCACTGGCACCGACCTCGGTGGCCAGTGCATCCAGGGCGGCGCGCACGCCGGCACGCAGCGGGTCGGTACTGATCGCCACGTCGATGGCCAACGGACCGCTGTCGCGCAGCGACAGCAGCGCCCCGACTTCGGCCAGGCTGGCAATGCGATGCTGGGTGCCGCCTGCGGCCAGCGCCGCATACGCCGGCACGCCCTGCAGGCTGGCCGGAATGGAGACGCCGGTGAGGTCCACCGTGCTGCCCACCACTGGCAGTGCCACCACGTCCACCTGCTTGCCGCCGTTGCGCAGCGCCGCGCCCACCCGCCAGGCGGCGTCGTAGGCCGGTGCCTGCAGCGCCTTGCCATCCACCAGCACGCGCACGCGCGTCGGCAGTGCGCCCCAGGCCTTGGCCACGGTGTTCACCGCACGCCCATCGAAGCGGTAGCTGAAACGCGAGTCCGGCGACAGCCGCAGCACGTTGGCCGGCGCGCTCTGGTCGGCGCAGCGGTAGTCGGACACCACCGACCACCAGCCCACGGCCACGCGGACGAAGCCGTTGTCACGCGGCAGGCCATCGATGGCCAACAGCTGGCTGGCATCGCCCTGCGCATCGGTGATCGACCGCGCCGCAACCGGGTCGCCGTCGACCGACCACAAGCCCGAACTGCGCCCGGTATGACCGCGTACGTAGCGGCCATCCAGCTGCAACTGCGCGTCGCGGGTCGGCACGCCGGCCGGGACCGGCAGGTAGATTTCGCGCTGGCTTTCCTGGCCGCTGAGGGTCAGCGGCTGGCGGAAGCCCAGCTCACGCAGCGTCATGCTGCGCGTCACGGTGGCGTCGGCCGCCCACTCGGTGAACTGCCCGGCCGCGGTGTCGGCGGCGTAGGCAGGACTGAGGGGGAGTGCCAGGACCAGGGCCAGCGGTAATACCTGGGGAAAACGAGCGGTACTACGGTTGGTCGGGGTCATGGCGTCACTTCGGAAAGGGAGGATTGGGACAGCGGCGCCGCATGGGCGGCCACGAACTCGTCGAACGGTTCACCGCGCAGCGCGGCAACGATCCGCGCCGAGGCGCGTCCGTCGCCGTACGGGCTGGCATCGGCGATGAAGTGCGCCGCCACCCGCGGCCCGTTGCAGGCGTCGTGCACGGCAGCCACGATCCGCGCCGGATCGGTGCCCACCAGGCGCACCACGCCGGCCTGCACCGCTTCGGGGCGCTCGGTGACATCGCGCATCACCAGGACCGGGCGGCCCAGCGCCGGGGCTTCTTCCTGCACGCCGCCGGAGTCGGTCAGCACCACATGCGCACGCTGCATCAGGCGCACGAAGCTGAGGTAGTCCTGCGGTGGAATCAGGTGCACGTTGTCCAGCCCGCCCAGATGGGCATGCACCGGCCCCTGCACGTTCGGGTTGAGATGCACCGGGTACACGATCTGCAGGTCGTCGCGCAGGGCCAGCTCGGCCAGCGCGCGGCAGATGTTCTCGAAGCCGCCGCCGAAGTTCTCGCGGCGGTGGCCGGTGACCAGCAGCAGCTTGCGCTGGCTTTCCAGGAACGGGAAATGCGCGTCGATCGAGGTGCGCAGCGTCGCGTCCTGGTCGATGCGTTCGACGGTCTGCTTGAGCGCGTCGATGACGGTGTTGCCGGTCACGCTGATCCGCCCGGCCAGGTTTTCCTGTTCCAGGTTGTAGCGCGAGCTGTTGGTGGGGGCGAACAGATGATCGGCGACCACGTCGATCACGCGGCGGTTCATCTCCTCGGGCCACGGCTGCTGCAGGTCGCCGGTGCGCAGGCCGGCTTCCACGTGCGCTACCGGAATGCGGCGGTGGAAGGCGGCCAGCGCCGCGGTCATCGCCGTGCTGGTATCGCCGTGCACCAGCACCCGGTCCGGCTGTACCTGTTCGTAGAGCGCGTCGAGTTTGGCGAACAGACGGGAACACAGCCCGTTGAGGGTCTGGTTGGCGACCATGACATCGAGGTCGTGATCGGGGTGGATGTCGAACAGCGACATCACCTGGTCAAGCATCGCCCGGTGTTGGCCGGTGATGCAGACAAGGGACTCGATGCCCGGCGCGGCATGCAGCGCGCGGACCAGCGGTCCCATCTTGATGGCTTCAGGCCGCGTACCAAAAACAGATAGAACCTTCACCCGACTGCTCCCTGTGATGACCAACGACTGTGACTTCCATCACGCAAATCGTAGGCCAAGTGCGGCGAGCTAGCCAGTGCAACGTGATGGACATCACATTTCCCCGGGAAAGTGACGCTGTGCGTCACTTATTGCCCCGGAGCACGGCTCATTGTGGCGCTTTTGTCCGTGTCACCCGGGTGAAAGCTCGAACACCTGGCGCAGGTAGGCCAGGTAGCCGGGGTCATCGCACATGCTCTTGCCCGGCGAATCGCTGAGCTTGGCCACCGGCTGGCCGTTGCAGCGGACCATCTTGATGACGATGTTGAGCGGGGTCGGCCCCAGGTCGTTGGTGAGGTGCGTGCCGACGCCGAAGGCGACCTGGCAGCGGCCACGGAAGTAGTCGAACAGCTGCATCACCTTCTCGATGTTCAAGCCATCGCTGAAGACCAGCACCTTGCTGCGCGGGTCCACGCGGCGGTCCTTGAAGTGCGCGAGCATGCGATCGCCCCAGGCGAAGGGATCGCCGGAGTCGTGGCGCACGCCATCGAACAGCTTGCAGAAGTACATGTCGAAGTCGCGCAGGAACGCGTCCAGCCCGACCACGTCGGAGAGCGCAATGCCGAGATCGCCGCGGTATTCACGCGCCCACGATTCCAGCGCGGCCACCTGCGAATCGCGCAGGCGCGGGCCCAGTGCCTGGAACGCCTGCAGGTACTCGTGGGCCATGGTGCCGTGCGGGGTCATGCCGTACAGGCGGGCGAAATGCACGTTGCTGGTGCCCACGAACTGCGCGCCCAGCGCGTCGCGCATCATCGGCAGCATGCGCGCATGCCATTCACGCGAGTAGCGGCGGCGGCTGCCGTAGTCGGCGATGCGGCACAGCTCGAAGCCGGGCGTGTCGCGCAGCAGCGCGGTCTTGGCCTGCAGGCGGCGCTCGCCTTCGGCGAAATCGGCGGTGGTGGTGTTGCGGAACCACACCTCGTTGATGATCGCCAGCAGCGGCACTTCAAACAGGATGGTGTGCAGCCAGGGGCCGGTGATGTCCAGCTCGATCTCGCCGGGCACGCTGGCCGACGGCTGCAGCCGGATGTACTTGCGGTCCAGGTGGAACAGGCCGAGGAAATCGGCGAAGTCCGCTTTGACGAAGCGCAGGCCGCGCATGTACTCCAGCTCTTCGGTGCTGAAGCGGAGCTGGCACAGGTGGTCGATCTCGGCGTTGATCTGGTCGATGTAGCTGGCCAGGTCGATGCCGGGGGTGCGGCACTTGAACCGGTACTGGACCTGGGCGCCGGGATGCTGATGCAGCACCGCCTGCATCATGGTGAACTTGTACAGGTCGGTGTCGAGCAGGGACTGGATGATCATGCGGCGATTATGCGCCTGCGTGGATGTACCCACCAACGGTGGGTACCTACCGGGTGCGGCGATTATGCGCCTGCGTGGATGTACCCACCAACGGTGGGTACCTACCGGGATGCGGCGATCAGGCGCCTGCGTGGATGTGCCCACCAACGGTGGGCACCTACCGGGATGCGTGCCCACGGTGGGCCATTACCGCGCGCGCAGCAGCCGTGGAATCTGCACGACCGCGTGGGCCCAGATCGCGGCGAACACCGCGCCCTGTACCGGCAGGCTGCGCTGGTCGGCTTCGAACTTGCGGAAGTAGCGCCACAGGCCGCGGTGCTTGTGCCATTCCACGAAGAACGGCCGCGAGCGGCTGGACACCCCGCGCACGTGCACCGCCTGCAGGTCGTTGGCGATCGCCACCAGCGCGCCGGCCTGGCGCACGCGACGGCACAGGTCGAGGTCTTCGGCGTGCAGCCGATAACCGGCATCCCAGCCGCCGATACGGTCGAACAGGGTGCGCGGCATCAGCAACAACGCCCCCGACAGCGCCGGCACCGGCTGCAGCGGCAGGCTGTGGTCCACCGGGATCGCCAGCTTGGCGCCCTGCCCCGGCGAGCGCAGCATGGCCCCGAAGTCCGGATCACGACGGCGCACGGCCGGATCGGGCTGACCCTGCTCGTCGACCTGTTCCATGCCCAGCAGGCAATCGCCGATGGCCATGCCGCGTTCGCACAGCGCGGCCAGGGTGCCCGGCTCGACCAGCAGGTCGGGGTTGATGAAGGCCAGCCACGGTGCGCGACTGTCGGCCACGCCCTGGTTGTTGGCGGCCGCGAAACCGGGGTTGTCCGGGTTGGCGATGAAACGCACGCGCGGGTCGGCGGTGGCGTGGCGTTGCACGATATCCAGGGTGGCATCGGTGGACCCGTTGTCGACCACCCGGATCTCGACCACGCCGTCGGCCCCGCGCAGCCTGGCCAGACAGGCATCCAGCGTGCTCGCGCTCTGGTAGCTGACAACGATCGCGGCGATGGCAATGCTCACACGGGTCACTCCGGAAGGGATGCAGGCGGCGGGGCGAACAAGTCGCCCTGCGAACGCGGCATTATCGCCTGCCGATGCAGCTGCTGCAGGGTTTCACGGGTGCTGCGCAGCGGGTCGGCCATCAGGAACGCGGCCAGGCGGGGCTGCCAGCCCGGCCAGCGGGTGCCCAACGCGTCCATGTCGCCGTCGAACGCAGTGGCTTCGCCGGCGCGCGCCACGAAGGCGGTTTCGCACAGCGCATTGCGCCAGCCCAGCCCGGCCATGCGCAGGCTCAGGTCAACCAGCGCGGCATTCCACGAGCCGTAGCTGTGCATGTCCAGGCCACCGGCCTTGCGCCGGGCATTGGCCCGCAGCAGTACCGCGTGGGTCACCGCCGAGGGCAGTTCAGGGTGCATCGGCGGCAACCCGGCGCAGGCCTGGGCCATTGCGTTGAGGTCGGCCGGTACCGGGTCGATCTCGCCCAGCCGTGGCCAGGCCGCGGTTTCACCGGCGTTGCACCACGGCGTGGCCGAGCCGATCGACGGGTCACGCGCGAAACAGGCATCCAGCTGCTGCAGCCAGCCCGGCGCGGGAATGGCGTCGGGCGCCAGCACCACCACGTCGGCGCCTGCGCAGGCACGCAACATCTCATCCAGGTGGGCCACCTCGCCGATGCTGCGCGCGCGCCGGGTGTATTCGGCACGCAGCCGGGTGTGGGCCAGCCAGTGCTCGATCACCGGCTGTACGCGCGGGCCGGCCTGGCCGTCGTCGGCCAGCCATACCGCGGTGTCGGCCGGCGTGCCGGCGTCCAGTGCGCCCAGGCAAAGATCCAGGGCGGTGTCATCGACCCCGATCGGCAGCAGCACGATCGTCCCCATCGGTCCCCCTGTCTGCGGCACGCGTGGCCGCAGCGTAGCTCAGTTCTTCGGCTTCTGGTGGTTCGGGAACGGCTCCATGGCACGGAAGCGGTTGCTGTACTCGTCGGTGAGGGTGCGCGATTCCTGCGCGTTGCGGACGATGGTCGGGGTCAGCAGCACGATCACTTCCGAACGACCGGTGTTCTGGGTCTTCCTGCCGAACAGGGCGCCCAGCACCGGGATCTTGCTCAGACCCGGAACGCCGTTGGAGCCATCTTCGTCGGAGTTGGTGATCAACCCGGCCAGCATTATGGTGTCCCCGCTCTGCACGGCCGCTTCGGTGGAAATCTTGCGCGTGTTGATCGGCGGGTTGCAGGTGGTCTTGGTTGGATCGCAGCCGGCCGGAATGGCACCGGCCGAGCTGACTTCCTGCACGATGTCCAGGAACACCACGCCATCGCGGGTAATGCGCGGGCGCACCTTGAGGATCACGCCGGTGTCCAGGTACTGCACCTGGCTGTAGGTGTTGTCGCCGCCGGTGCCGGTGTTGACCGACACCGAGTTGATCGGGATCTGGGTGCCCACGTTGAGCGTGGCTTCGGCGTTGTTGCGCACGAACAGCGACGGGGTCTGCAGCAGGCGCAGGTTGCTGACCTTGTCCAGCGCCGTCACCACCGCCGCCGCGTTCTTGCCGAGGAAGGTCCAGCCCACCCCGCCATCGCCGACCGCGCCGGAAATGCTGCCCCAGATCGAACGCCCCAGCGCGCTGGGCAGGTCGATGCCGCTTTCGGTCTTGCCGGTGGCCACGGCCTGCTCGAAGAACCAGTTCACGCCGTAGCTGAGGTCGCCGGTCAGCGACACTTCGGCCACCTGCGCTTCGATGTGGACCTGCATCGGCATCACGTCGAGCTTTTCAATCACCTCGCGGATCGACCGCCAGGCTTGCGGGGTGGAGCGCACCAGCAAGGTGTTGGTTTCTTCCACCGCCGAGATACCCACGGTGTCGCCCTGCACTTCCAGGCTGAAACTGGCGTTGCCGCTCTGCCGCTGCGGCAGGCTCAGGGTGCCCTCGCCCAGCCCGCCGCGGCCACTGCCGCTGCCGGACCCGGTGTTGAGCGAGGTGCTGTTGTTAGCGTTGTCGCGGCCGCCCAGGTCCATCTGGGTGGCGCCCGGTGCCAGTGAACCGCTGCTGCCGCGCCCACCGCGGCTGTTCTCGTTGGCGAAGGCTTCGGCCAGGCGCTCGGCCAGGTCCTTGGCCTTGACGTAACGCAGCTCGTAGGAGAACAACCGTGCACTGCCACCGGCGGTGTCGATGCGCTCCAGCCACTGCTGGATCTGGTCGAGGTAGCGTGCCTGCGGGGTGATCACCAGCACGGCATTGGCGTTCTCCAGCGGCAGGAAGCGGAACATGCCGGCGCTGGGCGTCTTGCTTTCCTCACCGAACACTTTCTCCAGGTCAGCGGCGACCTGTTCGGCCTTGCCGGTCTGGATCGGGAACACGCCCACCGACATGCCCGACAACCAGTCGACGTCGAAGATCTCCACCGTGCGCAGGTAGTTTTCCAGTTCGCTGCGGGTGCCGCCCAGGGTAATGACGTTGCGCCCACTGTCGACGTTGACGATGGCGTTGGGGCGCGCGTACGGCTCCAGCACCTTCTTCATTTCGGTGGCCGAGATGTACTGCAGCGGGATCACCCGCACCTCGAAGCCGCGCGCGTTGGCCGCCGGGGCGGTGCTCGGCGCGACGGTGCCGGCCAGTGCCTGGTCGGCGGCGACGATGTTGTAGCGGCCACCGCTGTAGACCATGCGCGCGTTGTTCCAGCCCAGCACCATCTCCAGCAGGTTCAGCGCCTGCGCCGACGACACCGGCTTGGGCGTGGCCAGGGTGACGGTGCCCTGCACGCCGGGGGCGATGACGTAGTTCTGGCCGAGCATGTCGCCCAGGATCGCCTTGACCACCGCGTGCACCGATTCCCCTTCGAAGTTGAAGGTGGCCGTGCCATTGCCGGCCTGCCCCAGCGACGGTGCCGCGGCAGCCGCCGCGCTGCGGTTGATCATGGTGCCGGTGCCGCGGCGGATGACCGGCTGCGGTGCACCGGTGGCTTCCAGCGGTTCGGCATTCACGCCGTCGCGGGAGCCGTCCCCGGCGACCACCTGGTGGCTGTCGAGCACGGCGTTGCGGCGCACTTCCGGTGCAGGCACCGTGGCGCAGCCGACCAGCACGCTGGCAAGCAGGGACAGGGAGAAGAGACGCGGTGAAAAAAGGCGCAGTGTCATGCTGTCACTCTAAGGGTTCTGGCCGGAGCCGCCCGCGGGCGGTCGCTGCGATTGTTGTTGTTGCTGCAGTTGCTGGCGGCGCGCCTGGATGCGCGCACGGATGGCCTGCATCTGTGCATCACTGGGGCCTTGGGCCGGGGTAGTGGGCGCGGCGGGTGCCGGCGGTGCCGGTGCCGACGGGGTGGCCACCTGCACCGGCCGCACGGGCTGGCCGGGCGGCGGCGGCGGCGGCAACGGCATCACCCCGGCGCCGGCCGGCGGCACCGCGCCATTGACCGGGTTGCCCAGCACGGTCGGCGGCTCGCCGCCCTGCCCGTTGAACACGGTCAGTTCCAGCACCTGGGTGCCGCCGGGGCCACTGACCGTGGCGCTGCGCGGTTCCAGTGCCAGCAGCTGCCAGCCGTTGACCGGGTCGCCGTTGAGGCGCAGGCGCAGCGACTGCTTCTGGTCGGTGGTGAGGATGGCCATGCTGAATTCGGACGTGAGCAACACCCCGGTCAGGCTGACCGCACTGGACGCGCCCGGCTCGCTGCCACCGAGCAGGTACGGACGCGGCCGGCGGTCTTCGGCGAACAACGGGCGCGCGCCGATCTGGGCGTAGGCTTCGGCCGACCCGATGCGCTCCGGCGAGGCCGCCGGCAGCACCGGCAGCGGCGACGCGGTGCGGTCGCCCTCGGCGGCCACCGGGAGGTGGCTGCCCAGCCCGAACAGGCTGGCGATCCAGATCGCGGCGGCCCATGCCACTACGGTGGCCAGCCACCAACTGCGCAGGGAGGTCAGCTCAATCTTCATGGTCGGCCTCCGCAGCAGCGGCGGCGTCGGCAGCCGCATCGGCGGCATTGGTCGCGGTTGCGGCCGCATCCTCGGCGGCCTGCGCTGCATACGCGGCTGCGTTGGCGCTGGCGTCTGTCCGGGCGTCGGCGGCGGCCTGGGCATCGGCCGGCGCGGGTCCGGCCGGGGTCAGGCCGCTGCCATCGGCCGGCATCGCGGCACCGGCCGGCGCCGGCGCGACCGGATCTGACGCGCCCCCGGGCTGAAGGTAGCCCACCAGTTCGAAGGACACGTCCAGCCCGGTGCCGGTTTCATTCGGCGATTGCTGGAAGCGCTGTGCGAGCAGGTTGAGGTTGTTGACGAACAGGCGCGGGCTGCCGGTTTCCAGGGTGTACAGCACGGCGGCCATTTCCGGAATGCCGCAGCGCAGCCGTACCTGCAGCGCCACCTTGGGGAACACGGCATCGGCGCTGGTGTCCTGCAGCGGCGAGCGGTTGCTGATGGTGCAGCTGCGGTTGCCGGGGCTGGCCGATGCCACGGCGTCCTGCAGGCGCGAGGACAACGCTGCGGCGGCCGATTCGGCAGTGGCCTCTCGCAGGAAACCGGGCCGGCCTGCCAGGGCGGCCTGTGCCTGCTGCAGCCCCCGCGCGACGGCGCCGCGCTGCTGCAGCTGCGCCTGCACGCGCTGATCGCGCTCCTGCAGGTCACTGATGTCCGTGTTGATGGCCAGCAGTGGCCGGGTGAACCACGGGTGCACCAGCACCAGGTAGGCCAGTGCGATCACCGCCAGCAGCAACGCCAGCGCCAGCCAGCGGTCACGGCGTGTGGTCGGCATTGCCATCGGCACCCTCCGCGACAGGTGCAGCGGCGGGCGCTGCAGGGGTGGCACCGGGCAACGGCTGAAGTTCGGCGGTCAGCGTGAAGCGGTCGCGGCCGGCCGCGCCACCATCGGCCTGCAGCACGCCGGTCAGGTTGACCTTGCGCCAGAGCGGCGAGTCCTGCAGCAGCGGCACCAGTTGCGACGCCTCGCGGCTCAGCCCGATCAACTGCAGCGAATCGCCTTCCACCGACAGCTTTTCCAGGTAGGTGCCATCGGGCAGCAACCGGGTCAGTTCATTCCACAACTCCACGGTGCTGGCATGGGCCATGCGTTTCTGTTCGAGGAAGGCCGCGCCTTCGACCAGTGTCTGCAGGTGCTGGCGCTCGGCGGCCACCTGACGCGCATCGCGTGCGGCCGCGTTGACCTGCTCGGCCAGCGCATCGGCCGCGGCCTGGCGGTTGTCCAGGATCTGCTGGCCGGCCAAGGCCAGCAGCACCAGCGCCGCCAGCCCCATCAGCAGGTTCCAGCGGCGCATCGGATCGCGCTGGGCCTGCCGCTGGTCCAGCGGCAGCAGGTTCACCCCCAGCGGCTGGCCCTCGGCATCGGCAATATCCACGCCGGCCAGGCCCTGCGCCCACGGCCCCACCTGCTGCGCCCACTGCTCCAGCGCCTGGCGTGGCATCACCACCAGTTCCACCTGCAGCTGGCCGTCATCCAGCGCGCCCAATTCGCGCACGTCGAAGCTGACCTGCGCCGGTTCAAACGGGGTCTGGCGATCGATCTCGAACCCCACCACGTCGCGCAGGCGGCTGGCGGCCGCGGCCGGCAGGCGCAGCGGGCGGCGCAGTGCGGCCGCGGCCGGCAGCAGCCAATGCCGCGGCAGCGTGCGCAGGCGCGCATCCAGGCGCTGCTCCAGTGCAGCCGGGGTCTGTGGCCAGGGCAGCTCCAGCACCCGCTCGGTACGCAGGCCGCCATCGCGCAGCACGTGCAGCTGGTCGCCCTGCTGTTGCAGCAACAGCCGCGAGCGCGACCAGCCCAGCGCCCACTGCCAACGCTCGGGCAACCACGCCAGCAACGAACGCCGCCACCAGCGCAGGCCATTGACCACGCCCGGCGCCATCTGCCCCTGTGCCCGCACCAGAGTGTCCCGCCATGCCGTCATCGTGCTGCCATTCCCTGTTCCCAACGAAGGACTGTGTAAGTGGTTCCCGGCGTGCCGGCGGTCCCCGTCCGCACCACGCCCCGCAGAACCGATACCTTGCCGCGTTCATCCGTTGCGCGGCTCTCGATACTATAGGTGCCGCTGCCACTGGCAAGCGCCGCACCGCCCACTTTCGCATCTTCACCGGCCTGGGCCCGTTCGCGTTCGGCAAGCAGCCGCGGAGCATCCAGCCCCAGTGCGGTCAACACCGGACCGGCCGCGAAACGCGGATCCGGACGCGACTGCCGACTGTACAGGGTCAGCATCGGCTCCAGCTGTTCATACAGCGTGGCATCCATGCCGAGCACGCGCTGCAGTTCGCCGAGTGTCTCGAAGCGGTTGTTGCGCGGGCCATACGGCAGGCCGGCGGCGACATATTCAGGCAATTCGGCGCCGCCGCCGGGCTGCTTGAGACTGTCGGCATCGCGCCAGTCGACGATCGCGCCAGCCAGCGGGCCGGCACGTTCGGGCGCCACCCCCATCGCCGCGAGGAACGCGCGCAGCAACGTGGCGTCGGCCAGGTTCAGGTTGATCTTGCCGTTCTCGTCGACGATCCGCAGGTCGATCCGGCGCTGGTCGAATTCCCAGCGATAGCGGCGGCCATCGGCCACCCACGGTGGTCGGGTCGCACTGGGCTGCAGCCGGTACAACGCGTACTCCAGCCCCGCACGTGCGTGCTCCTGGCCGATGGCGTCGTCGTTGATGACACGCTGCTGCATGTGTTCGATGCGGGCGCTCAGCGCGAACGCGCCGACCACCGCGGTAAGCAGCGCGATCAGCCACAGCACCAGCACCAGCGCGGCGCCGCGCGCGCGCGTCATGGGCGCGCTCCGCGGGGCTGCTGTGCCAAGGCCACCACCATGGGCGGCCATGCCGGGCCCTGGCGTGGGGTGACGCTGATGGATACCAGGCTGGGCAGGCGGCGGGTGTCGTCCCAGCGGTCCTGCCACTCCCCCAGTTGACCGTTGCGCGGGTCGATGCCGCGGTAGCGGAAGGTCACCGCGCGCAGCGCATCGGCCAGTGCCTCGGGCGGGCGCGGCGGTGTCTCTTCGATGCGCTCGCCGTTCTGCACCAGGGTCAGCGCCAGGTCCAGGCGCTGCGCGTCGCCGCTGCCCCGCACCTGCAGTTCGTGTACATATGGGCCACCGCGGCCGAGGTAGCCGGGCAGATCGGACACGAACAGCATGTGCTGCGGCTCGCCAAGGAAGTACACCGGTTCGCGGGTGGGGTCCGGGGGCGTGGTGGCGGTCAGCATGGCCATCGACAGGCGCCGCCGCAGGAAACCTTCCACCGCCCGCATGCGCTCGTTGTGCGCGGCCATCTGTTCGCCGCGCTGGCTGATCGCCAGTGCCGAGCGCACGGTGGCGAAGGCCAGCGCCAGCCCGCCGACCAGCAACGCGGTGGCCAGCAGCACTTCGATCAGGGTGAAGCCGCGCGCCGCACGGCTCATCGCGGCGTCCCCGGGTTGGCGGGCAGCAGGCGCAGGCTGCGCCATTGCATGCGGTCGGCGTCGGTATCACCCCAGGACACCTGCAGGGTCAGCTGCGCCAGGCGCGGACCGGCCACGGTGTCGGCCACCGGCAACGCGTCGGTGCGCGGCTCTTGGTACGGCGCCACCTGCAGCTGCCAGCGGTAACGCCCGTCTTCCCATTCCCCGCTGCGCTCGCCGTCCTGCAACGGCTCGACCACGCCGGTGACGGCCAGCAGCGATTGCGCATGCAGCACCGCACGGCTGCGCAGGTCGGCCTGCTTGATCTGCCGCGAGGCCCCGGACAGGCTGCCCAGCAACAACGTCAGCGCCAGTGCCAGCACCGCGAAGGCCACGATCACCTCAAGCAGCGAGTAGCCGCGCTGGTGTTTCATGGGCCCTCCCGCCGTGGGCCCGAGCGTACGTCGCCGGTAATCCAGCCCACGTCGATGTGCCAGACCGCGTCGCGCACCTGCAGGTCGATGCTGCCGCCGCTGGAGGCGCCATCGGGGTAGAACGCGATGGCGCCCTGGCCGGCAGCGGTGGCCACTTCGCGCGCGCCGCGGAAGCGCACCTCCAGGCTGGGCGGCACCGTGCCGTGGCGACCGTTGGCGGCCTGCCAGGTGCGTGCCTGCGGGTCGATCAGGAAGCGCTGCCGCTCACCGGTGGCGATGGCCTGGGTGCGGGTGTAGCGCAGCTGGCTGGCCAGTTCCTTGCCGGCATTGCGCAGCCGCATGCCGTCGATGCCGCCGTTCATCGCCGTGGCGGTGACCGCCCCGATGATGGCGATCAGCGCCACCACCAGCAGCATTTCCAGCAACGACAGCCCGGCCACCCGGCGCGGGGAACGCGGCGGGCGGCGGGGCATGGGCAGGCGTGGCAGGGCGATGACCAGCAAGCGGACTTACTCGTACTTGATGTCGGCGTCGTAGCTGCTGCCACCCACCTTGCCATCCTTGCCCAGGCTGATCAGGTCGAACGGCTGGCCTTCGCCGGGTGCGCGGTATTCCAGCGGGTGGCCCCACGGGTCGTTGAGTTCGGCCGGCTTGGCATACGGGCCCAGCCAGCCGCTGGTGCCGCCGGGCTGGGTAACCAGGTCATCAAGCTTGGCCGGCAGCTTGCCGGTATCCAGCTGGTAGTTTTCCACCTTGCCGGCCACGGTCTGGACCTGCGATTTGGCGATGTTGGCCTTGCCGCGGTCGGCACCGCCCAGCACGCGGCTGCCCACCAGCGTCAGCACCGCGCCGATCAGCACGATCACGATGATGATTTCCAACAGGCTCATGCCGGCCTGGCGGCGCGGCGAGGTGAAGCGGATCAGGCGGCGTTGCATGCGGCAGGCTCCTTGCAGGGTTCAGGGGAATGCGAAAGCGCCATCGTCAGCCGATGGCATTGGTCAGGTCATACAGCGGCACCAGCACGGCGACGATTACCAGCCCGACCACCGATGCCAGCACCAGGGTGATCACCGGCACCATCGCCGACAACAGGCGGTCGATGGCGCGTGCGCTTTCCTGCTCGAAGGTGTCGGCGGTCTTGAGCAGCATGGTGTCCAGCGCGCCGGATTCCTCGCCCACCTGGATCATCTGCAGGGCCAGGCGGGGAAAGCGTTTGCCGCGTGCCAGCGACACCGACAAGCCGTTGCCGTTCTTGACGTCGTCGCTGGCCGCATCGACGTCGGCGGCCAGCGCGCGGTTGCCCAGCACGTTGCGCGCGATGCCCAGCCCGGCCAGCAACGGCACGCCGTTGCGCAGCAGGGTGCCCAGAGTGCGCGCCAGCCGCGCGGTTTCCAGTTTGGCCAGCAGCGGGCCGATGCCTTTGCGCTGCAGCAGCCAGCCGTCCATCGCCAGGCGGAACGCCGGCTGGCGCAGCTTGCGTTCGATCACCAGCAACGCCAGCGCCGGCACCACGATCATCGCCAGCCAGCCATCGCGCACCACCAGCCCGGCGGCCAGCACCCACTGGGTGAACCACGGCAGGGCCACGTCCAGGCTTTCGTACATGAGCGCGAACTGCGGCACCACGTAGCCCAGCAGGAACAGCAGCGCGCCGCCGACCACCGCCAGCAGGATCGCCGGGTAGATCAACGCGTTGATCACCCTGCCCTTGAGTTCGGCGCTGCGCTCGAGGTACTCCGACAGGCGTTGCAGGGTGTCGTGCAGGCTGCCGCCGGCTTCACCGGCACGCACCATGTTGATGTACAGCCGCGAAAACAGCCCGTGCTGGCGTTCCAGCGCGGTGGACAGCGGCGCGCCGCCGCGCACCACGTCGCGGATGTCGGTGATGGCGCGACGGCTGCGCTCGTCTTCAGGCAGGTCCAGCAGGATGGTCAGCGCACGGTCCAACGGCTGCCCGGCCCCCAGCAGGGTGGCCAGCTGCTGGGTGAACTGCACCAGCGCGGCGCCGTCGAACGGCTTGCGTCGCAGCAGTGCGGCCCACGAGGTGGGCGTGGCCGACGCCTTCGCTGGCCAGGCGCGCTTCCATCGGCAAGTG
The DNA here is from genome assembly GCF_979258185.1 of Stenotrophomonas sp. AC248. Classification (NCBI taxonomy): domain Bacteria; kingdom Pseudomonadati; phylum Pseudomonadota; class Gammaproteobacteria; order Lysobacterales; family Lysobacteraceae; genus Stenotrophomonas; species Stenotrophomonas sp. AC248. The sequence continues at coordinate 635,994 of NZ_OZ409840.1, read as the reverse complement.
GCCCTGGTCCTGCAGGCGGGTGACCACGTCGGCCTCGCTGGCGGCCTCCATCTGCCCGTCGAACAGTTCGCCGTGCGCGTTGAGCGCCTTGTAGCGGTACAGCGCCATGCTCAGCGGCCCGCCGGCCAGGGACGATGCATGCGCATCAGGATTCCTCGGTCACGCGCAGGATTTCCTCCAGCGTGGTGTGGCCCTGCAATGCCTTGGCCAGCCCGTCCTCGTACATCGTGCGCATGCCGGCCGCGCGTGCGATCTGCTCGATCTCGCCCATGCCGGCGCGACGCATCACCGCGCGGCGCAGCTCGTCGTTCATCACCAGGAATTCCATGATGGTGGTCCGGCCAAGATAGCCGGTGGGCGCGATCGCCGAGGGCTGCGCGCGGTACAGGAAAATATCGCCCTGCGGCTGCAGGCGACGCAGGCCGAACTTCTCGATCTCCTCCGGTGAGGCCAGGTAACGCTGCGCGTGTTCGGGCTCCAGCCGGCGCACCAGGCGCTGGGCCAGGATGCCGTTGATAGTGGAGGTAAGCAGGTAATCTTCCACGCCCATGTCGAGCAGGCGGGTGATGCCGCCGGCGGCGTTGTTGGTGTGCAGCGTGGACAGCACGAGATGGCCGGTGAGCGCGGACTGGATGGCGATGCGCGCCGTTTCCAGGTCGCGCATTTCGCCGATCATGATGATGTCCGGATCCTGGCGCACGATGCTGCGCAGTGCGTGGGCGAAGTCGAGCCCGATCTGCGGCTTGGCCTGGATCTGGTTGATGCCTTCGATCTGGTACTCCACCGGGTCTTCCACGGTGATGATCTTGACGTCGGCGGTGTTGAGCTGGCTAAGCGCGGTGTACAGCGTCGTGGTTTTGCCCGAGCCGGTCGGGCCGGTGACCAGCAGGATGCCGTGCGGCTGCTCGAGTACCTTGCGGAACTGCGGCAGGAACGCATCGGTGAAGCCGAGCCGGTGGAAATCGAAGACGACGGTATCGCGATCGAGCAGGCGCATCACCACACTCTCGCCGTGCGCGGTGGGCACGGTGCTCACGCGCAGGTCCAGTTCCTTGCCCTGCACGCGCAGCATGATGCGACCGTCCTGCGGCAGGCGGCGTTCGGCGATGTTGAGCCGGGCCATGATCTTGACGCGGCTGATCACCGCGGCGGTGAGGTTGGCCGGCGGGCTTTCGCCCTCGATCAGCACGCCGTCGACGCGGTAACGCACCTTGAGGCGGTTTTCGAACGGTTCGATGTGGATGTCCGAGGCGCGCAGTTCGAAGGCGCGCTGGATCACCAGGTTGACCAGGCGGATCACCGGGGCCTCGGAGGCGAGGTCACGCAGGTGTTCGATGTCGTCGACCGCACTGCCTTCGCCATCGGCGGTTTCGACGATCGCCCCCATCGCGCTGCGGCCCTGGCCGTACCAGCGCTCGATCAGGTCATCGATTTCCGAGCGCAACCCGACATGCAGCCGCACCGGTACGCCCATCGCCAGGCGCACGGCGTCGGCGGCATAGGGGTCCTGCGGGTCGCTGAGCCACAGGTCCAGCACGCCATCGTGCAGGGCCAGCGGACAGACATGGAACTGTTTGAGGAAGCGCAACGACAGCGGCAGTGCATCGAGCAGCGATTCGGGGGCCACTTCGGGCACGGCACGCGCGTCGAGCAGGGCCAGCCCCAGCACCTCGGCGCTGGCCTGGGCGTGGTCGCGTTCGGACACCAGGCCCAGCCGCACCAGCAACTGCAGCAGGCTGCCGCCGGATTCGCGGTGCAGCGGACGTGCCCGCGCCAGGTCGCCTTCCTTCAGGCGCCCGTTGCGCAGCAACGCTTCGACGATGCGGGTTTCCGCAGTGGTTTCTGCAGTGGGATCGTGGGCAACCGCGTTCACGAAGCTCTCCTGGCGACCGCATGACTTTAGCAGTTCGGCGGGTCGCTTTACGTGCCGGTGCGATGTGAAATCGACACAGCCCGCAGGACCGCCGTATGCCCGGGTAAATGGCGACAGGCATGACCAGGGAAAGACAACGCATCCACACGGGGGTAGAGCCACCCCATGGGTGGCTGCGCGTGGTGCACGATCAGCGCGGCAGCCACCCATGGGGTGGCTCTACCCGGAGGATGATCGCCAAAAAAAATGGGGAGCCGATCACAAGATCGGCTCCCCAAGAACCACACACCCGTTACTGGTTGGCGATGACGCTGACGCCGCTGAACGCGGACTCGCCGACCAGCTTGATGTAGTACGTGCCCGCCACCGGCGCGGTGAAGCGCACGGTTTCACTGTTGCCCGGGCGGGTCGACTTGGCGTCGAACACCGTCGCGGTCGGCTCCTTGCCCTGGCTGACGTACACCGACACGTTGCCGCTGCCGCCGTAGGTGAGCAGGCTCAGCACCTTGCCGGCCTGCGCGTCGAAGCTGTACAGCACTTCGCTGCCACCGGCACCGCTCAGACCGCCCACGGCCACCTTGTTGGTCAGCGGGATCGCGGTGGGACCGCAGTTCTCGGTGCACTCTTCCTCAAGCGCCTTGGCCAGCGCGGCCTTGGCGTCGACGATGCCGGTGCCGATCGGGGTGGCCGCCGGGATGGTCACCGGGAACTTGCGTGCGGTTTCCTTGAGCAGGGTTTCCAGCTGGGCCGGGGTGAACGCGTCGCGGTTGTTGGCGATGCGCGCGCTCTGCACCAGGGCCGCCACCGCTGCCACGTGCGGCGAGGACATCGAGGTGCCGCCCTTGCCGCCGTAATCGGAGGTCCCCAGTTCCGGCGAGGTGGTGCTGCTGGAAATGGCCTGCCAGATGTAGCCGCCCGGATTGCCGTCGACGCTGCCACCGCCACCCGGGGCCGACAGATCCACCGCCGCGCCGTAGTTGGAGTAGTAGGTGATGCCGCCGGTGATGCGCGTGGCGCCCACCGCAACGACGTTGTTGCAGTTGGCCGGACGTGCATTGGAGACGTTGCCGCCCGCGTTGCCTGCCGCCACCACCACCAGGGTGCCACGCGATACCGCACCGTTGATCGCGGCCTGGTAGACCGGGTCGCAGGCGCCGCTGCCGCCCAGGCTCATGTTGATGATCTCAGCCGGGTTGGCGTTGGCCGGAATGCCCGCCACGGTGCCGCCCGAGGCCCAGGTGATGGCATCGGCGATGTCGGCCAGGCTGCCGCCGCACTTGCCGAGCACGCGCACCGGCAACACCTTCGCCTTGTACGCGACGCCCGCCATGCCGACGCCGTTGTTGGTGGCTTCGGCCACCGTGCCGGCCACGTGGGTGCCGTGCCAGGAGCTGTCTTCGGCCAGCGAGCCGGTGTAGCACTCGTTGTCGTTCTCCACCCAGTCGCCGTAATCCAGTGCACCCGGGACGCGGGCGTCGGTCGGGCGGCGCGAGGTTTCGGCATCGCTGATGAAGTCGTAGCCTTCCAGCAGGTTGCCGCTGAAGTCTTCATGGTTGGGCAGGATGCCGGTATCGATCACCGCCACCACCACGCCCTCGCCCTGCGACACGTCCCATGCCGACGGCGCGTTGATGCCGCCGGTGGCGTTGCCGAAGTGCCACTGGTACTGCGCGTAGTACGGATCGTTGGGCACCAGCTGCTTGGTTTCGGTCGGCTTGGCGCGCAGGTCGGCGCGCTGCATGCGCGCATTGACCACGGCGTATTCCACGGTCGGGTCGGCCTTCAGTTCGGCCAGCACCTTCTGCAGTTCGGCATCGCCCAGGCGGCTCTGCAGGCGGATCAGGTCGGCACCCACGCCGAGCTTGCGCACCACCTGCGGGTTGAGCGCACCGGCGCGCGCCGTGCCACCGTTGAGGGTGGCGCGCGACAACGCCGAGTTGACCACCGCCAGCTTGGCCGAGCGGTCCGAGGCCGCGGCGCTGCCGGCGCGGTACTTGACGATGATGCCGTTGCTGCTCTGCTGCGCGGCAGTGGCCGGGCGCTTGGGTTCCTCGGTACGCGGGCTGGCGGCGAACGCCGAGCCGGCCGAGATCGACAGCAGCGCGGCTGCCAGCACGTTGATGCGAAGGTTCTGCTTACTGGTCACGTTGAAATCCTCTTCAAGGTCATGATCAAACGACTGTTCAGGCCAACATTCCATGCGAGTTCCCTGGCCGGCCCTGGCCAGGGTTCCCGTGACCCGCCCCCTCAGGCCTTGCATTGCTTGCAGCGTGGCCCCTACCAGGCCACGCCTTGCCACGTCTGCTTACCAGCCGAAGCCGGCACCCACGCCCACCGAGCTGTCATCGCTGCTGAAGGCACCGCCGATGGTCACCGTGGCACGCTCGCTGAGCGCACGCTGGTAGCCCAGTGACAACGCCGACTCCCCACCCTGGTAGCCCACGCCCACGCCCACCCGGTTCTGGGTGCGCACGCCGGCGGCGCTGGTGGCCATGTTGAGCATCGCCGCGCTCATCGCACCCTGGCGATCGATGCGACGGTCCTGGTGGCGCAGACGCTGGTCGATTTCGCCCTTGTAGATGTCGAAGCTGTCGGCCATCGCGCCGAAGCGCTGGTCGGTGTAGCTGTTGGCCGTTGCGATGCCGCCGTCCAGCTGGCCCTTGTTGACCGCATCGGTGGCCTGCGTGCCGGCGGCAACGTTGGCCACCTGGCGTTCGTTACCCACGCTGCCCACTGACACCGTATCGGCACGATCGGCAACCGAGCCCTGGCCCAGCGCGACCGAGTTGGCCGCTGTTGCGGTGGCCCCCTGGCCGATCGCGGTGGCCGAGGCCCCGCTGGCGACAGCGCCATCGCCCATGGCAACCGCGTTGACGGCGGTGGGTGCGGCGGCGACCGGTGCGTTGGCCACCTGCGCACCGCCCGCACTGGCGGCCGTGGGGGTGCCCTGCACGCTGGCAGTGGCCACGCGCTCGTCGGCCGTGGCCAGCGACGCACTGGCCACATTGGCCGACGGTGCCGCTGCGCTGCGTGCACGCGCGTTGGACGAACCGGCGACCCGCTGGTCGAGGTCGCTGACCTTGCGGTCCAGCGCACCCAACGCGTCACCCACGTTGTTGTACGTGGTTCCCTGGATCACATAGTTGGGGGCCACGAACACACCCTGCATGCCCACGCTGGCACCACCGCCGAGGAAGCTGGCGGCATCGGACAGCGACTGGAACAGCTGGCCACCGTTGATGGCCTGGCGGCTGCCGGAAGCGATGGACCCGCTGCCCACGTTGTCCAGCACCGTGCCCTGCACGCCGGACAAGGTGACCTTGTCGCGGCTGGCGTCGTCGTAGCTGAGCGCATTGGCGGTGACGGTTTCCACCGAGCCGATGCGCTCGTCGATGTCACCCACGCGGGTTTCCACCGCGCCCACGCGCTGGTTGGTGGTGTTGAGCTGGCCGCCGGTCACCGCATCGGTGCTGCCGGCAGCGATGCGGCCGGCCGCGACGTTGACGATGCGGCGCGTGGCCGGACCATCGGTGCCGTTGCCACCGCCCACCGACACCACGTTGGCTTCGACCGCACGTGCGCCTGCACCCAGTGCCACCGAACCGGCGCCGGACACGCCGGCCCCCGCGCCGATGGCGATGCTGCCGGCGCCGTTGCTGGCGAAGGCCCCGTTGCCGATGGCCACGCCGTTGGTGGCGTTGGTGGAGGCCGAGCGGCCGATCACGGTGCTGTTGTCACCCCGTGCCGATGCATCGGCGCCGATGGCCGTGGCACCCGTGGCCGAGGCCACCGATGCCGCGCCCAGAGCGCTGCTGCGGTTGCCGCTGGCGGCAGCGCCCGACCCGGCGGCGAGCGCATCGCTGCCGCTGGCGGTGGCCACGCCGGTGCCGCTGGCCTGGAAGTGCTTGCCGACCGCATCGGCGGTGGCCGCCACGCTGTCCAGCTGCGCCTTGTTCACCGCGTCGTTGGCGTTCACGGCCGCACCGACGTTGGTGATGCGGCGCGTGGCCGGACCGGTGGTGCCGTTACCACCACCGACCGAGACCACGTTGGCTTCGCTGGTGCGTGCACCGGCGCCCAGCGCGACGCTGCCGGCGCCACTGGCCGAGGAGCTCTTGCCCACCGCCGTGGCATTGAGGCCGCTGTAGGCGTAGCTGTCCTGACCGATCGCGGTGGAGCCGGCCGAGGTGGCCCACGCCAGCTGGCCGACAGCGGTGGTCTGCGCCGCGGTGGCCCAGGCATTGGAACCGGCGGCCACGCTGTTGGCGCCGCTGGCCTGCGAGGCGTAGCCGATGGCATTGGCGTAGGCACCGGATGCAGCGCTGCCCCAACCCAGTGCGGAAGCGTAGTCGCCGCTGGCCTCGGCGCCGTAGCCGAGCGCGGTGGTACGCACCCCGCTGGCCGCGCTGAACGCGCCCACTGCGGTGCTGTAGTCGCTACCCGCTTCGGCGCTGTAGCCGAACGCTGCCGACTGCAGCCCGGCCGAGGTGGCGCCGGCGCCGCTGGCGGTGCTGAACACCCCGGTGGCCTGCGCACCGGCACCGAGCGCGGTGGCGCCGGTACCACTGGCGCTGGTGGCCTTGTCCAGGATCACGTTGCCGTTGGCATCTTCGTAGTACAGCGCGCCACCGATGGCGGTGGCCGAATCGGCAGTGGCCGAGGCGTTGAAACCGGACGCCGACGCATTGCGACCGGAGGCCAGCGCGCCGCTGCCATAGGCCGATGCCCCGGTGCCGAACGCGTTGGCGGCTTCACCGGCGGCAGTGGCGTAGGCGCCATCGACATAGGCACCCACGTCATCGCCGTTGCCGCTGCCGGATGCCTTGAACTGGCGGTTGGTCTGCTCGGCAACCTCGGCCACGGCGCTCAACTGGTTGACGTTGACCGCATCGGTGCCTTCGGTACCGTCGGCCACGTTGGTGATCTGGCGCTGCGCAGTGGCCGTACCCACCGAGACCGTGTTGTCACGTTCGGCCGACGAACCGGCGCCCAGCGCGACGCTGTTGACGCCTTCGGCGATGGCGTTGGCACCCAATGCGGTGCTGTTGGCCGCATCGGCCCACGAGTTCCAGCCGATCGCGGTGGCGTAGTCGTCGGTTGCCCATGCACCGGCACCGAACGCCGCCGCACCGGTGCCGCTGGCACGGGCCGGCAGCAGGCCGAAGAAGGTCGAGCCACCGATGGCCACGCTTTCATCGCCGGTCGCTTCGCTGGATTCACCCAGCGCCACCGAACTGGCACCGGAGGCCGTGGCCGACGTACCGACGGCGGTAGCCAGGGCGTTGGACGCGATCGCGCCGTAGCCCAATGCGTTGGACAGGCGCCCGGTGGCTTCGCTGTAACTGCCGAACGCCGAGGCGCCCGCGTCCGAGGCGGTGCTGCGGAAGCCGGTCGCGGTGGCCTGCTGGCCACTGGCCGACGACTCGAAGCCGTTGGCGGTGGCATAGGCGCCGCTGGCGATGGCACCGCCGCCGACCGCGCTGGCACCGATCTCGCTGGCGCTGGCGTTGCTGCCCAGCGCCACGCTGTTCTCGCCCGTGGCCTGCGCATTGCTGCCCACTGCCGCAGCGCCATCGGCGCTGGCCAGTGCGTTGGTGCCCACCGCCGTGCTGCTGGCGGCCAGCGCATTGGCGCCGGCACCCAGTGCGGTGGCACCGTCGCCGATCGCATTGGCGGCTTCACCGGCGGCCAGGGCGTCGTCGCCTTCCACGTAGGCACCGGCATCGCTGTTGTCGCTGCCACTGGCCTGGAAGTACTTGCTGGTGGCTTCGCCCGCGGCGGCTACCGCGTTCAACTGGTTGAGGTTGACCGCGTCGGTGCCTTCGGTACCGGCGGCGACGTTGGTGATCTGGCGCTGCGCATCGGCACTGCCCACCGACACGCTGTCGTCGCGGTCGGCGATGGAATCGGCACCGAGGGCCACGCTGTTTTCACCACTGGAGGTGGCGGCGTTGCCGAGCGCGGTGCTGTTCACGCCCGGCGACCACGCCCCGCCGCCCACGGCGGTGGAGTAGTTGCCCGAGGCTTCGGTGGCCAGCAGGCCGAACAGCGAACCACCCACGGCCACGCTGTTGGTGCCGGTGGCCAGGCTGCCCTGGCCGGTGGCGGTGCTGTAGGCCCCGGAGGCTTCGGCATCGCCGCCGACGGCCACGCTGTTGGACCCGGTGGCCTGGGCGAAACTGCCCAGTGCGGTGGCGTTGAAGGCGCTGGCCACGGCCAGGCCGCCGATGGCGGTGGTGTAGCCGGCGGTGGCTTCAGAACCGAAGCCGTAGCCAGCCGACAAGGTGCCGCTGACCACGCTTTCGGCGCCCACGGCGGTGGCGCCCTGGCCGCTGGCGCTGCTGTAGTAGCCCAGCGCCACCGACTCTTCGCCGGCCGCGTCGGACAACGCACCGCCGGCAAAGCTGCCCGCACCGGATGCGACGCTGGCCGCACCGGTGGCGGTGCTCTGCTCGCCGGAGGCCTCGCTTTCGGCGCCGGTGGCGGTGGCGTATTCGCCGCTGGCCTGCGCATTGGCGCCCACGGCGATCGCGTTGGCACCGCTGGCCAGTGCATTGAAGCCCACCGCACTGGCGTTGTCGGCCAGTGCGAACGCGCCGCTGCCCAGCGCGGTGGCGCCGCTGCCGGCAGCGAAGCTGGCCGAGCCCACGGCGGTGGCGTAGTCGCCATCGGTGGCCGCGTTGGAACCGGCGGCCACGCTTTCCTCGCCACCGGCCACGGCCACGCCGTCACCGCTGGCCTGGAACTGCGCGGTGGCGTCGGTGAGCTGGTCCAGGTTCACCGCATCGGTGCCCTGGGTACCGGCGGCGACGTTGGTGACCTGGCGCTGGCGGGTGCTGCTGCCCACCGACACGGTGTAAGCACGGTCGGCGACCGAACCGGCGCCGAGTGCCACCGCATTGGACGCACTGGCATTGCTGCCGGCGCCGATGCCGATCGCGCTTTCACCGCCGGCCACCACGTTGGTGCCGATGGCGATGGTGTTGATGCTGTTGCCGAGCGCCTGGAAACCGACCGCGACGCTGTTGTCGCCGTAGCCGAACGCCCCGCGGCCCAGCGCGGTGGCGCTGCTGCCGCGGGCCCAGCTGTTGTAGCCGATCGAGGTGGAGCCGGTGCCGCTGGCCCACGCCGACTGACCCACCGCGGTGCCGTTGGCAGCGGTAGCCCAGGCACTGGCGCCGAACGCGGTGGCACCGTCTTCGGTGGCCCAGGCGTAGGCGCCGGTGGCGGTGGTTTCCTCGCCGCTGGCGAAGGCGTTGTCGCCCTGCGCAACGCTGTAGTCGCCGGTGGCGCGCGCCTTGTAACCGGCGGCCAGGCTGTTGTTGCCGGTGGCCTGCGCGCCGCTGCCGAACGCGTTGCTGGTGGTGCCGGTGGCCAATGCCCCCGCACCCACGGCCACCGCATCCTGGGCCGCGGTGGTGCCTACCTTGACGGCGTTGCCGTCGGCATCGACCAGCGGCTGGTTGAACTCGTCGTAGGCCTGGCCCAAGCCGCCGATGGCGACGCTGCCGTTGCCATTGGCGCTGACGTTGCGGCCCACGGCCACGGTGTCATCGCCCAGCGCGTTGGCCCCGTTGCCGAGTGCGGCCGCACCGGCGCCCAGCGCATTGCTGGCTTCGCCCGCGGCGAGTGCGCCGTCGCCGTCGGCAAAGGCGCCCACGTCGCTGTCATCGGACCCATTGGCCTTGAAGCGGCTGGCGGTGACGTTGGCCACCTGGGCCACGCCATCCAGCTGCGCCTTGTTGACCGCATCGGTGGCGTCGGTACCGGCCGCCACATGGGTGATCTGCCGTTCGTTGCCGACATCGCCCACCGAGACGGTGTTGGCGCGGGTGGCGGTGGAATTGGCGCCCAGCGCGACGCTGTTGGCACCGCGTGCGGTGGCGTAGAAACCGACCGCGGTGCTGAGTTCGCCACTGGCCCAGGTTTCCGCGCCCAGCGCGGTGGCACCCTCACCCGGCGCGTAGGCGAAGTAGCCCACGGCGGTGGCTTCGGTGCCCGACGCTTCGGTCAGGGTGCCGTTGGCGGTGGCGTAATCGCCGCTGGCGATGGCGCCGGCGCCCACGGCGGTCGCCGCTTCACCGCTGGCCTGGGTCTGCACGAAGAAGCCCAGGCCCGGCAGCAGGTCGGCCGGGCCGCCGATGGCGGTGCTGCTGTTGCCGGTGGCCACGCTCTGCGTGCCGACGGCGGTGGAGTAGTCGCCGATGGCGTTGGACACCGCGCCGAAGGCGGACGACTGTGCGCCGCCGGCGTACGCGCCGACACCGTAGGACGACGAGGCGAAGCCCGACGCTTCGGCACTGGCACCCACCGCGGTACCGCCGACGCCGGCGCTGGTGGCACCGGTATCGACCGGCACGCCGCCATTGGTGATCAGCGGGTTGCCATCGGCATCCACCGCCGCGCCACCGACCGCCACGCTGCCCGGGCCGTTGGCCTGCGCGTTGTTGCCGAAGGCGGCGCTGTTCTGGCCGGTGGCCACGGCATTGAAGCCGACCGCCGTGGCGTTCTGTGCCACCGCCGTGGCACCGCTGCCCAGCGCGGTGGCACCGTTGCCGAGTGCGTTGGACGCTTCACCGATGGCGGTGGCGTTGTCGCCGTCGGCGTACGCGCCGGCATCGCTGTCGTCGCTGCCGGTGGCCTGGAAGTACTTGCTGGTGGTGGCCGCCACTTCGCCCACGGCATCCAGCTGGGATTTGTTCACGGCATCGTTGGCGTCGGTGCCATCGGCCACGTTGGTGATCTGGCGGCGCAGGCCGGTTTCGCCGTTGCCCACGGACACCGTGTCGATGCGATCGGCGTAGGAGCCGGCGCCGAGCGCCACGCTGCCCACGGCCACGGCCGCGGAATTGGACCCGAGCGCAGCGCTGAAATCGGCCACGGCCACGCTGAACGCGCCGACCGCCACCGAGGCTTCACCGCCGCTGCCCGCGCCACGGCCGAGCGAGGTGCTGCCCGCGCCGATGGCCAATGCGCCGCCACCGATGGCGGTGGCACCGTCGGCGCTGGCTTCGGCCAGGCCGCCAATCGCGGTGGCCGCACCGTTCTCGCTGGCGGCCAGTGCATGTGCGCCCAGCGCTACGTCACCCAGGCCGAAGGCGGCGGCGCTCTGCCCCACCGCCGTGCTGGCGTCACCGAAGGCCAGCGTGTTCTGGCCGAAGGCGCTGGCGCCCAGGCCGGCCGCAATGGCCTGGCTGCCGGTCGCCGTGGTGGCATTGGCCAGCGCCTGGCTGCCCTGCCCTACGGCGGTGGCGCCGTCGCCCTCGGCGTTGGCACCGGCACCGGCGGCAAGCGCGCCGTCACCGTCGATCGTGGCCGCGTCGCTGTTGTTGCCTGCGCCGTCTGCCTTGAAATAGCGGGCCGCGCCTTCGGCAGCGACTGCAACCTTGTCCAGCTGGGCCTTGTTCACCGCATCGGTGGCGGCGGTGCCGGCGGCCACGTTGGTGACCTGGCGCTCCTTGCCGGCGTCACCCACCGACACCGTGTTGACGCGGTTGGCCTTGGAGCCGGCACCGAGCGCGACGCTGTTGTTGGCCGACGCGGTGCTGTTGCTGCCGATGGCCACCGCATTGCTGCCGGTCGCGCTGGCGCTGCCATCCACCACGCAACTGTCGAGGATCTTGCTGTTGAGCACGACGCAGTTGGCATTGCCGCCCACTTCCACCGACTGCGCCAACGCCGCCGGCGCGAGCCCTGCCATTCCCAACCCGAGTGTCAACGCGATGGCACCCGACAGCAGCGACGAGGCGCGCGTGTCGGTGGATCGTCGCTGGTCGATGACCACGCCGGCAGACTGGCTGGTGGCCAATTCCGAGGCGACAACCATCTGCCCCAGTGCTTTGTTCCAGACCTTGCGATAAATCCGATTCATCGATGCGACTCCTGAGTGGGCTGGTTTTGGGCAAAGCGACGCCAACGCCGGACCGTGTGGTCCAACGTCCCCTGGGGGCGTTTACTCGCTTGATTTACTGCGTTGCGCCGAATGGCTTGCTACAGAAGTACAGCCGACTCGCCATCCATGCGGTTACTGCAGAACTGAACGCTTTCGAAATGAGGATGCAGTGTTAACGTACAGTTTCAGGAACGTCAAGACTTTGACGTAGAAAAACTTCCGACAGCGATCTGCGTCACAAAACCGACGATAAACATGCTGATTACGTTAGTTTCATGTGAGTAATGGCTATAACGCATTTTCACGTTGTAACGCGCTGTAACTCCTTGCTGCCGATCATTTTCCATTCCGCATAAAAGAAAACCGCCGGCAGTGCCGGCGGTTTCTTCACGCGATTTTCACCGCATCGACAACAGTGACGTGCGCAGTATCAGCCGCACCATACGCGTGCGTTGCGGAACATCCGCAGCCACGGCGAGTCACCCTGCCACTCACTCGGACGCCAGCTCAGATTGAGCGCGCGCGGGGTGCGCTCGGGGTGCGGCATCATGATGGTGACGCGGCCGTCGCTGGTGGTCAGGCCGGTGATGCCGTCCGGCGAACCGTTCGGGTTGAGCGGGTACTGGGTGGCCACGTTGCCATCGCCATCCACGTAGCGCAGCGAGACGCGTGCGGCGGCCTGGTCCACGGCCGTGGCGAACACCGCCTGGCCTTCGCCATGCGCCACCGCGACCGGGAGGCGCGAGCCGGCCATGCCACGCAGCAGGATCGACGGCGACTCCACCACTTCCAGCAGCGCGGTACGCGCTTCGAACTGCTCGCTGCGGTTGCGGCGGAACTGCGGCCAGTGCTCGGCACCGGGGATGATGTCCTTGAGCTGGCTCATCATCTGGCAGCCGTTGCACACGCCCAAGGCGAAGCTGTCGTCACGCGCAAAGAACGCGGCGAAGGCATCGCGCAGTGCGCTGCGTTCCAGCACCGAGGTGGCCCAACCGCGGCCGGCCCCCAGCACGTCGCCGTAGCTGAAGCCACCGCAGGCGACCAGACCGGTGAAATCGGACAGCGCGACGCGGCCTTCGATCAGGTCGCTCATGTGCACATCGAACGAACTGAAGCCGGCACGTTCGAAGACGTTGGCCATTTCAATCTGGCCGTTGACGCCCTGCTCGCGCAGCACCGCCACGCGCGGGCGCGCGCCGGTGTTGATGAACGGGGGTCGCTCCTGCGCATCCTGCGCCCGCGACACTGGTACATCCATGTACGGCGCCGCCACGTCTTCATTGATATCGAAGGTCAGCTTCGGCTTCAGGCCCGGCGCGTTGAAGTTGCGCGCGATCGCACGCTCCTGGTCGGCGTTGTCGGGGTTGTCGCGCAGCTTCTGCATGGCGTGGGTGACCGACCACCAGGCATCGAACAGCGCTTCCCAGCGCCACTCGACCAGGCTTTCGCCCTGCAGCGAGACACGCACCACCGGAGCGGTGGTCGGACGCGCGATGCGCTGCGCGCATTCGGTCAGTGCATGGCGCTCGACCAGATCAGCGAACGCAGCACGGTCTTCCTTGGCGATCTGCACCACCGCACCCAGTTCTTCATTGAACAGGCTGCGGAACGGATCATCGCCCCAGGCATCCAGGGTGATGTCCAGGCCCAGGCGCGAGGCGAACGCCATTTCGCAGAGCGCGGCGAAGGCACCGCCATCGCTGCGGTCGTGGTAGGCCAGCAGCAGGCCGGCCTGGCGCGCATCGCGGATGAGTTCAAAGAACGCGCGCAGCCGCTGCGCATCGTCCAGGTCCGGCACGGCGCCGGCAAACGCGGGCAGGTCGCTGTGGTCGGCATGCACCTGGGCCAGGATCGAGCCACCCAGGCGCTGCTTGCCGGCGCCCAGGCCGATCAGCCACAACTCGCTGTCGGTGTCGCGGTCCAGCAGCGGGGTGAGCTGCGCGTTGGCATCGGCCACCGGCGCGAATGCGGAGATCACCAGCGATACCGGCGACACCGACTTGTGCGCCTGGCCATCGGCGTGCCACTGCGCCTGCATGGACAGCGAGTCCTTGCCGACCGGGATGCTCAGGTCCAGCTGCGGGCACAGTTCCATGCCCACCGCACGCACCGCGTCGTACAGCAGCGCGTCTTCGCCGTTGTGGCCGGCCGCGGCCATCCAGTTGGCCGACAGCTTCACCGTCTCCAGTGCATCCACCGGGGCGGCGCACAGGTTGGTGATCGCCTCGCCCACGGCCATGCGGGCCGAGGCGGCGGCATCGAGCAGGGCCAGCGGGGTGCGTTCGCCAATGGCCATCGCTTCACCGGCCACGGTGTCGAACCCGGCCAGGGTGATGGCGACGTTGGCCAGCGGCAACTGCCACGGGCCGATCATCTGCTCGCGTGCGGTCAACCCGCCCACGCTGCGGTCACCGATGGTGACCAGGAAGTTTTTCGAGGCGACCGAAGGATGTGCCAGCACGCGCAGGCCCGCTTCATGCAGGTCCAGCCCGGCGGTTTTCAGCGCCGGCCAGCGCGGTGCGGGCGGGTGCGCGGTGTCGCGGTGCATCTTCGGCGCCTTGCCGAACAGCACGTCCATCGGCAGGTCGATCGGCGCATCGGCCGGGATGTTGCCCACGGTGGCGCCGTAGGCCACCACCAGGCGTTCCTCGGCGGTGGCCAGCGCCAACGGCGGCGAACGGGCAGCGCTCGCGCGCACAGATCGCGGCGAACTCGGCCAGCCGCGCCTGCGGCACGCCGAGCACGTAGCGTTCCTGCGATTCGTTGCACCACAACTGCATCGGCGACAACGACGGGTCATCGGCGGGCACCTTGCCCAGGTCGATCACACCGCCCACGCCGGAGTCGTGCAGCAGCTCGGGAATCGCGTTGGACAGGCCGCCCGCGCCGACGTCATGGAACCAGCGGATCGGGTTGTCCAGGCCAAGCGCCACGCACCGGTCGATCACTTCCTGGCAGCGACGCTCCATTTCCGGGTTGTCGCGCTGCACGCTGGCAAAGTCGAGGTCTTCGGCGCTTTCACCGGAGGCCACCGAACTGGCGGCACCGCCGCCCAGGCCGATCAGCATGGCCGGGCCACCCAGCACGATCACCGCATCGCCCGGCTGCAGGGTCAGCTTCTCGACCTGGTTCTGGTCGATGGCGCCCAGGCCGCCGGCGAGCATGATCGGCTTGTCGTAGGCGCGGGTCAGACCCTGCCCCTCGGGCAGCTCGAAGCTGCGGAAGTAACCCAGCAGATTGGGGCGGCCGAACTCGTTGTTGAAGGCGGCGCCGCCCAGCGGGCCGTCCAGCATGATGTCCAGCGCCGGAGCCATGCGCGGGTTCAGCGCGCGCGGCGCTTCCCACGGCTGCGGCAGCGTCGGGATGCGCAGGTGCGAGACCGAGAAGCCGGTCAGGCCGGCCTTCGGCTTGCCGCCGCGGCCGGTGGCGCCTTCGTCGCGGATTTCACCGCCGGCACCGGTCGACGCGCCCGGGAACGGGGCGATCGCGGTGGGATGGTTGTGGGTTTCCACCTTGATGCAGAACGCCGAATCGACCACCGCTTCGCTGCGGTACTGGCCACTGGCCGGATCGGGGCGGTAGCGCGACGCAGGCAGGCCGGCAACCACCGCGGCGTTGTCGCTGTACGCGCTCAACGTGTGCTGCGGGGTCTGCTGGTGGGTGTTCTTGATCATGCGGAACAGCGAATGCGGCTGGTCGGCGCCGTCGATGGTCCAGCTGGCGTTGAATATCTTGTGGCGGCAGTGCTCGGAATTGGCCTGCGCGAACATCATCAGTTCCACGTCCGACGGCTTGCGGCCCAGTTCGCCGAAGCGCTGGCGCAGGTAGTCGATCTCGTCCTGGGCCATGGCCAGGCCGAGGCGGCGGTTGGCCGCTTCCAGGTCCTCCAGCGCGATGCGTTCCAGTTCACCCCGGGCCGGTGCGCTGAACAGCGCCTGGGCCTGGTCTGCCTGGTCCAGCACCGACTGGGTCATCGGGTCGTGCAGCGCGCGCACCACCGCCGCCTGGGCGGCGGCATCGGCCGGCCACCCGGCCAGGTCGATGCGCAGGCCGCGCTCCACCCGGCGGATCGGCTGCCCGGCACCGCGCACCAGCTCGGTGGCCTTGCTCGACCACGGCGACAAGGTGCCCAGGCGCGGGACCACGAAGCGCGATACCGCCCCCGCTTCCTGCCCGGCCAGTGCCGGCTGGGCTTCCAGGATCCGGCTCAGGATCGCCGGGTCCGGGGCCGCATCGCCCTCGGTCTGGATGAAGTAGACATGCCAGGCACCGGTGATGCGCAGATCGGCGGCCAGGGACTGCAGGCGGGATTCAAGACGTTCGCGGCGGAACGGCGAAAGGGCGGATGCGCCCTCGAGGACCATCATGTCCGGGGAACCGTGGTTGGGAACGGGGCCCACCATTGTACCGAAGTCGGCCGCCGGGGCTTGGCGGGCGGTCAGCACGGCCGCGCCGTCTTCACGGCCGAACCTTGCGCTGGCTCACGGATTGGCGGACGAATGCATGACAACGTTGTCCTCGCCTGCCTGGCACCCCTGCCGGTCAGGCCCTCGTCCGCCCCCACTGCTGTTGCCGGCCTCTCTCACCGGCGCCCGGACCTGCTGCACGCGGGCCGCCCCACCCGGCGGCCCGCGCCCATCACTAGATCGGAGTAAGACCATGCCTGACCCGATGATGCGCAGTGCGGTGACATCGATATCCTCCCAGCCAGCGGCCCGCCACAAACGCTGGCTGCTTGCCTTGGCCCTGGCGGCGGCCGCCACGCCGAGCCTGGCGCTGGCCGCCAACTGTACCGGCGCGCCGGAATGGAACGGCGCGGTGATCTACCTCGCCGGCACCACCCTGCAGAAAGGGGGCGTGCTGTACCGGGCCAACCAGGACATCTGGAATGCCCCGCCCGACCACCCGGCCGGCGCGCCCTACTACACCAACCTGGGCGCCTGCGATGGCAGCGGCAGCAACCAGCCGCCCACCGTCAGCCTGACCTCGCCCAGCGCCGGAGCCAGCTTCACCGCCGGCAGCAGCATCACCGTCAGCGCCAACGCCGCCGACAGCGACGGCAGCGTCAGCAAGGTCGAATTCTTCCGCGGCGGCACCTCGCTGGGCATCGACACCAGCGCGCCCTACAGCGTGACCTGGGCCAATGCATCGGCCGGCAGCCACACCTTCAAGGCGGTGGCCACCGACAACAACAACGCGGTGACGTCCTCGGCCACGGTCAGCGTGACCGTCACCGCCGCCAGCAACGACACCACCCCGCCCAGCGTGCCTGGCGGCCTGGCCTCGCCGTCCAAAACCGCCACCACGGTCAACCTGGCCTGGAGCGCAGCCACCGACAACAGCGGCGGCAGCGGCGTGGCCGGCTACGACGTGTACCGCAACGGCAGCCTGGTCGGCTCGCCCAGCGCCACCCAGTACACCGACGGCGGGCTCACCGCCAGCACCGCCTACACCTACACCGTGCGTGCCCGCGACAACGCCGGCAATGCCTCGGCGCAGAGCGGCTCCATCAGTGTGACCACCGCGGCCGGCGGCGGGGGCGGCGGCACCAAGCGGGTGATCGGCTACTTCACCCAGTGGGGCATCTACGGGCGCAACTACCGGGTCAAGAACATCGACACCAGCGGTTCGGCGGCCAAGCTGACCCACATCAACTACGCCTTCGGCAACGTGCGCAACAACCGCTGCGAAGTGGGCGTGACCCAGGCCTCCGACCCGAACACCGGCGTGGGCGGGGATGCGTTCGCCGACTACACCAAGGCCTTCGGTGCCGGCGAGAGCGTCAGTGGCGGGGCCGATACCTGGGACCAGCCGCTGCGCGGCAACTGGAACCAGCTCAAGCAGCTCAAGGCCAAGCACCCGAACGTGAAGGTGCTGATCTCGCTGGGTGGCTGGACCTGGTCGCGCGGCTTCTCCAGCGCGGCACAGCCGGCCAACCGCCAGGCCTTCGTGGCCTCGTGCGTGGATGCCTACATCAAGGGCAACCTGCCGGTGACCGACGGCGCCGGTGGCGTGGGCGCGGCGGCAGGCGTGTTCGACGGCATCGACATCGACTGGGAATACCCGGTGGCGTGCGGGCTGAGCTGCGGTACCCCGGCCGACAACGCCAACTACACCGCGCTGCTGGCCGAGTTCCGCCGCCAGCTCGATGCGGTGCGGCCCGGGCTGCTGCTGACCGTGGCGGTGGGCGCGGGGATCGACAAGATCCGTGTTACCGACCCGGCGGCGTACCACCCGTACTTGGACTTCATCAACGTGATGACCTACGACTTCCACGGTGCGTGGGATCCGCAGACCAACCATCACTCGGCGCTGTTCGACTCCCCGGCCGACCCGTCCACCGGTGACCAGAAGCTCTACAACAGCAACGATGCGATGGAGGCGTTCCTGAGCCGTGGCGTGCCGGCGTCCAAGTTGAACCTGGGCATCGGCTACTACGGGCGTGGCTGGACCGGCGTGGCCAGCGGCAACAACGGCCTGTACAAGAGCGCCAGCGGCGCGGCGCCGGGCACGTATGAAGCCGGCATCGAAGACTGGAAGGTGCTCAAGAACCTGACCTGGCCGGTCTACACCGACAGCGTTGCCAAGGCCACGTGGATCTCCAACGGCACCACCTTCTGGAGCGTGGATACCCCGGCGATGGTCACCGAGAAGATGGGCTACGTGAAAGCCCAGGGACTGGGCGGCGCGTTCTTCTGGGAGTTCAGCGGCGATGACCCGCAGGGCACCCTGACCAAGGCCATCAGCGACGGGTTGAACTGACCCGTAGAGCGGGGCTCTGCCCCGCTGATCGCAACCACGTAGAGCGGGGCTCTGCCCCGCTGATCGATGACCACGTCATTGCAAACGTGCAGCCGGGCAGAGTCCGGCTCTACCCGGCAAAAAAAACGCCCCGGCATTGCCGGGGCGTTCTGGTTTCAGCGGCTGCCGCCGGCCGTGGTGCGCTCCAGCGCGGCCTTCAGCTGTGCCGGCGGCAGGTAGCCGCCCAGCTGGGTGCCATCGGCGGCGAAGATCGCCGGGGTGCCGTTCACGCCCATCTGCTGGCCCAGCGTGTACTGCATGGCCACCGGGTTGGTGCAGTTCTTCGGCGTCACCGGCTTGCCGGTCTTGGCCGCGGTGAGCGCCTGCTTGCGATCGGCCGCGCACCACACCGAAATCATGTCGGTGTAGTCCTGGCTGCCCAGGCCCATGCGCGGGAACGCGAGGTATTCCACGGTGATGCCGTTGCGGTTGAGCTCGGCGATGTCCTGGTGCAGCTTGCGGCAGTACCCGCACTCGATATCGGTGAACACGCTGACGGTGTACTTGGCATTGGGCGCGGCAAACACGATGCGTTCGGCCTGCGGCACCTTCGCCAGCAGCTTCTGCCGGTATGCCAGCAGACCGGCACTGCTGACCGGCGCCTTGTTCTGAATGTCGTAGGGCTGGGATTGCATCAGGTAGCGGCCGTCATCGGTGACGTACAGCACCTGCCCGCCCACCAGCACTTCGCGGAACCCCGGGAACGGCGCGGCGCCGATGTAATCCGGCGCGAACTTGGGATCCAGTTTCTGCAGTGCGCTGCGCACCCGCTCATCGGCACTGCCGGCGGCAGGTGCCGCAGGCGTGGCGGCCGCGGCGGGGCTGGCGCCCTTGCTGGCGGCAGGCGCGGACGGTTGCTGCGCGCAGGCAGTCAGGCTGAGCGCGCCGAAGAGGGCGGCAATGGCAACACGGAGCATCGAGCAGTCCGTCAGGAAAGAAGGTAAGCGCGATTCTCGCACAGCCGCCCCGGCGCACAGCTGGACCGCAGCGAAACAGCGCGCCCCGCCGGCCCGCCCGCGAGGTCAGCCGCGCGGGTGATGCCGGGCGTGCAGCTTCTGCAGGTGCTCACGCGCCACCAGCGTGTAGATCTGGGTGGTGGACAGCGAGCTGTGGCCCAGCAGCATCTGCAGCGCCCGCAGGTCCGCGCCGTGGTTGAGCAGGTGGGTGGCGAAGCTGTGGCGCAGCCCATGCGGGCTGATCCGCACCGGATCGATCCCGGCCAGCGCCGCGTACTTCTTCACCAGCGCCCAGAACTGCTGGCGGCTGAGCGGGTGCAGCGACGGTTCCAGGAACATCGGCACCGAGCCGTCGGCCCCGGCCGGCACCGCGCGCTTGCCGGCCAGCAACGGCCGCGACTCGGCCAAGTAGCGCTCCAGCCAATGCTGGGATTCCTCGCCCAACGGCACCAGCCGTTCCTTGCTGCCCTTGCCGGTCACCCGCAGCACGCCCTGGCGCAGGTTGACCGCATTGGCCGGCAGCTGCACCAGTTCGCTTACGCGCAGGCCGGCGGCGTACATCAGCTCCAGCATCGCCCGGTCGCGCAGGCCGAGGGGCGTGTCGATGTCCGGCGCATCCAGCAGTGCCTCGATCTGGCTTTCGGCCAGCGCCTTGGGCAGCAACCGCGGCAACCGCGGGGGATCCAGCAGCACGCTGGGGTCCTCGCTGCGCTGCCCGCGGCGCAGGGCATCGGCGAAAAACGCGCGCAGCGCCGACAGCAGGCGCGCGTTGCTGCGCGGCGACCAGCCGTGCCGTGCACGCCAGGCCAGGTAGTCGAACAGGCCGGCCCGGTCGATCGCTGCCAACCCGCCCGCAGCGCCATCGCGCCAGCGCGCCACGCCCTCCAGGTCGCGTCGATAGCTGTCCAGGCTGGCCTGTGCCAGGCCCTGTTCGGCCCAGATCGCATCGAGGAAACGCTGGATCAGCACGTTGTCGGCATCGCGCAGGGGCGGCAGTTGCTGCACCAGCTGGCGGCGCAGCGCGGGGGTAGAGGCATCGGACATGCGACCAGCATACGGAGCCGAACACGGGGCGGCCATCGAACCGGCGCCATGGCGCAGGTATGCTCGGCCCATGGCCACCACCACCGCTCCCGCTGCCGCCACCGATCGCCCCGCCAGCCTGCTGCTGTGGCGCCTGCTGGCGCTGCTCTACGACCTGTTCCCCGCGCTGGCGCTGTGGATGCTGGCCGGCACGCTGTTCACCGTGGGCTACACGCTGTCCGGCCACGCCGAGCGCGACAACATCGCCCCCTTCAGCGCGCTGCAATGGTTGCTCTGGCTGTGCTGCTGGATCGTCACCGGCCTGTACGCCACCTTGAGCTGGCGCCGTGGCGGCCAGACCCTGGGCATGCGTCCCTGGCGCCTGCAGGTCACTAGCACCGACGGCACCGCCCCCACCCGCCGACAGTTGTGGCTGCGCTACGCCGTCGGCACCGTCTCGGTTCTGCTCGGCGGGCTGGGCCTGTGGTGGTCGCTGATCGACCGCCAGCGCCTGACCTGGCACGACCGCGCCAGCGGCACGCGCATGCGACGCCTGCCCAAGCGTTGACCACGGTGGCGCCGGCCGCTGGCCGGCCCCCGATACCGCCGGACGCATCAGCGTAGTGCCGGCCGCTGGCCGGCTCCCGATACCGCCGGACGCATCAGCGTAGTGCCGGCCGCTGGCCGGCTCCCGATACCGCCGGACGCATCAGCGTAGTGCCGGCCGCTGGCCGGCTCCCGATACCGCCGGACGCATCAGCGTAGTGCCGGCCGCTGACCGGCCCCCGATACCGCCGGACAGATTCCGGGGAGCCGGCCAACGGCCGGCACTACCTGGGCGGTGGAGATCCTGCAGGGAACCGGTCCGGGCGGCGCCATTCCGGCCGCACACGACCCACCTTTCAGAGCGGGTCACCGCACAACGATGGACGCCGCGTTACCCCGACTTGCGCCGGAACAGCATCCCCGACACCACCAGCATCACGATCGGCGGCAGTGCGTAGGCAATGCGGTAATCGAACTTCAACGCACCGGCCATGCGCCCGAAGAACAACTGCAGCAGCCAGAAGCCCAGCGCGAACAGGATGCCCAGGAACAACCGCTTGCCCATCCCGCCGCTGCGCAGCGAGCCGAACGCGAACGGCACCGCCGCCAGGCACAACGCCAACACGTTCACCGGGTAGAACCACCGGCTCCAGTAGATGTCCTCGTAATCACGCGCGTCCAGCCCGTTGCGCTTGCGGTACTCGATGCTCGTGCGCAGGTCCGCCGCGCGCAGGTTGCGCGGCTTGGACATGCCGCTGGCCAGCGCCGCCGCATCCAGCTTCGAATTCCACGGCTCCGATTCCACCGTCTCACGCGTCGCCGAGCGCTCCCCGAACGTATCCCGGCGCACCTTGTTCAACACCCAGCCCGTATCGCCGTGCTCGGCCGTGCCCGCGTAAGTCAACGACGCCAGCTTGCCGTCGTCGCCGATCTTGTACAGCCGCACATCGCGCAGCACCAGCTTGGTCCCACCGCCCGGCAGCAGCTGCTCGTCGCCTGCGCCCGCGTTGAGGAACGTATCGCCCTCGCGTGCCCACACGCCCGAATAGCGGGCCACCGCCATGTCGTTGCCCCACTTGGCGCTCATCCGGATGTCGTCGGCCCGGCTCTGCGCCCACGGTGCCAGCGTCTCGCCCGTCAACACCATCACCGCCGTCAACAGCGACAGCGCGATCGCCACCGACGCGCTCAGGCGCTTGCGCGACAGGCCCAGCGCGCGCAGCGCGGTCAGCTCGGAGGTCGCCGCCAACTGCCCCAGCCCCATCAGCGAGCCGATCACCGCTGCCGTCGGGAAGAACGTGTAGGCCCGGCGCGGCACCGTGTACAGCACCCACGCGGCCGCATGGCCGATCGTGTAGCCGCCCTTGCCCACGTCCTTGAATTCGCCGGAGAAGGCCATCACCACGTCCAGCCCCAACAGGACGGCCCAGGTCAGCAGCACCGTGCCGAACACCGACCGGCCAAGATAAAGATCAAACCGCATCGGGCGAAGCTTCATGCGGTCCTCCGCGGGCGCGACAGCTTGCCGTCACGCAGGTACATCCAGATCGCCAGCGCCAGCAGTGGCAGGCTCAGCCACCACAGACCGACACTGCCGGACAATTTGCCATCGGCGATCCAGCGCGTGCCGATGAACATCAGGTTCATGCCCACCAGGTAGGCCAGGAACGCCAGCATCATCCGGCCGTAGCGCTGCTGGCGCGGCGAACTGCGCGCCAGCGGCAGCGTCATCAGCGCGAACGCCAGCGCGATCAGCGGCGGGGTGATGCGCGAATGCAGCTGCGCCTGCGCCGCCGGGCGCGCGTCACCCAGCAGCTGGGTGGTGGGCAGCAGCTCGGGGTCATCCTTCTGGCGGGTGTCGGCGCCGTCGGGCATGGCCACGTCGTTGCGCGCGAAGGTCATCAGCTTGTAGTCCAGCGCGCCGTTGGCCGGCCCTTCCACCTGGTGGCCGTCGTCCAGCTCCAGGTAGCGCTGGCGCTCGCCCTCGAAGAACATGCGGCCGTGGTCGGCCGACACCACCTCGATGCGGTCGTCCTTCTGCCGCTGCAGGAACACCTTGCCCAGCCGGGTACCGTCCGGCGACAGCGAGGACAGGTAGACCACCCCGCCGTTGTTGGGCAGGTTGGTGAACTTGCCCGACTCCAGCCCGGCCATGGCCACGCTGCGGTTGGCTTCCACGATCATGGTCTCGCTGGTGCGGTCGGCCCAGGGGCCCAGCCACAGCGAGCACAGGCCGATCAGGCCCACCACCGGCAGCACCAGCATCAGCACCGGGCGCAGCAGCCGCTTTGGCCCCACCCCGATGGCGGTCAGCACCGCCATTTCCGAGTCCCGGTAGAGCCGGGCGGTGGCCAGCAGCAGGCCCAGCATCAGCGCCAGCGGCAGGATCAGCGGCATGTAGACGATGAACTGCAGGCCCAGCTGCGAGAACAGCAGGCGGGCCGGTACGCGGCCGTCGGCGATATTGCCGAGGATGTCCACCAGGACACCACCGACGCTTACCACCAGCAGCACGATCAAAGTGGCCAGGAAACTCTGGACGAAATCACGCAGGAGATAGCGATCGAGCTTCGACATGGGGCGGTGGTTTAAACTCTCGGATTCGTTCGCGGTGCTGCCCAGTCTACTGACGGGACGTAAACAGCTCGCGATTGTACGGATTTGCCAACGGAATCTGATCAATGGCCCTGGAATTCACCCTGAACCACGCAACGCCGGCCTCGGCCGCGTTCGATTGCGTCATCGTCGGCGCCTATGCCGACCAGACCCTGAGCCCGGCGGCACAGGCCCTGGACACCGCTTCGGGCGGTCGCCTGACGGCCCTGGTGGCCCGCGGCGACGTCGGCGGCAAGACCGGCAACACCACGCTGCTGCACGACCTGCCGGGCGTCACCGCCCCGCGCGTGCTGGTGGTGGGGCTGGGCGAACCGGCCAAGTTCGGCGTCCCGCAGTACCTCAAGGCGGTGGGCGATGCCAGCCGCGCCCTGAAGAGCGGGGTCAACCACCACGCGCTGTTCACCCTGACCGAACTCGAGGTCAAGGGCCGCGATGCCGCCTGGAACATCCGCCAGGCCATCATCACCGCCGACCACGCCGCCTACCGCTACAGCGCCACCCTGGGCAAGAAGAAGGCCGACGAACCCGGCCTGACCCAGCTGGCCATCGCCGGTACCGACGCCCAGGCCCTGGCCCAGGGCCAGGCCATCGCCGCTGGCGTGCAGTACGCCCGCGAGCTGGGCAACCTGCCGCCGAACCTGTGCACCCCGGCCTACCTGGCCGAGTCCTCGGTCGCCTTCGCCCAGGCCCATGCCGGTGCCGAGGCGGAGATCCTGGACGAGCACCAGATGGAAGCGCTGGGCATGGGCTCGCTGCTGGCCGTGGCCCGCGGCTCGGCCAACCGCCCGCGCCTGGTGGTACTGAAGTGGAGCAACGGCGGCGACGCCAAGCCCTACGTACTGGTCGGCAAGGGCATCACCTTCGACACCGGCGGCGTCAACCTGAAGACCCAGGGCGGCATCGAGGAGATGAAGTACGACATGTGCGGTGGCGCCAACGTCATCGGCACCTTCGTCGCGGCGGTCACCGCCAAGCTGCCGCTGAACCTGGTGGTGGTGGTGCCGGCGGTGGAAAACGCCATCGACGGCAATGCCTACCGCCCGTCGGACGTGATCACCTCGATGTCGGGCAAGACCATCGAAGTGGGCAACACCGACGCCGAAGGCCGCCTGATCCTGTGCGACGCGCTCACCTACGCGCAGCGCTTCGAGCCGGCCGCGCTGGTCGACGTGGCCACCCTGACCGGTGCCTGCCTGGTTGCCCTGGGCCACCAGACCGCCGGCCTGATGACCAAGCACGACGACCTGGCCAACGAACTGCTGGCCGCCGGCGAGCACGTGTTCGACCGCGCCTGGCGCCTGCCGCTGTGGGACGAGTACCAGCCGATGCTGGATTCCAGCTTCGCCGACGTCTACAACATCGGCGGCCGCTGGGCCGGCGCGATCACCGCCGGCTGCTTCCTGTCGCGCTTCGCCGAAGGCCAGCGCTGGGCCCACCTGGACATCGCCGGCGTTGCCAGCGACGAAGGCAAGCGTGGCATGGCCACTGGCCGCCCGGTTGGCCTGCTCAGCCAGTGGCTGCTGGACCAGGTCGCCCGCGCCTGATGCCGTGCCCGATCGGGGGGCCTGAGCGCCGCCCCGATCCCGCCCGGCCTGCTGCCGGGCCTTCCCTTTCGCTCCTGGCCTGCCCATGTCCCGTGCTGATTTCTACCTGATCGCCAAGCCCCGCTTCCTGACCGAGCCGCTGCGCCTGGTCTGTGAGCTGGCCCGCAAGGCCAACGACGCCGGGCTGTTCACCCTGGTGCTGGCACGCGACCAGGCCCAGGCCGAGGAGCTGGACGAACTGCTGTGGTCGTTCGACGACGAGGCCTACATCCCGCACCAGATCGCCGGTGAGGACATGGACGAGGAGGAGGCGCTGGTGCTGATCGCCGTGCCCGGCACGCCGGCCCCGGCGCGCCCGCTGGTGATCAACCTGCGCGACGACCCGTACCTGGCCGAGTGCGACCGGGTGCTGGAAGTGGTGCCGGCCGACCCGGAAGCGCGCGAACCGCTGCGCGAGCGCTGGCGCCAGTACAAGGCGCTGGGCTTTGACCTGAACAAGTACGACATGTAACCCGCGCGGCGCCTGCCGTGGCGCCGCCACCGAGCCCGGAGACCCTTGATGCGCCTGTTGATCGCCCTGATCTTTCCCTGGTTCGCCTTCTTCACCATTGGCCGCCCGTTCGCAGGCATCCTCTGCCTGATCCTGCAGATCACCCTGATTGGCTGGCTTCCGGCCGCGATCTGGGCCGCCTACGCGGTTTCGCAGTTCCATACCGACCAGAAGATCCAGCGCGCCCTCGGGCGCTGATGTTCCGGCACCCCCACCTCCCGTCTTCGATCCTGGTTCCCGCATGACCCAACTCGCCTCCAGCTACGACCCCAAAACCTTCGAAACCGCGCTGTACGACGCGTGGGAGAAGGCCGGCCATTTCAAGCCGTCCGGCAAGGGCGAGCCGTACACCATCCTGCTGCCGCCGCCGAACGTGACCGGCACGCTGCACATGGGCCATGCCTTCCAGCAGACCCTGATGGACGCGCTGGTGCGCTACCACCGCATGCGCGGCTA
The DNA here is from genome assembly GCF_979258185.1 of Stenotrophomonas sp. AC248. Taxonomy (NCBI): domain Bacteria; kingdom Pseudomonadati; phylum Pseudomonadota; class Gammaproteobacteria; order Lysobacterales; family Lysobacteraceae; genus Stenotrophomonas; species Stenotrophomonas sp. AC248. The sequence continues at coordinate 609,737 of NZ_OZ409840.1, read as the reverse complement.
CGACACGCTGTGGCAGGTGGGTACCGACCACGCCGGCATCGCCACCGAAATGGTGGTCAGCCGCAACCTGGCGCTGGAAGGCAAGGGCGAGACCCGCGATTCGCTGGGCCGCGAGGGCTTCATCGAGAAGGTCTGGGAGTGGAAGGCCTTCTCCGGTGACACCATCGAACGCCAGATGCGCCGCCTGGGCACGTCGGCCGACTGGTCGCGCAGCACCTTCACCATGGACCCGCAGCCCTCCGAAGCGGTGATCGAGGCCTTCCTGCGCTGGCACGAGCAGGGCCTGATCTACCGCGGCCAGCGCCTGGTCAACTGGGACCCGGTGCTGAAGACCGCCATTTCCGACCTGGAAGTGGAGAGCGTGGAAGAAGACGGCTTCCTGTGGTCGATCAGCTACCCGCTGGCCGATGGCAGCGGCACGCTGACCGTGGCCACCACCCGCCCGGAAACCATGCTGGGCGACACCGCGGTGATGGTGCATCCCGAGGACGAGCGCTACGCGCACCTGATCGGCAAGATGGTCAAGCTGCCGCTGACCGACCGCGAAATTCCGGTGATCGCCGATGACTACGTGGACCGCGAGTTCGGCACCGGCGTGGTCAAGGTGACCCCCGCGCATGACTTCAACGATTACCAGGTGGGTGTGCGCCACAACCTGCCGATGATCAACCTGTTCACCCCGGTGGCCGCCATCAACGACAACGCCCCGGAGAAATACCGCGGGCTGGACCGTTACGAAGCGCGCAAGGTGATCCTGGCCGAGCTGGAAGACCTGGGCATCCTGGTTGAAACCAAGCCGCACAAGCTGCAGGTGCCGCGCGGCGACCGCACCCAGCAGGTGATCGAGCCCTACCTCACCGACCAGTGGTTCGTGAAGATGGACGTGCTGGCCAAGCGCGGCCTGGAGCTGGTCGAGAACGGCAGCATCCAGTTCGTTCCGGCCAACTGGATCAACACCTACCGCCACTGGATGGAGAACATCCAGGACTGGTGCATCAGCCGCCAGCTGTGGTGGGGCCACCGCATTCCGGCGTGGTTCGATGACGCGGGCAACTGCTACGTCGGGCGCGACGAGGCCGATGCGCGCGCGCGCAACAACGTCGGCGCCGACGTCGCCCTGCACCAGGACAGCGACGTGCTGGAAACCTGGTTCTCTTCGCAGCTGTGGCCGTTCTCCACCCTGGGCTGGCCGAACGAACAGGCGATGGCCGACCGCGGTTTCGAGCGCTACCTGCCGTCGGCGGTGCTGGTCACCGGCTTCGACATCATCTTCTTCTGGGTGGCCCGCATGATCATGGCCACCGACAGCTTCACCGGGAAGATTCCGTTCAAGGACATCTACATGACCGGCCTGATCCGCGATGCGCAGGGTCAGAAGATGTCCAAGTCCAAGGGCAACGTGCTCGACCCGCTGGACATCATCGACGGCATCTCGCTGGAAGACCTGGTTGCCAAGCGCACCACCGGGCTGATGAAGCCCAAGGATGCGCCGAAGATCGAGAAGGCCACGCGCAAGGAATTCCCCGACGGCATCATTGCCCACGGTGCCGACGCGCTGCGCTTCACCATTGCCGCGCTGGCCACGCACGGCCGCGACATCAAGTTCGACATGAGCCGCGCCGAGGGCTACAAGAACTTCTGCAACAAACTGTGGAACGCCAGCCGCTTCACCCTGATGAACACCGAGGGCAGCAGCTTCACCGGCGTGCCGCAGCCGCGCACCGATGCCGAGCGCTGGATCCTGGCGCGCCTGGCGGCGGTGTCGGCCGAGGCACAGACGCACTACGCCAACTACCGGTTCGACCTGCTGGCCCAGTGCCTGTACGAGTTTGCCTGGAACGAGTTCTGCGACTGGTTCCTGGAACTGACCAAGCCGGCGCTCAACGGCGACAACGCCGACGACGCGGCCAGCACCCGCCACACCCTGCTGTTCGTGCTGGAAGCGCTGCTGCGCCTGCTGCACCCGCTGATTCCGTTCGTCACCGAGCAGCTGTGGCGCCAGGTGGCCCCGCGCCTGGGCCTGGGCGAAGACACCCTGTCGCTGCGTCCATACCCGACAGCGGAAGAATTCGCGGGCGATTTCGCCCGTGCCGAGGCCGACGTCGAATGGCTCAAGGGCATGGTCAACGCGCTGCGCCGCGTGCGCAGCGAACTGAACGTGCCGCCGGCCAAGCAGGTCACGTTGCTGCTGCAGGGTGGCACCGCAGACGACCGCACCCGCGTGGCGCGCTTCACGGCCTCGCTGTCGTTCCTGCTGAAGCTGGCGCGCATCGATTGGCTGGCCGACGCGGCCGATACCCCGCCGTCGGCGGCGGCCATCGTGGGTGAGTTGAAGCTGCTGGTACCGCTGGAAGGCCTGGTCGACCTGGGCGCCGAGCGCGCCCGCCTGGACAAGGAAATTGCCCGGGTGGAGTCGGAGAAGGAGAAGAGCCAGACCAAGCTGGGCAAGTTCACCGACAAGGTGCCGGCCGCGGTGGTCGAGCAGGAACGCGTGCGTCTGGTGGAATGGACCGCGCAGCTGGCCGGCCTGGTCGAGCAGCGCGCGAAGTTGTAACGCGGCGGTGTTTGCCTGGGGGTACCGACCACCGGTCGGTACCTGCCGGGTGGGACGATGGATGCAGCCACCCATGGGGTGGCTCTACCGGGGCATGATGCGTATTCGTCCATGGAATGCGTGCCTGCCGACACGATGTCACTCTCCATTTTCTGTACCGTGCTGTTCGCTGCCCTGCTGCATGCCAGCTGGAATGCGATCGTCAAACGCGGCAGCGATACGCTGCTGACCACGATCCTGGTCACCGGGTCGGCCGCGCTGATCGCGGCCCTCCTGCTGCCCTTCGTGCCCGCGCCGCTGCCACGCAGCTGGCCATGGCTGGCCGCCTCCACGGTGTTGCAGGTCCTCTATTACGTTCTGGTCGCGCGCACCTACCGGGTGACCGACATGAGCGCGTCCTACCCGCTGATGCGCGGCTGCGCACCGATCCTGGTGGCGCTGGTGGGCACCGTGTTCCTGGGGGAACGCCTGCATGCGGTGGCGTGGTGCGGCATCGCACTGATCTGTGCGGGCATCCTGGGCATGGCACGCGGCGGCGCACGCCAGCACCTGTGGCTGCCGTTGCTCAATGCCGGGGTGATCGCCACCTACACGCTGGTTGATGCATGGGGCGCGCGCCAGTCCGGCGCCGCGCTCAGCTACACGCTGTGGCTGTTTCTGTTGTCCGGGCTGCCGCTGCCGCTATGGGCGGTCTGCACGCGTGCGCCCCGGCTGTGGGCCTACGCGCGGGAAAACGCGGGCTTTGGCGTGGTCGGCGGGATCGGCACGCTGACCTCGTATGGGCTGGCGCTGTGGGCCATGACCATCGCGCCGGTGGCGATGATTTCGGCGCTGCGCGAGACCTCGATCCTGTTCGGCATCCTGATCTCCGCATTCGTCCTGCACGAGCGGGTGACGCGGATGCGCTGGATCGCGGCGGGGTTGATCGTTGCGGGCGCGGCGGTGTTGCGGGTCGCGTGAGGGTGCGCCGGGCGTGTGTGGCCCCGGTCTGGCGTTGCGTGCAGCCGACCAACGGTCGGCTCTACGACGGTTGGTAGAGCCGACCGTTGGTCGGCTGCCTTGCGCCGTTACAGCGGCGGCATGGTCTGGATGTCGTCGTCCACCAGCTCCATCGCCATCACCAGGGCATCCTCACGCCCCTCGCGGGCCGGGTAGTAGCGCGGGCGGCGGCCAATCTCGTTGAAGCCTTCGCTGTGGTACAGCGCCACCGCCGGCGTGTTGGACGGGCGTACTTCCAGGAACACGCGCTGGGCGCCATGGTCGCGTGCCAGCTGGACCAGCGCGCGGAACAGAAACCGGCCCAGGCCGCGCGACTGGGTCTGGGGATCCACACACACATTCAATACGTGGGCTTCGTCGGCCGCGATGCTGAGCACGCCGTAGCCGACCAGTACGCCGTCGTCCTCCAGCGCCAGCGCCGGGTAGCCCGCACGCAGGCAGTCCACGAAAATGCCGCGCGTCCACGGGAACGGGTAACCGCGCAGTTCGATCGGCATCAGGGTGTCGATATCGCTTTCGCGCAGCGCGCGCAACGCCAGTGGGCGGGGCGAGCTGACCGCGCTCACGGCCGGCCCCGCTTGCGCAGGGCCCGCAGTTGCGGCCACAGCGCGCGCTTGGCGGCGGCATTGCCGCGCAGGTCGTCCAGGTTCCACCCGGCCATCAACGCCTGCGTCTCCGGCTCGGCGGGATTGCAGCCGGACGCCCGCAGCAGGGCGATCTGCAGGCGGTCGGGCATGCGCACGGCCGGGCGGCGGCCGGGGCTGCGTTCGCGCGTCGCTGCCGGGGCCTCCCCGGCACTGCCGCTGCCCGCAGCGGCCGGCGCATCGATGCTGGTCGGCGCACTGCGCCGCTGCGGTGGCGCGGCCCGCGCCGGAGTATCGGCTGCCGATGCGGGCGCGGGCGGCGCCACGGCGCGCTCGGCCGGCGCGGCATGGGCGGCCACGCTCAGCGTGATCGGTGCCGGGGCGACCTCGTCGATCTGCCCGTCCACGAACACCGTGTAGCCCATCGCCTGCAGCCACGACTGCTGCGCCGGCGACCACAGCGGCGGCAGGCCGGCCTCGCTCACGCGCGGGGCTCGGCCGTCTTGCGGGCGCGCTGCCACAGCCAGTAGAACGGGCCGGACAGGGCGTACACGATGCCGACGGCAAACAGCACCCGCGGCAGGTCGATGACCATGATGGCAATGGCGATGGGCACCAGCGCCAGCGCCAGGAACGGCACGCGATCGGCGCGCGGACCACGTTCGCCGCTGCCCTTGAAGCTCCAGAAGCGGATCCGGCTGACCATCAGCAACGCCGCCACCAGGGTCACGCCCAACGACACATAGCGCAGCTGATTGCCATCCCAGCCCAGGTTGCCATCGGCGAAGGCCCACACGAAGGACATCATCAGCCCGGCGGCGGCCGGGCTGGCCAGGCCGACGAACCAGCGCTTGTCGACCACGGTGACCTGGGTGTTGAAGCGGGCCAGGCGCAGCGCGGCGCAGGCCGCATACAGGAAGGCCACCGCCCAGCCGACCCGGCCCCAGACCGGGTCATCGAATTTCAGCCACGACAGCGACCAGTGGTACATCACCAGCGCCGGGGCCATGCCGAAGCTGACCAGGTCGGCCAGCGAGTCGTACTGCACGCCGAATTCGCTGCTGGTCCCGGTCAGCCGGGCCACGCGGCCGTCCAGGCCGTCCATGACCGCCGCCACGAACACGGCGATGGCCGCATTGACGAAGTCGCCATTGGCCGCGGCGATGATCGCGTAGAAGCCGGCGAACAGGCCTGCGGTGGTGAACAGGTTGGGCAGCAGGTAGATGCTGCGGGAGCGCGGCGGGGGTTTCATCTGATCCATGCCGGCCAGTTTAGTGGGTGTGGTGGCCTTTGGGGCAGCCCGGTGCTTCCGGGGCCGGGTGACCGTTGCCGGTGCCCACCGGCCCGCCGGTCGCCGGCGGCTTGCCAGCGCCGGGCCGGGGTGCTGCAATCGGCGCCTTGCCCTGATGCCCGGAGTTGCCATGCGTGCCCTGCCCTCGCTGTGCTGCCTGCTGCTGCTCGCCAGCGCCTCGGCCCAGGCCGGTACCGTCTACAAGTGGAAGGACGCCAACGGCGTGACCCAGTATTCGGAGAAGGCCCCGACCGGCCAGAAGTACGAAGCGCGCAAGGTGGAAGGGCGCGACCCGGTCGCCCGCCCGGCCACGGCCGCCGCGGTACCGGCGCAGTCGGCCGACTGCACCACCGCGCGCAGCAACCTGACCCTGCTGGACGGCAAGGGCGCGGTCATGCAGGACACCGATGGCGACGGCAAGGCCGAAACCGCCCTCAGCGACGAGCAGCGCGGCGCGCAGCGCAACCTGGCCGAGGCGGCGATCAAGGCCTACTGCAAGCCCGGCGCCTGAGTAAGCCCCGGGGCATGGCTGCCAGGTGTGTGGCGGTCGTGATGGGCAGGGCGGCGGCCGGGCTGGCAGAATATCGGCTTCTGCCGTTCAGCGAAGCCGACGATGCGCCTCTCCCAGTTCCACCTGCACACCACCAAGGAAACCCCCAGTGACGCGGAGCTCACCAGCCACCGCTTGATGCTGCGCGCGGGCATGATCCGCAAGCTGGCCTCGGGGTTGTACACCTGGTCGCCGCTGGGCCTGCGCGTGCTGCGCAAGGTCGAGCGCATCGTGCGCGAGGAAATGGAGCGCGCCGGCGCCGTGGAATTCCAGATTCCGACCATCCAGCCCAAGGAACTGTGGGAAACCACCGGGCGCTGGGAAAAGTTCGGCCCGCAGCTGTTGAAGATCAAGGACCGCAAGGACCAGGTGTTCTGCTACAGCCCCACCGCCGAAGAGGCCGCGGCCGACTTCGCGCGCCAGGAGCTGTCCAGCTACAAGCAGCTGCCGGTCAACTTCTTCCAGATCCAGACCAAGTTCCGCGACGAGATCCGCCCGCGCTTCGGCGTGATGCGTTCGCGCGAGTTCCTGATGAAGGACGCCTACTCCTTCCACCTGCACGATGACTGCCTGGTGCGCGAGTACGAGAACATGAAGGCGGCCTACAGCCGCATCTTCACCCGCCTGGGCCTGGATTTCCGCATGGTGCAGGCCGATTCCGGCGCGATCGGCGGCGACGCCTCGCAGGAATTCCACGTGATCGCCGATTCCGGCGAAGACGCGCTGGTGTTCTCCACCGGCTCGGACTACGCGGCCAACATGGAAGCGGCCGTGGCCGCCGCCCCGGGCGCCCGCGGTGCGGCCAGCGAGGCGATGCGCAAGGTGGAAACGCCGACCCAGAAGACCTGCGAAGCGGTAGCCGAGCTGCTCGGGCTGGGCCTGGAGCGCACTGTGAAGTCGATCGCGCTGATGACCGAAGCCGGGTTCGTGCTGGCGCTGGTCCGTGGCGACCACGAGGTCAACGAGATCAAGCTGGGCAAGGTGGAGGGCCTGCAGGGTCACCGCATGGCCGGCGAAGCGGAGATCGCCGCGCACCTGGGCAGCGAGCCGGGCTTCCTGGGCCCGCTGAACCCGGTCAAGCCGATCCGCATCGTGGCCGACCGCGACGTGGCGGCGATGGCCGACTTCGTGATTGGCGCCAACGCGGCCGGTTTCCATTTTGCCGGGGTCAACTGGGGTCGCGACCTGCCCGAGCCGGACGTGGCCGACATCCGCAATGCGAAGGCCGGCGACCGCGCCAGCGACGGTGGCGAGCTGAAGATCGCGCGCGGTATCGAAGTGGGCCACGTGTTCCAGCTGGGCCGCCAGTATGCGCAGGCGCTGAAGGCCACGGTGCTGGATGAGAACGGCAAGGCGGCGGTGATGGCGATGGGCTGCTACGGCATCGGCATTTCGCGCATCGTGGCGGCGGCAATCGAGCAGAACCACGACGAGGCCGGGATTATCTGGCCGGCGGCGATGGCCCCGTGGCAGGTGGTGGTCTGCGTGATCAACCCGAAGCAGGACGAGGCGGTGGCCACCGCGGCGGCCGAGCTGCTGGCGCAGCTGCAGGCGGCCGGGCTGGACGCGGCGCTGGACGACCGGGGTCTGCGCCCGGGCCAGATGTTTGCCGATATGGAGTTGATCGGCGTGCCGCACCGGGTGGTGGTGTCCGAGCGCGGGCTGGCCGCCGGGACCTACGAGTACCGGTCGCGCAGCGCGAGCGAGGCCGAGAGCCTGGACCGCGAGACGCTGCTGGCCCGCCTGGCGGGTTGACCGAAACAGGGGATCGAAGAAAGCCGGGTGGAATATCCCGGCTTTTCTTTTGCGCCTTCCGATTGAATATCCCGGTTAACTCTGTGCAGCACCCGATGGGATATGTATGCTGTCGCCGACGCCAAGGACTGGCCCACCCCGTCCTTAAATAGATTCCGGAGTAGTTGATGAGCATTGACCTGAGTGGCCTGTCCGCCAAAGAGCTGGGCGCCCTGATCAAGAACGCGAAGAAGCAGCAGACCATCGTGGCCAAGCGCCCGGCGGTAACCAAGGTGCGCGCGCAGCTGACCAAGCTGGCGAAGGCGCACGGATATTCGATCGAAGAGGTGTTCGGCGGCGTGGCCCCGGCCCGCGGCCGTGCAGCGAAGGCCACCAAGGCCCCGGCCAAGAAGGCCGTGCGCAAGCTGGGCAAGGTTGCCCCGAAGTACCGCAACCCGGCCAACCCGAAGGAAACCTGGACCGGCCGCGGCAAGCAGCCGCGCTGGCTGGCGGCGCTGACGACCAAGGGCAAGAAGGTCGAAGAGTTCCTGATCAAGAAGTAATCGATTCTGGTGTCATCAGAAACCGAATCTCAAAACGCCGGCGAAAGCCGGCGTTTTTTATGAGTTTTCTCTCACGCTGATGGACGTTCTGCGTGCAACGCCAGACGCTAAATCAACAGCCGCAAATGCGCGTGCGAGTGCGCGCTTCCGCTGGCTGGGTCGGGTACGGGTGGGTTGGCGGGACACGCCGCAAGTACGTCCGTGTAGGCTCGTGAGCGCCTTGCTCGTTTGTGCAGTCCTGCACAAACGGCAAGACCGGGGTTGGGCGTCCTGCCCAACCCGTCCGGCGCATGCGCCGGACCCATGGCGCCCAACGGTCCCGCCAACCCACCCGTACCCGCCCTCTGACAGTGGGTCGGTACCCACCGAAAAAGCGAGAAGCGGCTGGCCGGCCGAAGCGGGCTTCCGCCTTTGCCTTTGCCTTTGCCTGGCCATGGCCACCAGCAAACTGTCGAGGGTCGGGGTGTGTGGGTTCGCGGGACCCTCCACCGCATGGATGCGGTGGCGGAGCCTTATCTGATCGGAATCTGGCAGTTTAGGTGTCGAGAGCCGGCGTGGGCCGCCGTGTGAGCCTGGATCTCGACGATCGCCGTGTAGCTTGGCGCCCACGCCGGAATCTCCCTTGATCCGCCCGAACAGTTGCTGGAGCTGTCACTCGAAGCGATAAGACTGGGCAAGCGGGGGAGCTCTCGACCCTTCCAGACTATACGGAGTCGGGCGATGAACGGGATCGGGATTGATGTAAGCAAGCGCCGGCTGGATGTTGGAACCTCCGACGGCCAAACCCTGCAGGTCAGCAATGACCCCTCCGGTTTCGCTGAATTGGACCTCTGGCTGAGGCAGCGCCCGAGTAACCAGATCGTGCTGGAGGCCACCGGTGGCTACGAACAGCCTGTGCTGGATTTTCTGCACAAGGCCGGTCATCCGGTGGTTCGGGCCAATGCCTTGCGGGCGCGGAAGCTTGCTCAGGGGCTGGGCCAGAGGGCCAAGACCGACCGCTTGGATGCCTATGCATTGGCACAGATGGCCACGCTGGTGAAGCTGCCGGCCTATCAGCCGTTGGAGCCTTGGCAGCAGAAACTGCGGGAGTTTGTGCGGGCACGTCGACAGATGATCCAGGCCTTGGCCGTCGCGCGACAGCAGCAGGAAATGGTGGGTGATCGTGAACTGCGCCGGCTTTTGCAGGCCAACATCACCCACCTGAAGACACTGGTCAAACGCCTGGGAAAGCAGATTGCCGAGCAGCTCGCTCAACAGCCCCAGCTCACGGTTCTGAAGTCGATGAAGGGCGTGGGGCCGGTGGTACAGGCGGTGCTGGCCAGCTACCTGCCTGAGCTGGGCCATATCAGTGGAAAGGCCATCGCCAGCCTGGTGGGCGTGGCGCCGATGTCCCACGACAGCGGGACGATGCGTGGAAAACGAAGCATCCACGGCGGTCGAGCCGAGATCCGTCAGGTGCTTTACATGGCCGGCATGTCAGCCCTGCAGCACGAACCGCGCATACGGGACTTTTACCGGTCGCTACGGGCCCGCGGCAAGGAGGCCAAAGTAGCCATCGTGGCGGTAATGCGAAAGATGCTGGTGATCCTCAACGCCCGCGTGCGCGACGCTCAAAGCGGACCGATCCCCGCCTGAAGCGCGCCCGGGCACATCTCCAACGGCTGCCGGCCAGCGGCCGGCACTACCGTGCCCGTCTGCTGGAGGGGCCGAAGCCTCCTCCAGCAACACAGTTGCTACACGGACGTACTTGCGGCGTGTCCCGCGCACCCACACAGCCCGGCCCAGCACGCTGCAGGAGGACCAAAGGCCTTGGACTTGGACTTGGACTTGGACCTGGATTTGGATCTTGACCCAAACGGTCAGAGATTCTTCCGCGCCGGCACCAGCAAGTTGCCAAACAGCAGCCCGGCCACCAGCGCCATCACCACATTGAGCACCGTCATCAGCACCGTCTGGCCCGCGCTCATGTCCTGCTGCTGCACCAGCGTCAGCACCCCGCGCAGACTCGTACTGCCCGGCACCAGCATGATGATCCCCGGCAACCGGATGATCGCGCCCGGCCGCTGCACCCACCGACCGAACAGATTGCCCGCCGCCGTCATCACCATCGCCGACATGAAAATACCCGCCGGCAACCCCCATGCCTGCCCGGCGAATTTCGAAATCGCATAACCAGCCACAGAGGCCGCCATCACCCACGGATAATCGCGCCGATTGGCCTTGAACAACATCGCGAACGCAAACGCCGCCACCAGCAGCGCGCTCCATTCCACCCAGTCAGCCTGCGGCCGCGATGCCCGCACCTGTGGGTCCAGCCCGATGATCCCCGACAGCGTCACCGCGATCACCGCGCCTACCGTCAGTTTCAGAATCGTCGTGATCGCACCGGCAAACCGCGCCGTCCCCGAAACCCAGTGCTGACTCGCCAGCTCGTTCACCGCATTGGTCAACGACATCCCGGGCAGCATCACCACCAGCGACGCGATGATCACCGTATTGAGATTCAACGGCCCCAGGAACGACGCCACCAGCGCCGCCACCGTACCGGCCAGCAGCGCCGCCAACGCCTCGCTTGCCTCCCGGCTGGCCGGCCGGCGGTCGGTGTACAGCGTCATCAGCCCGATCAACAACCCGATCATCCCCGCCGTCGCGATATCCAGCCACGGCAGCTTCCACAAACCGGCCACGCCCGCCGCACCCAGGCTGTAGGACAGGATCATCCGGATTTTGCCGCGCCGGCCCGGATCCTTGTCCAACTGCCGCAGCGCCGTGTGACCCTGCGCGATGCTCATCGTGCCGTTGGCCACCGCATCGGTGATCTGGTCGGCGATGCTCAGTTTATGCAGGTCGTTCTCGCCCGGCGCCAGCCGGATCACCCGCGTGATGTCCGACGAACCGATCGCCTTGGTCGGATCGCTGAAACTCAGGATCAGCCCGGTCGGGTTCGACCACGGCTCGCAATCCAGGTCCAGCCGCTGCGCCAGCGCGACCACTGCCGCCTCCAGCCGCTGCGCCGTGGTGCCATAGCTGTGCAGGCGCCCGGCCATTTCCGATACGAATGCCACGCGCTGCGCGTAGGTGGCCTGGGGGGTAACGATGGTGGCGGTATCGGCGGACATGTTTCGTAGTATTACCCGAAGCCTGCCCGGCTGAACATTCATGTTGCCTGCCACACACTTGCCGTCTACACGGACAAGGTATGCTGCGCGGCAGGACGCCCATGACGCACACACACGCCCCCCATCTCGAACAGGATGCGCAGGACCCCGGCCTGGTCCGGTTGTCCGGCCACTGGACCCTGCATACCGCGCTGGCCGCGGCCGAAGTGCTGCGCGGCATTCCCGACACGCTCACCGGCATCGACGCCAGCGGCATCACCGTGCTCGACTCGGCCGGCGTGCTGCAGGTCCTGCGCGTGGCGCGGCGTGCCGACCTGGGCGAAGACGCCCTGGCCTTCCGCGAAGAACACCGCGCTTTGGTGTGCACCATCGAAGAAGTGGCCGACGACCGCCCCCGGCCCAAGCGAGATTTCGGCGTCCTGGCCGCGCTCGAACGCCTGGGCGTCAGCGTGCACGGCATGGGCCACAACATCGTGGCCCTGGCCAGCTTCCTCGGCGAGAACCTGGTCAAGGGCGCGCGCCTGGTCAAGGAACCGCGCCGTTTCCGGCTCACCGCCACCGTGGCCCAGATGGAACAGGTCGGGCTCGATGCCGTACCGCTGGTGGCCCTGCTGTCCTATCTCGTGGGCGCGGTGATCGCCTTCCTCGGCTCGACCATCCTGCGCGACTTCGGCGCGGAGATTTACGTGGTCGAGCTGGTCAGCATCGCCTTCCTGCGCGAATTCGCCGTGCTGCTCACCGCCATCGTGCTGGCCGGCCGCACCGCCAGTGCCTTCACCGCGCAGATCGGCGCGATGAAGGCGCGCGAAGAAATCGATGCGATGAAAACCCTCGGCCTGGACCCGATCGACCTGCTGGTGCTGCCGCGGCTGGTCGCACTGCTGATCACCCTGCCGCTGCTGACCTTCATCGCGATGATGGCCGGCCTCGCCGGTGGCGTCACCGTGGGCGCGTTCGATCTCGGCATTCCGCCGCAGATGTATATCGCGCGCATGTACGAGACCATGGAAGTGCGCAACATGCTGGTGGGCCTGTCCAAGGCCCCGGTGTTCGCGCTGGTGATCGGCCTGATCGGCTGCCTGGAAGGCCTCAAGGTGGAAGGCACCGCGCAGTCGGTCGGTGAGCGCACCACCTCCAGCGTGGTGCAGGCCATTTCGCTGGTGATCATCCTCGACGCGTTCGCCGCGCTGTGGTTCATGAAGATGGGCTGGTAACCGGATGACCCTCGACACCGCCCCTGCCGCCGACCATAGCGCGCCCGCCAGCGCCGATCCCGACCTGGTGATCCGCGTGCGTGGGCTGGTCAATCGCTTCGGTGCGCAGCTGGTGCACGACGGCGTCGACCTGGACGTGCGTCGCGGTGAAATCCTGGGCGTGGTGGGCGGCTCGGGTACCGGCAAGTCGGTGCTGATGCGCAGCATCCTCGGCCTGCGCGAGCCCGACGATGGCCAGATCGAAGTACTGGGCGTGGATGCGCGCTCCAGCGACCCGGCCAGCCGCCTGCACATCGAACGCAATACCGGCGTGCTGTTCCAGGACGGTGCGCTGTTCTCGTCGCTGACCGTGGGCGAGAACGTGCAGGTGCCGCTGAAGGAACACCACCGCGAACTGCCCGAGCGCTGGCACTACGAACTGGCCCTGCTCAAGGTGAAGCTGGCCGGGCTGCCGGCCGATGCGATCAACAAGCTGCCCTCGCAGTTGTCCGGCGGCATGCGCAAGCGCGCCGGCCTGGCCCGTGCGCTGGCGCTGGATCCGCCGCTGCTGTTCCTGGACGAACCCACCGCCGGGCTGGACCCGATCGGCGCGGCCGCCTTCGACCGGCTCATCAAGACCCTGCAGGAAGCGCTGGGCCTGACCGTCTTCCTGATCACACACGATCTGGACACGCTGTATGCCATCTGTGACCGGGTGGCGGTGCTGGCCGACAAGAAGGTCATCGCCAACGCACCGCTGCACGAGATCGAACAGCTGGACCACCCGTGGATCCAGGAGTATTTCCACGGACCACGCGCCCGCGCGGCGCGAAGCGCAAAGAACGAGATCGAGTAAGCCATGGAAACCAAAGCCAATTACGTCCTGATCGGCGCCTTCACCCTGGTGGTGGGACTGGCGCTGCTGGCCTTCGGCCTGTGGGCAGCCAAGTACTCCTCCGACCGCACCTGGACCGAGTACCGGGTGGTCTTCCGCGAAGCCGTCACCGGCCTGACGGTGGGCAGCCCGGTGCAGTACAACGGCATCGCGGTCGGCTCGATCACCGAGCTGAACCTGGTGCCGGACGACCCGCGCCAGGTGGTGGCCCGCATCCGCCTGAACTCCAACACCCCGATCAAGACCGACACCCGCGCCAAGCTGGCCATCACCAGCCTGACCGGCCCGTCGATCATCCAGCTCAGCGGTGGCACCCCGCAGGCCGCTGCGCTGACCGCGGTCAACAAGGACCCGGCGCCGATCATTCCGACCACGCCCTCGGCGCTGCAGAACATCACCGACGTGGCCAACCGCATCGTCGAGCGCATGGACCAGGTGCTGAGCGACCGCAACGTAGCCAGCATCAACGCCACCCTGGCCAACCTGGAAACCATCAGCGGGGGCCTGGCCGACCGCGACCAGGGCACCCAGGCGCTGCTGCTCAGCGCGCGCGACGCCGCGCGCAGCCTGGATGTCACCCTCAAGAGCACCAACGGCACCATCCAGCGCCTGGACAAGAACCTGGTGCAGCAGTTGCCGCCGATCCTGGACAAGCTGGAAACCACCCTGAGCAAGCTGGATTCGGCCGCCGGCAATGCCGATTCGATCCTCGGCGAGAACCGTGCGGCGATCAACAGCTTCGCCAACGATGGCCTGGCCCAGCTTGGCCCGACCCTGACCGAGCTGCGCGGGCTGATCCGCGACCTGCGCCGGGTCAGCGACCGCCTCGACAACAACCCGGCACGCTATCTGCTGGGCCGTGACGCGCCCAAGGAGTTCGAACCCAAATGAGCCGCCCGACTCTCACCCGGATCCTGTTGCCGGCGGCGATGCTCGCCCTGCTGGGCGGCTGCTCGCTGCTGGGCAGCAACGAACGCAGCGCAGTCACCATCTATTCCCCGGTCGTGCGCATCCAGGCCGACCCCAGCTGGCCCAAGGTCGACTGGCAGCTGGTGCTGGTCAAGCCCAGCGCCGCACGCGTGGTCGACAGCCCGCGCATCAACGTGCGCCCCTCCCCCTCCGAGCTGGAGGTGTACAAGGGCGTGAGCTGGGCGCAGCCGGCCACCGACATGCTGGATGATGCCCTGGTGCGCGGCTTCGAGGATTCCGGCCGCATCCAAGGGGTGGCCCGCGCCACCACCGGCATCCGCGCCGACTACAAGCTGGCCCTGGATGTGCGCCGCTTCGAAGCCGACTACCGCGGCCAGGCCACGCCCACCGCGCTGATCGAAGTGAACGCCAAGCTGATCCACGTGGTGGACCAGCGCGTGGTCGCCGACCGCACCTTCCGCCAGGAGCAGCCGGTGCCCAGCACTGCCACTGCCGATGTCGCCCGCGCGTTCGAGCAGGGCCTGCAGGCCACGACGTCCGAGGTGGTGGGCTGGACGCTGGTGCGCGGCCAGGCCGATTACCAGCAGGCGCAGGTCACGCCGACCCGGCTGCGTCAATCCAGCGGAAAGTAAGATTGATGCGCTCGGCCAGCGGCCGGGTGCTTTTCGGCAGTGCGTGCTGGTAATGGCGCTGGGTGGCGCCGCCCATCAGCAGCAGGTCGCCATGGCCGAGCACCACTTCGGCCTTCTTCGCATGGTCGTCGCGACGACGCAGCGCGAAGCGGCGTTCGGCGCCCAGGCTCAGTGAGGCGATCAGCGGCGCCGGACCCAGCTCGGGTTCGTTGTCGCTGTGCCAGCCCATGCCGTCGTCACCGTCGCGGTAGCGATTGAGCAGCACGCTGTTGAAGGACGCCCCGCAGAACGCTGTCAGTCGCTCGCGCAACGGCAGCAGCGCCGGGTCCCACGGTGCGGGGATGAAGTCGGTGCCCGAATAGCGGTAACGCGCCGCCGGGTCGCCCATCCAGCAGCTCAGCCGCGGCGAGTCCACCTGGCGGCCGAACATGCGGATGCGGTGCACCTCCCACGGCACCTGCTCGCGCAGCGTGCGCTGCAGGGCATCGGCGTCGGCAGCCGCCAGCCAGTGGCGGTGCCAGCGTACGTCGGCGTCGCGCAGATGCAGGTCCATGCGGTCCTCGTGGGTGGCCGGAGCGCCCGCTTGCACGGGCACCCCGGCACGCCGGGTCAGGCCTGGCCGAAGGCCACGCCGGTCTTTTCCTTCAGCTCGTCGATGCCCACGCCCGGTGCGGCTTCAACCAGCACCAGGCCGGTGTCGGTCACGTCGAACACGGCCAGGTCGGTGATGATGCGGTCGACCACGCCCACGCCGGTCAGCGGCAGCGTGCACTCGGGCAGGATCTTGTGCTCGCCGTTCTTGGCGGTGTGCTCCATCAGCACCACCACGCGCTGCACGCCGGCCACCAGGTCCATCGCCCCGCCCATGCCCTTGACCATCTTGCCCGGCACCATCCAGTTGGCGAGATCGCCGCTGGCGGTCACCTGCATCGCGCCCAGGATGGCCAGGTTGATGTGGCCACCGCGGATCATCGCGAAGCTGTCGTGGCTGCCGAAATAGCTGGCACCGGCGCGCGCGGTAACGGTCTGCTTGCCGGCATTGATCAGGTCGGCATCGACCTCGGCATCGGTCGGGAACGGGCCGATCCCGAGCAGGCCATTCTCCGACTGCAGCCACACATCCACGCCCTCGGGAATGTGGTTGGCCACCAGGGTCGGCAGGCCGATGCCCAGGTTGACGTAGGCGCCATCGGTGAGCTCACGCGCTGCGCGCGCGGCCATTTCATCGCGGGTCCAAGCCATCTCAGTTGCCCTCCGCGCGGACGGTGCGCTGTTCGATACGCTTTTCAGGCGTGGGGTTGTGCACGATGCGGTGTACGTAGATGCCCGGCAGGTGCACCTGGTCGGGGTCGATGCTGCCCAACGGCACCACTTCTTCAACCTCGACGATGCAGACCTTGCCGGCCATCGCGCAGGCCGGGTTGAAGTTGCGCGCGGTCTTGCGGAACACCAGGTTGCCGGCCTCGTCGGCCTTCCACGCCTTGACCAGGGCCACGTCGGCGCGCAGCGCGGTTTCCAGCACGAAGTGCTTGCCGTCGAATTCGCGGGTTTCCTTGCCTTCGGCCACCACCGTGCCGTAGCCGGTGGCGGTGAAGAAGGCCGGGATGCCGGCACCGCCGGCGCGCAGGCGCTCGGCCAGGGTGCCCTGCGGGTTGAACTCCAGCTCCAGCTCACCGGCCAGGAACTGCCGTTCGAATTCCTTGTTCTCGCCCACGTAGGACGAAATCATCTTCTGGATCTGGCGGGTTTCCAGCAGCTGGCCCAGGCCGAAGCCATCCACGCCGGCATTGTTGGAAATCACGGTCAGGCCCTTGACCGCGCTGTCGCGCAGCGCGGCGATCAGCGCCTCGGGGATGCCGCACAGGCCGAAACCGCCCACCGCCAGCGTCTGGCCGTCGGCAACCACGCCCTGCAGCGCCTCGGCGGCGCTGGCGTAGCGCTTGCTGCGCCGGCCGGCCGTATCTGGGGACTTGCTCATCTACGCCCTCACCTCGTTGATGTAAGCGCGCATTGTAGCGGGTGGGCCTACCATTCCCCTGCCGCGCCGCGGCACGTTCAGTGACCGCGAACGGCGTCCATCACGCTGGCCAGACCGTCCTGCCAGGCAGGCAGCTGCAACCCGGCGTCGGACTGCAGCCGGCGCACGTCCAGGCACGAGTACGCAGGCCGGCGGGCGGCGGTTGGATACTCGGCCGTGGTGATCGCCTCTACCCGCGGTGCACGCGGCAGGATGCCCCGCGCCACGGCCTCGGCAAAAATGGCCTCGGCGAACCCGTGCCAACTGGTGGCACCTGTCGCGGTCAGGTGGTACGTCCCCGACAGCGTAAGACGCTGCTGCAGGATGTGCGCGCTGACATCGGCAATGAGCGTGGCCGGCGTGGGCGTGCCGATCTGATCGGCCACCACGCGCAGCACATCGCGCTCGGCGCCAACGCGCAGCATCGTGCGCAGGAAGTTGGCACCGTGCGCGGCATACACCCATGCCGTTCGGAAGATCAGGTGGCGGCCACCGGCCGCGCGGATCGCCTGCTCGCCGGCAAGCTTGCTGGTGCCGTAGACGCCCAGCGGCGCGGTGGGATCGTCTTCGCGGTACGGGCGCGTGGCGGTGCCGTCGAACACGTAGTCGGTGGAATAGTGCAGCAGCGGCACGCCGGCTGCCGCGCACCAGCGGGCGATCACGCCGGGCGCCTCGGCGTTCGCACGCCAGGCCGCATCAGGATCCGCTTCCGCGCGGTCCACTGCGGTATACGCCGCGGCGTTGACCACCACGTCCGGCGCGATCCGGTCCAGCAAAGCAGGCAACGATGCTGGATCGTCGAAGTCGGCTACCTCGCAGGGGCTGCCATCGGGCAATGCACCGCTGCGGGTGGTCGCCACCAGCGTGCCCAGCGGCGCCAGTGTCCGCAGCAACGCCTGGCCAACCTGGCCATTGCCACCGAACAGCAGCACGTTCACGGCAGGTAGACCGGCAGCCGCTCGGCGGGGATGTCCTGCAGGAACGGCGCCTGCTCATCCTTGGATGAAAGCGTCGGCGCACTGATCGGCCAGTCCACCGCGATGTCGGCATCGTTCCAGCGCACGCTGGCGTCGGCTTCCTTGACGTACACATCGGTGCACAGGTAATTGAACAGCGCGTCGTCGGACAGGACCGCGAATCCGTGCGCGAAACCCGGGGGAATCCACAGCTGGCGGCGGTTTTCCCCGCTCAGGATGAATGCCTCCCATCGACCGAACGTGGGCGACCCACGGCGGATGTCCACGGCGACGTCATACACCTCGCCCTGCAGAACCGTCACCAGTTTTCCCTGTGGCCGCGGCCACTGGTAATGCAGGCCGCGCAGCACGCCCTTGCTGGACGAGGACACGTTGCTCTGCACGAAGCTGCTGGGCAGGCCCTGCGCCGCGTAGTGCTCGGCGTTCCAGGTTTCGAAGAAGAACCCACGGGCATCGCCGAACACCACCGGTTCAAGCAGGACCAGGCCCGGCAGCGAAGTCTGGATCACCTTCACGGCACAACACCGCGCTGCACCAGCTTGTGCAGGTACTGGCCGTAACCGTTCTTGATCAGCGGCGCAGCGAGTGCCTCAAGCTGCGCGGCATCGATCCAGCCCCGACCGAAGGCGATTTCCTCCGGACAGCACACCTGCAGGCCCTGGCGCGTCTGGATGGTTTCGATGAAATTGGAGGCTTCCAGCAGCGACTGGTGGGTGCCGGTATCCAGCCATGCGTACCCGCGCCCCAGGGCTTCCAGATGCAGGCTGCCCTCACGCAGGTAGCGCTGGTTGAGGTCGGTGATTTCCAGCTCGCCGCGGGGCGACGGCTTCAGTTCGGCGGCGTAATCGCTGGCATGGCCATCGTAGAAATACAGGCCGGTCACCGCATAGTTGGAGCGCGGTTGCGCAGGCTTCTCGACGAGATCGATGACCTTGCCGGCCGCATCGAACTCGGCCACGCCGTAGCGCTCGGGATCGTTCACCCAGTAGCCGAACACGGTGGCCCCCGACGCGCGCTCGTCCGCGCTGCGCAGCAGCTGGCTCAGCCCATGGCCGTGGAAGATGTTGTCGCCCAGCACCAGGCAGCTCGGCTTGCCGTCGACGAAGTCGCGGCCGATCAGGTAGGCCTGCGCCAGCCCATCCGGGCTCGGCTGCACGGCGTACTGGATGTTCATGCCCCACTGCGAACCATCGCCCAGCAGCGCCTGGAACAGCGCCTGCTCGTGCGGCGTGTTGATGATCAGTACATCGCGGATGCCCGCCAGCATCAGCACGCTGAGCGGGTAGTAGATCATCGGCTTGTCGTACACCGGCAGCAGCTGCTTGCTGACGCCTTTGGTGATCGGGTACAGGCGCGTGCCCGAGCCGCCCGCCAGGATGATGCCCTTGCGTTGAGTCATGCGGTGTTCCTCAGTCTGTGGGGCAGTGCCACTCAAGCGGCGGTGCCGATGCGCTGCAGGCGGTAGCTGCCGTCAAGCACGCCGTTCACCCAGGCCTGGTTGTCCAGGTACCAGTCGACGGTGAAGGCAATGCCCTGGTCGAAGGTGTACGTCGGCTCCCAGCCCAGCTGGTTCTTCAACTTGCTGGCGTCGATCGCATAGCGGCGGTCATGCCCCGGGCGGTCGGCCACGTGGGTGATCTGGCTGCTGCGCGGCTGGCCATCCTCACGCGGGCGGCGGGCATCGAGCAGCGCGCAGATTGCATGCACCACTTCGATGTTTTCCTTCTCCGCGTTGCCGCCGACGTTGTAGGTCTCGCCGACCAGGCCCTTGGCCAGCACCGTGCGGATCGCCTCGCAGTGGTCGGACACGAACAGCCAGTCGCGCACCTGCTTGCCATCGCCGTACACCGGCAGCGGCTCGCCGGCCAGCGCCTTGGCGATCACCAGCGGGATCAGCTTTTCGGGGAAGTGGTACGGACCGTAGTTGTTGGAGCAGTTGGTGGTCAGCACCGGCAAGCCGTAGGTGTGGTGGAACGCACGCACCAGGTGGTCCGAGGCGGCCTTGGATGCCGAGTACGGCGAGTTGGGCGCGAACGGGGTGGTTTCGGTGAACTTGCCGGTCTCGCCCAGCGTGCCGTACACCTCGTCGGTGGACACGTGCAGGAAGCGGAACGCGGCGCTCTTGTCGGCCGGCAGCGCCTTCCAGTAGTCGCGCACCGCTTCCAGCAGGGCCAGGGTGCCGACCACGTTGGTCTGGATGAACGCGCCAGGACCGTCGATGGAACGGTCGACATGGCTTTCGGCAGCAAAGTTCAGCACCGCATCGGGCTGGTGTTCGGCCAGCAGGCGCGCCACCAGCGAATGGTCACCGATGTCGCCGTGCACGAACACGTGGTCCGGGTTGCCCTCCAGCGGGGCCAGGGTCTTCAGGTTGCCCGCGTAGGTCAGCGCATCCAGGTTGATCACCCGCACGCCCTTGGCGACGGCTTCGAGGACAAAGTTACCGCCAATGAATCCGGCACCGCCGGTGACAAGCCATGTGGGCACTACCTGTTCTCCTGTTCGATATTGGTCTGGGCGTCGCATTCACGAACCTCTGACACAGCGGAACAGGATACATCGCGCCTGTCTTCACGACTGCCTGCCGCAGGTGAACGCGGCGGTGCCACCCGCGCAGGCGTGCGGCAATGCAGCATAACCATACGCATTCGCATGGTCGACCTTCGCCAGTTAGAATCCGGGTCCCACCCCCCGAACCGGTTGCAGTCCAGGACCGGACGTTCCCCGTTACTGTGAGCCGGCCAGCGGCCGGCACTACAAGGATCGAGCAGCAGATGAAAATCCTCGTCGCGTACAAGCGCGTGGTGGACTACAACGTCCGCATTCAGGTCAAGCCGGACGGTTCCGGCGTGGTCACCGACGGCGTCAAGCTGTCGCCCAACCCCTTTGACGAAATCGCGCTGGAAGAAGCCCTGCGCCTGCGTGACAAGGGCATCGCCACCGAAGTCGTGGTCGCCACCATCGCCCCCGCCGACGCCCAGGCCCACCTGCGCAACGGCCTGGCCATGGGCGCCAACCGCGCCATCCACGTGGTCACCGACCAGGCCATCCAGCCGCTCACCGCCGCGCGCACCCTGCTCAAGCTGGTCGAGAAGGAACAGCCGGACCTGGTGATCCTGGGCAAGCAGGCCATCGATGACGATGCCAACCAGACCGGGCAGATGCTGGCCACGCTGTGGGGCCGCCCGCAGGCGACCTTCGCCAGCAAGCTGGACATTGCCGACGGCAAGGCCACGGTCACCCGTGAAGTCGACGCCGGCCTGGAAACCCTGGAAGTGGATCTGCCGGCCGTGGTCACCACCGACCTGCGCCTGAACGAGCCGCGCTTCATCAAGCTGCCCGACATCATGAAGGCCAAGGCCAAGCCGATGGAGACCCTGCAGCTGGCCGACCTCGGCGTGGACGCCGCCGATACCTTCAAGACCACCCAGTACGCCGCGCCGGTCAAGCGCAGCAAGGGCGTGATGGTCAAGGACGCGGCCGAACTGGTCGCCGCACTCAAGCAGAAGGGGTTGCTGTAATGACCAAGATCCTCGTTGTTGCCGAACACCATGACGGCAAGCTCAACGCCGCCACCGCCAAGACCGTCAGCGCGGCCGCCGCGATCAGCGGCGCCAGCATCGACGTGCTGGTGCTGGCCGCCGACCCGGCCGCCGTGGCCGCCGAGGCCGCGCAACTGGCGGGCGTGGCCAAGGTGCTGACCGTGGCCAACCCGGCCAACGCGCAGGCGCTGGCCCAGGTACTGGCGCCGCAGATCGCCGCGCTGGCCACCGGCTACACCCACGTGTTCGGCCCGTCGACCACCTTCGGCAAGGACCTGATGCCGTGCGTGGCCGCCCTGCTGGGCGTCAACCAGGTGTCCGACCTGATGACCGTCGAAGGCAGCCACAGCTTCAAGCGCCCGATCTACGCCGGCAACGCGATCATCACCGTGGAGGTCCCGGCCGACCAGATCGTCGTGGCCACCGTGCGTGCCGCGTCCTGGCCGGAAGCGGCCAAGGGTGGCAGCGCTGCGGTTGAAGCGGCCAGCGTGGAGGCGACCCTGCCGTCGCACACTCGCTTCATCGGCCTGGCCGCCGGTGCCACCGACCGTCCGGACCTGCAGAGCGCCAAGCGCGTGGTCTCCGGCGGCCGTGGCGTGGGTTCGGAAGAGAACTTCAAGGTGATCTTCCAGCTGGCCGACAAGCTCGGTGCCGCCGTGGGTGCCTCGCGCGCCGCCGTGGACGCCGGCTACGTGCCCAGCGACCTGCAGGTGGGCCAGACCGGCAAGATCATCTCCCCGGAGCTGTACGTGGCCGTCGGCATCAGCGGCGCCATCCAGCACCTGACCGGTATCAAGGATGCCGGCACCATCGTGGCCATCAACAAGGACCCGGATTCGCCGATCTTCGAGATCGCCGACATTGGTCTGGTGGGCGACCTGTTCACCCTGCTGCCGGAGCTGGAAGCGGCGCTTTGATCCACACTGTCCGCTCCCTCCAGATAGGTGCCTGCCGTGATCGGCTGCGATGAAACCGCGGTGAGTGGCCTTCCAGGCACGCCCCCCGACGTGTCGGTGGTCGTGCCTGTGTACGGGTGCGCCAGTTGTCTGGAAGATCTTGCCGACCGGGTAGGCGCCAGCCTGTCCGGTGCGGGCCTGACCCACGAGCTGATTCTGGTGGACGATGACAGCCCGGACAACGCGTGGCGCCGCATCTGCGAGATCAGTTCGCGATCGGCCGCCGTGCGGGGGCTCAGGCTGTCGCGCAATTTCGGCCAGCACGCCGCCATCAGCGCCGGGTTGTCCCGCGCGCGCGGGGCGACGGTGGTGGTCATGGACTGCGATCTGCAGGACGTTCCGGAAGAGATTCCCGCGCTGCTGGCGGGCCTGGATGGCGAACACGAGATCGTGCTCGGCCAGCGCATCGAACGCCAGGACAGTTGGCTCAAGCGCTCTGGTTCGCGCCTGTTCTACCGCACGCTCGGCTGGCTCACCGATACCCGCTATGACGCCTCGACGGCCAACTTCGGGGCGTACAGCCGGAAAGTCGTGGATGCGATGAACGGCATGCCCGAGATGGACCGGTTCCTGCCACTGATGGCACGTTGGACCGGGTTCCGTACGCGCGCCATCCCGGTGTCGCACGGACGGCGTACCGAAGGCCAGAGCGGCTACAGCCTGCGCAAGCTGATCCAGATGGCCACCCGGATCGTGCTGTCCTTCTCGGACAAGCCGCTGCGGCTGGTCATGTCCCTCGCGTTCGCACTGGCCACAGTGGGCGTGTGCATCGCGCTGTTCGCGATGCTCCGCTACCTGGCCGGTGACATCCAGGTGGCCGGCTTCACCAGCATCCTTGCCTCGGTCTGGCTGGTGGGCAGCTTCATCATGGCCAGCCTAGGCGTGGTCGGGCTTTATCTGGGCCGCATCCATTACGAGACCAAGCAGCGGCCGGCCTTCATTGTCTGGCAGGACACCTGGAAGGACGCGGCATGAATGCCGTCTCCGGCCTTGTACCGGCCGCCCTGGATTCGGCCCGTTTCGGCATCCTGGTCGAGCGCGCTGCGTTCGACGAGGACACCGCCCTGTCCACCATCGTGGCGGCTGTCGCACGCTCGGCGGCCGACCTGATCATCCTGCGCACCGCCGCAGGACGCTCGGACATCGCCACCGCGCTGCAGCAGCAGGGTGAATTCGTCATCCATGCCGACACGCTGGTCTACCACGGCATGCCATTGGCCGCCGGATCGGGTGCGTTGGCCCCCAATGTCCGTGTCGCCACGGCCGCCGACCGTGACGCGATCGCCCTGATCGCCGCAGCCAGTTTCCAGGGCTACCGCGCCCACTACGCCGCCAACCCCCTGTTGCCCCAGGACAAGGTGCACGCCGGCTACATCGAGTGGGCCCAGAGCCGGCTCGACGACACCCCCGACCGCGCCGCCACCTGGGTGGTCACCGACGGCGGTGCCATTGCCGGGTTCGCCACCTGTGACCGGCATGGCGACACCGTCGACATCGTGCTCAATGCGGTCCACCCCGATTTCGAGCGCCGCGGCCACTATGGGCGCCTGCTCGGCCACCTGGCGCATCACTACGCGCAACAGTCGCTGCAGCGCCTGATCATCTCGACGCAGGTCTGGAACTACGGCGTACAGCGGCAATGGGCCAAGGCCGGCCTCCGGCTGTACGCTGCACTGGACACCTACCATCTGGACCGCAGGTTGGCGCGATCGAGCGCGTTGCGCCGACCATGATGCCCCTCTTTCCGCAGGCACGTCCCGTCACCGGGGCCTGCCTGCCGCCCTTTTTTTCCAGGCGCCTTTCTGCATGAGCTATGTATTCATCGGCATGACCATCCTGCTGACTGCTTACGGACAACTTGTCCTGAAGTGGCAGGTGGGACTGCACGGCCATCTTCTGGCCAGCCCGATCCAGCCCCTCAACCTGCTGCAGCTGCTGCTGAAGCCGTGGGTGATCTCGGCCTTCGTGGCCGCCTTCGGCGCATCGCTGTGCTGGATGGCCGCGTTGAGCCGCATGCCGCTCAGCCGTGCCTATCCGTACATGGCGATCAATTTCTTCATTGTCGCCCTGTTCGCCGCGGTGCTCTTCCGCGAACAGCTGGACGCCTACAAGATCGCCGGCACGCTGATTATCATGCTGGGCGTGGTCGTCCTGTCCCGATCCGTCGCCTGACCCGCCCCGACACCTAC
This sequence comes from Stenotrophomonas sp. AC248, assembly GCF_979258185.1. Classification (NCBI taxonomy): domain Bacteria; kingdom Pseudomonadati; phylum Pseudomonadota; class Gammaproteobacteria; order Lysobacterales; family Lysobacteraceae; genus Stenotrophomonas; species Stenotrophomonas sp. AC248. Next base: position 585,012 of record NZ_OZ409840.1, on the reverse strand, counting down.
CCTGAGAGCCATCGTGATTCCATTCAACAAACCATTCATGACGGGTAGCGAACTGGAGCACATCGCCCAGGCACATGCCAACGGCCATCTGTCCGGCGACGGCCCGTTCACCAAACGCTGCCACGCGTGGCTTGAGCAGAACACCGGCGCGGCCCGCGCCCTGCTGACCCACAGTTGCACTTCGGCCCTGGAAATGGCGGCACTGCTGCTGGATCTGGAGGAAGGCGACGAGGTCATCATGCCGTCGTATACCTTCGTTTCCACGGCCAATGCGTTCGCGCTGCGTGGCGCCATTCCGGTGTTCGTCGACGTCCGGGCCGACACGTTGAACCTCGACGAACAGCTGGTCGAGGCAGCGATCACCCCGCGCACCAAGGCCATCTGCGTGGTGCATTACGCGGGCGTGGCCTGTGAGATGGACACGATCATGGACATCGCCGCGCGGCATGGGCTGGTGGTGGTGGAAGACGCGGCGCAGGCCATCATGTCCACCTACAAGGGGCGCCCGCTGGGCACCATCGGCGAGCTGGGCGCGCTCAGCTTCCATGAAACCAAGAACATCATTTCCGGCGAAGGCGGCGCCCTGCTCTGCCGCGACAGCACCTACGCCGAACGCGCCGAAATCATCCGTGAGAAGGGCACCAACCGCAGCCGCTTCTTCCGCGGCCAGGTCGACAAGTACACCTGGGTGGACGTGGGCTCCTCGTTCCTGCCCGGTGAGATCACCGCGGCGTTCCTGACCGCGCAGATGGATGCGGCCCGGCAGATCACCGACCAGCGCCTGGCCATCTGGGACCGATACCACGCCTGGGCCGAAGCCCATGAGCGCGCAGGCACCGTGCAGCGTCCCAGCGTACCGGCCGACTGCACGCACAACGCGCACATGTACTACCTGCTACTTCCCTCGCTGGAGGTGCGTACCCGCTTCATCGCCGAGCTGAAGCAGCGCGGTGTGCAGAGCGTTTTCCATTACATCCCGCTGCATTCGTCGCCGGCCGGGCTGGAACATGGCCGCTGCGGTTCGGCGATGCCGGTTACCGACGACATCAGCGCGCGTCTGGTGCGCCTGCCGCTGTGGGTGGGCGTGGAACAGCAGATGGACACGGTCCTGCAGCACGCCGACGAGGCGCTGCGCGCCGCCCTGGCCTGACCCCGGTCAGCGGCGGGTGGAACGGCCTGCCTGCGCCCACCCTTCCGGGGCCGGGGCGCAGGCATCACGCAAGCTGAATACAGGCGAGTACGCGGGCCGGGCAGGCTGACGCGCCCTTACGGGGCCTGTCGCTATAATCGACGGTCACCCCAAAAAGGACTTCTTTGATGACGCTTCCCTGCTTCAAGGCCTATGACATCCGTGGCCGGGTGCCCGAAGAACTCAACCCGCCGCTGGCCAAGCGCATTGGTGCAGGAACCGCCACGCTGCTGGGCCCGGGCCCGGTGGTGTTGGGCTACGACATCCGCCTGAGCAGCCCCGAGCTGCACCAGGCGCTGGCCGAGGGCTTCCGTGCCTCGGGCCGCGACATCATCGACATCGGGCTGTGCGGCACCGAGGAAGTCTATTTCCAGACCTTCCACCGGCAGGCCGCCGGCGGCGTGATGGTGACCGCCAGCCACAACCCGATGGACTACAACGGCATGAAGCTGGTGCGCGAGCAATCGCGCCCGATCAGCGGCGACACCGGGCTGTTCGACGTGCGTGACTACGCCGCCGCCGACACCCCACTGCCGACCGACGGCAACGGTCAGTTGCGCCGGGACACCGAAAAGAGCGCCTACATCGAGCACCTGCTGGGCTATGTGGACCGCAGCGTCCTGAAGCCGCTGAAGATCGTGGTCAACGCCGGCAACGGGGGCGCCGGCCTGGTGATCGACCAGCTTGCGCCGCACCTGCCCTTCGAGTTCATCCGCATCCAGCATGAGCCCGATGGCAGTTTCCCCAACGGCATCCCCAACCCTCTGCTGCCGGAAAACCGCGCCGCCACCGCCACCGCCGTGCGCGAGCATGGCGCCGATTTCGGCATTGCCTGGGACGGCGATTTCGACCGCTGCTTCTTCTTCGACGCGCAGGGCGACTTCATCGAGGGCTACTACCTGGTGGGCCTGCTGGCCACCGCGCTGCTCAAGCGCCACCCGGGCGGCAAGATCATCCACGACCCGCGCCTGACCTGGAATACCGTGGAAATGGTGCAGCAGGCCGGTGGCGTGCCGATCATGAGCAAGACCGGCCATGCGTTCATCAAGGAGCGCATGCGCGCCGAAGACGCCATCTACGGCGGCGAGATGAGCGCACACCATTACTTCCGGGAGTTCGCCTACTGCGATTCGGGCATGATTCCGTGGCTGCTGATCGCCGAGCTGGTGTCGCAGACCGGCACGTCGCTGGGCGATCTGGTCGCCGACCGCATGCAGGCATTCCCGTGCAGCGGCGAGATCAATTTCCGCGTCGACGATGCCAAGGCCACCGTTGCCCGCGTGATGGCCCATTACGCCAGCGAGCAGCCGACCCTGGACAACACCGACGGGGTCAGCGCCGAATTCAAGGACTGGCGCTTCAACCTGCGCAGCTCCAACACCGAACCCCTGCTCCGCTTGAACGTGGAGACCCGTGGTGACGCCGCCCTGCTGCGCACCCGTACCGACGAGCTGACCGCCCTGATCGGCGGCAGCGCGGCCCAACACTGATCCAGGACGCATCCATGTTGCCCATCGTTCCCGTCATCCTCTCCGGTGGTTCCGGCACCCGCCTGTGGCCCGTCTCGCGCGAGGCCTATCCGAAGCAGTTCCTGCCGCTGGTCGGGGAGGACACCATGCTCCAGGCCACGTGGAAGCGCGTTGCGCAGGTCGCCGGTGCCGCGCCGATCGTGGTGGCCAACCAGGAACACCGTTTCATGGCCGCCGAGCAGCTGCGCGAGTGCAATGTCACCCCGCAGGCGCTGATCCTCGAACCGATCGGCCGCAACACCGCCCCGGCGATCGCCATTGCCGCGCTGCAGGCAATGGCCAACGGCGATGACGCGCTGCTGCTGGTGTTGCCGTCGGACCACGTGGTGCGCGATGAAAAGGCGTTCCACGAGGCGGTCAAGCAGGCCGCGGCCGCCGCGCAGACCGGCAAACTGGTCACCTTCGGCATCGTGCCGACCGCACCGGAAACCGGCTACGGCTACATCAAGGCCGCGGCCGGCCAGGGCGTGCGCGCGGTCGAGCGCTTCGTCGAGAAGCCGAACCTGGAAACCGCCGAACAGTACGTGCGGTCCGGCGAGTACTTCTGGAACAGCGGCATGTTCCTGTTCAAGGCCTCGCGTTACCTGGCTGAGCTTGAAGCCCTGCAGCCGGCGATCCTGGCCGCCAGCCGTGCCGCGCTGGACAAGGCGTCGCGCGACAGCGACTTCATCCGCCTGGATGCCGACGCCTTCGCCGCCAGCCCGAACGATTCGATCGATTACGCGGTGATGGAAAAGACCGCCGATGCGGCCGTGGTGCCGCTGGATGCCGGCTGGAACGACGTGGGCTCCTGGTCGGCACTGTGGGAAGTGTCGGACAAGGATGCCTCGGGCAATGCCTGCCACGGCGACGTGATCGCGGTCGATTGCCGCAACAGCTATGCCTACGGCAGCCGCCTGATCGCCATGGTCGGGCTGGATGACGTGGTGGTGGTGGAAACCGATGATGCGGTGTTCGTGGGCCACAAGGACCGCGTGCAGGACGTCAAGGAAATCGTGGCCCGGATCAAGCGCGACGGCCGCAGCGAAGCAGCCGCGCACCGCAAGGTCTACCGCCCGTGGGGCGCCTACGACTCGATCGACAACGGCGCCCGGTTCCAGGTCAAGCGCATCACCGTCAAGCCGGGCGCCACACTCAGCCTGCAGATGCACCACCACCGGGCTGAACACTGGATCGTGGTCAGCGGCACTGCCGAGGTGACCCGTGGCGAGGAGGTCATCCTGCTGACCGAAAACCAGAGCACCTACATCCCGCTGGGCGTTACCCATCGCCTGAAGAACCCGGGCAAGCTGCCGTTGGAGCTGATCGAAGTGCAGTCGGGCAGCTATCTGGGCGAAGACGACATCGTGCGCTTCGAGGACAGCTACGGCCGGGCCTGAGCACGCGCGCGGGTAGTTGGCAGTCCCTCAAGACCCCGCTTCGGCGGGGTTTTCTGCATCTGGTGGGCGTGCATCGGTCTGGCATGCCGCAGTCGCACTTGCGTGGCCAGCTGCAAGTGCAGGACTATCAGCAGTCAGGATGGTCATTCCGGCCTCCCGCCACCCCGTACCTCGAGAGGTTAGCCATGGCCCAGAAGACGACCGGCCTTCACGCAATTCTCTCGGCCCCGTGGGCCTACGACCTGCTGCAGAACATCCTGGGCGCACAGAAGGCACGCAAGCGCCTGCTCAACGACCATGCGCGGCCGGGGCCCAACGCGACCATCCTGGATATCGGGTGCGGGACCGGCGAGATCGTCCCCCACCTGCCAAAGGGAGCTGGCTACCACGGCTTCGACCTGTCCCCGCTTTACATCGAATCGGCCAACCGCCGCTTCGGCAACCGCGCCACGTTCCACTGCATGGACATTGCCGACTACCAGCCACAGGACGGCGACGAACTGGCCGACGTGGTCCTGGCCGTCGGCATCCTGCACCACCTGGACGACGACATCGTGGTGAAGTTGATGCAGTCGGCGCGCAGCAAGCTCAAGCCCGGTGGGCACCTGGTCACCATGGATGGCACCCTGGTGGACGACCAGTCGTCCCTGGCACGCAACCTGATCCTGCGCGACCGCGGCCAGAACATCCGCACGCCGGACGCCTACCGCGCCTTGGCGGAGAAGGCATTCCAGGACGTCAAAGTCACCGTTCGCCACGACATGATCTACGTTCCCTACACCCATTGCGTAATGGAGTGCCGCGCCTGAGGGCGAACGATGCCTGAGCGCGCGTCAGCCACGGGGGGCTGACGGCGGCATCGTGCAACAGCGCCGCGCGGGGAAGCGCGGCGACACAGAGCAACCTGAGCAAGAACAGCACTGCCAGATGATGCCCGGGTTGGGTGAGACCCGGTAGAGACCAAACGTGGTTCTTCCTGCGGAATCGACCTGTGAGCAGAGCATCGATGCATTCGACTGCGGTACCGCACGTGCGCGGGGAAAAGCGCTGGCGCGCCGGTGTGACCGGCTTCCTGACCCGTGAGCGCGGGCGCACCGCAGTGGCGTCGGTGCTGCTGGTGATCAATGTGGTCCTGCTGATCACCTACCTGTTCGTCAGCTACAAGGGGATCTTCCACTCCGATTCGGCCGTCAAGAACCTGCTCGCGCAGGAAATGCACGATACGGCGCGTTTCTTCCCGCCGGGCTGGAACTACGTCAACAAGGACCTGATGGTCCTGTTCGGCCAGCTGGGCATCTTTCCCCTGCTGTTGTTCTTCGACAACAGCTACACGCTCTATGCGATCTCCAGCAGCGTGGTGGCCCTGCTCATTCTGGCCAGCGCCGGCTGGTTCACCGGGCTGCTGGACGGCAGACCCTGGCAGCGGGTGCTGGCCGTGGCCGTGCTGGCCGGCGGCATCTCGGGCGGCGTCGCGGAGGATGTGTTCGGACAGGCCGCCTACGGTGCGGTGGTGATGTTCACCTGCCTGGTCACGGTGCTGGCCTGGAAGGTCATGAGCACCGCGATGGCGCGGCGCGTTCTGTGGTGCGCCCTGCTCTTCGGGCTGGTGACCCTGATCACCTGGAGCAATCCGCAGCGGTCGGCCGCGTCCTACCTGCTGCCGCTGTTCTGTGGGCTGGCCGCCTACGCCTGGGGCGGGGAGTGGAAGCAACGCCTGCAGCGCTGCGTGCCGGTTGTCCTGGCGGCCCTGGGTGGCTTTGCCGCAGGCGCGGTTCTGAGCGCGCTCACGCTGACCCGGGTCAACAACAACGCCGGTGCGGGGGCCGCACGCTGGCTGAGCTTTGACGGGATGGCCGCGAACGTGGTGCACACCGGGCATGCGCTGATGGGCCTGCTGGGCGGCGTGCCGGTCGGCGGTGGCAGCGTGACCACCGCGGCCGGACTGTATGCCGCGGTGAGGCTTCTGGCGGCCCTGGTGCTGCTGGTGATGATCGGCCGGAGGATCGTGGTGATGTGTGCGGGGCCCGGCGATCGCGCGCGTTTCGTGGGCGGGCTGCTGGCGGGACTCTCACTGTGCTTCCTGTTCCTGCAGGCCACCACCACCATTCCCGACATCAACGACCCGGTCAGCGCGGCACGTTACCTGACGCCGATGGTCGTCCTCGGGGTGCTGGCGGTGGTCTGCTCGCCGCTGGATGCCGCCGCGCCGCTGCGGTCGCTGCTGGTGGTGGGCATGAGCCTGCTGCTGGCCACCAGCAGTGTGGTGTCCTTCAATCCCGGGTCGATGATCAATCCGGGCTGGCAGAATCCGCAACGCGACGCGCTGGTCGCCGAGCTGAAGACCCTGGGGCTGCGCTACGGCTATGCCAACTACTGGAACGCCGGGTCGCTGACCGTGCTGAGCGGCAGCGAGATCCGGATCCGCCAGATCATCATTTCCAGTGGCCTGCCCCTGCCCATGCGCCATCTGTCATCCGATCGCTGGTACGAACCGGAGGCGTGGCAGGGCGAGACCTTCCTGCTGCTCAATGACACCGACATGGCCGCGATGGACTGGAGTGCCATGACCCGGCATGCCGGGGCGCCGATCCGAGAATCGCGGGTCGGCAACCTGCACCTGTACGTCTTCAAGCACAACATCGCGCGGGACCTGCCCAACTGGAGCAATGCACTGAACGCGCCGTACCGCCTGTCGGCCGCACCTGACAGCGCGAAGATGGTCGGCCGCTGGGTCGATGCGGAAGGCGCGCTGCGAACACGGGTGGGCGAGTCCGGCTTCCTTCAGTACGGCCCGTACCGGCCGCTGCGTCGCGGCACCTATCAGGTGACCTATGACGTCACCGGCAGCAGCGAGCCGACGGGACAGGTGGTGGCCGTTGTGGATGTATCGGTTGCCGGCGGCACCGGCATTCTGGGGTCCGCGGAGGTTCGCGCAGACGGCCAGACCACGCATACGGTCCAGTTCCGCCTGGATCAGCCGGTCACCGACCTTGAACTACGGGTCATGGCAACGGGCAGCGGCGAGGTGGCGTACAGAGGACTCACGCTCTCGGCCCGGTGAAACACCCTGCGCCAGCGCCCCGATGGGCGCTGGCGAGGGGCGCGATCAACGCGCGGACAGTGTCACGCCCTTGTAGGTGACCTCGCCGGTGCCGTTGGCAACCACGCGCATCTCCAGGGTGGCCACGGGCTTGTCCAGGGTGAACTCGATGGTGTGCTGGGCAGTGCCGTCGCCGCGCACCTCCGCCACGCCCATCACCTGCGCCCCGCCTTCGGCGACCACATCCACGACCGCCACCACCTGCTGTGCAGGATCGGCCTGGCCGGCGACATCGAACGTGACGCTGTAGCGTCCGCGGCCAAGCAACACGTAGGGCCCGAACTGAAGGTAGCCGGACTCGCCGGGCATGGCCTTCAGCGACTGGGTCGAGTCGACCCAGCGCCCGACCGTTTTCGACCCGTCCGGCCCGGCGTTGATCCGCAGCGGCTTGCGCAGCACCGCACTCCAGCCGGGAACATCCAGGGCCAGGTTCTGCTTGAACACGAACACCTGCTTGTCACCGATCCTGGCCTGCCGGATCGGCTGGCCGGCATAGTGGGTCAGCGTGCCCCAGTTGATCGACGCCGCTTCGGTGTCGGTCAGCAGCAGGAACGTCTCGCCCTGCCAGGCTTCCGGCTCGTACCAATGGTCTGACGAAAGGTGGCGCATCGGAACCGGCAGACCGTTGAACACCTCGACCTGCCGGATCTTGACGTCGCCGCCGCTCAGGACGGTGAGCGCACCGGCATTCCAATAGGTGGCATACCCATACTTCAGCCCCATGGCCTTCAGCTCGGCCACCAGCGCATCACGCTGCGGGTTCTGCCAGGCGGGGTGGATCATCGAGCCCGGGTTGAAACGGACCACGCTGTTGGTGGCCAACAGCAGGCTGAGTCCCACCACGAGCAGTGCCCCCAGGCGGGACGCGCTCTGGAGCGGCGAGCAGATCACCAGCAGCAGCGCCAGCGTGGTCGCCGGGGCCAGATAGCGGGCCACGCTGACCGGGTCGTTCATGTCGGCCACGGTGGTGGTGACGTGCAGGAACAGGAAGCACGCGGCCAGACCTGCCACCGTCCCGCCCACGAAGCGTGCCTGCGGGCTGGCACTTCGGCACAGCGCAACGACCTTGCGCCCCATCAGCACCAGCAGGATCACCGCGGCAAGCAGCCGCAGCGCCGCGTAGATGCCCGGCGCGCTGATGACATTGCCGCCACCGGCCGGCACGCCGCCCAGCAGGGCCACCAGGCCGTGGGCGGTATGCACGATGTTGGTGGCCATCGCGTTGAAATCGAGCCAATGGGCTGCGCCCACGCCCGCATTGTTGTTGACCTGCGTCAGCGTCCATACGCTGAGACCGGCGCCGATGACGAACCCGAGCACGGTGGCAGCCACCACCGGCACAGATGCCCGCAGGCGCGGCTTCCAGTCCCCGCCCCACAGGTAGGCGGCCAGGCCGCAGTACAACGGCAGCAGATAGGTGGCCGCGGCGCGTTGCGGATTGCTCCACGTGCACAGGGCAACCAGGACGAACAACAGCGCCCACCACACCGGACGTCGCTGCGGCAGGGCCGTCATCGACTTCCAGGTCAGCACCGTGATCAGACAGCTGAGCATCAGCAGGATGCCGTATGCCGCCTGGCCGAAGATGTCTTCCTCGATGCCCGCCGAGACGCCGCCGGCCAGCACGGCCAACGCCAGCACACGTTGCCAGGTACTGCCCCCGAGCAGCCCGGTAAACCACCAGACACTGCCCAGGATCAGCACGGCCACTGCAACGCCGGTCACCGCATAAAGCGTGTAACTGCCTTCGTAGAAGAACTGAAGCGGCCACACGCCGAGCTGGGCGAACAGGATCATCAGATCCTTGTTGACGTAGTTCCAGCCCGCCGGGAAGAACCGGCCGGTGTCGTGCATCTCCTGCGCCAGCAGTACGCGGACCGCCGAATCGGAGTGGAAGATGCCCTTGTAGCTGACGAAGAGAAACACCACCAGCAGGACGAAATTGATCGCCAGCAGGAAGGCCGCCAGCAGGGTGCGGCGGCGGTCATCGCACAGGAACTGCCCAGCCCGCAGGAGGGCGTCCGGCCAACCGCGTTGTTGGGCGGGGGCAACGTTCAATGGAGATTGGCTCACGGGGTGCTTCCGTACATCCAGGACAGGGTGGAGGCGAAGTCGAACGCGGGCATCTCACCGACCTTGGCCAACACCTTGTCGTTGGAGCCGCGCAGCGATTTGACTTCGTTGCCGCGCACAAAGGCGGGGTTCACCCGCACCTCGATGGTGTAGCCGGCGAGTGCGTTGAGCGTGTCGATCACCTGCTGCAGCGACCACTCCACGCCGGAGCAGATGTTGTACACCTCGCCAACGCCCGGCGTGGCGAGCAACCGCGCGTACAACTCGGCAACCCAGCGCACATCGTAGAAATCGCGCGACACGTCGATGTTGCCCAGCTCGATCACCGGCGCGCGACGCTTGAAATGCCCCACGATCTTGGGAATCAGGAACCGTTCGGACTGCCCTACCCCGGTGTAGTTGAACGGCCTGACCACGGTGATCGGCAACCGGTCCTTCCACAGCGACGCCATCGCCTCCATGGCCATCTTGCTGACGGCATAGTCATTCTGCGGCGACAACGGCGCGTCTTCGCCGAGCACACCGCCCACGTTGCCATACACGTTCGCGCTGCTGGCCAGCAGTACATGCGCCGGCAGCGTCGACAACCCGGCAAGGGCCTCGAGCAGGTTGCGCGTGCCTACGATGTTGACCCGGTAGATTTCATCGGCATCCCCATGGGCGACAAATGAGATCGCCGCCAGGTGGATGACATAGGCCGGCTGCAGCGCCTCAAGGGCGGCCTGCAGCGCTGCGCGATCGAGCAGGTCCACCGACGCGGTGCCCGACGGGCCCGCGTGCGACCCCAGGGTCACCACCTCGTACCCATCGGCCTGCAGCCGCTCGATCACGTAGCGTCCGGTGAAGCCGGACGCCCCTGTGATCAGGACACGCTTACCGGGGATCTCAGAAGGAGAAACCACGTTCGTTCCTCTTCAGGTCCGCCTCAACCATCATCTGGCACAGCTGTTCCAGGGTGGTCGTCGGCTTCCAGCCCAGCACGCGCGCGGCCTTCTCCGGGTTGCCGATCAGCAGGTCGACTTCGGCCGGGCGGTGGAACTTCGCATTGATGCGCATCACCGTCTTTCCGGTGGCCGTATCGACCGCGGTTTCGTCCTGGTCCTTGCCACGGAACTCGACGTCGATGCCCGCGCCCTTGAAGGCCATCTGCACGAAGTCGCGCACGGTCTCGGTGCGGTTGGTTGCCAGCACGAAGGTATCGGGCTGGTCGACCTGCAGCATGCGCCACATGCCTTCCACGTATTCCTTGGCAAAGCCCCAGTCGCGCTTGGCATCCAGGTTGCCCAGCTCCAGGCAGTCCAGCTGGCCGAGCTTGATCTTGGCCACCGAGTCGGTGATCTTGCGGGTCACGAACTCACGGCCGCGCAGCGGGCTTTCGTGGTTGAACAGGATGCCGCTGGAACCGAAGATGTCGTAGCTTTCGCGGTAGTTCACCGTGATCCAGTGCGCGTAGAGCTTGGCCACGCCATACGGGCTGCGCGGGTAGAACGGCGTCTCTTCGATCTGCGGGATGGCCTGCACCTTGCCGAACATTTCCGAGGTCGACGCCTGGTAGAAGCGGATCTTCGGATTGATCAGGCGGATCGCTTCCAGCAGGTGGAGCGCGCCCACGCCGGTGATCTGTGCGGTGGTGGTGGGCTGTTCGAAGCTCACGCCCACGAAGCTCTGCGCGGCCAGGTTGTAGATCTCGTCCGGCTGGATCTTCTGCACCATCGAGATGGTGGTGCCCAGGTCGGTGAGGTCGTACTCGACCAGATGCAGGTTCGGGTGGTTGAGCACGCCCACTTCGTCCAGGCGCCAGAAGTTCACCGAGCTGGTGCGACGGTACGTGCCATGGACCTCGTAGCCCTTCTCAAGCAGCAGTTCGGTCAGGTAAGCACCGTCCTGACCCGTGATACCCGTGATGATTGCCTTCTTCATGATGTGTTTTCTTCTTCAATGATTGATACGGTTTTGGCAGGTCGGTCCCTGCTGCAGATCCGGCAGCAAACGGGAGCGACGTTCTCTACGCGCCGGGTGGCTGCGCAGCGAAGCCGCGCGCCCGGACCCCCAGCGAGCCTGGCAGTAGGCTGAAGCGGGATATTCTGCCACGGGTCTTCACATTCCCCGCGACACGCCCATCACAGCCTGCAGCACCGGCCCGCCCTGCCAGTGTCCGCTGTAGCAGCGCCGGCCCGGTTGCCGTCGCGATACGGTGGTCGAGCACGTTATCCAGCGTGCATCCTCGGTGCCCAGTCATCCCAGTTCGCCTCCTGCACGCCGGTCCAGCGCAGATGCCGGCGCGCCACGCTGTCCACCGCCTGCGCGCCGGGCATGCCGAGCAGCAGGTCACCCGGTGCTGCATCCACGGGATCATCGGCCAGCATGTCGTCAGGACAGCCCAGCAACGCCAGCGTTGCCTTGCGCGCGTAGTGGTAGACGCCGTCACCGCGGCAGGTCACCGGCTCGATCCGCCAGCCTGGCGGCGGCGCCAGCAGCAGCACGCGCAGTCGCTCCAGCGCGTTCTCGTTGCCGGCCGCACTCAGCGCATCGATATCCACCAATGCCTGGGGGCAGGTCGACGCCGCCGGGAAACTCCAGGCCATGGCCTGGCCAAGCGCGGCTTCATCCACCATCCCGCCGCCGTGGGCCAGGTAACGACCGAGCGAGGTAACCAACGCCTGCGGTGACGCCTCGGCAGCGGCATGGAACGCTTCGATGGCCTGGTGGTACGCCTCTGCGCATCGACGCGGCCCGTGGACGTCGAGCATGAACGCCCGGGCGTCGGCGGACAGGCGCGCGCGCAGCGCGTCATCGCGGTAGAGCGTGACCAGTGCATCCTGCAGCGACGCATCGTCGAACGCATCGGGCAACTTGATGACGACATGGTCCGGCAGGTCGGCCATGGCGCCGTTGGCATTCACCACCGTGGCCAGCCCATGGTTCATCGCGTCCAGGACCGCAGCCGACGTCTCGCCGCGCGAGAAGGTCCGCAGCTGCACGGCAACGTCGCCGGCCATCAGGTAGCGGCGGAAATCGTCCCGCTCGGCGAACCCGGTGATGTGGATACGCTTGCCTGCCGGACTGGACTGGATGCTGCGCTCGAGCGCATGGCCGTAGTCGTTCGGATCGGCCTGGCCGACGAAGACCAGGTGGCACCGCTCGTCCTTGGCCAACGGTGACGCCAGCCACGCGTCGACAAGGCGTGCGTTCTGCTTGGATGGCGCCATGAAGCCGAAGCTGCAGACCACGAAGGCGTTCTCAGGCAGGCCCAGCGCTGCGCGTGCAGCACGGCGCTCGGCCGTCCCGGGGAACGCCGGCGCACGCATGAGGGGAACCTCACGCCACGACGCCGTATCGCCGCACGGGTAGTACTGCTGGGCCATCCGCCGCGAAACGGCGGAATGGACAACCACGCCCTGCGCAGCAGACAGCACCGTGAAATTGCACGGATAGTCCTGCATGAGCTGTTCGTGCTGGCGGTCGGCCTTGGCCGGCATGGGCACGTAACCATGCGAGCGGTACAACGCCTCGTTCCACGTGCCACGCATCCCCATGGCCAGTTCGCGGTAGGCGAACAGGCCACTGAGGAAGAAATCGTGCAACACCACCACGCCCGGCACCCGCTCCAGCATTTCCACCATGTGGGCGTGATACATCGAGTTGCCGAAATGGTAGATCACCCGGTCGTAGCCGGCGCCGTGCGCCTGGAACCACGCCAGATCACGCACCCGCGCCGTGCCCTCCACGGCATGGTCGTCGATGCCGGGCTGGGTGAGGATCACATCGATCTCATAGAAGCGCGCCAGCTCGGGCACCAGCTCGGCACTGTAGTCGGCGATCCCGCTGCGCTCCGGCGGCATCGGCGAAACGTAGGCCAGGCGCGGGCGCGGGGCCGCAAGCGGACGCTCACAGCATGCCTCCATGGCCGCGATGGCCTTGATGGCGCTGGCATCCCAGGAGAACTTCAGCGCCTGCACCGGCGCGTGCGCAAGCAGCCGCGCGCGGAAGGCCTCGTCGGTCAGGCCCTGCGCCATCTTCTGCATGATGGCCAGATCGTCATAGGGGTCGAACAGGGCCTCTTCCAGGCCGATGACCTCCGGCAGGCTGGACGTGGCCGCACCGATCACCGGCGCACCACACTGCATCGCCTCCAGCGCGGGCAGGCCGAATCCTTCATGCCAGGACGGGAACACGAACAGCCGCGCGATGTTGTACAGCGCCACCAGGTCCTCTTCCGGCACGAATCCGGTGAGCACCACTTCGTCCTCGCGCAATCCACAGTCGCGCATGAGGGCGGTCAGCAGGCGTCGCGGCTCTTCGTGCACGGAGCACACGATGGCCAGCTGATGCGCCGATCGCACGTTCTTGGGCAACTTCGCATAAGCGCGGATCAGCCCTTCAATGTTCTTGCGATGGTCGATGCCGCCGGTGTACATCACAAAGGGACGCGTCAGCGCGTACCTGCCACGGACAGCCGCCTCGTCCAGGGCATCGGCACCCAGGCGCTGGAAGCCCTCGTCGATGGCGGAAGAAATATTGACCACGCCGTCGGCATCGAAGCCGAGATGGTCCACTGCCTCCTGCGCGGCCGATGCGGAGATGCCCAGCAGCAGGTCGGCCCGCCGCATCTGCGCGATCTTGCCGTGATACCAGCGCGCCATCACCGGGTTGTCCAGGTAACGCTTGCGGTAGATCAGCGGAATCAGATCGAACAGGGTCACCGCGGTGCGCATCGGGGTACTGCCAACGCCGATGCTGGTGATGGCAGGCTCGCCCAGCCCTTCAAACAGACTGGACACATGCACGATGTCCGGCTTCAACGCCTGCAGGAAGGCTTCACGCAGGCGATCATCCACCCCATCGTCACCGACCAGTCCGGCCGTGCGCACAGGCAGCCAGATGTGGAAGCGGTCCGCCGGAAGCGTGTCACCGAACGCCTTGATGATGGGCTCGATGCTGTCCTCGAAGCGGCCATTGAGCACGACATGGATCTCATGGCTGCCCGCATTGCGCACCATGGCCAGCGCCAGCGACAACGAATAGCGGCCGATACCACGGAAGCGGCTGCCGGACTGCGCCCCCTGAAGGTCGATTACGATGCGCACTTAGGCCTTCGCTCCTACCACTGCATGGCGCAGGCGCAGCAAACGCTGCCTTGCCTGGGCCGAAACATCCGCCGGCAACGGCTCAGCGAGCAGTTGCCGGAGGGCCGTTGAATCCACCGCCGTGATCGCCTGCGGGCCCGGGTGAATCACCGTCGGTCTGCCCAGGGCGGCACCATGCCAGGCGCGAAGGCGCGCATCCAGCGCCGGCATCGACGCCAGGACGTTGCCCGCCGTACGCCGGAGCCTCGGCGAGCGCGACGCACGGCGAAGGACGCCGAAGACGACCCGCTTCACTGCCGGCTTGAACGCCTGCACCCCGTGCCGCGCCAGGCTGACCGGCGCCTTGGCGACGGCGCGCAGCACGCGCGACAACACCCGCAGGGGCGCCGTGACGATCCACGAGGTGCTGTTATGGATGATCGTGAGATCGCCATGCAGCTTGGCCACCTGGGACAGCGCGAGGTCGCGCTCGTCGGAGACCTGTGCGATGGCCGCCGCCACTGCCTCGGCCGCGGCGGCCTTGGTCTGCATCAACTCGTCCTGCAGGCGACCCGCATGGCTCATGGCCCATGCCTGGTCTGCCAGCAGCGCCTTCTGCCGCTCGCTGGCGTCCAGCCGCTGCTGCAGCATGCGCAGCTCGAACTCCGTATTGGCCTGTTGGGTGCTCGACAACACGTCCTTGGTCTGCGCCAGCTCGGCGGATATCCGCGCCAGGTCTTCTCCCCTGCGTGCCGCTTCGCCGTGGGCGACGGCGGCATCGAGGTTCAACTTGGCGGCGAAGGTGGATGTGGCGGTGCCGGCCAGTTGGAAGCGGTCGAATACGTTCGGCCCGACGTGGAAGGCATCGGCCAGCTCCGGGTGGGCGTCACTGACGTAGAAGCGGTTGAGGCCGTCGAAATACACGAACAGGTAGCCCTTCTCGACCACCAGCGCGTCCCACTCCTCGTAGTTCTGTTCCTGGCTCATGGGGCGCGTGCTTTCGATCACCAGCACCCACGGGCGCAAGGGGCCATGCCAGCCCTCCAGGACCTGCTTTTCGGCACCTTCGACGTCGATCTTCAACCAGTGGACATCGCCTTCGACGATCGCCAGGACCTGATCGAGCGTGACCACCGGCACCACGACGCGGGTGACGTCCCGGCCGTCGCGCTCGTAGCCCTCGGCAAGGTCTTCGCGCGAGGTGCTCAAGCCGGTGCCGGACATCGCAAACAGGGCACCGATCCCTTCTTCGGCACCGACCATCACCTGCATCACCACGTCACCCGGCCGCTCCTTGCGAAGCTGGTCCGCATAGAACGGCATGGGCTCCACGTGCACGCCCTTCCAGCCCTGCTCATGGAAGGCGCGGCTGACCGAGTCCTCGTAGGCGCTCTGCGCACCGACGTCCACGTAGTTGCCTGCCGGCACGTGACCCAGTGCGCGCCAGAGGATCACATCCTCGAAATTCTGCGCATAGGAAATGATGCCGTCCTTCATGCGATGCCCCCCTTCGCAGGCACATGCTGGGCGGTACCCCGTTCGATGACGAAATCGCCATCAAGCCACGTCGTACCGATGAACACGTCCCGATCCACATTCACCACGTCGAAAACCAGCAGGTTGTCGACCCATTCGTAATTGTTCTCAAGATGGTTGTCCCCGCTCACCAGCGCCGGCGAGACCGAATAGGACCCCGGGCCGAGCGTGCAGGTGAACGGAAGCGAGAACACCACCGTCTCGCCGGCAGCCAGCCCATGCTCCACCTGTTTGGTATGCCAGGTATTGGTGCCCCAGACCACGTGCCCATACTTGTCGCGGACCATGTAGCCCAGCACCAGCCGGTCCACCGGCGCGTGCACGCCGGCAACCAGGCGAAGCTCCACCTTCTGCCCCACCGTGGCGACCTGGATCGGGTTGCCCTGCGCATCCAGCAGTGCCAGTGAATTGCAGGTCACTTCGCGCGTGCCACTGCGCGTCAGCATCCAGCCATCCGCTTCGCGATGCTGCTCGATGTTGAGCGAGGCATTTTCCTTCTTCGCCACCAGCGCGTTGTAGTAGTCCACCACTTCGTCCGGCGACCCATCCTTGAGCACGCGGCCAGCGTCGAGCAGGATCACGCGATCGCACAGCGTCTTCACTTCGGACATGCCGTGGGAGACGAACAGGATCGACGTGCCCTGCTCGCGGAAGGCCCGGATGCGGTCGAAGCTCTTGTGCTGGAAATAGGAGTCGCCCACCGACAACGCTTCGTCGACGATGAGGATGTCCGGCTTGAAGGCGGTGGCGACGCTGAAGGCCACGCGCATCTGCATGCCGCTGGAGTAGGTGCGGACGGGCTGGTCGAAGTAGTCGCCGATCTCGGCAAACGCTTCGATCGCCGGCATCGCCTCCAGCACCTGGCTTATCTCGTAGCCCATCAAGCCAGCGGCATGGGTGGCGTTCTGGCGACCGGTCAGCTCGGGGTTGAAGCCCATGCCCAGTTCAAGGATGGCGGCAATGCGCCCGCGCCGGCCCACCTGGCCGACGGTGGGCCGCACGGTGCCTGTCACGATCTTGAGCAGGGTGCTCTTTCCTGCGCCGTTCTGACCGATGAGGCCAATGGCCTCGCCCGGCCCGACGTGCAGGTCGATGTCCTGGAGCACCCAGTGCTCATCGGTGGGACGGGCGGGAATGCCAAACCAGGAGGCCACCCGCTTCCATTCGCTGCCCCAGGTCCGGTAGGACTTGCCAACGCCGGAAAGTGTCAGTTCGCCGCTCATAGTGCATCCACCATTTCAGGCGAGGCCCGCCGGAACACGATCATCGCCACCAACGCAGCGGCCAGGGTAAAGACGGTCAGCACCGCCAGCTCGCGCAGCATTGGCGGCTTGCCGAACACAAGCACGTTCTGATAGCTGGCCACCAGCGGGTACAACGGATTGAGCTTGAAGAACTGCTGCACGCGCTCGGGCAGGATGTTGATGCTGTAGACCACCGGGGTGAGCCAGAACAGCGCCTGCAGGACCACCGGCACCACCTGCCCGATGTCGCGCATGAACACATTGAGCGAGCCAAGCAGGATGCCCACCGACATGGACAGCAGCAGCGTCAGCAGCATCAGCGGCGGCAGCCACAGGGCCTGCGCGTCCGGCAGATGGCCCAACGCGGCGAAGACCCCGAAGATGGCCACCATCAGCAGCACGTTGGTGACCAGCATCTGGCCGGCCGCGATCAACGGCAGGCACAGCCGCGGGAACGCCATCTTCTTCATCAGGTTGCCATTATCGATGAATAGATTGGTGCACTTCTGCAGCGTTTCAGAGAACAGCGTCCAGCACAGCTGCCCGGCCATCAGGAAGATCGCGTACGCATACTTGTTGTCGATGCCGGGCAGCTTGGCAGCCAGCACTTCGGACAGGATCAGCGCAAAAATAAGCACCTGGGCCAGTGGATGGATGATCATCCACAACCCGCCCAGTTTGCTTCGGATGAAGCGCGACCGCAGGTCGTTCTTGATCGATGAGAGGATGAAGTGGCGGTAAGCCCACACCGCACGTAGAAGTTCTTTCATGACACCCTTTGTTGGGAATGCCGGTCGCCCGGCAAGGAAATGCGTTCAAGCAGGTGGGTGATGGCGCTGCGCAGGCCCGATGCGCACGCAGCCGATGACAAGGTCTGATGGATATCCGTACGTGCCTGCGCGCCCAGCGCCCCGGCCAGGGCCGGCTCACCGCGCACGCGGCGCATGGCAAGGGCGGCCTGGTCGATATCGGCGTCGGCCCAGCGCGCACGGGGATCACCCGGGTAGTCGCCAGGCTGCACCGGCACCAGCTGCGCATCAACCAGCAGGCTGTTATGCGCCGTCATGAAGTCCAGGTTGCCCGACCACGCCGTGGCGATCACCGGCTTGCCGATGGCCATGCATTCGGCCATCCCCAGCCCCAGTCCTTCGCTGCGATGCAGGGACACAAAGGCGTCGCAGCACCGCTGCAGCGCGGCCACATGCGCAGGGGCGATCAGGTCGTCACGCACCTGCACGCGGTCGTCGGCGCCGGCAAGGGACAGCAGCGTCTGCAGGTGCTCCGGATGGCGGTGCCCGTGGCTGGTCTTGAGCAGCAGGCGCACCGAACGATCGGCGGGCGGAAACGCCGCGCGGAAGGCCGCAATCACCGCACCGGGATTCTTGCGCTGCATCCACGAATTGAAGTCGAAACTGTACAGGAACAGGAAAGACGCCTCTTCCAGTCCAAAATCGCTGCGTTGCAGGCCGCTATCCACCGCTGCGTGCATCGGTACCGGTACGTGGAACAACGGCGTACTGCACGCGCGGGCAAAGGCATCCTGGATGAACTGCGTCGCCACGACGATGCCATCCACGCGCGCGATATCCGGCTGCCATGCCTCGGGAATCGCCTCCAGCTCCCAGAACCAGCTGGCCAGCAGCGGCTTGCCCTGCAGGCGCGCGGGACCGATGCGGTCGAGCACCTCGGAAAAATCATCCGGATTGGTACAGACCAGGTTGACGGCGTGCGGGGCAGACGCGTCGTGGTAGCGGGCCAAATGTGGATCGGCGCCGTTGCCCGGGGCACCGATGTCCACCAGTGCGACGGGCACGCCGCTGCCTGCCAGGGCGCGCGCATACGCACGCGCCACTTCGGCCAGACCGAACTCGCCCGAAAAATGGCCGAACACGTTCAACCCGGGCGCACCGGGTTCCGATGGACGAACCGTCGGCGCGGCCGGCCGCTGGATGGGCTGCGACCAGGCCGGCGTGCGGACGAAGCGCAATTGCTCCACCACGCTGCCGGCCATCGCCGAGGACACCTTTTCGCGCCACGCCCGCGGCAGCGGGCGATACAAGGCCCGCACCAGACCCTGGCTGCGCAGCCATGCCGACAGCCGCAACCAGCGACTGCCTGTCGGCACAGGTGCCGCCATCACGGCGATCCGGAGGCAGGCCAGGGGCGCGGCGTGCTCACGAAAGCGCACCTTCCAGATCCACCTGCAGATCCCCCAGCTCTTCCACGCCCACGCTCAGCCGCACCAGCGCATCGCTGATGCCCAGCTGGGCGCGGCGTTCCACCGGGATCGAGGCATGGGTCATCACCGCCGGGTGGTTGACCAGGCTTTCCACGCCGCCGAGCGACTCGGCCAGGGTGAACAGCTCGGTCTTCTCGCAGAAGCGCTTTGCCGCCTCGAAACCGCCCTTGAGGACGATCGAGACAATGCCGCCGTAGCCGTTCATCTGGCGCGTGGCCAGTTCATGCTGCGGGTGCGAGGTCAGGCCGGGGTAGATCACTTTCTCTACCGCCGGGTGGGTCTCCAGCCACTGGGCCAGGGCCAGCGCGTTGGCGCAATGGGCCTTCATGCGCAGCGGCAGCGTCTTCAGGCCACGCAGGGCCAGGAAGCTGTCGAACGGGCCCTGCACGCCCCCGATGGAGTTCTGCAGGAAGGCCATCTGTTCGGCCAGCTCGGCGTTGTCGCCCACCACCACCATGCCGCCGACCATGTCCGAGTGCCCGTTGAGGTACTTGGTGGCCGAGTGCAGGACCAGGTCCGCGCCCAGTTCCAGCGGGCGCTGCAGCATCGGCGAGGCGAAGGTGTTGTCCACCACCACGACCAGGCCGTGGCGCTTGGCGATGGCACTCACCGCGGCGATGTCCACGATCTTCAGCATCGGGTTGGTCGGGGTTTCGATCCACACCATCTTGGTCTGCGGGGTGATCGAGGCTTCGAACGCGGCCAGGTCGGTCAGGTCGACGAAGCTGAACTGCAGGTTGGCGGTGCGCTTCCGCACGCGCTCGAACAGGCGGAAGGTGCCGCCGTAGATGTCATCCATCGCCACGACGTGGCTGCCGGCGTCCAGCAGCTCCATCACGGTGGAGCTGGCGGCCATGCCCGAGGCGAACGCGAAGCCGCGGCTGCCGCCTTCCAGGGAGGCCACGCAGCGCTCGTAGGCGAAGCGGGTCGGGTTGTGGGTACGCGAGTACTCGAAGCCCTGGTGTTCACCGGGGCTGGACTGGGCGTAGGTGGAGGTCGCGTAGATCGGCGGCATCACTGCGCCGGTGCTCGGATCCGGCGACTGTCCGCCGTGGATGGCCAGGGTAGCCAGGGCAAGCGCACGGTTGCCGTGCCCGGAGGAAGCGTGGTCGGACATGTTGTTTCCCAGCAAGGAGAGCCCCGGTGGGGGCTCCCGCAAAAGGAGCGGAAGTCTATCAGCGGCGGCTTAATCGGCCGTTGACGCGGATAAACGCAGATTCAGAGCAGCGGCGGCCGGGGCCAGGCGCTTACTGAACGCGGCGGCGCAGGTAGTTCAGCAGGTCGATGCGGGTGATCAGGCCCAGGAAGGTGCCGCCGTCCATGACGATGGCCACCTGGCCCCGGTCGAACACCGGCAGCAGCGCCTCGATCGGGGACTTCACATCCAGCCGGTCCAGCTTGCTGACCATGGCCGTGGCCACCGGGTCGCGGAAGCGCGCTTCGTCGCCATACACATGCAGCAGCACGTCGCTTTCGTCGACGATGCCGACCAGCTGGTCGCCGTCCATCACCGGCAGCTGCGACACGTCGTACAGCTTCATGCGCTGGTAGGCGGTGGTGAGCAGGTCGTTCGGGCCGATCACGACAGTGTCGCGCTGGCCGTACGGGCGCAGGATCAGGTCGCGCAGGTCGCCGCTCTGCGGGCGCTCCAGGAAGCCGTTGTCCAGCATCCAGTAGTCGTTGTACATCTTGGACAGGTATTTGTTGCCGGTGTCGCAGACCAGCACCAGCACCTTCTTCGGGGTGGTCTGCTCCTTGCAGTACTTCAGCGCCGCCGCCAGCAGGGTGCCGGTGGAGGACCCGCCGAGGATGCCTTCCTTGCCCAGCAGCTCGCGCGCGGTGTGGAAGCTTTCCGCGTCGGTGATGGCATAGGCCTTGGTGACGCGGCTGAAATCGGCAATGGAGGGCAGGAAGTCTTCGCCGATGCCTTCCACCAGCCAGCTGCCCGACTTGTCGTTGAGCACGCCGTCGTTGATGTACTCGGCCAGGATCGAGCCGACCGGGTCGGCCAGGACCAGCTCGGTCTTCGGCGAGGCGCTGGCGAAGGCGCGGGACAGGCCGGTCATGGTGCCCGAGCTGCCGCAGCCGAACACGATCGCGTCCAGGTCGCCGTCCATCTGTTCCAGGATCTCCGGGCCGGTGCCGAACTCATGGGCGGCCGGGTTGTCCGGGTTGCCGAACTGGTTGATGAAGTACGCGCCGGGGGTTTCCTCGGCCACGCGCTTGGCCATGTCCTGGTAGTACTCCGGGTGGCCCTTGGCCACGTCCGAACGGGTCAGGCGCACTTCGGCGCCCATCGCCTTCAGGTTGAAGATCTTCTCGCGGCTCATCTTGTCGGGCACGACCAGGATCAGCTTGTAGCCCTTCTGCTGGGCTACCAGGGCCAGGCCCAGGCCGGTGTTGCCGGCGGTGCCCTCGACCAGGGTCGCGCCCGGGGTGAGCTCGCCGCGCTTTTCAGCGGCCTCGATCATCGACAGGCCGATGCGGTCCTTGATCGATCCTCCGGGATTGGCGCTCTCCAGCTTCAGGTAGAGCTCGCAGACACCGGTGTCCAGGCGCTGGGCCTTGACGATCGGGGTGTGCCCAATGAGGTCGAGTACGGAGGAGTGGATTGCCATCGGATCACATCGTTCGCGCCGCAATGCGGCCGGACCGGTGATTATCCGACGGTTGACGCGGAAAGTCAGGTTGTGGCGATCAAAGGCCGATGCCGGGCTGTAGGCGGCGGGGTGATGCCGGCCGCGACAGCGGAGCGACGCGAACGGCGCCCGTCGACGAGGTGACGGACGCCGCCCGCGGCGTTGGGTCAAAACCTTACATCAATGCATGGGGGAGTCGTACATCCGTTCCAGCTTCTGCTTGGCCAGCAGCTTCTCACGCTTCATCTGGCCCAAGGTGAGATCGTCTATCGGCAGTACACCGAGTTGGGCATCCATGCACTTTTTGTTCAACTTCTGGTGCCGTTCGTAAAGTGCCTTGAATTCCGGATCACGCTTGCGGCGTGCGTCGATCTCGCTCTGGGGCTGACCTTCAAACATGATGAACCTCCTATCGCTGTACGGCAGAAACAAGAACGCCCCGGCCTGACGGCACGGGGCGTTGCTTTTGGGTGGAGCACCTGGCGATGACCGCGGCCGAACCCGCATGCGCAACCGGGACTGCCCGGACTGCAGACTGCTGTGGTTCGTGCCCTCGGTTCATCGGCCCGGCCCTCCAATCGTCCGGGTCGCGGAAGGCGCCCCGGACAACTGACCCTACGCCTGCCCGATGGGGTCTTCAAGCGTTTCATCTGAAATTTTCGATCCGCTCCAGCCGGGGTTCAGGCTGAACGCGCACTTCAACGAAAATTAAACAAAAACAGCAGGTTGCGTCATGACCAACGGTCATGACCGACCGTTGCCGGCGACCTGCGGTGACCCCGCAGACCCGGCTCAGGGGGCGATGATGACCTCGGCCGAACGCGCCTTGGTGGCCGCGGCCTTCTTGCCCGCCACCTGCAGGCGGCTGGCGCTGACGCCGGCGGCCACCAGGGCGTCACGCAGGGCCTGGGCGCGCTGGTCGCCCACCCCGGCCGCAGCGTCATAGGCCTCGATCCGGACCCGGCCCTTCTTGCCGATGTTCAGGTACTCGGCCAGTGCCTTGGCCTGCCCCTTGGCGCCGCCGGACAGACCGCCCTTGCCGGCCGCGAAGGCATCGCCATTGAAGGTGAACACTTCGCCGCGGCTGTCGAACTTCGACCCCGGCAGCTTGTTGCCCGAGACCAGTTCGGCTTCCTCACGGGCCAGCTTGGCCGCGCTCTGCTGGGCCGCGCTCAGGCGGGCGGTCTGCTTGCCGGCCACGCTGGTCAGCGCCGTTTCGGCGTCCTGGCGGGCCAGGGCCTCCTGCTCGGCCGACTGACGCAGGCGCTCGGTTTCCTCGGCCTGGATCTGCGCCTGCACGCGCAGGCGTTCGGTTTCCTGCCGGGCGCGCTGGGCGTCGCGGCGGCTGGCTTCGATCAGCAGTTCGCTGCGGGTACGTTCCAGCTGGTCCACCTCGCGCTGGGCCAGTGCGGCGCGCACGCTGGTTTCGGCGATCTCGACCCGGCGTTCGGCCAGGTAACGGGCCTGGTCCAGGTCGCGGCGCTTGGCCTTGGCCAGGTCGGCCACGGCCTGCTGGGCCTGCAGGCGTTCGAAGGCGGCCAGCTGCGAGGCGTCGGGATTGGCCTGCATGGCCATCAGGCGCTGGGTCAGCTGGGCCACGGCCGGGTCTTCGGCGGCCTGGGCCAGCAGCGGCAGGGCCAGGCCGGCGGCCAGCACCAGGGTGGACGCGCGCAGCGTGCGGGACTTCTTCGGCGCGACGGTCATCAACGGTTCTCTCCGGTGGCGAGCTGGCGTTGCAGCTGGGTCACTTCATTGCGACGCAGCTGCAGCTGGGCGGTGGCGGTGGCTTCTTCGCTGCGGGCGCGGGCCAGGTCGGCATCCACGGTGGCGCGCACGGCCAAGGCCGGGGCGTTCTTGCGCTCGCGGCGGTCGCCGGCGGCGCGCTGGGCCTGTTCCAGGCCTTGGCGGGCCACGGCGATCAGATCCGGGGCGTACTGGTCGGCATCGGCCTGGGTGGCCTTGTCCACCGCCTGCCGGGCCTGCATCAGTTCCAGGGCGCCGTCCTGGGCCTGGGCGGCGCCTGCCAGCGCGAATGTGCACGCCATCACGCAAACAATCATGACCACCGACGGGATACGTCGTATTTGTGCGAAGCTATTCATTGGGGGTGCCGTCGCCAGAAGTAGGAGCGCGGCCATTGTCGGAAGCCTGCGGCGTGCTTGCAATGGCACGCGGCCGATTGTTGGGGAAACATTTCGCATGGATATCGGCTATTTCCTGAAGCTGATGACCGAAAAGAACGCGTCGGACATGTTCTTGACCACCGGCGCCCCGGTCTACATCAAGATCGAGGGCAAGCTGTACCCGTTGGGGAACACCGGCTTGCCCCCGGGCATGGTCAAGAAAATCGCCTACTCGCTGATGGACGAAGGCCAGGTGCCCGAGTTCGAGCGCGAGCTGGAGCTGAACATGGCCATCGCCCTGGCCGAGGCCGGGCGTTTCCGCGTCAACGTGTTCAAGCAGCGCGGCGAGGTCGGCATGGTGATCCGTGCGATCCGCAGCAAGATCCCCAGCATCGAAGAGCTCAACCTGCCGCAGGTGCTCAAGGACGTCATCATGACCCCGCGCGGGCTGGTGCTGGTGGTGGGCTCGACCGGTTCGGGCAAGTCCACCTCGCTGGCGTCGATGATCGACCACCGCAACAGCACCACCACCGGTCACATCCTCACCATCGAGGACCCGATCGAGTACCTGCACAAGCACAAGATGTCCATCGTCAACCAGCGCGAGGTGGGGCTGGATACGCACGCCTTCCACAACGCACTGAAGAACGCGATGCGTGAAGCGCCGGACGTGATCCTGATCGGCGAAATCCTGGATGCCGAAACGATGGAGGCGGCCATCGCCTTCGCCGAGACCGGGCACCTGTGCCTGGCCACGCTGCACTCCAACAACGCCGACCAGACCATCGAGCGCATCCTCAACTTCTTCCCGGAAAGCGCGCACCGCAACGTGCTGATGAACCTGTCGCTGAACCTGCGCGCGGTGGTGTCCCAGCGCCTGGTGAAGGGCAAGGACGGGCGCCGCCTGCCGGCCACCGAGGTGTTGATCAACACCCCGATGATCCGCGACCTGCTGCGCCGCGGCCAGGTGCACGAGATCAAGGCGGCGATGGAGGCCTCGCTGGAAGAAGGCATGGAGAGCTTCGACCAGTGCCTGTTCCGGATGGCCAAGAACGGCATCATCGAGCAGGAGGAAGCGCTGCGCGCGGCCGACTCGCGCGATGGCCTGGCGCTGAAGTTCCGCCTGTCCGAAGGCGGCAGCGGCGAGCACGATCCGTACGCGGATTTCTCGGCCAACAGCGCCCCGGCAGCGATCACCCACGGGTTCTGATGCGCGGGTGATACGGCGCATCGACCATCGGTCGATGCGGACCGGTTCACCCTGCGTCGATCTGGTTTTCCGGGCGGGCCGCGTCGAAGGCCGGCAGCGCCAGGCAGGCCGCGTCGATCCGGACCAGGGTCGGGTACGCGGCCAGGTCCAGGTTGAAGCGGCGCGCGTTGTAGAGCTGCGGCACCAGGCAGCAGTCGGCCAGGGTCGGGCTGTCGCCGTGGCAGAACCGGCCGGTTTCCACCGATTCGACCAGCAGCCGCTCCATCGCCTCGAACCCCACCCGCATCCAGTGCCGGGTCCAGTCGTCGCGCTCGGGCTGCGGCACGCTCCAGGTATCGCTGAAGAACTGCATCACCCGCAGGTTGTTGAGCGGGTGGATGTCGCAGGCCACCAGCTGCGCCAGCGCGCGCACCCGCGCCCGCCCGGGCGCATCGTCAGGCAGCAGCGCCGGCAGCGGGAACACCTCGTCCAGGTATTCCAGGATCGCCATCGACTGGTGCAGCACCTGCCCGTCATGACGCAGCGTGGGCACCAGCTCCTGCGGGTTCAGCGCCGCATAGGCCTCGCTGTGCTGCTGGCCGCCATCGCGGACCAGGTGCACCGGGGTGATCCGGTGCGCCAGCTGCTTGAGGTTCAGCCCGATCCGCACGCGGTAGGCCGCGCTGGACCGCCAGTAGCTGAACAGCTCGATCGCACTCTCGTCGGTGGCGGCGGTGGCGTTCAGGGCTTGGCGGCCTGTTCGATGCGCTGCTCGATGGCACCGAAGATGCTTTCACCGGCCGCGTCCAGCATCTCGATGCGGACCACGTCGCCGAAGGACATGAACGGCGTGCTCGGCTTGCCATCGCGCAGGGTTTCCACCGTGCGCAGCTCGGCAAAGCAGGAGGCGCCCTTGCTGGTGTCCTCGTTGGCGATGGTGCCCGAGCCGACGATCGCACCGGCGCCCAGCGGGCGGGTCTTGGCGGCGTGCGCGACCAGCTGGGCAAAGTTGAACTGCATGTCCACGCCCGCTTCGGGGGCGCCGAACCAGGCGCCATTGATGTGGGTCAGCAGCGGCAGGTGCACCTTGCTGTCCTGCCAGGCGTCGCCCAGCTCGTCGGGGGTGACGAACACCGGCGACAGCGCCGAACGCGGCTTGGACTGCAGGAAGCCGAAGCCCTTGGCCAGCTCGCCCGGGATCAGGTTGCGCAGCGACACATCGTTGACCAGGCCCACCAGCTGGATATGGCCGGCGGCCTGTTCAGCGGTGACAGCCATCGGCACGTCGTCGGTGATCACCACGATCTCCGCTTCCAGGTCGATGCCGTATTCCTCGCTGACCACCTTCACCGCATCACGCGGGCCATGGAAGCCGGCGCTGGTGGCCTGGTACATCAGCGGGTCGGTATAGAAGCTCTCCGGCACCTCGGCACCGCGGGCGCGGCGGACGCGCTCGACGTGCGGCAGGTAGGCGCTGCCGTCCACGAACTCGTAGGACCGCGGCAGCGGCGCGGCCAGTGCCTGCAGGTCGATGTCGAAGACGCCGTCGGCGCTGCCGTCGTTGAGCGACTCGTACAACGCGTTCAGGCGCGGCGCCAGGTGGCTCCAGTCTTCCAGCGCCTGCTGCAGGGTGGCGGCGATGCCGGTGGCGCGCGCGCCGTGGCGCAGGTCGCGCGAGACCACGATCAGGGTGCCGTCGCGGCCGCCTTCCTTCAAAGAACCAAGCTTCATGGGTGGGTATCCGGGATCGCGAAAAATAGGTTTCGAGTGTAACCAAAATTGTCGCACCACCAAGCTGCAACGCGACATCCCACCCTACCGCACGTCACGCGCCCACCCAACCAACATCCTCCGCCCACCTGCCTCTCCCCGCGAATCTCTCTATCCCTATCCCTATCCCTATCCCCATCCCCATCCCCATCCCTTTACCTATGCCTTTGCGTCTGCTTCTGCCTCGGCCCCAAACGCAACGCCCACGCCATGTCAGGAGGAGGCGGGGTGGGTCCGGTTGCAGGGGCGTGAGCGCCATGGATGGCGCGACCGAGCTTACAGGGACGTACTTGCAGCGTCCCCTGCAACCGGACCCACCCCGCCTCCCCCCGCACACCCGCGCCGTTGCCGTTGCCGTTGCCGTTGCCGTTGCTGTGGCTGTGGCCGTTGCAGCCCCCGGGCGCAGCCCGCCCCCCTCCCAACCTGAACAGGCCAATTTGGTATGGATCTCAAACATCCGCTAGACTATGCGGGTCTGCAGCGGCCGTCCGTTTCCCTTCGGGATCGCCGGCGATATGGATCATCGATCCGTCGCCCGCCCCCACTCCGACGCCATTCGTCATGCATTCCAGTCTGCGCACCGCGCCGGCTGCACCCAATTCTCGCAGCGCGGTTTACGGGAACGCTCCGAGTCAGCCGATCACCTTGATCTGCCTCGCGTCCGGCCATTCGGCCTGGCGTTACTTTGTCTTTGGAGCTTCCACCCGATGTCTTTTGAATCCTTGGGCCTTGCCCCGTTCCTGCTGCGCGCGTTGGCCGAGCAGGGCTACGAAACCCCCACCCCGATCCAGGAGCAGGCCATCCCGCTCGCCCTGGAAGGCCGCGACCTGCTGGCCGGCGCACAGACCGGTACCGGCAAGACCGCCGCGTTCGGCCTGCCGCTGCTGCAGCACCTGGGCACCAACCCGCAGGCCGTCGATGGCCCGCGTCGTCCGCGTGCACTGGTGCTGACCCCGACCCGCGAGCTGGCCACCCAGGTGCATGACAGTCTGCGCGGCTACAGCAAGTACCTGCGCATTCCGAGCGCCTGCATCTACGGCGGCGTCGGCATGGGCAACCAGTTCGACGTGCTGCGCCGTGGCGTGGACCTGCTGGTCGCCTGCCCGGGCCGCCTGATCGATCACATCGAGCGTCGCAGCGTCGACCTCTCCGGCATCGAAATCCTGGTGCTGGACGAAGCCGACCGCATGCTCGACATGGGCTTCCTGCCGTCGATCAAGAAGATCCTCGCCAAGCTGCCGCGTCAGAACCGCCAGACCCTGCTGTTCTCGGCGACCTTCGAAGAGAGCATCAAGCAGCTGGCGCTGGAGTTCATGCGCAACCCGGAGCAGATCCAGGTCACGCCGAAGAACACCGTTGCCGAGAACATCAGCCACCGCGTGCACCCGGTCGATGGCCCGCGCAAGCGCGAGTTGTTGCTGCACCTGCTGGCCCAGGACAGCCGTGAGCAGACCCTGGTGTTCGGCCGTACCAAGCACGGCTGCGACAAGCTGGCCATGTTCCTGGACAAGTCGGGCATCAAGACCGCGGCGATCCACGGCAACAAGAGCCAGGGCCAGCGCCTGCGTGCGCTGGGCGACTTCAAGGCCGGCCGCGTGACCGTGCTGGTGGCCACCGACATCGCCGCGCGCGGTATCGACATCAACGAGCTGCCGAAGGTCATCAACTATGACCTGCCGATGGTGGCCGAGGATTACGTGCATCGCATCGGCCGTACCGGCCGTAACGGCTCGACCGGCCAGGCGATCTCGCTGGTGGCCCAGGACGAAGCCAAGCTGCTGCGCCAGATCGTGCGCCTGCTCGACAAGGACATGGACATCCGCGACGTGCCGGGCTTCGAGCCGCAGACCCCGATCCGCTGGGGCAACAGCGCGCCGGGCAAGGCCGAACTGCCGGGTGGCGATCGCTCGCCGCGCAAGCACGCGCGTCGTCCGCATGCCGAGGCCCCGCGCCACGCCCATGCCGGTCCGAAGAAGACCGGTGGCGGCCAGCGTGATGGTGCCGGTCGCGGCGCCCCGCGTGGCGGCCAGCCGCAGGGCCAGCGCCGTGGCGGTGGCAATGGCGGCGGTGGTGGCCGCGGCCAGGGCGGCGGTGGCGCTCGCGCCAGCTGATCCGTTCGCGGACCGCTGAGACAGAAAAGGGCGACGCTTCATGCGTCGCCCTTTTTTTGGATTGAATCCGGGGTGGTTGCGATAGCCGACTCGAGCGGATGGCTGCGGGGTAGAGCCGACCGTTGGTCGGCTGCTCTCCGCTCGGGCATGGCGATAGCCGACCAACGGTCAGCTCTACCTCGGGGGCATTGCGATAGCCGACTCGACCGGATGCCTGCGGCGTAGAGCCGACCGTTGGTCGGCTGTGTTCCGTTCGGGCATGGCGATAGCCGACCAACGGTCGGCTCTACCTCGGGGGCATTGCGATGGCCGACTCGAGCGAATGGGTGCGGCGTAGAGAGACCGTTGGTCGGCTGCTCTCCGCTCGGGCATGGCGATAGCCGACCAACGGTCGGCTCTACCCGGGAAGCATTGTCGCAGCCGACCAACGGTCGGCTCTACCGTCAGCCGCGTTGTTTGGTCGGGTTGAGCTGGTTGCCGAAGAAGATGGCGTTCAACAGCAGGCGCTCGGTGCCGTGCCAGTACTTGCGGTGTGCCGGGTCGTCGGCGAACAGGACCACGTTGCCCTGCCCCTGCGGCGATACCAGCAGCCAGGCGGCACCGGCCACGCGGTTGCGGTTGGTCTCGGACAGGTAGCCGTTGACGCGCGGCGTTTCATCCACGCGAACCACGGTGGAGAACGGATTGCGGCTGGGCTTGAAGCGGATGCCGTTTTCCTTGTTGATCGCCAGCTGCGTGCGCGGCAGGCCGAAGCCCAGCGGATGGCTGGTATCCACCTGCGCACTGAGGATGTTGCCGCTCACCCGCTCGATTGCTGCAATGTCGCGCTGGTCGCCGAAGGCACGCCGCGCTGCGTCGGGTTCCTTCTCGTCTTCGCCCAGCACTTCATCGGCCAGCTTCTGTTCGATCGCCCAGCGCGCGGCGGTGCCGTAGGTCACCAGCGACCCGCCCGCGTTGATCCAGCGCTTGAGTGCGGCCACCGCTGCCGCGTCCACGCCGGTGTAGGTGCCACCGGCCAGCACGATCGTGGTGTAGCGATCCAGTTCCACCTTGCCGAGCTGGGCCGGATCAAGCTTGCTGGCCGGCAGCTGCACCTGCTGGTCGAGCACGAACCAGGCCGAGCCGATCTCAGTGGCACTGACACCCTCGCCCATCACCAGCGCCACGGCCGGTTTGCGCAGCGCCTTGACGCTGTCGCTGCCCAGGTCGATGCCGCTGCGGCTCTGGCCACCGGCCAGCGCCTGCACGCGCACGCCGGCAGCACGTGCGGCCTCGTCGACCGCCGCCAGCAGCGCCGCGCCGGCCAGCGGTTGCCCGGCCACCGGAATCACCACGCTGCCGCGTGCGAACGCCTGCTCGCCATCGGCGGTGGCGACGGTGAACGGCTGGAACGCGGCCCGGGTCAGCAGGCCCCGTGCCTGCAGTGCGTACAGCGCGCGGCTGGCGTTGTAGTCGCGCCAGTCCAGCACATAGGCGTAACCGGCCTGCCCGCCCACCACGCCGCCCTGGGCCGGCGCTACCGCTGCCACGCGCTGGCCACCGCCGATACGGCTGCGGCTGCCGGCAAACGCCACGCCGTAGGCCGGTGCGATCGCATAGGAGGTGCTGCCGTAGAACACGTCACCCTTGATCGGCGGCGTGTCGGCGAAGATCGAATGGACCAGCCGGAACTGCGGCTGCGCGGTGGGCACCACGTAGGCGCTGCCCGGCTCGAAGCGCTGCCCCTCCACGGTCACGGCGGTGCTCAAGGCCTCCACCGTGATCTGGTGCTGCAACAGCAGGTCCAACAGCTTGGCGGTCAGGCCCGGATCGTGCGCGTCGCCGAACACGAACGCCTTCACCGGCTGCTGGCCGGCCTGCTTCAGCGCCGACTGGAAGAACTCCTTCTGCAGTTTGAGCAGGCCATCGCGCTCGGTCACCGCGCCGCGGATGGTGCCCAGCCCGGTGGCCACCTGGTTGCGGATGGTGAAGGGGAAGGTCAACAGGCCGTTGACCGATTCCTGCACGCGACCGCGCGAACTGGCCTGTTCCACAGTGACGCCGACCGCGCCGTGGAAGTCCGGATAGGTGGAGCCGTACACCGGCGAGAAGTTGTCGAAGTTCTCGCCCGTGTAATACAGCGAACCCAGCGCATCCAGCGCCTGCGCGTGGTACTTGGCCAGCGTCTTGTTGAAGGCGTACGACGAGGCCGGCAACAGCGGGCTGTGCATGCTCGCCGGCGACGGTTCGAAGTAGTAGGTGCTGTCCTTGCCCATCTCGTGGAAATCGATCTGGACGTTGGGATACCAGCGGTGGAAGTAAGCGATCTTCGGCCGCGTGTCCTGCTGGGTCAGGGCCAGCCAGTCGCGGTTGAGGTCGGTGAAGTAATGATTGGTACGGCCCTGCGGGAACGGTTCGACATGTTCCTTGTCGGCCGGATCGGCCGAGGCCGGCGAAGAGGCATAGGCGTTGTGCCAGCTGGCCGCGCGGTCGCGCCCGTCCGGGTTCTGCGCCGGGTCGAACAGCACCACTGCCTGCTGCAGCCACTGCGCGGTGTCGGCGCTGCGGCTGGCCACCAGGTAGTAGGCGGTGAGCAGCGCGGCTTCGCCGCTGGAGGTTTCATTGCCGTGCACGCTGTAGCCCAGCCACACCACCACCGGGCTGCTGCCGGCCGCGCTCAGCGGCTGGGCCGGATCGGCCAGGGTGACGTGCTGGCGGCGCAGCGTTTCCAGCTGCTGCTGGTTCTGCGCTGAGGTCACCATGGCGATCACCAGCGGGCGGCCCTCGTAACTGCTGCCGATCTGCTCGACCTTGATCTTGTCCGAGTGCCTGGCCAGTTCGTTGAAGTAGGCCACCAGCTGGTCGTGCCGCGTGTAGCGGCTGCCGATCTCGTAGCCGAGGAACTGCTGCGGGGTGGGAATGGACGGGTCGAACTCGCCGCCCTGCGGGAAGAAATACGCGCTCTGCGCGAACGCTGGCGCGGCCAGCAACCACAACGCGCCCACCAGCCAGGTGATGGGACGTGACACGACACGATGCAAAGACACAGCAGTTCCCCATGAAGCGGGCCGGCCTCTCCGCCGGCCCCGTTGAATGCGCACGCTCCGGTGCAGCCAGGTGCCGGGCCGGCGCCCGAAGGCGACCGGCCCGCAGGTTCAGAAGCGGTAGTCGAAGCCCACCGTGAAGTAACGGCCGCGCAGGTCGTACTGGCTGAAGTCGTACGGCGCGCGGATACCCGGGAAGGACGCGTCGTACGGCGGTTCCTCGTCGGCCAGGTTCTGGATCTTGGCGTACACGGTCAGCTTCTCGATGCCGGTGTAGGCCAGGTACAGATCGAACTGGCTGTAGGCATCCACGCGGTCCTGCACGGCAGTGGCCGCTGCGCTGGCTTTCTGGTCATAGCCGCTGGTGTAGTACCAGGTCAGCGCGGTGCGGAAGTCGCCGTAGCTCCAGTCCAAGGTGGTGGTCGCCTTGTTCTTGGGCAGGGTCGCACCGAGGTTGCTGCCGGCGTAGTCCACCAGCGGGCCACCGACCACCGTGGGGCGGCTGTAATTGCGCACGTGGGTGAAGGCGCTGCTGAGCGCGAAGTCACCGGCGCGCGCAGTCGGGAAGCGCTGGCGCAATTCCACGTCGAAGCCGGAGGTCTTCAGCTCGCTCAGGTTCTGGTAGCGGTTGTAGACCGCCAGCAGCTTGCCGCGGTCGTCGCGCAGCACCGCACCGGGTACATCGTCGGTGACCAGGGTCTGGGTGTTGTTGGTCCCGACCAGGTTCTCCAGCTCGATGCGGTAGTAGTCCACGCTCAGGCTGGTGTTGGACCACGGCGAGAGCACGATGCCGGCGTTGAAGCTCTTGGTGCGCTCGGGCTTGAGGTCATTGTTGCCCACGGTGAAGAAGGTCGGGTTCTGGCGCGAGCCCGGCACGTCCGGATCACGCGGGTCGATCACGCTGCCGTAGGCGATGCTGGTGCTGTTGGAGTTCTCCGACAGCGACGGCGCGCGGAAGCCCTTGGAGGCGGCCGCACGCACCAGCAGGATGTCCCACGGCTGCCAGCGCAGGCTGAGCTTGGGCGAGAACGCATCGCCGAAGTCGCTGTAGTGGTCGGCGCGTGCGGCCGCCTGCAGCTCCAGGCGCTCGGCCAGCGGCACGTTCACTTCGGCATAGGCGGCGGTGACCTTGCGCTCGCCGTGCACTTCGGCGATGGCCGGGCGGATCTGCAGGCCGGCATCGATCTGCCACGGGTTGTTGGAGTCGAGCTTCTCGCGGCGCCATTCGGCACCGGCGGCGAAGCCGATCTCACCGGCCCAGGTGTGGCCCAGCGCGCCGGAAATCTTCGCGTCCACGCCTTGCAGCACCGACTCGGCCGGGCGCAGCGTGCTGATGTTGATCGCGTTGAGCACCTCCGGCGCGGTGGCCGACGGGTTGAGCAGGTTGTAGCTGCCGCTGGCCAGCGCATCGGCCAGCGCGTAACGGTTGGCGAAGCCGCCGGACACGGTCTCGCGCTCGCTGCTGCGTGCGCCGAACGCGCCCACTTCCCAGTCCCAGTTCTGCAGGCTGCCGCGCAGCCCGACCAGGCCGCGGTAGGCCTGCGAACGGTTGGTCTTGATGGTCGGGCCGAGGTTGAAGAAGGTGTACTCGATCGGCACCGCGCGGCCGTACGGGTTGTACGGGCTGCTCGCCGGCAGGTTGGACGACACCGGCTCGGCCAGGCCGGTATCGGCGTTGAGCGCGAAGCGGCCGCTTTCCAGGGTGAAGAACGGGCTGCTGCCGAACCAGGACACGCCCTTGATGTCGCTGTAGAGCACCTCGCCGAAGGCTTCGACGTTGTCGTTCACCCGGAAGGTGCCGTTGACGTAGGCCTGGTAGCGTTTGGTCGACGGGATCAGCGTGGTGTACGGCGCCTGGTTGAAACCGCAGGTGTTGCCGGCCAGGCCGTCGATCGGCGCGCTGGCCACCAGCGTGGTGCCCTGCGGGCAGTTACCGCTGGCGTCGAGCATCGGCACCGAGGTGCCGTTGACCAGATAGCGCGCGCCCTTGGCCGACCAGCCGTTCCAGCGGCCACCGGGCTTGTCGGTGTAGATGCCCGACTTGGTGAGGTCGCGCTGGTCCTGGTCCAGGCGTTCGCGGTTGTAGCCTTCCAGGCTGACCAGGATGTTGTAGCCGTCGGCGTCCAGGTCACCGATGCCGCCGATGAACTTCAGGTTCTGCTCGTCCAGTCCGCCCTGGTCGGCGGTGCCCAGGCTGCCGCCCAGTTCGGCGCCCTGGAAATTCTGCCGGGTAATGATGTTGACCACGCCGGCCACGGCGTCCGACCCGTACACCGCCGAGGCGCCGTCCTTGAGCACCTCGATGCGTTCCACGGCCACCAGCGGCAGCGCGTTGAGGTTGACGAAGGTGTCCGACAGGCCGCCAGCCGGGAAGCCGTAGTTGGCCAGGCGGCGGCCGTTGAGCAGCACCAGCGTGTTCTTCTGCGACAGGCCGCGCAGGCCGATGCCGGCCGAGCCGGACGCCCAGCCGTTGTTGGTGGTCTCGTTGTTGGCGTTGCCGGTGTTGGCGGAGATCGAGCGCAGCAGGTCGGCGACGGTGGCCTTGCCGGTCTCCTCCAGCTGCTGGCGGTCGATCACCTGGACCGGGTTGGCCGACTCGGTGTCGGTGCGCTTGATGTTGGAGCCGGTGACGCGCACGGCGGCAAGGGTCTTGCTGTCGCCGGCAGCGGTGGCATCGGTGGCGGTATCGGCAAACGCAGGCAAAGGCGTGGCCAGAGCAGCAGACAACGCTGCTACAAGAAGGGTGTGCTTGGGCATGAACTTCAGTGGGGTGGTGGACGACAAGTTCCGCAGTAGTCCATGCCTGGCCATGAACCGGCCAATAACATCTCTTCATACGGATATAAGAGAAACTACCATCTCTTCATCCGGATGGATAGATTTTGTTTCGCCTGCATCCATGTCCCGCCCCCACGCCGGCATGGGCCGCCCGCTACAATGGCGGCATGGAAATCTTCAAAGTCTTTACCCTCGAAGCGGCCCACCGCCTGCCCAACGTGCCGCCGGGCCACAAGTGCGCGCGCCTGCACGGGCACTCGTTCCGGGTGGAACTGAAAGTGGAAGGCGAACCCGGCGAGCAGACCGGCTGGATCATGGACTTCGGCGACGTCAAGGCGGCCTTCCAGCCGATCTACGACCGCCTGGACCACCACTACCTCAACGACATCCCGGGCCTGGAGAATCCGACCAGCGAGCGCCTGGCGATCTGGATCTGGAACGAACTCAAGCCGGCCCTGCCGCAGCTGAGCGAAGTGACCGTCCACGAAACCTGCACCTCCGGCTGCCGCTACCGCGGCTGACCCGGCAGCGCGCGGTAGAGCCGACCGTTGGTCGGCTCCCGACCCATCATCATCGCCTGCAAGCCTGCGCAACCCATTGATTGGAAACCGGTTTAACTGAAACCGGACCATAACTGGCAACAAGATGTTGCAATGCAATATTTTCGGCGTATGCTGCATTGCATCAACGTTCTCGAGCCGCTCCCATGGCGTCCGCGTTCACCGATTCCTTCAGCGACTACACCCGCCAGCTGGCCGCCACGGCCACGCGTGCCAATCGGCTCGCACTGGAAAATGCCGAAAGCATGTTCGGCGTGCAGTTGAAGACGCTGGAAAAGAACATCACCGCCACGAGCGGGTTCTTCGGTGAAATCGCGCAGTCACAGGAACCCGGCACGCTGTTGCCCAAGGGCGCGCAGCTGGCCCGTGACAACCTCGCCCGTTGGACCCGTGCCCACCAGGACGTGGTTGACCTGGGGCTGAAAGCCTCCGAGGCGTTCAGCGAGCTGGTCCGGGGTCCGTCCGCGGATGCCCCTGCCAAGGCGGGCGCTGCCAAGCGCTGAGCCACACCCGCATCGAATTTGCGTGGGTCCCTCCCCCCACGCAATCCCAGACCCGACAGAACCCTCCCTCTGTCGGGTCTTTTTTTGGGCGCGTTCCGGTGTGCCATCGCCAGGATGGCGCGCCGCGTAGCGCCGGGCTCTGCCCGGCGGGTGCACCGCGGGATCCGGTAGCAGCGGGGCAGAGCCCCGCTCTACGCGTGGGCGGGTCGCACGTTTCCGTAGCGCCGGGCTCTGCCCGGCAGGTTCACCGCGGGATCGGGAGCAGCGGGGCAGAGCCCCGCTCTACGGGTGGGTGGCCTTGCCGGCTGTGGTGGGCAGCGTAAACACGAACAACGCGCCTTCGCGGCTGTCCATCAGGCGGATCTGCCGGTGATGCAGTTGCAGGATGCGATGCACGATCAGCAGCCCCAGCCCGCCGCTGTCCGGGCGCGCACTGCCCAGCGCCGGCGGCGTACTGAACAACGACGCGCGACGCTCGGGCGCGATGCCCGGGCCGGTGTCGGCGATGGCCACCTGCACCTCGCCGTCCTGCGCGCGCAGCACCACTTCGATGCGGCCGCCTTCGGGCGTGTGCCGGATCGCGTTGTCCAGCAGGTTGGTCAGCACGCGCTCGATCAGCCCCAGGTCGGCCACGACCGCGGGCAGCCCCGGCGGAATGTCGGCGGTGAGCGTCTGCCGGCGTGCCTGCGCAGCCAGCTCGAACTTCTGGAACACGTCCTGGACCAGGTCGGGCAGCGAGAACGCCTGCAGGTCCAGGCTGACCCCGCCGTGCTCCAGCCGTGCCAGTTCGAACAACGCCTGTGCCAGCGCGCCCACCTTGCGGCTTTGCGCCAATGCGATGCCCAGGTAGCGCTGGCGTTCGTCGGCGCCCAGCGTGGCGTCCTTCAAGGCCAGCGTTTCCAGGTAGCCATGCAGCGACGACAACGGCGTGCGCAGGTCATGGGAAATGTTGGCCACCAGCTCGCGCCGCTGCAGATCCTGTTCGCGCAGCTGCTGCCACTGTTCGCCCAGGCGCTGGCCCATGTGCCCGAAGCTGTGCTGCAGGATCGCCAGCTCGTCGCGCTCCCCGGCCCGCAGCGGGGTGGGTGGCAGCGGCGTGCCGGCACCGGCGGCGTCCACGTCGAAAGCCTGGATGCGCCGGGTCAGCTGGCGCAGGGGGCGGGTCACCCAGCGGAACGCGACCACGCCGGCCAGCAGCCCGACCACCGCCACGATGGCCAGCGACCACAGCGTGGTGCGCAGGGTCGCATTGGCGGCGATGTTGGCCGCCAGCGCCTCGCGCTGCTCGCCCACCAGCACCACGTAGATATAGCCGGCCTGGCGGCCCTGCACCCACAACGGTGCGGCATTGAACACCTTGCGGCCGGTCGCGCTGCGCGGGTCGTCGCCGAGGATAGGCAGGGGCTCGTCGTGCAGCAGCGCCTGCACCGGGGCCAGGTCCACGCGGTCGCGCTTGAGGTGGCCGTCGGGCGCGTCGTGGCCGAGGATGCGGCCTTCGTCGTCGAGCAGGTAGACCTCGACGCTGGGGTTGACCGCCATCAGCTTGCCGAACAGCGCGCGCACTTCGCCGCCGCGCATGCCGCGTGCGTCCATCAGTTCGCCGCTGCGTGCGATGTGCTCGGCCAGCCCGCGCGACAGCCGCTGCACGGTTTCCTGTTCGTGCATGGCGGTGCTGCGCATCTGGATCCACAGCAGCGCGCCGCAGCAGGCCAGCAGCAGCGCGCAGAACACCACCGACAGGCGCTGGGACAAGGTCAGGCGGATCATGCGGCGTCCCCGTCGGTGTCGACCAGCTTGTAGCCTCGCCCCCACACCGTCTGGATGCGCTGCGGCGCGGCCGGGTCGCGTTCGATCTTGTTGCGCAGCCGGTTGATGTGGGTGTTCACGGTGTGCTCGTAGCCGTCGTGCTGGTAGCCCCAGACCTGGTTGAGCAGGTCCATGCGCGAATACACCTGGCCCGGATGCCGGGCAAAGAAATACAGCAGGTCGAACTCGCGCGGGGTCAGTTCCAAGGGGCGGCCTTCCACCTGCGCGGTGCGTGCAACCGGGTCGATGCGCAGCCCGGCCACCTCGGTTTCACCGGCATCGATGCGGGCGTTCTGCGCCATGGCCTCCACGCGCCGCAGCAGCGCCTTCACCCGCGCCACCAGTTCCAGCATCGAGAAGGGTTTGGCCAGGTAGTCGTCGGCGCCCAGTTCCAGGCCCAGGATGCGATGCACTTCGCTGGCCCGCGCACTGGTGATGATGATCGGCGTATAGCGCGCCATCGCCCGGGCACGCTTGCAGATCTCCAGCCCGTCCACGCCCGGCAGCATCAGGTCCAGCACCAGCGCGCTCCAGGGCTGCGCTTCGAGCAGGGCCAGGCCCTCGTCGCCGGTGGCGGCGTGGGTGACCTCATAGCCTTCGTCGCGCAGGTGCATGCGCAGCAGGTTGGCGATATGGACATCGTCTTCGACGATCAGGACACGCTTGGCGCTGCTCATCGGTGCGGGCGGGCCGGTAGGGGGAACAGGCTGCATTGTCGGCCGATCCGGGCCCGGATGTGTCACGGAAAATTTAACCCTGCGTGAGGATTCGTTGACCGGCCCGGGCGCAGCATGGCCGCATCGTTTCCATCCCAGGAGATCGGCCATGCGTTACACCCGTCGCAATGTGCTCGGCATGGGCGCCATGACGGCCGCCGCCGGCCTGTTCGGCCTGACCGCATGCAGCGGCCCGGCACCGGCCGCACCGGCGGGCCCCACGCGCCGTTTCGAGGTGATGCGCACCGACGCGCAGTGGCGCGAACAGCTCAGCCCGGCCGCCTACGCCGTGCTGCGCCGCCAGAGCACCGAACGGCCCTACAGCAGCCCGCTCAACAAGGAGCACCGACGCGGCACCTTCAGCTGCGCCGGCTGCGCGCTGCCACTGTTTTCCTCGTCCACCAAATTCGACAGCGGCACCGGCTGGCCCAGCTTCTGGGCGCCCCTGCACGGCGCCGTAGAAGAAGACCGCGACACCACCTTGGGCATGATCCGCATCGAGGCCCACTGCCGACGCTGCGGTGGCCACCTGGGCCATGTGTTCGACGACGGTCCACGCCCCACCGGTCTGCGCTACTGCATGAACGGCGTGGCGATGCGCTTCACCGCGGCCTGAGCGCCGCTTCCCCTGCATCCTGGAAGGATCTGACCATGTTCCTGCTTGTCCTGGCCTATCTTGGCGGCGTACTTACCATCCTCAGCCCGTGCATCCTGCCGGTGCTGCCGTTCGTGTTCGCCCGCTCGGACCGCCCCTTCCTGCGCAGCGGCCTGCCGCTGCTGGTGGGCATGACGCTGATGTTCGCGGTGGTGGCCAGCCTGGCCGCGGTGGGCAGCCAGTGGGTGGCCCAGGCCAACCAGATCGGGCGCTGGATCGCGCTGGTGGTGATGGCGGTGTTCGCGCTGGCGCTGCTGTGGCCGTCGCTGGCCAACCGCCTGCTGTCGCCGTTCCAGCGGCTGGGCGCGCGGCTCAGTGCCTCGGCCGATGCGGCCAGTGATGCCGGGCGCGGCGGGGTGGGCACCTCGCTGCTGATCGGCATTGCCACCGGCCTGCTCTGGGCACCGTGCGCCGGGCCGATCCTGGGGCTGATCCTCACCGGCGCGGCGCTCAATGGCGCCAGCGTCGGCACCAGCGGGTTGCTGCTGGCCTATGCGCTCGGCGCCGCCACGTCGCTGGCCCTGGCGATCTGGATCGGCGGGCGCGTGTTTGCCGCGCTCAAGCAGCGCCTGGGCGTGGGCGAGTGGATCCGCCGCGCGCTCGGTGTGGCCGCGCTGTTGGCGGTGGTCGCGATCGGCATGGGCTGGGACACCGGCGTGCTGACCCGGCTGTCCACGGTGAGCACGGCCAAGCTCGAGCAGGGCCTGCTGGACGTGCTGCCGGGGCAGGAACCGGCCGCGGGCGGTTCGATGATGATGATGGCCGCCAACGCGCCAGCCGGCGCGCCCTTGCCGGTGGAAGGCACCCTGCCCTCGCTGGCCGGCGCCACCGGCTGGCTCAACAGCCCGCCGCTGAGCGCCGAGGCATTGCGCGGCAAGGTGGTGCTGGTCGATTTCTGGACCTACTCGTGCATCAACTGCCTGCGCGCCATGCCGTACGTGCGCGAGTGGGCCGAGCGTTACCGCGACCACGGCCTGGTGGTGATCGGTGTGCACGCCCCGGAGTTCGCCTTCGAGCGCAGCCTGGGCAACGTGCAGCGCGCGGTGAAGGACCTGAAGGTCACCTACCCGGTGGCGATCGACAACGACTTTGCGATCTGGCGCGGCTTCAACAACCGCTACTGGCCCGCGCACTACTTCATCGATGCGGAAGGCCGCATCCGTGCGCACCACTTCGGCGAAGGCAATTACGCGCCGTCCGAGCAGATCATCCGCCAGCTGCTGCGCGAAGCCGGCAACACCCTGCCCGACGAACCGGCGCAGGCCATGGCGATGGCCGCCGCCGCGCCGCGTGATGGCATCGAGCAGCAGGCCGACATGCGCAACCTGAAGTCGCCGGAGACCTACCTTGGCCACGCGCGCGCGCAGAGCTTCGCCTCGCCTGGCGGGCAGCAGCCGGACCGTGCCACCGACTACACCGTGCCGGCCACCTTGCGCTTGAACCAGTGGGCGCTGGGTGGGCGCTGGACGGTGGGCGAGGAAGACGCACACCTGGACGCAGCCGGTGGCCGGATCGCCTTCCGCTTCCATGCCCGCGACCTGCACCTGGTGCTGGCCCCGGCCGTGGATGGCAAACCACTGCGCTACCGCGTGCGCATCGACGGCCAGCCGCCGGGCGCGGCCGCCGGGGGCGATGTGTCGGCCGATGGCAGCGGCCAGGTCGGCGAGCACCGGCTGTACCAGTTGATCCGCCAGCGCGGCGATGTTCGTGAACGCACCTTCGAGATCGAGTTCCTTGATCCGGGCGTGCATGCCTATGCCTTTACGTTCGGTTGAGCCCTGGAGGCCTTCGATGAAGATCGCAATGGACAAACTGGTGGCCGGCAGCATCGCGGCGGTGATCGCGGCGATGACCATTACCGCGGTGGTCAGCCTGGACCGCCCGGCGCAGGCGGCCACGTCGCAGGCGCAGGCGCTGGTGACGCTGCCTGCGCCCACCGGCACGGCCGACTTCAAGCCGCCCGGCATCAAGCGCGCGCAGGTGGTGTTTGCCGGCGGCTGCTTCTGGGGCGTGCAGGGCGTGTTCCAGCACATCAACGGCGTGGACAACGCGGTGTCCGGCTACATCGGCGGCAGCGCGGGCGATGCCAGCTACACGCGCGTGGGCAGCGGCGGCACCGGCCATGCCGAGGCGGTGCAGGTCACCTACGACCCGTCGAAGGTGAGCTACGGGCAGCTGATGCAGGTGTTCTTCTCGGTGGCCCACGACCCCACCCAGCTCAACCGCCAGGGACCTGATCGCGGCACGCAGTATCGTTCGGCGGTGTTTGCCGACGATGCCGGGCAGCGCGATGCCACCCAGGCGTATATCGCACAGCTGCAGCGCGCCAAGGCGTTCCGCGTCCCGGTGGTGACCACGGTTGAGGGCGGCAAGCGCTTCTATCCGGCCGAGGGCTACCACCAGAACTACCTCACCCTGCACCCGGAGTCGCTGTACATCCGCATCAACGACCTGCCGAAGGTGGAGGCGCTCAAGCGCCAGTACCCGGCCCTGTACCGCGACACGCCGCGGCTGGTGTCCACACTGTCGGCGCGCTGAAAAATGCCCCGGGTAGAGCCGACCGTTGGTCGGCTGCCTTTGGGGTAGAGCCGACCGTTGCTCGCCTGCCTTTGGGTGCCGGGATACGTGCAGCCGACCAACGGTCGGCTCTACCCGGACGGGGTCGAAAAAAGTGCACGGCGCAACACGGCACCGCCGTGCACGAGGGAAGTCCGGGACGCGCAGCGGCGGGACGCACTGCGCGGGAGGGAGCATGCTAGGCTGCGCGCAGCAGCGGATACAGAGCCAGCTTCCGGCCATCCGCACGGTTACAGATTGCGGCGGACTCTCCCCATGGCAGCCAACCTTTA
Source organism: Stenotrophomonas sp. AC248 (assembly GCF_979258185.1). Lineage (NCBI taxonomy): Bacteria > Pseudomonadati > Pseudomonadota > Gammaproteobacteria > Lysobacterales > Lysobacteraceae > Stenotrophomonas > Stenotrophomonas sp. AC248. The sequence goes on along the minus strand of NZ_OZ409840.1, from coordinate 542,935 downwards.
CCAATCCCTGGCCGATGAAATGGCCGATGCCATCCACAGCGGTCGGTTGCCGGTGGGCACCCGCCTGCCCTCGCTGCGTGGCCTGGCGGCGCAGCGCCAGCTCAGCCTCAACACCGTCATTGCTGCCTATCGCCAGCTCGAAGATGCCGGCCTGGTGGTACCGCGGCCCAAGGCCGGCTTCGTGGTCAGCCCGCGCCTGGCCGAACCGACCCGCTCGCTGCGCCAGGCGCCGTCGCTGGCCACCACCCAGGCCCAACAGCTGATGATGGCGCGGGTGCTGGCCGCGCAGCAGCAACCGGGCATCGTCGACCTGGCTTTCGCCGGCCCGCGCGGGCGTCGCTTCTATCCCGGCGACAAACTGGCGCGCAGTACCGCGCAGGTGCTGCGCCGCGCCGGCATGGTGGAAACCTATGCCCGCCCGAATGCGGCCACCCGGCTGCTGGAGCAGATCGTGCGGCGCGGGCCACGGCTGGGCCTGCACACCAGCACCGAGCGCCTGGTCCTCACCCATGGCGCCATGGAAGCGCTGCAGCTGGCCCTGCGCGCGGTGACGCGGCCCGGGGATGCGGTGGGGATCGAGGCGCCGTCCTACTTCAACCTGTACCCGCTGCTCAGCAATCTGGGCCTGAAGGCCATCGAGCTGCCCACCGATCCGCGCCGTGGGCTGGACGTGGATGCCGTGGCCGCGCAGCTGGAACGCGGTGCGCTGCGTGCGATCGTGGCCATGCCCACCGTGCACAACCCGCTCGGTTGCACCATGCCCGTGGCCGAAAAGCAGCGCCTGGCCGCGCTGGTCAACCACTACCGCATTCCCCTCATCGAAGACGCGGTGTATGCCGAACTGCAGTTCCAGGAGCCGCTGGCGCCGCTGCTGAAATCCTTCGATGAAGACGGCTGGGTAATGGTGTGCAGCAGCTTCTCCAAGACACTGGCGCCGGACTACCGCATCGGTTGGCTGGACGCAGGGCGGTTCGCCGCCGACATCCAGCTGCTCAAGTTCCAGTCCACCGGGGCCGAGCCGCGCCTGCTCGGCGAGGCCGTGGGCGCGTTCCTGGAAGCGGGCAGCTACGAGCACCACCTGCGCACGCTGCGCCGCCTGTACAACGACCAGGTGCGACGCGTGCGCGCGTTGATCGCCCAGCACTTCCCGGCCGGCACGTTGGCCACCCAGCCCACCGGCGGCTTCCTGTTGTGGGTGGAGTTGCCGGCCGGCATCGACACTGGCGCGCTGTTCGAACAGGCCTTGGCGCGCGGCGTGGTGTTCATGCCCGGCCAGGTGTACTCACGCGGCGCGCGCTACCGGCATTGCCTGCGGTTGTCGTGCTGCCAGGAACTGGACGCGCCGTACGTGGACGCGATCGCCACGCTGGGGCAGCTGGCCTGCGCCCTGCGCGATGCCTGAGTCCAAGCCCCGCGGTTACAGCTGCAGGCACCCGGCCAGCCCGGCCGGATCGGCCCCGGGCGCGAAGGGCAGGCGGCCCAGGCACGGCATCGCAAGGCGGTCGTGCAGCATGGTCATGTTGTCGTCGATGCGCGCCATCTGCGGGTCGACCTCGTTGCCGATCCAGCCGATGCAGGTGGCCCCGCTGGCCGCGATCGCCGCCGCGGTGAGGCGCGCATGGTTCAGGCAACCCAGCCGCAGGCCCACCACCATCACCACCGGCAGCTGCAGCGCGTGTACCAGGTGGGCCTGGTCCAGCGTGGCCGACAGCGGTGCCAGCCAGCCGCCCACGCCCTCCACCACCACCGTGTCGGCCTGTGCGCGCAACCGCCCGAAGGCCGCCTCGATCGGGTCCAGCGCCAGCTGCACGCCGGCGTCGGCGGCGGCCAGCTCGGGCGCCAGCGGCAGGGGCAGCGCGTACGGGTTGAGGTCGGCGTAGGCCGGCACCGGCTGGCTGGCGGCCAGCAGCGCGGTGGCATCCTCGTTGCGCCACCCGTGCGCGGTGCGCTCGCAGCCGCTGGCCACCGGCTTCATCCCCACCGCCGTGCCACCGCGCTGGCGCAGCGCGTGCAGCAGCACGCAGCTGCTGAAGGTCTTGCCGATGCCGGTATCGGTACCGGTGACATACAGGGCGGGAAGCGGGTAGGCGGTCATCACGGCCGGGATCGGGAAGGAGCGGTGCATTATCGACGGTCCCGGCGCGGCCTGCTGCTTGCTAGACTCCGGGCATGTTCGATACTTCCACGCTCACCGGCAGCAAGCCGGAACAGTACGGCCAGCTGCTGGCCCAGGCCCGCGCACTGGTACACGGCGAGCGCGACCGCATCGCCAATGCGGCCAACCTGTCGGCCCTGGTCTACCACGCCCTGCCGCACCTGAACTGGGTGGGCTTCTACTTCTTCGACGGCACCGAGCTGGTGGTCGGCCCGTTCCAGGGGCTGCCGGCCTGCGTGCGCATCCCGCTGGACAAGGGCGTGTGCGGCGCGGCGGCCAGCCAGCGCGTGACCCAGCGCATTGAAGACGTGGATGCCTTCCCCGGCCACATCGCCTGTGATTCGGCGTCGCGCTCGGAACTGGTGGTGCCACTGGTCCACGGCGATACCCTGATCGGCGTGTTCGACCTGGACAGCCCCTCGCTGGCGCGGTTCGACGCCGACGACCAGGCCGGCCTGGAGGCGATCGCCGCGGTGTTCGTCGAGGCCCTGGGATGAGCACCAAGCTGCGCAACATCGGTCCCAAGAGCGCAGCCTGGCTGCGCCAGGTCGGGTTGCGCACGCCCGAGGAGCTGATCGCGATCGGCGCGGTCGGCGCGTTCGTGAAGGTGCGCCGCGCCGGCTTCAAGCCCAGCCTCAACCTGCTCTACTCGCTGGAAGGCGCGCTGCAGGACTGCCATTGGCAGGAACTGCCCGAAGCACGCCGCACCGAACTGGTGGCCGAGTACGAGGCCATCATTGCCGACAAGCCGCTGAAAAAGGCACCCCCGGCGTCCGGCCCGGTCTACGACCGCACCGCCGAACGTCGCGATGATGAAGCCGACGCCGACGACGTGCCGCCGTTCGAACCGGACGACGAGACCGCGTAGAGCCGGGCTCTGCCGCGCCTCCGGGTACAGAGACCCCGGTTTGAACAACGCATCGCCATGCGCCCATTGTTCACCGCGCAACCGGCTGTCGTAGAGCCGGTGCGCACCGCACGCGATCAAGGCTGCTGCAGTTCCAGCAGTTCGCCCCACAGGCGGTCGTCCTCGCGCTCCACGCGCAGCTGCAGGCGGGTGCCGTGGTCGATGCGCAGTGCCCAGCACATTGCCATCGGCAGGCCACACACCTGCGACAGCACCATCCGCAAGGGGCCGCCATGGCTGACGATCAGGGTGGGCAGCGGGTCGGGGTCATCCAGCAACCGGTGCAGGCCACGGGCAATGCGGCGCTCGAAGTGGCCCCAGCTTTCGCCGTGCGGTGGCGGGTTGGCGTGCGGGTCCAGGTGGAACGCCGACAGCTCCTGCATCGGCAGCTCATGCAGCGCCTGCCCATCCCAGTCGCCGAAGTCGAGTTCGGCCCACTCCTCGTCGGCCACCACTTCCACCCCGTGCGGCAACGCGAGCGCATCGGCAGTGGCCAGCGCACGCTGGCGGGGCGAGCTCACCACGCGTTGCCAGGGCAGCCCCGCATAGCGTGCGCACAGGGCGTCGGTACTGCCGTCTTCCAGCACGGGGTCGGTGCGCCCGTCCAGGTGGCCGTCACGGCCGGTGCTGGCGTGGCGGATCAGGTCCAGGATCACGCCGCTGCCTGCGCGGTGGATGGAGCGGAACGGTGCTGCAACCTCGAAGGGGTCATGGGCATCACATCGTGGAACGAGGGGCATTCTAACCGCTCGCTCCGTGCCACCCCGCCGCGCCGGCTGCCGCAGCCAGGCCTTTGCTCTACACTGCGCGCACTTCCAGGTGACCTGCGGCGCATGCCGGCAGGTTGAAACGGGAAGCCGGTGACGCAGCAGACCCTTGCCTGCCACTCCGGCGCTGCCCCCGCAACGGTAAGCGTGGAAACACCCGGCATTACGCCACTGTGCTTGCGCATGGGAAGGCGCCGGGTGCGATGGCCCTGGCCATCGGCCCGCAAGCCCGGAGACCGGCCTGGAAGACGACTGGTTGCGATGCGGCGGGCATGGCGGCGGCAAGCGGCGCCGTGCGCGTGTCCGCCCACCGTCGATCCATCCCTGCAGCGCGATCATCCCCACCCCTTGCCGCGCGGGCGTGCGCGGTGCATGGAGTCATCGATGAAGCTGCAGATCCAAGTCCTTTCCCTGGCCGTGCTGTCGGCCCTGCCCCTGCTGGCGTCGGCCCAGGACGAGGCGACCGCGCTGGACCAGGTCCTGGTCACCGCCACCCGCACCCCGATCGCCCTGCAGGACAGCATCTCCCCGGCGCAGGTGATCGACCGCGCCGAGATCGAGCGCAGCCAGGCGCCGTCGCTGCAGGACCTGCTGCGTGGCCGCGCCGGCATCAACCTCAACAACAGTGGCGGGCTGGGCAAGCAGAGCTCGCTGTTCCTGCGCGGCACCAACTCGGCCCACACCCTGGTGCTGGTGGACGGCGTGCGCATCAACACCGGCGACCTGGGCCTGGCCATGATCCAGGACCTGCCGCTGGCGCAGATCGAGCGCATCGAAATCGTGCGCGGGCCGCAGTCCAGCCTGTACGGTGCCGACGCGATCGGTGGCGTGATCCAGATCTTCACCCGCCGTAACGCCGGCACCTTCGCCCCGCACTTCCAGGTGGGCGGCGGCAGCAACGGCCTGCGCGAAGCCAGCGGTGGCTTCGGCGGCAGCGGCGCGCGTGGCTGGTTTGGCACCGACATCGCCTACCAGCACACCGACGGTATCAACTCGTGCCGCGGCGATGCCGCGACCTTCGCTGGCTGCGGTGCCGACGAGCCCGACCGCGACGGCTACCGCAACCTGTCGATGAGCCTGCGCGGCGGTTACGCGCTGACCGATGCGCTGAGCGTGGAAGGGACCGCGCTGCGCGCCGAAGGCGAGAACCACTACGACGGTTACTACAACTATTCGGAAACGCTGCAGCAGGTGCTGGGCGGCAAGGTGCGTTACACCCCCAGCGAGCGCTTCACCCTGACCGCCAACGTCGGGCGTGCCGACAACGAATCGGACAACTACAACGGCAGCACCTGGCTGGGTGCGGCGCAGACCCACCGCAACAGCGCCTCGGTGCAGGCCGACGTGGGCATCGCCGAGGGCCAGCTGCTCAGCGCCGGCGTGGACTGGAGCCAGGACAACCTGGACGGCAGCAGCGCCGGCTACCTGGTCGACAGCCGCGACAATACCGGCGTGTTCGTGCAGTACCAGGGCCGCTTCGGCGCGCACCACCTGCAGGCCAGCGTGCGCAACGACGACAACGAGCAGTTCGGCAACCACACCACCGGCAGCCTGGGCTGGGGCCTGGAGCTGGGCAGCGGGTTCCGCCTCAACGCCAGCTACGGCACCGCGTTCAAGGCCCCGACCTTCAGCGACCTGTACGACCCGTGGAGTGGCGTGCCGGGCCTGGACCCGGAAAAATCGAAGAGCGCCAACGTCGGCATCGCCCAGCAGGGCGAGGGCTGGCGCTGGGGCCTGGACGTGTACGAAACCCGCATCGATGACCTGATCACCTACGATTCCACCACCTTCATGATGTCGCAGGTGGAGAAGGCGCGCATCCGCGGTGCCGAGTTGACCGGTGGCATCACCTTGGCCGGGTTCGACGTGAACGCCCAGCTCAGCCACACCGATCCGCGCAACCGCACCAACGGCAGCGCGCAGTTCGACAACTGGCTGGCCCGCCGCGCACAGAACACCGCGCGCCTGGACATTGACCGCAGCTTCGGTGGCTTCCGCGCCGGCGTGACCGCCAACGGTGCCGGCAAGCGCTACGACAACGCCGCCAACACCGTGCGCCTGGCCGGTTACGGCACGCTCGACCTGCGCCTGGAATACGCACTGAGCCGCGACTGGTCGGTGCTCGGCCGGGTCAGCAATGTGTTCGACCGCGATTACGAAACGGTGGCCTGGTACAACCAGCCCGGCCGCGAGTACCGCCTGAGCGTGCGCTACCAGCCGAAATAAGGGATCTGGACGGCGGCACTGCCGCCGTCCCACCCTCGGTAGGTGCCGACCGTTGGTCGGCACAATCATTGAACCTGGTAGGTGCCGACCGTTGGTCGGCACACGCGTTATCCGCCGCCGGTTACAGCACCAGCAATTCCCGCAGATCATCCACCACGGCCACCGCCTCGACGTTGTCCAGGTCGAGCCCGCGCGGATAGCCATAGCGCACCAGCGCCACCGGCATGCCTGCATCCACCGCCGCGCGGTAATCGGTGATCGAATCGCCCACCATCAAGGCGGCCTCGACGGCCACCTCGAACTGAGCGGCGATATGCCGCAACGGCGCACCACTGGGCTTGCGTTCCGGCAGCGAATCGCCGCCCAGCACCAGCGCAAACTGATCCTGCAGCCCGAAGTGCTGCAGCAACGGCGCCACCAGCGCGGACGGTTTGTTCGTGCAGATCGCCAGCGTCACCGCGCGTTCGCGCAAGGCAGCAACCGTTTCGGCCACACCATCGAACAGGCGCGGACTGCGCAACAGGCAGGCCTCGTAGTGCCGCATGAAACCGGGCATGACCGTGTCCAGATCGATATCACTGCCGGCCGCGGTGAATGCCTGTTCGACAAGCCGGCGCACGCCATCGCCGATCCAGGTCAGTACCGTGGCCTCCGCCACGCGGGGCAACTGCCAGTCCTGCAGCGTGCGGTTCAACGCTTCGGCAATATCGGCCGCGCTGTCCACCAGCGTGCCATCCAGATCGAACACCACCAACGGATACGGATACGACAAGGCAATGCTCACTTCCACAGCAGGGAAGCGCCATTGTACGGAGGTGCGTGTGTGATGCCGATGCACGCCCCGGTAGAGCCGACCGTTGGTCGGCTGCACGCGCCCGCTGCGGTTGCGGTTGCGGCGTGCTGATGCGCGGTTGCCGGATCAAGTGCAGCCGACCAACGGTCGGCTCTACCGGGGCCGCGTTTACAGCTGCGCCAGGAATTCCGGGCTGGCAAAGCGTTCCACCAGGAAATCCAGGAAGCTGCGCATGATCGTTGGCAGCTGCCGGCGGGAGGCATACACCGCGTGGATGCCCAGCCCTTCCACCTGGTAATCGGGCAGCACTTCAATCAACTCGCCACTGCGCAGCAACGGGGCGATCTGGTAGGTGGGCAGCATCGCGATGCCCGCGCCGGCGCGCACCGCTTCCAGCAGCAGCGATGCTTCGTTGGCGCTGATGTTGCCGCCCACCGCCACCGCGATCGCGCGGCCATCGCGCTGCAGGTGCCACACGCTCTTGCCCACGTAGTGGTGGGTCAGGCAGTTGTGCGCGGCCAGCGCGTCGGCCGTGGTTGGCGCACCGCGTTCGGCCAGGTACGACGGCGCCGCGCACAGCACCGAGCGGCACGGTGCCAACCGCCGTGCGATCAGCGCCGGATCGATCGCGCGCGAAATGCGCACCGCGATATCCACGCGCTCTTCCACCAGGTTGACCACCCGGTCCACCAGCAGCAGTTCCACCCGCGTCAGCGGATACCGCTTGACGAAGTCGGCCACCGCGGCGGCCAGGTGGATCTGCCCGAACGACACGCTCGCCGTGACCCGGATCAACCCGTGCGGCTCGGGGTTGTCGGTGGCCAGTTCGCCGTGCAGTTCATCGCCGATCGCCAGCATCTGCCGGAACCGCAGCAGCGCCGCCTCGCCCGGGCCGGTCAGGCTGATCCGGCGCGTGGTCCGGTGCAGCAACCGCGCGCCCAGCCAGCGCTCCACCTCGGCCAGGTAGCGGGTCACCATCGCCCGCGACATGTCCAACGCGTCGGCTGCCGCGGTCAGGCTGCCGCGCTCGACCACCTCCACGAACACGTTCATCGCCGTCATGCGGTCCATTTGATCGATCCGTGCAACAAATTAGCCCGTTATACGCGGTTTTTCGTTCGATTCCAGGCGCATACGCTGGCCTTCCTTCCTCAACGGACCTGCCCCCATGAAAATCGCCCTCGTTGGTGCCACCGGCAACATCGGCCGTGAAATCGCCCGCCAGGCTCTCGCCCGCGGCCACCAGGTCACCGCCATCGTGCGCCGTGAAACCGACCTGCCAGCCGAACTGGACGGCGCCCAGCTGGCCGTCGCCGCGCTGGACGACACCGACGCCCTGGCTGCGGTGATCGCCGGCCACGACGTGCTGGCCAGCGCCTTCGGCCCGCGCCCGGGTGATGCCCCCAGCACCGTGACCACCACCAGCGCCGCGCTGGTCAAGGCCGCGCGCCAGGCCGGCGTGCCCCGCTTCATCATGGTCGGCGGCGCCGGCAGCCTGGAAGTCGCCCCCGGCGTGCAGCTGGTGGATACCGAAGGCTTCCCGGATGCCTACAAGCCGGTCGCCCTGGCCGCGCGCGACACCCTCAAGCAGCTGCAGGCCGTCGACGACCTGGACTGGACCTTCTACTCGCCCGCCGCCGAGATCGGCCCCGGCCCGCAGCGCGGTGGCTTCCGCACCCAGGCGACGAATTTCTTGGTCGGCGATGACGGCCACAGCCGGATCAGCTACCCCGACTACGCCGACGCCTTCGTCAGCGAGATTGAAACCCCGCAGTACGTGCGGCAGATCGCCACGGTTGCGTACTGACCGAGCCGCCGATCTGGAGCAGCCGACCAACGGTCGGCTCTACCGGTCCCAGTGTCATGTCGGGGCCGTCTGGCCCCGGTGTCATGCCGGGGCCGTTCTGCACAGGAATTCTTGATATGCCGACCTTCTCCCGCACCACCTTGGCCCTGGCGTTGACGCTCGGTACCGCGCTCGGCGTGACCGCACCGGCCATCAGCCACGCCGCCGCGGCCACCGCCGATGCCCACGCGCTGCAGGTGCAGCCATACCACCCCGGCGACACCGCCCTGTTCTCCGTAGCCTCCACCCTGATCACCGGCCAGCACGACGCGATCCTCGTCGACGCCCAGTTCGCCGCGTCCGACGCCGCCCAGCTGGTGCAGCGCATCCGTGCGTCCGGCAAGCAGCTGACCACCATCTACATCAGCCACGGCGACCCCGATTATTACTTCGGCCTGGCCAGCCCTGCAGGACGCCTTCCCCCACGCCCGCATCGTCGCCACCGCCCCCACTGTCGCCCACATCACCGCCACCCAGGCCGGCAAACTCGCCTACTGGGGCCCGCAGATGGGCGCCGACAAACCCAGCCGCATCGTCATCCCCGACGTCCTCCAGGGCGACACCCTCACCCTCGAGGGCCAGCCGATGACCCTCATCGGCCTCCACGGCCCCACCCCCGACCGCACCGTGCTCTGGATACCCAACCTCCGCACCCTCGTCGGCGGCATCCCGGTGGTCGCCGGCGAACACGTCTGGATGGCCGACACCCAAAGCCCCCAATCGCACACCGACTGGCTGACCACCCTCACCACCCTCGCGGCCCTCAAGCCCGCCCGCGTCATCCCCGGCCACTACGCCCGCGGTGCCGCACTCGACGCCACCGCCCTCACCTTCACCGCCGATTACATCCGCGCCTTTGATGAAGAAACCGCGCGCAGCAAGAACGCGGACGCCTTGATCGCCGCGATGAAAAAGCGTTACCCGACCCTGCAAGGTGTGGGTTCGTTGGAGATCAGTGCGAAGGTCGCGAAGGGGGAAATGCAGTGGCCGTGATGGTGTGACACGCGACAGAGAAAAGCGATGTAACGCATCAAAGAAAATGCGCAACGTTGATTATTGTCATGCCACAACAGGACGATGACGGAGTATCGGCAGTCGATTGGGATGCGACCCTACCGAGCAGAAATTTCCAAGCACGATAAGCATGACGTGCACGATAAGCGTCGCGCGTTGCGCAGATGACGCCGTTGCCCGCCCCAACGCGCCGACCGAGTATCAGGGGGTGGTGCGGGTGGGTTGGCGGGACCGTTGGGCGCCATGGATGGCGCCCACGAGCCTCCAGGGATGGATTTACGGCGTGTCCCGCCAACCCACCCGCGCCACCCGGACCCTCATCAAGCACGCACCAACGCACTGGCTCTCAGCTGTTCGCTTATCGCTGTTCGCCTTCAGCTTTTAGCTCTTCGCCACAAGCGAAAATCACTCGCCATCCAGATGATCAAACAGCCCAGGCTGGCTCACCGCCTCGCGCTCGCGGAACCCGCCCAACCCCACCCCCACCAACCGATACCGCGTCTCTGCCGGCAGATCCACCCGCGCCCGCAACGCCAGCGCGATATCGCGCAACTCCTCACCCGATTCCGGCGGCGACTCCGGCGTAAAACTCCGCGTAATGATCCGGAACTGCGACGTCTTCAACTTCAGCACCACCGTGTGCCCCACCCGCTCCGTCTTCCGCGTCGCCCGCCACGTCTTCCCCGCCAACTCCACGATCGCCGCCTCCAGCGCCTCCAACGGCAGATCCTCCGCGAACGTATCTTCCGACGAAATCGACTGCACCGGCTGGTCCGGCTCCACCGCCCGCTCATCGATCCCCCGCGCCCGATTGAACAACCGCGCACCAAACGTCCCGAAGCGCCCCTCCAACACCTCCAGCGGCAATGACCGCAGATCGCCCACCGTCACGATCCCCAACTCTGCCAGCTTCCCCGCCATCACCTTCCCCACCCCCGGCACCCGGTTCACCGGCAGCGGCGTCAGAAACTGCTCCACCCGATGCGGCGGCACCACGAACTGACCGTCCGGCTTGCGCCAGTCCGATGCGATTTTCGCCAGGAACTTGTTCGGCGCGATCCCCGCCGACGCCGTCAACAACGTCTCCTCACGGATCTCCCCACGGATGATCGCCGCGATCTCCGTCGCCACCGTCATCCCCCCCTTGTGCACCGTCACATCCAGATACGCCTCATCCAACGACAACGGCTCCACCAGATCCGTATGCCGCAGGAAAATCTCCCGCACCTGCCGCGACACCGCCTTGTAGCGCACAAAATCCGGCGGCACGAACACCGCATCCGGACACAACCGCTCCGCACGCAGCGCCGGCATCGCCGAGCGGATCCCGAACACCCGCGCCTCGTACGACGCCGCGCACACCACCGAGCGTGCCCCCTTCCACGCCACCACCACCGGCTTGCCGCGCAGCGACGGATCGTCGCGCTGCTCCACCGACGCGTAGAACGCGTCCATGTCCACATGGATGATTTTGCGCAGAACAGACACGGCGGGAAGACTCGGACCTGGAAGCAGATGCGTAGATGAACAAGATTACAGCCACACGCCTGAGTATGGTCTTTTCATAACAACAACATGCGTTTTTCAAGCTGAAAACACTACGCCGGCGTACGGTTAAAACGTTTGATTGAATCACTTTTCCTCTGCACTCTTGCGCACTTGGTTCCAGCAACACAGCCTGCCCATGGCCGGCTTTACCCGATGGCTTCTTCAGGATTGCGCTTTCCATGACTCGTCTCCACGCGTTCTCGCGCGAACAACTGCTGGCCAGCGCCCGCGGTGAACTGTTCGGCCCGGGCAGCGGTCGCCTGCCCAACGATCCGATGCTGATGTTCGATCGCATCACCGACATCCGCGACGACGGCGGCCCCCACGGCAAGGGACTGGTACGCGCCGAACTGGATATCCGCCCGGACCTGTGGTTCTTCGGCTGCCACTTCATCGGCGACCCGGTCATGCCCGGCTGCCTCGGCCTGGATGCCATGTGGCAGCTCACCGGCTTCTACCTCACCTGGCTGGGCGCGCCCGGCCGTGGCCGCGCCCTGGGCTGCGGTGAAGTGAAGTTCACCGGCCAGGTACTGCCCGAGGCCAAGCTGGTCAGCTACGAAATCGACATTACCCGCGTCATCAACCGCAAGCTGGTGATGGCCCAGGCCGACGCCCGCATGCTGGTGGACGGCCGTGAAATCTACTCCGCCAAAGACCTCCGCGTAGGTCTGTTCACTTCCACCGAGAACTTCTGATGCGTCGCGTCGTCATTACCGGAATGGGCATCACCTCGTGCCTGGGCAACGATCTGGACACGGTCTCCAGCGCACTGCGTGAAGGCCGCGCCGGCATCCGCCACCTGCACGACCATGCCGAAGCCGGCCTGCGCAGCCACGTCGGTGGCAACATCGAACTGGACCTGGATGCGCAGATCGACCGCAAGGTCAAGCGCTTCATGAGCGATGCCTCGGCGTACGCCTACATCGCCATGCGCGATGCGATCGCCGATGCCGGCCTGGACGAGGCGCAGGTCGCCAATCCGCGTACCGGCCTGATCGCCGGCTCCGGCGGCGGCTCCAGCCAGTGGCAGGTCGAATCGGCCGACATCCTGCGCGCCCGTGGCGTGCGCAAGGTGGGCCCGTACATGGTGCCGCGCACGATGTGCTCCACCGTGTCGGCCTGCCTGGCCACCGCCTTCCAGATCAAGGGCCTGAGCTACTCGCTGTCGGCTGCCTGCGCCACCTCGGCGCACTGCATCGGCGCGGCGGCCGACCTGATCCGCCATGGCGCACAGGACGTGATGTTCGCCGGCGGCGGTGAAGACCTGCACTGGTCGATGAGCGTCATGTTCGACGCCATGGGCGCGCTGTCCACCCGCTTCAACGACACCCCGGCCAGCGCCTCGCGCCCGTACGACAAGGACCGCGACGGCTTCGTCATCGCCGGTGGCGGCGGCATGCTGGTGCTGGAAGATTACGACCACGCCGTGGCACGTGGCGCGCGCATCTATGCCGAACTGGTGGGCTACGGCGTCACCTCCGACGGTGCCGACATGGTCGCCCCGTCCGGTGAAGGCGCGGTGCGCTGCATGAACATGGCCATGGCCAACCTGAGTGGTCCGATCGACTACCTCAACACGCACGGCACCTCCACCCCGCTGGGCGATGTGACCGAGCTGAAGGCCGTGCGCGAAGTGTTCGGCCAGGACGTGCCGCCGCTGTCGTCGACCAAGGCGCTGTCGGGCCATTCGCTGGGCGCAGCCAGCGTGCACGAAGCGATCTACTGCCTGCTGATGATGCGCGACGGCTTCATCGCCGGCTCGGCCAACATCGGCGAGCTGGACCCGCTGGTGGAAGGCTTCCCGATCGTGCGCGAAAGCCAGGATGCGCAGTTGAACACGGTGATGTCCAACAGCTTCGGCTTCGGCGGCACCAACGCAGCGCTGGTGTTCGGCCGGGTGTGATGCCTGGTTGATGCAGTGACAGAAAAACCCGGCCAGCGCGCCGGGTTTTTTTTTGCCCGGATGGGGCGCGGTGAGTGTTTGTGGGGAGACGGAGCTGCTGGCAGCCAGGTGATGCGGTCTTCGGCGGCGGTCATGCGTTCGTCGCGCCGGTCAGCGGTGTCGGCGGTCGTTTGGGAACCGACCCTACCGGGGTCCGCGCGACGTGCGGATGGCAGATGTGGCGGGCCGCCAACGTCGTCGACCAACGTGCTGGTGGGCCATCGCTGGTAGGGTCGCTCCCCAGACGACCGCACGTGCCGTGTCCCGACCGATGGTGGGCATGACCTTGGCCGAAGAGGGAGGTTTGCGAGCGTGAGGCCGAGGCGGTCTTCGGCGGCGGTCATGCGTTCGTCGCGCCGATCAGCGGTTTCGGCGGTCGTTTGGGAACCGACCCTACCGGGTCTACGTGCCGTGTCCCGGCCGATGGTGGGCAGGACCCTGGCCGGAGACGCTGCTCGCCGGTGGGAACCCCGATCTACTGCAGATGCGGCAGCAGCAGGGTGTGCGCGTCTGCCAGCGAGTCGACGATGCGGTGGCCCAGGGCGCGCAGGTCGTCGTCGGGGTGCACCAGGTCGGGTACCTGGATTGCGGTCATGCCCGCGCCCACCGCGGCACGGATGCCGGCCGGCGAGTCTTCCAGTGCCAGGCAGCGCGCCGGGTCCTTGCCCAGCTTCTGCGCGGCCAGCAGGTAGATGTCCGGGGCCGGCTTGGGGTGGGCCACGTCGCTGCTGGTCACCACCACCTCGAAGAACGGCAGCAGGCCAGCCGCGGCCAGCTTGCGCGACGCGCGGGGCTGGCGGGTCGAGGTGGCCACCGCGCGCGCGATGCCGTGGTCGTGCAGCAGCTGCAGCAGGTCCAGGATGCCCGGCCGCAGCGGCAGGCCTTCCTGCGTGCGCGCTTCGTACAGGTCATGGCAGCGCGCGAACAACGCCGCCACCTGCCCCGCATCGATGTGCTGCAGCAACAGGCGCTCGCAGTCGCGGTCGCCCAGGCCGACGAAGCGCAACCACAAGTCATCGGCGAGCGGCAGCGCCAGCTCGTGCGCCGCCTGCGCCCAGCAGGCGATCGACACCCGCTCGCTGTCGATCATCAGGCCGTCCATGTCGAAGATGACGGCGTCCGGCAGGAACGGCAGCGCGGCGATCGCGGTCATGGCACGTTGAAGAGCGTTTCAAGATCGGCGGCATCCAGGATGCGCCACTGCCCTTCGCCAAGGTCGCCCAGGGTCAGCCCGCCGATGCGGCTGCGGTGCAGCGCCGCGACGTGGTTGCCCACCGCCGCGAACATGCGCCGCGCCTGGTGGTAACGGCCTTCGTGCAGCACCAGCTGCGCCTGGCGCGGCGACTGCACGTGCAGTTCGGCCGGCAGCAGCGGCTTGTCATCCGATTCCAGCAGCAGCGTGCCGCTGGCAAAACGCGCGGTTTCATCGCCACGCAGGTCTTCGGCCAGGGTGACCTCATAGGCCTTGTCCAGGCGCGACTTGGGCGAGACGATGCGGTGCAGCAGCGCGCCGTCGTCGGTCATCAGCAGCATGCCGCTGGTGTCACGATCCAGCCGGCCCACCGACGACAACAGCGGCGAACGTTCGCGGAAACGCGGCGGCAGCAGGTCGTAGATCAAGCGGCCCTTGTCCTTGGTCGAACAGGTGTAGTCGCGCGGCTTGTGCAGCATCAGGGTCAGGCCCTGCGGCGGGTCCAGCGGTTCGCCCTCGACCCGGATCGCCTCGTGCGCGACCACGTCATCGGTATACAGCACCTCGCCGTCGGCATCGGTGACCAGGCCGTCGCGGAACATCCCCTGCACCTGCTTGCGGCTGCCATAGCCCAGGTTGGCCAGAAGCTTGACCAGCTTCACGCGCGGCCTCCGCGGCCCCACGACGGCTCACGTTCCCGCGGCGCCCGGACCGGCGTGGCGGTCTTGCTGGCCTTGGTGGCCTGGATCAGCTTGAAGCCGTCGCGCTCGGCGGCCACGCGGACCTGGCCGAAGCTTTCGTTGAGGATCTGCTCGTACGGCAGGTGACGGTTGGCCACCAGCCACATCCGCCCGCCCGGGCGCAGCGCCTGCGCGGCCACGGCGATGAAGCGCTGGCCGATGTCGGGGCGATCGGCACGCGAGGGCGTGTGGAACGGCGGGTTGGTCA
Organism: Stenotrophomonas sp. AC248; assembly: GCF_979258185.1. NCBI lineage: Bacteria > Pseudomonadati > Pseudomonadota > Gammaproteobacteria > Lysobacterales > Lysobacteraceae > Stenotrophomonas > Stenotrophomonas sp. AC248. The sequence continues at coordinate 527,597 of NZ_OZ409840.1, read as the reverse complement.
CGATGAAGTCGTACTGCGCCTCGATCCCGGCGGTCACGTCCTGCCAGTGATAGGCCAGCGCGGCCGGCGCGCCGAGCGCGTCCAGGTTGGTGCGGGCCAGCGCCAGCGCGCGGCCTTCGGCCTCATACAGGTCCAGCCCGGTCACGCCGGGGCAACGGGCCAGCACTTCGGCGGACAGGTAACCAAAACCGGCGCCCAGGTCGGCACCGCGCCCGGCCAGGTCGGCCGGCAGCTGCTCCACCAGCAGCGCCGAGGCCGGGTCGATGCGGTCCCAGGCGAAGATGCCCGGGCGGCTCTGGAAGCGGCCGCCCAGAATCGCGCGGGGCGCGTCGAGGGTGGCCCAGCGCTTGGCCAGCGCGGCGTCGTGCTGGCCATCGAGCGGCGCGGTCCAGTAGGCGCGGCAGTGGTTCTTGGTGAGCTTGCCGCCCAGGCCGGTCAGCTGCTGCAGGTCGCCTTCGCCGGAGCGGGCGCCTTCGTTGTTGTGCTGGCAGGCCACCACCACCCCGCCCGGGGCGGCCAGCGCCACGGCGCGGGCAAACAGCGCCTTGGCTTCCTCACGCTGGCGCGGCGGCAGCACCAGCACCACTGCGTAGCGGGTGCTGTCGTCGGCCAGCTGCTGCTCGTCGCGGACGGTCCAGCCGCTGGCTTCCAGCGCATCGGCGAACGGCCGGAAGCTCTGCTCGCAGACCAGCTGGGTCGGCTGGGCATGCTCACGCAGGGGCCAGCCGTCGCGGGCGCGCAGGAACAGCACCGGGCCGGCGGGCCAGGACAGCACGCCACTGGCGAACGGCAGGAACAGGGTTTCCAGGGGAGCGTCGTGCTGGGCAGCCATCGAGAGGGGGCACATCTTGAAAAGAGACCGCCATTCTACCGGTTCGCCCCGATCGCCTCCGCCCGGGCCCGATTTGCGTTTATTCAACGCCATGTTGATGCCCCGGCAACATCCAAACCGTCAGGGTGGAGGCTCATTTGCGATGGAGATGGCTCATGCGTGCATTGTTTGTCGGTGGCGTGGTCGACAACAGCGAGATGGACATCGAGGGCGCCCAGCCCCCGGTGCACTACCCCCAGGACACCGGCGGCGGTCACTCACGCTACCGCCTGCACCAGGTCGGCAAGCAGGCCGACGGCACGGTGGCGTACGCGGTGTATGGCGCGCCGGACATGGCCGACGACGAGGTCTCGCGGGTGGCCGACGAACGCGCGTATGCACGGCGTTTCGAGGCCGAGCCCGAGGTGTTCGTGCACTGATGCGGGGATAAGCGCAGGCGCTGCCGCTTCGTGCCGGCCCTGCGCTTTACGTCGCCGTGCGGGCGCTGACGCGCATGGCGACTGGTTCAGCCCAATCACGCCGGTCTGCCCGGCGCGGGGTTACTCGACCGGGGGCAGCTGGCGGATGCTGGCGATCCGGTCGAGCCACACCAGGTGCTGCTGCACCGGGGTATCCAGGTCGTCGAGCCGCAGCTGGCCATTGCTGCCCTCGTTCTCCTCGGCATCGCGATACTGCTGCAGGGTGGGCTGCACCGCGACGGTGCCCAGCAGGCGGGTGCCGTCGTCCAGGGTGATCTCGACGTGGGTCTGGCCGCGCAGCTGCGGCAGCAGGGCTTCCAGCGCCGCGATCCGGGCCGGATCGGTATGGATGGTCGGGGCGTAACGGGACATGGGGACTCCTGTGGGGTACGTGTGCGGGGTTACCGGCGCTGCTCGGCCAGTACGCTGCGCACGGCCGAGACCAGCTGGGCCACCGAATACGGCTTGGCCACATGCTCCTGGAACCCGGAGGCGAGCGCCCGCTTGCGGTCGTCGGCACGGGCCAGCGCGGTGACCGCCACCGCCGGCAGCACCTGCGCTTCCACGCCGATGTCCTCGCGTAGCGTCCGTACCAGGCCGTAACCGTCCATGCCAGGCATGCCGATGTCGGTCAGCAGCACGTCGATGCCTTCATGCCCGCCCCGGTCCAGCAGGGCCAGTGCCTCGCCCGCCGAGGCGGCCGCGGTGACTTCGGCGCCCTGCTCCTCCAACAGCCGGCGCAGGTATTCGAGCACTTCGGGCTGGTCTTCCACCGCCAGCAGGTGCAGGCCCTTGAGCGGGAACGGCTCGATCACCTGTTCCCCTATGGGGCCACTGAACACCTCGCGCAGCGGGCGGCCGTCGGCCTGCGGCTGGTAGCGCGGCAGGCGCACGGTGAACGTGGCGCCGTGGCCGGCACCCTCGCTGGTGGCCGCCACGGTGCCGCCATGCAGCTCCACCAGCTGCTGCGCAATCGCCAGGCCCAGCCCGAGACCGCCATGGCGGCGGGTGGTGGTGCCATCGGCCTGGCGGAAACGGCTGAACAGGTGGCGCAGGAATTCGGGGGCGATGCCGTCGCCGGTGTCGGCCACGCTGATCGACCAGTGGCCGCCATCGCTCGCCAGGGTGACGGCCACGGTGCCTTCGGCGGGGGTGAACTTGATCGCGTTGGACAACAGGTTCCACAGCACCTGCTGCAGCCGCGTGGCGTCGCCCAGCACCAGCGTGGGCTCGTCAGGCAGCGCCAGGGTCATGTGCAGTGCCTTGCCTTCGGCCACCAGCTCCTGGGCCCGCATGGCTTCGGTCAGCTGCGCGCGCAGGTCCAGCACTTCCACTTCCAGCTGCACCTTGCCCAGCAGCATGCTGCTCAGGTCGAGCATGTCCGAGATCAGGCGCTTCTGCGCCATCGCGCTGTTGGCGATCACGCCCAGGCCCTTGTACAGCGGGCTGGTAGCGTCCACGCGCTGCAGCAGCAGTTCGCTCCAGCCCAGGATGGTGGTCAGCGGGGTGCGCAGTTCGTGCGACAGCGTGGCCAGGAACTCGTCCTTGAGCCGCGCCATGTTTTCGGCGGCACTGCGCGCAGCACGCTCGGACTGCAGCAGCTCTTCGCGCGCCATCTCGATTTCGCGGCGTTCGGTCACGTCCGGGCTGCTGCCGGCCAGGCCGATGAAGTGGCCCATGCGCGAGAACCGCGGGCGGGCATTCATTTCCAGCCAGCGCCATTGGCCATCGGCACGCAGGCCACGCACCAGCGCATGCATCGACCGCTGCGCCTTCAGTGCTTCCTGCAGCTCGTAATCGAATACGGACGCATCATCGGGATGGACCAGGCCCCGCCAGACGTTCTCGGGCACGCGCTGTTCGTCGCCGCCGAAGAACTCGCTGAAAGCGCTGTTGACGAAGCGCGCATGGCCCGCTTCGTCCAGCACCCACACCGGCATGGGCAGGCCATCGGCAAGCGCACTGAAGCGCGCCTCGCTTTCAGCCAGTTCCACTTCGATCTGCTTGCGGCTGCTGACGTCGAAGAACACCACGGCCACCTGGTGGTCGCCCGGCTCGCCCACCCGCACCGCTTCCACCGAATACCAGCGGCCCAGCGCACGCGCTTCCAGTTCGAACTGCTGGGATTGGCCGGTCAGGGCCACCTGGCCGTAGATGCGGAACCAGTCCGGCTCGTGGTCCGGCTGCAGCGCGGTCATGCGCTGCCCGCGCGCGTTGGCCAGCCCGGTGTTGCGCTCGAAGGCGTCGTTGACCTCAAGGAAGCGGTAATCCACCGCCTTGTTGTCGTCGAACAGCACTTCGATCACGCAGAAGCCGGCGTTCATCTGCTCCAGCACGCTCCGGTACATCCCCGCGTGGGACGCAACTGTCATGAAAGAGGGGCGTTCAAGAGTGGAAGTAGGCAGGCTGGGCAAGGGCGTCAAGGGGGCAACTGGCGAAACAGAGGGACACAGCATCTTCCAGAGGGCGTATTCGTAGCGTCAAGCGCCATGGGTGGGATTGACGTGGCCGACGACGTAGGTGAATTGGCGGCAACCGCCGCAGCGGCTGACGCAATTGGCGATTGTCCCACCGGGTGATCAGGATCACACTGAAAACCTGATCCCGTCTGTGATCGTGATCGAGGAGTCGTCATGAACCGCAAACCGTTGGTGGCCGGTCTGTTGACCTGCCTGTTGGTGATCGGCAGTGCGAACGCCGCAGGGCCCCGTACCGTGACCGACCCCCAGGCGCCCCGCGCCCTGAGCGGCGATGGCCCGGTCAAGGTGTCGTGGACCGACCCGGCCCAGTTCACCGAGATCCGGCAAAGCACCAACCGCTTCGAAGCCCAGCGCGGCAACTGGGTCCAGCAGCTGGCTACCTACGTCCAGACCAGCGCCGGCAAGCAGCTGCAGCCGGGGCAGACGCTGGATGTGACCCTGACCGACATCAAACGCGCCGGTGACTACGAGCCGTGGCACGGGCCGCGCGGCAACGATATCCGCATCCTGCGCGACGTCTACCCGCCGCGCATCGCGCTGACCTTCACCCTCACCGATGCCCAGGGGCAGGTGCTGGCGCAGGGCGAGCGCAAGCTGTCCGACAGCGGCTACCTGCACAACATCGGCCTGCAACGCGATACCGACCCGCTGCGCTATGAGAAGCGGCTGGTGGATGACTGGGTCCGCCGCGACCTGCGCAGCGACGCCACCGCCAGCCGCTGACGGTGGGGCCACGCCGAGCGTGGCGCCCCCTCAGGCGCCCAGATGCTGGTGCGGTACCCGCTTGACCGCGCACGGCAGCTGATAGGCGCTGACCCCGCACAGCGGCGCCAGCACATCCAGCCGCGGTGACTCACCCCACAGGGTCACCGTGCTGCCTACTCCGGCGTCGGGCAGGTCGGTCAGGTCCACCGTCAGCATGTCCATCGAAACCCGGCCGATCAGCGTGCCGGGCTGCCCGTCGATCTGCACCGGGGTGCCATTCGGGGCGAACTGCGGGTAGCCATCGGCATACCCCAGGGCGACCACGCCCACCCGGGTGGGCCGCTGCGCGACGAACCGCGCGCCATAACCCACGGGTTCGCCGATGCCGATCTCACGCACGGCGAAGACTTTCGACTGCATGGTCATGACCGGGCGCAGCCGCTCGGTGAGCACCGAATGGGTGGGCAGCGGGTTGGCGCCGTACAGCATCAGCCCCGGGCGCACCCAATCGCTGCGGACGTCCGGCCAGCCCAGCAGGGCCGGCGAATTGCACAGGCTGGTCTCACCGGCCAGGCCGTCGATGGTGGCGGCGAACAGGTCGGCCTGCTCGCGGGTGCGCAGGCTGTCCAGCTCGTCGGCGCGGGCCATGTGGCTCATGAGCACCATCGGCGCCACCTGCGGCAGCGCGCTCAGGCGGGCGTGCGCGGCGCGGAAGTCGGCCGGCGACAGCCCCAGGCGGTGCATGCCGCTGTCCAGCTTCAACCAGATCTTCAGCAGGGCGGTGGTCTGGAAGGCCAGCACCGCCTCCACCTGCCACGGCGCGCCCACGGCGAACCACAGGTCGTGCTGCACGATCAGCGGCAGCTCGTCGGCGTCGAAGAAGCCTTCCAGCAGCACGATCGGCGTGCTGATGCCGGCCTGGCGCAGTTCCAGCGCCTCTTCGATGCAGGCCACGCCGAACGCGTCGGCCTGGCCCTGCAGCGCGCGTGCGCAGGCAACCGCACCGTGGCCGTAGGCATCGGCCTTGATGGCCGCCAGGGTCTTGCGACCGCCGCCCAGTTCACGGGCAAGCTGGAAATTGGCGCGCAACGCGTCCAGGTCAATCAACGCGCGGGCTGGGCGCATGCTTTGGGCTCACTATGAACAACGGATGCGGCCGTGTGGCCGTAGCGGAAAATATCCAGGCCTTCGGTACTGATCTGCGGCTGGCGCGCGCTCATCAGGTCGGCCAGGTAACGGCCCGAACCGCAGGCCATGGTCCACCCCAGCGTGCCGTGGCCGGTGTTGAGGAACAGGTTGCGGTACGGGGTGGCGCCGATCACCGGGGTGCCATCGGGCGTGGCCGGGCGCAGGCCGGTCCAGAACTCGGCACGCGACAGGTCGCCGCCGTCCGGGTACAGGTCGCCCACCACTTTTTCCAGGGTGGCGCGGCGGCGCGGCGACAGCGACAGGTCGAACCCGCCCACTTCAGCCATCCCGCCCACGCGGATGCGGTCATCGAACCGGGTCACCGCCACCTTGTAGCTCTCGTCCAGGATGGTCGAGGTGGGAGCCATGGCCGGATTGGTGATCGGCAGGGTCAGCGAGTAGCCCTTGAGCGGGTAGACCGGCAGGCGCAGGCCGAGCGGATCCACCAGCGACGGCGAATAGCTGCCCAGCGCGACCACGTAGCGGTCGGCGGTTTCCAGCGTGCCGTCGATGCGCACGCCGGTGATGCGGTCGCCGTCGGTCTGCAGGCCGGCGATGTCCTGGTCGAAGCGGAACTCGACGCCGGCGTCCACGCACATCTGCGCCAGGCGCCGGGTGAACAGCTGGCAGTCGCCGGTCTGGTCGCGCGGCAGCCACAGCGCGCCGACCAGTTTGTCGGCGACCCCGGCCAGGGCCGGCTCGTGGGCGATGATGCCGTCGCGGTCCAGCACCTTGTAGGGCACCCCGTACTGGGCCAGCACTTCGATGTCCTGCGCCGAGGCGTCCAGCTGCTGCTGGGTGCGGAACAACTGGGTGGTGCCCAGGTCGCGGCCTTCGAATTCGATACCGGTCTGCTGGCGCAGCTCGTTCAGGCAGTCGCGGCTGTACTCGGACATGCGCACCATGCGCGCCTTGTTGATGGCATAACGCTCATGGGTGCAATTGCGCAGCATCTGCGCCAGCCACAGGTACTGGCGCCAGTCCAGGCCGGGGCGGATGGCCAGCGGCGCATGTTCGGAGAACAGCCACTTGACCGCCTTGAGCGGCACGCCCGGCGCGGCCCACGGCGAGGTGTAGCCGAACGACAGCTGGCCGGCGTTGGCGAAACTGGTTTCCAGCGCCGGACCGGGCTGGCGGTCCACGACCGTGACTTCAAACCCGGCCTGCCGCAGGTACCAGGCACTGGTGGTGCCGATGACGCCGCTGCCAAGGACTAGAACGCGCATGTAGCTTCTCCGACCCGATCATTCCCTGCACTGGAGCGTGCCGGGACCATAATTGCGGAAGTATATTCCGGCCAAACCAAGCTTTTGCCCTGTTTTTAGGAGCGATGACAGGATATTGTCGCGCCAACCCCCATGCCTGGATGACGCCGATGGCCGTGCGCCCCCGCGAACTGGACAAGATCGACCGCAAGATCCTGCGCATCCTGCAGGACGAAGGCCGCATTTCCTTTACCGAACTGGGCGAACGGGTGGGTCTGTCGACCACGCCCTGCACCGAACGGGTGCGGCGGCTGGAACGCGATGGGGCCATCACCGGCTACTACGCCAAGCTCGACCCGCACTACCTAAAGGCCAGCCTGCTGGTGTTCGTGGAGATCAGCCTGGCCTACAAGTCCGGCGACATCTTCGAGGAATTCCGCCGCGCGGCCCTGAAGCTGCCCAATGTGCTGGAGTGCCACCTGGTGTCGGGCGATTTCGACTACCTGCTCAAGGCGCGCATCAGCGAGATGGCGTCGTACCGCAAGCTGCTCGGCAGCACCCTGCTGACCCTGCCGCACGTGCGCGAATCCAAGAGCTACATCGTGATGGAAGAGGTGAAGGAAACGCTGACCCTGCCGATCCCGGATTGAACCGGGGCATTGAATGCAGAAGGCGGCGCGCTTGCGCGCACCGCCTGTGGTCATGCAATCCCGCGCGTCAGCGCTGTTGTTTGGAATCGGGGTGACGCTGGTCCGGCTGCTTGCCCTTCTGGCTCTGCTGGTCCCACTGTTGCTGGTTCTGCTGTCCGGCCTTCTGGTGCTGTTGCTGACTGCCCTGCTGTTCCTGCGGCATCTTGCCGCCTTTCTGGTTCTGCTGGTTGGTCATGATTGCACTCTTCTGGAAAACCCTTCGGAATACGCCGCGTTCCGGCGCACGCAAAGGGTCGCGCGAAAACGGTTAAACACAGGCGAAAAAGCGGTGAGATGGCGCGTTGATGCAGCTGACTGTGCGGCGTGGTTTGTGCACCGTTCATGCGCTGCACCAGTGCACGCCGCTTACGGTCGAATCTGCTGCCCATCGCCACTGGGAATGGCGTCGTAGTACTTGCCGGTGCGGGTATCGAGCACCCGGTTCGGCCCCACCTGTTTGGCGCCGGGAATGATCCGCCCGTGGCGGTCATACACCTTGGGCTGCAGGGTGGGGCCCTGGATCGGTTGCGTCGGGCCGGTGCCCCGCGCCTCGATGGGATGGCTGCGCAGTTGCTGCTGGACCTGGCTGTTGGATTTCACCGGCGCCATCTGCCCGGACAGGCTGTCCACCGGCGCCGGGCGCACCGGAGTGGGCAGCGGCGCCGGCGGCGCCACCACCACCGGGCGGGTCGCGGTGGGATTGGGCGGCGGACCGATCTGGGCCATGCCGATGGCCGGCAGCATCAGGCCCAGCGCGGTGGCAAAGCGGACGAGGCGGGACATGGCAGGCTCCGGCGGGGTGGGTTACTGCACCTTGCACCCACGCAGGTATCAGCACCATGAACGCGCCTGGATCGCCGGGGCGTCGGCTTGAAGCCCGCCATCCCGGCCCAATCTTGAACCCACCCCCGCGAGGAACCGCCGATGACCGCCTTCGATCTCTCTCCCCCAGCGACGCCCAGCGCGACGCCCTGGTGGCCGGCCTCAGCGCCGACGAACGCCGCGTGCTGCTTCAGCACGGCACTGAAGCGCCGTTCTGCGGCGTGTTCCTGGACAACAAGCAGGACGGCGTCTATGGCTGCCGCCTGTGTGGACTGCCGTTGTTCCGGTCCAGCACCAAATTCGACTCCGGCACTGGCTGGCCCAGCTTCTTCGCCCCGTTCGACCCGGCCCACGTGCGCGAGATCCGCGACATCAGCCACGGCATGGTCCGCACGGAAATCGTCTGCGCGCGGTGTGACAGCCATCTCGGCCATGTGTTCCCCGATGGCCCGCCGCCGACCCACGAGCGGCACTGCCTGAACTCGGTCTCGCTGTCGTTCACCCCGAACGGACAGGCGTATCCGGATCTGCTGCAGCGCGGCGGGGCCGAGGCGCAACCGGCCGGCTGAATCTGCAAAAGTGTGACATTGAGCGAACGGTCCCCTTCAGAAAACCGGGAACGGGGCCGACATGGAGGTATCCCCTACTCCGCGCCGGCCCCATGCTCATCATCGTTGGATTCCTCATCGTCATCATCAGCGTGCTCGGCGGCTACATCGGCGCGCACGGCAAGCTGGCTGCCTTATGGCAGCCCTATGAGCTGGTCATCATCGGCGGCGCGGCACTGGGCGCGTTCCTGGTCGGCACCCCGTTCAAGACCGTCAAGCAGACCCTGAAAGCCACCGTGGGCGTGTTCAAGGGCCCGGCCTACAAGCAGCAGGACTATATCGACGTCCTGAGCCTGCTCTACGAACTGCTCAACAAGGCCCGCCGCGAAGGCTTCATGGCGCTGGAAGACCATGTGGAGCGCCCGGCCGAAAGCAGCATCTTCGCCAACTACCCCAAGGTGCAGGCCGACCACCACCTGGTGGACTTCATCACCGACTGCCTGCGCCTGATGATCGGCAGCAACATCGAGCCGCACGAGCTGGAGCCGCTGCTGGAGCTGGAGCTGGAAAAGCACCATGCCGAAGCGATGCAGCCCTCGGCGGTGCTCAACAAGGTGTCCGACGGCCTGCCCGGTTTCGGCATCGTGGCCGCGGTGCTGGGCATCGTGATCACCATGGGCTCGATCGGCGGGGAAATCACCGAAGTGGGCGCGCACGTCGCCGGCGCGCTGGTCGGTACCTTCCTGGGCATCCTGCTGGCCTACGGTTTCGTCAGCCCGCTGGCCGCGGCGGTGGAAGCGCGCGCCGAGCAGGACAGCCGCATCTATGAGTCGGTGAAGACCGCGCTGCTGGCCTGCCTGCGCGGCTACAACCCGAAGATCGCGCTGGAGTTCGCCCGCAAGACCCTGCCCTCGAACGTGCGCCCGGGCTTCAGCGCCTTCGAGCAGCACCTCAAGACGGTCAAGTAAGGCACCCCCATGGCCGAGAACAAACCCACCGTCATCGTCCGCCGGGTCAAGAAGGCCGGCCACGCTGCCCACCATGGCGGCGCCTGGAAAGTGGCCTACGCCGACTTCGTCACCGCGATGATGGCGTTCTTCCTGGTGCTGTGGCTGATGGCGGCCACCACCAAGCCCGAGCGCGCGGCCATTTCCGAGTACTTCCGCAACCCCAGTCCGCTGGTTGGGCAGAGCTCCACCCCGGCGCCCGGCATGGCCGGTCCGGGCGGGGCCAGTACCTCGATGATCAAACTGGGCGGCGCCACCGACATCTCGCGCGGCAACAGCAACGACCCGTTCCAGTCCCAGCAGACCGCCAAGCCGATCCCGCAGACCGAACGCGAGCGCGAGCAGCAGCAACTGGAAGCGCTGAAACGGGAGCTGGAAGAGGCCATCAGCAAGAGCCAGGCGCTGGAGCCGTTCAAGGACCAGCTGCTGCTGGACCTGACCCCGGAAGGCCTGCGCATCCAGATCGTGGACAAGCAGAACCGCCCGATGTTCGACATGGGCAGCGCAGCGCTCAAGCCGTACACCCGCGAAATCCTGCGCGAGCTGTCGCAGTTCATCAACCACGTGCCGAACCGGATCAGCATCACCGGCCACACCGACACCACCGCTTACAACGCGGTGCACGGCTACAGCAACTGGGAGCTCAGCGCCGACCGCGCCAACGCCGCCCGGCGTGCGTTGCTGGACGGTGGCATGACCGAAGAGAAGGTGACCCGGGTGGTCGGCCTGTCCTCCTCGGTGCTGTTCGACAAGGCCCAGCCGGACAACCCGATCAACCGCCGCATCAGCATCGTGGTGATGACCAAGGCGGCCGAAGCGGCGGCCCTGGCCGGTGCCGGACAGGAAGTCGCGTTGTCACCCACCACCGGCGACGCCGACATCCACGCCGCACAGGCCCCGGCGGCGACGCCCTGACCGGGGGCCGGTCGGGGGTCGGTCAGTCGTGCGGGCCGGTCGGAGGGCCGCACGGCCGGTCGGTGCGCGCCACGTTCGGTTGATGCCTGCACGCCCAGACGATGCACGCCTCGCGCACTGGTAGGGTCGCGCCCCAGCCGACTGCACGCGCATGGGCAGCGTTCGATAGGGGCATGACCTTCAACGGAATGACCGCTTCCAGACGCCATGTCGTTGGAGGCCATGCGTCCCCGGGCGCGGACAGGCTACCGGCAGTCGGTTGGGACCCGACCCTACCGCGGTGGGCCGCATTCGATGGGGGCATGACCGCAATGGCCGACGTCTGCGGCCAACCCCCATTACAATGGGGTCTTTCCACGTACAGATAGATCCCACCATGTCCAAGCAGTCCAAGGCCAAGCGCGACAAGCGCAAGAAGCTGCAGCCCAAGCGCCCGATCAACCGCCTCAACGCCCAGCAGCAGGTGCAGAACCACGCCGTGCTGACCAACGAAGAGGGCCAGGTCGTGGCCGCGATCGGCCTGCAGGGCACCGAATGGCTGCTGGCCATCGGCGGCCAGACCATGGGCAACGCCGACAACCCGATCCCGATGCTGGCCATGCTCAAGCACCTGTCCAACGTGCAGGAAAAGGAAGGCCGCAAGGTCAACCTGGAATACTCGAGCCAGCTGCAGCAGCTGATCGACGACCTGGCCGCCGACGAAGGCAAGACCGCCGACGAGTACCTGACCCAGCTGGTGTCCGAGTTTGAAGGCGTGGAAGGCGAAGAAGGCGAAGAAGGCGAAGACGCCGAAACCGCCGAAACCGCTGCCGACGCCAGCGAAGACGCCCCGGTGGCAGACGAGGCCGGCACCGATGCCGCCGCCGACGCCACCCCGGCCGCCAGCGACGACAAGCCGCAGGCCTGAGCCACGGCAACCCGGTGACGGTCTATATCGACGATGCGGTCCACCCCTGGCGCGGCGAGCGCTGGGCGCATCTGATGGCCGACACCCTGCCCGAGCTGCACGCCATGGCGGCGCAGCTCGGGATTCCCCGGCGGGCATTCCAGAACCGCCCCAGCGGCGCGCATTACGACGTCCCCGCCCCGCTGCGCCTTCAGGCGATCGAACGCGGCGCACAGGCCATCTCGCGGCACACCGACCGCGCGCTGGTCAAAGCCGTCATCGCCAACGCCCGAAGCCAATACCAGGGGTAGGTGTCGACCGTTGGTCGGCACACCAGCACCCCTCAGAACGGGTCCGACCCCGGCCGCACTTCCACGCCCAGCAGCGAGCACAGCGCCAGCATGGCGTCATCGTCGCGGTTGAGCGCCATCCAGCCGGCCAGGCCGCCATTGCCCGTATCCACGCTCCACAGCGCGTAGTTGTGCTCGCGCAGGCGGTCGTGCGCGGTGGCCATCAGCGCCGGTGCATCGGTGGCGGCCGCGAAATCCTCATCGTCCAGGTCGCCACCCCAGTCCAGCTGCAGGTTCCAGCGCGCCGCCAGCTCATTGATCGCCGACACCAGCGCATCGGGGTCCTCACGGTCCACCTCGAACCCCGACTGCCAGGCAATGGCGGCCATCAGCGGCGGCAGCCAGTCGGCTTCCTCGTCGATCTCCTCGCCGCTTTCCAGCAGCGCCTCGCGCCAGCGGTTGAACTGCTGCAGCGCCAGCTCGTCATCGCCCGGGTTGATCAGCACGAACAGGTTCCAGATCCGCGCCTCGAAGTCGTCTTCGTCGAAATCGCGCTCGTCTTCTTCGAAGTCGAAATAATCGCTGTTGTCAGGCATGACCGGTATTTCCTTGAGGCAGGCGGGCATTCTGCCGTGCAGCGGCGTTGGCAGGAAGCGAAATTCGGCGTGGGCCGCGCCGCGGTTTATCCTGTGCGCCTGGAAGATGGCCGTGGTGGCCATCACAACTGAATGCCCATGAGCGATACCCCTCCCGATCACCTGGCGATCAACCCGACCAGCCCCTTCCACGATGCCGCCGCCCTGGAGCGCGGGGTGGGCATCCGTTTCAACGAGGTCGAGCGCGACAACGTTGAAGAGTATTCGGTCAGCGAAGGCTGGATCCGCGTGCAGGCCGGCAAGGCCCGCGACCGCCGTGGCAACCCGATGACCATCAAGATCAAGGGCACCGTGGTGGCGTATTACCTGGATCAGAAAACCGACGCGTGATCCGCGTTGATGGCCGGCCCCTCGCGGCCGGTCGCCGGGTAGAGCCACCCCATGGGTGGCTGTGTTCCGGGTCAGGCGTACCTCATGTACCCGGCATCGCGACAGCCACCCATGGGGTGGCCCTACCGGTCGAACGGGCCACGGTTCAATCGCGTTGGCGGGTTTCCAGCAGGTCCAGGTTGCGGATCAGCTTGCGCGAGACCTCGTCGGAAATGGTGCCGCGCCGGGTCAACCGGAACAGCTCCTCGCGCTCGGCGGTCAGCCCGGCGCCACGCAGCTGGCGGTAGCCCTGCTCCATGCGCTGCACCTTTTCCGGGTCCGCATCCGGGCCGTCGTCCTTCTCAAGATTGCGCTGGTACAGCAGGCTCACCCGTGAGGCGGCGTCGTTGTAGAGCTGCACGTTCTCGGTGGTCTGGTTCTGCACCAGCTGCTGGCGCATGCGCTCCACCCCGGCCAGCGCCGCCTTGGACGCCAGCCGCCGGGCCAGATCCTCGGCCTTGCGCTCGCCCGAATCGGCCGGCAGCTCCAGCCCCTTGAGCAACCGCGGCAATGCCACGCTGGCGCCCACCAGCGACACCAGGATCACCGCCGCCGCCAGGAAGATCACCAGATCGCGCGCCGGGAAGGCGCTGCCATCGGGCAGGAACAGTGGCAGGGTGAGCACGCCGGCCAGGGTGATCGCACCGCGCACGCCGGCCACCGAGGTGGCCACCACGATCCGCCACGACGTGCCCGGCCGCGCTTCACCGCGGTGGCGCGCCCGCAGCACGCTCCAGCGCAGCGACAGCCACACCCAGGCCAGGCGCAGCAGCACCAGCGCCAGGTTGATCACCACCACGTACACCAGCAGCCACCACGCGCTGTGGTGGCCGCTCTCGCTGACTGTCTTGATCGCACGTTCGACGATGCCCGGCAGCTGTTCGCCCAGCAGCACGAACATGATGCCGTTGAAGCTGAACTGCAGCATTCCCCACACGGCCGCGCGTTGCACGCGCATGCTGCCCGACACCCGGCCGGTGAGCTCGACGTAGCTCATGGTGATGCCCGCGGCCACCGCGGCCAGAATGCCCGACGCGTTGGCCTCTTCGGCCAGCAGGTAGGCGGCGAACGGAATCAGCAGGTTGACCAGCAGCGCTGCACCGGGCTCCTCGCCGAAGCGCCGCCACAGCCAGCGCTGGAAGGTCGACACGCCCAGGGTGACGGCCGCGCCGATCGCCACGCCGGCCAGCGCCACCCACAGGAAGGTGAGCGAAGCGGTGGCCAGCGAGAAGCTGCCGGTCATCACCGCGGCCACGGCAAAGCGGAAGCAGACCAGGCCGGACGCATCGTTCAACAACGACTCGCCTTCCAGGATGTGCATCAGCCGCTTTGGAATGGGCGCGCGCGCGGCGATCGACCCGACCGCCACCGGGTCGGTGGGCGAGATGATCGCCGCCAGGGCGAAGGCCACCGCCAGCGGCATCACCGGAATCATCCAGTGGATCAGGAAGCCGGCGCCGATCACGGTGAACACCACCAGGCCGAACGCCAGCTCCAGAATCACGCCCTTGTCGCGGAACAGGCCCTGCTTGGGAATGCGCCAGCCGTCCAGGAACAGCAGCGGCGGCAGGAACAGCAGGAAGAACATCTCCGGTTCCAGCGCGTGGCCACGGTTGAACACCCCGGCAATGACCGCGCCCAGGCCGATCTGCACCAACGGCAGCGGCAACGACAGCGGCAACACCCGGACCAGGTAGCCGCTGGCGACCACGGCCACCAGCATCGCCAGGACGACTTCAATGGTATGCATGCATTTTCCAGTGGACGGCGCGAGGGGGAGGCTGCGGGCAGCCAGGCGCCGGAAACTGCAAAAAAACTACCACACCCATCCACCTGCGCGAACGCCGGGCCTGCTGCGGCTCAGTGGCGGGACAGCAGCTCGCGCGCGGTCCACGCGTTGAAATCGGCCTGCATCGCAGCCGTCAGCGTGTGGTCGGCCGGGTAGCCGTGCAGTGCGTGATCCACACCCAGCGCCTGCAGACGCGCCGCGGCGGCGGTGGCCAGCGCGAACGGCAGCTTGCTGTCCTGCTCACCGTGCAGGATCAACCCGCGCACGCCACGCGTGGCGATGTCGGCGGGAACGTGCGGTGCGATCTCCGGCAGGATGCGCCCGGACAGGATCGCGAACCGGCGTGCCACCTGCGGCGCGGTGAGCGCCACGCTGGCACTCAGGATGCCGCCCTGGCTGAAGCCGGCCACCAGCGTGTGCGCGGCATCCACGCCGTGCTGTGCCTGCAGCGCGCGCACGTAGTCGATAAGCAGCAGACGGCTGGCTTCGGCCTGCGCCGGGTCGATCACCGGCCCCTGCGCGCCGAACTGCACGGTGAACCAGCCGAACGCATCCGCCCCGAACGCCAGCGGCGCGCGCGGCAGCACCACCTGCAGGCGCTTATCCAGCCCGTGCGCCAGTGCCTGCAGCGAACGCTCGTTGCTGCCCACGCCATGCAGCAGCACCACCAGCCCGTGCGCCGGGCCGGTGGCGGGGCGCGCCACGGCGTGCAGCGTGCTCATGCCGCAGTCCCGTCGAAGCGGTAGATGTCCATCGCCAGGAACCCCGCATCGATACCCGCATCGATGCGCTGCGCACCCAGCGTGTCACTCCCGGCAGCGCCCATGGCCACATGCAGCGGCTGCAGGTGCTCGTCGGTGGGGTGCGCCTGCGCTGCGTGTGGCGCGCGGGCACGGTAGTCGAGCAGCGCGGCGGTGTCGTCCTCCTGCAGGCGCTGTTCGACCCAGCCGATGAAGGGCCGCACGTAAGGCGCTTCCTTGCCGTCCTGGTAATTGCCCCAGTCGTGCAGGTTGTGGGTGATGCTGCCGGAGCCGATCACCAGCACGCCCTGCTCGCGCAGCGGTGCCAGCGCACGGCCCAGCGCGAACTGGTGGGCCGGCCCCAGCAGCGGCTGGATCGCCAGCGGCACCACCGGAATGTCGGCCTGCGGGTACAGGAAGCGCAGCGGCACCCAGGCGCCGTGGTCGAGGCCGCGTTTGGGGTCCAGCGCGGTCGGCAGCCCGGCCGCCGCCAGCCGCGCGGCGATCTCGTCGGCCAGGGCCGGGTCGCCCGGGGCCGGGTACTGCAGGTCGAACAGCGCCTGCGGGAAGCCGCCGAAATCGTGGATGGTGGGCGGTTGCGCGTGTGCGCCCACTGCCGGCTGGTGGGTCAGCCAGTGCGCCGAGGCCATCACGATGGCGCGCGGGCGCGGCAACTGCGCGGCCAGCGCCGCGAGGCGTTCGCCGACCAGACCGGGATGCAGCGCGGTCATCGGCGAACCATGGGAGATGTACAGCGAAGGCAGACGGGACATCACAGGCTCCAAGAAAGGATCAACGACGGTGCGGTGCTCAGCGCGAGGCGAGCGTCCACTTGCCATCGCCGATGCAGAACAGCACCAGCAGCGCCAGCGCCCAGAACGCCGGGTATTCCCAACCGCCCCCGGCATTGGCGAAGCTGAAGCCGTTGGCGCCGTGCACGCTCACGATGGTGCCCAGCAGCAGCGGCACGCCCAGCAGCCCCACCCACCGCGCGTACACGCCCAGCAGCAGCGCCGCGGCAAGAGTCAGCTCCAGCACGAGGGCGACGTAACCGAGGGCGCCGGGCAGGCCCAGCGACTGGAAGTACGCCGCGGTGCCGGCCGGGGTGAACACCAGCAGTTTGGTCAGGCCATGCACCAGGAACAGCACGCCCAGGCCCCAGCGCAGCAGGGTGGCGCCGACAGGGGCAAGCGCGGAAACACGGAGAGCGGTGGTAGGCATGGGACACCTCGCGGACTAGGATGGCGACAGGTTATTGCGCTCAGCCGTGGCGATAAATACGATCAGACGACGCTGTTTATTACAGGATCTGAAACAATGGATACCCTCGACGCGATGCGTGTGTTCGTGGCGGTGGTGGAACGCAACGGCTTCAGCGCGGCCGCCCAGGCCTTGGATATGTCCACCGCCGGGGTTACCCGGCAGATTGCCGCGCTGGAAAAGCGCCTGTCCACGCGCCTGCTCAACCGCACCACGCGCCGGGTAAGCCCCACCAGCACCGGCGCGGCCTACTACGCGCAATGCGTGCAACTGCTGGCCCAGTTCGACGCACTGGAAGCAGGCATCGGCGCGCAGGCGCTGGAACCGTCGGGGCTGCTGCGGGTCAACGCCCCGGTCAGCTACGGCATCGCCCGGCTGGGACCGCTGCTGGCCGGCTACCGCGCGCGCTACCCGCAGGTGCAGCTGGACCTGTCGCTGTCCGACCGCCTGGTGGACATGGTGGAAGAAGGCTACGACGTGGCCATCCGCATCACCCGCCAACCCAGCCCGGCGCTGATCGCACGCAAGCTGGCCGACACCCATATCACCCTGTGTGCCGCCCCTGCCTACCTGGACGCCCACGGCCGCCCGCAACAGCCCGACGACCTGTCCGACCACGAATGCCTGGGCTACAGCTACTGGGGCGGCGGCGACAGCTGGCAACTGCGCGGCCCGCGCGGCGAGGTGTCGGTGCCGGTGCACGGCGGCCTGCGCGCCAACAACGGCGACGTTCTGCGCGAGGCCGCGTTGGCCGGCATGGGCATCATCCTGCAGCCGGACTTCCTGATTGCCGACGCGCTGGCCGACGGCCGCCTGGAACGCCTGCTGCCGGAGTGGGAGATCGCGCCGATCAGCATCTTCGCCGTCTACACCAGCCGCAACCATCTGGCCCCGAAGGTGCGCAGCTTCATCGATTACCTGGTGGAGGCGTTGGGGTGACGGCGGGCGTTCGCGTGTAGAGCAGCCGGGCAGAGCCCGGCGCTACGGGTGACGGCGGCCGAACATACGCGTCGTGTGCTGGCAGCCGGGCTCTGCCCGGCTGCCTTGCATCAGGTGGCCTCGGCGGTTTCCAACCGCGCGATCACCTCGACCAGCGGCGAGGGGCGGCCCAGCAGGTAACCCTGCACCTGGTCGCAGCCGTGCGCGGCCAGCCACTGATGCTGGCCCGGCGTTTCCACGCCCTCGGCGATCACCGTCAGCCCCATGCTGTGGCCCAGCGACAACAGCGCGCGGCAGATCGACGCATTGCGCGGATTGGTTTCCACATCGGAAACGAAACTGCGGTCGATCTTCAGGATGTCCAGCGGCAGGTGCTGCAGGTAGGACATGTTGGAATACCCGGTGCCGAAGTCGTCCAGCGAAATGCACACGCCCTGCTCATGCAGCCGCTGCATCGTCTGCTTGGCCTGGGCCGGCTTGCGCATCAGGCTGCTCTCGGTCAGCTCCACCTGCAACGCGCCGCGCTCCAGCCCGAACTCCTGCGTTGCGCGTGCGAATTCGGCCACCAGGTCGCTGTTGAAGAACTGCACCGCCGACACGTTCACCGCGATCGGCAACGGCCAGCCTGCATCGGCCAACCGTCGCTGCGCCTGCGCCGCCGCCCGGATCACCCAGCGCCCCAACGCCAGGATCAACCCGGTGTCTTCGCACAACTGGATGAACTCGCCCGGCGGAATGAAACTGCCGTCGGCCTGCGGCCAGCGCAGCAATGCCTCCAACGCCGCCGGCGTGCCGTCGCTGGCGTGGCAGATCGGCTGGTAGTACAGCTCGAACTCGGTGTCGATCGCGCTGTGGATGCGCCCGGCCAGACGCAGCCGCTCGGCCAGCCGCGAACTCACCGTGGTGTCGAACCAGGCAATCACACTGCCCTCGTCACGGGCGGCGTGCGCGGCCTGTGCGGCCATGCCGATCAGCTGTTCGGCCGGCACGTTGTCACCCTCGAACTTCACCGCCACGCCGATCCGCGGCTCGAACTGGTGCAGCCAGTCCTGTCCGCGCACCGGCTCCGATACCGTCTGCACCAGCGTATCCAGCGCCGTCTGGCGCTCGTGGTCGTCGCGGATGGCGAAGATGAAATCTTCCGCCGGCTGGAATGCCAGCAGGCCATAGCGCGTGCCCAGCCCGCCGAGGCGCTTGGCCATGGCCTGCAGCACCACATCGCCCACTTCGCGGCCCAGCGTGTCGGCCACCAGCTGCAGCCCGCGGAACTGCACGTAGGCGATCGTGTAGCCGCCGCCCTCCTCGTCCAGCTGCGCGGCCAGCGCGCGCGTGTTGAGCAGGCCGGTGGCCGGGTTGTGGGTGGCGTGATACGCCAGGTCACGCTCGTAAGCCAGCCGCTCGCTGATGTCCTCGGCCAGCACCAGGCAGGCCTGGCGACCGTCGAAATCCAGCCGCGACAGATGCGCGCGCACCTCGAACAAGGTGCCGTCCTTGCGCCGGTGCACGCGTACCTGCGCGTCCTGGGCATCGCCGATGGTGGCGCGCGAAATCGCGCCGCGGATTTCGTCCCAGCCTTCGCGCGGGCGGATATCCAGGATGCTCATCGACAGGAACTCGTCGCGGCTGTAGCCGTACTGCTTCACCGCCGCCTCGTTGACCTCCATGAAGCGCAGTGTGTCCGGGTCGAACACCCAGAACGGGGCGGGATTGCGGTCGAACAGCAGCCGGAACTGGCGCTCGGCCTGCTGCACGCGGGCCAGCGCCTGCACGCGCTCGCTCACATCGGTGAGCGCGCCGATCATGTGCCGCTGCCGGTCCGCCACCGCCACCCGCTGGCCGCGCGCGGAAACCCAGCGCACCGTGCCACCGGGCAGCACCACCCGGAACATTTCATCCAGCACGCCGTTGCCGGCGAAGGCGTTGTCGAACGCCAGCTGCATGCGCTCGGCATCCTCGCGGTGCACCCGCGCGAAGAACGCGGCCACCGGCAAGCTTTCAGTCTCGATGCCGAAGATCTCCCGCGCCAGCGGCGACCAGCGCAGCTGCGAGGCATCCTCGTCCACATACCAGGTGCACACCTTGCCCACCTGGTGGGCCATCAGCAGCTCGGCGTGGCCGGTGCGCAGTTCCTCGGTGAGCGCATCCTGGCTGCGGGTGGCACGGCGCACGCTCACAAACACCAGCGCGAACACACCCCAGTACAACAAGTACAGCGCCACCGACGCCTGCACGTAGGGCCACCACGGGGCCAGCACGTCCGCGCGGCCCAACCCGGCGTACACCGCGATGGGGTACTGACCCAACGTGGTGAGCGTGGAAATCCGCTCGATGTTGTCGATGGCGCTGGTTTCAACGCCCAGCGGCACCACGGCGTCGCGGCGCAGCATCTCGCGCTTGCCGAGCCCGAAACGTTGCCCGGTGAGGCCCACGGTGTCCGGGCTGCGCGCCAGCACGTAGCCCTGCGCATCGGTGATCGATATGACGCCCTGGTCACCGGTGTCCATGCCGCCGATGATCGATTGCAGCTCACTGGTGTGCAGCCGGCTCAGCAGCCAGCGGTCGTCACCCATGCGCAACGCCAGCGGCAGCACCCAGCGCTGCGCATTGCGTTGCTGCGGCGGCCCCAGGTAGAGACGGCTGTCGCTGCCGCGATTGGTATCCACGGCCCACAGCGGCAGGTACAGGTCGCCGCTGCCACTGGTGAGTGCGCGGCCGTACTGGTCCACCACCACGATGCTGTCCAGCTCGGCATGCCGCTGCAGCACCCCGCCGATGGCGTCGTCCAGCAGGTCCGGCGCCTGCGTCGGGACCCGCTCGAACAGCAATGCGCCGTCCTCGGCGATGCCCAGCATGGCCCGTTCCAGGTTGCGCAGCTCCAGCCGCAACAGGCGCTGCGAGCCGGTGGCCAACGCCGCGCTCTGGCGCTGCGCGGCTTCCTGGCGGCGCTGGTAATCGTTGGCCAGCGTCAGCGCCAGCCCAACGGCCAGCAGCACGCCCAGGCTCACGCCCAGCCACACGATCGTGCGCAATGGCCGCGCCAAGGCGCGGTTCAACGCGGGCATTGCCGACCTCTCCCGCTGCGATGGGCTGACTTCATGCGTAAACGCTTCCTGGTTTCCCCAAACCTGAGCGGCCGAAGCCCGGGATTCTTGACCTCTGCGTCGCCCCGCCGTGCCTGCACGCGGGCGCGCCCCGAATCCTGTCTGCCAGCATGCACCAGCGCGTGCAGCACGGGAAGAGCCACGGCAGCGGGCGGCGTGGAAAACGGCCACGCTTGGCACAGCCAGGCACGGCTGCAGCGGCAACCCACCCCGTCCCCGGGGGATTAGACTTGGGGTTTCCCCGTTGCCTGAGAAGTCCATGTCCATGCTGCGCCGCCCTACCCTGATGCTTGCCATCGCCGCCAGCCTGTCGCTGGGCCTGAGCGCCTGCGACCGTGAGCCGGCCGCCCCCGTCGCCACCGCGCCGGACAGCCCCGCCGCGGCGCCGGCCGCGCCCAAGCCGCAGCTGGGCAGCTTCGGCTTCGATGCGACCGGCATGGACCGCAGCGTCGCCGCCGGTGACGACTTCTTCGGCTTTGCCAACGGCAGCTGGGTGAAGAACACCGAGATCCCGGCCGACCGCTCCAGCTACGGCAGCTTCAATGTCATTGCCGAGAAGACCCTGGCCGACACCCGCGCCATCCTCGAAGGCGCCGCCGCCGACACCAAGGCCAGTGGCGAGGCCAAGCTGATTGGCGATTACTACGCCGCATTCATGGACGAAGCCGGCATCGAGTCGCGTGGCGTGGCCGCGGTGAAGCCGGAACTGGACGCGATCGGCGGCATCGCCGACAAGGCCGCGCTGGCCACCACCCTGGGTGGCACCCTGCGCGCCGACGTCGACCTGCTGAATGCGACCAACTTCTACACCGACCGCCTGTTCGGCGTATGGGTGTCGGTGGACCTGCTGCAGCCGGACCGCAATGCGCCGTACCTGGTGCAGGGTGGCCTGGGCCTGCCCGACCGCGACTTCTACCTGCAGGGCGGCCGCATGGCCGAGCTGCGCAAGCAGTACCAGGCCTACATCGCCCAGGTGCTGCAGTTGGCCGGCGTTGCCGACCCGGCGGCCAAGGCGCAGCGCATCCTGGCGCTGGAGACCAAGATCGCCCAGGCCCACGCCACCCAGGAAGAAACCAATGATGTGGCCAAGGGCGCCAATGCCTGGAAGCAGGCCGACCTGAACGCCAAGGCGCCGGGCATGGACTGGGCCGCGTTCCTGGCCGGTGCAAAGCTGGGCGAGCAGCAGGACTTCATCGTGTGGCAGCCCAAGGCCGTGGCCGGCATCTCGCGCCTGGTGGCCACCGAGCCGCTGGATGTGTGGAAGGACTACCTGGCCTTCCACGCGCTGGACCGTGCCGCGCCGTACCTGCCCAATACCTTCGCCGATGCGCGCTTCGCCTTCCACGGCACCACCTTGAACGGCACCCCGCAGCAGAGCGAACGCTGGAAGCGCGCGGTGGATGACAGCAACCACGCCGTCGGCGAGGCCATCGGCAAGCTGTATGTGGAACGCCACTTCGACCCGGCCACCAAGGCCCGCGCCGATGAGATGGCCAAGAACATCATCGCTGCCTTCGCCAAGCGCATCGACGCGCTGGCGTGGATGTCGCCGCAGACCAAGGCGCATGCCAAGGCCAAGGTGGCCGGGCTGACCGTGGGCATGGGCTACCCGGACACCTGGCGCGACTACAGCGGCCTGGAGATCAAGCGCGACGACGCACTGGGCAATGCCGAGCGCGCCGAGCAGTTCGAGTACCAGCGCAACATTGCCAAGCTGGGCAAGCCGGTCGACCACGGCGAATGGGCGATGCTGCCGCAGACCATCAACGCGATGAATGTGCCGCTGGAAAACCGCCTGGTGTTCCCGGCCGCGATCCTGCAGCCGCCGTTCTTCGATGGTGCTGCCGACGACGCGGTGAACTACGGCGCGATCGGTGCGGTGATCGGCCATGAGATCAGCCACGGCTTCGACAATGCCGGTGCGCTGTTCGATGAAACCGGCAAGCTGCACAACTGGTGGACGGCCGATGACCTGAAGAAGTTCAACGCCGCCGGCGATGCGCTGGCCGCGCAGTTCAGCAGCTACCAGCCGTTCCCGGGCGTGTCGGTCAACGGCCGCCTGACCCTGGGCGAGAACATCGCCGACGTGGCCGGCCTGGCCACCGCCTACGACGCCTACCAGCTGTCGCTGCAGGGCAAGCCGGGCCAGACCCTGGAAGGCTTCAGCCCGGACCAGCGGTTCTTCCTGGGCTTTGCCCAGGCCTGGCGCAGCAAGGCGCGCGAGCAGGCCCTGCGCAACTCGCTGCTGACCAACGTGCACGCACCGGGCCAGTTCCGCGCGCTCACCGTGCGCAACCTGGACGCGTGGTACCCGGCGTTCGAGGTCAAGGAAGGCCAGAAGCTGTACCTGGCCCCGGACAAGCGGGTCAAGGTGTGGTGATCGGTGTCACCGCGCGACGGTGACACCTGAAAACGGGCGCTTCGGCGCCCGTTTTCGCGTCTGGGGGCGCGGTGAACAGCCGGCGCGCATCGGCGTGGTGTTGAACGCCCGGTAGAGCCGACCGTTGGTCGGCTGCCCTCCGCGACACCCCACGCACACCCGCACGCCAATCCGGGCCGTGCGGCGATGGCGCAGCCGACCAACGGTCGGCTCTACGGGGGAGGCCACTCGGCCAGCACGCTGGCCGGCAGGCCCATCCGCGCGCAGGCACGCGGGGCCAGACCATCCTGCAGCGCGCGCCGGAACAACGGCGTCATCGCGCGCAGCACGCGGGCGGACGTGCGTGCCTGCGCGCGTTGCATTGCCGTGCGTTCCAGCATCGCCTCGGCCCAGTCCGGCAACAACGCCGCGCCCGCGCCCAGGAACAGCTCACGCGACAATCCGGCCATCGGCACCGGCAGGCGGATGCCCGACAACACCCCCAGCACTTCGCGCGAGCGCGCATCGAACCGAAGCTGCGGCAGCTGCCGGGCGAAGTACGCGTCCACCTCCGCCTCAGACGCGGGCACCTGGGTGGCGCCCAGTGCCTCGGCAACGCGCTTGTACTCGCGGTAATACTGGTCGGCCACCGCACCGGGCACCTCGCGGCAGTAGCGCCGGCAGCCTTGCAGGAAACCGTAGGCCTCGGTCACGTGGACCCAGGTGAGCAGGGCCGGATCATCGGCTGAATACGCGCGGCCGTCGGCACTGTGCCCGCGCACCTGCGCGTGAATGCGCGTGACCTTGGCCACCAGCGCATCCACTTCGGCGCTGGGCGCATAGGTGGTGCCGGCCACGAAGGCCGTGGTGCGACGCAGCCGCCCGACCAGATCGTCGCGGAAGTTGGAGTGGTCGTACACCCCGGCCAGGGCCAGCGGGTGCAGGGTCTGCAGCATCAAGGCGCACAGGCCGCCGGCGAGCATCCCGGGGAATTCCGAATGCACCCGCCAGGTCGCGCTGTGCGGCCCGAACCAGCCGGGGTCGCCCTGCGGATGGTCGTACTCGATGCCGCTCTGGCCGCGGGGGAAGGCGCCCAGCACCCAACGCCGGATGGGCGCGGTGACAGGCTGGGAAAGACGGTGCAGCAACGGCGGCATCTCGGGGGTCCAATCGGGCGGAGGCGACGGCAGTCTGCGCGGTCGGGGCCGATTCTGGCCGATCCCGGCGCCCCCGGGGAGCTCCTGCGCTTAACCGGCGTTCGATGTGCAGGTGCAGCACGATTTTACCTGCGACATCTTGTCGCACGCTGCGATGGCGATGATGCACCGCATCAGGCCACCCGCATTCAGAAATATCAGCCCGGTGGCTTCGCATTTCCCCCATTGCACGACCCGCTGGAAGTGCTAGAACTGAATCCGCCTCACGTTCGTCCAATGCGCTGCCGCACGTTCCAGAAGGAGCACGTCATGATCGCTTTGTTCAAGGGTTTGGGTTTGCTGTTGCAGGACAACGAGCTGTACAACAGCCCGTTCGAAAAACAGGTCGCGCATTGGCGTAACAAGAGCGAGCAGCAGATCCGCGAGGAAGTGGCGGTGCTGGCCAAGGCCAAGGGCCAGTGGCTGATGGCCTCGATCGTCGGCTGGCAGGCCGCTTCGCTGCTGATCCTGGGCCTGATCTCCAACTATCTGTGGAAGGACGATTTCCATATCACCTTCACCCGCGTGGTGATCGTGTTCGGCTCGTGGATTTCCATCCTGTTCGTGATCTGGTTCATGGCCAACATGTTCGACCACACGGCCGGTTTCGAGCGCTGGATGAAGGCCTTCAACAGCCGCGCCCGCATCACCTCCGACGCCGACAGCGTGGAATGCGTGGCCGAAGCGCTGGACATGGCCCAGCACTATCCCGACGTGCTGGACTACAAGCAGGCCGTCACCGCGCGCCGCGAGCTTCGCCACGAAGACATCCGCATCATGCGCGAGATCGGTCGGATGCAGCAGCACACCGAGCTGGTGGGCCAGCTCAACCATGTGGGCGAGCAGGACAACCGCAGCAACCTGCACCTGCAACCCGCATTCTGACCAACCCGGAAAGTGGGGGGAGCCACAATGCCACCGTGATCACTCACGGTGGCATTGTTCTTTGGGCTGCTCGCTGACGCACTGGTTGAAGCCGGTGGGCAGCCCGGCCATCTGTTCGGTCTTGCCGACCGCCACCGCCAGCCGGTGCAGCGGCGGTTTGGTGCACGCCGCGTCCTTGCTGCAGGTGGGATCAAGCAGCAGGTAGTGGCAGGTTCCACTGCTGCTGGCGATGCACTCGAAGTGCGCCACGCCGGCCACCAGGGTGCTCTTGCTGTACAGCGCATCCACGCCGTTGGCACGGATGCGGGTCACCGAGGTGTTGCTGGACTGCTGGCACCCGGCCAGCAGCACTACGGCGACGCACAGGGGCAGGAAAGTACGCATGATCACTCCAGGAAAAATGAGGGCCTGCTCCGGCTACATGCCCCGGAACAGGCTCATGAACGGTTGACTGACATTGAGTACTTCGGCCCGGTGTTTCAGACGCAGCTGGCCGCGCCCGGTATCGTCGCGGCTCACCGCCGCCACCGCTTTCATGTTCACGATGGTGGAACGATGCACCTGGCGGAAGCGCTGCGGGTCCAGCACGTCCAGCAGCTCGCGCAGCGGCGTGCGCAGCAGGCTTTCGCCCTGCTCGGTGACCACCGTGGTGTACTTGCTGTCGGCACGGAAATACAGCACGTCTTCGAGCATGATCAACTGGGTGTCGCGCCCGTTGCTGGCGGTGATCCAGGCCAACGGCGGCGCGCTGCTGGGCGCGCTGCCGCCCTGCCCCAGACGCTGCAGCAGCTGCTCCAGCATCGCGTTGTCCGGCCGGCCCTGCTGCATGCGCGCCAGGATGCGCTCGCGCGTGGCCAGCAGGCGCTCATCGCTGACCGGCTTGAGCAGGTAGTCCATCGCGCCCTGTTCGAAGGCGTCGATGGCGTACTGGTCGTAGGCGGTCACGAACACCACCTGGGTGCGCGGGCTGATCTCGGGCAGCGCACGTGCCACGTCGATGCCGGTGATGCCGGGCATGCGGATGTCCAGGAAGGCCAGGTCCGGCTTCAACTCGGCCAGCCGTTCCAGCGCGCACGCACCGTCTTCGCATTCGGCCACCAGCCGCAGCTCCGGCCACAGCCGTTGCAGCTGCGCCACCAGCGACTGCCGCAGCAGGTCTTCGTCTTCGGCGATCAGGGCATCAAGCTGCATGGACGGCCTCGCGCGCATCGCGCGGCAGGGTGATGGTGGCGGCGACGCCGCTGGGGAAGTTGGACACGATGGCGACGCCGGCGCGGTCGCCGCAGGTCAGACGCAGGCGTTCGCGCAGGTTCTTCAAGCCGATGCCGGTGCCGCTGGTGCCCTGGCCGAACCCCAGCCCGTCGTCGGCAACGGTGAGGGTGACATGGTCATCGAAGGCGCGCGCGATGATCCACACCGTGCCGCCACCCGGCTTGGGTTCCAGGCCATGCTTGATGGCGTTTTCCACCAGCGTCTGCAGCGCCATCGACGGCAGCGGCAAGCCGGTCAGTGCCGGCGGCACGTCAACCTGCAGCGCCAGCCGCGCGCCCATGCGGATCTTGAGGATTTCCAGGTAGGCCTGGGTGCGTTCCAGCTCCACGCCCAGCGTGGACATGGACTCCTCCACGCTGGGCAGCGAGCTGCGCAGGTACTGGATGAGATGCCCCAGCATCTGGTCGGCGCGCGGCGGGTCGGTGCGGGTCAGCACCTGTGCGTTGGCCAGCGTGTTGTACAGGAAATGCGGTTCCACCTGGGCATGCAGCAGGTTGAGCTTGGCTACCGACAGTTCCTTCTCGGTGGCGGTCTGTTCGGCCGCGGCCTGTTCGTCGCGGCGCTGCTCGGACACCCGCCGGGTGATGGCGCGGGTAACCGCTTCGGCATTCTCGAAATTACTGCCCTCATCCACGGCCAGCAGATCGGCCCAGACCCCCGCGTCGGGTTCGAACAGCAGGGTCACGCTGCTGGTGCCCTGCCCCGGGGTGACCGTGGCCAGCACGCTGTTGCGACGGATCGCCAGCCGCGCCGGCAGGTTCCAGCGCGAGGGCGGGCGGCCGTTGTAGGGATCCACGCGACGTACGTAGGCGCGCACCTGCAGGCTGCCGGCGGCGCTTTCGATGTCCTCCACGCGGGGCAACTCGGCGATGGCCTTTTCCAGCAGCGCGAAGGCCGGGCCGGCATCCATCGGCAGTTCGATCTGGCGGCGCTGGCGGCTGGACAGGGTGGTGCCGTCCAGGCGCCCGGCGATCAACCAGACCCGGCGGATGTGGGTGATGCAGCTGCCGATGGCGGTGACCGCCAGGAACATGGCCAGCAGACCGAAGACCCAACCGGGGCCATCGTCCATGCCGCTGAAGATGCCACTCCAGACGAAGCCGGCCACGATGATGGCGACGGCCCAGGCCAACAGGATGCGAAGGATCAGTGCGAGGCTGGCGAACACGGCGGCGTCTTCACGATGGGATGGGCCGAGCATAGCCCTGCCGCCGGCCAGGACAAGCGGCATGCGACGAAGGCGGGGAATGGGGGGATGAAGCCGCGCTCTGCCCGGATAACGTAACGCCCGGGGTGTCCCCACCGGCGTTGTGCCGGTGGGGACGGTGGGTCACTTGCGCTCGGCGGCGCTGGCTTCACGCGGGGCGCGGAACTGGGAATCGGCGCTCCAGTTCGGCCAGGCGCGGGAATTGGCCAGCTGGTTGCCCAGCGTGTACAGCACCTCCAGGTCGCGCGAGGCACCGGCGAAGGTCCAGTCCGGCTGCCACTGATCGCCCTGCTGGTGGTAGCGCTTGGCGGTGTAGTCGTCCGAAGCGGCCTTGCCGGCCGCCACGCCGCCGTTCACCCAATCCTGGCCGGCCGAGTAGGACACCGCCGGCACGCCGCGCTTGGCGAACGGGAAGTGATCCGAGCGGAAGAACAGGCCGGCCTCCGGCTTCGGGTCCGGGGTGTAGCGGATGTCCCAGCCCTTGGCCACGTCCTTGAGCTGGTCCAGCAGTTCCAGCTTGGCCGACCCGTAGATGCCGAAATCACGCGACGGCCCGAACGGCGCCATGCCGTCCATGTTGATCACCGCCACGGTCTTGCTCAGCGGATACAGCGGGTGGCTGGCGTAGTACTCCGAGCCCAGCAGGCCCTTTTCCTCGGCGGTGACGGCCAGGAACAGCACCGAACGCTCCGGGCGCTTGCCCTTGGCAAACCCGCGCGCCAGTTCGATCAGCGAGGCGGTGCCGCTGGCGTTGTCGAGGGCGCCGTTGAAGATGGTGTCGCCGTTGGCGTCGGGCTTGCCCACGCCGATGTGGTCCCAGTGCGCGCTGTACACCACGGTCTCGTCCGGATGCGTGCGGCCTTCCAGGCGCGCGGCCACGTTGTGCGAGGTGATGACCTCGGTCTTGACCGCGTACTTGGCCGAGAAGGTTTCGCCCTTCAGTTCCACCGGCTTGAAATCGCGGGTCTGCGCCTGGCGCTTGAGCGCCTCGAAATCGAGCCCGGCGCGCTTGAACAGGTCCACCGCCAGATCGCGCTGGATCCAGCCTTCCAGCAGCGGGTGTGCGTCGGCCGGATTGTCACGGACCACGTCGAACATGGTGTTGGTGTTGGAGCCGGCCACGGTGGCCCAGCCGTACGACGCTGGTGCCGTCTCGTGCACGATCAGCACGCCGAGGGCGCCCTGGCGCGCGCCTTCTTCGTACTTGTAGGTCCAGCGACCGTAATAGGTCATGCCCTTGCCGTCGAAGTCGCCCTGGCCGCTTTCAAAGTCCGGGTCGTTGATCAGCACCACGGCGATCTTGCCCTTCAGGTCCACGCCCTTGAAGTCGTCCCAGTTGCGCTCGCCGGCCTTGACGCCGTAGCCGAGGAAGACCAGCGGCGCGTTCTTGATGTCCACGTTGCTGGCACCGTTCATCGCCGCGCGCACGGCGATTTCCTTGCCCTGGCTCAGGGCCTGCGGCGTGCCTTTGCTGCTCAGCGACAGGCTCGGCGCACCGACGATATCGCCCTTGAGCAGCGGCACGGCCTGGGTCCACAGACGCTTGCCGTCCTTGAGGTCGCCGCCCGGCTGCAGCCCGGCTGCTGCGAACTGCTTGCTCAGGAAGGCCACGGTTTTCTCTTCACCGGCGGTGGCCGGGGAGCGGCCTTCGTAGGCGTCGGAGGCCAGTTCCTTGACGTCCGCGGAGATCCGCGCCCCGTCGAATTTGGGCGTTGCCGCCATCAGGGCGCCGGACACCGACAGGGCCAGCACGCTCAGTACTACTCGTTTCATCGCTCTCTCCACAGCCAGGACCACGAAACCCCAAGTGTAGGCGAAGTAGAGCGGGGCTCTGCCCCGCTGCCATAGCCCGTAACAGCCGCCCGTAGAGCGGGGCTCTGCCCCGCTGCCTCGACCGCACCGCGCAATGCACAGCAGCCGGGCAGAGCCCGGCTCTACCGCGGTGGGGCCGCGCGACGCAACAGCCGTCCGACGGTGTGCCGCAGCCGGCGTTACGCCACCGGAACAGCCTGCGCCCGTGCCAGCAGCACCGCCTGCTCGCGGGCGTTGGCGGTGAGGCTGGCGGCGCGCAGGAACGCGGCGCGCGCTTCATCGCCGCGCCCGAGCTGCAGCAGCAGGTCGCCCTGCACCGCCGCCAGCGGGGCATAGCCCTGCAGGCGCGGGTCCTGCGCGAGCTGCTCCACCAGCGGCCATGCCGCGGCCGCGCCCTGCGCGCGCGATACGGCGACCGCCCGGTTCAATTCGATCACCGGCGACGGCTGCTGCACAGCCAGCCGTTGGTACAGCGCCGCCATCGCCGCCCAGTCGGTGTCCTGGACGCGACGCGCGCGGGCATGGCAATCGGCGATTGCCGCCTGCAGCACATAGGGATCATCGCTGCCGCCCAGCGCCATCGCCTGGGCCAGCGCGGCCTGCCCACGCGCGATCTGCAGCCAGTCCCAGCGCGCACGGTCCTGTTCGGGCAGCAGGATCGGCGTGCCGTGCGCATCCACCCGCGCCGCCGCGCGCGAGGCCTGCAGTTCCATCAGCGCCAGCAGCCCGTGCACCTGCGGCCACGCCGGCAACCGGCTGGCCAACACCCGCCCCAGCCGCAGGGCTTCCTCACACAGCGCCGGACGCATCCAGTCGTCGCCCACGCTGGCGGTGTAGCCCTCGTTGAACACCAGGTAGACCACCTCCAGCACCGACTCCAGCCGTTCCGGCAACGCCGCCTGGCGCGGCACTTCGAAGGCCACCTGCTTGCTGGCCAGGGTGCGCTTGGCACGCACGATGCGCTGGGCGATGGTCGGTTCGGGCTGCAGGAACGCCCGCGCGATCTCGTCGGTCGTCAGCCCGCCCAGCAGGCGCAACGTCAGCGCTACCCGCGCATCGGCCGACAGCACCGGGTGGCAGGCCACGAACATCAGGCGCAACAGGTCATCGCCGATGTCGTCCTGCAGCGCATCGCTGTCGTCGGGCAGCGGCAACGGCTGCGGCTCCAGTTCGCTGCCCCACAGCGCATGCTGGCCGGCCACGCGCTGGTGCTGACGCAACACGTCGATGGCGCGATTGCGTGCGGTGGTCATCAGCCACGCTCCCGGGTTGTCCGGAACCCCCTGCGTCGGCCAACGCTCCAGCGCGGCCAGCCAGGTGTCCTGGGCCAGTTCTTCGGCACGCCCCACGTCGCCGCGCAGCATCCGCGCCAGGCGTGCGATCAGGGCCGGCGACTCCATGCGCCAGAGGGTGTCCAAGCGGTGCGACAAGGCGTTTTCCATGCGGGCGATCAAAACACTGGCGGCAGGCGGGTACAAGCCCGCCGCCAGCGCGACCACGGCAGCCAGCGGGGCAGAGCCCCGCTCTACGGTTGGCCGTCCATGTGCGCGATCTCCCACAGGTGGCCGTCCAGGTCCTGGAAGCCGCGCTGGTACATGAAGCCGTAGTCGCGCGCGGGCATCGGCTCGCTGGCACCGGCTTTCAGGGCCGTGTCCACCAGCGCGTCGACCGCCGTGCGGCTGGTCGCCGACAGGCAGGTGATCACCTCGGTCTGCTGGCGCGCGTCGCTGATCGGCCGAGTCGTGAAGCCGGCGAAGAAAGACTCCACCAGCAGCATCACGAAGATGCTGTCGCTGATGATCATGCAGGCCGCGTTGTCGTCGGTGAAGGTCGGGTTGAAGGTGTAGCCCAGCGCGGCGAAGAACGTCTTGGACGCCTCCAGGTCACGCACGGGCAGGTTGACGAAGATCATCTGCGGGGAATCGGTCACGGTGCCATCCTTAGAAGTGTGCGAATCAGGGTTGTTTCATGCAGTTGACCATCCACGGCTTGCCGTAGCGGTCGATCAGGAAGCCCCAGCGGTGGGCCCAGAACGTTTCGCCGATCGGCATCTTGACCTCACCGCCGTCAGCCAGCGCCTTGAACACGCGCTCGGCCTCTTCCACCGTGTCCACATCGATGTTGATGGTGGTGCTGTTCTCCCCGCCACTGGACGGGCCATCGGCGGCCATCAGGATCGCGCTGCCCACCTCCAGCTGGCTGTGCGCTACGTGGTCCAGGGATTCGGGTGGCATCTCGCCGCAGCCATCGGTGTTCTCCATGGGCGGCATGTCGCGGTACCGCATTTCAGAGGTGACCTTGCCGCCGAGCACCTGCGCGTAGAAGGCCATTGCCTCGTGGGTTTTGCCGTTGAAGCCAAGGAACGGAATCAGTTTCATGGGTGTGCTCCAGGGACGTGGGGGGTTAGTCGGCGGTGCCGATCTGCTCGCGCAGACGCTGTTCCTGCGCCTGTAATTCGGGGGTGAAGGCCTCGCCGAAATCCTCGGCGCTGAGGATCGGGCGCAGCTCGACCACGCTGCCGGGGCCGAACGGGGCGCGCGTGAGCCACTCGGTGGCTTCGTCCAGCGAGCGCACCTGCCAGAGCCAGAAGCCGCAGACCAGCTCGCGGGTCTCGGCGAAGGGGCCGTCGATCACCCGCGGCGCCTGCGCCCCGAAGGCCACGCGCCGGGCGCGCGAGGTGGGGTGCAGGCCCTCGCCGGCCAGCATGATCCCGGCCTGCACCAGCTGTTCGTTGTAGGCGCCCATGGCGCGGATTTCCTGCTCGGTCGGCATCTCACCGGCCTCCGTCTCCGGGGTCGCCTTGACCAGTACCATGACTTTCATCGGTGTTTCCCTCAGGGCAGGCCCGGTTGGTGGGCCCTTCAAGGGATACAACGCAGCCGGGCACCGGAAATCGACACGCCGGCAGAAATAATTTTCTGCCGCCCCCGGTGCCGCCTGAACAGGCACCTCGTGCCGCGCTGCAACAGCACGGTAGCGCCAGCTGCGGCATCATGGCCGCCCCTGCCCCGGAGCGTGCCGGCCATGCAATTCCTGCTGCTGATCTACATCGACGACGGCCTGTTGCAGGCCCTGCCCGGCGAGGAATACGACCGCCTCATGCACGACTGCCTGCAGCATGCCGATGCACTGCAGGCCGACGGCACCCTGGTGCTGGCGCAGAAACTGGAACCGGTGCACAGCGCCCGCACCCTGCGCACCCGCCAGGGCAAGGAGCGCATCATCGACGGGCCGTTCGCCGAAACCCACGAACTGCTGGCCGGCTTCAACCTGATCAACGCACGCGACCACGACGACGCACTGCGCATCGCCCGGCAGTTTCCGTGGTCGCGCTTTGGCAGCATCGAAGTGCGGCCGCTGGCCGACATGGACGCCGAGCGCGAACGCGTCGGCGCCTGAGCCGCGCTACAGCAGCGTGATCTTCAGGTCGCGCGCGCCCACGCCCTCGTTGCCGCTGTAGTCGCGCACGCTCGCCCGGATCACGTAGTCGCCGGCGGGCAGCGCGTCGGGCCGCCAGCGCCCGGTTTCCACCAGTCCGTCGCGCACCGTGTTGGTCACCAGGTAGCGGAAGCGCGTGACCGCACTGCCATGCACGGTGATGCCGCTATCCGGTGCGTAGGCCACCACGGTGGCACTGTCCTGGGGCGGCATGCGGTTGAACACGATGTTGAAGCGCGGCTGCTCGTAACCGGCCAGCGGCTGGCCCTGCGCATCCAGGATCTGGTACCCCACCTGGTAGGCACCCAGCCGACGCCGCGGCAGGTTGCGATCCACCTGGTCCCAGGCTTCCACCACGATCTGCACGCCCGGACCCTGCCGTGGCACCACCACCGGCGCCGTGCCCACGGCCTTGATCGGCAGATCCTGGTCATCCAGTACTTCCACCGAGGTGACGCGCGGTGCGAACGCATCGGCGTAGCCGACAAAGCCCAGCGCCACCGCGTTGCGCTCGAACCCGCTGGCCCCCACGCTCAGGTGCACGTGCGCCATGCGGTTGATGCTACCCAGCGGTTCGCCCACATGGAACCGCGTGCCACGACGCACGCGCACCCGTTCCAGCTTTCCATCCGGGCCCAGCACCTGCTGCCAGCGGGGGTCGAACGCCTGGCCGCGCGGATCGCGCCCCACCTGCATGTGGATGTATTTGAGCCGACCCAGCGCCAGGCCTTCGGCCTGCCCGCCCACCGACCAGCTGGCAAACGCGCTGTCGACCTTGCCGTCGGCGATCGCCAGCACGCGCTGGCCG
Organism: Stenotrophomonas sp. AC248; assembly: GCF_979258185.1. Taxonomy (NCBI): domain Bacteria; kingdom Pseudomonadati; phylum Pseudomonadota; class Gammaproteobacteria; order Lysobacterales; family Lysobacteraceae; genus Stenotrophomonas; species Stenotrophomonas sp. AC248. The sequence continues at coordinate 493,741 of NZ_OZ409840.1, read as the reverse complement.
ACATCGCCGCGGATGTCGAAGCCACCGTGCAGGTGATGGCGGCTCTCGCCGGTGAAGTTGCCGCGCACCTCACCCAGCGTGCCCACCACTTCATGCCATCCGTCCTGGGGGGCCAGCGGCCAGCGCCCGCCCGTCACCGGCAATGGCGCGTCGGCGGCCGGACCGGTCAACGCCGGTGCCGGCACCGCACCGATGTCCAGCGGACGCAGCCGGTGCACGCGGTACGCCGCCGCATCGGCCAGATAGACACCGCCCTGCGCATCCAGCGCCAACCCGCTGGGCCGCGCAAAGCGCGGCTGCGGTGAAACGCCCGCCAATGCCACCTGGTGGCCCTGGGTGGACACCTGCACCACCTTGCCGTTGATATCGCCCACGTACAGCACATCATCATGAGTGACGGCCACCGACAACGGCCCGCTCATCACGCTGCCGTTGGCCACCTGGGTGCGCAGCATGCCGTCCGGCGACAGTCGCCGGATGGCGTTGTTGTACAGGTCGGCGATCAGCAGGTTGCCGTGGCTGTCCAGCGCCAGTGCCACCGGCGTATCCAGCCGCGATTCGGCCCCGAAGCCGTCCACGTTGCCCGGGTGCTCGCCGCCTGCTGCCGTGCGCACCGTGCCGTCCGGCTCGATCACCCGGATGCGGTCGTTGTAGGTATCGGCCACGTACACGCGGCCGGTGGCATCCACGGCCACGCCCATGGGCGCATCGAACCGCGCCTGCGCGGCCGGCCCATCGGCAAAGCCCGCCACCCCGTCGCCGGCGAGCGTGCTCACCACGCCATCGGCGCCGATCCGGCGGATGCGGTGGTTGCCGGTATCGGCCACGTACACGTTGCCCGCGGCATCCAGCGCGATGCCGGACGGGGTATGGAACTGTGCCTGCACGCCGGGCCCGTCGCGCCACCCCTCACCGGTGCCGGCCAACGTATCCACGCGCCCATCGGGATACACGCGGCGGATACGATTGTTGTCGCCGGCATCGGCGATGTAGGCCACACCGTGCGCATCCACCGCCAGCGCATACGGGTCGGCGAAGCGCGCCTGTGCGCCCGCGCCATCGCGCAGGCCGCCCACTCCATCGCCGGCCAGCGTGTCGATCTGCGCCTGCCACGCCAGCGGCGTGGGTACCGGGCCCTGTTCAACCGGCGCCGATGCAGGCGTGTCGAAAAACGTCCATGCCAGTGCCGCAGCGGTGATCGCCACCACCCCGCCGATCATTACCTGCCAACGTTTCATTGCCATCCCTGCGCTTGTCCGGCGTAGACCTTAAACGTTGCCTGCGCGTCTGCACACCCCATGCGCTTGTGTGGCTGCGTGGTTCCGGGTTCAATCGGTGCAGACCCCACGCAAGGATGCGCCATGCACCGCCCGCACCATCGCCTCGCCCTGTCCCTGCTGCTGGCGATGTCCGGCATGCCAGCACTCGCCGCGACGGCGGCGGCCGCACCGTCTGAAGATGCCTTGGCGCAACGCCTCACCGACACCATCGCGCTCTCCGAGCAGGGCGACAGCGTGGGTGCGCTGATCGGTTTCGAGCGCGTATTCAACGACCCCGATCTCGCCAGCCTGGATGCAGCGCAGCGCCTGGAAGGCCTGGTCAGTGCCGGGCGCACCGCCTTCAATGCGCGCCAGCCGCAGGAAGCGCAGCGCTATCTGGATGCCGCATTGAAGCAGGCACCCGACGACGCGCGTGCGCTGTACGTGCTGGGTCGCCTGAAGCTGCTGCAGGACCAACCGGTGCAGGGCGCCGCCCTGATCACCCGCTCGCTGCGTGCATCGGACCGGTTCCTGGCCGACATCGATGCCCCGCTGGTGTACCGGCTGGGCGATGCGCTGCAGGAGCAACCCGATGACTACCGCGCGCTGCTGGAGGTGCTGTTCGACCGACAGTGGAAGGTCGATGGCCTGGAGCCGACGGCCTTGTGGCTGACGCTGGCCACGCTGCAGGCCGATGCCGGGCAGCAGCAGCGCCTGGCCGCCACCGTGATGCGTATCGATGCGCCGATCGAAGTGGTCGCGCTGCGCAGCGACAAGCGTTTCGATGCCGTGGTCGACCGCCGCGATCCCCGTTTCGACCCGCTGCAATCGGCGCGTCGCCATGCCGATGCCCTGCGCGTGTCGGCCTTGTTGCAGCCAGAGGCCAGCGACCTCGCCGCGCTCACCGATACCCTGCTGTTGCTGGGCGAGCACGCGCAGGTGCTGACCGCTACGGACCCGTTCACTGCGCGCCTGACCGAGGCCGGCGCCCCGCGCAGCTTCCCCGGTGGTGCCTATGCGGCGTGGGTGCTGCTGCACCGTGCCGTGGCCCAGCACCGGCTGGGCCAGGACGACCAGACAGAGGCAACGCTGGAGCTGGCCAGTACGCTCACCGACGAGGGCGACACGGTGAATCCGCTGCAGCGCCTTTATCTGGCCAGCTGGTATCTGTCCAGCGCCAAACCGGCGCGTGCCCTGCAGACATTGGAGGGGTTGGATGAGGAACCGATGTTCGGCGAGTACCTGCGCCAGTGGATCCGTTTCAGCGCGTACCGGACGCTGGGCGATACCGCGCGCTCGGCGCAGGCCCGCCAGTGGTTGCAGGCCAACCAGGACGAGGGCCGCAGCGTGTACGTAAACGTGCTGCTGGAAGAGCAGCGCACCGACGAGGCGGCACGCTGGGTCATCACCGAACTCCAGTCGCCCCGGCGCCGCCAGGACCTGCTGGAGGTGATGCAGGACTTCCGCGCGCTGCCCCCGATGCCCGCCGACGTGGACAACGACGCACGCTGGGAAGCGCTGCTGAAGCGACCCGATGTGCGCGCCGCGCTGGAACGGGTCGGCCGCCGCGAGACCTTGCCGATCTACGGGCGCGGTGCGTGGCGTTGAAGCCGCACGCCGCGGTCAGCGCGCCGGCGTTTCCACCTTGAAGCCCATCGCCTCGCGGTAGCGTTGGTACAACGCGCTGACTTTTTCCACGTACGCCAGGGTTTCGGCGTACGGCGGCACGCCCTTGTAGCGGGTCACCGCGCCGATGCCGGCGTTGTACGCGGCCGCCGCCAGGGTGCGGTCGCCCTTGTAGCGCTTCAGCAGCGCCTTCATGTAGCGCGCGCCCCCGTTGATGGACTGCTCGGCCGACAGCGGGTCGGCCACGCCCCATTCGGTGGCGGTATCGGGCATCAGCTGCATCACGCCCTGCGCACCCTTGGGCGATATCGCACCGGCATCGAAGCCGCTTTCAGCATGGGCGATCGCGCGCAGCCAGGCATCGTCCACCCCGGTGGCCTTGGCGGCCGCCTTGAACTGCTTGGCATGGCGGTTGAGCTGCGGCGTGCCCACCTTGCCCAGCCCCTCATGCGCCGGCTCGCCGGGCGGGGTGGCCACGGTGAACTTCAGGAACACCCGTGACCCGGGCAGGTTGCGCGTGGAATACACCAGCGCGCCGTCCTGCTCGCGTTCGTACAGGGTGCCGCTGAAGATGCCCATGTTGCCCCACAGGTTGGGGGTCTGCACGGCGCTGTCATCGATCTGCTGCGGCGTGCACTTCGACCCCGGCTCGGGGGCGGTGGCCAGGCTCACGGTGTTGTCCCGCACGCAGCGGTACACCGTGCGCGCCGACGCCGACCACGGCAGCAGCATCGACAACAGGGCCAACGCGGCAGGCAGGGTCGGATTCATGGGCTCGGATCGGGGCACGGAAGGGTGCGGCGCGATCATCCGGCCACGCCCGCGAACCGAAGGTGAATACCGGGCCCGCCGCGGCGGCGGGCCCGGCCGCGCTCAGCGTTCGATCAGCCGCTTGGCCGCATAGCCCAGGCCCAGCAACAGGAACCACAGCGGGCTGATCGCCAACGCGTACAGGGTGTCCGGTTGCAGGGTCAGCAGCACCAGCACGAACACGAAGAACGCCAGGCAGACCCCGCACATGAAGACGCCGCCGGGCATCTTGAATCTGGACGCCGCATGCAGCTGCGGGCGACGGCGGCGGTACACGATGTACGAACACAGGATCAGCGACCACACGAACATGAACAGTACGGCCGCCAGCGTGGTGACCAGGGTGAAGGCGGTGACCAGGTTGGGGATCAGGTAGATCAGCATGGTGCCCAGCAGCAGGCAGATGCACGAGAACACCAGCCCGCGCGCCGGCACCGCCGCCCGCGACAACCGCGCAAAGAAGCCCGGTGCGTGCCGCTCTTCGGCCAGCCCGTACATCATGCGGCTGGTGGAGAAGATGCCGCTGTTGGCCGACGAGGTGGCCGAGGTGAGCACCACGAAGTTGATCAGGCTGGCCGCGGCCGGAATGCCGGCCAGCACGAACAGCTCCACGAACGGGCTCTTGCCCGGCACCACCTCGCGCCACGGGGTGACGGCCATGATCGCGATCAGCGCCAGCACGTAGAACACGATGATGCGTACCGGGATGGAGTTGATCGCCTTGGGCAGGTTGCGTTCGGGATCGGCGGTTTCAGCGGCGGTGGTGCCGACCAGTTCGATGCCGACGAAGGCGAACACCGCAATCTGGAAGCCGGCGAAGAACCCGGCCATGCCCATCGGGAACAGGCCGCCATCGTTGTACAGGTTGGCGAACGAGGCCTGGTGGCCCGACGGCGAGGTGAAGCCCCACGCCACCAGCCCGAAGCCGGTGATGATCAGCGCGCAGATGGCGATGATCTTGATGAGCGCAAACCAGAACTCCATTTCACCGAACAGTTTCACCGTAACCAGGTTCAGGCTGAGCAGCAAAATCACGCACAGCAGCGCCGGTATCCAGGGCGCCAGCTCGGGAAACCAGAACTGCGCATAGGCGGCAATGGCGATGACATCGGCGATGGCGGTGATGATCCAGCAGAACCAGTAGGTCCATCCGCAGAAGAACCCGGCCCAGGGCCCGAGCAGGTCGGTGGAGAAGTCGATGAACGACTTGTACTCCAGGTTGGACAGCAGCAGCTCGCCCATGGCGCGCATCACGAAGAACAGCATCGCGCCGATGATCAGGTAGACCAGCACGATGGACGGGCCGGCCAGGCTGATGGTCTTGCCCGAGCCCATGAACAGGCCGGTGCCGATGGCGCCACCAATGGCGATCAGCTGCAGGTGGCGGTTGGAGAGGCTGCGCCGGAGGTGTTCCGGCGGCACGGCGGGATCGGTCATGGACGGGGCCAGCAGGGCGAAGGCTCTGAACATAGAAGACCGCTGGCCGCCGCGCCACTGTTGCGTGCATCGGCGGCCGGCCGATGTCGGTTTTGCCACCCCCCGGTGCCGCCTGACGGTCCGGCGGGCGGCCGCCTGACAGGCGCCTCGGAACATCCCGGTTCCAATCGCGCCCGTCAGGTGGTGAGATAGCGCGGCGGGCCACAGGGGATCGAGGTCGTGAGCGCCGCCCCCCGTCTCCCTTCCACGGCATCGAGGTCTGCTTGAACCGCGCCAGGATCATCGCCGCCACCGTGTTGTTCGCCCTGCTCGGCGCGTTCGTGCCGATCACTGCGCTGGTGTATTTCACCTGGAGCCGGGCCACCGAGGCCGAGTGCGTCCGCCTGCAGCTCACCGCCGAACGCACCCTGCTGCGCGCCAACCGGGCTTACGAAGCCGGCATGCTGGCCCTGCGCCGCCTCAACCAGAGCCCGCTGGAGCCCTGCTCGGCCGAGCACCTGCACCTGATGCGGGCGCTCACCCTGAGCACCCACTCGGCCGAACAGGTGGGCTACTTCGAGGACGGCCGCCTGCGGTGTACCTCGTGGGGCATGATGGACGGACAGGTGCCCGAGCCCCGGCCGGACCACGTCACCGCTGATGGCGCCGGTATCACCCTGGGGGTACGCCCGATTGCCGGCGATGGGTCGCCGCTGATCGCCCTGCACTTTGGCCGCTACGACATCCTGATGGACCCGGCCCGCTTCGTGGACGTCATCGCTGATCCCAATGTGCGGCTGGCCGTGGCCAGCCCCGATGGCCGCCTGATGGCCCAGCAGGACCTGCTCGACCAGCCCCTGCTGCAACGCCTGCTGCGCAACCCGCACAGCGGCAGGGACAGCCACACCCTGTATGCCACCGCGCAGGACCAGGAGTGGCTGGCCATCGCCACCGCCCCGCGTACCGACCTGCTGGCCAGCTTCCGCCAGCAGTTCTGGCAGTTCATTCCGTTGGGCGTGCTCGGCGCGCTGGCAGCGATCGCTGCGGTGGTGTGGCTGTCGCGGCGGCGGTTGTCGCTGCGTGGCGAACTGGCCACGGCCGTGCGCCGCCGCGAATTCCACATGCACTACCAGCCCATCATCGAGCTGGACACCGGCATCTGCGTGGGTGCCGAGTCGCTGGTGCGCTGGACCCGGCCCGACGGCAGCCACGTACGCCCGGACCTGTTCATTCCCCTGGCCGAGGAACATGGCCTGATCGACGCGCTGACCGACCAGGTGATCGAGCGGGTCATCGATGACATGCGCGAGCTGCTTGTCCAGGACCGCAGCGCGCATATCGCCATCAACCTGTCGGCCGGCGATGTCAGCAGCGGGCGCGCCCTCAAGGTACTGGCGGCCAAGCTGGCCGGCACCGGCATCCACCCGCAGCAGATCTGGCTGGAGGCCACCGAACGGGGCTTCATCGACATCCAGCGCGCGCGCAACACCCTGGCCATCGCGCGGCGCACCGGGCACTGCGTGGCCATCGACGATTTCGGCGTGGGCTATTCCAGCCTGCAGTACCTGCAGCAGCTGCCACTGGATGCCCTGAAGATCGACAAGTCGTTCATCGATGCCATCGGCACCGACAGCGCCACCAGCCCGGTCACCTCGCACATCATCGACATGGCCAAGACCCTGGGCCTGTTCACCGTAGCCGAAGGCATCGAAACCCCCGCCCAGCTGGCCTACCTGCAGGCCCGCCAGGTGGAGTTCGGGCAAGGCTGGCTGTTCTCGCGTGCGCTGCCCCCGGAGGAGTTCATCGCCTTCCACCACCAGCGCCTGCAGCAGTACGGCAAGGCGCGCGAGAACTTCCAGAACCCGAACAGCGCGGTGGAGTAGAGCGGGGCTTTGCCGCGCCGCGTGACCGGTGGGCGCCTTGGGGCAAAACGCGTCGCCACGCGCCCAGGACCCACCGCGCTACACGTAGCGTAGAGCCGGGCTCTGCCGCGCCCCATGACCAGTGGGGCGCCGTGGGGTAAAACGCGTCGCCACGCGCCCAGGACCCAACGCGCTACACGTAGCGTAGAGCCGGGCTCTTCCCGGCTGCTGTTATGCGGGTAATACAGAACTGCCGGGCAGAGCCCGGCACTACGTTTTCCGGGGAACGCGGATGGGTATAGGCGCGTGGCGACGCGTTGTACGCATTGGCGCCCACCGGTCGCGCGGCGCGGCAGAGCCCGGCACCACATTTTCCGGGGACCGGCCCTACTCGTCCGCAATACCCGCTAACTCCAGCACCCAGCGCGGCACCTTGGGCTCGCCCGCATAGAAGCTGCGCGGCTTGTCCTCGGCCATTGCCCAGCGGTGGATCCAGCTGATGCCGCCGGCGCCGTTGTAGCCGTCGGCATGCGCATAGGCCGGGTCCTGCAGCGCCTGCTCCAGGGTGATGAACGTGTAGCCCCGGCGACGGGTAGCGGCGATCAGTTCGTCGATGCTGGCCGCGTTGAGCGCATTGGCATGCATCAACCACACCTGCGCCGGCAACCGGCCCAGCAGTTGCCGCGACTGGTCTTCGTAGTAGTCCAGCTTGTTGAGCATGTAGGGCACATAGCCACGCCGCAATTGGCGCAGCCGCGCCTCGCGCACTACCGGGTCGGTCTCGGTGTCGCGCACATGGTCGTAGGCGAACGCCCATATCCACTCACTGTTGTCCACCGTGACCGGCGCGATGCGATACCCATGCTGGTCCAGGAAGGCCGCCAGCGCAGCGCGTTGCTGCGGCGTCTCCCCGGCACGCAGGTACGGATGGCGGAACCAGCGCGGCGTTTGCCCGCGTTCGGCCAGCAACGGGCGCAAGGTCTGTTCGCCACGCAGGATGTCCTGTTCGTAGGCGTCCAGCCCGATCGCATGCAGGTCCACGTGGCCACGGGTGTGATTGCCCAGTTCGAACCCGGCGTCCCGCCAGTCGCGCAGCATCTGCACCCGCGCCGGCTGCACCTGGCCATCGCGCTCCAACTTGATCTCGTTGACGAACCCCACTACCGGCACCTGCGCCGCCTTCAACGCGGCGAGCAGCTGCGCATGGCGTTGCGCCAGTTCCGGATCATCGCGCTCATCCAGCCGCTGCCAGGGCAGGTCATCGATGGTCAGCGCAATGCGCTGGTCCGGCGCCGCCTGCACGGCAGCGGCAAGTCCCAACAGTCCCAGTCCCATCCAACGCAATCCGATGTGGCGCACGCAACCCTCCTGATCCGTGGCACCACCTTAAACCATGGGTCATGGCGGGACTCGGGAATGTCGGGGCGAAGAACGCGTAGTGCCGGGCTCTGCCCGGCATTTCCGCATTGCCGCATAAGAGCAGCCGGGCAGAGCCCGGCTCTACGTCGCGACACGGTGGGTCCCGGGCGCGTGGCGACGCGCTATACGCAATGGCGCCCTGCGGTTCGCGTGGCGCGGCAGTACCACGCGTCGCCACGCGCTCAGTACTCACCGCGCGGGGACGTAGAGCCGGGCTCTGCCCGGCTGCTCTTCTGCGGGAATGCCGGGCAGAGCCCGGCACTACGCGTCCTCCATTACCGATCCGCGCTGGGCCCCCACGCCCCCGGCCGGCGCATCACCACCACCAGCGTGGCGGCCAACAGTGCCAGCACCACCGCCGGCAGCCACCGCTCGCCCCACGTTTCCAGCATCACCCCACCCACCACCCCGGCGATGGCGATGGCCAGGTTCCAGCCGGTGACCACGAACGACTGCGCGATGTCGCCGGCCACCCCGGCGCGGCGCGCCACGGCGGTCTGGAACAAGGTGGGTACGCCGCCGAACGCCATGCCCCACACCACCGTACCCAGCACCAGCACCCAGGCCGATGCAGGCCACAGCGCGAAGGCCAACGCGGCCAGCACGAACCCGGCCGTACTGGCCAGCACCAGCACGCGCAGCCAGCGGTCCACCCACAAGCCGGTGATCCAGATGCCCGCCAGCGCGGCTACACCGAACACCAGCAGCAGCCGGTCCAGCCAGGCCACCGCGCCCGACAAGGCCGCGAACGGTTCGATGTAGGTGTACAGCACGTTGTGCGCCAGCACGAACAGGAACATGGTCAACAGCGCCGCGCGCATGCCCGGCAGCCGCCACACCGCGCCCAGCGTCTGCCGCGCGCCCGCGCCCGGTGCCGCCAGCGCCGGCAAGGCCAGCCGTGCCCACACCAGCAGGCCCACACTGAGCAGCGACATCAGCGCGAACGCCCAGCGCCAGCCGATGGTCTGCCCGAGCAAGGTGCCGGCGGGAATGCCCAGCGACAACGCCAACGGCGTACCCACCATCGCCACCGCGATGGCGCGCCCCTGCAACCGGGGCGCCACCATACGGCTGGCATAGCCGGCCACCAACGACCACAGCAAGCCCGCGCTGATACCGGCGACGAAGCGCGCCACCAGCATCACCGCGTAGTGGTGGGTCAGGGCTGTAATCGTATTGACCACCACGAAACCGGCGATCGCGGCCAGCAGCAGCGGTCGCCGCGGCAGGCGCTGGGTAAGGGCGGTCATCGGCAACGCGGTCACCAGCGACCCGAACGCATAGATGGTTACCAGCTGGCCCACCAGCGCGCGGCTCACGCCCAGATCGGCGCTCATCGGCGACAGCAGCCCGGCCGGCAAGGCTTCGGTGAGGATGGTGATGAAGCCGGCGCAGGCCAGCGCCAGCAACCCGGATAGCGGCAGCCGCTCGGCCGCCACGGGCTCAGCCGCAAGCGCACACGCGCCGGCCTCGCCACTCATGCCAGCGCCGCTCATGCCCACGTCCTGCTGGAACAGGCACTGGCACCGGCGCGTGACAGTAAGGCATCCACCGCGGCCAGCCGCAGCGGGGCAAAGGGGGGCGCATCAAGCACGGAGGACATGGCGGCATTCCAGCAACAGGGGGAGCGCCATGCTCGGCGTTCGGCGGCGCGCCAAACACCCAGGCAGCGGTCCACACATTCCGGACACTGCATTCCGCAATCCGCGCAGACCCCGTACCAGCAAGGGATGCAGCCGATGCCACCGCGGCACGCACCACTGCATCCCACCGGCCGTGCGCCGCCGCTGCGCCGGGCCGCTAGAGTGGCGCCTTTCCCCTTGGGTTCGGCCATGTCGGCACTGGATAACATCGGCAACCTGCAGACGTTCGTGCACGTGGCCGACACCCGCAGCTTCGTCGACACCGGACGCCTGCTCGGCGTGTCGGCCTCGGCCACCGGCAAGACCATCACGCGCCTGGAGCAGGCGCTGGGCGTGCGCCTGTTCCACCGCAGCACGCGCAGCGTGACCCTCACCGCCGAGGGCGAGCGCTTCCTGCTGCGGTGCCGGCGCATCCTCGACGAGCTGGACACCGCCCGCACCGAACTGGCCCAGCAGGCCGCCGCCCCGTGTGGCGTGCTGCGGCTGAGCCTGCCGCTGGTGGGTGACCTCTCGCTGCCGATCCTGTCGGCGTTCATGGCCACCTACCCCGGCATCCGCCTGGAGCTGGATTTCGACGACCGCCTGGTGGATGTGGTCGAAGAAGGCTTCGATGCGGTGCTGCGCGTGGGCGAGCCGTCCGACTCACGGCTCAGCGCGCGCCGGCTGGGCGTGTTCCCGCGCTACCTGGTGGCCTCGCCGGACTACCTGGCACGGCGCGGCACGCCCCAGACCCCGCACGACCTGCTGCAGCACGACTGCCTGCACTACCGCTACCCCAGCAGCGGCAAGCTGGAACCGTGGCCGCTGCCACGCGCACCCGGGGAACCGGCGTTGGAGCTGCCGGTATCGATGGTGGCCAACACCATCGAGGCGCGCCTGGCCTTCGCGCTGGCCGGGCGCGGTATCGGCTACATCCCCGAGCACTCGGTGCGTGCTGCGCTGGCCGATGGCCGCCTGGTGCGCGTGCTGCCCGAGCAGATCCACGCCTGCGGCACCTTCCACCTGCTGTGGCCGTCGGGCCGCCACGTGCTGCCCAAGCTGCGGGTATTCATCGATTTCGTCAGCGCGCGGCTCACCGGGGTTAGCTGTTGAACAGCGTGCATTCACTCCCTTGGCCCGGTGCAAATCTATACTGGCCGCGCGACAGCCAGTCGCCTGTGTAATGAGGTATGCCCGCATGCGCCAGTGATGCCCCGCCGTCTGTTTGACGGCCTGTGTCCTTCCCGCCCCGTGCGTGAAGGGAACCCACGGCATCCCCGGAGGTCGCATGACCGCATTTTCTCTCACGCTCGACCGCGTGACCTGCACCCTGCCCGATGGGCGGGTCCTGTTTTCCGATATCAGCACCCACATCGACACCACCCCGACCGGTCTGGTCGGGCGCAATGGCGTGGGCAAGAGCGTGCTGGCCCGCGTGTTGGCTGGCCAGCACGCGCCCAGCGCCGGCCAGGTGCAACGCACCGGCCGCGTGCACCTGTTGGCCCAGCACAGCGGCGCCCCACCGGGCAGCATCGCCGCCCTGGCCGGCGTGGCCCCGCTGCTGGATGCGTTGGCGCGCATCGAGGCCGGCAGTGTCGACCCCGCCGATTTCACCGCGGTGGGCGAGCGCTGGAACATCCGCGAACAGCTGCAGGCGCAATGGCAGCAGTTGGGATTGCCGCCGTTGGATCCCGCGCGGCCGGCCGCGTCGCTCAGCGGTGGCCAGGCCATGCAGGTGGCCCTTGGCGGTGCGCTGCTGTCGCAGGCCGACGGCCTGATCCTCGACGAACCCAGCAACCATCTCGATGCCAGCCACCGCACGCGGCTGCTGGATGCGTTGGCGCAATGGCGCGGCGGCCTGGTGGTGATCAGCCACGACCGCCGCGTGCTGGGCGCGATGCAGCGCATCGTCGAACTGTCGCCGGGCGGGCTGCGCAGCTACGGCGGCAACTACGACCTGTACGCCGCGCAGAAGCACGACGAGCACAGCGCCGCCACCGAACTGCTCGCCCTGCGCAAGCGCGAACGGCGCCACCAACAGGATGCCGCGCGCGAACAACGCGAACGGCTTGAGCACCGCCAGTCGCGCGCGCAGCGCACCGCGCGCACGGCCAACCAGGCGCCGATCCTGCTGGGCGGCATGAAGAACCGCAGCGAGCACAGTGCCGGGCGCTGGCAGGCCCAGCAGCTGGAGCGCAGCGCGGAGGTGGACGCCCGCGTGCGCGACGCCGCTGCACAGCTGGACGATGCCACCGGAATTGCCCTGCTGCCCCCCCACCACGCAGAGCCCGGGCCGCAGCGCGTGGCCGAGCTCACCGACCTCCAGCTGCCGTGGGTGTCGCCACCGTGGCAGCACCTTACCCTGCAGGTGCAGCGCGGCCAACGCATCGGCGTGCGCGGCCCGAACGGCAGTGGCAAATCCACGTTGCTGCGGCTGCTGGCCGGCCAGTGTGAGGCCGTCGCCGGTACCTGCACGGTGGCCGCGCGCACCGCGCTGCTCGACCAATCCCTGTCGTCGCTGCCCGCGCAGGCAACGGCGCTGGAGCTGCTGCGCGATGCCCAACCCGACGGCGGCGACGCCGATGCGCGCACCCGGCTTGCGCTGCTCGGGCTGGACGCCGAACGCAGCCTGCGCCCGCTGTCCACGCTGAGCGGCGGCGAGCGCCTGAAAGCCGCGCTGGCCGCCGTGCTGTACGCGCACGCGCCGCCGCAGTTGCTGCTGCTCGACGAACCCGGCAACCACCTCGACCTGCCCTCGCTGGCCGCGCTGGAGCAGATGCTCAGCCAGTTCCCGGGCACGCTGATGCTCGTCTCGCACGACCCGGCGCTGCTCGACGCCGTGGGGCTGACCCACTACCTGGACGCAGCCGCCGAAGGCTGGTCGTTGACGGCGGTGTAAACGGACGCGTCAGTGCCGCGACCACGCCGGGAACGCGTCGGGCAGCAGCTGCCACAGCATCGGTCCGGCGCGCATTTCGGTATCGGTGAGCAGGCAAGCGTCGAACTCGGCACGCACCGCGCGTTCGTCCATCTCCACCCCGATCACCGCCAGCTCCTGGCGGCGATCGCCCCACCACGGATGCCACATCCGGCGCATGGCCTGGTATTCGCCGGCATCGCCCACCTCGTCCATGCCCGGCATGGGCGCGGTCCAGCAGGCGGCCTGTTGGCGCACCCACCCCACGTCGGTGTACGGCACCTGCGGCGGTGGCAGCAGCGGCGGAGTGTCTTCCAACCCGGCCTCCACACGCTGGCGCGCCGCGTACCAGAAACCGGCAGCCTCGGTGCGGGTAGCCGCGCCCACGCTGGACAGCTCGCCCACCCAGTCCATGCGGTTGGCCAGCCAGAAGAAGCCCTTGCTGCGGATCACCGGCCCCAGCCCCTGCTGCAGCAGCTGTGCGAAGCGCTGCGGGTGGAACGGGCGGCGCGCCCGGTACACGAAGCTGCTGATGCCGTACTCCTCGGTCTCCGGCGTATGCACGCCACGCAGCGCCTGCATCCAGCCCGGTGCCAACTGCGCCTTGGTGTGGTCGAAGCGATGCGTGTCCAGCACCTCGTGCAGCGGTACGTTGCCGTGCTCGGACAACACCAGCCGCGCCTCGCGGTTCATCGCGCGCAGCACGGCCAGGGTCGACTGCAGCGTGTCGTCGGTGATCAGGTCGCACTTGCTCACCACGATCACATCGGCAAACTCGATCTGCTCGGCCAGCAGGTTCACCACCCCACGCGCGTCATCGGCGCCGGCCTGCTGGCCGCGGTCGGCAAGCCGGTCGGTCGAGCCGAAGTCGTGCAGGAACTGCTGCCCGTCCACCACCGTCACCATCGTGTCCAACCGTGCGATGTCGTTGAGGCAGAAGCCGTCCTCATCGCGTACCGAGAACGTGGCCGCCACCGGCATCGGTTCGGCGATACCGGTCGATTCGATCAGCAGGTAGTCATAGCGGCCCTCGGCGGCCAGCCGCTTGACCTCCTGCAGCAGGTCGTCGCGCAGGGTGCAGCAGATGCAGCCGTTGCTGAATTCCACCAGGGTCTCTTCAGTACGGCGCAGCGCCGCGCCGCCATCGCGCACCAGCTGCGCGTCGATGTTGATCTCGCTCATGTCGTTGACAATCACCGCCACCCGCCGTCCCTCGCGGTTGCGCAGCAGCTGGTTGAGCAGCGTGGTCTTGCCGGCGCCAAGGAAACCGGACAACACGGTTACCGGCAGGCGGGCATCGGTGGGGGCAGCAGTGGCGTTCATGGAAGGACAGGGTCCGCAGCGGAATGAAATGTTACTATATAACATTCACCGATCCGGGCCCCACCCCCATGAAGCGTTCCTCAACCCTGCTCGATGCCGGCGCCATCGCCCTGTCCAGCCTGTGCCTGCTGCACTGCCTGGCCCTGCCGATCCTGGCCGCCACCCTGCCGTTGTTCGGGGTGTGGGCGCAGGCCGAATGGGTGCACGTGCTGTTCGTGGCCATCGCCGCCCCACTGACCGGCTTCGCCCTGTGGCGCGCGCACCGCCAGCAACGCCTGCCTGCAGCGGCCGTCACCAGCGCTGCGCTGGGCCTGCTGCTGTTGCTGGCCGGGGCCGCCGAGTGGCCCAGCCACGAGAGCGAAACCCCGATGACCGTCGCCGGCAGCCTGCTGCTGGCGGCCACGCATGTGTGGAACGCATGGCGGCGGCATCGGCATTGAGCGGGTGTCAGCCGTAGCGGCGGGCGTGATACGGCCCCGCGTCAGCGCGCGGCCGCCCGCCGTCACCGCACTCAGCGGTGCAGCAGCATCGACACGAGGAACAGCGCCAACGGTGCCGTGCTGACCACCGCACCGACGATCCCCAGCCACGGCCAACGTTCCTGGCGCACCCGCGAAGCCATGCTGGCCACCAGCCCCACGGCCGCCGCCGCGAGCACGCCGATGGCGACGCCGGTGGTCCCGGCCCCGGCAATGACGCCGTGATTGGCCACGCCGGCCAGCCAGCCGGCCGCACCGCCCACGGGCAGGCCAAGGAAGCTGCACAGTCCCAACAGCGGGGCGCGCGTGGCACGCGGTGATGCGGGAACGGATGCTGGTGCGGGCGAAAGGGTGTCCTGGGGCACAGGCGCTACTCGTCTGGAATGCCTCCACCGTACACCCGGGCGCATGGCAGCGGCGTACACGCTGGCCGCTCTACACGGCGTCGTTGGACGAGGTTGCCTAGACTGCGCCTACCGCCGTAGGAGGTCACCGCCATGCGCCTTGCCGCTTCACTGCTTCTGCTTGCCCCGGTACTGCTGCTTGGCGCCTGCGGCAACCACGACAACGGCGCGGGCGTGTTCTCCGCCGATCCCCTGCTGGGCTGCTACGCCACCCACGCACGCAAACCCGCCGAGTTCCGCATCGAGCAGCAGCAGGGCCAGTACTTCGTCAGCTTCAACCGCGACGAGCAATGGCAGCGCGATCCCACGGCGTTGCAGGTTTCCTCGCGCGCGGACATCACCCGCTACTTCAAGGACGATGCCGACCAGATCGACAAGGCGCTGGTCCGGCCCACTGGCGGGTTCGGTATCTTCCACTTCAACCCGGGCGCCACGCTCAAGGGCAAGGACAAGAACAGCGACTACATGGCCCTGGTACTGATCGGGGCCGGGCCGGTGTTCAAGGTGCGCTGCGGCTGATCCTGGCGACAACGGGCATTACCTCAGCATGGCACCTCCTCCTGCCGCCCCGTGCGATGGATGGAGCTGTACGGCCACTCCATCGCATCGCGCACGTGGCCGTGCTTCACCGGGTTCTGGTGCACATAGGCCACGTGCCGATGGAAATCGTCCTCGTCCAGGATGCGGTGTTCGCGGAAACTGCTGTGCCACAGCGGCCGCGCGGAACGATCGCGACGCAGCACCGCGCGCGGCGGCTTGCCCGGTAGATGGCGGTCGAAGATGGCCTGGATCTGTGTCCAGCGCCGGTGCCCGTCATCGTCCCCTGCCGGCAGCGTCCACACGCCATGCAGATGGTCGGGCAGCACCACGATGGCGTCGATGCGGAATGGCCGTGCCTGCTGCGCTACCCGGAACGCCAACCGCAATGCCTGCGCGTGCTCCACCAGCAACCCGGTGTGGGCACGGTGCAGGTGCGCGCTGAAGAAGTACGCGTTGCCGGGCTGCCAGGGGCGGTAATCGGAGGACATGCACGCAGTGTCCGTGTCCGCCTGCGAAGCAACGATCAGGACACGCAGTGCCGCTGGCTGGGAAAGCCACGCACGGTGCTGTCATCGCATGAGCCGCAGCGGGTCAGGCATCTCCTCATCGGGGTGGCGACGCTACACTGCGCGGTCACCCGCACCCGTGGCTGCCCGATGCGATTGTTCGCCCTGTTGTTGCCTGCGCTTGTGCTGCTTGCCGGCTGCGGCAACGGTGATTCGATCGGCCAGGGGCGGTTGATCGGCTGCTATGCCGCACCGGGGGCCTACAGCCGGGAAGGCGTCAAACTGACGCGCGTGGACGGCCGTTACTTCATCGCCTACCGGCTCGCCTCGCCCTGGCGCCAGGTGGACACACCGCTGATCACTCCCGACGACGAACAGCGCGCGGCCCTGTTCAGTGCGGCCGAGCTTGCCCAGATCGAAGAGGCCCTGCTGACCCCGGACGGCCAGAGTGGCGTGTTCCGTTTCAAGCCCGGTGCACGCGTCCACGGCGAAGCGCTGGACGATGCGCATGTGGTGGTCGAAGGCGGCCAGGTGCGTGCCATGCGCAAGCAACGCTGCCAGTGGTTGTTCAGCCGTGGAACGCTGTTGCGCTACGGAACCTGATGCGCGCGACCGTCAGCGTTGCTGGGCCTCGCAGGCGACCCGCGCGGTGGCGGCGATCCGCTCCACCAGGATCGCGTCCTCGCGACGGCCCAGCCGTTCAAACGCCTTGGAGGAGTCGGGCAGCAGCCGACGCAGCGCTTGACTGACAGGCACCGACCAGGTGGTCACGGCGGCATCGCCTGCGCCGGGGTCACCCAGTACCCACGGCAGCATCAGCAACGTGCGCTCGTTGGAGGCCAGCACCTGCGGTGGTCGGTGCTCGTAGCGGATCACCACCCGCATGGCGGGGTCATCATCGGTCCAGATGCCGCTGGCGTAGTAACGACCCAGCTGTGCCTTCAGGGAGGCGCCCTGCAGCAGCGCATGCACCTTGGCCTCGAACGCGCGCGGGGTGCAACCAGGTGCCGGCGTCGAATAGTCCGGCAGCGCCTGCTCCAGTATCCGCGCTGGCCGCACCCGTCGCGCCACCGCGTCCACGCCGCGCTCGCGCGACCACGGTGGACCGGAAACCGCCCACAGCAGCTCGGCAACGCGTTGCGCCGGGATCGCATCGGTCACCACCGCATCCGGGTCGTCCTGGCTGTCCAGCTGCGAGCTGCGCTGGAACGTGCGTCGGCCCGCGCCCGGTTCCAATCGGTGCACTTCGTCCACCCGGCCCCAGCCGCTGTACTGGTACCGGATCTCGATGGACTGCACGTCCTGCAAGGCGCCTGCCGGCGGGCCATGCGGCGCGCTGCAGCCGGTAACCAGCACCACGCCCAGCATCATCAGTGCGCGCGGCCAGCGCGGGAAATGGCGGATGTACTCCAACGGTGTGACCACGTCGATTCCCTGTAAGGCCCTGCAGCACGGTATGCCGCCGGTACTATAGAGCCTCCCGCGCGGCCGCAGCCTGCCCCCGGGCGCGGTCTCAGGTACGATGCCCTCCCCTGGCTGACCTGACGCCACGCTGCCCCGCAGCCCCGGCGCCCCCACTCCCGTGCCCCATTACACCGGCCCCCTGCTGACCCGCCCGCTTGCCGAAGCCCTCACCCGCACCCGCGACAGCGGCGCAAGCGAATGGACCGGCTCGCTCGACCTCGGCCTGTCCACCGGCACCGCCACGCTGGCTGTCGACCACTGGCTGTGGAAGGGCGAGCGCTACGACTACCCGGGCAAGACGAAGGACCGCACCCTGTATTACTGGGACGGCGAAGAGTTCTTGGCGGTCTCGCGCTTCGGCTCGGCGCTGATCAAGCTGGTGCCCACCGAGTGGGATGCCCCCACCTTCGAAATCGACGGCATCAAGATGCTGCCCAGCGCGCAGGTGTCGCCGTTTGAAGACGCGCGGCGCAAGGTGGCGCTGATCGCCCCGGCCGGCAAGACCGTGCTGGATACGTGCGGCGGGCTCGGGTACTTCGCGGCGTGCTGCCTGGAGGGTGGCGTCACCCGTATCCAGTCGTTCGAGAAGAACCCGGACGTGCTGTGGCTGCGCACGCTCAACCCGTGGTCGCCCGACCCGGAGGCGGCCAGCAGCGGAGGACGCCTGTCGCTGACCCATGCCGATGTGTCACAGGCCATTGAAGGGATCGAATCCAGCTCGGTAGACGCCATCCTGCACGACCCGCCGCGCTTCGGCATTGCCGGCGAGTTGTATTCGCAGGTGTTCTACGACCAGTTGGCGCGGGTGATCCGCAAGGGCGGGCGCATGTTCCACTACACCGGCGCGCCGAACAAACTCACCAGCGGCCGCGATGTGCCGCGCGAAGTGGCCAAGCGTCTGGAAAAGGCCGGCTTCAAGGCCGACCTGGCCATGGACGGCGTACTCGCGGTTCGTCGCTGACGTCGCCGCTCGTTTCCGGGCGACGATGCGTGAGCGGGGTGCGCTACTCCCCGCGCGGCAGCTTTGCCGCCCACATGTTGTCCACCAGGTTTGGATACGCCCGGCCGTTTTCTTCGGCCCGTTGCCGTGCGGCTTCTTTCTGCGCCGGCGACAACGGGCGCGAGGCCCCGCCCTTGGGATTGGGTTTCTTCCACGGCGGGGTGCGGGTCTGGCGCATGGGCAGATGCTACCGCACCGTCACTTGGCCAGGAACGCAACCAACGCCGCGTTGAACTGCTCGGCGTGGCTGGCATTGCAGCCGTGCGGCGCGTCCTTCAGCACCACCGCCTCACTTCCAGCAATGGCCGCGTGGGTGCGCTTGCCCGAGCCCTCGTACGGCACCGTGCCATCGCTGTCGCCGTGCAGCACCAGGGTGGGCACGGTGACCTTCTTCAGGTCCTCGCGGAAGTCGGTGGTGCCGAAGGCCTTCATGCAGCCCAGCGCGGCAGTCTGGTCGGATTGCTTGCACAATGCGATGGCCTCCTGGCGCTGTTTTTCGCTGACCTTGAGCTCACCGTTGGCGCTGAAGAAGTCCTTGGTGAAGCCATCGAAGAAGGTATCGCGATCGCGCTCCAGGCCCTGCTTCATCTCATCGGCCTTGGCCGGGGTCAACGGGCCTTCGGGATTGTTATCGGTCTTGAGCATGTACGGCGGCACGGCCGAGGCGAACACCACGCTGTGCAGGCGCTGCTCGCCGTGGCGGGCGATGTAGCGGGCCACTTCGCCGCCGCCCATCGAGAAGCCCACCAGCGTGACATCCCGCAGGTCGAGGTCGTTGATCACCCCGGCCAGATCGTCGGCCAGCGTGTCGTACTCGTAGCCGGCGGCCGGTTTGTCCGAACGCCCGAAGCCACGGCGGTCGTAGGCCACCACGCGATAGCCGGCGTCCTTCAGCACCGGCACCTGTGCCTTCCAGGATTCGGCTGACAGCGGCCAACCGTGGATCAACACCACCGGGCGGCCGGTACCGCCGGTGTCTTCAACGTGCAGACGAACGCGGGAAGCAGTCATGGAAACTCCGTGTGTGGGCGGGAAGAGAGTGGCCGATGCTAGGCAGACGGCACCGCGCGGCCTGTGAAAAAATCCACCGCAACGTCTACGCCGCCTGCACAGCGGTGCGCGCCTGCACGCGCCATCGCCAGCGCACGGCGTACGGGAATGAATCGCACATCAACCGTACGGCGCGTCATCCACTCCGGGTCAACCACGCCGCACACATGCGTGTCTCCTCCATCGTAGCGGCGCGGTCCATCGGCGCAGCTGTCTCAACCTGTGAGACAGCTGCGCCGCATGCTGCATCACGTGCCACTCCACAGAGACCGGGACAGATGGACCTTCGCCCGCTTTATCCCCGCGCCACCGCCCCAGCCGTGCTGGCCCTGCCGCGCGTTGCCTGCGGCGGCCTGGCGCGCACGTTGCTGCTGCACGGCGTGGGCGCACACCCCGCCTCGCGCGCCGCATTGCGCAGGGCACTGCGCAGCAGCATGCAGGTCGGGACATGCCAATGTTGCCCCGCGGCGCCGCGTTCGCACGGGTGTGCCGCTTCTCCGGCCGCCCGCAGCGCGGCGTGCGCAGGCATGGCGGCCTGCGTAGCCAACGCCTGAGCGCACCGGTTTCGCACCCGCCCAGCAGCCCCACATCCAAGCGCCCCGGGTCCTCGCGCCTGGCACGCGGCCTGCCCCATTACTAATTACATAGTTGACATGCCGTGCGCGGCGGGCGCACGATCTGCTCATCAACTAAGAAACCAGTAGACAGCCCATGGCCCGCCCCAGCTCGCCAACCCTGACCGACTCCGAGCGCCGCATCCTCGAAGTGCTGTGGAAGACCAAGGAAGCCTCCGTACGCGAGGTAACCGACGCACTGTCGAAGAAGAAGCCGGTCGCCTACACCACCGTGCTGACCATGTTCAAAGTGCTGGAAAAGAAGGGCCTGGTGACCTACCGCAGCGAAGGCCGCGCGTTCATCTACAGCGCCGCCATCAGCCGCAGCGAGGCCCGCCGCCAGGCCCTGGAAAACCTGCTCAAGTCGTTCTTCAACGACTCGCCCAGCGTGCTGGCCCAGCACCTCATCGACGAACACGACATGGACGCCGACGAACTGGCCGCCCTGCAGAAGCGTGTTGACGACGCGGGCACCCCGGGGAAATCAGCATGAGCGCACACACCACCCACACCCTGTTGACCGTTGCCGTGCAGCACCTGTGGCATGCAGCGCTGTTGCTGGCCCTGGTGCTGCTGGTAGTGCAGCGCGCGCGGCTCAGCGCCGAGGCACGTTCGTGGCTGCTGTGCGGTGCGTTCGCACTGGCCGCGGTGTCGCCGTTGCTGGTGCTGCTGCCGCGCGAAGTGGTCACCGTAGCCGAGGCCGCGGTGGCCCTACCGACTGCAGCACAGTCGACGCCACTACCGACATCCGCTGTACCGGCCGCGCCAGCGTCACCCACTGCATCACTGTCCGCTTTCGTACCCACCGCGCTGCAGGCGTTGGCGATGATCTGGCTGCTGGGCACGCTCTGGGGACTACTGCGCCTGGCGCAGGGCATCTGGCAGGCACGGCGGCTGCACAGTGCTGCACGCCCTTCGCCCGCACTGGATGCCCTCTTGGGCCCGGCACTGCCGCGCGGCTGCGGCGTTGCACTGTCCGATGCGGTGGCCGGCCCGATGGTGGTGGGCCTGTTCGCACCGCGCATCCTGGTTCCACCGCATCTGGCCAGCACATTGTCGCCCCCGGCGCTGTGCGACCTGTTGCTGCATGAAGCCGCACACGTGCAGCGCCGTGATCTCTGGGTAACCGCCCTGCAGCGCACCCTGCTTGCGGTGTATTGGTGGAGCCCGTGCCTGCGCATGCTGGGCAACCGGCTGGAACTGGCCCGCGAAATGGCCTGCGATGCCCGCGCCGCGCACCGCTCCAGCAGTGGCCGCGACTACGCCGATTCGCTGCTGCGCGGTATCGCCGGCATGGTGCAGCAACGCCCACAGCGCGCCGCACTGGCGGTGGGCATGTCGGGCAGCCGCAGTGGGCTGACGCAGCGTGTGGACGGGCTGCTGCAGTTGCAGCGGGGGCAGGTGAGCTGGCGTACCCGGGTGCGATGGAGCGCCCTGTGCCTGGCCGCGCTGGCCACGCACGTAGGTGTCACCGTGGCCGCCACCCCGCGCCTGGGCGCGCCGACCGTGGTGGCGCCTGACAGCGACGCCGCCACACGCACCGCATCGGCACAGGCCGAACGCCTGCTCGACGCCGCTGCAGAAGGCGACCTCGCGCAGGTGCGGCAACTGGTGCAAGGCGGCGTCGCCGTGGATACCCTGCTTCCCGGTGACGGCACCGCGCTCATCGCCGCCGCGCGCCACGGGCAACTGGCCACGGTAGACGCGCTGCTCGCCCTGGGTGCCGCGCCGGACCTGGCCTCCCGTGGCGACGGCAACCCGCTGATCGCCGCCGCCCGCCGCGGCCACCTGCCCGTGGTGGAGCGGCTGGTAAGCGCCGGAGCTGACGTCAACCGCATCGTCGCCTACGACGAAACCCCGCTGATCAACGCCGCCCGCTCCGGCGACGTGGACACCGTGGCCTACCTGGTCAACCACGGTGCCGACGTCAACCTGGGCGTGGTGGCCGACGCCGGGCAGTGGCGCTCGCCATTGAACCAGGCGCGCAACAGCCGCGTGCGCGACTACCTGATCCAACGCGGCGCTGTCACCGGCCGCCGCTGAGCCCGCGCGCACACCGCGCGTAACCCGTCCCTGCAACAGCACCCCCACGTGGTGCGCAGCCCGGCCATCACCGGCCGACTGCGGCCTGCGTTTGGCAGCGCCGCACGTCCGGTTTCCCGCCCGCACACCCCACCCCGAGGTTCCGCATGGTTTCGATCCGTCGCGCTTCCCCTGCCGCCACCGTGCTGCCGCCCCGCCACATCCTGCTGCGTGGCGCACTCACCACCACGCTCTCACTGCTGCTGGCCCTGCCCGCCTTCGCCGCCGACCGCCACGACACCGCCATCGACAGCGCACTGACCGCCGGCCTGCGCCCCAGCGTGGTGCCCGCCAGCGATTCGCTGCCGCGCTGGTCGCTGCAGGCGCGCATGGCCCACTACCACGTGCCTGGTGTGGCCATTGCGGTGCTGCGTGACGGCAAGCTGGTGCACAGTGCCGGGTACGGCCTGCGCCAGGCCGGCAGCCGCGATGCCGTGAACGCGGACACGTTGTTCTCGGTCGGCTCGGTCAGCAAGGTCATCACCGCGGCCACCACGCTGCGGCTGGTGGCCAATGGCAGCCTCGCGCTGGACCAGGACATCACCACCTACCTGCGCAGCTGGAAGCTGGCGGCGACGCCCACCACCCCGACCCCGCAGGTGAGCCTGCGCATGCTGATGTCGCACACCGCCGGGCTGGGCGTGCACGGCTTTGCCGACTACCTGCCGGGCGAGCCGCTGCCCACGCTGCTGCAAACGCTGGACGGCATCGCCCCGGCCAAGAACAAGCCGGTGCGCCTGATCCACGCCCCCGGCGAGCGTGGCGACTATTCCGGCGGCGGGGTGATGGTGGAACAGCAGGTGCTTGAAGATGCCAGCGGCCAGCCCCTGGATGCACTCGCCCGCGCGCAGGTGTTCGCACCGCTGCACATGCAGCGCAGCCGCTTCACCACCCCGCCGGATACCCTCGACAACATCGCCAAGGCCCACGACGGCGACGGCGCGCCCACCGCCCTGCCGCGCGGCTGGCAGACGTTCCCTGAAGCCGGTGCGTCGGGCCTGTGGACCAGCGCCAATGATCTGGCCGCGTTCGTGGCGGCGCTGACCAACAGCTATCGCGCGCCAGGCGGCTTCCTGCCGCAACCGATCGCCATCGACATGATGACCGAGGTGTCCCCAAGCTGGCATGGCCTGGGCCCGCGCCTTGACGGCAGCGGCGCCACCCGCATCTTCCACCACGGCGGCTCCAACGACAGCTACCGCGCGTGGATCGAAGGCTATCTGGACAGCGGCGACGGCCTGGTCATCCTAACCAATGGCGAGAACGGCGCCGAGCTCACCACCGAGATCCGCAATGCTCTATCCGACGCATTGGGCCGTGGCGTCAACCCGCCGGTACGTCCCATCGCGCTGGACCTGCGCGCGCCGGCCTATGCCGACTACGCCGGCGTGTTCGCGCAGGACCTTTCGGTACCCATGGCGCATCGCCGCGCCCTGGCCGACATCTTCGACATTCCTGCATTGCAGGTGAAGGTGGCCGACGGACAGGTGCGCGTGGGCGTTGCCGGGCGGACGCAGGACGGGCAAGTACTGCCGCTTGCCCCCAACCGCTTCGTGTCACCGGATATCGACGGACTGCAGATCGAGTTCCACCGCGATGCGTGGGGCAAGGTCAACGCGTTGAGCGTGGTGCATGGCGAGGCGCGCGCGTACTACGAGCGCAAGTGACAGCGGCACGCGCTGCAACGCCAGACGTTGCAGCGCGCCGGCCGTGACCGCTCAGGCCGGCGCCGCCGAATGCCGCAGCCGCACGCGGTGGTCGCCCAGCACCGCATAACGCACCGTGAGCGGTGCGCCGGGAACAAGCGCGGTCTGCAGCGCACTGGCCTTGCCGGCCGTGTCCAGCAGATGCCACTGCCCGCCCAGACGCGCAAACAGCGCATGCTCAACGCCTTGGCGACCATCGTTGCGGCGCGCCCACATCAACTCCTGCACGGGCCCGCTGACGGTATGGCGGCGCAGCTGCCCGCGCTGTAGCCACAGCCGCGCCACCGGGGCCCACACACCCAGCAGCCACAGCAGCGCAACGCCCACGCCCGCCCACAGCCACACCCGGACACCCGCGCCGACGGCAGGCACTGCGGCCAGCACGGCGATGCCCAGCAGCGCCGCACCACACAGCCAAGCCGCTGCACGCAGCGCCGCCACCGGACGGGTGCAGAGGTCGCGCCAATCCTGTGCGTCCATCGGTACGGGTGCATCGGCCACCGCCGCCATGCCGGGGTAGTCCACCTGCAGCAGGTGACCGGGATGCGCCGCGCTCCATACCAGGCGCAGCGGCGTGCCCGGTGCGGGGCCCAACACGTGCTGCGGCACGAAGCCGGACAGCGCGTCGGTCCCGGGCGATTCCTCCAGCACCAAGTGGCGGTAGTCGCCCAGCACGTAGCTGCGTGGCGCCCGCGCAAAGCGTGCCTGCTGCGGCAGGATCTCGGCGGACTGCAGCGCACCCTCCATCACCGCCACCTCGGAAGATGCTAGTGCCTCGCGCAGCCACACCGGGCGACGCTGCCGCACCAGCGCCGCCGCGACGATGCCAGCCAACCCCACCACCGCTGCCAGAATCATCGGCACCCAAGTGGGCGCGGCATGCGCGCGGTGCAGGCCCAGCCAACCGAAGTAGGCGGTGATCGCAACAGCCAGGCAGACGGCAATCAACAGCCACAGATTGCCGGTGGCGCGCTGGCGGGTGAGGTCGGCCTGCAAACGGGAGCGGAGTTCGGCGGGCATCGCGGTGAGGGTGCGCGGGGAAGGTGGGGACATCCGTGATCTCGGTAGCGGTGCGTCAGCGATGGACGCGACCGTTGATTATCGCGCAAGGGATCACATTGGCGCACACGCTAAATTCAGCGGCTTTGGCGCCGCTAAGTACACAGAGGACCCAAGCTCCGGGGCCGCCAGCCTCAGCATTCAAGGAAGAAAAGATGAACACTCCCGACCCCGAACAGCGCAAGCTCGACATCGAGGAAGAGAAACTGCGACTTGCCCGCAAAGGACTACGCCAGGACACCTTCGGCAAAATCGTGATGCCCGCAGTGATTGTCGTGCTGGCGGCTGCAACGTACTTCGGCAATACCAACATGGCCGAACGCCAGCACCAGCTCGCGATCGATGTACATAAAATGCAGTTGCGCGACAAGGAGAGCCAGCTTGGCCTGCGTAATGAGGATGCCAAAGCGGCTCGTAACCAGCGCATCCAGGACTTCGTCAGACAGGAATACCAAAGAATCACCTCCGACGACCCGGCCGTGTCTCAAGGTGCCGTAGCAGTGGCCTACGCAGTCTTCTCTGACGAGCCCGAAAACACGCTGGTACGCGCAAAAATCTCGGTACTGTTAGCAGACAAACAACAGCGCATGGCGCAGCAACCCACCGCACGGCAGCGCGCGGATAGTGAGTTGGCTGTTGGGCAGCGGCAGATTGTGGCTGGCAACTTCTCGCTTGCACTGCGTCATCTGGATACGGCGCTAACCCTCGACCCCTCCAACCCGTCTAGCTGGAACAGCAAGGCTTACGCACAGTTCCGGATGAAAGACGGTCAAGGAGCGTTGAGCAGCATATCCGAAGCCATTTCGCTGTCCCCTTCGGATGCACGCCTTCGCCGGTTCGTCATCATCAATGCAGCGAAGATCCTGTGTTCCGTCGGCAGGACTGACGACGGGTTGTCTTACCTGAATTCAGGCATCGCGGCCATTCCAAACCTGGCTGGCGAGGCCCGCGAGGACAAGGAACTGACAAGCACCTGCAGTCTCATCTCGAGCTAGCCGCCTTTACGGCAACGTTGTCCAACATGCGTTGCACCGCAGCTGATCCACAGGGATGACGCTACCGTGCCCACCCGCTCCCGCGGATGGGCACCGCATCAGCGCATCAGTCCAGCTGGATCCGCGCCACCGACTCCGGGCTACCCTTGGCCTCGTTGTCGCCGTTCTTGACGGTCACGTACAGCACGTTCTTCTTCGCATCCAGCGCCAGGCTGTTCGGGTGCGTGGGCAGCGAGTAGGTCTTCAGCGGCTTGTAGGTGTCGCTGTTGTACGACGTCACCGTGCCCGCTTCGCGGTTGGTTACGAACAGGCGCTTGCGCTTGGCGTCCAGCAGGATGCCCAGCGGGCCGGCGTCGGTGGGGATGCTGGCCAGTTCCTTGCCGGTGGTGCGGTCCAGCACCAGCACGCGCTGGCCCGGGTGGGTGGAGGTGAAGCCCGAGCTGCTGGCCTGGTACTTGCGGATCATCTCCGAGCCCTGGTCGGTAACAAACAGGCGCTTGCCCGACGGCTCCAGCGCGATGTTCATCGGCTGCTCGGCGCTCACCTTGAAGCGCTGCTCCACCTTGCCGCTGTCGGTGCCCACGGTGACCACTTCGGCCAGCAGGTTGGAGGTGTACACGCGCTTGCTCTTGGCATCCAGCGCCAGGCCCGGTGCCTTGGCGTTGCCCAAGCCCGGAATGGTGTTGACCACCTTCAGCGACTGCGTGTCCACCACGAACAGCACGCTGCCGTCGCCAGAGTGCCCGGTGACATACAGGCGGTTGGCCGCGCCATCCACCACCAGCTCGCGCAGGTCGTGGGTGTAGGCAGCCTTGCCGTCCTTGCCCACCTTCTTTTCCATCAGCTGCACGATACCCACCACCTTGTGGGTGTTGGTATCCACCACGGTGACCGAGGTGTCCACGGTGTTGCCGATGTACAGGCGGTGGTTGGCGTCGTCCAGCACCAGGCCGAAGGCCTTGCGCTCCAGCGGGATCTGCGCTTCAACGTCGAGGGTGTTGGGGTCCAGCAGCAACAGCTGCGCCGGACCGGCGGCATCGCCGAAGCCACCGGACGAGGCCACGTACACCACGTCTACCGTGGGGCTGTAGGCCAGCTCATACAGGCCCTGGGCAACGGGCTTGCGCAGCACGGCGGCGGCGGTTTCTGCAGCCGGGGTGGCCTTGCCCACGGCGAACGCCGACGGGGTGCCAAGAGAGAGAGTGACGGCGAGGGCCAGCGCGGCCGAACGGAGAAGGGAACGGGGGTACATGCGAGCGTCCTTGAATGGGCACGGGAGGGTGTCCTGGCTCGCTGGGCCGTACGTGTGACGGCCGGTCCCGCATGTGTGCGTGGGCTGGCTGGCTGGAATGCCGGGGAATGGTAGCAGGGTGTGGGGGTGGGTGCTTGGGGGGTCTCGCTGGAGACTACTTCCAGAGCCCTCGATCTTTTGCTTCCTTCACGATATCCATCATGATCTCCCGCTCTCCAAGATGCGCAAGCAACGTAAGGTGCTCAACGGCTTTGACCTTTTGCATGTGGTCCAAGCGGCAGGGCCCGCCCAATGCCAATGCAGGAACGAAGCCATACATCTCATCGTCGTGAAGCGGCCCAAGCAGTTTCATCGCCCGTTCGAAGAGTGGCTGGTCATCCTCGTCTGTCTCATCAAGATCAACCTTGTCCATCCGCTCGATCCACATGGACACAAGAAAATCAGCCTCGCCTTCTTTCATCCATTTGGACTTATCGCTGGGGAAGAGCATCCCCCACATTGGCAGGATACTGAGACTCGGGCCGGTTCTCGTGCCCCACACATCAAGGCACCCGAAGGCGCTGCGGCCGATGACAAAGAAATCGTCGATACCGTCAAAAGGCGTGCCCTGGATCCAGGTGGAAAGCGCGACCTCATACTCTGCAGGATCGACAAGCCAGAACCTTCCGTCTCCAAACCCAGCAAAACCGAAGAGCTGCCAGTAAGCCAAGAGCCGGGCAGGCAGCTTGCTACGGTACCGGGCAAGGTGCTCGGGAGTTACCGCGCCTCCTGGTACTGCAGGTCCGAATTCCTTCCTGTCGTAGAAGTACGCAAAGCTCTCATCTAGCACGGGTTTCATTTGCAACACTCAAGGCCACTATTGACTTTCATGGTTCCGGGCGACACTCGTGGCGACATGTCGAGAACGTTGCGCTGTTGCTTCGGTGGCGTGGGGCTACTTGGTTGCGTCTCGCTGGAGACTACTTCCACAGCCCTCGATCCTTTGCTTCCTTTACGATGTCGATCATGACCTCAGGCTTGACCAGCTGCGCGAGGAACATCAAATGCTCAACTGCCTTGACGCGCTTCAAGCTATCCAGCCGGCGGTGGCCGCCAGCTGCCAAGGCCGGGACGAATCCATACATCTCATCGTTGGCGAGTGGACCCAACAACTTTTCCGCCCGATCAAAGAGAAGAGCATCGGCCTCATCTGCCTGGTCTAGGCTGTCCATTTGCATCCCGGCTAGCCAGTTCGAGATGAGAAGGTCACCTTTTCCCTCGTTCATCCATCGAGATTTGTCGCTCGGGAAGATCATGCCCCAAGGACAGTCGATGCTTAGGCTGGGACCCGTTTCGGTACCCCACACCATCAGATTGCCGAACGCACTACGGCCTATTACGTAGTACTTGTCGGTTCCGTGGAAGCGCGTTTGGTGCAACCAAGCGTTTAGAACATCGCTGTACTCTGCTGGATCCGTCATCCAGAATCGTCCACGCCCGTATCCGGCAAAGCCGTATTCGGACCAGTATTCAAGAAGCTTGGCCGGCAATCGTCCACGATAGTGTTGAATCTGGGATTGCGACACAGGCTTGGCTTCAAGTGAGGGGCCAAAGCCCTTCTTGTCATAGAAGTGGGCGAATTTCTCGTCAACCATCTTGATCATTTGCATCGCTCCAGACCGCCATTCATTTTAGTCTTCCGGCGTTCTCCAACTGGCACTTTAGCAGCGGCCTCATCCAATACGTCGATGCGCGACTTCTCATTCTTCTTCGCGAGCTTCCACTGCCTACCAATGGTCTTGTTGACCTGGCCATCGCCAAAGTCAGCTATGTCATCCACACCACCTGCGACTAGGTCAGGATTGTGCAGGGCATGCATCGTCTTCATTGTGGCATCGGCATGTTCCATCGCCATGCGCTCTGCAGCCGCCATGTCGTCCATCTCCATGGATAGCTCATCGATTTTTTCTGCTTGAATCTTCTCCTTGAAACGCGCTCTTGCTTGCTGGGCAGCAGCCTTGTCCCGATTCTTCGGATCAAACGCCTCCCGAGCCTTGATGTACTCCTCAACGCTCATATCGTTCAGTCCCTGCTCCTGACCCTTCAACTGCCGGTCCATCTCCGGGTACTTCGAGGCAGGTAGCTTTTGCGGGCTGAAACAAGGCAACTTCTTCCGCGGCATCCGCTTCGGCAACCGCGTGGTCTCGATCTTCCTGCCACCATCCGGCGTGCGGTTGCCATCGGCCTGCCGCCGCTTGCGCGTCTTCAGCACCTTGGCCAGGCCCTTGAATGCGTCCTCCACCTCTTCCATCAGGTGCAGCAGCTTCTTGCCCACGCGGGCGGCCGTGTTGCCCGCCTTGGCCGCAGCATAGCCAAAGCCACCGGCGCCGCCCAACTCCACGGTGACGGCCGCCAGCAGGATGGACACCACCACGTCCACCATGATCTGTGAGCTGAAGCGGGCCTCAATACGCTCCTGCTCGTCGGGCGGTACCGCCTCCCACCAGGCTACGCCGAAGGACGGCAGCATCTCGGTGATGCCGGGGTCTTCGATCAGCAGGTTGAACAGCTCCTTGGCCTCGCTGGCGGCGTCCATGACCTTGCCGCCGGTGGCGCGCAGCGCGGCGATCTTGCGGTCCAGGCCGTCGCGGTCGCCGGTGAGCAGCAGGCGGGTCCACTCTTTGAGCTCGCGGTCGGCCTTGTACATGAGCACGGCCATGTCCACCGCTGTTTCCACGGTACCGGCCACGTAGTCCCACGTTCCCTGCCCCATGCCCAGCGCCTGGTTGCCGCGCTGCAGGCCCCAGCGTATGGCGTTGCCGGCCTTGTCCCACTGCTGCCATTCCGGCGCCATGTCAGTGCGGGTCTGCACGACGATGGCGTCCAGAGCCGCCTTCAGCCGCGCGCGCGCGGCCAGGATGGCGGCGTTGTCTTCGTCGGGCTCGTCAGGCTGGAACAGCACCTGCACCATCTGTACCGGGCCAACGGTGACCTCGGGTATGCGCGCGCGGCCCTCGTCGTCCAGGTGGCCGGTGCGGATGCTGTCGTCGGGCAGCATCACCTGGTAGGCCACACCGCGCACCGGGGTGCGGTCGAGGTCGCCATAGTGGTAGTGCAGCAGGATGTCCTGCTTGACCGGCGGACTTGCAGGCGCCTTGGCGGTGGTGCTTTGGGCGACGAAACCGGCGGCGGGCGCCACGGGGCTTGCCGCGGCTGCGCCCCCACCTTTGGCCGCGCCACCACCGCCCGACTCCACGGACACCGTGCTCTGCTTCACCGCCAGCACTTTGCACCCACAGGCCAGCGCGTCGCCATGCCTGGCCAGCGCCTGGCCATCCACGATGAAGGTGGCGTCGCCGGTGACGATGGGGAACGCACCTTTGTGCTTCGGGCAGAAGGCCTTGTCGCCTACGCGAGCGACGGCCATGCCGTTGATGTCGGTGAAGGGCGAGCCCGTGAGGACGGTGCCGCCACTGCTGGTGCTATCGCCTACGACAATTGCAATGCGCCCCACGCCGGGTCCTTGGCTTTTGATGTGGCGGGAAGGCTAGCAACTTGGAATGCGGCTCCTGTTGATGAGGATCACGAACCGAACAGGAACGCGCTCACACTTTTAGCCGCATCAGACATTTCCTACGCGACAGAGCGTAGTTCAGGAAGCGGAACAGTAGGGATCTGATCTTGCGGAAACGGTGTTTCGGTCAAAGTGGCACGTCACATAGATCACGCCGAGTGATCCCTGCCATGCCCCATTGACTCTGTGCATCGCACATTTATTTTCTGCGCACGATTGGCCAAACCGATACAAGGTCGCCGGTGCAGCTGCACACTCGCCTTAGGTCTTTCCTGGTACTGCTTGAGATAGAGAGGCCGGCGGAATCGCCAGCAACTCCGCCGAGGCGTGCTCAACGACCCGAAGGAACTCAGCCAGAGAAAACTTCATGGTGACCTCATTCCCCAGCGCCCTGGCCAGGTGAAAGAACTCTACTTCAAGCGCACCATCTTGCCGCTCGCGGTCGATGCGGCAAAGAAGCTGCGAGCAGAATGAGACCTCTACTGCCAGGGAATCGAAGGTTGGCGGGCTTACGAAGTCGATTGAGAAGTTGGTCATGCCTGCACCTGTCATTGAGGCCGGCAACAGCTTGAAGTACCCGGGTGCCAGGCGTCTACCTGACAAGGCCAGTGCCCCGGTGAACTGCCAGGCTGACGATAAAGGCGGATGCGGTACGCCTACCGCCTCGGCAGGCGCACCAGATGAACGGTCAGACGCAGAGCGGCTGCCGCCCCTCACCCCACCCCAAACGGCGAACACCGCCACCCAAGCTGCCGGGCAACCATCGCCTCAAGATCCCGGTCGCTGCTTTCAAAGCACGGCACCGCCTCCGGTTCACACCTGGCCACCCTCGCCCCCTCCAGGGCTACAGTGCCTGCCGGCCGCTCGACCGGGTCGAAGGCCCCGGCCTCTGCGTCGGCATCCACACACGATTGCCGCACCACATACTCCCGCATCAACCGCTGGAGCACCTGTGCGGCGGGGCGGTGTTCGCGCGCCGCCGCGTGCTGAAAGCTGGCGCGCAGGCCAGCGGCCATTTCCAACTGCATGAAGACACTCTTGCTCATGCGTTCCTCCCACTGCTGGGTTATGAAACAGGTTGTACATCCACACTGCACCGGGCGTGCAGTGACGTGCTGGCGTTTGCGCCTGCCACAGCGCAGCGCTGCCGAACCGGGGCAGGCACTGCGGCTGTGCGGCCAGGCCGCCCGCAAGGGCTGGCGGGCACTGGCCGTGCAGCGGCCCACCCGGCGGGTGGGCGCGGGCGCTCAGCCGGTGCGGCGCTGCAACTTGCGGGGGATCTTCTTGACCACCGGCACGGGCCGCTCCACCACCGTAAGGGTGATGCTGCCGTGCGTGGCCTCCACCTTCAGGCGGGCGCCTACGTCGAAGCCGAGCTTGTCCAGCCAGCGGCCGCGCAGCTTGAGGTAGGGAACAATCTCGGTGGGACCGCACTCTTCGCGGTCCGGGTACGTCAGCGCGCCTACGCGGTAGCTGCGTGCGGGGCGGGCGTAGGATTTGCGCTTGGGGCGCGCGTCATCGGGTTCGTCTTCCCACGGCGTCAACATGTTGGACCTCCTGCAGGGCTTGCCCTTGCCGGGATGGCAAGGGCGTCGGGAGGTTAGAAACCGTCTAGCAAGAACCGGCGGGCGTATTTCCACAGGGGGTGTTGTATTAGCCACCCTCCCGACATGGGGACGTCCAACATTGTCTTGCTAGAAGAGTTTCTACGCTCCGATGAACAACATGCGCATTGGTGCGGAGGATGGGAAATCGCTTGTTCCTGTTGATCTGGCGGGGATTGGTTGGCAATTCCTTTGGTGCGTCGCAAGTGGCTCGTTGGTGTCGCAGGAAATGGGGCGGGGGGTGGGCACCTCTCCTGCTCACTTGGAGCGCAGCAGATGACTCCGCTTGATCCGGATTGGCTGGAAGCTTTTGATGAGGCCATGCTGAAGTCTCTCGCCATCGACCATGTGGACGCTGGGATGGATGAAAGAAAACTGGCTTGGTACGCGGACCTTCCGGCGAAAGATGCTGCGAAAGGGTATGGGCAGGACTATGACATGTGTCGGGTCGACACGTTTTGGCCGCCGAGGCGGCTCGCCATGAATAGCTAGTAGGCTTTTTGCGACAAGAGGTTTCATCTAGGCCGTGCTTTCGCCCTATCGAAGCCAAAATTCTCATAGACCGGAGAGACGGAGGATGACCGAGTGGACTCATGGGAACTGGCGGCGGCGGTTGGGGCCTACCGCGTCAAGATACAGGTGCACACCTTGCGCGTGATTGCTGACTGGACTTCGTTCTAAAACAACAGCGCCCATATCAAGCGCGGAAAATGGTGATTCCGGATGCGGCCTATGCCGCTACATTAACCGGATGACCTGAGCAGAAAGCGGCTGGTCATTAGGCGATTCCGCTGGTGGCGGTTGCACTGGCGTTGGTCAGACCACGCATGCAGCCCGTGCTCTGGTTACCTATTGACCTGATGGATGATGCACCCAGCGAGGACGCAATGCTGGCCCCTCTCAAACGGATAGGTTTTGGTCACATCACACTCCACGGGCTCAGTTCAACACTCAAGGGTTGGGCTAGCGAGGCAATAGTCTTCGAGGATGATCTGTCCAAAGCGGCACTAGCTCATCGAGTCCGCGAGAAGCGAAGAGATACATACAAGCGTGGAAGCATGCTAGACAAGAGGAGATTCCTGATGAAGGCGTTGGCCCCCGATGCTTATGCAAGCTATGCCCCCCCATGACCCAACTTCCGGAATTTTATCCTTAAATTTCCATGAATTAGGAGGAACTAAGGCCATCCTACTGCACGCCAAGGCGCAGTCAAAAGGTTGGCACACACGCTGTGCCGGCCATTTTCGCCAGCACAAGTTCGGGCAACAAGCGCTGGGAATTGATCTGTGGCCCGCGTCAGGCGATGCTATGTTCCTACTAAGCCCACTTCCCATCGCCTGCCAGGCCAATCAATGAACTCCACCGACCAAGTTCAGCCGCCGACATCTATTCAAGATATATCACTTGACCAGCTGTTATTTGATCCTGAGAATCCGCGATTTTCATTATTTGAAACGTCGACTGATGAGCAAGTCATTGGGCGTATGACAGAGACTGAAAACGTTCAAGAGCTGATGGGCTCAATTGGCGAGCAGGGTTACTTTTCTGGTGAGCCTCTTCTAGTTGCGCCGGCACAGCCCGCGACTTCGCCCGAAACGTACGTCGTGGTCGAAGGCAACAGGCGCTTGGCTGCACTGAAGCTCCTAGCAGGCAAGATAAAGATCGATCGACCATCAATTGCAGCTCTTGTCGCATCGGCAACACACAAAGATGAAACTGCGCCCTGCATTGTTTTTGCTCAGCGACGAGACATCCTTCGGTATCTAGGATATCGTCATATCACGGGGGCAAAGCGATGGGATCCTTTGCCCAAAGCAAGATACTTGCAACAGCTTAAGCAGGAGTTCTTTTCCCATCTTCCCGACGAAGAACAGCACAAGATGCTAGCGAAAGAAATCGGCAGCAGGAGCGATTATGTCGCGCAGATGCTGTCCGGACTGAATGTCTATGATCAGGCTAAGTCCGCCGACTTCTATTCGCTTTCTGGCGTAAATGATTCTTCAGTGGATTTCAGCCTTCTTACAACAGCGCTTTCGTATCGTTCTATTTACACATACGCGGGCCTGTCGTCCAAATCGGACGTGGTGGGCGCAGGCCTGGTTAGGGATCACTGTCGAGACTTGTTCCTTTGGATGTATTCACCGAGAGAGGATGGCTTCACGATTCTGGGTGAATCTAGAAATCTCAAGATCTTAGCAGCGGTGTTGGACAAGGAGCCTGCAACGCAGTACTTGAAGGCGGAGAAGAACCTTCAAAAAGCATTTTTAATGAGTGAAGGCCCCACTCGCGCGTTCGAGAAATTTATGAGGCTTGTGATAGACAACCTCAAGGGCGCGTATGCCGTGGTGCCTGACATATCTGATGTCGATGAGTCACACCAAAGGGCTGTCGCGGCGGCCGATGACCTAGTTCAAGATCTTCGATCGAGTATTCGACGAAGGATGCGCGACAAGGCAGACATGGTTCCATTAGGTGATAGGGCGGCTGGCGAGGCAACAGACCAGCCTGAGAACCCCACGAGTGAAGCGGGTAACGAATCGTGATCGCGCCCCAGCCGGCAGCTCAAGCACCAGCACCTAAACAAAAGTTAATTAGGGATTTGGAGCGCCTTCCAAGTGGATCTGCGACCCACCTCTGGGCCGACTACATGGAACTTCGTGCCATGACCAGTAGTGACGGATTCTTTTCCCGTGGCTTTCTCTTTGATACGTTTGATCAATCCTCCGACATTGACGTGAACCTGGAAGAGGAAGAGGAAGAGGAAGAGGAAGAGCAGGACGATGAGGATGAGGGTGAGGGTCTCTCGAAAGATAGCGCCGTAGAGAAGCAGGATGCTGCCTTTGAGCGCCGTTGGCAGGCCATTTCAGTCGCGCTAGGCTCAAGACACAAGCGAATGAAAAATGCGTGGCCGTTCGAGCTAGTTGAGGATAGGCTTTACCTCAGGAATGATTCCACAAACAATCTCCACCAGTTGTATCTGATGCTATTGCTATCCTCCACCCTCAGGTACGTAAATCGGAAGCGAATGCAGGAGATTGCGGATAATCTAGAGGCTATCGGCGCCAAAGTGTTTGGCGCGCTGATGCCAGCCCACTGGAAAGTCGAGAGTTTCGGGAAGAATTCGACAATCAGCCAGGGAACAAAGCAGCAAAAACTTACAGAATTAGCCGACCAACTGCGTGCAGTCGCGACATTTCGTGATACGCAGATTAAATCTGGCGATAGTGGCGATGCCGGATTAGACTTGGTGGCCTGGCATGTCTTTGGCGATAGCTTAGGACAAATGCCGATTGCGTTTGCACAATGCGGCTGCTCGACGACCGATGTAGAGCATAAACAATTTGAAGCTACGCCGGCCTCCTTTAACCGATGGATGGTCCCAGACCATCCTGCGGCAGCGTATTACATAGCACCGCTAGATTACCGCAGTAATAACGGAGACTGGGAGCGCCGTCCAGCACAGGTTATTTTTGTGGACAGAGCACGCATTATCCACATAAGCAGAGAATACAACCTATCTTTTGGAACACCAGCCTTTTTGCAGGAAGCACTGCAGACTCGCGACCCCATGGCGGGCTAGAGGTCAGCTAGAACACCGGGAGCAATCTTTTGATTGCCACGTCAGAAAGGGGCGAAGCGTCAGCTTACCTGTCAAGCAGAAGTTTCTAAAGTAGAGCTCTGGCGTGAAGGGCACGGAGCTTGACGGGGCCCACGCCGCTGACTGAGTCGCGTGGACGAATCTCGTTGTGATCGATCATCCGCCAATGCGCCGCCTCGCGCCTATCGTGGAGCCGTGCGAGGAGGTGTTAGTCCAGAACCTCCTCGCGGAAGGTGCAGCTAAAGCGCTCGATGAAGGCGTTCTGTTTGGGTTTTCCGGGTTGGATGTATCGCAATGCCACGCGACAGAGCTCGGCCCATTGGGTGAACACTTTGCCCAGGAACTCAACGCGGTTGTCCGAACACAGATGGCCCGTGTCCTCTTGCTCACGCTTGGCACTGACCCTAATATCCTCCGGCAGGTGCGTAAAAGCCCGCAGTCCGGCGCGTCAAAAATAGCTCGCTGAGGTGCGGTTTCTAGCGATTCGATTGAGGCACCACACAGGGAGGCAAGGATGTCTTTTTCAGCGAATGTCTTCAATGTCCTAATAGCATCGCCATCGGACGTTCCTCACGAACGCGAGGCGATTGCGGCGAGCTTGCACGAGTGGAATGCTCTGAACTCAGCCGAGACAGGAAAAGTGCTACTTCCCGTTATGTGGGAGTCGCACAGTGCCCCGAGCATGGCCGATAGGCCTCAGGCCCTTATTAACGAGCAAGTGGTCAAGTCTTGCGACATGCTCATCGGCGCATTTTGGACAAGGCTGGGCACACCGACTGGCGTAGAGGATAGCGGCACGGTTGAGGAGATCAAGTTTTTCCTTACTAAGCAGAAGCCGGTGATGCTGTACTACTCCGACGCGCCCATTCCGCGCGGCAAGATCGACACAAAGCAGTTTGATAAGCTGGAGGAATTTAAGGCGAGTATCAGGAACAAGGGAATCCAGGAGGAGTACAGCTCGATCGATGAGCTGAAGGCGAAGCTGTCCCGCCAACTGACGATCGTGATGCGGGGCATGACGGTCGATGCCGTCGTGAATGCCAAGGTCGTCAAAGAGGCAAAGGCATCAACCAAGGATGCAGTGGAGCCCACTGCGCCCACCGCTGCAAAGAGGTCTGCTCCTACAAAGAAGTCGGCGACGAAACGGATCGAGAATAAGCCTGGACACGACTGTCGTCTCGAAGAGTATTCAGATAAATCGTTTGTCGTCCGAGGCGACTCCACTGAGTTCAAAGACGAGCTGAAAGGTTTGGGCGGCAAGTGGATCAGGACCCGAGACGGCACTTACGCTTGGAACTTCTCTAAGAAGAAGCTGACTCAAGTATCCGAGTTATTGTCACTTAGACCCGCGTTGAACTAGCAGGGAAAGCACGGTCGCGAGGCAGCTTATCCTGTCTCGCGCTTCTCTTACTCGTGCGCGCACTTGTTTCCCGCCACGCTTGCGCGCCTCCCGGGACCTTTACCGTGCACCACGTGCATTAATACGCCTGTAACGCTATCGGGGCGCCCCGCGTGGGTGTAGTGACCCAATACCCCAAGAGATGGATGGGGCTCTGCCGGACTTTAAACATAGCCATCCATTTTCATTTGAGGCTTGGAATAGCATTAATAAGCAAGCAGTAAATCTTTACGCCTAAACAATCGCCCTAAAAGTATCGATACCTATAGCTAAGCAGAGCGGCCAACTTTAAGTTCTGCGCAAATTCTCGACAATTCTCGCGACTAAATAATCAATTTCGCACTGCTCACTATCTTCAACTTTCCCGACTCCTGCCGAGACCCGGATGACCGCTTCTGCCAGCTCTCGCATTTCCGCCGAACTGGGATCGTAAGTTGGAATGTTAACGTAGCTCGCCACGCTAGTACCGAAACTCAGCGACGCACCGTACGAGGCGATTGCTTTGGATATCGGCGTAGAGCCCAAAAACCCTGTTAGAAATGCCGCCTCATACTCAGTCTCCACGGGAATGAAGTACAACTTGTGGTCAGGTATAACTACAACAGAACGCCCCGCAATATCGGAACTCCCTACATAAGCCACCTCGAACTTACTCCCACCAATCTCTTTCCATAACACCTTGAACGGAGAAAATGTGTACTCCCCAATGGACCATAGGGAATAATAGGGCTTCCCCTTCTGGAACCTCTTCAGGCTAGAACGTCTTTCGAGCTCGCTCTTGAAATTCCTTAAGAAGGAGTAAGCGAAGGGGCTATTCAAGTGCAACTCTGCATCGCCATGCATTTGTCTCTGGGGAACAAAATAGCGGAGCTCAGCATCCGGGCGAGCGCGAAACTTCGAAACGCCCCTTCCGCGCAAAAGCGGAAAAATGTGCTCTGTTTCAACTGGGGCACGAACAGAAGGTATGCCCTTCGTCTTTCCTATGCCTGCATCATTTTGAATTGTGGTGAGCCCATCCCTGTCGTCACTACACTCCTTGACCCAGAATATGCCATTCCTATCAGCTGTCACCCCCTTCCGCGCAACGTAATTCGGACTCCCCTCGCCGAAAGCCGAATTTAGAGTTTCGATTTCAGATTCGAGTCCGACGATCCAAGGCCTATCAGAACCACCTGGAACTGGCCATGCACGAAGATCTTTCTCGATAGCGTTATCGTAAAACTCTCCCGCCGAACGAAGATATCTTCCTACTGAGGGCACTTCGGAATCGAAGATCCACTTCCTGTACTGCACCGGAAAGCTTGTGGCAACTCCCTTTCGGACGAGGATAGCTCTTGGCATGTTCGCAACACTATCGAATGGCGCAATCTCGTCAAAATCCTCAATCATCTCTATAGCGCACGGAATTCTTTGTTTGCCAACTCTCATTCGTCTAAATCCAGCGCTCGATGGAGTTTCAAAAACAGAACCCGGCATTAATAAACACATCTGACCATTATCCGAAAGATACGTTTCAATAGCCTGGAAGGCGACTACAGTTGAAACATCACCTTCAATACCGCCAACCCACCTGTCATTACTGAAGACGCCGAGGTCTTTACAGAGCTGTTGGATCTGCCCGGTATACTCTCTCGGGAGATTACTCCATTTAATCCAAGGCGGGTTGCCGCATACATACTGTGCAGGCTCGATTGCGCCTGCCGCAAATCGATCGGCTACGATCGAACACCAAATGCCGTTCCACCCTCTGTTATGCAGATCGACAAAAGAGTCAATTGTGGCTACGAGAGACGCACAGATATCTGATCCAAGCCCATACTTCGAAAGTAGTACGTTGACCTCAGCCTTGATCCAGTCCGACCCTCGATCTTCTTCTATAAGGTCTCTTATCCGCCTAAAGACAGGGTAGAAGGCGTCGCTCTTTATTAGTGCCACAGGCACTGAGAGTTCAACGATCCCAAGCTCAGTACGCAGTGAATAGCAGAACGATGGGAATAAGCCACCGGCAGGCTTTGCCGGATTTATGCTATCTGCCAGATATACAGGTAGACGAACAGGATCTTTAGGGTTTAGATACTGCGACATAAATACGGCAAGCGACGCTTTGGCTGTCAGCACAGCTAGAGGATTTAGGTCTACGCCACTGATTCCGGCAAGCATTTCTCGAGCACTACCACTCCACCCCTCGACGAGGCGGCGACGAAGCGCCTCAAGCAAGAACGTACCTGAACCACATGCCGGATCGGTAATGGAATCCTCCGGCTTCCAATCCGTCATAGAGATGACAAATTCCGCCAGCCAGTCTGGAGTATAGAACTCTCCCAGAGCATGACGTATCTCACGAGGAATGAACTCTTCGTATATACCCTTAAACAAATCTCGAGTTGTTGTTGGATCCTTCTTTGCTACAGTAAAGTCCACCCCTGACAGCTTGCCAACCATCCCCTCAAGACTATTTTCTATCGCGCTCCAGCCTGCGCCTTCTAAATACCAAGAGAAAAAATCCCCATCTAGCATATTTAGAATACCAAAGCCTTCGTACAGAGATCCATTCTCGACCGCGGTCAACCTGGATTTTAATGGCACTGAACTATCGAGAACGCTTTGAGCAGCATTTGGCAGGGCACATGCCACCACGACCTTTGCTACAATGGCTACGTATGTATTGAGAGCAAACAAATAGGCGGAAGGATTATCCTCATAAGGTTGACCGTGTGATATCTCCTGCCTCCTAAGTAAACGTTTCATGCCATCAGGCTGAAAGCCAACTACCTGACCGAAAAGTCGAATCCATTCACTAAAGAGTATCTTTGTTTTATTTGAACTGTCCCTGGAACTACTACAAATTTGCGCATAAAGGATGGGGATCAGCTTTATACCGGACTCGGAGTCAGGGCCAATTAGAGACTGAAGAAGTTTAGGATGAACAAATGGCCTGCCGCTTGACGCCATTGCCATCAAAAGCCGACTTGCGGAATTAATGTCAAAGGGAATTACACTCTCCCAAATGACATTTTGATTCTCGGCTGAGTGACGCCCGAATGTAATAGATGCTCCGTCCCATGCAATTAGGAGATAATCAACTAGCGGACGCCCCTCTTCTAATGAGATGAGGTGAGAATACTCTTCTATTTGCCTTCGAGCATGCCGAGCCTTGGCGTTAACTCCGCCTGAAAAGCACCGTGGTGGCTCGTACTCGATCAGTACTCCGCCATGAGCCACGTCAATGAATTTTGTAGATGCTCCACGTTGCTTCAGCGCACGCTCCATCTGAAACGGAGTCCAGGCGATGCGAAGCGAAATGCACGCGCGCTGAAGGGCAACCTCAACTTCATGCCTGAGCTGAGCCTCGTTCTTCGCTGAGTTTGATGCAAGAGAAGCTGCCTGCACCAGATCCCGGCTGACGTCATCCATTTGCGTGGCGTCCATATTTTACTAGTCCTCACAAGATGGCTTACGTTCAACCAAACCCTTACCGGAAAATAAGTGCCTAAACATCACTTCTGCAAGCATCGGAGGCACTGCGTTACCGATCTGGGTGAACTTAGAGTCCATATCCCCAACGGGCTCAAAATCTTTCGGAAACGTTTGGATGAGTGAGCACTCACGCCAAGACAACCTACGTGGCTCCTTGAGTTTTTTTCTAGACTGCCCCTTTACCAGATGATCATACTCGCCGGTAAAGTCCCAGCGTTGCTTCCAGCCATCCTCCAGGTTAGACCAAGTCAACGTCATTGTTGGACTTGCGGGATGCAAAGTGATATGCCGAGAATTCGCGACGACAGTGAACGCAGGCCCGTCCCATTTTGCCTTTCTATTACGAGACATGAAATACCAGGAAAAGTGCCCATCCGGATCATGAGGTCGCTCATAGAACTCACCCTTGGGCCACAGCGGTAAATCCTTGATTGCATCTCCATGTGACGCATAGGGCTTCAAGTCTGGGCACTTTCTTGAGGGCTTTCCGTGAGTCGGTTCAGGAAAAGAAAACTCTTTAGAAATGTCGTTTCTGATACCCACAATGAATAGACGCTTTCGCGACTGGGGCACGCCAAAGTCACGCGCATTTAAAAGGCTATGCGTGACAGCGTATCCAGCCTCTTTGTAAGCCTGTTCCTGCTCCTCAAGGAAGCTGCCCGCCCCGAGCTGCTTTAGGCCTGAAACATTCTCAGCCACAAAGTACTTGGGTCTTACGAGCTCTATAACTCTCAAAAACTGCTTGTAGAGGCTCGTTCTTGCGTCTTTTTTTGGATCTCTGTTGCCGGCCATAGAGAATGACTGGCACGGATAACCTCCAACAACCACATCCGCCTCCGGAAACTCCTCGATGGAAGCTATATCCCCACAAGAAACTTTAGAATCTGGAAAATACTTCCTAAGCGTCTCACAGGCATCCGGAAGAATGTCATTACTGAACACAATTTTACCGCCGGCCGCCTTCACGCCGAAGTCCATGCCGCCGCAGCCCGAAAATAAAGAAACAACTCTAAGGGCTTCTGGATTAGGTTTTGGGTTGCTACTCTTATTTTTCATCGTGCTTAGTATTCGCGAGCTATGCAACCGCCGCACTGCTCTCCATAGAAGAGCATGAACGGACAAGGTCGCATGGGTTGAGACCAGAGAGAGCTGGTGCAGTTATAGCGCGAAAGGGCGGCCTTGCGGCCGCCCTTTCGATTGACTCACTACATTAGCTATCAAACCCCGACAGGATTAGCCTTCTCAGGATCAATCTTGTACTGCTTGATCGCCCTTGCCACATCCTTAGCCGTCATCTTCCCTTCCTTCGCCAGCGCCGCAATCGCGGCGTGCGCGATGTAGTACCGGTCAACCTCGAAGAAGCGACGCAGGTTGGCACGCGTATCCGAACGACCGAAGCCATCCGTACCCAGCACCGTGTACGACATCGGCACGAACGAGCGGATCTGGTCCGCGTACGCACGCACGTAGTCGGTGGCGGCAATGGCCGGGCCCTGGCGGCCTTCCAGCAGCTCGGTCACGAACGCCTTGCGCTGCTCGCCTTCCGGGTGGAAGCGGTTGTAGCGCTCCACGTCGAAGCCGTCGCGGCGCAGTTCGTTGAAGCTCGGGCAGCTCCAGATGTCGGCGGTCACGCCGAAGTCCTTGTCCAGCAGCTCGGCCGCGGCAATGGCTTCGCGCAGGATGGTGCCCGAACCCAGCAGCTGCACGCGCAGTTCGCCCTTCTTTGGCTTGCCGGCGTCGGTGAGCAGGTACATGCCCTTGACGATGCCGTCGGCCGCGCCTTCCGGCATTTCCGGGTGGGTGTAGTTTTCGTTCATCAGGGTGATGTAGTAGTACTCATCAATCTGATCTTCCATCATGGCCTTGGTGCCGTGCTGCAGGATCACCGTCACTTCGAAGCCGAAGGTCGGGTCATAGCTGCGCACGTTGGGGATGCCACCGGCCACGATGTGGCTGAAGCCATCTTCGTGCTGCAGGCCTTCACCGTTCAGCGTGGTGCGGCCGGCGGTGCCGCCCAGCAGGAAGCCACGGGTGCGCATGTCGGCGGCCTGCCAGGCAAGATCGCCCACGCGCTGGAAGCCGAACATGCTGTAGTAGATGTAGAACGGCAGCATCGGCACGTTGCTGACCGAGTAGCTGGTACCGGCCGCCATCCACGAGGCGATGGCGCCCGGCTCGCTGATGCCCTGCTGCAGCACCTGGCCGCTCTGGTCTTCGCGGTAGAACATGAGCTGGTCGGCATCAACCGGCTTGTACTTCTGGCCGAACGGCGCGTAGATGCCGATCTGGCGGAACAGGCCTTCCATGCCGAAGGTACGGGCTTCGTCGGCCACGATCGGCACGATGTGCGGGCCCAGTTCCTTGTCGCGCAGGGTGATGTTGAGGCTCTGCACGAAGGCCATGGTGGTGGAGTAGCTGCGCTCGCCGCTGCTCTTGAGCAGGCGCTCGTAGCTTTCCAGCTTGGGGGCCACGAAGCTCTTTTCGGCCTTGCGACGGCGCTGCGGCAGGTAACCACCCAAGGCGGCGCGGCGTTCCTGCAGGTACTTCACTTCCGGCGAATCCGGGCCCGGGTGGTAGAACGGCACCTGGCCGTCGGCCAGCTGGGCGTCGGTCACCGGGATGTTGAAGCGGTCGCGGAAGTGGCGAACGGCGTCGTCGTCCAGCTTCTTGGTCTGGTGGGTCGGGTTCAGTGCTTCACCCGCGCTGCCCATGCCGTAGCCCTTGACCGTCTTGGCCAGGATCACGGTGGGCATGCCCTTGGTATTCACGGCTTCGTGGTACGCGGCATACACCTTGTGCGGATCGTGGCCGCCACGGTTGAGGCGCCAGATATCGTCGTCGGACAGGCCGGCCACCATCGCGGCGGTCTCCGGGTACTTGCCGAAGAAATGCTCGCGGGTATACGCGCCACCGAAGGCCTTGCAGTTCTGGTATTCGCCGTCGACGGTTTCCATCATCAGCTTGCGCAGGACGCCATTGGTGTCCTTGGCCAGCAGGGCATCCCAG
The DNA here is from genome assembly GCF_979258185.1 of Stenotrophomonas sp. AC248. Lineage (NCBI taxonomy): Bacteria > Pseudomonadati > Pseudomonadota > Gammaproteobacteria > Lysobacterales > Lysobacteraceae > Stenotrophomonas > Stenotrophomonas sp. AC248. The sequence continues at coordinate 449,699 of NZ_OZ409840.1, read as the reverse complement.
TAACCGCCCCACAGCAGCTTGATGACATTCCAGCCGCCGCCACGGAAGACGCCTTCCAGTTCCTGGATGATCTTGCCGTTGCCACGCACCGGGCCGTCGAGGCGCTGCAGGTTGCAGTTGACCACGAAGATCAGGTTGTCCAGGCCTTCGCGGCCGGCCAGCGCGATGGCGCCCAGGGTTTCCGGCTCGTCGCTCTCGCCGTCGCCGATGAAGCACCACACCTTGCGGTCGGACTTCTCGATCAGGCCACGGTTTTCCAGGTAACGCAGGAACTGCGCCTGGTAGATGGCGGCCAGCGGGCCCAGGCCCATCGACACGGTGGGGGTCTGCCAGTAATCGGGCATCAGCCACGGGTGCGGGTAGCTGGAGAGGCCACCGCCGTCCACTTCCATGCGGAACTTGTCCAGCTGGGCTTCGTCGATGCGGCCTTCCAGGAAGGAACGCGCATAGATACCCGGGGCGCTGTGGCCCTGGATGAAGAGCAGGTCGCCGGGGTGGTTGTCGCTGGGGGCGCGCCAGAAGTGGTTGAAGCCCACGTCATACAGCGTGGCGCCGGAGGCGAAGCTGGCGATGTGGCCGCCCAGGTCGCCGGGCTTGCGGTTGGCGCGCACCACGGTGGCCATCGCGTTCCAGCGGATGATGGAACGAATGCGCCATTCCAGTTCGGCGTTGCCCGGGCTCTTGGCCTCCAGGGTCGGCGCGATGGTGTTCACGTATTCGGTGGTGGGAGAGAACGGCAGGTACGCGCCCGAACGACGGGTGAGTTCAACCATGCCTTCCAACAGTTGATGCGCGCGCTCGGGGCCCTCGACATCAATTACGGCCTTCAGCGACTCGATCCATTCCTGGGTTTCCACAGGATTCGGGTCGTTGTTCAGCACCTCGTTCAACCAGTTCATTTGCGCTCCCATGACCGCACGCACGCGCGCGACTGTTTTAGATTTCTAGCCGCAAAGTGTAGCGCACCCTAGGGTTTGCTTACTTCGCTACGGGTGCGTATGGACGATGGGGCGGTGTCCTTGGGGACAGCTTGGGCCACGGTTTTGGCCCGCTGCTACGGTTCCACGCGCGTGTTAAGCATGGGCGGGCGCGATGACGCCGGCAGGTCAGAAGGACAGCGCTGGACAAGCCGATGCAGCTGGCGCGGGCGCTGCGGGCGGTTGGCGCTGCCAAGTGCGGCGGTTGTGCGCGCTGCGGGCAGGGCCAACGGGTGCCGGCGAGGGGGCGAATTGTTCCACCACGGGCACGCACCGTCGCAGCGGGGATGCACCTGAACGCATGCCTGCCGTGCGCGCGCCGTTGCTGGCGGCGGGCGGGATATCGATATATCGTTCCGCCATCGCATTCGATATATCGAAATGACTGCTCCGCGTGACCTCGACCGCCCTGCCCGCCCGCTGACCGCACGCCCGCTCAGCCGCGGCGACCTGCGCCTGCTGATGCTGGCGCTGCTGGGCGAGCAGCCGCGCCACGGCTACGAGTTGATCCAGCTGATCAGCGACATGTTCGTGCGGGTGTACACGCCCAGCGCGGGCTCGATCTACCCGGTGCTGGCGCAGTTCGAGGCGGCCGGCTGGGTGGGCGCCATCGAGGACGGCGGGCGCAAGCGCTACCAGCTGAGCGCGCTGGGGGCGGCCGAGCTGGCCGCGCAGCGCGAAGAGGTGGACGCGGCGCTGCGCCGGGTGCGCGACAGCGCCCGCACGATCACCAAGGCCAACCTGCCGCCCAGCGTGCGCGATGCCCTGCGCGAGCTCAAAACCGCGTTGGGCCTGTGCCACGGCCGCTGGAACGACACCAACGCCAGCAGCGTGGCGCAGGCCCTGCGTGATGCCGCCGCCCATATCCGCGGGCAAGGACGCTGAGCATGCCGTTGCCCCCTTCCACGTATTCGACCCAGCCAGCCCCGGCCAGCCAGGTCTTCCCCCTACGCCGCGCTGCGGCGCATTTGATTACAGGTGTTCCCCATGGCTGTGCATGAAAACAAACTGCTGCGTCATACCGTGAAGTTCCGCCCGCTGCAGGTGCTGCGCACCGAAGAGATCAGCCCGTGCATGCGCCGGGTGATCGTGGGCGGGCCGGCGCTGGAGGGCTTCGATTCGCCCTCGCCCGACGACCACGTGAAGCTGTTCTTCCCCAATGCCGAGGGGCAATTCGTGGTGCCCACGATGACCCCGGAAGGCCCGCGCTACCCGGAAGGCCAGCAGCCCTCGCCCGCCCGTGACTACACGCCGCGCTGGTGGGACCTGGAGGCCGGTGAGCTGGCGCTGGATTTCGTCATGCATGGGCACGGCGTGGCGTCGAGCTGGGCCGCCAACGCGCAGCCGGGCGACGCGATCGCGGTGGGCGGCCCGCGCGGGTCGCACATGACCGCACCGGACTACGACACCTACGTGCTGATTGGCGACGAAACCGCACTGCCGGCGATTGGCCGCTGGCTGGAGACGCTGCCGGAAGGCGCGCACGCCGATGTGTATATCGAGATTCCCGAGTCGGGCGACCGCCAGGAACTGCCGGACGATGACCGCATCCGGGTGTCGTGGCTGGAGCGCAACGGCTTCGATGCGGCCAGCAGCACGCTGCTGGAAGACGTGCTGACCGATTTCGAGGAGCCCGACGGCGATACGTTCTACTGGATCGCCACCGAGTCGCGCCGGGCGCGGATGATGCGCAAGTACATCGAAGGCCACCTGGGCGTGCCCAAGGACTGGATCCGCTCGACCGGCTACTGGAAGGCCCACGCCGACGAGCACGACGGGGATTGAGCCAGGCCGGGGCGGCTTCTGACGCAGGCAAGGTCAGCGGAGAACGCCTGGGCAGCGCCTGGTGGCCGTTGCCCCGGATACTATCGCTGGTGGAAGCACATGACGGCCGTTCGCCCGCCACGTTCGTAAATGGAAGCGCCTGACAGCGGGATACCCTGTAGGGCGCCGGGCATCGCGCCGCGGGTAACAAGCAGCCCCTTGAGGGTGCGCCTGCCGACGAAGATGGCCGACACACCGTCTTGGCGCTCGTGCAGAATGCGCACCTCGCTACCCGCCAGCCCGCCTGGAGGCTGTTGCAGCCCCACTACGCGCTTTTCGCCAGGCCCCACCAATAGCCCGCTGGTCACTTTGAATGTGGCCGAGTTGCGACCGAGTATCTGGCTGTCCGCCCACGCAACTACCTCGGCGGCATCGCCCTTGTCATTCACAAACTTGTAGTACTCGCCGCAGCTGAGGTAGTTGCAACTGGACAGCCCAACAACTGCCCCCATCCCCAGCAAAAGGCGGGCTAGTGGCAGCCAGAATGCGCCGAAACACTTAGTCGCCACCGTACTTTTCATAGTAGTAGTACCCCGCGTCGGCCAGGAACTGTCGCTGGGAAATGTTGCCGAATGTGCCCTCGCTGGACGAGTTCCAACCAACGATTGCGGCCTTCATCCGTGTTGTTCATCGTGGCAATGCCCCTGTTGGCCAGGACCAGGCACCGGGCGAGAGTGGCCCAGCGGCCGGCAATACACAACCGCCTGTCCAGTCAGCCGCCGGGGGCCGTTCAAGGGGCGGCGCGGCGCCCGCGGCTGCGCCTGCACGGCGATGGCAACCCGGCGGAGGGCACCGGAGGGTCCTCGACTGGAATGCGCCCGCGACGGGCACCGGCTGCGAATGCGACAATCGCGTTTTGGGCCGGTGCTTTTCCATGCAAGCAGTTTCTTATTCGGCGCTGGCCGACCTGATCGCCCGCGCCGAGCGCGCCGACCCCGCCCTGGATGCCGCGCTGACCGCGCTGGCGCCGTCGGTGGGCGGCAACGTGGCCCCGCTGCGGGCGGCGTTGGTGCCGCTGGCCCTGGCGCAGGCGGCGCTGGTGCAGGCCAACGCGGATATCGGCCTGGTGGCCGATGAGCTGCGCCGCTATCAGAAGTTTGCCGCGCCCGGTAAGCCGAGCCTGCAGATCGTGCAGCTGCGCAAGCAGCAGGCCACGGTGAAGCAGGCTGCGCTGATTGCCCGGCAGAATTTCGCCCAGGCCACGCACGCCTTCCTGCGCGACGGCGGCTTGACCGCGCCGGCGCGCCGGCTGCCCACCGACTTTGCCACGGCCTGGCTGGGCAAGGTGGTCACGGCGGTAGAGGCGGGCTGAAGGGCGCCGCGGTAGTGCCGGCCGCTGGCCGGCTCCTGGTGATGCCGGTTGGCTGGGGAGCCGGCCAGCGGCCGGCACTACCGGTTACGTGGTTGGCGACAGTCCGGTTACGTGGTGGGTGGCAGTCCGGTTACGTGGTGGGCGACAGTCCGGTTACGTGGTTGGCGACAGTCCGGTTACGTGGTTGGCGACAGTCGGATTCCGTGGTTGGCGCCAGTCTGCTTACGTAGTTGCCGAGGGTGGTGACGCTGCCACGCGGCGCCAGCCATAGCGCTTGGCCAGGCCGGCCTCGATCAGCACCAGCGCCAGGATGATCAACAGCGGCAGCAGCAGGCCGAAATAGATGCCGGGCATCATGCTGGTGAGCTGCGCCTTGAGCAGGCGGATGACGCCTTTGGTGTGCAGCAACTCGTTCATGCGCATGCCCAGCGCTTCGCGGAAGACCTTCTTGTCCACGCCGCTGTAGCCGGCTACTTCCTTGGACACGCTGTCTTCCACCCATTGCGACATCAGCGCGCTGCGCACGTGTTCGACCCCGCGGCGGGTCCAGCGCGTGAGCGTGCCTTCGCCCTGCAGGTAGCTTGCGCCCGGCAACGGGTGTTCGGCCAGGTAGGCGTCCACCACCTGGCGGGTGGCGTCGTGCACGGTGGCGTCGCTGCGCATCAACGTGGCGAGGGCGGGATCGTCGAGCGACTGTTCGAAATCCACCATCCAGCTGGCCACCAGGGTCTGCAGGTGCGGCTGGAAATGGTCGATCTGTTTGTACAGCGCGCGCTGCGCGCCGGCGGCAAAGCCCAGCTGCAGGCCGGTGAAGGCGAACAGCAGCGGCAGCAGCACCACGTAGGTGGCCAGGGTGTAATGGTGCCAGCGGTTGCGGCGGGCGAACCAGCGGCGGCGATGCATGGCCAGCCAGGTGGCGATACCCAGGCCCAGACCGACCAGCGTGCCGATGAGGCTGCCGCCGATCAGGTCGAGCAGGCTCAGGCCGGTCCAGAATTCCATCATCCAGAATTGTGCGTCTTGCACGGGTGTGCTCCCTTTGCGCGTGAAGCGGGGGAGTGTAGGCGATGCGGATCAGCCCCGCCGGGGGCATTGCGACACGACCGGGGTAGAGCCGACCGTTGGTCGGCTGTCGCGGCAATGGGCCCAGGGTAGAGCCGACCGTTGGTCGGCTGTCGCGGCAATGGGCCCATCGATGTCATGCAACGGCAGCCGACCAACGGTCGGCTCTACCCGGGTTGGGCCGCGCAAACAACTGCGGGACCACGCCCCCCACCCAAACAGAAAGCCCGCCTTTCGGCGGGCTTTCTGCAGTTCTACATCAGCAACCGATCAAGCAGCCGGCTTTTCGCCGGTGGCTTCGGTGGTGATGCGGATGTTCACTTCATCGCTGACGTTCGGGGCATACGCGCCCACGCCGAAATCGCTGCGCTTGATGGTGGTGGTGGCGTCGAAGCCGGCGGCCGGCACCTTGGCCATCGGATGCTCGCCACCGCCGTTGATCGTCACATCCAGGGTCACCGGCTTGGTGATGTCCTTGATGGTCAGGTCGCCGGTCACGGTGAGCTTGTTGGTGCCGTTGGCTTCCACCTTGGTGCTCTTGAACGAAGCAGCCGGGAACTTGGCGGCGTCGAAGAAGTCGGCGCTCTTCAGGTGCTCGTCGAACTTGGCGGTGAAGCTGTTGAGGCCGGTCAGCGGCAGCTTCACTTCCACGGTGGACTTGGTCACGTCGGCCGCGTCATACACCAGGGTGCCTTCGGCCGCGCCGAAGTGGGCGGTCGGGTGCGAGAAGCCGAAGTGGCTCCACTGCGCCAGCACGTCGGTGTGGGTCGGGTCGAGCTTGTAGGTGCCCGAGGCGATCTGGATGGCTTCAGCAGCCGGGGCGGCCGGGGTAGCAGCAGCGGTGTCGGCAGCCGGGGTGGTGGCGGCAGCGGCCGGCGCAGCGTCGGCGGCCGGGGCAGCGGCTTCGTCGGCCGGCTTGGAGCAGGCGGCGATGGCCAGGGTGAGGGCCAGCGGCAACAGCAGTTTGCGGGTCATGGTCATGTCAGGTCTCTCTCGAATGCGAAGGGAAAAGTACAAAGGTGAGACAAACAGCCCGTCCGCTCAGACGGGCCGGGGTCTGGCGGAAACGCTTATGCGATGCGCGCTGCTTCGTCGAAGCTCAGGCGGGGCAGCCGCGGGAACAGGCCCGAAGAATCACCGTACCCCAAGTTGACCAGGAAATTCGACTTGATCGCGGTGCCCTTGAAGAAGGCTTCGTCGACCTTGGCATTGTCGAAGCCGGACATCGGGCCGGCATCCAGACCCAGCGCGCGGGCGGCCAGGATCAGGTAGGCGCCCTGCAGGCTGCCGTTGCGGAATGCGCCTTCGGTACGGGCTTCACGCGGGCCGTCGAACCACGCCTTGGCGTCGGTGTGCGGGAACAGGTAGGGCAGCTTTTCGTGGAAGTCTTCGTCGAAGGCGACGATCACCGTGACCGGCGCGGCCAGGGTCTTGTCGTGGTTGCCTTCAGACAGCGCCGGGGCGAGCTTGGCCTTGGCTTCCGGGCTCTTCACGAACACAAAGCGCGCCGGGCTGCCGTTGGCCGCGGTGGGGCCCCACTTCAGCAGTTCGTACAGGGCCTGCAGCTGGCTGTCGTCGACGGGCGTGTCGAGGAAGGCGTTCTGGGTGCGGGCGGTACGGAACAGCTGGTCAAGCGCAGCATCGTTGAGCACGTGGGACATGGAGCCTCCAGAAAAGGGGGAAAACCTTGGCGTCGCCTGCCGGTCGGTCGGGGTGACCGTGGGAGGGGCGAAGGCTGGCAGTGTAGAGTGTCGTGACAGTTGCAACACCCAGCCTGACTGAAACGAATTAATGCCATACGTGAAACGATGGAGTCCGCCCTGGACGATCACTGACGGCCGTGCCGGCAATGTGCGGCAGGCGGTGGCGCTGGCGTCGGCACTGAAACTGGGGGCGCATCAACCGCTGGTGCTGAGCCCGCGCGCGCCGTGGCGCTGGCTGGCGCCACGCTGGCTTCCGGGCGCGGCACGCGGCTTCGGCCCGGCCTTCCAGCAGCTGGCTGCCGCGCACCCGCAGCTGGCCATTGGCTGTGGCCGCCAGGCGGCCGGGGCGCTGCGCGAACTGCGCCGGGGCGGCACCAAGGTGGTGCAGATCCTGGACCCGCGGATCAGCGCGCGGCACTGGGACCTGCTGGTGGTGCCCGAACACGACCGCCTGCGCGGCAGCAACGTCCTGACCCTGCTGGGCAGCCTGAACCCGGTCAACGATGACTGGCTGGCCTGCGGGCGCGCCGCGTTCGCTGCCTTCGGCGCGTTGCCCGGCCCACGCACCGCACTGCTGGTGGGTGGCCCTACCCCGCACGCGCCGTGGCACGAGCCGCACATGGTGCAGGTGTTCCAGCAGTTGGCCGCGCAGCTGCGTGCCGAAGGCGGCAGCCTGCTGGCCACCACGTCGCGGCGCACGCCGCCGGCGCTGGTGGGCGCGCTGCGCAGTGCCTTCGCCGATGTTCCGCATGTGATCTGGGGCGACGGCGGCGACGGCGTCAATCCGTATGCGGGGCTGCTGGGCTGGGCCAACCGCGTGGTGGTGTCGCCCGATTCGGTGAACCTGCTGTCCGAGGCGTGCGCCACGCGCATGCCGGTGGCGGTGGCCCTGGCCGACCAGGCGCAGGCGCGGCTGGCGCAGTTCCAACAGGCGCTGCGCGAACGCGGGCGGTTGCAACCGCGCTGGCTGGACTGGCACACCGACGGGCGCATCACGCCGCTGCGCGAAACCACGCGCATTGCCGCCGAAGTACAGGCGCGCCTGCTGCCGGTATGATGCGCCGGCGGCACCGTGCCGTGGGAGAACACGCCTCATGGAAGACCGCCGTCCTGCGATGATCACGCGCCTGCGCCAGGCGGTGCTGTGCGGGCTGTTGCTTGGCACCGCCGCCATCGCCCAGGCCGAACCGCAGTGCGTTGAACGCTATCCCACGCCGGCGGCGCTGGCGTCGATGTTCGATGTGGCGCTGGCCACCACCGACGCGTTGGATGCGCTGGAGGGCGTGGACGTGGTGCTGGTGGCACGCGGCGGCCAGGACCTGAGCAAGTACGGGTTGCGCCACAGCCACGTGGCGTTCCTGCTGCGCGAAGACGACGGCCAGTGGCGCGCGGTGCACCTGCTCAATCCGTGCAAGACGGCGCAGTCGCACCTGTTCCGCGAAGGCGTGGCCACCTTCATTGGTGAAACGTCCGCGCATACCGACCTGCGCATCGGCGTGCCCACGCCGGCGCTGCGCGCGACGTTGAAGACGATGCTGACCCAGCCGGCCATCCAGGCGCGCGCGCTGCACGAGGCGCGCTACAGCGTGGTGGCCTACCCGTTCAGTACCGAATACCAGAACTCCAACCAATGGATTCTGGAAGTGCTGGCGGCTGCATTGGCGCAGAACGAAGACGGCACGCTCATCGTCAACCGCACCCAGGTGCAGGACTGGCTGAAGCAGCACCGCTACCGGCCCAGCACGCTGCACATCGGCGTAGCCAAGCGCTTGGGCGCGCGCTTCTTCGTGCCCAATGCGGCGGTCACCGACCACCCGGCCAGCGAGCGCATCTCGGGCAACTATTCGGTGGTGACGGTGGAGTCGGTGTTCGACTTCGTGCAGCAGCAGAAGGCGCTGCAGATGGAACTGCCGATCGCGCACGTGGCGGTGGACGGCATCACCGCGCCCAAGCCGTGAGTCAGCTGCGGGCAGCACGATTGCAGGCATACTGCCGGCCTTACAGGGATGCCCCCAGGGAAACGCTGATGACACGGATTGCCCGCCTTGCCGTTTCGCCGCTGCTGGCCGTTGCGCTGTGCGCCACCAGCCTGCCCGCCTCGGCGCAGATGTTGACCGGTAACAAGCACCCGGTGGCCAGCAGCGTCATCGTGACCTCGATCGTGAGCGTGGTCGTGATCACCGCGCCGATCTGGATGGTCTCGGCCGGGGTGAGCAAGGCCAGCGACGGTTCGGCCCGGCGCAGCCGCGCTGCCAAGGCGCGCAAGGCCCAGCCGTTGCCGCCGCTGACCGTGGAAAAAGTGGAGCACACCGCCGATGGCGGCATCCAGCTGGCCCTGCAGAACCCGCAGGCGCCCGAAGACCTGGCCGTGCTGCAGTGGCCGAACCAGGCCGACAGCCCGGTAACCGCCGTGGCCGTGGGCGACGTGCTGGCCTTCACCCCCACCGAGGGCGGCGCCGGCTGGAACGTGGCCAACGCGCAGGGCACCACGCTGGCGTTCCTGCCTACCGACCCCGACGCGGCGCAGCCGAGTGCGCGCTGGTAAGCGCAGTGCGCGGGTTGTTCACCTGAGGAATGGCGGCATGAAACGAACGGTTGCACTCTCTTTGCTGGCGGTGGCGCTGCTGGCCACCGGCCTGCCCGCGTCGGCGCAGGACCTGAGCCGCGCCTCGCCGGTGACCAGCAGCGTGCTGGCCACCTCGGTGGTGAGCCTGGCGGTGATCACCGCGCCGGTGTGGTTGAGCGCGCTGGGGGTCAGTGAGCTGCACGACGCCTCGATGCCGCACAACCGGGCGGCCCGGGCCGCCGCGAAGAAGGCCGGCCCGCTGCCGCCGCTCACCGTGGAACGCGTGGCCCAGCAGCCCGATGGCGGCTACCGGGTGGACCTGCGCAACCCGGAGGCGCCGCAGGACCTGGCGGTGGTGGAATGGCCGGCCCGTGCCGACAACCCCGCCGCCGGCGTGAAGGTGGGCGACGTGCTGGACTTCAAACCGACCCCGGCCGGTGCCGGCTGGACCGTTGCCAACGCCAACGGCGCGGCGCTGGCGTTCCTGCCGACGACCACCGCGGCGGCCACCAGCATGAGCGAACGCTTCTAGATGAACCGGCCCGGGGTGGCCCCGCGTCGCCCAAGCCCGGATAATCCGCCGCTTCCCTGACTTCCCCCGGTGCGCCATGTCTGTGCGTCCTTCGATCACCTTTGCCCCGTTGACCCCGCGCGCGCTGTTGCTGGCGGTGCTGGCCATGGGCGCGGTGGTGCTGGGCAGCAACGTGCTGGTGCAGTACCCGATCAACGACTGGCTGACCTGGGGCGCCTTCAGCTACCCGGTGGCGTTCCTGGTGAGCAACCTGATCAACCGGCGCTTCGGGCCGCAGGCCGCGCGCAAGGTGGCGTGGGCCGGGTTCGCGCTGGCGGTGGTGTTGTCAATCTGGATCGCCACGCCGCGCATCGCCGTGGCGTCGTGCCTGGCCTTCATTGCCGCGCAGCTGCTGGACATCACCGTGTTCGACCGGCTGCGCCGCGGGCACTGGTGGCGCGCGCCGATGGTGGCCACCACCTGCAGCGCCACGCTGGACACGACGATCTTCTGGAGCATCGCGTTTGCCGGCTCCAGCTTGCCGTGGGTGAGCTGGGCCGCGGGCGACCTGGCGGTGAAGCTGACCATCGGTGTGTTCCTGCTGGCGCCGTTCCGCGCGTTGCTGTGGAAGATGGCGCCGCGCGCGGCGTAAACGCGCTGCTTCGATGCATCGGCTGGACAGTGCGCAGGTGGGTGCAGCAGGCTGTGGCGATGGAAACCGATGCCACCTACAAGATTGCCGTGGAGCGCCAGGTGCGCGTACGCATGGCCGAAAGTGCTGCCACCTGCACCGGCGTGCGTACGCGCGGTCTGGACTGGGTGGTGCGTGAGGGAAAGACCGAACTGGCCAGCGCCGGGCTGTACCCGCTGCGTGCGGCAGGGGGCTGGGCGGCAACGTTGACCGTGCACTGCCCCACCGCCCTGGCGTTCTGCAGGACGTGGGCCGACGGCACCGCTTCGGCGTTGCCCAACCCGGACATGCTGATGGCGGTGATGTCCACTGCTGGCGGCATGCCCGGCTTTGCCGGCCACAGCGGCGTGATCGTGCGGGCCGGTACCCACGATGCGGATGCGCTGGCCCAGCAGCTGGTCGACCGCCTGGCCGATGCCGCGCTGACGCGCGCGTTGGCCTGGCGCACGGTGCCAGTGGCACTGATCGACGACGTGGTGGCGCACAGCGCGTTCTACGCGTGGCCGCTGCAGACGGTGCTGTACATCGCCCAGCGCAATGGCCTGGCGGCCGACGACCCCCGGCTGCGCGACGCGCTGCAACGCCGCGCGATCCTGCGCCGTGGCGAACGCGACCGGGCCCTGGTGCAGCGCGTGTTGCCGGGGGGTAGAGCCACCCCATGGGTGGCTGCGCGGTGCCGGGCGAAGAGCAGCCGGGCAGAGCCCGGCTCTACGCGCGGGCCTGATGCCGGCCGGGCAGCGCCCGGCGCTACGCGGAGTGCGGGGTCTGGAACGGGAGGCCGGCGGCGTCGCAGGCGGCGCTGATGACCGCGCGGGCTTCTTCCAGCACGGGTGTGGGCGCGGCCAGGCGCGGGCGGCGGTCGAGGGTGCAGGCCAGGCCGACGTCCAGCAACGCGGCGTGCGCGTCATGCAGGCCCTGGCGGGTGCCGCCGGGTAGCCAGGCGATGCTGGCCAGGGCGTCGATCAGGCGCGGGGTGTCGCGCGGTTCCAGTACCTGCGGGTGCGCGCCGGCGCTGTCGAGGACGCCGGTCTGCAGCAGGAATTCGAGGTCGACAATGCCACCGGCGCCCTGTTTCAGGTCCAACCGCGCGGCGTCGCTGCGGTCCAGTTCGGTGCGCATGCGTGCGCGCATTTTTATGACGTCGGCGTAGAGCACGTCGGCATCGCGGGGGCGGGCGAGTGTCTGCGCGCGCACGCGTTCGAAATCGGCCAGCAGAGTGGCGTCGCCGGCGATGCCGCGTGCGCGTACCAAGGCCTGGTGTTCCCAGGTCCACGCGCGCTCGCGCTGGTACTCGGTGTAGCTGGCCAGCGAGGACACCAGCGCGCCCTTGCCGCCGTCCGGGCGCAGGCGCACGTCGATGTCGTAGAGCCGACCCGCGGCGGTGACCGCGCCCAGCAGAGCCATCACCTTCTGTGCCAGGCGTGCATACCAGCGGCCCGGATCGAGCGGGCGCTTGCCGTCGCTGCTGTCCTGGTCAGCCGGGTGGTCGTGCAGGAACACCAGGTCCAGGTCCGATCCAAAGCCCAGTTCCAGCCCCCCCAAGCTGCCGTAGCCGATGATCGCAAACCGCCCGCCGGGAATGCCGCCGTGGGCGGCGTGCATGTCGGCAGCGGCCATGGCATGCACGGTCACCACCACTGCCTGGGCCAGTTCGGCCAGCTGGCGGGTGCTGTCCACGGCGCGCTGGCGGCCGTCGAGGGTGGCCAGCGCCATGCGGAAACTCAGGGCAAGGCGGGTTTCGTTGAGCAGGCGCAGCGCCGCTTCGGGGTCGTCCACGGCCAGTGCGGCATCGCACTCGGCCTGCATCGCGTCGGCGTCGGGCATCGGCCCGGACACGCGCACGTCCAACAGCTCGTCCAGCAGCAGCGGGTAGGCGGCCAGCCGTTCGGCCAGCAACGCGCTGCGCGCCAGTACGTCCACCAGCCGCGCCAGCGCGCTGGGCTGTTCGTCCAGCAGCGCCAGGTAGCTGGTGCGGCGCAGGATGGCCTGCAGCAGGCCGAGCACGCGCTTGAGCGCGGCGTCGGGCTGGGGCGAACGGGTGGCGGCGTGCAGCAGCGCCGGCAACACGCGGTCCAAGCGCGCGCGGGCGCTGTCGGACAGCGACTTCACGCCCAGCGACTGGGCGAAATCGCGCAGCGACTGGTCGGCGCTGTGCGGGTCGTGGAAGCCGGCATCGGCGAGGATCTCGGCGCTGCCGTTGTCGGGCAGGCCGCGCCAGTAGTTGGACAGCGCATCGGGCGCGGCCTGGCCCTTGCGCGGTGCCAGCAGTGCGCCGAATTCGGTGCTGACCCGGGTGCGTTGCGCGTCGAGCGCGGCGATCAGCGCGTCCCAGTCGGGGTAGCCCAGGCCGGTGGCGATGCGCAGGCGGTCGGTGGGGTCGGTAGGCAGCGCGTGGGTCTGGGCATCGCGCAGCATCTGCAGGCGGTTTTCCAGCCGGCGCAGGAAGCCGTACGCGTGCAGCAGGTCTTCACCGTCCTGCGCGGCCATCTGCCCACACGCCACCAGCGCGGGCAGCGCATGCAGCAGGCGGCGTTCGCGCAGGCTGGCCTCACGGCCGCCGCGGATCAGCTGCAGGGCCTGGCACAGGAATTCGATTTCGCGGATGCCACCGGGGCCGCGTTTGATGTCGTCGAACATTTCCCGGCGCGAGACTTCGGCGGTGATCGCCGCCTTCATCTCGCGCAGGCCATCGAGCGCGGTGAAATCGAGGTAGCGGCGGTACACGAACGGGCGCAGGGTCTGCAGCCACGCTTCACCGGCGGCGATGTCGCCGGCCACCGCGCGCGCCTTGAGCCAGGCGTAGCGTTCCCAGTCGCGGCCTTCGCGCTGGAAGTACTGGTCCATGCCGGCGAACGACAGCGCTACCCGGCCGGCACTGCCGAACGGGCGCAGGCGCAGGTCGACGCGGTGGCTGAAGCCGTCCACGGTGGTTTCGTCCAGCAGCCGCGCCAGGCGCTGGCCGAGCCGGGCGAAGTATTCCTCGGCGGCCAGCGGGCGCGCGCCGTCGGATTCACCGCCTTGCGGGTAGGCGTAGACCAGGTCGACGTCGGAGCTGAAATTGAGTTCGCCGCCGCCCAGCTTGCCCAGCCCGAACACCACCAACTGCTGGGCGCTGCCGTCGGCGGCGCGGACCACGCCATGGCGGGTGGCAAATTCCTGCTCGAGTGCGGCCAGGCCGATGCCCAGGCAGTCTTCGGCCAGGGCGGTGGCGCCGGCCAGGGTGGCGGGCACGTCGTCGAGCCCGGCCAGGTCGCGCCAGATCAACCGGGTGGAGGCGGCGGTGCGGTAGCGGCGCAGGCGCTGCGGCCAGTCGCTGGGGTGCTGGGGGTCCAGCTCGGGGCGCGCCAGCGGGGGGCAGCCGGGCTGGATGAGGTGGGCCAGCAGCGCCGGTTGGCGGCACAGGGTGTCGATGGCGAAATCGCTGGTGATGGCCAGCAGGCGTACCTGGTCCAGAACCTCGGCCGGCGGTGGCCAGCTGCCGCTGTCGGCCAGCGACAGGGCCAGGCGCGCCAGGGCGCGGTCGACGAGGGGAACGAGGGCGGCGGGGACAGCGTCGGCGGGAATCGGCATGCAGGGATTATGCAGGGCGCTGGGGGTGCCTACGTATTGCCGGGTGCGCGAAACGGGACGGTGGCGATACCTGCGTCCGGCTTTCTTCGGCCGAGGTCATGCGTTCGCGGCGGTGATGGGCTGGGGCGGCGGTCGATGGGGATCCGACCCTACCGGGTTTGTCGGCGGTGGACGTGTCCGCGGCCATGGAGCCCCCGCCCCGCCAGCGAGATGCTGCGTAGAGCCGGGCTCTGCCCGGCTTGGATCGGGCGTTCATGACGCTACGTTGGAGCGCAGAGCAGCCGGGCAGAGCCCGGCTCTACGGGGCGGTTGCCGAATTTCAGGCAATAAAAAGCCCGCTTGCAGCGAACTGCCAGCGGGCTCTGCTCCCTCCCCCACGTCGGGATGCAGGTCGATCTTCTAGGGTCCTCGGAAAAGTTGCACGCTGCACTGCAAAACAATACTTGCGGGTACAGAAGTCATTGCAAAACTGAACAGGGAGTGCCGATAGCCCGAGGCGCCATCCCACCTTGGTCGCACACCCCCTGCGGCGTGGATCGCCGATAATGCAGATCCCCCCAGAAACGTTGTCGTCATGTCTGTCGATCGCATTGCCAACGCGCGTCTGCGTGACCGCGTTGTATCCGCTGAAGCTGCCGCCGCCCTGATCCAGCCGGGTGAAACCGTCGCCATGAGCGGCTTTACCGGTTCAGGTTATCCCAAGGCGGTGCCGGTGGCGCTGGCCCAGCGCATCGAGGCGGTGCATGCCCAGGGGCTGCCCTTCCAGATCAGTCTGATGACCGGCGCGTCCACCGCCCCGGAGCTGGACGGTGCACTGGCCAAGGCCGACGGCATCGCCATGCGCATGCCGTTCCAGAGCGACCCGGATGCGCGCAACCGCATCAACGAGGGCAAGCTGGATTACATCGACATCCACCTCAGCCACGTGGCCCAGCATGTGTGGTTCGGGTTCTATGGCGACATCGACACGGCCGTGGTGGAAGTGTCGGGCATCCGCGAGGACGGCTCGCTGGTGCCGTCCACGTCGGTGGGCAACAACAAGACCTGGCTGGACCTGGCCAAGAAGGTGATCATCGAGGTCAACGAATGGCAGCCGGCCGGCGTGGACGGCATGCACGACATCTACTACGGCACGGCGCTGCCGCCGCACCGCAAGCCGATTCCGCTGGTGCACGCCAACGACCGCATCGGCGAGACCTCGCTGCGCTGCGACCCGGACAAGATCGTGGCGGTGGTGCGCACCAACGGCCCGGACCGCAACAGCCCGTTCAGCCCGATCGACACCACCAGCGAGCAGATCGCCGCGTACCTGATCGACTTCCTGAAGCACGAAGTGGCCAAGGGCCGGCTGCCGGCCAACCTGCTGCCGCTGCAGAGCGGCGTGGGCAACATTCCCAACGCGGTGCTGGCCGGGCTGGCCAAGAGCGGCTTCCGCGACCTGGCCGCGTTCACCGAGGTGATCCAGGACGGCATGCTGGACCTGCTGCGCGACGGGGTGCTGAGCTACGCCTCGTGCACCGGGTTCGCGCTGAGCCCGCAGGCCAATGAAACGTTCAAGGCGAACATCGATTTCTACCGCGAGCGCATCATCATGCGCACGCAGGAAATCTCGAACCATCCCGAACTGGTGCGCCGCCTGGGCTGCATCGGCATGAACGGGATGATCGAAGCGGACCTGTACGGCAACGTCAATTCCACCCATGTGATGGGCACGCGGATCATGAACGGCATTGGCGGCTCGGGCGACTTCGCGCGCAACGGGTTCCTGTCGGCGTTCCTGAGCCCGTCCACGGCCAAGAACGGCAGCATCTCGGCGATCGTGCCGATGGTGAGCCACGTGGACCACACCGAGCACGACGTGTCGGTGATCGTGACCGAACAGGGCCTGGCCGACCTGCGCGGGCTGACCCCGCGCAAGCGCGCGCGGGTGGTGATCGACAACTGCGCGCATCCTGATTTCCGCGATCAGTTGAACGATTACTTCGACCGCGCCAGCCGCGACAGTTACGGCAAGCACACCCCGCATCTGTTGCCCGAAGCGTTGTCGTGGCACCAGCGGTGGTTGGATACCGGGACGATGAAGGCATGATCCAGAAAGGCCGGGCAAATGCCCGGCTTTTTCTTTATGCACTGCATCGGTTGCATCCGCATGTCGGAACGAAGCGCCCCCTCCTTGGCGCGATACTGCCGGTAGGGTCGGTTCCCAAACGACTGCCGTGAAACGATCAGCGTCCGGTAACGCATGACCCCGGAGCGCAGCAAATGCCCTCCCCGGCCAAGGTCATGCCATCACCGAACGCGGCAGATGCCACGGCGGTCGATCGGGATGCGACCCTACCTTGGCGTCGCGCATACCACGCGTGCTGCCCCTCCCGCGGAAGGCGCGGGTCACAGCGGTAGGGTCGGTTCCCAAACGACCGCCGTGAAACGATCAGCGTCCGGTAACGCATGACCCCGGAGCGCAGCAAATGCCCTCCCCGGCCAAGGTCATGCCATCACCGAACGCGGCAGATGCCACGGCGGTCGATCGGGATGCGACCCTACCTTGGCGTCGCGCATACCACCCGTGCTGCCCCTCCCGCGGAAGGCGCGGGTCACAGCGGTAGGGTCGGTTCCCAAACGACCGCCGTGAACCGATCAGCATCCGGTAACGCATGACCCCGGAGCGCAGCAAATGCCCTCCCCGGCCAAGGTCATGCCATCACCGAACGCGGCAGATGCCACGGCGGTCGATCGGGATGCGACCCTACCTTGGCGTCGCGCACACCACGCGTGCTGCCCCTCCCGCGAAAGGCGCGGGTCACAGCGGTAGGGTCGGTTCCCAAACGACCGCCGTGAACCGATCAGCATCCGGTAACGCATGACCCCGGAACGCAGCAAACGCCTTCCCCGGCCAGCGTCATGCCATCACCGAACGCGGCAGATGCCACGGCGGTCGATCGGGATGCGACCCTAACGCAGCGTCGCCAGCGATTCGGCCTGCAGGCGTTCGTAGATCGCAAATTCGTCTTCCACCTGCATGCCCAGCGCCTGCTCGAATGCCTCACGGTTGGCGTGGGCGGCATACGCGCGCTGCTCTTCACCGCCCAGGTTCGACTGGAAGATGCCCGCGGCACTGACCGGCAGGAAATCCTCGTAGACGATCGGGTCGGCGCTGGCCAGACCGGCGGCGATCAGGGCCTCGGCCGGCAGGTCGCCGATGGCGGCCGGATCGGCGCGGCCGGCGTCGGTGAGGGCGTAGCGGTAGTAGCCCAGGTCCTCGCGGCGCAGGGTGGCGTGGTCGTCCGGGAACGCGGTGAACGCGGCGGCCAGGCGGGCCGGGTAATCCTGCCCGGTGCTGCCGGCACCGCCACTGTCGCGTGCCTGGGCGAGCAGCTGGTCATACAGCGCGCGGCCCTTGGGCGTCAGTGCCAGGCCACGCTGTTCGATCTCGCCGAACCGCGCGGTGTGGGTGCCGGCGTCGGCCGCCTCACCAGACGGGAAGTGCACCGTTTCCTGCAGTGCCTTGAAGCTGGTCTGGCGCAGCAGGATCGGGCAGCGACGCGGCGGCGGGCCTTCGACCACGGCCTTGGCGTCGATGCCGCGCGCGAGCATGGCGGCCTGGGCGGCGTCGATGTCCAGCGTGCGCGGGGTGAGGTGGTTGATGTGCGGGCCACGGAAGCTGACCACGTCGGCAATCAGGCGGTGCGCGTCGTGCAGCGCGTGGTAGGTGGCCAGCGACACGGTGGCATCGCCGTGCCAGCGGAACGTCTCCAGCGATTCGATGACGAAGCGGCGGGCGTCTTCCTGGCGGAGGCCACCGTCGCGCTCGGCCTGGTCGATCAGGGCCAGCGCGGTGTCGGTGAAGATGCGGCGCCGGGCCAGGATGCGCGCAGATTCGTCACGCAGCGCGGCGTCTTCGATCAACTCCAGCCGCAGCAGCGAGGTGAACACCCGGAACGGGTTGTGCGCCAGCGCCTTCGCGGTGCGCGGGCGGAACGCGGTGGAGTGCACCGGCACGCCGGCCACCGACAGGTCGTAATAACCCACCGGGTGCATGCCCATCACCGCGAACAGGCGGCCCAGCGTGGCCAGTTCCTCGGCGGTGCCCACGCGGATGGCGCCGTGGCGCTCCTGGTCCAGGCGGGTGCGTTCGTCGGTGCGGTCCAGCTGCTCGGCCAGTGCCGGGTTGGCGGTGAGCACGGCATCGTTGATCTCGGCCACCAGGTCCACCAGCGTGCCGTACAACGGCACCTCGGTGCGGTACATGGTGGACATGGCCTGGGCGAACAGGCTGCGGATATCGTCGGGTGAAACGAAACGGTCGGCGCTCATTACGTACTCGGCAACGGATCACGGGGGAAGGTGCAGCAATCGCGCATTGTCGCCGAGCGCGGGGGTTACCGCGATCTGCACAGCAGCAAAGGGGTCACCGGGTAGAGCCACCCCATGGGTGGCTGCGCGAAATGCGATGGCGCGAAGGGCAGCCACCCATGGGGTGGCTCTACCGCGTAGACGGCGGTTGGGATGCCGGGTGGCATCGCAGCCGCGCATGGCGTGGGTTGGGCCACCCCATGGGTGGCTGCACGGAATGCGATGGGCGCGAAGGGCAGCCACCCATGGGGTGGCTCTACCGCGTGGGCGGCGATTGGGGTGCCGGGTGGGATCGAAGCCGCGCATGGCGTGGGTTGGGCCACCGGCCGGGTAGAGCCACCCCATGGGTGGCTGCGCAGAAACTCAGCGCGCGGAAGGCGTGGGATTGCCTGCCGCGCGCTGGCGCTGGGCGCGGTCGCCGAGCTGGCGCTGCAGGGTGGCGTCAAGCTTGATCGGGCGGTCCCAATGGTCGTGGCTGGCCACGATGGCGTGGCGCAGCGCGCGCCAGTGCAGGTTGGTCGGCGTGACCGGCAGCGCGGCCACCACGTCCTCCCAGCGCTTGGGCTGGCCCTCTTCCGGCACCGCACGGCTCCAGGCCTGCACGCTGTCGCGGCACCCGCGCTCGATGGCATGTGCCCAGAAACAGGCGAAGTAGATGTCACCGGCCTGCCAGCCGTGGGTGTACATCAGCGCGGCGATGTAGCCGCGTGATACGCCGGCATAGCGCGCCACCTCGTCCAGGAAACTGTCCGGGTAGCGTTCGGCGTAGTGGTTGATGTCCTGCAGCTGGGCGTCCACCCAGGCATCGCCGGTGTCGACCACATAGGCTTCGGACTTCTCCGCGGTCTGCTGCGCCGATGCCGCCCACGGCAGCATCAGCACCAGCAGCACCAGCACCGTGCGCAGGGTCATGGGACGACACCGCCGCAGCGCTGCATGCCGGTCAGGCCTGCGTTGCCTTGGCTTCGATGACGCGCAGGGCCTGCGGCCAGTCGAAGGCGGTCGGGGCGTCGACCATGCGCGGCTCGTCGTCGGCCACGCCGTGCTGGGTTTCATGCGCCCAAGTCACCGCGTACGGGGTGTGGATGCCCCAGCCGCCCAGGGTGATCACCGGCTCGATGTCCGAGCGCAGCGAGTTGCCGACCATGCAGAAGCGCTCGATCGGCAGGTCGAATTCTTCCAGCACGCGCGCGTAGGTTTCCGGGTCTTTCTCGGACACGATTTCGATGCGCGGGAACAGGTCGCGCAGGTTGGCCAGCTTGATCTTGGCCTCCTGGTGGAACAGATCGCCCTTGGTGATCAGCACCACCGGGTAGTCCCGCGCGATCTCGGTGACCGACTCGCGCACGCCATCGATCAGCTCGACCGGGTGGCGCAGGGTGTCATGGCCGATATCCAGGATCTGCTGCAGGTCGCGTGCGGTGATCATCTGCTGGGTGATCTCGATGGCCGCTTCGACCATCGACAGGGTCATGCCCTTCACCCCGTAGCCGAACACGCCGAGATTGCGCTGCTGCACTTCCAGCAGGTGGCGTGCGGTCTGGGTGTCGTGCACGTCGATGTAGCGCGACAGGATGGCGAGGTAATCCTGCTCGGCCTTGCGGTAATAGTCTTCGCTCTTCCACAGCGTGTCGTCACCGTCAAAACCGACCAGGCCGATGGCGCCGGTGGGCGCGGACGAGGAGGTCATCATCGGGCAAGGATAGCAACAGCGCCGCGCCAGCCCAATGACATCATCGGCTCACTGGCCGAACGGCCGCGGGCCGTCCCAGCCCAGCACGCCAAGCTGCGGCAGCTCGATGCGGGTGAGCAACCACTGCCCCGGGCCCTGCCAGCTGAATTGGCGGTAGCTGCTGGCCAGCTGCCCGGTCTCCTGCCACCACGCCATGAGCGCGGCCGGGCCTTCGGGATCATGCGGCTGGTGCTGGAATGGCAGGCCGCGGGTGTTGAGCTCGCCCAGCACCTGTTGCAGGGCCGCGTTGGCCCAGCGCGGGCCGTGGTCGTCGAAGGCGATCGATTCGGCGCAGCCGCCCGGCGAGGCACCGGTCACCACCACCACTTCGCCGGGTGCCAGGTGCGACACCCGCTGCGGCGGCGGTTCGCCCGGAACGGGCAGGTAGACGTCGAAGGGAGGCCGGCGGCCGGGATGATCCATGCTGTCCATCATAAAAGAAGGGCGGCCGAAGCCGCCCAACCCCTCACTGCCGTTCACCGGTGTCCAGCGGTGTTCAGCCCTTGCGCTCAGTGCACTGCATGCTGCACGTGGATCAGTTGCCCGGCTGTGCGCCGCTGCCACTGGCGGCCTTGCCCTGCTGGGCCGCCACGTACGCCTTGTACTCGTCCGGCGAAAGCTCGCCGTCCTTGCTGCTGTCGGCCTGGTCGAACACCTGGGCCAGACCCGCATTGACCTGTGCTTCGGTCTTGCTGATGGTGCCGTTGCCGTCGGTATCCACACTGGCCCACGTCTGGCCACCACCACTGGCCTGCTGCGACGCCTGCGCGGCGGCACCGGCGGCCGAATCTGCCGCCTGGCCGGCCTGCGCCGCTGCCTGCTGGGCCTGCGCGGCCTGGTTCTGTGCCTGCGCGGCGCTCTGCTGCGCGGACTGGGCCATCGCCGGAATGGCCAGCACACTGCCTGCGGCGACGATCAGGGCGATCAGGGGCTTGCGGTTGCGAATAGTCATTGGGTGGTCTCCTGCTATTGGGGTGTTGCACGGTTCGTTGTTTCCGCACGGCCCCACACTGCCACCCCGTTTGTGAATCAACTTTGCGTCGCAACCGGCCTGCGCACGCGGTCTTAACCACGTGTCCACGCGCGTCGTTTACCGCACAGGTTATGTGCAGGTGAGCAGGTAGTAAGCAGAGCATTCAACCGGCGCGGATTTAACCGGATGCAAACGGAATGTCAGCCTTCGCTGGCGCTTTTTTCGCCTGAGCGCGAACTGAATATCATCCAGCCCAGTGCAACGCCGCCGAGGGCGCCGGCCACTTCCAGTACCACCCGTGAGCCCAGTTCGTTGGGATCGTGGATGCCGGCCAGGAACAACCGCGCGTACAGCGGCGACTCCAACCGCATCATGCCCATGTAGAACAGCTTCCACGCATCGATGCCGGCCGATACCACCACCGCCATCACGCAGGCCCAGCCGATGGCGTGCCCGGCGGTCCAGCCCAGCGCGCGGCACAGGCGGTGCCACAGCGCATACACCAGCAGACCGACCAGCAGCGCGATCAGCCCTGCTTCCAGGGTTCCGAGCAATCCAAAGTGCAGCGGCAGGTTCATCGTGGTCCGGGCGGCAGGTCAGGCCACAGTGTAGCGGCGCGGCCCGCGCCCCCGGCGTTCAGCGCACCGGCACGTCGTAGGCGGTGTGCGGGTCCGGCTCGGGGCGGAGGGTGTAGTGCCACCACTCCAGCGGATAGTTGGCAAAGCCGTGCCGGGCCATCGCCTGCACCAGCCGCTGGCGGTTGGCGCGCTGGAGGGCGCTGATGTCTGCCGCATCGGTATGCGCACGCGGGCCGAAGAAGTCGAAGTCGGTGCCCATGTCCAGCGCGCTGCAGGGGCCTGTGCGGCAATCAAGCAGGGTCAGGTCGACGGTGGCGGCGCGGCTGTGGCCGGAGGTCTCGGCGATGTAGCCGCCCAGCAGTGCTGGCTTGTCCAGGTCGGGGTACTGCAGCGCCTTGCGCGACTGTTCGGCCGGGTCGTGGGCCCAGGCCACGAATGCAGTGACCGACTGCGCCGGGCGGTAGCAGTCGAACACGCGCAGCCGGTAGCCTTCGGCCCGCAGGTCCGCTTCCACCGCGGCCAACGCGGTGGCCGCCGGGGCCAGCAGCAGGCACTTGGGCGCGGCGTAGCCGGGCACGGGGCGGGCGGTGAAGTTGTTGCTGCCGGCGTAGCGGATGTCCAGTGCGATGTCGGGCACCAGGCGGGCAAGGTCGACCAGCCCGGCCTGCTCGACGGTGCGCGCGGGGGATACCTCTACCGGCTGCGCCTGCGCACCGCCGACGACGGCCAGCATCAGCAAGGCGCTACGGGCAATCGCCGATGCGGGTGTACTGCAGGTCCTGGTAGTCATAGCTGAAGTCGATATCCGGGTCGATGGCGCGCAGTGCAAGCGTGGGCGGCGTGCCCGGCTGCGGCTGCAGCCAGGGCTCGGCATCGGCCCCGAGCGTATCCCACTGCACCAGCCAGCGCGCACCCAGCTGCATCACCGTGCCCTGCAGCTGCGGCGACTTCTCCACCTGGAAACGCAGCCGGCCATTGTGCGGGCACACACGGGCCGGCCCCAGCCACGGGTCGCGGTAGCGGCCCTGCCAGGCGGCCGTGGTCTGCAGACTGGCCGGTGCGCGCGCACGCGTGTCCGGGCGCACGTGGCCGCTGTTCCGGCGTTGCTGCTGTTCGTCGCGTAGCAGGCGTGCGTAGTCCAGCACGCCCCGGGTGTCATCGGGCGCGGTGTAGTGCCGCAGCGCGGCCTGCATCAAGGCGGTGCGGGCGTCTTCGGCATCGCCGTTGATCAACAGCACCACGCCCACGCGCCGGTCCGGCAGCAACGCCAGCGAGGAATACATGCCCGACAGCGTGCCGGTGTGGGCCACCTTCCACTGGCCGTCCAGGTCCGACAAGCGCCAGCCGTAACCATACGCAGCGAAGTGCGCGTTGTCCCACTGGCGCTGGCGCGCACCGATCGGCATCGGCATGTGCGCGGTCCACAGCGCGCGGCGCTGGGCATCGCTGAGCCAGCCCGGCACCTGCGCCGGGTCCAGCAGCACCTGCATCCAGCGGGTCATGTCCTTGAGGCTGCAGCGGATGCCGCCAGCGGCCATGGACGCCAGGTCCGGGCTGGTGTCGGCATCGGGCTGGGTGACCACGTTGCGGCCATCGCGGCGTGCGTGCGGCTGGGCCACGTTGCCCACCGCCGCCACCGACCACGCCCCCACCTGGCAGCGCTGCATGCCCAGCGGCACGAATACCTCTTCGCGCAGCAACTGGTCGTACGGCTTGCCGCCCGCGCGCGCGGCGACCTCCCCGGCCACCACGTACATCAGGTTGTCGTAGGCGTAGCCACTGCGGAAGCTGGTGACCGGTTTCAGATGCGCCAGCCCGGCGATGATGTCCTGCCGGGTGAAGGCATTGGGCTCGGGCCACAGCATCAGGTCACCGGCGCCCAGGCCCAGGCCGCTGTTGTGGATGAGCAGGTCGCGGACCTGCATGTGCTCGGTCACCCACGGGTCGTGCATGCGGAACTGCGGCAGGTATCGAATCACCGGGTCGTCCCAGCGCAACGCACCGCGGTCGACCAGCCGTGCCAGCAGCGCGGCGGTCATCGCCTTGCTGTTGGAGGCGATCTTGAACAGCGTGTTCTCATCGATGGCCTCACCTGTGCCGATGCGGCGCTCGCCGGCGGTGTGTTGGTAGACCACCTGCCCGTCTTCCACCACGGCCATGGCCAGGCCCGGCAGCGCGTAGTGCTGCCGGGCCTGGTCGAACATCGGCTGGAAGGGCGGTGCGGGCGCCGCAGTGGCGCTGGCTGAAACAGCCAGCGCCACCACCAGGGCACGCCACCGGTGCAGCGTCATCGCGGTCATCCCATCAGTAGTTCCAGGTCACCGTGAGCTGCGCATAGCGCGGCGACTGGAACCCGGTGCCGTAGCCGTACATCGGGTTCAGCGTACCGATGCTGTCCTGCGGTTCGTAGTCCTGGTCCACCGACACGATGCGCTGCTGGTTGAGCACGTTGTACACGGCCAGCTTCAGGTTGATGTCCTGCGGCACCGGCACCTTGTAGGCAATGCTCATGTCCAGGTCGTAGGTCCATGGCGTGCGCCCATCGCCGCCGCGCGGGGAATGCACGAACACCCGTTCGGACGGCACGGTGGCCTGGCAGTTGGACACGCACACGTAATAGCTGTGGAAGTCGGTGTCGTCGAACGGGTTGCCGGCGCCGAAGCGGGTGATCGGGCTGCCCGACTGGATGCCCAGGGTGGCGGCCACGGTGAGGTTCTCGGTCAGCGCGTAGCTGCCGCGGAACTTGAACTGGTGGCGGCGGTCGTTGGCCAGGTAGCCGTAGCCGCGGTAGTTCACCCACGGGTTGTCGAAGTTTTCGGTACGCCCGGAATCAGCGAAGTCGGTGTCGGAGTTGACCGGGCCTTCGGCGTTGCCGCGCCCATAAGCCAGCGTATAGGACGCATTGAAGCCCCAGGTGCCGTCCCAGGCGCGGTCCACCTGCAGTTCCAGCGCCTTGTAGTCGCGCTTGGGCTTGACCCAGCCGCGCTGGCCCACGTAGTTGCCGTCATCGTCGTACAGCGCCCAGCCTTCGCGCGAGGTGTCGATATCGATCCAGGCATCGTTGCTGCCGTCGCAGTTGCTGTCGCCCCACACGGTGTTGGTGCGGCCGGGGTTGCCCATGATCCACACACCGTCAATGGCACCGCACTGGCCGGTGGCGGTGATGTTCATGTCGTCGATGGCGTTGTTCAGGCGGCGGTAGGTGACGCTGGCGGCCAGCGACCACGATTCGCTCAGCATGTGCTGGAAGCCCAGGATTGCTTCATCCTGGTACACCGGGTCCATCTCGCGGTTCACCTCGGCGCGCAGGTCCGGCACGCTGCCGTCGCCCTGCGAGTTGTCCACCGGACCGATCTGTCCGCCAAGCCCGGGCACGTTGTTGGCCGCGCCGGAGTAGCCCAGGAATTCATACCAGGTGCGCTCGTCCAGGAAGCCGCCGGCCTGCTTGATGTTGATCACGTTGGCCACGGGCAGGAAGTAGCGCCCCAGGTTGCCGAACAGCTTGGTGGTGCCGTCGCCGCGCATGTCCCAGGAGAAGCCCAGGCGCGGGGCGATCATGTTGTCGATCTTGATGTAGCTGTTGCCGTCGCCGCCCTTGTTGTCGAAGCCTTCCACGCGCGCGCCGATGTTCAGCAGGAAGTTCGGGGTGACCTGCCAGTTGTCTTCCAGGTAGTACGCCGAGTTGATGGTCTCGAACGAACCGGCCACTTCATAGCGGCGGGTGCGCGCCACCAGCCCACTGGCTGGCACGACGCCGCCGTTGAGCGAGCTGCCCGGGGTGCGGTAGTACACGTCGTAGCGCAACCCGCCCGGGCCGGGGTAGGCGCGTTCGTAGTCGGAGGTGTTCTCTTCGCGGTCCAGGCCGAAGCGCAGCAGGTGGTCACCGATGGACCATTCAAAATCCGCACGCGCGGCCTTGCGGGTATCCAGTGCCGATTCCAGCTGCGAACTGCTGGTGCAGCTGCGGTCGCCCTGCAGCGCGGTGGGCACGCCCTGGCTGGCGGTGCGGTTGTCGAACACGCGGTTGCAATTCTGGTCCATGAGGCTGCTTTGCGAGCGGTTGCGCTTGTTCTCGCCGTACATCAGCTTCATGGTCAGGTCGTTGTTGACCTGCCAGCTGTAGGTGCCCGACCAGTTCTTGCCGCCCACGGTGTTGTAGATCTGGTTGGTGCTGTCACCCACCGCACGACCACTGGCGTAGTCGTAGCGGTACACGTCGGTGATGGTGTCGCTTTTGTCGGAGAAGCCGAACAGCGACAGCATCTGGTTGTCGGTGATCTGCCAGTCCAGCTTGCCGCCCCAGAAGGGGTCGTCGGCCTTGCCGGCGTTGAACACGGTGCCGGCGTCGTTGGTGGAATGGGGCGTGTAGTCGCGCGCTTCGTACATGCCGAAGAAGAACAGCTTGTCCTGCACCAGCGCGCCGGAAGCGAACACGTTGAGTGCGCTGCGGCTGTAGTCGTCGCGGCTGGCGGTGATATAGCGGCTGCCATCGGCGGTGTAGCGGTCGCGTGCCTGCGACTGCCAGGCGCGCGGTTCGAACACCAGCTGCGCACCGGCCTGGAAGTCGTTGCTGCCCGAACGGGTCACCGCGTTGATCACACCACCGGTGCTGCGCCCGAACTCCACCGAGTAGCCGCCGGTCTTGACCTGGAATTCCTGGTAGAAGCCGAACGGCACCGAGGAGAAGCCCACCCGGTTGTAGAAGTCGGTGACGTTCAGGCCGTTGATGTAGACGGTGTTCTCGGCGACCGACGAGCCGCCGAAGGAAATGCCCTGCCCGCCCAGCGAACCCTTGCCCTTGACCGCGCCGGGCGCAAGCAGCGCGACGGCGGTGATATCACGGTCCACCGGCAGCCGCGACAGTTCTTCGCGGGTGATGTTGGTGGCCGACTCGGTGGACTTCACATCCACCATCGACACCACCTGCGGCGCGCGCACTTCCACCGCCCCCAGCGTGCTCACTCCACTCACCGGCACGTTGACCGTGGTGGCGCTGCCCAGGCCCACGTTGATCTGGCCCACGCGGGTAGGCGCGCCACCGGCAACGGCTACCTCCAGCTCGTACGTGCCCACCGGCAGCAGCGGAATGCGGTAGCTGCCATTGGCCTCGGCGCGTACCGAGCGCACAAAGCCGGTGGACGGGTTGCGCACCGTCACCGTGGCGTTGTCCAGGCGTTGGCCCGGGTCGGTGAGCAGCTTGCCCACCACCGCGCCGTCCTGCGCCATCGCCACCGGCGCCAACGTGCCCAGGCACGCCCCCAACGCGACGCACAGCGCCGCCCGCTTCAACCTGTTCGTGTTCATTCCCTGCTCTCTCCTGCAGATATGGAATCGTGGATGGTGCCGTTTACCGCTTCACCGCCAGTGGCACGATGTGCGACTGGAAGTCGTAGTTCCATTGATCGAAGTACAGGTTGCCGCCGTCCCACTCGACCTCGCCGCGCTGCGAATCCACGGTGTCCGAGCGCGGGAAGCGCTTGGCCGGGACCAGCGGCTGGCTGACGGCGTCGTTGAAGGCGATGCGGTAGGCATCAAGCCCGCCGAAGTAGAAATCGCGCAGCGCCGGCTGCGGGCTGTCCAGGCGGCCGGTGGTGACATCCATCGGCACCCAGCCATACGGAGCCAGGTACAGCGCGCCCCAGTCGTGCAGGTTGGTGTAGCCCACCGCGTCGTCGGCGTAGACCATGCCCGACTGCCAGCGCGCGGGGATGCCATTCATGCGCAGCAGGGTGATCAGCAGCAGGGTCTGCTGGCCGCAGTCGGCGTGGCCGGCGTGCAGCGCGTAGTCGCTGATGTTGGTCAGGGTGGAATACTCGCGCGCGCCGGCCCACGGAATGCGGTCGACCGCATCGAACAGCCGGCGGGCCACCTCGTAGGGACGGGTTTCGCCCTGCAGCACCTGGTCGGAGAACAGCCGCAGGGCCGGGGTGAAGCGCACGTGCGGCGGCTGTTCGGCCAGGTACGGGGCCAGCGCCGCGTCGGTGGGCGTGGGCCGCACCACGGTCGGGTCGATGCGGGTGTGCCGGGCCTGCACGGTGAGCGCGTAGCGGATCTCGAAACGGGTGGGCCGCCCGGCCACCGCGGTGCCCTCCAGGTAGGCGGTGCGTTGCAGCGCGCTGGCCGGGGCAATGCGCGCCTGGCCGGGCGTGCTGCCGCGCCACTGGATCTGTTCCTGCTGGCCGGCGATGGCCCGCGGGTACGGAATCCACGCGCGCAGCGTGGTGCCGGCGGGCACCGCATCGGCCTTCACCGTCAGCGACTGGGTGACTTCCACCCTCTGCGGCAGCACCGACGATTGCCCGGATGCCGTGGCCGCCTCCACCACGTTGGCGTGGTACGGGGTGAGGTGTTCGAACGGACCGTCGCTGGGTAGCGGTGCGTCGGCACGGCGGCGCGCACGTGCTTCATCGCTCAGCCGGAACAGATTGGACGGCGCGCGCTTGAAGTAGAACCGGGTGCCGTCGATGTCCAGATGCTCCAGCAGCCCCTGCCGGTCCCAGCGCTCGAATTCGTCGTCGCGCAGGTCCGGAATCGAACGCCGCACGGCGTCTTTGGCCGCGGCGGTGTCCAGGCTGAAATCCAGCCGGATCCGCCGCATGCGCTCGCGCTGGAAGGCCAGCGTGTGTTCGTCGTACGCCGCTGGCGGCGTGCTGCCGTGCGCGGCGATGCGCTGCTCGGCGCGGGCGAAGTACCCGGCATCGATGAGATCGGCGACACGCGCGCGCTCTGCCGCGTCGTCTGCCGTGCCCGCGTCGGCGCGCCCCGCCTGGGCCGACGGCACCGACAGCAGCGCCGCCACCAGCAGGCTGGCGGCGATAGGCACAAGCGGTTTGCGAACGGCACGATCCACAGCGACACTTCCCCAGCGCGGGTGGTAAGGGCTGTGTAACACGGGCCGTGACGCCGGTCAATAATTTATTCTTGCATTCCACAGCGAAAGGAATAAGTATTCCATGACACCCGCCGCCGCTGGAGGACGCGCCCCATGAATCATCCAGAGCTGCGCTGCGACCATTGCCAGGCCGGTTTCGTGCCGACCGGGGCGCAGGCCGTGCTGTTCGATACCTCCCGCGCCAAGGGCATGCGCCTGGTGATGCTGGACTGCCCGCACTGCTATCACGGCACCGCCGTGGACCCTACCCAGCCCGGCGCCGCGCGCCCGGCCGACCCCACGCCCTCCCTGCCCTGCCCGGAACGCGCCTGCACCGGCGATGCCTGCTGGGTCGATACGCTGCACCCGCCGGTATGGGGCTGTGGCAGCTGTGGCACCACCTGGACCGACCTGGCGGCGCTGGAAGCCACCATTGCGACCGCCATCGCGCAGTTCCCCTGGCGCGCGCACGCCTACGTTCGCATGGGCACCCACTACCGCGCGGCGCCTTCGCTACCGGCGCGCTATGCGGCCGATGTGGCCACGGAGTGGGCGGCATGACCCGCGCCGCCGCCACCTGCGCGCCCACCGAGGACAGTGCCGCCATGACCCGTTTCCGCCCTGCCCCCTGGCCCGCCGCCAAACGCGTGCTGGCACTGTTGCTGGCGGTGGCCGGCGCGCCGGCATGGGCCGCCGACGGCAGCGCGCCTGGCCAGCCCGACCCGGGCGCGCCGCTGCCGTATGTGGTGGACCTGCATGAGGCCTACCTCACCCCGCAGTACTGGGCCGCCCGCCTGCCCACTGCCGATGCGGTGATCCTGGACCGCGCCCAGATCGAGGCGCAGAACGCGCGCATGCGCGCCGAAGATGCCTCCATCCACGACCTGCGCGCGCTGCCCGCACAGCTGCCGCGTGCACAGGTACTGGCCGCGGTGCAGGCACTGTCGAAGTGGCCGGAGAAAACCCTGTACGGTGTGGATGGCAAGCCGCTCGGTGCTGCGCAGCGCACCGCCAGCCTGGACAACCTGGCGCTGTCGGCCATTCCCGCACAACGCGCGCTGCAGTACGGCCTGGTCACCCATCGCGCCGCACTGCGCGCCTTCCCCACTTCGCTGCGGGTGTTCACCACCCAGGGCGACACCGATATCGACCGCTTCCAGGAATCGGCGCTGTTCCCCGGTGACGCGGTGGCGGTGATGCATGAAAGCGCCGATGGCCAATGGCTGTTCGTCACCAGCGAACGCTATGCGGCGTGGATCGAGAAACGCTTCGTTGGCATCGGCGATGCAGCCACGGTGCTCGGCTACGGCCAGCACGGGCCGTACCGGGTGATCACCGGCGCGACCGCCTTCACCGCCTACACGCCGGAAGAACCGCGCGTGTCGCGCCTGCAGCTGGACATGGGCGTGCGCCTGCCGGTGCTGGCCGACTGGCCGCCGGGCACGCCGGTGAACGGCCAGCAGGCGCACGCCGGTTACGTACTGCAGCTGCCGGTGCGCAATGACGATGGCCGCCTGGCGCTGGTACCGGCGCTGCTGCCGCGCTCGCAGGACAGTGCGGCCGATTACCTGCCGCTGACCCCGCGGACCCTGCTCACCCAGGCCTTCAAGTTCCTCGGCGAGCGCTACGGCTGGGGCCACGACTACGACACCCGCGACTGCAGCGGCTTCGTGTCGGAGATCTACCGCAGCGTGGGCGTGCTGATGCCGCGCAACACCAGCGCGCAGGCGGTGAGCCCGGCGCTGGATCGCATCGCCTTCACCGGCAAGGACGGCAGCGCCCGGCGCACCACGGCGGTGAACCAGCTGCAGGTGGGCGACCTGGTCTATATCCCCGGCCACGTCATGGTCGCCATCGGCCATGTGGACGGCCGCACCTGGGTGATCCACGACACCGCCGGCGGCAGCTGGTTCGGCGCCGACGGGACCCGCGTGCAGGCGCACCTCAACGGTGTGTCGGTGACCCCGCTGGAGCCGATGATGGCCAGCGACACCGTGCGCTACATCGACCGCATCACCAACATCCAGCGCCTTCGAGCCCAGACTCCTGAATGAAGATCACCGATATCGAACTTGGCATGCTGCGCGTGCCGTTGAAGACCCCGTTCAAGACCGCGCTGCGCACCGTGGATACGGTGGAAGACGTGGTGGTGCTGGTGCGCACCGACACCGGCCATACCGGCTACGGCGAAGCGCCGGCCACCGCGGTCATCACCGGTGATACCCACGGCTCGATCGTCGAGGCCATCAACAGCTTCATCAAGCCGCGCCTGATCGGCCAGGACGTGGCCAACCTCAACCATGTGTGCGCGCTGATCCAGGGCGCGATGGAGCGCAATACCAGCGCCAAGGCGGCGGTGGAGATCGCGGTGTACGACCTGTGGGCGCAGCTGCACAAGGCGCCGCTGTACCAGATGCTGGGCGGTGGCGACCCGGTGATCACCACCGACATCACCATCAGCGTGGACTACATCGACAAGATGGTGGCCGATTCGCTGTCGGCGATCGAACGCGGTTTCGAGTCGCTCAAGATCAAGGTGGGCAAGGACATCGGGCTGGACATCGAGCGGGTCAAGGCGATCCACGCCGCCGTCCAGGGGCGTGCGCTGCTGCGCCTGGACGCCAACCAGGGCTGGACCGCCAAACAGGCGGTGCACGCGATGCGCACGCTGGAAGAAGCCGGGGTCGTGCTGGAGCTGCTGGAACAGCCGGTCAAGGCCGCCGACATCAGCGGGATGAAGTACGTCACCGACCGGGTCAACACGCCGGTGATGGCCGATGAGAGCGTGTTCAACCCCGGCCAGGTGGTCGACCTGATCCAGCAGCGCGCCGCGGACATCATCAATATCAAGCTGATGAAGACCGGCGGGCTGTCCAACGCGATCCGCATCGCCGACATCGCCGCCATCTACGGGGTACCGTGCATGATCGGCTGCATGATCGAGTCGAGCATCAGCGTGGCAGCGGCCGTGCACCTGGCGGTGGCCAAGAGCGATGTGATCACCAAGGTGGACCTGGACGGACCGTCGCTGGGGCAGTTCAACCCGGTCAGCGGCGGGGTGAATTTCAATGAATCGGAGATCACCATCAGCGACGCGCCGGGGCTGGGCATCACCGAGGTGCGGGGGTTGGAGATGATCACGCCGCCGCGGTGGTGACGCTGCCTGTACCACCTGCGGGTAGAGCCACCCCATGGGTGGCTGCTCTTCGCGCAATTCCGGCGTGCGCAGCCGACCAACGGTCGGCTCTACCGGGCGCTTTGCGTATTCTCTCCTTTCCGGACCTGATGCCCCACCCATGCCCCCTCTGGTGAAAATCCGCTCCGAGCGTGACCACATGTCGGCGATCGAACGCCGCATCGCCGACTTCATCCTCGACAATGCCCACCTGCTGCGCGACTACTCGTCCCAGCAGCTGGCCAGCGCGCTGGGGATCAGCCAGTCCAGCGTGGTCAAGTTCAGCCAGAAGCTGGGCTTCAAGGGCTACCCGGACCTGAAGTACTCCATCGGCGAAGCGGTGGCCCGCGCCGGCAACGGCACCCAGGCCCAGGCGCCTGCCGCGGCAGACAGCAACGCCTACACCAGCCTCGCCGAGCGCCTGCGCCTGAGCAAGGCCGCCGCCGAGGAAGAGACCCGGGTGGCCAACCCGCAGGCCGACGTCGAGGCCATCGTGCAGCTGATCGACGCCGCGCCCAAGGTGTTCGTCTACGGTCTGGGCGACGATGGCCTGTATGCGCGCGAGTTCGCCATGCGGCTGTCGCTGCTGGGCATGCTCACCGTGCACCACGCCGACCCGATCCTGATGATGGCCAACCTGTCGGCGGCGCGCGCCAACGACGTGATGCTGGTGTTTTCCGAGTTCGGCAAGCTGCCGCAGCTGTTCCAACTGTCGCGCCAGTTCCAGGACGTGGGCGGCAAGGTGGTGTCGATCACCCGGCACAGCGCCAACCCGCTGCGCGCGCACGCTGATGCCTCACTGGTGCTGTGCGCGCACGACCCGGCGCCGCACCTGGCCCAGCTGCTGTACCGTGCTTCGTTGCAGTCCCTGCTGGATTTTGTCTTCGTGCTGTTGTGCCATGCCAACCCGGACCGCCACCGCCAGCTCGGGGTGAACCTGGAACGGATCGAACACCTGATCGACACCTGATCTTCTGGAGTCCGCCACGATGCTGCCGTTGTTCCGATCCGTCTTCGCCGTCGTGCTGGTCGCCAGCGCCCTGCCCGCCGCCGCGCTCACCCCGGCGGTGGGGCCGTTGCAGGACCACCACCAGATGATCGTGGTCGTCACCGACGGCTGGGATGCCACCCATGGCCGGCTGCAGGCCTATACGCGCACCCCGAAGGGGTGGGCGCCACAGGGCGGCGCATTCGAGGTGGCCGTGGGCCGCAACGGTAGCGCCTGGGGCGTGGGCGTGGTGCCGGCGCAAGGCGTGGCCCCGCACCAGCCCGGTGACCCGGTGAAGCCCGGCGACCCGGTAAAGAAGGAAGGCGATGGCCGCAGCCCGGCCGGCTTCTTCAACATCGGCCCGGCCTTCGGCTACGCCCCGACGATCACCACCGCCCTGCCGTACCAGCCGATGCTGGCCAGCAGTTACTGCATGGACGTGCCCGATTCGCCGTACTACAACCGCATCGTGGATGCCGAGGTGGTGGGTAGCGATGCGGTGGAAGGCTCCACCGAGCCGATGCGCCTGGACCTGCACAACAAGGGGGATGTGCGCTATCGCGAGGGCTTTGTGATCGAGCACAACCCGAAGGGCGAAGCCCGCCGCGGCAGCTGCATCTTCGCCCACCTGTGGCGCACCCCCGGTGAGGCCACCGCAGGCTGCACCGCCATGCAGCCCGAACACATGCAGCGCCTGCTGGCCTGGCTGGATCCGGCCAGGCGGCCGCTGTTCGTGCTGCTGCCGCGCGCGCAGTACCAGCAGATGCAGCACGACTGGAACCTGCCGGCGGCACTGGAAAACACGCCATGAGCGCCCCGGCCGATCCCCAACTGGAACGCGCGGTCAGCCGCTGGCAGATCGTCGGGCTGTCGATCAACGATGTGATCGGCAGCGGCATCTACCTGCTGCCCGCCGCCACCGTCGCCCTGCTCGGGCCCTTCAGCCTGTGGGGCGTGGTCGCCGCCGGCATCGTGGTGGCGCTGCTGGTGCTGTGCTACGCGCAGGCGGCCAGCTACTTCGACGAGCCCGGTGGCAGCTACCTGTATGCCCGCGAGGCATTCGGCCGGTTTGCCGGGTTCGAGATCGGCTGGATGATCTGGCTCACCCGGATCAGCTCGGCCGCCGCGCTCAGCAACGCGCTGGCCGACGCGGTGGCGCGGTTCTGGCCATGGGCCGGGCATGATCTCGGCCGCGTGCTGATCATCGTGGTGTCGCTGGGCTTCCTCACCGCCGTCAACGTGGCCGGCGTGCGTTCGGCTGCGCGCACCGGGGTGATCCTGGTGATCGGCAAGCTGCTGCCGTTGCTGCTGTTCGTGGCGATCGGCGCGTTCTACGTCGACATGGATCTGGCCTTCTCCGGGGTCCGCCCGGACCCGCACGACCTGCAGCGCATGGGCGAGGCGGCGTTGCTGCTGCTGTACGCCTATGCCGGCTTCGAGAACATTCCGGCTGCCGCGGGCGAGTACAAGAACCCACGCCGCGATATTCCGTTCGCACTGATCACCATGATCGTCAGCGTCACCGTCATCTACGGCGCGGTGCAGCTGGTGGCGCAGGGCACGCTGGCCAACCTGGCCGCGTCGCCCACGCCGCTGGCCGACGCGGCCTCCCGCTTCGGTGGCGAGGCGCTGGCGCTGATCCTCACCGTGGGCGCCACCATTTCCATCTTGGGCACCAACAGCAACACCATGATGATGGGCCCGCGCTTCCTGTTCGCCCTGGCCCGCGATGGCTACGGGCCGAAGGTGCTGGCCAACGTGCACCCGCGCTTCCGCACGCCGGCGGCGGCCATCGTGACCCAGGGCGTGATCGCACTGGCGCTGGCGCTGTCCGGTTCGTTCGTGCAGTTGGCGCTGCTGTCGATGACCACGCGGCTGTTCGCCTATATCGGCACGGCCGCGGCGGTACTGGTGCTGGCACGTCGTTTCCGCGACCGCCCCGGTGCGTTGAAGTTGCCCGGCGGCCCGGTGATTCCGGTGCTGGCACTGGTGCTGTGCGTGGCGCTGTTCGTGAGTGCCAGCTGGCAGAACATCGCCGCAGCCGGCATCGCGTTCGTGGTGGGCGCGGTGATCTACCAACTGCCGCGCAAGGATCGACCGGCCTGAACCGCAGCCACGCGGTGGATGACGCTTGATGTGTCATTCACCTCGTCGGCCCACGGCGTTAACCGGCGTCTGGGTAAGTTGGACCCTCACCCAACCGGAGCCACCACATGCCTACTGACTACCAGATTCCCGGCCGGGTGCCGGAAGACGGCGTGCCGCGCCAGGCGGTATCGGACTATTGGCGCGAACGCTTCCCGAGCGAGCCGTACTACGACAACAGCCAGTTCTACGACGATTACGAGCCGGCCTACCAGCTGGGGCACTACTCGCGCGCCGACGAGATGATCCGCGCGTACGAGCAGGTGGAAGCCGAGCTGGAAACGCGTTGGGCGCAGGAGCGCGGCAAGAGCAAACTGACCTGGGAACAGGCGCGCAACGCCGTGCGCCGTGGCTGGGATGAATCCACCGCCCTGCACCAGTCGCACTTGGACAAGGGTGTGCCGCGCGGCACCTGAGGCAGCGCGCGGCACCCGCCAGCGCTTAGTCGCCGCTGGGCAGCGGTGGGATCTCGCGCACATTGCCACCCGCGGCCATCAGGTCGCGGGTGTTCTTCTGCACCGCCACTGCGCCGAACAGGCTCAGGGCGAAGGCCATGCCGTAGAAGCCCTTTTCGCTGAGCAGCAGCGTGGCGTTCCACAGGCCCACCAGCAGCAACAGCAGCGAGGCCAGCAGGGCGAACCAGCACAGCGCGTAGTACAGGCCGCTGACCGGAATGTCCTCCACGCGGTCGCGCACGCTCTTCTGCAGCGACACCGCCGCAAACAGGCCGAACAACAGCAGGGTGAGGTAATAGCCCTTCTCGTTGAGCGCCATCTCGGCGTTGAACAGACCAACCAGATAGGCCGCCGCGCCCAGCAGCAGCGCTGCCCACGAGGCGGCAATGAAGGCCGGGGACGGCTTGTGCACCTGTTGTTTCATGTGATCCAACTCCATTTGATGGCGGCAAGCCGCACGCGCCGCCCCACGGGCAGCCCGCGCCAACGGTAGCCGATCACGGCCCGCGCGCCTACGGGGGATGACGTATGGTCCACGCCGCGTTGATGGGCATGCTGTACAACCATGGCTGGCCATCGCATCCCCACCCGGAGATACCCCATGACCCGCAAGCTGCTGCTCTCGCTCGCCGTCACCCTTACCCTGCCCCTGTTCGCCACCGCCTGCGTGGCGGCTGACAAGGCGTCCGCGCCGGTCCTGAAGAAGGCCCAGTGGCCCTTCGCCGCCACCGACGCCGGCACCTTCAACGAACCGTGGGCGATGAGCTTCCTGCCCGATGGCAGCCTGCTGGTCAGTGAAAAGGCCGGCACCCTGCAGCATGTAGACCTGAAAACCGGCAAACGCGCCGCCATCAGCGGCGTGCCCAAGGTGGCCTATGCCGGCCAGGGCGGTTTCGGCGACGTGCTGCCGCACCCGGGCTTTGCCAAGAACCAGCTGCTGTATGTGAGCTATGCCGAGGCCGGCGAAGGCGACACCCGCGGCGCCGCCGTGGGCCGCGCCCGCCTGGTGCTGGCCGCCGATGGCAGCGGCGCGCTGCAGGACTTCAAGGTGATCTGGCGCCAGACCCCCAAGGTGGAAGGCGGCGGCCATTACGGCCACCGGCTGGCGTTCGGCCCGGACGGCAAGTTGTGGATCACCTCCAGCGAACGCCAGAAGTTCGATCCGGCCCAGGACATGGGCGGCAACCTCGGCAAGATCGTGCGCCTGAACGACGATGGCAGCGTGCCGGCCGACAACCCGTTTGCCTCGCAGGGCGGCGTGGCCGCACAGGTCTGGTCGCTGGGCCACCGCAATGCGCTGGGCATCGCCTTCGATGCGCGCGGCAAGCTGTGGGTGCATGAAATGGGCCCGGCCGGTGGCGATGAGCTCAACCTGATCGAGCGGGGCGCCAACTACGGCTACCCGATCGTGTCCAACGGCAACCACTACGACGGCCGCGACATTCCCGACCACAGCACCCGCCCGGAATTCGCCGCGCCCAAGGTGACCTGGACGCCGGTGATTTCGCCGGCCGGTTTCATCATCTACACCGGTACGCAGTTCCCGCAGTGGAAGGGCAGCGGCTTCATCGGCGGGCTGTCGTCCAAGTCACTGGTGCGGGTGGCCTTTGATGGCGACAACGCGCGCGAAGCCGAGCGTTTCGACATGGGCGAGCGCATCCGCGAAGTGGAACAGGGTCCGGATGGCGCGATCTGGCTGCTGGAAGACGGGAAGAACGGGCGGTTGTTGAAGCTCACCCCGAAGGGGTGAGCTGAGGGCGTACCGCGGGATCTGCGCGTACCGACCACGGTCGGTACCTACCGGGTGGGGGCAATGCCCCATCACGGGGTGCCGAGCAGCGGGTCGGTACCCACCGGTTCGGGGCAATGCCCGGTCATGGCGTGCCGACCAACGGTCGGTACGCACCGGTCAATCCTGTACGGTGACGATGCCGACCTTGGCCTTGGTGCAGTCGTTGGCCGGGCAGATGCCGTTGATCCAGATCTGGCCGTTGCCCAGCATCACGCCTTGCCAGTTGACGAACACATCATCGAATGTCTGTTCGGTGATGGTCTTGGCGATGTCGGCGGTGATGATGCGGTCGTACTCGCGCTCGAATGTCGCGGCATCGGCGACCTTGCGCTTCTTGCCACCCACGTTGACGTTCACCGGGTACAGCGGCAGGGCGGCCACGGCCTTGGCATCGTGCGCGGCCACGCCCTTCTGCAGTGCAGTGAAGACGGCCTCATAACGGGGTGCATCGCCGAGCAGGCGTTCGATGCGCTGGCGGACGTCGCCGTCGCTGCTGTCGGCGGTCGCATCCGGTGCGGCGGTAGCAGGCGTGGTCTGCGCGGCCGCTTCGGCCGGCGTTGCCACCGCATCCGGCGACATGCCGGCCGTCGGCGCGTCCTCGCTGGGCGTAGTGGTCGTGGTGGGCGGCGAGGTGGGTGCAGGGGCGGCCGCATCGGCCGCCGGCGGTGCCGGCTGCGAGCATGCCGCCAGCAACAGGGTGGGAAGCAGGATTCGGATCGCGCGCATGCTGGCTCCATCGATGTGCAAGGCAGCCAGCCTAACCGCCCAAACGTCAGCCGCCGATGACGGCCACAGCCGCACCACAGGGGATAACGGCCAGACCCAAAACAACCGGGGTAGAGCCGACCGTTGGTCGGCTACCGCCACAGGCGACCGACCCACAACGTAGAGCCGACCGTTGGTCGGCTACCGTCACAGACAACCGACCCATAACGTAGAGCCGACCGTTGGTCGGCTGCCGTCAAGCGGAGACCGATGCGTTTGGGGCAGCCGACCAACGGTCGGCTCTACCGCCGGAGCGGCGGCGATGCCCCCCGCAGGATCAACCCGCCAGCAACTCGAAGATCACCGGCTCACCGCTCGCCGACGACGCACACACCCACAGCTCAAACTGACCCGGCTCGGCACGGAACACGCCATCGCGACCCGTGAAGCCCAGCGCGTGGCGGTCCAGGGTGAACTGCACCTCGGTGCTCTGGCCCGGCTGCAGCGCCACCTTGCGGAACGCCTTCAACTCACGCACCGGCCGCACGCGGCTGGCCACGCGGTCGTGGATATACAGCTGCACCACTTCCTCGCCCGCCACCGCACCGGTGTTGGTGAGCGTGGTGGTGATGGTCAGGGTGTCGTCCCAGCCCAGCGTCTCCGCGCTCAGCTGCGGCACGCCGTAACCGAAGGTGGTGTAGCCCACGCCATGCCCGAACGGATACAGCGCCTCGTTCGGAATCTCGCGCCAGCGCGCCTTGAACTCGGACATGGTCGGCAGTTCCGGCCGACCGGTGCGCGGGTGGTTGTAGAAGAACGGCTGCTGGCCCGACACCTGCGGGAAGCTCACCGGCAGGCGGCCGGACGGGTTGTAATCGCCGAACAGCACATCGGCCACGGCATGACCGGTCTGGGTGCCCAGGTACCAGGTGATCGCCACGGCCTGCGCATTGCGCACCGCGCCCTGCAGTGCCAGCGCGCGACCATTGCGCAGCAGCACCACCAGCGGCTTGCCGGTCATGGCCACCGCTTCGGCCAGCGCCTGCTGCGCCGGCGGCAGGGTGATTTCCACGCGCGACTGCGCTTCACCGCTGTAACGCTGCGGCTCGCCCAGCGCCAGCACCACCACGTCGGCGCGCAGTGCAGCGGCCACGGCCTGCTCGATGCCATCCTGCACGGCCGCTTCCAGGTCGCAACCCGGCACGATTTCAAGCAGCGCTTCATCGCTGATCGCCGCGCGCACGCCGGTCTCCAGGCTCACATAGCGGGTCTTGTCGCCGAACAGGGTCCAGCACCCTTCAATGTTCTCGCGGTCCTGCACGAACGGGCCGATCAGCGCGATCTTCTGCCCGGTCTTCTTCAGCGGCAGCACCGCGTCGGTGTTCTTGAGCAGCACGATCGAACGGCGCGCAGCGTCGCGCGACAGTTCATCGTGTTCGGCGATGTGCGCAGTGGAGGCTTCGCGGTCCAGATCCAGCGAGCGGTAGGGATCGTCGAACAGGCCGATCGCATCCTTCAGGCGCAGAATGCGGCGCACGGACTCGTCCAGCGTGGCCATCGGCACCCCGCCACTCTCGATCAGGCCCGGCAGGTGTTCGGCATAGAAGCCGCTCTGCATGCTCAGGTCCAGGCCGGCGGTGAAGGCCTTGGCGGTGGCGTCGCGGTCATCGGCGGCATAGCCGTGCGCCACCAGCTCCATGTCGGCGGTGTAATCGGAGATCACCACGCCCGGGAACTTCCATTCGCCGCGCAGGATGTCGGTGAGCAGTTCGGCGTTGGCGCTGGCCGGCACACCGTTGATGTCGTTGAACGAGGACATCACGGTGAGCGCGCCGGCCTCGAAGGCGGCCTGGAACGGCGGCAGGTGCACGTCGCGCAGGGTCTGCGGCGAGATGTCGACCATGTTGTATTCCATGCCGGCCATCACCGCGCCGTAGGCGGCGAAATGTTTCGGCGTGGCCAGCAGCGCATCGGCGGCGCGCAGGTCCGGACCCTGGAAGCCGCGCACGCGGGCGGCGGCGAAGGCACAGCCCAGCACCACGTCTTCACCGGCACCTTCGGCACCGCGGCCCCAGCGCTGGTCGCGGGCGATGTCCACCGCCGGTGCGTAGGTCCAGTGCAGGCCGGCCGCCGTGGCTTCCACCGCAGTGGCGCGCGCGGTGCGCTCGGCCAGGTCCGGCTCGAAGCTGGCGGCTTCGCCCAGCGGGATCGGGAACACGGTGCGCATGCCGTGGATGACATCGGCGGCCAGGATCACCGGAATGCCCAGGCGGCTTTCTTCCAGCGCCACCTGCTGGATGCGGCGGCCGGCTTCCACGCCCACGCCATTGAACAGCGACCCCACCTTGCCCTCGCGCACCTGCTGCAGCACCTGGTCGGCGTTGAGCACGTTGGCTTCCGGGTTCACGTCCGGGGCGAACGGCCGAACCATGTCGGCGAACACACCGAGCTGGCCGACTTTTTCTTCGACGGTCATCTTGGCAATGAGGGTTTCGATACGATCGGCGGCCACCGGCTGTCCTTATGAAAACGTTTACAAGGCCAGGATTCTAGCGTTCCCGGGCCCGTTGTGAATGATTTTGACGTTCATTTTTCTTCCCCGGGGGAAGAACCCCGCCACCGTGAGCGCGGTGGCGGGGGCACAGGAGCTTACTCCGCGGCGGCCAGGCGCTGCTGGCCGGCCATCAACATCGCATCACTGGAGGCCTGGAACACGCGCAGCCCGAAGGCCGGCAGCGTGGCCAGCAGGTGGTCGAACACGTCCGACTGGATGCCCTCGTACTCGCCCCACGCGGTGGTGCGGGTGAAGCAGTAGATCTCCAGCGGCAGGCCTTCGGTGGTCGGCTGCAGCTGCCGTACCAGCAGCGTCATGTCCGTATGGATACCGGGATGCTGGCGCAGGTAGCGCTCCACATACGCGCGGAACGTGCCCAGGTTGGTCACCCGCCGCGCATTCACCGCCGCCACGCCCTTGGCCTGCAGCTGCGCGTTCCACTGCTGCAGTTCGCTCTGCTTCTCGCGCAGGTATTCGCCCAGCACCGCGAACTGTTCCAGTTCGGCCAGCATCGGCGCGTCGACGAAGCCCACGCTGTGCTGGTCCAGGTACAGCGCGCGCTTGATCCGGCGTCCGCCGGCCTCCTGCATGCCGCGCCAGTTCTTGAACGACTCGGTGACCAGCTTCTTGGTCGGGATGGTGGTGATGGTCTTGTCGAAGTTCTGCACGGTGATGGTGTGCAGGGCAATGTCGATGACGTCGCCGTCGGCGTTCTGGCTGGGCATCTCGATCCAGTCGCCCAGCCGCACCCGGCCGTCGCCGCTGATCTGCACGCTGGCCACCAGCGACAGGATGGTGTCCTGGAAGATCAGCATCAGCACGGCGGTGGCCGCGCCCAGGCCGGTGACCAGATAGCGCAGGTCCACGCCGGCCAGGGTGGCCACGATCGACAGCCCGGCAATGACGAAGATGACGATCTTGCCAACCTGGAGGTAGCCCTTGATCGGCTTGTTGCGCGCGTCGGGGCGGCGCTCGTAGATGTCGTTGGCCGCGTCCAGCGCGTGCGAGATCGCCAGCGCCACGGTCAGGATCGCCCAGGCCTGGCAGGCGCCGATGACGAAGGCCACCAGCGGCGCGGGCAGGTCGGGCACCACGGTGATGCCGGCGGCAATGACCTGGCTGGGCACCACGTTGGACAACCGCGACACCACCCGCATCACGTTGCTGCCGCGCCCGCCATGGGCGGTGCCGCCGGGAAGCCGGTTGATCAACCCGCGCAGGCCGCGCAGCAGGATCTTCTTGGTGACGAAATTGGCCAGCCACGCGGCCAGCGCCAGCAGGCACAGCACCGCGGCGGTGTAGGCCCACGGCCAGGGTTCGAGGGTTCGCTGCAGGTCGTCCAGCCAACGGGTTGCTACTACCGCATCCAGCATCTTGTTGAGGTCTCCAGATTTGGGGGTTGCCGGGCAGCGCCCGGCACTACGGTGGGCAGCACCCGGTCAGGACGCGCTGCGTTCGATGATCACGCCCACCGCGCGCGCGCCGCGCACGGCGCCGGGCTTGCTCAGTTTGAGGCGCAGCCATTCCACCTTGAATTCACGCAGCACGATCTCGGCGATGCGCTCGGCCAGGGTTTCGACGAGGCCGAAATCGGACTCGCGCACGAACTGTTCGATGCGCTTGCTCACGGCCTTGTAATTGAGGGTATCGGCGATGTCGTCGCTGGCCGCCGGGCGACGGTTGTCGAAGCCCATTTCCAGGTCGAACCGCAGGGTCTGGCGGATCCGCCGTTCCCAGTCGTAGATGCCGATCAGGGCATCGATCTCGAGCCCTTCGATGAATACCTTGTCCATAGCCATGCCACGTGGAAGATGCCGAACATGGTAACGGCGCGGGCCGGAACGTGCCGGGAACCGGGGGCAAATGCGGTCGGAGACGCCTAAAGACAAAGGGCCCCGCGGGGCCCTTTGCTTACCACCTTGTCCCCGGGGGGAGATGGGGATCACCCATCCGCATGTCCCGGTGGCACGTCATGATGACGCTACGTGATGGCAACGACAGCGGCAAGCCCGGGGTGGCAGAACTGCAATGCAATGCGCAGTGGATTCGCACCGTACGCTCTCTTGCAGGCGCGCCGGAGTAAACACGAAGGGCCCCAACTCCACCTACACCGCCGGCAGCGTCGCCATATCCCAGCGCGGGGTGACCTGCACCTGCGGCGGGTTGTGCTGGCCGGCTTCCAGCCGCAGTGCGCCGGCGAAGGCGATCATCGCGCCGTTGTCGGTGCACAGCGACGGGCGCGGGAAGCAGGCCCGGCCGCCGCGGCGGGCCGCCATCTGCTGAAGCTTGGCGCGCAGCCGCTTGTTGGCTCCTACCCCGCCGGCCACCACGATCACATCGGTGCCGGCCTCATCCAGCGCGCGCTCGCACTTGATGGCCAGGGTGTCCACCACGGCATCTTCAAAGCCCCGGGCGATGTCGGCGCGGGTCTGCTCGCTCTGGTCGCTGTCGCGCCAGGCCAGCAGCACTTGGGTCTTCAGGCCGGAGAAGCTGAAATCCAGCCCGGGCCGGTCGGTCATGGGGCGGGTGAATTTGTACTTGCCCGGGGTACCGCGCTCGGCCAGCGCCGCCAGCTGCGGGCCGCCCGGGTACGGCAGGCCCATCAGCTTGGCGGTCTTGTCGAAGGCCTCGCCAGCCGCATCGTCCAGGGTCTCGCCCAGCAGGCGGTACTGGCCAATCCGGTCCACTGCCACCAGCTGGGTATGCCCGCCGGACACCAGCAGCGCCACGAATGGCGCCTGCGGCGGGTCGTCTTCCATCAGCGGGGCCAGCAGATGCCCTTCCATATGGTGTACACCGACCGCCGGCACCTCCAGCGCCCAGGCCAGCGAGCGGGCCACGCCCGCCCCCACCAGCAGCGCGCCGACCAGCCCCGGGCCAGCCGTATAGGCCACCCCGTCGATGTCGGCCACGCCCATCCCGGCCTCGGCCAAGGTCTGGCGGATCAGCGGCAGCAGCTTGCGCACGTGGTCGCGGCTGGCCAGTTCAGGCACCACCCCGCCGTACTCGGCGTGCAGGGCGATCTGGCTATAGACCGCATGGGCGCGCAGGGCGTCCGGGCCGGCCAGGGCGGTGTCGTACACCGCCACGCCGGTCTCATCACAGGAAGATTCAATACCAAGGACTCGCATACCGGGTATTATGGACCGCTGAGGCCCCGGCAGCGTTACCGCCAGCCCACCTGACACCACCTGTGGCCAAGAAGTTTGCCGGGGTGGGTTGCAACTTCTTTTGTCGCCGCTATAATGTGCGGCTCTCACCGGGCGTGACCCGGTTCTACTGTGTCCCGGAGATTCCATGCC
The DNA here is from genome assembly GCF_979258185.1 of Stenotrophomonas sp. AC248. Lineage (NCBI taxonomy): Bacteria > Pseudomonadati > Pseudomonadota > Gammaproteobacteria > Lysobacterales > Lysobacteraceae > Stenotrophomonas > Stenotrophomonas sp. AC248. Next base: position 405,860 of record NZ_OZ409840.1, on the reverse strand, counting down.
CAGCGTTAAAGTCCGCGAGAACGAGCCCTTCGAGTTTGCGCTCCGTCGCTTCAAGCGCACCTGCGAAAAGGCCGGCGTGCTGGCCGAAACCCGCAAGCGCGAGTTCTATGAAAAGCCGACCCAGGAGCGCAAGCGTAAGGCTGCTGCTGCTGTGAAGCGTCAGCTGCGCCGGTCGTCGCGCGACGTTACCAAGCGTCAGCGCCTGTACTGAGTCGGACGCAACTTCGATACGACAGGCCGCTGGTCTGTCGTGGCGGAGCCGAAGCCGGAACGCGCGAGCGTTGCCGGCTTTTTGCGTTCCAGTCGTTTGGCGTCTCTTTCCGCCCTTTTGACCGAATACGAGGTGTTCCATGAGCCTGAAACAGCAGCTTACCGATGACATGAAGGCCGCCATGAAGGCCGGCGAGAAGCACCGTCTGGGCGTGATCCGCCTGATGCTGGCCGACATCAAGCGCAAGGAAGTGGACGAGCGCATCGAGCTGGACGACGCCACCGCGTTGGCCGTGCTGGAAAAGATGGTCAAGCAGCGCAAGGATTCGGTCAGCCAGTTCGAAGCGGCCAACCGTGAAGACCTCGCCGTGATCGAGCGCGAAGAGATCCTGGTCATCGACCAGTACCTGCCGGCCAAGCTGGGCGAGGCCGAGATCGTGGCCGCCATCCAGGCCGCCATCGCCGAAACCGGCGCGGCCAGCCCGGCCGACATCGGCAAGCTGATGGGCGCACTGAAGCCCAAGCTCGCCGGCCAGGCCGACATGGGCCTGGTGTCCAAGCTGGTCAAGCAGCAGCTGGCAGGCTGATCGGGCCAGGTAGCGACCCACGGTCGCTACCTGCCTCGCCGGATGTACGTCATCCGGATTCCGGTAGGCACCGACCGTTGGTCGGTGCATGCATGCATGCACGCGCACTGCCGCGCGCCCGCTTCACCCCGCCTTCGACCCGGGCCTGCAAAAATCGGCCGCATGTCTTCACTGCCGCCTGCCCCCACCCCCGACGCCGATCCCTCGCCCGCCCACGCCGGCGTGCCGCCGCGCCTGCGCAAGTATGTCGACCGGCTGCAACGCAGCTTCCCGATGGCCGTGGGCAAGCGCTTCGTCGAGATCGACGTGCTCACCCAGGCCGCCTCGGTCTCCTTCTACGCCCTGCTGTCGATGGCGCCGCTGCTGGTGCTCCTGTTGTGGCTCACCGCCTCGCTGTATCCGCCGGCGCAACAGGCGCTGATCGCCCAGATCAACGACGTGGCCGGCAGCAGTGCCGCCACCGTGGCCGACACCGTGCTCAAGAACGCCGACAACCAGCCCGACGTGGGTTCGCTGGCCGGGGTCTGGAGCACGCTGCTGCTGTTCATCGGCGCCACGGCGGTGTTTGCGCAGCTGCAGAACGCGCTGAACCTGATCTTCAACACCAGTGGCGAGCGCCTGGACGGCATCGTGGCGTGGCTGCGCAAGCGCGTGTTCTCCTTCGGCGTGGTGCTGGCGCTGGGCTTCCTGCTGATCCTGTCGATGACCGCCACCACCATGCTGCAGGTGGCCTTCGCGCAGCTGCCCTCGGTACTGCCGGCAATCGGCTACCTGACCAGCCTGGCGCTGTACACGGTGGGCTTCGCCTTCCTGTACCACTACCTGCCCGACCGCCGCGTGGCCTGGCGACAAGCCTTCATCGGCGGGGCCATCACCTCGGCGCTGTTCGCGTTGGGCCGCTATGGCATCGGGCTGTACATCGCCACCGTCGCGCCGGGCAGCGCCTACGGCTCGATGGGCGCGCTGGTGATCTCGCTGGTGTGGATCTACTACGCCACGGTGGTGTTCTTCGTAGGCGCGCTGATGACCGCGGTCATCGATGAACGCCTGCGCGCGCATTTCCACCTGGCCCAGGCCGGCATCGCCGTGCCCAAACCGGGCGAAGCCACCGGCAGCTAGTAGACTAGCGGTGTCCCCCGCTGCCCTGCGTGGCCGTTACCGGTCGCGCCACCTGCCTGCTGCCCATGGCCCGTATCCCCGACGCATTCATCGACGACCTGCTGGCCCGCTCCGACATTGTCGAGGTGGTGGGCAGCCGCGTGCCGCTGAAGCGCCAAGGCAAGGAATACGCCGCACGCTGCCCGTTCCACGACGAGCGCTCGGCCTCGTTCACGGTCTCGCCCACCAAGCAGTTCTATCACTGCTTCGGCTGTGGCGCGCATGGCACCGCGATCAGCTTCCTGATGAATTACGACCGCCTCGAGTTCCTCGACGCGGTTGATGAGTTGGCCAAGCGCGTGGGCATGGAAGTGCCGCGCGATACCCAGCCGCGCACCGCCCAGCAGCAGGACGACAGCCGCGAGCTGTACTCGGCCCTGGATGCGGCCACGCGCTTCTTCCAGAAATCGCTGGAGGAAAGCGACAAGGCCCGCGCCTACCTGGACCAGCGCGGCGTAGACGAGGAAAACCGCACGCGGTTCGCGATCGGCTATGCGCCCGACGGCTACAGCGCGTTGAAGGACGCACTGGGCAAGGACGAGCGGCGCATGAAGCTGCTGGACCGCGCCGGGCTGTTTTCCAAGAACGACCGCGGCCATGTCTACGACAAGTTCCGCGACCGGGTGATGTTCCCGATCTTCGACCGCCGCGGCCGCGTGATCGCCTACGGCGGCCGGGTCATGGAGAAGGACGACGGCCCCAAGTACCTCAACTCGCCCGAGACCGCGCTGTTCCACAAGGGCCGCGAACTGTACGGCCTGTGGCAGGTGCGCCAGGCCAACCAGAAGATCGAGCGGCTGATCGTGGTCGAAGGCTACATGGACGTGGTCTCGCTGTTCCAGTACGGGGTCACCCAGGCGGTGGCCACGCTGGGCACGGCCACCACGCCGGACCACGCCGAGCTGCTGTTCCGCAATGCGCCGGACGTGTTCTTCTGCTTCGACGGTGACGCCGCCGGCCGCCGCGCAGGCTGGCGCGCGCTGGAGTCGGTGCTGCCGCGCATGAAGGATGGCCGCCAGGCGTTCTTCCTGTTCCTACCCGACGGCGAAGACCCCGACACCATCGTGCGCAAGGAAGGCAGCGCCGCATTCGACGAACGCCTCAAGCAGGCCACGCCGCTGTCGCAGTTCTTCTTCGACGAGCTCACCCGCGAGGTCAACATGGCCACGCTGGACGGCAAGGCGCGGCTGGCCGAGCGGGCCAAGCCGATGCTGGCGCAGATTCCCGATGGCGCCTTCGGCGACCTGATGAAGCAGCAGCTGACCACGCTCACCGGGCTGGGTGCCCGGCCCACGGCATCGGCGCAGCCCTCGCGCCCATCACCGCGTGCGGTGGCACCCACCCAGCGCCGCAGCCTGGTGCGCGCGGCCATTGCGATCCTGCTGCAGCAGCCCTCGCTGGCCATGACCCTGGAAGGCCACCACTTCAACGGCCTGCGCCTGCCCGGCATTGAGCTGCTGCTGGAGCTGCTTGGGTTGGTCGAACAGCGCCCGGACATCACCACCGGCGCACTGCTGGAGCATTTCGAGGGGCGCGAGGAACAGGCCTCCTTGCAGAAACTGGCCGCCCACACCCAGCCAGGCGACGAGGCGATGTGGACCGAGGAACTGCACGATGCGGTGGCCCAGCTTGAAAAGCAGCTGATGCGGCAACGCATGGATGAGCTTCAGGCAAAGCAGAGCCAGCAGGGTCTGGACGATACTGACAAGTACGAACTGCGCGAACTGCTCAAGGCGCGCAGCACCCTCCGCTTCTGACCAACGGAGCAGCCGTGGCCTCTCCCCGAGTGAACCCCGCCGCATCCTTCGCCCGCCACGTCCGCCTTGGCGCCCTCGCCGCCCTGCTGGCCATGGCACTGCCGGCAGTGGCCGACACGCTGCCCTTCGCGCAGCCGCGCCCCCAGCTGTACAGCGCCGGCCAGCCCAGTGCCGCCCAGCTGCAACAGGCCGCCGACGCCGGCGTCACCACCGTGATCGACCTGCGCCAGCCCGATGAAGACCGCGGCTTCGATGAAACCGCGGCCGCCGAACGCCTGGGCCTGCGCTATGTACGCATACCGGTGGCCGGCGCTGCCGGCCTGACCGACGCCAATGCGCACGCGCTGCGCACGGCACTGGCGCAGAGCAGCGGCCCGGTGCTGGTGCATTGCGCCTCCGGCAACCGCGCCGGTGCGCTGCTGGCGCTGTTGGACGCACGCGATGGCGCCCCGGTGGAGCACGCCCTGCAGCTGGGTCGCGATGCCGGCATGACCTCGCTGGAAGCGCCTACCCGCGCCCTGCTCGAACAGGCTGCCGCGCGTTGAGTCAGCCCGTGTTTTCCCTCTCTCTTTTCATCCTCACAGGAGCATGCCGCGCATGAAGCCCTGGTGGTCGCGCCTGCGGCCGGACAACTTCACCCTCGCCCTGCTCTGCACCGTGCTGCTGGCCTCGCTACTGCCGATGCACGGCGCGGCGGCGATGGTGCTCGACGATGTCACCGACGTGGCCATTGCCCTGCTGTTCTTCCTGCACGGCGCGCGGCTGCCGCGTGAGTCGATCGTGGCCGGGGTGCTGCACTGGCGCCTGCACCTGACCATCCTGGCCTGCACTTTCGTGCTGTTCCCGCTGTTGGGGCTGCTGTTCAAACCGCTCGATGGCTGGCTGCTCACGCCCGAGCTCTACATCGGCGTGCTGTTCCTGTGCGCGCTGCCGTCCACGGTGCAGTCGTCCATCGCCTTCACCTCGATGGCGCGCGGCAACGTGCCGGCGGCGGTGTGCAGCGCCTCGCTGTCGAGCATCCTCGGCGTCTTCCTCACCCCCTTGCTGCTGGCCCTGCTCGCCGGCACCGAGGGCGGCATGCACAACCCGGTGCAGGCCATCGTCAGCATCATGTTGCAGCTGCTGGTGCCGTTCGTGGCCGGCCACCTGCTGCGCCCGTGGATTGCCGGTTGGGTGGAACGCCAGCGCGCGCTGCTGCGCTACACCGACCAGGCCACCATCCTGCTGGTGGTGTATTCGGCATTCGGCGAAGCGGTCAGCGAAGGGCTGTGGAGCAAGACGCCACTGGTGTCGCTGTTCACCGTGGCCATTGTTGCCGCCGTCCTGCTCGGCATCGCGATGCCATTGATCCGCTTCATCGCCCGCCGGTTGGGCTTCAACCGCGAAGACGAGATCACCATCCTGTTCTGCGGCTCCAAGAAGAGCCTGGCCACCGGCGTCCCGATCGCCAAGGTACTGTTCGCCGGCGGCAGCCTGGGCGCGATCGTGCTGCCGATCATGATCTACCACCAGATCCAGCTGATCGTCTGCGCGATGATCGCGCAGCGGTATGCGCGCGATCCGGTGGAACCGCTGAAGGGTGACGGAGGCAGTTGAGCTCGCTCGACTCCCTCCGTTTTTTGCACGTCAGTCCCCGTCTGCTCAAGATCAATCGGTGATTGCCGCGGCGATCCCCTGCAACACGCGCGCCTTGCCCTCCACGTCACTGTCGCCGGTTGCGGTAAGTGTGTACGCCTTGTCTCCAGCGGCCCACGACAACACCACGCGACCACGTCCCTGTCCGTCAACATTCATGTCGATCTGTGCGGGCAAGCCGTTGACGGCGGTGTTCTGGGCTTCGGCAATGACCTCGATGGTGGTGCCGGGAATGCGGAAGTTCTCCTCGTTGAAGGCGACGATGCCCACATCGGTCAACCGATAGAAGCGGGTCAGCCCGGACGATTTGACCCCATCCAGCGCACCGCTTGGCTCCATGCCGATCACCTCTGCAACGCCGAGCACGGTGCCCTGCAGGTTACTCGGCGGACTGGGCAGCCGCTGGCGAAGAACCGAATCGGGGCGCTGCACTTTGGGCAAGGCGGTGAGCAGTTCGGCCTGAGATGGAATGGCGCCAACAGGGACACGTACGGCACCTGCCCGACTGCGCGCGATCTGAGTGCGGAACGCGCTCTTGACCGTGTCGGGAGCGTCCAGATCGGCAAGCGGCACTATCCGGTAGGTTCCCTCTTCATCATTCTGCCGGGCACCGTGCAGATCGTCGTTGAGAGCGGCCCGCATGACGCGCTCCTGAAGCCATTGACCGATCGCATCGCCGGATTCCGCGTTGGCATGGGCCGACGATAACGAAGCAAACAGCGCGAGCGCGATTGAGATCTTCTTCATGTGCATCACCACTCGGTCAGGCTGCAGTCGGCGGTCGCGGTATTTCGCGTGTGCACGATCCGGTTGAGTACCCAGGTGTGGTACCCGCGCACGAGCATTCGCTCCGGATCGGATTGATCGCCTGCCCTGAACTGCCAGGAGAAGCCCCCGTTGTTTGGCGCACCGAGGACATGCTTTGCCTGGATGGCGCCCAACGGAATGTGCCTACTGGCCGCAGAGCCTTGAATGCTCCTGAACTGGGGCCTGTCGTAGGTTATCGATTCATTGACGAAGCCAAGACAGTTCGCTCGGCTGATGGCTTTTACTTCTGCTGCCGCATCCCCGCTCCCGAATGCGACCATCAACAGCAGCCCGGCGCCAAGGCGTCTGATTAGTTTCATTGCCGCTCCCTCACATGTTGGCGAGTCACCTCGCACCACCTATGTACGCCGCACGGTGAGGGTAAACGGTGCACTGCATTCCAACTCACCACGCATTGGGGCGTAGCGGACACTTCAACACGGCATATCCCGACGATGTTCCGATGAAGACCATCACCAAAGACCGCGCAGAGGCATCGCAACAGGGTAGCGACAGGTCTGACGCGACATCCGGCACTACGGGTCGGTCAGGGTGGCAACGCTCAAGGCGGGCATCCATATCCACAGGTCGTACTGCCGATCCGCTCCTGTATCTTCTTTCGCCGCGTGCGGCGGACGCTCGATCAGCGGTACCGCGCGGCACGGCTGAAAACACGCCCAGAAATGGCCGCGCAGCGCTTCCAGACGCACGCTGTACAGCGGCAGGTCCAGCAGGTACGCGGCCATCGTCTTCTGCATCTCTGGGGGCGCATCGGCCGACCGGGTGCGCATGGCATGCACGTTGCCGGTCAGCACCAGCATCCGTGCATCGGCAGGCAACGCATTGAACTGCTGGCGCAGGTGCGTGGCCATGGCCGCATCGCGCTGGTCACTGCTGGTGGAGGCGCCGGTTTCGGTGTCATAGCCGGCCACGCCCACATCGCGGCCCTGGGCCCGCAACACACGGACGGCCTCGATCAGCGCGAGCATGTCGCGGCTGCGTCGGCCGTCATGCTGATCGTCCTTGACCGCCCAGAACGGCGACGTGCGCAGCGTCTCGCGCGCGTCGGCACCACCGTCTGAGCGCAGGTAGCGCGCCAGGGCGACGTTCTCGCTCATCGGCAGTTCCAGCCCCAGCCGCACGGCGGCCGTGTTGCGGCTGTAGCGCTCCATCAGGTCGGCCACCAGCAGCGGCGTTTCGGCGGTGCCGTGATATTCGCCGAGCACGACCAGGCGGTGGTCGCCGGCGTGCCGCATGATCTGCGTAGCCGTCTCATCGGGTGCAGGCGCGGCAATCGCCGCGCTGCACAGCAGGGTCATGGCCAGTACTGCGCGTCGCATCCATCGTTTCATGCCGTCACGTCCTGTTCGGTCATGAAAGCAATGGCGACGTTTGCGGGAAATTCAACGTGTCGCAGCGCGCCCGCCCCCTACAACCAGGGCAGCATCCAGTGGTCCACCATCAGGAAGGCGAATAGCGCCATCAGGTAGACGATGGAGTAGCCGAACATCTTCATCGAGAAGATTTCATCCGGCGGGTTCAGCATGCGCCACGCATACCAGAGGAAGACCGCGTTGAGCACGATCGCACCGCCGAGGTAGAACATGCCGCTCATGCCGAACACCACCGGCAGGATGCTGACCACGGCCAGTGCGATCGAATACACCATGATCGACTTGCGGGTATACGCCACGCCGTGGGTGACCGGCAGCATCGGGATCTCGGCCTTTGCGTAATCCTCGCGGCGGAAGATCGCCAGCGCCCAGAAATGCGGGGGGGTCCAGATGAAGATGATCAGCACCAGCAGCGATGCGTAGGCCCAGTCCCACGGGCCCTGCATGCCGGTGATCGCGGCCCAGCCCAGCATCGGCGGGGTGGCGCCGGCCAGGCCGCCGATGACGATGTTCTGCGAGGTCGCGCGCTTGAGGTACACGGTGTAGATCACCGCGTAACCAATCAGCGAGGCGAAGGTCAGCACGGCGGTGATCACGTTGACCCAGACCACCAGGATGGTCATCGACAGGGCGATCAGCAGCCCGGCAAACACCAGTACCTGCCACGGCTTGACCTTGCCCACCACCAGCGGGCGCCACGAGGTGCGCGCCATCTGCGCGTCGATGCGCGCATCCAGCAACTGGTTGATGGCCGCGGCCGCCGAGGCCGCCAGCCAGATGCCGAGGAAACCGAGCGCGCCGTCGAGCGCCTGCTGCGCGGTGGGCAGCCCCGGGATGGCCAGGAACATACCGACCAGCGCGGTGAAGACGATGAGGGCGACGACCTTGGGCTTGGTCAGGTCCCAGTACTGACGATAACTGGCCATGCCGTCAGCCTGCCTGCACGGCAGAGGCGGTGCTACCGGCCTTGCCGTCCGCGTCCGGCGCGCGCAGGCGCGCCAACAGCGTGACCAGCACGAACAACAACGCCACCGCGCCGCCACTGTGGGCCACGGCCACTTCCAGCGGCACCGCGAGCTTCACGTTGAGAATGCCCAGGGTGATCTGCGCCACCACCAGCAGGCCCAGCGCGCTCGCCCAGCCGCGCATGCTCGGCAGCTTGAACAGGCGCACCGACAGCCACAGCAGGTACACGGCCACCACGATCGCCATCATGCGGTGCGCCATCTGGATGGCAATCCGCGAGGCGCCGTCGAGCACGCCGCCTTCGTAGTCCACGCCGATGCCGCGCCACAGGGTGAAGCCTTCCTTGAAATCGTGCTGCGGCCACCACTGGCTGACGCAGCGCGGGAAGTTGTCCAGCGATGCACTGCCGCCGCCGCAGGCGAGCGCGGCGTAGTTGGCGCTGACCCAGCCGCCCAGCGCGATCTGCAGCACCAGCACGGCCACACCGGCGCGGATCAGCCACTTCAGCTTCGGCGCTTCCACCAGCGTGATCGGCATGTGCGTGGCACGCCATGCCATCCACACCAGCAGGCCGAACATCAGCATGCCCCCCAGCAGATGGCCCATCACCACGATCGGCTTGAGCAGCCAGGTCACCGTCCACATGCCCAGCAACGCCTGGAAGATCACCACCGCCAGGGTCAGCAACGCGGCGCGGGCCAGGTCGATGTTGTTCCAGCGCAGCGCGGCCACCAGCAGGATGGCCTCGCCGATGATCGCCAGGATGCTGGCCGGCACGTGCATGCCCATCATGTAGAGCGGTATGCCGGTGGCCACCAGCACGCAGGCGGTGACCACGGCAGTGCTGCCCCAGCGACGGCGGCGCGTGGCCAGCAGCGCCAGGGTGAGGATCTCGATGCCGAGCGCGCCGGCCAGGAAGCGGTGCACCTGCTCGCGCCACGCCTTGTGGGTTTCCAGCGGGCGGATCTTGGCCGCTTCGTGCCCGACCACGTCGGCGGCGTGCTGCGGCCAGGTGACGCGGCCATAGCAGGTGGGCCAGTCCGGGCAGCTCAGGCCGGCATCTGACAGGCGCACGAACGAACCGAACATGATCGTGCTGGCGGTCATGATCAGCGCAAACCACGCCAGACGGTGGAAATTGCGGTGCAGCACCGGGCGTGCGGAGAGGCTCATCTAAACAGAACTCACTTCAGTTTCAGCAGCGTGGCCAGGTCTTTGCGCAGACCGGCCATATCGAATCCCGGCGCATAGCGCATGATCACGAAACCGTTGGGATCGATCACATACACCGGCGTGCCGGCAGGGTCATCCACGGCGGGCAATGCGGCACGCAGGTCGGGCTGGTCGCGCAGCACGCGCAATGCGGGCACGCCCTGGACCTCGGCCGGCGGCGTGCCCAGCCACAGGATCTCGACATTATCGGCGTTATGCCCGAACAGCTGCCACACCTTGCCCAATCCCTGCGACAAAGTGACGCACGCACTTGTACAGCCGGCAGACGGGGCCACCAGGATGCGCCAGGTGCGGGCTTCCGGATTCCATGCATACGGCTGGCCGTTGGCCAGCGTAGGCGGCAGCGCGCGCAGATCGGCGGGGGGCTGCAGCAACTGGCCACTGTTGCGGTGTGCGGTGGGCTGCCACCCCGAGAAGCGCAGCACGCCGGCCAGCGCCATCGCACCAAAGAACAGGCCGAACAGGGCGATCAGCGTCCAGCGGCCGCGTGAGCGCGGGGACAGCCGTTCCGGGGAAGTGGCATTCATGGGTGGCATTTTCTCACGTTGGGGCGGTCAGCGCCGGGAGTCGGGGGAAACGCGGCGGCGCGAACGCAACTCCAGCACCAGCGCGACCACCAGCACGGTCAACGCCAGCCCGAACCACTGCACCGCATAGCCCAGGTGACGGCTGGGCGGCAGCGTGTTGGGCAACAGGTCCAGGTCGCGGGCGTAGCCGCCGGGCAGCGAAGGGTCCAGCCGCAGCACGCGGGTGGGCAGGCTGCCGGCGGGCAGCCCCAGCGCGCGCGCCACCTCGTCCGGGGGCATGCGGTTGGCCAGCCAGATCCCGGGCTGCACGGTGGTGGCCAAGGCCGGGCCCAGGGCGATGCCGCTGGCCGGTGGCGGCGCCAGCAGCCCGGCGATGCGGGCGTGGCCGTGTGGCGGCTGCAGGGGCGGCAGCACGCGGTCGGGCGGCATCGGCTGCCAGCCCAGGTCGACCAGCACGCGCGCGCCACCATCGCTCAGGAAAGGCTGGTACAGCTTGAAACCGGCGCGGCCCTCGCGGGTCTGGTTGTCCAGCAGCACGGTGCCAGGCAGGTATTGCCCGTGGTCTTCCACCCAGCGCAACGTTGGCGGTGCCGACAGCGCGGCGGCCAGGCTCAGCGCCTGCGCATGAGCGGGCACCTGCTGGTCGAGCAGCGCCTGCTTTTCATGCATGCGCTGCAGCTGCCACTGGCCCAGCAGGCAGAAACCGGTGATCACCAGTACCGCAGCCACCCAACCGATCAGGCGTGTGTGCTTCCGCATCATGACAACGGCAGCCAAACGCGGTGATATAGGCACACCCGCCCTGCCATCGAGCCGCGCATGAATGATTCGTTGAAGACCCTGCTGGTAATCGCGTTTCTGATCGTCATCGTCTGGAATCTGGGCGCCGGGCTGTATTACCTGCTGGTCGATCGCGGCCAGACCAAGCGCACCGTCAATGCGCTCACCCGCCGCATCGCGGTGTCGGTGGCGCTGATCGCGCTGGTGGCCATCGGCATCTACAGCGGCTGGATCAAACCCCACGGCATCGGCGGTTGACCGCGTTCCACTGATGCCGCACCCGGACAGGTGCGGCAGGTGTCGCCCCGACGCTACAGCACGTAGACGAACAGGAACAGCATCAGCCACACCACGTCGACGAAGTGCCAGTACCAGGCCGCCGCTTCGAAGCCGAAGTGGTTGTCGCGGGTGAAGTGCCCTTTGGCCGAGCGCAGCCACATCACGCCCAGCATGATGGTGCCCAGCAGCACATGCGCACCGTGGAAGCCGGTGAGCATGAAGAACGTGGAGCCGTAGATGCCCGAGCCCAGGGTGAGGTTGAGTTCCTTGTAGGCGTGGATGTATTCCTCGGCCTGCAGGGTCAGGAAGAACACGCCCAGCACCACGGTCAGGCCCAGCCAGACCAGCAGCTGGCGGCGGTTGCCGGCCTTGAGCGCGTGGTGGGCGATGGTGAGGGTGACGCCGGAGGTGAGCAGGATCAGCGTGTTGATCAGCGGCAGGCCCCAGGCCGGAATGGTCTGGAAGTGGCCGCCGATGCTGCCGGGGCCATTGGTGGGCCACGCGGCGGAATAACCATCCCACAGCAGTTCGTTGGTCATCACCCCGTCGCCCTCGCCGCCCAGCCACGGCAGGCCCAGGTTGCGGGTGTAGAACAGCGCGCCGAAGAACGCACCGAAGAACATCACTTCGGAGAAGATGAACCACACCATGCCCATCCGGAACGAACCGTCCACCTGGCGGTTGTAGTTGCCGGCCTGCGATTCGCGCACCACGTCGCTGAACCACCAGAACAGGGTGAGCACCAGCATCGCGATGCCGGCGTAGAAGGTCCACTTGCCCCAGCCGGAATCATTGAGCCAGCTGGCCACGCCCACCATGGTCACCATCATCGCGATGGAACCGATGAACGGCCATTTGCTGTGCGTGGGCACGAAGTACACGTTGGCATCGGGGCTTTGCTGGGCCATGGTCTTGGGGTCCGGTGCGTATCTAGGGAGCAGCGTGTGCGTTGGCTGTTGCCGCCACGGCGGCAGGCAACTGCGCCGACAACGCGTCGTTCTTGTAGAAGGTGTAGGACAGGGTGATGGTCTTGATGTTGGCCGGCAGGTCCGGGTCGACGATGAAGCGCACCGGCATGTCGCGCTTTTCGCCGGCCTGCAGGGTCTGCGCGGTGAAGCAGAAGCATTCGGTCTTGCTGAAGTAGCCCGACGCCTTGGCCGGTGCCACCGACGGCACCGCGCTGCCCACCAGCGCGCGGTCGCTGTCGTTGCGGGCGTAGTACAGCGCCTCGTTGAGCTCGCCCGGCACCACGTCCATGGTCAGCTGTTCGGGATGGAACGCCCACGGCAGCTTGGAATTGACCCCGCCGTCGAACTCCACCCGCACGGTGCGCTTGCCCGGCGCACTGACGCCCGCCGCCGCGGCGCCGGGACCACGCTCCAGGCGCACGCCGAATACCTTTTCGCAGGCGATGCGGTACAGCGGCACCAGCGAGAAGGTCAGCACGAACACGGCCAGCGCCACCCCGATCAGGCGGGGCAGGCCCGCTGTGCGTGCGGGAACGGCCGGGCCGGTGTCGCTCATCGTCCGATCACCCCGGTCAGGATGAAGCCGACGTACACCGCCACCGCCACCAGCCCGATCTTCCAGGCGGTGCGGTGCGCGCGGCGGCGCTGCAGGGCCTGCATGTCCACGTTGTTGGGAGCGTTCGTCATGGCCACCTCAGTGGGTGATGTCGTCATGGGCCAGGTCGCCCGGGCGGATCACCGGCGGCGTGGTGAAGGTGTGCGCCGGTGCCGGCGACGGCAGCGTCCACTCCAGCCCGCGCGCGCCTTCCCATACCCGGTCGGTGGCCTTTTCGCCGTGGCGCAGCGAGTGCAGCAGGATCGCGGCCATCATGAAGGGCGTGGCGAACATGCCGAACGCACCGATCGAGCTGATCAGGTTCCAGTCGGCGAACGCCACGCTGTAATCGGGGATACGGCGCGGCATGCCGGCCAGGCCCAGGAAGTGCTGCGGGAAGAACAGCAGGTTCACGAATACGATGGACCACCAGAAGTGGAACTTGGCCCACTTCTCGCTGTACATCCGCCCGGTCCACTTCGGCCACCAGTAGTACACCGCGGCGATCAGCGCGAACACCGCGCCGGTGACCAGCACGTAGTGGAAGTGCGCCACCACGAAGTAGGTGTCGTGGTACTGGAAGTCGGCCACCACAATCGCCAGCATCAGGCCGGAGAAGCCGCCGATGGTGAACAGGATCACGAAGGCCACCGCCCACAGCATCGGGGCTTCAAACGTGAGCGAACCGCGCCACATGGTGCTCACCCAGTTGAATACCTTCACCCCGGTCGGGATGGAGATCAGCATGGTGGCGAACATGAAGTAGATTTCGCCGCCCAGCGGCATGCCCACGGTGAACATGTGGTGGGCCCAGACGATGAACGACAGGAAGGCAATCGCCGCCACCGCGTAGACCATGGCCTGGTAGCCGAACAGCGGCTTGCGGCTGAAGGTGGGGATGATTTCACTGACCACGCCGAACGCCGGCAGGATCATGATGTACACCTCCGGGTGCCCGAAGAACCAGAAGATGTGCTGGAACATCACCGGGTCGCCGCCGCCGGCCGCGTTGAAGAAGCTGGTGCCGAAGAACTTGTCGGTGAGCAGCATGGTTACCGCACCGGCCAGCACCGGCATCACCGCGATCAGCAGGAAGGCGGTGATCAGCCAGGCCCAGCAGAAGATCGGCATTTTCAGCAGGTCGATGCCGGGCGCGCGCATGTTGAGCACGGTGGCGATGATGTTGATCGCGCCCATGATCGAACTGATGCCGGCCACGTGGATGGCGAACACGCTGAAGGCCACGTTGTAGCCACCCTGCAGCGACAGCGGCGGGTACAGCGTCCAGCCACCGGCAGGCGCGCCACCGGGCAGGAACAGGGTGACCAGGAGCAAACTGAAGGCCACCGGCAGCAGCCAGAACGACCAGTTGTTCATGCGCGGCAGCGCCATGTCCGGCGCGCCGATCTGCAGCGGGATCATCCAGTTGGCCAGGCCGACGAAGGCCGGCATCACGCCGCCGAAGATCATCACCAGGGCGTGCACGGTGGTCATCTGGTTGAAGAACTCGGGCTTGACGAACTGCAGGCCCGGTTGCATCAGCTCGGCGCGGATGACCACGCTCATGGCCGCGCCGATGATGAACATGATGAAGCTGAAAAGCAGGTAGAGCGTGCCGATGTCCTTGTGGTTGGTCGAGAACAACCAACGCTCCACGAAGCTCTGCTGATGCCCGTGGTGCCCATCGTGGTCAACTGCGGAATGCGCCATCGCAACTACACCTCACTGGATCCGGTGGTACCCACGCCTGCCGGGTGGCAGGCGCAGCTCGATTTCAGGCGTTGCTGCCCGCTGCTGCCGGTGCCGGCGGCGGCGTTGCTTCCGGCGTGGCGGCAGGCGCGGCATCGGCGGGTGCCGGTGCTGCAGGCGTCGCTGCCGGCGCAGGTGCCGGTGCCTGTGCGGGCTTGCGTGAGGCCAGCCATTTCTGGAAGTCCTCCTTGGACACCGCTTCCACCACGATGGGCATGAAGCCATGGTCCTTGCCGCACAGCTCGGCGCACTGGCCGCGGTAGACGCCGGGCGTCTCGATGTTGGTCCAGGCCTCGTTGATGAAGCCGGGAATGGCATCCTGCTTCCAGCCCAGCGCCGGCACCCACCAGGCGTGGATGACGTCGTCGGAGGTGATCACGAAGCGCACCTTGGTATCCACCGGCAGCACCAGCCGGTTGTCCACTTCCAGCAGGTAGTGCGGGTGCGATGCCAGCGTGGGCACCGTGCCGCTCTGCCGCACGCGGTCGGACTCGCGGTCCAGGCGGCTGGTGAAGGTGACGTCCTCACCGAGGTATTCGTACTTCCACATCCACTGGTAGCCGGTGACCTTCACGGTCATTTCCGAATCGCGGGTGTCGTAGAACTTGATCAGGTTGGCCGTGGCCGGCCAGGCCATTACCACCAGGATGATCACCGGGATCACCGTCCAGATGACCTCGGCCTTGGTGTTGTGGCTGAAGGTGGCCGCGACCGCGCCCTTGGATTTGCGGAACTTGAACATGGCGTAGAACATCGCGCCGAACACGATCACGCCGATCACGGTGCACACCCACAGCGAGAACAGGTTGGATTCCCACGCCAACCGCGCGCTCTGGGTCACCCCCTTGCCCATGTTCAACTGCCACGGTTTGGGGTCGGCCGCCTGGGCCCACGCCAATGCGGGCGCCAGCAGTGCTGCCCCGCTCATTGTTGCTGTTGCGAACGTCCTGCCCCACTTTCTGCGTTGCTTCATTGCCTAGACCCTTAGCGTCGTCGGTTGCAGCCATTGCGGGCCGCGAGCAAGCCTTCTGGTTTTCCGGGCCGGTGGATTGGCCCCGAGCGGTCCTTCTCGCCACCGGCGCGGCACCGTGCCCATTCAGGCGGGTGACGCACTCCGGCAACTACCCGGCGGCGGGGATGACCTCGCGCTCCGGGACCTTCAACACAGCAAACAGCAGGACGAACAGCGGGGGCATGGAGCGCCTGTGGGGGACGCAATTCCTGCTGCAGGAAACGTCTCGATGGTAGCCCTGCACTCGCGACAGTAGCAAGGGTCCATTCACATTTTCAGGAATGGTGCAACACAGCATGAGGTCCGGCGGTACTTTTGACGAAATCAGCACACTATTCACAGGCTGCCCCGTTCCCGCCGAATCCCTTTGTATGAAAGGCTATGGGTGTGATCCGGCAGCGTCGTGAAAGTGCTTCCAAGCGCCAAAAAACGATTAAAATGGTCAAGTTCTCCACGAGCCAACCGGCATGACCGCACCTTCCGCACCGATTCCTGCCCCGGCCCCGTCCGGCGCTCTCCGTCCGCCGCTGCTGTCGCCTGAGCTGCGCACGCCTCCCCCTGCGTTCCGCCAGGCCATCACCGATGCCTGGATGAAGGACGAGGCCAGCCACGTGCGCGAGCTGTTGGCGCAGGCGCGCCTGCCGGCCGACGAACAGGCGCAGGTGCAGGCCACCGCCGCCGACCTGGTCAAGCGCGTGCGCGTGCGTGCCCAGGACCAGGGCGCGATCGAAGCCTTCATGCGCCAGTACGACCTGGGCAGCGAGGAGGGCGTGTTGCTGATGTGCGTGGCCGAGGCGCTGCTGCGCATTCCCGACCAGGACACCGCCGACAAGCTGATCCGCGACAAGCTGGGCGATGCCGACTGGAAGAAGCACATGGGCGGCAGCGACTCGGTGCTGGTCAACGCCTCCACCTGGGGCCTGATGCTGACCGGCCGCCTGGTGCAGATCAACGACGCCACCCGCGCCGACGTGCCGGGTGCGTTCGCGCGCCTGATCGGCCGCGTGGGTGAGCCGGTGATCCGCCTGGCCGTGCGCCAGGCAATGAAGATCATGGGCCACCAGTTCGTCATGGGCCGCACCATCGACGAGGCGCTGTCGCGCTCGCACAAGGGCGACAACGCCAGCTACCGCTATTCGTTCGACATGCTCGGCGAAGGCGCGCTGACCATGAAGGACGCCAAGCGCTACCTGGAAGACTACCGCCGCGCGATCCACTCCATCGGTGGCGACCACAAGGCCCGTGGCGGCCGCCCGGACGGCGACGTCAACGCGGCCCCGGGCATCTCGATCAAGCTGTCGGCGCTGTACCCGC
The DNA here is from genome assembly GCF_979258185.1 of Stenotrophomonas sp. AC248. Lineage (NCBI taxonomy): Bacteria > Pseudomonadati > Pseudomonadota > Gammaproteobacteria > Lysobacterales > Lysobacteraceae > Stenotrophomonas > Stenotrophomonas sp. AC248. The sequence goes on along the minus strand of NZ_OZ409840.1, from coordinate 388,889 downwards.
GCTACGAGCATGCCAAGCGCGCGCGTGTGATGGCCGACCTGGTCCCGGGCGTGCTGGAACTGGCGCAGCTGGCCAAGTCCTACGGCATCGGCTGCACCGTGGATGCCGAGGAAACCGACCGCCTGGAGCTGTCGCTGGACATCATCGAAGCGGTGGTCAGCGATGCGTCGCTGAGCGGCTGGGAAGGCTTCGGCGTGGTCGTGCAGGCCTACCAGAAGCGCACCCCGTACACGATCGACTACCTGGCCGACCTGGCCCGTCGCATCGGTCGCCGCCTGCAGGTGCGCCTGGTCAAGGGCGCGTACTGGGATGCGGAAATCAAGCGCGCGCAGATCGACGGCCTGCCGGCCTACCCGGTGTTCACCCGCAAGCAGAACACCGACGTGTCCTACCTGGCGTGCACCAAGCGGTTGTTCTCGCATGCCGATGCGCTGTACCCGATGTTCGCCACCCACAACGCGCACACCATTGCCGCGGTGAAGGCGATCGCCAAGGGGGGCCAGTACGAGCACCAGAAGCTGCACGGCATGGGCGATGACCTGTACGCCGAAGTGGTGCCGGCCAATCGGTTGAACGTGCCGTGCCGCGTGTACGCACCGGTCGGTTCGCACGAAGACCTGCTGCCGTACCTGGTGCGCCGCCTGCTGGAAAACGGCGCCAACTCCAGCTTCGTCAACCGCATCACCGACGACGCGGTGGCCATCGACGACCTGATCCGCGATCCGGTCGAGGCGGTGTCCTCGTTCGCGTCCATTCCCCACCCGAAAATCCCGCTGCCGGTCGACCTGCTGCGCAGCCAGAACCATGACAGGACCAATTCCATGGGCGTCAATCTTGCCAACGACAACGACCTGCGCGCGCTGGCCGAGCAGCTCAACGCCGCCGTGAAGCCGTGGAAGGCCGCGCCGCTGGTGCCCGGCGCCACCCCGACCGGCGCGCTGTTGAACGTGACCAACCCGGCCGACACGCGCCAGGTGGTGGGCCAGTGGCAGCCGGCCGACAGCGCCACCGTCGAGAAGGCGCTGGCCAATGCCGTGGCCGCGCAGCCGGCCTGGAACCGCACCCCGGCCGCCAGCCGCGCGGCGATCCTGGAACACGCCGCCGACCAGCTGGAAGCGCGCATGCCCGAGTTCATGGCGCTGTGCGTCAAGGAAGCCGGCAAGAGCCTGCCCGACGGCATCGCCGAAGTGCGCGAAGCGGTCGACTTCCTGCGCTACTACGCCAAGCAGGCGCGCGAGCAGTTCGGCCACGCCGAAAAGCTGCCCAGCCCCACCGGTGAATCCAACGAACTGCAGCTGCATGGCCGCGGCGTGTTCGTCTGCATCAGCCCGTGGAACTTCCCGCTGGCGATCTTCCTGGGCCAGGTGGCCGCCGCGCTTGCCGCCGGCAACAGCGTGATCGCCAAGCCGGCCGAACAGACCAACCTGATCGGCTACTACGCAGTGAAGCTGCTGCTAGACGCCGGCGTGCCCGAAGGCGTGGTGCAGTTCCTGCCGGGCGACGGCGCCACCGTCGGTGCCGCGCTCACCGCCGACCCGCGCGTGGCCGGCGTGGCCTTCACCGGCTCCACCGACACCGCCCGCGCGATCAACCGCGCGATGGCCGCACGCGATGCCGCCATTGGCGTGCTGATCGCCGAAACCGGCGGCCAGAACGCCTTCATCGCCGACTCCTCGGCGCTGCCGGAACAGCTGGTCAAGGACGCCATCGGTTCGGCGTTCACCTCGGCCGGCCAGCGCTGCTCGGCCGCGCGCGTGCTGTTCGTGCAGGACGACATCGCCGACAAGGTGATGACCATGCTGTCCGGTGCGATGGCCGAACTGAAGGTCGGCGACCCGGGCCTGCTGTCGACCGACGTGGGCCCGGTGATCGACGCCGACGCGCTGCAGATCCTGCAGGACCACGCGGTGCGCATGGAGAAGGAAGCGCGCCTGATCGCCGCGGCCGAACTCGACGAAGCCGCCGCACATGGCACCTTCTTCGCGCCGCGTGCGTACGAACTGAAGAACCTGGACCAGCTGCACAAGGAAGTCTTCGGGCCGGTGCTTCACGTGATCCGTTGGAAGGGCGACCAGCTGGATGCGGTGATCGACCAGATCAACGCCACCGGCTACGGCCTCACCCTGGGCGTGCATTCGCGCATTGATGAAACCGTGGACCGCATTTCCTCGCGCATCAACGTGGGCAACGTGTACGTCAACCGCAACCAGATCGGCGCGGTGGTCGGCGTGCAGCCGTTCGGCGGCCAGGGCCTGTCCGGCACCGGCCCCAAGGCCGGCGGCCCGCACTACCTGCTGCGCTTTGCCACCGAAAAGACCGTCACCGTGAACACCACGGCCGCCGGTGGCAACGCCTCGCTGCTGACCCTGGGCGACTGATCCACGGCACAAGGCAGCACTGAAAAGCCCCGCAAACGCGGGGCTTTTTTTTCGCGTGCCCCGCAGGAGGTAGAGCCACCCCATGGGTGGCTGCACGCCATCCCGCACCGCCCGGAAGACCCATCCATGGGTGGCTGCACGCCATCCCGCACCGCTCCCACTGGTGGCTGCACGCCTTCCCGCCGGTGCCTTGCCGCTGTGCCATCATCCGCCCATGCGCGCCCTCCTCCGGACACTCCTGCTGCTTCCCGTGCTCCTGCCCGGCACTTCGCACGCCACCGTTGCGCCGCCCGAGCGGGTGCTGGTGTTCACCCATACCGCCGGGTTCCGGCACGACTCCATCCCGACGGCCGTGGCCACGCTGCAGACGCTGGCCACCGGCGAGCGCATGGTCGCCGACCACAGCGAAGACCCCGGTGCGTTCACAGCCGCCAACCTCGCGCGCTACCGCGTGGTGGTGTTCGCCAGCACCACCGGCGATGTGCTCGACGCCAACCAGCAGGCCGCGCTGGAAGGCTTCATCGGCCACGGCGGCGGCTTTGTCGGCGTGCATGCGGCCGCCGACACCGAGTACGGCTGGCCGTGGTATGGCCAGCTGGTGGGCGCATGGTTCAAGGCGCACCCGCCCGGCCTGCAGGACACGCAGGTGCAGCCCGAGCGCGATGGCCGCGCGCACGGCACGCCGTGGCCGATCCGCGACGAGCTCTACAACTACCGCGAGAATCCCCGCGGGCGCGTGCAGGTGGTGGCTACCGTGGACGAGCGGCGCTACGACGGCGGCAGCATGGGCGCAGACCATCCCATCACCTGGTGCCATCGTTTCGGCGGCGGGCGCAGCTGGTACACCGGCCTGGGGCATGACGAAGCGGTGTACCGCAACCCGCATTTCCTGGCGCAGCTGCGGCAGGGCATGCGTTATGCGGCGGGCCGCTCGCCGATCTGCTGAGTCGCTGATCGCCCCTGCATCCACAGCCCACCGGATCTTCCACGTTCCACTGGTAGCGGCGCATGCCGATCGACTGCCGATGGCTGAGTTACGCCCGTGCATCACCGCCTGGCATCGCCGCGCGACGGGCAAACAAAAAGCCCCGCTTTCGCGGGGCTTTCTGCATTCAGACACGCAGTACTGCTACGGCGATCAGAACTTGTAGTTGAACGACGCGGCAATCACGTCGCCGCCCACATCGTACTTGCCCACCAGCTTGTTACCGGTTTCCGCGGTCGTGTTGACGCTCGGATCCTTGGTGAACAGGTGGGTGTAACCGAAGTTGTATTCCATGTTGGCCGACGGGGTCCAGCCCACGCCCAGCGACAGCCACTTGCGGGTGGTGTCCGGCACGCGGACGTCACGGTGCGCGTCGGTGGTCGGGGTCTGGTCGTATGCCACGCCGCCGCGCAGGGTGACGGTGTCGCTCAGCTTGAAGTCCGTACCCAGCGACACGAAGGTGGTGTCGCGGTAGGCGAAGTTGAGGTTCGAGTCGGCCTGGTTGGAGGCGTAATCGATGGTCACCTTGTCGAACGAGGTCGACCACGCGGTGCGGGTCACATCGCCCATGACGGTCCAGCGGTCATTGACGTTGTGGGTGACACTGAAGGTCGCCGAGGCCGGCATGGTGACCGTGGCGCGACCGCTGGTGTCCACGAACCAGCCCGGACGCACGTTCGGGCGAGCCAGGATGGCACGGGCACGCTCACCACCCTCGAAGGTGGCTTCACCGTTGGTGATCTTGTGTTCCACCTTCGACCGGTAGCTGATACCGATGTGGGTGTTCTCGTCCGGGCTGAACAGGCCGCCCACGGTCCAGCCGACGGCGTTGTTGTCGCCTTCGACCTTCAGGGTGCCGTCATCGGAGCCCGGCGCGAAGGTCGGCACGCGCAGCTGGCTGACCAGTGCGCCGTAGTCGATGGCATTGGTCAGTTCGATGGTCAGGTGTTCAACGAACACCGACGCGCCGAAGGACACGTACGGGTTGACGTCATAGGACGCGGCGAAGCCCAGGTCGATGGCCTTCAGGTCGGTCTTGATGCCGCTGTAACGGCCGACCCAGTTGCTGTCGTATTCGGTCTTGAAGCCGAACGGGGCGGTCAGCGAGACGCCGAAGTGGGCCTTTTCGCCGATCGGCATGTGGAAGTAAGCGGCCGGGACCGGGGCGATCATGCCGGCGTCGCCGCCGTCACCGCCCGAGATCGGGGTGCCGGTGCCGGCACCGGTCGGGCCGGCGTTGCGGCCGCTGCCCTTGAAATCGGCCGAGAAGCTGATGGCGCTCAGGTCACCCTGGATCTGCATGCCTTCCAACTGGCGCATGCCGGCCGGGTTGACGGCGATGATCGAGGCGTCGCCCTGGGCGCTGCCCGAACCGGCGAAGGCGCGGCCAAGACCCTTGGCGCTGTTTTCCTTCAGCTGGAAGGCGGCGGCGTGGACGTGGCCAGCGGCCAGGGCGCCGGCGATGCCGACGGCCAGGGCGGTGACGCGGGCAAGCGAGGAAGCGGTATGCATGTTTGGTTCTCTCCGGAATTGCGGTGATGTTGGGCAACGCGCGCCTGCGCTCTTCCCTGCCCTGGGGCGGGAACAACGCGCCGGATTCCCCTCCCGACATACGACGCCGTATTGGAGTATACCCAGACCGGTTAATGAAACAATAACGGGCGTCGCCCTGGTGGCTATTCAGGCTGAACCCGTCAATCCCCCGTCCGAAGCGCCACCGCGCTAGGCTAGCGCACCCATGTTCGTGTCGATCCCTTCCCGCAAGAAGTCTGCCTTCCGCTGGGCTACCCCGCTGCTGTTCGCGGCGCTGTGGGTGGCGTTCCTGTGGTCGATCTCGCGGCCGGGGGACGCCCGGCGCAGCCTGTGGCTGGACTGGGGCGCGCTGTCGACCGGGCTGACCCGCCCGCTTGACTGGTGGGCCACCCTGCAGGACGGCAGCGTGTTGCGCTTGTTCACCGCCCTGTTCCTGCATGCCGACTGGTCGCACCTGCTGGGCAACCTGGTGTTCCTGCTGATCTTCGGGCTGCCGGCCGAGCGCGTGCTGGGGCCGTGGCGGCTGATGCTGCTGTTCCTGGTGGGCGGGGCAATTTCCAACCTGACCGCGATCTACACCATGGGCAGCCCGGACCAGATCATCATCGGTGCCAGCGGCGCGGTGTCGGCGTTGATCGGGGCCTACCTGGCCCTGTTCCCCGGCGCGCGGCTGGGTGTGGTGATCCCGCTGGGCCTGTTCCTGGAATTCGTGCGCGCCCCGGCGTACCTGCTGATCGGGGTCTGGGCGGCGCTGCAGGTCGTGTTTGCCTACATCGGGCCGAGCTTCGGCATGGTGGCCTGGTGGGCGCACATCGCCGGCTTCGCGTTTGGACTGGGCTATGGCGTGTACGTGCGCGCGGCGATCGCGCGGCGGCTGCGCAAGCGGCACGGCTTCTAAGCCCACCGCACCGGTAGTGCCGGCCGCTGGCCGGCTCCTCGCACGCCTGAATCCATTCGGTAGTGCCGGCCGCTGGCCGGCTCCTCGTACGGTTGGATGACTGCAGAGCCGGCCAGCGGCCGGCACTACCGATCAGGGTTTGGTCGGCACGTCCGCAGGCTTCGATTCGGGCTTCGCTTCCGGCTTCGCTTCTGCCGGCTTCTTCTCATCCGGCTTCTTCTGCGCCGCTGCCTTGGCGGCGTCCTCCTTCTGCTTGGCCACTACCGAACCGGGCTGCTTCAACTCGGCCAGCGCATCGTTGATCGGGCCATCGCCAGGCAGCACGTCGCCGGCCTTGTAGCCTTCGCTGCCCTCCTCGTCACCACGCAGGTGGCCCGGCAGGGTCGCTTCGCTGTAGTCGGCCAGGCTGGCCGGCAGGTCGTCCTCACCCTCGCGCTTTTCCGGCTGCAGCACCACGTCGGGCACGATGCCGGTGGCCTGGATCGACTTGCCACTGGGGGTGAAGTAACGCGCGGTGGTGAGCTTGACCGAATCGCCGTTGTCCAGCGGCAACACGGTCTGCACCGAGCCCTTGCCGAAGGTGCGGCTGCCCACCACGCGGGCGCGGCCGTTGTCGCGCAGCGCACCGGCCAGCACTTCGGAGGCGCTGGCAGAGCCTGCGTCGGCGAGCACCACCACCGGCGCGCCCTTGAGCAGGTCGCCCGGGGTGGCGTCGAAGCGGGCATCGCTGATCGAGATGCGGCCGCGCGTGCTCACGATGTTGCCCTTCTCAAGCAGGTCATCGGCCACCTGCACCGCTGCGGTGAGCAGGCCGCCGGGGTTGCTGCGCAGGTCCAGCACCAGGCCCTTGAGCTTGCCGCCCGCCTGCTGCTGCAACTGGCCCACGTGCTTCTGGAAATCGGCACCGGTGTCGGCCTGGAACGTGCTCAGGCGGATGTACCCGTAGCCCGGTTCCAGCATGCGACTGCGCACGCTGGTCACGCGGATGGTCTGGCGGGTCACGGTGACATCGAACGGCTTGGGCTTGCCCTCGCGCACCAGGGTGAGGACCACCTTGCTGCCCGCCTTGCCGCGCAGCGGTTCGGTGGCTTCGATGGCGCTGATCGGCTTGCCGTCGATGGCGATGATCAGGTCGCCGGCGAGGATGCCGGCCTTGGCGGCCGGGGTGTCGTCGATGGGCGAGATCACCTTCAGGCTGCTGTTGTCGGGCTGCTGCTGCAGCTCCACGCCGATGCCGTCGTAGGCGCCGGTGGCCTGCTCATCGAAGGCCTCGGCGTCTTCCTTGTCGAAATAGGTGCTGTGCGGGTCCAGGTCCAGCAACAGGCCACGGATGGCCGACTGCATCAGCTTCTTGTCGTCCACCGGGTCCACATAGGCGGCGCGTACCGCGTTGTAGACCGCCACATAGCGCCGGATCTCTTCCAGCGGCACCCGCGATGTCACCGCTTCTTCGTTGCTGGCTGCGTCGCTGGTACTGCTGGCGGCCTCGCGGGTCTGCTGCGCCCATGACACGGCGGGCAACAGGGCCAGCAGCAAGGTGGCGGTACGGGCTACGCGCATGAAGCACTCCAGGTCGGCGGGGGACGGAAAACACGCACCAGGTGCGTCGCCCGATTATGCGCGAAGCGACGATAAATTCCCGTTGAACCCGGTGTGCGACAGGCGCCTGCCGTTGGGCTGGCTGTCAGCGACGCTGCAGCCAGCTGCCCGGATCCACCGGCTGGCCGTTGCGGCGCAGCTCGAAGTACAGCGCGGTCACGCCCTGCCCACCGGAGTTGCCGACTTTGGCCACCGCATCGCCCTTTTTGACCGTGGCGCCGGCATCACGCAGCAGGGTGTCGTTGTGTGCGTACAGGCTCATGTAGCCATTGCCGTGGTCGACGATCAGGATCATGCCGTAGCCGGTCATCCAGTCGGAGAACACCACGGTGCCATCGGCCACGGCGGTGACCGTGCTGCCGGCCGCGGCACCGATCAGCACGCCGCTGCTGGTACGGCCATCGGGCAGCTTGCCGCCATAGCGCGCCAGCAGGTTGCCCGACAACGGCCAGCCCAGCCCGCCCACCTTGGGCGGCGGCGCCGAGGCCACTGCCGGCGGGGTCTTGCCCGGTCGCGGCGGTGGGCGGGTGCCGTTGGCGGCAGCGGCCTTCTCCGCTTTCTCGGCGGCGGCCTTTTCGGCAGCCGCGCGGCGGGCAGCCGCCCGGCGCTCGGCCTCGGCACGGGCAGCGGCGGCACGCAGGTTGGCCAGCAGCGTTTCCAGCGCCTTGGCATCCTGGCCCAGCGCCTTTTCGCGCTCGCTGCGGTCCTTGTAGCGCTCGTCCAGGCTGGCCACGGTGGCCGCGCGGTTGCGGCGGTCGTCGGCCAGGGTCGCCACCTGCTGCTTCTGCTGCTGGCGGGTGCCTTCCAGCGCCTGCCGGCGTTCGACGATCTGCGCTTCCACGGCCTGCAGTTCGGCCAGATCGTGGGTGAGCAGCTGGATGCGGCGGGCACGCTCGCGCTGCAGGTAGCGGTGGTAGGCCAGGCTGCGGTTGGCGTCGGCCACGCGGTCCTGCGACAGCAGCAGCTTCAACGGCGCGTTGTTGCCGATGCGGTAGGCCGACCGCAGCAGCGAGGCCAGTTCTTCGCGCTGCTTGGTCATGCCGGCCTGCAGGTCGCTGCGCTTGCGCTGCAGCTCTTCCATGGCGCGGGTTTCGCGCTGCAGGGCGGTTTCGGTCTGGGCCAGCACGCGGCCGGTTCGGGCCACTTTCTCGTCGGCGTCGCGCAACTGGCGCGAGGCCTGGCCGCGCTGGCCTTCCAGCGTGCGGCGCTCCTGCGCCACGCCCTTCAACTCCGACCGCAGCTTCTGCAGCTTGCGCTCGGCTTCCTTTGAACTCTGTGCCGACACCGGCCCCATTGCCAGGACCGACAGCGCCAGCACCAGCCCATGCGCCCACGCGCGCAGGACGACACCCCCGCGGCGACAGGGCGTCGGTTTGTTATTCCGGCGTGAGGACAAAGCGTTGTGGCGCAAGGGCTTTCCAGTGACTTCAGGCAGATGCGGATTGTAGCGATGCATGGTGACATCCCAACAGGCGGCCTGCCAGCCGCACACCGGACATGAGGTCACCATGAAACATATTCCACTCGCGCTGCTGTTGGCCCTGGTGCTGCCGTGCGCACCTGCCTTCGCCAGCGAAGACATCAGCAAGGTCAACGGCAGCATCCGCGCGTCGGCCGGCCAGACCTACGGCGACCTGGAGACCGTCAATGGCGGTGTGACGGTCGAAGAGGGCGTGGTCACCCGCGAGATCGAGACCGTCAACGGCAGCATCCGGATCGACGACCGCGCCCGCACCACCGGCGTGTCCACCGTCAACGGCAACGTGCGGATCGGGCGCGACGTGGTCGCCGCCGGCAACGTGGAAACGGTGAACGGCAGCATCTTCGTCGACCGTGGCAGCGTGGTGGAAGGCAACATGGAAACCGTCAACGGCGGCATCGGGCTGGTGGAGACGCGCTTGAACGGCAACATCGAAACGGTCAACGGCGACATCACCGTCGGCGTCGGCTCGGAGGTCCAGGGCGGCATCCGGGTCAAGAAGCCCAACTTCAGCCTGTCGTTGACCGGCAACCGCAAACCCCGCGTGATCGTCGGCCCCAATGCCAGTGTCAGCGGCAGCCTGCAGTTCGACCGTGACGTCACCCTGTATGTCCACCGCAGCGCGCACATCGGCCCGGTCAGCGGCGCCCAGCCGCAGACGTTCGATACCGACGCCGCGCCCCAGGATTGATACCCTCTTCCGGTGCCTGTCGGCACCGGCCCCTTGTACCCAGGAATCGATGATGCCCTGCAAACTTCTGTTGTGCCTTGCTGCCACCGCCGCGTTGACCGCGTGCAAGGGCGAAGCCACCGCACCTGTCGACACGGCCGCCGCGCCGGCGCCGGTGGCCGCCACTGGCCACGCGTTCTCGCCCGACATCAACGCCGCCGATTTCGGCGAGCTGGTCAAAACCCTCTCCTCCGACGCGTTCGAGGGGCGTGCCCCCGGCAGCAAGGGCGAAGAACTGACCGTCAACTACATCCGCGACCAGATGCAGCGCATCGGCCTGCAGCCGGGCAACGGCGACAGCTGGTTCCAGGACGTGGCCATGACCGAAACCAGCGCCGACGAATCGACGGTGCTGAAGCTGGACCAGGCGGGCAAGCAGCGCGACCTGAAGTTCGGCACCGACATGGTGATCGGCACCCGCAGCGGCCAGCCCGAAGTGAAGGTCGAGAACAGTGAGCTGGTGTTCGTCGGCTACGGCGTGGATGCGCCGGAGCAGAAGTGGAACGACTACGCCGGGCAGGACTGGAAGGGCAAGACGGTGGTGATGTTCGTCAACGACCCGGGCTTCCACGTCGACGATGCCAAGCTGTTCGACGGCAAGCGCATGACCTATTACGGGCGCTGGACCTACAAGTTCGAAGAAGCCGCCCGCAAGGGCGCCGCCGCGGCGCTGATCGTGCACGACACCGCCGGTGCTTCCTACGGCTGGGACGTGGTGAAGAACTCCTGGGCCGGCCCGCAGTACGACCTGCCGGCCAAGGATGACCCGGAAGCCCGCATCCCCGCACAGGGCTGGTTGAGTGCAGAAGCGGCCCGCCAGCTGTTCGCCGATGCCGGTCTGGATCTGGACAAGGCCTACAAGGACGCCAGCAAGCGCGGCTTCAAGCCGGTGTCGCTGAAGGCCAAGGTGTCCTTCGACCTGAAGAGCACCATCGCCGAGAAGAAGTCGCGCAACGTGGTTGGCGTGCTGCCGGGCAGCAAGCGGGCCGACGAAGCGGTGCTGTACATGGCCCATTGGGACCACCTGGGCAAGCACGAGGGTGAGCAGGGCGACAACATCTACAACGGTGCGGTAGACAACGCCACCGGCGTGGCCGGCATCCTGGAAGTGGCCGATGCGATGGCACACCAGCAGCCGCCGCCGGAGCGTTCGGTGGTGTTCCTGGCGGTGACGCTGGAGGAGTCGGGCCTGCTGGGCTCCAAGTACTACGTGAGCCACCCGACCTTCCCGCTGGACAAGATTGCCGGGGTGATCAACATCGACGCGATGTCGGTGGCTGGCCGTGCCAAGGATCTCACGGTGACCGGCTTCGGCAGCTCGGAGCTGGAAGACATCCTCAAGCCGCTGGCCGCCAACCAGGGCCGCACCCTGCACGGCGAGACCGCGGTGCAGAGCGGCTTCTACTTCCGTTCGGACCACTTCAACTTCGCCAAGGCCGGCGTGCCGGCCCTGTATGCCGACGGCGGCGAAGACCTGCGCGACGGTGGCGTCGAGGCCGGCCGCAAGGCCGCCGAGGCCTACGGCCGCGACCGCTATCACGGGCCGAAGGATGAGTTCGACGCGGCCACCTGGAAGCTGGACGGCACGGTGGAAGACCTGCAGCTGCTGTACGGCGTAGGCAAGGAACTGGCCGGCGGCGACCGTTGGCCGAACTGGTACGAGGGCAACCCGTTCAAGGCGGCTCGCGACGCGATGATGGCGCCGAAGGCTGGGGCGGCAGGTGCGCCGGCACGGGCACCGGGCAACAAGTAAGCCTCAGTCAGTGCTTGAACCAGAAACGGCGCCCTACGGGGCGCCGTTTTTTTATGGGTGGATGTCGCCAATGGAGCGTCGGAAGTGTGACCGGATGGGGTCGCATCCTGATCGACCGCCGTTGTCGCTACCGCGCCCGGTGATGGCATGACCGTGATCGGCGAAACGCCAGCGATGTCAGGCGCGCGGCATCAGGCGTCCATGCGCCAATGCAACACAGGCAATGCCGGCGTCAGCTTCACGTGTGTCTTCCAGCGAGATCCGCGAAGCGTCGGCAACGCCGCGCATTTTCCGGCAGACGCATTCGTGCGCATCACCCTCGGGTAGAGCCGACCGTTGGTCGGCTCCACGTGGTGCGCCGCAATGCCGGTGCGGCGTGCAGCCGACCAACGGTCGGCTCTACGCGCGTCCGGAAGCGCACAAAGAAAAAACCCCGCTGCGTGAGCAGCGGGGTTTTGGGTATAAACCCTGGCGATGACCTACTCTCGCATGGCTTGAGCCACACTACCATCGGCGCAGCTGCGTTTCACTTCCGAGTTCGGGATGGGATCGGGTGGTTCCACAGCGCTAATTTCACCAGGGAGACGGTTGGAGCAGCGCGTTGCGCCAGCTCGGCATGGGTCTCTTCCGAGAAAACTGACACCTTCGAAAACCGGGTGCCTGCAAAAAAGAAAACCCCGTTGCGTAAGCAACGGGGTTTTCGGGGTATAAACCCTGGCGATGACCTACTCTCGCATGGCTTGAGCCACACTACCATCGGCGCAGCTGCGTTTCACTTCCGAGTTCGGGATGGGATCGGGTGGTTCCACAGCGCTAATTTCACCAGGGAGGCTTTTGGAGTGTCGCCGCAGAGCGTGTCTTTGCAGAGAGCGGGCACGAGTGTGCCGGCTTTACAAAGAGACGCGCCTGAGCGCCTGCCTCTCGTTTGGTCTTGTGACGTAGCGTGCACTTGGGATCTATCGACATGTCATGTCGGCCAAGGCAACTTGAGGTTATATGGTCAAGCCACACGGATCATTAGTATCAGTTAGCTCAATACATTGCTGTACTTACACACCTGACCTATCAACCACATAGTCTATATGGTTCCTTCAGGGGGCTTGTGCCCCGGGAGATCTCATCTTGAGGCGCGCTTCCCGCTTAGATGCTTTCAGCGGTTATCGCTTCCGAACATAGCTACCCGGCAATGCCACTGGCGTGACAACCGGAACACCAGAGGTTCGTCCACTCCGGTCCTCTCGTACTAGGAGCAGCCCCTCTCAAATCTCCAACGCCCATGGCAGATAGGGACCGAACTGTCTCACGACGTTCTGAACCCAGCTCGCGTACCACTTTAAATGGCGAACAGCCATACCCTTGGGACCGACTACAGCCCCAGGATGTGATGAGCCGACATCGAGGTGCCAAACACCGCCGTCGATATGAACTCTTGGGCGGTATCAGCCTGTTATCCCCGGAGTACCTTTTATCCGTTGAGCGATGGCCCTTCCATACAGAACCACCGGATCACTAAGTCCTAGTTTCCTACCTGCTTGATCCGTCGATCTTGCAGTCAAGCACGCTTATGCCTTTGCACACAGTGCGCGATGTCCGACCGCGCTGAGCGTACCTTCGAGCTCCTCCGTTACTCTTTAGGAGGAGACCGCCCCAGTCAAACTACCCACCATACACGGTCCCCGATCCAGATTATGGACCCAGGTTAGAACGTCAAGCACGACAGGGTGGTATTTCAAGGATGGCTCCACTGCAGCTAGCGCCACAGTTTCATAGCCTCCCACCTATCCTACACAGACGAACTCAACGTTCAGTGTAAAGCTATAGTAAAGGTTCACGGGGTCTTTCCGTCTTGCCACGGGAACGCTGCATCTTCACAGCGATTTCAATTTCACTGAGTCTCGGGTGGAGACAGCGCCGCTGTCGTTACGCCATTCGTGCAGGTCGGAACTTACCCGACAAGGAATTTCGCTACCTTAGGACCGTTATAGTTACGGCCGCCGTTTACTGGGGCTTCGATCAAGAGCTTCGCCTTGCGGCTGACCCCATCAATTAACCTTCCAGCACCGGGCAGGCGTCACACCCTATACGTCCACTTTCGTGTTTGCAGAGTGCTGTGTTTTTGATAAACAGTCGCAGCGGCCTGGTTTCTGCGGCCCTCTTCAGCTATAGCTCGCATGAGCCACCAAAAAGGGCGCACCTTCTCCCGAAGTTACGGTGCCATGTTGCCTAGTTCCTTCACCCGAGTTCTCTCAAGCGCCTGAGAATTCTCATCCTACCCACCTGTGTCGGTTTACGGTACGGTCTGCGTAAGCTGAAGCTTAGGAGCTTTTCCTGGAAGCGTGGTATCAGTGACTTCGCCTTAAAGGCTCGTCTCGGTGCTCGGTCTTGAAGAATCCCGGATTTGCCAAAGATTCAAACCTACCTCCTTTCCCCCGGACAACCAACGCCGGGTACACCTAACCTTCTCCGTCCCTCCATCGCACTTACGCGAGGTGCAGGAATATTAACCTGCTTCCCATCGACTACGACTTTCGTCCTCGCCTTAGGGGCCGACTCACCCTGCGCCGATTAACGTTGCGCAAGGAAACCTTGGGCTTTCGGCGTGCGGGTTTTTCACCCGCATTATCGTTACTCATGTCAGCATTCGCACTTCCGATACCTCCAGCAGACTTCTCAATCCACCTTCAACGGCTTACGGAACGCTCCTCTACCGCGTACATATAAATATGCACACCCCAAGCTTCGGTTCACTGCTTAGCCCCGTTAAATCTTCCCCGCAGACCGACTCGACCAGTGAGCTATTACGCTTTCTTTAAAGGGTGGCTGCTTCTAAGCCAACCTCCTGGCTGTCTGTGCCTTTCCACATGGTTTTCCACTTAGCAGTGAATTTGGGACCTTAGCTGTGGGTCTGGGTTGTTTCCCTTTTCACGACGGACGTTAGCACCCGCCGTGTGTCTCCCATACAGTCCGTCTCGGTATTCGGAGTTTGCAATGGTTTGGTAAGTCGCGATGACCCCCTAGCCATAACAGTGCTCTACCCCCGAGAGGATACATATGAGGCGCTACCTAAATAGCTTTCGAGGAGAACCAGCTATCTCCGGGTTCGATTAGCTTTTCACTCCTAATCACAGCTCATCCCCGTCTTTTGCAACAGACGTGGGTTCGGGCCTCCAGTACCTGTTACGGCACCTTCACCCTGGCCATGACTAGATCACCCGGTTTCGGGTCTACTGCCCGCGACTATGCGCCCTTATCAGACTCGGTTTCCCTTCGCCTCCCCTATACGGTTAAGCTTGCCACGAACAGTAAGTCGCTGACCCATTATACAAAAGGTACGCAGTCACTCTTTCGAGCTCCTACTGCTTGTACGCACACGGTTTCAGGATCTATTTCACTCCCCTCTCCGGGGTTCTTTTCGCCTTTCCCTCACGGTACTGGTTCACTATCGGTCGGTCAGTAGTATTTAGCCTTGGAGGATGGTCCCCCCATGTTCAGACAGGGTTTCACGTGCCCCGCCCTACTCGTCTTCACTGGAGTGGCCCTTTTAAATACAGGGCTATCACCTTCTATGGCCAGCCGTTCCAGGCTGTTTTTCTAGAACCATTCCAGCTTAAGGGCTAGTCCCCGTTCGCTCGTCGCTACTCAGGGAATCTCGGTTGATTTCTTTTCCTCTGGTTACTTAGATATTTCAGTTCACCAGGTTCGCTTCCAGCAGCTATGTATTCACTGCAGGATACCCGCAAGCGGGTGGGTTTCCCCATTCGGACATTACCGGATCAAAGCTTGTTGCCAGCTCCCCGATACTTTTCGCAGGCTGCCACGTCCTTCATCGCCTCTGACCGCCAAGGCATCCACCGTGTGCGCTTATTCGCTTGACCATATAACCGCAAGTTGCCTTGGGTTACATATATGACCTGGGGGTACAAAGCCCAGATACGAAATATAACGACTCAATTAATAAGAAGACATTTAAGTCTTCCGCCTTAGCCTCACGACACGTCAAGATAGAATCTCAAACGCTCGCTACGTCACAAGTTTTAAAAGAACACGTACCGGCCACAATGCCGATGCGTAATAAATTCTTTGTATGCGCTAGTCATTCAGAGTGGTGGGTCTGGGTAGACTCGAACTACCGACCTCACCCTTATCAGGGGTGCGCTCTAACCACCTGAGCTACAGACCCAATGTCCGTTTAGCTCATTGCCGAACACACCGATAAACGTGTGACGTGTGGTGGAGCCTGTCGGGATCGAACCGACGACCCCCTGCTTGCAAAGCAGGTGCTCTCCCAGCTGAGCTAAGGCCCCATATACGGGACTATCCACGCCGGCCAGGCCGACGTGAAACTCTGAATGCAGGTTACTTGTGAAGACGCCCGACAGGACGATGCTGTCTTTGCTCAAAAGGAGGTGATCCAGCCGCACCTTCCGATACGGCTACCTTGTTACGACTTCACCCCAGTCATCGGCCACACCGTGGCAAGCGCCCTCCCGAAGGTTAAGCTACCTGCTTCTGGTGCAACAAACTCCCATGGTGTGACGGGCGGTGTGTACAAGGCCCGGGAACGTATTCACCGCAGCAATGCTGATCTGCGATTACTAGCGATTCCGACTTCATGGAGTCGAGTTGCAGACTCCAATCCGGACTGAGATAGGGTTTCTGGGATTGGCTTGCCCTCGCGGGTTTGCAGCCCTCTGTCCCTACCATTGTAGTACGTGTGTAGCCCTGGTCGTAAGGGCCATGATGACTTGACGTCATCCCCACCTTCCTCCGGTTTGTCACCGGCGGTCTCCTTAGAGTTCCCACCATTACGTGCTGGCAACTAAGGACAAGGGTTGCGCTCGTTGCGGGACTTAACCCAACATCTCACGACACGAGCTGACGACAGCCATGCAGCACCTGTGTTCGAGTTCCCGAAGGCACCAATCCATCTCTGGAAAGTTCTCGACATGTCAAGACCAGGTAAGGTTCTTCGCGTTGCATCGAATTAAACCACATACTCCACCGCTTGTGCGGGCCCCCGTCAATTCCTTTGAGTTTCAGTCTTGCGACCGTACTCCCCAGGCGGCGAACTTAACGCGTTAGCTTCGATACTGCGTGCCAAATTGCACCCAACATCCAGTTCGCATCGTTTAGGGCGTGGACTACCAGGGTATCTAATCCTGTTTGCTCCCCACGCTTTCGTGCCTCAGTGTCAGTGTTGGTCCAGGTAGCTGCCTTCGCCATGGATGTTCCTCCCGATCTCTACGCATTTCACTGCTACACCGGGAATTCCACTACCCTCTACCACACTCTAGTCGCCCAGTATCCACTGCAATTCCCAGGTTGAGCCCAGGGCTTTCACAACAGACTTAAACAACCACCTACGCACGCTTTACGCCCAGTAATTCCGAGTAACGCTTGCACCCTTCGTATTACCGCGGCTGCTGGCACGAAGTTAGCCGGTGCTTATTCTTTGGGTACCGTCAGAACAACCGAGTATTAATCGACTGCTTTTCTTTCCCAACAAAAGGGCTTTACAACCCGAAGGCCTTCTTCACCCACGCGGTATGGCTGGATCAGGCTTGCGCCCATTGTCCAATATTCCCCACTGCTGCCTCCCGTAGGAGTCTGGACCGTGTCTCAGTTCCAGTGTGGCTGATCATCCTCTCAGACCAGCTACGGATCGTCGCCTTGGTGGGCCTTTACCCCGCCAACTAGCTAATCCGACATCGGCTCATCTATCCGCGCAAGGCCCGAAGGTCCCCTGCTTTCACCCGAAGGTCGTATGCGGTATTAGCGTAAGTTTCCCTACGTTATCCCCCACGAAAAGGTAGATTCCGATGTATTCCTCACCCGTCCGCCACTCGCCACCCATAAGAGCAAGCTCTTACTGTGCTGCCGTTCGACTTGCATGTGTTAGGCCTACCGCCAGCGTTCACTCTGAGCCAGGATCAAACTCTTCACTTAAAAACGCATAGTCCGAGGACTAAAAATTTAAAGCTGCAGATGCTTGACCGCTGGCAACGTTTCGCTTGCTTTAAAACAATTGATATGTTGCTTGATCAAACGTCTGCAAGATGGACATACATCCTTCCTGCAGGCGCCTTCACAAGATACCTGCGCATACTGTCAAAGAACTTTGGAATCGGCCTCAGCGCCTTCTTCCGTTTGCCCCGACGTTTCCGTCGTTGCGAGCCGCCCATTGTAGACCGGCTTATCTGCTTCGTCAACACCTTTTTTCAAGGCCGTTTCACCGAAGCGAAACGTTGTTGCCGATGCCGCTTCGTCGTTTGCCTCGAGAGGCTTTCGTCGTTGCGAGCCGCCTATTATGTCAGGCTTTTCGTTTCCGTCAACACCTTCTTTCGAAGTGGTTGGCGTCCGGTTCCTTCCGCGGTTGCCGCCTTGCGGCGACCCCTGCGTCGGGGGAGGGAAAGTATGTCCCTATCCGGGTCGTTTGTGAAGGGGGTAAGACGACTTTTTTCACGCCGCCGCCCTCCCATTCATCCTATAGGGGTCCGGAACCGCCCGAACCCCTTGTGGCGCTTAGGCCGACACCAGCAGGACGCGGGCAAAGTTGCGCTTGCCCACCTGCACCAGCCCTTCGAAACCGGGCACGAACACCTGCTGGGCGTCCTCCACGACCTCGCCATCCACCTTCACCGCGCGCTCTTTGAGCTTGCGGGAGGCTTCGGAGTTGCTCGGGGTGAGCCCGGCAGCGGTGAGCAGCGCGCCGATCCGCAGGCCTTCGGCCGGGATCACCACTTCCTGCAGCGGCAACAGGGTCACATCGCCCTGCCCGGTCACCGCCATGTTCCAACCGGCGATGGCCTGTTCGGCCGCAGCGGCATCATGGAACCGGGTGGTCAGTTCGCGGGCCAGGCGCAGCTTGACCTCACGCGGGTTCAGGCCACCGGCCTCCACCTGCTGGCGCAGGCTGAGGGCTTCGGCCTGGCTGATATCAAAGGAGAGCAGCTCGATCCAGCGCCACATCAGGTCGTCGCCGATCTTCATGGTCTTGGTGACGATGTCGATGGCCGGTTCGCTGATCCCAATATAGTTGTTGAGCGACTTGGACATCTTGGCCACGCCGTCCAGGCCTTCCAGCAGCGGCATGGTCAGCACGATCTGCGGCTTCTGGCCGTAGTGCTCCTGCAGGCCACGGCCCATCAGCAGGTTGAACTTCTGGTCGGTACCGCCAAGCTCGACGTCGGCCTCCAGCGCCACCGAGTCGTAGCCCTGCACCAGCGGGTACAGGAACTCGTGCAGGGCGATGGACTGCTGGGCGGCATAGCGCTTGGCGAAGTCGTCGCGCTCAAGCATGCGCGCCACGGTGTGCTGGCCGGCCAGGCGGATCATGTCGGCCGCGCCCATCTTGCCGAACCACTCCGAATTGAAGCGCACTTCGGTCCTGTCGCGGTCGAGCACCTTGAAGACCTGGTCTTCATAGGTCCGTGCGTTGGCCAGCACGTCGTCCTTGCTGAGCGGCTTGCGGGTGACGTTCTTGCCCGACGGGTCGCCGATCATGCCGGTGAAGTCGCCGATCAGGAAGATGACCTGGTGGCCGAGGTCCTGGAACTGGCGCAGCTTGTTCAGCAGCACGGTGTGGCCCAGGTGCAGGTCCGGCGCGGTGGGGTCGAAACCGGCCTTGATCCGCAGCGGGCGGCCGCTTTCCAGGCGCTGGCGAAGCTCCTCGGGCTTGAGGACTTCGTCGGCACCGCGACCGATCAGGGCGATGGCTTCTTCAATCGATGACACGTGACAGCTCCCGGCAATGCCTTATTTATATGAATGACGTTAAGTAGTAGTTAACCGCAAGCGCTTCACAAAAGCCAATAGGCACAAGGGTTTGACGCGGTATTTATACCTGTCTATGTTACCGACGTTTGGGCCCGCGCTCCCGGGCCAGCCAGGAACAGACCGACGATGCTCAATTCCGATCAAGGCCGCGCGCGCAAGACGCGCTTCAAGGAACGTCTCCACGTCCTCCACGACACCGCCCTGCATCGGAAGCTCAAACAGCACCTTCCTGCCGCCTTCAACCAGCGCTGGACGCGCCGGCACTGGATGCACGCCAGCCTGTTCGCCACCATCGGCGCCCTGGTGGCCACGATCGTGCCGGGCTTCTCGCACACCATTGAATCGCCCTACTCGGTGGGCCACTCCACCCTGGCCCTGCCGTTGCCGCCGCTGTCGCTGGAACGCCAGAAGCAGGTGCCGGGCGACAGCTGGCAGGTGCTGCGGGTGCAGCGCGGCCAGACCCTGAGCAACCTCTTCGACGAGGCCGGCATTTCGGCCACGGTGATGCACCAGGTGCTCGAGCACCCGGGCGCGCGTGAGGCGCTGACCAAGCTGCGCCCCGGCGCGGAGATCGCCTTCGACCTGCCGCTGTCCGGCGACCTGCGCACCATCCGCTTCGACCGCGATGCCGACAACCGGGTCGAGCTGTCGCTGGCCGACGGCAAGATTGCCGAGAAGGTGATCAAGCGCGAGTCGTCCACCCGCCGCATCGTGGCCAGCGGGGAAATCACCAGTTCGCTGTATGCGGCCGCGCGCAAGGCCGGGCTGTCGCCGTCGGCGATTGCCACGATGACCGACGAGATCTTCAAGTACGACATCGACTTCTCCAAGGACCTGCAGCCGGGCGACCGCTTCAGCGTGGTGCTGGATGAGACCTGGCGCGAAGGCGAGAAGGTGGACACCAGCAAGATCCTGGCGGCCACCTTCACCTCGGGCGGCAAGACCTACAGCGGCTTCCGCTTCGATCGCAACGGCAAGTCGGAGTACTTCGACGTGAGCGGCCGGCCGCTGAAGAAGAGCTTCATCCGCATGCCGATCCCGTTCGCGCGGTTGAGCTCCAGCTTCGGCGCGCGCAAGCACCCGGTGCTGGGCAAGATGCGCATGCACAAGGGCGTGGACTACGCCGCCCGCACCGGTACCCCGATCATGGCCGCCGGCGATGCCCGTGTGCAGTTCGCCGGCACCCAGCGCGGTTACGGCAACGTGGTGATCCTGGACCACGGCCGCGGCCACACCACCCTGTACGGGCACATGTCGCGCTTCGGGGCGATCAAGACCGGGCAGCGCGTGGCCCAGGGCACGGTGATCGGCTATGTGGGCTCGACCGGCATGGCGACCGGCCCGCACCTGCACTACGAATTCCGCGTCAACGGCGAGCACCGCAACCCGCTGTCGGTGACGATGCCGCCGCCGGAGCCGCTGAAGGGTGCCGAGCTGGTGGCCTTCCGCGCGCAGACCGCACCGGCGCTGGCCCGCATCCAGGGCATGGAAAAGCTGATCTACGCCGATGCCAGCCCGGCGCCGCAGGCCGCCCCGGCCGACGCCCAGGCCCAGACGCAGACCGCCAGCGTGGCCAAGCCGGCCAAGCGCACCCGCGGCTGATCGCCCGGTACAGCGCGCGGACACGCGCGCATTGACGGCGGCAACGGGTTGCGCGGAAGCTGGGCGCACCCCGTTTTGACTGTGCTGCCATGACCGCTGTCGTTGACCCGCATACCCCGCTCTACCTGGGCCTGATGTCCGGCACCAGCGCCGATGGCATCGACGCCGCGCTGGTGCAGTTTCCCGAGGCGGGCGGCTGCCGGTTCGTTTTCGGCCACACCCACGCGTGGGACCCGGCGCTGCGGGCCGAGCTGATTGCACTGGGCGAAGGCGGCGCTGTCGAGTCGCTGGATACGCTGGGGCGGATCGATGCGCAGATCGGGATTACCTTTGCCGCCGCGGCCAATGCCCTGCTGGACCTCAGCGGCGTGGACCGGGCGCAGGTGCGGGCGATCGGCTCGCACGGGCAGACCGTGCGCCACCGGCCGCTGGCCGACCCGGCCTTCACGATGCAGCTGGGCGATGCCAACCGGATTGCCGAAGCCACCGGCATCACCACCGTGGCCGATTTCCGCCGCCGCGACGTGGCCGCCGGGGGCCATGGCGCGCCGCTGATGCCGGCCTTCCACTTGGCCATGCTGGGTACCGCTGACGAAGACCGGGCGATTCTCAACCTGGGCGGCATTGCCAACCTGACCCTGATTCCGCGCGATGGTGTGCCGCGTGGCTTTGATACCGGCCCGGCCAATGCGCTGATGGATGCGTGGTGCCAGCGCCATCGCGGGGTGCCGTTCGATGCCGATGGCGCATTTGCGGCCAGTGGGCAGGTGGATGAGGCGTTGCTGGCGCAGTGGCTGGACGAGCCGTGGTTCGCGCTGCCGCCGCCGAAGAGCACCGGGCGCGAGCAGTTCCACCTGGCGTGGGCGGAGGCGGCGATGGCCGAGGGCCAGCATGCGGCCGCCGATGTGCAGGCCACGCTGCTGGAGCTGACCGCCGCGACCGTGGCCGATGCGCTGCTGGCGCACCTGCCGGGCGCCCGGCGGGTGTTGGTGTGCGGCGGCGGGGTGCGCAACCCGCAGCTGCTGCGGCGGCTGGCGGCGCGGCTGCCGGGGGTGGTGATCGAGTCCAGTGCGGTGCACGGGCTGGACCCGGATTACCTGGAGGCGATGGGGTTTGCGTGGTTGGCGCAGCGCACGCTGGACGGGTTGCCGGGGAACCTGCCGAGCGTGAGTGGCGCGCGTGGGCCGCGGATTCTGGGGGCGATCCATCTGGCGTGACCGGAGCGCCCGTTTGGTTTGAGGGTCATGCCGGTATCGAGCGTTGATCCCGGGTCGGCAGTCGGCTGGGGCGCGACCCTACCGGTGGATGCCGACGGCCGCCCCCAAGCGAAAGGCGGGACAGGGCGTAGCGCCGGGCTCTGCCCGGCAATCGTGGGGACGGATCGTAGTGCCGGGCTCTGCCCGGCAATTGCGGACCGTGGCGCAGCCGGGCAGAGCCCGGCTCTACACGCCCTGGGCGTCGGGCAAGGCCTGCAGCGCGGCGATGGCGTCGGCCAGGGCGTCTACTTCCGGGCTCTGGAAGCCGCTGCGGACCTCCAGTTCACTGGTGAACAGGCCCTGCTCCAGCAGCACCACACAGGTGTATTCGCGGGTCCAGCCGCGTGCGACGGCCACGCGCCGGATGCGTTCGTTCAACAGCGGGTCCAGATCCCGCAGCAGCAGATCGACCATTGTTCTCCCCCGTTGGCAAGCACCGCCCCCACGGCACAACGGGGTCGATCATGGCGCAGCGGGGGGCGTCGGGCAACCGGCCGGGCAGCGCCAGCCTGAGCGGGTTCAGTCGGTACCGCGGTCGCGGATGCGCGGCCACAGCCAGACCAGCAGCAGCAGGGTCGGGATGACGGTGGTGGCGCTGAAGATGAAGAAGGCGCTGTAAGAGGTGGCTTCAACGATGTAGCCGGAAGCGCCGCCAACGAACTTGCCCGGCAGGTTGGCCAGCGACACCAGCAGTGCGTACTGGGTGGCGGTGAAGTTGCGGTCGGTCAGCGAGGACATGAAGGCCACCAGCACGGTGCCAGCGAAGCCCTGGAACAGGTTGTCCGCGCTCAGCGCCGCATAGAACGCCCAGAGCTGGCCGGGGTTGTGCGCCATCAACAGGAACGCCAGGTTGGACAACGCCACACCGAGGGCGGCGACCAGCAGCATGCGGCGGAAACCGAATGCGGCCACCGCGATGCCGCCAAGGAACGCACCGCCAATGCCCATCCACACACCGAACAGCTTGGAGACCGTGGCGATGTCGGCCTTGGTAAAGCCCGAGTCGAGGTAGAACGGGCCAGACATCACCCCGATCACCTGGTCAGGGAACTTGTACAGCCCCACGAAGGCCAGCAGCGCCAGCGCCAGCACCACACCATTGGTGCTGAAGAAGCTGGTGATGGGCTGCCAGAACGCCCCGAAGAAATCGATGCGGCGCTGGATGCGCACTTCCGGCTGGACCGGTTCACGGCAGACCAGCGTGGTGATGATGGGCAGCAGCATCAGCGAGGCCATGGCCAGGTAGGCCACGATCCAGCCTTCGAACTGGGCCAGATACAGCGCACCGGCACCGGCAAGGATCAGGCCGATGCGGTAGCCCAACGTATACGTGGCGGCCAACGCGGCCTGTGCGCTCTCCGGGGCGATTTCGATGCGGTAGGCATCCACCACCGAGTCCTGGGTGGCGCCGGCGAAGGAGGCCACCAGGACCCACAGCACCAGCGGGGTGACGCCCAGCTCGGGCCGCACGAAGGCCAGTGCGAACAGCCCGCCGGTGACGCCGATCTGCGAGGCCAGCAGCCACGAGCGGCGGCGACCGAGCATGCTGACCAACGGGAAGGCGTAGCGGTCGATCAACGGTGCCCAGACGAACTTCATCAGGTAGAAGAAGCTGGCCAGGCTGATCAGGCCGATGCTCTTCAGGTCCAGCCCAACGTCGCGCAGACGGGTGGACAGGGTCTGCGAGGCAATCAGCAGGAACGGCAGGCCGCTGCCAAAACCCAGGAAGGCCATGGTCAGTGCCGAGGGGGTGCCAAAGGCCCGCTTGATGCCGGCCCAGCCCTTGTAGGACACCGGCGCCGCCGCTTCACTCATGGGGCGTAGTCCACCGTAAACGGGGCATGGTCGGAGAAGCGCTCATCGCGGTAGATCGAGCACGCGCGCAGGCGGTCGCGCAGGCCGGGGCTGACGAACTGGTAGTCGATGCGCCAGCCGACGTTGTTGGCCCGGGCCGCGCCGCGGTTGCTCCACCAGGTGTAGTCCTCGCCCTGCGGGTGCAGCAGGCGGTAGGCGTCGGTCCAGCCCTGGCCGGCGGCGATGTCCAGCGCCTGGTCGGTGTCCACGCACTGGCCGTTGAGCCAGTCGCGCTCGGGCGGCAGGCAGCCGGAGTTCTTCTGGTTGGACTTCCAGTTCTTGATGTCCAGCGCCGAGCGCACGATGTTCCAGTCGCCGCACAGGACGTAGTCGCGGCCACTGGCCAGCCACTCCGCCAGGATCGGGCGCAGCCACTCCATCACTTCGTACTTGAAGCCCTGCCGCAGGTCGCCCGAGCTGCCCGACGGGATATAGAAGGAGACCACGCTGAGGTTGCCGTAGCGGGCCTCGATGTAGCGGCCTTCGTCGTCGAACGGGGCCCAGCCCAGCGAGGTGATGACCTGGTCGGGCTCACGCTTGCTGTAGATGGCCACGCCGCTGTAGCCCTTCTTGGTGATGGCGTCGCGGTAGAAGCAGTGGTGGCCGTCCGGGCGGAACATCGGGTCGGTCAGCTGGTCTTCCTGGGCCTTGGTCTCCTGGATGCAGAGCACGTCGGCGTCCTGGGCACGGAACCAGTCGAGGAAGCCCTTGGTGGCGGCCGAACGGATGCCGTTGGCGTTGAAGCTGATGATGCGCATGCGGGTCCAGGTCTGAAGCGGTAACCGGGAAAGCATACCGGGAAGACCTTGCCGCGGCGTGCCGGAATGCGGCGGCGCTGTGTGCCGGCCGGGGCCTCCTGCAGGGCTGCGACCGCCCGCCGCGGGGCCCTGGAGGGCGAAAAACGCGCCCATGCATTAGGATTTGCGGTCCAAATGAATTGAATAGAGTCCTGATGAGCGACCATCGCCACCGTTTCCTGCAACTGGCCCTGACCGCCGATGCCCTGCGTTTCGGCCAGTTCACCCTCAAGTCGGGCCGCCTGAGCCCCTATTTCTTCAATGCCGGCCGCTTCGATTCGGGCGCGCGCATGGTCCAGCTGGCCGCCTGCTACGCCGATGCGGTGGAAGCCACCGGGCTGAAGTTCGACGTGGTGTTCGGCCCGGCCTACAAGGGCATCCCGCTGGCCACTGCGACCGCCTGCGAGTTCGCCCAGCGCGGCCGCGACCTGCCGCTGTCTTTCAACCGCAAGGAAGCCAAGGCCCACGGTGAAGGCGGCAACCTGATTGGCGCGGACATGAATGGCAAGCGCGTGCTGATCGTGGACGACGTGATCACCGCCGGCACCGCCATCCGCGAGGCCCTGGGCATCATCAAGGACGCCGGTGGCACCCCGGCCGGGATCGTGGTGGCGCTGGACCGCCAGGAGATCGCCTCGGAGACCGACCGCCGTTCGGCGGCCCAGTCCGTGGCCGAGGAAGCCGGCATTCCGGTGGTGGCGGTAGCCACGCTGGCCGACCTGCTTGATTTTGCCTCCGGAAATCCGGAACTTGTGGGGTACCGGCAGCCGCTGGAGGACTATCGGTCCCGCTACGGCACCCGTCCTACGCGTTGAGAGCAGGGGGCTCTGACCACCATGTCCAGGATTGTTTCGATCACCGCCATCGGCCTGTTGCTGGCCGTCGCCACGGTGCCCGTGCACGCGCAGAGCGGCAAGGGCGAGGCGAAGGCGAAGAAGCTGTATTGCTGGAACAAGGGGTCCGAGCGCATCTGCAGCGATACGCTGCCACAGGATGCGATCAACAACGCACGCGAGGAGTTCAGCGCCACCAGTGGCCTGCGTCGCGGCGAGGTGGAGCGCACCCTGACCGAGGAAGAGCGGGCGGATGCGGCGGTTGCCGCCGCGCAGCACCAGCTCGACCTGGCCGCGCAGGAGACCCGCCAACGCACCGAGCAGGCGATGCTGTCCACGTATGAAAACGAGAATGACCTGCGCCGGGTATTCGTGGAGCGCACGGGCATCATCGACAACAACGTGCAGACCGCGCGCTACAACGTGGCCAGCCTGCGCGACGCACTGGTGAGCCTGCTGGGCACCGCCGGCGATCGCGAACTGGCCGGGCAGCCGGTGGTGGAGAAGCAGGCGGCAAGCATTCGCCAGCGGCACACCGAACTGGTGGCGCAGCTGCGCATGCAGAACTCGTTCGAGCAGCAGCGCCGTGCGCTGGATGTGGAGATCGAGGAGACGCTGCAGCGGTACCGGCTGCTGAAGGGCGTGGGGACCAATCCGCGCGGCTAAGCGCGCGGATGCCGGGAATGGAAGGCGGCCTTGGGCCGCCTTTTTTTGTGGGGGCGGGCGGGTACCGGGCGTGGGCGCCCCACCGGCGTAGAGCGGGGCTCTGCCCCGCTGCCGTAGATCCGGGGCAGGTGACGCGTTACGGGCAGCTGGGCAGAGCCCGGCTCTACGGGGATGCGTTACGGCAGCCGGGCAGAGCCCGGCTCTACGGGGATGCGTTACGGGGAGCCGGGCAGAGCCCGGCTCTACGGGGCGGTGTGCGGGTTGCGCGATGGGCATGCCTGCGCAGGTTTTATGCACTTTTTACGCGGCGGGGCCGGTTGCGGCGTGGAGCGTTTACGCCGGTGGGGAACACGATGGGCGCCTGACGTGGAGTGGTTCCACCTGGACGTCCCATGAGCCTGTTTCTGCCTGTTTCCCCTGCCGCCGGTGCGCCCTGCACCGCCGCCCTTCTTTCCTGCGCCTGAGGCCATTGCCATGTCTGCCTGGCTTTCCCTGCTGTGCGGCGTGCTGGTGCTGGTTGCCGCCGCCTACCTGCTGTATGTCGTGCTTCGGCCCGAAGCGTTCTGACCGGAGCCCACCATGACCGAGATCCTGTTGATCCTGCTGGCCAGCATCGTGCTGGCCTTTCCGCTTGGGCTGTACCTGGCCCGGGTGATGCGCGGTGCGCCGATGCGCGGCGATGCGCTGTTCGGGCTGGTTGAAAAACCGCTGTACTGGCTGCTGGGCGTGAACCCGGCGCGCGGCATGTCGTGGCGCGGCTATGTGGGCGCCTTCCTGTTGAGCAACGTGGTGATCGCGGTGCTGGTGCAGGCCGTCTTCATGACCCAGGCCTGGCTGCCGTTCAACCCCGACCAGATTCCCAACATGCGCTGGGACACCGCGCTGCACACCATGGTGTCGTTCCTGACCAACACCAACCAGCAGCACTATTCGGGCCAGGCGCAGCTGTCGTACTTCTCGCAGATGACCGCGATCACCGGCCTGCAGGTGGTGACGCCGATGATGGGTCTGGCGCTGGTGGTGGCCACCCTGCGTGCCCTGTTCGGTGCGCGTCCGGAAGACGTGGACGCACAGCAGGCCGCGCAGCTCAGCGCCGACCGCCGCGTGGACGTGGGCAACTACTACGCCGACGTAGTGCGTTCGTGCGTGCGCTTCATGCTGCCGCTGTGCCTGCTGTGGGCGGTGCTGCTGACCAGCCAGGGCGTGCCGTCCACGCTGGCGGCCGGTCCGCAGGCCACGCCGATCGATGCCGCCGCCGGCATGGACACGCAGAAACTGCCGCTGGGTCCAGCGGCGGCGATGGTGGCGGCCAAGCAGCTGGGCACCAATGGCGGTGGCTGGTATGGCCCCAACAGCTCAATGCCGCTGGAAAACCCCACCCCGCTGTCGAACGCGCTGGAGCTGATCGGCATTCTGCTGATTCCCATCGCGGTGATCTTCATGCTGGGCGCGTTCACCGGGCGCAAGCGCCTGGCCGGGCTGGTGTTCGGTTGCATGCTGGCGATGTCCAGCGTGTCGGTGGCGGCCACGGTGTGGCTGGAAGGCCACTCGGCCACCGCGGCCAGCCCGCTGCTGATGGAAGGCAAGGAAGTGCGCTTCGGCGCGGACGGCACCGGCATGTGGGCGGCCATCACCACCCAGGTGTCCAACGGCTCGGTCAACGGCATGCATGACTCGCTGAGCCCGCTGGCCGGTGCGGTGCCGATGGTGAACATGCTGGTCAACGCGATCTGGGGCGGCATTGGCTGCGGCCTGCAGCAGTTCATCGTGTACCTGCTGCTGGGCGTGTTCCTGGCCGGGCTGATGACCGGGCGTACCCCGGAACTGCTCGGCCGCAAGCTGGAAACTCCGCAGGTGCGCCTGCTGGCCCTGCTGGTGCTGCTGCAGCCGATCACCATCCTGGGCTTCACCGCGATCACGCTGGCCATTCCGTCGATCACCGGCACCTCCAACCCGGGCTTCCACGGCGTCAGCCAGGTGTTCTATGAGTATGTGTCGGCGTTCGCCAACAACGGCTCGGGCTTCGAAGGCCTGGGCGATGCCACCCCGTGGTGGAACCTGAGCTGCACGCTGGTGTTGTTGCTGGGCCGCTACCCGGTGCTGGTGATCCCGCTGATCGTGGCCGCACAGCTGGCCGCCAAGCGGCGCGCCCCGGAATCGGCCGGCACGCTGCAGATTGAAACCCCGACCTTCGCGCTGACCCTGATCGCGCTGATCGTCGTCCTGACCGTATTGCAGTTCATGCCGGCGCTGGTGTTGGGCCCGGTGGCCGACCACCTGTCGCTGACCCTGCATTGAGATGTGACCCCATGAGTACCTATCCCTTGAACGTTTCTTCCCACCGCCGCCAGCGCCTGCTCGACGCGGCCGGCTGGCGCCGCGCCCTGCGCGATGCGGTGATCAAGCTGTCGCCCCGGCACCTGCTGCACAGCCCGGTGATGGCCGTGGTGATGGCCGGCACCGTGGTCAGTCTGGTGGTCACCCTGAGTGGCAACGCACCGCTGGGCTTCGGGCTGGCGGTCACCGCGATCCTGCTGCTGACCGTGCTGTTCGGCAACTTCGCCGAGGCCGTGGCCGAAGCGCGCGGCCGGGGCCAGGCGGCCTCGTTGCGGCGGGCCCGCCAGGACCTCAGCGCGCGCCGGCTGGCTGCCGCGCATGCCGGGGCCAGCGAAACCCAGGTACCGGCCGCCGAGCTGCGCCCGGGCGACCATGTGATTGTCAGTGCCGGCGAACTGATTCCGGCCGACGGCGAGATCGTGCAGGGCCTGGCCACCATCAACGAAGCGGCGGTGACCGGTGAATCGGCGCCGGTGCTGCGCGAGGCCGGGACCGACCGCAGCGGCGTGATCGGCGGCACCAAGGTGCTGTCGGACCAGATCATCGTGCGCATCACCGCCGAGCCGGGCCACAGCTTCCTGGACCGCATGATCGCGCTGGTGGAAGGCGCCAACCGCCAGAAGACGCCCAACGAGGTCGCGCTGACCCTGCTGCTGGCGGCGATGACGCTTACCTTCCTGATCGTGGTGGCCACGCTGCCGGCGATTGGTGCGTTCGTCGGCGTGCAGGTTGATCCGCTGCTGCTGATCGCGCTGCTGGTGTGCCTGATTCCCACCACCATCGGCGGGCTGCTGCCGGCCATCGGCATTGCCGGCATGAACCGGGCGCTGGCCGCCAACGTGCTGGCAAAGTCGGGCAAGGCGGTGGAAGTGGCCGGCGACGTGGACGTGCTGCTGCTGGACAAGACCGGCACCATCACCTACGGCGACCGCCAGGCCACCCACTTCCATGCGCTGGCCGGGATCGACGCCACGCAGCTGCGCGAAGCGGCGCTGCTGTCGTCGCTGGCCGACCCCACCCCGGAGGGCAAGTCCGTCGTGCGCCTGGCGCGCGAGCAGGGCTGCACCACTGCCGAACCGGACCGTGCGGACTACCTGGCATTCACCGCGCAGACCCGCATGTCCGGCGTGGACCTGGACGGCGGCCGGCGCATCCGCAAGGGGGCCTCCGATGCGATCACCGCCCATGTGCGCGAGCTGGGTGGCACGGTGCCGGCCGAACTGCCGGGCCGCGTGGAGCAGGTGGCGCGCAACGGCGCCACCCCGCTGGTGGTCTGCGAAGGGCGGCATGTGCTGGGCGTGATCGAGCTGTCGGACGTGGTCAAGCACGGCATGCGCGAGAAGTTCGCGCAGCTGCGGGCCATGGGCATCCGCACGGTGATGATCACCGGCGACAACCCGCTCACCGCCGCGGCCATTGCCGCCGAAGCCGGCGTGGACGACTACATCGCCGAGGCGCGCCCGGAAGACAAACTGGCCCGCATCCGTGCCGAACAGGCCGGTGGACGGCTGGTGGCGATGGTGGGCGACGGCACCAACGACGCCCCCGCGCTGGCCCAGGCCGATATCGGCCTGGCGATGAACTCCGGCACGCAGGCCGCCAAGGAAGCCGGCAACATGGTCGACCTGGATTCGGACCCGGCCAAGCTGCTGGCGGTGGTGGAAGTGGGCAAGCAGCAGCTGATCACGCGCGGTGCGCTGACCACCTTCTCGCTGGCCAACGATGTGTCCAAGTACTTCGCGATTCTGCCGGCGCTGTTCGCCTCCACCCTGCCGGCGATGGCGGCATTGAACGTGATGCACCTGTCCAGCCCGCGCAACGCGGTGCTGGCAGCGCTGATCTTCAACGCGCTGGTGATTCCGGCGTTGATTCCGCTGGCTCTGCGCGGGGTGCGCTTCCGCCCGGCCACGGCCACCGCGCTGCTGCGCCGGAACATGCTGGTGTACGGCCTGGGCGGCGTGCTGCTGCCGTTCGCGGCCATCAAGTTGATCGACCTCTTCCTTGTCTCGGTATTCGGCGCATGAACCGCTCACTTGCAACCTCCCTGCCCCGCACCGCGCGCGCCCGCGCCGTGGATGCGGCCACCCTGCAGCAGCACGGCGCGTGGCGCCCGGCGCTGATGCTGGGCCTGGTCAGCCTGCTGCTGCTCGGCTTGGCGTACGCGTTGGCCGCCACCGGTGCCAGCCGGCTGCTGTTCCCGGCGCAGGCCGATGGCAGCCTGCTCATCCGCGACGGCCAGGTGCGCGGCTCGCAGCTGATCGCCCAGCCGTTCACCGGCGACGGCTACTTCCAGGCGCGCCCGTCGGCGGCCAACTACGACCCGATGGCCGCGGCCGGCAGCAACCTGGCGCGCAGCAACCCGGCCCTGCAGGAACGCGTGCAGGCCAGCATCGCCACAGTGGCCGCGCGCGAAGGGATAACGCCGGCGCAGGTGCCCGGCGACCTGGTGACGCAGTCGGGCGCCGGCATGGACCCGGAGCTGTCGCCAGCCGCCGCGCAGGTGCAGATGGCGCGGGTGGCGCGCAGCCGTGGGCTGCCGGTTGAGCAGGTGGCGGCGCTGGTGAAGGCGCATACGCTGGGTCCGCAGTGGGGCGTGTTCGGGCAGCCACGGGTGAACGTGATGACGTTGAACCTGGCGCTGGATGCGCAGGACGGGCAGCCGGGCAAGGCCGGGCTCTACGGGATGCCTTGATGCGCTGCGTACCGTCCCGGGCGCACAATCGCCACCCATGAGCGACCCCCGCACCCGCCAGGCCGATGCCCTGGTTGAACGCCTGCAACGCGAAGCCGGCGGCAAACTCACCGTCTTCCTCGGTGCCGCCCCCGGCGTGGGCAAGACCTTCAGCATGCTCAGCCGCGCGCACGAGCAACTGCGCCGTGGCGTGGACGTGGTGGTGGGGCTGGTGGAAACCCACGGCCGCGCCGAAACCTCGGCGCTGCTGGAGGGCCTGCCGCAGGTGCCGCTGGTGCAACGCGACTACCAGCAGCACGTGCTGGGCGAGATGGACCTGGACGCGGTGCTGGCGCGCCACCCGGCGCTGGTGCTGGTGGACGAGCTGGCCCACCGCAACGTGCCCGGCAGCCGCCACGAGCGGCGCTGGCAGGACGTGATGGAACTGCTGGAGGCCGGCATCGATGTGTGGACCACGGTCAACATCCAGCACCTGGAAAGCCTCAACGATGTGGTGATGCGCATCACCGGCGTGCGCGTGAGCGAGACCGTGCCCGATGCGGTGCTGGACCGCCTGCACGACATCGTGCTGGTGGACATTCCCCCGCGGGAGCTGATCGAGCGCCTGCAGCAGGGCAAGGTATACGTGCCCGAGCAGGCCGCGCAGGCCCTGCAGGCGTTCTTCTCGCCGGCCAACCTCACCGCGCTGCGCGAACTGGCCATGCAGGAAGCGGCCGACCGCGTGGACAGCAGCCTGCGCGAGACCCGCGCCGCGCGTGGCGAAGGCAACCTGCCGCTGCGCCGCCGCGTGCTGGTGGCCATCGATGGCGGGGGCCAGAGCGAGTACCTGGTGCGCGTGGGCCGGCGCATTGCCGAGCGCCGCGATGCGCCATGGACGGTGGTGACCGTGCAGGGCCGCCGCAACGACGAGGCCACCCGGCGCGAGATCGACGCGGCGTTCGCCCTCGCCCGCCGCCTGGGGGGCGAGGCCGAGCTGCTGCACGGGTCCAGCATTGCCGATGCGCTGCTGGACCATGCCGCGCACAACAGCGTGTCTACCCTGATACTGGGCCGCACCCGCGAGCGCCCGGTCGCGCGCATGCTCAACCGCACGCTCACCCAGCAGTTGATCCAGCGTGGCGCGCACTACGAGATCACCATCATCGGCACCCCGCAGGCGCGTGCACGCGCGCGCCGCACCGGGTTGAGCGTGCCCAGCCGCAGTACCGGCCAGGACACCCTGCTGGCATTGGGCGCCACGGCGATTGCCTGCCTGGTGGCATTGGTGGCCGAGCGCTGGGTAGGGCTGTACGACCTGTCGATGGTGTTCATCGTGGCGGTGGTGATGGTGGCCGCGCGCAGTCGCACCAGTGCGGCGGTGATTGCCGCGGCGCTGTGCTTCCTGGCCTACAACTTCTTCTTCATCGCCCCGCGCTTCACCTTTGCCATCAGCGCGCGGCAGGGCGTGATCACCGTGTTCCTGTTCCTGGCCGCTGCGTTGGTGGCCGGGCGGCTGGCGTCGCGGCTGCGCATGCAGGTGCTGGCGTTGCGCGCGGCCAACCGGCATGCCAACGCGCGCCAGGCACTGGGCCGGCAGCTGACCCGCGCGGCCAGCAACGAAGAGGTCGCCCAGGCCGGGCGCGAGGCGCTGGAACAGGCCATGGACGCACCGGCGTGGCTGCGCATCGGCCAGGACACCAGCACCAGCGGCAGTGCCGCGCCGGGCGACACCGACCTGGCCGCCGCCGACTGGGCACGCCGCCACGGCCAGCCCAGCGGCCGCTTCACCGACACCCTGGCCGGTGCGGAGTGGTGGTTCCTGCCGCTGCTGGACGGCGACGACCGCGCCATCGGCGTGGCCGGCATGCGCTTCGCCCGCAACGCGCCGCGCCTTACCCCCGAGCAGCGGCAGCTGGCCGAGGCGATGGTGGATGACATTGCCCAGGCCGCGCTGCGCACCCAGCTGGTGGCCGACCTGGAAAAGGCGCATGTGAGCAACGAGACCGAGCGCCTGCGCTCGGCGCTGCTGTCGTCGGTGTCGCATGACCTGCGCTCGCCGCTGGCGGCGATGATCGGCTCGGCCGACAGCCTGGGCAGCTATGCCGACGCGATGGACGCGCAGGACCGCCGCGCCCTGCTGGACACCATTCTGGTGGAAGGCGAGCGGCTGGACCGCTACATCCAGAACCTGCTGGACATGACCCGGCTGGGCCACGAAGGCTTGCAGATCAACCGCGACTGGATCGGCGTGGACGAGCTGGTGGGTTCGGCCGCGCGCCGCCTGCAGCGCTACCAGCCGGAGGTGCAGTTGAAGCTGGACATCCCGGCCACGCTGGCGCCGATCTGGGTACACCCGGCGCTGGTGGAACAGGCCGTGTTCAACGTGATGGAAAACGCGGCCAAGTTCTCCCCGCCCGGCGCGGCGGTGGAGGTGCAGGCGCGGCTGGTGGAGGGCGAGCTGCGCATCGACGTGCTGGACGCCGGCCCCGGCATTCCCGACGACGAGCGCGCGCGCATCTTCGACATGTTCTACAGCGTGGAGCGTGGCGACCGCGGCCGGCATGGAACCGGGCTGGGGCTGACCATCTGCCAGGGCATGATCGGCGCCCATGGCGGCAGCGTGCAGGCGCTGCCAGGGCGCGACGGACGCGGTACCCTGATCCGCATTACGCTGCCCCTGCTGCAACCCCACCCTGCCGATGACCACGACGACCCCTGACCTGCCCCAAGGTGCGCCCCCGGCGCGCGTGCTGGTGATTGACGATGAAGCGCAGATCCGCCGCTTCCTCGACATCAGCCTGCGCGCGCAGGGCTACCGCGTGGTGCAGGCCGCCACCGGCCAGGCCGGGTTGGAGGCGCTGGTCAGCGAAGGCGCGGATCTGGTGATCCTGGATATCGGCCTGCCGGACATGGAAGGCCACGAGGTGCTGGCCGAGCTGCGCCAATGGAGCCAGGTACCGGTGATCATGCTGACCGTGCGCGCCGGT
Source organism: Stenotrophomonas sp. AC248 (assembly GCF_979258185.1). NCBI lineage: Bacteria > Pseudomonadati > Pseudomonadota > Gammaproteobacteria > Lysobacterales > Lysobacteraceae > Stenotrophomonas > Stenotrophomonas sp. AC248. The sequence continues at coordinate 354,754 of NZ_OZ409840.1, read as the reverse complement.
GAAACCGAGAAGGTGCGCGCGCTGGACAACGGCGCCAACGACTACGTGACCAAGCCGTTTGGCACCCAGGAACTGATGGCGCGGGTGCGGGCGTTGCTGCGCTCGCGCACGGTGTCGGCCGATGGCGTGTTGCCGCAGTTCGATGACGGGCATCTGCATATCGACCTGGTGCGCCGCGAGGTGCACCTGGATGGCGCGCCGGTGGCGTTGACGCGCAAGGAATACGCGTTGTTGTCGTTGTTGCTGCGCAACGCCGGGCGCGTGGTGACCCAGCCACAGATCCTGCAGGAGATCTGGGGGCCAACGCATCAGGAAGACACGCATTACCTGCGGATTCTGGTGGGGAAGTTGCGGCACAAGCTGGGCGATTCCGCGCTGGATTCGCGGTACGTGTTCACCGAACCGGGCGTGGGGTTGCGGTTCAAGGGGTGAGGCGGCGGGGTGTGGTTTGCATGCCCGTCACCGTGGTGCCGGAACACTTGGTAGGGTCGCATCCCAATCGACCGCCGATACGTTCCCCGCGTTCGGTTGGGGCATGAGCACCGGCGGAGAAACGCGTTTCGATTTACGGTCATGCCGACATCGCACGTTGCCCGTTTCACGGCGGTCGATTGGGATGCGACCCTACCGGCGGTATCTCGTTGTCCGTGTGCGAACCGGGATGCCGTGCGGGATCAACTCGCGCGCGTGAGGATCGCAGCGGGTATTCGATTGGGATGCGCCACGACCAACGGTCGTGGCCTACCCGATGGTGCGACGGTAGGTACCGACCGTTGGTCGGTACCCTCGCCCATCAGAACCCGAGGTCCACACCCGGCAGCAACGGCTGCAGCTGGTCGCGGAACAGGGTCTTGATGCGTTCCAGCGCCGCTTCATCATCGGCCTCGAAGCGCAGCACCAGCACCGGCGTGGTGTTGGACGCGCGCAGCAGCCCCCAGCCATCGGGGAAATCGGCGCGCAGGCCGTCGATGGTGGCCAGGCGAGCGCCGGCGAATGGCGACTCTTCCACCTGCGCGGCCGACACGAACAACGACACCAGCGCGTGCGGGGTGCCCGATTCCACCGGCACCTTCAGCTCCGGCGTGGACACGCTGTCGGGCAGTTCGTCCAGCACCTCCGACGGCGTCTCCTCGCGCTGGGCCAGGATTTCCAGCAAGCGCGCCGCCGCATACAGGCCATCGTCGAACCCGAACCAGCGCTCCTTGAAGAAGAAGTGCCCGCTCATCTCGCCGGCCAGCTCGGCATCGGTTTCGCGCATCTTCGCCTTCATCAGCGAATGCCCGGTCTTCCACATCAGCGGGCTGCCACCGTTGCGCAGCACGTAGTCGGACAGCTTGCCGCTGCACTTCACGTCATAAATGACCAGCGCGCCCGGGTTGCGCATCAGCACGTCGGCCGCGAACAGCATCAGCAGGCGGTCGGCATAGATGATCTTGCCTTCGCGGGTGACCACGCCCAGGCGATCGCCGTCGCCGTCGAAGGCCAGGCCGATGTCCGCGTCGAAGCGCTTCACCGTCTGGATCAGGTCTTCCAGGTTGTGCGGGTCGCTCGGGTCCGGGTGGTGGTTGGGGAAGGTGCCATCCACATCGCAGTACAGCGGGATGACCTCCGCGCCGATGGCTTCCAGCAGCGGCTGGGCCAGTTCGCCGGCCACGCCGTTGCCGGCATCGGCCACCACCTTGAGCGGGCGGTCCAGCTGCACGTCGTCGGCGATGCGCTGGATGTAATCGGCGTTGACCTCACGCTGCTTCAGGCTGCCCGGCTCGGTGGCCACATGCAGCTGGCCGTCGCGGATGCGCTGGAACAGTTCGGTGATGGCGTCGCCCGACAGCGTTTCGCCGCCCACCACGATCTTGAAACCGTTGTAGTCCGGCGGGTTGTGGCTGCCGGTGACCGCCACGCAGCTGCCCGCACGCAGGTGGTAGCTGGCGAAGTACACCACCGGGGTAGGCGCCAGCCCGATGTCGATGACATCGCAGCCGGCGCGGCGCAGGCCTTCGATGAGCCCGGCACTGAGTTCCGGGCCGGACAGGCGGCCATCGCGGCCCACCACGATCTCGCGCAGGCCCTGCACCTGCAGCACCGAACCGATGGCCTGACCGATCAGCGCGGCCACCTGCGGGGTGAGCTCGCGCCCGACCACGCCGCGGATGTCGTAGGCGCGGAAGATACCGGCCGGCACGTCCTGCCCCGCCACGCCCGGCACCGGCGGCGGACCGCCTTCGGCCACGGCCGGCACCACCGCCAGCGGCACCTGTTCCAGGCTTTCGCGCAGCGTGGGGCCGTCTTCTTCGGTGGCGTCTTTCGACGCGCGACGGCGCGGCATCGGCACCTTGCCCTTGCCGAACTGCAGCATGCCGGCGATGGCCAGCAGCAGCACCGCCACCACCGCGCTGGGAATGGCGCCCAGGCCCAGCGGGCCCGGTTCAATATCCGGCACGGCCGCGGCCAGGCGCAGCCCGCTCTTGCCGATCGGGCGCGCAAGCGCCTCGGCACCGTCGGCCAGGCCCGCGTTGCCCTGTTCAATCACGTTGTGGTTGCCCTGGCGCAGGGCCACGTAGCCTGCGCCCGGCACGCGCACCTGATCAAAGGTGGCGGTCAGCCGCAGCAGCGGCTGGCGCACGTACACCAGCGCCGGCCCCTGCGTGCCCAGCACCACCGGCACCGCCAGGCCAAGGCGCTGGCCGCCGGCATCGCGCACCACGCGCGCCACCACCTCGTTCTGGGCGTTGGCCGCTTCCAGCAGCGCCAGGCGCGAGTAACCGAAGGCCTTCGGGTCGGCATAGGCCGCGTCCAGGCTGGCGGGGATGACCTGCACCTCTTCGGTGCCCGGCCAGCCCTCGCGGATGGCCACGGCCGTGGCTTGGCCATCGCCGTTGCGCAGCGCCGTTGCCACACGCTCGCTTTTCACCAACTTGCGCAGCTGGTCCAGCTGGCCGCTCAGCGCCGTCTGCACCCCGCCCACGATCTGGTCACGCGACTGTTCCAGCTCCGTGCCCACCGAGGCCTGCTGCCACTGCCGCACCGCGCTCCAGCCAAACCATGCAGCCAGCAGCACCAGCGCGGCCACCACCAGTGGCCCGGTGCGCTTGCTTGCCAGCTTCGGTTGCCCTTCCGCCTTCGCCTTGCTCATGGAACTTCCCCCTGGTCAGCGCACCCCGGTATGGCCGAATCCACCCGTTCCCCTGGCGCTGTCGGTGAAAGTATCCACTACCTGCAGGCTTACGCGTGCGATGGGCAGCACAACCAGCTGCGCGATGCGGTCGCCCGGCTGCAGCGTGAAGGGCTCGCGGCCGCGGTTCCACGCGCTGATCAGCAGCGGGCCTTGGTAATCGGCGTCGATCAGCCCGGTGCCGTTGCCCAGCACGATGCCGTGGCGATGGCCCAGGCCCGAGCGCGGCAGTACCACGGCGGCCAGGTTCGGGTCGGCGATGTGGATGGCGATACCGCTGGGAATCAGCGCCGTATCGCCCGGCTGCAGGGTGAGTTCGGTTTCCAGCGCCGCGCGCAGGTCCAGCCCGGCGCTGTGCTCGGTGGCGTAGGCCGGCAGCGGCCAGGTATCGCCGAAGCGCGGGTCGAGCAGCTTTACCTGCAACGGCTGAAGGGTGGAATCAACGCTCATGCGTGCAACCTCTGGGCAATCAGGGACAACAGTTGTTCGGCCAGCAGCGCCTTGGAGGTACCGGGGAACACCTGTTCGCCGCCCTGCCAGTAGGCCGTGGCCGCGTTTTCATCACTTTCAAAACCGCCGGTGGCAATGCCCACCTGGTTGGCAATCACCAGGTCCAGACGCTTGTCCACCAGCTTGCCGCGCGCGTACTTCTCCACATCGTGGGTTTCGGCCGCAAAGCCGACCACCAGCTTCAGCGCGTTGGTCTGCGCGGCCACCTCGGCCAGGATGTCCGGCGTGCGCACCAGCTCCAGCGTGAGGGTCTGGGTGCCGGCGGTCTTCTTCAATTTCTGCGGGGCCACCTGGCGCGGGGTGTAATCGGACACCGCGGCCGCGCCTATATAGATGTCGGCCGGCAGCGCGCCCAGCACCGCCTCGCGCATCTGCGCGGCCGAGCGCACATCCACCCGCTGCACCCCGGCCGGGGTGGGCAGCTGCACCGGACCACTCACCAGCACCACCTGCGCGCCCTGGCGCACGGCGGCGGCGGCCAGCGCGTAGCCCATCTTGCCGCTGCTGCGGTTGCCCACGTAGCGCACCGGGTCCAGGTCTTCATAGGTCGGGCCGGCGCTGATGACCACGCGCAGGCCCTGGAGCTGCTGCTCGGGCGCGGCGTCGGCACCGGCCGGCGCCTGCAGCGCGGCCAGTGCCGCAACAATCGCATTGGGTTCGGTCAGCCGGCCCGGGCCGGATTCGCCTTCGGCCAGCGGGCCGTCTTCCGGCCCGATCACCTGCGCGCCGCGCTGGCGCAGCAGGGTGATGTTGGCCTGGGTGGCCGGGTGCTGCCACATGCGGTGGTTCATGGCCGGGCATACGGTGAGCGGCGCGGTGGTGGCCAGGCACAGCGTGGTGACCAGGTCATCGGCGTTGCCGTGGGCCAGCCGGGCCAGCAGATCGGCGGTGGCCGGGGCCACCACGATGCGATCGGCCCAGCGGGCCAGCTCGATATGGCCCATGGCCTGCTCGGCGGCGCTGTCCCACAGGCTGGTGCGGGTGGGCTGGCCGGACAGGGCCTGGAAGCTCAGCGGGGTGACGAACTGCTGGGCCCCGGCGGTCATGGCGACCTGCACCTGGGCCCCGGCATCGCGCAGGCGACGCACCAGTTCCAGCGACTTGTAGGCGGCGATGCCGCCCCCTACGCACAACAACAGCTTCTGGCCTTGCAGCGGGCGCGCGGACGCCGGAGAAGCCTGGGGGGAGTCAGCCACCTGCGAATTTCCTGTCGAACTGAGGCGATTAGCTTACCTGATGGGGTGTGGGAGGCTCATGCCTCAGGGGCATGAGGGGGGTGTTTTTGGTCATGAGGGGGCCGGGGTGGGGGAGCAGCTCCGAAGCCCATAGCTTTCTCAAGCCCTACCAGCACTACATGGACTAAACATGCGTCGGAGTCAAAACTGCCTCCCTCCCATCAGCGAACTGGAAACGAAAATGACAGACTCCTGAACCAACTTGGGCACCCAATTGAAGCACTTGAATGCTGAAGAAGAATCCTCTTGCGTTGACCAGCGGTGAGGCGATCGAGCGTGCGTATTGATTAAATACGAACGCAGCGCCAAGACTTTGACGGCCAACCAAGAGAAGGTTGAACGTAAGCACACGCATTCGTGGCTTCGGGTAAGCAACGGGAACGGCCTGAGTTGGACCATCCACCACTCCATTCCAGCGCTTAGCCGACGGGGGCATCTGAACCTACATGCTTCTGAAGTGCCAGAAATACTCAAGAACAGCCCATTGACCATCATCACCTGCTGCTTAGCTCAGTACCGACTGTCAGGAACGCAAGAAGCCCTCACCTCACGCTCCCGATCGGGAGCCATGGATTCCAATCCATGTAAGCCAGCGCCCTTTCAATCCCGCAACCGAAAAATCAGCATTTCACTAGTAGCAAGAGCCTCACAAACCTGTTCCGCTGCCACTCCAACGACTGTAAAGTCTGGGTTCGACCACGCATCAGAAGGGTACGATCGTAATCGCGACCCGACCTTCAGATGCGGAGCCTGATCAATGCAAGTGAAGGGGGAACCACATGAGGATTACCAACAACGGCCGCGGCATCCATGTTCGCGAGATACCTGGAATAGAAAAACTCAAAGCACTGCCAGAAAATTGGCAAGCCTTCACAAACCTTGATCTGTCCATACCTGGGAAGGGGATGCGAGAGATTGATGTGGTTCTAGTGCTGGAAGATCGAATCTTGATGGTGGATTTGAAAGATTGGAAGGGACCAGTTACCAGCCGAGATGGCAATTGGTTCAATGGGGATCGTGACAATGGCAGATCGCCAGTTGCAAAGATTGCGGAGATCGCGCGCGAGGTCTTCCCGTTGCTGAAAAAATCTCTTGCAGATCAATCCAAACGAGAGGGGCTCGCAATCCCGCTGGGCACCCCATTGATTCAGTCAGCAGTAGTCCTAACAAAATCCAAGGACCGCTCCGGCATCGCAGAAAGTGAATCTTCTTTTGTTTTTTACATTGATGATTTCATCCGGATACTGAGAAATACCCCCGATCGCTTGAAAGCCTTCGGCCCCGCTTGGCGCGAGGACTTTACAAATGAAAAATGGATGCAGCGCCTCAAGAGGTTCTTCAACGTCAACGGAGGCGTCTTTCTACCGGGCGCACGGAGATATGGAGGGTTCGTCGCACGCACCGAGAGCCCTACTTTCGCCCATAGCACCGATGTATATAGCGAATATGAGGTAGACGAGTCCGGAATAAACAATTCTTTCGGCCTACTAAGGCGCTGGAACTTCACGAAAGCTGAAACTCGCTTCCAGACTGAGGAGGGCCGAGCAGAAATCGCGGGGCGTGAACGCAAAGTGATTGCGTGGCTGGATGATCGCAACCCGAAATGTGGCGAGATCATTTTCAAGCCAAAGGCGGAAGATCCCGAACGAGGCGTCGCCTACTGGGAGGTGTTCGAGCGGCGTCGAAGAATGAAACGCCTTAGCGACTTTGCCAAGACCGGCCTAGTTGAACTAACCACCGGAGAACGAATAGAACTTGCTCGACAGGTTCTATCCGCGATCACCCCGATTCACGGACTTAATGCAGCGCATCTCGACGTAGGGGTTCACAGCGTCTGGGTAGAGCTTCCCACGACGATCAGAATATCTCACATGATGGCCGCCTCGTTGCCGGAGGTCCAGACTTTGGGAGAGTCGCGTTTCCAATTCCTTTCAACCGCCAGCGTGCCTGAGGACATTCTAGGCGGGCCAGTTGATTTGTTGCGTAAGGACGTGTTTCTACTTGGCTGCGTAGTTCATGTTCTTCTATTTGACCAGCTCCCAGACGGCAACCCGCCTGAATGGAATCAATCCATCGATTCCCAAGAGAACTTTGCCAGTCTCTATCCGTGGTTCGAGACATGTCTTGACTTAGAGCAAGCAAATAGATTCGGGAATGCGGGAGATATGCTGTCTGCGTTCAATGAAGCGCTGTCCTCCGTGCCAAACGAAAACGCCACGATTGAAGGGTTGGATCGCTACCGCACCCTCAAGACGCAGCGAGACATCTTCAAAGCATATCCGGAAAATGAGCTTATAAGGCAGGATGAGCGGACGATAATCTGGAGATCAGATGCAGATGGACGCAGCCAATTGGTCAAGATGTGGCAACCGTCCGCTTTGGGGAACGTCGCTAAAGAGCGCGCTAGAATTCTCGCATTCCTCGATCACGCTCAACAGCTGGTCGAAGCACCGCTGCAAGGCGCCACCAAACTACTCAAAGTGCACTGGACAGGCGACTCAATCGTAATTGTGCAGGAGTACATCGAAGGCAAAACTCTCGCCGAGTACGAAGGCTCAAGCCCATTTGATAGTCCAGCCAAAGGGCTGAACTTCATCGCGAGGCTAATTGACATTGTGGACAACCTCCACGGACGCTCAATAGCGCATGGAGATATAAAACCAGACAACCTAGTCGTATGTTTGACCGACGGAGAAGATCCACTGCCGTCCCTCATAGATCTAGTGGATTTCTCGTGCGGCCAAGATGGCTCACGAAAATCGCGCGCATATTCTCCAGCGCTAGGCGGAAGGTATGAGCGTGATCGTTTCGCCGTTACGAAGATCGCCGAAGAACTCCTCGATAAAATTCATCTCAGTGAAAATGACTTCGTTCGGATAGCTCGCTCCATTGAGGAGTGTCGCCTAGGAACTCCCGCCAATGGAACCTTGCTTCCTCTTCGTGAAGCCATTGCTTGCGTCAGCAACAGTTCCGTTGAGGAGCAATCGGATACTTTCTCCATCTCTATCCCCCGGGCGGAGGCAGGCCTCATCCTTCCCGACGAGGGAAGATACTACGTTGTTAAGTCCGATAGAAGGTTAAAGATCATCGGCGCACTGGAAGAGCTCTCCGTTGAGTTGAGCAGTGATGGCACTCCTTCAAAAGCTTGGCGGAACCAACTAGATCACGCTCAGATCCAGCGGTGGAGTCGTCAGAGGCTGTGCTCATTCCGCGCAAGTATAATTATTGAGGACGGCCCCGCTCAGCTTGACGCAATCTCCTCTATCCTTAGTTTGCCGGAGGTTGCCACAGCCCTTGAACGTCGCCCCTTTGATCCACAGAGTGAAGATGAAGCGGAAACCTCACAAGTTGCAAGCATCGAGGCTAAAGAAGACGACTTGGCCGAACGGGAACGAGCTGAGCCGCCAGTCGGGAACACTATCGTGGATGTTCCGCTACTTTGGGAACGCTCAATTAAGATCGAAGGTGAACTGAAGACAGAAGTTCTCGCGTTGGGTGACAGCGCTTACCGTGCACAGGCGCGCTTGCACATCCTGCCCATCCAGTTGGCAATGGGTGACATGGACTTTGATCGAAAAGATCTTGTTGCGGTTGAGAGATTAGACAGCAAAGGGGGCTGGAGAAAGATCGGCACCCTAGATGTACAGAAGTCATCAGCCGATACGCTTGCAATCCAAGGTTACGCTGAAGGTGCGCGTGGGGCGATCGTTCGAGATGGCGATCGATTGCGCTTCCAAAGTCGGCTGGAGAACACCAGTTGGCAGAGACGCGAAGAAGCAACAGCCAGAATTTTGAAGGGAAACTCAGTAGCCCATGGACTCCTTGATGCTTTCAGCCCCGCCACCGGGAAGGTCCCTGACACAGTCGACCTGAAAGTTGACGAGGGATTTGTAAGGGAGCGCTACAAGCTGAACCCGACGCAGATCGATGCACTCAAAGGAATAATGGAGCATCGACCACTCGGACTCCTGCAGGGACCCCCTGGAACAGGCAAGACGCACTTTATTGGTGCACTTGTCCACTACGCACTGACGAATGGACTCGCGCGCAACGTCCTAGTAGCCAGTCAATCACACGAGGCCGTCAACAATGCAGCAGAGGCAGTTCTCAATCTGTTTGGTGAGGATCGAGACTCACTGAGTATGATTCGCGTAGGGGCCGAAGGACAAGTCTCTGAGTCATTGCGGCCTTACCACGTGGCAACCGTAGAGAAATCTTACAAGGATAAGTTCTTCGCCACCCGCCACCTACGCATGGCGACGCTAGCGCGACACCTCGGACTTGATAGGTCCGAATGTGATCATGTCCTCTTTTACGAGGACACAATCACCCCGTTGATCTCGCGCCTCTCTGAGCATGCGGAGACAGAGGATGGCACCTCAAGAGTCAACGCACTGAAGGCGACACTCGAACAATGCCTGGTTGATAGAGGCGTCGAGTGTGATCTGATGGGCCTTGAGGCAATTGATGTAGAACCGCATGTCTCATCCTTGTACTTCTCCAAGCTACCGAGTAGCCAAGCGCATCGCGTTGAGAGATTCCGACATATTGTGGAACTCGGCCGAGACATCGTGGGCACAGTTTCCACGTGGCAGAGAAGCTACGAAACCTTCTTGGCCGGCACACGTCAGGTAGTTGCAGGTACGTGCGTCGGCCTCGGTCGGTCATCCTTGGGCCTGACCAAGACTTCGTTTGATTTAGTAATTGTCGACGAAGCTGCGCGCTGTACACCAAGCGAACTCGCCGTCCCAATACAGGCAGGCAAGTGGGTTGTGCTAGTCGGAGATCACGCGCAACTAGAGCCACTACACTCTTCCGACGTAGTAGAAGCCCTCACCGATGAACTAAGGCTATCAATTGGCGACGTCGTTAAGAGTGACTTCGAACGGGTATTTGCTTCCTCGTACGGGAAGCAAGCGGGTCACACTCTAAGAAAACAGTACCGAATGCTCCCACCTATCGGACGACTGGTCTCCAATTCGTTCTATGATCGCGCCCTCCAGCATGGACGGACGGAATCGAATATTCCACTTAGCATTCTTCCGGAAGAGATCAGGTTACCACTGGCCTGGGCATGTACAGATTCCATGGGCGCGGAGGCTTACCAGAGGAAGAGTGATATACGGCGCGGCAGCTTGCAGAACTCTACCGAAGCCGACGTAATTGTCTCCCTGCTTAAGCGCTGGTCCGAACACGAGCCATTCATGGCCTGGATTGAGAATCTTTCTAGAGAATCTCAGGCAGTGGGTGTCATATGCGCTTATGCGGCCCAACTAGACCTAGTTAGACATAAACTCCAGTCAGAGAACTTGCCAGAAGCATTTAGACGGACCATCAAGGTGGACACCATTGATAGCTACCAGGGAAAGGAGAATCTTATCGTCATACTGTCTCTTGTTAGAAATAACTCCGATGGCATAAAGTGTCGCGGGTCCACCACAATCAGCCCCGGATTTATGGCGAAGAAGAATCGAATCAATGTCGCCCTAAGCCGCGCCATGGATCGACTACTGATCGTCGGCGCAAAATCGGCGTGGAGGGATGACTCTCCACTCGGTTTGGTGTCAAGCGGATTTGATGAAGAGGTGAAGGCCGGCGAAGCGCTAGTACTGGACGCCGCTGACTTGGTGTCGGCCCCCAAGGCGAGCAAAGGCAGAAGAGCTATGGATGCCGATGCGGATGCTCGAGGCGGGGTGCGAGCATGAAGCCCTCTCGTGGCATTTTGTCACTCACAAAAGCCGTACTAGCTGGCACGACAGAATCCATTGACATTCGAGTTCCTGTAGGCATATACGACGTCCAGTTGCCTGCGAGGCATTTCCTAGTTCACCACAAGGTAGCTGAAGTTGGCGACGTGTCCCTGACTACGGAGTTCTTGCTACGGCTACTCAACTCAGCGGACGGCATTAAAGAGGACGATGTCGCGATCTTCTTCGGCTTCAATGCCATCGAGATGGCGTACGTCATCAGGGATGCAGAGACCCGGGCATACATCTCCAGATCGGAGGGACGCATATGGCTAACGGACGCTGGCCACGCACTGTTCAAGGACGGCGACAAGCCCCAAATCTTCGACGTCGTAAAGAAGGTTGAAAGAATCGGATTCGACCTACTATCGCTTGCACCGTGCGATCGAGACTATCAATCCGATTTCGAAAGAGCCCTGCCCGAGCTTGGAATCCGCGATTCTCAGCTAGCTTCAAGCGCATCTACTCATGTTCCGGAGTCCTTCAGAAGATTCTATGGAGAGATATCCAGCAGAAAAGAGAAAGAGGCTGCGGACGCCCTAAAGAGGTCCCTCTACTCTGTTGATGACGTTGTCGCAGGTGACCGATTCTGCTCGACCGTTCCCTTCGTTGCGATGGCAAGCACTCGGCGACCAAGCGAGCCAGAACCTCTTCTTGACGCATGGAGGATTGGCCACGAATTGAGCGATCGTGATCAGGTCGTCCACGGCATCGCCGAGTTCATGGAGAGCCTACGAAGGACTAAAACTACGGAAGACGACAACGCGTTCGATGTTCTAGTTGAGATTGCGCCAGGTTATTTGAAGGAATACTCAAGCAGGACCGGTTTCGCTGCACTTCGATACTTCAAGGAGATGGCAGGGCGCGCCGGTGAACTGCGAACGGACAGGCCGACGGTCGGAATTGTGGGCGCGATGTATCAACCGGAGAACATTGAGAGAATAAGAACTGCAATCGGCTACACGAACAATCGTCTTATCGGTGACGACACTGCTTTCATATGGATCCCGCCGAGCCAATCGGCGTGGGGAGCTGCCAGGTCTTTTCCCAATTTGGTTGAAGCGCTGACTAAAGAAGGCACAGCCAAAGGCGAGGATGGTGATCAAAAGATGAGAAGTGCTCTGGTAGTCGGTGATGAGAAGCCCGCAAGATACTTGACGAAAGTTCTGCCATGCACATTTATAAAGCCAAGCAACGGCTCCATACCGAGCTCTCTTGAGATTCTTCTTGTCCCAGAACGAATTGCAGCGGTTACAGTTCATGCTCCCGTCACGCCAGGACGGGGCTTCCCGGTTCCACTTGGAATATTGACATTTGATAAAACACTGGTGCGTCGCGTACACACCTACATATCAAGTCAGCTTCCACCGAGGATCGTCAAGTACGGATCTACGGATGATTTTGGCTTACGCGATCATCTGGCGTGGCCTGAAGAAGTAGGCGCCCAAGAGGGTTTTGAGCTGAATTGAGCGTACTGATCACAGGTATCACCACGCAAAAGGACAGCAGCCCGGTTGAACTCCTCCGTAGGAGTTCAACCGGGAGGTCCGCTCTCACTGTTTCGATACAGTTCGGAGCGCCATCCAATGCCTGTGAGCTTCGGCGGGTAATCTAATATTCGGAGGTATGCGCAAGCTCGCCCCCCCATTCATGGACAAACCATGTAGTGATGCTGTAGAGGTAGCCATCGTAATCCCGACTGAGCGAAGCGGGTTTCACTGATGGTGGCGCAGAGCATGCTCGCCGACACTAGTCAGCATGACAATCGCAGACTGGCCCAAGAACGAACGTCCTCGTGAGAAGCTGCTTGCGAGCGGTCCTGCAGCCCTGTCTGACGTTGAACTTCTCATTCTGTTCATGGGAACTGGCCGCAAGGGCCAGCATGTATTGGAGAGCGCTCGTCAGCTGTTGGATGTTCACGGCCCCCTGCGAAAGTTACTGGATTTGGATGCGGCAAGCCTCCTTCAGCTGCCAGCACTGGGGCCTGCACGAGCGTGCAAACTGGTAGCGGCATTGGAGCTCGCCAATCGCCATCTACGCGCACAGCTGGATAAAGGTGACAGCATGCGCGATCCTAACTCTGCAGCGCGCTACTTCAAACAGCGACTGCGCTCCCGACCTCAAGAGGTGTTTGCAGCCCTTTTTCTGGATACTCGGAATCGTGCGCTCGCCTACGAGGAACTATTCACCGGCACCATCGATGCGGCAGCGGTGTACCCGCGTGAGGTGGTCCGCCGTGCGCTACTTCACAACGCAGCAGGCGTGATCGTCAGCCACAACCATCCCTCCGGCAGCGCCGAGCCCTCTCGCGCGGATCGCGAGATCACCCAGCACCTCCAGAAGGCCTTGGATCTGGTCGGCATCCGCCTCCTGGACCACGTAGTAGTAGGCGAAGGCACCCCCGTCTCCATGGCTGAACGCGGCTGGCTCGAACCCACCCTGTCCTTCCGGGGCTGAACGCCTCAGTCAGCCCAAATACCCCGGTTCGGAGCCCCGAAAGCGGCCCCAAGACCCCTCAAGCCCCCTGCCCCAACCCCGTTCAATGGATCGGCCCGCCATCTAGGCTAAAATTGCCGATTCCGCCGCTCCAGTCCCAAAGCAGGCCTTGTGAAAAATCTCCTCCGCGCCCTGATCAGCCAAGGCATCGAAGCCTTGCGCGCCAACGGCACTCTGCCGGCCGATACCCTGACCCCGGAATTCGTGGTCGAACGCCCGAAGACCCGTGAGCACGGCGATTTCGCCACCAATGCCGCGATGCTGCTGGCCAAGCCGGCGCGCAGCAACCCGCGCGCCCTGGCCCAGGCGCTGCTGGATGCGCTGCCCAAGAGCGCCGATGTGCTGCGCGTTGAGATCGCCGGCCCGGGCTTCATCAATTTCCACCTCGCCCCCAGCGCCTACCAGCGCGAAGCGGCCAGCGTGCTCAAGGAAGGCGCCGATTACGGCCGCAACCTGAGCGGCAACGGCCGTACCGTGGGCGTGGAGTATGTGTCGGCCAACCCGACCGGCCCGCTGCACGTGGGCCATGGCCGCGCCGCCGCCATCGGCGACTGCCTGGCGCGCCTGCTGGATGTGAACGGCTGGAACGCCAAGCGCGAGTTCTACTACAACGACGCCGGCGTGCAGATCGAAAACCTGGCGCTGTCCACCCAGGCGCGCGCCAAGGGCCTCAAGCCCGATGACGCCGGCTGGCCGGAAGCGGGCTACCGCGGCGATTACATCCAGGACGTGGCCAACGCTTACCTGGCCGGCGCCACGGTGGAACTGGAAGGCCACTCGGTGGTGGGCGAGCGCGACCCGGACAACCTGGATGGCATCCGCCGCTTCGCGGTGGCCTACCTGCGCAACGAGCAGAACCAGGACCTGGCGGCGTTCGGGGTGGATTTCGACATCTACTTCCTGGAAAGCTCGCTGTACAAGGACGGCAAGGTGGAAGAGACCGTCGCCCAGCTGAAGGTGGCCGGCCACACCTATGAGGAGGGCGGCGCGCTGTGGCTGCGCTCGACCGACTTCGGTGACGACAAGGACCGCGTGATGCGCAAGTCCGACGGCACCTACACCTACTTCCTGCCGGACGTGGCCTACCACCTGAGCAAGTGGCAGCGCGGCTATGAGCGCGCCATCACCGAGCTGGGCGCAGACCACCATGGCTCGCTGGCGCGCGTGCGCGCCGGCCTGCAGGCGCTGGACGTGGGCATTCCCAAGGGCTGGCCGGAATACGTGCTGCACCAGATGGTGACGGTGATGCGCGGCGGCGAGGAAGTGAAGCTGTCCAAGCGTGCCGGCAGCTACCTGACCCTGCGCGACCTGATCGAAGAAGCCGGCCGCGATGCGACCCGCTGGTTCCTGATTGCGCGCAAGCCCGATTCGCAGCTGACCTTCGATATCGACCTGGCCCGCGCGCAGAGCAACGACAACCCGGTGTTCTACGTCCAATATGCGCACGCCCGGGTGTGCAGCCTGCTGCGCCAAGCCCAGGAGAAGGGCCTGAGCTACACGCCGGGCGAAGGCCTGGCGGGTGTGGCGTCGCTGAACGACGACGCCTCGCTGTGGCTGATGATTGAAATGTCGCGCTTCCCGGAAGTGGTGGAAGCGGCCGGTATCGCGCTGGAGCCGCACCTGATCGCGCAGTATCTGCGTGAATTGGCGCACGCCTTCCACACGTGGTATCACGGCACGCAGGTACTGGTGGCTGACGACGCCGAACGCAACGCCAAGCTCACGCTGGCCTGCGCGGCGCGCCAGGTGCTGGCCAATGGTCTGAGCGTCCTGGGCGTTTCCGCCCCGGAAAAAATGTAAGCAGTGGAGAAGCAGTAAATGGCAGCACGACGCGGCAAGAGCCAGGCACGACGCAACAGCAACCAGGGCACGCCGGGATGGGTGTGGCTGGTGGCCGGTGTGGCGATTGCGGCCGTAGTGTTTTTGGCAGCACCCAACCTGTTCAAGAGCGACGGTGACGGCTTCCTGCGGGTGGGCCCGCAGCCGAACCCGAACGCCCAGCCGGCCCCGGTGAGCGACGCCGATACCGACGTGGGCGCTGAACTGCCCAAGCCGGGCGCGGCGGCCAAGCCTGCCGAACCGGCCAAGCCGGCGGCTACCCAGTACGACTTCTACACCTTGCTGCCTGGCAAGGAAGTGGAGATGTCCGATGCGGAGCTGGCGGCCAGCGCGCGTGCGGAAGACCAGCGCCGTGCCAAGGCCGAGGCGCAGCGCGCGCAGGCGGCGTTGGAAGGCCGTCCGTTGCCGCCGGCACCGGCACCGACCAGCACCGCGGCAACCACGTCGGCGGCACCGGTGAGCACCGCCCCGCTGCCCGCCCCGGTGGCGGAGCGTCCGGCGGCAACCACGGCTGCGGCGGCAACGCCGGCGCAGACGGCGGCCGCTACCCCGGTTGCACCGAAGCCGGCGGCTACTGCGGCAGCGACGCCTGCTGCGGCGGCGGCTGCGCCTGCGGCCAGCAACGTGCGTTACATCCTGCAGGCCGGTGCGTTTGGTGCGTCTGGCGATGCCGAGGCGACCAAGGCCAAGCTGGCGATGATTGGTCTGGCGGCGCGGGTGGAATCGGCGCAGATCAACGGCAAGACGGTGTACCGCGTGCGCATGGGACCGTATGGCAGCGCCGGGGAGCTGGCGGAAGCCAAGCAGAAGCTGGATGGGACCGGACTTCAGGCTATGGCGATCAAGGCGCAGTAGCCGCGCGCCGCGCGACTACCCCAAGGTTGCGCTACGCGAAACCTCGGGCCCCTGCTGGTACCTCCACATCCCCGCGCCTGCCGGCGCGCGCCCTTGCACTCCAAGGGGGCTGTTGCTCCAGATGCAACTTGGACGCCGACCCTTGGGTCGGCGTTCTTGTTTCAGGCAGCCCCCCTCGCTGGCGACCACCTGGCAGTGCGCTATCGTCCATGCATGTCTTCCTGCCCCGATCCTGCTGAACTTCCAAGCGTTGCCGGTGCCACCGGTCGCTATCGCGAATGGACGCCGCCGGCTGCGCTGCAAGGCTGCTTCGGGCAGCTGTGGCGCAGCGATCTGCCGGTGGGGCACAGCGGTGAGGTGGCGGTGCTGCCCGATGGCTGCGTGGATATCCTGTGGCGCGATGGGCGGTTGTACGTGGTGGGGCCGGATGTGGTGGCTGCGCACCCGCAGTTGATGCCCGGTGCGCAGGTGTTGGGCGCGCGGTTCCAGCCGGGCGCGGCGCGGGCGTGGTTGGGGGTGCCGCTGGGCGAGATGGTGGGCATGGCCGTGGAGCTGGATGCGGTGCTGGGGCCGCAGGCGCGGCAGATGGCGGCGCGCTTGAATGACGTGGGCGATGGCGATGCGCGGCAGCGGTTATTTGCGCAGGCGCTGGCTGGGCTTCCCCGCTCTACCGGGGGGCGCCACGCGGTGGCGGCGCGGGTGTTCGGGCAGGTGCGGGCCGGTGGCCACGATCTGGCCGCGATCAGTTCAGCGCTGCAGGTGAGCACGCGCAGCCTGCGCCGGTTGTGCCACGAGCAGTTTGGCTATGGGCCGAAGATGCTGGAGCGGATTCTGCGGCTGCAGCGGTTCCTGGCGCTGGCACGTGCGCGCCCGGACGATGGGCTGGCGGGGTTGGCGGCGGACGTGGGCTATGCCGACCAGTCACACCTGAGCCGCGAGGTACGGGCGTTGGCAGGGATCGGGGCGGCGCAGTTGTGCGCGCAGTGGCGTAGCTGACTGGCCGTTTTGTTCAAGACCGGCGCGGCCGGGGTGGCGATGCTGGGGTTCCTTTCAACGAGATGCCCCCATGAGCACCGCACACGGCAACGATCGCCGGATCGACAACATTGAATTCAACGTGGCCGACATTGCGCGCAGCAAGGCGTTCTACGGCAGCGTGTTTGGCTGGTCGTTCACCGATTACGGCCCGGGGTATACCGAGTTCGACGATGGCCGGTTGCGCGGCGGGTTCACCACGGGTGAGCCGGTGCGGCCGGGTGGGCCGTTGGTGATTGTGTATGCCGACGATCTGGCCGACGCGCAGCGGCGGGTGGAAGCCGCCGGGGCGGACATCTGCAGGGCAACGTTCGAGTTTCCGGGTGGGCGGCGGTTTCATTTCCGCGATCCGGACGGGTATGAGTTGGCGGTGTGGACAGCCGCCTGAGGTAGAGCCGACCGTTGGTCGGCTGCCGTCAGCGGTGGGTATGCGCCAAGAGCAGCCGACCAACGGTCGGCTCTACCGGTTTGTTCGCGTGGCGAGGTGCCGGCCAGCGGTCGGCACGACCGGCCCGCGATGCCTTGAATCAGTCGCGCGCGACCTGGAAACCGGCGAACGACTGGCTTACCGGCATCAGTTCCAGGCGGTTGATGTTGAGGTGCGCCGGGAGGTTGGCCACCCAGAAGATCTGCTCGGCGATGTCGTCGGCGGTCATCGGGTTGGCACCGGTGTAGAGGGTGTCCGAGGCGGCCTGGTTGCCGTGGGTGCGCACCAGGGTGAACTCGGTTTCGGCCATGCCCGGTTCAATGGTGGTGACGCGCACGCCGGTGCCGTGCAGGTCGGCGCGCAGGCCGAGCGAGAACTGGCTGACGAAGGCTTTGGTGCCGCCGTAGGCGTTGCCGCCCGGGTACGGGTACACGCCGGCCACCGAGCTGATGTTGATGATGGCGCCCTTGCGCTCCACCAACTGCGGCAGCAGGCGGTGGGTCAGGGTAACCAGCGCGGTGACGTTGGTGTCGATCATGGTGCGCCAGTCTTCGAGCGAGGCGCTCTGCGCCGGGGCGGTGCCCTGGGCGAGGCCGGCGTTGTTGACCAGCAGGTCGATGGCGGCAAAGTCGGCCGGCAGGGCGGCCAGCGCGGCCTCCATGGCGGCGCTGTCGCGCACATCGAAGACGGCCGCATGTACACGCTCGGGACCGTAGGCGTCGACCAGCGGCTGCAGCCGTTCAGCGCGGCGGCCGGTGGCGATGACGCGCCAGCCGGCCTGGGCGAAACGATGGACGGCGGCAGCGCCAAAGCCGGAGGTGGCGCCAGTAATCAGAGCGGTACGGGTCATCGGGGTACTCCGTGGGAATCACGGGTATTTTCGCACCGATGCGGGGGGTGTGTGCCGGGGGACGGCGACGTGGGGCGCGGGCGGGATCGCGTAGAGCCGGGCTCTGCCCGGCTTGCCGAAATCTGGAGCAGCCGCGCAGAGCCCGGCTCTACGTGGGTGGCGGAGATCCCGGATAGCCGGGCAGAGCCCGGCTCTACGTGGGTGGTGGAGATTCCGGATAGCCGGGCAGAGCCCGGCTCTACGTGGGTGGCGGCGATTCCGGATAGCCGGGCAGAGCCCGGCTCTACGTGATCGGCGATCAGCGGATGCGGAAGACGCGGGCCTTGGGCAGGTCTTCGTCTACCTGCAGGAACCAGCGGCCGGCGATGCCCGGTACGACGACGATGGCCGGGTTGCTGCGGCTGGTTTTGAGCTTCATCTCGCCCTTGAGCACCTGCCACTGCTGGCCGTTGTCGAGGGTGAACACGGTGCCGGGTGCCCAGCCGTCTACCTGGCCGGTGACCTTGGCGTTGATCGGGCCGTCGTCCAGGCCGGGGAACATGGGCGTCGGGGTGGGCGCGCCGGGGGCGACCACCGGGGCGGGGGCTACGGGCGGGGCCGGGCTGCGGGCGTCGGCCTCGCGCAGCAGGCGGTTCAGGGTCTGCAGCTGGGCCGGGCTGAGCCCCACCCGGGCCAGTTCCTGCGGGTCCACGCGCTGTTCGATTGCCACATACGGGGCCTGGGCGGCGGCCGTTGCGGCCAGCCAGACCATGCCCACACCCGCCAGAACCTGCCACCTGCGCATTGCCTGCTCCACTGCCTGTTGATGCTCGATGGCGGCACTGTGCTGCACTTTCATGTCAGCCAGATGACAGCGTGGCCGGTCGCGCCGGGTGCTGAGGCCGGCAGGGGGTAAAATGGCGGCCAGCCGCGCAGCCGCGCCGGCGGTATTGGACGTCACATGATCAACAACGATGTACTGCGCAGCATCCGCTACATGCTCGACCTCAGCGACGGCATGATCGCCGACACCTGTGCCCTGGCCGATCCGGCCTTCGTGATCGACAAGGCCGATGTGGCCGGTTGGCTGCGCAAGGAAGACGAAGAGGGCTTCGTGGCCTGCGACGATCGCACCCTGGCGCACTTCCTGGACGGGTTGATCGTGCACTTCCGTGGCCGCGACGAGAGCCAGCCGCTGCGCCCGGTGGAAAAGCGCATCACCAACAACCTGGTGCTGAAGAAGCTGCGCGTGGCCTTCCAGCTGAAGGACGTGGACATGCACGATATCTTCCAGCAGGCCGGTTTCCCGGTGTCCAAGCCGGAGCTGTCGGCGCTGTTCCGCCAGCCGGACCACAAGAACTACCGCGCCTGCGGCGACCAGCTGCTGCGCAACTTCCTGAAGGGCCTCACCCTGCGCGTGCGCGGCGCCTGAGCCCCACGCCGGCACGTGGCTCCGCCTGCGGGGCCACGTGCTGCAGCAGTTCCTGCATGAAGGCCCGCGCCGCCGGCGTGGGCAACCGCGACCACACCGCATGCACACGCCGCACGGGCGCATCCTGGATGGCCACGCAGGCCACGCCGGTAAACCCGGCCGCGATGGCCACCGGCACGATGCCCACCGCCAGCCCCTGCTGGACGAAGCGCTCGATGAGCGACATGTGGTTGATTTCGAACGGCACCCGATGCGGTAGCCCGGCGGCGGCGAAGGCTTCGTCGGTCTGCCGGCGGGCGCCACTGCCGTACTGGAAATCCACCAGCGGCAACTCAGCCAAGGTGGCCAGCGACAGGCGTTTTCGGCTGGCCAGCGGGTGGGTGGGCGGCAGCACGGCCACCATGGATTCTTCGGCCAGCAGCCGGTGGCAGGCCCCGTCGATGGCGGTACCGGGCGACAGGCCCACCAGCGCAACATCGACGCGGCGCTCGCGCACGTCTTCCATCAGCACTTCGCTTTTGTCCATGCGCAGGCGGAATTCCACCTGCGGGTAGCGGGTGTGGAAGGCGGCCAGGCAGGCCACCAGGTCCACGGCGGTAAGCGAGGTGATCTGGCCGATGGTGAGGGTGCCGCGCACCTGGCCGGCCACGGCGGCCACGTCTTCGCGCATGTGCCGCAGTGAATCGAGCACCTGGCGGGCGTGGCTGAGCAGCGCTTCGCCAGCCGGGGTGACCCGTACCTGGCGCGGCAGGCGTTCGAACAGGGTGGCCTGCAGTTCTTCTTCCAGGTGGGCGATCTGGTGGCTGAGCGCAGACTGCACGACGTGGCAGCGCTGGGCGGCGCGGGTGAAGTTGCGCTCTTCGGCCAGGGCCACGCAGAACTCGAGCTGTTTGAGGTTCACGCCATGGTCTCCGGTATGCATCTATTTTTGAGATGCATTGGATGATAACTATTCATTTCCATCATGGCACAGGTGGGCGGACACTGGCGTCCCCCTGGAGTCTGGACGCGTTATGACCGCCGATGTACACACCCCGTTGAGCCGCTGGCAGGTGCTGTTGATGGCCTTTGCCACCGGCGTGGCGGTGGCCAGCAACTACTACGCGCAGCCGCTGCTGCACACCATTGCCGGCGAGTTCGGGGTGTCGTTCGGCCGCGCGGGCACGCTGGTGACGGCGGCACAGTTGAGCTATGGCGTGGGCGTGGTGCTGCTGGTGCCATTGGGCGACATGTTCGAGCGGCGGCGGTTGATCGTGGTGATGTCGTTGCTGTCGGCGTCCGGGCTGGTGGTGAGCGCGTTGAGCCATGAGTTCGCCTGGCTGCTGGTGGGTACGGCGATTACCGGGCTGTTTTCAGTGGTGGCGCAGGTGCTGGTGCCGTTTGCAGCCACGCTGGCGCGGCCGGAAGAGCGTGGCCGGGTGGTGGGCACGGTGATGAGCGGGCTGCTGCTGGGCATTCTGCTGGCGCGCACGGTGGCCGGGGCGTTGTCGTCGCTGGGCGACTGGCGCTGGGTGTACTGGATGGCGGCGGGCACGCTGGTGCTGACCACGTGGGTGCTGTATCGCACGTTGCCGCGCTTCTACCAGCATGCGGGCTTGAGTTATGGGGCGTTGCTGCGCTCGATCGGCACGTTGTTCGCGCAGGAACCGGTGTTCCGGCTGCGCACGCTGCTGGGGGCGTTGAGCTTTGCGATGTTCGCGATGTTCTGGACGCCGCTGGCCTTCCTGCTGGCGGGCGCGCCGTACCACTACAGCGATGCGACGATCGGGCTGTTCGGGCTGGTGGGCGCGGCGGGCACGCTGGCCGCCGGGGTGGCCGGGCGGATGGCCGACCGGGGCAAGGCGGCATTGGCGACGACACTGGCGCTGGTGCTGCTGGCGGCGTCGTGGTTGCCGCTGGGCTTTTCAACGCAGTCGCTGGTGGCACTGGTGGTGGGCGTGCTGGTGCTGGACCTGGCGGCGCAGCTGCTGCACGTGAGCAACCAGAACGTGGTGTTCGCGCTGCGGCCGGAGGCGCGCAACCGGCTCAATGCGGGGTACATGACCGGGTACTTCATTGGTGGGTCGCTGGGGTCGCTGGTGTCGGCGCAGGTGTATGGCGCGTTCGGGTGGACCGGGGTGTGCGTGACCGGCGCAGGCGTGGCCGCGGTGGCGATGGCGGTGTGGGCGGTGGCGGTGCTGCGCCGGTAGAGCCGACCGTTGGTCGGCTGCATTGCGTGCCGCCGGGGGCAGCCGACCAACGGTCGGCTCTACCGGATGGGGTGTGTGCCCGGCGGTCGGAATACCGCACGGGGTGGGCGGGCGCTCCGTTAGAACGCGGTTTGTACCGCGAATTCGACGCGGGAGGCTGCGTTGCCTGGGAACAGGCGTTTGGCGGCGGTGTCGGTGTCGTGCGCGGTGAGGCGCAGTTCCCACGGGCCGTGGACCTTCCAGACGGCGCTGAGCTGGCCGTGCAGGTAGTCGTCGGCCTGCGCGCTGGCCAGCCAGTAATGGCCCACCGCCGCTTCCAGCCGCCACTGCTCGCCCAGCGGTAGGCGGGCGCCCAGTTGGGCGTAGGTGCCGGTGTGGCCGCCGGCCAGCGCGTCGTCCGACATGCCTACCTGCAGCCAGTAGCGCTGCTGCCAGGTGAGGGTGCTGTTGAGCTCGGTCCAGTTCAGGTCCACGTTGCTGGACGGGTAGAGGTAGCGGGTAAGGTTGACGTCCAGCGCCCAGTCCTGGCCCAACGCCCCGCTCCACCCGGCCACCACGTCGAACTCGCTGCGTGCGCCGTTGTCGGGCTGGAACGACACCCCCGACCCCCATACCGATGCATACCAGCCGCGCTCGCTGCCAAGTTTGACGCCGGCCTGCGCGGCCGGGTCGCCGTCGCTCTGCGAGCTGCCGCGCCAGACGTAATCGGTGGTGAGCGTTGCGTTGCCCTCCACCGCGGCCGCCGCCGCACCACTCATCGCCAGGCCCAGCAGCAGCACGCTGCAGCGGCGCACGATGCGCCCTTTCATCTGTTCAACCACCACGGGAAGCACTCCATCGGACGGCGGCGCCGTCGAGGTGGGCAGTGTTCCTGTTGGGGCCGTAAAGCCGCCATGCCGCGGCGGCGGTGCCGGCGCAAAATCAGCGTAAATCCTGCGTCCACGATGCTGCACAAGGGCCGCGCTATCATGGCCGCTCTGACCTGTTGCGAGTAATGGCGTGGACGCGATCCTGACCCCGGTATCGATTGGCGAGCTGATCGACAAGATCACCATTCTGGAAATCAAGGCCGAGCGCATCAGCGATGCCGGCAAGAACGCCAACGTCCGCAAGGAACTCGATGGCCTGTGGCCGTTGTGGCAGCAGCAGCTGGCCAGCCAGCCGGGGCTGGATGCCCTGAAGGATCAGCTCAAGGCGATCAACGTGCGCATGTGGGACATCCAGGACCAGCTGCGCGACAAGGAAGCGGCGCAGGTGTTCGACGATGCGTTCATCCAGCTGGCGCGTGGGGTGTACGGCACCAACGGCGAGCGGGTGAAAGTGAAGAACGAGATCAACCGCGTGGCCGGTTCGCAGCTGGTGGAAGAAAAGCAGTACCAGGGCGAGTAACCCGCCCCGCCCGCGCCGGGCTCAGTGCCCGGTGGCGGCCATGAAGCGTTCGCGGTCCTGCTGGGTGCGCCGGCGGATTTCGGCCAGCGCTTCGTTTTCGGTGGCTTCCAGCATGGATTCGAACAGGCGCTGGAAGTGGTTGCGCATGGCCAGCCGTGCGGCAGCCGGGTCGCGCTGGCGCAGGGCGTCCAGGATGGCGGTGTGCTCTTCGTCGCGGGTGTCGTCGTCGTTGTGGCAGACGTTGGCATACACCTGCTTCACCCGCGGCAGTTCGTTGCGCATGCGCCAGATCAGCTGCACGCAGTGCTCCACCACCGGGTTGCCGGCAATGCGGGCAATGGACAGGTGGAACTGGCGGTCGGCTTCGCTGGCGGCGGCCTCGCCCGAGGCCGGGTCGACCATGGCCGCGATCAGGCCGGCCAGGTCCTGCAGTTCGGCGTCGGTGATGCGGCTGGCGGCCATGGCCGCCGCTTCGGCCTCGATCACCGCACGGGCGGCGGTGAGGTCGAAGGCAGACACGTCCGGCAGCGCGCCGGGGGCCTGCGACGGGCGCGCCTTCACATACACGCCCGAGCCGGTCTTGATGGTGATCAGCCCCTGCGCTTCCAGCGCGATTTCCGCCTCGCGCACGGTCACCCGGCTGACGCCGAGGCGTTCGGCCAGGTCGCGTTCGCCGGGCAGGCGCGAGCCCGGCGGGAATTCGCCCTTCTCGATCAGCGCGACGATTTCGGCGGCAATGGACTGGTAGAGACGGGGTTCGGACATCATCAAGACCTGGCTGTACGGTGGCTGGGGACCATCATGCGACCCGCGCCCTCAGAGAGCGGCGCGGTTGGGAAAACCGCGCCACTGACCTCAGAAGCGGTAGCGCACCCCGAGATAATAGCGCCGCCCGTAGGTGGTGTACTCGCGGAAGCTGCCCAGGATGGGCATATCCGACACCCGCGGCTCGTCGGTGAGGTTGCTGGCCGACAACGACAGCGACAAGTGCTTGTTCACTTTGTAGGTGGCGCGGAAGTCGAGCGAGCCATTGTCGCGCACGTAGCGGTTCTGCGACGGGTCGCCGACGAACTGCTGGTAATAATCCGAGCGGTATTTGTAGATGGCCTGCAGGTCCAGCTTGCCCAGGCCCCAATACACCTGGGCCGAGGCCACGTGCTTGGACAGGCCGAAGATGTTGGCCGGCTCGACGATCCCGGGCGTGAAGACGCCGGTGATGGGGTCGGTGGACTCGCCCAGGCGCAGGTCTTCGGTCTTGAAGTTGGAATGGGCGTAGTTGTAGCTGGCCTTCACGCCCAGCCCGGAGAAGATGCCCGGCAGGTAGCTGAAGCTGTGCGAGCCGGTGAGCTCGAAGCCGATCAGGTCGCTTTTCTGGTCGCTGGTGGCCAGCTGCTCCACCGGCACCGTGACGCTCTGGCCGTCGATATCGAAGGTTTCGCCCACCACCACCGGTACCGAGCCGCCGTTGAACTGCTTGTAGTAGATCGCGGTGGACAGCATGGAATCGGCATTGGCATACCACTCCAGCGAGACGTCGGCGTTCCAGGACATCAGCGGCTTGGCGCGCGGGTTGCCGGTGGCGGTGATGTTGCCCAGCGCCTCAGCCACCGTGCGGAAATCGGTATCGGCCTCGTCCAGGGTGAAGCTGCGGCCAAAGCCTTCGGCGGCCAGGTCGGGGCGCGACATGGCACGGTAGGCACCCACGCGCAGCAGCAGGTCCGGGTGCAGTTCGAAGGCGGCGTTGAAGCTGGGCAGCCATTCGGTGTTGCTGGACTTGAGGATCTGCCGGGTGAAGTCGCCGGTGGGGCGCAGGGTCACGCTGCCATCGGGGTTGTTGATGACATCCAGGCCGCTGCGCAGGCCCACCGAGCGCACGTCGGTACGCACGCCGCGCACGCCGATGTTGCCGGTGACCGGCAGGCCGAACCACTCGCTGCTGTAGTCGCCCATCAGGTAGAGGGCGTTGGTTTTCTCGGTGACATCGTTGTTGGCCGGGTCCCGCAGGTCGGCGCTCAGGCCGGTGTCGTCCACGCCGGTGAAGGCGTTGAACAGGCAGCGGCTGTCGAAGCTGGCCCACTGGTCGATGGTGTTGCCGCTGGCGTTGGCCAGGAAGTCCTTCTGCGGAAATTCCTGGCGGCAGGCGCGGTTGGCCGCGCGGATGGCGGCGACATTGGTGGTGGTGATGTCGCGGGTGTTGGTGAAGTCGGTGTAGGTGGCTTCGGAATGGCGCACGCCGCCCTTGATGGCGGTGAAGAAGCCGCTTTCCGGGGTGAACGCTGCATCGAAGCGCTGCGCGCGGATGGTGTGCTCGCGGCTCTGCTGGCGGCGGCGGATCAGCGCCGAATCGGTGTAGTTGTCCGGATTGTTCACGTCGAACGCCGGATCCAGATAGATGCTGGGCACGTCGCCGCTGTAGTCGTAGGTGTAATCAACATAGCGGGTGTTCTTGATGCCACCCACCGGGTTGCCGTTGACGTCGGTACGGCCCGCGCGCAGGCGGGTGGAACGCTCGATCTGGTCGCGCTGGGTGTTGGAGTAGGACAGGTCGGTGGACAGCGTCCAGGCCGGGGTGGGCCGGAAGATGACGTTGAAGCCGCCGCCGGTGTATTCCTCCTTGCGCTCCAGGAAGTTGCCGGTGGAGTCGATGGTGGTGCTGCCGGTGTGGTGCAGCAGCGCGCCGTCGTCGGTGACCACGCGGTTGTTGAGGTTGCGCATCATCGACGACAGCGACAGGTCCGAGCGGTCTTCGGTGTAGTCGCGCTTGGAATGCTGGTAATCGAAGTTCACTTCCACCGTGTCGTTGGGGCGCCACTGCAGCGCGGCAAACTGTGAGTCGCGCTTGTCGTGTTCGATGAACTGGCGGTAGATGCGGCTGCTGGGCACCAGGTAATAGGGCACGCCGTTGGCGACCTGGTTGCCGTTGACCTGCGTGCAGTTGCGGGTGGCGCCCACGGTTTCACGGCCATCGCAGGCCACCCACGTGGAGCTGCTGGAGAACATTTCTTCCGGGTTGCTGCCCTGCAGGGCCTGCACGCCCACCGAGACGCCGAGCTTGCCGGCCCCGCCCATGTCGAACTGGTCGATGTAGCTGGCGGTACCACGCCAGCCCACGCCGTCCTTGTCCTTGAGGCGGTCGTCGTAGTCCTGCCAGGTGCCGCGGCCGTCCACCTGGATGGTGCGCTTGCCGTATTCGAGCGGCTTGACCGTTTCCATGTTCACGGTGCCGGCCACGCCGCCTTCGACGAAGTCGGCGCGCTGGGTCTTGTAGATGGCCACGCTGTTGATCAACTCGGACGGGAACTGGTTGAAGTTCACCGAGCGGTCGCCGCTGCCGTTGGTGGCTTCGCGGCCGTTGAAGGTGGACGAGCCCAGGAACGGGCCCAGGCCACGGATCGAGATTTCCGACGCACCGCCCTTCTCGCGATGGGTGGAGGCACCGGTGATGGTTTCGATGGCCTCGCCGATGGACAGGGCCGGCAGGTCGCCGATGTCCTCGGCAGCGAGCACGTCGGACACCACGGTCTCTTCGCGCTTCTTGTCGATCGAGGTCTGGATGGTGCCGCGCACACCGGTGACCTGGACCTGGTCCAGGGTGGTGGCCTGCGCGGGCGGTGATTCAGCCTCCTGTGCGTGCACCAGCGGCACGGCCGCGGTGACAGACAGGGCATACAACAGCGCGCCATGCAGCGCGGTGCGGCGGAGGCCTCGTGGCGAGGCCGTACGGCGGTCATGCAACATCGTGATCTCCCTCCCAGGATGGATCGTCCGATTACACGGATTCGATCCGGACAATTCACGGTTGCTGGACCAATGTCAATGAATTGGTACTAAAGTCTACCCCTGTGATCCGCCTAGACCACTTTGGGCGAATTTAATGTGCGGATGCAGCAGAAATATGCGCAACCGGACTACCACATGCACCTAAAGTGGTATGCGATTGTGGTTGACGCGCGCTGCGCCCGACCTGTTACGATCCGGACTCGCGTTGGACGCCACGGTTGATCTGGGAGGGTAAGCCTGTGACTTTGCACCATTCGCATGCGCCATGGGCGCTGCGCCCGCTTGCTGCGGCACTGGCCACGGGCCTGTTGTTGGGCGCCCTGCCCGCCTTCGCCGCCGATCACC
The DNA here is from genome assembly GCF_979258185.1 of Stenotrophomonas sp. AC248. Classification (NCBI taxonomy): domain Bacteria; kingdom Pseudomonadati; phylum Pseudomonadota; class Gammaproteobacteria; order Lysobacterales; family Lysobacteraceae; genus Stenotrophomonas; species Stenotrophomonas sp. AC248. Next base: position 327,474 of record NZ_OZ409840.1, on the reverse strand, counting down.
TGGTCCACGACGCTGCCGCCTATGCGCAGGTGGCCAAGAACCTGCAACCCGGCGATACGGTGATCCTGGCCGACGGTGTGTGGCGCGATACCGACCTGCTTCTGCGCGGCACCGGCACAATTGGTCAACCAATTAAGTTGACGGCGCAGACCCCCGGCAAGGTGATTCTCAGCGGCCAGTCGCAGCTGCGGCTGGCTGGCAGCTACCTGGAAGTGTCCAACCTGGTGTTCCGCGATGGCTGGGCGCCGGGCAGCGAAGTGGTGTCCTTCCGCGCCTCGTCCAAGGAATGGGCCACCCACAGCCGGGTGACCGGGGTGGTGATCGACGGCTACAACAAGCCGGACCGCCAGCAGTCGGACAACTGGGTGGGCATGTACGGCCAGCACAACCGCTTCGACCACAACCAGCTGGTGGGCAAGACCAACGCCGGCACCACCCTGGTGGTGGTGCGCAACGCCACCAGCGGGTTGGACAACCGCCACCGCATCGACCACAACTGGTTCGGCCCGCGCCCCAACCTGGGCAGCAACGGCGGTGAGACCATCCGCGTGGGTACCAGCACCGACTCGCAGTCCAATTCGAATACGGTGGTGGAGAACAACTGGTTCGAACACTGCGACGGCGAAGTGGAGATCGTGTCCAACAAGTCCGGCGGCAACCTTTACCGCGGCAACGTGTTCTTTGAATCGCGCGGGTCGATGGTGTTGCGCCATGGCCACGGCAACGTGGTGGAGCGCAATGTGTTCCTGGGCAACAACAAGGCCCACACCGGCGGCGTGCGCGTGATCAACCGCCACCAGATCGTGCGCGACAATTATTTCGAGAACATCGCCGGCGACAACTTCGCCGCCGCGCTGGCGGTGATGGCCGGCACGCGCGACGCGCCACTGAACCGCTATGAGCAGGTGGACGACGCGGTGATCGAGCGCAACAGCTTCATCAATGTGCGCCAGCTGTTCCTGGGCGCGGGGCTGGATGACGAGCGCAACGCCATGCCGGTGAACAGCCGCATGGCGGGCAACCTGTTCATCGGTGATGGCAAGAACGCACTGCTGCGCAGCCAGGGCGACCTGGGCGGCATTGCCTTCAGCGGCAACGTGCAGAGCCCCACTGTGTCGCCCGGCTTCCCGGCCGGCGTAAGCGCGCGCCAGGTCACCCTGCAGCGCGCGGCCAACGGCCTGCAGTACCCGGTGGAAACGGTGGCCGCAGGCGCCCCGCGCGACCTGGCACCGATCGCCCGCGACCAGGTGGGCGTGGCGTGGTACCCGAAGGAACTGAGCACGGTGGCGCTGGACAGTGGCAGCGTGCGCAAGGTGGCCCCGGGCGAAGACACCCTCACCCGCGCCATTGCAGCCAGCGCCCCGGGCGACCGCCTGCAGCTGCAGCGCGGCCAATACCGGGTGGACCAGGTGCTGGGCGTGGACCACCCGCTGAGCGTGATCGGGCCGGCGCGTGGCCAGGCCCGCCTGCAGTTCACCCGCCCCAGCCTGTTCGAGATCCGCGCGGGCGGTGCGTTGAAGCTGTCGCGGCTGGACATCGATGGCGCCCTGGCGCCCGATGCCGCCGGCAACGCGGTGGTGCGCATCGCCCCGGGCAGCCAGGCGTTCAACTACACCCTGCATATTGAAGACAGCCGTATCCACGGGCTGACCGCCAACAAGGCCTTCGACGTGATCAACGCCGGCAAGGGCAGCCTGGCCGCGCGCATCACGCTGCGCAACACCACGGTGGACGACATCAGCGGCAGCGTGATTGCCGCCGCCGCCGAGACCGACGACCTGGGCACCTACAACGCCGAGCAGGTGGAGATTGTGGATTCGCACTTCACCCGCATCGGCGGGCCGCTGCTGAGCCTGTACCGCGGCGGCACCGACGAGAGCACCTTCGGGCCGTCGCTGCTGTTGCAGGGCAACCACCTGCGGCAGGTGGGCGTGGCCGATGACACCAGCCTGCGCCTGCAGGGCGTGCAGCAGGCCACGCTGGTGGACAACCAGTTCGCGCACAGCGGCCGCGTGCGCTTCAGCCACCGCGTAGGAGAGCCCCACCTGCGCGTGCGCAACAACGTGCTTACCGCCACGGCGGCAATGCAGTCTGATACTCCAGCCGAGACCCTGCCATGACGCGTTCCACGCCCTTGATGCTGCTGCTGGCCGCGTCCTTCAGCGCCGCTGCACTGCCCGCCGTTGCCGCCGCACCGGCCGCCACCCAACAACCGGCCAGCGCAGGCTGCGCGCCGGTACTGGTGACCGCCGCGCAGTGGCAGCAGATGCGCAGCGACGGCACCCGCTACCCGGTGTTCACCAAGGAACAGCAGCGCGCCGAACGCCTGGTGCGCGGCATGATCAAGGCCGGCATCGATGTGCCGGTGCCCAAGGACAAGGGCGGGGGTTACACCCACGAGCAGCACAAGCGCAATTACCAGGCCATCCAGGCCGCCGGTGCGCTGTACCGGCTGACCGGCGACAAGGTCTATGCCAATTACGCACGCGACCTGCTGCTGGGCTACGCCAAGCTGTACCCCGGGCTGGGCGCCCACCCGCAGGGGCGCGGCCAGATTCCCGGCCGGCTGTTCTGGCAGACGCTCAACGACTCGGTGTGGCTGGTGAGCGCGGTGCAGGGCTACGACGCGATCCGCGACAGCCTGAGCGCCGCGGACCGAAAGACCATCGACGACAACGTGTTCCGGCCGATGGCCGACTTCCTGAGCGGCACGCCGGAGAACTTCGACAAGATCCACAACCATGCCACCTGGGCGGTGGCGGCGGTGGGCATGACCGGGTACGTGCTGCGCGACCCCACCTATGTGGACAAGGCGCTGAAGGGCAGCAAGCGCGATGGCAGCGCCGGTTTCCTGAAGCAGGTGGACCAGCTGTTCTCGCCTGATGGCTATTACGAGGAAGGCCCCTACTACCAGCGCTATGCACTGGCACCGTTCATCCTGTTCGCCAATGCGATCGAGCGCAACGACCCGCAGCAGGGCATCTTCAAGCGCCGCGACGGCGTGCTGCTCAAAGCGGTGGATGCCCTGGTGCAGAGCAGCTACGGCGGCTACTTCTTCCCGATCAACGACGCGATCCTGGACAAGGGCCTGGACACCGAAGAGCTGGTGGCCGGCATCGACATCGCCTACGCGCGCACCACCGATGCGCGCCTGTTGTCGGTGGCCAAGGCGCAGAAGCGCGTGCTGCTGTCGCCCGAGGGCCTGCAGGTGGCCCAGGCGCTGGCACAGGACAAGGCCACGCCGTTCGCGTTCGTGCCCACGCTGCTGCGCGATGGCCCGGACGGCACCGAAGGGGCGCTGGCGATCCTGCGCATGGGCGGTGAGAACGGCCAGGCACTGGTGATGAAGAACACCAAGCAGGGCATGGGCCACGGCCACTTCGACAAGCTCAACTGGCTGTTCTACGACAACGGCCAGCGCGTGGTGACCGACTACGGCGCGGCGCGCTTCCTCAACATCGAGGCCAAGGCCGGTGGAATCTACCTGCCCGAGAACAACAGCTGGGCACGCCAGACCATCGCGCACAACACGCTGGTGGTGAACGAGCAGAGCCACTTCGGCGGTGACTGGAAGAAGGGCCAGCCGCTGGCCCCGACGCCGCTGCTGTTCGCGACCCGCGACGACACCCAGATTGCCTCGGCACGCATGGACAGCGCCTACGACGGGGTGAGCTTCACCCGCACTCAGCTGCTGCTGGCCCACCCCTCGCTGGGCGAGCCGGTGGTGCTGGACCTGCTGCGCGTCAATGGCAGCAAGGCGGCGCGCTATGACCTGCCGCTGCACTTCAACGGCCACATCATGGATGTGGGCTTCAAGAGCCAGTCGGCGGTAACCAGCCGCCCGGTGCTCGGCAAGGCCAACGGCTACCAGCACGTGTGGGTGGATGCCTCCAGCGAGCCCAGCAGCGAGGCGCGCAGCCTGACCTGGCTTCTGAACGGGCGCTTCTATACCTACCGCTTCGCCAGTACCGCGCCGTCGCGGGCGCTGATCGGCGAGAGCGGGGCCAATGACCCGTCGTTCAACCTGCGCCGCGAACCGATGCTGCTGCAGCGCGTGGATGGCCAGGCCGCCACCACCTTCTATGGCGTGCTGGAACCGCACGGCCAGTACGACGGCACGGCCGAGACAGTGCGCGGTGCCAACAGCCGCATCGATGCCATTGCGCATTACCGCGGCAAGGATGCCGACGTGCTGGTGCTGGACCTGGCCGGTGGCAAGCGGGTGGCAGTGGGCATTGCCGATGAACCGGACAAGCCCGGCAGCCATGAGGTAAGTGGCGGTGGGCAGAGCTGGCGCTGGGACGGCGGCTGGAAGCGCTTTGACAGCAGCACCGGCAAGGACAGCAAATGAAAGTGACCACGCAGGCCCGTACCTACGTCCGTTGGCTGATCGTGGCGCTCATCGCCATTGCCACGGTGATCAACTACATCGACCGCAACGCCCTGGCGGTGATGTGGCCGCAGATTTCCAAGGATGTAGGCGCCACCAAGGAAGACTACGCACTGCTGGTGACGGTGTTCATGCTGTTCTACGCCGCCGGCCAGTTCGTGTTCGGGCGCCTGTTCGACATCATCGGCACGCGGCTGGGCTTTGCGCTGTCCATTGCGGTTTGGTCGATCTCGATCGCGCTGCACTCGGTCACCCACTCCATCCTGTCCTTCAGCCTGGTCCGCGCGATGCTGGGCATCAGCGAGGCCGGCGCCTGGCCGGGCGCGGTAAAGGCCAACGCCGAATGGTTCCCCGCGCGCGAGCGGGCCTTGGCGCAGGGCGTGTTCAACGCGGGCGCGTCGATCGGCGCGATCGTGTCGGCGCCACTGATCGCAGTGCTGTTCCTGTGGCTGGGCTGGCGCGGCACGTTCATCCTGATCGGTGCGATCGGCTTCATCTGGTTGCTGCCGTGGCTGATCATCTACCGCGCCGGCCCGGACAAGCACCCGTGGGTGAGCGCGGCCGAACGCGCGTTGATCCTGGATGCGCCCGCCGAACAACCGGCCACGCCCAAGGCCGAGTACGTGCCCAGCATGCGCCAGCTGCTGGGTCATCGGCAGACCTGGGGCATCCTGATTTCGCGGTTCTTCCTGGACCCGATCTGGTGGCTGTTCGTGTCCTGGCTGCCGCTCTACCTGGCCGACACCTTCGGTTTTGACATCAAGCAGATCGGCATCTTCGCCTGGGTGCCCTACGTGGGCGCGATGATCGGCAGCCTGGGCGGCGGTTGGTTGTCCGGCCGGCTGATCGGCGCCGGCTGGAGCGTGGACAAGGCCCGCAAGGTGGTGATCACCCTGGGCGGCGCGATCATGGCCCCGGCGCTGCTGGGCGCGGTGCTGGCCACCGACCCGGTGTGGGCGGTGGTGACCATCGCCTTCGTGCTGTTCGGCTTCCAGATCGCCATCGGCAACATCCAGACCCTGCCCGGCGACATCTTCAGCGGCAAGTCGGTCGGCTCGGTCGCCGGCCTGGGCGGCATGGCCGCAGTGGCCGGCACGCTGATCACCACCTGGCTGGTGCCGGCCATGACCCACGAGTCCTACGCGCCCATTTTCATCCTGGTGGCCGCGCTGGTGCCGGCCTCGCTGCTGGCGCTGTGGCTGGTGACCGGCCGCGTCGAAAAACTCGACGGCCCGGCCCAGCCGCGCTGACCCCCTTCTTTCCTTTCCCCCAACGCACTACTGGAGTTTTTCCATGACCCAATTCAACAACAAGGTGGCCATCGTCACCGGTGGCGGCCGTGACATCGGTCGCGAGATCTCGATCAAGCTGGCGGCCGCCGGTGCCAAGGTGTGCATCAACTACGCCAACGACGAAGCCAGCGCGCAGGACACGCTGAAGCAGATCGAGGCCGCCGGTGGCACCGCCATCGTGCATCGCGCGGACGTGACCGATGCCAAGGCGGTGGCCGGCATGGTGGCCGCCACCCAGGCCGCATTCGGTGAGCGCATCGACGTGCTGGTGAACGTGGCCGGCGGCATGGTGCAGCGCCGCCCGCTGGCCGAGATCGACGAAGCGTTCTTCCACAAGGTGATGGACCTCAACATGAGCTCGGTCTACCTGACCACCCACGCGGTGGTGCCGCACATGGCCGAGGGCGCAGCGATCGTCAACTTCGCCTCGCAGGCTGGCCGCGATGGCGGTGGCCCGGGCGCGGCGATCTATGCCACCGCCAAGGCCGCGGTGATGACCTTCACCCGCGCCATGGCCAAGGAACTGGGCCCGCGCGGGATCCGTGTCAATGCGCTGTGCTGCGGCATGATCGCCACCCGTTTCCACGATGAATTCACCAAGCCGGAAGTGCGCACCGCCGTGGCCGGCAACACCCCGCTGCGCCGCCAGGGCCGCCCGCAGGAAGCAGCCGACACCGCCGTGTACCTGGCCTCCGATGCCGCCGGTTTCATCACCGGTGCCAACGTGGACGTCAACGGCGGCACCTACTTCTCTTGATCCGTTTGCTTCGCTGACCGCCTGGGAGGGCCGCCATGCTGCGCTGGACCACTGCACTTTCGATTGCACTTGCCACCAGCGCCGCTGCGCTGCCCGCCCATGCCCAGGTGTGGGTGCCGGCATGGACCGCCTCACCCGCACCGGACCGCCAGGACGGCACCCCGGAGGCGCCGGTACAGTTCGCGCACCAGACGGTGCGCCAGGACATGCGGCTGGCCAGTTCGGCCACCGCGCTGCGCTTCCGCATCAGCAATGAACTGGGCGATGCGCCGCTGACCATCGGCGGCGCCTCGGCCCAACGCACCGGCACGGCCACCCCGGCCAAGCTGGTCACCTTCAATGGTCGCAGCGAAGTGGTGGTGCCGGTGGGCGCCGCCCTGCTCAGCGACCCGGTGGCGATGACGGTGCCGGCACTGGCCGATGTATCGCTCACCGTGTACTTCCCGCAGCCCACCAAACCGGCAGTGCGCCGCACCGCGCTGCGCATCGCCGACGGCCGCCTGGCCGAGGTGGGCGACAAGGTCAAACTGGCCTACCGGCAGAACGTGGTGTCGGCGGTGCTGGCCGAACGTGCCAGCAAGCCCGTGGTCGTGGTCGCGCTGGGCGATTCGATCACCGAAGGCGCCACCGCCACGCGCGGCAGCAACGGCGACTGGCCGGCGCTGCTGGCCACCCGCCTGCAGCAGGCCTGCCCGGACCAGGTGGTGGTGGTGAATGCCGGGATCAGCGGCAACAAGGTAATGGACCACGGCCGCAGCCACAGCGCGCTGGCGCGGCTGGATCGCGACGTGATCGCGCTGCCGAACGTCAGCAAGGTCATCGTGTTCGAAGGCATCAACGACATCCGCCACGACGGCGGCACCCCGCCCACCGCCGGCCGCAATGCCGAGGACATGGTGCTGGGCTACCGGCAGATCGCCGAGCGCCTGCACGGCAACGGCATCGGTGCGATCGCCGCCACCATCACCCCGTTCGGCGGCTCGGACCGCTACGAGCCGACCTCGGCGGCCACCCGCACCACCCTCAACACCTGGATGCGCGGCGGCCGCAGCGGCTATGACGCGCTGATCGACTTCGACGCCATCCTGCGCGACCCGGCCAACACCGAAAACCTGCCCGAGGACATCACCCGCGACCACCTGCATCCCAACGATGAAGGCTACCGGCGCATGGCCGCCGGCATCGACCTGGGCCTGCTGGGGTGCCGGGCACGATGAGCGGCCAGCAGTTCAAGGTGGCGGCCTCCAGCAGCCAGCGCTGGGATGCGCTGGCACTGGGCGAGGTGATGCTGCGCTTCGACCCGGGCGAAGGCCGCGTGCGCAACGCGCGCCAGTTCAACGTGTGGGAAGGCGGCGGCGAGTACAACGTGGCGCGCGGGCTGTGCAGCACCTTCGGCCACCGCAGCGGCGTGCTCACCGCGTTGCCGCGCAACGAGCTGGGCGCGCTTGCCCAGCAGCTGATCCAGGCCGGTGGCGTGGATACCAGCCAGATCGTCTGGCGTGACTACGACGGCATCGGCCGCAACACGCGCATGGGCCTGAACTTCACCGAGCGCGGCTTCGGCGTGCGCGCGCCGCTGGGCATTTCCGACCGCGCCTACTCGGCCGCCTCGCAATTGCAGCCGCACGAGTACGACTGGGACGCGGTGTTCGGCCGCGACGGCGCCCGCTGGCTGCATACCGGCGGCATCTTCGCCGCGCTGTCCGAGCACAGCGCGCAGACCGCCATCACCGCCGCGCAGGCCGCACGCCGCCACGGCGTGGCGGTGTCCTACGACCTGAACTACCGCGCCAGCCTGTGGGACAGCCATCCCGATCCGGACGCGGCGCGCCACGCCAACTGCGCCATCGCCGCCGAGTGCGACCTGCTGGTGGGCGATGAGTATTCCTTCGCGGCGTGCCTGGGCATGGACCTGGCCGACCTGGGCAAGCGCGAAACACCGATGGACGTGGGCCCGGCCGATGCGGCTGCACAGCGGGCGCTGCAGCGCTTCCCGAACCTGCAGGCCGTGGCCTTCACCCTGCGCGATGCCAGCAACGCCGCACGCAACGGCTGGGCCGGCGCACTGCGTACGCGCGACATGCTGTTCGTGTCGCGCCGACGCGAGGTGGACCTGCTGGACCGGGTGGGCGGCGGCGATGCGTTCGTGGCCGGCGTGGTGCATGCGCTGCTGGCCGGCAAGGGCGAGCAGGTGGCGGTGGAACTGGGCGCGGCGCATGGGGCGCTGGCGATGTCCACGCCGGGCGACACCGCGTGCACCAGCCTGGAGGAAGTGGAAGCGGTAGCGCGCGGGGATGCAGCAGCGGCCAAGCGCTGATGCGTGGGGTGGGCTCAGCCCGCCGCTGACAGCTGTGCCAGGCCCTCGCGCGCGGACAGGGTCAGCGGCGTGGGCAAGGCGTCCGGGCTGAACCAGCCCAGCGCCAGCAGCACGTCCGGTTCCTGCAGTTCGGCAACGGTGTCGTCCAGGGTGCGCGCCAGATACACCGGCGCGATCCAGTGCTGCTGCAGCGCCGGTTCAAAATGGTCCACCACGCACAGCAGCCGTTGAATGGCCACGCGCAGCGCGGTTTCTTCGTGCACTTCGCGGACCACGGCAGCTTCGACGGTTTCCATCCAGTCCACCTTGCCACCGGGCAGGCCCCAGTGGCCCAGCTCGGGCGGGCGCCCGCGCTGGACCAGCAACACCGCGCCATCGGCGCGCTGGATGACCGCACCACAGCCCACGCGCGGCTGGTGGCGGACAGATGCCTCAGCCATGTGCCTGCTCCCGCAGCACCTGCATCGCCACCGTCACCGCGGCCAGCAGGCGGGCACGGCTGGCGCCGTCGCGGGCCTGGGTGGAAATGCCGTGCAGCACCGTGGCGAAGTAGTCGCCCAACGCCTGCACGTCCGCGCCATCGGCCAGTTCGCCGGCGGTGGCAGCCTGCTGCAGCCGCGCGATGATCTGCTGGGTGCGCTGGCGGCGGTGTTCGGCCAGCCAGTCCATCACCGCCTCGTTCTCCGGTGCGGTACTGGTGGCCGCCGACACCACCAGGCAGCCCTGCGCGCGCCCGCGCTTGGTATAGGTGAGCACGGCGTCGTGCAGCATGCGTTCGATGGCCGGGCGCACCGCCTGTTCGCGCAGCGCGCGGTCGGCAAAGCCCCCGTCGCCGGCTTCGTACAGCGCCACCGCCTCGCGGAACAACTGCTCCTTGCTGCCGAAGGCGGCGTAGATGCGCGCCGAGGCGATGCCCAGTGCCTCCACCAGCGCCGACATCGACGTGCCTTCGTAGCCACGCGCCCAGAACAGCAGCATGGCCTGCTTGAGGGCGTGGTCTTTGTCGAATTCGCGGGGGCGGCCGGCCATGGGGCATCACTACGGAAAGAAGCGGTGCGGCAATTCTAGCGATACCCGGCGTTGACCGGGGCGAACTTGCGGCCTATTCTTTGTCGCTCGACAAACAATAAGGCGACATCCAATGCGCACCATCCAAGGCCCCAGCCTGCACCTGGCCCAGTTCAGTGCCGACCAGCCCCCCTTCAACGACCTGCCGTCCATTGCCGCCTGGGCCGCCAGCCAAGGCTTCAAGGCCCTGCAGATTCCGGCGTGGGACGAACGCCTGTTCGACGTGGAACAGGCCGCGCACAGCCAGCAGTACTGCGATGACATGATCGCCATGCTGGCCGGCCACGGGCTGGTGATCAGCGAGCTCACCACGCACATCTTCGGCCAGCTGGTGGCGGTGCACCCGGCCTACGACGCGCTGTGCGACAGCTTCGCCCCCGCCGCCCTGCACGGCGACCCGGACGCACGCAGCGCCTGGGCGATCGAGCGCATCAAGCTGGCGGCCAAGGCGTCGCAGCGGCTGGGTCTGGACCGCATGGGCACCTTCTCCGGTTCGTTCGCCTGGCCGTACCTGTTCCCGTTCCCGCAGCGACCGGACGGCCTGATCGAGGCAGCGTTCGAGGAGCTGGCCCGCCGCTGGCTGCCGATCCTGGACGTGTGCGACGCGCACGGCATCGACCTCTGCTACGAAATCCACCCCAGCGAAGACCTGCATGACGGCACCAGTTTCGAGCGCTTCCACGCCGCGGTGGGTGGCCACCCGCGCTGCCGGATCCTGTTCGACCCCAGCCACTTCGTGCTGCAGCAGCTGGATTACCTGAGCTTCCTGGACATCTACCGCGACTTCATCGGCATGGTCCACATCAAGGATGCCGAGTTCAATCCGAGCGGCCGCCAGGGCATCTACGGCGGCTACAGCGGCTGGACCGAGCGCGCCGGGCGCTTCCGTTCGCTGGGCGATGGGCAGGTGGACTTCAAGGGCATCTTCTCCAAGCTGGCCCAGTACGACTACGACGGCTGGGCCACGCTGGAGTGGGAGTGCTGCCTGAAGAACCAGGAAGACGGTGCGCGCGAGGGCGTGGCCTTCATCAACGCGCACATCATCACCGTGACCGACCGCATCTTCGACGACTTCGCCGGCGCGCCGGTCAGCCGTGCACAGATCCACGGCATGCTGGGGATCCACTGATGAGCACTTCACTGGACAGCATTACCCACCGCCACGTCCGCATCGACGGCCGCAGCGTGCATTGCGCGATCCTGGGCGAGGGCCGGCCGGTGCTGCTGATTCCCGGCTGGCCGCAGACCTGGTACGCCTGGCGGCACATCCTGCAGGCGTTGGCCGCACAGGGTTTCCAGGCCATTGCGGTGGACCCGCCCGGCACCGGTGATTCGGACACGCCGGCCCACGGCTACGACACCGGCGGCATCGCCGCCACCCTGCACGCGGTGATGCAGCAGCTGGGCCATGCGCGCTACCAGGTGGTGGGCCATGACGTGGGCATGTGGGTGGCCTACGCGCTGGCCAGCGACCACCCCGATGCCGTGCAGCGGCTGGCCATCACCGAGGCGGTGATTCCCGGGTTGGCCGAAGCTCCGCCGGTGTTCGTGGCCCCGGAAGACAACATCTTCCTGTGGCACTTCATGTTCAACCAGGTGCGCGACCTGCCCGAAGCGCTGATTGCCGGGCGCGAGCGCGCCTACCTGACCTTCATGTTCGACCGCTGGGCGCACCGCCGCGAAGCGGTGGCGTGCGAGGTGTACATCCGCGCCTATGCGGCGCCAGGCGGCCTGAGCGGTGGGTTCGGCTATTACCGCGCCATTCCCGAGACCATCCGCCAGAACCAGCAGCGCGCACGCACCCCGCTGGCGATGCCGGTGCTGGCCATCGGGGCCGAACATGCCACCGCCAACATGCCCATGGACACCATGCGCGCGCACGCCGCCGACCTGCGCGGCACGATGATTGCCGACTGCGGCCACTTCGTGATGGAAGAAGCCCCGCAGGCCTTCCTGGACCAGCTGCTGCCGTTCCTGCTGCCGGACTGCGCGGCATGAGCCTGGACCCGGATATCGCCCGCTTCCTGCAGACCCTGCCACCGCCGGAGGTGGTGGCAGGGTTGACGCTGCAGCAGATCCGCGCGGCCAGCGAAGTTGCCCTGCCCGCCCTGCAGGGCCCGATGGAACAGGTGGCCGACGTACGCGATTTCAGCGTGACCACCGGCGATGGCCATGCCCTCACCGTACGCGCGTACTGGCCGGCCGGGCATTGCCAGGGCCAAGCGCGCCCGGGGCTGCTGTTCGCCCATGGCGGCGGGTGGTTCCAGTGCTCGCTGGCGGTGTACGACCGTCCGTGCCGGGCGCTGGCCAATGCCACCGGCTGCGTGGTGCTGGCGGTGGACTACCGTCTCGCGCCGGAGCACCGCTTCCCGATTCCGCTGGACGACGTGTACGCCGCGCTGTGCTGGAGCCATGCCCAAGCCGCGCAGCTGGACATCGACCCGGCGCGGTTGATGGTGGGCGGCGACAGTGCCGGCGGCAACCTGGCCGCGGCGGTGGCCCTGCTGGCGCGCGAACGCGGTGGGCCGCCGATCCACCACCAGCTGCTGCTGTACCCGGCGCTGGACACGGCCATCGACACCGACAGCCACCGGCAGTTCGGCGAGGGCTATTACCTGAGCACGGCGTTGATGCAGCGGTGCTGGGACGCCTACCTGGGCGACGGCGTGGCCAACGCCGATGGGCGGGCGGTGCCCGCGCGGGCGCATGACCTGCGCGGCCTGCCGCCGGCCACCGTGCTGGTGTGCGCGTACGACCCGCTGCGAGACGAAGGCGAGCAGTACGCCGCGCGCTTGGCGCAGGCCGGGGTGGCGGTGCACTGCGAGCGCCTGCCCGGCATGGTGCACGCGTGCCTGCACCTGCTGGGCACCGCGCCGGCATCGCGGGTGCTGTTGACGCGCAGCGCGGCGCTGTTGGCCGCTGCGATCTGACCCAGCCGACGCTGCGCCCACGAAAAAGGCCCGGCAATGCCGGGCCTTTCCTGCCACGCCGATCAGGCGCGTGGCGATGCGGTCACGCTGGAATTACCAGCTGAAGCGCGGGCCGACCGACCATTCCTTGTCACCGTGGCGATCCATCTTGATGTCGCCGTTGATGCCCCAGTTCTGGTTCAACTTCACCTGGCCACCCAGGCGGCCGTAGAACTGGCCATCCGGATTGATGCCGTGCTTCTTGCTGAAATCTTCGTAGCCGGCCATTGCGTAGACTTCGGCATGCTGGCCGAACGCGGTGCGGATACCGGCTTCGGCGCTGTAGCCGTTGAAGTCCAGGCCATGGCGCGGGTCGTACTTGTTGTAGGCAACGCGGCCCACGAAGTCGGTGCTGTTGCCGATTTCCTGGTTGTAGCCCACGCCGACGCGCCACTGGTCGGTCTTGGCATCGTCCAGGTCGCTCTTCTGCTGGTTGAACTCACCAAAGGCGTGGAAGTTCGGCAGGAACGCGTAGGAACCCTTCACGCCCCAACCATCGGCCTTGCCGCCGTCTGCGTCGGTCTTGACGTAGTCGCCTTCGGCGTAGTTGTAGGACAGGCCTTCAGCAGCGGAAGCGGCGAACGGCAGGGCGGCGGCAAGCGCCAGGGCAATCAACGAAGTCTTCATGGGGGTACACCTCTGTCTTGAACTACTTGCAGCTGACGCGGACGTCGGTTGCATCGGAAATGTAAATTCTCCGTTATTCGACACAACCCGCCCTGAAGTGAGCCCCCTTCACCTGCGTGAATTTTTGGCAGGGGTTCAGTTGCGCTGTGACATACGCGCGCGCAGATTCCAGCGGAAAAACAGCTGCCGGGCGTGCATGTGGGGTGAGGAGCGATGCGCGCGGGCGGTGCGAGGCACCTGCCGGCGCACGGCGGCGGCACTACGCGCGAGGAGGATTCTGGTCACGACGATGCCCTTGCGGGGCGTCACGCGCTGGGGAAGCCGCTCTTGGGGAGTAACCGGCTAACGCGTCCATCTCCGTGTTGCACCGCTCGGCGCAGGGTGTGCGACAAGGTGCAGGGCCTTGGGGAAAGGTCCTGCCCGGCGTCCCCATAGTGTGCTGAACGCGTCAGCTGGAATATCAGGATGTTCCGCTCCCTCGTTAGGATTTTTCTGACCCCTCGTACGGAATCTCGCCGCCGCGTATCCCGTAAGTCATTGAACGCGTTGGCACTGGCGTGAATTGAGGCGCACTGCCATCACGCCGGCCGCGCGCTCGTGGGCGCATTGTCGATCTGCCCCTTCCCCGCACGTCGTATGTCATGAAGGCGCCCGTTCCGGTGCGCCATCGCCCACCCCTGGAGGCAGCCATGTCCTATATCGACGGTTTCGTGCTTGCAGTACCCACCGCCAACAAAGAGAAGTTCCTTGCCCACGCCCGCGAAGGCGATGCGATCTGTATCGAGCACGGCGCGCTGCGCGTGGTCGAATGCTGGGGCGACGATGTGAGCCACGGCAAGCAGACCGACTTCTTCCGCGCCGTGGAGGCCAAGGACGATGAAACGGTGGTGTTTTCCTGGATCGAATGGCCCGACAAGGCCACCCGCGATGCCGGCATGCAGAAGATGATGGAAGACCCGCGCATGAACCCGGAAAACAACCCGATGCCGTTTGACGGCAAGCGCATGATCTACGGCGGCTTTGTGCCGGTGGTGGAACTGGGCGGTAAGTAGGCGCTTCATCTCCGCCACACGGTGAGCCCATCGTCCGCCCACGCGCAGGCAGGACCATGACCTCTCCACGGTCATCGGTCCTGCCGCCATGTCATCCCTTGCCGGCCACGCACTCGCCGGCTTCACTGCCTACCTGTGCAGCACCGGCAACACGGGGGCGCGACCGCGATGGGCGGCCGCGCCGTTCGTGTTCCTTGCGGCCTGCCCTGATCTGGACTACCTGGCAGTCTGGCTGCTCGGCTACGGTGCGCAGCCACGCGTGACCCACAGCCTGCTGTTCGCTGTGGTCGCGGCGGTGGTCGTGCACCGCGTGGCAAAGACCGTGGGAAGTGGCCTGCGGCTTCGGTGGCTGCTGCTGGCGAGCCTGTCGCACCCGCTCCTGGACCTGCTGGTCGGCGCGCATCCGGTGCCGCTGTTCTGGCCGGTGCAGCCAAGGGTCTCCGTGTACGGCGTCCTGCCGAGCGCGGGCACACCGAGGTTTGGCAACCTCTATCTGTGGCGCAACCTGTTGATCGAGCTGGGCGTGCTGTTACCGGTGTATGCGGCGTTGGTCGCGATGGCGCGTGGCTGGGCCTGGCGCCGCTGGCGCCTATGGGCCCTGTGCAGTGCGCCGATCTGGGCCGCGTTCGTGGCCTGGTCGGTCAGTCTTTCGCGGTAATACGCGCAACGCGGCTGGCCTGCCGCGCTCAGCGTGCGTGGTTGCTGTCGTCATCCGCACCGCGGCCCATGCCCATGCCACCTCCGCCCATGCCCCCCATGCCGCCGCCTCCACCTTTGCTCCCGGTCTTGTCGCCCTCCGGCTTGCCCTTGGCGCCGGCAGCCGGCCGCGCCGGCCCTTGCTGCGGAATACCCACGCTGGCCGGGATCGGGGCCAGGTCGAGTGCTTCGCGGATGAAATCGCGCAGCGATACCACCAGCTCGGCGGTCTGCACCGGCCTGCCCTGCGCCAACTCGGTGGCAGCAGTGGCGGCCAGGCGCACCTGGTCGTCGGTGCCGAGCAGGATGATGTCGGACAGCGCTGCTTCCACCGCATCGCGAATGCGCCGTGCACGGTCGCTGCCGGCCACCCCATCGGCGGGCAACAGCATCGCATCGTCCGAGGCATCGGGCGCGGCCGGCTGGCGCAGGTCGCGCAGATGGCGCGGATCGACGTGCAATGCGCCGGTGAAGGAACCACCGAGGGTCTTGTAGGCGGCGATCAGCGTGCGCAGTCGCTCGTTGATCTGGCGGTTCTCACGCTCGCGGCGCTGCTGCATGGTCTGCATCACCAGCAGGCGGATGCCGACGCCTATCAGGGTGATGACGGCCAGCCCGAGCAGGGTGGAGAGCATGGCTTGCCAGGAGCTGAAGTCTAGACCGCGCATGGGGATCCGGAAGGCGGCGGGAGTTTGGCAACGATAGCTGGCGTGGGGTGAAGCGGTGATGCAGCCGATCTGCTCCTCGCCGCGTTGGCAACGACCGTAGGCAGGCCTCGGCGGACGGGTGGCTCAGATTCGACGCACAAGGTCCTCAAGGAACAACGCGAAGGAGTCCGCGAAATGCGCGTAGCTGCCATCGGTGTAGTCGAACCTGAGGATCGGGTATTCGCCCTCCTTCAAGCCGGTGCGGGTGTCGAAGTAGAACGCCTCCTCCGTGTCTGGCACGTGCAGCGCGATCAGTCCCTTCGGCGCGACGCCGTCTACCGCGTCCAACCTGGCGTAGTAGATCAGGTCGTCGTCTGCGAGATCGCGGTGCTCCGGGGCGCAAAGCGTCAAGACCGGGTAGCTGCCAACCAGGAGATCGCCGTAGGTCTGCAGCCAGCATCTGTACGTTGCAGGCAACGGGAGGCCGGAGCACCCGCAGGGCGTCTTCGATCCACTCAGGCGCTACCTGGCGCCCGGGGAATACCTTGGCTGCCTGAGACTGCGCTAGCAGGGCATTGAGACGTTCAAACATTGCCGGTCATCCTTTGTGAATGCTGGGGCGTTTGGCACTGGGGCCGCGACCTACCGAGTAAGTTCAAGACTCAAGTCAACCAACTCCGTTGACGCGTCGGGGTAGCACTCAATGTCGTGTGCTAAGAGAAATTCATCTATGACCAGCATTGGGAACAAACACTGCGTGTGCACCGTTGGCCAGATATGTACCCTTCGTTCCGTCGAACCTCAGTGCCGCGTCTGGCCAAACAAGACATTTCCGATCGGCTTTCGTACCGCGCTCACCAGTAGTTGTATCTATTGATACGACACTCCTTCCGCGCGCCTTTGCTTCACGAAGGACAATTGTCACAAATGCCTTGGTAGCCTCGTCACCTGCGGGAATCGAGGCTCGAAGCTCGCCATTGAGAAGAGAACCTTGCAAGAAATCCGCAGCTCTCGATCTTAAGAGGCTGACAATCCCTGACCCCACCAACGCGTAAATCCATCCATCTCCAGATGGATGGACCTTAACGTACTTCTCACGAAAATAATCTTCGGAAGCTATAGATGAATCCACGAAAGTTACATGAGCTCCCCGGCACTCATCCAACCGCCTTCTGTATTTCGGCCGATTGGTATCCGACTGCTCCAGCATGTCAATGAACCTGATCGAGGGACGCGCCAGCAAGAGAGCATCAGCGAATTCGTTCTCATCCAGTGAAGTCATGAACAAGCACTGTTGGATCAATTTAGAGTTAGCCACCAGACGCATCCAGGTGCACTCCATTGGCCAAGCTCTCGTCCAACCGCTCCGCCACGTATTCCGCGAACTGAGGCATGGAAGACGAGCAGCCCTGCGAGGGACACGCAGGAACAATCTCGCCATTCAATTTCAAATACGTTCGATGGGCAGGCAGTCCTCGATAGAAGATCAGTGAGTCAAGGTCTGGCAAAGCATCGAGCACACCGCGCTTCAGAACGGGCCACGCGCCTTCTTCAATACGCAACGTAACTATGTTGTGAACTGGCATGGCGTCACCGAAATCGAGAAGCAACGCCGGTAGCTCTGGAGCATCCAGCCTAAGCGCGAAGAACTGAGCAAGGCGCCACCTGTCTGAAATGTGTATCAAGCGCCCCAGCCCATACCTGCCCGACGGAAGCGGAATCGAAAACACATCACCAACGGCAACCTTGATCTTTATGGTCATTTCGGCCATTCACCCATCCACTTCTGCAGCCTCTTCCAACCACTGCTTGAAGATGTCCGAATTGGTGTCGTTCAGCCGAGCCACTCGGTCAACGTTGGAAGGCACTGGAGGCATGATCTCCACCGCAACAATTAGCCTGCTGCGACGCTGGCCTGCACCGAATGCGCCCTCTGCATCCAACTGGCGTGCGGCCTGCTCTACAGCATCCATACGGAGCTCGATCTCTTTTTCCACTCATCGACACCGAGCTCTTGTAGGCTCGGCCTGGCGAGGAAGGGCGCGCGAAGCTTTTCAGTGTATTCGCTTCCAAAGTCAACGTATGGAGAATCTGCATACGACCACCTCAGATCCGCAGCTACCTCTGGGCCTTCGCCACTCTCGACCACTGCCCTTGCAAGCGCCTCTTCAGACCAAGCTGAAAGGAATGGCGCGTGGCCTTCCTCGGTCATGACGAAGGTGCAGTAATAGAAGTTCTCGCCACCTCTGAACAAGTCCAGCAGCGCGGGCCGAAATGTCTTGCAGACCAAGTTCACCAGACCATTGACACCTTCCATCTTAAAATCTCACCGAAGCGCACTCAGTACCGGACCGAGGGTCATGTCAGCTGCACTCCGCGGCAGAGCGACGCTCTCGAGGCCATCCACCAGCCATTCCGTAACCCGCCGACCAACGTCCTCTTCGGGCAACTCCCGCGCATCCGCACTCGGTATGCTTACGAAGATCTTCAGGCGCCGTCGCTGCTTGAAATAGCGCGCCTCAACACTCGGTGCTGCGGGGGAAATGTCGGTGATGCTACCGCCGATATGCAGCGTTATATCCATAACATCAAGGCCCGCCAAGGAAACCCCATCCAGTACAGCTTTCAAACGCTTGCGAGCATAAACTACGCCTGCAAGGAACAGGATGCCGACCTCGGGGCCACCCAAGCGGGCGGTTAGCGATACTTCCATGAAGCCCCCAGCGTACGTGGGACAACGAGTGCCGTACTCTTTCCAAGCGGCTTCCTCACCGAATTACTGCGCTATCGGTGATACAGCCCGCCAATTGGTAAATCGAAGTTCCGCCCAGGAACTTGCTGCCGGCGACGGATCCAGTGAGCAGCTTGACGTCCGAGAAATCACAGCCCTCGAACGTGCAACTGATGAAGTGCACATCGGACAGTGTTGCACCGGCGAAGTTGCATCCCGTGAACTTACAGTCCGTAGCGAATGACTTGGATAGATTCGCCCCGGTGAAGTCGCAGCGCACGAATTCTCCGCCCATCCTAGTGCCCGAGAGCTTCGCTTTGACAAAGCTGCAGTCACTGAAGCTACGCCTTACGAAGACGTTACGCATGTCAACCCGATCAAGCCGACACCTCTCCATCTCGGACTCATTGATGCTGGCCCCCTCTTTGAACAGGACGTCAGAGAGATCGACACTGCTCACTTTCAGGTAACGCAAGGGTTCAGCGAGAGTCGCCCCGCGAAAGTCGGCCATGCCTAGTTCGGTGAGGCCAAAGGGCGACTCCGGCATAGGCCCCAATTTGAACGACTTCGCAGCGTCGTAGAGCTTCTTCTCGACCAGCCTCAGCTGCTCAACCTGCCACCTGCTGCGAGCTTCTTTAGCAAGCATCCATCACTTCCTTTAGCCTCCTGCACTACAGGAATGCCGAGCATACCTTTACAACGTGATTCAACGCGATCACAGACCTTCGAACGTTTGGGACGGGGGTGCGTATCCAGGCCACATCACATGCCTAAGTCGCGTCAGTGATGGGGGTAGTCACCCTCACGTGGCCAAGCGCTCGTCCAACTGCTCTGCCACATACTCCGCGAACTGAGGCATGGAAGACGAGAACCGCTGCGAAGGACATCAGTGCCAAGTTATCGCGCAGGCCGCGCTGCGCGGTGATCAGGCTGCGCGATTGGAAACTTAAGCAGCGCTCTAAGAGTGTTAGAGCGCTGCTTCTACAAAATCTCGAAAGCTGGCTGCCATTGAACGCGTATCTCCAGAATCATGATCGTAAGTAAACACGCTTCCAGATGCATCTATCATCACTGGATTTCCGGACATATCCATGGAAATCACATACGCGCCTTCTGCGCCCGGCCAGCCATCCCTTCGAAACCTATCCGTCAGATCGACCACGCTTGAAGACTCAAGCATCTTCGAATTGTTGAATCCGTAGATGGCGACACCGACGAATGACCCACCGAAGGCCTGCACAAAGTTTATGTAATCCGGGTCAAATATGACGCCAAGCTTATTCTGCGCACCCTCGATCTCATCTATCGAAGCTCCTCTTCCTTTATAAATCTCATTACCAGGCTCATCAAGAAAATTTGCAACTTTTTCGATAAATTCCAAGCTAGTCTCCAGTCCTAAGTTCGACAAGGAACGGGCATTCCTCGTTTTGTCATCTCCAACTCCGCCCGATGCCTCCAGTACTCTGCCCGCCAATCATCAAACTGCTCACGGGCCGCGTCGCCGATCCCCCCACCCTTCGCTGAGCCATTGGGGTGCTGGGCCTTGTTCCCTATTTTATGGCGAGACGATGGCATTTCAATGATTGGACCGCCAATCTGCTGACGATGGTGATGCAGAACTATCGTTTCTCCATTCACGTCCTTTGGAGACAAACCGTAACCTCGACCCCTCTCGATCTTGTTATTGTTCGCATGCCATATTCCGGTCACCTCACTATCAGACAGGTGACCAAGATCTCTCACCGCCCTGACCTCCAATGTCAAACCATTGCTGGAGGTAAAATTCGTCCTCCCTCGCGGGAACGCCTTGTCGGTGGGCGTGCCTTTGAGGCCCAATGGGTCACACCAAGTAAGTGGACTATCAACGTACGCATAGAGTGACAGGCCGCCGCTCAGGCCTATTACATCTTGACCTACATATTGCCCGACAAGTGGATCGTAGTATCGATATCGATTGTATTGGAGATCGGTTTCGCAGTCATGATACTGCCCTTGGAATCGGAGCTCGTTTGGCAGAATTTCGATGTCGCAGTCGATCTGCTGACCCCAGGGAGAATATCTAGCAGCCCAAACGATCTCACCTAAAATATTGGTTGCTCTGATAGGACAGCCACTGCTATCAACGTGATACTGATAGACCAGTGACTTCCCAGCCGGCAGTTCGCCCTCTACGCATGCGCCGAGCGCGGCGTAGTGACAAGATTCTTCGAACTTCGCTGCCCTTAGCCCTGCGGTCGCATCCTGTTCGACGCGAGTATCCTCGGGCCGACCAGCGGGTCGCGTGTTTTTCGGGTGAAGAAGTTCCGTAGAACCCGCTCCAGTTCTCTCGGAAACCGTACTGTTTCTGCTGGCTGACGGAGCACCGAGGGAGAGTGCACCAAGAGATGCTGACCCTAGACCTCCCATACTCAGAGGACGACGGTCCTTCGACGGTGGTGGGGCAACAGGTTGTGTAGCTGTGCGCGCACTGAGGTGATGGATGTCGCTTTTAGATGGAGCGTCAGGGGCGACGACGTTAGTAGTCATCGGGACAGACACCATCGCGTCTGGGCGAGCTATCGGCCCCGGAACCACTGTCGCGAGGGGAACAAACGTTTCCGGGTAATACACATACTCCCGAACCCCCTCATGCAGCTTCCCCAACCGCCGCTGCCGCCGCTTCACCTCGATCAGGCTGGCCACGTTGTCCACCCACACCGGCGCGGCATCTTCGGCGTCGTTGGCCTGCTTCACCTCGCCCAGCAGCGCGTCGCCATCCCAGAAGAACCACGTGGTCTCGTCCGGATTGCGCTTGAACACCCGTCGTCCCAGCGGGTCGTAGCCGTAGTGCGTGCTCTTCCCACCGCGCCGGCTCTCGGCCAGCCGATGGTTGACGTCCCAGATCAGTTCCAGGTCGCTGGCGTCGCCGCCGCCCGGGCTGCCCTTGCGCACCATGTCGCCGGCGCGGTCGAACACGTAGTGGACGCCCTGGTAGGTGCCCTCGCGTGTCCACAGCAGCTCTGCCTGGTCGTCGCCACCGGCCACCTTGCGCATGCGCACTTCGCGGATTTCGGTCCGCAGGCGGTCGCCGGCCGGGTCGTTGTAGTAGGGGTGCAGCACGCCCTTCGGATCGGTGTGGGCCAGCAGCCGGCCTATCGCGTCGTAGCGGTATTCGTCCACACCCTGCGCGCTGTCCTGGCGGCGGGTGAGGTTGCCGGTGCGATCGTAGTCGTAGCGGGTGTCGAACAACGGTGACGCATCGCGCAGGACGGTCTGCGCGGTGAGCAGGTTGCGCGCGTCGTACTCGAAGCGGCGCTCCACGTGCGCGCTCAGCTGCTCGCGGGTGGTACGGCCCAGCGCGTCACGCTCCAGGGTGATGGGCGCTTCGTCGTTGATGCCCACCTCGATCAACTGGTCGCGCAGGTCGTAGGCGAAGGCAACGGTGTTGCCGGCGCCGGTCTGGCGCTGGGTGCGGTTGCCCACTTCATCGTAGGCGTATCCCACGCGGAAGCCGTCCTGCAGTTCCTCCAGCAGTTGGCCCAGCGGGTCGAAGCGGCGGGTGGCGTGCCGGTGCGGGTTGCGCAACGCGATGAGCTGGCCGCGCTTGTCGTACTCGAACGTTTCCTTGACCTGCCGCCCCGGCTGGCGGATGTCCGGCAGGGTCTTGGCGGTGATGCGGCCCATCTTGTCGGTGGCAAACCCGATGCGCTGACCCAGCGGGTCCAGGGTGGCGGTGAGGCGCCCGGCCGCGTCGTACTCGTAACGACGCGGTTGGCCCCAGTAATCCACTTCTTCCACGATGCGGCCGAGCGGGTCGCGGGTGAGCGTGTAGGTCTCGCCCCGCTGGTTGATCACCGCCACCAGCTGTTCTTCGGTGTCGTAGCGGTACTCCACCACCTGGCCGTCGGCCTGCAGGCGCTTGCCGATCTGGCCGATGCCCACGTACTGCAGGCGGGTGCGCGCACCGACCTCGTCCAGATAGGTGATGAGCTGGTCTTCGGCGTCGTATTCGCAGCGTACGCCGGTGCCGTCGGTGGCGAGCACGGCCAGCAGCCGGCCCTTGGCGTCGTAGGTGTACGCCGTGGGCTGGCCGAGCGGGTCCACCTGGCGTTGCAGGCGGCCCAGCGGGTCATGCTCGAAGCGGCTCTCATGGCCCAGCGGATCGCGCACCACCGCCACCAGCCCATGCCGGTCGTAGCCCACGGCGGTGACGGCCCCGCGCGCGTTGATCTGCGCCTGCAGCAGGCCATGGGCGTCGTAGGCGTAGCGGGTGCTGGCCTGCAGCGGGTCGGTCTGCTCGATCAGCAGGCCGCGGGCGTCGTAGTGCTGCTGCCAGGTGTTGCCGTCGGGGTCGGTCACGGCCAGCAGCTGGTCGTTGTCGTCGAACTGCTGCTGCAGGGTGGTGCCATCGGCGCGCACCAGCACCACCAGGTTCCCGCGCTCGTCATACTCGAACCCGGTCCGCAGCCCTTCCGGGTCGGTCACCGCCACGGTGCGGCCGAAGTCGTCGTACTCGAAGATGGTCACCCC
The DNA here is from genome assembly GCF_979258185.1 of Stenotrophomonas sp. AC248. Lineage (NCBI taxonomy): Bacteria > Pseudomonadati > Pseudomonadota > Gammaproteobacteria > Lysobacterales > Lysobacteraceae > Stenotrophomonas > Stenotrophomonas sp. AC248. The sequence goes on along the minus strand of NZ_OZ409840.1, from coordinate 304,419 downwards.
ATCGAGCGGGTCGATCTCGCACAGCGGCAGGCGGTTTTCGTCGAACTTGACCAGGCTCACGTGGCCCAGCGAGTCGGTGATGCGGGTTTCGTGCAGCAGCGCGTCGTAGTCGAAGTGGTAGTCGTACAGGCCGCCGTCGCCCCAGGAATGCACCACGCGCCACTGCGCATCAAAGGCGTAATAGAACGACAGGCCGACCCGATCGGTGTGGCGCACCATGTAGTGTTGCTGGTAGCCGAAGGTGCGCGGCGCATCCAGCGGGTCCACCGCGGCGATCAGGTCGCCGTTGGCGTAGCGGTAGCTCACCAGAAGATGATTCAGGCCGCTGGCCGGGTCGTGCAGCTGCAGGCGGTCGATGTGGCCCTGGCGCGCGTCCACTTCGATGAAGCGGCCCTGCAGGCCGTCCACGCCGCTTTCCACGATCCGCACCAGGTGGCCGTCGCGGCGCTCGAAGCGCCAGTGGTTGCCGCAGCGGTCTTCGATGCGCTCGATGGGCAGGCTGCGCTCGTGCGGCAGCACCGCCACGCCGGCGGCCGGGGTGGCGTCGAAGTGGTACTGCAGGCCGCCCTTGAAACGCACGATCCACTGACCGTTTTCGCGCCACAGACGCGCGCCGTCCACGAAGTCCAGGGTGGCCGCTTCCATGCCGTCCCGGCGCGGCAGCTCGGGGAAGAAGGCCACCTCGTCCGGGCCGGACAGCCAGGCGCTGCCGTCGGCCGACAGCGCCAGCGCGATGTCGGCCGGAGTCTGCCAGCCGTAACCGCAGGCGCCGGTGCGCTGGGCATGGCGCGAGGCGTAAACACGGCGCCAGCTGAGCGGCAGGCGGCCGGGGATGCTGAAGTCTTCGTGGCTGACCGAGACGCTGCCGTCGCGGATGTCCACCGGCTCGGCCCGCAGGATCTTGCACTTGAGCGTGCCCGAGGGCAGATGCCCCCACTTGCCCCGGCGCCACGCGGCGAAGGCATCCATCTTCTTGCGGAAGAAGTCGGTCTTGCGCAGCTTACCCAAGCCGGCGAAGGCGGCGCGGAAGGCCATCGCCGTCCACGACACGGTGGGCGGGCCACCGACCTTGACGCTGGTCGGAATGGCCACGTTCAAGCCAGTGGGCAGCGACATGGCGCGCAGCGGCTTCTTGGGCTTCTTCACCCGGAACGGGTTGATCATGCCGGCCAGGTTGCAGTCCAGCACGGGCATGGCCAGGCGAGAGAACGGCTCGCCATCGGCCGACACGGTGCGGCTGCCCATGAAGATCTCTTCGCCGTCGAACTGCGGGCCCATCGGCGCGGCCAGCGGCGGGCCCCACACGCCCAGTGGAATGTGGATGTCCAGCCCGCCGGTGCCGGCGGTGCCGCGGTGCACGCCGTTGACCTTGATGGTGGAGCCGATGAACGGGATGTAGTCGAACGGGTCCAGCACCAGGCCGATGTGCGGCGTGGGCAGCGGGCACGGCGGCATCGCGTACATGTGGATGTCGATGCCCAGCTGCGGATCGAAATGCTTGGCGGCAATGCTCACGGCAACACTCCTGTGTTGCTTACAGCGCGCGCAGCAGGGCGCGCAGGAAGGCTTTGACTTCGTCGCGGTATTCCACGCCGAGCCACACCACGATGGCCATGCCCAGCAGCACGGCGACGGTCATGACCAGAATGCGGGTATTCATGCGGCAACAACTCCAGGGGTGGCCGCAGGCGGTGCGACGTGGGCAAGGTCGGTACCGGCCAGCAGCGGGCCGGGGTCGGGCAGCGGCTGCATGGCCGGCGGTTCGCTCCAGACCGGAATCTCGTGGTCGAGCGGGTGTTCGATGGTGGGCAGGCCGTTCCAGTGCGGGTCGAGGAACTCACGCCCCACCGCGACGATCTTGCGGAAGAACTCGTCGCCGCCCTGCACCAGCCGTTCGCGTTCCTGCTGGATGCGGTGGAAGGTCTGTTCCAGGCCCGCATGCAGCTGGGCGTCGATGACATCCAGCTGCACGCGGGTGGGCGTGGGGCCGAGCTTGGCGGCGGCCTCTTCGGCCTGCGCGTGCAGCGAGGTGGTCTGTTCGAGATAGGCCGGGGCGGTGAGCTGGATCTTCTCGGCGCGGCGCAGGTCCTGCAGCTGCAGCAGGTCCCACAGTGCCTGCGGCAGGGTAGTGGCCTTGCGGTCCTGCGTGCTGAGGGGCTTGGCGATGCGGATGGCTTCCAGCAGCTGGGTACGCGCTTCCTCGCGCTTGCCGTGCTGGAGCAGGCAGTAGCCGGCCATGCGCTGGCCTTCCAGCTGGAACATCGGGTGCGGGATGCTGGCCGCCGAGGTGGACGCCTGCAGGTAGGTCTGGGCGGCGCGCTCGGGGTTCTTGGCGGTGAGCCAGCAGCCGGCTTCGCCGAACCAGCTCTGCATGACCAGCTCGGGCGCGGCAGCGTTGCCGGCGCTGCGGGCGGCATCGGCGGCGCTGCGCGCCTGGCGGTAGGCGGTGATGGCCTGGCCGTGGTCGCCGGCCTTGAGCCAGGCACCGGCCACCATCATCTGCACCACCGACGCCTGCTCCTGCCAGCCGTGGCGCTGGGCCAGCCCCAGCGCGCGCTCGGCGCGGGCCACCACCTGCTGCGGGCTGCCGCGCTCAAGCAGCAGCATCAGGTCGGCGAGCAGCTGGCGGTACAGCACTTCCGGGCCGGTGCCGCCGGACTGCGAGGCGGTGTCGCGGGCGATGGCAAACATGTCCACCGGCGCGTCGATCCGCGCGGCGACGCTGGCGTGGCGCTCCAGCAACGGCTGCCAGCGCGGGTCTTCCTCGGTGTCCACCAGCACCAGGCGCAGGCGGTCGCCGGGGGCGGCGGCCAGCGCCGCATCCACCCAGCGTTCAAAGCCGTCGCCGGGCACCATGCGCTCGGGTTCCAGCACGGCGGCCAGCAACCGCAGGTGGTTGCCGTGGTGCTCGGCGAAGCTGTCCAGTACCTGCACCACGCCGGCGGCGCTGTCGGGGTGCTCGGCATGCGGACCGCGCCAGCCGAGCGTGATGCCCTGCCCGCGCAGTTCGTCCTGGCTGCCCAGGTAGCGCTCGAGCAGGGTCTGCTTGATCTGCCGGCTGTAGCGGAAGCCGAGCTCATAGGGCGTGTCCACGCGCAGGAAGTAGTCCGGCGTGTCGCGGCCCTGGTCGTGCCGCTGCATCTCGAAGAAGGCGGCCAGCAGGCGGCTGGCGTTGGCCGGCAGCCGCCAGACCAGCAGCCGCCGGCTGGGGTCGGCGGCGGCGGCAAGCCAGGCGTCGCTGAGGCGTTGGATGCCGCGCAGCATGGGGGTGTCGTGCATGGGTGTCCCTCCGATGGACCGGTCAGCAGTTGAGCTTGATCTCGCTGCCGTTGACCGACACGCCACCGCTGTTGATGACTACTTCCGAGCCGCCGGCGGAGATCTTGATCTCGCCGTCGGTGATCTCGATGAAGGCACCGCCCACCGCCGCGGTGAGCTTGCTGGCCGAGCCGAGGGTCATGTCGCCGTTGGACAGCTGGCTGTGGGTGCCACTGACTTCGTGCTCGAAGGTCCCGTCCACGCCCACGGTGCGTGCGCCGATGTTGGTGTCTTCCACCGCGCCCTGCACGCCGCGCTTGTCCAGCCCGGTGATGATGGTCTCGCGGCCGGCCGAGTATTCCTGGGTGACCTTGCCGATCACCTGGCGCAGCGAGGTGGAGGTAACGGTTTCCTTCCAGGTGCCGGTGCGCTGGCTGGTGTAGTTGCCGGTGAGGGTGGTGCCGAAATCGCCGGTGATGGTTTCGGTGTAGCCGGCCGCGGCGATGGTCTTGGTCTGGCCGGACTGGTAGGCCTCGGTGACGGCGCCGGTGACGTTGGTGGTGCGGGTGCCGGTGACGCCCAGGGTGTCGGTGCCGGTGACAGTGATGCCCCGGTTGGCACCCACGCTGATGTCCTGGTTGGCGCCCACGCTCATACTGTGGTTCACCGCCACCGCGGTGGACTTGTTGTTCTGGATGCTGGCGTTCTGGTCGTTGAGCACGGTGGTGACCATGTCGCGCTGGGCACGCATGTTGAGCAGCTCGCCACCGGCGGTGTCGTGCATGGTCATTTCGTTCCAGCCGGCGCCCTTGACCGTCTTGGACTTCAGGCCGCTCACTTCCAGGCCGAACGGCGGCATGTTCTCTTCATTGAAGACCCGGCCGGTGATGATCGGGCGGTCCGGGTCGCCGTCGAGGAAGTCCACCACCACTTCCTGGCCCACGCGCGGCGGCGACACCCCGCCCATGTCCGCGCCGGCCCATGGGCTGGCGCTGCGGATCCAGCAGGAGCTGTTCTCGGCGCCGTTGTCGCGGCGGTCTTCCTTGCGATCCCAGTGGAACTGCACCTTCACCCGGCCGTACGCGTCGGCATGCAGTTCTTCGCCGGGCGGGCCCACCACGGTGGCGGTCTGCGGGCCGGGCATGCGCGGCCACGGGGTCTGCCGCAGCGGGCGGTAGGGAATCTTGCGGCGCAGCACCTCGGCCTCGATGGCGTGGCTGGGCGCTTCGGCGCTGGCGAAATCACTGGCGAAGTTGTTGCGCCCTTCGCGCTGCAGGCGCACCACGAAGAACTGGCGGTCTTCGGCGCCGCGGCCGATGAAGTCCGGCTGTTGTTCCAGGGTGAAGCAGCCGCCCGCCTGCAGCCCGGCGGCGTTGCCGGCGCATTCGAACAGCTTGGTGGGCCACGCGGTTTCTTCATTGCGCACCGCCGCCAGCGCCTCGCCAATGCGGCTGTCGGCGAAGCGGGCCGCACCGTCGTACCGGTACTGGGTGAGTTCGGGCAGCACGCCGCGCGGCGCCTCGTTGCCGCGCACCACGCGCAAGGGCGTGCTGGGCTGCTTGAAGTCGAAACTGCTCAGCGCGTGCGCGCCCGGGCCCACGCGGCGGCGGGCACCCCAGCGGTGCAGGCCGGTCTGCTGCTGCACGCCCTGGTCGGCGCGGAAGTACACCGGCGCCGGTTCGCCCAAGGCCACGCTCAGGGTGGAGTCGTCGCTGAGCAGCAGGGTGTGGCCGTCTTCGTCGTGGCGGAAGCTGTAGTAGATGCCGGCGTCTTCAAGCAGGCGCGAGACGAAGGCGAAATCGGACTCGTTGTACTGCACGCAGTAGGGCAGTTTGGGCAGCTTGCCGGTGTCCAGGTCGTAGTCGAAGCGGGCCAGGTCGGGGTAATCGGCGAACACCGTTTCCACGATCTTCAGCACGTTCATGTCCTGGAAGATGCGGCAGTTGCTGGTGTAGTCCAGGAAGGCGAACCACGGCGCGATCTCGGCGCGGTAGGCACTGAACTGCGCCTCGCGGCCGGTGCTGGCGAATTCGCGCACGTAGCCGTGGACGCCATGGCCGCCGAACTCGTCGCCCAGGATCAGCCGCAGCGGCTGGCCCACCAGCTGTTTGAGCTCCAGCCGGGGTTGGATCGAGAGCAGCTCGACCTGGTAGGCGAAGGGATGGGACACGCGTTCGCTGCCGTCGAACCGCTTGACCAGGAAGGTCTGCGGGTCCAGCACGGTGTCGACACGGATGAGGCGGTGGTCCTGGTGCAGGCGGGTGAGCGCGTGACCGGCGGTGAGGGCTTCGGCATACATCGGGCGTTCCTTCGTCCCATGACTTCGAGATCCCGACTCTGCCATTTCTGCATGACGTGCGCCAACATTCTGACGCGGGTATTGCGTAAACCCCTTCAGCTTTGTGCAAGCGAAGGTGGCCCATCACGGCGCCCGCCCGCAGGCAGGCGCCGTGGTCACGCCTTACTTGCGGGCGCGCTTGGCCGGGGCCTTGCGGGCCACGGGCTTGGCAGCACGCTTGGCCGGGGCGGCCTTGCGGGCAACGGCCTTCTTGGCAACGGCGGTCTTCTTGCCGACAGCCTTCTTGGCCACGGCGGTCTTCTTGGCGACGGCCTTCTTGGCCACGGCAGTCTTCTTGCCGACGGTCTTCTTGGCTACGGCGACCTTCTTGCCGACGCTCTTCTTGGCAACGGCGGTCTTCTTGCCGACCACCTTCTTGGCGGTGGCGGACTTCTTGGCCACAGCCTTCTTGGCCACGGCGACCTTCTTGCCGACGGTCTTCCTGGCAACAGCCGTCTTCTTGCCGACGACCTTCTTGGCGGTGGCGGACTTCTTGGCCACAGCCTTCTTGGCCACGGCGACCTTCTTGCCGACGGTCTTCTTGGCCACGGCGGTCTTCTTGCCGACGACCTTCTTGGCGGTCGCGGTCTTCTTGGCCACGGCCTTCTTGGCCACGGCAACCTTCTTGCCCACAACCTTCTTGGCGGCGGCGGTCTTCTTGGTCACGGCCTTCTTGGCAGTGGCGACCTTCTTGCCGGCAACCTTCTTGGCAGCCTTGGTGGTCTTGGTCACGGCCTTTTCAGCGGCGGCCTTCTTCTTGGCAACCTGCTTCTTCAGCGAGGCGGCTTCGGCCTTGGCGTTGCTCTTGGCCGTTTCCAGCTTCTTCTTGGCGGTGGCCAGGGTCTTGCCAACCGACTTGGCGGCCTTGTCGGCCTTCTTGGCGACGGTCTTCTCGGCCTTCTGCACGGCCTTCTTGACCTTGGCAACCTGGGTGGTGGCAGCCTTGCGTGCGCGCTTGACGGTCTTCTTCACCGACGCCACGGCATCTTCAGCGGCGGTAGCGATGGTCTCGCCCACGTTGCCGGCCACTTCTTTCACTTCGTCGACGCCCTGCGACAGGGTCGCGGTCACACCATTACCGTTGCTCATGATTGCCTCCTAAGGGGCCTGGTCAGTTAAATCGCTGGCGATGCTATACCGGCGCGGTCCATCGTGGAACGGTCTTGTCGCAGCCTGTGAGCCGCACCTGTGCTTGGCGGGACGACGCCAGCGCTGCCCGGCAAACCAGGCGTTGGCAGCAAACCCCTTTAAAACAGCTTCCGTGCACGGCACGTGCGTTGCCGTGCCGGTCTTTCCTGCGCGCGTCGAGCGGTAGTGACGCGACGTGCAATTGGCTGTCGTACGCGTTCGGTTGGTTGGCTTTTACTGCACAACTGCGCTGCCTTCGGGCTCGAAAAGGCCGGCGGTGTTGGCCCGATCAACCCGCCGGGGCATGCGGCAGAGGGCGGGGGTCGGGGTTGAAAACGGGGTCATGCAGCGGGCCCATCCTGGTCGCAGACATGACGTCACCGATGACCTGCATCAGCGGCATGGACAGCGACAGGGGACAGCGGGGTGCGTGCCACCGATGGTTGGTCGACGGCGGCATCGCGCGCTTGGCCGAGCCCGCCGCCGGCGCGCAGCCGACCCCTGCACGGCGGCCTTCAACGACACCAAAGCGGATGGCGCGGGGGCGTCGCCAGCCGCGCGGCGGGCCGGATTTCATTCGCGGTTTAGGCGCAGGCAGCCACACTCATTCAGCTTGCTTTACCTTATAGAGGCTTCTGCCTCCCACGCCGCTCTTCGTTACGGAACCGACGGACCATGCGACCGCTCCCCACCCTGCTCACGCTCGCCCTTGCCGCCGCCTTCGGTGGCTTTGTCGCTTCGGCGATCAACGTGCACCTGGACAACCGTGCCGAAGCAGCGCCGGCGTCGCTGGTCATTCCGGCCACGGCGGCATTGCCGGCCTCGGTGGCCGGGCAGCCGGTGCCGTCGCTGGCGCCGATGCTGGAACGGGCCATGCCCGCGGTGGTCAGCGTCAACACCAAGCAGGTGGTGCGGGTACGCAACCCGTACTTCAACGACCCGTTCTTCCGCCGGCTGTTCCCGGAAGTGCCGCAGGAACGCATCAACGAATCGCTGGGCTCGGGCGTCATCATCGACGCCAGCGCCGGGCTGGTGCTGACCAACCACCACGTCATCGACAACGCCGACGACGTGCAGGTGACGCTGGCCGACGGGCGCACGGTCAAGGCCGAGTTCATCGGCTCGGACCGCGACACCGACATCGCGTTGATCCGCATTCCCGCCGACAAGCTCACCGCCCTGCCGCTGGGCAACAGCGACCAGCTGCGCGTGGGCGACTTCGTGGTGGCCATCGGCAACCCGTTCGGTTTCAGCCAGACCGTCACCTCCGGCATCGTGTCGGCGGTGGGCCGCAGCGGCATCCGCGGGCTGGGCTACCAGAACTTCATCCAGACCGACGCGTCGATCAACCCGGGCAACTCCGGCGGTGCGCTGGTCAACCTGCAGGGCCAGCTGGTGGGCATCAATACCGCCAGCTTCAATCCGCAGGGCAGCATGGCCGGCAACATCGGCCTGGGCCTGGCCATTCCGTCCAACCTGGCGCGCGACGTGGTCGACCAGCTGGTCAAGCACGGGGTGGTGGTGCGCGGCACGCTGGGCGTGGAAGCGCAGAACCTGACCCAGCAGATCGCCCAGGGCCTGGGCTTGAACGAAGCGCGCGGCGCGCTGGTGACGCGGGTGCTGGCCGGCTCCGGCGCGGCCGCCGCCGGGCTGCGTCCGGGCGATGTGGTGGTGTCGGCCAACGGCCAGCGCGTGGACAGCGCGCAGGCGCTGCACAACATGGAAGGGCTGGCGCCGGTGGGCAGCACGCTCACCCTGGACATCCGCCGCGACGGCAAGGCGCAGCAGCTCAAGGCCACGCTGAAGGAACAAGCGCGCGCGGTCAGCGGCGACACGCTGGACCCGCGCCTGGCCGGTGCCACCTTCGTCGACCTGCCCGAGTCGCTGCGCCAGGCTGGCATCAGCGGGGTGCAGGTCAGCGAGGTCAAGCGCGGCAGCCGCGCGGCCAGCTCGGGCCTTGCCGCCGGCGATGTGATCACCGAAACCACGGCCGGCGAGTTCGCCGACCTGGCCAGCTGGCGGGCCAATTTCCAGCAGCGCCCACCGCAGCTGGTGCTGCGCATCGTGCGCGGCAACACGCCGGGCGTGCTGGTGATGCGATGAACGGGTCAGCAAGCCCTAACGCCCCTTACACCCCGCCGATGCTATTACCTTGTGTTCGTTACCGCAGGTCTGCTGCGGTCACCTTCCCATCGCACATAACGGAGAGTCACGATGAGCCCCACCAATACCGAGAACCTGAAGGAACACCTGGGCGAAGCCGGTTCGCACCTGAAGTCGGCGGCCACGGCTGCGGGCGGCGCGATCAAGGGCGCCACCGGTGCCGCTGGCGACGAACTGCGTATCGGCAAGGCCAACGTCAAGGCTGAGCTGTCCGACACCGCGCTGTCGGGCCTGGCTGCCGCCGAGTTCGGTGGTGCCGCCGCCAAGGAACAGGTGGATGCCCTGATGGACAAGGGCAAGGACCTGGTGGACAGCGCCGCCGAGCTCATCCGCGAGCGCCCGCTGGCGTCCTTCGGCGTGGCCTTTGCTGCTGGCTGGATCATCGCCAAGCTGGCCCGCAGCGGCGGCGACAAGTAATCCGGCGTGAGCGATCAAGCCCAGTCGACCGCCACCGGTGGCGCGGATACCCCGCCACCGGACGGCGCTGAGAAGGCGCCCCACCTGGATGAAAGCATCCGCCAGGTGGGTGCTGCCGGTCGTGACACGGTAGAGGCGGCCAAGCACACCCTGCGGTCCCTGCGCCGGTTGGCCTCGGCCGATTTCGCGTTGGCGCGCAGTGCCTTCGGGCGGGCGCTGGCGTGGAGTGGCGTGGCGATCGTGTTCGGTGCATCGGCCTGGCTGTTGCTGGCCGGCACGCTGATCGCGCTGATGGTGCGCTGGGGCATGAGCTGGTTCCACTCGCTGCTGATCACCTCGATCCTCAGCCTGATCGTGACCGGCTATGCGATGTGGCGGGTATCGTTCTTCTTCCGCCATACCGGCATGCATGCCACGCGTCGCCAGTTGTCGCGGCTGGGGCTGTATGACGAACCCAGCGAGGAAGATCCCGATGCCGACGTCGATACGACGGGGGCCAAGCGATGAATTTTGAAGCCTTGCGGCAACGCGTGCAGCGTGCCGAACTGGTGGTGGCGGTGCGGGTGGAGAAAACCCGCAGCAGCTGGTTCACCCTCAGCGGCGCATGGCGGGCCGGTTGGACGCCGTTGCGCATCATCACCGTGGGCCTGGCCGGCGGTTTCCTGGCCGGCAAACTGGAGCCCACCGGGCTCGGGGCGAAGGTGCAGGGTGCGCGCTGGCTGCAGATGATCGGCTCGGTGTCCAACCTGTTGGCCAGTACCCAGGCCGCGTTTGCGTCGATGCAGGCCAATGAAGCGGCCGATACGGCCGAGCAGGCCGCCGAGAAGGTGGACGATGCGGTGGACGGCGGCGTGCCGCGCCAGCCGCCCGCACCCCGCGCTCCGGCCACCGCAGCGCCGCGTGTTGACGCCGATGACCAGCGCCAGCCGCAGCCGGCTGAAGCGGCGACGGATCTTTCCGAGCGCTGAGCCGCACCGGTCCACCGGCGCACTGCACCTGAAGCCCTGCCGCCGCCGCGGCGGGGTTTTTTATTGCGCGCCCCGCACGCGGTGGGCCTGGTTGTGTCCCGCCAACGAGCGGGTGCATGTGACCCCACCACCAACACGCCGCCCGCACCCGGCTTGCCCAATAATGGCGCACCTTTCCTGCCCGGCGCCCGCATGAGCGTTCCTGCCGTTTCCCTCGATGACACCGTCACCGCGCCCCCACCGCCGCGTCCGCGCGCGCCGATGTCGCTGGTGGTGCTGGCCACGCTGGCCGTGGGGTTCACGCTCTGGGCCGCGCAGGAGGTGATCCTGCCGGTGCTGCTGGCGATGTTCCTGGCGCTGGTCTGCAACCCGATCCTGCGCCTGCTGGGCAAGCTCTGGATTCCCCGCTTCCTGGGCGCGGTGCTGGTACTGGGCCTGGGCCTGAGTGGTGCCGCCGCACTGGGCGTGCAGCTGGTGGGGCCGGCCATGGAGTGGGCGCAGGAAGCGCCGCAGCAGCTGCGCAAGGTGGCTCGCCAGGTGCAGGACCTGACCAAGCCGGTGCAGCAGGCCAACCAGGCCGCGGAGAACTTCGCCCGCGTCGCCGGGGGCGAGAGCAGCCGGCGCGTGCAGATCGTGCGTACCCAGCTGGACGACCCCTACAAGGTGCTGACCCGCGCGCCACGGCTGGCCGCGTCCGTGCTGGCGGTGGTGCTGTTGACGCTGTTCTTCATGATCTATGGGCAGAACCTGCAGAAGCATGCCATCGCGTTGTTCCCCAGCCGCCAGCAACAGCGCTTCACCACCGACATCCTGCGTTCGATCGAACGCGAGGTATCGCGTTACGTCCTCACCATCACCGTCATCAACGCCCTGGTCGGGCTGGTGTTCTCCGGCGTGTTGCTGCTGCTCGGGATCAGCCTGCAGGAAGCGCTGCTGTGGGGCACCGTGGCGGCCCTGCTGAACTTCGCACCGTACGTGGGGCCGCTGATCGGCGTGGCGCTGATGCTGCTGATGGGCTTTGTGGAGTTCAGCGATCCGCTCAAGGCCCTGCTGCCGGCGGCCTGCTACCTGGCCCTGCATACCATTGAAGGCCAGGTGGTCACCCCGATCGTCCTGGGCCGGCGCATGGCGATCTCGCCGTTGATCCTGATCCTGTCGCTGCTGGTGTTCGGCTGGCTGTGGGGCATGATCGGGCTGCTGCTGGCGGTGCCGCTGCTGGTCTGCGTCAAGCTGGTGCTGGCGCGGCTGGACGGCATGCACGGCTGGGCGCGGCTGCTCGAGTGAGCACGGAATGCCGAGGATTCGGCTGGCCGCACACTCATGATGCTGCCAGAATAACCGCCCTTTTTTCGGATGGACCCGGCCTTGATGTCTTCCCTCGTTACCCGTTGCCTCGCCCTCGCCGGCCTTGTCACCCTCGCTGCGCCGGCGTTGGCCGCTCCCCTGCCCAGCGCCGACGTCGCCGGACAACAGCTGGTCGAGGCGGTTACCTGCAAGCGCCACCTGACGCCTGCGCAGTTCGCCGCCCTGGCCAAGGTGCTCAAGCCCACCGAGCTGCAGGCTTACGGCGCCCTGTCCGACGGTGAGTATGCGTTGACCACGCCGCTGCTGGTGCTGGGCCAGCCGGTGAACCGCTTGCACCTGTACGACGGCGCCAATGGCGAGGACGGCGTCGACAGCTACACCGCGTACTTCAGCACTGCCAGTGTCGAGCAGATCGCCGCGTTGGCGAAGATCCGGGACAATGTAGCCGGTGACTACCTCCTGGAGATGGGTCGCCATGACCTTAACGTGCGGCAGCAGGATGGCCAGGCATCCATCGGCTGTTCCTACGACCTGCGCTGAAGGATCTTCACCGGCGATCCCTGCGCGCGCCATGAAAGCCCGCGCGCGCAGGCGTAGAATGGCGGGGTGAATTTCCCAGTCCAAGCCATCACCCTCGACCTCGACGACACCTTGTGGCCGTTCGCCCCCATCGGCGCGCGCATCGACCAGGTGTTGTTTGAGTGGATGCTGCAGCACAGCCCCGCCACCGCCGCGATGTACCCCGTGGCGGCCATGCGGGAGCTGCGCGAGCGCTCCTTCCACGACAACCCGCAGCTGCACCACGACCTGAGCGCGCTGCGCCGGTTGACCCTGCACGAAGCGCTGGAGAAAAGCGGTGCCGACCTGGCCCTGCTCGAGCCGGCCTACGAGGCGTTCTACGCCGCGCGCAACCAGGTGGAGTTCTACCCGGACGCACTGGACGCGCTGGCCCGCATCGCCGCGAAGGTACCGGTGGCCGCGCTCAGCAACGGCAACGCCGACCTGCAGCGGATCGGCCTGGCCCACCATTTCAGCTTCCAGCTGGGCTCGCGCGAACACGGCGCGGCCAAGCCGGCGGCCAGCATTTTCCACGCTGCCTGCGACCGCCTTGGGGTTGCCCCCACCCACGTGCTGCACGTGGGCGACCACGCCGAAATGGACGTGGTGGGCGCCATGCAGGCCGGCCTGCGCGGCTGCTGGATCAACCGTGAAGCGCATGTCTGGAACCACCCTTCGCTGCAGCCTGACCTGCAGTTCGACACCCTGACCGGGCTGGCCGACTGGCTCGATGCGAACGCATCGGCACAGCACGCCTGACCACGAACGGAGCCTTTTCCCGCATGACCCAGATCAACGGTTTCACCACCGAGGCCGCCAAGGCCCTTCCGCTGCACGTGATGGAGCGTACGCAGTTCGCCGCCTGGCGCGCGCAGCAGAGCGAGGCGCTGGTTGCCTGGATCGATGCGCAGCATTTCAACGGCAGCGGTGGCAGCGTGGTGCTGCTGCCCGGCGAGCATGGCCTGGCCGGTGCGATCGTGGGCGTGGGTGATCCCGGCGATGCCTATGCGTACGCGCATGCGCCGTTCGCGCTGCCCGAAGGCACCGTGTGGAAGGTGGCCGATGCGCTGCCGGCGGATGTTGAAACCCTGCTGCACCTGGGCTGGGGTCTGGGCAGCTATCGCTTCGCGCGGTACCGCAAGCCCAACCGCGCCCCCGCGCAGCTGCTGGCCACGCCGTCGGCCGAAGTGCGCGACGTGGTGACCGCCAGCCTGCGCGTGCGCGACTGGGTCAACACCCCCACTGAAGACATGGGGCCGCAGCAGCTGGAAGACGCCGCGCGTGCGCTGGCCGACGCACATGGTGCGCAGATCGAGGTGATCACCGGTGACGCGCTGCTGGCGCAGAACTTCCCGGCCATCCACGCTGTTGGCCGCGCCTCGCACCGTGCCCCGCGCCTGATCGCGCTGCGCTGGGGCACCGCCGGCCAGCCGCATGTGGCGCTGGTGGGCAAGGGCGTGTGCTTCGACACCGGTGGCCTGGACATCAAGCCGGCCGACGGCATGCGCAACATGAAGAAGGACATGGGCGGCGCGGCGCATGCGCTGGCGCTGGCCGGGCTGATCATGGCCCAGCAGCTGCCGGTGCAGCTGACCCTGCTGATTGCCGCGGTGGAAAATGCGATCGGCCCGGATGCGTTCCGGCCGGGCGAAGTGATCGCCACCCGCAAGGGGCTGAGCATCGAAATCGACAATACCGACGCCGAAGGCCGGCTGGTGCTGTGCGATGCACTCACCTACGCCAGCGAACAGCAGCCGCAGATCGTGCTCGACTTCGCCACCCTCACCGGCGCGGCACGCATCGCGCTGGGCCCGGACCTGCCGGCGTTGTTCAGCAACGATGACACCCTGGCCCAGCAGTGGCTGCAGGCCGGCGAGCGGACCCGCGACCCGGTCTGGCGCATGCCGCTGTGGCGCCCGTACCTGCGTTACCTGCACAGCGGCATTGCCGACCTGGCCAATGCCGGCTCGCGCATGGCCGGTTCGGTCACCGCCGCGCTGTACCTGGAGCGTTTCATCGCCGAAGGCCAGGTCTGGGCGCACCTGGACGTATACGCCTGGAACGACGGCGAACGCCCGGGCCGCCCGGCCGGTGGCGAAGCGCTGGCGCTGCGCTCGGCGTGGGCAATGCTGAAGGCGCGCTACGCCTGACCCCGTAGAGCGGGGCTCTGCCCCGCTGCCCGGCTGACCGACCAAACATCGTAGAGCGGGGCTCTGCCCCGCTGCCTGGCTGACCGACCGAACATCGTAGAGCGGGGCTCTGCCCCGCTGCCTGGCCGATCGATCTGCCGGGTAGAACCCAGCACTACGTGGCTGCCTGGCCGATCGATCTGCCGGGTAGAACCCGGCACTACACCCCCCGGCCAACTCTTGTCGAAAATGTGAATATCGGCGTGCGCTGCCTTCTGACACCATGCCCCTGTCGCCCACCCACACACACGTGAAGGCAGGATTCCGGACATGTCGCTCTTTGGTTACACCCGCGCCGGCCAGGAGCCGGGCGCCCCGCGTCCCCCGTCGCCGCTGCTGTGGATCGCGCTGATCGCGCTGATTGCCGGCCTGCTGGTCCTGGCATTTGCCTGGCTGGCCGGCTGGATCGGTCGTGACCGCGCCACCGCGCAGGCCTTCACCGACAGCATCGAAGCCACCGGCCCGCCCCACCCCGGGTTCCGCCGTGCGCACAGCAAAGGCGTGTGCGTGAGTGGCAGCTTCCAGGGCACGCCGGACGGTGCCGCGTTGAGTTCGGCCCGCGTGTTCCGCCAGGCGCAGGTGCCGGTGCTGGGCCGCCTGTCGATCGGCGGCGGCGATCCGCACGGTGCCGATGCCAACGCGCGCGTGCGCAGCATGGCGCTACAGCTGGTGAGCGATGACGGCCAGGAATGGCGCACCGCGATGAACAGCTTCCCGTTCTTCGCCGTGCCCACCGCCGAGGCCTTCCTGGAACAGACCCGCGCCGGCATTCCCGACCCGGCCACCGGCAAGCCGGACCCGGCGAAGATGGCCGCGGTGCAGGCCAAATACCCCAGCGCGCGCGCTTTCGGGGAATGGGCCAAGACCGCGCCGTGGTCCAACAGCTGGGCCAACACCGACTACAACGGGGTCAACAGCTTCCGCTTCACCGCCGCCGATGGCAGCCAGCACTTCGTGCGCTGGAGCATGCGCCCCCAAGCCCCCTTCGTGGAGATGACCGCCGCGCAGCGCGCGCAGGCCGGGCTGGACTACCTGGCCGACGAGTTCGCGCAACGGCTGGCGCAGGGCCCAGTGCGCTGGGACATGTGGGTGACGCTTGCCGAAGCGGGCGACCCGATCGATGATCCGTCGCAGGTGTGGCCGGCGGAGCGCCGCCAGGTCAAGGTGGGCACGCTGAGCCTGGTGTCGATGCAGCCCCAGGCCGAGGGCGCGTGCCGCGACCTCAACTACGACCCGCTGATTCTGCCCAGCGGCATCGCCGGCACCGATGATCCGATCCTGGCGGCGCGCTCGGCGGTGTATTCGCAGTCGTTCAACCGCCGCGAGCGCGAAATCGCCAGCGGCAAGGGTGCCGCCGCCACCGGCAAGGAAGGTGCGAAATGAACCGCGATACCGGCCACTTCAACCTTACCGCGCGGGTGCTGCACTGGCTGATGGCCGCGATGATCCTGACCATGCTGTTCGTGGGCGTGGGCATGGTGGCCGCGCTGCAGTGGCGGCCGATGCTGGTGGACCTGCACCGGCCGCTGGGCATCGCGATCCTGCTGCTGGTGCTGGTGCGCCTGTACAACCGCCTGCGCCACCGGCCGCCGCCGTTGCCGGCCGACCTGCCGGCCTGGCAGGCCGCTGCCGCGCATGCCTCGCACTGGGTGCTGTACGGACTGATGCTGGCGATGCCGCTGGTGGGCTGGTCGATGTTGTCGGCCGGTGGGTATCCGATCGTGATGTGGTCCGGGTTCAACCTGCCGGCGATCGTGCCACATGATCCGTCGCTGTACGCCGCGCTGCGCAATGCGCACAGCCTGCTGGCCTATGCGTTGTTCGCCACGGTGGTGGTGCATCTGTCGGCCGCGCTGTTCCACCTGTGGGTGCGCCGCGATGGGGTGTTCCAGGCGATGGCGAAGGGGCCGGGGCGCGCCGACGGTCTGGACACCGACAAGCACCGGTAGCTACCGACCGTTGGTCGGTAGATGGCCATCCGATCAGCGTTGCGAGGAGCCGGCCAGCGGCCGGCACTACCGGTGTGATTGCATTGCACCCACCAACGGTGGGTGCCTACCCGGTTGGGCGTGGCGGCGGTCGGTATCGGCGTCGCGCGCATTGCACCCACCAACGGTGGGTGCCTACCGGGGTGGGCGTGGCGGCGGTCGGTATCGGTATCGCGCGCATTGCACCCACCAACCGTGGGTGCCTACCCGGTTGGGCGGGACGGCGGTCGGTATCGGCATCGCGCGCATTGCACCCACCAACCGTGGGTGCCTACCCGGTTGGGCGGGACGGCCATTGGTATCGGTATCGCGCGCATTGCACCCACCCACGGTGGGTGCCTAGCGGGCGGCGCGGTGGGCTTCGACGAGGGCGCGGTAGCGTTGGCGGTGTTGGGTGCATTTGGCCAGCACTGCCTCGGGCGTGCCGGTGGCGTAGCGCTCGCCCTTGCCCAGCAGCATGGCGTCGAAGCCGGTGCTTCTGAAGCGCTTTCCCTGGTGCCCCACGTACACGTCGATGTGCTGGTAGAACTCGGCCAGGGGCATGCTCGCGCGCGGATCGCGGGCGCCGATTTGGTGGTCCTGGCCGTGGGTGGGAACGGTGGCCGGCCGCACCGCGCCTTCCACGTGCGGCAGGTTCGCCTCGATCCAGGCGAACTCTTCCAGCGGCAGGCTGGCCATGCCCATCTCCAGCTTGGCCAGGCGCGGCAGCGCCAGCAGCGCGCCCATCACCGGCGACACCTTCGGTGCGCGGAACCACGACACATTCAGTCGCTCCAGCGCCGGCAGGCCGGCAAGAAAGGCGAAATCGTCCACGGGCTGGTTCCAGTCCAGCGTGCCCAGAAGGGTCAGGTCGCGCAATGCAGTGGCGCCGGCCAGGCCGGAAAAATCGTGCACCCGCCGTAGGTTCTCCATGTGCAGCGCCTGCAGCGCCGGCAGGCGGCCCACGGGCGACAGATCGGAAAACGCCGAGACGTACTCCAGCACCAGTTCGCGCAGCCCGTGCATGCCCTCCAGCATCGCCAGCGTCTTTGGCCGCGCATGGCTGATCCGCAACGCGGTCAGCTGCGGCAGCTGCGCCAAGGCAGCCAGCTGGGCCTGGTCGGGTTCGTGCAGGGTCAGTTCGCGCAGCGCTTCCAGCTGCAGCACGCGCACCCAGTTGCGGTCGTGGCGGGTCAACGTGAGCCGGGTGGCGTCGTCGGGCGCGTCGGCCACGTCCTCGTAATGGCACGCCCAGCGCTGCGCGTTCGGCGTGATCGTCCACACCCCGCTGGCACGGTCGATGAGATCGGCGAAGTGGTGTTTCATCGGGTGCGCATCCGGTCCATGGAACGCACAGGATACCCGCTTGCCTACAGCCAGCCTTTCTGCCGCGCCAGCCGATACGCTTCGATGCGGTTGGCCACGCCCAGTTTGCCGATGCATTCGGACAGGTAGTTGCGCACGGTGCCGTGCGACAAGCCTAGTTGGGTGGCGATCTCGCTGGCCGAACGCCCGTCGCCAGACAAGCGCAGCACCTGGCGTTCGCGGTCGTTGAGCGGGTCGGCCTGCGACCAGGCATCCAGCGCCAGCTGCGGGTCGATCGCGCGTCCGCCGCGCTGCACCTGGCGCAGGGCATCGGCCAGGCGTTCGGCCGGGGCGTCCTTGAGCAGGTAGCCGCACACCCCGGCATCCAGCGCGCGGCGCAGGAAGCCCGAGCGCGCGAAGGTGGTCACGATCACCACCTTGATCGGCAACTGCTGGCGCGCGATGCGCTGGGCCAGCTCCAGCCCGGACAGACCGGGCATTTCGATGTCGGTGACCAGGATGTCCGGCTGCAGCTGCTGCAGCATGCGCCACGCTGCCTCGCCATCGGCGGCGCTGCCGAGCACCTCGATGTCCGGCTCAAGGCCCAGCAGGGCCGACAGCGCGCCGCGCACCATCGCCTGGTCTTCGGCCAATACGATGCGGATCATGCCGGCCCGCCCGCGGGCAGCGATGGTGCCGTCGGCAGGTCGGCCGGCAAGGCGGCCACCGCCGCGGTTGCCGCTGGCAGCGGCACGCGCACCGTGACGCAGGTGCCCTCGCCCTTCACCGACTGCAGCACCAGCGTGCCGCGCAATGCCGTCACCCGTTCGCGCATGCCACCCAGCCCGTTGCCGTCGGCCTGCACGCCGCCACGGCCATCATCGCGGATCTCCATCAGCAAGCTGCGCCCTTCCTGTTCAAAGCGTATCCAGGCCTGGTGTGCCTGCGCGTGCCGGGCGATGTTGGTGGCCGCCTCGCGCAGCACCAGCGACAACCCGCGCTCCACATCCGGCGGCATCGGCGGCGGCGGCGCGTAATGCAGGTGCACGTGCTGGCATTCCAGCAACAGCCGCGCCGACGCCAGCTCGGCTGCCAGGTCGCTGGCGCGGATGCCGGTGACCGCGCTGCGCACTTCGGCCAGGGCCTGGCGCGCGATCGCTTCGGCCTCGGTCACTTCGCGGCGCGAGCCCTGCGGGTCGCGGTCGGCCAGCTTGCGCGACAGTTCCAGCTTCAGCGTGATCAGCGACAGCGTGTGCCCCAGCAGGTCGTGCAGGTCACGGCCGATGCGCTCGCGTTCGGCGGTGGCGGCCAAACGGCGCACTTCCTCCTGCGACAGCTGCAGCGCCGCGTCGCGGTCCTTGTTGGCCCGTTCCACGTTGATGACGATGCCGAGGATGAGGCCCATCGAGGGAATCCACACCACCAGCTGCCACGGGTAGCCCACCCACAAGGCGACCACCACGAACAGGCCGTTGAGCGCCAGCAGCTGCAGCATGTAGCGCAGCATGCTGGTGTCGCGGCACACCCGCAGCATCACGCACCCGAAGATGAAGTAGCTGATGCCCGAGGGATAGAACGGCAGCAGCGCCAGGCCCATGGCCACCATGGCCAGCGCATAACGCGGCCCGTGGTGGCGGGGCGCCAGCAGCAGGCGCACATACAGGACCAGGAACACCGGGTAGGTGAGCAGGGTCAACCACAACCACTCGAGCGTGTAGCCCGTGCCGAAGATGGGGGTGAAGAACACCCAGCCGGTCCACAACAGGTGGACCGCGTCGGCCCAGGCCGGCTTGCCACGGCGCAGGTTGTCGGCCACCGACGAATCCGGCGCGGGGCGCAGCAGCGAGGCGATCCAGCGCGAAGGCACGGTCGGTTCCAGGGCGGGGCGGTCAGGCGCGATCATGCCAGTTTCGTCCGCCGCTTAGCCAACCCGGCGCAGGCGCCGCCGCGCCAGCCCCAGCGCCACACCGGTGACCGCCAGCAACACCGCGATGTGCACCCACGTGCTGCCCTGGGCCGGCATGCCCACCGCCGGCAGCGCCAGTTGGGCCAGGTGCCAGGTGGGCCACAGCGGGGCCAGCGCGGAAAACACCGGCGGCAGGATCGACAGCGGCAGCCACAGCCCCGACAGCAGCGCCAGCGGCAGGTACACCAGGTTGACCACCGCCGGGGCTGCACTGGCACTGACATGGCTGCCGATCCACAGCCCGATCGCGCCCAGCGGCAGCGCGGCGAAGCCGGCCACGGCCAGCAGCCGCAGCACCATCGCTGGCGCCAGGCCCACCCCGGCCAAGGCGGCCACCCCCAGCAGCACCAGCGCCACCAGCAGCGCGAACAGCACCGCCATCAGCAGCCGCGCCAGCAACGGGGCCATCGGCGGCAACGGCAGCGCGCGCTTCAGCGTGAGCAGGCCGCCTTCGCGGTCCAGCGCCAGCTGCACGCCGAAGCCGAACAGCGCCGGTGCCATCGCGCCGAACACGCAGTAGGTGGCCAGCAGGTACTGCGGCGCGTGACCGCGACCGAGCAGTATCCCGAACAGCGCATAGAACAGCACCGGAAACAGCAGCGAAGGCAGCGCGAAGGCCGGCGTGCGCCAGGCGCGGCGCAGTTCGCACAGCGCTTCGGCGCGGTAGATCCGCCAGCTGGAAGCGCGCGGCTGCGCGGTCGGTACGGTGGTCAGGGTGTTCATGCGGCCTCCCGGGTCAGTTCGACGAAGGCGTCGGCCAGGCCGCCGCCGTGTACCTCCAGTTCCTGCAGCTGCGGGTCTTCGGCCAGCAGCCGCGCCACCACCGGTTCGGCCGGTTCGGCCAGCAGCTGCAGGCGCAGCCCATCGCGCTGCACCTCGCGCACGCCGGGCCAGGTTTTGAGTACCTCGGCATCCAGCGCGCTGCGGCAGCGGATCCGGCGCGGGGCCAGTTGCTGGCGGAACTGCGCCAACGGTCCGTCGGCCAGCACCCGTCCCTGTTCGATCACCACCACGCGCTGGGCCAGTGCTTCGGCCTCTTCCAGATAGTGGGTGGTCAGCAGCACGCCGCAGCCTTCGCTGGCCAGCTGCCGGATCGCCTGCCACAGCGCCTGCCGGGCCTGGATGTCCAGGCCGGTGGTGGGCTCGTCGAGGAACAGCAGCTGCGGCCGCCCACACAGCGCGATGGCGAACTGCACGCGGCGCTGCTGGCCACCGGACAGCTGGCCGTAACGGCGCCGTGCCAGAGCGGCCAGCCCGGCCAGTGCCAGGCACTCTTCCAGCGGGCGTGGGTCGTCGTAGCAGGCGCTGGCCAGCGCAATCAGTTCATCCACCTGCAGCACCGGCGGCAATGCGGTGCTCTGCAGCATCACCCCGATGCCCCGCCGGCTGGCCCGCTGTTGCGGGTCGCCGCCCAGCAGCTCGGCCTGGCCGGCATCCAGGGCGCGCAGGCCCAGCAGTACCGAAATCGCGGTGCTCTTGCCCGCGCCATTGCGGCCGAGCAGGGCCAGCACTTCGCCGCGCTGCAGCGAGAAGCTCACGCCCTGCAGTGCGGCGACAGCACCGTAATGCACCTGCGCATCGCGCAGCGTGGCCAAGGCAGTCGGGCAGGAAACGGACATCGGGACACTCCGTAGCGGGTTCGGCACAGCGTCGCGCCGCGGCGGGCCCGGTCCCAGTGGCCGCCGTCAGCGCAAGCAGGTGACAGCTGTCACTGCCGTCGCGCCCGGCCGGTGGGCATGCTGTGCACCTCCCGGCCCGGTGCCGGTTTGTCCCCGACCGCCGTTGCGGTCACACTCGGCCCGATTCCCCGTCCAGACTCACGATGAACGCATCCGCTGAACTGCTCAAGGAACTCCGCATCGACCGCAAGGCGCCCCCGCCGCCGTCCGCGCCCCGCCGTGGGCTGTGGATCGGGGTGGCCATCGTCGCCGTGCTCCTGCTCGTTGGCATCGGCTGGTTCCTGTTCGGCCGGCAACGCCCGATCGAGGTGACTACCGCGCCGGTGGTGGCCATCCAGCAGGGCGGCGCCAGCGGTTCGGTGCTCGATGCCAGCGGCTACGTGGTGGCGCGGCGCATGGCCACGGTGTCGGCCAAGATCACCGGCAAGGTGCGCGAGGTGATGATCGAAGAAGGCATGCGGGTGGAAGAAGGCCAGGTGATGGCCACGCTCGACCCGATCGATGCCAACGCCCAGCGCAGCCTGTCGGCCTCGCAGCTGGAGGCCGCGCGCAGCCAGCTGGCCGGGCTGCAGGCGCAGGTGGCGCAGGCCAACGCCGAAGCAGGCCGCCTGCAGACGCTGGTGGGCCAGCAACTGGTGTCGCGCTCGCAGTACGACCTGGCCATCGCCCAGCGCGACAGCCTGCGCGCGCAGCTGCGTACCGCCGAACGCAACACCACGGTGGCCAACGATGCCCTGGCCATCGCCGACCTGGGCGTGGACAACAACACCGTGCGCGCACCGTTCTCCGGCGTGGTCACCGCCAAGGCCGCGCAGCCGGGCGAGATCGTGTCGCCGTTGTCGGCCGGCGGTGGCTTCACCCGCACCGGTATCGGCACCATCGTGGACATGGAGTCGCTGGAGATCGAAGTGGAGGTGGGCGAGTCGTTCATTGGCCGCGTGCAACCGAAGATGCCGGTCGAAGCCACGCTCAATGCCTACCCGGACTGGAAGATTCCAGCCGAGGTGATCGCCATCATTCCCACCGCCGACCGCGGCAAGGCCACGGTCAAGGTGCGCGTGGCGCTGAAGGTGAAAGATCCGCGCATCGTGCCGGAGATGGGCGTGCGGGTGAGCTTCCTCGAGGCCGCACAACCGGCGCAGGCTGCCGTGCCCAAGGGCGTGCGCGTGCCGGCGGCCGCCCTCGTGGAGCGCGACCAGAAAACCGTGTCCTTCGTGGTGAAGGACGACCAGCGCGTGGAGCAGCGCACGGTCACCGCCGGCGCCACGCTCAACACCGACCGCCAGGTCAGCCAGGGGCTGAGCGCGGGCGAGGTGGTGGTGCTGGACCCGCCCGCGGCGCTGAAGGACGGCGGCAAGGTCGTGGAAGCCAGTAAATAGGCGGCGCCGCCGCGCAAGGCGGCGCAGCCCAGTGTGTGACCCGCGCGCCCCCGCGCGCGGCCTCGAACGTGCGCTACCCGTGCCGTGCAGGCGCGCAGGCTGGCCGCTGTCTGCCACCGCGCATCCCACCCGGGCACGGCCCTCATTCCGCCGCAGGCAGGCACGGCTGCTGCATGCCGGTGCGTCTTCGATCCGCCTTGATCCACGGAGAACCATCCATGTCGACCCTGGTTTCGCTCCGCAACATCACCAAGACCTACCAGCGTGGCCCCGAGAAGGTGCAGGTGCTGCACGGCATCGATCTGGACATCCAGCGCGGCGATTTCGTCGCGTTGATGGGGCCGTCCGGCTCGGGCAAGACCACCCTGCTCAACCTGATCGGCGGGCTGGACACGCCCAGCGACGGTGAGATCGAGATCGAAGGCGAACGCATCGACCGCATGAGCGGCGGCCAGCTGTCCACCTGGCGCAGCCACCACGTCGGCTTCGTGTTCCAGTTCTACAACCTGATGCCGATGCTGACCGCGCAGAAGAACGTGGAACTGCCGCTGCTGCTCACCCACCTGGGCGCGGCCCAGCGCAAGCGCAACGCCGAGATCGCGCTGACCCTGGTGGGCCTGGCCGACCGCCGCAGCCACCGCCCCAATGAGCTGTCCGGCGGCCAGCAGCAACGCGTGGCGATCGCGCGGGCAATCGTGTCCGACCCCACCTTCCTGATCTGCGACGAACCCACCGGCGACCTGGACCGGCAGTCGGCCGAGGAGATCCTGGGCCTGCTGCAGCAGCTCAACCGCGAGCACGGCAAGACCATCATCATGGTCACCCATGACCCCAAGGCCGCCGAGTACGCCACCCACACCGTGCACCTGGACAAGGGCGAACTGGCCAGCGCGCCAGCGGCCCACTGACGGAGGATGCCGCGATGAAGTATTTCTCGCTGGTCTGGGCCCAGCTGTTCCGCAGCAAGACACGTACGCTGCTGACCCTGCTGTCGGTGGTGGCCGCGTTCCTGCTGTTTGGCATGCTCGATTCGGTGCGTGTGGCGTTCAACTCCGGCGGTGAGACCATCGAAGGTGCCAAGCGGCTGGTGGTGTCCTCCAAGCTGTCGATTACCCAGAGCCTGCCATTGCGCCTGCTGCGCGACATCGAGGCCACCCCGGGCGTGCGCAAGGTGAACTACGCGATGTGGTTCGGGGGCATCTACCAGGACCCGAAGAACTTCTTCCCCAGTTTCTCGGTGTCGGACAACTACATGGACCTGTACCCGGAGTTCGAGCTGCCGCCGGCGCAGGCTGAGGCGTTCAAGAACACCCGTACCGGCGCCATCGTGGGCGAGACCCTGGCCAAGCGCTTCGGCTGGAAGCTGGGCGACACCATCCCGATGCAGGCCACCATCTTCCCGCGCAAGGGCAGCAACGACTGGCCGCTGGAACTGGTGGGCATCTACCGGGCCAAGGACCGCAACAACGCCGGCGCGGAGAACCAGTTGCTGCTGCACTGGAGCTACTTCGACGAGTCCAACGATTACATCAAGAACCAGGTCAGCTTCTACACCGTGCAGCTGGACAACCCGGCGCACGCCTCGCGCGTGGCCCAGGCGATCGATGCGCTGTCGCTCAATTCCGACCGCGAAACCAAGTCGCAGACCGAAGCGGCGTTCTCGCAGGCGTTCGCCAAGCAGTTCGCCGACATCGGCCTGATCGTCACCGGCATCATGGCCGCGGTGTTCTTCACCCTGGTGCTGCTGACCGGCAACACCATGGCCCAGGCGGTACGCGAACGCATTCCGGAACTGGCCATCCTGAAGACACTGGGCTTCAAGGACGGCACCGTGCTGGTGCTGGTGATGGTGGAGTCGGTGCTGTTGATCGTGCTGGGCGGGCTGATCGGCATGGGCCTGGCCGCGATCCTGATGCCGGCCATCAGCGCCAACAGCCAGGGCATGATCAGCCTGCCGGGCGTGCCTGCGCAGACCTGGGCCATGGCGCTGGGCCTGATGGCGGTGATCGGGGTGGTAGTGGGCCTGCTGCCGGCATTGCGCGCGCAGCGGTTGAAGATCGTCGACGCACTGGCCGGACGCTGAGGAGCCCACCATGAAGACGCACTGGATGTGGAACGTGTTGACCGTGCTGCTGCTGGCGGTGGCCCTGGTGGTCTGGATCGTGCTGCCGTGGCCGGCGGTACTGGCCATCGCGGTGGGCGTGGCGGCCTGGCTGCTGCTGACCCGCAGCGGGCGGCTGTCGCTGGCGGCCGCACGCATCGGCATTGCCAGCCTGCCGCAGCGCTGGGGTGCCTCGTCGGTGATCGTGGTCGGCATTGCCGGCGTGGTCGGCGTGCTGGTGGCGATGCTGGCGATGGGCGACGGCTTCAAGGCCACGCTCAACCGCAGCGGCAGCGACGACGTGGCCATCGTGCTGCGCGGTGGTTCGCAGGCCGAAACCAACTCGGTGATCATGCGCGACCAGCTGCCGCTGATCCAAAGCCTGCCCGGCGTGGCCCGTGGCACCGATGGCAAGCCGCTGGTGTCGGCCGAGCTGTCGCAGGTGATCAGCCTGCTCTCGCGCAGCGACCACAGCGACACCAACGTGCAGTTCCGCGGGGTGGGCGACAAGGCGTGGGAGGTGCGCAAGACGATCCGCATCATTGAAGGCCGCCGCTTCAAGCCCGGCCTGCGCGAGATCGTGGTGGGCAAGGGGGCCAAGGCGCAGTTCGAGGGCCTGGAGGTAGGCAAGACCCTGCAGCTGGGCAAGCAGGACTGGACCGTGGTGGGCGTGTTCGCCTCCAACGACGTGCACGAGTCCGAGCTGTGGGCCGACACCCAGACCCTGTCCACCACCTACAACCGCAGTGCCTACCAGTCGGTCAATGTGCGCACCGACGGCACGGCCGGATTCGCCCGTTTCAAGGCGGCGATGGAAGCCGACCCGCGGCTGAAGCTGGACGTGGAAACCAGCCGCGCGTACTACAGCAAGCAGTCCGGCGGGTTGAGCAAGCTGATCAGCATCCTGGGCACGGTGATCGGCACGATCATGGCCATCGGCGCGGTGTTCGGCGCCCTCAACACGATGTACGCGGCCGTGGCGACGCGCGCGCGGGAGATCGCCACCATGCGCGCGATCGGGTTCCGTGGCCTGCCGGTGGTGACGGCGGTGATGCTGGAAACCATGCTGCTGGCGCTGCTTGGCGGCCTTCTCGGCGGGCTGGTGGCCTGGCTGGTGTTCAACAACTACACCGTGTCCACGCTGGGCAACAACTTCAGCCAGGTGGTGTTCCAGTTCCAGGTGTCCCCGCAGCTGTTGTGGACGGGGCTGAAGTGGGCGCTGGGCATCGGGCTGGTGGGTGGGCTGTTCCCGGCCCTGCGTGCAGCACGCCTGCCGATCACCACGGCACTGCGCGAGACCTGACACCGCACAGGATGCACCCGCGCGCGCGTTGGCGCGCACGCAATAGCAAACCACGAACCGCATCCGCATCCGCAAGGGTGCGGTTTTTTTTGGTTCTTCGCCCATCTGCGGGGCAGGCAAAAACGTGCATTGGCGCTTTCCAGGCGCAGCCGTCGGCGTGTCGGGCGCTGGGCCCCGATACCCTTTCCGGCGAATGTCCTCCGGCGTCGGCCTGCGGCCGCCCCCTCCCCCTTTATTTCGCCTCCAAGGGCATCGGGGCCCAGCGCCCGACCCACCGACAGCCTTCCAAAAAACGTGGCGTCCACCTGCGCACCGCAAGCCGAGCCCCGTAGCAGCCGGTAGGCTCCTGGGCAAAATAAAGGAGGAGGCCGCCCAGCGGCCGGGGGACATTTGCGCCAGGGGCCTACCGGCTGCTACGGGGCCCTCACGCTCGCGACCTCCCCGATCGGAGACGCCAGCCGCGGCGCCTGCACATCCGGCGACCCGCGTCCCGTCGTGCTCACTCTGCGACGGCCATTGCAACAAGACGCTTCCCTCAGATGGGAGAAGAACTTTTTTTGCGTAGCCACCCATGGGGTGGCTCTACCGGGTGGCGGATGCTGAACGCTTGTCGTTGTGCGCGTCTGCCGGCACTCAAGTTGCAGGGTGCATCGCCGTTATCGGTGCCTCTGCCTGCATCAGTGCGATGCACTGCACACACGACGGCGCGCATTGGAAAAAGATAGTTCGCGAACCCGCGAATTTGTCAGCCATCGTTCATTTTTAGCGGTTTTTATGCTTTCAAGTGAAAGTAAAAATTTTGAAAAGTCATTAGACTCCCGCCCCCCGGGTCGTGATGTTGTTCCCCACGTCGCCCGCAAGGGCGCTTGTTTTTCCTGAAAAGAGATATCGCACGGATGTATTTGAAGACCCACCCGCTGCGCAACGCGATTGCCATCGCGCTTGTTGCCAGCTGCAGTGCCCCTGCCTTCGCCCAGACCGCCACTGACGGCACCACCAATCTGGACCGCATTGAAATCACCGGCTCGCGCATCCGCCAGGCCAGCGTCGAGAGCGCCCAGCCGGTCGTCGCGCTGAACCGCGCCGAGATTGAGAAGAAGGGCTACGTCAACGTCGCCGACATCCTGCAGGACGTCACCGCGGCCGGTGCGCCGGCGATGAGCCGCGCCAACTCGCTCGAGTCGGGCCGCGATTTCGGCGGCATGTACGTCAGCCTGCGCAACCTGGGCCCGGAACGCAGCCTGGTGCTGATCGACGGCCGCCGCATGGGCGTTTCCGCCGCCGGTTATTCCGACCTTGCCTCGATCCCGTCCTCGATCGTGGACCGCGTGGAAGTGCTGACCGACGGCGCCTCGGCGCTGTACGGCTCGGACGCCATCGCCGGCGTGGTCAACATCATCACCCGCAAGAACTTCGACGGCGCGGAAGTGAACGCCTACGTCGGCCAGTACAGCGAAGGCGACGGCCAGAAGACCGGCTACAGCGCCACCTTCGGCAAGACCTTCGACCGCGGCTGGGTCACCGTTGGCGGCGAGTATTCCGACGAAGATGCGGTGCTGGGCAGCGCGCGTGAGTTCACCGCCTACCCGAACGGCCCGCGCCACCCGACTGACGGCCTGAGCGGCGTCACCCCGTGGGGCTATGCCACTGTCGACGGCAAGAACCTGAGCGTGGGCCCGGGCGGCGACCCGACCCAGCTGGGCAACTTCGTGCCGGCCAACAAGGCCAACGACGCCAACACCAAGACCAATATGAGCCTGCTCACCGGCCTGCAGCGCAAGTCGGTGTTTGCCAACGGTGGCTTTGCCATCAACGACAACCTGCGCCTGGTGGCCGACGCGCTGTACACCGAGCGTGAGTCGACCAAGCAGCTGGCCGGCTACCCGTACCAGAGCACCGGCTCGCGTGCGCTGCTGTCCAAGGACAGCGCGTTCAACCCGTTCGGCCGTGACGTGGCGTTCGCGCACCGCACCGAGGAACTGCCGCGCGCCACCGAGAACAACCTCACCACCAAGCGCGCCAGCGTGGGCGTGGAAGGCAGCTTCGAAACCGGTTCGCGGTACTGGGACTGGAACGTGAGCTACATGTACAACCGCAACGAAGGCGAGCGCATCGGTACGGGCAGCATGTACCAGCCGAACGTCAACCAGTCGGTCGGTCCGTCGTTCCTGGATGCCAATGGCGTGGCCCACTGCGGCAGCGCCGGCAACGTGATCGCCGGCTGCACGCCGTGGAACCCGCTGGCGCCGATGGGCTACACCGGCCCGGGCGCACTGGGCAACCAGGACGTGCAGGACTTCCTGTTCACCCGCTTCACCGACAAGATGCAGAGCACCACCAAGGTGGCCAGCGCGAACATCTCCGGCTCGCTGTTCAGCCTGTCGGCCGGTGACATCATGGGCGCCATGGGCTTCGAGCACCGCAGCGAAGAATCCAGCTACGACCCGGACATGATGGTGCAGAAGGGCCAGATTGCCGGCACCTCCGGCCAGCCGACCCGTGGCGACTACTCGCTCAACGAAGCCTACCTGGAACTGCAGGTGCCGCTGCTGGCCGACATGGCCTTCGCGCGCGAGCTGTCGCTGGACATGGCCGCCCGTTACTCGGACTACAGCAACTTCGGTTCGACCACCAACACCAAGTTCGGCCTGAAGTGGAAGCCGATCGACAGCCTGCTGGTGCGCGCCACCTACGGCACCGGCTTCCGCGCACCGACGGTGGAAGATCTGTACGGCGGCACGGTCACCACGCGTGATTCGTACACCGACCCGTGCGACATGACCTTCGGCGCTGCGGCCAACAACCCGCAGGTGCTGGCACGCTGCCTGGCCAAGGGCGTTCCGGCCAACTTCCACCAGCTCGCCGCCGACGGCAATGCCGCCACGGTGCCGGGCCAGCAGGGTGGCACCGACTTCACCTCCGGCTCCAACGCCGATCTGAAGCCGGAAACCGCCAAGACCTGGACCGTGGGCCTGGTGTACAGCCCGGAGTTCGTGTCGGGCCTGGACCTGAGCCTGGACTGGTGGAAGATCCGCATCAACGACGTGATCGTCGGTGAGTCGGCCACGGACATGCTCAACCAGTGCTACGTGCAGGGCGTGGACGCGGCATGCAGCCGCTTCACCCGCAGCAAGTCGGGCAAGACCATCGGTCAGGTCAGCAGCCTGGACCGCACCCTGCTCAACGCCGGCTACCAGGAAACGGCCGGCTATGACATTTCGGTGCGCTACCGCCTGCCGGAACTGGCGATCGGCAAGTTCGCGATCACCTGGAACACCACGTACGTGGATTACCTGGAACGCAAGAACGACAACGTCGACACCACGCCGGTGCGCCAGTACACGGGCTGGGAAGGCAACTTCCGCGTGCGCTCGAACCTGAATCTGGATTGGCAGTACGGCAATCTGGGCCTGGGCTGGACGGCACGTTACTACTCGGGCATGCAGGAAAACTGCGCATTCGCCACCGAATGCAGCAACCCGGGCTTCAGCTCGCCGTACACCGGCAACCAGGGCATCAACAAGGTGGGTTCGAACACCTTCCATGACATCCAGATGCGTTACATCCTGCCGTGGAACGGCACCATCTCGATGGGCATGAACAACGTGTTCGACCACCAGGGTCCGATCATGTACAGCCAGCCGAACAGCAGCTTCACCTACTACGGTGGCTTCGACATCGGCCGTTACATGTACATGAAGTACCAGCAGCGTTTCTGATCCACGGCTTACTCTCTCCAAGCCGTTGAATGGAAGTAAGGCGGCGCCCTCGGGCGCCGCCTTTTTTGTTTTCTTCAGCTGGAAGCCCTAAATCAAGAGCAGTGCGGGACCGTGCGTTTGTCGGGCTGGGCTGGTGGGAGGGGGTTGGCGGGACACGCCGTGAATCCATCCCTGGAGGCTCGTGGGCGCCATCCATGGCGCCCAACGGTCCCGCCAACCCCCTCCCACCAGCCCAAGACACATTGCGGTTCTCACAGAAACATCCGAAGCAACAGCCCGTTGTTTCCATGTGCGTTCTTGCTTGAGATTATTGTGTGTGGCCAGGGCCTTCTTCGATGGGCAGCATGCGTTCGCCGCGCCGACCAACCGTATCGGCAGTCGTTTGGGAACCGACCCTACCTCGTATCAATTGCCGTGCCTGGCCTGCTTGGCTTGTGCCGCTTGCTTCGCCTGCCCATGGCTACCGATCCACTGTCGGGGGTGGGGCTGGGTGGGCTTGCGGGACCGTTGGGCGCCATGGATGGCGCTCACGAGCCTACACGGACGTACTTGCGGCGTGTCCCGCGAGCCCACCCAGCCCCGCCCGGCCCGTCGCACGCGCCAACCAAAGCTTCGGCTCTACGCTTTGCGCTTTGCGCTCTGCGCTCTTCAAAAAGCTTCTAAAAAAACCCGTCACCCCCGCCGCGACCGCCACACACTGTCGCCGATAAACAGCAACAGCCCGGTCCAGATCGCCGCAAAGCCAATCGCCTTGGCCGTATCGAACGGCTCGCGGAAGAAGAACACCCCCAGCAACAACCCCAGGCTCGGCGCGATGTACTGCAGGATCCCCACCAGCGACAGCGGAATCCGCTTCACCCCGTAGGCAAACCCGATCAACGGCAGCGCCGTCACCGCACCGCCCAGAATCAGCAGCGCATCGTTCTTCCAGCCCCACCCGCTGAAAAAGCCCCCGCCGTGCCCGTTCTCGCTCCACAACGCAAACCCGATCGCCGGCAGGAACAGATACAGACTCTCCACCCCCAACCCCGCCACCGGGTCCACCGAAATCAGCTTCCGCAACAACCCGTACAGCCCGAACGAACAGGCCAGCCCCAACGCAATCCACGGCGGCGTGCCCGCATCGTAGGTCAGCCACGCCACCCCCAACGCCGCACACCCCACCGCCAGCCACTGCAACCCCCGCAGCCGCTCCTTCAGCACCACCACCCCCAGCACCACACTCACCAGCGGATTGATGAAATACCCCAGGCTCGTCTCGATCACATGGCCCGCATTGATCGCCCAGATGTACAGCCCCCAGTTGAACGCAATCGCCACACTGCTCAACGCCAGCGTCGGCAGCGCCCGCTTCTGCGCCGCAATCTGCTTCCACCAGCCCGTCCCCGCGCTCAGCAGCAGCCAGGCCACCACCAGCACCGTGCTCCAGATGATCCGGTGCGCGATGATCTGCTGCGACGGCACCGCCTGCAGCAGGTGCCAGTAGACCGGCACCAACCCCCACAGCGTGAACGTAAACGCCGTGATCGCCAGACCGCGCCGTTGCTCCTGCAGACTGTGCTGCGGCAGCGCGCTCATTTCGCGCGCGTCCGGGCCAGCGTCAGCACCAGCACGCCCACCAGAATCACCACCATCGCCGCGATGTCATGCAGCCCGAAACGCTCGTGGCCGATCAACGCGCCCAGCATCACCGCGATCACCGGATTCACATAGGCATAGCTGGCCGCCAGGGCCGGGCGCACGTTGTGCAGCAGCCACACATAGGCCGTGAACGCCACGATCGAACCGAACATGCACAGGTAGGCCACCGCCAACAGACCGTTCATGCTCGGCCACGTCGTCGGCCGCTCGCCCGTGGCCACGCCCAGCGCCACCAGCATCGCCCCGCCGCACAGCATCTGCCCCGCGGCCGTCATGAACGGGTTGGGCAGGTCCAGCCCGCGCGTCCAGACCGAACCGAAGGCCCACCCGATCGGCGCGATCAGCAGCAGGATCAACCCCTGCGGCGACGCCGTCAGGCTGCTGCCGGCGTTGAGCCAGACCACGCCCAGGAAGCCGATCGCGATGCCCAGCCACTCGCCACGGCTGGCGTGGGTGCCGCGCATCGCCCCGAACAGCGCCATCCACAACGGCACCGAGGCCACCGCCGTGGCGGCCAGGCCCGACGACACCGTGCGCTCGGCCAGCACCACCATGCCGTTGCCCAGCACCAGCATGGTCAGGCCCATGATGGCCAGGTTGCGCCACTGGCGGCCGGTGGGCGCGGCCATCCCGCGCCAGCGCAGCACCGCGTACATCAGCGACCCGGCGATGATGAAGCGGGCGCCGGACACCGTCGTCAGCGGCAGGGCGCCGCCCTCCAGCGCCAGCCGGATGCCCAGGTAGGTGGACCCCCAGACCACATACACCAGCAACAGGGCCAGTACGACAAGGCCGCTCCGGGGAGCAGCCGCTGAGGGTTCGGGCGAAGACATGGCACACCACCATCCGGGGGAACCCGGATTCTAGGCCACTGCGCCGCCCGGTTCACGAAGTAAAACGGCAAGCTGTGTCTGCTTTGGCCGCCCGGCGCGCCGGTGTCGGGCACCTGTCGTTGACGTGCGGTAGGGTAACAAGGGTGACGCACTACCGTTTCCCAGCCAGGACACCCTCCCTGCATGAGCACCCCTTCCTCCTCCGCCGCCGTGGCACACCCCGAGCGGGCCGCGCTGCGGCGCTCGATCTCCAACACCCTCAAAGGCTCGGCCGGCAACCTCGTCGAGTGGTATGACGTCTACGTCTACTCCGTGTTCGCGGTGTATTTCGAATCGCAGTTCTTCTCGGCCGCCGACAAGAACTCCACCATGTACGTCTGGGCGATCTTCGCCGCCACCTTCCTGATGCGCCCGATCGGGGCGTGGTACTTCGGCCGTTTCGCCGACCGCTACGGCCGGCGCCTGGCGCTGACGGTCTCGGTCACGGTGATGGCCGGCTGTTCGTTCCTCATCGCCATCACCCCCACCGCCTCGCAGATCGGCATCTGGGCGGCGGTGATCCTGCTGTTCGCGCGCCTGCTGCAGGGCTTCGCCACCGGCGGTGAATACGGCACCAGCGCCACCTACATGTCCGAGGCCGCCATTCCCGGCCGGCGCGGCTTCCTGTCCTCGTTCCACTACGTCACCCTGGTGGGCGGCCACGTGTTGGCGCAGCTGACCCTGCTGGGCATGCTCACCTTCTGGGACAAGCCGCAGATCTCCGAATGGGGCTGGCGCATCGCCTTCGGCATCGGTGGCATCGCCGCCATCGTGGTGTTCTGGCTGCGCCGCAGCATGGACGAATCGCTGGAGGTGTCGTCCATCGAAGCGGCCAAGGAAGGGCGGGCCAAGGCGTCCGGCTCGATGTACGAACTGTTCGTGCACCAGTGGCGGCCGCTGCTGCTGTGCTTCCTGATCACCGCCGGTGGCACCGTGGCCTTCTACACCTACTCGGTGAACGGGCCGAAGATGATCCAGAGCGCGTTCGCCGGCACCGACGTGATGACCGGGACGCTGATCAACCTGGGCGTGCTGACCTTCCTGATGGTGCTGCAGCCCATTGGCGGCTGGTTGTCCGACATCGTCGGCCGCAAGAGCCTGCTGGTGTTCTTCGGCGTGGGCGGCGTGCTGTACAGCCACTACCTGATCACGGCACTGCCCCAGCAGCAGGATCCGCTGATGGCCTTCGTGATCCTGGCCATCGGCTTTGTGATCCTGACCGGCTACACCTCGATCAACGCGGTGGTGAAGGCCGAACTGTTCCCCACCCACGTGCGTGCACTGGGCGTGGGCTTCGGCTATGCCATGGCCAATTCGCTGTTCGGCGGCACCGCGCCGCTGCTCTACCAGGCGGCCAAGACCACCGACCGGGTGGGCCAGTTCGCCTGGTATGTCACCGCGATCATCGCGGTATCGCTGGTGGTGTACGTGTTCTTCCTGAAGAACAAAGGCCCCAACTGGCTGGACGGCACCCGCACCCAGCCGTAAGCGTTGCACGGTGGCGGGCCGCACGCGCGGCCCGCGCTTCAATCACGGCCGGCCGATCGCGTACCCTTCTCCGTGACCCTGCGCCGATGATGCGGCGCAGGGCACTGGATGACGCAGCAGAGGGACGTGGCGGTGCGGGGATGGATCCTGTGGATGTTGATCGGGCTGGGGCTGTTGGTCCCGGCCGTCGGCGGTGCCCGCGAATGTCGCGCCGGGCAGCCGGTGCCCGACCGCCACCCCAGCAGCGTGGCCGGCGTGCCTACCGCGCTGGAGCAGCAGGCGCATACGCTGGCCTGCGAACGCCTGGAGCAGCGTGACCGGCCCCTGCGGCCGTGGCTGAGACCGGTACAACATGCGTTGACCGGGGTGCTCCTGGGCGCGGCCCTGCTGTGCGCGGTCACCCTGTTCCGGCAGTGGCGCTGGCGGTATCGCGGGCGCGCGGGCGGCTACGCCTTCGTTGCGGCGGCCGCGCTGAGTGCCGGGATGTTGCTCAAGATCGCGGTGGCGGTGTATCGCGGGGTGACCCTGTCCAACGTGCGCGGGCCGCCGCGCTGGCTCTGGTACGAACTCTCGCCGGTGGCCTTCACCGTGCAACAGTGCATCGAGGCGGCCTTCGCGCTGGGGATGGTCGGCTTCGGGTGGGCCCTGCTGCGATTGGGGCGCCCGCTGCCGCCCCCGAACCCGCTGCCGCGCCGCGGGCCACGCCGTGGACCGCGCCGCCGCTGAGGCGCCTCAGCGGCGCGAGGCTTCGCTCTGCTCGCGTACCTTGCGGAACTCCGACCCCTGCTCCCAATGCGGCCAGCGGCGGCTGTTGGCCAGCTCGGCGCCCAGGTCGTACACCAGCAGGGTATCGGCGGCATGGCCGCTGGCATCCCAGGTGGGGGTCCACGCGTCGCAGGCCTGGTGGTAGCACGCGGCGAAGTAGGCATCGCGCAGTTCACGGCCCTTCTCCACGCCGCCGTCGGTCATGTCCAACCCCGGACCGATGGTGATGGCCGGCACGCCCAGGCGGGCGAAGGCGAAGTGGTCGGCGCGGTAGAAGAAGCCGGCTTCCAGGTTCGGGTCCGGCGAATAGCTGCGGCCGCGGGCCTTGGCCACGCGCTCCAGGTCGCCTTCCAGCGACACCCGGCCCTTGCCCCAGGACGCGATGTCACGGGTGGGGCCATCGGGGCTGAACATCTCGATGTTCAACACGGCGGCGGTCTTGTCCAGCGGGGCGAGCGGGTGCGCGGCGTAATAGCTGGCGCCGAGCAGGCCCTTCTCTTCAGCGGTCAGCGCCACGAAGTACAGCGTGCGCTGCGGTTGCGGGCCGGCGGCGAACACGCGGCCCAGCTCCAGCACGGTGGCCACGCCGGTGGCGTTGTCGATCGCGCCGCGACGGATGCGGTCGCCCTTGGCATCGGGCTGGCCGATACCGAACGCGTCCCAATGCGCGGAGAAGATCACCGCTTCATCGGCATGCGCGCCGCCAGGCAGCTTGGCCACCACGTTGCGGGTGATCACCTGCTCGCGCTTGAGCTTGAAGTCCACCGACAGGCGCGCGTCGCCCAGTGCCACCGGCTTGAACGCCGGGGTCATGGCTTTGCGCTTTTCGGCATCGAAATCCAGGCCGGCGTCGCGGAACAACTGCTCGGCCAGGCTGCGCTGCATCCAGCCGCGCACCGGCACGTGCTGGGCCAGCGCCTGCTCGGGGGTGCGCTCGATGTCGAACAGCGGCGAGGTGCCCGAGCTCTTCACCGTGGCCCAGCCATACGCGGCCGGCGCGGTTTCATGCACGATCAGCACGCCCTGCGCGCCGCGGCGGGCAGCCTCTTCGAACTTGTAGGTCCAGCGGCCGTAGTAGGTCACCGCCTTGCCATCGAACGCGCCGGGCTGGTCGGCCTCGAAGTCGGCATCGTTGATCAGCACCACGGCGATCTTGCCGTGCAGGTCCACGTCCTTGTAGTCGTTCCACTGCCGCTCGGGTGCGTCGATGCCGTAACCGACGAACACCAGCGGTGCGTCCTTGATGGCCACCGCCTGCTGCGGTCGCAGGCTCTGCAGGGTCACGTCCTCGCCATTGGCCAGGGTGCGCGTGCTGCCCTTCTGGCGCAGCTGTGCACGCACCGGGCCCTCAACCTGGGCACGCACCATCGGCACCGGCTGCACCCAGCTGCCGTCCACGCCGCCGGGCTGCAGGCCGTACTTCTTGAATTCTTCAATCAGGTACTGAACGGTCCGCTCTTCGCCAGGCGTCGCCGGGGCGCGGCCTTCGAAGTCGTCCGAGGCCAGGATGCGCACGTGCCGCGACAGTGCCTGCGGGTCGATGCCGCCGCCGGGCAGGTCATTGGCCGCGTGGGCCAAGCCACCCACGAACAGGCAGGACGACAGCAGCAACATGCGCATCGGATTCACGGCAGGCACCAGCACGGAAAGCAAGGGCCTGCGAGTGTAACGTGACACCTGCATGACCGTGCAGCCGATGCCGTGGCGGCGATGCCGGGAGCATCACGACCAACGGTCGTGGCCTACCGGCGGTCGCGGTCCAGCCAGCAGGCCAGGCCCTGCGCATTGAGCTCGATGTCCATCGCCAGCACCTGCGTCACCGCCGCATCGTCAAGCCGGCAGCCGTGCGCCTGCGCGCGCTCCAGGTACAGCGCGGTCAGCGCCGCCACCAGGCAGCGGTGGCGGTCGGGGCGCGCATCGCACTGGTGCCCGATGTGGACCATCGCATCGATCTGCTCGACCAGGTCGGCGCCCAGTCTGGCCACGTCCTGGACGCGGCCGTAGTGGGTGAGGAACATCGCCTGCGGCGCGACCGCCAGCAGGCGCGCGATCGACTGCTTCAGCGGTTCCGGGTCGAACTGCACCGGCGAGGAGGTAGGCACGATGAACGCGCCGCGGTCGCTGTCCAGTTCGCGGTAGGACAGCCCGAAGGTGTCGCCGGTGAACCATGCGCGGCTGCGCGCGTCCCACACGCACAGGTGGTGGCGCGCATGCCCGGGGGTGTCGATGCAGAGCAGACTGCGCCCGGCCAGATCCACCCGATGGCCGTCGTCGGCGATGACCACGCGGTCGGGGCTGACCGGCAGAATCGGGCCGTAGCTGTGCTCGATCTGCGTCTGCCCATACACCTCGGTCGCCCCGGCGATCAGCCGGGTTGGATCGACCATGTGCGGCGCACCGCGCGGATGCACCACCAGCCGGGCGTGCGGCAGTTGCTGCATCAGCAGCCCGGCACCGCCGGCGTGGTCCAGGTGCACGTGGGTGAGGATCAACCAGTCCACCGCGTCCACGGCCAGCCCGGCGCGTTGCAGCGCGGCCAGCATCGCCGGCACGGCCAGGCCGGTGCCACAGTCGATGAAGGCGGCGCGACCGTTCTCCACGACCAGGTAGGCCGCGTCGAAACTGCCGCGTTGCATGAAGCCGGTATCAATGGTGTGGATGCTGGGGTCGAACGACATCGGATCATCCCGGGCGGATTACGCCTCCATCTTAGGATGATCCACCGGCCTGCTTCGATGCGGCTTTGGTCGCACGCTGGGCCAGCCACGAAGTGCGCAGCAGGATCGCGCCGACCAGCACCGCCAGGAATGCGCCATAGGCATACAGCACCGCCAGCACCTGGCGCCAGATCGGCCCGGCATCGGATTGCACCACGCCGATATGGTGGCCCCACAGCATCGCCGCGATGCTCAGCACGAAGGCCAGCAGCAGCGCGATGGCATCGAACGCGCGCCGCGCCGCATCACGCGGCTGCCGCGGAAACAGCCAATACAGCGCACCCAGCAGCACGAACCAGGGCAGGAACAACAACAACGACAACCAGGCCATCGCAGTCTCCCCATCAGGATGCCCGCATCATGCCACGTGCCCGAACCCGGTAGCGCCGGCCGCTGGCCGGCACCACGCACTACCGCGATCGCTTGGTTGCCGGCCAGCGGCCGGCACTACGGATCGCCGCGGCCGGCATTACCCGCGCAGTTCCTGCAATGCGGCCAGCACCACGTCCACTTCGGCGTCCAGCTTGAACAACTCGCTCTGCAGGCCATCGCCGTGTTCGGTCTGCTTGAGCACGCCGATCAACTGGCCGGCATCACGCGGCGAATCGAAGCCCTCGCTCTGGATCAGCAGGCTGCCGTCACCGGCCAGCAGCTTGAAGTAGAAGCGGCCGTCCTGCTCACGGTACTGCTTGAACAGCGGCGGTGCCGCGCGCGCTTCGGTGGCATCGTCACCGGCGATGTCGCCGGCGCTGGACAGGTCACGCAGACCCACCGCATGGCGCAGTTCCTTCAGCAGCGGCACGGCGTACTGCTCGCGCAGCTGCTGGCCACGGCGGCGCAGCAGCGCCTCGATCTTTTCCGGCTCGGCCATCAGCGCCTCATAGCGCTCGCGCAGCGGGGTGAGCTCGGCGTCGATGCGCTCGAACAGCTGCTGCTTGGCATCGCCCCAGCTGATGCCGTCGGCGAAGGCCTGGGCAAACGCGGCGGTCTGTTCGGCGCTGGCGAAGGCCTGGTACATCTGGAACAGCGCCGAGCCGTCGGTGCTCTTCGGCTCGCCCGGTGCGCGCGAATCGGTGAGGATGGAGAACACCAGCTTCTTCAGCTCCGCGCGCGGGGCGAACAGCGGAATGGTGTTGTGGTAACTCTTGCTCATCTTGCGCCCGTCCAGGCCGGCCAGCGTGGCCACCTGTTCGTCGATCACCACCTCCGGCAGCGGGAAGTACGCCTTGCCATACACGTGGTTGAAGCGCTGGGCGAAATCACGCGCCATCTCGATGTGCTGGATCTGGTCGCGGCCCACCGGCACGCGGTTGGCCTTGAAGATCAGGATGTCGGCGGCCATCAGCACCGGGTACATGAACAGCCCGGCGCTGATCCCGGCGTCCTCGTCCAGCTGCTCCTCGCGGTTCTTGTCCACGGCCGCCTTGTAGGCATGCGCGCGGTTGAGGATGCCCTTGCTGGCGATCGCGGTGAGGAACCACATCAGCTCGGTGGTTTCGGGAATGTCGCTCTGCCGGTAGAACCACACCTTGTCCGGGTCCAGCCCGCAGGCCAGCCAGCTGGCCGCGATCTCCAGGGTCGAACGCTGGGTGCGCTCGGGCTCCTGCGCCTTGATCAGGCTGTGCAGGTCGGCCAGGAAGAAGAAGCTCTCGATCTCCGACGCCTGGCTGGCCGCGATGGCCGGGCGGATGGCGCCCACATAGTTGCCCAGGTGGGGGGTGCCGGAGGGGGTGATGCCGGTAAGAACGCGGGTGGTCATAGGGGGGATCATTACGGACAGGTGAACCAGACCAGTTTACCTGCCCGCGCCCAACCCCGTTGGCAGCGGTAGGCCGTTCAACCCATCACCCCAACGTGGAGCCGTGCCATGAAACGCCTGTTGCTGCCCCTGCTTGCCGTGCTGGCCCTGTGCGGCTTCCGCCCGGCCCCGCTGCCCCCGCGCCTGGATCCCGGCCCGGTCTACCTGACCGTGCTGGACCGCGATGCGGGCACCACGCTGCCGCAGTACCGCGACGGCGGCCAGCGCTGGATCGCCGGGGAAAAGGGCCACCGCTACAGTGTGCGGCTGCGCAACCACAGCGCCGAGCGGGTGCTGGTGGTGGTGTCGGTGGATGGCCTGAACGCCATCAGCGGCGAGGTGGCCGCGCCCGGCCAGACCGGCTACGTGCTCAACCCCTGGCAGACGGCCGACATCAGCGGCTGGCGCAAATCGCAGGACGAGGTGGCGCAGTTCGTGTTCACTTCGCCCGGCAAAAGCTACGCCGGGCGCACCGGCCGCCCGGACAACATCGGGGTGATCGGCATCGCGGTGTTCCGCGAAGCCGGCGCCGTGCTGACCACGCCCGCGCTCAAGCCCGTGCCGGGGCGCCGCCGTTTGTCCACGCTACATGACGACGCGCAGGCCGAAGCCATGGCTGACAGCAGCGCGCGTGGCTCGGCTGCGCCTGCACCGGCTGCACCGGCCCAGCGGCTGGGCACCGGGCATGGCGCGCGCGAAACCTCGCAGGTCCGCGATACCACCTTCGAACGTTCCACTGACTACCCGGTGCAGCAGACCGAGCTGCGCTACGACAGTGCCAGCAACCTGCGCGCACGCGGCATCCTGCCGGTGCAGCCGCCGCGCCAGGACGGTCCGCGCGCGTTCCCGTCGCAGTACGTGCCCGACCCGCCGGGCGGCGGTCGCCGCTGAGCGGGCACATGCATCCAAAAAAACGGGCCGCGATGCGGCCCGTTTCGTTTCATACACCCGGTGAAGCTGTGGCTGGCACGTACGTGCCGGCGTCACTTGTAATCTGGGTAGTCCTTGCGAATGGCGGTTTCGAAGTCGCGGACCTCGGTTTCGGCGCGGTCGCGGGCCCAGCCATAGCGTTCCTGCAGGCGACCGGCCAGGTACTCGGCGTTGCCTTCGGCTACCTTGAAATCGTCATCGGTGAGGTCGCCCCACTTGGCCTGCGCCTTGCCCTTGAGCTGCGTCCACTTGCCGGAAATGATGTCTTTGTTCATGGGTTCGCTTCCTTGATTGCAACGGCACCTTCGCCGCACGGACAGAATGCGATGGACGACGTTCGGTGGCGGTCAAGCGCGGATGAAACGCATGCTCACGTGGTTGAACAGGTGCTGGCGGACGCATGCCCCAGACGCGAAAAAGGCCGGGAGTTCCCGACCTTTTTCGGTGCAGCCTGATCGCGTGGATCAGTTGGTCTTGGCGGCGTCTTCGACCTTCTCGCCGGCCTTCTGCACGTCCTTGCCAGCACCGGCAACGGTGTTGCAGCCGGACAGCATGGCTACCGAGAACATCGACAACAGCATCAGTGCAATAACACGCTTCATGGGGTTCTCCTGTTTAATCTACGTCGACACCGGCAATCCGGTCCCACCTGTCAGATGAACCCGCCACCGCACGGCGGCAATGGCAGATCCTCTTCCCGATCGCGGTGACGTCGTGGCTGTTTCCAGCACCGCCGCCGCGTGAAGTGCAATCTGGCGGGAGACGCGTGCAGCGAATGTGAACGCACCGCGCCAGCGTTCAGCAAACCGCAGGAAAGCCCCGGCCGGCGGGGTCTTCAGTCGCGCATCAAGGTGGATTTTCCGAACAGGCTTTCCACCAGGTCCACGGCCAGCACGGCAGTGCTGTTGCGGTTGTCCAGCAGCGGATTGAGTTCCACGATGTCCAGCGACCCCATGCGGCCGGTGTCGGCGATCATCTCCATCACCAACTGCGCCTCGCGGTAGTTCACCCCGCCCGGCACCGTGGTGCCCACGCCCGGAGCGATGCTGGGGTCCAGGAAGTCCACATCGAAACTGACATGCAGGTGAGTGTTGTCGTCGATGCCGTGCAGCGCCGCTTCCATAGTGCGCTTCATGCCGGCTTCGTCGATGTAGCGCATGTCATACACATCCACCTGGTGCTGCTTGATCAGCCGCTTCTCTTCCTGGTCCACCGAGCGGATACCGATCTGGTGCACCTGCTGCGGGCGGATCGCCGGGGCATCGCCGCCCAACCGGGTCAGCGCGTCCGGGCCCAGCCCACACAGGCAGGCCACCGGCATGCCGTGCACGTTGCCCGACGGGGTGACCTCGCTGGTGTTGAAATCCGAATGCGCATCCAGCCACAGCACGCGCAGGGTCTTGCCCTGCTCGCGGCACCAGCGCGCCACCGCGGTGATCGAACCGATGCCCAGGCAATGGTCGCCGCCGAGCATGATCGGCATGCGGCCGGCCTGCAGTTCGGCGTAGGTGGCGTCCATCAACGCGCGGTTCCACGCCACCACCTCGTCCAGGTGGCGATAGCCCTCCACCGGCGCGGTCCACGGGTTGCGCGGGCCGTCCAGGTTGCCCAGGTCGCGCACGTCCACGCCACGCGCGGCCAGCGCGTCGCCCAGGCCGGCGATGCGCAGTGCATCCGGGCCGAGACCGGCGCCGCGATGGCCCGCGCCGATGTCGGTGGGAACGCCGATCAGGGAAACCGGGGGATA
Source organism: Stenotrophomonas sp. AC248 (assembly GCF_979258185.1). Classification (NCBI taxonomy): domain Bacteria; kingdom Pseudomonadati; phylum Pseudomonadota; class Gammaproteobacteria; order Lysobacterales; family Lysobacteraceae; genus Stenotrophomonas; species Stenotrophomonas sp. AC248. The sequence continues at coordinate 262,718 of NZ_OZ409840.1, read as the reverse complement.
CGTGGCCATGGGATGCCTCCTGCAAATGCGAAAAAAGAGCCACAGTCTAGCCAGCTCCGCGCAGACCCACTCGCGGCGGTGCAGCAGGGCTGTCAACGGGTGCCCCCGAGCGCGCACTTCCGCGCCGCGCCACGGCAATCCCCTTCCAACCAGTGGGCGGGGGACAAAAGGTACGCTCATCGAGAAGATCGGCTACATCGCGCGACTGCACGCGTCTGCTCCGCCATTACATTGGATCACGCAACCGTCGCTTGACTGTAACTGTGGAAATTCTGAGTATCCGCAAAGAACCAAGCAACCAAACCAATCCCGGTAACGCGAGGCAGTTCTTCAAACCCAAGGAGAGTGGTTTGCAACGTCTGTACCGCAACGAGGCGCCGAGCATTCCGGAGCATCGAAGGCTTGGAGAGACATCAATTGCTCAGCCCATCTCACGCTGGCTTGGCACAGCAAATTCGCTTTTCAGCGCATCCTCTATTGCTGCCTTCACATTGAGATTCAGGGCCGCCTACCTGATCGCGCCATTGGCTCTGGCCCTCCTTTCCACTTCATGCGCCGGTTCAGGTGAACCTCTTTCGACAGCATGCACGCCAGGCAGAAGTTCACTCTTGAGTTCGACCGATGCAGAGGGCTTTAACGTCATCGTATTCGGTGAAACCCACGGAAATTCCCAAAGCCCAACAATCTTCTTGGATTTCGTCTGCCGACTAGCATCAACGTCAGCACCTGTCCTCGTTGGAATAGAGATCCCGCCCTCCTCCGTTGATGCTGTTCGAGATGCGGCGCGACATGGAAGGGAAACAGTGTTTGAGGACCTCTTCTGGGCGAAATCGAGGGATGGCCGATCAAGTTCCGCGAACCTGGTCCTTGTCGAGCGTCTGGTCCGGTTGGAGTCGGAGGGATTCATTCGGCTTGTCGGATTCGACAAGCGCGTGACCGGAAAGGAGGCGTTTGGCTCAAGCGCCCTTGCTGCTTTGACGTCCAAGGGGTTGAGAAAGGGTACGAACGAAAAATGGGTGTTGCTCACCGGTCGAGGTCACTCACGATACGAGGATGACCCGTCGAGCTTGACTTACGCCCTCGTCAACAGCGGACGAAGCACCAAGGTTGTAGACCTCTCCTTTGCCACGGGAACAACGTGGGCATGCGTAATGGGCGAATGCAAGGTTCGGCAGACTGGAAACAGGGAATGCGAGACCTCCCTCAAGCCTGAGGAGGTTGTGTCTGGCACGCGCTTTCAGATCACCCATCGATGCATTGACTCCGCCACGGCGTCTGCCCCGGCGGCAGATTCAGCTCGAGATATCGACAGATAGTGGATCCTCCAGTACCGTCCGGTAGTCATCAGTGCGCCGTCGAGCTCCGGCGCAGCGGCATGACTACCTGGGCTGGTCCGGTGAAAGGCTGAGCAGCGGCGCTACCAGGATGACCCTCCGTGGCGTGCGCCAGGCGCTGCTGGACGCCGGCTTCCGCTTGCCGGTGATGCGCGTGGACGCGCGCTCGGCCACCCAGGTGACGTTCCTGGTGAAGTCGTTGTTGTCGTATCGGTTTGCTGAAACCAGCTGATCGGAGCCGATCGCTGAGGGGCGCAGAAGATGGTGCCGCTTATCCGAATCGAACGGATGACCTACTGTTTACAAGACAGTTGCTCTACCAACTGAGCTAAAGCGGCATGGCGCGCGGCGATTCTAACGCACCCGCGCACAGTCGAGCGAGCGTTGCTGGGCCGCACCGCTGCGTTGCCGGGCGACGCTGGCATCGGCCGGGGCTGCCAGGGTCGCGTCCAGCCACCATTGCGCGCTGCCGTCGCCACCGCTGGCGATCAGGCGGGCGTTGAAGCCGGCGGCACTCAGCGCGGCCATGCGGCGTTCAGCACCCTCGCGGTTGCGATACTGGCCAAGGGCAATGGCGTTGGTCTCTTCCCCGTTGGCGATGATGTAGTAGTCGCTCAGCCCGGCGGCGACGATGCGCTTGACCGTGGCCTGCGCGTCCTCGCGGCTGGCGGCCGCGGGCAGGACCACCCGGTAGCGGGTGGCCCCGGCATCGGCCACCTCGCGCAGACGCGCGCCACGCAGCGTGCCGCCGGCCTTGGCCTGCGCGGCCTGGGCCGCGGCGCGGTCGGTGAACGGACCCAGGCTCACGCATTGGGCGGGCGCGGCGGGCACGGGTGCAGGTGCTTGGTCTACGGCCGCTCCGGGCGCAGGCGGCGCGGCAACGGGCGCAGACGCCAGAGCGGTGGCCGCGGGAGATTCGGCAGCCGGTGCCTTGGCCGGCGCAGCGGCCGGCGGTGGCGGCACGGGTGCCGGCGTCACGTCATCCAGCGCCGCGGCGGGCGTGCTGGCAATGGCGGCGCCCGGGGGCGCACTCGCACTGGCAGGCAGCAGCTGCAGCTGGGCCACCCCGGTGGTCGGCGGCGGCGGCGCGGGCGCCGGTTCGCCCCGCAACATCCACCACAACGCCACCCCCAGGTTGAGGATGGCCAGCACGACGATCAGGGCACGGGTCAGCATGCGGCGATCCTACCGTGTGCCTGCCGGCTGATGCACGGCCCAGCGCGCCAGGCCGTCGAGCACCAGCGCAGGCTGGTAATGCGCATCCTCCAGCAGCGGCATCAGCGCGGGCGCGCCGCCGCCATGCACCAGCAGCGCCGGCAGGTGTCCCAGCAGCCGGGCCGCCTGCGCGCGGCTGCGTTCAATCAGGGCCACCGCTGCACCGTCGCAACCGGAGGCAAGCGCGTCGGCCGTGTCATTGGCGAACTCACTATAGTCACCGCCGGTGGGCGGCAGCTGCACCGCGCGCGCATGCAGCGCTTCGCGCATGGTCGTTGGCGATGCCGCGATGCGGCCGCCGTGGTGCAGGCCATCGGCATCCAGCAGGTCGATGGTCAACGCGGTGCCCACCCCGGCCACCACCACCGCTTCACCGCGTTCGGCCGCGGCCAGCAGCGCCAGGAAGCGGTCCACGCCGAACTTCGCCGGGTCGGCATAGGCCACCCGCACACCCGCACAGCGGGCCTCGGTACGGGCCACCCGCACCTCGCGGAAACGGCCCTGCAGGATCGCCAGCATGCTGCGGGTCAGGGTAGGCGCGGCGACGCTGGCCACGTAGGCCACATCGCCACTGGGCAATGCCTGCAACTGCTCGGCGGGCATGGTCTCGGCACCGTGCGGCCAGGCCTGCACATCGCCGGCGCGCACACCCTGCAGCGGCGCGAATTTGAACCGGGAATTGCCGAGGTCGAACAACCAGTCGCTCATTGCGCCCTCACGCTGACTTCGCCTGCATGCACGTGCTGCTCCACCCCGTCGATGCGCACGCGCAGCGCGCCATCGTCGGCCAATCCGAGCGCGGTGCCTTCGCGCCATTGCCCGCCCTGCTCCACGCGCACGGTCTGGCCGCGCAGCAGATCCAGTTCGGCATAGCGCGGCAGGAACGGTGCCAAGCCCTCGGCGTCGAACGTCTCCAGCGCGGGCAACAGCCGCGCCAGTACCGCCGCGACCACTGTATTGCGGTCCACCGGCGCGCCGGCCAGCGTGTCCAGGTCGATCCAGGGCTGGGTGATCTGTTCGGCGAAGGCGGCCGGCATGTGCACGTTGATGCCAATCCCGATTACCGCCCGCGCCGGCCCGGCATATTCGCCGCCGCCCTCGGCGAGCAACCCCACCAGCTTGCGCCCGTCGACCATCAGGTCATTGGGCCACTTCAGCCGCGCCTGCACATAGCCCAGGTCGTGCAGCGCTTCGGCCACCGCGATGCCGGCCACCAGGCTCAGGCCGCTCAGGCGCACCAGCCCGCCAGAGAACAGCCGCAGCACCGACAGGTACACATGCGCGGCCAACGGCGAGGCCCAGGTACGCCCGCGCCGACCCCGACCGCCGGTCTGGCGCTCGGCCAACAGGACGCGAACGCCCTGTTCAGGCGCGCTGCACCGCAGCAATTCGGCGTTGGTGGAGTCCACCGTCCACGCCACCTGCAGGTCGCGCACCAGCGCCTGGGCGTCCTTCGGCAAGCGGGCGCGGATAGCATCGGCGTCCAGCAGGTCCATCGGCCGGGTCAGGCCGTAGCCTTCGCCCGCGCGCCCCTCCACTTCGACCCCGGCGGCTCTAAGCCCTTGAATCCGCTTCCAAATCGCGGCCCGGGTCACGCCCAGCTCATGGGCCAGGGCGTCGCCGGACAGGCGCCCGGCGCCCAGTTTGGCCAGCAGTTGGCGGTCGTCCACGGCAGCTTCCATCAGGTGATCGGCAAAAGTATGCGGGAAAGCCCCGCCGCTTGCCTGCCGGGAGGGGTTCCAATCACGGCCCTGAATCGGGCTAGAATCGAAGACTGACCCGCCCTTCCGGATGTCGACGATGCGCCCGTTCGCCCATTGCCTGATCCTGCTGATGGCCCCCTTGGCCGCGCATGCTTCCGATGCGCTGACCAGCACGGGGCGGGGCGGCTGTGTGTATTCGCCGGCCGAGAGCGAGCGCACCGCACCGGCGGCGGCACCTGCCGCACGCGCACCGGCCGTGAAGCCGAGCGCGGCCAGCGGCACCAGCAGCGGCGGTGGCGGCGACGACGACGTCCTGCCGCGCCTGCGCGCGCCGAAATGGCACAGCTTCCTGCCGGGCATGTTCCGCTGATCGAACGTATGTGGGGTTGGCTGCGGCGCACGCCGCGCGCGATTGATCCGGTTCTGTGGCAGCAAAGCTGCCAGCGTGGCCCGTGGCTGCAGGGACTGGACGCACCACGCCGCGACCGACTGGCCGGCCTGGCTGCGCGCTTCCTGCATGAAAAAACCATCAGCCCAGTAGGCGGCCTGGTTCTGGATGACAGCGATGCGGTCCTGCTGGCCGCGCTGTGCTGCCTGCCGCTGCTGGAACTGGGCGAGGTGGGCCTGCGCGGCTGGTCGCAACTGATCGTGTATCCGGACGCGTTCCGCGTACAGCGCAGCCACGTGGATGCGGCCGGCGTACTGCACCAGTGGGACGACGAGCTGATTGGCGAATCGTGGGACAGCGGTCCGCTGATTCTGTCCTGGGCCGATATCCAGGCCGACATCGCCGATCCGCATGCGGGCTACTGCGTGGCCGTGCATGAGATGGCGCACAAGATCGATGCGCTCGATGGGGCGATCGACGGCACCCCGCCGCTCCCGCGCGAATGGCAGCGCGAATGGGCGAAGGATTTCCAGGCGGCGTATGACAGGTTCTGCGCCCAGGTGGACCGTGGCCGGGAGACGCTGATCGACCCGTATGCGGCCGAAGCGCCCGAAGAGTTCTTCGCGGTGGCGACCGAATACCACTTTTCTGCGCCGGATCTGTTGGCGCAGGAGATGCCGGGCGTGGCCGCGCATCTGCGTCGGTTTTATGGGGCTTCGCCGGGGTTGCCGGGTACCGACCAACGGTCGGTGCCTACCGCGGTGCGCTGATCGTTTTTCGTACCGACCAACGGTCGGTACCTATCGTGGGATGTTGGGGGGTTTTCGTACCGGCCCCGTGCTTGGCGCGTTGGCCACGTCGGGTAGGCATCGACCGTTGGTCGATGCATTGCCGGCCCCCGCGGTAATCGCTCGCAACCGCGCGGCGATCACGGCCCCGGCGGCAACTTCACTTCGAACCGCGCACCACCCAGCTCCGGCGAGCGCTTGACCTGCAGTTCGCCGCGGTAATCCTTGATCAGGTCCTGCACGATCGACAGGCCGATGCCATGGCCCTGCACGCGCTCGTCGCCGCGGACGCCACGCTGCAGCACCTTGGCGATGTCTTCCGGGGCGATGCCCGGGCCGTCGTCGTCCACCGACAGCACCAGCCCGGCGCGGCGTGCCCCCGGGGCCGGCAACGGCTTGGCGGTGAGCAGCACGCGGCGCTTGGCCCACTTGAAGGCGTTTTCCAGCAGGTTGCCGAGCAGTTCCTGCAGGTCGCCCGGCTCACCGTGGAAGCGCGCACCTTCGTCGATATCGAATTCGCACAGCACGCCCTTGCCGGCGTACACCTTCTCCAGCCCGCGCACGATTTCCTCGGCGTTGGACTCGATCGGCAGCGGTGCCGAGAACAACTTGTGCCCCGACGAGGCCGCACGCGCCAACTGGTAGGACACCAGGTTGTTCATGCGCCGCAGCTGCACGTCGAACTCCTGGCGCAGGTCCTGGTCCTGCGCGCCGCTGTCGAGCTGCGTACGCAGCACCGCCAGGGGTGTTTTCAGGCTGTGCGCAAGATCGGCCAGGGTGTTGCGCTGGCGCTCGAGATTCTCGCGCTCACTTTCAATGAAGGCGTTGATGCTGTCGGTCAGCGGTTCCAGCTCGCGCGGATGGCGCTCGCTCATGCGCTCGGTCTCGCCGCGCTGCACCTTGGTCAACTCGGTGATCACGCGCCGCATCGGGCGCAGGCTCCACTGCAGAATCACCGTCTGCAGCATCAGCAGGATCAGACCAGCGCCGCCCATCCAGAACCAGACGCGGCCGCGGAACACGCGCAGCTGCGCGCCAAGCGCGCGCGAGTCTTCCATCACGTAGATGGTGTACGGGAATTCAGTAGCCGGGTCGGCGTCGGCATCCCACACCAGGCCCAGCCCGTAGCGGTACACCGAGCCCTGGCTGCCATCGATCTGGATCATCGGCAGCGGGCCCTCGAACACCTCCTGGCGCGGGGCCAGCAGGCCACCGCCCACGGTGGGCAGCATCGGGCCTTCGGCGGACATCGAGTTGCCCTTGCCGCCGGGCATCACTACCTGCAGGTACAGACCGCTGCCGGGCACGTCGAAACGTGGATCCGGCGGCTGTTCGCGGATGTACAGCGAGCGGTCGCGGGTGAAGTCGATGCCGGCCGCATAGGCGGTGGCATAGTTCTTCAGCCGCTCGCGCAGGTTGGCGCGCGCGGTATCGGCGAATGCCGCATCCAGCGCGTAGCCGGCGATGGCCAGAAACGCGACCAGGCCGACCGAGGCGGCCAGCAGCTGGCGCGCCTGCAATGAGCGCGGCCGCCAGCGTTTAAAGAACCACAGACGGCCTGACATCATCCCTTCGCCCGGCTAGCGGCTCAGCCCTCGTTGCGCGGAATGGCGAAGCGGTAGCCCCGGCCACGCACGGTTTCGATCGGCTTGAGTTCGCCGTCGGCATCGAGCTTCTTGCGAAGGCGGCCGATGAACACTTCCAGCACGTTGGAGTCGCGGTCGAAATCCTGCTGGTAGATGTGTTCGGTGAGGTCGGCCTTGGAGACCAGTTCACCGGCATGCATCATCAGGTATTCCAGCACCTTGTACTCGTAGCTGGTGAGGTCCACGTTGCTGCCGCTGACGCTGACCGTCTGCGCGGCAAGATCCAGCGCAACCGGCCCGCATTCCAGCGTGGGCTTGCTCCAGCCAGCGGCACGGCGCAGCAGCGCGTTGACGCGGGCCAGCAGTTCCTCGACATGGAACGGCTTGACCAGGTAATCGTCGGCGCCCTGCTTGAGCCCTTCGACCTTGTCCTGCCAGCTCGAGCGTGCGGTAAGGATCAGCACGGGGAATTTCTTGCCCTCATCGCGCAGCGCCTTGATCAGTTCCATGCCCGACATCTTGGGCAGGCCGAGATCGATGATGCCAACGTCGAACGGCACTTCGCGGCCCATGTACAGACCTTCCTCACCGTCCTGCGCAGCGTCGACGGCAAAACCTTCGCGCTTGAGCCGGGCGGCCAGGGTTTCCCGCAGCGGGGCTTCGTCTTCGACCAGAAGGATACGCATGAACTCTCCCTAGTGTCCTGGGTATGGCCGGGGGCCAGTGGAATACAGTTGATTACGACAACTATCCCTGTTCAGGGGTTATCGCCGCGTAGTGAAGACATATCCGATCGCGGTGCGCGGGGCTGTGAACGCGCCGGCGCGGGGTCGTCCATGTAGCGGACCCGACCACGATCGTCCATGTATTTGACCCGGTTGATGTCGCGGCCGTCGTAGGGCACCCGTTCGGCACCCAGGATGTGGCCGCCGGTGGTGCGCTGGACGCGGCGGACCGCGTCGGACAGCGAACGTTCCGGCGCTGCCCCGCGTGCGGCCCGCACCATGGCCTCACCGCGTGCCGGATCCGGGGTCGGTTCCTGCGCCGACACACTGCCGATGGAGGCAGCGGCGCCCGTCGCCAGCAGGGCGAGGACGGCAAGACGGCGTTGGCGGGTCACGGAGAGCATCGGTTTGATCCTAGCGGAGCACAGCGAAACGTTCAAAAGTTGTGAATCGGAGCCGCCGACCTGGGCCGGCGCTTTACGAATCTTTAGCGAATTCTTGGTTTTACGCAGTGAATCCGGTCTGAACTTTTCCGGTCGCACCTCGGCGCCGTTCATCTAAGTGAACATTGGCGGCTAAAGTGGGTGCCTTGTCAAGCCGACAAGGTGACGCGCCTCACGCGGCGACGCGTTCGGCCTGGGCGCGGGTCACCGCCAGCGCCTGCTCGATCAGCGCCCAATCGGCACCTGCGCGGTGCGCGCCTTCGCTGAGCACCTGGCGGAATGCGCGGCCCCCGGGCTGGCCGTGGAACAGGCCGAGCAGGTGGCGGGTGATGTGCTTCAGGGCCAGGCCGCGGCCGAGCTGCGCCTCGATGTACGGGCGCATGGCGCGCAACAGTGCCTCGCGCGGCTGCACGGGCGCACCGGTCTGGGCGGCCTCCAGCTGATGCAGCACGTAGGGGTCGTGGTAGGCCGCACGGCCCAGCATCACCCCGTCCAGCGCCGGCAGCTGCGCCTGCGCCGCCTCCACGGTGGCCAGGCCCCCGTTGAGCACGATCTGCAGCGCCGGGCAGTCGGCCTTGAGCCGGTGGGCCCAGTCGTAGCGCAGCGGCGGCACTTCGCGGTTTTCCTTCGGCGACAGCCCCTTCAGCCACGCATTGCGGGCGTGCACGATGAACATCGCACTGCCCGCGTTGGCAGACTGATCGACGAAGTTGCGGAAGGTTTCGTAGTCGTTATCTTCATCCACGCCCAGGCGGCACTTCACCGTGACCGGGATGTCCACCGCCGCGACCATGGCCGCCACGCACTCGGCCACCAGGGCCGGCTCGCGCATCAGGCAGGCACCGAAGCGCCCGGCCTGGACCCGGTCGGACGGGCAGCCGCAGTTGAGGTTGACCTCGTCATAGCCCCAGTCCTGGGCGATGCGGGCAGCCTGCGCGAGCAGGGCCGGATCGCTGCCCCCCAGCTGCAGGGCCAGCGGATGCTCGCTGCCATCAAAGCCGAGCAGGCGCTCGCGGTCGCCGTGGATCACCGCGTTGGCGTGCACCATCTCGGTGTACAGCCGCGCCCCCGGGGCCAGCAGCCGGTGGAAGTACCGGCAATGGCGGTCCGTCCAGTCCATCATCGGGGCGACGGACAGGCGCAGGGAGGCGGCGTAACGCGCGGCGGCGTCGGTGGTGGGCAGGGTCATCGGGCGGAGCGTCGGATACTGCTGGCATTGCCAGCGCAATCAATAGTTTACCTGCTTGGAATGAACGTTGCCCGCAGGCAGGGGCATGTCGTCAGGCATTGACACGTGCGAGGAACTGCGAAACATTTATGAACTAGACATGAAGTCAACATGGGGGGGACATGAAGTCAGCAAGACCTGTTGTGGTTGGCGTTGGCGTTGCCGCACTTTTGATTGCAGCCGCTGTTACATGGACAACACGTGGGCTACCCAACGCGAAGCAATCCCATGCGGCTGGTTCTTCTTCAGAGCAGCCCGTCAGCCTGGGGTCGGACAAGGCTCCAGTTGCGCGCGCGCCTATCGCTAGTCGCTCATCGGGCTCCGCTTCAAGTGCCTCCCCACGTATTGGGGATGCTCTTTCCGGCGCGAAGACCGAAGCCGACGTGGCGTGGTTGGTGCGCAATGGATATCCCTCAACTGAAGCGGCCCGCGATGCTTTGCTTCGACGAGGTGCGAGAGGCCCACTCGAGCAAGCCGAGCTACTGGATCCCACTGCGATCCTGGACGCAGAACAGCTAGCACTTCTTGACTCCTCCCGACGCACGGAAGCGATGGAGTTTCTGGCTGCTTCTGCACAGTCTGGGTCGATCTACGCACTAGAGACCATCGCGCGGATTCATGAGGATGGTGTAGATGGCATTTCTGACCCCGTACGAGCTTCAGCCTATCGAAAGGCAGCTGAGTTACGAGGCAGTTGGCCGGCAGGATTGGTCAACGGCCGGTCAAAGCTGACGCCACAGCAAGAGATGTACGCGACCCTGATGGCGCACCAGGTTATTGCGAATATTGAGGTGGACCGGCAGAAAAATGGACTGCCTCCACTTGGAATCGATAGCCGCCCAGGATTGAACGATCTAATTTCGGAAATCGCAAAGAGCGGCGCACCTGCATCTCGCTGAGATCGCTGCTTCGACTCATTCGCATTACCCGCCAGTCGCCGTCAGGGCGCCGACGGCGTCAGGTACTCATGGAAGGTGCCCGAAGGAGCGTATGTCATGCGGTACAAGCTTGCTTTTCCGTTTCTTTTGCTCGCGTCGGCGGCAGCAGTTGCGTGTGCCGTAAGTGCTCTCATGAGCGCCCCCATTAAAGTCAACGCCGCAAACACGGTCGCCGCTCACTGGCGCACCATCGGCGATGAACTGCAATCGCAATTTGGATCTGCGCTTCGGGACGTAGAGCTCAACGTAAAAGTGCCCCTTCAGCTGTGCGCTGCTTTTGGAGTAGCATGCGCGCCCCCTGTTGAAACGAACATGCACAAACCCTGCGGCAAGACCATGAAAGAAGCGGCAAATGATATCGCCAATGGCGCCAACGATGGCGGCGGTGGAATAGGCGGGGACTGGGGCGGATCAGGTGACAGCGGGGGTAGTGGCAGCAACCCTTGGGAAGGGTGTTTCTCTGGGACGCAAACGGGGACAGCATGCACTTCAGCCGGTGGCGGTGCTGAGCACTGTGTTTCGACCTCGATCCCCATTCTGGAATGCCCAGGCATGGGGTAATTTGTCCCACTGAGAAGCGCAGCTCATGCCGCGCTTCTCAGGCCACGATGGCGTTAACCGCCGCTGGAAGCAGTCACCTGAATGCGTTTGCAGTGCGCTTGGTCCTTGTCGCCCAAATTCAAGCGAGAATGCATCGCCCCGCACCGCAAGACACAGAATGTCCCCTTCCCGCCCACGCCCGTTCGACCCCACCACCGAACAAGGCGTGCTGCGCCTGTCCATCGCCGCCTCGCTGGCGATGGCGGCCGCCGCCGTGGTGTTTGGCTTCCTGGCCAACTCGTCGCTGATCATCTTCGACGGCATCTACGGGTTGATCGACGTGGTGATGACCTGGCTGTCGCTGCTGGTGGTGCGGCTGATCAGTATGTCGACCAACGTGGACACCCTGCAGTCGCGCTTGAACCAGCGCTTCACCATGGGTTTCTGGCACCTGGAACCGATCGTGCTGGGGGTGAGCGGCACGCTGATGATCGGCGCGGCGTTGTACGCGGCGGTCAATGCGGTGGACGCGCTGATGTCGGGCGGGCGCGAGATCGCGTTGGGGCCGGCGATCCTGTTCGCGGTGCTGTCGATCATTGCCGAGATCGGGCTGGCGGTGTTCATCCGGCGCGTCAACCGCAGCATCGGCTCGGAGTTCATCGCGCTGGACGGCAAGAACTGGGTGGTGTCGGCCAGCATGTCGGCGGCCTACCTGGTCGCCTTCATCGGCGGCTGGCTGCTGGGCGGCACGCACTGGGCCTGGCTGGTGCCCTACATCGATCCGGCCATCCTGCTGGTGGTGTGCCTGTTCGTGATGGTGGCGCCGCTGGGCACGGTGCGCCAGGCGCTGTCGGACATCCTGCTGATCACCCCGGTGGACCTGCAGGCGCACGTGGATGCCGTGGCGCGCGACATCGTGGCCCGGCACGGTTTCCTGGAATACCGCAGCTACGTGGCCAAGGTGGGGCGTGGCGAGCAGATCGAGTTGTTCTTCGTGGTGCGCGCCGACGATCCGCCGCGTGCACTGCTGGAATGGGACCGCCTGCGCGATGAGATCGGCGAGGCGCTGGGGGAGGAGTCCACTGATCGGTGGCTGACGATCATGTTCACCACCGATCGGGAGTGGGCGATCTGACGTGTGCCCGTCGTGCACGCGCATTTGGAGCAACACCGTCTCCTGTCGAGGCATAGTCACTGCCGCACTGAACGTCGATTTCCATCCCGCCATCGGATTGGCCGACCGGACACTTACCCACTAAGCTCCTCGGTACCGTTCACGTCGAACGGTTGAAAACGCGTGCAGCCCAGCGCGCGACGCACGAGGAGCAGATATGGTCGACCATGGAACGGGCAGGCTGCTTGCCCTGTGCTTGTCCGTCGCAGGTGTGCTTGCCATGCCGGCAGATGTCGGTGCCGCCGCGCACACCACCGTCGTTACCAGCCACACGTATGTATCGGGCGATCCCGAAGGTACCCGCGTCCTTGAGTGGATCGCAGCGCACTCGCCCGACAGACGCCCGCTGGCCCGTAATGGCGCAGTCGTCGTGGAGAGGAAGCAGCACGTCCCCGGATCACCTGCCTCCATCAGCGCGCCAGACAGCGTGCCGACGAAGGGCAACCCGGGCGATGCCTACAGCGTGAAAAGCACATTTGCCGATGGCACCACCCAGACGTGGGACTATCGCTGGGCAGCGCCGCCCGCCGGCGAAGGGGGCGAATGGGGCTTGACGGGCTACACGTTCCGAAAGGGAAGCGCGCCCGTGGAAACTCCCTGACGCCGAAGGTGAATTCGCGAGCGGCCGGCGGGCAATACATCACTGCATGTTTCCGATGCCACGGTCACGATGGATCAGTCGCGGCACGCACGCCCTCTTTCCACTGCCGCGGCGACTGCCCGGTCTGCGCCTTGAAGGCGCGCGACAGCGCCGCTTCGCTGCCATACCCCACATCGATGGCGATGCGCTTGAGCGGCTGCCCCTTGCGCAAGGCCTGCTGCACCAGCCGCGTGCGCCAGCCCTGCAGGTAGTGGCCGGGGGTGCTGCCGATGGTGTCGCGGAAGCTGTCGGCGAACGCGCTGCGTGACATGCCGGCACGCTGGGCCAGCGATTCCAGCGTCCATTCGTCGGCCGGTGCCTCGTGCATGGCCACCAGCGCATGGCGCAGGCGCGGATGGGCCATGCCGGCGAGCAGCCCCACGCGCAACTGGCCGCTTTCCATCAGCGCGCGCAGGATCTGGATCAACACCACTTCAAACAGGCGGTCGAGCAACGCCTGGCGGCCGCAGCGCTGGGCGAAGGCTTCTTCAAACAACACCGACAGGATGGGCTGGCCGCCGTAGAGCTGGTCCAGCGGCAGGCAGATGACCGGCGGCAGCGCGGCGGCGACCGGGTTGTTGCCGGCACCTTCGAACTGCAGGTGGGCGCAGGCGAAGTCGGCGCCGCGCTGGGGATCGGTCACGAAGCGATGCGCCAGCGGGCGCGGATACAGCAGCACGCTGGGCTGGTCGATCTGCAGCACGCTGCCGTCGGCGTGCTCGACGCGGACCTGGCCCTCGCGGATGAGGTGCAGCTGGCCGCGTTCGCCATCGGCGGGCAGGTCGTTGATGCCGCACAGCGGACCGGCGTGGAAGACTTCGGCGCTGACCGCAAAACGGCTAAGCAGGGACTGGAGGCGATCGACCATTCTGGACTCCTGGTCAAGTTTGACAGACGAAATGTAACCCAACGTACCCCTGGACCGGTCAAAGTACACCTGCCATCTGGCCCACCCCATTCCACGCCACAGGAGATTCCCATGTCCATCGAAAAGGTTCTGTACACCGCCACCGCCACCGCTACCGGCGGCCGTGAAGGCCACGCCACCTCGTCCGACAAGGTGCTGGACGTGCAGCTGTCGACCCCGCGCGAGCTGGGCGGCGCGGGCGGCCCGGGCACCAACCCGGAACAGCTGTTCGCCGCCGGCTACTCGGCCTGCTTCCTGGGCGCGCTGAAGTTCGTGGCCGGCCAGGCCAAGGTTGCGCTGCCGGCCGAGACCGCGATCACCGGCAAGGTGGGCATCGGCCAGATCCCGACCGGCTTCGGCATCGAAGTGGCGTTGGAGATCAGCGTGCCGGGCCTGCCGCGCGAGCAGGTGGAAGAGCTGGTGCAGAAGGCGCACATCGTGTGCCCGTACTCCAACGCGACCCGCGGCAACATCGACGTGACGCTGACCGTTGCCTGATGCCGCAGGTGCCGCAGGTGCCGCTGGTGCCGTACCGGCCTACGGGCGGCACCTGACGCACGGGTAAAAAAATGGGCGGCTGCCTGGCTGGATAGCCCGGCAACCGCCCATCCCACCGCGGTGGATCCCGTGGGCGCGCCCACGGGATGCGTCTGGTGTGGCGGGCAACGACCAACGGTCGTTGCCTACCGGTGAAGCCGGATGTCGCCGGTTTCGATAGTGAAGTTGCCGGCCAGCGGCCGGCAGCGTCCGGGTTCATGAGGTTGCCGGCCAGCGGCCGGCACTACCCGTTACTTTTCGTTGGCGATCAGCTGCACGACGCTGGAGAAATCCAGTTTGCCGCGGCCGGCCTGGTGGTTCATCGAGTACAGGTTGCGGGCCAGTTCGCCGAGCGGGATCGACGCGCCGACGCTCATCGCCGCTTCCACCGCCAGGCCCATGTCCTTGAGCATCAGGTCGCTGCCGAAGCCGCCGCTGTAGCCGCGTGACGCCGGCGCATTGTCCAGCACGCCCGGCCACGGGTTGCACACTTCGGTGGCCCAGCTGCGGCCGGTGCTGACCGCCATCATCTGCGACAGCACCTTCGGGTCCAGCCCGTGCGCGACACCGAGGGCGATCGATTCGCCGGTGACGGCCATGATCACGCCCAACGCCATGTTGTTGCACAGCTTGGCCACCTGGCCTGCACCGCTGGCGCCCACGTGGAAGATGTTCTTGCCCATCGCCTGCAGGATCGGGCGCGCACGTTCGAGCGCCTCTTCCTCGCCGCCGACAATGAAGGTCAGCGTGCCGGCCTGTGCACCGGCAGTGCCGCCGGAGACCGGCGCGTCCAGCATCTGCAGGCCACGCGCCGCGGCCGCTTCGGCCACCTTGCGCGCGGTGGCCGGGGCGATCGTGCTGCAGTCGATGACCAGCGCGCCGCCCGGGATGTCGCCCAGCAGGCCGTCATCACCCAGGTACACGCCTTCGACGTGGCGGCTGGCCGGCAGCATCGAGATCACGATCTCGGCGTCGGTCAGGGTGTCCAGCGCGGAGTGTGCGGCGGTGGCACCGGCATCAACGGCGGCCTGCACGGCGGCAGGCACCAGGTCGAACACGCGCACGGCGTGGCCGGCCTTGGCCAGGTTGGCGGCCATCGGGCCACCCATGTTGCCCAACCCGATGAATGCAATACGGCTCATGCGTGGCTCCTTTCAGGGACGGAGGTGCCAAGGTCGGCCAGCGGATGCGCGGCGTCCGACCACGGCGAAACGAAGAAGGTCTGGGCCCACGGCGCGGTGGCGTCGGCCAGCGTGCGCGGCTGCCACTGCGGGGTGCGGTCCTTGTCGATCAGCAGCGCGCGGATGCCTTCGGCGAAATCGCCGTGGGCGGCCGCATGCAGCGCGGCGATGTATTCGATGCGGTAGACCTCGGCCA
Source organism: Stenotrophomonas sp. AC248 (assembly GCF_979258185.1). NCBI lineage: Bacteria > Pseudomonadati > Pseudomonadota > Gammaproteobacteria > Lysobacterales > Lysobacteraceae > Stenotrophomonas > Stenotrophomonas sp. AC248. The sequence continues at coordinate 247,195 of NZ_OZ409840.1, read as the reverse complement.
GCGCTGCGCCCTCGGCCAGGCGCTGTAGCTCGAACGCCAGCCGCGCCGAGCCGGGTGCACCGGCGGCCAGCGTGGCCTGCGCGGTCTGCAGCCACGGGTCATCGGTCTGCAGCGCGGTGATGGCGGCCACGATGGCCGGCACGTCATCCCCGGTGCACAGCGCGTCGATGGCCGCCGCGTTGCGCAGCAGCGGGCCGGTGGCCGCGTCGCTGGCGTGCTGCTGCAGCAGTGCATCGAGCTGGTCGTGGTTGCGCTTGGCGTCGTCGCTCCAGTGCACCTGCGTGAGCGCGTTGAAGACGGCCCCCCGTTGCGCTTCGGCGATGTGGATGTCGGCCAGGCCGGCATAGATCGCATCGCCCGCATTGAGCGCTGCACCGGTCAACGCCAGGAACAGGCCGCCCTTGCCCGGTACGCGCGGCAGCAACCAGCTGCCGCCCACGTCGGGGAACAGGCCCACGGTGATCTCCGGGAACGCCAGCTTGGAGCGCTCGCTGACCACGCGGTGGCTGGCGCCGGACATCAGCCCGATGCCGCCGCCCATCACGATGCCGTGGCCCCAGCACAGGATCGGCTTGGGATAGGTATGGATGGCGTAGTCGACACGGTATTCGACGTCGAAGAATTCGGCAGCGTAGGCGTTGTCGCGGATGTCGGTCTTTCCGGCTTCACGGTAGTCGACCATGCTGCGGTACAGGCTGTGCAGGTCGCCGCCGGCGCAAAACGCCTTCTCGCCCGCGCCCTGCAACACCACCAGCGCAATGCCGTCATCGCGGGCCCAGGCATCGAGCCGCTCGCGGAGCAGGTGCGCCATCGGCAGCGAGAACCCATTGAGGGTGCGCGGTGCGTTGAGCGTGGCAATGCCGATGCGCGTGCCGTTGGCGGCCGCGCGTTCTTCGAACAGCACCGGGGCCTCGTCGCTGGCGGCCGGCGTGCTCATGCGTTCTTCCACTGCGGGGCGCGCTTTTCCAGGAAGGCATTGACGCCCTCGGCCTGGTCGGCCCGGTCGAACAGGTCCACGAAGGCCTCACGCTCGGCCACCAGTGCGGAGGCGTGGGTGCCGCTGCGGGTGGCCTGCACCAGGGTCTTGCAGGCCGCGATGCTGGTCGGGCTCTGCTTGCCGGCCTTGTGCGCCCATTCCAGCGCCAGGGCCTTGGCCTCGCCCTTGCCGACCTTCTCCTCGGCCAGGCCGATGCGCACGGCCGTATCGGCATCGATACGTTCGCCCAGCAGGATCATCCGCTTGGCCCAACCCTCGCCGACCAGGCGGGGCAGGTTCTGGGTGCCACCGGCGCACGGCAGCAGGCCAACCGTGGCCTCCGGCAGCGCCACCTGGGCGTGGTCTTCGATGATGCGCAGGTCGCAGGCCAGCGCGCATTCCAGGCCACCGCCCATCGCATAGCCGTTGATGGCGGCGATGGACACGCCACGGAAGCCGGACAGCGCTTCGAACGCTTCGCCGAAACGGCGCGCCGCTTCGCGCGCCGCGGCCTTGTCGCCGGAGGCGAACTGCTTGAGGTCGGCACCGGCCGAGAAGAACTTCTCGCCGCCGCCGGTGATCACCAGCGCATAGATGCCACTGTCGGCATTGAGTGCACCCACCAGGTCGCGCAGCGCCGACAGGCTGTGCACGGTCCAGGTGTGGGCCGGCGGGTTGTCCAGCGTCACCACGGCAACGTGGCCATCGGCCTCGACCTTCAGGCCGGTGTGATCATGCGTGCGCCAGTCGATCATCGCAGTTCCTCGTCGGTATTGAGCAGGTGGCGGGCCACGATCACACGCATGATCTCGTTGGTGCCCTCCAGGATCTGGTGCACGCGCGAATCGCGCAGCAACCGTTCAATGGGGTATTCGCGGATATAGCCGTAGCCGCCGTGGATCTGCAGCGCGTCGTTACAGATGTTGAAGCCGGCGTCGGTGGCGAAGCGCTTGGCCATCGCGCACCACACGTTGGCATCGCTGGCACGGGCGTCGAGCTTGCGCGCGGCGGTGTGCACCATCTGCCGGGCAGCCACCAGCTGGGTGGCCATGTCGGCCAGCTTGAACTGCAGCGCCTGGAATTCCGACAGCGCCTTGCCGAACTGGCGGCGCTCGCCCATGTAGCGGCGGGCGGCATCCAGTGCGCCCTGGGCAGCGCCCAGCGAGCAGGCGGCGATGTTGATGCGGCCGCCGTCCAGGCCCTTCATGGCCAGCTTGAAACCGCTGCCTTCCTCGCCCAGCAGGTGGCTGACCGGCACGCGCACGTTCTCGAACGTGATGCCACGGGTCGGCTGGCTGTTCCAGCCCATCTTCTCTTCTTTGCGGCCGTAGCTGATGCCCGGCAGGTCGGCCGGCACCGCGATCGCGCTGATGCCACCTGCGCCGGCACCGCCGGTGCGCGCCATCACCACCAGCAGTTCGGTGGCACCGGCGCCGGAGATGAAGGCCTTGGAGCCGTTGAATACGTAATCGTCACCGTCACGCACCGCGCTGGTCTTCAGCGAGGCGGCATCCGAACCGGCACCCGGTTCGGTCAGGCAGTACGAGGCCAGCTTGGTGCCGGACGACAGGTCTGCGCCCCACGCGGCACGCAGGCTCTCCTGGCCCCACTTGTCCACCATCCACGACGCCATGTTGTGGATGCTGACATAGGCCGCCGTGGACGGATCCACATTGGCGAGCTCCTCGATGACGACGGCGGCGTCCAGACGGCTCAGGCCGCTGCCACCGACCTCGGGGTCCATGTACAGGCCACAGAACCCGAGTTCCCCTGCCTTGGCGATCGCCTCGCGCGGAAAGATGCCCTCCGCATCCCATCGCGCGGCGTGCGGCGCCAGTTCGGCCTGGGCGAAGTCACGCGCGGCCTCTCTATAGGCCTGCTGCGCTTCGTCGAGTTCCGTCGTCATCGAGTGGCTCATGGTCGAACTCCGTTGTTGCTTACTTCAGGCTGATGGTGGTGTTGACGCCATGACCCAGCGTCTCGTCGTCGAACCAACGCGAGGTGATGGTCTTGGTCTGGGTGTAGAACATCACCACCTGCTTGCCGTACGGGCCCAGGTCGCCAAGCTTGGACGCGCGCGAACCGGTGAACGAGAACAGCGGCACCGGCACCGGGATCGGGACGTTGATGCCGACCTGGCCCACGTCGATGTCTTCCTGGAACTTGCGGGCGGCCGCGCCGGACTGGGTGAACAGTGCGGTGCCGTTGCCGTTCGGGTTGGCGTTGATCAGCGCGATGGCGTCTTCCAGGGTGTCCGCTTCCAGGATCACCAGCACCGGCCCGAAGATTTCCTCGTCGTACACGCGCATGCCCGGCTTGACGCCAGCGAAGATGGTCGGGCCAACGAAGTTGCCCTTCTCGAAGCCATCGACCTGCGGGTTGCGGCCATCGAGCACCAGCTTGGCGCCCTGCTCCACGCCCGAGGCGATCAGGCCTTCGACACGCTCACGCGCGGCGCAGGAGATCACCGGGCCGACGTCGGTACCAGCGACGCTGCCACCGCTGACCTTGAGGGTCTTGGCCTTGGCCACCAGGTCCGGCACCCACTCGCGCGCCTCACCCACCAGCACCAGCGTGGAGGCGGCCATGCAGCGCTGACCGGCCGCACCGAAGGCGGCACCGACCATCGCGTTGAGGCTCTGTTCCTTGTTGGCGTCCGGCAGCACCACGGCGTGGTTCTTGGCGCCCATCATGCACTGCACGCGCTTGCCGGCCAGCGAGGCGCGGTTGTACACGTGGGTGCCGACGCGGGTGGAGCCGACGAACGAAACAGCCTTGATATCCGGGTGATCACAGATCGCGTTGACCACCTCTTCGCCACCGTGCACGACGTTGAGCACGCCCTTGGGAATGCCAGCTTCCAGCGCCAGTTCGACCAGGCGCATGGTCACCATCGGGTCCTGCTCGGACGGCTTCAGGATGAAGGTGTTGCCGGTGGCGATGGCCATCGGGAACATCCACAGCGGAATCATCGCCGGGAAGTTGAACGGGGTGATGCCGGCGCAGACGCCGAGCGGCTGCAGCAGGGTGTAGGTGTCTACGCCGTTGGCCACGTTGTTGGCCAGTTCGCCCAGCTGCAGATTGCCGATGGCAGCGGCGTGCTCGACCACTTCCAGGCCGCGGAAAACATCGCCTTCGGCGTCGGGCACGGTCTTGCCCTGCTCGGCCGACAGGATGTGGGCCAGCTCGCTCATGTGCTCGCGGATCAGCTGCTGGTACTTCAGGAAGATGCGGGCGCGGGTGCCGATCGGGGTCTTGCGCCAGGTCTTGAAGGCTTCCTTGGCCGAGGCCACGGCGGCGTCAACCTCGCCCAGGGTGGCGAACGGGACTTGGGCCAGGACGTCCTGGGTGGCCGGGTTGACCACGTTCTGCCAGTGCGAGCTGGCCGATTCGATGAACTGGCCATCGATCAACATGCGGATACGGGGCGCTGCAACAGTCATGGACAATCCCGGGGGGTCGAAAGTTGTTGGCATTATTCACAGAGCCATCCTCGATTTCCGGGCTGTATACGCTTAATCTGGCCAATGCCCGCTACGATTCTTGTGAATTCTGTGAATAGCCAGCCCACCCATCGTCAGATCGGCCTGCGCCTGCTGAAGCTGCGGGAGCAGCGCGGCTACAGCCAGGTTGAGCTGGCCCGGGCGCTGGGGCTGTCGGCCAGCTACCTGAACCAGATGGAGCGCAACAAGCGCCCGCTGACGCCGGCGGTGCAGCAGAAGCTGCGCGAGGTGTTGGGCGACGTTTCCGGGCTGTTCGACGTGGATGAACCCGGCGCGTTGCAGGAAGCGTTGAGCGACACCCTGCGCGACCTCGGCCTGGACGACGTGAGCAGCACCGAGCTGCGCGCCATGGCCGGCAACCTGCCGCAGGTGAGCCAGGCCCTGCTGGACCTGCACCGCCGCCATCTGGCGCTGCGCGAGCACGCTGCCGCCCTGGAGTTCCAGCTGGGCGACGTGCATGCCGGGCAGGCGCTGCCGGCCGGCGACCAGGTGCGCGACTTCTTCAACCGCATGCACAACCACATCCCCGAGCTGGACGACCTGGCCGAGCAGCTGTTCGGCGAGTGGGGGCTGGTGGCCGGGCACGTGGCGCCGCGGCTGCGCCAGCTGCTGGCCGACCGTCACGGGGTGCTGGTGGAGGTGGCGCCACTGCAGGCCGGGCGCGAGAAGCGCGTCTATGACGGGGGCAGCCGCACGCTATGGCTGCCCGATTATCTGGAGCCGGGCCAGCAGGCGTTCCAGATGGCCGCCGAGCTGGCGCTGCTGGGCTATGCGGCGCAGATCGATGCGGTGATCGCGCGCGCCGGCTTCCGCGAAGCGGAGCAGATCGCGCAGGCGCGGATCGGCATGTCCAACTACTTCGCCGGCGCGCTGGTGATGCCGTATGCGCAGTTCCTGCGTGCGGCCGAGCACAGCAGCTATGACATCGATGCGCTGGCGCACCGCTTCGGGGTGGGCTTTGAAGCGGTGTGCCATCGGCTGAGCACGCTCGCGCGGCGCAGTGCGCCGGGGTTGCCGTTCTTCTTCATCCGCGTGGACCGGGCCGGCAATGTGTCCAAGCGCCACTCGGCCACCGACTTCCACTTCTCGCAGGTGGGCGGCTCGTGCCCGCTATGGATCGTGTACGAGGCGTTCAACCAGCCGGGTCGGGTGCTGACCCAGACCGCGCGCATGCCCGACGGGCGCCGCCACTTCTGGCTGGCGCGGCAGGTGAGCAGCGGCCCGATCGGGCACGGGCAACCGCGCAAGACCTTCGCGGTGGCGCTGGGCTGCGACCTGCAGCATGCCGAACGGCTGATCTACTCGCGCGGCCTGGACATCCAGAGCCCGGGCAACTCGGTCTCCATCGGCCCGGGTTGCCGCGTGTGCCCGCGCGAAGATTGCATGCAACGCGCGTTCGCGCAGCTACCAGGCCGCGGGTAGAGTCGACCGTTGGTCGACTTGCATCCGGCGCCAGGAATGTTCGATGCGAAGGGCAGCCGACCAACGGTCGGCTCTACCGGGTGACTGGAATCGATCGGGATGCGGTGTGTGCCATCGGTCGGGGTGGGCATGCATGCGTTCCACCCGCGTAGAGTCGACCGTTGGTCGACGTCTGTCCTAGTCCCAGAACACCGAGTAGACCTGGAAACCCTCGGCCGGCACGGGTGCTGCGGCATGCTGGCCGTATGGCCAGCCTGCGCTGGCGCCGTCCGATTCCAGGCCTTCCAGCCATGACTGCACGGTGGGCGCGTCAGCAGAGGTGAGGATGTGGATGTTCTCCGCTGCCGGCCAATCGGTGTCGTCTTCCAGCGCCATGCCCCAGTCCTGATGCAGGCCGACATACACGCCCTGGACGTCCGGGCGCGCGGCGATGGCCTGAAAGCGTGCGTGCAGCTCGCGGATGGGCGGGCGCCCGAACTCCCATTGGTTCGGCGCGATCGATTCTTCCTGATCATTGCCCGTGAAATACGCATCCAGCGGGACCACCGGCAGGTGGTCGGGGTCGAGCGCGTCGAGGTGTTCGAGTGTCTGCAGCAAGGCCATGCGTGGGGTCATGCGGTTCCATCCTGGTGAGAGCGGCGCGTCAACGAGCATAAACGAGATGCGCAGCCGACCAACGGTCGGCTCTACCGGTAATGCTGGGTTTCATGAGGAGCCGGCCAGCGGCCGGCACTACCGGGCATGTCGCGTTCCATGCGTTGCCCGGCCGGCGCCCCTCCCGGCTCAATACATCGGCGTGACCTTCATCTGCGGCAGCGGGCGTGGCGCGCCGTCGGTGAGGTCGGGACCGAGGTCTTCCCAGGCCTGGCCCTGCTCGACCATCAGCCGCCACAGCTGCTGGGAGGCGCGCCGCTTGTCTTCCGAGCCCAGCCGGTACGACGGCGGCGGCGGTTCGCCGGTGGCCACGCTCTGGTACGCATCACGCCAGGCGGCCACGCGCTGCGCAGGATCGTCGGTGCGGGCGATCTCCAGCGTGTAGCGCTGGTAGGCCGAGGCCAGGTTGCGCCAGCGGATCCAGTAGTGGTTCTGGAAGGAGAAGCCGCAGAAGCGTTCGCCCGCCACGCTGCCCTTGGCGGCGATGCGGCTCAGCACGTCCTGCGGCATGTCCAGGTTCATGCCGCCTTCGTCGCCATGCAGCGACACGTGCACGATGCGATCGCGATACCCCGGTGCACGGGCCTGCAGCACGTCGCGCCAGTTCTGCATGGTCGATACGATCGAGAACAGGAAGCCGGACATCTCCGCGGCTGCCAGCGGCCGCGCAATGGCGTGGTAGCTGCGCTGCCAGCCCTGGCGGTTCTCGGTAGGCAGGAACACCGCCTGTTCAAGCTGCGCCTGCGCGCCATGCCTGCCGGCGTCCAGCACGCTCACCGCATCGGCGTGGCGCGGGTACACCAGGTTGATGCCGAAGGTGGGCCAGCGCGGCAACGCCGCGTCGAACAGATGGATGGGGAAGTTGCTGCTGATGCCACCATCGGAGAACCAGCACACCCGGAAGGCGGTGATCACCGGGCCACAACTCTGGCCGCCGCTGGTCAGACCTTCCATGCTGTCGGCAACGTTGCTGTTGTCGTGCGGCGCGGACGCCTCCGGCTGTGGTTCACAGCGCCGCTCGCGACGCGCCGGTTCGTGCAGTGGTACCGCGCTGATCAACAGCGGGAAGCTCAGGCTCATGCGCGTGGCCACCAGTACCGGCAGCTGATCGCCATCGACCAGACGGTAATACGCGCGACCATCGACCTGTTCGGGCGCGCCGGCCTGGGCCACCAGCCACTCCACCACGCTGGCCGGGAACAACTGCGCGAATTCCTCGCGCAGGAACCAGAAATGCGCCGCACTGAACGGCAACGTGCGCGGCTCGGTATGCGACACGCAGGTGGTGATCATCTGCAGGCTGATGGCCTGCGCGCCGGCCGGCTCGTCGTGGTACCGCGGGGCCTGGTGCAGGTCGCCGAAAGTGAGCGGCTGGCCCGGCGGTTTACCCGACAGCGCCTGCAGGCGGTCATGCAGCCAGTCGGTCAGGGCCGGGGTGGCGGCGTCGGCCTGGGTGCTGCCATTGCACAGCCCGAGCAGATTGCGCCGCGCCACCCGCGCCACCCGCAGCGCCGATGCGAGCACGCCGGCGCCGTAGGCGCACAGCAACGAGGGCAGCAGCGTCGCCCACACCCCCGCCACGCCACCGGCCAGCCAGCCGATGCCCAGCAGGCCGATCAACGCGGCCAGCAGTTCCAGCGGCGCGATGGCGAATACGGCGGCCAGCAGGCAGGCGATCTTGCGCGGCAGGCTGGATTTGCCGGTGAGCATCACCAGCAGGCGGTAGGCAGTGCGCGCGCCGTGCGCAGGCTGGAACAGGCTGTAGATGAAGCCGCGCGTGGACAGTTGCGCAGACACGGCCGACAAGCCGGGGAAACCGACCTGTGCGTCCACTGCCTCGCCAGCGTGGCGGCGGCGATCCCCCAGTGCAGCCGCCGCGGCCACCGCCGCGGCAATCGCTCCGGCCGAGGTGCCGCCGATGTTCTTGAAGCGGTATTCGCGCGCCAGCGACAGCACCGCGTTGGGATACACGATGCCGCTGGTGATGCCGCCCTTCATGACCAGATCGCAGTACTTGTCCGCCACGCCCGACTCCTCACGTCCGCCTGCCCATGCGCGGCCGATCCGCGCAGGCCCCGCAGGCATCCCGGCCAGGGGCCGGCACCCAACGGGCTGATAACGACAGTATCGCCCGGGGCCTTCTCACGGCCTGAGAAGCACGGCACGGAACGCCTTACTCGGGTTTGGCGCCCGACTGCGGCACGCGGCGCACCTGCGACAGGTCGTAGCCCAGCGCGGCCAGCCGGGTCATGGCGGCCTTGTAATCGGCCTCCGGAATGGTCGGGGTGCGCGCCATCAACCACATGTAGTCGCGCTTGCTGCGCCCCACGATGGTCTGCTGGTAGCCGTCGTCCAGGTACACGATCACGTACTCGGCCTGGATCGGCCAGATGAACTGCATGCCCCACTCAGCACCGTTGGTGCCGGGCTTGACCTTGCCGATCGGGTGCATGGTCTTCACCGGCGCATCGAAGCTGCCCTTGCGGTAGCGGAAGGTGGTCTGGATGCGTCCATCCGGGCGCAGCGCGTAGGACTCCACCGCATCGAACGCCTCGCGCTCGGGGCGGCTGGGGATATGGGCGATCACATACCAGTCGCCCATGAAGCGCGGCACATCCACGTGTGCCACGGGCGGAATGGGACGGGTGTTGCCGCCGCAGCCCAGCATCAGGCTGGCCAGCAACAGGGGAGCGAGGGCGCGGTAAGACATGGCAGGATCCTCATGGCAGGCGGGGTCACGGGCGGTCGAACAGGTAGTGGGCCACCTGCCATTGCTGGCCGTCCTGGTAGCCGAACAGCTCGGCGCAGGCCATCCAGAACATGCGCCAGCGTTGTGCCCACAACGCCGCCGAGGGTGCGCCGTAGCACTGGCGCATGATCTCCAGCACCGCGTCGCGGTTCTGGTCCTGGTTGGCCAGCCAATGGTTGGCGGTGCGCTCGTAGTGGGTGCCATCGAGCAGCCAACGCTGCTGCAGCTGCAGATGCTGCTGGAAGCACAGCAGCGTATCGGCGGCCGGCATCAGGCCGCCGGTGAAGAAGTGCCGGCCCATCCAGTTGTCGTCGCCCTCGGTCTCGAAGGGATACATCAGCGTGCGGTGCACGAAGATGTGCACGAACAGCTTGCCCTGCGGGCGCAACCAGCCGTGGATGCGCTGCAGCAGCTGCCGGTAGTTGCGCATGTGCTCGAACATCTCGATCGACACGCAGCGGTCGAACGCGGCCGTATCCAGCACCAGGGTATTGGCATCGCGGGTCAGCACGGTGACGTTGTCCAGCCCGCGCAGGCGGCACTGCGCCTGGATGTGTTCGCGCTGACTGTTGGAATTGGACACCGCGGTGATGCGTGCGTTGGGGTAATGCTCGGCCATCCACAACGTCAGCGAGCCCCAGCCACAGCCCAGTTCCAGAATGTCCTGGCCATCGGCCAGCTGTGCGCGCTGGCCGTACAGGGCCAGCATGGCCTCTTCGGCCTGGTCCAGCGTTTCGCTGCCGGTGGGGTAGTAGCAGCTGCTGTATTTCAGCCGCTTGCCCAGGCACAGTTCAAAGAAGCCGGCCGGCACTTCGTAGTGCTGGCGGTTGGCCGCGTCCACGTGCAGGGCCACCGCGCTCTGCGACAGTTCGGCGATGCGCGCGGCAAAGCGCTGCGACTGCGCCTGCTGGCCACCGGCCAGTTCGTCGCGCAGGCGTGCCTCGCATTGGCGGCGGATGCCCAGGCGCAGCAACGCGTCGGGCAGCAGGCCGCGCTCGGCCAGGCCGGTCAGGCCCGGCGCGTGGTCGGGCGCGGGCAGGGAGTCACTGGCGACATTCACGGGGACGGCTCCTTGCGGGTATTCGATGAGCGGGAGGGAAACCACGGAAACAGCATCGGCGTGGTGCGCTGGTAGTCGCGGTAGTCCTCGCCACGGCTGCGCAGCGCCTGGGCCTCGGTGAAGGGAATACCGCTGACCCAGCGCAGGAACACGTACATCACCACCGGGCCGGACCAGGCCAGCCACCACAGCGGCGAATGCACGGCCAGCAGCACGTAGGTGAACCAGTGCAGCCATTCGAAGAAGTAGTTGGGGTGCCGCGAGTAACGCCACAGCCCGTCGCGGCAGGTTTTGCCCTTGTTGCCGGGGTCGGCGCGGAAACGTGCCAGCTGGCGGTCGGCCAGCGCTTCGCCGCCCACGCTGAGCAGCCAGACCGCGATGGCGGCCAGGATCCAGCGCAGGTCATCGGGCTGGGGGTTGTGCGCGACCGCAACGAACGGCAACGCGAACAGCACGATCAGCCCCGCCTGGAACTGGAAGAAGCCGAAGATCTTGCCCTGGTGGCCGTTCCAGTGGGCACGCAGGTGCTGGTAGCGGCCGTCTTCGGGTTCGCTGCGCACGCGGTGCCAGAGATGCAGCGCCAGCCGCGATCCCCACAATCCGCCGAGCACCGCCAGCGCGATGCGCGGTGCCGGTGCGCCGCTGCCCAGCACGGCCAGCAGCAGGGCCGACGCGCCCACGCCCTTGGCCCACAGCACATCGACCACGCCGATGTTCTGGTGGCGGCGCTGCCACCACCAGCCCCAGCTCATGATCAACGCGGCATACAGCCATACCCACCACAGCAACTTCATGCGTGTTCTCCCGCCGTATCAGAAAGGGCGTGCGACGTGCGCTGCCAATGCCGCGCGCACGCGGCCAGCACCGGCAGCGCCAGTGACCAGCCAAGGCCAAGCAGCAGCACGCCCTGCCAGCGGGGCGTAGCGAAACTCACCGCCGACCAGCCACGCGCTGCCGACAGATACGCCAGCGGCGCCAGCAGCAGCCCGACCAGGGCGGCGATGCGCAGGTGCTTCTGCAGCACCGCAAACGACACCGGCAGGGTCATCGCGAACGCCGCCCACAAGGCCAGGATCCACACCGGGGCCACCCACGCCGGGCCATTGCCGGCCGCGTACTGCACCCAGCCCGAGCCACCGGCCACGCCGTCCACCAGCAGGCCGCACAGCAGTGCCACGCCCAGCAGGCGAAGTTCCACGCCGGGCTGCGGCGACAGTGCCAGCTGGCTGCCCACGTACACACCGGCGGCCAGCAGCGCGGGCCAGCGCAGGCCGTGCCCGGCGCCAACCACCGCGCACAGCCACACCAGCTGGTTGCCGATCACATTGGCCCAGAAGCGCACCATCTCAGCCGCCTTCGCCGTGCGCGGCAGGCCGGTAGCCCGGGCGTGCCATCAGCAGGTGCGACACGCCGATGGAGCGTTCCAGGAAGCCGCCTTCGCAGTAAGCCAGGTAGAACTCCCACAGGCGGATGAAGCGTTCGTCGAAGCCCTGCGCGCGCACCGCCGGCAGTTGCGCCAGGAAGCGCTGCCGCCAGGCGCGCAGGGTGAGCGCGTAGGACGTGCCGAAATCATGCTGGCCGATCAGCTGCAGGTCGCTGCTGCGGGTCTTGGCCGCCATGATCGCGTTGATCGACGGAATGAAGCTGCCGGGAAACACGAAGCGCTTGATGTAGTCCACGCTGCGCCGCGCCTGTTCGTAGCGCTGGTCTTCGATGGTGATGGCCTGCAGCAGCGCCAGGCCCTCGGGCTTGAGCAGGCGGGTGAGCGTGTCGAAATAGGTGTCCAGGTACTGCGCACCGATGGCCTCGATCATCTCGATGGAGACGAGCTTGTCGTACTGGCCGTCCAGATCGCGGTAGTCCTTCAGCAGCAGCGTGACCTTGTCCTGCAGGCCGGCCGCTTCCACGCGCGCCTTGGCCAGGGTGTACTGCTCCACCGAGATGGTGGTGGTGGTGACGTGGCAACCGATCTCGCCGGCCGCGTACAACGCGAACCCACCCCAGCCGGTGCCGATCTCCACCACGTGGTCGCCCGGTTGCAGCTGCAGCTGCGCGCAGATGCGTGCCAGCTTGCGCCGCGAGGCGTCTTCCAACGAGTCCGCCGGGCTGGCATACAGCGCCGAGGAGTACATCAGGTCCGGCGACAGGAACAGCGAGAAGAACGGATTGCCCAGGTCGTAATGCGCGGCGATGTTGCGGCGGCTGCCTTCGCGGGTATTGCGGCGCAGCCGGTTCCAGCCCTTCAGCAGCCAGCCGCCGATGCGCGCCACGCCGCGCTCCATGCCGTCGAGCAGGTCGCGGTTGCGCACCAGCAGCTGCACCAGCGCCACCAGGTCGCTGCAGCGCCAGTCGCCACGGATATACGACTCGCCCGCGCCCACGCTGCCCTGCGCCGCCACTGCCCGGTAGAAGGCGGGGTCATCCACCCACACGGTGACGCGCAGGCTCGCTGCCGGATCGCCCAGCAGTACATCGCCGGCAGCGTCGCGCAGCTGCAGGCAGCCACCGCTCAGGGGCGCCAGCTGGGCCAGCAGGCGATCGCGCAGGAAGCGCTCCAGTGCCGTGGGCATCGGCAGCGCAACCGGGCGGGTCATGTCGTTCATGGGCGTTTTCCTGCAAGCGAAGGATGGTCGTGGACGGGGGTGCGCTTGAGCCACAGGCGCAGTGCCTGCCAATGAATGGCGGCCACCACCTGGACGGTCATCAGCGGGAAGCGCAGCAGCACGCCGGCCAAGCTGAGCGCGGTGATCGGGTGGCGCTGCAGCACCAGGTCGGCATCGAACTGGCGTACGCCCGCGCGCCACACCTGCATGTGCACGTGCAGGTCGTCGCCCGGTGCGGTGAAGCGCCAGCGGTAGTGGCAGTCCATGGCCATGAAGGGCGATACATGGAACTGCTTGTCGAATTCCCAGGCCAGCGCGCGGCCACTGGCATCGGCGGCGGCCACCGGCAGCACGTAGGCGTGCCGCTCCTTCCACGGGGTGTTGGTGATCTCGGCCACGATGCAGTCCAGCGTGCGGCCATCGTCGGCGTAGCAGTAGTAGAAGCTGACCGGGTTGAACACGTGGCCGGCGTAACGCAGGTGCGTGAGCAGGCGGATCGGGCCGTGCGGTGCGCGGCCCAGCGCGGCGGTGATGCGGGCGCGTACCGCATCGGCCAGCGGTTGCGCCGGGTCGCCGAGGTAGTCGCTGCGGCGGAATTCGGCCAGGTTGCGGCGTCCCACCGACCACAGCCAGCGCCGCGCGAACAGCGTATCGATCTCGTCCAGGTCCAGCAGCAGCTGCGCCACCGGGTAGCCGAACGCATGCGGGTGCGGGGCGTGGCGGCGGTGGCGCATGCGGCCACGGTAGAGGGCGCTGGCGCTCATGCCGGTTGCGCCTGGGCCAGCGGCCAGTACGACTCGGCGTCCAGTGCCTGCAGCGCATCAACCACGCGCCGTGCACTGCGGATGCCGTCTTCGTGGAAGCCCCAGCCCCAGTACGCGCCGGCAAACCAGGTGCGGCGCTGGCCCTGGATCTCGGCCCAGCGCTGCTGCGCCGCCACCATGGCATGGTCATGCACCGGGTGCGCGTAGTGCAGCGTGCGCAGCACCTTGGCCGGGTCGATGGCGGCCGTGCGGTTCAAGGTGACCACCAGCGGCGTGGGCGTATCGATGCCCTGCAGCTGGTTCATCAGGTAGCTGACCGTGCAGGGCGCGAGCGGGTTGGCCGGTACGTGCGCGTTCCAAGCGGCCCAGGCCTTGCGGTTGCGTGGCAGCAGGCGCGCATCGGTGTGCAGCACCACCTCGTTGGGCTGGTAGCGGATCGCACCGAGCACGCTGCGTTCGGTGCGGTCGGCATCGGACAGCAGCGCCAGGGCCTGGTCGCTGTGGCAGGCGAGCACCATCTGGTCGAAGCCTTCCAGCCCAGCCGCGCTGTGCACGCGCACGCCATGCTCGTGGCGCTCCACGCCGAACACGCGGCAATCCAGCCGTTCACGCACGTGCCAACGCCGCCGCATCGCGTCGATGTAACGCGCCGAGCCGCCCTGCACCACCCGCCACGGTGCGCGACCACTCACCTGCAGCATCTGGTGGTTGGCCATGAACTGCGCCAGGTAGCGCGCCGGGAAGGCCTCCAGGCTGGCGGTGGGCGAGGACCACAGCGCCGAGGCCATGGGCAGCAGGTGCTCGTCGATGAAGGTGCGCCCATAGTGGCCGGCGCGCAGGTAGTCCCCCAGTGAAGGCCCGGCATCGTCGCCATGCAGCAACGCCGGTGCCTCGCGGTAGAAGCGCCGCAGGTCGCCGAGCATGCCCCAGAACCGCGGGGACACCAGGTTGCGACGCTGGCAGAACAGCCCATCCAGCGAGGTGGCGTTGTACTCCAGCCCGCTGCGCTCGCTGTGTACCGAGAAACTCATGGTGGTGGGCTGCGAAGCCACGTTGAGCTCGTCGAACAGCGCGGTGAGCAGCGGGTAGTGCAGCGGGTTGAACACGATGAAACCGGTGTCCACCGCGTGGCTGGCGCCGTCCACCTGCACCTGATGGGTGTGGGTGTGGCCGCCCAGGTAGTCGTTGGCCTCGAACAGCGTCACCTCGTGCTGCTGGCCCAGCCACCAGGCGCTGGCCAAGCCGGCGATGCCCGATCCGATCACGGCGATACGCATGTCAGTGCTCCGCCTTGGCCAGCACCCAGGCCGGCACGGGTTTGAGGTCGCGCACCAGGCCTAGCGCCGCCATCAGCCGCAGGCCGTACCAGGTCACATCGATCTCCCACCAGTAAAAGCCCTGGCGCGCGGTGCCGGGGAAGAAGTGGTGGTTGTTGTGCCAGCCCTCACCGAAGGTGAGCAGGGCCAGCCACAGGTTGTTGCGGCTGTCGTCACCGGTGTTGAACCGCTGGCGGCCGAAACGGTGCGCCAGCGAGTTGATGGTGACCGTGGCGTGGAACAGCACCACGGTGGAGATGAAGAACCCCCACACCAGCATCTGCCCGCCGCTGGTGCCCCAGGACGGCGCGAAATGTTCGAGCAGCGCGCCCAGGCCGAACAGGGCGGCGGCCAACGCGATCGGCACCAGCGTGTCGAAGCGGTCCAGCCAGCGCAGTTCCGGGTACTTGGCCAGGTCGGGGATGCGGTCCCAGCGGGTGCGGAAGCCGTCGGTGGTGAGGAACCAGCCCATGTGGCTCCACCAGAAGCCATGCACGCCGGGCGAGTGCGGATCGGCGGCGGTGTCGGTATGGCGGTGATGGACGCGGTGGTGGGCGGCCCACCACAGCGGGCCGCGCTGCACGCTGGCCGCGCCGATCACCGCGAACACGAACTGCACCGCGCGCGAGGTGCGGAAGGTGCGGTGCGAGAAGTAGCGGTGGTAGAAGGCGGTGATGGCGAACATCCGCACGGCGTACAACGCCACCGCAACGCCGACCGCCACCCAGGAGACCCCCACCCAGATCACCGCCAGGCAGGCCAGGTGCATGGCCGCGAACGGGATCGCGCGCAGCCAGTCCACGCGCTGCGCCGCTTCGTCGGCCACCGCCGTCCCGGCGCTGGTATCGAACCAGCGCCGCACGGTGGCCATCAGGCCACGGCGGGCCGTGCGGGGTGCTGCAGTGGCGGGTCCGGCCGACATATCGCGTATCTCCTGGCGTGCTTGTCAGGAGATACGGGAGCCAGGCCCATCCGGATGCACGGATCCGGAAAAAAGGTTCGTCGCCCATCTGCGGGGCAGGCAGAAACGTGGCTTGACGCTTTCCGCGCGCGGCCGTCGGCGGGTCGGGCGCTGGGCCCCCATGCCCTTTCCGGCGAATGTCCTCCGGCGTCGGCCTGCGGCCGCCACCTCCTCCTTTATTTCGCCTCCAAGGGCATGGGGGCCCAGCGCCCGACCCACCGACAGCGCCAGAAAAGCTTGGCTTCCCCTCCTTACCGCAAGCCGAGCCCCGTAGCAGCCGGTAGGCCCCTGGGCAAAATAAAGGAGGAGGCCGCCCAGCGGCCGGGGGACATTTGCACCAGGGGCCTACCGGCTGCTACGGGGCCCTCACGCGCGCGAGCGCCCCGATCGGGCACGCCAGCCGATCCAATCTGCGCCTTCTCTCAGAGGGGAGAAGAACCAAAAAAGCGCGTTACAGGGTGGCGATGTCGCCCTTGGCGATGATCGGGCCGGTCGGGATGCCCTGCGGCGCGCCGCTGGACGGTTCCAGCGTGATGGCCAGCACGGAGCCGTTCACCAGCGCATCACGCAGTGCGTCCGGCACGGTCACCGTATGGGCGCGGTTGATGGACACCAGGCCCAGCGAACGCGGCGTGCCGCCGGCCGGGATCAGCCACAGCTCCGGGGCGCGCCCGGCCGCATCGGCGGCGGCCGGTACCGGCACCATCAGCACCTTGCCCTGGGCCTTGTCCACCGAGGCCAACCAGCCTGGCGTGCCGTCGTCGTGCAACAGCGGGGTGACCGGCTTGGTCGCCTGCTCGGGTTCGGACGGGGTGGGCGGCGGGGTCGGGGTGACCGCCACCGGCGGTGCAACCGGGGCCACCGGTTCCAGCTGGCCGCGGCTGAACACCGCCACCAGCGCCACCACGGCGGCCAGCGCGGTCATGCCCTGCCAGAACCCGGTGCGCTGCCAGGCGCGCGGCGCGCCGGCACCGACCGAGGGCCAGCCCAGCGCGGTACGGATGCGCGGCCACACGTGCGCGGGCACCGCTTCACTGCCTAGCGCGTCCAGCATGGGCGCCAGGCGGTTTTCCCACTGGCTCACCAGCCGGGCAAAGCCGGGGTCGTTGGCGATGCGCTGCTCGGCCTCGCTGCGTTGGGCGGCATCAAGCACGCCCAGCACGTATTCCCCGGCCAGGATGTCGGCGCTGGGCGGTTGCCCGTCGTCATGCAGGTCATGGAGGTCGCGGATGTTCATCGTTCCAGGCACACCCGCAGTTGGCCCAGGCCGCGGCGGATCCAGCTTTTCACCGAGCCCAGGGGCGAGCCGATCCGGCGCGCCAGTTCCTCATAGCTGGCCCCGTCCAGGAACGCCAACCGGATCAGCGAACGGCGGCGGGGTTCCAGGGTGTCCAGGCAGTCGTCCAGGCGCTGCCGGTCGGAGGCCTGTTCGGCCACCTGGGCCGGTTGCGGGGCGAAATCGGGGATTTCATCGGCCACCGACAGATCATCCAACGGGCGCGGTGGCGCCGCGCGCAGGCGGTCGATCGCGCGGTTGCGCGCCATCATCGACAGCCAGGTCATGGCCGCCGCCTTGGCGCGATCAAACTGTGCCGCCTTGTGCCAGACGCTGGTGAAGACATCCTGCAACACCTCTTCGGCGTCGCTGCGGTCGCGCAGGACATGCAGGCAGATCGCGAACAAGCGCCCGGACGCCAGCTGATACACCGACTCGAACGCCTGGCGATCGCCGCTGGCAACCCGGACCAGCAGGTCGTCGAGGCGCCGTGCGGCACCCGTGTCGGCAAGCTCCAGCTCAGGCATCGCAGGCTCAACGTCGGCAGGAAGACAGCCCGCATCGTCGTCGCTGCGCGCGCAGGGCGCAAGGGGGGACTCATCCGGCGCATGTGGCCACCAGCGGCTGCTGCCGTGCCGCGGCCAGTTCAGCGGCGGTCGCCGCGACTGGCTCGGCGGGGAATTCAACGCGCACCTGCGGGTAGCGCCCCTGCGCATCGCGCACGTTGCCGGTGCCGCTGAACTGCAGCAGGCGCGGGCTGTTGCGCGCATACACCAGGGTGACCGCCGGGACCGCGAAGCCGAACCAGGCATCCAGCCGCATCTGTAACTGTTCGGCCGGCTGGCCCTGCCAGGTGACCGCCGCGCTGCGCTGTAGTTTCAACGGCACCAGCCGCTGGCGGCTGGGCAGCAGGAACTGGAACGCCACCGGGCGCCCGGCCTGCAGGGCGTCCCAGTGGCCCAGCACCGCCGCGTCGAAACCGGCATCGACCACCGCATCGGGCGGGATCGCGATGGCACGGCTGACCCGGTCAGCGCGCGCGTCTTCACGCACATACACGGTACGGGCCGCGGCGCTGCCCTGCAGACCTTCCTGGTAGCCATTGCGGGCATCCTCGAAGGCGAAGTCGGGGGTCTGCGGGCTGCCCTGCGGGGTCATCCACTTGCGCGCGAAGGCGCGGCCGTCGGCGCAGCGGTACAGCACCAGCCGCGATCGGGTCGCCGCCGGCCCCTGCAGCCAGTGGGTCTCGCGGTATAGCAGGCGGCCATCGGCCGGCGCATAGGCCCGCCCTTCCTGGCGCAGCACCTGCTGGGCCGCCGCCGGCAATACCGGGCACAGCAGCAGCACCAGGGACGGTAAGAGGGATCGGCGCATGCCCGGCTCCACGTGGGGGTCACCAGCAGATACGCAGCCAGCGCCGCGGCGGATGCACTGCGGGCGGCGGGTAAACTGGGCGGCTTGTCACCTGCCCCTGAAGAACCCGATGCCGACGCCCACGCTGCGTTCCCCTCCTGCCGGCGCAGCCGCATGACCAGCGCACTGGAAATTGCCGCCAACGTCACCGTGGCCGCCTCGATCCTGCTGGCCGGGCGCAACAGCGTGCACACCTGGTGGACCGGCATCATCGGCTGCACGTTGTTCGGCCTGGTGTTCTACGAGGCGCGCCTGTACGCCGACGTGGTGCTGCAGGGCGTGTTCGTGCTCACCAGCGTGATCGGGTGGTGGCAGTGGCTGCGCGGCGACCACGGGCATGCCCTGCCGATCAGCCGGGTGCAGCTGCGCACGCTGGGCTGGATGCTGCCGGCAGCGGTGCTGGCCAGCGTCGGCTATGGCCTGCTGCTGCATACCTGGACCGACGCCTACGCGCCGTTCCTGGATTCGGCCGTGCTGGTGCTGAGCGTGGTGGCGCAGCTGTTGATGATGCGCCGCAAGCTCGATTCGTGGTGGTTCTGGCTGCTGGTCAACAGCATCGCCATTCCGCTGTACGCCAGCCGCGGGTTGCACCTCACTGCGGTGTTGTATGGCGTGTTCTGGATCAACGCGCTGGTCTCGCTGCGGCACTGGCGGCGGTTGATGCGCGAGCAGAGCGTCGCCACCGCAGCGGCCGATGCCGCGCATGGGTGAGCGTTTCGCCACCGGGTTGGTGGTGGGCAAGTTCAGCCCGCTGCACCGTGGCCACCAGGCCCTCATCGACCATGCGCTGAGCCGCTGCGACAGCGTGCTGCTGCTCAGCTGGAGCCAGCCGGAACTGCCCGCCTGTGATGCTGACCGGCGCGAGGCCTGGCTGCAGGCGCTGTACCCGCAGGTAACCCGGCTGGTACTCGACGAGGCGCGGTTGGCGGCACACTGCGCACGACAGGGCGTGCCGGTGCGGCCGCTGCCGGACAACACCGACGACGACGCCACGCAGCGCGCGTTCGTGGCCTGGGTGTGCAGCACGCTGTGGCAGCGCCGGGTGGACGCGGTGTTCACCAGCGAGGCGTACGGCGATGGATTCGCGGCCGCCCTGCAGCGCCATTTCAGTGCACTGGCGGGCATGCACTGGCCGGTGGCGCATGTGTGCCTGGACCCGGCCCGCAGCAGGGTGCCGGTATCGGGCACGGCGTTGCGGCGCGATCCGCATGCCCTGCGCGGCTTTCTCGACCCGCGCGTGTACGCCAGTTTCGTCGGCCGCATCGCCCTGCTCGGCGGCGAGTCCAGCGGCAAGACCACGCTCGCCGCCGCACTGGCCCGGCAGCTGCAGACCGTCTGGGCCGCCGAGTTCGGACGTGAGCATTGGGAGGCGCGCGGTGGCGCGCTCGACTACGACGACCTGCTGCACATCGCACAGGTGCAGGTAGCGCGCGAGGACACGCTGGCCGCGCAGGCCAACCGCTGGCTGGTCTGCGATACCACGCCGCTGACCACGCTGCTGTACTGCCTGTCCATGTTCGAACGCGCCGAACCGGCACTGCATGCGCTGGCGCAACGGCGCTACACCCACCTGTTCCTGTGTGCCCCGGATTTTCCGTTCGTGCAGGACGGCACCCGTCGCGATGACGCCTTCCGGCACGCGCAGCATCGCGCGTACCTGGAGGCACTGGACGCGCGCGGCATGCCGTTCACCGTGCTGGGCGGCCCACTGCAGCAGCGCGTGGCGCAGGTGATGACCGCGCTGGAGGGATCACGCGCAGCAGGTTGTTGACGGTACAGGACAGAGGAGTAGCATTGGCACCAGCCAAGGGATAGACCCACGGCACCTGCAACGACATGGGGGATTCTCATGGAATACGACTATCTGGTGTTCATTGGGCGTTTCGAGCCCTTCCATAACGGCCATGCCGCCGTTGCCCGCCTCGCACTGAGCCGGGCCAAGAAGCTGATCTTTCTGGTCGGCTCTGCCGATACCCCCCGCAGCCTCCGCAACCCCTGGACCGTGGCCGAACGCGCCGTGATGATCCAGGCTGCGCTTGAAGGTGCGGGCGAACGCCTGCTGATCCGTCCGCTCAAGGACCACCTGTACAACGAAGCGCAGTGGATCGCCGGCGTGCAGCGCACGGTGGCCGATGCGGTGCGTGCCGACGGGCATGCGGGCGACGCGAAGATCGGCCTGGTCGGCATGGACAAGGATGATTCGAGCTACTACCTGCGCGAGTTCCCGCAGTGGCCGCTGGTGGATGTGCAGCACACCGAGACGTTGTCGGCCACCGAACTGCGCCGCTACCTGTTTGAAGCCGGCAGCGTGGATTTCCACGGTGCGCTGCTGATGCTGCGCGGGAACGTGCCGGCGCCGGTGTACGCCATGCTCGAAGCGTTCCGCAAGAGCGGCCCGGCCTACGCCCAGCTGGTGGCCGAGTACCAGTTCATCGAGCAGTACAAGGCCGCCTGGAAAGACGCGCCGTATGCGCCCACGTTCGTCACCACCGATGCGGTGGTGGTGCATTCGGGCCACGTGCTGCTGGTGCGTCGCCGTGCCGAGCCCGGCAAGGGCCTGTGGGCGTTGCCCGGTGGCTTCGTCGGCCAGCAGCAGGGTCTGCTCGACAGCTGCCTGCGCGAACTGCGCGAGGAGACCCGGCTGAAGATTCCCGCGCCGGTGCTCAAGGGCTCGCTCAAGGGCCAGCATGTGTTCGACCACCCCGAGCGCAGCCAGCGCGGCCGCACCATCACCCACGCCTTCCACTTCGATTTCCCCGCCGGCGAACTGCCGGCCGTGCGCGGCGGCGACGATGCCGACAAGGCGCGCTGGATCCCGGTCAGCGAAGCACTGGACATGGGCCCCAAGCTTTACGAAGACCACCTGCACATTCTGGAGTTCTTCCTGGGCCGGGGCTGATCCCGGCTTTCCCGCCGGCGGATAGACCGCCGGTGTCACCCGACGCGAAGGAGCTTCCCGTCATGCATTACCTCGACAATCTTCTCCTCAACACCGACAGCTACAAGGCCAGCCACTGGCTGCAGTATCCGCCGGGCACCGACGCCACCTTCTTCTACGTGGAGTCGCGCGGCGGCCACTACGACCGCACGCTGTTCTTCGGCCTACAGGCGATCCTGAAGGACTACCTGGCCAAGCCGATCACCCACGCCGACATCGACGTGGCGCGCGATCTCTTCGCCGCCCACGGCGAGCCCTTCAACGAGGCGGGCTGGCGCTACATCGTCGATACGCACGGCGGCCTGATGCCGATCCGCATCCGCGCCGTGCCCGAGGGCAGCGTGGTGCCGGTGCACAACGCGCTGATGACGATCGAATCGACCGACCCGCAGGCGTTCTGGGTACCGTCGTACCTTGAAACGATGCTGCTGCGCGTGTGGTACCCGGTCACGGTGGCCACCACCAGTTGGCACGCCAAGCAGACCATCCGCCAGTACCTGGAGCGCACCAGCGACGACCCGGAAGGCCAGTTGCCGTTCAAGCTGCACGACTTCGGCAGCCGGGGCGTGTCGAGCCTGGAATCGGCCGCCATCGGCGGTGCGGCGCACCTGGTCAACTTCCTCGGCACCGACACTGTCTCGGCTCTGCTGTTCGCCCGCGCCTTCTACCACGAGGCCATGGCCGGCTATTCGATCCCGGCCGCCGAGCACAGCACGATTACCAGCTGGGGCCGCGACAACGAGGTGGAGGCCTACCGCAACATGCTGGCCCGCTTCGCCACGCCTGGCGCGCTGGTGGCCGTGGTCTCGGACAGCTACGACATCTTCCACGCGATCACCCGGCACTGGGGCACCACCCTGCGCCAGCAGGTGATCGACTCGGGCGCCACCGTGGTGATCCGCCCGGATTCGGGCGACCCGGTGGCGGTGGTGCTGCAGTGCCTGCAGCTGCTCGACGACGCCTTCGGCCACGTGGTCAACGGCAAGGGCTACAAGGTGCTCAACCACGTGCGCGTGATCCAGGGTGACGGCGTCAACCCGACCAGCATCGGCCAGATCCTGGCCAGCATCACCGCCGCCGGCTACGCCGCCGACAACGTCGCCTTCGGCATGGGCGGCGCACTGCTGCAGCGGCTCGACCGCGACACCCAGAAGTTCGCGCTGAAGTGCTCGGCCGCGCGCGTGGACGGGAAATGGATCGACGTCTACAAGGACCCGGTGACCGACAGTGGCAAGCAAAGCAAGCGCGGCCGCATGCGCCTGCTGCGCCATCGCGAGTACGGCCAGTTCCGGACGGTGTCGGTGCCGGCCGACGCGGAATCGCTGACAGCCGCCGCGCTGCCGCTGGGCTACGAGGATGCGATGGTCACGGTCTGGGAGAACGGCACGTTGCTGCAGGACGATACGTTGGCTGAGATCCGCAGCCGGGCCGATGATGCGCGGTTGAGCGATACATCGAATCGATGACCACCGTCCCGCGGGCGTGACCGCGTCCGCTTTCGCCTGCGCGAAATTCAGCGAGCATCACAGGCGAGGCCCGCTGATCGACTGCCCTGTGCATCAGCGGGCCGGATTGGTCCCGTTTGACGATACTACCGTCACGCGTTAGTATCGTCATTATAGGAAGCTGTCATGTCCATCGTGTCGTTCCGATGCATTACTACCAAGAGCTTGTTCATGGGTAGGCGCATCCGAAGGTTCCAGGATATCCAGCGCGTTGCGATACGGAAGCTCGCCATGCTGGATGCGGCCGTCCGGCTGGAAGACCTGCGCATTCCACCGGCCAACCGCCTGGAACCACTGCGCGCCAATCGTGCGGGTCAGCACAGCATCCGCGTCAACGACCAGTACCGATTGTGCTTCACATGGACCGATGCAGGTCCTGCAGACGTAGAGCTTTGCGACTATCACTGAGGGCTGCCTACATGCGTTCGATTCCCTACCCGCACCCCGGTGAAATCCTGCAGGAGGAGTTCCTCACCCCTTTCGGGATGACGGCTTACCGCTTGGCCAAGTCCATCGACGTGAAGCAGACGCGCATCGGCGAGATCATCGCGGGCAGGCGCAGCATCACCGCCGACACCGCATTGCGACTGGCGCGCTTCTTCGGCACCAGCGAGGCCTTCTGGCTCAACCTGCAGATGGCCTACGACGCGGCGAAGGCCAGGGACGAACTGGCCGACGTCCTGGCGCGCATCGAGCCATACCACCACGCGGCCTGAGCGGCCGCCATTCCCCTCCCCTTGCTTGCCGCAAACGCGTGGATGGCCTCCCGCACCCGGCACCCCGTGCGACGGACATTGCTGTCACGTGCGTTGCATCGTCCATGACCTTCCTTCGTTGGCGCGACGCCCCTTGACCACCGCCCGCCTTCGGCCTACCTTGTGCGAGCCGAAGGTATCCATCTCTTCATGCAGATGAAGGGATGGGTTTAAACGGGAATCCGGTGAAGGCGCCTCGTGCGCCCATTCCGGAGCTGCCCCGCAGCGGTGAATGGAAACGAATCCTGCCAACAGCACTGGGCCCCGGCCTGGGAAGCGGCAGGTACTAGGTGGGCGTTCGCGCCCGTGTCCATCAGCCCGAATACCGGCCCCGGCCGGGGGACACGACCGTCCCCTGATTCGACCTGGAACGTCCGCGGGGAGGTTGCCGGGGCCTGCCGCCATGCCGCCCGCGTGGCGCTGCCCCCGTGCGTCCGCTCCACGACATCCGGTTCGCCCGCGGGGGCGAAGGTCGCTGGCGGGGCGGACACGGCAGCCATGTCGTGCACGGCGCGCGGTTCCTTCGTTCCTCAATGCCGCTACTGCAATGAGGACACGTTCCATGACCACTGTTACCAACCTGGGGTTTCCCCGCATCGGCGCCAAGCGCGAACTCAAGCGTGCGCTGGAAGCGTTCTGGTCCGGCGAAAGCAGCGCCCAGTCGCTGCAGGACACCGCCAGCGGCCTGCGCGAGCGCCATTGGCAGCTGCAGCGCGAGGCCGGCGTCGATGTGCCGCCGAGCAACGACTTCAGCTTCTACGATCAGGTGCTCGACGCGGCCTTCCTGTTCGACGCCATTCCGGCGCGCTACCGCGCCCTGGCCGACGCCGAACCGCTGGCCGGGTACTTCGCCATGGCCCGGGGCGTGCAACGCGACGGCTATGACCTGCACGCGCTGGAAATGACCAAGTGGTTCGACACCAACTACCACTACCTGGTGCCCGAACTGCAGGCCGGCCAGGGCTTCGCGCTGCGTGGCGACAAGCCGCTGGCCGAATACCGCCAGGCCAAGGCGCTGGGCATCGAGACCCGCCCGGTGCTGATCGGCCCGGTGACCTTCCTGCTGCTGTCCAAGACCACCGACGGCAGCCGCGCACTGGACCTGCTTGACGCCCTGCTGCCGGTGTACGTGCAGTTGCTGGGCCAGCTGAAGGACGCTGGCGCGCAGTGGGTGCAGCTGGACGAGCCGGCGCTGGTGCAGGACCTGGACGAGGCCACCCGCGCCGCGTTCACCCATGCCTACGCGGTACTGGCCGAGGCGGCGCGGCCGAAGGTGCTGGTGGCCACCTACTTCGGTGCGCTGGACGACAACCTGCCGCTGGCCGCCTCGCTGCCGGTGGATGGCCTGCACGTGGACCTGGTGCGCGCCCCGGAGCAGCTGGATGCGGTGATCAAGGCGCTGCCCCCAGGTCGTGTGCTGTCGGCCGGTCTGGTCAACGGTCGCAACATCTGGCGCACGCATCTGGACATCGCACTGGTGCTGGCCCGTTACGCGCACGGCCACGTGGGCAGCGATGCGCTGTGGCTGGCCCCGTCGTGTTCGCTGCTGCACAGCCCGGTCGACCTGGACCTGGAAAAAAAGCTGGATGACGAACTGCACAGCTGGCTGGCGTTCTCCAGGCAGAAGCTGCAGGAGCTGCGCGTGCTGGCCGATGCCATCGACGCCCCGGCCCGCGCCGAGGACACGCTGGCGCACTCGCGTGCGTGCATCGAATCGCGCCGGCGCTCGCCGCGCGTGCACAAGGCCGCAGTGGCCGCGCGCCTGGCCGCCCTGACCGCCGCCGATGCGCAGCGCCACAGCCCCTACCCGCAGCGCCACCTGGCCCAGGCCGGTGCGCTGCAGCTGCCACGCTTCCCCACCACCACGATCGGCTCTTTCCCGCAGACCCTGGAAGTACGCGAGGCCCGCGCCAGCAACAAGTCCGGCAAGCTGTCCGACGCCGACTACGATGCGTTCCTGGCCACCCAGACCGAACACTGCGTACGCGTGCAGGAGCAGATCGGGCTGGACGTGCTGGTGCACGGCGAGTTCGAGCGCAACGACATGGTGGAGTACTTCGGCGAGCAGCTGGACGGCTTCGCGTTCACCAAGAACGGCTGGGTGCAGAGCTATGGCTCGCGCTGCGTGAAGCCGCCGGTGATCTTCGGCGACGTGACCCGTCCGCGGCCGATGACGGTGCGCTGGTCGCAGTACGCGCAGTCGCTGACCGACCGCCCGATGAAGGGCATGCTGACCGGCCCGGTGACGGTGCTGCAGTGGTCGTTCGTGCGCGATGACCAGTCGCGCGCGGACACCTGCCGGCAGATCGCATTGGCGCTGCGCGACGAGGTACTGGACCTGGAGGCGGCCGGCATCGGCGTGATCCAGATCGACGAGCCGGCCATCCGCGAAGGCCTGCCGCTGCGCCGCGCGCAGTGGCGCGAGTACCTGGACTGGGCGGTGGAAGCGTTCCGGATCAGTGCCAGTGGCGTGCGCGATGCGACCCAGATCCACACGCACATGTGCTATTCCGAGTTCAACGACATCATCCACTCGGTGGCGGCGATGGATGCCGACGTGATCTCGATCGAGACCTCGCGCTCGCGCATGGAGCTGCTGGATGCGTTCGTGCGCTTCCAGTATCCCAACGAGATCGGCCCGGGCGTGTATGACATCCACTCCCCGCGTGTGCCCGACAAGGAAGAGATGCTGGCGCTGCTGCGCAAGGCCGCCGAAGTCCTCCGGCCCGAGCAGATCTGGGTCAACCCCGACTGCGGCCTGAAGACCCGCGGCTGGAAGGAAACCCGCGCCGCGCTGGAAGCACTGGTGGCCGCCGCGCGCCAGCTGCGCGAGGAAACCGCCGACGCCAACGCCGCCTGACCCACCCTGTAGAAATGAGCCAAGGACCGCACCGCCGCCGTTGCCGGCGGTGCGGTCGACGAGACGTACATGACCACGCCCATTGTTACCCCGATCGACCGCCCCACCCTGTCCCTGCCCGACGGCCATACCCGGCTGCTGCTGCATTCGTGCTGCGCACCGTGCTCGGGCGAAGTGATGGAAGCCATCACCGCCTCGGGCATCGCATACACGATCTTCTTCTACAACCCCAACATCCACCCGGCCAGGGAATACGAACTGCGCAAGCAGGAGAACATCCGCTTTGCCGAAAAGCATGGCGTGCCGTTCGTCGACGCCGACTACGATACCGACAACTGGTTCGCACGTGCCCGCGGCATGGAGGCCGAACCCGAGCGCGGCATCCGCTGCACGATGTGCTTTGACATGCGCTTCGTGCGCACCGCGCTGTATGCGCACGAGCATGGCTTTCCGGTGATCAGCAGTTCGCTGGGCATCTCGCGCTGGAAGGACATGAACCAGATCAACGACTGCGGCCACCGCGCCGCCGCGCATTACCCGGGCATCCAGTACTGGGATTACAACTGGCGCAAGGGCGGTGGCGCCGCGCGCATGGTGGAGATCAGCAAGCGCGAGCAGTTCTACCAGCAGGAGTACTGCGGCTGCGTGTACTCGCTGCGCGACGCCAACCGTCACCGCCGCGAAACCGGCCGCGAGCGCATCAAGATCGGCCTGCTGTATTACGGGCAGGACAACGACGCGCCCACGGGCGATTGACGTTCGCACGCGGGGCCGCCACGCTGGTTGCCCCGCTTCCGTTGTGTTGGATCTGCCATGACCGCCGCCCTACCCGCCGATGTGGCCCTGCTGGTGATCGACCTGCAGCCGGACTTCATGCCCGGTGGCGCGCTGGCCTGCGAACAGGGCGACGCGCTGGTGGCCCCCATTGCCGACCTGCTTGCGCAGCGCCGCTACCGCACGGTGGTGGCCACCCAGGACTGGCACCCGGCCGACCACGCCTCGTTCGCCAGCCAGCATCCGGGGCACCTGCCGTTCGAGGCAATCCTGCTGCATGCGCAGCCGCAGACCCTGTGGCCGGACCACTGTGTGCAGGGCAGCGCCGGTGCAGCACTGCACCCGGGCGTGGACTGGACCGTGGCCGACCTGATCCTGCGCAAGGGCACGCGCCAGCAGGTGGACTCCTACAGCGCGTTCCGCGAGAACCACGGTCCGGACGGCAGCCGCCCGCCAACCGGGCTGGCCGGCTGGCTGCATGAGCGTGGCATCCGCGAGGTGCACGTGTGCGGGTTGGCGCGCGATTACTGCGTGCTGTGGAGCGCGCAGGACGCGGTGAAATCCGGGTTCCGGGTGAAATTCCTGTGGGACCTGACCCGTCCGGTGACCGACGCCAACGACGGCATGGTGCGCGAGGCGTTGGCGAAGGCGAAGATCGCGGTTATCTGACGGGCGACGCCGGGCGTCGGCCGGAACGGCGTACCGACCAACGGTCGGTACCTACCGGATGAAAGAACGATCGGCGGGTGCCGGCTGTGCGCTGGTAGTGCCGGCCGCTGGCCGGCTCCCGATACCGTTTGGAGCATGCGAGGAGCCGGCCAGCGGCCGGCACTACCCGCCATCCCAGACGACCCCGGGCGCCGGCCAGAAAGCGTACCGACCAACGGTCGGTACCTACCGGAACGCCGCGCCCCGGCGCGGGCCGGTCAGCGGAACACCACCGTACGATGCCCGTTACGCAGGATCCGATGCTCCACATGCCGGCGCACGGCGCGGGCCAGCACCTGCGATTCGGTGTCGCTGCCCAGCCGCACCAGGTCGCGCGGGGTCATGGCGTGGTCCACGCGGGCCACGTCCTGCTCGATGATCGGACCTTCGTCCAGGTCTTCGGTGACGTAGTGCGCGGTAGCGCCGATGATCTTGACCCCACGGGCGTGCGCCTGGTGATACGGCTGCGCGCCCTTGAAGCTGGGCAGGAAGCTGTGGTGGATGTTGATCGCCCGGCCCGCCAGCGCCTGGCACAAGCGCGGCGACAGGATCTGCATGTAACGCGCCAGCACCACCAGGTCGATCTGCTCGCGCTCGACCAGGTCGATGATCTGCTGTTCCTGCACGGCGCGGTTGTCGGCGTTGACCGGCAGGTGGTGGAACGGCACTCCGTACGAACCGGCCAACGCGGCGAAGTCGTCATGGTTGGACGCCACCGCCGCGATATCCACCTGCAGCTGGCGGCTGTGCGCGCGGAACAGCAGGTCGTTCAGGCAATGCCCCTGCTTGCTCACCAGCACCAGCAGCCGCGCACGGCGGCGCGCATCGTGCAGTTGCCAGTCCATCTGGAACTCCGCCGCCAGCGTGCCCATGCGCGCTTCGACATCGGCCAGCGCCTGGCTGGCGGCGCGATCGAAGTGCACGCGCAGGAAGAACCGGCCGCTCTCTTCGTCGCCGAACTGCTGGGCATCCAGGATGTTGCAGCCGAGCTCGAACAGCAGGCCAGACACGCGGTAGACAATCCCGGTACGGTCCGGGCATGAGAGGGTAAGAATGGAATCAGGGCGCATCCGACCAGTTTAAGCGAGCACCGCCGGTGGGGGGACGATGCTCTCAGATGCAACCAAGCTGCACTCCTGCGGATCCGGGCAGCGCCTTGTCTCAGTCAGATCGCTGGAGCTCATGGCTTGCATTTGCATGGGGTACTCAGGGCGGATCCTGGAGGGTGCGGATCCTTTCATCCTCAAGGGTTTCGCTACGCAGGGGCGGCAGCGTTGCAAGTACCCTGGTCACGCCGAAGAGAGCGAGTACGCGATACGCTTCGCTGTAGCTCAGTTCCTCAACGATGTCCTGGTATCGAAGCGTGGTCACTCCGGCCGCATTGAAGCGAAGTGACGCAACGAAGCGCTGACGCGCCGGCACAGAGAAGGACCGCAGTGGTGAGTCCGGCGAGAGACGCTGTAGATGCTCCTGCAACCGTACAGCGCTGTTGATGGGTGCATTTTTCTGCGCGATCGCCAGCGTTTCAGCCTGAGAATCGACAGGGGAAACTCCCTGCAGCCCATGGGCGGAGGACGGGAGTGCGCCCAGCGAGGCAGCGAGGACGACGAACGACATCAAGACTGGACGTATCTTCATGACCGATCCCCTTGAGGGTTGGCGTTACCGCGACATGTGCGGCAACGCCACGCTAATCAATCACGTTCGTCCAGAACCGGTTGACGATCACGAGATAGGGAGAATCGCTCGATTCCGATCTGAAGCAATAGTTTCCTTATGATGAATCGACCGGGCTGGAGTCTTCGTTACACCGCCGCCGGATCCACCTTGTCCACGTTGATGCCGTACTTCTCGATCGCCACCTGCAGCTGGCTGCGCGCGATCCGCCCATCATCAGCCAGCGCCTTCAACGCGGCCAGCACGATGAAGTGGCGGTCCACCTCAAAGAACGTGCGCAGTGACTCGCGCGTGTCCGAGCGGCCGAAGCCGTCGGTGCCAAGTGCGGTGAAACGGCGGCCGTCGACGAACGGGCGGATCTGGTCGGCCACGATCTTCATGTAGTCGGTGGCCACCACCAGCGGTCCGGCGTGTGCGGCCAGGCGCTGCTGCACGTACGGCACGCGCGGTTCGTCGGCCGGGTGCAGCAGATTCCAGCGCTCGGCGGCCAGGCCGTCACGGCGCAGTTCGGTCAGGCTGGTGGCGCTCCAGACGTCGCTGGCGATGCCGAAATCCTGCTGCAGCAGCGCAGCGGCTGCTTCCACTTCGCGCAGGATCGCGCCGCTGCCCATCAACTGCACGCGCAGCGCCGGGTCGCTGTCGGTGGCGGACGGATGCAGCAGGTACATGCCCTTGAGGATGCCGTCCTCGGCGCCCTCGGGCATGGCCGGGTGCGGGTAGTTCTCGTTGAGCACGGTGATGTAGTAGTAGATGTCTTCCTGGTCCACATACATGCGGCGCAGCCCGTCCTGGATGATCACCGCCAGTTCGAAGTTGTAGGTGGGGTCATAGGAGATGCAGCTGGGAATCACCGAGGACAGCACGTGGCTGT
This sequence comes from Stenotrophomonas sp. AC248, assembly GCF_979258185.1. Lineage (NCBI taxonomy): Bacteria > Pseudomonadati > Pseudomonadota > Gammaproteobacteria > Lysobacterales > Lysobacteraceae > Stenotrophomonas > Stenotrophomonas sp. AC248. Next base: position 216,410 of record NZ_OZ409840.1, on the reverse strand, counting down.
GGCCGTCGTCGTGCTGCAGGCCCTCGCCCATCAGGGTGGTGCGGCCGGAGGTGGCGCCCAGCAGGAAGCCGCGGGTGCGCGCATCGGCTGCTGCCCAGGCCAGGTCGCCCACGCGCTGCAGGCCGAACATCGAGTAGAAGATGTAGAACGGAATCGTGGCCAGGCCGTGGTTGCTGTAGGCGGTGCCGGCGGCGATCCAGGAACAGATCGCGCCGGATTCGTTGATGCCTTCCTGCAGGATCTGGCCGTCCTTGGCTTCCTTGTAATAGCTCAGCTGGCCGGCGTCCTGCGGGGTGTAGAGCTGGCCCAGGTAGGAGTGGATGCCGATCTGGCGGAACAGGCCTTCCATGCCGAACGTACGCGACTCGTCGGGCACGATCGGAATGACCAGCTTGCCCAGCGCCGGGTCCTTGAGCAGCGTGCCCAGGATGCGCACGAAGCCCATCGTGGTGGACTGGCCGCGCTCGCCGCTGCCCTGCAGCTGGGTGGCAAAGGCCGACAGCGACGGCACCGGCAGCGGCGCGACGTGAGTAACGCGCGCCGGCAACTGGCCGCCCTGGGCCTGGCGACGCTGGGCGAAGTAACGCGCCTCCGGGCTGTCCGGTGCGGGGCGCAGGTAGGGCATGTCGTCCAGCTCGGCATCGCTGACCGGCAGGTCGAAGCGGTCGCGGAAGGCGCGCACCGCGTCCAGGCTCATCTTCTTGAGCTGGTGGTTGATGTTCTGCCCTTCGCCGGCCTCGCCCATGCCGAAGCCCTTGACCGTCTTGGCCAGGATCACGCTCGGGCGACCATTGCCGGCCACCGCCTGCGCGTAGGCGGCATACACCTTCTGCGGGTCGTGGCCGCCACGGGCCAGCGCCCAGATCTCGTCATCGCTCATGTCCGCGACCAGGGCGAGCAGTTCCGGCGAGGTGCCGAAGAAATGCTCGCGCACGTACGCGCCGCTCTGCGACTTGAAGGTCTGGTAGTCGCCGTCCACGCATTCCATCATGCGCTGGCGCAGCAGGCCGCTGTGGTCCTTGGCCAGCAGGGCATCCCAGCCGCCGCCCCAGATCACCTTGATGACGTTCCAGCCGGCGGCACGGAAGGTGCCTTCCAGTTCCTGGATGACCTTGGCATTGCCGCGCACCGGGCCGTCCAGGCGCTGCAGGTTGCAGTTCACCACGAACACCAGGTTGTCCAGACGCTCGCGCCCGGCCACCGAGATGGCGGCCAGCGATTCGGGCTGGTCCATTTCGCCATCGCCCAGGAATGCCCACACCTTGCGGCCCTGGTGCTCCTTCAGGCCGCGGTATTCCAGGTAGCGCATGTAGCGCGCCTGGTAGGCGGCGGTCAGCGGGCCCAGGCCCATCGACACGGTGGGGAACTGCCAGAAGTCGGGCATCAGGCGCGGGTGCGGGTAGGACGACAGGCCGTCACAGTCGGATTCACGGCGGAAGTTGTCCATGCGCTCGGGCGCGATGCGGCCTTCGACAAACGCGCGGCCGTAGATGCCCGGCGCCGAATGGCCCTGGATGTAGATCATGTCGCCGTCGAATGTGTCGGTGCGGCCACGGAAGAAGTGGTCGAAGCCCACGTCGTACAGCACGGCCGCCGACTGGTAGGTGGCGATGTGGCCGCCCACGTTGGAGTGCTTGCCGGCGCGCAGCACCATCACCATCGCGTTCCAGCGGATCATCGCATTGAGCCGGCGCTCGATCGCCAGGTCACCCGGGTACGCCGGCTGGCGCTCCACCGGGATGCTGTTGACGTAGGCGGTCCAGGCCCGCGCATGCAGGTCGCCGTGGTGGGCCACGTCCTGGTCGCTGAGCTGGTCCAGCAGGTAGTGCGCGCGCGGCCGCCCGGCCACCTGGGTGACCGCCTGCAGTGCTTCACGCCATTCCTGGGTTTCCTGGGGGTCGGTGTCGAGGGGGGCGAGCGCAGGGTTCATGGTCCATCTCCGGCAAAGGCGGCCAGGCCCGGTGCAGGCGCGCGCCGGGTGGCGGGCGCAGCCCGGGGCTGGCGGGGACACCCACCTTAGGAGCGGGCCCGGGCCGCCGGTAGATCGGACCCTGTTGGCTCTTTCGAAAGACAAACTTTGCAATCACAGGCGAGAATGGCGGTCACCATGAATATTCTCCAGTCAATCCGCAGCTTCATCCGTACCGCCGACGCCGGCAGCCTGGCCGCGGCGGCACGCACGCTGGGCATCAGCGCGGCGGCGGTCGGGCAGAACATCGCCCGGCTGGAGGCGCACCTGGGCGTGCGCCTGTTCAACCGCACCACCCGCCAGCTGGCGCTGACCGAGCGCGGCGCGCTGTACCTGGCCCAGGTGCGCTACATCGAACGCGACCTGCAACGCGCGCAGGCGGCGGTGACCGACCTGGACGCCACGCCCGAGGGCCGGCTGCGGATCGCCTGCAGCACCTCGTTCGGGCGGCACAAGCTGGCCCCGCTGCTGCCGTCGCTGAAGGCGCGCTACCCGCGGCTGGCGATCGAACTGCTGCTGGCCGACCGGGCGGTGGACCATGCGCGCGAAGACGTGGACGTGAGCATCCGCATCGAACCGCAGCTGGAAGAAGGGCTGGTGGCGCGGCCGATCGCGCAGGTGCCGTTCGTGTTCTGTGCGGCGCCCTCGTACCTGGCGCGCACCGGCGTGCCGCGCACGCCCGAGGCCCTGCGTGAGCATCGCTGCCTGTTGTTCCGGCATCCCAAGGACGGCCGGCACCTGCGGTGGGGGTTCGTGCGCGACGGGCTGCGCTTCGATGCCGACGTCAGTCCGGCGCTGGTCAGCGACGATATCGATGCACTGGCCGCGATGGCGCTGGCCGGCGGCGGCATCACCCGCCTGGCGGCGTTCGTGGCCGCGCCCTACCTGGCGCGCGGTGAACTGCAGGCCCTGTTCGAAGGAAATGAAGCCGGCGATGCGCAGGCGTTGCCCGAGCCGATGCGGCTGTTCCTGTGTGTCAGCGACCGCCGCGACCTGACCCCGAAGGTGCGCGCGTTGATGACGCACATCGTCGAAGGGCTGCCAGCCGAGTGGCGGGTGGACGTGGCCTAGCGGCGCGCAGGCGATGGCACGTGGCCACCGCCTGCGGCTGGGGGTCAGCGCGGCGGTGCGATGAACACGCCGCGTGCTTCGCGCGGTTCGCAGCGCAGGTACTGCGGGGCCGGTTCCAGCGAATCGCCCAGCGCGGCGGCGGCGTGCCATGGCCAGCGGGGGTCGTAGAGGATGCCGCGGGCCAGCGCGATGGCATCGGCGTGGCTGTGGCGCAGGATCGATTCGGCCTGGGCCGGGTCGGTGATCAGGCCGACGGCAATCACCGGCATGCGCAGCTTCTGCGCCTTGATCGCCTCGGCGAACGGCACCTGGTAGCCCGGCGACAGCGGAATCTGCTGGCGCGGGTCGTTGCCGCCGCTGGACACATGCAGGAACTGGCAGCCCCGGCCATCCAGCACGTGCGCCAGGGTGGTGGTCTGTTCAATGTCCCAGCCGCTGGCCACCCAGTCGCTGGCCGAGATGCGCACGCCCACTGCGATGCGGTCGGACACTGCCTCGCGCACGGCATCGAACACGCGCACCAGCAGGCGCATGCGGTTCTGCAGCGAGCCGCCGTATTCGTCGTCGCGCTTGTTGCTCAGCGGCGACAGGAACTGGTGCAGCAGGTAGCCATGCGCGGCGTGCAGTTCGATCAGGTCCAGGCCGATGCGCTCGGCGCGCTGGGCGGCCGCCACGAAGGCGTCCACGATCGCATCGATGCCGGCCGCGTCCAGCGCCTGCGGGGTCGGGTCGGTGGGGTGGAACGGAATCGCCGACGGCGCGAGCGTGGTCCAGGCGCGCGGATCGGTGGCCGGCAGTGCGCCGCCGCCGTCCCACGGCCGTGACGAGGACGCCTTGCGCCCGGCATGCCCCAGCTGGATGCCGATCGGCATGGGCGACCAGCGCTTCACCGCGTCGATCACCTTCTTGAGTGCCGCTTCGGTGTCGTCGTTCCACAGGCCCAGGTCGGCCCAGCTGATGCGGCCTTCGGGCAGCACGGCGGTGGCTTCCAGGATCAGCAGGCCGGCGCCGGACTGCGACAGCTGGCCCAGGTGGATCTGGTGCCAGGCGTTGGCCAGGCCATCGGTGGAGGAGTACTGGCACATCGGGGCGATGACGATGCGGTTGGCCAGCGACAGCGGGCCAAAGGAAACGGAAGAAAAGAGCTGGCTCAAGTGGGGGACTCTGGCGGAAACGGGAAAACCGGGCGTCATTGCACTCCTGCTGCGCGCGCAAGGCAACCGTATCGGTGGATCAGTGTTTCGCGGCGGCGCTCAGGCGGTGCTGGCCGACGGCAGCAGGAAGGCCAGCGCGGCCGCGCACGGCTGTTCGATCTTCAGGCTGAGCAGGTCGTCGGCGCGGGTGCGGCCCAGGTTGAGCGCAGCCACCGGCACGCCGGCGCTGGCCGCGGCCTGGACGAAGCGGAAGCCCGAATAGACCATCAGCGAGGAGCCCACCACCAGCACGGCATCGGCCTGGGCGAGGTGCGCGTGGACGGCAGCCACCCGCTCGCGGGGGACATTTTCGCCGAAGAAGACCACATCCGGCTTGAGGATGCCGCCACATTGCGGGCATGCCGGTACCTGGAACGGGCTGAAGTCCACCCCGTCGAGGTCGGCGTCGCCGTCCGGGGCCAGGGCCGCGTCGAGCTGGTCCCAGCCGGGGTTGTGGGCCAGCAGGACCTGCTGGAACGCCTCACGCGGGGTGCGGGCTTCGCAGCCCATGCAGCGCACCTGGTCCAGCCGGCCGTGCAGGTCGATGACCGCACGGCTGCCGGCCCGCTGGTGCAGGCGGTCCACGTTCTGGGTGAGCAGCACTTCCAGCTGGCCGCGGGCTTCGAGCGCCGCCAGCGCGGCGTGGGTGCCGTTCGGGCGGGCATGGCCGAAGCGTGGCCAGCCCAACAGGCTGCGCGCCCAGTAGCGCTGGCGGGTGGCCAGCTCGCCCATGAAGGCCTGGTAGGTCACCGGCGGGGTGCGTTTCCACTGGCCATCGGCATCGCGGTAATCCGGGATGCCCGAATCGGTGCTGCAGCCGGCCCCGGTGAGCACGAACAGGCGCTGGGCGCGGTCGATGAAGTCGGCGAGCGGACGTGTCATGGTCTACAGGTGGGGGCGCGCGGCGGGCAACGCAATCGCGGTTACGGCCCGGGAATGGCGTCGGGCAGCGGCGGCACGGCGATGGGGTGGCCGTCGGCATCCAGCGCGATCATCACGAAGTGGCCGCGGGTGCAGAGCTTGCGCTCGCCGCTGTGCAGGTCTTCGGCGATCAGTTCCACTTCCACCTTCATCGAGCTGCGGCCCACTTCGACGATGCGACCGATGGTTTCCACCATCTGGCCGATGCGGATCGGCAGCTTGAAATCGACCTGGTCCGAACGCGCGGTGACCACGGTGCGGCGCGAGTAACGGGCCGCGGCGAGGAAAGCGGCCTTGTCCATCCAGGCCAGCGCCTGGCCACCGAACAGGGTGCCCAGGTGGTTGGTGTGGTTGGGGAAGACGATCTCGGCCATGCTGATTTCAGTGGGCGGGATGGGGTCTGGGGTGGTGGACATGGGGGTGGCCGGTTGGGGTGTGGCGCGATGGTACGGCAGCGGCGCGAACAAGGTCGTGGATGACCGCCACGCGTTCAGGCTGTGCCCATTTCGTGAACTACGGCGTTGACCCTGCCAACGACAGCCGCCGACACTGCCCATTGCCCCAACGCGCGAGCCGCTGCATGTCCCTGCATGACTGTTTCGTATTTCCCGCCGCACCGCAGTTGCCTGCGCCTGACATGCCTGCGCTGGAGCGATGGATGCTGCAGGAGAAGATCATCCTGCCGGCGGTGGGTGCGGATGTCCCTGGCAAAGCGTTATACGAGCTCAGCCATGCCATTGAGCGCCTGCCGGGTGCCAATGCCCTGCTGGTGGATGCGGACTGGCGAACGGCAGCGGACGTGGTCGCCTCCCATGTCCAGGCGGGCAACCTGCCCGATTCGCTGCACGTGCACGGCGACGGCAGCGTGGAAGACTGTGTCGCGGCGATCCGGGACCATGGCATCGCGCTGGGTGATGCATGGTTGTTCGCCAAACATGCGGATTGCACATGGTTCAGCCCACGCTACCGCGCGGGACCGGGAATGGTGCGCCTGTACGATCCCGACCGCATCGGCGAGATCGACCACCTGAGCATCGTGCTGTTCCAGATCGACGCGGGCGAACCGCCCTTTGTCGTGTTCGGCGCAGGAACCAGCGCGCCAACGGTGCCCGGGGAAGACACCGAACGGGAGGATTTCCCGCCCTTTGGCGACTACATGGACTTCGTCGGTGCCGTGTACGAGGACCTCCACGTGGACTGGGTCCATCCGGACAGTGGCCGCCGCTATGCCCTGCTGGATCTGGACTGGGACTACAGCCTGGGTATCGGCAGGTGCTTCATCCAGTTTGAGGATGGAAGCGGTTATGACCTTGAGCGGTTTGTGCAGGCCCTTGGCGAGGCATGCGGACAACGCATGACGTATGCACACCGCCTGTTCTAGCAACGGATGCAATCGCCGGTAGAGCCACCCCATGGGTGGCTGCACGCGGTGCTGGTGCCAGGTGCAGCCACCCATGGGGTGGCTCTACCGCCGCGCGGGAACGAAAAACCCCGGCACTGGGCCGGGGTTTTCGTTGATGCGTGTGACGCGGAAATCAGAACGACATGTCGAACGAGACTTCGCCCTTCACGCCCACCTGGTAGGCCGAGGAGCGGCGTTCGAAGAAGTTGGTCAGTTCCTGCACGTCCTGCAGTTCCATGAAGCTCAGCGGGTTGCGCACGTTGTACTTGCGCTCCATGCCCAGGCGGTGGAAATGGTTGTCGGCGCAGTGCTGCAGGTACTGGCGCATGTCGCGGGTGGAAATGCCCGCCACGCCGCCGGACAGCACGTCTTCGGCGAACTGCACTTCGCATTCGATGGCTTCGGCCAGCATGTCATAGACCTGCTGCTTCATGGCATCGTCGAACAGGTCCGGCTCTTCCTCGCGGATCACGTCCACGCATTCGAAGGCGAACTCCATGTGCGCGCTTTCGTCGCGGAACACCCAGTTGGTGCCCGAGGCCAGGCCGTTGAGCAGGCCGCGCGAACGGAAGTAGTACACGTAGGCGAACGCGGCAAAGAAGAACAGGCCTTCGATGCAGGCGGCAAAGCAGATCTGGTTGAGCAGGAACTGGCGGCGCTCGTCGCGGGTTTCGATGCGGCGCAGGTCCTGGATCGAGTCGATCCACTTGAAGCAGAAATCGGCCTTCTTCTTGATCGAGTCGATGTTCTCCACCGCGGCGAACGCTTTGACGCGCTCATCCGGATCGGGCAGGTAGTTGTCGAGCAGGGTCAGGTAGAACTGCACGTGCAGCGCTTCTTCGTACAGCTGGCGCGACAGGTACATACGCGCTTCGGGCGCGTTCAAGTGCTGGTACAGGTTCAGCACCAGGTTGTTGGACACGATCGAATCGCCGGTGGCGAAGAACGCGACCAGACGGTGGATCAGGTGGCGTTCGCCCGGCGACATCTTGCTGTGCAGGTCGCTGATGTCGATCTGGAAATTGATTTCCTCGACAGTCCAGGTGTTCTTGATCGCGTTGCGATACATGTCATAGAACTGCGGGTAGCGCATCGGGCGCAGGGTCAGTTCAAAACCTGGATCGAGCAACATCTGGCGCGGCGTGTCTGCCATGGGGGGGTTCCTTGGTTCAATTGGCGGCTTCCCGGTGGGGAAGCGTCGAAAGACCCGCGCGTGTGCGCGGCGGGCTTCCGGCACCGCGGGCAGAGGCAACGCCCGGCGGTGTCAGCGTGTTTGGGGTGGAGCGGTGAAGCAGCCGGGCTGGGCCCGGCATTCAAGCGGTATCGATCGTTTCCCGTACCCACCAACGGTGGGTACCTACCGGGTGCCGGCCCAGTGGGCCGGCACGCCTTTTACTGGCAGGCTTCGCAGCTTTCCGGGTTCTCCAGCGAGCAGGCCACGGCTTCGTCCGGGGTGAACACCTTTTCCGGCGCGGCATGCGAGCCCTGGCTGATCGTGGTCTTGGCGATCTTGGTGGCCGGACGCGAACGCAGGTAGTAGGTGGTCTTGATGCCCTGCTTCCAGGCGTACATGTACATGGAGGACATCGCACCGATGCTCGGGCTTTCCATGAACAGGTTGAGCGAGGCGGACTGGTCGATGAACGCGCCGCGGTCGGCGGCCATGTCGATCAGCGAACGCATCGGCAGTTCCCACGCGGTGCGGTAGATGTGACGCAGGGTTTCCGGGATCTGGGTGATGCCCTGGATGGAGCCTTCGGCCATCTTGATCGCGTCGCGCATTTCCGGCGTCCAGTGGCCCAGCTTCTTCAGCTCGGTCACCAGGTAGCGGTTGACCTGCAGGAAGTCGCCGGACAGGGTTTCGCGCTTGAACAGGTTGGACACCTGCGGCTCGACGCACTCGTAGCAACCAGCGATCGAAGCGATGGTCGCGGTCGGGGCGATGGCGATCAGCAGCGAGTTGCGCAGGCCATGTTCCTTGATGCGGTCACGCAGGGCATCCCAACGGGCGGTGTCCTCGGGCACCACGTTCCAGGCGTCGAACTGCAGCTCGCCGCTGGCCGCACGGGTGTCGGCGAAGGACGGGTGCTTGCCGCGTTCCTGGGCCAGCTCGCACGAGGTTTCCAGGGCGTGGAAGTAGATCGCTTCGGCGATCTTCTTCGACAGCGCGCGGGCTTCGGCACTGTCGAAGGCCAGGCGCTTGCGGAAGAACACGTCCTGCAGGCCCATGCAGCCCAGGCCGACCGGACGCCAGCGCAGGTTGCCGCGGCGGGCGGTTTCGATCGGGTAGAAGTTCAGGTCGATCACGCGGTCGAGCTGGCGCACGGCCAGGCGCACGGTGTTGGCCAGCTTGTCGAAATCGAACTCGCCGTGGGCGTCGAAATGGTTGCCCAGGTTGATCGAGCCCAGGTTGCACACCGCGGTCTCTTCGGCCGAGGTGATTTCCAGGATTTCGGTGCAGAGGTTGGACAGGTGGATCACGTTGCCCGGACGCAGGGTCTGGTTGCTGGCGCGGTTGCACTTGTCCTTGAAGGTCATCCAGCCGTTGCCGGTCTCGGCCAGGGTGCGCATCATCCGCGAGTACAGCTTGCGCGCGGGAATGGTGCGCTGGGCCTTACCCTGGGCTTCGGCCTGCAGGTAGGCCTGCTCGAAGGCTTCACCGAACAGGTCGGTGAATTCGGGCACCACGCTGGGATCGAACAGCGACCATTCCTGGTCGGTCTCCACGCGCTGCATGAACAGGTCGGGGATCCAGTTGGCCAGGTTCAGGTTGTGCGCACGGCGCGACTCGTCGCCGGTGTTGTCACGCAGTTCGAGGAAGTCCTCGATGTCGGCGTGCCAGGTTTCCAGGTACACGCAGGCCGCGCCCTTGCGCTTGCCACCCTGGTTGACCGCGGCCACCGACGAATCCATGGTCTTCAGCCACGGCACGATGCCGTTGGAATGGCCGTTGGTCGACTTGATCAGCGAACCACGCGAACGCACGCGGCTGTAGCTGACGCCGATGCCGCCGCTGAACTTGGACAGCTGGGCGATGTCGCCGTACTTGGCGTAGATCGACTCCAGCGAATCCTGCGGGGAGTCCAGCAGGAAGCACGAGGACAGCTGCTCGTGGGTGGTGCCGGAGTTGAACAGGGTCGGGCTGGACGGCAGGTAGTCCAGGTTGCCCATGCGCTTGTACAGCGCCAGGGTTTCCGGCACGTCTTCGCTCAGGGCGCTGGCGATGCGCAGGAAGAACTGCTGCGGGGTCTCGATCACCTTGCGGGTGTGCGGATGGCGCAGCAGGTAGCGGTCGTACAGGGTGCGCAGGCCGAAGTAATCGAAATGCAGGTCCAGCGACGGATCGATGGCATCGTTGAGCTTGCGTGCGTTGATCTGCACGAAGTCCAGCAGGCGCGCGTTGATCAGGCCCACTTCGTGGCCACGGCCCACCGACTGCGAGAACGCGTGGATTTCCTGGCCGGACACTTCCTTGGCGATGAAGTTGGCCAGCAGGCGCGCGGCCAGGCGGCCGTACTCGGGCTCTTCACCGATCAGCAGGGCGGCGGTGCGGATGGACAGCTCGTCCAGCTCCTGCGTGGTGGCGCCGTTGTACAGGCCGGAGATGGTGCGGGTGGCCACGCGCATCGGGTCCACCGCGTGCAGGCCCTCGCAGCAACGCTGCACCGCGCGCACGATCTTGTTCAGATCCACCAGTTCGGTAGTGCCGTTGCGCTTGGTGACACTCATGGCGTTGGCCGTGGGCGGCGAGGTCAGAAGGAACTCGCTTTCCTGCTCGGTGGCTGCGCTGGTTTCGGTGCTCACGGCGTTTTCCTCTTGGCGTGATTTGGGATGGCACAACGTTGCCTGCTGGGCAGGTGCTGGACCGGCGCTCGGACTCTCAGAGTGGACCTGGGGTGTCGCATGGGCCGCGACTGCGCAGGCAGGCCTGCGGGCGGTTCCCCTGCGTCACCGGTCCTCTCCCCTCAGAGTGGTGCGACCGATACCTCAACGCTGTACGTGTAGTGCGGTTGTCAGTAGGTTTTCAGGCCATCGGCGTGAAGGCGATTCACCCGTCGACTTGTGGTCGGCGGGACCGACGGCCACAAGATAGTGGGGGTACCGGGGATCGTCAACGCCAAATCTGGGGAAAATGAGCAATCCCTTGCGCCGCAACGATCCGCCTTGAGGGGCGTCCGACGAACGGTCTGGACCCGTCGAAACCGAGTGCGCAGTCAAGGCCGGAAGAGGCACGCCGGGTGAGAAACTGAATCCGAAAACAGACCCCTGAACTCACACGAACGTAACAAATCCGACGCGTCCCCGCCGGTCGGGGTGACTTCCGACCCGCGCCGGCAACCGCAGGGGGTGCGAGCCTGCAGGCGTCCCCCTTGCCGAGCCCCCCGCATGCGCCTGCCCCTGACTGGATGTCTGCTGCTGGGCCTGGCCGTGGCCCTGCCCGCCCACGCCGATGACAAGGACGCCGTTCCGGCCCTGTCCTCGCGCCAATGCGGGGTGAGCACGCCCTACAACGTGCTGGTGGACAGCGGCGGGATCTGGCTGCGCCAGCCGGGCCAGGTCCCGGCGGAGATCTTCTTCCACGATGGCGAGCTCAACATCGACCGGACCCCGGTGCCGGTGAGCGCCGCCGACGCCCAGCGCCTGCGCCAGCTGGAATGGGGCACCCGGCAGCTGGTGCCCGCCGTGGCCGGGCTGGCCGGCGAAGTGGTGGACATCACCTTCGATGCGTTCAGTGCCACGGTGGAGATCCTCAGTGGCAGCAAGGGCAAGGCGCGCCAGGTGGCCCGGCTGCGCGACGACGCCCACCAGTACGTGGACCGCACCCTCGGCCGCGGGATCTGGGAGCAGGCCGATTTCGGCGACGGCTTCGAGCAGCGCGTGGAGCAGGCGGCCGAATCCATGGCCGACTCCCTGGCCCGGGGCGTGATGTGGTCGATGTTCACCGGCGGTGCGCAGCGCATGGAGGCGCGTGCCAACAAGGTCGAGGCGCAACTGGAGCGGAGCATGGAAACCCGCGCCCAGGCGCTGGAGGCCCATGCCCAGTCGCTGTGCACCCAGGTGCTGGCGCTGGACCAGCTGCAGCAGGCGCTGGAGGTGCGCTACCAGGGCCAGCCGCTGGGGATGCTGGTGGTGGACCGCGACGCGGACACCCCCGCCCCGCGCGAACAGCCGCGCAGCAAGGCCGTCGCCCTGCCCACCCCATAGCGGCGGGCAGGCCCCGGCGCCAGCGGCAGCCTCACGCCTTGTGCGGGGTGCCCAGATACTCGGCGCTCTGCATTTCGATCAGGCGCGAGGCGGTGCGCTCGAACGCGCCCTGCAGGCGCACGCCCGAGTACAGCGCCACCGGGGTATCGGTGGCGGTGCAGACCAGGTTGACGTGGCGGTCGTAGAGCTCGTCGATCAGGTTGACGAAGCGGCGCGCGGCATCTTCGTTGAGCTTGTCGAAGTGCGGGATGTCGCCCAGCAGCACGGTGTTGAACTCGTGCGCGATCTCGATGTAGTCCGACGGGCCACGCGGCCCCTCGCACAGCGCCTTGAAATCGAACCAGGCGATGCTCTTGCCGCGCGCCCGCACCGGAATCTTGCGACCCTCGATCTCGATGTTGCCCGGCTTGGCCGGCTGGCCGCCGCTCAACTCGGCCCAGCGCGTGCCCAGCCAGGCGTCGCTGCCGGCGTCGCGCGGGGCCTGGTACACCGGCGAGCGGGTCAGCGCGCGCATCCGGTAATCCTCGGTGCCTTCGGCGTACAGCTCCACGCAGTAGGTCTGCAGCAGGCCGATGGCCGGCAGGAAGCTGTCGCGCTGCAGGCCGTTGAGGTACAGGTTCTCCACGGCGGTATTGGAGGTGGTCACCAGGGTCACGCCCTCGGCGAACAGCCGCTCCAGCAGCCGTGCCAGCAGCATGGCATCGCCGATGTCGGTGACGAAGAACTCGTCCAGCACCAGCACCCGCAGCTTGGCCCGCCATTCCTGGGCGATGCGGGCCAGCGGGTCGCTCTGGCCCTGGTGCTCGCGCAGCCGCTCGTGGATGCCGCGCATGAAGCGGTGGAAATGGGTGCGGTACTTCTGCTCGATCGGCAGCCCGTCATAGAACAGGTCCACCAGGAAGGTCTTGCCGCGCCCTACCCCGCCCCAGAAATACAGGCCCTTGACCGGCTCGGGCTTTTTCCAGAACGCCGACAGGCGGTCCAGCCAGCCGTCCTGGGCGCTGTCCACCAGCGCCACATGGATGCGGTCCAGCTCGGCCAGCGCGGCATGCTGGGCCGGGTCGTTCTGCCATTCGCCCCGGGCCACGCCTTCGGCGTAGCGCTGCGACGGGGTCAGTGCGCTGTCACTCATGCGTCTGCGGTGCCTGCATCGGGCAGCCAGTGCTTGACGCCGTGGGTGATGGCCCCGCGCAGGTCGATCAGCTTGCGGTGGAAGAAGTGGCTGGTGTCGGGCATGCGCACCAGTTCGTGCGGCGCCTGCAGGCTGCCCAGCCAGTCATAGACCGCTTGCGGGTCGACAATCTCGTCTTCCTCGCCCTGGATGACCAGCCACTGCGCCGGCGTCTGGATGCCGTCGAAGTCCCAGCGCCCGGCGGGCGGGGCGATCGAGATCTGCGCGTCCGGCTGCAACGCGGCGGCGGCCTTGAGCGAGACGAAGGCGCCAAAGCTGAAACCGGCCAACCACAGCTGCTCGCCGGGGCGCTGGGCGCGGACCCAGGCGACGACGGCCTTGAGATCGTCCTGCTCGCCGTTGCCGTGGTCGAAGCTGCCCGCCGAGGTGCCCACGCTGCGGAAGTTGAAGCGCACCGTGGTGATGCCCAGCGCGCGCAGGCTGGTGGCGACCATGGTCACCACCTTGTTGTGCATGGTGCCGCCCTCGGTGGACAGCGGGTGGCAGATCACCGCGACGATCGGCTGGGCCGACGCGTCACCGGTGGGCAGGTCGACGGCAACGTCCAGCGGCCCGACCGGGCCGTCCAGCACCAGGGCGGCGCTGGTGGGGGGAAAGGGGGATTGTGCATGGCGTCATAATACCGCTCCTCCGCGGGCTGCACGGCCGCGCTTGCCGGGTTCGTCATGCTCTATCTGGTTTTCAGTGTGTGCTGCAGTGTGCTGGTGTCGGTGCTGCTGAAGCTGGCGCCGCGCCAGCGCCTGGACATGGCCCAGGTAGTCACCTGGAACTACCTGCTGGCCAGCGTGCTCAGCCTGGTGCTGCTGCGCCCGTCGCTGGCCTCGCTGCAGACCGCGCACGCGCCGTGGCTGGCGCTGCTGGGGCTGGCGGTGACGCTGCCCACCATTTTCCTGGTGATGGCCCGCGCGGTGACCCGCGCCGGCATCGTCCGCAGCGACGTGGCCCAGCGCCTGTCGCTGCTGCTGTCCCTGCTGGCCGCGTTCCTGGTGTTCGGCGAAACCGCCAACAGCTGGAAGCTGGCCGGCCTGGGGCTGGGCCTGCTGGCCATCGTGGGCATCAGCGTGCGTCCGCGCGCCAGCGCCGCCGCACCCAGCGGCGAACGCGCCTGGCCGTGGCTGCTGGCGGTGTGGGTGGGCTACGCGCTGGTGGACATCATGCTCAAGCAGGTGGCCCTGTCGGGCACGCCGTCGATGGCGGCGCTGACGGCCAGCTTCGGCCTGGCCTTCGTGCTGATGCTGGCGCTGCAGCTGTGGCGGCATGCCAGCGGTGCTTCGCCGCTGCAGTGGCGCAACCTGGGGGCCGGTGCGCTGCTGGGGCTGCTGAACTTCGGCAACATCCTGTTCTACGTGCGCGCGCACCAGCACCTGCCCGACAGCCCGGCGGTGGTGTTTGCCGGCATGAACATCGGCGTGGTGGTGGTGGGCGCGCTGGTGGGCGTACTCGCGTTCGGCGAGCGCACCAGCGTGTGGAACCGCGTGGGCCTGGCCCTGGCGGTGGTGGCGATCGGGCTGATTGCGTGGGGCACGGCGGCGGGCTGAGCGGTTGCGATTCAGCGCCTGCTTCTCCACCCGGGCAGGACCAGGCCGGCCTGATCCTGCCTTCGGAGAGGTGCGATTTACGCGGTCAGGCGCAGCCACGCATGGCGTGGCTCTACCCTTCGGGTCGCTTGGTTACGCGAATCGATCAGCGGTCGAAGCCGAGCAGCAGCGGGTCGTGGTCCGAACTGCGCCACGGGCCTTTTTCATTGCGGTCGCGGTAACCCACATCGTCGGCTTCGTCGGCGTTGGTGTGCCATTCGGCGGCACCGCGCAGGCGCGCGGCCATGCCCGGGCTGAGCAGGGCGTGGTCGAGGCGGCCGCTCATGCCGTTGTAGACGTAGCTGTAGGGGCGCTCGATCTTGGCCACGGCAAACGCGTCGCGCCAGCCGGCGTCGTGCAGGGTGCGGATCGGGTCTTCCATCGCGTACGCATTGAAGTCGCCTAGCAGGACGGCGTCGCTGCCGCCGGTGCCGGTGGGATCGGTGCGCAGCCACTGGTCGAGCAGCTTGGCCGATGCGACCCGGGTAGCGTTCCAGCAGGCCTGGTCGTCCTTCTGGTCGGCATCGGCGCCGGTGGCATCGGAGCAGCCCTTGGACTTGAAGTGGTTGGCTACCACCACGAACGGGGCGCCCTTGCCCGCACGGAATGCCTGGGCCAGGGGCACGCGGCTGTGCGGACCGAACGGACCCTGCTCGAGGGTGGCCGGCGCGCCCACCGGCGTAACCCGCGAGGCGCGGTAGATGATGCCGACCCGGATCGGGTTTTCGCCCGGGCCCTTGCCGGCGTCGATGAAGCGCCAGTCGGCGCCGGCGCCACGGTCGGTGTTGAGCGCGTCGACCAGTTGGGCGATCGCCGACTGCGGGCCGTAGCCGTCGTTTTCCAGTTCCATCAGCGCGGCGACATCGGCGCCGAGGGCGTTGATGGTGGTCACCAGCTTGGCCTTCTGCGCCTGGTGTTCGGCCAGGGTGCGAGCGCCGCGCAGGGTCGGGAAGCCGCCGCCCTGGCCATCGCCGTTGAAGAAGTTTTCCAGGTTGAAGGCGGCCACGTGCAGGCTGCCGGGCACGACCGGCACCGCCGGCCGGTCGAGCTTGGGCAGCACCAGCGGGCGGGTCACCTGCAGGCGCGGGGTGCCCTTGGCATCAACGCGCACGATGCCTTCGACGTTGCGCAGCAGCATGCCGGTACGCAGGTTCGCATTGGCCGGCAGGTAGGCCACCGGGCCGGGATCGCGTGCGTCGCTGCCGTCATCGAGCACCAAGCGGCGGTGGGCGTTGTCGGCCGTTACCTGGGCATGGCCGGCGCTGCGCGGCGCGGCCACTTCGCTGGGCTGCCAGAGGCGGCCATCGAAGGCCACGCTGAGTTCGCCGAAGCGGGCCAGGCCGTCCGTGCCGGCCAAGGTCAGCGGCGCGGCGATGCGCACCTTCTGGCCGTCCAGGGTGCGCCAGTCGGTGGGCGGCGCGGTCAGGGTGATGCTGGCCGACGCGGTGGCTGCGGCCGGGCGCGCCTGCGGCGCGGTAGCGGGCTGCGGCTGGGCGGCGTGGACTACGCCGGACAAGGCCAGCGCAAGGGCGAACACAAGCGGGGAACGACGCATCGGTGGGGCGACTCCGGAAAGGGGCGATACAAGTGTGGGGGCGAAAGATGACCCGCCAGCGACCGACGACGATGGTAGCAATGCAACGCCGCCACCGCCCGGGGGCGGTGGGTGCGCGGGGTTGGTGGACGACGTCGGATTACCGGACGACGGGGATCACCGGACGACGAGGGTCGGCAGACGTCGGTAGAGCCGACCGTTGGTCGGCTGCTCCGGGGTAGCCGACCAACGATGGGGTCCACGGGGCGTTACGGGCAGCCGACCAACGGTCGGCTCTACCGGAGGTTGGCCAGCATCCAGTCGACGGTGACGTGGATCTGCTCTTCGGTGAGCGCCGGGTTGCCACCCTTGGGCGGCATGATGCCGCCGTCCGGACCGGTGTAGCCCTCCAGCGCGTGCTTGTAGAGGGTGTCCTTGCCCTGGGCGATGCGCGCATCCCAATGGCTGTGGTCCAGGGTGGGGGCGTTGCCCACACCGTTGGTGTGGCAGGCGGTGCAGAGGTTGTCGAAGATCACCTTGCCGTCGGTGGTGCCGCCGTAGGCGACCTGCGAGGCGGCCTTGGCCAGCGCCGCGGCCTTGGCGGCGGCCTGCGCTGCCGCGCCCGTGCTGCCGGCATAGACCGCGCCAGCCGGGGCGATGCGCTGTTCGGTGCGCTTGGCCGCCATGGGCGAGACTTCAGCGGGAATGCTGGTGTGCAGGTATGCGGCGAAGACGATCAGGCCGAGCGTGATGGCCACCAATAATGCGATGACCATGGAAAAGCGTTTCAGGAACTCGAGGTCGTAATTCCGCACTCTCTTTACCCCTGGCTGGTAGTCGTTGGACCACGGCTTGTCGCCCGAGTATGACCAGCGTCAGCGGGGCTCTGCAAGCCGCCGCTTTCTATCGCAATGCAGCATGGCCCCGGCTCAGGCGCCGGCGGCCCGCAGGCAGAAAACGCAGATCGACTCCACCAGCAGGTCTTCGTCGCCGTGCGCGTCACGGCTGGGCGCGGTCGGCCCGACCAGCGCCTCGGTGAAGGCACCGACGATGCAGGCCGCCGCCACGTGCGTGTCCTGCGGCGGGAACGTGCCCGCTTCAATGCCCTCGGCAACGATGCGGCGGAACACGTCGCCGAACAGGCGGCGGCAGCGGATGCGCTCGGCCTCCACCTCCGGGTCGACCGGTTCGGCGATGAACGCATAGGCCAGCCCGGGGCCGGCCAGCGCGCGCCGCACGAAGGCGGTGATGGCCCGGCGCAGCCGCTCGGGCGCCGGCAGCGGCTCGGCGGCGATCGCCTCGAAGATGCGCAGCTCGTGCTCGACGGCGGCAGTGAGCACCTCGACGAACAGTTCGGCCTTGGACGGGAAGTGCCGGTAGATCAGCCCGGTGGACACCCCGGCCTCGGCCGCAACCGCGGTGACCGGTGCGTTGCGGTAGCCGCCGGCGGCCACCAGCGCACGGGTGGCCAGCAGGATCCGTTCACGGGCGCCTGCCAGGCGTTCTTCCATCAGTGCTGAGCGTTTGTAGGCCATTTGTTGATTCTATGTTCAATTTTTGAATTTGTGTTCACTTCTTCCGCGAACCCCGCTACGCTGGGCCATATCGCCCGCGGGACGGCTGGTGCCGTCCACCCCAACCGGCGCGCCCATCCAGCAGTTGCGGAGTCGCCCCATGCACGTTCCCACCATGAATTTCGATCTCGGTGAAGAGATCGACCTGCTGCGCCAGAGCGTGGCCCATTTTGCCTCGGTCGAGATCGCGCCGTTGGCCGCCCAGGCCGATGAAGAGAATCTGTTCCCGCATGCGCTGTGGCGCAAGCTCGGCGAGCAGGGACTGCTCGGGCTGACCGTGGAAGAAGAATACGGCGGCAGCGGCATGGGCTACCTGGCCCACGTGGTGGCGATGGAAGAGATTTCGCGTGCCTCCGGCGGCATCGGCCTGTCCTACGGCGCGCACTCCAACCTGTGCGTGAACCAGCTGCGCAAGAACGGCAACGAAGACCAGAAGCAGCGCTTCCTGCCCGGCCTGTGCAGCGGCGAGAAGGTTGGCGCGCTGGCCATGAGCGAACCGGGCGCCGGCTCGGACGTGGTGTCGATGAAGCTTCGCGCCGACAAGCGCGGCGACCACTACGTGCTCAACGGCAACAAGATGTGGATCACCAACGGCCCCGACGCCGACGTGCTGGTGGTCTACGCCAAGACCGACGTGGAGGCCGGCGCCAAGGGCATCACCGCGTTCCTGGTCGAGAAGGGCATGAAGGGCTTCTCCACCGCGCAGAAGCTGGACAAGCTGGGCATGCGTGGCTCCAACACCTGCGAACTGGTGTTCGAGGACTGCGAAGTGCCCGAAGAAAACGTGCTCGGCGCGGTCGGCGGCGGCGTGAACGTGCTGATGTCCGGCCTGGATTTCGAGCGCGTGGTGCTGTCCGGTGGCCCGCTGGGCCTGATGGCCGCGGCCATGGACGTGGTGATGCCCTACGTGCACGAGCGCAAGCAGTTCGGCCAGGCCATCGGCACCTTCCAGCTGATGCAGGCCAAGCTGGCCGACATGTACGTGGGCCTCAACGCCTGCCGTGCGTATGTGTATGCGGTGGCACGCGCCTGCGACCAGGGCCGCACCACCCGCCAGGACGCCGCCGGTGCGATCCTGTACTCGGCCGAGAAGGCCACCTGGCTGACCGGCCAGGCGATCCAGGTACTGGGCGGCAACGGCTACATCAACGAGTACCCGACCGGGCGGCTGTGGCGCGATGCCAAGCTGTATGAAATCGGCGCGGGCACCTCGGAAATCCGCCGCATGCTGATCGGTCGCGAACTGTTCCAGCGCACCAAGTAAGGGAAGGCCATGAGCGTATTGAGCAGCCAGCTGCAACCGGGCAGTGATGTTTTCGAGGCCAACCGCACTGCCCTGCAGGCGGTGGTCGATGACCTGCGCGCCACCCTGGCGCAGACCGCGCTGGGCGGCAGCGAAGCGGCCCGTGCCAAGCACACCGCACGCGGCAAGCTGTTGGTGCGCGATCGCATCGATGCGCTGCTCGATGCGGGCAGTGCATTCCTGGAGATCGCGCCGCTGGCCGCACACGGCATGTACGGCGACCCCATCCCCAGCGCGGGCGTGGTGGCCGGCATCGGCCGGGTGTCGGGCGTGGAGTGCGTGATCGTGGCCAACGACGCTACCGTCAAGGGCGGCACCTACTACCCGATGACGGTCAAGAAGCACCTGCGCGCGCAGGAAGTGGCCGAGCAGAACCGCCTGCCCTGCATCTACCTGGTGGATTCGGGCGGCGCGTTCCTGCCACTGCAGGACGAGGTGTTCCCGGACCGCGACCATTTCGGCCGGATCTTCTACAACCAGGCCAACCTGTCCGCACAGGGCATCCCGCAGATCGCCTGCGTGATGGGCAGCTGCACCGCCGGCGGTGCGTATGTGCCGGCGATGAGCGATGAAACGGTGATCGTGCGTGAGCAGGGCACCATCTTCCTCGGCGGTCCGCCACTGGTGAAGGCAGCCACCGGCGAAGTGGTGACAGCCGAAGAACTGGGCGGTGCCGACGTGCACACGCGCATCTCCGGCGTGGCCGACCACATGGCCGACAACGACCTGCAGGCGCTGGCCCGGGTCCGCGCGATCATCGCCCAGCTCAACTGGCGCAAGCCCGAGCCGGCCCTGGCCGTGCAGGCCGCGGTGGAACCGCGCTACCCGGCCAACGAGTTGTATGGCGTGATCCCCGCCGACACGCGCAAGCCGTACGACGTGCGCGAAGTGATCATGCGCCTCGTCGACGACTCGCGCTTTGACGAGTTCAAGCCGCGCTACGGCAACACCCTGGTGACCGGCTTCGCGCACCTGCATGGCTATCCGGTGGGCATCATCGCCAACAACGGCATCCTCTTCTCCGAGTCCGCGCTGAAGGGCGCGCACTTCATCGAACTGTGCACCCAGCGCGGCATTCCGCTGGTGTTCCTGCAGAACATCACCGGGTTCATGGTGGGCCGCAAGTACGAACACGGCGGCATCGCCAAGGACGGGGCCAAGCTGGTGATGGCGGTGGCCTGCGCCAAGGTGCCCAAGTTCACCGTGGTCATCGGCGGTTCGTTCGGCGCCGGCAACTACGGCATGTGCGGCCGCGCCTATTCGCCCAACTTCCTGTGGATGTGGCCGAACGCGCGCATCGGCGTGATGGGCGGCGAGCAGGCTGCCAGCGTGCTGGCCACGGTCAAGCGCGACGGCATCGAGGCCAAGGGCGGGCAGTGGTCGGCCGAGGAAGAGGACGGCTTCAAGGCGCCCATCCGCGACCAGTTCGAACAGCAGGGCCATCCCTACTACGCCAGCGCGCGGTTGTGGGACGACGGCGTGATCGATCCGGCCGACACCCGCCGCGTGCTGGGCCTGGCGTTGTCGGCCAGCCTCAACGCACCGGCACGGAAAACCGACTTCGGCGTGTTCCGCATGTAAGGCACGTGCGGCACCGCTGGGTGCCGCCCCTTCTTCGCCATTGGCCCGCGCAACGAGACTCCCATGTTCACCAAGATCCTGATTGCCAACCGCGGCGAAATCGCCTGCCGCGTCATCGCTACCTGCCAGCGCCTGGGCATCGCCACCGTGGCGGTGTATTCGGATGCCGACCGCAACGCGCGCCACGTGCGCCTGGCCGACGAGGCCATCGCGATCGGCCCGGCGCCGGCCCGCGAGAGCTACCTGCGCGCCGACGCCATCCTGGACGCCGCCCGCCGCACCGGCGCGCAGGCGATCCACCCCGGTTACGGGTTCCTGTCCGAGAACGCCGGTTTCGCCCAGGCCTGTGCCGAGGCGGGCATCGTCTTCATCGGTCCGTCGGCCGATGCGATCCGCGCGATGGGCGACAAGAGCGCGGCCAAGGCGCTGATGCAGCAGGCCGGCGTGCCGCTGACCCCGGGCTACCACGGCGATGACCAGGATCCGCCGTTCCTGCGCGCCCAGGCCGACGCGATCACCTACCCGGTGTTGATCAAGGCCAGCGCCGGTGGCGGTGGCAAGGGCATGCGCCGCGTGGACGACAGCGCCGATTTCATCGAGGCCCTGGCCAGCTGCCAGCGCGAGGCGCAGGCCGCGTTCGGCAACGCGCACGTGCTGGTGGAGAAGTACGTCGAGCGCCCGCGCCATATCGAGATCCAGGTGTTCGGCGACAGCCACGGCAACGTGGTGTACCTGTTCGAGCGCGACTGCTCGGTGCAGCGCCGCCACCAGAAGGTGCTGGAAGAAGCGCCCGCGCCCGGCATGACCGCCGAGCGTCGTGCCGCGATGGGCAAGGCCGCGGTGGATGCGGCGCGCGCGGTGAACTACGTGGGCGCCGGCACGGTGGAGTTCATTGCCGCCCCCAACGGCGATTTCTTCTTCATGGAAATGAACACCCGCCTGCAGGTGGAGCACCCGGTTACCGAGTGCATCACCGGCACCGACCTGGTGGAGTGGCAGCTGCGCGTGGCCAGCGGGGAACCGCTGCCGCTGCAGCAGGACCAGCTGCAGATCCGCGGCCATGCGCTGGAAGCGCGCCTGTACGCCGAAGACGCCGACCGGGGCTTCCTGCCGTCCACCGGCACCCTGCGCCACCTGCGCCTGCCGGCCAACAGCGCGCACGTGCGCGTGGACGCCGGTGTCGAACAGGGCGATGCGATCACCCCGTTCTACGACCCGATGATTGCCAAGCTGATCGTGTGGGACGTGGACCGCGACGCGGCCCTGCGCCGCATGCAGCAGGCACTGGCCGAGTGCGAAGTAGTGGGCGTGACCACCAATGCGGCGTTCCTGCGCCGGCTGGTGATGACCGATTCGTTCGCCCACGCGGACCTGGATACGGCGCTGATCGAGCGCGAGCAGGCCGCTCTGGCACCCAGCGCCGATAGCGGCAGCCCGACGGTGTGGGCGCTGGCCGCCATTGCCGCGGTCGGCAGCCAGGCGCCCGCCAGCGTGGACGCACGCGATCCGCATTCGCCGTGGCAGCGGCAGGATGGCTGGCGTCTGGGCGCGCGCGCCCCGCATGCGATCAGCCTTGAATACCGCGGCACCGCGCAGGCGGTGACCGCGCTGGAACACGACGGCACCTGGTCGGTGACCGTCGGGGATGCGCGGGTGCTCGCCCACGGCGCGCTCGACGGCGACATGCTGCGCGTGCAGGCCGGCGATGCCCTGCACCGTGCCCGCGTGGTCCGCGACGGCAACGAGGTGTACCTGTTCGGCAGCGATGGCGCCCAGCGCTTCACCCTGCACGACCCGGTCAGCGAAGCCGACCAGGCCGTGGCCGATGCCGGCAGCCTGCTGGCACCGATGCCCGGCCGCATCGTCGCCACGGTGGTGACGCCGGGTACGAAGGTCAAGCGCGGTGCGCCGCTGCTGGTGCTGGAGGCGATGAAGATGGAACACACCCTGCAGGCACCCGCCGATGGCGTGGTGCAGGGCTACCGGGTCAAGGCCGGGGACCAGGTGGGCGATGGGGCGGTGCTGGTGGATTTCGAGGCGGACGGGGCCTGAGTTCCGCCTGCTGACCTCGCGATGGCGGCGATCAGGTCGCCGCTTGCCAGATGACCCCCGCCGGGTCGAGTTCGGTGGTGGTCATCTGTGCGGCACGCCAGCCGAAGCCGCAGACAGCGAGCACGCCTTCGGCGATGGTATCGAGCCTGAGCGCGCGTTCGAGGTGTTTTTCGTTGATGGCGCCCGTAATGAAAGCGCCCAACCCGGCATCGGTCGCGGCCAGGTAAAGCGTCTGGGAAAGGTGGCCGGCTTCCATGGCCACCACGCGGTAGCTCTTGGCATGTTGGCGATACTTCCAGAAGGTGCGATTGAACCGGGGCGCCAGCACCACCAGCACGTGCGCATCGGCGAACCAATGCTGCTGCCCCACGGCCTCCATGACAAAGTCGCGATCCAGCACGGCGTCCGCACCGACCGGCGCGATCTGGTGGCTGTCACTCTGGTAGTGGTAGATCCCGGGTGCGACGCCTTCGACATGCTGTACCAGCAGGTAGGCCTCGATCGGATGCAGTCCGCCCCCCGAGGGCACGTTCTTCTTGAGGAAGACGAGATCCTCGCCGACGCGCTGCTGCGCGGTGCTGCCGAAGGTCCGCTGCAGAACCTGGGCGAACAGCGCCAGCGGCAACGGCTGCCCGGTGTCGAAGTTCCGGCAGGTGACACGCCGTGCCAACAGGTCGTCGAAGCGGCCGCTGGGTGACCGGGGCAGTTGCTGGGGTGGGCCGCTCCCCTCGATTCGGGCGCACTCTGCGGGTGGAGCACCTAACGTGCGACGCATCTGGACCGCCGTTTCGGTCTCGGACTCCTTCATGTTCCGCACCGCGTCCACGCCGTCCCAGCGCGAGAATGCATGCAGCACCGCAGCAAGGGGATGCCAATGGGCCTGACGGAGCCGCGCGTCACGCGCGGCGTGCACCGGGTCAGCCGGGTCCTGGGCGATCACCAGACCGGCCGCCAGCAGTGGGGCAGCCAGCATGGCCTCGGCACTTCCTTCCTCCAGTGCGTGCCAGCGACTGGGACTCAGGCTGCCCAACCACGCCTGGGCGCGGCCGTCGACCCTGACCGGCGCGTCCAGGTGGGGTGCCAGGGCGTACCACGCCAGGTCACGTACCAGCCCGTCACCTCCCTGTAGAAGGCTTTCAAGACGGAACTCGATGGTTTCCCGTGGTTCCAGCACCAGTACCGCACACCGCCTGACCTGCATCTGCTGTTCCCCTTCGGCAACCCGTTCGTGTTCCACCATATCGATCCATCCGCCCACAACTTGATGGCGACTGCTCCAGATGCCTCAAGATGTGCCGGGCTGGGCCGAAACCAGCACATCGTCCCGACCATCCAAGGATCCGCCATGCCCTCGTTGAAGCTCGAACCCTCCGTCGCCCGGCACCTGGTTCACCTGTTGGCCACTGATGATGCATTCCGCCAGCAGTTTGCCACCGCGACCGAAGCGGCCCTGATCGCTGCGGGCCATGTCCCGGAAGATCAAACGTCGCTGGCAGAATTCGTCACGCTCTGCTGCGCCAACGTGCAGTTGGCCGACAAGGAAGCCATCGCGGCCGCCGAGGAGCAGATCGTGGCCATGCTCACCTGTGGCACCGCGTACACGGTTCCGATGCTCGAACACGGCCATGGCGGTCCGCGCACACTGCGCTGATGGTCCTGTCGATCACGGCCTTCCGCGCGCTGCCGCTGGCGGCAGCGTTGCGGGATCGCCCGCTATCCTGCGCACGTCCAGCACGTTGAGTGCCTGCAGGCAGTAGCTGCATTCCACCTCGGCGTAGGCGAGTCCCGCCTTGTCGCGCAGCCAGGTGGCGTGTTGAGCGACGCCGAGGGTATCGCCGGCATCCCGGGCGGCCTGCAGCGCCGATACCCGTACCTGCAGACGCGACTGCTCACCGATGTAAGGCGCAAGGTGATGCAAGGCGTCCTTTGGTCGCCCGTCGAGACGCAGGCGCTCGGCGGCCAACACCGCGTTCATTTCATCGACCAACCGGCTGGGTGGCACCCCTTTCAACAGCGCAATGCGCTCGGGGACCGCTTTGGCGAGCTGGCGATCGCCGAGCCTCAAGGCGACCAGCGCGGCAGCTTGGGTGGTGACGATCCGGTCGATGAGATCCACCGGCGGTATGTTGGCGATGTCGTCCAAGGGCGCTCGTGACGCTTCACGCAACAGCGCCAGCGCGGATGCGCGCCGACCGGCCTGCATGTGCGCCACGGCGAGCGGCACGTAGAAGTTGTAACGGTCCACACCGGTTTTTGTGCCGCTACGCGTCATTCCCCGCTGGGCCAGGCGCACCGCCGAGTCCGCATCGCCCTGGTCCAGTGCGACCGAGGCGCGGAACACATCTGCGTGGAAATTCCCTGCGGTGACGCGGTCAAGCAGAACGGCCGCGCGCGGATAGTCACGCCTGGCGGCTGCCACCGTCGCCTGCCGCATCAGTGCGCCCTCCCAGCCCGTAGCGGCCGCCTTGCCGGCCGCAACGTCGGCTGCGTCGTATTGCCCCAACGCCAGCAGGATGCGTCCGTACTGATCCAGGGCCACGGCAGGCAGGTCGACGTGACTCTCACTGACGCGATGTGCCAGCGGAAGTGCTTCGTTGAACCGGTTCTCCACGAACAGATTGAGTGCGGCGTTGTAAGTGGCCGGCAGGTAGTCCGGGTAGAGCTCGGCCATGCGCACCCAACCGTCGGTGGCGCGGCCCGGGTCGGTGATCTGCAGTGCCCAGTTGCGGACGTAGATTTCCTCGCGGCTGGCAAGATGGCTGGAACGCTGCTGTGCCTGCACCAGGGCCTTGGCCGCACTGGCGAAGTCGGCGCTGGAGAAATGCGCCCGGGTCTGCCCCAGCCACGCCAGGGCGAAGGCGTCGTCGATCTGTGTTGCCTGCTGGTAAAACGCCAGCGCGCCCTTGTAGTCGCCCCGCGCATAACGGCGTTGTCCCAGTGCATACGCGCGCAGCGCGTCGAGGCTGCTCGTGGTGACCTCGGGCAGGGGTTGGCTGTTGCGTTCGATGACGGCCACTTCCTCGCCCAGATCATCACGCAGCTGGCGCGACACGTCATCGATCGCATTGAGGACGGCGCCTTTCCTGGCCAGCGATGACCGGACGGCCAGCGTCTGTCGTGTCTGCGGATCCACCACCTCCACGGAGAACCGGGTGCGCCCCCCGACGGTCGCCACCACGGGCAGCAACACCAGCCGCGCACCGGATCGCACCGCGACGGTGGTGGCATTGCTTCTGTCCAATGGATCGGTTTCAGGCGACTTGCGCATCATCTCCAGAATGCGAGAAATGCGGTCGTCACTGACGACGTTAACGTAACGCGACTGCTCCAGGCTGATCCGGAACGCCTGGTCGAGCGCGTCATCGAGCATCACGTTGTTGCTCAGATTCTCAAGCTTGCCCACCACGACCCAGTCCCGCTCGGCGAACGCGATGGCCGGTTCGGGGCGCAGCAGCATCCAGGCACAGATGCCTACCACCAGCGCCAATGCCGCCTCCGCGGCAAGGGCCGTCGGCTGGCGCCAGAGCGGTATGTCGCGGCGGGCCTTTGCGTTTCCGCGTGGCATTCGCAGCGGGGCCGATCCGATTTCGCCCACCTCGAACACTTCCTGCCGGGTCGGTATGCCCTTGAATCGCCAGCGACCATGCGATTTCCACACCAGGCGCGTGCCCCGTTCGCCCAGCTCGCCCGCGGCCCGGTGGGTCAACGACTCGGCGCCGGCCGACAGCAGGAGCTGCCCGGGCCTGGCCAGGGTCATCAGACGCGCGGCCATGGGCTTGGCCAGGCCTTCCACCTCCACGGACTTGGCGCCTGCCTTGATCGCCTCGGGGCTGTTTTCCCAGGTCAAGACCTCGCCAACATGCAATCCGGCGCGGGCACGCAGAACGATCCCTCGCTCCTCGCCGATCGCCTGCAGGCCCCGCTGGTAA
Organism: Stenotrophomonas sp. AC248; assembly: GCF_979258185.1. Taxonomy (NCBI): domain Bacteria; kingdom Pseudomonadati; phylum Pseudomonadota; class Gammaproteobacteria; order Lysobacterales; family Lysobacteraceae; genus Stenotrophomonas; species Stenotrophomonas sp. AC248. Next base: position 189,907 of record NZ_OZ409840.1, on the reverse strand, counting down.
TCCAGCGCGAACCCCAATGCGTCGATCGCACGATCAAACAACAGAAACAGGCCGTCAGAACGGTCAATCTGATGCCCGTTCCACAGTTGCTGCAACCCCAACACCAATCGGTCGTGATGCTGGAACAGTTCAGCCGCCGCCGCGTCACCGATGCGCTCCACCAGGACCATCGAGTCGCATAGATCGGTGAACAACAGCGCCCGCATCTGAGGGGCCTGGGTCGACGCTCCGTTGTCGCCGTTCATGCCGATCTTCCCCCGATCAGGGTGATGCGGTCGCGGCACGCGACCAGTGCAGCCGGTTGCCGCCCAGGCGCTTGGCCTGGTACAGCGCGTTGTCGGCGCGAGCGTACCACTCGCTCCAGTCGGTGTGGGACTCCAGCAGGCGCACCCCGATGCTGACCGGGCAGACGTGCGGCACGCCGTGGGCGCGGTCCATGAGGCCGTGCACCGCGCTTAGGATGAATTCGGCCGCGTGCTGCAGGCTGTCGGCGTTGGCCGTGCGCAGCAGCAGGCAGAACTCGTCGCCCCCCAGCCGGCAGGCCAGGTCCGCTTCGGTGGCCACCGAGCGCAGGATGTTGGCCACGCTCTGCAGGACCCTGTCGCCGGCCTGGTGGCCGTGCTCGTCGTTGACCTGCTTGAAGTGGTCGCAGTCGATCAGCAGCAGGCCCTGCGGCGCGCCGTCGGCATGGTTGCGGCAGTCCTGCAGGTACAGGGCCAAGCCACGCCGGTTGTGCAGGCCGGTGAGCTCGTCGGTCCGCACCAGTTCGCGGGTGTGGGTCAGCTGGTGGGTGGTGACGTACAGGTTGTCCAGCGCGGTTTCCAGGTCGTGGTTGCGCCGCCGCAGCTGGCGGATCAGGACCTGTTCGTTGCTGACCACGCGCATGATGGTACGGCGCAGGAAATAGGCCACCAGGCCCGGGTCACGGTCGACCAGGCGCTGGAAATCGGCGTTGCCCAGTTCCAGCACCACGCTGTCGGTTACCGCGCGCGCGTCGGCGCTGCGCGGATGGTCGCCGATCAACAGGCCCAGTTCGCCGAAGAATTCGTTGGGGCCGAGCGACTTCACCACCAGGTCGTCGCCGAAATCCAGCTCGATGCTGCCGCTCACGACCACATACATGGTGTCGCCGGCTTGACCGCGCTGGAACAGCAGGTCACCTTTGGTCAGGCATTGCTGTTTGCCGAATTCGGCGAACAGCGCGAACTCGGCGTTGCTCAGGATGGCGTGCACGATCTCAGCCATCGCGGTCTCGGCGATGCCTGGTTCCTGTTCGCACACAATCGCCGCAACCTTGCCGGTCATCCCGTGCACCCGCTTCCCAGCGTTCCCCCGGTGAGCCGAGGAGAATAGCACCCCTAAAAAGTGTGCGCCTCATCCCATTTCAGCGCACGGGCGCCGAAATTTTCCGGCCGGCCCGGCACATCCTCCTTCATGACGCGATCCCGGCCTGCCAGCGGCCACCATCCGGGTGACAACCGTCTGCGCCGGAAGGGCGTCTGTGGGCGTTCGCGGAGTACTCGATCGCTGAAACCCTTCTGAATTTTGCCACTTCATTTAGATTTATGTTTTTGATTTTATTGACGTATTTGATTCTGGCAGGCCGTTTGCATGGGCGGGTCAGGATTCCCCGATGGCTGGGCTGGAGCCTTGTCCGTAGGCTCGATTTCCTGCACTACGGAATGTCGCGATATGGATATCTCCGGCACTGCGGCCGTGGCCGCGCTTGCCGCTCCTTCCCAACAGGCGCGCCTGATCCAGTTGCAGGGGCCCGCCCCCGACCTGGTGGTCGAACGCTTCGAGGGCCAGGAAGCGGTCTGCGGCAGCACCCGCTTCGAGATCGACTGCCTGTCCACCGATGCGTTCCTGGACATGGACCCGTGGCTGGAGCAGCCGCTGACCCTGCAACCGCGGCAAGCCGACGGCCGCCTGCGTCAGTGGCATGGCCTGTTGCCCGAGGTGGCCCAGCTGGGCAGCGACGTCGGCCTGGCCCGACACCGGCTCACCCTGGAGTCGTGGACAGCCCTGCTGGAGCTGCGCCGCAACGCGGTGATCTTCCAGGAGCTGGACACCCGCACCATCTGCGAGCAGATCTTCGGCGACTACCCGCAGGCGGTGTTCCGCTTCGACGTACAGTTGGCCCTGCCCGCCCGGGCCATCACTACCCAGTACCGCGTGAGCGACTGGGGCTTTTCGCCGACGTGGCCGAAGCACTCGACGGCATCACCGCGTTTGCCGAGCAGCGCCAGCTGGCTTGAGAGAAGGACGTCACTGGCGGTGACTCGCGCGATCAACGGCGGAGGTATCGCACATGAGCGACGTCTTGACGCGACACGATTAGCCAAGCTCACTCTACTGTGAATACCATGAATTCCCTGCTGATTGGCCTCCTCTCGACTCTCGCCACATCGTGTTCAGCGGCCTTGCCAAACACCGACGTTGGCCGCGTCAATGAAGCCATTTCCATCTCCCATGATGGCAAGAGTATTTTGTTGGTGGATGCGACGACACATCAGTCTTGCACAATCGCAACGGGTGCAACGCCAGCCAGATTTTCATCGGACGGCAGCGCCATCCTGGTCTCCGCGGGCGCTTACGTTCCAAAGAGCACCTTGGTCCATTGTGGCAACCAAGTCCTTCATCCAATCGATGTTCCAGCAGAGATGGGTGCACTAGCTGATGTGAGTATTCCGGGCAATGTGTACGTCGGGATGGTGCTTGTTGATGTTCAACCGGCTTCATATCTGGCAGTGGTTGCGCACCTTGGATCTACTACGAACCTGGTTTCATTGCCGGGCGCATACATAGACACGCTGTCTATCTCAGCGCTGCGCGAGAACGCCTTCTTCTATGACGAGGAGGCTGGTCCATTTCCGTTGATCTCAAGCGATGGAAGATACGTCGCGGTCGATGGCAACCCGGATTGCAGTGCTCAGGCGACGCTTGGCGTTTGGGACATCCACGAAAACAAGAAGGTTGTTCTCAATGGAGAACGCTCCGCAGTGGAAGCAGAGTGCAGGGGACTATTTGAGTCTGGTCCAGGCGATCGAGGCTCGCACTGAAGCGCGTGATCGGACACTCAATTGTAGTAATGAACGTGGTGGATTGCGGACACGCTCAACAGTCTGCAGATCGATACCACGGAGTTTGATCCATGGCGCGAGCACTTTTTCCATTTCTCCCCTTTCTCCTGTCAGTCGGCACATGCTTCGCTGCTGCACACACGCAAACGTTGCAAGAGCGTTGCGCGAATACAGCGGTTGACGACCTGGTTGTGATTAGGGCATCTCCGCAAGGCCATGAAACGATCAGCGCTTGCCCACCCGGAGTGGATGGTGAGTGCATCTACAGCCTGACCGTTGGTCAAACCTACAGCGCTGGCAAGCCAGATCTCAATGCCGACGGTCGCCCAGACCAACTTGTGAAGCATTTCGGCTCTAACTACGGTGACGTCGACGTAGTCCACTACCTTGGATTCGTGCAATGCGGGGATGGCACGGCCATCAACGTGCTTGAGGGACAGTTCAAGGATGTCATCGCGCCAGTCGTCATCACGGAACCGTGGCCAGATCTGACTGCCACGCGTGGATGTGCAGCGTCCGGACACGAGGAAGACCCGCCGCAAAGGATCAAACTCAGCTTCAATCCTGAAAGCTACCGCTATGAGGAAGATCCCAAGCTGGATCCCGCTTCTGTGTGCATAAGCTCCCCATGACCGCATTCGACGGTATTCCCAAGCACCGGACAGCTCCCCATATGCAAAGACACGACGGGCGGTCCCCCGACCGCCCGTCGCCCCGGCCTTCCTTGGCCGCCCTTGGTGATCGTCAGGCTGCCCGTTCGGCGTTGAACTGCTCTTCCTCGGTCGAGCCGCTCAGGGCGGTGGTCGAGGACTGGCCCTGCTGGATCGCCTGGGTGACCGCGTCGAAGTAGCCGGTGCCGACCTCGCGCTGGTGCTTGACCGCCGTGAAGCCGCGGTCGGCGGCGGCGAACTCGGCCTCCTGCAGCTCCACGAAGGCGCTCATCTGGCGGCGGGCGTAGCCATGGGCCAGGTTGAACATGGAGTAGTTCAGGGCATGGAACCCGGCCAGGGTGATGAACTGGAACTTGTAGCCGTACTTGGCAATTTCCTTCTGGAAGGTCGCGATGGTGGCGTCGTCCAGGTTCTTCTTCCAGTTGAAGCTGGGCGAGCAGTTGTAGGCCAGCAGCTTGCCCGGGAACTTGGCATGGATGGCTTCGGCAAACTGGCGGGCGAACTCCAGGTCCGGCTTGCCGGTTTCACACCAGATCAGGTCAGCGTAGGGGGCGTAGGCCAGGCCGCGGCTGATCGCCTGGTCCAGGCCGTTGCGGGTCTTGTAGAAGCCTTCCACGGTCCGCTCGCCGGTGGTGAACGGCTGGTCGTTGCCATCCACGTCGCTGGTCAGCAGGTCGGCGGCTTCGGCATCGGTACGCGCCACCAGCAGGGTGGGCACGCCCATCACGTCGGCGGCCAGGCGCGCGGCGTTGAGCTTCTCGATGGCCTCGCGGGTGGGCACCAGCACCTTGCCGCCCATGTGCCCGCACTTCTTCACCGAGGCCAGCTGGTCCTCAAAGTGCACGCCCGCCGCGCCGGCTTCGATCATCGCCTTCATCAGCTCGAAGGCGTTGAGCACGCCGCCGAAGCCGGCTTCGGCATCGGCCACGATCGGCTGCAGGAAGTCGATGTCGTCCTTGCCTTCGGCGTGGTGCAGCTGGTCGGCACGCAGCAGCGTGTTGTTGATGCGCTTGACCACCGCCGGCACCGAGTCGGCCGGGTACAGCGACTGGTCCGGGTACATCTGGCCGGCCAGGTTGGCGTCGGCGGCCACCTGCCAGCCGGACAGGTAGATGGCGTTCAAGCCGGCCTTCACCTGCTGCATGGCCTGGTTGCCGGTCAGCGCGCCGAGTGCGTTGACGAAGTCTTTTTCCTGCAGGTAGGTCCACAGCTTTTCGGCACCCAGCCGCGCCAGCGAATGCTCCACGTGCACGGTGCCGCGCAGGCGCACCACGTCGGCGGCGGTGTAGTTGCGGGTGATCCCGGCCCAGCGCGGGTCGGTGTTCCATGCGTGCTGGATCTGTTCGGCGGTCTGCAGGGTGCTCATGTCGGTTCTCCAGGAAGGGAATGCGGGACGCCGGGCGGCGCCGGGCTGGGGTGGGAAGGGCAGCGGGGCAGAGCCCCGCTCTACGGGTGTTTGGGCTGGCGGGGTGCCGGGCAGCGGGGCAGAGCCCCGCTCTACGGGTGTTTGGGCTGGCCGGGGCAGGGCAGCGGGGCAGAGCCCCGCTCTACGGGCGTTTGGTCTGGCCGGGACCGGGCAGCGGGGCAGAGCCCCGCTCTACGGGGTGTTTGGGCGTAGAGCCGGGCTCTGCCCGGCTGGCGGGGTGCAGGGCAGCGGAATCAGGCGAGGCGGTCGTAGGCTGGCAGGGTCAGGAAGTCGGTCAGGGTGTCGCGGCGGCTGAGTTCGGCCAGCAGTGCGATGGACTCGGGCAGGCGGGCGCTGCCGGGCAGCGCGCGGGTGTCGCCGAGCCGGGTGGGCAGCTGCGCCAGGGTGGCATCGAGCAGCGCCAGGTCGATGGCGGTGCCGTCGTCCAGGTGCTGGCCGGGGGTGTGCAGCCACTGCCACAGCTGGCTGCGGCTGATTTCGGCGGTGGCCGCGTCTTCCATCAGGTGGTGGATGGGCACGCAGCCGTTGCCGTCCAGCCAGGCGGCCAGGTAGCGCACGCAGACTTCCACATTGCCCTCGAAGCCGGCGCGGGTGATGGTGCCGGTGGGGGCGGCGATCAGTGCGTCGCGGCCCACCTGCACGTCATTGCGCAGCACGTGGTGCTGGTTCGGCGTGGGCATGTGCGCGTCGAAGATCGCCTGGGCAATCGGAATCAGCGCCGGGTGCGCCACCCAGGTGCCGTCGTGCCCGGCGGTCACTTCGCGCAGCTTGTCGGCACGCACCCGCGCCATCGCCTGTTCGTTGGCGGCGGCATCGTGGTTGATCGGGATCTGCGCGGCCATGCCGCCCATGGCATGCGCGCCACGGCGGTGGCAGGTGCGGATCAGCAGTTCCGAATAGGCCTTCAGGAACGGCTGGGTCATGGTCACCTGGCCGCGCTCGGGCAGCACCTTGTCGGCGTGCTGGCGGAAGGTTTTGATGTAGGAAAAAATGTAGTCCCAGCGGCCGCAGTTCAGGCCGACGATGCGGTCGCGCAATGCGTGCAGGATTTCATCCATCTCGAACGCCGCCGGCAGCGTCTCGATCAGCACGGTGACCTTGATCTGGCCATGCGGCAGGCCGAGCATGCCTTCGATGTGCGACAGCGCGGTTTCCCACAGCGCCGCTTCTTCCATCGACTGCAGCTTGGGCAGGTAGAAGTACGGGCCGCGCTGCTTGCACATCAGCGTGCGGGCGTTGTGGAAGGCGAACACCGCCGCGTCGAACAGCCCGCCGGCGATGGCCTGGCCGTCGATGCGCACGTGCTTTTCGTCCAGGTGCCAGCCACGCGGCCGCACGATCAGCACCGCCTGTTCGTTGAACGGGCGCAGCGTGTACTGCTTGCCCGGCTTGCCCTCCACCGACGGGCCGGTGTGGGTGAGGTCGCCGCGCACCGCGCCGATCAGCGCCTGCTGGCCGGCCAGCAGGTTGGCCCAGGCCGGGGCGGTGGAATCCTCGAAGTCGGCCATGAACACCTTGGCACCGGAGTTCAGCGCGTTGATGACCATCTTCGGGTCGGTCGGCCCGGTGATCTCCACGCGGCGGTCCTGCAGCGCGTCCGGCAGCGGTGCCACGCGCCAGTCTTCGCTGCGGATGTGTGCGGTGTCGGCGCGGAAGTCCGGCACCCCGCCGCCATCGAAGAAGGCCTGGCGGGCCACCCGGGCCTGCAGCCGGCGCTGGCGTTCGGGCTCCACGGCGCGGTGCAGCGACACCAGCAAGGCCAGTACCCCCGCCGGCAGCAGCGCGGACTGGCCGGCAAGCTGGGTGGTCAGCGCGATCCCGGGGGTGGCCGGGGCATCGGCGGGCGTGGGCTGGGCAGTGGCGAAAGCGGCGACGGCGGACATGGCGGGCTCCTGCATTGCGGTAGGCCCCACCGTGCGCCGCCGTACCGTATATGACAAAACAGTTATAGCAATGCTTTACATAAGTTGTGCTTATACTCGTGACGCCATGCCCACACCGCCCGCGCCAAGTCCCCGTTTTTCCTACAAGTCTGACCGGCTCAAGCCGCTGCGGGCGTTCTGCCAGACGGTGCGCCTGGGGTCTGTCTCACGGGCGGCTGAGGCACTGTTTGTCAGCCAGCCGGCCATCAGCCAGCAGTTGCAGGCGCTGGAGCGCGAACTGGGCGTGGATCTGTTCGAGCGCAGCGGGCGCCGCCTGGTGCCCAGCCGCGAGGGCCAGCTGCTGTTCGAGATGGCCTTGCCGCTGGTGGAGAACCTGGACGGGCTGGAGGCCAGCTTCCGCGACAAGGTGAAGGGCCTGGATGCCGGCGAGCTCAACATCGCCGCCAACAGCTCGACCATCCTGTACCTGCTGCCGCGCATCGTGGAGCGCTTCCGCCAACGCCACCCGGACGTGCGCCTGACCCTGCACAACGCGATCAGCGCCGACGGCACCGACCTGCTGCGCAGCGACGCGGCTGACCTGGCGGTGGGTTCGATGACCGACGTGCCGGCCGACCTCAGCTACGCCCCGGCCTATCGCTTCGAGCAGGTGTTGATCGCCCCACCCGGGCATGCGCTGGCGCGCGGCGAGCTCAGTCTGGAAGCGATCTCCCAACACCCCCTGGTACTGCCCCCCAAGCGCCAGATCACCTACCGGCTGGTCGACCAGGTGTTCCAGCGCCACCGCCTGCCCTACACCGTGGCGCTGGAAGTGGGCGGCTGGGAAGTGATCAAGCAGTACGTGGCGATGGGCATGGGCATCTCGATCGTGCCGGCGCTGTGCCTCAACGATGCCGACCGCGACCGGCTGGTGACGCGCTCGATGAGTGCCTGGTTCCCCGAGCGCAGCTACGGGGTGATCGTGCGCCGCGGGCGTTTCCTGTCGCCCCAGGCGCGTGCCTTCATCGAGCTGATCCAGCCGGACCTGTTCAATCCGCGCAGCTATGATGAAAGCGGTCATTCCGAGCGCTGACGCCTGCCCTGCCATGTCGATCGAACTGCGCCACCTGCGCTATTTCCTGGCCGTCGCCGACACCCTGCATTTCGGCCGCGCGGCCGAACGCCTGGGCATGTCGCAGCCGCCGCTCAGCCAGCAGATCCGCCAGCTGGAAACACTGCTCGGCGCACGCTTGTTCCTGCGCGCGAACCGCCGCGTGGAGCTGACCGAAGCCGGCCGCGTGCTGCAGGAACAGGCCACGGCGGTGCTCGAACGCATGGACAAGGCCGTCGACCTGACCCAGCGCGCGCAGCGCGGCGAAACCGGCGAGCTGCGCATCGGGCTGACCCGCGCCACGCCGCTTTCCACGCAGATTCCGCGCGCGATCTTTGCCTACCGCCAGCAGTTTCCACAGGTGCAGTTGAAGCTGCGCGAGATGAACACCCTGCAGCAGATCGATGCGTTGATGGCCGGCGAGCTGGACGTCGGGCTGATCCGCAAACGTGCTTTGCCGGCGCCATTGATGTCGCGCAAGCTGTTCAGCGATCCGCTGGCGCTGGTGGTGCACGACCAGCATCCGCTGGTGCGGGCGCTGCCGGCTGACGCGTCGGTGGCGCTGCGATTGTTCGCACACGAACCGTTCGTAGGATTCCTGCGCGAGGTCGGTGCCGGGATCCACGATCACTTCATCGCGTTGTGCCGCAGCGCAGGCTTCACCCCCCGCATCATCCAGGAGGCCGGCGAGGCCTCGACGCTGATCAGCCTGGCCGCCTCCGGCCTCGGGGTCACCGTGCTGCCCGCCTCGTGCAGCCACATCCAGGTGGACGGCGCACGCTTCGTGGCGCTCAGCGACCGCGCCGCCAGTTCGGAAGTGCACGTGGCCTGCCGACGCGGCACCGCCTCGCCGCTGATCGCCCATTTCACCCAGCTGCTGCAGGGCCAGGCCCACGGTTGAGCACGGGCGGGGCAAGCAGTGGAAGAGACACATCCCATACAAGGACAGCCATGTTGATCGGTGCACCACGTTCCATCTTCAATCCCTACGAGTGGCTGCCCGGGTATGGCGAATCGACGGTGTCCTTCCGCTCCGAAGGCCTGGATGTCGTCCTTGAGGTGGCCTACGAGAGAGAAGCGCCGGACGATGAGCGGGATGAGGCGATGACGCTGCTGACACGCGAGATACGCTTCAGCCGCGTTCGGTCGCTGATCAAACAGCCGTTTCCGGGCAGCACGCTGTTCGCCTTCGACGCAGGATCAGGGCGCTACACGCTGGGTGAGCTGACCGAATTCACCCAGTCCGACTGGGTCGCAGGCAGCCTGGCGGCATGGCAGTCGATCTCGTCCCATACGCCACCGTCGCTGCGCCACTTCAGCATTCAATTCATGGCGGAGAATGTGGCGTTCCACGTCCTGGCCGAAGACGTTGTGCTGCTGGAGGAGCGCCGCGTCGTGGATGCCGGCTAGGCGGTCTGGACGACGCGGCCGTCAGCGGCTCACCGCCAGCGCGGCGCCCGCCGGTTGCACACGTTGCCCCAGCCGCCAGGCGATCACGCCGCCGGTCACTGTCAGCACGCCGACGAAACCGCACACGCCCAGCCAGTCCCAGTGGGTGTAGAACACGCCGCCGATCACGCCGGCCACGCTGGACCCCAGGTAATAGGCGAACAGGTACAGCGCCGACGCTTCGGCGCGCAGCGTGCCGGCCCGGCTGCCGACCCAGCTGCTGGCCACCGAGTGCCCGCCGAAGAAACCGAAGGTGACCAACGCGATGCCGGCCGCCATGCAGCCCAGCCATGGCAGTGCCAGCAGCACGATGCCCAGCGCGATCAGCCCGTAGCAGATGGCCAGCACGCGGCTGCGGCCATGCCGGGTGGCCTGCTGCCCCATCCATGCCGAGCTGAAGGTGCCGACCAGGTACACGCTGAAGATCAGGCCGACCACGGTCTGGCTCAGCCGGTACGGCGGTGCGAGCAGGTGGTAGCCGAGGTAGTTGTAGAGGGTGACGAACACGCCCATCAGCACGAAGGCGGTGGCAAACAGCCACGGCAGGCCGGGGTCGGCGAACAGGCGGCCCCAGCGCGCGGGCAGTTCGCGCAGGCCGCTGCGGCGCTGCTGGAAATGGCGCGACGGCGGCAGCTGGATCCACAGCAGCACGGTGCTGAACAGCGCGATCAACGAGACCACGCCGATGCCCCAGCGCCAGCCCCAGTGGTCGGCCACGATGCCCGCGATCAGCCGGCCGCTCATGCCGCCAATGGCGTTGCCGCCGATGTACAGGCCCATCGCCAGACCCAACGCGCGGCTGTCCATTTCTTCGGCCAGGTAGGTCATGCCCACTGCCGGCACGCCGCTCAGCGCGATGCCCAGCAGCGTGCGCAGCACCAGCAGGGTGGACCAGTCGGTGGCCATCGCGGTGGCGACCGACAACACGCTGGAGACCAACAGCGCCGCCACCATCACGCCGCGGCGGCCGATGCGGTCGGAGATCAGCCCGGCGATCAGCATCGACACCGCCAGCAGGCCGGTGCTGAGCGACAGGGTCAGCGCGCTGTTGGCCGCCGAGACGCCGAAGTGCCGGCTGAACTCGGGCAGCAGCGGCTGCACCGTGTAGAGCAGGCCGAAGGTGGAGAACCCGGCCAGGAACAGCGCGGCCGCCGTGCGCCGGAACGCGGGCGTGCCCTGCTGGATCTGGTCTGCCGCTCCCGCCGTGGGGGCTGGGGAGCTGCGGTCGGGAACCGCTGCGGTGTCGCCATTCATGCGGATAAAGCCCGCCTGCGCGGGCCCGGACGAGAAGTCAGCGCTCAGGATAGGCAGCGTCGGCAGGTCGATCCATAACCTGGAATGTCTGCATCGAGACGTTATACATATCGATTCAGATCGCGACCATGGTTACAGCGCCTGCCAGGTCAGGCCGTCCCCTCGTCGGTAGTAGACGTGCGAGGCCTTGCCGTACAAGGCGCTGGCCTGGACCAGCCCGAAGAAGCGGCCATCGGCGCTGTTGCCGCGGTGGTCGCCCAGCATCAGCACCTTGCCATCCGGCACGGTCAGGCCGGTGATGTCCGGCCCGCCACCCTGGCCCAGATCGAGCTGGGCCACGTGCTGGCCGAAGTCCTCGACCTCACCTTGGGTGGCGTCTGCCAGCGGCCGACCATTGATGCTGAGGTGGCCGTCATGCAGCTCGACCCGGTCGCCGCCCACCGCGGCAATTCGCTTGATCAGGCGGATGCCGTCCACGGGGGAGTCGAACACCGCCACGTCGCCGCGCTGTGGCTGGCCGGTGTGCAGCAGCTCCACCGAGGTGAACGGCAGGCGCAGGCCATAGGCGCGCATGTCCACCACGACCCGGTCGCCCGGCATCAGGGTGTGCTGCATCGAACCGCTGGGCACCTGGTAATGGTTGGCCAGCGAGTCGCGCGCGGCCAACAGCAGGCCCAGCATCACGGCCAGCGGCAGTGCTTCCTTCTTCAGCCAGTGCACGATGCGGTTGGAGGGTGCGGCGGTGGGTTCGGTAGCGGGCATATCCATGGCCAGGCTCTCTCGGGGTGTGGGGCTATGACCGTGGCGGGGCCTGCCAAGTTCCCCGGCCACGGGCCTAGAAGCTACGCGGAATTTATGCGCTGCAGGCACCGCGGGCATGGCGGTTTTACGCGCTCCGGTCGCATCGTGGCACCACCGCGCCGCAAGGCGCTTGAACGAGGTGTTGCATGACCATCCTGATGATCCGGCACTCGCCGCCTGGCGCGGCACCGGACGCCATGCCGCTGCCTGCCCGGGTGGCCGGGCACCGCGTGGCCTGCCGCGACTGCGATTCCCTGCCGGCGCTGGTGCGCTGCCTGCAGCGCGCGCAACGCAGCCGCCCGGCGCTGGTGCTGATCGCCACCACGGCGGTCGATGCGCCGCAATGGGCGCGCTATGGGCAGGCGCTGCGCACGGCGCTGGAGGCGCTGCCGGCGCCCTACATCGAGATGGCCAGTAACGACGACGACGCGCTGGACGAGCACCTGCACCCGCAGCACGCGCCGACGGCGCGGGTGGTGTGCAGCAGCGGCCGCGACGATGCGTGCCGGCTGTCGCTGGCGATCGCCGCGCGTCGCCTGACGGCGGAGGCCTGAGCCATGTCGATCTTCATCATCCGTGGTCCGGAGGCGGCCGGCGCGCTGATCCGCACCGCGCAGCCGTTGCCGGCACCGGTCCTGAAATCGCTGGTGCACCGTGCGATCGATGCGGGCACCACGGTGGCCATCCGCGCATGCGGGTCCGAACAGGAACTGCTGGATGCACTGCGCGTGGCCGACCACAGCCGTGGCGAGGTGACCCTGCTGGACCCGGGTGCGTGCGTGGGCAGCCTGCGTCTTCAACAGCTGCTGCCGTACCTGCGCAATGCCTATGTGGAAGTGCACGACGATGACACCCGTAGCCCCGAAGCGTGCCTGCCGCCGGACATCGGCCAGCGCATCGGGGTGGCGCACGGGTACTGCGCGCAGAGCTACATGCATGCGCTGGAGATCGCGCTGGACCACCTGGGGTGCAGCGAGATCGTGGACGGGGTGCACGTGGGGACGTGAGGGGCACGGCCGCCACGCGCGGGGGTCGGTCGGTGGGTCGGGCGCTGGGGCCCCATGCCCTTTCCGGCGAATGTCCTCCGGCGTCGGCCTGCGGCCGCCCCCTCCCCCTTTATTTCGCCTCCAAGGGCACGGGGCCCCAGCGCCCGACCCACCGACCAACGCCAGAAAGGCTTGGCTTCTGCCTGCTTACCGCAAGCCGAGTCCCGTAGCGGCCGGTAGGCGCCTGGGCAAAATAAAGGAGGAGGCCGCTCCGCGGCCGGGGGACATTTGCGCCAGGGGCCTACCGGCCGCTACGGGGCCCTCACGCGCGCGACAAGCAAAAAAAAACGGCAGGGTTTCCCCTGCCGTTTTTGTTGTACCCGGCCGCGGTTACTTCAGGCCGCGGTTGACCAGCAGCGGTTCCACCGACGGGTCCTTGCCGCGGAAATCGCGGTACAGGTCCGACAGCTCCACGCTGTTGCCGCGCGAGAGGATCTTGTCGCGGAACACCTGGCCGTTCTGCGCGGTCAGGCCGCCGTTTTCCTTGAACCACTCGAAGGCGTCATGGTCGAGCACTTCGGCCCAGAAGTAGGCGTAGTACCCGGCCGAATAGCCACCGCCCCAGATGTGGTCGAAGTAGGTGGTGCGGTAGCGCGGCGGCACCTGCGGCAGGTCGACCTTGAACTTCTTCAGCGCGCCCGCTTCGAAGCTGGCCACGTCCTGCAGCGGCGCGTCGGCCGGCTGGGTGTGCCAGGCCAGGTCAAGCAGCGCGGCCGACAGGTACTCGGTGGTCGCATAGCCCTGGTTGAAGGTGCGCGCCTTGAGGATCTTGTCGACCAGTGCCTGCGGCATCGGCTCGCCGGTCTTGTAGTTCTTGGCGTAGTTGGCGAACACCTTCGGGTCCAGCGCCCAGTGTTCGTTGAACTGCGAGGGGAACTCGACGAAATCGCGCGAGGTGCTGGTGCCGGCGATGGACGGGTACTTCACCTTCGAGAACATCCCATGCAGGGCGTGGCCGAACTCATGGAACATCGTGGTCACGTCATCGAAGCTGAGCAGCGCGGGCTGGCCGGCGGCGGGCTTGGTGAAGTTGCACACGTTGTAGACCACCGGCTTGGCACCGGTCAGGCCGTCCTGTTCGACGAACACGTCCATCCAGGCGCCACCGGACTTGCTGTCACGCTTGAAGTAGTCGGTGTAGAACAGGGCCAGCGAGGTGCCGTCCTTGTCGAACACTTCGTAGACCTTCATGTCCGCGTGGTAGGTCGGGATGTCGGTGCGCGGCTTGAAGGTGATGCCGTACAGCTGGGTGGCGGCGTAGAAGACGCCGTTCTGCAGCACGTTGTCCATCTCGAAGTACGGCTTGATCTGCGACTCGTCCAGATCGTACTGCGCCTTGCGCACCTGTTCGGCGTAGAAATCCCAGTCGGACGCGGCCAGCTTGAAACCACCCTTCTGGGCGTCGATCACCTTCTGCATCTCGCCGATCTCGCCGCGCGCCTTGGCGGTGGCCGCCGGCACGGTGTCGGTGAGCAGCTTCAGCGCGGCCGCCGGGGTCTTGGCCATCTGGTCGGCCAGGCTGTAGGCGGCGTAGTTGTCGAAGCCCAGCAGCTTGGCCTTCTGCGCACGCAGCTGGGCCAGGCGCTGTACGGTCTGGCGGGTGTCGTTGGCATCGCCCTTTTCGGCGCGCGTTTCCGACGCCTTGAGTACGGCGGCGCGCTGCTCACGGTCGCTCAGCGAACCGAGCACCGGCTGCTGGGTGGTGTTCTGCAGCGGCAGCAGGTACTTGCCGTCCAGCTTGCGGTCCTTGGCATCGGCCGCGGCGGTGTTGATCGCGTCCTCGTCCAGGCCGGCCAGCTTGGCCTTGTCGTCGACGACCACGGCACCGGCGGCGGTGGCGGCCACCAGGCGGGTGTGGAACTGGGTGGCCAGCGTGGTTTCTTCCACGTTGAGCTTGCGCAGCGAGGCCTTGTCGGCGTCGTTGAGCTGCGCGCCGGCGCGCACGAACTCCTGGTAGTCACGCTCGACCAGGCGCAGCTGCACCGGGTCCAGGCCCAGCGACTGGCGCTGGTCGTAGATGCTCTTGATGCGGGCGAACAGCTTCGGGTCGAGGTTGATCTCGTCCTGGTGGTCGGCCAGCTTCGGGGCGACTTCTTCCTGGATCTTCTGGCGCGCGTCGTTGGTATCGGCCTGGACCAGGCCGAAGAAGATGCGCGACACGCGGGTCAGGGTCTCGCCGCTGCGCTCCAGCGCTTCGATGGTGTTGTCGAAGGTGGCCGGCTCGGGGTTGTCGGCGATCTTGCGGACCTCGGCCAGGTGCTGCTTCATGCCTTCGTTGAAGGCCGGCAGGTAGTCACTGTCCTTGATCTTGTCGAACGGCGGCGCCTGGAACGGCAGCGTGCTGGCGCTCAACAGGGGATTGGTGGAGGCATCGGCCGGCTGCTGCGCGGCGGGGGTCTGGGTGTCGGACACGGGGGTGGACTCCTTGCCGGAACAGGCCGCCAGCGCCAGGCTGATGGCAGCGGCCAAAACTACGGTACGCGACATGAAACGGGCTCCTTGGAATGGGATGCGACTGCGGAAAAACCGCAGCCGATCACCCTACTCCGATTGCCCGGGACCGGCATGTGCCGGACGTGGCGTATGGCTGTGCAGCCCCCGGCGCCAGCCACGGCGGGGGCCGGCGGGACTCAGACGGTGCCGCGGTTCTTGCCCTGCCACGGCTGGTAATAGGCGCGGATGGCGGCCATGTCGGCCGCGTCGTCGCCGCTGGAGTGGAACAGCGGGCCGATCCCGATGACCTTCTCCGGGTAGTGGAAGTACGCCGCCAGCACCGGCACGTCGGCCATCCGCGCGATCTTCAGGAACCCGGCCTTCCAGTGGGTCACCGCCTTGCGGGTGCCTTCGGGGGTGATGGCATACCACATGCGTTCGGATCCCCGGATCAGGCTGACCGCCTGCTCGACGGTGCCCTGCGGCGAGCTGCGGTCCAGCGGGATCACGCCCAGCGCGCGCAGCAGCGGCGACAGCGGCCACCAGAACAGCGAGGCCTTGCCCAGCACCTTCACCTGCATGCCCAGCGCGATCTTGGCCGCCATGCCCCAGAACCCGTCCCAGTTGGACGAGTGCGGGGCAATGATGAAGACCAGTTTGGGCACGTCGGGGAAGGTGCCCACCACCTTCCAGCCGCCCAGGCGCAACGTGCAGCGGGCCAGCCAGCGAAGGAAGCGGTTCGGTTTGACCTGCGGCATGTTGGGCGGAACGGCCGGCAACAGCGGACTTCGGTTGTTCAAGCAATCACTCCCAATTGCGTGTGGTGCGTCCGCGCTTGATCTGCGCGCGGCCTTTTTTCTCGTCCAGGCGGCGCAGCTTGGCGCCATACGAGGGCTTGGTGGCCACGCGCGGCTTGGGCACGCTGAGGCTTTCCTGGATGAAGGCGGCCAGGCGCTCGCGGGCATCGTCGCGGTTGCGGTCCTGGGTGCGGAAGCGCTGGGCGTCGATGACCAGCACGCCTTCGCCGGTCATGCGCCGATCGCGCCGTGCCAGCAGGCGCGAGCGCAGCGGTTCGGGCAGCGACGGCGAGCCGGCCACGTCGAAACGCAGTTCCACGGCGGTGGAGACCTTGTTGACGTTCTGGCCGCCGGCGCCGCTGGCGCGCACGAACCGCTCGACGAGTTCCGCATCGGGAATCGACAGGTGCGCGCTGATGATGACGGGTGCAGAAGCCATGGGCGGCATTGTAAAGGCAGGACCGGGTCCAGGGGTGGGGCAAACATCCCCGATGACGCCGATAACGTCCGCAAACTACGGCCTGCTGACGCCTTCGCAGGTATCCTCGGGGTTCCATGCCACGCAGGATGCCCCGCACATGCTTTTGATCCGCTCCCTGGCCATTGCCACCACTCCCCGCCGTGCGCTGACCCGTGTCGGCCTTGTCCTGGCGCTCGGCCTGGCCGCGATCGCGCCGGCAGTGGCCGCGCCGCCGTCCGACGCCGACATCAACCGGCTGCTGGCCGCCTCGCGTGCGCAGACCATGCTGGACAGCATGCTGCCGCAGATCGAGGCGATGCAGCGCCAGCAGTTCCAGCAGGTGGCCCAGCAGCGCCAGCTGGACGCGCAGCAGCAGGAACAGATGAAGCGGATGGAGGCACGCACCACCCAGACCATCCGCCAGGCGCTGTCGTGGCAGCAGCTGCGGCCGATGTACGTGGACCTGTACAAGAAGAGCTTCAGCAAGGAAGACGTACTGGCGATGGCCGAGTTCTACGAGAGCTCGGCCGGCCAGAGCCTGCTCGACAAGACCCCAGCGCTGATGCAGAACGTGATGGTGGCCATCCAGGAAAAGATGCAGCCGCTGTTCGTGGACCTGCAGAAGGACCTCGAGGCGATCATGAACGAGGCGCCGGCGCCGACGACGCCGCCCGCCCGGTAACGCACCCCGTCCCGGTAGAACCGACCGTCGGTCGGCTGCACGGACACCACCTCGGAGGTAGAGCCGACCGTTGGTCGGCTGCACGGATAACCCGGGTACCGCGCGTAGAGCAGCCGACCAACGGTCGGCTCTACCCGGTTGGATCCCGGGCAGTCGGATACACGCAGGCCACCGCGGCGTAGAGCCGACCGCTGGTCGGCTGCACTGATAACCCTGGCGCCGCGCGTAGAGCAGCCGACCAACGGTCGGCTCTACCCGGTTGGATTCCGGGCACATTTCAGCCGGTTGGATTCCGGGCACATTTCAGCCGGTTGGATTCCGGGCACATTTCAGCCGGTTGGGTTCCGGGCACATTTCAGCGCGGTCAGGCCCCGCTCAAACCCCATCCCACCCCAACAGATCCATCGCCTTGCGGAACTCACCGTCCACCGGGGCGCTGACATCCATCGCGGTGCCATCGGGGTGCGGGAAGCGCAGGCGCTCGGCGTGCAGCAGCATGCGGTGGATGCCCTGCATGCGGAAGCTGCGGTTGTGCCGTCCGTCGCCGTGGCTGGTGTCGCCGATCAGGTGATGCGACAGGTGCTTGAGGTGGCGGCGGATCTGGCGGAAGCGGCCGGTCTGCGGCTGGCAGCGCAGCAGCGCATAGCGCGAGGTGTCGAACTCGCCGACGGGTACGGCGATCTCGCCCACGGCCACGCGCTGGAAATGGGTGATGGCCTGTTTCTTGACCGGCTTGCCCGGACCACCGTCGAGGTCGTGGTCGACGGTGAACGCCTCTTCGGCCGGCCAACCGCGGCAGATGGCCAGATAGTCCTTGGTCACGTCACCGCCCATCAGCGCCTTGCCCAGCACGCTGGCGCTTTCGCGGTCGAAGGCCAGCAGCAGGCAGCCACTGGTGGCACGGTCCAGGCGATGCACGAGGAAGATCGGCTTGCCGAGCTGCTCGCGCAGGCGGTCGGCGAGGAAGTCGTCTTCGCCACGGGCCAGTTTGCTGTCGTGGACCATCAGCCCGGCGGGCTTGTTGACCACGGCCAGGCGATCGTCCACGTGCAGCAGCTGCAGCGGGGCCGCGTCGGCGGTGGCGGGGAGTGCGCTGTCGGTATCGGTGTCGTTCACCGACCGATTATCCCCGCCGCGCGCGGGCAGCGCCATCGGTGATGATTCAGGCGGCGCTGCGTGCCGCGATCCGTCCACCGTTGCGGATCATCGCGCACGCAGGCGTCGAGGGCAGCCGTGACTACCTGCAGCCCCAGGTCAGCGCCGCCACCACGCACTGGCCAGCGAGAACAGGCCGGCCGCGCCGCTCACCCAGCTCCATACCGGCGCATCGCCGAAGTACCAGCCGCCCGGCTGCATGCCGTACAGCACCGCCGCCACGATCAACAGGCCGACACCGGCGATCGCCGCCACCGCGCGCTTCTGCAGCTTCTGCAGGTTGGTGTTGAGCGCCACCAGGTCCTGCGAGCGCATCGACAGCTCGTGCCCGCCTTCCACCTGCTGCTTCAACCAGGCGTGCACCAGGCGCGGCATGTCGGGGGTGTGGGTCATGATTTCCGGCAGCCGCTTGCGCAGCTCCTTCAGCACCCGGCGCGGGCTGTAACGTTCGCGCAGGATGCGTTCCAGCACCGGCCGTGCCACCGCCCAGATGTCCAGCTCCGGGTCGAGCTGGCGGCCCACGCCTTCGATGTTGAGCAGGGTCTTCTGCAGCAGGATCAGCTGCGGCTGCAGGGTCAGCTCATAGCGCTGCGCCACGCGGAACAGCTTGATCAGTACTTCGGCCAGCGAGATCTGCGACAGCGGGCGGGTGAAATACGGTTCGCATACCGAGCGCGCCGCCGCTTCCAGCTCGTCGATGCGCACGTTGTTGGGCATCCAGCCGGCTTCAACGTGGAGCTCGGCCATGCGCCGGTAGTCCTTGTTGAAGATGGCCATGAAGTTTTCGGCGAGGTAGTACTGATCCTGCTCGGACAGCTGGCCCATGATGCCGAAGTCCAGCGCGATGAAGCGCGGGTTGTCACGCCGGGCCGGATCGATGTCGACCCAGATGTTGCCGGCGTGCGCATCGGCATGGAAGAAGTTGTCGCGGAACACCTGGGTGTAGAACACCCGCACGCCCTTGGCGGCCAGTGCCTTGCGGTCGATGCCGGCCTTGTCCAGCGCGGCGATGTCGTCCGACGGAATGCCCCACACCCGTTCCAGGGTGAGCGCGCGCTCGGCGGTGTGGCTCCAGATCACTTCCGGTACGTACAGGTCGTCCGAGTCGACCCAGTTGCGGCGCAGCACGCTGGCATTGGCGCCTTCGCGCTGCAGGTCCAGTTCGGCGGCCAGGGTGTTCTCCACTTCGGCCACCACTTCGCGCGGGCGAATCTTGTCGGCGCGCGGGTGGGTGCGCTCGACCAGCGCGGCAGCGGAGTTGAGCAGCGCGATATCGGCGCCGATCTGCTTTTCAATGTCGGGGCGCAGCACCTTGACCACCACCTGGCGGCCATCGGCGAGGGTGGCCGCATGCACCTGCGCGATCGAGGCCGAGGCCAGCGGCTGCAGGTCGAAGCTGGCGAACGCTTCACTGACCGGGCGGCCCAGCGCCTGCTCGACGATGCGCTGCGCGGTGGCACCGTCAAACGGCTTCACCCGGTCCTGCAGCAGGGTGAGTTCGTTGGCGATGTCGGCCGGGATCAGGTCGCGGCGGGTGGACAGGATCTGCCCGAACTTGACGAAGATCGGGCCGAGGTCCTGCAGCGCCAGGCGCAGGCGCGCGCCGCGCGACTGGGCGGCGATGTCGGCCGAGGCGCGCGGCACGAACGGCTTGGCCACGCGCAGCCAGCGCTCGGCCACGGTGCCTTCCAGCAGGTCGTCCAGGCGGTAACGCAGGATCACGCGGCCAATGCGGGTGGCGCGGAACATCGCCTTCATGCGCGCACCTGGCGCAGGCGCTGCACGCGCACGGTAATGCGTTCCACATCGTCGCGGATCACATCCACGTCGTCGTGGAAGGCTTCCAGTTCTGCTCGCGGTACCACGTCGCGGGACTCCTCGGTGACAAATTCAGCGGCGCTGTGCGCCAGGTCGGACGCGCCGCGGCGCGCGTGCTGCAGGGCCGAACGCAGGCTGTTGGCCACCTGCACCCCCAGCACCTCCCCGAACACACGCACGAACGGCTGCTGCCAGTCGGGATCGAAACGGCTCGCCAGCTGCTGCAGGCGACGCGCCAGCTCGGCATCGCCGGAAACCTTGACCCGCCCGGCCGGGGCGGTGCCGCCACGGCGTGCATTGGCCAGGAACGGCAGTTGCGCCAGCACCCCACCCAGCGTGCTGCGCACCGCCAGGTCCGGTTCCTGCTGCGGGTCCACCGGGCCCACCGTCAGCCGCTCCCCGTCCACCCCGATCCGCATCGCCAGCGCGGGCGACTCCAGGGTGAGCGCGATGTGGCGGCCATCCAGCGCGGCCAGTGCGCCTCGGGTGTCCGGGTCCAGCGCCAGCGCGCGGTTGAGCGCCAGCTGCAGCGCATTGCCGGCCAGCGGCTTGAGGGAACTGAGGAGGGAACGGGCCATCGGTGCATTCTAACCGGCCCATGGCAGGCGGGAACCGTCGCCACGGTGCCCAGCCTGACGCGTGGATGAAGGCCGGGTGCGCCACGGCCGGCGGACCGGTTCATGCTAGGGGTCCACATACACACGCAGGAGCAGCAGCAGGCATGGGCAAGACGCGGGTAGGCATCATTTTCGGTGGCCGTTCGGCCGAGCATGAAGTGTCGTTGCAGTCGGCGAAGAACATCGTCGATGCGCTGGACAAGGAACGGTTCGACGTCACCCTGATCGGCATCGACAAGCAGGGCCGGTGGCATGTGAGCGACCCGCAGGCCTTCCTGCTGCACGCCGAGGACCCGGCGCGGATCGCGCTGAACCCGTCGGGCAATGCGGTGGCCGTGCATCCGGGCGTGGCCCGCCAGCAGCTGGTGCCCACCGACCCGGCCACCGCGCTGGAACAGATCGACGTGGTGTTCCCCATCGTGCACGGCACGCTGGGCGAGGACGGCTCGCTGCAGGGCCTGCTGCGCATGGCCAACCTGCCGTTCGTGGGCGCCGGCGTGCTCGGGTCGGCGGTGGCGATGGACAAGGACGTGGCCAAGCGCCTGCTGCGCGATGCCGGCCTGGCCGTGGCCCCGTTCGTCTGCTTCAACCGCGCCAGCGCAGCCAACGCCGACTACGCGGCCCTGGTGGCGCAGCTGGGCGCGCCACTGTTCGTCAAACCGGCCAACCAGGGCTCATCGGTGGGCGTGAGCAAGGTGCACACCGCGCAGCAGTTCCATGAGGCACTGGCGCTGGCGCTGTCCTACGACCACAAGGCGCTGGTGGAAACGGCCATCGACGGCCGCGAGATCGAGTGCGCGGTGCTGGGCAATGAAACGCCGGAGGCCAGCGTCTGCGGCGAGGTGGTGGTGCACGACGAATTCTATTCGTACGACACCAAGTACATCAGCGAGCACGGCGCCGACGTGGTGGTGCCGGCAGCGATCAGCGACGCCGACCAGCAGCGCATCCGCGCCATTGCCGTGCGTGCCTACCAGGCCCTGGACTGCGCCGGGCTGGCGCGGGTGGATGTGTTCCTCGGCCGCGATGGCGAGGTGGTCATCAACGAGATCAACACCCTGCCCGGCTTCACCCGGATCAGCATGTATCCCAAGCTGTGGGCGGCCAGCGGGCTGGGCTACACCGCCTTGATCACCCGCCTGCTGGAACTGGCGCTGGAGCGGCATGCGCGCGAACGTGCGCTGCAGAGCTCCATTACGACGACGGCCTGACCCCCTTTCGAGGATCAGGCCGCCGTCAGGCGCCGCTGGGCACCCCGCGCTGGAGAGAGGTAGCGCGGGCTGCCCGGCGAACTACCCTCGCTTGCGGAACATCGACACCACCGCCAGGATCAGGAACACCACAAACAGGATCCAGGCAATGTTACTGGCAGCGCCGGCGATGCCGGAGAAGCCGAGCACCGCCGCGATGATGGCGATGACGAAAAAGATTACGGCGTAATGCAGCATGTCGATCCTCGCGTAATGCGTGCCGGATTGGCGTGCTGCAATCTTCACCAAACCGCGGTGTTCAGGAAGTGATGGCGCCCTCTGCGCGCGATGAAGACTTCAGCCTCGTGAGGCCTTCGTCAATGCTCACCTGCGGCACGTAGCCGAAGTCGCGGCGCGCCGGCTCCATGCTGTACCAGTGCGGCGTGCACAGCTGCTCGGCCAGGAAGCGGGTCATCGGCGGTTCGCCGCGCAGGCGCAGCAGCGGCCACAGGCGTTCGGCCACCGCGCCGATGCGGTAGGCGGTCTTGAAGCTGATCGACTTCTCCACCGCCGGGGCGCCCACGGCGGCCATCAGCTTGTTGAGCAGCTCGCGCATCGGCAACGGTTCGCCGTTGGAGATGAAGTACGCCTTGCCCGCGCACGCCGCGCCGGGGGCGAGGTGTTCGAAGGCCAGGAAGTGGGCCAGCGCGGCATTGTCGATGTAGGTCGTGTCGACCAGGTTGGTACCGTCGCCGACGAAGCGCAGCCGGCCCGCGCGCGCGCGTTCGGCAAGGCGTGGCACCAGCTGCTGGTCGCCCGGGCCCCAGATCAGCCGCGGGCGCAGCGCCACCGTGGCCAGGGTGGCATCGTTGGCGGCCAGCACACGCTGCTCGGCGAGGGTCTTGGTGGCCGCGTAGGGCGCCTGGAAGTCTTCGCCGTAAGGCACCTCGTCGGCCCCCAGCCCTTCCACCGGATGGGTGGCGCGGTGGGTCACGCTGGGCGTGGAGGTGTAGATCAGCTTGCCCACGCCGTGTTCGCGACAGGCGGCAATCACGTTGTCGGTGCCCACCACGTTGGCCTGGAAGTAGCTGTCATAGCTGCCCCATGCGCCGGCCTTGGCCCCGTTGTGGAAGACCGCATCGACCCCGGCCACCGCGTGCCGCACGGCATCGGCGTCGGCCAGGTCGCCGCGGATCTGGCCCACGCCCAACGCGGCCAGCGGCGGGTAATCGCCCCGGTTGAAGCTGAGCACCTGGTGGCCACGCTGCACCAGCCCGCGGCACAGCGCCTGCCCGAGGAAGCCACCACCACCGGTCACCAGGATTTTCATGCGTGCGTTTCCACTTGGGTTGCGGCCCAGACAGCCAGCTTCTCGCGGCCGATCTTGGCGTTGTGGCGGATATCCACCGGGAAGCCCGGGTGCATCAGGAACTGTTCGATGCGGGTGGTGTGCGGATGCGCGTCGGCCTCGTGGCGCAGGCGCTCGCGCAGCGCCGGCGTATCGGCCGCGCCGGGCTGCAGCTCCACGCACAGCACCGGCCGCTGCCGGCCGGCCGGTCCCACGCCGACCAGCGCGGTGCGGGCGATGCCGTCCAGCGCATTGAACACCGGCTCCACCTGTTCGGTGTACAGCGGGCCGTGCGCGGTTTCCAGCCGCTGGGTCTTGCGCCCGCAGAACCACAACCGGCCCTGCGCGTCGAAGTAGCCCACATCGCCCATGCGGTGCACCACCTGCGTGCGGCCATCGGCCAGCGCTTCGCGGATCTTGGCCGCGGCGGTGGCCTGCGGGCGGTTGAAGTAGCTGTCGGTGGCGGTCGGGCCGGCCACGGTGATCTCGCCCACCTCGCCCACCGCCAGTTCGCGTACCTGCGACCACTGCGGCAGCGGCGCGTCGTCGATGGCGATGATGCGCACCTGGTTGGGCGCCACCACGCGGCCCACGCAGGTGCCGGCGCCGGCCTCGGTGGCCTGGCGCGTGCTGTCCAGCTCGCGCCCTTCGATGACCGCCACCGGCAGGCACTCGGTGGCGCCGTACGGGGTCCAGAACTGCGCGTCATCGGGCAGCAGCCGGCGGATCCGCGCCACCACGTCCGGCGGCACCGGCGCGCCGGCCGAGGTGACCCGGCGCACGCCCTGCAGCGGCTGGCCATGGTCGGCAAGCACGCGCATCAGCGCCGGCGAGCCGAACAGCTGGGTGATGCCGAAGCGGGCGATGGCGTCGTGCAGCTTGCGCGGGTCGGCCTTGGCCGGGCGCGTGGGGTCCATGTCCGGGATCACCGAGGTCAGGCCCAGCGCCGGGTCGAACAGGGCAAACGGCGGGAAGGTCGGCAGGTCGACGCCGCCGGCCTCCATGCCGAAGGCCGCACGCAGCAGGTCGACCTGGCCCACGAAGTGGCGGTGGCGGTAGACCACGCCCTTGGGCACCCCGGTGGAGCCGCTGGTGAACAGGATCGCGGCGACATCCTCGCCGTCGGTGGCGGCCATCGGCTGCGGCGCCCGCGCGCCGTCGGCCTCGATGCGGGCCAGCGTGGTGCCGCCCCAGCCCCAGCGCCGGCCCACCGTCACCATCGTCTTCACCCCCGGGCACCAGCGCAGCACCAGCCGCGCCACGTGGGCCAGGCCGATGCCGATGAAGGCCTGCGGCTGGGCCTCTTCCAGGCACTGCTTGAGCGCGCGCTTGTCGATGCCGGGGTCGACCAGCACCGGCACCGCGCCGTTCTTGAACAGCGCGAACATCAGCAGGAAGAATTCCGGGGACGGCCGCACCATCACCACCGCGCGCACGCCACGGCCGATGCCATGCGCGGCCAGGCCGGCGGCCAGCGCGTCGCTGCGTGCGTTGAGGGTGCGGTAGTCCAGGGTGACGTCATAGGCCGCCATGCCGCCGGGGCCGGGCTTTCCCGGGCAGCGGATGGCAATCTGGTCGGGGCGCTCATGGGCCAGCTCGGGCAGGCGGGCGGCGATGTTGACGGGGCTGTTCATCCGTTCATTGTCGCCGCTGCAGAAAAATCTTGCGCGACGGCCAACGGCGTGGAAAATTCGCGCCCTTCCCTCCTGCTCGATTGCCGCCCAAGGCCGGTACCCCATGTCCCATCCCTGCCTCACCTGCGGCGCCTGCTGCACCCAGTACCGTGTGGCGTTCCACTGGATGGAATCGGACGAGGTCACCCCCGGTGGCGTGCCGCATGAACTGACCCAGGTGCTGGACCCGCACCGGCTGTGCATGCGCGGCACCCTGTCCAAGCCGGTGTACTGCGTGGCGCTGGATGCGGAGATCGGCGTGTATTCCCGCTGCACCATCCACCCCAACCGGCCCAGCGTGTGCCGCGAGGTGGACGCCTCGTGGGAGTACGGCAAGGCCAGCCCGCAGTGCGACAAGGCGCGGGTAGCGCACGGCATGCCGGCCCTGACCCTGGCCGATTGGCGCTGGCGGGACGCGGCGGACAACGACGATGATCATCCCGACGACAACGGCAGTTCGCCGGCCCCGCAGGCGCCGATCGCGGCGTGAGGGTGCGCGTCCGGGGGTGATGGCCCGGAGCGAAGGGCAGCCGACCAACGGTCGGCTCTACCGGGGAGGGGTTCCGACTCGGTCAAACGTCGATACCCGGTGATGGGTTTCGATCCGACCGAACGTCGGTGCCCGGTGACGGGTTCCGGCCCGAACCAACGTCGGCATCAACCGGTTGATCGGTAGGTGACGACCGTGGGTCGTCACGCCATCGGTCAGATCGGGTTGGCGTCCAGGAACGCCCGGATCTTCGGCACCAGCACCTCGTGCTTGTCTTCCAGCACGTAATGCCCGGCATCCTCGAAGGCATGCACCTGGGCCTGCGGCAGCGCGGCCTGGAAGCCGGCCAGGAAGTGGTGGTCGAACACGAAGTCACGCAGGCCCCAGCCGATGAAGGCCGGGCGGTCGGCGAACGACGGCAGCGCCTCACCGGCGCGCGCCAGCAGCGACCAGGCCTTGTCGGCCGGCGTCAGCGGGATGTCCTGCATGAAGCGGATGGTGCTGATGCGGTTGGCGTAGCTGTTGTACGGCGACACGTAAGCCCGGCGCACGTCGGCCGGCATCCTGCGCTCCACGCCCAGCCACGAGGCGCCGGAGGAAAACGCGTTGAACGTGCGGATGATCCACTCGCCCACCTTCCAGTGCCGGCCCAGCGCGATCTGCCACGGCATCTTCTTGGCCGCCGGCATCGGGAACGCCGCGGTGTTGAGCACCACCAGCCGCTTCACCTGCGCATGGTGCGACAGCGCCCAGCCGAAGCCGATCATGCCGCCCCAGTCATGCACGGCCAGGGTGACCGGGCCGGTGATGCCCAGGTGCACCAGCAGCGCGTCCAGGTCGTCCACGCGCGACTGCAGCGTGTAGTCGTAATGCGCGTCATCGGGCTTGTCCGACAGGCCCATGCCGATGTGGTCGGGCACGATGCAGCGGTATGTATCCGACAGCCCGGCCACCAGCGTGCGCCAGTAATAGCTCCACGACGGATTGCCATGGACCATCACCACCACCTCGCCGTCGCGCGGGCCTTCGTCGAGGTAATTCATCGACAGGCCGGGGCGGACCTCGAAACGCTGCGGGTGGGCGGGGTAACCGGGAAGCTGGGGCATGCAATCGCACCTGTAAAAAGGGCCGGTAGTACCGGCCCTTGGAATCAACGCAGCGGTCTGCTTACCAGACCACTTCGGCCATCGAGCAGTTCAGGCCCGAACCGATGCCCAGCAGCGCGATGCGGTCGCCCTTCTTCAGGCGGCCCAGCTCCTTGAGCTTGCTCAGCACGATCGGCACCGAGGCCGGGCCGATGTTGCCGTGCTCGCCGAAGATGGTCATGACCTTCTTCGGGTCGATGCCGAAGTTCTTGATGAACGCGGCGGTGTGCGGCTGGCTGACCTGGTGGATGACGAACTGGTCCAGTTCGTCCACCGCCCAGCCCAGCGCTTCGCGCGCGGCGACGAAGGTCTTCTGCGCCAGCTTGATGCCTTCGATCAGCAGCATGCGGGTGTCGGTGACCATGCGGTCCAGGTTGCCGCGGCACAGCTGGTTCCACTCGGTGGCCGAGCGGGTCACGCCACCCCGGTAACGCGGGGCATCGGGCACCAGCTCGGTACGCGCCATCACCATGGCAGCGGCACCGCAGCCCAGGGTCAGGGCGGCCATCTCGTTGCGGAAGTCGTCGGCGGTCACGCCCGGCAGGGCCATGCGCTCGAGGGTCTTCTCGTAGACCAGGTTGGCGGTTTCGCCATCGACGATCAGGGCGTAGTCGATCTCACCGCGCTCAAGCATGCGCGCAGCGATGTCCATGCCGTTGATGAAGGCCAGGCAGGCATTGGCGACGTCGAAGGTCATGCATTCGTCGCCCACGCCCAGGTTGCCCGAGACGATGCTGGCCGTGGACGGCTCCAGGTAGTCGCGGCTGACCGAGGTGTTGACCAGCAGGCCGATCTTGTCGGCGCCGATGCCGGCGTCTTCCAGCGCCTTGCGGGCCGCCAGGGTGGCCGCGTCGGAGGCGAGCATGTCCGCGTCCCACAGGCGGCGGGCGTGGATGCCGGCGATGTCGCCGAGCACGTCGGTACGGATGCCCAGACGATCCAGCGTCGGCTGCAGACGTTCGTTGATTTCCTTGGACGTCAGCGTGTGCGGCGCGTCGATGTGCGCCAGGCCGGCGATAGAGACATTCTTGAAGAGCATCAGTTAGCGCCAAGGCTCAGGCAAAGGGGGCGCTATTGTAAGCCGGCGCTGCCTTCACCGCACCTTTACGAATTCACGCCCGGGCGTATGGTGCGGCCGGGCGGCCTGAAGGGTTCAGCGCGGCGGGCACTGGAAGGCCAGAAAGCGCTGGCTGCCATCGGCCGGCTGGCCGGCGGCCTGGACCGCATTGGCCCCGGCGCTGGGGGCTTCATTGCGTGCCAGGGTTTCCAGTTCTTCCTGCACGCGCAAGGGGTTGCGGTTGTAGAAGCCCACCTTGCTCTTGACCGTCACCACCACCTCGCCCTTGGTCTGGCAGCCGCTGGGCACCTGCCCGGCCGGCAGCACGCGCACGGTCTTGCCCACCGGTTCGATCGGCACCCAGGTGCAGGCGGTGGCGCTGAGGGTGAGCAGGGAAAGCAGAAGAACGCGCATGTGGGAAACCTGGCTGGGCGACGAGAAAGGAGTGTGCGGGAAACGGCTGAATCGGGGGTGATGGGGTGCCGGGCGGTGGCCCGGCACCCCATCGGGTGGCGTTGTCGAGGGTGCCGGCCTGGGGCCGGCATTACCTTGGGTTGGGATCGCGTGGAGCCGGCCAGCGGCCGGCACTACCGGGCGGCGGGGGTGGCGGCCGGAGCCGTTTCCTTGCCGTCGGCGTCGATCACGTGGACCTCGCCGATGTTCAGCGCGCGGACTTCCTTCTCGGTCTGCTTCAGGTCGCCGACCACCACCCAGGTGAGGGTGTTGGGGTCCAGCGTGGCGGCGGCCTGCTGCACCTGCGCCGGGGTCATCGCCTCGATCTCGGCCTTGCGCTTGAACACGTAATCGTCCGGGCGCTGGTAACGCACGATGCTGCTGATGGTCCCGAGCACCGCGCTGGCGGTCTCATAGGCACCGGGCAGGCTGAGCGTCTGGATGTTGCGGATGCGCGCCACTTCCGCCGCCGTGGCCGGCTTGGCACCGCTGGCGAAGTCGCGGATGTCCTTCTGCAGTTCCTGCATCGACTCGGCGGTCTTGTCGATCTGCACCGGGGCACGCGCGCCCCACGGACGCTGGCCCAGCGTGGACGGGGCGCTGCTGCCGGCGCCGTAGGACCAGTGCTTCTCCTCGCGCAGGTTCATGTTCAAGCGCGAGGTGAAGTCGCCGCCCAGCACGCCGTTGGCGATGTCGAAGCGGGTGCTGCCCGGGTCCATCGCCGAGGGCACCAGCTGGCTGGCAAACAGGTTGGCCTGCACCGCGCCGGGCTGGTCGATCAGGTACACGCGGGCGTGGGTGGGACGGGCCACGTCGGCCGGTGCCTTGACCTGCGGCGCGGTGCCGGTGCTCTTCCAGTCACCGAACTGGCGCTCCAGCAGCGGCACGATGTCCTTCAGGGTGGTGTCACCCACCACGATCAGGGTGCCCTGTTCGGGGCGCAGCGCGTCGCGGTGGAAGCTGACCAGGTCGTCGCGGGTCAGCGACTGGATGTCCGCCTCGTTGCCGCTGCCGGTGAACGGAATGGCATACGGATGCCCGGCGCCGTAGAGCAGGGTGGGCATGACCCGCATCGCGGCCGCGCTGGGGTTGACCTTTTCCTGCTGGATGCCGGCGATCCAGGTCGCCTTGACCCGGTCGATCTCGCCCTGCTCGAAGCGCGGCTGGCGCAGCATGTCCGCGTACAGGGCCAGCGACGGCGCCAGGTTTTCCTTCAAGGCCGACAGGTAGACGCTGGCACTGTCCAGCGACGCCGAGGCGCCAAGGGTGGCACCCAGTGCGTCGGCGGCGTTGGCGAAGGGCAGCGCGCCGAGCTTGCCGGCGCCTTCGCCCATCAGGTCCATGGTGAAGTTGGCGGTGCCCTGCTTGCGGCCCTGGTCGGCGGTGAAGCCACCGGGGAACTCATAGCTGAACTGCACCACCGGGATGTCGTGGCGCTCGGCCAGGATCACCTTGGTGCCGTTCTTCAACGTGGCGCGGTGCAGCTGCGGGAACTTCAGTTCCGGGAAGGTCTTGGTCTGCGGTACGCCGGTGCTGCGGTCGACCTGCTTGGGCAGGGTGGTGTACTTGGTATCCACGGCCGGCACGGTGAACGGCTTGGGCGACTGCGACGGCAGTTCGGCCAGCGCCACGCGCGCGCCCGGTTCCACCACGATGGTGTGGTCGCCCACGCCCAGCCACTTGGCGCCCACCGCGCGCACGTCGGCGGCGCTGGCCGCGTCGATGTTGGCCAGCGATCGGCGGAAGCAGCCCGGGTCGCCTTCGAACACGGTGCACTCGGCCAGCGCGTCGGCCTTGCCGCCGAACCCGCCGATGCGCTCGATGCCGCGGATGAAGCCGGCGCGGAAGGCGGTCTTGCCGCGGCTCAGTTCGTCGGCGGTGGGACCGTCCTTGGCCAGGCGCTTGATCTCTTCATCGATGATCGCCTCCACCTTGGCCGGGTCCACGCCCTGCTTGACCGTGGCCATCACCACGAAGTTGGAGCCCAGCTGCGAGCTGTAGGCACCGGCGCTGATGTTGTCCACCAGCTTGTCCTGGTGCAGCAGGCGCTGGTCCAGGCGCGAGGACTTGGCCCCGCCCAGCACCTGGGCAAACAGCTGCAGCTGGTCGATGTCGGTGGTGCCGACCTGGGCCACGTTCCAGGCGCGGTAGATGCGCGCCTGCGGCACCTTGTCGGTCATCACCTCGCGGGTGCTCTTCTCGCGCTGGGCCACGTCCACCTTGGGCTGGGCCATGGTCGGGCCGGCCGGGATGTCACCGAAGTAGCGGGCGACCTTTTCCTTGGCGGTGGCCACGTCGATGTCGCCGGCCAGCACCAGCACCGCGTTGTTGGGGCCGTACCAGGTGCGGAACCAGGTTTTGACGTCATCCAGCGATGCGGCGTTGAGATCGTTCATC
Organism: Stenotrophomonas sp. AC248; assembly: GCF_979258185.1. Taxonomy (NCBI): domain Bacteria; kingdom Pseudomonadati; phylum Pseudomonadota; class Gammaproteobacteria; order Lysobacterales; family Lysobacteraceae; genus Stenotrophomonas; species Stenotrophomonas sp. AC248. Next base: position 159,489 of record NZ_OZ409840.1, on the reverse strand, counting down.
GAACCGATCACGCCGTGGTGGTACGGGTGGCCCTCCGGGTACATGGCGCGGGTCAGCTTGTCCCACACCTGCCCATAGGGCTGGTTCTCGCCCTGGCGCTTCTCGTTCTGGACCACGCCGCGCTGTTCGTCGAGCGCGGCCTGGTCGATCGCGCCAACCAGGTGGCCCATGCGGTCGGACTCCATCCACAGCGCCATGTCCAGCGCGGTGGTGGGCACGTTCTCGAAGTAGTTGGTGCGGTCGGTATTGGTGGTGCCGTTCTGGCCGGTCACACCGACCTGCTTGAAGGGTTCGAAATATTCGCCGTCGTGGTTTTCGCTGCCCTGGAACATCAGGTGTTCAAACAGGTGCGCAAAGCCGGTGCGACCGGCCGGTTCGTCCTTGCTGCCCACGTGGTACCAGACGTTGACCGCCACGATCGGCGCCTTGCGGTCGGTGTGCACCACCACGCGCAGGCCATTGGGAAGGGTGAACTGCTCGAACGGAATGTCGACCTTGGCCGGCGTGGCGGGCTTGGCCAGCGCAGGGGCCGGCACGACGCTGCCCAGGGCGGCGGAGAGCGCTACAGCCAGCAGCGCGGCACGCGGGCGAAATTGGACGGTCATTCCGGTTCCTTGGTCATGAAAGTGAAGGCCGATCCTAGCGCGTGACGGGCGCCTGCGGCATCGGCCAACAGTCACTGCGGGTCCCGTGGGTGTTTTCGGGGTTGAAGGCCAAGGCAGCGGTCAGCTCGGCCCTGCCTGAACGCCTGGGCGCGGACACCGGCGCACCGCCATCGGACAGGTGTCCGGACAGCGGACACCCCGTCAGTGGCGAAAAACCCTTACGAATCAACGAGAAAAAGTTGGCACGGCACCTGCTTGGTACTGGCTGTGGCAAAGGCAGGAACAGATCCAACATGACTGCCCGATGAACCGAAACGAAAAAGTTGAAATTGTTCTTGCATGCCCCGAATCGGTGTACTACCTTACTACCACACCACTGCCCACCAACACTAAACAGGCCCGCCATGAACACCAAGACCCTCGCCATTGCCATCGCCCTCGCCGCCGGCGCCGCGTTTGCTTCGAACGTGCAGGCCGCCACCATCACCACCCTGGACACCGTGCAGGTGCGTCCGTCGGCCGACCAGATCGCCCAGGCCGAGATCGAGCGCACCAGCGCCATTCCGACCCTGTCGCTGGTGGAAGTCCGCCCGGGCGCCGGCCTGATCGCCGACTACCGCGCCGAGCTGGCCGGCAGCCGCCGCGTGACCACGCTGGCCGCCGTCGAAGTCCGTCCGACCGCCGAGCAGTACCAGGCGCTGGCGGCCGAGCAGGTGACCCACCGCGATTACGTGGCCACGCTGGCCGCCGCTGCCACCGCCGTTGCCCGCGACGTGATCGTCAATCTGCCGGCTCTGCAGGTGCGCCCGTCGGCCGCCGATCTGCAGGCCCTGGCGCTGGAAACCGCTGCCCAGGTGCTGGTCCGTCCGTAATCGGTTGCTGCGGTAATACGCAGCAGCCGCGTAAACTGCGGCCATGACCGCGCCCACGTTCCACGTCATCCTGTTCCAACCCGAAATTCCGCCGAACACCGGCAATGTGATCCGCCTCTGCGCCAACACCGGCGCGCGGCTGCACCTGATCGAGCCGCTCGGTTTCGACCTGAGCGACAAGCAGCTCAAGCGCGCCGGCCTGGACTATCACGAATACGCTCGACTGCAGGTACATCCCGACCTGGATACCGCCCTGCAGGCCATTGCACCCAAGCGCTTGTTTGCCCTGAGTACCCGCGGCAGCGTGCGTTACGACACCCCGCAGTTCGCCGACGGCGATGCCTTTCTGTTCGGCCCGGAAACCCGCGGGCTGCCCCAGGACCTGCTCGACGCGCTTCCCGATGGCCGGCGCCTGCGCCTGCCGATGCAGCCGGACAACCGCAGCCTCAATCTGTCCAACACGGTCGCCGTGGTGATGTACGAGGCCTGGCGGCAGAACGGGTTTGCCGGCGGGGAATAGGACGCCGTGCCGACCAACGGTCGGCACCTACCGGCGATGCAGGCATTTACCGGCCGCGTACACCTGCCGGCCGCGTAGCACCTGACCGTTGGTCAGGTGACCCCTTCAACGGTAGTGCCGGCCGCTGGCCGGCTCCCGACACCGCCGACACCCTAGAACGCGTTGATACCCGTCAGCTCCCGCCCGATCACCAGCTGGTGCACGGTTTCGGTGCCCTCGTAGGTGATGACCGATTCCAGGTTCAGCGCGTGGCGGATCGCCATGTGTTCGGTGGTGATGCCGGCGCCGCCGAGCAGGTCGCGGCATTCGCGGGCGATGTCGATGGCCATGCGGCAGTTGTTCCACTTGGCCAGGCTGACCTGCTGCGGCTGCAGCTGGCCGGCGTCCTTCAACCGGCCCAGCTGCAAGGCCAGCAGCTGCGCGGTGGTGATGCGCCGGGCCATGTCGGCCAGCTTGATCTGTGCACTCTGCGTGGCCGCCACCGGCCGGCCGAACAGCACGCGCTGCTTGGTGTAGTTCAGCGCCTCGTCCAGGCAGGCCACCGCCGCGCCGATCGGGCCCCAGCTGATGCCGTAGCGCGCCTGGTTCAAGCAGCCCAGCGGGCCCTTCAGGCCCTGCACGTTGGGCAGGCGGTTGCGCTCGGGCACGCGCACGTTGTCGAAGAACAGCGCGCCGGTGAGCGAGGCGCGCAGGCTCATCTTGTGCTTGATTTCCTGCGTGGTGAAGCCGGCCATGCCCTTTTCCAGCACGAAGCCCTGAATGCCGTCTTCGGTGTGTGCCCAGACGATGGCGATGTCGGCCACCGGGCCGCTGGTGATCCACATCTTGCTGCCGTTGACCAGCCAGTCGCCGCCGTCGCGCACCGCGCGCGTCTTCATCGCCGCCGGGTCGGAGCCGCCGTGCGCTTCGGTCAGGCCGAAGCATCCGATCACCTTGCCGGCGGCCATGTCGGGCAGCCAGCGCGTGCGCTGCTCCTCGCTGCCGTAGGCAAAGATCGGGTACATGCACAGCGAGCTCTGCACCGACACGAAGCTGCGCAGGCCCGAATCGCCGCGTTCCAGTTCCTGGCAGATCAGCCCGTAGCTGACCGCGTTGAGCCCGCCGCCGCCGTACTGCTCGGGCAGGCTGCAGCCGAGCAGGCCCAGCGCGGCGATCTCCGGAATCAACTCATCCGGGAAGCGCCCCTGGTCGAAGGCGTCGCCGATGATCGGCAGCACGCGCTCGTCGGTGAAGCGCGCCACCGTGGCCTGCACGGCGCGCTCCTCGTCGCTGAGCAGGGAGCGGACATCAAACAGGTCATACGGATTCAGTGACATGGCTACCCGGGCGTGATGGCGATCAAACAGGGGGCCATTGTGGTCGCTGCGCCGCGCCGGGCCAAGGCACGCCGCAGCACGGCCTACACTGTGGCTTCCCTCGTACAGGAGCCGGACATGCGGATCCGCGACGAACACCCCGCCGACCGGGATGCCATCCATGCCCTCACCCGCGCGGCCTTCGCCGACGCCCCGCATAGCAGCGGCACCGAACAGTTCATCGTCGATGCGCTGCGCGATGCCGGCGCGCTGGCGGTGTCGCTGGTGGCCGAAGACGACGATGGCATCGTGGGCCACCTGGCGCTGTCGCCGGTGCAGCTCAGCGACGGCAGCCTGCACTGGTACGGGCTGGGGCCGATCTCGGTGGCACCGGAGAAGCAGGGTCGCGGTATCGGCAGCGCCTTGATGCACGCCGCGATCGAGACCCTGCAGCAGCGCCAGGCCGCCGGCTGCGTGGTGCTGGGCGATCCGGGCTACTACGGGCGGTTCGGGTTCGAAGCCGACCCGCGCCTGCGCCTGCCGGGCATCCCGGCCGCGTTCTTCCAGGCGCGCCGGTTGCGCGGCGACAGCCCCGATGCCGACGTGCGCTACCACGCCGGGTTCGAAGCCAGCGCGTGAAACCGGGCGACAGCACGCGCGCCGCGCGCGCATCCGTGCATTGATGCAGCGCAACAAAAACACCCGCGAACGGTGTGGCGACGTGGTGCCAACGTCGGCGATCTAGGCGTAAACGCCGCGTCCCGGTACCCTGCTCATCTGATCCAGCCGTTGCGCCGTGTGTCCCGCGCGCGATTCCCAGGCAACCGCCGCCGGCTCCGGCCGACGGTACTACCCAAGAGTTACGCACCCCCATGAGCGAACAGATCCCCGCCCTGCCCCCGCGTGAAGCCATGGAATTCGACGTGGTGATCGTCGGTGCCGGCCCCGCCGGCCTGGCCACCGCGATCCGCCTGCGCCAGCGCGCCATCGAGGCCGGCCGCGAGTTGTCGGTATGCATCCTGGAAAAGGGCTCCGAGCCCGGCGCGCACATCCTGTCCGGCGCCATCATGGACCCGCGCGCGCTCACCGAACTGTTCCCGGACTGGGCCGAGCGCGGCGCACCGCTGAAGCAGAAGGTCACCCGCGACGCGTTCCTGTTCCTGAGTGAAACCGGCGCGCGCGGCACCCCGCACGCGCTGCTGCCCGAGTGCTTCCACAACGACGGCAACTACATCGTCAGCCTGGGCGAGGTCACCCGCTGGCTGGCCCAGCAGGCCGAAGCGCTGGAAGTGTCGATCTTCCCCGGCTTCCCCGCCGCCGAAGTGCTGTACACCGCCGACGGCGCGGTGATGGGCGTGGCCACCGGCGACATGGGCATCGAAAAGAACGGCCAGCCCGGCCCGAACTTCGAGCGCGGCATGGAACTGCATGCCAAGTACACGATCTTCGCCGAAGGCTCGCGCGGCCACCTCGGCCGCCAGCTGATCGCCCGCTACCAGCTCGATGCCGGCAAGGACCCGCAGGCCTACGGCATCGGCATCAAGGAGCTGTGGCAGATCGACCCGGCCAAGCATGAGCCGGGCCTGGTGGTGCACGCCGCCGGCTGGCCGCTGGACAACGACACCTACGGCGGCGCGTTCCTGTACCACGCCGACGGTGGCAAGGTATCGATCGGCTACGTGGTCGGCCTGGATTACAAGAACCCGTGGCTGAGCCCGTTCGAAGAGTTCCAGCGCTTCAAGACCCACCCGTCCATCCGCAAGCACCTGGAAGGCGGCAAGCGCATCGGTTACGGCGCCCGCGCGATCACCGCCGGTGGCCTGATGTCGCTGCCCAAGACCGTGTTCCCCGGTGGCGCGCTGGTGGGCTGCGAAGCCGGCTACCTCAACGTCAGCCGGATCAAGGGCAGCCACGCCGCGATCAAGACCGGCATGCTGGCTGCCGATGCCGCCTTCGATGCGCTGGCGGCCGACCGCCAGCACGACGAACTGAGCGCCTACCCGGCCGCGTTCGACAGCAGCTGGCTGCATGACGAGCTCAAGCAGTCCAAGAACTTCAAGCAGTGGTTCAAGAAGGGCCAGACCGTGGCCACGCTGATGACCGGCATCGAGCAGTGGCTGCTGCCCAAGCTGGGCATCCGCAACCCGCCGTGGACGCTGCGCCACAGCACGCCGGACCATGCCTGCCTGGAACCGGCGGACAAGCACACCAGAATCGTCTATCCCAAGCCCGATGGCGTGCTCACCTTCGACCGGCTCAGCTCGGTGTTCCTGAGCAGCACCAACCATGCCGAGGACCAGCCCAGCCACCTCACGCTGAAGGACGCCAGCGTGCCGGTGCAGGTCAACCTGGCCGAATACGCCGGCCCGGAAGCGCGTTACTGCCCTGCCGGCGTGTACGAGTTCGTGGGTGCGCAGGGCAGCGAACAGCTGCAGATCAACGCGCAGAACTGCGTGCACTGCAAGACCTGCGACATCAAGGATCCCACCCAGAACATCGTGTGGGTGACCCCGCAGGGCGGCGGCGGCCCGAACTACACCGGCATGTGAGGCACCCGGCCTGCGGCCTTTGGTCGCAGGCCGCGGCGGCGCGGGCGCTGGCTATCATCTGCGCTTGCCCTTGCCCGACGAGTCCGACGATGCCGTTGCTGCGCCTGTGCTGTGTGCTGGTTGCCTGCCTGGGGCTGGCCGCCTGCGCGCGCGCGCCGCAGACGCCCGAACAACAGCACCAGCAGCAGCTGCAGCGCGCGTTCGCGATCTGCGCCGGCTGCCACACCGTCACCCCCGGGGGCGTGCACCGCTTCGGCCCCAACCTGCACGGCGTGATCGGGCGGCGTGCCGGCAGCCTGGGCGACTACCCCTATTCCAACGCCATGCGCCAGGCCGACCTCACCTGGAACGAGACGACCCTGGATGCGTTCCTGCGCGCACCGGCCAGCGTGGTGCCCGGTTCGCGCATGCTCAACGCCACGGCCGATCCGGAGCGGCGCAGGCAGGTGATCGAGTACCTGCAACAGGCGCGCTGAGCCGCGCTGCAGCCATCACGTGGCCTGCAGCGACGCCAGATAGCTCCGCAGGTCGTGTTCGAATGCATCCAGCTGTGCGGTGCACGCGTCCACGCCATCCTCCTGGACATGCTGCATCAGCGCACGGGCCTGTTCGGCCAGGGTGGTGGCGCCCAGCGTGCCCAGCCCACCGACGATCCGGTGCAGCACGTCGCCCACCGTCGCACTGTCGCCTTGAGCGCGAGCCAGCTGGCCGCGCTGCAGATCGTCCTCGGTGGTGCTTAGCATGCTCTGGATCATCACATCGGCCACGTGCGCCGAGCCGAAACGCTGGGTGATCGCCTCGCGGCTCGGGGCCGCCGGTACCGGGGCGGGAAGTGCCGACGCCGACGCCATCGTCGCGTCGACCGGCACGTCACCGTCGGCCGGCAGCCAGCGCAGCAGCATCTGCCGCAGCGTGGCCAGCGCCACCGGCTTGGCCAGCAGGTCGTCCATGCCGGCCTCGCGGCAGCGCTGCAGATCCTCGGCCAGCGCACTGGCGGTCAGCGCCACCACCGGCACGCGCGGCGTGCCACGTTCCCGCTCGCGTTCGCGCAGGCGCCGGGTCATGGCATAGCCATCCAGCACCGGCATCCGGCAGTCGGTGATCACCAGGTCGAAGGCGGCATCCTCCAGCAGGTCCAGCGCCGCCTGCCCGTGCACGGCCACCTCGTGGGTCAGGCCCAGCTGCTGCAGCCGCCATCGCATCAACGCCTGGTTGGTGGGGTGGTCTTCGACCACCAGAATGCGACGCCGGCGCAGCGTCTCCGGCAGGGTATCCGGCGCAGGCTCGCTACCCGCCGCCGCGTCGTGCGGTTCGGCGGCCGGCACCACCGGCAGCGGCAGCTGCACTACCACCTCGGTGCCTTCGCCAGGCACGCTGGACAGGTCCAGCTGACCGCCCATCAACGCCACCAGACGCTGGCAGATGCTCAGGCCCAGCCCGGTGCCGCCGTACTGGCGGGAGATGGCGGCATCGGCCTGGGCGAAGGGTTTGAACAAGCGCTCGCGCTGTTCGTCAGAGATGCCGATGCCGCTGTCGGTCACGGCCAGGCGCAGCCATTGCGCGCCATCTTCCTCGCGCGCGACGGCAAGGACCATGGACACCCGCCCCTGTTCGGTGAACTTGATGGCGTTGCTGAGCAGGTTGAACACGATCTGGCGCAACCGCATGCCATCACCCAGGTGCATGGCCGCCACCCCCGGCTCGACGTGCAGCTGCAGTGCAAGGCCCTTGACCGATGCCTGTGGCGACAGCAGCTGCCGCACATTGTCGAGCAGGCCGCGCAGGCCCACCGGCTGCAGCTCCAGGCGCAGCCCGCCGGCTTCGATGCGCGAATAGTCCAGGATGTCATCGAGGATGTGCCGCAGCATCTGCGCCGAGTCCTCGATCACCGCGATGATGCGCCGCTGCTCACCATCCAGGGGCGTGTGCGAGAGCACTTCCACCATGCCCAGCACGCCACTCATGGGGGTGCGGATCTCGTGGCTCATCGTGGCCAGGAAGTCGGCCTTGGCGGCCGCAGCGCGCTCGGCCGCCGCCTTGGCGACGGCCAGCGCATCGGCCTGCGCGCGTGCCTCGGTGACGTCGACCCAATAGCCACTCCACAGCATGGCGCCATCGTCGATGGCATAGGGCAACGCGCGCGACCGCACCCAGCGCACGTCACCATGGGGGCTGGTACGGAACTCCATGTCCAGTGGCGCGAAATCGCGCGACGCCTGATCCAGGGCATGCCGCACACGCTGGCGATCCTGCGGATCAATCTGAGCCATCACGCGGGATTCGTCGGCCATGGCGTCGGCCACGGTCAGTCCGAACAGGGCTTCCATGTCACCGGCGATGTACGGGAAGGAGAACCGGCCCCTGCTGTCACGTCGCGCCTGGTAGACCGTCGCGGGCAGGTTGTCGGTGACATCGGCCAGGCGCTGCTCCAGGCTGCGCCGCATGGCCACTTCACGACGTAGCCGCCAATGCCCCCAGCCGTGCACCAGGATGGCGGTGAGCAACACCAGGGCCAGCGGCACGGCCCAGCGCGCGATCGACCGCCAATCCAGCTCGTTGCGGTACTCGGCGGCAAGCCAATCACTGCGGATCGCTTCGTGTTCGCGCGGGGTCATGCCCACCAGCACGCGATCGAAGGTGGTGGCCAGTGGCGCATATTCGCGCCGCACCGCCAGCGACAGCGCGTCGTTGAACCCGGCCGGGGCGGTGACATGCAACTGCGCCGGATAGCGTTCGCGCACGAGCCGGTCAACCATGGCCAGGTTGCCGACATACGCGTCGGCGTCGCCATCGGCCAGCCGTGCCAGCGCCTGCTCGGCACTGCGCGCCGGCACGATCCGGGCGTTCGGCGCGCGCTGCAGCACATAGCCGCGTAGACGGTCCGGATCGGACAGCAGGATGCTGCGCCCATCCAGGTCATCCAGGCCCAGTACCGCCGGGCTGTCGCTGCCCACCACGATCACATTGGGCACGGTGATGAAGGGTTGGCTGAACACCCAGTCGCGGCCCAGATAGGCCGAATCATTGGGAACGCCCATGATCACGTCGACCTCGCCCTTGCGCGCCTGCTCGCGCACCTCGAACCAGTCGTAGGCGGGGACATTCACCAGGTGGGCGCCGACAAGCCGCAACTGGCGCAGATAGTCACCTGCCACGCCGCTGGGCTGGCCGCCGCGATCGATGAAGGCCAGCGGGACCGCATTGGGCGCAAAACCCATGCGCAGCGAGCGCGACAACACGCGCTTCTCCGCGTTGCCCAGGATCAACCGCGACTGGCTGGACCAGCTCAGTGGCGACAGCCAGCGCCGCGCAAGTGCATCGCGGTCGGCTTGCGAAAGCTGGGCCAGCACGCTGTCCATGGCTTCGGCCAACGGCTGCTTGGCGTGGGGCACGCCGAAGTGCAGGCGCTCGGGCGGCAGGTCGCTGGGCCGCAACAGGGTGGCCGGATCCAGCCCGTGGGCGCGGATCAATGCGCTGGCGACATAGGCGTTGCCGATGTACACGTCGGCCTCGCCATGGGCGACCATGCGCAGCGCGCTCAGGGTGTCATTCGAATCGACCTGACGCGCCGACGGAAACCGCGCGCGCACCTGGCTGCTGGTCACAAAGTCGCGCTCGGTCACCACGCGCAGGCCCTGCAGGTCCGGATCGGTCGAGGTCCGGGTATCGTCCAGTCGGCCGACCACCGCCAGTGGCGCGTCGACGTAGCCGCGGGTGTACACCATGCACAGCGTGCGGTCTGCGGTGAGGGTGATGTTCATCACCACATCCACTTCGCCGCGGCAGGCGGCGTCCAGCACTTGGCTCCACCCGTTGTAGCGGCGTACCTCCACCTGCACGCCCAGTCGTTGTGCGACCAGCGTCATGTAGTCGTAGCCCAACCCCTCCACCCGACCGTCCCGAATCGATTCGAACGGCGGCCAGCCGCTGTCGTACAGGCCAAGGATGATGGTAGGGTGCCGACCAAGCCATTCACTCTGGCGAGGCGAAAGCGTCGGGCCGGTGGCGGGTGCATCGGCCCCTGCGGCCAGCATCGGCACGCAGGCCAGGACGATCAGCAGCAGCCAGCGGACAACCGGAGTACGCATGCAGTCCCATCTCCGTAGAATGATCTCTCGCCCACGGCCTGGCCCGTGCGGCATCCGCCCCGGCAACCATACCAGCCCATGACACTTCGCATCATCATCGCCGACGACCACCCGGTGGTCCGGATCGGCACCAAGGCGGTGATCGAATCCAGCGGCGTGGGCGTGGTGGTGGCCGAGGCCAGCAGCGCCGACGAATTGATGGCCGCGCTGGCCAGCGAGCCCTGCGATGTGCTGGTGACAGACTACTCGATGCCCGGCAGCCAGCAGGCTGACGGGTTCACCATGATCGGCATGATCCGGCGCCGCTTTCCCGACCTGCCGGTGCTGATGCTGAGCGTGTCCAACAACCTGGCCATCCTGCGCATGGTGGCCTCCACCGGCGTGCTTGGGCTGGTCGACAAGACCTCCTCGATGGAAGAGCTGCCGCTGGCGATCCAGACCGTGCAGCGCGGCCTGCCGTATGTGAGCCGCACGCTGAAGGAACGCATTGACGCAATCGGCACCAACACGGTCGATGACGTCGGTACCAAGCCGCTGTCGCCGCGTGAAATCGAGGTGCTGCGCCTGCTCGGCAGCGGCCAGACCGTGAAGGAGATCGCCCTGCAGCTGCACAAGAGCGTCAGCACGATCAGCCGCCAGAAGGGTGATGCAATGCTCAAGCTCGGCCTCAAGGGCGATGCCGAACTGTTTGACTACCTGCGCGACGGCGAGATCTGACCCCCGCGCCGGACCTTGCTGGACCCTGAGCGGGCACCGGCACTTTCAGCCTCGCTTCATCCGCATTGCCGCTAGATGAATACGCAGACCCACCCGGGCCGCGCGGCAATGTTCCGACAATGTTGGAACCCCAGCGTGGCCTGTACCCGACTGGAGAACCGAACATGCTCAACATTTCCGCACTCAGCCTTCGTGGCCTGGCCGTGGCCCTGGCCCTGACGGTCGGCCTGGCCGCCGTCGGCGACGCCAGCGCGATGTCCCGCAAGGACAAGCGCACCGTGGTAGGCGCGGTGGTGGGCGGCGTGGCCGGCCACCTGCTCTCCAACGGTGATACGGCGGCCACCGTGGGCGGCGCGGTGGCCGGCGGCGCCATCGGCAACCTGACCACCCGCGACAAGCGCGACCACCGGTACGACCGTGGCTACGACAACCGCCGCTATGACGATCGTCGCCATGACCGCCGCTACGGCTATGACCGCGGCTATGACCGTCGCAACGACCGTGGCCGCTGGGAACGCGAGCAGCGCGATCGCCGCAACTGGGACCGCCAGCACGGCCGCGGCTGGTAAACACCGCCCCACCGTGTGCAGCGACTTCAACGGGCGGGTCGATGACCCGCCCGTTGTGCGTTCGGCTACCCTGTCTGCCCCGCACCCCGACGCACGTTGTGCCTGCTCGCCGATGACCCACACCGCCCACCTCGTGCAAGGCCTGGACAACGACGCCGTGGCCGCCGACTGGCCTGCCATCGATGCGCGCGACGTGGCCTGGCTGCGCGGGCGCTACCCGCAGCTGGGCACGGAGGTCGGCGTGGCCTGGCACAGCCCGCGCCCCCTGTCGGCGGCCGCCCTCCTGGAAAGCGGGCGCGGGCGGGTATTCGTCAAACGCCACCACCACAGCGTGCGCGACGCCGCTTCGCTGGGCGAAGAACACCGCTTCATCGCCCACCTGGCGGCCGCCGGCGTGCCCGTGGTGCAGGTGCTGCGCGATGCCGACGGTGCGACCGCCCCCGAACACGACGGCTGGACCTACGAGCTGCACAGCGTGGGCGACGGCCAGGATCTGTACCGCGATGCGCCGTCCTGGACACCGCTGGCCGACCCCGCCGCCGCACGCGAGGCCGGGCGCATGCTGGCCACCCTGCACCAGGCTTCGGCCGGCTACCACGCGCCCCAGCGCAGCACCCACCTGCTGGTGGCACGCGACGACCTGATCCGCGCCGCCGACCCGCTGGCGACGCTGCAGGCCGACCTGGGCCAGCGCCCCGGCCTGGCCGCCTACCTGGCCCGGCAACACTGGCAGGACGACCTGCAGCGCGCGGTGCTGCCCTGGCACGCCGGCCTGGCCGGGCGCCTGCACGCCGAGCCACGGCTGTGGGCCCACAACGACTGGCACGTGTCCAACCTGCTCTGGCGTGCCGACAGCAACGCCCCGCAGGTGCAGACCGTGTTCGACTTCGGCCTGGCTTCGCCCACCAGCGCGCTGTTCGACCTGGCCACGGCGATCGAACGCAATGCCATTGCCTGGCTGGCGCTGGAGCAGCAGACCGATGCGGCGCGCATCGCCATTGCACTGGCCCTGGTCGAGGGCTACCGGCAGGTGCTGCCGGTGTCGGCCGCGCGGGTGCAGCTGCTGGCCGACCTGCTGCCCATCGTGCACCTGGACTTTGCACTGTCCGAAGTGGAGTACTTCAACGGCATCACCGCCTCGCCGGGCAATGCGGATGTGGCCTATCACACCTTCCTGCTGGGCCACGCGCTGTGGTTCAAGGGCCGCCACGGCCAGGCCCTGCTCCAGGCGCTGCACGCCGCCGCCTGAGCCGTGGCGGGCATCACGGGGCCGTTTGTGGTGAAATGGTCACCGAAGCGGGGGTGCCTGGACAAAACCAGGCTGAGAGAGTCCCTTGGAACCTGATCCGGTTGATACCGGCGTAGGGAGCTTTGTGCAGTGGGCGCAACGACCGGATGGGTCGGTGCGTGCGCGCCGTCGCTTCGTCTCTTCTGGCTGATGACGAATCGAATGAACCGCTGCTATCGCCCTGCCCTGCTGACCGCCGCCCTGTGCGCCGCACTGCCGCTGTATGCCAGCGACGCCGCCCCGGACGCGCCCGACCGTTCCCCGACCGAGCTTGCCGCCGTGCGCGTGCAGGCCCGCCAGCCGGTGGCCGACACCGTGCAGACCACCAGCTTCGGCAGCGGCGACTGGAAGGACACCCCGGCTTCGTTGACCGTGCTCGACCGCGACCTGCTCGACAGCCGCCAGGTGCGCAGCCTGTCCGAACTGGCCCGCAGCGACGCCTCGCTCGGCGACAGCTACGCCCCGGTGGGCTACTACCAGAACATCGCCATCCGCGGCTTCCCGCTGGACACCGGCACCGGTTACCGCTTCAACGGCCTGAGCACCACCGGCGAGCAGCGGCTGGCGCTGGAGAACGTGCAGCGGGTGGAGATCCTGAAGGGCGAAGCCGGCCTTGCCGCCGGCGTGATGGCGCCCGGCGGCATCATCAACTACGTCGGCAAGCGCCCGACCGAGGTCCGCAACGTCACCCTGGGCACCGATTCGGAGGGCTCGCGCTACGCCGCGGTGGATGTCGGCCACTGGCTGACCCCGCGCCTGGGCGTGCGCGTGAACGCGGCGTGGGACGGCAGCGATTCGTATATCGAGCACGCCGAGGGCCGCCGCAATTTCTACTCGCTGGCCACCGACTGGCTGATCAGCGACCGCAGCAAGCTCGAGGTCGATGCCAACTACCAGACCAGCTCGCAGCGCTCGGCCTCCGGCTACCAGCTGCTGGGCGCGCGCGAACTGCCGCGCGGGGTGGACCGCGAGCACATGCTGGGCTACCAGCCGTGGCAGCGGCCGGTGGGCATCGACAGCACCAACATCACCGCACTGCACACCTACCAGTTCAACGCGCAGTGGCAGTCGCGCGTGTCGGCCGGCTACAGCCGCTCGGTGATCGATGACAACGTGGCCTTCGCCTACGGCTGCTACTACGCCGCGCAGTGTGCCGATGGCAGCGTGCCGGGCAACTACTTCGCGCCCAACGGCGACTACGACATCTACGACTACCGCAGCCCCGACGACACCCGCCGCAACCTGGAGGCACGCGCCGAACTGCGCGGCAGCTTCGACACCGGCCGCGTCGGCCACGAACTCACCGTCGGCGCGGACCGCTTCGAGCGCACCATCGACAAGCGCCGCAACGTCAACGAGTACGTCGGCACGGCCAACATCCACGACGCGCAGGTGCCGGTGTTCGCGCCGTCGCCGCTGCAGCCCGGCCCCTCGGTGCGCCGCCTGGACAGCGCGCAGACGGCCGTGTTCGCGATGGACCGCATGCAGTTCGGCGATGCCTGGCAGTGGCTGGCCGGTGGCCGGTTCGTGCGCCTGGATGAGCGCGCGTTCGACAAGCGCGGTAACCCCGAGCGCCGAAGCACGCTGTCGCGCTTCCTGCCGCAGACCGCGCTGGTCTGGAAGGCAACCGAGCAGGTGAATGTTTACGCCAGCTACGTGCGCGGCATTTCGCTGGGCCAGGAAGCCCCGTTCTGGACCTCCAACGACGGCGCGTTCCTGGCGCCGGTGCTGTCGCGGCAGACCGAAGTGGGCATCAAGTACGCCGCCGCCGACGCGCTGACCCTGGGCGCGGCGCTGTTCCGCACCTCGCAGCCGTTCCAGTACGCCAAGCCGGACAGCAGCGACGCCGGCTACACCTTCGTGGCCGAAGGCCAGCAGACCCACACCGGGCTGGAACTGACCGCCAATGGCCGTGTTGCCGACGGCCTGGTGCTCAACGCCAGCGTCAGCGCGCTGCAGGCGCGCGCGCGCAGCAGTGGCACCGCGCTGTATGAAGGCCACCAGCTGGTCAACGTGCCCAAGCTGCGCGCCAGCGTGCATGCCGACTACGCGCTGCCGTTCGCCAGCGGGCTGTCGCTCACCGGCGGCTGGCGCTACGCCTCGGCCAACGCCGCCACGGTGGATGGCAGCGTGCGCGCACCGGCCTACCACGTGGTCGACCTGGGCCTGCGCTTCAAGCACGCGCTGGCCGACCATCCGGTGACCTGGAACCTGTCGGTGGACAACGTGTTCGACCGCTTCTACTGGCGCGATACCGGCAGCACCGCCGGCGACTACTACCTGTTCGCCGGTGCGCCGCGCCAGGCCCGGTTGTCGGTGACGTTCGGGCTATGAACGCGGCGATCCTGGAATGGTCGGCGGTAGCCACCAGCATCCTCGGGGTGTGGTTGATGGCGCGCCGGCGCATGCTGGCCTGGCCGGTGGGGCTGGTGGCGGTGGCACTGTATGCGGTGGTGTTCATCGAGGCCAAGCTGTATTCGGACACGCTGCTGCAGGTCGTGTTCGGCGGCTTCCTGCTGTACGGCTGGCTGAGCTGGCGCCGGCACGCGCAGCAGGACGGTGCGATCGTGATCGCGCCACTGCCGCGCCGGCAGCTGCTGCGCGATCTTGGTCTGGGCGTGGTGTTCGGCATCGCGCTGGGCGCCGCCATGCACACCTGGACCGATGCCGCGCTGCCCTGGCTGGATGCCATGCTCGCCGCGCTGAGCCTGGTGGCGCAGTGGTGGCAGGCACGCCGCCATATCGCCACGTGGTGGCTGTGGATCATCGTCGACGTGGTCTATGTGGGCATGTACCTGGTCAAGTCGCTGGACGTCACCGCCGGGCTGTACCTGGTGTTCGTCGGGCTGGCGGTGATGGGCCTGCGCGCCTGGACGGCAGCAGACGAGGCACCGGGCGCCATGCAGCGCCGCTGACGGCGCCTTGCTGGCGGACGCGCCCGGTCGTAGCATCGCCGGGCGGAGGAAGCCCATGACCCAGAGTCCTGCACTGCTGCGACGCCTGCTGCGGGCCAAGGACCGGATGGACCAGGCACCGCACGAGGCCTGGCCGGTCCGGCGCCTGGCCGCGGTGGGCGCCACCTCCGAGGCGTACTTCGCGCGCCAGTTCCGGCTGGCCTTCGGCCTGCCGCCGCACCGCTACCTGCTGAGCCGCCGCATCGAGCGGGCGGTGGCGCTGTGCCGCGACACCGACCTGCCCATCACCGAGATCGCCTACCAGACCGGTTGGAGCAGTCTGGGCACGTTCGGCCGGGTGTTCCGCGACATCACCGGGCAGTGTCCCGGCGACCTGCGCGGTACGGCACCGGCGCAGGCGTCACCGGGCAGCACCCCCGAGTGCATCCTGCGCGCCGCCCGGCGCCCGGACCTCACCACCTCAGTTTCGGAGAAGCGCCAGCGCGAAGGGGCCGGTACAACAGAGCCTCAACCAACGGAGGTTCCATGACACAGGGTATCGAGGTGGTCGGCGTGTACGTGCGCGACCAGGACGAAGCGGTGGCGTTCTACGTCGACGCGCTGGGGTTCAAGATCCACACCGACGTGCGCAATGGCGCCTACCGGTGGCTGACGGTGCAGCACCCGGACCAGCCCGCGTTCCAGTTGGGCCTGTTCGTGCCGGGTCCGCCGGTGCATGACGCCGCCACCGCGCAGGCCCTGGCGGCACTGGTGGCCAAGGGCGCCATGCCGGCCCTGGTGCTGGCCGTGGACGACTGCCGTGCGGCCTACCAGCGGCTGAGCGCGGCCGGCGTCGAATTCACCCAGGCGCCGGTGGAGCGCTACGGCACGGTGGATGCCGGTTTCCGCGATCCGTCCGGCAACGGCTGGAAGATGATCGAATCGGCCGCCCGCGGTCCCGCCTGACAGCGCACCGGCGTAGCCGTCAGTCCAGCAGCAGGCGCATCGGCTCGGTGCCCATGGCCGGGTCGGTGCTGCCCGAGCGGCCGTCTTCCACGCGCCCCGCAAGACGCTGGGAGGCCCCGGGCTGCTCGACATGCAGGTCGTACCAGCCGCCACTGGCGGCGGCGTCCCAGTGCAGTGCGGTGCGCGCACCGGGCGCCAGCTGCAGCTGCCTGTCCGGGGCGGCATCGACATAGGCCCCCGGGCGCACGCTGACCGCCAGCGCCGCCGTGCCGGGGTTGTGCAGCCACAGCTGCAGGCGGTCGCCGTCGCGGTCGATGCGTGCCTGCAGCGGCGCGGCCGTGCCGGGCTGGCCGCGGTAGTGGCGGTGGAAGCCGTTGGGGCCGAGCAGCCACAGGTCGTAGCCGCGCTGCGCATCCATCGCCCAGCGCGCGTGCTGCGGCATGCCCGGGGCCAGCGTGTAACGGCGCGGGATCGCTCCCAACTGCGTGCGGTCGTAGACGTGCAGTACCGCTGCGGCGCCATCGCAGGCCAGGTCGAGGCGGACGTGGTCGTCGTCCAGCGCGATATCGACCTGCGGGCGATACGGCAGCGCGCGTGCCGGGCGCACCCCGGGTTCCTGCCGTGCCGGCTGCAGGCCCTCGGGCAGCACCGGCACGGTACGGCCCGGCAGGGCCGCCGCGCGTGCGGCCACCGCGGCCGTGGCCGGCAGCGAGGCCACGAAGGGCCGCGTGTCGCGCTGCGAGAAATCGAATGCACCGGTGAGGTCGCCACACACCGCGCGGCGCCACGGCGACAGTTCCGGCGCGGCCACGCCGAAGCGGCGTTCGATCAGGCGGATCACCGAGGTGTGGTCGTACACCTGCGAGTCGACCCAGCCGCCACGGCTCCACGGCGAGATCGCATACAGCGGCACCCGCGGGCCCAGACCGTACGGGCGGCCGCGCAGGTCCAGCGGATCGGCCGTTTCGTTGCCAGGCGACGGATGCTGGTGGTATTCGCCGTCGGTGGACACCGACGATGCACCGGCCCAGCCACCGTCCACCGAGGCATCGCGCGACGGCGGTGCCGGGGGCGGCATGTGGTCGAAGAAGCCGTCGTTCTCGTCGAACATCAGCAACAGCGCGGTGCGGCTCCACACCGCCGGGTCGGCGGTGAGCGCGTCCAGCACGCGCGCGGTGTAGGCCGCGCCCTGGGCCGGGCTGGAGGGGCCGGGGTGCTCGCTGCCGGCGGCATCGGCGATGATGAAGCTGACCTGCGGCAGCTGCCCCTTCAGCACGTCCTCGCGCAGCTGGGCCAGCCCGCGCGTGCTCACCCCACGCGCGCGCAGCGCCGCATCATGCCCCGGCGCGCCGCGCCAGGCCTGGCGGAACGGCGCGAAGCCGGCCAAGGGGTTGTCGGTGAAGTTGTCGGCCATGTCCTGGTAGATCTGCCAGCGCACGCCGGCCTGCTGCAGGCGTTCGACGTAGGTGGTCCAGGTGTACGACGCCGGGTGGCCGCCCAGCTCGGGGAAGTTGTCGTGCGAGTTGGCCACGGCCGGGCCGCCCGCACGGGCGTGCGGGTCGTTGTGGCCGGTCCACAGGAACAGGCGGTTGGGATTGGTGCCGGCCTGCATCGCGCAGTGGTAGGCATCGCACACGGTGAATGCCTCGGCCAGCGCGAACTGGAACGGCATGTCGTCGCGGCGGAAGTAGCCCATCGCGTGGTCCTGCTTGGCAGCCGGCCAGTGCGCCATGCGCCCGTGGTCCCAGGCGCGCTGCGCGTCGGGCCAGGTGTGCGGGGTGCCTTCCACGCGCATCAGGCCGAACTGCGCGGCGGTATCCAGCGCGAACGGCGTGATGCCGCGCGTGCCGGCGGCATTGGGCTGCAGCCACAGCGTGCGCGGCGGCTGCCCGGGCGCCAGCGGTGGGGCCGGCGCGACGAAGCGGTCGCCGAACCCGCGCACACCGGGCAACGTGCCGAAGTAGTGGTCGAACGACCGGTTCTCCTGCATGAACACCACGATGTGCTGCACGTCCTCCAGGCTGCCGCTGCGTGCATGCGGGGCGATCGCCGCCGCCCGCGCGATGCTGGGCAGCAGCGCGGCCACACCGGCCCCCAGGCCGCCCTGCAGCAGGCGGCGGCGTACCGGGTCGGTCAGTGGTGGCCGCGCTGGACTCACAGGTCGACCCGCACCGAGAACCCGACGGTACGCGGCGCGCCGATGAAGGCCGAGTTGCTGCCGTCCACGCCGGCAAGGTACCTGCGGTCGGTGAGGTTGCTCACCACCAGGCTGGCGCCCACGCCCTTGAGCCGGGGCGACAAGCTCTGCAGGTCGAAACCGATGTTGGCATTGAACACCGTGGCCGACGGCAGCTTGGCGGTATTGGACGCATCCAGGTAGCGTTCGCCCAGGTAGCGTCCGGAAATGCCGGCGTTCCAGCTGTCGCCCTGCCAGTCGGCCGATACCACCAGCACGTGCTTGGGCTGGCCGATCACCTGGGCACCGTCGACGATGCCCAGCTCGGTATCGCGCGCGGCATTGCCGCTGCCCAGGTACTTGGAGCGGTTGTAGGTGTAGGCCCCATTGATGCGCCAGCCGTTGTCCCAGCCATAGCCGAGCGCCGCTTCCAGGCCGGTGCTTTCCACGCCACCAAAGTTCTCGTAGACACCATCGGTTTCGTCCAGATAGTCGATACCGTCGGCCAGCCGTGCGGGCAGGTAGACGATGCGGTTGTCGAATTTGATGTTGTACAGGGTCAACGAGCCGGTCAAGGGCCAGCGGCTCACGCGCAGGCCCAGCTCGATGTTGTCGGCGGTTTCCGGTTCGACCCGGGCGAAGCGCTGCGCATCGGTTTCACCGAGCACGCCGGACGGAATGGCGGCGAAGTTCTGCGAGTAGCCGCCAAACAGCTCCAGGCCGTCGACCGGCAACGTCCAGGTGGCACCGGCCGACAGCAGCGGGTCGGACTTGGAATCCGACCGCACGCTTTCGGCATTGCCGATCACGCGGTTGCGCTTCTGGTCGACGAAGAACTGCTTGACGCCCACGCGCGCACTGAACGGACCGAAGCGCGCCACGTCTTCCACGTAGTACATCTGCTCGCTGGTCTTGTAGCGGTCTTCGAACTGCACCCAGTACGGCTGGTGATCGAAGCCGATGTCGGTGCCCACGTTGAGCAGGCGGTGCCAGTCGCGGCGCACGCTGCGGTCGTACTGCTCCACCCACACACCACCGCGCACGGTGTTGTCCACGCTGCCCAGCGTCTGCTTCCATTCCACGTCGGCGGTGGCACCGGCGCGGTCGTTGTCGTAGTGCGAATGGCGGTAGGACTGCACGCCCTGTACGCCGGCGGCGTAGCAGTTGGGGTCGTACTCGGCACTGAAGCCGGCGCGCGGCACGCAGCCGGCGCGCATCTGCGCGGCGCTGCCATCGGGATTGACGAAGTAGAACTGGCCCAGCGCGCTGCCGCCATACACGGTGCTACCGCCCAGGTACTCCGATTCGGGCCGGCCAGCGCCATCGTTGCGTGCCTGCACCAGGTACGGCGGCAGCCAGTCGCCGCGGCCTTCCATCTTGTGCGCGTAGCCGGTCAGCGTGGCCTTGAAGCCGTTGCCGCTGTCGAACGCCCCGCGCAGGTAGCCGAAGGTGTTTTCACGCAGCGCGCGCGAACCGGAGCGGAAGTTCTGGTCCAGGTAGGGAATGCCGGTGAGCGTGCCGGTGAGGCCATCGCGGTCGGGGTTGGTCGCAAAGGCCGCCGGGGTGACGCTGGTGTACTCCGGTTCGTCAGCGTCGTTGTAGGAGGCGTAGCCACTGAGCGTCCAGCGGTCGAGCTCGGTCACGAACTTCGCGGCCAGGTTGTCGTTGCTGACATGGCCGGTGCCGTCGATCCAGTCATTCACGCGCGCCGAGGACGCGCTCACCCAGGCGCGGGTATGTCCACCGAGCAGGCCGGTGTCGTAGCGCACATAGTACTTGCGCGCGTCGTGGTCGCCGCCACCGACCACCATGCGCAGCCGCTGTTCGGCCAGCGGGTCGCTGGTGAGGAAGTTCAGGGTGCCGCCCAGCGCCTCGTTGGACCGCGAGGAAATATCGGCGGTGCCCTGGCTCACCTCGACGGTCTCCAGATCCAGGGTGTCGATGTAGCGGTTGGCCAGCGAGCCGCCACCATAGCCGGAGCCACCGTTGGGCAGGCCGTCGATGGTGGTGCCGATCTGCTGCGTGTCGCGGTTGGTCACAAAGCCGCGCATGCTGATCTGCGTGCCCCATACCGACGAGCCGGTGGCATCGGCTTCGCTCACCACCACGCCCGGCAGTTCATTGAGCGCGTTGTTGACGCTGCTGATGACCTGCTGGCGGTTGAGGGTTTCCTGGCTCACCGTGGTCGTGGCGTAGCTGGTGGCCTGGCCGATCACCTGTACCTGGTCCAGCGTGCGTGCATCGTCGGCAGGTGCAGGTTCGGCGGCCATGGCCTGGACGGCAGCGGTGAGCAACACAGCAAGCAGGGAAACACGGGGGGCGTGGCCGGAAGCGCGCATGGGTCGACGGGGTAGTGGAGGACCGGCGGAGTATTGGTGCCCGCAGTGACTTCCCCATGACATTACGCTTGCAGTTAGCGCGGCGGCATTTGTTTCTGTTGGAACAACCAGTCGCGCCACCACGTGCCCGGCACGATGTCGGCGGGCGGTTGATGGGCCAGGCCGGGGTACTCGCGGAGCACGGCCTGACCACCGCGCGCGTGCAGCGTACGTACGAAACGTCGATCAGCCGTGATCGGATTCTCGTCGTCTGTATCGCCGTGCATCGCCAGCACCGGCACGTGGGTGTACGCCGATGCGGCACTGTCGGGCGGGGCGATGCCGGCGATGGACACGATCGCCGCGAACTGGCCCGGTGCCAGCGTCGGCGACAGCCACGCGGCCGAGCCGCCCATCGAGAATCCCACGGCGTAGATGCGCGAGGTGTCGATCGGATGCGTTGCCGCCACGTGCCGCGCCAACGCCAGGGCCGCGTGCATTTGCGGTGCCGCCGTGGCGGCCTGGTCCGCAGCGGCAGGGCCGTAGTTGGCGCTGCGCCCGGCGAACTGCGGCACCAGGACGTATGCAGGGTAGCGTTCGCGCGTGGCAGGCATCGCCCAGCTTCTGGCAAGGCGATCCAGCTGCGCGGCGTTGTCGGTACCGATGCCACCGGAGCCGTGGAACTGCAGCACCAGGGGATACCGCTGGCCCGCGCGCACGTGGCGCGGCGGCAGGATCCGGTACGGCAGCACCGTGCCGTCGGCGGCAGTGAAGCTGCTCCGTGCGAACAATTCGGCATCCACCGTGGCCACGGCATCGGCCGCCAGTGGGCCAACGCCCGTCACCGGTGCATTCGTCGCCGATGCAGGCGCACAGGCGGCGAGCGCCAGACACATCAGCAGGGCAACAGGGGGACGCAGAGGCATGGCGGGCAACCGGTCGGAACGTGCACGCAGTGTATCGGCGCGGCAGGGGCGGGCGCGCTGCGCCCGCCACGGTATTTCCGCATGCCACCTATGCATTGTGCTCATACCACCGCCGCCGGGTGGGCGCGCTTACTCGCCTGGGCTGCATCGGCATGAACGGGGTGATCGAAGCGGACCGCGCAGCCACCCATGGGGTGGCTCTACTCCGTGTGCCCGGCCACCGCATGCGATGAGCGACGACGGAACTTGCGCGACAGCCATTCGCCCAGGTCATCCATCACCGTGAACGCAGCCGGGATCACGATCAGGCTGAGCAGCGTGGAGGTGATCAGACCGCCGATCACCGCAATCGCCATCGGCGCGCGGAAGCTCGAATCGCCGGCGAAGCCCAGCGCGATCGGCATCATGCCGGCGCCCATCGCCAGGGTGGTCATGATGATCGGCTGGGCGCGCTTGCGGCACGCATCGATCAGCGCATCGTGCTGGCTCATGCCGTGTTCGTCTTCAGCGATCACCGCGTAGTCGACCAGCAGGATCGAGTTCTTGGTGGCGATGCCGATCAGCATCAACAAGCCGATCAGCGCCGGCAGCGACAGCATGTTCTGGGTGATCAGCAGCGCGCCGAACGCACCACCGGCACACAGCGGCACCGCCGCCAGGATGGTGACCGGCATCAGCGCATGGTTGAACAGCAGCAACAGCACCATGTAGATGCAGATCAACCCGGCCGCCATGGCCAGCATGAAGCCGATGAACAGTTCGACGAACACCTCGGCATCGCCGGTGTTGAGGAAACTCACCCCCGGCGGCAACTGCTTCACGCTGGGCAGCGCCTGCACCTGGGTCATCACCTCGCCCAGCGGGCGGCCGTTGAGTTCGGCGGTGAGGGTGACGTTGCGCTGGCGCTGGTACCGCGAGATCTGCGAGGGGCCGCTGCCCTGCTGGATGTCGGCCACGGCGGCCAGCGGCACCGGGCCGTTGCGGCCGGGCACGCGCAGCTGCCCGATCAACGCCGGGTTGGCCAGCGTGGCCTCGGCAAAGCCCACCCGGATCGGCACCTGGCGATCGGGCAGGTTGAGCTTGGCCAGGCGCTGTTCGTAGTCGCCGGCGGTGGCGATGCGCGCCGCTTCGGCGATGTCGGCCGTGGCCAGCGCCAAGGTCGGCCGCACGCGCCGCGTTGGGCACGATCTGCACTTCCGGGCGCAGCAACGAGGCGGTGGAGGTGACGCTGCCCAGCCCCTGGATGCCGCGCAGGTCACGCTCCAGTGCGGTGGATGCGTCCTGCAGGCGCTGCGGATCATCGCCGGACAGCACCAGCTGCAGCAGGTTGCCCGGCTCGGAACTGACGTAGCTCACGCGTACGCCGGGCAGGTTGGCCAGGCGGGCGCGCGCGTCGCGTTCCAGCACGCGCTGGTCACGGTCGCGGGTGTCGGTGGTGCCCCAGTCGAGCACCAGCGTGGCCTTGCGTGCCTCGCCCACACCAGTCGCGCTGGGGTCCCCGAGGTCAAGCACGCTGCCTACGGCGGTGTAGACCTGCTTCAGCTCGGGCATGTCCTTGAGCAGCGCGCGTGCCTGTTCGGCCACGGCCACGGTGTCCTGCAGGCGCGTGCCCGGCGGCAGTTCCAGGCTCAGGTTGCTGCGGCCCAGGTCGGACTGCGGAATGAAGGTGGCCGGGATGAACGGCACCAGCGCCAGCGAGGCCACGAACAGGCCGGTGGCCAGCCACAGCGTGCGGCCGCGGTGGCGCAGGGCGGCGTCCACCCAGCCCAGGTACCAGACCATCAGCCTGGAATCGGGCTTCTCTTCGCCGTGGGGCTTGAGCAGGTAGGCCGCCATCATCGGAGTGAGCAGGCGCGCCACCAGCAGCGAGAACAGCACGGCGGTGGCCGCGGTCCAGCCGAACTCGCGGAAGAACTTGCCGGCGATGCCGGGCATGAACGCCACCGGCACGAACACCGCCGCCAGGGTCAGCGAGGTGGCGATCACCGCGTTGCCGATCTCGCCGGCGGCCTCGCGCGCCGCTTCCAGCGGGGGCTTGCCCATGCGCAAATGGCGCACGATGTTCTCGATCTCCACGATCGCATCGTCGACCAGGATGCCGACCACCACCGACAACGCCAGCAGCGTGATCATGTTGAGGGTGAAGCCGAAGAAGTACATCACCGCGAAGGTGGGGATGATCGACAGCGGCAACGCCAGCGCGGCCACCCAGGTGGCGCGCCAGTCGCGCAGGAACAACCACACCACCAGCAGCGCCAGCAGCGCGCCTTCGTAGAGCATGGTCATCGACGAATCGTAGGACCGGTGGGTCTCGTCGATGGCGGTGGTGACCAGGCGGAAATCGATGCCGGGATGGGCGGCCTTGATGGTGTCGAGCGCGGCGTGCACGCCCGCCTCCACCTTCACTTCGCTGGAGCCGCGTGTGCGCGACATCGAGAACGCCACCACCTCGCCGCCATCGAGCAGCGCCGCTTCGGTGGGGTCGGCGGCGGCATCGGTAACCGTGGCCAGCGTGGACAGGCGCACCGCGCGGCCGTCGGGCAGCGCGATGGAGTAGTCGCGCAGGGCCTGCGCGTTGCCCACGGTACCCAGCGTACGGATGGTCTGCTGCGCGCCTTCGATCTCGGCCTTGCCGCCGGCACGCTCCACCTGGATGCGGGCCAGCTGCTGTGAGACGTCGCCGGCGGTGATGCCCATGGCGATCAACGCATTGGGGTCCAGGTCCACCCGCACCTGGCGCTGCACGCCGCCCACGCGGGTCACCCGGGCCACGCCCGGTACGCCGTACATGGCGCGCGACACGTCGCGGTCGACGAACCAGCTGGCCTCGTCGGGGGTCATGTGCGGGGCCACCAGGGCGTAGGTCATCAGCGAGCCGCCGATGTCCACCTTGGAGATCACCGGTTCCTGGATGTCCTGCGGCAGGTCGGTGCGGATGCGGGTGACCGCATCGCGCGTGTCGTCCAGCGCGGTGGCCAGGTCGGCCTCGAGCTGGAATTCGATGGTGGTGGTGCTGACGCCTTCGCTGACCGAGGAGATCACGCGCTTGACGTTGTTGACCGTGGCCACCGAGTCCTCGACCTTGCGGGTGACTTCCGCTTCCAGCTGGCTGGGCGACGCACCGGGCTGGGTGACGGTGACAGTGGTCATCGGGAAGGCGATGTCCGGGAAGCGCGCCACCGGCAGCTGATAGAAGCCCCACAGGCCGGCCACGCACAGCACGAAGAAGATCAGCAGTGCGGGCAATGGGCGCTTGATTGCCCAGGCGGAGATGTTCATCGGGCGGCGGCCTTGGTGTTGGTCACCACGCGCACGCGGTCGCCCTCGCCCAGGAAGCCGGCGCCGTCCACCACGACGCGATCACCGGCCTTGAGGCCTTCCAGGATCGCGGTGTGGCCGTTGACGGCCTGGCCGGTGCGCACGCGGTGACGGGTGGCCTGCTGCTTGTCGTTCACGCTGAAGACGTAGCTGTGGCCATCGCGCTGCACGATCGCCGCGGTCGGAATGGTGAGCACCTGGCCGTCGCCGGTGACGATGCGGCCTTCCACGTAGATGCCCGGCTTGAGCGGCTCCGGCGTGGGCAGGTCGGCGTACAGGGTGCCGGTGCGGGTCTGTGCATCCACCCCGGGGCTCACGGCACGGATGCGGCCGCGTACCACCTGGCCGGCATAGGGCAGTTCCACGGTGTTGCCCACCACCACGTCGGCCAGCTGGTTCTCCGGCAGTTCGGCGCGCCACTCCAGGCGGCCATCGCGGATCAGCCGCAGCAGCTCGGTACCGGCCGAGACCACCTGGCCGGGCTGCACCAGGCGCTTGGAGATCAACCCGTCGGCCGGCGCGCGCAGGTCGGCGAAGTCGCGCCGCAGCTGGGCGGCATCGCGGGACGCGCGCGCGGTGGCGGTCTGCGCCTCCGCATTGATGCGGGCAGCGCGCAGTTCGTCCAGGCTGCTGGCGCTGATCAACTGCTGCGCCGCCAGTTTCTCGCTGCGCTGGTAGTTCAGCCGCGCCAGCTCCTGCGACGCCTGCGCCTGGCGCAGCGACGCGTCGGCCTGGGCCAGTTCACTGTCCAGGGTGCGGTGGTCGAGCTGCAGCAGCACCTGGCCCTTCTTGACCCACTGGCCCACGTCCACCGGCAACGCGGTGACGCGCTGGCCGCTGATTTCCACGCCCAGCTGCATCTCTTCGTAGGCGCTGACCGGCCCGGACACCAGCACCGTGCGCGCCATGCTCTGCTGCTGGGCGGTGGCCAGCGACACCGGCAACGCCGAGGACTCGGCGGTGGCCTCGGCCGACGGGGTGTCGTCCTTGCCGCCACAGGCGCTGAGCAGCGCGGCAACCAGGATCAGGGAGGAGCAGCGGAGAATTCGGTCACGCATCGGTGGGGCTTCCGTGTCGGAGCAGCGGGAACAGCGGGGAAACAGCGGGATCAGGGGGTAGCGGCCAGGCGCAGTGCGATGCCGTCCAGCATCAGCCCCAGCCCCTGTTCGAAGCGCGCGTCGAAATCGACCTCGCTCCACACCTCGCGGGCAGACCAGCAATGCGGGAAACGTTGCTCGGCCAATGCCATGAACGTCTCACCGAGCGCTTCCATGCTGCCGTCGCCGGGCCAGGACTGCTCTTCAATCACAAAGCCCATCGTGTAGTACACCAGGTCCATCGCGGTGGTCGCGGCGAAGCGCGCCGGCAACCCGGCGCCGACCAGCGCGGCCAGGCTGGCCTCGCCCACCCGCAGCACGTTCTCGGTGGCGAGGAAGGTGCCGGCATACACCCGCGCGCCGTCGCGACGGGCCTTGAACGCCAGGCGGAACTCGCGCGCGATCTGCAGCAGGGTCTGCCGCCAGGGCTGGCCGGCGGGGATGTCACGGGCGACGTCGCAGATCATCGCGTCGGCCATGGCGTCGATCAGCGCCTGCTTGCTCTTGAAGTGCCAGTACAGCGACGGCGCTCGGATGCCCAGCGAGCAGGCCACTTTGCGCAGCGTGATGCCTTCCAGGCCAGCTTCATCGAGGATCCGGAAAGCGGCCTCGACGATGTTCTCGCGGGCAATGGGTTGGCGCACGAAGGGACCTGGACTAACGCTGTTAGGGGGCGAATCTAACAGTGTTAGGGAGTGCCCCGCAAGGCCCTCGCCCCCTGCGCCGACTCAAGTTTTCCGCCAGGGTGCCGATGGAGCGGCGCAGATGGCGCATGAGGCGCCTGAATATTCATGGAGATGTACCGATGACCCTTCGCGTTGCCGCGTTCGTTCTTTGCCTGGCCCTTTCAGCGACCGCGCTGGCCGATTCCGCGCCGGTCGTGGCCGCGCCTGACGCAGCGGGGCCCGCCCCATCGTCGGCCGCGGCACTGCAGCAACAGGCACGGGTGCGCCTTTTTGGCAGCAACCTGGTGCGGCTGTCGTTGCGCGCCAATGCCCTTGAGCAGGGCGGCAAGGCCGAGATGGTCAGCGTGGAGGGCAGGAGCGCTGGTAGCGTCACGCCGATCGGCGCCCTGTTTTCGATGGCGCGCAAGAACGACAACGTGACCATCGGCATGCCGGCCTCATTCGCCACCCGCACCTTGAACGAGAACACCCGCTTCGGTGCCAAGCCGTTCTACCACGAGGTCGCGGTGGAACCTGGCCAACACGTGACGATCTCGGCCAATTTCGAGGGCCCCAACCGACGCTGCATTCCGGTGGCCGCCGCTGGTCAGTCGCGCGATGCGCTGCGCTACATCGGTGGCCCCTGGGTGTCCTTCACGGCCGAACCGGGTACGGACTATGAAGTGTCCTTCGGCACCGACGGTCAAGGCTGCGGCATCACGGCCCGTCAGCTGCTGGCCGACGGCAGCGCCACCCCACTGCGCGGCGAACGGCAGCGGCAGCGCTCGCCGCAGACCGGCAAGGTGGACGGTGCGCACCTGTACACGTTCCTGTTCCGGCCCGGCAGCGTGTACTACCGGGTGACCGGCGAGTCCGCCAACCTGGAACTGCAGTCCGACGCCGCCGCCCACGCCGATGCGTTCGAAGGCGCGATGCGCGAGATCGCCACGCGCCCCGGCACGCAGATGTGCATCGTCGCCCCGGGGTTCGACTACACCAGCCCGTTGTTCGACCGGCTCAAACGCGTCCTCGACGAGCAGGCCAAGGACTTCCCGGCCATCGTCGAACCGATCGACAGCATGCGTACTGCGCAACAGACCGAAGAGCACGTGCCGACCACGTTCATGGCCGCGGCGGAGTATTGCCAGGTGGCTGCGCTGGTGGCGTTCCTGCGCAAGGAGCCGGGTGCGGCGGAGGCGCTGTAGCCTCGGGAGACCGCTTCCGGCCAGAAGCGAAGGGTACTGCCCGGGTGCCCGTTGGCGGCCATTGGCCGCGGCGGCGCAGGCGACGTCCACATGGCCGTGATGGGCGTCGACTATTCTGGTTTCCTCCATCCGAACACGGGATCAGGCGCATGCCTTCCACCAATATGCGTGCTGGCTGTGCCCTATGCCGCGATGCCGAGCCGCTGCAGTTCGACTTCAGTTACGCATTCCAGCCCATCGTCGATGTGCATGCGCGCGAGGTGTTCGCGCATGAAGCGCTGGTACGCGGTCCGGCCGGCGAACCCGCGAGCTGGGTGCTGTCGCGTGTCACGGCGGATAACCGCTATTCGTTCGACCAGGCCTGCCGTGAGAAGGCGATCCGGATCGCTGCATCGTTGGATCTGCGATCCCATCTCTCCATCAATTTCCTGCCCAATGCGATCTACCGGCCCGAGGTGTGCATACGCTCCACGCTTCAGGCAGCGGAACGGTATGGCTTTCCGGTTGAGCGGATCATCTTTGAGACCGTCGAGGGAGAGCAGGTCAGCGATGGAAAGTGGTTGGCGGAGATCCTGAGCGAGTACAAACGCATCGGCTTCAAGACGGCCATTGATGATTTCGGCGCCGGTTTCGCCGGCCTGAATCTGCTGGCCGACTTCCAGCCGGACATGGTCAAGCTGGACATGGCGTTGATCCGCGGAATCGACCACAGCCCGCCGCGTCGCGCGATCGTGGCCGGCGTGGTGTCCATGTGTGAGCAACTGTCTATTGGCGTAATTGCCGAAGGCATAGAGACCCGCGATGAAGCGCACTGCCTGTCCGATCTCGGCATCCGCCTGATGCAAGGCTATTGGTTCGGCCGGCCGCAGTTCGAGAGCGCTGCATGCGAGGCGGACATACCCTGGGCGATATGAGAGGCGCGTTCGCGTTCGGCCAGAAGCGGTCGTTGCTCAAAGATCCGCAGCGTCTTCGTCGAGCGCACAATCCTTCATATCCTCAATCACCCGCGCCTTGACGAAATCGAACACGTCTTCGTAGGCGTCGCAGACGATGTTCCATATCCTGGGCGATGGCTGGCTGCTGTCGGCAAAAACCGGATGGAAGTACACAACCCGATCAGTGATGCGGCCATCAACAATCAATAGACCCGCGAAGTCGTCGCGATCTTGCCGGGCAGCAAAAACAAAGACCTCTTCGCCGCTTACGTCCTCGCGCTGGAAAGCGCGGGAAGCGAATGCAAAATCAGAGGCGTCGGACAAAAAATGCCATGGCGTGAACCGGGTCAGCCCCTGACTTAGAAACCAACGAAGGGCGTTTGGCCATGCCGGATCGATCTTGCTGGGTTCCATGAATTTACAAGTCCATGCGTGCGTTCTGGATCGGAAGCGGACACTACCACGGGCGCAACGACCCCGCCCCGGCGGGGTGTCTGCTTCCGGCCTTGGATTCAACCGATCGACGCAACGGTTCGTCGGTATCGCTCGACGGGTGTTTCGTAGCCTAACGTCTTGCGGGGCCGCTCGTTCAGTTGGCGGGCAACTGCATCAAGCTGAGCTTGAGAGATATTGGCAAGGCTGACGCCCTTAGGGAAGTACTGTCGCAGTAGTCCGTTGGTGTTCTCATTGGTGCCGCGTTGCCAGGGATGGTGTGGGTCGCAGAAGTAGACTTGGATGTCGGTGGCGAGCGTAAAGCGGCGATGCGCCGCCATCTCTTTGCCGCGATCCCAAGTCAGAGATCGGTACAGTTCCCGAGGCAGGCGGCGGGCACTTTTGATCAGCGCATTCACCACGGTCTCAGAGTCCTTTCCGTCAACTTTGACCAGCATGACGTAACGGGTTTTGCGCTCCACGAGCGTCGCAATCTGGCTATCGCGGTCACCAAATAGCAGGTCGCCCTCCCAGTGGTCAGGTACTGCCCGGTCCTCAACCGAAGGCGGACGCTCACTGATGGAGATCGTGTCTTTGATCCTGCCGTGATCAGCTGTTTTCTGTGTGTGATGCCGTGAGCGGCGCATGGCACGAGTCCGCCGTAGGTGCGCCAACAGCTCCTGCTTCAGGGCTCCTCGGGACTGGATGTAGAGCGTTCGGTAGATTGTCTCGTGAGACACCTGGCGGCTCGTATCTTCAGGATTGGTGCGTTTCAACCAACCGGACACCTGCTGTGGTGACCATTGCTGCTTCAGCTTTGCTGCCACTCTCATCGCAAGCGCTCGATGCAAGCCGAGCTTACAGAGCTTGGGGCGTCGCGCACGCTGCCAGGCACGCTGATCAGCCAGATTCGCTCGATAGCCATTGACCCCATCGTTGCGGTGTAGCTCGCGACTTATGGTCGACGGGGCCCGTCCGAGCGAGCTCGCAATGGCACGCATGGACTTCCCAACAGCCACACCCCGGGAGATTTCTTCACGCTCCGCCAAGCTTAATACGCGCTCTGATCGGCGGCGTGGGACTGGCTGGATACCTCCGGACTCGGACAGAACCGAGCGAACCGAGCTATGGTGACGGTCAAATAGAGTTGCAATCTTGTGCAGCGATTCGCCTCGTCGCCATCGCTCCCACATCAGAGCCTTCTGGGCGTCGCTGTAGTAGATCCTTGGCCTGCGCTCCATCTGCAACACTCCTGCTGCCGGTAAGCAGTCTTCAGTGTGTTGCGTCGACCGGTTGAATCCAAGGCCAGAAGCAGACCTTGGCACACGCGCTACGCGTCCCGTGTCAGCCAGTGGACGCCTTGTGTTCGGGTTCAAAGTGCATCGGACGCTCGGGCCACGCGCACGCCTGGTTGAACGTGAGCTCCAGATTGGGCGGCGCATGGCGAGGAGTAAGCGCGTTTCGGAACCCGAGCCACATCAGCACGACGTCCAGCGGCTCCTCATGCTCGAACTCCGCGCGCACGAAGCAGTGGCGGTTCACCTCGCCCACGGGCACGATGCGCAACTGGGTCGGGCAGCCCGGTGGGGCCGCGTCGGCCACCTGGCGATCGATCTGCGCCTGAATGGCATCCAGCATGTCGCCCACGGTGAGCAGATACCAACCCGTCGTATCGATTCGGATCGTGTGCACCGTTGCGAACTGGCATTGCAGGGACGCACGTAGCGCAGGATCGGTTTGCGCCTGCACTCTGTCCCACAGTCCATGGAGGATGACGACCGAGCACCCCTCCGCATCGTCAGTTCCGCAGGACGTGAGCAGGGCCTGGTTGCCACCCCACACGCCGAACTCGTTGCGCACGCCGGTTCCGTATCCCATGTAAAGCTGGCTGAGGACACTGGCCTTTGGGTTTCGTCGCATCCAATCGATGTCATCGGCGGACAGTTCGCCCAGAAGTCGGTCGACCGCTTCGTCAACCGTGCCAGGCAACGAGGCGCTCGCCGGCGCGTCAGGCGCGCGCGGCGTGCACGCGACAAGCGCCAGCGAAAGCACCGCGATCGCCCGAAACCCCGTTTTGCGCATGCCTTTCATCGGTGTGGTTGCCTGATGCCGGCCTTGGAACGCGTACGCCCGCTAGAGGCCGACATCCGCGCCAAGCTTGGTGGACGGAGACAGCGTCGGCGCCACAATGGCGAGGTCGTAGCCGAAGATGAGCGCGCGCCATTCCGGCGTCGGGGCGTCCAGATCCTTGCTGCGCAGCAGGCGCAGATCCACCAGAATCCAGTCCCCGGGCGCCGCACCCGAGGGGCGGGCCAACATCACATCCTTGCGCCAGTCGCTGTCCTCGCCCGTGGTCGCATCGAAGTCGTACACCTTCATCGGGCGGCCGACCCCGTTGTAGCCGGCGCCCACGCCTTTCGCGCCCCCGACGATCAGGTTCAGCGCCTTCACGTCCTGTCCGTCGGCATGTTCGGCGACGAAATTACCCACGTCGCGCTGGCCGAGTGGGTTGTAGCCCTTGTAGAGATGATAGGCGCCGAACTTCATCAGCACGCGCGCCTGCGGCACCTCGGCGAAATGGGCCGTGAGCGTCCGCTTCATCAGCCGTGCCCTGCGTCCGTTCGCATCGCCACGACCAGACTGCGAAGCCTGATAGATGGCGCGTGTTTCGCGCAAGGCGGCGAACAGCGCCTTTGCCCGGTCGCCGCCGTCCTGGTTGATGGCTTTCCCTGCCGGATCCAGCGTCGCATCGGTGGCCTTCAACAGGAACAGGTCCATGGGGGAACCGGAGGCGAGCGCGGCTTTCACGGCCGCCCGCTCCTGCGTGGCCAAGGCCTCGATCTGGGCGCGGGCGAGCGGCCCGGGGCCGGACGCCAGCATCTGGTCGAACAGATAGCCGCTTACTCCCAGGAACTCCTGGTCCAGCCCCCACAACGTGAAGCCCGGCCCGGCCACAGCGGCGCAATCGGCCACCGTCTGGCCTTCGGCGCGGCTGTTGAGGAACGCCATGACGTCGGGATAGGTGGTCAGGAAGTCGGCAATCTGCTGTTCGCGGTCCGGTGCTCTCATCCGAGCGTTGACTGCGCCGGCGGCCTCCGGCCCGGTCTCGACGGCCATGGCAGTCAGGCCGCCGGGCGCCATCAATCGACAGACGTTCGTGGTGAAGGCGGGGATCTCGCGCGAGAAATGGCTCTCGCCGATCAGGACGTACCGGCTGGCATCTACGGCGTCCGACAAGATGGCGGCGCCCGGACCCGAGAAGCCGTCCGGCCGGACGGTCAGCGGCGACCCCGCCTGTGCCAGGCGGTCGGCGAAGGTGAGCGGTACAACGGTCTCCGCATGAGCGGACGCGGCGCACAGGCAGGCGAGCGACAGTGCCGCCCCAGTCAACGTCAGACGCATCTCGCTTATCCCCTTGGATGACTCGGCGTTACGGCTATCCCCGAAAGACCGCGAGTTGAATCGCGGCCACAGCTCCCTTCGCTGCGTGCAGCCCGTTCAACGCCTTCTGGACCGTAGGCCCAGGAGAAGCGGGTGGACGAGCTGCGGGCCAGTGTAGAGCAGGCGTTCGCCGCTTTTCTACAGCGCTCGATTCTTTTCCAGCCGGGCGAAACTACGTCTGGTGATCCGATGGTTGGAATTGGATGCTGTGCGCCAGAGGCAAGGGCATCGGGTGGAACCTGGACCAGGAGCATCCACGGCTCACGCTTCACCTTCAGGCCGCACCATCAGGCTCCCAGCGGCGGTAAACAACGTGCCTTAGCGGGGATAGAGGGCTTGGTGCCGGAGACGCTACATGCTGCTCATCCACGTCCCACGGCGAGGGAAAATCAGCGATGACGCTGGTCGCCGCGCATGAGCAACTCTCTTGAGCCGGACCCGTGGCGTCTCCGTCGTACTCGAAACGAAGACGAACCATCTGCGCTTCCTCGTCGGCCTCGATCGAAGCCTGACGTAAGGTTGGATGGACCTCGCCCCAGAGGCCTCGGGCCAACGAGAAGACGAGCGCCAAGGGTGATGCGATGTCGTCCATGTGTCCAACGTCTCCATAGCAGCCCACAGCGCCTGATTACATCACTCACCCATAGCGAAATCTACGGCGCGCCAGCGCTTGCTACAACGCGACCCCAAGATCCGCACCAGGCGTTGGCACGCCCCGACGCGTCCTCTACTGTCCGCTCATGGGATAGGAGCCCGCGCAGACGTCGCCTTCCTCCGTCCCTGCTATCCACGCATTGAGCTGTTTGATCCGATCACGCGTCAGCTGCTCATACTCTCCGCTTTCACACATCGGCAGGACGCTGCCGTAATCGGCGGGGCTCGGGTATCGCGCCGCAATCTGTGCATCGCGAAACACTATCCAGGCACGTTGTGCGGCCTTGAACTTCTCCAGGAAGGCGGTGTCGGTTGCATTGGCGGCCAGCACTTTTGCGTAGATCCGGTTGAGCTCAGCGTCCGCGCTTTTGGCGCTGTTGCTTGCACACTGGTTGAGGCCCGCCTGCGACTGGTTGGGGCTGTCACAGGCCATGCCATCGGAGGTATGCGGTGCCGCCGCAGGCGTTGCACTGCCTTTCTTCATCTCAGCGTTGGCTACGGTCCCAACGGAGAGGGCGCACGCTAGAGAAAGTATTGCGACAAGAACTCTCATTCGGGTCACTCCTTCAAGGACGTGCACACGGTGCCAACAGACTGGCGATCGTTAGGCGCGCCCGCACGGAAAATCAGTTGTTGGCGTCCGGATTGTCAACCTTGCAGCCCTCGCCGTGGCAGCCCTGGTAGTTGCCATGGGTGTCAAAGTTTGGATTGCCGTCCTTGTCGAACTGGGGCCGTGTATCGATCGCGTCCGGGTTGTCGACGAGGCAACCATTGCCATGGCAGCCGTCGTAGCCGCTGCTGCTGTGGTGCTTGTGGCTTTTGTGCGAATTGTCATCCGCCGCTCCCGCCAACAACGCAGCAATCACCACGCCGGCGGCCACCGCCCCCACGTCATGACCGTGGTCGTCGTAGCGACGCGCATTGGCGTCGTATCCGTCGCCCCTGCCATGGTGGTATCCGCCGACATCCGCAAATACGCCCGCGCAGCCGTCTGACACCCAGATGTAGCCACTGCGCCTGTTGAAGCCCCACGTACTGTTGACGATGCAGGCGCTGGACGAAGATTGGCGAATGAGCTGCGGGGATCTGAGAGGTCCGGCACCGCACTCGTTGTACTCGAAATGGCGCGACGCGCACTCGACGGTTTCGCCCGCTGCAGCCTGGCCCATGGGAACCAGACCGATCAGTGCCACCAAGGAAAGCAAACCTCGCATACGACGCTCCTTGCACGTGGAAGGAAGGTTGATGCCTGCATCCAACTCAACCGCTATAGCCGCGGATTCGCATGCACTTCTTGATGAGATCCGATTTTTCCATGCCGCGGACCACGCCATCCCCTACTGCGTCGCCGGTGCTTTTGGGCGCTTTTCCATCCCCGGTCGTAGCCTTGGAGGCGTCGTAATCGCATTCGGCCAGATCGCGCTGCTTCTGCTCTTCGCTTGCACCGGGCTTGCTCCATGCCTTGATCTGGGTGGTGCCACATCCCACCAGCATCAGTGCACCAGAAAGCAGGGCAAGCGCGCCAATCAACGTGGTCCGCATGAGGGCTCCAGTCAATCCGACGTGGCCCGGTTGGCCACGGCCAATTAACGACGCCAACGGGTGAAAAATCTGTGAGCTGAACATGCGCTTTCTCCGCCCTGCCCCCCTCATGGCCACGTCCTCTGTTTCCAGCGACGAACGGACAGTGCCGGTGGCTCGACGAGAGGCTATCGGCCTACCACTCAAGTTCCCTGAACGGGCGCTTCATTCATGTACCGGTCAGTTCAATATTCAGGAGCGATTGGGACGACAAATGAATAATTAACACCTGTCGACCGCCCCTTCTCTCCCCCTCCCAAGGGGGGCGGTTCGGCAAAACCAAAAATAATTAAAGGTGTCCCGATGATGAAGTCTTCCTTGCTTGCCCTGGGTCTGCTCGCTGCTCTGCCGTTCGCTGCGTCTGCAACCGATGGCCTGTCGTACAACTATGTTGAAGGCGGCTACGTGAACACCGATGCCAAGGGTGGCGACGCTGACGGTTGGGCCGCGAAGGGCTCGGTCGCCGTGGCGCCGAACTTCCACGTCTTCGGCGATTACAACTCGCAGGAAACCAAGCGTGGCAGCAACGACGTTGACCAGTGGCGCGTCGGCGTGGGCTACAACTACGGCATCGCCCCGACCACCGACCTGGTGGCGCGCGTTGCCTACCAGAAGCTGGACATCAAGCACGGCCTGGACTTCAACGGCTATGCCACCGAAGTGGGCGTGCGCACCGCGTTCACCCCGAACTTCGAAGGCTACGCGCTGGCCGGCTACGAAGACTTCGGCAAGAAGCACGGTATCAACCCGGACGGCGAGTTCTACGGCCGCGTCGGCGCCCAGGCCAAGCTCAACCAGAACTGGGGCCTGGCTGGCGAAGTGAAGCTGGCCAAGGGCGGCGACAAGGAATGGTTCGTCGGTCCGCGCTTCACCTGGTAATACAGTTTCACCGCGGTACGTTGTTGGATGGCGCGGTCTCTCTCCCCTGCGCCATGAAGCCCGGCTTAGGTCGGGCTTCACTTTTACAGCAGCCGACCAACGGTCGGCTCTACCGTTGCAGCAGCCGACCAACGGTCGGCTCTACCGTTGCAGCAGCCGACCAACGGTCGGCTCTACCTGTGTTGGACCGTCGCATTTTTTGCGCGGACAGCAGCCGACCAATGGTCGGCTCTACCTGCAGGGCCGCCGCGTTCTTTGCGGTTGGCATGGCGACACCCTCGTCGGTACGCCACGAAAAAACCCGGCCATGTGCCGGGTTTTTTCGTTTCCGGGGGCGGTGTGTCCGGGCGTCGGTGCCTACAAAAAACCCCGGCGTTTGCCGGGGTTTTCGTGGATCACTTGAACAGCGTGTCCGGATATTCCGGCTTCTGTTCGCGCGCCAGCAGCGCACGCAAGCCTTCTTCCGGGGTCTGCTCGCCGTGCAGCACCGCGCGCACCCGATCGGAGATCGGCAGGTCGATGCCGTGGCGGCGGGCCTGGCGCATGACTTCGTCGGCGGTCTGCACCGACTCCACCACCTGGCCGATTTCACGCACGGCGTCCTGCAGGGTCTGGCCGCGTCCCAGCGCCAGGCCGAGACGACGGTTGCGCGACAGGTCGCCGGTGCAGGTGAGCACCAGGTCGCCCAAGCCAGCCAGGCCCATCAGGGTTTCCGGCTTGGCTCCGATCGCCGCGGCCAGCCGCAGCATCTCGTTGAGGCCGCGGGTGATCAGGCCGGCACGGGCGTTCAGGCCCAGCTGCATGCCATCGGCCACGCCGGTGGCCACGGCCAGCACGTTCTTCATGGCCCCGCCCAGTTCGGCACCGACCATGTCGTCACCGGTGTAGGCGCGGAACGCCGGGCCGTGCATCGCGTCGGCCACCTGCTGGGCGAATGCCGGCGCGTCACCGTGTACGGTGATCGCGGTGGGCAGGCCCTCGGTGACTTCCTTGGCGAACGACGGACCAGTTACCACCGCCAGCGGCACGTCCGGCC
Organism: Stenotrophomonas sp. AC248; assembly: GCF_979258185.1. Lineage (NCBI taxonomy): Bacteria > Pseudomonadati > Pseudomonadota > Gammaproteobacteria > Lysobacterales > Lysobacteraceae > Stenotrophomonas > Stenotrophomonas sp. AC248. The sequence goes on along the minus strand of NZ_OZ409840.1, from coordinate 122,463 downwards.
CGAGGACCTCGCGCGCTACTTCGTGCAGGAACCGGCCCGACCCGGGCTCGAAGCCCTTGGTCGCCCAGGCCACGCCGGCATTGGCCGGACGCAGCGGCGCCAGCGCGCGCACGGTTTCACCGAAGGCGTGCGACGGCACCACCACCAGGATCCAGGTGGCGTCGCTGACGGCAGCGGCCAGGTCGGTGGTGGCACGCAACGCCGCCGGCAGCGGAATGCCGGGCAGGTAGCGGGTGTTCTCGTGGCGCTGGTCGATGGCCTCGACCATGGCCGCATCACGCCCCCACAGCACGGTCGAATGACCGTGCCGGGCAAGCAGACTGGCCAGCGCCGTGCCCCAGGAGCCGGCGCCGAGAACCGCGATTTTTTCTGCGTGGGTGCTCATCGCAACGACAGCAGCGCCGATCAGGCGTTGCCGGCCGGCTCGGAGTCGGCCAGCGAGGTTTCACCCTGCTCCTGGCGCTGACGCAGGGTGTCGGCGTACAGGCCTTCGAAGTTGATCGGCTGCAGGAAGAACGGCGGGAAGCCGCCGGCCTGGATCAGCTCGCTCACCAGCGAACGCACGTACGGGAACAGGATGTTCGGGCACTGGGTGCCGAGCAGCACGTCGATCGACTGCGGGTCCAGGCCGACCAGGCCGAACACGCCGGCCTGCTGCACTTCGGCCACGTAGGCGGTCTTGTCGCCGGCCTTGCAGGTCAGGGTGACGGCCAACACGACTTCAAAGGCGTTCTCGCCCAGGCGCTGCACGCGCTGGTTGAGGTTGAGCTGCAGTTCCGGCTGCACGGCTTCGTTGAACACGGCCGGCGCATTGGGCGACTCGAACGAAACGTCCTTGACGTAGATCTTCTCGACGGTGAACGCGGGGCCGGTGGCGGCGTCGGCCGGCGCGACGGCGCCGTTGGTGGTCTCTTCGGACATTTCCTGTAGCTCCAAGAATGAATGCAATAAGAATGGATTGTTACATGCCCTGCTATGCGGGCGTGTGGCGCCGCGCACAAGGCATGCAGCGCAATCGCGCGGAAATCAGTTGCGGCCCTTGACCAGCGGCAACTCGGCCTGCTGCCAGGCCGGAATGCCGCCGTCGAGCACGTTGACCTGCTCGAAACCGGCCTTCTTCAGCGCCTTGGCGGCGGTTTCCGAGGCGTTGCCGGTGCGGCACAGCAACACCACCGGGCTCTGCTTGGCGTTGGCCACCAGCTTGTGCTCCGGGCCGAACGCGCTGGGCTGCACATTGCGGCTGCCGGCGATATGGCCCTTCTCGAAATCGCTGCTGGAGGACAGATCGACCACGATCGCGCCACCGGCATTCATCAGGTGGGTCAGTTCGGCCGGCTTGAGCGACTTGAAGCCCCGGAACAGGCGGCGTACTTCGGTGACGATGATGGCCACGGTCAGGCCGACCAGGGCCATCGACAACATCGGGTTTCGGCCGGCAAAGGCCAGCAGCTCTTCGTAATTCACTAAGATCACGGGTCGATAATCGGGCGCCGATTGTCGCACATGCGGGCGAATCGGCGTCCAGCCCCCGCCTGGGCGGGGCTCAGCGTTCGGCGATCATGGCTTCAGCCGGGCAGAGCCCGGCTCTACGAGGCTCAGAGCTCCTGCCAGAGGTCCGGCAGGCCGTTGGCCTGGAGCCAGCGCTTGCCCTCGGCGTCCCAGCGCCAGATTTCCTTCACGCGCATGGTGCGCTCGGCCTGGGTGTTGTTGTTGATCACCCGCACCTCGGCGTTGCGCCCCACCCGGCCATCGGGCAGCGGCACGTTGTCGCCGGCCCGATAGCTGGAAATCTTCACCTGCTCGAAGCGGCGCAGCTCCAGGTCGGTCAGCGGGTGGACCTTGGCGTATTCCGGGTCCAGGTACGGCAGGGCGTCCTCGACGGTGCCCCAGCGCATCGTGGAGTCGTACTTGACCTGGGTCTCTTCCAGCTCCTTGCGCTGTTTCTTGGTGGTTTTCGGCTCGGCGGCCAGCGCGCTCACGCTGGTCAGCGCGAACACGGTCAGCAGCAGGATCTGAAACAAACGGCGCATGCGAATTCCCCAATCGGCAAGGCGCCCATCCTACCGCCTTGCGAAGGCCACGAAACGCCCGGTCAGTTCAGCGGCCGGCTTGCCCGCGGTGCCGGGCTGGCGGGCCACCAGCCCGATCCGGGCCTTGCCGCGCTGGGCGAAAGTGGCCAGGAAGCCGTCCCAGTCGGCCGGGTCGGCAGCCTGGGCCTGGGCGTGCAGGTCCTCGTAGACCGGGGCCAGGTACCGCACGTGGCTGTCGGCCACGTAAACGTCGGCATCGAACCCGGCCAGGCGCAGGCGCAGGGTCACCAGCGCCCACCCGGACAGGGTCAGCGCCGACGCCAGGCTGCCACCGAACGCATTGCCCTTGTCGTTGACGTTGGCCGCCAGCGGCGCGCCCAGGTCGAGCATGCCGTCGCGGTAGGACACCACGCGGATCTGCATGGCCGCCACCGGGGGCATCCGGTCCAGCACATGCTGCAGTTCGGCCAGGTGCGCGGTCAGGGATTCAGGATTGGACATCGATACGACAACGTGACGGCAAAGGGCTCGCATAATGCCCGCAATGAAGAGCGATGCACATGTGCCGGAATGGACCCTGATTTCACTGCGCCCGCGCGGCCAGCATGCGCCGTTGCGGCGGGCTGCGCAGGCCGTGGGCGCCACGGTGGTGGCGCTGTCGCCGTGGGCGCTGCAGGTGCGCAACGACGACGCCAGCCGCGCCCGGTTGGCGCGCGCGCTGGCCGCCCAGCGGGTGGTATTCAGCAGCCCGGCGGCGGTGCACGCCGCCGCGCGCCTGCTGCCCTTGGACGCGGCGCGTGCCGGTATCTGGCTGGCGGTCGGCGCCGGGACCGCGGCGGCACTGCGCGCCCATACCGCCGGCCCGGTGCTGGCACCGGCGCGGATGGACAGCGAAGGCCTGCTGGCCTTGCCTGAACTGGCCACTCTGGACGGGCTCGACGCGGGCCTGGTCACCGCCCCAGGCGGCCGCGGCATCATCGCCGCCACCCTGGTCGCGCGCGGCGCCACGCTGCACCGTGCCGACGTCTACCAGCGGGTGCCGCTGTCCTTGCCACCGCGCGCCCTGCAGCGGTTGCGCTGCCGTGCCGCGCCGTGGGTGGTGGCACTCAGCAGTGGCGAGGCGCTGGACCTGCTGCTGGCCAAGGCGCCGCCGGACCTGCTGCCACGCCTGCGTGCCTCCCTTGTGGTGGCCGCCAGCGCGCGGCTTGCGGATCAGGCCCATGCGGCCGGCTTCGCCCACGTCCGCGTCGCCGAAGGCCCCCTACCACGCCAGCTGGTGCAGGCCGCACACGCGGCGATCATCACTTCCGCATCTACCTGAACAGGCGACGCTCCCGGCCTTGCGGGCCGCGCGCACGCCGGGTGATGCTGTGCACCACGTCGCACGCCAGCTTGTGGACACCCCGGCGCGCGCGACAAGGATGCCCGCATGACTGACGACGTTTCGCCACCGCCTGACCCCCGTTCCCTGCGCTGGATCGTGCCGCTCGCGGTCTTGCTGGTGATTGGCGTGGGCGTGGCCTGGGGCTGGACCCGCTGGCAGGCCGAACAGGCCCGTGCCGCCCAGGCGCAGGCCGATGCCGGGCTGCAGCTGCAGGGCCTGGTGGACAGCGTGGAAGCGCTGCGCCGCGACCAGCGTTCGACCTCACAACGGGTGCAGGACGCGGCCGCCACCAACCGCGTGCTGCGCGATGAAATGCTGGGCCTGAGCCAGCGCAACGCGCTGCTGGAAGACAACCTGGCCAAGCTGGCCGACAGCACCCGCCATGGCGCGCAGGCGCTGCAGCTGGAAGAGACCGAACTGCTGCTGGGCCAGGCCGCGCAGCGCCTGGCCTACGCCGACGACGTGGACGGTGCCAAGCGACTGTACGCGCTGGCCGCCACCACCCTGGCCGATGTGCAGGGCAACGACTATCTCAACCTGCGCCAGGCATTGATGCAGGAACGCAATGCGGTGGACGCGCTGGGTCCGGGCGTGCGTGCCACCACCGGCGCGCAGCTGGCCGCGTTCGCCACGGCGTTGGAACAGGTGCCCGAACAGGTGGATGCCGGTGCCGGTGCAGCCGCCGGCACGCCGTGGTGGCATCAGGTGTTGGCGCCGTTCGTGACCATCACCCCCACCCGCACGCAGGGCCCGTTGACCGATGCCGAGCGCGTGGCCGGCTGGGATTCCCTGCAACTGGAACTGACCCTGGCGCGCGCAGCGGTGGAGCGCGGCGACCAGGAGGGCTTCACCCGCGCCGTGGACCGCGTGGCGGCGTGGCTGCCGCGACTGTGGCCGGATTCACCCGCCCTGCGCGAGCGTCGTGCTGAACTGCAGCAACTGCGTACGCGCGTGCTGCATCCTGCGGTACCCGAACTGGGCAGCACCTTGCAGCAACTGCGCGCGATGCGCGATGGAGATGACCGATGAAACCCTTCCAATCCCTGGTGGTGCTGTTGTTGGCGGTAGCCCTTGGCGTGATCGCCTCGCAATTCCTGGGCACCGAACAACTGCGCCAGTTCGGCGAAGTGATCTACCGCTACGGCGGCAACGACTACCGCTCCACGGTGCCGCAGGTGGCCTTGATGGTGCTGGTGGGCCTGCTGGTGCTGTGGCTGCTGTGGAGCCTGCTGGCCTCACCGTTCCGTGCGTGGGGCCGCTACCGCCGCAAGCAGGGCCGCGCCCGCCTGATCGACGGCATCCAGGCGCACGAACAGGGCCAGTGGCAGCGGGCTGAAAAGCTGCTGGAAAGCGCGGCCGAAGACAAGGAAGTGACCGCCGTTGCAATGGTCACCGCGGTCCGCAGCGCGCAGGCGCGCGACGACCAGGCGGCCGTGAACCAGTACCTGCAGCGCCTGGCCGGTGAAGACGCCACCCTGCACGCCCTGCTGCAGGCCGAGCGCCTGCTGGTGCAGGAGCGCCCGGTGGATGCGATCAACCTGCTGGACACCGCCACCATTCAACCGCTGCCGCCGCGCGGCCTGTGGCTGCGCACCGAAGCGCTGGCCCGCGCCGAGCGCGCGCATGAGGCATACGGCCAGCTGGGCGCGCTGCGCAAACAGAAGGTCCTGCCCGACGAGGCCGTGGCCGAGCTGGAAACCCGCCTGGCGGCGCAGTCGCTGCTGGAAGCGGGCGACGTCAATGCGCTGGCCGCGCAATGGGAAGCCACCCCGAAGGCGCTGCGCAGCGATCCGGACGTGGTGTCGGCCTATGCGCTGCGTGCCGTGGCGCTGGACTGGGACGAACCGGCCCTGCTCAACATCGAGCAGGCGCTGGACACGCGCTGGGACGAATCGCTGGTGCAGTTGTACGGCCAGATGCCGGTGGACAAGCTGGCCACGCGCCAGGCCAACCTGCAGCGTTGGCTGGTCAACCAGCCGGCCAGCCCGGCATTGCTGCTGGCGCTGGGCCGTATCGCGACCCGCCAGCGCCAGCACAGCCAAGCCGAGGACTACCTGCACCGCGCGATTGCCGCCGGTGCCGGTCCGGCCGCGTGGGAAGCGTTGGGCCAGTTGTTCGTGGAGCGTGGCGAGCCGGCCCTGGCCGCACAGTGCTTCGCCAATGCGCTGCGCCAGCAGCGCGGCGACGACAGCATTGCACTGGCGCGCGCCGACGCGGTGGTCACGCCGCTGGGCCCGGTGGTTCCCGAGCGCGCCACGGTGGAAGAACAGTCGCTGATGTCGCAGCCGCTGCCGGTGCAGCCGTTGCAGTCGGTCGATCGCATTGATCCGGTGGATCCGGTCGTACGCGATGACCGTGACGAATTCGGCAACCCGCGGTTGCCTTGATCGCGCACGCCGGATCCACGCATACGGCAACCTGCGGTTGCCCTGATCGCGTACGCCGGATCCACGCATACCGGTAGTGCCGGCCGCTGGCCGGCTCCACGCACACCCGTCCTAGGTTTATGAAGAGCCGGCCAGCGGCCGGCACTACCGGGCTTCGGTGGTTGTGCAGCCACCCATGGGGTGGCTCTACCCCCCATGAAAAAGGCCGCCCTTGGGCGGCCTTTCTTGTATTCGTGTTGGCGCGGATCAGCGTTCGACGATCGCCACCACGCCCATGCCGCCGGCGGTGCAGATCGAGACCAGCGCGCGGCCACCGCCGCGTTCGGCCAGCTGCTTGGCCGCCGTGGCGATCACGCGCGCGCCGGTGGCGGCGAACGGGTGGCCGGTGGCCAGCGAGGACCCCAGCGGGTTGATCTTGGCCGGGTCGATCCGGCCCAGCGGCGCGTCCAAGCCCAGGCGGTTGCGGCAGTAGTCTTCGCTTTCCCACGCGCGCAGCGTGCACAGCACCTGCGCGGCGAACGCTTCATGGATCTCGTAGATGTCGAAATCCTGCAGGGTCAGGCCGTTGCGCTTGAGCATTTCCGGCACCGCAATGGTGGGCGCCATCAGCAGGCCTTCGCCGTGCACGAAATCCACCGCGGCCACCTGCGAATCGCGCAGGTAGGCCAGCGGTTCGTGGCCGTGCGCACGCGCCCATTCCTCGCTGGCCAGCAGCACCGCCGAGGCGCCGTCGGTAAGTGGGGTCGAGTTGGCGGCGGTCAGCGTGCCGCGACCGGACACCTTGTCGAAGGCCGGCTTGAGCGTGGCCAGCTTTTCCAGCGAGGTATCGGCGCGCAGGATGTTGTCGCGCTCGACGCCGCGGAACGGGGCGATCAGGTCGGTGAAGAACCCGCGCTCATAGGCGGCAGCCAGCTTCTTGTGCGACGACACCGCCCATTCGTCCTGCGAGTCGCGCGAGATGTTCCATTCCTTGGCCATGTCCTCGCAATGGTCGCCCATGCTCTTGCCGGTACGCGGCTCGGCCACGCCGGGGAATTCGGGCTTGAGCTCGCTGAGCTTGAAGCCGCGGGTCAGCGCCTTGAGCTTGTCGCCGGTGCTCTTGGCGCGGTTGGCCGCCAGCAGGCGCGCGCGCAGCTTCTTGCCGTACACGATCGGCACGTCGGAGGTGGTGTCCGAGCCGCCGCCGATGCCCGAGTCGATCTGGCCCAGCGCGATCTTGTTGGCCACCGCGATGATGGTGTCCAGCGAGGTGCCGCAGGCGCGCTGCATGGTGATGCCGGGCGTGAGCGGGGACAGGCCGGAGGACAGCGTGGCTTCGCGGCCCAGGTTCCAGTCGCTGGAATGCTTGATCACCGCGCCCATCGCCACTTCGCCGAGCTGCTGGCCGTGCAGGCCGAAGCGCTCGACCAGCGCCCCCAGCGTGCGTACCGACATGCCGAGGTTGCCGACGTCCGAATAGGCCGTGTTCTGGCGGCAGAACGGGATGCGGACGCCACCGAGGATGGCGACGGGACGGGCGTTGGGCATGGAGATACCTGGCATGGGAGGGGTGTCTGCAACATGGCCTGCACGAAGGAGCAGGCATAATGGGGGCAAGTGTAGCTGCCGCCCTGTGATGGGCCAACCGTGAAACCATGAGCAAACCCGACCCCGGCATGAATGCCCTTGGCGTCTTGGCATTGGAACTGGCCGGCGGCGACGCGCCGCGCCATGCCGCGCTGTCCTCCGAACAGGCTGGCGAACTGGCCGAACGCGTCGGCCGCGACCTGGCCAAGCTGGTCCCCGGCGTCAGCGGGCTGGACTTCGTGTTCGCCGGCGCGCATTTCGATCCAGCCGAAGTGCTGCGCCCCGGCTGGCCCGTGCACCGCCGCCTGGAAGAACTGCAGATGCGCGCCCCCGGCCGCAGCCAGGGCCCGCGCATGCTGGCATTCGGTGCCGGTGCCGATGGTGATGTGCCGCTGCCCTTCCAGGCCGAGGCCGCGCTGACCGGCGGTGGCCTGCGCGTGGTGCCGTTCCTGCTGACCGGCACCGAAGTGGCGCAGACCCAGGCCGTGGCCGAGGCGCTGGAAGAGGTGCTGCTGGCCCAGGGCATGGCCCAGCCGGACACGGCGCTGCTGGCGCAGACGGCCTTCGGTGCGCAGATCGAGCACGCGCGCTTCTTCACGGTGAACGATCTCGCCGCGATGATGTCGATGCAGTACGACAATCAGGGCCTGGCCGCCCTGTGGCCGGTGATCGAAACCGCCCTGATGGCGCCGCACGTTGAAGAATGGCTGGATGCCGCACCGGAGCCGCTGCTTCGATACGCTGATGGCGAAGTGCGTATGGCCCTGTTCGATCCCGCCGGCTGGTGCGCGTTCTACAACCACGGCACCGGCGATTGCGAGCGCCTGCAGGGCATCTACGACCAGTTCCTGATGCGCCAGCGGCAGATGGCCGCCGTGCTCGAAGCGCATGGCCTGCCGGTGTTGTTCGTGCATTGCGAAGCCGGCCAGGACGCGCGCGAGCTGCTCACCCGCTAACGGTAGTGCCGGCCGCTGGCCGGCTCCTCCGGGCATCGATAGCGATCATGGCAGCCACGCATGGCGTTGCTCTACGCGCGCGTCCCAAAAAAACGCCGGCAATCGCCGGCGTTTTTCGTTCTGCACCGCGTCGGTTACGGCGCGGCCTTGATCACCGCACAGGCCAGGCGCGCACCGGCGTTGCCGGTCGGCTGGGTCTTGTAGTCGTCCGCGTCGGCGTGGACGATCAGGCCACGACCAATGATGTCGAAATCATCGCCCTTGCCGATGTTGACGTTGGTGGACACATCCGCGTCGACCACGGCGTTGCCCTGGGCGTCGGCCTTGATGTTGGGCATGTCGCCGCCGTGGTGCGGGGTGGCGGCCACGCTGCCGTGGTCTTCCTTGCCCGGGTTGAAGTGACCGCCGGCGCTGGCGCCGTCCGGTGCGCTGCAATCGCCCTTCTCGTGGATGTGGAAGCCGTGCTCGGTGTTGGGCTTGAGGCCGCTGACCTCGCCCTTCACATGCACCTTGCCGTCCACCACGCTGAAGGTGACGTTGCCCTTGACGGTGCTGTCCTTGGTGGGGGCCAGTTCGGCGGCGGCGCCGTGGTTGGCGTGCGCTTCGCTGGTCATGGCCGGCGGTGCGTCGGGGGTGGATTCGGCGGTCGGCTGGGCGGCCGTGGCTTCAGCCGCCGGGGTCGCTTCCGGGGTGGTGTCGGCCGGCTTGTTGCAGGCGGTCAGGCCGAGCGCGGCGATGGCGGCGAACAGCGAGGTGTGGATCAGGCGCATGTGGAACTCCTTGCGGGTAGCGATGGAAAAAGCGGCGTCGGGCTGCGCGATCAGCGCGTGACCCGGATGACGCCGCAGGCGATTCTGGCGCCGGCATTGCCGGCGGGCTGGCTGCGGTAATCATCGGCGTTGGCATGCACCACCAGTGCACGCCCGGCGATATCGGTGGCTGCGCCGCCGCCAAGCGTAACCGCTGGCAGCCGCACATCCACGTTGGCACGTCCCTGCGCATCGGCGCGCAGGTTGTCCATGTCGCCGGCGTGGTGCGCGCCGGCGCTGTTGCGGCCATGCGGCTGCGCGCCCGGATTGAAATGTCCGCCCGCGCTGCTGGCATCCACCGCGCTGCAATCGCCGCGCTCATGCACGTGGAACGCTGCCGTCTGCAACGGCTGCAGGCCACCGATGACGCCGGTGATGTGCACGCCCTGCGCGTCGGGCACCAACGCCAGGCGCCCACTGACCAGGCTGGCCGACGCCGATGACAGGTTGGCTTCGGCCATCTTTGCCGTGCTCACCAGCGGCACCGGCGGGGCGGTGGGGCGCGGTGGCGGCGTGCTGCCGCAGGCGGCCAGGCCGAGGGCAACCGCTGCACCGAGGACGATGGAAGAACTGCGCATGGAAAACTCCTTGGTTGCAAACTAACGACGTGCTCGTCCACACACCATGAAAGCGGCACGGACGCCGTGCACACATGCCGTGGACATCTGGTTCATCCGCCTCGACGGCGCCCGGCGCCGAGTTTGCGGGTCAGGGTATTGCGGCCCATGCCCAGGCGCGCGGCCGCTTCGGCGCGGCGCCCGTGGGTGATCTGCAGCGCCGCTTCCAGCAGTGCCTGGTCCACCCGGTCGCGCACCTGCGCGTGCAGGCCCTCGGCGCCTTCGGCCAGGCGTTGGCGCGCCCAGGCCGACAGCAGGGTTTCCCACTGGCCCGGATCGCCCGCCGCGCGGGTGCGCGGACCACCGCCGCGATGCAGCGCGCTGTCCACATCGGCCACCCCGATGGTGTCTGAGGCGGCCAGGGCCGCCATGCGCCAGCACACGTTCTCCAGCTCGCGTACGTTGCCGGGCCAGTCATGTTCGCGCAGCGCCTGCAGCGCAGCCGCGGTGAGCCGCTTGGGCGGCGTATCCAGCTTGCGCACCGCCGCGGCCAGGAAGGTATCGGCCAACTGGGTGATGTCGTCGCGACGCTCGCGCAGCGGCGGCAGGCGCAGCCGCACCACGTCCAGCCGGTGCAGCAGGTCGGCGCGGAAGCGGCCCTGTGCCACCAGCGACTCCAGGTCCTGGTGGGTCGCGGCGATCACGCGCACGTCGACCCGGATCAGCTCGCGCCCGCCCACGCGGAAGAACTCGCCCTCGGCCAGCACGCGCAGCAGCCGCGTCTGCAGCGGCAGCGGCATGTCACCGATCTCATCAAGGAACAAGGTGCCGCCGTTGGCCTGCTCGAAGCGGCCCACGTGGCGCCGTTGCGCACCGGTGAACGCGCCGGCCTCGTGGCCGAACAGTTCGCTTTCCAACAATTCGGAGGGAATGGCTGCGGTGTTGAGCGCCACGAACGGCCCCTGCACGCGCGGCGATTCATGGTGCAGCGCATGTGCGACCAGTTCCTTGCCGGTGCCGGTTTCGCCATTGATCAGCACCGACAGCGGCGCCTGCGCCAGCCGCCCGATCGCGCGGAACAGCGCGCGCATGGCCGGGGTGTCGCCCACCAGCTGCGGGCGCTGGTCGGGCATGGGCTCCACGGCAGCCGGTGCCGGCGCATCGGCCAGCGCATCGGGCGCGGGCAACACGCGCTGGGCCAGCGCCACCGCATCGTCGAGGTCGAACGGTTTGGACAGGAATTCCTGCGCACCGCCGCGGAACGCGCCGGCGGTGCTGGCCACGTCGGTATAGGCTGACATTACGATCACCGGCAGCTGCGGGTGCGCGGCCTTGAGCTTGTCCAGCAACACCAGACCATCGTCGCCGGGCATGCGCACATCGGTGAACAGCAGGTCCGGTGGCGGCTGGGTATCGAGCATGGCCAGCGCCGAAGCGGCGCCGTCGAAGCCTTCCACGCGGTAGCCGGCGTCGCGCAGCGCGGTGCACAGCACGAAGCGGACCGCGCGGTCATCATCGACCACCCAGACGCGCTGCGCGGTGCTGTCGGTGTCATCCGCCATGGGCGGCCTCCTCGGCGGGCGTGCCGTGGCCGATCGGCAGCAGCACGGTGAAGACGGTATGCCCCGGTCGGGAACGGTAGGTCAGCGTGCCGCGGTGTTCGCGCGCCACCTGCTGGGCCAGCGCCAAGCCCAGCCCGGTGCCTTCGGCGCGACCGCTCACCAGCGGCAGGAACAGGTGCTCGGCCAGCTGCTCGGGTACGCCGCGGCCGTCGTCGGCGATCTCCAGGCGCAGCGCCAGCGGGTGCACCTGGTCGCCGATGCGCACACCGTGCTCTACCCGGGTGCGCAGGGTCACGCTGCCGGCGCCGGCCTGGATCGCGTTGCGCACCAGGTTCCACACCGCCTGGGTCAGGCGGTCGGCGTCGCCGTCGAATTCGGGAATGCTGGGGTCGTAGTCGCGCTGCAGCCGCACCGCCCAGCCGCCTTCGCTTTCGGCCAGGCGCAGCACGCGCTCCAGCGAGGCGTGGATGTTGAGCGGCGCGTGCGGCGCGGCCGGGGCCGGCGACAGCAGTTGTTCGAGCAGGCCGTTGAGGCGCTCGATCTCCGAGCCGATCAACTCGATCAGCTCGCGCTCGTCCGGGTCGCGCTCATCGGGGGCCCGCTGCGCATTGCGCTTGGCCAGCAGTTGGGCCGCGCCCTTCAGCCCCGCCAGTGGATTGCGCAGCTCGTGGGCCAGGCCTTTGAGCGCTGCACTGAGCGCGCTGGGCAGGGCCTGGGTCGGGTCCAGGCCGGGGAACTCGTCCACCGGATGCGCTTCGAGCAGCCACCCGCCTTCGTCCCACCGGCTCAGCCAGCCTTCGGCGAAACGCGGGGCGTCGCCCGGCAAGGCCAGGGCCAGCCGATGCAGGCGCAGGGTGTCGCGCTCGTCACGGGCCAGGAAGTGCGCCAGCGCCTCGCCCTGCACTTCCAGGGAGGCCAGCGGCTGACCGATCAGGCGGCGCACGCTCACCCCCAGCCAGCGCGCGAACGCCGGGTTGCAGCCCACCACGCGGCCGCTGGCGTCGGCCCAGGCAACCGGGGTGCCGAGGACGTCGAGGGCGGGGGGCGCAAGTGCGGAGGTCATTGCACCAATGTAGTGCAAAAGCGAAGGGGGTTGAATCACAAACAGCGGGCAACCGGGGACGGCACCGCGTCTCACGCGTCTCCATTCATCCTGGTCAGCCGGCGGGGTAGAGCCGACCGTTGGTCGGCTACACAACGTCCCGGTAGAGCCGACCGTTGGTCGGCTACACAGCATCCCGGTAGAGCCGACCGTTGGTCGGCTGCTCCAGGTCCGATGTCGGGAAGATCCCCGAAGCACAGTTGGATCAGCGGCGCGAGCCCTGTTTACGCCACGTGACCTACCTACAATTGGGTAAGGCGCTGACTAGCGGCATTGCCACGGTCACCACCGACCCGCCCAAGCGCAGTGGCGTAGCGGACGGTCGATAGCCGCGTATATCTGTTTCGATACAACGAGAGGAAGCATGCGCCCCCTAGTTGAGAGCATTCACTCACTTCGCCTCACCCACATTGACGATCACGGTCACGACCGTCTTCCATCTCACGGGCCGGCAGTAGCCGTTCGGGATCGGTTGCTGGTTTCAGAGGTGGTGGTACACCCCGGCGAAGGTCGACTCACGCCGCTACTTCAAACAGGGTGAGGTGTTCCCGCAGATCGTGAAGTCGGATTACGGCGACACGTTCTGGATATGGGATCGGGATCAGACGCCGCGGACGTTGATTTGAGATCGGGCGCTTCCCGCCAACCAGCACTTCGCGTTCGTGAATTTCCTTGCATGATCCATTGAGGAAGAGAATGCGGAGGATCGGCGTGGCTCGGGTGCAGGGCGCCAACGGCCCCGACAGATGCGATATCTGTCAGGCAGTGCACGAATACCGCTCAAGTGCCTCAACAAGGTCAGCTTCAAATCCCGCAGCGGTGCCAAAGATGCCATTGGCCACCAGCACCCGTTCGTCATCGAGACCGTCGAAGGCGTAGTAGACCTCCGCGGGAAGCCGGGCGGTGCTTGCTACCCGCATGGCAGTGAGGGATGCTTCGTGCGCTGAAAGCCCACCCGACCGGAACTGCACCAGCAGCTCCCGTAAAAGCCAGCGTCCAGCGGTTTGCCAATCCGCGTCACCCGTAGCGAGCTGCAGCGCGTCCATGGCCGCATTGCGGTCACGCGCCGTGGCAATCTCGATGATCTCGATGGTCGGCGCGTCCCGCGCGTCGATCCTGGCGTATGCCCATTCCTTGCTGGCATCCACGTGCAGGATGTCCAGCGCCAGGCCCGTCCAGAAGAAGGCGCAGGCAGTGGCGTCATCGGCGGTGTCCAGGCACGTCGGATACGTCGCGTCCATGACGAGCTACGCGTGCTGCAGAATGTTGACCAACCGCCCGAACGGGTCGCGTACGTAGAACCGTCGCACGCCCCAGGGTTCGCGGGTCGGCCCGTAGACCAGTGGAATGCCGGCTGCCTTCACCCTGCGCAGCGCTTCCTCCAGGTCATCCACCTCCACGGACAGGTCGGGCACGTCGGTCCCCGAGCCGCCCTCCTGCGCAACGCTGAGCTGCACGGTCATGTGGTTCGGGCTGGCATAGGTACGGATCCAGCCATGGTCCATCGCCAGCTCCAGACCTAGGATGTCCCGGTAGAACCGATCGGCGAGCGTGGGGTCTGCGGTGCGGATGTTGGCGATGATGCGTTTGACCTGCATGGACGTTCCCTTCCATTTTTTTGTCGGCCGGACATGCGCGGTTGCAGGGGCCGCTTGCGCGAATGTAGCGCCAATGGCCCCTCAGTCCAGCAGACCCACCAGCGAATGATGCACGGCCACGCCGGCCAGCGCGCCCTCGCCGACCGACAGCGCGATGTTGCCCGCCATGCGGGCCGCGTCGCCGCAGGCGAACACGCCTTCCACGGTGGTCTGCTTGGCCGAATCGGCGGTGATGCAGCCGGCGTCCTGCAACTCACACCCCAACTGCTGGGCCAAGTCGCAGGACAGGCGCGACACCGGGGCGACGAACAGCGCATCGGTGACGACGCGGCGCCCATCGGTAAGCACGACGGTGGCCTCCCGATCCACGCGCAGCACAGGCGTCGTTTCGATGACCACGCCACACGCGTCCAGCCGCACCTTCTGCGCCGGATCGATGCGCGCGGCATCGCTGCAGAACAGGGTGACATTGCCCCAGTCGCACAGCAGCAGCGCCTGCCCTGCCCCGCCGTCATCGGAGCAGCCGACGACCCCGATGCGGCCTTCCTGCAGCTCATAGCCGTGGCAATACGGGCAGTGCAGCACGCTCCTGCCCCAGCGCTCGGCGAGACCGTCGATGGCGGGCAGCGTATCGGTGACGCCGTAGGCAAGAATCAGCCGGCGAGCTGAAAAGTGCTGGCCGCCTTCGCAATGGATGTCGAAGTGCTTGCCGCCGCCCAGGACCTCGGCACGTATGGCGCGCCCGGTGAGCCAGGCCAGGGTGGGATAGCGCATCAGTTCGCCACGCGACTGCGCGGCGATCTCGGCCGGGGCCATGCCTTCGCGGCCCAGAAAGCCATGGGCGACCACCGCGTTGCGGTTGCGCGGGGTGCCGCTGTCGATCACCAGCACGCTGCGCCGGGCCCGCACCAGTTGCAGGGCCGCGGACATGCCGGCATAGCTGCCGCCCACGATGATGACGTCGAAACGGTCGGGGAATGCGCTCATTGAGTCGAGTCACCTTGCCAGGAAGCATCCGCAACGGGATGCGAACGGCGAGCATAGGACCGGTGCGTGAAGCAGGCCTCACGCACCGGTCCCTACTCCGCCCTCGGCAACGCCGCGCCCTTGGGCCACAGCATCCAGATGAAGCCCTTCTGTTTCATGTCACCGGCCAGCTTGCCAGCGGCGTCGCCGGTGCCCCAGAACAGGTCGGCACGCACCTCGCCGGCAATCGCGCCGCCGGTGTCCTGCGCGGCCACCGGGCGCACCACCGCGCTGCCGTCCGGGCGCGTGGTGGACAGCCACAGCAGGCTGCCCAGCGGCACCACGTTGCGGTCCACCGCGACGCTGTAGCCGGCGGTGAGCGGCACGTTCAACGAACCGCGCGGGCCTTCGTCGCCGTCGGGGCCCTTGGTGAAGAACACGTAGCTGGGATTGCTGGCCAGCAGCTCGGGCACGCGGGCCGGATGCGCGATGGCCCAGGCACGGATGGCGTCCATGGTGACGTCGTCCTTTTTCAGCTCGCCCTGCTCCACCAGCCAGCGTCCGATCGGGCGGTAGGGGTGGCCATTCTGGTCGGCGTAGGCGATGCGCAGGTGGCGGCCGTCGGCCAGCACGATGCGGCCCGAGCCCTGGATCTGCAGGAACTGCAGGTCCATCGGGTGGGTGAGCCAGGCCAGCACCGGTGCCTTGACGCCCTGCGCGGCAATCGTCGCGGCATCGTCGTAGGGCTTGAGCACGCGGCCGTCGACGCGGCCGCGCAGGCGCTTGCCCTTGAGCTCGGGGTAGAGGCTGTCCAGCTGCACGCTGACCATGTCGCTGGGCACGCCGTAGACCGGCACGGTGGCCTGCGCGGTGCGGGTCAGGCTGCCGGGGTAGATGGGTTCGTAGTAGCCGGTGATCAGGCCATCAGCGCGGTTGCCGGCGGCGCGTAACGCGTAAACGTCCAGGCGCTCCTGCAGGAACTGGCGGATAGCGGCCGGCGTGGTGTCGACCGTCGCTGCCGCCGTGCAGGTGGATGCCCAGGTGGTGTCGGTCTTCAGGCGCGGGCAACTGCTGCGCCACGCGGCGAAGCCGGCCTGCAGGTCAGCATCGGAGACGGCGGGCAACGCGGTCCAGGCGGCCTTGACGTAGGTGTTGCCGGGCGCGCTGGGGCGCTGCGGGGACACGGCGCAGCTGGTCAGCAGCGCCAGGCCCATGAGCAGTGCCGCCGGAAGTCGGCATGCGGCGGTAAGGCGTGTGATCGTCATGGGCGAGGGTCCTGAAATGGTAGAGCCGACCGTTGGTCGGCTGGCGGTGCTGAAAATCGTAGCGCCGACCGTTGGTCGGCTGACGCGGCTGGAATCGTAGCGCCGACCGTTGGCCGGCTGACGCAGCTGGAATCGTAGAGCCGACCGTTGGTCGGCTGGCGGTGCGACCACGCGCGGTGTGTGAGGGAGAGCAGCCGACCAACGGTCGGCTCTACCGGTTCACGGGTGCGCGTGAGGGCCCGGCCCATGCGCGGTGACACAGGACATCGGCATGCGGCGGTGAGGCGTGGGATCGTCATTGGTCCTGGGATCGCGCGGCCGTTATGGCATCTGGCGCAGCAGCGAATGCAGGATGCGGGCGTCTTCGGCATCCAGTGTGGCGGGCAGGTCGTCGCGGCCGCGGAAGCGACGATGGAATGCGCCGACGGCGGCATCGCGGTCGTCCAGCGGGTAGCCGAAGGTCTGCAGCGCCAGGTACGCATCGAATCCTGCCGGTGCGGCGCCGTCGCTGTCGCGCGGCCACACGCCGAAGCCGGCCTGGGCCAGCTGCTGCCATGGGAAGAAGCGGCTGGGGTCCTGCTTGCGGGTGGGCGCGAGGTCGGCATGACCGATGACCTGCGTGCGCGGAATGCGCAGGCGCGTGCACAGGTCGTCCAGCAGGCGGATCACGGCGTCGATCTGCGCGGGCGCGAACGGGGTGTCGCCGTCGTTGTCGATCTCGATGCCGATCGAGGCCGAATTGAGGTCGGTGATGGTGCCCCAGCGGCCCGGGCCGGCATGCCAGGCGCGGCGGTCGTCGCCCACCAGTTGGTAGATGTGGCCGTCGGCACCGACCAGATAGTGCGCGCTGACTTTGCCCCCGCTGTTGGCGCTGCGCAGGGTGTCCAGGCTTTCCTGGACCGAGTGCTGGTCGGTGTGGTGCAGCACGATGATGACCGGGCTGCGCGCGTTGTAGTTGGGCGATGGCACCCAGCTGGCGAGTGGGCTGCGAATGCCGGTGCTGGCGCACGCAGCGAGCAGCAGGCAGGCGAACAGCGGCAGTACGGTGCGGATGGGGCGCATCCGATCATTGTGCGGGATTCTGTGCGCGGGTGCCGGCGGGCGGGTGTGTACGCGTGGGCGGTAGAGCTACGCCATGCGTGGCTGATTGCAGACGCCCAACAAAAAGCCGGCGACCCGAAGGCCGCCGGCGAAGGTACTGCTTCTCTCTCGCTTTTCTTGTTTCTTTCGTTGCCGGGCAGAGCCCGGCACTACGGTTGGTTGCGTTGACGGGCAGAGCCCGGCACTACGGTTGGCTGGTTGCCGGGCAGAGCCCGGCATTACGTTGCGGGCGATCAGGCCTCGTAGGCGGATTCGCCGTGCGAGGTGACGTCCAGGCCGGTGCGCTCGGCTTCTTCGGTGACGCGCAGGCCGAACACCATGCGGACCACCAGCAGGATCACCGCGGTGACCACGGCGCACCAGACGATGGTGAAGCCGACGCTGACCAGCTGCACCCAGACCTGGTGGCCGATGTCGAGATCGGCCTTGGTGCCGCCCAGCGACTGGGCGCTGAACACGCCGGTGAGCAACGCGCCGACGATGCCGCCGATGCCGTGCACGCCGAACACGTCGGCGGTGTCATCCACGCGCAGCAGGCGCTTGAGACCGGTCACGCCCCACACGCAGACCACGCCGGCCACCAGGCCGATCACGATCGCGCCGAGCGGGCCCACGGTGCCGCAAGCCGGGGTGATGCCGACCAGGCCGGCCACCGCGCCGGACGCCGCGCCCAGGGCCGACGGCTTGCCCTTGCTCACCGCTTCCACCAGCGTCCAGCCCAGCACCGCCGCGGCAGTGGCCAGGATGGTGTTGAGGAAGGCCAGCGACGCCACGGTGTCGGCGGCGGCGGCCGAGCCGGCGTTGAAGCCGAACCAGCCCACCCACAGCAGCATCGCGCCGATGTAGGTAAACGGTACGTTGTGCGGCTTCAGCGCGGTCTGGCCGTAGCCGATGCGCTTGCCGACGAAGTACGCGCCGACCAGGCCGGCCACGCCCGCATTGATGTGAACCACGGTGCCACCGGCGAAGTCGATCGCGCCCATCGCCCCCAGGTAACCGCCGCCCCACACGATGTGGGCCATCGGGATGTAGCTCAGGGTGAACCACAGCGCGGAGAACAGCAGCACTGCCTTGAACTTGATGCGCTCGGCGAAGGCACCGACGATCAGCGCGGTGGTGATGCCGGCAAACGTCGACTGGAACGCGACGAACAGATAGTCGGGGAGGCCCTTGATCGGGGTGTTGCCGACCGAGTCGGGGCTGAAGCCCTTGAGGAAGGCGAACTCGGTGAAGGAGCCGAAGAAGGCGTTGCCTTCACTGAACACCGCGCTGTAGCCGTAGGCCACCCACAGGATCAGGATCAGCGAGAACACCACCAGGATCTGGCTGAGGATGGACAGCACGTTCTTGGAACGCACCAGGCCGCCATAGAACAAGGCCAGGCCGGGTACCACCATCAGCAGTACCAGCAGGGTGGAGGTGAGCATCCAGGCCACGTCGCCGTGATCGAAGCTGGGCGCGGCAGCGACGGCAGCCTCGGCGGCCGGTGCGGCCGGCGCGGCGGCAACGGGCAGCGGCTCGACCGCGACCGTCTCCGACGGTGCCGGGGTGACCTGCGCCTGGGCCTGCGCGGTGCTGGAGAACGCGCCAACGGCCAGTGCGCTGACCAGCATCAACAGGCACACGGCATGGAACCGGGCTTGCCACCCGGTGAACAAAGAGGTCTTCATTGTGGGCTCCGAGTAGGGTTAGAGCGCGTCAGCGCCGATTTCGCCGGTGCGGATGCGAACGACCTGTTCGACCGCGGTCACGAAGATCTTGCCGTCACCGATCTTGCCGGTGCCAGCCGCGTTCTGGATCGCTTCGACCACCGCGTCCAGGCGGTCGTCGGTGACCACCGTTTCGATCTTGATCTTCGGCAGGAAATCCACGACGTACTCCGCGCCGCGATACAACTCGGTGTGGCCCTTCTGGCGCCCGAAGCCTTTCACTTCGGTCACGGTGATGCCCGACACGCCCGCATCGGAGAGGGCCTCGCGGACCTCGTCGAGCTTGAACGGCCGGATGATGGCGGAGATCAGTTTCATGCGCATGTCCCGATGGTGGATGGAACCGGCGGTGTGTTGCTGGCCGGTGTCAGGTCAGCGGGCGGCCACTTGCACATGGCCGCCCCCTGGTGCGCCGAACGATGCATGGGCCTCGCCACTGCCGGGGCCCTTGCGGGCAACGGTAGCGGTGACGCGGGAGGGAGGAGGGGCCCATGGCACGCGTCCGGTCTCTCTTGCCCCTGGTGGTGCAGCGGACCAACGGTCCGCTCTACCTTTCATAGCGGACCAACGGTCTGGTCTACCTTTTGCAGCGGACCAACGGTCCGCTCTACCGGGTATAACGAACCAACGGTCCGCTCTACCGCACATAACGGACCGGCGGTCCGTTTTACACGTGCCTTGCCGGCTCCCCAGCCGGAAAAGCAGTGACGATGACGAAGGTGGGAGGGAGGGCCTTCGTCATCGTCACCGGTTGCTCAGTTGGCGTAGTACATCTGGTACTCGAGCGGGTGCGTGGCGGCGCGGAAGCGGGTCACTTCCTGCATCTTCAGCGCGATGTAGCCGTCGATGAAGTCGTCGCTCATCACGCCGCCGGCCTTCAGGAACTCGCGGTCCTTGTCCAGCGCTTCCAGGGCCTGGTCCAGCGAGGAGCAGACCTGCGGGATCAGCTTCTCTTCTTCCGGCGGCAGGTCGTACAGGTCCTTGTCGCTCGGTGCGCCCGGGTCGATCTGGTTCCGGATGCCGTCCAGGCCGGCCATCATCAGCACGGTGAAGGTCAGGTAGCCGGACTGGATCGGATCGGGGAAGCGCATTTCGATGCGGCGCGCCTTCGGGTTGGACACCCACGGAATGCGGCACGATGCCGAGCGGTTGCGGGCCGAGTAGGCCAGCATCACCGGGGCTTCGAAGCCCGGAACCAGGCGCTTGTAGCTGTTGGTGCCGGAGTTGGCGAAGGCGTTGATGGCCTTGGCGTGCTTGAAGATGCCGCCGATGTACCACAGCGCCATCTGGCTCAGGCCGCCGTAGCCGTCGCCGGAGAACAGGTTGGTGCCGCCCTTGGACAGCGACTGGTGCACGTGCATGCCGCTGCCGTTGTCACCGACGATCGGCTTGGGCATGAAGGTGGCGGTCTTGCCGTTGCGGTGGGCGACGTTCTTGATGACGTGCTTCATGCGCAGCAGTTCGTCGGCCTTCTGCACCAGGGTGCTGAACTTGGTGCCGATCTCGCACTGGCCGGCAGTGGCCACTTCGTGGTGCTGCACTTCCACTTCGATGCCGACCTGTTCCAGGGTCTTGCACATTTCAGCGCGCAGGTCGTGCAGCGAGTCGGTCGGCGGCACGGGGAAGTAACCGCCCTTCACCGCCGGACGGTAGCCGCTGTTGGCGCCGTCGTACTTGTCACCGGTGCTCCACGCGGCTTCTTCGGAATCGATCTTGAAGAAGGTGTGGCCCATGTCGTTGGCGAAGCGGACCGAGTCGAAGATGAAGAACTCCGGCTCCGGGCCGAAGAAGGCCTGCTCGGCGATGCCGGAGGACTTCAGGTAGGCCTCGGCGCGCTTGGCGATGCCGCGCGGGCAGCGGCCGTACGGCTGCATGGTGGCCGGGTCGAGGATGTCGCAGCTGATCACCAGGGTCGGGTCGGCGTAGAACGGGTCGATGTAGGCGCTGGCCGGGTCCGGGAGCAGGACCATGTCCGATTCGTTGATGCCTTTCCAGCCGGCGATCGAGCTGCCATCGAACATCTTGCCTTCTTCAAACAGCGACGGCTCGACGATGCTCACCGGGAAGGTGACGTGCTGTTCGATACCGCGCATGTCGACGAAACGCAGGTCGATGAACTCGATCTGGTTGTCCTTGATCAGCTTCTCAACGTTTTCCACGGACATCGGTGAAACCCTCGGATGGATGATTGCGTAGGTGAGTAGAGCAATCGCCGTGCCAACTTTTCACTCTTCACAAGTTGTTGATTTCATTGGCCGCGCACCCTTCCCGCCGCGGAAGCCGCCGCACCACAACGGTGCAACGGCCGCACCACGCACACATTTGGTGCGGCGTTTGATGTTTTATGCTTTACCGCGATTTCATCCATTCCGAGTCCCAGCACCCGATGTCCGACCTGCTCTCTGCCCTGTTGTTGGGCATCCTCGAAGGCCTTACCGAATTCCTCCCGATCTCCAGCACCGGCCACCTGCTGATTGCCCAGCACTGGCTGGGCGCGCGCTCGGACTTCTTCAACATCGTGATCCAGGCCGGCGCGATCCTGGCCATCACCCTGGTGTTCCGCCAGCGGCTGTGGACGCTGGCCACCGGCCTGCACGAGCGCACCAACCGCGACTACGTGATGAAGCTGGGCACCGCCTTCCTGGTCACCGCCGTGGTGGGCCTGCCGGTACGCCTGGCTGGCTGGGAGCTGCCCGAGACGGTCACCCCGGTGGCCTGGGCGCTGATCATCGGCGGTATCTGGATGATCCTGGTGGAAACCTACAGCGCACGCCTGCCCGACCGCGACGAGGTGACCTGGAAGGTGGCCATTCTGGTCGGCCTGGCGCAGGTGGTGGCCGGGGTGTTCCCGGGCACCTCGCGTTCGGCGGCGGCGATCTTCATCGCGATGCTGTTTGGCCTGAGCCGGCGCGCGGCGGCCACCGAGTTCGTGTTCCTGGTGGGCATTCCCACCATGTTCGCCGCCAGTGCCTACGCGTTCCTGGAAATGGCCAAGGACGGCAAGCTCGGCAACGAGAACTGGACCGACGTGGGCGTGGCCTTCCTTGCCGCCGCCGTCACCGGCTTCGTCGTAGTGAAGTGGCTACTGGGCTATATCAAGTCCCACAAGTTCACCGCGTTTGCGTTCTATCGCATCGCACTGGGCGCGGCACTGCTGCTGTGGTTGCCTGCTGGCAACTGAACACCGCCGGTACCTGCCTGACCCCGTTTCGTACGCTGCACCGTTTTTCCCCGGGTTCCCAAGGAGATGTCCATGAACCGCACCCGCACCCTGATGCTGATCCTGCCGCTGGCCCTGATGGCCGCCTGCAGCAACCCGTCCACCACCGCACCGGCCGGCACCGGCAGCGATGACCTCGCCCCCGCGCCGACGGCCGCCGCCACTACCCAGGCCGCCGCCAAGCTGGACGTGCAGCGCCTGCAGGGCAACCACTGGCTGCTGGACAGCGCCACCGATGCCAGCGGCAAGCGCGTGGACGCCCTGTTTGCCCGTGCCGACAAGCCGGTGACGCTGGACTTCAACGACGGCCGCCTGTCGGTGAGCAACACCTGCAACCGCATGGGCGGCGGCTATACGCTGGCCGACGGCACCCTGACCGTGTCGCCGATGGCCTCGACCATGATGGCCTGCACCGACAAGGCGCTGATGGCGCTGGACCAGGCCGTGGGCTCGCGACTGGAAGGCGCACTCAAGGCTGAACTGGCCGGCCAGGGCCAGCTGACCCTGCGCACCGCCGCCGGCGACGTGCTGGTCTTCAACCCCGAACCGACCGCCGAAACCCGCTACGGCGGCGAAGGCGAGACGGTGTTCCTGGAAGTGGCCGCGAAGACCAAGCCGTGCTCGCACCCGATGATCCCGGATATGCAGTGCCTGCAGACCCGCGAAGTGGCCTTTGACGACAAGGGCCTCAAGCAGGGCACCCCGGGCGCGTTCGAGAACTTCTACGGCACCATCGAGGGCTACACCCACGAAGACGGCGTGCGCAACGTGGTGCGTGTGAAGCGCTACAAGATCGCCAACCCGCCGGCCGACGCCTCGTCGCTGGCGTACGTGCTGGACATGGTGGTCGAGTCGGAAACGGTCAAGAATTGAAACGCGGAAGGGCGGCCAGAGGCCGCCCTTCTTCTTTCTACAGGTAGTGCCGGCCGCTGGCCGGCTCCTCATGAACCTTCGGAAGGGCCCGTGGGGTGCCGGCCGCTGGCCGGCTCCTCATGAACCTTCGCAAGGGCCCATGGGGTGCCGGCCGCTGGCCAGCTCCTCATGAACCTTCGGAAGGGCCCATGGGGAGCCGGCCAGCGGCCGGCACTACCGGATCGGGGCGGCTGGGTTGATCAACCCAGCGCTGGATTCAACGTATACGTGCCGTGCAACGCGGCCTCGGCCAGCACATGGCCGTGCATCGCCCGGTGCACATCGGCGGCGGTGAACGGCGTCGGCAGGTCCAGCTGCGCCACGTCCAGCGCGAACAGCCGGAAGAAATACCGGTGCACGCGTTCGTCGTTGAACGGCGGGTACGGGCCGTCGTAACCCAGGTACTGGCCGGCCATGTCCGGGTTGCCGGCAAACCAGCCGGTGAAGTCATTCAGGCCCTGACGCGACCCGGCCGGTCCGGCCGGCGCGGTCTTGCCCTTGACCGTGAAGCCTTCGCTGCAGCTGCCGGCCACGATCTCGCGCAACGTGGCCGGAATGTCGGCCATGGCCCAGTGCACGAAGTCGGCGCGCGGCTGGTCGCGGGGCACGGTGCAGTCCTGCCGGCCCACCGTCTCCGGTACGGTCGGCACATCGGGGTCGATGCACAGCAGGGCGAACGAACGGGTGCCCTCGGGCACCTCGCTCCAGGCCAGCGGTGGGTTGCGGTTGGGGGCGAAGCCAGCGGCGTCACCGGCGGCAAACTCCGCCGCGATCGGCTGGCCATTCTGAAGGCGGGTGCTGCTCAGGCGCATGCGGAACTCCTCATTCTTCCGGGTAACCAAGGCGCACCGCGACCGGCGTCAGCAGCGCAAACGGCGCGGCCATCACCTCGCGGTACTGGCGCCAGTGGCCGGCCGGCAGGCGCGCCGGACCCAGCGTGGGCGCCGGCGGGAAGCGCATGCCGAACAGACGGCCAAGGTGCTCGGCCATCACGGCCGGGTCGTTGCCGATGCCATCGATGTTGACCAGCGCATGCGGGTACAGGTCCTGCTCGTGCAGGGTGGCCACCTGGGCCAACGAACGCGCCAGCCACTCGGCGGCTTCGTCGATGCCGTTGACCGCGAACGGCGCCGGTGCGCCATGCGCCAGCCAGTGCAGCAGCATGTCGCGCGGGTCGCGCAGTACCACCAGCAGGCGGCCTTCGGGCAGCTGCGGGCGCAGCGCCCACAACAGCGCGTTGTCCCACCACAGCAGCCAGTCGATCACATTGGCGTCGGCCAGCCCGCGCGAGGGCAGCTGTTCGCGCCACTGGGCCACCAGCTGCTCGGGGCTGAGCGTGCCGGTCGAGAGGTTCTGCAGGGTGTGGTAGCTCTGGAAGGCATCGTCGGGCGGGTTCTGGCCGAAACGGTCGCCACGCAGCACGTTGCTGGCCGCGGCGATGGCCGCGACCACGCGCTCCACGCCCGACCCCGGTGCACCCCAGACCAGCATCGGGCGGGCCACGGCGTCCTCGGCAATGGTGCCCATCTCCGGCCAGCTCAGCGGCGCCTTGGCCTGCGGCGGCAGCGGCAGGCGCTGGCCGGCTTCTGCGGCGTGCGCGCCAACCCAACTGCGCAGGGCGTCGGCATGCTGCCCGGCCTGGTCCTGGACGGCGCCCAGCCACGTACGCAGGGTGGACTTGGCCGCGTCCGGTGCGCTGTCATGGATGGCCTGCACATGGGCGACCGCCGCCTGCGGGTCGCGTGCCAGCAGGGCGTCCACGATGCGGGTCTCGCCGCTGGCGCGGCCCGGCTCAAGCGCCACGATGCGGCGTGCGATCGCCTCGGCGGCCTCGCCTTCGCCGGCCATGTCGTGCAGGCGCATGCGGGTTTCCAACGCCGGCAGGTGCTCGGGCATGGCCTGCAGCCAGCGCTCGCCCACGGCAACCGCTTCGGCCGCACCCACCACTTCGATGGACAGCCGCGCCAGCCACAGGTCGTGCAGCTGCGGGTGGGTGTCCAGCAGCGCGTCCAGGGTGTCGCGGGCCTGCTGTTCGCGACCCAGGCGCTGCCAGGCCATCAGCAGCAGCTGCAGCGTGTGGCGATCGGCGGGCGTCTGTTCCAGCACCGGCAACAGGTGCTCCAGCGCCTGCAGCGGCTGGCCGGACTGCAGTTCCAGCTCACCGGCCAGGCGGCGCGTGGCCGGGGTGTCGCCGTCGGGCTCGGCCAGCACCTGGCGCAGCGTGGCCGCGGCCGATTCGCTGTTGCCCTGGCGCAGCGCCAGCTGCACCAGCAGCGCGCGCAGCGAGGTCACGGCCGGATTGAGCTCGATCACGCGCCGGAACGCCTGCTCGGCGAAGGCCAGCATGTCCTTGCTCATGTAGGCAAACCCGAGCGCGTACAGCACCCGCGCGTCATCCGGCAGCGCACGTGCGGCGGCCGACAGCAAGGCCAGCGCGCGGTCGCCCTCGCCCCGGCGCAGCGCGATCATGCCGTTCAACGCCGCAAGTTCGGGGCTGTCCTCGTCCAGGCGGGCGGCGGTGCGGGTGATGCGCTCGGCTTCGTCCACGTCGTTGCGGAGCAGCGCCATGTGCGCCTGCATCAGGTAGGCCGAAAGCTCATTGGGATTGAGCGACGCGGTGCGGTCCAGCGCCGACCCGGCCGCGTCGAACTGGCGCAGGGCCAACAGCAGGCCAGCGTGCTGCAGGTGCAGGTCGGCGTTGTCCGGCGCCAGCGCCAGGGCCTGCTGCAGGCTCTCCAGGGCGGCGTCGTACTGGCCCTGCTGCTGCAGCGACAGCGCCAGCCAGCGGTGCGCCTGCGGCTGCTCCGGCTCGTCGGCGGTCCACTGGCGCGCAAGCTGCACGGCATCGTCGGCCGCATTGCGGCGCAGGGCTTGGAGGATCTTGTCTTGCATGACGGTCCAGCGTGGGTCAAACCCCGATTGTAGAGCACGCCCGCCGGGCCAAGCTCGCTCAGCGCACGGCTTCGGCGCGCAGCCGCTGGGAGACCCAGCGTTCGGAGAAGCCGTCGCCGCGCCAGTTCTCCAGGAAGCCGCAATGGCCGCCCCACGGGGCGATTTCCAGGTGGGCGTGGGCCGGCAGGCGCCAGCCGTCGAAGGTGGCGAACGGGATCACCGGGTCATCCTGGGCCATCAGGATGTCGGCCGGCACGGCCAGCCCGGCCAGCCGGTCACCGGCAATCGAGTACCCGTCGAAATACGCCTGCAGCGAGCCGAAATCGGTGTGGTGCTCGACCAGCCAGGCGGTGAGGGCGCGGATGTCCAGCTTGAGCACCCGGTCGTCCCAGTCGCTCAGCTCGGGGAACAGATCACGCTTGCGGCGCAGCGAGCCCGCCCATTTGCGCCGGAAATACCAGTCGTACATCGCCGGGCCGTTCTCGATGCTCTCCATGGTGATGGCCGGGTCCAGCACCGGGCACACCGACGCCACCCGGCGCAGCGGCACCCCCGCCGACGGCGCGCGCAGCGCCAGCCGCAGCACGAAGTTGCCGCCCAGCGAATACCCGGCCGCGACCAGCGGCAACTGCGGCCAGCGCTGGGCGATGTCGCCGGCGGCCTGGACCACTTCGTCGATGCGGTTGGAGTGGAAGATGCCCGGGTTGAGGTGGTGGGTGTTGCCGTGGTCGCGGAAATTCAGCCGCACCACGTCGAACCCTTCCTCCAGCATGCGTGCGGCGGTCATGCGCATGTAGCTGGACTCGGCACTGCCTTCCCAGCCATGCAGCAGCAGCGCCATGCCGATCGGCTCGCGGCCTTCCACGTGGCTGTGCCAGCCCTGCAGGCGCACACCTTGCCCGCCGTCCAGGATCAGCTCGTCGGTCATCGCCCCGGTGGCGGCAAGCAGCATCAGGCCGCGCTGCATGCGCATGCGGCTGGAGCTGAGCATCGACTGCAGGTGCGGATTGCGCAGCCAACGCGGCGGGCGGTAGTCGGCAGCGGTCAACATGGGCGGCAGCCTGCTCCCGGTTGCGACGCTGGCGCGTGAAGAGCCGACATGCGCTACTCGGCGTTCATCGCCGCCAGGATGCGCGTCCGCGAAGTTTCAGCGATGCGGCGACGGCCTTCCAGGTCGTGCGTACCAATGGGCGCGAGGAAATGCACCTCGGCGCGGCGGGCCGGCTCACCGAGCAGGCGCAGGAAATTGGCGAAGAAACTCTCGCCCGGGCCGAACGCCACGATGGTCTGGGCGTCGCCGCGCCAGCCATAGCGCAGCGCCACCGGCTGCACCGGGACCTGGGCTTCCACCGCGGCCTGGAAGATGCGGGCGTGGAACGGGCCCACTTCATGGCCGCCGCGGGTGCGCCCCTCGGGGAACACGCCCACGGCCTTGCCCTCGCGCAGGCGTACCACCATTTCCTGCATCACCCCGCCCAGCGACTCGGTGCTGCCGCGCTGGTGGAAGATGGTCTGGCCGCGGGCGGCCAACCAGCCCACCACCGGCCAGCTGGCGATCTCGCGCTTGGCCACGAACCCCATCATGCGCTGGCTGTGCAG
The DNA here is from genome assembly GCF_979258185.1 of Stenotrophomonas sp. AC248. Taxonomy (NCBI): domain Bacteria; kingdom Pseudomonadati; phylum Pseudomonadota; class Gammaproteobacteria; order Lysobacterales; family Lysobacteraceae; genus Stenotrophomonas; species Stenotrophomonas sp. AC248. The sequence continues at coordinate 94,848 of NZ_OZ409840.1, read as the reverse complement.
CATGTTGATGTCGACCCAGCTGACGTGATTGGCCACGAACAGCACCGCACCCGGCAGCGGCGTACCGATCCGGTGCAGGCGGAAGCCGAAGATCCACATCAGGCCGCTGGACCATGCATTGACCGCGACGTGCTCGAACGGACGGTTGCCCACGCGCATGACGCCCCACGGGGGCAGCATGGCGATCAGCAGCATCGGCAGGAACAGCAACAGGTGGACCAGCAGCAGCGGTACGCGGTACAGGTAACGGCACACACGCGCCACGCCGCCACGTGAGGCCGGGGTGGGGGAATTCATCCGCGCACGATACCCGAGCGCCGCAGGGTCTGCCAGCCGCAGACGGCCAAATCGATAACGCGGGAGGGCCAGTGACCGCAAGGGGTCAAGCCGCTGCCCGGTTGCGGCACAGCGCGCGCACCGACAGTGCGCCGGCGCACTGTGGCGACCGACGCAACACAGCATCCATGCAGTGCAGCGATCAGACCGGGGCGACCGCCGGAACCACGGCCAGCGTCAGCCGTGAGGTGCACACCAGGCGGCCACCCTCGTCTTCGATGCGGATGTCCCAGACATGGGTACTGCGGCCGACGTGCACCGCACGCGCGGTGCCGGTGACCACGCCGCCGCGCATGGCGCGGATGTGGTTGGCGTTGATCTCCAGGCCCACGCACACCTGCTGGGTGGTGTCCACGCACAGATTGCCGGCGCTGCTGCCGAGCGTTTCGGCCAGCACCACCGAGGCGCCACCGTGCAGGATGCCGTAGGGCTGGCGGGTGCGCGCATCCACCGGCATGGTGGCGCTGATCCAGTCCTCACCGGCGGCGGTGAAGACGATGCCCAGGTGGTCGATGAGGGTGTTGCGGCTGAGTGCGTTGAGTGCCTCGATCGACACCGCCTCGCGGAATACCTGGGACATGCAGCAGCTCCGTGGAACCAAGGGTTTACAGGATCGGCACCAGGCCGGCGCCGAAGGCGGTCAGCATGCGTACCAGCAGCCATTTCGGGCCGACGTTGACCTCGGGGAAGTCGCCGACGGCCACGTAGCACTTATGGAAATCCTCGTGCTGCCGGCGCAGCGGCGCCGGGCAGTCGGGGCCGGGCTTGAATTCGTAATCGGTGGCGTAGCGCCACGGCCAGAAATCCAGCACGGGCAGTGCTTCGGATGCCTTGCCGACGCTGTAGTTCAAGCCGGACAACACCGGCGGCTTGGTGCGCGGCGCCACCACCCACGAGTTCTGCGGGTGGATGTCGCGCAGGATGCTCTGCGCCAGCGCTTCGGCAAACACCGGGTCGTCGATGATCACCGCGCCTTCGGTGTTGTAGTTCTCGCTGCGCGGATCGAAGTTGTGCGTGCCGATCACGCCGATGCGGCGGTCCACCACCATCGACTTGGCATGCAGGCCCATGCGCGCACCGGTGCGGGTAACCGGCAACGGCTTGTTGACCGCCTTGGTGCCCAGGAACGACGGCCGGGTTTCGGCGCGCAGCACCCGGCGCTCGACCACGCTGCCGTCGGTGCGGCGGCGTGCGGCCGGGCCGGGGGTTGTCTGGCGCGGGGTGGCGCTGGCCGTGGTGTCCGCGTCGGGCTCACTACGCCGGCGCTCGCCGTTGCCGGCACTGCCGCGGGCGTTGCTGCCGGCCGCGCTGCCGCCAATCAGGCTGCTGCGCTTGCCGTCCGACGGCGGCGCCTCGCCCAGCGGGGCCGGCAGCAGGTTGCGGTAATCCACCGGGGCATCCAGCGGGAACGGCTTGTATTCGTAGATGTTGAAGCCCAGCTCGCGCAGGTTGCGCCGCTTGTACTTGTAGGACAGCGCGTAGACGATCGGATTGTCGGTGGCCGCCAGGCTGTTGGACGACACCACGATGCGCGGCGGCTGGGGGCGCTTGCGCAGGTCGGAGAACAGCTTGCGGGCGGGCTTGGACAGCACCAGGTAGGGGGTCTGCAGCAGCACTTCGGTCTGCGCGCTGGAAATCAGCGCGTCCAGCTGCGGCTCGGTGACGTGCTGGCCGTTGGCCGGTTGGCTGGCCCGTTCGCGGCGGTGTTTGCGCGGCAGGTCGGCCACGTAGCGCACCGATGCCACCGGCAGCGCGGTGTCGACAAACGCCCGGGTGACATACGCCGGGTCGTCGGCTTCGGCGCTGACCCGCGCGATCCGCTGCGGGTGGCGGAACTCGGCCGGCGGCATCGGCGGCGCACCGTTCTTGAGCAGCAGGCCGCCGACATCGTTGAGGCGTTCGGCCGGCACGCTGCGCGGCGCGCGCCAGAAGGCGTCGAAGTTGGCCGCCATCTCGCGCACTTCCGGGCCCGCCACGAGGACGTCGCGGTCGCGGAAGTTGTATTCGCTGTCCCAGTCGTAATAGTCGTCCTGGTAGTTGCGGCCGCCCACCACGCCCAGCGCATCGTCGATCACCAGCAGCTTGTTGTGCATGCGCTGGTTGAAGCGACGGAAGCAGCACAGCACGCTGCCGGCGTAATCGAAGTAGTTCAACCGCGCCTTGCCGAAGGTGGGGTTGTACACCCGCAGCTCGAAGTTCTGGTGGCTGCTGGCCAGCGCCCCGAGGATTTCCAGGTCCGAGATCGCCGAGAGCTGGTCGATCAGCACCCGCACCTTGACCCCGCGCCGGGCCGCGCCCAGCAGTTCGTCCAGCACCAGCCGGGCGCTGTCGTCCTTGTCGAAGATGTAGGTCTGCAGGTCGATGCTGCGGGTGGCGCTGCGGATCAGGTTCAACCGTGCCACCAGCGACACCTCGCCCTCATCGATGATGGTGGCGTAGTGCTGCGGGGCGGCCTCGGTGGAGGCGGCAAACGCCTTGCCGCCCAGGCCACGCAGCGGCGAATCGAGCGCGCAGCGGTCCGGCTGGTTGCACTCGACCACGGTTGAACGGGCCTGCACGGCAATGCCGGCCGCGCGCTCACGCTCGGCGTTGGACAGCGACGCACAGCCACTGACCAGCAACAGCAGTGCCAGCAGCACGATCTTCAACAATGGGTTCACGGTTTCGGCGCCTCGCTCAGACGCGCTCGCAATACGAAGGTCACTCGATCACTCAAGGCTAGCTGCCAGCTGTCCATTCCATACCGGCCTCGCTGCACATTGCCGCGGCTGACCACGTCGCAATCATACCCGGCCCGGGGGCACTCCGCCGGTTCGACCCGCAGGGTCTCCGGGTGGCTTACCCCGCGCAGGATCAGCCTGCCCTCCACCCCGCCGCCCTTGTCCACGACCTCGGGCCAGTAGGGCACCGAGTCGAACTCGACCACCGGGTAGCGCGCCGAATCGAAGAACTCTTCGCCGCGCATCCAGCCGGTGTAGCGGGCCTTGCCGGGGATTTCCACGTAGCGGGTGAACATCCGCAGGTGCACCTGGTGGCGCCCGTCGGACAGCACCTCGATACGCCCCTCGAAACGCGGGAACACCCCTTCGATGCGCTGCCCCAGCCGGGTGCGGATCTCGAAACCGAAGCGCGAGCGCGCGGTATCGAACTCCAGCACCTGGCGCGGGGCAGGCGCCGGTGGTTCAGCGCAGGCCGCTTCGGCTGCCAGTGCCAGCAGGCAGCCCAACAACACGCGCACTACCGCCATGGGCTACGGCCACCAGAACGCGGTCAGGGTGGCCACGCCGGGCTCGATGCTGGCCTTGCCGTCCACCGACAGCACCGCGATGCCGCCCGGCGGCATGCCGCGGTAATCGCTGCTGGTGCCTTCACTGAGCAGCGCCACCAGCTGTTCCAGGCCGGGGTTGTGCCCGACCACCAGCAGCCGGTCGACATCGCCACGGGCCTCGATCAGGCCCATCAAGGTGCCCGGGGTGGCGTCGTATACGGCATCTTCCAGGCGCTTTTCGACAAAACCGGTGATGCCCAGCACGGCCTCCAGGGTTTCACGGGTGCGCCGCGCCGGCGAGCACAGCACGCAATCGGGCAGCAGGTTGTTCTCCTTCAGCCAGCGGCCGGCCGCTTCCGCTTCGGCCAGGCCGATCGGTGACAGCGGACGGTCAAGGTCAGCCTGGCCGGTACTGGCGGCTTCGGCGTGGGCATGGCGCAGCAGGATCAGTTCTCGCATAAAGGCTCTCTTCCGGATCAGGCTTTCTTCAGCCACTTCAACAGTGGCTCCCAGTCACTCTGGTGCTCGCGCACCTGCGCGGAGCGGTAATCGAACAGGCTGCGTCCCAGCCCGACCATCACCACGTAACTCTGGCTGTCGCGCAGCTGCGCGACAACGTCATACGGCCACTCGGCCAGCATCTGGATGGCCTGCTGGGAGGTCTGGGTCCACGGCTTGGTGCGGTTGAGCACCAGCCCCACCGGCAGCGCGCGGCGGTGCACGCGCGGCACCTTGGACAGGCTGTTGAGGAAGCCGACGATGGCTTCGATGTCCAGCGCGGAGGGCAGCACCGGCACCACCACGGCATCGGCAATGTCAAGGAAGTGGCCCAGATCGTCGGCCAATGCCCCGGCCGGTGCGTCGATGATCACTTCGTCGGTGCCGTCGGGGATGAGTTTCTCCCAGGCCTTCTTGCGGTAGACGTCCACCGGCAGCACGGCGCTTTCCAGCACCGCGCGGCGCTGCGCCCAGCGGGTGCTGGAGCCCTGCGGGTCGGCGTCGGCCAGCACGGTCCGTTTGCCGTCCAATGCGGCATGCGCCGCCAGGTGGGTGGCGACGGTGGTCTTGCCCACCCCACCCTTGGAACCGGCTACCAGGATCGTCTTCATGCCAGCCTCGCTTCCGGGGAACGTCGTCGCAGCGTACACCGCCGTCCGTGACGGAGATAGTCGCACTGCTGAACCCCTGCACCGGCCGGCGCTTTGCTATCGTGCGCGATCCAATGGACTGCAAGCCGGCATGAGCGAGTTACAGGACCTGAGCGCGCTGATCCGCGCCAACACCCCGCTGATCATCATCGAGACCCAGGACGAGGGTCGCATCGTGGAGCTGTTCCGGCAGACCCTGATGCATGTCTGGCGGGCCCTGCACCGCTGGTCCATCACCGAGGGCCTGCGCCGCATCGACATGGACCGCGAGGACGACGCGGTTGGCCCGCCCGATGCCAGTTCGGCCCTGCAGATGATCCGCCAGGCCGAGCAGCGCGGCATCTACCTGCTGCTCGATTTCCATCCCTACCTGGGCTATGCCAGCCACCAGCGCGCGCTGCGCGACCTGATCCAGCGCCGCCACTGCGAAGCCCACGTGCTGGTGCTGATCGGTGCCAAGGTCGAGCTGCCGGCCGAACTGGAAGCCCTGGCCACCCGCTTCAACCCGCGCCTGCCCGACCTCAACGCGCTGCTGAAGATGCTGCGCGAAGAGGCCGAAGCCTATGCCCGCGAGAACGGCGGGCGGCGGGTCGAAGTGGACAACGAGGCGGTCAAGAAGATCCTGCACAACCTGCGCGGCCTGAGCATGGTGGACGCGCGACGCATCGGCCGGCAGCTGATCTTCGCCGACGGCGCGCTCAGCCAGGACGACCTGCCGCAACTGGCCCGGCTCAAGTTCGAGCTGCTCAACCGTGCCGGACACCTGCACTTCGAATACGACACCACCCGCTTTGCAGACGTGGCCGGGGCCAACCGGCTCAAGCGCTGGGTGAACCAGCGCCGCCCGGTGTTCCTGGGGGGCCAGGGCCCCGCCGGGCTGGACCCGCCCAAGGGCATGCTGCTGCTGGGGGTCCAGGGCTGTGGCAAGTCGATGCTGGCCAAGGCCACCGCCGCCGGCTTCGGGGTGCCCCTGCTGCGGCTGGATTTCGGCAGCCTGTATGACAAGTACCACGGCGAGACCGAGAAGAACCTGCGCGACGCCCTGGCCTCGGCCGAGCAGCTGGCGCCGTGCGTGCTGTGGATCGACGAGATCGAGAAGGGCCTGGCCAGCGGTGGCGAGGACGGCGGGGTGTCACGGCGCGTGCTGGGCTACCTGCTGACCTGGCTGGCCGAGCGCAAGGGCGCGGTGTTCATCGTGGCCACTGCCAACCAGGTGCACGAGCTGCCCGCCGAACTGCTGCGCAAGGGCCGCTTCGACGAGATCTTCTTCGTCGACCTGCCCGATGCCAACACCCGGGTGGAGCTGCTGCGCCTGCACCTGGGCCGGCGCCAGCTCAATGCCGACGATTTCGCGCTGCCGGCCCTGGCCGCCGCCGCCGACGGCTTCTCCGGTGCCGAGATCGAACAGGCCGTGGTGGCCGGGCTGTACGCCGCCCATGCCGAGGAACGCGTGCTGGATACCGACCTGCTGATGGCCGAGATCCGCAGCAGCCGGCCGCTGTCGGTATTGATGGCCGAACAGGTCACCGCACTGCGCGAATGGGCGCGCGGCCGCACGGTAAGCGCCGACGGTTAAACGTTCGGCGCCTCGCCGACGTTCGCCGACCCGCCGACGTATTCTTGTTCGGGTTGCTGCGGGTAAACGTTCGCCGACCCGCCGACGTAGAGCCGACCGTTGGTCGGCTGACGCGCGCGGGCGGTGTCGGTGGCCCTGGTAGAGCAGCCGACCAACGGTCGGCTCTACCGGTTCCTATGAGGTAAACGTTCGCCGACACGCCGACGTAGAGCCGACCGTTGGTCGGCTGACGCGCGCGGGCGGTGTCGGTGGCCCTGGGTAGAGCAGCCGACCAACGGTCGGCTCTACCGGTTCCTATGAGGTAAACGTCCGCCGACACGCCGACGTAGAGCCGACCGTTGGTCGGCTGACGCGCGCGGGCGGTGTCGGTGGCCCTGGTAGAGCAGCCGACCAACGGTCGGCTCTACCGGTTCTTCGGCTCTACCGGTTTTTATGCGGGTTGTTGCAGCACGGCTACCCACGCGGGCAGCGTCACCAGCGACAACAGAATGCCGTACCCCACCATCGCTGCGGCCAGCCGCGGTGCCAGCCGGTGCGAGATCGCCAGGGCGGCGGCGGTGATCATGGTCGGCATCGCCGATTCCAGCACGTTCACCTGCAGCATCGTGCCCTGCAGGCCCAGCAGCCACGAGATCGGCACCGCCAGGGCGGGCATCACCAGCAGCTTCAGCGCCAGCCCGATCCCCAGCGGGGTGAGTTCCTGGCGTGACAGCCGCAGCCGGATCGACAGGCCAACCGCCAGCATCACCAGCGGCAGCATCGCATCGGCCAGTTGCTTCAGGCCGTTACCTATCCAGGAAGGCGGCTGTTCGGGCATCAGCAGCAGTGCGAACAGCAGCGCCCACAGCGGCGGGAACCGCGCGATGCGGGCCAGCACCTGGGCCGCCGTGGGCGGGGTGTCGCCGCTGTAACGGGCAATCACGTACAGGCCGAAGGTGGACAGCAGCAGGAACGTGCCGAACTGGTCGTAGACCACCGCGTAGGGCAGTGCGGCGTCGCCCAGCAGGGCGCGCACCATCGGGTAGCCGATGAAGCTGGAGTTGGCCAGGGTCACGCAGATCAGCAGCACCGCGTGCACGTCGCGGGCAAAGCCGCACACGCGCGTGGCCAGCGACACCAGCGCCCAACTGGCCAGCATCAGCAGCCAGGGCGTGGCCATCAGCCCGATCAGACTGGCATCCAGGTGCAGCCGCGGCACGTAGGTGAGCACCGCCGCAGGCAGGCACACATACAGCACCACGCGGTTGAGCACCTCGGCGCTGGTCTCGGGCAGCGCGCGCAGGCGCGCAAACAGCATGCCCAGGCCAAGCATGGTCAGGATCAGGGCGAACGCATCGAAAGCCATCGCAACAGCCTAGCCGATGCGCAGGCCGCCGCCGCTCCGACCTTGGTCGAAGCGAGGTACCACAGGTCCGGTACGGGCGGCCGCCACAGGCAGCGCCCGGTGGCTCAGGGCCAGGCCGGCGGTTGTGCCGCCCAGGCCTGTTGCACCTCGGCCAGGGTGGCGCGCTCGCTGTCGCGCCAGCTGGGCAGCAGGTCGGCGTAGCGTGCCGAACTGCTCCATTGCTGGGGCTCGGTGCGTACCGCCGCGGCGTACCACTGCACGGCCTCGTCTTTGCGCCCCAAGGTCCACAGCGCCAGCGCGTAGGTGGCCGGCACCCAGGACGGGTTGCCGCGCATGCCGCCCTGGGCCGTGCTCCACTGCGCCAACGCCGCCTCCGCCTCGCCCAGCCGGAACAGGTCCCAGCCGTAGTTCCAGCGCACCGCGCGCCCCGTCGCCGTGGTCGGCGGCGCGCTGCTGCTTGCCTCGGCGTACAGCGTGCGGCCCAGCTCCGGACGCCCCTGCGAGAACGCCACGCCCGCCAGCTGCACGGTGGCATCGAGCGCCTTGCGCCCGCGCTCGCGCTGCTTCATGAGCTGGTCCACCAGGTCGCCACTGCCGGCCGGCACCACCACCATCGGAACGGCAGCGGGATCGGTGTCGAAGTAGAACTCCTGCAACGCGGGCAGCGGCTGCGCCGCTACCCCGAATGTCGTCATTGCGGCGATCAACGCCGCAGCCAAACCAGCCGCCCGCATCACGCCGGCGCGCCCCTGTCTTGCCACTGCCATGCAAACTCCCCCGGGTTGTCACAACAACCTCCCATCCCGATCCTAACCCCAGCGTGCGCCCGGATGCGAGTGCCCGAGGTCCATTTCGGCGCCACTGCTACAATCCGCGCCTTTCCGGTCGTGTTTGCTGCGACCGTGCCAGCCGACTTCCCGGGCCAGCCATGACCAGTACCGCCGAACTCACCTCGCCCTCCTCCGCCAACCAGCCCGACGCCGGTGGCCTGGACGCCAGCTATACGCTGGACCACAAGTACACCCGTACCGATGGCCGCATCTACCTGAGCGGGGTACAGGCGCTGGTACGGCTGCCGTTGATGCAGCGCCTGCGCGACGAGGCGGCCGGGCTGGACACCGCCGGCTTCATCAGCGGCTACCGCGGCAGCCCGCTGGGCGGCTTCGACCTGGAACTGTGGCGGGCCCGCCAGCACCTGGAGGCGGCGCGGGTGAAGTTCACCCCCGGCCTCAACGAGGACCTGGGCGCCACCATGGTCTGGGGTACCCAGCAGACCAACCTGTTCCCGGGCGCCAAGGTCCAGGGCGTGTATGGCATGTGGTACGGCAAGGGCCCGGGCGTGGACCGCTGCGGCGACGTGTTCAAGCATGCCAACGCGGCCGGCACCTCGGTGCACGGGGGCGTGCTGGCGCTGGCCGCCGACGACCATGCCTGCCGCAGCTCGACCCTGCCGCATGGCAGCGAGGACGAGTTCGTCAGCGCGATGATGCCGGTGCTCAACCCGGCCGGTGTGCAGGACATCCTGGACATGGGTCTGCTCGGCTGGGCAATGAGCCGCTATACCGGGCGCTGGATCGGCTTCAAGACCATTGCCGAGACCGTGGAATCCTCGGCCTCGGTGCAGGTCGACCCGTTCGCGCGGAAGATCCTGCTGCCCGAGGACTTCGAGATGCCGGCCGGTGGTCTCAACATCCGCTGGCCCGATCCGCCGCTGGACCAGGAAATGCGCCTGCACCGCTATGCGGTTGCCGCCGCGCAGGCCTTCGCCCGTGCCAACGGCATCGACCGGGTGGTCATGGACTCCCCGCGTGCGCGGCTGGGGATCGTCACCACCGGCAAGAGCTACCTGGACGTGCTGCAGGCGCTGGAATACCTGGGCCTGGACGAGCAGGCCTGCGCCGATATCGGCATCCGCGTGTACAAGGTCGGCATGACCTGGCCGCTGGAGCCGGTGGGCATCGCGCGCTTTGCGCAGGGCCTGGAAGACATCGTGGTGGTGGAGGAAAAGCGCGCCTTCATCGAGCGCCAGATGAAGGAGCAGTTCTACAACTGGCCGGCCAGTGCCGGCCCGCGCCCGTCGATCGTGGGCAAGTACGACGAGGCGGGCACCTGGATCCTGCCGTCCACCAACGAGCTGACTCCGGCCACCATCGCCGGCGTCATCGGCCGCCGCATCCAACGCTTCTTCACCAATGAATCCATCGAACAGCGCCTGCGCTGGATGGACGAAAAGGAAGCCGAGCTGGCCCTGCCGCGCGCCAGCTTCCCGCGCGTGCCGCACTACTGCTCCGGCTGCCCGCACAACACCTCCACCCGCGTGCCGGAAGGCTCGCGCGCGCTGGGCGGGATCGGGTGCCATTACATGGTCACCTGGATGGACCGCAGCACCGACACCTTCACCCACATGGGCGGCGAAGGTGTCACCTGGGCCGGGCAGGCCGCATTCACCGACACCGAACACGTATTCCAGAACCTCGGCGATGGCACCTACTTCCACAGTGGCTCGCTGGCAATCCGCCAGGCCATCGCGGCCGGGGTCAACATCACCTACAAGATCCTCTACAACGACGCGGTGGCGATGACCGGCGGGCAGCCGGTGGACGGCACCCTGAGCGTGCCGCAGATCGCCCACCAGATGCGTGCCGAAGGCGTGCAGACGATCGTGCTGGTGAGCGATGAGATCGGCAAGTGGAACAAGCGCGAGCTGTTCCCCGAGGGCGTGGAGTTCCATGACCGCGCCGAGCTGGACGCGGTGCAGAAGCAGCTGCGCGAGGTGAAGGGCACCAGCATCCTGATCTACGAGCAGACCTGCGCCACCGAGAAACGCCGCCGCCGCAAGCGCGGCAAGCTGGTCGATCCGCCCAAGCGGGTGGTGGTCAATTCGCTGGTGTGCGAAGGCTGCGGCGACTGCGGGCAGAAGAGCTTCTGCGTGTCGGTGCTGCCCAAGGAAACCGAGTTCGGGCGCAAGCGCGACATCGACCAGTCCAACTGCAACAAGGACTACAGCTGCACCACCGGCTTCTGCCCCAGCTTTGTCACCGTGCACGGCGGCAAGCCGCGCAAGGGCGCGCGCAGTTCGAAGACCGCGCTGCTGGACAACCTGCCGGCACCGACCTTCCGCACCACCCTGGACCAGCCCTGGAACATCCTGATCACCGGCGTCGGTGGCACCGGCGTGGTCACCATCGGCGCACTGCTGGGCATGGCCGGGCACCTGGAAGGCAAGGGCGCCAGCGTGCTCGACCAGACCGGGCTGGCCCAGAAGGGCGGCGCGGTCACCACCCATATCCGCATCGCACGTACGCCCGAAGACATCCACGCGGTACGCATCGCCGCCGGCGAAGCCGACCTGGTGGTGGGCTGCGACATGGTGGTGGTGAACGACTACTGGGCGCTGTCCAAGGTGCGCGCCGAGCGCTCGCAGGTGGTGCTCAACACCTATGAAGCAATGCCGGGCACCTTCACCACGCGCCCGGACATGCAGTTCCCCGCGGCCGACATCATCGCCGGCATCCGCGTGGCGCTGGGCGGGCGCGAGCCGCTGCTGCTCGATGCCACCCAGTTGGCCACCGCCCTGCTCGGCGATGCGATCGCGTCGAACCTGTTCATCCTGGGCTATGCCTGGCAGCAGGGGCTGGTGCCGATCTCGTTCGAGGCGCTGATGCGCGCGGTGGAACTCAACGGCGCGGCCGTGCAGATGAACCAGCAGGCGTTCGCCTGGGGCCGCCTGGCCGCCGTGGACCCGCAGGCCGTGCAGCAGGCCGCCGGCCTGGTGCGCAACGGCCACACCGATGCCGAGCGCACGCCCGGCCCGCTGCACGACCTGCCGCCGGGCGAGTGGGAAGGCAACGAATGGGGCGCCAACGCAGCCCCGCGCGATACCGGCGACGAGCGCGAGCTGCGTGGTCTGCCCGGCCATGGCGTGGGCGAGGATGTGGCGTTCCTGCCGCTGGACGACGAGCGCCTGTCGCGCTCGCTGGACGAGATGGTCGAACGCCGCGTGCGCTTCCTCACCGACTACCAGGACAGCGCCTACGCCGCGCGTTACCGCGCGCTGGTGGACAAGGTGCGGGCCGCCGAGTGGGACGCGGTGGGCAGCACCGCGCTGACCGAAACCGTGGCGCGCTATTACTTCAAGCTGATGGCCTACAAGGACGAGTACGAAGTGGCACGGCTGTACACCAGCGGCGAATTCCAGCGCCGCCTGCAGCAGCAGTTCGAGGGCGATTTCCAGGTGCGCTTCCACCTGGCCCCGCCGCTGTTTGCCAAGAAGGACGAGCAGGGCCGCCTGATCAAGCAGGAATACGGCCCGTGGATGCTCAAGGCGTTCGGCCTGCTGGCCAAGCTGAAGTTCCTGCGCGGCGGCACCTTCGACGTGTTCGGCCGCACCGCCGAACGCCGTGGCGAACGCCAGCTCATCGCCGACTACGAACAGACCGTGGCCCTGCTGCTGGAGGGGCTGCGCGATGACCGCGTGGCGTTGGCGGTGGAGATCGCCAGCATCCCCGAACACATCCGCGGCTACGGGCACGTCAAGGAAGCGCACCTGCACAAGGCCAAGGCACGCGAAGCCACCTTGCTGGCACAGTGGAAGAACCCACGCGCCCTGCATATCGTGCAGGTGGCATGAGGTAAGCGAACGCTGGCATCGGGTGTGATGTCAGCGTTCGGCTACACCGGTAGGAACATTGCCAGAGTGAGACCCGTCTCACCACGGGAAAAGCAACGTATACATTGCATTTCGTAAATGCAATGTATGGGTTGCATTTGGCCCAAGCAACCTATAGGTTGCGAAGAGGTTGCGATTGATTTCCTTCATAGCGGGATTGCGGTCCCAACCGGCGCGTCGAACCCCGGATATGGTTCACCCGGTGGCTTGGCGGCACTCGTCGTCCAGCAGAGCAGACACCCATGAGCAATGACAGCCGCGTCGTACGCACGCCTCATCAACTGGGCGCATTGATGCGCGCTTTTCGCAAACAGGCGGGCTACAGCCAGGCCGCGCTTGCCGAACGGTTGGGGGTGTCGCGTCAGGCCATCACCGCGCTTGAGCGCGAACCCGAAGCCGCGACCTTTGAGCGGCTGATGAAGGTGTGGGCCGTGTTGGGTCTTGAGGTGTCGCTCCAGCGCGCCACACCCACCGCACAGCCGCCAGAGATGGAGTGGTAGCGATGGCAGCGTTGAAGGTCTGGATGAACGGAAGCGAGGTGGCCACGTGGCGCCATAGCGCCAACGCGCCCGCGGAACTGACCTACGCATCGTCCTGGCTGGAGTCGGAATCGCCACGGCCGTTGTCCTTGTCCCTGCCCCTGCTGCCTGCAGGGGCAAGCCACCGAGGTCACGTCGTCTCGGACTACTTTGACAATCTGCTCCCCGACAACCATGGCATCCGCAATCGCCTGCGTGACCGCTTCGGCACGCACACCGCAGGAACCTTCGACCTGCTTCAGGCCATTGGCCGCGATTGCGTGGGCGCGGTGCAACTGCTGCCCGATGGCACGCGCCCTGCGGATCTGCACAGTATCCAGTGCCGGCCGCTCTCCGACGCAGAGGTTGCCGATGTGCTGCGTGGGGTGACCAGGTTACCCGTGCCTGGCACTTCGCCACGCCAGGCCGATGATTTCCGCATCTCCATCGCGGGGGCGCAGGAGAAGACCGCGCTGCTCTGGCACGGTGGCACATGGTGCCTGCCAGCGGGCAGCACGCCCACCACCCACATCTTCAAACTGCCGCTTGGGTTGGTTGGCAACATGCGCGCCGACATGCAGCTGTCGGTAGAGAACGAGTGGCTCTGCATGCAGCTGATCGGCGCGTTCAACATCCCGACGGCGCACACGGAGATGGGCCGCTTCGAGGACCAGCGTGCGCTCATCGTCGAACGCTTCGATCGGCGTCTGGCACGTAGCGGGCAGTGGTGGCTGCGGCTTCCACAGGAAGACATGTGTCAGGTGTTTGGACTCCCCAGCGCAAAGAAGTACGAATCCGATGGCGGCCCCGGCATGCTCGAGATCCTGGCGCTGTTGAGGCAATCGGACCACGCACAGGATCGCGAGCACTTCTTCAAGACGCAGCTTTTGTTCTGGATGCTGGCCGCCACCGATGGTCATGCCAAGAATTTCAGTGTCCACATTCACGCCGGGGGCAGGTTCCGCCTCACACCGGTTTACGACGTGCTCTCGGTCTATCCCATCCTGGGCCGCGGTCCGGGGAAACTGGATCCGCACGATGCCCAGCTGGCCATGTCGGTGCGGGGCAAGAACCGGCACCGGAAGCTGCTCACCATTCTCCGTCGTCACTGGAATGAAACCGCCCGTACCGCAGGCATTGCGGCCGGGGCCGAGCCGTGGATCGAGGAACTGTTGGCTCAGGTTGAACCCGCCATCCGGCACGTCGGCGGGATGCTCCCGGACGGCTTCCCGATGCAGGTTGCCGAACCGATCTTCCAAGGACTTCGCACTGCCGCCTCGCGGCTGGCCGCGCAGTCCACCACCGCCTGATCACCCCCGCCGCCACACCCGCAACCGGTTGTTGGCCGGCATCGCCACATCCTCCACCAGCCGTAACCCCTGCGCCGCCGCCAACGCGTCCACCGCCTCCGCATCGCGGATGCCCGAGTCCGGATCGCGCGCCTTCAACCACGCATCGAACTGCCGGTTGCTGTCACTGCTGAACGCACCGCCGTCATTGAACGGCCCGTAGATGCACAGCAGCGCGTTGTCCGCCATCACCGCCGGCAACCCGGCGAACAACGCCTGCACGTGCGCCCAGCTCATGATGTGCAGGGTGTTGGCACTGAACACCGCATCGAAGCCCCGCGGCGCCTCCGGCAGCGGGCCCAGGCCCGGCCGGGGCGACAGCACCGCCTGCAGCGACCACGGTGCGGGCGCATTGGGCAGCGCGGCCTGCGCCAGGCGCTCGGCGATGCCCGGCAGGTAGTCCGGGTGGTCGCTGGCCTGCCACTGCAGGTGCGGCAGCTGTGCGGCGAAGTACGCCGCGTGCTGCCCGGTGCCACTGCCGATCTCCAGTACGCGCGTGCGGTCGTGCAGGTGCCGCTGCAGCACCGCCAGAATCGGCTCACGGTTGCGTTCGCAGGCCTCGGACCAACGTTGCTGGCTCATGCAATGCTCAAGATGAATTGGACAAGACACATCCAACCATGACCGCAGTCACTTGTGCCACTGCCGCCTGCCACCGAAAGTCGAGGACTTGTCCACTGTCGCCGGCGCCTTGCCCGCGACCGTACCCGGGGAATCGCAAGCTGTGCAACGCCGTGAGTTTCTGACGCTGTCTGGAATGGGCCTGGCTGGCCTGATGCTGCCGCACTCCCGCCTGATCGCCGCCGAGCAGCTGCTCGAGCCGGGCGACGTGGCCCGCAAGAAGGCGCTGGCCGACGCGGCACTGGCGACCGCCAAACGGCTGGGGGCCAGCTACTGCGACGTACGCATCGGCCGCTACCTCAACCAGTCGGTGATCACCCGCGAGGCGCAGGTGCAGAACGTCACCAACCGCGAATCGTCGGGCATCGGCATCCGGGTGATCGTCAACGGCGCCTGGGGCTTTGCCGCCACGCACCAGCAGACACCGGCCGCAGTGAAGGCCGCGGTGGAACAGGCGGCCGCCATCGCCCGGGCCAACGCCGGCATCCAGACCCGTCCGGTCCAGCTGGCACCCGTGCAGGGCGTGGGCGAGGTGAGCTGGAAGACGCCCATCCGCAAGAACGCGATGGCCGTGCCGATCCAGGACAAGGTCGACCTGCTGCTGAGCTTGAACGCCGCCGCGCTCAATGCCGGCGCCAACTTCATCAACTCCACCCTGTTCCTGGTCAACGAACAGAAGTACTTCGCCTCCAGCGACGGCTCCTTCATCGACCAGGACGTGCACCGCATCTGGCTGCCGTTCACCGCGACCGCGATCGACAAGAGCAGCGGCAAGTTCCGCACGCGCGCCGGGCTGTCCTCGCCGATGGGCATGGGCTACGAATTCCTGGATGGCGACGCCAGCGGCAAGATCGCCCTGCCCGGCGGCATCACCGCCTACCGTGATTCCTACGACCCGGTGGAAGATGCCATCGCCGCGGCGCGGCATGCGCGCGAGAAGCTCAAGGCCCCGTCGGTCAAGCCGGGCAAGTACGACCTGGTGCTGGACCCGTCCAACCTGTTCCTGACCATCCACGAGAACGTCGGCCACCCGCTGGAGCTGGACCGTGTGCTGGGCTACGAGGCCAACTACGCCGGTACCAGCTTTGCCACCCTGGACAAGCGCGACGCCGGCTACCGCTGGGGCAGCGAGCGGGTCAACTTCTTCGCCGACAAGACCGCCCCCGGCAGCCTGGGCGCGGTGGGCTACGACGACGAGGGGGTCAAGACCAAGCGCTGGGATCTGGTCAAGGACGGGATCCTGGTCAACTACCAGGCCACCCGCGACGAGGTGCACATCCTGGGCGAGACCGAATCACACGGCTGCAGCTACGCCGATTCCTGGTCCAGCGTGCAGTTCCAGCGCATGGCCAACGTCTCGCTGGCCCCGGGCAAGACTCCGCTGAGCGTGGCCGACATGATCAAGGACGTGGAGAACGGTATCTATATCCACGGCCGCGGCTCGTACTCCATCGACCAGCAGCGCTTCAACGCGCAGTTCGGCGGCCAGCTGTACTACCAGATCAAGAACGGCCAGATCACCGGCATGGTCGAAGATGCGGCTTACCAGATCCGCACGCCGGAATTCTGGAATGCCTGCAGCGCGATCTGCGATGAACGCGACTTCCGCTTCGGCGGCTCGTTCTTCGACGGCAAGGGCCAGCCCGGCCAGGTATCGGCGGTGTCGCATGGCTCGTCGACCACGCGCTTTGATGGCATCAACATCATCAACACCGCGCGCAGCCTGGGATGAGCATGCCCTGCCCACCGTGCATTTCGTCATTTGACGCCCCCTTCCGATGGCCGCAAGAATCGGGGCCACCGCCCCGGCGGTCGCTGTGATGTCGCCGTTTCCCTGCCACCCCCACACCGACGTGGAGAGCTGCCTTGCAAAGACGTGACTTCCTCGCCCTCACCGGGCTTACCGCTGGCGGACTGATCGTGCCGTCATTCTTCGGCAAGGTGATCGCCGCCGAGCAGCTGCACAGCACGCTGGACTTGGGGCTGAAGAAGCGCCTGGCCGACGCCGCGCTGGCCGCTGCCCGCCAGGCCGGCGCCACCTACTGCGACGTCCGCATCGGGCGCTACCTGCGCCAGTTCGTGATCACCCGCGAGGACAAGGTGCAGAACGTGGTCAACACCGAATCCACCGGTGTGGGCATCCGCGTGATCGTCAACGGCGCCTGGGGCTTTGCCGCCACCAACCAGCTGGGCACCGCCGACGTGGCGCGCGCCGCGCAGCAGGCGGCCGCCATCGCCAAGGCAAACTCGGGCGTGCAGACCGCGCCGGTACAGCTGGCCGCCGCACCCGGCGTGGGGGAAGTGAGCTGGAAGACCCCCATCCGCAAGAATGCGATGGACGTGCCGATCAAGGAGAAGGTGGACCTGCTGCTGGACGTCAACGCCGCGGCGATGGCCGCCGGCGCCAGCTTCGTCAATTCGATGCTGTTCCTGGTCAACGAACAGAAGTACTTCGCCTCCACCGATGGCTCCTACATCGACCAGGACGTGCACCGCATCTGGGCCCCGATGACCATCACCGCCATCGACAAGGCCAGCGGCAAGTTCCGCACCCGCGAAGGCCTGTCCGCGCCGATGGGCATGGGCTACGAGTACCTCGATGGCGCCGCCGCCGGCAAGGTGCTCACCCCCAACGGGGTGGTCAACTACAGCTCCTCCTACGACATGAAGGAAGACGCCATCGCGGCGGCCAAGCAGGCGCAGGAGAAGCTGAAAGCACCGTCGGTGAAGCCGGGCAAGTACGACCTGGTGCTGGACCCCTCGCACACCTGGCTGACCATCCATGAATCGGTCGGCCATCCGCTGGAACTGGACCGCGTGCTTGGCTACGAAGCCAACTACGCCGGCACCAGCTTCGCCACCCTGGACAAGCGCGAACAGCACTTCCAGTACGGCAGCGACAAGGTCAACATCTTCGCCGACAAGACCCAGCCGGGCAGCCTGGGCGCGGTGGCCTACGACGACGAAGGCGTCAAGACCAAGCGCTGGGACTTGATCAGCGACGGCAAGCTGGTGGACTACCAGACCATCCGCGACCAGGCCCACATCCTGGGCAAGACCGCCTCGGACGGCTGCTGCTATGCCGACTCCTGGTCCAGCGTGCAGTTCCAGCGCATGGCCAACGTGTCGATGGCGCCGGGCAAGACCCCGCTGAGCGTGGCCGACCTGGTCAAGGACGTGGAAAACGGCATCTACATCATCGGTGACGGCTCGTTCTCCATCGATCAGCAGCGCTACAACGCGCAGTTCGGTGGCCAGCTGTTCTACGAGATCAAGAACGGCAAGATCACCCGCATGCTTGAAGACGTGGCTTACCAGATCCGCACGCCGGAATTCTGGAACGCCTGCAGCGCCGTGGCCGATGAACGCGACTACCGCCTGGGCGGTTCGTTCTTCGACGGCAAGGGCCAGCCGGGCCAGGTCTCGGCGGTCTCGCACGGGTCGTCCACCGCGCGCTTCAACGGCATCAACGTCATCAACACCGCGCGCAGCCTCGGCTGACCGGTCAGGAGCCTACGAATCATGAGTATCTTCACCGAAGCACAAGCCAAGGCCATCCTCGACAAGGTCATCGCGCTGTCCAAGGCCGATGAATGCACCGCCGTGCTGGCCGGCTCGATCAACGGCAACATCCGTTTCGCGCTGAACAACGTCTCCACCAGCGGCATCGTGGACAACACCGAACTGGCCGTCACCGTGGCCTTTGGCAAGCGCGTGGGCACCGCCTCGATCAACGAGTTCGACGATGCCGCGCTGGAACGCGTGGTGCGCCGCGCCGAAGACCTGGCCCGCCTGGCCCCGGAAAACCCGGAGTTCATGCCGGCCATCGGCAAGCAGGCCTACACCGCCAGCCCCACCTTCAGTGCGTCCACCGCCGCCATCGACCCGGCGTTCCGCGCCAAGGTCGCCGCCGACTCGATCGCCCCGTGCCGCGGCAAGGGCCTGATCGCCGCCGGCTTCCTGGAAGACGGCCAGGGCTTCTACGCCACCGCCAACAGCAACGGCAACTTCGGCTACCAGCGCAGCACCAACTTCGATTACACCTGCACCGTGCGCACTGAAGATGGCCGCGGTTCGGGCTGGGTGGGTCGCAACCTCAAGGATGCCGCCGACTTCAAGGCCGACCAGGACATCCAGATCGCGATGCGCAAGGCCACCGAATCGCAGGAAGCCAAGGCGCTGGAACCGGGCAAGTACACGGTGATCCTGGAGCCGGCCGCCGCGGCGGGCCTGATCAGCTTCATGATGAATTTCTTCAGCGCGCGCTCGGCCGATGAAGGCCGCAGCTTCCTGTCCAAGAAGGGCGGCGGCAACAAGCTGGGCGAGCAGGTCTACGACCCGCGCGTGAACATGCATGCCGACCCGTGGCACCCCGAAGCGCCGGTGCTGCCGTGGGATGGCGAAGGCATGCCGCGCGGCAAGCTGCCGATCATCGAGAACGGCAAGGTCGCCAACCTGGAGTACACCCGGTTCTGGGCGCAGAAGCAGGGCAAGACCGCCAATGCCACCCCGGGCAACCTGCTGATGAGCGGCGGCGACAAGAGCACCGCCGATCTGGTGCGCGGCACCCAGAAGGGCATCCTGGTCACCCGCACCTGGTACATCCGCATGGTCGATCCGCAGACCGTGCTGCTGACCGGCCTGACCCGCGATGGCACCTTCTACATCGAGAACGGCCAGATCAAGTACCCGGTGAAGAATTTCCGCTTCAACGAGTCGCCGGTGATCATGCTCAACAACATCGAAGAGCTGGGCAAGCCGGTGCGCGTGGCCGGTGACGAGTCGAACTTCGTGATGATGATTCCGCCGATGAAACTGCGCGATTTCACCTTCACCTCGTTGTCCGACGCGGTCTGATGCACGGATGAACCGCGCGCAGTTCCTGCGCCTGCTGCTGGGCAGCGCCGCATTCGCGGCGTTGCCCTCACTGGCGCGCGCCCAGGCCGGTCGTTACGACTTCTGGTTCACCCGCCTCAAGTACGACTCCGGCGACTGGGACGTGGATGCGCGCATGCCGTCCAACGTGATCACCTCGCTGATCGATTACACCTCTTTGCGCGTGGACCCGACCGAGCATGTCATCGCCCTGTCCGATCCACGCATGCTGGAAGCCCCGTTCTGCTACCTGGCCGGGCATAAGCTGGTGGAGTTCAACGCCGTCGAGCGGCAGAACTTCGTGCGCTATGTGCGCAACGGGGGCTTCGTGTTCGTGGATGACTGCAACCACGACATCGACGGCCTGTTTGCCAAGTCGTTCGAGGCACAGATGGCCAAGCTGTTCGGCCCCAAGGCGCTGAACAAACTGCCCAACAGCCACGCGCTGTACCGCAGCTTCTTCCGCTTCCCCGACGGGCCGCCCGCCACCGGCTTCGAGCTCAATGGCTGGGGCGATGACCTGGTGCATGACTACCTCAAGGGCATCGAGGTGGACGGCCGGCTGGGCCTGCTCTACAGCAACAAGGATTACGGCTGCGAGTGGGACTACGACTGGCGCAACAAGCGGTTCCTGGCCGAAGACAACACCCGTTTCGCGGTGAACATCGTGATGTACGCGTTGAACAACTAGTTTATTCCTGATTCTTCAGCCACGCATGGCGTGGCTCTACATCGATTGATGCGAGTGCCTTATGACCCCCGACCGCCTTGATGCCCTTCTACCCAAACTGCAGCACCTGCGCAGCGCGCTGGGCCAGGCCGTGGTTGGCCAGCACGCGGTGGTGGAACAGCTGCTGATCGGCCTGCTGGCCGGCGGCCATTGCCTGCTCGAAGGCGCGCCGGGGCTGGGCAAGACCCTGCTGGTGCGGTCGCTGGGCCAGGCGCTGGAACTGCAGTTCCGCCGGGTGCAGTTCACTCCGGACCTGATGCCCAGCGACATTCTGGGTACCGAGCTGCTGGAGGAAGACCACGGCACCGGGCACCGCCACTTCCGCTTCCAGCAGGGCCCGATCTTCACCCACCTGCTGCTGGCCGACGAGCTCAACCGCACCCCGCCCAAGACCCAGGCCGCGCTGCTGGAAGCCATGCAGGAGCGCACGGTCAGCTACGCCGGTACCACCTACACCCTGCCTGCCCCGTTCTTCGTGCTGGCCACGCAGAACCCGATCGAGCAGGCCGGCACCTACCCGTTGCCCGAAGCGCAGCTGGACCGCTTCCTGCTGCACGTGCGCGTGGATTACCCCACCGAGCAGGAAGAGCGCGACATCCTGCTGCAGACCACCGGCAGCGCGACCGGCAGCGTACCCAAGGTGATGGACGCCGACGACGTGCTGGCCCTGCAGGCCGCCGTGCGCCAGGTGCATGTCAGCGATGACGTGCTCACCTGGATCACCCGGCTGGTGCGCGCCAGCCGCCCGGGCACCACCGCGCCGGAGGCGATCAACCAGTGGGTGAAGTGGGGCGCCGGCCCGCGTGCCGGGCAGTCGCTGGTGCTGGCCGCCAAGGCGCGCGCCCTGCTGCAGGGCCGCTTCGCCACCACCCGTGAGGATGTGCAGGCGCTGGTGGCACCGGTGATGCGCCATCGCCTGCTGTTGTCCTTCGCCGCCGAGGCCGAGCAGAAGAGTGCCGACGATGTGATCGCCGCGCTGCTGCAGGCCGTGCCGTTCCCCGCCTGAGCCCGCCGTGACGCTGCACGCCCCCATCGCCATTCCCGCCGACGTGCGCAGCCGCCTGAAGGCGCTGCGTCTGTTGCCGCGGCGTGCGCGGGGTGCGCACGGCATCGGCCAGCATGCCAGCCGCAGCCGCGGTGCCGGGCTGGAGTTCGCGCAGTACCGCGCCTACGAGCCGGGTGACGAACTGCGCCAGATCGACTGGAAGCTGTACGCCCGCTCGGACCGCTTCTTCGTGCGCGAATCCGAACGCGAAAGCCCGATCACCAGCTGGGTGCTGGTGGACGCCAGCGCCTCGGCCGCCCAGCACGACCGCGCCCGCCCGGGCTGGTCGCGCCTGGACCACGCCTGCGCCACGGCCGCCTGTCTGGTCGAACTGGCCCTGCAGCAGGGCGACCGCTTCGGCGTGATCGCCGTCAACGGCCACGGTGTGCAGCTGATACCCGCCGGCAGCGGCCCGCGCCAGCGCGACCGCGTGCACCTGCTGCTGCGCCAGCTGCAGGCCCACGGCGGCTGGCCACCTGCCGACAAGCTGCGCCCGGTATGGGAGCGCGTGCAGCCCGGCGACCTGCTGGTGGCCCTCGGCGATGGGTTCGACGCGGCCGGCACCGTGCTGCTGGAACGCTTGGCCGCCGCGCGCCGCGAGGTGCTGCAGGTGCAACTGCTGGGGGCCGACGAACGCGACTTCCCGTTCACCGACGGCCACCGCTTCCGCGATCCGGAAACCGGCGAGGAACTGCTGGGTGACGGGCGTGCCATCCGCGCCGATTACCTGGTCCGCTTCGCCCAGGCCCAGCGCGACCTGCAGGCACGCCTGCACGCCAGCGGCATCGCGTATGCGGTGGGCTACCTGGACCAACCGCTGGATGCACCGCTGCGCCAGCTGTTCGGGCCGGGCGGCGGCGCATGAGCCTGGCGCTGCTGTTCCCGCTGGGCCTGCTGGCGCTGGCTGCGTGGCTGGTGCCGTTGCTGGTCCACCTGGCGCGCCGCCACCAGTACGCACCGCTGGAGTTTGCCGCCCTGCGCTGGCTGCGCGCCAAGGTACGGCCGCGCCAACGCGTTCGTTTCGACGAGTGGCCGCTGCTGCTGGTGCGCCTGGCGCTGCTGGCCGCCCTGGCGCTGCTGCTGGCGCGCCCGGTACTGCAGGGCAGCGCTGCCGACACGCATCCGGTGGTTGCGGTGGCCCCCGGGCTGGATGTCGCCGCGCAGCATGCACAGCAGCCGAACGCCGACTGGCGCTGGCTGGCACCGGGCTTCCCGCCGCTGGAACAGGCCGCCCCCACCGGCGCGCAGCCGCTGGCCAGCCTGCTGCGCGAGCTGGACCAGCAATTGCCTGCCGGCACCCCCTTGACCGTTTACGTGCCCGACCCGATGCCGGGCGCCGACGCCGAGCGCCCGCGACTGTCGCGCACCGTGCAGTGGCAACCGCTGGCGGTGGCCAAGCCGAGCGCGGCGCAGCCGACGGCACGCGCGCCGCGCCTGCACCTGGGCGTGGATGCCGATGCACAGGCGCAGCGCGTGTTCGATGCGGTGCAACGCGCCTGGAGCGCCGCGCCGATCGCAGCGGCCAACGCGGCCGTGCCCGGCAACGACGAGATCGGCGTGTGGCCGTCCACCGCCCCGCTGCCACCGGCCTGGCAGGCCTGGCTGGCGGGCGGCGGCACAGTGCTGGGCAGCGCACCGGCGCCGCCCGGTGCGGCCGGAGTCGTGGTGCTGCGCGATGCGGAGGGCGCGGCGATGCTCAGCGAGTACCGGGTCGGCAGCGGGCGTCTGCTGCGCTTCCACGCGGCGGTGTCGCCGACCGCGTCGCCGGGCCTGCGCGACCCGGAGTTCCCGCGACGGCTGCTGCAGCTGGTTCGTCCGGTCGCCGCGCCACAGTGGGTAGCCGCGCGCGCGCACGCGCCGTTGCAGGGTGCCCGAGCGCCCACGCCGCAGCCGCTCGACCTTGCACCGTGGCTGCTGGCATTGACCGTGCTGCTGTTCGCGCTTGAACGCTGGCTGGCCACATCGCCCCGGCGTGGGGGGACGGCATGATCCCCGCCCTGCAGCAGCGCTGGCGGCAGGCACGCCGACGCCGGTGGTGGTCGACGCTGCTGCTGGCATTGCCGCTCGCGTTGGGCGCCACGGCCGTGGCGTTGCGCCTGGGCGGGTTCGATATCGCCACGGTGGTGCTGCTGGTGGCGCTGCTGGCCGGCGTGGCACTGGCCACCTGGCGCAGCCGCCAGCTGGACCGGCGCTGGCTGGTACGCCAGCTCGACCGCCACGCCGCACTGCAGGACAGCGCCGACCTGCTGTTCGCGCCCGACGATGCGCTCAACCCCCTGCAGCGTCGGCAGCGCGCGCATGTCCACGCCGCGTTGCAGGCGCGAACGCCCGACCTGCGCGCGGCGTGGCCGCGCCGCGCCTTGCTGGTGGCCTGGCTGGGTGCGCTGGTGCTGATCGCGCTGGCACTGGGATGGCCGCGTACCAGCGGCGGCACCGCGCGGCCATCGCCGGTCACCGCCCCACTTGCCACGCCCGCACAACCGCCGCGCCTGCAGTCCAGCCGGCTGGCAATCAACGCCCCGGCCTACACCGGGCAACCGGCCCGGGTACAGAGCACACTGGATGCAAAGGTCGCGCAGGGCAGCGCGCTGCAGTGGTCGCTGCGCTTCAGCGCGCAGCCCAGCGAGGCCGTGCTGCAGTTCCACGATGGCCGCCGTGTCGCCCTGCGTCGCGCGGGCGACACCTGGACCGGCACATGGACCGCCGACCGCCCCGCGCTGTACCGCGTGGTCACCGTACCGGCGCTGGCAGGGCCACGCCTGTACCGCCTGGATGTGCTGCCCGACCAGCCGCCGCGCGTACGCGTGCTCGCCCCGGACCGCACGCTGGTACTGGGCACGCCCGGGCAGCGGCAGTGGGTGCTGCAGTTCGAGGCCAGCGACGACCACGGCGTGGCTGCCGATGCCCAGCTGAAGATCACCCTGGCCCAGGGCAGCGGCGAGAACATCACCTTCCGCGAACACACCCTCACTCTGGCCAGCAGCGGCACGCCCACGCTGCGCCGCTTCGCGCGCACGCTGGACCTGGCCGCGCTGGGTGCCGAGCCGGGCAACGATGTGATCGCCCAACTGCAGGTGCGCGACAACCGTGTGCCCACGCCACAGACCGCGCAGAGCACCAGCGTGATCCTGCGCCTGCCCAGCGTGGAGCAGGTGCAGGGCGCGGAACTGGAAGGCATGGTCAAGAAGACGTTGCCCGCCTACTTCCGCAGCCAGCGCCAGATCATCATCGACGCCGAGGCGCTGATCAAACTGCGTCGCCAGCTGCCTGCCGAAGAATTCATCAAGCGCGCCGATGCCATCGGCGTGGACCAGCGCATCCTGCGCCTGCGCTACGGCCAGTTCCTGGGCGAGGAAAGCGAAGGCGGCGCCAAGCCGCCGCCGACCAGCGACGCGCTGCCCACCAGCGACACCCCCACGGCCGATGCGCACGACGACACCGATGCACACGCCCATGCGCAGGCCGAAAAAAGCGACCCCGCGCAGGCCGGCCATGACGGCCATGACCATGCAGGCGCCACGCCGGAGGCACCGCCGGTGTTCGGCAGCGCCACCGACGTGCTGTCCGAGTACGGCCACACCCACGACCACGCCGAAGCCGCCACCCTGCTCGACCCGCAGACCCGCGCCACGCTGAAAGCCGCCCTGGACCAGATGTGGTCGTCCGAAGGCGAACTGCGCCAGGGCCGGCCCGACGCCGCGCTGCCCTACGCCAACAAGGCCTTGGCCTTCATCAAGCAGGTGCAGCAGGCCGAGCGCATCTATCTGGCGCGGGTGGGTCCGGAACTGCCGCCCATCGATGAAAGCCGTCGGCTCAGCGGCGACCGCACCGACCTCGGCAGCCGCACCCTGCCCATCGCCGCCGTGCCCGCCCCCGAGCCGGCGATCGTGAGCGCCTGGCAACAGCTTGCCGATCCGGCCAGCACGCCCGACCTGGATGCCATCGCGCAGTGGCTGCAGCGCAACGACAGCCGCCTGCCCGATCCGCTCAGCCTGGCCGCGGCCATCGAAGAGCTGCGGGTTGCACCGGACTGCGGCGAGTGCCGTGCGGTGCTGCGCGCGCGCCTGTGGCGGGCGTTGTCGCGGCCCAGTCCGCAGGTGTCGCGGCGCACGCCTCCCGATCGCATGGGCCAGACCTACCTGGATGCCCTGGAGGCCCCGCGATGAATGACGCCGTCTGGATCGCGTCGGCACTGCTGGCCATCGTGCTGATCGGCAGCGTTCGCACGCTGCTGCAGCAGCGTCGCAACCCCACGCACGGTACCGCGCGCATCGTCGCGCTGCTGGTGCTGCAGGTCGGCGCGGCCGCGCTGCTGTACCTCACCCTGCTGCCACCGCCGGTGCACATCGCAGCCCAGCGCCTGACCATCCTGACCGGCCACGCGGCGGCCACACCGAACGCAGCCGGCGACGCCAGCGTGATTGCACTGCCGGAAGCCGCGGCGCGCAGCGGCACCCGCGTCGCGCCCGACCTGGCCACGGCATTGCGCCAGCACCCCGGCACGCAGGCCCTGTTACTGCAGGGCGATGGGCTGGTGGCGCGTGACCGCGACATCGCGTTGCCCCGGCAGGTCACGCTGCAGCCTGCCGCCGCGCCCCGCGGCTGGGTCGCTCTGGAACCACCGGCCATCACCGTTCCCGGCGCACTGTTCACGGTGCGGGCGCGGGCCCAGGGCGTGGCCGGTGCGCGCGCCGAACTGCTTGATCCGGCCGGCATCGTCGTGGACCGCGCCGCGCCCGGCCGCGATGGCAGCGTCGCGCTGGACGGCGTTGCCCGTGCCAGCGGCCGCAGCGAATTCAGCCTGCGCCTGCTCGACGCCGACAGGCACGTGGTGGATACCGTGCCCGTGCCATTGCAGACCGACGACGCCCCCGGCGTGCGGGTGCTGGTGCTGGCCGGCGCCCCCACGCCGGAGCTGAAATACCTGCGCCGCTGGGCATCCGATACCGGCCTGGAGCTGCACGCCCAGGCCAGTGCGGGCGCCGGGGTGGTGCTCGGCGACGCACCCGTGGCCCTGACCGCCGCGCGTCTGGCCGCGACCGATGTGCTGATCCTCGATGAGCGCAGCGTGGCCGCGCTTGGCCCGCCCCAGCGCGCGGTCGTGCAGCAGGCACTGCGCGATGGCCTCGGCGTACTGGTGCGCAGCAGCGGCCCGCTCACTGATGGCACGCGGCAGACACTGCGCAACTGGGGCCTGGCGACAAGCGGCAGCAACCAGAGCCTGCCGCTGCGCCTGGCCGCCGATCCGGATCCTGCGCTGCTGCAGGCGCGGCGTGGCCCGCAGCGCGCGGCCAGCGCACCCACCGCCGCCATCGACGAAGCGGACAGCACCTCGCACAACGCCCCGTTGCCTGCGCTGGAGCAGTTCAACCAGCGCGCCCTGGATGCCACGCCGCTGCTGCGCGATGCCAACGGTGCCGCGCTGGGCGGCTGGCGCGATGTGGGCCGTGGTCGCCTCGCGCTGCTGCCCGTCACCGACAGCTACCGCCTGGTGCTGGCCGGCCGCGACGATCGTCATGCCGAGCTGTGGAGCAGCGTGGTGGCGACGCTGGCGCGCCCGCTGGCGACCCCTGCATCGGTGCGCCTGGGCAGTGCCACGGCTTGGGCCGGCGAACGCATCGCGCTGTGCGCGCTGGCCGACGGCACCACCGTGCGCAGCCCGCAGGGCACCACGGTAGCGCTGCACATCGACCCGGATACCGCGGGCGATCACTGTGCCGGCTACTGGCCGCAGCAGGCAGGTTGGCACCACCTGCAGATCGGCACGCGCACCCAGGCGTTCTACGTGTTCGACCCGGCGCGCGCGCAGGCCATGCACCGCCAGCAGACCCGCGATGCCACCGCGCTGCGGCTGGGCACTGCCACCGCCGCATCGACCGCCGCGGTCGTTCCCGCGCCCGGCCCGCGCTGGCCGTGGCTGCTTGGCTTCCTCGTGGTGGCCGGCCTGCTGTGGTGGTTGGAGCGTTGGCGCCCGCGCGGCACACCGTAACCCGGCACGCTGCCCGCACAGCCACCATTCATCACAACGTGCGCTCCGTTTCTGCATGCCATGACTGCCTCGTGCAAACTACCTGCGCACTGCACACCAAGGACAGGTCACGCATACATGGAAAAGCCGTCGAACACCCCCTCCCAGCGCACGCAGCTGATCGCCTCAGTGCTGCTCCTTTCCGTGCCACTGCTGCTGGTGGGCGGGCTGCTGCTGCGCGACCACGTGGCCAAGCAGCGTCAGCGTGAA
The DNA here is from genome assembly GCF_979258185.1 of Stenotrophomonas sp. AC248. Lineage (NCBI taxonomy): Bacteria > Pseudomonadati > Pseudomonadota > Gammaproteobacteria > Lysobacterales > Lysobacteraceae > Stenotrophomonas > Stenotrophomonas sp. AC248. The sequence goes on along the minus strand of NZ_OZ409840.1, from coordinate 67,130 downwards.
TTCGCTGCGCAGATGATGGCGATGCAGGTGGCCGACGGCCAGCGACGCCAGCAGGCCATCATCCAGGCGCTGGAAGCGGCTGCACAGCCCGCGCCGATCGCGTCAGTTGAACAGCCCGATGCCGAGCCGATGACGTTGCAGGCGGTGACCGTCACCCCCGATGCCGGGTACAGCCCACCGCCACCGCCGCCGCGCTGACGCGTTTACAACGCCCGGTATTCGTAGCGGTCGGCGTGCTGTCGCCGCTGCACCGCGAGCGGCCTCACGCAAGAAACGCAGGCATGCCATTTGCCCTATCCGGCCGCGCGCGGCAGACTAGCGCCCGCCAAATGCCGCTCCAATGGAGGGAGCCATGAACGACATGATGTCGTGCGCCGATCGCACGCGTTTCCTGCCCGATCCGTCCGGGCCCAACCGCACACGCGCGGGAGCAACGCGATGACGTTCTGGATCATCCTGAAACTGGTGCTGCTGGGCGTGGCCCTTTTCAGCTTCCTGTCCTACAAGTCGCGTCGCAGCGACAATCACGGTGCGTTGGCGCAGCTGCGCGAAGCACCCGTGCTGCGCACCTTGACGCCCGACGAAGCACTGGCGCTGGAGCCGCTGCGCGTGGCCGGCGGACTAAGCTGGACGCCGGAGGTACGGGCGCTGCGTGGACGCTTCAGCCGCCATGGCCTCGAGGTCAACGGCGCCCAGACCCTGCACGACACGCTGGGCAACGTGGAGGTGTTGTTGCCCTACGACGCGCCGGCGTTCCTGCACGACGACGACAACGATGCCGAAGTGGTGCTGAGCGCCAAACAGGCCATTGTGGTGCGGCTCAACGGCTTCACCGTGGTGGACGGCCGTGCCCGCACCCTGCAGCAGGCAAGCGCCCACGCCGACGACGAACTGCCGCCGCCCCTGCCGGGTCAGAAGGACCCTGCGGATGCCGACGCCACGCTCAGCAGGCCCGTGCAACAGATCGCAGAAACGCCCGTGGAGGTACGGGAACGGCGCGTGGAAACGCCCGAGGAAGCGGCACTGCGCCAGCCCATCTCGCGCGTGTGGAAGATGGCCGGCCTTTGGGTGCTCGCGTTCGTCCTGATGCTGGTAGTGGCCAATGCCGATCTCGGCGGTGCACGCGTGCCGCTGCTGTTGGCGGCACTGGCGATGGCCGGCGCAGCGGTGTGGTGGCAGTGGCGGCGCCCCGCCCCGGCCGCGCCGGCGAAGCCGCTGGCGGTGAACCGCGTCCACGGGCCGCTGCGCCTGGTGGAGCTGCCCAATCCGACCAATGCAGCCCTGCGCACCTATCACTACTTCCTTGGCGATGCATTGCAGGTGCAGATGCCGGCGCATTGGCAGCGCTCCGGCCGGTTGCCGCTCGGACAGCCGGTGGAGGTGGAGATCCTGGCGACCAGCGGCGAGGTGCTGGCGATGGGCAGCGCGTGGTCGCAGGTGGACGAAGCACGTCGCTTCCCGGCGGCGCGCTGGGGCCATCATGTGGTGCTGCTGGCCGTGGGGCTGGTGGCACTGTTGGCCGCGCTGCTCAACAGCAATGGCGTCACCGACGACATGGCGCTGGCGTGGCAGGGCGTGCGTGGCGGAGAGACCCGCAGCGATGCCACTGCGGCTTCGCTGGCGCAGCGGCCACCCCGCGGTGGCGACCGGGTCAGGCTGCGCGGCGAAGGCCAGTGCGAACTCGCCCTCACTCCCCTGCAGGACATCGATGCGGCCATCGTGCTGCCCGATTGCAGCCGCGTGCGCTGGGGTGGCACGCCGGTGAGGCTGCCCGGGCTGCAGATGCCCGACGCGCTGCTGTCGCTGTATCGCGGCGACTATGTCAGCGTCCGCGAAGACAACATGTCGGCCATGCTGCGCCTGCTGATGTTGCAGCAGGCCGGCAGCGATCCTTACGCACAGGCCGCACTGTCGGCGCAGCATAGCGGCGGCAAGATCGTGAGTGGCATGGGCAACCTGGTGGAGGTCGTCGAACAGGCGTGCGCCGCCGGCCTGGAGGACTGCGACGCGCTGAAGCGCGAGATCGTGGACGAGCTTGCCGCCACGGCAGACGTGGACGGCCAGGAACTCGCCCTGGACAGCTGGCCACTCCTGGCCCGCGAACTGCGCCGTGCCGTCGAGGAAGGCAACGACGGCATGCTGATGCCATCGCATCAGTTGAGCGCGCTGCAGGACATTACCCGTGGCCATGCCGGTATCGCCATCGCGCGGCAGCTGCAGACGCTTGCCCCGCAGTTGCTGTCGCTGCAGCAGGGCGGCGTGGTGCTGGCGCACCCCGCATGACCTGCGGGGCGATACCGACGCGGTGCGGCTCGATGCGGCCGACGTGCGTGCCGAATCGGTGCTGGATCGCTGGGAGCAGGCGATGACCACCTTGGCCACGCCGGTGCCGTTCACGGTGGACGGCCTGGTGGTGGACCGCCACGAAGACGCCGCCGGGCTGCGCCTGGAGGTGAATACCGATGCCGACCAGCGCCGCATCGTGGCCGCCGCTGCCAGCACCCTGGCCCTGTTGCTGGCCAGTGCGCTGGCACTGGGCCAAGCCGCGCTGCTGTGGCGCGGGGTGGCCCGGGCCCGGGCGCGCCGCCGCGCGCTGGACGCGGACATGCAGACCCGCCCGGTACCCGGGCTGGCAGCCTGACGCACGTGGTTGTCGTGTCCTGGCCCGGCCGGCCACCCTCGCGCCGGGCCCTGTCCGGTGTTACCGCTGCGGGCGGGTACGCCGGTACACACCGTTGAAGCGCACGTTCATGCCACCGCATTCGCTGTTGTCGGCCACGATCAGGTAGTCGCCCAGGAGGTGGGCGCGCAGCGTGCAGGTGGCGTCCTGGAACGCCACCGTGTTCCCCGTCGGCGCGGCCAGCGCCTCCACCTGGCCCATGTTCGGCCCGTACGGGCGCACCTCCGGGGTGGGATTGGCCGACGGCCAGTAGGCATCGCCCTCCACGTGCAACTGGCCACCCCGCACGCCGATGACCAGCTGGTCATCGCCATCGCGCCAGTCGCCGGCCCATGCCTGCAGCGTCGGCGGTGGCAGCGGCTGCGGCTGCAGCCGCGTGCTGGCTACCCAGCCCGCACTGCCGCCCCCCTTGTTGGGGAAGAACGCACAGCGGTACCCGCTGTTGTCGCGCCCGGTGATCAGCGTATCGCCGGGCACCACGTAGCTGCGCTGGCGGCACGCCGGTTCACCGCGCGCCGGGCAGCCCTCCGTGTCGCTCAACAGGTACAGCCGCGATGCACCGACCACCTTGGCCAGCGCGAAGCCGCTTTGTTCCGAGGGAAAGGCGCCGTTGCGGCAGCTGCCATCGTCGGCGCTGCCACTGGCCATGGCCGTGACGGGAAGCAGTGCGGCAAGCAGGAACAAAGAGCGCAGGGACATGGCGGTAAGCGGGCGTGGCGGGGCGACAGGATAGCCGGTCACTTCTGCGGCGGTGCCACGCAGCCCTGCTGCGGATCGCAGAACTGCAGCGCGCGCAGTTGCTGCTGTTCGGTCAGCTGCGGCGGCGGGCGGGCGATGGCCGACTGGATCTGGTCCGGTGCGCCGGTGATCGTATGGATGCCCTGCGCGGCCTTGGCGATACCGTAGTAGATGCCCATCATCACGTAGCCGCCGCTCATGCTCACCTGCTCTGGAGTGGGCGGCTCGCGCCAGGAGCGACTGAAGCGGTTGTTTTCGGCCTGCACCGGGCTCTTGAACCGGTACAGATCCAGCGGCACGTCTTCATCGGGCTTGATGGCGCGTACTTCGCCCAGCGTGGTGACGCTGTCCTGCGGCGGTGGGGCGGCCACGTCGGTCGACGCCACCGGCGCGGGCGACATGCTCGGCGCGGCCTGTTGCGCGTGCGCGATGCTGGCCAGCAACATGCTGATCAGAAGTGCTCCCTGCGGTCCACGTCGTGACACGGCGCTCTACCAATCTCCGGTGCGTTCATCGGCGAGGATACCGTGCCAGGATTCAGATTTCGTTGCGTGGCGCAAGCGGCGTTCAGCCCGTGTGTGACGCCACATTGCAACATGTTGCATTGTCGCCGTGCACGGCAAGGGCGACGCTGTGCGGTTCACCCGTGCCTGGAACCGCCCATGCTCACCTTTCTGGTGTTTGCCAAGCTCCTGATCCTGCTGCTGTCGCTGCTGGGCGCAGTCATCTACGCCGGGCGACGTCGCGATGCACGGTATGCGATCAGGGCACTGCGCAAGACGCCAGTCGTGCGCGCGCTGGATGAAGCGGAGTTCGCTGCGCTGGAACCTTTTCGGTTGACCGGGCAGCTGGCTGAATCGCGGGAGGTCCGAAACCTGGCAGGTCCCTACAGCCTCGAGCATGACGAGGCGCAGCTACTCCATGAACGGCTGGGGGAGGTGGAGGTGGTGCTGCCCTACGACGCGCGCCAGTTCGTGCCGGCGCAGCCCCGTGCCGAGGTGGTACTCGGTCATTCGCAAGCGATCGTCGTGCGCATGAACGGGTTCGACATAGCCGCAGGACTGGTGCGCGAACAGGTAGCAAAGGCAGAGCACTATGCATGGTTGGCCACAGAACGGCAGACCACGCCCGCACCTCCTGTCGATGATGCGGCCCAGGGGCAGGGCTTGGCTCCGGTAGCCGGGCCCCAAATCGATTGTTGCTCCTCGGACCTGCCTGCTCAGCGGGAGGAAACCCCTGAGGAACGGGCCCTCCGCCAGCCGCAGTGGCTGGGTCTGCCGAGCGCCGGCTGCTACTTGCTGGCCTGCCTGCTGTTGTGGCTGGGCACCATGCGCGTGCTGGACCTGCCTTGGTTGATGCTGGTGGCCGGCATCGTAAGCGCGTCAGTCGGCGTGGCACTCACCCGCCCGCGTCGCCGACCGCTGCCTGCGGCAGGTACCGTCAACCAGTTCAAAGGCACCCTTGGGGAGCCACGCCCGCAGCCCATTGGCCAGGTCGAAATCGACACCCCTGTCCTGGAGATCGGCAATGTGCAAGTCAATGCGCCGCGCCACTGGTGCACCGGCCATGCACTTCCGCTGGGGCAACCAGTGATTGCCGAGGTTCGCACTGCTGATCGGTATCTGTTGTCGCTGAATCCCGGCCGTTCGCTGGTCGAAGAGGCACGCCGCCTGCCCCCGTCGACATTGGGCCGCCACCTGGTCTGGTTGGGGACGGCAATGCTGGCCACGCTGTGGTCGCTGCAGGCCGGGAACGCCGTCTTTGACGACCTGCGCATTGCCCGTCATGCGCTGCATGTCCCGGCCCTGCGCAGCGACCCCACGCCAGCCACCGTACTGGCCGCTCCGCCGCGACCAGGGGATCGGGTCAGCCTGCAGGGTGACGGCACCTGCGGTATCGCTGCGCTGCTGGCTGCCGGCCATACCCTGGCGCAATCCGATTGTCGGCAGACGCTGTGGGGTGGCCCGGCGATCGAGCTTCCTGGGATCGTGCTGCCCCCCACGTTGGACCTGCTGGACCGCGACGATGCCATGCGCGTGGAGATAAGTCGTCTCGAACTGTTGGCGCTGCAGTCGACCTTTCCGAGCCGGTCCACCGCAGGCCACCGCAACCGGATCCTCGGCGTGGCACCGCTGGTGGAGGCACTTGAACGGGTGTGCTTGGAGGGTGTTGTGGCTTGCGACGCCTTGCGTGACCGCCTACTGGAGCTATTGCTGCCAGCGCTTCAGGAAAAAGCGGGCGGACGCGTGCCGCGCGTCGATGGCAACCGCTGGGAGTATCTTTCCGACACCCTCCGGGGCCTGGCGCAGGCCCACGACGACACGGTGTACCTGGGCGGAGCGGACCTGAAAGCGTTGTACGAGATCCAGCTGGCCATTGTGCGTGAGTTCGCCCAGCACAAGCTGGCGGACATCGGTTCGATCGCGCTGGCAACGCCAACCGACGGCCTGGTGCTGATCGACGTGCATCGGGCCGCTGACATCCGTCCCTCGGTAGTGGAGGCACCGTTGGAGCACTGGCAACACACCCGCGACCAGGTGAGCCAGCAGCGCCCGTTCGCGTTGCGCGGTTGGGTGGTCGGGCGCGAGCACGACGTCCACGGCCTGCGCCTGCACATCGATACCCGATCAGAGGCCTCGCCCTTCACCGCGGCACTTGTCCACAGTGTCTGGCGTGCATTGGCAGTGCTGTTGTTGGGCGTACAGACCTTGCTGCTGCTGCGCTGCACCCGCCAGACGCACTTCCATCACGCCACATGGGCTCCCTCCGTGGATGCCGAGACCCGGCAGCACCAATGACGCCGGGCGTACGCCTGCTCCTGGTGATACTGGCAGCGGTGCTGGCTGCCTAGACGCTGCGGTGGCCGCGCTGGCCACACGTCCCGCACCCACGCGCTGAATCATTCACCCACCACCCGCGGTGTGTCTCAAACATTGAGACGCCGCTGTGGTTCCATGGCGTCCTTTGCAGACCGTTGTTCCCATGGCCTACGAACTCGCCAAGCGCACCGAAGATGCCGAGCGCCGCCTGTCCACCACCGACGGGCTGCCCTCGCGCAACGGCGCGCTGCTCACCGCGCGCCTGCAGCAGCGCTACGCCGACCGCATCACCGGCAGCTTCACCATCCCCGGCCGCGAAGGGCGCTACGCGCCGATCCCGGCCGACGTGCCGGCCGCGCTCACCGCCGCCCTGAAGGCGCGCGGCATCGAGCAGCTGTACAGCCACCAGGCCGAGGCGTGGGATGCCACCCAGCGCGGCGAGCACGTGGCCATCGTCACCCCCACCGCCAGCGGCAAGTCGCTGTGCTACACCCTGCCGGTGGTGAGTGCGGCCATGCAGGGCAAGGCCAAGGCGCTGTACCTGTTCCCGACCAAGGCGCTGGCCCAGGACCAGGTGGCCGAGCTGCTGGAACTCAACCGCGCCGGCGACCTGGGCGTGAAAGCCTTCACCTTCGACGGCGATACGCCCGGCGATGCGCGCCAGGCGATCCGCCTGCACGGCGACATCGTGGTCTCCAACCCGGACATGCTGCACCAGGCGATCCTGCCGCACCACACCAAGTGGGCGCAGTTCTTCGAGAACCTGCGCTATGTGGTCATCGATGAAGTGCACACCTACCGCGGCGTGTTCGGCAGCCATGTCACCAACGTGCTGCGCCGGCTCAAGCGCATCTGCGCGTTCTACGGGGTGGAGCCGCAGTTCATCCTGTGCTCGGCCACCATCGGCAACCCGCAGGCGCATGCGCAGGCGCTGATCGAAGCCCCGGTCACCGCCATCACCGAATCCGGCGCGCCCAGCGGGCCGAAGCATGTCCTGCTGTGGAACCCGCCGGTGGTCAACGCCGACCTGGGCCTGCGTGCCTCGGCGCGTTCGCAGAGCAACCGCATCGCCCGCATCGCGATCAAGTCCGGGCTGAAGACGCTGATCTTCGCGCAAAGCCGGTTGATGGTTGAAGTACTCACCAAGTACCTCAAGGACATCTTCGACCACGACCCGCGCAAGCCCGCGCGCATCCGCGCCTACCGCGGCGGCTACCTGCCCACCGAGCGCCGCGAGACCGAGCGTGCCATGCGGGCCGGGCTGATCGACGGCATCGTCAGCACCTCGGCGCTGGAGCTGGGCGTGGATATCGGCAGCCTGGACGTGGTGGTGCTCAACGGCTACCCCGGCAGCGTGGCGGCCACCTGGCAGCGCTTCGGCCGTGCCGGGCGCCGCCAGCAGCCCGCGCTGGGGGTGATGGTGGCCAGCTCGCAGCCGCTGGACCAGTACGTGGTGCGCCACCCGGACTTCTTCGCCGACGCCTCGCCCGAGCACGCGCGCATCGCCCCGGACCAGCCGCTGATCCTGTTCGACCATATCCGCTGCGCCGCCTTCGAACTGCCGTTCCTGGCCGGCGACCCGTTCGGACCGATCGACCCGCTGGTGTTCCTGGAAGCGCTGGCCGAAACCGAGGTGATCCACCGCGAAGGCGACCGCTGGGAGTGGATCGCCGACAGCTACCCGGCCAACGCGGTGAGCCTGCGTTCGGTGGCCGACGGCAACTTCGTGGTGGTCGACCGCAGCGACGGCAAGCAGCAGATCATCGCCGAGGTGGATTACTCGGCGGCCGCGCTCACCCTGTATGAAGGCGCCATCCACATGGTGCAGTCCACGCCGTACCAGGTGGAGCGGCTGGATTGGGACGGCCGCAAGGCCTACGTCACCCGCACCCACGTGGACTACTACACCGACAGCATCGACTTCACCAAGCTCAAGGTGCTGGACCGCTTCGACGGCTGCATTGCCGGGCAGGGCGATGCGCACCATGGCGAAGTACACGTGGTGCGCCGCGTGGCCGGCTACAAGAAGATCCGCTACTACACCCACGAAAACATCGGCTACGGCCCGGTCAACCTGCCCGACCAGGAACTGCACACCACCGCGGTGTGGTGGCAGCTGCCGCAGGCATTGCTGCTGACCGCGTTCGAGAGCAAGCAGGAAGCGCTGGATGGTTTCCTGGGCGCGGCGTATGCGCTGCACATCGTGGCCACCGTGGCGGTGATGGCCGACGCGCGCGACCTGCAGAAGGCGGTGGGCAACGGCGATGGCGCCTGGTTCGCGGTGGCCGACCAGAGCGGCCGCGGGCAGCTGCGCGGGGCCGAGTTCGATGCCAGCGCGATCGAACTGCAGCAGCAGTTCGTGCCCACCGTGTACCTGTACGACAACTTCCCCGGTGGCGTGGGCCTGAGCGAGCCGTTGTGGCTGCGCCAGGGCGAACTGCTGCAGCGCGCGCGCGAGCTGGTGCAGCGCTGCGACTGCAAGGCCGGCTGCCCGGCCTGCGTGGGTCCGGTGCTGGCCGGGCAGGAAGACGATGCCACCACGCCCCGGGCGCTGGCGCTGAAGGTGCTGGACCTGTTCGATGCCCCGGCGTTGCCCGGCGCCGACGCGCAGGACCGCGTGCATGCCGAGGTGGTGCCGCAGTGAGCCTGAGCCTGGACAAGCTGCGCCTGCTGCGCCGGCAGGCCGGTGACGCCACCCCCGCGCCTGCGGGGGAGCGGACGAAGGCGAGCGAGGGTGCACCGCCCGCCGCTGACACGGGCGCTGCGCAGCCCCCAACGAAACGGTCGGCGCCGACCGTCGGCCGACACACGCCGCCGCGCTCCCCGCCGCCGCCAACGATGCGCGCGCACGCTCCCCCGCGCCGGCCTCGGTGTTTGCCTGGGTCGAACAGGAAATCCGCCACAAGCCCACCGGTGCGGCCAGCAGCACGCCCGCAGCGCCCGCACCGGCGCTGCGCACGCCCGACGTGGGCAGCCTGCACCGGCTGCTGGGCCTGCGTGGTCGGGGCAGCGCCGCCGCGCCCGCGCCACGTGCCAACGCGCAGGACCGCCATGTGCCCGGCGAGGAGATCGCGCCCGGGCTGTTCCTGATCGAATCGTTCCTGCCCCAGCCCATTCCCACCCAACCGCTGTCGCTGGCCTTCGCCAAGCGCGAGGGCGACCAGGTGCAGCCGCAGGACCTGATGTTCTTCGATACCGAAACCACCGGCCTGGCCGGCGGTACCGGCACCCGCGCTTTCATGATCGGGGCGGCCGACTGGCATGCCCATCCCGAACAGGGCGACGGCCTGCGCATCCGCCAGTTGCTGATGACCACCATGGCCGCCGAAACCGCAATGCTGCGCGAGTTCGCCGGCTGGCTGCAGCCCACCACCGTGTTCTCCAGCTACAACGGCCGCTGCTACGACGCGCCCCTGCTCAAGACCCGCTACCGGCTGGCCCGCCAGCGCTGCCCGATCACCCCGCTGGACCACGTGGACCTGCTGTTCCCGACCCGCCGCCGCTACCGCGGCACCTGGGAGAACTGCCGGCTGGCCACCATCGAACGGCAGCTGCTGCAGATCGTCCGCGAAGACGACCTGCCCGGTTCGGAAGCGCCGGCGGCATGGCTGAACTACCTGCGCGGGGGCAACGCGGTGAACCTGCGCCGCGTGGCCGAGCACAACCACCAGGACGTGGTGACGTTGTCGCTGTTGATGCTGCGGCTGGTGGCCGAGGAACAGCGCGCGCGGGAAACGCTGGCACTGCAGGGTGAATGAACGCGGCGATGGGCTTTTGACGCGATGTGAAGCACGCACCCACCACACTGCCCGCTACTGACCCCGGGAGGAGTACCGCATGCGCCTTGCCCTGTTGTTGACCCTAGGTTGTGCGTTGCCACTGGCCGCCTGCAGCCAGCCGCCGAAAACCAACGCCCCCACGTCCGAACCCATGGCCGCCGGTGCCGACAGTGCCGCCCGCTGCGATGCGGAGAAGTTGAATGGCCTGGTGGGCCAGACCGCCAGTGAGGCGGTGCTCGCCAAAGCGGTCAAGGACAGCGGCGCCCGCCATGCACGCGTGCTCAAGCCGGGCATGGCCATGACCATGGATTACCGCGAAGACCGCGTCAGCATCGAAGTGGACGAACAGAACAAGATCGTCCGCGCCAACTGCGGTTGATCGCGTGAGCCGATGAAGGCGGCGGCCTGCGTCGCTGCGCAGGCCGCCGTTGCCATACGGTCAGTCGCGCAGGCGCTCGGCCTTGCCGCTGGACAGTGCCTGGTCGATCGCCGCGCGCACGTCACGTGCGGCGCGGGCCGAGGCCAGGCTCTGCTGCTGCGCCAGGCGCGCCTGCTCGCGGCCAAGTTCGGCCTGTTCGCGGGCCACCCGGGCGAGCTGCTGCGCATCCACGGCCTTGGCAGAGGCCTTGCGCGCCTGACGTGCCGCCTGGTTGGCCTCGGCGGCCGCGTCCAGGGTGGCGTGCTGCGCGGCCGCGTGGGTCACCGCGTCCACATCCAGATGCGCCATGACGTCGGCGGTGACCTGCATGCTCACCCTGGCCATCTGCTCGCCGATCTCCGATTGGCGATCGCCCAGGTCCGCCTGGGCTTCACCCAGCGCGGCCACTTCGCTCTGGCTGCGTCCCAGCTGCCGCAGCACGGCCGGATCGCGGATCAGGTAGCGGGCCTGCCCGCGCCGTACCCACAGCACCGGTTCGCCATCGCGGGCGTCGCGCCGCGCCTGCTTGAGGTCGGCCAGCGAGGCATTCACGAAGTTGTCGCCGTCCCCCATCAGCACGAAGGCCTGCGCCGGTTGCCGGGACAGCGTGAGCTGGCCGTGGGTGACCAGCGGCATGCCATCGTCCAGCGCCTGCGGTGAGGCCGGCGCGCGCGGCGCCTGCGGTGCCATCGGCGGTGCCGGCGGCGACGGCGCCGCAGGGGCCGTCATCGGTTCCGGGGCCAGCGCCGGGACCGGCGCGGAGGGCGCAGGCGGCGGCGTGGACGGGGCGCGTGGTGCAGCCGGCGGCGGCGGGGGTGGCGCAACCGCAGCCACCAGCCGCAGCGGCGCCACACCGACCAGCACGAACACCGCAGTGATCGCCACGGCCGCCATGCGCGGGAACCGGCGGGTCTGCTGCAGGCTCAGCAGGCGACGTTTGAGGCTGCGGAAATTCGGCGACGCACTGGCCACACCCACCGCCGGGCGCGGGGCCACACCCAGCTGCACCAGCAGCCGGCCGTAGTCGTGCCGGCAGTGACCATGCCCGGCCACCACCGCACCATCGCAGGCTTCTTCGCGGGCCAGCGCATATTCGCGGGCGGCCAGATGCACCAGCGGATGGAAGAAGAACAGGTGCTGCGCCAACGCAGGCAGCAAGCCCCACCACAGGTCGCGGCGCTGCAGGTGCACCAGCTCGTGGGTCAGCGCCATGTCCAGGTCATCGGCGGCCATCGCCGGCAATTCCCGCGCCGGCAGCAGCAGCACCGGGGCCCACGGTCCGATCAGCTGCGGCGAGCGGATCTGCGCGGAGATCTTCAAGGCGGGCGCGCGGCGCAGGCCGTGTGCTTCGGCCGCCAGCTGCAATGCGTCCTGCAGCGAGGCATCGGTGCACTCCACTGCATCGCGTACCAGCGCGCGGCTGTGGCGATAGCCACGCAGGCTGTGCAGCAGCATCACCAGCACACCCGCCGCCCACATCGCCAGCAGCACGGCAGGCCACGACCACAGCACCGAGGCCGGCGCCGCCATCGCAACCGTGTCGGCGGCCGCAGGTGCCACCGCAACGGCGGCGTCCATGGCAGGGAGTGCGATCACCTGCGTGGTCTGCGCCGCGGGCGCGGGCAACACCGCCAGCTCCAGCGGACTGCTCCAGACCAGGCCCAGTACCGCCTGCAGGGCCACCAACCACCACAAACGCACCCGCGTGGACGGCGGCAGGCCCGGCAGCAGCCGGCACACGCCCCACACCAGGCCCACCAGCACCGCGCTCTGCACGCTGGTCCAGCCCAGCCGCACCAGCAGTTCCATCATCAGCGTCTCCATGGCTCAGCCCTCCCGCTTGCGTGACTGCAACTGCGCGACCAGCGCTTCCAGCTCGGCCAGTTCCTGGTCGCTGACCTCGGCCTTGTGCGACATGAAGGCCACGAACGGCGATACCGAGCCCTGCAGGGTCTTTTCCACGAAGCTGGCCACCGCGCCCTGCACCACGCTGTCCTGGCCGCTGGTGGCGGCGTAGCGGTACACGCCCTGCACCTGCTTGCGCTGCAGGTAGGCCTTGCCGCGCAGGCGTTCCATCATGGTCAGCACGGTCGAGCGGGCCAGCCCGCGTTCTTCGCCAAACCCCGCCGCCACTTCACCGACGGTGGCGCCGCCCTGTTCTGCTACGTACTGCAACAGGGCCAGTTCCTGGTCCCCGATGGTTTTGCCGCGCATGACACACTCCGATGACTACACGTGTCGTCACCGTGCCAGTGACTACAACTGTCGTCAAGTGCCGGACGGCGCGCGCCGACGAACGGTCGCCTGCGCGCCGGTTAAACCTTTTCGCCCGCCGCCGCATCCAAGCCTGCGAGCCCGGACTGTCCGCCGCTCCACCGGCGCGCGGCGACCGGTGCACCCGCCCAAGGAAAGCTGCATGCGTTTCAGTGCCCTCCGCACCCCCGTCCTGTTGGCCGCGCTCGCAGTGCCCTTGGCGTGTTTCGCCGCTCCCTCCGCCCCTTCCACCGCCTGGGATACCGCCAACGCGCAGGCGCGCCGGTTCGTGCAGGACACGATGCAGGCCCGGCGCATTCCGGGCCTGCAGATCGCGGTGGTCAAGGACGGCCAGCTGGTGTTGTCCGAGGCCTATGGACTGGCCAATGTCGAGAACGGCGTGGCCGCCACGCGCGACACGCGTTTCCCGCTCAACTCGGCCACAAAGTCCTTTACCGGGGTCGCGATGGCGCAGCTGGCCCAAGCCGGGCGCGTGGATCTGCAGGCACCGGTGTCGCGCTACCTGGATGATCTGCCGCCGGCGTGGGGCAAGGTGCAGGTGCGCCAGCTGCTCGCCCATACCTCCGGCCTGCCGGACATCCTCGATGCGCAGGGCCTGCTGGGCGGCGGCACCGAAGAGCAGGCGTGGACGCAGGTGACTGCCATGCCGGTGGAAGCAGCGCCGGGGGAGCGCTTCCGGTACAACCAGACCAACTACGTGCTGCTGGCGCGGATCATCGCCAGGCAGGCCGGCATGCCGTATCCGCAGTACATGGCCCGGCATCAGTTCGACGTGGTGGGCATGCCACGCACCACCTTCGGCGACAGTTACGACCTGGTCGCCGACGCGGCCACCATCTACAGCTGGTTCCCCCGCAAGACCGACGCCGCCGATGCACCGCAACGGCTGTCGCACTGGTTCTACGACCTGTCACCGGGTCTGTGGGCCGGTGCGGGCATGCTCACCACCGCCGACGACGTAGGCCGCTGGATCATCGCGATGTCGCAGGGGCAGCTGCTCAGAGCGGACGGCGTGCGCCGCATGTGGACGCCGGAACGCCTGAACAACGGTGAGTCCGGCGCCTGGTCGGCCGGCTGGCCCATCATGGGTACGGCCCCGGACCTGCAGGTCGGCGGCATGGGCGGCGCACGCGCGGCGTTCATCGTCTATCCCGAACGCCGGCTGGCGGTGGTCGTGTTGACCAACCTGGTCGGCGCCAACCCGCAGGACTTCATCGCCCCGATCGCCGCGTTCTACGGCGCTGCGCCCGCCACCGATGCCAGCCGACCATCGACGAAGCGCACGGCAACCCCGTAGGTCCGCGTCGGCGAGGTGAACTGGAGCGTCAGCGCCTGGCGCTGCCGCGTGCAGGAACTGCGCAGGCCCAGAAAGCCCGAGCGCGCACCGATCTGATCATTGATCTGCCGTACCTGCTCCGGCGGCAGCGCCACGTCGTTGACCGTGAACGCCGTCACCGGCGCGGCCTGCCCCGCCTCCACGGTGATGTCGAAGCGACTGTCACCGCAGTGCAGCTGGTGGCGGGAGACGTAGTGCGTGGCCGTCACACCGTCCTCGGTGGTTATCGACGTCAGCGGCGCGGCGGCCACGCCCGCCAGCAGCAGTCCCAACCCGGTTGCGGCGACACCCATCGTTGCACTCCTTGTCCCTGTCCGTCCCACTCCGCCCACCGGCGGCTGACGCGGCGTAGATCGCGCGCGTCAGCCTGCCGTGCTACCGCGCCGCGCTCAGCCGCGCGGCCCGCCCATCACCGGCAGGATCACCCCGCTGATATAGCTGGCGGTCACCGGCGAGGCAAGGAACACATACGCCGGGGACAACTCCTCCGGCTGCGCCGGGCGGCCCATGTCGCTGTCCTTGCCGAACTCGGCCACGTCGGCGGCCTGTTTGTCGGCCGGGTTGAGCGGTGTCCAGACCGGGCCCGGCGCCACCGCGTTGACCCGGATCCCGCGCGGTAGCAGCTGGCTGGCCAGCGCCTTGGTGAAGGCATGGATGGCGCCCTTGGTGGCCGAGTAGTCGATCAACCCCTTGCTGCCGAACAGGCCCGTCTCCGAACCGGTGTTGATGATGCAGTCGCCTTCCTGCAGGTGCGGCAGCACCGCGCGGGCCATCTGGATATAGCCGCCGATGTTGGTCTGCAGGGTTTCCTGCAGGTGCGCGTCCTCGAGGTCTTCCAGGCGCTCGCAATGCAGCTGGAAGGCGGCATTGTTGACCAGGATGTCGATCCCGCCGAAGGCCTTGGCCACCTGCTTGACCGCCTTGTTGCAGAACGCGGGATCGCGCACATCACCGGCGATCACCAGGCAGCGGCCGCCCTCGGCTTCCACATGCTGGCGCGTGACCTTGGCGTCGGCCGCTTCGTCCAGGTGCAGCACGGCCACGTCGGCGCCTTCGCGGGCAAACAGCACGGCCACCGCGCGGCCGATACCCGAATCGGCCCCGGTGATGATGGCGCGCTTGCCGGCCAGCTTGCCGCTGCCTTTGTAATCGGGGGCAAGGAAGCGCGGCGCCAGCGCCAGTTCGTGCTCATTGCCCGGCTTGGCGATCTGCTGCGCCGGCATCGTCTCCGGCTGCTTGCGCGCGCCGGCCTGGGTCGCCTTCCTGGTCGCCTTCTTCGCCACCTGCTTCTTGGCGGCCTGCTTGGCTACGCGTGCATCCTTGGCCTTCTCCTGGTCCTGCAGGCGACGCTGGCGCGCGGCCACGCGGGCGGCGCGCGGGTCCTTCGCCGCCGCCTTGCGGGTGGCGGTCTTCACCACCGGCGTGCGCTCGGCCAGGGGTTTGGCGGCCTTGTCAGCGGCGGCGGGCGAGGTGGGCGTGCGAGTCTTGCGGGTGGCCATCTGCGGCTCCTTTGCGAAAGCGTTCAAGTGCACAGGCAGTGTGGCCAACCGGGCGGCCACGCAAAGTGAGTGCGATGTGGGCAATCCGTGCAGGCTTCATCCGCTGCATACGTCAAACGCGGCACGCTGCAGGCCGGAAAACCTGCTGGAGTCACCCATGTACCGCACCCTTTTCGCGGCGGCCGCCCTGGCCACCCTTTCCGCCTGCAGCAGCACCCCGGTGGCGCAGGTGCAACCCATCGACGGGGTGATCTCCGGCCAGTGCCACGTGGACAAGGTGCGCGGTGCGGTGGGCCTGGCCGCATCGGCGGCCACCATCGAGCGCACCCGCGTGGACAGCGACAGCCTGCAGGTGAACGTGGTGCGCGGGCAGCGCGCCGAGAGCGGCCCCACCGCCAGTGGCGCGGCCAACCCGACCCCGGGCGCGCAAACCGGCGGCGAGCGTTTGACCATCGAAACCGGCCGCACCAACAACATCACCGCGCTCTACTGCGGCTGATGGACCCGCTCAGGCCGCCCGCGCACGCTTGACCGTGCGCCGTGCGGCCTTGAGCACCTTCAACGTCGCCTGCTCCCACTGCCGCTCGCCGCGCAGGCCTGCCAGCGCCTTCAGCGAGCCGGCGCGCCAGCCGTCGAACACGCACGGATCGATGTAGGACTTTCTGCACACCGACGGCGTATTGCCCAGCAGGGTCGCCACCTCGCACACCACCTGCTTCTGCAACGCCGCCAGCGCACGTTCGCTGGCGGGTTCGGGCAGCTCGGTGATCGCCAACTGGCGGATGGCTTCCAGCGTCCCACCCCAGGTGCGGAAGTCCTTGGCACTGAAATCCTCGCCCATCGCGTCGTGCAGGTACTCGTTGACCATGCCCGAATCCACCGGCTGCACCGCCCCCTCATCATCGCGGTACTGGAACAGCGCCTGCCCGGGCAGCTGCTGGCAGCCACGGATCAGCGTCACCAGGCGGCGATCATCCACGTCCACCTCATGCGCCTGTCCGGACTTGCCGCGGAAGCGCATCTGCGCACGCCCGCCCTTGACCAGCGCCAGGTGCCGGTTGCGCAGCGTGGTCAACCCGTAGGACCGGTTGTCGCGGGCGTATACCTCGTTGCCCACCCGCACCAGCGTCTGCGCCAGCAGCGCGACCACGATGGCCAGCACCTTGTCGCGCGGGAAGCCGGGCAGCTTCAGGTCGCGCCGCAGGCGGCGGCGCAGCACGGGCAGTGCAGTGCCGAAGGCGATGATGCGGTCGAACTTGCCGTCGCCGCGCACCCGCGCCCAGTCGGCGTGGTAGCGGTACTGCTTGCGCCCGCGCGCGTCCCGCCCGGTGGCCTGCAGGTGGCCATTGGGCAGCGCGCAGATCCACACGTCGGTGTAGGCCGGCGGAATCGCCAGCGCGCGGATCCGGGCCAGGGTGGCGGCATCGCGCACCGCCGCGCCATCGGCGTCGCGGTAGCTGAAGCCCTTGCCGGCACGGCGCCGCTGCAGGCCCGGCATTTCATCGCTGACATAGCGCAGGCCGGCCTCGCGGGCGGCGGCGACTTCGGGGGTGACGCGACGGCTGGGGCTCATCGGAGGACGTGGCGGTAAGGGCCTGCAGTGATACCCGGTGCGGGTGCGAGGGCGCGTCAATAACACAACACGAACACCTCACGCCCCGCTTGGCGATATCCTCCAAGGTTTCCCTGGTTCGATGTCTGGAGTCTCGATGCCGTCCTTGTCGTTCCGCCGCCTGCGGCGTTCCATTGGCCTTGTGGCCGTCATTCCCGCCCTGCTCGTACTGGCCGCCTGCCAGGCGCCGCCCATGGACGAGCAGGAAGCCGTGGGCACCCATGCCCAGAAGGCCGCCGAAGCCGCTGCGGCCCCGACCGATGAAACAGGCAAGGCGCTGGAAGCGCCGCCGGTCGGCAACTGCGATGCCACCCAGGTGCAGAGCCTGGTCGGCCAGGCCTATACCGACAAAATAGGCAGCCAGGCCCAGCAGGACGCCAGCGCCAAGCAGCTGCGGGTGCTCAAGCCCAACGACATGACCACGATGGAGTTCGTCGGTGAACGACTGAACATCGAAGTGGACGAAAAGGGCGCCATCAGCGGCCTGCGCTGCGGCTGAACAGGGACGCCTGGAACCCTGGTTCCAGGCGGTTTTTGAAGGGGTTTGGTTGCGCCTGCAACCGTGTATTGCGGCGTTGCAGCAACTGTGATCTAGTCGAGTCATCCGGTGCCTCCAGATGCGCTCAACGGATTGAGCGGGGACGAGTGTCGCCGCTCACCCGACATTGAGGCAGAGATGGCCCCCCGCAACCGCCAAGGGCTTTACGACCCGCAAGATGAGCGCGATGCCTGTGGTTTCGGCATGGTTGCCCAGCTCGATGACCAGCCGTCCCGACTGCTGGTGGACACCGCCATTGCGGCACTTTCGCGCATGACCCACCGTGGTGGCGTGGCCGCCGATGGCATCACCGGCGACGGCTGCGGCCTGCTGCTGCGCCGCCCCGACGTGTTCCTCAAGGCACTCGCCGCCGAAGCCGGGCTCAGCCTGGGGGCGCGTTTCGCCGCCGGCGTGGTGTTCCTGCCGCACGACGAAGCGGCCGCCCAGGCCTGCCGCGACACCCTGGAACAGCAGCTGCGCGATGCCGGCTGTCGACCGGTCGGTTGGCGCCTGGTGCCCACCGACCCCAGCGTGTGCGGGCAACTGGCCCGCGACACCCTGCCGCGCATCGAACAGGTGTTCGTGGATGCCGGTGCCGAGCAGGACGAGGCCACCTTCACCCTGGCCCTGTTCCTGGCCCGCCGCCGCAGCGAACAGCAGCTGCGCGAGCACGCCGACTACTACGTCACCACGCTCAGCCCGAACGCGATCAGCTACAAGGGCATGGTGCTGCCGGACAAGCTGAGCCGCTTCTACGTGGACCTGCAGCGCAACGACCTGGCCTCCAGCGCCATCGTGTTCCACCAGCGCTTCTCCACCAACACGCTGCCGCGCTGGCCGCTGGCGCACCCGTTCCGGATGCTCGCCCACAACGGTGAGATCAACACCATCGAGGGCAACCGCCGCTGGGCGCAGGCGCGCAGCAAGGTGTGGAAGACCCCGCGTTTCGACATCGGCCAGTTCGACCCGGTGATCTCCATGCACGGCTCGGATTCGCAGAGCCTGGACAACATGCTGGAGCTGATGGTCAGCGCCGGCATGGAGCTGATCCAGGCGCTGCGCATCCTGGTGCCGCCGGCCACCCAGTCGCTGGAGTTCAAGGACCCCGACCTGGCCGCGTTCTACGAGTTCTACGGGCTCAACAGCGAGCCGTGGGACGGCCCGGCCGGCATCGTCGCCTGCGACGGGCGCTATGCGGCCTGCACGCTGGACCGCAACGGGCTGCGCCCGGCGCGCTGGATGCTCACCTCCGACCGCCATTTCCTGGTCGCTTCCGAAGCGGGCGTGTGGGAAGTGCCGGCCGAGCGCGTGGTGCGCAAGGGCAAGCTGGGCCCGGGCGAGATGATGGCCATCGACCTCAAGCGCGGTGACCTGCTCGACTCCGATGCCATCGACCGCATCAACCGCGGCCGCGCCCCGTACAAGCAGTGGCTGCAACAGGGCGTGACCTACCTGCAGACCGAGCTGATCGATCCTTCGCTGGTCGAGGAACCGTTTGACGAGCGCACCCTGCGCAGCTACCACAAGCTGTTCCAGCTGAGCACCGAAGAAGTCGAGCAGATCCTGCGGCCGCTGGCCGAGACCGAGCAGGAAGCCACCGGCTCCATGGGTGACGACACGCCCATGGCCGTGCTCAGCCAGCACAGCCGCCCGCTGTACGACTACTTCCGCCAGGCGTTCGCGCAGGTCACCAACCCGCCGATCGACCCGCTGCGCGAAGACTGCGTCATGTCGCTGACCACCCAGCTCGGCAAGGAGACCAACATCTTCCATGCCGGTGCGGAGACGGTGAACCACGTCATCCTCAATTCGCCGGTGCTCAGCCAGCGCAAGCTGCGCCAGCTGATCAAGATGGAGCAGTACGTCGAGAAGAACCGCCTGATCGACCTGTCCTACAGCCTGGACGAAGGCCTGAAGGCCGGCATCGAGCGCATCTGCGCCGAGGCCGAGGCGGCTGCCCGCGAGGGCATCGTGATGCTGCTGCTGAGCGACCGCTACCCGGTCGCCGACCGGCCGATGGTGCATGCGTTGCTGGCCACCAGCGCGGTCCACCACCACCTGTCCAACGCCGGGCTGCGCTGCGACGTCAACCTGATCCTTGAAACCGGCACCGCGCGCGACGCGCACCACATGGCCTGCCTGCTCGGCTTCGGTGCCACCGCGGTGTACCCGTACCTGGCCTACCAGACCCTGTTCGACCTCGGCCGGCGCGGCATCCTGCAGCTGAGCAAGGGCGGCGAGCAGTCGCAGATCGGCCGCCGCTACCGCAAGGGCATCTACAAGGGCCTGTCCAAGATCATCTCCAAGATGGGCATCTGCACCGTGGCCAGTTATCGCGGCGCGCAGCTGTTCGAGATCGTCGGCCTCGATGACGAGGTGGTCGATCTGTGCTTCCCGGACACCGCCTCGCGCGTGGCCGGCGTGGGCTTTGCGCGCCTGGACGACGAAGCCCGCGAACTCACCGTGCGTGCCTGGAACGACCTGCTGCGCCCGGACGTGGGCGGCGTGCTGAAGTACGTGCACGGCGGCGAATACCACATGTACAACCCGGACGTGGTCATGACCCTGCAGCGCGCCGCGCGCAGTGGTGATGCCGCGGACTGGCAGCGCTACTGCGAGGCCGTGCACGGCCGCCCGGTGTCGGCGCTGCGCGACCTGCTGCAGCTCAAGGCCGCGCCCACGCCCACGCCGCTGGACGAGGTGGCCCCGGCCGAAGACCTGTTCCGTCGCTTCGACACCGCCGCCATCAGCCTGGGTGCGTTGTCGCCCGAAGCGCATGAAGCGCTGGCCATTGCCATGAACCGGCTCGGTGGGCGCAGCAACTCCGGCGAAGGCGGCGAAGACCCGGTGCGTTACGGCACCGAGAAGCGCAGCAAGATCAAGCAGGTGGCCTCGGGCCGCTTCGGCGTCACCGCCGAATACCTGGTCAACGCCGAAGTGCTGCAGATCAAGGTCGCCCAGGGCGCCAAGCCCGGCGAAGGCGGCCAGCTGCCCGGCCACAAGGTCAACGAACTGATCGCACGGCTGCGCTATGCCAAGCCGGGCATCGGCCTGATCTCGCCGCCGCCGCACCACGACATCTACTCCATCGAAGACCTGGCCCAGCTGATCTACGACCTCAAGCAGGTCAACCCCGACGCGCTGGTGTCGGTGAAGCTGGTCAGCCATGCCGGTGTCGGCACCATCGCCGCGGGCGTGGTGAAGGCCGGCGCCGACCTGATCACCGTGTCCGGCCATGACGGCGGCACCGGTGCCAGCCCGGTCAGCTCGATCCGCTATGCCGGCGTGCCGTGGGAACTGGGCGTGGCCGAATCGCACCAGGCACTGGTGGCCAACGACCTGCGCGGGCGCACCCTGCTGCAGACCGACGGTGGCCTGAAGACCGGCCTGGACGTGATCAAGGCCGCGCTGCTGGGTGCGGACAGCTTCGGCTTCGGCACCGCGCCGATGATCGTGCTGGGCTGCAAGTACCTGCGCATCTGCCACCTCAACAACTGCGCCACCGGCGTGGCCACCCAGGACGAGCGCCTGCGCGCGCAATACTTCACCGGCCTGCCAGAGCGCGTGGAGAACTTCTTCCGCCTGCTGGCCGAGGAAGTACGGGGCTGGCTGTCCTACCTGGGCGTGCGGTCGCTGGACGAGATCGTCGGCCGCACCGACCTGCTGCAACAGCTGGAGGTAGCACCGCGCCCCGGGGTCAAGGTCGACCTGTCGCGCCTGCTCAACCCGGCCCGGTACGAAGGCAGCCACTGCGCCGCGCAGCGCCTGTACGAATCGCCGGACAGCCTGGCCACGCAGATGGACGGTCTGCTGGCCCCGGCCATTGCCGGCAAGCTCGGCGGCGAACACCGCTTCCTGATCCACAACACCGACCGCTCGATCGGCACCCGCCTGTCCGGTGCGATCGCCCGCGTGCACGGCAACCAGGGCATGAGCGATGCGCCGCTGACCCTGCGGTTCCGCGGCACCGCCGGGCAGAGTTTCGGGGCGTTCAACGTGGGTGGCCTGCAGCTGGAGGTCGAAGGCGAAGCCAACGATTACGTCGGCAAGGGCATGGCCGGCGGCCGTTTGGTGGTACGCCCGCCGCGTGGTGCGCGCTTCGAAGCACGCAACACCGCGATCATCGGCAACACCTGCCTGTACGGCGCCACCGGCGGCGAGCTGTTCGCGGCCGGGCGTGCCGGCGAGCGCTTCGGCGTGCGCAACTCCGGCGCGCTGGCGGTGATCGAAGGCGCCGGCGACCACTGCTGCGAATACATGACCGACGGCATCGTGCTGGTGCTGGGCAAGGTGGGCCTGAACTTCGGCGCCGGCTTCACCGGCGGCCTGGCCTACGTGCTGGATATCGACCGTGACTTCGTGGACCGCTACAACCACGAACTCATCGACATCCACCGCATTTCCGCCGAGGGCTTCGAGAACCATCGCCAGCACCTGCATACGCTGATCAGCCGCCACCGCGAACTGACCGGCAGCATCTGGGCGCAGCAGATCCTCGACGAGTTCCGCGATTACGTAGGCAAGTTCTGGCTGGTCAAACCCAAGGCCGCCAGCATCGAATCCCTCACCGACTCGCTGCGCCGCGCCGCCTGACCGTCCACGTAGTGCCGGCCGCTGGCCAGCAACCCAAAAAATCGTAGTGCCGGGCTCTGCCCGGCAACCCGAACATTCCGTAGCGCCGGGCTCTGCCCGGCGACCGAACAACGCAGGGCCCACCCATGAGCCGCAAGCAAGCCTTCCAGTTCCTCGACCTGCCCCGGACCATGCCGCAGCGCATTCCCGTCGAACTGCGCACGTCCGGCGACTGGGGCGAGCTGTACGGCAAGTTCGGCAAGGAAGACGCCCAGTTCCAGGCCGG
The DNA here is from genome assembly GCF_979258185.1 of Stenotrophomonas sp. AC248. Classification (NCBI taxonomy): domain Bacteria; kingdom Pseudomonadati; phylum Pseudomonadota; class Gammaproteobacteria; order Lysobacterales; family Lysobacteraceae; genus Stenotrophomonas; species Stenotrophomonas sp. AC248. The sequence continues at coordinate 44,579 of NZ_OZ409840.1, read as the reverse complement.
CCGCTGCCTGGACTGCGGCAACCCGTACTGCAGCTGGAAGTGCCCGGTGCACAACGCCATCCCGCAGTGGCTACAGCTGGTGCAGGAAAACCGCATCCACGAAGCGGCCACGCTCTGCCACTCCACCAACCCGCTGCCGGAAGTGTGCGGCCGGGTGTGTCCGCAGGACCGCCTGTGCGAAGGCAGCTGCACGCTGGAAGAGTTCGGCGCGGTCACCATCGGCGCGGTCGAGAAGTACATCGTGGACACCGCGCTGGCCACCGGCTGGCGCCCGGACATGACCGCCGTGGAACCCACCGGCAAGCGCGTGGCGGTGATCGGCGCCGGCCCGGCCGGGCTGGCCTGTGCCGACAAGCTGGCGCATGCCGGCATCCAGGCGGTGGTGTATGACCGCTACGAACAGATCGGTGGGCTGCTGCAGTTCGGCATCCCCAGCTTCAAGCTCGACAAGGCCGTGATCAGCCGCCGCCGCAACGTGCTCGAAGGCATGGGCGTGCAGTTCCGGCTGGGCGTGGAGATCGGCCGCGACGTCAGCGTGGACCAGCTGCTGGCCGAGTACGACGCGGTGTTCGTCGGTACCGGCGCCTACCGTTATACCGACGGCGGCCTGCTCGGCCAGGACCTGAAGGGCGTGCTGCCGGCGCTGCCGTTCCTGGTGCAGAACAGCCGCATCGTCGGCGGCAGCGACGCGCACGGCCGGCCCATTGCCGGCTGGGAAGACCAGATCGCCCTGCCCGACCTGGAGGGCAAGCGCGTGGTCGTGCTGGGCGGCGGCGACACCGGCATGGACTGCGTGCGCAGCGCGGTGCGCCTGGGCGCGGCCAAGGTGACCTGCGCCTACCGCCGCGACGAAGCCAACATGCCCGGCTCGGCACGCGAAGTGGCCAACGCGCGCGAGGAAGGCGTGCGCTTCCTGTTCAACCGCCAGCCGCTGTCCATTGAAGCCGGCGCGGATGACGAGGTGATCGGGGTGATGGTGGTGGAAACCCGCCTGGACGAGCCCGACGCGCAGGGCCGCCGCAACGCGGTGCCGATCGAAGGCAGTGAATCGCTGCTGGAAGCGGACGTGGTGATCATCGCCTTCGGCTTCTCGCCCAGCACCCCGGCGTGGCTGACCGAGCACGGCGTGGAAGCCGGCCACAACGGCCGCATCATCGCCGGTGGCAAGGACCGCCTGCCGTTCCAGACCGCGCACCCGCGCCTGTTCGCCGGCGGCGACGCCGTGCGCGGTGCCGACCTGGTGGTCACCGCCGTGGCCGAGGGCCGCGATGCGGCGGCCAGCATCGCGCAGCTGCTGGCGGTCTGACGTCGGCGGGATGGGGCGACCGCGCTGCGCGCGGTTGCCGAACGTGGCCCGGCAGGCCACGAAACGCGCGGCGCCGTAGAGCCGGGCTCTGCCCGGCTGCCCTTACGCCGCGTTCGACAACGGCGGGGCCGCACGCACCCCGGCCCGCTCGATTTCCAGCGCCAGCAGCAGTTCAATCTCGTCCAGCTGGTCGCGGATACGTCCATTGCTGGCGTCATCGGCATGATCGTTGTCGATGTGCGCGTCGAGCATGCGTGCCAGCCCGACCAGCAGCACGTCGGCATCGCCGCTGGCGGCATGCCGCAGCAGCCTACCCAGCGCGCGGATGCGGGCACTGCGATCCGCAGCAAGGGACTGGACCGACATGTCCTTGGGAACCTGGGAGAGAGCCATGGCGGGTTTTCCTGATTGACTGACGACCTCCACTGTCGGTTATGGCCCGCTGCCGGGCTATGCAACTAATACGAAAATGCGTGAAGACGCGTGCCCGGGTTCGCAGTTCCGCAGCACGGGAAGCGACATAGAATGCCGATTGCCCTCCCTACCGGATGATCCCCATGCGCATCGGCCTGGCCGCCAACCGCCTGCACCACCACGACAAGCACGCCGCCCTGTTCCGCTGGCTGCGCGCCTGCGACGGTGGCCTGCGCGAGCTGGGGGTGGAGCTGCATGCGGTCGGGCGCACCTTCGATGCGATCCAGCGGTTGGGCTTCCTGCCCGATTTCGCCCCGCTGCAGCGCTATCCCAACGGGCGCGAGGGCGGCCTGATGAAGCTGGTGGCCGAAGTGGTCGGGATGGGCTCGCCCGAGCGCACCCTGGACGGGGCGATCTACCTGATGGATCCGGTGGACCCGTCGTCGATCTTCCCCGAGGCCACCGCGCTCAAGCGCCAATGCGTGATCCACGGCAAGCCGTTCATTTCCACCGTGGCCACCGCGCGCGACTGGGTGGAAGTGGAGCGCGTGCACGCCGGGCTGGCACCCGATCCGGGCGCCGACGACCTGCATGCGTTCGAACAGCAGACCCTGGCACTGATTGCGCACGACGCCATGAAGCCGGCCATCCTGGCCTTTGCCGACGAGCACTTCGACCTGCTCTCACGCTTCGCCCACCGCGTGGGCACCGGCACCACCGGCCAGCGCCTCAACGAGCTGGCCTGGAGCCGCGGCTGGCCGCAGGACCAGGCCTGGGTGCAGCGCTACCAAAGCGGCCCGATGGGCGGCGACGCGCAGATCGCTGACCGCGTGCTGGAAGGCCACTGCCAGCGCGCGATCTTCTTCGAAGACCCGCACGTGGCGCGCCAGCACGAGGCCGACATCCAACTGCTGGAACGCGCCGTCACCACCGTCACCGACCAGGCCGTGTGCATCACCGCCCCCCGCGTGGCCGCCCGCTGGGCGCAGGCCGCCACCGCCCGCGCCGTCCGGTAGGTACCGACCGCGCCACCCGGTAGGTACCGACCGTTGGTCGGTACGGAAGATACCGGTAGTGCCGGCCGCTGGCCGGCAACCTCGCGGGCCTGGATGTCACGCGCAGCCGACCAACGGTCGGCTCTACCACCGGGCTGCGCAGCCGACCAACGGTCGGCTCTACGGGGTGGGGGTCAGCAGTTGCCGCAGCGTGGCCTTCAACCGCCGTCCTTCGGCCTGGAAATAATCGCGCTCCTGCCGCCACGCCGGAAAACGCTGCTCCACCTCGGCCCAGAAGGCCGGCGAGTGGTTGGCCTGGATGAGGTGGCAGAGTTCGTGCACCAGCACGTACTCGAAGGCCGATGACCGGCCCAGTACCAGCGCCAGGTCCAGGGCCATGCTGCCGTCGGGCGCCAGCGAGCCCCATTGCGAGGACATCACCTTCAGGCGCAGCCGTGCCGGTGCGCGCGGCAGCGCGGGCAGGTAGCGCGGCAGCCACTGGCCCACATCGGCACGGGTCTGTGCTTCGTAGAATTCGCGCAGGGTGCGGCGCAGCGTGGCGTCGGTACCGCGCGCCGGCCAGTGCAGGCAGGCGCCCTCGCCGTCCACGCGCATGTGCGCGAAGCGACCGCTTTCCCACCGCAGCGGCAGCAACGCACCGCGCAACGGCAACACGCCGGGCTCGCCGATCACCAGCGGCGGCGGCAGGTTCTGCGCCTGGTAGCTGCGCAGCTGCGTGGACAACCAGTCGCGGTGTTGTTCGAGAAAACGCTCGCCCATCACCAGGCTGGCCCGCGGCGGCAGCGTCAGGCGCACGCCCCGCTCGTCGACGCTGAGCTTGATCCGCCGCGCACGCGGATCGCGCACGCGCAGCACGTCGATCTCGGCATCTTCCAGCCGCAGTCGAACCGTGTCGCGCTGCAGGGTGGGGGCAGCCGGCGAAATGAGGCGGCGGAGGAATCCGGACATGGGTACAGCATAGCGCCGGCAGTGACCGGCGCATGACTGCGCGCTGTTCAGGGCGCCACCCGGCACCCAGACGTAGAGCGGGGCTCTGCCCCGCTGCCTGGTCGGGGCGGGCGCCACGTGCGTGAAGCAGCGGGGCAGAGCCCCGCTCTACCTGTTCTGGTACCGGGCGGAATCAGCGGGGCAGAGCCCCGTTCTACCACGTGCGTGAAGCAGCGGGGCAGAGCCCCGCTCTACGCGATGGCGCCGGTGGCTCAGTCGGCCTTGCTGAGCTTGAAGGCCTCTTCCAGCAGCAGGAACAGGCGCCGTACTTCGCCGCTCTGTAGGGCGAAACGGGCGTCCAGTTCGGCGCGGCGGCCGTCGTCGTCGGCGTGTTCGAGCTGGTCCAGCGCGCCGTCCAGGAACTTCAGCTTGCGCACGATCAGGTCGTCGCCCAGCACGAAGGACAGGTTGTCCTCGAACACCAGCGCCAGCTTGGTCACCTGCTTGCCGGCATCCAGGTGCTTGTCGATCTCGTCGCAGCGCAGTTCCTGGTGCTGGCACTTGACCACCGCACCGCCCTCGGCCGGGTCCTTCATCTCGCACTCTTCGCCCAGGCTCAGCCCGGTGGGCAGTTCCTCACCGGCAATCCAGCCGGTCAGGATCGAGCGCGGGGCCACTTCGGCGTTGAGCGGCATCGCCGGGAAGCTGCCGAGCAGGCCACGGATGTCGGACATCACGTTCTCGCCGGTCTTGCGGCTGGAACTGTCCACCGCCACGTAGCCGTGGGTCAGGTCGATCAGGGCGTCGGTGCGCGAGCTCTTCACGAAGGCGCGCGGCATCAGTTCGTGCAGCAGGTCGTCCTTGAGGCGCTTGCGCTCGCGGCCGCCGGGCTTGCGCCCTTCCTTCTCTTCGATCTCCTCGAGCTTGCGCGCCAGCAGGTCGTTGACCACCGCGCCCGGCAGGATCTTGTCCTCGCCGCCCACGGTGAGCCACAGCGCATCGCCGATGCGGTGCGAGAACACGGTCTTTTCCTCGCGGCCGAACGGCGAGATGAAGCCACGCGAATTCATTTCAAGCGGACCCACCGGCTTGAGCAGCACCTGCGGCAGCAGGGTGTCTACTTCGGAAAAGTCGGTGGCGGTCGGGAAGCGGAACAGCGTCAGGTTGCGAAAGAACATGGAAGTCCGAAGTAGGTCGTGAAGGGAAGGCGGGGCGGTGGGCGGCTCAGGCCGGCCCGGGCGCGCCGCCGATGTCGGGGGTGTCGTCGGCCCAGGCCGACGGCGGGGACGGCACGGCGGTGGCCGGGCTTCGGGCCAGCGCCATGAAATCGAACAGGGCCGGGTCGGCCAGCTGCGACGGCTCGACGGTGCCCAGCGCGCGGGCGATCTGGTCGATGCGGCCGGGGTGCTGCTGCTCCCACTGCTGCAGCATCTGGCCCACCTGGCGGCGTTGCAGGTTGTCCTGGCTGCCACACAGGTTGCACGGAATGATCGGGAACGCGCGGGCCTGCGCATACGCGCGGATGTCGTCCTCGGCCACGTAGGCCAGCGGGCGGATCACCACGTGCTGGCCGTCGTCGCTGCGCAGCTTGGGCGGCATGGCCGACAGCTTGGCGTGGTGGAACAGGTTGAGGAAAAAGGTGGCCACGCTGTCATCGCGGTGGTGGCCCAGGGCGATCTTGCTGAAGCCGTTTTCCGCCGCGTGGCGGTACAGCGCGCCGCGCCGCAGCCGCGAGCACAGCGAACACATCGTGCGCCCTTCCGGAATGACCCGGCTGACCACCGAATAGGTGTCCTGCTCGATGATCTGGTAGGCCACGCCGATCGATTCCAGGTACTGCGGCAGCACGTGCGCGGGGAAGTCCGGCTGCTTCTGGTCCAGGTTGACCGCCACCAGCTCGAAGCGCACCGGCGCCTTCTTCTGCAGCTGCAGCAGCACGTCCAGCAGGGTGTAACTGTCCTTGCCACCGGACAGGCACACCATCACCTTGTCGCCGTCGGCGATCATGCCGAAGTCGGCAATGGCCTGGCCCACCTGGCGGCGCAGGCGCCGCGCCAGCTTGTCCTGCACGGCGTCGGCCGCGCGCGGATCGCGGGCGCGCGGGACGGGATCGGGCAGGCGGATGACGGCGGAATGCATGGTGTCATTCTACCGGCTGGGGGGCACCCTCACAGGGACCCCGACGTGACTGCGTTCACTCCCGGGCGTCATCGCAGATGTGTATGCTCGACAGCTGTGGATACCCTCACACCCGAGCAGATCAGCGTCCGTCTTGCCGAACTCCGGCAGGAACACCGCGTGCTGGACGAGCAGATCCAGCGCATGGCCGCCAACGGCGAAGACGAACTGGAAGCCAAGCGCCTGAAGCGGCGCAAGCTGCAGTTGAAGGACTGCATCGCCAAGCTGGCGGACATGCTGATTCCAGACGAACCCGCGTAGAGCCGACCGTTGGTCGGCTGCGGTTGGTCCCGATCACCGCCCATGTTCCGGGGGTAGAGCCGACCGTTGGTCGGCTGCGGTCCGTCGCGATGCCCGCCGATGGTGCGGTCGGATGGATGCGCCTCGGCGCATCCGCTTCCGTCAATCCGTGCTGACCGGTTCTTCCGGCTTGGCCGCTTCCGGGCTCACCCGTTCGATGGTGTGGCGCAGCTCGCGGCCGAGGATGAACTTGGCGTCCTTGGCCCACGCGTCCAGGCGGTCGTCGAACAGCAGCTTGCTGTTCTCGTCCGGCCACACCAGGCGCAGTTCGCGCAGCTTCTGGATGAAGCCGCGGAACAGCGTGCGATCGAAGAACTCCGGCGCGGCCGGGGCATAGAGCAGGCTCAGGCGCTGGGCGGCCTGCTGGCACAGGCTTTCCAGCTCGGCAGCACCCAGCGTGCCGGGGCCGTTCTTCACCAGCACCGAGATGGCGATGTAATAGCGCTCGAATGCCTGCTGCAGCGAATGGCCGATGGCACGCAGGCGGAACACTTCATCGGTCTGCCCGGTATTGCGCGCCAGGATGCCACCGTCGTCGTCGTTGACGTTCTGCAGCAGCCCTTCGCGCACGAACACGTTGATGGTCTGCTCGATGCGCTGGGCAAACTCTTCCTCGGTCCACGGCAGGAACAGCTCGGCCTGCAGGAACGGATACACCGTGCGGCCCAGCTGGACCAGGCCGGTGCGGCTCATGCGGCGGTTGTTCTGGAAGCAGCACGCCACCCACGACGACGCGGTGAACAGGTGGATGACGTTGTTGCGGAAGTAGCTGAGCAGCACCGCGGTGTCGCCACTGACGCTGAGCACGTCGCCCAGCGGATGCTTGATGCGGGTGAGGACGTTGATTTCCTCGGCGTGGGCGATGATGCGGTCCGGCGAATGCGGGGTCACCGTGACCCGGTCCGAGTACGGCATTTCAACCAGCAGGGTCTTGCACAGCTCGATCTGCGCGATCAGGTCGGCTTCGCCCATCGCGTGCTTGGGCGTGGACAGCAGCGCCAGCGCCAGCAGGTTGATCGGATTGACGTCGGCGGCGCCGTTGATGTGCACCTGGATGCGTTCGGCCAGGTGGTCGACGGTGCCCGACAGCCACGACGGTTTCTCGTCTTCGCTGACCGGCTGGCCGTTCCAGTCGGGCGCCTGCTGGGCGAGCACGTCGTTGAGCGCGATCGGCTCGCCGAAGTTGACCACCACCTGCCCGTAGTTCTGCTTGAGCACCTTGGGAATGGACCACAGCAGCGACCAGATCGATTCCTTTTCCTTCGGCCGGCCGGACAGTTCGTCCAGGTAGCTGCCGCCTTCCATCAGCTTTTCATAGCCGATGTAGACCGGCTGGAACAGCACCGGCTTGCGCGGCTGGCGCAGGAACGCGCGCAGCGTCATCGAGATCATGCCGCCCTTGGGCTGCAGCAGGCGCCCGGTACGCGAGCGACCGCCTTCGACGAAGTACTCGATCGAATAGCCACCGGCCACCAGCTGGGCCACGTACTCGCTGAGCACCGCCGAGTACAGCGCATTGCCGCGGATCGAGCGGCGGATGAAGAATGCACCGCCCTTGCGCAGCAGCGTGCCGACCACCGGCAGATTCAGGTTGATGCCGGCCACGATGTGCGGCGGCACGATACCCCGGTCGTACAGCAGGTAGGACAGCAGCAGGTAGTCCATGTGGCTGCGGTGGCTGGGCACGTAGACCACTTCGTGCCCGGGCGCGGCCGCCTTGAACTTGTCCAGGTGATGGACCAGCACGCCGGCGTAGATACGGTTCCAGACATGGCTGAGCATGAAGCTGGCCGAACGCACCACCGGGCTGGAATAGTCGGCGGCGATTTCCCAGGCGTAGGCATGCGCCTTCTTCCAGGCATCGGCCGGCTTGGAGTTGTCGCGCTTGGCCTGCGAGGCGATCGCCTCGCGCACGGTATCGGCGTCCAGCACCTTGTCCACCAGCAGGCGGCGGGTGGACAGGTCCGGCCCGATCACCGACTCGCGGATGCGGCGGAAATGGGTACGCAGCACACGCTGCAGCTTGCGCACGGTGCGCTCGGGGTCCAGCCCCTCGTCGATCGTGCTGCGCAGCGAGATCGGCGGGGCGAACCGCACGATGGTGCTGCGGCCGTTGAGCAGCACGGCCAGCAGGCGGCGGAAGCGGCCCACCAGCGCCCAGTTTTCCGAGAACAGCACCGCGAACCAGCCACTCTGCTTGTCCGGGGCGCGGCCGACGAAGATCGACACCGGCACCAGGTGCACGTCCAGCTCATCGCGCGCGCGATGGGCCTGCAGCACCTTGGCCAGCGAATCGGAATGGGTCTTGGCGCCACGCTGCTCGGGAATCAGCGAGTTGCTGCTGCTCCGCCGCGACAGCGCCACGTAGGCGCGCTTGCGCCCGGTGGGGTCGCCGGCGATGGGCACCAGCGGCGACGGCAGGCCGGCCTCGCGGCAGGCCTTGTCCAGGATCAGCGCGTTGGACAACCCGTAGTCTTCCAGCACGTAGACCACCGGGCGGCCGTCGTTGTACTGGCCGGGGTGTTCGGGTTCGATCTTCAGCGACAGCCACGGCTCGACCAGGCGGCCCAGCAGGCGCGCCCACCAGGGGCGGCGGCCAACCGGGGCGCGGGTGCCGGGCACGATCGCGGCGGGCGCGACGCCGGCCGGGTCGACCTCTGCAGTGGGGGCAGCCGTCGCCTGGCCGGGATCGGCCGGGGCGCCGGTGGCGGCCACGCTGTCGGGCGACGCGGACGAAGCGTCCGGGGTCTTGGGCGGCTCTTCGCCGGGGAAAGGCAGGGGATTCTGGTTCGGCATCGGCTTCATTATGGCTTAGCCGGTGCAGAAGCACCGTCCTTGACCTGCGCGGCGGCCTCTGCTTTGGCCGCCTCGGCGGCGTCATGTTCAGCTTGCGCGGCCTGCGCGGCGTCGGCGGCCTGCAGCAGCGCGTCAGCCTGTTCCAGCGTGCGGGCCACGTACCAATGGCCATCACGGCGGGTCATGCGCACCTGCGCCTCGATCTGCTCGCCTGCCAGCGGGTACTGCACCCGCACTACCGCGTCGTTGCCCAGTTCGGACACCAGCTCGCCGCGCAGGCCGATCAAGGCCTCATCCAGCGCCAGGCCGTAGCTGGCCAGCGCGGTCTTGAACGCCTTGAAGAACGGCGCCAGGCGGCGCAGCGACTCCTCCATGCCAGCCGCCTGCAGCTGCGCATCGGTGGACAACCCGGCGGTGCGCGCGGTGGCGGTGAGCAGGGTGATGGTGGTGCGGGCGCGCTGCTTGTCGGTCAATGGCGCGGCCGCCGCCCATTTGCTCAGGGCGTCCACCACCTGGCTGTAATGGGCGCGCTGGGCATCGGTGTAGTCGCTCTGGTTGCGCAGGTACTGCACGCCGAACAGGCCCATCGAGTGCGCCGCCTGGCGCACGCCGGTGGCCTGGCCGGCAATCTGGGTATCGAACGAGCGCTGCAGGCGCTGCGGTGCGTCCGGTCGCGACAGCGAGGCCAGCATCGGCAACAGCTGGCCATCCAGCGGCAGCTCGGTGAGCGGCCAACGGCTGTGCCCCTGCGCCCAGGCGGCCTGCAGGCGCGTGTAGTGGGCCGGCGGTACCGACGCGCGGGCGTAGCCGAGCAGGTCGTTGTCGGCCACGTGCCGGGCCAGCTGTTGCAGTGCGGCCACCGGTTCGGCGGCCGGCGCATCCGGATCGATCCGGTCCCGCTTGCAGGCCCCCACCAACAGCGCCCCACACAGGACCAGGGCCATTGCCTGCCCCCGGTACTGCCACGACTTGGACGACATGGACATGAATTCGGACTCCCCGGACCGGATCGCATCTTGCGGCCTGCGCCCCTGACGCGGCAAGCCACCCACCGGCCAACCCGGCCCAGCCCCCCTGAAATGGAACCGAACGGGGTTCGATCAGTGGCAATCCGTGGCGATCAGGCGCTCTTCGTGCCGGAACACGCGGGAGGGCGACGCCGCTGCGTCGCCCTCCCACTGCCACGGTACATCGGCCCACAGTACCGCGCCGCGTGTTTCCCGCCGGTGTCAGTCCCCCAGCCAGGTCGCGGCGATGAAGTCCTTGATGTAGCCATCGCCCAGCCGCGCGTACACGCCCGGGTAGCCGGCCTGGGCGCAGCCCTGCCCCCAGCTGACCACGCCCAGCACCGTCCAGGCGCCGCGCCGCTGCACCAGCAACGGCCCGCCCGAGTCGCCCTGGCAGCTGTCGATACCTTCTTCCCCGGCGCAGATGACCGCACCCGCCTGCAGCCCGGGATAGGCCTGCCGACAGGTGCGGAACGACACGAACGGCGTTTTGACGGTCTGCAGCACGGTGGGCGAGGCAGCGTCGCCCTCCAGCCCGGTGTCGCCCCAACCGATCACATCGAACCGGCGCCCGGCCCGCAGGTAACCGGCATCACTGCCCTCCAGCATCTGCGCCGGGGTGACGCCGGCCAGGGGTTCGCGCAGCTGGATCAGCGCCACGTCATTGACCAGGGTGTTGCTGTCGAACGCGGGATGCACGTGGATGGCGCGGATGTTGGACGGCCGTTCGCGGGCCGTGGCGTCCAGCGTCGTGGCGCCGCCGAGCACCGCATACCCGGCGGGCTGGGCACCCTCGACGCAGTGGGCGGCGGTGAGGACCCAGGACGGGGAAATCAGCGTGCCGCCGCACCAGTGCCGGGTGTGGTCGGAGTCGCCGAAATCCAGCCGCTGCAGGCTGACCATGAACGGATATTGCCCAGGCAGTGCGTCTTCGCCGCCGATGATCAGCGGGCGCACGGGCTCGCCACCGGGCAGCGCGGGTGCTGCGTGTGCGGCAAGGGACAGGGCAAGGAAACCGGCGGCCAGGGCCAGTCGGGGGAAGACATGCATGCGGCACCTCCATTGCGTTGATGGAAACAGGCCGGGCAGGAATGCACCGGCAGGATCGATTCCATCGCAGGGAGGGGCAGCGGAACGGGTGCGTAATCCCAGTTCACCGGGAGTGCGGCGTTTCCTGATGCGTGGGCGCGGCGTCCGGGAAGGCCGTCGGCGTTGTTCGGGGGTCATGCCGCCATCGCACGTGCGGCGTGCCCGGCGGGTGGTCGCCCACCCGCCGCACAACGTCGCGGCGACGGGTCGGGCGGGCACGCGGGCTCAGGCCTGGCGGGCGCGCCAGGCGGTGGCGATTTCCAGCTGGATGGCCTCGGCGGCGGCACGCGGGTCGCTGGCCAGGCGGATCGGGCGGCCCACCACGATGGCATCGGCGCCGTCGGCGAACGCCTGGGCCACGCCCACGGTGCGCTTCTGGTCGTCGCCCACCGGGCCGCCGGGGCGGATGCCCGGGCACACGATGGAGAAACCGGCACCGGTGGCGGCGCGGATCGGCCCGGCTTCCTGCCCGGAGGCGATGACGCCGTCGATGCCGGCTGCCTGGGCGGCCAGTGCACGCTCGACCACCACGTCCACCGGTTCGCGGTCGATGCCCATGCCGCGCAGGTCCTCATGGCCCATCGAGGTCAGCACGGTGACCGCGAGCAGGCGCATGTCGCTGCCGTTGGCGGCCGCACAGGCCGCCATCATGGCCGGGTGCCAGCCATGGATGGTGGCGTAGCTCACCGGCCACTGCGACAGGCGCTTGATCACCGCCGCGGCGGTGGCCGGGATATCGAAGAACTTCAGGTCGACGAACACGCGCTTGTTGCGCGCGGCCAGCGTCTCGAGCACCTGGAAGTACTCGCCGGAGGCGAGCAGTTCCATGCCGATCTTGTAGAACGACACGCTGTCGCCCAGCCGGTCCACCCACGCCAGCGCTTCGTCGCGGCCCGGCACATCGAGCGCGAAGATCAGGCGCTCGTCATCGCGCAGCGGCAGCGGGGCGCGGCTCACGGCGCGTAGTCCAGCGCGGCGCGCTTGGCGTGGTGGCGGGCCTGGCGCGACTGGCTGTAGTCGTTGTTGAACTGCGCCGGCTCGAAGCCGCCGTAGGTCGGGTTGGGCAGCATCCACCAGCGCTCGCCGAACCAGTCGTGGTACTGCTGCAGCAGTGCGTCGCGACCGTCGTTGGTGTTGGCGGTGACTTCCACGAAGTCGCCCAGCTGGTCGCCGAACTGCATCAGCACGCGGTACTTCTGGCCGGCCAGGCGGCGGCGGCAGTTCTTCTCGCTTCCGGCCTGCTCGCAGCCTTCCACCACGGTGCCCAGGCCCAGGAACACGCTGTCGTCGGCCACCGGCAGGCCTTCGGCGCGCAGGTTGGCCAGGGTGGCCTCCTTGAGGTGCACGGCGCGGTTGGAGATGTACAGCAGGGTCACGCCCTTGGCATTGGCGGCCTTGGCGAAATCGACCACGCCGGGGATCGCCTTGGCCTTCTTTTCGGCCACCCACTGGTCCCAGGTCATCTCGTCGTATTCCTTGCCGTCGCGCACCAGGCGCGCCTGGTAGGGCGAGTTGTCCAGCACGGTTTCATCCACGTCCAGCACCACGGCCGGCTTCAGGCCCTTGGCGGCGTTGCCGCGCTCTTCGGACACCAGCGCGTCCCAGTTGGGTTCCTTCAGCGCCTTGTCCAGGTGGTCGGCGGCGGCGCGGTAGGTCTGCTCGGTGATGGCCCGGTATTCCTGCGCGCGCTGCATCCACAGCACCGCGTTGAGGTTGTCGTTGGCCGACACGGCGGCATCGGCGCTGGCAGCGGGCGCGCCGGCGGGGGCCGCAGCGGCGGCCGGCGGGGCGGCATCGGCCGGGGCTTCGGTGCGCTTGCAGGCACTCAACGCCATCACGGCGCAGGCAAGCACGGACAGGGAAACAGCAGCAGTACGACGCATCGGGGTCACCAGCAACAAAGTCGCGCCAGTTTACCGGCTTGTCCGGCCCGGTTCATGCCATCGGCGGGGCTCGGCTATGCTGCACGCCCCTGAAACACCCCGGAGCGCGCCATGACCGACGACACCCAGACCCCCGCCCTGCCCGTGCTGAGCGCGGCCCAGGCCCGCGCCCTGGGCTGCCTGATCGAGAAGGAGGCGACCACCCCGGACGCCTACCCGCTGACGGTCAATGCCGCCCAGGTGGCCGCCAACCAGAAGACCGCGCGCGAGCCGGTGATGGCGCTGTCGGCCGGTGATGTGCACCACGCGCTGCGCCAGCTGGAAAGCCTGGGCCTGGCGCGCCAGCAGTTCTCCTCGCGGGCCGAGCGCTACGAGCACCGCGCCGGCAGTGCGTTGGATCTGACCCGGCAACAGCTGGCCATCGTGGGCCTGTTGCTGCTGCGCGGCCCGCAGACGGTGAACGAGCTGCTCACCCGCAGCGAGCGCCTGTTCCAGTTCCAGGACGCCGAGGAAGTGCGCCACCACATCGAACGCATGATCCAGCGCGGTATGGCGGTGCAGCTGCCGCGCGCCAGCGGTCAGCGCGAGGACCGGTACATGCACCTGCTGGGTGGCCCGGTGGACGTGCAGGCGTTGGCGGAGAGCTACAAGGGGTCTTCGTCGAGCGGTGGCGGTGGCAGCCCGGCGCTGGAAGCGCGCGTGCAGCAGCTGGAGGCCACGGTGGCGGAGTTGCAGGCGCAGTTGGCGGAGTTGCGCGCGCAGTTGGGGGGTGAGGGGCAGCCGACCAACGGTCGGCTCTACCCTGTGTTGCGTGCCCGGTTGTCGGCGTCAGGGGGCCGGGGCGCCCGGGGTGGCGAACAGCAGCACTACATCCCCGCCGTGCGGTGGCGGCAGCAGCAGGTCGCCGCGGTCTTCCATGCCCAGCTTGCGCAGCAGCGCAGCCGAACGCAGGTTGTCCGGCGACACGATGCCGTACAGATCGGTATGGCCCAGCACGTCGCGGGCGTAGTGCATCACCCCGCGCGCGGCTTCGAAGGCGTACCCGTTGCCCTCGTACTGGGCCAGCAGTGCGTAGCCGATGTCGGGCGCGGGCAAGCCGTCGCGGCGCACCAGTCCGGCATTGCCCAGCCACGCGCCGTCGCTGCGGCGGATGATCGCGTACATGCCGAAACCATTGAGGGTGTAACTGCCCAGCACGCGCTCGGCGGTGTAGTCGCGCGCCTGCGCCAGGGTGCGCACGCCGCGGTCGGCGATATTGCGGATGAAGCCCGGCTCGTTGAGCAGGGCCAGCATGTCGGCCGCATCGTGATCGGGATCGATCAGGCGCAGGTGCAGGCGTTCGGTCTGGATCACGGCGGACATGCGGGTACCGGTGGAAGGCGATACGCCGATTGTGCAATGCGCGCCCCGAACACGGTAGAGCCGACCGTTGGTCGGCTCTATCGCTCAATCTGGCGGCGTTGCCCAAACCATCTGGACCACAGGCGCGAACAGAGCCAATAGACAAAGCCGGAGAACAGGCAAAGAAACACGCCAATCGCCGCCAGCGTCATGGGGGGGCCCCATTGCCGGAAGAAGCTGCTGACTTCCGCACGGGTGGAGTCACCGGGCACATAGCGCACGTCCACCGTGTCACCCACCTCGTACCGGGGTGAGCCACTTGCAAACGATGAAGCGAATTCGATCGGCGCGCCGTCGACGCCCTGGAAGCGAATGACAGGACGGTGCATCGTGGCTTCGCGCGCGGGAAATCCCTCCAGCTCAATGAGCTTCTGGCTCTGCTGAATCGCAATAACCGTCCCGGGTGCAGTCGTGGACTTCCGGGCGAAATCAAGAGCATCCACAAGTGCCGACGCCGCCAACAGACTCACGACGGCCCCGCCGAGCAGGAAGGGAAGGGCGAAGAACGGAAGGATGACGCATTTCACAACAGGGGGCATGGCTTGGAACTACGCAGAGGAGCGACGGGCGTTACGCGCCGGCGCTGAAACAGGGGATGTGCACACGGCACGGCGAATGATATGCGGTCGATCAATGCCCTGGCAGAAATGAAAGGTCGACGTGGTACTTCCGTGCATTACCCGGTGCAATGTGAACATCCAGCTCGCCTCCACGGAGATACGGAGATGGATCACCCCATATGCTTCCGCTACGGAACGCATGCAGCTTTGACGTGGCGGGATCGCGCCAGGCGCAGATGATGTTGAACGGATGCTCTCCGTTAACTGTCAGTCCTCGATTGATATCTAGAGATTTGAACGCAGCCTTCACCGTGACGCCGTGACGCTTGAGATGATCTTTCCTGCGACTGGTTCGTGCTTCCAGAAAGAAAATCGTGCCTCCTAACGACGCGAACACGCCACCCATGAATACCAGCCACCCGGTGATAGCCCACGGCGAAGTGAATTCTCTCGACAGGGCATTGGTTGGGTCGTCGGGTTGATACAGAATATCAACCGTCTTACCAGCATCCAGGCGCGTCGTGCGCGGCTCGGATCTGAAAACCAACCGCTGGCCTTCGGCTGTGACGAAGCGTATGTAGTGAATGTACTTCACGTCGGAACGCTGGGATTTCTCGCGCTGTACGCGAACAGCCTGCGCACCAACCACCGTCCCTTGCACCGCAATTGCCGAGGCCATGAAGCGCCGCGTATCGGCATAGGTGAATGCGGCGATGGCTAGTATCACCAGGCCAATCCCCAGGAATGTGATTTTGAATACAGCAGGCAGTTTATTCAACAGGATGTATTACGCAGCAGCAGATTGAGGGCGCGCAAGTTAATCCAGATGTGCTGACGAATCAAGGCTGAAACCGTCAGGGCCGGTCATTTCACATTATCGTGGCAGGTTTTTTCAGTAAGGCTCAGTCAAACAACGCCTGGATCGCCGCCAACCCGGCGCTGGCGCGCTCTTTCTTGCGCGCGGCGTCGGCGACGGGATCGGCGCCGTCGCGCTGCATTTCCTCGGCCGGAATCTCGTCGAAGAACCGGCTGGGCTTGAGCCGCACGTGCTCGCCGAACTTGCGGGTGAGCTTGCTGTAGCTCATCCACAGCTGCACCTTGGCGCGGGTGATGCCCACGTACAGCAGGCGCCGTTCTTCCTGCAGGTTGCCTTCGTCCAGGCTGACCTGGTGCGGCAGCACGCCATCCTCGCAGCCGATGATGAACACGTACGGGAATTCCAGGCCCTTGGAGGCGTGCATGGTCATCATCCGCACCTGGTTGCCGCCGTCGTCCTTGTCGTTGCGCGACAACAGCGCCAGCTGCGCGGCCAGGTCGGCGGTGGTGGCGCCGCGCGGGCCGCCTTCGAACCACTGCGCCAGCTCTTCCAGGTTGCCCAGCCGGCGCTGGTAGACCGACTCTTCCTTGCACGCGCTGCGCAGTTCGGAGACCAGCCCGGATTCCTTCACCAGCTTGCGCACCAGGTCGCCGGAACTGAGCTTGGGCATCTCCGCGCGCAGGTCGCGCAGGATGTCGGTGAAGCGGCTCAGGCCGTTGGCCGCGCGCGGTGGCAGCTGCGACAACGCGCCAATGGCTTCGGCCGCGTGCGCCATCGGCAGCTCTTTCTCCGAGGCAAGTTCAGCCAGTTTGGCCAGGGTGCCGGCACCCACTTCGCGCTTGGGCGACTGCACCGCACGCATGAACGCCGTATCGTCGTCGGGGTTCACCAGCAGGCGCAGCCAGGACAGCGTGTCCTTGACTTCCTGGCGTTCCAGGAACGCGGTACCGCCGGTGATGTGGTACGGCGCGCGCACCAGCTGCAGCGCTTTTTCCAGCGGCCGCGACTGGAAATTGCCGCGGAACAGGATGCAGAAATCGCTCCACGGAATCTTCTTCGACGTCGCCAGGAAGGAGATCTCGGCGGCTACTTTCTCCGCTTCGTGCTCGCTGTTGCGGCACTCCCACACGCGGATGCGCTCGCCGTCGGCCTGGTCGCTCCACAGCTTCTTCAGATGCTCGTGCGGGTTGTTGGCGATGAGCGCGTTGGCCGCGCGCAGCACGCGGTTGGAGCAGCGGTAGTTCTGCTCCAGCTTGATGATTTCCAGCGCCGGGTAGTCGCGCGCCATCTGCTGCAGGTTTTCCGGGTTGGCGCCACGCCAGGCGTAGATCGACTGGTCATCGTCGCCCACGCAGGTGAAGTTGCCCTTGCTGCCGGCCAGCTGCTTGAGCAGCCGGTACTGCGCATCGTTGGTGTCCTGGCATTCGTCGACCAGCAGGTAGCCGATGCGCTCGCGCCAGGCCACGGCGATCTCCGGGTTCTCTTCCAGCACCTGCACCGGCAGCCGGATCAGGTCGTCGAAGTCGACCGCGTTGAACGCGGTCAGGCGCAGCTGGTAGCGCTCATAGACACTGGCCGCTTCCTTCTCGCGGGTGCTGCGCGCCGCCGCCATGGCCTGTTCGGGCGACAGGCCGGCGTTCTTGGCGCGCGAGATCAGGTTCTTCACGTCCTCGATGTCGTCGGGTTTGGCGCCGTACATCAGGTCCTTGACCTGCGAGGTGGCGTCGTCCGCATCGAAGATCGAGAAGCCGCGCTTGAGCCCCACCGCGGCGTGCTCGATCTGCAGGAACTTCAGCCCCAGCGCGTGGAAGGTGCAGATGGTGACGTCCTCGGCATCCCCGCCGTGCAGGCGCTTGGCCACGCGCTCGCGCATTTCCTTGGCCGACTTGTTGGTGAAGGTGATCGCCGCGATGCGCCGCGCGGGGTAGCGCTTGGTCGCGATCAGCTGGGCGATCTTTTCCACGATCACGCGCGTCTTGCCGCTGCCGGCGCCGGCGAGCACCAGTAGAGGACCTTCGCAGTGCAGCACTGCAGCGCTTTGGGGGGGATTGAGACCGTGCATGCCATCTCCGGGGGAGGAGCATTGTACCGGGCCGCCCGGCCGGGTCGGAGGGCCCGGCCGCGGCGGACGATTGCGTCCGCCGGCCCCGCCGGGCAGCCACGGGAGCCGGCCGGGCGTCTAGAATTGGCCGATGGCCAAGCTCTATTTCTATTATTCGGCGATGAACGCCGGCAAGACCACCACGCTGCTGCAGTCGGCGCACAACTACCGGGAACGGGGCATGCGCGTGGCCATCCTGACCCCGCGCCTGGACGACCGCGCCGGGCGGGGCGTGGTGGCTTCACGGATCGGGCTGAAGGCCGACGGCGTGGCCTTCGACCGCGACACCGACCTGCAGCGACTGATTGCGCAGGACCTGGACGCCCACGGGAAGCTCGGCTGCGTGCTGGTCGACGAGGCGCAGTTCCTGAGCCGCAGCCAGGTCTGGCAGCTCAGCGAGGTGGTCGACCAGCTGCGCATTCCGGTGCTGTGCTACGGGCTGCGCACCGATTTCCGCGGCGAGCTGTTCGAAGGCAGCCAGTACCTGCTGGCCTGGGCCGACGAGATGCAGGAGATCAAGACGATCTGCCACAGCGGCAAGAAGGCCACCATGACCGTGCGGGTGGACGAGCACGGCCATGCGGTGCAGGACGGCCCGCAGGTGGAGATTGGCGGCAACGAGCGCTACGTGTCGGTGAGCCGGGCCGAGTTCAAGAAGATCACGCGGGGCGAGGGCAAGATCGAACCGGCCCAGGCGCAGTTGCCGATGTGAGCAGCAGCCGGGCAGAGCCCGGCGCTACGTCTGGAACGGTTCGCCTGCCCCTCAGTACAGCGTGCGCTCCGGCGCGCCCTTCGGCGGCGGGCTGTACTGGTACAGCCAGGTTTCGGTCAGGGTCTTGCCGCCGCTGCGCAGGTACAGGCGGATGTCGATCTGGTCGGTGGAATCGTCCGGCGGGACCAGGTCGAACATGGCGCGGTAACCCTTGATCTCGCGCAGCGGGCGCGCCGACACGATCTCCACGCGGCCTCGGCTGGCCTGGACCACCGCTTCCACCTCGCCCTTGTCGATCAGCGCGGCCAGCTCGCCGCCTTCGAAATCCACCGCGAAGCGCCACGAGAAGTACGCCCGCTTCTTGCCGATCACCCCGCCCAACCCGGTGCGGCTGTCCACGCAATGCGCCAGCGGCGTGCGGGCCGGCGGCTGCGCGCCCCAGTACAGGCGGTAGCCCAGCAACAGCTCCTGGCCCGGCTGCGGCTTGGCCTCCGGGTTCCAGAACGCCACGATGTTGTCGAAGGTTTCATCCACCGTGGGGATCTCGACCAGCTGCACCGAGCCCTTGCCCCACTGGCCCTTCGGTTCCACCCACAGGCAGGGGCGCTTCTCGTAGAACACCCCGTCGTCCTGGTAGTGGTCGAAGTTGCGGTCGCGCTGCAGCAGGCCGAAGCCGCGCGGGTTGTTGTCCACGAACATGTTGAAGCGCAGGTTGTGCGGGTTGCACAGCGGGCGCCAGATCCACTCGCCGCTGCCGGTCCACATCGACAGGCCGTCGGTATCGTGGATTTCCGGGCGCCAGTCCCAGGCCATGCGGCGGTCGTTTTCGCCCACCTGGTACATGCTGGTGCACGGGGCGATGCCCAACCGCTCGATGGCCTTGCGCGGGTACAGGGCGCAGTCGATGTCCATCAGCAGGGTGTCGCCGTTGGTGATCGCAAACCGGTACGCGCCGGCCACGCTGGGCGAGTCCAGCAGCGCATAGACAACCAGGGTGTTGGAGTCGGCCGCCGGCTGTTCCAGGTAATAGGCGATGAAGTCCGGGAATTCCTCGGGCTTGCCCATGCCGGTGTCGATGGCCAGGCCACGCGCCGACTGGCCGTACTGGCCCTCCTTGCCCACGGCGCGGAAATAGCTGGCGCCCAGGAACGCGGCGAAATCACGGTTGGTGTCCTGGCGGGTGTTGAGCCGGAAGCCGGCAAACCCCAGGTCGGCCGGCAGGTGGCTGCCCTTCAGCCCGCTCTTGCCGTAATCGAACGCGGCCGGGTCGTAGGCCAGCTCCTGCGCGGTGCCGTCGACCACGTCGAACATGCGCACCGGGGAATGGAAGTAGAGGCCCAGGTGGAAGAACTTGGCCTGGTACTTGCCGGGCTTGTCGGCCCACAGCGCATGGTCCTGGCGGTAGCTGATGGACTGGTACTGGTCCCAGTCCAACGCTTCCAGCGGCCCGGGCAACGTGCGCTTGTGGGTCTGGTAGGCGGCCTGCGACAGCGCGCGCGCCTGGCCCTTGAGGGTGGCGAAATCGAACGGCTGCGGCTGGCCGAGCCGGCGCAGGCCCACCTGGCTGCCCTGCGCGGCGCAGGCCGGCAGCGCCGGGAAGCCGATCGCGGCCAAGGCCAGGGAGGCATTGCGGATGAAGTCGCGACGTTGCATGCAGGCAGCACTGGCAGGAAAGGGCCGGCCATCATAGGCAGGCGAACGTTAAATCGCCGAGGTGGCGCGCGCGTGGCGTTCAGCCAGCCCGCCGCTCAGCGGGTGGTAGCCAGCGTGGCGGTGGCGCAGGCCTGCAGCGCCTGGTCGATGTCGCGCAGCGCGGCCCCGCCCTGCGGCCACTGCACCCGGGCCTCGCCCTGCAGCCGCAGCAGCGCCTCGCGGCTACGCAGCGGCGCCTGCGCGCAGTGCAGCGCGGCCAGGCGGGTGCGCGCCTGCCAGCGCACGGCGGTGCTGGCCGGGTCCGGCGCGCGGCTGTCGGCCACCGCCAACAGCACGCGCTCGGCCTCCACGTCCTGCCCCATGCGGGCCAGGTTGCGGCCCCAGGCCAGCTGCAGGGCCTGTTGCCCGGCCATGGCCTCGGCACCGCCCTGCCGGTGGCGCAGCATCAACTGCGCCAGCTGGTCGCCGGCCTGGCGCGGGTCGCCGTAGGCACTGGTGATCTCGGCCATCCGCAGGTCGGCCTGCTGCACCGACGGATCGTGGTCGCCGCGTTGCGCGGCCTGCCATTGGCGGCCTTCATGCAGGGCGGCCAACCCGGCCTGCCAGCGCCCGGCCTGGGCCAGGGCACTGCCGTAGTCGTACAGGCCCTGCGGCAGCAACCGCACGCAGTCCGGTTGCCGCCAGATCGCCACGGCATGCTCGAAATCGACCACGGCCTCATTGCTGTCACCGCGCTCCAGCGCCAGCAGGCCCAGCGCGTGCCAGCTCAGGCCGGTGTCGCGGTGCTGCTCGCCCAGCGCCAGCCGGGTCAGGCGATGGACCTGCTGCAGGGTCGCGTCCGCCTGGCGCAGGTCACCGCGCTGCAGGGCCAGCACGCCACGCAGGCGCCGGATCGACAAAGTCTCCGGGTGGTCCGGCCCATACAGGCTGACCGCATCGGACCAGGCGATGTGCAGGGTCTGCTCGGCGGCCGCCAGGTCACCCTGCGCGGCGAGGGTTTCGCCCAGGTGGCGGCGCAGGACGATCAGCTGCGGTTGGCGCTCGCCGGGCCGCAGCTGCAGCAGCTGCAGCGCCTGCTGGTAGCCGGCCAGGGCCGCCTGCGGGCGGCCGTCGTCACTGTCCAGCGCGGCCAGGTCGGACAGGCTCTCGGCGGTGCCGGCGGTGTCGTGCAGGACGTCGCGGCGCACGGCCAGCGACAGCGCGAAGGCCGCGCGCGCCTCATCGCGGTAGCCCAACAGCTGCTGGCAGCGGCCCAGCTGGGCGTGGTACTCGGCCACCAGGCCGGGCAGCGCGCTGCGCTGTTGCGCGGCCAGCGACTGCATCGGGGTCATGTGCGCCACGCACTCGCGCGAGCGGCCCAGCATGCGCAGCGCGCGTCCGCGCTGGGTCACCGCTTCCAGCTGCAACGGGGGTGGCACCTCGCCCGCCTGCTCCAGCAGTGCGCGCTGGCGGTCCAGCGTCTGCAGCGCAAGTTGATAGTCGCCCATGCCGATCCGCAGGCGTCCGATCACGCCCTGCAGATCGGCCAGCGACAACGGCTGGTCGGCCAGCTCGGCTTCGCCGCGCTGCTGCCCGGTGGCCAGCAGCTGGCGCACGTCGAAGCTGCCATGGCGCACGCCGGCGGCGCGGTCGAACAGGCCCACGGTGAATTCCTGCATGGCCTGGGCGCGGGCGATTTCGCGCCGTGCCTGCTGCATCTGCCACAGCGCCACCACCGCCAGGCCAGCCAGCGCCACGGCCCCCAGCGAGCCCACCGCCACGCCCCAGCGGTGCCGGCCGATGTACTTGCGCAGGCGGTACAGGGTGCGCTGCGGCCGCGCATGGATGGGCCGGCCCTCCAGGAAGCGGCGCAGGTCCTGCGCCAGCGCTTCGGCCGAGGCATAGCGCTGTGCCGGTTCCTTCTGCAGGGCCTTGAGCAGGATGGTGTCCAGATCACCGCGCAGGCGCCGGGCCAGCCGCCGATCGGCCAGCGTGGGCGAGCTCCCGGCGCTGCCGCGCAGCACCACCGCCGAGGCGCGCGGTGCGGTCACCTCCAGGATCGAGCGCTCCCATTCGGCATCGCTGTGCCGGCGCAACCGGTAGGGCTTGCGCCCGGTGATCACTTCAAACAGCACCACGCCCAGCGAGTACACATCGGTGAGCGTGGTGACCGGTTCGCCGCGCACCTGTTCGGGGGCGGCATAGTGGAGGGTGAACGCGCGCGCCTCGGTGGCCGGATGCTGCGCGTTGTCGCGCGCCTCCGGGTCGTCAAGCAGCTTGGCGATGCCGAAGTCGAGCAGCTTCACTTCACCGTGGGCGGTGACCAGGATGTTGGAGGGCTTCAGGTCGCGGTGCACGATCAGGTTGGCGTGCGCGTGGGTGACCACCGCGCACACCTGCAGCATCAGCTGCAGGCGGCGTTCCAGCGGCAGCTGCAACTGCTGGCAGTAGTCGGTGATCGGCTCACCTTCCACATACGCCAGCGCCAGGTAAGGCTGGCCCTGCAGATCGACGCCGGCATCAAGCAGTTCGGCCAGGTTGGGGTGCTGCAGCCGCGCCAGGATCTCGCGCTCGCGGCTGAAGCGCTGGCGCAGGCCGGGGTCGGCATAGCCACTGCGCAGCAGCTTGAGGGCCACCTGGCGCTGGTACAGGCCATCGGCGCGTTCGGCCAGCCAGACCTCGCCCATGCCGCCCTCGCCCAGCGCGCGCAACAACCGGTAGGGCCCGATCAGGGTGCCGGCGCGGCTGTCCTGCGGGGCGGCGGTCCACAACGGCTGGGCCATGAACTCGTGGCTGTCGCGCTCGTGTTCCAGCAGGCGTTCCAGGTCGTCGGCCAGCGTCGGATCGGCCAGGCGCAGCTGCGCCAGCCGCTGCGCACGCGGCCCGTCGGCAAGTTCCAGCAGTTGGTCCAGCAGCGAAGACACCTGCCGCCAGCGCGACGCTTCCATCGATCTGCTCCCCGAACGATGTACCACCGCCCGCGCCGCCACGCGGGACCGTCATTGCCCGCCGCGTTCAGTCGTCGCGCACCGAGGCCAGCAGGAACATGCGCGCCTTCTGCCAGTCGCGGCGGATGCTGCGCTCCGAGCGCTGGCACAGATCGGCGATCTCCTGTTCGGACAGCCCGGCGAAATAGCGCAGCTCCACCACCTTGGCCAGGTGGCCGTCCACGGCCTGCAGCCGGGCCAGGGCCACGTCCAGCGCCAGCAGGTCTTCATCCAGGCGCACGCCGCTGCTGCTGTTCTCGGGCAGGTCCACCCGTTTGAGGTCTCCCCCGCGTTTGCGCGCCAGCCGGTTGCGCGCGTAATCCACCACCACGCTGCGCATGGCCGAGGCGGCATAGGCGAAAAAGTGCGCGCGGTCTTCGAAACGGGCCGCACCGCGTGCGCCGAGCAGCTTCAGGTAGGACTCGTGGACCAGCGAGGTGGCATCCAGCGTGCGCCCCTGCTGGCCGGCCAACTGGCGCCGGGCCATGCTGTGCAGCTCCTGGTAGAGCAGGGTCAGCACCCGGTCCAGGGCGGCGCGGTCGCCCGCGCGGGCTGAATCCAGCCATACGGTGATATCCGGTGCTTCGTCCATCGCACACCCCCGCCGGTGACGTTGGGCGGACTATACCGCCGCCAAGGCGACGGGCGTGCGAGGGTTCAGCGCTGGCAGTAGCCGCACCAGACGCTGGCGCGCTGGCCGATGGTGGCGTGCCGCAGCAGCCGGCCGCAGTTGCGACAGGGCTCGCCTTCACGGCCGTAGACCAGCAGTTCCTGCTCGAAATAGCCCGGCGCCCCGTCCGGGTTGATGAAATCGCGCAGGGTGGTGCCGCCGCGGGTGATGGCGTAGGCCAGGATCTGCTTCACGGCATCGGCCAGGCGCTGGTAGCGCCCGCGCGAGATCTTCCCGGCCTCGCGCAGCGGGTTGATGCCGGCCATGAACAGGCTTTCGGCGGCGTAGATGTTGCCCACCCCGACCACGATGCCCTGGTCCATCAGGAAGGTCTTCACCGGTGCCTTGCGCCCCCGGCTGCGCTGGAACAGGTAATCGCCGTTGAAGGCCTCCTCCAGCGGCTCCGGGCCCAGCCCCGCCAGCAGTGCATGGGTTTCCCCGGCCGGCTGCCACAGCAGGCTGCCGAACCGGCGCGGGTCGTTGAAGCGCAGCAGGCGCCCGTTGTCCAGGCTGATGTCGACGTGGTCGTGCGCGCGCACGGGGGTATCGCCGGGCAGCACGCGCAGGCTGCCGGACATGCCCAGGTGCAGCAGGGCGCTGCCAATGGCGGTATCCAGCAGCAGGTACTTGGCGCGGCGGCGCACGCCCTCGATCGCCTGCCCGGGCAGCAGCGCGCCGATCTCATCGGGAATGGGCCAGCGCAGGTCCGGCCGGCGCAGGATCACGCCATGCACGCGGCGGCCTTCCAGGTGCGGGGCCAGGCCGCGGCGGGTGGTTTCTACTTCGGGCAGTTCAGGCATGGGGAAATTCTACTCAACGAGTCGCATGCGCTCCGTTCACTCCTGGACCAGGAATGCATCCTCGACCAGCGCGCTACATCCCCCCAAACGCCAGAGCGCCAGATAGGGCGCGAAATCGATGGCGTCAGGTGCCAGCGGCTGCGAGATGTACCAGCCCAGGTACAGATCCGAAGCGACGTGGTACAGCGCCTCGTCCAGTGCGGCGACCTGCGCGGTGTCCAGCCTGCGCGCATTCCTCACTACCTCGCAGATCACATCGTGCAGGTAGGCCGACGGTTCGGACGTGGACCGAGCCGCTTCCAGTCGGTCGGACGATGTGCTGACAACCGGGACGCTGAGCAGCGTTGCCTGCAACGCCGGTTCGCCATTCGCGCCGGCAACGCGCGCCAGTTCGTCCAGCCACGCACGCGCGGCGGTGGCTCGGGCCTGTGCATTGCCTTCGTGGGCGGGCTGGAGGTAGAGATGATTGCCCCAGCGACCGGCCTGGAGCACGTCCAAGGCGCGCGCCTCCAGGGCATCGGCGTGAGGAAAGGATGCGAACACCTGCGTCAGGACCGCCGCCTCGGTAACGCCCTGCAGCAGGCCCGAGAAGTACCACGTTTCCTGTTCGCTGCGTCCCGCGCAGAATTCACACCATTCGTCGATCAGATCGTCCATGCCGAGCATGATCGCCCAACGCTTCACCTGGTGGCCAGACCACGCTCACCGCGGCGGCGCGGCCAGTTCCTTCGCACTCAGGTACCCGTCGCCGTTGGCGTCCTGCTTGTGGAAGCGCTGCATCAGGGTCTGCCGCTGTTGTTCCTTGGTGATCGGGGCGCCCTTGCCGCCGGGCAGTTCATCGGCGCTGAGCACGCCGTCGCCGTTGCGGTCCATGCGCTCGAAGGCATACATCATCCACTGCACGTATTCCTCGACGCTGACCCGGCCATCGCCGTCGGCATCCATGCGCTTCAGGTAGCTGCCGGTGTCTGCCACCTGCGCCTGCGCCATGCCGGCGGCCATCAGCAGGGCCACGCAGGAAAAACGCCGCACGAGGCGGCGTTTTCCACGGTTCATCACGCCAGGGCGCACCGGTCAGTGCGCCGTCAGCGCGTAGCCCTTCAGGCGGGCGGCGTAGGCCTGCAGCGCGGCGATGCCGCTGGCCTCGGCCTCGTGGCACCACGCCTGCAGCAGCTTCAGGCGCTCGGCGGCATCGTTGCCACGCGCTTCCAGCAGGGCCGCCAGGCGCGCGCGGTGTTCGACCAGCACGCGGATGCGCGGGCGCTGCTCGACCCAGGTGCTGAGCTGGGCGCGGCAGTCCGGCTTGAGCCAGCGGCCGTCGTTGACCAGCCCGCGGCGCATGCGGCGCGGCAGCAGCTTGCGCAGCTTGGCGCCGGCCATCGCCGCCTCTTCGCGCAGGGCCGGCACGAACACATTGCGCTGGTAGTCGGTCATGGCCTGG
The DNA here is from genome assembly GCF_979258185.1 of Stenotrophomonas sp. AC248. Taxonomy (NCBI): domain Bacteria; kingdom Pseudomonadati; phylum Pseudomonadota; class Gammaproteobacteria; order Lysobacterales; family Lysobacteraceae; genus Stenotrophomonas; species Stenotrophomonas sp. AC248. Next base: position 18,542 of record NZ_OZ409840.1, on the reverse strand, counting down.
AAGCGGTGCGACAGCAGCGCCTTCAGGGTTTCGGCATCCGGCACGGCGATGTTCGGGCGTACGTCCATGGACGGAGCCACGCGCAGCACCTTGGCCAGGCGCAGTGCCTGCAGGCCGCGGATGGCGGCCCAGCCGATGTCGAACTCCCAGCGGCGCATCGAGAAGCGGGCCGAGCTGGGGAAGGCGTGGTGGTTGTTGTGCAGCTCTTCACCGCCGATCCAGAACGCCCAGGGGGTCAGGTTGGTGGAGGTGTCGGCCGATTCAAAGTTGCGGTAGCCCCACCAGTGGCCCAGGCCATTGACCACGCCGGCGGCCCAGAACGGGATCCACGCCATCTGGATCGCCCACAGGGCAACGCCCGGCAGGCCGAACAGCAGGCTGTTGATGGCCAGCAGCGCGACCGGGCCGAGGTTGGCGTGCGGGGTGTAGAGCTTGCGTTCGATCCAGTCGTCCGGTGCGCCGCGGCCGTACTGCTCGATGTCCGCGCGCATCGCGCGGGCTTCGCGGTAGAGCTCCACGCCACGCCAGAACACCATGCCGATGCCCTTGGTGACCGGGCTGTGCGGGTCTTCGTCGGTTTCCACCTTGGCGTGGTGCTTGCGATGGATGGCCACCCACTCCTTGGTGATCATGGAGGTGGTGAGCCAGGTCCAGAAGCGGAAGAAATGCGCGATGACCGGGTGGAAATCCACGCCACGGTGCGCCTGGCTGCGATGCAGGTACAGGGTGACGGCGAAGATGGTGAGCTGGGTGAACACCAGCAGCACCAGTGCCATGCCCCACCAGCCGAGGCCGACGACACCGCCGGTCAGGAAGTTGAGGAGCGTATCGAGCATCGCAGGACTCCGGGCCGCGAACGGCCAGCAAGGGAACAGGTACACCTTCGGACATGATGGGGCCTGCAGTTGCAAACTTCATCCGTCTGGTGCGATTTTTGCGCAGTCATTCAGTTGTTTTCCTCCTTCGTGAGCATGCCCCCGCATTCATGACAGTCGCAGCCTCTTCGGCGCCCCTGGCCGCCAACGTCCCCCTGATCGAGCTGGACCGTGCCTGCGTGATCCGCGGCCAGGTCCGGGTTCTGCACGACCTCAGCCTGCGCATCGCCCAGGGCCAGCACACCGCGCTGCTGGGCCCCAACGGCTGCGGCAAGTCGTCCTTCATCAAGCTGATCACCCGCGAGCTGTACCCGCTGGCGCATGCCGATGGCAGCGTGGCGGTGCGGGTGCTGGGCCAGAACCGCTGGCAGGTGGACCGGCTGCGCTCGCAGCTGGGCATCGTCACCGGCGATCTGAGCAGCAACCTGGCCGACATGCCCGGGCTGACCGTGGAGGAAGCGGTGCTGTCGGGCTTCTTCGCCAGCTTCGTGGTGCCGGCCTTCCGCGAGGTCACCGAGGACATGCGCCAGCGCGTGCGTGAAACCCTGGCTCTGACCGGTGCGCTGGCGCTGCTGCCGCGGGGGTATGCCGAGCTGTCGGCCGGTGAAACCCGGCGCGTGCTGATCGCCCGGGCGCTGGTCAACCGGCCGCAGGCGCTGCTGCTGGACGAGCCGTCCACCGGGCTGGACCTGATCGCCCGCCAGCACCTGATCGCCACCATGCGCCGGCTGGCCGCCGAAGGCATCACCCTGGTGCTGGTGACCCACCACATCGAGGAGGTCATTCCTGAGATCGCGCGGGTGGTGCTGCTGCGCGGTGGCCGGATCATCGCCGATGGGCCGCGCGACAACCTGCTGCGCGACGCGCCGCTGTCGGAAGTGTTCGGCGGCCCGATCCAGGTGGTGGAGCACGAGGGCCGGCTGAGCGCGTTCGCCGGATAGGTCGCGCAGCCACCCATGGGGTGGCGCTACCTTGGCGCGTGACGGGTACCGTGTCCGCGCCCCCAATGGTAGAGCCACGCCATGCGTGGCTGGCGGTGCACGGGTGCCCGATGAAAGGCAGCCACCCATGGGGTGGCTCTACCGCCGGGCGACGGAGGGTATCGCCTCCGTCGCCCGCCTTGCCTAGAACTTCAACGCCACCGCGCGTGACTCGATCGGTGCCATCCGTCCCTGGTCCTGCAGCTGCAGGTCGCGCAGCTCGAACGGGGCTGTATACCCGCGCGGCAACGCCACGCTGGCGAAGGGCAGCGCGATGGCGCCCGGGCCGGCGCGGTCGAACCACGCCGCGCTGTGCGCCTGCGCCACCGGCCGCAGCTGGCCGTCCGGGCCGGTGGCGTACAGCGTGCCGCGCGCCTCGTAGCGACCGGGCGCACCAATCTGCAGCGGCAACGTCACCGTGCGGCGGGCGAGGTCCACGTCAGCTTGGCCGGTGAAGCGCGCGGTGGGCTGGGCCACCGCGAAGGCCACCTTGCCATCACGCTGTACCCCGTTGGCGCTGACGAAGGCCTGCAGTTCCCACAGCCCCTGCACCGGGCCGATGTCCTGCGGGATCGTCACGCGTGCGCGCAGGCCGTCCTTGCCGGCCACCAGCGGCACCGGCCAGCTGCGGCCATCCGGGGCCACCAGCAACGCCTCTCCACCGGCCGGCAGGGTGCGCGCGGCCGCCGTGGCGCCGGCCAGCGTGGCCGTGCCGCGGTCATCCACCAACCGCGCGCTCAGCTCCACGCTGCCACCGGCCAGCACCTGCTGGCGGCTGGCCTGCAGCTTCAGCGCCACCGTGCTGTTGGGTTCCAGCACCTGCACCACGTAGCGGCCCTGCGCCTGGGCGCTCTGCAGGCGATAGGTACCCACCGCGGCACTGCGCCCGGTTCGCACCATGGCGCTGCCCTGCCCCACCGCCATGCCGGCCGCACGCAGCTGCTGGTCATCCACCACCTTGTCCACCGCCAGCGTGCCGGCCGGGTCGCGCACCTGCCACTGCTGCGGTGCCAGCGCGCGGGCACCCGGCGCCGGGCTGACCTGGATCACCGCATCCGGTGCGGTCAGCGGCAGGTCCAGGCCGCGTTGCAGGGTGGCCGCGTCCACCATTTCCCAGTAGCTGCGGCTGGTGGCCACGAAAGGCGCAGGCGCGGTCAACGTCGCGGCGGGGTCCAATGCCCAGGCAAAACTCACCGGGGCCCGCTCGATGCCGTCGGCCTGCAGGGGCGCGCTTTCCACGCGCGGCGCCAGCGGGTCGCTGCTGCGGGCCAGCAGCGGCTGCGCGGCGTGCAGCGGGAGGGCCACCAGCGCCGCGGCAACAGCGGCGGCAATCGTCAGTCTTGAAGTCATGGCGTGCTCCTCACAGGGTCAGGTCGTTGCGCAGGATCGTGCCCAGGCCGAAGCACTCGCGGCGGCTCTGGTTGTGGCTCAGCGGCTCGGCGCCCTGGGTGCGCGCCTTGTCGGTGAACCACAGCGTGCCGGCAGCCTTCTGGCTGCTGCACTCCAGGAACCCGTCCGAACAGCTGTTCAACCAGTTCTGGGTGAACTCCAGCCCCACGTTCTGCGCATACCCGCCGCAGTAGCTGTTGCTGTCCCACACCGCCGACTCCACATCCGAGCCGACCACCGCGCGGAACGGCTTCGGCAGCGCCGGGCGTCCGGCGGTGCCATACAGGTTCTGCGCGTTGTAGGTGGCCATGTGGCCCACCTGCTGCTGGCGCACGGCGTCGCTCTTGTAGCCCAGCAGCCAGCCCACCGAGGTCTCGAAGGTATTGCCGTTCAGCGCGGCATCGGCCAGCGGCGTACCGGCCGACGACGGTGCCAGTGCGGTGACCTTGCCGATGGTCTGGATGATCTTCGGGTAGCGGCTGTCGTAGGTGGGGTTGGACAGGATCCAGCGCACCACGTTGCCGCCGTTGGAGTGGGTGATCACCACCAGCTTGGTGATGCCCTTGGTGTTGATGAAGGTGGTCAGCTGCCCGGCGAGGCAACCAGCCGCCTCGGGCTTCCACATGTACTGCTCGAAATCGCAGTTGATGACCGTGTAGTTGCTGCTGTTGGGCAGCCCCTGGCGCACGGTGTCGATGATGCCCGGCTGCCAGTAGTCCGTACGTGCGTCGGTCTGCTTGCCGGTGCCGTGCACGAACGCCACGCCCACCACATCGGCCGCGTGCGTGGTGCCGCACGCCAGCATCAATCCCAGGGCGAGTCCACCGCCCGTCCATCCCGCGTTGCTTCGCATCCGTTTGCTCCCTTGCAGGTGATCCCCCTGATGACCGGCGCTACCGCGTTGCCATGCAGTGCATCTATCCATAGAGATATGACGAGTGATGGCGCCTGCGCCGAAGCTATGTCGCGCGGCGGCCCAATTCCGTGAACCAGTAGCGGGTTTCCGTCATCCGACTGCCGGGCGTGCCGGATCTGGCCGCATGACCAACGGCCACTGTCGCGGCCGGGTGAAGCTGCGATCATGCCGGCTCCCCCTTTGCGAGTCCTGCCGATGTCGTCGTCTGCCGCCCCCGTCCTGCGCCCCCTGCTGACCGTTGCCGTGCTGGTGGCCCTGGCCGGCTGTACGACCACCGGCGCACCGCGCACCACGGCCGTGGAGGCATCGGTCACGACCAAGGCGGTGGGTTACCTGCAGGCCGACGCGGTGCCAGCCAGCCTGGCGCTGGTGCCGGCGCCGCCGACGGCCGGTTCGGCAGGCTTCGCGCTGGACGAACAGGTCAGCCGTGAAGCCCGCGCGCTGCGTGGCAGCCCCCGCTTCGCGCAGGCCCATATCGATGCCGAGCTCGGCTTCCCGGCCGGTGCCAACCAGTTCTCCTGCGCCATCGACATGGACGTGGACGCGGTAAAGACGCCCGCGCTGTACCGCCTGCTGGAGCGCAGCCGGATCGATGCCAGCTCGGCTACGCGCACCGCCAAGAAGCACTACCAGCGCGCGCGCCCGTTCATGGTCAACGGCGAACCCACCTGCACGCCCGACGATGAAGAAGGGCTGCGCGGCAATGGCTCGTACCCGTCCGGCCATACGTCCATCGGCTGGGCGTGGGCCTTGATCCTGTCGGAGATCGCCCCCGAGCGCGCCGATGCAATCCAGCTGCGTGGCCGCAACTACGGCGAGAGCCGCCTGGTGTGCAACGTGCACTGGCAGAGCGACATTCTGGAAGGGCGCTTCATGGGCGCGGCGGCGGTCGCACGGCTGCATGACAATGCCGCGTTCAATAAAGATCTGCTGGCTGCGCGCAAGGAGATCGCCGCGGCACGCAAGGCCGGGCTGCATTCCAGCCGCGATTGCGCGGCCGAGGAAGCGGTGTTGAAGGTGCGGCCTGAGAGCGCGTTGTAGGCGCGTTGGGCAGCCGACCAACGGTCGGCTCTACCGCGTATGACGGAAAACGGCGCGGATCTCTCCGCGCCGTTTTCGTTTGCCGTGCGTACCCACCAACGGTAGGTACCTACCCTCAGAACTTCGCGGTGAACTCCACGCCGAACGTGCGCGGTTCGTTGAGGAAGCCGGTGAGGTTGTTGAAGTCGATCGCGCCCACCACGCGCACCTGGTCGGTCAGGTTGCGGCCGTACACGGCCACGTCGTACTGGCCGTAATCCCAGTTGTAGCCCAGGCGCAGGCCACCTTCCAGCGACGAACGGCTGCGGAACTCCGGCGACTCGTACAGGAAGAAGTTCACTTCACTGCGGTAAGCCCAGTCGGTGTACACGTACAGCTCGCTGGCGTCGTTGATCGGGAAACCGGCGCGCAGGGTCAGGTTGTGGATCCACTTCGGCGCCTGCGGCAGCGAATTGCCGTTGACCAGTGCGTAGGTGGAACCGTCGATGACCGTGGTCGGGTCGGTGATGGTGCAGCCGCCACCGCAGATCGCCACCGCCAGGTCGCGGTCCTTGATCTCGGTGTCGTTGTAGCTGCTGCCCAGGGTGAGCAGCACGTGGTCGGTGAGGTAGGCCTCGAAGTCCAGTTCCACGCCCTGGCCCAGGGTCTTGTCGGCGTTGAGCAGGGTGGCGGTGTTGTTGCTGCCGCCCACCGCGATCAGCTGCTGGCCATCGACGTTGTAGCGGAACACGTTGAAGCCCAGGCGCGCACGACGGTCGAACAGGTCGGCCTTGATGCCGGCTTCATAGGAAATCACCTTTTCCGAGTCGGCCTGGGAGACGCCACCGAAGGCCAGACGGCCCTGGATCGACGGCGCACGGAAGCCCTTGGCCACGCGTGCATAGGCGTTGAGGTTGTCGGTGATCTGGTAGACGCCGCTCAGGTCCCAGCTGACGTCGTTGACGTCGGTGTTGGCCAGGTACGGGCCGCTGACCGGCGTACCGAACGGCACGGCCTGCAGCACGCTGGCGCTGAAGTCCTTCTTGTCCTGCGTGTAACGCACGCCACCGCGCAGCTTGAAGCGCTCGGTCACGTCGAAATCGCCGGACACGAACGCCGCCCAGGCCTTGTTGCGCTGGCTCTGCACGGCATGGCCGTTCTGCGGGTTGCCCGGGGCCAGCGAGTCGTAGTTGAAGCTGTCGATGGTGACGTCTTCATCGAAGTAGAACAGCCCCGCCTGCCAGTCGAAGCGGCCCCATTCGTTGGATTCGATGCGGAATTCCTGGGTCCACTGGCGGTGGTGCGGCAGGCCATCGGCCGACTCGGAGGCGAACGGGATGTTGCCCGGGCCATAGTTGCCCGCGCCGAGGAAGCTGGCGCCGTAGCCGCCGTCGATGTCGCCGTGGTTGAGCGATTCGGCGGTTTCATAGCCGGTGATCGAGTGCAGCGTCACCCGGCCCAGGTCCCACTTCAGGCGCGCGCTGGCGCCCCAGGTTTCCAGTTCCGAGAAGTTCTGGCCGTCGGTGGAGACCTCGTCGCGGTCGAAGTTCTCGACCAGCTGGTTGGTGCCCGGCTTGAGGATGTTGGCGCGGAACAGGCGCGCGGTGCCGTTGAGCTTGCGCTTGTGCACGTTGAACAGCGCTTCGAGGTCGTCGCCTTCGTACAGGAACTGCAGGCGGGCGGCGGCTTCGTCGTAGCCTTCAAAGCCCTGCGCCGGTGCATTGGCGCGGGTATTGGTCACCCAGTCATCGCGGCGCTGGTACAGCGCCGACACGCGTGCCGACCAGCGGTCGGTCAGCGGGCCGCCGTAGGCGCCCTGCGTGTTCCAGGTGTTGTAGCTGCCGTAGGCCACCTTGACGTAACCGTCAGCGTCCTGCGACGGGCGCGCCGAATCGAACTTGACCACGCCGGCCGGGGTGTTGCGCCCGAACAGCGTGCCCTGCGGGCCGCGCAGCACTTCCACACCGGCCAGGTCGAACAGCGGGAAACCCTTCAGCAGCGGGCTTTCCTGCACCACGTCGTCATACACCAGCGAGACCGGCTGGGAGGCATTGAGATCGAAGTCGGTATTGCCCAGGCCGCGGATGTAGAAGCGCGGGAAGGCACGCCCGTAGGACGATTCGATGTTCAGGCTGGGCACGCGCGCGGAGAGGAAGCGGATGTCGTCGCCGGCCGAACCGAGCACGTCGAGCTTCTCGCCCTGGATGGCCGAGATCGACACCGGGACGTCCTTGGCGTTTTCCACACGGCGCTGGGCCGTCACCTGCAGGGTGTCGAGGGCGACCGGATCCTTGGTGGCGGGGGCGTCCTGGGCTGCGGCCGTCAATGGCAGCAGGGCGGCAAGGGCGATGACGAGCGGGTGCACGGACGGAAACCGGCCGTGGGCAGTGCGGTTCGGGAACATGGCGTTTTAGGCTGTGTTGGGAGGGGTGGTGGACCGGCGCTACCAGACAATTGTTGCAGTACAGCAACAGCGTCGCAAATTCCGGTCATTCATTACCAAGATCCGGCCACCCGGATGTGAAGGCAGATCGCGCTTTCCGACGCCGGTCACGACTTCCGGCCCACTCGGGCTGCTACCTGGCCGCTCTAGACTGGCTCCCTCCTCCGTCTGCCAGGCACACCGCCATGACCCAGTGGTATTTCCATACGTCCGGCCAGGCCGACCGCACCGGTCCCCTCGACGATGCCGCCGCCCGCCAGTACGCTCACCTAAACCCGCGGGCATTGGTCTGGTGCGAGGGCATGAGCGGCTGGATGGCAATCGGCGAGGTGCCCGAGCTGCTGGCCGGCAGCGTCGCCCCGCAGGGCGCGCCGCCACCGCTGCCCGGCCCCGGTGGCCGCAGCCAGCGCGCCGACGACATCGAGTTCCGCATCGTCGGCCATGAAATGCAGTTCGTGGAGATCGAGCTGGACCCGGGCGAAAGCGCCATCGCCGAGGCGGGCGCCCTGATGTTCAAGGACGCCGCGGTGCAGATGGACACCGTGTTCGGCGACGGCTCGCACAGCGGCCAGGGCGGCGGCTTCATGGACAAGCTGATGAGCGCCGGAAAGCGCGTGCTCACCGGTGAAAGCCTGTTCGCCACCCTGTACACGCACACCGGCCAGGGCAAGGCCAAGGTCGCCTTCGCCGCGCCCTACCCCGGCACGGTGCTGCCGATGAAGCTGGACCAGCACGGCGGCCGCCTGATCTGCCAGAAGGACAGCTTCCTGGCCGGCGCGCGCGGCGTGCAGATCGGCGTGCAGTTCCAGCGCAAGATCATGACCGGCCTGTTCGGCGGCGAGGGCTTCATCATGCAGAAGCTGGAGGGCGACGGCTGGGTGTTCGTGCATGCCGGCGGCTGCGTGGTAGAGCGGGAACTGGCCGCCGGCCAGCGGCTGGACGTGGACACCGGCTGCATCGTGGCCTACCACGCCAGCGTGGACATGGACGTGCGCCGCGTGGCCGGCATCAAGAGCATGGTGTTCGGCGGCGAAGGCGTGTTCCTGGCCACACTGACCGGCCCGGGCAAGGTGTGGCTGCAGTCGCTGCCGTTCTCGCGCCTGGCCGGGCGCATGTGGATGGCCGCGCCCCAGGCCGGCGGGCAGAGCCGTGGCGAGGGTTCGGTGCTGGGCGGCATCGGCCGGATCCTGGACGGCGACAACCGGTTCTGAGGGGGCTGGCCGGTGGCCGGCAACCCGATATAAACCGGCGCCCTGCCATTGCCGACCAACGGCCGGCAGTACCGGTATGCTGACGCCCTCGATGCCCATTCACTTTCTGCCACGCCGATGAAATCACTGCACCGTATTCGCCTGACGCTGTCTGTTGCCGCTCTCGGCCTGCTCGCCGGCTGCGGCGGTGACCCCGTGCGCCCGACCCCGCCACCGGTGGCCACCCCGGTGGTGCAGGCCAAGCCGGTCAAGATCGGCATCGCCCTGGGCGGCGGCGCGGCCAAGGGCTTTGCGCATATCGGCGTGATCAAGATGCTGGAAGCCAACGGCTTCGAGCCGGTGGTGGTGGCCGGCACCAGCGCCGGCAGCGTGGTCGGCGCGTTGTACGCCAGCGGCATGGACGCGTTCCAGATGCAGTCCAAGGCCGTGGCCCTGGACGAAGCCAGCATCCGCGACGTGCGCCTGTTCTCCGGCGGCCTGGTGCAGGGCCAGAAGCTGCAGGACTACGTGAACGCGCAGGTGGGCAACCGCCCCGCCGAAAAACTGCAGAAGCCGTTCGCGGCCGTGGCCACCAACCTGGACACCGGCGACCGCGCCGTGTTCGTGCGCGGCAACGTGGGCCAGGCGGTACGTGCGTCCAGCAGCATCCCCGGCGTATTCGAGCCGGTGAAGATCGGCAAGAACAGCTTCGTCGACGGCGGCGTGGTCAGCCCGGTGCCGGTGGATGCCGCGCGCCAGCTGGGCGCGGACTTCGTCATCGCCGTGGACATTTCCAGCAAGGCCAGCGGCAAGTCGCCGACCGGGATGCTGGGCATCGTCAACCAGTCCATCTCGATCATGGGCCAGCGCCTGGGCGAGCAGGAACTGGCCCGCGCGGACATCATCATCCGCCCCAAGGTGCTGGAGATCGGCGCAGCCGATTTCAGCCAGCGCGGCTACGCGATCCTGGAAGGCGAGAAAGCCGCGATGGCGGCGATGCCGCAGATCCGCGCGAAGGTGCAGCAACTGCAACGGGCCCGTGCGGCTGCGGTAGCGCCGCCGCCGCCGAAGCCCAAGTGCGATGAACCGTCGCGCGTGGGCCGGCTGATGGGGCGCAAGGAAAAGTGCTGATCAAGGTTCTGTAGCGCCGGGCTCTGCCCGGCTGCTCTCCCCCCAAACGACGCAATCGCACCGGCCCCTGCCTACGCTGCACTGCCGCTCGCCGCGTTCAATCCGTCGGACCCGGCGGCAAAGTGCCGGTTCCGATAGGTGCCATTGAACGAGGCCTGGACGGTGCAACCGGTGCCGCGTACCCGATGTCTTAATCGCGGCATGCGTCATGGTCCTCAACATGCTCCAAATGGTTCTAGGACGTTTTAGAGGTGATCAGCATCACCCAGAACGCACCTACGGCCAGCCAGAACACACATCCGATCGCTATCGAAGCGAACAGCCAGCGTCTGGCCGGTGCGAACATGCCACCGCGATGACGCGCAAGTGTCCGCAGCTTGGACTCCTCCGGAAGCGCTGCGAATCGCTTTTTCCAAGGCCCCAACGCGGCTTCACCGTGGGGTCCAAGCGAGATCTTTGCAGCCACAATCTCAGCAGCCAGCAGAGGAAGCGCAATAACGGTGTTGATGATGGTGCCCAGCGCTATCCAGCCTGACCAAGGTCTCTCCCCAAGCCAGCTGGCACCCAACGCGGGGACCATCCAGATGCTTGACGCGATGCGCTGCATCCAGCTCATATGAAGCGACGCCAATCGGAACGCGGGTAGCGCTTCAAGAGTTTTGCCCATGTATGCCTCAAGGAACCCGTATCTCAGCGAACCAGCACTGACAACGTCCCCTCGGCCTACTACAACCTCCCTTCCAACCCTGCGCGAGGTGCTGTCAAACTCCGCGAGGATGAGCAGTTGTACCTGAGCACCACCTGCCGTTCCAACGGCCCGCACGATGCGTATGAAAGGCTTCAGATTTACCCAATCCAACGTTGTGACACGGTCAGCACCGTAGTGCTGTACCGTCCCGTCTTCCCGATTGAACAGCACTGGCTCAATGCGACTTTTGTATCTGATGGAACTTAGTATCCATATACAAAATGGAATGCTTATGCAGATAAACGCACCAGGGATAGCGGCTGCTACGTAGTCATTATGCAGCGCAATGAACTTGATCATTATGTGCATAAAAACAGCATCAACCAGTAAAATGACACCAATCATCCAGAGAGCGCCACCCTTGGCTCCAGAGAGCATTGTCAGGTTAGGCGCAACGACAAGCTCTCCCTCACCGATGTCCATGACAAAGTCGAGATCCACCTCCTCTGGACGCCAGTGTTTCAATGGGTACATGACCCCCTCCCGCCCACGAACAGGGGATGAGAAGTCAACCAACTCAACAGACTCGTTTGCAACAATTTCTTTCACAAAACTGGCCTTCCGCCGTTGATGGTCGAGTTATACCTTCCCTGTAGATCCGTCCTTCATTTGCAGTGAGAAGGTGCGCTCTAGCCATCTCACCCAAAGCGAAGCTAGGGTCCTGATGAAGCACTGTTGTTGTCGACGACCTTGAGCGCCGACGCTCTGAGCTTCGCGGCCATCTCCGGGCCGTAGTCATCTGCAGTAGTCAGCTTCGGCACGGGCGCACCGGGCAGTCCGGCGCGACGAATGATCCTGGGCCACCATGTAGGCCAGCACAGAAGCAGCGAGAGCCAATGGCAGATGCTGTGGAGCAGCAGCAGGGGCGACAAGATCAGCGCGAACGTGAGCAAAAGCCCCTTGTCGCCTGTGCGCCATGACGGGACAAGGAAACTCAATGTGGAGCGGACCGAATCCCACGGCCAGGGGAATGTAGATCTCAGACGCGCGGGACGAGGTACCGCGTCTGGCCCTTCCTCCATGAACAGCCGAATGTACTCCCACAGTGCCTCTGCACTGGCGCGATCTGGGAGGGTCCCACCAATCAGACAGTAGTCGTCAAAACCAGAACCGCTGTAGCTGGCTGGCCAGACCATTGCGAGTGTCCCACCGGCCGGAGAAGCAGCATCGCCACCAGATGCTTCGGCAATGGTGGCATCCCAAGGCAGCGTCACGAGCCCCCCTGCATAAGCTGGCCTGTTGATATACACCTGCCGAGTAACCCTATTGAATCTCGCAATTATTCTGCGCTGGACAAATATCTCCAGACGGATCCACCGCCAACATGTTCTAAAGAATATAATATTAGCGAATGCCCACATCAATATTATAATGGATATGAATATATACCCATCGGCACGCAAGGGGTTGCCAAGAGCGCCAAATCCGGAGGCAAGACTCCTGGCTCCTGGGACGACGGCTCCTATGAGAAAGTAGTACTGGAGCACGACCATCACACCAAGGAACAGGAACGTAACCAATCCACGCTTGTCTTCCTGCCAAGCACCCTGAACGTCAATGAAGTTCTCGCCAACACTAAAAAACGCGAATCCGTCAGCTGGCGGCACTTCAGCTCTTTGCCCGATATTGGGGTAACCCGCGCCCTCCCGCTCCACCGTGCGAAGCGACGAGGCGACATCTTCAGACGTCTTCGATTTCCAGTACAGCATCTCAAGAAGATACATTTCTACTCTTCGTCATTATTTGTTAGACGCAAAATCGCTAGGATCTCTGCTTCCTTATTGGGGTAGCCCCTGCCCTTCTTATCAATTCTGAAAATGCTCTTCTCGCACCAAATTTTGAAATCATCAAGACTCATAAAAGTAATTACAACCGTTAGTGCGACTGCGGCCCAACCAAGGCGAGCCCCCCACACCCTAAGCATTAGAATAAGCGCTTGCCGTGCGTACAACCTCGCCGCCAAGCTACTAGAAATACTAAGAATGGTACGCATGTAGCCCACGCGCGAATTCACCATTAGAGCGTGGAGAAATGGCGCAGCCCCCGCGAAGCTGATGGTGATCCCGAGCAAGGCAGCGGTTCCTGAGACAATGGATCTCGCGCCATACGCGGCAGCCAGAGCGTAATCTTCCTTCCTCAACCGTTCATTGAGCGACCCCGCGTCCAGAACAGCCATTGCAATACCAGCGCTCCCCGAAAGGAAGCCGCCGTAGATGCCTAGTCTCCCACCCCATACTTGAAACTGCCCGCCCATCAAGGATCGTGGCCCGTAGCCGCTTCTTATCCAGCTCGACGCCTCCTCCAGCAGGGCCAACACACCACCAGTGAGAGCGACCCCTGATGCGATGAACTCCGCCCCCTCCCTCAACGTAACGTCGTTTGCGCTCAATCGTCTGCCCTTGACGATTAGGTTGACTGATTCAAATGCTGATGCCATCAACATGACTCGAGCTCGATACACACCACCGGCACGCCCTTTGGAGAGCTCGGCCTCTACGCCTCTGCGAATCGCCTTGGTCATTTGTCCCCGCCAGAACTGTGCGGAAAGCCCGGGTGAAGCGCTAAAAAGGTGTCCCTCAACTGGAACATGTTGACCACTGGCTCCCATCCGCAACTGCATCAGCTTGATCAGCACATTCATGTATACCTGATCAAACTTTGAGGTTGTTGCCGTTCTGTAAAGAACACGTCCCCATTGCGCGTACCACGACATTGAGACGCCGAGCAGACTACGCTTGAACCATGCAACCTGGCCCGCTTCTTCACACGCCCGAAGAGCTGCATTTGCCTTGTCGAATAGTTCTACCGCCTTGCCGGCAGCCTCATTGGTCGCTGCAATTGTCTCCCAGACCTCCTCCTCATCCTGGAGGGCGCTTTGATCTGCAAGAGCAGCCGTAACATGCTCTTCCAGCGAAATCTGATTGAGCGTGAAGACCCGCCAGGCGAAGTTCAGTTCATCCGAATGCTCATTCTTCGCTCTGCGCGCGCCAAGCTCACTCCACCACTCATCTATGACCTGACTCGACGTCTCATCAGCCTCCATGCCGTTGGTGGACAATCCAATCTGCACCGCGAATGCCCAGCCATAGGTCAAGTCATTCTTGTCGTAGAAGCGCAATGCTGCCTTGAACATGGTGGTCGCGAGCCAGAGCAGGTGATCCGAGGCGCGCAATCTCATGGCCACTTCGCAGGGACCGGCAAGGGTCTCGAATTCCCAAAGGATCGAGTTTTGGTTGCCATCAAGCGCTAATTCCATTCTCTTGAAGCTCTCAAGCGTCTTGATTCGCGCTTCTTCAATGGCAGCTCTGCGGATCCCAAGTGGATCTTGGTCACGCATCATCTTGCCAGCTTCAATTACAGCGCCTGGATCTAGTGTGCCTTGCTGTCCCCTCAGCGCCTCCAGCTCTCGCAGCGTCTGATCTATATGATGGTTTGACGCATCGACAGCATTTTTCTCTGCCACTCGTATGCGCCCAGCGAGTACACCCTCCCGAATGTCAGCGTACTGACGTGCGGCTAGATACTTCCATTGATTGTCCACGCCGAACTTATCAACGGTATGCATCCACTCCTCAAGTCCCTCCATGGCCCGATTCCGCCACGCGTTCAGCTCTTGAGTGATGCCAATTGGATCTTGGAGAGCAATCCCTAGCCCATCCTGACTTCGAAGCATTTCAACTGATTCCCTGAGCACTGGCAGAGAAGCGTTCAGTCGAGACTGATAGAACGGCCCAAGCTGATCCGCCGTGAAAGCCGGTGGCAGCGGTGGATCCTGCGAGTCGCACAAAGCAGGAAAGGGCTGTTCGTCAAGTGCTCTGATCATCGGGACTTGGCCAACCGAATAGCCCGCAATCTGACTCGCAACCATGTACTCAAGTACAAAGTACGAGATCGTTGCAGGGGACAACATGTACTGCTCGCTTTCCCGCTGGTTGATCCATTTTTGAGGACTGAACCCTTGCAGAGACCCGGATGAAAGAAGCTCCTCGGCCGTTGACAACAGCTCCTGTTCCTTATTGTTGGACAACGGATCCGGGGTGAACAACCAGTAGGTCATGCTGACTTCTTCTGGCGCATCGATGGCGACCATCAGTGCGTTCGGCGAGTTGGCCATTCTCTGACACGCCATATCGGATGTCTTCCGTTCTGGCGGCGTCTCCCGGAATCGCATCAAGCGGCCACTGGGTCTCACATAGTAGCTATCGATGTACTTCAGGCCGTTGCGCACAAGTACGACATAGATGTATCCCTCTCTCATCATTCGTAGCGCATACTTGCTTTGAGTCAGCTCCGGGAGCGAGTCACCCGACGACGGTCTAAGCGCCGGGATCCTCTCCAGGATTGATTCTTCATCGCTGCAGAACGCGGAGTAGCGGAAAGGATGAACAAGCAGACCTGGTTTGTCGCAGTTCTTGCAGCTTCCCTGTTCGCACGGCGATACCGATTTAACGGCTGACGCGGCTATCTTGTTTTTCATCGACCACACTTCAGCGTGCTCCCTGCTGGCCAGACATTTCGTCCCTGATGCGTTCCAACTCCAACTCACCCAGCTCGCCGATCTTCTGTGCCAACGCCATCTCGTGCTCCGGTGTCTCGTCAAGCAGTAGTCTGATGGTCGGCGACGAATGAAAATCGCAATCCAGAAGCATGTCGTGCGCCAACAGGATCGTTCGATCCAGGATGTTGCGTCTGCGCACATTTGCATTGATGGATTCTGCAAAGAGGTGAGCTCTTTCAAGATCAATATCGTGCACGCCAATTCGCTGCAGCACCTTGGCGGCCTCGTTCACGAGTGAGACGCTGTGCTGCTTCATTGCGCCGCGCGCATGCATCTGCAGCGAATCTTTGTCGACATCGGGCAGCAATATCCAGCTGAGGTCTGCGTTGAGGCTCAGGCACGCAATCATTGGCAGTGAGCGCGAGAGCATGTGTCGCTGCTGCTCGGACAATGCGTGGGGCCAGTGCGGAATTGACATGGAGTCAAGGCATCGCACGGGGTCCTTCGAGCCACTGCGCTTCTCGTTCTCCAGCAGCCTACGCAGCGTCATACCCACGTGATCGATACCCAGTGGCGTGTTGACCCATGCAGCTACTTGGGATCGACGGTGCTCCCTTCGTGCCAGCCGGTACTGCTCAACCGACGCTCTGAGCATTTCTTCCTGACCGGAACCAACCATCAGTATGTGAAGCGCCGCCTTACCGAAGCCCTCAACGCGGATCTCCAACCGCTCTTCCTTTGGCCTGGCATGGAAGAGGGAGCTGGTTCCAACAGTGGCATCGAGGACTACATACAGTTGGCCTGCCTCATGCTCGGCGTGGCGCAGCAAGTAGCAGGTATCTGCGATTGCCCTTGCCTCAGACCGATCGGTTGATCGTTCGCCTTCCCGGGTCATCCGACATTGTCCTTGAATTCGCAGCCACCAAGCTGGCCGGCACTGATGTCAACTTCGCAGGCCTCTGATGCGGCGTCTGCCCATTCCCGCTGCGCCCCCTTGAACTCCACCTTCCCGGGCGCGCCCAGCTCGATGTTGTCGCCCTCGATCCGGATGTAAGCACCGGCCGCCGTCGCCAGCAAATGCTTGCTTGGCGCCGAGAGCTGCACATCGGCCTGGGTACTGGCGATCTTCACGTTGGTCTTGGCCGCCAGGATTGCCTGGTTCTTGTGCGCGCGCGCACTGACCTTGCCCTGCGCGGCGTGCAGCGCAATCCCACGTTCCTGATTCGGACTTTCGGGTTTCGGCTCGGCGCCGGCGGTGTACAGGACCAGCCCGCCGGCCACCGCCATCGTGATCGAGCCCTGGCTCAGCCAGTTCAGCGCCACGCCCGAGGCCAGCGTGGTGTGCGTGCCGCTGACCCAGACCTGATCAGCCGGGGTCAGGCTCATCACACCGGCCACGCCGCTGCCCATCAGCACCGGCTTGTCCCAGCCCGGGGCATCGCCGTCGCCGCCGCTGATGCTGCCCGCTGCGCTGCCGCTCTGGGTGGCGCGCAGGCTTTCCTGCAGTTGTTCCAGCGCGTCGTGGGCCTGCAACTTGGTCGGTTCCTCGGGGAGTTGCGCCTGCTGGTTCACTGCCGATTCGTTGAGCGATTGCAGCAGCTCGGCACTTTCCTGCAGTTGGGTCAGTGCCTGGTTGGCGGCCAGCTGGAGTTCGCCAGGCTCGGTGCTGAGCAGCAAGCCTTGCCCGGCACGCAGGGACCCGAAGGCCTGCGTGGAAAGTTCC
This sequence comes from Stenotrophomonas sp. AC248, assembly GCF_979258185.1. NCBI lineage: Bacteria > Pseudomonadati > Pseudomonadota > Gammaproteobacteria > Lysobacterales > Lysobacteraceae > Stenotrophomonas > Stenotrophomonas sp. AC248. Next base: position 1,629 of record NZ_OZ409840.1, on the reverse strand, counting down.
GCGCCGAAGCCGCGCTCGGTTTCGCGCACGTTGTCTTCGCCGCCCTTCAGGTGACCCAGTGTCAGCGTGGTGGCGTGCTGGGTGGTGGAAAGCTGCGCGCGGCCCTGGCCGGGCGTGTCATCCAGGCGCATCTGCTGGTAACCGCCCTGCCCGCCCTGGCTGTCGGCCAGCGCCTGGCTCTTGAAGCCGGTGTAGACAGCAGCGTGCTCGTTGCCGTGGAACCACGCCGGCGCATTGCCGGTGGCGTTGGCACCGCCGCTGGCGACCTGGTTATGGGCCGCGTCGGTCTGGCCGCGGCCGTTGTACACCGCGCCGACCACGACCGGGCGATCGATGTCACCCTCAAGGAAGGCCACCAGCACTTCCTGGCCGCGACGGGGCAGCACCACGCCGCCCCAGTTGTCGCCGGCCCAGGGGGTCATCACGCGCACCCAGGTCCAGGCACCGCCGTTGGCCGGGGCGTTGTCGTCACCGCCGGGATGGGCCAAGCCGGTGCTCGATGTACCGCCGCGCTGCCACGGGAACTGCACCTTGATCCGGTGGTCGCGATCGGACTGCAGCGGCTCGCCGTCGCTGACCACGATGGCGCTGAGCGTGCCGGTGATCGACGGGCGCGGATGCAAACGCGTGCCGTGGCCGTCCTCGGTCTGCGGGCGGTACACCACGTCGGCCGGGATAGCGACGAAGCGGTTGTCGTAGAAGGTGGTGGTGAGGTCCGGCGCGGTGTTGGTCACGGACAAGCCCGTCAAAGCGCCCGGCAAGCTGAGTGGCGCCTGCGCGGCCGGCCCAAGCTGCTGCTCCAGTGCGTCGAACACATCGGCCTCGAAGTTGTTGCGCGCCTGGTGCTGCACCGACAGGCACAGGAAGGCGGTGCCGGCATCCACGCCCGGATGCTGGCCCAACTGGAACTGCGCCCCGGGGGTGAGCCGCCGCCACTTGCCCTGCCCTTCAATCGTGTGCGCGCGCACGCGCAGCGCATCCAGATGCTGTTGGGCGCGGCGCTGGCCACGGGTGTTGTCCTGCCAGCCGTACGGGCCACAGGTGTCGGCGTCCTCACCGATGCCCTCATAGGGCGTCAGTGCTTCGGCACTGGCGTGCCGCAGTTCAAGACTGCGATGGTCCCAGGTAGTACGGGTCACCTTCGCAGTACACCAACGTTTCGACACCGACCACTGCTGCACGCTGTCAGAGCGTTCGGACGCATCCCCGCGATGGAAGCGAACCGGCCCCAGCTGCGCGGCCGCATGCTGGTGGTCGGCCAGTACCAAGGTATGCGCACCCAACGACGCACTGGCCGGCTCGCCCGCATGCTCGAACCAGTAATAGATGCCCTCTTCGGCCAGCAGGCGCTGCACGAAGGCCAGGTCGGTTTCCTGATACTGCGTGGTCAGGCTGCGCCTGGCGTAGAGGCTGCGATTGGTCAGGTCCCAGCGCCATGCCGGGACCAGGCCGCTGTAGTCGGCGAAGACGTTTTCGACGATGTCGACCACGCTGGCGTCATGGAACACGTAGCTGTCCACGCGCTGGCCCAGGAACGCCAGCCAGGGCTGCAGGCGCAGGCGATAGCGCGCCAGCCCGCCATTGCTGCCGATGCGTTCGACAGCAGTGATGCGTCCATGGAAGGGGCGC